>NZ_JAPELQ010000001.1:0-4809341 GCF_026343635.1 Streptomyces sp. NBC_00038
ACGCCCCGTCAGCCCGCCAACCCCACACCCTCACCGCGGCCAGGCCTGTCAGCCGGCCAACCCCCACAGCCATACCGCGGCCAGGCCTCGTCAGCCGGCCGCCCCCGCCCGCACACTCCCGGCCCCCACGCCCCGGCGCGCACCGAAATACGCCGCCAGAGCGGCAGCCGGCCCCACACCCCCCGACGCCCACGCGACGTAACCATCAGGCCGCACCAGCAGCGCCTCACACCCGAACTCGGGCACCGGCTCGGCATACACCACCCGCAGCAGATGGGCCCACCCCCGCGCCTCCTCCTCATACCCCCCGCTGCTGCCCGGCCCGCCGAACAGCAGCAGCAGCGGCCGCCCCTCAGCCAGCAGGCCGATCACATCGGTACGGCCCTCCCGGGTGACCAGGCCGGTATTGGGCAGGAACCTTCCCTCCCACGGCGGCGCATCCGCCCCCCGCGCCGGCAGCACCGTGTCCTGCCCACTCACCATCGACGCCAGCACCCCGCCCTCCCCACCCCCGCCGCGGGCCAGCAGCTCACCGAACAGCGCCCGCAGCGGATCGAGTTCGGGACCGGGCCGCATCAGCGCCAGCTGCGCCCGCGTGTGATCGATCACCCGCTGCGCCGCGGGGCGCCGCTCCAGGTCGTAACTGTCGAGCAGCCCCGCACCCGCGTGACCGTGCACCGCGAACGCCAGCTTCCAGCCCAGATCCACCGCGTCCAGCAACCCCGTACTCAACCCCTGCCCGCCGATCGGGAAATGCACATGCGCCGCATCCCCCGCCAAAAAAACCCGCCCCCTGCGATAGGAACGGGCCAGCCGCGAGAAATCACTGAACCTGCTCAACCACCGGCCATCCCGCACCCCCACCTCCCGCCCCGCGATCCACGACACCTCACGCCCCAACTCCTGAACCGTCAACGCCACACCACGCCCCACACCCCCAACCGCACCCGAACAATTCAACGTCCGAAGACGCACCACCCCACCCCCCACCTCCTTCGCCACCACCCACCCCCGCGGCGTGCGATGCCACCCCGACACAAAACCCCCATTCCCCTCGAAACGCACATCACCCGCCATCGCCGACACCGTCGCCGGATACGACCGCGAGGCGAAACCCGCCTCCTCCCGCACCACACTCCGCGCCCCATCCGCACCCACCAGATACGCCCCCGTGCACTCCACCCGGCCACCCGGCCCCTCAGCCGTGACATGCACCCCCTCCGCCTCCTCACGCACCCCCACCACCCGACAACCACGCAACACCCGCACCCCCAACCCCCGCGCACGCCCCTCAAAATGACGCTCCAACACCACCTGCGCACACTTCAACACCGCCACCGGCTCCCCCACCGGCACCGAAATCAACAACCCCGACAACCCCCCAAAATGAAACACACCACCCGACCCCGCACCGCCGCCCTCCCCGGCCGCCGCAAGTCCCGCAAGATGACCCCGCCGCACCAGACACTGCACCGTCCGCGCATGCAACGTCGTCGCCTTCGGCCGCTGGCAGACCCCAGCCTCCACCTCCACCACCACTACAGACACCCCACGCCCCGCCAACTCACACGCCAGGAGCATCCCCACCGGCCCCCCACCGCAGATCACCACCTGCGCCTGCACTTGCACGCCACGCACCATCCCGAACCTCCCCCAGACACGGACCAGCACACCAGCAACACCACAACCAGAAACACGAACCAGAAAACGACCACAAGACGACCAGGAAGACGGCCAGAAGGCGACCAGAAGAACCCAGCCCACCCCAACAACTCCCCACCACCCCACAGGAGTTGACCCACCCAACCCAGCCAGCCGTATCAACAGTCAGAAAATATACCGGATGGACGGTTCACAGCAATGGCACCAACCCCCGGCGCGCAGGGGTCTACCCGGGAGTGGCGCAGTGAGCTCCCCACAGGTCACGGAGCAACGCGGTCTCGGCCGCGTGGTGGATGAACTCGAGATTGGTCCCCAACAGCACATCGACGTGCCGGTCGCCGGAATCGGAACCATACGAACTGGTCGAGCAGCAAGCCCAAGCGGTCAGTGAGTACGTCGATGACAGGCAGCAACGCCTGTCGGTGAGTTCCAGCAACGACCGTGCGCGGTCGCATCCGGATCCGGCGAGCCTCGCCCTCCCCGTCCCACCGCTCGACCAGCATGTTCAGCTCGGCCAGCGAGCCGACCTCCGGGACGAGGACGAAGTCGATGCGTCGGAAGCGGCCGACGTCGCCCTCGACCCCGCCTTCTCGTGGGCGCCGACCAGGCCGGGGCGGCAGTAGAAGCCGTCGACGCCGGCGCGGCCTCCTGCGCCCGGTCGACAACGGTTGCCGCCTGTCGATAGCCCGACGCAGGCGCAGGCACCCCACCCGCCGCTCCACCTGGGCCGAGCGCAGATGCGGACGGTGGCCCAGGAAGGCGCCCCAGTGGCCGCAGGCCGCGCCCAAGTGGCCAGCTCGCACGAGGGATTCGGCCAGTCCGACATGCGTCAGGACGGGGTCGAACGGGAGGTTCCGCCCGCCCCGGTGACGCCTGCACTTCCATCGGGAAGTCGTATGAGCCACCCCTTGCATGTTCTATGCCATACACCATATGTTACCGCTAGGTAGTCAACGCGGGCGAGGTCCGTACGACCGCGCCAGAAAGGCCCTCCAAATGAGCCCCCGCAAGAGCGACAGCCGTGAGCGCATGATCGTCAGTGCCGCTGCGCTGTTGCGTGAGTACGGGGCCGGCGGCACCAGCATCGACCGTGTCCTGGAGCACAGCGGCGCCCCCCGCGGCTCGGTGTACCACCACTTTCCTGGCGGGCGGACCCAACTCCTGGACGAGGCGGTGGCTCTCGCAGGTGACTTCATCGCCGGTCTGCTCGACGCCGCAATGCAGGACGACGACCCGGTACAGGCGATCGACAAGTTCTTCACGCGGTGGCGTGACCGGCTCGTCAAGAGCAACTTCCGGGCTGGCTGCCCCGTCGTGGCCGTGGCGGTGGAGACCAACGACGATGCCCCGCAGCTGGCCCGCTCCGCCGCCTCCGTGTTCGCCCGCTGGCAGGAGGCGCTCGCAGCCCCGCTCGTACGGCACGGACTGCCCGATCAGCGAGCCACGAGGCTGGCCGCGTTCATCATCGCCGCGATCGAAGGCGCGGTGATCATGTGCCGCGTCGAACAGAGCTCCGCCCCGCTGGATGCGGCCGCGGCCGAGATCCATGACCTGCTGACCCACGCACTACGGGCGCGGCCCGATTCCGGCACCGAGCCCAGGCCGTAACGCGCCCCCACCCTTGACCAGCGCACAGTGAGGGAGCCGAAATGCCCACGCTCGATCGCCATGACAACGTATTCGTCCTCGACCTCGGGGACGGCGAGAACCGTTTCCACCCAGACTGGCTTGCCTCCGTCGGCGCCGCGCTGGACGAGGTGGAGAAGACCGAAGGCCCCCGGGCCCTGGTGACGGCCGCGACCGGGAAGTTCTACTCCAACGGCCTTGACCTGGACTGGCTGTTCGCCCACGCCGACCAGCAACAGGACTACATCGTCTCGGTCCAGGACCTGTTCGCGCGGCTGCTGTCACTGCCGATGATCACTGTCGCCGCCCTCCAGGGGCACACGTTCGCCGCCGGCGCGATGTTCTCCCTCGCCCACGACTTCCGCGTCATGCGCGCCGACCGCGGCTACTGGTGTCTGCCCGAGGCGGACATCAACATCCCCTTCTCGCCCGGCATGTCCGCCCTCATCCAGGCCCGGCTGACCCCGCAGACCGCACACCGGGCCATGCTCACGGCCCACCGCTACGGCGGGGCCGATGCCACAACTGCCGGCATCGTCGACCAGGCGGTCGCCGAAGACGCCGTCCGTACGGTCGCCATCGAACTCGCCCGGACACAGGTGAACAAGGCCGGCGACACCCTCGCCACCATCAAGGCCCGCATGTACGCCCCCGCGCTGGCCGCCCTGCTCGATACCGCCAACCCCCTCGGCTGACACGGCACACGCCGTACCGCTGCGCGGCCTGACCATCAACACGAAAGCAAGGAACATCCGTGACCACCACCGATCTCACCGCTCTGACCGGCCTCGAACTCATGCGCTGGTTCAAGACCGAGCACCCCGCCGACACCCCCTCCATCGGCCGGCTCCTCGGCATGCGCTTCGACGAAGTCGAGCACGGCCGTCTCGTCGCCTCACTGCAGACCCGCCCCGACTTCGCCAACCCGCTGGGCACCGTTCACGGCGGCATCGCCGCCACCCTGCTCGACTCGGTCATGGGCTGCGCGGTCCACACCACCCTGCCCGCAGGCGTCGGTTACACCACCCTGGAACTGAAGGTGAACTACATCCGCGCCGCACACACCGACGGACAAACCCTCACCGCCGAAGGCACCGTCATCCACACAGGCCGCAGCACCGCGACAGCCGAAGGGAAAGTCTTCGACGAACGAGGAAAACTGATCGCACACGCCACCACCACCTGCCTGGTGCTCCACCCATAGAAGGTGCGAAGGCAGGCTCCGGTCAGTCGCGGAGTGGTTCACCTCTTCGAGGGCGCAACCACGAGGTTGGGTGGGGCGTATGAGGGATAGATTCTCTGCCGGCTGTGAGCGGGGAAACGGCTTCGTCCGCCGGGACGGAGGTGGGCGCTGCACCGTCGCGCCGACGGGCACCGGCTGCGCTTCGCAACGGCCGTATTTGAATCGTGTCTCCTGTTGCGGAGGATTCATTGTGACGATTCCCCCAGCCCGAACGGTCCGACAGATCCTCACAGATTTGTACGAGTTGCTGGAGCCGACCCTGCGAGCACAGGTCCAGCGTCTTCCCTCGCCGGTCCGGGAAATCGTCGAATATCACCATGGCTGGACCGGCCAGGGGGATCGCCTCCGCAAGGCTTCCTCTCCCGGCACCGCATGGTGACGCTGGTGCTGCCGGCAATGCCCTGCTCGCGCTGGCGTTCCAGATCCTCGCGGAGCAGAGCTTCCCGGCTGCCGCCGAAGCCTCGCAGAGATATGGGGGCGGCGCTGCAGCATCTGTGCGCGGAACAGGTCACCGACGTCCGCAACGAGCGCCGGCCCGAGCTCACTCTTTCCGATGCATTGGCCGTGGTGCAGGCCAAGACCGTCCGGATCTTCGGATATGCGTGCGCGCTGGGGGCCTGAGCGGTGCGGCCACCGCCGAGCAGGTCGAGGCCCTGCACACCTTCGGCCGTCATGTCGGATACGTCGCGCAGCTCCAGGACGATCTCTTGGTAGCCGCCATCCGACGATTCCTTTCGCGGCATGGGACGGTGCACATCCTTGCCGTCCGCGGCAGGTACGGGCCCGCCCCACATCGAACGATCCGAGACGAGCCGCGCTCCGCCTGCCGGTCAGCTCGACATATTGGCGAACTTGCCGGGCTCGTACGAGCCCCCCGGATTGTGGACGATCACGTTCATCCGGGTGGCCGCGTTGATCAGGGAGACCAGGCAGACCAGCGCACCCACCTGATCGTCGTCGTAGTGCTTGCGCACCTGGGCCCAGGTCTCGTCTGACACACCGTGGTCGCCGAGCCGGGTGCCTTCCTCGGCGAGTGCCAGCGCGGCCCGCTCGGCCTCGGTGAACACGGTGCTGTGCCGCCAGGCGGCGACCAGGTTGAGCCGGAGCGCGGTTTCACCGGCGGCCGCCGCCTCCTTGGTGTGGGCATCGACGCAGAAACCGCAGCCGTTGATCTGACTGACCCGCAGCTGCACCAGTTCCTGTAGGGCCTTCGGCAGCGTCGACCCTTCCAGGGCCAACGAGGTGTTGTAGAACCGCTTGGCGACCTTCGCGGCGGTCGGGCTGTCGAACAGGTTGAAACGAGGTTCCATGACGTAGTCCTCACTCGTGACTCGTGGGGTCGCGTGCTGCTGCACATGACGAACACAAGATGCCGACGGCCCGGCCCCTGTGACGGCACGGCGATGTGGCGTGCGTCACCGCTCGCGGGTGTCACAAAGCGGTGGGGGCCGGCGTCTGGTGTACGGCGCAGTCGACAGCGAACGGGCAGGAGCCGACGATGAACGACCGAACGGTGAGCGACGGGACAAAGGACGCATCCGAGCCGGCCACTCGCGGCGACCGCATGGACAGCGTGACCCAGGCGTTCGTCGCCCACCGCAACCTGCTGTTCACCGTCGCCTACGAGATGCTCGGCTCGGCCGCGGACGCCGAGGACGTCCTGCAGGAGACCTGGCTGCGGTGGACGAGCGTCGATCCCGACATCGTGCGGGACCAGCGTGCCTACCTGGTCCGCATCACCACCCGGCAGGCGCTGAGCCATCTGCGTACACTCACCCGGCGCAGGGAGTCCTACGTCGGCCCCTGGCTGCCCGAACCCCTGCTCACCGCGCCCGACGTTGCCGAGGACATCGAGCTGGCCGACAGCATCTCCATGGCAATGCTGCTGGTGCTGGAGACGCTCGCCCCGACCGAACGGGCGGTGTTCGTACTGCGCGACGTGTTCGACCTCGGATACGACGAGATCGCCGAGGCCATCGACAAGAACCCCGCCACGGTCCGACAGATCGCCCACCGGGCACGAACCCACGTCGCCGCACGCCGACCGCACAGGGTCGCCTCCCCTGCCCAGACCCGCCGCACCGTCGAGGCGTTCCAGCGGGCCGTCGAAACGGGCGACCTGCAACGCCTGCTCGACATCCTTGCCCCCGACGTCGTCCTGCTCACCGACGGCGGCGGAGTCGTGCAGGCCGCACTCGCACCCGTCGTGGGAGCCGACCAGGTCGCCCAAGTACTGGGCAGGATCGCCGCCGCGATGTCCCTGCAGCCGACCCACGTCAACGGCGACCCGGCACTCATCGTCCGGCTGGACGGCGAGATCGACACTGTCCTGGCGATGCGCATCGACGAAGGCCTCGTCACGGGGCTCTACGCCGTACGCAACCCCGAGAAACTGTCCCACCTGGAACGCGAAACCACCCTGCGCCGCTAGCGACTATGACCACGAGGTCTACCGGGACAAGGCCCGCCGGTTGCAGATCACCCCGCACATTGCCCGGCGCGGCACTGGGCACGGCTCCGGCCTGGGCGTCTACCACTGGGTCGTGGGAGGAGCGATCGCGCTGCTGCACTGGTTCCGCCGCCTGCGCATCCGCTGGGAGATCCGCGACGACTGGCTCGGAATATTCACGGGTTCCGACAGCACCGGGCCTTCCTAACGGGCCGAGCGCGGCGGTGGTCAACGCCAGTCGTCGATCACATACGCGTCGGGGTGGCTGTAGCCGGGTTCGTTGGGCCGGTGCATGGTCACGCCCTGCAACCAAGTGCGGAAACCGCGGTCGATCATGCGCCGGTAGGCATCGGGGCGGCCCAGGTTCATGCCAGCGTCCAGTTGACCCAGTCCGCGATCGGCGGCCAGCTGCTCGCATGCGTCGAGCAGTCGTTCGAACCGGTCGGCGGCCTCCGGACCAGGACGTACAGCGCCGAATTTGATGAAGCACACGTCCTCGCCGGCTTCCGACCCGGCTCCGCAGTGGCAGACGGCCAGGCCGTCGAGCTCGGAGCCGGCGCCCTGGAGCAGGATGGTGTCACCGAGTCCCTGCGTGTGCGCGGCCACGATCTCGCGTTCCAGGCTCAGGCCCTCGTACACGGCTTCGGTCAGTGCGCGACAGAGGCTCAGTGCGTCGGGCCGCTCGGCGGCGGGCAGTTCGCCGTAGAGCACTCGGCCGGGGACTGCGGCACCGTCAGTGACCTGCTTCTTCATGATGGCGGTGAGGAATCGGGGCCAGAAGCCGTAACGGCGGTAGAGCTCAAGGTGCTTGGGGCTGTGCGAGAAGGTGAACAGGCCGAGGTGGCGGTTCTCCCAGGTGTCGAAGCAGTCGATGACCGGCTCCATCAGACGCCTGCCAATGCCCTGGTCCCACAGATCCGGACGTACGGTCAGCGGTCCGAAAAACCCGACGCTGCCCCAGTTGGCGGCGAAGTTCGATCCAACGACTTCGCCCTCGACCGTCGCCGCGAAGGCCGCCTGTGGATCGGCCGCCCAGCGAGTGCGGACGTAGTCGACGGTCCCGAAGAACGTCTTCGGCTCGGGAGCCCCGAGGAACGTCCCGAAGGCGACCCTGAAGACCTCGTCGGCCCGATCAAGGTCCGCCTCATCCAGCGGGCGGACCGACATAGGGCCCGTGCCACTCTTGCGCTCACCTGCCGGTGGGATCATCGCTCTCTCCTTCCCGACCCCCTGTTTCATCGCACCACGTGTGTGTACCGCAGGCGAGGTGAACGTTCCGGGGACACCCCCGAGGATCGAGGGTCAAGCCGGTCTACCTTGCCTTTCCAGCCGACGTGCTGGCCGTTCTCGTGAACATCGACCTCGCCCCCGGGCGGGCGCCTCCCGGAGTGCTGGACAACCGCTGTCGTGCTCCGTGAACAAAACCACCTGCTCATTGCGTCAGAACGCGTACGTAGCAGTCGGACCCGCGCAGCCTCACATACGGGATCTCAGCACGTCGACCTCACAGCCCGGCGCGAACGGGTCGAAACCGTGCTCGCTCAGCCAGCGAACCACCAGCAGGCTTCGCAACGACCACCACGCGCGGATCACGTCGAGATCGACGTCGGTGCCATAGCCGGCGACGACGTCGTCGAGGTGCTCCTCGTGTCCGAGCGTGAAGGTGGCGAGGTCGTACAGGGCATCACCCTGCCCCGCCTCGGACCAGTCGATGATGCCGGTGATCTCGTCGCCGTCGACGAAGACGTGCGCGATCTGCAGGTCGCCGTGCGTGAACGCCGGAGTCCACGGCCGGAGCGCGGCCTCGGCGACCTGGCGGTTGCGGGTGACCAGGTCGGCGGGCAGGAGGCCGTTCGTCACGAGCAACTCGCACTCGTTGTCGAGTTCCGCCGCCAGCGCGACGATGCTCCGGCCGGCCTGGCCGGGCCGGGGCGGCAGGGGCGCGTCGTGCAGCTTCCGGATGGCGGCGCCGGCCGCGGCCCACGCCGCTGGCGACCCGGTCGACGGCCCGCCGAGGCGCCCAAGCGTCGTCCCCGGGAGCGCGGCGATCGCCAGCACGGGCGGCTTGCGCCACAGGACCTCCGGGGTCGGGACCGGCGCCAGGGCCATCGCCTCGACCTCGACATCAATCCGCGCCTGATCGGCATCCACTTTCAAGAACACGTCACCGACGCGCACAGTCGCGCGCTCGGAATGGGCGACAACGACCTCGACCTCATCCATGGGCGACCAGTATCCCGGGGATGACCACCGACGTCGCCGGGATTATCGCGTGCGCGGCGCGGCTGACCACGTCCCCCTACCCGGCGGCCCCGTGCGCTATACCGACCGCTGACCAGGTCAAGTCCACCACTTTGGTAGGAGCCCTGAGAGCTCGCGCGGATAGGCGCGATGGAGCACCCCGAGAGCAGAAGAGGCACGGGCCTAGCGATCACGGAATATGGAATTGCGATGCTCTGTGATCACCGGGAAGACCTGTGCCTGCGCTGCCATCATGGCTGCGCTTCAGCTGATGCGAGCTCCTGCACCACTGACACGGACGCGCAGTTCACCCGCGCGCAGCGTCACCGTGAGCTCGCCAGGGCGGCCCAGATCCGCGCCCTGGTGCAGGGTGAGGACGGCGTCTTCGGAAACCAGGCCGAGATCACGGGCGTAAGCACCGAACGCGGCGGCCGCGGCGCCGGTCGCCGGGTCCTCGACGACGCCGCCGACGGGGAACGGGTCACGGACATGGAAGACGGCGGCCGACTCCCGCCACACCAGCTGGACTGTGGTCAGGTCCAAGCGGTGCATCAAGGCTTCGAGGCGCGCGAAGTCATACGCGAGATCCGCGAGGCGGGCGCGCGTCGCCGCCGCGAGAACGAGATGGCGGGCGCCGGCGAAGGCGATACGGGGCAGGAAGGCCGGGTCGAGATCAGCGGCGGGCCAGCCGAGCGCGGCGAGCGCCTCCGCGAGGTCGGCGTCGGTGATCTCCTCGATGTGCGGCTCGACACTGGTGAGCGTGGCCCGGAGCGTCCCGCCCTCCTCGACCACCTCCACCGGCACCGCGCCGGCGCGCGTCGCGAACACCAACTCCCCGGGGCCCATCCGCTCGGCGAGCGCGACGGCGGTCGCAACGGTGGCGTGCCCGCAGAACGGCACCTCGGCCTTGGGACTGAAGTAACGGATGCTGTACGCCCGCCCCTCCTGGCCACCGAGGCCCTCCGGGGGCGCGGTCAGAAACGCGGACTCCGAGTATCCGAGGTCGGCGGCGATGGCCAGCATGGCGCTGTCGTCCAGGGCGGTGGCGTCCAGAACGACACCGGCGGGGTTTCCGCCTTCGGGGGTGCTGGAGAAGGCGGTGTATCGCAGCACCTCGGGCCTCGACCTATTCGTCGTCATGCTCGTGGCAACGCGGGGCGGGGCCATGGCGTTCCCGGACGCTGGTGGAGGCGGAGGTGGGCGCCTTCGGCGGGCCCACGCGGCGGAGCCGCACATCAATACAGACCCCGCCCTTTCCCGACGACGCGCGGGAACCGGTCCTCACCCGACGGAGCGCGCCATGCGGAACCCCACGTCGTCGACCTGGAACGTCGGGTGGCTACGGCGCCGCGCAGAGGCCCGGCAACTCCAGTGCTCATCGAACCAGCCACCGCCGCGCAGCACCCGGTAGGCGCCGTAGACCTCGGGGTCGTAGACGTCCCAGCACCAGTCCCAGACGTTGCCCAGCATGTCGTAAAGACCCCACGGGTTGGGGTGCTTGCCGCCTACGGCATGGATGCGCTCGCTCGAGTTGCCGCGGTACCAGGCGATCTCATCCAGCGGCGCGTACTGCGGCCCGGTCGTACCCGCACGGCAGGCGTGCTCCCACTCGGCTTCGGTCGGCAGCCGGTACCCGTCGGCGGATGCGTCCCACTCGATACCTTCGCCGTCGGCAGGGAGGTGGTAGGCAGGCGTGAACCCCTCTTGCAGGGACAGCGCGTTGCAAAACCGTGCCGCGTCCCACCAGGAAACGGACTCCACGGGCAACTGGTCACCGTGAGCGGCGCTCGGCCGTCGGCCGGTGATCTGCGCATACAACGCCTGGGTGACTGGAAATGCCGCGAGCCGGTAGGGCGCAAGCTCCACCGACCAACTGCGCTGCGTCCGCCGGTCCGACAGAGTCACCCGCCCCGACGGGATGGCGACCATCTCGTTTCCCGCGACCACGTCCATGATCAGGAGATCCTACCGGGGCGGGCCGGCTCGCCCCGGCGAGGTGGGACCACATCAACTGATACATCAACCGGCATGCAAGCGCCGGGGACCAGACCAACTGAGTTGGGTGCGGCTCGTTTCGAGTGAGGTGGCGATCAGGCTCTGACGGCGTACTCGCCCTGGCCAGCTGGTTGGTAAAGGCGTTCGTGTTCGCGGGCGACGTGGGATCGCCAGTAAGCGTCGAAGTCGCCGTTGCTGTGCACGACGCGGAGGCTGAGGACGGCTTCGGCACCGTCGCGGCCCCAGCGGGTGCCGGAGATGTCGAGCCGGTCGGCGATCAGATGCCGGCAGGCACCTTCGATCACGCCGGTCGCGATCGGCCAGCCGGCCGGCCCCGAGCGCATAGTCCTAGCGCAGGAACCCGGCCTCGCCGGACGGTTCGTGTGGGCCTCCGTGTCGGCGAAACTGCCGAACTCGCCGTTCGGAACTACACCCCTGTGCCTGTACCCCGGCTCGATACCGGCTCTCGGACCATCTCCATCGCACCGTCCGCGGCCACGGCGCTGAACATCTACGTGGAAGGGCACGAAACCACACCAGAGGACCCAGCCACTACCCGATCCGGCCATCTCGACTCAACCGCACCAACAGAGAATGAGATTGATCGTCTGTGCTTCCTCGCGACGCCTGGGCGGGGCACCGTGCGGCGCCCCGCCCAGGCGTCGGGCTCTCTGCTTTCTGTCACGGCCAGGCCGGGGTGGAAGGGTGTCCTTCGTGGGTGTTCAACCGGGTTTCGCTGTAGTGCTACCCGACGGTGTAGCCGGTGATCTCGCCCATCCACTTGATCAGGTCGCCCGGGTCCTCGTTGGCGCCGTGGCCGCCGTCCCAGTACATCTTAAGGTTGACGTCGTCACCGAGGTTCTGCGTCTTGAGGGCGAGGTTGGTGATCGCGGTCAGGGAGTGCGTGGTGTCGCTGGTGCCGATCCGCAGCCACCAGTGCCTCGCCCGCCGCGGGTTGCGCTCCTCCAGGTAGGTCATCGGGTTGGTCAGCTTGACCTTGTGCGGGATGTCGCGATCGATCGTGGCGGTCTTGTCACCGGTCGCGTACCGCAGGCCGAAGTTGGTGAAGTGCCGGGAGTTGTGGGTCTCGTCGCCGAAGTAACCCGGCTCCGGCTGTGCCATGGCCTTGTCGTCGAAGGCGGGCACGGAACGGGACCGGGCGATGTGTGCGATGTATCCGTCCCAGGAGAAGGACGCCTTGTCGCCCGCCCACTTGATGAAGGGGTTGGCGGTCAGGTAGGTCGTCCGATCGACCTCGGAGAGGGCCCGCAGTTGGCTGGTCGCGGCCGGCTGTATGTAGTTCTCCAGCAAGTAGCGGTCATAGTTGGCGGCCGTCACCCGGCCGAACCGGCCCACGCCCTGGAGGCGCAGGGACGCCTGGTACTCCGCGAACTGTGCGGTCAGCTGCTTCGAGGCCGTCTGGTCGACCAATTCACCGTTCAGCTCGGCCGAGCCGAACATCCACTCGTAGGCCTTGTCGGCGTTGCCGAGGTCGATGATGGGGCAGAAGACCGCCGAGGCGAACACCGCGTCGCTCGCCTCGGCCGCGCCGATCTCCCGGAGGTAGGAGTCGAACAGCGGGCTGCCCACCGAGGCGCCCATCATCGAGGAGAAGTTGCCGCCGGCGCTGCCGCCGTTGGTGATGATCTTGCTGGGGTTGCCGGGCAGCACTCCCTTGTTCTTGTGGACGTACCGCAGTGCCGCTTTCAGGTCTACGAGGGCGGCGGGAGCCTTGCCGTAGTACTTGCCGTCCTTGACGTTGTCCCGTCCACGCGCGCCCGAGGTGACCACGACGTAGCCGGCCGCGAGGGCCAGCGCCGAGTTGTCGCCCTGGTCGCCCGCCCCGGGGGGCAGCGGCGGCCTGGTCGTGGGCGTCGCGGTCGGGGTGGCGCTGGGGTCGGCCGAGGAACTGTCGCTCGGGGACGGGCTGGAGCCGCCGCCGGGGTTCGTGCGGCCGGTGGGCGTGCCTGAGTTGAAGCCGCCGAGCGGGATGGAGAAGAAGATCGGAGCGTGGGAGGCGTCGACGGCCTGCCCGTCGATCTCGACCGGCTGCTCGACGTTGAGGCACTGGTAGGTCGGGTCCACGGGATTGGCGACGTAGACGATGTTCTCCCAGAACCGGTACGTGACGCTCTTCTCGGCACCGTCGGCCGTCGTGACGGTCTTGACCTTCGTTGTGTAGGAGTCCTTGGGGAACGTCAGCGTGCCTACGGTCGCAGCCGCCGCGCCCTGCGCTACGCCGTAGTACGTGGTGGCGGTCACTCCTGCAGCGGTGGCTGCCATGCCGGAAAGGAAAATTCGGCGCTTCACATCAACATCCTTCTCGGAGTGCGGGTTTGTGTGACGTCATGGACGACGGGCGACACTCCTTGACACGAACAAGCAGCTGATACTGTGCTTTTCCTGAGAAAGAGCGTCACGCCGGGTCGATACCGGGCCATTCCGTCGCAGTTTCCCCGGCACGGTCGGGTGAGACCGAAGAAGATGCAATGGTCTCGTCGCGTGGGGGGAAGCCATGGATTCAAACTGCCTTCTCAAAACCGGTTCCTGCGTCCCCTGAATGCCGTCTCTCGCGCATACGGTGCCCGCCGTATCCTGCCCCGCGGTGTACGTGGGTCGGCGTAGGGCGAACCGTCGACCGGATCCGTTGGACACCGCGAAGGCGCAGGTGGATCCATGTACGCGAAGGTTCGCCGCGGATGGGTCGACCGCAGTGCGGTACGGCGGTTGAGGTGTCCCGGCCGGTTGTGGTGCGTACCGTGAACGGCGTTAACTGTGTGGACGCGCCCTGTCGCGAGAAAAGACCGGCCGGACTCCGGAGAGGGTGAGTGTGCTGAACGGAATCCGCGGCCGGGTGCTCGGCAATCCGTTCCTCGTCGATGGGTTGATCGCCGTTGTCGGGGTCGCGCTCATTCTCCCGGGATTCTTTCGGGAGGGCGTCTCGGTATGGCCCGCGATGCTGTTCTCCCTGTTTTCTGCAGGGCCGCTGACGGTGCGACGGAATATGCCGGTGGCCGCGCTCGCGGGGACGACCGTCGGCTACCTCGTCGCCCTGCTGTGGATGGAGGAGCCGGGCCCGGGAATCGTGTGCTGTCTGGTGGCCCTGTATTCCGAGGCCGTGGCGGCCCCGCGTACCCGCGCTCTGATCACCGGCGCGATCGCCGGGACCATGATCCAGCTCTTCACATCGATCGTGACAGGAGTTCACATCTTCGACCCGGCCAACCTCATGCTGATCGCGTGGCTCGGCGCGGCCACCGCCATCGGTGACGCCACCAGGAACCGCCGCGCCTACATCCAGGCCATCAAGGACCGCGCCCTGCGCGCCGAACGGACCCGGGAGGTGGAGGCGTCCCAGCGGGTCGCCGAGGAGCGCCTACGGCTCGCCCGCGACCTGCACGACATCGTGGCCCACAGCATCACGGTGATCAACTTCCAGGCCGGGGCGGCCGCCCACCTGCTGCGACGGGAGCCCGACGCGGCCGAGGCGGCCATCGAGCACGTCATCACGGCGAGTGGCACCACCCTCGCCGAACTCGGCACCATGCTCACCGTCCTGCGCCGGCCCGACGGCGAGCCACTCCTGTCGGAGCCCATACCCGCTCTCGACCGCCTCGACGATCTGCTCGACGGCTTCCGGGCCGCCGGCCTGGTGGTCGACGTACAGCGCGGCGGAAGCACTTTCAGCCTGAGCCCGGCCGTCAGCATGGCCGGCTACCGCATCATCCAGGAGTCACTGACCAACGCGCTCAAGTACGCCACGCCCCGGTCCGCGACGATCCGTCTGTCCTTCGCCGCCCACCGGCTTCGGATCACGGTGGTCAACCCGGTGACCCGCACCGAGGACGGGCGGCATTCCCCTTGGGGCACCGGTCGTGGCCTGCTGGGTCTGCGCGAGCGAGCCGCCTCCGTCGGTGGTCGCCTCGACATCGCGGAGGGCCGTGAGGAGTTCAGCGTGGACGCGTTCCTTCCCGCGCTCCCTACGAACCCCTGAACCCCGGTTCCGGCCGGCGCCCCTCGGGCCTCGGTCCCGGGCTAGCGCTCTGCGGCCGCGGGGCGAACGAGCCCTGTCTGGTAGGCGATCACCACAAGCTGTGCCCGGTCCCGAGCCCCGACCTTGGCCATGGCCCGGTGCACATGGGTGCGGACGGTCTGACGGGAGATGAACAGGTACTCGGCGATCGCCTGGTTGGACAGTCCCTCTGCCACCAGCGCCGCGATCTCCCGCTCGCGGTCGGTGAGTTCGGCCAGTTCTCCAGGGAGGGCGGCCGGCGGTCCGTCGGGCAGTGAAAGGTACCTCGTGATCAAGGTCTGGGTGGCCTTGGGTGACAGCAGGGCCTCGCCGCGCGCCGCAACTCGGATGGCCTCAGGCAGTTCCGCGGGGCGCATGCCCTTCCCCAGAAAGCCGCAGGCCCCGGCCCGCAGGGCCTGCAGGACGTACTCGTCCACCTCGTAGGTGGTGAGGATCACGATGCGGACGCTGTCCAGATCCGGATCCGCGGTGATCTCCCGCGTGGCCGCCAGGCCGTCCAGCTCCGGCATACGGATGTCCATCAGCACGATGTCCGGTGTGGTGCGGCGGACGACTTCGATGGCCTCGTGGCCAGTCTCCGCCTCTCCCACCACCTCCAGGTCGTCGGCCGAGTCGATCAGAATGCGGAATCCACCCCGCAGCAGAGCTTGATCGTCGGCGATGACCACCCGGATCATGGCGTCCTTCATGCCGTCACCCTACGGCAAAGCGGAGAGTTCGTCTCCGGGTACGGTGATGGAGATCGCCGCCGCCCTGTCCCGTTCCCCGCGAAGCCCGGGGACCGGGACGGTGACAGCGGCGGCGATCACGAGGACCGTCGGCCGGGGCTCAGTCGGTCGGATGCCCGCCGGTCGCGGACGCGGTCGCCGCAGCCGATGCCGTGGACGCGGAGTCCGTCCGGACGGCTCGCTTCGCCGCCTGGATCTGCTCGTAGACGTGGGTTCGCAGTTCGGTGAAGCGAGGGGCGACCCGGGTGTGCAGTTGATCCCGTTCGTCGGGCAGGTCGATGTGGAGCTCGTCCTGCACGACGGTCGGCGAGGCGGAGAGGACGATTACCCGCTCGCCGAGGTAGACCGCCTCGTCGATGTCGTGGGTGACGAAGAGGATGGTGATCCCGCGCTCGTGCCACAGGACCCGCACCAGGTCCTCCAAGTCGGCGCGGGTCTGCGCGTCGACCGCGGCGAACGGCTCGTCCATCAGAAGGACTTGGGGCTCGTAGGCCAGCGCGCGGGCGATAGCCACTCGCTGCTGCATCCCCCCGGACAACTGCCAGGGATAGGCGTCGGCGGCGTCCGGGAGTCCCACCGACCGCAGTGCGTCGGTGACCAGCTCCCGGCGTTTCGCCTTCGGTATCCGCTTCTCCCTCAGGGGGAGTTCGACGTTGTCAGCGACCTTCATCCAGGGGAAGAGGCTGCGCCCGTACTCCTGGAAGACGATCGCCATTCCGGGCGGCGGGCCGGTCACCGGTACGCCGTCGAGGAGAACCTGTCCCGAGGTCGGGCTGAGCAGGCCGCCCATGCACTTCAGCAGGGTCGTCTTGCCGCAGCCCGACGGTCCCACCAGACAGACGAGTTCACCGGCCTTCACCGTGAAGGTGAGGTCGCGGACCGCCTCCACCTGCCGGCCGGACCCTTGGTAGGTCTTCCGGAGGCCACGTACGTCGAGCATGGTTCGCCCTTTCGGAATGTTCACTCACGACCGCCGGGTGGACGCGCGCAGGCCGTGGTACCAGCCGAGCACCCGCCGCTCAGCGAAAGAGAAGGCAAGGGAGAGCAGGAATCCGAGCAGGCTCAGGAGCAGGATTCCGGTCCACATGTCGGGGATGGCAAAACTGCGCTGAAACTGAACCACGCTGAAGCCGATGCCGTTGTTCGCCGCGAACATCTCGCTGATGACCATGAGGATGATGCCGATCGAGAGGGCCTGGCGCAGACCGGCGACGATCTGCGGACTCGCCGAGGGCAGCACCAAGTTGCGCATCCGCCCGACACCGCGGATGTGATAGGAACGCGCTGTCTCCAGCATGACCGAGTCGACCGCGCGCACGCCCTCCACCGTGTTCAGCAGGATCGGCCAGACACAGCCGCTCGCGATCACCACGATCTTCATCGTGTCGCCGATGCCCGCGAACAGCATGATCACCGGCACCAGCACCGGGGGCGGCACTGCCCGCAGAAACTCCAGTACGGGCTCGCAGAAGGCGCGCACCCCACGGTAGGAACCGATGACGGTGCCCAGGCCGATGCCCACGACGCCCGCGAGCGTGTAGCCGCCGGCCAGGCGCAGCACACTGGGCAGCAGGTCTGCGCGCAGGCGTTCGCCGGTCCACACCGAGGGGAAGGTCTGAAAGATCGTGCGCAGCGGCGGCCAGAACGGGTCGGTGCTCCCGTCCGACGCGGCCCACCACAGTCCCAGCAGCACCGCAGGCAGGCCGACCGCGAACAGCGCCTGTCGTGTCAGCGCCCTCACAGTACGGTCTCCCCGCGTACGGACTGGTGCCATGCCAGGGCTCGCCGCTCCACCGCTCGGGCCCCCAGGTTGATCAAGAGCCCCAGGGCTCCGGTCACCGTGATCAGCGCGTACATGTCGGGCACGGCCTGTGACGCCTGGGCGACCGCGATCAGCGACCCCAATCCCGGTGCTCCGATGACCAGTTCCGCCGTGATGGCGAGCACCAGCGCAACCGCCGCGGCGAGCCGGATCCCGGTCATGACGTAGGGCAGGGCCGTCGGCCACGTCACATGCCGGATGCGGGCCCAGGTCCCGAGCCCGTACGACCGTGCCGTCTCGTCGGCGACGGGGTCCACGTCCTGGACGCCGTACAGCACCTGGATGAGCACCTGCCAGAACGACGCGTACACCACCAGCAGAAGCACCGAGCGCAGTTCGGAGCCGTACAGCAGTACCGCCAGCGGGATCAGCGCCACGGACGGGATGGGACGCAGGAACTCGATCGTCGACGCCGTCACTTGGCGCAGAAATGGCACAACGGCGATGAGCAGGCCGCAGAGGACGGCCGCGCCCGACGCGATCCCCAGGCCGATGACCCAGCCTGTCAGCGTGTCCCCGAGTGCCGACCAGAAGGCGGCGTCGCCGAGTTCCTCGCGCAGCGCGCCGGCGATCCTGCTCGGGGGCGAGAAGTAGTCGGCGTCGACCAGGCCGAGCCGCGGCGCAGCCTCGCCGAGGGCGACGAAGGTCGCGAGCCCTGCCGCTCCGAGTGCGATGTTCGGAATCCTCACGGCAGCAGCTCATCCAGGTCCGGGGCGGTCTTGAACAGGCCGTCCTGCTCGCCGAGTTTCTCCAGAGTCTCCACCGAGGACCGGCTGATGTCCTCCGGCCACTTCGGCAGCGTCACCTTCGACAGGACGGAAGCTGGGATCTCTGTGTACGTGGCGACGATGTCGCGGACCTCGTCCGGGTGGCTGTTCGCGTAGGTCAGCGCCTCTGCGGTGGCCTGCTGGAACTTGCTCACCACAGCGGGGTTCTTCGTCGCATACGACTGCGAGGTGAAGTACATGGCGACGGTGAGATCCTTGGCCACGTCCACATACGGTGACGCGATCTCCACGCCGCCCTGGTTCAGGATGGTGGTCAGCGCGGGCTCGACCGCCGTCGCGGCGTCCACCTGGCCCTTTTCCAGGGCCGCGGGCATCTGGTCGAAGGCCAGCTCCACGAACTTCACCTTCGACGGGTCGCCCCCGGCCTTGCGTACGGACTCGCGGACCGAGGTGTCGAGGATGTTTTTCAGCGTGTTGACGGCGACCGTCTTGCCCTCCAGGTCCTTCGCGGACTTGAGAGGACTGCCCTTCTTGACGACGAGCGCGCCATAGTCGTCGCCGTCCACGCCGGTGGTCGCCGCACCGTTGGAGACCGCCTTCACCTGTATGCCGTTGCTCTGAGCGACCATCAGCGACGTCGTGTTGCTGAAACCGAACTGGAACTGGCCGCTGACCACGCCCGGCACGATCGCCGAGCCACCCTGCGCCGTGGTCATCGAGACATCGAGACCGTACTTCTTGTAGATCCCCTGCTTCTGGCCGAGATAGATGGGGGCCACGTCGACGATCGGAATGACTCCGACCTCGACTTTGGTGATGCCCCCGCTTTCCGACGCGGAGTCGCCGGAATTTCCGGACGATCCACAGGCCGTGGCCACGAGCAGAAGCGAGGCGGCGGCGATGCCGGCGAATAGGCGTTGCATGGTCTGTCCTCCCGCGGACCGCGCCGAAATGCTCCGGCCGGTTCGCGCGCAATGGGATGTGGCAGGGCGAGAGACGAAGAGCCAAGACATGGCGTCGAGTTCGTCGTGCCAAAGGTGTCGTCCGCCGCTCACCCGCACATCCCCCGGGCACCGTCACTGGCCCGTACAACGTGTGCCGTACGACGGGTGAGGGATACGGTCACAGCCGTACCGGGCCAATCCTGCGGAATGCTGTGGGGGCAGGGCCCGCTTCCACATGCTGTCGCCCGGCGATCACGGGAAAGACGGTTTGAACGACGTCGGCGGCTCCGCCGGCAACTATTGGAAAGACCGGATGCGCCCTCGTCGGCCATTGCTACGCGGCGGGACAGCTTCCCGCGCTCCTAGCGGTGGAATCGCTGCGTCTGACGGACGCGGATCTGGACCGGCTCACCGAGGCGTCGGACTAACCGCACGACGCGTTTGTTCTCACCCTCAGTTCAGTCGTCGGCGATGCCCGTACCGCTGAGGGCGGGGACGGTGTTTTCCGGATGGGCCAGGGAGCGGGCGCTGGCCCGGAACTGGGCGAGCTTGTCGAGGATGGTCTCACCGACCGGGAGGTGTCCCCAGATGCTGATGCCCTGATGGGTGCTGGGCTCCCACGTCGCCTCGTCGACGACGACGGGGTTCCAGCCGACTTCCCAGTCGAAGCCGGAGGGGGTGCGGGCGTAGTGGGAGAGTTCGCGGTCGTTGCTGTGCTGACCGACGGTCAGCGAGCCGAAGCCGAGTTCGTGGACGCGCTGGTAGCTCTGGGCGACGTCGTCGAGGGTGGCGGCCTGGATGTTGAGGTGCTGGACACGGGTGGGGATCGGGTCGATCGGCACCCTGAGGGGGTTGGCCACCGCGATGGTGTGGTGGCGTTCGTTGACGCGAAGGAAGCGGATCTTGACTTTGAGGCCGCTCATGGTCTCGTCGATGTAGTCGGTCAGGCGGGCGTCGAAGACGGTGTTGAAGTAGCCGCGGATCTGCGTCGGCCTGGTGGAGCTCAGGGCGATGTGGCCCATGCCGGCATCGCCGGTGACGAAGCCGGAGGCGAGCATGCGCAGGGGCTCGGCGGACTTCACCGGGGTGGTGTAGATCTCCTGGGTGATGCCTTTGGGCCCGGGGAAGCGCAGCAGGCGTTCGACACCGCGCAGGGCGGCTTCTTCGTCGGTTCCGACGACTAGGGGCACGCCGTGGGCGCGGATGCGGGCCTCTATCTGTTCGAAGGAGACATGGTCGTCGATGTGCCAGCCGGTGGTGACGACGTCTTCGGCGGGGCCGCGCCGCAGCAGGAAGCGGCACTCCTGCTCGTCGAGACGGAAGCGCATCAGGTCACGGGAGAGCGCGTCGTGATGCATGCCGATGGCGTCGGTGCCGAACCGCTGCCAGTCGGCGAAGCGGTTGGTCTCGATGATGATGTAGCCGAGGTGGACGGCTCCGAAGACCGACGGGGCGTCGTGCCCCTCATACGTGTTCATCGGTGGCCTCCCAGGAAGTCGGAGCAGAGACGGTTGAACAGGCCGGCCTGCTCGAACTGCACCCAGTGCCCGGTGTTGGCGACCATGTACAGGTCGCAGTTGGGCAGGCGGTCGGCCAGCATGCGGGCACCGGAGGGGCGGTTGACCTTGTCCTCGGCGCCCCACAACACGAGGGTGGGGACGGACAGCCGGCTCAGGCGCGGGTCGCGGGTGAAGTCCATCTTCCACAGGGTGCGCAGTGCGCCCGGCCCGGAGGGAAGCCTGGTGGGCGGAGAGGCGATGACCTCGGGGTCGATGCTGGCCTGGTAGCGGTCTTCGATGGCGGAGTCCGGGACACTGGCGGCGTTGAAGACGAGGTAGTTGCGGATGAACGTCTCCAGTTTCAGCCGGGACGGTCCGTCGCCGGTGTAGTAGCCGAGCAGGCTCCTCGCGCCGCGGGTGGGCACGGTGCGGGTGGTGCCGACGCCGGCGGGGCCCATCAGCAGCATGCGGTCGACCCGGTGGGGAGTGTCCAGGGCGAGCCGCAGCGCGCAGGCGCCGCCGTAGGAGTTACCGACCAGGTGGACCTTGTCCAGGCCGAGTTCGTCCAGCAGACCGCGGATCAGGCCGGAGAGGTACCCGACGGGGTCGGCGCTGTCGACACCCTTGCTGCTGCGGCCGTAACCGGGCATGTCGGGCACGATGACCCGGTACCGCTCGGCCAGCTGGGCGATGTTGCGCGTGTAGTTGGAGACGCCGGAGGCGCCGGGACCGCCGCCGTGCAGCATCACCACCGGCGGGCCGTCACCCGTCTCCGCGACGAAGATCTTCTTACCGTCGACGTCATAGGTCGTCTCCTGCATCGTCGGCAGGTCGGTCGGAGTGGTCATGTCGTTCCTCGCTTTGCGGTGATGGTCGCGGTGGGCGAAGGGCTGTTGTCGGGGTGACGCCTGTCGGCGGCGGGGGAACTGCGCGACGACGGGCGCGGCGACGTGGGCGCCGGGGCCCTCTCAGTCCACGGAGAGGGCTCGGACACGCGAGGAGATCTCGGCGTCGCGATCGAGGGCTACGACCTTCAGGTTACCGTAGCGATCGATCCAATTGGAATGACTACTACGGTAAGCGTGGTGCCGGATACAGTCAAGAGCAGGCATGATCGGGAGGGAGTGCTCATGACCAGGTCCCAGGCCACTCGCAAGAAGCGCGCGAACGGCATCGAATCGCGGCAGCGCATCCTCGACGCCGCCGTGGAGATCGCGGGTGAGCGCGGGTACGAGGGCACGTCCATCGCGGCCGTCAGCGTCAAGTGCGGGCTGCCCGCCAGCTCGATCTACTGGCACTTCAAGGACAAGGACGACCTGATCGCCGCCGTTATCGAGCGCAGCTTCGACACCTGGCTGACCGCGGTGGAGCTGCCGGATGAGGGCACGGGGACGCCTTTGGAGCGGATCACCGTCATGGCCACCAGCGTGGCGAAGTCACTGGTCGACGCCCCTGACTTTCTGCGCCTGGGCCTCATGCTCGCCCTGGAGCGACGGCCCAGTGAGCCCCGGGGCAGGACCGTTTTCCTCCAGGTCCGGGAGACCGCCCGTCGCAGGATCGCCGAGTTTGCGCGGACCCTTTTCCCGGAGCTGGACGAGGACGCGATCCGAACGCTGACCACCTATGGCATCGCAGGCGTTGACGGCTTGTTCGTGCAGCGCCAGATCGGCGGGAACTCCGTCGAACTGGTGGCGTTGCTCGAAATGCACGCCCGGCTGGTGCACGATGCGGCACTCCGGATGGCGACCGGCGAAGCCCGGTGAGCGTGGGGGTGTCTGAGCCCTCCGCTACGAAACAGCCTTTCCGCTACTGCGTCCTGCCCATGTACATCAGCTCCCAGATCGCGGAATCCGTGTGGCTCTCGACCACACTCCCCGCCCTGAGATGCTCGATGCGCAACTCGCCCTCGAAGCGCAGGTAGGCGCCGTCGAAGCGGACCAGCTTGGCCGCCAGCCTCTTCGGCCCCTGGAGGCTGTCGATCAGCTTGTTCAGGGACAGATCGCGGTAGCGCGTGAAGGTGGCGGTGTACGTGTCGTCGCCATCGGCGTAGGTGTAGCGGACCACGTTCCCGACCGGCTTGCCCGTCGTGACGTCCGTGTAATCGCCGAGCGTCTCGAAGGAGACCTTGGCCGGGTCGTCGGCGATCACCCGGCCGTCCTTGGCCAGCATGAAGACGGGCAGTGGCGTGTTGCCGTACGCCTTCTCGGCGGTGATGTACGAGGCGATCACGGCGTAGGGGCCCGCGCTGCCGCGTCCCCAGTACCAGTGGTTGATGAGGGAGTTCATCGGGGCGTTGCCCCAGTTGTGGTCGTGATAGCCGACACCGGCGGAGGTGCGGGTCGTACCGTCGACGGTGTAGGTCGCCTTCACCCGTCCCTGGGGGACCGCGGGCAGCCAGTTGAACTCCTTCTCGCCCTCCGCGCCGAAGTACCAGTGGCCTGTCGCGGGCCGCCATGAGGGGATGTCGCCGGTGAGGGTGACCTCGACGGCGACGTTCTCGATCCGGGCGCTGATCGTGTAGGTGTGCAGATCGCCGCGGAAGAAGTGGTCGCCGATCCGGACGTCACACCCCTCCTGGGACGCCGAGAACTCCTCGGGTTTCCACTCGGCGATCTTGCGGTGACTCGTACCGTCGGGAAGGTCCAGGTCGATCCGGATCATGGGTGAGAGCGGCCGGCCGACGTCGGCGAAGTCCTTGGTGAAGAACGCCATGACCAGCTTCGCGCCGTCGTCGAGGTGGGCGTCGAAGTACCACCACTCGTAGGTCCCGGCGCTTCCATCGGTGCGCCTGCCGTCCTCCCACGACTGCACGGCGGCGGGCTCGATCCCGATGAGGTCGAAGTCTGCGGGAGCTGATCCCAGGCGGGCCAGTGAAGTTCCCATTTCATGACCTTTCCTAGTCTGTTCAGTTGCGCGAGATGCGACGGTTCGGTGATTTCGGTGGTCCGAGGGCATGTGCCGCACTCGACTGCAGGGCGGTCTCGATGGGGAGCCTCGATGCGCTCCAGAGCAATGGGGCGCGCATGCATCCGCGACCGGTCGCGGGGGCTCAAGTGCCGCCGGGCGGGGGGCTCGCGGTACCGCCGGGGTCGTATTCGGGAACGTAACACGCTATTGGCGACCCGACAACAGGAGGCGTGAGGAGTCGGCGAGGGCACCGGAGAGCGCCGGGTCCCAGGTGTCAGGAAGGTCTGTACGCAGGGGGTACGTCGAGATCAGCGGGGTCACTCGGGCCCGCGTTCCGTCACTCCCCGCGGCTCTCCGGCCCGAACTCCGTGATGATCAGCAGAAGGGTGCGCTCCAGCAAGGCGAACGTCTGCCCACGACTCAGGGTGCCGCGGTTGAGCCACTCGTTGGTCGCGGACCGTGTCATCGCGGCGAAGGCCCGGCACATGCCGCGCAGCGGTTCGTCCGCCTCGGTGTCCGGGTCGATGCCGAGTGCGCGCAGGGTCTGGTCGACGGTCGTCTCCTCCGCTTCCCGCATGACGGCGTCGACGTCCGGATCGTGGCCGTGCGACAGCGCGTCGACCGTCGCGAGCCACATGCCGCGGTTGCGGTCGACGACACTGAGGAAGCGGTCGACGACGCCGTTCACCCGCTCCTGGAGGGTGCCCTTGGGCAGCCGCTCCAGCACGGAGTCGGGCACGGCGACCATCTCGCGCAGCACCTCCAGGTAAAGCTCTCGCTTGCCGCCGAAGTAGTGGTTGACCAGGCCCCGGGTGACGCCGGCCTCACGTGCGATGTCCGCCAGTGACACCGCGCCGTAGGGCTTCTCGCCGAAGGCCCGGCGCGCGCAGGCGATGATCTGGTCACGGCGGGCTTCCGGCTCCATTCGGGTCCGTGCCCGCCCTTCGGCGGGGAAGGGGGCTGTCACGGTTTCATCCTTTCACGGCCCCCGTCGGCGAAGGTCGGCGGAAGCCGTGGTACGTGGTACGCCGGGCGCCGCCTCCGGCGCCACCGGACTGCGCGGGGCGATTCGAATTGGATGGGGCGATCGACTTCGGGTCGATCGTGGGCGCGAAGGCTCCGGGTGTGAGGTGCCGGGGTGCGGACACTCTCGCTGCCTATTGGCGACCCGTCAAGAAACGGAGGTGAAATCACCCGGCAACTATTGACTGGTCGCCAATAGTGGGTCGACAGTGTTGCCACGCCCGGTGCGTGCCGGGCACCGCGGGACTCCGGCAGCCTCCTTCGAGTAGGCCCGATTCCCCCGACAGCAAAGGAGCTGCCCGGTGACGCCGACCGCCCCCCGGACGTTTTGCGAGGTGTTCCAGCGGACCGCAGCGCGCCAGGCCGACCAGCTCGCCCTGCGTACCGTCGGTGACACGACGACGCTGCTCTGGTCCGAGTACGCCGACCGGGTCCGGGCACTTGCCGAGGGGCTGACGGCCCTCGGTGTGCGCCGCGGCGACACGGTCGCGCTCATGCTGCGCAACCGGCCCGATTTCCACGTCGCCGACACGGCCGTCTTCCATCTCGGGGCGATCCCATTCTCGATCTACAACACCTCCTCGTCCCAGCAGGTCGCCCACCTGCTCACGGACTCGCGGGCCCGTCTGGTTATCACGGAGGAGTGCTTCCTGCCCGTGCTCGACCACCCCGCCCGCGAGGTGGATGCGACGGTCGTCACCGTCGACGGCGCCTTCCCCGGGATCCTGTCGCTGGACGACGTCTCCTCCCGTACGGTCGAGGGCTTCGACTTCGAGGCGATCTGGCGCTCCGTGCGTCCGGAGGACGTGCTCACGCTGATCTACACCTCCGGTACGACCGGGCAGCCCAAAGGCGTCGAGATCACCCACCGTGCCGAACTCGCCCAGTGCGCGGGCGCGAACGAACGGCTCGGCATCAACGCCGGCGATCGGATGATCTCCTTCCTGCCCTCCGCTCATATCGCCGACCGCTGGTCCTCGCACTACACACAGATGACCGCGGGAACCGAGCTGACGACCGTCGACAAGCCCCGTGACATCGCCGCCGCCCTCGCCGACGTCCACCCCCAGGTCTTCGGAGCGGTGCCACAGATCTGGCAACGCCTCCACAACGGCCTCCGCGCGGCACTGGAACAGGCCGCGGCCAGCGAACCCGACGAGGTACGCCGCCAGGCGCTGTCCGACGCCCCCGGTCTCGGCCTGCGCTACGCCGAGGCCGCCGAGCGTGGCCGACTCACCGCCGAACTCGCCGACCGCTGGGCGGCGTTGGACTCCGCGGAGCTGGCACCGCTGCGGGAGCGGTTCGGCCTGGACCGATTGCGGGTGGCGGCTTCGGGAGCCGCGCCGATCGCGCCGAGCCTGCTGCTGAACCTGCGCGGCCTGGGTATCCCGGTGAGCAATGGCCTCGGCATGTCCGAACTGTCGGGGATGGCGACCTACTCGCCTCCCGGTGAGGCCCCAGTGGCTTCGGTGGGCCGCCCCTTGCCGGGCGTGGAAGTTTCGATCGCCGCGGACGGCGAGCTACTGGTCCGCGGCGAGATCGTCATGCGCGGCTACCGGGGCGCCCCCGAGAAGACCGCCGCCGCGCTGAACGCCGAGGGCTGGCTGCGGACCGGCGATGTCGCCACCATCGACTCGACCGGCGCGATCACCCTGGTGGACCGTAAGAAGGACCTGATGATCAGCACGGGCGGCAAGAACCTCTCGCCCTCCGTCATCGAGGGAGCCGTCCTCTCCCACTCCCCTCTGCTCGCGCACGCGGTCGTGATCGGCGATGCTCGCCCCTTCGTGACCGCTCTCCTGGTGCCCGATCCCGATGCGGTCAACGCCTTCGCCGCACGACTCGGCCTCGACGGCGGACTTGCCGGACTGTGCCGGCATCCCACGGTCCGCGCGGCGATCGAGACGGGGTTGGCCGCGGCCAACTCTGTCCTGTCCCGCCCTGAACAGGTTCGCGCCCACCTCGTGCTGACCGACGACTGGCAGCCCGGCAGCGAGTTCGTCACCCACACCCGCAAGACGCGCCGCGGGCCCATCCATGAGCACTACGCCTCGCAGATCGAGGCGATGTACACCGAGCACACCGCAGCCACTGGCACCGGCCGATCCGGATAAAACGCCCTTGCTGAAAGGAGCCGGTCGGTGTCGGACACGGACGGGGCGTGGAATCCATGACGGAACAGGAGGCCCGTCGGCAACGACGGGCACGCTTCGAAGGACTGGCGCACGTGGTGACGGAACCCCTGCACCGGTATCTGTTGCGACGAACGGCCCCTGACATGGTCGAGGACGTCCTGTCCGAGACGATGCTGGTGTTGTGGCGTCGCATCGACCATGTACCTGGGCTGAGAAACGGGTCCCTGCCCGATCGCGATGAGGTGCTCCCTTGGTGTTACGGGGTGGCGCGGGGCTGCCTGGCCAATGCCCGCCGGGCGGACGGACGGAGGCTCCGCCTGGTGGAACGGTTGATGAGTGTTCAGCAGGCACCTGTGTCGCAGGCACCCGTGCCCGTGGTCACCGATCACAGCGAGCTGCATGCCGCACTGGCCGCACTCGGGGAGCTGGATCGCGAGGTGATACGGCTGTGGGCGTGGGAGGAACTGGCGCCGCGGCAGATCGCGGAGGCGACCGGATTGACGGCCAATGCGGTGAGCGTGCGGCTGCATCGGGCGAAAAAGAAAATCGCCGAACGGCTCCAGTCGGCGCGAAAGAACGCCGAGCACGCCGGACACAAGATGAGTGAAGGAAGGAGCGGTCAGTGAATGACAACGAGTTGCTGACCCTACTGAGGGACGCGGACCCCGCACTCACCTCACGAGCTCCGCTGCCCGACATCAATCGTCTTGTGGAGGCTGCCATGAACACCGACTTCGACACCACAACTCCCACCACGAATATCACCGCGGGAAGGGGGCGCCAGCGTCTCTTCGGGCTCGCGGCGGCTGCCGCGCTGCTCCTCGGCGGTGGTCTCACCGCGGGAATCACGGCGAATTCCGGAAACGGCCCCGCGACCGAAGCCGTCAAGGAGCTGAATCTCACCGGGAACGGCAACGGCAAGTGCCAGGCACCTGTTCCCGACCAACTGGCGGGTTACCCGACGCTTTTCTATGGGACGGTCACCTCTGTAAAGGGGCCCCTGATCTCCTTCCACGTCGACCATTGGCTGCGCGGTGGTGGCACTCGCACGATCCTGGTGAGTAACGACCCGGACTTCCCGGAGAACCTGACCTTCACGGTCGGCCAGCATTACATCGTGGCTGCCGAAAGCGACGGGGCCATTCCCTCGTGCGGTGCGAACTGGGTCTCGGACAAGACCTGGGAGCAGTTCAGCGACGCATTCGGAAAGTAGCGTCACGCCTTCGGCCACCCGGTCCCGAGCACCAGGACGATCTCGTCGCGGTGCTCGGGACCGCCCTCATACCGCACGCGGCCGGCCGCTGCCCGTCACCGCACCGCGACTTCGCACCGGATGGCACAGCGGCCGAGGATCGGGTCGACCTCGCGTGGGTCGGCTGCGGGGTCGAGCGTTGTCGCCGCGACGATCACACCGTCCTCGGCGTCCGCCGTGCCGCCGGCCACGCCGAACGTCTGCGTATGTGGGGGTCGATCGAGCGGCGCCAAGAGCCGGAGTCGAGGATCTTCCTTCAGTCGCGTGGTGAGCCCGAGGTGTCCGAGTCCGGCGACGGCGGGTCGATCCCGTTCGCTCTCCGCAGGTCGAAGTGCTTGCCGGAGTCCTCACCGGGCAGCGGCTCCGTCCGCTCCGGACCGGCTCGCAGGCCGTCCAGCAACAGCCGCAGATAGCGGCGCCACAGATCCGACTGCCCGCTCCGTTCGGTCACCGCGGCCAGCATCTGCTGGATCACGACCAGGTCCCAGGGCTCCGCGTCGGCACGCAGCGCGCCCTGCTCCTTGGCCCGTTCGACCACGAGGTCGACGTTGCGCCTGATCTGCTCCTGGTGCCGCAGTCCCGCCGGCACCGCACGGTCACTGTGAAGCACGACCTCGCGCAGGCCGCGGTCGAGCGCCTGCAGTTCGGCGACCCGCTCCAGACTGACCGTCAGCCCGCGCCAGGCGTCGGCGTCCTCCGCCCCTTCCCGGGTGGCTTCCTCGACGCGCGCGAACATGTCGTCGACCAGCTCGTCGATCAGGGCCTGCTTGTTGGCGAAGTGGCGATAGGCCGTGCCCACCCCGAGCCCGGCATGGTGGGCGACGTCGTCCAGGGTTGCCTTCAGACCGTGTTCACGGAACACCTCGCGGGCGGCGACGAGGAGCTTGCGCCGGTTCCGCTCGCGGTCGCGCCGCGGCCTGGGCGTACGCGTCCCGCCGGAACCGCCGGCCTCGCCGGATGCGGAGTGTGCCGCCATGCAGGGGTCTCACTTTCGGGGGCGCGTGATCGTCCTGGCACATCGTACGGCCGCGCCATCCACGGGTCCGGCTGCGCCGACAGGCCGCCGGTCCCACTCACTTAGATTGAAGCGGATATTGCATCTCCGTTTTGTGTTACGGTGCCGGAGCAGTAAAACGGAGATTCCATCTCCGGATGTGTTTCCGTCCGATACGGCAGGAGAAGGCGCGATGGATCGACACAATGCGGTTGCAGGCCACGGTGCGAGAGACCAGTGGCGATGGCCTCAACGCCCGGGGCGGATCGCTGCCCTGGCAGCGGCCACCGGCGTGATCTGTGTCGGTCTGACTGAGCCGAGTCTTGTGGCCCGCGGCCGCGGTCGGGTCACTCGAAGCGCTCACCCCGTTCGGCCTTGGTCACCAGGGAGCGGGGCGGGGTGAACCGGTCGCCGTACCGCTCGGCCAGTTCGTACGCCCGGTCCACGAATCCGGGCAGGCCTCCCTGGTAGCCGTTGACGTACTGGATGACGCCACCGGTCCAGGCCGGGAAACCGATCCCGAGGATCGAGCCGACGTTCGCGTCCGGCACGGAACGCAGCACGCCCTCATCGAAGCAGCGGACCGTGTCCACCGCCTCGGCGAACAGCATCCGCTCCTGCATGTCCCGGAACGGGATCTCGTGTTCTGGCACGGTGAAGTGCTGCCGCAGACCCGGCCACAGGCCGACCCTCCTGCCGTCGGCGTACTCGTAGAAACCGGCGCCGGACGACCGGCCCGTGCGGTCGAAATCGTCGATCATGCGGTCGATCACCGCTTCGGAACCGTGCGGCTGCCACGTCCGGCCCTCGGCCCGCGCTGCGGCCACGAACTCTTCACGGATCTTGCGCGGCAGAGTCAGCGTGAGCTCGTCCATCAACTGCAGGGGCGGAGCCGGGTAACCGGCCTGGCTGCCGGCCTGCTCGATCGAGGACGGGTCGATCCCCTCCCCCACCATCGCCACCGCTTCGTCGAGGAACTTGCCGATGACCCGGCTGGTGAAGAAGCCGCGGCTGTCGTTGACGACGATCGGCGTCTTGCGGATCTGCCGCGCCACGTCGATGGCCTTGGCGAGGGCGGCGTCCGAGGTCCGCTCACCGACGACGATCTCCAGCAGGGGCATCTTGTCGACGGGTGAGAAGAAGTGCAGGCCGATGAAGTTCTCCTGGTCCTTCACTCCGTCGGCCAGAGTCGTGATCGGCAGCGTCGAGGTGTTGGAGCCGAGCAGCGCGCCGGGCGCGACGATGTCCTGGATCTCCTGGAAGACGCGCTGCTTGACCTCGGGGCTCTCGAACACCGCCTCGATGACGAGGTCGCAGCCGGCCAGGTCCTGCGGATCGGCGGTGGGCGTGATCCGGGTGAGTGTCTCGTCCGCCTGTTCGTGTGTCGTCCTGCCTCGGGCGACGGCCTTCTCGAACAGACCGACCGAGTAGGCCTTGCCCTTCTCGGCGTTCTCGACGGACACGTCCTTCAGTACGACGTCCATGCCGCCGCGGGCGCAGACGTAGGCGATGGCGGCCCCCATCATCCCGGCGCCGAGTACGCCGACCTTCCTCGCGCGCCACTCGTCGTGGCCTACGGGGCGGCTGCCGCCGCCGTTGATGTGCTGCAGGTCGAAGAAGAACGCCTTGGTCATGTTCTTCGAGATCTGACCCGTGACCAGTTCCACGAAGTAACGGCTCTCGATCGTGAACGCGGTCTCCAGGTCCACCTGAGCGCCCTCCACCGCGGCGGCCAGGATGGCTACCGGAGCGGGGTAGTTGGCGCCCTTGATCTGCTTACGCAGGTTCGCCGGGAAAGCGGGCAGCTGGGCCGCGAGTGCCGGGTGTGCGGGGATGCCGCCGGGCATCCGGTACCCCTTGGAGTCCCAGGGCTGGGCGACGTCCGGGTGGTCGAGCACCCATCGCCCGGCTTGGGCCAGCAACTTCTCGGGGCTGTCGACCACTTCGTGCAGCAGGCCGATGGCCAGGGCCTGGGCCGGCTTGTGCCGCTGGCCCTGGAGCAGGACGTTCAGCAGCGCGTCGGTGATGCCGAGCAACCGTACGGTTCTGACGACTCCACCGGCTCCGGGCAGCAGTCCGAGCGTCACCTCGGGCAGGCCGATCTCGCTGCCGCGGGCGTCGAGCGCGACCCGGTGGTGGCAGGCCAGCGCGATCTCAAGGCCGCCGCCGAGCGCGGCGCCGTTGATCGCGGCCGCGACCGGGCGGCCCAGGGTCTCCAGACGGCGCAGTAGCGACTTGATCCGGGTCGCGAAGTCCATGGTCTGCGCCGCGTCGTCCGGGGTGGCCCGGATCAGCTCGTTGAGGTCGCCGCCGGCGAAGAAGGTCTTCTTGGCGGAGGTGATCACGACACCGGCGATGTCGTCCCGCTCGGCCTCCAGCCGGTCGAGGACCTCGGCGAGGGCCTCGACGAAGGCGCGGTCCATGGTGTTCGCCGATTTACCGGGGGCATCCATGGTGAGGACGACGACTCCGTGCGCGTCCCGCTCCCAGCGGATGTGGTTCTGCTGACTCATCAACTCTTCCTGTCTGCTCGGTACCTGGTGGCCCACGGCGGTCTCAGCAGCGTTCGATGACGGTGGCGATGCCCATGCCGCCTCCCACGCACAGGGTGATCAGGCCGTAGCGCTGGTCCCGGCGTTCCAGTTCGTCGATGACGGTGCCGACGAGCATCGCCCCGGTCGCGCCCAGCGGGTGGCCCATCGCGATGGCGCCGCCGTTGACGTTGACCTTCTCCAGCGGGAGGCCCATGTCCTTGACGAAGCGCAGGACCACGGCGGCGAACGCCTCGTTGATCTCCACGAGGTCGATGTCGTCGATGCTCAGCCCGGCCTTGTCCAGGGCCTTGCGGCTGGCCGGTGCGGGGCCGGTGAGCATGATCGTGGAGTCGGCACCGGAGAGGGCCGTGGCCAGGATCCGGGCCCTGGCCCTGAGCCCGGCCGCGCGTCCGGCCCGTTCGCTGCCGACCAGCACCAGGGAGGCGCCGTCGACGATGCCGGAAGAGTTGCCGGGTGTGTGCACATGGTCGATCCGCTCGACCCAGTGGTACTTCTGCAGGGCCACCGCGTCGAAGCCGCCCTGCTCGCCGATGGCGGCGAAGGAGGGCTTGAGCCCGCCGAGTCCTTCCGCGGTGGTCTCGGGGCGGATGAACTCGTCCTGGTCGAGCACGGTCAGTCCGTTGCGGTCACGGACCGGTACGACGGAGCGGGCGAACCAGCCCTTGTCGCGTGCAGTCGCGGCGCGTTCCTGGGAGCGCACCGCGTACTCGTCGACCTCCCGCCGGGAGAAGCCCTCGATCGTCGCGATCAGGTCGGCGCTGACGCCCTGCGGGATGAAGGCGGTGCCGTAGCTGGTGTCGGGGTCACTGGCCCAGGCACCGCCGTCCGAGCCCATCGGCACCCGCGACATCGATTCGACGCCGCCCGCGAGCACCAGTTCCTCGGAGCCCGAACGGACCTTCTGGGCGGCCGTGTTGACCGCTTCCAGACCGGAGGCGCAGAACCGGTTGAGCTGCAGCCCGGTAGTGGTCTCGGGCAGTCCGGCGGCCAGCGCCGCCGTCTTGGCGATATCGCCGCCCTGGTCGCCGACCGGGGAGACGACGCCGAGCACCACGTCCTCGATCAGATAGGGGTCCAGTCCCGGATGCCGGGCCCGGATCTCGTCGATCAGTCCGACCACCAGGGAGACAGGCTTCGTCCCGTGCAGGGAGCCGGTTTGCTTGCCACGACCGCGCGGGGTGCGGATCGCCTCGTACACAAAAGCTTCCGTGGTCATACCCGTGGATTCCTTCCTCGGCCTCGGCGGCCGCTCACAGCGAGCGGGCGACGAGTTCCTTCATGACTTCGTTGGCTCCGCCGTAGATGCGCTGGATCCGGCCGTCCGCGAACATCCGGGCGATCGGGTACTCGGTCATGTAGCCGTAGCCGCCGTGCAGTTGGAGGCAGCGGTCCACGACCTCGGTCTGCCGGTCGGTGATCCAGTACTTGGCCATCGAGGCGGTGGCGGCGTCCAGGTCTCCGTTCAGGTGGCGCTGGACGCAGTCGTCCAGGAAGACCCGGGCCACCCGCGCGGTCGTGGCACAGTCCGCCAGCTCGAAACGGGTGTTCTGCAGTTCGAACAGCGGCCGTCCGAAGGCGTGCCGTTCCTTGGTGTACGCGACCGTGGCGTCGACGGCGGCCTCCAGCCAGGCGAGTCCGATGGCGGCGATCAGCAGCCGCTCCTGAGGCAGTTGCTCCATCAGCTGTACGAAGCCGAGGCCCTCGCGGGGGCCGAGCAGGTTCGCCGCCGGGACCCGGAGTTCGTCGAAGAACAGCTCCGCGGTGTCGGTGCTGTGCTGGCCGATCTTCTTCAGCACCCGGCCGCGCTGGAATCCAGGCGTGTCCTCATCCACTTCGGCGACCAGGAGCGAGACGCCGCGGGCGCCCTGGCCGGGGTCGGTCTTGGCCACGATGACCACAAGGCCGGCGTTGTGGCCGTTGGTGATGAAGGTCTTCGCGCCGCTGATCAGGTACTCGTCCCCGGTGCGGACCGCCCGGGTCTGGATGCCCTGGAGGTCGGATCCAGTACCCGGTTCGGTCATGGCGATCGCGCCGAGCAGTTCGCCGCTCGCCATCCGGGGCAGCCAGCGGCGCTTGTGCTCCTCGCTGCCGTAGGCGTTGACGTAGTGGGCCACGATGCCGGAGTGGACGATCATGGGCATGGCTCCGGCGCCTGATTTCATCTGCTCTTCGATCAGCACGGTCTCGTGAGCGATCGTTCCACCGCCACCCCCGTACTCCTCCGGGATCGACGCGCACAGCAGGCCCAGCTCGCCCGCCCGGCGCCACAGCTCCTTCGCGGGGAATCCCTGTCGGGCGAACTCCTCCTCACGCGGCGCTGCCTCCTTCGTGAAAAAGGTGCGGGCCAGGTTGCGCACGGCGTCCAGCTCGTCGGTCAGCCATGGGGATCGGTATGCCGTCGTGGTCATGCGACGCCCTCTCAGTCTTCATAGCATCCTAATGGTCATTAACTTCATTCACCTCGACCCTTGCTGTCAAGGCTAGGAATGGATGAGACTCAACCTAAGGATGATTAACAAGAGAGGCTAGAGATGCCCGCCTACCAGCAGATTCGCTATCAGCCGACCGGCCCAGTGGCGACGATCACGCTCGACCGCCCCGCGGCACGCAACGGCTACACCCTCCGCATGGCGCAGGAGCTGCGGGACGCGTTCGCGCAGGCTGACGCCGACGAGCGGATCCGGGTCGTCGTCCTCACCGGTGCCGGACGCGACTTCTGTGTCGGCGCCGACCTCTCCGGGGGCGGCTTCGACGTCGACGGAGAGGGAGAGGAGGACCTGCTGCCGCTGGAGCTGGAGCCCGCCGGAAGTGTCTCCGCCCGTATGTTCGCCATGAACAAGCCCGTGATCGCCGCGCTCAACGGCGCCGCGGTGGGCGCGGGGGCGACGGTGCCACTGGCCGCCGACTTCCGGCTGGCGGCCCACGACAGCAGGTTCGGCTTCCCGTTCACCCGGCGCGGCATCGTCGCCGAGGGCGGCTCCACCTGGTTCCTGCCCCGTCTGGTGGGCCTGTCCACCGCCCTGGACTGGACGCTCACCGGGCGGGTGTTCGGCGCGGAGGAGGCGTTGCGCTCAGGTCTGCTGCACAGCGTCCACGAGCCCGAAGCGCTGCTGGACGCGGCCTACGCGCTCGCGCACGAGATCGCGGACCACACCGCTCCGGTGGCCGTCGCGATCACCCGGCAGATGATCTATCGTGTATCGGCACTCGACTCGCCCGCCCAAGCCCACCAACTGGAGACTCAACTGGTGTCCGCACTGACTCTCAGCGCAGACGCCGTGGAGGGCGTCACCTCGTTCCTGGAACGGCGGCCGCCAAACTTCCCGGGTCGCATCGCCGACGGCCTCCCGGACTTCCTGCCATGGGCCGGTGACAAGTGACCGCGCCCACCGGCGCCGTCTCCCGGCCGGGAAAGCCGACGCGACGCGACCAGTTGGGGGCGATCGCCGCCGGACTCTTCGCGCGCGACGGCTACCACAACGTCTCCGTCCAGGACATCGCCGCAGCCGCCGGGCTCAGCGGGCCGGCGCTCTACCGCCACTTCCGAGGAAAGCAAGCGGTACTCGCTCATGTCCTGCGCGCCGGCCTCGACGAGGCCGAGGTGACACTCGACCGGTGCACCGGGAGCGAGGCCCGCCCCGAACCGGCCGAGGCCTACGCGCAGTTGGCCGCCCTCGTGGTCGCCTGGCCGGAGTTCGGCATCCTCTGGCGACGCGAGCGCCGCCACCTCGCACCGGAGGACGCCGTCGAGGTGCGCAAGCACGCGGCGCGGATCAGTACGCCACTGATCCGCGCACTGCGGAACCAGCGCCCCGAGCTGGAGCCCTCCGAGGCGTCACTGCTCACCTGGGGGGCGCTCAGCGTCCTGGGGAGCATCTCCGACCACCGCGTCCGGCTGCCGCGCGCGGCCTTCGAGAAGCTCCTCACGGCGATCGTCCTGAACGTCCTGGCGACCGACCTGACCGCCGCCTCCGCACCCCAGCACTCGACGGCGAGCCCCCCGGCCCTCCTGGACGCCCGGCGCGAACAGCTGCTCGCCGTATCGGCCCGGCTCTTCCGGGAGCGTGGATTCCACGCAGTGGCCATGGAGGACATCGGCGCCGCGGCCGGCATCGCCGGGCCGAGCATCTACACCCACTTCGCGGGCAAGATCGACCTGCTCCAGACCGCCGCGAGCCGGATCCGCGAACGCCTGCGGCAGAATGTCACGGCCGCGCAGACGGCCGGCCTTCCCGCGAGCGACACCCTCGACCTCCTGGTCATCTCCTACGTCGACACAGTCCTGGACTACCGGGACTTCGTCGCCGCCTACTTCACCGAAGGCCACAACCTGCCCGAACGCGACCGCACGGAACTGCGCCGTTTCCAGCGTGCATTCGCCGCGTACTGGGCTGAGACGACGAGCGCCGCGGCATCGATCAGGGAGCCGAAGGAGGCGCGGGTCCGCGTCCACGCCGCGTTCGCCGTCGTCAACGACCTCGCACAGACCCGCCAGTTCTTCTCACGTCCCGCCTTGGCCGCTGAGCTTCGCGCCCTCATGCACACGATCCTTGCCGGGGGATAGCACCGGTCGACAGCGACACGGCCGGCTCCAGAAGGTGTTCGTACGCGGCTCGGTCGCAGCTTGCAGGCCGAACTCGCCCACGGCTGTCGGCGCGAGAGTTCGTCGAGTGAAGGAGCCTTCAGCGATTGCGGCTGTGAGGGTCGGAGGGTCGAACGAGCGCCGCCAAGAGCCACACCCAAGCCTCCTCCGCCTCGCGAGACGACGAGCCGACGTGCTCTTCGCGATGCTCCGCGACGCCACCTTCTGCGACCCCAGCCCGCCCCGCCGGCTTGACGAAACCCATAGGGGCATCCGCCGAGCAGATCACCGGCCGGACCGCAGAGCCCGCGACAACCCCAGCGCCGCCGTCCTCACCGCCGGCGCCAGCTGAGCCGGCCGGAACCGCCCGCATGGCACCGCCACCGACAGCGCCGCCACTGCGGTCGGCCCGCCGAAAACGGGTGCCGCGATACAGCTCACCCCCGCCACAGCCTCTTCCTCCTCGTAAGCCAGGCCTGCGACCTGCGCCTGCTCGACGGCCGTCCGAAGCCTCGCCGGGTCGGTGATCGACCGTGGCGTCAGCCGCGGCAGCGGCCCCGCCAGCACCTCCTCGACCAAATCGGCACCTGAGAAAGCCAGCAGGGCTTTGCCGACCCCGGTGCACGTCAGCGGGAGCCGCCCGCCGATCCGGGACGGCAGCCGCAGCACGTCGTGGCCGTGGATGCGCTCGACGTAGACCACCTCGTGGCCCTCGCGCACCCCCAGGTGCACGGTCTCGTGCGTAGCCTCGAAGAGGTCCTGAAGGAACGGCAGCGCGGCCTCCCGCAGGTCCTGCCGGCGCGGCACCAGCGACCCCAGCTCGAACAACGCCCCGCCCAGCCGGTAGGTCTCCGCGTCCCGTTCCAGAAGGCCGAGCCGCACCAGCTCGGCGCAGAGCCGGAACACGGTCGTCTTCGGCAGCTTGGTCCGCCCTGCGAGTTCCGTAAGACGGAACTCGCCACCGTCCGGCCGATAGCAGTTCAGGACAGCTACTGCCTTGTCGAGCATGTTGCCCTGGGAGCTGTTCCGTGTCATGGAACATATTTTGCCGCACCCCGAGGCGTGCGCCTATACCTGTGGGCATGAACACCGACCTCGTGACCAAGGTGGCCGACGTCCTGGCCGAAGCCACCCGCACCGGCACCCCCTGTGCCCCGGTCCGCGCCCTCCTCCCCAACGGCGACATCGAGACCGCCTACGCCGTGCAACGGATGCACGTCGAGCGGGGCGTGGCCGCCGGCCGACGGCTCGTGGGCCGCAAGATCGGGCTGACCTCACCCGCCGTGCAGCGCCAACTCGGGGTCGGACAACCCGACTTCGGGGCGTTGTTCGCGGACATGGCGGTCAGCGAGGGCGAGCCCATCGTGGCCGGACGACTGCTCCAGCCCAAGATCGAGGCCGAGGTCGCCCTGGTGCTGGACGCCGACCTACCGCACCGCGACCCCACCGTCGCCGACCTGCTGCGTGCCACCGCCTTCGCGCTGCCCGCGCTGGAGATCGTGGACAGCCGGATCGCCGAATGGGACATCACCATCGTCGACACCATCGCCGACAACGCCTCCTGCGGCCTGTTCGTCCTCGGCGGCACGCCGGTCCCGCTGGACCGCGTCGACCTGCGCGACGTCCGGATGACCCTGACCAAGAACGGCGAGACCGTCTCCCAGGGCACCGGCGCCGACTGCCTGGGCAGCCCGCTCACCGCCGCCCGCTGGCTCGCCGCCACCCTGGCAGACCTGGGCGACCCGCTGCGGGCCGGCGACATCGTCCTGACCGGCGCGCTCGGCCCGATGGCGGTCGCCGCCGAGGGCGACGAGTTCACCGCACGCATCGAAGGCCTCGGCACCGTCGGCGTCACCTTCGCGAGCGAAGGAGCCTCCGCATGACCACCAAGGCCGCCGTCATCGGGTCCGGGAACATCGGAACCGACCTGATGATCAAGATTCTACGGCTCTCCGAATCCCTGGAGATCGTCGCGATGGCCGGCATCGATCCGGACTCGGACGGCCTGGCCCGCGCCCGCCGCCTCAAGGTGGCCACGACCCACGACGGTGTCGACGGCCTGGTCGGCCTGGACGAGTTCGAGGACCTCTCGATCGTCTTCGACGCCACGTCCGCCGGCGCCCACCGCCGTCACGACGAGGTGCTGCGCGCTCTGGGCCGTACGGTCGTCGACCTCACTCCGGCCGCCCTCGGCCCGTACGTCGTCCCGCCCGTCAACGGCGACGCCCACCTGGACGCCCCCAACGTCAACATGGTCACCTGCGGCGGCCAGGCCACCATCCCGGTGGTCGCCGCAGTGAACGCGGTCACCCCGGTCCACTACGGCGAGATCGTCGCCTCGATCTCGTCGCGATCCGCCGGTCCCGGCACGCGGGCCAACATCGACGAGTTCACCGAGACCACGTCCGCCGCCGTTGAGAAGGTCGGCGGCGCGACCCGCGGCAAGGCGATCATCGTGCTCAACCCGGCCGAACCGCCCCTGATCATGCGGGACACCGTGCACTGCCTGGTCGGCGACTGCGACGACGCCGCCGTGACGGACTCCGTGGAGGAGATGGTCGCCCGCGTCCAGACGTACGTCCCCGGCTACCGCCTCAAGCAGAAGGTGCAGTTCGAGCGAGTGGCCGCCGCCGACCCGCTGCGCACCCTCGCCCCCGGCGACGCCGTGAAGGTGTCCGTCTTCCTCGAGGTGGAGGGCGCCGCCCACTACCTGCCCGCCTACGCCGGCAACCTCGACATCATGACCTCGGCCGCGCTGCGCACCGCTGAGCGCATCGCCGCCCACCGCACCCCGGAGGTGGCATCCCGATGACCCGTCTGTACGTCCAGGATGTCACCCTGCGGGACGGCATGCACGCCGTCCGCCACCGCTACACCCTCGACCAGGCCCGCACCATCGCCGGCGCCCTCGACGCGGCCGGAGTCCGCGCGATCGAAGTAGCCCACGGCGACGGCCTGTCCGGCTCCAGCGTCACCTACGGCGTCGGCGCACACACCGACTGGGAGTGGATCGAGGCGGTCGTGGGAGCCGTACACCAGGCCATCCCCACCACACTCCTCCTCCCCGGTATCGGCACGGTCCACGACCTCAAGCAGGCCCACTCCCTGGGCATCCGCTCGGTCCGCATCGCCACCCACTGCACCGAGGCCGACATCTCCGCCCAGCACATCGCCGCCGCGCGAGAGCTGGGCATGGACGTGGCGGGCTTCCTGATGATGTCCCACCTCGCCGAGCCCGCCGAACTCGCCCGTCAGGCCAAGCAGATGGAGTCCTACGGCGCCCACTGCGTGTACGTCACCGACTCCGGCGGCAGACTGACCATGGACGGCATCCGCCACCGCGTCCGCGCCTACCGCGACCTCCTGGACCCGGCAACGGAACTGGGCATCCACGCCCACCACAACCTCGGCCTGGGCGTGGCCAACTCGGTCGTCGCCGTCGAGAACGGCGTCACCCGCGTCGACGCCTCCCTCGCCGGGCAGGGCGCCGGGGCGGGCAACTGCCCACTGGAAGCGTTCGTCGCGGTCGCCGACCTGATGGGCTGGGAGCACGGCTGCGAACTGTTCCCGCTGATGGACGCGGCCGACGACGTCGTACGACCGCTGCAGGACCGCGAGGTGCGGGTGGACCGCGAGACCCTCACCCTCGGTTACGCCGGCGTGTACTCCAGCTTCCTGCGGCACGCCGAGGCCGCCGCCCGCAAGTACGGCCTGGACACCCGGGCGATCCTGGTCGAGGTGGGCCGCCGCAAGCTGGTCGGCGGGCAGGAAGACATGATCACCGACATTGCCCTGGACCTCAAGGGGAGTTGACGCGCCACGACACGCGTTCGCGAAGCGCGCGTGAGCGTGGCCGGCACTCACTCGATGCCCGTCGCCAACTCGATGCCCCTCGCGGTCGGGGCCCGGGGCGAAAACCTTGCGGACGCCAGTCAGCGGGGGCGAGTTACTCCCGCTCAGGAGTCGTGGACTGTCTCAAGATGCACCGCGTTGTGAATCCGCTCTGCACCTGCGCTCGGAACCCGATGGCCGGCGCAGAGAGCCACGCCCGCCACAGGGCTGACCCCCCAACCCGCTGAAGGACTCGTCATGCCGTTGCCCCCTGTTCTCTCGCTGCCCCTCACGCTTCCCGTCTTGGGCTCGCCGCTGTTCATCGCCTCCGGCCCCGAGCTGGTCATGGCCCAGTGCCAGGCCGGGGTCATCGGCTCGTTTCCGGCCCTCAATGCTCGGCCCGCCTCGCTCCTGTCCGACTGGCTCGAGCGCATCACAGAGGAGAACGCGTCCTACGCAGCCGCGCACCCGCAGGCCGTCGTCGCCCCGTTCGCGGTGAACCAGATCGTGCACCGCTCCAACGACCGCCTCGAGCACGACATGGACGTGATCGTGAAGCACCAGGTGCCGATCGTCATCACGTCGCTTGGTGCACGGCCGGAGATCAACGACGCTGTGCACTCCTACGGAGGCGTCGTGCTCCACGACGTCGTCAGCAACGAGTTCGCGCACAAGGCCATCGAAAAGGGTGCCGACGGTGTGATCGGGGTGGCCGCCGGGGCCGGCGGCCACGCCGGCACGCAGTCACCGTTCGCCCTTGTGCAGGAAATTCGGGAATGGTTCGACGGTCCACTGCTGATGTCGGGCGCAATCGCCCACGGCCGCTCCATCTTGGCCGCGCTGGCCGCAGGCGCGGACCTCGCGTACGTAGGCTCCGCATTCCTCTCCACCACTGAGGCGAACAACTCGGCCGCATACAAGCAGATGATCGTCGACAGCGCCGCGAAGGACATCGTCTACAGCAACCTGTTCACCGGCGTCCACGGCAACTACCTGCGTGACAGCATCTCCGCTGCCGGACTCGACCCGGACAACCTCTCCGAGTCGGATCCGACCGCCATGGACTTCGGCACGAGCAACACCGCGAAGCCGAAGGCATGGAGGGACGTCTGGGGCTCAGGCCAAGGCATCGGCGCCGTCAAACAGAGCACGACCGTCGCAGACCTCGTCGCAACGCTCAAGGAGCAGTACGACGACGCACAGTTCGCCCTGTACACCAAGACACGCACGCGCGGCGCGACCACGCACTCGGCCTGAGCGAACAGCCCACCAGACGTACGTCGAAAGGAACGCCAAGGCCAAGCTGGCCGCGTCACCAACCTGCCCGGGCAACACACCTAGGGCGTTCGCTATCGGCCCCACCGAGGCGAGTTGAACTGGCCCCAGTTCGCGGATGATTCGTGAAGATCGGGCGTTGTGCAGTGGCCCCGGTGGGCGGCTTGATCTGGGACCACCGCTGGCAGAGGTGCGGAGCGGCGAGCGCCTGATCGGATTTCAACGCGTGCGGTGATCTCCGGCGCGTCGAGCGAGTGCGTCATGCCGTATTCCCGTCGGCGTGGGTGTGGCGTGGGAGCAGGCAGTCGAAGACAACCTCTGCCAGCCTCCCGGACCTCTCACTCGTGCCGCGTCGGCGGCCGGCCGTCAGCGCGGCCACGACGATAGCCTGCACGTCTGCTGCGTCAACGTCGTCGCGCACCGCCCCGGCCTGCTGGGCGCGGGAGACGAGCGCGCCGAACAACTCGCGCAGCTGTGCCGCCAGTTCCTCGGCCTCGACGCCCATGGGGCCGCCCTCCGCCGTGATGGCCTCGGTCAGGTCCTGCTTCGCATCGGCCTCGGCAGTCATCCGGGCGAGGAAGGCGAAGAACGCCGGCCCGGCCTCCGCCTCGGCCAGGGTGGCGCGGGCGTCGAGCGTCAGCTGCTCCAGGCGCTCGCGCACGACCGCTTCGAACAGCGCCTCCTTGGTGGGGAAGTGGCGGTGGACGGTGCCCGGCCCGACCTCGGCCCGGCGGGCGATTTCGTCCAGCGGGACCGCGAGGCCCTCGGCGGCGAAGGCTGTGCGGGCCGTTTGCAGGATGCGCTCCCGGTTGCGGCGTGCGTCGGCGCGCAAGGGGCGCTGTCGCTCGGTGGTCAACTGCCCTCCAGGGACGGGGGTTTGGAGTATTGATAACCGGGGCCTGCGCCCCGTATATTCAATCACGCAACCGGGGTCATCGCCCCGGTTATGTCGAGAGGAGTGTCCCATGACCACTGCGGCACCGCGTGAAGTCCTCCAGCATTTCCTCCGTCTGACAGCCGACGGCCCCGGCGAGGGGATGGCCGACCTATTCACCACGGACGCCGTCTTCGAGATGCCCTACCTGCCGCCGAGCGCACCCGTGCAGGAGCCGGGACGAGACGCCTTCCGGGCCCACCTGCAAGAAGGGGCGAAGCTGCAGAAGTTCACGGCCGTGGACCACGTCCAGGTGCACGAGACGACCGATCCCGAACTCGTGGTCGCCGACTACCGCCTCCACGGCCGCGTCCTGGCCACCGGGAAGCAGTTCGCCTTCGACATGGTGATGTTCGCCCGCATCCGGGACGGGCTGATCACCTGGTCGCGCATCTACTCCAACCCGCTCGACGGGGCGATCGCCTTCGACGCGGCCGAGGGACTGCTCGCCGCGATCACGGCTGCTTAGGGCCCCTCGTCCCTGCTGGTCACAGGCGATCACCAGGTCCCGTTGGCTTTGTTCGCCCTGGTGCGGGCCAGGCGATAGGACTCGGTGCCGGTCTCGATGAGGCTGGCGTTGAAGGTGAGCCGGTCCACGATCGCCGCGCAAAGACGGGGGTCGGTGAAGGTCTTGCTCCAGCCCGTGAACGCCTCGTTGGAGGCAATCGCGATGCTGTTCTGCTCCTCACGCTCCGTAAGAACCTGGAAGAGCATCTCGGCGCCGCGACGGTCAAGTTCGAGATAGCCGAGCTCGTCGATCTCCAGGAGGTCGACGCGTCCGTAGCGGGCGATGTTCTTGCCCAGCTGCTTGTCGTCAGCCGCTTCGACCAGCTCGTTCACCAGGGCGGCGGCGGTGTAGCGGACGCGGTAGCCGGCCATGGCGGCCGCGGTGCCCAGGCCGATCAGCAGGTGGGACTTGCCGGTGCCGGAGTCCCCGACCAGACAGGGGCCTGGCCAGGCGGCGCGGGGTGAGGTGGCTGACCTGCGGCAGCTGCGGGCCGGGCGGCTCGGATGGGCCCGCGGGCGCCGGTGCCGCAGTGACGGTGGGGGCTCGGCCGGCCGACTGGGCGGACTTGCGGGCCTCCAGGGCGACCACGTCGTCACTGCAGGTGCCCAGCGCGACGGCGGCCCGCAAGCACGTCTGCGTGCTGCTGGTGGCGGTGCAAGAGCAGGATCCTGACCAGGGTCTTCGTTCCCTCGATCTCGCCGAGCTGTTGCTGGGCCATCGCCCAGAACGCTTCGTGCTCAGCGGTGAAGGCGCCCTCGGCGCGGGCCTGGTGCAGGGCCTCGGAACGGTCCAGTGCGCCGGGCTTGCGCAGCAGCACCTCCAGGTAGTGATCCAGGGCCAGGTGCTCCAGACCGCGGTCGGCGAGCCTCGCGTGGCGGGCGATCTCACACCGGTTGTCATAGACGACCAGGGTGTCGCCGGTCAGGTGGACGGTGACCTTGCGGTCGATGAACCGGACCGGGACGGAGTACGAGCACATCATCACCGTGATCCGGCTGTAGCGGTCCAACCCTCGGCTGGAAGGTCATCGCCGTCTCGAACGGGTCCGGTGGCAGCGGCAGCAGATGCGGACTCTCCCGGGCAAAGTCCTGGCCGATCGTGCGGATCCGCGACCCGATACGCCGGTTCAGCTCGCGCTCCTCGAACGCAGTGATCCGCTGGTTGAGATCCTCCAGCGTCTCCACCCGTGGAACGGGGGAGGCAGTTGCGCCGGAAGTAACCGACCTGGCCCTCCGCTCCGCCCTTCTCATGCGCTCCCCGCAGCCCCGGCTCGTAGTAAAAACGGGCTAAACCCGCAAAACTCGTGCAGCGCAGTCCACTTCGGGTTCTCCTCCCGCAGCCGGCTGCGGAAAATAACCTTGCTCACCGCCGGGGTGAGGTTGTCGTAGCGCACCTGCCCGGCCGGTACGCCGCCCAGCACGGACAGCCCGTGCACGTGCCCTTCGAAGAACGCCTGCTGCCCGCACGAGCGGGAGATGCGGTGCACTGCCCGGCCCGATTAGGCCAGACGGAACGCGAACAGATAGCACTTCACCCGCTGTCCGGCCAGGTCGACCCAGACCTCCCCGAAGTCCACTTCTGCATCCGCACCAGGCGCATTGTGCCGGGTCAGAAAACTCTCGGCGGGCGTGCCTTCGGCAGCGATCGCCCGACGGCGTGCGGTGACGAAGTCGCGCACCGTGGTGTACGGAAGCGTGACCCCGAACTCCTCCTCCAGTCGCGTACCGATCCGTTTCGCGGTGTGCCGCTGCTTGCGCGGCGCCTCCAAGTCGGCGCGGAGCCAGTCGTCGACCGTCTTCTTGTACGGCTCCATCCGCGGCGATGTTCGCGCCGGCTGCTTGCGTGGCTTCGGCACCGGCGAGGCCAGAGCTTCCCGCACCAGACGCCGGTGTACACCGTACTTCCGCGACAAGGCCCGGATCGACAGCTGCTGTTGCCAGCTGTCCCGGCGGATCCGTTCAAACAACTCCTGCTTGGACAAGGACATCCACAGCACCCACCCTCGGCGGACCACAACCACCGTTCCACCGCAAGAGCCAAGGTGGGGCCACTCCGCCTCGCCACCACCCCCCAGTGCCCCCGAACGCCCCTCCCACTGGGGCCAGTTCAACTGGCCTCGGAGGGGCCGATAGCGAACGCCCTAGCCAGGGGTTGGCCGGAGCGTCTTCTTTTGGCTCCACCAAGGCGACTCCGGCCGGCCCCACTTCGTGACGGTCGGGTGAAGATCGGGAGCCTTGAAGTGGCCCCAGGAAGCGGCTTGCCGTGGGACCGCTTCGTTGCTCGGCGGCGGAGAGGCTACGCAATCGCCATCCGACAAGATTCGTCCGATTCCTAACCGGCTTGACGCATGCCGATATCGGAATATGATGGTGCCCATGGCACGAGCAGCGACGACGTCGGACGTGTTCAACGCAATCGCCGAGCCGCAGCGCCGGGAGATCCTGGTACTGCTGCGGGCGGGTGAGCGGCCGGTGACCGAGTTGGCCCAGGAGCTGGGGATGACCCAGCCGGGGGCGTCCAAACACCTCCGGGTGCTCCGGGAGGTCGGACTGGTGCGGGATCGCAAGGCAGGCAAGCAGCGCCTGTACGGCCTGGACGCCCGCGGGCTGCGGCCGGTCCACGAGTGGGCCGGCGGGTTCGAGCGGTTCTGGAACGAGAGCTTCGACCGGCTGGACGAGTACGTGCAGGACCTCAAGCAGGCAAGTCAGGAGGAGTGACCGATGGCAGCGACAGAACGGGACGCGCCGGCGCAGTCAGCGACGGCCGACCGCGAGATCCTGATCTCCCGGGTCATCAGTGCCCCGCGGGAGCTGGTGTTCGAGGCGTTCACCGAGGTGCGGCACCTGTCGCGATGGTGGGGTCCGGAGGGGTTCACCACCACCACGCGGGCGTTCGAATTCCGCGTCGGCGGGGTGTGGGACTTCGTGCTACACGGGCCGGACGGGACGGACTACCAGGAGTGGATCTCCTGGACCGAGATCGCCCCGCCGGAGCGGATCGCGTTGCTCCACGGTGAGTCCCGCGACGACCCGAACGCCTTCGAGTCGGTCCTCACATTCGCGCCGGACGGCGCAGCGACCCGGATCGAGATGCGCACGGTGTTCCCCACAAAGGAACTGCGCGACGAGGCGGTCGAGAAGTACCACGCGCTCGAGGGCGGCCGGCAGACCCTGAGCAACCTGGCGGCCTACGTCACCGACCTCGCGCAGAAAGGGGCGGAGGGCTGATGGCCGGGAAGGTGTTCTTCAGCGTGACGATGTCGCTGGACGGCTTCATCGCGCCCGAGCCCGTGGCCGTTGACGACTTCTTCGCGGCCGACAAGCAGGACGACCCGGACGTGCAGCGCTGGATGGCGCAGTGGACGGAGCTGCAGCAGTGGGCCTTCCCGCTGCGGTTCATCCGGGAGAACCTGAAGCTGGGCGAGGGCGGCGAGGAGGGCCGCGACAACGACATCGCGCGGGAGACGTTCGAGCGCACCGGCGCGAGCGTCATGGGCAAGCGCATGTTCGACCTCGGCGAGCCGGCATGGCCGGAGGAGGCGCCCTTCCACACCCCGGTCTTCGTCGTGACGCACGAGAAGCGTGACCCCTGGGAGCGGCCGGGTGGGACCACCTTCCACTTCGCAAACGACGGCATCGAGACCGCGCTCGACCAGGCCCGCGAGGCCGCCGGCGACCGAGACGTCCGCATCGCGGGCGGCGGCGCGACGATCCTGGAGTACATGAACGCCGGCCTGATCGACGAGTTCTCGATCGCGCTCTCACCCGTGCTGTTCGGCTCCGGCACCCGCCTCTTCGACGGCGTGGACGCATCCAGGGTCGCGCTGGAGCCGGTCCGCGCGGAGCCGACGCAGCGGGTGACCCACCTGACCTACACAGTCCGGGAGCGGTAACTGTCTCGACGTCAGCGCTCCCCCGCCGAGGTCAGCAGCGCGGTGAGATCCTCGACGGTCGGCAGTGGTCGTTGGGTCGCTCGATGAGCTTGCCGTAGACGATGATGGCGCCGTCGTGGACGGGTGCGACCAGCTGTGGGCAGATGACCGCGGCCGGCGGCCGAACCCGCTGCTGGCAACGCGGCGTGCAGCAACCGGGGTGATCGTCACGCCACTGTATGTCACGCGGTGTACGCCGACTCGCCATGTGGCCGAACGTCGGGGAATCAGACACACACCGCGTGGCCATGAGAAGGGCGATCGTCAACTGATGTCGTCGAGGACCTCGCGCAGCTTGCGCGCAAAGGCCTCAGGCTGCCCGACGTAGCCGAACTCGCCACCGAGGAAGCCGCCGTGGTGGCTCGGGAACACCGTCGCCCGCTGACCGAGCAGCTTGGCCGTGGCCACCGAGGTGCGTCCGGTGATGGTGTCCAGGGACTCCTCGCCCACTGCGATAACGACCCGGGTCGGCGACGCGGTCAGCGCGTCGACGTCGGGCCGGTAGCTGCTGACCGCCCAAGACCGGTCGGAGAGCAGCGGATCGTCACGGGAGCCGTCATCCTCGGCCGGCATCCCGAACACAGCGGGATCCGGGGCGGGCTGGGCGAAGTACTCGCCGGTGAACTCGCCCCTCCACGACGTCATCACAATGAAGGCCGCCATGCCGGCACCCTGGCCCCTATCCTCGTAGGCATCCCGGACGCCGGCCTGCGCGCGCTCGGCAGCCTGGGCGTCGGGAAGCACCGGAATGAGCGGCGGCTCGTGCGCCACCAGGGTGGTCATGTCATCGGGGTACGCCGCCACGAGGGCGAGCGCGGTCACCGCACCGCCGCTGCTCGCGAACATCTCGACCGGGCCCGCGCCAAGCGCCTCGATGACGGCGTGCACGTCGGCAGCATGGATCTGGGGCGCATGGTCGACCCGGCCGTCCTTGCGGATGCTGCGGCCGAGGCCACGCGGGTCGTAAGTGATCACGGTGCGGTCGGGGAAATGTGACGCCAGGGCGCCGAAGCCGCTGGCGTCCATGGGCTGGCCTACCATGAACAGCGGCGGGCGTCTGTCGGCGGCCGGCAGCGGGCCGTGGACATCGTAGGCGAGGTCGGCCTCGGGAGTCTTGAGCACCTGCGTAGTCATAACCATGTAGACCCCGTCTGCGTCGAGAACTCATCGGACCCTACGCACACAGCGCCGACATCTTGACTTTCCAGACCCATTCGGTGTGGTCGATCCGGTGATCGGGGGCTCAGCCTGCTACCCCGGTGCACGCTGCTGATCCGTTGGAAACGCATTCGCGGCGGGGTGGCCTTTCGGTCCTGGATCACCGACCTGCCCGCCGACACCCCACTGGCGGTGCTGGTCCGGCACGCCACCAGCCGCTGGTCCATCGAGTGCGACTACCGCGAGATGGAGCAGGCCCTGGGCCTGGGTGAGTACGAGGGGCGCGCGGATGGCGGCGAAGGTCTCGGCGATGGCTGAGAGGATCGCGGCGCAGCCGTGGTGCGATCCGTCGGAGAACCGGTAGACGGCCTCGGGGTCGAACAGCGAGACGAGCTGGGTGATGTCATGGCTGTTGGTGGCCTCCTTGTAGGCGCGAATGAACGCGGTGCGCGGGACGGTGGGTTCGGGCATTGGCTGGTCCTTGTCTCCCTGTAGCGCAGCGCGACGAGTGGACGGGGCCGTCAGGCTGCCGCGGCCGGTGCTCGCTCGACGAGGCCGCCGTTTTCGAACCGGGCGCCGGCTCGGACCGGGGCGACGAGAGTAGGTGCGGTGATCGCGCGCCAGCGGGCCTGGGCGGACTCGACGAGCTTGAAGACCATCGCGAGGGCGGCGGTCGGGCTGCCGGCGCCGCGGGTGACCTTGGTTCGAAGCTTGACCGTACTGAAAGTTGATGCGATTGGATTTGTTGTGCGCAGGTGGATCCAGTGCTCGGCGGGGAAGTCGTGAACGCCAGCAGCTCCTCGGCCTCGCCGGTGACCTTCGCCGTGGCCTTGGGCCACTTCGCCCCGTACGTCTTGTCGAATGCGGTGACCGCCTTCTCGGCGTGGCAACGGTCCTCAGCGTTGTAGATCTCCTGGAGGCCCCGTCGGACAGGGTGAGGAGGTCGGGGACGAGCGGCTGGCACGGGCACCACATCTGACCGTCGATCCCCCTAGCGGCACAGGCGCTCCCCAAAAACGATCCCAACCCCCCGACGATCAGAAGCAGTTGCTTGCGCCTCAGGCCCGGGGCACGTTGTCGTCCACCTCCCCGAACAGCCTCAGGACCGTGCGCTCAAGGTCGCTCAGTGGGCGGATGCCGATGAGCCACGCCTCCACCACATGCCTGGGTGCCTGGGGATCAGGGCCCAGCATGGCCGTGCTGATGTGAGCGATCTGCTGTTTCAGAGTCCGGAACAGGGCGCGCACCTGGTCACGGGTCACGTCTCGCTCCATCACCCCCTCGTGCAGGAGCTGAAGAGTGGTGCGGGCCTCGCAGGCCAGGGTGTGCACCTCTGCCATGGACGGCGTGGCAGTGCTGATCCCTGCCATCAAACCCGTGGCCTGTACCAGCCGCCTGTTCACCTCCTCAAGGCCACTGGCTTCCGAAGAGTTGGCCGGTCGGCCCGCCGCGTTGTTCGCCGTGCTGTTCAAAGGCACGGCCAGGTGGCGGAGTTTGAGCCCTTGGAAGAGTTCACGACGCAGCGGAGCCAGTGCTTCCAGGCCGGCGTCGGTGTCGAGGGCGTGGGTGACGTTGACGAGCAGTTGGTCCCGGTTGGAGGCCAGCACCTGAGCCAGCCGTTGCTCGGCCTCGCCGAACCCACCTTCACGGGACATGCGATCAGGCATGTGCGTCCCCCTTGTCCAGATCGAGGAGACTGATCAACCGCCTGCGGGCCCGGCTGATGTTCTGCCGTACGGCGCCGACAGTGAGCCCGAGCTCGTCGGCGATCTCTGCATACCCGAAACCGTCAATGTCCCAGGCCATCACTGTGCGCATCGTCGGCGGAAGTTGCCGCAAGGCGCCCAGGACGCTCTGCTGGAACTCCGAGAAGACCGCCTCGGTGAGGGGGCACGTGCTGCCCGGCCGGTCAGGCACCGGATCGGCGGGCGAGGCGCGCACGTTGTTCTGGCGCCAGTAGCAGCGCTGCGCCGTGACCCGCAGCCAGGTCCGGGGATGCTCCAGCGTCTGCCACAGGTCGGGCAGGAGTTTGGCCATGGCTTCGTGCGCGGCGTCGGCAGCTTCGTAGACAGAGGCGCCCTGGTGCATCAGGAACACCGTCACCGCACTCATTTCGCTCCGGTAGAAGGAATCGAAATCCTCTCGCTTGAAGACGCCCGGTCCCTCTTGCACAGGGGATGGGCCACCGACGGCCGCGGACACAGCGGGTTGCTCGGTACTCACGTCGGACAGCCCTCCGTCGGTCCGTCGGCGGCAGGCAAGCTGCCCACCAACATGTCGACGTCGTGGTACGCGGTCCTCTCGATGAGGCGGCTGCCGGGCGGCAGCGACCGCGTCCGCTCCAAGAGACCCTGCTGGTCAAGTTCCGCGTGCCGGGCCTGCGCACGGAACTTGAGCCATCGGTATCCGAGGCGCAGCACGCTGCCGGCCGCTGCGACGACCACCGCCGTCACGGGATCCATACCCACACCACCGCTCTGTGACCGGGGCGCGGTCCCTCCGCGCCGCTTCACCTCCTTAAGCACGAAGCCGGCCAGATGTGACACGCCGGCCGACATCAGCCGGATGCAGTCGGCAGCAACTCGGTACTGCTCGACCGCGACACCCCGCGGTTGCTGCACGAGGAACTGGCGGAGCCCGGTCGGCCGAGACGGCATCCGCCCCAACGCCCGCCCGCGCGCACGGGACCAGGATTGGCAAGCCGGCCTCGCCCGCGAGAATGGGCTCCCTTCTAGTGCCTGAGAAGGGTTCCGTCGCCGTCATCGACATCGACATCAGCGCATCCCGCTCGGATGCGCTGCACGTGATCCTGGCCTTTGCCGGTCGACATCAACAGCCAGGCCGGCTACGACCTCGAAGGTCCGCGATCAGCCATGGGTATCAAGGCTGTTTCGATCGAGCGCTGCTCGGATCTGGCTGAGCCACTCTGTGCCCAGCCGGCGCCCGTTGGGGAGTTGGTCGTCTCGATCCCAGCGCCACGTTGTGATCATCGCCAGCACGAGGGTCCGGCACTCCCGCAGCAAGTCTTGATCGACACCCGGGTAGTGCTCGGTGACTTCTTCGGGCGCATGGGCAAGGTCGAATTCGACGGGCCCACGGCAACACGTCTCAAAGTCTATGAACAGCAGCCCGTTCTTCGTGGCGAGCACGTTGCCCGGGTGCGGCTCGCCGTGCAGCAACTGCTCGGCGCCGCCGCGCTCGCCGATCACTCGTCTCAGGTTTCGCAGCGTGTCGCCGAGCAGTGCCCGGTCCGCGTCGGCGAGCGCCGGAGTGTGGTCGCGGTTGGCCACGAGCTGTTGAGCCTGCTCGACTCGATCCGTGAATTGCGGCGTCGGGACATCGAGCTTGCGCATGCCGGCATGCAGCCGCTCGAGCGCATTGGCGTAGTCGGCTGGTGAGACCTCTCGAGGTGTCACGGGTTCGTAGTAGGTCCACAGCGTGACCACGAAGCCATCACGCTCGTATACGCGTGGCTCCACGCGAGGGTCGAGAGCAGCCACAGGGCACCCGGATTCGGCGAGCCGCTGAGCAAGCTCGACTTCGAACTGTGCGACCTGATGCGCTACGGGTGCCACCCGGGCCACGACGTCACAAGGCAGCAGACGCAGAGTGAGCTTGTTCGAGTCATGAAGAACGATCGCGTCGTCGACTCTCAGATCAAGTGATGAGGCGGTCGACATGGCCGCGGCCACCGCACGCGAGACCTCTGACGCCTGCATCGTCGCCTGGCCCTCCCCCTCGTGCGCTGCCACAACTCTTCCAGCGGTGCGACCCGCGCACCTTACCAAGTTGTCGAAAAAGAGCCGCGGTAGCACGACAGGAAAGCGGCTCAACCGAATCGGCATCACCAAGACCCTGCGCGAGCAGGCCCGCAGCGCCTCCACGTCAATTGCAGGACTGGTGGAAAGGGAACTGGTCATAGCGGAGGCGTACTGCCATCCGCTCCTGAACGCGACCTCCGAGACCGCGTCCAGCAGGCAGCGACAAACACAGGATGACCTGTGGCTTGACACAGATCACCCCAACCGTGAGCCGTACCCTCATCACGAGCGGAGAGACAGCAGGATCCGGCGCCTATGCAGGTTGATTCCGACGACTTCGACCCTGACCTCATCGCCATTCCGCAAGACGCTTTCAGGCTCATCCGCATCGCGTTCTGCGAGCTCATGGATCGGAACCAGTCCCGCGAAATTCTCGTGGACTTGGACGAACGCTCCGATCCGCACGACCCTCTCCACGCGGCCCGCAATCACCCGACCGAACTCAACACGGGCGAACTCCTCAAGCGGATCCGGATAAAGCGCCTTCAGTGAGAAGGAAGCCCGTTCCCGCGCGATATCGACGTCCAGGACCACGATGGTGACCTCCTGTCCGACCTCCACAACGTCCGACACCGCGTCGAAGTGGTAAGCCCAGGTCAACTCGGCCGCGTTCACCAGTCCGTGGAAGCCTCCGACGTCAACGAACGCGCCGAACCGCTCGATGGACGACACCACCCCCTTGCAGACCTGGCCCCGCTCCAGCGTCTCCAGGACCGCCCGGTCACCTTGGTCTGCCGTCTCCGCCATGTCGCCACCCCTTCTCCAGCGGCCAAGACTCTCACGTCAGACCAGCGCGAGGGAGACGGCAGAGCGGCCTGAAGGTGGGGCCAAAACTCGTTGGGTGGGCCACAACTCATTGGTGAAGCCAAGCGGCTCAGCGTCTTGGGGAGCGCGGGTGACGCGTGCTGTGCGGCCCCGAGTATCCGGGATGTCCGGTGAGATGGGCGGATAGCTTGATGACACGGTCCTTCGGCCTGCGGCCATGACAGGCGTGCCTTGTAGAGGCCCGGTCCCGCTGGCGAGAGTGGGGCCGCAGGCCGGTGGGTGGAGCGGTCCGCCAATCTTGATCGCTGCCGAACGGGCTGGTTAGGTTGTCCGGCATGACTGACCTCGGACCTGTTGCCTGGCCACCTGCCCCGATCAGGACCGAGCGGCTCGTGCTCCGCGAGCCCGAGGCCCGGGACCGTAAGGCAATCATCGAGCTGCTGGCCTCGCCCGAGGTGGGCACCTACCTCGGTGGCCCTCGACCGCGTGATGAGCTCGAGCGCGCGATGCCCGAAGCGCCCAGCCGGCGCCCCGGCCGGTTCATAGTCGATCTCGACGGAGCGATGATCGGCCAGATCACGCTCTACAGAGAAACAGGGCACCTCAGTCAGGCTGCCGGGAGGGCCGAGCTCGGCTACCTGTTCCTACCGGAAGCGTGGGGCTACGGGTACGCCGCCGAGGCGTGCGCAGCAGCCCTCGAATGGTTCACCGACGCGCTTCCCGGCGAACCAGTGGTGCTCGCCACCCAGACCGCCAACGTCCGCTCGATGCACCTCGCGGAGAAGCTGCGGTTCATCGAGGTATAGCGCTTCGAGGCCTACGGCGCCCAGCAGTGGTTCGGCATGTGGTCCCCGGTCACACCGTCCGATTGAGCTCGTTCCAGCTGGGAGAGTTCTCGTCGGCGTACACCTTCAGTCGCTCCACGGCGTACCAGTGAACGTGGTCAAGGGTGAATGGGTTGGCCGGGCGGCCGGGTGGGGTCGTAGTGGGTGCGGGCGAAGGTGTCGTTTGCGCGATGGACGGTGTCGGCTTGCGGCGGTGCCGGCCAGACGCTGACAAGGTGCTCTTCGACAGGGTCGTCGCCTTCGTGTGCATGGCCTTCGTCGCGTCCGCGTACCTGAACGCGGACGCGGTACCAGCCCGCCCCGGCCGTGGCGAAGTTCCCGGCATCCTCTTCGACATCCCCGCCCCATCGGAACAGTCGCAGGATGCCAGTCGTGCTGCAGATGCTCACGTCCACTGCGGTCTCCCACTCCTGCGTAGGCAGAGGTGGTTCATCCGCGCAGTGCCGGGTGGTCAGCCGTATCCAGCCGGTGTGCGTGCCCGCCATCACCGTGAGGTGTTCTGGGCCTCCGGCTGCGAGACTGTTTCCCGCGAAGATCCGCCCGACCGTGTCGGTGTCGTCGTACTCGGTAAGAAAGTCGTCGCCCTGCAGGTAGTACTGCCCGTAGGAGACGAACATGCGATCTGAAGTCCACGTGGTGTAACGCATCTACCGGATCATGCCCTGCCCCACTGACAGCGCTGAAACAAGCCCGCAACCGGCTTGGTGTCCAGCGCCAGACCCGGTGAACGGGTTGATGGAGCGGTAGCGTATTTCGGTGATCGACTTGCAGGTTCGGGATGAGGTCGGGAGCATCCTGGCGCATTCTGCCGGTGTGCCCTGGGACGAGGCGCTTGTGGACATCGACCGAGCGCAGTTCCCCATGCTCGCCGGGCTGTGCCCATACGCGGACACCGTCTTCAACAGCTGGCAGAGACCCATGCTGCTGGAGGAGCTGGATCAACTGCCCGCGGAGCGTAGCGGCCCCTGGGTCGATCGGGTGCGCGCCATGTGCCGGACAGCGGAGGAAGGGTCCCATAGGTACGTATGGTTCGTCGGTGACTGATCGGCAGTCTCTGCCATGGCCCTTACTGACCGGGGCAGTCATCGCGGCTGTTGGACCATCAGTTTCTGAGGAGGATTCTGATGCGGAGGAGATCGAGCTTTGCGCGGCCGAAGCCGGTGCGCTTGAGGAGCTTGGCTCTGGTGACTTGGCCCTCGCCCTGGCCGGAACTCCAGTGGCTGCAGAGCCCGGCGATGACTGCCTCCTTGTCGCGCTCGATGCCGTCGACGAACTGGTGCAGGTGCGGCAGATCGTCACGGCGAGCCTGCTCGATCCAGCTCGGAAGTCCGTCGCCTAGATGCTCGTGCATGAGGGCGGCGAAGTCGCGGACGTGCTACCGCGGGGTGCCGGAACGAGACGCATGGTCGTGCCGGTGATCAAGATGGCGCGAGCACGCTGACCCAGTCGGCCGGTTCGGTCGCTTACGCGAGGCCCCCGTTGGCCGCACCAAGCAACGGTGCGCTGTCAGTGGTGGGTGGCAGCATCGGGTGCATGACGGACACCACTGCATTCGACTGGCGGTCCTTCCTGCTCAGGTGGAGCGGGGAATGGGCGGATTCCCTGTCGGACGGCGAGACGCGGGGCGAGGACGACGAGACCGCGCGACGGACGCGCTGGCTGGGGTTCCCGCCCGCGTCGGAGGAGCGAATCGCAGCCATGGAGGAGCGCCTCGGCCGGCGGATGCCCCCGTCGTACCGGGAGTTCGTCAAAGTCAGCGACGGGTGGCGGCACGCGGGCGGGTTCGTGTGGCTGCTGGCGGGGACCGAGGACGCGCACTGGCACAACAACGAGTCAGGCCTCGCGGACATTTTCGAGGAGGACCTGCAAGAAGACGCCGAGCCCGAGGAGCGGCGGGAGGCGGACCTCTGGCGTCGCGCGCTGCAGCTCGACGTCGAGTCCGACATCACCCACGTCCTCATGGATCCCGAAGACGTGGACGAGGACGGTGAGTGGGCCGTGTACACGTGGTCGAGCTGGCGAGCCGCACCGCCCGAACGGCACGCGAACTTCCTGGAGTTCATGCGGGACATGTACCGGGAGTTCCACAGCCTGCAGGCGCACCGGGGCGACGGGGAGCCGGTGTTCGCCAACGACACGACGCGAAAGCTCGACGCGCTGGTGGAGGAGGCCCGGCTGGAGGCGCTGCGCGGCGGCTGGGAGCGGGCCGCCAAGTCGCTGGACGAGGCAAAGGGGTACGGCAGAGCGCGGGCCGCCGGGCTGGGTGACCAGATACGCCGTCTGCTCGGAGAGACCTACATGGTGTATTTCGACGGCCTGGTGACGGACCCGCAGTATGCGCCGGAGCTGCTGCCACCGCTGGTCGCCGAGCACGCGGCGCACTCGTACCGGGACGACTCCACGCTGAAGTTCCATCTGCGGGGCGCCGCCGACGACTTGGTGTCACTGGCGTACGCGACGCTGGATCAGGTGAGGAGCGGCACGTACCGGTACACGGCGCACGGACCGTTCGGGGAAGCGGTCGAGCGGGCGCGGGAGCTTGCGCGGTGGGGAGACACCGACGGGGCATGGCGGACACTGATCGACGCTCTACCCCTGTGGGAACCGCTGGGACCTGACCACCTGGCGCCGCTGGGGTGGTTGGCCGACCCCGTGCTCGGGCCGCTGCTGACCCCGGAGCGGGGCCGCGAGCTGTTGTCCACTCCAAGGGGCGGGCAGGCCAACGAGTCACCGAGGCCGACGGCCGGGCTCGATCCCGGCAACCTGGCGTGGCTCGCGGAGCCGGACCCGGGCAACAACCGCACGTCCTACCGGTTCGTCCTCGTGGAAGACGCGGAGCCGGAGGAGCTGCCCGGACGTCTCGGAGACGGGGGCAGCACCGTGCTGAACGAACCCATGAACTTCTGGGAGGCGCGCCGCAGTTCGTCGCACAGCCAAAGGGAGTCCTCGTCCTACGACGACAGGGCTCTCATGGCAGTCGGCCGGGCCGGCCCCGGCTGGAGCTTCGCCTTTGACGGCGATCCCGCCCCGTTCAACCAGCAGCGCTTCCTCTCCCCTGCCTCTGCCGCGAGCGCGGGCACACGCGCGGTGGTGGTGTGGAGCGGGCTGAGGACGTGGCACGGGGAACCGTTCTTCCACCTTTCGGTGGCGCGAGACGGTGTCGAGCAGTGCGCATTCACGTACGCGGACGGCGAGATCCGGCAGAGCGGGGAGGTACCGCCGGGGCTGGATCCGAGCCGGTTCTTCGGTGAGCTGGAGGACGGGGCCGAGGTGGAACGGTCGCTGCTGGAGGCAGTGGCCGGGGAGTTCGGTGCGTCTCTGCCGCGTCATGCCATCGTGAACGGGCGGTTGCACACATTCACCACCCGTTCCTGGACGCGACCGCCCAGGGACGGCGAGACGTACGCGGTGATCCGCATACACCCGCCAGCCACGCGCCCGGCAGACAGCCGCCAGACGGGAGACGACGGGCCGGGACCCAGGTAGCGACTGGCCAGGCCGCGCAATTCCTCTCAATGCGGTGAGAGTCGAGAGCACGTAGCCTCCCGCATGACCGCGCGCTGGTTCCGCGAAGCCGACCGCGATGAGCTGCTGGCCTCCGCCCGCCACCGTCGTACGTCGCCAAGTCACACCCCCAACAAAGGCAAGCCGCTCCCGCGCAGTTCCGCGAGTCCGGGCGAGTCAAGAGGTCGCGCGGATAGGCGCGGTTGGGGACCCCGGCAACAGAACGGGCACAGGTCCCGGTGATCATGGAGTTGCGACGCTCTGTGACCACTGAGGAGACCTGTGCCCGCGTTGCCATCACGGCTCACCGAACCGCTCTGGGACCAGTTTGTGGCTCTGCTGCCCAAGCGGCCGGAGTTCCATCCGGACCATCCACTCGGCTGCCATCGACGGCGCATCAGCGACCGGATCATCTTCGACAAGATGCTGCAACTGCTGCGCTTCGGCTGCTCCTACGAGGCGATCGCCGACACGACCTACTCGGCCACCACGATCCGCAGCCGCCGCGACAAGTGGATACAACTCGGCGTGTTCGCCCAGATCAAGCAGATCGCGCTGGACTCCTACGACAGGATCGTCGGCCTCGTCCTCGACCAGATCGCCGTGGACGGCTCCATCACCAAGGCGCCCGGAGGCGGCGAGGTGGCCGGTCGCTCACCGGTCGACCGCGGCAAACAGGGCCTGAAACGCTCGGGCATGACGGACGGGTACGGCATGCCCCTGGGTCGTATCCTGGCCGGTGCCAACCGCCACGACTCCCCGTTGCTCGCCCCGATCCTGGACCGTCTGAACGACCTGGGGCCGTTACCCGACGACATCACCGTGCACCTGGCCGCCGGCTACGACTCGGACAAGACCCGCGCTCTGCTCAACGAACGCGGCCTGCACGGCCGCATCGCGCACAAGGGGGAGAAGGTGCCCATCCAGGCCAGCCGGCGTTGGCATGTCGAACGCACTCACGCCTGGCAGAACGCCTTCTACCGGTTCGCCCGCTGCTACGAGCGGCGCACCACCGTCATCGACGCCTTCCTCGACCTCGCCGACACGATCATCACCGTGCGCAGTCGGATCCGGCAGGCATGGACCACACACCGCTGGGACACCCGTCCCCGCCGCCGCTCATGACTGGTCACCAGGGCACGGGCGTTCCGTCCCAGGAGAAGAAGCCACCGGTGGGGCCGTCGTCCGGCAGCAGGGCCAGGCGGAGGGCACCCTGCGCGGCCTCGGCCGGGTCGCCGCCGGCAGCGGCGGCCCGGGGGTTGAGACCGGTGGCCCGCAGGCCGGGGGCGAGCGCGTTGACCTTGAAGCCGTCCTCGGCCAGCGTCTGGGCGTAAAAGACGGTGAGGGCGTTGAGGGCGGCCTTGGACGACCGGTAGGCGGCTGCGCCACCGCTTCCCGGGGTGAACTGGGGGTTGGGGGTGGTGCTCCAGGTCAGCGACGCGGTGCCACTGGAGATGTTGACTATGCGCGGGCGCGGGGACCGCCGCAGGGCGGGCAGGAAGGCATTGGTCACCGCCACCACCCCGAACACATTGGTCTCGTATGTGCGCCGGTACTCCTCGACGCCGGTGTCGGCCGGCGGGGCGAGTGACGGCGAGATGCCGGCGTTGTTGACCAGCACGTCCAAGCGGTCCATCTGGGCCGCGGCCTGTGCGACGCCGTCGGGATCTGTCACGTCGAGGACCAGCAGACAGGCCCCGGATCCGATCTCCTCGACGGCCCGCTGCCCGCGCCCAGGGTCACGGGAGCCCACGTACACGGTGAGGCCCTCGGCGGCGAGCAGCCGGGCGATATGCTTGCCGATGCCCTTGTTGGCACCGGTGACCAGAGCTGTGCGTTCGTTCATGGCAACCACACTTCCCTGGTCGCGGGCGCCCTGCCAGGGACAGCCTGTACCAGGCAGTGGGAGGAGGCGACATGGCGCGGCAGGAGCTGGCCCACTACCTGCGGGACCGCCGGGCGGCCCTGCGTCCGCACGAGATCGGCCTGGCGGCGACGGGCACCGACCGCCGCACACCGGGTCTGCGCCGCGAAGAGGTGGCGGAGCTCGCCCACATGTCGGTCGACTACTACACGCGGCTGGAGCAGGCCCGGGGGCCGCGGCCATCGGCCCGGATCCTGGACGCGCTGGCCCGCGCGCTGCGGCTCACGCCGGCCGAGCGCAGCCATCTGTTCCGCCTGGCGGGTTCAAGCGCGCCGCCTGGCATCAGCGCTGTGCGGTGGGTGCGCCCGCACGTGGCCCGGATGCTGGAGCGGCTACCGGAGACCGGTGCCATCGTCACTGACGCGGCGTACGACGTTGTCGCCTGGAACCCCCTGGCCCGGGCACTGCTCGGCGCCGACCTTGGAGGCGGGACGACGAACCTGGCCCGACGCCGCTTCCTGGGCCAGGGGCGGATGTACGAGAGCTCCAGCGCCGAGGAATTCGGGCACATCGTGGTGGCGCGGCTGCGCCGTGCCGCGGATCGCTACCCGCATGACCCGCAGCTGGCCGCGCTGCTGGCCGAACTGCACGCCGGCAGTGAGGAGTTCCGGCAGATCTGGGAGGCGCGTCCGGTCCACGCTCCCGGGCATCGCACCAAGACCCTGGACCATCCGGAGGCCGGTGCGCTGCGGTTGAACTGCGACGTCCTGCTCGTGCCCGAGGATGACCAGGAGGTTGTCCTGATGACGGCCGACCCCGGATCACCTGCCGTGCGGGCCCTGCGCAGGCTGGCCATGCAGGCGACCTGAAACGAAGGATGCGCACAGGTCTCGCCAACGGTCACAGAGCGTCGCAACTCAATATTCAACCGGGCCTGTGCCCACCTTGATGCCGAGGCTTCCACGCCGCCTATCTGCGCGGGCTCCAAGTCGGTGCACTGACGGCAACCGCTACGCCGGGGAGAGCACACGTGGGTGAGCGGCTACCCCGTGACCTGGCGAATGTGCGGCACCACACGGGTCAGCCGTAGCACACCCCACAGAATCGCCGCGGTCCCGATCGCCTCAGGGAGCAGCCACCACCCGGTACGTACGGTCTCCCCGAACAGGGTGATGCCCAGCATCAGACTGACCGTCGCGTCACCGATGGTCAGGGCGGGCTGCGAGGCCGCCAAGGAGCCGGCCTGCAACGCGTTCTCCAGCAGCAGGATGGCGCTGATGCCGGTCAGCGCGAACCCATAGGTCTGCCACGCGCTGAGGAATGCGACGAAACCATTGTCGGCGAGGGTTCCCGTTGCCGACTTCAGCAGCGCGGCAGTCAGGGCGTTGCCGACGGCAGACGCCGATCCCAGCACTGCGGCCCGGAGCAGCTGCGGGCGCCCCGGACGGGCCAGAGCAACCAGCACGCCCATCGCCCCCAGGCACAGCACCAGCGCCGGGATCCACCTCGCCATGGCGGCCTGGTCGCGTGCCCCCGAAGGAGCAGCAGCCCCGAGGAGCAGAGCGAGGCCGACGACCACACCGGCGACGGCCCACCAGCCCGCACTTGGCAGACGCCTGTGCAGCAGCGGAATCGCGATCAGCAGGGCCAACGGCAGCTCCAGGATGAACAAGGGCTGCACCAGAGCCAGCGGCCCGTTCACCAGAGCCAAGGCCTGGAAAATTGCGGCCGCGACAACCCCGGCGATGCCGATCAGCCACGCCGGACGCCGAGCCAGATCGAGCATCAGGCGCAGTCCACCGCCGTGCGCGACGGTGGACGCCGCCTTCCGTTGGAAGGCAGTGCCGGCCGCGTTACTGGCGGCCCCCATGACGGCGAACAGCACGGCCAGCACGATCACTCTTCCACCATGCCCGTACAAGGGACATGAGGCATTCCCGGACACGCCACCCAGCGCTCAGTACGCAGCGCCTGCCTGCCTGCCGGGGATTCGTGAGGTAGTAGTCAGGACGTGTAGTGGAAGCGCACCCTGCTCCCGAGCCACACGGTCCGTGTCGTCTCCAACAGGCGGCCGTCTTCCAGGCGGGCCACCGACCACACCACGAACAGCGGCGCGTCGAGGGTCGTGTTCAGCAGGCGGGCCTCATGGGAGTTGGCCGCGCCGACTTCGAGGTAGTGGTTGGCGTCGAAGGGCACGAGCTCGAAGATCTCGCGAAGGGTCCGGGACAGGGAGCCGTCGACGAGGAGCTGATCGGACAGCCCGGGCGCGATGGGTTCGGGGACCCACGAGTCCGTGAGCCCGATGGCGCGGTCGTTGACCACGTGAAGCCGCTTGAGATGAAGCTGCTTGGCGGAGGCTTCCTCCGGGGTGATGAGCTTGATCAGCTCATGGGGCTCGGGTTCGGCGGGCTCGTCACGCAGTTGGATGGACTTCGCGGTCTGGCCCGCGGCATGAAAGCGGTCCCGCCACGGTGTGGTGAGCGCGAAGTCGTGCTGGACGGGTTCCGGTATGTCGGCGACGAAGGTCCCGGCGCCCTGCCTGCGCTCGACGTAGCCGTCCGCGGCCAAGGCCCCGAGCGCCTGGCGGATGGTGATGCGGCTGACGCCGTACAACTCGGAGAGTTCGCGCTCGGTCGGCAGCCGGTAGCCCGTCTGGAGTTCCTGGTCGATCTGCCGGCGCAGATCACGCTGCACCTGAGCCCAGGCGGGCATGGGCGACCTGCGATCCACCGGGTGCACAGACATGCGCCCCCGGTCGGTCGTCGCGCCGTCGACGACGGACAAGAACGGACTCCCCTCACCACTTCGCGCGCCGTCAATCACGTCGCACAATTGGTCTCAATTTTAGCACCTATCGTACGCGGCTCACAGAAACGGCACGGCGCGCGAAGGGAGCGATGCCTGCGTCAGGAATCGAGTTTGATGTGCTGCGCGTCCATGTTCACCGCTCCGCCGCGGAAGGGCGGACGACCCCACCGCAACGCCGCACCTTGGGCGAACCAGGCCCCCGCCACCGCCGTGGCGATGTCATGCAGAACGGCGGCATCGGGCAGATCGGAGTCCGTCAGACCGCTGGTGTCAACCTGAACGACGGTCTGGCCGGTGGTAAGCAGGGCCTCGGCCAGGCGGTCGAATCGCGGTCGGCCGTGAGGACCCATGAGTTGCAGGGTGAGGTGCTGCTCGGGGCCGATGAAGTAGTCGACGTGCCCGCTCTCTTCAAGGGGCACGTTGCGAACTGCCAGACCGCAGGCCTCGATCAGCTTCAGGACCCAGAAGTCGGCTCCGCTGCACAGCTCCGGAAGTGACAGGACCGACACGGCGGCCGGCGCGGACTCGGGCAGAGCGCGCACCTGCGCGTCGACCGTCACGCGGACCCTGTCCAGGCTCTTCGCGAGGGCCGGGTTGAAGGGCGAGGTGTCGACTCCGCAGACGGCCGCCACCCCCTGGGCGAGCATGACGTGTCCGGCGCAGGGGACGACCTCCTCTACGCGCAGTACAGGCACCAACTGGACTTCGTCGGCACTGTCCGCCAGCGGTGAGGAAGCCTGCGAGGTGATCGCGACGGTCTTCAGCCCGGCAGTCCGCGCCATGCGCAGGGCCCGGACGGTGGCCCCGGAGGTTCCGGAGTGCGAGATGCCCACGAGGGTGTCACAGGCGGCGGGCAGGGTCTCGCTCCAGGCGACATCGCCTGCCGACAGGGCTCGGTGGCCGAATCCGGTGGCGATCAGCCCGGAGGCCAGGGAGTCCCCCGAGCCGACGAAGACCGCGCGTCCCAGGTCCGGGACGCTGCCGACGGCTACCGGTGGCACGTCCAGCAGCGCGGCGCGCAGCGCGGCACTCGAGGTGGCGGGTGCGGGTGTGGCGGGCATGGTTCTAGTGCTCCTTGCGGGTGGTGATGCCGGGGAAGGGACATGCGATGGGTGCCGCCGCGGCGAGGGCTTCGTGGCCCCAGTCGGCGAGGGCTGTGCGGGCAATGCTGGTGCCGTACAAGGCGGCTTCGACGGGGTCGGCGCCGGCGGCGAGGGCGGCCACGACAGCGCCCGCGGAGGCGTCTCCGGCGCCGGTGGTCTCCACGACGGTGGCCGCTCGGTCGCGTACGGACCAGTTGCCGTCGGCGGTGACGACGTAACTGCCCTCGGCGTCGAGGCGCGCCACCACCGGCAGGCCCAGCCCGGCCGCCAGCGACCTGGCGGCGCGGCGTGGGTCGGAGTCCAGCAGACTCAACTGGATTCGGCTCGGCAGCAGCACGGTCGTCGCCGAGACCACCCGGCGCAGGTGCTCCAGTCCCTGTTCGGCGACCAGGGCCTGGTGAGGGTCGAGACCGACCCGGGTCTTCGGGTCTGCCTCGGGCCGCTCGGCGGGTGACGACGCGACCAGTCCGTCGAGGCCATCCTGGAAACCGGCCGCCGGCGCGGGAAGCGAGTCATGCGACCCGGGCCCGACCGGATCGGGCCCTTCGAGTTCGGTACGCGCTGTCGTGTCCTGCGTGACGATGCGCCGTCCGCGGGCCGAGTTCAGGATCCACAACCTCGGCACGGTGGGCACCGGGTGGCAGTACCGCCGGTCGACACCCAAGTCGTCGAAGATCCGCGCGAACTCGGGGGCATCCCCGGGCAGTGGACAGCTCACGCGGACATCGGTGCCGGAGACGAGTCGCGCGCCCAGTGCGGCGAAGAGGGCGGGCCCGCCGGGGCACGAGAAGCGTGCCCCGGCGGGTTCGGTGACCAGATGATCGACCGACAGGCCTCCGTGGATGCCGACCAGTGTCACTGTGAGAACCGGGAGAAGGCGTACTGGACGGTGCGGTCGCGCGGCCCGTCCAGCTCCAGGAGGTAGATGCCCTGGCTGTGGCCGATCCCCAACTGCCCGTCGGCGACCGGCAGAGTAAGCGACTGGGCACCGAACACGCACCGCACGTGCGCGGCCGCGTCCTGCGGTCCGTCATGGAGGTGGACGAAGGGGCGGTCCACGGGTATCTGCCCCTCGATGAACAGCCGGATGTCGTGCAGCGTGGTGCCGTCGACACCGGAGTTGAGGATCAGCGTGCAGGTGGTGTGCGGGAGGTAGACCGTGAGCGTCCCGTCGCCCAGCTGCGGCGGGACGGCGTCCCTGAGCCGCGGAGTGAGATCGGTGTAGCCGACGGGTGCTGCGTACCCGTCGGCGGGCTTGGTGTTCACGCTGAAGCGCTGCCACTTGCCGATCGTGGGGGGAGTGCTCATCGATGTGCCTTTCGTGTTCGTTTCCCGGGTGGTACACCGCGCTGTACTGCCTAGGGCGCGGCGAGACGTGAGATGCGCACGCCGTCGGCCGCGACGGCGCCGCGCTCGACGACGAATCCGGTGCCGCCACCGAGGGTGTCGTCGGCGATGGCGGTGAGCCGGATGCTGCCGTCGACGGACAACGCGAACTCCCTGCCACGACAACGCAGTTCCACCGCGTAGGGGCGGTCGCGCTCGTACGTGAACGCAGTCTCGGCCAGGACGCGGCGTTCGCCGTCGCGCTGGTGCAGCAGACGCAGGCGGTCCCCACCGCTGAATACCCCGGCGTAGAAGCGGCGGTGGCCTCTGCTGCGGACCACCAGGCCGGCGGTCTCGTGCAGGGAGAAGGTGAGCCGGCTGGCGACGGCGTAGTCGGTCCAGTCCCGGGTGCCGGTGGTGACGACGCCGAGGATGTCGGGGTGGGATACGGAGTAGGTGACGGCGAAGTCGGCCTCGAAGTTCTTCGCCGAGCTCACCCAGGGCGCGAGTGCCTGGGGTTTGGTGTCCCAGATGGAGGCGAGCAGGACACCGCTCTGCTCGAAGTCCTCCGGTGCGCCGCGCCAGTCCAGTTCGTGCAGGAAGGCCTCTGCCCCGGGGCCGTCTGCGGTGAAGGCGAATCCGACTCTGAAGGGGACCAGATTGCCGGCCGGTGGGACCTGCCAGGTGACCGTACGCGGCGTGGGACCGAGGGAGTTCGCTTCGCCGAGGACCGTGGTGGTCCGTCCTTCGTCGGCGTACAGGACGTAGGGGCGTACGTTCGTGCCGTCGCGGGCGGCGGACAGGCGGGCGGTCAGTGTCTGGCCGGGGTAGAGCGTGGGGCTGGCGAGGGTGGAGAAATTGCCGCTGGTGTCGGCGGGATCGAGGAACGTGGGCGTGGAGACGTGGGCCGTGCCCGGTCCGTGCGGGCCGCCGAGGCGTACGCGCAGCGCGTCGCCGGTGCCCGCAGGCGGCGGTCCGTCGGCCCCCGGGTGGTACGGGCAGGCGGTGAAACCCTGGACCGAGCCGCGGTAGGCGAAGGTGAACCGGGGTCGCGGCGGCGGGAGTTCGCCCCCGGCGAGAGTGGTGGCGGAGGCCAGGATCCGGTCGGTCTCGCGGGTGGCGTCGCTGACGCACTCCCCTCCGTCGGCGGTGACGACAAGCAGGCGGTCGGCCACCGGTGTCCTCAGGTCGGGGCCCTCGCCCAGCGCGTCGAGACCGAGGCGTACGCCGTTGAGGCAGCCCACGGTCCCGGCGTTGCTGTCGGTGTCGAAGCCGACGGACGACGCGATCATCACCGAGGCGGGGAAGCTGTCGCCGGCGCCGAGGAGCGCACCGAGCGACATGGCCAGGTTGGACAGCGCGTGGCAGGGGCCGGGGTAGCGGGCGTACCCGTAGTGCTGGTCCACCCAGTCGCGGATGTCGCGCCAGTCGTGTGCGGCGGAGCAGTTGGCGCGGACGTCGTCCAGCAGGCGGCGCACGGCCGGGGAGCGCACGTAGGCGGTGCCGGTGTCGAGGAGGCGGTCCAGGTCGGGTTCGTCGAAGGCCAGCGCGCGCATGGCGGCGAGCAGTCCGGCCGACTCCAGCGCGTCGCCGTCGTGGCTGACCGAGGCGGCGGCCCTGGTCAGGGCGACGGCGCGGTCGGGGTCGTCGGGGTGCATCAGGCCGAAGGCGTCGCTGAAGATCTGGGCGCCGATCTGCTCGGCGAGGGTCTGGCCGTTGACAGCGATCGATCCGCTGCTCGGAGCCGGTATGCCCCGGCGCAGGTTGAGGTAGGCGGTGTGCTCGGTGGACCGTCCCATGCCGCCCCACCACAGGATGGTGCGGTCCTCGATGACGTAGTTGAGCCAGGTGTCGCCGACGTCGGCCGCCTCGACCGTCCGGCCCGGGTTGTCGAGGACGACGCGGGCGAAGGCGAGGGTGCCGGAGATGTCGTCGTCGGCGACGATCAGCGGGATGCCCAAGTCGTCGTTGACGTACCGGCCGACCTCTCCGAACCGGTCGGTGATGTCCTGGTAGGGCCAGCCTTCGACGGGGCGTCCGAGATAGACGCCGATGATCTTGCCGAGGACTCCGGCGTAGACCTGCTCGGCGTACCGCTCGCGCCGAACAGGGGTGTGTCGTACGGGATGTGTCGTCATGTCAGCCCTTGACCGCGCCGCCGGCCATGCCGTCCACGACGTAGCGCTGCAGGGCGATGAACACGCCGAGGACCGGGAGGATGAGGATGAGGGCGCCCGCCATCATGGCCCCGAGTTGGGTGGAGAAGGTGCCGTTCATCGACAGGAAGCCCAGGGTGACGGTCTGGTCGGCGGGATCGTGCAGGAAGGTCGAGGAGATGAGGAAGTCGTTCCAGGCGTTCAGGCCGACGATGATCCCCACGGTGATCAGACCGGGCCGTACGACGGGGAGCAGGACCCGGTGGATCAGCTGGAAGACGTTGACGCCGTCGACCAGAGCCGCCTCTTCGAGTTCCTTGGGGACGTTGAGGAAGAAGGTGCGCATCAGGAAGGTCGCGAACGGCATGTTGATCGCGGCGAGGATCACGCCGACGGCGAAGACGTTGTCGAGCAGCCCCAGGGCGGCGACTCCGGCGTACAGCGGAAAGATGAACAGCTGGATCGGCACCGTCATGGCCATGGTCAGGTAGACCATGACGGCGGGCCACATGCGGATCTTCTGGCCGGCCAGGACGTACCCGGCCAGGGAGGAGCAGAGCAGTACGACGACGACCGTGGTCCCGGTGAGCAGGAGGCTGTTGACGAATCCAGTGCCGAACGCGCCGTACTGCCAGGCGGTTTCGAAGTTGGACAGGCTGAACGACTTCGGGAGCGCGAAGGGGCTGCCGGTGACGCCCGCGTTGGACTTGAAGCTGTTGAGCAGGACCAGCAGGAGGGGGAAGAGGGCAGTGGCGGCGAACACCAGAAGCACGGCGTGGGCCATGACGCCCTTGAGTCGGTTGCTCATGACGACAGTTGCCTCCGGCTCATCCATGTGTAGACGCACGAGGCGATCAGTCCGAAGAAGCTCATGATGAGCCCGACGGCGGCTGCCTTGCCGAACTCGAAGGCCGAGAACGCGAAGGCGTAGGCGTAGGTGCCCAGCACCTCGCTGCCGTGCGCGGGGCCGCCCTGGGTGAGCAGGTAGACGTAGTCGAAGGCGAGGAAGGAGAAGATGACCGTCATCACTCCCATGAGCAGCAACGTGGGGCGGATGCTGGGGAGATAGACGTGCCGGAAGACCTGCCAGGAGCCCGCACCGTCGACGATGGCCGCTTCCACCTGCTCGACCGGTGTCTGCCTCATGGCACCGAGGTAGACGACGGTGAGGAAACCCCAGTAGTGCCACATGTCGACCGCGGCGGCCGCGTAGATCGCCCCGTGCAGGCTCGACAGCGGTGACTCGATGTGCAGGACGCCGGTGACCCCGCCGTTGGGGTTGTAGATGATGCTCAGCCACACCATCGCGTTGACCACCGGCGCCAGGACGTACGGCATGAGGTAGACGACCTGGTAGAAGGTGCGCGTGCGGCGTCGGCGGAGCAGGAGCCACGCGGTGAGCAGGCCGATGACGGCGGGGAGGGTGAGGAAGAGGGCGAGCCACTTGATGTTGTTGCCCAGGGCGGTCGTGAAGACGGGGTCCGCGAAGATGTCGGTGAAGTTGCTCAGGCCGACGTAGTTCGCGTGGAAGCCGACGCCGGTCCAGTCGGTGAAGGCGGCCATCGCGGTCAGGACGCCGGGTACGACGACGACCAGGACCGACAGGAGCAGGGCCGGTGCGACCAGCAGGTGGTTGACCAGCGACCGGCGGCGCCGGTAGGCGCGGCGGGCCCGGTGGTCCGGCGCGGGGGCCTGGCCCTCCCTGTGGGGCACCAGAGTTGCCGTAGCTGTCATGCTCGCATTCCTCCGTGCGTCGGATGCCGCGCCGTGGGCCCGCGGCATCCGACGGTTCTGGGTCGGTGGGGACGGACCGTTACCCGGCGGGTTCGGGAACCGGTGGCACCAGACCCTTGGCCTTCTCGTCATCGAAGGTCGACTGGACCTTTTTCAGGAAGTCGGTCGTACTCTCCGTGCCGAGCCAGACCCCGTCCACGTCGGTGAAGGCGGTGGCGGTGGCCGGCGGGAAGAAGGTGCCGGCGAAGAAGCCGTAGTCGCCCGTGCTGACCATGTCGACGGTGTCCTTGACCGACTGGACGAACTCCTTGGACAGACCTGTGTACGAGGCGGGGTCGAGGTCCCAGTCCTTCAGCGGGACGCCCCAGTACCCGGGCCAGGTCTTGTTCATCTCCTGCGCGAACTTCTCGCTCATCATGTAGTCGATCACCTCGGCCGCCCCGTCCTTGTTCGAGGAGTGAGCGTTGATGGACAGCGAGGCCGTGGTGCCGAGGGTCCCGCTGGGCGAAGGCAGGCCGGCGGTGACGTTGGGGAAGGGGGCGAAGCCGAGGTCCGAGGTGTTCCCGGCGGCGTCGTTGAAGTAGTCGCTGGCGAACTGGAAGGCCAGCGTGGGGCCGAAGAAGAAGGGCGACTTGCCCTGGGCCAGCAGCTGCATGGACTCCGTGAAGTTCAGGTTCGCGTAGTCCTCGCCGCCGAGGTAGCCCTTCTTGTAGAAGTCGGCGGAGTCGTTGACGGCTTCGACGATCTTCGGGTCGGTCCACTTGATCTCGCCCTGCAGCGCGTCGTAGACGGCCTTGCCGCCCGCCACGTGGGTCAGGAACATCGAGATGTAGTTCTGGTTGACCGGCTTCCAGCCCTTGTTGCCGGTGACCGATGGGTACATGCCCGCCTTGGCGGCCTTGTCCATGTCCGCGGTCAGCTCGGCGAAGGTGGTCGGCACCCCGACGCCCAGCTTGTCGAGGACCTTCTTGTTGTAGAAGATCCCCAGGTTCTCCAGCGAGTTGGGCAGCGAATAGAGCTTGCCGTTCACGGTCCCGGAGTCGTACATCGGCGCCAGGATCCGGTCCTTCCACCCGTACTTCTCGGCGTACGGGGTCATGTCGGCCAGCTTGCCCTGGACCGCGTAGGCCGCGGAGAAGGACGGCCCTGATCCGTAGACGATGTCGGGGCCCTTGTTGGCGGACAGCGCCACCTGGACGTTCTTGTCCACGGCGTTGTTGAAGGTGACTTCGAGGTGGTACTTGCTCTGCGACTTGTCGAACCCGTCGACGAGCACCGATTGCATGGTCTTCTGCTGCTGCGGCGACGCGCCCCAGAACCACAGTTGGAGGGTCTGACGACCGCCGGCGGCCGAGGAGCTGCCGCCGGAGCACGCGGAGAGAACCACCGCCATCGCCGCCAGGCCCGCACCGAGTACCCGGATCCCTGATCTGCTCATGTACCAAGCTCCTTTGCTACCGCACGCCGGCCCTTCAGGGTCCGCCAGGAGCACCGCTAACCTCATTGTTATTGGTACTGATCTCAGTACCATAGGACCACTGCTGGGCAGTGTCAACGAGTTTCGGACACGGCTTCGAAGGACGCCGGCACCCAGGGACCACCGCCCGAGGCTGCCCTGGCGGCGTCGAGGCGGGCTAGCTGGACCACGCCGCGCAACGCAACGTCGACAGCCGCAACATGACCGGCCCCGGCGGCGAAAGGCCTGTTGGCGATGACGTTGTCGGCGACCGAGCAGACCGAACCGCCGCGCTTGCCGAACAGCCCGGCGAGCGTCACCACGGCCGCGGACTCCCGGTCCCCGTTGAGCACGCCTGCCCGGGCCCAGGTCTCGAGGATGTCGAGGTGCCATGGCTGGAAATAACCGCCCACTCCGGGGCGACCCACCCCGCAGAAGTCGGAGTCACTGGACCTGGTGACACCCTGATGGAAGGTGCAGCCGAGCTCGACCGCGGCCCGCGACATCGCCAGGACCACTTCGTGGTGGGCTACAGCCGGATAGGACGCCGGGATGTAGGCGCGGGTCATCCCCTCGTCCCGGACGACACCGGTCGTGACCACGACGTCTCCGGGCAGCGCCCGGGGGTGGATACCGCCGGAGCCGCCGACCCGTACGAAGGTGTCCGCCTCGGTGAACTCCAGCAGTTCATGCATGATCAACTCGGCCTCGGGAGAGCCGCTCCCGCCCGAGACGACGGTCACGGGCACACCCTCGCAGCGCCCCGAGTACGTCGTGAACATCCCCGAGTCGCCGATCCGTCCGGGCTCGTCGAGCCGTCGCGCGATCTGCTCGGCCGGATCCTCGTCATACGCGCAGAGCGGATCGCGCACGGTCACCAGGACGTAGCGGGCCACGCGGCTCGGGTCGATGCCGGACAGCGCCGGTCTGCCGTCCCGGAGCAGCCCGCGGCGGGGCAGGTGGCCGGCGAAGCGGTAGTCGTCGTAGATCCGGGCGGGGTTCCAGCCCGGGCCGGGCATGTCGCCCATGCCTGCTCCAGCGGCCATATCTGCTCCTTCGTCACGTGGTGGTCGCGGACACCGTCACTTCGCGGGCAGCGCGCCGGGTCTCGTCGCGCTCTCGGGGGCCGACGGCCGGGGCGCCGTACTGGGCGATGGTGCGGGAGGCGGCGGCCGCGGCGGCCCGCGCCGAGGCGGGGATGTCGCCGGTCGAGGCGTAGGCGGCGAGGAAGGCTCCCGAGTAGGCGTTGCCGCCGCCGGTCGGGTCGATCACCGGTCCGGGCGCCACTCCCACGTGCCAGGACCTGCGCCCGTGCCGGACCAGCGATCCCGCGGGGCCGCACCGGAGGATCACCACGAGCCCGTCCCCGGGGAGTTGGGCCAGCGCGTCGAGCGGGTCCGGCCGGCCGGTCAGGGCTGCGGCCTCCGCGGCGTTGAGCGACAGTACGTCGACACCTCTGGCCAGCTCCGCCACCCGGGCACGGTCGGCCGGGGTGCAGGCGTCGGCGGCGATCTCCCACAGGACCGGGCCGCGCCACCGTGGCCGCAGCGCGGCGACCTCGCGCCAGTACAACTCGTCGGCGCCGTGGAAGAGATAGGCCCCTGCCAACCGGTCCGGCCCGACCGGCCACCGGCTGGGGTAGGGGGTGTGCGCGGCGAAGTGGGCGTCCCCGAGCACGGACTCCTCCACGCGCTCGCCGTCGTCGAGATAGCGCACGCGGGTGACGGGGCTGTGCTCGCCGACCTCGAACAGTCCCACGGGGTCGATCTCGCGCCGCTGGAACCATGCGCTCAGCCGCCGCCGGTCCGACGCGCCGACGCCGGACACGATGCCCGTGCTCCACGGCGCGGACACCAGGCTCGCCCCGACGGCCGCGTACGCCCCGGCTCCGCCGACCTCACGGGCCACCAACCTGCCGTCCACCGCGTACACCTCGTCGGTCACCGCGTGGGAGAACACCGCAACGAGCCGCTGGGTCACCGTCGTCCCTCCGAGTTCCTCCGCGTTCCGACGTCCCCCATTGAATCTGCTTGTTGTTATACCTACCATACCTTTCAGTGTCCCGGCTCTCGGCGGAGTACTCCCCCGGACGCCTGGAGCCGGGATGCCGAATGCGAGAGAGGCGTGTGTGAAGAACCTTCTGATCGACACCGACCCAGGCATGGACGACGCCCTCGCGATCATCCTCGCGCTGAAGTCGCGCGAGCTGCGGACCCGCGCTGTCACCGCCGCCACGGGCAACCTGACCTCGGACAAGACCGCCGCGAACGCGCTGCGCATCCTCGACCTGCTCGACCGCGGCGACATCCCCGTCGGCCAGGGCCCCCTTCTGCCATTGGACGGCGACTACCCGGTCGACCCCTTCTCGCACGGCAGCGACGGCCTCGCCGAATCCCACTTCCCCGCCTCGGCGCGCACCGTCGACCCGCGCCCCGCCCCGCAGTTGATCGTGGACACCGTCAACGCCCACGCCGGTGACATCAGCATCGCGGCACTCGCGCCGCTGACCAACATCGCCCTCGCCCTGGAGATCGACCCGCGCCTGCCCGAGAAGGTGACCGAACTCGTCATCATCGGCGGCTCCTACGGGCTCACCCCCTACGCCTGGTCCCAGGCCACCGGCGACAACGCGGTCAGCGAATGGAACCTGTTCGTCGACCCCGAAGCGGCCCACCGGGTCTTCCGGGCCGGGTTCGATCTCGTGGCCGTCGGCCTCGACATCGCCACCCACCCCCGCATCAACTTCCGCGACAGCGACCTCGACCGGCTGCGCCGCGCGCAGACCCCTGAAGCCGCCCTCGCCGCCCGGGTCGTGGACTACGTCAAGGGGCGCGGCTACCAGTCGTACTGCTCCCTCATCGACAGCGTCGCCGTCGCCGCCCTCATCGACCCCACGCTCATCGAATGTGTCGAGGTCCGCTGCGACGTCGAACGCCGCGGCGAACTGACCCGCGGCATGACAGTCGTCGAACGCCGTGCGCACCACGGACGGGGCGATCTGCCCATCATCCGGACCGTGTCCGGCCTCGACTTCGACCGCTTCCTCGACCTGGTGACCGAGGTACTCAGCGATCCCGGGTCGTAGCGGGTTCCTGGTCGCCGGCCCATGCTTTCGCGGGCCCTCAGGCCCGACGAGCACCGATGCCCCCGATGCCCCCGATGCCCCCGATGCCCGGAACGAACCAACTGGGGAGTGCGGAGATCGGGAAGCAAAAGGACTCACCGATCGCCTGTCGGTGAGTCCTTGGGTGCGGGGTGTGTCAGTGGGACGAGACGAACCCTGCTGACTCGTCGAGGTGGAAGGGTAAGCCGGGGCTCTCGGGTGTCCAGCCCTGGGTGATGGCGGTGCGGATGGTGTCAGCCACCTGGGATGGCAGGACCGGGTTGCTTGGGGTTCCGAACCAGTTGCTCGGATGCGGCTGGTTGGTAGTGATCACCAGTGTGCTGCCGGGATGGTCCGCGTGTTCGACCGCGTAGGTGAGCGGCGAGTGGACCAGTCCCTGGTCGTAGGTCGGCCGTCCGCGCAGGCGCCAACGGTAGGTGGTGCCGTCCACGTTGATGAGCCGCGATCCCTTTTTGACCAGTGCCATGTCCACATCCTTTCCGATGTGACAGTAGTGAACGGCGACCGATCGTGTCCTGCCGATTCCCGTCGGACGGTGTCAGCGTCTGTGTATCGACTGTTTGGGCGGCTCCGGCGCTGCCCCGTCGGCGCGGGGAGGCGGCGTCCATCCCGCCGGCTCACGTGCGGACCCAGCGGTGGTAGGCGCCCAGGTCGACGTTGCTGCCGCAGATGATGGTCGCCACGTGGCGGCCGGCGAAGCGGTCGCGGTCTTCCAGGATGGCCGCGACACCTAGGGCCGCTGAGGGTTCGACGACCAGCCCCGCGCGCTCCAGGAGCATCCGCATGCCCGCGACGATGGACGCCTCGTGGACCAGCACAGCGTCGTCGGCCACCGTGAGGAGGTCGTCCAGGACTGCGGGGATGGGGTACCGGCCGGCGACGCCGTCGGCGATGGTGTCGGTCGAGTCGGTGGTGATGACCTGGCGCTGTTGCCAGGAGCGGGTCATCGCGGGTGCGCCGAGGGGCTGCACGCAGATCACTTCGACGTCTGGCGAAAGGGTCTTCAGGACGTAGCCCACGCCGGTGGCCATCGCGCCGCCGCCCAGGGCGATCAGGACAGCGTCGAAGGAGGACGCCCCGTTTGCCAGTTCCAGGCCGATGGTCGCAGCGCCCTCGCAGGTCTCGATGTCGAGGCTGTCCTCGACCAGCCGGACGCCGCGTCTTTGCGCGATACTCACGGCCCGTTCGCGGGCCATCTCGAAGTCGCCGTCGACCAGCTCCAACTCCGCACCCAGCGCGTGGATCCGATCGAGCTTGGCAGCGGGCGCCATGCGTGATGCCACGACCGTCACGTCGAGGCCACGGCGGCGACCGGACCAACCGAGTGCCTGGCCGAGGTTGCCGGCGCTGGCACACACTGCGGCTGTGCGGCCCTGGTCGGTCAGCAGGCTGGCGACGAGTTCGGTGCCGCGGGCCTTGAAGCTACGCACCGGGTTCGCCGTTTCCAGCTTGATACTCACCGTGCAGCCAAGCTCGCGTCCCAACGCGTCGCACTGGTACAGCGGAGTGTCCAGGAAGATCGGGTCGATTTCCTGGCGGGCCGCGCGGATCCGTCCAAGATCGAGGCGCGTCGTGAGCATGGCAGCAACGTAACGCACAGCGGCATCGTCATGATGTGGGCGGGTCCAGCTGCGGCTCCAGCCGTACCTCAGTCACGCTCACGCCCTCCGGAGCACCGAACGCCTCAACCATGACGCCGTTGTTGATGCCGGTGACTTCCAGAGCCAAGCGCTCGGCCCCCACACGCACGTCCAGCCTTGCCACGGGTTCGCCCGAGAAGTCCGGCATACGGTGGATCCGCGCCGCCGGGTATTTCAGGCTCGTCAGCTTGTCCCGCATCTCCCCGTACGTGGTGGTGTCCATCCCTGAGAACGCCCTGCTGATGCGCAGTTGGTGCCTCTGGGCAGCGCACTCCTCTGCCACGGTCAGCGGCACCGGATCGACCAGGACGGGCAGGGTGGAGTCGGGGGTCGGCTCCGCTGCCGTGGTCTCGGCTACGGAGGCCGATGCCACGGCTTCCACGCCGCTGGAGACGTCCAGGGCACAACTCTGCGAGATGAGGTCCACCATCTCGAGGAACCGCACCTCCGCGTCGTCGTCACTCGTCGCCGCGACGGTGCTGACGACGGAGGTCTGATCGGCGGTGGCATTCTGCGTACCGAAGCCGACCAGGACGACGACGCCGCCGAGCGCGGCCGCCAGCAGGGACTTAGCCGACCGCCGGCAACCCGCTGACCTTCGAGCGCCGTGCCTGCGGCGTCGGGGCGAAGGGCCTGCGCTCCTACGACTGGGCCCTGGCCTTCCTCACGATCACCGACACCGGAACGCAACGCCCTCTGAAAAGCCGTCGATGACGAACCGCACCAACATCTTCAGGTCCGGAACCCTCAACTCCCCCTCTGGCGAGCGCACCGTCAAGTCCTTGACGTGGACTGTCGTTCCTCGACGAGTTCAAACGTGACCCCAGCCCTGACCAAGCGGTCGATCAGCGCGTCGCCCATCGCAGCAGCCGGCGTAACCGGACCGGCCGTCCGCGGCAGGTCGTCGAATGCGAGGCTCATCGCGGATTCGCCGAGGATCTTGGCTGTTTCGGTATAGCCGGGGTCGCCGCCCGACACGCGGCAGACCACGTATCGGTCGCCACCGCTGCCGTGGAAGGTGACAGTGAACGTGCTCTTGGCGCGGACCTCCTCCGTCGGCCCCGCACCCGAGTCCTTCAACTTGAGCAGTACCGACCGCAGCGGCTTGATCTGCGCACCGACCAGCAACGTAGCGACCAAACCGATGATCCCCGCCGCAGCCGGAAAGTGGCGGGTTCCGATCCAGTGGCGGTACGTGAAGTCCGGTCCGTACCGGTCGAGCAGTCGGCCCGAGTACGCGATGTTCTGACCGTCGACACCGGGAAACGGCACGAGCCAGAGTCCGAAGCGGCGCGTCGGCCGTGCGCTCGGGTTCCGCGAGACGCGACCCGTCGGTTGCCCCTCGACGGCGGCGCGATCTCGGGCCGCGGCACGCCACTGGCGTAGACGCGAAAGGTAGTTGACGACCGTGTGGAACGTGCCGCCCGAGAAGTCCGCCGAGGTCTGGACGACCCCGTCGACGGTGATCGGTACGTCCTCAGGAAGATGCTTGAGGGTGAAGTACGTGCCGAGGTCGTGCGGCACCGAATCGAAGCCTGCCGAGTGCACGATCCTGGCGCCGCTGGAGGCGGCGGTGGCGCGGTACTTCACGAACATGGAGTCGACGAACTCCTGCTCGGCCGCCAGGTCGAGATAGTCGGTGCCCGCTTCCGCGCAGGCCTTCACGAGTGCCTCGCCGTACTTCAGGTAGGGGCCTACGGTCGTGATCAGGACCCGGGTCGAGGCAGCGACCTTCGCGAGTGCGGCCGGATCGGACGAGTCCGCGACGAGGATCGGCAGGTCGGGCAGTCCCAGACCGTCCCGGACAGCCTCCAGCTTCTGGGAGCTCCGGCCTGCGATGGCCCAACGGGCGCCGGCAGGCAGATGTTCAGCAAGGTATTCGGCAGCGAGCCGACCGGTGAAGCCGGTCGCTCCGAAGACGACGATGTCGCAGTTGCGCATGGCCACGACTCTTGGCCATGGCCCAGCCCTGGGGCAGGTGCCGATCGGCGCAGGACTTGTGAGTTTCGGCGGCCGTCAGCCCTGCCTCAGCAGGGCGGTCCGGTATGCGCGAGGTCCCATCCCCTTCCAGCGCCGAAACGCGTGCGAAAAACTGGACACTTCTCGATAGCCGAGTCGTTCAGCGGCTTGGGCGACCGCGAGTCCCTCGCTGATCATCTCCTCGGCGAGACGCTCCCGGATCTCGTCCAGTAGCTCGCGGTAGGAAGTCCGCTCGGCGGCCAGGCGTTCACGGAGGGTCCGGGAACTCATCATCAGTTCGCGGGCGACGTGTTCGGCCGTCGGCGGGTCACCGGGTCGCGCCAGCAGCAGGTCACGCACGCGGCCTGCCACACCGGTACGGGCGCTGCTGCGGTCGAGCAACTCCCGGCACTGCTCCTGCGCGAGCGCTTGGGTGTGAGCGTTGGCCTGTGGCATCGGCAGGTCGAGCAGGGCGGCATCCACGGCAAGGACCGTCTCGTCGCCGTCGAACTCCGGCGTGATGCTCAGGATCTGTTCGTAACGCTCCGGGTCCGCGGGCGGGAACGAGAGCACCAGCCGTCGGATCTGGATCCGGGCGGAGAAGAGCTCCCGTTGAAGCACGGTGATGACCGCGAGATCACGTTCGATGGTGAAACGCCTCAACGGCTCGGGCACATCCGGAGCGGTAAGTACCAACTGGGCCTCATCGCCAGTGCGACGGAGGTCGAAGTGCGACCAGGCGTACGTGAGGTCAAGGTACTGAAGGGCGATTTTGATCGCGGCGCCGAGCGTTGGGCTGCTCACCAGGGCGAAACCCCAGAAGCCGAAGGACGTGAGGTGGAAGCGGCTGCCGGCCTCCAGCCCGAGATGGCCCCGGCCGCCGGTCGCTGCCAGCAGGTTGCCGACCACCACCTGTTCCTGCCGCGCGGTCACTTCAGTACCGGTTTCACGCAGCGCCGCTTCAGTGAGTCCGGTGCCGGCCAAGGATGCGGTTGCGGGCACACCGAGATCAACACCCAGGTCAACCAGCACCGACACGCTGGTCGGCGGTCGAGGAATCTCCCACTGCACCATCGGCGCCTCCGTTCGAGCCTTCGCCGAATCTAACAACTCCGGCGCCGACAGACACCTCCTCCGTGGTGATCGAGACGCGGAACATCGAGGTCAGGACGGATCACGGAAGGGCCTGAAAGATGGCGCACACCGCCTCGATCGCGATCATCGGCACCGGCTTCGCCGGCCTCGGCATGGCCGTTCGACTCAAGAGAGCCGGATTCCACAACCTGACGCTCTTCGAGAAGGCCGACGACGTCGGCGGCTGCTGGCGGGACAACACCTACCCGGGCGCCGCATGCGATGTCCCCTCGCACTTGTATTCCTACTCATTTGCCCAGAACACCGAATGGTCCCGACGCTTCGCGCCGCAGGCCGAGATCCACCAGTACCTGCGTGACACCGCGAGCAAGTTCGGCGTCACGCCCCACATCCGCTTCAACGCCCACGTGACCACCGCGGAATTCGATGAAGAATCGGCCACCTGGGCAATAACCCTTGAGGACGGGTCCGTCCACGTCGCCGACATCCTCATCGCCGCCACAGGCCTCTTGAACCGTCCTCTCATCCCCGGTATCCCCGGACTCGACACCTTCCAGGGCGAGCAGTTCCACTCCGCGACCTGGAACCACGATTACGACCTGACCGGCAAATCCGTCGCCGTCGTCGGCACCGGTGCCTCAGCCATCCAGTTCGTCCCGGCGATCGCGCCCCACGTCGCACAACTGAAGCTGTTCCAGAAGGACGCCGCACACGTCATCCCCAAGCCGGACCACGCCTACGCTCCGATTGCCCGGACGGCGTTCCGCAGGATTCCGGGTCTGCAGCGACTCTCACGCTGGCTCACCTACTGGCAGTTGGAACCACGCGGCGCCGCGTTCACCAGGTTTCCCCAGTTGCTCAAACTCGCCGACCGACAATTCCGGCGCAATATCTCGCGTCAGGTCACGAACGACGCGTTGCGCACCAAGTTGACCCCTGAGGATCCGATCGGCTGCAAGCGCATTCTCCTCTCCAACGAGTACTACGGAGCGCTGAACCGCGCCAACGTCGACGTCGTGACCTCGGCGATCACCGAAGTCACGCCCACCGGCGTCAAGACCTCCGACGGCAGACTCCACGAAGTCGACGCGATCATCTACGGCACCGGTTTCAAGGCCACCGAAGTCCTCGGCCCAATTCACGTCACCGGACGCAACGGACAGGTGTTGCACAAGGCGTGGCGCGACGGCGCCGAAGCGCACCTGGGCGTCAGTGTCGCCGGATTCCCCAATCTGTTCATCCTCTACGGACCGAACACCGGACTCGGCCACAGCTCGGTCGTACTGATGCTGGAAGCCCAGATGAACTACGTGCTTCAAGCAGTCAGGCGACTCGCCAAGGGCGACATCGCCTGGCTGGAGGTCTGGTCCGCCGTGCAGGCCGGTTCCAACGCCGCCCTCCAGCAACGCATCCGCACCAGTGTCTGGGCCCAGGAATGCGACAGCTGGTACAAGACCACGTCCGGCAAGAACACCATCCAATGGCCCGGCTTCACCTTCGAGTACGCGGCACGCACCCGTCGACTGGACGAGTCCGACTTCCACCTTGAACCCGTTGGCACCCGTGGCCTCCCACCCAGGAGAAACAATGAACGTGAGACTCAGCGGATCCCGAATTCTGCTGACCGGCGCAACCGGTGGCCTCGGTAAAGGCTTGGCCCGAGCGTTGCGCGCCCACGGCGCTGAATTGATCCTCACGGGTCGACGGGTGGAAGTCCTCGAAAGTCTCGCCGCCGAGATCGGCGCGACGTCGATCGCCGCCGACCTGTCGGTCCCCGCCGATGTCTCACGACTGCTGGATGAAGCCGGCCCGATCGAGATCCTGATCAACAACGCGGCACTGTCGACAGTCGGCCCGGTGGTCGACTTCTCCGAGGAGGAGATCGCTCGCGCGGTCGACGTCAACCTGGTCGCACCGATTCTGCTCTCACGAGCCGTCACGCCGCAGCTTGTCGGACGCGGGCACGGCCACATCGTGTTCATCGGGTCGATGGGAGGTCGTACCGCTTCCAAGGGGTCAGCGATGTACAACTCCACCAAGTTCGGCCTGCGCGGGTTCGCTCTCGCGCACCGGCAGGATCTGCACGGCACAGGGGTCGGTGTCTCGATCGTCGAGCCGACCTTCGTGAGAGATGCCGGGATGTACGCCGACAGCGGCGCCGCGTTGCCCAAGGGCGTGCGAACGGTTTCCCCGGACGATGTCACGCGAGCGGTGATCCGCAGCATCGAGAAGAACGTCGACGAGATCGTGGTCGCGCCGCTCGAACAGAGACTCCAGGCGTCGCTCGCCCTGGTCGCACCCTCTGTGGATGCCCGGCTGCAACGTGCGTTCGGAATCAGTGATGTGTTCGGCACATACCCTGGAGTGACGAAGCGATGAAGGCACCTGTCAAGCACTCACTGGCCGATCGCGTCGCACGGCTCGTCGTGCGGAGCCTGGTCAGGCTCCCCGCTCCCGTCAAGCGCAGGCTCGCGGGCCGGCCGACCGTGGTCGACGGCCAGACGCTGGATGTCAACACTCAGGTCGGTCTGCGTCTGATACGTCTCGCCGGCTGGGGCGACTTCGCCTCCATGCCGATCGGGAAGGCCCGCGCTCAACTGTCGGCGGAAGCATGGATCTTCGGCGATGAGCTGCCCATCGAGACGGTCGAGGACATCACGATTCCCGCCGCTCACCTCGACCTGTCGGCCCGGGTCTACCGTCCGGCCGGACTCACCGGCCCGGCGGGCGGGCTCGTCCACTTCCACGGGGGTGGCTGGACCCTCGGTGGCCTTGAGGCGGCCGACGGCGTCTCCCGGTGGCTTGCGCACCACGCCGGCATCGTCGTGATCTCGGTCCACTACCGGCTGGCCCCGGAGAACCCGTTCCCTGCCGCTCTCGACGACGCGATCGGCGCCTACACCCATGTGGCAACCCACGCCAAGGAGTACGGGCTGGACCCGGCCCGCATCGGCGTCAGCGGCGAGAGCGCGGGCGGGAACCTGGCCGCCGTCATCGCCCAGGAGACGGCTCGTGCCGCTCGCCGCGGGCCATCGCCGACTCCGGCACTGCAGGTGCTCTTCCAGCCGGTCACCGATCTGTCTGCCAAGCGTGCGTCATACCGGCTGTTCGGCGAGGGATTCACCATGACCGAAGCCGACATGGACCTCTACAGGCGGTCCTACCTGGGCGACCACGGGTCGGCCACCGATCCGCGCATCTCCCCGCTGCTGGCCGACGACCTGTCCGGCGTCGCACCGGCCTACATCTCGACCGCCGGATTCGACGTCCTGCGAGACGAAGGCGAGGCCTACGCACGCAGACTCGAACAGGCCGGCGTGCCCGTCACGCTGGTACGGACACCGAGCCTCGCGCACAGCGCCATCAACGTCCCAAACATTTGCCCCCCGGCGCAGGACGCTCTGCTCGCCGCAGCGGAATCCATCCATTCAGCACTGGCCTCCCGTGCTGACGTCTAGGAGCGCAGAACGACAACGGCCCGGCCACCGCGGAATGCGGGGCCGGGCCGACCGGTCGTGCGCGCCGTCTCAGCCCTGGCGGGCCTTGAAGCGCGGGTCCTTCTTATTGATCACGAATGTCACACCCCGGCGGCGTACCACTTGCGCGCCGGGCTTGGACTTCAGTGAGCGCAGGGAGTTGCGGACCTTCATGACGTCCTCCCGTAGCGGCGCTCGAAGCGTTCCACGCGGCCCGCGGTGTCCACGACCCGCTTGCTCCCGGTGTAGAAGGGGTGGCTGGCCGACGAGATCTCGACGTCGATCAGCGGGTAGGTGTTCCCGTCCGCCCATTCGATCGTGCGCGACGAGTGTGCGGTCGAGGTGGTGAGAAACGCGGTGTCCGCCGTGCGGTCGCGGAAGACGACCGGACGGGAGTCGGGGTGGATGCCAGGCCTCATGGTGCTTCCTTCCTCAGGCTGTCCGCGGTGGGACGGCCGCTCTGCTGGGTTCAACGCTCCTCGCGGAAAGTGACGTGCTCCCCCGCCACCGGGTCGTACTTGCGCAGGACAAGCCGGTCGGGGTCGTTGAGACGGCTCTTGCGCGTCACATAGGTGACGCCGGTCCCGGCCGTCGACTTCAGGGTGACGACGGGACGAGTGGTAGTGCGTGCCATGAGGTCCTCCTTCCGCCCACATCCCGGGATTTTGTCCCGAGCATGTCAGCTACATTTGTCTCAACACCGGCACCCGTCGGTGCATTCCCGCTGCCTAGACGGCCACCGCCGCCCGCTCACGAGCGGCTCGTACGGCCTGTGACAGGCCGGCGATGTCGTAGGTGCCGTGGTGTCTGCGGCCGTTCACGAAGAAGGTGGGGGTGCCCGCGACGCCGCTGAGGTCGGCGGACTCGACGTCCTCGGCGACATGGGCCGCCCCCGCGTGAGCGCGCATGTCCCGTTCGAAGCGGGTGGTGTCCAGGCCGATTTGTGCGGCGTAACCCCGCAGGTCGTCGAAGCGCAGGGCACCCTGGTGGCTGATCAACAGGTCGTGCATGTCCCAGTACCGATCCTGCAGAGCGGCGGCCTCCGCGGCCTCGGCGGCGAGCTGGGCGTGGATGTGGACGTCGGTGAGCGGAAGGTGGCGCCACACGTAGCGGACGTCGTCCCCGAAGTCTCCGAGCAGTTCGCGTACGACCGGCTCGGCCTGTCCGCAGTAGGGGCACTCGTAGTCGCCGTACTCCACGACGGTCACCGGCGCGTGCCGCGGTCCGCGCAGGTGGTCGCGGTCGGGGTCGACGGGTACCGACAGGTCGACGATGGTCTCCGCCCGGCCGAACAACGCCCTGAGCCGTACCTGGCCCGGCAGTAGCCCGATCACTCCCGTGACCAGTCTGGAGAGCAGGAACGAGCCGATCACGGCGCTGAGAATTCCGGTCTTCGCATCCTCCAGGCTGGTGCCGTCGAAGGCGAGGGTCGCGATGAGCAGGGAGACCGTGAAGCCGACTCCGGCCAGGGTGCCGCCCGCGGTCACGGCTCCCCAGCCGACCGGTGGCCGGATGCGTCCGCGGGACAGGACGTTGGTCAGCACCGTTGCCGACACGATGCCGAGGGGCTTGCCGACGACGTAGCCGATGAGGATGCCCAGGGCGACGGGTGAGGTGAAGGCGCGTGCCAGCTGGTCCCCGCTGAGGTGGACACCGGCGTTGGCGAGCGCGAACAGCGGGACCACCGCATAGCTCGCCCAGGGGTGGAAGATGCGCTGCAGACGGTCGTTCGGTGAGATCGCCGAGGCGATGCCGGCGCGTACGTCACGTTCCAGCTCGGATGTGGGCTGCTCGCGGAACAGCCGGAACAGACCGGTGGCGCGTTCCAGGTCGTCGCGCGTCGCCGGATAGGCGTACGAGATCATCCCCATGGCCAGTCCGATGACGACCGGGTCCACGCCCGATTCGAGCAGGGCGACCCAGGCGACGAGCGCGAGCAGCGCGTACACAGGGCCTCGGCGCACCTTGAACCGCCGCAAGAGCAGGATGACGGCGAACGTACCCACGGCGACGAGGAGCGCCGGTACGGCGATGTGGTCGCTGTAGAAGACGGCAATGACCAAGAGCGCCAGGAAGTCGTCGACGACGGTGATCGTGAGGAGGAAGACCCGCAGTCCGGGCGGCATACGGCGGCCCACGACGGCCAGCATGCCCAGTGCGAAGGCCGTGTCGGTGGACATCGCCACGCCCCAGCCGTTCGCCGTTCCGTGACCGCTGTTGATCAACAGGTAGATGCCGATGGGCACGAGCATCCCGCCGACACCCGCGACGAGCGGCAGAGCCAGGCGCTTGCGCTCACGCAGCTCGCCCATGTCGAACTCGCGGCGCGCCTCCAGGCCGACGACCAGGAAGAACAGCGTCATCAGCCCGCTGTTCACCCACTCGCGCAGGTCGAGCGAGACCCCGTGCGAGCCGAGCTGGACGGACAGGTGGGTCTGCCAGAACGACTCGTACACCGACGGAGCCGCGTTGGCCCAGACGAGCGCGGCGAGCGCCGCCGTCACCAGGACGGCGGCGCTTCCGGTCTCGGTCCGCAGGAAGTCGCGCAGCGGGGTGCGCGAGTCGTCGCAGGCGGTCTGCCCCGTGTAGTCGGTGGCTTCGAAGGACATGCGTTGTTCACTTCCACCTGGCGTTGTGACTCACGTGTCGGCCCAACATCGTCGGCCACATCTTTCATTCCTGCAGCAGGCGCCCCTGCCCACAGCCCAGGGAAGCCGCCCAGCGTCGCCCCGACCACGGCCTTGGCCTCGTCCCGCACCTGGCTGAGGCGGTCCGGCCGAGGAATGACTCGGCATAGATGTTGTGGACATCCTCGGTGCCCGAGGGACGCGCCGCGAACCAGGCGTTGGCGGTCATCGCCTGATGCCGCCGAGGGCCGCGCCGTTGCGGGGGCCTCCGCGAGCACACCGGGTGACGGCCCTGCCAGCCAGGGAAGGTGTCGGCGGTGACCTGCGCGGGCGAGAGTTCGGCGAGCAGCGCCTTCTCCTCGCGGCTTCTGGGGCCTCGATCCGTGCAGAGGCCGGCGCGCCGAAACGGTCCGTCAGAGCGGCGTAGTGCTCAAGTGGACCCTGCGACGACACCCGCTCAAGGCCGCCTGATCAGCACCAGCACCCCTTCGCGGACTTGCGCGGACCAGCACTAGCGCCTGTCCGGCGGACCGTACGTCCGCCGCCGGAGCCGTTGCCGCCGCCGCGGCGCCGGGCCCCGCATCGGCCGTGATCAGACGGATTTGACCTCGCCGCCGTCCATGCGGAGCGTTGAGCCGGTCATCCAGCGGGCCGCGGGTGAGACCAGGAAAGCCATCAGTTCGGCGATCTCCTCCGGTCGGCCGAAGCGTGCGATCTCGGCCTTCTGCGGGAACTTGTCGATCGCTTCCTCGACGGTCATGCCGTGGCTGGGCGCTCAGTGTTCAAGGTACGAACGGCGGCGATCCGTCATGACAGGGCCGGGCAGGACACTGTTGACCTGGACGCCGTCGGCGATGCCACGGTCGGAGAAGGCCTTCGCGAGGGCGGCGATCGCCGCGTTAATCGTGCCCACAGCCGCGTAGGGCGCCTTGGGAAACGTGGCGGAGTTACCCGACATCAGCACGACGGAACCTTTGGTCTCGGCCAGCGCCGACCACGCCTCGATCGTCAGTCGCCGGGCCCCGTGGAGCTTGGGGCCCAGGCCCGCATCCCACTGGTCGTCCGTCATCTCGAACAGATCGATCTGGGGCACCGCACCTGCGATGTTGACGAGAGCGTCGATGCGTTTGAAGGCATCGAGGGTATGCCCGACCACTGTTGCGGCCGCCGTCCGGTCCGCGAGGTCCAGGCCGATGACGAGCGCCTCGGCCCCTTCCTCTCGCACCTTGGCTGCTGTCTCCTCCAGATGCCTCGGATTCCGTGCGACGAGCACGACCGAGGAAAAGTCCCGCGCCAACCGGATCGCCGTGGCACGCCCTATCCCCTGGCTGGCCCCGGTGACCGCTGCCGTTGAGTTCGCCATATCGCTTCTCCTTGACCGCTCGGGGCCCAGCCGGCGAGGAAGCCGCGTATCGCCGTCGCGATCTCCTCGGCATGGGTTTCCAGAGCGAAGTGGCCGGTGTCGACGAATCGAACGTCGGCTTCGGGGATGTCACGCCTGAAGGCTTCGGCGCCGGCGGGCAGGAAGAACGGATCGTTCTTGCCCCACAGTGCGGGAGCAGGCCATGCCCGGCGAGCTCGACACGGTCGCTGCCCAGGCGCGGAATCTGCGCGAGGAGTTCCGAACATTCGTCCGTGAACACAAGGGCAGGCCCCTGGAGTCGGAGGCCCTGGGAGACCTGGCGCCGCTGAACCGACTGCTCGCACGGGACGAGGGATTCTTCCAACTCGACGTCGACTTCGACTTCGCGAAAAAGCCGAACGGACCAGCTCTCCAACTGCGGAGAGTGCGCCGCTGGCGCTCACCGGACTCACTGCTGCCCATCGGCGAAGCGCTGGCGAGGCTCCTCAGCGAGGAGGACTTCTCCGACATCAAGGCCTGCGAAGGCCCGGCGTGCACGCTCATGTTCGTCGACCACACCCGCGGGCGTGTCCGCAGGTGGTGCAGCATGGCGCTCTGCGGCAACCGGGCAAAGCAGACCGCACACCGCAACCGGTTCAAGAAGATCCAGGACACCACAGACGCGTGACCGGCCCACGTCCGGGATCGCTGGGTCGGCTTGGGGGCTGTGGCCCAACCCTGCTGGAGGGCGCGGACACCGCCCACGGCGCCGTCCAACTCCCGCAGAACGAGCGGCTCGACCCGCCACCGCCGATCGAACTGCCCTCGGTCTGCCGCAAATCGGCCATCACCCTGAAGCGACTCGAACAAGCCCCGGGAACGACGAAGATCCCGCCGATCATGAAGATCGGCGGGATCTAGTCAACTGCTCCCGAGCTAAGTGAGCGTTTGGTTCTCCGATGTCTGTTTCATTTGGCTTAGCTGTCGCGCCAGTTGGGGGTGGTTTCGTGGGTGAGGCGGCGGGTCATGAGGTTGATGGCGGCTAGTTGGATCATGGCGGCTGAGCGGTGCGGGTGGGTTTCGTAGTCGCGGGCGAGGCGGCGGTGGTGCATGAGCCAGCCGAGGGTGCGTTCGATGACCCAGCGGCGGGGTTGGACGTGGAAGCCGCGGGTGGCGGGGTCGCGTTGGACGATTTCCAGGTCGATGCCGAGGTGGGCGGCGTGTTCGATGGCTTTGGTCTTGTAGCCGTTGTCGGCCCAGGCTTTGGTGATGGTGGGGTGGCGTGCGGCGACGCCTGTGAGGAGTTGGGTGCCGGCGGCGGAGTCGTGCACGCTGGCGGCGGTGACGGTGACGGCGAGCAGGAGTCCGAGCGTGTCGGTGACGATGTGCCGTTTGCGGCCGATGATCTTCTTGGCTGGGTCGATGCCTTGGCTGGTCATGGGGACGGTGGCGGAGGTTTTGATGCTCTGGCTGTCGATCAGGCAGGCGCTGGGCTCGCTGGTGCGGCCTTCGGCCTGGCGGACTTTGCCGCGGAGCAGTCCGGTCAGCTGGTCGAAGATGCCGTCGGCTTCCCAGTGAGCGAAGTAGCCGTAGACGCTCTGATGGGGCGGGAAGTCGTGGGGCAGGTAGCGCCAGGGGATGCCGGTGCGGTCGACGTAGAGGATGGCGTTCATCAGCGTGCGCAGATCGTGGGTGGGTTTGCGGATGCCGTTGCGGTGCTGACGCCAGGCTTCGAGGGTGGGGCGGATGAGATCCCAGCGGGCGTCGGACAGGTCGCTGGGGTAGGGCCGTGAGGGCTGCATGATGCCTGGGTATGTGGCGGCGGCCGGCCTGGGCAGGGCGTGTGCGGGGGTGTTCGGGGCGCCGGGGCATGAGTTCGCAATCCAGCGTGAACCGGTGGGTTTCCAAATGAGACGGGAGCTTCAATGAGGAACCCGGCGCATTGTCGGCTGCTTCATTGCTGCATAAGCCGTTTTCCTCGCGGATCGCCAAACCGGCGCCTCGGATCGGCGGCTCAAAATCGTGATGGACTACCGGATAAGCTAACCAAACGCTCACTAAGAGGGTGTCTCACGTGGCAAGTTTCGCGAGCCTAGGGCTCGTCCGGCGGATCACGGGCCGAGCCAGGGCCGGACCGAGGGCCGGCCAGTGCCCTAATCGTGTTGACCGCCCCCGGCAGGCAGTGTTGGAGTCGGCGCGTGGACAGCATCCCCGCCAACCGGCGGCTCTGGAACCAGATCAGCAGCGCCTACCAGCACGAGCACGACCCGCAAATCGGCGCCACACCCCGGCTGTGGGGCATGTACTCCATCCCCGACGCGCACCTGCACGCCCTGGGCGACGTCACCGGCAAGCGCGTCCTCGAACTCGGCTGCGGCGCCGGCCAGTGGTCCAGGGCGCTCGCCGCCGAGGGCGCCACCGTGGTCGGGCTCGACCTGTCCGAAGCCCAACTCGCCGCAGCGGCCCACGCGATGGGAGCGGCCCGCTACCCGCTGGTGCAAGGCGCCGCCGAACGACTCCCCTTCGCCGACGACAGCTTCGACCTGGTGTTCTGCGACTTCGGTGGGCTCAGCTGGGCGCCCCCGCACCTGGCCGTCCCGCAGGCCGCACGCGTCCTGGGCCGAGGCGGGCGCCTGGTGTTCAACGTCGCCAGCCCATGGTTCGAAGCTTGCTACGACGAAGCCGCCAGCCGCGTGACCACGACGCTGCAGCAGGACTACTTCGGGCTGAACACCATCGCCGAAGGCGACGGCGCGACCAGCTATCAGCTCACCTACGGCGGCTGGGTCAAGGTCCTGCGCGGCGCGGGTCTCATCATCGACGACCTCATCGAGCCGCGGCCCGAACTCGGAACACCCAACGGCTACAACAAAACCGACCCACCCGACTGGGCACACCGCTGGCCGGCGGAACTGCTCTGGGTAACCCACAAACCGTAGGTTCCGCCGCGGCGAGACGTGAGGGCATCCCCTCGCCGGGCAGGCCTGGGTTCTGTCCGGCGGATCATGGTCGGAGCAAGCGTGCAGGGCCCGTTTCACGGCGCATCATCTGGATTTCCAACGGGTCGGTGACTGCCTGTCGCGCGACAACTCGACCTGCTCGCGGTCACGATCACGGGTCGCCGCCGATCCGGAAGGCGCACCAGGAACCTATGGTTTCGTTCTTGCCTCGGCCGAGCGGTGGTCACCATCGCCCGGCAGGTGTCCGGGCTCGGGGAACCGGGTCGTGCAGTGTCGAGGTGGGGAGTGGGCGTGGAGAGCATCACCAAGAACCGGCAGTCTCCGGAGGTTCTGCGGGCCATGATCGAGCGGGCGTACGGCCGCGACCGTACGCCCGAGGGCGAGGGGTGGGTGAGCGAGCTGGCGCATGGCTGGTTCAACGTCGCCTACCGGATACGGCTGCGCGACGGCTACGAGGCCGTCCTGAAGATCGCGCCTCCGGCCGGGGTGGAAGTGATGACCTACGAGCAGGGCGCGATGGGGATCGAGCTGGCGGCGCTGGACCTGATCGGCAAGCACACCGATGTGCCGGTCCCCCGCGTCGACTTCGCCGACCGCAGTCGCGAACTCTGCGACGCGGACTGGTTCTTCATGCCGTACGTCGACGCCGACAATCTCGCCGTCGTCGGCCCCGAACTGCTGCCGCGTGAACTGGCCGAGTACAAGGAGCAGTTGGGTGCGGCCAACCGACAGATCAACTCCATCCGCGGCACGGCGTTCGGACCGCTGGCCGGCCCCGGGGACGCCTGCTGGCGACGGGTGTTCACGGACATCGTCGAGGACGTCCTGGTCGACGGCGAACGCCGCCGGGTCGATCTGGGCTGGGATTACGACACGGTGCGCGAGGTGCTGGCCGAGCACGCGGCGAGCCTGGACGAGGTGAGCGAACCACAGCTGGTGGAGTGGGATCTGTGGGACGGCAACGTCCTGGTCCGCGACGGGAAGATCGCGTGCGTCATCGACCACGAGCGGGCCTTCTTCGGTGACCCGCTCATCGAGCACGGGTTCGCCGGTACGCACATGGCCGCCTTCGGTGACCCCACGCACTTCATGCGCGGCTACCGACAACCCCCACTGACCGAGACCGAGAGCGTGCGCCGCCGCCTGTACTGCCTGCATCTGATGCTCATCATGGTGATCGAGACCGTCTACCGCGGCCACACCGACACCGCGCAGTACGACTGGGCACGCGAGCGGCTGACCGAGGCCATGGGCCTGCTGGGCCGCTTCCGCCGGTGAAAGCCTCCCCCGGCATCGGGACATCGGGAAGGCCGCCGGGCCGACGGCGACAGGCCCGCCGGGCAGGCTGCACGGGCCGGGCAGACGCACCCGAGCCGCCGACTCCAGGCGAGGGGTGAAGGGGGCGTTGGTGTGGTGCCGACCCGCCCGATCGCCGTCCTGGCAAGATGGCGGCATGGAACGTGTGCTTGGAATCGGTGGATACTTCGTGCGGGCCGCCGACCCGGCAGCCCTGAGCGCGTGGTACCGCGATTGCCTGGGCCTGGACGCCGATGAGAACGGCCTGTGGCGTCAGGAAGCCGGGCCGACGGTGTTCGCGACGTTCGAGTCCGAGACCGACTACTTCGGGTCCCGCGTCCAGCAGACGATGCTCAACTTCCGTGTCAGCGACCTGGATGCGATGCTCGCGCAATTGCGCGCCAAGGGAGCGGACGTGGCCGAAGAATCGCAGGACATGGAGGGTGTCGGTCGATTCGGCTGGGTCACCGATCCCGAAGGCAATCGGGTCGAGCTGTGGCAGCCCGCCTGACCGCGTCTCACGCAGGCGGCGACGTGCTGGTGGACCCTCAGGATGTCGACGCGTGAACCTTGGTCAGGCACGCGTGCCCACCCGCGAGAGGCCGACGAGTCTCAGCGAATGTTGATCCCGCCGAGACGGCTGGGTGTCCTGCACCTGGAGTGCTTTCCCTGGCAGCTGCCCGGCGCCAGACTGTGGCTGTGAGCTTCAACCACTCCGACGCTGCGGGACACTCGTTGCCGACCGAGGCGAACTTGCCTGATCTGGCTGTGGCGCACGGGCGTGGATCGGTCGACGCTGTCGAGACGAAGTGGCGGCAACTGCCGCTGACCTGGCAGTCGATCCGCGCAAGGCACGGGATCACCAGTCCCGGGTTCGCCTTCCCGGGCATCCTTCCCCTCGTGGATGCGGCTGGCGCACAGCCGAGACTGCGGCAGCTCTACCCGTTCACCAGCCACTTCACGCTGCTCTTCAGCAGCTGTACCCGATACCCCTACTTGGTAGAGGCGCCGGCCGTCGAACCGCTCCGCGACGGACGGTTCCGCGTCTGCAGCCCCCGCGGCGGTGCGGTGATCGGCGAGACCGAGACGGCAGAGGAGGCCGTCATCCTCGTCATCACCCACCTCCCCGATGGCCTCGGCCCGGCGGTCGCCGGTACTGCTGACGATCTCGGCCGATGACATCGGACGCCCAGGCCCAATGATCTTACGAATGGCCGCCTCAGGCCCACGCTTGGCAGACAGGACAAGCTGAGCTCCGCCGACGCGGCGCCCCCGGTCCCGGGCGCCGACGTCCGCCGCGGGGACCCAGGTCCCGCGGCGGACGGAACCTGCCACTGTCGCGGCCGGGCCGGCCGGCCCTACGCCGACTCCCGCAACCGCAGCTTTCCGTGGACCACCAGCTCGTCCCGGGTGAGCCCGCCGGTGCGGGTCAGCAGCCGCGCCGCCTGTTCGACGGCGAGCGCGCCGAGCTCCCGGGTGTCGAGGGCGACGGTGGACAGGGGCGGATCGACCAGGGATCCGAGCTGAAGGCCGTCGAAGCCGATCACGGCGAGGTCCTGGGGGACCTGGCGTCCGAGCCGGCGGGCGGCACGCAGTGCGCCTATGGCGATGATGTCGTTGAACGTGAACACGGCGGTGACGTCGGGGTGCCGGGCGAGCAGCTCCTTCAGCGCGCCCTCCCCGCCCTCCACGCTCTGGTCGGCGCGGCTCACCGCGTCGGAGTCGAGTCCGCAGGCGTCCATCGCGGCGACGAACCAGTCGTGCCGGTTGCTCGGCTCGGACCGGCCCGCGTGATCGAGCATGCCGATCCGCCGGTGTCCCGACTCGGCGAGATGGCGGATCGCGGAGGCGACGCCCTGCTCTCCGTCGATCCGGATCGTGCTGAACCGCTCGGAGCGGTGCTCCCGGTCGATGAGCACGACCGGCATCCCCCGGGTCAGCCGGTCGATCTCCTCCTCGGTCAGGCTCATGTACCCCACGACCGCGTCCACCTGCGAGGCGATCGCCTCCAGGGTGCCCCGCTCCTCCTCGACGCGATCACCGGTGTCGCACACGACGACATGCCAGCCGCGGGTCCGCGCCGCGTCCAGGGAGGCGGCGGCGACCTCGGTGAAGAAGGGGTTGAGCAGATCGGGGATCACGAGCCCGACACTGATCGTGTCCTGGCGGACGAGCCCCCGGGCGAACCGGCTCGGTCGGTATCCCAGCGCGAGGGCGGCATCGAGGACGCGCTGCTTGGTGGCGACACCGATCTCCTCCTTGTCGTTGAGCGCCCGGGACACCGTCTGCCGGGACACCCCGGCACTCCGGGCCACATCGTCGATCGTCACCCGGCGGGGTCCGGTCCCCGACGACGCCATCCTTCACCTCCGCGTGTTGTCGACGCGCGTGCGCCGCAAGGGACACTGAGTATGCCCCGGGCCGACATTCTGTTGCGACCAGGTGTGCGAGCGGCTGAGGGTGCTCCCCTGACTCAAGAGCCTTGACACTCGGCCCAGCCGAAGCGCAAAATCCCAATCACTTCACCACAGCCCTCTCGTTACCGCTCCCGTGAGCGCTCACGTTACCGCTCACGGGAGCGCTCACGGAAGCACATTCCTACCAGAAGGCATCCGCCTCCAGGTGTCAACGTCGACCCGCCTAGCACCGTCGCTAGTCGTTCTCTGGAACGGAAGATATGAGCAGCACAGTCACACGCACTCGCCTCGTCATCGCAGCCGCGGCCGCTGGCGTGGTCGTCCTCGCCGGGTGCTCGTCGTCGGACTCGTCGTCCGACAGCGCGTCCGCCCCCTCCTGTGAGCCCTCCAAGGGCAAGGTCACCCTCCAGTACTGGAACACCGTCAACGGCATGGACAAGGTCGTCGACCTGTGGAACAAGGAACATCCCGACATCCAGGTCGAGTCGAAGAACATCTCCAACGACCAGTACGGCGCGATCGGCAACGCCCTGAAGGCCGGTAAGGCGCCGGACCTCGCCCAGGTCGGCTACGACCAGCTGCCCACCCTGCGCTCCCAGAACGCCTTCGTGGACGCCTCGGCCTGCAAGACGGCCGCCGACACCGAGTCGAAGTTCGTTCCGTGGACCTGGTCGCAGGCCAGCTTCGGCGGTGAAGGGGTGTACGCCCTTCCGCAGGACACGGGCCCGATGGCCATGTACGTACGCACCGACATCTTCAAGAAGTACGACGTCCCGATTCCGACGACCTGGGACGAGTACACCGCCGCCGCGGAGAAGCTGCACAAGGCGGACCCGAAGCTCACCATGACGTTCTTCGACCCGAACAACGCCGAATGGTTCAACGGGCTCCTCTGGCAGAACAACGCGAACATGTACAGCTACTCCGCCGACAAGTGGCACGTCACCGTGGAGTCGGACAAGAGCAAGCAGGTCGCCGACTACTGGCAGAAGCTGATCGACGACAAGCTCGTGCGCACCGACCTCGCCAACGGGTCGACGCAGATGTTCGCCGCCTACCAGAACGACCAGATGGCCACCCAGCTCGGGGCGGCCTGGGGCTACACGGGCATCCGTGACAACCTGCCCGACCAGGCCGGCAAGTGGTCGATCGTCCCGATGCCGACCTGGGGTGCGGACGGCAACTCCGGTGACTGGGGCGGCTCGACCGTCGCGTTCATGAAGGGCGGCAAGCACCTCTACGAGGCGGCCGAGTTCAACACGTGGCTCAACACCGACCCCGAGGCGCTCGCGATGGCGAACGAACTGGGCGGCCTGTACCCGGCGTCCACCGACGGGCTGAAGCTTCCGGCGCTGTCCAAGGGTGTGCCGTACTACAACAACGAGAAGATCTTCGACGTCTTCGCCGAGTCGTCCAAGAAGGTCGACACCGACTTCAGCTGGGGTCCCACCCAGAAGACGGTGAACCTGGCGCTGCAGGACGCTATGGCCAAGGCGGTGGCCGGTGACGGCAAGCTGACCGACGCGCTCGCGGCTGCCCAGGCCTCCGCGCTGAAGTCGATGGACGACCTGGCGATCCCTGCCACGGCGGGCAAGTGACCACGGAATGACCGACATCGCCACCCGCCCCACCGACGCGGTGTCACCACCGCCCCGGGGCCGCCGCCGTCCGCGTCTGGACGTCGGCGGCCCCCGGGCCGGCACCATCGTCGCGTTCCTGACGCCCTTCTTCCTGCCGTTCGTCCTCTTCTACCTGGTGCCCATCGGCTACGCGCTCTGGCAGAGCTTCCGCGTGGTGCGCCGCTCCGGCGGGCAGTACGGCACCTCGTACACGACGTTCGGCGGTTTCGAGCAGTACGTCGAGGTGTTCCAGAACGACGAGTTCTGGGCCAGCATCGGCCGTATCGGCCTGTTCGGCATCGTGCAGGTGCCCGTGATGCTGTTCACCGCGCTGGTCATGGCACTGCTCCTCGACACCCACCTGCTGAAGCTCAAGGGGTTCTTCCGCACCGCCGCGTTCATGCCGTATGCGGTGCCCGGCGTCATCGCCGCGATCATGTGGTCGTATCTCTACTCGCCGCAACTCAGCCCGGTCGTCGACCTGTTGAACGGCATCGGTCTGAAGCCGGACTTCCTCGGCCCGGGTGCCGTGCTGTGGTCGGCGGCGAACGTCTCGACCTGGCTGTGGACCGGCTACAACATGCTGATCATGTTCTCGGCGCTGCAGTCCATCCCGCAGGAACTCTACGAGGCCGCGAGGATCGACGGGGCGAGCAACTGGGCCATCGCCTGGCGCATCAAGGTCCCGATCATCGCCCCGTCCATCGTCATGACCACGGTGTTCTCGATCATCGGCACACTCCAGCTGTACTCCGAGCCGGCCGTGCTGCGCCAGATCTCCTCGAACATCTCCAGCACGTTCACCCCGAACATGCTGGCGTACACCGTGGCCGTCGGGAACAACTACCAGCAGGCCGCCGCCATTTCGGTGGTCATCGCCGTCATCACGTTCGTCTTGAGCTTCGGGTTCATGCGACTGACCTCCAAGAGGGCGGGACTGTGAACAAGCAAACCCGTGTCCAGGAAAGCCGCGTGAGCCGTACGGCCGTCATGGCCCTGATGCTCGTGCTGGCGATGTACTTCCTGCTGCCGCTGTACTTCCTGATCGTCGCGGCGACCAAACCGCAGGGCGATCTCGCCTCCACCAGCGGCCTGACGTTCTCGAACTTCCAGCTGTTCGACAACCTGCACACCCTGTTCACCTTCAACGACGGCATCTTCGCCCGATGGATCCTGAACACGGTCGTCTACGCGGTGCTGGGCGCGGCCGTGGGCACCCTGATCTCGGCGCTGTGCGGCTACGCGCTCGCCAAGTTCCGCTTCCGCGGCCGGGAGTTCCTGTTCTCGGTGATTCTCGGCGGTGTGCTGGTCCCCAGCACCGCGCTGGCGCTGCCGCTGTTCCTGCTGTTCTCCGAAGTCGGGCTCGTCAACACCTACTTCGCGGTCTTCCTGCCGAGCATCGTCAGCCCGTTCGGCGTCTATCTCGCGAGGATCTTCGCGAATGCCGCGGTACCCCAGGAACTCATCGAGTCCGCGCGCCTGGACGGTGCCGGCGAGTTCCGCACGTTCTTCTCTGTGTCGTTCAAGCTGATGTCGCCGGCGCTGGTGACCATCTTCCTGTTCCAGTTCGTCGGCATCTGGAACAACTTCTTCCTCCCGATGGTGATGCTCCAGAAGGAGGAGCTCTTCCCGATCACGCTCGGCCTCTTCACCTGGAACGGGCAGACCGCCCGCACCCCGCTCCTCCAGGAGTCCGTGATCATGGGCTCGCTGGTGTCGATCGTGCCCGTGATCATCCTGTTCATCATCCTCCAGCGGTTCTGGCGCACCGGACTCGCCGCCGGCTCCCTCAAGTGACCGCTCCCGCCCCCCACCCCGTACAGAAGGTCCGCCCCGCCATGCCCAACTCCGCAGTATTCGTCCCCCACTTCCACTGGGACCGGGAGTGGTACGAGCCCTTCCAGGTCTTCCGGCACCGACTCGTGACCGCCCTCGACACCGTGCTGGAGACGGCCGAGTCGAACCCCGACTTCCGGTTCACCGTCGACGGTCAGATGGCCGCGGTCGAGGACTACCTGGAGATGCGTCCGGAGAACCGCGAGCGGGTCATGGCCCTGGTCCGCGAGGGCCGGCTCGCGATCGGCCCGTGGCTGATCCTGCTCGACGAGTTCCTGTGTTCCGGCGAGACCATCGTGCGCAATCTCCAGATGGGGTGGGCGGCGGCGGAGCGGCTCGGCGGCGCGATGCCCATCGGCTATCTGCCGGACATGTTCGGCCACGTCGCGCAGATGCCGCAGATCCTGGCACGCGCCGGGATCGAGCACGCGGCGCTGTGGCGCGGGGTGCCCGGCTCGGTCGAGGGACACGCCTTCCGCTGGCGCGCCCCGGACGGCTCCGAGGTGCGCACCGAGTTCCTCTTCGACGGCTACGACAACGGCCTGGACGTCCTCCTGGTGCCGGACCAGATCGGCCGCGCGCTCGGCGAGTACGCGGAGATGACCGCCGAGCGGTGGGGCAGCGATCCGGTGCTGGCCATGGCGGGTACCGACCACAACGCGCCCGACCCCCAGCTGGCGGCCTGGCTGCGCAAGGCGTCCGGCGCGGAGCTGCCGATCACCGTCGCCACGCTCGACGAGTACATCCGGGGGCATGTGCGCGACGAGGTGACCTCCGTCGTCACCGGTGAGCTGCGCAGCCATGTGCGGGGCAACATCCTGCCGGGCGTGCTGTCCGTGCGGCTCGGGCTCAAGCAGCGGATGGCCGTCGCGGAGCGCACCGTCGACCACGCAGAGCGCGTGAACGCGCTCTGGTCGCGACGCGACGACTCCGCGTTCCTCTCCCTCGCCTGGCACAAGATCATCGAGTCCACCGCGCACGACTCGGTGGTCGGTTCCGGCACCGACGAGACCTGCGACCAGGTCGGGGCGCGGCTCGCCGAAGCCGCGCAGACCGCCCGTGCCGTGCGGGACGCGGCGCTCGCCGAACCCGCCGCCCGGGTGCCGAGCGACGCCTACCTGGTGGCCAACCCGCTGCCGTCGCCGCGCACGGCGCTGGTCGAGGTGGACGTCCTGGCCCCGGCTGCCGGGACCACGCTCGTCGCCACCGGCGCCGACGGGTCGGCGCATCCCGTGCAGCTGATCTCCGAGGACCCGACCGTGCTCAGCGACGAGCGCATGGACGCCTCGCAGCTCGAACGCGTACTGCGCCGTATCCACCGTCGGGAGCTGTTCGGACTGCTGATCGACCGTTACGAACTCATGCCGGGCTCACTGGTGTTCCATCTCGCCGAGGTGCCCACCGACGGGCCGTTCGACCTGCTGATCCTGCGTCGCGAGGTCGCCGCCGCGGCTGCCGCGCATCCGGGCGAGTGGCAGGTGCGGACGCTGGCCGAAGCACGGGCGACCGCGCTGGTGCCGGTGCACGTGCCCGCCGCCGGGCTGAGTGCTGTCCGGGTCTCGGCGGCCGACGGGAACACCGCCCCGGCGCCACGGCTCACACCGGCCACGGCCACCGTGACGCCGTCGGCCGACGCTCTGTCGAACGGCCTGGTCGAGGTGGTGGTGGCCGACGACGGCACCCTGGTCGTGACCGGAGCGGACGGCACCGTCCTGTCGGGGGTGGGCCGCCTGGTCGACGGCGGTGACCGCGGCGACAGCTACAACTACGCTCCCCCGGCCCGGGACCTGCTGGTGTCGGAGCCGACCCAGATCACCGTCGAGCTCGTCGAGAACGGGCCTCTGCGGTCCCGGCTGCGCGTCACCCGCGTCTACGAGTGGCCCGAAGCCCTCGCCGCCGACCGTGACATGCGCGGCGAAACCACCGTCCCGACGCCGGTGGAGATGCTGGTGGAGCTGCGCACGGGCGAGCCGTTCGTGCGGATCTCGACCGCCTTCCTCAACCGGTCCGCCGACCACCGGCTGCGCCTCCATGTGCCGCTGCCCCGGCCCGTGACCACGTCCGCCTCCGCCGGCCAGTTCGCCGTCACCGAGCGTGGACTCACGGCGGAGGGCGGCTGGGGCGAGTACCCGCTCCCGACCTTCCCGGCGAGCACCTTCGTGTCGGCGGGGCCCGCCACCGTCCTCCTCGACCACTCCAGCGAGTACGAACTCGTCGACGGCGGCTCGGCGCTGGCCCTCACGCTGCTGCGCGCGATCGGCTCGATCAGCGTCAACATCCACCCCCTGCGCGACGAGCCCGCGGCGAGCGAGATCCCCGCCCCGGGTGCACAGGACCTCGGTATGCGCATCGAGAACCGGCTCGCCGTCCTGCCCTCGGCCACCGGCTGGCAGGCCGCGGACGCGGTCGCCCTCGCCGAGGAGTTCCGCAACGACGTGCTCGTCACGCGGGGTACCGCACCCGCCGGGGGCACCCTGCCGGCCGACGTGAGCGGCGTACGGGTCGACGGCCAGGACGTGTTCGTCTCCAGCATCCGCCGGGTCCCCGCCGACGGGGACGGCCACGGAGCCGGGGACTGCATCGAGGTCCGGCTCGCCGCCCTGAGCGACACCGGATCGACCGCCCGTCTGACGGGTGATTTCACCGAGGCCACCACGGTCGACCTGCTCGGCCGACCGCTCTCCAACACGCCGGCGCAGGACGGCCTCGAACTCGCCCTCGCGCCCTGGGAGATCCGCACGGTCGTGCTGAGGCAGCACCCCACGGCCCCCACGAGCCGACCGTGACCGTCACCTGGTCCCGCGGCGGATCGCACGAACCGGACGCGACCGACACACGGTCCCGCCGCGGGCCGTACGAGCCGAGCCACGGGCCGGACGAGCCGGGCGCGACCAACACCGCTTCCCGCCGGCAGTCGTACGAACAGGACACGTCCGGCGCGGGCACCCGGCACGGGCCGTACGAACCGGCCGTGACCGACACCTCTACCCGCCGACAGCCGTACGCATCGACCGCGGCCTGTCCCTAGGCCCGCCACCGGCAACACACACCGGCCACGACCGACCCCCACACCCGCCGCCAGCCGTGCGAACCGGCCGTCACCAACCTCCACTGCCGGCACGGCACGGGCGACGTCCACCGAGCCCCCACGAAGAAAGACGTGACCTCTTGCTCTCCGAGCTCTCCGCATATGTTTCGGACCCGGCACCGGGGCACGGCGCCCTGCGCCCTGCGCGCTCGTGGCTGCACTCCGACGCCCCTTCCCTCTCCCTCAACGGGCCTTGGCGCTTCCGGCTGTCCCCCACGGCGTCGGTCGCGGCGGACTTCGTGGCCGACGACTTCTCCGACGACGACTGGGGGACCCTGGCGGTGCCCGCGCACTGGGTGCTGGAGGGGGACGGCGCCTACGGCAGGCCCATCTACACCAACATCCAGTTCCCGTTCCCGATCGATCCGCCCCATGTCCCGGACGAGAACCCCACGGGCGACTACCGCCGCCACTTCGACCTTCCGGACGGCTGGTCGGGCGCCGAGCGGATCGTGCTGCGGTTCGACGGGGTCGAGTCGCTCTTCACCGTGTGGGTCAACGGCGTGGAGTCCGGGGGCGCCAGCGGCAGCCGGCTCGCCCACGAGTTCGATGTGACGGACGCGGTGCGTCCGGGTGACAACGTCGTCGCGGTGCGGGTGCACCAGTGGTCCGCGGCCAGTTATGTCGAGGACCAGGACCAGTGGTGGCTGCCGGGGATCTTCCGCGACGTCACCCTTCTCGCCCGGCCGGCCGGGGGCATCGAGGACGTCTGGCTCAGGACCGGTTACGCCGCCGGGCAGGGCCGGATCGACCCGGAGGTCACCGCCGACGCGTCGGCCTTCCCTGTCACCCTGCGGATCCCCGAGCTCGGCGTCGAGCGGGTATGGGCGACGGCGGCCGAGGTGGACCCGCTGGACGTGCCCGGGGTGGAGCCCTGGTCGGCGGAGGAGCCGCGCCTGTACGAGGCCACGGTCTCCTCGGCGGCGGAGAGCATCGCCCTGCGGGTGGGTTTCCGCACGGTCGAGATCCGCGGCGACCAGTTCCTGGTCAACGGCCGCCGGGTGGTCTTCCACGGGGTGAACCGTCACGAGGCGCACCCCGAGCGCGGCCGGGTCTTCGACGAACGGCATGCGCGCGAGGACCTCGCCCGGATGAAGCGGTTCAACGTGAACGCCATCCGCACCAGCCACTACCCTCCGCACCCACGGCTCCTCGACCTCGCCGACGAACTCGGGTTCTGGGTCGTCATGGAGTGCGACCTGGAGACGCACGGCTTCGACAAGGTCGGCTGGGTCGGCAACCCGAGCGACGACCCGGCGTGGCGCCCGGCCTACCTCGACCGCATCCAGCGGACCGTCGAGCGGGACAAGAACCATCCCAGCGTCGTCATCTGGTCGCTCGGCAACGAGGCGGGCACCGGCAGCAACCTCGCCGCGATGTCGGCATGGGTCCACGCCCGGGACGCCGAACGGCCCGTGCACTACGAGGGTGACCACACGGGCGAGTACACGGACGTCTACTCACTCATGTACCCGACGGTCCCGGAGACCGAGCGGGTCGGCACCGACGACGCATCGTCCACGCTCCTGGACTGCACCCCCGCGCAGAGCGCCCGCCAGCGCGGCAAGCCGTTCCTGCTGTGCGAGTACGCCCATGCGATGGGCAACGGGCCGGGCGCGTTCGACCAGTACGAGGCGCTCGTGCACGAGTATCCGCGGCTGCACGGCGGCTTCGTCTGGGAGTGGCGGGACCACGGTCTCCTGGCGACGGCCCCGGACGGAACGCCGTACTACGCCTACGGCGGCGACTTCGGCGAGGTCGTGCACGACAGCAACTTCGTGATGGACGGCATGCTGTTGAGCGACGACGTCCCCACGCCCAGCCTCCACGAGTTCAAGGCGGTCGTGCAGCCGCTCCGCTTCGCGTTCGACGGCGAGAAGGCCGCGATCACGAACCTGCGGCACTCGGCCGACACGTCGGATCTGCGGTTCCGCTGGCGGGTCGAGCACGACGGAGTGACCGTGGACTCGGGCGAGTTGGACGTCCCCGTGGTCGCGGCGGGCGAGTCGGGCCGGGTGACGCTCCCCCGGGTCACGGTCTCCCCGGACGCCGAGACCTGGCTCACGATCGACGCGGTGCTGGCGACCGACACCGCCTGGGCGGCGCAGGGGCATGTCGTGGCGACCGCCCAGTACGACCTCTCGGTCCGGCACCCGGTCCCCCGCGCCCGTCCGCGCACCGACTGGCGGCCCGGCGACGGCACCCTCACCCTCGGGGTCGCCGAGTTCGCCGGCGGGTCGCTCACCCGTCTCGCCGGTCGCGCCGTGACCGGACCGCGTTTGGAGCTGTTCCGGGCCCCGACCGACAACGACGAGAGCCCGGGAGACCGCCTCGAAGGCAGCGACGACAGTGTCGCCGGGGTGTCCAGCGCCGACCTGTGGCGCCGGGACGGCCTGGACCGGCTCACCGCGCGGCGGATCGGCGTGGAGCACGCGACGGACGCCCTGCGCACCGTCGACAAGGTCTCCGCCGCGGACTCCGCCCTGTCCGTGACGGTGGAGACCATCTGGTCTGTCGAGGGGGACGAACTCGAACTGCGCGTCGAGATCGAACCGTCGAGCGGCTGGCGGACGGTGTGGCCGAGGATCGGTGTGCACTTCGGCCTGCCCGACGGCACGGCTCCCGTCGACGGTGCCGAGTGGTTCGGGCTGGGCCCGCTCGAGTCCTACCCCGACAGTCTCCACGCGGCACGCACGGGACTCTTCGCCGCCCCGATCGGCGATCTCTCGGTCGACTACGCGCGCCCCCAGGAGACCGGGCACCGCTCCCAGCTGCGGCACCTGACGCTGACCAGCGGCGAGGAGCGGGTGGTGCGTATCACCGCCCTGCCCGACACCCAGGGCCGGCGTCCCGGCTTCACCCTCGGCCGCCACACCTCTCAGCAGATCGCCGAGGCCCGACACCCCTTCGAGCTCCCCGGCTCGACGACCAGTCACCTGATCATCGACGCGGCCCAGCACGGCCTCGGCTCCCGCGCCTGCGGCCCCGACGTATGGCCGGAGTTCGCGCTACGCCCGGAGGCGCGCACGATCAGGCTCCGGATAACGGGAGGCCGAACGACGACGTGAGGCACGCCGGGTCGGCGGCCGGGCTCCAGGTGCGGGACAGCGGGTGATCGCGGATGGGCGAGCGCGGGGGCCCGTGCCGGCCTGCCGGACAGCGTGAAAGTGGGCGTGCAGGTCGCGCTGCCGCGGTCCCAGATCCGCACCCTGCCGTAGTTGTCGCCGGGAGCGAGCCACGTGCCGTCCGGCGCGATCGCTGGCAAGCCCACCGAGCCGGTGAGGGTGGCCGTGCCGGGGAGGATCTGGGACTGGGCTTCCGGCACGGTCTCGTCGTGGCCTCCGGTGGTGGCGAGCCAGGTGCGGTCGAGAACTTCGGACCGGCCCCGCGTCAACTCCCGGTCGACATGCGGCTGTCCCCGACCTCAGAGGCGTCCCGCGTAGCTTCCCCAGGTGCGGCGCCGGCTGAACCTGGGGAACGAGCGTTGCGTATCAATTCCAGAGGGACAGCTCAGGTCTCTACCACGGGACGGAAGGAGAGCACGTGCCCACACCGCCCGCGTCCGACTCACCGGACGACCGTCTCGCGCTGGAGCCCATCCGCGTGCAGCGCCCACGCCGCACCGACGCGCTGGCCCAGCTACTCGAAGAGATACGCCAGGACAAGGACTACCGCGGCCATGAGACCGTGGCCGCACCCGTCCCACACACCCGGACCGGCGGCAAGACGGAGGAACTCCCCGCACCCCACGGCGCCGCCCGCCCTCCGCGTCCCGTACGTCACCCGCGCCTCGGGCCCGGACAGCGCCGCGCGGCCATGGTGATCGCGGTCGTCGCGGCGGCCGTCGTCGGCTTCGGCTGCTCCCTCCTGGTCCCCAGCCGTACCGACGCCGCCCCGGCCGCCCCGGCCGCACCCTCGGCGAGCGCGTCGGCCGCCCCCACGTCTGCCGCCCCGGGCGCGGTCGGGGCCGCCGACGTCCTCACCAACCCCGGCTTCGAGTCGGGCAGTCTCTCTCCGTGGAGCTGCACCGGCAACCCGGGCTCGATCGTCTTCTCCCCCGTCCACGGCGGCTCCAAGGCCCTCCAGGGGACGGTGAGTTCGAGCGACACCGCGCAGTGCAACCAGACCGTCGCGGTACGGCCGAACACCACCTACTCACTCAGCGGCTGGGTCCGCGGCTCCAACGTCTACCTGGGCGTGAACGGCGGTGCCTCCACCTGGACCACTTCCCCCTCCAGTTACAGCCCACTGACCGTCTCCTTCACTACAGACGCCTCCCAGACCAGCGCGACGATCTACGTACACGGCTGGTACGCACAGGGCACCTACTACGCCGATGACATCAGCATGGACGGTCCGGGTGGCGGTGGCACGTAGAGCCTGCCGTCAAGTGATCTTGCATGTTGGATCATGGTCGAAGCGCAGATCACGTTCGGCCTCCCGGGCAGCCCGGCGACGCTCCGACGACACGACGTTGCGCGCCTGTACCACACCGAGACCGGCCCTCCCGGAGCCGTTGTTTGTTATCGAGCCCTCGAGCATGGCGCCCACTGACCTGTCCCGCCTGCAGTTGCCGCCGCGCAACCGACGGACCTCTAACTCGATCACCACAGGACTGCCGCCGACTGCGTTGTCCGCGAGCAGGCGTACGTATCGGCTGTGCATCCGGGACAACGCCGTCCCGCAGACAGGACACCCGGCCTGTCGCGCCGATGCGCGAGCCCGCACGACCACCAACTCGCCGTCGGCCACCACGCTTTCGATCAGTACACCGTCGACCTGGTGGAACCACAGGTCTTGGAGAAGTAAGTCACTCACGGCCGTTCATGATCGCGGTTGTGGTGACCCCCGGGGCTCTGGCACTGAAAGTGATCCAGAACCACTTTTCAGAGGCCACCGACAGCCAGCGAATGGCAGACACGTACCCACAGCCCTCAACATGCTCAATGGCGTCGCCGCCGGGCCGTCGACTCCGGTCACGACCGATCGAAGCGCCCCGCACTCGGCCGACTCATGTGTACCGCCGGACTGCCTCTGACTCTCGTCAGCCGCCGGTTTGCCTGAGCAGGTCAGCCGCGATGGAGAAGGGCGGCGCCGCATTCGGAGACTTTCGGGCGTGCTTGATGATGGCCAGCTGGAGCGAGCGGTCACTGGGCGACCGCGGGTAGGCGAGACGCACGGGCTCCTGCAGCTCGGGGGAAAGGTCGGCGAAGCGGCCCCCGTCGGTGAAGACGCCCTTGTGGGTCAGGTAGGTCAGCAGGCCCATGCGGTCGGCGAGGCCGAGCGAACTGTGCAGGGCGATGGCTTCCCAGACCCGGCCGATGTCGCCGTCAGGGACCCCGTGCTCAGCCAGCAGCTTTGCGGCGAGGTCCGCGCCTTCGACCTCGAATCGGGCATTGCCCTCGGCAAGCGTCCCCAGCCCGAGGTCGTGCATCACCGTGGCTGCGAACAGCAGGCCCTCGTCGTATGCCGCATCGGTGAGCAGGCCTTCTTGCTGAGCAGTCAGCCGTGCGAAGTAGAAACTGCGCAGGCTGTGTTCGGCAATCTGCTTGTCCACCGTCTCGTGCAGGATCGCGAGGGCTGCGTCGGCGATGTCGCCAGTCGGTACAACCAGAGGATCGTTCATGATCCGAACCTAAGCTGCCGCCGCCTTCCACCAACAGTGGCCCGAGGGCCTTCCTCCGCTACAATTGGGCCATGATCGCCAGTGATACGGCTGTGCCCCTGCGCCACCACGTTGTCGTACTGAGCCTGCCCGGCGTGCTGCCGCTCGAGCTGGGCATCGCGGCGCAGATCTTCTCGATGGACCCGAACTACGAACTGACGGTTGCGACGTATGAGCAGGTCGTGCCCGTTGCCCGCTCAGGGTTCTCCGTCACCGGTGCAGCCGGCCTTGATGCGCTCGAAGAAGCAGACACGGTTATCGTCCCGGGATACGACGACATTGACGCCGTCGTCCCGAGCGCAGCCCTGGCCGCTCTCCGCGCGGCGCACGACCGCGGCGCACGAATCGTGTCCATCTGCTCCGGAGCGTTCGCCTTGGCGGAAGCAGGTCTACTCGACGGAAGGCCCGCCACGACCCATTGGCAGGTGTCTGACCAGCTTCAAAGGCTCTACCCAAGCATCGAGGTCCAGCCGAACCGCATGTTCGTCGACGACGGCGACATCCTCACGTCGGCAGGCGTGACCGCCGGAATCGACCTGTGCCTCCACCTCATCCGGATTGATCACGGAGCCGCCGCCTCGAACGCCAGGGCGCGGCTCCTGGTGGCGCCGCCCCAACGACCCGGTGGCCAGGCGCAATACATTGACCAGCTCCGCAGCCGGCCGAGCAGCCAGGAACTCGCCACCGTCCGGGACTGGATGCTCGACAACATGGCAGCAACGATTACCGTCGACGATCTCGCCGCACGTGCCCACATGGCTCGGCGCACCTTGGTCCGCCGCTTTCGCAACGAGACCGGGACCTCACCCATGGCATGGCTGACCGACGCACGCATCGACCGCGCGCGCGAACTACTGGAAACAACCACTGAGCCCATCGAGCGGATCGGGCGACTGACAGGACTCGGGAACCCGGCGTCTGTGCGCGCGGCATTCCACAGACGTGTCGGGACCTCGCCCCAGGATTACCGCGCTCTGTTCCGGCAGAAGGCGCGAGCGGACGTGGCCGCCTGAGCGCGAGAGGTTCCTGACATATTTCCCGGGTCAGCAGCAGTTCGTGTCCTGAGCCGACAGTTGTCGTAGTCCCGCTACGGGGGATGACTGAGGCAGCGGTCTGGGCTGCTGATCGGAGTCGGTGTTCGCTCGAATGGCGGACAGGTTTGTCCGGTCCGATCTGCGGTGGCGGCGTCAACGGCCACTCAGTTCTCCGCCGGAGACGGCCAGTAAACCTCCGCTGGCGGCAGCGGAACTTCCCCAACCGCGACCAGACGGCTCCCCGCTGTTGAAGCGTCCGCCTCGACCGACTGCGAGTTGATCCCCCGGCTGTCGCCTCCGCATCCCGCTCCAGCCGCTCGCGGACCAGGCAGCGCACCCGGCCCCGCTCCGGCAGCAGCAGCCGGATGGCCGCCCACTCCCCATCCGTCATGTCCGTCGGCGGCCCGGCCGCCGTACCGCCCCACACCCGAGAGTGAGAACGCATCGAACGACTTCGGATCCACTCGGCACACGGGCGAACCTCGGCCGTCCGATCCACTAGTCGGAGCGAACACGCTATGAATTCCCTGCCAGTTGGAGATGCGGCTCAGGTGAATCGCTCGCGGTACTCAAGCGGCAAGATCTGCAACACCCGCAGAAAGGCGTGGCGCAAGGTAGTTTCCGTGCCGAAGCCGGCCCGCCGTGCGATTGCCTCGGGGGTATCGGTCGTCTCGGTCAGCAGACGGGACGCAAACGCCACCCGGGCCTGCTCTACGTACTCCCTGACCGACATGCCGACCTGTGCGCGGAACAGCCGGGAGAGATGCCGTTCGGAGAGGCCGGCGTGCCGGGACAGCGTACGCACGGTCAGATCACCCGCCGGGTGGTCGAGGATCAGACGCTGCGTCTCCCGCAGTGCCGCGCTCTGCGCCTCCCGCGCTCGCAGCTCGGCGAACTGGGCCTGTCCACCCGGCCCGTTGACGTAGGTGAGGAGGTGGCGGGCGATGCGCTGGGAGGTCTCGCGGTCCCGGTCCTCCTCCACCAGCGCGAGCCCCAATTCGATGCCACAGGCGACGCCGCCCGCCGTCGTGACGGGGCCGTCCCGGACCACGGTGTCGCGTGCGTCGACCTTCACGTCCGGGTGTCGGGCAGCCAGTTCCTCGGCGTACTGCCAGTGCGTGGCGATCTTACGGCCGTTTAAGAGTCCGGTACCAGCGAGGAGGAAAGCTCCGGTGCACACCGCCGCGGAACGCCGCGCCCGTTTCGCGAGGGCAGCGACGGCGCGGCGGTCTCGGGGCTGACGTCCGGCACGCCGTCCACGCCCGGCACGATCAGCGTGTCCACGTCGGCCATGTCGGTGAGAGTCCTGTCCGGTACGAAGGTGAGAGTCCTGTCCGGTACGAAGAGAAGCCCGCTGGAGGAACGGACGGGGCCGCCAGCGTAGGAGGCCGTCAGGACTTCGTAACGGAAGTCCTCGCTGCTCGCGCGCGCGAGGACTTCCGTAGGGCCTGAAACCGTCAGGCTCTGGACCTCGAAAAGCGGGACCACCACGACGTGCCGACCTTCATGGATATGTGTCATCGTGCTCGTTCCTGATTGAGGTGCTGCCTGAGTGGCAGGACCTGGAGCCCTCGTGCGAATGGCCTCAGTCAGCGTTCAGGACGACGGGCGACCTCGCCGCTACGAACAGGTCCATCAGGGTCGCCGGGCGCGGGCCACGCGGTAGTGGACCGTGCCGATCAGGCCTGGCGGCTACCAATGAGTCGGATGCAGCCACCGTTCAGCTCCCGTCGAGCCGAGCGAATTTGAAGCATCGGTAGGGGCAGGTACGCACGTCTCCGCCAAAGCAGCAGGGTTGTCCAAGGCGGTCGAAGCTCAGGGATACGGTCCTCTGCTTCACAATGACGGCGGTCGAACTTGCTGGCGACGACTCGAAGCAACGCGAGGCTGTCAGCGCTAACCCGCATCAGGAACCGGACCGCCTTGTTGGGCATCCGCCAGTTGTGGCGAACTCTGCCCTCGGGAATATCGCTGCCCACCTGGGACCTTGCAGTGACATCGCATCGGAATCCAGTGGTTGTGGGGGATAAAAGTGAAGAACGAATGCGCTCTGGTCATAGGCGGCGGTGGAGTGGCTGGTATCGCCTGGGCGACGGGTGTGCTCGCTGGTCTCGCGGACGCTGGGGTCGATGTCACCGACGCGGACTTTCTGTTCGGCACCTCGGCTGGGTCGGTAGTGGCTGCACAGATCACCAGCAGCGTAGAGCTGTCGGTGCTTTTCCAGGCCCAAGTCGACCCCGCGCTCCAGCGGGAGGAGCGGACGCCACGGGAAGGCGCGCTCGCGGAGGCCTTCGAGTTCGGTGCGAAGGTGGAAGCCGAGGTCGTGGACCCAGTGGAACGCCTGCGCCGGATGGGCGAGATGGCACTGGCCGCCGAGACCGTGACCGAGGCCGAGCGACGCACCGTCATCGAGACTCGGCTGCCGTCCCACAGCTGGCCGGAGCACAATCTGTCCGTAGTCGCCGTGAACGCCGCCACCGGTGAGACCCGGATCTTCGACCGTACCTCCGGCGTCGGCCTGGTGGACGCCGTGACCGCGAGTTGCGCCATCCCAGGTGTCTGGCCTGCCGCCACAGTCGGCGACGCCCGCTACATCGACGGCGGCGTCCGTTCCTTCACCAACCTCGATCTCGCAGCAGGCTATGCCCGCACCCTCGTCATCGCTCCGATGCCCGACCCGGTGCTCGACGCCGACACCGCCTCGCTCGCCGAACGCGGCTCCCTCATCGAGGTCATCACCCCCGACGAGGCCGCTCTCGCGGCCTTCGGCACCGACCCGCTGTCCCCCGCCAGCAGGACCCCTGCGGGCCACGCCGGTTTCACCCAGGGCCAGGCGGCCGCACAGGCAGTCGCCGCACTGTGGAACAAGGCCTAGTACGCGGTCTGTTCTACGGCGGGCCCGCTGGCCAAGACCGGTGGCGCGACTCAGGTTGACGAAGACCGGGCTACTTGCCGCACGATCGAGGCCCTGATCGCCGATCGCGACTCCAACGGTGCCGCTGGACATAGATCGAGCACACGCCAAATGGGAGAGGAAAGAAGCCGAGCGCTACAGATGCTTCCCTCCGTCCACGAGGAACGTAGTGCCCGTGGCGACGCGAAAATGAGTGACGGCCCCGATGATCGCGATCGCAATGTCGTCTGGCGCGACAACGACCTGGAGCGGGGTGGCGGCAGCCTGGGCGAGCATGGCAGACCTGCCCCGGCCCGGGACGAAGCCGGTGTCCACCGCGGCCGGCGCCACGCCGATCACCCTGATTTCAGGGCCCAATACACGCCCGAGAGACATGGTCAGGTTGTCCAGAGCGGCCTTCGCGGCACAGTAGGCGATGTTGCTCCCCAACGCAGTGCTGCCCGAGATCGAGGACACGTTGACCACGATCGCGTCGCCCGTACTCTGCATCAGCGATGCAAATGCTCTAACCACGGCGAACGGACCGCGGACATTGACCCGCATCAGCGAGTCAAACAACTCGTCGTCCAAGGCACCGAGGTCCGAGTGTGCCACTTTGCGCGTCATGCCCGCGGAATTGACCAGGACGTCACACCGGCCGTAGTGGTTCTCGACGAATTGTGCTGCCTCACTCAACTGCGGTGAGTCCTCGATCGACATCGCCAGGTGCCGATGCCCAGTACCTGGCAGATGGGCCACCACTTGGGCCGCTCGATCCGCGCCATGGTGGAACCCCACCACCACCAACGCCCCCTGTTCGGCCAGGCGATTCGCGGTCGCAGCGCCGATCCCACTACTTCCGCCTGTCACCACCGCAACCTTTCCCTCCAGTCGGAGGGCGTCAAGGCCACCGTTCCGCACTTCGTACATCCGATCGCTCCCATCGTCCGGGCCATGGCCAAATCGGACCGTGCACCATCTCAAACCCGTCGCTGGACGGACCGTCCTTGTGTGAGGTCAATGGGTCGGTCTCTGTAGCTCGGGATCCGGTCTCGCATCGCAGTGAACTCGGCGGGACCCGCTGCGAGCATCAACCGTCCTGCCCTGGGCAACGAGCACCTTGAAGATGATCTGGCAGCGCAGGTGTTGGGCCTCCTCGTCCCCGTGCTGACGATGGCACCAGGTTGCGTCCCTCATGAGTTGTTCAGTTGGCGGCATGGCTCTGCCCGGCTAGTGACCGCGGATCCGATGTCGGACCGGATCGAGCCGCTGACGCCGACCGATCCGGTCCGTGGTCGACCCGAGCCCACTCCGCTGAACAGTGATCATTTCGGCCGAGCGCCTACATGGAAAATGCATCGTCCTCAACGCCCGTCTGATCTGCGACCGCTAGGGGGTCGAGGCCGCCATCAGCAACGCGTGGGTGACAGGTCAGCTTCGGTCAGCATGACAACAGCGCACCTCTCAAGCTGTTCGACCAGCTTGTGTCATTGATGTCGTGTCGGATCTGGCCGTTCGGACGCTGCATTGAGCATGATCTTCGCGAGGCGCACGGTGCTCTCGTCTGCGCGGAAGCCAGGCCTGCCCGATCAGGCGGCGCGTGCGTTGCGACCGGCCACCCACGTGGCGGCCGCTTCCGCGACACGGCGACCCAACGCCTCGGCAGTGGCGATGTCGCTGACCGTCACACCCTCAGTGCCCTGGTCCGCGTTGGACTGTGCAGCGGCGCCCAAGAAGAACCCCAACCTGTTGAGATCGTTCTCGCTGCCCTTGGACGAGTTCCAGCCTCCGTGCATGCCCAGCGAGATCCAGTGCATGCCATGCTGTGCCGCCAGCGTCGCGTAGTACTGGAGTGTCGACTGCTTGTCGCCCGCCTTGGAAGCTGAGTTGGTGAATCCCGCGGCCAGCTTGTCCTTCCATGCCTGACGCGACCAGCGCTCGGATGTCGCCTCCGCGAAGGTGTGAAAGGCGGCACTGGCCGTTCCCATGTAGGTAGGCGAACCGAAGACGATTACATCCGAGGTGTCCAGCTGCTCCCACTGAGAATGTGTGATCTCGTCAACGGCAATCAGGTTGACGACTGCGCCGGCTTCCTTGACGCCCCGCTGAACCGCCTCGGCGAGAACTGCGGTGTGGCCGTAGCCAGAGTGGTAGGCGATGGACACGATGGGCACGCTCACGAGTACTCCTCTGTTGAAAACTAACGGTTCGGAATTCAACGTACGGGCGTACTAGCAGGTGAATCAGGTGCGGTGCGGACTCATGCTGGTGAAAATCCGACACCGTTGCAGCAGCCCCGGCAACAGCAGCTTCAGGACCATGCGAGCGCCGGTGGCGCCAGCGCGGGTTGCTCCAGCAGTACCGAGGCCTCCGTAAGTGGTCGCGATTTCTCGGACCGTGGCAAGGCCGAGACGGGTGCCGCCCTCGCCTCGTGTACGGGCATGGTTCAGCCAAGTTGAAACGGTCGAAGACACGCTCACGGTGGGACTCGGGATCAGGTCCACAGCATCGGCCCTGGAGCTGGAGCTGGGTGATGATCCGGCTCCAGCCGGGCCCGCTGGCCGACCGTCAGTCACCGCGCTCCACACCACAGTTCATCGACAACCAAGATCGACTTTGCGGCAGGCTCTCGTGCGGCACTCGGGTGGCAACGGCTATCGACCGGGCGTCAGGCCCTGCTCGCGCTGGCTCACCTGCGGCTCCACGCCGGTGACGGCCTGCCTGTCGACATCCATTACCTCGTCCGACTCACCCTCGATCGAGGTGAACATCGCGTCGGTGCGGTTGGCCAAGCCCAACTCGCGGAACACCCGAGCGGCGTCGGCGCAGCGCTCCCCCACGTCCTCCCCGACATCCAGCGGCGTCACGGGAGACGCGACGATCACGCGTTGACGATCCCTTCCGTGTGAGCGCGGGAGGCGGTGACCACGTCTTCACGCTTGAGCTTGCGCTCGGCGAAAAAGCCGCCGGCCGGCAGGACGGAGAGGACGAAGTAAAGCGCGGCGGTCTTCCGCGGCCACTGGGCACGCTTCCGAGCGTCCGCCCAGAAGATCACGTACACAACGAAGAGGACGCCGTGGACCGCGCCCATGATGGGCACCGCGTTGAAGTCCGTGGTCCGCTTCAGGACCGAGCAGACGAGCAGGAGGAGGAAGGAGACAGCCTCCGGGGCCGAGACGAGACGGAGGCGGCGGAGGGCAGTAGCGGTCTTGAGGTCCACGGGTCACCTTCGGTGGGTTCGGTGGGTTCGGTGGGAGAGACGTCGGCCTGCTCAGATCAGCTTGTGAATGCAGGCACAAACGTTCGACCATTGTGGCAAACCCCGGTGGGTGGCCTGGGCCCGGGGTCAGGCCCGACGCCCGGGGACGACCGAGCGAGTCACCAAAGATCCCCGCGCGCGGGACGCGTGTCCCGACCGACCAGGGAGTTTGCGCGCCATTCCACTTCTCCATGCCCTGCCGGGGAGAAGGAGGTTACGGACTCCTCAGTTGCGCACGTCACGGGCGTGGTTGAGGAAGTCCTTCGCAGCAGCATGGCATCCAAGAGGCGCCGGAGCCCCCTCACCCATTCATGTTATGGAGCGGCCCCGGGCGAACGTGATCAGCTGAAGTTCGCCGCTCGAAGGGCTCTTCGGACGGCTTTCGTCGTCAGCACGTTCGAAGGAATTTCAATGAGCATTTCCCTGGACGATGCCCAGTCAATCGTCGAGCGGGCCCGTTCCCATGCTGCCGGTATCGGGGTGCCAATGGCCATCGCCGTCGTGGACGGCGGCGGCCATCTGCTGGCCTTCGCCCGCATGGATGGCGTGATCCTTGGTTCGATCGAAATTGCCCTGGCCAAGGCCAAGACCTCGATCCTGTTCAACGGGCCGACCGAGAACCTCTGGGAGTACTGCAAGCCCGGCGGACCCGCTCCCACGGTCGAATTCACGAACGGCGGCTTGATCCCCTTCGCCGGTGGTGTGGCCGTCCATGACGAAGCGGGGACTCTGATCGGCGCGGTCGGGGTCTCGGGCGGCTTCCCCGCCCAGGACGGCGAGGTTGCCCGCGCCGGCGCCAAAGACTCCGTCTGAGCTCCAACTACCCGACTGCTCATCCGAGAGGACGTCATGAAGAAGATCCTGATTACGGGTGCCGGCAGCGGCCTCGGCCGCGGCACTGCCATCGGTCTTGCGCAGGCCGGCCACCAGGTCATCGCCACCACCGAGATCTGGCCGCAGGTCAGCGAACTGCGTCGGCATGTCGCAGAGCTTGGTCTGCAGGATCACATCACGGTCGACAAGCTCGATGTGCTCGATGCCCGCGACATCGCAACTGCTGCCGCCTGGGACTTCGACACCTTCGTCAGCAATGCGGCCATCGGCGACAGCGGGCCGATGGCCGAAATCCCGGTCGATCTGGTCCGGCGCACCTTCGAGACGAACGTCTTCGCCAACCTCGAACTCACCCAGCGCGTCATCCGCAAGTTCGTCGACGCCGGCACGGCGGGTCGCATCGTCCTCGTCAGCTCGATGGGCGGCATGCTCACCGCCTACGGGCTGGGCGCCTACTGCGCCAGCAAGCACGCGCTGGAAGCCATCGCCGCAACACTGCGTGCCGAACTCGCGCCCACCGGCATCACCGTCCAGACCATCAACCCTGGCGCTTACGACACGGGCTTCAACGACCGCATGGGCGAGTCGACTTACCACTGGCAGGACGACACCGTCAACTTCACCCGCGAGAAGGACATCAAGGCCACCTTCGCGGAGATCATGAAGGGCCAGCACGACCCGCAGGACATGATCGACAAGATGGTCGAGGTCATCGGCGCCGAAGACGGCAACTACCGCAACGTGTGGCCGCCGGCCACCGAAGAACTCATCAAGCAGATCCAGAACAACGCCTGGACGTTGCCAGTGAATCCGGCCTGACCGACCGATGCACGCGGAACCCGTACGAAGTCCGCGGAGTGGCGGGCGAGCTGGGTTGGTGCCTGCAGCGGAGGACACGTAGCCGCTCCCTGCCACTGTTCGGTGCGGATCGTCTGGAGCAGGTGTTCGTACAGCACACTCGGGGGAAGCGGGGCTGCCTGGCCCCTCGCTGCCGGACATCACCCTCTGGAACTTGAGCGTCGCGCCGCTGAGGTCGCAGCGGCGCGAACAGCACAGGCGCCGGTCCTGCAATCCCGTCGTATGACACGGCATGAAGACCTGGACAGTCTTTCCGTCCACCGGGGCTTTTCGGCACTACCGCTCCAGGGTGAGGACGGCTGCGGAGATTGCCGACATTCGATTCGGACTGCGTCGGGACGTACGGAAGATCCGCCACGACTTCAGCCGTGCGATGCCGCTCTCGACCGCGCCTGTGCCGGGGACAGCGCACGATTGACGGTCTGCTGGGTTGGCGTGGGCGCGCACCCCGGCAGTGCGGTGAGACCCACAGCACGAGGCCGTCCGGGTCGGTCACCATCTGTACGTTCACACCGTGATCAGGCCGATCGCCGTGGTGGTATAGGCGTGGACGGTGGCCACCGGGATGCCAAGCCGACAGCGATCCGGGCGAGCCTGTCCTGCTGGCCCAGGTACACCTGAGCGACCAGCGCACGCTGGTGCGGCGTGAGTTCGCAGCGGCGGTTCCCCGCGCGGGTGACCATGAGCCTCGTGACCCGCTCGGCCAGCACATGGGGCAGGCGGAATGCGGACCCAACGCAGCTTCTGTGTCTATGGGTTGAGGCTTCCAACCCGAACAGCACGGGAGGCTCAGACGTCGCGCACACCACCACCATCCCCCGACTAATGGCCGCGCCGCAAAGCGTCACCACCCAGGGCCAATTCGAACGGGCGCAGGCGGTGTTGCACGGCCTTCCCCGCTCGACTGCAGTGCAAGCGCCCCCAGTGCATACTCGCCAGGCGGTAAGTCATCAGCCACGGCCGAATGGTCCGGCCGCAGACGTAGCGGAGACCGCAGTCGGAGCGAGCAGATCGCAAACAAGGGGCGTTCCCGCGAGGGGGGCGGTTCCGTACGCGCCGTACGACTGCTGGGCCTACGGAGCTGCGAGCGCATTCCCATCGGGGAGCCGGACACAACACTCACGCAGTAGTCAATGGTAAGCCGGACGCTCGGAAATCGGGCTTCGGTCCGGATCGGAAGGAGCTCGAGCGGGAAAGGCCCTGCTCAACAGGGACCTCGACGCTCGGTCGACCATACCCACACCCTGCCTGACAAATGGGCCCACCACGGCCCGGACCAGCAACCCTGAACTCACCTGCCCTGGCAGACCTCCTACACACCTGCAGACACCACCGCTGCCACTCCGCGCTCGAGGGCCGGCCACCCCATCCCCCATCACCCCTGGGAACAACGCTGCGGCCGCTACGTCGTCGACCAGTCCGTCGAGGCCCGTGAAGGCAGCCTTGTCGCTGAGGAGTTAATCCGCGCCGCCATCGACCGCAACGGCGTCGTGCCGCACGCCGTGCACACCGGGGCACCTCTATGACCGCCACACAGGTCGCCCAAGCTCCTGACCGATCTCGGTGTAACCAACCGGACGTCTTCAGCGCCACGCTCCCGACAGGCGCCGGGTGACGACGGCACTGAGCGTACGCACTCCCTGTGTCGAGCCAGGGTCGATACCGGAGAGCTCGCGGACCCGGCGCAGGCGGTAGTCCAGGGTGCGGGTGTGCACGTTGAGCGCGGTCGCCGTGGCACCGCGGTGCATGTCGTGGCAGTAGTACGCATCGAGAGTGGCGAGGAGGTCGGGACCGGCCTCCAGACGACGGGCCACTGCACGGAGCCAGTCGTCGACGCACTGCACGTCCGCGACGGCGAGTTCGACGAAGACATCTGCCAGAGTGTGCGGCCGCAGCCGGGCGGACGCTCGGTGCAGCGGGGCTACCTGGCTGATCCGTCGGGCACGGTCCAGAGCGTCGGCCAGCTCCGGCAGCGGAGCCGTGGCCGTGCCGACGGCGCAGGGGCGGCCGAGGGCGCCGGCGAAGTCCCGTACGAGATCCGGCAGGTGTTCGGGGATGAGGTCGGGTAAGAGGTCGGGAACAACGTGTGGCGGTGCATTTTCCGCTGCCACGGCTCCAGAGAACAGGGGAAGCAGGGCGATCAGCTCACCGCTCCCGTTTTCGCCTTCCGGTCCCCACATGACCGGCGCCTGGTGGCTCTTCACCAGCACCCCGATCTCGTTTTCCAGAAAACGATCGATGGTGGGCCGGTCCTGAAGCCGGAAAACCGTCACCGCGCAGTGATCCGGCAGTTCTATGTCGAGGGCTGCGGCGAGTTCCGCCGAAATCGGATCTCCGCTCAGTAATGACCGGGCCAGCAGGGCGACCTGTTCGGTATACGGGATTCGGCGGCGCAGTACGCGCACGAATCCCTGACGGTAGGCGCCGATGCCGCGTTCGCCCTGCGGAGCGAACCAGGTCATCATGCGCATGAGTTCGTCAACACCGCCGCCGCGCTGGGTCTCGGTCGCCTCGTTGATCTCACGCAGCATGAGCGCGGTGTGGACGCGCAACACCCGCTGCCGCGCGTCGAGCGACATCCCGGCACCTGCCCGCAGCTCCCCCATCGACGCTATGTACCCAAGATCCTTTTCACTCAACTCGCTGTTGTCCGGCGATAGTTCGACCGTGCGATGCCGGAACCATATCGAGTGTTCCAGGGTCTCGGCCCGTGCCCGGGGGTCCTTGTCAAGGAACCCGAACTCTTGGATCTCACGCGTGTATGCCTCGACCTCACGGCGGGCGTTGGTCGACGCCTGCCGGGCCAGCTCGGCGAAGAGGCTCCCCATGAACGCGAGCATGTCATTCGGCGCCAACAGCCGACAGACGAGATCCGGACGGTGTTCATCACTCCGCACAAAACGGCGGCAAGTATATCGACAGGGGTTTTGTCACAGTGCGCAAAATTCCCGGATCGGGGCGTTCTCCTCAACATTTCTTCTTGTGGAGGAGCTGTGAAGCAGCCTTAATGAGAACCGTGCACCCGCCCGCAGGAAGGCCCACCGCAAAAATCATTCCAGCGCGACTTCGGCACGACTGCGGTAATCAGTACGGGCGGGAGTAGGTGAATTATCAGCCAGGCGCTTCGAACGGCGCTTGCTCAAACGGGAGGGAAACTCTGATGAAAGCAGGCACGAGAAAGAGAATCATGGCGGCGGTCGCGGTCATGGTCACGTCGACCGCGCTCATGCTCGGTACACCGGGGACCGGCTCGGCCGCCCCCGCCGCCACGCCCAGCCTGCGCGCGTTCGGGATCAGCGGCGATGGCACCCTGATGGCCACGTTCTGGACCGACCGGCCGCAGGTCCTCGACTGGGTCAGGGTCGTCACCGGCCTCAGTGGCGACACGGGCCTGATCGGGATCGACTTCCGGGTGCAGGACGGTCTGATGTACGGCGTCGGCAACAAGGGCGGCATCTACACGATCAAGACCCCACCAGCCACCGCGGACGTCGTGGTCACCAAGGTGTCCCAGCTCCAGTACGCGCTGAACGGTACGAACTTCGGCGTCGACTTCAACCCGGCGGCCGACCGCCTGCGCGTGATCAGCGACAACGGCCAGAACCTGCGGCACAACCTCAACGACCACAGCACCATCCAAGACCTGAACCTGACCACCCCACCGACCGAGGGCACGACCAAGGGTGTCTCGGCCGCCGCCTACACGAACAACGACCTCAACGCGGCCACCGTGACCACCCTGGTCGACATCAACACGACCACCGACCAGGTCGTTCTCCAGTCCCCGGCGAACAACGGCACGCTCGCTCCGACCGGCAGCCTCGGCATCGACGCCGGGCTCAATGCCGGCATGGACATCTACAGCACGCTGTCCGGCGGGAAGACGGTTGACAATGCTGCCTTCGCCTCCCTGATCCCGTACGGCGCTAGCACCCCCTCGCTGTACAGCATCAACGTCTTCACCGGTGAGGCCACGTCCATCGGCCAGTTCCCGCTGAGCATCACGGACCTGGCCATCTCCCTCACGGGATCCTGACCCCCGGCCGTCGGCCGACCCTCGCCGCGGCCCGGCCACCGCCGGACCGCGGCGAACCGGCGCCACGTCTACGGTTCGTTACCAGCTTTCCCCTGCGTGGTGAGGCTTTGTGGCGCGGCCACTAATCGGGGGATGGTAGTGGTGTGCGCGACGTCTGAGGCTCCCGTGCAGCCACAGACGGGGTCCCGTGCGGGGGCGTTCGGCGGGATCACTGTGCCACTTGACGCCGTTGTCGGTGACGTTGAAGAACGCATCCACCATCTGCCGGTTGCAGGAGTCCTCTGGCTGGCCGCCCCGGCCCTCCGGCCAAGCGGGTACCGGCAACGCGCTGCGTACCACTGCCCACCCTGTATCGGTCGTGTCCGACAGATACGTCCTGTCCAGTCGGTCGGCTGCTTCCCGAACCGATGGACGAGGTAATCGCACGGCGACGGCACCCGAGTGGAACTCGAGGACAAAAACGCCTACGGCTGCATCAGCAGGGCCTCCTCTCCCACGAGTTGGCTTCGGCACCCCTGGTGCTGGACCCGGGGCCCTGCCTTCATGCGCCGGCACTCTGATGTAGTCCTGCTCCGCAACGGGTCGACGGACTGGTGAACTGGCGGAGCCAATCGGTGAGCGCAGAGGACGAAGCGCAGTCCGCCCCGATGGGCACCCCGCGTTGCGGGGCTGATATCTGGTGCGACGAGGCCATGCAGTGCAGTGCATGTGCGCCCTCCAAGTGAGGAGGCGCCCTGCACGGAACTACCGAAGCCGGAGTCATCAGCGGTTCGACGTGGTTTCCTGCGACGCCTGGCCAGGCCGACGTTCGGGGAGGTGCACCGGGACTGTAGCGCCGTGCTTCCGGTGTTACTCGGTGTCTTCGTCCGCCGGCGGACGGGGCCCGCCGAAGCCGTGCGCGGAAAGGTCGAACCAGTTCCCTTCGGGGTCGATGGCCCGGTATTCGGCGAAGGGACGGTTCGTGAAGCGCTCGGCAGGCTTGTCCGCCCCAGCTGCCACCAGGGCTGCCATGCTTTCGGACGTGTCGGCGACTTGGAAGCCGAAGTGGTTCATGCCCAGCGGCGTCTCGCCGTCGAGCTGGTGCTTGATCAAGGCGAGGCTGAAGTAGCCGTCGGAGAGGAAACAGCTGCCGTCAGGATCCCGGTGAAAGATCTCCATGCTGAAGATTCCGCTGTAGAACGCGGCGAGCTGCTCGGGGTCGCGGACGACAATCGCAAGGTGGCGCAGCTTCGGCTTCTCGGCGGGGCGCGTGTTCGACATTAGAGCTCCTTCTCAGGTCGGGGGGCGGGGGTATTGCTCGCTGCTGAGACCGGGACCATGTTGTGGAAGATGGCGATCTGCCATGCCGACCCCCCTTGGCCCGTCGGCGTGTGTGCCACCACGGCCACGGCGTGCGTGCCAACGAGGTTGGTACCGTCGTGCGAGACGACGGCCGATGCGGCGTTGACTACGGCGATGTCCGGGCTCAGGTAACGGATGGACCGAATGTCCACCTCAAGGCGCGTTGCCCGGTAAGTAGTGCGGAACAGCCGGTCGTGGCCGTGGGCTATGCCGGTTCGGCCGGGAGGTTTCTCGCCACGCACCGTGGTGAAGTCGCAGTCCTCGGCGAAGACGGCGGCGAATGCGGCGGCGTCGCCGTCATTCCAGCCGCGTTCCATGGCGGTCCACAGGGCGCGAATCTGGTCGTCGAATGCAGTCATCGGCTCACGCATCCGCTGGAGCATGGGTTCGTACGCGCAGGGGAAGCGCGGTGCACTGACCTGTGGGGTCGTCCGGCGGTGTCCAGGCCGCGAGCGCATGGTAAATGGCGCCGCCTCGGCGTTCTAAGTAGCAGACGACGTTGATGGGCCAGCCGGTGTTGGCGAAGACATGCTGGTCCATGGGAGTGGGGCGCTCACTGAGTACGAACTGCCGCTCCATCGGAGGACCAATGCGGTGCCAGTCGGGATGCATGTGGATCGATCCGAGGATTTCTAGCCCCGCGGCCTCGGCTTCACGTGACGTGCGGAGAAGGTCGCGGGAGTCGATCCACCAGCCGCGAACCTCGTTCTCATAAGCAGGACCGAAGCGGGGCACGATCGACTCGGCGAACTCCTGGCGTGCCCCCGGGTCGGAGGTTCGGGCGTTACGGCCGAAAGCAACACGCTCGACGTAGTGAGTCGCCCCTTCTGTGGTGCCCAGCAGCAGTGCGAAGCAAGGAAGTGGGCTCGATGGAGTGATCAGTTGGTACTCACCGACGGCCGCGGCGAGGAACTCCTCGAGCGCGCGCCCGCTCATCAGCACAGTGGTCGGATCCGGCACTAAGCCTGGAAAAGACATGACAATTAGCCCCTTAGCGACAAATTTTTAGTGAAGGGTTGTATCGATTGCCGAGCGTACGGGAGACTACTTGAACTCTCAAGCAAAGAGTGCGATCGGGGCCACGCCCCCAGGGAGTGCCTGCTCCGGCCGCAGCGGAAGACACCGTCGCACGACGAGAGGCGACGGGGCGGGCCATGGTGCGCACTCCCCCGGTTGAACTGCCCGTTCACCACGGAGACTTACGCAGTGGCCTGCCCTTGCTCAGAGAGCAATCACCGATAGCGGATGCACACGCGGGCAGATACCCGGGCGTTCACGAACCTTGACCGGCCACGTCACCCGACGAGACACCATGCCCGCTTCTGCGGAGGGTGGATATGACTCCGCAGCAGGGATAGGCACGCGCCGACGCGTCCGCGCCGACCAGCAGCTCACCGCGAATCCGGCCCCGTCAAACTCGGTCCGCACCACCGCCACCCGCTCCACTCCCAGCAGTCCGGAACCCGCCGCGTTGATCTCTGCTTCGCTGATGCCTTTCTCATCGAGTTTTCGTCTTCTACAGCTGCGAATCCCGCCCGCCGTTCGGGTCCGCAAGCCACTAGGCGATGGCTCCCGACGGCTCGGCCCGGGAACGCCGGTCACGTGCTCGGGTGGTGACTTCAGGATTGGCCACCGATCCACGTCATCCGGCAGGTCGCGCACGGCGTGCTGGAAGTCCACCGTCCGCACACCTGGCGCCACACGCCGGATGTCCGGATCTGTGGGTTGGTTGTCCTTGAGGTCCTATCGCTTCCTAGCAAGACTTCTCCTGTGGCAGATGTGAACCAACACGATGTCGTCGTTGTGGTGTGTGCGGGTGTGGTGCTGCTTGACCTCGCTGGGCCGATACAGGTCCTGAACAGTGCAGGCAGCTACCGGGTGCGCCTCGCCTCGCTCGACGGCCAGGCGGTGCGCTCGGATACAGGGGTGGTGTTGAGTGTCGACTGTGCGTTGTCCGATGTGACAGAGCGAGTGGACACTCTCGTCGTCCCCGGACCTCCGCCAGGTCTGCTCGACCTGTTTCCGTCGGAGCTGATCGCCCAGATCCGCCGGCTTGGCGGTGCCGCGCGCCGCGTCACCTCGGTATGTACCGGTGCATTCCTCCTGGCGGAGGCCGGGTTGCTGGCCGGACGACAGGCCACGACGCACTGGTTGATGTGCGCGGACCTGGCTGCGCAGTTTCCCGATGTGGCAGTGCGACCAGACGCCATCTATGTGCGCGACGACCAGGTGGTGACCTCGGCGGGAGTGACCGCCGGTATCGACTTGGCCCTCGCCCTGGTCGAGGAGGATTGTGGCGCGGATGTGGCCCGAGCCGTCGCACGGCACTTGGTCGTGTTCCTGCGACGCCCGGGCGGTCAGTCCCAGTTCAGCGTGTGGGGCGACGTCCCCCTGCCACGCAGCCCCGCTCTGCGCACCGTGCTCGACAAGGTCGCGGCCGAGCCTGCCGCCGACCACACCCTGGCCGGGATGGCCGCCCGCGCAATGGTCAGCGAGCGCCACCTGACCCGCCTGTTCCGGCGCGAGCTCGGGATCACACCAGGCCAGTACGTCACCCGGGTCCGCGTCGAGGCGGCCCGCACGCTCCTTGAGTCATGCGACGTCAGCGTGGAGGCCGTGGCCCGCCGTTGCGGCTTGGGTTCTGACGAGACCATGCGCCGCGTGTTCCTCCAGGTCCTCGGCACCACTCCAACCGCATACCGACAACGTTTCGCCTACTAGTAGAGGAAACCTGATGTCCCGTCCCGTTCCCCGCCGTGTCGTGCTAGGCGGCGCCATTGCAGGCGCCGCCGGAGTCATGATCGGTGGGCCAGCCGCCAGCGCGAGCCAAACTGACGCTGACCTGTCCTTTCCCACCACCCGACTGGCCCGGCGCGCCCACACGCTGGTAACCGAGACACAGGAACCGTCCCTGCGGTACCACAGCTTGCGCAGTTTCCTGTTCGCTCGCGCGGCCGCCGACCAGCAGGGCAAGCGACCGAATGAGGACTACGACCTCGAACTGGTCTACCTCATCAGCGTGTTGCACGACATGGGGTTGACCGAAGAGGGAAACACCGACAACCAGCAGTTCGAGGCCACCGGCGCCGACATCGCCGCGCGGTTCCTGGAAGAGAACGGCGTCACCGACCGCAGGGTGGACACCGTGTGGGACGCCATCGCACTGCACACCTCGCAACTGCGCCGGTCACCGGTGTTCCTACGCCGTCGCCCTGCCGAGATCGCCATCGCGCTGAACGGGGTCGGCATCGACGCGGGCGCTCCCGGCGGTCCCGCCCAGCTTCCGCCCGGGTTCGCTGACCGCGTCCACGCCCGTTATCCCCGACTCGGCGGCATCCGCGCCCTCTCCCAGACAATCGAAGAACAGGCCCTCGCCAACCCTCTCAAAGCGCCCCCGAGGACGCTCGCCGGCGAGCTCGTCCACCAGCGCCACCCATCTCTGCCCTACGTGACCTGGGACATGACCCTGGAGGCGAACTCCTGGGGGGACTGACCCCGTCGAGGTGGGCCGCGGTCAGTCTCTGGCGGGACGCCTACTCGCAGCTGCGTTCACGACTTTGATGAGGTCCCAGCAAGGGCCATCAACTGCTACTCGATCGCGTTGATCTGAGCTGGCCACTGTTTATCCAGAGCAAACAGCCCGATTTCCAGTCGATTTCAGTAGCCCGCGGTCTGTCCTAGCGCCACCGACGACTTGGCCAGTCCTTCCTCGAAAAACCCTGCGTTCAACCAGGTCGTCTTACCAGCCAACAGCCAGGAACGGGTGACCCGCACCGACATGTCGGTGCGGGTCACCCGCACCCTTCTGATGGTCCTCGGCAATCTCGACGACCATTGCCAGCCGCCAGCTTTCGTCATCGCCATTTCGGCTTCGCGGCTACCACGCGGAGCTGACGGGCCGAGTCCGCCGTTTGCGACATGACTCGGCCCGGCTACGGATCACCTTTCCTGATTCGCCCCCTGCAGCAGCGGATAGTCGGTGTAACCTGCGGCGTCCGGGCCATAGAAGAGGTGCGACTTCGGTTCCGTGAGGGGCGCGTGGGCGGCGAAGCGGGCCGGCAGATCGGGGTTGGCGATGAACGCCTGCCCGTAGGCGACCATGTCCGCCAGGTCATCCTCCAAGAGCATGTTTCCCCGGTCCTGGTCGAACCCTACGTTCGCAATGATCGTGCCTTGGTAGACCTTCCGGAAGTGCCGGAACATCTCATCGTTGACCAAGTCCGCCAGCGGTCCTCCGGCGGGGTCGACCATCATCCCCATGAGTAGCAAGTGGGACAGGTCGTAGTCGTTGAGGCGGCCGAGCACGTACTCGCTGTCGGCCAGTGCGCCACTATCGGAGACGAACGCCCCCGTCTCAGACCAGGCGGGTCCAGCCTTCACACCGACGCGGCGCAGGTCGACGTGGTCACCGACGGCCTCGATGATCTCGAAGAGGAAGCGCGCGCGGTTCTCGATCGAGCCGCCGAAGCGGTCCGCGCGCCGATTGGTGCGGGGGTTGAGGAATTGGCTGATCAGATAGTTGAAGCCGGCCTGGAGCTGCACTCCGTCGAATCCTGCTCGCATAGCGTTCCGGGCGGCCGTCGCAAAATCGGCGACCGTCTGCCGGATGTCGGCTTCTGACATCGCCAGGGGCTCCACGGTGGGCTTGCGACCCTCCGGCGTGGGGGTCAGCAACCCCGGATCGACGGCCGAGGGCGCGAGTGGCGGGCGGCCCTCGAAGAAGTCGGGGTGCGAGGCGGACCCCGTGTGCCAGAGCTGGGCGAAGATGACTCCTCCTGCGCGGTGGACCGCGTCCGTCACCTGTTTCCAGTGGGTGACCTGCTCGTCGGTGAACAGCCCCGGGACGTCGTGCCAGCCGATCGCGGCACGGCTGATCCACACACCCTCGGAGATGATCAGGCCGGCCGAGGCGCGCTGAGCGTAGTACTCGGCGTGCAGATCCCCTGGCAGCAGGTCGCGGTTGCGGGCTCGGGCTCGGGTCAAGGGGGCCATGACCATGCGATTCGACAGCGGGAGGTCCCGCATCCGGTACGGCTGAAGCAGCGGCTGCGTCGAACTCGTCACTGGAACTCCTCTGGAAAGTCGGGCTCAGCACACCCGTGAAACAGCGCCGGGTCACATCCCGGACGGCGGAATCCACCGCGCACTTAATGCACAGATCTGAGCGTTAGGGTGATGCTAGCAGTCAATCGCCTTAACGCAAACATCTGAGCTTCAAGCCGAGGTGGGCGCCAAGGGGCGAGGCTCACAAGCGACGGCCACGGGGTCGCCGTCGGCGCGCCGCCTGCTGAAACCGGGCGTCGGAGCACTGGCAGCGCTCCGTAACGGACTCCTGGGCCAGCGTTACCGGCCTTGCGGGGTGCCCCGTTCAGGGCCGCGTTGAAACTCTCCGCGGCGGCGTTGTCCGCGCTCGTCCCGACCGCTCCGCGAGAACGGATCACGCGGCGTTCGAGGCATGCATTCGCGAAGTCCTTCGAGGCGTGCCGGGCCCCGTTGTCGTTGTGGAAGACCGCCCCGGCCAGGTCGCTGCCGCGGGTGCGGGCGGCAGATTCAACGGGAATCGGGAGACGTCCAGTTCAGTGCTGCGGCGTGAAGCTGCTCGCCGGGGCGACGGCAACGAAAGCGGCGAGACACACCCTTTCCCGCAGCGGACCCTGAAGCGGATCTTCAGGACGTTCAGCGGTTCCTCAGCCGTCGGAAGCAAGAGTTGCCTCGTACCTGAACCGGTGGGACCGGGGGCCCGGATGGATACCGACTCCCTTGCGTCCCTTTACTCACGAAGGAGCTGATCCCATGAGCACGCGATGGCACCGAATCTCAGGTCGTCGAGGCATGGTGATGGCCGGCGCAGTGGCCGCACTGCTCACCTCGGGCGGAATTGCCGCGGCAGCGGCATCGACCGACGGCAGCACCCCCAAGCCCGAAGGCGCCACGGTCGTCGAGGTGCCCGGCGCGAAGCCGGATAGCTGGGAGCCTGTCGAGGCCACTCCGGTCGACGAAGCCCCCGTCGTCGTCGGCGACGAAGGCACCACCACCGTCGAGAAGCCCTCTGTCGTCGAAGTGCCCGGCGCGAAGCCGGACAACGGGGAGCCTGTCGAGGCCACTCCGGTCGACGAAGCCCCCGTCGTCGTCGGCGACGAAGGCACCACGGAGGGCCTGACACGGTGACGCTTCCGGGTCACACTCGACGGTAGTCGGAGCACGCAGGCATCCGCAGGGTTGCCGAGTCGCATCAGGGAACGCTCGGCCGGGACTTCCCGGCCGAGCGTTCTTGGTCTCCGGGTTGGTCATCCAGAAGAGCAGCCGTGAACGCCTCGTGCTGAGCTACCAGCCAGTTCTGGATGCGGTCCCAGCGGCCCCAGCCGCCGCGCTCTGCCAACGTCTGCGTGTAGACGGGGTCTCCGTCTGCCACTCGGCTGGCGACGAAGGCGCGGCAGATCTCGGTGGCCTGTTCGATGACACCGGGCATTTCGGCACGTTGCTGCAGAGAGAAGCCGTAACAGTCGGCGAGCGTCCGCAGTCGCGTCGGGGCGTCCGACCCTGAGGGATCGAGAGCAGCAGCAGGCGCGGGATCCAGCGTAGGAGCCCAGTAGCGGGCGGCCATGGCGACGTCCCACAGGGGACGGCCTGGGGCCGACAGCTGCTCACCTCCGCGCGCTTGGAGAACATGGCTTCGACGCGGCACCGATGCCGGTGTGGAGGGCGCGCGCGGTGCGCAGGGCCGGGCGTTCCACCAGGGCACGGCGGCGGACAACCGCACCCCCGTTCACCATGGCGCCGGCCAGCACTTCGCCCTTTGTCACCTCTCGCCCTCAGCCGTCATGTCAGTCACGCCATCGTCGGGCTGGCCGCGTGAGGCACGGTCCCGCAGTGTGCTTCGCACTTGGTCGCTTACCTGCGCCTGATCGGGACGACGTGGTTGCCCTTCAGTCACCGGGATCGCCGTGCTCGGCGGTCAAGTTGATGCTCGGCTGCTACTGCATTGCGGGCAAGGGCAGAATCATGACCATGCGGGCACCGGAGCCTGTCTCAAGGGGTGCTTCAGCGGTGAGGGTTCCCCCGTGGGCAGTGGCGATGTCGCGGGCGATAGCAAGGCCCAGACCGGTGCCGCCCTGGCTGGGGGTACGCGCATCGTCCAGCCGGGTGAAACGGTCGAAGACCCGCTCACGGTCGGCCGCGGGGATGCCTGGACCATCGTCCATGACCTCGACAACCAACTCGCGCTCGGTGTCACGCACTTCGACGATCACGCTGCTGTGGGCGTGGCGCAGCGCGTTGTCCAGGAGGTTCGTGAGAAGGCGGGCGAGTGCCGTGCGGCTGCCCGGGACCGTCGTGTCAGGGGCTGAGTCCGTGAGGAGGACCACGGGCTGGTGGGGATAGCGTTCGGCGACTGTTCGCCGTACGAGATCGGTCACGCACAGGGGTTGAAGCTTCAGGGGCTGGCGCGCGTCCAGGCGGGCGAGGAGCAGCAGATCAGCGACGATCTCCTCCAGACGTGTGGTGTCGTGCAGCGCCTCGTCGCCGACGGTGGTCCATTCGGCGCGGTCCGGACGGGCCAGAGCGAGCTCGAGTCGGGCCTTGAGGGTGGTGAGCGGGCCGCGCAGTTCGTGCGAGGCGTCCGAGGTGAACGTACGCAAGCGGCCGACGGCACGCTGCAGTTGATCGAGCGTGCCGTTCATCGTCTCCGCCAGCAGGGCGACTTCGTCGTGTGAATCGGGGACGGGAACACGCTGCTGGAGGCTGTGGGCGGTGATGTCGGCGAACTCGGCACGGATGTCCGCGACCGGTCGTAGAGCCCGGCCCATCGCGTACCAGGTCAGGCCAGCGATCAGCACGACCAGCAGTGCGGTGACAGGGACCAGGGCCCAGATCATCGTGATGACAGCGGTGTCGGCGGGAGCGAGGTTAGGAAAGGCCTGCACCACGGTCGTTCCCGAAGAGGTGTCGACCTCGGCGCTGACACCCCCGTCCGCCGCTTGGGAACCCGTGACCGGCTCTTGGGCGGTTGACGACCAAGTGGCAGAAGTGCTGACGTCCGGCAGTGAAGCCTGCACTTCTGCCGCGGGCACGCCGGAAGCGAGCTGACGAGCCGCCTGCTCGACATGGTCGTGAGCCGTGGCGTGGGCGGAGTTGACCAGGTTGGTGTGAACGACGTAAAGCAGAACCGCCGAGCAGGCAATGAGCGCAAGGCTGGCGACGGCCGCGACGGCGGCGGTGGCACGGCCCCGTACCGTCCGCGGCCTCAGCCATCGGCGGCGTCCGCGGTCAGGCTCCATCGGAACGGAGCCGGTAGGCCCCGCCGGGGACGGTTTCGATGCTGGCCCGGCGAAAGGGCCGGTCGATTTTCCGGCGAAGAGCACTGACGTTGACCTCCACGATGTTCGTGCCGCCCTCGTACGTGCTGTCCCAGACCTGGTCGAGGATGGCGGCCTTGCTGATCGCGATGTCCGGGGTCGCGGCGAGGAGTGCCAGGACATCGAACTCGCGGGGCGTCAGGGCTATGTCCTGCCCCGCCCGGCGGCATCGTCGAGCCCCTGTGTCGATCTCGAGGTCGCCGAAGTGCTGGACGATTTGCCGTTCGGGGCGTGCCCGGCGGATCAGAGCACGAAGCCGGGCATTGAGGACGACGAACGAGAAGGGCTTGGTCAGGTAGTCGTCGGCGCCGGTTTCCAGCCCCTCTGCTTCGTCGTACTCACCGTCCTTGGCCGTCAGCATCAGGATCGGGGTGTTGTCTCCGACGGATCGGAGGTGGGCGCAGACCTTGTAGCCGTTCAGGCGGGGCATCATGACATCGACGATGATCACGTCGTAGTTGTCGGACGCCGCCATGGCGATACCGTCCAGGCTGTCACTCGCGGAGTCGACCGCGAAACCCGCTGCACGAAGCCCCTGTTGGAGCAGGTCCACGAGTCTGACATCGTCGTCCATCACCAGCACGCGCATACCAACTACCTTGCCTCACGTGCCGCGCCGGGCGCTGAAGGGGATCTTCAGGACGTTCAGCGGCCCTGGCACGGCGATGCGTTGGGTCGCACGTGCGACTGCATTGCGGCCCAACCTCGTTTGTGGTCAGCCCGTCCTGGTCCAAACGTCGTGCTGCACCTGCTTGACCTGGCAGCCCGGCCCACATCGCCATCAGGTGACGGAAAGCTCGGAGAGCTCGATGGAGATGAGGATCGGCTCCGGCAACGCGCGAGCATCCTCCTGAACAGGCACGACGTAACGATGTGTGGGGAAGACCAGCCCCGACGCCGTGAGGTGCTTGCCGGTGAAATGCGCGGCCGGCGTCCCGCCCAGCACGTCAGGTGCGTAGTCGTGACGGCGCAACAGTCCTGCGGCGTCGTAGTAGAAGACCTGCTCGACGCAGTGCGTGGCTATCTCCCTCGGAAATATGGCTCGTAGCCGCCGCCAGTCCTCATTGGCTTCATGCCACGGGGCCAGTTCTGCCAGCACCACGCCGGGGTGAGTCAACAGGTAAGGCGCGGTGAGGTAGTTCCACATCGCGTACCCGGCGAAGTACAGCGCGTGGAGCTCGTCCCAAGGGGCACCCTGACTCAGGTCGGCGAAGGCTTCACGTGGAGCCGTGCGCTCCGCGACGACCACGCCGTCCTCCCCAATTACTGCGACACGATCGGGCGTGAACAGTCCGCGCAGTTCCGGACTGGTGAAACCTGCGAAGACCAGCCGCTGCCGCTGTACGTCGACGGTCAAGTCGGCGCTTGCGAGGATTCCTTCCTGATCCACAAGTGTCCACAGATCCCCTCCGATGGCGCCCTTGGCGTGGATGGTTGTCGCTTGTTGCCAACGTGGGAGGCCACCGTGTGCCTTGAGAACGAGATCCATCAGGTCGCTCATTGGCGTTGTCCATTCTTGCTGCTGGTTGCTTACCGGACTGCTGACCGAGGTGGCAGATCTGCTGGGCCAGGGCTGGGGGGATCCGATGCCTATCGCAGCGAGGTGGGACCTGCGGGGCGCCACTGCGTAGCTGCCGTGTCGGCCCACCAGCGGCTTGTCATGTGCTTACAGCCACGCCGCCAGAAGGTTCTGCCAGGGGTCGCCGCCCTTGCGCGCCAGATACACCGCGCGTGCACTGACCCACAGGACGGTCGCTCCGAGAAGCTCGGGGTGGCGCTGGAGCATGGCGTGGAAGAACTCGACCGGAGTTTCGTGTGCTGCCGCGATGGCCTCGGCGTCGTCGAGGTACTGGCGGGTCTCGGCGATGATTCGCTCGGCGGAGTCGTCGAGGTTCTTGTTCTGGTGACTGGCCACGATTCGCCGCGGTCCCAGCGCGGCAACGACATCGATCGCCTTCCGCCACGCGTCGAGCCCACCGTCGGCTGCCTCGCCGAGATACACGTGGACACCGTTGTAGACCACGTCGCCGGCGACCACCAGATCGAGGTCCGGCACATGCAGCACAGAGCAGTCGTCGCTGTCTGCGTGCCCTATGTCCACGATGTTGAGGTCGTGCCCTTCAAGGGCGATGCGGTTGTCGGGCACAGTGACGGCCGTGACGGGAGATGGTGGGATCTGCCCCGGCCACATCTGGTCCCAGAGTCCCTCCCGGGCAGAGACGTTGTTGTGCATCTGATCGATCGTGGCGGCCGAAGCCGTCACCAGGGCGCCGAAGCGCTCGGCGAGCATTCCGGCGGTGAACCAGTGGTCGCCGTGGCCATGAGTGGCGACGATGTGTGTCAGCCGCTTTCCGCTCGCCTCGACCCAGTCCCCGACCGCCACCGCCTGTTCGGTGGTCAGGGGCGGATCGACAAGTACGGCGTCCTGCCGACCATGGACGAGGGTGACCGCGATGGGCTGGTAGCGGCGGGACTCCCCGTTGGGCAGCAGACCCGACGCGTTTATCGGCAGCGGGTCCGCGACGAACACGTCGTAGCTGATGGCTGTGTCGGTGGACATGATTCTCCGTCCGATCGTGCTTGCTGACGTAACTGGTTGAACAAGCGGGCGACGTCATTTCGCGAAGTCGCCCGGTGCCGAATCACCGCGCCGATGTCGACCATGCTGCCCGTTCGTCCCTGCGGCTCGGCCCGCACATGTCGACCCGTGCCTGGTGCAAGCGAGTGGTCGTCGACGACGGACAGCGACATGGTGTCCCGAGGCGGCGAACCGCGACATCACCTGAATATGCGAGCTGCCCTCGGTACACCTCAGCCGACCGAAACGCCCGCCTTCGGCCACGCAACTCTCGACGCAGGCCACCGCCGTCCTCACGTCGGCCATCGGCCGGAACCTCACGCTCGCCGACCCCATTTGGGTCGCCCTTGCGGAAGCGGTCCCCCGCGGCTGGGGCATCGGCGGCCGTGGATACACCAACTACGAGATCGTCCAGCACGTACGCAAACGCCCGCGAGAACTGACCGCGGCCCGGCATCCGGCGCCGCTATGCGCGCCACCTCGCTCTTCAACGCCGGGCAGAAAGGGCTCTCCGGGGGCGCAGTGCCCCCGGAGAGAATTCCATCGGCTCCTAGCTGAGGATCGCCTCGGCCATGAGCCGCTGGGTAATCGCCTGCAGCGGTGGCGCGCTGTACGACAGCAGCTGGATCAGACCGATGTACTGCAAGTCGTTCTCAGGGTCGACCCAGAACCAGGTGCCCGCGGCGCCATCCCACATATAGGTACCGCAACCGACCGGCAGATCAGCCTGCTGTGGGTCATGCACGACCACGCCATTCCAGCCGAATCCGAATCCAGGCCGGATGTACATATGCCCGGCCTTGAAGCCACGGGCGAGCAGGGAATCCGGCAGATGGTTCGTCATTTGGGCGGCCAGGCTGTCGGCACTGACGATGCGGCGACCGGCGAACTCGCCTCGGTTCAGGAGCAGTTGCGCGAAACGTGCGTAGTCGTCGATGGTGGACAGCAGACCGCCCCCGCCCCGGGCGAACGGCGGCGGCTGCGTGTAGTCCTTGTTGAGCAGGTTGGGGCCGGGCACCAGCCGCAGTGGACCGGCGGTGTAGTAAAGACGCGCCCGTCGAGAGAGCTTCTCGGGTGGGGTATGGAAGGCGGTGTCGGTCATCCCCAGCGGGCCGAAGATGTGGTCCTGGAAGTAGTCGGCCAGGCTCTGCCCGCTGAGCCGCTCGATGATCACGCCCAGGATCTCCATCGAGATGCTGTAGCGCCACTCGCTGCCCGGTTGGAAGGCCAGCGGCAGCCGTCGCAGCCGCTCGAGGAACTCGTCCGGAGACGACGTATGAAGGAGTTTCTCCTTCGCATACATGCGCGCGACGCGATCGGTCTTGCCCCCGTAGACGAATCCCGCCGTATGGGTCAGGAGTTCGGCCAGCGTGGGCGGGTGTTCCGGCTCTTCGAGAACGGGCTTGCCGCGGCGGTCGAATCCAGTGCACACCAACATCTCTGCCAGCTCGGGAAGATGCTTGGCGACGGGGTCCTCGGGTGACCACAGTCCTCGGTCGGCGAGGATGCCCATCGCCACACCGGTGACGGGCTTGGTCATGGAGAAGATACGAAAGATCGTGTCCCGCGTGTAGCGACCACCCTTGCGGTGCTCGCCCGTGCCCAGCACGCTGGTACGGACGATCTTGCCGTGGCGGGCCACCAGGGTGACCGCGCCGGCGATGACCTTGTCGTCGATCTTCTGCTGGACGGCGGCGTCGATGCGGTCAAGACCGGCGGTGGAGAGACCGACGTCCTCGGGTGCGGCCTGCTCCAGGCCGGGTACTGCTGAAGTGCTCATGGAACGTCCCTATGAGGGCAGTGAGTTGAGCTGGTGGGTGGTTCGTGGCCTATGCCTTGCCGGGGGCAAGCGAACCGAGCCAGGCCAGGGACGGCTTGGGAGTGCGGGCGAAGGTCTCGCGGTCTACGGCGATCAGACCGAAGGTGGGACCCCAGTGCCCCCACTCCCAGTTGTCGAGCAGGCTCCAGTGGAAGTAGCCACGCACACCCACGCCGTCGTCCATCGCGACGCGCAGCGCCTGGAGGGCGCCGGTGATGTATTCGATGCGCTTTTCGTCGTCGCTGGTGGCTACGCCGTTCTCAGACACGATCAGTGGCACGTCACCGACGATTCGGGCCGCCCGGCGCACGGCGCCGCCCAGCGCGGCCGGATAGAACTCCCAACCGGTCTGGGTGAATTCAGGGTCCGGTCCGAGGTGGGGCGTGCCATCGGCTGAGATCAGTCCACGGGTATAGGTCTGGACACCCACGTAGTCGTCGCCATTTGAAGCTCGCAGGAACACCTGATCGCGGGGCTCGCAGTACGCGTCGGCGGCGTCCTCGGCGCCAGGATCGGCCTGGTAGTCCTGCACTGAGACGCCCCAGCCGACCTCCAGGTGCGGATGACGGGCCCGCAAGCGCTCGACCGCAGCGCGGTGGACGGCGATCATGACCTTCGTGAGGGTCTCATCGGGCACCGGGAGGCCCTGAGTGATGTCCACATCTCCGCCGGCCGAAGCCAGTTTCGGCAGTACGGCCACGATGTTGGGTTCGTTGATGGTCATCACGCGCACCACTCCCGACTCAAGGACAGGGGCGAGCGCGTCGACGTACCCGAGGAAACGCTCGACGGCGTCCTCGGCCAGCCAGCCGCCCTGCGCCGCGAACCACAGCGGCAGCGTGAAGTGATGGAGCGTGACCGTGGGGCGCAGGCCGCGCGAGACTGCCCCCTCGACGATGCGGCGGTAGTGGTCCAGCGCCGCGCGCGAGATGGCACCGTCGGCGGGCTCGATCCGTGACCACTCGATGCCGAAGCGGTAGTCCTTGAACCCTGCACCGGCGGCCAGGTCAAGGTCCTCGGGCCAGCGGTGGTAGCTGTCGATGGCGTCGCCGCACCGCTCGGCGACGGGAGAGGCGGGCAGGTTCTCGCGGTACCACCAGTCGCTGGCCGTGTTGTTGCCTTCGGACTGATGCGCGCCGATGGCCGTGCCCCACAGGAAGCCGGCAGGAAACGTGGTCGGGGACAGTTGGTAGTTCAACGCACGCTCCTGATGAAGATGATCACGACCGCCGCGGCGGCGGCCAGTACAAGGGAAACCAGGAAGAGGGCGTTGTAGCCCATCGTGTTGATGAGCGCTCCGCCCACGACAGGGGCGACGACGCCGGGCAGCGTCGAGCCGATACCCAATACGCCGAGGTCTCGTGCTGCGGTGTCGGGATCGGGCAACACGGCCACCATGAGTGCTTGGTCGACGGCGAGATAGGTACCGAGCGTCAAGCCGATCGCCACACAGAAGAAGTACACCGTGGTCGTACTCGGTGCCGCGAGAACCGGCACCATGCCGGCGGCCAGCAGCAGCGGAGCCCCGCCCACGAAGATCTTCTTACGGCCGAGGCGATCGCTGAGCACTCCGCCCGCGACGGTCGTCACGACCGAGAACGCACCCACCAAGGTGATGCCGACCGCAACTGCCGTACCTGCGTCCTTCTTGCTGAGTCCCAGGTAGTCGGTGAACATGTACAGCTTGAAGTGCGTGATCATCACGACGGCAAGGATGAACAGGAACCGTCCCGTGAAGGCGAGCCAGAAGTCCGGGGAGGCCGACGGAATCCAGGACCGCACTCCGCTCGCACTGCGAACGGGCGGGGGCGCAGAGCGGTTGTCCTCGGCCGGCACATAGATGGCCATCAGGATCGCTCCGGCCACCATCACCCAGGGCACCACGGCCAATCCGCGCGCAGGGTGAGTCACGAACACTCCCGCCAATACCCCGCCGAGGGTCTGTCCGACGAGGAAGCCAAGCCCCGCGAACGAGGAGGCGCGGCCCACTTCGCTGGACGCCACATGGTCAGGGATGAGGGCGGACAGTGCGGCCGTCCACGTACCAATGCCCAGCTGGAACACGGCGAACAGCACGCCGATGGCGAACTGCGACGAGGTCATGCCGCAGCCGACCAGTGCCAGCGTCGCCAGGATCGAGGAGCCCAGCAACCAGGGCTTCCGACGGCCGATCCGGCTGCGCGTGCGGTCCGAAAGCCGCCCGCCCGCCACCGTTCCGATCGCGCTCGTGACAGCACCCACGGCAGCGATCACTGCAACGGTCCGCACCTTGTTCGCTGGATCGATGTCGTCGGCCAGCGACTGCAGCAGGGTCGCACCTGCCGTACCGGGCACAGCCCAGGCCAGCTGTCCGATCAGAAGGAACGGACCGATCCGGCGAAGTCGCATCGGTCCATGTCCAGGGCGTGGGACATCGACCGAGTGGGCTGTTGCGTCGATCATCATCGATCGATCCTTCCGCGTCAGGGGTCTCGCCCCAGATCCGTAACCAGGTACGACAACGCAATTGAGTAGGGAGTGAGACTCGGCCCGTGCGGGCTGGCGACGCCGTCGCCGAGCACCTGCAGCACCGTTGCACTCAGGTGCGTAAGCTTCCGCGGCTCGGGCTGGGGCCATCCTCTGCGCCGTTGTGAAGCTCGGCCAGGTGCGAAGTGCTGCACCCATGGCCATCTGTGGAGCAGAATGCCCTCTGCCATCGCGGACGATGGGCCCATCCTGGGACATTCCGGCGCCGCGAGTTCGCGCAGCGCCGGGACATCAGCCCTGTTCCAGCAGTTGGCGGGCGGTCTCGGCCATTGCCTCGTCGACCATGTCGCCTTCGAAGTCGACCGCACCGGCACCGTCGCGGCGTGCCTGGTCAAAGACGTCAAGGAGTCTGCGCGCGCGGGCAAGCTCCTCCGGGGTGGCCGCGAATGCCTCGTTGATCACTGGCACATGCGAGGGGTGAATGGCCAGCATGCCGGTGTACCCGAGGGCACGGTTATCGGCCGCGAATGCACGTAGTCCCTCGAGGTCGCCCATGCGGGTCCACAGGCCCGCCACCGGGTGCGGGGCGCCGGCGGCGCGCACGTCAAGCAGGACCCGCGAACGCAATGCGTGGGTCTCGGCGCCCTCCGGGCTCCAGCGGTAGCCGACGGCGCGCTCCACGTCGCCGCCGGCGCCCGTGACAGCACCTGCGTAGGCGACGCGCGACGATGCGGTCGCACAGGCATGGGCAGCATGCAGCGCCGATGCACTCTCCAGAAGGGGCACGAGGGCGAAGTGCCCTTCACGCAAGCCCCGTTCCTGCTCGCACCAGCTGAGGAGCTCGTCCGCGAACCGAATGTCGTCAGGGCCGGTGACCTTGGGCAGCATGATGCCCGACAGTCCTGGGCCTGCGACTGCCCGCAGTGTCTCCGCGGCTTCCCATCCGTCCAGGGGCTTGACCCGGACGAAGAGCGCGAAATGATCACGCGTCGTGAATTGCTCGACCGCGTGCGTCACCTGCTCGAGCGCCGACCGACTGCCGGCCGCTGGCACCGCATCCTCAAGATCGAGGATCACCGCGTCAGCGCCGGAGGCAACGGCCTTGGGGAGCAGGTCGGTTCGCGTGCCTGGCACGAACAGCAGCGAGCGCAGGCGGGGGCGAGGAGGCGGGCTATACGACATGACGCTCCTCCAGTCCCGCGAGTTCAGCCTCATCCAGCCCAAGCCATTCGCGGTAGACGAGGTCGTTGTCCTCGCCAAGCGCTGGACCGGTACGCCAGATTCGCCCCGGCTGTTGGCGGAAGTGAGGCAGGACGGCCTGCATGCGGACCGGCCCGAGATCGGCGTCATGCACAGTGACGATGTCCTCGCGCTCGGCGTAGATCGGATCGTCGGCGATGTCCGCCATGCTGAACACCCGTGAGGCCACGACCTCCGCGTCCTCGAATGCCTTCAGGCAGTCGCTCGCACTGCGCTCGCCCACCCAGGCGCGCAGACCGTCGTCAAGCCGTTGACGCTGATCCAATTGCTGCTTGGCGGTGGCGAATTGCTCCTTCTCGAAGCCGAGAAGCTCTGCGATGTTCAGGACGGACCGCAGTGTCGCCGACGTTACGGTGATCCACTCGCCGTCGTGCGACTGATAGGTATTGATCACGGCGGCCGGGGCGACCGCCAGTTGGTTGCCCGCACGCTCGGGCACCTGGCCGAGTTGGTCATGGACGATGACCTGCCATTCGACGAGCCGGAAGAGCGGCTCGAAGAGCGCCAGGTCGATCCATTCGCCGTCGAAGTCGGCGTCGTGGTCCTGGCGGTGCAAGGCGGCGAGCACCGCGTAGGCGCCCATGAGGCCGGTCACGGCGTCGCCGTGCGAAAACCCGGTGTGCACCGGCGGTCCGTCGGGGAACCCAGTAAGCCCTACGACGCCGCTGCGCGCCTCACCGACTTTTCCGAAGCCTGGTGCATCGGAAAGGGACGACGTGGCACCGTAACCCGAGATCTGCAGCAACACCGCCTTCGGGTTGATGCGGTGAACGGACTCCCAGTCCAGGCCCCACGCACGCAACCGACCGCTGCGCAGCGTGACGATGACGACATCCGCCCAGGCGACCAGCCTGTAGGCGACCGCGCGCCCTTCGTCGTGATGCAGGTCCAAGGTGACCGACCGCTTGTTGCGGCCGGCGACCTTGAACCAAAGGGGATGGCCGTCTTTGCGCGGCCCCATCGCGCGGGCCGCGTCACCCGTGCCGGGCGGTTCCACATGCACGACATCGGCGCCCTGATCGGCCAGTAGCGCACCTGCGAGCGGGCCAGCCACAACGTGGGCGAACTCGACCACCTTCAGGCCCTTCAACTGGCCGCGCCCCTGCATCTCCCATTGCTCGCCTGACACGAAATTCTCCCCGACCGAACCTCACGGCCCCGTCCAGGGCCGTATGTGGCTCAGCTTGTCGCCTCGACATATGCGCGTCCAGCAAGAGAAGCGGATATATACATGCGCTCAACGCATCAATCGAAGGTCAGTCAGCCCAGGAGACACCGGTCGGCAGCTCCCCGTTCTGGGCACGGTGCTCATTCAGTGTCTCCAGGAATCGCCGAGCCGCCATCGGCAGGGGCCGGCCGGCGCGCCGTGCAATGCTGAGGCGCCGGTTGACCACCGGGCCGGAGAGCGGGAGGTGTTGCACAGGGCCGGCACCCAGAAGCGGCAAGACGAGGGCGGGCAGCGCCGTGACTCCGAGCCCGGCCGCCACCAGACCGCCCACAGTCGCTACGTTTCCAGCTTCGGCCGCGGGCATGGCTCGTACGTCAACCTGCGCAAACGCAGCATCGGTGAGTCGCCGCACGCTCGACTCACGGCCAATGGCGAGAAAGGGCTCGCGGGCGAGATCCTCCCACGTGAGCCCCTCCCGCTGGGCCAACGCATGCTCTCTCGGAACAACCGCGATAAACCGGTCACGCACCAAGGGCCGGTGCTCAAGACGGCTCGACAGTTCCTCAGTGGTGATGGCGAAGTCGGCCTCGCCTGAGAGCACCCGTGCGAGCACAGCGCCTTCGAGTCCGTCCATGATCTGGATACCGACTGCAGGCCACCGAGCGCGAAAGTCGGAGATCACGCGCGGCAGAAGCACCGCGGCCACCGACGGCAGCGTCGCCACGGCCACGGAACCCGACTCCCCCTCGATGAACCGTGCCAGTTCGTTCATGCCTGCATGATGAGCAGCCACGATCTGCTCCGCGATCCGCAGCGCCTCCACACCCGCAGGCGTCAACTGCACATTCCGCGTATCTCGTTCCAGCAACTGCGCCCCTACCTGTCGCTCCAAGTCAGCGACGGCGCGGCTCAACGAGGACTGGGACACATGAAGTTGAGCAGCCGCTGCCGTGAAGCTGGCCGCCCGGGCAACTGCCGCGTAGGCGGCGAGCTGGCGCAAGGTGCTGTCCATGAGCAACGACCTTATGAGTTGTTGCCCGATGGCGGGTGGGCATCCTCTCGTGGCGCTGCCGCGGAGCAACCCGTCCCGGAACCCAGTGGTTGGGGATCACATATTCAGGTGATGTTGCGGTCCGCCTGCCGTGCGAGACCATGCCACTGACTGTCACCGGGCACTCGACTGCCCGTCGACAGAAAGGCACGGACGAGAAGAGACGAGATCCGCCGTCACCACCAAGTCTCCAGGCCCGAGGGTCACGTCTACTCTCGCTACGCAAAGCACAAACGGGGTTGAAGAGCTCGGCAAAGAGGATGGACACATGCGAATCGTGATCGCTGGCGGCCATGGGCAGATCGCTCTCCTCTTGGAGCAGCACCTGACGTCAGCCGGCCACACAGCTGTAGGCCTAATTCGCAGGCCGGAGCAGGTGCCAGACGTGACGGCGACGGGTGCGGAGGTTGTGGTCCTCGACCTGGAGTCGGTCGACCTCGATGCCGTAGCGCAGGTGCTGGAGGGTGCCGACGCGGCCGTCTTCGCCGCCGGTGCCGGGCCGAACAGCGGTGTGCTCCGCAAGGACACGGTCGACCGTGGCGCCTCGGTCCTACTGGCCGACGCCGCCGAGCGGGTCGGGGTACGTCGATTCCTGCAGATCAGCGGGATGGGCGTCGATACTCCCCCGGCACAATTCAGCGACGGGGACTGGCCTGCCTACTTCTCCGCCAAGGCGGCTGCCGAGGACGACCTGCGCAGCCGGGACCTTGACTGGGTGATCCTGCGGCCGGGCGGACTCACCGACGAGCCCGGAGTCGGCCGCGTCACGCTGACGGACAAGGTCACTGACCTGGGCTTCGTACCGCGGGCCGACGTGGCCGCTGTGATCGCCGCGCTGCTGACATCCGACGTTTCACACCGCACCCTCGAGCTGGTCAGCGGGGACACGCCCATCGGCCAGGCCGTACGGGATCTATAGACACCTGACCGTGCTGCAAAGTACCCGTCACGCCCGGGGCAGTATCAACGGCTCTATTCGACGGGCCCGGCCGCGCCAAATCGGCTGGGGCTGATCCCTGTCGCCCCAAGCCCTCCCGTCGGCAGGCTGGTCGCCACAGGTGTCCCCATCCCCATCCTCTCCGGGCGGCTGACACGTCCGGTGATCGGCTGAGCAATGCGCCGGATACGTAGATCCGCGCATCGTGCGGGCGACCGCCTCGCGGCCATGCCATGCGTGCCGCTTCTCCTGCCCGGGAGCTGTCCTCGTGCACCTGCTGACGTACTTCGGCCCACAGTTCGCCGTTGGTCAGGACCTGGTCGATGCTCTGGTCGATGGTTTCCGCGTTGTCGTAGGCGTGGGACAGCGTCTTCTGGAACTCAGGCGTCACACCGACCGGAGCTGGCGGAGCGGGTGCAACGAGCACCACGCCCTTCAGCCCCGCTGGGTAGCGGGAAGCGAGTACCTGGGTCACCTTTCCGCCCATCGAATGCCCCACCACGACATACTCGCCGTATCCGGGCCCCTCGATGACGCACTGTGCGTCGTCGGCGAGCTGCTCGATGCCGTAGGGGCCGGGCACCTCGGTGGACTCGCCCCAACCGCGACTGTCGCAGGAGACGAACGCCTGGGCGGGACTCAGTCGCTCGATGACCGGCCGCCAGGTGCGGTGCGAGCCACCCCAGTAGTGCAGGAAGACCAGGGCCGGCCCGTCGCCCTCGCGGACATGGCCGTAGAGCCGCCCGTCCTTCACGGCGAAGTACCGCCCGATCGGGGTGTATGTGGTCACAGCAGTCGGGTGTCCTTGCCTGGGCCGGCGCCGAGCCGCTCTACCGCGATCGCTGCCGACGTGAGCCCGGCCGTCGGGCCGTGCTGCTCATGGCTCGATGGTCGTCCAGCCCTTCTCGATCAACCACAAGCCGGTCCGCCACCATCCGCAATTTTCGCGACACGCTGCTTGGAAGAGCGACTCGCCGAACAGGGACAGCGGCACCGGCGGACCAGGGCCCTCCCGCGTGAGTCCGCACAGTCTTGTGCCTGCAAGCCTTCAGGATAGTTACGGCCGTAATATTACAGCCATGGCTCCTCATCGTGTCGCGGTACTGGCGCTGCCGTTTGTGATCCCCATCGACCTCGCCATCCCCACGCAGATCTTCAACGAGCGGTCCTATACGCCGTACGAGCTCTTGGTGTGTAGCGGGCACCGCGGCAGCGTCACGACCAGTACCGGCTTCACGATCGGCTCGACGGCCGGGCTGTCGGCGCTTGCCAGGGCGGACACGATCATCGTCCCCGGCTATTGGGAGTATCAGCGACCACCGGCGCCCGAGGTCACGGCCGCGCTGAATACCGCCTTCAACCGGGGCGCCCGCATCGCCTCCATCTGCACCGGCGCCTTCGCGCTCGCCGCGGCCGGACTGCTCAGCGGCCGTACGGTGACCACGCACTGGTCCAGCGCCGACGAACTCGAACGCCTCTACCCCGAGGTCCGGGTGGACCGCAGTGTCCTCTACATCGACGACGATCCCCTGCTGACCTCCGCGGGCATGACCGCCGGTATCGACCTGTGTCTCTACATCGTCCGCAAGGACCTAGGTACCGCGGTCGCCAACAGCATCGCCCGCGAACTGGTCGCCGCACCGCACCGCGACGGCGGCCAGGCCCAGTACATCGATCGGACTCTGCCCTCCCCCACCGACCACACCCTCGCCGACACCCGCGACTGGGCCTTGGGGCGCCTCAACGAAACCCTCACGTTGGACATCCTTGCCCGGCACGCGCGCGTCTCTGCACGCACCCTGATCCGCATGTGGCGCCAGGAAACCGGCATCACGCCGCACCAATGGCTACTCACCGCCCGCATCAACCACGCCCGTGAACTCCTGGAAGCCACCGACCTCGGCATCGAGCAGATCGCCACCCATAGCGGTTTTGGAACCAGCACCAACCTTCGAGCCCGATTCCGCGACGCCCTCGGCACCACGCCCTCTGCCTACCGCCGGGCCTTCCAGCCGTCGGACGGCACAGCGCTGGTCCGACCGGACGGGAAACCCGCGAATCCGGCACCGTGAGGCCAGCTGGCCAGGTCGGCCTGAGATGTCCCGAAAATTACGAGCCCTGGCACTGAACACCGTCGTTGATCCATGGCGCCTTCGACGAGGATCGGCAGCACGGTCACCCTTGCAGAAACGGAGCCGTGGCGTTGACCTGGACCGTTGCAGGCTGTCGGCACCCGACTCCGCGACCGGCAACACGAAGGTGGTTGTCTCATGAGCACTGCGGAAGACAGGAACAAGGCCATCGCCCATGAAGCTTCTCGGGGCACGGACTGCCCGCCCCGTGGATCGCCGCCGACTTCCTCCGCATGGAGAACGGCGTGCTGGCTGAACATTGGGATGTGATCGAGGACGAGGCCTCCCGGGCGCAGTCCTTGAGCGGCCTGCCCATGCATGGCGATGACTTCCCCGCGGACCGCTCACGACGGGTTCCCACTGGGTCGTGCAGGTGATGCCGCCGGGGTGCGGATCGCCGCCGAGGCATACAGCGTTTGACGGACCGGCACTGCGTTCATGAGCGGTGCGCTGCCGGAGACCTCTCCGGACCGTGCAAAGAGTGAGGCACCACATGACGTATGGCTCGATCGAGTGATTCGGCAAGGCCGGTGTCTGGCTGATTCTTGAGCGAAGGTCGGCAGAAGCGCAGATGCCTCGAGGAGGCAAGGCCATGAGCAGCCCAGAGAGCGAATCGATGGCAGAGTTGAGGCATGGTGACACGACGATGTCGCAACCGGCCAAGCGGTCTGAGAAGAGGCACACAGTTGCGCGACGCGTGACTGGTACCAGTGTCCTGCGCGGTCGTACCGAGGAGATGACAACGGCTCTGCGCATGCTGCGTGCGACGGCGCGAGGCGGACACGGGCAGATGCTGATCATCACCGGCGAACCGGGCATGGGAAAGTCCGAGCTGGCCCGCACGATCGCCGCGGAGGCCGGGGCGTTGCGCTTCCGGACCGGCGCTGCCAACGCCGACGCAATCGCCCAGCTGTCCCCGGGCGCTCCGATCCTGTTGTCTCTGCGCCACGGACCTCACCCCCTGCTGACCGGGGCTGAGTTGACGGAGCTGGTCGCGCAGGTGGACGAGCCGTTGTTGCTCCTCGAAGCGATTGGCAACCGGCTGGAGACCGCCACCGCTGCAGGCCCGGTTCTCCTGTTGCTGGACGATCTGGAGGAAGCGGACCAGCTCACCCGGTTCCTCCTGCGGAGCCTGCCGTTCCGACTGGCGTCGTGCCCTGTTGTCTGGCTACTGGTCGGGCGCACGGCAGAAGACAGCGTTCTGAACGATCTGAGCGCCCTGAACGGCTCCCGAGCCGGCCAAATCCCCGTCGAACGACTGGAATTGCAGCCGCTGTCGGCCGAGGCAATCCTGGACCTCGCCCACGACCGGTTCGGCACGTCCCCGCCGCTCGCCGCCGCTGACCTCCTGGTGCAGGTGGACGGCAGTCCCCTCCTGGCCGTGCAGGTCATCGACACACTGACGGGCATGGGCGACTCCGTCGACGAGATGGCCTGGCGATCCACATCGACCACGGCATGCGTCCCGCGCCAGGTGACCCAGGAATTGCACCGCACGCTGCTCGGACTCAGCCCGCAGGCCGTCGACATGATCGAGGCCGTGGCCGTCCTCGGTCAGCCGGTGACGCCCCGTGACGTTCAGGACCTCACGGGGCTCTCACGCGTACAGACAGCCACCGTGTTGGACGAAGCGATCGGCGCCGGTGTGCTGGACCGGCGCAGCGGCAGAATCGCGTTCCGGTACCGCTTGGTGCGCGAAGCCGTGTACGCGGACATGGCCGAGCCGACCCGGCGCGCTCTGCATCGCCGATGCGCCAGGCAGTTGGTGGCCGTCGATGCCGAGAGCTCGATGATCGCCGTGCACGCCCGGGAAGGCATCGAGCCCGGCGAAACGGAGTGCGCAGCGATCGTCATGCAGTCGGCAGTCGATCTAGCGGCGTCGACACCACACACAGCCGGCGACCTGGCCATCACGGCTTTCCGTGCGCTGCGACCCACTGATCCGGCATACCCCACCCTCGGCGAACAGTGCGTCCGAGTTCTGGGTCTGGTGCAGCGCTGCGACGACGCGATCACCATCGGCGATCTGGTGCTGGCGCACCTGGACGACGGGGATTCGATCGGGCGAGTAGAGCTCGTGCTCGCCAGAGCCCTATGGTTGGCCGGCCTCTGGGAGTCCTCGTCGGTGCGATGTTCCTCGGGCCTGGCCCGGTCCGACCTGACCGCTCCGATGCGTGCCCGACTGACGGCGCTCCAGGCACTCGTGGACTCCCGGTTGCAGGGGGCAGAGGCGATGCGCCCGCAGGCCGAAGCAGCCTTGGCTGCGGCCCGGCGGCTCGATGACCGCGAGGCCCAGTTCACCGCACTGCATGCCCTCGCCGAGATCAGCCGCAACGGCGCCGACCACGCCGGATCCCTGTCGTACTTCCGACAACTGCGGGCCCGGTCCCAGCCCGTGTTCTTCGCCCAGGAGATCATGGCGCTGCAGAACCTGGACCGCTATCGCGACGCCGAGGCGCTGCTGAAGCAGGCGTGGAGCGAGTCGGCCGAGCATCCGGCCGCGGTACTGCCGGCGCTCCTTTACGCACAGATCTGGCAGGACTACAACCTGGGTCGTCTGGACGATGCCGAGGCGGGCGCCCGGAGGCTGCTCACCCTGGCTCGCGAATTGGGCTCGCGGATGTGCGAGTTGGAGGCGGCGTCGATCGTGAGCATGGTCGCTCTGCTCCGGGGACGACTGGACGACGCCCGGCACGAGCTGGCCCTCGACGGGAACGGGCCGACGGCCGACGACGAGGCGCACGCGCCGCCGCTGCTGCTGACTCGTGGCTGGCTGACCGCGGCCGAAGGCGAGCCGGCCGCCGCGATCCGTCTACTCTCGCCGCTCCTGCGCTCGGCCCACGCCGACCGCGACGCCTGGCCATGGAAGCCGGGCTGGCTGCCGGTCCTGGCCAGAATCGGCATTGCCGAGGACGACGCGGAGTTCCTCGAACAAGCACAGTCGCTGGCCGAGATCGGTGCCACCCGAAACCCCGGCGTGTCCAGTTTCGAGGGCATCTCGGCGCACATCCAGGGCCTGGTCGGCCGAGACGGTGATCTCCTCCACCGCGCGGTCGACGTACTGACCGACGGCCCCCGCCCGCTCCTGCTGGCCGGGGCACGCGAGGACCTCGGCAAACACCTGCTCGGCGAGCAGCGGCGCACGGACGGGATCGCACAACTGGACCAGGCCTGGGAGGCGTACCAGCTGGCCGGCGCGATCGGCCCGATGCTGCGCGTCCAGCAGGTGATGCGCAAAGCCGGCGCCCGACGCGCGGACTGGGCCGCCACCGAGCCCGGCCCGGCAGTTGGTTGGGCGGCGCTGACCCAGGCCGAGCGCACCGTGGCCCGCCTCATGGGCACCGGATACTCCAACAAACAGGTCGCCGCCGAACTGAAGGTGTCCACCAACACCGTCGGCACCCACGCCCGATCCATCTTCACCAAGCTCGGCGTGCGTTCCAGGTCCCACCTGAGCAACCAGTACCACGACCAGATCGTGGCAACCCAGACACACACCCCTGATCACCGGACCACACCGATGGCCACACCGGTGACCACCTAAGAAACATCCCCAGCGCGCCCCGCCCCACCTCACCTGTTCAAGTGATGTAGAGGAACGCAATGTGGTGATGACCTTGCCACAGCACCGCGACAGCAGGCCCCAGCAACGCCAGCACAACACTGTGGAGGTTGGCCGTGAACGATCGACCCCAAACAGCACAGTCACGTCGCGGACTCGCGGGTACCGTCCGGCCCGCAACAACACACCTGATCGTGCTGCCCGGCGGGGGCTACGCGGCACATTCCCCGCACGAAGCAGAACCCGTCACCGGCTGGCTCGCTGGACTAGGCCTGTCGGCCAGCGTCTTCCGATACCCACTCAACGCACGCCACCCCGCACCCCTCGTAGCGCTGCGGTCCGAGATACGGCGGCGCCGCGCGCAGGGGGCCGATCGCATCGGAGTGGTCGGCTTCTCGGCCGGCGGGCACCTGGCGGGGCTGGCAGCACTCGCGCCGAGTAACGACCCACGCGAGTCCGTCCAGTTCGCCGTCCTCGGCTACGCGATCACGTCGATGGAGACTGAGACGTACCGGCCTTCGCGCATCATCCTGCTCGGCGAGGACGCCTCACCGGACCTGCGCCGGGCGACGTCGCTGGACTCGTTGGTCACCGAGGCGTCACCACCGTTCTTTCTGTGGCACACCGCCGAGGACGTCTACGTTCCGCCCGAGCACACCTACCGCCTCGCCGCGGCCTTGGCCGCGCACGACGTCGCGCACACCGTGCACGTCTTCGCCCACGGCCCGCACAGTCTGGGCCTCGCCCAAGGCGCCGGGGACGCGGCCACTTGGACCGGGTTCGCGGCCTCCTGGATCGCCGAACAGCTCCGCGCGGGAACCACAGCACCGTCCTGACCGGACAGCTCTCACGTGTTCGGGTGAGGGAACGGAATCAGCGCCCGCGTGAAAATAGCGGAGCAATCCATACCACCCGGATCCCAACGGTAAGGGAATCCCTCCATGGCTGAATACACACCCGTTCCGGAATTCGCCAAAGGTCCCGACATCCCCGACTCCGGCTATCTCGTCACGGAACTCGGCGGCGGCGCCTATGGCATCAGCAGCGGGATGGTGAACACCATGTTCCTGGTGACGAAGAGGGGCGTGGTCGTCGTGGACGCCCCGCCAGACCTGGACGAAAGGCTACTGGCCGGCATCGAGGAGGTCACCTCGAATCCGATCACCCACCTGATCTACAGCCACGCACACGCCGACCACATCGGCTCCGCCCACCTGCTGGTACGCAACGGGCTGAAGATCATCGCACACGAGGCCACCGCTGAGTTCATCCAGGAGTCGCACGACGACCACCGGCCTCTGCCCAATGAGACGTTCAGCGGGACGAGAACGGAACTGAAGATCGACGGCGAGCTGCTCGTCCTCGAGTACAAGGGCGACTGGCATCAGCCGGGAAACCTGTTCATACATCTCCCAGAACAGCGGATCCTGACGGCGATCGACAGCTTCACCGTCAAGAACGCACCCTTCTTCCGCCTTCTCTTTGCCCCGCATGTGCCCGCGTACTTCACCGCCATGGATGACATGCTCGAATACGACTTCGACACCGTGGTCTCCGGTCACATGTCCCTCTTCGGCACCCCCGAGGACGTGGCGACGAATCGCGAGTACATCCAAGACCTGCGGACCTCCGCCGCCGAGGCGCTCGGTGAGGTGGACCTGCGGCAGGCTGCCGCCGATGCCGGGGTGCCCAGCGACAATCGCCAGGCTCAGCTGAAGGTCTGGATGGACGCGGTCGTCGCCCGGGCGGCGGAGCACATGCCGGAGTCCTGGGACCAGCGCCTCGGCGGCAACGACATCTTCCTCGCCGACAATCTCAACGCCGTCGCATGGAGCGTCTTCATCGACTGACTCGCCCCCTCGTCCGAGAGCCCTGCCAGGAGCTGGCGCTCCTCCACCCCGAGGCGCGACCACACTGGCGATGGACGGGGCATATGTAGCGTTCATCGCCCAGCTTGTTTCCGCCGCGCGCCTTCCTCCCGCGACGCTGGCCACTCTCGCCCGGATGGCCTGCCCAGGCATAAGGCGCAGTCAGCGCGAGGCGGCGAGCACCAACAACAACCGGGCCACGTCTACCTCGTCACGATCAAGGCCTCACGCGGTGGCGGGTATCGCACCTCCAGGGGTCTGCCGCCTGCTCGAGCAGACAGACCGCGCCAGGGGCCGCTCCGAGTCGGCAGGCCCGGAGCGGCGACCGTCGATGCCCGCGAATGCCGTATCCCTGCACACGAAAGGCGAGTTCATGTCCGAGTTCCCCACTTTTCCCTCGACCACGGCCAGCCGGTTCGTCGTCCCCTCGAAGGACGTCGTCCTACCGGTCGGAGCCCATGTCGACCAGCTCTTCCGGCGCACCATGACCGAGCCCTTCGTCCTGCAGCGACTGTCGGGGCGCGCGTACTGGGTCGAGGTCGGAGTCTTCGCCACCCTCTTCTACGTGGGAGAGGAATCCGTCCTCCTGATGGATCCCATCGAGCACTGTTACGACGGCGTCCTTGCGGCAATCGAGTCGGTGACCGCCAAACCGATCTCCACCATCGTCTACACGCACTTCCACGCCGATCACATCGGCGACGCCCCCAGGTACGTCGAACAGGCAAGTCAGGACGGCCGGGTGCTTCGCATCGTGGCCAGCGAGATGACGGCCAGGAAACTCGAGGCCGTGGGCAGCGTGCTGCCGCGCCCGACGGAAACGGTCGACTGGCCCAAGGGGACCTTCACCTTCGAAGATCTCAGCGTCCGGATGCACGGATTCGAATGGGCGGCGCACACGGACGACCACTCGGCGTGGCAGCTGATCGGCGAAAAGATCGTGCACTGTCCCGACCTGATGGGGCCCGACCAGCCGCCGTTCGGGCGCTTCACCGCGAACGAGCGATTCCTGTTCGCGGAGCGGAACCTGAACGAAGTCGACGAGATGGACTGGGACTTCCTCTCGGCGGGTCACGGAAACATCGGCTCCCGTGCCGACGTCCAGTTCGAGCTCGGGTACTACGGGGACATGACGGACGCGGTGTCCCAAGCCTTCAAGGCCCATCCGTTCAGCGATTTCATCGACCTTTCGCAGGGTGCGCATACGGCCTGGTTCCCGGCGCAGCTGGCCGCCGTTGCCAAGGACGCGGTGGACATCATGCGGCCGAAGTACGGCCAGTTCTACGGCTTCGAGGCGAGTGCACCTGCCAACGCGGAACTCGTGGCGTTTACCGTTTTCTCCTTCCGGTGAGCCCAACTCGATACGAAATCCCGGCCGTCGATTCCCAACTCAGCACACGTGGAAAGAAGGAACCACCGTGACCACCGCTCCTTCCCCCGCAGCGGCTTCGGGCACTTTCCGGCTCGGCGGCGACTTGCCCCTGCATCGCCTCGGATTCGGTGCGATGCGCATCACCGGGCCCGGCATCTGGGGTGAACCGCAGGACCCCGACGAGGTGGTGCGCGTGCTGCGTCGACTGATCGAGCTCGGGGTGACGTTCATCGACACGGCGGACTCGTACGGGCCCTCCGTCAGCGAGCGACTAATCAAGCAGGCCCTGCACCCGTATCCCGCCGAACTGGTCATCGCCACCAAAGGCGGCTTCACCCGGCCCGGTCCTGGCATGTGGCATCCGAACGGCCGGCCGGAGTACCTGCGGCGGCAGGCCGAACTGAGTCTTCGGAACCTCGGCGTCGACCGCATCGACCTCTACCAACTGCATCGCATCGACCCGATGGTGCCGGTCGAGGAGTCACTCGGCGAGCTGACACGACTCCAGCAGGAGGGGAAGATCCGCCACATCGGCATGTCGCAGATCTCAGTGGCCGAACTCAAGCAAGCCCGCGCGGCCGCCGGGATCGTATCGGTCCAGAACCGCTACAACCTCGCCGACCGCGCCTCAGAAGACGTCCTCGACTACTGCGAAGCCGAAAGCCTCGCCTTCATCCCTTGGTTCCCCATCGCAACCGGCAGTCTCGCCGATGCCGGTGGCCCGCTGGCCCGGATCAGCAAGAGTCGCCGCGCGACACCGTCCCAGCTCGCACTCGCCTGGCTGCTCCGCCGATCCCCCGTGATCCTGCCCATTCCGGGAACGTCGTCGGTCGCGCATCTCGAGGAGAACGTCGCCGCCGCGGCAGTGCGGCTCTCGGACGAGGAGTTCAAGACGCTGGCCACGGCGGTCTGAGACGAGCAGCTCCGGCACACTCGTCGGCTGCTCTCAACTCACCGAGATTGCACCGCGAAGGCGAAGCAGCAGCTCAGCCTCAGTGACGTCCACTCACCTCGATGGGCGATGTCGTGGAACGTCGGCCATCATGAACGATCGCTGCAACGGGCGGCTTCGCCCGTTGCACCACAGGTATCGGAGGACACATGCCTGTCTCGAAGGCACACGCCACGTGGTACGGCGACATCCCTAGCGGTGCCGGTGATTTCACGGCCGGCGACAGCATCACCGGGGGTGTCACGTACAAGTCCCGCTTCGAGGGCGGCCCCGGATCCAACCCGGAGCAGCTCATCGGCGCGGCTCACGCCACTTGCTTTTCAATGGCGCTGGCCGGCGCGCTGGCCAATGCGGGCTTCCCCGCCGAGTCGATCGAGACCACCGCCTCAGTAACCCTGCGGCCGGTCGACGGCGTTCCAACGATCACGAAGATCGAGCTCGTGACGGAGGGCGCGGTCCCCGGGGTCGGAGCGGACCAGTTCCGCGAGTTCGCCGACTCCGCGAAGGCGAACTGTCCGGTCAGCCGTGCGCTATCGGGCGTCCCCGAAGTCACCCTGCGCGCGACTCTCGCCGACGGCTGAGGTCTTCGGCTCCGCGTCGCTGAGCGGAGCAGTGCGCCGACCAACAGGACTTGCCGACGTCGAAGACATGCTCGGTGGCGTCGGAGCGTACGGACCTCCCGGTCCATCTCCGATCGGCGACATCCGGCGTCACCGTGCCACGACTCCGTCGGCCGGTGGCACCTCATGGAAGGCGCCTGCAATGTTGGTGAGCGAATACGTGCTCCGAATCCCGATCGAGCGGCACGTCCTCAACACCCGGCGATCTTTCACCGCCGTCATCCAGGACATCCGCGAGACACTCGGCACTTCCGAGGCCGGCATCCAGTTGCGCCGCCGGACGACGGCGGGCAAGCGTGCGCGTCCCGTGCGGCGCGTCAACAGCACGCTGGCTCAAGTCCGTCTCATCGGAATCGCAGAACTTGAGATCAGCGGTAGCTGGGGCAGGGAACACGGAACCAGCCGTCTGATCCGGTTGCTCGTCGACATGCCGACGGCCTCCGGGGACCTGGTCCGCTTCCTACCCGATGCCGGCGCATCTTGTCCTGCGGCGATCCTCGTACAACAGATAGCCGACGACGGCACCCGTCTCATCTATGACTCCGTCGCCAGCGCAGTGTCCATCTACCAGGACGAGCGCTCCCTGACCGTAGCCCGCGAACTCGACGCCGAGGTACTGGCCTTGCTGCGGCGCATCGCCAACCCCGCTGGCTGAAAGCGCTGCTTGGTCGCCGTCCACCACCCCACCGAGGCAGGTCGTGATGAACCAGATTCGCCAGATCACCGCGTGGCTGCGCCTCAGGGATCCGGGCCTGGCCGCCACACGGCGGGCCGCCAGGAACGCGTTGGTGATGCCCTCCCTATTCGCCCTGTGCACCCAGGTCTTCCACGCACCCGCCGTGGGCACCTTCGCCGCGTTCGGTGCGTTCGCGATGCTCCTGCTGGTTGATTTCACCGGCCCCATGGCACAGCGACTGCGGGCGCACGCGGCGCTCACCGGGGCGTGGTTGGTGCTGGTCGCTCTGGGCACCCTGGCGGCGCAGTCGGTCTGGACCGCGACAGCGGCTACGGTCGTCGTGGGCTTCGCCGTGCTCTTCTCAGGTGTGGTCAGCTCGGTCCTGGCCGGAGCCACAACGTCGCTGCTGTTGGCGTTCATTTTGCCGGTGTCGGCGCCCGCCCCACTGGCGCAGCTGCCCGACCGGCTGATCGGCGTGGTCCTGGCGGGCGTGACCTCGATGATCGCGGTCTGGCTGCTCTGGCCGAGGACTCAGGACGATCCGCTCAGCGCGCCCGCGGCGCAGGTCTGCCGAGCCGCGGCGCGGCAGTTGCGCACCGACGCGGACTACTTCGCGGGCCGCGCCGACGGTCCGGCCTTCGGGGAGTGCCGTGCCTGCGTCCTGCAGACCATGTCGAGTGCGCAGGATCTGCAGCGAGCCTTTACCGCCACTCCCTACCGTCCCACCGGCTTGTCCACCGGTTCGCGGGCACTCGTCCGCCTCGTCGACGAGCTGACCTGGCTGAGCGCGGTTCTGGCGCCGGCATCCTCCCTGGACGAACCCGGTCCAACGGGCGGCCTTCAGTCCTCGGCAGTGCGCAGAGCCGCTGCTGAAGTGCTGGATGCATCGGCGGAGATGCTTGATGATCCCGGTGCCGCTCAGGACCGTCTGCACGCAGCGGCACAGGAACTTCGTGAGGCTTTGACCGCACTGGAGGACGGGGCAGTCAACCGGTTGCCCACTCCGGACAACCAAGCAGGCGGCGGGCTTGATGTCGACACCTTCATCAACAGCCTCGATGTGTCCTTCCGAGCGCAGGAAGTAGCCTTCGTCGTTCTACAGATCGCAGGGAACGTCGACATCGCCCGGGCTGCGGACCAGCGCAGCTGGTCGGACCGCCTCCTTGGCCGCGAACCCGGGTCGCCGACGGGTGCGCTGACCAGCGCCTGGGAGCGGGCGGCGGCGCATGTCGAACCGCACTCGGTCTGGCTGCACAACAGCATTCGCGGTGCCATCGGCCTGGGCATCGGAGTCGCGCTTGCCGATGCGACCGGTGTCCAGCACGGATTCTGGGTCATGCTGGGCACCCTGTCAGTGCTGCGTTCCAACGCCCTCAACACTGGGCAGAGCGTCTTCCGGGCCGTCGGGGGCACCCTGGCCGGATCGGTTCTGGGCGCCGTTCTGCTCCAGCTGATCGGGCACGACACGATCGCACTGTGGATCCTGCTGCCGGTCGCGGTGATGGCCGCCGGCATCGTCCCGGCCGCGATCTCGTTCGCCGCCGGGCAGGCGGCCTTCACGCTCACCCTGGTGATCCTCTTCAGCATCGCCCAGCCTGCAGGGCTGTCGGTCATCCTGATTCGCATCGAGGACATCGCGCTCGGCTGTGCGGTGAGCGTGGTCGTGGGCCTGTTCTTCTGGCCGCGAGGCGCGTCCGCCGCCCTGGCCAAAACGTTGGCGGAGGCGTATGTCGACAGCGCCCGGTATCTGCTCAGTGCGGTGAGCTACGCGGTGTCCTGCTGCACTTTCGGACCCGCGGCCCTCGAGATCCCACAGGAGGCCCGCCAAGCGGCCGCCGCCGCGCGCCGACTGGACGACGCCTTCCGGACGTACCTGGCCGAGCGCGGAGCAAAGGCCATCCCGATGGGTGAGATGACGACCCTGGTCACAGGTGTTGTTGGGCTCCGCCTGGCCGCCGACGCCGTCCTAGAGCTGTGGCGGCGGCCCGCGGGTGGCGAGCCGCTCGAGGACCGGGCCGCCGCACAGCGAGAGTTGCTGATCATGGCCGAACGGATCTTCCAGTGGTACGAGCGCCTGGCCGGGGGAATGGAGAGCGATGGACCAGTGCCCCGTCCGCTGGTATCCGACCGCAGAAACAATTCGCGACTGATCGAGGCGGTACGCCGGGACCTGCATGATGCGGATGGCCGGGCCACGAGGACAGGCGTCCGCATCATCTGGACCGGCGACCATCTCGAAGCCGTCCGCCGACTGCAGTCCTCCATCGCCGCGGCTGCCGACGACGCCGACGCTCGGGTTGCCGTGACCGGATCAGCTTGAGCCCTCCGGCGTGGGGGCGGCGGTCACGCCGAGCGCTTGCAGAGGTCGTCGACGTACATTCGCACATCTACCTCGGGCAACGTCCAGGGCAGGAAGATGACCCGGTAGATGATCGGGGCCACCACGCAGTCGATGACCTGGTCGCTGCTGAAGGTGCTGGCAGACCGGGCGGCGAAGCCGGCCGCTTCCGCCCGGCGGTCCCGCAGGCAGTCCGACTCGCTCTCGCCGGCTGCGGCAGCTCCGCCCCGCAGGAGTGCAGCGTTCACCGGCCTGCTGTAGTGACTGACCAGTTCGTCGGCCCATACGGTCAGGTCACCCCGCAGGTCTCCGGTGTCCGGAAGGCCGCGGTCCGGGTCGAGCCGGTAGGTCGCCAGGTCGTTGATCATGGTCCGCGCGTCGCCCCACCGCCGGTAGATGCTCGAGTGATTGACTCCCGCACGCTCGGCGACCATCGGGATCGTGATGGCATCGCTGCCGTGCTCGGCGATCAGCTCCTCGACGGCCTTCCTAATGGACGTCAGCACCATCGCACTGCGACCACCGGTGCGCCGCTGCCGGGACGATTCTCCAACCATGCACCCCACTATAACGCACAACACTTTGCATTAAGTCCCCTCCGGGTCTACTGTGCTCCTAACGCACAAACCTTTGCCTTAGGAGGGTTAGAGGTGCTCAGCATCGCATCCAGGCATGACCACAGTCCTGCCCTCGCAACCCCCGAGCCCCTACAGACCCGAAGGCTGCTTCCCGCTCCCGCGGCATTCGCCGGGTCGGCCGCCGTCTTCGCAGCGCTCTATGTGGCCGCAGGCGCACCCACTCCGCTCCTGGTCGTCTTCGAGCAGCAGTGGCACTTCTCCGCCTGGGTGCTGACGATCGCCTTCGCCGCCTACGCGCTCGGCCTGCTCGTGGCTCTGCTCGTCGCCGGGTCACTGTCCGACCACATCGGACGGCGGCCCGTCCTGATCGGCTCCCTCCTGGTGGAGCTCGGAGCGATGCTCATGTTCGTCTTCGCTCCGAACATCGGCTGGGTCATCGCAGCCCGCACGATCCAGGGCATCGCCACGGGCGCAGCCACGAGCGCCTTCTCTGCATCGGTCGTGGAACACGCCCCGGAGCGCAGCAAGAAGCTGGGCATGATCATCACCAGCATCGCCCCGGCCGGCGGGCTGGGTCTGGGGGCCTTGCTGACAGGCGCAACGGTCCAGTTCAGCAGCCACGCGTCCGTCATCGTGTTCTCGGCCCTCGCGGGGATCATGGTCGTCGGCACGGCTGTCGCCGTCTTCTCGGCCGAGACGGTTTCCACGCGCCCCGGGGCGGCACGCTCTCTCGTTCCCCGTGTGTCCGTCCCCCGAGCCGCACGCCATGAGTTCGCGGCGAGCGTTCCCGTTCATGTGGCGGCATGGATGTTGGGAGGCCTGTCCATGGGGCTCGTGCCCACCATCATTCGGGACCTGTTCGGCCTGCACAGCGGTCTTTTGAACGGCGTTACGGCCTTCATCCAGCCGGCCGCGGCCGCCATTGCCGGCCTCTTCCTCGGACGTCTGACACCACGTAGCACCATATTTGTCGGCGGTGCGGGCGTACTGCTGGGAACCGCGGTGAACATGGTGGGTGTCGCCTCCGGGACCCTGCCCCTGCTGTGGGTGGGAGGCGTCATCGGTGGTGTGGGCTTCGGCGCTTCCTTCTCCGGCGCCATCCGGGCTGTCGCTCCGCTCGCGCAACCCCATCAGAGGGCAGGCCTCTTCGCAGCCGTTTACCTGGTCGCGTACCTGAGCTTCGGAGTCCCGGCGATCATCGCAGGACTCCTGATCGCTCCGGTGGGCCTGATGAACACCGTCCTTGGCTACGGATTCGCCATCATCGCCACCGCCGTCCTCGGGCTGATCGCGCAGTACCGCATCCACACACGTCACTGAGCCGGAACGGTCCGTTCCAGGCATCACCAGCTCTCACACTCGGGCCGCGAACCCCATGGCCCATGTCCCGAAGAACGACTAGGAGCGCGAGCAATGCCTCTGCAAGGTGAGTACGAACCGAGCCCAACCTCGTGGGTACGCGAACAGGTCGCACAGTACGAAGCCAGCGACGGCGAACAAGGCGGGACCTTCCTGGACCTGCCGGTCATCATCCTAACCACCAAAGGCGTGAACTCCGGAAAGATCCGCAAGATGCCCCTGATGCGAGTCGCGCACAACGGCTCCTACGCGGTGGCCGCCTCCAACGGTGGCGCCGACCAGCACCCTGCCTGGTACCACAACGTGGTTGCTCATCCCCTCGTCGAAGTGCAGGACCGAGCGGCCAGGCAAGACATGCTCGCTCGCGAACTTCACGGCGAAGAGAAGGCCAAGTGGTGGAAGCGCGCGGACGCCACCTACCCGCCCTTCGCCGAATACCGGGCCGGGACCGGCCGCAGCATCCCGCTCTTCATCCTGGAGCCGGTCGCCGAGGCGCACTGACCGTCAGTCCCCCGGCGCCCATAGAACCCAGCACAACAACGGGAGTACAGACCATGACACAGCAAGCCTCAAGCCCTGCCGACGCCTCAGGAGTGTTCCAGCTCGGCGGCAACCTTCCTGTCAACCGGCTCGGATACGGCGCCATGCAGCTCACGGGTCCCGGCGTGTGGGGACCACCCAAGGATCCTGAGGAGGCCGTGCGCGTGCTGCGCCGAGCCGTGGATCTGGGCGTCAAACTCATCGACACCGCGGACTCCTACGGCCCCTTTGTCAGCGAGCAGCTAATCCACAAGGCCCTGCACCCCTACCCATCGGACCTCGTCATCGCCACCAAGGGCGGGCTGTCCCGCTCGGGCCCGGACGACTGGCGTGCCCTGGGCCGACCCGAATACCTGCGGCAGCAGACCGAACTGAGCCTGCGCCACCTGGGCGTGGACCGCATCGACCTCTACCAACTGCACCGCATCGACCCCAAGGTCCCGCTGGACGACCAGGTCGGCGAGCTGCGCCTGCTGCAACAGGAGGGCAAGATCGGCCACATCGGCCTCTCCGAGGTGACGGTCCATCAGATCCAAGAGGCCCGGAAGATCGCGGACATCGTCTCCGTGCAGAACCTGTACAACCTGGCCAACCGCAAGGCCGAGGACGTACTCGACTACGCAGAGCGGGAGAATCTGGGCTTCATCCCGTGGTACCCGATGGCCACTGGCCGGCTGGCGCGTCCGGGCGGCCTGCTCGATTCCCTCAGCAAGGCGTACGGTGCGACCCCTTCCCAACTCGCCTTGGCATGGCTGCTACACCGCTCCCCCGTGATGCTGCCCATTCCCGGCACGTCCCGCGTATCCCATCTCGAGGAGAACACGCGGGCTGCACAAATCACCCTGACCGACGTCGAGTTCAAGGCAATCGGCGAAGCCGTTTAAAAGCGGCACCGCCCACGAACATCCTTACGAGGGAGCAGACATGCACACGCAACGTCCCGCGGCGCTCAAGGACGCGGTAGGCCGCTTCGGAATCTTCAGCCAGGAATTGCGCTCCGAAGCTCCCGCACTACAAGGCGAGTTGCTCGACGCGGCAGCAGAGCTGGAGGAACTCGGCTTCGGCGCGATCTGGCTCGGCGGCAGCAGCGGCGTGCACCACGCGGCGCACCTGGCCGAGGCAACCGACCGTGTCGTCCTGGCCACAGGAATTCTGAACATCTGGTACGAGGCCGCCGACACGGTGGCCGAACAACGGGCCGAGCTGGAGCACGCCCACCCTGACCGGTTCGTGCTGGGTCTGGGCGCGAGTCACGCACAGCTGGCCAAGCACTACCAACGGCCCTACGCCACGATGGTGGAGTACCTCGACGCCCTCGACTCAGCCACCACGCCCGTGCCGGCGCAGAGCCGGATCCTGGCGGCGCTCGGACCGAGGATGCTGCGCCTTGCCCGCGACCGGGCCGTCGGCGCCCATCCATACCTCGTCACCCCGGAATACATCGAGCAGGCTCGCCACATCCTGGGCGACGCATCACTCCTGGCCCCCGAGGTCACAGTGGTCCTGGAGAGCGAGCCCAGGAGTGCACGCGAGACCGCGCGCCGCTTCCTCGACTACTACCTCCAGCTGCCCAACTACGCCGCCAATCTCAAGCGCCTGGGCTTCACCGACGACGACCTCACCGGCGGCGGCAGCGACTTCCTGGTCGACGCCCTTGTCGTCTGGGGCACCGACGACGCGATCAGCGCTCGCCTCGCCCAGTTCCACACAGCAGGCGCCGACCACTTGGCCCTGCAGCTCATCACCGAGGAGCAGACCGAGGCCCCGCCCCGCGCCCAGTGGCGGCGCCTCGCCGACCTCACCGCACGGAGCAAGGCACAGCCTGGCATCTGACCCTGTGCCACAGGTGCATCCGCAGCGGAAACCCCGGGGTGCCATAGGTTTGAGTGTGTCATCCCGACGAGACAGAGAGCCGTGTGACGGAATCCGGAAAAGACGAAACGCGATTACTGGCTTTCAGAGCGCGAAGTCGTCGGAGCCAAACAGCTGTTACCTCGGCGTGTGACCACGTTCATCAGCCACAACGACCGGCCGGTGAGGAAGGCCACGAGGGCACGGTTCCTGCGCACCGCCCCCACCTGCCGGCCCACCCTCGTCGCCCCCTACCGCAAGCATCTGCGTGCTCGCCGCATGACCAACATGACAGACCCGTTCGTTTGAAAGACCCCACGCGTCTACCAGGTCCACCTGGTCGCCGAGGTCTATAGAACTCAGGTCCGCCAGGTCCTGGCATCGTCAACTTGGTGACTATCAACGTCACCTCGCTTGTTACCCTGGCGCATTACTGATCGTCTTGAGTGGCTGCGATACTTTGTGAACCGGCACCGAGAACCCGACCCCATTGCGACTTCAGATCTGGGTTCGCCACAGGAAACGCGTTCGCGACCGTCATCCAGCATCTTGCGTCAGTCGGCAAAGGGTCAAAGGAGACGGCCGATGAACAGGCAACGATGGTGGCCCTGTGAACTCCGTGGCCGTTCAGGGGAGCTCGCACTCATCGAGGACGAGCTCCGCCGGGTCGCCGATGGACGCGGCAGCGCCATCGTGGTCACCGGCGGCGCCGGTATCGGTAAAACCAGGCTCCTGGCGGAGACCAAGACCGTCGCCGATCGTTTCGGGATCCGAACAGGTAGCGTGGCGGCGGAGCCGAACGAGAGCGCCGTCGAGATGTCCACGCTGCTGTCAGCACTATTCGGTGGGCGCGAACCGCTTCTTTCACGGCAGGAACTGCCGCCGACACAGCCAGAGCCGAACCAGAGGTTCTGGCTGCTCCGGGACATCGAAGCCATCCTCGAGAAGAACGCCCTCCAGTCACCACTCGCCGTATGCGTCGACGACGCCCACTGGGTCGATGCCGGCACGGCGGCGGCTCTGCGCGAGCTGCCGCTCCGGCTGCGCGACGTCCCAATCGCCTGGATCATCGCTGCGCGGCCGACTCCTGAATCGAATCCGATCGCCAGGACCCTGGACTACCTCCAGAGTCGAGGCCTGTGCAAGGTCGGCCTGGGCCCGCTGCGAGCCGAGGCCATCGCCGCAATCACGGCGGAAATTCTCGGCGCGGAGCCGGGCCGGAACGTCCTCACGCTCGCCGAGCGGGCAGCCGGCAACCCATTTCTCCTCGTCGAAACGCTCCTGGGCCTTCAGGACGAAGCGCGCGTCGAGATCGTCGGCGGCCTCGCCGACGTCCGCAACACTCAGCTACCACGCCGCGTCGCTCAGAAGATGCGCGAGCGCTTGGCTCACCTGTCCGCGCCGGCCCGGGAAGCGGTCATCGTCGCAGCGTCCCTCGGTCGGCGTTTCTCCTTCACGGACATGGCGCAGCTGCTCGACTGCCCGACGTCTGACCTCCTCGCACCTGTAGGCGAGCTACTGGACGCCGACTTGTTCGTCGAACACGAGGCCAAGCTGGCGTTCTGGCACGACATCACCCGCGAGGCGGTACGAGCCAGCGTCCCGGTAAGCGCGCGCTGCGCAATGGACCGCCAAGCCGCGACCATCCTTCTGGAGCGCGGCGCACTTCCCGTGGAGGTGGCGTACCAACTTGCCGCCAGCGCCGAGCTGGGTGACGAAGTGGCGATCACGACCCTGCTGCAGGCCGCCAAAACGGTCGTCTCCACCGATGCCACCGCCGCCTCGGACTTCGGTTGCCGGGCACTGGATCTCTCCCCGCTCCAGCACCCACGACGAGGAGAGATCGTCAGCGTCACCGCCGTGGCCCTTCACACAAGCGGGAGCTCCGGAGAGGCCATCGCGTTCGCTGACGCCGCACTGCGTGACACCCTCCCCGCTGAACAGGAAGCGCAGGTCCGCCTCAGCATCGCCGGCATGTTCGCGCTCTCCCCCGATGCCCGTGCGGAAGCCGGCCGCCAAGCTCTCAGGCTTCCGGACGTCTCGCCAACGCTGCGGGCCGCACATCTGGCGTGCCTTACCTACAACCTCCTTGTCGCCGGGCGGATCGAGGAAGCACGGCGGTCGATCCCTGAGGCGCGCATAGCTACTGCCGCGACTGCCGATCCTCGTGCATCGCTCATCCTCGGTGTCGCCGAGGCCGGTATCGCCTACGCCGACGAGCGGTTCGACGAGGCTGTCGAGCTGTTCACGAAGACGGCTCGTGAGGGCTTGGCGGCGGGCGAGAACACCCGGATCCGGATGGTCCAGATGTACTGCGGCGAGATCCTGTCCCACCTCGGCCGGGAGGACGAAGCCCTTGCGATCGCGCAGGAAGGGCTTGCCTCGGCGCAGCGCGACCGCCAGGACTGGATCTATGAAATGTACGAGACCTGGCAGGCACGCCTGTGGCTGCGTCTCGGCCGCATCTCCGAGGCCGCCGCCGTCCTAGAGGGCCGATTCGAGCTGGAAGACGGCACGCGTGCCGTAGCCGCGCTGGACGGGGCAGCGCTCTGCGCAATGGCGCGAGCGGCCATGCACATGGCAGACACCCGGCAGCTTCGCCGAGCCGGCGAGATCGGCAAAGTGATGCTCAAGCTCGGAACACCGGTGATCAAGCAGCATGCTGCCTGGATGCTCGCGCTGACCGCCATGGCCGACGGCGACATGAACGCGGCACGCGACTGGCTGACAGGTCTCGCGGATTCACCCGTGCTTCCACGCTTCCCCCAAGACGTCACCGACGAGATGGTGCTGGCCAGAATCGCTGCCGCGACGGGGGATGATCTGCTCGCACAACTCGCGCTGGCCAACACACGACGCCGCGCTGCCACGAACACCAGTTCGCTGGCGATCTCAGCGACTCAGGCATACGTCCATGGCCTGCTGTCGAATGATGAGCGCGAACTGCGAGCTGGGGTGGACGGCTTCGAGCGGTGCCGCCGTCCGCTGGAGTGGGCCATGGCCACCGAGGATCTCGGTATCTGCCTCCTTGCCTCCGATCGCGCAGCCGGGGTGGCCACTCTGGGGCAAGCCCTTGTCCGCTACACGGATCTCGGAGCTGTCTGGGACGCTCGGCGGGTCCGCGGCCAGCTGCGCGACCTCGGCATCCGGCGGCGGATCGTCGTCAGAGAACCAGCCACTCGCGGCTGGGCCGCGATGACGGAAGCCGAGGAGTCTGTGGCCAGACTCGTCGCCCAGGGACTGACCAACCGCGAGGTCGCCGAGCAGCTATTTCTCTCGCCGCACACCGTGAATAGCCATCTGCGGCATATCTTCGCCAAGCTCTCCATCAAGTCCCGCGTCGAACTGGCCCGCCTTGGAGCAGTCGAAGCGGGAACCTCTGACGTGCCCACCAGCCAGAACGAGGGCCACACCCTGCTTCATCGGCTTGCCCGTCATCGTGAAGCGGACGATGGGAACGGGGCCGCACGGACTTTCGGTATTCAGTAACGCGGCGGCTCTGGACGAGGCGGACACGGTGTGGACGGTGGAAGTGAGATCTGGGAGTACCGGCGACCCGACGACCGCAACTCTCCGTTGTGGGACATCACCCAGATCGGCGGCGCCCATCCTGACTACGATCGGTGGAGCGGTTTTGCAGGCAGGGTGCTCGACGCGTTCTACCTCCGTCAGGATCCAGGCCACCTCGAGGTCAAACGCAGTGGCGACGGAGACGACGTCTGTCTGATCGAGCTCGCGGCCCGGTTCACGGGCACGTCTGTGGGCTAGTCACTCTGACCTGCGGCTTTTCCATGACTCCGTGGAATGCTGCCTCGGTCGTCGTCCGGACATGATCGACGGGGTTCAGGGCGGTGCTCAGCTCCGTATGTCGTTGGCAACGAAGACGCACCCGGCGCTGGTCGCCGTGCACCGGCTGGACGAGCTCAGCGCCGTGCCCGGCGTCGCTGATGTGCTCGTGGAGTTCCGGCCAGGGGACCACGTATCGATCCCAGTTACAACGTGTGCAATCCGGTCAGTGCCTCGGTGCCGGGACGGACGGAGCGGCCGTGCTCCTCACCCTGGCGCCGGACGGTCAGGCTGGAGATGACACCCGACCCTGCCGACGTGACCACGGTGGCATTGGATGCCAGCCGGAGGCCGAGGGGGCTTGGGCTCGGCGGTGCGTGGACCAGCTGCCGGCCCTGCTCGGCACGGCTGGGGTTCGCAGGACCAAGACACACGATCGCGCAGTGGGCCCAGCCAGTGCCATCCACGGAGTCCGTGCTGCTCGAACATGGCGTCGGCGTCGACCTGCATTTTCTCACGGTCCGCGCGATCGAGCTGGCCATTCTCGCCTGAGCTCAGCAGTGGCAGGACCACTACGCCGAACCCGCCAATGCAGTCGCCGGTGCCCGCCTGACCCTCGCGGGGCTCTTGGGGGGCTCTCTAACGTGTTTGGGTGAGTGAGCGGGAAGTGGCAGAAGACCAGACTGTGGATAGTGCACTGAATGGACGGCTGTCCGGCTGGAAGATCGTGCTCTCCTGGCTCCGTGGCCAGCGGACCGACCGGGGCCGGGTAGAGCAAGCCCCGTCCCGAGGATGTCTCGTCATCACGAATCCCCACTCACGAGAGGACATCGCCATGCCGATGATCGATGTGTACGCCCCGACCGGGACGTTCGCCGACAAGCATGCGCTCGCCCAGGAACTCGCCCAGACGATCATGCGATGGGAGAAGGTGCCCGCGATCCCCTTCTTCCTCGACAACACCGCCGCGTTCATCCACGAACTGGACCCGGACTCCTTTTCGACCGCCGGCGGCGGCAGCACCAGTGTTCGCGTGAACGTGACCACCAACGCCGGCGCGCTGGACCGCGAGCAGCAGCTTGGGCTGGTCAAGGACTTCACCGCTCTGGTCGCCAAGGCTGCAGGTGACCCGACGTTGGAGGGGCGCACCTGGGTTGCCCTCACCGAGGCGGTGTCTGGCGGCTGGGGCATCGCCGGCCACGCCTACACCAATGAGGAGATCGTCCAGCACGTGCGGGAGCTGCTCAGCAAGGCGTAGGTGCCTGCCGCTTGGTGGCGCGCTTGCACTCTGCAGGCGGGAGTCAGCACCGCCCAGGCATCTGAGGAACACCATTCAACGTGCTGGTGACTCTGCGGTCTCGTACGGCGTCTCAGTTAGCCCCACATTTGCTCCCCGGATCCGGCTGCCGCCTCCCCCGTTCGGCGGCCGAATCCGGGGTCAATTTCCCACCGCATTCCCTGAAAGGGTGGACCATGTCCGCTTCGACAGAACTGAGCGGCCGTGTCGCTGTGGTCACCGGAGCATCCAGCGGCATCGGCGAACAGATCGCACGGACATTCGCTGCGCGCGGTGCATCGGTGGCCCTGCTTGCCCGCCGCGAGGACAAGCTCGATGCGATCGTCGAGGACATCACGGCGTCGGGAGGCAGAGCGGCGTCCTACCCGGTCGACCTCACCGACGCAGCAGCCACCACAGCGGTGTCAGGCGAGATTGCCCGTGAGCTCGGCGATGCCGGAATCGTAGTCAGCAATGCGGGCATCATGCTGCCGACGCCGCTCGGTGACCTCAATCCACAGGACTGGAGCCGCCAGGTCGAGCTGAATATCGGTGCGGTGAACAACACGCTGATCGCGTTCACCGACCAGCTCGTGCGCTCCGCGGCGACTATCGGTGTAGCGGACCTTGTGAACACGGCTTCGGTTGCCGGCAGGGGCGTGTTTCCGACGTTCTCGGTCTACGCGGCATCAAAGGCTTATGTGATCCACCTGGGCAACAACCTGCGCGCGGAGCTGGGACCGAAGAACGTGCGGGTCACCACGATCCAACCGGGCATCGTCGGCACAGAGCTGCAGAGCCATATCGCTGACGAGAACGTACGCACACGGCTGGCCGCCACCCGGGACACGATCGAGTGGCTCATTCCTCAGGACATCGCCGACGTGGTCGCCTACGCGGTGGGGTTGCCCGCCCGCGTGAACCTGCCCGAGATCGCGGTCCTGCCCACGCGACAGACCGCCTGACCTGGAAGGTCACCATGACTGCCACGACGCCCCAGCTGACGCAGTTCACGATCACAGTCCCTTTGCCGGGATATTGGCGGGTCACCTTCGACAACCCGCCAATCAACCTGATGAATGCCACGACAGCCGCGGAGTTGCAGGACATCGTCACTGCGGTGGAAGACACGGACGACTTGCGGGTGGTCGTGTTCGACAGCGCCAACCCGGACTTCTTCTTCGCCCGCTACGACCTCTCCGGCGGTGCCCTGCCGACCGCTCCGGGCCCGACGGGGCTGCCGCCGTTCCTGAACATGACGGTTCGGCTCTCCCAGGTGCCGGTGATCTCCATCGCGGAGATCCGTGGCAGGGCACGGGGCGGCGGAAACGAGTTCGCGCTCGCCTGCGACATGCGGTTCGCCGCCGCAGAGACAGCCCTGTTCGGGCAGCCTGAGATCGGCAGCAGCCTGATCCCTGGCGGCGGGGGTATCGAACGGCTCGCGGCCTTCGTGGGTCGGGGACGAACGTTGGAGATCGTTCTCAGCGCGGACGACTTCGACGCGGCGACCGCTGAGCGATACGGGTGGATCAACAGAGCCCTTCCGGGCGCGGAACTGACTGGCTACGTTGACGCACTGGCACGACGCATCGCCACCTTCGACTCCGTGGCGCTCGGCACAGCGAAAACTATGATCAACCGTCACACCCTGCCCGCTCCCGAAGATCTGCTGGAATCCCAGGGGACCACGGAGACACTGGTCCAGAACCCTGCATTCCTGGACCGGTTCCGGCGGGTCAGCGCCTACGCTCGGGCCACCGGAGCAGACTTCGACGTCCGGATGGGCCATCACATGGGCGCGGTCCCGGACACGGAAGCAGCGCAGTAGACGTGCTGTGGCCGCACGCTACGAACGAGCACGAGGAATGCTTACCGAAGCGCGTGTCCCTGAACATCAGCGGCCAGTCGGCTGCCTGTACATGCAGGCCAGCCGACCTCACTACCGCACGCACCACAAGGCAGACCTCCCACGGAAGCAAACGGCTGATGCCGACCACCGAGGCTGAGCACTCCCAGGCACGTCGGGTCCTCGACGTATCGATGCACGCGGACTCGGAGAACAGGGCCAGCGCACGTCCGGCGGCAGCGCCTGCACCTCCCTCCTGCGGGCACATGCCTGGCTGCACTTGGCATCGGTCGTGCAACAAGGAGCTGAAGGCCATGAGGCACTCTCCTACACCACAACCCGTGGCCGGACTGGCTGGTTGCACGAGGCGCACCGGTCTCCCCGGCCGGTACCGGCGCCGTCGCAGCGTCCCGGCTGAACGAGATCGGCACGAGAGCGAGCCGCGGACACGCCGACTCTGGCCCGGCATCGCGGTCTGTCCACCTGGGCGAACGGCTCGGGCCCGCTGCGACGCGGGTCCACGGACATGGATGGGTGTGAAGACATGAAGGTCGTCATCGTCGGTGGGCACAGCCGGATTGCACTGCTGCTGACAGCTCTTCTGAGCCGACAAGGCCACACAGTGGTAGGCACGGTGCGCTCCGAGAGCCAGGGGCACAACGTAGTCACGGCCGGAGGCACGCCACTGGTGCTCGATATCGAGACCATCAGTGTGCAGGCGCTTGCCGAGTTCTTGTCCGGTGTCGACGCCGTGGTGTTCGCGGCGGGTGCCGGCTATGGCAGCACCACCCGGCAGAAGGAGGCCATCGACCGCGACGGGGCAATTCTGCTGGCCAACGCAGCCGAGAAGGCTGCGGTCAACCGCTACGTACTCATCTCCTCGATGGGTGCCGACTACTTCGACAGCGGTTCGGCCAATCCGTTCCAGATCTATCTGCGTCTCAAGAGCGAGGCAGATGCGGACCTCCGTGCGCGCGCACTGGACTGGACCATCGTGCGTCCTTCCGGATTGGATGATCGGCCGGGGTCTGGGCGGGTCCAGCTGGGCGACGGGATCGGCGGCGGAAGCATTCCTCGCGCCGACGTGGCCGCGCTGATCGCCCGGTTGCTTAGCGAGGGCGTCGGCATTCGGCACCAGTTCGCGGTCACTTCCGGTTCCGAGCGCATCGAGGACCTCGTCTTCTGACCGCCCGACACGCAGAAGGCCAAATCCGAAGGAGAGCTCCCAACAGGTCGACAAGGCAGGAGCTTCGCCGACCGCAAAGAGCCGTCCCTCACCTGTTCAGGTAAGGGGCGGCACAAGTCGACCTGTACCGCCCGTGCGGACTGATGGATTCCGGTGACGGCCACAGAACCACGACCGTGATCCACTTGTCGGGTCAGCCGAGCTTCAAGACGTCGAACGGGGCATACACGCCTGATCCGGTTCGCGGACCGGAGAATACCTGGTGGGGTGCTGACACCGCCCATCCGGATTCGCCGGTTCGCACACCACGACCGGTCGCGAAATTACTCCTCGCGCGGTTCCAGTGGGCCAGCAAATGGGCAGTGGATGAGCCCGACCTGGAGCTCTGGCATGACTGCGGTCATCACCTGGAGGCCGAACTGGCCTGTCGGCACTGCGATCAGACGGTGGCCTGACCCAGCGTGGCCCTGGTGCCGCTCCGCAGACCCGAACGAGTCGAGTACGTCCCAGATTCCACCTGAGGCTTCCCCTGTGCGGCTGAGTACGGGGAGCGCGAGGATGATCTGAGGCAACGATCCCGGATGTGGGCGAATCGGCATCGGCAGACCGCGGTGCTCGAGGAATTGATCGCTCAGGGCCGGACTCGAGGATTCGCCTCGGGGGTTGGCAAGGCCGATGAGGTCGGGCAAATCTCCCCGAGTGCACCACTGCTTGTGGCGCTGCGCTCCGGCGCGTCTCCTCTGACCTCCTCCGACGCACTGGACCAACGCCAGCGCAATATCGGGCGAATCAGTCGGATACTGAGATGGTGTCCCGCCGAGTGGTGTAGTCACTGGCCGAGCTGATTCGCTTCCTGTTGTTGTGGAAGCTGGTGGTCATCCTCGGCCGGTTTGGCGGTGAGGAGTTCGGCCATGGAGGCTTCGGAGAAGTAGCGGCAGTCGAAGACCTGCCATTCGTCATGGAGTTCGGCTAGGACCGCGGCGGCCAGCCGCTCCAGAGCGGCAGGGTTGGGGAAGACCTGGACGACGTCGGCCCGGCGTTTGACCTCCCGGTTCAGCCACTCCAGCGGGTTGGTGGACCAGATCTTCTTCCAGTGCGCCGGCGGGAAGTCCGCGAACGCGGTGATATCTGTCGCGGCGTCCAGCAGCATGCTTTTGACCTGGGGGAACTGCCGTCCGAGCATGTCGGCCACCACATTCAGCTGGGTGCGCACGACCTCGCCGGTGGTCTGCGCGAAGACGGTGCGGATGGTCGCCGCCACCATCTCTCCCGACCCCTTTTCGATCACACCGAACACGTCTCGCACGAAGTGAACCCGGCACCTTCGCCAGGCCGAGCCGAGGAAAACGGTGCGGATCGCGGCCACCAGACCGCTGTGGCTGTCGGAGATGACCCGCTGGACGTTGTCCAGCGCGCGGGCCCGAAGCGAGCGCAGGAACTTCGTCCAGAACGGCTTCGACTCGCTGTCGCCGACCATCAGTCCGAGGATCTCGCGGTGCCCGGTGGCGGAGATCCCGGTCGCGATGACCACGGCCTGCGAGACGATCCGGTGGTTGACCCGGGCCTTGCAGTAGGTGGCGTCCAGGAAGACATAGGCGAAGACGGTGTGGTCCAGCGGCCGTTCCTTGAACGCGGTCAGTTCGGCGTCGAGTTCGCCGCAGATCCGTGACACCTCGGATTTGGAGATCCCGGTGTCGACCCCAGGGCTTTGACCAGGTTATCGGCGGAACGGGTCGAAACCCCGTGCACGTATGCCTCCATCATCACGGCGAACAGCGCCCGGTCGATCCTCCGGCGCCGCTCCAGCAGCGAGGGGAAGAAGGAACCGGTCCGCACTTTGGGGATCTTCAGGTCGAGGTCGCCGGCCTGGGTGGTCAGCAGCCGCTCGCGGTGGCCGTTGCGCCAGGTGGTGAGCTGGTCGGAGTGCTCGCCTCGGGCGGCACCGATGGCGTCGGTCGCCTCGGCCTCGATGAGTTCTTGCAGGATGCGCTCACACAGCACCCTGATCGTCTCAACTCCGTCGGCCGTACGTAGTGACTCCAGCAGCTGCATCAGGTCAGACTGGGACAAGGCCATCGTGTGCTCCTCCGGTTGAACTGCCCGTTCACCAGGGAGACTTGCGCGATGGCCTGCTCTTGTTCAGGGAGCAAGCAGCGACAGCGGGTGCACGCCCCGGGCAGACACCCGCGCGTTCACGACCCTCGACCGACTGCACCACTCGACGGGACACCATCTCCAATTGCAGAAACCGTGCTCTGCCTCGGCGCCGGTCCCTCAGAGGACTGAGTGGTGACGCACGTCGCAGGCTGCGGTAGGTCGGAGGTGTGCGCTATGGCGCAGTTCCGTCGGTTGAACATGCTGCCGGGCGGATGGGATTGAGAGGCAGCGGTATCAGGGGGGACACGATGGGCATCGCAGGTGTGGTGAGCGTGGCCAGCGCATTGACGGCCGTTGTTGCGGTTGCGCTGTCTCTACGGCAGACGCGGCTCATGTCACGTCAGAGCCTGGTCCCTGTCGTCCTGGAGGCGTTCAGGGAAGCTCGCAGCCCGGAGTGGTTCGAGGCGCGCGACTTCATCTATGAGCGGCTGGCCGCCGAGGCTTCTCCCGCCCAAGGCGTGACACGGCAACCACCACAAGCCCGCGCCGCGCTCCGCAAAGTCGGCTTTCTCTTCGACAACTTCGGACTACTTGTTGCCCACCGGGTGGTGTCGGAAGAACTCGTCATCGGTTTCTTCGGCGGCTATCTCGATCAGTTCTGGAAGATCATGGAGCCCTACATTCGCAAGGAGGCCGAACTCGCAGGGCAGGGGTACATGGTCTTCTTTGAGGACCTTGTCGCCCGCTCTCGGTCGCACTCGATCGAGGACGTTCGCGAAACTCTCGACCTCCGAACAATCGACACCGACCCCTGAGTTTCCCGTGTGGTCCCGCCACCAACTCCCTCCACAACGGGAACCGAACGAGCTTGTCCCGTGACTACGCAACAAGCCGGGACACATCCGCGACCAGCTACACCACTCGATGGGACGCCACCGATACTGAAACTGGCTAATCGGAAAAAGATGGAAGCAGCACCATCGAATGCCCTCTGAGCTCGGCATAAAGGAGCCGAGCTCAGACAGACCGTCTACGGCTTCTTTACCAGACTCCACGGTGCGCGCTTCATCGGTCGTATGGCTTCCGCTTCTTTACGACACCCCACGATGCGAGCTTCGTCGGTCGTGTGGCTTCCGTGCAAAGTGGGTGGCTTCGATCACCGAAATAGGCGACGCCGGAGACGATCGCTGCGAGGTCGTACTCAACGGGGCACTCCGTGTTCGACTGAACGAGCGCGCCGCAACCATCCCTGCTGAGGTCCACGGAGGCTCCCGGCGCCCAGTCATATTGCGGGCACGCCTTCTGCAGCGCGCCTAGCCCGGCGGTGGTGGGCGTGGCCGCGCGGCTCAGAAACGTGAAGAGGACGTTCGAGGCCCCCGCGACCGTGGCCGACGGACCAACGAATGCTGCAATCCCACGGGTCGTGATCGTGAAGAGCTTTGCGCTCTCGTCGCAGCCAGGACCACCGTAGAGATCGTAGGTGATGGTGGCGACGTCATGCCTGTCAAACACATAGGTGCGCCGCCGCGTCAGGTCCTGACTCGCAGTCTCGCAGTCCTTGCTCAGCCAGGTGCCGATAATGGCATGCGCGATGTCTCTGCAGTTGGCGTTGTCCACGATTTTCTCGCCCCCGGCACCGACCGGCTCCTGCGGAACCGGCTTAACCGTGATCGTGCCCGGAGCGCAACCAACCTCGCTGAGAGTGACGCCCCCGCCGGTGGTGCGGGCTGCCTGCCCGGGTGCCGGAGGAGACGCGGCGTACGCTGCGGCCGCGCTGCCGAAGATCGCCAGACTGACCACGGCGGCACCAAGCCCGAGCGAGACCTTCCCTTTACGGCTCGTTCGGCGGGCGGTGAGTCTGCTCATGGTGTGACCTTTCGACTGGAAGTCGTCGTCCCCGGAACGCCGCCAACGGCGCGCGTCTGCGCATGAGAGGTCCTCCCGAGCAGAGACGGCCGTGTCCAGGAGAGGACACCACGGCGTGCGCAGCCCGCACCACCACATGAACAGGTGACCGTCCAGACGTGTCGACGACGCGTGAATCACGGCTCGCACAAGCTGGACGAGACCCTGGCGATGCCCCACGCCGCCTTCGAGTTGGGCGCAGACGCGGCCGTCGGAGTCAAGGAGGCGACAAAGGACTTCGAGCACTTCTCCCGCGTCCTGCACGCTTGCGAACGCTCGCTGCTGGTCTGCTCCGGCATCGATCTGCTCTGCCTGCCACTGCTCGCGCTCGGCGGCGCGGGCTTCGTCTCCGCCGTGTCCAACCTCGCCCCACGGCGGTGGCCCGGATGTACGAGCTGTGGGAGGCCGGCAACTTCGACAACAAGCCTGACCTGAGGTGACGATCCCGGATGCGGGCGAATCGGATCGTGTACCGGCCACGGAGCGGGATCTGCACTGTGCCCGTCTCGCGTAGCGGCCGTGCCGGTCTCTCCCACCGCGCCACTCCCTGCAGGTTGTCGGTCGCAACACACAACTGACTAAGGTGGAGTCATGTACAACGTGCGTCGCTGGTCCCACCCGGCCTCCGCGGCAATCATGAACCACAGCCGCTTCCGGTACCGTCGCGCGGGCGCTGGAAGACCCTGAAGTGGCCAGGACTGTGTTGCGGGGACGTGCGACGGCGATGTCGTCGGCCCTCTCGGTGGTCAGGCGTACAGAACAGGACGGACGCAGCGGCATCGTCGTCCTCACCGGCGAAGCCGGCATCGGCAAGACTGCGGTGCTCGAGGAACTGATCGCTCAGGGCCGGACTCGAGGATTCGCCTCGGGGACTGGCAAGGCCGATGAGGCCGGGCAAATCTCCCCGGGCGCACCACTGCTTGTGGCGCTGCGCTCCGGTACGTCTCCTCTCATCGCCTCCGACACATTGGACGAACTCCAGCGCAGCGTCGACCAGCCTCTTCAACTGCTCGAACAAGTCAGCACCCATCTTGAGAAGCTCGCCTGTGCCTCCCCGGTGATCTTCGCCATCGACGACGCCCAATGGGCGGACCGGTTGACCAGGTTCGTGGTGCAGGCCCTGCCCGCACGTTTGGCCGGGTCACCCATCGTGTGGGTCGTCGCCGGGCGGAACGCCGCCAGTGGCCTGGTCTCGGACCTCTTGCGAACCGAGATCCCGTTGATCCCCGTGGAGTTCATCCACCTGGGACCTCTGAGCGACCCCGATGTTGGCGCCCTCGCGCTGGACCGGCTCGGCGGCACCCCCTCCGAGAAGGTCCGAAGCATGCTCGATGGAGTTGGAGGCAACCCTTTTCTGATCACGCAGATCCTGGACGGCGTGGCACGGGCCCGCGCACAGGGCGAACCGGAGGACCAGGTCCCGACCGAGTTCGTCTTCGCCACACGCCGAAAACTGCAGGGCCTGGGCGCCGGCGAGCGCCAACTGGTGCAGACCGCGGCGGTGTTCGGTCAGCCGTTCGCGGTCGACGACGCCACTGCCCTGCTGGCCGAACATCCGGCCGCCCATGTATGGGCCTGGGCGGAGCTGGCCGTCGAGTCCGGTCTACTTACCGCCCGCGACCACCGCCTCAGCTTCCGGCACGACCTGGTTCGCGAGACGGTCTACGCCGACCTCACCAACAACACCCGACGTGCACTGCACCAACGCTGCGCCGAACACCTGATGGCGACCGGGCACGGCCCGCTGAGCACCGCCCCGCACGCACGGGCGAGCGCGATGCCCGGGGACCTGGCCAGCGCGAGGATCCTCACCCAGGCCGCCGACGCCGCTGTCACGGCCATGCCCCACACCGCAGGCGACCTCGCCCTCCAGGCCTTCCAGCTCCTGCGTCCCGCACAGTCCGCCTGGCTGACCGTCGGAGAACACTGCGTCGACATCCTCTCCCGGGTCCAACGCTGCGCTGAGGCGGTCTCGGTCGCAGACACGCTGCTGGCCCGGTCCGACGATCCCGCGACCACCGCACGCATCCAAGTCCTGGCCGCCCGGGCCCTGTGGCTGATGGGCCGACTCGCCGACTCCCTGACCCGGATCGACGCAGCACTGTCCCAGCCCGGTCTGTCGCCCGCGCTACGGTCGCGGCTCACCTCCTCGCGCGCCTTGGCTCTCACGCGCACAGAACCGGCCCACATCGCCAGGCAGGCGGCAGAACCAGCCCTGACCGAAGCCCGGCTCGCAGGCGACCGTGAGGCGATCGCCGTGGCGCTCCAGGCTCTCGGCGAGGTCGCCAAGAACTCCGGGCACCACGCCGAATCCCTGGCCCACTTCCGCGCACTGCGCACGACCGCCGGCCAATCGCACCTGGCTCAGGAAATACTGGCCCTGCAACTGCTCGACCGCTTCGCCGAGGCAGAGACGATGCTCAGCGCCGCCCACGCCGATGCGCGCAACCAGGTCGAAGCGATCCTGCCCTCCGTGCTGTACACACAGCTATGGCAGGAGTTCGGCCTCAGCCGCCTCGATGACGCCGACTCCACCGCCCGAACCCTGATCGCCTTGAGCGAGGAGCTCGGCAACTACACGCACGGCCTGCAAGCCATCATGATCACAAGCTCCGTCGCGCTGCTGCGGGGCGACATCGTCGAAGCCCGCAATCGCCTGGCCCCGGCCCTGACGCACGCCGACGCCGACGACGAGGTCCGCCTGCCGGGCCTGCACCTGCTGCAGGGGTGGATCAGCGCGGCGGAAGGCAACCTCGACCAGGCCATGTCTGTCCTGTCCCCCGCGTTGTACCGGGCCAGGGAGTCGCCGACCTACTGGCCCTGGTGGCCCGGCTGGATGAGGGGCTTCACCCGGTTCGGCCTGGCCGCCGGCGATCGGGGCTTCGCCGAGTACGCGGTGGCCATTGCCGAGGAGGGAGCTGCCCGCAACCCCGGGGTGGCCAGTTTCGAAGGAATAGCGCTACAACTGCGCGGCACCCTTCGCCAGGACCTCACTCTCCTGCGGCGGGCCACGGAGGCGCTCGCACACAGCCCACGGCCCTTGTTGAAGGCCAGCGGCTACGAGGACTACGGCCGGGCGCTGCTGACCTCCGGTCAGCGAAAGGAAGGCGTGGCCAACCTCGACCTCGCCTGGGACCTCTATCACCAAGTGGGCGCGCGGGGATCCGTACTCTCGCTTCAGCACACCATGCGCCGCGCCGGGATCCGCCGCTCCAAATGGATCAATGATCTCGAGCGGCCGCGTACCGGGTGGGCCGCGCTGAGCGAAGCGGAGAAGAAAGTCGCACAACTGATCAGCACAGGGCAGACCAATCAGGCCGCCGCCCGCACGCTGGGGCTGTCACCCAACACCGTGGGAACACACGTGCGTTCAATCTTCGCGAAGCTCGACGTGCACTCTCGCGTGCAACTAGCCAACGTCTGGAACGAACGCACCGCGACCGAGCGGGTGCCTGAACTCAGCACCGCACGCCGACGCCCGTAGATCCGCTCCCGCGGCGTTGCCAGCACCTGCTGTTGATTGCCACTCAGGCGAGATGACGACGTAAGGGGCTGGTTGTGCCGCGGGCGCATTCCCCGCCGACGAAGCCCACCGCGGCGATCCTCTTGCGGGCCACGACCGCGCGGATCCGACTCTGCGAGCGGACCGTAGGTGACCGCGTGCGGGGAGTCTGCCACGACCGCCGTCAGCCAGTGCCTTTCAAGATGAAGGAGGCTCGTTGCTGGTGTGGTAGCTGTAGCTGCGATCATTGGCGTATGGCTGGATTGGGACGCCCGGATGTTGTCGACGTCAGCTATGACAATCCGGATCAACCCCGGCTGGGGCTTGAGGTTTTGTCTTTCGCAATGCTGCGTGAACGGCTTATGCCGTCTGTCGCGGCGGCGCCCAGCCGTCCGGACTTCCATCAGCTGACCCTGGTCACCCGTGGCGAGGGTACCGCGTTGATCGACTTTGTCGAGTACCCATGCGCTCCGGGGACTCTGCTCCATTTGCGTCCTGGTCAGGTGCAGCGCTTCCCTGCCGGTCCCCAGGGGGACATCGCGGATCTTGATGCGACCTTGGTGATGTTCACGCCTGCCTTTCCGCCCCCGTTGCCTGCCAGTGCAGCCGTCATCAACGAGGCGCTCACACCTGCCGCTTTCTCACTGTCTGCGGTGGAGTACCGAGCCATGTCCGTGGCGGTGGCTGAGATAGCTGCGGAATACGCCACGCTGGCCGAGTGGGACGCTCCGGAGGCGGAACTCACCGTGGAACTGCTGCGGCAGCTTCTTGCCGCGCTGCTGGTGCGCATCGCCCGGCTGCCGCATCCCGGTGAATGGAATCCCGCGGCGGGCGGCGAAGTGTTCAGGGCCTTCCGTGCCGAGCTGGAACGCGCGTTCGCCACGAGGCGCCGTGCTGCCGAGTATGCCGCGCACCTCGGTTACTCGCCGCGGACGCTCACGCGGGCCTGTTTGGCCGCTACGGGCCGCACCGCGAAGGATCTCATCGACGACCGTGTTGCCCTGGAGGCCAAGCGGTTGCTGGTTCATACCGGCCTTCCTGTCGCGTCCGTCGGGCGCATGCTGGGATTCACGGAGCCCACCAACTTCGGGAAGTTCTTCGAGCGGACGGTGGGTGCCACTCCCGGGGCCTTCCGCGCCACGCAGCGCTGACAGCTCCTCCCGCCAGGACAGCGAGCGGATCGGGGAGTCCAATTTTGACCATGGCACGTCTCCTGCGTACCTCGCCTGCGCCGCTCGCGTCGCGCACTGTTTAAGCAAGCAGTCAGCGCGTTATCCGCTTCCGGTCAAACCTCTGACTGCCCGGTGAGGCCGGGAGGAAGGGAGAAATCAACCATGCCGTACGCAGATGTCAACGGTGCCCGTCTTTACTTCGAGGACAGCGGTGGTGAGGGCCCGGTCGTGGTCTTCAGCCACGGCAACCTCATGGACCGTGACATGTGGGTGCATCAGATCCAGACTCTGGCCGGGGACTTCCGGGTCGTCGTGTGGGACGAGCGGCTGCACGGCCGGACCGAGGACGACGGCAAGACCCACACCTACTGGGACTCGGCCGCCGACCTGATCGGGCTGCTGGATCACCTGGGCGTGCGGCAGGCGGCGCTGGTGGGGCATTCTCAGGGTGGCTTTCTGTCGATGCGCGCCGCCTTGCTGGCGCCGGATCGGGTCAAGGCCCTGGCGCTGATAGACACGACGTCGGGCGCCTGGCCTATCGAGGCGCTGGCGCAGATGCGCGGTGTGTCGGAGGGATTCCGCGGCGCGGGTCCGGAAGCAGTGGCCCCGATATTGCTCGGGATGCTGCTGGGACAGCCCGCGATCCACGATCAGTGGCTGGCGAAGTGGAAGGCGCAGCCGCATGAACGGCTCGCCGACGCGGTGCAGGTGCTGATGGGGGCGGACGACATCACCGGCCGGCTCGGAGAGATCACAGTGCCGGCCTTGGTCGTCCATGGCGACGCGGACCAGCCGATCCCCTACCCGTTGGGCCAGGCACTGGCCGGGAACCTCCCCGGTACCCAGGAGCTGCTCACCGTGACCGGGGCCGGTCACACGCCGAACCTCACTCATCCCGACCACGTCAACCCGGCGCTGGCCGGCTTCCTTCGACGGTACGCCTGACGATCCCACGCCCCCATACGTCGAACCTGCGGCGGCGGTCAGCACGGCGCTGCCGTCCTCTGCCCACGGCGCATCCCGGCGGACATTTCTCACGCGGGCCTCAGCACCCGCCATTTCAACTGTTCAACGATCTGCACGACATCCCAATTCTGGAAGGAACGACCATGTCGACTCCCCTTACCGACCCGTCGCAGCTCCCCCCGGCCTTCGAGAAGGCCATGAACTCCGGGAATCTTGATGAGGTCATGAGCCTGTTCGCGCCCGGTGCCGTCATGCGTACCGTCACCGGTGAGACCGTCACCGGTCAGGCGCTGCGCGACTACACCGCCGGGTCGATCGCCGGCAACGCCCAGCTGTCCAACGGCCCGTCACGCATCGTGGCAGGCGCCGACACCGCGTTGATCAGCGAGGAGTGGACCCTCGAAGTCACCACCCCCGACGGCAACCGGCAGAAGGCCACCGGCACCACCGCCAATGTCGCCAGCCGTGGTCAGGACGGCACCTGGCGCATGGCCATCCTCAACCCCCTCGGCACCGCCTGAGCATCCGGGGGTGTCCGGGCCCCCGAAGCCCCGGCCACCCCCGTTATGTGTTCCGCGCCTTCTCCGGGTACCACCGGCCGGCGCTGTCGTAACGCCCCTGCCACTGCACGACCAGGCCCGTGATCACTTGCAGAAATCCATAGCCTGTCTCTCCCCTGGCCATACCCAACCCCCTCGCAAATGCTGCCACCACAGAGCGAGGAGACGATCACGGGACCAACGCTCAAGTCGCCCAACTGGCATCGTGCCGAGCCGCCTCGCGTCGTTCAGGGCCTGGGCCCTCTCAGGCAGTGAAGCGGCTTCGAATTTCCGGGCGTTCGGCAAGGTGCTGGGGATAGCCAGGGCCGAGCCGCGGGTGGGTGTCTTCGGCGGTCATCGGTTCTTTGCACGAGGCACAGACGACCTCGGCGTCGCCCTGGTGACCGCAGCGGTCGTGGTGGAAGACGACCGGCGGTCCCTGCTCGTCGCTGAGCCAGCGATTGCCCCAGGCGTTCATGGCAGCCAGGACACCGAAGAAGTCGCGACCCTTCTCAGTGAGCACGTAGTCGTAGCGCACTGGCTCCTGCTGGTAGGCCTTCTTCTCCATCAGGCCCTCATCGACCAAGCGGCGGAGACGGTCGGCCAAGGTGTTGCGAGCGATGCCGAGCTCCTGCTGGAACATGTCGAATCGCTTGATCCCGTACACGGCTTCCCGCAGTACCAGCGGCGTCCACCAGTCCCCGAGCATGTCCATGGTGCGCGCGACTGAGCACGGCCAGTTCGCGAAAGAGGTCCGCCTCATGGCCTCTAGCATATAGGTCTCAACATAGGACTCATTATTTCGGATCTGTGAATCCGCCGGTCGCGTGGTTGCCGCCGAGTCGTGCGCGCCTGAGGCAGGGCACTGCGAGCCGTTCGCCACGTATGGCGCCGCGAGCAGCACACTGCGCCGGCCGAGCCGACCGTGGTCGCGTAACCGGGTCGTGGACGGAAGCGACACCGTGGGATCGGCGCTGTGATGCCGAAGGCGCCGGGGGCGAGCAGCCCACCAGGTGCCAGGTCCTGGGCACACGATCCGTCGCGCGTACGCGGCCGGGTTTGAGAAACAGCCTGCCGGGCGGCATCCTCGATCGCCTGCCTACCGGACCGGCTCACGCTCCATGGCACGGACCATGTCGAGAGCCCTGCCCAGGGTGGTGAGCCGGGCTTCCAGGGTCTCGCCGGCCGGGTAGAAGCGAACGGTGTCGACGCCGGCGTTCCGCCACACCCGGAGCCGGTCCCGCACCATGTCCTCGGTACCGATGAGCGTGGTGCCAAGGACCATCTCGTCGGTGACCAGTTCGGCCGCGCCGTCCCGGTCGCCGGCCTGCCAGCGTTCGCGCACCTCGGCTGCGACGTCGGCCCAGCCCTGGCGGCTGTATGCATTGTTGTAGAAGTTGGTGCTCTGCGAGCCCATGCCTCCCAGGCTGAAGGCCAGTTCCTTCTTCCGGCCGGCCACCATCGCCCGAAGCGCGTCCTCGTCCTCGGCGAAGGCCACCTCGGCGCCCTGGCAGATGTCGAAGTCCGCGCGTGAGCGGCCGGAGGTGGTGAGGCCCGCGTCCAGGTGGTCGAAGTACGCCTCCTTGGCGCCCTCGGGTACGAAGCTGGTGCCCAGCCATCCGTCGGCGATCTCGCCGGTCAGTCGCAGCATTTTCGGCGAGAGGGTCGCCAGGTAGATCGGGATTTCGTGCTCGGCACGCATGGAAAGGCGCATGGGCTTGGCACCCCCATCGGGCAGCGGGATCTGGAACTCCCGCCCGGTGTAGGAGACTTTCTCCCCCGATACGGCGTGCCGCACGATCTCGACGGTCTCCCGCATGCGCGACAACGGCCGGTCGAAGGGGACGCCGTGCAGTCCTTCGATCACCTGCGGGCCGGACGGGCCGAGGCCCAGCAGGAAGCGCCCCTGGGAGATCTGCGACAGGGTGATAGCCGCTCGGGCGATGGCCATCGGCGTGCGGGTGGCGAGCTGGATGATCCCGGAGCCGAGGAACATGCGCTCCGTCCGGGCGGCGAGATAGCCGAGCGGCGACGGCGCCTCGGAACCCCAGGCCTCCGCCACCCAGCAGATGTCCATGCCCAGCTTCTCCGCCTCGACGACGAAGTCCACCGTCTCCGACCAGTTCCCCCCGGATGCCTCGATCGTGGTCGACGTACGCATCACACACTCGCCTTTCCGGGGAGCTCCGCGAGCTTCTTGATCGCCATGAGGGTGTCGCCGATGTTGACCTCGAACTCCCGCATCCGCACGAAGACGATCTTCTGTTCCTTCTCCGGCATGCGGTCGATCGCGACGGAGAGACCGGAGCGGCCCGGTCCCAGCTGCATCCACTGCCGCAACAGCGTTCCGCCGTTGTTGGGTTCGAGGGTGAATCGCCAGATCGCCGAGGGTTGCTCGGGGTCCTCGACCGCCCAGGCGAACACTCTGGGCGGCTCGTACTCCACAACGTGGGAGGTGGTGGCCCACTCGCCCAGCGCCTCGTGGCTGCTCCGCCCCACGAAGCGGGCCCCCCGCGCGGGTTGTGCTTCCGGATCCAGCCACTCCACCGACTGCAACTCCGTACTCAAGCTCGGCATCAGCTCGATGTCGGAGACCAGGTCCCATACCCGTTGCGGTGGGGCCTCGATCCAGATCGGCACCTCGACCGTTGGTTTGTCTTTGTAGCGAGCGCCCGTCCACTCCATGGTCTGGTCGCCTCCTCAATCAGTAGTGAGATCCCGGTATAGAGGGGTCTGAACAGGAAAGTTGTACAGATAGTCCTTTGAGTCGATGGCGCGTTGTGGTGCTGACAGGATGCTGGCGCAGCCCAAGGGCCGACCGCTGTGGGACGACGGCCCGTCAGGCACACATCAGGACCGGTTGGACGATCCGAGAAGACGGTCGGCGAGTACGTCGAACCGGTGGGCCGGCGAGCCGAGCAGTGACCGCCGGGCACGGGCGCGTCTGAGCAGTACGTGAGACCGGTGCTCCCAGGTGAAGCCGATGCCGCCATGGGTCTGCAGGCCGTCGGCCGTCACTGCCTCGACCGCGTCGGCCGCCGCCGCGAGCGCGGTACGTGCTGCCACGTCGGCGTCCGTGTCCTCGGTGTCGAGGGCGTGGGCGGCCGCCTGGACGAGCATCCGGGCGGCGTCGAGCTGGACGGACCGGTCCGCGAGTACGTGCTTGATGGCCTGGAACGATCCGATCGGCCTGCCGAACTGCCTGCGCTGCCCGGCGTACTCCACGGCGCCCTCCAGGGAGCGTCGACCGGTACCGATGAGCTCGGCCGACAGCACGGTGAGCATGCGGGCGATCATGTGCGCGCTGAGCGGACCGAGCGGTAGGGCCCTCGCGCCGGTCAGTCGCAGGCTCGCCATCGGTTCGGTGACGTCGAGCGAGTCCACTGGGGTCCGCTCGGTGGTCGGTTCGGCGAGTTCCACGAGCACCGGCCGCGGTCGGGCGCCGGCATCGTCGGCGAAAGCAAGCAGCAGGTCGGCGTCGAGGCCGAACGGCACCGCCGCCAGCACGCCGTCCACCGTCATGCCGGTCAAGCTCAGTGAGCCCGCGCGGCGGCCGGGCACCATGTCGGCCGGGAAAGTCTCCCAGGCAGGTACGGCGATGACGGAACCGTCCACGACCCCCGTCAGCGCGGACCGGATGGCGGGACTTTCGGGGCGCTCGGCCAGTACGGCGGCGACGGCCGCGGTGGCGGTGAAGGGAAGGACCGGCAGGGCCGACCCCACCTGCTCGGCCACGACACACAAGTCCGCAATCCCGCCGCCCGAGCCGCCCCGCCGCTCGGGCACGCCCAGGCCGAGCAGTCCGAGTTCGGCGAGCGAGGCCTGCAGCTCACGGTCAAGGGTCTGAGGGATCGCGTCCCATGGCGGAGGAAGGACGTTGTTGCGAGCGTGGGCGGCGAGCAACCGCTGCGCGGTACGGCCCAGTTCGAGCTGTTCGTCGGTTGGCGCGAAGCGCATCGGGGTCCTCCTCACCTCGGGGGGAAATCCATGGCGCCCAGCATTGACTAGTCAGTCTATCTACGCAACTGTTCTGGTCATTCGCCTACAGAAGACACCAGGAGGTCTTGGTGGAACCCCAAGGCAGCGAGCCGGCCGCGGCCTTCCGCGCCTCGGTCCAGGCATTCGTGGCGGACTTGGTCCCGCCGGACTGGCGGGGGATCGGCGCCCTCGATGCGATCGAGCGCGAGACGTTCCAACACAAGACGCGGGCCGCGCTCGCCGCGCGCGGCTGGGTAGCCCCGGCGTGGCCGCAGGAGTACGGCGGCGCCGGCCTCGGACCGGCCGAACTGGCCGTCGTCATCGAGGAGCTCACCGCAGCCGGCGTCCCTTCCGGCTCGGACAACGACGAGTTCGGCATCACCATGCTGGGCAACACCATGCTGCGCTGGAGCGACCCGGCCCTCCTGCGCCGGTTTCTCCCGAGGATCGCCTCCGGCGAGTACGTATTCGCACAGGGCTTCTCCGAGCCGGGCGCCGGATCGGACCTGGCCTCGCTCTCCCTGCGGGCCGAACCGCGCGGCGCGCAGTGGGTACTGAACGGGCAGAAGCTGTGGTCCTCCGGCGCGCACAGGGCGAACTGGGCGTTCGTCCTGGCGCGGACCAACCCCGACGCCCCGGCGCACCGCGGTATCAGCATGCTCCTGGTTCCCTTGGACCAGCGCGGCATCGACATCCGCCCGATCCGCAACCTCAACGGCGAGGCGGACTTCAACGAGATCTTCTTCGACGACGCGACAACAGAACTCGGCTTGGTCGTGGGAGAGGTCGACCGCGGCTGGGCTGTGGCGATGACGCTGCTGGGCTTCGAGCGCGGCGCCACCGCGCTCAAGGCGCCGATCCGCTTCCGCAACGAACTGGACCGGCTGATCGAGCTGGTCCGCGAGCGCGATCTGCACCACGACCCCGACATCCGACGCCGGATCGCCTGGTGCCACGTTCAAGTCGAGCAACTGCGCTGCCATGGCCTGCGCACCGCCGCCACGCTGATCGCAGGCGAGGAACCCGGGCCCGCCGCCGCCGCGTTCAAGCTGCTCTGGAGCCAGTACCACCAGCGGGCCACCGAGCTGGCCGTGGACGTCCTCGGCCTGGACGCGCTGACGCCCGCCGGCCGGCCCTCGCCGAACTGGTTCCACACCGACGACCCCGGCGCGCCGAACTCGTCCGCGTCCTGGACCAGCGTCTACCTCAACGCCCTCGCCGGCACGATCTACGCCGGCTCCTCCGAGATCCAACGCGGCATCGTCGGGGAGCTGGTGCTCGGCCTGCCGAAGGAGCCCCGACCCGCGCCCACGTCCGCACGCTGACTGCCCAGAGCCGAGGAGTACCGATGATCATCCGCAGTCCCTACCCGGACATCATCATCCCGGAGGTCTCCCTGCCGGAGTTCCTGTTCGCCCAGCTCGGCCCCGAGGACGCCGACCGCCCTGCCGTCATCGGCACCTCCCATCACGGGTACACCTACGGGCAGCTGACCGCCGCCGTCGGCCGGGTCGCGGCCGGCTTGGCCGAGCGCGGTCTGGGCCGCGGCGACGTGGCCGCCGTCTTCTCCCCCAACTGCCCCGACTACCCAGCGGTCTTCCATGGCGTACTGAGCGCCGGCGCAGTCTGCTCACCGGCCAACGCGCTCTGCACGCCGGCCGAACTGGCCCATCAGCTGCGCGATTCCGGCGCCCGGGTGCTGTTCTCGTCTGCCGACACCCTGGACCGGGCGCGCGCCGCGGTGGCCGAGGACAAGGTCCGGGTGGAGGAGATCATCGTGCTCGGCCCGGCCCAGGTCACGCCCGGCCCGGTTCGTGAAACCGGCTTCGACGAGCTCCTGGCGAGCACCGCCCCGGCCCCAAGGGTTGCACTCGGCGGGGATGACCTTGCCGCGCTGCCCTACTCCTCGGGCACCACTGGCCTGCCCAAGGGTGTCATGCTCACCCACCGCAACCTGGTGGCCAGTGTGCTGCAGACCCAACCGCTCAACCTCCTGGGTCCCGACTCTCGGGTGCTCGCCGTGCTGCCGCTGTTCCACATCTACGGCATCACGGGCCTCATGAACGGCACCTTGTACCAGCGAGCCCGGATCGTCACCATGCCGCGGTTCGACCTCTTGAGGTTCCTGGCCACGGTCGAAGAGCACCGAATCGACCACCTCTACATCGTGCCTCCCATTGCCCTGGCCCTGCTCAGCTGTCCCCAGCTGGATGAGTACGACCTCAGCAGCGTCAAGCTGATCATGAGCGCGGCCGCCCCGCTGGACCGCGACCTGGCGCAGGCGCTCGCGAAACGGCTGGACGCTGTCGTGGTCCAGGGTTATGGCCTGACCGAGTCGAGTCCCACCACTCACGGCATCCCCGTGGCACGGCCCGACCTCGACCGGGGATCGGTCGGCATGCTGATGCCCAACCTTCAGGCCCGGGTGGTGGACCCCGTCACCGGAGAAGACACCGCGCCCGGAGGTCGGGGCGAGCTGTGGTGCCGCGGCCCCAACATCATGCGCGGCTACCTCAACAACCCCGAGGCGACCGCGGCCACCGTCGACGCCGACGGCTTCCTGCACACCGGCGACATGGTGACCGTTGACGCCGACGGCGTCTTCCACGTCGTGGACCGGCTCAAGGAGCTGATCAAGTACCGGGGACACCAAGTCGCCCCCGCCGAGCTGGAGGCCCTGCTGCTCACGCACGGCGGGATCGCCGACGCCGCGGTGGTGGGGGTGCACCACGAGGGAGAGGAAGTACCCAAGGCGTTCGTCGTGCGCCGTGACACCCACCCCGGCCTGGATGCCGACGAGGTCCAGGCGTTCGTCGCAGCCCGGGTCGCGCCGTACAAGAAGGTCCGGCTGGTCGAGTTTCTTGACCAGATCCCGAAGTCCCCGGCCGGCAAGATCCTACGCAAGGACCTGCGTCGACGAGAGCCGGTGGTCTGATGCGCAGCGAAGGGCCTGGGGAATGGGCCGATGCCCTGCCCCCTCGACGCCGCAGACGATGCTGTCGCGAACCGGGCCGGCCGACGGAATCGCCTCCCTCCACCGCGGAGACTTCCTCACCAGAGTCACCGCGGACCACGCCGGTGCGGACGAGGAGGTGCCGCAGACGGGCCGCGGACGCTCGACGGCCCCCGGCGGCACCTCGTGTCCGCGATGCCGCGGCGGCCAGGCTCTTACCGCAGGCCCGCCGCGTCCAACAGCGTGGTCGCTGTGGTGACCGCCAAGCCCCGCAGGGGCTGAGCCTGTACGACAGCACTTACGCTGGATCCGTCGAAGACGACAGTGAGTTGGCTCGCGAGCTGATTCGGGTCCGGGGCGCCCGCCCGCAGAGCCTCCTCATGGAAATAGTTGGTGAGCCCGTCCTTGAAACGCCGAGCCACCGCGCTGGCCGGGTGCTCGGGGTCCTTCAGTTCGACTGCGGTGGCCACCAGCGGGCAGCCCCGGTAGGTCGGTGAGCCGGACAGCGCCTCCAACTGCTCGAAGACGTGCAGGATGCGGGCGCGCGGCGCGCGGTCGTCGTTGCGCGGGCTCAGCGCCTCCCAGTAGGTCAGCGCCGCGCGTTCCAGGCTCGCGGCCAGGACTTCGTCCTTGCTGGTGAACAGCTGATACATCGACCGCTTGGACACTCCGGCCGCCCGGCACAGCGCCTCGACTCCCGCATGAACGCCCTCTTGGTAGAAGAGCAGCGCTGCGGCGTCCAGCAGCCGCTCGCGGGGTGCGACAGCCGCCGCGGGCGGCGCAGCGGTCAGGGCGGGGGAACTCACGGTCATACCGGCCAGAGTACGTCGCTGGCTTGCTCATGGAAACCGATCGGTTTACCGTGGGCTGAAACCGATCGGTTTTCAATGTGTGAGGAGTAGGTCCATGACCGCAATCGCAGGCTCGACCGTCCTGGTCACCGGCGGCAGCCGAGGGATAGGCAAGGCACTGGTCGAGGACCTGTACACGCGGGGTGCCAAGAAGGTGTACGCCACCGCCCGCGATCCGAGGACCGTCACCCACCCCGACGCCGTCCCGCTGGCGCTTGAGGTCACCGACCCGGCTTCGGTGGCCGCCGCCGCGGCGGCCGCGCCGGACGTCACGATCCTGGTCAACAACGCGGGCACGGCCGTCGCCGCCTCCTACTTGACGTCGCCGATCGAGGACACGCGCCGCGATTTCGAGACCAACTTCTACGGACCGCTGCTCGCCACCAGGGCCTTTGTCCCGATCATCGAGGCCAACGGCGGCGGCCACCTGCTCAACGTGCACTCGGTTGTGTCCTGGATCGCCCTCGGCGGCTCCTACAGCGCGTCCAAGGCCGCGTTCTGGTCTCAGTCCAACTCGTTGCGCCTGGACCTCAAGCCCCGCAGCATCAATGTCACCGGTCTACACGTCGGCTTCGTCGACACCGACCTGGCCGCCCACATCGATGCCCCCAAGTCCTCCCCTGCAAGCGTCGCCGCGCTGGCCCTGGACGGGGTCGAAGCCGACGCCTATGAGGTACTGGCCGACGAGATGACCCGCCAGGTCAAGGCCGGCCTGTCCGGTGACCTCGGCGCGCTCTACCCTCAACTCGCACGCTGATCTCCAGGCGTTCGCCGAGGAGACCACCGCCCCTGGCACCGTCGCCCGGATGACCGAACTGAGCCCTGGCTGGGCGAACCGCCGCACCCTGTGGCACTCGGCCGAGGCCGCCATCGCCAGCAAGACCTGCCCGTAGCAGCCGAGCGATACCGGGGCGACGCCAACCCCGCGCCGCCTCGGCCCTGCACACAGATTCCACCCCCGAGCCGCCCCTGGAGCCTTGACCGCGATGAACTCCACACCTGCTGCGATGCCAGAGTCCGAGGGGCCACACCAGGTCTGGCGTGTGCTCACCGAGCGCGCGCAGGCCGACAGCCGTCCGGGCGCACGCGCCGACGGACACCGCGTCGCGCTGGCCATCGAGGGCGGCGGGATGCGCGGCATCATCGCCGGCGGAATGGCGCTGGCGCTGCACGAACTCGGCCTGACCAACGGCTTCGACGCCGTCTACGGCGCCTCTGCCGGCGCCGCGTCCGGAGCGTGGCTGCTGAGCAGCAGCCCGCAGTCGCTCCGCTTCTGGGCAGATCCCCGCTACGCCAGAACGGCGATCCGGCACTCCAACCCTCTGCGCGGGCGACCGCTCGTAGACCTGTACACCTTCTACGAAGTGCTCTACCGATACGGCGACCAGGACTTCGCGCCGATGGACTTTGCCTCGATCCTGGCCAGCGATGTCGAATACCACCCGCTGGCCACCGACGCCGCTACCGGGCAGTCCACCGACCTGCAGCCCTTCATCGGCGACGCCGCGGAGTTCCGCCTGGCGCTGCGGGCCAGCGCTGCCCTGCCGCTCCTGGCCGGCGATCCCGTGATGCTGCGCGGGCGCCGGTTCTACGACGCGGGCGTCTCCGAATCCGTGCCCTACCGGACCGCGCTGTCCCAGGGCGCGACTCATGTCCTGGTGCTGCGATCCCGGCGTGCGATCGACGCGGCGCGCCCTTCGCGCTCTGCCCCGGTCATCGCCAGGACTCTGCTGCGCCGTGAGTCCGCAGCCTTGCGCCAAGTGTTCGTCGACCGCCAAGCGCGCCTGGCCGAAGACGACGCCTACTTGGCGCACCACCCGGCGATCGTCTCAGTCCGCCCTGCCCCGGGCACACCGCCTGTCGGCCGCCTGGCCCGCCAGGGCGACCTCCTCGAGACCGCACTGGAAGCTGGGCGCGCCGCCGTTCACGAGGCCCACAGCCACCTGCACGACGCCCCGACAGCCGACGACCACTGACTCCTCCTGAGACTCCCCCGGGCTCCGACGACCTCTGGAATTCGCCCCCCGGGGGCAGAGCAGAACCTCCAACCGCAGGCAGTCAGCCACGGCCGTATCCACATGCCAGCGCCCCAGGCGGCCATGTCGGCGGACCGGACTTCCTTCAGCGGAGTCGCCGACAGGCAGCTGCCGTTCCGACCCAGCGCTGCCGGTGCGCGCACCCTCGCCTCAGGGCCTGGCACATTCCCATCACCCAGACCGGCGATCCGATCATCAGAGAAGGCTCCCTGGTCGATCGTGCGACGTTCAGTCGAGCTCTTCGCGGAAGCCGAGCCCGGGGCGCACACCACAGGTGACGCACTGCCCGATCCCATGTAGGGCTTACCCGTCGTCAGGCGACGGAGTTCTCGCTGAAGTCGATGGAGTTCAGGACTGGTTCTGCCAGAACCTGCCCGTCCTGAAGAACGGGCACGACGTGCCGGTCGACGGGACCTTCGCGGAGGAACTGGTCCGCACCGGCGACATGCCCGCCTCCGAGGCGGAGGCCGCCGCAGCAGCGACCGCAGCGGAGTAGGAGGGCGAGGAACCGCCCTCCTACCGTTTCGCCCTCCAGCCGATGTGGCAGCGCCCGGTGCGCGGCCTCGGCGTGGTCGAACCATGCCTGCTCGCCCGCCGCGACACCGAGTCCTAGGCGCCGAGTCCGGGCTCGTTGTCCCAGCCGGCGGTCGCGAGGTGGTCAATCACGCCGGATCGAACCCTTGCCCCCATCCCCGTTCGGCGTGGAGATGGCCGACGGCCCGGCCGGCAGCCTCTGGGGGAGGCAAGGCGCGGCCGGGTCGTCGTCTCTCTTCTAGTGGTGGTGTGTGCGGTGGAAGTTGGCAGTGAGGATGTTGGGCTTTCCGTCCTCGATGACGAAGGCGGCGCTGAGGACGTAGAGCTTGTTGCCGCGCAAGGCGAGCGAGGTCGGCCCTCGCAGGCCGTCTTCGCCGGTGAGGATGGTCGAGTGGCTGCCGTTCTCGGGGTGGATCAGGGCGACCTCATTGGCGGCGTTGAGAGTGCCTACGACGTCGTCGGTGTCGCCGACGAACTCGAAGTCGTCCAACGACGTGAGCCCCGACGCCTTGGTCTGCGCCGGACCTGCGCTGCCGTCCGGCGTGACCGGCACGCGAAGCAGCCGCCCCTGGTCGAGGTTCGACACCCACACCGCGCCGTTGTGCAGCTTGAGACCATTGACGCCGAGCAGGCCGCTCGGTTCGTAGTCCGCGCCGGAGGCCCAGGCGGTGGGGGTTCCGCCGGTGATGGGGGCGCGCCAGATGATTCCGCGGGTGGAGTCGGCGATGTAGAGCCGGCCGGTGCGCTCGTCCAGTGCCATGCCGTTGGGGAAGCTTGCGGTGCTGAGCGGGATGATGCGCTGAGGCTTGCCGCCGGGCCGGATGCGCCAGATGCCCGTGAGGGAGTCGTCGCCGGCCGCGTATCTGACGTACAGGGTGCCGTCGTCGGTGCGCACCAGTCCGGTGGCGAGGCTGAAGCCGAGCGACGGGGTGTTGACGCCACCGTCGGCGGGCTGCGGGAGGGAGGCCAGCAGTCGTCGGTGGCCGCCCGGTGACACCTCCTCTATTTGTGCGGATTGGGCCAGGACAACGTTCAGCTTGCCGTTGGGGGTCACGACCACGTTCTCCGGCTGCTGCCCAGACCCACGGTCGTACTCGACGAGGATGCGGGGATGGGAGGCGGGGAAGGTGGCGGCGGCCGGTTAGATGGTGAGGGACAGAGCCGCCAACCCGGCGATGGCCGCCGAAAGAAGCGTCCGTCTTACGTTCGAAACGCGCATGGTCATTGCTCCTTGGCCAGTCCCCGGAGGGACGTCAGGGTGAAGTCGGGCTTGCTTGCGTCAGTCGACGGAGATCTCGGTGAGGTCAATGGAGATCAGGACCGGTTCCTTGAGCGCGCGTCCGTCTTCTGGGGCGGGCACGACGTACCGGTGGGTGGGGAAGACCAGTCCCGATGCCGTGATGTGCTGTTCGGTGAAGTGCGCGGCGCTGGGGCGGCCGAGTACGTCGGGCGCGTAGTCGTGGCGTCGCAGGAGGCCGTCGCTGTCGTAGGAGAAGACCTGTTCCGTGTTGTGCGTGGCGATGTCGTCGGGGAAGGTGGCGCGGAGCCGTCGCCAGGTCGTACCGTCCGTCTGCCACGGCTCCACCTCCTCCAGCACGACGCCGGGGCGGGTGAGCAGGTACGGGGCCGTGAGGTAGTTCCACATCGCGTAGCCCGCGAAGTACAGCGCGTGGAGCTCGTCCCAGGGAGTGTCCGGGCCGTGGCTGGCGAAGGCCTCGCGGGGAGCGGTGCGTTCGGCTACGACTTCGCCGTCCCGCTTCTCGATCGTGACGTGGTCGGGGGTGAACACCCCACGCAGTTCCGGGCTGGTGAAACCCTGGTAGACCAGGTGCTGTCGCTGTACGTCGACGGTCATGTCGGCCTTGGCGAAGATCCCCTCCTGGCCACGCATGGGCCACAGCAGCCCGCCCAGGGAGCCCTTGGCGCGGATGGTCTGAGCCTCTTGCCAGCGGGGGAGGCCGCCGTGGGCCTCGAGAACGAGATTCAGCAGGTCGCTCATGCGACGCCGTCCATTCGTGGGGAGTTGTGTTGCGGGTGGGCCCCGGCCTGTCGGCTTGCTGCCGACAGGCCGGTAGGCCGACAAGCCGGCCGGGCTACTGCCGCCAGGCCGCGACGAGGTTCTGTACGGGGTCGCCGCCTTCGCGTGCGAGGTAGAGGGCGCGGGAGCTGACCCAGAGGACGGTCGTGCCGATGTGTTCCGGGTAGCGGTCGAGCAGCGTCTGGAAGAACGCCTCCGGGGTGTCGTGCGTGGCGAGCGCGGCCTCGGCGTCGTCGAGGTAGCGGCGGGTCTCGGTGAGGAGGCGCGGGGCGTCGTCGTCGAGGTTCTTGTTCTGGTGGCTGGCCACGATGTGGCGTGGTGCCAGCGCGGCGACGGTGTCGATGGCCTGGCGCCAGGGGCCGAAGTCGCCGTCGGCGGACTCGCCGAGGTAGACGTGGACGCCGTTGTAGATGGCGTCGCCGGCGACCACGAGGTCCAGGTCCGGCACGTGCACGACCGCGCTGTCGTCGCTGTCCGCGTGTCCCACTTCCACGAGGCTGACGTCGTGGCCTTCGAGGGTGAGGCGGTTGCCGGGAGCCGCGACGGCCGTGACGGGTGACGGGGGGATCTGGCCGGGCCACAGGACGTCCCAGAGGACCTCCCGGGCGTACACGTTGTTGTGCATCTGTGCGATGGCGCCTGCGGTGGCGATCACCTGGGCGCCGAAGCGTTCGGCCAGTACCCCGGCGGTGAACCAGTGGTCACCGTGGCCGTGGGTGACGACGATGTGTGTCAGGCGCTTCCCGCTCGCCTGGACCCAGTCTCCGACCGCTTGTGCCTGGTCGAGGGTGAGCGGCGGGTCGACGAGCACGGCGTCCTGTGTGCCGTGGATCAGGGTGACCGCGATGGGCTGGAAGGTGCGGGGTTCTGCGTTCGGGAGCATTCCGGGACCGGCCATGGGCAGCGGGTCCGCGACGAACACGTCATAACCGAGGCCGGAGTTGGTGTTGGTGGACATGGGGGTCTCCTGTCAATCACTGCATGTGGTCTGGTGGTTGATGTTGTCGTCGGGCTGTTCATGCACGGTCGAGGAACTCCTTGACGTCACCCGCGAACTCCTCGTGGTGCTGGAAGAGGAAGCCGTGTGCCGCGTCCGGGTAGATCTTGATCTCCGCGTCGGGGATGAGCCCGGCGAGCAGGTGGGAGTAGCGGGGGAGGATCATCGGGTCGCTGTCGCCGCCCGCGACGAACACGGGTACCTGGATCGCGGTCACCCGCTGAAGGAGCGCGACGTTGGGGATTCCCCAGGCGGTGACCGCGTCGTACTGCGCCTGGCGCGTCTGCCAGCTGGTGGGCGTGTCGAACTCGGCCCGGGTGAACATGCGTTGCATGGCCTGCTCGCCGGCGGAACGGCTCCCGGCCGAGCGGGTGTAGAAGACGTCGAGCACGAGGGAGGGAACGACCTCCGGGCCGCCCACCGAGTCGATGACCCACTTCGCCCACCCGTGCATACCGGGTGCGCCCTGGGGTGCCGCCGAGGCGAGCACGAGGCGCCGTACCAGCGAGGGCCGGATCAGCGCGATCTCCTGGGCCACGAAGGAGCCCAGGGAGAAGCCGAGGATGTCGGCCTGCGCCAGGTCCAGGGCGTCGAGGAAGGCGATGGCCTCCAGCGCCATCTGCGCGACCGTGCTGGGCGTGGTGCCGCTGGACCCGCCGACGCCGGTGTTGTCGAAGGCGATGACGCGCCGGCCCTCGGTCAGGGCATCGGCCAGGGCGGGATCCCAGTAGTCGAGGTTGCCCCGGAAGTGCATGAGCAGAACCAGCGGCACCCCGCCCTCGTCACCGTCGCCGACCTCTCGGTACGCGTACTCGATGCCGTTGCCGGCGGACACCGTCTTGACGGGTGCCTGTGCGTAGAGCTGAGTCATCGGACTCTCCCTTCGGGGTCGGCCCCGCACGGGCCGGGATGGATGCTCCGGCGCACGGAAACCGCTGGTCGGCCACTGAGCGCCATCGATGTCCTGCGACCGATGTATAGCGATCGCTTTACTTCGATGACGCTGAAGCTACTCCCTCCCTCGACGGATGTAAAGCGGTCGCTATACTTGCGGGTATGGAGACTGAGGCAACGACCACTGGGGCCGCCCGCGGCGGACGCGGCGCCCGGGAGCGCATCCTGCGGGCGGCCGGGGAGCTCTTCTACGCGCGCGGTATCCACGCGACCGGCGTGGCAGCGCTGATGGAGGCCGCGCATGTGTCGCCGCGAACCTTCTATGTGCACTTCCCGACCAAGAACGCGCTGGTGGAGGAGTACCTGCGCCGGTTCGAGAAAGAGACGCCAGTCCTCGCCGAGACGGAGCTGGAACGCACCGATCTGACACCGGTACAGCGACTGCTGGCGATCTTCGCCCCGATCGACGGGGGCCCGGCGGCGGTCATCCGCGGCTGCCCGTTCCACAACGCCGTCGTCGACAGCGCCGGAGAACTGCCCGAGATCGCCCATCTCGCGCAGCGGCACAAGAAGGCCTTCCGCGACCGCCTCGTGGCCACCGCCGCGGAGGCCGGAGCGGCCGACCCGGAGGCCCTGGGCCGGCAACTGGCCGTGCTCTACGAGGGCGCCAACGCGCTCGCCGCCTCCTGCGACGACCCGGAAGCCTTCACGGACGCTCGGCGTGCGGCCGAGACACTGCTAGACCTGGCCCTGAACGCTACGGCCCCAAGGTGAGACTTCCGGCATCCACGACAGCACGGAGCGATGTTCGCGCACGCCAAGCAGTACCCGTCGACCGGCTCGTTTCAGGCACACTCGGCGCCACGCCAGGAAGAGCTACAGTCCAGTGGTCGCCGGGACCCAAGGCCTTCAACCCCGCCGGCAGCCACCGCGCGAACCGTTCCCGATCAGCGCCGGGGCCAACATTTCATGGCGAGCCGGCCCACAGCCTGCAAGGTCTTCACTGAGCCTCCGTCTCGAGCCTGGATCGCCATGCCGCGCAGCACGGTCGCGAAGTAGATGCCGAGCACGTCCGCGTCGGTATCCACCGGAAGGTCTCCTTCGTGGATGCCACGGCGGATACGGTTCGCCAGCGTGCGATCCACCTGACCGCGAGCCTCAGCAGCGAACCGGCCGACCGACTCCAGGTCCGGCGAAATCTGGGTGGCTGCCAGTGAAACCAGGCAGCCCCTCGGGTGATCATCGGCGGCGAACGCCACGGCAGCCGCCTGCAGCATGGCTTCGAACGCGGCGAACGCGTCAGTCCCGACGTCGAGCGCGTCGGAGATCCACTCGACCGAATCATTCAGATAGTGGGAAACCGCCTCCTGGAACAGCTGCTCCTTCGAACCAAAGGCATTCTGAAGACTGGACGAGCTAATTTCGAGCGCCGCCGTCAGCGCGGCATAGGACGTCCCCTCATATCCGCGCTCCCAGAACAGCACCATCGCCCGGTCGATCGCCGCTGCGCGGTTGAAGGCGGGCGGCCTGCCCCGGCGTACAACGTCCGGCATCGCGGCTCCCTCGGAAGACGACCCACAAACTTTCTGGCGTGGTTGGACCATAATAGCGCACCGTTTGCTACAGTCGAATTCTGGTGCGATCACACCAGAAAACGTGAACGCCATAGCCACCAGTCTGCCGGGGCTCACTAGCGCCGCTCGGCAGGACACACACGGAAGGTGCACCATGAGCACAACACCGCAGCAGAACAAGGACGTTGTCCTCAAGGCTTTCGACGCGCTCTTCAACAAGCGTGACTTCACTTCGGCTGAGCAGTACTGGTCCGCCGAGTACGTGCAGCACAGCGCCCACATCGGGCCCGGGCGCCAGGGACTGTTCGATCTCGTGCAGTCCCTTCCCGGCACCCTGCGGTACGAGAACCAGACCGTCGTGGCCGAGGGAGACTACGTGATGCTCTACGGCCGGTTCAGCGGCAACGGCAGCCCCAGGTCTCTGATCACCACCGACGTCGTACGCATGCAGGACGGCAAGCTCGCCGAACACTGGGACGTCTGGCAGGACGAAGTCACCCGTGGCGAATCGAGCAGCGGGCTGCCCATGTTCGGCGACCTCTTCCCGCACGAGCCGCAGCCCTAACGCAGCCGCGTGGCTTCAAGTCGTGGCACTGGACCGCCACCGAGCCCGGCCCGGCAGTCGGTTGGGCGGCGCTGCCCCAGGCCGAGCACCCTGTGGCTCGCCTCATGGGCACCGTTTACTCCGAAAGACAGGTCGCCGCCGAACTGAGGGTGTCCGCAAAGCCCCGTTGACCGGATCACACCGATGACCACGCCGGTGACCACCTAGACAGCGCACCCCCGGCGCGCCCCACACCACCTCACCTGTTCACGTGATGTGGAGGAAAGCAATGTGGTGATGACCTTGCCACAGCCTCACGACGGCAGGCCCGCGCAACATCAGCAACCAAAGCGGAGGTTGACCGTGAACCATCGACGCGAAACACCACAGTCGGTTCGCGGACTCACCGCTACAGTCCGGCCCGCGACGACATACCTCATCGCGTGTGCCGCTCTGGGACGCGCATGCATGTCCGCTTCGCTATGGCCGTCACCTACGACGGCGAGGACAGCCCACGGGGCGCCGCCATGAACTCCTTCACGTCCGTGTCAGCCGAGGCTCCACTGGTGCTGATCCGCGTCACTCACCGAGCCCGGCGTCACGACCGGCTCCCCCATCAGCCGACCAACCCACTCGCGTGGATCGAGTGCGATCCCGGCCGCTCGTACTACCGCGGCGACCACACCCTCGCCGTCGTCCAGGTCACCGACCTCAGGCACCGCGATGGTGAGAGCGGTGATGCCGATGGCTGACTCGAGACGCGGCTTGGCCGGTTTCTAAAGGGGTGTTGCAACTTTGGACCAGCTGCTCAACACGGGATTGCGCCGTCAGGACGGGTTCCCGCTGCGCGGCCGCCAGGACTTGATCTCGGTCGTGTCCAGAGTCCTGAAGTACTCCATGGGGACCGGTCAGTCCGCTGCCGTGGTACTGAGCGGCGAGGAAGGGATCGGCAAGACCGCACTGACCGACGCGGCCGCCCGTGAGGCCGCTCGCATCGGTTTCGCCGTAGGCCACGGCCGCAGTGACAGCGCTGTGCTTTCGTCGCAACTGCCGGCATTGGTCTGGGCGCTGCGGACGGGTCAACACCCGCTCGTCCCCGCCGAACTCTTCGCTGAACTCGCGTCCGTCTACGAACGTCCGCCGTGGCTGCTTGACCGGATCTCCGATCTGCTGGAGACCACTGCCACTCGCCAGCCTGTGCTGATGGCCCTTGAAGATGTCCACTGGGCTGACGAGCTGACCGCGGCCGCGCTGCGCGTGCTGCCGGAGCGTCTCATCGGGCATCGCGTCGTATGGCTTGTGTCCACTCGGGACACAGTGACCGGCCCGATGTCTCGTACCTTGGCGGAAATAACCCGGCAGCTCCCGTCGAAGACCATCGCTGTACCCCCCTTGCCTACCGACGCCATGCTCCAGATCGCCTGCGACCGGTTGGACGGCGATCCAGGGCCGGCACTGCGGGCGTTGCTTGAGGGCGCCGGTGGCAATCCGCTGATCGCGGTCGAACTGGCCGAGGCGGCCTACGGGCTCGATGCCGACACGGAGCCGCCTATACCCAAGCGCCTGGTGGCCAGGTCCGGCGAACAGCTGCGGTCGCTGCCGGAGGCCGCGGCGCGATTGGTGACCACGGGCTCCGTGCTCGGCACCTCATTCACCCCCGGCGCCGTCTCAGCTCTGCTGGACGGTCTGCCCGGCAAGACGGTCCTGCCCGAGCTGGCCGAGGTCACCCGCGTCGGCCTCCTCATCGACGACGGCGAGCGAATATCGTTCCGGAGCGAAGTTCAACGCCGCGCCATCTACGAGACACTTCCCCCCTCGATACGCGCGGCCTTGCACAGCAAAGCACTGCACGTCGCAGGCAGCGACCCCGTGGCATGTGCCCCGCACCTGCTCGCGGGCGCCCGGCCAGGCGACTTCGCGGCGGCCACGACACTCGTCGACGCCGCCGAGCGGACACGCGGAAGCGCGCCGAACGACGCGGCTCGATTGGTCACCAGGGCGATTGAGCTGGTCGGCCCAGAAGTTCCGGAGTGGACGGAACTCGCGGCGCGCGCGGTCGGCGTACTCGCCGAGACAGGCCACGACCGGGAGGCGATCGCGCTCACCGATCGCGTTATCGCGCGTGCTCCGGCGACCGCCGTCCTTGTACGTGCAGAAGTCTCGATCGCAATGCCTTTGTGGCGACTCGGGCTACTGGAAACGATGCGATCACGGGCATGGCAGATCCTGGGCAGCACGGATCTATCTGAACGGGACAGAGCGCGACTCATCGCCGTGGCAATGCTCGCCGACTCACGCTCCGGCGATGTTGAGACCGCGCGCGCGGCCGTGGACAAAGTGCTCGCGGATGCGCGGCGTGCCGGAGACGACGAGGGCGAGAGGCTGGCACGGTGGGCCTCGGCCGAGGTCGCCGGCCTCGAAGGCCGCTACCCGGTCTCCGGTGACCTGCTCGGCTGCTCAGCGGATCTCGAATCAGCATGGAAGTCGGCGCAGGCCAAGCTGGCCGCCCTGCCCGAGGATCGATTGGCGGCCGGGAACCTGCGTGTACGACTGGCCTGGATCGCCTTCCTGCGGGGGGACCTGCGGGCACTGGAGAAGCAGGTCCGCCTGGCGCAGCGGCTGCCGCTCGATGAGGATCCGGCTTGGCCGACAGCGCTGCTGATGCTCCAGACGGTACTGGCGGTCGCCCGTGAGGACAGTCGGGCCGTCGACCTCGCCCGGCAGGTCGATCAAGACGGCGCTGTCCACCGGACGCGGTGGTTGCCGGAATGGCAGATGTTGGTGGCCCGTGTGGCGCGCGCTTCCGGAGACAGCCCCTTGACCCGGAGGAGCGTGTCGATGGCCAGAACGTTTGCCGAGCGCAACAGCGGACTGGCTGTGCCTGCGGCGGTCCACGCCCACATCACCGGCCTCGCCACGAACGATCTCGTCGAACTGCGTCAGGCGGTCGACACGTTACGGCCCGTCGACAGGCCGCTCTTGCTGGCCACGGCGCTGGCTGACTATGGCGAGGCACTCCTAGGTGCGGGCAGTCGCGCCGAGGGGTTGGCGGCGCTGGATCAGGCGGCGGGGCTCTACCACGAGCTCGGTGCCCAGGGAGAGCTGCGCCGGCTGTATCCGGTGGTGCGCGCTGCGGGTGCGCGGCGCCGCTGGGCACCCGCCACGCATCGTCCGGAGACGGGCTGGGGCGCGCTGACCGGTGCCGAGCGGCGCGTGGCTGACCTCGTCGCCGACGGGCACAGCAACAAGTCCGCGGCCACCGAGCTGTTCCTCTCCCCCAACACCGTCGCCACCCACCTGCGGGCCGTGTTCGGAAAACTGGGCATCAGTTCCCGGCTGCAGTTGGCCAGGCTTGTCACCGCTCAGCGCGAACGATCTCACCTGGATTGATGAGAGACGGCCGCCGGTGCAAGAGCCCACACTGCCGCATCCGACGAAAGGACACCGCGCGTGCAGTGCCAGATCTGATAGCGCGGTCGTGACGCGACGTCCGCAGCAGTCGAGCAGGGAGACGGGACCGTTCCAGCGGCCTGACCTGTGCATTCCGCGCCCGACAGGCCGGTCTGCCTGTGCCATGTGCGTTCGACGCCTTCCAGAGCGGCCACAGGCAGAGCCCGAGACTCTCCGGGCGATCGGCCGCGGGCGCTGACCCCCGCGCGCGATTGCTGCGAGCCAGCCCGGTGATCTCCTGTCCGAGCTCTCACCGGCGCCTCGCGGTCAATCGCATCGACGTACATGTGCGTGGGCGGCTCGCTGCGACGGTGTAAAGGGCGGCCGGCGAACCCGCCATAGTTGAATCTGGTGATCTTGGCGCGACGACTTGCGGCAGCCACTCGTTTCACCACGATCAACGAGGTCCCGTGGGACGCTCTCGTGGCATCGTCGCCACATGCTTGTGGACGGAAACCAGACCACCCCCGGCGACCTGCCGGAGACCTTCGATTACATCGTGATAGGCGCTGGCTCGGCCGGGTGCGCCGTCGCGGCACGCCTGCTCGAGCACGAAGACGTGCGGGTACTGCTGCTGGAAGCCGGTGATGCCGTCGACGGCGACGACGTCCTGACCACACCCACGCGGTGGGTCGAGAACCTCGGCTCCCGGCGGGACTGGCAGTACCAGTACGACACCGAACCCCACCTGGACGGACGGACCCTGCCGCTACCGCAAGGCAAGGCACTGGGCGGCTCAAGCAGCATCAACGGGCTCATCTGGATGCGCGGCGACCGCGCGGTCTACGACGAATGGGCAGCTGCGGGGAACGCGGGGTGGGACTACGAATCCGTGCTGCCACTGTTCCGGCGAAGCGAGGACTGGGAGGACGGCCCGAGTCCCCTGCACGGAACCGGCGGACCGATCCGAGTGGAGCGCGCCCGGGATCTACACCCGGTAGCGGCCGGGCTCATCGACGCCGCCCGCGCGCTGGATCTGCCGTATCTCGACGATCTGAACGTGCCGTCGCCGTCGGGGGCGGGGCCGCTGACCTTGAACGTGCGTGACGGCCGCCGGGTTTCCTCGTGGACCGGATACCTGCAGGACAAGGCCGACGACGAGCGGCTCACGGTCGTCACCGCGGCTCAGGTGCGCAAGCTCGTCACGGTGAGCGACCGGTGCGTCGGTGCCGACGTCACCATCGCAGGCCGCTCGTGGTCACCCCGCGCGGCGTGCGAAGTCGTTGTCTCGGCCGGAGCGATCGGGTCACCAGCCCTGCTGCTGCGATCCGGCATCGGGCCAGTCCGACAACTCGAACAAGCGGGGATCGAGATCGTTGCCGACCTGCCGGGAGTCGGAAAGAACCTGCAGGATCACCCGATCGTCGCCGGACTGTGCCTCGCTCCTGGAGGAGCACTGCCACCGCCGAACAACAATCTCGAGGGAGCGAGCGTCGTGTGGCGCAGCCGTAGCGGCCTCCCGACTGCGGACGTGATGATCCTCGCCGTGCAGATTCCCTACTTCTCCCGGGAGATCGGCGAACAGTACGATGTTCCGCCCGACGCGGTGACGCTCCTGCCATGCCTGATGCGCCCCGCCAGTCGCGGCTCGGTCCAGCTCACGAGCGCCGAGGGACCGGTGCAGATTCGCGCCAACATGCTCGCCGAAACCGCAGACCTCGACGCACTCATCGCGGGCGTGCACCTGGCGCAGGATCTGGCAGCCACCAAGGAGTTCTCCTCGGTGGCGGGCACTTGGGCCGCGCCGACTCGCCCGATGACCCGCCGCGAGACCGAAGTGTTCGTGCGGCGCGCCACCATGCCCTATGTACACCCGGTCGGAACATGCGCGATGGGCGCCGGCGAGGACGCAGTCGTCGATCGCAGCCTTCGTGTCCGAGGAATCGCAGGGCTGAGGGTAGCGGACTCATCAGTAATGCCCTCGATCACCTCAGGTAACACCAACGCTCCCTCGACGATGATCGGGGAGTTCGCAGCTGCCCGAATCGGCGAGCAATGAGCGAGGAGAAGAAGCGCGTGGACGGAACTTTCGTCCACGCCACGTGTTCCCCGCTCCCTCACGGGCGCATCGAAACACCCATGCTCCTCTGAACAGGTGATCGAGAATGTGAGTGGCCCGCAGTCGTTGCCAACGAAACGATTGCGGGCGGCCGTTGACGCGATGATGGGGTCTTCTGAGGGGAGCGGCCTGATGCGTGTGTGAAAGAGCCTCGGCCCAACGACTTGGGTCAAAAGTGCGTGGCGATCCCAAAGACGCGGCGGAGCTGCGCCATGTCGTGCCGATCGCGTTCCAATGGTTCGTATCCCTGGTGGAAGTAGACCTGCTGCTCGGCGGACAAGCACGGGACGGGCGTCCCCTGGACGGTCCCCGTCACGAAGCACACGGAGGGATAGACGAAAGGACGCTGCAGATCGGGTGACGCCTGCACCGCTGAACCGTCGTCGGAGAAGACCAGCGGATGAAGGTCAATCTCTCGCCCGTCGGGGGCCGTCACGACGAATCGGATGGGCCTCCAGTCCAGGCTCTCCACGAAACCTTCCGCCAAGAGGGCCGCCAACGCAGCGGCTTCCTGGTCGTGCCGGTGCATCAAGTCCAGGTCGCGATGGTCCCGGGTCTGCTCACCGAGCAGAGCATCGATCCCCCATCCTCCACCGACCCAGACATCCACCTTCGCCCGCCGCAACAGGGCCAGGACAAACAACACGTCATCGGCCTTCATCACCCGATGCAGGCTAGAAGCGCCCGCCTCGGGCAGCGAATGATTTCCCTTTGGGCCCGACAGGACAGGCTCTTGTCGAAGAGAGCCCGTTGTGATCGTCAGTCGGAGTGCTGCTCGGCCCCTGGCTCGGGTCTGGGCGAGGTGGAAGGAGTCGGTGTCGGTCTCGATGATGCACCCACCGCAAGCACCCGGGTGATGTCCAAACTCATCGATACCGCTGCCCCATGAGACCAGGTGGTGTCGTCGCTCACCGACAGGCGGTGTCACTACCCACGCACACAGCCACGGTCGCCGAGATGTTCTGAGCTGTCTGCGGGTGATGCGGGAGCGAGCTTGAGGAAGGCCTCGGGTCGCTGCTGCATCACACAGGGTCAGCAAACGATGGGAGGCCTCGGTTGCCCCGTCGCGGGGGTACTCACGCGCGTATGTCGGTCCTGTGTTCTGAGCCGATGCGTGAGCGTCGGAAGCCGTGCAATCAGGCAGGACATGCCTCTTGAGTAGCCAGCGGTGGGGCCAAGGCAAGTGCGTGTAGAGGTTCCGCGCAGGGCGATCGTCGGATCGATGCCACGAGCCTGGGCCTGATTGCGGTAGATGTCGTGTCACGGTCGCGGTCCTGCAGAGCGAGTCGGACTACCCGGCCCGCCGGCGCCGCCGCTGATCCTGATGCCATTCCTCGGACAAGAACAGCTCCCACCCCAATGGGCAGGGCGCGGTGGCTCGAGCGGTACGCATGCTGACGGCGACCTGCCAGTTCGCCCGCCTGTGCAACGCACCCGCAGCACTGGCCGGCCACCCTCACCGATGCCCGCCGGGAACCTGGAGAACGACACGTAGCCCCCACGGCGAGTGGTCACGAACTGCTGCAGATCCTGCATGTTGCCGTCCGGCAGGCGCTCGGCCGTCGACTGGATCGACTTACACCGACTATCCAGCGTCAAACCTCGCACACAACACCCGCCCCACCACCGCTGATTCGGCCACGGCAACGTGCCGAACACATCAGCAACGATCCATGGCAATTCACCCTGGAACCGGTTCCCTCAGTCTCATAGCGCGGACAACGCTCACCAGGTGAGATCACCCAGCGTAACGAAGCACTACTAGCCACCAAGACCTTGAACACTCAAGCCACTCGATGCAAGATGATGCTTGAGCTTTCAAACAATCAGGCGTACCCGGCAGCCTCCCGCTGCATCCGCCGCCTTCGCTCCATTGGAGTCACCATGTCCACACCCCCCAAGACAACCACCACCCGCCCCGGCCCACTCGTCGTGGTGGGAGGCGTTCTGGCCGCCGTCGTACTGTCATCTCTACTGAACGCAGTGATCGCCGTACTGGCACACGCGGTGGGCGCGCCGGACGATTTCGAGCCGCTGGACCCGGGCTCGTACATCTTCCTGACGGCGGTCGGCGTGACGGTCGGCGCGATCGGCTGGGCCATAGTCCGCAAGGCGTCCGGCAACTCGGCGGGGGTGTTCCGGTGGCTCGTCCCCGTCGTCGTGATGGTGTCGTTCGTGCCCGACTTCCTGCTCTTTGACGCTGGTGGCGTGACCGGCGTCGTCGCCCTGCTGCTGATGCACGTCACAGTCGCGGTGATCGCGGTGACGGCGTACCGGAAGGTCCTGCCGCTGGACTGACGAGCTCGTGCATTGCGAGGCATCGGGGACGTCGGCAGGGCACTCTGTTCGCATCCGCCGTGTCGGCATCGGCGCCAGGTACCCCCGACGAGAGAGCAGGCTGGCGACGGCCTGGACGATGTTCCTCATATGCTCGCGGCGGCCGAGCCGACGGGCCAGCGACCGCCAGTTCGTAAGGTGCGCGATGCCATGCTCGACCCGGATGCGGCAAGAGGGGCGAGCCCTGCGTCGCAGCTCGTGCATCTCCTCGCACCAGTCGGGCGCGTCCTTCTTGACCCTGCGGTGCGGTGCAGCCACCGCCCGTCCGCCGGTCTGTGCACTGAGCGTTTGATAGCCGGCATCGGTGAGAATCTCCACCGGTCGGGCTGCACAGCGACACACGGCCGTCCTCGTCCGTGACCCACATGGCCTTGACGGCGTTCTGCTTTGTTCTTGCCGGAGATGAACTTCTCCCGGTCCTCGTGTCGGGCGGTCGGCCGTCCCACCCAGATCTCGGTGCCGTCAACAGTCGCGGCCGATCCGAGGTGCCCTACAACCTCGACCAGGTTCGTAGCCGGCCTCCGCGACCGACGGTTCACCTTCACTCGGCGAGCAGCGGCCGCAGCTCGCCGATGGCCCGGGTGATGGTGGAGCGATCCACGCCGAACCAGCAGACCAGCACGTCGTGAGTGGCCGTGGCGGAGATGAACGAGGGTGGCCAGCAGTCGGTCGACGAACACCAAGCGCGCTTCGCGCCAGCACCCACTGCCCGCTTCCGCAGCCGGTACTCAAGCCTCGCTTGGTGTCGCACGCGCCACAACAGGTCTACCTCCGCGAAGAGTTCAGCGATCACACCGGTCGGCAGGCCGGTGAACCTTCGATGGCGGAGATGACTCAACCCACCTGCCCACCCACCTGATTGTTGAACTCTCACACTTCTCACAGGTAGGCTGCGAGAGCTTGAACTTTCAAAGACATTGCTCGTGACAGGAGGCTGTTATGACGTCCACGTCTAATTCCCTGCGCTCCACCGCCCAGTCCGACTCCGCCCCTCCGCCGCTGCCTGCCTATGACCTCGGCCTGCTGATCGTCCGCCTGACTCTCGGCATCACCGCCGCAGCCCACGGCAGCCAGAAGCTGTTCGGCTGGTTCGGCGGCGGAGGCCTGGACGGCACCGGACAGTTCTTCACCATGAGCGGCTACCCCTCCGGGAAGACGATGGCCGTGATAGCAGGACTCAGCGAGACGCTCGGAGGCCTGGGCCTCGTACTCGGTCTCATCACCCCGTTGGCCGGGGCCGCCGTGGTCGGCGTGATGATCAACGCCATCGCTGTTAAGTGGGGCGGCGGCTTCTTCGCACCTGATGGCATCGAGTACGAGCTCCTCTTCGCAGTTACGGCCGCCGGCCTGGCGTTCACCGGCCCCGGACGACTCGCCGTCGACCGTCACCTGCCCGTCCTGCGCGCCCACCGCGTCGGATACGGCGTTGCAGCGGTCGTCCTCGCCGTAGTGATCGCCAGCCTGGTCCTGCTCATCAGGAACTGAACCGCACCGACCCGCCACACAAACCCGCGGATCGGCCCCCTGGTCGACCGCCGGTAGTCACGCGGCTGTCCATCCCACGCCATCTCCGGCCAAGGAAGTCTCCCTCTGGCAGTGGACACCCTGGACGCTGGGCCCATGAGGCTCCAGAGATCAGGAGTTTCCGTTGGGGACCTACAAGTACTCGGCTGAGCTCCGAGTCGACGCCCTCGCGCTGTACCGCGCCAGTCCGGGGCGTCCGCCCCCGACGCTGCCGAGGGCCCCCGCCTTCCTGCAGCGCGAGTTCACCGCCGGTGAACCGAACACCAAGCACGTCGGCGACAGCACCTACCTGCCCGTCGACGCCGACCAATTCAGTTACCTGGCCGCGGTGTTCGACCTCCATTCGAAGCGCCTGGCAGGCTGGGCGATCGCCGACCATGCGCGCACCGATCTGATCACCGACGCCCTCGAAGCCGCCGCCCACACTCGCGGCGGCGTTCCACAGCGACAACGGCGCGAGGCCGGCCTGGCGGTCCTCCGCTGGATTACCCTCTACAACACACCAGGACAAGGCATTCAGCGATCGGCCAGGTCAGCCAGATCGCCCCTGAACAGCGGGCAACTACGCCGGCCACTGCCGCAGAGCAAACAGTGTCCACGGCTCAGACGGAAGTCCCTCACTACGACTTCCTCGGCTTCGCTGTACGAGCGAGGCGCACAACGTCCCCTCAGAACGTCGCTAGTTTCGCCTCGCACCAAGGCTGTCTTCCGGCGTGGCATTCGCCCGCACGATCTCATCGTGATACTGGATGCTCAGCTGGACTCGGGAACGAACCTGAAGCTTGGCAAAGATGGACCGGGCATGAGTGCCAACTGTGTTCGGGGAAACCCCTAGCCGGCTGGCGATCTGCTTGTTCGAGTATCCCGAGCCCATGAGTTGGGCAACCGTGTGCTCAGCTTCGGTCAACGTCAGCCACCTAGATGCGGGCTCACTCTCCTCAGTGACCCGTCCAGCATGCCGGCAGCCGACCTGGTACATCATCTGCTGGACGCGCAACATCGATCCAATCGCGTCGGCCTGCCGATATGCCTGCCAAGCCTTGTCCAATTGCGCAATCGCGTCAGACTGCTCCTGCTCAGAAAGCAAATGCTTGCCCAGGTCCTCCCGCGCACCGGCCAAGAGAAGCGGACGGGGTCCTGTCGCCAAGACGTCGACTGCGCGGCGGAGCAGGGCACCATCTCGTCGAATCAGACCTTTGATGTGCCACGCGGTCCCCTGAAAGCTGGTCACACCGGGATTTCTAGCCGCGCCGATCTCGGCCAGCAACTGCACGCGTTCGAGAAACGCCGTGTCTTCGTCAGCGACGCCGATCCCGGCCAGGATGGGCAGCCAGCCCGGCTTCCAAGGCCAGGGATCGCGCTCGGTGTGGGCGGTACGCATCAGAGGCGACAACAACCGGATCGCGGCGCTCGGCTCGCCTTCGGCAGCGCTCAACCAGCTACGAGTCAGCAGCACCAAAGACGGGTGCATGTGCTCGTCCGCGGTAACTTCGCTCCCGTTGACGGCGAGTTCGTTCCGAGCGACTTCCAACCGTCCTCGGTTCAAGGCGACCATGCTTACAACCGATGCTGCTTCGAGCTCGTACAATCGCAAGCCGTTTTCGCGTGCCAGGGCGAGCAGCGTACGGGCTCCAGTCTCGGCTTCGTTGAGACGACCCAGGTCGTAGTCCTGCCAGATCTGCGCGTGCATCAGTACAGGAGCCAATGATGCGGAATGTTCGGCAGACTCACTCCGGGCGTGCCTCAGCAGCGTCTCAGCGTCACGGTAGCGATCCAGGTGTTGCAGCGCCATGACCTCCTGAGCGAAAGAGTTTGGCGGGGCCTCGACCTGCAACTGCCGGATGTACGACAAAGATCCAACGTGATCGGCACTATTACGAGCAACCTCGGCGAGGGCCTGCAACGCGGTGACGCGGGCTTCGTAGTCCTTGAGTCGCCGGGCCTCTCGCAGAGCCGCTTCAGCCGACTTTCGCGTAACTCGGGCTCCCCGCAGCCGGGTCCCGAGGAGGGCCTGAAGGGCTCCCAGCCTAGCTCTCACAGCAACGGTGAGATCTGATCTGCTCAAGGCCGAGGCGCATCGCGCCGATGACAACTCCCAGCGGCCGGCCAGCCATAGAGCCTGGGCGAGCGCGAACTCGATTCGCCCTGACGTGTCTCCGGAATCCAGGTGCGCCAGGATCAGATCACCGACCGTGACTGCGTCCTCGCAGCGCTGTGCCATGCCGAGGATCCGAACACATCGCTCGCCGAGGGCTGGGTAAGTCCCATCACTGGGCCGCAAGGCACGAAACGCTGTTATCGCGAGTTCACCAGCAGCCTGTGGCTCTCTCGCCACCAGATCCGCTGCGGATTGCATGATGAGCGCCGCGCACTCCGTTTCACCAGGCTCGATACCCTCTTGAGCATGGGCAGCGACCAGCGCACTGTCGGCATCGGCTGCTGCTAGATGAGTCGCACACCGACGATGTAGAGCGCGGCGTGCCTGCTCAGCCAGGTCCGCGAGTACAGCTTCACGTATTAGTGGATATCGAAACGCAATTCTTCCGTTGCTTTGAAACAATACGCCGGCGTCGATTGCCTCGTCCAACACGCCAGCATTCTCACGGGGCGAGAATCCTGTCAGGTCCTGCACGTCGCGTGGCGACGCTGGGTGACTGAGAACGGCCAGGACTTGAATCGTTTCGACGACCTGCGGACTGAGCCTTAGCAACGTGCTGTGCAGCGCCCGCGCCACCGGCCGGGGAATGGATGCCTGCGCTGTCGTGGACGGCTCGCCACTCTCGTCGACTTTGCAGCGACTGCCGACCAGCGCGTCGATGACTTGCACGGCCAGGAAGGGACTGCCGTCCACACGCATCAAGAGTTCAACGGAAGTTTCCGGTGGTCGCACACCGAGTCTGTCGTGTGCTAAATCCAGAATTGCTCGGGACGAGAGAGGATGCAGGTCCAGTCGCTCGACAGCGATTTGGGCGGCTCGATAGTCGCGCAGGGTGCTCACGTCGTTCAGAACACTGTCGTGAACCGTGCGCCCCACAAGCAGCCAGATAATTGGGAATGACGCCAGTCGAAGTGGAAGATTTCGCAGGAGGAACCTGGTGATCTGGTCCGCTCGCTCCAAATCATCCAGCATCAGAAGGACCGGACCTGCCTCGGCGGCAGCTTCTAAGTGATTGGCAACCGACTCAAGGAGCATCAACGGTTCGCGTATCTGTGTGACCAGACCTGCCATCTCTTCGCTCGTGAGCAGGGGACGAGAAGCGTGGCGCATCGAAAAAAGGAGCGGAATCCCTGGCGACAGATGCCCGATTGCATCAGCGCTGGCTACGCCGGTTCGGAAGTGCATCGCATCCGCCGCAGCGACGATTCTCTGAGCCAGGGCCGACTTACCCAAGCCCGGATCGCCGGTAATGATCAGGACTTGGCCACGACCGCACCGTGAAGTCGCACGGAGCATGTGCAAGGCCGTCGTCATCTCTTCCGTGCGACCTCGCAGAATATTGGAAGCAACGACACGTCGTGTTGCGGGCGTCCTCAGCACGGACCGTTTCATGGGTTCTGGCATCGTCGAGCCGACTTGCTGTACGCCTCTCGTCGGACCGTTCGCTAGGCTGCCCATGGGTTTGCCTCCTCACAGAACTTACTACGGGATCGAACTGCGCCTAAGAATCGATCGCAGCCCCTCAGATTGCACGCGCAGCCCAAGGGAGGCGGTGGCGGGGCAATCACTATCGGCGTCAATTTCCTCGACTGGCGATGTGACTGCCACTGACTACTCCGATACACACGAGATGGGACTCTGCCGAAACTACGTGACACTTTTGGCAGTCCACCACCGCCCGCCGATCGCTGCTAAGGCTTCTAAAAAGCAGCTCCCGCGGTCGGCCCATGCATTCTTTCTGGTAAACCCGACCGCGACTCAGTAAATCCCTAAAATGGTGCAACCCAAACGGCTTAAAGAGCCACGAAGCGTGGCCAATCGATTAGTTCACGCTCCCCACGGAGAGGAGGCGGCGGCCACTTCCATCCTCGTCACACCATTGGTCTGTCTCTCCAGCAGCAATTCACCGCCGATGGCGTATCGAGGCGCGGCAGCATCTGACTGAGCGGCTCGCTCAACAATCGCGTCGACCAGCGAACGAACCATGTCAAGGCGCGGATAGACACCGTGGATCTGCTTCTCCCAGGCACGGGCGATCTCCGCCTTGCGCCCGAAATCGAGCCCCACGCCCTCGCGGGTCAGGTAGCTCAGCAAGCCCCGACGCTCGGCGATCCCAGGAGAGGTATGCAGGGCGATTGCTTCCCATACTCGATCGATGTCTGGCTCGGGGACCTCGTACTGTCGCAGCAAGTCAGCCGCCAGGTCAGCACCTTCCACCTCGAAGCGCGCTTCGCCCTTCGCATGGTTGCCGATACCCAAATCGTGCAGGACAGTCGCGGCGAATAGCAGCTCACGGTCGTAGGCGTCGTCCTTGAGGCACCCCTCATGGGCAGCCACGATCTCGGCGAAGAGAAAGCTGCGCACGCTGTGGTTGAACAGTGGAGTGGTCTCGGAACTGCGCACAGTGGAGACGATGGCCTCCGCCAAGTGGCCGGTAGGTAGGTCAAGCGAGAAGTCCATATGCGTAGGCTAGACATCTGAACTGTCCCCTCGGCAGTGGCATGTGTGACACCCGTCGCAACATTCGCGCCACTCACTGGAACGGGGATCAGCCGAAGCAGAGGTGCCCCCTCCCCCACGGCCTTGGCAGCCATCACGTGCCCCAGGGTCTACCCATACGAGTCCTTCGACTGCCGAAAGCCGCGACGGTATTCCGTGGGAGTGATACCGGGAGTGTCGCCGAAGCGCGCGCATGCTACTTCCGCTGCCCAGTCCACTGCGTGCGGCGATTCGCTCGACACTCAGATCGGTGGCCGCGAGGAGCTCGCGGGCGTTATTGGGGCGGGCGGTAACGAGCCACTGATGGGGACTGGAACCGGTCTCCTGTCGCCACATTCGAATCAAAGTGCGGGTGGAAACCTGCGCATGGCGAGCCAGGTCATCTCCTTTGGGCACTCTCATGAGAGGTGCGGTCGACTACCGACTTCTCGACTCTTGTCCGCGATCCAGGCTCAAGTGAGTGGTTTACGGATGACGAGCCGCCGACTGAAGAGCGGAGGCAGGCTCAACCGCGGTTACGGAAATGGGCCGCCTCCGTGACGACCTGCCAAGGTGACGGTTTGCCTGCCCTCTCTAGCTCTTATTGCAGATTGCAAAGAGCTCTAGCCAAAGAAGGCAGACCATACCGCCACGATTCAGATTCCTCATTCACGGCCTTCACGGCCCGGCACGTACAAGCCAAGCTGTGCCTGAATATCCTGCTTCACTTCCGAAAGCAGCGGAGCGCCAGGATCTGGTACATGAGGATCACTCGGTGACCCCTGTCAGCGAAAGTGAACTACAACCGCCGCTTCAAGCAACGGCGCCATCCGCCGGGGACTCATCCAGTTCGGGGAAGTAAGGGCCCTCGACCTCGCCCGGACGGATCACGGCAGACTTGGGACGGTCGTCCAGCAGCAAGCGAGTGGCGTCCGTCTTCGCGTAGTGCCCGGCGGGGTCGGCCGCGTTCTTGGCAAGGTCTATCAGGGAGAGGTCGATGTCAGCGACAACCAGTCCCTCGGCCTGCTCGTCGAGCGGCTTACCCAGGGGGGTGCCGTCGGGGCCGAAGATGCGACTGTTGCCGGCACCCTTCGCGAGCAGTGCGCGTTGGTCGTCGGTGGTCGTGAAGGTCTCCAGGGCACGTTCGCCGATCACCTGTGTCGGAGCGATGACAAAGCAGCCGCCTTCAAGAGCGTAGGTCTGAGTGGCGGCCATATTCGCCTCAGCACCGAGTGCGTAGGCAAGGCCCTTGTACAGGCCGAAAGCGGGCCAGGCGGCGACGTGGACCTGCTCGTGCTGTGCGTACATCGCATACTTGCTGAGCGGCTGCAGGTGCTCCCAACAGTTCAGGAGACCGAGTCGGCCGAGCGGAGTTCGGACAACCTTCAGGTCACTGCCGTCGCCCTCGCCGAAGAGACTCCGCTCGACATGGGTGGGCTTGAGCTTGCGGCGATGCAAGAACACGGAGCCGTCCGCCCCTATGAGCGTCTGAGACATGTAGAGGCTTCCGTGATCCTTCTCGCTGTAGCCCAGGGCGACAGTGACGCCAGTACGGCGTGCAGCCCTTCGGATCGCGGTGATGTGTTCGCCATCGACGGTCGGCGAACTGGCGTGGTACCGCCCCACGAACGGCACCTGACCGGCGACGGAACCGAGCCACAGGAACAGCGGGTACCCCGGGATCCAAGTCTCGGGGAAGGCCACCAGGGAAGCACCCTCGGCGGCGGCGTCCTCGATCAGACCAATGGTCTTCTCGACGGTAGCGTCGGCGTCAAGCCACACAGGCTCGGCCTGGACAGCGGCAACACGATAGGTGGTTGTCATTTCGGACCTCCTACTGTCAGGGCATTTTACTGAGAGTGAATTGAGAGTGAAATGACAGTAGGTACCAGCGTCTGCGAATCTGCGGCGTTCCACGCACCAGCGAGCGGCGTTTTCTGTAGCCAACCGCGCATGGCACACGTCCGACCAGCGCATTTGGACGGTCGAGGTGGCGAGCCGTCACGTTTCCCGGCCGAGCGCCCCACGCACCTCGGCGGGAGTCCGGCCATAGGCGCGGACGAAAGCACGCGTGAACGTGGTGCGATCAGCGAAGCCACAGCGGGCAGCCACAGCAGACACGGTCGAGCCGGCTCTCCGCGGGTCGGTCAGGATGCGGTAGGCCGCATGCAGGCGCTCGGCCCGGATGAAGGCTGCGGGAGAAGTGCCGGCTCCGGCGAACAGATCCCCGACATATCTCACCGAGACCCGGTAACGATGAGCGAGGGACTCGGGAGTGAGTCGAGGATCAAACATATGTTCGCGTATGTGCGTCTGCATTGAGGCGAGCAGAGCGGCGCGTCCGGTGGGCACACCGGAACCCTCCCCTACCACCGCGCGCACAGCCGTGGCCAGGAGATCGACGGCCGTGAGACCCAGTTCGACCCTCTGGTCGCCAGCGAGGACGTCGCAGGTATCGGCCAGTTCTCGCATATAGGCAGCCAGGACGCGAACAGTAGGGTGCCCAGCGGGCAGCCCGCGCCCGTACGCCTCCTCCACCCGGCTACCCCGGTCTCGAAGCTGTTCTCGCGGCACCTGAAGGACCAGCTGCCGCGCGTCGGTCCGGAAGCGCAGCTCGTACGGTCGCGAGGCGTCGTACAGCGCACCGCCGCCGCGAGACCACTCGGTCCCGCTGTCCCCTTGAAGGACAACGCCTTCGCCGTCGACATGGAGCGAGAACAAGCAGTCATCGCTCGGCTCACGACGCACCAAGCGGCCCGTCCGCAGAACTACCGACGCACCATGTGTACGTACGTCTGTGAGCGTGACTGCGGATCCCAGAGAGCTGGAACGCACCGAACCATGAAAGGACGCAGCCATGGAGCCTAGTGACAATGGCACAAAGCTATCGGTGATGACCTGCGCCCATTCATCCGGGCCATTGGCGACAAGCACATCCATAGAATTCAGCATGCTCACCCCAGGGGTCGTCGGTGCCAACGTTTCCGTACTGAAGACCACAATCTGGCCTCCCGATCGTCGCGGTCCTTACTTCGACGCTGTTCATGGCCGCTGTCGGGTCCCGCACCTATGCAGAGGCCGATCATCCGACATGGCGGACAGTGCACGCCTACTCCCACGCGAGCCTGCTGACGGCGCGGTGAATGGCGTGAGCACAAGCCGCCCCCCAGCAACTCCTTGATCAGCCATGAAGTACATCGCCCGCGCTACACGTCAGGAAAGTTGTGACCGTAACATACTAGCCATGGAACCTCACCGTGTCGCTGTTTTGGCACTGCCCGGCGTACTCCCCCTCGACCTGGGTATCCCCGCCCAGATCTTCACCCAGCGTCCTGGCACCCCGTACGAACTGACCGTGTGCGGTGCCGCGCCGGGCAGCGTCATAACCAGCACCGGGTTCACGATCGGCGTCACAGCAGGGCTACCAGCCCTTACCCAGGCCGACACGGTCATCGTGCCCGGGTACGCGGAGTACCAGCTTCCGCCAGCGCCGGAGGTCACCACTGCCCTGAGGCAGGCATTCGACAGGGGTACTCGGATCGCTTCCATCTGCACCGGCGCCTTCGCCCTCGCCGCGGCCGGACTCCTGGACGGCCGTACGGTGACCACACACTGGGCCAGTGCCGACGACCTGGAGCGTCTTTACCCCGATCTACGCGTGGACCGCAACGTCCTCTACATCGACCACGGTCCCCTTCTCACCTCCGCAGGGGTGACCGCCGGCATCGACCTGTGCCTCTACTTGGTCCGCAAAGACCTCGGCGCAACTGTCGCCAACGAAATCGCTCGGGCACTGGTCGCATCGCCACACCGAGAAGGCAGCCAGGCCCAGTTCATCGACCGCTCCCTGCCATCACCCACCGCCCACTCTCTCGCCGACACTCGTGACTGGGCACTGCAGCACCTCGATGAGGACCTCCGCCTGGACGCGCTCGCCCGACACGCGCGCGTGTCCGCACGGACGCTGAACCGCATGTGGCGTCAGGAGACCGGCGTTACGCCACACCAGTGGCTGCTCACCGCCCGGATCAACCACGCCCGTGAGCTCCTGGAAGCCACCGAGCTGAGCATCGGGCAGATTGCTGCCCGATGCGGACTTGGCAGCACTACCAACCTCCGCGCCCGCTTCCGCGATGCCCTCGGCACTACGCCCACGGCCTACCGACGCGCGTTCGCGAACCCATCAAGTCCCGATGCGGCGGAACCAGAGGCAACAGGAGCAACGCCCTAACATCAGCTAACACAAAGAGATGGATCAGCCCTGATCGCCGTGTCCGGGACGGGAGTTGAGCGTTCGATGCCGCATGGGGACTTCGCCGTGGAACGGTCGGATGAGTTGTGAGACCGTCTGGAGCCGCTGCTGCGGGAAACAAGGCCGACGTCTGGCAGCGACCTCACGAGGTCCTGCTCATCGAACTCAATGCCGCATCACGACTGGACGGGTTCGCCAAGTGATCGACTCCCCTCACGTAAGAACCCTGGGGCAGCGTACAAGCCCCTCGCCGGTCGACCGAGGCAGAGCTGGCTCGAAACACCACTTGATCGCTGACGAGCACAGACCCCACTCGCCGCCCTGCTGACCAGCGGTAACCGCAACGACGTCACACAGCTGCTGCCCCTGCTCGACGCGATCCTCCCCCGGTTAGCGGTCGCGTCGGCCATCCTCGCCGCGAGCCGGACTCGCGGTCAGTCGACCGCGGCAACGACCGCGACCAGTTCCGCGGAGCACGGCGCCGCACCAGCCTGGGCACCTACCGGTGGGGGGCGAGAAGACCTTCACCGGGCTCCGCGGATTCCGAAGCCTGCGGAGCCGATGGGAACGCCGCGCCGACATTGAAACTCACCTGCTGCCTCATCACCCGCCGACAACTCGGCTGATCTTGCAGCCGTTCTGAGGCGATCCCCTGCTGCCCCGGCCCTCACCTAGATGCGTGATGCCCTGGGTCAAGACCTCTCTCGATACTGACTGCATCGGCGGCAGACCCGAACTGTGCCGCGATGCAGTTGGCAGCGAACGGAGAATGAGGCCCCACAATGGACGAACCCACTGCCGCGCCCAGCGCGGGGACCAACAAATACGAATCCGCTCCGAACCTTCGCATGAAGGCCGCAGACGGCGTGGAATACGCATATCGCGACGTCGGGCCGCGTGACGGCCGCGCACTGGTACTGCTCCAACACTTCCGCGGAAACCTCGATAGCTGGGATCCGGCCCTGATAGACGCACTGGCGCAACACCGCCGCGTGATCACAATGGACTACCAAGGTGTCGGAGGCAGCACCGGGACGCCGGCTGACACCATCGAACAGATGGCACGCGAAGTCCTCGCCTTCACCGTTGCTCTCGGCACCGAGACCTTTGACCTGCTCGGCTTCAGCATTGGCAGCTTCGTGGCGCAGCGCGTCGCACTCGCACGTCCGGATGCCGTTGACAAGGTGGTCCTCGCGTCCACCGCACCGCAAGGTGCGCGCGGCATGCACGGATGGGCGCCCGAAGTGATCGGTGCCGTCGGCGGACCGCAGACGTCGGCCGCCGAGTACATGAGCGTGTTCTTCACGGCGTCGGAGGCCAGCCGCGCCTCGGGTGGGAACACCCTGACCAGGATCTATTCGCGTACGGACGGCCGAGACGTCGAGACGGACTGGGCGACTCGACTGGCTCAGTACGACGCAGTCACGAAATGGGGTGTGCCGAACACGACTTTGTTCGAGGAACTCGAGGGGCTGACTGCTCCGGTCTTCGTGGCAAACGGCGACAGTGACCCGATGATCCTGCCGAAATACTCCTACCTCATCGCCGGCCTGCTACCGAACGCGACCGTCAAGATCTACGAGGATGCGGCACACGGGTTCTTGTTCCAACACTACGAAGAGTTCGCATCTGACGTCATCACGTTCCTCGAACGCGAATGAACACGGGGCGTGGGCATCGCCGTCGCTGACAAGACTGAGGCGCCTGGACCCTCCACAGTCCTTTGTGGTCTCTGACCGCCGCGGCCTGGTTGACTCGGCGCAGCCGTCCGGTCCAAGAAGACCGCGCGGCTGCGCCTCACAGTGGTCTGACCACGGCGAGAATGGAGTGAGTAGGCTTCTCTGAGCACATGGTGGCTACAGGTAATGGTGAGGCAGCAGCGCGGCTCGCGTGAGATTGCAGACATCGGCTTCGCTCCCCCGGTCAGTACACCGGCAAGCGTCGAGATCATGTCACTCGCGGACCTTCGGCAGCGAGCTGCCGTCCGCATGGGCGAGGCCGGCCTCGATGCACCGCAGCGACCAACGTTCCATCATCTGATGACACTCTCCAGTGGCTCCTTGTGGCACACAGTGGATTTCACCGGCTACGCACTAAAGCCGGGGTCCTGGCTATGGGTCCGGCCCGGTCAGGTTCAGCAATGGGGCGACCTGCACGAGGCCGAGGGCACGCTGATCCTCTTTGAGAGCGACTTTCTGGATCAGAGCACCGTGACCGCGTCACGCGTGGACGATCCGCACGCCCCTGTACTTCAGACTCCCGATCCCGAAGATCGCCACGCACTGGCGATGGCCGTCGACCATCTGGCACTAGAGTTCCAGGGACTGCACGGCATTTCGCTGGAAGCCCACGTAGCAGTTCTGCGCCATCTGCTGTCGGTTCTGGTACTCCGCCTTTCACAGCGGACCACACCGGTCGGCAGCCCGACTCCAGACCCTGGAGAAACTTTCGTCCACTTCCGTGACGCCGTCGAGCGCGACTTCACCCGCACACGTCGTCTGGAAGACTATGCCCGCGCTCTGGGGTATTCGCCTCGCACCCTCTCCCGGGCCGCAGTCGCCGGAGCCGGTGTGGGAGCGAAGGAATTCATCGACCGGCGAGTGATCCTGGAGGCGAAACGCCTCCTGGCGCACGGCGACCAGTCAGCCTCCCGTATCGGGGCACAACTCGGCTTCACCAGTGCCACCAATTTCAGTAAGTTCTTCCATCAGCGGACGGGTCACTCTCCCACGGCCTTTCGTGCGTCTGTGCGCGGGCAGTCTTCGAAGAATGGCCAAGACAGTGGGCCTGATACCGGGCAACCCCGGCGGTGAGGGCCGCTCCTGCCAGCGGTGCCACCATGTAGATCCACAGAGGTGACCAGTAGACGCTGTGGTGTGCCCACACTGCAGGGCCGAACTGGCGGGCGGGGTTGGCGGACCCACCGGTCATGGCGCCGAGGATGACGATGACTACGGCGACAGCGGTGGATCGGGCAAGTGGGATCCATCTCCTCCACGTGGGGCGGGACATCAACACCAGGGTGACCGTAAGGGTTGCGGCGGTGGCCGCGGCTTCGGCGACGAACACAGCGGCGACTGGCCAGACGGGATCGGGCTTTACGGCGGCGTAGGCCATACGATCGCCGACGACCGGGCCCCACACAAGGCGAGCCAGGCCCGTGCCGGACACGGAACCTGTGAGCTGGGCGGCCACGTATGGCAGAACACGGCGGCCATTGATCGCGCCGGTCAACCACAGGCCGAGAGTGACGGCCGGGTTGAGGTGTCCGCCGGAGTAGCGGCCCCACGGTGAGGACAGCGCCCACGCGAGCGCAGCACCGATGATCACCGCCACAACTGCGAACTGGAGGTGCACTTCCCGCAGGACCCGGCTGCACGGAGAGGTCATCACCCAGCGCACGGCGCTGACCACGGCAAAGAGCACACCGCCGGTGAGTGCGAACTCCACGGCAGCTGATGCCCAGACAGTCATGCCGCCCGTGGATGGGGCCCGCCCCGCGGCGTCGCTTCCGCCGCCCGACGCCAGGCCGGTGTCCATCCGCGTGGACACCCGGGTAGGGGTGAGCATCGGTCAGCCCCAGGCCATCTCACCCGTCGCGACCTTGGTGCCCAGGTCCAGGGCGACCGGCAGGCCCAGGTCCGGGTAGCACTCGAGGAGCGCGACCTTCAGCGCCTTGGAGTCGTTGCCGCTCTTGGCCAGCTCCTCCTCGAGTGCGGCGAGGTAGGCGCGGGTGAAGGTGATCGCTGAGACGTCGTTGGCCGCGTCGGTGGAACGATGTCCGGCCACCACGAACTGTGGGTCAAGCTGCTCCATCTCGACGAGTGTCTCGACCCATGCGGCCCGCTCTCGGGGGGTGGGGGTGTCAGCGGTCCACACATGCAGGCCGGCGAACAGCAAAACCCCGCCCACGACTGCGCGGTCCTCGGGCTGCCACAGGTACTCGGTGCGCCAGACCAGATCCGGGTGGCCGCCGCGGAGCTCGAAGTCGTGGCCCTCGACGCTGACGCGGTCCCCGTCCAGCACCTCCGGGATGACCACTTCGCTGGGCAGGTTCCTGCCCAGGTGCGCCCAAGTCTTCAGCTTGCCTTCCCAGCTGGACTTGATCCGCTCCACGGTGGTGGCGGTGGCGACGATCCTGACGCCGGGGAACGCTTGCCGGATCACTTCCAGGCCGAAGTAGTAGTCGGGGTCGGAGGAGGTGACCACAACGGTGGTCAGCTGCTTGCCGCTGTCGATGATGTCCGCCAGGACCCGGTGCTGCTCGGCGACCGTGAACTGGCCGTCGACCAGCAGCGCTTCACGCTCGCCTGTGATCAGTACTGACGACTTGTGCAGCCCGATGTCGCCAGCGGTGTGAACCGTATATGTCAAGGCAGACATGGTTGTGCCTTTCACAGTGCTGTGAGGGGATCAGGCGTTCGTTGCTGCAGCCAGGTGCTGATCCAGAGCATGGGTCAGCGCTTCGGCCGAAGAGACCGGGCCGCCCAGGCGATCGGTGCCGTGTGCGGTGTGCAGCACCAGCGTCGGGTAGGCGTCGACGCCCAGACGGCGCACCCTGAGGAAGTCGGCCTCCGCCTCGGCGCGCGCGGTGGGCGAGGCGTATGCGTCTGCTACCGCGTCGGCGTCCAGGCCCAGTTCGGCGGCGAGGTCCCGGTAGACCTCAACATCGGAGAGGCTGCGGCCGTCGACATACCAGGCGCGCTGCATCACAGCGGCAGCATCCAGGGCGTCCGCGCCCGGCTGATTGCGCAGCGCAACCAGCCCCACGGCGGCATCGGCGGAGTCCATTGCGACCCTGCCGTCCGCCAGCGCGGCACGGTATCCGTCACCGAAAGTGACGCCGGTCAACTCGGTGATACGCCCATTGGCGCCCGGGATATGCGGATACGCAGACACCGGCAGAGCGCGCGAGCCGGTGAACAAACCGCCGGACAGCACACGCAACTCGATCCGGTCCGCATTGACTGCCGCGAAGCGATGCAGCGCCGGCTCGAAGCCGTAGCACCAGCCGCAATAGGCGTCGAAGGCGTAGGTCAGTCGAATGCGCTCCACGGAACTCATCACCTGTCGTCCTTTCCGGATTCCGTCACCCGGCTCTCTGTCTCGGTCGGGCTGACAGTGTCAAAGCTATGGCCAGGTAACAGATCCCTCTGGATACGCAGACGACGCCCCATGGTGAAAAACCGACAGGTTTCTGGCCGCTTCGAGTACGAACCCGAACGAGACGAACGCTGACCCGCCCCTCGCTTGCCGTCGCTTCAGCGCTACGGGAGGACCAGCCGTGCACATCGACGGCGGCGAAATCGGCGCCGAGCATGCTGTCGTCGTACGGGCCCTTCGTCGCGCTCAGCGGCGCCACCGCGATCAACAGGCATCCGTTCAGGGAGAGTTCCACGACTCCCAACTCCACCGACAACCAGGGAGATGTGTTCCAGAGCACCTTCCTAACCACCGCAGCCGCGTCTGGACTGTCCGCCCCTGGGCGGTATCGCGAACATCCGTCCATGCTGCCAACAGGCGAACGATATTGAAGCCGCGACCATGTTCGTCCGGATCGACTGCGCCCCTCGCGTGGGGGTCACGCACGCCCGAGTCGACCACCGTGATGCGCAGGGTTCGGATGCCGAGACAGAGCAGCACTGTCATTTCGCTACGCCCATGGACGGCAGCGTTGGCGGCGAGTTCCCCGAGAATGAGAAGGCCGGAATCCATCGCGTCTGAGGGAACGCACCAGTGCCTCAGCACATCAGCTGCCCAGGCGCGGGCTACAGGCACAGAGGCTACGGTGGCGGACAATGCGAGCAAAGCTCGATTGCTCTGGCCGTAGGTGGCCGTCTCAGGGGTGGGCCCGGCTGGTGCGACGGGCGCTTCGGCGAGGCGCATGAGGAGCCTCTCAGGGTGAGCGGGTCGTACGGAGCACCGACGCCGGGACAGCGTCAGGATGTCCGAACTGACATAATCAAAGCTATGACTAAATTGCGCGGGATTCAGGATCTAAACGCGACACGGTGCGGTTAAAAAGCGACAGACCATACCGAAATACCCGCAAGTCAGACCCCTGAGACACCTTCTGGCCACGCAGGGTTATTTGGCCTTCGGTAATCGTAATCACTGGCCCGGCACGTCCGTTCACCGTGGCCGCCCCACCCAGGCCGGGACGCGCGGGCCATAGCGGTAACCACTGCCTGAGCCGGATACAGCCGTGCGGAGCCTGCCGCACGGCACTCCCCACGCAGGTCGAGACAATGATGCCGTCTCCTACCGTCCGCGTGGTGGACTCCGGCGATCAAGCCGACCCGACCGGCGGTGCAGACGCACGCCTTGACAACGATCATCTGCGTCAAGCCCGATGCCTGGCATCGAAGTCGACGGAGTGGGTGGTCAGCTTCCCCAGCAGTTCGATCAGCGTGCGCTTCTCATCCTCACTGAGAGCGCTCCCCCACTCCCGCTCCCGCTCATTGTGAGCCAGGAATGCGGACGCGATCGCCTCCCGCCCGGACTCGGTGAGGGAGAGTTCCAAAGCCCGTCCGTCGTAGGCCGCACGCCCCTTCCTCACCAGACCGTCACGCTCCAGCGTGTTGACCAGCGCAGACACTGCAGCCCGGCTCATGCCGGACAGTTCCGCCACCTGCTTCGCCTCAACTGGAGCGGTCAGCCAGATCGCGAACAGTACGCGGAAGCCGGGCCATGACCAGCCGCGTGGCCGGTGCACGGTGGATTCGAGGTCGTAGACGAGCATGTTGGCCGCTCGATGAAGAGTGAACACCAGCCGCATGGCGAGCGGGTCGATGCTCGGTAGTTCCCGGGAAACCCGCTCGACGGCGTAGTCGATGAACGACCAGAAGTGCAGGTGCTCGGGGTCGGACGGTTCCAAGGTCATGCCTGGAGTGTAGGGCGCAGGCGGAGGCGGCTCGCCCGAGGAGTTGGGCCGGTTCGCGATGTTTCCGACAAGTAACAGGAGGCTGTAGTTCAGGTCTTCCCAAAGGGTCCGGCAACGAGTATCGTCCAATTAATCAAAGCCTTCACTATGGCTTTCATCACTGTTCCTCCCGATTCACACTTCGGGTCCGAATGGTGCAAAACCACCCCGGTATGGCGTCACACCTTGTGCCTCACCGGCTTCCCTAATCGCGCCCCGCCACGGCAGACGCGATGCGAGTGCCACTCATGGGAGTTCTCATGCCTGAAGTCCTAGCTCCCCCCAGCCCCGGCGCGCTGCGCGCATGCATGTCCCGTTTCGCCACAGGCGTCACGGTCGTCACCTACGACGGCGAGGACGGCCCTCGGGGCGCCACCATGAACTCGTTCACGTCTGTGTCGGCCGACCCCGCACTGGTGCTGATCAGCGTCGCTCGCAGAGCCCGGTGCCACGACCGGCTCATCGACCAGTCGTTCTGCGTCAACGTCCTGGGCGCCGAGCAGGAACGTCTGGCCCGCCTGTTCGCGGGGGCGCAAGGGCTGGGAGAGCCCGACTGGGTGGCCGACGCCCGGGTGCCACGGCTGGCCGCCCCCCTCGCCTGGATCGAGTGCGACCCCTGGCGCTCGTACGACGGCGGTGATCACACCCTCGTCGTCGGCCAGGTCATCGATCTCGGCCACCGTGACGGCGACGCCCTCACCTATGCCTGGAGCCGCTTCGGTACAGCGTCCGAGTCGTCCGACGGCATCGAACACCTCATCTGACAGCTCAACGTCCCCGCCGACTACCCCTCAGGAGCACCACCATGGCCGCACGCACTGGCAAGGAATACCTCGAGCGACTGTCCACCTCCCGTCCCACCGTGCACATCCAGGGCGAGACCATCTCTGGCGGTGTCCAGGACCACCCGGCCTTCCGCAACGTGGTGCGCACGTACGCCGAGTTGTACGACCTCCAGCACTCCCCCGAGCACAAGGACGTTCTGACCTACACCTCCCCCACCTCCGGCGAACCGGTCGGCACCTCGTTCCTGAACCCGAAGACCCCGGACGACCTGGTCAAACGACGCAAGGCGTTCAAGGTGTGGGCCGACCACAGCAACGGCATGCTCGGCCGCACCGGCGACTACATGAACAGCTCCCTCATGGCACTGGCCTCCGCCGCCGACTGGTTCGCCCAGGCCAACCCCGCCTTCGGCGAGAACATTCGCCGCTACTACGAGAAGGTCCGCGAAGAAGACCTGCTGTGTACCCACACCCTGATCCCGCCGCAGGTCAACCGTGCGGTGGCCGGCACCCAGCAGGCCGGAGGCAAGCTGGCGGCGCGGATCGTGAAGGAGGATGACAACGGGGTCGTCATACGCGGTGCGCGCATGCTCGCCACCATCGCCCCGTTCGCTGACGAGATGCTCGTCTTCCCGTCCACCGTGCTGCGTGGCACCCCCGAGGACAAGCCGTACTCGTACGCCTTCGCCGTTCCCAACGACGCCCCCGGCCTGCGATACATCGCCCGCGAACCACTCGGCTACAACCGCCCCCGCCACGACTACCCGCTCTCCTCCCGCTTCGAGGAATCGGACTGCGTGGTCGTCTTCGACGACGTCCATGTGCCCTACGAGCGCTGCTTCGTCCTCGGCGAAGCGGAGCTGTGCAACGGCTTCTACTCCCAGACGGCGTCCGTGGTGCACATGACGCATCAGGTCGTCACCCGGACGTCCGCCAAGACCGAATACATCCTGGGCCTGGTGTCCCTCCTCACCGAGGCCATCGGCATCGAACAGTTCCAGCACGTCCAGGAGGACATCGCCGAGATCATCGCCACGCTGGAGATGCTGCGCGCATTCCTGCGCGCCGCCGAGGCCGACGCCGAAATCAACGAGTACGGCGTCCTCACTCCGGCCTTCGCCCCGCTGAACGCCGCCCGCAACCTCTACCCCAAGCTTTACCAGCGCTTCCCCCAGATCCTCCGCAAGCTCGGTGCCTCCGGCCTGATGGCCACTCCGACCGAACTGGACATCAACGGGCCGGCAGCCGCCGACATCGAGGCTTACCTGCAGTCGGCGACTCTGACCGGCCCGGAGCGCGTGAAGCTCTTCCGACTGGTGTGGGACACCTGCATTTCTGCCTTCTCCAGCCGCCAGGCCCTGTACGAGTACTACTTCTTCGGCGACCCGGTCCGCATGGCGGGCGCCTATGTGAAGTCCTACGACCGCGAGCCCTACAAGGCCAAGGTCCAGGGATTCTTGGAGCGTTCCTGATGACGCATCCGCTCGGAAACCCCCCATCGAAGATCATCGCGGTCCACCTCAACTACCGCAGCCGGGCGAAGGAACGCGGACGGGTACCGTCGCAGCCGTCGTACTTCCTCAAGCCGCCGTCGTCCCTGTCGGGTACCAAGGAGGCGATTCTCCGGCCTGAGGGGTGCGAACTCCTGGGCTTCGAGGGCGAGATCGCGCTGGTCATCGGCTCGCGCGCCCAACACGTGGCGCCCGAGGATGGCTGGTCGTATGTGCGCTGGGTGACCGCGGCCAACGACGCGGGCGTGTACGACCTGCGGTACGCCGACCGCGGCTCCAACCTCCGTTCCAAGGGCGCCGACGGCTTCACACCGATCGGGCCGCGGCTGCTGGACGCTCGTGAACTCGACCCAGGCGCCCTGCAGCTGCGGACCTGGGTCAACAGCGAGCTGGTCCAGGACGACACCACCGACACACTGCTCTTCCCCTTCGGACAACTCGTCGCCGACCTGTCCCGGCTGGTCACACTGGAGCCGGGAGACGTGATCCTCACCGGCACACCGGCCGGCGCCTCCGTCGTCTCGCCAGGCGATCTGGTCGAAGTCGAGGTGAGCGGCAGCGGGCTGTCCACTGGGCGGCTGCGCAATCCGATCGCCGCGGGGCCCGCGCTCGACTCGTACGGCGCCATGCCCCGCGTCGATCCCGCGGAGCGCGAGGCCGCCTACGGATCGACGTACGTCCCCGAACCGCTGCTCGCCAAGGCCATCGAGGACGGGCTGCGCTCGGTCGCGGTCGCCACGCTCAGCGCACAGCTACGCAAGCGCGGTCTGCCGCACATGTCGATCGACGGCGTACGTCCCACACAGCCGGGCACCGGCATGGTCGGTGTCGCCCACACTCTGCGCTATCTGCCGCTGCGCGAGGACCTGTTCAAGAGGTACGGAAACGGCATGAACGCCCAGAAGCGGGCTATCGAAGAGCTTCGTCCGGGCCAGGTGCTGGTGATGGACGCCCGGCGGGACACTTCCGCAGGCACGATCGGCGACATCCTGGCACTGCGCGCACAGCAGCGCGGTGCGGCGGGCGTGGTCACCGACGGCGGGCTGCGCGACAGCGCGGCCGTGACGGAACTCGGTCTGCCGGTATTCCACGGCGGGGAGCATCCGTCCGTGCTCGGCCGCCGTCACATCCCCTGGGACACCGGCGTGCCGATCGCCTGCGGTGGCGCCCTGGTCCAGCCCGGCGACCTGATCGTCGGGGACGCCGACGGCGTGGTGGTCGTACCGCCAGAGCTGGCCGAGGAGCTGATCGCCGACTGCCGCGAGCAGGAGGCGCAGGAAAGGTTCATCACAGAGCAGGTACGGACCGGACACGGCATCGACGGCCTCTATCCATTGGGGCCGGAGTGGCGGGAGCCGTACGAGCAGTGGCGCAAGCAGCGCAATACGCAAGGAGAGTCCCTGTGAAGTTCAGAAGTGACCCGTCCTCAATCCGCGGGTCCATCGCCCCCGTCGTCACGCCGTTCACCGCGGACGGCGCCGTCGACCACGACAGCTTGCGGACACTGATCCGCTTCCAACTCCAGGCCGGCTCGCACGGGATCTCGCTGGGCGGATCGACCGGCGAGCCCAGTGCGCAGTCCGCCGCTGAGCGGATCGAGGCGATGCGTACCGTCACGAAGGAAATCGGCGACCGTGTCCCCTTCCTGCCAGGCACTGGTTCGCACAAGCTCGACGAAACCCTCCAACTCACCGCCGCAGCACAGGAGTTGGGCGCCGACGCGGCGCTCGTCATCACTCCGTACTACGCACGGCCCACGCAGGAAGCCCTCTACCAGTGGTACGCGACGGTGGCCCGGGAGTTCCCTGACCTGCCGATCGTCGCCTACAACGTGCCGTCACGCACCGCCGTCGACATCGCACCGGAGACAGTGAAGCGCCTGTTCACCGACTTCGAAAACTTCGTCGGAGTCAAGGAGACGACAAAGGACTTCGAGCACTTCTCGCGCGTCCTGCACGCCTGCGGCCGCTCGCTGCTGGTGTGGTCCGGCATCGAATTGCTCTGCCTACCGCTCATGGCACTGGGGGGCGCGGGGTTCGTGTCGGCCGTCGCCAACATCGCCCCAACTGCGGTCGCCCGGATGTACGAGCTTTGGGAGGCAGGCGAGTTCGACGCCGCCCGCGACCTGCACTACCGACTTCATCCGCTGGTCGACCTGCTGTTCGTCGAGACCAACCCAGCGCCTGCGAAGTGGGTGCTGCACCAGCAGGGCCTCATCACCTCCCCGCATGTCCGCCCGCCGCTCATCACTCCCACCGACGCGGGCCTCGTGAAGATCCGCGCGCTGCTCACCGAGGGCGGCGATCTCACCTCACAGATCGGAGACGCACGATGACCACGATCCCCAAGGGCTTGCCATCTGTCATCCGCCACTGGATCGGCGGCAAACTCGTCGATGCCGCCGACGGCCGAACGTTCGACGTCTCCGATCCCGTATCCAACACCCCGTACGCGCAGGCCGCCCGCGGTTCTGCAGCCGATATCGACCGGGCAGCGCGCGCGGCAGCTGCCGCCTCCACGGAGTGGGCGGGACTGTCCAACCGGGACCGAGCCGCCACGCTGTACCGCATCGCAGACGCAGTCGAGGCCCGCCACGACCGGCTGGCCGCCTACGAGACGTACGACACCGGACTACCCATCACCCAGGCACGCGGCCAAGCGCGGCGCGCAGCGGAGAACTTCCGCTACTTCGCGGACGTCATCGTCGCACTCGGCGAGGAGGCCTTCCGGCAGGGCGAGGAACAGTTCTCCTACGTGCGACGCACTCCTGTCGGAGTGGCCGGGCTGATCACGCCATGGAACACACCGTTCATGCTGGAAAGCTGGAAGCTGGCGCCCGCACTGGCCTCCGGATGCACGCTGATCCTGAAGCCGGCCGAGTGGACACCGCTTTCGGCGTCACTGTGGCCGGAGATCTTCGCCGAGGCGGGCGTACCCGCGGGTGCGGTGAACATCGTCCACGGCATCGGCGAGGAGGCCGGCCAGGCCCTCGTCGACCACCCGGACGTGCCGCTGATCTCCTTCACCGGATCCACCGGCACCGGTCGGCGCATCATCCGGTCCAGCGCCCAGCACCTCAAGACCACTTCCATGGAACTGGGCGGCAAGTCCCCGGCCGTCGTCTTCGCCGACGCCGACCTGGAAGCCGCACTCGACTCGATCGTGTTCGGGGTGTTCTCCCTCAACGGCGAGCGCTGCACGGCCGGTTCACGGGTGCTCGTGGAGCGATCGCTCTACTCGGAGTTCGTGCATCGCCTCGCCGAACGGGCCGCAAATGTACGAGTCGGGCTGCCCTCCGACCCGGCAACAGAAGTCGGCGCGCTGGTCCACCCCGAGCACTACGCACGAGTCTTGAACTACGTCGAGATCGGCAAGCAGGAGGCCCGGCTCGTCGCCGGCGGCACTCGACCTGACCACCTGAACGACGGCAACTACCTTCAACCAACCGTTTTCGCCGACGTAAAGCCTGACGCCCGGATTTTCCAGGAAGAGATCTTTGGCCCGGTCGTCGCTGTTGCCCCCTTCGACGACGAGGCCGAGGCGATCGAACTCGCCAACGCCACCCGGTACGGTCTGGCCGCCTACATCTGGACAACCGACCTCAAGCGCGGCCACCGCTTCGCCCATGCCGTCGAGTCCGGCATGGTCTGGATCAACTCCCACAACGTCCGGGACCTGCGTACTCCCTTCGGCGGGGTCAAGGACTCGGGCGTCGGCCGAGAGGGCGGCGCCCACTCCATCGACTTCTACACCGAATCCAAGATCATCCACGTCGCACTCGGCGACGTTCACACCCCTCGGTTCGGGGCTGACTCATGAACGCACCTGATGTCGTCCGCTCCGCCTATGCCCAGCTCGCCGTTACCGATCTCGGTGCCGCACGCTGGTTCTGGGTCGACATGCTCGGCTTCTACGTCCAGTACGAGGACGCTGATTCTCTCTACCTACGCGGCACTGACGAACTCACTCATCACTCCCTAGTGCTGCGCCGGGGTGAACTGGCCGCCCTCGACCACATCGCATACCGCGTACGCAGCCCTGAAGACGTGGACAAGGCCGAGCGGTTCTTCACCGAACTCGGCCGCCCCGTCAAGCGCTTGAAGAAGGGAGAAGGTACACGCGGCATCGGCGACGCTGTACGTGTGATCGATCCGTTGGGCTTCCCTGTCGAGTTCTTCTACGAGATCGAACACGCCGAACGTCTCATTCAGCGCTACGACATCCGTCACGGTGCTGAGGTAGCCCGCCTGGACCACTTCAACATCTGCACCCCCGACATCCCCGCCGCCTACGCTCACTACGAGTCCCTCGGCTTTGGTTGCTCGGAGACCATCGAAGGCGACGAACACGAGCTGTACGCAGCCTGGATGTATCGAAAGCAGACGGTGCACGACGTCGCCTTCACCGGCGGTGCCGGCCCCCGCCTGCACCACCTGGGCGTCGCCACCCACGAATCCCACCAGATCCTGCGATGCGCCGACATCTTCGGCTCGCTGCGCAAGGAGCATCACATCGAACGCGGCCCCGGGCGCCACGGGGTCTCCAACGCCTTCTATCTCTACCTCCGCGACCCTGATGGTCATCGAGTGGAGATTTACACCTCGGACTACTACACCGGCGACCCGGACCACGAGACGTACGTCTGGAACGTCCACGACGACCGCCGCCGCGACTTCTGGGGCAACGCCGTGATCGAGTCCTGGTACAAGGAGGCCACGCCGGTCCTGGATCTGGGCGGACGGCCTCAGGACATCTCAGATGCCGTGCTCGATGAGTCGGCCGTTCAGGTCGGCGCAGACGGACTCGGCTGAGCCTCTCCCCAAGGGGGTCCTCCAGATCGAGCCCCCCTCCGCGCAGTTGATAGCCGTGCCGTTAGCGACGACGCCGCGAGACGACACGTCCGCCGGACGCTTCGAATTCTGGCTGGAGTTCGTCCGTCAAAACTTCGTGCCTCTGGTAGCACCACCGGGCGAGACGTCCAACTTGCATGCCCTGCACATGTCGTCTCGGTGTTGTGCACGAAAGGCAAGCGGACGGTGCTCGATAGACCGATCCGATGACACAGCGGTCCGACGGTTCAATCGAAACGGGCACGGTGTCCCTCCGCGGTACGTCTGGGCCAATCGCACTTCAGACACTCGGAAGAATCCGAGGACGGCTTCTCCGCCTTCCTTGACATCAACAAGCTCGATGCGGGTCATCGCAATCGGACTACCGCACCCGTCAACGCCACATGTGGGGCGGCAACCGAGCCGTACAGGACTCGCACAACAACGCCCCAGAGACGCTTCAGACCAGAGCCTGCACACGCCGTATCGCGGGGGGGGTGTGCCGTATTGGCCTTGGCGACACAGCACTCACAACCAAACCCGAGGAGTAGGGAATGAGCAAGACCCTGTTCATTGGCGGCACCTGGCAATCAGCCGCGTCCGGAGCTGAATTCGATACCCTCGACCCGGCAACTGGTGTGGCACACGCCCGCTGTGCCGACGCCGACCGACAAGACGTCGACGAGGCAGTATCGGCAGCCCGGGCGGCACTCGAAAGCCCCTCCTGGGCGGGCATCGCGCCGTCCGAACGGGCTCGCATTCTGTGGCGCATCGGTGACCTGATCGAGGAACATGCTGAGGAACTCGCTCAGTTGGAAACCCTCGACCAAGGCCAGCCGATCGGCGTCTCGAGGATGGTGAGCGTCAAGGGCGCAGCCGAGCACTTCCGTTACTACGCAGGCTGGGTCACCAAGCTATACGGCGAGACGGCTCCTATGTCGTTTCCCAACGTCCTGCAGTACACCAAGCGGGAACCGGTCGGGGTGTGCGCGCTCATTACTCCGTGGAACTTCCCCCTGATGATTGCGAGCTGGAAGATCGCGCCCGCACTGGCCTGTGGCAATACGGTGATCGTCAAGCCCGCCGAGCAAACACCCATGACGACGGTTCGCCTCGTGCGGCTGTGTCACGAGGCGGGCATCCCTGACGGTGTGCTGAATCTACTCACTGGCGGCCCGGACGCCGGTCGCGCTCTGGTCGAGCACCCGGGCGTCGACAAGGTCTCTTTCACCGGCTCCACCGAGACCGGACGCGCAATCGTGCATGCTTCCGCAGGCAACCTGAAGCGCGTCTCTCTGGAGCTCGGCGGCAAGGCGCCCAGCATCGTGATGCCCGATGCCGACCTCGATGCGGCCGTCACTGGGTGTCTGCAAGGCGCACTACTCAACAGCGGACAGGTGTGCGCCGCCTACACTCGCTTCTACGTCCACCGGTCGCTGGCCGACGAATTCGCCGAGCGATGCGCCAAGGCGGTCGCCCAGATGCGACTCGGGCCGGGCAGCTCCGAGGATACCGACCTCGGCCCCGTGGTCACTGGCCAACACCAGGCCCACATCGACGCACTCGTCCGAAGTGGCATAGACGAGGGTGCCAGCCTGCTCACAGGCGGCTCTCGCGCCGATCGGCCCGGCTACTTCTATCAGCCCACTGTCTTCGCCGGCGTTCGTGACGACATGCGCATAGCTCGGGAAGAGATTTTCGGCCCTGTGCTTTCCATCCTCACCTACGACGAGGAAGACGAGGTGATCGCCCGCGCCAACGACTCCGAGTACGGACTTGCCGCCGCGGTGTGGACCCGGGACGTAGGCGCTGCCCACCGTGTCGCTGGCAGCGTGCGCGCCGGAACCATCTACATCAACATGCCGAACCCCGTGGAAGCCTCGGCGCCGTGGGGCGGCTACGGATCCAGTGGGTGGGGCCGCGAAATGGGCAGCGGCGCCATTGACCTGTACACCGAAGTGAAGAGTGTCTGGACGTCGCTGGCGTAGCTTGCGCGTCTCGCGCTGACAGCCAGCGCGAAAACGCCCCTTCCGGATTTTCTGCCGAGTGCCAGCGACACAGTCCGGAAGGGGCATCCCCGGTTTTCGCACTCCCTCCCGGATTTCAAGCCGGGAGGGAGTGCGGTCTCGTGGCTGTTTGGACGTGTTGGCCAGAGTGGACGTTGTTGCTGGTCGATGTACTGCTTGATGATGCCCTTTGGTGCGCCCTCGCAGGGCCCTGCGAAGTAGGACGGGGACCAGAAGACGGATCCGGTGTCGATCCGGTTGATCCGTCCGGTGCGCTCGGCTCGCAGGTACTGGGAGCCGAGGCCCTTGAGGCAGTTGACCAGCTTCGAGAGCTGGACCTTTGGTGGGAAGTGCGCCAGGAGGTACACGTGATGGCCCTCGCAGTTGACCTCACGCAGCTCAGCCTCGAAGGATTGGCACATGTCCCGCATGATCGCCTCGCAGCGCGTCAGCATCTCCTCATCGGGGCCCTGCAGGAACGCCGCGACGCCTACCGGCACGTCTCGAAGACCAGCGTCGCGTACGGGATGCAATCCGCACAGCTCAGGGACATCCAGGCGTGCAACCCCGAGCGGCAGGGACGTTGGTCCTTCTCATCGCAACAGGCGACGCTTCACCGGCTTGACAAAGCGTTTGCGGCATTCTTCTGCCGGGTCAAGGCCGGGGAAATCCCCGGCTACTCCCGTAGTCGCGGCCTCAACCGGTTCGGCACGGTCGAGTCCCGAAGGAGCGTGACGGATACCGCTGGGGCTCCACCCTCGCACGACCCGACCGCCCGTGTCCGCCTCCAGGGCGTCAGGCACGTAGCGGTCAATCAGCGCCGCCCGGTAGTTGGCAGGGGCAAGACCGTTTCGGTGTGGTCGGGTATCGACCGGGGCATCGCCAACTACCTGTCCAATTCAGGCAGTGGATTCGTCCCCAACCCGCGCTACGCGCACAAGGCGGCGACCTGCCCACCAGGGTCGCCGCGAAGTTCGGGCTGACCCGCTCGATAGCTGACGCCGGTTGGGGGTGTTTCTGACGATCCTGCACGCCAAGGCTGAAAGCGCCCGCCGGACAGGACATGCTCGCCGTGGACCCTCGCGACACACCTCGTGGCAGTGCCCCGAAGTCGGGCACACCGCGAAGGGGAACCGGCCCACCCAGAAGAAGTTCCACTGCGTAAGCTGCGGCTACACCACGCACGCTGGCACAGTCGGGGCACTCAATGTTCCACGGTCGGGCTGGTCCGTCGCGACGCCAACCCGGTATGGCGACAAGCCCCTCCCTATCAAGGCGGGAGGAGTCATGGCTAGATCCCGCCGCGCGCAAAAGCGGAGGACGGACATGCCTTTGATGGCATCAGCAAACGAGTCTCGTCAGCCCGCACCAGCCGCGTCCGTATGCGCCAAATGGTTCCCCAACTCGGAGCTCGGCGAGCGCGGCGGACTCATGGCAAAAGCCCGTCAACCGGTCGTAGTACCGGCGGAGCTGGTTGGCCCGCACCGGTACTACGCGCGCGGCACTCCGCACTCGCTCAGGTAAAGAATGGATCGTCGACGACGTGAACCCATCCGCCATCGGGCTGACGCCGCAGGATCTCAGTGGTGTTGGATACGACGGGCTCGGGCGTGGCTCCGGTCAGCGTTGCGGTGTTGGATACCAGGGCGACGTCACCAACCACGCGCAGCTCGCGCGGCTCCAGCTTCAGCTTTGCACCACTGTCGATCAGCTGACGCAGAGCGTTACGGATGGCCTCCGTGCCGACTGCGTGATTGCCGGGTTGCGGAACAAAGTGAGCGTTCGGCTCGTACAGCGACACCAGGCCTTCCAGATCTCCGGCCTGAAGGTACTCCATGAACAGGGGGCCCACCTGCTGTGGCGTATCAGCACGTCGCCGACCGCCGGTAGTCACGGGCTTGTCGCCCCAACCAGTCGTCGCAAGCAGGTCGTGCCAATCCGGGTAGGCGCCGTACGGTAGATGCCGACGCAGCGATTGACCTACGAAGGTGGTCGGGCTGGCCTTCTGCGGCTTGGCAAGGGCCTGGCTCAGGACGGCATCGGTGAACCTGTACGCCAGGTCGGAGCGAGGAAGCAGGGCGTGCACGTCATCGGCGAGGCCGGCAGGAAGTGTTTCGCGACCCAGACCAAGGATGTCGGTGGTAATGCCCGCCTGCGCAATGGATACCTCCGCTCCCTTGCGCGCGGCGATTCCGTCGGAAGTGTGCAGGGCGATTGCGTCCCAGACGACCTGGATACGTGGTTCCTCAACTCCCTGCTCCCGCAGGAACTCCGCCGCCGTGTCGGCCCCGTCGACCTCGAAACGCTGATCCCCGTTACCTTGCTCGCTCAGCCCGACATCGTGCAGGACGCAACTGAGGAAGAGGAGTTCGTCGTCGTAGTCCAAACCGGACCGCAAGTCACGGTGATTCGCGTGCGCACGGGCGAAGACGTAGCTTCGAACGCTGTGGTTCAGGAGATATTCCGGCGTGACGCGTGCGCTGAACGCAAACGCATTTCGGGCAATCTCCGAGTCAGGGAGAGAGAGCTGAGTGAAGATGAGCGGGGGTGTATCGGTCACGGTGTGTGGCTCCCTTTCATCGAGTGTGGCTGGTTGAACCGGGCACGGTTACCTGTGAGCGGGCCCGCAGAATCGATCTTGATGCAGTAATGACGGTAGACATCCCCACCTCAGTGCATGCGGCGTTGCACGCACGAGCGTGTGGCGTTTTCTGAATTGGCAGCCTCAGAGCACGCACACGGTCACAGAGCCGACAGAACGAGAACTAGTGAGTCGGGGGGGGTGCCCTTCCAGACTCCACCGACGTCTCAACGGGTCCAGACGCGGGTGGCTACTCTTTCCCCTCGTCGACGTGGACCGGGCCGAGCTATGACTGCCTTTGCGTGTCCCTGAGTGACATCTATCGGGTGGGGGTGACGCGAGATGCACCTGTGGCCGAGGGGCGTAGGCGACTCAGGACCGTCCAGTAGGTGGAGGGGAAGATACGGCCGACAATGTCGGCGAAGATGGCGAGTTGAGTAATTACTACCCGGCCCTTGCGCTTCGCAATGGCGTCGAGGATCCCGGCGGCAGCCCTATCGGCGGGGTAGGTGAGCATCTTGTCAAAGGAAGCGGATCCAGCGTTCCCTGACTGTTTGTCAGCAAGACTTGCGGCGATCCGTGCTGACTCGGAGATACGGGTCCGGATTCCACCGGGGTGCACCGTGGTTACGCCGATCGCCTGGGGGGCGAGCTCATGACGCAGGGCTTCGCTGAAACCGCGCAGAGCGTATTTGCTGGAGGCATAGGCGACCTGGCCTGGGGGTGCGATGAGACCGAACAAGCTGGATACGTTGACGATGTGGCTTCCCGGGGAGCTCCGCAGGATGGGTAGCAGTCGTCTGGTGAGAGCGACAGGCGCGTGGAAGTTGATACGCACCACCCAGTCGAATTCCTCAGCCGACAGATCCTCGAACCACCCGTCCATGGCCACGCCGGCATTGTTGACCAGAAGCGTGATGCGAGGGTGGTCGACGAGGATCTGCTCGACCGCGGTGTCGAGGGCGTCCTGGTGGGCAAGGTCAACCACCAAGGCGTGGACACGCAGATCGGGGTGACGATCACGGACGATGTGCACGACATTGTTGAGGCGCTCCGCGTCGCGATCGAGCAGGACCAGATTGCTTCCGCGAGCGGCCAGGCCGTAGGCCATTTGTTCACCCATACCGCTGGCGGCACCGGTGAGTACAGCAGTGCCGCCAGCGAAGCGGTACGGCCGGAGCAGGGACATCGTTCTCCTCTGAGCAGTGAAGGGGGCGCCTTACGATCTAAGTACGTGATCGGCGCCGTCCGCGTGGGTTGATGCACTCTGCGTCCAGGCGAAGGAGTCGTCACATGACGAGAGGGAGAGGGAATCCTCAAGGTGATGGCAGTGTCGGCTGACGATCAATCTCAGCACTGCAAAAACGCACCGCCATCACCCTGAGCAAGGCACAGCAGTCAAACCCGTCGACGGATCTCGGTCAGTAATGCGCCTGAATTGTCGGCCCGAATCCTCTTGCCAGCCCAGGTCTTCACGATACGAACGAGGGCAGGCAGCTGGCGGAGTCATGGCGTTTTGAGTCGGGGTCGCAAGCGCGGTTCCACATCCGTCCTACGCGGTTCGCGGACCCTGTCACGGCAAAGCGCCGCTGGCCCGACGCCAACGACGCCGCCGCTCACTTGCGAGGCTTCGCAATGACACCGTCCGCGGGTGCCACCCAAACTCATGTCGAGGCCTAGTCCCGTACCGGCTGGCACCGGCTGGTATTTCGGCTAGAACATCGTGTTGTCGTTTGCCGATGTCTCCGGGACTTCCTGAAGAGAGTCCCAGTGCTCGACGATCCTTCCGTTCTGCACGCGGAAGAGGTCAAGTACCGCCGTACCCCGCTCGCCGGGCGCGTTGACGTAGTGGCTGTGCACGGCCACCAGGTCGCCTTCGGCGATGATCCGCTTGGGAGTGACCGTCAGCTGCGGGTACTGCTTGAAGTACGCACCCAGTCCGGCCTTCACCCCAGTGACACCGTCCGGGATGGTCGGGTTGTGCTGGTGATAGTCGGGAGTGACGTAGCGGTCGATGGCGGACAGGTCCTTGCGGACCAAGAGTTGATCGACGAAGCCGGTCACCAACCGCTTGTTCGCAGTCGTCAGCCACCGGGGTCCGGTCTGGTGAGCCGGAGGCTGACTGACGGTGGAGAACATGTCGTTGCCGTTGACCGACACCGCGGGCACATCCTGAATCACGTCCCAGTGCTCAGCGAGCTTTCCGCCCTGGAAACGGAAGATGTCGTAGTAGGAGCCGCCGCGGTCGTCCGGGGTCAGCTGGACGTGAGAATGCACTATCACCAGGTCACCCTCGGAGATCACCTGCTTGACGTTGAACCTGGCGTCGGGGAACTGCTGATGGATGGCAACGCCGAGGTTCTTGAGCGCATCGATGCCATTGGGCAGCGTCGGATTGTGCTGGATGTAGTCCCGGCGCACATTGCGGTCGACAACCTGGGTGTCTCCCCGCTCGAACAGCCCCTTGAGGACCGCGACGGCGACGGATTTCTGGTACTGGAGGCCGGCGTTCTCGCCGTCCCAAGGGGCAGCGGGGTGACCGGTGTGCCGGACGGTGGCCGCTGGCGGAGTTGCCGCGGTGGCAGGCACGGCTATGGCGGCGGTGAGGGCTGCAGCCACGAATGTGGCAGCGAGGGTACTGCGGCTGGTGACGGTCATGGTGCTCAGATCTCCGATCCCACTGGGCAGGCAGATGGATACGTTTTACGTTTCAAAGTTGAAACATCAACGGCGCCATACAAACACTGACTACTTGAGACTTCAAGTACATACTTTCGGCCACCCGAGGCGAGATTGCGAGGCATCAACCAACGGCCGACGAGGCGGCGACTGCGGAGCTGGCCTGGTCGAACAGGCCTCCCGATCGGGTGATCGAGTGAGGGGCGGGGCATGTCGGCAAGGCCCCATAGCACTTCGGGGGTGCGAGCCAATCCGAGCACCAGGAGGCCCTGTTGCCACAGTGCCCGGCGTCCGCGTGAGTGGAGCCCAACAGGGCTTCCCCGTCGTGTGCCAGTCTCGTGCACAGGTTCGCCAATACGGCATCCAGGCCCGGACCACGCCCCGAGTTACGTCTCAGACGTGTCGGAGGCGGAGTGGCAGGTCGTCCAGGCGATGCTGCCGGTTCGGGCCTGATTGGAGGGGCGGGGCTGGCGACCGGAGGGCTTCTGTCACCGGCAAATGATCGACACGGTGCGCTATGTGGCCAAGGAGGGCCGTTCGCCGCGCCCGACGGCCACGAACATCCCGGACTCGGCATCTGGCTGGGACGGCGGCAAGAGGGTAGCCGGCCGCAAGCGTCGCCTGGTGGTAGACGGCCTCGGCCTGGTTCTGGCCGTCGCGGCGAGCTGCAGGACCGCGATGCCAGGTGAACGCAGGCGCGGAGCCAGGCACACGGGGTGCCTGGCTCCGCGTCCTCTTCGTCACGGCTACCGGGCCGACAAACGGCCACGACAGTCGACCTCAGCCACCGCGAGACATCGTCAGTCCGGACGCACCGGGCCGGCGAGCAGCTCATCCAGGCCGGGGAACGGATTGTCGGGCCGGTACTTGCGGTACACGGTGTCGACGAACGACAGCGGCACCCACTTCGACGGCTTCTCGTCGATCTGATGGACCAGCTGATCATGGATGTTCTTGCGCAGGTCCAGATACGGAAATGCCGCGTGCGCCGCGTCCAGTACCGCCCGGTCCACGTTCTCGACACCGAAAGCGAAAATGTCGGCACCGATGCCGTACTGCGCGAGAGCGCAGATCACATGCTTGTGAGGCGCGATGCCCGAGGAGGTGTGCAGCGCCACCGCATCCCAGATCTGGTCGGCGGCGACATCGGACAGCCCGTGCTCCCGGGCGAAGCGAGCGGCCCGGAACGCACCGTCCACCTCGAACCGGTTCGGACCCTGCCCTGCGTCGGTCAGGCCAATGTCGTGCAGCACTGTGGCGAGAAAGAGCGTCTCGTCGTCGTAGTCCGTACCCGCAACGAGGTTCATGGCGGTGGCGATACTGCGAGCATAGAAGTAGCTGCGGACACTGTGGTTGAGCAGCCATTCCGGAGCGTGCTCGGCAGTGAAGGCAATAGCGGCCTCCGTAGCCGCTGTACGCGGCCACCGTCCGATCTCCTCCGGCAGATTGTCGAGCACGCTCATTTGACCCCTGCCTCCAGTGCCCGGACCTCGGCGCTGACGACGTCGACCGACCGCAGCTCACCCACGAGGTTGGTCTGCTCGAAGTAGTTGTACCAGCCGGAACTCTCGACACCGCCCAGGAACACATCGGCTCCTTCCCTCGAAGGGGCCTGCCAGATCGCAAACCACTCGTAGGACGTGGACTGCGGGGCCGGTTCCACCCTGCCCCAGCCGAGCGTCACAACGCCGATTTCCTCGAGCTGCTTGATGGCTTCCTGCATCCCTGTGAACAGACTGTTCAGCGTCTCCTCGTCGGCGGCGAAGAAGGCGGGTTTCGGGGTCCATGTCTCGATCACAACGTGCATGTTGCGCATCTCCTCACTATTCGCGATCGACATGACCAGACCAGCCTAGAAAGTCCCAGGTCACCATTACGATGGCCAGATGGACAGTAATCCCAAAGATCCGGCCAAGGTCGCCGTAGTGGTGCAGCCGGGCTACGTGCTGCTGGACGTAGCCGTTCCCCAGCAGGTGTTCGGCCACTGGCCGGACTACGTGACCGCCCGTTGGCCCGGCGGTGCCCCCTATGAGCTGACCTTGGTGAGTCCTGTTCCCGCGGAGAACTCGCTGGTGCCCCGCGAGGTTGAGCCGCTCGACCGGTTGGATACGGCGGACACCGTGATCGTCGCCGGAGTGCAAGACCCCACAGAGCCTCCAGACGCTGAGCTGGTCGAACGCCTGCGTGACGCATACCACCGGGGGAGTCGGATGGTGTCGATCTGCACGGGCGCCTTCGCCCTGGCGGCAGCCGGGATCTTGGACGGCCGCAGCGCCACCACCCACTGGTACTGGGCCGGACTGCTGCGAGAGCGCCATCCGTCGGTCACGCTCCGCGAAGCGGAGCTCTACGTCGAGGACACTGGCGTCTTCACCTCCGCGGGCGTCCTCGCCGGAACCGACCTGTGCCTACATCTCCTACGGCTCGACCATGGTCAGGCCGCCGCGAACACCATGGCCCGCTTCCTGGTCAGCCCTCCCCGCCGCGAAGGAGGACAGGCCCAGTTCATCGAGCACACCGCACCCGGCGGTGACCCCGAGATCACCGACGTGATCACTTGGATTCTGGAACACCTCGACGAGCCGCTCACCCTCGAGTCGGTTAGCCAGCACAGCCACATGAGCACACGAACGCTGCGCCGCAGATTCCAGGCCGTGACCGGAACGAGCGTCATGAAGTGGGTGGCCATGCAACGCGTAGCCTCTGCCCGCGAACTCCTCGAGACCACTCGCCTCGGTATCGATGACATCGCCCACCGATGCGGCTTCGGCTCCGCGGAGTCACTACGCATCCACTTCACCGCGATGACCAGGACCAGCCCGTCGAGATACCGCCGAACCTTCGCCTCCTGACTGCTGCCTTCTGCCTCCGAACAGAGGGCCGAAGAACCGTCGCAAACAGGGCGGCCATAACTTCACCCTGTGCGGTCATGTTGGCGACGTCCAAAGTGTGGGTCTCGGTGTGCCGAAGCAAGATCCATCGAAGTAGCACCCCCTTTCACCACGTCGCCCATGGCCTCGACGCGCTTGAGTAGGCCGACATCGCCTTCGTCCCCGGCTGCCGGTTCCCGGACCGTGACGACCCACCACAGGCCGCCCCTCGGCCGGCGCCACCTCCAGTCACGCAGCCCGGCGCCTGGTCGGGCCCCCTACCGCAGCGGCGGCCAGGCCCAGTACGTGCCGCGCAGCGTCCCCGAGCCGCTCGGCGAGCGCTTCGCCGTCACCCGCGAGTGGGCACTGCACCGGCTCGACGAGCCCCTCACCCTCGACATACTGGCGCGGCAGGCGGGGGTCTCGCCGCGCACATTCTCCCGGCGCTTCGCCGAGGAGACCGGCTACACGCCGATGCAGTGGGTGATGCGCGCCCGCATCGACCTGGCCCGCGAATTACTCGAACGCTCACAGCACAGCGTCGAACAGATCGCCACCGACATCGGCCTCGGCACCGGCGCGCCTTCGACCAGGCCAGATAGCGAGTCGCCGCTGGAGGCACCAAAGGGTCTGGGAACCGTGCCGCGGCAATGGGGTCGTGCGTAACCGGACCGTGAGTCGGGGCTGAGGAACAGGACTCTTGACGGCATTGGTTCAGACCTTTACCGTCTCGACACACCGGTTCACAGGTGAACCAGTCGTTCACATTCCTGAACTCGGCTTGTCCTCCCCCACATCCCGAAGGACGGCACCATGATCCGTACCAGAGTTCTCGCGACGTCCACCGTCGCGGCCACTGTCGCCGTGGTCACCGTGTTGGGCACATCAAGCGCCGGCGCCGCAGATCCGAAGGTCGCTCCCGGCGGCAACTTCGATTTGTCGGTCTGGCAGTTGCAGGAGCCCGTGGGGTCACCCGGCAGTCCCACGACCATATCCTCGTCCCGGCTGCAGGGCGCGAACGGCTTCCAGGACTCGTACTTCTACACGGACACCCGCGACGGAGCAATGACGTTCTGGGCACCCGAGAAGGGCGTCACCACCCCGAACTCCAACTACGCCCGCTCCGAGTTGCGTGAGATGAACCGCAACGGCAGTGCGGCGGACTGGTCGTTGAGCGGCAGCCACAAGTTGAGCGCGACTCTGCGCGTGGTGTCGGTGACGTCCAACGTGTGCGTGGGGCAGATTCACCTCGGCTCCGGCGGCTCCTCCACCAAGCCGCTGGTGGAGCTGTACTACCGGTCGAACGGCGATATCGTCGTCGGTACCGAGAACTCCCCCGCGGGCGGCCAGACACTGCACACCGTGGGCCATGTATCGGTCGGCAAGACGTGGAGCTACACCATCGCCGTATCCGGCGGCAACACCATCAACCTGACGGTCAACGGCAGCTCCACGCGCTACACGATCCCGTCGTCGTTCTTCCCGTACAAGCAGTACTTCAAGGCCGGTTCCTACAACCAGTCGTCCTCCGACAGCACCACGAAGGGCGCGCGGGTGGCGTTCTACGGGCTGAACGTCTCGCACGGCTGACGGAGGCGGGGGACGCACACGCGACCCGGCCCAAGAGATCGACAGCCCCACGACGGCCCGGTGTTGCCGAAACTCCGGGCCGTCCGGTCTTTCGTCAGGTGCGGTGGAGATCCGCCGATGTGGCAACTGCCCCCGTGCGCCTTCCAGTCAGCAGGTCAGGTTCGCGCCGGGCGCGGTGTGCACGATGTCGGTGAACGCGAGGTAGAGGTCCACCCGGTGCTGCATCTGGTCGGGCCGGCCGCCGTTGCACTCGGTGGAACCGTTGAGGCTCCAGATCGTCTGTCCGAAGCCGTGACCGCCGGTGATCGCGTCGTGCCCGGTCATCGTCCCGGGGCCGGTCTGGGTGTTCCAGTACCACAGCGCGGTCATCCAGGCCACGGCCGGATCGGTCTCCACCAGCCAGGGGTTGTTGAGCAGGTCGAGGCCCAGCGCGTCGCCCGCGGCCTTGTAGTTGAAGTTCCAGCTCAGCATGATTGCCCCGCGCCCGTAGTACGCGGAGGTCCCGGCCGGACAGCCGTAGGGCTGGGTGGCGTCGCAGAAGATCGGGTAGGTCTCCTCGTTCTGCGCCCGGACGTAGAACAGACCGCCGGTCTCGTGGCTTATGTTGGCGAGGAAGGCTGCGGCCTCCTGTTTGCGGACGGTCCAGCTGCCGGTGCGGGCGAAGGCGGGGTACGCCTCGGTGGCTTCGAGGAGCCCGTCGTAGGTGTAGAAGGAGTTCCGGTCCGGGAACATCCGCTCGAACTGCACTTCGCTCACCACGAATCGGGAACCGTGCCGGGCCGGGGCGGTGGCCTGAGCGGGAGCGGCGGCCGTGAAAAGCAGTCCGCACAGCGCGGTCAGGGCGGCCAGCATGGTCCTGCTCCTTAATCTGAGCATGAGTCATCTCTCCTTGGAGCCACGGGAGTTCGCGGCGATGGGGGGTGATCGACTGACAGGGCTACCCCTTCCCAGCGCCAGACCGTCCTAGGCGTGGTTCCCACGGTGCGTCCCGCTCGGCGGCGTCCGCCGTCAGCCGTCCTCCGCCTCGCCCGTCACCGCATCAACGTCCTGTTCGCCATGCTCCACGTCGGCACCTTCCACGAACCCCAAACCACGCGCCACATGGGACTCTCAGTTAGCCGACGAGCCGAGCCGGAGTACCCGTGACACTTGAGGAACTGGTCAGCCAACTGACTGTGAAGGATGACGGCCTGACCGTCTTCGCCAGCGAGCCCTGGACTGCGCAGAGCGACGCGATGGCTGCCCCCAACCGGGAAGGCACAAGCCAGCCAGATACAGAGGGCCGCACGTACCTCCTGGAAGCCGTCCTGATCCGCGACGTCCTGGAAACCTGGCGTGCGCACCATGACGGGGCCATTCCTTCCGCGCAACAGGCATGCGAGGCAGTCATCTACTACGCCGAGAACGACACATTCCTGTACCCGGACGAATACCTGCCCTGATCCCCGGCCCCGGACTCGCACTCGCCCCCGCCAGGCGAGTGTTCGAAGACTTTTCCGTTGCGGGAAGCGGAATTTTATGGCCTCCAGGGCGGTCCGTTAGCGTCGGATTCATGGATTGGAATTTTCGGTCGGCCGGAGAGTTGGCGGCCGCGTTGCGCGCTGGTGAAGTGTCCTCGGTGGAATTGACTGAGGCGGCGATCGCTGGGATTGAGCGGGATGAGGGAGTGATCAACGCGATCTGTGTGTCTGACTTCGATCGTGCCCGGGCGGCTGCGCGTCGTGCCGACCAGGAATTCGGCCGGGGCGAGGATCGGCCGCTCCTGGGTATTCCGGTGACAGTCAAGGAGTCTTACAACATGGTCGGGATGCCCACGACTTGGGGCATGCCGCAGTACCGGGACTTTGTACCGGCCGAGGACGCGGTACAGGTGTCGCGGCTCAAAGCCGCCGGCGCGGTGGTGCTCGGTAAGACCAATGTGCCGTTGGGACTACAAGACATCCAGAGCTTCAACGACATCTACGGCACCACCAACAACCCGTGGGATCACGGTCGTACCTCGGGCGGATCCTCCGGTGGATCGGCGGCGGCCCTGGCGTCCGGGTTCGGCGCGCTGTCCATCGGCTCCGACCTCGCCGGTTCGCTGCGCACCCCCGCGCATTTCTGCGGTGTCTACGCGCACAAGCCGACACTCGGGCTGGCCGCGAACCGCGGTATGGTCCCGCCGTCCGAGCCGGCATTGCCGGTCGACCTCGACCTCGCCGTCGTCGGTCCGATGGCGCGCACCGCCCGTGACCTCACGCTCCTGCTCGACGTCATGGCCGGACCGGACCCACTGACCTTCGGCGTGGCGCACCACGTGACGCTGCCGCCCGCGCGCCACGAACGGCTCCGCGACTTCCGGGTCTTGGTCCTCGACGAGCATCCGCTCATTCCGACCGGGTCCGCTGTGCGCGCGGGCGTGCACCGGGTGGCCGACGCGCTGGTCGACGGCGGCGCCCGCGTCGAACGGCACAGTGCGCTGCTGCCCGATCTGACCGAAGCCGGGACGCTCTACACGCAGTTGCTGTTTTCGGGCTCCGTTGCGCGTTTCCCCGTCGACGCGTACGAGCAGCTGCGGACCCGCGCCGCCGGACTGAGCGCACACGACCAGAGTCTCGACGCGGCGCGGCTGCGCGGCATGGTGTGCAGCCACCGCGACTGGATCGAGGTGAACAACCGTCGCGAGCTCCACCGCCACGGCTGGCGGCAGCTGTTCGGCGAGTTCGATGCCGTGGTGTGTCCGATCACGCCGACTCCCGCGTTCCCGCACGACCACAACCCTGATCTGTTGGAACGTCGGCTCGACATCGACGGCGTCGAGTACCCGTACTTCGACCAGCTCGTCTGGGCCGGTCTGGCCACCATGCCCGGCCTGCCCGCCACCGCGATACCCGCGGGTCGGTCCTGCGAGGGTCTGCCGGTGGGCGTGCAGCTCATAGGTCCGATGTTCGAGGACCGCACCACACTGCGGCTGGCCGACCTGCTCGAACAGCAGATCGGCGGCTTCCAGGCACCGAAGTAACGCGTCGTACCGGGTACCCGTCGAGGACGAGGTACGGCGGCCGTCGCGGCCAGTATCTGCGGCGCAACGGATTCATCACCGGGACTTAGGCCTGTGGCGCGAGGACGAGCTTGACCAGCGGATCCAGGAACTCCTGCGCTGCCAAGTGCGGGAGAGAGCCCGGCGATTGGAGGACCCGTCCCTCGTGGTCATCGAAACCCAGTCGGTCCGCGCGGCAGCCGGTGTCCTGAAGACCACGACGGGACTGGACGCCAACAAGAAGGTGCCGAGCCGCAAGCGGGGGCTGGCCGTGGATGTGATGGGGCTGGTCATCGGTGTCGTCGTGCTGGCCGCGTCCGCCCACGACAACGCCGTCGTCACCACTCTGCTCGACCAGGCCGCCGAACCATGCGGGCACCGCCTGGAGAAAGCCCCGGTGGAGCAGGGCTTCAACGACGAAGTCGTCATCCACGGCGCGATGCTCGACATCACCGTCGACATCGTCCGCCGCAACCTGCCGACCAGGGCAAGGGCTTCGTCCCGCAGCCGGAGCGGTAGGTGGTGGAGCAGACGAACGGCACCCTGCACCCTCACCGGCGCCTCGCCCGTGAGTACGACCACCGACCAGACACCTCAGCCTCGCGCGTCTACTGGGCTTCCATCGCGAACATGACCCGCCGCCTCACCACCCCGAGTCGGCGTGGCGCGACACCCTCGGACTGGCCGCATGAACATCAACGAACTCCTGGCAGACCTCCAGGCCCAGCACGACGAGACCACCGCCTGAGTTGACCCCCGCCTACCAGGTCATCGTGAACGCCTTCAGCACCCACCCCGACCAGGCGTTCCGCGTCCGTGAGCTGCACGAACTCCTCGGCATGCCCACGGACGACCCGGCCATGAACGTCACCCTCAGCTGCCTCGGACGCCTCGCCCGTCAAGTCTTCCTCACTCGACCCGGACGCGGTCTCTGCCAGAAACGGGCTTAGCGCCGCTTTGCGTGGGCTGGAATCGGCACGGCCGACGGCCGCCACTCTCGCCTGATCAATCCGAACACCCACGAGTCGGACACTTCGCCGTTCACGACGCAGTCTTCCCGCAGCGTCCCTTCACGCCTGAATCCGATCTTCTCCAGGACCCGGGCAGATGCCACGTTGCGCGTGTCGGTCTCGGCCTGGATTCGATTCAGGTCCAGTGTGTCGAATGCCCACTGCAGCAGGGCGTGTGCTGCCTCCGTCGCGTAGCCGTGGCCCCACATCGCCTCGGCGAGGCAGTAGCCCAACGACGCGCTGCGGTAGTCCGGGTTCCATTCGGCCAGAACGCACCAGCCGACGAAGGCCCGGTCAGAAGCACGGTCGATGGCCACCCGCGCCCCGGTGCCTTCGTCCGCCATCGTCTGGCACATCGCGATGAATCGCTCGGCGCGGGCCCGGTCGGTCCACGGCGGGGAGTCCCAGTAGCGCATCACGTCGGTGCTGCTGTGCAGCGCGAACAGTGGGTCCGCGTCGGCGTCGGTGAAGGGTCGCAGTCGCAGGCGAGCGGTGTTCACTACGGGGGTGGCCAAAGTCATGCGCACCATGTTGTGTCCTCATGGGGCGGGCAGAACACCGAATATCCGATCACGTCCGGCCCTCACGACCAAGGCACCGCCTACCAGCAGATCGTGCCTGCCTTCAACCAGCGCCCCCGACCAGACATTCGGTAAGAGCGTCGGGAAGCCACAGAACCTCTACCAACTGGGTCCGCTCGACGCCAACATGCCGGGCCGCTGAACGACGTCACACCCAGTCTGGGAGTGCCGTCTACGGTGACGAGATGAGTAACTCTGCTGCGGCTGCAGTCCTCGCAAGTACGTCACGTACTGCCCGACCTCGAATGGCGGGCGGCGGGCGACAAGGAGCACAGTTCGTCGGAGGCCCGCGGCGGTTCGGTGGGATCTGGACGTCCGGAACCGGAACGACGACCAGATCGCCCGCGTCCATTGGCTCGCCGAACAGGTGGGTGGCCCGTTCACAGACGGGGTGCAATTGGCGCCTCTGTAGCCCCTCAGTAGATAGGAAACACCGCTGTCTCCATCTACCTCTGTTGCAGGATGGGCCGGACAAGTCCTAGTTGGGACCGGGGATCCGCGCGAGTCCCACCTCGGCCTCCTGGACCATCGCGTGCTGGTGGATTCGGGCACCGATCTCCACGGCGCGCGCATAGTGCTTGCCTGCCTGTGGGAAATCGCCGGAGCGTTCTTCACATCTGGCGACGTGAATCAGGCTCCAGCCCGCCAGAACGTCGTCGTGAGGTTCCCGAACCAATCCCGGGGCCTCGGCAAAGTTGCGAGATGTCTCGTTCTGAGAGGATCCCGGGGTGCTCGACTTCGGGATCGAAAACTACCGGCCTCATTGGCTGAACGGCCGCTCCGCGGTCCTGGCAGCCCACGGCCGGCCACTGCATGCGCTCATCGGCCGCCCGTTGACCCATGCCTGGCTGGTCTGGGACGTGCAGGACGACGAGTGGTTCTCCGACTGCCCCGTCCTGCTCGACTTCACCGGAGAGCAGGTTGAGATCAACCACGCAAAGTTGGACGACCTCTCGATCACCTGGAACACGGTCGACACCCACCGCCCGGTCCTGTGGCCCGACTTCGATCTCCAGTGGCGCCACGACATACGCCCCGAGTTGCACGCCCTCCAGAGCCAGCGTCTTCAGGACGTAGAGCTCCTCGAATGGGCTGGGACCGACATGGCCCAGGGAACAGTCGCCGTCAGCTTCCACTTCCCCCACGGCCAACTGACCATCGCTAACGCCCTCGACGAGAACGGGCTGACCTTCGGGCCACCCGAGTCGCGCTACCTGCGTCACTCGCTGAGCTAAAGCACCCGTCCCGAAACCGGACATCCTCACCCGACTTTGCTGAGGCCCTGGAACCAGCCCCAAGACCAAGGCAGTCTGCCGCTGGCGGAAACTCATGTGGCCTCAGCGCACCATCTGGGTAGGGTCGGGCAATGCCCGAGCTGAAGCGGCTGCATGCCGGCCACGCCCCGGCGGTCCTGGCCTTCGAGCTGGCGAACCGCGGCTACTTCGCTGCCTCGATCTCCGACCGCGGCGACGACTTCTTCGACCAGTTCACCGACCGGTACAACGCCTCGCTGGCCGAGCAGGAGGCCGGCGTGTGCGCCTTCTACGTGCTCGTCGCCGAGGACGGCTCGGTACTGGGCAGGTTCAACCTGTACGACTTGGAGGACGGCACTGCCAGACTCGGCTACCGGGTCGCGGAGCGGGTCGCCGGCCGCGGCGTGGCGACCGCGACCGTCCGGGAGCTGTGCCGGATGGCGACAGCGATGCACGGCCTGCTCACACTGCGGGCGGCCACCTCCCACGACAATGCCGCGTCCCAGAAAGTCTTGGCCAAGGCAGGGTTCGTCCCGGTTGGCCCTGCCACCCCGGCCGATCTCGGCGGCAAGTCAGGCGGTTGGTACCAGCGCGACCTCCAGCCATAGACCTTGATCTTGCTCGTGGGTCGGCTGCGGGAAGGCTGCGGCCACCGCTGATCATCGGTGTGTGGCGATATACCCGGCGACGTCGGCGGTTGTCCCCGGGATACCGGTCGCCCATGGATGAGGTCGAAGTCCTCGACGCCTATTCCGAGCCGCGACTCTGCGCGTCGGCGATGTGTTCCTGAAGGTGGACGCCGATCAGTCGCGGATCGACGTCGAGGTCGAGGTGATGGCTCTGGCGCCGGTCCCGATTCGTGCGCGGCTGGGCATTTGCGAGCCCTCTCGACGACCACCATTCCACGTGGTTCAACCGAGGGATCACCGCACCTGGGGGCCAGTCGCTCAGGACGCCTCCACCGCCGCCTTGATTCGCTGCCCGAACGCGGGTGCGTCCTTGCGTGCTGCACCCAGGGCGAAGCCCACCAGCAGTTTTCCGATGCCGTGGCCTTCGAGGTTGTTGAAGATCCTCACCTTGGTCGTGCCCGGACCGGTGGACTCCAGGTCATAGCCACCCTCGTCCGCCGTCACGATGTTCTTCGAGGTCTCCGTCCAGCGGATTCGGTGGGGAGCGTCGAATTCGGTGATCCGGAACGTCCGGCCCGTCTTCATGCCGGCGTCCTTGACCGTGCTCGTGAAGACCGTGCCCTTTGCCGTCGGCCCCTCCGGAGCCTTCGTGATCGCCTGGACCCTCGGGCTGAACTTGGGGTCGTTCGTGCCGTCGGAGAGGAAGGCGAAAACCTCCTCGATAGGGCGGTTGATCTCGGCTGTCGCCTCAAACTGACCGGCCACGATTCCTCCTGTGCTGCGTTCGCTGGAGTTCTGGCTGAGTGCACGTTTTGCCGAGCCCCATCAGCCTATCGGCGCGGCTCAATCCGTGCGTCTCATGAGCGCTACGACGCCGACACGGCCCTGTCCAATGGGGGCGCAGCGTTGGGCGGTGTCGCGCCGTCGCCGGGCGCCACGGTTCGGAGGACACCTCCCCGGCTCGCCCTTCGCACCCTTGGACTCAAGGCGGGAGTCCGGCGCGTCTGTCCGTCACTCTTTGGGCCAGAGGATGAAGTCGGCGAACGCACGTCGGGCGGGTTGAGGCCCGACTTCGTCCAGGGCCGCGCGCACGGCGTGCAGGTGGGCCGGGGTCATCTCCAGCGGGGGTTCGTCTGGCTGGTACGTGGTGCGGATCGGGTAGTCGACACCAGGCTCGCGTGTCATCTCGATGTGGCAGCCCAGGACGTGGGTGACGGGACGGTGGTCGACGAATGCGATCAGCCGGTCGATGCTCCGTGAGAATGCCGACCAGTCCTCGATGTACAACCGTCCGCGGTAGACGGTGTCTCCCGTCAGCAAGAACCCGGTCCACGGGTCGTAGAAGGTGATGGCCGCAGCGTCGTGGCCCGGGGTCGCGAGCGCTTCCAGTACCCGCCCCCCGAGATCGAGCGGCCTCACCGCCTCCGGGTCGTCGGCGAACCCGAAGTATGTCCAGGCGGCATCCCGATCGCCACCCACCACGATCGTGTCCGGCCGGTCGAGGAACTGGCCGTCGCCCGCGACGTGGTCGCTGTGCGAGTGCGTGTGGAGTACGAGAAGGCCGTACGAGTCACGGGGGTTACCAGCCAGCCACGTCTCGACGAGGTCATCGACAGTCCGGCGTACCGGAAGAAAATCCGCTGACTCTGTGGCACCCGTGTCGATCAGGACCGCCTGGCGATTCCCGAACAGCACGTACAGAAACGGAGCCTCGTAGTTGATCGCCTTGTTCTGTCTCAGCAACACCGTGTGCTCGTCGTACCAGTGCACTTGAAGATCGGGGTCGGTGTTGTGCTTGGCGGACGGCGACCCGTGAATCCAGTCGACGCCTAGTGGCTCTGCGCTGAGCTGCTTGCCGCCGAGTTCGCCCGCACCGGACACAATGCCTCCTGAAGTGCGACCTCTTGGCGCCCCGGGTGTGGCGCACGGCTCGTCCGGAAGACATGGCGCTCTCGTCCTCGGCCGGGACGCTATCACCGCACATCAAGTGCCAGGGAGCAACCTGCCGGTTGGAATCAGGGCGCCGTGAACAGGGTCGGGAAACGGGGCGCGAGCCAGGGTTTGCGTCCCCAGGCAACGACCTGCCCCTGCCCGATGGCCCTCCACGGGTTGCGACGGCCCAGCGCTATGAGGAGGAAGGCGACGGGTTCGATCAGGATGGTGCAGTCCGGACGACTCGACGTCGTCGGGGTCACGTGCACAGCTCCGTCGCCCAGGCTCACGCCGAACGCCGCGCCGCCGCGGAGGCGAATGGCGTAGCGGACAGTCAGGTCGGCGACGGCTGCCGAATCGACGACGCGCGGCATGACCGAGAGCATGAACGGCATGCACAGCCCGACACGGTCGCGGTCGATCATGTGGGGGCGGTTCAGCGCACGGGCAAGGTCGTAGCCGTGGCCCAGCATGTGCGTCAGCAGGTAGGACGCGAGAACGTTCCTGTCCATGGGGCCCAGGGGCGTGACGAGTGCCGGGCCGACGATGCTCTCGTCGGCGGCGGCCCGATCCGCCGCGTCGAGGAACGCGTCGGCCTGTTCTGTGATCATCGATGCCAGCGGCTCCGCCCCGCGCTCCCCGAACGAGGCGAGGGCCTGTGCGTTCGCTGCGGCCAGGCTCTGCGTCGTGCCGTCGCCGTAGGGACGTTGGTGCCCGGCTGCCAGGTCGGCCATGAGCTCGTTGGCCAGCGCCAGATGGGCGGCCGCCTCGCCGACCGTCCACTGCGAATCCGGTACGGGAACGGTCGTGTCGGAGGTGCCTTTCAACAGCGTGGCGATGTCACCGGCAGTCTCATGTATCGCTCGTGCGAGCCCTTCGGGCAGAGGCCCGTGGATGTGCTGCTGCGCCGTAGGCTGCACGTTGGCTGTTCCCTCCCGCCATCTCGCGCCCCTCGCGTATCCGGCGCGCCGTACCCAATCAGACTCAAGGCCGGGCTACAAGCCCTCGCGTGCCACGGTCCTGCCCGGCCTCGGGCGTGGTCCGGACAACGGAACTTCGCGGCAGTTCGTGGTGTAGCGGTCGGCGAGCTGACTTGCGCCCTCTCGGTACGCGTCGCCCTCGAAGGGGAGCTGTTTCGGTAGGCGTAGAGGCCTGCGAGGGCAGCGGCGGGGAGCGTCATCCCCCACATGCTCGGCCTTGGTCGCTGAGTAGCCAACCATGCCAACCATGCCGACCGCGCCGTCCTCGGCGGCGGCAGACGACGTGTTGAGCGGGCCACCCCCGAGCGCGTTCCTTTCAGGGGCGGAGCGTCTTACCCGTGGAGCATCTTGGTGGCGACGTCCCACAGCCGCGTCGCGTCGCCCGCGTCGAGTGCGTACGGGAGCACACCGGTCGTGGCGGTGGGGTCGAGGTGGGTGTGGACCTCGGCTTCGTTGCAGTTCTCGAAGTAGCGGCCGGTGACGCCCGCGAGCAGCGGGGATGCGGCCGCCAGCACCGAGGTGGCGGCGCCCTGCTCGACGGTCTTCCAGGCGAAGGCGTCGAAGGCCGCCTCGATCTCCGGCGTCATGTTGCCCTCCTGGTGGCGCTGGAGGCCGGTGCGGATGCCGCCGGGCATGACGGCGTTGGCGGTGATGCCGTCGTCGGCCCAGCGCGTGGCCGCTTCGATGGCCAGCAGCGAGTTGGCCGTCTTGGCCTGGCCGTAGGCGGCCCATTCCTCGTAGGGGCGGCGCTCGAAGTTGATGTCGTCGAAGACGACCGGGGAGAAGAGATGGCCGATGGAGCTCAGGGAGACGAGGCGCGCGCCGCCCGCGGCGGCGAGCGCCTTGTGGAGGCCGAGGGCAAGGTTGAAGTGCCCGAGGTAGTTGGTGGCGAACTGCAGCTCCCAGCCCTCGGGGCTGCGCTGCAGTTCGGGCAGCGCCATGATCCCGGCGTTGTTGACCAGGATGTGCAGCGGGCCATGCCAGGCGTCGGTGAAGGACGCGACCGAGGCCTGGTCGGCCAGCTGAAGCGGTGCGGCGGCCACCCGGGGGTTGCCGGTCTTGGCCGTGATCTCCTCGGCGACACGGTGGCCGGCCTCGACGTTGCGGACGGCGAGAGTGACGTCGGCTCCGGCGCCGGCCAGGGCGCGTGCCGTCTCCACGCCGATTCCGGAGGTGGCACCGGTGACTATGGCGCGCTTGCCGGTGAGGTCGACGCCCTGGATGACCTCGCTCGCGGTGCTGTGGAAGCCGAAGGGCGTGGTGAGGCGCTGCTGGGGGTTCATGGGGGATCTCCGTTGGTGTCGGCGTGCCCCGTGGAGGCGTTTGCGGGCCTTCGACGCGGGGCGAATCGCTATCCGGAACCTGGGCCGGTAAGCGTGATCAAGTTGAACGGAATGTGTTCCGGATATAAGGGGTGCTCGACGGGCTGCGACGCGCAGCCCGGGCAAGCACCCCAAGGTCGATCCGGACGAACAGGTGAGCCGGGTGCTCCACCTCCTGCAGAGAGGGATCCGCGCCCGGCCCTGAACGTGGTGACAGAGGCGGCGTACTGCCCCGACAACCACGGACTGTTCGCCACTTCACGGTTGACGACCGAGCTCGTCGTCGGTCACGACGTGGTACTGCCTACTCCGGCAGGGTGACCGCGCCCAGCTCGATCAGGGCCTCCGCAGTAGCCACGATGGTGTCCCTGACGTCCAGGGGCTCCCAGCCGAGGACGGAACTGGCCTTCTCGTGGCTGATGTTGGGGATCCGGCCCTCCAGAACGGCTGCGTCCTTCAACGCGGGCTCGGTCTTCGCGGCCTCGCGTACCTGCTCGATGGTCAGTTCCGTCGCGGGCAACCGGTCGGCCGCGGCGGGGAATTGCTCGCGAAGGATGTTCGCGATCTTGAACAGGCTGGACGATCCGCTGTTGGCGAGGAATCGCTCGCCCGCGGCCTTCGGGTGCAGCATCGCGCGCAGATGCAGGTCCACGACGTCGCGTACGTCGACGACGCCGAAGTTCCAGACCGGCACCGCGGCGGACATCCGCCCGGCCATAAGGGCCTTGATCAGTCCGATCGAGCCTGAGGGCCGGTCCACGAGTTGGGGGCCGAAGATGCCGGTGGGGTTGACGACCGCCAACTCGATGCCCCCGTTGGTCTTGACGTAGTCCCACGCCGCCCTCTCGGCCAGCACCTTCGACTTGTGGTAGGCGGGCAGCCCGGGGGTGTCCGGGTCGGTCCAGTTCTCCTCCGTGTAGTGGTCGTCGGGCGTCAGGGTGTACCCGACCGCGGCGAAGGAGGATGTCATCACGACCCGAGGGATCCCGGCGCTGCGGGCGGCGGCGATCACCCGAACCGCGCCGTCGCGGGCGGGGAGGATGACCTCGTCCTCCGTCTCGGGAGGAGTGGGCGGGAAGGGTGACGCGTGGTGCAGGACGTGCGCGATCCCGTCCATGGCCTGCGCCCAGCCGTCGTCGGCGCTGAGGTCCGCGACCGCGAACTCCAGCAGGTCCGCCCGGTCGACCCCGGCCTGCCGGAGCGCCGCCAGCACCTGAGCCTCCTGTGCGGGCCCCCGGACCGCCACCCGGATTTGATGCCTCTCGCGCAGCAGGCGTGCGACCGTGTGGGCGCCGACGAAACCGCTGCCGCCGGTGACCAGCACCTTCTCGTCCTCGGGGAATGAGAGGTCTTCTGTGTTCATTGCACTCAGTCCTTCGCAGTGGAGTGGCGCCCGCGCCGGAGGGCTATTGGTTCAGCCTTGCCCGTCGGGCGTCAGAAGGTTGTTTTCGGGGTCCGGCTCCGCTCGGTGGACAGTCGGCGCACCACGGCGAACAGCCAAGGGATGTTCGGGAGGGCCCCTGTCGCGGAGCTGTACCGCTATCCGGAATTCATTCCGGTAAGACCAAGCTAACCGGAATGCGTTCCGGATGCAAGCGGGGGCTCGACGGCGCCGCGGATTGAAGTCCGGGCGCGGGCGGGGCGCACCCAGCGCCGCGGGAGCCGGCTCCCAGCCGCCCGACCTGCGGCCTTGGCCCACACCCCTCCGCCCGGGAGTTAACATGCAAATGGAATGGATTCCGCTTCCTAGGGGTGACTGTGGCCAAAACCGAGACGACGCAGCGCAGACCGCGCGCGGACGGGCAGCGCAATCGCGCCCGCATCCTCGAGGCGGCGCTGCACCTGTTCGTCGAGCGAGGGCCCGACGTCCCCTTCACCGAGATCGCCAAGGAGGCGGGCGTCGGTGTCGGCACCATCTACCGCCACTTCCCGGCACGCGAAGACCTCATCGAAGCGGCCTACCGCTCGGAACTGGATGCCGTGTGCGCCGGGGCGATGGAACTGCTGGAGCAGGAGCCACCCCAAGATGCCCTGCGGATCTGGATGGACCGGTTCGTCGACTACTGGGCCACCAAGATCGGCTTGACGGAAGCGCTCGAAGCCGTCGTGGCCGCGGGCAGGGACCCGTTCGCGCAGAGCCGCGGGCAAGTCGATGAAGCCGTCGGCGCGCTGCTCGCGGCAACCGCGGCGGCGGGAGCCACGCGTCCCGAGGTCGAACCGGACGATGTGGTGGTGGCCCTCAGCGGCATCGCCATGGTCGCGCCTGTGCTCGAGGACCGCGATCAGGTGAGTCGGGTGCTCGACCTCCTCTACGAGGGAATCCGCGCCCGGTCCTGAGCGGCATGGATGAAGACCGGTGAAGTCCACGGATCTTCGCCGCCGTCGTCCGCGTCCAGGTCAGGCGCGTCCGGATCGAATAGAGGACTGCAGGGCCCCCGAGGGACGCGCCGCCTGCTCAAGCCACGGTGGGCCACAGTGCTTTCTCGCCGGGCCTCACGCCGCCGCGTCGTATGCGGTACGCACCCGGACGCCGCCGCCGGTCCGCGTTCGCGGGGCCCTCTCCGCGAACACGGCCAGACGCAGCACGAGATAGCGGCCGATCCCGACGAGCGCGGTGGCCGACAGGTACACCGTCTGCTGCAGGACGAGCCCGGCGTCGGGGCGGAGCGCGGCCAGCACACCGACCGCGCCGGACGTGACCAGCCAGCCGGCGCCAATGGTGGCCGCGCTCTTCAGGTGGCCGGCCAAGCCGGGCCGGCCGTGACCGAACGAGACACGGGCGTGCAGCTCGGTGGCAGCCACGGTGGAGGCGACAGTGGTCAGCGCGTTCGCCGCCATCCACGGCATCCATTGCGCGAACAGGACCAGGGCCGCCGAGGCCGCCAGGGTGACCCCGCTGCCCAGCCCTGCGAAGCGCACGAAGACCGGCGCGTGGCGGCGGATCAGTCGCAGGCCGTTCATGGTGATCCCCTGCCGGGCCGCTGACTCTCGCGGGGCTGTCGTTGTCGTCATGCGGCAGAGCGTGGCCGACCCCCCATTCATCGCGGTTTCAGAGCGTTTTCAGGGGAGCCTGCGGTGGTGAAACCGGTGCGGCGATACGCCGTCGGCCCCGACCAGCTGCTCAACGGACTGGAGTTGAGGGAGCGCCCCGAGTCGGCCGTGCCGTGTTGGGAGGCCGCCCGCCTCCCAGCTCTCACAGTCTGATGACCACCAGGGCGGTGTCGTCGGTGGCGCCGCCGGGCGGAAGCAACTCGAGCAAGAGGGCATCGGCGAGGCTCTCGGGTTCGGTTCCTTGATGGTCGGCCAGGGCATCGTTGAGGCGGCCCAGGCCGACGTCGATGTCTTCGCGGCGGCGTTCGATCAGGCCGTCGGTATACAGGACCAGCGTGTCGCCCTCGGCGAAGCCAGTAGCGGCCTGTGGGCGGGCGGCATGCTCGGGGCGGGCGCCAAGAGGGGGATCAGTGGCCTGGTCCAAGAACTCAACGTTGCCCGCGCCCCGCAGGAGGGCGGGTGGCGGGTGACCGGCGCTGCTGTAGGTGAGGGTGCGGGTGTCCCAGTCGATGCAGACCGACACAGCCGTGGTCGATTCGGCGCCCTCGACGGAACGCGCGTACAGACCAAGGACTTCGAGCGCCTGGGCCGGGCCGGCGGAAACCCGGGAAGCGGCGCTGAGAGCGCTGCGCAATTGGCCCATGACGCCTGCCGCGGCGAGTCCGTGACCCACAACGTCGCCGACAGCGACCGCAATGCGGTCGCCGGACAGGTCCACCAGGTCGTACCAGTCGCCGCACACGTTCAGCGCGCCTGCAGCGGGCCGGTAGCGCACAGCAGCGCGATGGTGACCCACCTCGCCAGGAGCGGGCAGCATCGCATCCTGCAAGGCGAGTGCAACCTCGCGCTCGCGGGCGTGAGCCTGCCGCAGGCGCTCGTTGACCTGCTGCAGTTCCCGGGCGCGCGTGTACAGCTCGGCCTCCATGACGCGGGCCCGGTCACCACCGTTTCGCCCGCCACGGGCGCGGATGAGCTCGGTGACCTCCTCCACCCGATGGATCAGCAGCACTACGTTGCCGTCCGGGTCCAGCACCGGCGCGTTGACCGGGCTCCAGTACCGCTCCTCCCACTCACCGGGCCGGTCCACCGATTCGACGTCGTAACGCTGCAGGGCCATGGTGTCGCGCTCTCCTGTCGCCACCACCCGGCGCAGAGACGCTCCCAGGTTCCGCATCCCGCTCGAGGCAGGGTCGTCGGGCCGGTCGGGAAACACATCGAACAAGTACCGCCCGATCAGCTGCTCGCGAGTGCGCCCGGAGCTACGCGTGAAGTCCTCGTTCGCGTCTGCGTACACCAGCTGAGGAGTCAGCAGCGCCACTATGCCGGGCAAGACCTCGAAGACAGCCTTGTAATCGATCTCCGGTCCCGCCACCTGTCCGCCCGCCTCCCGCCGCCCCGTCGTGCCCACACGATAAGAGCGACGGGCCGCCCGGACCGTAACCCTCCTGGCGTGGCTCTCAACGAGTCGCCCGAGCAGCCGCCATTCCGCGTCTCGCGCGGTATCCGGTTCGTCGACCGCGTCCGTGGCGTCGAGCAGCCGGGTGCCAGCGGGGAGCAGGGTCAGACCGTGCCCGTGGGACCGTGCCGCTCGGCGGGACACGGGAGCCGGAACTCTTTCAACCGGCCCCCGCCCGCTCCAGGTTATTTCTCGACGTCCTTCACCGAGGTCGGCCCCAACTGCTTGGCGCTGGCGTACTCCGGCATCGTCATGGGCTTGTCGAACAGGAAGAACGACTGGTTCGTGCCGACCGTGAACTCCATGTACGCACCCGTCGTGGCATCGAAACCGTAGTAGGCGTTGCAGGTGGAGCCCGACGTGTACGTACCGTCCATGCCGGGCTGTGAGAGAACCGCGACGCCGTTGTTGGTGGACTCCACCTTCTCCGTCGGAGTGAGCATCTTGCAGCGCGGCACCGGCAGGCCCTTCATGATGAAGTACCCGTACTCGCCCTTGGCGTTCTGGATGTAGACGTACGAGAGTTTGCCCCGCTTCCCCCACGTCTTGATCCACTGGTTGATCGCTTCGCGGGTCGGCGAGTACTCCATGCGGCCCGCCGGCTGCTGGGCCACGAGGTGGTCGTAGTTGTCCTGCTTGGCCTTGTTCTCCTTGTCCTGGCTGGAGTCGTCGGTGCAGGACGTCAGGGCCAGGCCCACGACGAGCGCAATGACGGCGGCCAGGGCCATGCGTACGAACTTCTTCATCGGATTCCTCCGTGGATAGTCCGCTCTTCAGGGTGGAGAGGGAACGGATTCCTGCGGAGCCGGGCATCGAGCTGGGATTCGCCATCAGGGCGGATCGCCGTGCCCTGACCCGCAGGTTTGGTCTCTACTTGTGGACTCGCTGGTTTGTGAGCGTGACCGGGAATCACGTGAAGCGGGCGTTCAAGTACCGCTTCTATCCGACCGCTGCGCAGGCAGCCGAGCTGTCGCGCACCTTCGGATGCGTTCGCAAGGTCTACAACCTGGCGCTCGCCGCTCGTACGGAGGCGTGGACGCGTCAGGAACGGGTCAACTACAACCAGACCTCGGCCATGCTGACGGTGTGGAAGAAGACCGAGGAACTGGCCTACCTCTGCGAGGTCTCCTCGGTTCCGCTGCAGCAGACGCTGCGGCACTTGCAGACGGCGTTCACCCACTTCTTCGCCAAGCGGGCCAAGCACCCGCACTTCAAGTCCAGGCGAAAGTCCCGAAGGTCGGCGGAATACACCACGTCCGGCTTCCGGTTCCGTGACGGGAAACTGACACTGGCGAAGATGCCTGAACCGCTGGACATCGTGTGGTCGAGGCCCCTCACCGAGGGAGCGGACCCCTCGACGGTGACGGTGTCGCAGGACGCTGCGGGCCGCTGGTTCGTCTCGATGCTGTGTGACGACCCGTCCCTCGAGCCCCTGCGGGCCAACGGCAACGCGGTCGGTATCGACGTGGGCTTGGACCACCTGCTGACCCTGTCGACCGGGGAGAAGGTCACCAACCCGCGCCACGAGCGCAAGGACCGCGTTCGCCTGGCGAAGGCTCAGCGGAACCTCGCAAAGAAGACCAGGGGTTCGGCGAACCGGAACAGGGCCCGGCTCAAGGTCGCCAAGATCCATGCCCGGATCGCCGACCGTCGGCGGGACGGCCTGCACAAATTGACCACTCGACTCGTGCGCGAAAACCAAACGCTCGTGATCGAGGACCTGACCGTACGCAACATGGTCAGGAGCCGGAGCCTGGCCCGTGCGATCAGCGATGCCGCGTGGTCGGAGTTCCGGAGCATGCTGGAGTACAAAGCCGCTTGGTACGGGCGCGAGGTGATCGCCGTGGACCGGTGGTTCCCCTCGTCCAAGCTGTGCTCCGCCTGCGGCACCTTGCAGGACAAGATGCCGCTCAGCGTCCGCACCTGGACGTGCGACTGCGGGACGACCCACGACCGGGACGTGAACGCGGCGAAGAACCTTCTGGCCGCCGGACGGGCGGTTGCAGCCTGTGGAGCTGGTGTAAGACCTCAACGGAGCACTCCGGGCGGGCAGTCGGCGATGAAACAGGAAGTCTCACGGCGCAAGCCGTAAGAATCTCCCCCCTTCAGGAGGGGCGAGCGTCAAGCGGTGCTGCCCTCTTCCCAGGGTGAGATGGGGATCAGTTGGTGCACGTCGTGCGCTCGGCGGTGGCATCCAGCCGGTACGGCAGATCCTTGTCGTGGAAGGGCGCGCGGTGCTCCTGGGCGGCCTTCGAGTTGTAGTCGTTGACCGACTCGATCCGGCTGGCCTTCAGCGCGGTGATCGACTGGTCGATCTGCGTCCTGCGGGTCTCCGAAGCGGCCTTCCGCTCCTGCTGGAGCACCTGGATCGTGCCTTCGGCGTTCTGCACGGCCTCGCACAGATCGAAGAACTCCTCGTACGTGGTCTGACGGAACTCGCCCGAGCCGACGGTGTTGTTGCGCTTCTCGACCTCACCGCGGAACGGGGCGGTGATCCACGCCGCGCCGCCGAAGGCGAACGCTCCGATCATGTACAACACCGCCAGGCCGATGACCCCGGCGACGGCCCAAGCCCCTAACCGTGCTCCCTCGCGTACCTCCCACATGGCCATCCCCCTTCGCAGGTGGTTCCGCGGCGTGGAACCACCTTCCGCGAAGGAGGACACGGCGCCCCGCTGAAACGGTTCCGCCGGCGCGAGCGTCAGGTGGGACCGCCGGGGGTCGAGCCGGTTCCAGGCCATGTCGGCGCCGCGGTGCTACCGCTGCTGCTGGCACAACCGTCCGGCGGGGCGAACGGTCTCCTGGGTGAGCAAGCGGCAACGGGGGCGAAGTTGCGATCCACGCGGCTCCCCCGTAGACGTAGACAACGGGGAGCAGTCATGAAGACAGGCACGTACCTCAAGGTCGCGATTGTCTCGGCGTTAACGGCGGCTACCGTGGCCGTCGCCCCGGCCTCGGTCGCAGCGACGGACAGTGCGGTTCCCGCCCCGTCGGCCCCGGGCCAGGCTTCGGCTCCTGCCTGGCACACGTCCCTGGCGGGGACGCTCTCGGACAACTCAGCGCTCTTCGACATCGCGTCGGTCGGTCCGAATGCCGCCTGGGCGGTGGGAGTCCAGTACATCGACGGCGTCGGCCAGGGTGTCATCCTGCGCTGGAACGGCAGGACCTGGCAGCAGCAGTCCACCCCCGGCGTGCCGGCGACCGGCGTGTGGCACGCCGGGGACGCGGTGTCGGCGCACGACGTCTGGGCGTACGGCTGGGACCAGCAGGGCGAGACCCTGGCGCATTACGACGGCAAGCGGTGGACGCAGACGCCGCTGCCCGCCGAGAAGGGCTACGGATTCGCGAAGCTCGCCGCGGTCCCCGGCAAGGTCTGGCTGGTGGGCGACACCGCGATCAACTCCTACGCCCACGGCGTCTGGCAGAGCACCCCCCTCCAAGCCGGCGTCAGCATCACCGCTATCGAGGCGCGAACCTCCCGCGACGCCTGGGCGGTCGGGCAGTTCGCGTACGTCGGTCAGCCGAGCCGATCCGTGCTCCTGCACTGGGACGGCAGTTCGTGGACCGACGTCGCGCCGTCCGGCAGCGACATCCGGGTCACGGCCGTCTACCAGGAGTCCGCCAGCAGTGTCTGGGTCACCGCTCTCACGCCGTACGTCGAGGACGAACCGCAGCAGACCAAGGTGTTGCACTGGGACGGCCACAGCTGGCACGACGTCACCGGGCCGGTCGGCGGGCTGTGGGCCGGCGCCATCACCGGCGACGGCAAGGGCACCGTCTGGGTCTCGGGCGACCCCTACGGCTACGAGGGCACCGCCCTCTACTGGCGCCTGCGCGACGGCGTCTGGACCTCCGTCGCGGGCGATGCCGTCCCCAGCGGCCACACCCAGTCGTACGACATCGAGGCCCTCGCGCCCACCGGCCGCAAGGGGCAGTTCTGGTCCGTCGGCTACTACGGACTCATCACCGGCGAGTCCACCTCCGCGCAGTATGAGCTGATCCAGCGTTCGACTCGCTGACCCCTTCTAGACGATTCAGTCCGCGAGCAGTTTCATGCAGGCGCTCGGCCGGGTTTTCCCGGCCGGGCGTTTTGCGTGGGTGGCAGTTGAGATGCGCCGAGGTCGGGGTGTCGTGGCCACTCGGCAGCGCATAGGAACCTACCAAGTGACCAGTCACTGACACTAGTCACTGCTGTACGTACTTTGTGGTGCACGTCACGGACTCCGAGGGAGGCGTCAGCCATGGAGGAGAACCCCGACGGCTCGCGGGCCTATCTGAAGATCGACCGAGTGCGGGTCGCAGATCAGATCCTGGAGGATCTGCGAGTCAGGATCCTGCGTGGCGAACTCCCCCACGGCTCGCGCTTCCCACCGGACCGTGATCTTGCCGCGAGGTACGGAGTCAGTGTCGCCACAGTGCGGGAGGCCGTTCGTGCCCTTGCCTCCCAGGGGTTGGTCCGGGTCCGGCACGGCAGCGGATCGATCGTCACCGTGCGGACAGAGACCCTGATCGCGGTGTCGTTGGCCTCGGCCATCCAGTTGGAGGCCTCCTCCGTCACGGACGTGATGGACATCCTCGGAGTGGTCAACTCGCACGCGGCCGGGCTCGCCGCGCGCCACGCGACCGACGAGGAACTCGCCTCTTTGCGGGAGGCCGCCGAGCGGCTCGCCTCCATCGAGGACCTGGACCGGGCGATGCAGGATCTACGGAGTTTCCTGCGGCTGCTCTCCGGGCTCTGCGGCAACCCGGTACTCGCCGCGATCTGCTCCTTCCTCGGTCAGCTCCAGGTGGAGCTGGCGATGGAACTGTCCCAACGTCAGATGCTGCCCCTGCGGGAGGTGGCCGGCGCACTCCACAACGACCGCATCCTCGTCGTCGAGGCACTGGAGGCACGAGACCCCGAACGGGCAGAGCAGGCCACCCGCGCCTACCACGATCACGCCCTGGAACTTCTCACCTCCTCTCCGGGGACGCAGCAGATCCGGCTCTCCGATCCCAGCTACACGCGCCTCATCTCCTCGCTCATGAGCACAAAGCTGGTCTCGCTGACCCGCTGAGAACCTGCCCGCCGACGCCCTGGCACCATCGGTCCGTCGTCGGCGGCCCTGCGTTCTCGCCACAGCACGCGCGCCCATCGGCCGCGGACACGGACATCCGTGCCTCGCGGTGATCCGGAGAACCAAGGGGGACTTTTCAGAGCCGCACACACCCAGGAGGCGCCTTGAGTGCCGACGCACGTCCCGATCTTGACTCGCTCATCAACCGCAGCAAGACATCCCGCTTCCAAACCCTCATCATCACGCTCTGCGTCGCCGTAATGGTCCTCGACGGGTTCGACACCCAGTCGATTTCCTTTGCCGCACCCGACGTTGCCACCACCTGGCACGTCTCCCCCTCCAGCTTCGGCTTCGTCTTCGGCATCGGCCTGTTCGGCGGGCTGATCGGCGCGATCTCCACCGGGGTGATCGCCGACCGGATCGGCCGGAAGCCGACACTGGTGCTCGCTGTTCTCCTCTTCGGCGCGACCTCTCTCACCACTCCTCTCGCCGACTCGATGACCTCGTTGAGCGTCATCCGGTTCGTCACCGGTCTCGGTGTCGGCGGCGCGTTGCCGGGGCCATCGCGATCGCCGCCGAGTACGCCGCGAAGCGGGCACGGGCCACCGTGGCGGCCATCACGTTCTGCGGCATCCCGCTGGGCTCGGTGCTCGGCAGCGTGCTGGCCGCCCACCTGATCCCCCGATACGGCTGGGGCAGCATCTTCGTCGTCGGCGGCGTCCTTCCGCTGCTGCTCGTCCCTCTCATCATCGCCTTCGTGCCGGAGTCCATTCGTTTCCTGTCCTTGCGGAACGATGACGCCGCCATCGCGAAGCTCCTGGCCCGGATGGGCATCGACGAGGAACAGGTGGCACAGGCGAAGACGAAGGCAGGGGATGTCCCTCGGCGGACTCCTGTGTGGAGTCTGTTCACAGAGGGGCGGGCACTGGGCACCACGCTCCTGTCGGTTGCCCTGTTCCTGACGCTGCTGATGGCCTTCTTCATCGTCAACTGGCTCCCCACACTGGCCACACGGGCCGGCATCGGCACGTCCGCGGCGATCCTCGCCGTGGCCTCGCTGAACGTCGGCGGGATTCTCGGCAGCCTCATGATCAGCAGACTGTCCGGCCGATGGGCGCCGGGCATGGTGATCAGCCTCTCCTACGCCCTGGGAGCCGTCGGCATCGCCTGCGTCGGACAGACCGGCACATCGGGCGCGTGGCTCCTGAGCACGGTCTTCGTCGCCGGCTTCTTCGCCATCGGCGCCCAGATGTGCACGGTCTCGCTGCTCGCCACCTACTACGACACAACCCTGCGGGCCACGGGTGTCGGCTGGGCGATGCGCTGTGGCCGGGTCGGCGGGATCATCGGCCCCACCGTCGGCGGCTGGATGGTCGCCGCGTCGATCAGCATGGGGGCGATGTTCGTCGTCGCCGGGCTTGTCTGCGCGGCGTGTGCCGGCACCGTCTTCGCCCTCGGACGCCTCGTCCTGCAGAAGGCCGCGGATCGCCCCGCAGAGATCCACCCCGTCGCCGCGGATCCCACGCCCGCCGGCTGAACGACTCCCCCTCTCCCGGAGAACAGCATGAAGATCACCCACTTCGACGACAAAGCCTGGGTGAAGGACCACCCCACCGGCGACGTCTCCTTCCAGCACCTGCTGAAGGGAGAGCCCGACTCCCCCGACAATTTCATGTACATCCTGGGTCGTCAGGATGCCGACTTCTGGATGCCGCGCCACCGCCACAACTTCGAGCAGATACGCCTTCCGGTCCGTGGCGACATGAACCTGGGGCATGGCCTCGTACTGCGCGAGGGTGAGGTCGGCTACTTCCCCGAGGGCACGGCGTACGGCCCGCAGGAGGACGCGCTCGGCGACGCCGCTCCCGGCGAACGCGTCCAGCTCGTCCTCCAGTTCGGCGGTGCGTCCGGCTGCGGGTTCATGAGCATCGAGCAGCGCCGCCGGGCGAAGAAGGAGATGTCGGAGACCGGGCGGTTCGACGGCAACTACTACCACCGGTCGGACGGCAAGACGCAGTGGATGCTCAACGCCATCTGGGAACACGTCTACGGCGAACGGCTCAAGTACCCCAAGCCCCGCTACAAGGACGTGATCATCGCCGATCCTAAGCGGTTCAACTGGCTGCCGGTACCGGGCGCGGACCGCGTGGACCGCAAGTTCCTGGGCTCGTTCTCCGAGCGCGGCATGTGGATGGAGATGACCAGGCTCGGCCCGACGGCGCACTGGTCGTCGAGGGAGCCCCGCGGGCGGCGGCTGATCGTGGTGCTGTCCGGCAGTGGAACCTGCGAACAGACGCCGGTCGAACGGCTGGCGGCCATCCAAGTCGAATCCGACGAGACGCTCGACTTCACGGCCGAGACCGGGGCCGAGCTCTATGCCGTGGGTCTGCCACCGGTGGTCGTACCGGTCGTACCGCCGCAGGAGTCGGAGGATTTCGACTACGTGGAGATCACCGACGCCGGGCAGGGAGCGGAGCAGGCCATCGCCTGATCGGGCGCGCGGGGCCTGTCCCACCGCGCCTGTGAAGAGTCAGTGGCTGTGGGACACCGTGTCCCACAGCCACTGTCGCCGGGAAGCGCGGGCAGACCGACCCACGAACCGAGGAATCAAGAACGGCTCATGGAACCCTTGTCGTTGTCCCAGGCAGCGCACATCGTCGACGCCGCGCCGGCGACCGGCCGACGACAGAACCTCCACCCGCTCACCGTCGCCGTCCTGGACCAGGGAGGCGCACTGGTGGCCTGCCAACGGGAGGACGGTAGCGGCCTCTTGCAACCGCAGATCGCCCAGGCGAAGGCCTGGGGCGTCCTGGGCATGGGCTTGGGCGGACGCACCTTGGCCGCCCGGGCTGAGGCGGCGCCCGCATTCTTCGACGCGCTGAGCTCCATCTCCGGTGGCCGGATCGCCCCGGTGCCCGGAGGCGTACTGATCCGCGACAGCGCCGGCCGTGTACTGGGCGCCGTCGGAATCAGCGGTAACACCTCCGACAACGACGAAACCTGTGCGGTCGCCGCCGTGGAAAGTGTCGGCCTCTCCGCCGACCCTGGCTGACACACGCGGGCGGCAGTGCTACGGACGACGCGTCGCACGGCGGCGGGCGCCAGTTGCGGCGTCGCAGATCGGCGAGGCTCTAGGACAGTCCGCAGTCGAGCATGACGCGTGCGTGGTCGCTCTCGACCAGGAACTTGCTCCCGGTGACCGTTCCCACACCGCCCAGGAAGGTCAGCAGGGCGGGTCTGCTCGGTGCCATTCCGGACTCGGTCCGCCTCGGCTGCGCTGTGTCCATGGCGGGTGCCTCCTGGCCCATCGTCGCGCCTGCCTCCACCTTCGCGCCTCGGGCCGGGCCGTCGCTTGAGCCGTCAGGGCCCCATCATGAGGGCCGATCGGCCCCTGCGCGATGCCGTGGTGTTCTGCCTCGTGCAGGGGCCGGCCATGCCTTCGTGACGCCGACGACAGGCGTCTCCCGGGGCAGGCAGAACGGTCGCTCCTTGGTGCCGCCCCCGCCGAGTCGGGCCGGTATCGGTAGTACGACTCCCTAGTGCGGCCTCGTGGCTACAGGGGCCCCGGCCGATGCCCACGACATCGTGCACGCAAAGGCGGACACGTTGATCCGGCCCGGCTTGCCCTGGCCAACAGGGCCGACTGCCACGAGCACTTGGGCCGGTCGGCCCTCCTGCGGCACTGCCGCGGACTGCGAGCGTGATCCGTACACCCACCCCGAGGAGGTCCTCACCATGCCCCGTACCGTGACCGTCGGCCTGGACGGCTCGCCCGAGAGCCTTGCCGCGGCGGAGTGGGCAGCCCGCGAGGCCGCGCTCCGCGAACTCCCGCTGCACCTCGTCCACGCCTGGGACTGGCAGCCGTACGCCGAGCCGGTGTCGGACGACGAGACGCGCCGCCACTGGGCCGACCGCGTGCTGGGCGACGCGACGGAGCGGCTGGGGCGCCACCACCCGCATCTGGAGATCACCTCCGAGCAGGTCCGCGACGCGCCCACGACAGCACTGCCGGCCGCCGCCGCTGAGGCCGAGCCGCTGGTCATCGGATCCCGCGGCCTCAGCGGCGTCGTCGGCTACTTCGTCGGCTCCGTGGCGCTCAGCGTCGTGGGTCAGGTCGCCCGGCCGGTCGTCCTCGTCCGCTCCGGAGCGCGGGCCGAGGACGAGCACCAGCCGAACCCCGAAGGACGCCCGTCCATCACGACCCCGTACCGCGATGTCGTACTCGGCCTCGACCACGAGCACCCCGACGACACGTTGATCGAGTTCGCGTTCGAGGCCGCGGCCCGCCGTGCGACGGCCCTGCGCGTGGTCCACGGCTGGAGCCTGCCACCCTACTTCGCCTACGGACTCTCCGCCGACCCGGCACTGGGCAGCGAACTGGCCCAGCAGGAGAAGAGCGCGGTGGACGAGGCGCTGGCTCCATGGCTCAAGAAGTTCCCCGGGGTCGAAGTCGTCGAGCAGACCGCGATCGGCAACGCGGGCGATCATCTGGTCGACGCGGCGCGCGACGCCTCGCTGATCGTCGTCGGCCGCCACATCCGCCGCACCCCACTCGGCGCGCGCATCGGGCCCGTCACGCACACGGTGCTCCATCACGCCGAGGCGCCCGTGGCGGTGATCCCCCACGAGTGACGGCCTGCGCCCCCTGCCACCGAGGCGCGCACGGTCCGCTCTTCGGCCGGTTCGGGGCCGTTCGGCCCTGTTGGCCGCACCTCTGCGGTGATGTACTGCAGATGAAGCCAGGGACTGGCTCAAGAAGACGCCCAGAAGCGGCTCAGTACCGCGCACCGCGCAATCGAGGTCCGCGAGAAGCGGGCGCCGGTCCTTGGCTTCCATCGATTCCGCCTCCATGGCTCAGGTGTCGACGCGCAAGCCCGTCTGGGCCGAGAAGAAGAGGTGCAGCGTCCACGGTCGCGGTACGGCGCGCGGTTCCCGCCCCTTGCGCGCGCCCACAGACCGGCCGTCCTGTCACCGGCCGGCAAACCCTTCTGGTGATCCGGGCGGACGCCGGGGGCGACCTCCCGCGCGTTGGGTCCGACCGCGTCCCACATCTCGCGGCTCATCCCGACGAAGCCGTCGCCGAAGTACACGCCTGGTCCGTGGGCGGCACCGTGAACTGGTTCATGGCCGGGGAGCCGATGGGGATGCCGAGGTCCAGCAGCGTTCACTGGCCGTCCCCGGGAGAGCCCTGGTGAACGGCCGCTTGGAGAAGGGCCGTTCATGCCTGGGGGTGCGCCGGGGGCGGTGACGGCGCCTTGGGCTGCCTGCTCGGCTGGTGCTTCACTGCGGGTTGCAACGATGGGAGTTCACCCCGGGGCATACGGCGGCCGTCGCGGCGGCAGCCAGGCAGCCACGATGGACAACGTCAGGCACGCTTGCGGGCCCACTGCGGGCCGACCTCGGCCCATTCGCGTTCCCATTCGCCCGCGCGGTGCACGTCCAGGCGCCGCCGGACGACCCAGCCGCCGGTGAGCAGTACGGCGCAGACCCCGCCCGCGGCCACGGCCCCCGACAGGCCGCCTCGGGCTTCCACCTCGGCGGGGCCGGCCGGTTCGCCGGTGCGGGCTCCCTGGTCGTCGGTCCACACGGTGGCCCGGTCACCGGCCCTGAGGCCCGTCTTCACCTCCGCGTCGCCGGTGCGGGTGGTTCCGTCCGGCCCGGTCCACCGCACCGCCGTAGTGCTGTGCCGGTCCTGACGCTGACTGTCCAGGCTGTCCTGGACAGTCCATGCCGTCGCCGCCCCGGCCATCGGCGCGCCGATGGCGATGGCCAGGCCCGTCGCCAGGACGACCCAGGCCTCCGCCGCGTCCGACCGGCGTCGCAGCGGATTGCGTCGCCAACGCCACAGCCTCACCTTCGTACCCATCGCCACGCCCCCATTTCCGACTGCCGCCTCGGTCGGTTCCGGGCGGTACGACACAAGTACCGTCCCAGGCTCGGGCGTTACGGGCCGAGGGCCACGCGGGTCCGCCGCCGGGGGACGATCGGCCCGGCCGCGCAGCCTGTGGAGGGACCTTCGGCCCTGGCACGGATCCAGGGCCGGGCCCCGGACATCTCGTAGAACGGCGAGTGGCCGCCGCCCGGAGTCAGATCCGGTGCGGCGGCCGCTGGTTGGGGACGGGGAACGTTGATCGTCAGTTCGCCGGAAGGCGGGCGGCGACGTACTCGGTGAGATCGAGCAGCCGGTTGGTGTAGCCCCACTCGTTGTCGTACCAGCCGAAGACCTTCACCAGGTTTCCGTGGGTCAGGGTGAGCGGTGCGTCGAAGACGCAGGAGGCGGGGTCGCCGACGACGTCGCGGGAGACGATCGGCGCGTCGGACACCCGCAGGATGCCCTTCAGCGGCCCGTCGGCGGCCTCCCGGAACGCGCCGTTGATCTCGTCCGCGGTCACGGGTCGGTTGAGCACCAGAGTGAGGTCGGTGAGGGAGCCGTCCTCGACGGGGACGCGGACCGCGAGGCCGTCCAGGGTGCCGGCCAATTCCGGGAGTACGAGGCCGACGGCGCGGGCGGCTCCGGTGCTGGTCGGGATGATGTTCACGGCCGCCGTACGGCCGCGGCGCGGGTCCTTGTGCGGGCCGTCCAGCACCACTTGGTCGTTGGTGTAGCCGTGGATGGTTGTCATCAGGCCCTTGTCGATACCGAAAGCCTCGTCGAGGACCTTCACCATCGGTGCCACGCAGTTGGTGGTGCAGGAGGCGTTCGAGACGACGTGGTCGCCGTCGGGGTTGTACGTGCTCTCGTTGACGCCCATCACGATCGTGGCGTCGACCCCCTTGCCGGGCACCGACAGCAGCACCTTGCGGGCGCCGCCCTTCAGATGCAGTCCGGCATCCTCGCGGGTGCGGAAGCGGCCGGTCGACTCGATGACCACGTCCACGCCGAACTCGCCCCAGGCCAGGGCGGCCGGGTCGCGTTCGGCGGTCACGACGATGCGGCGGCCGTCGACCGTGATCGACGTGTCGTCGTGCCCGACGGTGCGGCGCAGCCGACCATAGGTCGAGTCGAACTCCAGAAGATGGGCCAGCGCCGCAGGGGAGGTGAGGTCGTTGACCGCCACCACCTCGACTGGTGTACCGGTCCCGGCCTCGGCACGTTCCAGCACGCAGCGCAGGTAGTTGCGCCCGATGCGTCCGAAGCCGTTGATGCCTACCCGCACGGTCATGTCCGTCGTCCTTCCGGTCGGTCTCTGATGTGTGAGACCAGCCTGCGAGCTCCGGACCGGGTGGGACGTGGGCCGTACGGGGGCGGATCGAGGGACCTTCGGCCCGACATCACCTGCCTCGGACGACGGCCACGAGACAGTCCGCGTGATAGGCCACGGCGTAACGCCGGTACTGCGGGGAGTTGTTCGCAGAACTCGCGTCACGTTGAGAGGCGGTACACGAGTCCGTGCTCGCTGGGCGGAGTCCGGCGAGCGGTGCGGGCGACACCCGGCCGCGGAGTCCGGCGAGGGACGGCACACCGGAGGCCCTTGTCCGGCTGCCGCGCCCGTGGCCGGTGCCTCAGGGCCTGTCCCTCTCCAGCCTGTCCTGTGCCTGTGTGGCGATGACCGCAGCCTGGATGCGGCGTTCCACGCCGAGTTTGGCCAGGAGCCGGGAGATGTGGTTCTTGACGGTCTTCTCGGCGAGGAAGAGGCGCTGGCCGATCTGGCGGTTCGTCAGCCCCTCACCGATCAGCGCCAGGATCTCCCGCTCGCGGTCGGTGAGGCCCGGCAGAGCTTCCGGTTCGGATTTCTTCTCCTCGGCGCCGCGCAGCCGGGCCATCAGCCTGGTGGTGGCGCTGGGGTCGAGCAGGGACTGGCCACCCGCAACGGTGCGTACGGCCGACACAAGGTCCGAGCCGGTGATCTGCTTGAGCACGTAGCCGGAGGCACCGGCCATGATCGCGTCGAGCAGCGCTTCCTCGTCGTCGAAGGAGGTGAGCATCAGACAAGCGAGGTCGGGCATACGGGAGCGCAGTTCGCGGCACACGTCGATACCGTTCCCATCCGGCAGGCGTACGTCCAGCACCGCGACCTGCGGGCGCAGCGCGGTGGCGCGGACCAGTGCCTGTTCTGCGGTGGCGGCCTCGCCGACGACGGTGATGTCCGGCTGGTCGTCGAGCAGGTCGTGCACGCCGCGCCGCACCACTTCGTGGTCATCAAGCAGGAAGACCCTGATCGGGGCCGTCGGGGTGGGGTGTTCGCTGTCCGCCATCACATCGCTCCTGATTCGTGCGCCGGTTGCGCCGGTACCCGACTGAGTGGGTGGGTCCCGGATCTTTCTCGTAAGGAGGCCTGCAGCCTGCCGCGCCGCGAGGCCGGAACGGGACGGGCCAGTTTCGCACGTGTGTCTCAGGCTATGTCGCTCGACCGTCAGCCCAAGGCCCACGAGCTCGCCGATCCGAACGCGGCCGTAGTCACCGGCCGGCTGCGGGCATGACCGCCGGGCCCGGGCAGGACACCTGCCGGCAGGGCCCACGGGCCCGAACCCGGGACCACCGGCCCCTGGGCCCGACGCCGCCCCTCCACCACTCTCGGGGTGAGGGCCGGGCGGAACGTCCGAGGCCCTCCGCATCGGACACGGAGGTACTTCTCATGCTTCGCCCCATCGTCGTCGGTCTGGACGGTTCCCCCGAGAGCCTGGCTGCAACGGACTGGGCCGCCCGGGAAGCGCAGCGCCGCGGACTGCCGCTGCGCCTTGTCCACGCCTGGATCTGGCAGCCGCACGACGTGCCGGCCGCCGAGGACCTGGAGACCCAGAAGCGCTGGGCCCTGCGCATTCTGCGCGAGGCGAAGGAGGATCTGGCCGCCCGGTATCCGGACCTGCCGATCGACACCTGGCAGGTCTCCGACCTCGCGGCATCGGTCCTGCTGGACCAGGCCGACGGGGCCGAGATGCTGGTGCTGGGCTCACGCGGGCACAGCGCCATCGCAGGCTTCCTGCTCGGCTCGGTCGGCCAGCAGGTACTCGCCCGCGCCAAGGGGCCGGTGGTGATGGTGCGGGCGACCGAACGGTCCGCCGCCGAGCCCGACGGTGGCGAGGTGGTCGTCGCGCTCCAGATCCTGGACGAATCGGCCGAGCCACTGCTGGAGTTCGCTTTCGCCGCGGCGACCGCGCGTGGGGCGACCTTGCGTGCCGTGCACGCCTGGAGCCTGCCTCCCGTCTACGGATACAACCCCGCGGTGCTGCACATCAGCGACGAGGACGGCGGCATGGAGGCCCGGGTGGACAGGGACTTGGACGAACTGCTCAAGCCCTGGCGGGAGAAGCACCCGCAGGTACCCGTGGTCCGGACACTCGAACTCGCCTTCGCAGCCGGGGTCGTACTGAAGGCCACCGTCGAAGCCGGGCTCGTGGTCGTCGGCCGCAAGGCGCACCGGCCCGCACTCGGCATGCGCATCGGCCCGGTCACACATGCCGTCCTGCACCATGCCGCCGCCCCCGTGGCGGTCGTCCCGCACGACTGAGGGCCGGAGAGCGATGAGGGCCTGGCGGCCGAGGGCCGGTAGGCCCCGTCCCGGGGACCTGCGGCCCCTGCCCGCCGAACGGCGGGATGTCAGAGGCTGAGACCGGAACCGAGGGCCGGTGAACACCGGCGGATCAGAGGAGAGCGCACCATGAAAGCAGCAGTTGTCCGTGCCTTCGGCGAGCCGTTGGTGATCGAGGAGCGTCCCGACCCGGAGCCCGGCCCCGGGCAGGTGCGGATTCGCGTCGAGGCGTCGGGGCTGTGCCACACCGACATTCACGCGGCGCACGGTGACTGGCCGGTCAAGCCCAACCCGCCGTTCATCCCCGGTCACGAGGGCGTCGGCATCGTGGAGGCGCTCGGCGACGGCGTGACCCACCTTTCTATGGGGCAGCGGGTCGCGGTGCCGTGGCTGGGCTATGCCTGCGGGCGCTGCGAGCACTGCCTCTCCGGCTGGGAGACCCTGTGCGAGAACCAGGTCAACACCGGCTACGGCTGCGACGGCGGGTACGCCGAGAAGATGCTCGCCTCCGCCGACTTCGCGCAGCTGGTGCCGGAGGGCATCGATCCGCGCGACGCCGCTCCGCTGACCTGCGCCGGTGTGACGACGTACAAGGCGCTGAAGGTAGCCGGGGTCGGTCCGGCCAAGCTGGTGGCGATCTCCGGTGTGGGCGGCCTCGGTCACCTCGCCGTGCAGTACGCCAAGATCGCCGGTGCGACCGTAGCCGCGATCGACGTCACCGACGACAAGCTGGAACTTGCCCGCGAACTCGGCGCGGACATCCTCATCGACGCCCGCAAGGAGGACCCGGCCGAGGTGCTGAAGCAGCACGGCGGCGCCCACGCAGCTATCGCACTCGCGGTGAACGAGCAGGCCTTCGCCTCCGTCTACGGCGGGCTGCGCCGCGGCGGAAAGCTGATCATGGTGGCCCTGCCCGCCGGCGGCACCATCCGGGTCCCCATCTTCGACACCGTCCTGAACGGCACCTCCGTCATCGGCTCCATCGTCGGCACCCGCCAGGACCTCGACGAGGTGTTCCAGTTGCACGTCGCCGGCCGCACCAAGGTGATCTACCAGACCCGGCCGCTGGACTCCGTCAACGAATCCATCGACGAAGTCCTCAACGGACAGGTCACCGCCCGCATCGTCTTCGAGATGTGAGGTGACGCCGCACTACCGCAGGCTCGCGACCGCCCTCCGGGAAAGAGACATCTTCGTGGTCCGTCGCATCCAGGACTGAGCGGAGGGCAGCCGGGCGAAGCTGCGCGGTCTGCTCGACCGCAGGAGCGCCACCTCGACGAGACGCGGATCGGGGCTGCACGGGCCGCTCGACTGCAGTCCGGGGCCTGTTTCGCGGCGACGCCGAGGTGGCGTTCCCTCCCGGGAACCGGGACCAGCGACAGCAGGTGACGGTCCCGCGCCGGCGGCCGAATGCCGGCTCTACGCGCGGCTACCCACCACATGGCCCGACCCGGCGGTGTGCCGGGAGCGCGGTCGTCGAGCGGCCGGACCGGCAGATCCCGACTGAGGACGCACCTGCGTGAGCAGGGCCACGCCCGGCAGGCGGAAGTTTGCGCGAGGACGCTCGCCCCACCCCCACCGGGGCCCGGCAACGGCCCGGCCGGCGAGGCGAGCGGCTGGGAGGCGCAAGTGTCGCGCCACAGCCCCACGGCCGAGGCCCTGCCCCCTCAGGGCCCTTCGGCCCCGTCGACCTCGCTGTACGCGGTGATCTCCTGGCGCGGCGGCCGGGTGCTCACCCACCGGCCGCACGCGGCCCGCACTCGGCTGCTCGACCTGTACGCCCCCCACGGCAGCAGCGACCGGCCATGACCGATGTCTCCCTGCCCTACGAGGTGACCCAGGTACCCGGCGAGGTGGCCGACACGACCACCCTCGCTCTCACTCCGGCAGGCCCGGCGAGCTCGCACCGTTCGCCCCGACAGTTCGCCTCGCTGGACGCCACCGGGCTCGGCGAGATCCTCGTCTCGGTGTCCGGCATCGACCACCACGAACCTTTCCGCAAGGTGGGGGCGGACATGCCTCCAGGGGAACAACCCCCGTGGATCTGCCGATCGTTGGCCCCGCCGACGAAGTTCAACAGCGCAAGGAGGAGACAAGAGCATGAAGCGACCCGGAGATGTGTGCGCGGCCGGGAGAACGTACCGGCCGCGCACACGTGGTGCGGCTCAGCGCGAACCCGCGCTCAGACGTGCCGCACGGGGATGGTCCTGGTACCCGTCTTCGTCTCCGGCACCGGCACCGTGATGGTCAGAACACCGTCCTCGTACTCCGCGGTCGCCTCGTCGCCTTTGGCCCCGGCGGGCAGCCGGACGCAGCGGGCGAAGGTGCCGTAGCGGAACTCCGTGTGATGCTTCTCAGTCGTTCCCTCACTGCGCTCGGCGCGCAAGGTCAGGACGCCTTCCGTAACGCTGATCTCGACGTCCTCGGACGGGTCGATGCCCGGGAGCTCGGCCCGCAGCACATACGTCCCGTCCGCCAGGTGCTCCTCGACACGGATGCCGTGCAGCCCTGGAACCGCGTGCACCCCGGGGAACCCGGCCTCGATCCAGCCGAACAGGTCTGGCAATGGTGACCAGCCCGGCAGCCGCTCGATTATGCCGCTCATGTCTCCTCCCTCTTCCTTCTTCACCTCTTCCAGCGTCGCGCGCCAGGGCCGGGACCCGCGTGGGCCGACCGGCCCAGCACCGGACCCGGGCGGCCCCTGGCAGACGGTCGTCCTCCGCCACTGAGGGCCGACCCGCTCCCACTCCGCGTCCCACCGCGCCATGCGCTGCCGCTCCGGACGTCCGCGTACGAGCCGCCCGCAGACCAGCACCGCGGCCCCGGCGCTCAGCCCGGCCGGCCCGCCGCCACGGTCCGTCCACACGGTGACCGGGGTGCCTGCCGTATCACCGGCCTCGACCTTCGTCAGGCCCGTGTGCGGAGATCCGTCGGGAGCGGTCCAGCGCACCTTCGCCCATACCTTGCCGTCAACGGATCCGGACTCCGTCGCCTGCTCGGCCTTCGCCGCGCTCTGGGTCGGCACAGCGGAGACGGATTGCCTCTCGGCGCGTTGCGAGGCGAGGCGATGCCTCGTTCCACCGATCCCGCCGAGATCTGGCCCGCAAGGATCTCGGCTGGCCATGCGCGCCGAGGAAGCCGACGGCACGCTCGAACCTGTCCTGACGGCAGCGGTCAGCGCCCGTCACCGCTGTGGTCTCGCCCCGCCCGCCTGACGGCGCCCCGGCCGAGGACCTGCCGTAGCTCCAGCCTTCAAGAGGGCCTCAAACCGGCGCCAGGCGCGGAGCACTCTCCGCCCGGTCGCCTATTCAAGGTCGAGTACTTCGCGTACGGCTCGCCGCGGCGTCTCGAGCCCCGCAGGCCCGTATCCGAGGCGGAGCACCATCTGGACGAATCCCGTCGCCGTCGTCGGGTCGCGTGCGATCCAGCGGAGGTCGGACCGTTCGAGGGCCTGTGACGTGAGTGCGGTGGCCAGGCCCCCGAGCGTGGCCACGAGCAGCACGCGCTCCAGCGCCTGCCCGGCGCGCAGCCAGTCGGCGGGACTGTCGTGGACGGTGCCGAGAAGGGCCAGGCACGGCGCGTCTTCGAAGGTCGCGGCGCCCCGGTCGGCCACAGCCTCCCTGCCCGCGAAGTCGCGAACCGGGGCTCGTCCGCGCTCTTTGCGGGGGCCGAAGGCGTACTCGGGGACGCCGTCCGCCGCCGTGTCCGTACCGGTACGGGTCCAGCGCTTCAGGTCCTCAAGGGCGCCTGGGTCATGGGCGTCCCTGCCCTCGGCGTCGCCGACGAGGTCCAGCAGTTCCTGAACATGCCAGGGGGCAGGGAAGGTGAGTTGTGCTCCCTCCGCACGGGCGGCTTCGCAGAGGTCGCCCTGCAGGTCCTTGGGGATGTCCTGATCGGTGAACGGCTGGCGGCTGGTGTGCCTGCGGCTGAGGGCCGGGTACAGCGAGGCGAGATCGTGAACGGGACCGAGGGGCGCCTCCAGGCGCACTGTCGCGAGCAGGTCCGGGTCGGCGCGGTCGGGCAGCAGAGTGGTGACCGGCTCTCGGCCGATGTGAACGGAGGCGACTCGCAGGTTGAACAGCGCCGCACCGCAGCCGATGTGCAGGGCGCGGTTGTCCGGGTCGGAGTGCGGGATGGCGCGTTCTGGGGCGGAGCGCAGTTCGAATGTGCCTCCGCCGGAATGGAAGCGGAAGCGGAACGTCCACGGCTGTGCGTTATGCATGGACGGTGCGGCCCCAGCGTCCCGGACGAGGGCTTCCACCGTCTTCGCGTCGAGTGGCTCCACAGACACCGGGTGCCTCCCTCGGGAGTCCGGACCGATCACGGAGTGCGGGGGTCCGTCCCTCCCATCCACGATAGTCGCGCACGCGCGACGCAGCGCAGGGACCAACGGTGCGGTGCTGAAGGGCTCCCGCGCCACCGCTCGGTCTCCCATGGCCGTAGCGGCGGAGCACTCCGGCTCGGAGGGGGATTCGGTGGCGCGCCTACCTGCCCGCCGCCTGCTCCCGCCGACACGGCATGGTCCGTACGACCCCGCTCCAGGGACATCCGGCCCCTGCGCACATCAGCTGCCCCAGAGCAACGTTGGGCACCAGAGCAAGGTCGAACAGGTCACGACGAACGGCGGCCCCGCCATGTACGCAACGCATCCACGTGCCGATCACGCGACCGGTCATCTGGTCTGCGCGGCCATCACCGCGCCTTCGCTGCACAACAGCCAGCCCTGGCTCTTCACCGGCCGGAACACCGGGCTGGACCTGTACGCGGATCCCAGGCGCCGCCTGCCGCGCACCGATCCGGCCGGCCGCGAGATGGCCATCAGCTGCGGTGCGGCACTGTTCAATGTGCGCCTCGCCATGCGGCATCTGGGCTTCCTGCCCGTCGTACGCCCCTTCCCCGACCCCTGGAACCCCGCCTTCCTCGCGCGCGTCGCCTGGGGACCGTATGCCGGTCCGAGCGCCGACGAAGAGCTGATGCACCATGCGATGAGGCAGCGGCACACCCACCGCGGCCCGTTCCGGACGGCTCCGCTCCCCCAGTCGCTGATCGACGAACTGCGCGAACACGCCAGGGCCGAGGGCGCCGAGTTGTACACCCTGGGATCCCGCACGGAGGTCATTCGGCTCGCGGAGCTGGTCCGGGACGGCGAGCAGACCGGGCGGACCGACCCTGGGCGCGTCGCCGAACTCACCCACTGGACACGGCCGTCCCGCAGCAGCCGCCTCGACGGCGTGCCGTTCGACGACTGCCCCTACCATCCGGACTGCACCTCGCTCGCCGGACGCGACTTCCTCGGCCTCACCCGCACCATGCCGACCCCACCCGCGGTATGGCCCGCGCGGACCGGACTGGTCGCACTGCTCAGCACGTCGCACGACACCCGCGGAGACTGGCTGCGAGCCGGGCAGGCCCTGCAGCGCGTCCTGTTGTACGCCTCCGCTCACCGGGTCGGGGCTGCCTTCCACACGCAGCCCCTGGAAGTGCCGCGCCTGCGCGCGCAGGTGCGCACGACGATCGTCGCCGGGCAGTTCCCGCAGATGATCCTGCGCCTCGGCTTCGCAGGCCGGGGTCAGCAGACTCCCCGGCGTCCGGCCGCCGAGGTTCTCTCGGCGGGCTGATCGCGATGTCGTATCCACCCCGTGGCGGCCGGTGCAACGAGGGCCGCCGGAATCGGCACGCCGTACTCGGGGCCCCACCAGGGCCCTACGGCCCCGGCCGGGGACCGCTCGGCATCCTGTGCCGAGCGTCGTGACGGGGTTTCCTGGAGGTAGAGAGGGCCCCTACCAGGCCCCACATGGAAAGGGAGTGAGGGCGGTGGGTACGACTCTGACACCGGAATTCTGGGAACGGTTCACGGTCCTGCTGCTCGCGGCGGCGCTGGTGACCTTCGCGCTGAGTGCGGCGTTGGACGCCCTCGTCGTGCGGATACAGCTCCGCCGCGTCCGCAAGGCCGAGGCACCCGCGCACGCCCGGACGGCGCCTCCGCGGAGCCGCACGCGCCCGCCGCTCGTGCACCACCGACATCCCGCGGCGGCGTCCTCGGCCCGGGGCCGCTCGGACCTGTTCAAGGGCCCGGCGGCCTGCGCCCGTCGCCAACGGACGCCGGGATCCTGAAGGCAGGGACCTGCTGGAGGATCCTCGGTCACCGATCCGGGGAGATGCCGGTCATGCTTCGCCCCGTTGCCGTCGGACCGGACGGCTCCCCGAGCGATCCGGCCTGCGCTCTCGGCGGCCGGCGCGCGATGGCCGGGCCTGTCCTTTGCGGACAACCGATCCACAGCCGGCTCGGCCGAGCGGTGACTCGCCGCGAAGAAGCACAGCCGCAGCTTCTCGGGCGACCTCCCCTCGTACAGGCGCGGGACCACGTCGCGGCCGTCAGGGGCAGGGGGTGAAGTTGTGCCAGGGCCGGCGAACCCTCTGTGGCCAACTCCAGTGACCGGCCGCAGCCTCACGGGTCGTCGACCCAGACCTTCTTGCCGTACTTGGCGGTCTTCCAGACGTTGCAGAGGAACGGCAGGCAGGACAGACCGGGAAGAGCCTTGAGTACTCCTCGACGCCCTCGTGGTCGTCGAGGAGGAAGACCCGCATGGGTGCCGCGGACGGGGTGTTCTGGTTCATGCGCTGCTCGCTCTGTCGGTCAGGGCTCGGACCCGGTACGGGCAGTCCGGCCCGGCACTCACCAGGGCCCGTCGCTCCCACGGTCAGCCGCTCCAGCCGGGTCCGCAGCTCGGCCTCCACCATGTCCAGCGTCACCGCGGTCAGATCCGCGTGCCCCACAGCCGCGATCACCGCGCCGCTCCCGCACTGCCATCACCCGCCTCCTGTACAGCCGTTCGTCCGGACGGTTTCCGTCGACGCCGCCCCCCACGGTGAGTAGTGAATACAAGCGTGATCCACTGCGGACGGGGCCGAACGGTCCCTGAGGGGGCGACCCCAATGGTCCCTGTTCAACCACCCCGGGTTGGTCGCTGGCCTCGACCGATGGCCGTCAGGGGCGTGATACGGGCGGCCTCACGAAGGCACTACCGCCACAGGGCACCGTGCATGCCGCACGAGGGCATGCACGGCCGGGCCCAGCGCCGCCGTAGCGCGGCCCACGACCAGCAGCTCCGTCCGAGCCGATGCCCGGACCAGTGCGTCAGCCGCGCTGAACAGGACGACGTCCTCCAGCACCCGTACGTTCGGGTACTTCTCACGCCAGGGGCGTAGCGCGTCGGACAGGACCTGTACCTCTTGGTCCTCCCAGGTCGCCCGGTCCTTCTCCGGCACAGCGAAGGACATCCGGTCGGCGGCCGGTGGCAGGGACCAGGCATGGATCACGTGCAACCGGGCATTCCGTCGCTGCGCCGCGTCGAAGGCGAAGTCGATCGCGCCGTCCGCCGGGGCGTGGGCGTCGATACCCAGGGTGACCCTGTCCGGTCGGCGGCCGCGCTCGGGGCCGTCCCAGGCGAGCCCACCGGGGACCAGGACGACGGGGTGGGGCGAGCTCTCGATCATGCCCTGCGCCACCGAGCCGAGGGGCTGTCCCGCGAAGCCGCCTGCGCTGCGGATGCCGAGTACGACGACGTCCTGCGCGCCCGCCATGCCGAGCAGCACCGGGACGGGCTCGCCGCTCAGCCGTTGCCCCTCGATGTGGATCGCCGGATGCCGGGCGGTGAGTTCGGTGACCGCCCGGGAGGGCAACAGGAGCGGACGGTACGGCCACAGAGCGGCCAACTCCTCGTCCGAGAAGGGGGACACGTGGACGAGCCGCAGAGGCAGTCGGCGCAAGGCGGCCTCCCGAGCCGCCCAGTCCGCGGCGACGAGACTGCGCCGGGACCCGTCGACTCCCACAATCACCCGCTGCCGCATGCCGGTTCACCTCTCCCTGCTTCTCCCTTGCGGGCTGCGGGTTCTTCTCCTCCGCGCCCGTCCACCACTCTCGGGGATGCCGGGTGCCTCCCGGCACTGGCCATGTGGCACTCAAACAGGGGCCCAGCGGCCCCTCTTGCCGGGCCCCGCCTCCGCGCGACGCCGTGGACCGAGAGGGAGATCTGCGCGGGAGGTATGCACCATGCTTCGACGAGTCGTCGCCGGGGTCGACGGTTCTCCCGAGAGTCCGGCCGCCGCACAGTGGGCGGCCAGTGAGGCGCCGCTGTCCGCCGCTGCACCTGGTGCACGCCTGGCGGTGGCGTCCGCGCTCGTCGGCCTCCGATGCGGTTCAGCGCCAGTGGGCGCGCCGGGTCCGACGTGGGGCGGAGGACGCCATCTGCGGCACCGCACCCGAGATGCGGATCACGGACGACCAGGACACCGGTTCTCCCGTGACCGCCCTGCTCCCGGCCGGGGCCGAGTTGCTGGTGCTTGGAGGGCGGGCACCGGTCCCCGACTCTCCCCGGCGAGCCACGCCGGTCTGCTGGTCATCGGCTGCCGTCCGCGCGAGGCGACCTGGGCCGGCGCACCGGAGCGGTGACCCGCGCCGTGATCCACACGCAGGCTGCCCCGTGGCCGACGTCCCGCACGGCTCACCGGCAGGCTGCCCGTGGCCGACGTCCCGCACGATTGGCAGGCTTGACGCGATGCCGTACGTCTGCGGATTCACCGACGCCGGCTGTTGTCACCGCCGGCCGGGGCCGGACCAGTCACGCAGCGGCAATGGGACACGTCTCCCCGTCAAACACGATTCTGGCGCCATCGGCTCCGGCCAGGTCTTCGCCGCCGACCCGGAGCCCGAGCAGCCCGAACTGGGCGTGCGCGCCCGGCATCCCTGAACGCTGCGCCGACCGCCGCTTTACTCCGCCTCGACGGGTACGCGCCAGACCAGAGTCGTCCCCCCGCCGGGCGGGCTCGTCAACTCCAGCTCGCCGCCGAGCTGTTGGGCTCGCTCCGCCATGTTGCGCAGGCCACTGCGGCGTCCCTCGGGCGGGATTCCCACACCGTTGTCGGAGACCGTCAGCCGCACCTCCCGCCCGTCGGTCTCCAGCACCACCTCCGCCCTCTCGGCGCGTGCGTGCCGGGCGACATTGGTCAGTGACTCGGAGAGCACGGCCACCACATTCTCGGCGGTCTCCCCCGGCACTTGCGTGTCCAGCAGCCCCTCCATCCGCAGGCTGGGCGCGAATCCCAGCACCGGCGCCGCCTCGCCGACCACACGCACCACCCGCGCCCGGAGGGTCTGCCCCGCAGCACCCTCACGCGCACGCAGACCGAAGATGGTCGAGCGGATTATCTTGATGGTGTCGTCCAGGTCTTCTACCGCACGCTGCACCCGCTCGGATGCCTGGGGGTGCTCGATGAAGCGACCCGCACTCTGCAGTGTCATGCCCGTCGCGAAAAGCCGCTGGATCGCCAGATCGTGCAGGTCCCGGGCGATCCGGTCACGGTCCTCCAGCAGCGCCATCTGCTCGGCGTCGCTACGCCGGTCCGCCAGCTCCATCGCCACCGCCGCCTGGCCCGCGAAACCCTGCAGCGGCTCGGTCTCCTTCTCCGAGAACACCGTCTGGCCCGCCTGGCGGACCAGCAGCACCACGCCCCGTACCCCGTCCCCGGTGCCGATGGGCACCGCCACCGCCGGCCCCAGTCCGGCGAAGCGCTGCGGACCGGCCGAAACTCGCTCGTCCTGCGAGGCGTCCGGACTGGTCACAGGGGACGCCGCAGAGAACGCCGCGCCGACCAGACTGCCCTCCACCGGCAACACCAGCCCGCGGTGCGCCTCCGCCTCCTGCCCGATGGCCAACTCCACCGTCAGCGTGCCCATGTCCTCCATCGGCACCGCGACCACGGCGAGCGCCGCACCCGCGATCTCCCTCGCCCGCTCGGCGACCAGGCTCAGCACCTCGCTGCGCGGACTGCCGGACAACAGGCTGCGGGTGATCTCCCCACTCGCCCGCACCCAGCGCTCGCGTCGCTGGGACTCCTCGTAGAGCCGAGCGTTGTCGATGGCCACCCCGGCCGCGACGGCCAGCGTCGAGAGTACGGATTCGTCCTCGTCGTCGAACTGGGCCCCGGCGCGCTTCTCGGTCAGATAGAGGTTGCCGAAGACCTGGTCCCGCACCCGGATGGGCACACCGAGAAACGTGTTCATGGGCGGGTGGTGAGCGGGGAAGCCGTACGAAGCGGGGTGCTCGGAGATCTTGGACAGCTTCAGGGGCTCCGGACGGCGGATCAGCTCCCCCAGGATGCCGTGCCCCTCGGGGTACGGCCCGATCGCCGCGATCTGCTCGTCGCTCACGCCGACGGTCAGGAACTCCGAGAGCCGCTTCCCGTCCGGCCCGATCACACCCAGAGCTGCGTACTCGGCATCGACCAGCACCGCCGCCGCCTCCGCTATGCCCCGCAGCACCTGCCCCAGGTCCAGGTCGCGCCCGACAGACAGCACCGCCTCCAGCAGGCTGTGGACCCGGTTCTGGGTTCCACGCGCCGCCTCCAGGCGGGCCTGCAGTTCCTCCAGCAGATCATCCAGCTTCAGCTGCGGCAGTCGAACGCGGCCACCTTCGGGGCTTCCCACCGCTGATTCCTCCAGGTGTCCATCAACGAGCCGACCGCTGATCGTTCCGCTCATCTGCCACCGTACAGTTGCCGGGTCACAGGGCGGAACGGGAGCGGCTCAGGGCAGCGGACTCCAGTTCGCGGCGCTGCGGAACGGCCAGGCCCTGGAACAGCTTTCTGTCGACCATGACACCTGCATGGTCGCTCTCGCCCAGGGACGTCGACACGCTCGACGGCGCCGAGCCCGGCGACGAAGCGGCCGAGGCCGTCGGCGGCGTACGGGTCGTCGTTCCTGCCGGGGAACCGGCCCGCGCTCGCCCGTTTCGCCGAAACCGACGGCACCCACAGCCACGGTGCCGGTGCCTTCAAGCCACGGCCGACAGGCCTTCGGCCTCGTGCTCCCGTCGCCACATGTGCCGCAACGGGCCCTCGACCTCGACCAGTTCGGCCCATCCGCCGCGCTGGACCACGTGGCCCCGGTCGAGGACCAAAACCTCGTCGGCGTCCTCAAGTCCGTTCAGCCGGTGGGTGATCAGCACGGTGGCGCGCCCTCGGGCGGCCCTGAGCAGGTCGGCCGTCAGCGCGTCGGCGGTGGGCAGGTCGAGGTGTTCGGCGGGTTCGTCGAGGACGAGGACGGGGAGGTCCGCCAGCAACGCGCGGGCCAGGGCGAGGCGTTGGCTCTGGCCGTCGGAGAGGCGGGCGCCGTGTTCGCCGACCAGGGTGTCAAGGCCGGTGGGCAGTTCGCGTACCCAGGTGTCGAGCCGGGCCCCGGACAGGGCCGCCCAGAGTTCGGCGTCGGTGCTGTCGGGGCGGGCCAGGCGCAGGTTCTCCCGCAGGGAGCTGTCGAAGATGTGGGCGTCCTGGGCGCACAGGCCGACGATCCGTCGCACGTCGTCTCCCGCCAGGTGGGTGGCGTCGGTGCCAGCGACGGTGTAGGTGCCCGAGGCCGGGTCGAGGAATCGGAGCAGGACGTGGGCCAGAGTGGTCTTGCCAGAGCCGCTCGGTCCGACGACCGCGATTCGGCGGCCGGGAATGAGGTCCAGGTTGATGTCGCTCAGAGCCGGATCGTTCCGCCCCGGCCAGACCGCGGTCAGGCCGCGTAGACGGAGGGGAAGCGCCGGGTGGGGCAGAGCGACGGGGTGTACGGGCTCGTGGACCGGTTCGGGCGCATCGAGAACGTCGAGGACGCGTTCGGCCGCGCGGTGCCCGCGCTGGCGTGCCTGGGCGGCCATCGGAAGCCCGGCGACCGCCTCGAACGCGGCGAGCGGGGTGAGCACCAGCACCGCGAGCAGTACGCCGTCCAGCCGTCCGGCGGCCACGGCCTGGACGCCGACGGCCGCGCAGGCGGTGGTGGTGAGCCCGGCCAGCAGCGCGACAAGGCCGGAGCCGAGTCCGGCGGTGGCGGCCGAGCGGGCGGCCAGCCGGGTCAGCTTCCTGTCGGCCTCCCGTACGGCGTCGAGTCGACGTGGCAGGGCACCGGTCACGGTGAGTTCGGCCGTGCCGGTGAGCGCGTCGAGCACGGCGGCGGCCAGCGCGCCCCGGGCCGGTGCCTGCCGCCGTTCGGTACGGCGGGCGACGGTCGAGGTCAGCACGGGCACGGCCACTCCGGCGAGCAGCAGACCGGCGGCGAGGATCGCTCCTGCGGCAGGCAGCAGGGTGGCGAGCAGTACCGAGGCCGCCGTGCCGACGAGCGCGGCGGCGGTGGCCGGGAGCCGGAAACGCAGCAGGTAGTCCTGTACGGAGTCGACGTCGGCGACGAAACGGGACAGCAGGTCCCCCTTCCGGTACAGGCCGAGCCCGCCCGGCGCCAGCCGCTCCAGGCGGGCGAAAACCGCGGTACGCAGGGTGCCCAGGCCACGCAGTACGGCGTCGTGGGCGACCAGTCGTTCGGCGTAGCGCAGGACGCTGCGTCCGATGCCGAAGGCCCGTACACACGTGACCGCGACCATCAGATACAGGACGGGCGGCTGCTGCGAGGCCCGGGATATCAGCCAGCCCGAGATGCTCAGCAGGGCGACGGCACAGCCGAGGGCGGCGGCGCCGAGGAGGGCGGCCAGGGCGAGGCGGCCGCGGATGCCACCGGTGACGGCCATGTGGGTCAGCCGCCGCAGCGGGGGCGTGGCGCCCGCGGGGCCGGCAGCGTGTGCGGGGGCGGTGCCACCGGGTACCGCTCGCCCGCCATCGGCGACCTCGCGGACGGCATGCCGTGGGCCCAGCGGCTCGGAGGCGGTACTCGGGGCATCCGGAGGCTCTGCGGCGGCCCCCCGGACCAGCGCGAGTTCCGCGGCGGTACCCGGCGGAACCGCCGCCTGCGCGGCACGCTCCGCACCGGACGGCGGTGCGGTGAGCGCCACCTGCCGGTCGGCGAGGGCCAGCAGGGCGGGCCTGTGGGCGGTCAGCAGCACGGTGCGGCCGACGGTCAGGCGGCGTACGGCGTCGACGATCGCCGCTTCGTTCTCGCCGTCGAGGTTCGCGGTCGGCTCGTCCAGGAGCACGAGCGGGCGGTCGGTGAGGAAGGCGCGGGCCAGCGCGATCCGCTGTCGCTGGCCTGCCGACAGGCCGCTGCCTCCCTCGCCGAGCCGGGTTCGCTCGGCGTCCGGCAGAGCGTCGGTGAAGTCCAGGGCACTGGCCTCACGCAGCGCACGGCGTACGTCGGCGTCGGTGGCGTCGGGGCGGGCGAGGCGTACGTTGTCGGCGATGGTCCCGGCGACGAGGTGCGGGTGCTGCGGGACCCAGGCGATGTGGCGGTGCCACTGGGCCGGGTCGATGTCGGTCAGGTCCCGGTCGCCGACGCGGACGCTGCCCGAGGTCTGCGCGGTGAAGCCGAGCAGGACGGACAGGACGGTGGTCTTACCCGCGCCGGAGGGGCCGGTGAAGGCGACCGTCTCGCCGGGCCGGACCGTCAAGGACAGGTTCTCGACGGCGGGCGCCGGGCGTCCGGCGCGTACGACCGTAAGGTCACTGATCGTGAGCGGGGCCGAAGCAAGGTCGGGGACGTCCGCCGTGCCCCGCCGGGGCAGCGGGGTCTCCAGTACGTCGAAGATCTTCCCAGCGGCCGTGAGCCCTTCCACGCTGGCGTGATAGTGGACGCCGACCTGCCGGATCGGGGCGTACGCCTCCGGTGCGAGCACCAGCACCAGCAGCCCGGTGCGCAGGTCGAGCCCGCCCTCGACCAGGCGCAGGCCGATGCCCACCGCGACCAGCGCCACCGAGAGCGTCGACAGCAGCTCCAGGGCGAAGGAGGAGACGAAGGCGATCCGCAGCGTGCGCAGGGTCGCGCGGCGGTACTCGTCGGTGATCCGCCGGATCGCCGATGCCTGCGCCTTGGCCCTACCGAACACCTTCAGCGTGGGCAGGCCGGCCACCACGTCCAGGAAGTGGTGGGAGAGCCGGGCCAGGGTCCGCCACTGACGGTCCATCCGATGCTGGGTAGCCAGGCCGATCAGCACCATGAACAGCGGGATGAGGGGCAGGGTGGCCGCGATGATCGCCGCCGAGAGCCAGTCCGCGGTCACGATCCGGGCGAGCACGGCGACCGGGACCACCACGGAGAGCGCCAGCTGGGGCACGTACCGGCCGAAGTAGTCGTCGAGTGCGTCCACTCCGCTGGTGGCCAGGGCCGTCAGCTCCCCCGTCCGCTGCTCGGCCACGAACTCGGGGCCGAGCGCGGTCGCGTGGGCCAGCAGCCGCCCGCGCAGCTCCGACTTCACTGCCGCCGAGGCGCGGTGCGCCGCCGTCTCGGTCAGCCAGGCGACCGCGGCCCGGCCGGCCGAGACGGCGGCCAGGAGGAACAGGGAGCCCTGGAGCGAGTTCAGACTCCGCCCGTCCTGGAATGCTCCGGTCACCACGTCGGCTATGAGGGTCGCCTGGCAGAGGAGCAGCCCGGCGCCGAGCGTGCCCAGGGCCACGGACGCGGCGAGGAACAGCCGGGTGGCGCGTGCGTACCGCAACAGCCTGGGATCTACGGGTTTCATGCCGGAACGAACCTCTCAGCTCAGGATTTCGCGGGGCTGCCGGGCGCGTCGGTGCTGATCACGCCGGGATGTGCTCGACGCCGATGCGCTTGCGGAACACCCAGTACGTCCAGCCCTGGTAGAGAAGGACCAGGGGCGTCATGATCGCTGCCACCCAGGTCATGACGGTCAGGGTGTAGGCGGACGACGAGGCGTTGGCGACCGTCAGGCTCCATTCCGGGTTGAGGCTGGAGGGCATCACGTCCGGGTACAGGGCGAGGAAGAGCATGGCGACCGCCCCGGCCACGGTGAGCCCGGACAGGCCGAACGCCCAGCCCTCCCGGGCACGTTGGTTGGCGGCGAGCGCACCCACCAGCGCCGCCACGGTCACGGTCAGCGCCGCCAGGCTCCGGATATTGCCGCTGTCCGCCTGTGTCCAGAGCAGGAACACCAGGGCGAGCACCGCGGTGGCCAGACCGGTGCGCCCTGCCAGCGCTCGCGCCCGGTCCCGTATGTTCCCGCGTGTCTTGAGGGCGGTGAACACGGCGCCGTGGAAGGTGAACAGGGTCAGTGTGACCAGGCCGCCGAGCAGCGCGTACGGGTTGAGCAGGTCGAGAACGGTGCCGGCGTACTCCTCCCGGGCGTCGATCTTCACACCCCGGACGATGTTGGCGAAGGCCACGCCCCACAGGAAGGCGGGCAGCAGCGAGGACCAGAACAGCGTGTGCTCCCAGTTCCGCTTCCACCTCGCGTCGTCCCGCTTGCCCCGGTACTCGAAGGCGAGGACACGCACGATCAGGCAGACCAGGATGGCCAGCAGCGGGAGATAGAAGCCGCTGAACAGGGTGGCGTACCAGGCCGGGAAGGCGGCGAAGGTGGCACCGCCCGCGGTGAGCAGCCACACCTCGTTGCCGTCCCAGACCGGTCCGATGGTGTTGATCAGCACCCGCCGCTCCGGCTCGTCGCGCGCCAGCAGTTTGGTGAGGATGCCGACCCCGAAGTCGAAGCCTTCGAGGAAGAAGTAGCCGATCCAGAGGACCGCGATCAGGGCGAACCAGACGTCGTGGAGGTGCATGACCTCTTCTTCTCTCTCGTCGGTGTCTTCAGTAGGCGAAGGTCATCGGGCGGTCGGTATCGGTGTCGTCGCCGTCCGTCGGGCCGCGCAGCGTCGGGACCTCCGGCGGCGGCTCCTCGTCGAGGGGACCCGCCTTGACGTACTTGACCAGCAACTTCACCTCGACCACGGCCAGTACGGCGTACAGGGCGGTGAAGACGGTCAGCGAGGTGATCTGCTCGGCCGTGGACACACCCGGGGAGACCGCGTCGGCGGTGGTCATCAGGCCGTAGACGGTCCAGGGTTGGCGGCCCATCTCGGTGAAGATCCAGCCGAAGGAGTTGGCGATCAGGGGGAAGCCCATGGTGAGGATCGCCAGCCGCCAGGCCCAGGTGGTGAGGAACGGGCCCAGCTCCCGGCCCGGGGTGAGCATCAGCAGCGGCGCCTCGTCCTCGCCGCGCCGCTTGTCCTGCGCCAGCCACCGCTTCTTGCGGGTGAGCCACAGGCCGGCCGCACCGACCGCGAAGGACGTCATGCCGAAGCCGATCATCCAGCGGAACGACCAGTAAGTGGTGGGGATGCTGGGCTTGTAGTCGTCGGCCAGATCGCCGTACCGGGCCTTCTCCAGGGTCTCGACGTCGCTGATGCCGGGCACGACGGAGGTGAAGTCGCCGTCGGCCAGGTAGGAGAGCAGGCCGGGGATCTTCAACTCGACGGTGTTGTGGCCCTCGGAGACGTCGCCGTAGGCGAAGAGGGAGAAGGGCGCCGACTTCTCGCTGTCCCACAGGGCTTCGGCGGCGGCCATCTTCATCGGCTGCTGGTCGTACATCACCTTGCCCAGCGCGTCACCACTGACCGCCGTGCCGAGCCCGGCGACAACGGCCACCACCAGGCCCAGCCGCAGCGAGGTGCGCATAGCCGCGACCCGGCCGGAGCCGTGGCCCTCGGGCCCGGCCTTCGCGGCGCGCCGCAGCTGGTACGCGGCGATGCCGATCATGAAGGCACCGCCGGTGAGGAAGGCGGCGGTGAGCGTGTGGAAGACGACGACCAGGGTGGTCTTCTGGAACAACACCGCCGCGATGTCGGTGAGTTCGGCCCGGCCGGTGACCTCGTTCAGCTCGTACCCGACCGGGTGCTGCATCCAGGAGTTCGCGGCCAGGATGAAGTACGCCGACAGGAAGGTGCCCAGGGCCACCAACCAGATGCAGGCCAGGTGGATCTTCCTGGGCAGCTTGTCCCAGCCGAAGATCCACAGCCCGATGAAGGTGGACTCGAAGAAGAAGGCCAGCAGCGCCTCCATGGCCAGCGGGGCGCCGAAGACATCACCGACGAAGCGCGAGTAGGCCGACCAGTTCATGCCGAACTGGAACTCCTGGACGATGCCGGTGGCCACGCCCATGGCGACGTTGATCAGGAAGAGCTTGCCCCAGAACCGGGTGGCCTTGAAGTACTTCTCCTTGCCCGTGCGCACCCATGCGGTCTGCAGCCCCGCGGTGAGGACGGACAGGCTGATGGTCAGCGGGACGAAGAGAAAGTGGTAGACGGTGGTGATGCCGAACTGCCAGCGGGCCAAGCTCTCCTGAGCCAGCGCCAGATCCACAACGGGCCTCCTGGGTGGGGTCGCGCACCCCGTCGCGTGCCGCGTCGTGTGCCCCGGAGCCCGGGTTCGGCAGGGAAGGGTGCGGGGCCGGTCGCGGCCCCTTGGGAGACACCATCGCGGGCGGCGGAAGGGCGCGGGCAGCGCCCGTACGTCCCAGGCACTGGGGCCGAACGGTCCCCTGTTTTCACCCGCCTCCAGGCCGAACGGGTCAGGCGCCGGAGACCAAGGGCCCACTGACCCGGGCCGTGGCGGCGGAGATCGTTGGAGATGACCGTTCCCGATCACGGAGCGAAGAACAGCGAGGAGGCCTGTGATGGCGAAGGCGTATCTGGTGGGAAGCGGGATCGCGGCGATGGCCGCGGCCGCGTTCCTGATCCGCGAAGGCGGATTCGACGGGGCCGACATCCACCTCTTCGAGGAGCAGGAGCGCACGGGCGGCAGCCTGGACGCGGGCGGGACGCCGGAGACCGGCTACACCATGCGCGGCGGGCGGATGTTCGAGGCCGAGTTCCGCTGCACGTACGACCTGCTGTCCGGCATCCCCTCCCTCGACGACCCGTCAGTGTCGGTGACCCAGGACATCCTCGCCGCGTACGAGGACTTCGGCTGGGACGACGCCGCACGCCTCGTCGACGCGGACGGGAAGATCACCGACGTACGCTCGATGGGGTTCTCCGAGCACGACCGGCTTGAGCTGGTCAAATGCCTGGCGACCCCCGAGGGCCTGCTGGACGGCAAGCAGATCACCGACTGCTTCGGCGAGCACTTCTTCACCACGAACTTCTGGTACATGTGGTGCACGACCTTCGCCTTCCAGCCATGGCACAGCGCGATCGAGTTCCGCCGCTACCTCAAGCGCTTCGTCCACCTCTTCCCGGCCTTCGCCTCGATGTCGGGGATCCAGCGGACCCGCTACAACCAGTACGACTCGATCGTCCGCCCACTGGGGGCCTGGCTGCGGCAGCGGGGCGTCACCGTCCACACCGGCTGCCGGGTGACCGACCTGGACCTCGCGCCCGGTCACGGAACACGGGTCGAGGGCATCCGGCTGACCCGCGACGGCCGCGACGGCCGCGACGAGAAGATCCACGTGACCCCGGAGGATCTCGTCCTGGTCACCAACGGCTCCATGACCGACGCGTCCAGCCTCGGCTCACACACGACCGCGCCCCCACCGCACCCGCGGCGTTCGGACGCGTGGCTGCTCTGGCACCGACTGGCCCGGGGGCGCGACGACTTCGGCAACCCGGACGCCTTCGACAAGAACATCCGGGCTTCTCAATGGGAGTCGTTCACCGTCACCGCCAAGGACCCGGCTTTCCTCGAAGCCCTGGAGAAGTTCAGCGGCCGCGAGACCGGCAAGGGCGGCCTGATGACCTTCACCGCCTCCAACTGGCTGCTCACCATCGTCGCCAACCACCAGCCCGCCTACCGCGACCAGCCCGAGGGTGTCTCCGTGTGGTGGGGCTACGGCCTGTTCCCCGGCCGACCGGGGAACCGTGTCGACAAGCCGATGCCCGCTTGCTCCGGCGAGGAGATCCTGGAAGAGGTGCTGCACCACCTGCGGTTCGACGAGGAACTGACGAACCGTGTCCTGGCGACCTCCACCGTCGTCCCGTGCCTGATGCCGTACATCACCAGCCAGTTCCTGGTCCGCCGGCGCGACGACCGACCGCAGGTCGTGCCCGAGGGATCGGTGAACCTCGCTTTCATCGGCCAGTTCACCGAGGTGCCCGACGACGTGGTCTTCACGGTCGAGTACTCCATACGCACCGCCTGGACCGCCGTCGCCGAGCTCCTCGGACTCGAACGCCGACCGCCCCAGGTCTACAAGGGACATCACGACCCCCACGTGCTGGTGAACGCCCTGGAGTCCATGCACCGCCGGTAGCGCGCCCCATTCGCAAAAGAATCGCCCAGAAACAGCGGAGCCGTGCAGAGTGGCATCGGCTGCCCTCACTGCAGTACGGGGTCCGATACCCACGGGGGAATTGGTCCGCATCAACGCACCGTGATTCCCCGCCCGGTGATGCTGGCGGGATCGATGCTCACCCACATGTCGCGGTCACCGCCCGCCCAAGGGGTGCTGTACGCCCGGTCCGCCAGCCTGTGTACGGCGTCGGGGTCCGTCACCACCCGCGCACGGCCGCGGACGAGCACGCTCCAGCCCTGGCTGAGTGCCTCGTCGATGTGGTCGACCTCGAAGGCGACCTGGGTTCCGGCGGCCTCGGCGGGCGTCGTACCGGCTTCGGTCCTGAAGACGATCGCGCCTTCGACGACGCTGTAGTTGACGGGGACGATGACCGGGCCCGTCCTCGTGGTGACCGCGAGTCGTCCGACACCGTGCGTCGACAGCCGTGCACCGCATTCGGCGGGGCTCAGCTCGACCAGTTCGGGGTGGCGGGCGGCCCGGCCGACTCCGGGCGGCAGGTCGGCGTCGCCACCGCGCAGGGCCACCACGGTGGTCTCCAGTGCGTCAGCGAGCCGGATGAGGACGGCGATGCCTGGCGCGGCGGTGGACTGTTCCTCCAGGTACTGGACGTATCCGGGTGCCGTGCCCGCCCGTACGGCCGTTTCCTCGCGGGAGAGGCCGAGTTCCTGGCGTCGCTGGGCGATGCGCCGCCCGACGTCGCCCTGGGCCGCGCCCGGGAGTTCGGTAGGTTGCCGCACCGGTTCCCCTGCGCTGTTCTGCGGAGTCTGTTCTGACATCGCGGATCGTCTCCCTTCTCCGTCAGGCGGCCCTGACCGTCAGGACGTCGTGCCGCTGCCCGCCGAGGACGACCTTGAGGGCGCCGGTGTCGGCGGCCCGGGAGAAGATGTCGTACGCCTCCTCCATCCCGTCCAGCGGGAAGGTGTGGGTGACCATGGACGACGCGGGCAGACGGCCGGCCGCCATCATGCGCAGCAGGGTGGGCGTGGAGTACGTGTCGACCAGCCCGGTCGTGATCGTCACGTTCTTGATCCACAGGTCCTCGAGGTGCAGTGTCGCGGGCTTGCCGTGTACGCCGACATTGGCCACGTGTCCGCCGGGCCGCACCATGCGCGTACACATCTCGAAGCTCTCGGGAACACCGACCGCTTCGATCACCACGTCGGCGCCGAGTCCTTCGGTGAGGTCGGCGACGAGCCGTTCGGGCTCTTCGCCGGCGCCCGCCACGGCGTCGGCGCCGAGGTGCTTCGCCGCGTCCAGCCGGGCCGGGGCGAGGTCCACGGCGATGATCCGGTCGGGTGAGAACAGCCGGGCTGTGGCTATCGCGGCGAGCCCGACGGGACCTGCCCCGACGACGGCGACGGTGTCTCCGGGCCGGACATGCCCGTTGAGCACGCCGACCTCGTAGGCGGTGGGGAAGATGTCGGCGAGCAGTACGGCGTCCTTGCCGTCCACGGCGCCGGGGAGCGGGTGCACGGACAGATCGGCGTACGGCACGCGGACGTACTCGGCCTGGGTGCCGTTGATCAGGTGGCCGAGGATCCAGCCTCCGCCGCCGCGGCACTGCCCGTAAGTGCCCTCCCGGCAGAAGCGGCAGCGACCGCACGCGGTGATGCAGGAGACCAGGACCCGGTCGCCGGGGCGAACCGTGCGCACATCGCTGCCGACCTCGACGATCTCGCCCACGGCTTCATGCCCGAGGACCGTTCCGGACGGCACCTCCGGCACGTCGCCCTTGAGGATGTGCAGATCGGTGCCGCAGATGGTGACGGCATCGACGCGGACGATCGCGTCACCGGCATCCTGAATCGCGGGGTCGGGGACGTCCTGCCATGCGGAGTGTCCGGGACCGTGGAAGACGAGCGCTTTCATGGCCGTACCTCTCTTCACTGTGCCGGACCAGTCCGGCCCGTTCCGACGACGAAAGGATCCGTGCACTTCCAGCGTGACCCTTGAGGATGCGAGCCGCATGGGCCGGTCGGCCCGCATGAGGGCCCACCGGCCCCTGCGGAGCTCCTCCTCGTCGCCGGAGACTGGACGGGGAAAGCGTGCGCAGAAGGAGGCGGGAACCATGCGGCATCGGATGGTGAGCGACCTGATGACGACATCGGTCGTACGCGTACAGCGGGACGCGAACTTCAAGGAGATTGCCAAACTGCTCGCCGAGTGCGACATCACGGCTGTTCCGGTCGTGGACGATGACGACCGCCCAGTGGGCGTGGTCTCCGAGGCGGATCTGCTCCGCAAGGAGGCGGCGCAGCTGGACCCGGCCGGCCTGCTGCCCGCGCTGCATCCGCGGCCCGCCGACCGGGCAAAGGCCGGGGCGACCACGGCCGAGGGGCTGATGAGCAGCCCGGCCGTCACCGCACGGCCGGAGTGGACCGTGGTCGAGGCCGCCCGGGTGATGGAACAGAGCCGGGTCAAGCGACTGCCGGTGGTGGACGAGGCGGGCCGGCTGGTCGGCGTGATCAGCCGCGCCGATCTGCTGCATGTGTTCCTGCGCGGGGACCGGGCCATCCGCGAGGAGATCGACCGGGACGTGCTCGTGCACACGCTGGGCATCGCGCCCGGCGCGGTGACGGCCCATGTCGTCGACGGCCGCGTCTCGCTGATTGGCACGGTCGAGCGCAAAAGCGTCATCGCGGTCGCCGTGCGGCTGTGCGGCGGCGTGGACGGGGTTGTCGACGTCTCTGAGGGGCTGGGCTACCGGGTCGACGACACCGGCGGCCCGGCCGCGGACGCCGCTTCCCGGCGCCGCTCCCAGCTGGCGCCCTGACGGGCCGAGGGGCGCGGAGCCGGTCGAGGGCCGGGACGACCACGCGCGACGGCATGAAGGAGACCGTGCGTACGGCGTACGCACCGCGAATCCCTGAGGCCGTATGGCCACGGTCTTCCGCCGGATGGGGCCGAACGGCCCTGGCGCGGCATGGCCGATCCACGTTCCACTGGCCAACCGGCCCTCCCGTGGCCCCGACGCCTGTTCCGTACGACGTGGCAGGTCCTCCGCTCTTCTGCCGTCGAAGCGACCGAGCGACCAGGAGGACGCCGTAACCGGCCACACCGCCGGCCGACGCTTGGTGGCCCTGGTGACGGCGTCGGGGTATTGACGGAGGCATGGAGTGAGCGACGAGAGTGTACGCAAGACCGTCATGGCGGCCGACGCCGGACCACGGCATTCCGTCGAGGTCGACGGCGTCGAGGCCCTGCGGCTGCTGGGCAGCGTGTCGCTGGGCAGGATCGTCTTCACACGGCACGCGCTGCCGACCATCCGCCCGGTCAATCACGTCCTGGACGACGGCGACATCATCATCCGCACCCACGAAGGCGCCGCCCTCACCTCGCACACCGCGCAGGGCAGCCATTCGGGCGTCGTCGTGGCGTACGAGGCCGACGCCATCGACCCCGACACGCACCTCGGCTGGAGCGTCGTGGCCACCGGCTACGCCCATCTGGTCACCGACCCGGACGAACTGGCGCACTACCAGGCGATGCTGCACCCCTGGGCGAACCAGACCATGGACTACGCGGTCCGCATCCACCCCGACCTGATCACCGGCATCCGACTCACCACCGCGCCCCACCCTGCCGACGTGTGAACGAACCACCAGAGGCCTCCGGGGCAACCTTCTGCACAGGTCGGCGGTGTCCTGCTCAGGTGTGGGACTCGTCGTGCCGCCCGTCGGGAACGAGGACGACCGGGCAGTGCGCACGGTGCAGCAGAGCGTGGGGTACGGGGCCCAGGCGCAGGCCGAGCCTTTCGGGCCGACGGTGGGCGGCGATGACCACGACGTCGACCGCGCGAGTCGCCTGCAGCAGGGCGTGTGCCGTGCCGGATCCGACGTTGCGGGTCTCGATCCCGATCTGCGGGTATTTCTCCTGGAGCGCTGCCACGGCATGACCGGCCGCAGCCTTCTCGGCACTGGTGCGCTGGCCGATGCCGTCCTGCATCCGTGCCGTCCGGCCCGCGAGCACCGGGGTCGGCGCCTCGGGAGCCGGCTGGCGTTGGGTCCGCGTGTGCAGAATCCACAACCGGGCGCCGCGGCGTTCCGCCTCCGCGAAGGCGTACGCCGCCGCGTCGGCGTCGGCATCGCTCTCGATGGCGAGTAACACCTCGCCGTGTCCGCTGGGCCGGTGGTCCCCTCGTACGACGAGTAGCGGGCAGTCGGTGTGTGCTGCCAGGCGCATGCTCACCGAGCCGAACAGCAGCCCCGTGACCCCGCCGAAACCGCGCGTGCCGACAACGGTCAGCGCCGCGCTCCGGCCGAGGGCAGCCAACATCTGCGCGGGGTGGCCCACGACGGGCACGGCTGTCACCGAAAGGCCGGGGTGACGTTTCCGTACCCGCGAGACGGCGGAGGCCAGCACCGGTCCGGCCTCGTCGAGGTCGGACACGGCGTACACGATCTCCAGACCGGTGCCACGAAGAGCTGCCTCCTCGGCGGCCCGGTCCAACGCCCGTACGGCGATGAGTGAGCCGTCCACGCCGACGGTCACATGACGGGTGGCCATGTCCGTTTCCTGCCTTCCCTTGGTCAGTTGCTCAGTCGTGTTCTCAGGGCCGGTGTCGTGGATGAAGCGGATGGAGTCCGGGTTCGGGCTCCGTTCAGGCGTGCGGGACAACGGCGACGGGGCAGCCGGCGTGATGCAGCACCGCGTGGGTGACCGGACCGGTGTGGACACCGAGACGGCCGTCCCGTGTCCGACGGCCCACGACGACGAGGGCCGCGCCGGCCGCGGCGCGGGTCAGTACCGTGGCCGCCCGGCCCTCGGCGACGCTCTCGGTGACGGTGACCTCGGGGAACTTCTCGCACCACGGGCGCAGTGTCGCGACGACAGCGTGTTCGTGCTCCGCGAGCAGCTCCGGGCCGGGCTGCGGGGCGACCCGGTCGGCGGTGGCGTATCCCGGCGGGGCACTGAAGGTGTGGATCACGCGCAGCACGGAGCTGCAGCGCCGGGCGGTCTCGAAGGCGAACTCGATCAGCTCGTCGCAAGGTTGACCGGTGTCGAGGCCGAGGACGACATCGCGGTACGGGATCTCGGGGATCTCGTCCGGGGAGACGCCGTCCGGGGCCGGGAAGTGTTCGTCGGCGGAGCTCTCGCCCGCGCGTACCAGGACCACGGGGCGCAACGACCTGGCGACGACCCTCGCGGACACCGAGCCGAGCAGGAAACCCGCGACACCGCCGAGCCCGCGGGATCCGAGCACCAGCAGCTCGGCCCGCTCGGCCGCCGCGAGCAGTGCGGCGACCGGCGAGTCCTTCACCTGCTGATCGACGATGCGCAGCCCGGGGTGCGCGGCGCGGACGCTGTTCGACGCCTCAGCCAGAATGTGCCGGGCCCAGCCACGCTCGGTCATGTCCGCGGGCACGTAGGCGGCGGGACGCGGGTGCAACTGCCAGGCGTGTACCAGCTGAAGCTCTGCGCCGCGGCGCAGTGCTTCCCGGGCCGCCCAGTGCGCGGCGGCGAGGCTTTCGGGGGAACCGTCGATCCCCGCGGCAACGTGTCGATCCATGACCTGCGCCTCCTCGGTGTCCGTATGTCCTCCGTCGAGCGTGGTACGAGCACCGGATGGTGTGCAGGGGCCGGGCAGGCCCTTTCCCTGGGCCCTTCGGCCCGGAGTCGGGCCGTGGTCCTCTCCCCCGCCCCTTCCCTTTACTGGGCTCCGCCGGGACCCGGACGGGCTCGCGCGCGATTGGTCCTTCAGACCCCGCCGGGGCCTGTCGACCGATCGCGTCTCAGCAGATGACGGGTCACGACGAGCCCGGCTCCGAGGACCATCGGCGCCTCGGTCGGGCCCGATCAGGGCCGGTCGGCCCTGGGGGCCGGCGAGCGTCGGCGGAAAGGCTGGAGCCGACACGAAGCACGAACGAGAAGGAGTGGTCCGGATGACTGCCAGGGAAACCAGTGCCCGCGAAACCCCCGCCGTGCGAGTGCGAGCCGAAGGGGAGGTCGATGAGGAGGTCCTCGCGTACGTCCGGACCAAGATCGACGCGGTCCTGAACAGGGCCGGGCTGTCGGCGGTCACCGGCGAGGTCAGGATCGCCAAGGCGGCAGCCCATCACGCCGAGCACCCGTGGTCGGCCGTGGCCGACCTCCGGGTGGGCAGCACCGTCGTGGTCGTTCACGCGCAGGACGCCACCAGCCGGGAAGTCACCGACCGGCTACAGGACCGGCTGCGCCGCCAGGTGGAGCGGGCCGTCCACGAAGGGAGCGTCGGCCGGCGGCCGGCCGCCCCGCCCTGGCGCGGTGGGCAGCCGGGCGAAGGCTCCGCGGGCGGCGAGGCGGGACAGTTGGACGCGCACTCGGCGTGATCCCTCCGGGGCAGGAGTCTCTGCGGGGCACAGTTCCCCCGTGTCCGTTCCCGATGCCCGCCGCGAACCACGCTGAGCAGGTGAGCGGAGCTCGTATACCGAACTACAGCCACGCTCACTGCTTCGGGCTGCGGACCGTCGCGGACTTCTGTCTGGGGTTCGCATGGCTGTAGCTCCTTCCGCGGGTGCCGTCGTGGCGGCGGTGAGCGGCGACTGCCCCGCGCCGGCTGGAGGTTGCGCCTCCCTCCGCCGCTCCACGCGCCACGGTGAGTCGGCCGCCGTGCACACTTCGGGTCTTCGTCGTGGCGGGCCCGTCGGGCCTACCAGGGGCCGGCCGACGCGGGGGCGGTTCGGCCCGGGGGCTCGGGACAGTCGGCCCCTGCCCCCTCAACCCCTTGCACGAGAGGCTGAAGGGGCATCGAGGGGCCGGCTGCCCGGGACCGTCCGAAGGGACATCAGCGGCCGAACCGGCCGTTCGGACCCGCGAGTTCCAGCCCCCGGTGCACACCTCAGGGGCGCGACGCCCGGCGGGGATCCGGGTCGGCCCGCAGGGGTCGTACCGATAGCGCACCGGTCGCGCTCCGCTGAAGAGCTTGAACCGGTGGAGGAGGCAGACAGCCATGAAGGCCTGCAAGGTCGGCGAGGTGATGACCAGTGAGGTCGTTGGCGCTCGCCGGGAGACGCCGTTCAAGGATGTGGCGTGGCTGCTGGACCGGCACCGGATCAGCGGGCTGCCGGTGGTGGACGCCGACGACAAGGTCGTGGGCGTGATCTCCGAGACCGATCTGATACGCCGACAGGCGGCCAAGGCCGAACGGGACCGGGGACCCCGCTTCCGGCTCCCCGCGCTGCGCCGCAAGGCGCGGCTTGCGACCGCCAAGGCGCGCGCCACGATCGCGGGGCAGCTGATGTCGACACCCGCGATCACTGTGCACCCGGAGCAGAGCGTCGCGGACGCGGCCCGGGTGATGGAGCGTCACCACATCGAACGGCTGCCCGTGGTCGATGAGGAGGACCGGCTGATCGGCATCGCCACCCGCCGCGACCTGCTGCGGGTCTTCCTGCGAACGGACGAGGAAATCCGCCAGGAGGTCATCGACGAGGTCCTGACCCGTGCCATGTGCCTGCCGCCCTACACCGTCATCGTCTCCGTCCACGACGGTCTGGCCACGCTGGAGGGACGCCTGGAACGCCGCAGTGACATCCCGTTGGTGGTCCAGCTGACCTGGCGGGTGGACGGCGTCGTGGGCGTGATGAACAGCCTCACTTTCCGCATCGACGACACCCACCCGCCCGAGAAACACCCCTCGCGCCGGATCGCCCACCACTGGCTCCCCGAGCGGTGACCGCGACGCCGCTTCGGCGGCGTGCCGCCGGGACGATGGCCGTCCCGGCACACCTCGACAGTGCGGGCCGTCCAGTCCGGCGGGCGAGGGCCGGTCGGGACCCAGCAGGGACCATCGGCACCTGGGTGGCGGGGGCCGCCAGGAGTGACTGTGGTGTTGGGAGCGGTACCGATCCCCCGCGGCGCCGCTCCCCACCCACGCTGCGGAACTCGACGACGGAGGCGCATTCACCATGACCGGACAGGACGACCGCACCCGCACCACCACTCCCGGCAGCGGGCCGTCCGAGACCGCCATAGCTGTGGACCGGCTTGTCGCCAATGGCCTCAAGGCGCTTGCCGACAACGAGTCGCTGACCCAGGAGCAGGTCGACCACATCGTGAAGAAGGCCTCGGTGGCTGCCCTGGACCGGCACACCGAACTGGCCCTGCTCGCCGTGCAGGAGACCGGCCGCGGTGTCTTCGAGGACAAGGCCGCCAAGAACATGTTCGCGTGCGAACACGTCACCCACAGCATGGGCCGGATGAAGACGGTCGGCGTCATCGCCCGCGACGACATCGACGACATGATCGAGATCGCGGCGCCGGTCGGCGTGCTGTGCGCGGTCACCCCGGTCACCAACCCGACCTCCACCACCATCTTCAAGGCGCTGATCGCGCTGAAGACCCGTAACCCGATCGTCTTCGCCTTCCACCCCTCCGCCCAGCGCTGCAGCGCCGAGGCGGCCCGCATCGTGCGGGACGCGGCCGTCGCCGCAGGCGCGCCGGAGCACTGCGTGCAGTGGATCGAGGAGCCGTCCATCGAGGCGACCGGCACCCTGATGAACCACCCGGGGGTGTCGCTGATCCTGGCGACCGGGGGCAACGGCATGGTGAAGGCCGCGTACTCGGCCGGAAAGCCCGCCCTCGGTGTCGGCGCCGGCAACGTCCCGGCGTACGTCCACAAGACCGCGAAGCTGCGTCGGGCCGTCAACGACCTGGTGCTGTCCAAGACGTTCGACAACGGCATGATCTGCGCCTCCGAGCAGGCCGTCATCCTGGACACCGAGATCTACGACGCGGCACTCGCCGAATTCCGTACGCTCCACGCCCACCTCGCCACGGCCGAGGAGAAGGTGAAGCTGGAGACGTTCCTCTTTCCCGCCGACACCTCGAGCAGAGGCTGCGAGCCCAAGGTCAACGCGGCGGCCGTCGGCCAGAGCCCGCAGTGGATCGCCCAGCGGGCCGGGTTCAGCGTGCCTGAGGGCACCTCGCTGATCCTCGTCGAGGCCGACCGGGTCGGCCCGGACGAGCCGTTGACCCGGGAGAAGCTGTGCCCGGTGCTGACCGTGCTGCGCGCCGGCTCGCAGCGGCAGGGCTTCGATCTGGCAGCCGACATGGTCGCCTTCCACGGGCAGGGCCACAGCGCCGTCATCCACACCGAGGACCCCGCGCTCGCGGAGGCGTACGGCATGCGTATGAAGACCGTACGGGTCATCGTCAACTCCCCCTCCTCGCAGGGCGCGATCGGCGGCATCTACAACAGCCTGCTGCCGTCGCTGACGCTGGGCTGCGGCTCATGGGGCAGCACCTCGGTGTCCAACAACGTCTCCGCCGCGCAGTTGCTGAACGTCAAGCGGGTCACCACCCGCCACAACAACCTGCAGTGGTTCAAAGTCCCGCCGAAGATCTACTTCGAGCCGGGGTCCATCCGCTACCTCGCTTCGATGCCGGACGTGCACCGCGTCACCGTGGTCACCGACGCGACCATGACCCGCCTCGGCTTCGTCGACCGCATCAGCCGCGTGCTGCAGCGCCGCCACGAGCCGGTGACCGTCCAGGTCATCGACAACGTCGAGCCCGAGCCGAGCATCGACTCCGTGCAACGCGGCGCCCGCCTGATGCGGGAGTTCCGCCCGGACACCATCATCGCGCTGGGCGGCGGCTCGCCGATGGACGCGGCGAAGGTGATGTGGCTGCTGTACGAGCAGCAGGCCGCCGGCAAGTACCTGGACTTCGCCGACATGCGGCAGAAGTTCTCCGACATCCGCAAGCGCGCCTTCCGCTTCCCCGTCCTCGGCGAACGCGCCCGCCTGGTGTGCATCCCCACCACCTCCGGCACCGGCGCCGAGGTCACCCCGTTCGCCGTCATCTCCGACCCCGCGACCGGCAAGAAGTACCCGCTGGCCGACTACGCCCTGACCCCCAGCGTGGCCATCATCGACCCGCTGCTCACCGCCGACCTCCCCCCGGCCCTCGCGGCCGACAGCGGCTTCGACGCCCTCACCCACGCCATCGAGGCGTACGTGTCGGTCTACGCCAACGACTTCACCGACGGCCCCGCCCTGCACGCCATCCGGCTCATCTTCGCCAACCTCGAAGCAGCCGTGAACGACCGGGCGGGCAGCCCCGAGGCTCAGGAGAAGATGCACAACGCCGGGACCATCGCCGGCATGGCCTTCGGCAACGCCTTCCTCGGCATCGTCCACGCCATGTCCCACACCCTGGGGGCCACGTTCCACATCGCCCACGGGCGTACGAACGCGGTACTGCTGCCGCACGTCATCCGCTACAACGGGTCCATACCGTCCAAGCTCACAGGCTGGCCGAAGTACGAGAACTACCGCGCCCCCGAACGCTTCCAGGAGATCGCCCGCACCCTCGGCCTGCCCGCCGACACCCCGGCCGAAGGCGTCGAATCCCTCGCCGCAGCCGTGGAACGTCTCCGCGACGCCGTCGGCATCGAACCGTCCTTCCACGCCCTCGGCATCGACGAGCGGACCTTCCTCGACGCCCTGTCCCAACAGGCCCTCAACGCCTACGAGGACCAGTGCGCTCCCGCCAACCCCCGCATGCCCATGCTCGACGACATGCAGCAGATCATGCGCGCGGCCTTCCACGGCGAGGAAGACACCGCCGCTGAATAGGGTCGGCCGGACCGCAGCAGAGGCCGAACGGCCCTGGCGCTGCACGATCAACCACCGTTCGATGGAGGCCTCCGGCCGCGCGCACGGCCCCTCTGTCACTCCGTATGCCGTAACAGACTCTCAGCCCGCCCAAAGGAGGACGACCATGCCGTACCGGCTCACCAGCCGTCGCAGCAGGGGCGGGCGGTTCGAAGGTCTCGCTGTGCGGGTCGGAGACACGTAGTGAGCGACGAATCCATACGGAAGTTCATCATGGCAACCAAGAATGCCCAGCCGCCCGCGGTCGGACCGCGCCAGAGCGTCGAGCTCGACAGCTCCGAAGCCCTCAAACTGCTGGGCAGCGTCTCGCTGGGCAGGATCGTCTTCACCCAGCACGCGCTCCCGACCATCCGCCCGGTCAACCACGTCCTGGACGACGGCGACATCATCATCCGCACCCACGAGGGCGCGGCCCTGACCGCGCACACCGGGCACGCCAGCGGTGAAGGTGTCGTCGTCGCCTACGAGGCCGACTCCATCGACCCCCACACCCACCTCGGCTGGAGCGTCGTGGCCACCGGCTACGCCCACCTGGTCACCGACCCGGACGAACTGGCCCGCTACCGGGCGATGCTGCACCCCTGGGCGAACCAGACCATGGACTACGCGGTCCGCATCCGCCCCGACCTGATCACCGGCATCCGACTCACCGCCGCGCCCCACCCCGCCCAAGGCGGTGGCCCCGCGCCTGAAGCGTCCGGCAGGGGCACAGCTCTCGGCCTGTTGGGTTGACTCCGGACGCACGTCACCCTTCCTCTGGCGACACACACGAGGCAACGGTCACGGACGCCCCAAGGTCCACCCACCCGCGCGCGGTTCGTACACGACTGAAGCCACGAGCCGGAACGAACATCGTCCCGTCCACGACGACATCGCCTGATCCCGTACCCAAGGCCCTGCCGGGGTGCGGCAGTTGACCAAAAGGCAGCAGCAGGCAGCCATGCGAGCGGCCCGAACACGCTCGTACCGTCCTCCGCGCGCGATGCGCGGCGCTCCGAGGTGGTTCGGTACGGCAGCGGACGGTGGGCCCTGGTCCCGGACCAACGGCACCAACACGCGGCCCCGTTCGGCCCATCGGGCCCGGTCGGTGTCAGTCCGCGCGGAGACCGTGGGCGCGGAACTGTTGACACACGCGTGTCACCAGGGCGGGGTCCGGCGTGGGGCTGTCGCGCAGCGGGAAGGGGATACCCAGCGCCTCGTACTTGCCGGCGCCCAGCTTGTGGAAGGGCAGCACGTCCACGCGCTCGACGTTGCCCTTGCCGGCCAGGAAGGCGGCCAGGCCCTCCACGGCACTCTCGTCGTCGGTCCAGCCGGGAACGAGGACATAGCGGATCCAGACAGGGACACCGAGCCGGTCCAGACGCGTCGCGAATGAGAGGGTGGGGGCGAGCTGGCCGCCGGTCAGCTTCTGGTAGGCGCGGATGTCGAAGGATTTGATGTCCAGCAGCACGAGGTCGGTATCGGCGAGGAGTTCGTCGGTGGCGCGGGCGCCGAGAAAGCCGGAGGTGTCGAGGGCGGTGTGCAGTCCTGTTTCCTTGCAGCGGTGCAGGATCTCCGCGGTGAAACCCGCCTGGAGCAGCGGCTCGCCGCCACTGATCGTCACGCCGCCGCCCGCGGCCTGGATGAAGGTCCGGTACTTCTCGATCCTCCCCATAATCTCGTCGACTGTGGCCTGACGGCCGTCGCGCATGTGCCAGGTGTCGGGGTTGGCGCAGTACAGGCAGCGCAGCGGGCAGCCGCTGACGAAGAGGACGAACCGGGTGCCGGGGCCGTCGACGCCGGTGGACAGGTCCCAGGAGTGGATTCGGCCGGTCAGGGACCCGTCGGCCCCGGGCCCGGCGGCGGATGCCGGGCCCGGGGCCGAAGTGGGGCAGCCGGTGTTCACAGCGCGCCGTGGAAGGTGCGGCTGATCACGTCGAGCTGCTGCTCGCGGGTCAGGCGGACGAAGTTGACGGCGTACCCGGAGACCCTGATGGTCAACTCCGGGTACCTCTCCGGGTGTTCCATCGCGTCCTCCAGCGTGGCCCGGTCCAGCACGTTGACGTTCATGTGGAAGCCGCCGGAGGCCGTGTAGGCGTCGAGGATGCCGACCAGATGGCCGGCGCGCTCGGCGGGTGCGTGCCCCAGCCCCTCCGGGGTGATCGTCGTGGTGAGCGAGATGCCGTCACGGGCCTGCTCGTAGGGGAGCTTGGCGACCGAGAGCGCGGATGCGGCCACCCCGTGGCGGTCACGGCCGTTCATGGGGTTGGCGCCGGGGGCGAAGGGCTGTCCGGCGCGGCGTCCGTCCGGGGTGTTGCCCGTGTGCTTGCCGTAGACGACGTTGGAGGTGATGGTCAGCACCGACTGGGTGTGCTCGGCATCCCGGTAGGTGGGGTGCTCGCGGACCTTTGCCATGAAGGACTTCACCAGGTCGACCGCGATGGAATCGACACGGTCGTCGTTGTTGCCGTACGCCGGGTAGTCGCCCTCGATCTCGTAGTCCACGGCCAGACCGGTGTCGTCCCGGATCACCTTCACCCGGGCGTACTTCACGGCGGACAGGCTGTCGGCCGCCACCGAGAGGCCGGCGATTCCGCAGGCCATGAAGCGGTGCACCGGGTGGTCGTGCAGGGCCATCTCGATGCGCTCGTAGGCGTACTTGTCATGCATGAAATGGATGACGTTCAGCGTGTTCACGTAGGTGGCGGCCAGCCAGTCCAGCGTGCGGTCGTACGCCGCCGCCAGCTCCTCGTACTCCAGGTACTCGCCGGTCAACGCGGGCGCCTCGGGGGCGATCCGTTCGCCGGTGACCTCGTCGCGGCCACCGTTGATCGCGTACAGCAGGGCCTTGGCCATGTTGACCCGTGCCCCGAAGAACTGCATCTGCTGCCCGACCGCCATCGCCGAGACGCAGCAGGCGATCGCGGTGTCGTCGCCGGTGCACGGCCGCAGCAGTTCGTCGGACTCGTACTGGACGGCACTGGTGTCGATGGAGACCTGGGCGCAGAACCGCTTGAAGCCGTCCGGCAGTCGGGGCGACCAGAGCACGGTGAGGTTGGGCTCGGGGGCGGGGCCGAGGTTGTAGAGGGTCTGCAGGAAGCGGAAGGAGGTGCGGGTGACCAGCGTGCGTCCGTCCGTGCTGATGCCGCCGATGGACTCGGTGACCCAGGTCGGGTCGCCGGAGAACAGCGCATCGTACTCGGGGGTGCGCAGGAACCGTACGATCCGCAGCTTGATCACGAAGTCGTCGATCAGCTCCTGGGCGCGGGTCTCGTCGATGTGGCCCTCGTCCAGATCGCGCTGGAGGTAGACGTCCAGGAAGGTCGAGGTGCGGCCCAGCGACATCGCGGCACCGTTCTGCTCCTTCACCGCCGCGAGATAGCCGAGGTAGAGCCACTGCACGGCCTCACGGGCGGTCGTGGCGGGACGGGAGACGTCACAGCCGTACGTGGCCGCCATCCGCGTCAGCTCGCCCAACGCCCTTATCTGCTCGGCGAGTTCCTCACGGTCACGGATGATGTCCGGGCTGGAGGGCTGCGCATCCAGCAAGGCCAGCTCGGCCTGCTTGACTTCGATCAGGCGTGCCGTGCCGTACAGGGCGACACGCCGGTAGTCGCCGATGATCCGGCCGCGGCCGTAGGCGTCCGGCAGACCGGTGATGATCCCGGCCTTGCGGGCAGCGCGCATCTCGGGCGTGTACGCGTCGAAGACGCCGTCGTTGTGGGTCTTGCGGTAGGTCCCGAACACACGAGCGACGAAGGGGTCGAGCCTGTAGCCGTACGCCTTCAGGCTGTTCTCGACCATCCGCAGGCCGCCGTTGGGCATGATGGCCCGCCTGAGCGGGGCGTCGGTCTGCAGGCCGACGATCAGCTCACGGTCCCGGTCGACGAAGCCCGGCCGATGCGAGGTGATGGTGGACGGGGTACCCGGGTCGACGTCAAGGATTCCCTTGCGCCGCTCCTCCGGGAACAGCGCGCTGACCTTGCCCCAGACCGCGAGGGTTCGCTCGGTCGGGCCGGCCAGGAAGTCCGAATCCCCCTCGTAGGGCGCGTAGTTGGCCTGGATGAAGTCACGCACGTCGACACGGTCGAGCCAACGCCCACCCGTAAAGCCACGCCACGCGGACACGGGTGCTTCCACGCCTGCCGGGGCCACCGTCGTCATCACTGCCTCCGCATACCTCACGACACCGTCCGCGGGATCCCACGGACGCCTTCACTGTCGATGCTCGTCCGCGGCGGCGGCCGCGGGCAGGGCCGTCGGGAGTCCCGTGCGGCGCCGTCCGGCCCTGATCAGCGCGGGTCCCTGGGGCCGATGTGCCCGAATCGATGGGGCCGTTCGGCCCCTCTTCACCCGGAGCGGCGAAACGAGCCCGAAACACGGTCGGGTGCCTGCTACACAGAACACAGCCGCCCTTTGAGATGCGGCGGCTTCCCCCTCTCACCCCCTGTCCGGGAGGCTCCATGCTGTCCGCAGAATCCGCCGCCGTCGTGCGGGCCACGCTGCCCGCCGTGGCCGGAGCGCTCGACGAGATCACCACCCGCTTCTACGGCGCGATGTTCCGCGACCGCCCGGAGCTGCTCGACGGGATGTTCAACCGGGGCAACCAGGCCAGCGGGGCTCAGCGCCGCGCTCTGGCGGGCTCCATCGCCGGCTTCGCCACAGCACTGCTCGACGAACCCGACATCCGGCCCGACGCCCTGCTGGCGCGTATCGCGCACAGACACGCCGCCGTCGGCGTCACCGAGGACCAGTACACGATCGTGCACAAGTACCTGTTCGGCGCCATAGCCGAGGTACTGGGCGACGCGGTCACCCCAGAGGTGGCGGCCGCTTGGGACGAGGTGTACTGGCTGATGGCCGGCGCCCTGATCGCCCAGGAGGCCCGGCTGTACCAGGACGCGGGCGTGGAAGCGGGCCGGGCCTGGCGGCAGTGGACGGTCGTCGAGCGCCGCCCCGAGACGCCGGACGCGGTGTCCTTCCTGCTCCGTCCGGCAGACGACGAACCCTCTCTTCCCGCACGGGCGGGCCAGTACGTGAGCGTGCGGGTCCGGATGCCCGACGGAGTGCACCAGCTGCGCCAGTACAGCCTGTCCTCTGCCCCCGGCGACGACCTGCGGCGGATCACCGTCAAACGGGTCACCGGAGAGGTCGGAGCGCCGGACGGTGAAGTCTCCAACCTGCTGCACGAGAGGGTCTGCGCCGGAGACGAACTGACGCTCTCGGCACCCTTCGGCGACATCGCCCTCGACGACCCCGCCGACGCCACCGCCCCGCTCGTGCTCGTCTCCGCGGGCATCGGCTGCACCCCTATGGCGGGCATGCTGGCTCATCTCACCGCCATCGGCTCCACCCGCCCAGTCCTGGTCCTGCACGCGGATCGCTCACCCGCCGAGCACGCCCTGCGCGCCGAGACCCGTGAGTTGGTCGAGCAACTGCCGCAGGCCCGCGCCGTGTTCTGGTACCAACAGCCCGGCCTGCAGGAACCCGACGCCCAGGCCGGCCTGATGGATCTCGACGGGATCGAACTGCCCGAGGAGGCCACGGTGTATCTGTGCGGCCCGCTGCCGTTCATGCGGAACGTGCGCGGACGTCTCCTCACCGCCGGGATCCCGGCGCGGAACATCCGGTACGAGGTCTTCGGCCCCGACCTGTGGCTGCCCGGCACAGCAGCCTGAGCACCTCGTCCGCTCCGGCGAAGAACCCCCTGGTCAATCTCGTGATGACCAGCGCCAAGTCCCGGGCCCAGGGCCTCGGTGTGGCTGCGCGCCAACGGAAACGTGGACGAGGAGAGCCTGGAGTACACCCGCAGGTCGCGTGCGGCCGGGTCCGGGGCAACGGTGTCCGGGCCAGGAGCTGAGCGCCGTGGCCTGTGTCCTTCGCCGTGGTGTGGGGCTCGGGAGAACCAGTAGAAGTCCCCCCGGCCTTTGGAAGTGCGCCGGTTCGGCGACGGCGAACGGGCTGCGAATCGCCGCACCACAGCTCTACAGCTGGAGGGTGAACCAGGTCGTCTTGCCCTCGTCGGTGGGACGCACACCCCAGCTGTCGGCGAGGGCGCGGACCAGAATCAGCCCGCGACCGGATTCCTCGTCCTCGGCCGCTGGGCGGGGTTGGGGCAGATGCGGGCTGCGGTCGCTGACCTCGACGGTCAGCTCGGTGTCGGTGCGGCAGACGTGCAGGCCGATGGGTCCCTGGGCGTGCTGGACGGCGTTGGTCAGGATCTCCGAGAGCAGGAGGCGCGCGTCGTCCGCGGTCGCGGTGCAGTTCCAGGTGGAGAGGGCCTTGGTGAGGAAGGCGCGGCCTTCGGGCACGGAGTCGGGGACAGCGAACAGTTCGGTGGTGACTGCGGCCAGCGGCGCATCGGGCAGCCGGGTCAGCAGCAGGGTGACGTCGTCGTTGTGGGCCTCGGCGTCGGGCAGCAGGGTGGCCAGAATGTGGTCGGCGGCGGCTTCCAGGTCGGGGGTGGTGGCGAAGAGATCGCTCAGCGCGGTGGTGAGCTGGGCGAGTTGGTCCCCGATGTCGCTTCCGGGGGTCTCGATCAGACCGTCGGTGTAGAGCACGAGGGTGGCGCCGGGCGGGATGACGGCGCTGGACTGCTGGTAGAGGATGTCGCCAACGCCGAGGGGCGCGTTCACCGGCGCAGGCAGTGCCCGGGCGCCCTCGCCGGGGGTGGCGATCAGGGTGGGCAGATGGCCGGCCGAGCAGATCGTGACCTCGCCTGCGTCGGCGGCGATGACCAGATAGCAGCAGGTGACCAGCTGATCGGGGACGTCCAGGTCGGCGACGCAGGTGTCCAGGGCCTGCATGAGCTGGCGGGGCTGCATGCCGGTCTTGGCCAGGGCGTGGGCGGCGGAGCGCAACTGGCCCATGACAGCGGCTGCTTCCAGTCCGCGGCCCATCACGTCGCCGATCAGGACACCGACCCGGCCGGCCCCGAGTGGGATGAGGTCGAACCAGTCTCCGCCGACCCCAGCCCCCTGGGTGGCGGGCCGGTAGCGGCTGGCGGTGGTCAGGCCCGGGATGGCGGGCGGGGTTCCCATAAGACTGCGCTGCAGGGTGAGGGCGATGTGCCGCTGCTGCTCGTACAGGATGGTCAGTTCCGCCTCGGCCTGCTTGCGGTCGCTGACGTCGCGGACGATGGCGCACGCGCCGATGACTGTGCCGTCCTCGGCGCGGGTGGGCCACAGGGTGATGTCGACATCCAGCAGGCCGCCGGAGCGGGTGAGACGCAGGGTCTCGAAGTGTTCGATCTTCTCGCCATCGCGCAGCTGGTCCAGGAGCGCGTCGATCTCGTCCCTGCGTTCGGGCGGGGCGAGCACGGACGCGTGTCGACCCATGACCTCGGCCCGGGTGTAGCCGTACATCCGTTGGGCGGCGGCGTTCCAGTAGGTGATGTGGCCGTCGAGGGTCTTGGCGAGGATCGCGTCCTGGGAGGACTCCACGAGCGCGGCGAGTTCGTTGATGCGTTCCTCGGCCCGTTTTCGTTCGCTGACGTCGCGGACGGCGGCGGAGACGAGGAGGCCGTCGGTGGTTTCCAGGGGGCTGAGGCTGATCTCGACGGGGAACTCGGTGCCGTCCTTGCGCAGGCCGTGGAGGTCGAGTCCGGCGCCCATGGGGCGTACCTGGCGGTTGTCGGAGTAGCCGTCACGATGCAGGGCATGGTGGGCCCGGAAGCGACCGGGAACGAGCAACTCGACAGGATGGCCCAGGAGTTCCTCACGCGGGTAGCCGAACAAGGCCTCGGTCTGGGCATTGACCAACTTGATGATTCCGGCGTCATCCACGATCACCATGGCATCCGGCGCCGCCTCCAACAGGCCGCGGAACCGCTCCTCGGCGGCTTTGCGGTCGCTGACGTCGCGGACGGCGGCGGAGACGAGGAGGCCGTCGGTGGTTTCCAGGGGGCTGAGGCTGATCTCGACGGGGAACTCGGTGCCGTCCTTGCGCAGGCCGTGGAGGTCGAGTCCGGCGCCCATGGGGCGTACCTGGCGGTTGTCGGAGTAGCCGTCACGATGCAGGGCATGGTGGGCCCGGAAGCGACCGGGAACGAGCAACTCGACAGGATGGCCCAGGAGTTCCTCACGCGGGTAGCCGAACAAGGCCTCGGTCTGGGCATTGACCAACTTGATGATTCCGGCGTCATCCACGATCACCATGGCATCCGGCGCCGCCTCCAACAGGCCGCGGAACCGCTCCTCGGCACCTCCCGGCCTGCTCTTATGAGGCTCAACACCGCACTGGCACTGTTCCTGGACCGCCACATCGACGGGTCGAACCGACGCCACTCCGACAAAATCATCCATGTCCGCCCCAGACGTGCCGCTCAACGTGAATCGGGCCATCCCAGCGCACTTGTACTGCGTCTACTGCGACATGTCGCTTACTGGCCTCACAACGGTCGAACGTGTGCATCGACAGCGCCTCCGGTGACCGTCTGGGTCGTGTCCCCCAGAGTGTCGGCGACGGCCTGAACGGTGCCCCTCTGACGGCGCGTACCTCCGCGAGGGCGGCCCCTTCGTCGTCCCGTCATTGGACCGGTCGGCTTGGCCGCTCCGTCCAGGACCTCATCGCGATCGCGTCCGGCCGGCGCAGTCGCTGTACAGGCCAGGTAAGGGGTGGTCACCTCACCTTCGCCAAGGCGTTGGTCGCGCCCGAACTGCCGCGGCCTACGCAGCTGACGTGGTAGGCGGCTCCAGGATCACCCCATGGCGGGCCACGGGCGTATCCGGCTCATGTCTCCCTCTACACCTTGAGGCCTGGCCGACCGGTCCCTAGATGATGGGCAGTTCGGGCCGTACGAGGGTGCCGGAGGTGCCGTGGACGATGTCGTACGCGGCGTCGAGAGCCCCGATCGCGGCCACGCCTCCCGTGCGTTCGACGAAGCGGGCGGCCGCCTCCGCCTTGGGCTTCATCGAGCCGTCGGGGAAACCGCTGTGACGCAGTTCGTCGGGCGTGGCGTCGAGGACGGGCCGCTGGTCCGGGGTGCCGTAGTCGGCGTAGATGTTCGGAACGTCGGTGAGGATGAGAAGGAAGTCGGCTTCGAGGTCCTCGGCGAGCAGGGCCGCGGTGAGGTCCTTGTCGATGACGGCTTCGGCTCCGCTCAGCCCGCCGGTGTCGTTGTCGGCGGTGACGGGGATGCCTCCGCCGCCCGCGCAGATGACCACAGTTCCGCAGGTGAGCAGGTCGTGGACGGTGTCAGTCTCCACTATCCGCTCGGGCTGCGGGGAGGCGACGACGCGGCGCCAGCCGCTGGTGTCCTCGGCGACGTACCAGCCGTGATCGCGGGCGAGTGACTGTGCCCATTTCCGGGGGTACACCTGGCCGACGAACTTGGTGGGACGGTCGAAGGCGGGATCGTGGGCTCGGACCACGGTATGGGTGACCAGTGCGGCGATACGCCGCCCCGGCAGGGCGTTGCGCAGGGTGCGGGCCAACATCGATCCGATCATGCCCTGGGTCTGGGCGCCGAGCAGGTCCAGCGGACAGGGGGCGCTCAGCGCGGGGTCGGCGGCGCTTTCGACGGCGAGCACGCCGATCTCGGGCCCGTTGCCATGGGTGATGACGAGTTCGTTCTCATGGGCGAGAGCCGCGAGGGCGGTGGCCACCCGGTCGATGTTGTCCCGCTGGACCTCCGCGCCCGGGCGTTCTCCCCTGCGCAAGAGGGCGTTGTTGCCGAGGGCGACGACGATGCGCATGGCTCAGTCCTCCAGGCCGGCGACGAGCCCGGCCTTGATGGTGTGCGGCCGGTTCTCCGCCTGGTCGGCGACAAAGGAGGCGGGCGAGGAGGAGACCTCGTCGGCAACATCGAGCCCGACCAGGCCGTAGGTGTGGAGCGGTTCGCGGCACAGCCGGGTGTGGTGGTCGTACAGGGCCGGCAGTCGGTGCGTGAACTTGATGTCCGCGTTACCGGTCGCCGCGATCGTCTTGTCGTCGACCTGACACTGGGGTAGCAGCTCGATGCGCTCCCGCCAGGTGCCGGCGGGTTCGCCCAACGAGACCCAGACACCGGTGTGCTGGGCGTCGGCGTGACGCACGCCTGTTCCAACGTCCTCGGTGAAGATGATGACGGCCCCGCCGCGCTCGCCGGGCGAGCGGCGGTCGGCGAGCAGGCTGGGCCTGGGCGCCAGCGCCTTGGAGGGCGGCGATCCGTACGCCCATGCTGAGCAGTGCTCCCACGCGGGCATGGCTGCACTCCTTGATCTGGCGGCTCCCCCAGGGGAGTTGATCTGCAACCGATCCTGCTGCGGGGAAGCGACCGTGGTCAGTGGCCACCCGTCCTCTGCCGAGGGACCATTGGTCCCTACGGCCTCGTCCCGAACGGCCCCGCGGTGGCCGGGCACAGCACGGCGCTGGTTCTCGCCGGGACGGCAGCCCGCATCGCCACCACATGCGCGGTGCGGGGGCAGACAGACACCGCCCGGATACGGCACCGGTGATGGCGTTGTCCAAGAGACGAAACGGCACCAGGGCATGGTTCAGCGGGGCCACCAGATGCACCGGCCCCTCAGACCACATTGGCAAGTCCCATACGAGCCGTACGCGGAGTTCAGGCGCTCAGGACGAGAGATCCACCCCGTACAGCGTGCGTCCGCCGACGAGTGCACGGCCGGTGACCAGCTCGGCCGCGATGCGTATGAAGACCTCCTCTGGCGAGGGGACCCAGGAACTTGGACCGGTCCGGGACAGACGGCCGTGCTCGGCGGGATCGGTCACCACCGTGGCCCGGCCTGTGACGACGACGCTCCAGCCGGAGTGCGCGACGGCGTCGACCTCGTCCGCTTCGAAGGCGACCACCACACCGTCGATCGCTCGGGACAGTTCGGAATCCGCCGCAGTGCGCAGCAGAACCGCGGAATCAGGGTCCAGGCTGAAGTTGACCGGCAGGACCGCGGGCAGGGCGTGACGAGTGTGGACGACGCGGCCGACAGGTGCCTTGGCCAGCAGGCGCAGGCACTCCTGCCGGTCGAGTTCGCGGAAACCGTCGTTGGGATACATCAGCGGACCAACTTTCACGCGGTACAGCGGTATGCGTTTCATGCTGACCGGCGAAGGGGCCGGGGACGAGGGCCCACCGGTCCAGGACGGCCGGAGAGTGACCCCGGCGGCCTCGACGGTCGGCCCAAGACGCCGAAGCCCGAGGAGGACCCGGGAAACTCGGGGTCCGCCGACAGCGTCCTGGCTCCTGGAACACCGCCGCACCGCCAAGACGAAGACTGCGAACCGTCACGAGAGGTCACCGAGCAGGGCTCGCCGGCCTGGTTGCCCGACGACGCCGGTCAACGGCGTGCCGAATGGTCCACTCCTCATCAAGGCCCACGTCCCGCGAGGAACAGCGCCCGAAGACCACTCAAAGGGACCGAACGGCCCTTCCGTCCGCCCCGTCGTCCGGGCTTGCCTGAGGCCCATGAACGAATCCCGGATCCAGTCCGCGCCCTGCCTGCGCGAACGTGTCGTCGGCAGCACCACGGTCGTGGAACTGCGTGGCGAGATCGACATCCACACCGCGCCGACCGCATCGGCACGCCTCGATGCCCTGACGTCCGGCCCGAACCCCGAGCTGGTGCTGGACCTGCGATCCGTGACCTTCATCGACTGCCGCGGTCTGGCCGCCCTGTGCCGCGCCCGGAACCGCGCTCTGGACCAGGGCGGCCGACTGCTGCTCGTGACCACCAGCGCGCGCATCCTGTGGATGCTGCGCCTCACCGATCTGGCCCACGCCTTCGACGTGTACCCCCGCCTTCCCGACGCTCTCTTCCGTGAGGAGGGTGCAGGCGACGTCACGTCGGCGACGGCCGGCTGACCAGCGGGCAGACATCGTCGAGCAGCACGGCGCCACGGACCGGGCAGGCTCAGCGTGCGCCAACGGCCGGTGGCAGGTACGCGGCAAACCAGAGCGCGCCCCCTCGGTGTCGCCGGGCGAATCCCGTGAAACAGGCTGCGAAGAAGAACGGCAGCATGCCGGTGCAGGCGCCCCGGGTGCCCTGCTGGTGGTGGCCGGGCCGAAGGACGCCGCCTCACTGCCGGCTCCGCCTCGCCGGGCGATCCCGTCGGGCAGCCGGTCGGTCTCAGCTGCCTTGTTGGTCCGGCAGTCCGGTATCGGACGGCTCGTGCGCGGCGCGGCGCGGGGTGGCGGGGCCGGCCGGGCCGTATCCCAGGCGGATCAGCATCTGTGCGGGTGCCCGGCTCAGGGACCTCCGCAGGTCGGGCCATTCCATCGGCTGGTGCAGCAGGGACGCGCGAAGGCCATGGGCCGTCGCGACCAGCAGGACGTGTTCCAGCGCCTGCCCTGCCCGCAGCCAGTCGGCACGGCGGTCGTGCTCGGTGGTCAGCAGCGCGATCACTGGCTTGGACTCGAAGGGCTGGGCCGGCAGTCGCTCCGCATGCCGTTGCGCGGTGAAATCTCGCATGGCGAGTCGCTCGTGCGCGTCCTGCGGGCCCAGTGCCGACTGCGGGAGACCCAGGTCCGTGGACTCGTACAGGTCAGGGTGTATCCAGCGGCGGCTCTCCGCGCCGCGATCGGGTTCGCTCCTGTTGCGGTGTTCGGCCTCCATGGTCAGTCGGAGCAAGCGGTCCGCTTCGCTGTACGCGGGGAAGGTGAGCAGGGCTCCCTCCCCGTGTGCGGCCTCGACGAGTTCGGTTTGTACGTGCGGGGGCAGCGGCTTCCCTGAGAAGGGCAACCGGCTGCTGTGCCTGCGCGTGATCGCCTCGTAGAGGTCCGAGCGGTGTCCCGCGGTGAGCCGGGAGAAGGGAGCCGCCAGGCGCACGGTGGCGAGCAGTCCGGGGTCCTCGGGGCGGGGCAGCAGGCGGGTGACAGGGGACCAGCCGAAGTGGTGGACCGCGACACGGAGGTTGAAGACGGACGCGCCCACCGAGATGTGCAGAGCGCGGCCCGTGGGATCCGTGTGCCGCAGGCCTCGTTCCGTGGCCGCCCATACCTGGAGCGAGACGGTCTCGGGCTCCAGGCGGTAGCGCCACGGCTGGGTGTTGAAGATCGAAGGCGCGGCGACCGCGGCCGTAATGAAGGCTTCCAAGGTCGCGGCGTCAAGAGTCGCGGAGTGCATGATGCCCTCCTCTCCGGACTGGCATCGGACAGGCTTTGCTGTCCTCCGATCCTGCGAGTCCAAGGGCAGCGTCGCGAGGGGCCGGTGGTCCCTCACCGGGGTCCGTACGGACCCAACGCGACATTCAGCGCGGGGAGTCCGAGGAGCCGGGCGGGTCCGACCGACCGGCGATCACTGCGGTCCCGCTCGACTCCGCCACCGGGAACCGTCTTCGGACAGCCGGCGGGAGCCCCTGGAGCAGCACCTGTTCGGCGGTGGTGGCCTCGCCGACCATCTCAAGTCCGGCAAACGCCGAAGGTTCACCGACCGCGCACCCGTCCGCGTCGTCGTCGGGCAGAAGCACCGGAGTGCCTCCCGCACCGAGATGGCAGGAGTCCGGGGCATGCCGGGCCCATCGGCATCCGGTCCGCCGCCTCCCCAGCCGCCCGACGCCCGTCCCGCCCCCGCGGACCAGGGCTGAACGGCCCACTGCCGGATACGTCTGGACCCCGAACGACCCTGCGAAGGCGTCCCATCGGCCCCTGCCCCGGCGCGTTCCCGGATGCCACCTTTCTGCCCGTGACGACGAGAAGGAGGTGCGGTCCGATGCACAAGGTGAAGCGCACGAGGCTGTGGCGGTGGCGGAGCAATCCTCTGCGACGACGCGACGACGTCGCCGAAGCATGGATCGTGCTGGCCGTGTGGACGGTCATCGCGCTGGGCGGCACGCTCGTCGGCACGGTGACGGCCCTTGCCGCCGATGAGTCCTTCGCACAGGTCCGCGCGGAGCGGCAGTCCGTCGAGGCCGTGCTCGTCGACAGTACGCAGGCGGAGACGACGACGGAGAGAGTGAGCGACGGCCGCGCCTGGGCCAAGGTCCGCTGGGCGGCCTCGGACGGCTCCACGCGCACCGGCCGCACCGCGGTGGAATCCGGGCACAGGGCCGGATCGAAGGTGCTGGTCTGGACGAACGGGCAGGGCAACCTCACCGCGGAGCCGCTGACTGCCGGCGAGGCAGCCCTCGAGGCAAGCGTCCTGGGTACCGCAGCCGCGCTCGCTTTCGGCGGCCTGGCGTTCGGAACCGGGCGCGTCGCACGGTGCCGGCTCGACCAGCGACGCTACGAACAATGGGGCCGGGAGTGGGACCAGGTCGGACCGCAGTGGCAGCGCAGAACCACCTGACCCGGGGCCGGTCGGCCGATACAGGGGCCGACCGGCTCTGGCAGGTGCTGTCGCGTCGGCGGAGGCTGGGAGGAGAAGACGGAGAAGCGCCACGCGGCATACAAGGACGGTGTGCTGACTGTCGAGGTCCCGGTTCCCGAGACGAGGGCGGGTACCAGGACCATCCCGGTGCGGCACGTCTGAGCACCGCTCAGCTCGGTGCCGCACGGCCTGCGCGCCCGCCTTACGAGCCGGGCGCGCAGGTCGTTCCGCTTCCCCTGAACACCGCTTCCCCGAAAGCCCTGACGAGGTGACGAGATACAGATACTGGTGGGTTACGCGAGCGAGCACGGCTCGACCCGGGGCGTCGCCGAGAGCCTCGGCAACCGGCTGCGGGAGTTGGGACACCAGGTGGACGTGCGGCCGGTGGACGAGAAGCTGGAGACGGACGGCTACGACGCGTTCGTACTGGGGAGCGCGATCCACAGCGGGGCCTGGATGCCCGCCGCCGCGGACTTCGTACGCGCTCGGAGCGACGAACTGTGCACGCGGCCGGTGTGGTTCTTCAGTGTCGGTCTCGCACGTGTGGTCGGCGGCTGGTTCGAGGAGCACGCGGCCGAACCGAAGCAGCTGCCGGAGCTGAGGCGCGCAGTCCGGCCGCGTGGCCACTGGCTCTTCGCGGGTGCGCTGGAACGAGAGCACATCCCGGCCGTGGGACGGGTCATCTACCGCCTCATGGGCGGCCGTTACGGCGACTTCCGTGACTGGGAGGAGGTCCACGCGTGGGCCCTGGAGATCGCGCTCGACCTCGCCGAGCACAGTGAGGCGGAGCTTCGGCGCTCAGCGGATACGCGCAGGCTGCTCCCGTAGAGCGGCATGTCCACCACGCGCCGGACACAGGGCGATCGACGAGCGCCGCGTCCGTCCGGAAGACATCCGGACGGACGCGGGATTCGGTACTTGTCGAGGTGCTGGACGTGGTGCTTCGGGCGGCCCGCGCCCACGCGTCCTGAAGGGCCGCCCGCCGCCCCTCAGCAAATACGCGGCAGTTGCTCCCCCAGCGGCATGTCGATGATCCGCCGTGCGCCGACCAGCGTGCGGAGCACGACGCGGCCCTCAGTGCCGGAGCCCGCTTCGCCAATGCGCAGGGCCTCCGCGCCTTCGGGCAGGGACCGGAGCGCGGCGAGCACGCCGTCCGCGGCTGTGGGGTCTACGAAGGCGACCATGCAGCCCTCGTTGGCGACGGTGAGCGGGTCGAGACCCAGGAGGTCGCACGCCGAAGCGACGGCGGGCGGGACCGGCAGGGCGCTCTCGTCGATCTCGACGGAGACGGCCGAGTCATGGGCGATCTCGTTGAGGGAGGCGGCCAGTCCGCCGCGGGTGGGGTCGCGCAGGGTGTGGACGTGGGCACCGAACGGGGCGATGGCCTGGACGAGTCGGTGCAAGGGGCGGGTGTCGGACGCGAGGTCGGTTTCGAAACCGAGTCCTTCACGGGTGGACAGGACAGCCATGCCGTGCAGGCCGATGGGTCCGGAGAGCAGGACCGCGTCTCCGGGGCGAGCGCGGGCGGCGGAAGATTCGAGGCCCGGAATACGGCGGCCGATACCGGTCGTGTTGAGGAAGAGACGGTCGGCGGCGCCGCGCCCGACCACCTTGGTGTCTCCGGTGATGACGGGAACGCCCGCGTCGTGCGCGGCCTTGCCCGCGGAGGTGAGCACGGCGCGCAGTTCCGACAGTGGGAGTCCCTCTTCGGCGATCACCGCGAGGGTCAGGGCCACCGGCAGCGCGCCGCGCATGGCCAGGTCGTTGACGGTGCCGTGGACGGCGAGCGAGCCGATGTCGCCTCCGGGGAAGGCGAGCGGGCTCACCACGAACGAGTCGGTGCTGACGACGAGTTCACCGCTGCCGGGCAGGAGCGCCGCGTCCTCCAGGGGTCCGCCCGGTGGCCCGCCCAGCGCGGGCAGGACGAGTGTGTCCAGGAGTTCTGCGGTGAGTCGCCCCCCGGCGCCGTGCCCGAGCAGCACGAGTTCAGCGTCGGTGTGCGGGAGAGGGCAGTCGAGGTTCACACGGTCCTCCTCGGTCGGCCGGCGGCGTGGAAGGCGGCGCAGGTCCCTTCCGTGGACACCATGGGAGCGCCGAGCGGAGTACGCGGGGTGCAGCGAACCCCGTAGGCGGAGCAGTCGGTGGGCAGCCGGGCACCCGTGAGGATGGCTCCGGCGATGCAGTCGGGGTCCTCGGCGGGCCGGAGGCCATGGACGCTGAAGCGGCGTACGGCATCGAACGAGGCGTAGTCGGGGGCGAGTTCGAGACCGCTGGCAGGCAGGGTGCCGATGCCGCGCCAGGCCCGGTCGGTGGTGCGGAAGACCCGCGCGACGAGTTCCTGCGCCTCCGTGTTGCCGGAGCGGCGTACGGCCCGCACGTACTGGTTCTCGACCTCGTACCGGCCTCCTTCGAGCTGCCGGACGGCCATGAGGATGCCTTCGAGCAGGTCCAGCGGCTCGAATCCGGTGACGACGACGGGCACTTGGTAGTGGGCGGCGATCGGTTCGTACTGCCGCCAGCCCATGACGGCGCACACGTGCCCGGCGGCCAGGAACGCCTCGACCTCGCAGTCCGGGTCATCGAGCAGGGCCGTCATCGCGGGCGGTACGAGGACGTGGCTGACCAGCATCGAGAAGTTGGCCAGGCCCAGCCGTGAGGCGTGATGGACGGCCATCGCGTTGGCCGGAGCGGTGGTCTCGAACCCGACGGCCAGGAAGACGACTTCGTGGTCGGGGTGCTGCTCGGCGACGCGCACGGCGTCCATCGGCGAGTACACGACCCGTACATCGGCCCCTCGCGCCCGCAGCGACAGCAGGTCGGTGGAGCTGCCGGGCACCCTCAGCATGTCGCCGAAACTGGTGAGGATCACACCGGGCCGCGCCGCGATCGCCATGGCCCGGTCGAGGGTTTCGAGCGGCGTGACGCAGACCGGGCAGCCGGGACCGTGGATCATGCGGATGCCGGCGGGCAGGAGCTCGTCGATGCCCTGGCGCACCAGGGTGTGGGTCTGCCCGCCGCACACCTCCATGATCCGCCAGGGACGGGTGGCGGTGGCCCGCAGCTCGTCCAGCAGACGGCGGGCGAGCACGGGGTCGCGGTACTCGTCGAGGTACTTCACTGCGGGGGCGCGGGATCGGGCTCGGTGAGGTCCACACGGACGTCGACGACGCCCTCGACCGCCCGGGCAAGCCTGGCGGCGACAGGGACCAGGGTCTTGTTGTGAATGGCCCCGCTGATCGTGACGACTCCCTCTTGGACGGTGGCCGTGACCGCCTGGTCGGGGAAGAGGAACGCGACGACCGTGTCGGCCACCTCTCGGGTGATGTCCTCGTCGGTCCGCAGGAAGACCTTGAGGAGGTCACTGCGGCTCACCACTCCCTCGAGCATTCCCAGAGCGTCGACGACCGGGAGCCGCTTGACCTTGCGCTGTGCCAGGATGCGCGCGGCTTGTGGCAGGGTCGTGTCGGCGTGCACGGTGACCGCCGGCGACGTCATCAGCTCGCCCGCAGTCACCGCCCCCGCCTTGGCCAGGTCGGAGAGGCGCTGGAGCTGGGTGAAGCGGTCGGGATCGCTGTCGCGGAACTCCTCTTTGGGCAGCAGGTCCGCCTCGGAGACCACACCGATGACCCGCCCCTCGCCCTCCAGGACGGGCAGCGCACTGATCTTCCACTGCGCCATCAGCTCGACGATCTCCTTGAACGGGGCGTCGCGGCCGACGGCCACGGCGGTGTGGGTCATCACATCGCTCACGGTGTGCCGTCCCTTGGGATGCTTGGCAGGCACGGACATGACGTCCTCCTCAGCTGCGTTCGACGGTGAGGTCGAGGAAATGGGTGGCGCAGGAGATGCACGGGTCGTGGTTGCGGATGGCCCGTTCACAGAGGTGAGTCAGCTCTTCGTCGTCCGGTTCACCGGTGTCGAGGGCGCCCTGGGCGACGTGGCGCAGATCGTCCTCGATCGCTCCCTGGTTCTGGGCCGTGGGCGGGACGAGCCGAGCATCGGTGACGGTCCCTTGCGCGTCCAGCACATAGCGGTGGTAAAGCAGTCCGCGCGGAGCCTCCGTGGCACCGTGCCCGGTCCCTGCCCTGGGCGGCACCTCCACGTACGGGCGCGGTGGCTGCTCGTAGGTCTCGATGATCCGCAGCGCCTCGGTGACGGCATACACGGTCTCCACGGCCCGCACGAGGATCGACCGGTAGGGGTTGCGGCAGACGGCGCCGTCATACGGGTCACCGAGCCCGGCTTCGAGCGCCGCCTCGCGCGCCGTGCGGGACAGGTTGTGCCCGCTGATCGCGAACCGGGCGAGCGAGCCGGTGAGATGGCGGCGGCCGTCGAGCGTGGCCTGCAGGGCGGTGGAGTGCTGCACCTGCCCCTCGCGCACGTGCAGCGAGAAGTCCTCCAGTGGGAAGGTGGTGCGGGTCCCGTCGGGGCGGAGGACCGCGGGGGTTCCGGACTCGATGGCGTACGTTCCCCGGGCGGCCAGCGCCAGGAAGTCGGCGTCGACGATGGCGTCGGGGAAGTCGAAGCCGGCCACCCAGCGCACGGTCTCCCAGGCGTCGTCGAGGGCGCGCCGCAACTGCTCGGCCAGCGGCTTCAGTTCGGACTTCGAAGGTGTCCGGTGGAAGCCGCCGAGCCGGACGTTGACCGGATGGATGGCGCGTCCACCGAGGAGCTCCATGAGCGCGTTGCCCGTCTGCTTGAGCCGCAGACCGCGCTCCACGTGGCTCCGGTGGGCGCGGGCGAGGTCGATCGCGCCGTCGCAGCCCAGGAAGTCGGGAGCGTGCAGCAGATAGATGTGCAGCGTCTGGCTCTCGATCCACTCCCCGCAGTACAGCAGGCGCCGCAGCTCGCGCACCACCGGATCGATCTCGGTCCCGCAGGCGTCCTCGATCGCCGCGCAGGCGCTCATCTGGTACGCCACCGGACAGATCCCGCACACCCGGGCGGTGATGTCCGGCGGCTCGGTGTGCGCGCGGCCGCGCAGGAACGCCTCGAAGAACCGGGGCGGTTCGTAGATCTGCAGTCTCGCCTCAGTGACCGCGCCGTCCCGCACGCGAAGGTGCAGGGCGCCCTCCCCTTCGACCCGGGCGAGCGAGCCGACGTGCAGGACGCGGGACCCTTTGTGCGTCACGATTGCGCCTCCTTGGCGAACGCGGCGACGTTGAAGGTCTCCAGGAATCGGCGCGTATCCCTTTCATCCATCCCGTCGCGCCGCAGCACGGGGATCAGGGCAGGCAGGTTCACGGAACCGGAGGGGCCGAAGCAGCCGTAGCAGCCCCGCCCGTAGGCCGGGCAGATCGCTCCGCACCCGGCGTGCGTGACCGGTCCGAGGCAGGGGGTACCGTGCGCGACGGTGACGCACACGGTGCCGCGTCGCTTGCACTCGAAGCACACGCTGTGGTTCGCGATGTCCGGCTTGCGTCCCGCGAGGTAGGCGGTGACGACTTCGAGGAGCTGCCGACGGTCGATGGGGCAGCCGCGCAGCTCGAAGTCGACGTCCACGTGCGCGGACACGGGCGTGGACGTGGCGAGCGTGTCGATGTACTCGGGCCGCGCGTAGACCGTACGGCGGTACTCGTCGACGTCCGCGAAGTTCCGCAGGGCCTGGATGCCGCCCGCGGTAGCACAGGCGCCGATAGTGACCAGGTGCCGCGACTGGGCGCGGACGGCCCGGATCCGCTCGGCGTCGGCGGGCGTGGTGACCGATCCCTCGACGAGCGCGAGATCGTACGGTCCTGGCCGCACGGCGCTCGACGCCTCCAGGAAGTGGGCGACCTCCACCGCCCCTGCCAGGCCGAGGAGTTCGTCCTCGCAGTCGAGCAGGGTGAGCTGGCAGCCGTCGCAGGAGGCCAGTTTGAAGACCGCGAGCGTGGGTGTCGCCATGTCACAACTCCCTTACTGAGAGCATCTGTTCGGCCTGGCTCCAGGTGACGACGGGGCCGTCCCGGCACAGCAGCAGCGGCCCCAGCTGGCAGTGGCCGCAATGGCCGGTGGCGCAGCGCATGTTCCGTTCCAGCGACACGCGGATACGGTCGCCCGGCAGGCCGGCCGCGGCGAGTTCACGTGCGGTCGCGCGGATCATCGGCTCGGGACCGCAGATGAACGCCGTGCTGTTGTCCGGCGTGAAGCGGGCGCGCCCGATCAGGGCGGTGACCAGGCCGACGTCGCCGTCCCAGTCCGCGTCCGGCCGGTCGACGGTGACGCCGGTGTACGCGGTCTGCCAGCGCCGGACCTCGGAACGGGCCATGAGGTCGGCGGGGCTGCGGGCGCCGATGAGGACGCTGAGCCGGCCGTACGGCTTCGTGTCGGCCTCCGCCTGCCGGATCAGGGGACGCAGCGGGGCGAGCCCGATGCCGCCGGCGACGACCACGAGGTCCTGCCCGGCGGCCTTCTCCGGTTCCCAGCCTGTGCCGTAAGGGCCGCGGACGCCTATGACCTGTCCCTCGCTGCTCTCGTACAGCCCGTCTGAGACGGCGCCGACGCTGCGTACCGTGAAGGCGAGGTCTCCCGTGGCAGCGGAAATGGCACTTATCGAGACGGGTATCTCGCCGCGCCCGAAGACGTGGACCATGGCGAACTGGCCGGGCGCGAACCGCGGGAGTTCCCCGCCGACGGGTTCGAGGCGGATCGTGTTCGTGTCCGGGGTCTCCCACCGGCGGTCGACGACCCGGTACGGCACTGGGAAGGCACTCATCACGGCTGCCCGCCTCCGTAGGGCGCGTACAGGTCCAGGAGCCGTGTCCGGGACGCCTGCAACCGGTGCGCGAGGACGCGGCCCACCCACTGCTGGACCGCACTGCCGAACACGGGATCGTCCTCGCACATGAAGCGCACGGTGTCGGCGTCGAACTCGAAGGCGCTCACCGGGGTCATCGTCTCGGCGCCCAACTGCCATGTACAGGGAGGGAACAGCCAGGACCAGCCGACGAGTTCGCCGTGGCCCAGCGTCTCGATGACGGGTGAGCGCCGGCCGGGGACATACATGTCGAGCACGACGGTCCCGGAGCGGATGATCCAGAACCGGTCGGCCTTGCGCCCTTCCTCGAAGACGCGGGTGCCCTGCGAGAAGGTGACCTCGTGGGCCATCCCCATCAGCCGGTCTCGGTGCCTGGCGGACAAGGCCGTCGACACGTGGGTCAAGGTGCTCATTGCCGTGCCTCCTCGTGGAGAGCCGCGACTTCCTCGGTGATGTCGATGCCTGCCGGGCACCAGACGATGCAACGCCCGCAGCCCACACAGCCGGAGCTGCCGAACTGGTCGTGCCAGGTGCCGAGTTTGTGGGTGAGCCACTGCCGGTAGCGGCTGCGCGCCGAGGAGCGCACCGGGCCACCGTGCAGATGGGAGAAGTCCAGGTCGAAGCAGGAGTCCCAGTGCTGCCAGCGCTCGGTGTGGTCGCCGGTGAGGTCGGTGACCTCCTCGGTCGTGGTGCAGAAGCAGGTGGGGCACACCATGGTGCAGTTGCCGCAGGTGAGGCAGCGGGCGGCGACGTCGTCCCAGCGTTCGGCCTCCAGGCTTTCGCCCATGAGCGTCCGCAGGCTCACCGGTGGCATGGCCCGGCCCATGCGGTCGGCCGCGCCGGCGACCGCGGCACGCGCCGAGTCCCGGGTGGCGGCGTCTGCCGCGCGGTGCGGAACTGCGGCGAGCAGCCGCGCTCCGTCCTCGCTCCCGACGCGTACGTGGAAACGGTGCCCGTCACCGTCGACGACCTCGGTGAGCGCGAGATCGAATCCCGCGTCCGCGCCGGGCCCGCCGCCCATGGAGACGCAGAAGCAGGTGGCCCCGGGCTCGGTGCACTCCACGGCGATCAGGAAGGCACCCGTGCGGCGGGCCTCGTAGCCGTCGTCCTTGAAACGCCCTCCGGCCAGCACACGGTCCTGGATGGCGATCGCCCGCAGGTCGCAGGGCCGGACGCCGAGGAAGGCGTACGAGGGTGGCGTGACGGTCTCCGGCCGTACGGTCAGCCCGCCGTCGGGCGAGCGGTCGGCGCTCCACAGTTTCTCGCGCTGCGTGTGCAGGAAGTTCTTCCAGGACTGGGGTCCGGCGGAGTGCGCGAAGGCGGCACCGTCCTCGCGGCGCCGCAGCCGGTAGCGTCCGGCGTCCAGTTCCACGCCCCAGCCGTACGGGAGCTGCTCGGCCGAGTCGAGTTCGGCGAGCACGACCGCACCGTCGCGGACCGTGGGCCCGACGACGGTGCGGCCGTCGGCCGCCAGAGCGGCGACCAGGGCGCTGAGCCCTGCCCGGTCGAGGACTGCCGTGGTTCCGGCGGTGGTCATCTACGGCCTCCTTGGTCGAACTTGGTCGAACCGATGGGGCGTCCGACACCAGCATCGGCGCAGCGGACTCGCGGCGGGATGGGCCGATGGTCCCCACCCCCGCCGCTCGGCCCATGCTTCAAGCACATCCGGGACCCATTGGGGCTCGGTCTGCGCCCGGGCACGACCAGGGGCGTCGCGCCGGGCGCCCGCCAGCGGATCTCAACAGGGACGGGAGCGCGCAGGTTCAGAGCTGCCCCGATCCACGCGCGAGCGCGGCAGCGACGTGCGCGGCCCATGCCTCGATCTGTTCGAAGTCGCGAAGGTCCCGCCTTCGGGAGGACACAGCCGTCGAACGTCCAGGAACGTCGCTGTCGCACCCGCCTCCTGCGTCGCCCGCGCGGAGCCGGCTCCCTCTCTGGAGTCTCGCCCGCTTCGAGGCGCGGGGCTCGACGAGTTCGCGACAGCCTGACGTGTCAGTCGTGCGGGACCACGGCAATGGGGCAGCTCACATGGTGGATCATCGCGTGGGCCACCGGACCGGTGTGGGAACCGACCGCGGCGCGACGCCTCCGGCGGCCCACCACGAGCAGGCCTGCCCCTCCCGCGCCCTTCACGAGCTCGTGGGACGGGCGACCTTCGATCACGCTGTCGCGCACGTAGACGCCGGAGAACTTCTCGCGCCAGGGCTGCAACAACGCCGCGAGCTGCCGTTCCGCGTCCGCCTTGAGCCGTGCGCGCTCCTCCGTGTCCGGGATGCCGTGTCCGCGCGGAACACGCCAGACGTGAACGGCCCGTATCGGCGCCTGACGGCACTCCGCGGCGTGGAACGCGAACTCCAGCACGGCGTCGCATGGTCGCCCGAGGTCGACGGCGACCATGACGTCCCGCAGGGGCGTACGGACCGAGGGCTTCCCCGCCGAGTCCGGGAGGTGCTCGTCCTCGCCGGTGTCACCGGCCCGTACGAGAACGACAGGCCGCTCGGCGTGCGCGACGGTCGCCATGGCGACGGATCCCGAGAAGAACCCTCCGACACCGCCGAGGCCCTGGCTGCCGATCACCAGGAGTTCGGCGGTCTCCGCCTCGGCAAGCAGCGTGGGACCCGGCGGCCGCCTCACCTGTTCGGCGGCGACGTACAACTGCGGATAGCGCTCGTTCAGCCGGTCGTCCGCGCTGCGCAGCACGCGGCGCGCCCAGTACTGCGGCACCTGCAGTTCGGGCAGGGTCGCGCCCGTCTCCGCGTCGGGCAGCCCTTCCCAGGCGTGCACCAGACGCAGTGGCAGGCCTCGGCGCAGAGCTTCCCTGGCGGCCCAGTCGACCGCGGCGTCACTCTCGCGTGAACCGTCCAGGCCGACCACAACTGGTCGGAGCATGACCGTCACCTCCCTCGTCACCTGCTGTCGCTGATGTCCGTGCCGGTGAGCGCCGCCCGTCCGGCTTCGAGGCGGGCGGCCGGAATCCTGAAGGGCGAGCAGGAGACGTAGTCCAGACCCACCCGGTGGAAGAAGTGGATGGACTCGGGATCGCCACCGTGCTCGCCGCATACGCCGGTCTGCAGACGGGGGTTGACCGCGCGGCCGGCCTCAACGGCGATTTCCACGAGCCTGCCGACACCTTCCTGGTCGAGGCTCTCGAAGGGCGACACCGCGAAGATCCCCTTCTCCAGGTAGAGGGGGAAGAAGGAGGCTTCCGCGTCGTCGCGGGACAGTCCCCAGGTGGTCTGGGTCAGGTCGTTGGTGCCGAAGGAGAAGAAGTCGGCGGCCTCGGCGATGCGGCCGGCGGTGAGCGCGGCGCGCGGCAGCTCGATCATGGTGCCGATCGGGCAGTCCAGCGCCTGGCCGGTCTCGGCCGTGACCTCGGCGAGGACACGTTCGACTTCGGCTCGTGTCAGCGTCAGCTCCTCCACCGTCCCGACCAGCGGGATCATGATTTCGGCGTGCGGGTGCCCGCCGTCGCGCATCCGCTGGACGACGGCCTCCGCGATCGCGCGCACCTGCATCGCGACCAGTCCGGGCACGGCGAGACCGAGGCGTACGCCGCGCAGGCCGAGCATCGGGTTCTCCTCGTGCATGCGCTCGACCGCGGCGAGAAGAGCCCGGTCGTGGGGGTCGGGATGCTCGGCGCCGGCGATACGGACAGCCAGTTCCGTCCGGTCCGGCAGGAACTCGTGCAGTGGGGGATCCAACAGCCGGATCGTCACCGGCAGTCCGTCCATCGCCCTCAGGATGCCGGTGAAGTCCTCTCGCTGGAGCGGGAGCAGCGCCGCCAGCGCCTGCTTGCGTGCCGTGTCGTCGCGGGCCAGGATCATCGCCTCGACCAGCGCCCTGCGTTCGCCGAGGAACATGTGCTCGGTACGGCACAGCCCGATGCCCTGCGCCCCGAGGGCGCGGGCCCGCTCGGCATCCTCGGGCGTGTCGGCGTTGGCCCGCACTTCGAGGCGGCGTACGGAGTCGGCGTGGGCGAGCGAGCCCAGCACGGCCTCCGTCAGCGGACCGCTGTTCGCCGATCCGGTCTCCAGGGCACGCCCCACCTCGGATGCGGTGAGCGGGAGCGCGCCGAGGTGGACGGTACCCGCAGTGCCGTCGACGGAGATGGTGTCGCCCTCACGCACGACTACCCCGGAGGACGTGGTGAGTTGCCGGGCGACGGGGTCAACGGTCAGCGCCTCGGCCCCGCACACGCACACCTTGCCCATGCCCCGGGCGACGACTGCGGCGTGGCTGGTCTTGCCGCCGCGGCTGGTGAGGACGGCCTCGGCTGCGATCATCCCGGGCAGGTCGTCCGGGGTGGTCTCGCGGCGTACGAGGACGGTGTGTTCTCCGGCCGCGGCACGGCGCACGGCGCTGGCCGAGTCGAAGACGACTACGCCCACCGCGGCCCCCGGTGATGCGGGCACGCCGTGGGCCACCGGTACATCGGTCGGCCGGGTGTCGAAACGCGGAAACATCAGCCGGGTGAGTTCGGTGCCGTCGACCCGTGCCAGGGCCTCGTCCGCCGTGATCGCCCGCTCCTCGCGCAGATCGTGCGCGATGCGGAAGGCTGCCTCGGCGGTGCGCTTGCCGACCCTGGTCTGCAGGATCCACAATCGGCCCCGTTCGACGGTGAACTCGACGTCGCACAGGTCGTGGTAGTGCCGCTCCAACGTCCGCAGGTGCTCGCCGAGTTCGTCGTACGAACGCGGGTCGAGCGTCTTGAGTTCGTCCAGGGGTACGGCGTCACGCACACCGGCAACGACGTCCTCGCCCTGCGCGTCGGACAGGTAGTCGCCGTACATGCCGGGGGCGCCGGTGGCCGGGTCTCGGGTGAAGGCGACACCGGTGCCGGAGTCCGGGCCGAGGTTGCCGAAGACCATCGCCTGGATGTTCACGGCGGTACCGAGATCGTCGGGGATGTGCTCGCGCCGACGGTAGACGCGGGCCCGCTCCCCGTTCCAGGAGTCGAAGACCGCGCGGATGGCCCGGTACAACTGATCCACCGGGTCCTGCGGGAAGTCCTCGCCGGCCTCACGCCGGATCACCGCCTTGAACTCCTCGGTGAGCAGCGCCAGTTCACCCGCGTCGAGATCGTGGTCGGCGGTCACCGAGCGCGCGGCCTTGTGCTCGGCGATGGCCGCTTCGAACAGCTCGCCGTCCACGCCCATCACGGTCCGGCCGAACATCTGCAGCAACCGCCGGTAGGAGTCCCAGGCGAACCGGTCCTGTCCGGACGCCTTGGCCAGCCCCGCCACCGAGGCGTCGTTCAGGCCGATGTCGAGGATCGTCTCCATCATCCCGGGCATCGAGAACCGGGCTCCCGAGCGCACCGACACGAGCAGCGGCTCGTCCGGCTGTCCTAGCGTGCGACCCATGGCCCGTTCCAGACCGGCCAGTGCCCGGGCGACCTCGATGCCCAGCTCGGGCGGCTCCTCGCCGGTGGCCAGGTAGACCTTGCAGGCCTCGGTCGTGACGGTGAAGCCCGGCGGCACGGGCAGTCCGAGCCTGGTCATCTCGGCCAGCCCCGCTCCCTTGCCGCCGAGCAGCCCGGCCATCTCCCGGTTGCCGTCGGCGAATCCGTACACGTACTGCGTCGGCGCGTTCATCACAGGTCCGGCCTCTCACTCGTGGGGTACGACGGCCACGGGGCAGCCGACGTGATGGATGGCGGCATGCGTGACGGGTCCGGTGCGCGGGCCCACCGGCCGCTCGGTCGTGCGATGGCCGACGACGAGCAGACTCGCCCCGGAGGCGGCCCGGATCAGCGCGGTCGAGGGCCTGTCCGCCACGACGGTCTCCAGGACGTCGACGTCGGCGTACTTGTCGCGCCACGGCCCGATCAGCGCGGACAGGAAACCCTGCCACTCCTCCACCTGCTGCAGGTCGTTCATCAGACCGATGTCCCCGGGGCCGAGGTTCAGGGGGAAGGGCGGCTGCCAGGCGTGGACCACCCGGAGCCGGGCGCGGCGCAGCCGGGCCGCCTCGAAGGCGAACTGGATCAGCTCGTCGCACGGGTCGCCCAGGTCGACGGCGAGGACGACGTCCCGGTACCCGGTCCGGGTGGACGCACTGCCGTGGTCCGCCGGGAAATGCTCGTCCTCCGCCTCCTCCCCCGCTCGTACGAGGACGACAGGACGGGTCGCCTTCGCCACCACGCCCAGGGCGATGGAGCCCACCAGGAATCCGGTGAAGCCGCTCAGCCCGCGCGAGCCCAGCACCAGCAGGTCGGCCCGCTCGGCCGCGTTCAGCAGTGCCTCGGTCGCCGGGCCCTCGACCTGCTCGTCGTAGAGGCGCACGCCGGGGCAGGCGCCGCGGATGCGTTCCTCCGCCTGGCGCAGGGCACGCCGGGCCAGATGCCGTTGCACCGCGGTCGCCGGCTCGCCGTCCACCTGGCGGGGGTGCCAGTTCCAGGCGTGCACCAGGCGCAGCGGAAGCTCACGGCGCAGAGCTTCGCGGGCCGCCCACTCGGCGGCGGCCAGGCTTTCGGGGGATCCATCGACTCCGACGGCTACGGGCGGGAGCATGACACGTACCTCCTGTGCTCGACCTGTTCCTCACCGCCAGCGTCCCGCCACGGCAACCCGGTGCGCATGGGGCCGCGAGGTCCTCCCCCGGGTCCATTCGGCCCCAGCGCAGGCCGGCGATCGGCAACCGGACCGGGAAGCCTTCCCTCCGCGTGCGAGAAAACGATGTCCACAGCGTGATCGCCGCGGCCGAGGGCAGAGGGGTCGGTGTCGAGACCGATACCTCGCCGGTCGAGATGGGTACGACGACATGTCGATCACCGTCGGCGGGCACCGCACCGCGGTCATGGCAGACACGGGACTCCTGCGCGAGGAGCAGTGCGGTGTGCGCGGGAGCATGTTCCACGGTCACGCCTGTTGCGGCACGATCGCCACCGGGCAGTCCGCATGGTGCAACAGCGTGTGGCCCACCCGGCCGAGCTGCAGGCCGACGTGACCGTTCCTGCGCCGGGCTCCGATGACCACGAGGTCAGCGGCGGCCGAGCGGTGCAGCAGGACCTTCCGTGCCGGTCCCTCGACCGTGGTGCGGTGCACCCGGACGTCCGGGTGGTCCGCGACGGCGTCGTGGAGCGCGGCGTCGAGCAGGGCCGAAGCCCGCTCCTCGTGGTACCGCGCCGGTTCGTCGGCCGGCATCGGGTGGTCGGTGGTTTCGTGCGCGGGGCAGCGCCAGGCTCGTACGACTTCGAGCGGGCACCGACGGGCCTCGGCCTCCCGGAAGGCGAATCGCACCGCCTCACCGCTCACGGCGGGGTCCCCGGCACCAAGCACGACCCGCTCGTGCGTGCCCTCCAGTCCTGCCTTGTCTCCGCGGACCACGATCACCGGGCAGTGGGCGCGGGCCGCCACGGCCAGGCCGACCGATCCGAGAAGCAGTCCCGTCAGCTCGCCGCGGCCACGCGAGCCGGTCACCAGGAGCGAGGCGTTGCGACCTGCGTGCAGCAGAGCGGACACCGCTTCCTCCGGCGTCGCCTCGGTGGAGATCTTCACCTCCGGCCTGCGCCGCCGGGCGCGTTCCGCGGCGGATCCGACGATGTTCTCGGCGAGCACCTGCCCGGGGCGCCGACCAAGGTCACTCCCGAGTGCAACGCCTTCGTAGCGTTCCCAGAGGAAAGCGTGCACCAGGCGGAGCGGCAGGCCGTGGCGGGCCGCCTCGTCCACCGACCAGTCCGTCGCGCGGAGGCTGGACTCCGATCCGTCGACGCCCACGATCAGGGGCAGCTCCATTGTCCCCACCGCCTTCCGTCCGGCTGAGGAAATCCCACTGAAGAGAGGACTACCTCCACCGTCACACCTGTGCCCGGCCGGCAGGAGGGGCGGTTCGACCCTTGTCGGGGACGTTCGGCCCCCGGAAGGTGGCGGTCCGGGCCGAACGTCCCGGCCTGCTTGCCCGGTCAGCCTCTGGGGGCGCGATCTCACGCGCCGGACGATGAAGGCGTGGGAAGGAACACCATGAAGCACACGAAGATCGGCGCTCTGATGGTCGCCGACGTCGTCACGGCGCGCTACGAGACCCCGTTCAAGGACGTCGCGCGGCTGCTCGGCGAGCACCGCGTCAGCGGTCTCCCGGTCGTGGACAAGGACGGCAAGGTCATGGGGGTGATCTCCGAGACCGACCTGATGGTGCGGCAGGCGGAGACCTCCGAGCCCTACGGGCCGAAGCGCCACTTCCGGTTCGCCGAGCTGACGCGCGGCGCCCGGAGACAGGCGGCGAAGGCTCACGCCCGTACCGCGGGGCAGTTGATGACCGAGCCGCCCGTCACCGTCCACGCCGACGACACCGTCGCCGAGGCGGCCCGCACGATGGCGCTGCACCACGTGGAGCGGCTGCCCGTGGTGGACGAGGAGGCCCGGCTCGTAGGCATCGTCACCCGCGGGGACCTGCTCCAGGTCTTCCTGCGCACGGACGACGAGATCCAGGCGGACGTGGTCAAGGGCGTCGTCGTCGACTCCCTGTGGCTGGCGCCCCAGACCATCGGGGTCGACGTCCACGACGGCGTGGTCACTCTCAATGGCCAGTTGGAGCGGCTCAGCGAGAAGCACGTCGCGTTGCGCATGACGAGCCAACTGGACGGCGTCGTCGGTGTCGTCGACCAACTGTCGTACCGGATCGACGATTCCCACCTGAAGCCGGCCGAACAGGCCCTGCACGGCGTCGCCGACGACTGGCTTCGCAAGCTCTGAGACAGCCCGGGCACCCCAGGGCGCCCGGCCGACAAAGGAGAACAGCCATGGTTCCGCTCGTCCTGCTCGGTGCGATGGTGCTGGGCGCCTGCCTGGTGTTCGGCTACAGCTCGTTCATGGTCGGCTTCATCCTGATGGCGGGAGGGGTCCTCGGACTCATCACGTTCCTGGCCACGATCGGCGTCAAGCGGCCTGGCGAGCGCGAGACCGTCATAGACGAGCGGCACTACATCGGCGGCCACGACGACCACCGCAACTACCGCTGATCCCCTCCCCCGCGAAGGGACCGAACGCCATGAGCACGCAAGCCGTGCGCCCGCGGCAGCTCGCCCGGCTGAACGCGACCCTCGATCCACAACTGTCCCGGTGGCTGTGACTGGTGAAGTGGCTGCTCGCCCTTTCCCACGTCGTCATCCTGGTCTTCCTGTGGGTGGCGTTCGCGGGCGCGAGCGTGGCGGCGTTCGTCGCCGTCCTCGTCACGGGCCGCAACCCGCGCCCGCTCTTCGACTTCAACACCGGTGTGCTGCGCTGGAGTCGGCGCGTGGCCTACTACGCGTACGGCGCACTCGGTACCGACCGCTACCCGCCCTTCACCCCCGCCGATGTCCCCGACTACCCGGCGCACCGGGACTTGGCGTACCCGCAGCAACTGTCCGTGGCCTCGTCCTGGTGACGTGGTGGCTCCTGGCCATCCCCCACTACCTGGTCCTGGGACTCCTGCTGGGCGGCATCCGCGCGCCTCGGGCCGCGGGCGGGCTCATCGGGCTGCTCACGCTGTTCGCCGGGATCGCGCCGGCCCCCACCGGCCGCTATCCGCACGGCATCTTCGACCTGGTGACCGGTCTGAACCGGTGGGCGCTGCGCGTGGCCGCCCTACGCCGCCCCGATGACCGACGCGTATCCGCCGTTCCGACTCGACCAGGGCGGTGAGGAACCGGCGCAACAGCGCGACCAGCGTTCGCCGGGTGGCTCATGTTCCAACCGGCGGGTGGCCGGTTCGGCGACTACCGCGAGTGAGCGACCGGCCTCGTTGAGGAGCCGACCCCCGGATGACGACGGTGGAGAGTCGCCTGGCGGCACGTGTGCAGACGGCGCAGCAGCCGGACGAGCAACGCGTCTGCCACCGCCGCAACGACGAACGTCACGCCCATGGCCGCGACCAGCAGCACGGCGAACAGCTGATAGAACTCCGGCGTGAGAGTCGTACGCACTGTCCTCACCTCCTGTGGGACTGCATAGCGGGAAGCTCCTTCACTTACAGCCAACTCCCTCTATATGCAGGGCACTTGAGCCAGTCGGTGCTCACTCGGGTGCCGAATGGCCCTTGCGCCCGGACGGAGACTGATCGGCCCCCGAAAAGGGTCGTTCGGCCCCTGTGAGGTGGTCCCGTGCCGACGCACGCTGGCGGATATGAGGACGCGTACGCGGATCGCCGTGGTCGGCGTCGGGAACGAGTTCCGGCGGGACGACGGCGTGGGATGGAAGGTCGTAGCCCGGCTGCGGGAGCGGTCCGGGAACCGGCCCCTGCCGCCCGGCACCGAGTTCGCCATCTGCGACGGCGACCCCGGCCGCCTGATCGGACTGTGGGAGGGCGCCGCTCTGGCCGTGGTCGTCGACGCGGCCCACGCGCACCCCGCAAGCCCCGGCCGGGTCCACCGCCTCGAACTCGACGCCGAGCGCCTCGACCGGCCAACGACGACCAGCTCGCACGGGCTCGGCCTCGGCGAGGCCGTCGAACTCGCCCGTGTGCTGGGGCAGTTGCCGACGCGGCTCGTCGTCTACGCCGTGGAGGGCGCCGAAAGCTCCCTCGGCACCGGGCTCTCACCCGCTGTCGCGGCCGCAGTGGAACCCCTCATCGCCTCGGTCGAGGACGAAATCGTGCGGTTTCTCGCTGCCACAGCCCGGGAGGAGCAATGAACGTTCGGCGCTTCCAGGTGTACGGGACCGTACAGGGGGTCGGATTCCGGCCCTTCGTGTACCGGACCGCCGAAACGCTGGGCCTGTCCGGCTGGGTGGCGAACGTGAACGGGCATGTGGAGGGCGAGGTGGCGGGACCACCCGGTGTGATCGAGGAATTCGCGTCCCGGCTGCGTGCCGACGCGCCGGTCCTCGCCCGCGTCCGCCGGGTCGAACTGGCCCCGGGTGACAAGGAGTCGGCGTACGGCACAGGCTTCCGCGTGTGGCACAGCGCACCCGGTCACACGGGGACGGCGCCGCGCGAGGTCCCTCCCGACGCGGCGATCTGCGACGCCTGCCTGCGGGAGCTGTCCGACCCCGCCGACCGACGCCACCGCTACCCGTTCATCAACTGCACCGACTGCGGACCGCGCGCCACGATCATCGAGGACCTGCCGTACGACCGTGTCCGCACGACCATGCGCCGCTTCCCGCTGTGCGCGGACTGCGCGGCCGAGTACGCCGACCCGGCCGACCGCCGCTTCCACGCCGAACCCCTCGCCTGCCCCACCTGCGGCCCCCAACTGGCCTGGGGGGAACTGCGCGACGAGGCGGCGCTGCGGGCAGCGGTGAAGACCGTCGCCGACAGCGGGATCATCGCGCTGAAGGGGCTCGGCGGCTACCAACTGGTCTGCGACGCGGGCGATCCCGCGGCGGTGGCGGAGCTCCGGCGCCGCAAGCACCGCCCGGCGAAGCCCTTCGCCGTCATGGTGCGCGACGTCGATGCGGCAGCACGCCTGGCAGGCATGGGCAGTACGGAGCGCGAGACGCTGACGTCTCCGGCGCGTCCGGTGGTGCTGCTCAGGGCTCGCCCGGTGCGCGGCGAGGCCCCCCTCGCCTACGAAGTCCACCCGGGCCTCCCCCGCATCGGTCTGTTCCTGCCCACCACCGGCCTGCACCACCTCCTGCTCGAAGACCTCGCACGGCCGCTCGTGGTCACCAGCGGCAACCGCAGCGACGAGCCGATCTCCGTCGACGACGCCGAGGCCCGGCACGCTCTCGCCGACGTCGCGGACGGCTTCCTCACGCACGACCGGCCGATCCGCGCGCGTTACGACGACTCGGTGGTCCAGCTCACCGGGCGGACCCGGATCACCGTCCGCCGAGCACGCGGACTGGCCCCCGCTCCCCTGCCACTGGCCGTCGGCACACCGGTCGCCGGAGCCGGCGCCCAGCTCAAACACACCTTCACGCTCGCCGCCGACGACCGGGCTCATCTCGGCCCGCACACCGGCGACTTGGCGGACATGGCGACGTACGACGCGTTCCGGAAGGCGTACGACGATCTCAAACGACTCACCGGCATCGAGCCGGTGGCCATCGCGCACGACCTGCACCCCGGCTATCTCTCCACGCAGTGGGCCGAGGCGCAGCAGCTGCGCCGCATCCCCGTGCAGCACCACCACGCTCACGTGGCCGCCGTAGCGGCCGAACACGGGGTGCGCGGCCGTTTCCTCGGGGTCGCCTACGACGGTCTGGGGCTCGGGGACGACGGAACCCTGTGGGGCGGCGAGATCCTCGTCGCCGATCTGAGCGGCTACCGCCGCGTGGGCAGGTTCGCGACAGCGCCCCTGCCCGGCGGCGACGCGGCGGTACGCCATCCTTCCCGCACGGCTCTGGGCCAGTTGCTCGGCGGTGAACCGCTGGGCACACCGCGCCCGTACCCGTGGCTGACTCGGGCTTTCACGGACCGCCTCGATCCGTCCGAGGTCGCCGCCGTGCGCGCCATGGTGGCCCGCGACGTCAACTGCCCGCGCGCCTCCAGCGCGGGGCGGCTCTTCGACACGGTCGCCTCACTGCTCGGCCTCGCGGACGCGGTCGGCTACGAGGGCGAGGCGGCCGTCCTCCTCGAAGCCGCGGCGGGCACCGAGCACGCGGTGCCGCTGGCCCACCGGATCGTGCGGGTGAACGGTCTGTGGGTGTATGACCCCGCGGCGACCCTGACCGACCTGTTGGAGCGCCGGTCCAGCGGGGAGCCCGTGCCCCGACTGGCCGCAGCCTTCCATCTCACGCTCGCGCTGGTCACCACCGAGCTCGTCGTGCGGGCCGTGGAGGATGGTGCGCCGCACACGGTGTGCCTGGGCGGCGGCTGCTTCGTCAACCGTCGGCTGCTGACCGAGGTCAGGCGCAGACTGCACGCGCAGGGACTGCGGGTGCTGGTCGGCGGCCAAGTTCCGGTCGGGGACGGCGGCATCAGTTACGGCCAGGCAGCGGTCGCCGCCGCGCGGCTGGCCGGGGAGAGGTGAACGCGTATGTGTCTGGGCATCCCAGGACGGGTCCTGGAGATCCACGACGACGCCGGACTGCGCATGGCCACCGTCGACTTCGGCGGGGTACGGCGCGAGGTCTGCCTCAGCTGTACGCCCGACGCGGATGTCGGAACGTACGTCATCGTGCACGTCGGCTTCGCGATCACCGAGGTCGACGAGGCGGAGGCGCGGCGGACGCTCGGTGTGCTGCGCGCGATGGCCGGCGCGGTCGAAGGGGAGCTGGGCGAACCGTTGCCCTGAGGCCGACCGGTCCTTGCCCCTGCGGACCGACGGTCCCGGCACCACGACTCCGTACGGATCAGGATCGCGCCACCCCCTGGTCCACAACTCGCTGCGGACGCCGTCCGAGGCTCGCATTGCTGTCGGGTGAGCCCGAGGAGGCTGCTCCACGCGTGCTCGATTCTTCCGCAAAGGCACTGAATCGGTGCTCCTCGTGGTCACCGCCGCGGCTCTCGTGGCCGGTGGTGTCGCCTGGCTGACGGGCGCTCGCGCGACGGCGGACCTGTGCTGGGCGGCGGGGACGGTGGCGGCCGTGGTGCCGGCGGTGGCGTGGGTGCTGGACACCCTGCGCCGCGGGCACGGGGGCGTGGACGTGATCGCCGTGCTCGCCCTGGGCGGGACACTGGCCGTTCGCGAGTACCGGGCCGGAGCCCTGATCGCGCTGATGCTGGCCACCGGGCGGACGCTGGAGGCAGCCGCGCAGCGGCGTGCCTCACACGACCTGCGCGCATTGCTGGAGCACGCCCCGCGGTCGGCACGCCGCCGCACCGGCACCGAGGTGCGCACGGTGCCGCTGTCCGAGGTCGCGGTGGGCGACCTGCTCGTGGTCGGGCCGGGCGAGGTCGTCCCGGTGAACGGACGGGTCACCGACAACTCCGTCCTCCTGGACGAGTCGGTGCTCACCGGGGAGTCGCTCCAGGTGGAGCGCGACGGCGGCGCGCTGGTGCGCAGCGGCGTCGTCAACGCGGGCGGCGCCTTCGAGCTGCGGGCCACCGCGACCGAGCAGGACAGCGCGTACGCGGAGATCGTCCGGCTGGCCCGGCAGGCCAGTGCCGAATCCGCCCCGGTGGTGCGCCTCGCCGACCGCTACGCCGCCTGGTTCGTACCTCTTGCAGTGGTCATCGCCGGTCTGGCCTGGGCGGTCGGCGGATCCGCGACCGACGCGGTCGCTGTCCTCGTGGTCGCCACGCCCTGCCCGTTGCTGCTCGCCGCACCCGTGGCGATCGTCTCCGGCCTCTCGCGTGCCGCCCGCCGGGGTGTGGTGATCCGGGACGGCGGCGCGCTGGAGACCCTGGGCCGGGCGCGCACTGTCGTTCTGGACAAGACCGGCACGCTCACCACCGGCCGCCCGCGGGTCATCGAAGTGACCGCGGCGCCCCACCGCGAGACGGCGGAGGTGCTGCGGCAGGCCGCCTCTGTCGACCAGCTCTCACCGCACGTCCTGGCCCAGGCCCTCGTCGACGAGGCCCACAGGCGCGGCCTTGAGCTGTCCCTGCCCGCGGATGTCCACGAGGAGCCGGGTCTCGGTGCCATCGGCACCGTCGACGGCCACCGGCTCACCGTCGGCCGGGTTCGACTCGGACCGGACAGCCCTGCTTGGGCCCGCGCGGTCGACAACCGAGCCGTGCTGGACGGCGCGACGGTCGTCTGGGTGACGGTCGAGGGCGAACTCAGCGGCGCCGTACTGCTGCACGACCCACTGCGCCACGACGCCCCGAGGACGCTGCGGCGCCTGCGCTCGGCGGGCATCGAGCGGCTCCTGATGCTCACCGGCGACCGTGCCGAACCTGCACGCGAAGTCGCGGCGGTCCTCGGCCTCGACGCCGTACGCACGGAACAGCCCTGCCGACAAGGTCGCCCAGGTGCGCTCGGAACGCGAACGAGCCGTCACGGTGATGGTGGGTGACGGCGTCAACGACGCACCCGCGCTCGCGGCCGCCGACATCGGCGTCGCCATGGGCGCCCGCGGCTCCACCGCCTCCTCCGAGGCAGCCGACATCGTGCTCACCACCGATCGCGTCGACCGTCTGGCCGACGCGATGACCATCGCCGTACGGGCCCGGCGCATCGCGGTACAGAGCGCGCTCGGCGGCATGGCGATGTCTCTCGCCGCGATGGTGGCAGCGGCCTTCGGGCTGCTGCCACCGGCAGCCGGTGCCCTGCTCCAGGAGGGCATCGACGTCGCCGTCATCCTCAACGCCCTGCGCGCCCTGCTCACCGACCGCGCCGCCGGGCCACCGCTCACACCCGCCGCCGAGAGCCTCATCCACCGCTTCGCGGCCGAGCACGACGAACTGCGGGAGGTCGTCGAAGCGGTCCGCACCGCCGCGGACCGCCTCTCCGGCCAGTCGGAAGAACGGGCACGAGCCGCGGTCCAGCACGTGCACCACCTGCTCACCGAACGGTTGCTGCCGCACGAGTACGCCGAGGAGCACCAGCTCTATCCCGCCCTCGCGGCCTCCCTCGGTGGCCCTGAGTCCACGGCCACCATGAGCAGGGCCCACGCCGAGATCGAACGACTCTCCCGACGTATCGCCACCCACCTCACCCTCACCGACGCCGACGGTCGGCTGGGCCCGGATCAACTCGACGACCTGCGTGCCTGCCTGTACGGCCTGTACGGCGTGCTGCGACTGCACTTCACCCAGGAAGAGGAGAACTACTTCTCCCTCGCCCCGTGACGGGCACTCGCGAGTGTGCACGGGAAACCGCAGCAGCCGTACCAACCTGGCGCACAGCAGCCACAGTTCACGGCCCGCCGCCCGAAGCGCCCTCGATTTCCCGCTTGCCGCGGCATACAGCGGCCAGGCCACCAGCAGCTTCAGGACGAGATGGGCCAGGACGAGCCGGAGTACGACGCCGGCTCCCCGCTCTCCGTACCATGAAGACGTGACAGCCCGCACACAGCACAGCGCGCGACCGCCCCAGCGGCGGTGGCGCGCCCTGCTGGTGCTCGGGCTCCTGGTCGGGTTGCTGGGCATGCACGCTCTCGGTCCGGGCGGAGCGAGTGCCACCCCGGCTCACCACGGGCACCCGCAGCAGATGAGTGCGAGCGCCATGCCAGTCGGCACGGAGTTCGCCTGCCACGGCGACGGGGCAGGTCACGGCGGCGGGCATGCCGAGCACGCCGACCCGACCTGTGCGTCCGGCGCCGTCGGCACGGGGCACGTCCTGCCCGCTCCACTGCCGGACCCAGTGGGCCAAGCCGCCGTTCCCGAGCCGCATGGCTCGTACGCGACCACCTCGTCGGACGGCGGACGCGCGCCACCGTCACTCGCCGAACTACAACTCCTGCGGATCTAGGACAAGACCGGGCCGCACCCTTGTCGCCGCCCATGGGCAGCGCCGGTGCGTCACTCAGGCATGTCCCGAACCCGTCCCGATCTGTCGCGAACTCATCGCGTCATCCAAGGAGTTCACCATGAGCACCGCCCGTCCCCTGACCCGCCGCGCGGCCCTCGTCGCGACGGCCGCTGTCACCGCACTCGTACTCGCCGCCTGCGGCAACGACAGCGGCAGCGACTCCAGCTCCACGGCGAAGGACTCGCCGTCGGCGAGCGCCGACACCACCGCCGGCGCGCACAACGACCAGGACGTGTCCTTCTCCCAGGAGATGATTCCCCACCACCAGCAGGCGCTGCAGATGGCCGAGATGGCCTCCGCGCACGCCTCTTCGACCGACGTCAAGGACCTCGCCTCACGCATCGAGAAGGCCCAGGAACCTGAGATCAAGACCATGACCGGCTGGCTGAAGTCCTGGGGCGAGGACGTACCCGATTCGATGCCCGGCATGGATCACTCCTCGGACTCCGACATGCCCGGGATGATGGACCAGAAGGACATGGATGAGCTGGAGCTGTCCTCGGGCACAGGCTTCGACACAATGTTCCTGACGATGATGATCGACCACCACGAGGGCGCGGTGGAGATGGCCACCACCGAGAAGAACAAGGGCGAGTACGGCCCGGCCAAGTCCCTGGCCGACGACATCATCACCGCCCAGAACGCCGAGATCGACGAGATGAACAAGCTCCTCGGCAAGAACTGACGCTCACAACGGCTCTGGGGCCGGGCCGCAAGGCCTGGCCCGGCCCCAGATGTGGTACTTGACAGGCCACTACTGCCACCCGCGGCGAGCAGAGGCAGGCATGGCTCACCTCTTCCCCGGTTCGCCCACCAGCTCGGCACCGATGCCCGCGGCCCACGCCTCGATCTGCTCGAAGTCGCGGAAGTCCCCGCCCTTTCCGGAGGAGACGAGCTTCCGGGCGAAGAATCCCTTCACGCCGTCTTCGAGGCAGCCTCCGAAGGTGATGTGCTCCTTGGCGTCGAGCCGGGTCATGGCCCGCCGGACGCCGGGCACGGGCGGGATGTCCCGTTCCGAAGCCGAGGCGTCGAGCGGGCCGCTGCTGAACATCCACAGCGGGCGTCCGGTCAGTGCGCGGCGGTGGCGGACGAAGCGGCGGGCGTGTTTCTGCCAGCGCCCGGCGTACAGTCCGCCTCCGACCACCACAGCGTCGTACGACGCCACGCTCGCCACGGTCTGGGCGGGCCGCACCTCGGCGGTCAGCCCGTCCTTGCGCAGGACGTCGGCGATGGCTTCGGCGATCCGGGCAGTGGATCCGTTCGTTGTTCCGTAGGTGACCAACACGCTGTCGGGCATGGCGGTCCGCCTCCTTTCACAGTTTGCGCAGCCAGTCGTCGGCGACGCCGTGCAGATCCTGCTCGCCGGGCTGGAGTCGCGAGTCGTCCAGGTGGTAGGTGAGCTTGTCGACCACCGCGACAACGCCGTCGACCTGACGCGTCATGGATACGCCGATCTCCGTCTCGCTCTTGCGCTCCATATGGCCGTCGAGCGTGACCACCCCCTCGATCACGGAGACGTCCACGCTCCGGGGTGCCAGCCACAGCGCACGCACCAGCACTTCCTGGATCACCTCAGCACGGATCTCCCTGTCGGGCCGCAGGAAGACCTGGAGCAGATCGCGACGGGTGACGATGCCGACGAGCCGGTCCCCCTCGCCCACCACCGGCAGTCGCTCCACCCGCCGCTGCGCCATGGTCCGGGCCGCCTCGGCGATGGTGTTGTCGGCGTGCACGGTGACCGGCGGGTCAGTCATGAGCTGACCGGCGGTGCGGGCCCTGGCCTTGGCGGCCTGCCTCTTGGCACCGCGCGTCAGGTCGGCGAGCCGGAAGCGACGCTTCGGCTCGTGCGGGTCGGACGCCTCCGCCTGCCGCACCATCAGGTCGGTCTCGGAGATCACCCCGATGACCTTCTCATCGTCGTCGACCACCGGCAGTCCGCTGATGCGGTGGTCGGCGAGCAGCCGTGCCACCTCCTTGAACGGGGTGCCGTACGCGGCACGGACGACATCGGTCGTCATCACGGAGCCGATCTTGCTGTGCTTCATGGCGGTTCCTCCTCAGCGCAGTCGGCGCAGGTACGGGTCCTGGGGCCCGCGCGGCAGCAGGCGTACGCGTGCGTCGAGCACAGTGACGCGGCCGGGCGTGGCGAGGACGGGGTTGAAGTCGGATTCGGCGAGCTGGGGCAGGTCGCTGGCCATGCGGGACAGGCGCAGCAGAAGCTGCTCGAGGCCTTCGAGGTCGACGGGGCCGCTGCCGTACGCGCCGAACAGCAGCGGTGCGCAGCGGGGGGCGGTGATCAGGTCGTGCACGTCGTGGTCGGTGAGCGGGGCGAGGCGGGCGGCGTGGTCGGCCAGTACCTCGGTTGCCGTACCGCCGAGCCCGAACAGCACCAGCGGGCCGAAGACCTCGTCCTGCACCACGCCGGCGAACAACTCGGTACCGCGCGCGGCGAGCGGCTGGATGACCACACCGGTCAGCAGCCCGGCGAAGCGTGTCTCCAAGTCCCGGAAGGCGGCGCGCACTTGGGATTCACCCTGGAGATCGAGGTGCACGGCGTGCTGTTCGGACTTGTGCAGCAGTCCGGGCCAGTGGGCCTTCATGACCACGCGATCGTCCGGGCCGCGCAGCCGTTCGGCGGCGATGACGGCGTCGTCCTCGGTCTCGGCCCAGGCCCAGGACAGTTGCGGGATGCCGTAGCAGGCGAGGAGTTCGGCGCAGGTGCGCGGGTCGAGCCAGCCGCCGTCCGGGTGTGCGGCGAGATACGTCTCGGCGACGGCGTGCGCGCGGGGCGTGTCGACTCCCGCCAGATCCGGAATGGTCCCCGACGGTCGGCTCAACCAGGCCGCACGCCGGGCCGCGTGGGCCAACGCCCTTGCGGCCGCTCCCGGTTCGGCGTACGAGGGGATCGCGCCGCCGTCCCTGGCGGGCAGCAGCTTGACGGGCAGGTCCTGTTCCAGCCGTACGACGGCGAGCGTGCGGGTGCGGCGGCCGGGACCGTCGGTGAGGGCCCGCACGAGGTCGTCACCGGTCGCGGCGGCGACGGCCGTGGGGACGAGGGCCAGCAGGACGGCGTCGACGCCCGGGTGCCGCAGGAGCCGGTCCACGCAGTTCCTGAGCTGCTCCTCCGTGACGGCCGCCGAGGCGTCGACGGGGTTGCCCGCGGCGGCGCCGTCGGGCAGTACGGCGAGCAGGTCGCCGATCAGCTCAGGGGTGAGCGGCGGGAGGGCCAGTCCGGCCTCCGCGCAGGCGTCGGCGGCCAGGACGCCCGCGCCGCCCGCGTTGGTCACGATGGCGATCCGGCTCCCGGCCGGGAGCGGTTGCGAGTGCAACAGGGCCACGGTTTCGAGGAGTTCACCGACCGAGCGGGTGGCGGTGATGCCCGCCTGGGTGAACAGGGCCTCGCGCGTCATGGTCCGGGTCGCGGCGGCCGCGGTGTGCGAGGCGGCGGCGCGGCGGCCCGCGTCGGTGCGGCCCGCGTCGACCGTGAGCACCGGCATGCGACGGGTCACACGCCGGGCGGTACGCGAGAACGCCCGCGGGTTGCCGAAGGACTCCAGGTGCAGCAGAGCGAGGTCGGTCCGCCCGTCGCCTTCCCACCACTGCAGCATGTCGTTGCCGCTGACGTCGTACTTGTCGCCGAGGGACGCGAAGGACGAGACGCCGATTCCCAGGCGGGAGAGTCCGTCGAGGAGGGCGATGCCAATGCCTCCCGACTGCACGGCGACGCCCGCCGTGCCGGGGCGCGGATGATCGGCGGCGAAGGTGGCGTCGAGGGAGAGTTCCGGATCGGTGTTGGAGATACCCAGGCAGTTGGGCCCGACCAGCCGCATGCCGTACGTACGGCACGCTGCCAGCAGCGCCTGAGCCTGTGCGCCGTCGAGTCCGGCGGAGACGACGAGGAGTGCTCGTACGCCGGCCTTGCCGCACTCTTCGGCTGTGGCCGGGACGGCGGCAGCGGGCACGGCGACGACCGCGAGGTCGGGAGTCCTGGGCAAGGCGCCGATCGACGGGTAGGAGCGCACTCCGAGGATCGAGGTGACACCGGGGTTCACCGCGAAGAGCCGCCGCTTGAAGCCGCCCTGGTGCAGATGGTGCAGAATGGCCCGCCCCACCGACCCCGGCCTGCGCCCGGCGCCGACCACGGCGACCGCGTCCGGCCTCAGCAGCGGCTCCAGACTGGCCACGTCGGCTGCCCGGCCTCGGGTCTCCACAGCAGACAGGTAGGTCTCGTCCTCTGCGAGCTCAATGACGCAGCGCACCTCCGGACCCTCGAAGTGGCGGGCCGTGCGCAGCCCGAGGTCGGCGAAGAGCTGGAGTACTTCGTGGTTCTCGCTGAGCGCGTCGGCCGTGAACGCGGTGATGCCCCCGGCGCGGGCGGCCGAGACCAGATGTTCGACGAGGAGGGTGCCGACGCCCCGGTGGTGCAGTCCCTCGGCCACGGCGATGGAGATCTCGGCCGACTCCGCGTCGTCCTCGCCGGCCTCGTACTCGGCCAGGCCGATCACCTGGCCCTTGGTCTCGGCGAGGAGGGCACGATAGCCGGGGCGCGGTGGTGCGCAGGCCCGGTCGGCGGCCATCTTGGCGGAGCGGCGGCTCGCCCCGAAGAACCGCAGCCGGAGGTTATCCGGGGACATCTCCTCGTACAGCCCCTGCAGTTGCTCGTGGTCACCGGGTCCCACAGGGCGTATGCGTGTGGTGGTGCCGTCCGAGAGAAGGGCATGCACCGTAGGTCGGCTGCGCTCGTCGTCCGTCATCTCTGGTCTCCTCCAGCCGCTTGACAGTTCGATCGTCCAGCGGGGCGGGGACCGGCTCCATGGGCTGAACGGGTGCGCCCGGTGGGCCGGTCGGCCCTAAGAGACACCAGCGGGCCCTTCGGCGCGATGGACAGGGCCGAATGTCCCCAGGGGGGTCCGATCCGCCCCTCCCGGCAGGCGCACCAGGGTGGAAGCCTCCAACAGGAAGGCCCCAGCCAGAGGGCTGTGCCGAGGGGTGGTGGCGTCGTGGACAAGCCGTTGGTCGTCGGGGTCGACGGTTCGAGTGCGAGCCTCCAGGCGCTCGACTGGTCCGTGGACGAGGCAGCCGCGCGAGGCGTGGCCCTGCGCATCGTGTACGCGTCTCCCTGGGAGGGGTACGGCGGCCTGCATCCGTCGATGGGTGCCGGGCGGCCTTCACTTCAGGTCTACGCGGACAACGTCGCCGCGTCGGCTGTCGAGCGCGCGATGCGCCGCGCCGTCGCGGTGAAGGCGACGGCCGACGTGCTCACCGAGGACGCGGCCTCCGCCCTGATCCGTCTCAGCGCCGAAGCGTACGCCGTCGTGGTCGGCAGCCGGGGCAGGGGCGAACTGACCGGGCTGTTGCTGGGCTCGGTCGGCTTGTCGGTGGCGGCGCACGCGGAGTCGCCCGTCATCGTCGTGCGGGGCGCGGAGAAGAACGTGCAGCGCGGCTTCCACCGCCTGGTGGTTGGGATCGGCGAGTCCGAGGAGTCACAGAAGCCCCTTGAATTCGCCCTGCACGAAGCGGAGCTGCATGGCGTACCGCTCACCGCCGCGCACGCGTGGCGCCGTCCTGCACGTGAGGTCCCCGACCACCCCCATCACCGCGGGGACAGCGAAGCACACCGGTTCACCGCGGAGCACCTCATGGACCGGCTGCTTTTCCCGGCCGCTCTGGCGCGTCCCGGCATCGATCTGCGGGGACAGCTGGTGGAGGGCCATGGCCGTGCGGCTCTGCTGGATGCCGCATCGACCGCGGACCTGCTGGTCGTCGGTGCGCGGCGGAGGAAGGGGCACGTCGGCATGCAGCTCGGACCTGTCAACCACGCGGTGCTGCACCACGCCCCCTGCCCTGTGGCTGTCGTGCCGCACTGCTGAACGCCCCCACCGTCAAGCAGGTGCACCGTGCAACGCCTCGTCACCGTCGGCGTCGACGGCTCGCCCGAGAGCGCGGACGCCGCCGACTGGGCGGCCCGCGAAGCGCTGCGGCGCGGCCCGACGCCGCGTCTGCTCCACTCGGGGAACGACACCACCCACACGACGCATCTGCCGGAGCTCGACGCTCCGTCGCAGCGGGCACGGTATTCCGTCTTGGACCACACCCAGTGCCCGGCGGTCACCGGTCCGGCAGGTCGAGGGTGCAGGACTCTCCGGGTGCCACGGAGACGGTGCGGTCCGCGAGGGCGATGTCGATCGGCTCGCGGTCGGATTCGGGCACGGTGATCCGCACCTCCCCTGATGACAGCCGTAGTTGAACCCCCCAGTGGCCGCGGTAGCGGATCGCGAAACCGTAGTCGGACAGTTCCGGGAGCGGTACCGGGTCGAGCCGCAGCGCGCCGCCGCGGGTCTCCAGGCCGGTCAGGCCCCGCTGTACGAGGTCGAGGGTGCCGGCCATCGCGCCGAGGTGGATGCCCTCGCCGGTGGTGCCGCCCTGCAGGTCGGCGATGTCCCCGGCCAGCGACTCCTGGACGTATGTCCAGGCGTCGGCGCGCCGCGCCCGGGCCAGCACCCAGCCGTGCACCAGGCTGCTCAGGGTCGATCCGTGGCTGGTGCGGCGCAGGTAGTGATCGACGGTGCGTTGCCAGGTGTCGTCGTCCAGTTCATACCCCATCCTTTGGAACAGGCCCCGCAGTTCGGCGGGTGAGAACAGATAGCCGAGCATGAGCACGTCCGCCTGCTTGGACGCCTGGTAACGGTTGACGGTGTCGCCCTCCGCCTCCAGGATCCGGTCGAGACGCCGGATGTCGCCGTACTGCTTCCGGTAGCCGTCCCAGTCGAGTTCCGCGAGGTCGCCGTAGCCGGCGAACTGGCTGATGACCTCGTCGTGGAAGGGTACGTGCAGCTTCCGTGAGACGTCCTCCCACGCGTTGAGTTCGCCGGGATCCAGCGCGGTGCGTTCGAAGAGGTCCCGGCGGCGCGGATCGGGCAGGCCGCGCAGTACGTCGAGGGTGCGGGCGAGTACCCAGGCGGCCGTGACGTTCGTGTACGCGTTGTCGTCGAGCCCCGGCTTGTCCGCACCGGGGTAGGCCTCGTGGTACTCGTCGGGGCCCACGACACCCGTGATCCGGTAGCGCCCGAGCGTCGCGTCGTAGGCCGCGATACCGGACCAGAACCGGGCGATCTGTACGAGCATCTCGGCGCCCTTGGTGTGCAGGAACTGTGTGTCGCCGCTCGCCTCGCAGTACTGCCACACGTTGTACGCGATCGCCGAACCGACGTGGTGCTGGAGGTGGGAGTGGTCGGACAGCCAGCGTCCGGAGCGCGGGTTGAGGTGGAGCTGCTGGGTCTCCTCACGGCCGTTGCTGCCGCTCTGCCAGGGGTACATCGCGCCGGTGTGCCCAGCGTCGGTGGCGGCGGAGCAGGCCCGTTCCAGACGGCGGTGGCGGTAGGTGAGCAGTGCCCGGGAGACCTCGGGGAGGTGCAGGTTCAGGTAGGGCAGGACGAACAGTTCGTCCCAGAAGACATGACCGCGGTAGGCCTCGCCGTGCAGGCCGCGCGCCGGGACGCCGACATCCAGGTCGGCGGTGTGCGGGGAGAGGGTCTGCAGCACGTGGAAGAGGTGGAGGCGCAGGATGGGCCCCGCGCCGTTGGGCACATCGAGCTCGGCGTTGCGCCACAACTGTTGCCAGGCCCTGCGGTGCGAGGCCAGGAGCGCGGCGACGTCCGGGGCGCGGCCGGCCCGGTCGACGGCCGCGTACAGCGGGTCGCTGATCGCCGGGTCGCGGGAAGTGTGCAGGGCGACCGTCTTGTCCACGGTCGCCGTGCGGCCGTCGGTCACTCGGATACGCAGCAGATGGGCGGCCCGCGCGCCCTCGTGTGCAGTGCCGGTCTCGGCGGATCCGTCGGTGACGGTACGGGCGGCCAGGCCGACGCGGACGTCGGAGGCAGTGGTGCGACAGCGCAGCCAGACCGTGTCGTCGGACGCGGTGCCGGTGTGGACGTGTGTGAGGTGCTGGGAGGCGAGTGAGCGGTAGCGCTCGACGCCGGTGTTGGTGACCGTCCCGTCGAGAGCCGACTCGACCTCGACCTCCCCGGACCAGCCCTCGGCGGTGAACTCGGTGCGCAGCAGCGCCAGATGAGGATCGGCCATGTGGACAAGGCGCAGCTGCCGCACAGCGAGATGTCGGCCACCCTCGTCCTCGTAGCGAAGAGTGCGCTCCAGCGTGCCGGAACGCAGATCCAGGCGCTGGTGGTGATCGAGGAGTCTGTGTGTGTCCGGCGAGAGCCAGGTCCCGGAGCCCGTGCGGAAGCGCAGCGGCAGCCAGTTGGGCAGATTGACCATGTCCTCGTTCTCGACCTGGTGTCCCGCCACATCTGAGGTGAGCCGGTTGTAGCAGCCCGCCGCATACGTCCCCGGGTAGTGGACGGAGTCCGCGGTGCACTCGGGAGCCGCGCCCCGGGTCGCGAAGTAGCCGTTGCCGAGAGTGCACAGGGACTCACGCAGACGCTCCTGCGCCGGGTCGTAGCCTTCGTACTCCCAGGTCCAGTCGGTCCGGTCGGGCATCGTCAGTTCTCCCCGTCGAGTAGTTCGGCGAGATCGTCGACCACCAGGTCCGCGCCGTGGTTCAGCAATGCGGCACGGGTGCCCGGGGGCGTGGGTCCGGTCTGCACCGATGACCAGTCCGAAGCCGCCACGCCGCCCGGCCTCAACTCCGGCCAGGGCATCATCTTCCACAACGGTGGCGAGGGTGGCGGGGACCCCGGGACGGCGGGTCGCCTCCAGTAAGAGGGCCGGGTCGGGTTCGCCGGGCAGGTGCGGCGGGCGGCCTCGCCGCCGTCCACCAGGGTGTCGAAGAGGTCCGGCGCCCCCGCGTGTCGGGGAGTTCGCGGGCGTGCCGGGAGGCGGAGGAAGGATGCAGCCCCGTCGAGCCGGGACTTGCCGTCGACGAACCGCAGATGGTCGTCCTCTACGTCAAAGGGCCCCTGGTCTGCGGGACCGTCGGGCCGGCGTTCTTCGAGGTAGGCATCGAACGCGGTCTTCCACGCAGTGGCGTGTACCCGCGCCGAGTCGGTGATGACTCCGTCGGTGTCGAGGACCACGGCCGCTGTGTCCCGTGGTGCGCGGGGCACAGCTGTGCCGCTCTCTTCCGTGGCCATCAGTTGTCGGCCGCCAAGGCTGTGAGGCCGCAGGCCCGGTTGGTGCGGTCCGGTACCTCGCGGCCGAAGCCGTTGACGCCGATGCGAACGGTCATGGCGGTGTGCTCCTGTGGAAGGCGGCCTCTTCAGTTGGCCCAGGTCCACTCGGCGACCTCGGGCAGGTCGGTGCCGTGTTCGCGGATCCAGTCGTGGTGCCGCAGCCGGGTGTCCTCCATCAACTGCCGTACAGGGGCGGCGCGTACGGCCAGGCCGGGGACGCGGTCGATGACGTCCATGACGAGGCGGTAGCGGTCGAGGTCGTTGCGGACGATCATGTCGAAGGGCGTGGTGGTGGTGCCGATTTCCTTGTAGCCGCGGACATGGAGGTTGGCGTGGCCGGTGCGGCGGTAGCCGAGGCGGTGGATCAGCCACGGGTAGCCGTGGTAGGCGAAGATCACCGGCTTGTCGCGGGTGAACAGCGCGTCGTACTCCGATCCAGGCATGCCGTGCGGATGCTCCTCCTGGGGCAGCAGCCGGGCCAGGTCGACGACGTTGACCATGCGGACGGCCAGGTCCGGCAGATGCCGGCGGAGCAGCTGTGCGGTGGCCAGTACCTCCTGGGTCGGCACGTCACCCGCGGCGGCGAGCACCACGTCGGGCTCACGGCTGCCGTCCTCGGTACCGGCCCACTCCCAGATCCCGGCGCCCCGGGCGCAGTGGGCACGGGCCTGGTCCATGGTGAGCCAGTCGAAGCAAGGCTGCTTGCCGGCGACGACGACGTTGACGTAGTCGCGGCTGCGCAGCACGTGGTCGGCGACGGACAGCAGGGTGTTGGCGTCCGGCGGCAGGTAGACCCGTACGACCTCGGGGCTCTTGTTGAGGACGTGGTCGACGAAGCCGGGGTCCTGGTGCGAGAAGCCGTTGTGGTCCTGCCGCCAGACGTGTGAGGTCAGGAGGTAGTTGAGGGAGGCGATGGGGGCGCGCCAGGGCAGTCGGCGGGTGACGCGCAGCCACTTGATGTGCTGGTTGACCATGGAGTCGACGATGTGGACGAAGGCCTCGTAGCAGGAGAACAGACCGTGGCGGCCGGTCAGCAGGTAGCCCTCCAGCCAGCCCTGGCAGGTGTGTTCGGAAAGGATCTCCATCACCCGGCCGTGCCGGTCCAGGTGCTCATCGACCGTGAGGGTCTCGGCCTGCCACGCCTTGCCGCTGGCGTTGTAGACCGCCTGGAGCCGATTGGAGGCGGTCTCGTCCGGGCCGACGATCCTGAAGTCGCGGCGGTCGCCGGTGGCGTGCATGACGTGTTCCAGCAGGTCGCCGAGGACCCGGGTGGGTTCGTGCAGGGTCGCGCCGGGCTTGTCGACCGGAACGCCGTACCGCTCCAGCTCCGGCAGGGGCAGCTCGCGCAGCAGCAGCCCGCCGTTGGCGTGCGGGGTCGCACCGAGCCGGCGGGCGCCGTCCGGTACGCAGGCCAGCACCTGGGGTCGGGGACTGCCGTGCTCGTCGAACAGCTCCTCCGGCCGGTAGGAGCGCAGCCAGGTCTCCAGCTGCCGCAGGTGCTCGGGGTTGTCGCGGACCGCGGCGAGCGGGACCTGGTGTGCGCGCCACGTGCCCTCCACGGGCAGGCCGTCGACCTCGGCGGGGCCGGTCCAGCCCTTGGGGGTGCGCAGCACGATCACCGGCCAGTGGGCCCGCTCGGTGACGCCGTCCTCGCGTGCGGTGCGCTGCATGAGGGCGATGCGGTCCAGGGCGTCGTCCATGGCGGCGGCCATGTCCCGGTGCACAGTCATCGGGTCGTCGCCGATGACATGGATCGGCACATGGCCGTATCCGCGCAGCAGGTCGTCGAGTTCGGACTCGGGCAGCCGGGCCAGCACCGTGGGGTTGGCAATCTTGTAGCCGTTCAGGTGCAGGATCGGCAGCACCGCCCCGTCGTGCACCGGGTCGAGGAACTTGTTGGAGTGCCAGGAGGCGGCGAGCGGACCGGTCTCCGCCTCGCCGTCACCGATCACGCAGGCGACCAGCAGGTCCGGATTGTCCAGCGCGGCCCCGTAGGCGTGCGAGAGGGAGTAGCCGAGCTCGCCCCCCTCATGGATGGAGCCGGGCGTCTCGGGCGCGACGTGGCTGGGCACCCCGCCGGGGAAGGAGAACTGCCTGAACAGCCGAGCCATGCCCTCGCCGTTCCGGCCGATGTCCGGATACGTCTCCGAATACGTGCCCTCCAGCCAGGAGTTGGCAAGCACCGCGGGCCCGCCGTGGCCGGGGCCCCAAATGCACAGCGCGTCCTGGCCGCGGGCCTTGATGACACGGTTGAGGTGGGTGTGCACCAGGTTCAGACCCGGTGACGTGCCCCAGTGACCCAGCAGCCGCGGCTTCACGTGCTCCGGGCGCAACGGCTCGGTCAGCAGCGGGTTGGACATGAGGTAGATCTGACCGACGGCCAGATAGTTCGCGGCACGCCAGTGGGCGTCCAGGGCCTGGAGTTCCTCGCCGGTCAGGACGGCAGTGCTGTTGTCCTCGTGCTTGGCCTTGGGCATGGAATGACTCCGTAAGCGTCGTCGAGGGAGCGGGCGGCGGCATGGCCGACAAGAAGGCGACACCGCCGCGTATGGCGTACGAGCGGGAGCTGCTGTGCCTGGAGACGGAGCGGGGGGGTGGTCCAGAAGTGAAATGAGGGCCGAGGGCGCCCGGCTCGTCGTGGTGCTCGAGAGGCTCGACGTGTTGCGCAGGAGCGGCACCGTCGAACGAGTCACGGATCACCTCGACCCCCGGGGTCGCGCGGATTGCGGCCCTGTCGAAACCCACGGAGCGCGAGCACACCCAGTGGTGATTCCAGCTTTACATCACGAATCTGCCCGCCGCAGCCGAAATCGTCAGGTTTGATCGAGGTTGGGACGGCCGTGTGGGAGTTGAGCATGCGATGGGCTTCTGCACGGCGGAGAAGCACCAGCGGTCGCTCGCCGGTGCTCGATCCTCGGGCGGAGGCCGCTCGACGAATGGGGTCCGAGGCGGTCACTGCGATCACACCCGCTGCGGTACGACGGCCACCGGGCAGGCGGAGTGATGCAGGACCGCGTGGGCGACCCGGCCGAGCTGGAGCCCGCTGCGCCCGCGACGCCGCTGAGCTCCGACGACCAGCAGATCGGCGGTGGCCGAGGCGTCCAGCAGCGCCTGGTGGGCAGGACCTTCGACGGTCCGTCGGCGCACCTGCACGGACGGGTGCTCGAGCGCGGCGCCGGACAGCGCCGCTTCCAGATCCTCGGTGGCCCGCTGCTCGTCATGGCGGGCGGGCTCTCCGGCGAGCAGAGGGTGGTCGGTGGTCCTGTGCGCGGGACGGCGCCAGGCCCGTACGGCCTGCAATCCGGCGTACCGGGCCGCCGCCTCCTCGAAGGCGAAGCGCACGGCCGCCGCGTTCCCCGGCTCCTCGCCGACGCCGAGCACGATGCGCTGGTAGGTCCGGGGCGTGCGCCGGTTGTCGTGGCTGCCGCGGAGCACGACAACCGGACAGTAGGCGCGGGCCGCGACTGCCAGGCTGACCGAGCCGAGCAGCAGCTCGGCGATACCACCGCGGCCACGCGACCCGGTGACGACCGCGAAGGCGTGGCGGCCCTCGTCGAGCAGCACGCTGACCGCGTCATCGGGCAGGACCGCGGTGGAGATCTTCAGGTCCGGGGCCCGTCGCTGGGCCCGCTTCGCGGCGGCGTCGACGATGTTGTCGGCCAGCACCTGCTCCGAGGACCTGCCAAGACCCTCGGCGAGCGCGGCACCCTCGTACCGCTCCCACAGCGAGGCGTACACGAGCCGCAACGGCACCCCGTGCAGGGCGGCCTCGTCGGCCGCCCAGTCCACGGCGCGCATGCTCGGCTCGGATCCGTCCACCCCCACGACCAGGGGCAATTCCATGGTCCTCATCTCCCTTGCTGTCCCTTTCTCCCGACGGGCAGGTCAGTCGTGCGGGACGACGGCGACGGGGGCGGCGGCGTGGTGCAGTACGGCGTGGGTGACGGGCCCGATGTGGGCGCCGACCGGGGAGCGGCGGATCCGGCGGCCGACGACAACCAGGGAGGCGTCGCGGGAGGCGGCCACCAACTGGTCGGCGGCCTTGCCGGCCCGGGAGTGCTCGACGACTTCGAGGGACGGGAACTTCTGTCGCCAGGGACTCAGGATCTCCGTCAGGGCGGACGCCCACTCGGCGACCGCCTTGGCGTCCAGCTCGGGGTCGTCGGGCAGCCCGTACGCGAAATAGGGCGGCAGGCTGAAGCCGTGGACGACCTGCAGGGAGGTGGCACGTCGCAGGGCCGCGTCGATCGCGAACTCGATCACGGCCTCGTCGGGGCTCGCGGTGTCGAGCCCGAGGACGACAGGCCGGTACCCGGTCGCGGCGGACGGAATCCCCGCCGGGTCCATCGTGTGCTCGTCGGCGGCTGCTTCCCCGGCCCGTACGAGGACCACAGGCCGCTCGGTGTGTGCGACGACGGCCTGGCCGACGGAACCGACCAGGAACCCGCCGATGCCGCTCAGGCCCCGGGAGCCCAGGACCAGCAGCTCGGCCTCCTTCGCCGCGTCGGACAGCACCTCGCCCGGCCGCCCGGTGAGCTGCTCCACGACGACCTCCACGCCAGGGTGGCGCAACCGCAGCCCCTCGGCCGCCTCCCGCGGGATCCGCTCGGACCAGTGCTGCTGCGTCTCGGCCCCCAGAAGGGGAGCCTGTGCCATCGGCACGGGTACCGGCTCCCAGACGTTGACCAGCCTCAACGGCACCCCGCGCAGCTTCGCCTCACGGGCTGCCCACTCGGCGGCGGCCCGGCTCTCGGACGAGCCGTCGAGACCTACGGTGACGGTGCGGGACATGGTGAGTACCTCCAAGGGCAGATCGGATGCATCGCGGTATCCGCTTCCAGCTTCGTGGCCGGGGCGGGCATGTTGGAGAGGCCGCAGGTCCCCAGCAGGGGCCGACCGGCCCTATGCGCGAGAGCCCGCCGAGGGTGCGCGGTACGGCGAAGGGACCGCGGGCCAGGTATGGTCCCGCGGTCCCTCCTGCTGTCAGCGCAACCAGCCGTTGTCGCGCACGAACGGCAGCCGGGCCCAGAGCTTGCCGACGCCCCAGGTATCGCCCGCCGCAGCCAGGGCAAGGGCGATCAGGGCGACGGCGTAGATGACGTGGTAGTCCACGAACGGGTTCGTGGACATGCTGGCCGAACCGTCGGAGAGGTGCTTGGCGGGCGGCCATTCGGCGATCCACATCAGCGCCATCATGGCGGTGCCCGCGAGGGCGGCCAGGCGCAGTGCGATGCCACCGATCAGAGCGAGCCCGACGCCGAGCAGACCGGCCATGAACAGCCAGTCGGCCCAGGTGTCGCCGGCCCAGGAGTGGAAGGTGGACTCCATGGGCCCGGCGGCGACGCCGCTCAGAAAGCCCTTGGTCGGCGAACCGCCGTCGATCCAACCCTTGCCGGACGGGGTGGCGTACCCGAAGCCGAAGGTCTTGTCGAGGAAGGCCCAGAGGAAGGCGAATCCGGTCAGCAGGCGCAGTGACGCGAAGGAGTAGGCCCGCAGGGTGTGCGTGTCGGTGCTCGCCGACACGGCGGACTCAGAGGTGGACGTGGTCCGGTGCCCACGCCAGGAGGGCAGGTGGAACCCCGGGCGCCGGTGAGGGTGCTCGTGCACGGCCATGATGGTGATCCCTTCGGGAATCTGAGGATGTCGGGTCGGTGCCTGACACCACTCACTCTCGCGGCACGGGGCGGGCTTCACCGGAGGCCGAAGGTCCGCTCCCATGGGGCTGAACGGCCCTCTCTGGAGGCCCTGTTGGCCTGCCGACCGCGCGACATCGGCTCGACGCGCAGTCCGGCGAGAGCTTCCGTCACATCCTCGCCGTCTGCCGCCCCTTCCCGGCAGTACTCGTCGATGACGAGACGAGCTGCGCTGCTTCCTGCCGCAGGTGGCCGATGTGTTTGGTTTTCGCGCACGAGTCGAGTGGTCAATTTGTGCAGGCCGTCCCGCCGACGGTCGGCGATCCGGGCATGGATCTTGGCGACCTTGAGCCGGGCCCTGTTCCGGTTCGCCGAACCCCTGGTCTTCTTCGCGAGGTCCGCTGAGCCTTCGCCAGGCGAACGCGGTCCTTGCGCTCGTGGCGCGGGTTGGTGACCTTCTCCCCGGTCGACAGGGTCAGCAGGTGGTCCAAGCCCACGTCGATACCGACCGCGTTGCCGTTGGCCCGCAGGGGCTCGAGGGACGGGTCGTCACACAGCATCGAGACGAACCAGCGGCCCACAGCATCCTGCGACACCTCGCCGTCGAGGGCTCCGCTCCTGCGGGGAGGGGCCTCGACCACACGATGTCCAGCGGTTCAGGCATCTTCGCCAGTGTCAGCTTCCCGTCACGGAACCGGAAGCCGGACGTGGTGTACTCCGCCGACTTCCCGGAATTTCGCCTGGACTTGAAGTGCGGGTACTTGGCCCGCTTGGCGAAGAAGTGGGTGAACGCCGTCTGCAAGTGCCACAGCGTCTGCGTACGGGCGGCGAGCGCCAAGTTGTAGACCTTGCGAACGCATCCGAAGGTGCGCAACAGCTCGGCCGCCTGCGCATCGGTCGGACAGTAGCGGTACTTGAACGCCCGCTTCACCTGATTCCCGGTCACTCTCACAAACCAGCGAGACCACAGGTAGAGACCAACCTGCGGGTCAGGGCACCGCGATCCGCCCGGACGGCGAATCCCAGCTGCTGCGGAAGAAGGCGCCGATGGTGGCGTAGCCGAGTGGTGGCTCAGTGGCGGTCTTCGTCTTTCCGCAGCCCTTCGAAGTCTGCACGGTCCGGGCGGGAAAGGGCTCGAGGAGGGCGCCGAGAGTGGCGAAGAAGTGGTCCTGCCCGCTCAGGGTGAACAGGCTGACGTTCCCGCACCCCTGCTTCAGCGAGGTGAGGAATCGCCGGCTCTGCTCCAGCGGGACCACGGTGTCGGCATCACCGTGCGCGATGAGGAAAGGCGGTAGTCGCCGTGAGGAGGTCACATAGGTGGTCGGGTCGGCCTGCTTCAACACGGCGGAGGAGCAGGACTCCACACCGGCCGGGCAGCCGAGGTAGGCAGCCACCGCGCCTGACAGGGCCGGGCTGGTGGCCCCCAGCGTGCCAAGATCGGTCGGCCCCGCGATGTCCATGACCGCGTCGACGCAACTGGAGGGCCCGGTCGTGCCGATGGTGCCCTCAAGCGAGCGAACACCGCAGGTGGTGCCCACCAGCCCGGCGATCTGGCCGCCCGCCGACGCACCCATCAGCCCGACCTTCCCATTGAGCTTGTACTGGGGGCCGACGGAACGCAGGTACCGGACGGCGGACTTCACCTCCTGAATCTGCGTCGGAAACTTGGCGTTGGCGCTGAGCGTGTAGTTGACGGAGGCGATCGCGAAGCCCTGGTCGAGCAGAGCCTCCCAGCCGATGGTCCGCTTCAGCTCGGACTTGTCGCTGCCGGACCAGGCGCCGCCGTGCACGTAGACGATTACCGGGAGCGGCTTGCGGGCGCCCTCGGGCACGTACAGGTCGAGGACCTGGCTGGTGCCGGACGCGTAGGGGAGATCGATGTAGCTCGTGTAGTCGCTCGCCGCCGAGGAACTGAGGGGTTGTCCGACGGCGTTGGCCTCATCGGTGGTGACGAGAACGCCGAGGCAGACGGAAGCTGCCGCCAGGGTCGCGATCAGATTTCGCATGCGGTGCCGTGCGCGATGTTTCAGGCGGGACGTGGCAGCAGCGGCCACGTGGGATTCCTCAGGGGGCTGGACCGGCTGCATGGTGCTGCGCAGCGGTACGGGGTCGCGCATATCGGTGTCTCCCTTTCAACTCGCGGATGAGCCGAGGGTCGTGAAGCTGGTCATTCGGCGGGCTCGTAGGTCTTGGCGAGGTCGCAGGAGGAGAGCTCCTGAGCGATGACGAGGCCACCGGCCGCCTTGCCGTCCGGGCGCAGCACGTACACCTCTCGCGCGGGGATCGCACCGGCCTCGCTGTAGTCGAGGGGCGCGATCAGGCCGCCGGTGTCCACCAGCGAGAGGCCACGCATGGCGGTCTGGAGGCCTGAGCGGGTGAGGTCCTTCTTGTCGCAGGCGGCCTCAAGGATCCCGGCCATGATCTCGGCCTGGGCGTAGCCGAGATTGACGTACGAGGTGGGCTGCTCCGTGTACTTCTTCTCGTACGCCTCCCGCACCGCCGTCGGCTTTTCGGCCTTGGACGCGAACGGTGCGGTGGAGCCGACCAGGAGGAAGTTCTCCTGCAGAGCCGTCTTGGCGGAGCCGCTGAGCAGGGTGGGGGTGAAAGTGGGGTTGGAGCCCAGGAAGGTGGCGTCGTAGCCGGAGGCCTCGGCGACGGAGACGGCGGAGGCTGTCTGGGCCGGCGCCGTGGAGAGGAGAACGGCCTTCGCGCCGCTGTTGCGCGACGCGGTGACCTGCGCGGTCAGGTCGGAGTCGGTGGGCTTGATCGAGTGCTCTTTGAGTGTGAGGCCGAGCTTTTCGGCTGCCGCGCGGCTCCCCGCCAATGCGTTTTGACCGTAGTCGCCTTCGAGATAGACGTGGCTGATGGTGTCGCCGCGCTGGAGTTTGCCCGAATCGACCAGATACTGCAGGCCATTGATCATCTCGACGTCGTAGGTGGACCCGGGGACGACCACGTTGGGGTTCTCCAGGAGGGTGGAGGACCAGGAGACGACGAGGCTGAGCATGTCGTCGGACTCGATGGACGGGAGCAGTGCCGCGATCATCGGGGACCCGAGCAACTCCTGTACGCCCAGCACCTCGTCCTTGATCTGGCTGTAGGCGGAGACGGCCTGCTGAGTGTTGTAGCCGTGGTTCTTCACCACGAATTCGACCTTGCGGCCGCACACCCCGCCCTGGCTGTTCTTCTCGGACCAGAACAGATCGCGCCCTTGGCCCACGGATTTGCCCAGTCCGGCGAAGGCGCCTGTCTGGTCGGTGAGGACGCCCAGTTGGATCGTCGTGTCGGTGACGCCGGGCCCGGCGGCCACTCCTCCGGCCTGTGTGCTGCCGGCGTCGTCGCCCGTCGCCTTGGTGGAGCACCCGGCGGTGACGATCATGCCGAGGACGAGGCCGGCGGCCAGCGCGTGCTGGACTCTGCGACGGGAAGGGACAGGCGTGGTCATGATGATCTCTTTCGTCGATGCGGAACGAGAGAAGTCGATGCGGAACGAGAGATGGAGAACGGGGTCAGGTGGTGGGCTCCGGAGCGTTGTGGCGGCGGACGCGGCGGCGTTCGGCGATACGGCGGATGCGGGTTCCGACGGAGGCCATGCCGCCGGGCTGGAAGATGATGACCAGGACGATGGCGGCGCCGTACACGAACTTGGCGATGACCGCCGCGCTGAGGCCTCCGGTGCTCTCAGCGCCTTGGAGCTGGGTCGCGTACCTCTCGAGAACCGGTGGCAGGGAGGTCACGAACGCTGCTCCGAACGCTGCTCCGGACGCGGAACCGATGCCGCCGATGACGACCATCGCCAGGTACTCGATGGACAGTGCCGCTCCGAAGGTCTCGGGGATGATGCGGCGGAAGGCCAGGGCGAGCAGGACACCGCCGGCGGCGGCGAACATCGAGGACATCAGGAACGCGTAGGCCTTGTAGCGCACGACGTCGACGCCCATGACCGCGGCCGCCACCTCGTGATCACGTATGCCGCGCAGGGCTCGTCCTGTGCGAGAGCGCACGAGCAGGCGGTAGCAGACGAGGGCGGCAAGGAGTGTGCCGAGTGCGAGATACCAGAGGCGTTCCTCGCGTTGGAAGGGCACCCCGAGGACGAACAGCGTCTGCCCGGGCGTGTCCTCGAAGTTCAGGCCGAGTGCGCTGAAGCCGGGGACATCGCGTCCGTTCACGCCGCCGGTGAGCGTCTCGGCGTTGACCAGGACGTGCTGGCCGACGTAGACGAGACCGAGGGACGCGATGCCGAGGTAGATACCGCGGAGCCGGGCGGCGACTGGGCTGAACAGCAGGCCGGCCACCCCGGCGAGCCCGACGGCGAGGACGGCTGCGAGCACCGGTGGAAGCCCCAGGCCCGACCAGCCGTGCGCGCCGTCCACGCCGTCCGCGGCGAAATAGGTGTATCCGTAGGCGCCCAGGGCGACGAAGAACGCGTGCCCGAGGGACAGCATGCCGACCTGGCCGAGCAGCAGGGTCATGCCGAGTGCGGCGACCGCGGTGGCAAAGATGAACAGGCCGAGTTGCAGCCAGAACGACTCCAAGTAGAACGGCAGGACGAGGAGCACCGCGAGAACGGCGACGGTGACCGTCCGGCCTGTCCCCAGGCTCCGTGCCAGGCTGCCAGTGGCGGCTGCCGCAGGCCGGTGCGACGTCTTGTGCTGCTGATCTCGTCGGCCGGTGCCCGGCGGCGTGGAGGTGGTGAGCGGGGAATCAGACACGGTGCAGCTCCCGGGTTCCGAACAGGCCGGTCGGCCGGACGAGCAGCACCAGCACCATCACGAGATAGGGCATGACGGTGTGGAATCCGGTGCCCAGCGTGGAGAGGTCTTCCGCGTATCCCTGGGCGAGCGCCTCGGTGACGCCCACGACGAGACCGCCGATGACGGCGCCTCCGACGGAGTCGAGGCCGCCGATGATCGCGGCAGGAAAGGCCCGCAGGGCCACCGCCGCTGTCGCGGGTTCCAGCCCTGGTGAGGGGAAAACGGTAACGAACAGTCCGGCGATCGCGGCCAGGACCCCCGCTATCAGCCAGGACACCGCTGATACACGGCTGCGCCGGATGCCCATCAAGGACGCGGTGATCGGATCCTCCGCGGTGGCGCGCATGGCGACACCCCAGTTCGAGAGCCGGAACCAGGTGAGGAAGCCCGAGATGATGACGACGCTGACGGCCAGCGCGATCAAGCGGGTCTGCGGGACGGTCACGCCGGCCACGTCCACGACATCGCTGCCCCACGGGTCTCCCATGGGCAGGACATCGATACCGATACGGCGAGTGACCTCGGTCTGGACGAGGACGTCCACACCGATGGTCATGATGCTGACCGCGAGAATCGCGTGACCGGCAACTTGCCTGACCAGCAGCCGTTCCACCAGCAGGGCGATGGCCACCGCGATGGCCACTCCGGCGAGTACGGCCACGGGGAAGGGGACGTCGTAGCCCACGCTGAAGCGGGAGATGAAGTAGGCCCCGACCATGAGCAGTGCCGGATGGGCGAAGTTCACGACGCCGCCGGCTTTGAAGACCACGACGAAACCGAGCGCGAGCAGCGCGTAGACGGCGCCGAGGGACATGCCGCCGATCAGCAGTTGAAGGAAGTTGTGCATATCAGGCTTCCTGAGTGGGCTGAAGCGGGTTCGCCTGGCGGCTGCCCGGGTCGGAAGTCGGCGCGGACGGGCTGGAGATGGGGGTCTGCTCGGACGGGTCGGAGATGGGGGTCTGCTCGGACGCGTCGCCGTTGCTGCTGGTGCCGAGGTAGGCACGCAGCACCTCGGGGTCCTGCTGCACCTGCACGGGGGTTCCGTCCGCGATGCGGCGGCCGAAGTCCAGGACAGTGACTCGGTCGGCGATACCCATCACGAGTCCCATGTCGTGCTCCACCAGGAGGATGGGGATGGCGAGACTGTCGCGAATGCTGCGAATGAGCTGCGCCATGGCCTCGGTCTCGTGGGCGTTCATGCCGGCCGCGGGCTCGTCGAGCAGGAGCAGGCTCGGTTCGACGCACAGGGCCCGCGCTATTTCCACCCTCTTCTGGTCGCCGTACGAGAGCTCCCCCGCAGGTGTCGCGCGAAGGTCGGCGAGACCGGTGAACGCGGCGATCTCCTGGACACGTTCGAAGTGCCTGCGTCGCGTGCGGTGGGCGCGGCGGAGCCACGGCCGTGTCAGGTCGGGCCGCATCAGTGCGTGTCTGCCGAGGAGCAGGTTCTCGGTGACGGAACTGCCCGGGAGGAGGGCGATGTTCTGGAAGGTACGGGCGACTCCCAGCCCGGCGAGCTGGTGCGGGTGCAGCCGCGTCACGTCCGTGCCGTTGAAGTGCACTGATCCGCTGTCCGCTTTGTAGACGGCGGACAGCACGTTGAACATCGTTGACTTTCCTGCCCCGTTGGGACCGATGACAGCGTGGATGGCCCTCGGGGCGACGGCGAACGAGACGTCGTCCAGTGCGATGACGCCGGCGAATCCGACCGTCACACCACGGACTTCAAGCACCGGCTCGGCGCCTTCGACGACGGGGACGGAGAGTTCGCTCATGCCGTCCACCGCCTCAGTGCCGGGGTGGGGGCGAGACCGGATGCGGGGGGCGCTTGCGTGGCCAGCTCGGGTTTCGGTGTTCCTCCGAGATACAGCTCCCGTACGGCCTGGTCGGCGGCGAGTTCGGCGGCGCTGCCCTGAAGGGTCACGGCTCCGACGGTGAGCACGAATGCGTGGGAGGCGACGCCGAGCGCCATGGTCGCGTTCTGCTCGATGAGGAGAACGGTCGTGCCCTGAGTGTGGATCTCGTCGATCACCTCTCCGATGCGGCCCACCATCTGGGGCGCGAGCCCCAGCGACGGCTCGTCGATGAGGAGCAGCCGCGGGCTCGCCATCAGGGCCCGGCCGATGGCGAGCATCTGCTGCTGACCGCCGGAGAGCAGTCCCGCCCGTTGGTCGGCCCGGTCGTGCAGCAGGGGGAACAGCTCATGGACGCGGCGCAGCGCTGTGGTGCGCCGGGCCCGGTCGCGGACCCCGAAACCCCCGGCCCGCAGATTCTCGGCCACCGTGAGGCTGGTGAAGATGCGGCGGCCCTCCGGCACGAGGACGACGCCCGCCGCCGCCATCGCCGAGGGCGATCGGCCCGCCGTGTTCACTCCCTCGAACTCGATCGCACCCTGATCGACAGCTCCACCGTGGTGGGAGAGGGTTCCTGCTATCGACCGCAGCAGGGTCGTCTTCCCAGCGCCGTTGCTCCCCAGCACCGCCACCACCGCGCCTTGGCGCACGTCCAATGACACCGATCTCAGCGCCAGCACGGCTCCGCCGTAACTCACTTGCAGATTGCGGATCTGGAGCATCCGAGCCTCCGTCGCTCTCCCGCCGGCTCCGGCGGGTGGCGAGATCGTGCGCTCCACGGGGGCAGCCGCATAGCTCCGAAGGCAGGTCTCCCCATGGATATCTCCATCTGGAGATGGCGTCGGATCACGGCGGGGGGCAAGCATGGAGGCAGCGGGCCGTACGTGGGCCGGTCGGCCCTGGTGGGGCCCGGCGAAAGGCGACCTACCATGACTCACATGGCACCGAAACGGGCCAGACGGCCGCAGCCGAACGTGCTCTTCGAGCTCACCGAGGGGTACAGCCAGATCCTGGCCCTCCTCGACGGTTCCACCGCCATGCGCCGGATCGTCGACGATGTGCCGGCGTCCAGCGGTGTCGACGTGGCGTGGGTCGGCGAACCGGACGGCGACAACCAGATCGTGCTGCGCCACACCGTGAACACCCGCACTCCGGCCGTCGACGGCCTGATCGTGTCCACCGGCCTCGGCCTCGGCGGGCAGGTCGTGCAGCGCCGTCGCCCGCTGTGGGTGAGCGACTACCGGCGCGCGGACAACATCACGCACCACTTCAACCCGCAGGTGGCCACCGAGGGACTGGGCGCGATGATCGCCGTTCCCATGATCTACGAGGACCGGCTGCTGGGGGTGCTGTACGGCGCCAACCGCTTCGCGGCACCCTTCGCCGATCGGACGACAGGCCTGATGGAGCAGGCTGCGAGCCGTGCGGCCGCCGCGACGGTCGTCGCGGAGCGCGCCAAGCACGCGGCGGAGGTCGCCGTCCATGAGGAGCGGCGCCGCGTGGCCAACGAACTGCACGACACGGTCGGCGCCATGCTCTTCACGATCGGTGCCGGAATCCGCACGCTGGTCGACGAGTTGCCGACCGGGCACAGCCTGCAGGGCAGACTCGGCGACATCGAGCAGCAGGCCGTGGAAGCGGCGGCGGCACTGCGCGGATCTCTGCACGCCCTGAGCGCGCCGCCCGAGGAGCTCACTCTCGGCGTGGCCCTCCGCGGTGACTGCCGCGCCTTGCAGGAACGCACCGGTATCCTCGCCCGGTTGATCACCGTCACCGAACTGCCGCCCTTGCCTGCGGCGCACATGAGAGCCCTGACGGACACCGCTCGCGAGGCGCTGCTGAACGTGGAGAAGCACGCGCGGGCCCACTCGGTCGTAGTGAGCGTGTTCGCCGCGTCGAACGGCGTGACGGTGAGGATCGCCGACGACGGCGTGGGACTGCCCCCCGCCTGCGAGACAGCCAAGGGACTCGGACTGCCCACCATGTCCGAACGCCTGGCCCGGGTGGGCGGCCAGGTCAGCATCTGTCGCAACGAGGACGGCGGCGTCACCGTGCAGGCGTGGGTGCCCGCATGACCACAGAAACAGTCCAGGTGCTGGTCGTGGACGACCACCCCATCGTCCTGGACGGCGTCACCATGGCGCTCAGCAGCACCTCATGGATCAAGGTCGCGGGCTATGCCCGTTGCGGCAGGGACGCCATCACGGCCGTACGCCGGCTTCGTCCCGATGTCGTACTGCTGGATCTTCGGCTGCCGGACATGCTGGCGCCGGAGGTGATCCGCGAACTGCGCGCACACTCCTCGGGCATCAAAGTGGTGATCTTCACTGCCTATCCCGAACACGCGGCGCTGAACGCGGCGCTCGACGCCGGCGCGCACGCCGTGGTCATCAAGGACGCGGAACGGTCGGACCTTGTGGACATCATCCGTCGCGTGCACGCGGGTGAACGGGTCATCTGCACCGACATGGAGCACGATTTCAACACGCTGCTGACGAGGAAGCTCAAGGAATGCGGACTCACGCGCCGCGAATACGAGATTCTGCGCAGAGTGGCGATGGGTGAGACCAACCCGGAGATCGCCGAAGCGCTGGGCCTGACGCGCAACACCGTAAAAACCTATCTTCAGCGGACCCTGGAGAAGCTGAGTGCCCGAAACCGTGTGGAAGCCCTGGCGCGGGCCAACGAACGAGGCATTCTCTAGACCGGCCGCTGCACGCCCGGCTCCAGGATTGTCGTGGGTCCGCTCACTCTCCGTCCGGACCGCCCGGCGCCCCCGACTTCCCGCCGTCCGTGGGAGCGGCGCGGCGCAGGGTACGGATCGCGGGGGTCGCGAACAGCGCTGCGCAGCCCGCCAGGCAGGTGCCCGCCGACACCAGCAGCAGCCGCCCCGGGGAGGCCAGCGTGGTGGCCGGCCCCGCCAGCATCTGGCCGAGCGCGATCCCGGACACCGAGCCGGCCAGCTCGTACGCGCTGACCCGGTTGAGGACCGCGGGCGGGGTGTGGGTCTGCACGCTGGTCGCCCACATCACCGACCAGAACGCCAAGGCGCCGCCGCCGAGGACGTGGCCCGCCAGCAGTACCGGCAGGCCGGCGCCCAGTGCCACGCAGAGCGGCAGCACGGTGAACAGCACCATCGCCACGGTGCCGGCCGCCAGTGGCCGGGCCGGGCGCAGCCGCAGTGCCAACAGGCCGCCGAGCACCGTTCCGACGCCGAGGAAGGAGACCACCAGGCCGTAGGCGTTCGGGCCGAGCCGGGCGCCGATCAGCGCCGAGCTGAGCGGTACCAGCGGGCCGAAGAGCAGCACGCCGAAGACCACCCAGATCAGGATCACCGCCCACATCCAGGTGCGTGCGCGGAACTCCTGCCAGCCCTGGCGCAGGTCGCGGCGGAGTGAACTTCCGGTGTGGGCAGCGGAGTTCGCATCGGCCGGGGTGTCCGTGGGCGCGTCGGCCGGGGCGAGTCGGATGAGCGCCAGGCACAGGGCGCTGAGCAGGAAGGTGCCGGCGTCGATCGCGTACACGGTCCCGGCGCCGGTCAGTGTGATCAGCAGTCCCGCCAGGGCCGGGCCGACCAGGTGGGCGAGCGCGTCGGCCACCTTCAGCGTGGCGTTGGCCCGTTGCGGCTCGCGGGCGACCAGCGGGACCATCCCGTTCACACCCGGCAGGAACATCGCAACTGCCGCACCGGCCAGTGCCGCCATGGTCACAAGGAGCCAGAACGGCGGCGGCCCGGCGAAGAACGCGGCAGCCAGCACACCCTGTGTGAGTACCCGGACGAGGTCCGCGCCGACCATCATCCGGCGTGCGCCGAGCCGGTCGGCGAACACCCCGCCGAACAGGACCAGGAGGACGAACGTCCCGGTCCAGATGCCGAGGACGAGGCCGACCCCGGAGATCCCGTACAGCGGGCCGACCGCGAGCGCGGTGGCCACCGGCATCATCGCGTCGCCGACCAGCGAGACGGCGCGGGAGGTGAAGTAGAGCGAGAAGCGCCGGTCCCACAACGGGGGCCGGGCGGTTGGCGGATCGGTCTGGGCGGTCCGGGTCTGCGTGGTGGTCACAGGACTGATGTTGGACTGGACCAATCGGTCAACCCAGTGTCCCGAACGACATGATGAGGTACTTTCGCGCCATGACGCTTCGTTCGGTGCCGAGTTCCCCGACGCCGCACCGGGTCGTGGCCCTGCTGGGTCCCCCGCAGTCGACCTTCCCGCTGGCCTGCGCGACCGAGGTGTTCGGCGACCACGGCCCGGCGATCCCCTCCCGCTACGCGCTGGAGGTCTGCACCGAGCACCCCGGCCCGGTGCGCACCCAGGCCGGCTACGACATGTTGGTCACGACTGGCCTGGACGCGTTGGATCGCGCGGACACCGTGCTGGTCCCCGGCTGGCAGCAGCCGGTCGGCACCGAGGTGCCGTCGGCGGTGGTCACCGCGGTCCGCCAGGCGCACCGGCGCGGCGCGCGGATCGTCGGCATCTGCTCGGGCGCCGTCGTGCTCGCCGCCGCCGGCCTGCTGGACGGCCGGCGGGCCGCCACCCACTGGGCCCGAGCCGCCGAGCTGGCCACCCGGTTCCCGCGAGTGCGGGTCGACCCCGCGGTGCTCTACGTGGACCACGGCGACGTCGCCACCAGCGGCGGATCGGCGGCCGGTGTGGACCTCTGCCTGCACCTCGTGAGCGCCGACCAGGGCGCCGCGTACGCGATGCGGATCGCCCGGCAAATGGTGATGCCGCCGCACCGCGAGGGCTGCCAGCTGCAGTACGCCGAACTGCCCACCAACGGACCGGTCGCCGACTCGCTGGCCCCACTCCTTGAGTGGCTGGCCGGACGCCTCGACCAGCCGGTCAGCGTCGCCGAGATGGCGGTCCGTTCCCAGGTCTCGGCCCGCACGCTGACCCGGCGGTTCACCGAGCAACTGGGCATCAGTCCCGGACGCTGGCTGCTGGACCGGCGGATCGCCGCCACCCGGGCGCTGCTGGAGGAGACCGACCTGCCCGTGGAGACCATCGCGCACCGGGTCGGCCTCTCCTCGGCCGTCAACCTGCGCCGGCGTTTCCACGAGGCCCTGCGCACCACACCCGCCGCCTACCGGCGCGCCTTCCGCGCGGACACGGACAAGGCCGGGTAGCCCACCGACTCAGAAGGAGGTCTGTTCCCACTCCCAGGGCTTGTCGTAGATCTGCTGCAGCAGTCCGGTGAATACCTCGTTGTCGAAGAGCAGGCTGTTGTACTCCAGCGGGATCCGCTTGTCGTTGATCACAGCGGTGGGTGTTCCGGGTCCTCCTGGTTCCTCGGCTCCCCCGGCCCGTTCGTACGCCTTCTCGGAAGCGGTGACGAAGGAGCGGTACTTCATGGTCTTCACCGCCGCGTTGAACTCCGGTCCGCGCAGGCCCTCCACCTCACCGGCCAGTTCCAGCAGATAGGCGTCGGTGTAGCCGTCGACGATCTCCTCGGGCTGGTTGGCGTAGAGCACCTCGTGGTACTCCACGAACTTGCCCTGCTCCAGCGCGGCACGGAGTGCGTTGACCGCCTTCTTCGACCCGCTGCCGCCGACCCGGTCGTCCAGGAAGGAGGCCAGGGTGTACTCGGTTCGCGCCCGGCGGTCGAGCATCGCCTCGCGCAGGGCGGGGGCCCCGCCGGTGGTCTCGAACTCCTCGCAGACCGGACAGCGCGGATCCTCGTACAGGCGCACCGTCATCTGCGCGTCCGGATCGCCCACCAGGATGGTGGTGCCGTCCTTTCGGAGCGTCTCCGGCAGTTCCTCCGCGCTCTCGAACCTGGGCTTGAACTCCGCCGCCCGCTGCCCGCACCCCGTCACCGTCAGCACCGCGACCGCGCACAGCACAGCCCATCTACCCCCACGCACCATGCGCCAGCCCCTCCCCAGAGAACAGCGCGACCTTAGATCATCAGCACGGCAAACGCACAGGGAATTCCAATCACACGGTCGCAGACACAAGGGCTCCGCAGCGGACCGCGAGCCGGCTCTCGACGCCGCCGGGCAGAGGCGGACGGCGCCGAGACCGTTCCGCGACTTTGGTCAACGCTTCGGACAGGCCCTAATGCCGGACGCGGACGACGAGTTTGCCGGTGGCGCGGTCGTGCTCCATGTCGTCGTGGGCCTGCGGTACCTGCTCCAGGCCTTCGTAGACGCGGTCCACGGGGAAGGCCAGTTGGCCGGCCGCGACCGCGTCGAGGATCTCCTGGAAGGCTTCCCGTGGCAGGTCGGCGGCGTCGCCGAAGTAGCCGGCCAGGCGTACCCCCTTGGGCAGGTACTCGTTCGGGGAGAAGTCCCGCACCGTCCACTGGTTGGAGAGGCTGCCGCCGAAGCAGGCCGTGCCGTGCACGCGCACCGCGCGCAGGGTGTCGGGCAGGGTCGGCGTGCCGACGAGATCAAGGGCGGCGTCGACTCCGTCCGGGTACAACTCCCGTACGGCGGGCGCGACTTCGCCGGTGTCCAGCAGAGGGTGGTCGACACCGTGCTCCTTGAGAGAAGCGAGGCGGCCGGCCTGCCGGGTGGTGGACAGCACCGTGGCGCCGCGCCAGGTGGCCAGGGCCGCGGCGGCCAGACCCACCGAGGAGGTGCCGCCACGGATCAGCACGGACTGCCCGGGCTTCAGGTCCAGGCCGATGGTGAGCGAGCCGTATGCGGTCTGCACCATTTCCGGCAGGGCACCCAGCACCTCCCAGGGCAGCTCGGTGTCGACGGGGATGACCTGGGACAGCGGCACCGACGTGTACTCGGCGTAACCGCCGTCGTAAGTGCGCCCCATGTCTCCCATCATGGCGACGACCTTCTGTCCGGGAGCCAGTCCGCTGCCGGGCGGGGCGGCGTGGACGGTGCCTGCGGCCTCGATACCCGGCACCCGTGGAAAACTGACGCCCACGCTCACACCCAGCCGAAGCTTCAGCTCCGAGCGGTTGAGGCCGAACGCCTCGACGCGGATGCGCACCCAGCCGTCCCTCTCGGGCGGGAGCGGGAGCGTGGTCAGCCGCAGGTTGTCCACGGGGCCGGGGGCGGAGAGCCGGACGGCGCGCATCGTGGTCGGCGAGGACGTCATGGACCTGCCTTCTTCCCGGGGGTAGGCGAGTCGGTCAGCGGTCGTCAACATGCAGCCGCTGCGGCTTCATTCCCGACTCGCCCCGGGTTTCCGCCTGTTGAGATACGAACATTCCAGGCCGACTTGGCCTTCCAGCGATCACTACCGATGTCGCCTGCCGGGGGCAGGAGCCGCCCGCTGTCCGGCCCAGCCCCGCCCGGCCACTGCGGTGAGCAGCGTACGGGCGAGGTCGGACTGCCTCGGTCAGAAGCCGACGGCCACCGCCAGCCACTGCGGGTTGGCGTGGGAGACGAAGGACGACTGGCTCGCGACGTCGTCGTAGGGGAAGCCGTAGGCGAGCTTGTTGATGGCGTTGTCGTGCCAGAACTTGGCGTAGTAGTTGGCCGGGGCCGACAGGTAGTACTGGTTCGGGTCCGCCTGGCCCGAGGACGGCAGTGTGGCCACGTGCCGGTTGAGCGCCGCGCACATGTTGGGGTTGCTCGCCATGGTGCCGGCGCAGCCGAAGATGTACTGCGTCGTCTCGTTGACGCCGACCGACTGGGCATAGGCGGTGAAGTAGTTCGCGTTCACCCCGCCCGGCTTGAAGCTCGCGTCGCTGCCCGGGGCGATGATGCGGTACGGGGCCTGGCTCTGTGCCAGCACCTTGAACTCCTGCGGAACGGCGTTGATGAAGTCCTGGAAGACCTGGGTGCGGGACTTGGCGAAGAAGGCCTGGGTCTCCCCGACCTGGACGTCGTAGCCGTCAAAGGAGTGCAGTCGCATCGCAAGGGGCAGGCCGTAGGCGTCCACGCGGGTGGTGTTGCCGTTGAACACGCCGCCGCCGACGGTGAATTCGATGAAGTCGTAGTACTGACTGGTCGGTGAGCCGACGTAGAAGTACATCCGGCCTGCCGAGTTGGCGGGCATGTCCAGGTAGGGCTGCTCCGCGATGGAGTGCGTCTGGCCGTTGAAGCTCCAGTACACCTGACTGTCCGGGTAGGCGCCGTTGGTCCTGTTGAGGATCGACACGGTTACCGCGTTCTGCGGGTTCGGGATGGCGCTCGTGTCACCCCAGAAGGCGTCGCCCGGCGGGGTCGTTCCGCCGGTGCCGTAGACCTGGAATTCCCAGAGCGAGAAGCCGTACGGGGTGGCGCGGGCGGTGCCGTACATGCGGACGTACCGACCGGAGCCGGTGACGTTGAGAGTCTGCACGCCGCCCGTGCCGGTGGTGGTGGAGTAGATCGAGGTCCAGGTGGTGCCGTTGGCGGAGGTCTGGATCTGGAAGGCGGTCCCGTAGGCGGCCTCCCAGTTGAGGACCACCTGCGTGATCTGCGCCGTGGCACCCAGATCCACCTGGAGCCACTGCGGGTTGCTGAACGCGCTGGACCATCTTGTGGTGGTGGAGCCGTCCACGGCGGCCGAGGCGGGGGTTCCGGCCGCCTCGGTGGACGAGGCGGTGGCCGGCTTCCCCTGCGATAGCAGGGTGTCGACCGCGTGGGCGGAGGGCTGGGCCACCGCGACCAGAAGGGCCGCCAGCAGGGCGACCAGCAGTGTGATGACGAGCGGGGTTCTTGGCTTGTGCAGTGCCGGCCAACGATGCGCCGGCCACGTGGGGTTGCTCGGCATGGTGTCTCCTCAACAGGGCGGGGTCCTGTGGATCCTGACGTGCCTGGCAAGCCTGAGTGAGCGCCGTAAGCTTCTGAGAGCGCTCTCTCGAAGGTGATTGGTATGTACCTTCGCCGAGGCCTTGGTGTCAATGAGAATGACGCCCCTGCCGGGGCCCCGCCGACCCGCCGCACTCAGCACCTCGCCCGATGACGAAACCCAGGGAGCAGCCGCGCGGCTGCGACAACCAGGCCAGGAACCGACTGGCTGCAGCAGCACGTGCCCCGTCACCCGCGTCGCGTACCGCGCCGGTTCACCCGGCGGCCCTTCTTGCGGACCGGCGCCTCCCCGGACAGCAGGTCACGCATCCCGCGCCGCGGCGTCCGGGGAACGTGTCCCGGTCTGCAGGCCGTCCATGAGGAGGCCGATCAGCCGGTCGGCCTGGGCCCTCCACTCGCCCGTCACGTCCAGGCGCAGAAGCCCGCTCATGGCCAGGACCACGTCAGCCGTCTCGAGATCGCCCCGTACCGTTCCGGCGGCCACGCCCGCGTCGAGGAGGGTGCCGACCGTTCGGAAGACCTGCGCGTAGGACTCGGACGCCCAGCCAGCACCGGAAGGACCCATACTCTGCAGCGCTGCGGACATCTGCTGCTTGGTGACCATCAGGTGGGCCAGGCGTTTCATCCACTCCCTGAGCGCCTGGTCCGGCGGCAGTGCTCCCAGGAGGTCGTCCGCGGCCGAGCACAGTTGATCCACCTCGTACCGGTAGGCGGCAAGGACGAGGGACTCCCGGTCCGGGAAGTGCCGGTAGAGGGTTGCGATGCCCACCCCGGCAGCCCTGGCGATGGCGCCCAGCGAGGCGTCCTTGCCTGCGCGGTCGAACTCCTCCAGCGCAGCGGCCAGCAGCTTCTCGCGGTTTCGGCGAGCGTGGGCACGTACCGGCTGCGGGGGCCCGTGATGTTCCTGCATGCGCACTCCCTGGGCCGGTCGCGCCGCCCGGGCAGGCAGGCGTTCATGACCCCTCTTGCTTACCGGAGGACCCTCCGATAACGTAGTTGCTACCGGAGGGTCCTCCGGTATCTCTGTCACCTTACAACCGTCCTGCGGTCCCGCGCGCGCCTGTGCCCCTGCGGATGTGCCGCGGACGCCGAACGGAGCCACTCACATGAAGACGATCTCACTCGGCGACCTCACCACCTCCCCCCAAGGGCTCGGCTGCATGGGAATGAGCGAGGGATATGGCGCGACGAACTGGGACGACGCCATCGACACCATCCGCCGCTCCCTCGACCTGGGCATCACCCTCATCGACACCGCTGACGCATACGCCTTCGGCCACAACGAGGTGCTCGTGGGCCGCGCCATCGCCGGCCGACGCGACGAAGTCCAGCTCGCGACCAAGACCGGCATCGACCGCATGGGCAGCGACACCTGGGTGCTGCGCGGTGAGGCCGGCTACATCAAGCGCGCATGCGACGCCTCCCTGATGCGTCTGGGCGTCGACCACATCGACCTCTACTACCTGCACCGGCCCCCGCAGACCGCCGAGATCGAAGAGTCCGTCGGTGCCATGGCGGAACTGGTCAAGGAGGGAAAGATCCGCCACATCGGCCTCTCCGAGGTCGACGCCGCGCTCCTGCGGCGCGCGCACGCCGTTCACCCGATCACGGCAGTCCAGAGCGAATACTCGATCTGGTCCCGTGACTTGGAGACGACGGTCGCGGACTGCCTGCGCGAACTGGGAGTGGCCCTGGTGGCGTACTCGCCGCTCGGCCGGGGCTTCCTGACCGGGACGGTGGATACGGCAACCCTGCCCGCAGGCGACGCCCGCAAGCGACTCCCCCGCTTCCAGACGACCGCCAACGACACCGTCGCCGACAGCGTCCGCGAACTGGCGGAACGCAAGGGGGTCACCGCGGCGCAGCTGGCCCTTGCCTGGGTGCATGCGCGCAGCGAGCACCTCGGCGTCCCCGTGGTTCCCATCCCGGGAACCAAGCGCGTGAAGTGGCTGGAGCAGAACGCGGCCGCCGAGGGCATCAGTCTGACGGCCGGTGAAGTCAGCGCGCTCGATGCGCTGGCGGCCCAAGTGGTGGGCGGCCGCTACTGACTTGGGGCGAGTGCCGCGGCGCGCGGGAAGGCACGCCGGTCCCGGCCGGCGGGAGAGCGCTCCCGGGCAGACCGTGCCGGTGAGGCGGCACACGGCGTCGGTAACCAGCCGTCCCCATGGGCCCCTTCGGGAATATCGACGAGTGCCCGAGAACATCCGCACCACGCGAGACGGTACGACATCCCGCGCATCAGGGATCACGCCAATATCAGCATGCGCCGCCTGGCAGCCGGCAGGCATGTCTCCGCTCCCGCGAGCCCCACATCCCCTCCTGATGCCGTGCACCTCTGCGACCCAAGCGACCACTTCACACACCCACCGCACTACTGGCACACAAGGAGCACATTCAGCCGGTCTACGGTCGGGGCGCTATTCGCGAGGCAGACGGCGTGCGCGCGGCCCGCCTAGCCTCCCGGGCCATGCGATCAACACGTATGAGACGCCTGGGTCTCGCCACCGTTCTCGGCTTCCTCCTCGCCGTCTTCGGCCTGGCCCCGAGTGCGAGTGCGGCGGACGCCGACCTGACGTTTGTCACCGACTCCGCCACCACGACGCCCGGCGGCACGGTGAAACTCTCGATGACGCTGACCAACAACAAGACCTACGACATCCTGTTCGTCTACCAGACGATCGAGCCCACCTGGCTGACCACTCAGCGGCCCGACCTCAAGTACGGCTTCACCGACTGCAGCCTGACCACGGACACGGGCAGCACCCCCTGCTCCGGCACCGGGCCCGCCAACCTCGGCCCGAACTACGGAGCCACGATCCCGCCCGGGCAGAGCCGGACCGTGACGCTGACCCTGCAGGTCTCCGCCGACTCGGGCTGCAACGGCAACATGGGCTTCTACACCTACTACTACGCAGAGTTCAGCGACGCGACAAACATCAGCGGCGGCCCGGTGTACACACCGGAGACGCGGGTCCTCTGCGCCTGACGTCCAACGCCACCGCCAGGAAAACAGCCGACCTCGGCAATGCCGAGGTCGGCTGTTGGCTGTTGGCTGTTGGCGATCTTCATGACTGAGGCCGGCACCCCGTTGGGGTGCCGGCCACCGTTTCGCCGTCCGCTACGCGGCCGGCCAGTTGCCGAAGTCAGGCGGACCGTCGTGCGAGGTCTTCCAGCAAGGCGACCGCCTCAGCCGCGCGCTCGTAGGGAACGAAAAGGTGGTCGTGGTGGAAACCGGCCACGACGTTGCAGCTCAGCCCCGCGGCGGCGAGCTCCTGGGCAACGGCGGCGGTGAGCCCGACGGCATCCAGCGCAGAATGGACGCGGAGCGTGATCCAGCCCGCCACATAGTCGTACGCGAGCCCTGCCTCATCGGCGTCCTCAAGCCGCACGACCAGAGTCAGGCCCTCTTGCTCGGTGACCGTGACGACGGGTGTGACACCCGGCGGGATGCCGGCCTCGGCAACGGTGAACACATAGCGGCCCGGCCTCAGCTCCGGGCTCATGCTACTCAGCAGTTTCTGCAGGTCAGCCTCACCACTCATGGCGGCGATCGTACACGGACCAGAAATGCAGGACCTTCGCCGCTCGCGCAACCGGCCGCACCCTCACGCTCTCTGAGCCAGTGCTTCGCGAAGCCAGCTGGCCCCAGACACGGAAATCCCCGTGCACACAACCAAGTGGCTAGGTCGTGGGGAAGGCGCGGGTGTACGAGATCCAGAGCCGGACGTCGGCGGCGTTCGTACGGCCGTTGCCGTCCAGGTCTCCAGCCGCGCCGGCGGTCGGGATGGCCGCCAGGTCCTTGGCGTTCACCGCGCCGTCGCCGTTGACGTCCGGGGTGCGGGTGGCGAGGAGATCCGGCCGGACGGACAGCAGGTGGAACTTCGTGGCGCTGCCGTTGAAGCCGAAGTTGTCGTCGGCGACGAGGACGAGTGAGCGGGAGCCGTCGGGCAGTTGCGGTCCCCAGGTGATGCCTTCGACGTTGTCGGCGTCGGTGCCGGAGGTGGTGAAGTCGTACAGCAGCTTCTTCGGCATCGGCTTCTCGGCGCCGGACAGGGCGTCCTTGCCGTTGACGTCCGTCGCGCCGATGGTGCTGGTCCAGTAGAGGCGGATGGAGAAGCCGACACCGGAGGCGAAGGACCGTTCGACGGTGAGGTAGTCGGTCTCATTGACGGCGAGGATCTCGGAGACTCCGCGGTCCGCCGAGTACGTGCCGACCGGCGGGGGCAGGGGCGCTGTGGGCGCGTCGGATATCGGGTCGACCTCGTAGACGTGTTCCGCCTTCGCCTCGCCTGTCCGACGGTCCATCAGCAGCAGCCGGGACGGGCTCTTGACCGTCAGCCCGGCCGCGGGGCCGTCCTGGACGAGGGCGTTCTCGGTGATGGTGGTCACCGTGCGCCCGTCCGGGGAGAGGGTGAGCCCTTCCAGTGCCTGGTTGTTGCGCACCCCGGCGGTGAGTGTGCCCGAGGCCGAGCGGACGGGGGCGTACGCCTTGGGCAGCGGCAGTTCGTGTAGGTACCCGCCGGAGGTGGCCGCCTCGCGGACGAAGGCGGGCTGCCCGATGGAAGAGGCGCCCTCGCTGGTCCACAGCAGGCTCTTCCCGCCCGGGGTCCAGCGGATCGCCTCGGGGTCGACCGCCTTGGGGGCGAAGGGCTCACCGGTGGTGTCGGCGAGCACGGTCAGGCCGTCGAGGGCGGGCTTGTCGTCGGCGAACGCTGCCCCGTCGAGGGGCAGTCGGAGGGTGTAGAAGCGGGCCTTGCCGTTCTCCGAGCGGTCGTCGCTGAGGGCGACGTACTCGCCGGACCGCGGGTTGTAGTCGATGCCGGACAACCCGCCGAACGGCATGCCGAACTCCGTCGTCCCGGCGGGGACCGTGAGTGTGTCGAGGAGCCGCACGTCCTGCGGCTTCCGGGAGATGTCCGCCTCGGGTTCCGCCGCGAAGCCGTTCGTGAGGGCCAGGCTGCCGAGGAGACCGACTGCGGCGAGTGAGGCGAGGAGCGCGCGTTCACGGCGCGATGGGGATTTGTGGCGCATGGATGTCCTTCCAAAGGGGAGCCAACGGGGATGTGCACGGGGTCGTGGGGCGTGGCTCGCCGACCCGTTCGCTCGACGAGCTGCGGGTGGGAGAGCCCTGTGGCTGAGGGAAGAGGGGGTGCTGCCGAGGCGTCAGAGTGAGGCAGCGGCCGGCACGGCACGGCCCCGGCGCTTGCGGCGCCACGCGTACAGCGCGAGGGCGACCAGCGTCAGCGCGTACGGGATCGTCGACACGAGCTGCGGCGGTACGTCGAGGGTGCCGAGTTGCACGGCCAGTGCCTCCGCCGCTCCGAAGCCGAGCGCGGCGAGGAAGACACCCCACGGCCGCAGACCGCCGAGGAACACGGCGGCCAGGGCGATGAAGCCGCGGCCGGCCGTCATGTCCCGTACGAAGAAGGAGACGTAGCCCATGCTGAGGAAGGCCCCGGCGAGTCCTGCGAGGGCTCCGCTGAGGGCGAGTCCGGTGTACTGGACACGCCGTACCGCGATCCCGACCGACTCGGCGGCGTCGGGCATCTCGCCGACCGCGCGCAGGTGGAAGCCGAAGCGGGTGCGGTAGAACAGCCAGGCGACGAACGGTGCGGCCAGGAAGGCCAGCCAGGTGACCATGTTCTGGCCGCTCAGCACATCGCCGACAACGGGGATGTTCTCGATGCCCGGCAGGGTGACCGTCGGCAGGCTGCCGCTCTTCAGGCCGGAGGTGCCGCCCTTGTCGTCGAGGAGGCTGTAGACGGCGTAGGCGGTGCCGCCGGAGGCGAGGAGGTTGAGGCCGATGCCCGCGATGATCGCGTCGGCGCCAAGTTCCAGGCGCAGCGCGGCTAGCAGTACGCCCAGCAGTGTCGCCATCGCGACGCCGCACAGCGCGCCCACGGCGACGGAGCCGCTGTATCCGGCGACGAGCGCGCCGGTGCAGGCCGCGCTCAGCATCTGGCCTTCCAGGGCGATGTTGCTGATGCCCGCGCGTTCCGCGACCAACCCTCCGAACGCGGCGAGCAGGTAGGGCGTGGCGATCCGCAGCACGGCCGCGAGGAAGGCGCTGCTGAGGACGACGTCGAGTACGGAACTCATCGGACGCCCACCTGCCTGCGCGCGATGCGTCGCTTGAGGAGGTTCGGCAGGGCCTGGGCGGTGACCAGCAGCACGATGACCGCCTGGATGACCACCACGATCTCGGTGCCGACGTCCGTCTGTTGTTCCATGATGTCGCCCCCGGCGCGCAGGTAGGAGTAGAAGAGTCCGGCGACCACGACGACCAGCGGGTTGTTCCTGGCCAGCAGGGCGACCACGATCCCTTCGAAGGCGAGGCTTCCGGCGAGCCCCGGTTCGAGTCGCCCGTACACGCCCTGGACGAGATGGGCTCCGGCGAGGCCCGCGACGGCGCCGCCGATGACGAAGCTCCACTCGATGACGCGGGGCACGCGGATGCCGCCGTAGGCCGCGAAGTCGGGGTTGGCCCCGGTCATGCGGATGCGGTAGCCGAGCGGGGTGCGGGTGATGAGCAGCCACAGCGCGACGGCGGTCAGCAGCATCACCCCGAAACCGATGTTGGCCCGGCCCAGCGGGACACCGAACCAGTCGCTCAGCGGGGTGAGCGCGGAGTCCTGCTGGATGGACTTCGAGTGCACGGCGCTGCTGCCCGGCTCCTTCAACGGGCCGTTGACCAGGTAGTCGTAGACGCGGACGACGATGGCGTTGAGCATCAGCGTGGCCACGATCTCGTTGGCGCCGAGGCGTGCCTTCATCGATCCCGGTACGAAGCCCATTCCTGCGCCCGCGGCGGCTGCGGCGGCCATCGGCACGATGACGGCCGCGACGGGCGGCAGCGGGAGGAAGATCGCGACGGTCGCGGCCGCCAGCGCACCGGCGTAGACCTGGCTTTCGGCGCCGAGGCTGATCTGCCGGGCGCGGAAGGGGATCGCGACCGACAGCCCGAGCAAGGTGAGCGTGGTGGCGTCCTCCAGCCAGCGGCCGACGCGGAAGGAGCGGTCCAGCGGGCCGGTGAGCATCACCTGGTAGGCGCGGATCGGGTCGTTGCCGGTGGCGAGCATGACGAGGAAGCCGATGGCCAGGGCGGCCAGGATGGTGGCCAGGGCCATGCTGAGGTCGACGACGAAGTCGCGGCGCCGGGTCGCCCGGTACTGGCGGCGGTCCTCGGTCTCGATCAGGGTCATGGGAGTGGTGGTCACAGCGTCTTTCACGGGGTCTCCCCCAGGTCTTCCGGACCGGCTGCGAGGTCTTCCGGACCGGCCGTGGCTTCATCCAGGCCGGCTGCGAGGTCATCCAGGCCGACCATGAGCCGGTCGCGGTCGTGCTGCTCGACGCCGAGCATGTACAGACCGACCCGCTTCTCGGTGAGGCCGGTCGTGTCGTCGAACCGGGCGACCAGGCGGCCGTCCTTGAGGACGAGCAACCGGTCGGAGAGGGCGAGGAGTTCGGTGAGGTCGGCGGAGATCAGCAGGACGGCGGCGCCCGCGTCACGCGCCGCGACGAGACGCTCGTACATGAACCGCATCGCGCCGATGTCCACCCCGCGCGTCACCTGGGAGGCGATCAACAGGCGTGGTCCTGCGGAGAGTTCGCGGGCGACGATCACCTTCTGCAGGTTGCCGCCGGACAGTGCGCGTACCGGGACCGACGGGTCGGGGGTGCGGATCGCGTACTGGTCGATCAGCCGCTCGGCGTGGGCGCGTACGGCACCCGGGTGCAGGACGCCGCGGCGGGCGAGGGGCGGTCGGTCGTGGCGGTCGACGACGAGGTTGTCGGCGATGGACGCGTCGAGGGCGGCGCCGTTGTACAGCCGGTCCTCCGGTACGTAGCCGATGCCCGCCCGACGATGGCCCGCCACGTCGAGGCCGGCCGTGTCGGTGCCGTCGACGCGGACCGTGCCCGCGGTGGGGCGGCGCAACCCGGCGAGGATTTCGGCGAGTTCGCTCTGGCCGTTGCCCTCGATGCCGGCCACGCCGACTATCTCCCCGGCGGCGACGTCGAAATCGAGGCCGTGCAGGGACTGGCCGGTCGGGGCCTGGTAGCCGAGGCTCCGTACCCGCAGGGTGTTCTCCCCGGGGCGGGCGGGGGAACGGTCCACGTCCAGGGACATGTCCCGGCCGACCATCATGGCGGCGAGTGACCGCTCGGTGGCGTCGGCGGTGGCGACCGTCCCCACCAGGGAGCCGGCGCGCATCACGCTCACCTTGTCGCTGATCTCCCGTACCTCGCGCAGCTTGTGCGAGATGAACAGCACGGTCATCCCGTTGTCGCGCAGTCGGCGTACGGCGGCGAACAGGTCCTCGGTCTCCTGCGGGGTGAGCACGGCGGTCGGTTCGTCGAGGATCAGCACGCGGGCACGCCGGTGGAGTGCCTTGAGGATCTCGGTGCGCTGCCGCATCCCGACCGACACCTCCTCGACGCGTGCCCTGGGGTCGACGACGAGTCCGGACTCCTCCGCGAGCCGGGCGGTCCTCTCCACGGCCGCCTTCGGATCGACCAGACCGCGACGGCCCGGCTCCACGCCGAGGACGACGTTCTGGGCGACGGTGAAGGACGGCACCAGCATGAGGTTCTGGTGCACCATGCCCACGCCCAGCGCGATCGCCGAGGCCGGGCCCCGCAGCACGCGGGGGCGTCCGCCGACCAGGATCTCGCCCGCGCTGGGCTGTTCGAGGCCGTAGAACATCTTCATCAGCGTGGACTTGCCCGCGCCGTTCTCACCGACGACCGCCCGGATCTCGCCCGGCGGTATCTCCAGGTCCACGGCGCGGACCGCGCGCACCCCGTTGGCGTAGGTCTTGGTGACCTGGCGGGCGGCGACGGCCGGTCCGTCCTTGCCCCATGGCTCGTTCATCATCAAGGCCGTTCGGCTAGAGGGCGCTGGGCACCGTGACGGAGCCGGACCTGACCTTGTCGGCGGCTTCCTGGACCTCGGTACGGATCTGCTCGGGCACCAACTCCTTGAAGTGGTCGTCGTTCACATAGCCGACGGCGTCCTCGGCGAGGCCGACGGTGGAGACGGCGCCGTACTTCAGGGAGTCCTTCTGGTCCTTCTGCGCGGCCTCGTACAGGGCGTTGCCGACGTTCTTGAGGATGGAGGTGACGACGATGTCCTTCTGCGCCGGGTCGGTGAGGGTCTGGTACTGGTCGGAGTCGACGCCGAACGCGTACCGCTTGGCGCCCACGGCCGACTCGAAGGTGCCGAGCCCGGAGAGCCCGGCGACCGGCCACACCAGTGCGGCGCCCTGGCCGTACATCGCGGTGCTGATCTCCTTGCCCTTGGCCGGGTCGCCGAACGGTTTGTCGCCGCCCACGTACTGCACGAGGACATCGGAGTTCTTTCCGCCGGCGGCCTGGAAGCCCGACTTGAAACCGACGACGAAGTCCTCGATCAACGGGATCTTCACGCCGCCCATGACGCCGACCTTCTTCAGCGATTCGGTTCCCTTGAGGGCTTTCGCGGCCACCAGTTTCTCGGCCAGGAATCCCGCGAGATAGCCGCCCTCGTTCTGCTTGAACGTGACGGAGTAGACGTTCTCGCACTTGTTGGAACAGGCTCCGTTCTTGCCGCTGTAGTCGACCGGTGCGTCGAAGACCCAGAACTTCTTGTCCGGGAATTCCGGGGCGAGTTTGCCTATGTAGTCGGTGACGTCGAAGGTGCCGGCGGCGAGGATGTCGTAGTCGTCGGCCGAGGCGGCGTCCTCGAAGCCGGGCTCCCACTTGGTGCGGTCGGAGCCGAGCTCCACCACCTTGAGCTCGTAGCCGAGGTCCTTCTCGGCCTTCTTCAGACCCGCGTAGGCGGAGTCGAAGAACGACTTGTCGCCAAGACCGCCATTGAGCACCAATTTGATGCGCGGCTTGCCGGAGGACGAAGCTCCGGAATCGTCCCCGCCCGATCCCCCGCACGCGGTCAGCGCGAGCATGCCTGCCACCGCGACGGCGGCACTTCTCCCGTATCGCATCATCGACCTCGACCTCCTGATCATTTTGTTGCTGAGTGAGCGGCTGCGTTGACAGTAGAAAGTGCAAAACGTTTTGGCTACGTTGCCCGGTTTCGGTTTGATTTCCGGTGAGGGAATTTCAGACATCGGTGAGCAGTGCGGTCGCGGCGATGCGCAGCGTCCGGTCGAAGTCCGTCTCGCGTTCCTCGGCGGTGAGGGCGTCACCGGTGCGGAGATGGTCGGACACGGTCAGCACGGCGAGGGCCTCGCCGCCCTCCGCGCAGGCCACGGCGTACAGCCCTGCCGCCTCCATCTCGACCGCGAGCGTGCCCCGGCGCTCCAGGGCGTCGAAGAGGGCGGGGCGGTCGAGGTAGAAGTGGTCGCTGCTGAACACCGGTCCGATGTGCACTGCCCCGCCGCCGGAGAGCTCCCGCTCGGCGGCGCCCGCGGCGGCACGCAGCAGCCGGTAGGAGGGAGCGAGCGAGAGGGTCACGCCGTCCACGAGGAGGCGGCTGAGGCTGGAGTCGGTGTGGGCGGCGGACGCGATGACCACGTCCCGTACGGACACCGAGGACGGGATCGCACCGGCGGTGCCGACCCGGACGATCCTGCGCACGCCGTAGTGGCGGAACAGCTCGGTCGCGTAGATCGTCACGGACGGGATGCCCATGCCGGAGGCGAGTACCGACATCGGCACGCCCCGGTGGCTTCCGGTGTAGCCGAGGATGCCGCGTACGTCGGTGACCTGCCGCGCGTCCTTGAGAAACGTCTCGGCGATCCGCCGGGCGCGGTGCGGGTCGCCCGGCATCAGCACGAGCGGCGCGAAGTCGCCCGGCCGGGCCGCGATGTGTGGTGTGCCGGTGACGGACGAGGTACTCGCGTGTCCTGCCATCACAGCTCCGCTCCTGCGAGCCAGCGCACCAGCCGGTCCCAGAGTTCGGCATAGCCCTTCCAGTCCAGGAACGCCGGCGGCGCCCAGTGCGGTGCCACGTCGGAGGTGAACGCCGCCGATCTGCCCGCGCCGTGGCCGCCGACGACGAGCAGCGGATGCCCGGCGCACTCGGCCAGCAGCGACGCCTCCGGCCGCGGCGTGACCTCGTTGAGTCCGAGCAGCGCGGGCCAGGACCGGTCAAGACCGCGTACGACCGCGTGCTCGCCCACGACTTCGGGGACGGCGCCGGCCGGGAGTTCCACCCGGTCGTCGCGGTCCAGCATCGTCACCGGCAGGGCGGCGGCCAGCGGGGAGCGCCCCCATCGTGCGCGGGCGTCGATGCCGCTGAAGGTCAGATAGCCGCCGATCATCAGCACCCCGCCGCCGCGCTCCACGAAGCCGCGTACCAGCTCGGACCGGTCGGGCGCGGGGACGGAGCGGTTGAAGGTCTCGGGCGGGAGCTGGAAGCTGTTGGCGCCCACGTCGCTGATGACGACGACGTCGTACGCGTCGAAACCGTCGGCGGAGGCCGGAACCCGGCTCGGGATCTCGTGCGAGGGCACATAGGTCACCTCGTGGCCGCGCGAGCGGAGCGCGTCGAGGAAGGCGCCTCCGCCCTCGGTGTACTCGGAGGTGTGGAAGGCGTCGAAGCCTTTCTGGTGGACCGTGTAGGTGAACCAGGACTCGCCCACGACGAGCACTCTGGGCATGGCGAACCGCCTTTCGGGACAGGGGGTATTGCCGCGCGGCACGGCAACTCCGTGCGATGCGTGGGTGGTTGGGGTCGGGTGAGGGTCAGTGGGCGGCGGGTGCCGTGCTGCCGCGGACCTTGAGTTCGACGGGAAGCGTGTGCCGGGAGGGGGGCGGGACCTCGCCCCGGGTGACGTACTGGAGGAGTTGAGCGGTGGCGGTGCGGCCCACGTCGTAGGCCGGCTGATGGACGGTGGTCAGGGGCGGATGCGCCAGCGAGGCGGCCCGGATGTCGTCGAAGCCGACCACCGAGACGTCCTCCGGCACCGAAAGACCCGCCTCCCGGAGCGCGGTCAGGGCGCCGAACGCCATGAGGTCGTTGGCCGCGAAGACGGCCGTGCAGTTTTCGGGGAGACCGCCCTCCTTGAGGAGTTCGGCGACGAGGCCGTATCCGGAGGTCTCCTTGAAGTCACCGACGCGTTCGACGACTTCGCCCCGGAAGGCCCGTACGAAACCGTTCGCGCGGGCGTTGCTGCTCTTCAGGGCGCGCGGGCCGGTCAGCATCAGGACCCTGCGGTGGCCGAGTGCCCGGAGGTGCTCGCCGACCAGCCGCCCGCCCGCTTCGTGGTCGGCGGTGGCGATGAGGGCGCCTTCGAGGCCCTCGACTTCCTCGTCGGCGAGCGCGATGGGGAACTTGCCCATGAGGGCTTCCAGTCTCCGCCGGGACGGCGGAGATCCCGAGGCGTACACCATGCCGTCGATGAACCGGCTGCGGATCATGCCGAGATAGCGGTCCTCGCGGTCGGCGTCGAACTCGGTGTTGCACAGGATCAGGCCGTAGCCGAGGTCGTGGGCGGCGTCCTCGGCGCCCTTGGCGAGTTCGGCGAAGAAGGTGTTGCTGATGTCCGGGATCAGCAGGCCGATCACCGAGGTGGAACCGGCCTGGAGACTGCGGGCCAGGGATGCCGGGACGTAACCGAGCCGGTTGACGACGCTGCGCACCCGCGCGGCGGTGTGTTCGTTGACCGGCCGGTTGCCGCTGAGGACGTGGGAGACGGTGGTGGCGCTGACGCCTGCCGCGGCGGCCACGTCCTTGATGGAAGCGGGGCGCCGGACCGCCGCCCGCGCGTACGGCTCAGGGGTCATAGTGCTGCACCGCCCTGCCATGGGAGGTGTCGAGGATGCGGGCCACCCGGGTGTCGGCCTCGGCAAGGAGCGCCGGCACGTCCACGGTGAGCAGCCGGCCGTCACGCATCAGGACCCGGCCGTCGACGACGACGGTCCGTACGTCACTGGCGCGGGCGCTGTAGACCAGCGCGGCGCGCGGATCGTGCAGTGGACGACAGTGCAGCCCCGACAGGTCGGTCAGGACGATGTCGGCCCGCATGCCCGGCTCCAGCGCCCCGATCTTTTTCTGCAGGCCGAGGGCTCGGGCTCCGCCGCGCATGGCCAGGCGCAGGGTGTCGGAGACGGTCATCCAGGTGGCGTCCCGTTCCGCCTGCTTCTGGGTGAGGGCGACCAGCCGCAGGGCCTCCCACACGTCGAGCGTGTTGTGACCGGCGGCGCCGTCCGTGCCGACGGCGACCGCGACTCCGGCGGCGAGCAGTCCCCTGACCGGAGTGAGCGGAGACAGGGCGTGCTTGAGGTACACCTTGGGGCAGCAGGCCACGGCGGTCGTGTCGGCGTACTCGGCCAGCAACGGCAGGTCGTCCTCGACGATCCCGCAGCCGTGCGCGATCAGTGCCCCGGCCGCCAGTACCCCGGTCTCGTGCAGCACCCGGATCGGGGTGATGCCGCGCCGCTCCAGGCTGGACCGCGTCTGCTCCAGGTGCTCGGCGGCGTGGATGTGCATGCGCAGGCCGAGCCGCCGGGCGTGTCCGGCGAGGGTCCGCAGGTCGCCGTCTTCGACCGTGTAAGGGGCGTGCGGCCCGAGCGAGACGGTGACCCGGCCGTCGGCACCGCCGTGCCACGCCTCCGCGAACTTCACCGTGTCCTCCAGGGCTGCCTCGCCCCGGCTGCTGAAGTACGTGGGCGCGATGTCGGCCCGCAGGCCGGTCTCGGCGACCGCCTCCGCGATCTGCTCGGGGAAGAAGTAGTGGTCGGCGAAGGTGGTGACACCGGAGCGGATCATCTCCGCGCAGGCCAACTTCGCCCCGATCCGTACGTCGGCCGGGGTGAGGTTGGACTCCATCGGCCAGACACGGTCGTTGAACCAGCCCTCCACCGTCACGTCCTCGGCCGCGCCGCGCATCAGGACCATGGGGCTGTGCGTGTGCGCGTTGACCAGACCGGGAACGGCCAGCAGGCCGCGCCCGTCGATCACGTCAGCCGCGGAGCCCGAACCGGAGGAATCCCCGGTCGGTCGTACGTCCTCGATGACGCCGTCCGCCACCACGATGTCCTGTGCCCGCAGAATCTCGCACTCGCCCTGCGCCGGGACCCGCAGCACATCGCAGCCGCTCACCAGGAGGCGGCCGGCCGGCGAAGGCGTTCTGTCGTTCATGGCGCACAAGCTAGATATCCAAAACGTTTTGCACAACCACGTCGGCTTACTGGATGGGGTGCGGGCAGGTCAGTGGCCCGGCCGTCGCGTCAGGTGGGGGACGAGCTGGGCGGCGGAGAAGAAGCGGACCCGCAGGTGGCGGGGCTCCCAGAGCCGGGCTCGGCCGGTTGCTACAGCTCCGGCGGCAGACCGACCGCACACCGGTCCCAGGTCGTGGCCGTGACCCCGCGCTCCCGCAGCAGCGCCTTGCGGATCTTGCCCGTCTCGGTGAGCGGCAGTTCGGGGACGGTGTCGATGTAGCGGGGCAGTGCGAACGCGGGCAGGTCGCGCTCGCAGTGACGTACCAGGTCCACGGGGTCCAGCGCGTGGCCCGGACACGGCACCACCGTGACCATGACCTCGTCCTCGGCCAGTTCCGACGCCACCGGGAAGGCGGCCACGTCCGCGACGGACGGATGCGTGCGGACCGCCGACTCCACCTCGTACGAGGAGATGTTCTCGCCGCGTCGCCGGATGACGTCCTTGAGGCGGTCGACGAAGCGGAACCAGCCGTCGGGATCACGGATCACCCGGTCGCCGGTACGTCGCCAGGAGTCGGCCGGCGGCTTCTCTGACTCACCCGAGTAGTCCGAGCGATCCTCCCCCAAGTACCCGGTGGAGAAGGCGAATTCCCGGTGGCTGCGGACGAGCAACTCGCCGGGCGTACCGTCCGGGACGGGGTCGAGCCCTTCGTCGACGACCCGGGCGGAGAACCCGTCACGCAGGGTGCCGATGCGTCCGGGCCGCTGCTCCCCGGGCGTCGAGCCGATGACGAGGTTGGTCTCCGTGGAGCCGAAGCCGTCGACGAGGGTGACGCCGAACCGCTCGCGGAAGGGGTGCCAGGCTGGGCCCGGGGTGGCCGGGGAGAGGCCGCGCCAGGCCCGGTGCGCCCGGTCGTGGGGGTGGGGAGGCCGGGCGAGGAGCATCGGCACCATCGCGCCCAGCAGAAACACGGCGGTGGCGTCGGCCTCAGCCACCCGGTCCCAGTACCGGGTGGCGGAGAAGCGCTCGTCGATGACGCAGGCCGCGCCGACGGTCATGGCGTGGGCGAGGGTGTTGAGGGCGTTGGTGTGGAACAGCGGGAGGCAGGTGTGGAGCACGTCGTCGGCGTTCAGCCGCAGGGCGTCCGAGACATTGCGGCCCCACCACACGGACTGGGCGTGCGGGCAGCGCACGCCTTTGGACGGCCCCGTGGTGCCCGAGGTGAAGAGCACGAACGCGGTGTCGTACGGGCGTAGCGGCGCCGGAGCGATCGCCGGGGCCCGGCCGGGCGTGGGGACGTCGTCGCCGGTCCACAGCGTCCCTTGGTAGCCGGCCTCTGTCACGCGGGCGGCCAACTCGTCGTCGGCCAGCGCGAATTGGGGGTCCGAGGCGCACAGGACATGCCGGAGTCCCGCCCCGCGCAGGCCGGTGTTCAGCGGTATCAGTACCGCGCCGAGCCAGGAGCAGCCCAGGATCAGGTCGACGAACTCGATCCGGTTGCGGGCCATGACGGCGACGCGGTCGCCCGGCCTGCAGCCACGCGCGGCCAGTTCGCCCGCCGTCTCTGCGGCTGCGGTTCGGGCCTGACGGTAGGTGCGTGTCACCTTCCCGACGCTCAGGAAGACCCGGTCGCCGAACCGCTCGGCCGCCGAGTCGAGGAGCGCGGGGATGGTGTCGGTCATCGCAACACACCGCTGTCGCGCAGGCGTTGGATCTCCTCAGGACCGAGTCCCGCCACCTCACCCAGTACGGCGTCGGTGTCCGCGCCGAGCACGGGTGCGGCCCGATGGATGCCACCGGGGGTGCGGGTGAGGCGGATCGGCAGGCCCTCGTGGAGGTAGGCCCCGGCGACCGGATGCTCCCCGCGCACATAGAAGCCGCGCGCTCTCAACTGCGGGTCGTGCTCGACGAGTTCACGCCCGTCCTGCACGGCTCCGGCGGGGACACCGCACTCCTGGAGCAGCTCCGCGGCGGCGTCGGCGGGCATCGTACGGGTCCATTCGCCCAACGCGTGGTCGACCAGCGCGGACGAGCCCCTGCGCGCCTCGGCCGTACGGGTGCGCTCGTCGGTGGCCAGCTCGGGGCGGCCGATCACCTCGCACAGGGCTGCCCATTCGGTGTCGTCGCGGACGCTGAGGGCCAGCCAGCGGTCGGCGCCGAGGCAGCGGTAGACCCCCTGCGGGCTCCAGCTCGGGTGGGTGTTGCCGGCCGGCCGCGCGCGCTGTCCGTGGAGCAGGCTCGTTCCCATGTGCGCGGCGATCGCCTCCAGTTGGGACAGGTCGATGTGCTGGCCGCGGCCGGTCGTATGGCGGTGTTCCAGTGCGGCGACCGTGGCGAGGGCCGCTTGAAGTCCCGCGACGATGTCGCCATGGCCGTAGATGACCCCGACCACGTCGTCGGGTCCCCAGCCGGTGAGGCCGGTCAGGCCCCCGCTCGCCGAGACGGTGTCGGCGTACGACACCCAGCCGTTGCGCGGTCCGGTGTGGCCCATGCCCGACATGCTCACGTAGACGATGCCGGGGTTGATCGCGCGCAACTCCTCGTAGCCGAGGCCGAGTTTGGTCATGACGGTGGAGCTGAAGTTCTCCACGACGACATCGCACTGGGCGACGAGTTCGCGGAGCACGGCGATGCCGTCCTCGGTGCGGGTGTCGAGGGCGATGCTGCGTTTGTTGCGGTTGACCTCGTTGAAGTAGCCGTTGGTGTCGGGGTCCGTGTGCGGGCCCCGGGACAGGTGCATGAAGGGCGCGAACCGGGTGGGGTCGGGGCGGCCCGCGGACTCCACCTTGATCACTTCGGCGCCGTGGTCGGCCAGGATCTTGGTGCAGTACGGGCCTGCGAGCACCCAGGTCAGGTCGAGGACGCGGATGCCGTCGAGGGCGGGGCGCCGGGAGTCCCCTGTGACCGGCGGCACCTCGCGCGGTGTGTCGAGCAGCGACTGGTCCGCGCCGAGGTCCGGTACGGCGAGTTCGGTGACGCGGTGGCCCTCCGGGAACGCGAACGGAAACCCGAGGTCGGTCCGCTCCCCGACCTTCGTGAAGAAGCCGCGGGCCGCGAGCTGCGGGTTGTCCGGCAGTTCATGGGGCAGGTCCACGGCTGCCCAGGGCAGCTTCCGCTCTTGGGCGCGCCGCGCGAACTCGGCCTTCGGCCAGGTCCCCACGAAGTCCTGGACCACCTTGAACACATGGTCCTGGTGCTTCTTGCGCTCGACCGGGTCCTGCCAGCGCGGCTCCGCGAGGTCGGCCTCCGCGCCCTCCTCGCGCAGCCAGGCGAGCAGCGCGTCCCACATGCGGGGGCTGCCGCCGAGCCCGCCGCCCAGGTAGCCGTCGGCGGCGCGGAACAGGCCATGCGGGACCAGCGGGTGTACCCGGCCCGGGCGGGGTGCCACCCGGTCCTCGTGCAGGTAGGCGAGGGTGCCGGCCTCCAGGGCGGCGGCGACGCAGGCCTGTGCGGACACGTCGATGAGCTGCCCGGGCCCGCGGCGGCGGGCGCGTACGCCGAGCAGGGCCGCGATCGCCGCGTTGACGCCCGCGAGTTGCTCGGCCTGGTTCTCGGGGAGCCGCAGGGGCGGGCCGTCGGGGTCGCCGACCTGGGCGAGCATGCCGCCGAGCGCGGCGACGACGAGGTCGGTGCCCTGCCAGCCGGTGCGCGGTCCGACCAGGCCGAAGGGGGTCACGCGCACATGGACGAGGTGTTCGAGACCCTCGGTGAACGCCTCGGCTCCGCCCGGGCTCCCGTCAAGCAGCACGTCGGCGCCGGCCAGCAGTCCGCGCAGGTCGCCCGGCGAGGCAAGGGTGACCGACCACTTGCCCGCGTGCCAGTGGGCGAACGCGTCCCCGTCGAGTTCACGGCGGGTCTCGTCGCCCTCCGGCGGCTCGACGAGGACTACCTCATGACCGAGCCCGACCAGCAGGCGTCCCGCGAACCGGGCGAAGGGGCTGGACAGTTCGACGACTCGCAGCACGTTGTCCTCCCGGGACGTCAGTGACCCAGCTGGTTGAGGAAGCCGCTGACCACGCTGTAGTAGTCGTACGGCCGTTCCTCCTGCGGGTGGTGGGACACCTGGTCCATCACGTGCAGGTTTCCCCGGGGGATCATGCGGGCCAACATCAGCGGGTAGTCCGGGGTGAGGAACGCGTCGTACATGCCCCACAGGAAGAGGGTCGGCGCGGCGATCCGGCCGAGTTCCGAGGTGAGGTCCTGCCAGTCGCCGCGCGGGTTGTCGGAGGCGCCGGCCAGTGCGGTCTCCTCGGGGTCGAGGCTCTGCTCGTAGCGCAGGGTGACGGTCTGGTCGGGGATGGCCTGCGGGTCGAACCACTCCAGGCGGGCGATGAGTTCGCGCATCTTCTGCCAGGACGGGCCGGTGCCCCCGTAGTAGATGTCCCGGGCGTTGCGGCCCCGGCGGCCACCCTCGGGGAGGGGGGCGAGCGGGCCGTGGAAGACGGGCATGCTGCCGGTGATCACCAACGACCGTACGCGCTCGGGGTACTTGGCGGCCAGGTTGAGCGCGATGGTGCCGCCCCAGGAGTTGCAGACGAAGTCGGCGCTCTCGATGCCGAGTTCGTCGAGCAGGGCCACGGTCTTGGCCGCGTGGTAGTCCCACATGGGGCCCTCGATGACGGGCTTCGCGGACTTCCCGTACTGAAGGATGTCGACGAGGAGGCAGCGGCGGTCGGCGGCGAACAGCCGGGCCACCTGCCCGAAGTCCGACCAGCCCGTGCAGCCGGGGCCGCCGCCGTGCAGGAAGACGGTCGGCCTGCCCTCCCCCAGCTCGACGTGGTGGTACTTGACGCCGTCCGCTTCCGTGTAGGTGCCCTCCGGGGGCGCCTGGATGTCCATGAGGTCCATGCCCCGATGGTGTGACGGCGGTGATGATCCGCCCAAGCGGATCGGTCCGCTGAGCGAGCCGAGTGCATGGCCGTCGTGCGCCGCGGACGTCTACCGTCCGCCGGACACCACCGAGTGCGGGGAGGCTGCGGATGTCCGCGTGGGAGTCGGCCGAGGCACGGGCCCGGGCGCTGATCGGCACCTGGGAACGACGGCCGCTGGGGGTCGTACGGGCCGAGCACGCGGCCGAGTTCGCGCGGGCGGCCGGGGAGAGCGACGCACGGCTGGTCGATCCCGGCCGGGCCGACTTCATGGTCCATCCGATGTACGCGGTGAGTCTGCTGCGAGCGGCCCCCGGAGCGGATCGGGCGGAGTTCCGGCCGGACGGCATGTACCGGGACGAGGTCCCCGGCACCGACGGCCTCGACGTCCGTCTCATGGCAGGCGGCCAGCACGTGCGCTGGCGGGGCGAGGTGCGCGTCGGCGACCGGATCGAGATGCGGCGCGCCGTGACGGCCGTCGAGCGCAAGAGCACGGGGTTCCTGCTGCTGACGGTCGAGAAGACGTACGGCACGCGGGAGGAGACGTTGATCGAGGTCACAGAGAGGTTCATCGTGCGATGACCGATCAGGTCCGGTCCGTACGGCCGGTGGAGCTGACGCCGGACGCGATCACCCTGCTGCGGTTCGGCACGGTCACCCGCAACGCCCATCGCATCCACTACGACACCGACTTCGCCCTCTCAGAGGGGCTGGCCGGGCCGGTCGTCATGGCCCAGCTCCACGGCTGTCTCTTCCACCGCGCCGCGGCGGACTTCGCGGGTCCAGGCGGCCGGGTGCGGGAGGTGAGCTGGCAGAACCGGGCGCCCGCGTACGCCGGTGACCGCCTGGTGGTGACGGGCGAGGTGCGGTCGGTGGATCCTGCCGGCAGGGAGGTCACCCTGGAGCTGGTCGAGCGCTGCGGGCCGGAGGGTGCGGTGTGCTGCCGGGGCCATGCGGTGGTGATCCTGCCGCAGGACGGCGATGTCGTACCTCTTGACACGATGCCCGGATGACGACCTCGCACGCCGAACTGCGCGGCCTCCTGGAGGACATCGAGCCCTGGGACGACCTGGAGCGGACCCATCTGGAGAGGGCCGCCGAGTGGATCGCCAGTGGTGCGCCGCTGTACCGGGCACGCAAGCCGGATGTCCCGCCGACGCACCTGGTCGCCTACTTCGTGGTCCTCGACGAGCGGCTCGGGCGGATGCTGCTTGTCGCCCACCGCAAGGCGGGCCTGTGGCTGCCTCCCGGAGGACATGTGGAACCCGGCGAGCACCCGTGGGCCACGGTCGTCCGGGAGTGCGCCGAGGAACTCCGCATCCCCGCGGTCGCGGCCACCGTCACCGGCGAGCGCCCTCTCTTCCTCACCTGGACACGGACCAGAGGGCCGGGCGAGCACACCGACGTTTCGCTCTGGTACGTCCTCCGTGCCGAGGCCGACAGCGTCACCTGGTACGACGAGGAGGAGTTCACCGCGATCCGCTGGCCGACCCCCGACGAGGTCCTCACCGAGCCTCTCGCGACCCTGGACCCCCACCTGCACCGCTTCACCCGCAAGCTGCGCGGATGAGGGCGGGGAGCACGGAGACGCGGCTCGTTGTGCTGACGGCAACTCCGCCTCGGGCAAGTCGACCGTCGCTGCCGGCATTCGGGAGCGGTTCGGGCGGGGACTGGCGCTGGTCGGGCAGGACAATCTGCGCCGGGTGGTACTGCGGGAGCGCGACCGCCCCGACGCGGCGAACATCGGTCTCATCGACACCGTCGCCCGATACGCCCTCGATGCCGGCTACCACGTCGTGCTGGAGGGGATCCTGTACGTCGCGCACTACGGCCGGATGCTCCAACGGCTGGCCGACGATCATCGGGGCAGCACGCACTGCTACTACCTGGACGTCCCGTTCGACGAGACGCTGCGGCGGCATGCCACCAAGCCCCAGGCCGCCGAGTACGGCGAGGCGGAGCTGCGCGAGTGGTACCGGCCGCGTGATCTGCTGCCCGGCGGCGTCGAGACGGTCCTGGGTGCCGACAGCACGCTCGCGGACACCGTCGAACGCGTCATGCGCGAGTCCGGCCTGGCGGGGCTGCCCGCCCTGGAGGGCTGACAGCGCCTCGCCTCGGGGTCAGACCAGCTCCAGCACCACCCTGCCGACCGCCTCCCCGGATCGCAGTCGGTCCACCGCCTCCTCCAGGCCGTCGAGGCCGTATCGCTCGATCGGCAGGGTCAGTTCCCCCGTGCGCAGTGCGCCGAGCAGGCGTTCCGCGTCCGCCGCGACCTCCCTGCCCCGGGTCATCAGGTTGACGGGAAGCAGCGAGACGTCGGCGAGGAGGAAGTCCGCGAGGTCCACGTCGAACTCGCGGCCCGCGGTGTAGCCGACGAGGGCGGCACGGCCGCGGGGGCGTACCAGTGGAAGGGCGGCCCGCAGGACCGGGCCGCCGACCGTGTCGATGAGGACGTCGACGGGGCCGCCCACCGATTCGGCCGACAGGTCCGCCGCCAGCAGGGCCTTGGCGGCGGCCGGGACGTGGTCGAGCTTGCCGGGGCGGCCGACCACGCCGATCACCTCGGCCCCGGCCCGCGCGGCGACCTGCACGGTCAGGGAGCCGACGGCACCCGCCGCCCCGGTCACCAGGACCCGCTCCCCCGGCTGGACGCCTGCGACCGCGTGGACCGCCGCCCAGGCCGTGCCCGCCGGTGAGAAGTAGCTGCATGCCAGCGCCGGGTCGGTGCCCTCCGCAACCGCCGATACCGCCGCGTCCGGCACCAGCGCGTGCTGCGCCCAGCAGCCGTCCCGCCGCATGCCGAGGCCCTTGCCGCCGAGCCTGACCAGGCTGCCCTCGGGGTGGGTGTCCGAGGCGAGGACGATCCCGCAGCCGGTGGTGCCGGGCACCGCCGGCAGGTCGGGCAGGATCCCGAACCTGCCGTCCACGACGTTGAGATCGAGGTGCGCGACCTGGGCCGCCCGCATCTGTACGAGGGTGTGGCCGGGCTTCGGCTCCGGCACCGGCCGCTCCACCGGACGTGGCAGCGAGCCGAACTGGTCGAGCAGCAGGGCGCGGGAGGTCCCGGAACTCACAGTTTCACTCCGTATCGACGCAGTACCCGGGACGCCACGATCCGCAGCACCCGGTCGAACACGAACCCCAGGATTCCCAGGGTGATGATGCCGACGAAGACCCAGTCGATCCGCCCGTAGTTGCGGGAGGTCCAGATCAGCGAGCCGAGCCCGACCTGGGCGGCGACGATTTCGGCGGAGACGATGGTCAGGAAGCTGTTGCCCATGGCCAGGCGCGCTCCGGTGACGATGTGCGGAACGGTCGACGGCAGCACGATCCCCTGGAGGATCTGCCTACGGCTCGCGCCCAGACTGGCCGCGGCCCGCAGCTTGGACTCGTTGACCGCCATCACCCCGGCGCTGGTGTTGAGGGTGACGATGAAAACGGCCGTGTAGAAGATCAGGACGACCTTCGAGGACTCCCCGATGCCGAGCCACACCACGGCGAGGGTCACGAAGGCGACGGGCGGGATGAAGCGGAAGAACTCTATGTACGGGTCGAGGAGTTGGCGTACGACCTTGATCTGGCCCACCAGCAGGCCGACCGGAACCCCGACGGCCACGCCGAGTCCCCAGCCGATCAGGATGCGGCGGCTGGAGGCGATGATCGAGTTGGTGAGGGTGCCGTCGCTCGCCAACTCCCGGGCGGCGGAGAGGGTTTCGCTCGGGGAGGCGACCAGCGAGGGGCCGTACTTCATCGCAAGGAGTTGCCAGATGCCGACGCCGGCGAGGACGGACAGCGTGTAGATGCCGACCGTGCGCAGTGTCCGTACACCCGCCCAGGCCTGGCGGCGGCCGGTTCCCGTGGTGGCGGTGGCACCCGCCGTGACGACGGTCATCGTGCGTCCCCCTCCGGGTCGAGACCCTGGTCGCGCAGGGCTTTGCGTACCTCTTCGCCGATGTCCTGCCGCAGGGCGCGGCGCAGCTCCACGGCGGCCGGGTCGGACTCCTCCCTGGGCCTCGGAAGGTCCACCGGATAGACGGACTTGATGGAGGCGGCGGGACCCGCGGTCATCACCGCAATGCGGTCGGCCAGCAGGATCGCCTCGTCGATGTCGTGGGTGACGAAGACGACGGTGCAGCCCGAGGCGCGCCAGATGCGGTCGGTCTCCTCCTGCATGACCTGCCGGGTCTGTGCGTCGAGTGCGCCGAACGGCTCGTCCATCAGCACGACGTCGGGCTCGTTGGCCAACACCCGGGCGATCTGCACGCGTTGGCGCATACCGCCGCTCAACTGGCCCGGAAACCGGTCCGCGCAGTGCCGCAGTCCGACCAGGCCGAGGTATTCGTCGGCCAGTTGTGCCTGCACCGCGCGTGACCGTCCGCGCATCCTCGGCCCGAACATGACGTTCTGACGGACTGTCATCCAGTCGAAGAGGGCTTCGCTGCTCTGGAAGACCATGCCGAGGTCGGGATCGGGGCCGGTGACGGGCGCGCCGCCGACGGTGAGGCCGCCCGTGTCCACGGCGGTGAATCCGGCCATGGCGGACAGCAGGGTGGACTTGCCGCAGCCGCTGGGGCCGAGCAGACAGAGGAACTCACCGGCGGCGATGTCGAGACTGATGTCCCGGACCGCTTCGAAGGAGCCGAAGCGGATGCCGACGCCGTCGGCGCACAGGGCCGCGCCGCGTCGGTCGCCGAGACCGGCTTCGGGGCGGTCGGTCTCGATGGCCTTGGTCATCATGATCCCTTCACGTGCTCGTTGAGCCAGCCGCGCTGGACGACCGCCGTGACATCGGGTTTCGCCTTGACCTTGCCGCTGTCGAGGACGAACTGGGCCGTGTTCTCGTAGCCCTTGAGATCCGCGGCGGTGAAGTCGCGGACACCGAAGTCGATCTCCTTGATCGCGGTCACGGTCTGGGCCGCCGGCACCTTCACGGCCTTCTCGGTCGCCTCGGCCGCCGCCTGCGGATCGGACTCGGTCAGCCGGGCCGCCTCCTCCAGGGTCTCGGCGACCTTGACCGCGGTGTCGGTGTTGGACTTCAGCCAGTCGGAATTCGTGAGCAGCCATTGGGCGTACGTCAGCCCGAAGGCGCCGGTGTTCTCCAGGACCTTCCCGCCCTGCTCGACGCCCTTGGTGGGCCACGGCTCCCACAGCACGTACGCGTCGACATCGCCCTTCTTCATCAGGGCGGGGATCTCCGGCGGGTCGGCGGTGACGAACTCCACCGACTTCGGGTCGATGTCCTTCGACTCCAGGAACCGGGTCGCCGCCATCTCGGACAGGCCCGGCGCGACGGCCATCTTGCGGATCTTGGAGGGGGAGGTCACCTTCGGCCCGAGCACGACCTTCAGATACTTCCCGGACTGCTCGTACACCAGCAGGGACCGCAGGTCGGGGGACTGCTGGAGCATGCTGATGGTGGTGGTGTCCGAGTTCCCGGACATCTGCACCTGTCCGGCGATCAGGTTGTTGACGCCCTCGCTGCCCTGCCCGAACTGCACGAGCTGCACGTCGACTCCGTGCTTGGCCCACAGCCCTTCGGCGTCGGCGAGGAAGAAGGGCGCGTACGAGGCGTCGATTCCGACGCCGATGCGGATCGTGGGGCCCGCGGCGTCGTTGCCGGCGGCGGTCGAGTCGGTGGTGCCCGCGCCGCACGCGGTGAGCGTGAGCAGCGCGGCGGTGAGAGCGGCGGGGCCGGCAAGGAAACGTCGTGTGCTGAACCGTGTCTGCATGGGGCACCTCGGGGGTTGCGACAGGTCGTCTGGGTGGGGCCCTGGAATTGGCGCACCGTAGAACGCCGTGTGCCGCAGCCGCACTGACGAGGGTCCGCTGAGCGGGACACGCAGGTCAGGGCCCCGGGCATGCCGCCAGGACCGGTGCGGTCTGCTCAGCGAGACGGGTCCCTTGGACGGATCCGTCGTCCGCCGCATGCTCGCCATCACAGTTCACCCGGCAGCAGGAGGACACGCACGATGACGGTCGAGGAGTCGCCCGACGCACAGCCCCCTGTCCGGAGCCGCCGCAGACCAGTGGAGCCCGGACGGCAGGACTGGAAGTCGTGGCCCCACTACGACGCCGCGGGCACGGGTTTCCGCGGCTATTGGTACCCGGTCACCTGGTCCAGCCAGATCACCGGCAAGCCGCTCCCGTTCACGATCTGCGGGGAGAAGATCACCCTGATCCGGGACGGTGGCACGGCGTACGCGCTGCACAACCGCTGCCCGCATCGCGGGGTTCCGCTGTCCGAGGGCGACCAGCAGTTCCCCGGCACGGTGAGCTGCCCGTACCACGGCTGGACCTTCGATCTGCCCACGGGGAAGCTGGCCGCGGTCATCACCGACGGGCCCGGCTGCCGCCTGACCGGCAAGGTCTCCGTCCGCACGTACGCGGTCGAGGAGCGGCTCGGCATGGTGTGGGTGTACATCCCTCTCGCCGACGAGGACCCGCACGCGATCGACTCGCAGCTGCCGGAGGAGCTCGTCTCCAACGCCTTCGTGATGGGCGGCCGCATCGACCCGCGCAGCGGCAACTGGCGCTTCGCCTGCGAGAACGGCTTCGACGAGGGGCACGCCAAGTACCTGCACCGCACGGCACTTTGGCGGCTGTTCAAGCCGATGCCGACCTGGAACATCACCCGGATCGTGCCCAAGGGCCGCTGGATCTTCCGCGTTCAGGACGAGGTCTACTGGGAGGCGGAGTTCCCGGGGGTCGGCCGCTGGTCGAACAAACGCTGGTGGAAGTTCCAGCCGCCGAAGGAAACCTTCAACATCGGCAACACCGGCAAGGCCGACAAGATCAACCCGACGATCGAGGCCCAGGAGTTCCCCGGCTTCGCGTCCCTGTCGATGCCCGGTGTGCTGCGCATCGCCTACCCGAACTTCATCCACTACGAGTTCTACGTCCCCGTCGACGAGGACAACCACCGCTACGTCGGCGTGATGGTCAACTTCACCGAGGGCTGGGACACCCTGCGCTTCTACGGCAAGTACCTGGGCGCGATCCGCTGGCTGTTCCACGGCCAGTTCTCCGGCCAGGACGCCTGGATGGTCGACATCACGGACGCGCCCCCCGAGAAGCTCTACCGCCCCGACATCTCGCTGACCGCCTGGCGGAACCTCAGCGAGGAGGAGTACGGCAAGAAGCTGGCCGCGACGGGCACCGACGGTAAGGAGGCCTGACCATGGGCCGCACACTGCTCACTCTGCTGATCGGGGCCGGTATCGCGATCGGGCTCCCGTTCGCGAAGAAGCGCTTCGAGCGCACCACCATGACCCAGGTCCACAGGATCAACCAGTGAGCGCGGCAGGCGAGTTGGCCGGGCTGGACGACAAGCGGGCCGCCTACACCGCCGACGCCTGGCGGCACATCACCGCCGACCGGCTGCGCGACCTGATCACCGGGCTCGTCGACATCCCGTCCCCGACCGGCGACGAGGCCCCGCTCGCCGCGCACATCGCCGACACGCTGCGCACCACGGGCTGCCGGTCCGCGGTCCAGCCGCTCGACGAACGTCAGGCCAACGCCTGGGCCCGGCTCGACGGCGACGGCACCGGCCCGGACCTGATGCTGTACGCGCCCATCGACACCCTGACCGTGGGCGAGGAGAGCGAGGATCTCCCCTGGATCGGCCCGGAGTTGCGGGACGACATGCGCCCGCGGGCCACCGTCCACGACGACCTGGTGGTCGGGCTCGGGGCGTCCAATCCGAAGGGCCACGCGGCCTGCGTGATGATGGCCGCCGAGGCGATCGCCCTGGCCGGCATCCCGCTCACCGGGGACCTGGTGGTGGCGTTCGGCGCGGGCGGCATGCCCACCAACTCCCGGCCGGGCAGCACCAGGCTCAACACCGGCCAGGGCGTGGGCTGTTCGTTCCTCCTGGAGCAGGGCCTGTGGACCGACTACGCGGTCATCGCCAAGCCCGGCTGGACGGTTTCCTGGGACGAGGTGGGCCTCGTCTGGTTCGAGGTGACGGTCCGCGGCACGCACACCTACGTCGGCTCCCGCCACCGGCTGCCATACGACAACGCCATCGCCCGTGCCGGAGAGGTCGCGCGGTATCTGGAGGAGTGGTTCGTCCAGTACGCCGAGCGGCACACCGCGGGCACGGTCGCGCCGCAGGGCATCGTGTCGTCGGTGCGCGGCGGCTGGCCCCGGATGGCGGCGGTCACCCCGGCCGCCTGCACCCTCATGGTGGACCTGCGCATCGGCCCGGACGCCACGCCGATGCGCGCCAAGCGGGAGTTCGCCGCCGCGCTGGACGCGATCCGCGACAAGCTGCCGGGGCTCGACGTCAGCGCCGAGATGGTCCTGGCCATCCCGGGGACCCGCACGGCCCCGGACAACTGGATCACCCGCAGCGCCACGGCCGCCTGGGAGGCGTTCGAGGGCCGCGCTCACGAGGCCGTCCGCGGCAACAGCGGTGCCACCGACGCCAACATCCTGCGCGGGCGCGGCATCCCCACGGTCCGCGTCGGGATGCCGAAGGTGAGCGAGGCCGAGACGCCGTTCGACATCGACTTCGCCCGCGGCATGAACACCGTCTCCGTACGGGCGATGGAGAGGCTCACGCGCCATCTGGTCCGTACGGCCGTCGACACCGTCACCCGCTCCCGCGCCGAACTGGACCTGGAGTTCGAAGGAGAACCGGCATGACCGAGATCGTCCTGGGCGTGGGCGCGTCGCACAGCACGCTGATGAACACCCACTGGGAGGAGACCTTCCACAAGGACCGTGCCGAGCGGTTCCGGGACGCGCTCGCCGAGGCACGCGACGCGCTCGCCGCGGCCCGCCCCGACACGGTGATCCTCGTCGGCTCCAACCACTTCCGCGGCTTCTGGCTCGACCTGATCCCCAGCTTCACCATCGGCGTCGGCGAGTGCGTGGCCAGCGGCGAGTCCGGCACCCCGAAGGGTCCGCAGCCGGTCGACATCCCGCTCGCCCGGCACATCGCCACCTCCCTTGTGGAGGAAGGCAATTTCGACCCGGCCTTCTCCGCCCGGCTGCAGATCGACCACGGCCAGTCGCACGCCATCCAGTACCTCCTGGAAGGCCTGGACGTGGAACTCGTACCGATCGTCGTGAACGTCTTCGCCCCTCCCCTGCCCACCCTCGAACGCTGCGAGCAGCTGGGCCGGGCGATCCGGGAGGCGGTACTCGCCTTCCCGGAGGACCGCCGCGTCGCGGTGATCGGCTCCGGCGGGCTCTCGCACCGGCTGCCCTGGCCGGACTGGCGCGAACCGCACGGCGACGACGAGGAGTTCATGGTCGGCGCCTGGCTGAACGGCCGGGAGAACTGGCAGGACTACGACATCAGGCGCCGCGAGATCATCCGGGCCGCGGAGGCCTCGCTCAACCCGGAGTTCGACGAGGAGTTCCTGTCTCTCGTCTCGCGCGGCGAGATGCGGAGTATCACCGCTTACTCAACCGAGGAGTTGGAGAAGGTCGCGGGCAACGGGGCGCAGGAGCTGCGCACCTGGCTGCTGATGTCGGCCGTGCTCGACCACGTGCCCGGCCAGCGGCTGGCGTACGAACCGATGCCCGAGTGGCTCACCGGGATGGCCGTCGCCGTCCTCGACCCCGCACACCCCCAGGAAAGGCAGTCATGAGCATCTGGACCGAACTGTCGGGCATCGACTACCGCCACGCGTACGTCGAGACCGGCGATGTCACCACCCGCGCCCTGCAGGCCGGCCCCGAGGACGGCGAACACGTCGTCTTCCTGCACGGCACGACCGGCCATCTGGAGGCGTTCGTCCGCAACATCCCGGCGCACGCCTCGGCGGGATACCGCTGCCACGCGATCGACATGCTCGGGCACGGCTACACCGGCAAGCCGGACCGCCCAGGTGAAATCCCGGCATACGTCGACCACTTGATGGCCTACCTGGACGCGGTGGGCGCCGAACGCGCCCACCTGGTCGGCGAGTCGCTGGGCGGCTGGGTGGGGTCCTGGGCGGCGAGCGAGTACCCGGACCGGGTCACCTCCCTCCAACTGCTGTGCATGGGCGGCACGAAGATCAACCCGGCGGTGATGGAGCGGCTGAAGACGTCCACCCGGGCAGCAGCCCTCAACGAGGAGATCTCCTACACCCGGGACCGGCTGCGGCTGCTGTGGGCCGAGTGGGACGAGGAGTTGGGCGACGAGCTGACGCAGGTGCGCTACGAGATCTACCACCACCCCGACTTCCAGAAGAACCTGCACAACCTGCTGGCCTTGCAGGAGTTGGAGGCGCGCGAGCGCAATCTGCTGCGGCCCGACCGGATGGCCAGGATCAAGGCGCCGACGCTGGTGGTGTGGGGCAACAAGAACCCGCTCGGTGACGTCCCGGAGGCCGAGGCGATCGCCGCCGCCATCTCCGGGGCACGGCTTGAGGTCTTCAACGAGTGCGGGCACTGGCCCCAGCACGAGAAGGCCGATCTCTACAACCCGCTCAGCCTGGCCTTTCTCGCCGAGTCTTCGTCCGCCGAGTGACCGTGAGGTGTCCGCCATGACCGTCGTCCCCATCGACCGCGCCCCCATCCCCTCCCCCATGTCCGCCGCACCCAACGGCTCCTGTCCCGACCCGATGAACTCCGTCCTCGGCAAGGTGCGGCCCATCCTGGAGGCGTTCACCGTCGACGACGACTCGCTCTCCCTGGCCGATCTGGTACGCCGTACGGGCGTGGCGAAGGCCACCGTGCACCGGCTCTGCCAGGAACTGGTGGTCTGGGGCCTGTTGGAGAGAGCGGACTGCAACTACCGGCTCGGGCTGCGCCTGTTCGAGATCGGCCAGCGGGTGCACCGGCAGCGGATCCTGCGGGAAGTGGCCCAGCCGTACATGGAGGATCTCCTCCTGGCGACCCACGAGACCATCCACTTCGCGATCCACGACGGCCTCGACGTCGTGTACCTGGAGAAGATCCTGGCGCACCGCGGGCTGAGCGAGGAGTCGCGGGTGGCGGGGCGGCTCCCGCTGTACTGCACGGCCACCGGGAAGGCGATCCTGGCGTTCTCCCCCTCCCCTCTGTTCGGCGAGGTCGTCAGGAACGGGCTGAAACCGTTCACCCGGCACACCATCACCTCGCCGGGGCGGCTGCGCGGCCAGGTGGAGCGGATCCGGGAGCAGGGCATCGCGACCGAGGCGGAGGAGGTACGGCTCGGCTACATGAGCATGGCCGTCCCCGTCTTCGGCCGGCAGGACGCGCTGGCGGGTGCCCTGTCCATCACCGCGCCCACCTACCGCATGGACGCCGTCGCGCACACCGGCGCTCTGCGCACCGCGGGCCTGGGCATCAGCCGGTCGCTGCGGTCGGCCCTGTGAGCGCACTGCACGAGGTGCTGGCCCGGGCCCGCGCGCTCGTCGACCGCTGGGAGGACGAGGACTGCGGCACGCTCACCGTCAAGGACTTCTGCCGGTACGCCGCCGCCCTCAACGACACCGACTACATCCACGAGGCCCGTGAACAGGAGGCCAGGGGGGCGCCGGTCGAGGCCCCCGCCCTCTTCCTCGCGTCGACCATGAGCTGGGAGGACGGACCGGCCGAGCAGGAACTGCGCCCGGACGGCCTGGCCGCCCGGGAGTCTCCCTGCACCCAGGGCCTCCCGGTCCGCCAGGTGCACGGCGGCCAGTCGGTACGTCTGACCCGGGCCCCGCTCGCGGGCACCCGGGTCACCGCCTCGCGCACGGTCACCTCCGTCGCGTACAAGAAGGGCCGGTCCGGCGACTTCGTGCTGCTCGGCGTCACCACCCGCTACACGGCGCCGGACGGCGGCGAACTGACGGCCGTCGACGAGACGATCGTCGTCCAGGACGCCCTCACCCCTGGGACGGGCGCATGAACCCGCACGTCCCCGGCGAGGTCTGCCCGCCGCGGCACTACACGCACAGCCGCGTGCAGTTGTTCCGGTTCAGCGCGGTGTCCTGGAACGCCCATCGCATCCACTACGACGCCGAGTTCGCGGCCTCGGAGGGCTTCCCCGATGTCGTCGTACAGTCCACGCTGCACGGCGAGACGCTCGCCCGGTACGCGTTGGCCTGGGCCGGGGCCGAATCCCGTCTGGAGTCGGTGAGTTGGCGCAACCGTACGACCGCCGTGGCCGGCGAAGCCCTCACCTGGACCGGGACGGTCACGGCCGTCGACGGCGCGCGCATGTCGCTCGACGTGGCCGTGCTCAAGGCCGACGGCACGCCGTGCGTTTCGGGGACCGTCACTCTGGCTCTGAAGCCTGTCTAGCTGTTCTGCCCACAGAGGTTGATGACGGGGCGCGGCCGGTCGGTGGGCCCGGGGAGCGGCGAACGCGCCAACGACGACGGTGCTCACGCGGCCTGGCCGGTCTCGCGCCAGGGTGACACGACGCACTGCTGGGCGACCTGGGCGAGATGTGGGCTCGGCGCGGGTCACGATCCAATCGCTGCGGTGTTTCGGGTCGCTCCTCAGCGGATCCGCCAAGGTCGGAGCTTCTCAGGGTTTCGCACCGCCCATACATGCCTGATCCGGTCGCCCGCGATCTCGAACGCGAACACGGTCACGATGGTGCCGTTCTGCTGCGCCACCAGGCCGGGCAGGCCGTTGACCGTGCACTCAAGGATCGTGGTGCGGCCGCCCCACAGACGCGCGATCTTGGCGTAGCCGCGTGCGATCTGCTGACCGCCCACGATCGGAAGCAGGTGGGTGACGGCCAGCCCGCCGCCGTCGGCGGTCGCGGTGGCGTCGGGATCGAGCAGACTGATCAGGGCGTCGATGTCCTTGGCCTCCCATGCCGTTTTGAACTGCCTGACGATGCCGGCCTGCTCGGTACTCGGGCCCGCCGGGCTCTGCGCAGTGCGGATGCGACGGCGGGCGGACGAGGCCAGTTGGCGGCAAGCCGCCGGGGTGCGGCCGACGATCTCGGCGACCTCGCCGAAGGGGTAGCGGAAGACGTCGTGCAGGACGAACGCGACGCGCTCGGCCGGGGTCATCGAATCGAGGACGACCAGGAAGGCCATCGTCACTGACTCGTCGAGGGTGACCCGGTCGGCCGGGTCGATCCCGCCGACGCCGGAGCGCCCGGTGATCCACTCCGTGGGTTGGGGCAGCGGTTCCGGGATCCAGTCGCCCACGTACGTCTCGCGCCTGGCCCGTGCCGAGCTGAGCAGGTTCAGGCAGATGCGGCTGGCGACCGTCATCAGCCAGGCGCCGGGCGACTCGATGGCCTCCTGCTCCCGTGCGGACATGGCGTACCAGCGGGCGTAGGTCTCCTGCACGACGTCCTCGGCGTCGGCAAGTGACCCGAGGAGCCGATAGGCGAGGTTGATCACCTGGCGCCGCTCGCTCATGATCGCGCTGAGGCCCGGATCGCTCTGATCGTCGCCGGGCTCGGCTCTGGTGGTCATGGTCTGGCCGTCTCCCTCGCTCGCTTCTGTGCCACTACCCGTTACGACAAGACAGCGCACCGGAATGTGAGGCCGACGCGCCGCCTCACATTCCGAAGTGCTGCGCTGTCGGAGCGGTGAGGACGACAACAAGACGGAGAGGGGACTTAGATGAACGACTTCCAGGCCATCGCGGACCGCGTCGAGATCGAGGCGCTGCGGGGCGAGTTCACCGACGCGGCGATGATGCGCGACCGACCTCGCCTGGCGTCGCTGTTCACACCGGACGGTGCCCTGCGCATGCCCAACATCCCCGTCGAGCAGATCGGCCGAGAGGAGATCCGTGCCGGGGGCGAGCGGCTGCAGAGCCAGTGGGACTTCTTCGTGCAGACCACACACCCCGGCACGATCCTGCTCGACGGCGACACCGCGACCGGCCGCGCCTACATCCAAGAACTCGCGCGGGCCCTCGACGGACGCCAGGGTCTGAACTACGCCGTCTACCACGACCGCTACCAGCGCACCGCGGAGGGCTGGAAGTTCGCCGAGCGGGTGTACGAGGTCAGGTACCTCGACACCTCTCCCCTGGCGGGCACGGCGCCCCACGCGGCGCAGAGTTCCGGGACCAACACGGCCAACGCCACGGCCACCCCGGCTCCGGCCGCATCCTTCACCGACCCGGCAACGGCCGAACGACTGGAGCGAGCAGCCGCCGCGCTGCGTGCGGGCGGCTTCGCCGCCGAGATCCTCGACGACGCCGCAGAAGCGCGCGCCCGCATCAAGGACCTGCTCCCCGAGGGCGTCAGCGTACTCACCGGAGCCAGCGAGACCCTCCGGCTGTCCGGCATCGACGAGGACATCAACGCAGGCGGCCGGTACGACGCCATCAGGCCGCGCCTCCTGGCCATCGACCGTGCCACCGGCGCCGACGAGATCCGAAGGCTGGCCGCCGGCCCCGAATTCGTCGTCAACAGCGTTGCCGCGGTCACCGAGACCGGCTCGCTCGTTCTTGCCTCGGGCAGTGGCAGCCAACTCCCTGCCAACGCGGGCGGCGCCGCCCACGCGGTCTGGATCGTCGGCGCGCAGAAGGTGGTGCCCGACCTGAGCACAGCGCTGCGCCGCGTCGAGGAGCACGCCCTCCCACTGGAGAACGCCCGCGCCCAGGCGGTGTACGGGATGCCCAGCGCCGTCAACCGCCTGCTCATCCTCAACGCGGAACCCCGCCCAGGGCGCGGCACCGTGCTGCTTCTCCGCGAGGCCATCGGATACTGACCCGGCCCAGGGTCCGTTCGGCTCACGGGCTCAGAGCCAGACGCTGGCGGCGGCGAGACGTACGGCTCCCGCGCGAGCGTCCCGGGCCTCCCATCAATCGGCTTCCGCCGGCATGACGACGGTCCGCCCAGCACCGCCACCAGCAACAGCGGCTCCCAAGCGGCCCGCTGGCCATCCGAAAGATCCCCTGGGGCATGTCCCGCCTGGCGGACCGATTCCGTTGGGCGGCGCCGGGCCCGTCCCTACGCTCCTGGACCATGAGCGTTCCTACTGATGAGCCGGTCGCCATGGACGACCCGACCGCCACGGACGAGTCGCAGGTGGTCGAGACGGACGTCCTGATCATCGGCGCCGGCCCGGCGGGCCTCTACGGCGCCTACTACGCCGGCTTCCGCGGACTGCGCGTCACGGTCATGGACGTACTGCCCCAGCTCGGCGGCCAGATCAGCGCGATGTACCCGGAGAAGCCCATCTTCGACATCGCCGGATTCCCGTCGGTGCGGGGCCGCGACCTGGTGGAGAGCCTTGTCGCCCAGGCCGAACCGTACGGCCCCCGCTACCTCCTCGGACACCAGGCGGTCGGCCTGTCCCACGGCCCCGACGGCCGCCCGGTCGTCCGCAGTGACCGGGGAACGACCGTACGGGCCGGGGCAGTTGTCATCACCGGCGGCGTCGGCACCTTCACCCCCCGGCCGCTCCCGGCGGGCGAGGACTACCTCGGCCGGGGGCAGGTCTACTTCGTGCCGGCCCCCTCCGAGCACACCGACCACGACGTCGTGGTCGTCGGCGGCGGCGACAGCGCCTTCGACTGGGCGGCCACGCTCGCGCCGATCGCCCGGTCCGTCACGCTCGTCCACCGCACCGGACGCTTCCGGGCCCACCGCGCGAGCGTCGACAAGGTGCGCACCCTCGGCATCGAGATCGTCACCGACTCCGAGATCAGCGCACTGCACGGCACCACGCGGGTCGAGCAGGTCGAGGTCCGGCACCGCACCACCAAGGCCACCCGGCTGCTCCCGGCCCACACCGTCGTCGCCGCGCTCGGCTTCCTCGCCGACCTCGGCCCGTTCAAGGACTGGGGCCTGGAGCTGCGGGCGCGGAACATCTCCGTCGACACCCGGATGGCCACCAATCTGCCCCGCGTGTTCGCGGCCGGCGACATCACCGACTACCCGGGCAAGGTGCGCCTGATCGCCGTGGGCTTCGGCGAGGTGGCCACCGCGGTCAACAACGCGGCCACCGTCATCGATCCGGAGGCGGCCCTGTTCCCCGGGCACTCCACAGAGAAGGAGAACTGACATGGCGTACGTCATCGGCGCGGCCTGTGTCGACATCATGGACCGGTCCTGTGTCGAGGAGTGCCCGGTCGACTGCATCTACGAGGGCGACCGCAAGCTGTACATCAACCCGGCGGAATGCATCGACTGCGGCGCCTGCGAGACGGCCTGCCCGGAGCAGGCGATCACCGTCGACCGCCTCGCCGACCAGGAGTTCCGCACCGACAACCGCCGCTTCTTCGAGGAACCCCTGCCGGGGCGTGCGGGGCCGCTGGGTACGCCGGGCGGGGCGACCGGCCTCGGTCCCGTGGGCGTCGACACGCTCTTCGTCGGCTCCACGCAGGGCGGCGGCCGATGAGCGCCCCGGAGGTCACCAAGGCCGCCGACGGCCTGCTGGACGCGACCCGAACGAGGGTTCCCTGCCCGCCCGTTCGCACCTTCCTCTCCGGCATCGACACCGCGTACGCCGTGCAGCGGGCGAACGTCGAGCGCAGCCTGACGGCCGGGCGGCGCATCGTCGGCCGCAAGATCGGCCTGACCTCACCCGCCGTACAGACCCAACTCGGCGTGGACCAGCCGGACTTCGGGACACTGTTCGCCGACATGGCGGTGGCGGAGAACGGTTCGGTCCCGGCAGGGCGGCTGATCCAGCCGAAGGTGGAGGCAGAGGTGGCCCTCGTCCTCAAAGCCGAACTCCCGCACCGGGACTGCACCGTGGTCGACATCCTGCGCGCGACGGACTTCGCGCTGCCCGCGCTGGAGATCGTGGACAGCCGGATCGCGGACTGGGACATCACCATCGTGGACACGGTCGCGGACAACGCCTCCAGCGGCCTGTTCGTCCTCGGCGGTACTCCCGTACCGCTCACGGGACTTGATCTGCGAGGCGTACGGATGACGATGACCCGCGGCGACGAGGTGGTCTCCGAAGGCACCGGCGCCGACTGCCTGGGCAGCCCGCTCAACGCGGCGGCCTGGCTCGCCTCCACCCTGGCCCGCATGGGCGATCCGCTGCGGGCCGGGGACGTCGTGCTCACCGGAGCCCTTGGCCCGATGGCGGTCGCCGCCCCGGGCGACCGGTTCGAGGCGCGCATCAGTCAACTCGGCCAGGTGGCCGTGGAGTTCGCGACGGAAGGAGACAGGTGATGAGCACCCGTACGAAGGTGGCCGTCATCGGCTCCGGCAACATCGGCACCGATCTCATGATCAAGGTGCTGCGGTTGTCCGAGGAGCTGGAGATGGCCGCGATGGCCGGCATCGACCCGGACTCGGACGGCCTGGCCCGCGCCCGCCGGCTGAAGGTCGCCACCACACACGAGGGCATCGACGGGCTGATCACCCTCGACGAGTTCGCCGAGGTCCGGATCGTCTTCGACGCCACCTCGGCGGGCGCCCACAGCCGCCACGACCATGTCCTGCGCGGGCTGGGCCGCACGGTCGTCGACCTCACCCCGGCCGCCCTCGGCCCGTACGTGGTGCCGCCGGTCAACGCCGACGCCCATCTCGACAGCGCGAACGTCAACATGGTCACCTGCGGCGGACAGGCCACGATCCCGATCGTCGCCGCTGTCTCGGCCGTGACCCCCGTGCACTACGGGGAGATCGTCGCGTCCATCGCCTCCCGCTCCGCCGGTCCCGGCACCCGGGCCAACATCGACGAGTTCACCGAGACCACCGCCTCCGCGATCGAGAAGGTCGGGGGCGCGGCGCGCGGCAAGGCGATCATCGTGCTCAACCCGGCGGAACCGCCGCTGATCATGCGAGACACCGTGCACTGCCTGGTCTCCGCATGCGACGAGCAGGCGGTGATCGCGTCGGTCGAGGAGATGGTCGGGCGCGTACAGGCCTATGTGCCGGGCTACCGCCTCAAGCAGAAGGTGCAGTTCGAGCAGCTCGGCGCCGACGACCCGCTGCGCACCCTCGTCCCGGCCGACGCCACCCCGCTGAAGGTGTCGGTGTTCCTGGAGGTCGAGGGCGCCGCCCACTACCTGCCCGCCTACGCCGGCAACCTCGACATCATGACCTCGGCCGCGCTGCGCACCGCGGAACGCCTGGCCGCCCACCGGAGTGCGGAGGCTGCCAAGTGACCACGCTGTACATCCAGGACGTCACCCTGCGCGACGGCATGCACGCCATCCGCCACCGCTACACCGTCGACCAGGCCCGCACCATCGCGACCGCCCTCGACGCGGCCGGAGTCGCGGCCATCGAGGTTTCCCACGGCGACGGACTCTCGGGCTCCAGCATCACCTACGGAGTGGGTGCGCACACCGACTGGGAGTGGATCGAGGCCGTCGTCGGCGCCGTACACCGGGCGATTCCCACCACCCTGCTGCTGCCCGGCATCGGCACCCTCCACGACCTCAAGCAGGCCCACTCGCTCGGTATCCGCTCGGTACGCATCGCCACCCACTGCACCGAGGCCGACATCGCCGCCCAGCACATCTCCGCCGCCCGCGAACTGGGCATGGACGTCGCCGGGTTCCTGATGATGTCCCACATGGCGGAGCCCGCCGAGCTCGCCCGCCAGGCCAAGCTGATGGAGTCGTACGGCGCGCAATGCGTGTACGTCACCGACTCCGGCGGCCGCCTGACGATGGACGGCGTCCGGGACCGCTTCCGCGCCTACCGCGACGTCCTGTCCCCCGACACCGAACTCGGCATCCACGCCCACCACAACCTCGGCCTCGGCGTCGCGAACAGCGTGGTGGCCGTCGAGAACGGCGTCACCCGCGTCGACGCCTCGCTCGCCGGACAGGGCGCGGGAGCGGGCAACTGTCCCCTGGAGGCCTTCGTCGCGGTCGCCGACCTGATGGGCTGGGAGCACGGCTGCGAGCTGTTCCCCCTGATGGACGCCGCCGACGATCTCGTACGCCCGCTCCAGGACCGCCCCGTCCGCGTCGACCGCGAGACTCTCACCCTCGGCTACGCGGGCGTCTACTCCAGCTTCCTCCGGCACGCGGAGACCGCCGCGGCCCGCTACGGTCTCGACACCCGCGCCGTCCTAGTCGAGGTCGGCCGACGCGGGCTGGTCGGCGGCCAGGAGGACATGATCACGGACATCGCCCTCGATCTGAGCAGCACAGCGGGTACATCCCGTACATCCCGAGGTAATTGAAGTACGTCTATATTTTTCCTCCTGTACTGCTCGGTGCCGGTGGCCGCCTCGGCCCGAGGCGGCCACCGAGGTGAGGAGGTCGGACCGTGACGGCTGCGCACGCCTACGGGCCAGGGGAAGAGGACAGGGAGCCTCCCAAGACCGTCCTCGGCAAGGTCGGCCTCATTCTGGCGGCCTTCCAGGACGACGACTTCTCGCTGAGCCTCGCCGAACTGACGGCCCGCACCGGGGTCGCGAAGGCCACGGTGTACCGCCTCTGCCAGGAGCTGGTCGCCGGGGAACTCCTGGAGCGGGAGGGCCACAACTACCGGCTCGGGCTCCAGCTGTACGAGATCGGCCTGCGGGCACCTCGTCAACGGACCCTGCGCGAGGCCGCGCGTCCGGTGGTGGAGAACCTCGCTCAGAGCGTCAACAACGCCGTCACGCTGTCGGTACCGCACGGCACGGAACTGCTGTGCATCGAGAACTTCGGCGCGCACCGCAACCGGGCCCGGGCCAGCGTGGGGGGACGGCACATCCCGATGCACAGCACCGCCGCCGGGAAGCTGACGCTCGCGATGCTGCCCGAGCAGTACCCGCCGGACGCCGTGATCCCGCAACTGCGCAGGCGCACGCCCCGCACGCTGACCGCCGCCCGGCTCCCGGAGGAGCTCGCCCGCATCCGGGCGCAGGGCTATGCCACCGAGGTCGAGGAGCACCGCGCCGGCTATCTTGCCGTCGCCGTGCCCGTACGGGGTGCTGACGAGGTCTTTCTCGGCGCGCTGTCGGTCGTGGCGCCGACGGCGGGCAGCAATGTGCCGCGGCTGCTGGTGGCGCTGACCGCGGCGGCGGAGGCCATCAGGTCACGGCTGACGGTGTTCGAGGCGTATCGGGCGCCGCGGTGACGTCGTCGGGGGTGACGTCGTCGTGGTGGCGACTCTTCCCGCACTGCTGTCCCGCTCAGCGGACCCGTCTCGTTCCCCTCTGACCAGGGCGGCTCCTACGCTCCGGGCTCATGGAGTCCCCATTGCGTATCGGTGTCCGAGTACCGCCCTGCGACCGGGCCGACCGTGTGGTCGAGACCGTACGCCGGGCCGAGGAGCTGGGCTTCGACGACGTCTGGTTCCCCGATTCCCAGCTGCTGTGGCGGGATGTGTTCACCACGCTGACCGCCGCCGCGCTGGGCACGGACCGGATCGGCCTCGGCACGGCGGTCACCAACCTGGCGACCCGGCATCCGGCGGTCGTCGCCTCCGCCGCCCGCAGCGTGGCGGAACTGGCACCGGGCCGCTTCACCCTGGGCCTCGGCGTCGGGAACAGCTCGGTCGGGCCCGTCGGCCTGCGGCAGACCACCTCGGCCGGGATGCGTGCGGGACTGCGCATGCTTCGGGCGCTGCTGGACGGCGAGGAGTGGGAGTTCGGCGACGCCGGGGTCCGCTCCCGGCTGCGTGATCCGGGGCCCGGCGTGCCGTTGCACCTGGCCGCGAGCGGGCCGAAGAACCTGCAGCTCGCCGGTGAGATCGCCGACGGTGTGATCCTCCTCAGCGGTGTCTCGCCGCGGACCCTGCGGAGCGCCACCGCTCGGGTGCGCGAGGGCGCGGAGGCCGCGGGCCGGAGCGCCGACCACATCCCGTTGACCGTCTCCGCGTTCTGCGCGGTGACCGACGACATCGAGGCCGAGGCGCGGCTGATCAAACCCATCTGCGCGTCGATCGCGCAGAACGGCGGAGCGCCCTTCCTTGCCCTCGCGGGCATCGACGTCGACGTCCCCAAGACCGTCGAGGGCGTGTACCCCGATCTCGTCCACGCCGAGGACTGGCCGGCCGCCGTCGAGATCTGCTCGGCGTGGATAAGCGACGAGGCGGCTCTCCGCTTCGCCGAGGAGTTCTGTCTGTTCGGTACCGCCGAGCAGATTACTCAGCGGCTCGGCGCCCTGCGCTCCGCGGGCGTCACGGGGGTGTTCCTCCAGCACGTCGGCTCCTACGACCCGCCGGCCGAACTGATCGAAGCCATCGGCTCGTCGGTGCTGCCGGCCCTTTCCGCCCCGACCCCAGCGAAGGCAGGCCACTGATGACGGACACCTTGCGAAAGGGCTATGTGCCCAGCCGTTTCGGGCAGTTGCACTATGTCGAATGCGGCGCCGGAGAGCCGGTCCTGATGCTGCATCAGACCCCGCGCTCGTGGACCGAGTTCCTGGACGTCCTCCCGCTCGTGGGTGCCGGGCATCGGGCGATCGCCATGGACACCCTGGGATTCGGCGCGTCCGCGAGGCCCGAAGGTCCGCACTCCATCGAGCGGTTCGCGGACGCCGCGGGCGATCTGATCGAGGCGCTGGGGCTCGACCGCTTCCACCTCGTCGGGCACCACACGGGCGGAGTGATCGCCGTGGAGCTGGCGGCCCGGTTCCAGGACCGTGTGTCGAGTCTGCTGCTCTCCGCCACACCCTTCATCGACGAGGAGAAGCGGCGCACGGCCGGTGGGCGGAAGCAGATCGACCATGTCGTCGCCAAGCCCGACGGCTCGCATCTGCTGGAGCTGTGGAACCACCGCCGCGGCTTCTACCAGGAGGGCGAGGAGGCCGCCCTGGGCCGCTTCATGGTCGACGCGCTGGCCGTCCTCGACCGGGTCGAGGACGGCCATGTGGCCGTGCGGCAGTACGAGATGGACCTGCGGCTGCCGTACGTCACCGCCCGCACCCTCGCGGTCTGCGCCCCCGGCGACCACTACTCCCTGCCCGGCCTGGAGAGGTTCGCCGCCGCGCTCGGCTGCGAGACCCGGGTGCTGTCCGGTGGTCATGTGCCCGTGCCCGAGCAGCTGCCGGAGGAGTTCGCGAAGACGGTTCTGGAGTGGGCGGCTCCTCCGGAGGGTTCCGGTGGAGCCGCCCAGCCGGGCAGTGACGTCACTTGAGGCCGATGTGTGCTCCGGGCCCGAGCGGCAGGTCGAAGCCGTAGAAGATCCCCAGGATGGCCAGCCACACCAGCAGGAACGGCACCACGAAGATGGCCAGCCGGGAGATGAGTGTGCCGAGTCTGGCCTCGGGCTCGTACTGGCGCAGCATCGCCAGGATGAGGAAGAGGTAGGGGTTCATCGGGGTGATGGCGCCGGTCGCGGAGTCGCCGATACGGAAGGCGGCCTGGCTGAGGGCGGGGCTCATGCCCATCAGCATGAACGCGGGGATGAACACGGGCCCGACGAGGGACCACAGGGCCGATCCCGAGACGACGAGGAGGTTCAGACAGGCGGCCAGCAGGACGAAGGCCAGGATCGCCCAGAAGCCGGTCACACCGAGGGAGGTGAAGAGGGCGGCGGCCTTCACGGCCAGCAGCACGCCGACGTTCGACCAGGTGAACAGGGCGATGACCTGCGCGGCTACGAACATCATCACGATGTAGCCGGACATGCTCTTCACCGACTCGGTCACGGCCGAGGCCACGTCCTCGGCACCGGTCAGCTTCCGCACGGTGAACCCGTACGTCAGTCCCGCCAGCAGGAAGGCGCCGAAGAGGACCGGGACGATGCCGGAGAGGAACGGCGAGGGCACGAAGGCGCCGCCCTCACCGCGCAGCGGAGCGCCTTCGGGCAGCCAGAGGGAGAGGATGCCGGCCGCGTAGACGAGGACGACCAGGGTGGTGAAAAGCAGTCCCCGGCGCTGGATGGGGGTGAGCGCGATGTCTTCGGTGTCCTCGGCGGAGCCCTCGTACGGGCCCAGGCGCGGTTCCAGGACGCGGCTGATGAGGAAGCCGCCCAGCGCGGCGAGTACGAGGCTGCTCGCCGCGGTGAAGAAGTAGTTGATGAGCAGGTGGATGTCGAGCCCCGCGGCGGCGGGGAGTACCGCGGCCGCCTGCTGGGTGATGCCGACGTACAGGGCGTCGAGGGAGCCGATGGTGAATCCGGCGGCGTAGCCGGCCGTGACGCAGGCGAATCCGCCGATGAGGCCCGCGACAGGATGGCGTCCCGCGCTCTTGAACACCACGGCCGCCAGCGGCGGGAGCACGATGGCGCCGACGTCGCTCATCATGTGCGCCTGGCTCGCGATGAGCGCCACCGCGTACGGCAGCACGGCACGCGGCACCCGGGCCAGCGTGGCCCGCATCGCGGCCTCCAGCAGGCCGGTCTTCTCGGCGAGCCCGACCACCATGATCAGTACGAGTACGGCGCCAATCGGCGGGAACGTCGCGAAGTTGATGACGAGGTTCTCCACCAGCCAGCGCACCCCCTCGCCGGTGAACAGCCCGGCGATGGGCTTCGTCTCGTCGGTTCCCGGCACCTGGACCGAGACGTGCGCGACGGACAGCGCGGTGGAGACCACGGCCAGCACGACGAACAGGCCGGCGAACAGGACGACAGGGTTGGGCAGCTTGTTGCCGACCCGTTCGATCAGGGAGAGCACCCGGTCGATGCCCTTGGGCCGCTCGGTGTCGGGGGACTTGCTGTCCGGGGCGGGAAGGCTGGTCAGTGAGGACATCAGGAGCGCCTTCCGGTCGCGGCAGCGGGGAGCAGGAGGTCCTTGCGGACGACGCCGTCCTGGACGACGTACACGATGTTGGCGGGGTCGCCGAGGACGCCGATGTCCGTGAGCGGATCGCCGTCGCAGACGATCAGGTCCGCGGTGCGGCCGGCCGTCAGGGTGCCCAGCCGGTCGGAGACGCCGAGGAGTTCGGCGGAGGTGCGGGTGCCGGCGACGATGGCGGCCATGGGGTCCATGCCCAGGTCCACCAGGTAGCTGAGTTCCATCAGGTTCACGCCGTGCGGGCCGACGGCGGCGTCGGTGCCGAGCGCGATCCGGGCGCCGTACTCGATGGCGCGGGCGATGTTCTCCTTGGTGACCCCGGACCAGCGGACCTTCTTCTGGTAGTGGTAGTCCGGCATCGTGTCCTTGTTGATGCCGGCGTAGATGGTGGAGAGCGTGGGGACCACGAATACGCCACGCTCCCCCGCCATGTCCAGGGCCCGCTCGTCGAGCCCGTACCCGTGCTCGATGCTGGTGACGCCGCCGCGGATCGCGTTGAGGATGCCGGCGTTGCCCTGGGCGTGCGCGGCGACCGGTATGCCGCCGTGCCGCCGTGCCTCGTCCACGACGGCCCGGATCTCCTCCTCGAGGAGGCCCTCGTCGTCGGGGTCGTCGTAGGGGCTGCCCATGCCTCCGGTGGCGCAGACCTTCACCACGTCGGCGCCCTCGCGCAGCACCCGGCGTACGGCGAGCCGCGCCGCGTCGGCGGTGTCGGCGATCTCCGACATGCCGGCGCTGAGATCCGTTCCGTCGGGCAGCCGTACGTCGGCGTGGCCCCCGGTGTGGCTGATGATCCGTACCGCGGTGTGCACGCGCGGCCCGACGATCCGGCCGGTCTCGACGGCCGTACGGTAGCCCGCGGACAGACCGGCCAGATCGCGGACGCTGGTGACACCGGCGGCCAGGGTCTGCGACAGTCGTTCGGCGGTGTCCAGTGTGACCAGGACGGGATCCAGTTCCGCGCGGCGGCCGGGCGGAGAGCCCTGCGCGTACGCCAGGTGGACATGGCAGTCGAAGAAGCCGGGCAGGACCGTACGACCACCGGCGTCGAGGGCGCGGTAGGCGTCGGTGTCGCCGGGTGCGGGTGGAGCCGTCGCGGCGGGTCCCGCGTAGGTGATGGTCCCCTCGGGGTCCATGGCGACGACGGCGTCGTCCACGGGGGACGATCCGGTGCCGTCGATGAGGCGGGCGTTGTGGACGCGCAGCGCGGTCTTCGTGGTCGGTCGCGTCATGGCGGGTGGGTCACTCCTCCAGCGTCGGGGTCAGGAGAAGGGAGTGTGGAATGCGCAAGAAGACGACGTGTCACGGTGCAGGTTTCTCGCCGGATTGCCCGCACGGGCGCAGAGATACGCCGCTGATGGACATGCAGGATTCCGCCGTGCCGGAACTGGACGAGCTCGACCGCGGTGTCGTGCACGCGCTGCAGATCCATCCCCGGGCTCCGTGGACGCTCGTCGGTGACGTCCTCGGGGTGAACCCGGTCACCGTCGCGCGGCGCTGGCAGCGGCTTCAGGACGCGGGGCTCGCCTGGGTGACCGCGTATCCGCGGTTGTCCAACACGCGGGTCGTGGTGACGGGTGTCGTCGAGGTGGACACCGAGCCCGGCGCGTCGGCCGATGTGGCACGGGCGCTCGCGGCCGAGCCCTCGGTGGCGAACATCAAACTCACGGCGGGCGGCCGGGACCTGGTGGTCGCCGTGCAGACCCGTGACCTGGCCGAACTGGCCCGGCTCACCACCCTGATGTTCCAGCGCATCCCAGGAGTACGGGCGACGCGCACGCATGTCTCGACCGGTGTTCCCATCGAGGGCAGCCGCTGGCGACTACGCAGCCTGGACGCGCTGCAGAGCGCTCGGATCGAGGCGGCCCTGCCGCCACCGGCCCGCTCCGCGACCGAGTCGGGCTGGGACTCTCTCGACGCGTGGCTCCTGGAACTGCTGTGCATGGACGGTCGTACGTCGGTGAACGACCTGTCGGTGGCTACCGGCGCGAGCCTCACCACCGTGCGCCGCAGGCTCCAGTCGCTGCTCGCCACCAGGCTCAGCCTCCGCTGCGACCTGGCCCGCCCGCTCTCCGGGTGGCCGCTGTCCGCCGTCTACTTCGCGTCCGTGCCGGCCCAGCGGCTGCAGGAGGCGGGCCGGGTGCTGTCCGGCGTACGCGAGGTGCGCTCGTGCGCCATCACGACGGGCCCGCACAACCTGGTCATCGACGTGTGGCTGCGTGTGCTCGGGGACGTGCACGCCTTCGAGGCCCATCTGTCCCGGCAGCTGCCGTCCCTGACCATCGACGACCGTTCGGTGGTCCTCAGCACCGTCAAGCACATGGGGCGCCTGCTGGACGAGAACGGCCGCTCCGTGGGCGTGGTCCCGCTGCGGCATCCGCAGAGCCTGCGGGACGGTGCCGTCGAGCAGCTCGCCGAGATGGGAGCACACGACCCGCGCGGCACCTGACGTGACGAATCCGCGTGCCGGACCGGTCTCAAGTCCCCGCCGTGGCCTGCCCTTTTCGACCCCAATCGAAATGATTGTGGTGAGCATGACGGGAAGGAAGGCTGTCAGTGAGTTCGGGCCCAGCTTGTCGCGAGCGATGGCGACAGCAGTGGCCATGCCGAACGAATGACGGAGGGGGACCGAATGACGACTGCGGCAATAACCGGAGAGGGCCGAGGTGGCGCAAGGGGCAGATGGCAGGTCTGGGCGCTCACTCTGGCCGTCTTATCGGCTTTCACACTGGCCCTGAGTCTCGGCAACGCGACGGCGGCGCATGCGCAGTACCCGGGACCCAACCCGCCGCAGGCGCCCGCGGATTGCAGCAAGCCGTGGGTGATCCTGTCGGCGTACGGAACCTCGGAGTCCACGGACAGCGGCCACCCCTACGGCACCGTAGGCGTCAACGACACCTACATCCGGGCGCTGAAGAGCGCACTGTCCGACGTCGGCGTCTTCGACAGCGACGTCACTGTGCGCAATCTCCCTTATCCGGCTTCCGCCTTGGACTGGCCCGACTGGCTGCCCGGCGACTGGGGCCCTGACGACTACTGGACCTCGATGTACAAGGGCCGGGACAAGCTCGTCGAAGAGATCAACTTCTATGCCTCCTGCCCGAACCGTCCGACGCTGATCCTGCTCGGGTACTCGCAGGGCGCACAGGTGATCAAGAACGCCATCGCGCAGGACGCGATCCAGGGCAACCAGCGCAACGCCGACGAGATCGGCGCGATCGTCAACGTCGGCGACGCCTCCCGCAACAACGGCCAGATCGGCATGGGGCAGAACGGCCAGATGGTCACCCTCAACCCCGACTACTCGGACGGCACCGCCGACGCCTCGCGCGGCGGGCTGATGCAACGCCTCAACGTGCCGGCGGTGTTCGCGGGCTTCATCGGCGACGGGCGCTACTTCGACGTGTGCCGCACGGACGACGCGGTCTGCAACGAGCAGGCGTATCCCGGCTCCGACGAGTGGCAGGCCCGGTGGCTGCAGGACTTCGGCGACAGCGCGATCGGCGACAACGCCCCGCACGTGATGTACCGGGACAACGGGATCGCGCAGAGCCCCGCGGACAGGGCCAATGCCGATCGTGTCGCGTCCCGCACCGCCGCGCGGGCGGTCACCGCGGCGGTGGCGCAGCGCAACGTGGTGCATCCGCCGCCGGACACGCCGGAGCACGTGTGGGCCACCAACGTCAACGTCCGAGCCAATCCGACGACCGAGTCGGACATCGTCGGCACGATCCCCGAGCCGACCACGGTGTACGTGAAGTGCCAGGTGCACGGTCAGTCGGTGACGTACGGCGGGATCACCAATGACGCCTGGTCGTATCTGCCGCTGCAGCGCGGGTGGATCAGCAACATCTTCCTCACCGGTCCGGCTTGGATGCCTGGGGTGCCCGAGTGCGATTGAGCTCCTGAGTTCTCTGAGCTCGACGTCGGGGGTGTGATCGGCGGGGCCCTGCTTGCGTGCAGGGCTCCGCCGACCGCGTTGTTCGTCCCCCATCGACGCGTCGACCGGGCCATCATCTGGCGCCTGCCTGGGCTGTCACGAGGGGAACCGCTCCGGGCGGAAGTCCGCAAGCATCTCGTCTCTCCTCCCGGTCAGGATCTCCGAAGCAAGCAGTCGGCCGATCACCGGCCCGAGCGTGATGCCGCTGTGGGAAACGGCCTCGTAGTAGCCCGGCACGGACGGCACCGCGCCCACCGAGGGGAATCCGTCGGCCGGGATGGGCCGCTCGGCCACCCGCGTCTGTGCGATGCGGGAGTTGCCGAGCTCGGGAACGACGTGCCGCGCCGATTCGTGGAGCAGCCGTGCGAGTTGCGCCGGCTCTTCGCCCGTGTCGATGAGTGCGTCGACCTCGCGGCTGTGGAGGACCATCGAAGCGTCTCCGTCAGGACGGATCTCGAGGTGAGGCGCGTGCAGGACCCGGTGAACCGGGACCTGGGCACAGTCGATCCGAGTGACGACGCCGGGTTCCCGGCGCATCGGCAAGTGCCGTGCGACAAGCCCGGCCACCTGGGAGGCGCTGGGGCCTGCCGCATTCACGACGATGTCGACGTCGAGACGGCACCCATCGGACAGAGCAACTGTCCGGATACTCCCGTCGGCATGGGTGCCGATGTCACAGACCGCGATGCCTGACCGGAGCTCGGCACCGGACGCAACGGCCTGGCCGACCAGGCGGCCGACGAGATGACGTCCGTGCACCCAGGCTTCGTCGGGGTAGAACAGGACTGGAACATCGCCGGGCATCGTGAGAGCAGGTTCGAGGCGGCGGCGCACCTCGGCCCCCGTGTGCACCTCGACCCGGTAGTCCCAGGCGGCCAGCAGTTCGGCTGTTTTAAGGAACTTCGCCTCCACTGCGGGATCGTCTGCCCAGCGCAGGTGGCCGCTGGGATACCACCACGAGTCCGGCCCGATGGCCTCGGCAAGCTCACGGTGGGCTGCCATGCCCGCGACGTTCAGGTCGAAGTAGGACTTGCGCACGGTCTTGTTGCTGGCGTTGACCCACGAGAAGGACCAGTTGGTGACGCCTTCGCCCGACTGACCTGCGTCGATGAAGACGACCTTGGCGCCGTGCCGGGACAGGTTCCAGCCCACGCTGGCTCCCAGGATGCCCACCCCGATGACAGCAATACGTTCGAACCGCTTCACGGACCCGGTCCCCACGACCGCCCCCTTTTGGTGTTGCCCCCGAAGGTTGAGCGCGCAGGTTAGTCGAGCTCGGTGAGCCAGTGAGTACTTTGCGCTCAGTACGATGCGCCGGTGACCTCGCGCAGAGCCGGTAGTCCGCGGCAGATACTAGTCATCGCCTGCACAGTCGTTGCCCTGGCCACCGCGACCCTGGGTTGGTATGCGACACGCACCGTGCGCCCCGACTGCGTCGTCGCAATCTCCAAAGTCACCGACGGCAACGGGCACAATCTCCCCGACGTGAACGGCCGAGTGCGGTCGGACAAGGAACTCGCCGATCGCGCCTACCAACAGGCCGTCGACTCAGGCCGCTGCGATCCGCCCCGTGCCCGCTGGAAGCAGTGGATCGGCTGACTGTCCTGCCCTGGGGTTCCGTGGCGGCCAAGCTTCCGATTCAAGGTCGGGATTGCCACCGCCGGGCGCTACGCAGCCATGCCGACCGGCCCCAGTGATGAGTTGTCGCGTCCGTACCCGTCATACCTACGACGGGACACGACGAGGCGGAAGGACGACGTGATGAGTGCGGACAAGCGGCTGGAGGAGCTGGGCGTGAGTGGTCTGGGCGAGGTCGACGAGCCGGCGTTCTCGGGGCTGGCGGAGCGGCACCGGAGGGAGCTGCACGTGCACTGCTACCGGATGCTCGGGTCGTTCGAGGACGCCGAGGACACCGTGCAGGAGACGTTCCTCCGTGCCTGGCGGCGGCGGGAGACCTTCGAGGGACGGTCGACGTTCCGGGCCTGGCTGTACCGGATCGCCACCAACGCCTGCCTGGATCTGCTCGCCAAGCGCCGCCCGGAGCCTGCGACCGGCGGCGAGGTGCTGTGGCTGCAGCCCTACCCGGACCGGCTGCTCGACGAGCTGCCCGCGGGCGACGCGGACGAGCCGGAGACCGTCGCCGTCGCGCGGGAGACGATCGAGCTGGCCTACCTGGTCGCGGTCCAGCACCTCGCGCCGCGCCCGCGGGCCGTGCTGATCCTGCGGGACGTGCTCGGCTGGCCGGCGAAGGACGTCGCCGAGCTCCTCGGGGACTCCGTCAACTCCGTGAACAGCGCGCTGCAGCGGGCCCGCGCCGGCATGCGGGAGCACCTGCCCGCCGAGCGGCAGGACTGGACCGGCGGCGAACAGGACGCTGGGACGCGCGAGCTGGTGCGCCGCTACACCGACGCCAGCGTGGCCACGGACGTCGGCACGCTCGCCACCCTGCTGCGGGACGACGTCCGCACCTCGATGCCGCCCACGCCGGGCCTGTACGTCGGCCGCGACGCGGTGGTGAACTACTGGATCGAGAGCGGCTTCGAGGGCATGAAGGGCCTGCGCGCCGTCCCCACCGCCGTGAACCGGCAGCCCGCCATTGCCTACTACCACTGGCAGAAGCGGGAGGGCGCGTACCTGCCGCTGACGATCGACGTCCTGCGCGTCACCGGCGGGGCGATCACCGAGATCATCACGTTCCACGAGGACCGGTTCCCGCGGCTCGGGCTGCCGGAGCGCCTGCCGGCGGACGGCACGGAGTAGTCCCGGTGTGGACGCTCACGCTGCGCGGTGGCGCTCGTGTCGCGGTGGTCCCGGCGGAGTGGTGCGACGCGTTCGGCGTCGTCACCCGCGGGCGGGTGCAGCTGGAGCTGCGCGACGGCGAGCCCGGGCCGGTCCTCGGACGCGACGCCGGGTTCTGGCTCCGCGGCACCGGCGTCCGCGCCCTGCGGAACCCCGGCCGTCGCACGGCGAGGGTGCGCATCGTCACCCCAGGCCAGGACCGTCACATGCCAGTCGACACACCCGTACGCCAGTTGCCGAATGACGGAGGAACGACATGAACAGCAGGAAGGACACCGGGGTCGTCGCAGGCCCGGCATCGGGCCGGACCAGCCACACCCACCGACTCCGCGGGCTCGCCGGCACCGGCCTCATCGCCACGCTCGCAGCGATGGCGGCCACCACCCTCGCCGCGGCGCTGGCCCAGGCCGTCGGCGTCGACTTCGAGGTCCCCGATGGTGGCGAGACGATCCCGTTGTCCGGGTTCGCCGTGGTGACCGGCTTCTTCTCGGTCGTGGGCATCGTCATTGCCGTCGCTCTTCTTCGTTGGAGCGCTCGCCCCGCCGAGCGATTCGTGTGGACGGCAGTGTCGCTGACCGCGATCTCGTTGGTCCCGCCCCTCCTCTCCGGGGCGAACACCGCCACCACCACCGCCCTCCTCGGGCTGCACCTCGTCCCTGCGACGGTGATGATCCCCACCCTGGCGCGGAGCCTCCGCAGCCGGACCGATTGACGATCCCGCAGCGGGACAACGTGCAGCGACGCGACTGCCGGAGATCCGTACCGCGGTCGGCAAGGAACGACGGGTTCAAGTCCCTCCAATCCGGGGCGACTTGGACGTACGCTCATTTGTACTGACCCGTCATCTCCGCCGACGCAGGGGGCAGCGTGGCCAGGTGGTTCGGCAAGTCGAGGAAAGCGAACAAGGCGGCCGGGATGACCGGCCCGAGCGGCGAGTCCGGGTCCGGCGTGGCCGATCCTCGGGCCGACGCCAGGAAACTCCTCGACGAGGACCCGCTGACCGCCGCCGACGCCCTGCGGCTCGGATACGGCAGGACCGGCGACCCGGCCATGCTCCTGGCCGCGGTCAAGGCGATGGATCTGGCCAAGGACCGCTACCAGGCCGACGACGCGCAACGCGCCTCGCCCCTGTCCGGACTGTGCATGCTGTACCGGCTGCGCTGGCAGCGCGAACGCGATCCGCAGCTGCTCCAGCAGGCGGTGGAGTACGGCCGTCAGGCGGTCGCCGTCGCCTGGACCGGCGACCCGGAGATGGGCCGCCACCTGGCGGCGCTGGGCACGGCCCTTGAGGAGACGTTCCGGCACGGCGACCGTCTGGAGGACATCGACGAGGCCGTCGCCGTCCACCGCCGCTGCCTCGACGTCATCCCGCTCGACCACCCCGACCGGCTCGGCCAGGAGTCGAACCTCGCCAACGCCCTGGTGCTCCGCGGCGTGGCGGGAGCCGACCTCGCGCTTCTGGAGGAGGGCCTTGAGCGCACCCGCGCCGCGCTGCGTGTCACGCCCGCCGACGACCCGGCGCATCCGGCTCGGCTCGCCAACGTGGCTGCCGCGCTGGCGGCGCTGGCGCTGACGGGTTCGCCGCACCACCTCGCCGAGGCGCAGGCGCTCTACGAGCAGGCCCTGCGGGAGTTCCCGTCCCGGCACCCGGCGCGGGCAGGGATCGAAGGGGCGGTACGAAACATCCGCAAGCTGCGGCAGGCGCGGGGTATCTGACCCGGACGGCGCACGGGGACGGCCGTGACAGTCCTCCCTGAGCACTTCCAGGAAGGGTTCGATCGCCGCCCGCCAGGCGTCCTGCTGCCCCTGCGGAACCGGGTCTCGATCCTGCCCGCGACACCGGTGTACTGGCGCCACGCACGTCGTCGTGGGCCTGGTCGGCGTCCCACTTCGCCCGCCCGAGCAGGTGCCGCGTTACCCTCGCACACCGATGGTCAACGGTGGCCGGACCCGTCTCCGCGGTGCGTCAGGGCCGCGCGGATTCGCCTGCCGTCCTGTGTCAGGAGGACACGTGCAACGTGGCGAAGTCTGGTGGGTCGAGTTCGACGAGCGGCGGCTGGTCGTGCTGCTGTCGGCGGAAGACGCGTCCGGGGTCCGGGCGATGCAGGTCGTCGCTCCGGCCGGCGTCGACATCAGCGGTCTGGGCGTCGAAGTGCAAGTAGGCGCCACAGAAGGATTGCCCTTTGAAGGCGTGCTGCGGTTCGGGTTTCCGAGTCCAGGTTTCACCCCTTGCACATGGCTGACCACCATGTCCGGGGACGACCTGATCGAGCGGGCAGGTGTGTTGCCCGCCGCGAAGCTCAACGAGATTGAGGATGCCCTCCGTCTCTGCGAACACCCGCAGGAGCGGACCCCCGCGACAACCGCGAAGCTCAGCAAGATCAGGGACGCTCTCCGTCTCGGTGGCCTCGAGTAGGTGGAGAAGGGCGAACGACCGCGCCGACCCATCCGGGCAAGGGCTGCCTCCTGGACCGGTAGACGCGCGCCAGGGTCTCGCGGGCCTGCACGGCGCCGTCCTGTGTGATCCGGTAGAAGCGGCGGCGCGGGCGCCCTGCGTTCTCGTGCACCGTCGGGTCCTCCCAGGTGCTGTCCACCCAGCCGAATTGCTCCAGGCGGGCGAGAATCGGATAGACCGTGCCCGACGGCAATCCCACCAGCTCGCACAGCTCAAGGCCGTACCGCTGCCTGGCGGGGTCCTCCAGTAAAGCCCGCAGCACCAGTTGAGTCTGCAGGGTCATACGCGGCACACCCATACTCGTACTCTACATAGCCCCGTCTTCCTCCGGCTCAGGTTCTCTGACTCCCCCGCCATCAGCCTGATTACGTCAACTACCCGACCCTCGGCGGGAATCGCGTTCTGGCGTCCACCGTGTGGGCGCGCATGACCTGCTGTGCGCGTGCGTCATCGCGGGCGGCGATGGCCGCGATCAGCTCGCGGTGCTCCACCCAAGCCTGGCGGACGATGGGTGTGTAGTACCGGCGGACTCTTTGCTCGACATGGGCGGCCAGCTCCGCGAGCACTGCGTTCCCAGCCAGTTCCATGACACAGGCGTGGAACGTGGCGTTGGCGGTCACCACCGTCTCCACGTCATCGGCGGCGACCGCGGCCTCGCCCGTCGCGCACAGCTGGTCCAGCCGCTCAAGTCCCTCGCCCGAAGAGCTGACCGCGGCCAGGCGCGCCGCTTCGGTCTCCAGCAGGACGCGGACGCCGAAGAGTTGATCGGTCTCGTCCCCGGTCGGCTCGTGGACGAAGGCACCCTGGGCGGGGCGAAGGTCCACCCACCCTTCGGTGTTCAGCCGCTGCAGTGCTTCTCGTACGGGCTGCCGTGAGACCCCGAGATGGCCCGCGAGCTCGCTCTCCACCAGGTGCTGGCCAGGGCGCAGCGACCGTGAAGTGATCAGCCCCAGCAGCGCCTCGTACACCTGCTCGCGCACCGATGCCGGGCGCTCGAGCTTGGGTATCGATTCGTGCGGCAGCCCTTTGAACAGCATCTCGGCCTCCGATGACCTCTCTTTCCTCCTCAATCTATGGGCTTCATCCGGCATGCGGGAGAGTTCCGAACGCGCGAAACCGATCGTGGTCCAAAGTCGTACGGCCGTCAGCCGCCAGTGCCTGAAGGGGAGTTGCCTCGACCAGTGGTCCTGGCGCTCTCGTAGCCGACTACACCAGGTTGAAGCCACGCGACGCGTCGTAGACGTCGGTCTCGGTCAGCGGGTGTGGCGGCGGACCGCGTCGAGGAGTTGGTCGATGTCGTCGGCGCTGTGGGAGAAGGCGGTGACGAACCGGACGATCCCCGGTTCCCAGCGGTCGTGGTAGAAGGCGTAGCCCTCGGCGAGGAGTCCTTCGGTGACGTGCTGGGGCAGGCGGCAGAAGAGGATGTTGGCCTGCGGTGTGGCCAGCAGGCCGGTGCCGGGGATGGCCTTGAGGCCGTCGCCGAGCCGGGTCGCCATCGCGTTGGCCTGGCGGGCGTTGTGCAGCCACAGGCCGTCAGTGAGGTAGGCGTCGATCTGGGCCGTGTGGAAGCGCATCTTGGAGGCGAGCTGGCCGGCGCGCTTGGCGCGGAAGGCGAGCTCGGCGGCGAGTGCGGGGTCGAAGGAGACGATGGCGTCGGCGGTCATCGCGCCGTTCTTGGTGGCGCCGAACGACAGGACGTCGATGCCGGCCTTCCAGGTCATCTCGGCCGGGCTGGCGCCGAGATGGTCCAGGGCGTTGGCGAAGCGCGCGCCGTCCATGTGGACGCGCAGTCCCGCGTCCTTGGCGATGGCGGACAGGAGGCGGATCTCCTCCAGGGTGTAGACGCTGCCGCTCTCGGTGGCCTGACTGATGCTCAGCGCCGACGGCTGCACGCTGTGCACGTCACCGGCCCGGCGGCGCACCGCCGCCCGCAGCGCCTCGGGGTCGATCTTGCTGTCGGGGCCCGGCACACCGACAAGCTTGGCGCCGTTGGTGAAGAACTCCGGAGCACCGCACTCATCGGTGTTGATGTGGCTGTCGGGGTGCGAGAGGACGCTGCCCCACGGCGGGGTGAGGGCGGCCAGGCTCAGGCCGTTGGCGGCGGACCCGGTGGAGACCGGGAAGACTTCGACGTCCCGCTCGAAGATCTCCCTGAGCCTGCGGCGGGCGCCGTCGGTGAAGGGGTCGTTGCCGTAAGGCAGGACCTGCCCGGCGGCCGCCTCGGCGACGGCCTGGGCTATCTGCGGGGACGCCCCGGCCATGTTGTCGCTGATGAAGGCACGACTGGAGGGAGTGGTGGCGATGGTGGTGCTCATGAGCAGGAGTTCCTCGGTCTCAGGTGCTGATGGGAGAGGCGAAGACGACGGTGATGTCGACTTCTTCGGCGCCGGTGCGGTAGAAGTGCGGGGCGTCTCCGGCGAAGGCGAGCATGTCGCCCGGGCCCAGATCCTCCGGGGCGTCGACGGGGCCGGCGGTGACGTGCCCGGTGGCGATGAGCAGGTGCTCGATCGTGCCGGTGGCGTGCGGGACGCCGGGCAGCTCCGTCTCGGGCGGAATGCGCAGCCGCCAGATCTCCAGGCTGTTGCCGCTGCTGATACGGCGTAGCAACTCCCGTGAGACCTCGCCGGGTTCGATGTCCGTGCCGGGCCGGAAGACCGGCCCGGTGTCGGCGTCACGTGCCAGCAGGTCGGCGATCGGGATGCGCAGGGCGATCGCGATCGCGTCCAGGGTGTCGATCGTCGGATTGCCGTTGCCGGCCTCCAACTGCGACAGCGTGGCCTTGCTCAGCCCGGCGCGCCGGGCCATCTCCGCGGCGCTCATGCCGCGCTGCTGGCGGCGCAGGCGGATCTTCGCGCCGACGGCGGCCGCGGTACTGCTCACCGGCTGGCGGCCGGACGGCGGGGGCGTCATCAGCGGCTCCTGTGCGTTGCGGTGTAGGACACGCGGATGCGGCCCTTCTTGACCTTCAGCGTCGGCAGTACCACTTCGGCCAGGTCGCCGAGGCTGCGCACGTGTGTGCCCCCGCACGGCGCGGCGTGCAGCGAGTCCAGATGCACCACGCGCCGCCCGTCGGCGAGACACCGCGCGAAGACCGGCAGGTCGTCGGCGATCGCGGCTGCCACCGCGGTGCGCAGCGCGGCAGTCAGCTCCTCCCGCCCTTCCGGGTCGGTCAGCCGCGCGTCCGCCTCGGGCGCCTGGAACTCGATCCGCGCCTGACCGGGGAAATGGTTGCTGCCGACCATCTCCCACCCCTGCATCCGCCCGACCGCTTCGACGAGGTGTCCGGCCGTGTGCAGCGCTGCGTGAGCCGTCCGGGTCCGAAGGTCGATCCGGGCCCGCAGCTTCTGTCCTTCGGCGAGGGGCGGAAGGCTGCCGCCCTCAGGCGCCATCGCCACGACCAGTCCGGACTGACGGTCCCGGACCGGGATGACCTCCGCGTCCTCCAGCCACCCTCGGTCGGCCGGCTGGCCCCCGCCCTGCGGATGGAACAGGCAGTGCTCGACGGCCGCCCATGGCGTCCCGTCCCTCTCGCCGACCGCGATCACCCGCGTATCGACCTGCTCCAGGTAGGTGTCATCGAGGTAGGCGCCGACCTGTGCGCCTGCCCGAAGAGCCTCGATTGAATGAACCATGCGTTCACTATACCGAACTCTTGAGATAATGAACCCACCGTTCGTTTTAACGAACGATCCTGATCGTGATCCTGATCGTGATCCTGCTCGTGGGGAGGCGACCGCGCACGCCGCGCATCCCGGGATCGGGTGTCAGGTCGGCGGGCTCGTGACCCCGGGCAGCCACTGCAGGGCGAACCAGAGCTCCATGCGTACGCCGGGGTCCTGGAGGTCGACGTCGAGGAGTTCGCCGACCCGTGCCAAGCGGTGGCGCACGGTGTTGCGGTGGACGTGCAGGGTCGCGGCGGTGCGGTCCCAACTGCCGTGCAGGGTCAGCCAGGTCCGCAGGGTGTCGAGGAGCACGTCGGCACCCGGCGCGCCTGCCTGGTCGAGCGGGGCGAAGCGAGTGCGGGCCAGATCCTGGGCGTCGGCAGGGGGGATGAGCCCGTGAACAGTGAGCGGGTCCTTGGTGTGGACGACAGCGGGCACTCGGTCGGCGATCGCGCGTTGGAGGGCGCGTTCGGCCTGACGGTCGGCGTGCGGCAGGTCCGAGGCCGGCGCGGGTGTGCTGAAACCGAGGACCCAGCCCAGGTCGGCGGCTTGCGCGGGAGCCTCGGGGCGGGCGTCCGGTGCGCTGGGGACCAGTGCTTTCAGTTCGGAGCCGTCGACGTAGAGGTGGGGGGTGCCCAAGGCGGTGCCCAGGGTGGCGAGTTGGGCCGGGTCGTCGCCTGGGTGCGGTGCCGGCGCGGAGCGTGGGGGCGTGTGCCGGCCGTGCACGACGATCCAGTGTGCGGCGTTTGTCGTGTCGGCGGGCGCGAGGGCGGGTGCGACGTCGGCCGGGGCGGCCCCGAGCATGAGCCGTACCAGCGCCCCCGCGCTGTGGGTGTCGGTGCCCAGGGCGTGCCGCGGGCTGGTGAGCAGGGCAAGCAGGACGGTCGCCGTGCTGGTGACCTGGCGGTGTACCAGAGTCGGGGCCGTGGTGGCGGCCTGGCCGAGGGCGAGCGTCGTGGTGGTGCCGTCGGCTCCGGGCAGGGTGTGGACGGTCAGGTGGGTTCCGCCCTGGTGATCGGCCGCCGCGGCCGGTGCGGATCGTCCGGCGGAACCGGTGCGGACGCGGGCGGTGGTGCGTACGGCGAGATCGCGCACGCGTCCCGGCGTGGGTGATGCGGGGCGGGGACCGGCGCTGAACAGTTCGTTGCCCTGGGCGTCGTAGAGGACAGCCCAGGCGCCGGTGTGCGCGCTGAGCTGGGCGAGCACGGCCTGGAGCGCATCCGGCCGGGCGGCGGCCGCGGCCAGCGCCGATTGCGCTCGGGAGATCTCGCGGAGCTCACGGTTCCGGGCCTCGGCGATCGCGGCGTACGCGGCCTGCCCGACTGCTACGAACGGGGTGCTCGGCGGCAGCCGCAGGAGCGGGAGCCCGTGGCGGTCACAGGCGGCGACGAGCTCAGGCGGAACCTCCTCGTGCACCGGGGCGACGCCGAACCCGAGCGCGCTCACTCCGGCGCCGACGACCTGACGTACGTACGTGTCGATGCCCTCGGCGTCGAGAGGGAGACGTACGCCGGCGGTGAGGAGCAGTTCGCCGCCCACCAGGTACGGCGACGGGTCCTCGATCTCCGTGGTGCCGACCGTACTGACCCGGTGGTCCCCGACAGGGCCCGCAACCTGGCGCAGGCCCAGCGCGGGATCGGCGAGCAACGCGCTCAGGGGCACGGACGGCTGCTCGGACTCGGTCATCAGGAGGCATCCTCCCAGCCCGGCAGCACGGGGGGTGTGCCGGATTCATCCAATGAGCGATTCCATATTGGACAGAAACGCCACTTCGGCACCAGTGCGGACCGTCGATATCGTCATCCCACTCGGAGGGCACCACCCCGGCCCTCGCACCGCGTGTACACACCTCCCCTCACACCGGCACCGCCGCGCGGCCTCCCCGGCCGCCCTGCGCGCGGTCGCCTGCCTCTCCTCTCCCCCTGCTCCCCTGAGCAGCCGTTTGGCGGTTTCGCGCATCAGGCGCCGGCCGCAGTGAATCGGAGGACCTGATGACCGTCGACTACCTCGTCATGGCCGTATACCTGCTGGGCATCATCGGCGTCGGCTGGTGGGGCAAGAAACGTGCCGCCTCCAAGAGCGACTTCCTGGTCGCCGGACGGCGACTGGGACCGCTCCTGTACACCGGCACGATGGCCGCCGTCGTGCTCGGCGGCGCCTCCACCATCGGTGGCGTACGCCTGGGATACACCTACGGCATCTCCGGCGCCGCCATGGTCTTCGCCATCGGACTGGGGCTGCTGGCGCTGAGCATCTTCTTCTCGGCCCGCATCGCCCGCCTCAAGGTCTACACCGTCGCCGAGATGCTCTCGCTTCGCTACGGCGACACCGCCGCCGTGATCTCCGGCGTCGTGATGTGGATCTACACCCTCATGCTGGCCGTGACCTCCACGATCGCCTACGCCAGCGTCTTCGACGTCCTGTTCGACGTGCCCCGCTGGGTCGCCGTGGTCGTCGGCGGCACGATCGTCGTCGGCTACTCGGCGCTCGGCGGCATGTGGTCCATCACCCTCACTGACATGGTGCAGTTCGTGGTCAAGAGCATCGGTGTGCTCGTCCTGCTGCTGCCCATCGCCGTGGTGAAGGCCGGCGGCTTCTCTGCCATGGCGGACAAGCTGCCGGACGGCTACCTCTCCCCGACCTCCATCGGCGGTCAGACCATCCTGACCTTCGTCCTGATCTACACCTTCGGCATGCTGATCGGGCAGGACATCTGGCAGCGGGTCTTCACCGCCCGCTCCGACAAGGTCGCCTCCTGGGGCGGCACCGTCGCCGGCGTCTACTGCCTGGTCTACGCCCTGGCCGGAGCCGTCATCGGCATGGCCACCAAGTCGCTCTACCCGAGCCTCGCCAGCGCCGACCAGGCGTTCGCCACGATCGTTCAGCACGCCCTGCCCACCGGTGTCAGAGGCCTGGTCCTGGCCGCCGCGCTCTCCGCGATGATGTCCACCGCGAGCGGCGCCCTGATCGCCTCCGCCACCGTCGCCAACAACGACATCTGGGCCCGGCTGCGCCCCCGTACCCGCCCCGCCGCCACCGGATCGCAGGACGGCGACGAGATACGTTCCAACCGGCTCGCCATCGGTGTCCTCGGGGTGACCGCGATGGCCATCGCCTGTGTCCTCGGCGATGTCATCGAAGCGCTCACCGTCGCCTACAACCTGCTCGTCGGCGGCCTGCTCGTGCCCATCCTCGGCGGCCTGATCTGGAAGCGCGGCAACCTGCCCGGCGCCATGGCCTCGATGATCGCGGGCGGCACCACGGTGATCGCCTTCATGGTGACCGACGGGCTCCTCGCCAACGAGCCGATCTACTACGGCCTGCTCGCCGGGCTCGCCGCCTACGTGGCCGTCAGCCTCCTGACCGAGCCGACCGAAGAAGCCGTCGTCGAGGCCTGGCGCCGCCGCCTGGTCGGCGAACCGGCCCCCGCCACACCGGAGTTCAGCGCGGCCTGACCGGCCCGCACCGACGAACGTGCCCCGGGCGGCCGGCCCGGGGCACGCGCTCATCCCGCAATCACCGGCCCCATCTCAGAAGGAGTGCCACCGATGACCGAGCTGTCCCTGCGCCCCGACCGCACCGCCCCTACAGCGGCCGGCGAGGAACTGCGACTGCGCCGCGAACTCGCCGCGGTCTACCGTCTCGTGGCGCACTTCAGGATGACCGACCTGATCTTCACGCACATCTCCGTCCGCCTCCCCGGTCCGGAGCACCACTTCCTGATCAACCCCTACGGCCTCCTCTTCGAGGAGATCACCGCATCGAACCTCGTCAAGATCGACCTGACCGGCCACCCTGTCGAGGAATCCCCCCACCCGGTCAACCCCGCCGGCTTCGTCATCCACGGCGCCATCCACGCCGCCCGATCCGACGCCCACTGCATCCTGCACACCCACACCAGGGCGGGCTGCGCGGTCGCGGCCCAGGAAAGCGGCCTGCTCCCGCTCAACCAGATCTCCATGGAGTTCTACGGCAGGCTCGGCTACCACGACTACGAGGGCGTCGCCCTCAACCTCGCCGAACAGCGGCGCCTCGTCGCCGACCTCGGCAATCACCCCGCGATGATCCTGCGCAACCACGGTCTGCTCACCGTCGGCGAGACCCCCGCCCAAGCGTTCCTGCGCATGTACTACCTGGACAAGGCCTGCGAGATCCAGACCGCTGCCACCGCCGCGGGCGCCGGGCTCGTCATCCCCCCTCCCGGCATCTGCGAGCTGACCGCACGCCAACTCGCGGGCGAGGACCACAGCTCGGACCTCCAGGACGACAAGGCGTACGACCTCGCCTGGTCGGCGCTGCTCCGACTGGTCGAGCGCATCGCCCCCGACTACAAGGACTGACCCGCAGGCGATTGAATCCGTACCGGCCGGGGCACCGCGACTCAACGTTGCAGTGCCCCGTCCCGGCTACCGGCCGGTTTCGGCGACGGATGGTCGGGTCAGTTCGGCACTTCCAGTTCAGGCACTTCCAGTTCGGGCAGATCGAGGTCCCACGGGCTGCTCTGGACGACGTACGTGCAGTCCGTGTACGTGTAGCCGGGCTCGATCTTGATGGTGGAGCTGTGGTTGGCGTTGTCGACCGTGTCGTCGGCGCGTTTGTAGAGGAAGTAGTAGTTGCCGGCGGGCAGCGTCAGCCGGCTCTTCGGATAGCTCTTGCTCGTGTCCTGGCAGGCGAGGGATCTGCCGCTCGACTCGCTGGTGTACGTCTCGCAGCTTCCGCAGGACTTGAGCTCGACCTTTCCGGTGACCGGACCGGTGAAAAGGATCTCCACATCGTCCGGAGCGTCATTGCTGATGACGAGTTCCAGTCCGGAGCCACTGGGTTTGGCGGCCGACGGCACCAACTTGCCCGCCGCAGGTGCCTCCTCGGCGATCTCCGCGGCTATGGCGATGTTCTGAGCCTGCCCGCGGCGCTTGCTGACCTTGTACGTGTCGGCGAAGGCGGTCATCGTCTCGCGCGCCGCGGCGAAGTCGTCGTCGTTGAACTGATCCACACCGCAGGCGTAGGTCCCCGACTCCACCACCTCACCGGCTTCTGCGGTCAGTACGGTCGCGCTGTCGCCGGGCAGCCCCGATGCCGTGTCGCTGACCCGCCGCACCTCGTCGGTCACATCGCAGGGGGGCTGATCACCGCCGGACAGTTCCCCGTCCAGCTCCTGGATCTTGCCCCGGACCGCGGGCTCCACCTTGCCCGCCTGCTCGGAGTCCGGGAACGTGCGCATCAGCACGCCGAATTCACCCCCGTCCGAGCTCGCCCCGACCCCGAGCAGCCGCACGCCGCACTCGTAGAGCGAGGTGGCCAGCCGGTCGTCGGGCCATGCGGCCAGATCACCCAGCACGTCCTTGTCCACCACGTCGGGAACGGTCCGCAGATACGTCAGCGGTTCGACGGCGCCGCAGTATTCGTCCTTCGCGTACGGGCCTGCCACGGTGGTGTAGTAGTCCTTCAGCCGGTCCGGTACGAGCTTCGCGGCTCTCGATCCCTCGTGTTCCTCGGCGAGTTCGCGATATCGGGCCAGGGCACTTTGGTACTGCTCCTTCGAGCCGGCGAAGGCGCCTGTCGAGCCCTTCTCGACCAGCTCGTCGGCGGCGGCGAGCCGGTCTAGCAGCATCTGCTCCACGGCCTCGTCCCGCGCCGCGTCGTAGGCGACCGCGCCGCCCGCCGGCACCGCCAGCAGCACCAGCCCCACAGCGATGACCACGGGTGGCCGCAGCAGACCGGCCCGGCCGGCCGTTCCCGTCGTCGCTGCCGCCTGCCCGGCCGGGGCACGCAGCCCGCGACGCGCTCCGTCGGCTGCGGTGAGGAGCAGGAACAGGACGTAGGCGATCACCAGGCCACCGGGTACGCCGTTCGGATCCGCCGGCAGCGCGATCAGCAGCAGCACGGCCGTCGCGGCCCAGCACAGGGCCGCCGCCGGCCAGCGGCGCAGCAACACATAGCCCAGGCCCAGACCGCTCAGGTTCAGCAGGGCCACGGCCAGCGCACGCACGGGGTCGGGCACGGATGGCGGGCCGACCACGGGCGGCTGGTCCGGCGGGGGCGGGAACGGCGAGAAGCCCGGAGCCGACGGCGGACCCAGCGGCGGGGGCACGGAGTCCGCGGGCGGCGCCGAGGGCGCGTTCGGTGCCGCGGGCACTTCCCAGGCCGGGTCCGGGGCTGTTGACCCGGTCGGCGCCGAAGGCTCGCCCGCGCCTTGCCCCCGGTCCGGGGCAGACGCCGACCGGGGGCCCGGCGGGTCCTGAGGCGCACCCGGACCTGGGTCCGCAGGCTTCGAGCCAACTCTGTCGTTGTCGTCCCCTGATCCCACAACGGCCCCCAACTACCTTGATATCAGGCTTACTTCGACACGATACGCACACATGCGGAGACTGTCGTCCATACCCATCACACGTCGTACTCAAGCGCACGCCATGCACACCACAAGGCCGGTGCACAGAAGGCCAGGACCGGGCGGGGGCGGGGTAATGCAGATGCGACGGGTGGCCCACGCTGTCAGGCTGCGCGCCATGAACCGCGAAATGATCTCTCAGCTGTCGCACGCCGATCACCCGATCAACGCCCCTCTTGACGACGAGTCGGTGCGACGGCTGCTCCGTCGAACCGTGGAACGCGGCAACGAACGCGTACTCGACCTCGGTTGCGGTGAGGCGGCCTGGCTTCTACGGACCCTGGCCGCTCATCCGGATGTGACCGCCGAAGGCGTCGACAACTCGGCCCCGCTGCTGGCCAAGGCCCGGCAGGAGGCGGCCGATCTGGGAGTCGGAGAACGACTCGTACTCCATCACCAGGACGCCACGGAGTTCGCATCACCCCGCCCCTTCGACGCAGTGCTCAGCGTCGGTGCCACCCATGCGTTCGGCGGTCTCCTGCCCACCCTCGACGCCGCCCGCAAGCACCTCGCCCCCGACGGACGCATCCTGGTCGGCGATGCCTATTGGGAGCGCGAGCCCACCTCCGCCGCCCGCGAAATGCTCGGCGAATACGAGGACTTGGCGACCACCATGGACCGCGTCGTCGCCCACGGCTGGACCCCTGTCTTCGGGCACATCAGCACACGTCAGGAACTCGACGACTTCGAGTGGTGCTGGACCGGATCCCTGGCAACCTGGGCACTGGACCACCCCGAGCACCCCGACAGCGCGGAAGTTCTCACCGTTGCCACCACCCACCGCTCGCAATGGCTGCACAGCTACCGCGACAGCTTCGGCTTCATCACCCTGATCCTTCGCCGAACCCCCGAGTGACCACCCACGCCCCTTACAAGATCCGACCCGTGCGCAGGTGCCAACCGAGGGAGTCAGCCGGCGACGGACAGCCTGCGCCACCAGTGACTGCACCCATCGCCGCAGAAGCGCTCGCGTCGCCGCCCGTCGGCAATCGCGAGTACCGCGATCAGCAGCCGAAACGCTTTGCGGCGTTCGTCGAGAGGGGCAAGGCCGGCGATCTCCCCAGTTGCAGGTCGATCCGTCCGCGTGTGATCAGTACCGCCGGCGTGTGCGTCGCGCGCAACCCGGCACGGCGAACGCTCTCCGGTCCGTCTTCGGCGGCAACGCGAGCCTGGATGCAGTGGTGGGACAGGAAACGCAGCGTCTCGGACTGCTCCTCCGGACCGAGTGCGTCAAACCACTCGATGCCCTGTGCCATCGGACGCAGCCCCTGGGCGAGTTCGTTGAGCACGACGTCGCGCTCGGGCATGAGTGCCTCCTGTGAACAGGCGGCGCTCCGCCTGGAATTGGGTTCATCCCATCGAAGCCGCGCCCGGATCAACCTGACGCAAGCTCCAGGAACTATTGTCGCGGGCATGGTCGAACACGACGCCCTCAGTGCCACCCGCGAGGCCTACGACGCTTCTGCCACCACCTATGCGGAGCTCTTCCGCGACACGCTGCGCGACAGTCCCCTGGATCGCGCAATCTTGGGTGCCTTCGCCGAGGTCGTCAGTGCGAGTGGGGACGGCCGGGTCGCGGACCTGGGGTGTGGGCCTGGCCATATCACCGCTCATCTGGACGAGTTGGGGCTGGCGGCGTTCGGTGTCGATGCCTCTCCCGCGATGATCGAGTTGGCTCGACAGGCCTATCCGGGCCTGCGGTTCGACGTGGGTTCGATGACCGCGTTGGACATCGCCGACGGCGCGCTGGGCGGCGTACTCTCACGTTGGTCGATCATCCACACTCCGCCGCAGGAACTCCCCGTCATCCTGGCGGAGTTCCAACGTGTGCTGGCACCCGGCGGCCACCTTCTGATCGGCTTTTCGGCAAGCGAGGATCCGTCCCACCCGACGCAGATCTTCGACCACGCAGTCGCGCCGGCCTATCGGTGGTGGCCCGATCACCTCGCCGCGCTGCTGCGCGAGTCCGGGTTGGCCGAGGTGGCTCGAATGGTTCGCGAGCCTGAGCCCACCGACCGACGGCAGTTCCAGTCGATTCAACTGCTCGCCCGCAAAGCCCAGGCAGCGGCTGCCTGATCGACGCCTGACCGCATCCAACCCGCCGTACGGGGAGCCGTCAGTCTCCAGGCGTCGACTCCTGATCAAGGCTCACCGCCCGTTCGAGCTCCAATGTGGCCGAACAAGGGCCTCAGAGGCACACCCTCGATGACCTGCGCTCCTGGCAGGCATCGAGCTCGGCGATCTCCTCTTCCGCCCCCGCGAGCCTGACCCGTGGCCCTTCGAGGGTGACCGGCCGCGCGCAACACCCGGGCGAGAGCGCCCACCCCACCTTTCCTGTCGGCACCGGCGCCACACCCTTTCGAGACGCCGTGTGCATGCCATTGACAAACGGAACGGTAGCCAGAAATCTGTCCTGGAGAAGCAAAGTTCCGATGGAATCACGCAAATTAGCGACTGCCTGACGGCAATCCTCAGCAGTCGGGCCTCAGTCGGCCCCTGCTACCTCGCGTGTCGTCGCGCTCCACGGTCGACCTCCCGGTCCCCAGCCTGCACCTCCGCATCTCCCGCACCACCGCTCCCCCCGTCGTCCCCCTGCCATGGAACGAGGACGCCATGAGACGGAAGCGATTCGGCCTACGGACGATCATTGGCCTGCTCCTGGCCGGCCTGGCCACCGTCGGTCTCCAACCCAGCGCCGCCACCGCCGCACCGGCTGCGGTCCGCGGACCCAACCTTGCGCTCGGCAAGATCGCCACGACCAGCGGGGCCCACAGCGGCTATCCCGCCACGAACGTCACCGACGGCAGCCAGCAGAGTTACTGGGAAGGCCCGGCCGGGTCGTTCCCTCAGTGGATACGCGTCGATCTCGGCGGCACCGTCGAAGCCAACCAGGTCGTCCTGAAGCTGCCCACCACCTGGGAGGCCAGGACCCAGACCCTCTCGATCGAGGGCAGCACCGACGGCTCCACCTTCATGTCCCTGTCCGGTTCGGCCACCCGTAGCTTCGCCCCGGCGGGATCCAACACGGTCACCGTGGACTTCACCGCCCGCAGCGTGCGCCACGTCCGCGTGCAGGTGAGCGCCAACACCGGCTGGAACGCGGCCCAGTTGTCCGAGGTCGAGGTCTACGGCACCGACGGAGGAGGCGACCCCGAGGAACCTCCGGTCGACGGGACCAACCTCTCGCTCAACAAGCCGATCGAGGCCTCGTCGTTCGTCCAGTCGTTCACGGCGACCAACGCCAACGACGGGCAGGTGGGCACCTACTGGGAGTCCAACGGACACCCCGCGACGCTGACGGTGAAACTGGGTGCCAACGCGGACCTCAGCGGGATCACCCTGAAGCTCAACCCCGACGCGGCCTGGGCGACCAGGACACAGAACATCGAGGTCCTCGCACGCGAGCAGTCCGCGAGTGGATTCACCTCGATCAAGGCCGGCGCCGACTACACCTTCAACCCCGCCTCGAACGCCAACTCGGTCACGATCGCCGTCAGCGGCCGGTACGCCGACGTGCAGTTGAGGTTCACGAACAACTCGAGCGGATACGGCGCGCAGGTCGCCGAGTTCGAGGTCATCGGCGCCGCGGCCCCGAACCCCGACCTCGTCGTCACCGACCTGACCTGGACGCCGGCAGCGCCCACCGAGTCGGACACCGTCACGGTCCGGGCGACGGTGCGCAATTCCGGTACGGCCGCTTCCCCTGCCACCACGGTGAACGTCAGTGTGGACGGAACCGTCGCCGGCAGCGCCCCGGTCGGCGCACTCGCGGCGGGGGCCTCCGAGACCGTCTCCGTAGGCGTGGGCAAGCGGGCCACGGGCAGCTACACGGTCTCCGCCGTGGTCGACCCGACGGACACCGTGCCCGAACTCGACAGCACCAACAACAGCCGTACCGCGGCGGACAAGTTGACCGTCACCCAGAGCCCGGGACCCGACCTCGAGGTCACCGGCATCACGACCAACCCGGCCAGCCCCGCCGTCGGCGCGTCCGTGTCCTTCACGGTCGCGGTGCACAACCGGGGTATCTCGGCCGCGTCCGCGGGTTCCGTGGCGCGCGTCCAGGTCGGCAGCACCACACTCAACGGTACGGCGGGGGCGATCGCCGCCGGCGCCACCGCCAACGTCACGATCAGCGGGACGTGGACCGCCACGAGCGGTGCGAGCGTGCTCACCGCGACCGCCGACGCCACGAACACCGTCACCGAGACCAACGAGAGCAACAACATCTTCACCCGCTCCATCGTGGTCGGCCGCGGCGCCGCCGTACCGTACATCGAGTACGAGGCGGAGGAAGGGACGTACCAGGGAACCCTTCTGACGACCGATCAGCTGCGGACCTTCGGTCACACCAACTTCGCCACCGAGTCGTCGGGCCGACAGTCGGTGCGCCTCAACTCCACCGGGCAGTACGTCCAGTTCACCTCCACCAGCCCGGCGAACTCCATCGTCGTACGCAACTCGATTCCGGACGCCGCGGGCGGCGGGGGCACCGAGGCCACCCTGAGCCTCTACGCGAACGGCACCTTCGTGCGCAAGCTCAACCTGAGCTCCAAGCACAGCTGGCTGTACGGCAACACCGACTCGCCCGAAGGGCTCACCAACACCCCGGGCACCGACGCACGCCGGTTGTTCGACGAGTCCAACGCACTGCTCACGCAGACGTACCCGGCGGGGACCACCTTCCGGCTGCAGCGTGACGCGGGCGACACCGCTTCCTTCTACATCGTCGACCTGGTCGACCTGGAGCAGGTGGCCCCGGCCGCTTCCCAGCCGGCCGGCTGCGTCTCCATCACGCAGTACGGAGCCGTGCCGAACGACGGCATCGACGACACGGACGCCATCCAGCGTGCCGTGACCGCCGACCAGAACGGGCAGATCGACTGCGTGTGGATCCCGGCGGGCCAGTGGCGCCAGGAGCAGAAGATCCTCACCGACGACCCGCTCAACCGCGGCGATTACAACCAGGTCGGCATCAGCGATGTCACCATCCGCGGCGCCGGCATGTGGCACTCGCAGCTCTACACCCTCACCCCGCCCCACCAGGCGGGCGGCATCAACCACCCGCACGAGGGCAACTTCGGCTTCGACATCGACGACAACACCAAGATCTCGGACATCGCCATCTTCGGCTCGGGCACCATCCGGGGCGGCGACGGCAACGCCGAGGGCGGCGTCGGTCTCAATGGCCGGTTCGGCCAGGACACGAAGATCAGCAACGTGTGGATCGAGCACGCCAACGTCGGTGTGTGGGTGGGCCGCGACTACAGCAACATCCCCGAACTCTGGGGGCCCGGTGACGGACTGGAGTTCACCGGAATGCGGATCCGCAACACCTACGCCGACGGCATCAACTTCACCAACGGAACCCACAACTCGACGGTGGAGAACTCCTCGTTCCGCAACACCGGTGACGACGCCCTCGCCGTGTGGGCCAGCAAATACGTCAAGGACCAGTCGGTCGACATCGGCCACGACAACCACTTCCGCAACAACACGGTCCAGTTGCCGTGGCGGGCCAACGGCATCGCCGTCTACGGCGGTTACGGCAACACCATCGAGAACAACCTGATCTACGACACCATGAACTACCCGGGCATCATGCTGGCGACCGACCACGACCCGGTGCCCTTCTCCGGACAGACCCTCATCGCCAACAACGGGCTGTACCGCACCGGCGGTGCGTTCTGGAACGAGGACCAGGAGTTCGGAGCCATCACGCTGTTCGCCCAAGGCGTGAACATCCCAGGGGTCGTCATCCGCGACACCGACATCCACGACTCGACCTACGACGGCATCCAGTTCAAGACCGGCGGCGGCACTATGCCGGACGTCCAGATCACCAACGTCACCATCGACAAGTCCAACAACGGATCCGGCATCCTCGCCATGGGCGGCGCCCGCGGCAGCGCCACCCTCAACAACGTCACCATCACGAACTCACGCGACGGCAACATCCTCATCGAACCCGGCTCGCAGTTCGTGATCAACCAGAGTGCCCTGCGCAACGATCGTCAGGGCGGCGCACAGCAATAGGCATTCGCCGCTGAGTAACACAGGCTGAAGGGCCCACTCCTGTAAGGGAGCGGGCCCTTCGACCTCGGTCCACAACCGTTCGCAGCAGCCCGCCCCGCCATCCGCAAGAAGCGCTGCGAGGGCTGTCTCGTCAGCTGTTCTGGGGGCCGTCAGCTGTTCTGGGCCCCGTTCCAGACGTCGTACGCGGAGTTGCCGTACGCCGATGTGGCGGCAGCCGATCCATAGCTGCCGGAGTAGGCACCGGTCTGTATCGCGGAGCCGTCAGGCTGATAGTTCTCGATCCAGGCACCGCCGCTGGCGCCGCCGGAGAGGCCGTTGCAGTTGTTCATGAGGCGCTGCCCGTCGGGTCCGGCGTAGCCCTGCCCCTCGCACCACACGGCGTAGTCCTTGTCGGCCGGCAGACCGATGATGTGCGCGTAGTTGCTCGACCAGTTGAAGCCGAGCCCGGTGGAGCCCACGACGTCCTGCACGCGCCGGCCGCCCGGAGTGTCCAGGACGAGGAAGGCGCTGTCGTTCTCCTGGCCGCCTCCCGTGACCCAGCCAGCGCTGCGCCAACTCCACCAGCCGTAGGGCGCGTTGCCCGTGTTGTAGTTGGGGGCGAAGCGGTAGTTGGTACCGCCGTCGCCGAAGCCGCAGTGCCGCGCGGTGGCCAGCACCGAACCGTTGTTGCTCGTGACAACGTTGCCAGAGCAGATGTAGTCACCCTGGCCCGGGATCGTGAAGTACAGGCGCCCCACTGTCCCCCACACGCTGGCCTGGGCCTCAACTCCCGCGCTCACCGCGGGTCTCGTCGCGGGGACGTGCACCGGCCTGGCGGTGACCTCGGCGCCTGCGCCGGAGGAAGGCCGTACCTCGGAGACGGCCTCGGGCGCGGGCATCGGCTTGGCCTGGCGGATCCGCTCCGGGGTCCAGTAGGCGTCGAGTTGAGCGCGTGACTTGGTGTTGACGGCCATGCCGGTCCCGGTGTGGGAACCGGTCGGCCGATCCTGCGCGACTGCGGAGGCCGGCGTCAGTGCGAGGGACAGACTCGCCGCTGCGGCAAGGGTGTTGAGGACGGAACGACGTAAGCGCATGGGAACCTTCCTGGTTCGGGAAGTGGTCAAACGCGCTCACTGTCGCACTCGGTTCTGCAGGAGATCAACGGGGCAGCAGTTTCCTCTCCTAGACGGTTGTGGCACCTCGCTCCGATTGGTCCGAGAATCCGGCCAGCCTCGGTCGCAGCCGCGGAGCGGCGGCGAGTCCGCTCGGATCGGGTGGTCCGGCTTGGTGGCGGGTGCCCGCGTAGTAGTGGTTGGCCGCCGTGGAGGAGACGCGGATGCGCAGTTCGTTGGGCCCCGGACGCAGCGTGGACGAGGCGATGTTGCAACGGAAGGGAGCCCATCCCCATCGGCCCACGGTCTGCCCGTTGATCTCGGCCTCGGCGCTCGTGTGCACGACGGGCAGGACGAGTTCCCAGTCGGGCCAGGCCAGGGCGTCGGCGGTGAGGTCGAAGGTGTTCTTGTACTCGCCGACTCCCGAGTACCGGTCCCACCCCTGCTGTTCCCAGCCGCGATCGACGTCGACCGGCTGCTCGGCGGCGCCGGCGGTGAGCAGCCACCCCTGGTCCAGGATGAGGGGCACCGGCACGGTGCGTGTGCCGTGCGTCAGGTGCCAGCAGGCCAGTTCACCGGGGGCGAGGCTCAGCCGCAGCGAGCCGTCGACCTCGAACGGTGCCTCGACCACACCGGACTCCGGCCTCCACCGGGTCACTTGGGCGGGGAGCTGAGTAGGCCGGATGTGGACGGTTCGCTCGCAGTCGTCGTCGTTGAACAGAGCGATCCGGGTCCCCTCGGCGTCAAGTGCGCGACGTGACCACACCGCCCCGTCGCAGTCGACCTCCGGGTGGCCGGCGAGCGAGCGGTCCAGATGGGGTTCGACGGCCGCGGGTGACGGGATGTCCGGCCAGTGCCGGGCCCGTGGTCCACTCAGCAGTTCCCGCATCCGTCGGCTCACCCGGTCGTCGGTGCCCCGCGTCTGGGTCGCGTGCGGGATCGGTCCCGATGCCAGCAGTGCTCCCCCGCCGCGTGTGAACTCCGCTAGAGCGTCGATGGTGTTGTCGTCCTGGACGACGGACACCCCTGGCAGGACGAGGGTCCGGTAACGGTCTGCGATCCGTCCCGCGCGCAGGTCCCGTTCGTCGACGAGGTGAAAGTCGTGTCCCGCGCGGGCCAGATGTTCGGTCCAGAACGCCGTGTGCTGGCCGTAGGGATGCGTGGGGCCTTCCGCCCAGCTCGTCCGCAGGGGATACAGCACGGCGATCTCGTCCAGCGGCCGGGTTGCGTCGAGGAACTCCGAAAGCCTTCCCGACTCCTCCGCGAACGCACGGTGGTAGGCGAACCAGGGCTCGAAGTTCACGCCGGGGGCGAAGTCGAACCGGGGATTGGTGAAGAGCTCGTCGCCCTCGTGGCCGTCGGTGAGCCAGAAGGCGTGCATCAGCAACTGCCGTGCGCCGAGCAGATGGTGACGCACGGTCTGGTCGCGCAACTGGCCAAGGGTGAGTTCCCAGCGGCCTGCCGCGAAGTGCGATCCGGTCTCGGTGCGGGCGAAGTACTGCTCGACCAGGCAGCCGCTGCGACCGTTCGACCGGGCCACGGAATCGCCGAACTTGGCGCTGATCTGCGGGTGTTCGTTGCGCGCGTCGACGGCCGTGATGTCGCGCCAGCGGTCCAGCCCGAAGTAGTCGGTGCCGAAGTTCGTCCGTGGGTCTTCGGTGATGATCGTGGCGGCAGGGTTCCAGGAGGAGACGTAACCGAGCACCTCATGGCCGGACAGGGCCACGCCGTGCTCCGCACACCACTTCGACAGCGTCCCGAAGAACGCGTCGATCCCGACGGCCGAGTAGCGCTCGAAGAAGTCGCACCGCCAGGCCGCCGTCAGCGGGCCGACCTCGCGCGCCAGTGACAACAGGACTCGACGGTCGTCCGGCACGACGGTGGGGGCGTACATCAGCGACGAGTCGACGTGAGCGCGGCGCTGCCGCCAGTCGAAGAAGCACCCGTGCGGCTGGTCGAAGAAGACGTAGCTCACGGTCGTTCCCAGGTGCGCGCCGAAGGCCTCCGCGTAGGGCTGGTAGCCGACTTCGAGGAAGCGTTCCGCCGCCTCGGGCAGCAGGTAATTGATCATGCGGCTCGACGCGCACCGTGCGGCGACGAAGACGGTGACGGCCGACTGGCCGGCCAGTGCTTCGGCGGGTACGCGCACTCGGCATCCGGACTCGCCGGATTCGATGAGCTGAGCGTGTTCCGTGACGTCCGTGATCGAGTGCTCGGAATCGATGTCCCCCGCCGGATGGGCGAGGGCCGCGACGATCTCCCATTCGTCCCACCGCACGACCCCGCCCGAGAACACCCAGTTCTTTCCGGGCTCCAGCAGGTAGTCCACGTCCTTCGCGCGGATCTCGTCGACTGCGCACTCGGCGAACTCTCCGTCGGGCTCCCCGGTGGTGCAGAACATGTGCCGTTCGCGCAGTTCATCGCGTCCGTCGACGGTACGTCCGCCCGCGTGCCCGGAAAGCCAGTTGTACTCGTCGTAGATGCCCATCATCAGCCCCCGGCTCGCCGCTCCGTCGGCGGCGAGCCGGCACGCGGCGAGATACTGGGGCCCGAGATAGTCCTCGAGCGGGAACGACAGCCGGGTCTGGATCTGGAACGACTTGAACCCGGCCGCGGCAAGGGTGTCCAGCTGTTCCTGGATCTCCTCGGCCGTCGGAATCCTGTGCCAGAACCAGTAGGTCGCCGGCGCATGCCACTGATCGGGGCTTTCGAAGGTCATGAGGAAACACTCACGGGTTCGGATTCACGCCGTGCCGTGTACGTGCCCTTCGGGTCGATCTTCAGCACAAAGGTGAGGAACGCGTACATCGCGGCGCCGACCACCATCGCGATCAGAACACCCATGTTGGTGCTGCCGACGACGCCCTTCTTCGCCGAGTCGGACAGCAGGAAGCCGACCACCTTGGCGAGGTTGGGGTCGGACGAGGTGACCAGGCCCAGGCCGATCACCGTGGCGACGCCGAGTGACACCAGCGCCGTCCACCGCCCGCTGCGGCCTCCCTCGCCCGCACGCTTGGCAAGGTCGACGTTCCAGCCCAGTCGGCGCTGGCGGATGAAGTCGAGCAGCTGGATTCCGCCCATGGTGCCCATGACCACCGCGATCAGGGCCAGGAAGGCCTGGAAGGTGGCCAGGAACGAGTCGGACAGGAAGAGCAGGTAGAAGGCCCCGGCGGAGATGATGACCATGTTGATGACCGTTGTTCCGACCCGGGACACCGGCACTCCCAGGGCGAGCAGTGCGAGTCCCGAGGAGTAGAGGCCCGTGATCGCCGCGGCGACCAGCGAGATCACGATGACGATCGTGAACGGGATGAAGAACCACAGGGGAAGCAGGTCGGTGAGCGCGCCGATGGGATCGTTCGCGGCCGCGGCGCCGAGACCGGAATCGCCCGCAGCGAGCAGCACACCGAGAATGAGCAGTACGGCGACGGGAAGCACGATGCCGAAAGTGGTCCAGCTGATCACACTGCGCGCCTTGGTGGTGCGCGGAAGGTAGCGGGCGAAGTCGCCGCCGTAGTGCAGGAATCCGAGCCCGACCAACGTCATGGCCAGGATGACGCCACCCACGAATTCACCCAGCGATCCGTTCTCCGCGCCGCCTATCCGGTCCCAGCGGATATGGGGAACGACCATGCCGATGAACACCACCGTCATCACCGCGGTGAGCCAGGCGATCCACTTCTCCACCTTGAGGATCATCTGGTGGCCGTACACCGCGACCGTCACGGACACCACGAGCACGGCGACGTACCAGAGCCCGATCGCCGGAACGGTCGCCTCACCCTGATCGTCGGCGAAGGCACCGGGCCACAGCCGGGCGAAGAGGCTGGCTCCCGAGGTCGATGCCAGCGTGATGATGGTGACCTTCCAGCCGACGTTGGACAGGTAGGCGAAGAAGGTGGGGAATTTGTTGCCGTGGAAACCGAAGGCGGACCGGGTCTGGGTGAGGGTCGGCAGACCCGTACGGGGACCGCCGACCGCGAGGATCCCCACCAGCGTCGAGGACAGCACGTACCCCAGGAGCCCGGCCAGGATCGCCTGCCAGGCGCTCAAGCCCACTCCGAACACGTAGATGCCGCAACTGACCCCGAGGATGGACACATTCCAGGAGAACCAGACGGGGAACAAGCCGCCCGGTGTGCCATGCCGTTCCGCGTCCGGGACGGGGTTCACCCCGTTCTGTTCGACCGCCGAGACAACGGGTGGCGACGCAATGGGTGGTGAGACGTCAGTCATGAGCTGTTCCCTTCGGGGATGGCACCGCTGATGAGGTGGGCCGGCGACAGCACGTCGTCGCCCGGCGACCCGCAGTACGTCCTGCGGGAGGGTTCGTGGAACGTGCCACGGCCGGATCGCGGCCCCGTGACAGACGGCAGGGCAGCGGATGCGTCAACCGGCCAGGGGCGAGGCCGCCTTCACGGAGCAGTAGGAGGCCTCATGAGGGGGTGTCCCGAGGCAAGGTGGAGGGGGGACGTCGGCCAGTGGGATGACGGCCGGCGCCCCGCGATGGCAATCGCCCGTCGACTGCGTGCACGGTGTCGGTACGAACCGAGTCGGGCACGACGTTGTGTGGTTTCCGAGCAGCTCGCTGGACACATAGCCGGATACGGCTGGTCGCGATCCACCCGCAGCCGCCGCGCCGGAGAATTAGTCCGGATGCTGACTATCTCCCGGTGGAGTCTCTCCGTCAAGGGCTGACCGCACGCATTTCCCCGCGGCCCCGGGCGCTCTCTCCCTCCCGTACAGCGCGAGTTCACTGGGCCATGAAGGACGCTGAGGCCCGGAGCGCGTGAATGGGAGCGAGGGTCTCGGTCAGACTCCGCCCTGTGCCGCCCTCGCGCAGCGCGATGACCTCCGCAGCGATGGACACGGCGGTTTCCTCCGGGGTGCGCCCGCCCAGGTCGAGCCCGATCGGTGAGCGCAGCCGTGCGAGGGCCCTGTCGTCGACGCCCGCGTCGCGGAGGCGACGCAGTCGGTCCTCGTGCGTGCGCCTGCTGCCCATGGCGCCGATGTAGGCGGCTTCGGTCTGCAGCGCGACCTCCAGCAGGGGGATGTCGAACTTCGGGTCGTGCGTGAGGACGCATATGGCGGTGCGCTCATCGACCCTCGTACCGCTCAGCCACCGGTGCGGCCAGTCGACCACGATCTCGTGTGCATCCGGGAAGCGGGCAGCCGTGGCAAAGACGGGCCGCGCGTCGCACACGGTGACTCGATACCCCAGAAACGCCCCGAGGCGTGCCAGGGCTCCGGCGTAGTCGATCGCTCCGAAAATCAGCAGGCGCGGGGGCTCCGTGAAGGATTCGAGGAAGAGGCGGGTGCCGTCCGGCAGCCTCTCCCGCGTAACTCCGTTGTCCAGTGGGGTCGTTGCCGAAAAGTCCCGGGCTTCGAGGCCGTCCGTGCTCATCGCTCGGCGGTCCGCTGCTTCCGCTCCGGCCGAGGTTCCACGCCAACTCTCGCTCGGCCCATCGGCCGACTCGGCCCATCCACTGCCCAGGCAAGGCTCCCTAAGCGGGTCATGCCGGCGCATCCGCGCGAGTGCCTGTACGTCCAGGTCACGTTCTCCCAGCGAGCCCGTCACCCCGCCGTCGTCGCGTACGAGCAGGCATGCTCCCGCCGACGCGCCGGAGAGCGCTGTCGCCATAGCCGCCCGACGGCCTTCCCGGACCGCCGCGGCCAGGGCCGACCACTGGGCGAACTGGGCGTCCGCCACGGGACGTACGAAGATCTCCAGCGTGCCCCCGCATGTCAGGCCCACGGCGAACGCGTCGTCGTCGGCGACGCCGAATGTCTCCGTGACCGCCTCCCCGGTCTCCAGGGCCTGGCGCGCCAGCTCGTAGACCGCGGCCTCCACGCAGCCGCCCGAGACGCTCCCCACCACCTCCCCGTTCTCGGACACGGCCATCGCCGCGCCCGGCTGCTTCGGCGAGGAGGACCACGTGCCGATGACGCTTGCCACAGCAAACCGGGTGCCCGTCGCGCACCAGCCGTCGAGGGTCTCCAGGATGTCCCTCACGGGTTCAGGCCGTGGCGGAGCTGGGGACGCGACCGCTCAGCAGGCTGCCGGCGCCGGGCACGACAGTGGGCAGGCCCAGTTCGGCGAGGATGCGGTACGCCGTGGCGGTGGCCGCGGACAGCACCGGCAGGCCCGCCGCGTCCTCGACCGGCTGGATGGAGGGGAGCGACGGCATCTGGACGCATGCGGACAGGACGAGGGCGTCGGCCCGGGAGAGGTCCAGGCGCCGCCAGTGATCGCGCAGGTCGGCGGGGTCGAGGTGAGCCACCGCCAGGTTGTCCGGCACCTCCAGGCTCAGCGCGTCCACCACTTCGGTGCCCGCGTCCTCGATGTAGTCGGCGACGACGCGGGTCAACGGCTTCATGTACGGCGTGATGATCGCGACCCGCCGCGCCCCGAGGGTCTTGATGCCGTCGAGCAGGGCTCCGGCGCTGGAGACCACAGGCGCCTGGGCGCCCTGGTCGCGGAGTACGGCGGTGATCTCGTCCTCGGCGGTGCAGTGGTACCCCGGTCCCTGCGCCATGATCGCCACCAGGCAGGCCGTGGCCACCACGTCGGGGCGGGCGTCGGCGAGTTCCAGGGCCGCGCGCCCGGTCTGCGCGTTCATGGCGCGCAGTTGCTCGGGCGTGACGTGCTGCATGCGCATCCGGCTGCTGTGGAAGACGAACCGGTCCTCGGGAAGTACGGACTCGCGGTCCCGCAGCATGCGCGGGAGCTCCGTTTCCATGGTCAGGTTCGAGCTGGGCACGATCAGGCCGATGTGGTGGTCGGTCATGGCATCCTCCGGACATCTGGTGTCTCTACGGTCAGTGGCGACCCAGAACCCGTGGCGTGCCTCAGCGAGCGGCTTACGAGTTCTCGGTCAGTCCCTCCCAGTGGTCGGCGAGGGACGTGAGCAGGTGCATGATCTCTTCGTGCCGCTCGGCTCCGAACGGCTCCAGGAGTCGTTGGTCGAGCTGGCGGGCACGGGCGTTCGCGCCGCGGAGGGTCTGCTCACCCTCCTCGGTCAGATAGAGCAGCTTGCGGCGGCCGTCGGCGGCGGCCGTCTTGCGTACGATCAGGCCCCGGCTCTCCAGCCGCCGGGCGACGTCCGCCATCGTCGACGTGTCCAGGGCCACCGCCGACGCCAGCGACCGCTGATCGTGTCCCGGTGCGGCCTCCACGGTCTGCAGCACCGCGAACTGCGGGCCGGTGAGCGTCGGGTCCACCGCGCGGATCCAGATCGCCAGGTACGCCTGGTAGAGGCGCCGGACTTGGTAGCCGGGCGCGGCCGTCAGCGCGACGGGAGGCCGGGGCGGAGTGGAGGTCGAGGTAGCGGTTTCGTCAGCCATGGAGCCACTTAAGCACGGCTCTTGATCGGTTCGGCACCCCGGATCGGGACGGTCCGGAACGGCAACCACGGGCGGCCGTCAGGTCAGCATCGGGCGCAGTGCCTCCCGCAGCGCGGCGAGCGCGACGGGAGGGTTGTCCCAGAACAGCATGTGGCCGGCGTCCGGGATCTCGCGGAACACGGCCGAGGGGTGCAGCCGGGCCGCCTCTTGGGCGCCCTGGGCGGTGACGACGGGACTGTCCGCGCCGTACAGCAGTGCCGTGGGGCCGGGCACCGAGGGCCACCAGTGGAAGAAGTCCTCGCTCTCGAAGCCTCGGTGGGTGGCCACGATGGCGTCCTCCGAGCAGCTGGCCAGCCAGCGCGCCCGCAGTGCCTGCTCCTGGCGCGGCCAGCGCGGCCACGCCTGTGCCACCTCGTCGGCATCCGTGCCACGCACCGCCTGCGCGAGCTGGCCCAGGAAGGCGTCCAACGTGGTGGGGTAGGGTCCGCGCCCCGGTCCGCTCATCGGCGGGTCACCCAGCACCGTGCCGCGCACGGCGACCTTGCCCCGAACGGCGGTCACGGCCGCGATGCGCGCACCCATCGAATGTCCGAAGAGCAAGGGCCGGTCGAGTCCGAGTCCCGTGATGACGGCTTCGGTGTCCTCGGCGTACTCCTCAAGACTGTAGGAACCTCCCGCGTCGGACAGTCCCCGCCCTCGGACGTCGACGACCAACGGCCGTACCAGATCGGTCAGTTCACGGGCCACGAAGTCCATCGTGATCGCCGGGCTGGTGATGCCGGGCAGCACGACGAGCGGGACGCCCGGGCCGCCGTAGTCGAGAACGTGCAGGCGCGTGCCGCCCGAACGCACCCAGCGGCTCGTGGCGGGCACATCGGCCAGATCGGCGAGCGCGGACTGCGGCAGGCAACGGGCGGGTGGAGCGGGCGTCATGGGGTCCTCCGGCGGTGGGGTCACGTGGCACTCCTCGGCAGGGCGTCGAGGTAGGCGACGGCGTCCTTGAGGCCGATCACATCGCCGTACTTGGCCTGGATGTCGAAGAGGTTCGCCTCGTGCGGGCCGGACGCCCGGTCGCCGACGCACTCGCGCGGAACCAGCACCGAGAACCCGGACTGCACGGCGTCGACGGCCGTCGCCCGCACGCAGCCGCTCGTCGTCGCCCCGCACACCAGGACCGTGTCGCGGCCGAGGCCGGTCAGCAGGGCGGCCAGCGAGGTGCCGAAGAAGGCGGAGGCCCCCTTCTTCACGATCAGGTGGTCGTCGGGCTCGCGCGGCAGCCGGGGATCGACCTCGACCTCCTCGCCGCCTTCGAGCAGGGCCCGCATGCCCTGCGCCTTCTGCAGCCAGACCACGGCGTCACCCGCCGCCTCGGCCGGTGTGTAGGCGATCGCGGTGAACACGACGGGCACTCCGGCCGGACGTGCCGCCTCGATCAACTCGCCCGTGGCGCCGACGACTTCGGTCAGATCCGCACCCGAGGGGAAGCCCTCCTCGGTGAAGCCGCGCGTGAGGTCGACCACGACGATCGCGGGTCGGCTGCCACGACGCACGGGAGCACCGAAGCCGGCGCGTTGGTAGGTGCGTTCGGTCTGCTGCCCGTACCGCGCGGTGCTCATGAAGCCCTCCGCAGGGCCCGCAGTTCGCGCGCCTGGGCGCCGAGCCGGCCCAGCAGCCAGCCCTCGATGAGGCCGAACGCGAACGCCCCTGCGACCAGGCCGTACTTGGCTGCCGCGGGGCCGACCAGCATCGCCAGGCCGTCGAGTTCGGAGTCCGGCGCGAGGGCGGGTTGCGAGGCGGGGTAGGAAGTGGCGCCCACGCGCGGGGAGTTGGCACCCACGTTCGGGGAGGCAGCCGCTCCCCCGGCCCGGTCCGCGTCCAGCAGGCTTCCCAGATTCTGTGCGAACTGCTGCAGGATCCGGTCCGACACGGCGCCGATCGCGCCCTTGCCGAACTGGGCGATCTTGCCGCGGATCACCAGGTCCGTGGAGAGCTGGAGCAGCGCGCCCTCGGGTGCCGCCAGCACATCCAGCGCGACTTCGGCCTCCGCGTCGCCGCTGCCATGGGTGTCGGCTCCGCGGGCGTGGACCCGCAGCCGCCGCCGTTCGGCGTCGACCTCCAGGAACCGGACCGTGCCCGCGTACGCGGCGCTGATCGGTCCGACCTTGATCTTCACCCTGCCCTGCCAGACGTCGCCGTCCTGCCCGTCGAGCGCGGCGCCCGGCATGCAGGAGGCGACCCGTTCGACGTCGTTCATCAGGGCGAAGACCTCGTCCGGCGAGGCCTTGACCGGGACCGCGTTGGTCAGCTGCATACGTCATTTCTCCTTGCTGTCACAGAGGTTCGCGCAGGCCTGGCGCCGGGCCGTCGCGCACCCGTCGATCGCCTCGACGATGGTCTGGTAGCCGGTGCACCGGCACAGGTTGGCGGCGACGACCTCGCGGATCTCGTCCTTGGTCGCCTCCGGCCGCTCGGCCAGAAACCCCTCGGCGAGCATCAGGAAGCCGGGTGTGCAGAACCCGCACTGCAATCCGTGGTGCTCGCTGAACGCCCGCTGCAGATCTCCGAGTTCGTCTCCGTCGGCCAGGGACTCGACCGTTCGGATCCGGGTGCCCTCGGCCTGCGCGGCGAACATCAGGCAGGCGCGGGCGGGCCGGTCGTCGACCAGCACGGTGCAGGCGCCGCAGATGCCGTGCTCGCAGCCGACATGCGTACCGGTCAGCCGCAGTTCGTGCCGGAGCACGTCGACGAGTGTGCGGCGCGGCTCGGTGATCACCTCGTGCTGCTCGCCGTTGACGTCGAGAACGAGGAGCTGCAACTCACGTTCGCTCAGGGCTGTTTCCTCGGTCATGAGGTGGCCTCCAGGTGCAGGGCGCGATGCACGGTCTCCGGGGTGACGGGTGTGTTGTCGAGTTCGACGCCCGTGGCGCGCAGAGCGTCGTTGACTGCGTTGAGTACGGCGGCGGGGGCGCCGATGGTGCCGCCCTCGCCGGCGCCCTTCGCACCGGTCTCGGTGAACGCGGAGGGCGTCTCCAGGTGGTGGATCAGTACGTCGGGGATCTCGTGGGCGGTGGGCACCTTGTAGTCCATGAAGCTGGTCGCCGACGGTTCGCCCTGATCGTCGTAGGTCACCTGCTCGAACAGCGCGCCGGCGATGCCCTGTGCGATGCCGCCCCGGCACTGTCCCTCGACGACCTGCGGGTTGATGGCGACGCCGCAGTCCTCCACGCACACGTACCGCAGGATCTCCACCTGTCCGGTGCCTTCGTGCAGTTCGACGACGACGCCGTGGGTGGCGTTGGAGAAGGTGCCGTCGTTGAACACGTCGAAGGTGGCGGCTGCGGTCAGACCCGGTTCGATGTCCTTGGGCAGCAGGTGCGCCCGGAGGTAGGCGATGTCGGCGATGGCCTCGTAGGTGAGGGCGTCGGAGGCGCCGTCCCGGCGACGGACGGCACCGTCCGTCAGCTCCACGTCGTCGGGGTCGATGTCCCAGCGGGCGGCCGCGATGGCGCGCAGCTTGTCGCCGAGCTTCGCCGCGGCCAGGCGCACCGCGCTGCCGCCGACGGTGATGGAGCGGCTGGCGAAGGTTCCGAAGCCGTAGGTGATGCGGTCGGTGTCGCCCTGATGGAGCCTCACCTTGGCGATGTCCAGGCCGAGTTCGTCGGCGACGATCTGCGCCATGGTCGTCTCGTGGCTCTGTCCGTGGCTCATCGTGCCGGTGGTGACGGTCACCGCACCGCTGGTGTCCATCCGCACCTCGGAGATGTCGAAGCCCGGCACGACCTGCATCTTGCGCTGCGCGAAGGCCGTGGAGCCGTAGCCGGTGCGCTCGCTGAAGCACGCGTAGCCGATGCCTAGGTGCCGTCCCTCGGCAGCCGCCGCTGCCTGCTTCTCGTACCAGCCCTCGTCCTTCACGAGTTGCTCGCAGAGGTTGAGCGACTCCAGATAGGAACCGGGGTCGTAGGTGATGTTGTTGACGCCCGTGTACGGGAAGTCGGTGATGACGTTGCGGCGGCGGATCTCGACCGGATCGAGGCCGAGTTCGCGCGCGGCACGTTCGAAGAGCCGCTCCACGACCATCACGTACTGCGGGCGGCTCACCCCCCGGTAGGGCCCGGTGGGTGCCTTGTTGGTGGTGATGGCCCGGCCGCGCACCCGGTAGGCGGGGACTTTGTAGACGCCGGGCATCTCGGCGGATGCCATCAGCGGCTCGATGCCGGCCGTGAACGGGTAGCAGGAGTACGCGCCCATGTCGCAGACCACGTCCGCGTCGAGCCCCAGGATCCGGCCGTCCGCGTCGAAGGCGGCGCGTACCTGGTAGTGCTGTTCGCGGGCGAGGAACGACGCGGACAGGGCGTCCTTGCGGTCCTCGATCCACTTGACGGGCCGGCGCAGGCGCAGCGCGGCCGCGGCGGCCGCGATCTCCTCGCGTCCGACCACGCACTTCTGGCCGAAGCCGCCGCCCATGTCGGGTACGACGACCCGCACCGCACGCTCGTCCAGGCGCAGGCTGCGTGCGGCCACCGTCCTTACCTGGTGCGGGATTTGGGTGCAGGTGTGCAGGACGAGCTGTTCCTCGCGGTCGTCCCAGTGCGCCACGGCGCCACGGGTCTCCAGCGGCAGCGCGTTCTGCCGGCCGGTCCTGCTCTCGACGTGGACGACGCAGGGCGCGGACTCGAAGATCTTGTCGATGCCGTCCGTCGCGAAGAGGGAGACGTCGACGAGGGTGTTGCGGGCGGCTTCGGCGTGGACGAGCGGGGCGCCGGCCGCGAGCGCCGCCGCTTCGGAGGTGACCGGTGGCAGCGTCGTGTAGGTGACGCGGGCCGCCTCCAGTCCGTCCTCCGCGGCGTAGGCGTCCCGGGCCACGACGATGGCCAGGGGCTCCCCCACGTAGCGGACCTTGTCGCGGGCGAGGACGGGCATGGCGGTGGGGACGAACTCCGAGAGTGGGCGCCCCAGTTGGGCGGTGATGTCGCCGAGCTCCAGGTCGTCCGCCGTGAACGCGGCCACGACGCCCGGGACTTGGCGTACCGCCGACAGGTCGACGGAAGTGATCTCACCGTGGGCGACCGTGCTGCGTACGAACTGGGCGTGCAGCATGCCGGGCAGCGCGATGTCGTCGACGAACCGGCCGCGCCCGGACAGCAGCCGCGGGTCCTCGCGGCGCGCGACGGACCTGCCCACCAGCTTCTGCCTGCTCATCGGGCGATCGCCTCCTCACAGGCGCGCCGGACCAGTGTCCGGACGAGTTCCTTGCGGTAGGGCGTGCTGCCGGACGCGTCGGCAGGGGGTTCGACGGCCGCCGCGGCTGCGGACGCGCAGTCGTCGAAGGAGCCGCCGCCCGCCAGCACGGCCTCTGCCTCCGGCACCCGCACCGCCGCTGCCGCGACTCCGCCGAGCGCCACCCGGCCGCCGCGTACGGCTCCTTCGTCGACGTCGAGGTCCACGGCGGCCGCCACGATCGCGAAGTCACCGCGCCGCTCGGCGAATTCGGTGAGGGCCGCATGCGGAGCGGGACGCGGGAAGACGATCTCGACGAGGAGTTCGTCCGGGTCGAGGGCGGTCGTGTAGTAGCCGAGGAAGAAGTCCGCGGCCGGAATCCGGCGCTCGCCACGCGGCCCACGGACCACGAGCTCGGCGTCCAGAACTACCGCGAGCAAACACCACTCGGCGGTGGCGTCGGCGTGCGCGATGCTGCCGCCCACGGTGCCACGGGTGCGGATCGGCAGGTGCCCGATCCAGCCCATGGCGTCCCGCAGGACCTCGAAGCCCGCCCCGAGCGTCCCCGCAGGGGCGGTCTCCACCGTGTGATGGGTGGTGAGCGCCCCGATGCGCAGACCGCCGCCGGCGTCGCGGTGCAGCCGGTCGAGCTCCCGTAGGCCGCCGATGTCGACGAGATGCCGCGGGCGGGCCAGCCGGAAGTTCATCATCGCGACGAGACTCTGTCCGCCGGCGATGACCTTGGCGTCGTCACCGAGCTCGGCCAGCAGCCTGGTGGCTCCGTCGACGTCGGGTGCCCGGTGATACCGGAACGGGGCGGGCTTCATGGTCCTCCTGTCGTGCGTGGTGTGCTGTGGTGGGCCAGGCGGGTCAGAGAGCCGCCTGCTCGGCCGCCACCCGGGGCGCGGGCACCGGGAGTTGCTCGTCGTCGCCGTCCAGGGCCCGGCCTTTCGTCTCCGGGGCCGCGAACGCCATCCATACGACGGCCCCGAGTACGGCGAGCGCCAGCACCGCGAACGTCACCGGGAGCCCCAGCACGGGCCACATCACCGAGCCGAACAGCAGCGGGGCGAAGCCTGTGAGGGCCCGGCTGACCGACGAGGCCCAGCCGAAGCCGCTCGCCCGCAGCGGAGTGGGGTACAGCTCGGAGACGTACGCGTACAGGGCGGGGATGGTGAGCTGCATCAGGAAGCCGAACACGGCGATCGCCACGACCGACCCCGTCGGCATCTTCATCACCAGCGCGAACACCACCAGCGCCAGTGCCCCGAGCGGAGCCGACACGCCGATGAGCCACTTGCGGCCCACGATGTCGACGAGTGCGGTGGAGACCACGACGCCGACGATGCCGACCCCGCTCATCAGGGTGGTGCTCATGAAGGCGGCCGTGTCACCGAGGCCTTCCTCCTTGAGGATGGACGGCATCCAGCTCAGAGCCGCGTAGTAGACGAGCATGATCGTGGCGAACAGCAGCCAGGCCGCCGAGGTGATGCGCGGGCTGAACTTCCAGACGCGGCGCAGCTGTTCGGCCGCGGCGGCCACTCCACGCGGGCCGGTCTCGGCGACGGGTTCGGGGATGACGTACGGCTCGACCGGCGCGCCGGTGCGGGCGACCAGGTCGTCGATGACCTGCCGGGCCTCTGCCTCCCGGCCCTTGTTCGTCAGATAGATCGGCGACTCCGGGATCCCGCGGCGCACCCAGAACAACAGCATCGCGGGCAGCACCATCGTCGCGAGCATCCACCGCCAGTTCCCGTCGAGGGACAGCATCGCCGTCGACACGAGCCCGCACAGCGTCACGCCGATCGGCCACCACAGGTCGAGGGCGGTCAGCACCCTGCCGCGGAGCCTGCGCGGGGAGAATTCACTCACGAGCGCGTAGTCGACGGGGATGCAGCCGCCGAGGCCCACACCCGCGAGGAAGCGCAGCGCGAGAAACACCGGGTACGTCGGTGCGAGCGCGCCGAGCACCGAGAACAGGGCGAAGATCAGCAGTGTGACGCTGAAGGCCTGCTTGCGCCCGATCCGGTCCGCGACCGCACCCCAGGCGACGGCACCCACGGCCATGCCGACGAGGTTGGCGGTGGCCACGAGGCCGCGTCCGCTGAGCGAGAGATCGAAGTGCGCGCCCAGGAGCGGCATGAGGAAGCCGTTCAGCGCGATGTCGTATGCGTCGAAGAGGTAGCCGAGGCCACCGATGATGAAGATCTTTCCCTGGACCGGCCATCTCCAGGGGAGCTCTTGAACTATCTGATCGCCTGTCTTCACGTTCGCTCCACGTGTCGGATCGGGGACGGAGCACGGCGGTTGCGGGTGCCGGGAACGGGGGGTGGGGGGCGGAGGGAGTGCGGGCGGGTGGCCTCAGCGCGCGAAGCGGTACGAGAAGGCGCCGAGATCGGGGTCATTGAGCGGAGTGCCGCCCCACAGCCACTCGTAGGAGAGGTCGGATTCGCCGTCGAATCCGCGTGTGAGGCTCTCGTCCCTGGCCCGCTGTTCCGGGCCGTCGGGCAGGTGGTAGAAGGTCTTGTTCTCCAGCGACGCGTCCTGGACCATCCCTGCGTGCTTGGCGCGCCGGTCGACGTAGCGGCGCAGCGCCCCTTCGATGCCGCCGATGGTGACCGCACCGAGTTCTTCGGCGAGGACGGCGGCGTCCTCCATGGCCTGCGAGGCGCCCTGCGCCTGATAGGGCAGCATCGCGTGGCAGGAGTCTCCGAGGAGGGCGACGCGGCCGTCCATCCACACCGGGTCGCGCCGCCGGTGGTAGAGCGCGAAGACGGAAACGTCCTCCTTCGCCTTGGACAGCATCGCCGGGACGCGGTCGTCCCAGCCGGGGAAGGCGTCGACGAGATCCTGTGCGGTGGCGGGGGCGGCCCACTTCTCACGGACCTCGTCCGTGCACGGCACGCACGCCACGACGTTGAGGTACTCGCCGCCGCGGATCATGTAGTGCACGAGGTGCCGGTCGGGGCCGTACCAGATGGTGCTCTGGTAGCGGTCGACGAGCCATCGCGTGGCCGGGTCGGCGGCGATGAGGTCGCCGGGGATCAGCGCCCGGTAGGCCATCTCGCCGGAGAACAGCAGTGTGTCGGGCGCGCCCATCAGATCGCGGACCTGTGAGCGGACGCCGTCGGCGCCGATGAGCGCGTCACAGGCGTAGCGCCGTCCGTCGTCGGTGACCGCGACGGGACGTTCCGGGTCCGTGCGGTCCAGGTCGACGACCTTGCTCGCGGTGTGCACCTCCACGACGGGGCCCGGCCCGGCGGGGTCGAGGCAGGCGTCCAGCAGGATGCGGTGCAGGTCGGCCCGGTGATAGTGCCAGTAGGGGGCGTTGAACTCGTCCTTGCAGCGCTGCCCGAGTGAGGTCAGAGCGACGATGCTGCCGTCCTTCCAGCGGCGCCGCACCTGGTCGAGCGGCTCCGTGTGGATGGCCTCCATCTGCCGGCGCAGCCCGAGGCCCATCAGGATCCGGCTGGCGTTCGGTGCGGTCTGGATGCCCGCGCCGACCTCGCCGAGCTGCGCGGCCTGCTCGAGGACGGTGACGCGCAGGCCGCGCTGCCGCAGCGCCAGGGCTGCGGTCAGCCCGCCGAGGCCTCCCCCGACGACAGTGACTTCGTACGACTGGCTGGACGCCACTCTTCCTCCAACTCATGGGCATGTACGGGTGGTTCGTGCGCGGTGTGGCAGCTCAGCGGTCGGTGAGCTTTCCGCCGGTGACGACTTCGGTGCCGTCGACCGAGACGGTGCATCCGCGCATGGCGATGTCGAGGTGGGCGTACGACTCGCGGCCCAGCACCGGGTGAGGGCCGGTCGACCACAGGAAGTTGCCGGCGAAGGCGCGGGCGTCCATGCCCATCAGGTCGTCCTTGCCGTACATCGCCGTGGCGAACCAGTCGGCGGTGCGCATCAGACCCCAGCCCATGTCGGAGAGGCTGCGTGCCCACTGGTCCTGCGCGTCCTCGAAGAACGTCGACAGCAGCGTGGCCTCGGCGCCTCCCGACACCTTCTCGATGTGCCCGCCGACGATCTCCAGCGTGACGCGGTCGCGGACGTATTCCTTGAAGGGCAGCAGGATGTCGCCCTCCGCCAGCACGATCTGTCCGTCGGAGATCTCCGGCCAGCACAGCACCATCGTGCTCGGCCAGTGGTCCCAGCGGCCCGGATCGTCGGCGAACCCGCACTGGAACTCCGGCTTGGCGCCAGCGAGTTGCACGGTGAGGTCGGTTCCGGCATCGGAGGTGACCCGCATGACGGACGACCTCTTCAGCAGGTCGACACCCTCCTGGACCTCGGCCTTGTCGCCTTCCTTGGGGAGATTGCGGATGAGCACGTCCGGGGCGTCGCAGACGAAGATGATGCGGGTGCCCGCGCGCAGGATCTCCTGCTGGACCGGCGCGTGGATGAAGCCCTCGCGGGTCAGGTCGACGACCAGATCCGCGGACTTCAGCAGGTCCTGTGCGGTGGTGTCGTTGAGGACGGACACCAGGCCGGGACCGGCCCCGGTGTGGGTACTCGGCATCGGAGCGGGGCTGCCGCCGGGCACGGTCGCGGCGATGACATGCGCGCCGCACGCCTTGGCCGCGCCGAACGCGGCCTCCACGTAGTCGCCGCGGCTGCCGGGCTCGGAGAGCACGACGACATGCTCACCGCTGCGCACTTTGCACAGCCGCAGCTCACGGATGAAGGCATCGAGAAGATCGACAGACGAAAGATCGAACACGGGTTCCTCCAAGGACTCGCTCGTAGGTACCGGACACGGCCTTCGCACCAGCGCGGGCATGCCGCGGCCACGCTCAGGGCGCGTCGATATCGGGAGAGATTGAGGGAGCGGAGGCAGGGCGCACCCACCCCGCCGTACAGGCGTCGAGCTATGGATTCGGGACGGTGGGGGGCCGCCCGACAGAGATAATCCGAACACGTACGATCCCGCTTGGCAAGAGGCTGCGATCCGAGTTAACACGGACGTGCGGTGCCACGGAGGGGCCCACGAGCCGCGTGCACGGGGGGCTGACCTGGGCGTTCGCCTCCATTGGGGCCCGGCGTGTGCGGCGTCACGGGAGAATGTGCCGCCGGAGCGATCCGGGGCGGCTCAGTGCCGGCGTGTCCGGCCGCGCCTGCCATTCGGGAAACGTCGAACCCCGGCGCGAGATGGACGCACCGGGGTTCGACGGCAGGGTTCAGCGGGATGTGGGGAACAGCTGGAGCTTGGCCTTGCGGCCGGAGACCGACTTCACCCAGATCTTCAGGTTGTTGAACTGGACGGTGCCGCCCGGACTGGTACTGCCGCTGAGCCGTACTCCGCCCGTGGTGGTGGCCGACATCCGCACCGACCGGGAGCTGATGTACGTGATCTTCAACTTCCCGAACCCGAACTTGCGGCTGCTGACCTTGATGGTCTTGGGCGCCGACACGGTGGTCTTGCACCGCCCGTCGTAGCAGGGCCCGTTGGCGGCGGCAGACGCCACCGGCGTCATCAGGCCGAAGCCCAGTGTGCCCGCCATGGTCAACGTCACAGCAGTCGTCGCGGCTCGCCGGCGCATGCCCGTACTCATCATGGACCTCCTGATGCAAAGGGGGGATTCCCGCCCGGCATTTCTAATCCGCCGGTCCCGGGACCCCTCCCGAGGAGGCGCCTTCGTCAGTAGACGGACAGGCCGTAGGTGCTCAGGACTTCCTGGATCGGCTGGTAGTAGGTGGTCCCTCCCGTGGTGCAGTTCCCGGAGCCGCCGGAGAGGATGCCGATGACTTTGTCGCCTGCGTAGAGCGGGCCGCCGCTGTCGCCCGGTTCGGCGCAGATGTTGGTCCGGATCAACCCGTAGACGGTTCCGTCCGCGTAGTTGACGGTCGCGTTCAACGCGGTGACCACGCCGCATCGGACACCGGTGGTCGCTCCGCGACGGCAGACGCTCTGGCCGACGTAGGCGGTCGCGGTGCCGGTGATGTCGACGGTTCCGATGGTGCCCGGGTGTGGCACGGCCGTGTTGGAGTACCGGACGACACCGAAGTCGTTGCCGGGGAAGCTGGTGCCGGTGGTGGGGCCGATCATGGTGGACAGCGCGGGGCTGGTGTACCAGGTGGGCAGGCCGTCGGTGCAGTGGCCGGCGGTGACGAAGTAGTACGTGGAGCCGCTTTGCACGTTGACCCCCGCCGAGCAGCGCCAACCGGCTGCGTAGACGCCGTCGCCGCCCGACAGGAGGGTGCGCAGCCGGCCGTCGAGCCGTTCGAGGATCACGGCATCGGCGAAACGTCCGGCGGCACGGTGGAGTCGGGCCAGGTCCGCGTCCGCGACCGTGGAGTCGACGAGAACCCGCAGCTTCCCGGTGCGCTCGTCCACGGCCCAGGTCGTCCCGGCTATCCCCAGGGATTCGACGGCCGAGGCCACGCCGGACACCGAGGCGGCGGACGGTGCGGCGCCGGCCGTGGGCGCCGCGGCGGCGCTGGTGCCGGATCCCGCGAGGGCGGCCACGACGAGCAAGCTCAACACCGAGGCGACAAGCCGGGAACGTCTGATGGTGGTACCGCGTGTTGTGGTCACCCAAGTCTCCCCGAGGACGGTCGGTCGGGTTCGGAGCACGTCCGACTGGTCACCGGGCGTGCCGTGCTTCCGTGCCGTGGTGCTGGGGTGGTGCGTGTTGACGAAGGGCGCGTCGGTGCCCGGAAACCCTTCGGAGTACGTGATGGCGCGCGACTGCGGCGCGTCGCGGCCACAGTGTGCCCAGCGACGCCCGGTGGCAGCCGGCCAACGCCTCAGTGTGCCCGGCCGTGCTCGGTGGGGGTAGGCCGCCTCCGGCCTACCCCCACCGAGCACGGCCACCGCCTCACAGGAACGCTCACTCCCTGGACACATGGCCCGTGCTGACAGACTTCCCGTCCATGAGCGGACACAGGACAGGTGAGGGTGACGGAGGGGTCGGCACCGCCGTCACCTTGGGGCTGCTGGCTGCCTGGGTGGCGCATGACCTGGAGGAAGTGGTTACGGTGCCCGGCTGGGCCCGTGACCGGGTGCCGGAGTTGCGCGGGCGCTTTCCGAAGGTGCCGGAGCGGATATGGCAGCGGCTGGAATCCATCGACGGGCGCGAGTTCGCGACAGCCGTAGCGGGGATGGCCGTCGTGGTTGCCACCGCAGCCGCGGACGGACACCGCACCGGCGGACGATCGGACTTCTACCAGCGGGTTCTCAACGCATTCGGGCTGCACGCGCTGGTGCACGTGGCGCAGTCGGCAGTCGTCCGCGGATACACGCCGGGGGTGGCCACCTCGCCGTTGGTGGTCATCCCCTTCACGTGGTGGGCCCGCGGCCGGCTGCGGCGGGCCGGGGTGCTGCGCCCCGCACAGCCACGCGACGTGGTGGAGGCGCTCGTACTCGCCGCGGCAGCCACGGCCGGGACACACGCGATGGCGCGACGGATTCACCACCGGGGTCGGGCGACGTCCCGGTCAACTCCCTTTATGGGCCGGTGAAATGGTGTGCCAGACTACGATGATCGTAAGCATCGCTGAATCTCCTCGCGCGCCGGAGCCCGTCATGACGACCGACACACCCCGCCCTTCGCAGATCGACACCAGCAAGGCGCATCCCGCGAGAATCTACGACTGGCTTCTGGGCGGGAAGGACAACTACCCCGTCGACGAGGCAGTGGGAGAGAAGCTGCCGCCCGAAGCGCGTGATGCGGCCCGGCAGAACCGCCAGTTCATGCACCGGGCCGCTGCCTGGGCCGCCGCGCAGGGCATCGACCAGTTCCTCGACATCGGCACGGGCATCCCCACCGAGCCGAATCTGCACCAGATCGTCCAGCAGATCACGCCTGCCGCGAAGGTCGTCTACACGGACAACGACCCGATCGTGCTGCGGCATGCCCAGGCGCTGTTGATCAGCCGTCGGGAGGGGAAGACGGACTACATTGAGGCCGACGTACGGGAGCCCGACGCGATCCTCGAACGCGCCCGCGCCGTGCTGGACTTCGACCGCCCGATCACGCTGTCCCTGATCGCGCTGATGCACTTCATCCCCGACGAGCAGGACGCCCACGGCATCGTCCGCAACTTGGTCGCCACCCTGCCGTCGGGCAGCTGCCTCGTGCTGTCGCACGCCGCGTCCGATCTCTACCCGGAGCTGGCGGAGCGGGTCACCGCCGAGTACGCCAAGGGCGGCATCCGTCTCGGTTTCCGCACCCGCTCGGAGGTCGCCCGGTTCTTCGACGGACTGGAGCTTGTCGAGCCCGGTCTGGTGACCGCCCCCGAGTGGTTCACGACGCCCCCGGCGCCCGCGCCCGAGGGCAGCGGCATCTACGCCGCCGTCGCACGCATTCCCTGACGGGCCCACGCCGTGCTCAGTTCGAGCACGGCACCAGGTCGACGGGCGACAACCGCCACGACGTCTCGCACGTCAACACACCCACACCACACGAGCGCGGCGACTCTGAACGTGCGTTCGGCTGACATACGGTTGCCGTGACCGGCATGTGATCAATGGGGTGGGGATGACGGATTTCCAGGGCGAGTTGGTGCGTGCACTGCCCGGCACTTTGAGGGCGCACGCGGCTCGGCGGGGAAGCAAGACCGCCTACCAGGACGCCCGTCGCACCGTCACCTACGGGGAGCTGGAGGAACGTACCGGCCGACTGGCGGGGCACCTGGCGCGGCTCGGGGTACAGCGCGGGGACCGGGTCGCCATCCATCTCGGGAACCGGGTCGAGCTGGTGGAGGCGTGCCTCGGCGTGCTGCGAGCCGGGGCCATCGGCGTGTTGCTCAACCCCGGTGCGACGGACGAGGAGTTGGCGTACTTCCTCGGCGACAGCGGCGCGACCTGGGTCGTCACCGAGGTGTCCCAACTGTCGCGGGTTGCCCAACTGACGGTCGAGCAGCCCGAGTTGCGGGTGATCGCCGCCGGAGCGGACGCCTTGCACGAGGGCGAACCCGTCGGCGTACTCCTCTTCGAGGACCTGGCCGGGACGGATCCCGGCCTGCCGCCCCGGGACGACCTGGGCCTGGACGATCCGGCCTGGATCCTCTACACCTCGGGCACCACCGGGCCGAGCAAGGGCGTGGTCTCCACGCAGCGCTCCGCCCTGTGGTCGGTGGCGGCGGCCTACGTGCCCGCGTACGAGCTGCGCGAGGAGGACCGGCTGCTGTGGCCCCTGCCGATGTCCCACTGCTACGCGCACTCGCTGTGTCTGCTGGGAGTGGTCTCGGTCGGTGCCGGCGCCCGTCTCCTGGAGCGGGGTGCGAACCTCGCCCAGGCGCTGGCCGCGGAGGAGTTCACCGTGCTGGCCGGGGTGCCCGCCACCTACCGTCTGCTGCTCGACTCGCTGCGGGAGACCGCAGGTCCCGTGCCCTCCTCGCTGCGGGTGTGCGTCACCGCGGGCGCGCCCTGTCCCCCCGGACTGCGGGCGGAGGTGGAGGAGATACTGGCCGCTCCCCTGCTCGACGGCTACGGCTCCACGGAGACCTGCGGGAAGATCGCGGTCAGCCGGCTCGACGGACCCCGCGACGACGCCTCCAGTGGGCCTGTGCTGGCCGGGCTCAGGGTGCGGCTCACCGAACCGTCCACCGGTGCCGGGGTCGCCGACGGGGACGAGGGGGAGATCTGGGTGAGCGGACCCGGCCTGATGACCGGGTATCACAACCGCCCCGACGCCACCGCGGAGGCGTTCACCGACGGCTGGTACCGCACTGGTGATCTCGGCCGGTGGGTGGCGCACGGCCATCTCCGGGTCACCGGCAGGGTCAAGGAACTGATCATCCGGGGCGGTGAGAACGTCAACCCGACCGAGGTGGAGCAAGTGTTGCTCGCCCGCCCCGACGTCATCGACGCCGCCGTCATCGGCAAGCCGCACGATGTGCTCGGCGAGGTGCCGGTCGCCTTCGTCGTCCCCGGACCACAGGGGACCGACACGGCTCAACTGCTCGCCGACTGCCGCGAGCGGCTGTCCGGGTTCAAGGTGCCGGACGAGATCTACGAGACCGCTTCCCTCCCCCGCACGGCGTCGGGGAAGATCGTCCGGCCGGCGCTCGCCGAGCAGTTGGCGGAGCGCCTCGCCGCGGAGCAGCCGGCCGCCTCGGCCGCGCTGCGCGGCCGGCTCACGGCCGGGACCGATGCCGTACTGGACCTGGTGCTCGAAGCGACCGCGCGGACGGCCGGTCTGCCCGCGCACACGGTCGATCCCGGGCGGCCCTTCACCGCGCTCGGGCTCACCTCGCTCGGCGGTGTGCTGCTGCGTGACCGGCTGGGCGCGGCGACCGGTCTCGACCTGCCCGCCACCCTCGTGTTCGACCACCCGACGCCCGAAGCCGCGGCCGCGCTGGTGCGCGGCATGCTGCGGGGCGACAACCCTACGGGGCCCGCGCGCACGTCCGGCGGCGGGTCGCGCCGGCAGCCCGCGGAGCCGATCGCCGTCGTGGCCATGGCGTGCCGCTACCCGGGCGGCGTCCAGTCCCCGCAGGATCTCTGGCGGCTGCTCGCGGACGGCACGGACGCGACCTCGGACTTCCCCTCCGACCGGGGCTGGGACGTGGACGCCCTGCACGACCCCGATCCTGACCGGCCGGGCACCTCGGTCACCCGCAGGGGCGGCTTCCTGCATGGAGCGGCCGACTTCGACGCGGCCTTCTTCGGGATGTCGCCCCGCGAGGCGCTGGCCACCGATCCGCAGCAGCGGCTGTTGCTGGAGACCGGGTGGGAGCTGCTGGAACGGGCGGGCCTCAATCCGTCGGAGCTGCGCGGCAGTGACACCGGTGTCTTCGTCGGCGTGATGCACTCCGACTACGCGGGCCGTCTGCTGCACCGCGGCGGGCACGAGCTGGAAGCCCACCTCGCACTCGGTTCGACGCCCAGCGTGGCCTCCGGCCGGATCGCCTACACCCTGGGCCTGCGCGGGCCCGCGATCACGGTGGACACCGCGTGTTCGTCGTCGCTGGTGGCCATGCACACGGCGGCACGGTCCCTGCGCGAGGGCGAATGCTCCCTGGCCGTGGCCGGCGGGGTGACCGTCATGGCCACACCCGCGCCGTTCGTGGCGTTCAGCAGGCTGCGCGGGCTGGCTCCGGACGGCCGGTGCAAGCCCTTCTCCGCCGGGGCCGACGGCACCGCCTGGGGCGAGGGCGCCGGACTGGTCCTGCTGGAGCGGCTGTCCGACGCACGGCGCAACGGGCATCCGGTGCTGGCAGTGCTGCGCGGCTCGGCCGTCAACTCCGACGGCGCCTCCAACGGCCTGACCGCGCCCCACGGGCCCGCCCAGCAACGGGTGATCCACGCGGCGCTCGCCGACGCGGGCCTCTCCCCCGCGGACGTCGACGCGGTGGAGGCGCACGGCACGGGCACCGCACTCGGGGACCCGATCGAGGCGCAGGCGCTGATCGCCGCATACGGGCAGGACCGGCCCACCGAACGCCCGCTGTGGCTGGGCTCGTTGAAGTCCAACCTCGGGCACACCCAGGCCGCGGCCGGTGTCGGCGGCGTCATCAAGACCATCCTGGCGATGCAGCACGGCCTCCTTCCCCGCACCCTGCACGCCGACGAGCCCTCGCCGCAGGTGGACTGGTCCTCGGGCACCGTCCGGCTGCTGGCCCGGGAAGAGGAGTGGCGGCCCGAGCCGGGGCGTCCACGACGGGCAGCGGTGTCGGCCTTCGGAATCGGCGGGACCAACGCGCACATAATCCTGGAAGAGGCCGGCGCCGAAGCGGGCGCGGTCCCACCGTCCGGCCGGAGCCGAGCCCGCCGCCGCGCGGCGACGCCCCCGCTGCTCCTCTCCGCCGCAAGCCCGGCCGCCCTGCGGGCCCAGGCCGCGCAGACCGCGGCCGCGCTGCGCGAACGGCCCGAACTCGACCTTCTGGACGTCGCGTTCACCCACGCCACCGCCCGGGCCGCACTCCCCCACCGTGCTGCCGTCCCCACCGGCGACCGCAGCACGGCCCTGGACGCCCTGGACGACCTGGCCGTCTCCACTGCGCCGCACCCAGCGGTCTCCCCCGGTCGGCTGACCCTGCTGTTCACCGGCCAGGGCGCCCAACGGGTGGGCATGGGAGAGGAGTTGTGCGATGTCTTCCCGGTCTTCTCCGCTGCTGTCGACGCCCTGTGCGAGCGCTTCGACGCGCATCTGGAGCGCCCGTTGCGCCCGGTGCTCAGGGGAGCCGCCGACGGTGCGCTGCTGGATCGTACGGACTTCGCCCAGGCGGCCCTGTTCGTCTTCGAGACGGCCGCCTTCCGACTGCTCGAATCCTGGGGCGTACGACCGGACTTCCTGGCCGGGCACTCCGTAGGAGAGCTGGCCGCGGCCCACGCCGCGGGCATTCTCTCCGAACCGCACGCCGTCGAACTCGTTGCAGCGCGGGGACGGTTGATGCGGAATCTCCCCACGGGCGGCGCCATGGTGGCACTCGACGCCACCGAGGCGGAGGTCACGCGCGAGCTGACCGACGAAGTCGCGATCGCGGCCGTGAACGGCCCCCGCGCGGTGGTCGTCTCCGGCGCGGAGGAACCCGTCCTCGCGCTCGCGGAGCGATTCGCCCGGCGCGGGCGCCGCACTACCCGGTTGCGGGTCAGCCATGCCTTCCACTCCCCGCTGATGGAGCCGATGCTCGCCGAGTTCGGCCACATCGCGGGCGGGCTGACGTACGAGGCGCCTCGCATCCCGGTGGTGTCGGGGCTGACCGGACGCCCTGCCACCGGAGACCAACTGCGGTCGGCCGCGTACTGGGTACGGCATGCCCGCGAGGCCGTGCGGTTCGGGGACGCCGTGCACTGGCTGGCGCACGACGGGCAGGTCACGGCGTTCGCCGAGATCGGCCCGGACGCACACCTCACCGCCCAGGCCGCGACCGCGCTCGCCGAGACGGGCAAGGAACTCCTGTTCACCGCCGCCGCCCGGCGCGGTGACACCGAGCCCGAACCACACACGCTCTTCACCACGCTGGGCCGACTCCACGTCCACGGGCTGCCGGTGGACTGGGACCGGGTGTACGCGGACAGCGGCGCACAGCCGGCCGACCTGCCCACGTATCCCTTCCAACGCCGACGCCACTGGCTGCCCGACACCGCCGCCAACACCACTGCCGGCGCCGCAAACGCCTCCGGTCACCCGGTGCTGACGCAGACTCTCACCGTGCCCGGCACCGAGCGGCTGCTGTGCAGCGGCTGGCTCTCCGGCTCCGCCCAGCCCTGGCTGCGCGACCACGTCGTGGGCGGATACGCCCTCGTGCCCGGCGCCGCTTTCACCGACCTCGTGCTGTACGCGGGCGACGCGTGCGGCCTCGACGTACTGGAGGACCTCGCCCTCCTGGCCCCGCTACCCCTGCCCGCCACCGACGACGACCGGATCCAGATCCAAGTGGCCCTGGGAGAACCGGACAACGCCGGGCGCCGCACCGCGGACGTGCACTCCAGGCCGGAGGCCTCCGGTGCGCTCGGCCCCTGGACCCACCACGCAACCGGGCGGCTCGGCCCCGCCCTCCCGGGCGCCCTCGGTCATGCGGGCCTGCTCTCCGCGTGGCCTCCGGCGGACGCCGTACCGGTGGATCTCACAGGCGCCTACCAGCGTCTGGCCGCCGCCGGTCACGCGTACGGGCCGGCGTTCCAGGGCGTCACCGCCCTGTGGCGGCGCGGCGAGGAACTGTTCGCCGAGATCGGCCCGGTGCCGGGCACGGACACCCGGCAGTGGGCCCTCCACCCGGCGCTGCTCGACGCCGCCCTGCACGCCGGACTGCTCGCCGAGCCGCCCGCCGGACCGGCCCGGATGCCGTTCGCCTGGCAGGGCATGACCGTGTACGCCACCGGGGCCACGGCACTGCGCGTACGCATCACGACAGTGGGCTCGGACAGCATCGCCCTCGACCTCGCCACCCCCTCCGGCGTGCCCGTGGCCCGGGTGGAGTCGCTCACCACACGTCCCGTCCCGCACGCGGGAGGCACCCCGGCGGCCGGAGAGCTGTACCGGCTGCGCTGGACCGGCGTTCCGGCCGCCGGTGAGGGAGCCGCCCTTGCGGTGACGGACGTTGACGATCTGGGGCTGGCCGAGATACTCCCGCCCGCGGGTCCCGCGGAGACGTTCATCGCCTCGCTGACCGAACCCGCCGACCCCGCCGACCAGGGCACCGACCCGGCCGCCGCTTCACTCGCGCTGGCCGTGCGCGCCCTGGATCTGCTGCAGACGCATCTCGCCGGTTCCGGACGGCTGGTCGTGGTGACGCGCGATGCGGCGGCCGAGGATCCGGACCTGCCCGCCGCCACGGTCTGGGGGCTGCTGCGGGCCGCGCAGGCGGAGTACCCCGGACGCCTCACCCTCGTCGACGTGGACGGCCGGCCCGATTCACTGCGGCTGCTTCCGGCCGCCGTCGCCACGGGCGAACCCCAACTGTCCATCCGTGAGGGCTCCCTGACCGTCCCCCGGCTCACCGCCCGACCCGGGCCGACACGCGAACGCTCCCTCGGCCGGGGCACCGTCCTGATCACCGGCGGCACCGGGTCCCTGGGCGCGCTGCTGGCCCGGCATCTCGTCGCCAGGCACGGGGTCCGGCATCTCGTGCTCGCCGGCAGGCGCGGACCGGACGCGCCGGGCGCGCAGGTGCTGCGGGCCGACCTCGAGCGGGCGGGCGCACAGGTGGACCTGGTGGCCTGCGACACCGCCGAGCAGAGCCAACTGGCCGCCGTCATCAAGGAGTTCGGGCCCGGCCTCACCGCCGTGGTGCACGCGGCCGGCGTCCTGGACGACGGCGTACTGGAAGCGATGACACCGCAGCGGCTCGCGTCGGTCCTGCGGCCGAAGGCCCACGCGGCCTGGCATCTCCACGAGCTGACGAAGGAGTTGCCCCTGTCGCACTTCGTGCTGTTCTCCTCGGCCGCCGGCCTGCTGGGAAACCCCGGCCAGTCCAACTACGCGGCAGCGAACTCCTTCCTGGACGCGCTCGCCCGCCACCGCGCCGCACACGGCCTGCCCGCACTGTCACTGACCTGGGGCCCGTGGGCGGACGAGGAAGGGATGGCGGCCCGAACCGGCCACGTCCACGGCGGCGCGGTACGTGCGCTCTCCCCACAGCAGGGGCTGGCGCTGTTCGACGCCGCGCTCGGCTTCGGCGAATCGGTCCTCGCACCGCTGCCACTGGACCACTCGGCGGGCGCACTCGCCAACGGGGCACCCATAGCGCCGCCCCTGCGCGGACTGCTGCGCGCGGCGCGGCCGACTGCCTCGCCCGGAGCAACGACAGGCGGAGGGCCCGACGGCACCGCCGGAGCCTGGCGGGAACGGCTGGCGGCGCTGCCCGAGCCCGAACGCAGGCCCGCCCTGCTGGAGTTGATCCGCGCCGAGGTCGCCGCCGTGCTCGGACACACGCAAGCTGACGCTGTCGACCGGGACTTCTCCGAACTGGGCCTCGACTCGCTGATGAGCGTGCTGCTCCGCAACCGGCTGAACCTGCTGACCGGACTGACGCTGGCGGCCACCGTCGCCTACGACCGGCCGAGCGCGGAGGAGCTCACGGATCACATGTACGCGCAGCTGAACGGCGTACTGCCCGACGAGGCGGCCACCGCACCAGACCAAGGCGAAGGCGGGGACGAGGCCGCTCCGGATCGTGCACACGCCCGTCCCGCGGACACCCTCCCGTCCGCTTCCTCGCACACGGCCCGGCCTGTCCCGCCAGAGGCTCGCAGTGCGCGCCCCCGCCGCGCCGGGCAGTCCCTGCCGACCCTGTACCGAAAGGTCTGCGAGACGGGCGACACAGTCTCGGCCATGCACCTGCTGGTGACCGCATCACTCGGCGCGCCCTCCTTCGGCCGCGACGACATCGCCCGGCACACGATGCCGCCCCTGCGGCTGGCCACGGGCACGGGCGCCACGGCACTGGTGTGCGTGCCGGGCTTCGCCACCAACCTCGGCCGGCCCTGGCACGCGGGGCTCGCTCCCTGCTTCGACGGTGAGCGTGACGTCTTCGAGCTCCAGCACCCCGGCGTCGACCACGGCCACGCCGTGCCGCAGGACCTGGAAACACTGGCCGAGTTGCATGCCGCGACCGTGCAACGCCACCTAGGCGACCGCCCGTTCGTCGTTGTGGGCCACTCGATGGGCGGTACGGCCGCACACGCGGTCACCGCCCAACTGGCCGCCAGCGGCACTCCCCCGGCCGGGCTCGTCCTGCTCGACTCCTACCACATCACCCCCGACCGGGAAGCCGAGCCGTGGCTGCTCGCCCTGCCCGCCCGGATCCCCCTGACCGCAGGCGAACGGTTCGACACCGCCGTCGACGACCTGACGCTGCTGTCCCTGGGCGCCTACACCCGCATGTTCCGCGGCTGGCAGCCGAACCCGACCGACGTCCCCACCCTGCACGTACGCGCCACACAACCCCTGCCGCACATGCCGGACCAATGGCAGTCGTCCTGGCCCGGCCCCCACCACACGGCCGACACCCCCGGCAGTCATCTGAGCATGCTCGAAGAACACGCCCCGACAACCGCCCAGGTGATCCGCGACTGGATCGAAACACCCCGCCCCACAATCACCGACATGCAGGCACGGATGAGGAGTACAGCCAGTGACCAGTGACGATCGAATCGGACCGCCCAGTTTTGGAAGCGAACGCGACATGCTGCGGGCATTCCTCGACTACCACCGCGCCACCCTCGCCATGAAGTGCGAAGGGCTCTCCGACGAGGAACTGCGGCAGCAGTCGATGCCTCCGTCCACGCTTTCGCTGCTCGGTCTGGTGCGGCACATGGCAGAGGTGGAGCGTGCCTGGTTCCGTCGAGTGTTCGAGGACAACGACGCGCCCATGGTCTGGTCCGACAAGATCGACTTCCAGGCGGCGTACGACGCGAGCACCTCGACCAGGGACGAAGCGTTCACGGCCTGGGAGTCCGAGGTGGAGAACTCGCGCCGTATCGAGCGGGAGGCGAAGTCCCTGGACCTGGCCGGGTATCAGCCGAGGTGGGGCGAAGAGGTATCGCTGCGGATGGTGATGGTGCACGTGCTCCTGGAGTACGGCCGCCACAACGGGCACGCGGACTTTCTGCGTGAGGGGGTCGACGGGGTCGTGGGCGCCTGAACACTGGAGATGACCTCCCCGGTTTCTGACGCGCCGTGACGCGCGCGGTCGTCTCCGCCGGCGGGGGTTGACCGCGTACGGCGTGTCCTGGGGTCTCGCCGTGGTCGTTCAGGTCCTGGCGCCTCGGGCACTGCGGCCGTGCGCTGGGCACGGGGGTCCGCAACCGGGATGATGTGCGAGCTGGATGCGGCGATCTCCCAAGGAGAGTGGCAGCTGATGAGAGCGTGTGTTGTCGGGGCCGGCCCCGGGGGAATCGTCACCGCCAAGGTGCTGCTGGAGAACGGCTTCGACGTCACGGTCTTCGACAAGTACCAGCAGGTCGGCGGCATCTGGTCGGCAGAGGGCTGCTACGACGGGCTGGCCAACCAGTCCGCGCTCCGCCTCTTCGAGTTCGCGGACCTGCCCAACCGCTTGCACTTCGCCGACGCCGCGAACACTCAACGCTACCTGGAGAACTACGCCGAGACCTTCGGTGTGCTGGACCGCGTCCGACCCGGCACCGAAGTGATCTTCATCCGGCCAGTGGATGGGCCCGGACGGGTGGGCGCCTCGGGCTGGTCGATCGAGTCGCGGGCCGCTGGGGACGAGGCGGCGGAGGTGCATCGCGAATCGTTCGACTACGTCGTTGTCGCCAGCGGGGCTCATCATCACGCCCAGTTGCCCGAGCTTCCCGGGCGTGAGTCGTTCCACGGGACCGTGCTGCACTCCAACGAAGTACGGGCCGGGACGTTCGTCGGCCGACGCGTGGTCGTCGTGGGCGGCGGCAAGTCCGCGTTGGACCTGATCACCCGCGCCGCACGCGAGGCGACCTCGGCCACAATCGTGCAGCGCAAGGTGAACTGGATGGTCCCCGAGAGGCTCCTGCTGGGCCTGGTCGGCTACAAGTGGATCCTGCTCACCCGGCTCGGTGAGGCACTCCTGCCCCGCTACCACGATCCGGCCTGTATCCGTCCGATCGACCGCATCGACGACCGGGTCAAGCGAGCTCTGTGGTGGCTCATCGGCCGCGACATGCTGTTTTCCACCGGGCTGTACCGGCTTCCGAAGCAGCTGCGGCCCACTCACACGCTCCCCTTCCACCTGACCCACGCGGGAGTGATGCCACGCGGCTACGCGCGGGCCGTCCGCCGCGGCCTCATCGCCTCCAAGGTCAGTGCTGTCGAGGCGTATACCGACAAGGGGCTGCGACTGGCGACCGGCGAGGAAGTCGCGGCGGATGTCATCGTGTTCGCCACAGGGCACCACAAAGTCTTCCCGTTCCTGGATTCGGGAGTGGAAGCACATGATTCCGCCGGGCGGCTGCGGCTCTACCGCGGCATCGTGCCACCCGGCATCGACCGGCTGGGGTTCGTCGGCTTCCGGCAGGTTTTCAACAACATCATGGGCGTGGAACTCACCGCGCACTGGCTGACCTGTCATTTCCGGGCGACGCTGCGCACCACCCCGGGCGAGCAGGAGATGCGGGAGGCCATCGACGCCCGCCTGGCCTGGCAGGAGCAGGTCCTGCCGGACTCCGGGGGCTACGACTTCGGCCCCTACGACATCCACTGCGCGGACGAACTCCTGCACGACATGGGGTTGCCATCCCGCCGCGCCGACAACCTGCTGTCCGAATACCTGCTTCCCGGCGGAGTCGCACACCGCTACGCGGGCTTGACTCGATCGACTTCGGCGAAATAGATGGTGCGCTCGACCACCCGGCAGTGGCGGCCCAGGCGGCCGGATGTCTCCACGCCTCGGCGGGCGATGCGGGTCACGATCTGCCTGCGCCGCAGCCCATTGCACAGGCCGGCGCGGTTCGCCCACGAGGAGTACGCCTCGTCTCCAGCGATCGCGTCCGGTCGGATGCGTGAACGGTCGACCGGTCCACTGTCGGCGCCTGCGTAGAGTCGCTGTCCTATAACCACCCTTGGACGGAGGAGCGCCGCCATGACCGGTCAGCCCATACCGGTGATCATCGACTGTGACACCGGTGTCGACGACGCCCTGGCCCTGCTGTTCGCCGTACGGCATCCCGGTCTCGACGTGCGCGCGGTGACCTGCGTGGCCGGGAACACCGATGTCGACGGGGTCGTCCGCAACACCCTGACCGTGCTGGAGCAGGCCGGCGCCCCCGACATCCCCGTCGCGCGGGGTGCCGAGCGGCCGCTGATCGAGCCGCTGCGGACGGCGCGGCACGTGCACGGGCAGGACGGGATGGGCGACCTCGGGCTGCCCGCGCCGACCCGGGTACCGGTCGACGTGGACGCGGTGACGCTGCTGCGGCGGGAGATCCTCGCCGCGCCGAGGCCGGTCACACTGATACCCACCGCGCCGCTGACCAACATCGCGCTGCTCCTGCGTACGCACCCGGAAGTCGTGGGGAACATCGAGCGGATCGTGTTCATGGGCGGCGCGGTGGCGACCGGAAACGCCACGCCGGTCGCGGAGTTCAACGTGTGGCACGACCCGGAAGCCGCCGCGATCCTGCTCACCGCCGGGGTGCCGATCACGATGTACGGCCTCGACGTGTTCCAGCAGGTCCTGGTCCCGGCCGCGGATGTCCAGCGGCTGCGCTCCAGCTCTGAGCCCCGCCTTCGGCTGGCCGGTGAGTTGCTCGCCCAGCGTGACCCGGCCACCTCCGGCGACCCCACCCCCACAGGCGGCCTCGGTGACGCGGGCGCGGTCTGCGCGGTCGTCGACCCGGAGGGGATCACCACCGCACACCTCCCGGTCGAGGTGAGCCTGGCCCCGGGCCCCACCCGCGGCCAGACGATCGTCGACCGCCGCCCGCGTCACGGCGAGTCCGAGATACATGGAGGCGCGTCCGAACAGCGCCTGGTGGATGTGGCGTTGGGCGTCGACGTGGAGCGGTACGTGAAGCTGTGGCTGACGACGGTGGAGAAAACCTGACCACTCCCGGCACATACGGCACCGGGTGAGCGAACATCCCCTCTGCCCCGCCAGGACGTGCTCGAGATGTGGCCACAGTGCCCCCGCTTGGCATGTCGAATGCGCCGGTTCCCGATCGACGTGAGAGTAAAGGCAGCACATCCCAGGACTTCAGGAGCAACCCATCGTGACCGTAACAGCGGACATGGCCATCTCCCTCGACGGCTACGTCGCAGGCAGCAACGTCGCCCTTGACAACCCGGGCGGCGACGGCGCCGAGCCGCTCTTCGAGTGGATCCACAACCTGGCGAGCTGGCGGGAGCGCCAGGGCATGACCGGCGGGGAGGAGAACCGTGACTCCGAGCTGATGCGCGAGTGGTTCGACGCCACCGGAGCGGTGGTCATGGGGCGGATGATGTACGACACGGGCGAGGAGTTCTGGGGCGACAACCCGCCGTTTCGGACCCCGGTCTTCGTCCTCACCCACCGCCCCCGGCCGACCCTGGTCAAGGAGGGCGGCACCACCTTCACCTTCGTCACCGACGGCATCCACAGCGCCCTCGACCAGGCGAAGGCCGCCGCCGGGGACAGGAACGTCGACATCGCGGGCGGCGCGAGCACGGTGCAGCAGTACCTCAGGGAGGGACTCATCGACGAGCTGCAGCTGCACGTGGTGCCCGCGCTCCTCGGAGAGGGACTGCGGCTCTTCGACGCACTGGGCGCAGGACGGCGGGACCTCGAGCCGGTCAGGGTTGTCGCCACGCCTCTCGCCACCCACCTCAAGTACCGCTTCGTGAAGTGACCCGGTACGGATGGAACTCGGCCCCCGCAGCCGGCGATCACTCCCTTCCCACTTCATGGCGCCGTTCGAACCGGGCACGAGCGGCGTCGTGGGCGCTGTGCAGAAGCTGCACGACCGTGTCCGCTGTCCTCTCGCCGGGATTGACGACGGAGATCCAGCCAAGCGCGCCGTATACCGGGTGCGGCATCACACTGTCGACGGCCGCGTAGTCGCGGGGGCGGCTGAGGCTGCGCGGCTTCTCCCCAGTGAGCTCCCAGAACGTCGCACGGTCGACGTGGATGTTCACGCGCCAGCGGCCCGGAGGATCGAGGTCGGAAGCGTCGTCGCCGGGATGGTTCTTGGTGACGATCGTCCCGTAAGGCTGGACACTCTGAGGCATCTGCCCGTCAGGGGCGTAGTAGAAGAACGCGTCCCCCCATGCCGACTCGGGAAAGTCGCCTCCCGACTCCGGGACGAACACGAGAGCGCCGTCGAAGTCTCGGACGGTCGCGATGATCTGTTCCATACTCATGGTTCAAGCATCACCTTCAAGTGCTTATGTGGGGTTGGCGATGGACGGGCCGGCGAGCGGTTCGCAACGGGTACCGCTCCGAACAGTCGATGTCGCCAGGGAGTCGGGGTACTCGCTGCAACAGGTTCGCGACCTGGAGCGGCTGGGAGTCATTCCGCCGGCCGCTCGATCGAGCAACGGTTACCGCTCCTACGCGCCCATTCATGTGCAGGCCCTGCGCGCCTATCGAGGACTCGCGGGTGCCGTGGGGCCGGTCGCTGCCCGGCAGATGCTTGCGGAGCTGCGAACGGAGACGATCGCGGCGGCAGCCACGGCGGTCAACGCGGTGCACGTTCAACTCGCACGGGAACGAGACGAGGCTCTGCACGCACAACAGGCGTTGCGTGCGATCCAGGCGGAGGCGAACGCACCCGAGTTCGAGCGGGAAAGTGACGCGATGACGATCACGGAGCTCGCCGGAGCACTCAATGTGCGTCCCTCGACTCTGCGGTTCTGGGAACAGGAAGGGCTCGTCATCCCTGAGCGAGTGACGTCTTTGCGAGCACGCCGCTACGGTCTTTCAGCGATCCGAGCGGCCAGGATCGTTGCGGCCCTCCGCGCCGCCGGCTACGGCATTCCCGCGGTGCGCGAGATCATGGACTCCCTGCGCCAGTTCGACGGCCTGGAAGAGGCCCAACGCATCCTGCGACAACGTCTTGACCAGATCGCCGTACGAACCGTGGCGCTACTCCGAGCAGGCGCAGACTTGGCAGCCGTCGTCATGTCCACTCAGGAACCGACCTCCTCCTAGCGAGGCGCAGGTCAGCCGCCTTCATTCGTTGCCTGGGCCCGGCAAGCCCGGTAGGTCGTGCGCTGCCCGTAGGGGGCATCGGCGGCCATCGGCCGGTGTGCTCAAATACGTGTTCGGGAACTCGTGGGAAAGGTGATGGGGCACGGTGGGGGCGGCGGGGGCGGCGGGGAACAAGACGATGCGGAGCGCGGTATGGGTACTGGCCGCTGTCGTGGCTCTCGTCGCGGGGGTGGCGACGGCCTTCGAGATCCGCGGAGCGCTGGAGCGAGAGCGGGAGTTCCGTGCCGCGCCGGCGTGCGCCTCCGTCCCGGTAAAGGCGTCGGGGTGCCTGTGGGAGCAGGATTTCACCGTTCGGAAGGCCGACATGCACCGCGGCAAGCGGAGCAAGGCACCGGAGGCGGAGTTGTTGCTGCCATCCGGTAAGTCGTGGGAGGTGACGTTCCCGGGAACCGAGCCGGTGGTGTCGGAGATGGAGCCGGACGACAAGGTCGTCGGCCTGATCTGGCACGGGCAGGTCGTCGAGGTACGGGACGCCGACGGACGGCGGCAGCAGACCTCCTCTGGGCCCCTGGAGTGGCCCGAGGACCGCCTCGGCGGCGCGCTCGCCCTTGTCTCATTCGGCCTGATCGCCCTCGTCGGAGGGCTGTGGCCACTCATCGTGCGGGGCAACCGGCGTCACGCGAAAGCAGCGACCGTGGTCCGGTGGCACGGCGTCGGCATCGGCGTCACAGCCATCCTGACGCTCTGGGCGCAGGCAGCCAACGGCTGGCCGATGTGGGCGATCCCGGCCATCTGGGGACCGCTCGCGCTACTCCTCCTGGCCTCCATGGTGGCCTTCGCCATCGCCGCCCTGCGCGGCGACCTGGATGACGACGCCCCGTCCACCCCAGGCGTTCAGCCGCCGCTGCCCCCGCCGTCGATGGACGGCCGACCGGGCGGGACAGCAACGGGGGCAGGGAGCGGTCACTCCTGATCCGGGATGCCGTCCGAGGACCGGTGCCGGCCCACAGGACTGGCCCCTCCTCATACCTGGTCAGGCGGTCGGGGCCGCCACCGATGGTCGCGCAACTCACTCCGTCAGCCGGAGTTGCTCCCCTTTGACGCGGACCGATGGCTGGAGACCAGCGTGTCGATGAGGGTGAACACCTCGTCCGGGTCGCTGCCTTCCGGGTCGGCGAGCCAGGCCAGGACCATCCCGTCGAAGAGCACGGAGATGAGACGGCCGAGTGCCTCCGCACCGCCCGGCACGTCGATGTCCCTGGCCGCCAACCAGGGATCGATCACCGTCGTGGCCGATGCCCGGTAGGCCTGGTACTGCCGGAGGGCCATGTCGCGCAGTGCCGGGGTACGCAGCGCCAGTGCCGTCAGTTCGTACATGGCCAGTTGCCTGCCCGGCTCCACCTGCTCATCACGTCGTACGACGTCGAAGGCGGCCCGCAGATGGTCCCGCAGGCTCGCGTCGGAGTCGCCTTCGACGCTGGAGACAACGGTGGCGACGCCTTCCTTGAGCTCTCGGATGACCTCCGCGATGAGCTCCTCGAAGAGCTCCTCCTTCCCCGAGAACCAGTAGTGGAACGTGCCGTGCGGCAGACCCGCCTCCTGGGTGATGCGCCGGGTCGTCGCCGCTGCCACGCCCTCCTTTGCGATCACGGAGCGTGCGGCGGTGATCAGCTCGGTGCGACGGGAGTCGTCGGCTCGGCGGCGGGGAGAACGCGGACCAGTCATGGGCACAGGATGCCACAACGTCTGACTTGGCCACTTGACCAAGGCAGATGGCCGAGATACTTTCCCGCCATCGTCGGCGCAGTGCCGCGCCGCTGAAGCACCGACATTCCGGGAGCACCACATGGCACGTCGAACCACAACCGAACCGTCAGGTCCCCCGTCCCCCGGCGACCGTCGCGTCCTGTCCACGGGCCGGGTGGTGTTCCTGGTGATCGCCGCCGCCGCGCCGCTGGGAGCGATGATCGGCAATGTTCCGCTCGCCCTGATCTACGGAAACGGCGCCGGCCTCCCGGCCGCCTTCCTGGCCGGCATGCTGATCCTGCTGTGCTTCTCCGTCGGCTACGCCGCGATGGGCCGCCGGGTGGTGAACACCGGCGCCTTCTACACCTACATCGGCCGCTCACTGGGCAAGCCGGCGGGCGTCGCCGCCGCCTATGTGGCGGTGCTGGCGTACACCGCGCTGACCTGCGGACTGGTGGGCTCCTTCGGGTACTTCACCCGGCTGGTGCTGCTGACCGAGAACGTCGATCTGCCCTGGTACCTGTACAGCGCGTTCGCGCTCGTCGTCGTCGCCGCGCTCGGCTACCGCTCGGCGGACCTGTCAGCGAAGGTCCTGGGCACGCTGATGATCGGGGAGTTCGCGGTACTGCTCGTCTTCGACGTCGTCGCCGCAGGCCGGCACGGCGCCGACGCGTTCCCCGCAGTCTCCTGGACCGGCGGTCAGGTCTTCTCCGGATCGGTCGGCATCGCGTTGATGTTCGCCTTCGTCAGCTTCGTCGGATTCGAGTCCGCGGCGCTGTACGGCGAGGAGACCCGCTCGCCGGAGCGCAGCATTCCGCGGGCGACCTACATCGCGGTGACCGCGATCGGGCTGTTCTACATCCTCACCACGTGGATCGTGGTCGGTGCCGCCGGTGGCAGCCGGGCACCGGACCTCGCACGTGAGGAGCTGGGCAACCTGGTGTTCACGCTGATGCAGCGGGACGGCGGTACCGGCCTGTACGACATTGCCGCCGTCCTGATGTGCACCAGCATCCTCGCCTCGCTGCTGGCGCTGCACAACGCCGCGAGCAGGTACCTGTTCGCGCTGGGCCGCGAACGCGTCCTGCCGCACCGGCTCGGGAGCTACCACCCGCGGCATCTCAGCCCGCACATCGGCAGTCTCACCGTCACCGCCGTGGCCACCGTCACGACGCTGTGCTTCGCGGTGAGCGGCGCGGACGCCTACACCGCCTACGCGGCCAGCACGGTCGGGCTCGGCACCCTCGGCGTCATCGCGCTGCAGGCCGCCGCGTCCCTCGCGGTGATCGTGTTCTTCTGGCAGCGCCAGGACCGGGACCTCTGGCGCGGCGTCATCGCCCCGGCGATCGGGTTCGCAGGCCTGACCACCGGGTTCGTTCTGGTGGTGGTCAACTACGCGACACTCACCGGGTCGGCGTCGACGGTCGTCAACACGGTTCCCGTCACCCTCGCGGTCGCGGCGGCGGCCGGCGTCGTGGTCGCCCTCCGGCTGCGCAGCCGCAAGCCCGCGGTCTACGCCGCCATCGCCGAATCGCAGCTGCGCCGACGCGACCGTACGGCCGCCGCACCGGCACCGGCCGCCTACCGGCGGAAGTACTGCCTGGTCGGTGCGGGTCCCTCCGGCCTGGTCATGGGCCGCGCGCTGGCCCAGGAAGGGGTGCCCTTCGACTGGTTCGAGAAGCACACCGAGGTCGGCGGCATCTGGGACATGGACAACCCGGGCAGCCCGATGTACCGGAGCGCGCACTTCATCAGCTCCAAGTACACCAGCGGTTTCTACGGCTTCCCGATGCCCGCCCACTATCCGGACTACCCGACGTGGCAACAGATCCGCGACTACATACGCGACTTCGCCCGCACCTACGACCTGCCGCGGCACATCACCTTCGGGGTCGCGGTCAGCAGCGCCGAATCGCTGCCCGACGACCGGTGGCGCGTCACCCTCTCCACCGGTGAGGTCCGCGAGTACGACGGCCTGATCGCCGCGCCGGGTGTCACCTGGCACCCGAACGAGCCGACGCTGCCCGGCGCGGAGACCTTCACCGGCGAGGTCCGGCACTCCGTGACCTTCCACGACGGCATGGAGCTGCGGGACAAGCGGGTGCTCGTCGTCGGCGCGGGCAATTCCGGTGTCGACATCGCCTGCGACGCCGCCCGGCACGCGGACACGGCGTTCCTGTCGGTGCGGCGCGGCTACCGCTACGTACCGAAGCACGTCTACGGAGTGCCGACCGACGCCCTGCTGGCCGGGGTGCTCGAACCGCCCAAGGGGGTCAGTCTGCCCAGCGACCCGACCCAACTCGTGGACACCCTCGTCGGCGATCTCACCCGGCTCGGGCTTCCCACGCCCGACCACGACCTGCTCACCAGCCACCCGATCATGAACACGCAGGTACTGCACCATCTCGCCCACGGCGACCTCATCGCCAAAGCCGATGTCAGTCACCTCACCCCGACGGGCGTCGCCTTCGCCGACGGCAGCACCGAGGACATCGACGTCGTCCTGCTCGCCACCGGCTACGAGTACCGGGTCCCGTTCCTCGACGAAGGACTGTTGCGCTGGAAGGCCGGCCACCCGCAGCTGTACCTCAACGTCTTCTCCCGCGAGCACGACTCCCTGTACGTCCTCGGCTTCATCGAGTTCGCCGACGCCGCCTACAAGCGTTTCGACGAGATGGCCCAGCTCATCGTGATGGACATCCGGGCCCGCGAGACCGGCACCCACAAGGCCGACCTGGCCCTGCTCAAGAGCGACGACACCCCCGACCTCAGCGGCGGGATCCGGTACCTGGACAGCCCGCGCCACGCCAACTACGTCAACAGCCACGCCTACCAGACCTATCTGGCAGAACTGCGGGACCGCTTCGACTGGCCGGACGTCACCGAGACGACCTACTCGGCGGCACACGCGGAGCAAGAAGCCCCTGTCACCCCGGAACGCACTGAGGAGGTGCCGGCTTGAACCGCACGTACTGGGCCGGACGGCACACCGTCGTCACCGGCGGCACCAGCGGCATCGGACTGGCGACCACGCGCGCCCTGCTCAACGCGGGTGCCCACGTCACCGCGATCGGCCTCGCCGACGAAGCCGCGACCCGACTGGCCGCCGAACAGCACGACAACCTCTTCGTCGCGCCCGCCGACGTACGACGCGAGGACGACCTGAGCACCGCCTTCAAGGACGCCCGCGCGCAATTCGGCGCGGTCCGGTCCCTGATCTGCTGCGCGGGCATCACCAAACCCGGCTACTTCACCGAACTCACCACCGACGACCACCGCCGCCACATGGACGTCAACTACTTCGGCACCCTGTTCGCGGTCCAGCAGGCCGTCCCGGACCTCATAGCCGACGAAAGGGCCGACGGACGCGGGAGCATCACCTGCGTCTCCTCGGCAGCGGGCTTCGTCGGCGTCTTCGGCTACGGGGCCTACACACCCGGCAAGTTCGCCGTGAGCGGTCTGTGCGAGGTACTCCGCCAGGAACTCAAACCGCGCGGGGTCACCGTCACCGTGGTCCACCCGCCCGATGTCGACACGCCCATGCTCGCCGGCGAAACACCCCTCAAACCCCCCGAGTTGCGCGCTCTCTCCAGCGGCGAGAACGCCCTGAGCGCGGAGCAGGTCGCCCGGGCCCTGATCGAGGGCACCGAATCCGGCAGACCCAGAGTCATCCCCGGGGCGAGCACCCGGCTCCTGCGTTTCGCGTCCGGAGCCGTTCCCGGCCTGCTCGCCCGATACATGGACCGAGTCATCGCCAGGGCACAGCGAAACCCGGAGGTCCCCTCGCCCTGAAGGCCGCAATTGCGGCGGTACCGCGTCCAGTCCATCCCGTCCCCGAGGAGCTGCCATGCAAAGGCGCACCGCACGCACCATCCTGGACAGACTGAGAACTCCCCGCAGATTGCCCAAGGCTCTGAAGACGGCATCCGTATGCCTTCTCGTCGCCGGTCTCCTGTCTCCCCTCACCCAGGCGTCAGCCGCCCCTACGGCTGTCACCGCCGCTGCCAACGACTACTGCGGCGGTCAGTGCTCCGACATCCTGCCGCCCGGTGAGAACGGCAATGCCACCCTCGCCCAGATCCTGCTCAACCAGGTCGCAGGCACCCAACCCGCCCATGCCGAGGACCAGTTGGGCCCCTACGCGAACCTGGCCTCGGGCTACTCCACGCTCACCGACGCCAAGATCAACGACTTCTTCAACGACTCCTCGTTCGGGGTCGCCGCCGACCAGGTCGAGTCGACTCTGAATCCCGGCGGGCGTACCGACGTCACGATCGTCCGTGACAAGAAGACGGGCGTTCCGCACATCACCGGCACCACGCGATACGGCACGGAGTACGGCGCCGGGTACGCCGCCGCGCAGGACCGGCTGTGGCTGATGGACGTCTTCCGGCACATGGGGCGCGGCCAGCTGACCCCCTTCGCGGGCGGTGACCCTTCCAATCAGGGTCTGGAGCAGCTGTTCTGGCGCAGTGCGCCGTACACCGAGGCCGAGTTGCAGGCCCAGATCGACAGCGTCACCGCCAACAACGGTGCCCGCGGCCAGCAGGCCCTCGCCGATGTCACCGCCTACGTCGCCGGCATCAACGCCTACATCGACGCCTCCGACAGCGGCCGCTACTTCCCCGGCGAGTACGCCCTGACCGGCCACAAGGACGCGATCACCAACGCCGGGACCATCGAGCACTTCAAGCTCACCGACCTGGTGGCGCTGGCCTCCGTCATCGGCGCGCTCTTCGGCTCCGGGGGTGGCGGCGAGGTCAACAACGCCCTTTCGCTCCTCGCCGCCCAGTCCCAGTACGGCGTGACCCAGGGGACCACGGTGTGGGAGTCCTTCCGCGAGCGCAACGACCCGGAAGCCGCCCTCACCGTGCACAACGGCCAGAGCTTCCCGTACGGGACGAAGCCCGCCGTCGCGCAGGGCCAGGCCCTTCCCGACGCCGGTTCGGTGACCCAGGAACCGCTCGTCTACGACCGCACGGGCAGCGCGGCCACCACGACCTCCACCAGTTCCTCAGCCGAAACGGCGGCCGACGCCGTCTCCTCGGCCAAGCTGGGCATGTCCAACGCCCTTGTGGTGAACGGCAGTAAGACGGCGAGCGGCCATCCGATCGCCGTCTTCGGTCCCCAGACCGGCTACTTCGCGCCCCAGCTCCTGATGCTCCAGGAGATCCAGGGCCCGGGAATCAGCGCCCGCGGCGCCTCGTTCGCAGGGCTGAGCTTCTACGTCCAGATCGGGCGGGGCCAGGACTACTCCTGGAGCGCCACGACCTCCGGCCAGGACATCATCGACACGTACGCCGTCGAGCTGTGCCAGGACGACTACCACTACCTCTACCACGGTGTTTGCACGGCCATGGACAAGGTCGAACAGACCAACTCCTGGGTGCCCACCACCGCCGACGGCACCGCGGCGGGCTCGTACCGCATGCAGGTCTACCGGACCAAGTACGGCCCGGTGCAGTACCGAGCGACAGTCGGCGGCAAGAAGGTCGCGTACACCACTCTGCGCTCCTCCTACATGCACGAGACCGACTCGTTGATCGGCTTCCAGATGCTCAACGATCCGGGGTACGTCAGCAGCCCGGCGACCTTCCAGAGCGCGGTACAGAACATCAACTACACCTTCAACTGGTTCTACGCCGACTCGTCGCACACCGCGTACTACAACAGCGGCAACAACCCGGTGCGCGCCACCGGCGTCGACGCCGAGTTCCCGGTGTGGGCACAGACCGCCTACGAGTGGCAGGGGTGGAATCCGACAACGAACACCGCCACCTACACTCCGGCGTCCGCGCATCCCAACTCCATCGACCAGGACTACTACATCTCCTGGAACAACAAGCTGGCCAAGGACTACACCATGGCCTCCTGGGGCGATGGTTCCGTCCATCGCGGCAATCTCCTGGATGACCGCGTGAAGAAGCTCGTAGCCGCGGGAGGAGTGACCAGAGCCTCGCTCACGAAGGCGATGGCCGACGCCGCACTCACCGATCTACGGTCCGAGGACGTGCTCCCGGACCTGCTCAAGGTCCTCAACAGCCAGACCATCACGGATCCCACGGCCGCGGCGGCGGTGAGCAAGCTGTCCGTATGGGTGACGGCGGGGTCGAAACGCACGGAGACCGTGCAGGGCTCGAAGACCTACGCCAACGCCGACGCGATCCGCATCCTGGACGCCTGGTGGCCGCTCCTGGTGAAGGCCGAGTTCGAACCGGGCCTCGGTACCAGCCTCTACAACGCCATCACCACCAACCTCCCCATCGACGAGTCACCGTCGGCCTCACACGGACCGACCGGCTCGCACGCCGGAAGCGCCTTCCAGTACGGATGGTGGAGCTACGTGGACAAGGACATCCGGGCGGTGCTCGGTGAGACGGTGCAGGGCCCGCTGGCGCAGAAGTACTGCGGCGGCGGCACCCTCACCGGCTGCCGGGACATCCTGATCAGCACCCTCAAGACCGCCGCCGGCAAGACCGCGGCCCAGGTCTACCCCGGCGACGAGCTGTGCGCGGCGGGCGACCAGTGGTGCGCCGACTCGATCGTCCAGACGATGCTCGGCGGCATCAAGCACTACAACATCAGCTGGCAGAACCGTCCGACCTACCAGCAGGTGGTGGAGTACACCTCGCACAGGTGACGAGGCGGTACCTACGACTGTTGGCCAACGGGCGTTTCGCCTCCGCCCGTTGGCCAACAGGCCCCGCGGTGACCGTCTGACACCCGGGCCCTGATCGAGGGCACCGAGACCGGCAAACCCAGAGTCATCGTGGGGCGAGCACCCGGCTGCCGGAGCGAGTCAGCAACGAAGGAGTCCGATATGACGTACGCGTACGACCCCGAGCTGGCCCCCTGGATCGAGATGTTCCCGCAGACTCCCCTGACGGACATCGAGCTGGTCCGGCAGTCGGAAAGCGACCTGATCGCGGATGTTCCGGTCTACGAGCCGCCGATACCGCTCGACGTGCGCGACCTCGAAGTCCCCGGACCGCAGGGCGACCCGCAGGTGCCCGTCCGGGTGTACAAGCCGGCTGACGCCGACGGCACACTGCCCGGACTGCTGTACCTCCACGGCGGCGGGTTCGTGCTCGGCAGCGTCGCGATGTTCGACTCCCACGCCGCCCGGATCGCGGCCGAAGTGGGCGCGGTGGTGGTGTCGGTGGAATACCGGCTGGCCCCCGAGCATCCGTTCCCGGCCGGCTTCGAAGACTGCTACGCCGCACTGCTGTGGACAGCGGCCCACGCCGCCGAGCTGGGGATCGATCTGAAGCGGCTGGGCGTGGGCGGGGAAAGCGCCGGCGGAGGATTGGCAGCGGCCGTCGCTCTGGTGGCACGTGACCGGGGCGGCCCGGCGCTCTGCTTCCAGTTGCTCGGTATCCCAGAGCTCGACGACCGTCTGGACACCGTGTCGATGCGGGCCTTCACGGACACACCGTTGTGGAATCGGCCCAACGCCGAACTGAGCTGGGACTACTACCTGGGCGCTGGTGTGCGCGGCACCGAGGGCGTTTCGCCGTACGCTGCCCCGGCCCGCGCCGAGGACCTGTCCGGCCTGCCGCGCGCCTACGTGACCACCTGTGAGTTCGATCCCCTGCGTGACGAAGGCCTGGCCTACGCCCAGCGGCTGCTCCAGGCCGGCGTCTCCACCGAACTGCACCACTATCCGGGCACGTTCCACGGCTCGGCCCTGGTCGAGGACGCCGACGTGACCCAGCGCATGATCGCCGACCAGCTCGGCGCGCTGCGCCGCGGACTGCGCGCCGCGCTCCCGACCTCGAAAGCGTGACGGGCAGGCCGTAAACCGTGCCCCTGCGCAAGTGACAGCCGTAGTACGACCCCAAGTCCTACAACCCACAGTCCCCGTCAGGCATGCCAGTGGTAGCGGCGCTCAGGGCGGCCCGCGTGTCCGTAACGCAGCGACACCACCGCCCGGCCCGTGACGCTGAGATATTCGAGGTAACGGCGCGCGCTGACGCGGGAGATGCCGACCAGGGTCGCGCACTCGGCCGCGGACAAGGTGCCGTCTGCTGCGCGCAGCGCACGTTCGACCAGTTCCGCGGTTTCCACGCTCATGCCCTTGGGGAGGGTGGGCGTCACCGTCGGCGAAGTCACCCGGCCCAGTGCCCGGTCCACATCGGCCTGCCCGCTGACCAGGGGGGCGCGCAGATTGCCGCGCCGGGCGCTGTAGCGTTCCAGCCTCTCCTTGAGGTCGCCTGCGTCGAACGGTTTCAGCAGGTAGTCGACCACGCCGTGACGGACGGCTCCCCGGACCGTCTCCGCCTCGCGGGCGGCGCTGATGACCAGCACATCGCAGTCGTGGCCCGCCGTCCGCAGCCGGGGGATGACCTCCAGGCCGAACATATCGGGCAGATAGAGGTCGAGCAGTACCAGGTCCGGCTGCAGCTCGGCGGCAGCGGCGAGCGCCTGTTCCCCGCAGTTCGCCGATCCGACCACGCGGAAGCCCTCGACGCCCTCGACGAATCCGCGGTGGATCCGCGCCACCATGAAGTCGTCCTCGACGACCAGTACATCGATCATCGGACTTCCTCCGTTTCCCGGTCGGTCAGCCGGCCCACGGACATCCGGGCGGTGAACATGGCGCCCGCGTGTGTGTTGGCCACCGACACCTCACCACCTCTGCGTTTGCAGACCAGCCGGGTGAGCGCGAGGCCGATCCCCCGGTCGCCGCCCTGCGCGGCCTTGGTGGTGAAGCCGTGGGAGAACACTTCGTGCGCGAGCTCGGGAGCCACGCCCGGGCCCGAGTCACGCACCACGATCTCCACGCTGGAGGCATCCTGGCGGAGTTCGACCTCCACCCAGGCGTCGTTGTCCAGGTCTCCGGCCGTGGCCGCGTCGAGGGCGTTGTCGACGAGATTGCCGAGCACCGTCGCCACATCTGCGGAGTCCGCAGGCTCCAGCCTGTCCAGTGCCGTGAGCTCCGAGATCCGCAGCCGGACCCTGCGCTCCGCGGCGAGTGAGGACTTGGCCATGAGCAGCGCGGCGACGGCCCGGTCACGGACCCGGCTGGTGAGGGTCAGATCGAGCGAGTCCCGGTGCCTTCGCAGGGCGCGGACATACCGTACGACCTCGTCGTGCTCGCCGATCTGGATGAGCCCGGAGATGGTGTGCAGCTGATTGGAGAACTCGTGGGCCTGCGCGCGCAGCAGGTCGGTGCTGCTGCGGAACGAGCCCAACTCGCGTTCCAGCTGGGCCAGTTCGGTGCGGTCCCGCAGGGTCGTCACCGAGCCCAGTCGGCGGCCGTCCTTGGTGACGTCCATCCGGTTCATCACCAGCACCCGGCCCCGGCGTACGACCACCTCGTCGCGCCGCTCGGTGCCGATTTCGGTGCCGTGTTCGCCGCCGGTCCCGGCCAGTACGTCGTACAGCCTGCCCTCGATGCCCAGATCGGCCAGGCTCATCCCGACACAGTCCTCGGGAAGATCGAGCAGTCTGCGGCCGACCTCGTTGACGAGCGTCAGCCGTAGCTGCGGGTCGAGCGCGATCACGCCCTCGGCTATCCCGAACAGCATGGCCTCACGGTGCTCGGCGAGACCGGCGATCTCGCGTGGTTCGAGGCCGAAGGTCTGGCGTTTGATCCGCCGGGCGAGCAGCCAGGACCCAGCCACCCCGAGCACACTGGCGATGCCGAGGTAGGCGAGCAGGTACGAGGAGGCGCCGCTCAGCCGCTGCCAGACCGTCGGTGAGGCCCGTCCGATCATGACCGTGCCGAGATGCTCGCCGATGTGGCCCGCGTCGGCACTGAGCACCGGGACCTGGGCCACCAGCTCGCGACGCTCGTCCACCAGCAACTCCCCCGACCAGCCGCGCGCCTGCGCGACGCTGGGTCCCTCGACCGGCAGGCGGGTCCCCACCAGGGTGGGATTGGTGGCGGCGACGATCTCGCCCTCGGTGTCGGCCACCGTGACGGAGGTGACGTCCGATCCGGTCAGCCTGGTCTGCAGCAGCGGCGCGAGGGTCTCGGCCGGTGCGGGACGGACAAGCTGGGTGCGCAGCAGTGGGTTTCCGGCCAGCTCCTCGGCGAGGGCGGTCACCCGTCGCCCCTCGACCCGGTCGAACGTCGCCTTGGACTGCGCCAGTGAGACGGCGGCGACCGCGAGCAGCACCATCACCACGATGGCGAGCTGCAGTACCAGCAGCTCTCCGGCGAGCGTATGGCGGCGGGTCGTCACGACCACTATGAACTCAACCTTCAATGGTCACACAACGTGGGCGGGCTGTCCGTGGAGCCGCACAATCATGGCGCCGGACTCGCCCGAGCGAAAGAGATGAGCCATGGGAAATCGCAGAGCCGCACTTCTCGGAGCTCTTGCCGCTGCGTGGTTGCTCGCTGTGGGCGCCTGCGGCGCCACCGCGGACAAGGACGAATCGAGCAGCGGAAGCGGAAACGACAAGCCCGTCACCGGTCTGAGGGTCATGGTGCCCAACACTCCGGGCAGCGGGTACGACGTCACCGCCCGGACCGTCGCCCAGGTGATGCAGGACGTCAAGGTGGCGTCCGGCGTCCAGGTGTACAACCTGCCCGGGGCCGGCGGCACCGTGGGCCTGCAGCGCCTGGTGAACGAGAAGGGCAACGGCAAGCTGGCCATGCAGATGGGGCTGGGCGTCGTCGGTGCCGCGTACACCTCGAAGTCGGCGGCCGCGCTGACCGACACCACGCCGATCGCCAGGCTGATCGAGGAGGCCGGCGCGATCGTCGTGTCGAAGGACTCCCCGTACAAGACGATCGACGACCTCGTCACCGCGTGGAAGAAGGACCCCAAGAAGGTGGCCGTGGGCGGCGGTTCCTCGCCGGGCGGCCCGGACCATCTGCTTCCGATGCAGCTGGCGAAAGCCGTCGGTATCGAACCGAAGAGCGTCAACTACATCGGCTACGACGGCGGCGGCGAGCTGCTGCCCGCCATCCTGGGCAACAAGATCGCCTTCGGCGCCAGCGGAGTCGGCGAGTTCCTCGACCAGATCGAGGCGGGACAGGTGCGGGTCCTTGCGGTGACCAGCGAGAAGCCCATCGACGCGGTGAAGGACTCCCCCACGCTCAAGTCGTCCGGGATCGACCTGGTCTTCACCAACTGGCGCGGCATCGTCGCCCCTCCGGGGATCACCGAAGAGCAGCGGACGACCTGGATCGACAGTCTGACCACGATGCACGACTCGCAGGAGTGGAAGGCCGAGCTGACCAAGCGCGGCTGGGCCGACGCGTTCACCACGGGTGACGAGTTCGGCACCTTCCTCAAGGAGCAGGACACGTCCGTCGCCGACCTGCTGACCGAGCTCGGGCTGGCATGAGCTCCCCGGTCGACGAACGGAGCGCGGAGGACGTCCGTCCGTCCGAAGGCAAGGACCGCGCACAGTACGGTGTGTGCGCGTTCCTCGTCCTGCTGGGCACCGCGGTGATCGTGGACGGGCTCGGGATCCCGCACATCACCAGCGGCACCGACCCGGTCGGGCCGCGCGCGGTGCCGCTGATCCTGGGCGTACTGCTCGTGGCGGTCGCGGCGCTGTACGCGGTCGATGTCGCCCGGGGCGGCCACGGCGAGCCGGAGGCCGGCGAGGACGTCGACCTGTCCCAGAGCATCGACTGGCGCACGGTGCTGCTGCTGATCGGCGCGTTCCTGGTGAACGCGGTGCTGATCGAACGGCTCGGCTGGGTGATCAGCGGCGCGCTGCTGTTCTGGGGGACGGCCTTGGCCCTCGGGAACCGGCACTACGTACGCGATCTGCTGATCGCGGTGACGCTCTCCCTCACCACGTTCTACGCCTTCGCGATCGGGCTCGGTGTGAACCTCCCGGCCGGTGTGCTGCAAGGGATCCTGTGATGGAGAACCTGGACCATCTGCTGCAGGGCTTCGCGGATGTCGTCGCCCCGATGAACCTGCTGCTCGCGCTGGTCGGTGTCCTCGTCGGCACCGCGGTGGGTGTGCTGCCGGGCATCGGCCCGGCCATGACGGTGGCGCTGCTGCTGCCGATCACCTACGGCATGGAGCCGGTGCAGGCGTTCATCATGTTCGCGGGCATCTTCTACGGCGGCATGTACGGCGGGTCGACCACCTCCATCCTGCTGAACACCCCCGGGGAGTCGTCCTCGGTGGTGACCGCCATCGAGGGCAACAAGATGGCCAAGTCAGGGCGGGCGGCGCAGGCCCTCGCGACCGCCGCGATCGGTTCCTTCGTGGCAGGCACCATCGGCACCCTGCTGCTGGTCCTTGTGACCCCGATCGTGGTGGACTTCGCGGTCAGCCTGGGCGCCCCGGACTACTTCGCCCTGATGCTGCTCTCCTTCTTCGCGGTCACTTCAGTGCTGGGCGCGTCACGCGTCCGGGGCCTGATCTCACTGCTGTTGGGCCTGACGATCGGCCTGGTGGGCATCGACGCGGTGTCCGGGCAGCAGCGGCTCACTCTGGGCGTCCCGCAGCTCGCCGACGGGATCGACGTGGTCGTGGTCGCCGTCGGCATCTTCGCCGTCGGCGAGGCGCTGTGGGTGGCCGCACATCTGCGGCGCAAGCCGGTCGAGGTCATCCCGGTCGGGCGGCCGTGGATGGGCAAGAAGGACTGGAAGCGGTCGTGGAAGCCCTGGCTGCGGGGTACGGCGTTCGGTTTCCCGTTCGGTGCGCTGCCGGCCGGCGGGGCGGAGATCCCGACCTTCCTTTCGTACGCGACGGAGAAGCGGCTCACCAAGCACCCCGAGGAGTTCGGCAAGGGCGCGATCGAGGGTGTGGCCGGACCCGAGGCGGCGAACAACGCCTCCGCGGCGGGCACCCTGGTCCCGATGCTGGCCATCGGGCTGCCGACGAACGCCACCGCCGCGGTCATGCTCGCGGCGTTCCAGTCCTACGGCATCCAGCCCGGCCCACTGCTGTTCGAGCGCGAGTCGAGCCTCGTCTGGGTGCTGATAGCCAGCCTGTTCATCGGCAATCTGCTGCTGCTCCTGCTGAATCTGCCGCTCGCGCCGGCCTGGGCGAAACTGCTGCAGATACCGCGCCCCTACTTGTACGGCGGAATCCTGTTCTTCGCGTCGATGGGTGCGTACGCCGTCAACGCACAGCCCCTGGACCTGTTCCTGCTGCTGCTCCTGGGACTTCTCGGCTTCGCGATGCGACGGTTCGGACTGCCGATTCTTCCGTTGATCATCGGCGTCATCCTCGGCCCGCGGGCCGAGTTGCAGGGACGGCGCTCCCTGCAGTTGTCGGGCGGCGAGCTGTCGGGGCTGGTGGGCGGCCCGGTGTCCTACGTGGTCTACACGGCGATCGCCCTGATGCTGATCTGGCCGCTGGTCCGGCGGTTCGTCGTACGTCCCCTGCGTGAGCGAAGCGCCTGAGAGTGCATGGGAGGGAGAACAGACATGACCGTACTGGTCGGATACGTACCCTCACCCGAGGGTGAGGCAGCACTGCGGGCGGGCATCGACGAGGCCCGCAGACGCGGAGAGAGCGTGCTGGTGGTGAACACCTCGCGCGGCGACGCTTACGTGGACCCTCGCTTCGCACAGGAACCCGATCTGGCCCATGTCCGCGAGGACTTGGCCGCACTGCGGATCAAGTTCGACATCCGCCAGGTGCTCGGCGGGCGCGATGCGGCCGAGGAGATAATCGAACTGGCGGAGCAGCCTGATGTGTCCCTGGTGGTGATCGGACTACGGCGCCGGAGCGCGGTGGGCAAGCTGATCATGGGCTCCGCCGCGCAGCAGATCTTGCTGGGAGCCGACTGCCCGGTCCTCGCCGTGAAGGCCGCTTCCTGACACAGTCGTCTGGAGTCCCAGCCCCCTCGGAACTCACCCTCACCACACGGGAAAACGATGATCCTCAGAACATTTCGCTGGCCGTTGGCCGTCACCGCACTCGGTCTCGCCTTCGCCGCTTGGCAGTGGGGATGGGAGGCCTTCGGGGTCGTACTGATCCTCTCGATCCTGGAGATCTCGCTGTCGTTCGACAACGCCGTCGTCAATGCCGGAATCCTGAAGAGGATGAATGCCTTCTGGCAGCGGCTCTTCCTCACCGTCGGCATTCTGATCGCGGTGCTCGGTATGCGGCTGCTGTTCCCGGTCGCGATCGTCGCCATCAGCGCCCAGGTGGGCCCGGTCGAGGCGGTGCGGCTCGCCGTCGATGAACCTGACCGGTACGAGAGCCTGGTGACCGACGCCCATCCGGCGATCGCGGCCTTCGGTGGCATGTTCCTACTGATGATCTTCCTCGACTTCATTTTCGAGGACCGTGACATCAAGTGGCTCGGCTGGATCGAGCGCCCGCTGGCCAGGCTCGGCAAGGTCGACATGCTGTCGGTCTGCATCGCCTTGATCGTCCTGCTGGTCTCGGCGCTGACCTTTGCCGCGCACGCACATGTCAGCACGGGCCACGCGGACAAGTCCGCCACGGTGCTGCTCTCCGGTGTCGCCGGGCTGATCACCTATCTCGTGGTCGGCGGTCTCTCGGGATACTTCGAGGGCAGGCTCGAAGAAGGGGAAGAGCACGAACACGAAGAAGAGGAGGAGGCCAGGGCGGAGGGCAAACAGGTGCCGGTTGTCGCCCTCGCCGGCAAGGCCGCCTTCTTCCTCTTCCTCTACCTGGAGGTGCTTGACGCCTCCTTCTCCTTCGACGGCGTCATCGGCGCCTTCGCCATCACCAACCACATCTTCTGGATGGCGCTCGGCCTCGGTATCGGCGCCCTGTACGTCCGGTCCCTCACCGTCTACCTGGTCCGCCAGGGCACCCTCGACGACTACGTCTACCTGGAGCACGGCGCCCACTACGCCATCGGCGCCCTCGCCGCGATCCTGCTGATCACCATCCAGCACCAGATCAGCGAGATCATCACCGGACTGGCCGGAGTGGTCCTGATCGCGGCCTCGTTCCTGTCATCCGTGCGCCGCAACAAGGCTCTTGAGGCGGCCGAGGAGAAGGGGATCACCTCGGACGAGACGACTGAGATCTCGGCCGGTACGTGACGGGCCCGCGCCCGCAGGCTCCGCGATCACCCAAGAGATTCGCGCCCCGCCACTGTGGGGATCTCGAAGGCACCTCCGTCGGCACCGGTCGTACGGCCCGGATGCGGACGTTTTAGTGGCGTGGGTCCACCGATGTCGGCTCAGTAGCCGATGGTGAAGCGGCGTTGGACGAAGCGGGGCAGCTCCGCCTCGTCGATGAGTGCGACAGCGGCGTCTTCCATGGAGATGCGGCTGCGCCCGTCCGCGTCGAGGACCGGCTGATCGGTACCGATACGGAACCGGGCCGTGCGCTCGCCGGGGCCGATGTCCTCCGCGGGACTGAGGTACGTCCACAGCCGGTTGGACGTGCGCAGGACGTTCAGGGCGTCGCGGTGCCCGCGCACCGCGGCGGCGTACTCCCTCGGCAGGCCGATCGCGTCGAGGGTCTCGTGCAGCAGGTCGTCACTGTCCGCCCGTACGAGTCCGGGCTCGATCTCCAGGCTGCCGGCGCCTCCTATGACGATCAGTCGGGTCCGGGGGTGGCTCTCCAGCGCCTTCAGCAGGCTTCGTGCGGCGGTCACGTACACGGTGGGATCGGCGATCGAGCGCGCCACCGTATCGGCGATGTCCTGGGCGGCGTTGCCGGGCTGGAATCCACTGATCAGTACGTCGAGGCCGGGGATGGCCGCGGCGACGCTGCCGGTATCGAGGACATCGATGCTCCTCCAGATGACGTTCTGCCGACCTTCCTCGATCTTCGAGGCATCGCGACTGAAGGCCGTGACGTGGTGCCCTCGACCGAGGGCTTCCGTGACGACACGGCTGCCGATGCCGCCGGTGGCTCCGATGACTCCGATGCGCATGGCTCTCCCCTGTGGTTGCGGCTGCCGAGATCCCTTCACGGCACGCGAAGACTATACGGTGTGAAGTAAATGCACGGCGCGTATCAAAGTGACGCTGTAGAGTCTTCGGTTGTGGGAACGATCAGAGGGCGCCGCGAGCGGCTGCGGGCCGAGACGACGGCCGAAATCAAGAAGGTCGCACTCGAGTTGATGACTTCGGGCGGCCCCGACGCGATCACACTGCGAGCCATCGCCCGCGAGATGGGCATGACCGCCAACGCCATCTACGGATACTTCGCCACGCGCGACGACCTGGTCACCACGCTGATCAACGACGTGTACACCGCGCTGGCCGACACCGTGGACTCCGCCTGGGAGGCCGCACCCGCCCAGGACCCGGCCGCCCGAATCCAGGCGTGGGCCCGCGCCTTCCGCGGCTGGGCCCTGGACCACCCCGAGGGCTTCCGCCTCATCTACGGCGACCCCGTCCCCGGCTACCGTCCGCCAGCGGACGGCGCTGCCCCGGACGCCGCCCGCCGGGTCTGCACCGGCATCACCGCTCTGGCGGCAGCAGCCTGGCCACACGCCGAACAGCGGTACGCGGACAGCGATTTCACCTGGTCCGACTTCGACCCCGGCCTCCTCGACAAGGTCCGCCCGGCCTTCCCCGACCTGCCCCCGGCCGCCGTGGCCCTCGCCCTGCGCATCTGGAGCCACCTGCACGGCCTGGTCTCACTGGAGATCTACGGCCACCTGCAGACCCAGACCCTCAGCCCGGACAAACTCTTCGTCGAAGAACTGACCCAGCTCATCCGGAACTTGGGCATCGCCCAGCAGCGGGGAGAACTCAGAACTGAGTCATGAGCCATACAGGGAAGGTCATCCACTATGGCAGCGGCCCCGGTCACGCGGGAGGGAAGAGCCGCTCGCGCACCCATTCAGGATCAGGGTTGACGTGTGACTGCCCCGCCACGACAACAGTCGGCACGGTCTCATTGCCATCGTTGGCTGCCCTCACCACCGCCGCTCCAGCCGGGTCACGCCAGATGTCGACCCAATACAACTGGCGGGCGCTACGGCCCAACCGGAAACGCAGACGCAGACAGTACTTGCAGCCCGACCGCCAGAAGACGACCGGCCGACCGTCGACCGCGCTGCGACGCTGCGCCTCCAGCGCACCGATCGACCTCGGAAAAATCAGAGGCGAGTTGACGCCCGCGAGCAGCACAAACACCAGCAGCAGTGCTGCGGCTGCGCCGGGGTTCCCCTTGAAGACTTGCGCAGTCGCAACGAAGGAGCCGCAGACAACGAGCAGCATCGGCAAGATCCAAGCACGCATCATGATGACGCAGGCTATCGATGAGCCGAAATACCCCTCGAACCAGGCCGCACGTCCGCGCGAATCCCCAACCGAGCGAAACCCGTTGGAGGAGTCATTCGAGATCGTGGCACCATGCGCGGCATGACGACGAACCGAAAGGCCCATGCCGCGTAGACGGCCAGGGCAGATCCGGGCCGGCAACCCCCGCCCTATGACAGCTGGCGCAAAGCCCGTCATCAACGGCTTGTCCTCCCGTGCATCGTCCGAGATCTTCCGTCTGGAGCACACCCGCAATTACCTGCAGCCGGGAGACACCCGCGCAGCCGTGCACTCATGGAGGGACTACGTCCACCGTCCTGAGCGCCAGTTGTGGCACGACTACGAGTGGAGCAACGCGCACTGGTACTGCTGCGGCAACCCCCTCGAAGCCCGCGCTCTCCTCGACACCGTGATGCACGCCATTTCACCCCGAAGCGCCCGCGAACTCCGCAGGATCATCAGCCGGTTCGACGCCATCTGGGACCAACCATCACCGCCGTACAACGCAGGTGAAGGTTAGGGCCTGTCCAGCGAAGTCCGGGCAACGGGGCGGGCGCTGGGAGAGTCATCGCCGGTGATCAACGGGGTTCTCTTCCGGCAGCGCGCATGAAGAGCCTCGCCGTCGACGCCAGGTATCGCTTGCGGGTCGTAACCAACAACAAGTGCAGAAGGCGTGCCGCCGACCTCCCGAGCCCTACCCGAACATGATCCGGCGGACAGGTCCCAACGACAATGCCGTGTTGCGGGACAGGTTGGATGTGCTGTTCACCGGCGGGGACCTCACTGACCCGCAATCCCTTGGTCATTGGAGTGTCCAGGTCTGGTTGTCCCTCCCGTTGCATTCCCAAAGGACCGCCCCTGTCCCGCTCGCGCCTCCGAAAATGTCGACGCACTTCTGCGACTGATCGGCCGTCAGTTGTGTACCGGCGAGGTGGAACCGCTGGCTTGTGTCGCCGTTGCAGCCGGCGAGTTGGATCTCGGTCCGGTCCTCGGTCGCGCCTCCGGCCACGGTCATGCATTTCCCCGATGACCGCAGGGCCCCTCCCGATCCGGTCTGCCATCGCTGCGCCGCGGAGCCGTCGCAGGTGGCCTGGACCAGCTGCAGTCCCTCGGTCCCGGCGCCGCTGCTCAGGCACTTGCCCGAGGCGGCGACCACGAGGGCACGGCCGGCCGGGGCGACCGGTGTGCCAGATCCGCTCGCCGCGGACGTGTCCTTGTCTTCGGGTTCCGGCTCGGAGTCCTCCTGCGCGGCCTGGGACGCCGACTGCGACGAGGGGGGCGTCGACAACGTGGCGCCGGAACTCAAGGATTGTGCCGAGTCGGCAGGGGATGCCGCGGGTGCGGACGTGTCCGTGGACCGCGGCGTGGGCTCGTCGGCCGGGAGCGGGCCGTCCGACGCCGTGGCGCTGGTGCCGTTCTTCTCCGCCGGCATGGTGATCAGCACAGCGATCGCGATCAACAGCGCCGTGGCCACCGCTGCGGCAAGCACAACCGGCTTCTTCGAACGGCCCGGGGACCGCTGCGCCTGCAGGTCGGTCGTAGCGGGCTGCGGACGTTCCGCGGGCTGCCCCGCAGCGTATGCCTCGTCCGTTCCGCGGCCCGGGTTCGGCCCCGCTCCCGCCACCGGAACATTGTCGGCCGTCGTACGGGCGGCGGGCGGAACGACAGAGGAGCCCGCTTCGCCTGCCGGTAATCGCAGCATGCGCTCGGCGTCCTCGGCCGAAAGCCGCTCGGCCGGATTGCCGACGAGCAGACCCTGGATCAGCGTGGTGAGCGGCCCGGCTCCCCGCGCCTCGGGAGCCGGCTCCATGGCAATGGCGTACATCGTCTGCGCCACCGTGTCGCGGAGGAATGGCGAGCGGCCCTCGACCGCCTGGAAGAGCGTTGCACCCAGCGCCCACAGGTCGGCCGCCGGACCCGGCTTGGCGCCGACCAGGCGCTCGGGGGCCATGAAGTCGACCGACCCCACAAGTTGGCCGCTACGGGTGAGATTTGATGTCTCGGAGGCCTGGGCGATACCGAAGTCGGTGAGGACCACCCGGCCGTCCTCGGCGAGCAGCACATTGGCCGGCTTCACGTCCCGGTGCAGGACCCCGGCCCGATGCGCCGCCCTTAACGCGGCGAGCACGCCACGGCCGATCCTCGCGACCTCTTCGGGCGGGACCGGGCCGTGGGCCTTGATCCGGTCGGCGAGGGTGGTGGAAGGCACGTACTCCATGACGATGATGGGCAGGCCCTCGTCGTCCACGACGTCGTGGACGACAACGACATTGGGATGGCTGATCCGGGCGGCGCTGCGGGCCTCGCGGCGGGTGCGCTCGAAGAGGGTGTCGAGTTCGTCGGCGTCGAGATGCGGCTGGGGATGGAGCTTCTTGACGGCGACCTGGCGGTCGAGGAGATCGTCGTGCGCGCGCCACACGGTGGCCATGCCGCCTCGGCCGATCCGGTCGAGGATGCGGTATCGACCGGCGATCAGCCGTCCTTTGTCGGACACCGTGGCTTTCCTTCCGCTGCTGCAGGGCCCATTCGGCCAACGGCGCCACGCGGTTCCAGCGGCGGGAGAACCGCTCAACGACCGCTTCTTTGCCGGGTGATAGCGCTTACCGTCAGTTGAGGGGCGAGCTTATGCCGATACGGCGACACCGGGCGTTGGACAGAACGTCAACATCCACGGACTGCGACAACCGCCTCAACCACCGCACAGCCACCCGGACATGGGGGCGTCGATACCCTGTCGGCCCCGCCCCTTGAGCAGCCCGGCCGCCACCAGGTGGGCCAGCATCAACTGCAGAGCTGATCTGCCCGGCTGTCCTCGGCAGACCGGGCCCGCAACTCACTGAGTACGGGCCCGTCCGGGTGTCACGGCTTGCGGGCGAGGCCGCCGTGCTCGCCGATGGGTTCCGGAGCCGGAGAGGTGGCGTCCGGGCGCCAGAGGGGGACGGAGGCCACCCCGGGATCTATGAGGTCGAGGCCGTCGAAGAAGGCCGTGATCTGGTCGGGGGTGCGTAGGTTGTACGGGACGGCGCCGCTTTCGTTGTACGCGTCCTGGGCCCGTTCGAAGACCGGGTCGATGCCCAGCGAACCGTCGTTGATGGAGAGGTAGCTGCCGGACGGCAGTGCGTCCATCAGGCTGGTGACGATGGAGCGTGCCTGCTCGTCGTCGGCGACATGGCCAAGGATGTTGCTGAGGATGAGGGCGGTGGGGCGGGTGAAGTCCAGCGTCTCGGCGGCGGCTGCCAGGATGCGATCCGGGTCCATCACGTTCGCGTCGACGTAGGCGGTCGCCCCCTCCCGCGTGGAGTAGAGCAGGGCTCGGGCGTGCGCAAGGACCATCGGGTCGTTGTCGACGTAGACGATTCGGCTCTCAGGGGCGATCCGCTGGGCGACTTGATGGGTGTTGTCAGCGGTCGGCAGGCCGGTACCAACGTCCAGGAACTGCCGGATGCCCGCCTCGGCGACCAGGTAGGTGATGTTGCGGCGCAGGAAGGCACGGCTGCTGCGGGCGATGGTGACAATGCCGGGGAAGACGTCCGTGTACGCGTCGCCTGCCTGCTCGTCGACGGGGTAGTTGTCCTTGCCGCCCAGCCAGTAGTTCCAGATCCGGGCCGAGTGCGGCACCGACGTGTCGATCTTCTGATGTGCCGCTGATCCGGGCGTCGTTGCGTTGTCGGTCATGGGTAGCGTCCGTCTTTCAGCCGAGGCGAGGGTTGTTCACCGCACAACCTACGTTCCAACGGCCTGACCCTGTACACCAGTTCATATTTCCGACGGGTTCCAGCGCTGGTTCTCATATCCCGCGCTGACCGGCGGCCTTTGGTGCGGCCCGCACGACGGCCAGTACTGCTGGGCCGGTGCCCGGCTGAGCTCTGCGATCGCCTCGTCCTCATACTCATCGGGGTCGTTGAGGGTCTCGGACTGGCTGACGTGCCGGCCGTGGTGGTCCAGGGATTGGAGCCACAGGGCGATTGAGGAGTTGGCGAACCAGGCTTCGCCGTCCGGCAGAACGTAGTAGACCGTGCCCGTCAAAGGTCCGGCTCCGAACGTCCACAGCAGGTCGGGGACCAGGAGCCGCTCCCGAGTCCGTCACGGGCCGGCAACGGTCACCGCGATCTACTCACCAGGTCCGACACCTGATCCGAGCGCCAAGCTCGCAGGACGGCGCCCGCCAAATCTCTATCGGCAGGCGCCGTCCGCAGCTAGCGTCCGCTCCACAACCGCAGCGAGCCAGACGTCCGGGAGGTCGCCATGTCGGTCGGGCAGCGGGGGAAGGCACCGCGGCTCCCGCCACGCTGGTTCATCCGTCTGGCCTGGTCGGTGCACCGAGGCCTGTACCGGGTCTGCGGCAGGCGGATCGGGCTGTGGCGACCACGCGCCAAGAGGTGGGGCGCGCTCCGGCTGACCACCACCGGGCGCCGCACCGGCCGGCAGCGCAGCGTCATCATCGCGTATTTCGACGACGGTCCGAACCTCGTCTCACTGGCGATGAACGGGTGGGGTGAAGGTGAGCCGGCCTGGTGGCTGAACCTGCAGACGCACCCGGACGCGACCGTCGATCTGGTCGACGGACCGCGGCTGGTACGAGGTCGCGCCGCATTGGACGATGAGCGGCTGCGGCTCTGGGCCCGGTGGCGCGAGATCGATACAGACCTGGACGCTTACGCCGCGCTGCGGTCGCCCGAGACCGCGGTGGTGGTCCTGGAACCCAGGCCCGGCGTGCCGGACAGCACGTGAAGCAGCTGATCGGCTGACGCCCCACCCCACGGCTGCCGGCGGTCGCGACAACGCGCTTACCGACCGCCGCAACAGCCAACCACCGCATGCGACACCCCGGTTGAACAGGCTTGCCCGTCCGGTCCGCACAGCGGCCCGGACGGGCAAGACAGTCGGTAGAGATCAAGGGGTGAGCTGCCACCGCTCGATGTAGCCGACGTCGATCGCGGCGGTGTCACGGACCCTCAGTTTCCAGGTGCCGTTGATCGGTTGTGCGGAGGCGTCGATCGTGAAGGTCTGGTCGACGTTGTCGGCGGAACCTCCGCTGTGGTTCAGCAGCGAGTAGGCGGTGCCGTCGGGGCCGACCAGCTCGACCGTCAGGTCGCCGCGGTACGTATGGACGATCTTGACGTAGACCTGGGTGGTGGCCGAGGCGTTGCCGTCCTGGCCGGTGATGACCACCGGGGACTCCACCGCGGCTCCGACGTCGGGGATGTCGACGCGGGTGCCGTTGGCGTAGATGTTCGCCACCCTCCAACTGAAGCTGTCCGAGACGGTGGCGCCGGTGGCGTCGGTGACCGTCAGGGTGACGTCGCTGGTCCCGGCGGTGGTCGGGATGCCGGAGATCAGTCCGGTGTCGCTGATCGTCAGGCCGTCCGGCAGCCCGGTGGCCTCGTAGGTCAGACCGGCGCCGGAGTTGGTCGTGAAGGCGTCGGTCTGCAGGGAGACCTCCTGGCCGACGCCGCTGGTCTGGTCGTCGATCGGGGCGAGGTTGACGCCGAGCGCTATCCGGTCGCCGACGTTGATACCGGCCCAGGCGGCGGCGACGGCGAGGTAGGTGTCGCTGTACGCGCCGAACAGGTCGGAGGCGGCCTGGAGGGTCGCGACCCGGGCGCCGGCGTAGTTGGTGGTGGAGGTCATGTAGGTGGTGAGGGCCCGGTACCAGATCTGCTCGGCGTTCTCGATGCCGATGCCGGTCACGGCCACGCCGTCGGAGGTCGGGCTGTCGTAGGAGACCCCGTTGACGGTCTTGGCGCCGCTGCCCTCGGAGAGCAGGTAGAAGAAGTGGTTGGCCGGGCCCGAGGAGTAGTGGACGTCGATGCCGCCGAGCGACGCGTCCCAGTAGTCGCGGGACACCCCGTCCTTGGAGGGCTTGTCCATGTAACGCAGCGGGGTGCCGTTGCCGCGGATGTCGATCTTCTCGCCGACCAGGTAGTCGGGAACGTCGGCGGAAAGGTCGGCCTGGAACTCCACAGCCGCGGCGAAGATGTCCGAGGTCGCCTCGTTGAGGCCACCGGACTCACCCGAGTAGACGAGGCCGGCGGTGGCACTGGTGACGCCGTGGGTCATCTCGTGCGCGGCGACGTCCAGTGAGGTCAACGGGTGGGTGTTGCTCGCGCCGTCGCCGTACGTCATGCAGAAGCAGGTGTCGGACCAGAAGGCGTTGACGTAGGCGTTGCCGTAGTGCGCCCGGCTGTAGGCGGCCACACCGTCGTTGCGGATGCCGTTGCGGCCGAAGACGTCCTTGTAGTAGTCCCAGGTGGCCGCAGCGCCGAACGCGACGTCCACGCCGGCTGTCTGCCGGTTGGCCGGAGTCCCGTCGCCCCAGACATCGTTGTCATCCGTGAAGAGGGTTCCGGTGCCGGAGGTGCCCTGGTTCAGGTCGTAGGTCTTCTGGTCGGCCCGGTCGGGGTCCTGCAGCTGGTACGTGGAGCCGGAGAGCGTGGTACCGACCGAAACCGTCCCGCTGTACTGCCCCGAGCCGCTGCCGGTCTGCACCTTCTCGAAGTCGAAGACCGCCTTGCCCGAGGTGGCATCGGTGATGACGTGGAGCTCGCTCGGTGTTCCGTCGTGCTGGATTCCCTCCACCACCGACTCCCAGGCCAGGACGGGCTTGCCTCCGCCTGCCCAGACGACCAGCCGTGGCGCACCGTCGACCGCGGGACTCTTGGCGTCCGCCTTCTTGGCCACCGCAAGTGCCTTGCCGGCGGCGGTGCTTGAGGTGATGCCGGGGGTGGTTGTCGACACCTTGATGGCGGCCTCGGTGGCCTCGGACACTGTGCTGCGGCCGTCCTTGACGTGCACGACCATGTCACCCCCGAGGACCGGCAGGCCGGCGTAGGTGCGCTCGTAGCGGGTGTGGGTGGTGCCGTCGGCGTCCTTCGCGACGTCCTTGACGATCAGCTTCTCCCGGGAGCCCAGGGCGAGGCTTTTCGCCGTGTCACCTGCCGCGAGCGCCGCGCTCTTCATCAGTGCGGCGTGTTTGGCGGGAGACAGTTCCGCCGGGGCCGCACCGGCCCGGGGAGTGGCGACGATCTTCGCGTCGTCGCGGTCGAGGGGGGCCGCGGACGTGACGCCGGTCTGGAAACCCGCGGCGAGCAGAGTGCCCGCGGTCGTGAGGGCCAACGCTGCCGTGTATCTGCGTCGGTTGGAGGTGTGGTGTGGCCGGAGCAAGGGCTTCTCCTTCTGCGACGGTAGGCCTGTGATGCAGGCCGGGAGAGCAGGTCGGCGGGGTGTGGCCGACCTGCGACGCACTGAGCGGGGGAAGGGCGCGGCACGAGAAGACGCACGAGGCGTGGCCGAACTCGGTGGCGCGCAAGACGTGGGGGCGTGAAGGAATAGTGAACGCGCGAAGATCAGAGTGACACCACTCACTCGATCTTGTCATGGATGCAACAACACAACGGCTCGAATTGGCCCATGCTTGCTGGCCGTTCGTCCTGACGCGGGGCGCTTTTCGGCCGGTGCCGGGCTGTGCGCACGGTCAGGGCGGCTCGGTGCAGAACCCGCGGGTTCGACGGCGAGCCCTTCCCTTGGCCATCGGGCTGGGGCCGTCACATCGCGGTGCCGCCGCAGCAGTAGCCTGGCGATCTGTTCGAACGGATGAGGGGCTGAGGGTGGACGTCGGAGGACGACATGCTGGGATCCAGCTCCCTGAAGGGCCTTGGTCGGACTGGGATGTGGTCGCCTGGTCCGCCGGGCAACTTCGGCTGGCTGCTGGTCATGATCTGACCTACCACCACGGCCTGGAGCTGGTCTTCGACGACCCGGCCTTCGTCAACTGCCCGTCGAGCTTCCACGATCCGACGTTCCGTGCCGCATCGCCGGACGAGATTTCGCGGGTCGCTCGCCATCTCGGCGGAGAACTGCCCGTCGTGGTCGCCTTCGAGGCCGACGCCGGCGGGCGGGAGCCCGTCTCGTGCCTCATTGCCGCCGGGCGACTCGAGATCGTCCAGGAGACCGTCCTGAGGTACTGGCGCGAGGACGCGGCGCCTGGCCAACGCTTCGCTCCCTGGGTGCGGTCTCCAGGCCAGTAAAGGCGCCCGCCTAACGCCGCCACGAGATGATCTTGGGGTCTCGTCAGCTCGTCACGAATCGGTGTACGGCGCCAATGCAACAACCAGGCAAGGCCGTGTTCCAGGTGGACCGAGCCGGACACGGTCCACGAGCGCGTGCAGGGCACGCGGTTGGCGGCGGCGAGCCCGCCATGACAGGGTCAGCATGCTCGTGAACGTGCCGTTGGTGAGGGAGAGTTCGTGGACACGCAGGTGTGGGATGCGCTGGTCGTCTCGATGAAGAACGCGTACGCCGCGGGTCTGGGCGAGGGGACCGTGCCCCGCCCGGTCATCATGCCTCTGGTACGTGGCGAGCTGGTCGGCCTGATCTGGGTGCGCCCGATCAAGGCGGGCGAGGACGCGCTCACCGGCATTGCCCAGCTCTCGAACATCGCCGCGGCGGCCGGCGCCGACGAAGTCGTCCTCGCCTGGGAGACCCACGACGTCGCCACCGTCTGCGAGCTGCCGGTCGTCGGTCCGGCCCCGTGCCTGAACATGGTGCACGCCACGACGGACGGCCATATCCTCCACCAGTTCCCCTACACCGAGCGGCCTGCGGCCCACTCCCTCGATGGCCGGGCCTCGGTCGAACCCCAGTGGCTTCCCGCGCTTGAGCCGCAGCCGGGCGGTGAGCTGGTGCCGCCGGTCCGGGCCGCGGTCGACTTCTCCTTCACCCCGCTCGAGTTGGACCATCCCTCCCCCTTCGGCGTCACCGTCGTCCTGATGGAAGAGGACGGCTTCAGCGTGCGCCTGACCGAGGCGTTCGCCCCCTGACCGCACTACAGCTGCCGCCGGGAGCACGCACCTGTCGCTCCACTCCTCCGGCCGCCGCTCGCGGCACACTGCGGACATGAGCTCAGACGACAGGAACCTTCTGGCCCGGGGACGAGTGGCGACCAGGCTTCCCGCCCAGGACCTGGAACGGGCACGGCGTTTCTACTCCGAGCAGCTCGGCCTGGAACCCGTCGACGAACGGCCGGGTGGGCTGCTCTATCGCTGCGGAGGCGTGGACTTCGCACTGTTCCGATCAACCGGAGCGTCGCCCGGCACCTTCACTCAGATGGGGTGGGAGGTCGATGACATCGACACGGTGGTGTCGGAGCTGAGGCAGCGCGGCGTGGTGTTCGAGGAGGTCGATGTGCCCGGGTTCCGGACGAGGGGCGGAATCGCCGAGATCGACGGGAACTACCCGAGCAAGGGCGCACGGGGTGAGCGCGCCGTCTGGTTCCGTGACAGCGAGGGCAACATGCTGGGCATCGGCGAGCCGGTCGTCTGAGCAGGGCACCTGGTCTGACTGGCAGGAGCATCGGACTCCCCCGGTGCAGGGCGGCGGCAGGTATCCCCGGTCAGGCGCCCGGTCTGGGTCGCGGTGATCAGGTGGATGTCTTCGACAGTGCGGCAGCGAGGGCGACCTCGGTTCCGGCCAGGCCGACTGAGCAGAACACCGTGATCTGGTCAGGAGCGGTACGGCCCGGTTCCGCCCCGGCCAGGACAGCACCGAGGTCGATCATCTGATCGACAGCGAAGAGGTGCGGCTCGGAGTAACTGGCAGCCTGGACCCGGGAGTCGGTGAGAATCACTTGGGCACGGCGGGCCAGCTCGGCGGGCACTTCGTGCCGGGAAACAGTCTTCGGCCCCAAAGTCGTCACATGCGTCCCGGGAGCGATCCAGTCGCTCTCCAAAACCGGGACTGTGCTGTTCGTCGCCACGATCACCACATCCCGCTCCCGTACGGCGTCCTCCACCGCGACCACCGCACGCGCCCTGACTCCCAACTCGTCAGAGGCCCTCCGGGCAAAAGCCGCGCCACGCTCCCGGCGCCGGGCCACCACCACGACCTCCTCCACCTGTCGCACCGAACACAAGGCCCACAGCTGCGACCAGGCTTGCGGGCCCACACCCACGATTCCCGCACGGACCGCGCCAGGCCTGGCCGCCGCATCCACCGCGACAGCACCGATAGCCCCGGTCCGCCGAACCCCGAGCTCCACGCCGTGCACCAGCGCCAGCAGCTCGCCGTCTTCGTCGCTCCACACGGCCACCAACTGTTCCGCCTCACCGTGTGTGGCGTACGCGCGGAATCCGAACAGGCCTTTCTCGCGCAGATACCCGGCGGTGAAGACGAGGTGCCCGTCACCGAGACTGGCACGGACGCGCGCCGGCGCCTGGAGAGTGCCTTCGTAGTGGGCCAGGATCGCCGCCCGGATGGCCCTGACGGCCGTCCCGGCATCGAGTTGGGCACGGACGTCGTCATCGTTGAACAGCCTCGGGGCCACCGACACGCCTTTCGCCACGAACAGAGCCGAGGATCAGTGTGCCGGGGTGGCACCGCCAAGACATCCGTCTCCCGCCCGAGACCAGGCCCTTCCCACGACCGAGGACCTAGGACCCAGGATCAAGAACAACGTCAGACACCGTCTCGTAGAGGTCGCACGGATACGTGCGGTAATCCAGGCTGACCGGCCGACCTCACCGCCTCAGACGCATCCCCGGAGCGTCACCGTCGGGTGTCATGTGTAAAGCCAGAGGCGAACACCACGATCCCTGCCCGCTTTCGGGCAGGAATGTGGACGTTTCACGACTCCCGACCTAGGGTGATCACTCATGATCACCCCGGACGCGATAGGGACTTTCGCCCTGATAGTGGGACTTCTCACCCTCACTCCCGGACTGGATACCGCTCTCATCCTGCGCACCGCGGCGCTGGGGCACCGCCGTCGCGCCTGGGGCGTGGTCCTCGGTATCCAGAGCGGCACGCTGGTCTGGGGCGTGCTCACCTCGCTCGGTGTGACCGCACTGCTGACCGCGTCTCACCTCGCGTACGAGACTCTTCGTTGGGCCGGGGCCGCGTACCTGGTGTGGACGGGCGGCAGGCTGCTGTGGGCCACCTGGCGCCGCTCATCGAGCGAGAGCCCGAGGACAGCGGAGACCGGGCCCGAGACCGAGACCAAAGCCGGCGCCGACGAGACCCTGCTCGGCGGCTGGCGGCAAGGGTTCGTGACCAATCTCCTCAACCCGAAGATGGGCGCCTTCTACGTTGCGGTGCTCCCGCAGTTCATCCCCGCCGACGCCCCGCACCTCGCTCCAGGGGTGCTCCTGGCCGGTATACACATACTTCTGGCCGTCATCTGGGCTTGCGTGCTGATCGCCCTCTCGCACGTGCTCCGAAACCGCCTCCAACGGCCCTCGACCCGCCGCTGTCTCGACCGGGTCACCGGCACGGTCATCGCCGCCTTCGGCATCCGGCTCGCGCTCGGACAGTAAGGCACCGGTCGACACAACCGCAGGCGATCCGACAGCCGCTGAACGGCAACCTGCGCTCACCCGAAGTGAAAGGACATCTGCATGGGCTCGCTCCCCACCAGCGCCGAGGCTGTGGTCTTCGACTGCGACGGACTGCTGGTCGACACCGAACCCTGCTGGACCGCTGCGGAAACGGCCATCTTCGCGGCGCATGGCCATCCCTTCGGCCCGGAACAGAAGGCCCTGGTCATCGGCCGCACTGCGGAAGCCGCTGGAGAGGCCATGGCCGAATACCTCGGGCGCCCCGGCACCGGCGCCGAACTCGCCGGCGAACTCCTCGGAAGAGTCCGCCGGCAACTCGCCCGGGGCGCCGCAGCCCTCCCCGGGGCAGCGGAACTGGTACGCGCCTGCCGGGCAGCCGTACCCATCGCCGTCGCCAGCAACAGCCCCCGGGAACTGCTGGACACGGCACTGTGGTCAGCCGGTCTCGCCAATTACTTCACCCACTCGTTCGCAGCCGACGAAGTACGTTCCCCCAAGCCCGCACCGGAGCTGTACCTCACGGCATGCGAGGCCATCGGTACGACTCCCGAACACTCCGTCGCCTTCGAGGACTCGGCCACGGGCATCGCCGCGGCGCGTGCTGCCGGACTCCACATCGCGGTCGTGCCCTCCCTTCCAGGAGCCGACCTCGATCACGACTGGCTGGGCACCACCCTGGCCGAACCCGAATTGCTGGACTGGGCCAGGCAACTGGGAGTTGGAACGGTCCGCTGACCCACCCATCTTGGTTCGCACGGGCGGGCCATGCCGGCGAGTTGGCGAATGCTGCTCGCACCGCACCGCACCGCGCCGTCGGGGCGGGCCGCAACGACAAGGCACACCCCACTCACACAACCCGTCGGACAGCGGACGGCCGCGTGGCGTACCAGGCCGGTTCCGGCAGCCACCGCTTCACGGCGTAACGCGCACGGCAGCAGGCCCGCGGTGAGTGAGGCGCGGGCCTGCTGCCCGAGGCGGCTCCGCACTCGACCGGACCCGCCTCGCTGAAGCCGATCGGTTCGCCGTGCGCCGGACGAGTACCGCCGAACGAGACTGCTCAGGCCTTGAGTTGCGGGTAGAGGTTGGTGATGTCGCCGGACAGGGCCGCCTTGGCCTGACGGGACGTCTCGTCGGCGAGCACCTCGAACGCGCCCTTCTCGATCCCGTCCAGCGCCTCCTTGGCGATGTCGGCAGGCTTCGACTTGGGCTGGGTCACCGCCGCGGTCATGTCGGTGTCGACGTACCCCATGTGCAGGCCCGTCACGCCGATGCCGCGGTCCAGCAACTCGATCCGAATGGCATTGGTCTGCAGCCAGAACGCGGCCTTGGTGGCGGAGTACGCGCCATGCCAGGCGACCCAGGACAGTGCCGAGTGGGCGTTGAGGATGTGACCGCCGCCGTTGCGCTCGATCACTGGGACGAAGGCCCGGGTCACATTCAGCGGGCCGAAGAAGTTGGTCTCGAAGACGTTCCGGATGTCCTCGATCGGCGCGTCAAGGTAGGTGTCCGGTGCGCTGCCGCCGGCGTTGTTGATCAGCACGGTGACGTCCGGTGCGGCCGCCACCAGCGCCTCGATCGAGGCCGGGTCGGTGACCTCCAGAGCCAGCGGTACGACGCGGGCGTCGGCGCTCGGCTGCGGGTTGCGCGCAGTGGCATAGACCTTCTTCACCCCACGGGTGAGCAGGTCATCCACGATCGCCTTGCCGATGCCGCGGTTGCCGCCGGTGACCAGTACGACGGCGCCTTCGAGAGTGGTCATTTCGACTCCAGAGAAGATGGGAAACCGATCTGTTTCCATGACAGTAAACCGATCGGTTTCCAAAGGCAAGCCGGACCGGTACTCTCGATGGCATGACGACATCGACGACACCCCGCGAGCGGCTGCTCGACGCGGCAGGCGAGCTCTTCTACCGCGAGGGCATGGGCATCGGCGTGGACGCCCTATGCAAGGCCGCCGGAGTCTCGAAGAAGTCGATGTACCAGTTGTTCCGGTCCAAGGACGAGGTGATCGCGGAGAGCCTCGCCGGCCTCGGTCCGGCCTACCAGGCCGCCCTTCTACCGGGCCCTGACGACGAGCTGTCGCCGCGCGAGCGCATCCTGACCGTGTTCGAGCGGCAGGACCGGATGGCCACCGAGAGCAGCTTCCTCGGCTGCCCCTTCGTGAGTGCGGCGGTGGAGCTCAAGGACCCCGAGCATCCGGGCAGCGTGGTCGCACGCCGGTTCAAGCAACACCTGACCGACTTCTTCCAGGCCCAGCTCGTCGCCGCCGGGGCGGCGGATCCGGAGACCCTGGCGGTGCAGCTGACGATCGTGTTCGACGGCACGAGCGCCCGGGCGGTCGTACGAGCCCAGGAGCTCGCCGGCATCGGAACGGCCACAGCTGCGGCTTTGCTGGGCGCTGCCGGGGTCAAGTAGACGGTGCTGGTGGGCTGGGCCGACGAGACGTCCCGTCAGGCCGAGGGCGACGTTGTGCGTCACCACAGTGCCCATCACATCTCCGTACTTGATCAATAGTCCCCGAGTGGAGGTACGTGTGAAGATCGAGGCGTACCGACACAACAGGGGGAAGACCCATGACCATCGTTGTACTGCTCGGCGTCCTGCTGCTCGTCATCGCGGGGTGCGTCTGTGTGGTGTGGGCAGCGAGGGGCGGCCCTCGTTGGGTCCGCGTCGTGGCAACCGCGACTATCGCGGCCGGCGAACTGGTGAGCCGCTCCGACAAGCGTCGCCACCAAGGTGATGTCCAGGAATGATCACTGACGCCGGAATGGCAGGCGGCAAGGTGCCAGGCCAATCGGGCTTCAATGGCGGATCTGCGCGCGACGCCGTCGTGGTGGGCTTGTCCACGGTGACCTGGCTGGGCTTGCCCAGGTGACCTGGCACTCCTCGCGTGCACCCGCTGTCTCGCCCTAGATGATCTGTTCCAAGGGGTCAGTGATCGTAGGCGATCACTGAACGTAGGACGGTTTGTCCGGTGGCGTCGTTGTGCCAGATCGCGGCGGCCAGAGCGAGGATGCGTTGCATGACGCGGGCTATGACACTTCCGGGTGCGCGCCCTCGGTGCCGTTCGAGGTCGAGCTGCCCCTTGAAGGTCTCGTTGATCGATTCGATGACCTGTCGCAGCGGCTTGAGCAGGGCTGCGACAGGCCGTTCCCGTTCACCTTTACGGGCAGGCCGCAGCAACTGGACTCCGTGCTCGGACAGTTCGCGTTCGAAACCACGGCCGAAGTAGTTCTTGTCGCCGATGAGAGTCTGTCGGGGGCGCTCTCGCAGAAGCTCGCATTCGGCTGCCAGAAGGTCAAGGAGGTCTCGCCTTCGTCGGCCTTGGCCCCGGTCAGGACGAAGGCGATGGGAATGCCCCGTCGTTCGTCACAAAACGATCTTGGACACCCTCGTTCTCGTCTCCGCAGGCACCCTTGGGCCACACCACCAGGAGGAACCAGTGTCACACCCGCAACTGTTCACCCCCGAGGAGAAGCTCGCCGACGCGAAGAAGCTGTTGAGCCTCCCGCGTATCGTCGTGATCTGCGGCTCCACCCGCTTCATGACCGAGATGACCGAGGCCGATCTGCGGGAGACCAAAGCCGGAAGGATTGTCGTCAAACCGGGCTGTGACATTAAGTCGCCGCACGAACTTTGGTCCGATCCTGTCGAGGCCGAGGCGCTGAAGGTTCGACTCGACGATCTGCACCGGGCGAAGATCCGGCTCGCTGATGAGGTGCTCGTAGTCGGCGACTACATCGGAGACAGCACCCGAGCCGAAATCGCCTACGCCCGGTCGCTGGGCAAGCCCGTGCGGTTCACGCACCCCGAAGTCGACCCTGACGCCTGACCGCCCGCTCCCACCTCGACAACCAGGGCCGGCAGCCCGCCGCCTGACCGTCTCGCGGCGGCTTCGTCCGCCGCCCGCCCCACACCCTCCGCAAGCATCCCTTTGAATTGATCATCTAGCTCACGGTCGTGAATTGAGGCAGTCGCGCCATGGTGGCCTGGATGTCGGCGTCATCGGAGAAGCCCTGGAAGTCGTGGCGCGGCGTGTAAGGCGTCGCCTCCAGCACGCACGGCCCTCCCGGAGCAGTCGACCATCAGCCCGGCCGAGCCGGGGACGACGTGCCTGCGGCAAGCACAGCCCGAAGTGCCTCGGACCTGCCGCAGATCTTCAGACTCGTCGAGCTCGGCAGCATCGTCTACTTCTTCCCCGCCTCGGTCGCCTCGCGGTATCCGCGGCCCGAGATCGCCTATCGGCCGGTCAGCGACCTGAAGTCGGCCACTCTGGCCGTCGCGTGGCCGCAGGACGCGCACTCCGCAGCCATCGCCCCCTTCGTTCGTGCGGCCACCAAGGTCACGGCCGACGCCCAGCCATAAGCGGAGAACACGACGAACGACAGCTGTCTCAGGGCCCGTTCGTCACGACACCCCACGACGGCGGGCTGCTGAGCCTCTCGTGACAGCGAAGGTCGATCCCACAACTCGGGACCACGAGGCGGTCAACCCTGCGTATGCGGACTTGTCAGTGCCCCTGGCTAGGGTGATCACTTCGTCGGGCATGGAGGCGCAGCCTGTGCCCCGTGGGGAGGGTGGGCGTCGTGGGTGGCGGCATTCAGTGGCTTGTGGATCAGGACGACTGGCGGCACTGCGTGGTCTTCGCGCGCGGCATCACCCCGGAGGAGTTGGGGTTGCGCATGGGTGGTGTGCCTGGCTCCGTCGTGTCGCCGATCACGGACATCGAGGCCTGGGACATGGTTCTCGATCTGGCGACGGACGACGATGACGTGGTGCGTGTCGGTGCGCGCGGGGGTTGGTCATTCGCCGTCGAGTACGGGCTGGGGGACGGCGGCGAGAGATTGGCCGACGTTTCCCGGAGCGGAGTCGAAGTCGTCCACCTGAACCCTTCCGTGGACCATCCCCCGGCGATGTTCTCCTACGCGCGAGACGGGGTGGACGTCTGTCGCTTCGGAATCGGCGAAGAGGTCTGGCGATGGGGCGAGCAGCCGGACCTCCTGCTGCCTGAGCTGGTGGCGGCCGGTGTACTGCATCCCGACGGTGAGTACGCCCGACCGGACAGCGAGTCCTACCGCGACCGGGACCGCCACACGCTCGCGCTCATAGAGATCCGATTCGGCCTCTCCCTCCCCCGCGACGAAGTGGAGAACGAGCGTCTGCCTGCCTTCGTCATCGGCTGAGTGGCCCTCCGGATAGCGGGCCGACTTGGCCGGCGCGAGCATCACAGCCAGCCACAGAGCCTGAACTGGCCATACGCCCCGCGGTCTTGCGCTCGGTCCAAGCCGGTGAGGTTTCAGAGAGCGGACGCGTGCATGAGCTTCACGTCCGGGCAGTGGCGCCGCGTTGCGCAACAGCGCCTCGCGCTCGGCTTCGTCCCCAACTCACCGACACCGCCGCTTCATCGCGACCGCTTCGCCGACGTACGGGCGATGCACGTCTCCGACGTACCGGCCGATGCATATCCGCCATCGGCATCCGCGTCGTCGGGTAGCGGCGCCCGGTCACTCGCCACGTGTATGCGACAGCCAATGCCCGCGAACGAGGAGTGGACAGGGCCTGCCTTTCGGCATCACGACGCTGCGGTATTTCCGTCACGTTGCAGCAAGTTGCAAAAGGGGCTTTTGGCGCGTAGACGCGCATCGGTGTCAGGACTGCACCATCCCGCGCGGAACAATAGGGCAATCGTTTCTGCAGACCGGGAATCCCGTTTTGCGGCGAATTGATCCCCCATGCGATTACGCCACATTCATGAGCGTGGCGTAGGGTGGCGAGCCTATTAACTGTCCAATCGTGTACGCGAGTTGACGGTTATTCAGCGCTGCTCTGGCGCACGTCTGACCTGGCTGATCGAGAGGACTCCGATGCCTGAATCCCCGACCTATCCAGTGCGTTCGGAACCCGCTGGGGCGTCCGCGACGGGCTCGGGACGCAGCAGACACGGCAGGCCGTCGGGCCAGGACGAGGTTATGGATTCAGCCACGCAATCCCGTGCGATACGCATCGCGGTCCTCCCCGCGGCCCTCATGGCGGCGCTGGCCTCGGCGGTGGTCATCTTCGTCCTCCTCGCGCAGGACGGAGCTGCCGACGCCGCCACCTGGGGCGTGCTGGCCGGCGGTGCCGTCCTCGGCTGCAGCGTTCTGGTCGGTGCCGCGCTCGTCGCCCGCACCGAGGCACGGCGGGTGCCGCAGCAGTACGGGGGGCTGCGCCGGGCTGTCTCCGTCGGCCAGGCCAACCTGCAGGAGGCGCTGGACCGGCTGGAGCGGGGCGAGCGAGTGGAGCCGGCTCCCTTCACCCACCAGGCTCCCGCTCGGGGAGACACCCTCGGTCAACTCGCGTACGAGATCAGTGTCAGCATGTGGCAGGCCCAGGCCGCCGTCGCGCACACCACCCAACTCACCCGCGGCCCTTCGCCGGACAGCGAGGAGAAGGTCGAGGTCTTCGTCAACCTCGCCCGGCGTCTGCAGTCCCTCGTGCACCGAGAGATCAACATCCTCGACGAGCTCGAGAACGAGGTCGAGGACCCCGAGCTCCTCAAAGGCCTCTTCCAGGTCGACCACTTGGCGACCCGCATCCGCCGTCACGCGGAGAACGTCGCCCTGCTCGGCGGGTCGGTGTCCCGACGCCAATGGACCCGCCCGGTCACCCTCACCGAGGTCCTGCGCTCTTCGATCGCGGAGGTCGAGCACTACTCCCGGGTCAAACTGGTGCCGCCGATCGAGGGGACGCTGCGCGGACACGCCGTCGCCGACGTCATCCACCTGCTGGCCGAACTGGTCGAGAACGCCACGGCCTTCTCCGATCCGACCTCCCAAGTACTGCTGCGCGCCCAGCGGGTGACCGCCGGACTGGCCGTCGAGGTCGAGGACCGCGGACTCGGCATCCCGCTCGAAGAGCAGGCGCGCGTCAACGCACTGCTCTCCGAGCCGGACCGCATCGACATCAGCAAGCTGCTCACGGACGGCCGCATCGGTCTGTACGTGGTCTCCGCCCTCGCTCGCCGTCACGGCATCGCGGTCCGGCTGCAGACCAACATCTACGGCGGTATCCAGGCGGTCCTGATCATCCCGCGCGGCCTGATCGGTGACGAGCCCGTCGCGGCACCGGTCCAGGCGCCCGTCGAAGCACGGCACTCGGCAGTGCAGGCGCCCACTGCCTCGCACCCCGTGATCCCTCCGCCGCCCTCGGCGCAGCCGTTGCCTCCGGCCCAGCCCGTACCCACACCGATGCCGGTGTCGCAACAGCACACACGGCCGGCCGAGCCCACGCGGCCAGGGGGCCATGTGCTCTCGCACGACACGGGCCCCCGTGACGGCCGGCCGATGCTGCCACAGCGCCGCGCGCAGGAGAACCTCGTACCGGAGCTGCGAGACGGTCCCGTCACCGGCAGAACCGGGGACGGGGACGGCGAGGAAGCCGCTCACAATCCGGACCTGATGGCAGCTTTCCGTCGAGGAATCAGCCTCGCCGAAGACGCTCCCGACGAGAGTTCAGCCGACAACTCCCGCTGACCGCGGCCTCCGACCTCACCCTCAAGGAGAAGAACCCCACCGTGAGTGACATTGGTACCGGCCAGCCCCAGAACCTGGACTGGCTCCTGGCCGGACTCGTCCAAAGGGTCCCGCACACCCGCAGCGCGCTTCTGCTGTCCTCCGACGGACTGGTGAAGGCCTATGACGGCTTCGGGGAAATAGCCGAAGCAGAACACATGGCCGCCCTGGCTTCCGGTCTCCACTCGCTCGGCCGCAGCGCCGGTATGAGGTTCGCCGCAGGAGCCGACGTCAGGCAGGTGGTGGTGGAGCTGGAGACCCACGTGCTCTTCGTCTGCTCCGCCGGTTCCGGCGCCTCGCTGGCCGTGCTGGCGGATCGGGAGGCCGATGCGGCTGTACTCGGCTACGAGATGGCCATGCTGGTCAAGAGCGTCCGCCCGTACTTCGTCACGCCCGCCCGCCAGCAGGCGGCCAACGCGTCACGCGATGCGGGGCGCTGAGGATGTCGGGCGCGCAGGAAGGGACGTGGCTGGACGATCAGGCCGGGCGATTGGTCCGGCCGTACGCCGTCAGTAACGGGCGTACCCGTCCCTCAGCGCACTTCGACCTCCTCACCCTCGTGATGGCCACCGGCAGTCGGCCGAACGTCTATCTCGGCCCCGACTACGACCAGGTCCTCAACCTCTGCGGCGGCCCCATTTCGGTCGCCGAGGTGGCCGCGCACATGCGGTTGCCCGCTGTCATCACCAAAGTTCTGCTGTCCGACCTCGTCCAGCACGAGGCGCTCACCACACGGGCGCCACGCGCTGTCGAGGCGGCTTCCCCGACCGACCGAAACCTCTTGGAGGCGGTGCTGCATGGTCTTCGCAAACGGCTCTGACCCTTTCCCCACCGCCCTGAAGATCCTCATCGCCGGAGGATTCGGAGTCGGCAAGACCACCTTTGTCGGAGCGGTCAGCGAGATCGAGCCGCTGAGCACCGAGGAGCTGCTGACCCAGGTCAGCGTCCGCACGGACAGCCTGGTCGGTATCGAGGACAAGACCACCACCACGGTGGCGATGGACTTCGGCCGCATGACCCTGGACCAGGACCACGTCCTGTACCTGTTCGGTACGCCCGGGCAGGAACGGTTCTGGTTCATGTGGGACGAGTTGTCCAACGGAGCGCTGGGGGCCGTGGTCCTCGCCGACACCCGCAGGCTCCAGCAGTGCTTCGCCGCCGTCGACTTCTTCGAACGCCGCGGTATCGGTTTCATCGTGGCCGTCAACGAATTCGACGGCGCCTACCACTACGACAGCGAAGAGGTCCGCGCGGCTCTCGACCTCAAGCCCGATGTACCCGTCGTGATGTGTGATGCCCGGCAGTGCAACTCCAGCACCAGGGTGTTGATCGCACTCGTCCAGCACCTGCTCGCCTCGACTCCCGGCATGTCGCCCGCGGAGCTTAACCCCCTGCGCTGACACACCCTCAGCGCAGCCGAATGGAGCCTGCATGTCCACCCCGGTTCCCCACTCCCAATACGACCCGACAAGCCACTTGCTGCTGACCCCCGAGGACAGCGATGCGCAGGCGCGAGTGGCCAGGCTCCGCGAGATCGGCATCGGGAACGCCCCGGTGCCGGAATTCGACGAGTTCGCACGCCACCTGGCGCACGTCACCAACGCACCGTTCTCCATGGTCAATTTCATCGACGAGAGCCGTCAGTACTTCGCCGGCCTCTACGCGGCCGGTCGGCCGGGCGTGGAGCTGCAGCCGGAGTCCCAGCAGCCGCCGGTCGGCCGGACCATGACACGTGATCAGGGCTACTGCCCGCACGTCGTCGTACGTCGCAAGGCGCTGGTGCTGGAGGACGTCTGCGACTATCCGCGGTTCGCCGGGAATCGGGTCGTCGACGAGATCGGCATCCGCTCCTACATGGGCGCGCCGCTGATCGACTGGAAGACCGGGATATCGCTGGGCACCATCTGTGTGGTGGACACGGACGCTCACCCCTGGGGACGAGCGGGCCTGGAAACCATCAAGTCGATGGCACAGCAACTGGTCGACCAGCTCTATGTGCTGGAGGACCGAGGCCGGATCTGAGCGAGCACGGGCGGCGACCGCCACGTTGCGCGCAAGGGCCCTGAAACAGATGTGGGAGCCGCGGGCACGACACTGGGTCCGTGGCTCCCGGTGGTTCAGCCCACGTGCCCAGCCGTCTCCAGCTGTGCGTCCCGGCGCTCGGCGGACTCCGTCCGTACCAGGTCTGCCAGGCGTTCGGACCACTGGCCCTTGGCCGTACCGAGGGCGATCTCACCGAGACGCAGCAATTGGATGTCCGACGTCCCCGCGGGTGCGTAGATGTGGTGGGCGTCGCGCAGATAGCGCTCCACCGGGCGGTCGGTGAACAGGCCGGATGCGGCGTGTATCTCCATGCCGTCACGGGCCGAGTCGATGGCGGCTTCGACATTGAACAGCTTGGCGCTCATCAGTTCCGGGTCGCAGGGCAGTCCCCGGTCGAGCATGTGTACGGCGTGGTAGGCGGCCAACCGGGCCTGCATGAGCCGGTGCTGAATCCTGCCCAGTTTGAGTTTGATGTTGGTGAGCTTGCCGAGCGGTTCCCCGTACCGCTCCCGCTCGATGCACAGCGCGGTCGTCTCCTCGAAGACGGCCTGGTGGATACCCAGGGAGACCGCGGTCAGGTTGGGGCGGCCGTAGAGGATGCTGGAGGAGTAGGCGACCGCGAGACCCTGTCCTTCCTCACCGAGCAGATTCGCCGCCGGCACCCGGCAGTTGTCGAAGATCAGCTCACCGAAGCTGAACCCGTGCAGTCCCATGGCGGGCTGCTGCTCGGCGAGTGAGAAACCGGGCCTGTCCGCCTCGACGAGGAAGGCCGACAGCCCCTTCGACCCCTCACCGGTACGCAGCACCACTCCGTGCACGTCGCCCACGTGGCTGTTGCCGACGAAGACCTTGCGGCCGTTGAGCACGTAATCGTCACCGTCACGCACGGCCGTGGTACTCATCCCAAGGACATGGCCGCCCGACTCCGGCTCGGTGGTCGCGATCGTCGGCAGGCACTCCCCCGCGGCGATACGCGGCAGCCACTGCCGCTTCTGCCGCTCGCTGCCGAAATGAACGATCTTGGCCACGCCGAGCTGGGAGGCCTGCACCATGGCCCCCATGGCTCCGCTCACGCGGGCCAGTTCCTCGATGATGACCGTCTTGGCCAGGTGTCCGGCTCCCATACCGCCGTACACCTTGTCGATCGTCACGCCGATCCAGCCCTGCCGGGCGATGAGGCGCGAGAGTTCGTGCGCCACCGTCCGGGAGGCCTCCATCTCGGCTATCCGTGGACGCACTTCCCGTTCCGCGAACTCGCGCACCCGGCGTCGCAGGTCCTCGTGCGACGCGCTAGTGAAATACCGTTCCACAACCCCTCCTCCGCGCTACCCCCACGTCCGGTCTGGACCTGGGAGGCCATTCGTTGGGCAGTGGCTCTCCGGCACACGCCGACCACACGGGGGATATTGTCTACTTATCGATCCATCCCAGCCAAGATCGCCTTCCCTCTTTGGCCAAAACACGGCATCTTGCGATCCGGCCCCAACCGTGCAAGACACAACGCCAATTGCTCACGTACGAACAGGCTTCGGCAAGGAACCACCCCGACACGAACAAGCTCCTCCCCATGGGGACCCAGGCCTGCCCACCAGGCAACTGCCTCGCGAATAGCCGCCGGCGTTGGCTGACATTCAGTCAAGTTCTGTCTGGCCGAGAAGGATCCCGCCTCCGCGCCGCGACGCGAATGGACCGACGCAGATCAGCCATGATCACGAACGCGTGGACAGTCCCGTAGGCCAGTCGACGCCCACGCGTTGCGCCCCCTGCAGCACTCCAGCAACGACTGCCACTCCAGCCACATCCGCCGGTCGCCGGCGAGGACCGCCTGCCTCCGTCCAAGCCCTCATCCAGTACCACTGGGCACGGTCCCGATGCCGGCACCGCATGCGCCGGTCGCGTCAGCCCGCCCGCTGGTCCCGTACGGCGTCTGCCACCGACGCGGCGGCACGCACCAGTGCCGCCGTGGCCGTCGAGCGGGAATGCTGCGGCCAGGCGATGGCGAGGACCGCGGGCGGGCAGTCGGGGACCTGGCGGTAGACGACGCCGGGGCGCGGATAGCGGGCGGCGACGGAGGCGGGCAGCAGGGGGGTGAGGCCGCCCAGGCCGACGATGGTGAGCAGTTGGGCGAGGTCGCGGCCCTCGCTGCGGATGTCTTCGAGGAACCGGTGCAGGTCGCCGGGGCGCAGGCCGAGGTCGGCGAGGGCCAGGCGCTCCCGGGTGGCGAGCGGGTGGGTGGCTGCGAGGGCCGCGACGCGGGGTTCGGCGGCCAAGGTCTCAGTATCCAGGCCGGTGTGGTCGAAGGGCTCGTGGACCAGGGCCGCGTCGGCTTCGCCCCGGCGCAGGAGCTGCGGCTGTTCGTGCCAGCCGCACAGCCGGACGGCGACCGGTACGGCAGCCGGATCGGACGCGTAGCGCGCCAGGATCCCCTCCAGCAGTCCCGCGTCACCGTCGGCCTTGACGGCAAGTACCAGCTTCGGTTCCGTCGCTGCCGCGCGCTGAGCCCGCCGCCCGGCTGCCTGCAGGGCGTCGAGGGCGAACGTCGCCTCCGCGAGGAGCGTCGTTCCTGCCGGGGTCAGCGCCACGCTGTGGGTGGTCCGCTCGAAGAGGGTGACGCCCAGTTCCGTCTCCAACTGGCGGATAGCGCGGGACAGGGGCGGCGGGGAGATGCCCAGCCGCTCGGCGGCCCGGGCGAAGTTGAGCTCCTCGGCGACGGCGACGAAGTAACGCAGCGGACGGGATTCCACACTCTCCCCCCTCCATTCGGTATTGCCCTGAGGGTAACAAGCGCGAGCGGATCGATCCTTCAGTTCGGGCACGCAAGGCGCCAGGCTCGACGACATCCCGTTGGACATCCGTTTCAAGCGTCCCCTTCAAGCCTCCCTTTGGAGTTGTCCGTGATCGTCGTCACCACCCCGACCGGCCAGATCGGCCGGCAGGTTCTCGACCGCCTCCTCCACACCCCGGACCGCACGGCGGGTATCCGGGTGATCGCCCGCGACCCCGCCCGCCTCTCCCCGCGAGTGCGCGAACACGTCGAGGTCGTACGGGGATCGCACGCCGATCCCACCGTTCTCAAGGAGGCGTGCGCGGGTGCCGACCGCCTGTTCTGGCTGGTGCCCCCGACGCCCGCGGCCGACAGCGTCGAGGGCCACTTCCAGGACTTCACCGAGCCGCTGCGCGAGGTGATCGGCCCCCAGGGCGTCGAGCGGATCGTCGGCGTCTCCACCCTGGGCCGCAATGTGGCGAAGAATGCCGGGCAGATTTCGGCGTCGCTCGCCATGGACGACGCGATCGCGGCCATGGGCGTGCACTACCGGGCGCTGTGCGCGCCGTTCCTGATGGAGAACCTGCTTGAGCAGGCCGAGTCGATCCGCAACGCGGGCGTGTTCTTCCTGGCGCTGGCGGAGGACCGAGTACTGCGCACCTGCACCACCCGCGACATCGGAGCGACGGCGGCCCGCTTGCTCCTCGACGGCTCCTGGACCGGACAGGAGGACGTCCCACTGGTCGGACCCGACGACCTGTCCCCCGAGGGCATGGCACAGGTCGTCTCCGAGGTGCTGGACCGTCCGGTGCGCGTCCAACGGACCAGCAGCGCGGACTACAAGGCGACGGAGCTGCGTTTCGGAGCGAGCGAGGCCTGGGCTCAGGGGGTGGCCGACATGGTCGACGCCCTGAACGACCAGGGCTTCTACGGTGCCGTCGAGCCGAACACCCCTGACTCCGCGCCCACCGGCTTCCGCCGGTGGTGCGAGGACGTGCTCAGGCCGGCTGTCCTGGCGCAGTAGTCCTTCGCCAGGTTCTGCGACGTCACCGGCACAAACGAGCCGTTGAAGTCGCCGGCACGAGCGAGCCGGTGGCGTCGCCGGAGACGGAGCTTCAGGTAGCGGTCGCCGCGACCGCCGCCCGGCCCGCCTGGCGGCCTGAGAACAGGCAGCCGCCGAGGAAGGTGCCCTCCAGAGAGCGGTACCCGTGGACACCGCCACCTCCGAAGCCGGCGACCTCGCCGGCCGCGTACAGGCCGGGGACCGGGTCGCCCGAGGCGTTGAGGACGCGGCCTGACAGGTCGGTCTGGAGCCCGCCGAGGGTTTTGCGGGTGAGGATGTTGAGGCGGACGGCGATGAGCGGACCGGCACTGGAGTCCATGATCTTGTGGGCCGAGGCCGTGCGGCTGAGCGTGTCCCCGGGATAGGCCAGCGCGTTGCGGATCCCCATCACCTGGACGTCCTTGGTGTAGGGGTTGTCGATCTCCCGGTCCCGCGCGTCGATCTGGCGCTTGAGGTCCTCCAGCTGGATCAGGCTGTCGCCGGTGAGCTTGTTCATGCCCCTGACGAGTTCGGACAGCGTGGTCTCGACGACGAAGTCGACCCCGTTCTTCTTGAACTTCTCGATCGGTTCCGGGGTCTGCCAGATGCGGGAGAGCAGCATCCAGATGTTCTTCTCCGTCAGGTCCGGGTTCTGCTCGGAGCCGGAGAGCGCGAACTCCTTCGCGAGGATCTTCTGCGTGGTGACGAACCAGGAGTAGTCGTAGCCGGTGTCGGTGATCGACTTCAGGGTGTGGAGGGTGTCGTAGCCGGGGATGTCGGGCGAGTTGAAGCGTCTGCCGGTGGCGTCGAACCACATGGAGGACGGGCCGGGCAGGATGCGGATGCCGTGGCCCGGCCAGATCGGGTCGTAGTTGCGCAGGCCCTCGGTGTAGTGCCACATCCGGTCGGGGTTGACGATCCGGCCGCCCGCCTTCTCGGTGATCGCGAGCATCCGCCCGTCGACGTGCGCCGGCACGCCGGTGATCATGGACTTGGGCGGGGTGCCGAGTCGGGCGGGCCAGTTCTGCCGTACGAGGTCGTGGTTGGCGCCGATCCCGCCCGAGGTGACGATCACGACCGGGGCATGGAGTTCGAACTCGCCGGCCTCGGTGCGCGAACTGGGCTTGCCGCGCGAGGCATTGCTCGGCTCCAGGATCGCGCCGCGTACGCCGGTGACGGCGCCGCCCGTCGTCACGATGCCGTCGACGCGGTGGCGGAACTTGAAGGTGACCTTGCCGTCCGCGACCCCGGCCCGCACCTTCTTCTCGAACGGCTCGACCACGGCCGGGCCCGTGCCCCAGGTGACGTGGAAGCGGGGGACCGAGTTGCCGGGCCCGTCCGCAAGCCCGCCGCCGCGCTCGGCCCAGCCGACGATCGGGAACCACTGCACCCCGAGCCCCGCGAGCCAGGACCGCTTCTCGCCGGACGCGAAGTCCACATACGACTCGGCCCACTTGTAGGCCCAGTGGTCCTGGCCGGAGGGATCGTCGAGGCCCCGGTCGAAGCCGGCTGTGCCGAGCCAGTCCTGCCAGGCGAGGTCGTGGGTGTCCTTGACTCCCATCAGCCGCTGCTCGTCGGAGTTGACGAGGAACAGGCCCCCGAAGGACCAGAACGCCTGGCCGCCCAGGCTCGCCTCGGGTTCCTGGTCCAGGAGCAGCACTTTTCGTCCGGCCGCGGCCAGTTCGGCCGTGGCGACAAGACCGGCGAGCCCGTGGCCGACGACGATCGCGTCCGCCTCCTGCGACTCGGCGGCGAAGGCGGGCATCGACTGAGCGATGGTCGCCGCGGCGACCATTCCGCCGGTCACGGTGAGGGCGTGGCGGCGGGTGATCCCGGCCGGGGCTGGCTGCTTCTGCATGGGCTGCCTTCCGAAGACGTGCGGAGGGGCGGAGGACACGCAAGTTGCCACTGCGACGGCAGGGTGTTACCGACGGTAGCCCAGCTTGATCTGCTACGACCAGAGTGCTGCACCATGAACTCCGGGCGGAGATCAGGGCGTTGCTTGATGGAGACGCCAACTCCGTTGCAGGCGGCCTGCGTTCACGTGTCCGAGGGGGGTGCACCACCGCCCGCGGCACCCCCTGCGCACGCCCGCCGACCCTCGTCGGAGACATCTCCCGCCCCGAGCCCCTACCCCGGCCGATCGTGCTGTCAGGACTGCGCGCGGGGCGATCCCTGGTTCGGCGCAACACTGCGCGGACCGGGCTGGGGCGCGGTCATGTCGAGCAGGAGGAGGGCGTCGTGGTCGGGGGTGCCGGGTTCGGCTGTGTAGACGCCGATCCGCTGGCCGGGTGTGCCTTCCACCTGCAGGGACTGGGACGTAAGGGTGATCGTTCCGACGTGGGGGTGGTGGAAGGTCTTCTGCATGGGCTTGCGGCCGGTGACCTCGTAGCGTTCCCAGAGGCCGGCGAAGTCGGGGCTCTTGAGGAGGAGTTCACCGACCAGGTTGGTCAGGTCGGGGGCGTCCGGTGCCGTACCGGCCGTGGCGCGCAGTCGGGCGACACAGCTGGTGATCTGGCGGTCCCAGTCGTGGAACAGGGTGCGGGCGGCCGGGTGGAGGAAGAGGTAGCGGGCGAGGTTGCGCTGCTTGACGGGCCAGTCCTCCAACTCCGCGTACACGGCGAGACCGCCCGGGTTCCAGGCCAGCATGTCCATGCTGCGGCTGATGACATAGGCGGGGTTCGGGCGCATCGACTCCAGCAGCAGCTTCAGGTGCGGACGCACCGTACGGCTCGGTGCGGGCGGCGGCTCGGGGGCGTACCGGGCGGCGCGGGCGGCCAGTTCGCGCAGATGCTGGTGCTCCTGGTCGCCCAGGTGCAGGGCACGGGCGAGCGCGTCGAGGACGGAGGGGCTGGGCCGGGTCTCCTTGCCTCGCTCCAGGCGCACGTAGTAGTCGATGCTGATCCCGGCCAGGGTCGCCAGCTCCTCCCGGCGCAGCCCCGGGGTGCGGCGCAGCCCGGCGCCGACCGTGAGACCAACCTGCTCCGGGCGGGTCTGCGTACGCCGGGCGCGCAGGAACCGGCCCAGCTCCGCGCCCTCGCTGTTCGCGCCACGGCCGGTGGGAGTGCCCTCGGATGCCATGGTTTCAGTGTCACACTGCACTGACCTGCGGTGCAGCGCGGTGGGGGGCCCTGTCATTACCCCCGAAGAGCCCGCCCTGCCACACCGGCGGAAACCACGCGAAGGTGGAGGGACGAGATACCGGCACCTTCCGCTCATGGGCATACGAATCGGCTACCGTCCGGCCCGGCCGACTGCCCGAGCAGGCGCCTCCAGGACAAGCGGGCCACAGTGGAATGACCGGTCGGCAAGAATCCGGAGATGAGAAATGCACTACATCAAGCTGCGTGACCTGGAGGTTTCCAGGATCGGGCTCGGCGCAATGGGCATGTCCCACGGATACACCGACTCCGGGACCGACGAGGCGGAGTCCGTCCGGACCCTGCACCGGGCGCTGGAACTGGGGGTCACCTTCATCGACACCGCCGAGATCTACGGCCCCTACACCAACGAGGAGCTGCTCGGCCGAGCCCTGAAGGGCCGTCGCGACCACGTGGTCCTGGCGACGAAGTTCGGCCTTGTCTCCCATGCCGGGCAGGGCGCCTGGAACGTGGACAGCAGCCCGGCCAACATCCGTACCGCTGTCGAGGGCTCGCTCAAGCGGCTGGCCACCGATCACATCGATCTCTACTACCAGCACCGCGTCGACCCGAACACGCCCATCGAGGAGACCGCCGACGCGGTGGCCGAACTGATCGCCGAGGGCAAGGTACGTGCGTTCGGCCTGTCCGAGGCCGGCCCGGACACCATCCGCCGCGCGCACGCCGTCCAGCCGGTCACCGCCGTGCAGTCCGAGTACTCGCTGTGGACCCGCGGCATCGAGGACCGCATCCTGCCCGTCCTTCGCGAGCTGGGCATCGGTCTGGTGCCTTTCTCACCGCTCGGTCGCGGCTTCCTCACCGGCCAGATCCGCTCCGCGGACGGCTTCAAGGAGGGCGACTTCCGGCACGGCAACCCGCGCTTCACCGGTGAGAACTTCCAGCGCAACCTGCGCCTCGCCGACGAGGTCCAGGCCGTCGCCGACGAGGCCGGTGCCACGCCCGCGCAGGTCGCGCTTGCCTGGCTGCTGGACCAGGGTGACGACATCGCGCCCATCCCCGGCACCAAGCGTGTTCACCGGGTCGAGGAGAACACCGCTGCTGATGCCATCGAACTGACCGCCGGGCAGCTCGCGAAGCTCAGCGCCCTCCCGCCGGCCGCCGGCGACACCCACACGGAGGCCGGCCGGCAGATGCTCGAACGCTGACCCGCGCTCAGCGGCGCCCCTCCCCCACTTCCAAGGAGCACTTCCCTCATGCGTGCAGCAGTGATGTACGGAGCCGGAGACGTCCGGATCGAGGACCGTCCCGACCCGAAGATCCAGCAGCCCACCGACGCCGTCGTACGCACGGTCCTGTCCTGCGTGTGCGGCAGCGACCTGTGGCCCTACAAGTCGATGCCCACCGCTGCGACCGGCCGACCGATGGGTCACGAGTTCCTCGGCGTGGTCGAGGAGACCGGCGCCGACGTGACAGGTCTCAAGGCCGGTGACCTGGTAGTCGCCCCGTTCACGTACTGCGACAACACCTGCGACTACTGCGCCAAGGGCCTCCAGATCTCCTGTCGGCACGGCGGCCGGTACGGCTTCGACGGTGTCGACGGCGGCCAGGGCGAGGCCGTACGCGTCCCGCACGCCGACGGCACACTGGTCAAACTGCCCGTCGCCGCCGACTCGGCACTGCTGCCCTCCCTGCTGTCCTTGTCGGACGTGATGACCACCGGCCACCACGGTGCCGTCACGGCCGGCGTCGGCCCAGGGGATGCGGTGCTGGTCGTCGGGGACGGCGCGGTCGGCCTGTGCGCGGTGATCGCCGCCAAGCGCTTGGGGGCCGAGCGCGTCATCCTCATGGGCCGCCACACCGCCCGCACCGACCTCGGCCGCGATTTCGGTGCCGACGACGTCGTCCCCGAACGCGGCGGCGAAGGCGTCGCGCGCGTGCGCGACCTGACCGACGGCGACGGCGTCGACAAGGTCATCGAGGCCGTCGGCACGCGCGAAACGCTCGAGACCGCTCTGGGGGCGGTCGTCGACGGCGGGACCGTCAGCCGCCTGGGCGTCCCGCAGTACGAGGACGGCCCCCTCGGCCCCTCCCCGTTCATGCGCAACATCACCCTCACCGGCGGTGCCAGCCCGGCCCGCGCCTACATCCACGAGCTGCTGCCGGACGTCCTGGACGGCACGATCACCCCTGGCCGTGTCTTCGACCAGCACTTCCCGCTCGACCGCACCCCCGATGCCTACCGGGCCATGGCGGACCGCCACGTCCTCAAAGCCCTCATCACCTTCTGACCGCCCCACGCACAAGCGGCACCACCGAAAGGACCCCCATGCAGCACGTCACCCTGAACACCGGCACCGAGATGCCGACCCTCGGCTTCGGCGTCTACCAGATCCCGCCGGAGGACACCGAGCAGGCGGTAACCGACGCCCTCGCCGCCGGATACCGCCTGCTCGACACCGCGGCGGCGTACGGCAACGAGGAGGCCGTCGGCCGGGCGGTCAAGAAGAGTGGCATCCCGCGCGAGGAACTGTTCATCACCACCAAGCTGTGGATCCAGGACGCACCCGCCGAGGACAACGCCAAGCGCGCCTTCGAGACGTCGCTGGACAAGCTCGGCCTCGACTACCTCGACCTGTATCTGATGCATCAACCATTCGGCGACGTGTACGGGCAGTGGCGCGCCATGGAGGCCCTCAACCGCGAAGGGCTCGCCAAGGCGATCGGCGTCGCCAACTTCTACCCCGACCGGCTGATCGACCTGATCGTCAACAACGACATCACGCCCGCGGTCAACCAGATCGAGACCCACCCGTTCTTCCAACGCGCCGACTACCAGGACCTCATGCGCGAGCACGGGGTGCAGATCCAGTCCTGGGGCGGCTTCGCCGAAGGCAAGAACGACCTCTTCACCCAGCCGCTGCTCAGCGAGATCGGCCGGCAGTACGGCAAGTCCGTGGCGCAGGTGGTGCTGCGCTGGCTGACCCAGCGCGGCATCGTCGCGATCCCCAAGTCGGTCCGGCCTGAGCGCATGGCGGAGAACTTCGACATCTTCGACTTCGTGCTCACCGACGAGCAGATGGCCCGGATCGCCACCCTCGACGGCGGAACGTCACTGTTCTTCGGCCACCACGACCCGGAGATCGTCACCTGGCTCGCCAAACGACGCCTGGACGCCTGAACCGACCAGCTCACGGGGATCCACACCTGCCCGGCTCATGTCGCAAGCGCCCTGAGGTCAGACCCCCTGCACCCGCACCGCCGACCCTCGCTCACTCATCCGCGGCGCGCAGAGAATCCGCTTCCTCCGCACCCGCTTTCCCTCGATCGCGGCGACGATCAGCCGGGCCGCCTCATCTGCTATCCCTGCCAGCCCCCAGTCCACCGTGGTCAGCGGTGGGGTGAGCACACGGGACACCGGGTGATCGTCGAAGCCGACGACGGAGACGTCCCGGCCGACTTCGAGCGAGGCCTCGGCCGCGGCTGCGTACACGCCGTACGCCAGGGAGTCGGAGAAGCAGAAGACAGCCGTCGCGGGTCGCGGGCCCTCCAGCAGGCGTCGCGCGACCGCCGTCGCCTCGCCCAACTCCTGGGGGCAGGGCACCAGTTCGGCCTTCAGCCCGAGCCGCTCGGCGGCCTCGCGCGCATACACGTCGGCAGGCCGGTCGGGCGTGCTCGGCCGGGTCGGGGTCAGAACGGTCACCCGGCGGTGGCCGAGACCGTGCAGGTACTCCAGTACGGCGTCGATGCCGGCCCTGTTGTCGAAGATGACCTCTCCGGCCGTACGGGCCGCACTGAGCGAGTCCCCGACGGCCACCACCGGCAGCGCGTCGGCGATCGCCGCCCAGCCCTCGGCCGCAGGGTTCACGGGCGACACCAGCAGCGCGTCGACGCGCTGGTCGCACAGTTGCTTGGCAAGCACCAGCTCGCGGTCGGGATCGCCGCCCGCGTCCAGAATGAGGGCGTAGCGGTCGCCCGCCAGCAGTTCCCGGCCTATGGCCGCCATCAACTGCTGCTGCCACAGGTCCTGTAGGTCGCCCGCGAGGACGCCGACCATGCTGGTGCGGCCGCTGGCGAGTGCGCGGGCGATGGGGTCGGCCTCGTAGCCGAGCTCGGCGGCGGCCCTGCGTACCCGCTCCTCGGTCTCCTTCGAGACGTGCTTGCCGCGCAGGGCATAGGAGACGGCTGCGGTGGAGAGGCCGGTGGCCTCGGCCACCTCCCGAAGGGTGGTGCGCTTATTGGGCCTGGCCATACCGGGAAGCCTACCGGGACCCGTCCCCACTGCAGCGCACCCTTGACACTCCGCATTGTTAAGCGCTTAAGTTAAGCGCATAAGTGAAGCGGTTAACCTCCTGTTCGAACCACTCCTCCCCGAGGACTCCCCCAAGGACTGCCGTGTGCTCACCGACGTCCACCAGCACATCTGGCCGCCCGAGTTCATCGAGCTGCTGCGCGCCCGTACGGCACCACCCCACCTCGACGGCTGGACCCTGCACCTCGCGGGCGAGCCGCCGTACGAGGTCGACCCGGCCGACCACGACATCGCGGCCCGCGTCGGGCTCGCCCGCGCCGACGGCCTCGACCTGGCCCTGGTCTCGCTGTCCAGCCCCCTCGGCGTCGAACACCTGCCACCCGCCGAGGCCGCACAGCTACTTGCCGCCTTCCACGACGGCGCTCTAGCGCTCCCCGCGCCGTTCGGGGTCTGGGCCTCGGTGTGCCTGTCATCGCCTGCTCCCGAAGCGGTCGAACGGGAACTCCGCCGCGGCTGCCAGGGCCTCCAACTCCCCGCCACCGCACTGCTGGAAGCAGCCGGCTGGGACCGCTGCGCGCCTCTCCTCGACGTCCTCACCCACCACGACAAGCCGCTCTTCATCCACCCCGGTGCCGCCCCGCCCGCCCCCGGCGCCCCGCCCTGGTGGCCGGCGCTGGTCCCCTACCTCCAGCAGATGCACGCGTCCTGGTTCGCCTTCCGCGCCTTCGGCCGCGCCCGGCACCCGCGCCTGCGCGTCTGCTTCGCCGCCCTCGCCGGCCTGGCCCCGCTGCACGGCGAGCGCCACGCGGCCCGCGGCGGAGGGCGCGGCGAGATCGACTTCGACGCCTTCTACGAAACCTCGTCCTACGGAACGCGCGGCGTGGACGCGCTCGTCAGGGCCGTCGGAATCGACGTGATCGTCAGCGGCAGCGACCGCCCCTACGCGCCCCTCACCATCCCCGACCTCGGCGCGGACGCCGCCGTCCACGCCCTGCGCACCGTCAACCCAGCCAGGTTGCTGAAGGGAGCCACCCCATGACGTATCAGGCCCTGCCGGACCGCACCCTCGACAAGCGCGAACTCCAGGCGCTCGTCGACGACCTCGCCGCCCGCCCCGACCTCTGGCGCGAACAGGTCGCGTTCTCCGACGAGGAGCGGCACTACGCGTCGCTGTACCGCGACGAGTACGTCGACGTCTGGCTCCTGTGCTGGACCCGGCAGAACGACACCGGCTGGCACGACCACGACATCTCCTCCGGGGCGGTCGCCGTCGTCCAGGGTGGGCTGAACGAGTCCAACCCACGCATCGGCGGCAGCCATCTGTCCGTCACCGTCGGCGCGGGCAACTCCTTCTGCTTCGGCCCCGAGCACATCCACCGCCTCACGGGCGCCACCGACGACGCGGTCTCCGTTCACGCGTATTCGCCGCCCCTGTGGCGCCTCGGCCAGTACGACATCACCGACGACGGCCTGATGCGCCGGATCTCCGTCTCGTACGCGGACGAGCTGCGCCCCCTGGACACACCGGCTGCCTGACCTGCCTGGCCAAGCACCGCGTCAGTACCGCATGACGACCGGCGCTTCCGGCCGACGGTGAGTCCGGATGAGCCGGCCGTGCACCTGCTCATCTGGCTAACCGTGCAGGACACCAGGGGACAGCTGGACCCGCGAAAGCCAGGGCTTCGGCGCCGACTACGCCGCAGAAGTCAGCCGACGGTGAGCAGCTGGCCGGCGCCGGCCGGGAACACCCGCTACTGCCAGAGCTCCGCACCCCGGCCCCCTGGGCGCGAGGGCGGCCACACGTGCCTAGAGTGTGGGCCTCTGGGCGGGCACGTGATGGGGATGGGATATGCAAGGCGAGTTGCTGGCTGACCGGTACAGCCTGACGGAGCCGCTCGGCAGCGGCGCGATGGGCCAGGTCTGGCGGGCCTGGGACACCGCGCTGGGCCGGGCCGTGGCGGTGAAGCTGCTGGCCGCGCCCGCCGGCGACACCACCGCCGTACAACTGATCATGCAGGAGGCGCACGCCGCGGCGCGGCTCACCCATGCCAATATCGCCGCCCTGTACGACTTCGGGCACACCGCCGACGGCCGCCCGTTCCTGGTGATGGAGCTGGTTAACGGCCGCAGCCTGGCCGACCTGCTGGCGGCCGAGGGCCGCCTGGCCTGGCAGCGGGCCGCCGATCTTGGCGCGCAGGCCGCGCGCGCCCTGGCCGCCGCACACGCCGCCGGGGTGCAGCACTGCGACATCAAGCCCGCCAACCTGCTCGTCACGGACGACGGCATGCTCAAGGTCGTCGACTTCGGCATCGCCCAGCTCACCGACCACGCCACGGCCACCGCCGGCCAGTACGACGCGCCTATGCTGGGCACCCCCGCCTACATCGCGCCCGAGCAGGCGCTGCGCCACCCGGCGGGCCCGGCCGCCGACCTCTACGCCCTGGGCTGCGTGCTGTACGAAACCCTCGCCGGGCAGCCGCCCTTCGCCTGTGCGGACGCCGCGCAGGTCCTCTACCGCCATGTCCACGAGACCCCCCACCAGCTCGACACCATTCGCCCGGACGCTCCGCCGCAGCTGTCGGCCCTGGTCCACGCCCTGCTGGCCAAGGACCCCGCCGACCGCCCCTACGACGCCACCGACGTCGCCCGCCAACTCCAGGCCACCGCCGAGGCACCCGCCGCAGCCGCCACCCAGGTGCTCCCGCCCATCAGCGATGCCACCGCACCACTGCCCCCGATAGCCGACACCCCGGCACCGGTCGGAGCGCGGTCCTCGTCTCGCGGCCGACCGTCCCAGCGCGACCGGCGCCTGCCCATCGCCGTCGGCGCCCTGCTCGTCGCCGGCGCCGGACTGCTCACCGTTCTCCTCCTGCTCGTGGGCACTGACGACGACGGTGACACCACCGCGGCATCCTCCGCCACGCCCTCCGTCTCCTCCGCCACCACACAGTCGGAAGAGCCGTCCTCGCCACCGCCCGCCACCTCGGCCAGCCCCACCGCCAGCGCGACCGTCGAGCCCGTCTCGGCCCCGAACCCCACCACGCTCAGCAGCGAGCTGACCGCTGCCATCGCCGCCCAGTCCGGGAACATGGACCCGGCCCTGTACCGGGAATCGCAGAAGAGGGCCGCCGAGATCGAGAAGAAGGTCCAGGAGGGCAAGACCAACGAGGCCGCCGACAAGGCCAGTGACCTCAGCCAACGCCTCAGCGAAGCTCAGCAGAAGGATAAATGGGGCGGCGACACCCAGATCATGCAACTGCTGGCCCAGCTCTCCGCGTCGGGCTGAGGCATTCCGCAACTTCCAATACGCGGGACTACCAACAGTCTCGTCAGCGTTCACCGGGCTCCCCTTCCTCCGCGTAGTGCGTGTTCCGCTCGCTCTCCCGCGTGTACTTCATGGCGAGCAACTCCGTTTCAGGCGGGCGCAGGACCATCCGATTGATGTAGCGGTAAATCGATTCGCCAGGTGAATGGCATGACATTCGACCAACTGCGCCGGTCGGCGCGGTGATCATGGAGCGGGTATCCAGCCGATCGGCAGACAGATGCCCTTCCAGGCCCGTTCCCTCCATTGACCAAGGAGTTTCTTTTGCGTGTTCGTCGTATGGTGACCAGCGCCCTCGGTTCCGCCGCACTCGTGCTCACCTCATTCGGCGCGGTGGGAGCCGCCGCGACCACTGCGGCCGCCGACCCATGCGGTTTCTACGAGACCGGCTCCGACGCCTTCTACAACCACTGCACCTCCGACGGTTCGCGGGTCGTCATCAAGGTTGAGGTCGCCCGGGCATCCGACTACGAGCGGTGCGTCGGCCCCGGCACGTCCTGGCTGGGCTCGGCCGACAGGATCCAGGGCGCCCACTACGTCGGGCGTACCTGCTGACGCTCCATCACCCTCCGTACTCCGTACCGCCGTTCCCTGGCCGGTACGGAGTACGGAACCGCGGACCTTGCAGTCAGCGGTCCTGAGAAAGGGTGAGGAGTTCCCTGAACAGGCCGTCCGCGTCGGCGAGTTCGTCGTACGAGCCCTGCTCGGTGATCCGGCCGTGTTCCATCACGAGGATCCGGTCCGCGATTTTCGTGTTGGTCAGCTGGTGCGTCACCACGATCGTGATGCGGTCGGCGGCGATCGCTTTGATCTCTTCCAGGATGGCGTGTTCGCCGCGGGCGTCCATCTGGGAGGTCGGTTCGTCCAGGATCAGCAGGTCCGGCCGCCTGTACAGAGCGCGCGAGCACGCCAGGCGCTGCCACTGACCGCCGGACAGCTCGGTCCCGCCGAACAGCTCTCTGGCCAGCAGCGTGTCCAGCCCGTGCGGAAGCTCCTCGACGTGCTCCCTCATACCGACCGCGTCCAACGCCTCCCAGACCGGGTGATCGTCGGGCGTGTGCGGCTGCCCGAGCGTGACGTTCTCCCGTACCCGCAGCGGCCATTGGGCGAAGTTCTGCGGGACCAGGCCGCACCGCTGCCACGCATGGTCGGGGTCGAGGTCGGTGATGTCGATGCCGTTCCAGGTGACGCGACCGGTGTCGGACAGGAAGATCCCCGCCAGCAGCCGGGTGAGGGTGGACTTGCCGGATCCGTTCTCCCCGACGACGGCCCAGATCTCGCCCCTGCGTAAAGTCAGGGAGATGCCGTCGAGGGCCGGGCTGCTCTTGCCCGGATACCGGTAGACGACCTCGTCGAGACGGATCTCCTCCAGCGGTCCGGTGACCGTCCGTTTGCCGCGGTGAGGGGCTCGTTCGGCGGCGTGGGCGAGGAAGCCGTCCATGTCGGCGAGGTAGAGGGAGGTGTGGAACATCGCCGCCCCATAGATGACAAGTTGGCTCAGGGCGGCGAGTGTGGTCTGTACGGCGACCACCGCGGTCGCGGCGATGGCGGGCTCGATCCGCCCGGTGGCGGCCAGCCACGCGAGTGCCGCCCAGGTGCCGACCAGGAAGATGCCGCCGATCGTCGAGCTGGCCAGCACGATCCGCAGCATTCTCGGCGCCGCCCGCAGTGTCCGTGTGTCCATGCGTTCGGAGATCGCCCGGTACCAGAAGAGCAGGTATCCGGTCATGCCGTTGGCGCGGATCTCGTCGGTGTACTTGGAGCTGGTCGCCCACCAGCGCATCATCTGGCGGACGTTGCGGTCGCCCACGTTGGCGTAGTGGGTTTCGTAGGTGACGCGGGCATGGAGGACGGCCCCGATTCCGGCCGGGACCACGGCCAGCAGGAGCAGCGGCAGCATCAGCGGATGCAGGATGGACAGCACCCCGCTGGCGGTGACCATGCGTACCAGGGCGGAGGTGAGCCGGGTGGCGTCCTGCACCATCACATGGCTGCGGACCACTCCCATTTCGGCGGCCTCCTGACGGTCGGAGATCCCGTCCTCGCCGCGCGCGGCGGCCTCAATCCGGCACACAGCCTCGACCAGGGCGCTGTCGGAGGCGGTGGTCAGGCGCGGGGTGATCCGCCCATCGGCGTACGACGCGACCGCGCTCGCCACCCGTCCCGCGGCCGCCGCGCCGGCGATCACCAGCAGGGCGGGCAGCGCCTGTTGCAGCCGCTCGGAGACCGCGCCGTCGGCCAGGATCGGACGCATGGCGCGCGTGGTGGAGGTCAGCAGGACGGCCGCTGCGGCGCCGGTCAGCAACTGACAGCCGAGCAACAGGAGGACGGCCCGCCGGTCGATGGCCCATGCAAGGCGCGCAGTCTGCTTCAGTACTCGCGGCAAGCGGGCACACATCTTGCTGAACGCCGCCTCGTCCAGCGGGTTCTTCGCGTGCCGGCCGGCATAGCGGATCTCCGCGGGCGGCGGAGGCGGTAAGGCCGCTGCCGTGCCGCGGCCGGCTGATCCGGCACCGGAGGGCGCACCCTGCGGCGGTACGAGATCCCGTTTCACGCGGCGCCCGCTTTCCCGAGCCGGGCCAGAGCCGCGTAGCCGCGTTCAACGATCTCGCGGTCGTGGTGGGGCACACCCCAGGAGATGGCACTCGCGGCGTCGAGCGCGGTCAGGCAGCGCAGCGCGGTCTCTTCGACGGATGTCAGAGTGCGGCCGTAGCCGTCACAGAACGCCTCCCGCAGGTCGGGCCTGCCGACCCAGGGCCCGCAGGCAAGGCGGACGAAGTCGACGACCGCGGCGTGCGGCCGCGCCCGCTCCAGATCCACCACTGCCAACGTGCCCGTCGCTGTGTCGAGCAGCCAGTTGCGTTCCTGGAAGTCTCCGTGCGCGTATCCGCCGGGCAGAGGGCCGAGCCGCGCGAGCTCGGTGGCGTGCTGTCGTACGATCTCCTGTCCTTCCTTGCCGATCAGGTCTCCGGCGCTCTCCAGATGCGCCTCGGCTCCCCGCACCGCGCGGGCGACCTCGGACACCGCGTCGGCGTGGTCCGTCGGCGTCAGATCACCGTGGCTGCCGTGGAAACGCCGAAGCCACCTGCCCGCCTGCCGGTGCACCGCGCGCTGCTGGGCCGGGGCGAGTGCAAGCGTCTGCACGTTCCGACCGGGGACTTGGGTCATCAGCAGTGACTGCTGCTGCGCGTGCGTCTCCAGCAGGCGCGGCACCGTCCCGGTCTCCAGCGCGGGTGCGGCTTCCCGGTAGGCGCGGGTTTCGCGGACGTAGAACGTCGGTGTCGGTGCCATCTTCAGAAATACCCGGCCTGTGCCGCATGTCAGCTGCCACACCCGGGAGTTGGGGCGGTCGTGCGACACGTCCCGCACGGCCTGGACCGGGCCGACGACATCCTCGGCCCACGCCGACAGGACGGGCGGGAGCGGCTTCGGAGTGCTCATGCGGCCCACCGCTGTGCCGCGCGTGACGAGGGGAGCCGGACGGCGTCGGCGGCGTCAACACCGTGCCCGACGCGGGTAGACGGCATGGGCCGGTGGTCGAACGCGGGGTGAACGGCAGCAGGGGCGGGGACGGGATTCACGAATCCTCCTGAGTTCACGGTGATACGGACAAGCGACCGACCAACGGGGCTGATCAAGGACTCGTAACGGGTATTCACGGGCGAACTCTCGGACGGAAGTTCGAGGCGGCGATGCAGGGATCAAGTGGCTCTAGCGAAACCGTGAGTGCGGTCCCGTTCGATTCGCTCGCAGGGGATCAGTGACCGGATCGGGGCATTGCCATTTCGGACGGTTGACGCCGGAACTCAAGACGGCGTTGGCCGTCCGCCGCTCGGCCCGCCCCTCCACGAAGTGCATGACACCCCCGTCGTCGGCGGTCGTGGAGCAGCCCGGTGTGGCGCAGAGCCGGCGGCGCGATCAGGGAGCACGGGAGCACGGCTCGTACGCGAGAGCCTTCCCCACGCTCCGGCGCGCGTGCGCCACGGCATCGACCCGACACCCGCGCCCGCCGTGAGCTGCCGGTCGGTGAGACGTCAGCAACCGACCTCGCTCGACGTACGAGGCCGGTTCCGAGGGCATCGCCGATCAGCGAGGTGCGGTGAGGCTGCCGGTGTCGACGAGGGCTGTCATCCCACGCTCGGACTATGCGCCACGGCGGACCCGGGCTGCCTTTCGTGCCTCGGCCGTCTGGCGGGCCTCGGCGGACCTGCGGGACTCACCGCTGACGCGGCCGGCCCGACCCGGGCGGGTGCCCATGCCGCGGAAGGGGGCTCCGCCGCGCTTGGGGCGCTCAGTGACCGGAGCGCTGCCTGCGATGGGAACACCGGAGGGGGCCTGAGCACCGGTGATGCGGCTCAACTCGGCCTCGCCGGAGCGGACCTGGGTGACCTGCGGCCTGATGCCGGCGTCGGACATCACGCGGGTCATGTCACGGCGCTGGTTGGGCAGGACCAGGGTGACGACGCTGCCGGACTCACCGGCGCGCGCCGTACGGCCGCCGCGGTGCAGGTAGTCCTTGTGGTCGCTGGGCGGGTCGACGTTGACGACGAGGTCGAGGTCGTCGATGTGGATGCCCCGGGCGGCGACGTTGGTGGCGACCAGCACCGTGACGTGTCCGGTCTTGAACTGGGCTAGGGTGCGGGTGCGCTGGGGCTGCGACTTGCCGCCGTGCAGCGCCGCGGCCTTTACGCCGCTGCTCATCAGGTGCTTGGTGAACTGGTCGACGGCGTGCTTGGTGTCCAGGAACATCAGCACGCGTCCGTCGCGGGCGGCGATCTCGGTGGCGGTGGCGAACTTGTCGGCGCCGTGCACATGCAGCACGTGATGTTCCATCGTGGTGACCGCGCCCTCCGACCGATCGACCGAGTGGACCACCGGGTCGTGAAGGTAGCGACGGACCAGGAGGTCGATGTTGCGGTCCAGGGTGGCCGAGAACAGCATGCGCTGGCCTTCGGGGCGTACCTGGTCGAGAAGCGCGGTGACCTGCGGCATGAACCCCATGTCGGCCATCTGGTCGGCCTCGTCCAGGACGGTGATGCTCACCCGGTCCAGGCGGCAGTCCTTGCGCTCGATGAGGTCCATGAGGCGCCCGGGAGTCGCGACGACGACCTCCGCCCCGGCGCGCAGTGCACTGGCCTGCCTGCCGATCGACATGCCGCCGACCACGGTGGCCAGCCGAAGCTTCAGCAGTTTGGCGTACGGGGTGAGCGCATCGGTGACCTGCTGCGCGAGCTCGCGGGTGGGAACCAGGACCAGGGCCAGCGGCTTCTTGGACTCGGCACGCTGCCCGGCCGTACGCACCAGGAGCGCCAGGCCGAAGGCGAGCGTCTTGCCCGATCCGGTGCGCCCGCGGCCCAGGACATCGCGGCCCGCGAGGGAGTTGGGAAGGGTGGCGGCCTGGATCGGGAACGGTTCGTTCACGCCGAGGCTGGTGAGCGTCTCGAGCAGCTCGACGGGGAGGTCCAGTTCAGCGAAGGACGCGACCGCGGGAAGGCCGGGGGTGATGGTGTCCGGCAGCGCGAACTCGCCCTGCGGCGCGGCCGGACGGCGGCCGTTGCCGCCTGAGCGGGCGCCGGGGCGATCCTGGCCCTGCGGACGGAAGCGGGCCCCGCGGTCGGAACCGGCGTAGCCATCCTTGCGGGAGTTGGAGAAACGGTCGTTCGTGCGCGCTGAGCGGTTCATGGAGAACCTTCCTCGATATGGCACGCATCGAGGAATTCCCGGCAGAAATAAGCCGTACGAATTGCAAGAACGAGCCGAATGTAAGTCCAAATAAAAGAAGCCGGTCGAACCGGCTCGGTAAAGAACAGTCACCGGAATCCGATAACCGGAATTCATCGAATCCGCCGGAACGGGAGACCGGCTGGATCACAGGAGCGCGGGTGCGTCATCACCGCACATCGAGCAAACCCTGCAAAAGCAACAAGCTGGGACCCCACCGCAAGGTGTGGGTCCCAGCTGTCTCAGACGCGTCAGCGTCAGGCGGGAGTGATGTTCTCCGCCTGGGGGCCCTTCTGGCCCTGCGTGATGTCGAAGTTCACCTTCTGGCCTTCCTGGAGCTCGCGGAAGCCCTGGGCGGCGATGTTCGAGTAGTGGGCGAAGACGTCCGGGCCGCCGCCGTCCTGCTCAATGAAACCGAAACCCTTTTCCGCGTTGAACCACTTAACCGTACCGGTAGCCATGTCAAATCTCCTTCGAGGCCATGCCCAGGGGTTCGCACTGTGTGAACCCCCGCGTCGCTGCGATGAACCCCGTCCGGCAAACAACACCGGAAATACAAAAATGCCCGACGAAATGAATTCGTCTAAGGCACTTGAAGTCAACGGGAACCACAACTGCAACTGTGATCAATCGTAGCACGATGCTCGGATCCGGGCACAGCGCGTACTACTTTCCACCCGTACTGCCATGACCACACACTGCGCAAATTTCCGAACCCGCAGCTGCGGATATGCGCTTGAGCGGAGCACGGCGCCGTGCTCCGCTCGCGGGGCAAGCAGCCGACCGGCGGTTCAGCCGGTCTTGCGCGCCACGGCCCCGTAGAAGCCGATCTCGCCGGATCCTGTCGGCGGCGGGGTGTCGGGGCGCCAGAACGGCACCTGGGCCAGGCCGGGCTCGACCGGTTCGAAGCCGTCGAGGAACCGCTCGACCTCGGCGCGGGACCGCAGGTTCAGCGTGGCGGTGGCCTTGTTGTAGACGGCCTGGGCCCTGCTGCGATCAGCGAAGTCGCCCGTCGCGTGCGAGAGCACCAGGAAGCTGCCGGCCGGCAGCGCGTCGCGCAGGGTGGCGACGACCTGAGCGGGCTTCTCCGCGTCGGTGAGGAAGTGGAGGACGGCGGCGAGGAGCAGGGCGACCGGCTCGTCGAAGTCGATGACTCGGCGGACGTCGGGGTGATCCACGACGGCCCGGGGGTCGCGCACGTCACCGAGCACGGTGCTGTTGGCGCCGGAGCGGCCGAGCAGCGCGTCGGCGTGCGCCTTGACGAGCGGATCGTTGTCCACGTACGCGATGCGCACGTCCGGGGCCACCTTCTGGGCGGTCTCGTGCACGTTCGGCGCGGTGGGCAGCCCGGCGCCGACGTCGAGGATCTGGCGGACGCCACTGCCGACGACGTAACGGACGGCGCGCTGCAGGAAGGCGCGGTTGGCCCGCACGCCGATCCGGACCTCGGGTGCCGCTGCGGCGAGTTCGTCGGCGGCCTGTTGGTCCACCTCGTAGTTGTCCTTGCCGCCCAGCAGGTAGTCGTAGATCCGCGCAGGGTGCGGCCTGCTGGTGTCCATGCCTTCGGCACTGAAGCCGTCCTGCCTCACGCTGGGCTCCTCTCGACGATCGCCACGGCCTCTCGCCCGCGAGCTACTGGCGACAGCTTCGCACATCAACTTCCTTGCATATGGCTGTAGTTGCTGGTGCCGGGGGCGCGGAGACAGGGACCTTCCGTGCCTGGGCCACTGCCGAGCGAGTCAGTGCTGTCGTGCGCGATAGAGGTCGCGGATCAGGGCGATCTCGGCTCCGTGGTGCAGCAACTCCTGGTTGACCCACCACACGATGTCGATGAACGGTTCCTCCGCGTCGCTGCCGTGCGGGTACGTGCAGTGCCCCACGGTGTCGAGCGCGGCGTCGTCGGCGCTCAGCAGCGCCTTCCGCCATGCGGCGGCGCCGGCGTCGAATACCGCGACGGCCTCCGCGACGTCCCCTTCGACGAGATAGTCGTCCCGAGTCAGCACATGGCCGCCGTCCGTGTGGTCGGCGCGCAGGGTCAGCATTTCGCTGAGGTGGCTCAGGCGCCACGCGATGCTGGTGAAGGGCGGCGGCCAGGGGTGTGGATACGCTGCGGCGTCGCGCCCCCAGGCGCCGGTGCCGGCCAGGAGGGTCGCGCGCGGCCCGGGCCCGTCCGAGCGCCGCCTCACCGACCAGCAGTCGGGCACCGGCTCCCAGAAGAACTCCTCGCCGGTCATGGGGCCGACCTCGATGTCCGTTCCATCGCCGCTGTCCATGACGGGCCCTGCGATGCGGCCTGCGAGTCGCTCGCGCGCGAAGTCGAACTGCTCCAGCAATGGGGCCAGTCGAGGCGGGATCACGAGCACTGGACACTCCTGAGACGAGCTGCCGGTCCTGGGGGTCGATCTCCTGACACGCCAGCCTGTCAGAGTCAGTACGACATCGCGTCCCCATTTTTTTCCGCAGCTCTCACTGGGGCGTGACTGAGCCGGGGCCGGACCTTGGGAACGATCGCGGGCCGACGAAGTGCTAGGTCTCTCAGCGGTCGTGCTCCCGGACGGCTGCCGGATCAGTGTCCCTGCCCACGGTGTAGGTGTCCTTGATCTTCACTTCGGAAACGCCGCGGCCCTCCGGGAAGACACTGCGCCAGTCACCGCTCACATGCAGTTCGTCGGTGCCCATCGCTCGGACCACGACGAGCCCCTCGTCGTACGCCTTGTAGGCCTTCATCCAGAGGTTGGCGAAGGCCTGGGAACGGATCAGGTGCATCCAGTCCGGGCGGTACAACTCCCGGTTGTAGTTCGACTCCCCCATGGTGGAGACGAACTTCGAGTACATCGCCTTCACGTACTCGAGCGTCACCTCGTCCGCATCCATGATCGCCCTGTCCCGCGCGTCCTTGAGCGCGATGCGGAACTTCTCCAGCAGCCCCTCGGTCGCGCCTGAGGTGAACGACTCGTGGATCTCCGGCGGGTCGCACAGACCGTACTTCGGACCCGACAGGCGCAGCAGGAGGCGCAGGGTCGGTTCCGTGACCCACAGCGGGCCGGCTTCGTCCCGGTTGCCCAGCGGGTTGGGCAGAACCGCCTCGTGCTCCCAGACGGGCGGGGTGATCAGGTGGACGCCGGCGCGGCGGCGGTCGTGGGACGAGTCGGTGGAGTGTTCCAACTGGCCGATCGGGAGGTGGGTTTTCAGGGCCGAGAGGTAGGCGCCGTTGATGTCGAGGGCGGTCACCTCGTGCCGCCCCGCCGGGAGTTCGGGGCGTGCCCACTTGGGGCGTGCTTCCCAGATCTGGTCGGCGCCGCGGGCGGTCTGCTTGCGCAGGATGTCCGGGATCCAGGGGTGGGCCACGATGTCGTAGCGGCCGCCCTTGCGGGTTTCGTCCAGCAGCGCCATCGCGTCCGGGATCGCCCGCTTGACCAAGGCCGCGGTCGCCGCGTCCACGTCACCCGCGTGTTCGGCGAGTGCGGTCGCCACGGTGTCGCCGATCAGGTCGGGGAGCTCGGAGGCCGGCTGGACGCGCCGGCCCACTGGGACGATCTTGACGGGCTTCGCTGACTCCGTGGGCGTTGTGGTGGCGGGGGGCGCTTCGGCCGGTGCCGGGTTCGCTGGTGCCTCGGTCTTCGTCGGTGGTGCGGGGCGTTGCGGCTGTTCGTCCGGGGCGCTGCATTCGCCCGGGTCCAAGTGCTGGGGGAAACCGGCGACTTGATGGCCCGCGGGTCGCCCGCACAGGACGCAGGGCCGGGGTGCGGGCAGGGTCTCCACCTCGTCCGCGCTGGCCCCATCGGGCTCGACATCCGCGGAATCCTGGTTCGTGGAGCTCTGGCCGGTGGAGTTCTGGTCCGTGGAGTTCTGGTCCGCCGACTCCTCGGACGACGCCGCCTCCCGCGCGGCCGCCTCGGCCTGCTCCTCCAGTTTCGTCCGCGCCCCCTCAAGGAAGTACGCGTACTTCTCACGGATCTCACCGGACGGGTCGCGGCCGCTCTCCCAGCCGCCGACCGTGGACGGGCTCACTCCGAGCACCCGGGCCACCTGCGTACGAGACAGGTTCAGGGCCTCGCGCAGCACACGCCGCTGTCCGGCCGGCGGCAGTTCGGCCTCCTGACGAGCTCCGGCCAGCAGCGCGTCGATCGCCTCGAAGCCGGTCACCCCGCCGCCCCTTTCACACCCGCCGGGACTGCGGCTGTGGGGTCTGATGCCGTACGGGCCGGGCGGCGGCGCCCGGCTGACAGCGCCTCGCACGCCCGTGTCGGGCCGGCCAGCAGCACCAGGACGTCCATGCCGTAGTGCGCCGCGAGAGCCTCGCAGTCGTTGAGGCTCCAGGCGGCGGTGCCGGACTGGCGACGGCTGATCTGCGTCTGGCTCACGCCCAGAGCGGCCGCGAGGTCGGCCTGCGACTCCCCCGTGATCTGCATCAGCGCGGCCACCGCCGCGCGCACCCGCTCACCCAATGTCAACGCCACGGGCCCACTCTAGGGCAGGCTATGCATATCTCGTATGAGACATGCCAATGACGCGTCACCCTCGCCATTTCAGAAGAACGTGTGCTGCCATCCACCGAGGTTGAGAGCGTGCGTCAGCCTGCCGCTGTACCGGGGGCGGCTCCTCAGGCCGCGAACCCCACATTGGTCACGTACTCGTACTGGCCCCACTGGCTGCCCAAGTCCACGATCTGCTCCACCCACGCGTCATCCAGCGCCTGGTCGTCGCCGGCCGCCCAGGCCTCCACGACGCGGTCCCAGTGCCGCACGTTCAGCGTCCGGAACTCCACGACCCGTTGGCGGGGGCGCTCCACCTGGGACTGGTTCAGCGGATGGATCTCGACCCGGGTGCCGCGGCCTGCGGCGTTGAGGCGACCGAGGAGATGGCGGGCGACATTGTGGCGGCGCACCGTACGGTACGCGGCTTCGATCTTCTCGAGGTTCCTCTTCGAGGGGCCCTGACCGCCCTGCAGCCAGGCCTTGATCGTGCGGTCGGTGACCGTCAGACCGGCCTCGCGCGCCGCTGCCCGGGCGTGATCGGTGCGGGTGAGGTAGTGCAGCCGCGCCAGCAGACCGCGCCGTACCGTGACCGGGGTCGCGACATAGCCCGCCAGGGCGTCGAGCCGTCGAGCCACAGCCTCAAAGCCTTTGATGCCGCGGGCACCGTACATACCGAACTCAATATTTCTGTCCGGCACCCCGCCTCCTCGTACTCCCAATACCCGGTAATTGACGGAACCTCAAAAGCCCTCACGACAGGCTGATTCAAGCCTACAGGACCTCCAGGAGAGGAGTTCCTGGACATTCGACGTCCCGAATTCCGACAACCCGCGGATTCAGCAGAACACCACCGGAACCTTCAACTACGCGCCTCAGGGCTCCAGCACTCCGGCCCGACGCCGCGCCAGTCGATGAGTGGTGACGCCGCGGCGGCTACCGGGTCCACGTCCAGACCCGCACGGCGAAGGAACTCGGAGAGGTCTTCGAGGCTGTACGCCACCCCCAGACTCTCGCCGTTGACACGAACTCGGCGGCCACCCTTCGGCGAGGGCGGAGCCACGGTCACAGGCAGTGGTGCGGACATGGGCCCAGCCTCGCTCGTACGGTTCGGACACGGATCCGATGGTCTGCCACGGCCATAATTCAATCACGTGTTCGATTTATGGCGCATCCCGACTGCTGGGCCGTGCCCTTCAGCGCCTCATGCCGGAGCGGCAGCCTCCAGATCGGCAATGGTCCCCGACATGATCGTCCGTACGTGCTCGGTGATGTGCTCCGCAGACCAGTTCCACCAGGCCACCGCCAGCAGCCGGGCGATGTCCTGGTCGTTGTAGCGGGTGCGGATGAGGCGGGCCGGGTTGCCGCCGACGATGCCGTAGTCGGGTACGTCGGTGGTGACCACGGCGCCGGAGCCGACGATCGCCCCGTGCCCGATCCGTACGCCGGGCATCACCGTCGTGCCGTGGCCGAACCAGACGTCGTTGCCGACAACGGTGTTCCCTCGGTTCGGCAGACCGGTGAGCAGGTCGAAGTGTTCGGACCACGAGCCGCCCATGGTGGGGAAGGGGAAGGTCGACGGGCCGTCCATCCGGTGGTTGGCGCCGTTCATGATGAACCGGACGCCCGTGCCCAGCGCGCAGAACTTGCCGATGATCAGCTTCTCGGGCCCGTAGTGGTAGAGCACATTGCGCGTCTCGAACGCGGTCGCATCGTCCGGGTCGTCGTAGTAGGAGTACTCCCCCACCTCGATCAGCGGGGACTTCACCAGCGGCCTGAGCAGCACCACCCGCGGCTGCCCTGGCATCGGATGAAGGATCGTCGGGTCGGCAGGCACAGGCATGGCGAGCGATTCCTCAGCGGTTGCGTGTCAGTGACCGGTCCATGATCGCTGCAATAAGCCGTTCAAGACACCGGTTTGCCACCGCGGAAGCTCTCCCTCCTGCCCGTGAATCGTTGAGGACGCCAAGGACGTTCCACGGACAGCCCGTTCACCGAGACCGGGTTCTGACACCCCTCTGGCGTTCGACGTCCTCTTTGAGTCCGGACACCACGACAGCGCTGGCAACCGCCATCCCGATCGCACCCACGATCCAGATCCACGCGGGCACCGCCCCGAACAGAGCACCCTCGATCACCCCGACGATCGCGATGAACGGGACCAGGGAACACCCCAGGATGAACAGGCCGAGCCGGCTGAACAGCATCCATGTGTAGCCCGTCGCCACAAAGCCGGCGGCCACCAGGACGAGCCAGGCTCCCGCCAGCCAGGCCATCGGTCCGTACCGGAGGCCGAAGTACGGATCCAGTCGCTCGGTACGGTCGCCCGCGGCGATCCGTGCCACCTCGTCGTGCCACATGTACAGGTCGACCACATCGCGGCGTTCGACGGAGCGGTAGATGTCCTTGCCCACGTCGATCCACTCGGAACGCCGCTCCTCCTGGACCCGTAGGTCGGCCTGCAGGCTGTAGGCCGGCCGGCACTTCTCCGCGCCGTATCCGATCGATTCGCATTTGCTCCAGGTGACCTTGTCCGTGACCAGACCGGTGCCGGGCACGAGGCAGTCGGGATCCGCGTCGGCCGTACGCCCCTGCCCGGCCGGGCAGGGGGAGGCATGCTGGTAGGTCTGCTGGTCCTGGTACTCGTCCGCCACCGGCACCACGAGGAAGCCGGTCAGGCACAGGAGTGGCACGGTGACCAGCGCGCGCAGCGACCGTAGCGTCCACGGGTTCCCGCCCAGGGCGCGGAACCGTTGGACGAATCCACCGAGCCCGGGCCTCCTGTCCTCCACGATCCTTCCGCCGTCCATGCCCTTCCCCCTCTCACCGCGCTCCGTTGGGGGCCACGAGCGTGCGGTCCCGAATGGTTCCTTCCGTCTCCCGCAGCGGCCGCGTTCCGTGCGTATGGGTTCAACCCGGGCATGGTGATGGGCATAATGCGGGGCAAGTAGACACGCAACTCTCTTGTGCAGCGCGGGCGTTCATCACGGACGCAGACGGAATCGACGTACACGGCACCACCTCGGGGGAGGTAGCCATGGCATCCACCGCGGACAGGAACGATCCGGTCGGGGAGCCGCCTGGCGGTGACGGATCAGAAGGCCGACCGGAGAGCCGATTACCGGCAGAGAGCCCATCGCCGTACGGGCCTGAACTCGGTCCCCGGCCCTATGTGCTGCTCATGACCGTCATCGGCGGGATCGGGGCGATGTGCGTCGTCATCGCCGTCGTACTCGGGGTCTCCACCGATCCCGCCTACCCGATGCCGGAGAACATCCCGACGCAGCCCGGGCAGACGGCCCTGCCGAGCGGGTTCCCGACCGCGCTGCCCACGGATCTGCCCACCGACTACTGGACCAATCTGCCGACCGAGCTGCCGAGCGACCTGCCGACGAACCTTCCGACCGACGGTATCCCGAGCTTCCCCACCGACTTCCCGAGCCTGCCCTCCCTGCCCGACTTCTCGCTGCCGCCGTTGGGAGACGACTCATGAGCGCGGGGACCGGAGTGGTCCCGCCGCGGCCCAAGCGTCCGCCCGTGGCCCGGCCGGGGATGGCGGGGGCGATCGTCGTGGCGGTCGGGCTGTCGGTGGCGTACGCCATCGGGCAGATCCTGTTCTGGTCGGCGCCCGAACTGCGTCAGTGGTCCAACGTGATCATCGTGTTCCTGCCGCCCGAGCCGGCGCCGTTCAAGGTGACGCGTGTGCTGCTCCTGACCGGATGGGGCGTCGCCGTACTGCTCGGTCTCTGGCTGTTCGTCATCTGGCGCAACGGCACCGCCGCGGCCGTAGGGACCGTCCGGGCCTGCCAGTTCGGCATCCTCGGCGCGCTGCTGCTGCCGTTCGCCGTGATGCCACTGGACGCCTTCGGCAGCAGCCTGCCGCAGTTGCTGCTCTGTCTGCTCACCACCGGGGCCGCGCTGCTGCTCGTGCACCGGGTGCAGCTGCTGCGCCGTCTGCCCGGGTGGCTCCTGCTGGCCGGTTTGGGGTGGGGAGCGCTGATCAGCGGCGGGTTGGGGATCGTCATGATCACCTGGTACCAGAGGTACGCGCCCGGCTTCCTCCTCGACTGGGAGAGCCCTCAGGCCACCGTCCGCACGTACCTCACCCTGATGTCCCTGAACGCGGCCCTGGTGACCGAACTCGGCAAGGCGGCCGGGGTCGCCGTCCTCTTCTTCCTCTTCCGGCGTCACTTCGACGGTGTGGTGTCCGGGGTGGTCGTCGGAGCGGCCGTCGGCCTGGGGTACAACCTCGCCGAGACGGTCCACTTCATGAGCCTGATCAACGTCGCCCACCACCCCACCCAGTTCTGGGACCGGCAGGTCGTCGGGCTGATGGCGACGCACGTGGCGTTCACGGCGCTAGCCGGGGCCGGTATCGGCGCCGCCCGGTGGCTGACCGAACGGCGGGACCGGCTGCTGGTGGTCGGCGGCGGGCTGCTGGCCGCGGTGGGCGGGCACTTCGAGACGGACATGGTGCTGATGCACCTCGACAAGCGCAGGTCGGGCTGGTTCGGGGACGACGACACACTGAGTCTGCTGCTGGGCGTACCGTTGCTCACCGTTCTCACCTCGGGAATCTTCGTGGTGCTGTACGTGCTCGTCCTGCGTCGCGGGCTCCGGGCGCAGGCAGCGGGGGTGGGAGAAGCTCTGCGTGCCGAGGCGGCCTCCGGTCAAGGCGCGGTCACCGAGCCGGAGATCGGGCTGCTGCTCTCCCCGCGCCGGCGTCTGCTGCTGGAGCTCCGGGTGTGGCGCCGCGACGGTACGGCGGGACTGCGCCATCTCCTGCGGTTCCAGCAGGCGCAGCTCGACCTCGCCGTCCAGCGCTGGCACCGCACCCGGCCCGGCGCCGACACCTTCATCCCGTCCGAACACCAACTGAGGCAGAAGGTAATGGAGTTGAAGGGGACCGCGATGCCGCTGGCCACCAGGGAGGCGTCATGACGACCATCACCCGTATCGGCGTACGGCTGTTCACTCTGGTTGCCACCGTCGCCCTCCTCGTCCTCGGCTCGCCCTCGTCCGCCTCCGCCCAGTGCGTCGCGCCCACGTACAACGGCGGGCTGCCGGTGCGGGCCGGAAGCTGTCCGGAGGGGGTTGCCGGGGGTGCGTCGGGGCTGGTGTGGGCGGTGGTCGTCCTCGCCGTGGGGGTATGGGTGGTCCGTGCGCTGTCCCGGTCGCGGTCTGCCGCTGACGCCGAACTCGGCCTGATCGACGAGGTGTTCGGTCAGGAGGAGCGGACAGAGGCCGGGGAAGGGCAGTGAACCGGCGTCCCGCTCACGTCTGGCTGCGTGCCCTTACGGCCCTGCTGCTGGCGTTGCTGACTGCGGTCGCCGCGGCTCCTCCCGGTGCGGCGGACGACAACGACAAGCGGCCGCCGGGGGCGGCGGAGGGGACCGATCTCTCCAAGGTGTACCCCGAGGAGAACCCCCTGCTGAGTCCTCCGCTCAGGCCGGTCGAGGAACTGCGGTTCCTGCTCCACCACTTCCTCCGCAAGGGATGGAAGGACGAGGCCTTCGACCGGTACCGCAACGGTGCCGTCGACTTCCTCAACCCATTGCTGCTGACCGACAAACAGATCCAGAAGCTCCTGACCGAACCCCGCTACCTCTCCTTCAAGCTCGGCGAGGCCTGGCGTGCGTCGCTCGTCGAGCTCGGCCCGATGAAGAGGTTTCTGGCGCCGGAACTCGTCAGACAGTTGGAGGACGCGGGGATCAAACACCTCCCCGCCATCAGCGCGCTGAACCGTCCGGGCGGACATTCCGAGGAACTGCTCCAGGAGCTGGAGGACGAACTCGACATCCCCTCGGAGGCCAAAGCCGCCGCGTCGTCCGAGCGACGGCAGTGCGCCACCAAGTGCGCCGCTCTGTACCGCCGGGACACGCGTCTCTCCTACGCGCGCAGGTACGACCTCACCGTCCGTGAAACCGCCCGACGAGCCAGGGACATCGCGAAAGCCCGCCAGAGTGCGGCCGCCGCCGGACCCGATGCGCAGACCAAGAAGCAGAAGAAGGTCGAGCGCGACTACGAGCGGGTGAGGACGCTGCGCAATGCCACGGCTGCGCAGATGTTGGCGGTCGATCTCGAGGGGGTGCAGAAGGAAATGGGGCAGTGGAGCACCGACGTGCTCAGGTCCGTGTTCGCCCTTGCCCCAGGTCCCACGTGCCCGCTTCCGAGTGCCCAGTCGCAGCGCAGGCCAGCGCCCAACGGCGCGAAGTCGTCGACGCCGGCCCTTGCTGCGGCGGCAGTCGCGGCCGGGCCGTGCGACGCGGGCGAGGACAAGGCAGACGCCGCGAGCGCCACCGGCCTGGGCGCCACCCTCGCCCTCCCCGCCATGGGCAACGGCGGCATCGACTTCTCCACCATGGAGCTGCGCTACCTCGCGGACCCCGGTGACGGCAGCGGCCTGCAGTACTCCTTCAGCGCCGACCTGAACCCCCTGAAGGGGGACATCCGCCGGTCCACCGGCATCGCGGCCGCCACCCGGAGCTCCGACGCCTTCTTCGTCTGGCTGTCCCTGGACCCCTCCGACTTCTGGGTCAACCTCAACCCGACCGAGCCGGACCGCATCGTCGACGACCAGCTGGGCCGTACGGACGCCGGGCGGATCCTGCTGGAGGCCGACCTGCGGATGAAGCAGACCGTCGGCAAGCTCATCCATCCGCACACCGCGCTCGGCCGGCGGTACTGGGACAGCCTCCAGGGCGAGTGCATGTCGGCCCGCAACTGGATCACTCCCGCGCCCGCCTCCGTCCACCAGGACGGCGACAAGCTGTACATCCTCGACGCGCCACTCGACGTCAAGATGGAGACGCAGTACCTGTCGGAGCTCGGTGGGTCCGACACGACCCGCACCTGCCCTCAGCAGGACCGGGCCACCGAGGAGCACAACGAGGAGATGTACCGCAGCCTGATCCTGCCCAGGCTGAAGGAAGCCATCAACACCGCGCCGGAGTACGCCGACCTGCGCCGCGTCTATCTCGCCCGGGTCGCCGCCGAGTGGTACCGCGAGCGGAGCCGGACGAAGGACACCACGTACGGCGAGCTCATCGACACGGGTGACATCACCGACTGGCGGACCACGGACGACTGGACGCCCACGGACACCTTCGACAAGTACGTCGACTCCTACACCGAGGGCGAGTTCGATGTCACCGACAAGACCGCCGACGGTGCCAAGAACTACGTCTACGGCGGGGTCGACCTCACCCGGATCTCCCTCCGGCAGGTCCCGGACGGCCGTTTCGACGCGGACTTCGGCACGCTCCCCCAGGGTGTCGACCGTTCCCTGCGCACACCGTCCGCCGTCGGTGCGGACGACGACACCGTCTGGCTCGGTGCCCCCACCCCCCGCCAGGCGGCCGGCCTCGGCCCACCCGAGGAACCCGTGTCCGCGGGCACCTGGGCACTACGGCTGCTGCCGCTGCTGATCGTCGTCCTGGTCCTGCTGCTGTGGCGTCGCCGACGGCGCCTCAATGCCACGCCGTCGGCAAGTCCTCTGCGGCGTGCGGCGGTTGGGGGACGCCGGCGACGGTCGTAGAGGCAGGGACGACCGGCCCGCGTTGTCAGGCGTCGTATTCGTCGGGGATGCGCATGCCGGGGCCGCCGACCTGAAGGCCGAGTGGGGCCGCGCGGCCTTTCGGCTCCTCCCACGCCTCCTGGCGGCCGAGCGCGGTGAGGTCGAGGTAGGGGTAGCCGTTGTGGAACTCCTCGATGCCGCGGCCGAACGTGGAGTACGTGTGGAAGACCTCGTCCTCGACGCGCAGGAACGCGCTGATGCCCGGCCAGTCACCGCGCATGCTCTCCGACCACGGCATTCCGGCCTCGGCCAGTTCGGCCTCGGTGCGGTCGAAGATGCGCACCGGCGCGACCCTGTCGTCGACGGTCGCGTGGAAGTCGTAGTTGAAGTCGCTGCCCGCCGAGGAGTACCAGGGGAAGGTCCATCCCATCCGTTCGCGGAACGCGGCGAGCGTCGCGTACGGGGCCCGGGTCACCGCGACGAGCGTCGTGTTGCGGACGTGCAGCTGCCGCAGTCGGCCGATCCCGTCTGCCGCGGAGGAGCAACTGGGGCAGCCGGTGTCGCGTGGGTGCTCGGCGCCGTCGGCATCGAGGTCGAAGAGCCACATGAAGTGGTGCATGACCAGCTGGGGCCGCCCCTCGAACAGGTCGAGCAGGCTCACCGTCCCGTTCGGGCCTTCGAAGGTGTACGGCTTGTCGACGCGCACCATCGGCAACCGTCGACGGTCGGCATTGACCCGGTCACGCGCCCGGGTGAGTTCCTTCTCCTTGGCCAACAGCTCACGGCGGGCGGCCAGCCACTCCTCGCGCGACACCACCTCGGGCAGGTTCGACATCCTCGTCATCTCGATACTCCCGACTGCTGTCGACCTGCACCGGGCAGGCGCTCTCACCCTCCAGCTTGCGCCCTGGCCGGCGGCCTCGGCGAGCGGACAGCGAATCGCTGATTTCACGTTGAGGACCCCGGAGAATCCAGGACCCTCACACGGGGTGCCGCTGCTTCAGCCCCGCTGGGCCCGGTCGTACACCTGCTTGGCCGTGGCGCCCAGCACCTCACCCTGCATCTCGGTCGGTGTCAGGGAGTCCAGCGAGGCGTTGACCGAGACCAGGACGCCCTTGCCGGTGGTGGCGCTGAAGTCGGCCAGCCAGGGGCCGCCGCTGGAGCCACCGGTCAGGTCGCAGGGGATGGCCTGGCCGCCATTGATCTTTCTCGCCGTGCCGACGCAGCGCAGGAGTTCCTCGCCGAGTTGCGGGTTGGTGGCGGAGTAGCCGAAGGCGGAGATGGTGCCCCCGACCGCGCGGTTGAAGGCGATGGTCTGGCCGCCCACGACGTCGGTGAGCTTGCGGCCGTTCTTGTCGGTGTCGACGACCAGCGCGGACATGTCGTTGGTGGACTCGTTCTCCCAGCTGCGCGGGGTCGCGGCGATGCGGACCGCGAACGCGCCGTACGGCTTCTGGCCCTTGCTGTAGCCGGGGACGAACACCATCGAGCTGCTGGTGTTGAAGGGCGAGGAGCCCAGGCGCACGCAGTGCGCCGCGGTCATCACGGTGGAGCGGTTGGCGCTCTTCACGGCAGTGGCAGTGCACCAGGTGTCGGAGCCCCGGGCGTTGACGAAGAAGAGCCGCCCGACGGTCTTCAGAGCGGTGCCCCGCCACGGCTTGGCCTTCGGTCCGGTCGGACCGAGGTCCACGGATTTCCCGACGGCCTTGATGCGGGCGGGCGTCCAGTAGGCGAGGGAGTCCCGGCGTTCCTTGGCGGTGAACGTCATGGCGGAGACCGGGTCGGCCGAGGCGGCACGGGCCTGACCTACCGCGGCCGTCGCCGGGATCTGGGCGGCGAGGGCGAGGGCCGTGGTGGCCACGGTGACTCCCATGGCCCGGCCACGAAGACGCCGGATCGCGGAAGTGGATGTCTCGGGCATGGCGGATGTCTCCTCGGCTGGTGCAGGCGGCGGACGGGGGCTGTCGGTCCGCTGTGCAAGAGAGGGGACCCGCCTGATGGGTTGGCGTTGTCGATGATCTGTGACAGAACAGCACCTGTTCACTGCCCACGACCTGGCCGAGGACAAGCTCTACGGCCACATCCTGAGGGAACATGACCACGCAGACCCACCCCGTCGACCACGAACTCGTCCAGGCCGCGGCCCACGTCGCGCGCACTCGCTGCCGGGGCGACAACCACACGATGGCGGCCGCGGCCCGTGCGCGGGACGGCCGGATCGTCACCGCCGTGAACGCCTACCACTTCACCGGAGGCCCCTGCGCCGAGCTGGTCCTCATCGGCACGGCAGCCGCCCAGGGCGTCTACGAGCTGGACACGATCGTCGCCGTGGGCGACCGCGACCGGGGCGTTGTTCCCCCGTGCGGCCGGTGCCGTCAGGTCCTCCTCGACTACTTCCCCGCCCTCAGGGTCATCGTCGGCTCGGGCGACCGCATCCGAGCCGTCCCCATCACCGACCTGCTGCCCGAGAGCTACGTCTGGGCAGACCACCAGCTCGACGCCGAGTAGAACGCTCCGGGACGGCTGACGTCAGGCGAGGTGGGCCGGGATGCGATGGTCCGGTCGGCCGTCCTTGGCGAGGATCCAGTATTCGTCCGGCACGGCGCGGTACAGCTGCAGGCCGGAGGCTCCCCGCACGTCGTCCGCCGTCCAGGCGGAGCCACCGTGCAGGACCGAGCGGCGGGAGAACACCTCGACGGCGCGCTCGATCCCCGGGCCGTCCACCGATGCGGCGACAGCGGACATGTAGGCGCCTTGACCGGTCCCGATCGGTGCCGACGAGTCGAAAACCGCGATGCCCACCTCGGGTCGCACCGTGATGTTGCGTGAATGTGCGGCCTGTGGCGAGGAGACCCAGAACAACTCGCGATACTCCAGGTGAGCGAAGTAGACCGGGGAACTCCATGGCCGTCCGGCGCCGTCGGCGGTGGCGAGCACCATGTACAGGCTCGCGTCGACGATGCCACGCACGACCTCGGCAGGTGATCCGGGTGACACACCGGGATTCATCTCAGCGGCTCCTGCGGTAGGTGAGGGCGAAGTCCTGCTCCCATGTGGCCGAGCCGTCGTTCGAGATCTCCCAGCCGCCACTGATGGTGTTGCCGTCGTCACCGACCTGCCCGGTGAACCGCTGCCGGAACGCGAGCGGCGAGAAGTCCGGCGCCTCACGCAGCAGCCGCCACACCCCGTCGGCGAAGCTCATCGCGTACAGCCGTACGACGCCCCGCGAATCGAAGTAGTGCTGCGTGTACTCGCCCGTCTCCGGATCGACCGCGACGACCGCCATGCTGTCCGGGGCCTCGGCAAGCGGGATCTCGGTGCGCTGGACCAGGAACCTTCCGTCCAGGGTCCACTCGAACACGCTGCGTCCGGCAGGCACGGCCTGACCGGGAAAGTCAGCCTCCACCACCCACTCTCCGACGAACACATCCAGCCGCGCCAGGGCTTCCTCCAACGCCGGGTTGCTCACCGCGACCACCACCTTCTCGTCGATCGTCGACGCTCGTCAGATGTAGGACCGCCGCGGCGAGGGAAAATCATCGATGCGGCGGCCTTTCATCCTGCCGTCGGATGCGCTGGTCAGGCGACGTGGTCGCGCATGCCGTCCTCCAGAAGGGCGAAGGCGCGGGCCGCGAGTCGCTGGACGTCGGCGGCGAGCCGGGCGGGTTCGTCGTCGGTCAGGATCCGGTGGCGTACGTGGTCGAGCAGGGCGCGGTGGACTCCCAGGAGCGCGTTGGCCGTCACGCGGGCGGTGAACTCGTCGTCCGGTGCACGCGACTCGGCGGCCAGCGTCGCGGCCAGGGCGTCCGCGCAGGCGGTGAGTGTGCGTTGCTCCCGGGCCTGCAGGGCCGGGCTGTTCGCGATCATTCGGTTGACCGTGCGCAGTTGGTCCAGCGCGTCGGTGTCGCCGGCCTCGACCCGGGCCAGCAGGCCGCCGGAGGCCAGTAGTCGACGCCGGAAAGCGGTGAGGGCCGACTCACCGGGCGCACGGCTGCGGACCGCTTCGACCAGTTGCTCCCCGAAGGCCTCGAACCGGGAGTAGAAGAGGTCTTCCTTGATGGGGAAGTAGTTGAACACCGTGGCCTCGGAGACCTGAGCTTCCCGGGCGACCTCGACGACCCGGACGCGATCGAAGCCCCGCTCCGCGAACAGCCGCCAGGCGGTCTCGGCGATCCGCTGCCGCGTCTGCTCCTTCTTGAGCTCTCGGAGACTCATTTCCCCACCAACTCTAGGGTGACCATAACTTTGGAGCTACCCTAGCAATAAGCCAAGGAGGAGGACCGATGGAGAACCGCACCTATCTCAGGCCGCCCTGGATGCAACGGCACGTCGGGAATCGTCTGGCGTCGCTGTTCGGACGGTCCGTCGTGTCACAGCTCTCCGTACGGGGTCGCCGCACCGGACACTGGCGGAAGGTGCCCGTGGCCGTACTGGAACACGAAGGCGAGCGCTATCTCGTCTCCTACCGCGGTCTCAGCGACTGGGCGCTCAACCTGCGGGCCTCGCCCGACTGCCGGCTGACCACCCGTGGACACACCGAGGGCGTCACCACGGCGGAGGTGCCCGAGGCCGAGCGCCCCGCCCTGTTGGCCACCTACCGCGAGCGGTACGGCAAGATGCCCACGGTCTCCCAGGTCCTGACCGCACTCCCCGACCCAGCCGACCATCCGGTCTTCCTCATCCGCAAGCAACCCTGAGCCCTCCCGCGCCGCAATCGCCCACGAGTTGCCCACCGGTGCTCAACTCCCGTACAACCAGCTGTCATACGCGGCGTTGTCCACCAGGTGGTAGAGCCCGAGGCCGCCAGGGAAGAGCACGAGCGCCAGGACACCGGCCCGGACCAGAGCCGGAGCCATGATCGTGACGGCGCCTGTCTGGCCGGTGATCGTGCGCCAGTCACGCCACCGTCTGATGTCATCCAGGCACACTGCCCAGAAGAAGCCTCCGAACACGATCCCGACGCCCGCGAAAACCGCGGAGCACCCCGACACCACGGCGAGGAATGTCACGCGGTCGTGGTGGTCGGCGACGAAGAACATGCCCACACAGAGCAGGGCGACCGCAGCGACACCCTGCGCCGCCCCTCGTACCACCACGACCGTGAAGCGCAGCCGGGGCAGACGTACGCCCTCCTCGTTGGTGGCCCGTTGGGCTGCCGGCCCGGTACTGGTTCGCTGCGTACTCGTCATGGGCGGCACGCTATCCGAGGGCGGGAAAGCGTCCCGCAGCCTGTCGCCCGGGCGTTACGGATCGAGGTGCGCAGGGCCCACGGCAGCCACTTGCGGTACGGCGCGGGGGCCGTAGTACGACGCGACCGCCGGCTGGCCGGTGTAGTTGGGGCCGGCCTGCGGGTCGGCGCCGAGGTAGGTGAAGGGCAGCGTGATGGGGCGGCCGCCTTGCAGGCTGAGGCGGTGGTGGCGGGCCGAGTAGTGGAAGCCGGCAGCGCGCAGTGCGGCCAGGACCGGGCGGGAGGCGTCGCTGCCGTCGGGGCGCCGCAGCGTCGAGGGGTCGAAATGGGCGACGAGCAGGCCGCTGCCGGTGAGCCAGGTGGCGGCCCGCTCCAGGAGGGCGAGCCTGTCGCCGATGTAGTGCAGCCCGTGGACGCAGGTCACCAGGTCGTAGCGGCGGCGTGGAGACCATCGGCCGAGGTCTGCGGTGATGAGTTCCAGACCTTCGGGCAGGGCTGTTCGCAGCAGCGGGCCGACCAGGTCCACACCGGTGATTGCGGCTCGCGGGAGCTGCTGCGCCGCTTCGCGCAGGGCGAGTCCTTCTCCGCTGCACAGGTCCAGCCAGGACGGGGCGAGGCCGTGGTCGTCGCTGCTCAGGAACTCGGTGGGGGCGAAGCCGAGTTCGCGGGTGTAGCTGTTGACGCCTGCCAGGACCCGTTCGCGGTTCATGGTGCTGTTGGCCACCACGGAATGGCCAGTCAGCTCCTCGTCCTTGACCAACCGGGACGGGGGTTGGGCCGTTGTCCGCGAAGTACCGTCAACCATCGGACCATTGTGCGGCAGGGCCAGGACCGTCGTTGCCGGAGACTGAGGCACGGTACGGGCTATCGCGCAGGTTCCTGCTTCAGTGTCACGGAGGCGATCGCGACGACGAGTGCGATGACGGCCACGGGCAGTACCGGGGCGTAGGTGTGCGCGTGGTTGAGCAGCCAGTTCCCGACGAAGGCGCCGGCGGCCATGCCCACCAGGACCCCGGTCAGGCGGCGGGCCGCGGCCGCTTTGTGGGTCCAGGTGGTGATTCCGGTGACCCAGCTGATGTAGGTGGCTGTGGCAGCCGTGGTGGAAATGCCGGGCACGTGGAGCGACCGAATCGCATTCATCTGCAGGCCCATCGCAAAAGCGTTGAGGGCGACCAGGATGTTGGACACAGGGCTGGACGGCGACATCGTCATCCACACGACGAGAAAGCCGACCTGCGCCACCAGAGCGACGCCGAGCGCGATGGACACGCGTTGCGGCCACGCTTCGAAGATTTCGGTGTCTTCTATCTCGTCGTCGCCATTGAGGGCGGTCAGGATGCGCGCGGCCAGCGCGGCGCCCACGGCGAACGCGGCGAGCGAGATCACCACGCGTACGGGATCCGGGCCTGCGGGCGGCCGGGTGCCCGCGGCGCCAAGTCCGAGAAACACCAGGTTCCCGGTCTGGAACGCCGTGAAGACCTTGCCGAAGGAGAGAAAGCAGATCGCTTCGAAGATGCCCGACGAGAACGCCAGGGCTACGAGCAGCCGGTCGCGAATCACCAGCAGTTCCGGCGACGCGTGGGCGGCGGCCAGGTCCACTCTCCGGTCATCCACGAGTTCGGCCCCGCCGTTGCTCTGAACCGGCAAGGTCGGGGAAACGCGCTCGACGTCCCGAGAACGTTCGAGTCGCGCCCGCCGCCGATGGGCTGTTTCAAGGCCGCTCCATTGCATGCCTTTACCTCCAAGCGCCCAGAGTCAAGAACTCGTCCCGACTAGTTGCAAGGTGCACACATCTCTTCTTTGTTCATGGTGTGACTGCATTTGAGATAAATCCACATATTTGGGCGAAGCGTTACTCAGATTTCAGAAACCACCTACCGGGAGCGCACCGGGCTTGATGAAGCGAACGCGACCGGCTTTCCCCTGGTGAGCCGAGGGGCGCTGGGACAGGCTGGTGGCATGGGAGAACTCATGGTGTCGGTCAGGGCGGCGAAGTATGGGCGGTGCCACGGCGCTGAGCCTCACACTCGACGAGCCGGGCAGGGTGGCGGGGCTCGCCCTGTTCGTTCCCGGCGTCACCGGCTACGAAGGGCTCTCCTCGCCGCAGTTGATGGCGCAGATCGAGACGCTGGCGAAGGACGGCGACATGGACGGCCTGGTCGCTCTGGGCCTGCGGACCTGGGCAGCGGCAGGTGTCGACGAGGACGAGGAGGCCGCCGCACACCTGCGCGGGGCCATTCCCGCGTGGTTCACCACGCACCCCTATCAAGTCCCTGACGCACCCGCGTTCGACCGGCTCGGCGAGCTGGCACTGCCGTGCGTGCTGGCGCTGGGCGAGCGGGATCAGGCCGAGGTGATCCGGTGCAACGAGGAGATGGCCGCGCGGATTCCGGGCTGTCGTCTGGTGAGGATGCCTGGATCCGATCACCTGCCGACGCTGCGTGAACCCGAAACGGTTGCCGACCTGGTCTTGGAGCTGGGTGACAGCCTGCCCTGACGTCCGCCCGCGACACGGACGCGGCGGTCTTCGAGAGTCACTACCCGACCAACGGGGCGTCCCCGTCCTGCCGTTGACGCACGGGGAGGGTTCAGTACCCGGGGACCACCAGGTGGGCGCGTTCCCGGGGCCGGGTTGCGGCCAGGTAGTGCTCTTCGGCCAGGCGCCAGCGGGACTCCCAGTCGATCGGGCCGTGGTCATGGCCGCGTGCTCGGAGTCGGCGCATGGATTCCTCGCGCGAGGTGCCGACGTACACCAACAGGTCGTAGTGGTCGGCGAGTTCGGGCCGGGCGCAGTACACGCCCTCGACGACGACGATGCCGGAGCGGGGGACGGTGTGGATCTCGTCGGGTGCCAGGGTCCCGGTCTCCCAGTCGTAGTGTCGGTAGGCGGCTTCGCGGCCGGCGGCGAGCGGGGCGAGCACCTCCTCGCGCAGCCGCTGCCAGTCGAAGTAGCGGTGGTAGCCCTGCACGGGATCCAGCGCTGCGCGTTCCTCCGTGTTCATGGGTCGGTAGAAGTCGTCACCGTGCACCACTACGACTCCGCGTACCTCGACGAGCGCGGCGGCCAGGGACGACTTGCCGGAGCCTCCCGGGCCGTCGAGGGCGACCAGAGCGAACCCGTCGCGGGCGCGGGCTTCGGCCATCTCGGCGACCTGCTGGGCGCGAGTCGAGATCATCGTCATGGTGGGCATTCTCGCTCCGTCAGGCAGGATGGACGCCATGACCGAGATCCACACCCCCCGCCTCTTGCTCCGCCGCTGGTACGAAGACGACCTCACGCCCATGGCGGACATCAATGCGGACTCCCAGGTCATGCACTGGATCGACGACGGCTCCGTGCGCGACCTGGATCAAACCGCCGAGGACATCGAGCGGTGGGAGGAGGAGTGGGACGAGGAGGGCTTCGGCCTGTTCGCCGTCGAGCTGCTGGCCTCGGGCGAAGTGGCCGGTTTCGCAGGGCTGTCCGTGCCGGAGTTCCTTCCTGAGGTACTGCCCGCCGTGGCGATCAGCTGGCGGCTCGGCTCACAGTTCTGGGGCCAGGGGTACGCGGCCGAGGCCGCCCATGCCACGCTGGAGTTCGCGCTCCAGGACCGTGGCCTCGACCGTGTCATCGCGATCAACCGGATGGGAAACGACGCCTCCGAGAACATCATCCGCAAGCTCGGCATGGAGCTGGATCACGAGACGACCCATCCGGTGTACGGCTATCCGCTGCACGTTCACAGCATCGATCTCACCGAGTTCCAGGCCTGATCACGGGACACCGGCCGCGATGTCCAGCGCCGCGATATACCCGAAGGTCATCGCGGGACCGATCGTGGAGCCCGCGCCGGCGTAGCTGTGCCCCATGACGGCGGCGCTGGCGTTCCCCGCGGCGTACAGGCCGGGGATCGCGGAGCCGTCGGGCCGCAGTACGCGCGCCCGGGCGTCCGTGCGCATGCCTCCCTTGGTGCCCAGGTCGCCCGGGACGATCTTGAAGGCGTAGAACGGCGCCAGCCACAGGGGTGCCAGGCAGGAGTTGGGGAGGATCGCGGGGTCGGTGTAGTAGTGGTCGTAAGCGCTGTCGCCGCGGTGGAAGTCGGTGTCCGTGCCGTTCAGGGCGAGGCCGTTGAAGCGGTTGACGGTGGCGCGCAGGGCGGCCGCGGGGACGCCGATCCGACCGGCGAGCGCGTCCAGGGTCCAGGCCTTGTGGGCGGCGCCCGACTGGTACCACGCGTCGGGGAACGTGAAGGTCGGGGCCACGTCCTTGAACAGGTAGCGGTTGCGGTAGTTCTGGTCGACGATCAGCCAGGCCGGGATGTCCGGTGCGGTCGCGTCACGCTCGTACATGATGTGCACGACGTCGCTGTAGGGAGCCGCTTCGTTGACGAAGCGGGCGCCCGCTGCGTTGACGAGGAGCCCGCCGGGCAGGGTGCGTTCGGCGAGGCAGAAGTAGGGCTGGTCGGGCAGCGGGATCGCGGGGCCCCACCAGGCGTCGTCCATCAGGTCGAGCGCCGCGCCCGCCCGCTCGCCCGCCTGGATGCCGTCGCCGGTGTTCTCCTTGGCGCCCACCGTCCATGCGGTGCCGATGGGCTGCTGCTGGTACTGGTTACGCATGGCCGCGTTGTGCTCGAAACCGCCGGAGCCGACGATCACTCCGCGGCGCGCTCTGACGAGGCCCGGTGCGCCGTTGCGCGTCACGACCGCCCCGGTGACTGATCCGCTCTCCATGTACAGGTCGGACAGCGGGGTGTTCAGCCACACCGGCACCTGTGCGGCCAGCAGGCCCGCGCGCAGGCCTGCCGCCAGTGACTGGCCCATGGTGAGGGGTTTCTGGCCGAGCAGCGCCGCCCGGGTGCCGCGGGCCAGGCACTCGGTGGCCACGGCGGCGCCCTTCACGCTCACCGCGGAGAGGGTGAGCCACTTGTAGTCGGCGCTGAAGACGACCATGCCGCTCGGGACCGTCATGTACGAGGGGTTCAGGCGGGCGAGTTCGGCGCCCAGGATGTTCCCGTCGAGCTGGTCGGGTTCGATGGAACGGCCGCCGGGCAGTCCGCCGGGCAGGTTCGGGTAGTAGTCGCTGTAGCCCTCCATCCACCGGAAGCGCAGCGGGCTGTTCGCCATGACGAAGGAGAGCATGGCGGGGCCCTTGCCGAGGAAGGCCTGTTGGCGCGCGGCGGAGATGTCGGGGCCGACCACCGCCGCGAGGTACGCGGCTGCTTTGGCGGGGGTGTCGGGGACGCCGGCGGCGAGGATCACCGGGTTGTTCGGTATCCAGATGCCCGCGCCGGAGCGGGCCGCCGAGCCCCCGAAGGTGGCCGCCTTCTCCACGACGACACAGCTCAGGCCCTGCTTCGCGGCCGTCAGCGCGGCGGTCATCCCCGCCGCTCCGGAACCGATCACCACGACGTCGTAGGTGCCGAGCAGGGGCAGTTCGCCGGAGTCGGCCGCGCCCGCGAAGCCGACCGCGAGTGCGAGGGAGGCGCCCGTCGCGCCGAGCACCCGGCGCCGTGACGGCCCGGGTGCGGCAGGGGGTTCGGTCGTTCTCGCAGGGGTCGTACTTGTGGACATGGCAGGGCGCTCCAACCGGGCGAAGGGACGGGAGAGCGTGCTGTACCCCGGGAAGCAACGGGCGCTGGGCGTCCCGGTTCTGATGCGGCGTCAGGAATGTTGCGCGGGGGTCTTGTGAAGTCAAGGTGTACGCCGCGCGAACGTCAGCGGCTCACGGAGCCCTCGCACGCATCGGGTTCGCGGGTGACGGCACCTGTCCGATCGGGCTGCCGGTCTGCTTCCGAGGCGGGGGCGCGGCCCACCAGCCATCCCGAATCGGACACAAGTTACCTAGAGGTATGTAGTGACTTAACACGCTAGCAACAGTAGAACGTGTTCTCACTCGTAGAGAGTGAGGAGTGTCACATGAACGACACTACCATGCACAACAAGGCCTCCAGGGGTGTCTCGCGTAGAAGATTCATCACTGGAACTGGTTCTATTCTTGGAGCTGTAACCCTCTCGGCCCGCACCGCGTCCGCCCAGGAACAGGCCGTCGCCGCGGCCGGACCGATCGCGCCCGGAGCACATGTCGCCGCCCTGGTGATCGGTACCGGGTACGGCGGTTCCGTGGCCGCCCTGCGCCTGGCCCAGGCCGGTGTCGATGTACACATGATCGAGATGGGCATGGCCTGGGACACCCCCGGCACGGACGGCAAGATCTTCGCCAACACCACCAGCCCGGACTACCGGTCGTACTGGCTGCGCACCAGGACCAAGCAGCCCCTCAGCAACTTCCTCGGCTTCCCGATCGACAAGGACGTCCCCCGCTACACCGGGATCCTGGACGCCGAGGAGATGGGCGGCATCATCGTGTACCAGGGCCGCGGTGTCGGCGGCGGTTCCCTGGTCAACGGCGGTATGGCCGTCACGCCGAAGCGCGAGAACTTCGCCGCCGTCCTCCCGTCGGTGAACGCCGACGAGATGTACGGCACTTACTACCCGCGGGCCAACGCCGCGCTCGGGGTCAGCACCATCGACCCGGCCTGGTTCGACAGCACGGCCGCCTACCAGTACGCGCGGGTCGGCCGCAAGCACGCCCAGCGGTCCGGGTTCCCGTTCGTCTTCGTCCCCGACGTATACGACTGGGACTACATGAAGCAGGAGGCCCTCGGAACCGTCCCCAAGTCGGCGCTGGCGGGCGAGATCCTGTACGGAAACAACTACGGCAAGAAGTCACTGCAGAAGACCTACCTCGCCCAGGCCGCATCCACCGGCAGGGTCACCATCTCGCCGCTCCACAAGGTCACTTCGGTCGCGCCGGCGTCCGGCGGCGGCTATACCGTCGTCATCGACCAGATCAACACCAACGGGGACACCACGACCACCAAGACCGTGACAGCGGACCGCGTCTTCTTCGCGGCCGGCAGCGTCGGCACCAGCAAGCTCCTGGTCAAGCTGAAGGCCACCGGCGCGCTGCCGGGCCTCAACTCCGAGATCGGCCAGGGGTGGGGCGACAACGGCAACGTCATGTGCGGTCGCGCCAACCACCTGTGGGACCCGACCGGCGCACTCCAGGCGAGCATTCCGTGCGGCGGCATCGACAACTGGGCCGCCGGTGGCGCGTTCGCCGAGGTCGCACCGCTGCCCACCGGGATCGAGACGTTCGCCTCGTTCTACCTGTCGATCACCAAGAACCCCAACCGCGCCCAGTTCACCTGGAACGCCGCGACGGGCAAGGCCGAGCTGAACTGGCAGACCGCCTGGAAGCAGCCCTCGATCGACATGGCCAAGTCCATCTTCGACAAGATCAACGCAACGGAAGGGACGATCTACCGCACCGACCTCTTCGGCGTCTACAAGATCTGGGGCGACCACCTCACGTACCACCCGCTCGGCGGCGCGGTGCTCAACAAGGCCACCGACAACTACGGCCGTCTGCACGGCTATTCGGGCCTCTACGTCATCGACGGCTCGCTCATCCCCGGCAACACCAGCGTCAACCCGTTCGTCACCATCACGGCACTCGCCGAACGGAACATCGAGAAGATCATCGCCACCGACCTGTAACGGCGGCGGGTCCGGAAATCCGGTTCAGTGCGTGGGCAGCACGCACACGGCGTCGAGGCCGAGCACATGGTTGAGCCGGCCGAACGCCAGCCAGGAACCGATGCTCATGCTCAGCTCCACGATCTCGCGCTGGCTGTAGAGCGCGGTCATCCGCGTCCAGAACTCGTCGTCGAGACCGTGGTGGTCCAGGGCGTACCGCTCGGCGTACTCCGCGGCCAGTCTGGTGCGGTCGTCGAAAGCGTCAGTGGTACGCCACTGGGTCACAGCCTCCGGGAACTCCTCCTCGACCTTCTGGCCCTCCCGTTCGGTCCGCCAGTCCAGGCAGAACAGGCAGCCGTTGATCTGCGCGATGCGCAGGCGCGCGGCCTCGAACTCGCGCAGTCCCAGGGTGGTGTGCTCGTACACGGACAGCGAGAAGTTCGCGGCGGCCATCCCGATGCCGGGCACCAACTCGCCCCACACGTACCCGATCGGCTCCTGGCCCTCGGGGATGTCGATCTGCATGGTCATAGGGGTCACTTCCTTCCGAGTCGGCCGACTGCGGGAAGCAGCGGGACGTCGAGCGCGTCGTAGAGTCCGGGTTCCGCGTCCACGAGCCAGTCGATGGCGCCCACCAGTCGGCCGACCGCGGTGGCGTTCCCGCCGGCGGACCGGTTCTCGCCCTCGTCGGTGGCCTCGACGGTGACCTCGATGCGGGGGCTGCCCTCGATGATGACGCGGTGTGCTCCGTCGCCACCGTCGGGAGGTGTCGGCCAGTCCGGTGCGCAGGAGGCGTGGATGCGGGTGATGTGCTCGATGACGATGCGGGGTTCGCCCCCGACGATCCCCTGCACCTCGAAGCGCACCGCGCCCTGGGTGCCTGCCTCGAACTCCCCCATCGTGCGGGTGCTCACCGTCGCTTCGAGGGCTCGGCGCTCCAAGGTCTCGCGGATGTCGTCGAGTTCGACGCCGAGGGCCCTGGCCATCAGCCGTATCTGCCCGCCCCACACCATGGTCGGGATCGACGGCGCGAGCATCAGCGGCTCGTAGTCCATCGGGTGGCCCATGCCGATCAGGTGGCGGACGGAGTCCTCCTGCTCGTACGTGGAGTAGTCGAAGATCTCCTGGCAGCGGATGGCGTCGAGCGTGGTGCCGAGTCCGCTGATCAGCAGGGGCAGTACGTCGTTGCCCCAGCCCGGGTCGACGCCGGAGACGAACAGTGAGCCTCCTCCGTCCGCGATGGCGCCGAGCACCGGATCGCGGAACTCGGGCGGGGCGTTGCGCTGGTCGTAGAGCGGGTACAGCGCGGGGGTGACGACCACGGCGCCGGCGCGGATCGCCCTGCCGATGTCGTCGAGCGCCTCGTCGGGCCGGATGTCGCCGGTCGCCGCGTATACGACGGCTCCGGGGCCGGCGGCCAGTACGGCATCGATGTCGTCGGTCGCCGTGACCCCCAGTCCGTGGTCGAGCCCGCCGAGTTCGCCCGCGTCGCGGCCGACCTTCTCGGGGTTGTGGACGAGTACTGCAGCGAGTTTCAGCGCCGGGTGGGCGTCGACGGCGCGGATGGCCGCGCGGCCCACGTTGCCGGTGCCCCAGACCACCGTGGAAATCATGCGGCGGAGAGTAACCAGCGGACCTCGAGGTTCATAGAGCCGTGACTGGTGAAAATGTCTGATGGACCCCGGCCCGCCGAGGAACGGTTTCGGCGGGCCCGCGCCGTCACCCGTTCGGTGGCATGTGCGGAACGGCGGACATCTGCGCCGGGGCCCGCCACCTGCGGTTCATGGACGGGTTCCCCGGGCAGGTGTTGCTCTCCGGGGCGTGGTGTGACGTAATCGGAGATCCCGCAGGACGGATCTTGGCGGTGCCGGTGCCGCGCCGGAAGGAGCGGCTGGAATGCACGGGTATACGACCTGGAACGACGACGACGAGGTCACCGCGGCGCCGGGTGGGCTGCTCGACCTGTTGCAGGTCGCGGCCGTGGTGGTGGACAGCGACGGGTGCATCGGGTTGTGGAGCCCCGAGGCCGAACAACTGCTCGGGTACCGGGCGGAGGAGGCCCTCGGCCGACGCACCGACGAGCTCCTGGTGTCACCCGACAACCTGCAGCGGGCGCGCGAGCTGTTCGGGCAGGTACGTTCGGGAGCGCGATGGGCCGGGGTCTTCCCCATGCAGCACAAGGACGGCACCGAACGCCCCGTGGAGTTCCGCACCATGCGACTGCACGACAGCAACGGGCGAATCCACATTCTGAGCCTGGTCACGGACGCCACCACCGTACGGCGCGTCGAGCGGGACCTCGCCCTCTCCCACAGCCTCGTGCAGCAGACCCCGGTGGGCATCGCGGTCTTCGACAACGACCTGCGCTGGGTGGGCGTCAATCCGGCGCTGGAGCGGATCAACGGACTTCCCGAGGACACGGTCCTGGGGCACCGGCTGGCCGAGATGATGCCGGATCTCGACGCGGAGGTCATCGAGTCACGCATGCGCCTGGTCCTGGCCAGCGGCAAACCCCTGCTGGACCAGATGACCGTCGGCAGGACGCCGCGGGACACCGAGGACCGTGCGTACTCGGAGTCGTACCACCGCATCGAGGACGCGGAGGGCCGTGTCCTGGGCCTCGCGATGTCCATCATCGACGTCTCCGAGCGGCAGCAGGCGGCTGCCGAGATCTCCCAGGCGCGCGAGCACCTGTCCGTGATCGCGGACGCCGGTGCCCGCATCGGCACCACACTCGATCTTCAGCAGACCGCCCGGGAACTGGCCGACGTGGCCGTACCCCAGCTGGCGGACCTGGCCGCGGTCGACGTACTCGAAGCCGTGGTCGCGCACGGCACCACCACGGCGGTCACCGGAGACGCCCAGGCCGAGTTCCGGGCGCTGGCCGTGGCGGCCGGGTACCTCACCGACGCCATCCACGCCGCGGACCCGGTCGGCGAACTGGCCACCTACAGCTCGACGCGGATCATCACCCAGTGCGTCCGGGAAGCCAGGCCGATCCTGGTGGAACGTGTGGACTCCGCCACGATGCGGCGCATCGCCAGGGACTCCCACGCCGCACAGACCCTGCGGGTGGCCGGCGTCCACTCCTACCTGGCCGTCCCGTTGGTGGCACGCGGCGAAGTGCTGGGCACGCTCAGTCTGTACCGCACCATCAACACCCGTCCGTTCGACGAACAGGACCGCATCCTCGCCTCCGAACTCGCCGCACGCGCGGCGATCTGCGTCGACAACGCCCGGCTCTACGGACGCGAACGCACCGCCGCCCTGACCCTGCAGCGCAGCCTGCTCCCGCGCACCCCCGTGGACCACGAAGGCCTCGACATCGCCGTCCGCTATCTGCCGGCCCTGAGCGAGGTCGGCGGGGACTGGTACGACGTACTGCCCCTGAGCCGGGGACGGACCGGCCTGATCGTGGGCGACGTGATGGGCAAGGGCGTCCAAGCGGCCGCGATCATGGGGCAGTTGAGTACCGCCACCCGCGCCCTCGCTCGGCTCGACCCCTCTCCCGCCGAATTGCTGGGCCACCTCGACGACATCGCGGGTTCGCTCGGTGACGCCATCGCCACCTGTGTCTACGCGGTGTGCGACCCCGGTCGCGGCACGTGCGAGCTGTCCAGCGCCGGCCACCTCCCGCCGGTCCTGATCCGCCCCGACGGCAGCGCGGACCTGCTCGACATCCCCGGCGGCGTGCCCCTCGGCGTCGGCGGCGTGCCCTTCGGCACCATGGAGGTGGAGCTGCCGCCGGGCTCCCTGCTCGCCCTGTACACCGACGGTCTGATCGAGAACCGCACGGAACCCATCGACACCGGCCTGGACACCATGACCCGCCTCCTCCAGAGCACACGGCAATCCCTGGAGCGGACCAGCGACATGCTGCTCGGCTCGCTGCGCCCCGAACCCGACGACGATGTCGCGCTACTGCTGGCCCGCACACACGCCTGACGGCCGGAGGGCAGCAGACCGGTCACCCGTCCACCGCCCTGCCCGTCGTACGGAAACGCGCCCGGTACGCCGTCGGTGAGACGCCCAGCGCCTGCTGGAAGGCACGGCGCATCGACTCCGCCGAGCCGAAGCCCGCCTCCTCGGCCACCGCGTCGACGGTGTCGCTGCCGGATTCCAGGAGTGCCCGCGCGGCTTCGAGGCGGACCGACTCGACGTACTGGCCGACTGTCATCCCGGTCTGCGCGCGGAAGAGTCTGCTGAGGTGGCGGGTGCTGACTCCGGCGCCGCGGGCCAGCGCGTCCAGGTCGCGGGCGGCGGCGGGGTCGGCTCCCACGAGGTTCATGACGCGGCGGACGACCAGGTGGGTGGCGTCCCGTGGGGTCAGGCGGGCGCTGAACTGGGACTGTCCGCCGGGGCGTGCCATGAAGACGACGAGTTCGCGGGCGACGTCGCGGGCCAGGTCGGGGCCGTGGTCCTCCTCGACGAGGGCCAGGGCGAGGTCGATTCCCGAGGTGACGCCGGCGGAGGTGATGACCTTGCCGTCCCGTACGAACAGCGGATCGGTCTCGACGGTCACCTTGGGATAGGCGGCGGCCAGCTCCTGTGCGAGCTGCCAATGGGTCGCTGCCCGGCGGTCGTCGAGCGCTCCGACCTCCGCCAGCAGGAAGGCGCCGGCGCACACGGAGGCGACCCTCTTGGCGCGGCCTGCCAGGTCGGCCGCTGCGGCGACCAGGCCGTCGTCGGCGACCACGTGCCGCCACTCGCGTCTGCCCGGCACGAGCAACGTGCCCAGCCGCCCGGGGACTTCGTCCCAGCTGCCGTCGACGCCGATGCGCACGTTCGCGGAGGTGCGGATGTCGGCGCCGGTGACGGACACCAGGCGCACGTCGTAGCGGGCTCCGTAGGCGTTGGCCGTCGTCAGGACCTCCACCGGGCCGGTGACGTCCAGCAGTTGTACGCCGTCGAAGGCCAGCACCGCGACGACGTGAGCCGCGGCGCCGAAGTCGCGGGAGGTCACTCGGGCCATGGAGAGTCCAGGATGGTGCGGACGAAGTCGCCCCGCTCGAAGCCGGGTACGTAGTGCTCCAGTACGTCCGCCTTGACGTTGCCGAACGTGGTCTCCGGCTTGGGGCGGATGCCGTCGGTGAAGGCGCCGAGGATCTGCTTCTTGAAGTCGGGCCGGGGGTGCAGGGCGACGATGCGCGAGCGGTCGGCGGCGGAGATGTCGTCGTAGCCGATGCCCAGTACGTCGTATTCGACGCCCGCCGTCACCAGGGCCACCTCCGGTTCCATGAACTCCGGGACACCGGGCGTGGTGTGCAGGGCGATCGCCGTCCACACCCGGCGGATGCTGTCCTCGGGCACCTCGCGTGCGCGCAGGAAGCGGCGCGCCTCGTCCGCACCGTCCACCTCGAAGCGGCGTCCGCTGGAGTGGAAGCGTTCGGACAGTCCGAGGTCGTGGAACATCGCGCCGATGTAGAGGAGTTCGGGGTCGAAGCTCAGGTCGCGGTTGCGGCCCTGCACGGCGCCGAACAGGTACACACGGCGCGAGTGGTGGTAGACGAGGTCGCTCGTGGTGTCCCTGACCAGTTCGGTCGCCTCCCTCGCGAGCTTGGTGTCCGGCACGCTCACCCCGGTGACCGGGTTCGAATCGGTGGTCATCGCGTTCACCCGCACTTCTTGGTCATTGCCGTCACCGGACCGTCCGGCGACGGATTCCAGCCTCGTCGGACCGGTGGCTCGGTGCCATGGCCGTAGGGACATACAACCCACAGATACGGACACCCGCACCCGCAGATCGTGGACGGCCCCCGCCGCCCCGGACGGCCTCGGGGGAACAATCGGCGCGATTGGCATGGACCTGCCCATGATCAGCGGCTAGCGTCATCGGCGCACAACCGTGAGAGCGCTCTCACCCTGCCCTTCCGCTCCTACCCCACGACCGGAACGACGAAAGGCAACTCCCTTGAGACGCACAACAGTTCTGCGATCCTGTCTGTCCGCGGCCCTGCTGCTGAGCACCGTGGCCGCGGGTGTCAGCACCCAGGCGTCCGCCGCCGACTCCCCCACCGCCGCGGACCGCGCCCCGGCATCCTCGGCCCTGATCACCGCCATGCAGCAAGACCTGGGCCTGACCAAGGCCCAGGCCACCGACCGGCTCAAGGCCGAGGCGACGGCCCGCACCGTCGAGCGAGCTGCCGAGCGTGCCGCCGGCGCCTCCTACGGCGGGTCGTGGTTCGAGGCGGAGAGCGGGAAGCTCACCGTCGCGATCACCGACGACGCACGGAGGAAAGCCGTCGAGGCCACCGGCGCCCGGGTCACTCTCGTCGAGCACAGCGAGCGCCGGCTCGACGCCGCCATGGCGCGGATCGACAAGCTGGACGCACCCTCCGGTGTCAGCGGCTGGCACGTCGACCCCAAGAGCAGCTCGGTCGTCGTCGGCGTGGTCGCCGAACAGAAGGATGACAACGATGTCCAGGCCTTCGTGGCCCGGGCCCGCCAGGCCGGTCCGGTGACACTCGACGTGACGGAGCAGGCGCCGCGCACGCTCGCCGCCGGCACCGTGGGCGGGGACCCGTACTACACGGGCAACGTCCGCTGCTCCATCGGCTTCTCCGTGTACGGCGGATTCGTCACCGCCGGACACTGCGGACAGCCCAGCGCCGGTGTCAGGGGCTGGGACGGCAGCTACATCGGCAACTTCCAGGGTTCCTCTTTCCCCGACAACGACTACGCCTGGGTCAACGTCGGCAGCGGCTGGTGGACCGTGCCCGTCGTCCTGGGCTGGGGAACCGTCTCCGACCAGCTCGTCCGCGGCTCGGGAGAGGCTCCCATCGGCGCGTCCATCTGCCGTTCGGGCTCGACCACGCACTGGCACTGCGGCACGGTGCTCGCCAAGAACGAGACCGTCAACTACAGCCAGGGCGCCGTCCGCCAGATGACGAAGACGAACGTCTGCGCCGAACCCGGCGACTCCGGCGGCTCGTTCATCAGCGGTGACCAGGCGCAGGGCGTCACGTCCGGCGGCTGGGGCAACTGCAGCAGCGGCGGCGAGACCTGGTATCAGCCCATCAACGAGATCCTCAGCCGCTACGGGCTCACCCTCCACACCGCCTGATCCACAGGCGAGCGGCGTTCCGGCACGCGCCATGTGCCGGAACGCCGCGGGTTGTTACGGTTCACCGATGTCCGACTCATCGCGCGACACCGCCGAGGGGGCCGGCTGGGGAGCCCCAGAACCCGGCGACTACAAAGAGCTGATGCCGCGCCGGGTGGAGAAGCTCTCGTGGCTCAATCCGAGGACGCTGTGGCCCGCACGCAACGGCGTGCTGGCCTCCTGGTTCGGCGACCCCACGGGAGATACCCGCAGCCGCTGGGTGGAGCAGCGGAAGGCGGCCGGGGCGCCCGCGGACGCGGTGGTCCGGCGCGATGATCCGGACCACTTCTCCTTCATGGTCATCGGCGACACCGGTGAGGGCGACGACCCTCAATACGCCGTGGTCCCGGGCTTTCTGAAGGTCGGTCAGGACACGAGGTTCGCCGTCCTCGCCAGTGACGTGGTCTACCCGGTCGGCAGCGCCGACGACTACGGCACGAAGTTCTACCGCCCGTACCGGGACTACCAGGCGCCCGTCTACGCGATACCCGGCAACCACGACTGGTACGAGGACCTCCAGGGTTTCATGCGCGAGTTCTGCGACGCCCCGCCGCCGACACCGCGAGCCGTGCCGCGCAAGCTGTCGCGAGCGTGGCTGCGGTCGCTGCTGTGGCACACCCCGCGCCCGCCCGACGAACAACGCCTCGCCGAGGCACGGCAGATGCGCTCCGCTCCCGCCCAACAGGCCGTCCAGCCGGGCCCGTACTGGGCCATCGACGCCGGACCGGTGCGCATCATAGGGATCGACACCGGACTCCTGGGGACGATCGACGCCGAGCAGGGCCGGTGGCTGCGGGAGGTCTCCAAGGGAGCCGTTCCCAAAATCCTCGTCACCGGCTCCCCCCTGTACGTGGACGCCAAGCACCACCCGTGCCGCATCGAGGACGGCGGCACCGTCGACGACATCGTGCGCGATCCCGCGCATCACTATGTCGCCGCGATAGGGGGCGACATCCACAACTACCAGCGCTATCCGGTACGGGTGGACGGCCGCACCATCCAGTACGTGGTCGCGGGCGGCGGCGGGGCGTTCATGCACGCCACCCACACCATTCCCCCTGTCTCCGTCGCCCAGGTCGGCGAAGACGACTTCCGCTGCTACCCGCTGCGCGGTGACTCCCTCGCCTTCTACAGCAGGCTCTACGGACGCCGCCTCCACCTGCGCCGCTTCTTCACGCTCACCGAGGCCCAGGCCAGGGCCGTCATCGCCAAACGTCTCGGCATTCCCCCGACCCGGAGCCAGGCCGAGCCCGCCCCGGTCACCCTGCGCACCCGCCTCGTCGCCGGCCTGCTGGGCGCCGGACGCCGACCCGGCCCCGCCTCGCGCTTCCGCCTCCCGGTGCGCAAGGCCTACACCCAGCTCTTCTCGCCCGGATCGGCGACGTACAGCCCGCCCTTCTTCAAGTGCTTCCTGCGTCTCGACGTCACCCCGGCCTCGATCCGCTTGCGCTGCTTCTCTGCGACGGGGAACCGGGAACAGGAAGTCGATCCGCCCGTCGAGGACGAGGTGACCATTCCCCTCCTCTGACGCGCGTTCCCCCGGTTGGCGGTCCCAGGTGGACAGGCAGACGATGGAGTGGAGGGGGTCCGATCTGAAGGGAGCCGTCATGATCGAGGTCAAGACGGTCGACAAGCCTGATGAGCGACGCGATTTCCCTCGTGGCCACCTCGAAGCCGTCCACCTCACCGGGCTCGACTTCGCCGTGGGCACCTTCGAGCCGGGTTGGCGCTGGTCCGAGTCCGTGGCTCCCATCGCGGGAACCGAGAGCTGCGAGGTCCATCACAACGGCTATGTCGTCCAGGGGCGGATGCACATCCGCATGGATGACGGTGGCGAGAGCGAGGTCGGACCCGGCGACGTGTTCGTCGTCCCGCCCGGACACGACGCATGGGTCGTGGGAGACGAACAGGCCGTGGTCTACGACTTCGCCGGAGGCATGGCAAGGGAGTACGCGAAGGCGTCGGACGCATAGCCCGGCCCGCACCGGGAGCGACGCCCACCCGAGGAGAGAGCGAGGCACACCTGGGGAGGCGGTCGGAAACGCCGCCTCCGCGGCCCTAAGCTCGGCCCATGGCCAAGTACTTTGACGTGCACCCGGAGAACCCGCAGCCGCGCACCATCAGCCAGACGGCGGACATCATCCGCGGCGGAGGTCTCGTCGCCTACCCCACGGACTCCTGCTTCGCGCTCGGATGCCAGCTGGGCAACCGCGACGGACTCGACCGCATCCGCACGATCCGCCGGCTCGACGACCGCCACCACTTCACGCTGATGTGCCAGGACTTCGCGCAGCTGGGCCATTTCGTGCACCTGGACAACACGGTGTTCCGGGCGATCAAGGCGTCCACGCCCGGCAGTTACACCTTCATCCTCCCGGCGTCGAAGGAGGCTCCGCGCAGGCTGCTGCACCCGAAGAAGAAGACCGTCGGCGTCAGGATTCCCGACCATGTCGCCGCCCAGGCACTCCTCGCCGAACTCGGCGAGCCGCTGCTGTCGAGCACCCTGCTCCTGCCCGACGAGGACAAGCCCCTGACCCAGGGCTGGGAGATCAAGGAAGAACTCGATCACGTGGTGGACGCCGTCCTCGACTCCGGCGACTGCGGCACGGAGCCGACGACCGTCATCGACTTCTCCAGTGGGGAAGCCGAGATCGTACGCCGGGGAGCCGGAGATCCTTCGCGGTTCGAGTAGTCCGGCCTCAGGGTCGGCGGCCGCGCATGCCGCGGGAGGTCACAGGTCGAGGACCGCACGGAGTGCGTTGTCGACGAGCTCTTGCTGATCGGGGCCGATGTTGCCGTGCGCTGTCCCCGTCTCGAATCGGGACGCAGACAGCTGAACCAGGTTGACGGCGACGACCGATGCGTCCACCGGGGAGGCGAGTCGCACGCTCATCGCGGTGTCGGGGTGCACGGCCGGAGCATGCAGCACGAGCGCGACCACTGCCCCGTACGCGTCGGCGAGCCCGTCGAGGCTGACGACCAGCACGGTGCGGGTGCCCTTGCCGGTGTCCACGTCCCACACGTCGCCCTTGCGGATCGTCACAGGGCGTCGCCCTCGCCGTCGAGGTCGAGAGCCTGTGCACCGAGGGCGACGAGCTTGCGGGCGGCGTCGAGCGTCATCTGGCGGCGCACCGCCTGCACGATGTAGGCGTTCAGCGAGGGTGCGTCGGCGGCGGCGGCGCGCAACGCGTGGTCCATGGTGTCGGGGATCCGCACGGTGACTACACTCATGCAGCCAAATGTAGTGGCAGGGGTGTAGTCACCGCCAGTGCCATCGAGCTGCACCCTGTCGCTGTGCACCGGTCGGGCGGCAGGCGAGATGGCCGCCTACGGCTCGACGATGTGGCGCAGATAGGCGTCCGGGTCGGCGAGGTAGCGGCGCCAGTGGTCCACGACGCCGAGCTCCCGCCAGGAGACCCTGCGCATGCCGTGTTCGCCGACCTCGACGATGTCCGCGCCCGGCAGGGCGGTCAGGAGTGGGGAGTGGGTGGCGCAGATGACCTGGCCGCCCTCCTTGGTCAACCGGTCGATGTGCCCGATGAGTTCGAGACAGGAGGAGAACGAGAGCGCCGCTTCCGGCTCGTCCAGGACATAGAGCCCGGCTTGGAGGAATTTTCCGCGGAACGCGGCGAGAAAGCCTTCGCCGTGACTGACCGAGTCCGGCGAGAAGCCCTCCCTGCCCAGGGCGTCGAGAGCGGTCTCGGCCCGCAGGAAGAAGCCCTTGCGGGCCGACCAGTTGGTGGCCATACGGCGCCCGCGCGGAGCCGCGTCGAACTTCATCCGCTCGCCGAGCACCGACTTGCCGCGCGCGGAGGCGTAGCGCCAGTCGTGCGAGCCACCGTATGAATCCAGGCCGAACGCCTCCGCCAGCGCCTCGACCAGGGTCGACTTCCCCGAGCCGTTCTCACCGACCAGAAAGGTCACCGGCGCGGTGAAGCGCAGCCCCTCGTCGAGCAGTTGGCGTACGCAGGGCACCGACCACGGCCAGGCGTCCTGATCGTACGAGGGGAGGTGGGCATACGCACGTTCGACAATCACTGGGCCAGTGTCACCCACACGACGTGCCCGCCGAGGCGAAGCGTCGCGTCTCCCGAGAGAAGTCCAAGGGCGCGATCGCTCAGGGAAGCGGTTCGGCGGAGGGGGCCGTCGGCGCCTGGTAGGCACCGCTGGCCAGCATCCGCACCTCCCCCGCCGGGCTGATCTCGGCGCGAAGGATGCCGGTGGGATCGCAGTACACGGGGTTTCCGCCCGGCCCCACGGTGTCGGTCCGTTCGACGATCACCTCATCCGTCGTCGCGCCCGTACCTGATCGCCGGTGGGTGAAGGACAGCCGGTAACGGTCCGTGGTTTCCATGACGACCTCCAGCGCTTGAGGCGGGCCCGAGGGACAAATGACGATAAATAGACCCACCTCCATGATGCGACCGGACCATGCCGGCCGCGGGGCTCCCCGGTCCCGGCGTGCGCCCCGGGCCCCTGTCGCAGCGTGTGACGCCCCTCGCCTCCGGGCGCCGGGCAGTGTAGACATATGCACATGGTCCGACTAATGGGTCGATCCTGGGCTCAGTCGACCCGGACACCCCACAGACCGCCCGGTCAGCGGGGGCCGGACGAGGGCGGATCGCGGCGAAGACGGTTCGGGAAGCTGCGGTCGGCGTTGAGCGGGCGCAGTGTCGCCGGTCAGGTGTTCGTGCTGCAAGTGGTCATCGTGCTGCTGCTGGTCGTGTCCGCGGTGGTGGCGCTGGTGCTGCAGGTACGGCATGACAGCACGCTGGAGGCCCACAACCGCTCGCTCGCCGTCGCCGAGACGTTCGCGAACGCGCCCGGCACCGTCGCGGCGCTGCGCTCCCCCGACCCCACCGCTCTGCTCCAGCCGAAGGCCGAAGCCGCGCGCAAGGCGGCGGAGGTGGACTTCATCGTCGTCATGAACACCGACGGGATCCGCTACACCCACCGCTACCCGGACCGGATCGGCAAGAAGTTCGTCGGGGACATCTCCCCCGGACTGGCCGGCCGCTCCATCACCGAGGAGATCACCGGAACCATCGGGCCGCTGGTGCAGGCCGTGGTGCCCGTCAAGGCCCCCGACGGAACGGTCGTGGGCCTGGTGTCGGCCGGCATCACGACGGCGAACGTGGGCGGTGTCGCGGACCGGCAGCTGCCGCTCCTGCTGGCCGCCGCGGGCGCCGCGCTCGCCCTGGCCACGGCGGGGACGGCGCTCGTGAGCAGACGTCTGCTGCGCCAGACCCGGGGCCTCGGCCCGTACGAGATGACCCGGATGTACGAGCACCATGACGCGGTGCTGCACGCCGTCCGTGAGGGCGTGATCATCATCAGCGGCGAGGGACGGCTGCTGCTCGCCAACGACGAGGCACACCGCCTGCTCGATCTACCCAAGGACGCCGAGGGACGGCTCGTCCGCGAACTCGGCCTCGACTCGGACATCGCCGATCTGCTGGACTCGGGACGGGTCGCCACGGACGAGGTGCATCTGGTCGGCGACCGGCTGCTGGCGGTCAACCAGCGGGCGACGGAGCTCCAGGGCGGCCCGTCCGGCAGCGTCGCGACGCTGCGCGACTCGACCGAGCTGCGGGCGCTGTCCGGCAGGGCGGAGGTGGCACGAGAGCGGCTCAAACTGCTGTACGACGCGGGGGTGGGCGTCGGCACGAGCCTGGACGTGACCCGCACCGCCGAGGAACTGGCGGAGGTGGCCGTACCGCGGTTCGCGGACTTCGTCACCGTGGATCTGGCCGAGGCCGTGCTGAGCGGCGAGGAGCCGGAAACGGTCGGCCGACTGCGCCGCACGGCGTCCAGCGGAATCCGCGCGGACGCCCCGCTCTACCCGGTGGGCGAGCAGATCACCCTCGTCGCCACCTCACCGCAGGCCCGCAGCATCAGCACCGGCGAGTCCTTGGTCGAGCCCGACCTCAGCAAGGCCACCGGGTGGCTCGCCCAGGATCTGGAGCGATCCGCGAAGGTCGTGGAGTACGGAATCCACTCGCTGATCACCGTCCCGCTGCGCGTGGGCCCGCTGGTGATGGGCGTGGCCAACTTCTGGCGTTCCGAGAAGCCTGAGCCCTTCGACGTGGAGGAACTGACCCTCGCCGAGGAACTGGTCGCCCGTGCCGCGGTGTCCATCGACAACGCACGCCGCTACACGCGCGAGCACACCATGGCCGTGACACTGCAGCGCAGCCTGCTGCCACGCAACCTGCCCGAGCAGACCGCCCTGGACATCGCCTACCGCTATCTCCCCGCGCAGGCGGGGGTGGGCGGCGACTGGTTCGACGTACTGCCGCTGTCCGGTGCCCGGGTCGCCGTCGTCGTGGGCGATGTCGTCGGGCACGGACTGCATGCCGCGGCCACCATGGGACGGCTGCGCACCGCCGTGCACAACTTCTCGTCGCTGGACCTGCCGCCCGACGAACTGCTCGGGCTCCTCGACGAACTGGTGGGCCGCCTCGACCAGGACGAGGAGGAAAGCGGCGCCGCCGTCACCGGTGCCACCTGCCTGTACGCGATCTACGACCCGACCTCCCGGACATGCACCGTCGCCCGGGCCGGCCACCCGCCGCCGGCGCTGGTCCGCCCCGACGGACACGTCGAGTTCCCCGAGGTGCCCGCCGGTCCGCCGCTCGGCCTCGGGGGCCTCCCGTTCGAGACGGTCGATCTCGTCCTTGAGGAGGGCAGCCGGCTCGTTCTCTACACGGACGGGCTCGTCGAGGACCGGGAACGGGACATCGACGTCGGGCTCGAAATGCTGCGCACCGCCCTCACCGGGGCCGACCGGTCACCGGAGGACACCTGCCGGGCCGTTCTGGACTCACTGCTGCCGGCCCGCCCGAGCGACGACATCGCGCTGATCGTGGCGCGCACGCACGCGCTGGGGCCCGACCGGATCGCCGACTGGCAGGTGGCGTCCGACCCGGCGGCCGTCGGTGAGGTACGCGCCTCGGTCACCCGGCAGCTGGCCCAGTGGGGACTGGACGACATGGCCTTCGCCACGGAGCTGATCCTCAGCGAGCTGGTCACCAACGCGATCCGGTACGGAAACGGCCCGATCGAGGTGCGTGTGCTGCGCGACCGCAGCCTCATCTGCGAGGTCTTCGACGGCAGCAGCACCTCGCCCCATCTGCGCTACGCGGCCACCACGGACGAGGGCGGACGCGGTCTGTTCCTCGTCGCACAGCTCGCCGAACGCTGGGGTACCCGCTACACGCCCGCGGGCAAGGTGATCTGGGCCGAGCAGCCGCTGCCCCCCGACGCTCAGCCCTGAGGTGGGCGGCCCTCGCGCGCGTCCGCGTCGGCCACGTTCACCGCGGCGTCCTCGGGCTCGGACTGCGCCAGCGGCATGGCACCGCCGCCCTGGAGGCGCTTCAGGTCGTCGGGGCGCACCTGGATGACGATCAGGGCGATCAGGGCGGCCACGACGGCGAAGATGGCGGCGACGATGAACGAGCTCGAAATGCCGGAGGCGAGCACCTGATCGCTCCAGGGCGCCGGGAGCTGGCCCGTCCTGCGGAACTCGAGCTGCTGGGCCGGGGTGGCCTCCGCCATGAACTTGGCGACCTGGTCGGTGGCCTCGTTGCGGCTGGCCGTACCGAAGACGGTGACGAGCACGGACAGGCCGAGCGACCCGCCCACCTGCTGGGTGGCGTTGAGGATCCCGGACGCCGCTCCCGCTTCCTGGGACTCCACCCCCGACACCGCCATGAGCGTCAGTGACACGAACTGCAGACCCATGCCGAAGCCGAAGACCAGCATGGGGCCGAGAATGCTGCCCAGGTACGTGCTGTCGACATCGGTCAGCGTCAGCCAGCCGAGTCCCACGGCGGCCAGGATCGCGCCCACCGCCATGAAGGGCTTGGGACCCCACTTGGGCAGCAACTGCGAGGCGAATCCCGCGCCGATCGCGATGATCACGCTCACCGGCAGGAAGGCCAGACCGGCACGCAGCGGGCTGAAGCCGAGGATGTTCTGCACGAACAGGGTCAGGAAGAAGAACATGCCGAACATCGCCGCGGCCAGGCTCAGCATCATCGCGTAGACGCCCGCGCGGTTGCGGTCGCGGAACATCCACAGGGGGGTGATGGGCTGCCTCGACCGTTGCTCGATGAGGATGAAGAGAGCAAGGAACACGACCGCCGCCGCGAAGGCCGCGACGGTCACGGTGTCGCTCCAGCCCTCCTCCGAGGCACGGATGAAGCCGTAGACGAGCAGCACCATGCCGAGGGTGGAGGTGAGCGCGCCGAGGATGTCGAAGTGGCCCGGGTGACGCTCGGATTCGCGGATGTAGCGCGGGGTCGCGGCCACGATCAGCAGTCCGATGGGCACGTTGACGAAGAGGACCCAGCGCCAGTCGAGCCATTCCACGAGCAGTCCGCCCGCGAGCAGCCCGATCGCGCTGCCGCCCGCGGAGACGGCCGCGAAGACTCCGAACGCCCTGTTGCGCTCGGGCCCTTCACGGAACGTCGTGGTGATCAGCGACAGCGCCGTGGGGGAAGCGATGGCGCCGCCGACGCCCTGCAGCGCGCGTGCCGCGAGCAACTGCCAGGATTCCTGGGAGAGTCCGCCGAGCAGTGAGGCGAACACGAAGAGCAGAACGCCGAAGATGAAGACCCTGCGCCGGCCGAGGATGTCGCCCAGGCGGCCGCCGAGCAGAAGCAGCCCGCCGAAGGTCAGCGTGTAGGCGTTGATCACCCAGGAGAGGTTCTCGGTCGAGAAACCGAGCGAGGTCTGGATGTGCGGCAGGGCGATGTTCACGATGGTGATGTCGAGGACCACCATCAGCTGGCACGAGGCGATGACGAGGAGTGCGATACCGCTGCCTCGGCCCCGCTCCGGGGATTCGGCAGGCTCTGAGGGTGTCGTCTGAGCGCCTGTCATGGGATTGCCCTGCGTCTCAGGTCATCAGAAGTGAACGTGGGCGTTCACTCCATCGACGTTAATCCCGTGGGACCGACCCCACCAATCGATCACCGGCGGCACCTGGGAGGCGGCCCGCGCACGGCGCTGAGATGCGGGGATCCGGCTCCACGGCAAGACTGAGTCAGTGGGGGCACATCAAGGAGGACACGATCATGTCCGTGATGGACAAGCTGAAGAGCATGCTCAAGGGCCATGAAGCACAGGCCGACAAGGGCATCGACAAGGCCGGCGACGCCGTCGACGACAAGACGCAGGGCAAGTACAGCGGTCACGTCGACACCGCCCAGGACAAGCTCAAGGACCAGTTCGGTACGCGCCCCGAGGACCGGTAGGGCCACCAGCGGCACCTACGCGCGGCCCGGCGTGCTCGCCGGTCTCAGCGGGCCAGGCGGCCCAGCAGTGACGAGGCGGACCAGATGCCGAGGGCCGCGGCCACGGCCAGGACGCCGAAGTCGAGTGCCAGGTGGGCGGGCGTGCCGAGCAGGAGCCCGCGCAGTGCGTCCACCTGGTAACTCAGCGGGTTGATCTTGCTGATGACCTGGAGCCAGCCGGGCATGATGTCCACCGGGTACAGGGCGTTGGAGCCGAAGAACAGCGGCATCGTGATGGCTTGGCCGATGCCCATCAGGCGGTCCCTGCTGAGCACGATGCCCGCGATGGTCATCGAGAGGCAGGAGAAGAAGGCCGACCCGAGGACGACGGCCACCACAACGCCCAGCAGGCGAAGGGGGTTCCAGGTCATCCCCACGCCGAGCAGTGCGGCGATGACGATGACCACGACCGCCTGGATCACCGCCTTCACCCCGGAGGCGAAGGCCTTCCCCGTGATGAGCGCCGACCGCGGAGTCGGGGTGACGAGGAGCTTCGTGAGGATCCCGGCGTCACGCTCCCAGATGATCTGGATGCCGTAGAAGATGGCGATGAACATCGCGGACTGGGCGATGATTCCGGGCGCCAGATAGTCGATGTAGGGGATGCCGCCGGTGGGTATCGCCTTGATCTTGGTGAAGGTCTCTCCGAAGATCAGCAGCCAGAGCGCCGGCTGGACCGCCCGCGTGTACAGCTCGGTGCGGTCGTGGCGGAGTTTCTGCAGCTCGACCGCGCACATCGCGCCGACCCGGGCGGGCAGTACGCGCCAGCCGGTTCGGGCCCGGGGCGGGACGAGGAGCAGGTCGAGGCCGGCCGGGTGGGCGCGGTCAGCCGACACGGGTCGCGGTACGGCGGGTGCTTCGGACATCGCTGAAGTCTCCTGACTTGTCGTCGAGGCCACTGCCGGCGATGTCGCGGAAGACGTCCTCCAGCGTGGGCAGTTCGCCGCTCGTAGGGATCCCGCGCCGCTCGCCGAGGCTCGTCCGCAGCTCGCCGGGGGTGCCGAGGGCGTGGATGCGGCCGTGGTGCATCAGCGCGACGCGGTCGCAGTACTGGTCTGCCTCGTCCATGTAGTGGGTCGTCACCAGGACGGTCATGCCGGTGGCTTCGCGTACGGCGTTGATGTGCTCCCACACGTTGGTCCTGGCGATCGGGTCGAGGCCGATCGTCGGTTCGTCGAGGATCAGCAGCCGGGGTGCGCTCACCAGTGCCTGGGCGAGTTCGAGGCGGCGGACCATGCCTCCGGAGTACGTCTTGGCGAGCCGGTCGGCCGCGTCGGTGAGGTCGACGGACGCGAGCGCCTGGCCCACGCGCGCCGCGCGCTCCCGCCGGGAGACGTCGAAGACGCGGGCGAACAGCTCCACGTTCTCCCGGCCGGTGAGTCCGGAGTCGGCGGAGAGCTGCTGCGGTACGTAGCCCAACAGGCGGCGTACCGGCATGCGTTCGCGGGTGGCGTCGTGTCCGAAGACACGGACCATGCCGGCGGGGACCGGCAGCAGCGTGGTCATGCAGCGGATGGCCGTGGTCTTGCCGGCGCCGTTGGGTCCGAGCAGTCCGAACACCTCGCCGTCACGGACGGAGAGGTCCAGTGCGTCGACCGCGGTCGTCTCGCCGAAGGTGTAGGTGAGTCCGGAGCAGGTGACGGCGTCGTTCACCGGGGCCTCTGTGTGATCGGCGCCCGGCTCCTCGCCGTTCGTACTCCCCTGTCGCACGGGGTCTTCCCCTTCGGTCGTGTGACGCGTCATGTCTCCTCGGCCTCCTCGTGCAGGTTCGCCGCCAGCTTGCGCAGGGCCGGGAGGGCTGCCTCCAGTGCGGCGTGGTCGGCCTCGTCGAGCAGGGCCACCTGGCGGCGTACGAGCGCGGCGCGGCGCTGTCGCCAGTCGTGCAGCCGTGCTTGTGCCGCCGGTGTGGGCAGCAGTCGCGCGGCCCGCCGGTCGGACGGGTCCGTCTCGCGGAGCAGATAGCCCTCCCGCACCAGCTGGTTGACCAGTGTGGAGACCGAATTGCCCGCCAGGTACAGGTCCTTGGCGGCCTCCGACACACCGATGCCGGGGCGGGCCACGACCAGGCGCAGTAGGTCGATCTCGGCGCCGCGCAGTTGCGGGGTGGTCATGCCGCTGCGCAGCCGCCGCCTGATCAGCCGTTGAACTCCGGCCAGGGTGTCGGCCAGTTCCTCGGGAAAGCTCTCTGACTCCACGCCTCGAAGATAGCTCTGTGTCAGAGGTATTTCGGGAAAGGGAGGGTAAGGAAGAGTCAAGAGGGGGTAAGCAGGGGGCTCAGCGGGCCACTGGCGGCGGCAGACGCAGGTGGGCGAGATCCGGTGGTACCGGGCTGTCGGGTCGCAGGAACGGGGCCGATTCGCCGTCCGCGGCCGTGGCGGGTGCGTCAGTGAGACGGAATCTGTCGCGGAGCCTGCCGTAGAAGTCGGTGGGGCGCAGGCGGATGAGGCGCGCTCGCTGGGGGGCGCGGAAGACGCCGATCCAGTCGCCCGGGTCGAGCACTCCGCGCAGCTGGCCGTCGACGCTGACCGCGGCCTGTCCCGAATGCGGCAGGACGCGCAGGGCCACCGGCTCGTCGGGGGCGGCCAGGACGCTGCGGTTGAAGGTCATGTGGGGCGCGATGGGGGTGAAGACGAGCGCGTCCATGTGCGGGGAGAGGACGGGGCCGCCGGCGGCGAAACTGTAGGCGGTGGAGCCGGTGGGGGTGGCGACCGCGACGGCGTCGGCCGAGTAGGAGGCCAGCAGGCGGCCCGCCAGGTAGACACCCAGGCTCACCTGGTGGTCCCGGGCCAGCTTCTCCACCACGACGTCGTTGAGGGCCATGACGTCGAGGGCCAGCCCCCAGCCCTCCCCCTCGGTGCTCTCGGGGCGCACCTGCGGCGGCGGAAGGGCGGGGCCGCGGCCGTAGCGGAGCAGGGCTTCCATCCCCTCGGGTATCTCGAGGGCCCGGGAGGCGCGCATGGCGAGCGTCATGCGTTCCTCCACGGTGGCGCGGCCGTGCTGGACGGCTTCCAGCGCTTCGGTGACGTCGCACGCCGGCACCTCGGTGAGGAAGCCGACCTTGCCCAGGTCGACCCCCAGTACGCTCGCCCGGTTCTTGAGCGCGATCCTCGCCCCTCTGAGGAAGGTGCCGTCGCCGCCGAGCGTCACGACGAGGTCGGGATTGCCCGCCGCCTCGGCTTCCGCCCGGCCGCTGAGGCGCTGGTGGTCCTTGGCCCACACATCGATATCGGTGCAGGGGATGTCGTGGGCGTCGCACCAGTCGTGGACCGTACGGGCGACGTCCTGGGCGGCCGTGCGGCCCATGTGGACCACCAGGCCTACGCGCTGAATGGCCATGAAGACCTCCAGGGGGTTTCCATTTTGCCATCGGTGAGCCTCCCCCGCGCAGGGCAGCACCTTCCCTGGCATTCCCGCAGGCCCCGAATCCAGTTGCTGCGGCCGGGCGACGCTGTCAGGGTCTTGGCCATGCCCAACTTCTCCGCACCTGACGGAACCAAGCTCGCCTACCACGTGTTCGGACACGGCTCTCCTGTGGTCTGCCTGCCCGGCGGACCCATGCAGGCGTCCGTGTACCTCGGTGACCTCGGCGGCCTTTCCGCGCACCGGCAGTTGGTCATGCTGGATCTTCGGGGCACGGGTGAGTCGCAGACGCCCGGCGACGCCTCCTCGTACCGCTGCGACCGACTTGTCGATGACGTGGAGGCGCTGCGCGAGCATCTCGGTCTGGAGACGATGGACCTGCTCGCGCATTCCGGTGGTACGAATCTGGCGGCGCTTTATGCCGCCCGCCACCCGGAGCGCGTGAGCAGGCTCGCACTGATCACGCCGAGCGTCATGGCCGTCGGGCTTGCCGTCACGGGAGATGTGCGGCGCGAGACGGCGCGGCTCCGCCGGGACGAGCCGTGGTTCCCGGAGGCGTACGCGGCCCTGGAGGAGATCACCGCGGGGCGGGCGACGGACGACAGCTGGCAGGCCGTCGCGCCGTTCCTCTACGGCCGCTGGGACGAGAAGGCCCGAGCCCACCACGCCGCCGAGGACGGTCAGCGGAACGACGAAGCCGCCGCCGTCTACGGTGCCGAGGGCGCCTTCGACCCGGACACCACGCGCGCCGCGCTCGCCCTGCTCGGGGTGCCGGTTCTGCTGCTGGCCGGCGAGGTCGATCTCAACTCCCCTCCTCGTGCGGTGACCGAGCTGGCCGCCCTGTTCCCGGATGCCAGGCTGGTCGTTCAGCCGGGTGCCGGGCACTTCCCGTGGCTCGACGACGCCGACCGGTTCGTGACGGCCACGGCGGCGTTCCTGGGTTAGGCGAGAAGAGATCCTCACTGTCACGGGTGTTACGGGGATGTGTGGTTCGTGAGGACGTCATGGAGGTGTGGAACGCGAGGAGTTGAGCATGCGTCTGACAAGACGGGCATCGCTCCGGAGCGTTGTCCGGCCCGCATTGTCAGTGCTCTCGGGAACAATGCGGGGCAGCGAGAACGTCACCGCTCCCGGCGGTACGCGATCGAACCCCGTTCGTCGAAAGGCCGCCCGCACATGACGCCCCCTCTCCACCGCCGCGCCATGCAGCAGGCCCCGACCGGAGGCCGTGGCCCCATACTCCGGGCTCTCCCCAGCGCACGCACTCCACTCAGCCCCGGCGGTGCCGAAGTCCTGCGTATCGTCATGGAGCAGGGCGCCCCGGTCTTCCTCACCGTGCACGCCAACGGGCGTCGCCGGTACGGCTACTGGCAGTCCGTCGGTTCCGAGGCCGGGCGCGGAGGCTGTCACGTGGCGCTGCCCACCGACGAGTGCGACGCGTTGCACGCGGCGGGCCGGATCGTGCTCGGGGATCCGATGGTGGACCCGGGAAAGACGACGTATCCCGTGCGGGCGGCGGTGCGCACGGCACCGTCCGCGACAGGTGCGCCAAGGCATGCGCTGACGGCGTGAGCACCGGTCCGGTTGCGCCGGACACCGTGACCGGAACCCCGTCCCTCACTGCGACTTACCTTCCAGTAATATCGCGCGACAGCACCAGTGGAGTACCGCTCGTGTTGGCGCACGTGGCGTCGCCGAGGATGGGGAGGGACGGTCATGACGGGTCAGGTGGATGTGGGCGACACGGTCGAGGACTTCGCTCTGCCGGACGAGACGGGTGCCGAGCGGCACTTGTCGGAACTGCTCGGCGAGGGACCGGTGGTGCTGTTCTTCTATCCCGCCGCCCTCACCGCGGGCTGCACCGCCGAGGCGTGCCACTTCCGTGATCTGGCCGCCGAGTTCGCCGCCGCCGGAGCGCGGCCGGTCGGAATCAGCGGTGACACCGTCGACCGCCAGCAGGAGTTCGCCGGGCGTCACACGCTCGGGTTTCCGCTGCTGTCCGATGCCGAGGGCAAGGTCCGTGAGCGGTTCGGCGTGAAGCGCGGATTCTCCCTGGCGCCCACGAAACGGGTCACCTTCGTCATCGCACAGGACCGCACGGTCCTGGAGGTGGTCCGCAGCGAACTGCGGATGAGTGCACACGCCGACCGCGCCCTCGCCGCGCTGCGCGCCCACAAGAGCTGAGTCGCTCATCCGATAAGTACATGGCCCCGAACGAGGGGGCGTGCTCACTCGATTCGGCGTCATATGCAAGCGCGGGCGTACCACCGGCGTACCCGGCCGCGTTGCAGCAGCATGGACAGCACATCCACCACGACCGGGAGCCTCCTGGACCAGGGGACACATTCTCGGCCGCACGCCGAAATCGCCGATCCGCAGGGGGCGAACCCCCCGATCTACGCCTCCCTCGTGGCCGAGTGGTGGGCCAGGGGCCGGATAGTGCCGGGCCGGCACGACTCGCAGTGGGCAGCCCTCACCGCCCCGCCCGGAGGCAGGAGACGTGACGGCGCGGCCGACAGGGGACGGTGGGAACGTGTTGCCGTCTGCCTGGCCGGTGCCGATCCCGCCGACTGAGGCAGCCGTGCCCGCGCGTGCGGTCATTCCGGGCTGCTGTCATTGTTCGGGACGCCAGGGCCGCACGGCCGGCGGTGGGTGGGACGGTCGGTTCCCGTGGCGGCGACCGTCCCGTCCGGCGGGCGGGATGCCACGGGTCCCAGCAGGGTGGCGAGTAACCCGGTGGCTTCCTGAAGGGCCAGCTCCACGGCGGTGGGGAGGTACAGGGTGCCGCTGCCGTCGGGCGGAACGAGCCACCGCAGGAATCCCGTGACCCGGTTCGGGGGCGGTGCGGCGATCCACGCGCCGCGGCCGGCGTAGCGGATGCCGGTTCCGACCCAGCGGCTGTCGGGATCCGGCGGCAGGAAGAAGCCCACTCTGTGGGCGGCGAAGTCGCAGAGCGTGGGGCCGGGTTCCTGCCGCGGATTGCGCAGCAGGACGTCGAGGGCGAGGAGGCCCAACTCCTCCGGCACGCTCAGCACATCCCAGAACCGCCCGGCCGCCAGTACCGCGGTCCCGTTGTCCGCGTGCCATTGCCTCTTGCACGCCCGGGGGTCCGTCGCGGCGGCGGCGAGCCACTCCACTGCTTGGTTCGAGCGACTTCTCATGGCTCTCCTCCGCGGTTGCTGGCGCCGTACTGCCGGACCCGGAGCCAACTCCTCAAAGACCGCAAGAATGTGCGAAATTCCTCCGGTCTGCCCCATTCTCGATGCTCATGTTGGTAGATATTTCTACGTGGCGGAAGGGGTGGCGCAGTATGGCGTTTCGGTGGCGCGACATCTTTCGGCCAGCTGTCCGCCCTGGACCCTGGAGGGTTCCCCTTTGGCGATGTCCACGATCAGAAGATGGCTCTCCCGGCTCCGTCCATGGCGGGGCAGCGGCGCGGGGCGCAGCCCGAACGCCGCTGAAGAAGACCCGCTGGCACCGCTGGTGGAGACGGCGAAGTTACTTGAATACGGCGCCGGCCGGTTCGACGAGCCCGAGGACGACGACCTCTGACGCGGCCGGCACCCCGCACCGGACGTGGCGGGGTGCCGACGTGAACAGACCCCGCCCCGCTGCGGATGGTGGGCGGGGCCTGTTCACTGCGCATCATTCTCAGCGCCTCGTCCGGCTTCCGGGAGGGAGTGAGACGGTGCGCGTGGGCAAGGCGGGGCGCACCCTGTGTGAAGGGCGCGCCTCCCGTGTGAACCGATCCGCGGGGCCGGTTCACCCGGGCACCCCGGTCCACCGCCCGTGTTCTGAACCGGGGTGGCCGGTGTCACTCCTTGGCCGGGTGCTTCCGGTTCTGTCCGAACTGGGAGGATGTCTCCTGCGGCGACGCCGCGGCCTTACCGTAGTGGCGAGGCATCGACCCCGAGGAGAAGCACAACCGTGCACGACGTACCGATCTACGCCCAACTGATATCCGAGCGTGGCGACATACCCCTGCAGGTCCGCACCGAAGCCCGCAGGATCCAGCGCGAACTCGACTGGATCGTCAACGCCGGTCCCGCATCCGGGGGTTTCCCTTCGAGACCTCCCGCCGCTCCCCTCCCGAACTCCCGCGCCCTTCCGCCGGGGTCCGGCTCGACCGGCTGGCTCTCCTGACGCGAGCGTCAACCGCGGAGTGCGGCCTCCTAGCGAGGGTCGCCGGGGTCTTCGTCCCGCTCCCCCTCGTCGGTGTCCTTCCCCTGCGTACGTGAATACCCCTGCAACTCCAGTAGCCCTTGGGTCTTCTCAGGGCTCCCGTCGGGGTTCTGGCCGTTCAGGTTCTGGCGGACGGAGTCCAGGATCGTCAGGCCCTGGGCCACCAGGCCCGCGGCGATCTCGCCGAGACCGTCCGCGCCGTTGAGGACGTTGACGTTGGCACCGGCGAGGCCGCCCGCGGCTTCCTTGACAATCAGCGGGAGCTGGTCGATCAGCATCCGGTCGAGGGCGACGCGGTCGTGCGACGCGGCGGCCTCCGCCTGGATCTTCATGCGCTCCGCATCGGCGATGGCGAGCACCCTGATCCGCTCGGCCTCGGCCTCGGCGGGCTTCACGATCTCGGCCACCAGCTGCTGCTGGCGCAACTTGGCGGCGCGCTGGGCCAGTTCGGTCTGGGCGGCGAGCACCTCCTGCTGCGCGTGGGCCTGCGCCAGCGGTCCCGCCTGCGCGGCCTGCGCCTGCGCGCGGTCGACCTCGGCCGAGTACTCCGCTTTCACGATCGCGGTCTGCCGGGCGTACTCGGCCTGGTTGCGCGCGGCCACCTGCTGCGCCTCGACCGAGGCCTGGGTGGCCTGGGCCTGCGCTATCTGCGCCTGCCGCTGGATGGCCGCCTTGTGCGGGGCGGACATGGCCTCGATATAGCCGGTGTCTCCGTCGTCGATCGACTGGATCTGCAGCGAGTCCACGATCAGGCCGATCTTCGCCATCTCGACCTTCGAGGTGTCCAGGACCTCCGCGGCGAGCTTCTGCCGCTCGGTGACGATCTCCTCGACGGTCATCGAGCCGATGATGGAACGCAGATGGCCGGCGAAGATCCGGCCGGTCAGCACCGACATCTGGTCCTGGTCGGAGAGGAACCGCTGCCCCGCGTTGATGACGCTCTCGGTGTCGTTGCCGACCTTGAACGCGATGACGGCGCGGACGTGCAGCGAGATGCCCTGCCTGGTGACACAGGTCTCGGTGACTTCGGACTCGCACATCGAAAGGGTGAGGAAGCGGGTCTTGCGGAAGATCGGGAGCACGAACTTTCCGTGCCCCATCACGACTCGGAAGGGCGCTCCGCCCAGCCCTCGCTTGCCTCCCGAGATCAGCATCGCCTCATCGGGAGCGGGAACGCGATAACCGAACATGCTTCTCCTCCTCAGCCGGCGTCGGCGAGGCCATCGCCCAACACGTCCAGCGGATCAGCCCACTTGATGACATCGACCTCACGGCAGCCCCGGGAATCGATCACGAGCACGGTCGCCCCCGTCTGCAAGGGCTCCTGCGACCATGCGAGAAAGGTCTCCGTGCCACCTCTGACCCGCACCAGGATCTCGCCGGGGCCGGCGCTTCCCCGCGTACCGATGAGCACTTCCCCCGTACAGCCGATCACGGCCTCGTCCTCCACCACCGCCGGCCGCCCCCCATCATTCGGGTGTCCTTTCGACTGTAAGCCCTACCCGTACTGCTTGGGCAGCTTGAACCCGCGCTCGGCCAGCACAGTGCGCAGCCGGTCCGGGTAGTCGGTGATCAGCCCGTCGACGCCGTCGTCGATGAGCTTGTTCATGGTGGCCGGGTCGTCGATGGTCCAGGGGATCACCTTGAGCCCGAGGCGGTGCGCGTCGTCGACCATCCGCGCGGTGACATAGGGCACGTAGTCGGGGTCGGTGACCTTGCCGTTCTGCGGGGTGCCGTGGACCGGCGAATAGGCGGCGGCACCGAAGGACTTGACGGCCTTGAGCGGGTCGCCGCCGAAGTCGTCGATGTCGATGCCACCGAGCCACGGGGAGGCGCCGGGCTGACCGACCTGCAGGAAGTCCTTGTTGTCGAGGGCCACCAGCGGCAGCCGCGGCTCGACTTCGCGCATCTCCATCAGAGCGCCCCAGTCGAAGCTCTGAACGGTCACCTGGCGCAGCATGTGGGCCCGGCGGATCTCACGGGCGGTCACTCGCACGAACTGCTCGCGCGGGGCTGTCTCGGTGGGTGCGCCAGCCTCCACCTTCGTCTCGACGTTGAGCTTGACGTCGTGGGCGCGGTAGCTCTTCACCAGGTCGAACACCTCGCTGAGCAGCGGCATCCGCGCGCCGGGCGCCGGCACCTGCTCGGGGAAGGCGGGCAGCGTCAGGGAGCCGCAGTCGAGCGTCCTGACCTGGGCGAGGGTGAGGGTGTTCACGTATCTGCCGACGTACGGGTACTGCGGATCGCCGGGGGAAACCGGCGCCGTGTCCTGGCACTTGGTGCCGTTGACGCGCCGGTCATGGGTCACCACCGCCTGGCCGTCCTTGGTGATCTGGACGTCCAGTTCCAGGGTGCTCACGCCGATCTCCAGACCGTGCGCGAAGGAGGCGAGGGTGCTCTCCGGGCGCAGTCCGAGTCCACCGCGGTGCGCCTGCAGGTCGAAGGTTCCGGGCCCCGGCCGGTGCTGCTCGCTCGCGCCCGCGGGTGCCGCTAGTACGCCTGCGGTACAGGCCAGGGCCGCGGTGCAGGCGAGGGTGGTGGCTACGGCGGAGGTGCGCCATCCGATCATGGGTGAGCCGTCCTTTTCGGTCCGTGTACGGGTCCGCGCCGGATTTCGGCCCACAGTATGGAGCGAGGTGGCCGCGCCCGGGAGTGCCCGAGGTGGTGGCGGGGCGAAACCTGCCTAAAATCCAGGCAGTTGTGCGCCACGCACCCCCTCGGACACCCCAATTCGGCCTGGCTCAGCTCTTGGTGAACTTGTAGGTCTTGCTATCGGTGATGACGCAGAAGCCGGGCGAGATGACGATCACGCGCAGAGTGCCGGTGCGGCGGTCGTAGTCGATGCCCTCCGTCTCGAAGGTGCCCGTGCAGCCACTGCGCAGCGGGAGTTGGCGCAGGGCCGTGACGTGACCGGTCACGTTGGAACTGCCCGGCTCGGCGGACAGGTCGATCTGGAGCAGCGGCTTGGTGTAGCCGAAGAGCGTGCCCGCCGGGTCGTCGGAGGAGCACAGCAGCTGCGTCGAGGTGACGAAGTCGCAGCCCTGGACGTCACGTACGGCGTGGTCGAGGGTGATGGTGGACGCCAGCGGGAGGTTCGCCGAGGGCGACGTACTCGAGTTCACGCCCGGGGTCGGGAACACCAGGAATCTGGTCATGGTGCCGTACTCGCCGTTCACCATCCACGAGCCGCCCGGTGAGATGGCGACCCAGGAGTTGTTCAGCGCTTCTCCGGAGTTGAGCGTGTGGACGTACTCCGACCACGCGCCGCCGCCCGGTGCCTGCACGCGGAACATCTTGGCGGTGCCGCCGTCGGCCTGGTAGGGCTCGACGTAGTAGCCGCTGTACGAGGCGTCCGGGTCGCCCACGTGGTTCCAGCCGCGGGAGTAGACGTCGACGGGGATGGTCCCGACCCCCGTGTAGCGGTTCGGGCTTCCGGCCGGGACCTCGACCGAGGTCAGGCCCTGGCTCTCGCTCAGCGGGTCCGCGCGGTCCGAGCCCACCTCGGTCCAGGTGTCGGCGGCAGCGGCGGGCGCGGTGGCGGAGACGGTCAGGACGGCGGCCGTGGCGAGCGTGACGAGACCGGCCAGAGCCGTGTGACAACGTTGCCGGGCGGGCATGCGCATGTGGAGTACTCCTCGGTGGGGGGCGCTTGTTCGGCGCACAGTCTGGCCTGCAAAGCAGGGGCATGTACAGACCAATGTATGGACGCCAGTCGTCAACTCACCGTCCAGAAAACGACAGTTGAGCATGCGGTCGCCACCCGGCAGGCGACAGCACCGCGCGCCCCCTGGCTCTGTCCGGCCGATCATGCCGGACAGTCCCCTAGACCCGCGACACCGCGCCGAGTTCCGTACGCGCACGGGACGCGGCCCCGATCGCGACGGCATCGCTGCCGAGCCGGGCCCGCACGACCCGGATCGGATGCCCGCTGACGGGCGGTCCGGCGGCGAGTTCGGCCAGCATCGGTGGCTGGAGCAGATCCCAGGCCCGGCTGACGCCGCCGCCGATCACGAAGGTCGTGATGTCGAGGAGGCCCGCCGTGATCAGGATCGCGCGCGCGACGCCCGCGCCCGCGGCCTCGTACACGGCGACCGCGTCGGGGTCACCGTCGACCGCCGCCTCCGCGACAGCCCGTGCGGTGAGAAGCCGTCCCGTCCGTTCGCCGTACCGCGCCCGGATCGAGCGGCCGGAGGCGAGTGTCTCCAGGTGCCCGCGGCCACCGCAGGTGCAGGGGAGGTCTCCGAAGCCGGGGATGTGGCCCACCTCTCCCGCGGCTCCGTGCGGGCCGTCGAGCAGTTCGCCGTTCAGCCGGAGCGCACCGCCGACGCCGGTGCCGAGCGTCATCCCGAGCACGTACGGCTCGTCCACCACCGCACCCTTGGCCGCCTCGCCGCGCAGGAAGGCGTTCACGTCGTTGTCGAGGAAGGCCGGGACGCCGAGCGCCTCCTCGACGGTCGCCGTCACCTCGAACCCGGCCCAGGAGCGGAAGGAGTCGCTCGCCACGAGGATGCGCCCGGCGCGGCTGTCGACGACGCCGGCCGCGCCGATACCTGTCCCGAGCAGCCGCGAGGGCACCCGGGCACGCAGGACGCCCAGCGCGTCGAGCGCGGCGCGGACCATCGCCTGCCCGCCCTCGCTCGCCGGTGTCGGCACCTCCATGGAATCGATCACGGTGAGGTCGGCCGTACAGAGCAGGACCTGTGTGGTCGTGCCGCCGATGTCGACACCGGCGAACACGTCGGGCACCGGACCCTGGGCCCCCGTGTCGCTCACGCGGTGACCCCCGTGACGGCCTGCCGTTCCTCGCGCCGACGGCGTTGCAGGACCGGGTCCGGTACGGGCACGGCTGCGATGAGCCGCCGCGTGTAGTCCGTCCTCGGGTGCAGGAGTGTGGTCGCGGTACTGCCCTCCTCCTCGATGCGCCCGGCACGCATGACGACCACGTGCTGCGCGAACTGCTGGACGACGGCGAGGTCGTGGGACACGAACAGGCACGCGAACCCCAGTTCGTCCTGGAGTTCCGCGATCACCTCCAGGACCGACTGCTGCACACTCACGTCGAGCGCGCTGGTCGGCTCGTCGGCGACCAGCAGCCGCGGTTCGAGGACCAGCGCGCGGGCCAGGCTCACCCGCTGACGCTGACCGCCGGACAACTCCCGCGGGCCCCGATGCGCCAACTCCCGTGGCAGCCGGACGAGTTCGAGTACGTCCCCGACCCGGGCCCGGCGCTCCGCCGACGACATCCCCCGGCGGTGGACACGCAAGGGCTCGGCGACGCACTCCCCCACGCTCATCCGGGCGTCGAGCGAGGCCACCGGGTCCTGGAGGACCACACCGACGCCGGACAGCAGGGCACGCCGGGCACGCCCCCTGGTCCGGCCGAGGTCGGCGCCGAAGAGCGTGACCGAACCCGAGGACGGCGGCAGGAGGCCGAGCGCGACGCGGGCCGCGGTCGACTTGCCCGAGCCGGACTCCCCGACGAGCCCGACGGTCTCGCCGGGCCGGACCGTGAGCGAGACCTCGCTGAGCGCCCGTACCACTCGCCGCCCGCGCCCGAACCGCACCGACACCGCTCGCAGATCGACCACCGGGTCCGCGGAGGGCCGACCGGCGGTCGTCCCGCCCGCGGAGGACCGACCGACAACTGTCTGATCCGCGACGAGCTCCGGCTCACCGTCCCGCTCGCCGAAGGCCGGCCGATCCTCCGCCACGACCCTGACCAAGGGCGGCCGACCCGCCGCCTCCGCCCCGGCCACCATCAGCCGGGGCACCGCACCCAGCAGCCGCTTGGTGTAGTCGTGCGCGGGTCGCAGCAGCACCTGCTCCACCGGCCCGGTCTCCACGACCTCCCCCTGGAACATCACGGCGACGCGGTCCGCGAAGTCCGCCACGACCCCCATGTTGTGCGTGACCAGCAGCACCCCCGTGCCGGAGTCGGCGGCCAGCCCCCGCAGCAGGTCCAGGATCTCGGCCTGCACGGTGACGTCGAGCGCGGTGGTCGGCTCGTCCGCGATGAGCAGGCTCGGCGCGTTCGCGATCGCCATGGCGATGACCACGCGCTGCCGCTGTCCGCCGGAGAGCTGGAACGGGAACGCGGCCGCCCGCGTCTCCGGGTCCGGGATGCCGACGCGACGCAGCAGTTCGACCGCCTCCCGGGCCGCGTCCTTGGCGGTGACGGGGCGGTGGTTGCGTACGACTTCGGCTATCTGCGCGCCGATCCGGGTCAGCGGATCGAGTGCGGTCGCGGGTTCCTGGAACACCATCGACGCCGTACGGCCTCGCAGGCCGGTGAGGTCGGCCTCGGCGGCGGCGATGACGTCGGTGCCGCCGACCAGGGCGCGGCCCGTGGCGCGTGCGCTGCCCGGCAGCAGCCCCATCGCCGCGAGCGCGACCGTCGACTTCCCGGAGCCCGACTCGCCGACGAGGGCCAGCGTTTCACCGGGCCGGACGTGCAGCGACACGTCGCGGACGGCGGGCACGTCGCCCGTCTCCGTCGAGAACGTGACGCCCAGGTTCTCGATCCGCAGGATGTCGGCGGTCATCCACGCCCCCTCACGTCGAAGGCGTCGCGCAGTCCGTCGCCGATCGCGTTGAACGCGCACACGACGAGGATGATGGCGAGGCCGGGCGGAACGATGAGCCACCAGCGTCCGGAGTACGCGGCGGTCAGACCGGCCGACAGCATCCCGCCCCAGTCCGTCGACGGCGGTTGGACGCCCAGGCCCAGATAGGACACGTAGGCGACGAGCAGGATGGCGTCGGCGACCTGGAACGTCGCGGCGACCACGATCGTCGAGACCGAGTTCGGCAGGATGTGCCGGGCGATCGCCCGGCCGTGCGTGCCGCCGATCGCCCGCAGGGTCAGCACATAGTCCCGGCCCTTCAGGGTGAGCGTCTCGGCCCGGATGAGACGCGAGGGCACGAGCCACGACACCAGACCCAGGATGAGGACGAGCCCCCAGATGCCCGGAGTTGTGATGGCGGAGACGACGAGGAGGATGAAGAGCGCCGGGATCGCGATCCCCGCGTCGACGACACGCATCATGACCGCGTCGATCCAGCCGCCCGCATACCCCGCGATCGCGCCCCAGAGCGTGCCGATGACGGTGGCGAGGATGCCGGCCGCGAGGCCGACGAGGAGCGACACCTTGCCGCCGAACATGAGCCGCCCGAGCTCGTCGTGTCCGACGGCGTCGGTGCCGAGCAGATGCGCCCCGCTCGGCGCGAGATTCACCTGGGTCAGGTCCGTGTGGGTCTGGTCGGTCGAATAGATCCACGGGCCCACGAAGGAGAAGAGCAGGAAGAGTACGACGACGACCAGTCCGGCCACCGCGAGCCTGTTCCGCGTGAACCGGCGTACGGAGAGGCTGTAGCCGGTGACGGTCTCCACGGTCAGTACGGCGCTCATGTCCGGCCCGCCTTCACTCGGGGATCGACGATCCGCTGGACGACGTCGGCAAGCAGTGTGCCGATGACGGTCGCCACGGAGATGACGAGGACGCAGCCGAGCAGGACCGGATAGTCGGAGGACTGCGCGGCGCTCCAGAACAGCAGCCCCATTCCTGGGTAGTTGAAGAGCTGCTCGACCACGAGCGCGCCGCCGAAGAGCACGGGGATGTAGTAGCCGAGCATGGCGACGACGGGCGTGAGCGAGTTGCGGAACACATGCCGCCACAGGATCGCGCGCGGCCCCGCGCCACCTGCCCGCGCCGTGCGTACGTAGTCCTCGGAGAGGTTCTCCAGAGTCGCGGCGCGCATGTAGCGGCTGAACACGGCGACCATGGACGCGGCTCCCGCGACGACCGGCAGGACGAGCGCGTTCGGCTGCGCGAGTACCTGCCCCAGCGTGTCACCCTGGGGCGCCTGCGACGGGAACCAGGGCAGGAGCTGCGTGAACACCAGCACCAGGACGAGCCCGAGGAAGTACACGGGCGTCGAGTACGCGACGAAGCTCAGCGTCGTGATGACGTAGTCCGCCGGCTTGTTACGCCGGACGGCCTGCCACATGCCGAGCGGGATCGCGAGCGCGAGCCCGACCAACGCGGACAGCACGGTCAGGACGAGGGTCTTGGGAAGCCGCTGCTCGATGAGTCGCGACACCGCCTCGTTCAGGGTGTACGACGTGCCGAGGTCGCCGTGCAGGAGGGTGCGCAGGTAGTAGACGTACTGCACGGGGAGTGAACGGTCCAGGCCCTGCTCGTGGTTGAACTGCGTGATCTGCTGCGCGGTCGCCTGCGGGCCGAGGATCCCGCGTGCGGGACCCCCGGGCAGCGCGTGCAGGAGGCAGAAGACCACCACGGTCACGATGAGGATCACCACGACGGACTGGAGGACGCGCCGGGTCAGATAGAGAAGGGTGTCCATGCGGTCAGCTGGTCCACTTCCACTGGGCCGGGTGGAAGTTGGCGAGCGAGTCCTGCGAGAAGCCTCCGAGGCCTCCCTTGACGACCGAGATCTGGTAGTCGGGCTCCGGCAGCCAGATGACCGGCAGGTCCTTCGCGACGGCCGCGCTGTAGTCCTGGACGGCCTGAGCGGAGTTCGAGGTCGTGGACGCGGTGATCAGCTGGTCGACCTCCGGGTTCGAGTAGTTGCCGAAGTTCGAGCCGCCCTTGGTCTGGAAGAGCGAGTCACCGGTCGGGAAGGCGTTGAAGTACCAGCTGCCGGCGGTGCCGAAGAACGACAGCTGCCACTTGCAGATCGACTCGCTCGCGGTGCACGGCGGGGTCTGGGACAGGACCGAGTTGACGGGCGCGGTCTTGATCGAGAACTTGATCCCGGTCTTCTCCAGCGACGACTGGATCTCACTCATCATGTTGTCGGTGACCGTCGAGCCGGACTGCGACAGCACCTCCATCTGGAACTTGGTGCCCTTGGCGACCCCTTCGCCGCACTGCGAGCCACCGCTGCCCGCGTCCGTGCAGACCATCACGCCGCCCTGTTCGGTCCAACCATGGCTGGTCAGCAGTGACTTGGCCGCCGAGGTCGAGAACGGATACGGGTTGTTCTTCTGTGTCGGTGAGAGGAAGTCGGACGACTGGGCCTGCGGGATCGGGCCGTAGCCGGGCACCGCGGTCCCGTTGAAGATGACCTTCGCCAGACTGTCCTGGTCGATCGACTTCTGGACCGCCTGGCGTGCGTACAGCTGCTTGAACACGGCGCCCATGGAAGGGTTGTTGAAGTTGTACGGCATGTAGGTGATCGCCCAGCCGGACCAGGGCTTCACCGAGTAGCCCTGCGCGGTGAAGCTGTCCTTCTGGTCGAGGTCGGTCGCCTCTATGTAGCCGTAGTCGACGCTCCCCGAGCGCAGCGCGTTCTTCTCGGCGTCCGCCGTCGTGAACGGAAGCAGGTTCACGGTCGCGATGTTCGGCTTCTCACCGCCGTCGTACTTCTTGTTGGCGGCGAGCACGACCTTGCCGGAGGTCGAGAACGACTTGACCGAGTAGGGGCCGCTGATGGTCTTCCACAGGGCGTCCTTCTCGTAGCCGGAGATGTTCTTCGCGGCGGTGTTGAGGTATGTCCAGACTTTCTTCGCGCCCTCGGCAGTCCGGTCGGCGTCCGACACCGCGGCCGTGGCACTCGTCCTGTCCCAGGCGTGCTGCGGGAGCGGATGGATGTCGGTCAGCTCGTTGGCCAGCATCCACTGCGAGTTGTAGGCCTTGTCGAACGTGATGGTGAAGTGGTGGTCGTCGACGGTCTTGAACGACGTCCAGTCGTCCGGCGCCTTGCCGGGGTTGTAGCCCGCCCACTCCTCCTTGTTCGCCTTGATGAGGTTGAACCAGAACTCGACGTCGCGTGAGGTGATCGGCTTGCCGTCGCTCCATGTGCGGTTGCCCAGCGTGATGTCGACGCTTCTGCCGTCGCTCGCGAAGTCGGCCGCGGTGGCTATCGACGCCTGCTTGTTCCAGGCGATCTTGCCGGTGGAGCCGTCGTAGGCGACGAGCCGCTCCCACAGGCTGTCGGAGATGGAGCTGTTGTTGGTGTTGAGGTGCGCCGCGGTGCCGATCGGCAGGATCCAGTTCGGGGTGAAGTTCGCGGGCAGCGCGTAGTTGATGGTGTCGGGGGACGCGGACGACGTACCGCTCGTGCCGGAGCACCCCGCGAGCAGCAGCGCGCCCGCCGAGACGACGGCACCGGTGACAAGTGTCGTGCGAGCAGGGGACATGGCTCTCCTCAGGATCCTCGGGGTGAACGACGGCGCGTGGCGGAGCCAGTCAACGACCCGACTGGTCGAAGAAACAGACGCACTCCTGTAAAAAGCCTGTTTCTGCTGTTCTGAAAAAAGTGGAGGGGCGGCTTCTGGGACGTACTCTCATCGCCTCGGATCCCTCGTCGGAAGTTAATTCGTCCATGCCTGAAAAAAGCCCGGCGCACCGCAGAGGCGTCACCGGCGTCTCCTCGCTGGCCGAGCGCGTGCTCGAACTGCTCGCCTCCGGGCAGGCGACCACCCGCACCGAGCTCACCGAGCTGCTCGGTGCCGCGCCGTCGACGATCTCGCTCACGGTCGGCCAGCTCGTCACCCATGGGCTGGTGGCGGAGCAGGGCACGCGCTCCTCCGCCGGGGGCCGTCCGCGCAAGGTCCTGCGCCTCGGCGGCAGCGAAGGGTTCGCGGTCGCGGCCGAGCTCGGCGGCAGACATGCACACGTCGGTGTCGTGCTTCCGGGTGGCGGGATCACGGATGTCTCGACCGTCCCGTTCCCGACGGCGGAAGGACCGGAGGCCGCGCTCCCCGGGCTCGCCAGGACGCTGGAGTCCCTCGCCGAGCAGCACGGCCGGGACCTGCTCAGAGGTGTCGGTCTCTCCCTGCCGGGTCCGGTGGACGTGGCCTCCGGCGTGGTGACCCTGCCCTCACGCATGCCCGGCTGGAACAGGTTCCCCGTCAGGGCCTGGCTGGAGGACCGCTTCGGCGTTCCGGTGGCCATCGAGAACGACGCCAACTGCATGGCCGTCGGCGAACACAGCGTCCAGCCCCCCGAGCGACGTCAGTCGATCATGGTGAAGACGGGCTCCGCGATCGGCGCGGGCGTCATCGCCGACGGGCGGCTGTACCGGGGCGGCACCGGAGCCGCCGGCGAGATCACCCATGTACGGGTCGAGGCGGGCCACGACATCCCCTGCTCCTGCGGCAACACCGGCTGCCTGGAGACCGTCGCCTCGGGCGCCGCACTGGTCCGCATCCTGCGCGAGAGGGGGCTCGACGTCACCTCGGTCGAGGACGTGGTCCGCCTCGCGTCCGACGCCGACCCCGAGGCGACCCGAGCCGTCCGCCAGGCCGGCCGGTACCTCGGCATGGTGCTGGCCGCGAACGTCAACTTCTTCAACCCCGACGCCGTGTACCTCGGCGGCATCGTCTCCACGCTCGAACCGTTCGTCGCCGCCGTGCGCAGCCAGCTGTACGAGGGCTGCCATCCGCTCGTGACCAAGCATCTGGTGATCGAGCGGGCGAGCCTCGGGGCCGATGCCGGTCTTGTCGGCGCCGGGCAGTTCGCGCTCCAACGCGCCCTGGCACACGCGCTCCATGCCGTGACCGGAACCGGCGACGCCTGACGTCCGGGGCCGACCACCGATCCGAATCGAGGAGTCATGTCGCAAAGCCGTACCGCGGTCGCCCGCCCCGTCATCGCCATCGCCGGACTCGGCATCGAGTCGTCGACGTTCTCGCCGGCCCGGACCGAGGCTCCCGCCTTCCACCCGCTGCGCGGCGAGGGCGTCCTGACGCGCTATCCGTTCCTCGCACCGGACACGCCGCTGCGCGCGGCCGCCGAGTGGCACGGCGCGCTCGTCGGCAAAGCGCTGCCGGGGGGTACGGTGACCGCCGCCGCGTTCGCGGAACTAGCCGACGAACTCCTCGAGCGGCTCGCGGAGATGCCGAGCCTGGACGGCCTCTGGTACGACATCCACGGCGCCATGACGGTGGAGGGCATCGACGACGCCGAGGCCGTCCTGCTCGCCCGGGTCCGCGCGACGGTCGGGCCGGACGTGATCGTGTCCACCTCGATGGACCTGCACGGCAATGTCTCGCGCGAGCTGGCCCACATGAGCGACCTGATCACCTGCTACCGGATGGCCCCGCACGAGGACCACATGGAGACGAAGGAGCGGGCCGCGCGCAATCTCGTGGACCTGCTCACGACCGGTGCGCCCCGGCCGGTCAAGGCCTGGATCCCGGTGCCCGTCCTGCTGGCCGGCGAGCAGACCTCGACGCGCATCGAACCGGCCAGGAGCGTGTATGCCGCGGTCGACAACGTGGAGGCGACGGACGGCGTCGTCGACGCCGCGATCTGGGTCGGGTACGCGTGGGCGGACGAGCCTCGCAACCGTGCCGCGGTCGTCGTGACCGGATCGTCCGAGCCCGCCGTCACCGCGGGCGCGGAGCGGCTGGCCCGCGGATTCTGGGCGGCGCGGCGCGAGTTCGCGTTCGTGGCACCAACCGGATCACTGGACGAGTGCCTCGACGAGGCGCTCGCCTCCTCCCCCGCCGCCCGGCCGTACTTCGTCAGCGACACCGGCGACAACCCGACGGCGGGCGGCGCGGGAGATGTCACCTGGGGACTCCAACGGGTGCTCGCCCGGCCGGAGTTCAAGGACCCATCAGGACCTGCGGTCATCTACGCCTCGGTGCCGGGCCCGGAGGCCGTCGAGTTCGCGGAGAAGGCGGGCGTCGGTGCGACCGTCACGGTCACGGCAGGAGCCGAGGTGGACGACCGGCATGCCGGACCGCTCACGATGACGGGGGTCGTCCACGCGGTACGGCACGGGGACCGGGACGCCGGGACCGAGGTCGTCCTGCGGGTCGGCAGCGTGCACGTGATCCTGACCCGGCTCCGCAAGCCGTACCACCACGAGAACGACTTCACCGACCTCGCGCTCGACCCGCGCGGCTCCGACATCGTCATCGTCAAGATCGGCTACCTCGAACCCGAGCTGTTCGACATGTCCGCCGGCTGGAAGCTCGCTCTCACCCCGGGCGGCGTCGACCAGGACCTCGTCCGCCTGGGCCACCGCCGCATCCGCCGCCCCATGTTCCCCTTCGACCCGGACATGACCGAGCCGGACCTCACGGCCCGCATCATCGAGCCCTCGAACGAGCCGCTCACCGGGGAGGACGACTGAGCTGACGGGGCACCGCCGGGCAGGGAGGACCTGCCCGGCGCCACCTCCGGTCAGCGGTTCTCGCACTCGTTCCCGACGGCCGGGTTCAGCAGGCCCACCACGTTGATGGTGTTGCCGCAGACATTGAGGTCGAGGTCGACGGGGATCTGGACGACGTTGCCTGACAGGACACCCGGGCTGCCCACGGCGACGCCGACCGGGTCGGGGTCGGCCGCGACGGCGGTTCCCGCGGTGAGCAGCAGGGCCGCGCCCGCCAGCCCGGTGGCAGCCATCAGACGGATACGCATAGCAAGCTCCGATCAGTCTTGGGTGTACGAATGCCTCCACCATCGCCTCGGCGGCCGGGAGCCGACATTGCTGTACGCCCGAACGGGGCCCGCTTCCCGCGGAAGGCCCCCTGAGCTGCGTCTGGGCACGGGGCGCGCGAGGGGCGCGGAATGCCCGTAGCGTGAGAGGAGGTCAGGTGGAACAGGGAGAGATCATGTCAACCAGCCAGCCCGATTCGTCCTCGCGGTCCGACGACACGACGACCCCCGACGCGCTGCTGCACACCGGCTCCGGAGGTGACGTGTCCCCCGAGGATCTGGTGCTCGCCACAGGCCGGGACATCACTCCGAAGACCCTTGCCTGGGCCGAGCGCAAGCTTGCGGAGGAGGGGCCTTCGGCCCTCGACAAGCTGCTCCCCTAGCGCGACCGGTTCCGAGCCCTGGACTGCGGTACGACGCAGGCGCGGCATGGTACGCACCGCTGCCCGATGCCGCCAGAGTCGTCCGACAGTTGGCCAAAACCCGTACATCAGCAAGTAGTTGAGGAGTCGAAGCGAAGCGTGGGCCGGGCCCGAACGTCTAAGTTGATGTTTAGCCCGTAGAAGCCCGCTGCGCAGGAGGCGCCCTCGTGTCAGACCCCGACCCCCAGTTCGTTGCCGCGGCCGAGATACGTGCCCGGATCGACACCACCAAGCCGCACTCCGCGCGTTTTTGGAACTACTTCGTCGGTGGCAAGGACAACTACGAGGTCGACCGCGAGATCGGCGACCACATCAAGCAGATCTTCCCCGGGCTGGTCGACGTGGCGCTCACCAGCCGCCATTTCCTGGGCCGCGCGGTGGGGTATCTCGTGGAGGACCAGGGCATCCGCCAGTTCCTCGACATCGGTACCGGGCTGCCGACCGCCGACAACACCCATGAGGTGGCCCAGCGGCTCGCCCCGGACGCGCGGATCGTCTACGTCGACAACGACCCCATGGTGCTCGCCCACGCCCGTGCCCTGCTGACCAGCACGCCCGAGGGCAAGACGGCGTATCTCGACGCCGACCTGTACGACCCCGACGCGATCCTCAAGGCCGCCGAGGGCACGCTCGACTTCTCCCAGCCGGTCGCCCTGATGATCCTCAACACTCTCGGCCATGTCGCCGACTACGAGAAGGCGCGCGGGCTGGTGTCCCGGATCATGGACGGGCTCCCGGCGGGAAGCCACCTCGTGATCAGTGACAGCACCTCCACGAGCGAGGGCATGATCGCGGCCTCGGACGCCTACAACTCCAGCGGTGCCGTGCCGTACTACGTGCGCAGCGTCGAGGAGATCGGCGGCTTCTTCGACGGGCTCGAGCTGGTGGAGCCCGGCATCGCCCCGGTCACCAAGTGGCGCCCGGAAGCCGGGGGTTCACCGGCCACCGACATCGCCGTCGACGCCTACGGCGGGGTGGGCCGCAAGCTGTCCTGATCCGGACGCATCTGGTGGGGCGGGGGCCCCTGCGAGAAATCACCCGCCCCCTCACTCCGGAACAGGCGCTCCTGCGACACTGAACCGTATGGATCCCCGACACCTGAGACTCGGCCGCCGTCGTATCTGGATACTCAGCGGGGCCTGTTTCCTGGTGCTCGGGCCGATCGGCTTCTTCCTGGGTGGCTGGATTCCTCTCGTACTGCTGACCGTCGCTCTCCTCACGGCCACCTCGGTCTCGCACTGGAGAGCCCCGTCATGGCTCGCGCCCGCCATCGCGAAGGGCCAGCGCGAGAGCCGCCGGGACATCGCCACCTTCTGTGTCGTCATCGCCGTCAGCGGCTACTCCCAACCCCTGGCGCTGCCTTCCGCTTCCTCCCAGGACATGGCGGCTCTCCGCCTGGAGGCATACCGGTCCGCGGCCGACGACGATCTGTCCGAGGAGCTGCGGGGCCTCGCGGCCGACGCACTCGCCGCCGCGGACCACGCACACGCGGAGGACTCGCCGACGGCCTGGCGGGCGGCGCGGGCCGGCTCCGAGCGGCTGGCGCATGCCGCCCAGGAGGGCAACCCCTACGTGCGGCAGCTCCTCATTCAGTGGGTCGAGGGGAACCCGGCCGCGGAGCGTTAGGGCCCGTCCAGCGGGTCGTGCCGCAGACGCGGGACCCCGCGGTTCACGACCCCGCTTCCTTCCGCAGGAAGTTGCTCACCTGGCAGGCGAGGCTGTCCCTTCCCGTGCCAGGACGTTCACCGGCGTCGACGGGATGCTCGCAGGCGTGGATCCCGCCCGCCCACAGATACCGCTCGGTCCACTCCTCATCAACCTTCAGCTGGATCTGGATGTCCACCCGGGACAGCAGGGTGTCGGGGCACGCGGCGTAGAGGACGGCGGTGGCCCGGCGCAGCGGATAGACGTCGAAGCCTTCGATGAACTGTGAGTTCCGCCAGTCGAGGAACGCGCTCTCGCCGTCGCCACCGACCCGGACATCGATCTGGCCGTCTTCGAGGTGGATACCGAAATGCTCACCCGTGCGATTTTCGACGGTGACACGGAACCGGAAGTAGGTGAGTTCCTCGGCGGCGTCGTCACGCCCCCGCGGCGGCTCCGCCTTTTCCATACCGTGGACGCGGACGCGCAGGCCGGCATGCTCCTCGTACTCCTGCCAGTCCTCGACCACGTTCGGCTCGCGCACAGTGCACCTCTCCACCTCAGAGAGCTGTTTCCTATCTGTGCCCTCGACGAAGTGTCAAATGAGCGGGACATGCCGTGGCCAGGGAATTCCCTTTACTTGATCGGCGATCAAGCCGTGCGCAGCCAGAACCTTTCCCGGGCGGATGCGAGGGCAATTCCGCACGTGCCGCACATCACGTTCCCCGGCTGCCTCACTCGCCTGCGCGCAGCGTCCGCATCTGCTCGTCGAGCGGGCCCAGGCCGACGTCGCGGCGGCGCTCGTCGAGCGTCCCTGGCCGGCGGACCGGATACGGGCGGAAGGTCACGGGATTGACGCGGGTGCCGTAGAACTGCGGCTGCCCCTGTTCGACCGCGCAGTGGTCGGCGATGTAGGCGTGGTGCAGGGCGGGGCAGCGCCCGTCCGCCGCGGCCTGCGCGATCAGGTCTCGGCACAGGAGCTGGAAGTCGAGGTCCGCGGCGTGCAGAAGGATCATGAGGGCTGCCGTCGAGGCGGGCGGGCCGACAAGGTCGGCGGCAGGCCAACCGTGATGGTCGACGATCGTCCTGAGGGCGGCCGCGTTGGCCCGGCGGCGCTCGGCGATGGCGTGTCGGCGCTGGGGGGCGGGGTCCGCCCTGGCCTGCCGCATCAGGCTCCGCTCCTCGTCGGCCCTGCGCTCCAGTTCGCCGGCGAGCGCCGTCGCGAGCTCCGGGACCATCCGGTGGGCTTCCACCCGGTCCCGCCGCGGCTCCCCGTTGACGGCGAGGTGTCCTGGGGATCCGTTCATCGCGCCCCCTGAAGCGCCAGCGCGAACCACACTCTCTTGCCCGTGGTGCCCGGCTCGGGTGGCGCGATGCCCCAGTCGTCGGCCAGCGCGGCCACGATGGCCAGTCCGCGTCCCGACTCCTCGGCTCCGTCCGGTGTACGCGGGCACGGCAGGGCCGACGAGCGGTCGGCGACCGTCACGCGCAGGTCGTGCGGGGTGCACTCGATGGTGACGGTGATCGTGAGGCCGGGGCCGGGGGTTCCGTGTCTGATGGCGTTGGCGAACAGCTCGCCCGTCGCGAGGACAGCGTTGTCGACGTAGTCGGGTGTCAGCCCCAGGCCTTTGAGGTACTCGGCGACCATGGTCCGTACACCTGACGCGCGCGACGGGTGGGCGGGGACCGTGGTCCGCAGCAGGTGGGTTCTGCTCGCGGGGACCGACGGGGTCACGGGGTTCTCACCGGGCCGGATCCGTCCCACGGGCCCGTGTCCGTCCGCGGCGAGAACGCCCTGGGGGACATCGGAGTGGACGTCGCGTGCCAGTGAGGGCGACGGCCCGTGGCGATGCGCCCTGGATGCCGTCATCGATCCTCCTTCGGGTGCAGCACGGTGGGGGACGGTCTCGGTGGCTGCTCCTGCAGCCAACACGCCGGACCAGCGAAGGGACCAGGGGTAATCGGGGTTGTCCGGTTGCAGGCGCGTAGTGGAGTGGGATGTATGTTCGATCACGTGAGGAACGTGAGCGGGGGCCGGGCCGAGGTGCAGCCGAGCGGTGGCACCGGGTGGCCAGGCGTGCGCGGCAAGCGCGTACTGGTCACCGGTGGCACGCGGGGGCTCGGTGAGCAGATCGTGCGGCTGCTGGCCGCTGAGGGTGCACGGGTGGCGACCTGCGCGCGCACCCAGCTCGGCCTCGCGGCTCTGGCCGGCTCGCTGGACACTCCCCTGTTCACCCAGCCGCTCGACGTCACCGAGCCTGAGCGGCTGGAGGCCTTTGTCGAAGCCTCGGCGAAACGTTTCGGCGGCCTCGATGGGGTGGTGGCCTGCGCGGGCGGATCTCGCGGCGGTGGCTTCGAGCAGGCGGACGCCGCGGACTGGGCGGCGACCTGGGAAGTGAACGTCGGCCACGCCGCGCGACTGGTGCGGGCCTCGGTCCCGCATCTGCGGGCGGCGGGCGGCGGCTCGGTCGTGGTGATCTCGTCGATCTCCGGCTGGAAGCCCGGTCCGCCCGTCCAGTACGGCGTCGCGAAGTCCGCGCAGATCCACCTGGCGGCCTCGCTCGCCCGGGAACTGGGTCCGGACGGGATCCGGGTGAACGCCGTCTCCCCCGGTTCGATGCTCATCCCGGGCAGGCGCTGGGACCGTATGCGCAGCGAGGACCCCGAGGCGTTCGCCGGGTTCGCGGCCAACGAGTTCCCGGGCGGAGAGCCGGTCGCGCCCCAGGAAGTCGCCCGCGTGGTGGCCTTCCTGCTGTCCGACTGGTCGAGCGGGATCTCGGGTGCCCATCTGCCCGTCGACCGCGCCCAGAACGCGCCCTCGCCCGACGGGTACTGAGACGCCGGGCGGCGCTAAGGCACCGGGTCGCCCCGTCATGCCACCGCCCCAAGGACCGGGCGGGACCTGCGTTCGAACTCCTGGACAAGCGGCTCGTGGCGGCGGGACTCCAGCCGCCCCCGGAAGTCGCGCAGCGCCTGGATCGACCGTTCGCTGTGCACGGTGCTCAAGGTGTCGAGTGCCTCGGTGGCGGTGCCGACCGCCTCGTCGAGGCGGCCCTGCTGGAGATGGGCGGTCGCCAGCACCGAGCGGCTGATGGCCTGCCGCCTGCGCCGGTCGGCGTTGGCGCTCAGCGACTCGTTCGCGGTGCGCTCCGCCTGCGCGGCGAGCCCGAGGTCACGGAAACAGAGCGCGGACTCGGCCTGGAGATAGTGGTGGTCGAGGTAGCGCACCCAGACGGATTCCTGCGCGGCTCCCTTACTGGCATCCCACTGGCCCTCCGCCATACACAGGGCCTCGGTGGCCTCGCCCGAGCGGCCTTGGGCAGCGTGTCCGCGCGCCGACATGGCGTAGAGGCGCATCAGACCGAGCGGGCTGCCCGCGTCCTTCGCCGTGGCGATACCGGCCCTGGCCAGGGCCACCCCCTCGTCGGGGCGTCCGAGGTTGGTGGCCAGGTGGGAGAGCCCTGCCAGGATCTGGCCGCCGAGCACCCGGTCGCGGCCCTCGGCGCACAGTCGCAGCGCCTGGGTCATGTAGCGCTGCGCGAGGCCGTACTCACCCGCGTCGTACGAGCTCCAGCCGGCCATCGCGGCGAGGCGCGCGGCGGCGGCGTACAACTGGCGCTGCGAGTGCGGCGGCGTACCGCGCCGCTGCAGCATGGGGACGACCTCGGTGGACAGGTAGTGCACGATGCTGGTGCGCACTCCGCCGCCGCCGTACTGGTTGTCCATCTGGTCGAACATGGCGATCATCGCGTGGACCTGCTCGACCGGTCCGCCGCTCGCCACCAGGGTCGGCCGCCCGGCCTCCGGGTGCTCCAGCAGCCAGAGCAGCCACTCGCGTTGAGGGTTCGCCAGCGCCGCGGCGACGAACGGCACCGAGCCGAGGAGGCTGCGGCGCGAGATGTCGGTGGAGCCCAACTCGGCCAGGGTGTGAAGGGTTTCGGCCACGTCTTCCCCATAGACGAGCGCCCTGCCCGCGACAGGGCGCTGCTGATCGGGGAGGAAGCCGAGATCCGCGGGTGACACGGCGCGGCCGAGCCGCTCGGACAGCACGGCGGAGATCAACTCCGGTGTGGCTCCCCGTGGTTGCTGGCCCTGGAGCCAGCGGGTGACCGACGCCTTGTCGTAGTGGGAGTCCACGCCCTGGCGGCGGCCCAGTTCATTGACCCGGAGGGCGAGTGAGGCGTAGGAGCAGGCAGCGTCCTTGAGGGCCCCGGCCAGCGCCTTGTTGGCCCCGGCGGGTGCCTTGCCCGGGTTCCTCGATTGTCCGTCGGTCACGGTGGCCATCCCGGTCTCGCATCACGGTCACGTGCGGCTGCGCCCCGGCCGTACGTACCCCCGAAACATCAATTCCCGTACGGCCGAACACAGTTGACCCCCAGCACCGCTGACGGTGCGACAGGTCCCTCGATCACTATGGTGGCCGACACACTCAACATGCAACCGGCGTTCTGATAATTTCAGAACGATCCGCATCGCTCTGTCTCTGTCATCGACCGCGTGGCACACTGCACGCTGTGACGGCCGTTCCGGGAGGTAGGACGTGAGCGAGAACCGCTCAGGCGGCAGCGCACCCACCGTCCTGCGGATGGTTCTCGGCAAGCGGCTGAGGCAACTGCGGGAAGCGGCCGGGGTGTCGTTCGAGGACGCGGCACGCGCCATCGAGGTCACGCCCCTCACGGTCCGCAGGATCGAGAAGGCCGAGGTCGGACTCCGCATCCCGTACGTGCGGGAGTTGCTGCGCACCTACGGGGTACCGGCCGCGGAGATCGACGACTTCCTCACCATGGCCAGGGAGGCCAACCAGCCCGGGTGGTGGTACAAGTACCGCGACGTGCTGCCCGAGTGGTTCAGCGCCTACGTGAGTCTGGAGAGCGAAGCCAGCGTCATCCGTCTCTACGAACCCCACTACGTTCCGGGCCTGTTGCAGACCTACGACTACGTCACCGCGCTCATGCGGGTCGGCTTCCCCAACGAGTCGAAGGAGGAGATCGCCCGCCGGGTCGACCTGCGCGTCAAGCGTCAGGACCTGCTCGCCAAGCCGGACGCGCCCGCGATCTGGGCCATCCTCGACGAGACGGTGCTGCGCCGTCCCGTGGGCGGGGCCGAGGTGATGCGGGCTCAGATCGACCGCCTGCACGAGGCCTTGGACATGCCGAAGGTCAGGATCCAGATCATGCGCTTCGAGGCGGGGGCACACCCCGGGGCGTTCGGTCCGTTCCACCACTTCCGCTTCGGCTTCTCCGAACTGCCCGACGTCATCTACACCGAAAGCCTCGCCGGCGCGGTCTACGTCGACCGTCCCGACGACGTCGTCAGCTATCTCGAAGTACTGGACCGGATGTCCGTTCAGGCGGAACCGGTCGCTCGAACCAGGACCATCCTGGGTGAACTGCGTAAGGAGTTGTGATCCATGGAACGCATGGGCCCCATCCACAGCGGCATGCCGGCCGTCGACCTGGGCACCGAGGGCTGGCAGAAGCCCTGGAGCGGTACGAACGGCGGGAGTTGCGTCGAGGCGAAGCGACTGCCCGACGGCAGCGTCGCCTTCCGCCAGTCCAGGGACCCCGAGGGTCCCGCGCTGGTCTACTCCCGGGACGAGATGGTCTCGTTCCTCCAGGGCGCCAAGTCGGGCCAGGCGGACTTCCTGATCGCCTGAGGCCGGCCCACGATTTGCCGTAGGACCGGCACCACCTCACCCGCCGGGCCGCCACTACGGCAGCACAACCGGACAACCCGCACGCACCCTCCCGCCGTGCGGGTTGTCCCTCCACACTGAGGGAGTCGGTCTGTCTGGAGGGAGTGGGTGCGGGGATGATCCTCCACCAGGCCCTCGCCCAGTGCCGGACACTGGTCGTCGAGGGCCCCGACGGCGTCGGCAGGAGTGCCCTGATCGCCCAGCTCACCCGCCACGGATTCGAGATCCGTCGCTCGCGGGGGCACCTCCACCATGTGGACCCGATCCGACCGTACCGCGAACTCCTCGCCGCCCCGGGCCGGTTGGCCGTCGACGGCAGCATCATCCATGAGCTCGTCTACGGGCCGCTGCGCCGTGGGTGCTCCCGGGTGACCTGGATCCAGGCGCTCGACTTCGCCGAGGCGGTCGCCGAACGAGACGGCGCCCTCATCCATGTGACGGGTGGGGCGGACGACACCGAGGCGGTCGGCGCCTACGAGCGGGCGTTCCGCACGCTGGCCCAGCACGCCCCCGTCGTGACCTTCGACGCGCGAGACGAGGGAGAGGTGGGAGAAGCGGCCCGGCCGAGCCACGGCCCCGCCCCTCCTCCTTGCCCTCAACTCCGGCGCTGTACACAGACGTTGACGATAGGTTAGCGACAGACCGCGTGACCGTGACGCACGGTAGGAGATTTCTCATGGCAGACGGCCGCCCCACCCCCGACCAAGAGGCATTGGCGAAGATCGACACCACGGTGCCGCACTCGGCTCGTATCTGGAACTACTGGATGGGCGGGAAGGACAACTACGAGGTAGACCGGGAGGCCGGCGACGCCTACCGCGAGGTCGCCCCGAACATCGAGACGATGGCCCGCGCCTCCCGCGACTACCTGATCCGCACGGTGACCTTCGTGACCGCCGAACTCGGTATCCGCCAGTTCCTCGACATCGGCACCGGCCTGCCCAGTTACGACAACACCCACCAGGTCGCCCAGCGCATAGCGCCCGAGTCGCGCATCGTCTACGTGGACAACGACCCGCTGGTGCTGCGCCACGCTCAGGCCCTGCTCACCAGCACGCCCGAGGGCGTCACGAACTACATCGACGCCGACCTGCACGAGCCCGAGAAGATCATCGAGGCGGCAGGAAAGATCCTGGACTTCGACCAGCCGGTCGCCCTCATGCTCATGGGCATCCTCGGCCACATCCAGGACTACGAGGAGGCCAAGTCGATCGTCAGCCGCTTGCAGGCCGCCCTGCCCTCCGGCAGCTACTTCGTGCACTACGACAGCACCGACACCGACGCGGCCCTGAAAGAGGCCCAGCAGGGCTACGACGACACCGGCGCCATCCCGTACGTGCTGCGCAGCCCCGAGCAGGTCAGCGCCTACTACGAGGGCCTCGAACTGGTGGAACCCGGCATCGTGTCCTGCCCGCTGTGGCGTCCGGAGCCCGGTACCTCGCCCGAGCCCACGGACGTCCACGGCGGAGTGGCCCGCAAGCCGTGACGGTCAGGACGACGTGACCGTCAGGACCCCGACGCCGGTTCGATGTTCTGGTTGAGCCGGAACAGGTTGTCGGGGTCGCGGTCGGCCTTGATGCGGGCCAGGCGGGCGTAGTTGTCGCGATAGCTGGCCCGCACCCGCTCCTGGCCCTCGTCCATCATCATGTTCACGTAGGCCCCGCCCGCGGAGAACGGGTGCAGCGCGTCGAAGTAGTCGACCGTCCACCGCTTGATGAGTTCGGCGTTGGCCGGGTCGGCGTCCACACCGGCGTACACGGACGCCCAGCGCGCGTCACGGTAGCTCCACGCGGTGTCGGTCGGGGCGTGGTCATGGGCGGCGCCGTCGATCGGGTAGAGGTGCATCGTCGACTTCCACGTCGGCAGTTCGGCAGCGAACTTGGCGTGCAGCTCGGCCGCCTCGTTGGGGACCTCGTTGACGAAGTCCGCGCGCCAGTACCACTGGTCGCCGGGCGGGTACAGCGCGTTGAACGCGGACTGGATCGCGGGGTGCGGCATCGGCGCGGGGCCGTGCAGCAGCGGCTCGGGCAAGGCGTCCAGGAGCGGTGCCATCAGCCGCGCGGCCGCTTCCGTGTCGTCCCCGACGTAGCACCACACGACGCCGCAGACCTTGCGCAGATGGAGCTCCTCGGGGAACGGCGGGGCCGGCGGGACGGATCCGACCAGGAAGAAGCCGTTCAGCTCGCGGGGCGCGTGCGGAAGGAAGTCCCGGTAGGCGGTGAGGACTTCGGCGGTGATTTCGACGGGCCAGAAGGTGGGGCCCGCGACGACGGTGCTGACCTCGTGCAGCCGGAAGAGGAACGAGGTGACGACTCCGAAGTTGCCGCCTCCCCCGCGGATCGCCCAGTAGAGGTCGCTGTTCTCGTCGGCGCTCGCGTGTACCTGCTCGCCACTCGCGAGAACGAGGTCGGCCTCCAGGATGTTGTCGACGCTCAGCCCGCACTTGCGGGTGAGGTGGCCGAGGCCGCCGCCGAGGGAGAGGCCTCCGACGCCCGTCGTGGAGATGATGCCGCTGGGTGTGGCCAGACCGTGCGGGTTGGTCGCCTGGTCGACCTCGCCCCAGACGCAGCCGCCGCCCACCCGCACCGTGCGGGCCTTCGCGTCGACTTCGATGTCCTTGAGCGGGGAGAGATCGAGGACGACTCCGTCGTCGCAGGTTCCCAGGCCCGCTCCGTGATGGCCGCCGCCGCGGACCGCGAGCGGGAGGCCGTGGTCGCGGGCGAAGCCGACGACGTGTGAGACGTCCTCGGCGCTCGTGCAGCGCGCCACCAGGGCGGGCCGCCTGTCGATCATGGCGTTGTACACGCTGCGGGCCTCGTCGTACCCGGAGTCGTCCGGACCGATCAACTGCCCCTTGAATCCGGTCAGTTCCTGCTGTGCCGCTTGTGCCGGTGTGATGGACATGCGCATCCCCCGTGTCTGGGGACCGGTTCCGGGTTCCCCTGTCCGGGTCCCCTGTTCCAGTCTCCCTCGGATGGTTCCGATGCGCCTGTTCTAGTCGCGCTGCCGGTACGCAGACATCCGTGCCCGCCACCCACCTCGCCGCTGCGGCTACCTAGCTTTCACGGGCCGGGCAGCATGCCCAGCTCCACGGCCCGGGCGGCGGCCTGGCGTCTGGTACGGACGCCGAGTTTGTCCAGCACGGCGGAGACATGGTTGTCGACCGTGCGTACCGACACCACCAGACGGTCGGCGATCTCCACATTGGTCATCCCCTGCGCCAGCAGCCCCATGACCTGCAACTGGCGTTCGGTGAGACCCGCGGGATTCTCCCGGGTCGCCGCGAGCGGACCCCGCGGGATCCGCCGTATGCCGAGCGCCCGCAATTCCGCGCGGACCAGATGAGCGAGCGGCTCCGCGCCCAGCGCGTCCAGAGCGGCGAGTGCGGTGAGCTTGTCGTCGGGGTCGGGACTCTCGGCGAGCGCCGCGGCGTGCTCGTACGGGCAGCCGGCCGCCTGCCAGGCCCGTGCCGCCTCGCGCCAGTGCCCCGCGGTCTGCAGCGCGTACGGATGCTCCGAGCCGTCCGCCGGAACCGGATGCCCGGCCTTGGCCAGCCAGTAGCCGAGTTCCGCCCGGTGCGACGCGGCATCCAGCCGGCAGGCCTCCGCGAACACCGCGCCCGCGGTCGTGGCCACCGCGGGGTGATCGCCGCGCAGCCAGGCCGACTCCGCGCGGGCCGCCGCGACCGGTCCGGTGCGCTGGAGCTCGCTGCTGCGCACCGCGATCTCCCAGGCCTGCGCGAGCAGTTCGTCGCCGCCGGTCCTGCCACGGCGCACCCGCACCCGGGCCAGCACGGTCAGCGCGGGGCAGCGGGCCGGAACGAAGTCGTGCGCCCCGATCTCGGCATGCCGCTCGGCGTCGGACCAGGACCCGGCGGCGAGTTGACGTATGGCCATCTCGACGTGGAGATAGCTCAGGAAGCCCAAGTGTTCCGCCCGGTCGGCGAGTTCCATGGCCGGGGCCAGGAAACGGTCGGCCTCGGCGTACTCCAGGTTCTCCAGCAGGCTCCAGATGATGTTGGCGTAGGACCGGCAGGCGTGCTCGACCTCGCCCGCCCCCAGGGCCACCTTCAGACTCTCCTCGACCTGCGCGCGTCCCAGCGGGTCTCCGCCGCGCCAGCGGGCGGACCCGACGTTGTTCAGTGCGTGCGCGAGGATCTCCGCATCGCCCTCCCTGCGGGCCAGTTCGATGGCGCGCTCACCGAACGCGATCGCCTGTGCGTGCCGGTCGGACAGCATGTGCAGCTGGGAGGTGTTGCTCAGGGCGAGCGCGAGCAGCCGGTCGTCGCCCGCCTCCTCCAGTACGGCGATGGCTTCTCTCGCGGCCGCACGCGCCTCCTCGGCGTCACCGGCCCACCAGTGGATCCGTGACAGCCATCGCAGATCCGCGCCGAGCGCCCGGGCGTCCCCCAGGGACCGGCGCAGCAGGACCGCCTCCCGCTCGGCGTCCACGGCGGCCACGGAGTCCGCGATGGTGTAGCTCTCCACCGCGTACCGCTCAAGGAGGTCGGCCAGCTCGGCCGGGGCGAACCGGTCGCGCTGCCGCAGCACGAGCCGCAGGTGGGCGGCGGCTTCGCGGTGGGCGCCCGCGCGGGACGCGTCGTGTGCGGCGCCGGGGCCGTGGCGGGCGATCGCGTCCTGGTCCCCCGCCTCCGCGGCGTGGTGGACGATCCGGGAGGAGTCGGAGTCTGGTACGGCGACGAGCGCGGCGAGCACACTCCGGTTCAGTTCGATCCGCCGCGCGGCCGGCAGGGAGTCGACGATGGCGCGACGGATCAGCTCGTGCCGGAAGCCTGCCCGCTCGGGGGTGACGACCATCAGCCCGCGCTGCTCGGCCGCCGCAAGCTCGGCCACGTTGTCCGTCAACAGCGCCTTGAACAGCGGACGTTCCACCGCGGACGGCACTACGGCCAGCTGCTCCAGAGCGTCACGGGTCGCGTCGTCCAGCCCCCGCAGCCGCGCCAGTACGGCGTCCACCACCGTCGGTGGCACACCACCGGTACCGCCGGCCGCCACCACCTCGGCGACGAAGAACGGATTGCCCGACGTCACCTCGTAGAGCTGCACCGGATCCAGTTGACTGGTCGCGCTCAGCCGGCGCACGGCGTCCGGGGAGAGCCGGGACAGCGGCAGGCGGTGCACCCGCTCAGCCCGGGACACCTGGCCGAGCAGATGGCGCAGCGGGTGTTCACGGCCCAACTCGTCGTCCCGGTACGTCAGTACCAGCACCGCGGGAAGCCGCTCCACCCTGCGGACGAGGAAGCGCAGGGCGTCGAGGGATGCCTCGTCGGCCCAGTGCACGTCCTCGACGACGAGTACCGCAGGATGCGGCGCTCTTCTCAGCTCCGCCCGCAGTGCGTCATACACCAGATGGCGGTCGCCGCCCTCGGTGAGCGCCCGCGCCAGTTCCGGACCCACGCTCCCGACGAGGTCACGGAACGGGCCCAGCGGCCGTCGTGTGGTGAGGTCGTCGCACTCCCCGAGCAGCACGCGCACCTCGGGCGGCAGTACCTCCGGCAGCGCCTTCACCAGGCTGGACTTGCCGATCCCCGCCTCGCCGAAGACGAGCGCCACGGATCCGGCGCCGTCGGCCGCTTCCCGCGCGGCGGCTGCCAGTTGGGCAAGCTCATGGTCGCGCTCGAGGAGCCCCCGTTCCACGGGACAATTCTGGCACGCGCGGCGCCTGTCCGTGCTCTTCGAAAGCTTCAAGCTCGGTGAGCGTGACTGTGCGAGGAACGCCGAACGCGTCGATCAGTGCGAGATCGACGCGTTCGGCGACTTCGATGACTTCGGTGAACAGGGCGAAGTCGGTTCCTTCGCCGTCGGACACCGCCCGCCGTGGGATCACCCAGCGGCGACCGCGGGCTCGGTGTCGTCATGGGATCCGACGATCGTGACTCCGGGGTTGTCACGGGATCCGGCGAGCGCAGGCACGGGCAGCGCGCGAGGCATCCGGCGTGCCTCTCGCAGGCTGGGCGCGGGCGTGGGCGGAACCAGCGGGGCACGTTCGGCGGCCCGGGCCCGCCACGAGAACCAGATGATCTTTCCGCCGGCTCCCGTGGCGCAGCAGCCCCAGCCGTCGCTCAGAGCGGCGATCTGGGCGAGGCAGCCCTGTGGCGTGTTGTGCGGGCGGATGTCCTGGTCGTTGTCCGACACGGCGGTGATGAGGTGTTGACCGTTCCACCACATCTCGATGGTCGTGTTCTTGTCCGCCGCGTGCTCCTCGATCGTGTGGAGCAGCGCTTCGGCACAGCGACAGACGGACTCGACTAGAAATTCCAGATTCCAGTACCGGAGGTGAGCGGCCAGAATGCGCCTGACCTGTCCGACCCGTTCCGGGCTGACCTCAACGTCGAGGTGGTAGTAGCAGGGCACTGCAGCTTTCATTGTCGTTGGCTCCTCACCGGCGAAGCTCCCGCTTCTCCTCGTCCCCGCGGGCCGAGCCCCGAACACGTAGCGTGAGCGCTGATCGCTTCTGAGTCAGTCCCAGAGTGGGAGCACTGCTCCATTCGTGCAACACGAGACCGGCTCCAATGTTGTTGAAGAGCCAACAAGACGCTCGGTGGCCGCGCAGGCACCATGGGTGAGGGTTCCGATCTCTGTAACGGGTCGGTGCCCCTGCGTGCACGGCCCTCACTCGCCATCCGGGCGAGCCGTGCGCGGTCGAGAGAGTGGGAAGGTGACCAGCGTGATGCTGCTGCTGCCCGCCAAAGCCGAGGTCGCCAGGCATCTGGAACGGTACAGAGCCTGGGAACGTCTGCTGCTCGCGGCCCCGGCCGACCACGTGGTGCGGGGCAACTTCGAGAACACCGGATACACGCTGTGCGTGCTCATGGGCAAGCGCTGCGCGCGCGAGGCCGCGGACGCCGCCGAGCACTACCTGCGCGGCGCTTCGTCGGTCGCGAGGGCGCGAGGTTCCCAGGGCAGGGGACCGAGCCGGGCGGCGGGCACGTGTCCCTGAGTCCCCCGGCGCGTCGGGACGTTCCGACGCGGATCTGAACCGCAGGCTGGGCTCGAGGACGGCGGAGGCGAAAACCATGGACGTAAACCCGGACACCGGCCGTATCCCGGCCGTGGATGTCGGTGCCCTCGACATCCCGAACGCGGGAATCCGCTCGGTCGGCGTGCCGATCACGGGTACGCGCGCGGTCGACGTACCGACCGTGAACGCCCGCTCGGTCGACGCGACAACCGTGCACGGTCGCTCGGCCGACGCGGCGACCGTGCACGGTCGCTCGGCCGACGCAGCGACCGTGGATGCCGGCGCTGTCGACATCCCGGTCGTGGACGTCCACCCGGTCGTCGAGTGCGGCAGGCGGCCGGCGAAGGCGGTGTCCGGCGAGACCTTCCAGGTCACGGCCACCCTGTTCGGCGAGGGCCATGACGCGGTCGCCGCGAATGTCGTCCTGTGCGACCCGAGCGGGCTCCCCGGGCCGTGGACCCCGATGCGTGAACTCGCCCCTGGCACCGACCGCTGGGGCGCCACGGTGTCCGCCGGGACAGAGGGCCACTGGACCTACCTGGTGGAGGCATGGCGCGACCCCCTGACCGCCTGGCGCCGCGCCGCCGGGATCAAGATCCCGGCCGGTATCGACACGGGGCTGATGCTGGAGGAGGGGGCCGAGCTCTACGAGCGGGCCGCCGCCGGAGTCCCGGACCCGGCGGACCGGCGGACGGTACTTGCCTCCGCCAACGCCCTGCGCGACGAGTCCCGGCCACCGGCCGCCTGTCTCGCGGCCGCCCTGACCCCCGAGGCGGACGCCGTCCTCGCGGAACACCCGCTGCGTGAACGGGTTTCCCGCTCCCTGCCACTGCCCTTGCTCGTAGAGCGGAAACGGGCGCTGTACGGCGCCTGGTACGAGTTCTTCCCGCGTTCCGAGGGCACGCCCGAGCGGCCGCACGGCACGTTCCGTACCGCCGCCGAGCGCCTGCCCGGCATCGCGAGGATGGGCTTCGACGTCGTCTACCTCCCGCCGATCCACCCCATCGGCAACACCTTCCGCAAGGGCCCCAACAACAGCCTGTCGGCGAGCCGTTCAGATGTGGGCGTGCCCTGGGCGATCGGCTCCCCGGAGGGCGGGCACGACGCGATCCACCCAGATCTCGGCACGATCGACGACTTCGACGCGTTCGTACGCCGGGCAGCGGACCTGCGTCTCGAAATCGCCCTGGACTTCGCGCTCCAGTGCTCTCCCGACCATCCCTGGGTGGAGAAGCACCCGGAGTGGTTCCAGCACCGGCCTGACGGCACGATCGCGTACGCCGAGAACCCGCCGAAGAAGTACCAGGACATCTACCCGATCGCCTTCGACAAGGACATGCCGGGGCTGATCGCCGAGACCGTGCGGCTGCTCCGTTTCTGGATGGACCATGGCGTACGGATCTTCCGCGTCGACAATCCGCATACGAAACCGGTGCTGTTCTGGGAGCGGGTGATCGCGGACATCAACCGCACCGACCCGGACGTGATCTTCCTGGCGGAGGCGTTCACCCGGCCCGCGGTCATGCACAGGCTCGCGGCGGTCGGCTTCCAGCAGTCGTACACGTACTTCACCTGGCGCAACACCAAGGCGGAGCTGACCGACTACCTCACCGAACTCGCGGGTGAGACAGCCGCGTTCATGCGCCCCAACTTCTTCGTGAACACCCCTGACATCCTGCCCGAGTTCCTCCAGCACGGCGGGCGCCCTGCCTTCGAGCTGCGGGCTGTGCTCGCAGCGACGCTGTCGCCGGCGTGGGGGGTGTACGCCGGGTACGAGCTGTGCGAGAACACCCCGGCCAAGGCCGGCGGTGAGGAGTACCTGGACTCCGAGAAGTACCAACTACGGCCGCGCGACTGGGAGTCCGCCGAGCGCGAGGGCAGGACGATCGCACCGCTGATCACGGAGCTGAACCGGATCAGGCGGCACCACAAGGCCCTGCACGAGCTCAGAAACCTTCACTTCCACCAAGCCGACAACGATGCCCTGATCGCGTACAGCAAGCGCACGGGCGACGACACGGTCGTGGTGGTGGTCAACCTCGACCCCCACCACACCCAGGAGGCCACGATTTCGCTGGACATGCCGCAACTCGGCCTGGACCGCAACGACTCGGTGCCAGTGACGGACGAGCTCACCGGCGAGACCTACCGCTGGGGTGCCGCCAACTATGTGCGTCTGGAGCCCGGCGGCGCGCATGTGCTCGCCGTCGGCCCCGCACCGCGGATCGGAGGGTCCTCCGCATGATGGTCAACGAGCCCGTCCCGGACACGTTCGAGGACACCCCGGCCAAGGACCGCGATCCCGAGTGGTTCAAACGCGCCGTCTTCTACGAGGTCCTGGTCCGCTCCTTCCAGGACAGCAACGGCGACGGCATCGGCGACCTCAAGGGCCTGACCGCGAAGCTGGACTACCTCCAATGGCTGGGCGTGGACTGCCTCTGGCTACCGCCCTTCTTCAAATCCCCCCTGCGGGACGGGGGCTACGACGTCTCCGACTACACCGCCGTCCTCCCCGAATTCGGTGACCTCGCCGACTTCGTGGAATTCGTCGACGCCGCCCACCAGCGCGGCATGCGCGTGATCATCGACTTCGTCATGAACCACACCAGCGACCAGCACCCCTGGTTCCAGGAATCACGCGCCAACCCCGACGGCCCCTACGGCGACTACTACGTCTGGGCCGACGACGACAAGCAGTACCAGGACGCCCGCATCATCTTCGTCGACACCGAAGCCTCCAACTGGACCTTCGACCCCGTCCGCAAGCAGTACTACTGGCACCGCTTCTTCTCCCACCAACCCGACCTCAACTACGAGAACTCGCGGGTCCAGGAGGAGATCCTGGCCGCGCTGCGCTTCTGGCTGGACCTCGGGATCGACGGGTTCCGGCTGGACGCGGTGCCATACCTCTACCAGGTGGAGGGAACCGACTGCGAAAACCTCCCCGCCACCCATGAATTCCTGGCGCGGGTCAGGAAAGAGATCGATGCCCTCTATCCCGACACGGTGTTGCTCGCGGAGGCGAACCAGTGGCCGGAGGACGTCGTCGACTACTTCGGCGACTACTCCGCGGGCGGCGACGAATGCCACATGGCGTTCCACTTCCCGGTCATGCCGCGCATCTTCATGGCCGTGCGCCGCGAGTCGCGCTACCCCGTATCCGAAATCCTGGCGAAGACCCCGGCGATCCCCTCCGGCTGCCAGTGGGGCATCTTCCTGCGCAACCACGACGAGCTCACCCTCGAAATGGTCACCGACGAAGAACGCGACTACATGTACGCGGAATACGCCAAAGACCCGCGCATGCGCGCCAACATCGGCATCAGGCGACGGCTGGCGACGTTGCTGGACAACGACCGCAACCAGATCGAACTCTTCACCGCCCTGCTGCTCTCCCTGCCCGGCAGCCCGATCCTCTACTACGGCGACGAGATCGGCATGGGCGACAACATCTGGCTCGGCGACCGCGACGCCGTCCGCACCCCCATGCAGTGGACCCCCGACCGCAACGCAGGTTTTTCCTCCTGCGACCCCGGCCGCCTCTTCCTCCCCACCATCATGGACCCGGTCTACGGCTACCAGGTCACCAACGTCGAAGCCTCCATGTCCTCCCCCTCGTCACTGCTGCACTGGACCCGCCGCATGATCGAGATCCGCAAACAGAACATGGCCTTCGGCCTCGGCTCCTACACCGAACTCCAGTCCTCCAACCCCGCCGTCATCGCCTTCCTCCGCGAATACAAGGACGACCTCGTCCTGTGCGTCCACAACTTCTCCCGCTTCGCCCAACCCACAGAACTCGACCTGCGGGAATTCAACGGCCGTTTTCCCGTCGAACTGATCGGCGGAGTCCGCTTTCCCGCCATCGGCGAACTCCCCTATCTGCTGACCCTGGCAGGTCACGGCTTCTACTGGTTCCGGCTCCGCCGCGCAGTCGCACCCAGCGTCATCAGGCGACCTTGACCCGATGCCTCTCGTCCCCACCTGGTGGCCGAGTGCCCGAGTGCCCCTCAAAGATCGCCTGCCTCTGAAAGGACGTGTCGCCATGCCGAACACCGCGCTGCACCGTCCGAGCGGCCTCAGCCCCGCTCCGCTGGTGACCTCGCTCGCCGAGCTGTTGCGCGCATGGCTGCCACGGCAGCGCTGGTTCGCGGGCAAGGGCCGCCCCGTCACGGATCTGACCCTGGTGTCGACGACCGAGCTGTACCCGGGCTGCCTGCACCTCCTGGTCCGCACCGAACACCTCGGTCAGCCCGCCCACGGCGGCACCGGCACTCCCCCGCCCGACGACTGCTATCAACTGCTCCTGGGGGTCGGGAAGGCGCTGCCGCCCCGTCTCGCCCATGCCGTCATCGGACGCCCGAGCGCGGGCCCGCTCGCCGATCTGATCGTGTACGACGCCCTCCACGATCCCAAGGCGGCGGGGATGCTCCTGGAGCGGCTGCGCACCCCGGGCACGGCCGGCCCACTGCGTTTCGAACGCGACGCGCGAGTCGCGGTCCCCGCCGGTCTCGCCCCGCGCCTCCTCGACGCCGAACAGTCCAACTCCTCGCTGGTGTACGGGGATTCGTTCATCCTGAAGATCTTCCGCCGCGTCCAGCCCGGCATCAACCCGGACCTGGAGGTGCCGTGGGCACTGGCCGGACAGGGCTGCACCCGCGTACCCGCACCCGTGGCCTGGATCCGGACCTCGCACCCGCGCGAGGCGACGCTCGGCGTGCTTCAGCCCTTCCTGCGTGAGGCGGACGACGGCTGGACCCTGGCCCTACGGTCCCTCACCTCGGGACGGGGGTTCACGGACGAGGCGTACGAACTGGGGCGGGCCACCGCCGAGGTGCATCTGGCGCTGGCCACGGCCTTCCCCGTCGACACCCCGAGTCGGCGGCAGAACCGGCGGCTCGCGGAGGGAATGAGCGAGCGACTCGACGCGGCCACGCGTTCCGTGCCCGAACTGCGGCCGTACGCATCCGGGCTGCGGTCCGCCTTCGACACGCTCGCCGCCCTCGAATCGGCGGTCCGTCCCGCGCAGCGGATCCACGGCGACCTCCACCTCGGGCAGGTGCTGCGGGCAGGCCGACGCTGGTCCGTCATCGACTTCGAGGGCGAGCCGGCCCGCCCGCTCGCCGAACGCCGCCGCGTGCAGTCCCCCATACGCGATGTCGCGGGCATGCTGCGCTCCTTCGACTACGCCGCCCGGTCCCGCCACCCGTGGCGTCCGGAGTGGGCGCGGTCCTGCCGGGACGCCTTCTGCGCGGGCTACGCCGCCGAGGCGGAATGGGACCCGCGCGAGGAGCCTGAGCCGCTGCGCGCGTACGAGACGGACAGGGCCGTGTACGAGGTCCTGTACGAGGCCCGGCACCGCCCCGACTGGCTGCCCGTTCCGATGGCAGCGGTCAAGCGTCTCGCCGAGGATCACTGACATGCCTCGGGCGAGCATCCCCACCCACTCCCCCTACCCCTTTACCCCTTTGAGGAGGCTGAAGCCGTGACAGTCCGCACCGCATCGGTCGGCGTACGGCCGGCCGCTTCGATGGACGCCCTGCTGGACACTCCGCTGGACGCGACGGACCGGGGGCGCCTGCTGTCGGGCGCCCACCACGATCCGCACGCCCTGCTCGGCGCGCACCCGGTACCGGGCGGCGTCTCGTTCTGTGTGCTGCGTCCGTACGCCCAGGCTGTGGCCGTGCTGGTGAACGGGGCACGCAGTGAGTTGGAGGACGTGGGTGACGGGCTCTTCTCGGGCGTGCTGCCGCTCGACACGATCCCTGAGTACACGCTGTCGGTGACGTACGACGGCACAGAGTTCGAGGCACAGGACCCGTATCGCTTCCTGCCTGCGCTCGGCGAACTCGATCTGCATCTGATCGGCGAAGGGCGTCACGAGGAACTCTGGAAAGCGCTGGGCGCCCACCCGATGACCCACGAGGGCGTCCTCGGCACCCGCTTCACGGTGTGGGCGCCGAACGCCCAGGGGGTCAGGGTCTGCGGGGACTTCTGCCACTGGGACGGTGCCGCGGGATTTCCGATGCGGTCGCTCGGCTCCTCCGGGGTATGGGAACTCTTCCTCCCCGGTATCGCCGACGGAACGCTCTACAAGTTCGACATCACCCGTCCCGACGGATCCCGGACCCTGCGGGCGGATCCGATGGCCCGGCGCACCGAGGTGCCGCCCAACACGTCGTCGATCGTGACCGCGTCGTCCTATGCGTGGGAAGACTCCGCGTGGATGGCAAGCCGGGCAGAACTGCCGGTGACCGAGGCCCCGTTCTCCGTGTACGAGGTGCATGTCGCGTCGTGGCGGCCGGGGCTGACCTACCGCCAGCTGGCCGACGAACTCCCCGCGTACGTCTCGGACTTGGGCTTCACGCATGTGCAGTTCATGGCAGTGGCGGAGCATCCGTTCGGCGGGTCGTGGGGCTACCAGGTCACCGGCTTCTACGCCCCCACCGCCCGCCTGGGTACCCCGGACGACTTCCGGTACCTGGTCGACGCACTCCACCAGGCCGGGATCGGCGTCCTCATGGACTGGGTCCCCGCCCACTTCCCCCGCGACGACTGGGCGCTCGCCGAATTCGACGGACGCCCCCTCTACGAACACGAAGACCCCCTGCGCGCCGCCCACCCCGACTGGGGCACCCTCGAGTTCGACTACGGACGCCGCGAGGTCCGCAACTTCCTCGTCGCCAACGCCGTCTACTGGTGCGAGGAGTTCCACATCGACGGACTGCGCGTCGACGCCGTCGCCTCCATGCTCTACCTCGACTACTCCCGCGAACCCGGCCAGTGGACCCCCAACGAACACGGCGGCCGCGAAAACCTCGACGCCGTCGCCTTCCTCCAGGAAATGAACGCCACCGTCTACCGCCGCAACCCCGGCATCGTCACCATCGCCGAGGAATCCACCGCCTGGGACGGCGTCACCCGGGCCACCCATCACATCGGCCCCGGCGGATTCGGCGGCCTGGGCTTCGGCCTCAAATGGAACATGGGCTGGATGCACGACTCGCTCGACTACGTCTCCCACGAGCCCATCCACCGCAAGTACCACCACAACGAGATGACCTTCTCGATGGTGTACGCCTACAGCGAGAACTACGTCCTGCCCATCTCCCACGACGAAGTCGTCCACGGCAAACGCTCACTCGTCTCCAAAATGCCCGGCGACTGGTGGCAACAACGCGCCACCCTCCGCGCCTACCTCGCCTTCATGTGGGCCCACCCCGGCAAACAACTCCTCTTCATGGGCCAGGAATTCGCCCAAGGAGCCGAATGGTCCGAAGCCCACGGACCCGACTGGTGGCTCCTCGACCCCGCCTACCCCGCCGAACCCGACCACCGCGGCATCCGCGACCTCGTCCGCGACCTCAACACCACCTACCAACACCAACCCGCCCTCTGGCAACGCGACACCGACCCCACCGGCTTCACCTGGATCACCGGCGACGCCGCCGACGACAACGTCTTCGCCTTCCTCCGCCACGACACCAACGGCACCCCCCTGCTGGCCGTCTCCCACTTCTCCCCGGCGGTCCGCCACAACTACCGCCTCGGCATCCCGGACGACATCCCCGCCTGGCACGAAATCCTGAACACCGACACCGCCCGCTACGGCGGCAGCGACATCACCAACCCCGACCCGGTAAAGCCGGAACCCCACGCCGCCCACGGCCGCCCCGCCAGCATCCAGCTCACACTCCCCCCACTGGCAACCATCTGGCTACGCCCCGCATAGAAGCCTTCTTCGCCCCCTCCGCCCCTACCCATTCCCGTCCCTTGGGGGCTCCGCCCCCAAACCCCCGCTCCTCAAACGCCGGAGGGGCTGAAATTTTCCCCGGCCAGTGCTGAAATCTTCCGCCCCGAGCGGCAGATCTTTCAGCCCGTCCGACGCTGAAATCTTTCAGCTCCGGCCGGGGGAGACATCCTTCAGCCCGGGCCAGGGGAGATCTTTCAGTTCCGGCCGGGGAGAGATCTTTCAGCCCGTCCGGCGTTTGAGGACGAGGCCGTTCAGGCCGACAGCGGGGGTCTGGGGGCGGCAGCCCCCAGGAACAAGGGACGGGTAGGGGCGGAGGGGGCGAAAATCGCCTACACCGCCCCGCCCGAGTCGCACACCGGTGCACACAAGGCCTGGCCAGCACCCCCCACGCGGGCTTCGTCAGGTCGGCATCCCGGGCTCGGCGAGGCCGCTCTCGTAGGCGATGATGACGAGTTGCGCGCGGTCACGGGCGTGCAGTTTGGCGAGGAGGCTGCTTACGTGGGTCTTCACGGTGGGCAGGCTGATCACCAGTTGCTCGGAGATCTCGGCGTTCGAGAGTCCGTTCGCGATCAGCACGAGCACCTCCTGTTCCCGTTTGGTGAGCCCGACCAGCCTTGGCGCGGGCCGTGTCGCTTCGCTGCGGCGCGAGAAGTTTCCGATGAGGCGTCGCGTGACCGTCGGCGCCAGCACACCCTCGCCGGTGGCGATGACGCGAATCCCGGCGACCAGGTCGGACGGCGAGGCGTCCTTCAGCATGAATCCGCTCGCGCCTGCCTGGAGGGCCGGGTAGACGTACTCATCCATGTCGAACATGGTGAGGGCCAGTACCCGCACTCCGGCCATCGCCTCGTCGGAGCAGATCTGCCGCGTGGCCGCGATACCGTCCATGACCGGCATCCGCAGATCCATGAGGACGACGTCCGGTTTGAGTCGGCGAGCCAGTTCCACCGCCATGGCGCCATCACTTGCCTCGCCGATCGCTTCCATTCCGGGTGTCGAATTGACGAGGAGTCGGAAGCTCCCGCGCAACAGTGCCTGATCGTCCGCGATCAGCACCCGGACCGCCTCGGCCATCCCGTATTCCTCGCATACTGCTGATTCTTGTGATTCCTGGGCCATCGATTTCCGCTATTTTAGCAGCGCCGTTTTCTCAACAACCTTGACGTCCAAAGGCTGTTGAGGTCTATTCGATCACCAACTCGCCCGTGCCCGTGTCCCCGACGGTGACAGTCGCGCCGTACGGCACCGCGAGCCGGGCGAAGTCGGTGAGGATCTCCTTGGCTTCGGCCGGTCCGGCCGCCCGCGGCCGGCCGCGGCGATGGACGGGCTCGCCGAAGCCCAGCTCGACCGGGTGGAGGCGGGCACCGACGAGCGCCCCGTCGTCGAACGTGAGGAGCGGCACGAGCGACTGCCAGTACTGGCGGTGCGGGGCGAACAACCGTCGCCCGTGGCCGCTGAGTTCGTCGAAGTACCGCCCCGGTGTGAGCTGCCCGGGGGCGGCCACGTTCGCATAGTCCTCGGCGGGGATACGGTCGGCGAGCTCGATCTGGCTGACGATGTTGCCCAGGCTGTAGAAGATCGGTTTGTTCCGGTAGAGCTCCACGCCGCGGAGGAAGTGCGGGCCGTGACCGACCACGATGTCGGCGCCTTCGTCGATCATCCGGTGGGCGAACGCGCGGAGGAACTCACCCGGCATCTCCGGGGTCGCGCCGGGCTCGTGGGAGTGCACGCTGACCATGACGAGGTCCGCGCGGCGCCTGGCCTCGCCCACCCACTGGGAGATCTCGTCGAGGTCCGTGCGGTCGCACACGGTCGTGAAGCCCGGCTCGTCGGCCACCCGGAAACGGGCGCCGAACAGGGTGAGCCACTCGGGCGAGGGCATGGCGGGATCGATGCCGAGCAGAGTGCGCGCCTCGGCCCGCCGGGCCCGGAGCCCCGTCTCGGCGTCGATCTCCCGGAGCGCGCCCATCTGGGCGGCCGTCACCTCCAGTGTCGAGCTGTGCCGCAGCGGATTCAGCCCGGGCCTGCCCGGCAACTCCGGTGACGCGGCGGCCGCTTCCTGGCCGGGCAGGAAGGTCGAGCTGCAGGAGATCAGGGCCAGGCTGCCGCCGGGCCGGTCGACGTAGACGGGCCGCCGGGCGGCGGGGAGGTCGGCGCCGATCCCGGCGAAGGGGACCCGCTTCTCGTTCAGCAGTTCCGTCGTGCGGAGCACGCCGTCCACTCCCATGTCCAGCGCGTGGTTGTTGGCGCAGCCGAGCACCGTGAAGCCCGCGTCCACGATCTCGTCGATCACGCGGGAGTCGGCGATCAGGCCGCCGCCGCCCGCCGCGTTGTGCACCGGGTGGCCGCGCCCGTCACTGGGGACCACCTCGAGGTTGGTGAAGGCGAAGTCCGCGGCGCACAGCAGTTCGCGGAGTTCCACGGCGGCGGGTTCGGAGGTGATCAACGCTCCTCTGGTCGCCATGCAGTCCCCGGAGAGCGCCACGGTCAGCCGCGTCATCGGCCGGCCTCGTCCACCGCGCGGGCGAGTGAGCCGCCCGGGTCCGCGCCGGTGACGTCGACACGTCGGCCGTCCACCATGACGACCGGGGTCAACGCCACGTTGTCCGAGGCGGCCACGTCGGACACGTACGTCACCCAGGGGTCGTACGTATCGTCCTGGACGCAGGTCGTGAAAGAGTCCCCGGTGATTCCCGCGTCCCGGCCGGCGGCGACGAGTTGGGCCTCGCTGAGCCCCGGGCCCCGTTCCGCGGGCTGCTTCTCGAAGAGCACCGCGGTGTACTGCTCGAACTTCCCCTCGTCCGCAGCGCAGGCCGCGGCGGAGGCCGCCCGCGTCGAATAGCCGCCGGGGCTGCTGTAGTCGTTGAGGAAGGCGACGGGGTGATAGACGAGGGTCACGTTCCCGTTCGCTTTCAAGGTCTTGAGGTCGGCGGCCAGGGCCCGTTCGGTGTTGCGGCATTCGGGGCAGAGGTAGTCGAGGTAGAGATCGATCCGTACCGCGCCGTCGGCGAAGACCAGCCCGGCCTTGTCGCCCGTCGTCCCGGTGGGCACCTGGCTCGGCGCCTCGCCCGCATCGGAGTTGGTGGCCCTGACCAGGCCGGCGCCGACCAGCGCGGCGGCGACGATGGCGAGCGCGGCCACGAGCGACACCACGACGGTGCGCCGCCGCCGGTGCCGCTTCAGCACCATGTCCCGCACCCGGGTGTCCGTACTCTCCGCTGTGCCTGTGGTGTCCGTCGACTGCATGCCTAGCCCTCCTTGACGTCCAGGACCCAGCGGTCCAGCGCGTAGCGAGTTCGCGGATTCCAGATGAGGAGGACGGCCGCGCCGAGGAAGAGCAGGTCCCGCGCGATGTCGATGACGTAGCCGCGTTCGGCCCCGTCCGTGAGCGTGCCTCCGCCGCCGAAGCAACCGCAGTCGATGGACAGTCCCCGTGCCCACACCGAGACGATGGCGGCGATGTACATCGCCATCAGGGCGGCCGTGGCGGTCGCCGCCGCCCTGGTGGCCAGCCCCGCTATCAGGAGCAGCGCGACCGCCACCTCGACGAACGGCAGTGCCCCGCCGACGAACTGGGCGGCATCCGTGGGCACGATCTGGTAGACGGCGACCGAGCGGCCGGCCTCCCTGAGGTCCTTGATCTTGACCAGGCCCGCGTAGCCCAGCACCGCCGCCAGGAGCAGCCGTGCCGCGGTCCCTGTCCATGCGTTCGTGATCCGCACCGTGCGCACCGTCCACCCGCTCACTTCGTACGGGAGAACCGGTAGGTGGCCAGGCCGAGCGTGACGGCGGCGATGGCGGCCAGCAGTCCCAGCTCCGCGGCCACGGGTGGATTCCAGTCCCCGATCAGCAGGCGGGTCTGTTCCGAGCTCAGGGATTCGGGACCCGGCAGTGTTCGGCGGACCGCGTCGACGCCGTACGTGAGCGGATTCAGCTTGACCACGATGGCGAGCCAGCCCGGCAGCCCGTTCGGCGGGAACATCGCGCCGGAGAAGAACATCAACGGCATCAGGCTCAGGTTCACCACGATCTGGAACGTGTCGACCTGCCTGATCGTCACCGCGGCGAGCAGCCCGAGAGACGTGAACATCAGTGACACGAGCAGTACTTCCACCAGTACGACCAGCAGGATCGGCGTGTACCGGATACTGGCGATGCCTCCGACCGACAGGACCAGGAGGCCGTAGATCGCACCCGTGGTGGCTCCGCCGAACGCGAGGCCGAGCACGATGCTCGACCTGGGGAACGGCGAGACGAGCATCTGCCGGAGCACGCCGAGCCGGCGGTCCCACACGAGCGAGATCCCCACCGCGATCGCCGGTGCCTGCACGGACATGATCAGCACACCCGGGAAGAGGTAGGCCCGGTAATCGTTCAGCTGCGCCTTGCCGAGGCTGGACGACGCCGCGTCGAGTCCGGTGCCGAGGACGACGAGAAACAGCAGTGGCGTCACCAGGCCCATGGCGAGGCGTACGGGGTTGTGCCGCAGCCGGGTCATCTCCCGCCGCCAGAGCAGCAGGACCGGCCTGAGGGCATGCCCTGGCCGGCCGATGGGCGGCGGTCCCGCGGTGACCGCCTTGCCGCCGGGCGTCTCAAGGACGGTGTCCATCCGGGTCATCGCAGTCCCTCCCCGATGTTGCTAAGCGTGTGCGCGCCCGTCCCGCTCTCCCGGATGGCGGACCCGGTGTGGTGCAGGAAGACGTCGTCGAGCGTCGGTGGTACGACGGTCACCGAGTGCACGGTCAGGCCGAGTTCGGTGCACAGCCGCGGCACCAGGGTGGAACCGTTCGCGACCCGGAGCAGCAGTCCGTCGGGGGTGAGCTCCGCCGCGAGGCCGAAGTGGTCGGACACGGCGTCCGCGGCGCGCGAGTCGTCCTCCGTGCGCAGCACGACGACATCGGATCCGATGATGGACTTCAGCTCCGCGGGCGACCCCTCGGTGATCACTTTGCCCCGGTCGATGATCGCGATCCGGTCGCAGTGCTCGGCCTCCTCCAGCTGGTGCGTGGTGAAGAAAACCGTGATGCCCAGCTCCCGCCGCAGCCGGTCCAGGTGGTCCCAGACGGCCGCGCGGGTCTGTGTGTCGAGGCCGGTCGTCGGCTCGTCGAGGAAGAGGACCCGGGGAGCGCCGAGCAGGCCGCGGGCGATCTCCAGGCGGCGCCGGAGTCCTGTGGAGAACTGTCGTACGGGGATCCTGCCGCGTTCGGACAGCTCCATCAGGTCGAGCATCGCGGAGATGGCGCGACGTGCCTCGCGGCGGGGAAGCCCGCACAGGTCGGCCTGGAAGCGGAGGTTCTCCGCCGCCGAGAGGTCCTGGTCGAGCGTCGACTCCTGGAAGACGATGCCGATCCGGCGGCGGACCTCGGCCGGCTGGTTCGCGACGTCGAAGCCCGCCACCTCCGCCCGGCCCGCTGTGGGCTTGAGCAGCGTGGTCAGCATGCTGATCGTGGTCGTCTTGCCGGCGCCGTTCGGCCCGAGGAAGCCGTACGTCGCGCCGTCGGGCACTGTCAGGTCGAGTCCGTTGACGGCGGGTGTGGTGCCGTAGAACGCGTAGAGGCCCTCGGCCCTGATCGCCGTCATGAGCGGCTCCCGTCGGGACAGCGCACCGCGAGTACCGTCCGGAACGCGCTCAGTTCCCCCGGCTCGTCCACCGGCCGCCCGTCGACCTCGACCCAGGCGTGCGCGCCGAAGGGCTGGGTCCGGAAGCCGGTACACCAGTCGGCCCACCGGCCCCGTGCTCGGCAGAGCAGGACGGTGGCCACGGACCGCTGGAGGCAGCCGAGGCCCGCGCAGCGCGTGCTGACCGAGACGACCGACCGTCGGGCCCGCGCGACCTCGGCGTGGGCGGCGGGCCGGGTTCCCCTGCTGATCAGGCGGAGCATCCGTTGCAGCCGGGCCGGGGGCAGCCGGACCAGGAGGCGTGCGACGCCGGCGGCGCATCGGGGCGCGAGCTGTCGACGCAGCGGGAGACGTGCCGCCTGCTCGGCGACGACGGGGGTGGTCATGACGAGACCTCCAGGAGGTTGGCCGCGCTCAGTGAGTCGATGAGCGCCATCACGTCCTGCCGCGCCTGGTCGTCGCTCACCGGGGCGGCGGCGGACAGGTTCGCGGCGGCCACGTCGGGGGTGTCTCCGTCGAGCAGCTTCCGCAGAATGGTGGAGCCGGATTCGTTCAACTGCCAGTAGCGGCCTCGGCGTCCGTCGAGCAGTACGGCCCCCGAGTCGACGGGTGTGAGGGTGACGTCGCGGGCAAGGCTCAGCTTCATCGGGGTTCTCCCGTGTCCTGGGTGTGCGATCGGAGCCAGCTCTCGCACGCCACGGTGGTCGTGATCGGCTGGAGGTGGTGGGACATCGGCCCGGGGTTGAGCACCGCGGAGCGGAACGCCGCCGGGTCGATGAGCCCGAGCCGGGCGAGGTGCGAGTCCTCGCAGAGTTCCAGGAGCCGGGCCCGGTTCCGCTCGATGCCCCGGAACGTCTCGGCGCTGAACTCGCCCTTGTCGCGGCGGTCGAGGATGTCGGCGGGTACGACGCCCCGCAGGGCCGTGGTCAGCAGGGGCTTGAACCGCCCGCCCGCCAGGCGCTGGTCGACCTGGGTGGCAAGGGCGGCCTCCAGTACGCGGTCGTCGAGGAACGGCGCGTCCCAGTGGATGCCCGTGCCCGTGAGGGCCGTGTTGACGTGGCGGATCGTGGCGCCTTCGAAGGCGAGTGACGCGAGCGCCTGATGCCGGGTCCGGTCGGCGTCCAGTGGTTCGGGCGCCTCCGCGGCCGTCGTGGTGAGCAGTTGCCGGACCGCCGTCACGGCGTCCGGTGTGGCCCAGGCCGGCATGCGGGGCGCGGACACCCAGCCGAAGTCGGGTTCGTCGAGCGGTGGGAGTGGAGCGCCGATCCGGGTGGCGACCGCGGTGAGGTTCTCCGCGAACGTCGACCGGTCCGCGAGGGCTCGCACGGTCGCGCCCCACGACCAGCGGTTGGCCAGCCGGTAGCGGTTCACCAGACGGAGGCCGTCGACCGGCCGGGCGCGGGCCAGTGACCAGGCGCAGGCGGGCATCCGGCCGAACAGTTCGTCCCCGCCGAAGCCCGTCAGATGCAGGGACGCGCCCTCCGCCGTGGCCCGCTTCGCGAGGTCCCGGATGTGTGCGAGACCGGAGGCCCAGGTCGAAGGTCCCTCCGGGGCCGCGTTCGCGTGGTCGGTGCTGTAGCCGACGTCGAACAGGTTCTCGGCGCGGTCCGCGGCCAGTGTGTGGTGCCGGGCCGCCGGGAGCAGCGCGGCGGCCTTGTGCGCCCACGCGGTGTCCTCGTTGGCGCTGTCGAGCGGGGCGACATGGTAGGTGACCAGATCGGCGCCGGCCGCGTCGGCGAGGAAGCAGAGGCTGGTGGAGTCCAGGCCCCCGGACAGGTCGGCGCTGATCGTTGCGCCCGAGCTCACCCTCGTGGCGATCGCCTCGGACAGCGCCGAGCGCACGGCCGCCGCGCCCTCGTCGAGCGAGCGGGACGCTTCGGGCAGCTTCCACCAACGTGTGTGCTGCGAACGGCCGTTGGCGTCGAGGTGAAGCCAATGCCCGGTGTCCAGCGGGTCGATACCGTGGCGGACGGGACGCTGGGCGAGCGGCCAGGGCGCTCCGCCCGGCGCCAGCAGCCGGGCGGCCAGTACCGCCTCGTCGATGCCCGCGCCGGTGAGCCGCAGCAGCGGTTCCACCCCGCTCGCCGCCACCGTCACCCCGCCGACCACGGCCGTGAAGATCTGCCGTACGCCTGCGACCGAACCCTGGACGCGGGTCCTGCCGTCCATCGAAGCCATCAGGTGGAAGACGCCCGGCAGCCGGGACGCGACCGCATCCACGTCGTGGAGCGAACTCATCCGGCCGAGCCCCGCCGCCGTGGCCGTCTCGTCCAGCCGGGTGTGGCCAAGGAGCACCAACCGCCGCGGGCCCGCTTCGACCACCGTGGCCTCGCCCTGGGGCCAGTCGCCCAGAATCCAGGGCCGCCCCGACGCGTGGTCGATCCGGCGTGTCGCCCGAAGGCGCGTGGCCGACGCGGCACCGGCCGGGCAGTCCGGAAGCACTACGAATTCCATGTCGCCTCGTTCCCCCGGGCCCGGTGCCGGTGCGCCTGAGCGCACCGGCACCGGACGTGATCACCAGAAGCAGACGATGGCGTAACCACAGCCGGCGAAGTCGTTGCAGCTTCCGACGCCGAGGCACTTGGTGAGCTCGTCGAAGTCGCCGACTTCCTGCAGGGTCGGGGGCTCGTAGATCGCAACAGACATGTGTTACCTCCCAGTTGGGGTCAGATCCTCCGGGCCGACCAGTTCGGTCCGTGATCTGTCTGGGAAGTTACGGCGCCGCATGTCCCACAGGCATGGGGCAGGTGCCTCAGCCGCGTCCCGTCACGCGTCCCAGCGACGGTGCCGGAGGTAGCCGCAGACCAGTGCCGCCACGGTCCACACGACCAGCACCGCGAATCCGGTGTAAGCGTCGGGCGAGTTGACGGTGAGCATCTCCATGCCGACCCGGTCGGGGAAGTACCGTGCCACCTCCTTCGTCGCTCCGATGACGGAGAGGATCTGCGTTCCGGCGAGCACCATCGGCAGCAGAACGGCCAGCGGGACGATGGCGCTGCGGGCCATCGCGGCCGTACTCGCCGCGAACAGGGACATCAGCGTCAGGTAGACCACCGCGCCGAGCAGGGCTCGGGGGACACCGGACGCGCTGATCGAGACGCCGTGGGATCCCAGGGCGAGTTGGGTGACCAGGTAGCTGACGACGGTGACCGGGATCGCGACGAACGCGGCGGCGGCAGCGGTGACGGCCATCTTCGCCGCGTAGAGCCGGCCTCGTCGGGGGACGGCGAGCAGGGAGACGCGCATCATGCCCGACCCGTACTCGCTGGTGACGATGAGCACCCCGAACACGATCAGGGCGAGCTGGCCGTAGAGGATGCCGTCCAGGCCGGCCTGCTGGGGGGTGAAGTCGGACCGGAGTCCGGGGTTGTCCGATTCCAGCGCCGACTTCGCGGACCAGCCGCCCAGGGCGGCGATGAGGACGCTGATGGGGACGAACATCAGCAGCGCGACAAACGTGCCGCGGACGCAGCGCAGTTTGGTGAACTCGGCGTGGATGGCCGCGACCGTCTCAGACATGGGTGTTCCTTCCGCCCTTGCCGACGAGTCCGAGGAAGACGTCCTCGAGTGATCCCGTGTGGGTGCTCAGCTCGTCGAGCGGGAGCCCGCCCGCCGCGGCCACCCGGTTGATCTCGGCCGCCGACATGCCGCCGACTTCCAGGCTGCCGTCCGTCGCGACCGTCAGCGAGGCCCCCTTCCGTTCCAGTTCCCTGCCGAGGAGCCCGGGTTCCGCCGTTCGCACGCGTACGTACGTCCTTCCGTGACGTTGGATGAAGTCCGACATGCCGGTGTCCGCGAGGAGTTGCCCGTGGTCGATGACGATCAGGTGGTCCGCGACCACCGACATCTCGGCCATCAGGTGGCTGGAGACGAGAACGGTGCGTCCTTCGGCGGCCATCGCGCGCAGCAGTTCGCGCAGCCACCGGATTCCCTCCGCGTCAAGGCCGTTGACCGGCTCGTCGAGGATCAGGACGGGCGGGTCGCCGAGCAGCGCCGCGGCCAGGCCGAGCCGCTGGCCCATGCCGAGGGAGAAGGTGCCGACCCGCCGTCGGGCCGCGCCTGTCAGGCCGACCATCTCAAGGACCTCTGCGACCCGTTGCCGGGGGATCCGGTTGCTCTGTGCCAGCCACAGCAGGTGGTGAGCGGCGGTCAGGCTGCGATGCGGAGCCGATGTCTCCAGCTGGGCGCCGACATGGCGGGCCGGGTACCGCAGTTCGTGATAGGCGTGCCCGCCGATCCGTGCGGAGCCGTCGTCGGGTCGGGTCAGGCCGAGCATCATCCGCATCGTGGTCGACTTCCCGGCTCCGTTGGGGCCGAGAAATCCGGTGACGGCACCTGCCCGCACCGTGAAGGTGAGGCCACCCACGACGGTGTTCTCGCCGTACCGCTTCGTCAAGTTCAGGACGTCAATCACACGCCGAGTCTCGCGGGGCGGCCTGTCCGCCGCATCGGTCCCGGGGCGGGAGTACCGGACGGCCTTCGCGGGCCGAAGCCATACTTGCGGATGAGTCCGGCTCAGTACGGCAGTGTCGCCGCGACCCGGAAGCCACCGCCCGTTCGCGGTCCTGCGGTGATGGTGCCGCCGTGCGCGGCGGCCCGCTCCCGCATCCCGACGAGGCCGAGTCCGCCGCCGGGCACGGTGGGCCGCCCGGCGTACGCGGGGCCGTCGTCGGCGACGTCGATGGTCAACTCGCCCCGCTCCGCGACGAGGTGCACCCGGCACCGGGTAGGCGCCGCGTGCTTGATGACGTTGGTCAGAGCCTCCTGGACGATCCGGAACGCGGACAGCGCGACACCGTCCGGAGGTTCCTCCGTGCCACTGGACCGCAGGTCGACGCGCACACCCGCGGCCTCGGCCGTCCGTACCAGGGAGGGCAGGTCCGACAGCCCGAGAACCGGCCGGAGGTCCTGGGCCCCTTCCTGGTCCCGGCGCAGCACCTTGAGGGTGGCCCGCATGTCCTGCAGCGCCCGGCGGCTGACGTCCTCGATCACCGCCAGGGCTTCCTGGGCCTCTTTGGGATGGGTGTCGACCACGTGGTTGGCGATACCGGCCTTGACCGCGATCAGGCCCACGCTGTGCGTGACGACGTCGTGGATGTCACGGGCGATGCGCAGACGTTCTTCGACCTTCGCCCGCTCGGCCGTCTGCTCGATGACGCGTCGCAGGCTCTCCCGCCGCTCCCTGACGGCCGACCCCGCCGCCCAGGTGGCGCCGAGGACCAGCAGGCCGAGCACGACCTGCACCGCCTGGGTCCCGCCTTGGTAGCCCTGTGCCCCCGTCATCGTCAGCCCGGCGGCGCCCGCCGCGCTCACCCCGCCGACGAAGACCGCCGACCGCCCTGTTGGCCGCTTCCGCGTCACGGCCACCAGGTACAGGGCGTAGGCGGCGGCCAGGAACGAGGTCGGCGCGAGACCGAACGGCAGGGCCACGCAGGCGACGGTCAGGACGAACACGAAGACCGGCACGGGCCACAGCCGCCGGACGACGAGCGGCAGCGCGGTGCTCAACGCCAGCAGCCACGCGGTGGAGTTGCTCACCTCGTCGCTGATGTACGGCCGCAGCGGCGACAGTTGCGGGAGCAGTGCGAACCCGAGTGCGGCCAGCACGTCGAGCATGATCAAGCGCCGACGCGGGATATCGACCATGCCTTGAAAGTATTCGTTCGCTTCGCTGTACGTCCAACGCGTTCGTGGGCCGACGGTGACTTGGCGGGTGCAGGCGCGCGGTCGCGCGGCCACCGGCTCCGCCCGCGGCGGCACCAGCCGGGGCCGAGGCGTCCTGCAAATTCCTGGGGATTTCCTGCGGATTTCCTGTGCGCCGGAGACTCCTCGGCCGAAAGTCGACCATTAAGTGGAACGGAACCCTTCGCTTAAGAGGCGCACTTGCGTTCCCCTCAGCCACCTACGCATACTCGGCACCAATCGTGCCATGCACCCTTCCTCATGCAGATGAATGACCCAGAAGGAGACTTGTGCAGCCGAATTCCTGCTCCGAAATAAACCTGTTCATCCTCAGCGAAGACACGGTTACTCTTGCCGGGCTGGAAGCAATTATCGAGCAGGATGACAACGTTAGCCTGATCGGACGGGCAGTTGATGGCGCAGACGGTATGCGATGTCTCGAAAAATCCGAGTTACATCCCCACGTAATCATCATCGGCGAGCCGCCCTCGAAACGAACCATCTGCGAGAACGTCCAGCAGATCCTCTCGAAATACCGCCACGAGAAGTCCCGGCCCAAAATGATCGTCGTGTCGCAGAACGATGACGACGACGTGATCGTCGCCGCCCTGCGCAGCGGCGTCAGCGGCTATCTCGCGCGGATCGGGTCGTCCGAGGAGCTGCTCCACTCCATTCGGATAGTGGCCAAAGGGGGCGCTGCTTTCAGCCCGACGATAGCCGCCCGGTTCAGCAGATACTTCTCCACCATACGAAGCCTTCCGGTGCTGACCGGATTCTCCGATCTGACCAGCCGGGAGCTTGAGATACTGGACCTGCTCGCAGGCGGATTGGGCAACCGGCAGATCGCACGGCGGCTTTTCCTGGCCGAAAAGACGGTGCGTAACTATGTCTCACGGATTTTCGCGAAACTGGAGGTGCACGACCGGGCCACGGCGGCGGTTCGGGCACGCGACGCCGGATTCGGCGAGCAGAGCGACAGTTCCGGTGCCGAAGCGCAGGTGAGCGATGGCGAAACACCGGCGGCCAAGGAGTTCGGCCGCCGCGAGGATCGCGCCCTCACGCTCGTAGAGGATGCGCGCGCAGAAATTCAGTGAAATGGCGTGACGTCCGACTCCTGATCGCACAAAGGACGGGCGCGTCAGCAGTCCACTCGCCGGCACACTCCTGGTCGAAGCGGCGGTCGACGTGGTGAAGTTGGTCCGCCCACACCGCAAAGGAGACTTCCCGTGACCGACGCCTCGCTGCCCTGGTCCCATTCACCGGTCAAGGTCGGGCTCGTCGGAGCCGGGCCATGGGCGCGCGCCGTGCACGCACGTGTGCTTGCCGCCGGGCCCGAGACGCAGTTGACCGCGGTGTGGGCGCGCCGCGCCGATGCGGCCCACGAGACGGCCGCACCCTACGGCGCCGATGTCGCCGCGCGCTTCGAGGACCTGCTGGACAGCTGCGAAGCGGTCGCCTTCGCGGTTCCGCCCTCCGTTCAGGCGGAGCTCGCCTGCCGTGCGGCGGAAGCGGGCAAGGCACTCCTCCTGGAGAAGCCGCTGGCGCTGGAGCTGCCGTCGGCGCAACGTCTCGTGGACGCCGTCGACACGGCCGGCGTCGTCTCCCAGCTCGTCCTGACAAGCCGTTACCACCCGGCCACCCGGCGGTTCCTGGCAGCCGCCCAGGGCGTCGACGCCGTAGGGGCGCGGGCCTGCTGGCTGCACGGCGCCTTCCTGGGCGGCGACTTCGCGACCGCCTGGCGTCTCGAGCACGGCGCGCTGCTGGACCTCGGGCCGCACGTTCTCGATCTGCTGGACGCGGCCCTGGGTCCCATCGTGCGGGTGCGGGGCACCGGAGACCCTCGCCGTTGGATCGAGCTCACCTGCGAACACGCGAGCGGCGCCGTGAGCCAGGCGTCGCTGTCCGGTTCGGTCAATGTCGAGCACGGCATCACCCGGATCGAGCTGTTCGGCCCGCAAGCCGAGCTCGTGTACGACGGCGCCGCACTCGACCACGAGGAGAGCTGGCCCGTGCTGCGCCGGGAGTTCGCCACCGCCGTCCGCTCCGGAAAGTCCGGCGAGCTCGATGTCCACCGCGGGTTGCGTCTGCAGACCCTGATGGCCCAGGCGATGGAGGCTTAGGGCGCGGCCTGCGGGTTCGCCGGGCAGCGCCGTTCAGGCGAAAGGGCCGTCAAGGGCGAGTGGGTGCCCGGAGCTGTGTCGACTACACACCTGTGACACTGCCGCGGATCGCCCCCATGCTCGCCACCGCCGGCTCCCTGCCGCCCGCAGGGCAGGACGCGCGCTGGGCGTACGAGACCAAGCAGGACGGCCAGCGTGCCGTGATCTATCTGCCCGGGGACGGCGGCATCGTGCTGCGCGCCCGGTCGGGAGAGGACATCACAGCCGCCTACCCGGAACTCCGTGCGCTGGGCGGAGCGCTCGGCAGCACCCCCGCGGTTCTGGACGGCGAGATCCTGGTCCTGGACGAGCAGGGGCGGGGTGACTTCCAGCTTCTGCAGTCCCGCATGGGGCTCGCGGACTCTCCGGGCAAGGCGATTCGTCGGGCGGTGGAAGCCCCCGCGCATCTCGTCCTGTTCGACGTCATGTACCTGCGGCGGCGGGACCTGACCGCCCTCTCCTACGTCCGACGGCGCCAGGAACTGGAGGACCTCGCCCTCGCGGGGCCGTACTGGTCGACGCCGTCGGCGATCGTCGGCCACGGAGAGGCGGCCCTGCGGGCGACCCGGGAGAACGGTCTGGAGGGGCTGGTCTGCAAGCGTTTGGACTCCGTGTACGAGCCCGGGGTGCGCTCACGAGCCTGGGTCAAGATCCGTAACGTACAGACCCTCGACGTGATCGTCGGCGGCTGGGTTCCCGGCAAGGGACGGCTGTCGGGGCCACCCGGTGCCGTTCTCGTGGGACAGCGCCAAGCGGGGCGGCTGCGCTACGTCGGAAGCGTGGGGACCGGCTGGAGCGAGACCGAACGGTCGGTCCTCGCCCGGCTCCTGAAGGCAGCCGAGACCGAGGACTGCCCCTTCGACACCGTCCCGCCGGTGGCCGGGGCGCACTGGGTCCTGCCGCGGCTGGTGGGCGAAGTCCGGTACAGCACCCGAACCAGAGCCGGACTGCTGCGCCAGCCGTCGTGGCTCCGGCTCCGGCCCGACCTGGCTCCCGAGGACTCGGCGGCCGATCTTCCCTAGGGCCTGATCCGACGGACAGGCCCGACCCGCTGCCATGCGGGCACGGTCACGTCCTGCCCAGGCCTCCGCCGCCGAAGGAGCCGCTGGACCCGGGTACCCAGCGCCGTCGCTTCTGGTCATCGCGTCGCTTGGTCCCGGCCGCGTGCATGTTGTACGGCATCAGCCGCTCACTCTCATCCGCCGCGTGCGGAACCTCGTCGGCATCCCGCATCTCCCGGATTTCGTGGACCGCCCCGGATTCGGGCAACCTGGTCTGCTCTTCGACACTGGGTGGCCGCGGTTCTTCCCGACGCACCTTGATGCCCATACGGACGGCCCAGACCAGGGCACCGGCGATGATGAGGCCACCGATGAATGCGGCGACCGCGTTCATCGTCGAGCTCGCTGCAATTACTTCGTAGCTCGCCGTGTTCATTTTGCTCGAGCACCCCCAATACCAGGGGAAGAGTGCAAAGCGCTCCGTCGGCGACGGACAATCAAGTGTATTCCGACAAACGCCTTTATTCACTCAATGCGCCAGCCCTACGACGGGCGGTGCGCGACCGCCCCGAACATCGTCACGGACATGTGCAGCGCCCCCTGCTCGGCGGCCTCCGTGATGTCCGCGTACAGACGGTCGCGCTGTGTCTCGGTGATGAGTTCGCGGCGTACGGCGGAATCGCCCAGCATGCGGATCAGCGGCCATGCCACGGAGGTGTGGTCCTGGAGAAGCGCCTGCGATCCGCGGTCGTCGATGACCAGCCCGGCCGCCGTCAGCCGGCCGACCAGCTTGCGTCCCGAGTAGGGGTCGGCCGCCGCGGCCAGTGCGCCGGAGGTGATGGCCGCGATGGTCTCGGGGTCACCGGGGTGCAGGATCGTGGTCGCCCAGTCGGTGTCCAGCAGGGCTACTCGCCCACCGGGGCGCAGCACCCGCGCCATTTCGGCGACGGCCTTCTCGGGCTCCAGAAGGTGCTGGAGTACGCGCTCGCACCACACGACGTCGACCGAGGCGTCGGGCAGGTGCAGGGTGAGCGCGTCGCCGTCCACGAAGCGGGCCAGGGTGCTGCCGGCGGCGGCAGCGCGCTGCTCGGCCACCATACGGAGCCCCGGGTTCGGCTCGATCCCGAGCACCTCGCCGTGGGGGGCGACGGCGGCCGCGAGTGCCTGGGACTGCGATCCCGTACCGGAGCCGATGTCGATCACCCGCTCGCCGGGCCGCGGGCCGACCGCGGTGTGCGCCCACGTGCGCAGCCGTCGTACGCCGTCATTCATGTCCTGGGCGTCCAGAGCCGCCACCAGCCGGGCAACGCTCTCGGCGGTGATGTTCTGCGCGTGGAATTCCGAGGTAGGTCGCGTTTCCCCCATGGCGGTAACTCTATGACCGACCCGGGAGACCGCGCATTCAGATCGTGTAACGCCTCAGAGCCGGTGTCGCGGTGGCCAGGACCAGCGTGGCGGCCATCACCAGCAGGCCGCCGCCCACGACGGCGGTGCGGGCGCCGAAGGCCGAGCCGGCCGTTCCGTGCAGGACGTCGGCGAGACGGGGCCCGCCCGCGACGACGACCGTGAACACGCCCTGCATGCGGCCGCGCATGTCGTCCGTGGCGGCGGACAGCAGGATCGCGCCACGGAAGACCATGGAGACCATGTCGGCGACTCCGGCCGCGGCGAGGAACGCCACCGCCACCCACAGGCTGCTGCTCAGCCCGAACCCGGTGATGGCCGCTCCCCAGGCCGCCACCGCGACGATGACCATGAGGCCGTGCCGGCGCATGCGGGAGAACGTGCCCGACGCCAGCCCGCCGAGCACCGCGCCGATGGGGATCGCCGCGAAAAGGAGGCCGAGCGCGAGCCCTTCGCCGTAGGGCGCGTAGGTCTGCGCCGCGAGTTGTGGGAAGAGTGCGCGGGGCATCCCGAAGACCATGGCGATGATGTCGGCGAGGAAGGACAGCAGCAGCACCTTGTGCAGCGAGATGTAGCGGAAGCCGGCGGCGACCTCGCGCCATCCCGCCCGCCTGGACGCGGCTGCGGTCAGGGGCGGCAGGGCGGGAAGCCGTACGACCGCCCACACGGTCACGCACAGGGCCACGGCGTCGATCAGGTAGAGCTCGGCCAGGCCGATGACGGGGATGAGGGCGCCGGCGAGCAGCGGTCCGGCGACCAGGCCCGTCTGCATGACGGTCGAGCCGAGCGCGTTCGCGGCGGGCAGTTCGTCCTTGGGGACCAGCCGGGCGATGGAGGCTTGGCGCGCCGGTGAGTTCAGGCCGAAGAACGCCTGCTGGAGGGCGAGCAGCACCATCAGGACGAGCACCGAGCCGAGTCCGGTGGCGGCCTGTATCCAGAAGAGGACCGAGGTGACGGCCATGCCGGTGTTGGTGACGAGGAGCAGCTTTCGCCGGTCCATGCTGTCGGCGATCGCGCCGCCCCACAGGGCGAAGAGTACGAGGGGCAGCAGGCCGGCGAGGCTCGCGTAGCCGACCCATGCCGAGGAGCCGGTGATGTCGTAGATCTGCTTGGGCACGGCGACCGCGGTGAGCTGGCTGCCGACGGCCGTGACGATGGTCGAGGACCACAGCCGGCGGAACGCCGGGCGCCGCAACGGCCGGGTGTCCATCGCCCAGCGGCGCCATCCGCGTCTGTTCGCCCGTACCGGTTCCGGTGTCCCGTTGTCCGCCGTGGGGTCGCTGTCCGTACCGCTCTTGCTCGTGTCCACGCTCGTCCTGGTTGGTAGCTACATCTTTCGCTTGCAGGGATCACTATGTCCGAGCGGGAGTTGTGCGTGTCGGCGGGGTGCGGACTCATCCGCCCGGGCCAGGTGTACGGGTGTCAGGCTCCCGCGATCAGCATGGCGCCCATCGCGGTCATCGTGGCGGCGACGAGACCGTCCAGCACGCGCCAGGACGACGGGCGGGCCAGGAAGCGGCTGAGCAGCCGGGCGCCGAAGCCCAGCGCGGCGAACCAGCACACGCTCGCCAGGACCGCCCCCAGTCCGAAGGTCCAGCGCAGCGGGCCTCGGTCGGCCGCGATGGAGCCGAGCAGGAACACGGTGTCGAGGTAGACGTGCGGGTTGAGCCAGGTCAGCGCCAGGCAGGTGAGCACGGCGCGGCGCAGCGAGTGCGTCGGCGCGGCCGCCGCCGCGAGGGCCGAGGGCCGCAGCACCCGCCGCGCGGCGAGGAATCCGTAGACGAGCAGGAAGGCGCCGCCGACCAGTCCGACCGCCGTGAGCGCCGCGGGCCAGGCCACGACCATCGCGCCGACCCCACCGACTCCCAGGGCTATGAGCGCCGCGTCGGAGAGTGCGCAGATGCCCACCACGGCGAGTACCGCCTCGCGGCTGATGCCCTGGCGCAGGACGAAGGCGTTCTGAGCGCCGATGGCGACGATGAGTGTGAGGCCGGTGCCGAATCCGGCGGCCGCGGCGGTCAGGGCGTCTGTCATGGCTTCGACGCTAGGAAGGCGGCCGCCGATAGTACAGCTAAAGATTCTTACGTATCATTAGCACGCGTGATGACTGAACTGCCGTTCGACCAGGTTCGCACGCTCCTCGCGGTCGTCGACGAGGGCACCTTCGACGCGGCGGCCGGAGCGCTCCATGTGACGCCGTCGGCGGTCAGCCAGCGCGTCAAGGCACTGGAGCAGCGCACGGGCCGAGTGCTGCTGATGCGGACGAAACCGGTGCGCCCGACCGAGTCCGGCGAGGTCGTGGTGCGTTTCGCGCGCCAGTTGGCCCAGTTGGAGCGCGACGCGCACGCCGAGCTGGGCATGACCGGATCCGGCGGGGCGACGCGGCTGTCGATCGCGGTGAACTCCGACTCGCTGGCGACCTGGTTCCTCCCGGCGCTCACCCGTGTGCCGGAGGAACTGCGGCTCTGCTTCGAGCTGCGCCGCGAGGACCAGGACCACACGGCGACGCTGCTGCGCGAGGGGCAGGTGCTCGCGGCGGTGACCTCGTCACCCGACCCGGTGGCGGGCTGCTCCGTCCGTGCCCTGGGCCGGATGCGGTACCTGCCGGTGGCGAGTCCCGGCTTCCGCGACAGATGGCTCGGCGGCCTCTCGGACGTGCCGCTGCGCGAGGTGATCGGTGACGCGCCGCTGGTCGTCTTCGACCGGAACGACGGTCTCCAGGACGGTTTCGTCCGGGCTCTGAGGGGTGGCCGCGGCGGGAGTCCGCTGCGGCACTTCATGCCCACCTCGGAGGGGTTCCTGGCCGCCGTGGTGGCCGGAATGGGCTGGGGCATGGTGCCCGAAGTACAGGCCGAACCGCTGTTGCAGGCGCGGCGGTTGGTGAATCTCGCGCCGGACCGGGCCGTCGACGTCCCGCTGTTCTGGCAGCAGTGGAAACTCGACTCCCCCGCGCTCGCGGCGGTGGCCGGGGCCGTGGCGGCGGTCGCCGCAGAGGCGCTCGCCCCCGGGCCCCGCGCCGGTGGCTGACGTGTCAGCGGCGGTGTGGGACGAGTTGGGCGAGGTACTCGAGCAAACCGGGTATCTTTCGCGCTGAACATGACTGAACATGGCTGAGCGCGGCCGGACACGGTTGAGCTCGGCCATGCACAGCCTCGGGCAGCCCCGGGCTGCTGCTGAGAGCGTCGAGGTGCGGTCAGGGGCCTGTCAGGCGCATTCTTGCTGTGACATCTCCCTGGCGGCGGGCGGACGAGGGCAGACCGATGACTGGGAGCGCCGAGCGTGAGATCCAGGCGCTGGAAAGCCTGCCAGCCCTGCTCAGCGGGGCCGTGGCGGACGCCGTCCGCGCGGCCCGCGGCTTCGCGGGAGGCATCTACCTGCGTTCGACCACACCCGGACTGCTCCGGATGGCCGTCCTCGCGGGCCTGCCCAATCAGCTGTTCCGCCCCTGGTGGCGCATGCATGTGGACCGGCCGTTCCCCGTCGCCGACGTCCATCGGCTCGGCGAGGAGGTGCTGCTCACCGATGCCACGGAGACGATGCGCCGCTACCCGCAGCTGGCGGCCGGGCTGCCGTTCCCGTTCGGTTCCCTGTACGTCCCCGTCGTGGGCGCCTCAACGTCCTTCGGTGTCCTGACGGTGCTGCGCCCTTCGGCCTCGGACGCCACCGAGGTACTGCCGGACCGCGACCGGATGACAGCCGTGGCCGAGGAGCTGGGTGCCGCTCTGGCGGCGCTCGACAAGAACGGACCCGGGACCGTCACGTGGGACGACGAGCCGCTGAATGTGCCGGCCCCGTCCGACGGTCCCTCCGCGCAATGTGTCGGAGCGTTCACCTGGGATCCCTACGACGGCACGGTCACCGCGGACGACACGCTGGCGACGCTGCTCCGCACCGCGCCGGGGGGCTTCGCCGGCACGCCGGACGCGCTGGCCGACATGCTGTCCCGGGAGGATCCGCGCCTGCTCCTTGCCGCGCTGCGCGAGACGGCCGCCGGGCGCCCGCCCGTGCACGCACTGCCGGTGCGCACGGCGGAGGGCGGGCTGCGCCTACTGGCTCTGTGGCCCTCACAAGCGCCGCCCGGTCCGCCGTACCGGGTGAGCGGCGCGGTCGTCGATCCGGGCACGGGCCCGGCCGCCGACCGGGCGGCGGACCTCCTCCCGGAGGGTGTGTTCGCGCTCGACCGGCTCGGGCTGATCACCTACGCCAACCCGCGCGCCACCGAGCTGCTCGGCCGGCCCCGGACGGAGCTGCTGGGGCGGCCGCTGTGGGAGGCCGTGCCCTGGCTGTCCCGGCCGTCCTACGAGGATCATCTGCGCGGCGCCCTGGTGTCGCCGGATCCGGTGCACTTCCAGGTCAGACGCCCGCACGGGAACAGCCCTGGGCAGGCACCGGGGCGGCACGGCGGTGAGTGGCTGACCATGTCCATCTACGCGGGACAGGGCAGCCTGACCTGCAAGCTCGTGCCGATGGGACGGGTCGCGGACGCCGCGGAGGCCGACCCGTTCGAGGCGCCGGCGGCCCAAGGGGCCGAGGTCGTCGAACCCGCGGACGGCGCATCCACGACGGCGCCGCTGTACCGGCCCATCGTTCTCGCCATCGCGCTGACCGAGGCAGTGACCGCACGCCAGGTGTCCGAGGTGGTGATGCGGGAGCTGCTGCCCGCGTTCGGCGGACGCCGGCTCGCCATCTACCTGCTCCAGGACCGGCGCCTGTACCTGGCCTGGGAGACCGGCTTCCCGCAGGGATTCCTCGCCCCCTACGACGGAGTGCCCCTCGACGTCCGGCTACCGGGGGTGGAAACGCTCACCAGCGGCCGCCCGCTCTTTTACGAGTCGATGCAGCAGTTGGCGGCCGCCTATCCCGGCATCGCGCTGGACGCCAAGGAGGGCGCCCGGGCCTTCCTGCCGCTGATCGCCTCGGGACGCCCGGTCGGCTCCTGCATCCTGGGCTTCGACCGTTCCCGCACCTTCAGCACCGAGGAACGCACGGTCCTCACGGCGCTCGCCGGACTGATCGCCCAGGCCCTGGAACGGGCCCGGCGCTACGACAACGAAGCCGCGCTCGCCCGCGGTCTCCAGGAGGCCCTGCTCCCGCACCGCCTCTCCGCGCACCCACTGGTGACCACCGCCGAGCGGTATCTGCCCGGCACCCTGGGCATGGACGTGGGCGGCGACTGGTACGACGTCGTGGAGGCGGGCGACGGGCTGGCGCTGGTCATCGGCGACGTCCAGGGCCACGGTGTCCAGGCCGCGGCCACGATGGGCCAACTGCGCAGCGCGGTAAGGGCGTTCGCGCTCAGCGACCGGTCCCCGGACGAGGTGATGAGCGGCACCAACCGGCTGCTCATCGACCTCGACCCGGGCCAGTTCGCCAGCTGCGTCTACGTCCGCCTCGACCCGGTCACGGGTGTCGCGCGGGCCGCTCGGGCCGGGCATCCGCAGCCCCTGCTCCGCCACCCCGACGGCCGTACCGAGGTCCTGGACCTGCCCGGCGGGGTGGTGCTCGGAGTGGACCCGAAGGCCCACTACCCGGTGACGGACCTCCTCCTTGAACCCGGCGCCGTGCTGGCCCTCTACACGGACGGTCTGGTCGAGCGGCCCGGCACCGACATAGACGAGGGCGTCGAAGCCGTCCGCGCGAACCTGTCCCGAGCGGGCATACGGCGCGGCCGCACGGGCGGCCCCTCCGTGTCCGCGGCGGCCGACCTGCTCACCGCGGAGGCCCGGCAGTCCACCGAGCGCCCCGACGACATCGCCCTCCTGCTCACCACGCGCCGGGCCGCGCGCGACGAGGACGAGTAGGCCGCGACCCGCTGCCCGTCAGTGGGCGCCGTCCAGCCGGGCCCGCTGGTCCGCCGTCAGTTCCAGCTCCACCGCGGCCAGGTTCTCCTCCAGTTGCGCCACGGAGGACGCCCCCGCCAGCGGGACGATCGGCAGTGGTCCGCCGATCTGCCAGGCCAGCACCACTTGGTTCACACTCGCTCCGGTCTCCCGCGCCACGTCCCGGAGCACGGCGAGCCGGACCGGTGTTCCCGGGTGGTCGTAGTCGGCGGGCAGTGGCTTGTCCTGCCGTACGTACGCGCCGGTCAGCAGCGGTGAGTACGCGACCAGGGTGAGGCCGGGCTCGGCCCGCAGGTAGCTGAGCAGTTCGGCGCCCGTTCCGCCGAGGCTGCCGTCCGGGAAGAGCCCGTTGGGGACGTCCGTGCGCGGTCGCAGGTGGCTGTGGTGGTACTGCAGGACCTCGTAACCGGGCAGGCCCGCCGCCGCGGCGAGGGAACGGGCCCGTTCCACCCGCCAGATGGCGTGGTTGCTGACCCCGAGCAGCCCGACGCTGCCCTCCGCGACGAGCTCGCCGAACCCCTCCACGGTCTCGCGCGGGTCGACGGTCCGGTCCTCGATGTGCGCGTACAGCAGGTCGATCTTCTCCACGCCGAGGCGTTCGCGGCTGCGCTCGGCCGCCTCGCGGATCACCTTCGCCGACAGGCCCTCCGGGTTGTCGACGTATCCGGTGCCGGGGGCCAGCGGCCGGGCGCCCAGCTTGGTCGCGATGACGATCTCGTCGCCGATGCCGCGGCTGCGACGCCAGCGACCGAGCAGGTTCTCGCTCTGGCCGCCCTGGCTGTCGTCGGTCCAGAACGCGTAGTTGTCGGACGTGTCGATGAAGTTCCCACCCGCCTCGACATAGCGGTCCAGCACGGCGAAGGAGGTCTTCTCGTCCGTCCGTGAGCCGAACAGCATCGCGCCGAGCGCGAGCACGCTCACCTCACGGCGGGTCTTCGGGTCGGTGCCGATCGTGCGGTACTTCATGGTGTCGCCTCCCGTTCGGGCCCGGAACCCGGGGCCTGAACGGGAGTCTGGAACTTGAAGAGCACTTCAAGTCAAGGGCGTGTCCCCTTGAACGGGCCCTCCAGAGCCGCCCATTGCAACAGCATGATGGTCTTCGCGTCGGCGATCTCGCCGGTGCGGATCATCTCCAGGGCCCGGCGGAAGGGCAGTTCGACGATCTCGATGTCCTCACCCTCCTCGTCCAGCCCTCCGCCCTCGTGCGTACGGGTCGAGGGGCCGTAGGAGGCGGCGTAGAAACCGACCCGCTCGGTGACCGAGCCCGGGCTCATGTAGACGTCGAAGACGTGGTGGACCTCGCCGACGGTGTGCCCGGTCCCCTCGATGACCTCGCGTCGTACGGCGACCTCGGGATGCTCGTCGTCCTCGTCGAGCAGTCCGCCCGGTGTCTCGACCAGCATCCCGTCGGGGTGTCCGTTGACGTACACGGGGTAGCGGAACTGCCTGGTCAGCAGCACGGTTTCGCGCTCGGTGTCGTAGAGCAGGAGGGTGGCTCCGTTGCCGCGGTCGTGCGTCTCGCGTTCCTGGGTGCTCCAGGTGCCGTCGGCGTGCTGGAAGTCGAAGGTCGTGGTGCGCTCCACGTACCAGTGGCTGGACAGGAGTGTCACGTCCCGGACCTTGATCCGGGGGTTGCCGGTCAGATCGCGGCCGACCTGGTCGAGTCCGGTGCGGCCCCGGCGGTCCGGAGTGTCGATGCCGCTGGTCATCGGGCGTGCTCCGGGCGGGAGCTGGAGAGGTTGTTCACGCCCTCTGTCTATCATCACGACCCGAACACCGAGGCCACAGCCGGGCATCGCCCGTCTAGGCTCACGGCATGGAACAGACGGAGATCATCCTGCGAGCCATCGGCGTCCTCACCGAGACCAACGCGATGGTCCGCAGGATCGCCGAGGCCGACAACGACGACGCTGAGGTCGAGTCGACCGAGACGCAGCTCGGCGCGCTCGTGACGGAGGTCTTCCCGAGGGTGGAGGTGCCCGCCGACGCCGGGCCCGCCGAGGCGGGCCAGGCCGTCGCGGACGCCTATCTGCCCGCCACCATCTCGCTCGTGGGCGCCTTCGCGTTCCTCTTCTCCGAACTCGCCGACCTCCACGACTCCGGACGCACCGATGTGAAGACGGCCGATCTGCTCCAGGATCTCGCCCTGCGCATGTCCAGGGCCGACAACGCGTAGGGGTCATTCGCCTGTGGTCAGGCGGACCACGTTCGACAACTCGCCGTAGGTGAAGGCCCGTACGCGGTAGGACGCCTGTTTCTCCTCGGGGAGGGTGATCAATCCGGTGGAGTTGACATCGGGATCGAGGACCACGAGGGGCTCGTACTCGGAGCTTCCCCGCCTACGGGCCTCCAGCAGGAATCCCGCTTCGTCGGACGCGCGGTCCGTCCAGGTGAAGAGGATGCCGTTCGCATGCTTGACCACGGCGTTGAAATCGGTGGGGGCGCCCGCGCCGGAATTCGTCAGGGGCCGGCCCGGGACGACGCGTCCCGGGTCCTTGCGGGCGGGGAGCCAGTCATGGCCGGAGTCCTCGTCCGCTTGTGTCAGTTCGCCCTCGGGCAGGGAGACGGTCAGCGGGGCCGAGACCGGGCCGCGGAAGGGACGGAGCCGGTAGAAGAAGGTCGTGTTCGGGATCAGATCGGGGTGCCGGTAGGTCGTCACGCTCGACGGCAGGTACCGGAGGACGGTGTACGGGCCCGACCTCTCGGTCGCGAACTCCAGCGCCTGACCGGATACTCCTGGCTCGTCCTCCTGCCAGCTCAGATCGATGTCCGTGGGAGAGGTGAGGTGGGCGCGCAGTCCGCCGCCCTCGTCCGCCGTCTGTGGCGCGGAGCAGGCCGACAGTGCCAGGAGAAGCACTGTCGGCGCTGCGACGCGTACGGGTATCCGCATACGGTGCCTGCTACTTGCGCCAGAACTTGACGTTGCTCCACACGACGGTCGCCGGTCCCGCGCCACTGGCGGTGCGGTAGGCGCCGAACTTGTCGTAGAAGCTTCCGGACGGGCTCGCATAGGTGTGCTGGAGCGAGCCGTTGATGTAGGTGCGGTGCGAAGTTCCCACCTGGTGCACCGTGTTGACGCGGACCGTCGCGCCGACGGTGCCCGCGTTGGAGAGCGTGGTGCCGCCGTGGACCGCGTAGAGCCGTCCGCCGCGCTCGACGGCAAGCATGAAGTACGGGCCTGCCGCCGATTCGTTGAACGTCTGCTTGAGGCTGATCCGGGTGCCGCTGAGGCTGGCGACCCTGAAGTAGCCCTCGAACTGCCGCGTGCCGCCGGTGTACGTGGCGTACCGCCGCTCGGCCCGCTGGTCTCCGCTCGCGGTCGAGCAGGTGAGCGTGAACGTCAGGCCGTCGACCTGGCCGCAACCCCGTTCCTGCACGGTGTACGTGGGCGAGACCGATGTCCAGCCGCCGGGTTCCACTTCGGCGAAGGCCCCCGGCGCGGCCAGCAGCGACGAAGCGCACACCGCGCCGGCCACACCGAGAGTTCGAAGACGTGTGAGCATCCGGGCTCCTTGAGTGGGGGGTGCCGTCGTTCACATGAATGAACAACGGTCCTGTCTTTGAACGATGACTGGAAAGTAGGACTGGACCAGCCGTTCGTCAAGAGACCCGGCTCGCACCGTTTTTCACCATCGACCGGAAGGCAGGTTCACCTCTTCTGCTCGACGCGCACCCAGTCGATCTCGGCCTGTACTCCCCCGGCCGCGACCTTGTCGACGCTCGACTGCGGCAGACCCCAGTAGGGCGTGGTGACCTGGTTCCAGCCCGCCGGATAGGCGCCGCCCAGCGCCAGGTTGAGGATGACGTACTGGTTGTGGCCGAAGACCCACTGGCCTCGGGTGGATTCCAGCTTGTTGCGCGTCGTCTCCTGGACGAGCACGTCGTCGAGGTAGAAGCGCATGCCCGTCGGTGTCCACTCCACCGCGTAGTTGTGCCACTGGTCCACTCGGCCTCCGGCGGGGAAGACGGTGCGGGCGCCGATGTTGCCGTCGGCCGAGTAGCCCGGGCCGTGCAGGGCGGTGCTGGTCCAGTCCGCGTAGCCGACGTTCTCCATGATGTCCGTCTCGCCGGACGCGGGCCACGACACGTTCGGATCGTCGACGTTGCTGCCGAGGAGCCAGAAGGCGGGCCAGAAGCCGTCGCCGACCGGCAACTTGATACGGGCGCTGACCTTCCCGTATGTGAAGTCGAACTTGGTGTTGGTGTCGACGCGGCCGGAGGTGAAGTCGTAGGTTCCGGCCGGCGTCGGGGTGCAGTCGTTGCAGTACTTGGACTTCAGCAGGAGGCTGCCGTTCTGCGTGGCGATGTTGTCGGTGGAGTCGACGTACGCCTGGGACTCCCCGTTGACCGGGCCCATCTCGTAGCCGGTGCGCACGACCCGCCACTTGGAGCGGTCCAGGCTCGCCCCGGTGAAGTCGTCGAAGAACATCGTCTGGTACGTCCCCGACTGCTCCCCGGGCAGGGCCGGGTACGCGGCGGCGGCGCTGCCGCCCGTGCCCCAGACCTGGAACTCGTAGAGCGAGTAGCCGAATTGGGCGGTCGCGGGTGCCGGGTTGTAGAAGGAGCGGCGCTCCTTGCCGAGCATCCGCACGTACCGTCCGGTCGTGGGCGTCGGCAGCGTCACCGTGTCGCGGCGGCCCACCGCGTCCGCCGGGGACTTGACGTCGGCTCGGCGGGCGGCCACCTCTGCGGCGGACGGCTGGTAGACGGTCCGCCAGTTCACGTTGTCGTCGGAGACCTGGAGTTGGTAGTCGACCGCGTAGGCCGCCTCCCAGTACAGGTCGACGGTGTTGATGGTCGAGGTGGCGCCCAGGTCGACGGAGACCCAGCGGTTGGCGTTCCAGTCGCTGGACCAGCGGGTCTGGTCGGCCTTGAGGTCGGCGGGCCAGCCGCCGTCGGTGACGAAGGCGGGTGAATTGCCCGCGTGCTGGTAGAGGTTGGAGTAGGCGGGGTGGTTGAGGGCGAGGTTCGTACGGGTCGTGGAGGCCGGGGCGGGCTCGCCGCCGTAGACTTTGAACGCGAACAGCGAGTACCCGTAGGGCGTGGCGCGCTCGACGCCGCGCATCCGCACATAGCGGCCGGTGACCTCCTGCGGGTAGGTGTGCGCGGTGACCGATCCGCCGGTGCCGGCGGTCTCGGTGTAGAAGGGCGTCCAGTCGGTGCCGTTCTTGGACACCTCCAGGACGTACCTCTTGCCGTAGGCGGCCTCCCAGTCGAGGACGACCCGGTCGATGCGGAGGGTGGAGCCGAGGTCGAGGCGGATCCACGCGTCGTCGGCGAACTGGCTCGACCAGCGGGTGGCGGCGTTGCCGTCGAAGGCGAGGCCCGGGGCGGTGCCGGCGTTCTCGCTTCCCGAGGCGGTGACCGCGGCGGGGTTCGCGGTGTAGGCGGCGGCCGCCTGGTCGGCGTCCCAGGCGGCGACGGCTGCCGCGACGGATTCGGAAGCCGGCCCGGCGAAGGCCTGTCCTGCCGCCACCAGCGACAGCGCGGACAGGGTGGCCAGAGCGGTCATGAACGTGCGGGGGGTACGGGATGGCATGCGGCTCTCCTAAGGGAGTTGGGGGTGCCAGTGCTCCGTGCGGGTGTGCGGTGGTTGGCTCATGTCGGCGTCCTGTGGTGCCGGGGAGCGCGGACGTCGACGTGCTCTGGTGCTGCCTGTGGTCTCCGACCGGCAGTACGTGGGGTGCTCGGCGGGGGCTAGGCCGCCGGCGCCGACCGGCGCGTGATCATTTCCGTGGGCAGGACGACGGGAGCGGTCGAGATCTCCTCGCCCGCGAGGCGCGTGAGGAGCATGCGAGCGGCCGTCTCGCCCATCTCCCGCATGGGCTGGCGGACCGTGCTCAGTGACGGCTCGGTGTGCGGGGCCATCGGGATGTCGTCGAAGCCGATCACGGCGACATCGTCCGGCACGCGGATCCCGGCGTCCCGCAGGGCGCCCATGACGCCCACCGCCGCGAGGTCGTTGTGCGCGAAGACGGCGTCGAACTCCCGCCCCTCGGCGAGCAGTCGGCGCACGACCGCGCGGCCGTCGGTCTCGGTGAAGTCGCCCTCGACGATCAGATCGAGCCCGACGCCGTGCTCGGCGCAGGTGGCACGGAACCCGGCGAGCCGGTCGCGTACGCAGCCGAACCGTGAGGGCCCGGTGAGCACCAGCGGCTTACGTCGGCCACCGGCCAGGAGATGGCGGGCCGCCGAGGCCCCGCCCTCGAAGTTGGTGGCCGTGACGGACGGGAACTCGGGGTGGTGCCCGCGGTCGTCGATCAGGACGACGGGCAGGCCCTCGCGGTGCAGCGCCGTCAGCATGTCGAGGGTGTTCTCCGGCTCCACCACGAGCAGACCGTCGAAAGCGCGCGCCGACACCTGGCTGGTGAAGCGCGCGACGGACTCGGTACCCCGGTTGCAGGTGAACAGCAGCAGGCCGAAGTCGGCGGCTTCCACGGTGTCGACGACACCCTGCAGCACCTCGCCCATCCACGGCCAGGTCAGTGAGGGCACCAGCATGCCCACGGTCCGGCTGCTCCCCCGGGCCAGTCCGACCGCGCCCGAACTGGGCACGTAGCCCATGCGGTCGATGACCTCGCGGACCCGGGCCGCCGTCGACGCGTCGACCTCGCCCCGGGTGTTCAGCACCCGGGACACGGTCGTCTTGCTCACGCCGGCCGCGTGAGCCACATCGGCGATGGTCACAGCCATGACTTGCCTCCCGGAACACGGGGATCGCGCCTTCGCGCCCAGGGCCGGTACCGGTTCCGGAACCGGTACCGGCGCTGGGCGGCGAGTCAACCGGACTGGCATGTTGCCGTCAATAGTTCACGCCAAAACTGCCGTGGTTCGAGCCCAACACAGCCGTTGTTTACGGGACTTGAACGCGGCCCGCAGCCGCCGGGCACCAGGCAGAACAACCCGCCGGGTGTCGAAACGCCCCTGGTCGAAGCGCCCTTCAAGGAACTCCACCGCCCGGCGCCGATAATCGTGCGCATGACCGGACCACAGCGAAGAGCCGACTTCTTCACCGCACAGCACCAGGAGCGCCGCCGCCTCAACGCCCGCACCACCGGGGACGAGCGCGGCATGCTGGTCTCCGTACTGGCGGCCCAGCGCGCGACGCTGGAACTCAAGTGCGCGGGCCTGGGCGTGGAGTTGTCGCGGCGGTCCGTGGAGCCCTCGACGCTTTCACTCCTCGGACTGGTCCGGCACCTCGCCGATGTGGAACGCCGCTGGTTCCGGAACGTACTGGCCGGGCAGGACGCGCCGCCCCGGTTCTCCACCGAGGCCGAACCCGACGAGGACTTCGACGGCGCCGTGTCCGAACCCGCGGTCGTCGCCGCGGCCTGGGAGGCCTGGCACGCCGACGTGGCGTTCGCCGAACGCTTCGTCACCGAAGCGCCCGGCCTGGACGTCGAAGGCCACGACTCCTGGCTCGGGACGGTGTCGCTGCGCTGGGTGCTGATCCACATGATCGAGGAGTACGCCCGCCACAACGGCCACGCCGACCTGCTCCGCGAACGCATCGACGGAGCGGTCGGCTTGTGAGCCGCGGCGCCGGCGGCGGCCACCGGCCCGTCACCGGTCAGGTACCCAGGCGCACCGGCCCGAAGCCGCCTCCCGCAGGCACTCAGGAGTGCGGGACCACCGCCACCGGGCACGGCGCGTGGTGCATCACCGCGTGGGCCACCGAACCGATCCGCGATCCCACGGCCGAGCGTTCGGCGCGGCGCTGGACGACCATCAGCTGGGCCCGCGCGGCCAGCGAGAGCAGGACCTGTCCGGCGCTGCCCATCTCGACGTACTCGGTGACGGGCACCTCGGGAAACTGCTCTCGCCAGGGCTTCACCGCCTCGGTGAGAGCCTTCTTCTCAAAGGGTTCCAGTCCCCCGGCCTCGTCAAGGAGCTTCAACGAGCCGGGGCTGTAGGTGAACAGCGGCGGCAGGCTCCACGCACGTACGACGCGCACCGAGGCGCCGCGGGCCGCCGCCGTCTCGAAGGCGAACCGGAGGCCGGCGGCACTGTCGTCCGGACCACCCTGCTGCCCTACGACGATCTCGCGGCCCGCCGCCTCGGACGCGGCGTTGTCATCGGCACGCACCAGCACGACGGGGCCGGCGGCCTCGGCGATCACCTGCTGTCCGACGGAGCCGATCAGGAAGCCGACGATCGCTCCGTGTCCGCGTGAACCGAGGACCAGCGTCTCGGCGTCCGACGCCGCGGCGACCAGCGAGTCGACGGCGCCGCCTTCCAGGACCTCGGCCGAAACGGACAGGCCCGCGTGCCGTTCGGTGACCGTGCGGGCGGCGGCCTCCGCCAACTCCTGTGCCCACCGCGCCTGTTCCTCGCGGTCGGGCCCGCCGGCCAGTTGGTGCGACTGCCCGTGCCAGGCGTACACCACCCGCAGGGGCAGTCCGCGCCGGACGGCTTCCCTGCCCGCCCACGCCGCAGCGGCCCGGCTCTCGTCCGATCCGTCCACGCCCACGGTGATCGGGTGCGTCATTCGTCCGCCTCTCTGTCGCCGGCTCACATGTCCTGCCGGTCTCGCTGTGGCCGTCGGCCTGAGTGACATCCTCCAGCGTGGGAGCCTGTCCGCTCATCCCCGCACCCTAACGGCGCGGCGTTCCGACGCCGTAGAGCGCTCTCGGGACAGGGCGTGCGGAGCGCCGTGACGCGAGCGCGCGAGAGGGCCGCGGAGCGGACAGCGCTTACCCATCGCGCACCTCTTGAACGCGGTGGCCGCACGGCAAGAGGCATCGATAGACCCCATACATGAATGAACTACCGCACAACGTTGCCCAGTTGACTGTCCAGTCCGCAACAACATCCGGGATCCCGGTCACAACTCTTGACGCCTGGTTCACGCGGATGAAGCATGCATCGGCAAGAGAGCGCTCCCCGCACCTTCCATCGTTCACTTCCTGAACCAGGAGAGTTGCCCCCATGCCCTCTGCCTTCACAGACACAGATTCCTCCGACTCCGGCCAGCCCCCGCCGGCTCGCCGGTCCGTTCTCGGAGCGATGGCCGCCGTGGCTGCCGCTCCCGCTCTGCTCGGCCTGTCCACGCCGGCATCCGCAGCCCCCGTCAAGCCGCTCGCCCTGCCCGGCGGCGGTGACCTCGGCCCGAACGTCATCGTCTTCGACCCCTCGACCCCCGGCATCCAGGCCAGACTGGACCAGGTGTTCGCGCAGCAGGAGTCGGCGCAGTTCGGCACGGGCCGCTACCAGTTCCTCTTCAAGCCGGGCACGTACAACGGGCTCAACGCCCAACTCGGCTTCTACACCTCGATCTCGGGCCTCGGCCTGTCCCCGGACGACACGTCGATCAACGGCGACATCACCGTCGACGCGGGCTGGTTCGGCGGCAACGCCACACAGAACTTCTGGCGTTCGGCGGAGAACCTCGCGATCACTCCCGTCAACGGCACGAACCGGTGGGCCGTCGCACAGGCCGCCCCCTTCCGGCGCATGCACGTCCGAGGCGGCCTCAACCTCTCCCCCAACGGCTACGGCTGGGCCAGCGGCGGCTACATCGCCGACAGCCGCGTCGACGGCACGGTCGGCCCGTACTCGCAGCAGCAGTGGTACACCCGCGACAGCTTTGTGGGCGGCTGGCTCAACGCCGTCTGGAACATGGTGTTCTCGGGCGTCGAGGGCGCCCCCGCGCAGACCTTCCCGAACCCGCCGTACACCACGCTCACCACCACGCCGATCTCCCGCGAGAAGCCGTTCCTCTACCTCAACGGCACGGAGTACCGCGTCTTCCTGCCGGAGAAGCGGGTCAACTCGCGCGGCACCACCTGGGGAGCCGGTACACCTCGCGGCACGTCACTGGCGCTGACGCAGTTCTACGTGGCCAAGCCCGGTGTCACCGCCGCCACCCTCAACGAGGCACTCACGCAAGGCCTCCACCTGCTGCTGACACCGGGGATCTACCACCTCGACCAGCCGATCCAGGTCAACCGCGCCAACACCGTGGTGCTCGGCCTCGGTTACGCCACCCTGATCCCGGACAACGGCGTCACCGCGCTCAAGGTGGCCGACGTCGACGGCGTCCGGCTCGCGGGGTTCCTCATCGACGCCGGTCCCGTCAACTCCGCCACCCTGCTGGAGGTCGGGCCCACCGGGGCTTCGGCGAACCACTCCGTCAACCCGACCACCGTGCAGGACGTCTTCATCCGCATCGGCGGCGCGGGCGCCGGCAAGGCCACCACCAGCATGGTGGTCAACAGCCGCAACACGATCATCGACCACACCTGGGTCTGGCGCGCCGACCATGGCGCGGGAGTCGGCTGGGAGACCAACCGGGCCGACTACGGCGTCCGCGTCAACGGCAACGACGTACTGGCGACGGGGTTGTTCGTCGAGCACTTCAACAAGTACGACGTCCAGTGGTACGGCCAGGGCGGCCGCACGATCTTCTTCCAGAACGAGAAGGCGTACGACGCTCCGAACCAGGCCGCCATCCAGAACGGCACGATCAAGGGGTACGCGGCCTACAAGGTCGCCGACACCGTGACCACGCACGAGGCATGGGGCATGGGCAGTTACTGCTACTACAACGTCAATCCGGCGATCCTCCAACACCACGGATTCGCGACGCCGGTCAATCCGAACGTGAAGTTCCACAACATCATGGTCATCTCACTGGGCGGTCAGGGTCAGTACGAGCGCGTCATCAACGACACGGGTTCGCCGACCTCGGGTACCACCACCGTTCCGTCGGTGGTGGTCAACTTCCCCTGACCGCACCACTTCTCGGGAGCCCGGCCTCAGCAGGAGGCCAGGCTCCCGATGTCGACCGCGTCGGCCATCGCCCCCATCCCCACGTCATTGGGGTGCAGGTGATCGCCGTTGTCGAAGAACGGAGAGATCCTTTCGTGGTCGTAGGGGCTGCGCAGGATCTGGTCGAAGTCGGTGACCGCGTCCAACTCCCCGCTGTTCCGGACGAATTCGTTGATCTCCAGGCGTACGGACTCCGCCGCCGCGTCCCACTCGTACCAGCCCTTGAAGGGGGCGATGGTGGAGCCGACGACGCACTTGCCCGCCGCGTGGGCCTGATCGATGATCTTCTGATAGCCGTCGATCATGTCCTGAGCCGTGACTCCCGAGTGCGCCTTGATGTCGTTGACGCCCTCGAAGAGGAAGACCGTGCGCACGCCGGGGTGGGAGAGCACATCGCGTTGCAGACGGTTCAGCGCACTCTGTCCAGCTCCGTCCGCGAGCACCTTGTTCCCGGAGATCCCTTCGTTGGCGACACCCTTGACGGGGGTGTCCGCCGCCTGGAGCCGACGGGAGAGGTAGTCGGGCCAGCGCCGGTTCAGGTCCGTGCTGGACTGCCAGCCGTCGGTGATGGAGTCGCCTAGGGCCACCAGCGAGCCGATGGACGTGGAGGTCTCCACATTGACGGCGTCCAGCCAGTACCAGGACCCCATCGGATCGGTCCAGCTGGTCGCCCCCTCCTCGGCGGCGTGGTTGCCCGCGGTCGCGTAGCTGGTCTGCATCGCCATGCCGTGACCGGTCGTCGGTCCCTGGGCGCCCGTCACGTACAGGCTGATGACCAGATTGCTCTGGGCGGCCACCTTCCCGGGCAGCGGATCGCTGAGCACGGTCTCACCTGCCGGGACGGTGACGGACGCGGCCCCGCCGAAGGACAGCGGCCGGTTGGAGCCTCGGACCAGCTCCGCACCCTGCTTCTGCAGCCCCGCGTACGCGCTCGCGAAGGTCACCGGGTTCTCGCCGAAGGCGTTGGACAGCCGGATCCGCATGTTCGTGCCGCCGACGCTGGTGCGCACGATCAACCGGTAACTCCGGTCGGCGGGCCCGGCGCTCTGCCGGTCGGCGCTGGCGCCCCAGGTGACCACGGAGTGCTTGCCCTGCGCGGCGGCCGGGGCCGCCGCGGTGCCCGTCGGGGCCTGCTGCGCAGGCGACTGCTGCACCGCTGACGCGGACGCCAGGGGGACGCAGACCGCCATGATCAGCGCCGAGGCGACGGCCGTCGCCAGGCGCCGGAATGAGGAGGCCCTCATCCCAGGTTCCGCAGCGTGAGCGACTCACCGGGCTTCAGGCTGATCTTCCGCGAGGCGCCGCCCGCGACCAGCGTCGTGGCACGGCCGCCGACACTCTTCAGCTTCAGCTGCGTGACCTTGCCCTTGTTCCAGCTGAGGTCGGCCACGAAACCGCCGCGGACACCCACACCGGACACCGAGCCCGATGCCGCCCAGGCGGCGGGCAGCGCGGGCAGCAGCTCGATGTGTCCCGGGCGGGAGTAGAGCAGCATCTCGACGACCGCCGCGGCGGTTCCGAAGTTGGCCTCGATCTGGAAGATGCCGCGACCCTGCTCGACCTCGTAGATGTCGAAGAGGTTCATCGAGCTGCCGTTGCTGCCGTTGACCGACGGCTTCAGGTTGTTGACGACGAGCCGGTACGCCTTGTCCGCATCCTTCAACCTCGCCCAGCACAGGGCGCGCCAGGCCTGGGCCCAGCCGAAGCTGACCATACCGCGCGCGGTGAGGAGCGCCGTCGCGCCGTCCAGGATGTCCTTCGGCGTCGATTCGTCCGGACGGATCCGGTCGCCCGGGAACAGGTTGATGAGCGGGGACAGGTGCCGGTGCGTGGTCTCGCCGAGGTTGTCGGGCGACATCCACTCCTCCAGCCAGCCGCTCGTGGGGCTGACCACGGGCAGGTAGAGGCGCTCGCGCAGACCGTCGATGGTCTTCCGGTAGGAGGCGTCCTTGCCGAGCAGCTCGGAAGCGGTGTGAAAGTTCCCGAAGAGGCCCCACACCAGTTCCTGGGCATAGGTGAGGCCCTTGGCGTCCTGCGGGCCGTGCTCGGGCGACCAGTCGTTGTCGTCGATCAGGACCTCGCGCTTGACCCCGGACGCGTCGGTGACGGTCGTGGTGATGAGGCGGGCCTCCCAGAACTCCACGGCTCCCTTGAGCAGGGGGTAGATCTTCTTGAGGTAGGCGCGGTCCTGGGTGTACTCGTAGTGCTCGAACAGGCTCTGGACGAGCCAGGCGTTGCCGGCCGGGTGCCACCACCAGCCGCTTCCGCCATAGGGGTTGGTGGAGAAGGCCACGGCCCAGCCGGCGACCTTGCCGCTGGTGTTGCGGAACCTGTTGGTCGAGTCGTTGAACAGCCGCTGCGTGACCTCGGTCCAGTCGGGCAACTGCGCTATGCAGTAGTCCGTGTAGGCGTCGAAACAGTCGGAGAGGCCCGCCCGGTCCGCCATCCAGTAGTTCATCTGGATGTTGATGTCGGTGTGGTAGTCGCCCATCCAGTCCGGGTCGTTGCCGTCCAGCCACGGGCCCTGGAGGCCCATCGGCAGGCTGCCCCGTGATCCGGAGATCATCAGATAGCGGCTGAACTGCAGGTAGGCCGCCTCGAGTTCCGGGTCGGGAACGTCGTCCCGGTAGCGCGCCTGCAGCCGCTCCCAGGTGTCGAGCTCGCGCTGCGCGGCGGACGAGGTGCCGAGGTTGATGTCCAGCTGCCCGTACAGGGGGCGGAAGTCGGCGACATGGGTGTGGAGCAGAGTGCTCGCGGAGTGGCCGGCCGCGTCCAGGACCTTGGTCCTGGCCAGACGCTGAGGATCCACGGACGGGTCGCGGTACTTCGCCGCGGCGTCGGGCGCGTAGTTGGTGCCGCCGCTGAACACGACGGTGAGGTCCTTGCAGCCGCTGAAGGAGATCGACGTACCGTCCACGCGGACCCGGCCGCTGCCGCTGTAGGCGGTGACGGCGGCGCCGTACTTCAGGCCGTTGGCGAAGGAGGCGCCGAACGAGGCGTACCGTCCCGCGCTGTTGGCGGTGGTGGACTCACCGTGGGTACCGGCGAGGGAGACGCTGCCGGTGTAGGAGCCGCCGCCCTGCTGGGAGAAGTACAGGACGATGGCGTCGTCCGGGCGGCTGGCGAAGACCTGTCGCCGGTAGGTCACGCCGGAGATCTCGTACGAGGTGCTGATCAGGCCCTGGGCCATGTCGAGGGAGCGGCGGTAGTTGTTGACGTTGCCCAGGTCGTGGTCGGGGATGGCCACGGTGAGCTTGGCGAGCAGCGTCAGGGAGCCGAAGTCGGCGCGGCCGTAGGGGAACTGGCCGTCGCTCTCCAGCTTGTCGTTGAGACCGCCGGTCCACAGGGTGGCGTCGCTGATCACCAGATGTTCGCTGGAGGGGTCGTTGCTCGCGAGCGCCCCCAGGCGCCCGTTTCCGACCGGCAGCCCCTGCTCGATCATCGAGTTGGGTGAACCGGGAGCCTGCCACCACAGCTCGTTCTTGGCGGCGGCGGCCGCGGAGAGCATGGGCGACTCGGTGGGGCGGAGGGGGGCCGCCGAAGCGGTGAAGGTGGGCAGAATGCCGAGCGCGGTGCCCGCGCCGGCAGCGGCGGCGAGGGTGAGGAAGCCTCGGCGGCTGGGCGCGTTGTCGCTGGGTTCGGTGTGCTGGATGTCCACGGTTGTGCACTCCATATCCGGGGGAACGGCTCATGCGGGAACGGCTCATGCGGGAACAGCCGGTGGGAGGACGACCGCTGCGGAAACGGCTGAGGGGGGAATCACCGCAGGAGACGTCGGCGTTGGGACGGTTCCCCGCGGGGCCCGGGTTCAGGTCACCGGGCCCCGCGGGAAGCGGGTCGACAGACTGCTGAACTCAGACGGACTGCGGGACGACGATCTTGTCGATGTCCGGTGCGTATCCGCTGCCGCTGTCGAAGGTGATGGTGTTGGTGCCCGCCTTCAGTGCCAGCTGGACACTGACGGTCTCGGCCGTGCTCCAGTCACCCGTGGAGGGGAACTTCTGGCTGGTGCCGTTACCGCTGTTGGAGAAGACGTTCACCGAGCGGGCGTCGCCGCTGACGTACGCGACCTTGACGGTGTAGATCCCGTCCTTCTTCACCGTGACGTTGTTGATCTGCAGCTTGCCGCCGGTGTAGAGGTTGCCGACCTTCTTGCCGCCGGAGCAGGCGTCGCAGCCGGCCACGGAGGCGTTGCCCGAGAGGGTGTTGGCCGCGTCCTCGGCCTCGTAGCTCGTGGTCGCCAGAGTGGTGCCGGCGGGCTTGACGGTGAACAGCCGCGAGCCGTGGGCGGGCAGCGTCGCGGTGATCTTGTTCTTGTAGGTGCCGAGGTTCGACTTGTTCCACAGGTCGCGCACGGAGGCGTTGCCGGTGAATCCGAAGGAAGCCCAGTTGGCGGTGACGGAGGCAGGCGAGTCACCGAGGTTGAACAGGGCGACGGTGTAACTGCCGTCGGCGTTCTTGGTGCCCCAGACCTGCTGGTCGTTGACCGTGGTGACCGGACGCGCGATGGGCGAGGCGCTCTGGTCGACGGCGATGACTTCCTTGTTGGTGAGCAGGGAGACGCCGTAGCTGTCCAGCTTGGTGAGGTCGTCACCGGTGTAGAGGGGCGACTTGCTGATGGCCCACAGGGTCATGTAGCTCTGCCGCTCGGCCTTGGTGAGGCCGTCCATCTCACCGTTGCCGACGTCGAGGGCGTCGAGGTCGTTCCAGCCGCCCGGGCCCCCCTTGTTGCTCCACGCGGGGGCGTCGTCCCACCGGTTGTCGACCGAGTTCTCCCAGGTGACAAGGGTGTTGCAGTAGCACTCGATGTCGGTGTCGATCCGCCAGCCGTTGGAGTACTTCTTCCAGTCCGCGGCGTAGTTGATGTCGAGCGACCAGGAGAGCTCGAGGTGGATCGGGCGACCGGCGGTGGCGATGGCCTTCTGCCAGGCGGCGACGTCGGCGACGTTGTTGTAGTTGTCACCGGACTTGAACGAGCCCGGGCCCACGCCGTCGATCTTCAGGAAGTCGTAGCCCCAGTCGGCGAACAGCTGCGCCTGGGAGTCGATGTACTTCTGCGCGCACGGCTTCGAGAAGTCGATCTTGTACGCGCTGTCCCAGCCGTTGGTGGTGCGCAGATCGCCGTAGACGATGTCGGCCGTGGTGCAGCTCTCGGCGTTCCAGATCGGCGTCTTGCCGTCGTTGTAGGCGCCCTTCTCCAGACCGACGGGCAGGTAGATGCCGGCCTTGAGGCCCAGGGAGTGGATGTGGTCGGCGACCGACTTCATGCCGCTGGGGAACCGGACCGGGTCGGGCGTCTGCCGGCCGTACTGGTCGAACCCGGACTTCCAGTTCTTGTCCATCCACCAGCCGGCGTCGATGTTGACGTACTCGTAGCCGTAGTTCTTCAGCTTGGAGGCGAGGGCGTCCGCCTGCTTCAGGACGTTCGCCTCGGTGAGGTAGCTGTAGTCGCCGTCCGGATTGAGTCCCGGGTACTTCGAGGACTGCATGCTCCAACTCGACCAGCCCATGTAGGGCTTGGCGGCCAGCTCGGTGGCGGTGGCGGCGGGAGTCGCGGTGGGCGTGTCCGCCTGAGCCGCCGGGACGGCTGTGGCGACGCCCGCGGTGAGGGCGATGACGAGCAGGGATCTTATGGCGCGGCGGCCGGAGCGCGAGGTGGCTCCGGGCATGGTGAAGAACGACGATGACCGCATGGGTCCGACCTCCAGGACGACGTTGTCAACGGGACGGTTGGGGGCACGGGGCGGCTCAAGCCCCTGCGTTCCGGCGGCTCAGCCCTTTCCGGAGCCGATGGTGAGTCCGCTGATGAACTGGCGCTGAAGCGCGAAGTACACCAGCAGCGTCGGGATCGCGGTCATCAGCGCACCGGCCGCGATCAGGTTGGGATTGGTGAAGTACGCGCCCTGGAGGTTGGCCAGGGCTGAGGTGATGGGGCGCTTGTCGCCGGTCTCGATGAGGGCCAGCGGCCAGAAGAAGTCGTTGTAGATCCAGATCGATTCGAGTGTCGCGAGGGCCGCGAACGCCGGGCGGCACAGCGGCAGGATGATCTGGAAGAACTGCCGCCAGATGGGGGCGCCGTCCACCAGCGCCGCTTCGGAGATCTCCTTGGGGATCGTCTTCATGTAGTTGCTGAGTACGAAGGTGCAGAACCCGCACTGGTAGGCGATGTGGATGAAGATGATGCCCCAGATCGAGTTGTACAGAAGCAGTGAGTCGGTCATCCAGTAGGGCAGCGGGATGAGCAGGTACATCTTGTACAGCGGGGTGATGAGAACCTGCGCCGGCAGCAGGTTGCCCGCGGTGAACAGCATCAGCAGGACGATGTTCCAGCGGAAGTCGAAGCGGGAGACGAAGAAGGCGACCGCCGCCGAGAACAGCAGGGTGCCCAGGACCGCCGGCACCGTGATGAGGACCGAGTTCCAGAAGAAGTGCGGCATCCCGGACTGCTCCCAGGCGTCCGTGAAGTTGCCGAGGCTCAGGCTGTGCGGCCAGGAGAGATAGCCGTTCTTCGCGGTGTCCGAGTACGGACGCAGCGAGGTGTAGATCGCCCACAGCAGCGGGATGAGCCAGAGCAGGGCGATGCCGCCCAGCATCACGTGGCGGCCGGCCTGGCTGCGGGGCTTCGAGGGGCCGTCCTGGGACTGGGATTCGCGCCGGGCCCTCAGTCGGGAGGCCGGACGCGGCACGGTCGTGGTCACTGGTCCTCCTTGCGGACGGTCTGGACGAGGAAGGTGCCGATGGCGGCAAGGGAGACCAGGAGCAGGATGACCGCGAGGGCGGACCCGTAACCGATGTGGCTGGACTCGCCGATGATGTTGTCGGTGATGAGCAGGGAGAGCAGCTCCATGCCGGGCTTGCTGCCGACGCCGCCACCGAGGACGTACACGATGTCGAAGGCCCGCAGGGACTCCATGACCGTCACGACCAGGATGATGATGTTGACCGGTTTCAGGGCCGGGAAGACCACGCGCAGGAAGGTCTGGCGGCCGTTGGCGCCGTCGAGGGCCGCTGCTTCCTTGAGCGCCGGATCGAAGCCCTTCAGGCCTGCCAAGTAGAGGATCATGATGTAGCCGGTGTGCCGCCAGGCCGAAGCGACTAGCACGGCCCACAGGTTGAGGTCGGGGTTGCCGAGCCAGTCGATGTGGTTGCCGTCTCCGGCGGCGTTCAGGATGCCGTTGAGAAGTCCCGTGTCCGGGTTGTAGATGATCTCCCAGATGAAGCCGACGACGGCCAGCGAGAGCACCATCGGCAGGAAGATCGCGGTCTGGTAGAACTTCGTGAATCGGATCTTCCGGTCCAGCTGGTAGGCGAGGAAGATGCCGAACGGCGTGGGCAGCAGTGCCGTGAACAGCAGCCAGATCACGTTGTGCTGCACCGCGGGCCAGAACGGCGGGTAGTTGGTGAAGATCTCCTTGTAGTTCTCCAGGCCGATCCAGTGGATGTCGGCCAGTTCGATGCCGTCCCAGGTGGTGAAGGACAGCGCGAGCGAGGCCAGTGCGGGCAGCCAGACGAAGAAGAGCAGCGCGGCAAGGGGGATGCCGATGATGACGGTGAGGAAGATCCGGTCACCGCGGCCGAGGCTGCGGGCGCGTTTGCGGACTGTACGGGGTGAGGGGAGGGAGGACACGGTGCGTGAGACCTTTCCGGTCCTGGTCAGGCCGTGAAGTAGCGCGAGCGCTGGGACTCGATCTTCTTCAGCGTCTCGGTGCCGTCGTCGGGGTGGCTGAGCCACTCGGTCAGGCCGGGGAGTACGACGGTGGAGATGAAGCCCGGGTCGCTGTCGCGGTCCGCGAACTGGCTGATGTTCTTGGCGGAGCCGATGAGATCGGCCGACTTCTTCTGCAGGGCGTTGTACGCGGTGGTGGAGGTCTCGTCGTTGACGCCGAGGTTGCTCGGGTCGACGCCCGCGTACAGCTCTTCGGCCTGCGCGCCGCCGAGGTACTCCAGGAACTTCTTGGCGCCGTCCTCGTTCTTGGGGCTCTTGCTGAGCATGAACCCGTCGGTGGGCGCCTCGACTGCGTCCTGCCCGTACGCGGAGTCGATCTCGGGGAAGGGGAAGAAGTCGAGGTCGCTGCGGACCGCCTCGTCGGTGATCTGCTGGCCGATGAAGAGGCCGGTGACCGACATGCCGGACTTCTTGTCGATCAGGGACTGCGCGGCGTCCTGCCAGGAGCGGCCGCCGCCGCTCGCCTGGTAGTAGGGGGTCAGTTCACGCCAGGTGTCGAGGATGGCGACGGCGCGCTTGTCGGTCCAGGAGGTCTCGCCGCGCAGCAGGGACATGTGGAAGTCGTAGCCGTTGGCCCGCAGGTCGATGTAGTCGAAGGCGCCGAGGATGCTCCAGGTGTCGCCGCCGCCGTATCCGGAGGTGATCGGGGAGAGGCCGTCCGCCTTCATCTTCTTGGCGAGCGCGACGAAATCGCTCCACTTCTGCGGGACTTCGTAGCCGCGCTCCTCGAACACGCTCTTGAGGTAGAAGACGCCCCACGGGTAGTTGTACAGCGGCACGAAGTAGTACTTGCCGTCCTCGCCCTTGGAGAGCTGCTTGGCGGCGTCGCTGAAGCCGCCGCCTATCTTGTCCCACACGTCGTCGATCGGGGTGGCGAGGTTCTTCTTGGCGAAGTACTGCATGCGGTAGCCGGCGAACCAGGTGAAGACGTCGTCCGGGGTGCCCTGCAGATAGGTGGTGATGCTCTTCTGGAAGGTGTCGTGGTCGACGGTGTTCGTCTTGACCGTCAGCCCGCTGTCCTTGGTGAAAGCGTCGGTGACGGTCTTGTAGGCCTTCTTCGGGGTGGCGTCGGCGCCGTTGGATCCGAAGGTGACCGTCTTCGGGTCGGCTGCCGGTCCCCCGCCGCACGCGGTCAGAACGGGCGCGGCCAGCGCGGCGGCCCCAAGTCCGAACAGCCCGCCGGTCACTCTGCGGCGGCTTGGCCCACGCGCAGCCAAGGGGTTGCGGCTCTGCTGCGTCATAGCTACTCCTCGTGCGTTTCAGTGCGTATCAGTGCATTTGGGAACGGGTCTGGACGCGTCCGACGGTCAGTTCGTGTCGGCTCGGATGAAGGACTGGATCGCGGTGGCCGCGGCCCCGCGCGCCCACTCCTCGAAGGGCAGCGGGCGGGTCTGTACGTCGCACCGCGCGGCCGATCCGAACGCGGCCGCGGCGAAGGCGTCACGGATCTGCTCGGCGAACAGGTCGTACGCCGCAAGGCCTTCACCGGAGATGATCACCCGCTCGGGACCGAGCAGATTGGCCACGGTCGCGATGCCGCGGCCGATCGCCTCGCCCGCCCGCGCGTACACCTCCCGCGCACCGGGGTCACCGTCATGGGCGAGGTCCAGGGCCTCGGCGGCATCGGCGACCTGGACGCCGGTCACCTCCCGGACCCTGCTGACGATCGCCGAGTCCGCCGCGATCGCCTCCACACAGCCCCGGTTGCCGCAGTGGCAGAGGGGGCCGGCCGGATCGATGGCGACGTGCCCGATCTCCCCGGCCACGCCGTACGCCCCGGACACCACCTGCCCGTGCACCACGAGGCCGCAGCCGATACCGGCGCCGACGGTCACCACGGCGAAGTCGGAGAGGCCCACTCCGGCGCCGAACCACTGCTCGGCGACGGTCAGCGCCCGGACGTCGTTGTCGACGGTGACCGGCAGCCCCGTCGTCATCCCCGCCAGTTCGGCGAGCGGCACGTCGCGCCACTCCAGGAAGGGTGAGTACCGCACCACGCCGGCGGCACGGTCCACATCGCCCGAGACCGCGATGCCCAGGCCCTGTACCTGGACCCCGAAGCCGTCGGCCTCCGTCAGCAACTCCTGCACCAGCCCGGCGATCGAGGCCAGCACCGCCTTGGGGTCACGCGTGGTGAGCGGCACATGCCGGGCGACCCTGATGCGACAGCACAGGTCCGTGAGTACCGCGATGAGCTCGTCGCCCGTCACCTTGACCCCGATGAACAGCGCCCTGCCTCCGTCGACCAGCACCGGGTTGGCCGGCCTGCCGAGGGACGACTGCCGCGCCTCCTCGTCGACGTCCTCCTGGAGGTAACCGGCCTCGATCAGAGGCCGGACCGCCTTGGTGACCGCCGCCGCGGACAGCTGGGTTCGCCCCGCTATCTCCGACCGCGTGAGCGGGCCGTGGGACAGCACGGTGGTGAAGATCTGGGAGACGGCCGGCGTGTGGGCCGGGAACGCCTCTGTTCGACTGGTCGAGCGCATGGCCGGAACCTAAGTCCCTTATTTTCTGCTGTCAATAAAATAAGCAGGATTAACTTGGGCACCTTCCCTGAAGGGCATGCCGCCTGCAAAAGACAGATATGGGCGAGGTGTTGACACATGATCGAAGGTCGGGGTTGGCTTTCGACCATCTCGTGCACAACTGGAACGTGAGGACCCCTGTCGATGATCTCCTTCGCCCCGGACTCCGGGGTCTATCTGCTGGCCACACCGAACACGTCGTACGCGCTGAGAGTCGACGAGACCGGGACGCCCTGCCACCTCGCATGGGGCCCACGGCTTACGCTCGCGGAGGCAGAGGCGCTCGTCGTACCCGAGGCTCCCGCGGCCAGCAGCTTCGAGGGCATTTCCCCTGTCAGGGAGGAGCTTCCCGTCGACGGCGGGACGCGCTACGGGCCGCCGTCGCTCCAGGTCCGGTTCACGGATGGGTCACGCGCCTTCGAGTGGCAGCCCACCGGCCGGCGCGTCAGTGACGACAAGCTGGAACTGGGCTTCCGCGACCGCAACTACCCCCTGGATGTCACACTCCACTACCGAGTGCACGGCGACTCGGACGTCATCGAGCGCTGGACCGTGGTCCGCAACGCCGGTGACGAGCCCGTCACCCTGCTGCGCACCGACTCCGCCGCGTGGGCGCTGCCACCCCTGCGGGACTACCGCCTCAGCCACGTCACCGGCCAGTGGTGCGCCGAGAGCCAGCTGCGCCGGGAACAACTGCCGTACGGCGAGACCGTGTTGACGAGTCGTCGCGGGATCACCAGCCACCACGCCAACCCGTGGGTGATGCTCGACGCGGGCGAGGCCACGGAGGAGCACGGCCGGGTGTGGAGCGCCACCCTTGCCTGGAGCGGGAGTTGGCGGATCACCGCGCAGCGCACCCCCGACGGCCGGGCCGGATTCACCGGCGGCGTCGGCCACGACGGTACGAATGTGCCGCTCGCGCCGGGCGAGGAGTTCGCCACTCCCCCGTTCGCGGGTCTGTGCACCGACGGCGGCTTCGGCGCGGCCAGCCGAGCCTGGCACGCGTACACCATCGCGCATGTCCTGCCGCATCCGGACGAGGTCGCTCCGGTGCTGTACAACTCCTGGGAGGCGACGGGCTTCGACGTCGACGAGGTCAGCCAGAAGGCGCTCGCCGAACGGGCCGCGGAGCTCGGGGTCGAGCTGTACGTCGTCGACGACGGCTGGTTCGGGGCGCGCCGCAGCGACCGGGCGGGACTCGGTGACTGGACGCCTTCACCGGACCGCTTCCCCAACGGGCTGACGCCGCTGGTCGACTCGGTGCACCGGCTGGGGATGGGATTCGGCCTCTGGGTGGAGCCCGAGATGGTCAATCCGGACAGCGACCTCTACCGCCAACACCCGGACTGGGTACTGCACTTCCCCGACCGCCCCCGCTCCGAACTGCGCAACCAGCTGGTCCTCAACTTCGCCCGCCGCGATGTCGCGGACTGGGCGTACGACTGGCTGACCCGGCTCGTCGGCGACCACGGCATCGACTTCCTCAAGTGGGACATGAACCGGGCGTTCAGTGAGGCCGGCTGGCCCGGGCAGCAGGACGGCGCCGACCGCCTCGGACCGCAGTACGTACGCAACCTGTACGGCGTCATCGACCGCCTCCGCGCGGACCATCCGGCACTGCGGATCGAGTCGTGCAGCGGCGGCGGCGGCCGGGTCGACCTGGGCATCCTGTCCCGTACGGACCAGGCGTGGGCGTCGGACAACACCGACGCCGCCGACCGGATGGGGATCCAGCACGGTTACGGCCAGGTCTATCCCGCGCGCACGATGGGCTCGTGGGTGACGGACGTGCCGAACCAGCTCACCGGGCGGACGGTTCCGCTGCGCTTCCGTTTCCATGTGGCGATGGCCGGCGCCCTGGGCATCGGGGGCGATCTCACCCACTGGTCCGAGGAGGAACTGCGCGAGGGCGCCGCCCTGGTGGCCGAGTACAAGCAGGTGCGCCACCTCGTGCAGCACGGCAGGCTCGACCGTCTGTCGCCACCGGCCGAGGACGCCGTCTCCGTGGTGCAGTACACCGCCGCCGACGCCTCGGAGACCCTGCTCCTCGCGTACCGGCGCACCTCGCGGCACGGCGCCGCGCAGGTCCCGGTCCGGCTCCGCGGTCTGGCCCCCGGGGCCCGCTACCGCGACGCCCGCACCGGTGCCGTGCACCACGCCTCGGTACTCGGCGAGTACGGGCTGCACGTCGAGCTGCCCCGGGGTGACTGGTCCAGCGCCGCGCTGCACCTGGTGCGGGAGCCGGAGGCGTAAGGCTTCTCAACGGCCCTGGGCGCGCTCGGCGTTGAGCGCGTCCACGGCGCCTTCCGTGTCCCCGATCGTGGTGTAGTCCACGGCGACGAAGTTGACCGGCCGGCCGCGCTGCCGCTCGCAGACGTGGACGCGCTCCAGCACGTCCTCACGCCGGTTGACCTGCCCCGCGTCCAGTCGGCTGCCGCCGTCGATGGTGATGAAGTGGTTGAGGAGGAAGAGCCGTTTGCCGGTGCCTCCCCGGTGCGGTTCGCAGGTCATGTCCTGCGGGGCCCGGAAGGCGAAGGGGGTTTCCATCCCGTACCGGTAGAAGTTCCGGTACCAGGGCGCCGGTCCGTCGGCCCGCTCCGCGAAGACGACGAGGCGGTGGTCGTCTTCGATCATCTCGCCGAGGGTGGGCCAGGGGCGGTTCGGATCCTGGTCCGGGGTGTACAACAGGTCCTTCAAACCGGCCTGTTGTACGGCGTCCGCGGTGTCGGTACCGCTGATGTCGTCCTGCACGATCAGGGTCAGGACCTCGGACGGATGGGCGCGCAGCCAGTCCCCCACCTCCCGCAGCGTGGGCACCAGTTCAAGGGCGCCCGCCCGGCACACCGAGTGACACAGCCACGGCCCCTCGCGGGGCGGGTTGAACCGGTTGACCGCGTCCTCGATCTGCGCGCGCAGCTCGGGCGGGAAGTCGGATTCGGCCAGTCGCCGGGTGATGTCCTCGGGGCGTTCCCAGTGGTAGGTGTCGATCTGCAACGCCCGTACGCCGTCGTTCAGTTGGCCGGAGATGTCGGGGTCCTGGAGCGGGCCGATGAATCGGTCGGCCGTCGTCGACATGGCGTTGTGCGAGGTGACCTGGGCGAGTTCGTCGTAGGGCAGGTCGCACAGCCTGGCGCTGCCCTGGCAGACGCGGGCGCTCTGGCCGGCGAAGGCGAGCGGGACCAGCGCGACGCCTGCAAGGGCGACGGCCGTGACTCCGAGCGCCGGGGCGAGTTGCGCGCGGCGTGTGGCGAACGGTTCCGGGCGCCGCTCGGCCGCCCAGGCGAGGGCGACCAGGAGGGTGCCCGCGGTGATGGGCACCAGGGCTGTCGTCGCGGCCACGGTCAGCAGGCGGTCGAACGCGGCGCTCTGCACGTCGTCGACCAGGCGCGACACCGCTTCGGGCCAGGAGGCGGGGGTGCCCACGACCTGACGGCCGGTCACGAGGCCGAGGATCAGCGCGGCCAGGGCGGCGACCAGGCCACCGGCCGCGAGCGCCCAGCCCAGTTGCCGCAGTCGCCGTGGCACGCTCTTCGGCCCGGTGAACCAGAGCACGGCGAGGGAGGCGGCGGCGAGCAGCAGGGCCAGTGGTTCCACGACGTCCAGGGCGAGTCGGGTCACGGCGCGAACGTGCTGGAGCGTCCCGTCGGTCTCGTCGATGTCGGCGGAGATGTTCCAGGTGTCGCCGTCGGCGACGCCTCGCAGATGGTCCGCGGCTTCGCGGGTCCGGTCGGAGAAGGCCACGGGCCCGACGGCGGCGAGCGCCCCGGCGACGTTCCCGTTCTCCAGCGCCACCTCGATGTCGGGGCGCAGCGCGGAGCGCTCGCCCGGCGGCACGAGCCCCAGGAGTGTCTCGGTGGCGGCAGCCGCCTGCTCCTCGGAGAGGGAGAGCGCGGGCAGCCAGGCAGGTGGCTGCCCCTTGGCCAGCCGGTCCATGGCCTGGCCGAGGTTCGCCCGGAACTGTGCGAAGTCGGCCACCGGCCGCTCCTGGAGCGAGGCGACCAGATCACCGAAGTAGATCTGGGCCACGTCCCCGATGTTGGCGGTCAGAGGTCTCAGGTCGACCGAGAGGCTCAGCGGATTCTCGTCGCCGCGCAGGTAGGAGATGAGGTGCCGGACCTGTGCGTCTACGAGCGCGCGAAGTGTCTCGGGCGGCAGGACCGTCTTCAGGTTGGACGTGACGAGCGCTTCCGGAACGGGCAGCTGCCCGAGCAGGTCGCGGGTGACCGGCGCGACCGCGGGGTCGACGAGCACCTGATCGAACACCCGGTCGTACGCGTGCTGGTCGTCGAGTGCGCTGCGGTAGAAGCCGGCGTTGAGAACGGTGGAGCGGGCGGTCGCCGTCGCCGTCACGATCACGACGCACAGGACGGCCAGCACCCAGGCCACCAGGCGCACCGCGCGCATCCCTCTGCCGGCCCCGCCCACGCTCCGCTGCTCAGGGATTGCGGCCATGCCCATGCCTCAATGCTCCGCCGACCGGGGCGGGGCGGCGAGCCGGGCGCCGCGTCAGTATCGCTGGGCCTTGGCCAGCCGAGCGGTCAGCTTGGGTTCGACGGGCGACCTGCTGATGGCGACGGGCTCGGCCCGCTTGCCGGGTTCCAGGTCCTGGGCTCCGACGAACCTGGTCTCCACGACCTTGCCGTCGGAGTCCTCGAAGTCGACCTGTACGGCGTACGAGGCCTTCGTGTCGGTCTTGTTGGTGATGGCGACGAGCACGGCGAGGAGTCCGCCGGTCTGCGCTCTGGGCAACCCGGTGATGGCGACTTCCGACGTCGCGTTGCCGGAGCCCTGCACGTTCTTCAGCTCCGCCTCCGCCGCCTTACTGGCCCGCGCAGTGTCGGCCGAGACGGAGGCCGCGAACTCGGATGCCGCGGCCGATACGGACGAGGCCGCCGCCGACGCGGAGGCACGCGCGGAATCGATGACCGAGGCGCCGGCCGAGGCGAGCGCTGACGGCGCCGTTCCGGTGAAGGAGGACTCGTTCGGCGCGGTGGGGCGCGGGCTGACGGAGGTACCGCTGTCGTTGCCGCTGTCCGTGCTGCACGAGACGAGCGCGGCGCCGCAAGCGAGCGTGGCCAGGAGGGCGGCGGTCCTGCGTGATCGGCTCGATCGGCCGGTGCCGGAGGGGATGCGTCTGGTCATGGGGGCTCGTCCTCTTCCTGCCGTACGGGACTCCCCCATGCTCGGCGCCGAGGCCGGGCGGCGCGAACGGCGCGGGCCCATTGGAGTGCCGGGCCGCTCTTCGGACGACCGCGGTGCCGCTTCCTGTCCGGGATGGGACGCGAACCGACCGACTCGAAATTGGACCAGACCAGTACTGCAGAAAGCGTTGACATGTACGCAACCCGGCGGAATTCTGAGAGCGCTCTCAGAAAGACCGGAGGCCCCCACCCGAAGGAGGAAGAGCGTGCTCGGAAAACTCAGATGGCGGTCCATGATGGTGGCCGCGGCCACCCTCGCCGCGGCCCTGTTCACGTTTGGGGCCCCGTCGGGGGCCGAGGCCGCCGTCCCGGCGACCATCCCGTTGAAGATCACCAACAACTCGGCCCGCGGCGACGCGGTCTACATCTACAACCTCGGAACCCTGCTGACGACCGGACAGCAGGGCTGGGCAGACGCGAACGGCACGTTCCACGCCTGGCCCGCCGGCGGCAATCCGCCGACGCCCGCGCCCGACGCGTCGATCGCCGGACCGGCGAACGGGCAGTCGAAAACGATCCGGATGCCCAAGTTCTCCGGCCGGGTCTACTTCTCCTACGGTCAGAAGCTCGACTTCCGGCTCACCACCGGCGGTCTGGTGCAGCCGGCCGTGCAGAATCCGAGCGACCCGAACCGCAACATCCTGTTCAACTGGTCCGAGTACACGCTCAACGACGCCGGTCTGTGGATCAACAGCACGCAGGTGGACATGTTCTCGGCCCCGTACGCCGTCGGAGTCCAGCTCGCCGACGGGACGACGAAGAACACCGGTCACCTCAAAGCGGGCGGGTACAACGGGTTCTTCAGCGCTCTGCGGGGACAGCCGGGCGGCTGGGCGAACCTGATCCAGACCAAGCCGGACGGCACCGTCCTGCGGGCCCTCGCCCCCGGTCACGGAGTCCAGGTGGGCGCGCTGCCCAGCACGGTCATGAACGACTACATCAACCGCGTGTGGACGAAGTACAGTTCGTCGACGCTGACGGTGACTCCGTTCACCGACCAGCCGAACACGAAGTACTTCGGCCGGGTCTCAGGGAACGTCATGAACTTCACCAACAGCGCCGGAGCGGTCGTCACCAGCTTCCAGAAGCCTGACGCCGACAGCATCTTCGGCTGCTACAAGCTCCTCGACGCCCCCAACGACCTGGTGCGCGGCCCGATTTCACGCACCCTGTGCGCGGGCTTCAACCGCTCCACGCTCCTGGTCAACCCCAACCAGCCGGACGCCAGTTCGGCGAACTTCTACCTGGACACGGTGACCAACCACTACGCCCGCAAGATCCACGCGCAGATGGCCGACGGCAAGGCCTACGCGTTCGCCTTCGACGACGTCGGTGCCCACGAGTCGCTCGTGCACGACGGCAATCCGCAACAGGCCTACATCACCCTGGACCCGTTCAGCTGACGGGGCCTCCGGGCGGCCGGGGTGCTTGTGCGACTCCGGCCGTCCGTACGGGGGTTCAGTCAGGGGCCACGCAGAGAACGGGAACCCGCTGGACGAGGTTGACCGCGAAGCCTCCCCGGTTCCACGGCTGATCCAGCGGCTGCGTGTGCCCCTCCGCATCGGTGGCCCGCGCGCCGAGTACATGACTGCCGGGCGTGGCCGTCCACGGGAAGCGCCAAGTCCGCCAGGACCAGCGGTGCTTGCCGGCCGGGTCCAACTCCGCCTCGTACCACGTGCGTCCGTCGTCCGTGCTCACCTCGACCCGGGCGACCGGCGCGCGTCCGGACCAGGCCCGTCCCTCCAGCGGCACGGCGCCGGGCCGCACCACCCGCGCCCTGGACATGAAGTCCGGGAAGCCGGGCGGGACCAGCAGGGCGCGCGGGGCGATCCTGGTGACCGGTTCGCCCTCCTCCCCGGCGTCCTGGCGTAGCCGGTAGGCCACGGCCTGCTGGAAGCCGGTGAACGGTGTGTCGGTCACCGTGATGTCGCGCAGCCACTTCACGTGCGCCATGCCGTACCAGCCGGGCACCACCAGTCGCAGCGGACGCCCGTGCTGCGGAGGCAGCGGGGCGCCGTTCATCTCGTACGCGACCAGAACCTCGGGCTCACCGCCGGTGGCCACGTCCAGCGGAAGCGCACGCTGGTAGTCCTGCTCGATGCCTCGCTCGACCCCGTGGTCGGCGCCGGTGAACACCACGTCCACCGCCCCGGCCCCGACTCCGGCCTCGGCGAGCAGCACCCGCAGCGGCACGCCGGTCCATTCCGCCGTACCGACCGCCTCGACCAGCCACGGCTGACTCACCGGCCGCGGCGTCAGCAGGGCCCGGCCATTGCCCGCGCACTCCATGGTCACCCGCTGCGTCACCGCGGGATACGACTTCAGCTCGTCCATTGTGAGTACCAGCGGCTGCCGCACCCGGCCCCCGAGGTCCAGTCGCCACGAGGAGTCTTCGGTGTACGGGATGTCGTAGTGCGTCAGTACGTAGTGCAGCCCCGGAGGGGTCACGTCGTACCGCAGGGCCTCCAGCGGCAGCCCGTGATTGCGGGCGGCGAGGGCCAGCTCCTGCCCGCTGATGCCCTCACCTGCCCCGGCCACCTGGGCAGGCCCGCTCACGTCGTCTAGGCGATGCGCCATGCCCGTATTGTCCTCCCGAGCCGCGGGGTACCGCTATCAGACGGTGGCGGTGCTCCGGTTCACCAGGTCGTGCCAGCCGGACTCCAGGCGTTCGAGCGGCATGCCGCACTGGCGGGTCAGGTGGTTGATCAGGGCCGGCTCCAGATATCCCATCAGCGTCTGGGCGATGAGCTCGGTGTCCGCGGCCGGGACCGCCTGGCGGAGCAGCATCGCTACATGCATGAGGCGGACGCGGTAGGGAGCCAGGCTGAAGCGGCGGGTGACGTCCGATTCGGCGGCGAGGTACAGGTCGAGCTGGTCGGACATCTGGCGCAGGGCGCCGATACCGAAGGCATGCAGACGCTCCACCGGTGAGGCGCCGGGGCCCATCGGGGACGGGCCGCTGAGGAACGCGGCCTGGAACTGCTGCTCGGTGTGGTCCAAGAGCGCCATCAGCAGGCCGGTGCGGTCGCCGAACCGCCGGAAGACGGTCCCTTTGCCGACCGATGCCGCGCAGGCGACGGCCTCCATCGTCACGTTGGCCACCCCGCGCTCCTCCACCAGCCGGGCGGCGGCCTCCAGCAGACGCGCGCGGTTGCGCGCCGCGTCGGCGCGCAGCTGCGGGGCGCCACCCGGGGGCTCGAGCTCCATGAGAACCGGCTCGCCGGACGGTTCCTGTCGCTTCGGGAAGGGCGGCAGAGGGGTCGACATGAATGCAGCGTAACGGCAGACAGGGACAACTGGACTGCGGTCCGCTTCAGTGGTACAAATTTAAACGGACCTCGGTCCGCTTTGTTGCCGCAATGTTTCAGCTTCGGGAGTTATCCATGTCCGTACAGATCCTCGCTCTCGTCGGCAGCCTGCGCGCCGGCTCCCACAACCGCCAGCTCGCCGAGGCGGCCGTCAAGCTCGCGCCCGAGGGCGCCGAGGTGGCGCTCTTCGAGGGCCTGGCCGAGATCCCCTTCTACAACGAGGACATCGACGTCGAGGGCAGCGTGCCCGCCGCTGCTGCCCGTCTGCGTGAGGCCGCGGGCCGCGCCGACGCCTTCCTCCTCTTCTCGCCGGAGTACAACGGCACGATTCCGGCCGTGCTCAAGAACGCCATCGACTGGCTGTCCCGCCCGTACGGCGCCGGCGCCTTCACCGGCAAGCCGGCCGCCGTGGTCGGTACCGCGTTCGGCCAGTTCGGCGGCGTGTGGGCGCAGGACGAGGCCCGCAAGGCCGTGGGCATCGCCGGCGGCACCGTCCTCGAGGACGTCAAGCTGTCCATCCCGGGCTCCGTGACCCGCTTCGCCGACACCCACCCGGTCGACGACACCGAGGTCGCCGCTCAGCTCACCGAGGTCATTCACGCCCTCTTCGGCCAGGCCGGCACGCCCGCCGCCGCCTGACAACTCCCGTGCGAGGCCGGTCCGGTTGCCCCGGGCCGGCCTTTCACGTATCTCCAAGTCGCCTAGATCCTGGCGGAACTCAACCCTCCGGGCCAAGATGCCCGCATGAAGGGTGATCTCTTTTCCAGTGACCACATGGTGCAGTCCGCCGTCGCGCCGGGCATGACCATCCAGAACGCCAAGTCGATCAAGTACGCCGTCAGCGGCGACATGTTCGCACGCCAGGGGGCGATGATCGCCTACCGGGGGAATCTGCAGTTCGAGCGCAAGAGCCAGGGCGTGGGCGGCATGCTCAAACGGGCCGTCACCGGTGAGGGGCTGCCGCTGATGACCGTCCGCGGGCAGGGCGAGGCCTGGTTCGCGCACGAGGCACAGAACTGCTTCATCGTCGACATCGAGCCGGGTGACGTGTTCACCGTCAACGGGCGCAATGTGCTGTGCTTCGACGCCACCGTGTCGTACGAGATAAAGACCGTGAAGGGCGCGGGCATCTCGGGCGGCGGCCTCTTCAACAGCGTCTTCACCGGCCATGGCAGTCTGGGTCTTGTCTGCGAGGGGAACCCGCTGGTCATCCCCGTCTCACCACAGCAGCCGGTGTTCGTCGACACGGACGCGATCGTCGGCTGGACCGCCAATCTCCATACCTCGCTGCACCGTTCGCAGTCGATCGGCTCGATGATCCGCGGCGGGTCCGGCGAGGCCGTGCAGCTCAAGCTGGAGGGCGAGGGGTACGTCGTCGTACGGCCCAGCGAGGCGACGCCGCAGAAGGCTCAGCAGCACTGAGACCCGGACGGCCTGAGGGTGCCCCGGTGGCGGCACACCCTCAAGCCGTCGGTAGTGCCTTCCCTTACTGCCCGTTGGCAGCGGTGACATTGACGGCGACCCAGGCCTTGGCCACCGTCCTGTACTCCGTGCTGCTCGCCCCGTACATGTCGGCGGCGGCCTTGAGCGTGGCCTTCCGCGCGTCGTGGAAGTCGGTCGTGGAGACCATGTAGCGGGTCAGCGCGCGGTAGAAGATCGCCGTTGCCTTGGCACGTCCGATGCCGGTCACCCGCGAACCGTCGTACGTGGGCGAGTCGTACGTGACGCCGCCGATCGTCTTCCTGCCGCTGCCCTCGGCGAGCAGGTAGTACGCGTGCGAGGAGACGCCGGAGCCCGCGTGGACCTCGGTGTCGTAGACCTCGGGCGACCAGTAGTCGACCGCGCCTTCCAGCTTGTCCAGGGAGGGGCGGTCGAGGCGGCGCAGGAACTTCTGCGCCAGGCCGAGCTTCTCGCCCACCAGGTAATTGGGCGGGTTCTTGGGGTTGTTGGCGGAGAACTCGACCGCCGAGCCGAAGATGTCGGCGAGGGACTCGTTGAGGGAACCCGGCTCGCCGTACTGGTTGCCGTCCTGGTCCACGCGGGTGGGTTCGAGGGCTGCGGTCGCGTCGACGACCCCGTGGGTCAGCTCGTGACCGGTGACGTCGAGGACGACCAGCGGCTTCTTGAGCATGTCGCCGTCTCCGTCGCCGTACAGCATGCAGCCGCACGTCGAGTCCCAGAAGGCGTTGCCGACCTTGTTGCCGAAGTGGACCATCGCGCGGGCGCCCGCGCTGTTGTTCTTGATGCCCTTGCGGCCGAAGGTCGCCTTGTAGAAGTCCAGCGTCTTGGTGATGCCGTACTGGGCGTCGACCGCGGCGGTGACCCGGCTGGAAGTGGCCCCGTTGCCCCACTTGTTGTCGGCGTCGGTGAACTTCTTGCCGCGCGCGAAGGCTTCCAGTTCCTGGCCCCTGGCGTCCCGCGTCTCGGTGTTCCACCGGGTGGGGTCCTTGAGGAGGTAACTGGTGCGCGCGGTGCGGGTGGTGGTCAGCGTCACCTTGCCCGCGAAGAGGGAGGTACCGCTGCCGGTGGCCTTGACCGGGTATGTGGTGGCGGCTGTCGCGCCGAGGAGTCCGGCCGGCGGAGCCGACGTACCCGTCTCGGGGTTCAGCTGCTCGCCCCGCTCGCGCAGCGTCTCTCCCAGGCTGGGCGAGATGAACTCGTCGCTGTCGGGGATGTTGCTGCGTATCCGGCCGGACCGGGCGTCCACCACGACCGTGCGGGAGCCGCCGGCCTCGGCCGTGTCGCTGTCCGTCACCCGCACCTGGTAGGCGAGTGCGGCCGCGCCGTCACGGGCGTCGACGACGAGTTCGGCGGCGCCCGCGTCGCCCTTCGCGACCGCGGCGGCCTTCTGCTCTGCCTGCTGCGGCGTCAGCTTCGCCTCGGTGGTGGCCGGTTGGACGGCATGGTCGGCGGCCCGGGTCACGCCGAGATAGTCGGACTGCTTGCCGAGGTGGACGACCAGGTCGCCGCCGAGGACCGGCATACCGAGGTGGGTGCGGACGAAGCGGACGTGCTGCTTGCCGTCCGGGTCCGTCATGACGTCCTTCGCCTGCAAGGTGTCGCCCTGGCTGACGCCGGTGGCCGAGGCGTGGGCGAACGCGGCCGCCCGGGCGGCGTCCACCGGTGATGAGGCCGAAGCCGCGGCGCGTACCGGCGAGTCGGGCACGGCCGCGAAGGCGGGGCCGGTCGGGAGCGTGACGGCCGTCGTCACCGCGACGGCGATCGCCACGCGGCGTATGTGGGGTCTACGCACTGTTTTCCTTCGAACAGGGGCGGCCGGGATCGCCAACCGCCCTGACGCACGGCACCGTTGAGCGCCGTGGGGACTGTCGGGTCCCGGGGCGACAGATGTTCGAGGAGATGAGGAGGTTGCCTGGTGGGAAGCGTTGACACGTGCATGTGACCGAGGTCGCAGCGCTCCTCCGGCCCGCGGTGGAGAGAAGCCGGGCGGGACCGGAGGCGAAGTGGTGTCAGACCACCCGGTGGGCGAGGGACGACAGCAGGGTGCGCAGGTCACGGGCGGGGCGCGCGGCCAGGGACGCGCTCGCCAGGAGTGTGTGCGCGGCGCCGAGATGGCGACGGGCTTCGCGCAGAGCGGCGGAACGGCCGCCCGCCTGCTCGACGAGCGTCGCGGCCCGGCGGACGGCGGTGTCGTCCAGGGCGGCCCGGGAGGCAAGGAGTTCGGCCAGCGCGCGGTGGTCGGGGCCGTGCAGGGCCGCGAGGACCGGGAGCGTCTTCTTTCCCTGCCGCAGATCGCTGTGGACCGGTTTGCCGGTGACCGCCGGATCTCCCCAGATACCCAGCAGGTCGTCCGCGATCTGGAAGGCCACGCCCAGATGACGTCCGGCGCCGTCCAGCGCTTGCGCCGTCTCCCGTGGCGCTCCCGCCAGTTGAGCCCCCAGGGCCAGTGCGCAGCCGAGCAGGGCGCCGGTCTTGTGCTCGGCCATCCGCTCGTACTCCCCCACGCCCACAGCGTCGGGGCCGGTCCAGGGCCGGTGGGCGAACAGCAGGTCGTCCGCTTGGCCACGGACCAGATCGCCGAGGGCAGTGGTCAGATGGCGTACGGCGGTGGCGCCATGCGAAGTCGCGGGCGTCGCGGTGAGGGTCTGCACGGCCAGGGCGAACAGCGCGTCCCCCGCGAGAACGGCCGGGCCCGTGCCGTACGCCTTCCACACCGCGGGGCGGCCCCGGCGCAGTGCGTCGCCGTCCATGATGTCGTCGTGCAACAGCGAGAAGGTGTGCACCAGTTCCACGGCGACCGCGCCCGGCACACCCGCGTCGGCGGAGGCACCGGCCGCCTCCGCGCCCAGGACTGCGAGCGCCTGCCGTACGCCCTTGCCCTGACTGTGCGTCGCGGGGGCACCGCCCACCTCGCAGCGGCCCAGCGCGTATCCGGCCATCTCCCCCACCCAGGGGTGCAGTCCGCCGATCGCCTCCTCCAGTGCGGGGGCGACGAGTTCGCGGCAGCGGTGCAGGATCTGCGGGGCGGCGGGGGCGTCCGGCGGGGACTGCGGGTACTGCGCGGATATGGACAGGAGCGTCATCGTGCGACCTCCGTGCCGGCGCCGTCGGCCGAGTGGGCCATGGCATCCGCGTCATCCGCGCCTGTGACCTGCCCGGCAGACGGCAGGAGACCGAGGCCGAGTTCCGTCCGTGCCCGCTCGACCATCCGCCGGGCGTGGCGCAGTCCGATGCTCTCCAGTACGCGGGCCAGTTCGGCCAGGTCCGCGGCGGTCTCGGCGCGGTCGCGGCCGAGGCGGGCCAGGGACTTCACCAGGCCGAGTCGGGCAAGGGCCCGGCCGCGGGGCTCGCTCATCGCCTCGAACTCCGCCAGCGCCTGCGTGTAGACGTCGCGCGCCTGCTCGTAACGCCCGGCCCGATACAGGACGTTGCCGCGCATCTTGTGGTTGTAGGCGAGCGCACCGGACAGGTTCATCGCACGGCAGGACGCCTCCGCCTCGCTCAGCAGCTCCAGCGCGCGGTCGAGGTCCTCGTCACGTACGGAGACGATGTCCGCGAGCCCGCGCAGGGCCCAAGCGTGACCGCGCCGGTCCTCGGCTCGCGCGGCGATCTGGGCCGCCTCCTCGAACATGGCGTACGCCGTGTCGTAGGCGCCGGTGTTGCGGTGTATCTGCGCGATGCCCTCCAGGGCCCATACGGTGTGGCGGGCCTCGCCGCGCTTGCGGGCCTCGGCCAGGAGTTGTTCGTGCAGTTCGGTCACCGCCGCGTAGTCGCCCTGGATGCGGCCGGTCTCCGCCAGCCCCGCCAGGGAGTAGCCGCGCACCACGACGTCCCCGGCGTGCTCGCCGAGTTCGGCGGCCAGCCGCAGCAGCCGCCACGCCAGCGGGAACGCGCCACGCTGCCTGGCCAGCGTGCCGCCGCTCCACAGCGCCCACGCCATCGCTCCCTCGTCCCCGGCCTCGCGGGCCGTGCGGTAACTCGCCTTCCACGCCCGGTCGGCGTCCGCCACCTGTCCGAGGCGCCGGTGCGCCTCGGCTACCGCGAGACCCGAACGCGCTGCTTCCGCCCGCGCGCCCACGCGCTCGGCCGCGCGGAGTTGCTCGGTGCCGGCCGCGAGGACATCGGTCAGTGAGGAGTTCACGGACAGGGTGGTCAATGCGCCCTGGTACTCCGGGGCGAAGGCCTTGCCGTACATGGATACCTTTCGGTCTGCCATCGGTCGACGCATAGGAGCGCTGACCAGTGGTGCTGGCTGTTGGGTGCCGACGCGCCAGGCCAGTACCTATACGCCTCACGTATACACACCATGTATACACAGGGAGTATAGTGCGCTGGATTTCCACACGGAAATACGTCCGGGAATCCCTCGCCGAGTACGGTCGACGCGCCGCCCACTCGTTACCGATCAAGACGACACCGGTGGCCGCAGGGTTGCCTGGCGTTGTGAAGAAGCCCGAACCAGCCTCAGGATTGCGGGCGTTGACCTTCGACCCCGAGAGCAGGCGCTGATGTCCGCAGGCCCCATGCACGCCCACGAAGTGCCGATCGACGACTCGCTCGTACGGCGGCTGCTGGCAGCGCAGTTCCCCCGCTGGGCCGGCCTGCCACTCAAGCGCGTCACGTCGTCCGGGACCGTCAACGCCCTCTACCGACTCGGTGACGACATGGCCGTACGCCTCCCCCGCGTCCCGGAGGGCGCCGGCGACGTGGAGAAGGAAGCACGGTGGCTGCCGCTCCTCGCCCCACTGCTTCCGTTCGCCATTCCCGAGATCCTCGCGACCGGAGCGCCCGGCGAGGGATACCCGTGGTCCTGGAGCGTGCTCCGCTGGCTCGACGGCGAACTCCCCGCGCCTGACACCCTCATCGACGCGGACGGGCTCGCCGCCGACCTCGGTCTTTTCGTCGCCGCGCTGTGGCGGGTCGACCTGCCGGGCGGACCGCCCGCCTACCGGGGCGGGCCGCTGGCATCCGTGGACGCCGAGACACGCTCCTCGCTCGGCGAACTGGACGGCATGATCGACACATCCGCCGCCACGACGGCCTGGGAGGCGGCGCTGTCGGCTCCCCTCTGGACCGGGCCGGCCGTGTGGCTGCATTCCGACCTGATGCCCATGAACCTGCTCACCCGCCAGGGCCGCCTCAGCGCCGTCCTCGACTTCGGCACCCTCGGCACCGGGGATCCGGCCTGCGACCTCATCCCCGCCTGGAACCTTCTCCCCGCCGGAGCGAGACCCACGTTCCGGCACGCGACAGGCTCCGACGACGCCACCTGGGCACGCGGTCGCGGCTGGGCCCTCTCCATGGCCCTGAACCAGCTCCCGTACTACCGCACGACGAACCCCGTGATGGCCGCCAACGCCGAGCATGTGATCCGCGAGGTCCTCGCCGATCCCGAGTGAATGCGACTTCGAGCAATGGGTGGCCAGGGGCGCTCGGATCCGAACTGCATGGCGGGGTCCACCGGATTCCAGTGGCGCCGGTCACCACGCGTTGATGACCGGCGCGTCGGGTTTGTGCTGCCGCCAGGCCTCGCCGAGGCGCGCGAGCCGGTCCGCGGCGGCGACGCCGCGCAGGGACGCGACCTTGCCGTCGCTGACCTCGAACGCCACGACGCCCACGACCCGGTCGTCGACGACGGCAAGGACCGCCGGGGAGCCGTTGACCTGCGCGACGTACATCGCGGGCGAGCCGCCGGCCAGCCGCCGCTTCGCCGGCGTGGGCTTGAAGCCGGCCCGCACATAGGAGGCGACCCGCTCACGCGTCGTGTACCGCAACAGCCGCTTGGCCAGTCCGGCGCCGTCCGAGACCGCCGTCACGTCGTCGGTGAGCAGCGCCACCAGCCGTTCGGTGCGCCCCGACGTGGCGGCGGCGATGAACTCCTCGACGACCCGGCGCGCCGACACGGGGTCGGCCTCGCCGCCGCGGCGGCGCTCGGCGGCGACCCGGATCCGGGCCCGGTGGACATGCTGCTGGCTCGCGGACTCGGTGATGTCGAGGATCCCGGCGATCTCGGCGTGGCCGTACGAGAAGGCCTCACGCAGAACGTAGACGGCCCGCTCGACCGGCGAGAGGCGCTCCAGGAGGGTCAGCACGGCCAAGGACACCGATTCGCGCTGCTCGAAGGTGTCGGCCGGTCCGAGCATCGGGTCGCCGTCGAGGAGCGGCTCGGGCAACCAGGCACCGGCCGCCCGCTCGTGGCGCGCCTGCGCCGAGCGGAGCCGGTCGAGGCAGAGATTGGTGGCGACCTTGGTCAGCCACGCTTCCGGCACCTCGACCCGTTCGCGGTCCGCGGCCTGCCAGCGCAGGAACGTGTCCTGCACGGCGTCCTCGGCGTCGGCGGCCGAGCCGAGCAGACGGTATGCCAGCGAGGCCAGCCGGCCCCGGCTGGCCTCGAACCGATCGAGGGCTGCGCTGTCCATGCGGAACAGCCTATGCAGCAACCCTCGCACCTGCCCGGTCGGGCGCGGTGGCCAGGCGGCGCTTGCGCTTCGGCATGCCGAAGGTGGGGTGGACGATGGCCCACCCGGCCGTCTTGAGCACGCTCGACTTGAGCCGCGCGGCGGCCTTGCCGCCCAGGTACCAGGACTTCGACCGCACGTCTCCGTCCACCATCTGGAAGATCGCGTCCCGCCGCCCGAGGCTGATGTGGTTGCCGTAGTACTTCAGTGCGGTGTTCGGGACCTCGCTGCCCGTCAGGCGCGCGATGATCGCGGCGGTCGCCTGCATGTTGGTGCAGCCGGCCGACCCGCAGGACATCGGCAGCGGCCGGCCGTTCTCGCCGATCGCGTAGGCGCAGTCACCGGCGGCGTAGACGTCCGGGTGCGAGACCGAGCGCATGGTCCGGTCGACGACGATCTGGCCGGTCTCGGCGACCTCCAGGCCACTGGCGGCCGCGATGGGGTGCACGGCGAACCCGGCCGCCCACACGGTCACGTCGGCCGGGATGGACCTGCCGTCCGCGGCGATCGCCCGTGTCGGCTCCACGGCTTCGATGCCGGTGTGCTCGTGGACGGTGATGCCAAGCCGGTCGAAGGCCTGGCGCAGGTGACGGCGGGCCTTCGGGGAGAGCCAGGCGCCCAGCTCGCCGCGGGCGGCGAGCGCGACCGAAAGATCGGGCCGGGACTCGGCGAACTCGGTGGCGGTCTCGATGCCGGTCAGCCCCTCCCCGACGACCAGCACCGTGCCGCCCTCGCCCAGGCCGGCCAGGCGCTCGCGCAGACGCAGCGCCGAGGACCGGCCGGTCACATCGAAGGCGTACTCGGCCACGCCGGGGACGCCATGCTGGGCCACGGAGCTGCCGAGCGCGTAGAGAAGCGTGTCGTACGCGAGCTCGCCGTCGCCGTCCTCGTCGGTCACGGCGACGGTCCTGTGCTCGGGGTCGAGACCGGTGACGCGCGCCAGGCGCAGCCGCACCCCGGTGCCCGCGAAGACGTCGGCGAGCTTGCGGAACGCGAGGTCCTGGCCGATCGCGAGCTGGTGGAGCCGCATCCGCTCAACGAAGTCGGGCACGGCGTTGACGACGGTGATCTCGGTGTCGGCGGGGGAGAGCCGACGCGCCAGGTTTCCGGCGGCGAAGGCCCCGGCGTATCCGGCGCCGAGTACGACGATGCGGTGCTTCATGGCGTTGCTCCTGTCTCGTTCACGTGCCCTCTGAACGGGACGGAGCCCCGATTGCTGACAGGAGCCGGGTGTGACGCGGGTCACCGAACCGGGGCGAGCGACTGAGCCTCCGACAGACGCTTGGGCCGTTCCTGTCATCCCCTCACGCATGGAACATACATTCGATTACGGAGTACGCTGACCCCATGTCCACGCACCTCCAGGGCTCCCTCTTCGACCAGACCGACAAGCCGCGCCTCACCCCGCTGAAGGGGATGCGCCGGACCGCGCTGGGCCACGGCGCCTGGATCGACCTGCTGCCCGGGTGGCTCGGTGGGGCCGACGCCCTCTTCGATCGGCTCGTCGGCGACGTGCCGTGGCGGGCCGAGCGGCGGAAGATGTACGAGCAGGTGGTGGACGTACCGAGACTGCTCGCCTACTACGCCGAGGGCGACGCGCTGCCGCATCCGGTTCTCGACGAGGCGCGGGACGTTCTGTCCGCGCACTACGCCGCCGAGCTCGGTGAAGCGTTCACCACGGCCGGGCTCTGCTACTACCGCGACGGCCGCGACAGCGTGGCCTGGCACGGGGACCGGATCGGGCGTGGCGCGCGTGAGGACACCATGGTCGCCATCCTCTCCGTGGGCGCCCCGCGCGATCTGCTGCTGCGTCCGCGCCGCGGAGGGGACACCGTGCGGCGTCCTCTCGGGCACGGCGACCTGATCGTGATGGGCGGCTCCTGCCAGCGCACCTGGGAGCACGCCATCCCCAAGTCGGCGCGGGCGGCGGGACCTCGGATCAGCGTCCAGTTCCGCCCGCAAGGGGTGAACTGAGCCGCCCGTTCCTCACACCGGGCGCGTGAGGTGAGCCTGCACCGTCGGGCCGTACCGTTCGACGATGTCCTCGATCGCGGTGGCACGCAGACTGGTGCCGCGGGCGATGCCGTACATGACGCCGAGACCGAGCAGGGTGCTGACGGCGAGCTCGGCGCGCAGGCCCGCGTCGGGGCCGGTGAGGCGTTCGGCGAGCCGGTCGCTGACCTGGGTGCGGAAGTTGGCGCGCAGTATGTCGCCCTGCTCGCCCTGGAGCGGGGCGAAGACGATCCGCAGGATGGGATCGGCGCCGCGCTCGGTCTGGCCGACGAGCAGCTGGCGGACCATGTGCCGACCGAGGTCCTCCAGTGGCGCGTCCAGCAGAGCGGCCGTGTCGGAGTCGAAGGACATGACACGCGCGAACAGCGCGTCCTTGTTGCCGAAGTACTTCAGGATCAGCGGCGGGCTCACCCCGGCCCGATCGGCGACCGCCTTGAGCGTGATGTCCGCGTGGGCGCGGCGGGCCAGCAGATGGCGGGCCGCGCGGAGGATGGCCGCCTTCGTCGCCTCGGCGTCGCGGCGCGGCGGGGCGGTGGCGGATGCCGTGAGACCGGGGGGCGGGCTGGTCACGGTACTCATGCTCCTTCGAGTGCCTCGTCGCGGGACGCTTGGGTACGGTCGCTGGCACGTCCGGTGTCACGGGAGGCGGGGTCGGCGGGTATCGCGAGCGCGGCGGCGCAGGCCACCAGGGCGACCGTACCCGCCAGGGCGAAGGCCAGCAGATAGCCGTGCAGCGTGGGCACGGGGGCGCCGCCGATGAGGCTGGTGTGGTGGACGAGCACGGCGGCGACGGCGGCACTGCACACGGCCTGGCCGATGGTCCGCATCAGGACGTTGACGCCGTTGGCGGAGGCTGTCTGCCCGGCGGGCACGGCGCGGATGATGAGGGTGGGCAGGGCCGAGTAGGCGAAGGTCGTTCCGATCGACACGACCGTGGCGCCCAGGATGATCGCCCACAGGTCGCGGCTGTCCGCGATGCGCAGGACATAGCCGAGGGCGATGACCGCTGCGCCGATGGCCAGCGTCACCCGCGGGCCGCGGGTCGTGGAGATGCGTGCCGAGACGGGCGAGAGCAGCAGCATGGTCACACCGCCGGGCAGCAGGCACAGGCCGGTCGCCACGATGGACAGCCCGAGCCCGTAGCCGGTGGCCTCGGGCGCCTGCACGAGTTGTGCGGTCACCAGGGTGTTCGAGTAGAAGGCGAAGCCGGTCAGAAGGGCCGCCACGTGCGGCAGCGCGACACGCGGACGGGTAGCCAGCTTCAGGTCGACCAGGGGCCGTTCGGCTCGACGCTGCTGCACCCACCACAGGGTCAGGATGACCACGCAGGCCAGGAACAGGCCGAGGATCCGGGGGCTGCTCCAGCCCCACTGGCCGCCCTGCGACACGCCAAGGAGCAGACAGACCAGGCCCGCGGCAAGCCCCAGCGCGCCCAGCGTGTCGAAGCGGCCCGGCTCACGGACGGGCGACTCGCGCACCGCCCAGGAGGCGAGCGCGAGACCGAGGGCGCCGAGTGCGGCCGTCGCCCAGAACATGACGTGCCAGTTGGCGTACTGGACGATCAGCGCGGCGAGCGGCAGGCCGAGGGCGGCTCCGATGCCCAGGGTGGAGCTCATCATCGCCACCGCGCTGCCCGTACGTTCCGGCGGCAGTTCGTCCCGCAGGATGCTGATCGACAGCGGCACGACCGCGGCCGCCGCGCCCTGCAGGGCCCGCGCCGCGATGAGGATGCCGATGTCGGAGGTGACGGCGCACACGAGCGAACCCAGCGTCATCATCGCGAAGGCGATCAGCAGCACGCGCCGCTTGCCGTACATGTCTCCCGCCCGGCCCAGCACGGGAGTGAGCACCGCTCCGGCCAGCAGGGTCGCCGTCACCATCCAGGAGACCGCGCCCGCCGAGGCGCCCGTCAGCCGGGGAAGGTCCGGCAGCAGCGGCACCACCACCGTCTGTGTGACGGCCATGACGATCGCGCCGAACGCAAGCACCGGGACCGTCAATCGCTCACGCAGAGCCGCCATGGGTACTCCAGGAGTCCAAAAAAAATAGGTGAATAGCAATTCACCATAGCTAGTGAATCGCTATTCACCAAAGAAACCCGGTCATGGACGGCTACCGCTGAGTGCGGGCCTGCACCGTTCGCGCCAGCCGCGGCCCCAGCCAGCGCTTGAACCGGCGCAGCGCCTCCAGCTGTCCGGCCGCGCGGTCGAGCCGGTAGTACAGCTGCGGGGGGACGTACGGCAGCAGCGGCGAATGGCGCTGGCCGAGCAGGGCGAACATCTGCGCCGGCGGGAGGTGGATGTAGCGCGGGAGGTTCTCGTACCACTGGGCGCTGTGGCGGGCCGCGCTCTGGATCGACAGGAGCGCGGCCCTGCGCTCCTGCTCGTAGTGGGCGAGGGCGGCGTCCAGGTCCGGGATCTCGTGCAGCGCTCCGGCCAGCGAGAGGGCGTCCTCCAGCGCGAGGGTGGTGCCCGCGCCGATCGAGTAGTGCGTGGTGTGGGCGGCGTCGCCGATCAGGACGAGGTTGCCGCGCCGCCAGGTCCGGTTGGTCAGGGTGCGGAAGTTCAGCCACTGCGAGCTGCCGTCGCTCTGCGCCCGCCCGATCAGCCCGTGCCCGTCGAGGAGGTCGGCGAAGAGCTTCTCGAGAAGGGCGAGACCATCACCCTCACTCGCCGCGTCGAGCCCGAGACCGGTCCAGGTCTCGGGAGAGCACTCGACCACGCAGGTGCTGTGCTCCCCGCTGAACGCGTAGGCGTAGCACCAGATCCAGCCATGATCGGTCTCCACGAAGGAGAAGGTGAAGGAGTCGAAGACCTTGGTCGTGCCGAGCCAGACATAGGTGTTCCGCCCCAGCGCGACGTCGCTGCCGAAGTGGTCGGCGTAGCGCTCCCGCAGGGCGCTGTTGACTCCGTCGCCCGCGACGACGAGATCGGCGTCGGGCAGCCGGTCGGCGGCGACCTCGTGCTCGAACTCGACGTGCACGCCGAGGGATTCGGCCCGCTCGGCGAGCAGGTCGAGCAGTCGGCGGCGGCCGATTCCGAACCCCTCGTCGCCGTGGTGCACCGTCGCACGTCCGCCGACCTGGGCGACCCCGTCGCTCCAGCGGACCGAGTTCTCACTGACGGCGCGCGCGGACTCGGGGTCGCCTTCACTGAGCTTGTCGAGCAGGCCCGCCCAGTACGTCACCCCCCAGCCGTAGGTCGATCCGGCCGGATTCCGTTCGTAGACGGTGATGTCGTGGGACGGGTCCTGGCGCTTCATCAGGATCGAGAAGTACAGGCCGGCGGGTCCGCCACCGACGCACGCGATCTTCACGCGCACTCCCTTTGTTGCACATTGCGGTCAATTGACTGCGAAGCGTAACAGGGGAGGGCCTCGCGGCAGCTTGCGCACGACATTTACTTAATTGTCCGGATCACAGCCAACCGACATTCGGCGATTTCTCCCACACTCTGACGAACCGATAGGCATACCGAGTCGTTCAACAGGGCCCGATACAGGAGGACTTCGTATGCCGGATCTCACCCGTCGCCGTGTCATGGGCGCGGCGGCCACGCTGACCGCCGTGGCCGCTTCCCAGCCCCTCACCGCACCAACGGCATCCGCCGCCGGACCCGACCACAGCGGGCCCGGCGCCTTCGACGAGGTCTACCAGGGCCGCCGTATAGCCGGACGGCCCACCAGCGGGAGCGGGCACCATCACGGCGCCGGATACGCCGTGTTCATCGACGGCGTGGAGCTGCACGTGATGCGCAACGCCGACGGCAGCTGGATCAGCGTGGTCAGCCACTACGACCCGGTGGCCACCCCACGCGCCGCCGCCCGCGCCGCGGTCGTGGAACTGCAAGGGGCCCCGCTCGTCCCGTTCCATGCCAACTGACCTGCCCCGCAAGCAGACTGTGGAGTTCCGCACATGACCGTACGCAAGAACCAGGCGAGCCTGACCGCCGACGAGAAGCGGCGTTTCACCGACGCGCTGGTGCAGCTCAAGCGCAGTGGCCGCTACGACGCCTTCGTCAGGACACACAACGCGTTCATCGTCGGCGACACGGACGACGGCGAGCGGACGGGCCACCGTTCACCGTCGTTCCTCCCCTGGCACCGCAGATTCCTCATCGAGTTCGAGCAGGCACTGCAGTCGGTCGACCCCGCCGTCGCCCTGCCGTACTGGGACTGGAGCACCGACCGCACCACTCGCGCGTCCCTGTGGGCGCCCGACTTCCTCGGCGGCACCGGGCGCAGCCGGGACGGCCAGGTGATGGACGGCCCCTTCGCGGCCTCGGCCGGCAACTGGCCGATCAGCGTGCGCGTCGACAGCCGTACCTACCTCCGCAGGTCGCTCGGCGGTAGCGCCCGGGAGCTGCCCACCCGCGCGGAGGTGGAGTCCGTACTCGCAATGGAGACGTACGACATGGCGCCGTGGAACAGCTCCTCGGACGGTTTCCGCAACCACCTCGAAGGCTGGCGGGGCGTCAATCTGCACAACCGGGTCCATGTCTGGGTGGGCGGTCAGATGGCCACCGGCGTGTCCCCCAACGACCCGGTGTTCTGGCTCCACCACGCCTTCATAGACAAATTGTGGGCCGACTGGCAGCGCCGTCACCCCGGCTCGCGCTATCTGCCGCTGGGCGGGACCCCGGACGTCGTCGACCTCGACGAGACGATGAAGCCGTGGAACGACGTGCGGCCGGCGGAACTGCTGGATCACACCGCGCACTACACGTTCGACATGGCCTGAGAGTCTGACGGCTACGCGTCGGCCGTCTCCGTCGTACGGCACTCGGGGTGGCCCCAGCCGGAGCCGTTCTTGGCGATGGGCTCGCCCGCCGCGTAGGAGCGTCCGCACAGGCAGCGGCCGGGGAACTTCGCCTTTATCGTGCGGGCCGGGCCGCCCTGCCGCGCGGTCTTGGCGGGGGCTCGGCGGCGCGCGGCGGCGGCCGGGACCGCGTCGGGAGCGGCCGGCGGCTGGGGGGAACCGAGGTCGCTGCCCGCGGGCTCCTGGACGATCGCCGCCTGGCTCGCGGCCCGGTCGGCGAAGTCGTTGAGGCGGTCGCCGTCGACCTGGTGCGCGGGGACGTAGCGGAACTCGACGGTGCGCCCGGCGAGGAGTTCGTCGATGCGGGCGACCAGTTCCTGGTTGGCGACGGGCTTTCCGGAGGCCGTCTTCCAGCCCTTGCGCTTCCAGCCGGGCAGCCAGGTGGTGACGGCCTTCATCGCGTACTGGGAGTCCATCCGGATCTCCAGCGGGACGTCCGGGGCGATCGCCGTCAACAGGCGCTCCAGCGCGGTGAGTTCGGCGACATTGTTCGTCGCGGTGCCCAGCGGGCCGGCCTCCCACCGGGTGGGGGTCTCGTCACCGTCGGCCACGACCCAGGCCCATCCGGCGGGTCCCGGGTTCCCCTTCGACGCCCCGTCACAGGCGGCCACAACACGTTCAGGCATGGCCCCGATGATGTCACGGTCGGACGGCTGCTCCGGTACCGGGTCGAAGCCCGCCACTGCTGCCGAGCAACCGCTCTCCCAGCGCGGTGGCCGTGTGCAGGACGTACTTGCCGTCGCGGCGGCTGGCCACGAGTCCCCCGTCGCGCAGGACGCCGATCTGGTAGCTGGCGCTGGGCAGCGCGATCCCCACGGCCGCGGCGACCTCGGAGGTGGTGCGGGCGTGGCGGCCCGCCACCTCGGCGAGTACGACGCTGCGGGTGCGGCCCAGCAGGCGTTCGAGCCCGTCGTCCGCGGCGCGTGCGACAGCGAGGGGTGCCTTCGCCACCGGATAGACGAGCACCGGGTCGAGCCCGGGGTCGGCGAGTGCGGTCGGCCGGCGCCAGCAGAAGAACGAGGGGACGAGGAGCAGGCCGCGCCCTTCCAGATGCAGATCGCGTTCGATGGGGTAGTCCACCTCGAGCACGGGAGATTTCCAGCGCGCCAGCGGACGCAGTCCGTCGAGGAGTGCCTGGGTGCCGCCGTCGAGGAGGTCCCGGGAGCGCAGGTCGACGTCGTCGGCGACCGCCGTGCGGATGTGCGGCCAGTACGGCTCAAGGAGGGCGCGGAAGTAGACCCCGAGGGCGTTCGCCAGTGACTTGAGCGGGTCGCCGCCCGGTCTGCCCAGTGAGGTCGCCCAGTTCGGAACGGGGCGGGAGTCGGCCAGCCGTGTCAGGTCGCGCACCAGCCGGGTGCGCGGGGTGCGCCGCACCTGGTCGAGTCCGGCCGGCAGATCGCCGCCGGTGACCGAGGGCGTGAGGAAGTCCGGTATGTAGCCCGTCGAGGGAATCAGCGACCGCAGCGGGCGCAGCGCTCGGCCCGCGACCGGGTCTCTGGAGAGCCGGTCGCGGGCCGAGCGGCGCCAGTGACCGAAGTCGAGCGGTCCTTGCCCGGTCTCCAGCCGGCAGACGCTGCACACCAGTTCCCACAGCGGATCCGGTTGCCGGGCCACGCGGATGTTCTGCAGATCGTGCGACGTGAAGTGGATGCGGAGCATGCGGTCTCCCGCGATTCTTGTGGGGGGTCGGTCACCCGAAGGTGCGGCGGCCACAAGAAGGGACGAAAAACCGCGTCCGCGTGGTTGCCCTCGCGGGCGAAAGGTTCAGGACACGTCGGTCATCTTGGGCATGTCGCCCTCGGTCGTGGTGAGGTCGATGACGGAGAACGACGCGCCCTGCGGGTCGCTCAGCGCCGCGAACCGGCCGAACGGGCTGCTCATGGGCCCGAAGCGCAGAATGCCGCCGCGTTCGGTCGCCTTCGCCACTGCCGCGTCGCAGTCCTCGACGGTGAAGTAGACGTTGACGTACGACGGGACCTCGGGCGGGAAGTCGTCCGTCATCTTCATCCGGCCCAGGACGGTGTCCTCGCCGACGTTGAAGATCCTGAAGTCCATCTCGGGTCCGTCATGGGGTCCGTCCATCTGCTTCGCGCTGAACGGGAAGACGGCGGGGAGGAACGCGTCGGTCTTCTCGGGCTCACGGGTGAAGACCTCGGCCCAGGCGTACGCGCCGGGCTCGGAGATGGCCTCGAAGCCCTCGTGGGTGCCGGCCTGCCAGACCCCGAAGACGGCGCCGCTGGGCTCGCTGGCCAGGGCCATCGTGCCGAAGTCGCCGACCTGCATCGGCTCCATCAGGATGGCGCCGCCGTTGTCGCGGATCTTCTGTGCGGTCGCGGCGGCGTCCGGCGAGGCGAAGTAGAGGCACCAGGCGGACTGGCCCTCCTGCCCCGGCATCGGCGGGACGACGGCGGCCACCGCTTTGCCGTCCTTGTACGCCTGCGTGTAGTTGCCGTACTCGCTGGCGGACTCGCCGAACGTCCAGCCGAGCACGTCACCGTAGAAACTCTTGGCCCCCTCCATGTCGCTGAACATCGCGTCCGCCCAACAGGGCGTTCCCTCGGGTTGTACGGCCATGACGTCGACCTTCTCCGGTTGGGTGACTGGTTCCACGTTTCACGCTAGCCAGGCGCGGCCCGGGCCGCGCGCCGAACGGGACGTTCCGCACCAAACTGGAGAGCGGACAGCGGGGGTCGTCGACGGGACGGGGCACGGGATGATGCACGCGTGGGAAGCGGTCCGGCCCGGGCCGATCGAGCAGGGGCCGCTGCGCTTCGTCGAGAAGCCGGTGCCGGTGCCGCGGGCCGGCGAACTCCTCGTACATGTCCGCGCCTGCGGTGTCTGCCGTACCGACCTGCACGTCGCCGAGGGAGACCTGCCCGTGCACCGGCCGGGTGTGACGCCCGGGCACGAGGTCGTCGGCGTGGTCGCGGCACTGGGCGAGGACGTGCGCGCTTACGCCCTCGGCGACCGGGTGGGCGTCGCCTGGCTGCGCGGTACGGACGGCACGTGCCGGTACTGCGTGCGCGGGGCCGAGAATCTCTGTCCGGCGTCCGAATACACCGGCTGGGACGCCGACGGCGGCTACGCGGAGTACACAACCGTGCCGGCGGATTTCGCGTACCGGCTGCCCGGCGACCTGGACGACGTCGCCCTGGCCCCGCTGCTCTGCGCGGGCATCATCGGCTACCGCGCGCTACTGCGGGCCTCGCTGCCGCCGGGCGGGCGGCTCGGTCTGTACGGGTTCGGCGGCAGTGCCCACCTGTGCGCGCAGCTCGCGCTGGCGCAGGGCGCCACCGTGCACGTACTGACGCGGGACCCGGCGGCCCGGCGGCTGGCGCTCGCCCTGGGGGCGGCGTCCGCCCGCGGAGCGTACGAGGAGCCCCCCGAGCCGCTGGACAGCGCGATCCTGTTCGCGCCGGTCGGCGACCTGGTCCCGGTGGCCCTGCGGGCGCTCGACCGGGGCGGAGTCCTGTCCGTCGCCGGGATCCACCTGAGCGACACACCGCCGCTCCACTACGAGCGGGAGCTGTTCTACGAGAAGGAGCTGCGCAGCGTCACCTCGAACACACGCGAGGACGGGCGGGCCTTCCTGGCGCTGGCGGCTCGCCACGGCATACGCGCGACGACACACACGTATCCGCTCTCACGAGCCCAGGAGGCCCTGCAGGACCTCAAGGCCGGCCGCTTCGACGGTGCCGCCGTGCTGGTGAACGACATGCCGCCCCGGCACTGACCGGGGTGCGGGCCCGTCTCCCCCGTGCGTGGATGGACCCAGGCGTGTGTGGCTGTGGAGGTGGCATGACGGGCCGAGGCGGTGCGGACACTCCGGGTGCGGAGTCACCGTTCGGTGCCATGGAGGATGCCGTCGAGTCGATCGGCACCACGCTGGACGAGCAGACCACGTGCGAGGAGCTCGCCGCGTTCGTGTGCCGGCACTTCTGCGACGCCGCGGCGGTGGACCTGCTGCCCGCGGACGCCCCGGCCAGCACACAGCACCCGCACGAGCCGGACCTGTCACGCGTCGCCACGGCGGGAGACTCCGGGCTGCTGACCCCGTGGCCCGCGCACGGAGCACGGCCCCTGTCCGTGCAGGCGCTGGACGAGGGGCATCCGATCACTGCCTCGATGGACCTGTCCGGACGGATCCCGCGGCAGGTCATGACCGTGCCACTGCTCGCGCACGGACGTCTGTACGGGGTGATGCTCGCCGTCCGGCAGGGGAAGGAGTTCACCGACCTGGAGACCTCCGGCACGCACTACGCGGCGCGCCTCGCGGCCGTCCACCTCGGCCACTCCCGCCAGCACAACGCCGTACGCAGCACGGTGCTGAACCTTCAGCGGGCGCTGCTGGCCGAACCGGGCCGGCCGCATCCGAACCTCGACCTGGCCACCCGGTATCTCCCGGCCGGTGGCAGCACCCTGGTGGGCGGGGACTGGTTCGAGACCGTACGGCTGCACTTCGGGCGCACCCTGCTGGTCGTGGGCGACGTCATGGGGCACGGCCTGAACGCCGCGGTCGACATGAACGCGTACCGCTCGATGCTCCGCTACGTCGCCTCCACGGACCTGCCGCCGCACCGGGTACTGCGCCGGCTCGACGCCGCGGTCGCCGAGGACGGCAACCGGCGACCGGCCACCTGTCTGCTCGTCCAGGTCGACCCGGCACGCGGCACGGCCGCGCTCGCCTCCGCCGGGCACCTGCCTCCGGTCGTGTTCTCCAAGGACGGCACCGGCGAGCTGCTCCAACTGCCGGTCGGCCCCCCGCTGGGCACCGGAGTGGGCGGCTACGAACAGGCCACCCGCACGCTCACCCCCGACGACACCCTGGTGATGTACACCGACGGTCTGGTGGAGCGGCGCGGGGAGGACATCGACGCCTCGCTCGCCCGACTGGCCAGGCTACGGCTGCCGCCGGGGGCGGGTATCGACGCTCTGCTCGACGAGGTGCTCGTCCGTCTCAACGCCCGTCAGGCGGAGGACGACGTCGCGGTACTCGCCTCCCGCATCCGCGTACGGACCGCGACGTGAGGCCCGACCTGCTGGTTCGCGGCGTCGGCTGATCCCGGGAAGTGAGGGTCGGCGCGTCCCGGCTCGGGTTCGTGCGGCGGTGATGACATCCCCGCACCGCCGCGCGAACCCGAGCCGGAACTCCCCCCGGGCGGCTCCCCCTTGAACCGTGGGTGGTTCCTGTTCTACCTTCGCCACATGGTCGGGGCATCAACGCCCGCTCACCAGGGACACAACGTGTGGGCGGCAGCTGGGCCGGGTGGTGCGGAATGCGTCCACACCTCGCGCTGATCGAGGACGATCCCGACTTCGCACTGATGTGCCGTACCTATCTGGAACGTGAAGGGTTCACCGTCGCGTGGGCCATCGACGCACGCGCCGGGAAAGCCGCGATGTACGACGGCGGCATCGATCTGGTCGTCCTCGATCTGGGGCTGCCGGACGGCAGCGGCCTGGAGCTGCTGAGGTCGCTGCGCTCCACCAGCCGCCTCCCGGTGATCGTCGTCTCCGGGCGCGGTGACGAGGCGGACCGGGTCGCGGGCCTGGAGATCGGCGCGGACGACTACCTGGTCAAGCCCTTCTCGCAGCGCGAACTCGTGGCCCGTATCCGGGCCGTGCTGCGCCGGTCCCAGCCGCCCGAGGTGCCTTCCGTCCTTGAGGTCGGGGCGCTGCGCGTCGACACGGCCGCCCGTCGGGCCGACATGGCAGGCGTGCCGCTGACGCTACGGCCCAAGGAGTACGCCCTGTTGGAGCTGCTGGCCCGCTCCCCCGGCCGGGTCTTCTCCGCCGAACAACTCCTGGAGCAGATCTGGGGAGCGTCCTGGCAGCAGCCCGCGACCGTCGTCGAGCACGTCTACCGGCTGCGCGGCAAGCTCGCCGGGCTGCCCACTCCCGCACCGCGGATCACCACGGTGCGCGGCTTCGGCTACCGACTCGATCCCTGAGGGCCGCCATGTCCGCGAGCACCCCGCATCCCACGCCCGACTTCCGGCTCCTGTTCGACTCGACGCTCTCCCCACTGCTCATCCTGGCGCCCGACTTCACGATCGTGGAGGTCAACCGCGCCTATCTCACGGCCACCCGCACCGAGCGGAGCATCGTCGGACACCCCATTTTCGACGTGTTCCCCGACAACCCGGACGACCCGTCGGCCAACGGCGTCGCCAACCTGCGCCGCTCGTTGCGGACGGTGGTGGACACCGGGCGTACGGACACGATGGCCTTGCAGCGGTACGACATCCCCACGGGGGAGGCGGGCGCGTTCGCCGAGCGGTACTGGAGTCCCGTCAACACCCCCGTGCTCGACGACGGGCGGGTCACGCACATCATCCACCGCGTCGAGGACGTCACCGACTTCGTGCATCTGCGCCAGGTCGGGCGGGAGCAGGAGCGTGCCGTCGCCGACGCGCAGATGCTCGCGCAGGGCATGGAGATCGACCTCTTCGTGCGCGCGCGGGAGATCCGCGAGGTGAACGAGCAGTTGAGCCGTGCGAACGCCGATCTCGACGCGGCGGGACGGACGTTGCGGGAGGAACAGCGGGCCAAGGACCGGTTCATCGCGACCCTCTCGCACGAGTTGCGCAATCCGCTGGCGGCCGCCACGGCGGCGACCGAGCTGCTGGCGCTCGACCTGGCTGACTGCCATCCGGCGTTGTCGGTCCTGGAGCGGCAGCTCGCCACGCTGGTGCGGATGAGCAACGACCTGCTGGACGGAACGCGGGCCGTGACCGGTCGCATGGAGCTGGTGCGCGGGCGGACGGATCTGCGCTCGGTCGTCGACAGCGGCTCCGCCGACATTCGTGGCCTGTTCGGCCATGAGGGCCGCACGCTCGACGTCGAACTGCCCGCCGATCCGGTGCTCGTCGACGGGGACCGGTTGCGGCTGGCCCAGGTGCTGACCAATCTGCTGTCCAACGCGCTCAAGTACACGCTCCCCGGCGGCCGTACACGGGTGCGGCTGACCACGCTGGACGGGCAGGCGCTGCTCACTGTCGAGGACGACGGGATCGGCTTCCGACCGGCCCAGGCCGAGGAGCTGTTCGGTGTCTTCATGCGGGCGGCTCCCGCGGGCCCCAGCACCCCCGAGGGGCTCGGCCTCGGGCTCGCGGTCGTCCGGACGATCGTCGAACTGCACGGCGGCCGGATCACCGCGCACAGCGACGGTCCCGGAACCGGCGCCTCGTTCCGCGCCCTGCTCCCCCTCGCCCCCTCCGGCACCCCGGAACCGCGCCCCGCGACGCCGGCCCGCCCCACGGCACGGCAGCTGGCCATCCTGATCGTCGAGGACAACACGGACCTGGCCACGACCTACCGCGCCCTGCTGGAGCGGCAGGGTCACCACGTCACGGCCGTGCACACCGGCGCGGACGCGCTGACGGCCACCGAGTCCAGCCTCTTCGACGTCGTCCTGTGCGACCTCGGCCTGCCGGACATCGACGGCTACACGGTCGCCCGCGGGGTGCGCTCCCGCCCGCACGGCGACAAGGTGCGTCTCATCGCGGTCTCCGGGTTCAGCCGGGGTTCCGACCACGGCGAGTCCCGGGCGGCCGGATTCGACGCCCACATGGCGAAGCCGCTGCCGCTCGGGGATCTGCTGGAGCTTCTCTCCGGAGTCGTCGAGGGCTGGGGCGGCGCAGGGCCGCAAGGCGCAGAGATGTGACCGGCGTTCGTCTTCCTCCTTGTGCCCGCCTGTGCTTGCCTGGGGAGCTCTTTCGGTGGGCGGGGCGGGAGTTGGCGTATGCGCAAGCGGTGGATGGTGGGGGCGCTGCTCGCGGGGCTGCTGCTCGGCGCGTGCGGCGACCCGGCGTCGGAGCCCGAGGCGTCGCCGCCCGCTCGCGCGACGCCCGAAACCTCGGCGTCACCGAGCTCGACGACGCGTCAGCGGCCCGCCGCCTCCCCGACCGCGTCGGCCGACCCTTCGAAGGCGCCCACGGTGCTCTACCTCGGCGACTCGCTCGCCATGGAGAACCAGAAGGTGCTGGGGGATCTCCTGCGCGATCAGCTGGACGCGCGGTACACAAGCGCCCCGTACTCGGGCACCACCCTGTGCGACTACCTGGAAGGGACCGGGGCGGATTCCCTCGTACCGCCCGCCGACAAGGCGGCCGCCCTGGTCCGCTCGCTCCGACCGGACTACGTGGTGCTGCAGTTCTGGGCCAACGCCTGGGGCTACACGCCGTGCATGGACGGCATCACGTACGACAAGTCGAAGAGCACGTACTTCAAGCGGTACGAAGCCGACATGAAGCAGCTCACCGACCAGATCGCGGAGGCGGGCGGCGCGCAACGGCCCAGGATCGTGTGGGTACTCCAAGGGCCCGACCCGATCACGCCCGACCGGATCCACACCGTCAACTCGCTGTACGAGCAGCGAGCCCGCGCCTCGGGCGACCTGCTCGCCGACGCCGGCAAGACCGTGAGCCCGGCGTCGGCCCGCGACACCTGGGTCCAGTACCTCCCGTGCACCTCGTACGAGCACGAGAACCCCGTGTACTGCACCCAGCAGGCCAGCGACCGCACCGCCCTGCACCGCGACGACGACTACCTGCACTTCTGCCTGGCGCCCACCACGTCGACGCCGAAGCCGTGTGCGGTCCGGTCACCTGGGATCGTGCGCATCACGCGGGAGATCACCCGGGTGATCGCCGATCACGTGAGCTGACGGGCCGTCACCGGGTGAGGCGGTCACCCAGGATCGGGAGCAATCGGTCCGTCAGCAGACGGCGGGCCGGCTCGGAGCTCATCCACAGGAGCTTGTGGCGCGTGCCGTCAGTCATGGAGACGGTCATGCCCGACGTGGTGATACCGCCGTGCAGGCGCGCCCGGTCGATGCCGTCGAAGGGGATGATCTTGTTGGTGCGGTGTCCGGCCAGGATGGCCGCGGGGTCGTGGGCGATGGTGTGGGCCGGCTCCGGCGCGGTCGGACCTGAGCCCAGGGATTTCGCCACGGAAGCCATCAGCCCACTGCGTATGCGGACGAGGCTGGTCGGCAGCAGCCACAGCTCCCCGTGGATCCAGTCCAGCCATCCCGTGGTGCAAGCACGGGCCACCAGCTGGGCGTGGACCAGGCGAATACGGGAGGCCCTCGCCACCGCCTGATCGAGCAGGGCGTCCCACCTGTCGAGCGACCGGACCCGCCGGCGCTCGTGCACGCCGGCGGTCTCCGAGAGAAAGTGGAGGTGCGCCCACCCGGTGGCCTCCAGCTCCACGTCAAGCCGGACTTCCCAGCCGGCGTGCGTGATCCGTAATCCCAACCAGTTCGGGGCGTCCACATGCCTGCGGTCCGCCACGGGAGGAGCGTCCCCGCCTCCACTCCACAGGATGGGAGACACCACGCACTGATCGGACGTCCATCGCGCTCTGTGCTCGACCAGTAAGGCCGCGGCCAGGTCCAGGTCTATTCGCTGTCTCATTCCGCCGATCATGGCAGCCGGTCACCCGACCGACGGGCTCCGGAGCTCTGTCTCGACCAGTCGGTTGAGGTGGCGCCTGGCGTCCTCCGTGCTCAGCGGGGGTGCCTGCCGCAGGCGTTGCAGGGCAAGACCGTCGGCGAGTGCGGCGAAGCGGACCGTGAAGCCGTCGAGGTCTTCGGAGGTGAACTCGCCGTCGGCGACGCCCCGTTCGGCCAGTTCGCGGATCTGGGTGTGCCAGGCCTCGTACCGCTGTCCCTGGCCGCGGGCGAAGGCCTGGTCCGGGTCCTGGTCGCCGGCGTTCCAGTAGTCGAACCACATCCGCCAGTGCCGGTCGGTGTCCTCCGTGAACAGTGCGTCCACGAGCAGCCGCAGCGCCTCGGCCCCGCTGGTCGCATGCTCGGCGGCGTCGCTGAGCGCCGCGTAGTACCGCTCGATGTGCAGCACCATCGCCTCGGAGAGGATCTCCTGGACGCTGCCGAAGTGGTACGTGACCGTGCCGACCGAGACCCCGGCCGCGGCGGCGACGTCGCGCACGCCCACCGACGCGTACCCGCGCTCGGCGATGAGCGGCACGGCCGCCTCCACGATGAGGCGGCGGCGCACCTCGGTGGGCTGGCGGGTGCGGTCGGCGGCGGCGACGGCACGGCGAGGGGTCCTGGCGGCCTTCACGCCGACGTCCTCGGGGTGTTCCGGTGCCATACGCGCTTGACCACTGTCTCTCCGTTCGCCCGTGCCTCGATGCGACTGTCCATGATGAAGTCCGTGGCCGTGGCCCGCAGCTCCGTCCGCGTAACGATCTCCGCGTCCCAATCGTCCCCGCGCCGCAGCCGGATCGTCCACTCGGAGACAGCGGTGGCCGAGAGCGGGTCGTCGGTGCGGATGCGGTAGGTCTCGCGGGCACTCTCCTCGTAGCGCAGGCCGTCCGGGTAGGTCCGGGATCCCCCGTAGTTGGGGTCCACCTCCAGGGTCCACTCCCCCTTCGCCACATCGTGGGTGACCAGCCGCTCGGGCCCCGGGTCGGCGGGCCGGTCGTACGTCACCGGCAGCGGCGGCGCCTGTTCGGGCTCCTCGAAGTGGATGGGTGGCTCGTCCACGGCTTCCCGTACGGGCAGGAGCAGCGCGCTCTGAGCCGGTACGACGTTCAGCTCGCCGCGTTCTCCGTGCGGCCACACCCATGGCCAGTACGTGTCGGAGACGGCGACGCGGATGCGATGGCCGGGCGGGAACGCGTACCCGATGCCGTTGAGCTCGAACTCGACGTCCTCGTACGTGCCCGGGGTCCACTCGACGGCCCGGTCGCGCCCGTGCCTGCTGAGAAGGTTCAGCACGCCGCGTGTGACGAGCGTGGACGAGCCGTCGGGGGCCACGTCGCAGACGCGGGCGACGACGTTGGCGCGCGGGGTGGCGCTGTCGAGGCGGAGCCGGACGCGCGGGCGGCCCAGGATCTCGACCCTTTCCTCCAGCGGTGCCGAGTCGAAACAGACGGAGCGGCCGTCCTCCTCGCGCTGGTCGGGCGGGAGGTCGCTGGCGTTACCGAAGGGGAAGAAGCGGCCCGCGTCGAGGCCGGTGTGCTGGGGCGATCGTACGAGGACGGGGGCGTCGCCCGTGCCCAGCGGACGTTCGTCCCATGTGACCGCCGGGGAGGGCCAGTTCGTGTCACCGACCCAGCGGCCGGGCATCACCTCGTACGAAGTGGCGGGCGGCACGGGGTCGTTGATCCAGGAGCGGAGCAGCGGCTCCCGCATGACGCCCGTGTCCTCGCCCTTCAGATGCTGGTCCCACCAGCGCAGGGTCTCCTGGAGGAAGCCGATCGCGGGGCCGGGGGGCAGTTCGCGGTCGGGGTACTGGTGCGACCAGGGGCCGATCAGCCCCCGTACGCGATCGTCCGGGAGGTGTTCGACGAGGCGCAGTACGGCGTCCCGGTACGGGTCGTGCCAGCCGCCGACGGCCAGCACGGCCGCGTCGATCGCGCCGTAGTCCTCGCAGACGCTGCCGTGCCGCCAGTAGTCGTCGCGCTGCTGGTGCTCCAGCCAGGTGTGCAGGAAGGGTTCGAGGGCGTCGAGGCGTTCGCGCCACATGGGCAGCCAGCGGTCCTGGCCGACCTGGGAAGGGTCCGGCGGGCGGGAGGCGAACGCCAGCATGGTGCCGGCCCAGGCGAGCATGTCGATGCCGAGGAGGGCGCCGCCCATGTAGTGCACGTCGTTGTCGTAGCGGTCGTCCGTCGAGCAGACCGTGACGATCGCCTTGAGCGGTTCGGGGGCGAGGGCGGCGATCTGGAGGGAGTTGAAGCCGCCCCAGGAGATGCCGAACATGCCGACCTTGCCGGTGCACCAGGCTTGCGCGGCAAGCCAGTTGACGACGTCGACGCCGTCGGCGAGCTCCTGCTCGTCGTACTCGTCGCCGGGTGTGCCCTCGCTGTCGCCGTGGCCCCGGATGTCGACGCGGACGGAGGCGTAACCGTGCCCGGCGTACCAGGGGTGGCGCTGGGCGTCGCGGGGCGCGGTCCAGTCGCTCTTGCGGTACGGGAGGTATTCGAGCAGCGCGGGCACGGGATCGGTGCCGGCCGGGCGCCAGATCCGGGCGTGCAGTTCGGTCCTGCCGTCGCGGGTCGGGATCCAGACGTCCTCGCGGACGACCTGGTGCTCGAACTGCTCGCGGTACTTCACGAAACTCCTTCGGTGCTGAGGTGGCCGGCCGGGCGCCAGCGGCGCACTCGGTGGCCGTTGCCCTGTTCGGTCCAGAGGTCGTCCGGTCCGGCCGCGTCGTCCTCCCAGTCGGCCGTGCCGTCGACGAACGGCAGGGCGTCCGGGTCGGGTTCGAGGGCTGCGGCCATCAGCTGGCGCGTGTAGGGGTGTCCGGGCGAGGCGAAGACCGCGTCCGTGGGCCCCTCCTCGACGACCACTCCGTGGCGCAGGACGACGACACGGTCGGCGATGCCTCGTACGACGGCCAGGTCGTGGCTGATGAACAGGCAGGCCAGCTCGCGTTCGCGGCGCAGGTCGTCGAGGAGCCTCAGGACATCGGCCTGGACGGAGACGTCCAGGGCGGTGGTGATCTCGTCGGCGATCAGGACGTCCGGTTCGCCGGCCAACGCCCGTGCGATGCCGATGCGTTGACGCTGGCCGCCGGAGAGCTGGGCGGGCAGCCGGTCGGCGAGGGCCGGGTCGAGGCGTACGTCGGCGATGAGCTGCCGGGCTCGGGCCGCCGCTTCCGTGCGCGAAGGGGCGGTGCCGAAGAAGTGCAGCGGGCGCCGGACCGCGTCGCCCACCGACCGGCGCGGGTTCAGCGAGGTGTCCGCGTTCTGGAAGACGAGCTGGATCCGGCGCCGCAGGGACGGCGGCCGCTTCTGGGCGGGGCGCGCCAGGTCTCCCGACTCGTGGGTCATCGTGCCGCCGGACGGGGTACGCAGTCCCGCGAGCGTCCATGCCAGCGTGGACTTGCCGCTGCCCGACTCCCCCACGAGGGCGAGGACTTCGCCGCGCCGGACGTCGAAGGAGACGCCGTGCACGGCACGGGTCGACCCGTAGTCGATCGTGACGTCCCGCGCGGACACGGCGACCGGTGAGCTGTCGGGCACCTGCGCCTTGGGCCGGACCTCCCGCTCGCCCGCCTCGCCGACGATCGCGAGTCCTGCGTCGTCGAGGCGCGGGACGCTCGCCAACAGCCGTCTGGTGTAAGGGTCTTGGGGCGTCGCGAAGAGCTGCCGGGTGGTCGCGGCCTCCACGACCCGGCCGGACCGCAGCACGGTCACCTCGTCGGCCATGTGCGCGACGACCCCGAGGTCGTGGCTCACCAGCACGGCCGCCAGGCCGAGTTCGTCGCGCAGGGCGCCGATCAGGTCGAGGACGCTGCGCTGGGTGACGACGTCGAGGCCGGTCGTCGGTTCGTCGAGGACGAGGACCTTGGGGCGGGCCGCGATGGCCATGGCGATGGCGACGCGCTGCTGCTGGCCGCCGGAGAGCTCGTGCGGGTAGCGGCGGGCGAGTTCGGCGGGGCGGGGCAGCCGGACCTGTTCGAGGAGGTCCACGACCGGCACCTCGCCGCCCGCCTCCGCGATCTGCCGGCCGATCCGCATGGAGGGGGTCAGCGCGTGGCCCGCGTTCTGGGCGACCATGGCGACGGTCCCGCCGCGCAGCCGCCTCAACTCCCGTGCGGGCAGGGCGAAGACGTCCTGCCCGTCGACGAGTACGGAGCCCGCGGTGATCCGGGACCCGTGCCGCAGATGGCCGAGCAGTGTCGCGGCGACGGTCGACTTCCCGCTGCCCGACTCGCCGACCAGCGCCAGTGTCTGCCCGGCGCCGACGTCGAGCGACACCTCTCGCACGACGGGCACGTCCCGACCGCCCGAACGGTAGGCCACGGAAAGGGACTTCACGGAGACGATCGAGGTCATCAGGACCCCTCCCTGATCCGGTCGACGCCCCACGCCTTGGACAGGCCGTCGGCCGCGAGGTTGAGTCCGACCACGAGCGTGGCCAGGGCGATGATCGGCGCGAGGCTCGCCATCGGGACGACGGTGATGGCGGTCCGGTTCTCGGCGACCATCAGACCCCAGTCGGGGGTCGGCGGATCGGCACCGAAGCCGAGGAAGGACAGCGAGCTGATGAGCAGTACGACCCAGGAGGCACGCATCGCGAACTCGACACACACCACGTCCGTGATGTTCGGCAGGATCTCGCGCCGCAGGATCGACCAGGTGCCCTCACCACGGGCGCGGGCGGCGGTCACGTAGTCGGCGGGCACCACCGCAAGTGCCGCGCCCCGCACGACCCGTACGACCTGGGGCACGTACACCACGGCGATCGCGAGGACGATGACCGCGGGGCCCGTCCCCAGCGCGGTGACGATGACGAGCAGCGCCAGGATCGACGGCACCGAGAGGACGGCGTCCAGGACCCGCCCCAGTACGTCGTCGAACCAGCCGCCGCGCAGCGCCGCCGCACACCCGACGACCGTGCCGAGCGCGACGGTCAGCAGTGTCGCGGCGACGGAGACGCCTAGCGCGTACCGGCCGCCGTACAGCACCCGGGCGAGGACGTCGCGCCCGTACTGGTCGGTTCCCGCCCAGTGGTCCCAGCTCGGGCCGAGCAGGGCGTGCGAGGCGTCGTTGGCGATGGGGTCGTAGGAGGTGAGGAGCGGGGCGAGGAGGGCGATCAGCACGTGTACGGCGACGATCGTGAGGCCGATGACGGCGGCGCGCGAGGAGCGCAGGGTGCGCCAGGCGCGGACGGCGCGCGCCTCGGCGGCAGGCGACGGTGCGGCCACCGGGACGGTGTCGAGCGTGGTCATCGGGTCCTCCCTCGGGTGCGGAGCTTGGGGTTGAGGGCCATGGCGCCGAGGTCGGCGGCCAGGTTGCAGGCGACGTAGACGACGGCGCTGATGAGGGCGATGGCCTGGATGACGGGCAGGTCGCGGTTCTGGACCGAGGAGAGCATCAGCTTGCCGATCCCCGGGTAGTTGAAGACGTTCTCGACGACGGCGACTCCGCCCGCGAGCCAGGCGACGTTCAGCGCGATGACGTGCAGGGTGGGCAGGAGCGCGCTGGGCAGGGCGTGCCGGGTGACGACCCGCCAGCTCGACAGTCCCTTGAGCCGGGCGGTCGTGACGTACTCGCCGGCCATCACGTCGATGACGGACGTGCGGGCCATCCGCACGATGTACGCGGCCATGACGACGGCGAGGGAGAGCGCGGGAAGCCATACGGAGGGCAGGAGTTGACCGACGCTCGCCTCGGGGCCGTACAGGACGACCGCGGGGAACCACGGCAGCGCGACCGAGAAGCAGAGCACCAGCACGGTGGCGACCACGAACTCGGGGACGCTCATCCCGACCAGGCTGACCGTGGAGATCAGATGGTCCGGCCAGCGGTCGCGGTACAGGCCCGCGAGGATGCCGAGGACGATCGAGCCGGTGACGGCGAACAGGACGGTGACGAGGGCGATCAGCGCGGAGTTGCCGAGGTACATGGAGACTTCGCCGCCGACCGCCTTCCCGGAGACGAGGGAGACACCGAAGTCGCCGTGCAGCGCGCCGCGGACCCAGTCGACGTACCGCTCCCAAGCGGGCTGGTCGAGCTTCAGCTTCTCGCGCAGGGCGGCCACGGCGTCCGGTGTCGCGTCCTTGCCGAGGATCTGGGTGGCGACGTCGCCGGGCAGGGCCTGTACGGCGAGGAAGACGAGGACGGAGGAGAGGAACAGCGTGCCGATGGCGGCGGCCACCCTGCGGGCTATGAAGGAGAACATGCTCAGGCCCCCTTCAGGCCGATGCCGAGGTAGTCGAACTCGAAGCCGTGCTCGGCGTATCCGCGCACCTTCCGCGAGATGCCGACGAGCCGGTCGGCGAACATCGGGGTCATCGCCCCGCCCTTCTCGACGACGAAGGTCTGCGCCTCGCCGTACAGTTCGCGGCGCTTCGCGTCGTCCATCTCGCGGCGGGCGCGGTCCAGGAGCGCGTCGAATTCCTTGTCTGACCAGGCCGTCTCGTTGTACGAGGAGCCGCTGCGGAAGACCTGAGTGAAGAGCTGGTCGACGGGTCTGCCGGTGTACCAGTAGGTCGCCATGAGCGGCTTCTTCATCCAGATCTGCGTGTAGTACGAGTCGGCCGCCGCCGTCTTGACCTTGATCCGGATGCCGGCCCGCTTGGCGGAGTCCTGGTAGGCGAGGGCCATCGGCGTGAAGATCGGGTCGTACGAGGAGGTGTAGAGGTCCATCGCCAGGCCCTCGTGCCCGGCCTGCTTCAGCAGGAACCGCGCCTTCTCCGGGTCGTGCTTCGGGTGTGCGGCGATGTGGGCGGGGTCGCTGGGCGGCACGGGGTTGTCCCAGCCGGCGGTGCCCGCGCCCTGCAGGGCCACCTTCACCACGTGCTCGGGGTCGTAGGCGAGCTTCATCGCCTGCCGGACCCGTACGTCGGTGAAGGGCTTCTCCGTGGTGAGCATCGGCAGGACGTACCACTGGGCGTTCTTGACGCGCGCGATGGTGGCCCGGTCGGAGGCGGCGACCACGCGGGCGGTCGCGAAGTCGAGGTTGGTCTGCGCGAGCAGGTCGACCTGGCCCGCAAGGAGGGCGTTCGAGCGGGCCGACATGTCGGCGACGGAGTAGAAGGCGATCGCGTCGAGGACGGGGCGGCCCTCCCAGTGGTCCTCGTACGCGGTGACGCGGCCGGGGCCCGCGGGGGCGAACGACTCCAGCTTGAAGGGACCGGTGCCGATGCCGGTGCGGCCGATCGAGCGGGCGCTGCCATCGGGGACGACATAGCAGTTGTAGTGCGTGAGAAGGCTCGGGAACTCCGCGTTGGGGCTCTTGAGCGGGACGACGAGGGTGTGGTCGTCGGGGGTGCGGAGCGTGTCGGGGTCGATGAGCGGCTCGAGGACGGCCGCCTGGGGCGAGGCGGTCGCCTTGTCGAGGATGTGGCGCAGGGTGTACGCGGCGTCGGTCGAGGTGAGCTTGCGCCCGTCGTGGAAGGTGACGCCCTGGCGGATGCGGAAGGTCCAGGTGCGCGCCTTGGCGTCGGGCTCCCAGGACTCGGCGAGGTCGGGGGCGAGATCGCCGTCGGTGTCGACGCGGACGAGCCGGTTGTAGAGGGCGCCCAGGTATTCGTACGCCGACAGGGCGCTGGCCGGGTCGAGGGTCTCGGCGTCGGAGGCCGGCGGCCGGGCGATACGGAGGGTGCCACCGCGGTCGGGTTCGCCCTTCTGGGCGGCGGCGGGCAGCACGGGCGCGGCCGCGGCACCCGTACAGCCGGTGAGCAGCCAGGACGCGCCGAGCGCGGCGGTGCTCGCGGCCCCCGCGACGAGGACCGACCGCCGTCCCGGGTGGTGGATGTCGGACATGGACCGACCGTCCTTCTCGCTATTCGTTCAGCGGAACGATTGAGTGAAGTGCGTGAACGATAACGGGGCGACGGTTCCACGCCAACCCTCAGAGCGCTGGAATTAACCTCGGAAACCCACTCTTTACGCGACTCCCCGCCATGCCGGAGGCAGACCGCCGGCCCGGTGTACTCCAGCCCGGGATGGGCAGGAAAGCGCTTGCCCGCTACTCCGCCACTGGGGAGGACCAACGCCGATGGCGTCGTCCGAAAGACCGCTCGACCATCGCTACCGGGGTGAGCACCCGGTCCGCACGCTGGCCTATCTGTTCCGCACCGACCGGTGGCGGCTCGCCGCCGCATTCGCCGTCTTCACGGTCAAGCACAGTCCGCTCTGGCTGCTGCCCCTGATCACCGCGTCCATCATCGACACTGTCGTCCAGCACGGGCCGATCGGCCGCCTCTGGGTCAGTTCAGGGGCCCTGCTGTTCATCCTCGCGGTCAACCTCCCGCTGCATCTCCTCTACGTCCGCCTGCTGTACGGCAGCGTGCGCCGCATGGGCACCGATCTGCGCTCCTCGCTCTGTACGCGGATGCAGCAACTGTCCATCGGCTACCACTCGCGGGTCAGCGCGGGCGTCCTGCAGGCCAAGGTCGTCCGGGACGTGGAGACCGTCGAGCAGATGGTGCAGCAGACCGCCGAGAACGGGCTCGGCGCGCTCACCGTGCTCACGGGCGGACTCGTCATCATCGCCATACGCACACCCGAGTTCCTGCCCGTCTTCCTCTGCATCGTGCCCGTCGCGGCCCTTCTGGTGGCGCGGTTGCGGACCCGACTGCGCAGCCACAACGAGAACTTCCGCCACGAGGTCGAGCACCTGTCCACACGGGTGACCGAAATGACCCGGCTCATCTCGGTCACCCGGGCGCACGGGCTGGAGGGCAAGGCGCTCCGGCGGATGGACATCACGCTGCGCCAGGTCCTGCGCTCTGGGATGCGGCTCGATCTGCTCAACGGGCGGTTCGGCTCGTTGGCGTGGGTGTTCCTCAACATGGTCGGGATCCTGTTCCTCACCGCCGCGGCGCTGGTGTCGTACTACGGCTACTGGGGTGTCACACCCGGCGACGTCGTCATGCTCAGCGCCTTCCTGACCACACTCACCAACTCCACGACGACACTTGCGGCTCTCGCGCCGGTCATCACCAAGGGCCTGGAGTCCGTACGTTCGATCGGCGAGGTGCTCCAGGCGCCCGAGCTGGAGGACAACGAGGGCAAGGCGGAGGTGACCTCGCTGCGCGGTGCCGTCACCTTCGAAGGGGTGGGGCACGCCTACGACGAGAACAGGCCCGCCGTACGGGACTTCAGCCTGGCCGTCTCCCCCGGCGAGACCATCGCCCTGGTCGGCGCCTCGGGGGCCGGGAAGTCGACGGTGCTCAATCTCGTCATCGGCTTCATCCGTCCGACATCGGGCCGGCTGCTGCTCGACGGAACCGACATGAACACCCTGGACCTGCGCACCTACCGGCGTTTCGTCTCCGTCGTACCGCAGGAGTCGATCCTCTTCGACGGCACGGTTCGGGAGAACGTCGCGTACGGCATGGACGACGCCGGGGACGCGGCGGTACGGGATGCCCTGCGCGACGCCAACGCGCTGGAGTTCGTGGACCGGCTGCCGCAAGGGCTCGACACCGTGGTGGGCGAGCACGGGGCGCGGCTCTCCGGAGGACAGCGGCAGCGGCTCGCCATCGCGCGGGCGCTGATCCGCGATCCCCGGGTGCTCATCCTGGACGAGGCCACCTCGGCGCTGGACACCCGGTCGGAGGCTCTGGTCCAGCAGGCGCTGGCCCGGCTGCTGCACGGCCGCACCACGTTCGTGGTGGCGCACCGGCTGTCCACCGTCCGCGGTGCGGACCGCATCGTCGTGATGGGCGACGGGGCGATCCAGGAGATCGGCACACACGAGGAGTTGCTGCGGCGGGGCGGCGTGTACACGGCGTTGCACAGCGGTCAGCTCGCCTGAGCCTCACGTGAGGGGCGGGCCGACCGCTGCGCGCCGAGCCGGTTGGCTCACTCCCCCGCATACACCTTCTCCAGGGCAGCGATGTCCAGCTTGCCCATCTTGTACATCGCCTGGGTCGTGCGGACCGCTTTCTCCGCGTCCGGGTCACTGATCATGTCGATCAGCTTCGTGGGGACGACCTGCCAGGAGAGGCCGAACTTGTCCTTGAGCCAGCCGCAGGGGCCGCCCTCGCCGCCGCCCTCGGTGAGCTTGTCCCAGTAGAAGTCCACCTCGTCCTGGTCCTCGCAGTAGATCTGGAAGGAGATGGCCTCGTCGAAGGTGAACTGCGGGCCGCCGTTGAGGGCGACGAACTTCTGGCCGTTGGCCACGAACTCGACGGCCATCACGGAACCGGCGGGCCCCGGTCCGGCCTCCGAGTAGCGACCGATCCTGCCGAGCTCGGAGTTCTTGAAGATCGAGCAGTAGTGGTTCGCGGCCTCTTCGGCCTGACCGTCGAACCACAGGCAGGTGGTGAATCCGTCGGCGGGCATGAGTACCTCCTGGGGCGGGGAATCGTCGTCATTACTGTCGACCGATCCTCACCCGGAAACTCATCGGCGGCGCGGGCACGGGATTCAGCGTCGCAGCGACGTCGTCCTTCTGGCCTGCGGACGGCTCCGCGGACGGCCGGGCGGACGATCCGGCGGACCCTTCGACGTCCGAAAATCGCCCGGCGTGATCGCTGGCCCCGGAGACAGCATCCACAGACATGGCCTCTTCGGATACCGCCCCCGTTCAGCCCTGCCAAATCGACTTCCCGCAGAGCGATCCCGACGATCTGAACCAGCGCATCGACCGCACGCGCCCGTCCAGACGAACTGCTGGGCGTGGACCGGGCATACGGAGTTCGGCGGGACTACCTCGAAGAGCTCGTACGGTACTGACGGCACAGCTACGACTGGCGTGCGGCGGAGGCGCGGCTGAACGAATGGCCCCAGTTCACCACCGAGATCGACGGAACTCGGGGTCGCTTCGCGGATATCCGGGCTCCGGAGCCGTGTGCGCAGGTTCGAATCCTGCCGGGGGCACCCTGTATGAGGTGCCCAGAGAGCCCGCCATCAGCGCTTTCGCTGAGGACGGGGTCTTGGCGTTTGTGCAGGCGGATGCCGCCGAAAGCAGCCGTCTGCCAGTGATCACGTAATGGTGACGTAATGATCTTGGCGTACTTCGGGCAGGTCAGCATTTGTTTCACGAGTTCCGCGCGTAGCCGTGTGGACCACCTGTGGACAGGCCGGAGCCCTGGACCGCTCGCAGTCCGGAGCTCCGGCATAGAAGCCAGCCTCACATCCGGTGAATGCCGTTCGGGCGATCGCGTCAGAGACGTCGTCCGGCGTCAGATCGACGAGTCGTTGATCTGCTCACGAGTTAGCCGCACCGGCTCACCGGTGGCGTTGTCGAACCGGCGCCGCACCAGGATGTTGAACCCGAGATCATGCAGAGCCATCTCGGCAACGTTGGTGTTCCACGGGTCCTGGCCATTCAGTGCATTCCGCGCGAGCACGAGGGCGGGGACGTTCTTTCCGCCGACCACCGCGAGCACGTCGTACTTCTCGTCTTCGGGCGTATGCAAGGCAGCAACAGCGACGTCCGCGAGCGTAAGGACGGCATAGCTACCATCCTTCAGGCGAACGCGGGTCTCTGTGGGGGTACTTATGGGCTCAGGGGGCATGGTGTCTCCTCAGTCGGACCTGGCCGGATCGTTCTCCGGCCGTATAGCCCAGGAGAGCACACACTTCGCGGCAGACCGAAGCCCCGGACCACTCGTAGCCCGGGGCTTCCGTATTCGATCAGGTTGTTGTGTCAGTCCGCTGAACCCTCCCCTAGCCCCTTCAGAATCCGGTCGTTCATCTCCTGCTCCTGGCCGTCGATGCACTTCGCGTAGATCTTCAGGAGCACGTCCACCGAATGCCCTGCACGAGCCGCCACCTCCGGAGCGGGCACACCGGAGTTGAGCCACTGCGAGACGCCCGCATGGCGGAGGTCGTACGGCCGGAAGGCCAGCACGGACGAGACCTGTCCCGGTACGAGCGCCAACTCCCGCGTCTGCTTCCACACGCGCGAGTACGACGACGCGGCCACGACGTTGCCCCGCTCGCTCGCGAAGAGCCGGCCGTCCTTCGCCGTGCCGAACTCCTTCAGGTGCTCACGGAGCAGCAGCACCAACGGAGGCGGAATCGGCACGATGCGTACCTCACCCGCCGCACGTTGCTTCAGGCCCCGTCTGTCGTGCGCCTCGCCAGAGTCGGTCCACGCCTTGCCCGCTGTCGGACGCGTCTCGGCCAGCTCAATACGCCCCCAGCCTTTCGCGGGAAGTGCGCAGTCCGAACGACGCAGGCCCAGCGCCTCACCGGGGCGCATGGCCACGGTAAGTCAGGGCCTCACGGAGCTACGGGCATCCGGTCTCGTCGAGGTCATCACGGGCCGAGGCACCTTCGCCCGTTCCCCCCACAGCCGCCCGAGCCTCACGCGTCCGCGCGGCGTCCGCCGCACTCCGGACGGAGGCTACGCCGAGGCCGACGGCATCCGATGGGCCAACGCGGAACCCCCCGTAGCCACGCGCACGGACGCCCCTCTCGCACTCGCCGACCTGTTGCGCATCCCCCCAGGCGAGCCGATGTTCACCTACGACGCGTTGCAGACCGCCGACAACGGCCGCCTCCGCCAACTCCACCGCACGTACGTGCCGTTCTCCGTACTAGTCGACACGAAGTACGAAGAGGAAGCGCCCCCGCAGGCCCCGGAGCTCTACGGAACACTTGCCGACCTGGGCCACGAACTCCACTTCACGGAGTACATCCGCACGCGCATGCCACTCCCGGACCAAGCCCAGGCTCTCAGGCTCCCCGAAGGCGTCCCGCTACTCCACATCATCCGCGTGACGCTGACCGCCGCAGAGAAGCCGCTCACCCTGGAGGAGTTCCACCTTCCGGGCGACGACCTGGAGCTGTCCTTCAGGCTGTAACAGGCAGCCCTGTCTAGTCCCAGGTGATGGCTGACGTTCTGGTCCCAGGTGATGCTTGACGGTGGGCCTAGACAACATCCGAAACTTCATGGGGTTTGTTCGCCTTCACATGCCGGACGGGAATGTCGGTGGTGCGCTGGATGACCCGGACCTGGCCGTCCAGTTCGACGGTCAGGGTCGACTCCGCGACATGCACGGTCACGGTCTGGCCCGCGTACGTCCGCCCGAGCGAGACGACCTGCCGGCAGACCATGACTGTGCCGACCGCGCTGATCCGCCGCTGCACCCGCACCGGCTCGACACCCGGACGCGGTGGTGGCCCGGCTGGACGCAGTCCCCTCAACCGGCGGACTTCCCCGCTGTTCAGCGGGTTGGGCCGCACCCGCAGCAGTTCCCGCGAAGACAGGTCGAAGAACGACAGCGTCTCGTCGTCGATCCGGATGCCCACCTGACGGCCGCCCAGAATCTCCGCCGCCAGCACCTGATGCCCGCCCAGGCCCACCAGCCCACCGTTGTTCACCACCCGGTCCACCTCGAACGCGGCCGCATCACCGGCCGGCAGCGGAGACGGCCCGGCCGCACGTCCTCCCCGGGCCGCCAGCACCGCAAGATCCGAAACGGACAGATGCGAACGCACCGTCTTGACCCGCGTCCCGGCGATCAGCAGATGGATCACCGACGTGTCGGCCCAGAAGGTCAGCGTCAGCCCCGAGCGGGCCGGACCGAGCCAGAACTGCTTGCCCGCGACCTGCAGATTCCCACTCGCAGGCACCACCCGCTCGAACTCCACCGGCCCACCCCGCTCCACCGACACCGACACCGGCAGCGGCGGATCCGCAGGACCATCGGGCAGCACATCAGCAGGATCTTCTGTCACGGGCGCCGTCCGCTGCTGCGGCACCAGCGCCAGCACGCCAGGAACCCGCACGCCCAGCACGCCCCGCTCCTGCTCAGCAACCGCGGTGAAGCGGTCGGCAGGAGACTGCATGTCCAACGCCTGATGCGGACGAACGCAGTTGTACTCCTCCACCCACGCATCCAATGCCCTCTGGGCCGCCGCGATGCTCTCGAACGCACCGCAGTCGTCGAGGAGTTCACGCCGCAGTGTCTGATGGAACCGCTCCACCTTGCCCGTCGTGGTCGGCGACGCCGGCTGGGTCAGCCGGTGCGCGATCCCGTTCTCCCGGCAGATCCGGTCGAACAACACCTCACCGCCCTGCCCGAACCGGTCGGTGAACTGCTTCCCGTTGTCGGTGAGCACCTCCTACGGCACCCCGAACGCCTGCAAGGCCCGCGCGAACGCCGAACACACCGCCCGCCCCGTCGCCCGTTCGACCACCGACGCGATCACGCAGTACCGCGAATGATCATCCACCCCGGTCACGACCTTCGCCTCGGACAGCACCCCGGTGACCGGGTCGACGAGCATCACGCCGCCAACGATGTCCATCTGCCACAACTGCATCGGCCGATCCCGCTGCCAGCGCTTGTAATCCGACCGCTTCCGGCGCCGGACCCCCGGCTCCACCAGCCCGTGACGGACCAGGATCCGATACACCGTCATCCGCGACGGCACCGGCTCCACCGCACCGGACCGCTCCAGCACATGAGCGATCCGCCGCGGCCCCCACCGAGGATGCTCACGCCGCAGCTCACACACCTCCGCCTCCACCGCGGCAGACGCCTGATGCGGACACGAGGCCGGCCTACGAGAACGGTCCGCCAGACCCGCCAGACCCGAGACCTCATACCGCGACTTCCACCCGCTCACCGTCTGCCGCGAAACGCCCAGCTGAGCGGCGACCTCCGTCACCGTCGCACCCGCCAGCACCGCAAGCACAGCCCGGTATCTCTGCTCGACAACCGACAACTCCACCAGAGCCAATCCCGGCCTCCCCACACGCGCCAACAACGCGCACAGCAAAGCCGATCACGGCCACCGTCAACCATCAGCTGGGACTGGAATGTCAAGCATCTACCGGGATCGGACATGTAACAGACAGCCCAGCTGGCTCAGACCTTCTCCACTGTTTCAAGTGCCCGCGCACGGCGCGGGCTGGCCCCTTGGGCCCGACCCCTCTGCGCCTTCGGCGCCGGGGTCGGCCCATGGGGCCGCAGCAAGTTACGGCCCAGAGTGGAGACCTGTACATGCAGCCGTGACGGTCAGGACAAGCCTCCGGCGGGGGCGCTCAGACTCCAGGATGGCGGGGGGCACCGTTCGCGAGTGCCGGCCGTGAGTGGCTGGTGCGGGGGCTCCCATCCCGTCCGCTATCGACCCAGGCAGAGCCGAGCAGACGCGGCCCATGGCGTCCAGGTCGTTCGTACAGTGGCGCGCTCCACCTGGACGCCATGAACCACGCCCGCTCCACGGTGTGTGGGCCGACCGCAGACGGGATGGGAGCCAGGGCGAGTGGTGGTAAAGGAAGCGCAGGCTCGGCGTCTGAGCTCTTAGGGCAGGACCGAGAGAACACCCGCTTCACTGGCTGAATCTTTCGACAAAGGCTTGCTGCTCTGCGTTGCGGATGACTAGACGCTTCCAACGGACGTGGTCGAATCCAGGCTCCTCCCGCCACGGCTCGGCTATGCACACCAGCCAGTTCCAGTGCAGGAGGATCCCGCTGCTAAGCCGCTCGGTGTTTGCAGATCGCTCCGCTGCCGTACCGAAGGGAGGGAGCGACATTGCTTGGATGTAAGAACTCAAGATCGGGACGACCTCAGACAGCAGGTTGGACACGCTCGCTGCGGCCCGATGCTGGTCGGACCCAGGCGGCTGAGTGTCTTGCACCTGACGGAGTCTCGGCCCAAGGAAGCGCTCGATCGCCTCCGCGTCCGAACTGGAAAGCTCATCGGACCACCGCAGCATTCGGTCCATGAAATCCCCCACCTCTTTCACCTGGACACAGGCAAGACGTTGCGCTGGCTCTACCCAACCGGGAGCGACTTCCACCAGGAACAACAGTTGCCGTGCCCCTTGCGTGCCCGGTAGACCGGGAAACCACGGGGAACAGCGGGAGCCCTCGGACACCGACCAAGCCGAAGGCCCCCGACCGATGTAGCTGGTCGGGGCCGTTCGCCTGCGGTGGGTGTGGGATTTGAACCCACGGTGACATCGCTGCCACGACGGTTTTCAAGATCGTCAACGGCTTGACCCGGTCATCGAGACTCTGCCGACCTCATCAGAGGCGCCTAAAGGGTGCTGCACAAGGCTGTGAACTGGGCATCTCCGGTGTATGGCAGGGGTGTTGAGGGCCGAACGGGTGTGGGTGGAGACATTCACCGGGCTGCAAGTGACGCAGTTCGGGCGTCTGTTGAAGGTGGTGCGGGAGCGGGGCGGTGACGGCACCCTGCGGGGCCGGCCATGGTCGCTGCCGCTGGCCGAGCGGGTGCTGGTGGTCGCGGTGTACTACCGCACCAATCTGACGATGCGGCAGCTGGGCCCGCTGTTCGGTGTCTCCTCCTCCACCGTGTGCCGGGTCATCCAACGACTGGGACCGCTGCTCGCGATCGAGCCCGTCTCCCGCCCGGCCGATGCCCCAGAACGCCTGTGGATCGTGGACGGCACACTGATCCCGCTCCGCGACCGAAAGGTGGCCGCGTCCAGCCGCAATTACCGGTTCTCCGCGAACGTGCAGGTCGTCGTGGACGCGGACACGCGGCTCGTGATCGCGGCAGCTCGCCCTGTGCCGGGCACGACGGCGGACGCCCACGCCTGGCGTGCGTCCGGGCTGAGCCGACACTGTGAGGGCGTGACGGTGCTCGGCGACGGCGCCTACCTCAACTGCGGCATGGCGGTACCGCACCGAAAACGCCCCGGACGGGCTCTGCTCCCGGGCGAGGAGGACGACAACTCCGCCCACCGCAAGGTCCGCGCCCGCGTGGAACACGTCATCGGCCGCCTGAAGAACTACAAGATCCTCCGCGACTGCCGACAGCACGGCGACGGCCTCCATCACGCGGTCCAAGCCGTCGCCCACATGCACAACCTCGCCCTCGCATCATGACCAGAAGACTGTGCTCACACACTCTGGCCTGCCCGAACACGGCCTTGTGCAACACCCTTCAGGGCGGGGAACAGCGAGGAATCACGGGAAACGCAGGCGTCGCCGAGGACGCCGCAACTCGGCCGTTCGCCGAGGTCAGCGCCTAAACCGGCCACGAATAATCGCGGCTTCCCAAGCTGATGGCCCGAAAGCTCAATACGGCCGCCGAATATCGTGCTCGCGCAACGCAGCCTCATACCGCGCCAGCAGAGCATCCAGGTCCGCCAGAAGAAAGCTGGCCGAGTCCCGAGCTTCATCCAGGTCGCCTCGCTCACATGCCTCCGTCACCTCGACCACGGCGCTACGGATGATGTGAAGGGAGTCGCCCTGCACCAGAACCCCGGGGAAATTTCTACCGGGCATGCGAACCACGGCGTCGTTGCCACCATCTGTGAACAGCTCGACCTCAATACGCTCCATCGGACCATCCAACCTGACATCAACGACGGTGGACACAGGCGGCCTTGAGCAATCGCCCACGCTCCACCGGTAGCGCTGCGAGGGCGGTATCGGAGCCGCGGGATCGAACTCCTAAAGCGGTGGCTCCCTGACAACTAGCGGCAGCGGCCAGCCGGCGCAGGCCACTAGTGCGCTGCCGTCCTCGGTGAGGAAGAGCAGGGTGGTCCATGTCCGATCGGCAGAATCGATCAGCCCTGTGCGCACGCGCCGGCCATGTTCGCGGATCAGCTGCACTGCTCGTTCCAGCCCAAGAGGTTCGAGTCCGTGCATCCTCATGCGCTGAAGTCGACGCATGAAGACTCCGGCATGCTGGCCTGCGGGTTGTGCCTGGTCTCCCACCCAGTAGGTGGCGCCGCTGTGGAGGGTGGCCAGAGCTATCACGGACGCCTCGTCATCACCGGCCAACAGCGATTCCAGCACATGCCGTTCCATGGTCACCCCCGTGTGGATCCTGCGGTACAGCAGCCAAGTACCGCAACCTCAGCGATCACCCGCGACCAATAGCGCCCCTGCGGGGCTCGGTAGCGGTCGGAATAGCCGTCACTGACTGATCCCACTAGAGCTACGGATCAGAAGGTTGCGCTCGATGAGGCGGCTCGACTCATGGTGGGTCGCCTCGCCTTCCGACCAGTTCACTGCCGTTTAAAGCCGTCCACGGCATGGCAAGCCCCAGATCCGGGGTGCACCCACCGTCATGGCAGCAAGTGCCCCTTACGGATCGCCTGTGGTGCTCTCTCGGTCCCTACGCACTACTCGCGCGATCGCCTCAGCCTCGCCGAGTGAGCATCCAGCGACATATTCCAAACGAATGTCCTGAAATTGGCACGCACCATAGTGCTCATCGTCGTCTGATCGTCCTGTGACGTATGACCATCGTGATGCACCGCACGCAGGGCAGGTGAGAGAATCTGGCGGCTGTCCTGGTGGCATTACGATCCCCCTTCTGACCGGGCCCGTCGAAGCAACCGCCGCCGGGCTCTATAGATCATGAATTCCGGCACTCGTTGTGCAATTGTCCAAATGACATCAATGACGAAACCGAGAAAAGCAATACCTGAAGCGGCCCAGCGCCAACCCTCTTGAACGGGTGCACCTGTGGTAAGGATCTCGGGTGGAGCCAAGACCAGGGCTATGCCTAAAGACAGAAATGCAACACCAAAATTGTAAGAGATCCCAATTCGCCAAGATCTCCGATTCCAGACTCGCAAAGCCTCACGCTGCTGCCTCTGAATGTGGGCTTCTACACCATCCAAATCGCTGTCCCACCAGTCCCTTGCGTCGGCAGCCGAATAGAGGAATTGCCGCGCCGAGAAACTCTGTTGTATGCACAGCACGAGAACGAGTGACGCTATCGTTAGCACAAATGCAGACTGATCCGGCCACCGGAATTTTTCACGATCAGAAGAGACTACACCAATGAGAGCTATTGCCGCTCCGGCGAGAAGAGGAGCAGCGACAAACGTAGCGGCGTCCGATGCCCCTCCATAGCCAAGATTCCCAGGCCGTGCCCAATCCTGCCCCTGCCTCTGATTTGCGATCTTCCCCACCCCCTGCTTTAACGCCTAGCCTGCCCTTCGAGGAGATCCAATAATCGTGCTGGACCGATCGCCAGCCGTCGTGCGACGGCCTTTCCCGAGCCTGGGCCCGGCGCCTCATCACCCGACCCTGGCCATCACACTCCACTGCCTCGCGAGGCTCAAACGCACCGCTCTCTGTGGTATCCGAGGCCTGCAACTCTTGCCGGACTGCGGAATACACATGGACAGTGCCAGCACGTTCCAAGGTCGAGCTTCATCCCCGGCAGCTCGGAGGAGGGATCGTGCCACTCGCGTGCCAGATCCTGCGGGGAACCACGGGGAACAGCGGAGGCTGACCACAGGTACAGCCAGAACTCCAACATCACTCCGCCACAGGTCAGCCCAACAATCGCCCGTTGAAGACCCAAGCTTCCCAAGCTGAGGGCGCAAGTTCGATTCTCGTCACCCGCTACGCTACGAACCTGCAGGTCATTGAGGCGCGTCGTCACTGCTGGCCGAAGGCCATGCTGCGGAGGGGAGCGTCCTTCCGGCCAACGAAGACCAGACTTTCAACCCCGACAGCACCCGGGGTTCTTACCGCTGTAGGCGGTAGTGCGCGCCTCTGGCCCAGATGCTTTGCTCTGCGCATGCAGGCTGTCTACGCAAGTCTTGTAGCTGTGTTCGGCACGCTACTTGGAGCAGCGACCACCTACGCATTCCAGCGCCGCGCAGCGGAGTCCGCGACGCGCAGCTCCCGGGCGGATCGCCTGCGCGAAGATCGGCTGGCCGCCTACAGCGCGTTCGCGGAGGCTGTGACGGACTATCGGAGCAGCCAGTATCGGCGGTGGGAGCTCATGCAACTCGATCCAGCTAGTCCCGAGTCGACAGCAGCGACACTCGAATCGCACCGCCTGCGCGGCGTCACTCGACAGATCCGCTGGCGTATGCAACTCCTTACTGATGACCAGGAGCTCGTGCGGCTTGCGGACGCCGCAGTCATCGAGGCCAGGGACATGATTTCGGCTGATGATGTGGCTGACCACAAGCGCAGACATGATCTCACCGGCGTAGCGGTCGAGCGGTTCGTTCTTCACGCGGCCACGCACGTGCGCTGACCCGGTTCTCAATCATGAGACAGCAGAGTGCAGCTGACCACCGGCATGGCCGCCCGTCTCACTTTCCGTCTCATTGAGTGCCGTTCACCACGGCTAGCCCGAGGCCCCATCACCACAGTTGGAAAGCGTGTGGGGTGGAAGGTCAGGTCTCTTCGTCGCTCGCGTACGTCCACGGTCTGATCTTCCACGGAGTCTGAGCCCTCGACCGTTCCGCGACGTGGCCCGGAGGCATGCCGGCCAGGTCTGCGAGCGACGAGTCTTGAGCGAGGACGTGATCCATGTGCGTCACGATCGAGGCATCGTCGGCGTTCGGATCGTGGATGCTGTCACACAGGAGCCAGTCATCCTCGTCGTCGTGGATCACCATCAGGGCTGGAAACTTCCCGTCGGCAACTGTGCGTTGGACAATGGCCAGCAACTCCGAAGGGAAGACGCCTGAGGGGAACGGCCAGGCCATATCCGGTTGCATTGATCCCATGGCTGCATCTTCGTCTACAGCCAAAGTCCCGTCATGCACCAGGGCCATGACTACATGCGGCAGGAGGCTGGTTGAGCGCGGCCGCCGCACGCGCGCCGCACCACACACGCACCAGATCGAGCGGGGAATCACGGTGAAAGCAACCGAGCCCGACGGGGTCGCACCTCGGTCAGCGCCCGAGTCCGCCCAGAATGATCGCAGCTTCCCAAGCTGAGAGCGCCGCACGCTTGCTCAGGCGTGACTTAGGGCCGCACCAAGGCCGCGACTGCTACGCCGAAGCCGACAACTCCGAACGCAGCCAACCCAACGGTCCAGACCCGATGGGAACGAAGCTTGACCAAGCCCTTGGACTGAATGCCCGCAGCTTGGCAGCGCTCTGCTCCTGGAGCATGGACTTCAGGCAGTCCCCTCACCCTCTCGAACTCCTGCAACCAGATGCTGTCAGCCAGTTCGTGGTGGCGGTGCTTCGCCAAGAGCTGCACGGACAGGAAGGACACCACCATCGACAGCACCCCAGAAGTGACCCGCGCCAGTTGCCCCGTATCTGGGCTGAGAGCGATTGTCATGAGGAACGCCTGAGCCGTCAGCCCCAGACCAGGCACTTGCCACATCATCGTGTCAAAGCCGGCTCGGCGAGTGGCTACCGCTTGGTACTGGAGCAATGCTTGCTCATCGCTCGGGGGCGGAGGCGTCGACATGACTCCAATGGAACCAGCAGTCGACACCGGTTCGCGGGCATATCTATGATCTTCGGATCAGAAGGTACCCGTGCCCGATCGTGAGAGGCCGGTTTGTCTATTGTCGAGGATCTCCAGAGGCGTCGGGCATTACCCGGAATACCTTGCGGCGGCCCAGCAGGCGTACGGCGCGGACGTCAGGTCTGCCGATTGAGCCTGGCGATGGCCATGGAGGAGTCCGCGTGCCGCGTGCTTCAGGTCGGCAGCCACTTCACCACCGCGTCTCCGGACGCGGCAGTCTGCGTGTAGAACTCCGTCAGCTCCCGATGCGCCGCCGCGAAGATGCCCCGCGTGTCGGGCTCTGCGGTGACGCCGCCGTAGCGCGGCAGTAGTTCGTCGCGGGCGAAGACCCACAGCGCGTCGAAGTCGGCCATCGTCAGGAACCTGGCCACCCGTTGCGCCTGGCCCGCCGTCAGCACCAGGAACGGCGGCTTGTACCGATCGGGGTGGAACACCGGCCGGCCGCCGAGCACCACCTGGGCCTGGGGTCGATGCTCCGCGCTGTGCGGGGGATCGCCGGCGTAGAGGAGTTCCTGGTCCAGATATCGCTTGTCCAGCACATCTTCGCGGTGCCGGTCGACGCGGTGCCGGACGGGGTCCGAGGCGTCCCCGAACAGCCGTTCCAGCCAGGTCGCGCTGTTGCGCAGTGCCGGGGGCGGTACCGCTCGCAAATGAAAGTAGAGGCTCATCACAGAAGGAGCGCACGGGGACGCCGGAGCATCACTCCGCCCGGCGCACGCCGCGTTCCGGAAGCCCCCCCGGCCGTCGTACGGCAAGGTGGGAGGCGGCTCTGCGCCAGTTGTGGGAACCCCGGAGAACCAGGTGACGGATCACCTGCCGACCTCGCTGCGCGGCTTCGGGGCGTACACGGGTGAGGTGATCGTCCGCCGTCGGTCCGAACGGCGTGCGGGGCGGCCGGACCCCAACCATTGGTTGGGGTCCGGCCGCCCCCGTCCCTCTCCATGTCGCCTCCGGGGGGAGTCGAGAGCGGCGCGGAGAGAGGGTCCGGGAGTGGTCGTGGCACCGACGTCCGGCCTGGCGATCACCGATTACCGATCACCGATCACCATCGGGCAGTCCGGCGCGGACTCGGTACTCACACAGCGCACGGCCGGCGCGATACGTCACCCGGCCGGGACGGCACGGGTTGCGAGCAGGTGTCCGAACACCGGATTCGCCAGGCGTTGCTGAGCCGTGACGCCGTCCGGCCCGGCGCACGGATCGGCTCAACGTCCTTACGTCGCCGTTTCCTTGGAGCTGCCGACGGCCCTCGCGGCTTCGCCGCCCACGCGACAGGAGCTCCGACGACAACGTCAGGGACGCCTGATGCGTTGTGACACTTCCGTGAGAACACGCGCTGGTCTCAATGGGGCCGTCGATGCCAACGGTGCTCGTCGGACAGAACGGACTCGCTTTGAACCAGGTGCGAACGAGGACAGTCTTGGGCCAGGCACGGCAATCCCGCCGCGTACAGACGTACGACGGGGAATTGAGCGCGGCAGTCGCGCGGGCCCAGGACGGGGACGAGACCGCCTTCGCGGTCGCCTACCGGATCGTGCAGCCGGGCCTGCTCGGGTATCTGCGCGGATTCGTCGGCGACGACGCGGAGGACGTGGCGTCCGACGCCTGGCTGGAGATCGCCCGTGACCTCGCACGGTTCAAGGGGGACGGGGCCGGTTTCCGCGGCTGGACGGCGACCATCGCCCGGCACCGGGCACTGGACCATCTGCGCCGCCAGCGCGTGCGGCCCCGGTCGGGAGGGACCGAGCAGGACGTACTGAACCTGCCCGGCCCGCACAGCACCCATGACGAGGCACTGGAGGCCCTCTCCACCGAGCGGGCACTGGAACTGGTCCGTGGGCTGCCGAAGGACCAGGCCGAGGCCGTGCTCCTGCGAGTCGTTGTCGGCCTGGACGGTACCGCCTCCGCGCGCGTCCTCGGCAAGCGCCCGGGAGCGGTGCGCACCGCCGCCCACCGAGGTCTGAAACGCCTCGCCCACCAGTTGGGCGTCGGGGGCCAGGTGGCAGAGGGTGTGACGGATGAGGCGTCCTGGACGCTGGGGGAGTCGAAGTGAACGACGCCCGCGGCACTGGGCCGGCGGACAGGCAGCAGGGCCCGGAACTCCAGGTGAATCGAATATGTCGGACAGGAACGGAAGCGGGCATGCGTGAACGGCTGAGCGGCGACGGAGTGCCGGGCCGTCGATGGGTCGCCCCTGACGACGCCGTGTCCGCCCCGCGGGACATAGGTGGCGACACCGCGCTGGAGACGGTGCTGGCCACCGTCCTACGCGGAGCCGATCTCGCTCCCGAGGCCGAGCAGCGGGCCGTGGCCGCCTTCCGGGCCACCCGTGGCACGGACGCGCATCGGGCGCGTACCCGGCGCCGGGACGACTGGCGACTGCCCGCGGAGCGGCGAACCGGGCGCCCTGTGAAGACAACGTTCGCCGTCGTGGTCTCCAGCCTCGCCCTGGGCGGTGTCGCGGTCGCGGCCATCGGTTCGGCCGACTCGTCCACGGTCGGCACCGGTGCCGACCGGAAGACCGCTCACCCCTCGGCGTCCGCCCCGGCCCGGCCGAGCGGTGAGACCTCGTCGGCATCCTCCGGCGGCGTCGGACCGACGGACGGCTCGGCCGCCGCCCAGGACACCGAGGCCCACTGCCGCGCCTACGAGCACGTCAAGGACCGCGGCAACGCGCTCGACGCGACGGCCTGGCAGCAACTCGTCGCGGCGGCGGGCGGCGAGGGCAAGGTCGCCGCGTACTGCGCCGAGCGGCTGGCGCGCGCGACAGCCGCACCGGGCAGGTCCAGCGACACGGGCAAACCCGGCGAGAGCGCTGCGGACACCGGCACGGGCACGGCGGGGAACACCGCCACGCCGGGCAACGGGACTCCCGGCAACGACTCCGACGGCGCGGAAAGCGGGGCCGGCAACGGTAAGGCAAGCGGCGGGTAGGACGGGACCCCGCTGAGCCCATCGGCCGGGCCACTCCCCGTTCGGGGGCGTGAGAAGGCGTTGCGCCAAGGGTGAGTCTGGGAATCGTGCCGTCTGATTCAGCACAGCGCCTGCGAGACCGGCGAACACGAGCAACTGTGCGACCACATTGACGAGTCGCTCACCAAACACGGATTCAATGTCGTCGCGCTCACCGCCCGGCATGGACTCGGCAGCTACCAACTCACCGACAAGTCGCGGAAGTAGTGCGGCCGCTCGCTGGTCTGGCCTGCAGAGGCCTCGCTGTCCGAGCGCCGCACACAAGCACACCAGATCAAGCGGGAAACAGCGGGCTCCACCCTCAAAGGGAGCTCGCGAAGATGCCCGGCGCGGCGATGCACTGGCCGAGCCCTGCAGCGGCGCCCGGGGCCTTCTTCCGGTCGCTGCGCGAGACCGGCCGAGCCGAGGACGTCCGGCCGGGACCGGGACCGGCCGACGCCGCTTCCGGGTTCGGCCTCCCCCTCTGCCCGTAGCGAATCTGCTACCGGCCGAGAAACCTGATCCCGGGGCGCATTCGGTCCGATGGTGGAGATCGCGGCGACGAAAGACGCGCCGCTCCGACACCTCACGGAGGACCGATGACTCCACTCATCACCGGCATGGACCCGGCCCGCGCACCGCGGGCCGACGAGGGCGACACCCCCGCGACCCGCTTCGACGACCATCTGGCCGCGCAACTGCTCGCGCAGCGGATCGTCCTGCTCGGTACGCAGGTCGACGAGGTCTCCGCGAACCGGGTCTGCGCCCAGCTGCTCCTGCTGTCCGCGGAGGACTCGCGGACCGACATCAGCCTGTACATCAACAGCCCGGGCGGATCGGTGACCGCGGGCCTGGCGATCTACGACACGATGACGCTGATCCCGAACGACGTGTCGACGCTCGCCATGGGATTCGCCGCGAGCATGGGGCAGTTCCTGCTCAGTGTGGGAGCGCACGGCAAACGCTTCGCGCTGCCGAACGCGCGGATCATGATGCATCAGCCGTCGGCCGGTATCGGCGGAACCACCGCGGACATCGAGATCCAGGCGCAGAACCTGGAGTTCACGAAGAAGGCCATCGAGCGGATCACCGCGGAGCACACCGGCCAGAGCGAGGAGACGATCTCCCGCGACGGCGACCGTGACCGCTGGTTCACGGCCGGACAGGCGAAGGAATACGGCATGGTCGACCGGGTCGTGGAGTCGCTCGACGACGTCCGGCCGGCCGCGTCACGGCGACGGATGGGGCTCTGACATGGGTACGTACACGATTCCGAACGTGGTCGACCGGACCCCGCAGGGCGAGCGGTCGTACGACGTGTTCAGCAAGCTGCTGTCCGAGCGGATCATCTTCCTCGGTACGGAGATCGACGACGGGGTCGCGAACGTCGTCATCGCGCAGCTCCTCCATCTGGAGTCGTCGGGCCCGGACAACGAGATCGCGATCTACATCAACTCGCCCGGGGGATCGTTCACTTCGCTCATGGCGATCTACGACACGATGACGTACGTGCAGGCGCCGATCTCGACGTTCTGTGTCGGGCAGGCGGCCTCGACCGCGGCGGTGCTGCTGGCCGGGGGCGATGCCGGGCGGCGGTTCGTGCTGGAGCACGCGCGCGTGCTGCTCGGTCAGCCCGCGAGCGGCGGGCGGCAGGGCACGGTCTCCGACCTGACCCTCCAGGCCAAGGAGATGCTCCGCATCCGCTCGCAGGTCGAGGAGGTCCTCTCACGGCACACGCACCACGACGTCGCCACCCTCCGCGCCGACATGGACCGCGACAAGATCTTCACCGCGCAGGAGGCCGTGGCGTACGGGCTCGCGGACGAGGTGGTGAGCCGGCGGCTGCCGGTGATCTGACTCCCGGGCGCCACGGGCCCTGTGTCAGGCGGCCAGGCACATCCCGTCGTATCGAGGTGTCGATGTGGTGCGGCTCCGGCCCGGCCTGACCTGAGAGAGCCGCGTCAGCTCGTCCTGGGCCAGCGAGAGCAGGTCGGTGAGGCCCAGGCCGAGGGCACGCGCGGCGGCCGCGAGGACTTCGGACGAGGCCTCCTTGCGGCCGCGCTCCAGCTCCGAGAGGTACGGCATCGAGATCCGCGCCGCGTCGGCCACGTCCTTGAGGGTCCGCTCCTGGGCGAGCCGCTCGCGCCGCAGGACGTCACCCACGAGGTCGCGCCACAGTGGTTCCTTGCTCGCCGGGGCGGGGGCGGGTTGCGCCTGGCGTGGCGCTAGGACCGGCCGGGGACGCAGCTGCGGCGCACGTGCCGGAGCGTCGGTCCGAGCCGGGGCCGGACCCGGCGCGGCCGCCGGACGCAGAGGGATGACGCGGGCTTCGTTCGGCGCTTGGTTGCTCACCCCTTCAGCCTAGAAGCGCGGAGTCGTACGGGAAGGGACCGGCGTTCCGCTCTCGGTGGAATCGCTCGTCCCACCGGGACGGCTACCGCCCGACCCTCCCGTCGATCCGCTCGCGCAGGAAGTCGGCGTGGCCGTTGTGCCGGGCGTACTCCTCGATCATGTGCACCAGGACCGACCGGAGTTCGACGGGTTCGTCGCCGTCCGTGCCGCTGATGTCGAGATTGGGGGCGCCTGCCACGAAGCGCTCGGCGAAGGCGACCTCGGAGCGCCAGGTGTCCCAGGCCTGCGCGACGACCGCGGGGTCGGCCACCGCGCCGTTGAAGTCCCCCTCGGGATCGTCGTCGGTGCGGTAGTGCCGGGGCTCGTCCTGTCCGGCCATCACCCGCCGGAACCAGGTCTGTTCGACACCGGCCAGATGCCGCACCAGTCCGAGCAGCGACAGGTTCGACGGCTCGACCGAGCGCCGGGCCATCGCCTCGGCGTCGAGCCCGGCGCACTTCATCTGCAGGGTGAGCCGCTGGTTCCGCAGACTTCCGACGAGCGTGTCCCGCTCCCCCACGAACGCCCCGGCGGACCGCCGATCGCCGTCCCGCTGCGCGAGCATGTCCCACGACCCGAAGTTCCGGTCGGGATGGGGGTTCCCGGGCGGCAACCCGGCGATGTCGGCCATGCCTACGAGGATCGGCCGTGCGCCGGAAATCCGCACCGTTTTTCGGTGCGGATTTCGGTGCGTTTCTCGGTGCCCGCCTCAGAGCCCCGGGGAGGTCGCGGACGACTCCGGGGCGCTCAAGGACGCGGAGGCCGAGGTCACCGACGCTGACGACTCCGTCGTCTCCGTCATGGTGGCGGAGGATGAGAGGTCGGGTGACGAAGACGAGTCCGATGCCGTCGTCGGAGGCTCGGAGGGCGGGGACTCCAAGTCCGAGTCGGACTCGGAGGGCGAGGACTCGGACGACGTGGGCGGTGAGGACGACGGGGACGTCGACGTGCACGGGCTCGACGAGCCGTTGGGCGGTGCCGACGGCGTCGTACCGGGAGCCGAAGACACGCACGGCGACGGGGAGTTGGAGCTGGGCGCCGGGGACAGGACACTCGCCGACGGGAAGGGCTGGTGCGCCGGCGGGTCCGTCTTCTCGTCGCGGTGACCCGTGTCGCCCTTGTGCCGGGCGATCCACTCGTCGTTGTCGGGGTCGAAGATGACGAAGATGTTGATGACCGTCGTCGCGGGCGAGACGACCACGACGTTCTGCGTCTGGTAGGACGGCCACGAGTCGCCGGTCGGCTTGGGTGTGGTCTTCTGCGGGACCGGCTCGCCCAGCGGGTTGCCGCAGGCGCAGCGCACCCGGGGCACTCCGTGGTCGTCGACGAGGGCGGCGGTGCCCGTCTGGAGGACCGCCTGGTAGCTGGTGGCGGCCCCGTCGCGGTAGCCGTGGTTGGTGACCCGGGTGTCGTAGCGCAGCTGCATCGGGGTGAGCGCGCGCAGATAGCCGGGGACCTGGGAGGTCTGGAGGCCCACCACCGAGGCGAACGCGCTGTTCTTCGCCGGGTCCGCCTGGAGGAACTTGATCTGCTTCTCCACGTCGCAGCTGGAGACGTTGCGGGTGCCGCCGTAGAGGCCCGGCGCCGAACCGTCCACGCCTCGCGTCACGTTGGCGGATTCCGACGCCGTCGGCATCGAGGGTGTCTCGGGCGCGGCGGAGCTGTCGGTCGCCGTCGACTCCGTGAACGGGTCGGGTCCCGACTTGCTCGCGGACTGGAGGAAGACCTCGCCGCCGGTCGCGGACGTGTCGCTGCCGCCGTCGTCGCGGGTGAACACCAGGCCGAGGACCACGGCGGCCACCACGACTCCGGTGATCAGCGCGACGCGGGGTGCGGATTTCCACCAGGGGCGGTCCGGGCCCTTGCCGGGTTCGCCCGGTTCACCCGGTCCGCTGGGCCCTGAGGGGCCACCCGAGCCGCTGCCACCCGAGCCGCCGCCACCCGCCCCGCTCGGCGGTGGCCCGGACGGCGTGCGGCCACTCGGCTGGGTCGGACTCGGCTCGGACGGACCCGGCTGGGACGGGCCCGACAGCGGGCCCGAAGGCGGTCCGGTGGGGCGGCCTGAGGACGGCGGTTCGACACTCACGAGCTCTTCTTCCCGGTGTAGGGATCCCGAGGCAGTTCAAAAGCTCTGCGTCATTTCAAGGCTTTCATGCCTCTTAAAGTCTTTGATGACGCTTCAAAAGCTATCTGTCGTTTTCTCACATAACGAGCCCATTGTGTGCTCCGGTCCCGTACCGTCCGCAAGCTGACGCGGTCGGCCCCTCCCGGCGGGCGGACCGCGTCGGCGCTGCTTAGCGTGGCAGCGTGACCCCCCAGACACCGTCCGACCAGGCAGTTGTCCGCCACGGAGGCCAGTCGGCCGCCCACCACGGCTGGCTCCAGGCCGTCCTGGCGGTGCTGGCCGGGCTGATCGTCATGGGGGTGGTCGCCGCGCTCGGGCTGTGGGCGGCCGGTGCGGCGGACCTCCCCGACAACGCGTTCCCGCGGGTGGTCGCGGCCACCGTCGTCACGGCCGTCGGCGGCACCATCGAGCTCTCGGGCGACGCCGGAGTGATCGCCGACACCCAGGCGGGGCTGACGGTGATTCCCCTGTCGGTCACGCTCGCCGGAGCGCTGGTGATCGCCGCCGGGTTCCTGCGGCCGCTGCGGCACCGGGCCGTCGCCGGAGCCCCCGAACTGGCCGGGTGGGCCGCCCGGATCGCCGTTCTGTGGCTGCTCGCCCTCGTCGGACTCGCGCTCTTCGCCCGCCAGGACTTCAGCATCTCCCTCGGGGACGGATCGATCGGCGACATCGGCGACCTGTTCGGTGCCTCGCCCAAGGTCGGCTTCACGACCGACGTACCGCTGACGCTGGTCTTCGGCGTGCTGTGGCTCGCGGGCGTCCTCGTCATCGCCCTGCTGGTCTCGCGCGGGGCCCCGCTCCCGCCCCGGCTGCTGCGCTTCCAGGAGTCGGTGCGTCCGGCCGCGTTCGCCATGGTCGCGCTGCTGCTCGCGTACGTCGCCCTGGGCGTGGTCATCGCCCTGGTGGTCGCGGCGACGCGCGGGCACACCGCCGAGACGTTCGCGGTGATCCTCCTCGGACTGCCGAACCTCGTGTGGCTCACCTTCACGCTCGGTCTCGGCGCCACCTGGACCGGGCGCGTGGACGGGCCTTTCGGGCTGCCGATGCCGCATCTCCTCGACGAGGTGCTGCGCACTCCGGACATCTCCACCCTCAATCTGAGTACGCTCGCGGACTACGACAGCAAGGTGTGGTGGCTGCTGGTCGTGGACGCGGTCCTGCTCCTCGCGGCCGCGTTCCTGATGGCCGCGCGTTCACCGGCCCGGATGCGGCTGTGGCAGCACGCCGTGCACATGGCGGTCGCGCTCGTGCTGACCGTGCTCATGATCTATCTCGTCGCCCGGATCTCCGCGCACTACGGTCTGTCGATCCTCGGCATCGGCGACATCGGCGGCGGTCTGAGCGGCGAACTCTTCCTGCGGCCCAAGGTGTGGACCGCGCTCGGGTTCGCCGCGCTGTGGGGGCTGGTCACCGGGTTCCTCGGCGGCCTGCTCGCGAAGGGCGTCCACCGCAAGGGCGAGATCGGCGCCGAGGAACCCGGAGTACACGCCCGCTAGCCGCAGTAGGTGTCCCGGTGGGGGCGCTCCCCCGTCGCCAGGTAGTGGGAGACGGTTCGGTCCCCGCATTCGTTGCCGTTGGCGAGATAGGCGTCGTGACCGGTGGAGTTCACGGTGACCATGGTGGCGCGCTTGCCGAGGGCGTTGCGCAGATTCAGGGCGCCACTGAGCGGGGTGGCCACGTCACGCTCGTTCTGGATGAGCAGGATGTTGGAGGGGCCGCGGTCGGTGATCCGTACCGGGGGCTCCTTCGGCGTGAACGGCCAGGCGGCGCAGACCATGGCGTTCCTGGTCATGCCCGCGGTCAGCGGGTACTTGACCCGGCTCTCGGCAACTCCCTGCTCGTACGCGGCGGCCGACTTGGGCCACGCGATGTCGTTGCAGAGGGTCCCGGCGCCGACCGCGGTGACGTTCTGCAGGACCGACTCGGGCGGCGCGGGGGGCGCCGGCGGCAGCGTGCCCTTCTGCGCGGCCAGGATCAACCGGGCCAGGTGTGGGAAGCCGCTGGGCGCGTAGAGGCTGTCCAGCATGGTCTGGCGCAGCACATTGCCATTCAGCTCCTCCGGGTTCGCGCCGGGCCAGGGGATCGATTCGCGGTCCAGCTTCGCGGCGAGGCGCAGGAAGAGTGGCCGCACTTCGTCCGCCGTCTCGGCCAGCCGGTCCGGATTGCCGGGCGCCGAGGCCCACTTGGCGAACTCGGGGAAGGTGTCCTCGACGCCCGCCTCGTGACCGGCGAGCCAGGCCCGGGAGACCCGGGTGTGGTCGGGGTCGTCGTTGCTGTCCAGCACGATGCGGTCGGTGCGGTTCGGGAACAACTGGCTGTAGACGGCGCCGACATACGTCCCGTACGAGACACCCCACGCGGACAGCTTCCGCTCGCCGAGCGCCGCGCGGACGCGGTCGATGTCACGGGCCTCGTTGGCGGTGCTGATGTGCTTGATCAGCTCGCCGCCGTTGCGCGCGCAGGCGTCCGACATCCGCTGTGCGGTGGCCATGTTCTCCGTGATCGAACCGTCGGGGGCGGGCCAGGGACGCAGCTTCGACGTGGCGAGGTCGCTGTACTCCAGACCACAGGTGACCTGGGTGGAGCGGCCTAGCCCGCGGGGGTCGAACCCGATCAGGTCGTACGTGTCCCGCACCTCCTGCGGCAGGTCCTGCCCCTTGCCCGAAGGGTTGTTGAGGCTGGAGCCGCCGGGCCCGCCGGGGATCAGCAGCAGGGCACCTCGACGCGCCTGCGGGTTCTCGCTGGGTATCCGGGAGACGGCGATACCGATCTTCTCGCCATCGGGGTCGGCGTAGTCCATCGGCACCTCGACGGTCGCGCACTGCTGCCGCGGATCGAGCCCGCTTCCCTCGCACTTCGCCCAGTCGAACAGTGCGGGGGCACCGGCGGTCGACGCCGTCGCGGTCAGTGGTGCGGTGAGACTGAGCACGGCGGCGGAGGCGGCAAGCAGGGCGGCGTTTCGCTTGATCTTCGTCATACGGACGAGCTTCGCCGGTCTCCACCGATCGTCACATCCCGCCAACTGGCCTGTGCTGAGGGGGGTTTACCCCCGCAGGACATTCGTCGCCCAAGAGCCGTCGGAGACGAGTTACCCCGGAAACACCGGCCGGGCCCAGTCCGGCGGATCGGGCGGCGGACTGAACTCGGGGGCCCCGACAGCCCGCCGGTCCACCTGCGTCGGTGCGTGTCCGGCGTCGGTGGCGCCGGTCGCTGCGACCCGCAGCGCGGCCACGAAGGCGAGGCAGGAGTCGTAACGGTCGTCGGGGCTCTTCGCCAGCGCCTTCGCGAGTACGCCGTCCACCGGGGCGGCGATGTCGGGCCGCTTCTCGGTCAGCGGTGGCGGCTCGTCGTACTGGTGGGCCCAGAGCAGCGCCATGTCGTCATCGCGCTGGAAGGGCGGTTTCCCGGCCATCGTCTCGTAGACGACGCAGGCGAGGCTGTAGACGTCGCACCGGCCGTCCACCGGCTTGCCCGAGATCTGCTCGGGAGCCACGTAGTCGAGCGTTCCGACGAACTGGCCGACGCTCGTGAACCCGGTGAGCGACAGCGACTTCTTCGTCAGACCGAAGTCCGTGAGGTACACGTGCTCGGGGTGGTCGCTGTCGGTGCCCTGCGCCACCAGGATGTTGCCGGGTTTCACGTCCCGGTGCACCAGCCCGTGGTCGTGGGCCGCGTCGAGCGCGGACGCGACCTGGACGGCGATCCGGGCGGCCACCTTGACGGGCAACGGGCCCTCGCGGTCGAGCAGATGACGCAGGTCGCGTCCGGCGACGTACCGCATGGCGATGTACAGGACGCCGTCCGTCTCGCCCGCCTCGAATACCGGCACGATGTTCGGGTGGTCGATGGCGGCCGCCACCCGCGACTCATGGGTGAAGCGGCCGCGGAAGGTGTCGTTGCGGGCCAGCTCCGGCGCGAGCAGTTTGAGGGCGACGGTCCGGTCCAGGCGCAGGTCCTTGGCCCGGTAGACGACGGCCATGCCGCCACGGCCGATCTCCCGCTCGATCCGGTAGCCGGCGATCTGCCGTCCGATCAGGTCGGACGGGCGCCCGGAGAAGATGCTGGTGTCGTGGCGCCCGCCATCGCTCATCAGACGTCACTCCGGTCGTCCTCGTAGCCCATCAGACGTCACTCCGGTCGTCTTCGTCGTAGGTCACGACCCGCGTGGGTTCGCGGTCCGCCGGCGCCTCTTCCCGTACGGGCTCCCGCGCCGCTGTGGCCGGCTTCTGGGACGCGGCGAAGGTGCTGAGCCGCGTCCCGTCGCAGTACACCCACCGCTCGTGCTCGCCGTCGTACAGCCAGAGGGACTCGCCGTCGACGACCACCCCGATCCGCTGCCCCTGCGTACGGCCGCGGAAGGACTGCCCGTCGAGCCGCCCGGCCGCGAGATCCTCGGCGGCGCTCCGATAGCGGGTGAGCGCTTCCTCGACGCGGGCGAGCAGCGGGCGCGGGTCGGCCGTGCGGGTGAGCGGGCTGCCGGCGGCGGGCGGCGCCTGCGGTACGGCGATCAGCAGGCGGCCGTCGACCCAGGCCGACCAGCCGTTGGCGCAGACGACCCGGCCCCAGTCGCCGAGCCGGTCGATCAGCTGGACCGGCAGCAGCGCGTCGAGGGGCACCGTGGGCCGGGACGGGTCGGGGGACTCCCAGGCGGGCAGCCCGTCCTGGGGGATCACGTGGGTGGGGCGGAAGTCGGGTGTCGTCATCGCACCTACTTCCGCATGACGGCGGGTTCGTGCCGCCGCAGCAGGCGGATCACGGCGTACCCGAAGACGACGGAGAGCACGACCAGCATCCCCATGTTGAGCAGCCACACACCGGTCTCGTGCCGGAACAGCGGGTCGGCGGTCGAGTCCCCCGGGAGGATCTTGGCGATCTCGATCGTCCCCGCCATCGCGCCGAAGGCCCAGCGCGCGGGCACGAGCCAGGAGAACTGCTCCAGGCCGGGCACGCCGTTCAGCTTCAGGAGCGCGCCGCAGAAGACGACTTGGACGATGGCGAGCAGCACGAGGAGGGGCATCGTGACCTCCTCCTTGCGCACCAGGGCGGAGACCAGGAGGCCGAGCATCATCGCCGTGAAGGCGAGCAGGGCCACGGCCGCCGTGATCTCCACGAGCGGCGGCATGAGCACCCCTTCCCCGCCGGGTGCGTTGAGGTCCACGCCGAGCAGGGCGACCAGGGTCAGCACGACGGCCTGCACCACGGTGATCGTGCCGAGGACCACGATCTTGGACATCAGGTACGCCGATCTGGACAGGCCGACGGCTCTCTCGCGCTGGTAGATCACCCGCTCCTTGACCAGTTCGCGCACGGCGTTGGCCGCGCCCGTCAGGACTCCGCCGACGCACAGGATGAGCAGCGCGTCCATCACCGAGTCCTGGACCAGCTCGCTGCCGGCCAGTGCCCGGGCCATCGCGCCCATCACGAACGGCAGCGCGATCATGATCGCGAGGAAGGTCCGGTCGGCGCTGAGCACGGCCGCATAGCGGCGGACCAGGGTGCCGAGCTGGGAACCCCAGCTCTGGGCCTTGGGCGGCGGTGCGACGGAGGCGACCGGGGCGGCCTGGGCCAGGTAGGGCTGTGAGGTGGAGTTGTCGATGTACTGGCGGTGGAACGGCGATTCCCGGTAGTCCCCCGCCCAGTCCCGGTCGTGGTCCCGCTCGAAGTCCTCGAACGCCTCCGGCCACTCCTCGTAGCCGAAGAACGCGAGAGCGTCCTCGGGCGGTCCGTAATAGGCGACCTTGCCGCCGGGCGCGAGCACCAGGAGCCGGTCGCAGACGTCGAGGCTGAGCACGCTGTGGGTGACCACGATGACCGTGCGGCCGTCGTCGGCGAGGCCGCGCAGCATGTGCATCACGGAGCGGTCCATGCCGGGGTCGAGGCCGGACGTCGGCTCGTCCAGGAACAGCAGCGACGGCTTGGTCAGGAGTTCCAGGGCCACGCTGACCCGCTTGCGCTGGCCGCCCGACAGACTGTGAATGGGCTGGTCGGCGCGCTGCTCGAGGCCGAGCTCGCCGATCACCTCGTCGACCCGGGCACGGCGCTCCGCCTTCGCGGTGTCCTGCGGGAAGCGCAGTTGTGCGGCGTACGTGAGGGCTTTGCGCACGGTCAGCTGCGCGTGCAGGATGTCGTCCTGCGGGACGAGGCCGATGCGCTGGCGCAGTTCGGCGTAGTCGCGGTAGAGGTCGCGGCCGTCGTACAGGACCGTGCCGCGGTCGGCGGGACGCTGTCCTGTCAGGGCGTTCAGGAGCGTGGATTTCCCGGCGCCGCTCGGGCCCACGACGGCGAGCAGGCATTTCTCGCCGACCGGAAACGACACCTGGTCCAGGAGTGTTTTACGGCCGTGGTCGACGGCGACCATGAGGTCCTGGACGTCGAGAGAGACCTCGCCGGTGTCGACGTACTCCTGCAGCTGGTCGCCGACGAGGCAGAACGCGGAGTGACCGATGCCCACGATGTCACCGGGTGTGACCGGCGCCCGGGCGACAGGCTGGCCGTTGAGGAACGTGCCGTTGTGGCTGCCGAGGTCGACGATCTCGTACGTCCCGTCCGGCTGGGCCCGCAGTTCCGCGTGCCGTCGCGAGACGATCAGGTCGTCGATGACCAGGTCGTTGTCGCCGCCGCGGCCGATGCGGACGGTCCGGGCGGGCAGCGGCCGTACGGTGGTCGGCCGGCGGAACGTGCCGGTGGCCAAGGGCAGGGACACGGCCGAGGGGCGTTCCGGGGGCCGGTCGACGAGTTTCGCCCGGGGGCCGTCGGAGGGGTTGCCGAAGCGGATGACGGTGCCTGGGCCTACGCCCCACTCATGGACGCGCTTGCCGTCGGCGTACGTGCCGTTCGTGCTGTTCTCGTCCTCGATGGTCCAGTGGTCGGCGTCGGGGCGCAGTACCGCGTGGTGCCAGGAGACCCGGGCGTCGTCGATGACGACATCGCTCAACGGGTCGCGTCCGACGTGATAGTCGCGGCTGGGACTCATCACCGTGAAGCCCGTCTCGGTTTCGAGGACGAGTTCGGGAGCGATGGGCGCGACCGGCCGCTCTGCCATGTCTGAATTCTAGCTATTCGTGCATTTATTCGCCCGACGGGCCCATTCGCCGGGATGGGGGCGGAGGTATTCGTCGGATGCGGGCGGACGTGTTCGTCCGGCGCGCGATCCAGGAAGCACACCTTCGTCCCGCGCGCGATCCGGGGTGAGCGGTTCGGCGGTCAGGCCGCCGAGGTGCCGAGTGCGGCGGCGGTCCTCTGCATGCGCCGCGCGTCCACGGACTCGGCCATCAACTCGTACTCGGTGGTGTCGTCGTTGGTGGCGACACGGACGAGCTTCCCGGCGGCCAAGTCGTCGGCGACCAGCTCCTGTTGCGTCGAGTCGCCGCACCAGGCACGGAGGACGCTCGGCACGTCGGGGACGGTTGCCCCCACCGGCGCGATGGAGTTCGGCGGGAAGGTCGGATCCTCGGGCTGCGGGTCGAGCCGCTCGGCCATCCACGCGGCACGGTCCCGCATCCACCACAGGGCCAGCGCCAGGGTGGGCGCGCGATAGCTGCCCAGCGGAACGCCGACACGCTGACCGCCGCAGATTCCGTAGGCGGTGACATAGCACAGGAATTCGTCGTGCACGATCGCTCCCCCATCGCGTCGCTCGCTGCCGGTACTGCCTCGCTTTCCCTGCGGCTCGTCTGCTGTGCATGATGGCGCTACTGCGGTGCATGATGACGCTGTGCGGGCTTGGCTGAATTGCCCTTGACTTTGAGTATCGCCACTCCTGACACTCTGTCACCATGCCATTCCAGCCAGTCTCCTGGCATATTCGCGGCCCGGTTTGGCCGAAACACGGTCGGGCGCCCTTACCTGCGAGGTAATCGACGCCGGCGACGGTCTCCCGGCATGGTTTCGGTATCGGAACCCAGCGGGGCAACGCCCGCCGGAATCCGACCCCTGACCAGTGAGAACCCCGCCCTGATGGAGGCTGATCCACCATGTCCGCAAGCAACGACCGTTACGAGAATGCCGTCGCCCGGTACTTCGAGGCCTGGAACGCGGGTGAACCCGACGCGCTCACGAAGGCGGTCGCCGCCGCGTGGGCCGCGGAGGGAAGCTACACCGATCCGCTGGCCGCGGTGCGGGGACACGGACAGATAGCCGCCGTGATCGCCTCGGTGCACGAGCAGTTCCCGGGCTTCACCTTCCGCCTCGCGGGCGCGGTCGACGGGCACCACGACATCGCCCGCTTCGGCTGGGAGCTGGTCGACGAGGCGGACGGTTCGGCGCCCGTCGCCGGATTCGACGTGATCACTCTCGACGGCGAGGACCGAATCCGGAATGTGCACGGATTCCTCGACCGCGTTCCGGCTTAGTTCGCCACGGCGCGGCCGGCGGTGGCCCCGCGATGAGTTTTCCGGCTCACGGTGGTCTTTTGAGTAGGGCACCTACGGAAAGGGAGGATCCATGAACACCGTGAGCAAGGTGAACGCGCACTTCACCGCGGTCCTGAGGAAGAGCCCGGAGGCCGGCAGCTGGACCTATGTCAAATGGCCGGAGTCCGTCGCCTTCTTCGGAACCCGCGGCCTGGTCAAGGTCAGCGGCACGATCGACGGCCATCCTTTCCGCAGTTCCTTCATGGCCCTGGGAGACGGCACCCACATGCTGCCGGTGAAGGCCGAGGTACGCAAAGCGATCGGGAAGGCGGAGGGCGACACGGTGACCGTCCGCCTGGAGGAGCGGCTCAACGCGTAGCGGTCGGCGTGTGCGGCCTGTGGACGAACCGGTCCGGGGCGAAAGTCGGCCCCGGACCGTCCGACCGCGAGGTCGTGCGCCTCACGCCTTGATGATCGCGTCGATCCGGGCCAGCTCCTCCGGGTCGAAGTCCAGGGCGCGGGTGGCCGTGACACTGTCCTCCAGCTGCTGGGTGCTGCTCGCGCCGATGAGCGCGGAGGTGACCCGGCCGCCGCGCAGCACCCAGGCCAACGCCAGCTGCGCCAGGGACTGGCCACGGGACTTGGCGATCTCGTCGAGAGCGCGCAGCTGTCGTACGAGATCCTCGGTGACCGTGTCCGCGCTCAGGAACGGGCTGTCACTGGCGGCGCGCGAGCCTTCCGGGATGCCGTCGAGGTAACGGCTGGTCAGGAGGCCCTGCTCCAGCGGCGAGTAGGCGATGGAGCCGATCTTCAGCTCGTCCAGGGCGTCGAGGAGCCCGTCCTCGGGGCGGCGGTCGAGCATCGAGTAGCGCGGCTGGTGGATGAGCAGCGGGGTGCCCAGTTCGCCCAGGATGCGGGCGGCCTCGCGGGTCTGCTCCGGCGAGTAGTTGGAGACGCCGACGTACAGCGCCTTGCCCTGCTGGACCGCGGAGTGCAGGGCGCCCATCGTCTCCTCGAGGGGAGTCTCCGGGTCGGGGCGGTGCGAGTAGAAGATGTCCACATAGTCGAGGCCCATGCGGCCCAGGCTCTGGTCCAGCGAGGACAGCAGGTACTTGCGCGAGCCCCATTCGCCGTACGGGCCCGGCCACATCAGGTAGCCCGCCTTGGTGGAGATGACCAGCTCGTCGCGGTAGGGCGTGAAGTCCGCCTTCAGGGCGTCGCCGAGTGCCGACTCGGCGGCACCGGGCGGCGGGCCGTAGTTGTTCGCCAGGTCGAAGTGGGTGACGCCGAGGTCGAAGGCGCGGCGCAGGATCGCGCGCTGGGTCTCCACCGGCCGGTCGGGGCCGAAGTTGTGCCACAGGCCGAGCGACAGCGCGGGGAGCTTCAGGCCGCTGCGTCCGGTGCGCCGGTAGGGCATGTCCGCGTAACGGTCGGTGTGTGCGGTGTACAACGTGTACTCCTGAGATGCCGGGAAAATCAGGTCTCCACTCTCGCGCGCTGCTGGGGCAGCGGTCCAACGGGAGAATCGGATGGGATTCAGCACCGGGGCTTCTCAATCGGCGAGGGCGGTCACCGCACGGCGGCTACCCTTGCCCTTCATGGAACTGCGCCATCTCCAGCATTTCGTCGCCGTCGCCGAGGACCAGCACTTCACCCGGGCGGCCGAGCGGCTCATGGTGTCGCAGTCCGGCCTGTCCTCCTCGATCCGCGCCCTGGAACGGGAGCTCCAGGCTCCGCTGTTCGTCCGTACCACCCGCCGGGTCACGCTCACGGAGGCCGGCCGCGCTCTGCTGGGCGAGGCGGAGCGGATCCTGGCCCAGGTCCGCTCGGCCCACGACGCCGTGGCCGCGGTGCAGGGCCTGCTGCGCGGCACGCTCACCCTCGGCGCCGAACAGTGCATCGCCGGGGTGCACGTGGCCACGCTCCTCGCCGCCTTCCGCCGCCGCCATCCTGACGTCGAGATCTGTCTGAGGCAGGCGGGATCGGGGGCACTGGCCGAGGAGGTCGCCGCCGGGCGGCTCGATCTGGCCTTCGCCGTGCGGACCCAGGCGGACACCGACCAGCTGCGTTCGGTCCCGCTGACCAGCGAGCCGATGACCGTGCTGTGCCATCGGGCGCACCACCTGGCGACCGCCGCGGTGCTCACGCCCGAGGAACTGGGCGGCGAGGCCTTCGTCGACTTCCACCCCGACTGGGGACCACGCCGCACCACGGACGCGGCCTTCGCCGCCGCGGGCGTCCACCGAACCGTGACCCTTGAGGTCAACGACGTACACAGCCTCCTGGAACTCGTCCACGAGGGCCTCGGGATCGCCGTCGTACCGCGGCACTTCGGCCTCAAGCGTGAGGCCGGCGATCTCACCGCCCTCCCCTTCAAGGGCGTCTCCGAGGCGTCGTACGAGACGGTCGCCATGCTGCCGCCGCCGGACGCCACCAGTCCGGCGGCCCGGGCGCTGATGGTTCTGCTCGACGCTCCGGAGGAGCGGGCCTGACGGCCCTCGGAATCGGCGCGCGTGAGGGACCGCCGTGCGCGATGGTGGACGCATGCATGCGAAGGACATCCTCATCGACGCTTTCAGCCGCATCCAGGAAGACGTCCATGCCGCGGTCGACGGACTGCCCCCGGACGGCCTCAACACCCCTCCCGCCGCCGGCGCCAACTCGATCTCCTGGCTGATCTGGCATCTCACCCGCGTCCAGGACGACCATGTCGCCGACGTGGCCGAGCTGGAACAGGTCTGGCTCTCCCAGGGCTGGGCCGACCGCTTCGCGCTGGGGCTCCCGCATCCGGACACCGGGTACGGCCACACGCCCAAGCAGGTCGCCCAGGTCCGGGTGGACTCGGGCGACCTGCTGCTCGGCTACTACGACGCGGTGCACGCACAGACGCTGGGGTTCGTCCGCGGACTGGGTGCCAAGGACCTGGAACGCGTGGTGGACGAGCGCTGGGACCCGCCGGTCACCCTGGGTGCGCGCCTGGTCAGCGTCCTGTCCGACGATCTTCAGCATGTCGGCCAGGCCGCCTATGTACGGGGACTGGGCTAGAGCGTGGCCTCGTAGCCGGGCAGGACCACGTCGCGGATGAGGGCGTTGCGCTCGTCGAACGGGATGAACGCGCTCTTGACCGCGTTCACGGTGACCGTGCGCAGGTCCTCTACGGTCCAGCCCGCCTGCTCGACCAGCAACAACATCTCGCGGGTCATCGTCGTGCCCGACACCAGACGGTTGTCGGTGTTGAGGGTGACGCGGAAGCCGAGGTCGCGCAGGGCGGTGATGGGGTGCTCGGCGATCGAAGTCGCCGCACCCGTCTGGAGGTTGGACGTCGGGCACATCTCCAGGGCGATACGGCGGTCGCGGACCCAGCCCGCGAGGCGGCCGAGCTTGCCGTCGACGATGTCCTCGGTGATACGGACGCCGTGACCGATCCGCTCGGCGCCGCAGACCTGGAGGGCCTGGTGGATGCTGGGCAGGCCGTGGGCCTCACCGGCGTGGATGGTGAACGGGACGCTCTCGCGGCGCAGGTGGTCGAAGGCCGCCAGGTGGTCGGCGGGCGGGAAGCCGTCCTCGGCCCCGGCGATGTCGAAGCCGACGACACCGCCGTCCCGGAACGCCACGGCGAGGTCCGCGATCTCACGGGTGCGGTCGAACATCCGCATCCCGCAGAGCAGCGTGCCGACGCGCACCGGAGTGCCCTGGGCGGCCGCCTTGGCCATGCCCGCCGCCAGGCCCTCCTGCACGGTCTCGACGACCTCGGGCAGGTTCAGCCCGCCGTTCACCATCAGCTCGGGCGCGTACCGGACCTCGCCGTAGACGACCCCGTCGGCGGCCAGGTCGAGGACGTACTCCTCGGCGGTGCGCAGCAGGCCCTCGCGGCTCTGCATCACGGCGAGGGTGTGCTCGAAGGTGGCTATGTACCGCACCAGGTCACCGGAGTTGGCGGCCTCGTAGTACCAGGCGGCGAGGGCGTCCGGGTCGGTGGTGGGCAGGGTGTGGCCGACCGACTCCGCGAGTTCCACGAGGGTGGCGGGGCGCAGGCCGCCGTCGAGGTGGTCGTGCAGGACGGCCTTGGGGAGCCTGCGGATGGTGTCGATGTCGATGCGGGGCGCGGTCATGCGTGTGTTTCCTCGGCAGGTCGTCGGTTCGGTGGTTCAGGCGGTGGTGGCGGGCTGGAGCAGGTCCCAGCGGTTTCCGTACAGGTCCTGGAAGACGACGACCGAGCCGTACGGTTCGTGGCGCGGCTCCTCCAGGAAGGTCACGCCCGCGGCGCGCATCCGTGCGTAGTCGCCGGCGAAGTCCTCGGTGTGCAGGAAGAAGCCCACGCGCCCGCCGGTCTGGTCGCCGACCCGCGCGCGCTGTGCTTCGTCCTTGGCGCGGCCCAGCACCAGCCCGGTGCCCAGGCCGTCCGTGGCCTGGCCTTCCGTGCCCGGTTCGACGACGACCCAGCGGGAGCCGTCTGGCCGCGGGGTGTCCTCGACGAGCCGGAAACCGAGGGCTTCGGTGTAGAAGCGGATCGCCTCGTCGTAGTCGTCGACGACGAGGGTGACCAGGGCGATGCGTCTCATCAGGGGCTCTCCGCGGGCTCCGTGCGTTATACGTAACACGTAGGGTACGGCATCCCCCGAGCGCCCCGTCCGCATCCCGGATCGATGGCGGGCGGTGTCCGCACGGGCCGGGCGCAGGCAGCACACGCAGGCATGGCATGGTGGAGATCGACTCGGGGCCGGCCCGCCGTGCCCCCACCTGACGCTGTCCCCACAGGAGTTGAGTGCCATGTCCGAGCTGCCGAAGTCGACCGGAGCCCCCGCCCATCAGAACGTGACGTTCCCCAGCGCGGGGACCACCGCCCACGGCTATCTGGCGCTGCCGCCGTCCGGGCAGGGGCCCGGCGTCATCGTCATCCAGGAGTGGTGGGGCCTCACCGATCACATCGCGGATGTCGCGGACCGGCTGGCGGCGGAGGGCTTCGTGGCTCTGGCCCCCGACCTGTACGGCGGCAATGTCGCCCACGACAAGGACGAAGCGCTGCGGATGATGAGGGAGCTGCCGGTGCCGCGCGGCGTCGAGCTGCTCTCCGGCGCGGTCGACCACCTCCTCGGGCTGCCCGAGGTCACCTCCGCCGCCGTGGGCTCCGTCGGCTTCTGCATGGGCGGCGGCTTCGTCCTGTACCTGGCCGCTGCTGATCCGCGTGTCGGTGCGGCGGTGCCGTTCTACGGCGTGATCCGGGGCGAGCTGCCCGACTTCTCCGGCCTCAAGGCTCAGGTCCAGGGGCACTACGGCGAACTCGACACCAGCATTCCGAAGGAGAAGCTGGACGAGCTGGGCGAGGCGATCCAACGGCAGTCCGGCATCACTGCGGACCTGCGTCTGTACCCCGCCCAGCACGCCTTCTTCAACGACGGACGTCCGAGTGTGTACCACCCCGAGTCGGCCGCGCAGGCCTGGCAGAGCACGGTGGCCTTCCTGCACGAGCAGTTGGGCTGAGTCTCCCGGGGGCAGCCCGCCCATGGCATCGGGCCTACGCCACCTGGTGGGCGGCGAGGCTCCTCGCGCAGTCGGTGACGGTCTCGGCGGCGGGGCGCGGCTGCCATGCCAGCATCCGTCGCGCCTTGTCGGCGGAGTGCAGATGCCTGCGTCCCAGGTACGGCACGACCGCGCGAACGCCGGGGTCGAAACGCGCCAGCAGGCGCATCGCGAAGTCGGGGAGTTTCCGCGTGGGCACCTTCCCCGCGGCGTCACCGAGCGCCGCGCGCAGTTCCTGTGCGATCTCGGCCATCCAGAGGAACTCCCCGGCCGCGATGAATCGCTGCCCCGCCGCTTCGGGTGAGGTCATGGCGCGTACGTGGAGGTCGGCGAGGTCGCGCACATCTACGACCTCGAACCCGATCCGCGGCGTCCCGGGCAGCCGCCCGCGCAGCAGGCGTTCGATCACCTGCACCGAACCCCGGTTCGCCGCGTCGAGCAGTGGCCCGAAGACCGCTCCCGGCAACACGGTGGCCAGTGCGGTCGGTCCCTCCTGGTCCCGCATGTAGTGCCAGGCGGCCTGTTCCGCGACGGCCTTCGACTTCCGGTAGGCGGTCAGGGTCGGGTCGTCGGTGTCGGTCCAGCGGGTTTCGTCGCTGATGCTGTCCGGGTCGGCCAGGGGTGGCGTCGCGGCGGCGCACGCGGACGTCATGACGACCCGCCGTACCCCGGCGTCCGTGGCCGCGCGCAGCACGCGCAGTGCCCCGTCCCGGGCCGGAACGACCAAGGCGTCCGGGTCCTTGGGCGCGTCCGCGCCCAGCGGCGAGGCCACGTGCAGGACGTACTCGCAGCCCTCGACCGCCGCCGCCCAGCCCGCGTCCGACGTCAGATCCGCGACGGCGAAGCTGAGGCGGTCCGCCGGGTCCACCTCCGTGGAGACAGCGGCCAGAACGGCTTCCCGACGGGACGTGCCGCGGACCGTGGTGCGCACCTCGTACCCCTGGCGCAGCAGTTCGACGATGCACCAGCCGGCGACGAATCCGGTGCCGCCGGTCACCAGGACGGTCCCCGTCATGACGTCACCTCCGGCAGCGGCCGGGCGCCGAGATGGTTGATCCCCGTGCTGGTGAGAACGCGCGGTCCGCTCCCCCGCAGCCGTGTCACCCCGAGCATGGCGCGGCCCAGCGTGTCGGTCGTGGTCATGTGCTGTGGGAAGAGGCGGCGCAGCACGGGGTAGAGCCAGGAGGTGGCGGCGTACATCAGGCGGTAGGAGCGGGTTCCGGGGCGGGCGCCCTGCCGGGGCCGGATGTAGGTCGGCCGGAAGACGTACGCGTGAAACGGCAGGGCAAGCAGTGCGTCCTCGGTCCGGCCCTTGACCCGCGCCCACATCGTCCTGCTCGCGCTGTCGGCGCTGTTTCCCGACACGTAGACGAAGGTCAGCTCGTCGTTCAGGGGCAGGAGTGCGTGGGCTGCCGCGAGGGCGTAGTCGTGGGTGACGCGGGTGTATTCAGCCTCGGTGAGTCCGGCCGAAGGGGTGCCCAGGCAGAAGTAGCAGGCGTCGGCGCCGTCGAGGGACGCTGCCACGTCGGTGAGGTCGGTGAAGTCCGCGTGGACCACCTCGTGCAGCTTGGGGTGGCGCAGGCCGAGGGGGCGCCGGACGACCGCGGTGACGCTCTGGACGGCGTCGTCGTCCAGGCACGCCCGCAGAACCCCGTACCCGATCATGCCGCTCGCTCCGAAGAGGACGACCTTCATGTCCGTACCGCCTTCGCCCACGTACGCTCAAGCTGACCGGAGAGGTCTCCGGATAGCTTTCGACAGTAACGGAGAGGTCTCCGGTACGCAACCGATCCCTGGCGGAGGAACGGAGCGGCAGCATGGCCGAGCGGCGGAACCAGCCCGTGCGGGCGGACGCGCGGCAGAACCGCGCCCGCATCATCGAGGTCGCACGCGACGCGTTCACGGCCTCCAGTGACGCCTCGCTCAACTCCATCGCCAAGAAGGCCGGCGTCGGCCCGGGGACTCTCTACCGGCACTTCCCCACCCGCGGGGCGCTGATCCTTGCGGTCTACCGCCACGAGGTCGACCAACTCGCGGCGTACGCCCCGGAACTGCTCGAGGACCACCCCCCGCTGGAGGCGCTGCGTCTGTGGTTCGACCGGCTCGCGCACTACGGGCGCATCAAGCACGGCGTGTCGGAGTACCGCACTCCCTCACCGACGACGGCCTCGCGGGTGAGATCTACGAGGCGGTCGTCAGCGCCGTCGCCCTGTTGCTGGGACTCCTGTGGCGTACCGGCCCCGGCGAGGAGGGGGAGGCGCGCATGGCCCGGCTCCTGGACCTGCTCATCGACGGGTTGGGCACACCCGCGGTGGATCCCAAAGCGGCCGAATCCTGAACAGCGGGGCGGTCACTCGCCCTGCGTGTGCCTCGCGTCGAGGCGGGCCAACTCCTCGTCGGTGAGCCGGAGCGCGCCCGCGGCCACGTTCTCGGCGAGGTGGTCCGGGTTGCCCGTGCCGGGGATGGCGAGCACGTGTGGGCCCTGTCGCAGCGTCCACGCGAGCCGGATCTGCGCGGGGGTCGCGCCGTGCGCACCCGCGACGGCGAGCACCTCCTCGTCATCGGTGCCGCTGGCGCCCTGTGCGCCGCCCTTGCCCGCGATCGCGAAGAAGGGCACGAAGGCGATGCCCTGTTCGCCGCAGGTCCGCAGGACGGCATCGGCCTCGGGGTCCGGGAAGTCGAGGCCGTACTTGTTCTGCACACTCACCACCGGCGCGATGGCCTGCGCCTCGGCGAGGTGCCCGGATCCGACGTCGGAGATCGCCAGGTGCCGGATCAGGCCGGCTTCACGCAGTTCGGCCAGCGCGCCGAAGTGCTCGGCGATGGAGTCCTGCCGCATCCGGCGGAGATGCACGACGTCGAGATGGTCGCGGCCGAGCTGCCGCAGGTTCTCCTCGACCTGGCCGCGCAGTTGGTCCGGCCTGGCGGCGGTGGCCCATTCCCCCGAGTAGTCGCGGTGCGGCCCGACCTTGGTGGCGATGACCAGGTCGTCCGCGTACGGGGCGAGCGCGCTGTTGATCAGTTCGTTCGCGGAGCGCAGCGACGAGAAGTAGAAGGCGGCGGTGTCGATGTGATTGACGCCCAGCTCGATCGCGCGCCGCAGCACTGCGATGGAGCGTTCACGGTTGCTCGGTACGCCGAGATGGAAGGCCGCACTGCCCGTCAGCCGCATCGCGCCGTATCCGATGCGGTTGACGGGCAGATCTCCGAGTTTCCAGGTGCCTGCTGCTGCCGCGGTGATCTTCTCTGAGGTCATCGCGGCAGCTTCGCACAGGATTTGCCCCTGCGTGTACGTGTTCAGGGTGCCGCTCGTGGGGACGCGTTCACCGACCGACGTCAGCAGTAGAGGTTGGCTCCGGGCGTGACGCCGAGGATCGAGGTGAAGCGGTTGTAGGCGTCGACGCGGCTCTGGACCTGCGCGGGGTTGCGCCCGTCGCATTCCAGGGAGCCGTTGATGCTGCGGATGGTCTGGCCGAAGCCGGCGCCGTTGACCATGGCGTTGTGCGGGGTCATGGTGCCGGGACCGTTCTGGGTGTTCCAGTACCAGAGACCGGTCTTCCAGGCCACCGCGGCGTCGTTCTGCACCAGCCAGGGGTTGTTGAGGAGGTCGATGCCGAGCGCGTCGCCCGCGGCCTTGTAGTTGAAGTTCCAGCTGAGCTGGATCGGGCCGCGGCCGTAGTACGCCGCCTGACCTGCCGGGCAGCCGTAGGACTGGCTCCAGTCGCAGTAGTGCGGGTAGTTGGCGGTGTTCTGCTCGACGATGTGGACCAGACCGCCGGTCTCATGGTTCACGTTGGCGAGGAAGGCCGCGGCCTCCTGCTTCTTCACCGTGTCGCTGCCGGTGTTGGCGAACGCCGGGTAGGCGCTCAGGGCGGCCGTCAGACCGCTGTAGGAGTAGAAGGAGTTCCGGCTCGGGAACATCTGGTTGAACTGCGCCTCGGTGACGGGGAAGGTCCCGACGGGCGTCGTCGAGCCGTCGCAGGCGTAGGGCTCCCAGAACCAGGTGCTGATGGTGGGGTCGTAGCCCGGGTTGTCGTGCTCGGCGATGTAGGCCTTGCCGTCGGTGTAGCGGACTATGTTGCCGGTGACGTACGCCTTGCCGGCGACCCAGCTCGGGTAGCTCGAACAAGCCGCGGCGGAAGCACTCGCGGCCGGCAGGAGCACCGGTGCGGCGGTTCCGATGACGACTGCTGCCATGAGTGCGGAGATGCGGCGCCTCGACACAGGATCAACTCCTTTGCGGAGCACGGCCGCACCCGACCAAGAGCAAAGCGAAGCAGAGCCTTGGGCGCACGCGCCGGCCGAGCCGGCACGGCGTCGGGGGCGGCCGTGGTGGGGGGTGTGGAGGCACACTCAACCGCATTGGTCTGTACCAGTCAAGGTATAGACCAAGCCGAACTGACAACGTTGGCGGGTGAACTGCCGGGCATTCGGCGACAATTGAGCGGCGCGCCCGATACCGGCGCATTCCATGACACCCGGTGCACCTGAACAGCACGGTGGCCCGGGCCGGTTCAGAACCGGCCCGGGCCACCGCCCGCCTCCCGCGTCAGCCGAGCGGCTTCTCCAGCACCGCCTTGCGGTGGCTGAACGTCTCGATCGAGTAGCGGCCGTGATAGCTGCCCATGCCGCTCTCACCGACCCCGCCGAACGGGAGGTCGGAGACGGTCAGATGGGCGAGCGGCAGGCCGAAGCCCAGGCCGCCGGACGAGGTTTCGGCGGCGAGCCGCTGCCGGGTGGCGTCCGAGTCGGTGAAGACGTACAGGGCCAGCGGCTTGTCGCGGTCGTTGATGAACCCGATGGCCTCGTCGAGGTCCGCCGCCGTGACGATCGGGAGGATCGGGCCGAAGATCTCCTCCGCCATGACGGGCGACTTGGGGTCGACGTCGGCGAGGACGGTCGGCGCGATGTACTTGACGGCGCGGTCGCTGTCGCCGCCGGTGACCGTACGGCCGGAGCCTAGCAGCGAGCTGAGCCGGTCGAAGTGCCGCTCGTTGACGATCCGCCCGAACTCGGTGGACGTCTTCGGCTCGGCGCCGAAGACCGCTTCGACGGCCCGGGTGAGCTCGGGCTCAAGAGCGCGGGCGGTCTCGGGGTCGGTCAGGACGTAGTCGGGTGCGACACAGGTCTGCCCGGCGTTGAGGAACTTGCCGCGGACCAGGCGGTCGGCGACGACGGACAGGTCGGTGCCACGGTCGACGAACGCCGGGGACTTGCCGCCCAGTTCGAGGGCGACGGGGGTGAGGTGCTCCGCCGCTGCGCGCATCACGATGCGGCCGACCGTGCCGTTGCCGGTGTAGAAGATGTGGTCGAAGCGCTCGGCCAGCAGGGCCGTGGTCTCAGGGATGGCACCCTCGACTACGGCGACCGCGTCGGTGTCGAGGTACTGGGGCAGCAGCCTGGCAAGGACGGCGGACGTGGCGGGGGCCAGCTCGCTGGGCTTGGCGACCACCGCGTTGCCCGCGGCGAGCGCGCCGAGCAGCGGGGTGAGCAGGAGCTGCACCGGGTAGTTCCAGGGGGCGATGACCAGGACTACACCCAGGGGGTCGTACTGCGTCCAGGCGCTCGCGTCGCCGCCGAGGTGCGCCGGGACCGGGGCGGACTCGGGGCGCAGCCAGGTGTCGAGGTGGTCCAGGGTGTGGTCGATCTCGCGCACGGTGAAGTCGATCTCGGTGCGGAAGGCCTCCGTGGAGCTCTTGCCGAGGTCCGCGTGGAGGGCGGCGGCGATGTCCTCGCCGTGCGTGGTGAGCAGCTCGCGCAGTCGGCGCAGCTGGGTCGTACGCCATTCGACGGGCTTGGTGCGACCGGAGCGGAAGGTCGCGCGCAGCCGGGAGACGACGTCGGCGGGCTGTTCGGGGGTTGAGTGGTTCACGGTGCCTCGCTGGTCGGGCGCGGACGGGTGGAGCGGCCGCGCGACGTACTCGATAGCTGGATGCAGAGCGGGATGTTCAGCTGGATGTATATACCAACCTTTCAGGTGCCCAAATAAATTCCGGGCAAGCAAAAGCACTCTCCGCGAGATCAGCCTTACAGAGAGTTCCCCTTGATTGCGGAAGGTGTCAGAGGGTGGTGTCGGCGCCCGCTCCGTCGAGCGCGTCGGTGAGGCGCCCCAGCAGGGCACGCAGCAGCTCGTCGTCGCCGTCGCTCAGCACCGGCCACCGGGCGCGGACCTCACGGTCGAGGCGCCGCCAGTACGCCTGGCCGCGCGGGGTCAGGTAGGCGAGGATGCGGCGCCGGTCGAGCGGGTCGACGCGGCGGTGGACCAGGTTCTGGTCGACGAGGTGGTCGACGAGTTTGGTCAGCGTCGGGGGCGGCAGGAAGGCGGCCTCGGCTATCGCCGTCATGTGATGCCCCTCGCCGTCGGAGAGCAGGGCGAGCACCCGCCAGGCGTCGAGCGAGCAGCCGTCCTCGTCGAGGACGCTCTGGAGCCGGCGCGCGGCCAGCCGCTCGGCCCGCGTCAGGAGGTGCGCCAGATCCTGGGGCTGACGCGGAGTTGGCGTGGGCATCCTGCTCCCTAGGGTCTGTCCGGCGGATCATGCCGGAGACGCGGGGTCCGGCACGCACATCTGCGGGGCTGTACATGGTATGAGACGGACTGGAGTTCACCGGGCGGACCCGAAATCATGACGTCATGTTCCGGCCCGATCCGCCTTCGCCCGACTGGTTCACGGCAGACGACTCCGTGCTCCGGGTGGCGCTCGTGTTCCCGATGCAGGGATCGGCGGGGATCTTCGGACCGACCTGCGAACTGTGCGCACAGCTGGCCGCGGAGGAGGTCAACCGCGCGGGCGGCGTCCTCGGCAGGGAGCTGCGGCTGCTGCCCGTCGACGGCGGCAGCGGACCGCGCGAAGTCGCCGACCACGTCGAGGCGTTGGTGGACCTGGGGGTCGTGCAGGGCGTCACGGGCTGGCACATCTCCTCGGTGCGGCAGGCGCTGGCGCCGAGGATCGCGCATCGGGTGCCGTACGTCTACACCGCGCTGTACGAGGGCGGCGAGAACACCGCGGGCGTGTTCCTCACCAGCGAGACACCGCGCGATCAACTGCGGCCCGCGATGGGGCTGTTGGCCCATGAGCGCGGGGTGCGGCGCTGGTTCGTCGTGGGCAACGACTACGTGTGGCCCCGCCGTACGGCACGGGCCGCGCACGCCTTCGCCCGGGAGGCGGGCGGCAGGATCCAGGGAGAGGTCTATCTCCCCCTGGGCACACATGACTTCGACGCGGTGCTGCGCCGGATCGAGCGGTCGGACGCCGACGGCGTGCTCATGCTGCTCGTCGGCAGCGACGCGGTCCGCTTCAACCGGGCGTTCGCCGCGGCGGGCCTCGACGCGCGCTGTCTGCGGCTGAGCACGCTGATGGACGAGAACATGCTGATGGCCAGCGGGCCGACGGCCACCGTGGACCTCTACAGCACCGCCGGGTTCTTCGCCTCGCTGGCGAACCAGGACACCCTCGACTTCCACGGCCAGTACGCCGGGCGGTTCGGCATCGAGGCACCGGCCCTGGGAAGCCTCGGTGAATCCTGTTACGAGGGCGTGCTGTTGCTGGCCGCGCTCATCGGCCGGGCCAGGACGCTCGACGTGTCGGCGATCGGAGCGGCGGCCGAGAAGGTGTCGTACGAGGGCCCGCGCGGCCTGCTCCATCTGCGGGGCGGTCATGTCCGCCAACGCATCTATCTGGCACGGGCGGACGGTGTCGGCTTCGACGTGGTCGCCCAGCTCGACCTTCACGGTTCCCACCCTTGACATGACCGCGCTCCCGCCAAGATACTTCCCACAGGAAGTAACTAGAATGCCTCGGGCGAATTGTGAATTCAGGTGACGAATTCCGCCCCGGGCATTTTTTGTTGCCCCAGGATTTCCCCGCGATCACTGCATGAGAGCGGGAAGATACCGCCGGGAAAGTATCGCGAAACACCTTGGAAACAGGGTCACTTGAGGCTGTGGACCGCACTTCAGGAGGTTGTCTCCTCCACAGCCCGAGGGGGTTCTTTTGTCCAGCGGTTCCAGCGGTTCCAATATTCTCCGACGCCGGGTGGTGGCCGGCGCCGCCGCACTCGCGGCCGTCGTCGCACTCTCCGCGTGCGGCGCGAAGACCGACGCGGGCGGTACGTCCGACAAGGCCGCGCAGGCGGACGTCAGCGGTGACACCGTCAAGGTCGGACTGCTCAACTCGCTGTCCGGCACGATGGCGATCAGCGAGGTGACCGTGCGCGACTCGCTGAAGCTGGCGATCGACGAGATCAACGCCTCGGGCGGTGTGCTCGGCAAGCAGATCAAGCCGATCAGCGAGGACGGCGCCTCCGACTGGCCGACGTTCGCCGAGAAGGCGCAGAAGCTGATCTCGGAGGACCGGGTCGCTGCCACCTTCGGCTGCTGGACCTCCGCGAGCCGCAAGGCCGTCAAGCCGGTCTTCGAGAAGAACAAGTCGCTGCTGTTCTACCCCGTGCAGTACGAGGGACTTGAGGAGTCCCCGTACATCTTCTACACGGGCGCGACCACCAACCAGCAGATCATCCCGGCGCTCGACTACCTCAAGAGCCAGGGCAAGAAGAAGATCTACCTGGTCGGCAGCGACTACGTCTTCCCGCGCACCGCCAACAAGGAGATCAAGGCGTACGCCAAGGCCAACGGCATGACGGTGCTCGGCGAGGACTACGCGCCGCTGGGCTCCACCGAGTTCAGCACGATCGCCAACAAGGTGAAGGCGTCGAAGGCGGACGCGGTCTTCAACACCCTCAACGGCGACTCGAACGTGGCCTTCTTCAAGGAGTACAAGTCCGCGGGCCTGACCGCCAAGGGCATGCCGGTGGTCTCGGTGTCGATCGCCGAGGAAGAGGTCAAGTCGATCGGAGCGCAGTACCTGGCGGGCCAGTTGACGGCCTGGAACTACTACCAGACCACTCCGGGCGCCGCGAACACCAAGTTCGTGAAGGCGTACAAGGACAAGTACGGCCAGGACAAGCCGACCAGCGACCCGATGGAGGCCGCGTACACCTCGGTCTATCTGTGGAAGGCCATGGTCGAGAAGGCCAAGTCGTTCGACCCCGAGAAGGTCAAGGCGGCCTCGGACGGCATCACCTTCGACGCACCCGAGGGCAAGGTCACGGTCGACGGCGCCAGCCAGCACATCTACAAGACCGCCCGTATCGGCAAGATCGGCGAGGACGGGCTGATCGAGCAGGTCTGGGACTCCGGCAAGCCGATCAAGCCGGACCCCTACCTCAAGGGTTACGACTGGGCCGCCGGCCTCTCCTGATCACCCGCGCGCGGGGGCCCAACGCGTTGCGGCCCCCGCGTCCCGCCTCCCCGGAGTCGCCGCATGACCGTGATCCTCGGGCAGATGTTCACCGGCATCAGCATCGGTGCCGTTCTGCTGCTCATCGCGCTCGGCCTCTCGCTCACCTTCGGCCAGATGAATGTCATCAACATGGCCCACGGCGAGTTCATCATGGCCGGCGCCTACACCACGTACGTGCTCCAGAAGTCCATTTCCAGCGCAGGGATTTCGCTCCTCGTCGCGCTGCCCGTCGCCTTTCTCGTGTCGGGGGCACTCGGCGCCCTCCTTGAATGGCTGCTGATTCGCCGCCTTTACCTCCGGCCACTCGACACGCTTCTCGTCACATGGGGCGTCTCATTGATGCTCCAGCAACTCGCCCGCGACATTTTCGGCGCACCCAATGTGCAGACCCGCGCGCCCGATGTTCTCACCGGGAACATCACCGTCATCGGCGGCGACGACCCGCTCACCTTCGCCAACAGCCGCCTGTTCATTCTGGGGCTGGCCGTCGCGGCGGTCGTCGCGCTGTCGCTGACGCTGCGTCTGACGCCGCTGGGGCGGCGGATCCGTGCCGTCGTGCAGAACCGGGACCTGGCCGAGGTGTCCGGCATCTCCACCGGCCGTGTCGACCGCACCGCGTTCTTCATCGGATCCGGGCTCGCCGGGGTGGCCGGGGTGGCGCTGACGCTGGTCGGTCCGATCGGGCCCACGATGGGCACCAACGTGATCATCGACGCCTTCCTCGTGATCGTCGTCGGCGGCATCGGACAGCTCAAGGGCAGCGTGATCGTCGCCTTCGTGCTGGGCGTGCTGCAGTCCGTCCTGGAGTACTCCACCACCGTCAGCGTCGCGAAGGTGCTGGTCCTCGTGGCCATCGTCGCGTTCCTCCAGTGGCGGCCCCAGGGGCTGTACACGCTGCGTACGAGGAGTCTCGTATGACCACCACTCCCCCGGCTTCGAAACAACTCGGCGGCCTCAAGGGCCGGTTCACCGCCGTGCGCCCCGCGGCCGGCTTCGCCGCCGGTGCCGTGGTGCTCTTCGCCGTGGCTCCGCTCGCGCTGTCCGACTTCCGGCTCGGGCTGCTCGCCAAGTACCTGTGCACCGCGATCGTCGCGGTCGGCATCTGCCTGGCGTGGGGCCGCGGCGGGCTGCTGACGCTCGGGCAGGGCGTCTTCTTCGGGCTCGGCGGCTACGCCATGGCGATGCACCTGAAGATCGCGGACGCGGGACCCGGCAACCTCCCCGACTTCATGCAGCTGTACGGAACCGCCACCGAACTCCCCTGGTGGTGGCAGCCGTTCGCCAATCCGCTCTTCGCGCTCGCGGCGACCGTGCTGCTGCCGATGGCCGTCGCGGCGATCCTCGGTTCGTTCATCTTCCGGCGCCGGGTGAAGGGCGCGTACTTCGCGATCCTCAGCCAGGCCCTCGCCGCCGCCTTCGCCATCTGGCTGATCGGCCAGCAGGCCACCACCGGCGGCACCAACGGACTCACCGACATCCAGGGCTTCTTCGGCTACGACCTCGACGACCCGGTCAACCAGCGGATGGTGTACTTCATCATCGCCGCGGTCCTGCTCCTCCTGATCGCCCTGGCCCGCCAGCTGATCCACAGCCGTTACGGCGAACTCCTCGTCGCCGTACGGGACTCCGAGGAGCGCGTTCGTTTCCTCGGATACAACCCGGCGAACGTGAAGCTCGTCGCGTACGTCGTGGCGGCGGGCATGGCCGGACTCGCGGGCGCGCTGTTCGTACCCGCGGTCGGGATCATCTCCCCCGCGCTGATCGGGATCGTGCCGTCCATCGAGCTGGTCATCGGCGCCGCGGTGGGCGGCAGGGCGAGTCTGGTGGGCGCTGTACTCGGCGCGGTCGGTGTCGCCTGGGCCAAGACGGCGCTGTCGGAGGAGTTCCCCGCGGCCTGGACCTACTTCCAAGGGCTGCTGTTCATCGTGGCCCTTGCGTTCCTGCCGGGCGGACTCGCGTCACTGGTGGGGATCGTCCGGCGGCGGCGCAGGTCCTCCCGGCCGGCCGACGAGCAGGGGATCGACGAGAAGGCGCCCGCCCTTCCAGTGGGAGAAGCGGTATGAGTGAGCTCTCAGGTCTTGAGATACGACAACTGCGCGTGTCCTTCGACGGTTTCACCGCCGTCGACGGAGTGGACCTCGATGTGCGCCCGGGCGATCTGCGGTTCCTCATCGGGCCGAACGGCGCGGGCAAGACGACTCTCGTCGACGCCGTTACCGGGCTGGTGAAGGCGGAGGGTTCGGTGCGCTTCGGGGGCGAGGACATCCTCGGGCGCAGCGTGCACCGGATCGCCCGCTCGGGGATCGGCCGGACCTTCCAGACCGCCACCGTCTTCGACGAGTTGACGGTGCTTCAGAATCTGGACATCGCGGCGGGCGCGGGCCGGGGCGTACTGACGATGCTGCGCCGCCGCAAGGGCGTGCCGGAGCCCGTCGCCCGCGCGCTGGAGACGGTGGGCCTCACCGAGCTCGCCGACAGCCCGGCGGGAACCCTGGCCCACGGTCAGAAGCAGTGGCTGGAGATCGGCATGCTGCTCGTCCAGGACGTACGGCTGCTGCTGCTCGACGAACCGGTGGCGGGTATGAGCCACGACGAACGGCAGGCCACCGGCGAGCTGTTGGAGCTGATCAGCCAGGAGCGGACCGTCGTCGTCATCGAGCACGACATGGACTTCATGCGCTCCTTCGCCCGCAGCGTCAGTGTGCTGCACGCGGGCAAGGTGCTGAGCGAGGGGACGGTGGCCGAGGTGCAGGCGGATCCGAAGGTGCAGGAGGTGTATCTCGGGCACAAGGCTGAGACGCCGGACGCGGAGTCCCCTATGGGCGAGGCCGCCGCGGGCGTCGCCGTACAGGAGGCGTGAGCGGACATGATGCTGGAGATCGACAACGTACGCGTCGGCTACCACCGCAGTTCCGTCCTGCACGGGGTCTACGTCGAAGTCCCGCACGACGGTGTGGCCGCCGTGCTGGGACACAACGGCGCCGGAAAGAGCACCCTCCTGCGAACCGCCGTCGGACTGCTCACCCCGCAGAGCGGCACCGTCCGTCTCGACGGCGAGGACATCACCCGCCGCAAGCCCCATGAGCGAGTGGCCCGCGGCATGGCCTACGTTCCGCAGGGGCAGCAGGCCTTCCCGCACCTCACGACCGCGGAGAACCTCCAGCTGGTCGCCGACGGGCGGGCGCGCGGCAAGGAGGCGATCGCCGAGGCGCTGGACCTGTTCCCGGCGCTCCGGGCCCTCTCGGGCCGGCGCGCCGGGCTGCTCTCGGGCGGCCAGCGGCAGCAACTCGCCATCGCCCGCGCACTGGTGACGGACCCTCGGCTCCTCCTCCTCGACGAGCCCACCGAGGGCATCCAGCCCTCCGTGGTGACCGAGATCGAGGAGACGATCCTCGCCCTCGCCGCTCGCGGCGGGCTCTCAGTCCTCCTGGTCGAGCAGCACGTCGGCTTCGCGATGCGGGCGGCGCAGCGGTACTACGTCCTGGAGGCCGGGCGGGTCACGTCCTCGGGCGAGGGCGGGCAGGAGGCGGAACGGTCGGTGCGGGAGGCGCTCAGCGTGTGAGGGTGCGGGCTCAGGTTCGTGTGTGTGACCGCGCGGGCTCAGGTTCGTACGAGCGCCGCCCGGCTTCGTTCGAGGTACGCGCGCTCCGCCGCGTTCTCGGTGAGCGCGATGGCCGCGTCGTACGCCCGCACGGCCTCGGTGTGACGGCCGAGCCGGCGCAGCAGGTCCGCCCGTACGGCGTGGAAGGCGTGGTAGTCGTCCAGGTCGAGTGCGTCGACGAGGGCCAGCGCCGGCTTCGGCCCCTCGACCTCGGCGACGGCGACGGCCCGGTTGAGGGCGACCACCGGACTCGGGGTGAGCGCGGCCAGCTGGTCGTACAGCTGGAGGATCTGGCCCCAGTCGGTGGCGGCCGCGGTCGGGGCATCGCTGTGCACGGCGTTGATCGCGGCCTGGATCTGGTACGGGCCCGGCCGATTGCGCCGCAGGCAGGCGCGGACGAGGGACTGGCCCTCGGCGACCAGGGCCCCGTCCCACAGGGAGCGTTCCTGGTCTGAGAGGAGGACCAGCTCGCCGTCCGGTGTCGTACGGGCGGGCCGTCGGGCCTCGATCAGGAGCATCAGGGCGAGCAGGCCGACGGCCTCGGGCTCGTCCGGCATGAGTTCGGCCAGGAGACGGCCGAGGCGCAGCGCCTCCGTGCAGAGTTCCGCCCGGCCGCCGTACCCCTCGTTGAAGATGAGGTAGACGACCGCCAGCACTCCCCTCACCCGGTCCGGGAGGTCGGCGTCGCGCGGGATGCGGTACGGGATGCGTGCGTCGCGGATCTTGGCCTTGGCCCTGACCAGGCGCTGGGCCATGGTGGGCTCGGGTACGAGGAAGGCGCGCGCGATCTGCGGGGTGGTGAGACCGCCGAGCAGTCGCAGGGTAAGGGCCACCTGCGCCTGGGTGGCGAGCGCCGGGTGGCAGCAGGTGAAGATCAGGCGGAGCCGGTCGTCGCGCACGGGGCCCTCCTCGGCCGGTTCGTCCTGCGCGTACAGCTGGGCCGCCTCGGCGTGCCTGGCCTCGCGCGAGGACTCGCGACGCAGCCGGTCGATGGCCCGGTTGCGGGCGGTGGTGATGATCCACCCGGCGGGGCTCGGCGGCACGCCCGACTCCGGCCACGTCCGCAGGGCCGTGGCGAACGCGTCCTGAACCGCTTCCTCGGCGAGGTCGATGTCGCCGAGGAAGCGGACGAGGACGGCGACCGAGCGGCCGTACTCCGCGCGGAAGACGGCCTCGATGCCGGCGTTCGGGGTCATCAGTTGTCGGCTTCGCCCATGAAGGGCCGCACCTCGATGGGGAGTGTGGTCGCCAGCGTCGCCTTGCGGCCCCATTCGAGTGCCGCGTCGAGGTCGGGTGCCTTGATCAGGCAGATCCCGCCGAGGTACTCCTTGCTCTCGGTGTAGGGACCGTCGGTGATCAGTACGTCGCCGTCCTTGGCCCGCAGCACGGTGGCCGTCTCCGGGCCGTGCAGTCCTCCGGCGAACACCCAGGCACCCGCCTCGCGCAGCTCCGCGTGGAAGACCTCGAGGTTGTGCATGATCTCCTTCAGGACCTCGGGCGCGGGCGGCTCGCCGACCGGCTGCATCACGCTCAACAGGTAGTGCTTCATGAGATGTCCTCCTCGGTCGTGTACCGCTTCTCACTGCCTACACGAACGGGAGACGGCCGGATCGACACCGGACACCACGACACCGGGAGATTTTTTCGATGACCACGGCACCGCACCCCCTCGTCACCCGCGCCCGTCGCCTCGCCGCCGAGGTACTGGCACCTCAGGCGGAGCGCGTGGACCAGGAGGGCGTGTCCGCGAGCAGCATCGAGGCGATCAAGGGGTCGGGGCTGCTCGGAGTGGGTGCGCCGGTGGCGTACGGCGGGTCGGCGGCGCCCGCCGCGGTGGCCCGGGAGACCGCCGAGATCCTGGCCGGGGCGTGCTGCTCGACGTGGTTCGTGCAGACCCAGCACCACACACCGGTGCAGACCCTGGCCAAGAGCGAACTCTCGGTGCGGGAGCGGTTGTTGGGGCCGCTTGCGAGCGGGGAGCTGTTGTCCGGGGTGGCGTACGCCCAGCTGCGCGCCCATCCGCGCGTCCCGGTCCGGGTCACGCGCGAGCGCGGTGGCTGGCGCTTCGACGGGACGGTGCCCTGGTACACGGGCTGGGGCCTCAACGACGTCATGCTGCTGGCCGGAGTCACGGACGCGGACGAGGCGCTGTTCGCGTTCACCGAGGCGCGCGAGCAGCCCGGCCTGCGCCCCTCGTCCCCGATGCGGCTCGCCGCACTCACGGCCTCCCGGACGGTCTCCCTGGAGCTGGACGGCCTGTGGCTGCCCGAGGACGCGGTGGCCCTGCGTACCCCGTACGAGACCTGGGCCGCGACCGACCGCCCGAAGAACACCAACGCCTCACCGGCCGTCTTCGGCATCACCGCCTCCGCACTCGACCTGCTGGCCGCGGCCGACGGCGACCCCGCCGCGAAGGAGACGGCGGATGCGTTGCGCACCCGCCTGGACGAGGTCAGGCGGCAGGCGTACGAGCTGGCCGACCACCCGGTGCCGACCGAACGCATCGCGGAGCGGCTGGCGGTGAAGACGCGGGCGTACGACGTCATGCGCGCGGCCACGACCGCGGCCGTCGTGGCCGGTGGCGGGCGGTCCATCGACCTGAGCAGCCCCGCGCAGCGGCTGGCGCGCGAGGGGATGTTCCTGCTGGTGCAGGGACAGACCGCCGAGGTGCGCACGGCACACCTCGGTTCGCTCGGCCGGCTCACCTCGTGAAGGGCACCTGTGCGGCTGGAGCGGCCGGTTTCGCGAACGGGTGCTGCCACAAGCCCTGTGCTGCGAGACGCGGCAGGACGCCCTCGCCGAACCAGTACGCCTCCTCCAGGTGCGGATAGCCGGAGAACACGAACTCGTCGATGCCGAGGCGATGGTACTCGGCGATGCGCTCGGCGACCTCGTCGTGGCTGCCGACCAGGGCCGTGCCCGCGCCGCCGCGGACCAGCCCGATCCCGGCCCAGAGGTTCGGGTGGATCTCCAGGCCGTCGCGGCTGCCGCCGTGCAGCGCGAGCATGCGCTGCTGCCCCTCGGACTCGCTGCGCGCGAGCCCGGCCTGTACGGACTTCACGGTCTCCGGGTCGAAGCCGTCGAGGAGCTTGTGGGCCTCGGCCCAGGCCTGCTCGGAGGTGTCCCGGGTGATGACGTGCAGCCGGATCCCGAAGCGGACGCTCCGGCCCTCCTTCGCGGCGAGCCCGCGTACCCACGCGATCTTCTCGGCGACCTGGGCGGGCGGCTCGCCCCAGGTGAGGTAGACGTCCACGTGACGGGCGGCGATCTCACCGGCGATGGGTGACGAGCCACCGAAGTAGATCTCGGGGACCGGGTCGGGCACACGGGCGAGCTTGGCGTCCTCGACCTGTAGGTGTTCACCGGAGAGGTCGACGGTCTTGCCGTCCCACAAGTCCCGGACGATCTCCAGGAATTCGCCGGTACGGCGGTATCGGGCGTCCTTGTCGAGGAAGTCGCCGTAGGCGCGCTGCTCGTGGCTCTCGCCGCCGGTGACCACGTTCAGCAGCAGCCGTCCGCCGGTCTGCCGCTGGAAGGTGGAGGCCATCTGCGCGGCGAGCGTGGGCGAGACGAAGCCGGGCCTGAAGGCGACCAGGAACTTGAGCCGTTCGGTGTTCTGGCTGACCATCGCGGTGGTCAGCCAGGCATCCTCGCACCAGGCGCCGGTGGGCGTGAGCGCGCCGACGAAACCCAGGTCCTCGGCCGCGCGGGCGATCTGGCTCAGATAGGCGACCGTCGGCGGCCGGTCCCGTCCCGAGACGGTGGCCGGGGTGCCGTGGCCACCGCCGACGACGTGGCGGCTGTCGCCGTTGGTGGGGAGGAACCAGTGGAAGGTGAGGGACACGTGGGTCTCCGTTTCAGAGCAGGCCGTGCCGGGGCGGCTTCGTGCCGTTGAGTACGTAGCGGCCGATGTGCTGGATCTTCCAGCGGGCCGGGTCGTGCAGGGTGTGGGTCCGGGCGTCGCGCCAATGGCGGTGCAGGTTGAGGGAGTTGAGGGCGGAGCGGGTGCCGGACACCTCGAAGAGGGCGCTCGCGACCTCCACGGCGGTGGCCGCGGCGTGCACCTTCGCGGCGGCGACCGCGATCGACGCCTCGGCGGCCGAATCCTCGGTGAGGTCTTCGCGGGCCGCGTCGACCGCTCGGGCCGCCGCGCCGAGCAGCGCCTCCGACGCCCTCACCTGGATGGCGAGTTCACCGAAGCGCTGGATGAGCAGCGGGTCCTCGGCCGCGGTGTCGACGCCGCTCTCGAACCAGGGCCGGCTCTTGGTGCGGACGAACCCGACAGCCTCTCCGAGTGCGCCCGCGGCGATCCCGGCGTCGATGGCGGCGTGCAGCAACTGTGCGACGGCGCCGTGGAGTTGCGGCCCCTGGAAGGTGAGGTGGTGCGGGACGACCCGGTCGGCGGGGACGGACACGGCTTCGAGGCGGACGGTGCCGCTGGCCGTCGTACGCTGCCCCATGCCGTCCCAGTCGTCGACGACCGTGACTCCGCTCGCGTCCCGTGGGACGTACGCGACATGCAGGTTGTCGTCCTCGGCTCGGGCGAGGACGGGGATCCAGTCGGCGAAGAGCGCGCCGGTGGAGTAGTGCTTGACGCCGGTGAGCAGGTACGAGCCGTCCGGCCGGGGTTCCAGTCGGGTGCGGATGTCCTGGACGTGTTTGGTGCCCGCCTCCGACTGGGCGTTGCCGAAGCGGCGACCTGCCAGCACCTCGCCGAAGAAGAACTCCCGCTGTCGCCAGGTGCCCTGACGGCGTATCACGTTCACATACACGAAGTGGTTCTGCGGAATCTGGGCAAGGCTGGCATCGGCCGAGGCCAGCAGCCGGAAGATCTCCGCGAGGGTCTCCTGGCGTACGTCCGCGCCGCCGTGCTCGGCGGGCACGGTGACGGCGAGCAGTCCGGAGGCGGAGAGCCGCTCCAACTCCGTGCCTGGGAGCCTCCGTTCGGCGTCCCGCGCCGGGGCACCGGCGCGGAACTCCTCGGCGAGCGCGGCGGCGACGGCCAGGGCCTCGACGTCGTCGGCGATCACTTTGGCGGTCACGGTGTCAGACCGCCGCGGCCAGCAGGGGTGTGCGGCCGAGCGCGGCCGAGAACTGGTCGACCACCTGGGCCAGGGCCTCGGCGGTGCCCGGCGCGACGGTGATGCTGCCGTCCTCCCCCGTGGTGATGTCCTTGTCGAGGGTGAACCAGCCCTGGACTATGTGCGCGGCGCCCATGGAGTTGAGGACGGGGCGGAGCGCGTAGTCGAGGGCGAGGACATGCGCCGTGCTGCCTCCGGTCACCAGCGGCAGCACGGCCTTCCCCGTGAGGGCGTACTGCGGGAGCAGGTCGAGGAGGGCCTTGAGGACGCCCGAGTAGGCGGCCTTGTAGACGGGGGTGCCGATGACGACGCCGTCGGCGCGGGCGAAGAGTTCGGTCGCCTCGACGATGGCGGGGTGCTTGAAGTCGGCGCCGAGCAGGGCCTCGGCCGGGATGGTGCGGACGTCGAGCGGGATCACCTCGTGGCCTTGGGCGGCCAGCCGGGCGTCCAGGTGGCGCAGGAGTTTGGCGGTGCGGGAGGAGACGGAGGGGCTGCCGGAGACGGACAGGACGGTGGCCATGGGCTCTCTTTCTGCGCGACGGGAGACGGTGGTGGTCAGGCGTGAGCGGCCACGGACTCGGTGTACGACTGGGGCAGTTGGGCTTCCAGTTCGCGTACGAGGGGCAGCACCCGGCGGCCGAAGTAGTCGACCTCCTCGTGGTAGTGCAGGAAGCCGAGGAGGAGAAGGTCGACGCCGAGACGCTTGTAGGCGACGATCCGCTCGGCGATCTGCTCCGGGGTGCCGATCAGCCCCGTACGGAAGCCGTCGTTGTACTGCACGAGGTCCTCGAAGCTGGAGTCCTGCCACATGCCCTTGCCGTCGGCGGTGGACTGGCCGGCCTGCTTCACGGCGGCGCCGAAGCCCTCGACGGCCTCGCTGTCGGCCTGGGCGACGATCTCACGGAGGGTGTCGCGGGCCTCGGCCTCGGTGTCGCGGGCGATCAGGAAGGCGTTGAGGCCGAACTTCGGTGCCTTGCGCCGGACTTCGGTCGCGGCCTTGTGGACGTCGGCGATCTGCTCGGTGACGCCGTCGAAGTCCTTGCCGTTGGAGAAGTACCAGTCGGAGACCCGCCCCGCCATGGCGCGGGCGGCGGTGGAGTTGCCGCCCTGGAAGATCTCCGGGTGCGGGCGCTCGGGGGTGTTGAGGGGCTTGGGCTTGAGGGAGAAGTCCCTCAACCGGTAGAAGTCTCCGGCGAGTTCGGTGTGGTCCTCGGTCCAGATCTGGCGCAGGGCGCGGATGAACTCCTCGGAGCGGCGATAGCGCTCGTCGTGTTCCAGCCAGGGTTCGCCTAGGGCGGTGAACTCGCCCTTGAACCAGCCGCTGACGACGTTGACCGCGAAGCGGCCGTTCGACAAGTGGTCGGCGGTGGCGCCGAGTTTGGCGAGGACGCCCGGGTGCCACAGGCCCGGGTGGACGGCGGCGATGACCTTCAGGCGCTGGGTGGCGAGGAGCAGGGCGAGGCTGAAGCTGGTCGACTCGTGCTGGTACTCGGCGCCGTAGCTGGCCATGTAGCGGACCTGGCTGAGCGCGTAGTCGAAGCCGTTGTTCTCGGCGAGGACGGCGAGTTCACGGTTGTAGTCGTAACCCCAGTCGGTGCGCTGCTCGATCCTGCTGGTGACCAGGCCACCGCTGACGTTGGGCACCCAGTAGGCGAATTTGACGGGTTCGGTCGCGGTGTCTGTGGGGGTGTCAGGTGCGGATTCTGTTTCGGGCACGGAGAACTCCCGCTGTTCGATACGAAGGCATGACGAACTACAAGCCCGGCTTTCCCATGGGAATGCGGGCGGTGAAACGGGTGCGGTGGGTGCCGGAAAGCACAGAAAGGCGCCGTGCGGGAGATTTCACCGGTGGGCGGATGGTCCGTGCGAAGGGGACCCTACCGTCGGGATCGTCAGACTTCGCGACAACAGAAGGAGCTGGAGACACGCGCGAGGTCGACATGGCGTCGCCGCGTGAGGTCCAGTCGCATCTTCATGTCGTCGATCGTCGCAGCCCCCCGTCCGGACCGTCAAGGAACAGCCGACCGGTCTCGCATCCCGGACCGGCGAATTTCACGAAGGTGTGACAGGGAAACCCTTGAACGCGCTAATCCGGCGACCGCATTCTGCTGCGGTGCGAATAGAGCAGCTGGAATACATCGCGGCGGTCACCCGGCTCGGCTCGTTGCGCCGGGCCGCCGAGGAACTGCACCTCTCCCAGCCCGCGCTCAGCGAGACCGTACGCAATCTGGAGCGCGAACTCGGCGTCGACCTGCTGGAGCGCAAGCGGACCGGCGCGAGGATGAGCGCCGAGGGGCGGGACCTGCTGCCGCACATCATCAATGTGCTGGACGCGGTGGACCGGCTGCGGGGCGCGGCGGGCGAACAGCACCGCGTCAGCCGTATGGTCCGCGTCGGCACGGTGAACGCGGCGACCGTGCCGTTGCTCATCCCCACGGTCCGCGAGTTCCGCGCGACGCATCCGCTGACGCAGGTGGAGGTGGTCGGCGCACAGCAGTCGGACATCCACCGGGCGCTGTCGGAGGGCGGCTTCGACCTCGGCCTGGTGAACCATCTCGACGGCGACGACCTGCCCGCCGACTTCGAGACCACCGAACTGCTGCGCGGACGCCCGGTGTTGTGCGTACGGCCGGACAGTCCCCTCGCTTCGCTGGACACGGTCTCTGCGTCCGACCTCCTCGACGAGCACGAGCCGCTGATCGCCATGCGCACCGGATACGTCATGCACCGCTACGTCCACCGGCTCCTGGAGGGCCACGCCCCGGCCTTCTCGTACTCCACCGACGGCGCCGAGATGGGCAAGCTGATGGTCGCCGAAGGGTTGGGCGCGACGGTCCTGCCCGACTTCAGCGTGATCGGCGACCCGCTGGAGCGGCGCGGCGCGATCACCTACCGCCCGCTCGACGACGACTCCACGCAGGTGGTGCTGATGCTGCAGCGCCGCAGGGCGGACTCCGTGCCCCGGGCGGCGGACGACCTGCACGAGGCGTTCGTACGAAGGGCCGGCGAGCTGGGCGGGCGGCTCACGCCCGCCGCAGGACCCGCTTGAAGCCGATGAGCGTGCGATACCGGTCGCGGGTGGCGAAGTCCGCCATGCCCCACATGGCCGGAAGCCCCACCTCGGCGCAGAGGTGCAGCACCCGGCCCTCCCCCACGACCACGCCGACGTGCGCGCCCCAGGCGTCGTCGGTGGCGTTGAAGAGGACCAGGTCCAACGGCCGGGCGTGCGCGACCCGTTCGGTGAGTGCGGTGTCGTCCCACAGGTCGCTCGACCGCCAGCCTGGGAGGGTCAACGAGCAGTGCCGGAGTACCTCGTAGGCGAAGAGCTGGCAGTTGGCGCCCTCGGCAAGGCCCGGTTTCTCGGTGACCGCCCGGGAGCCGGGAAAGCGCCTGCCGACATACGGCGTCCCCCAGATCCCTTCGGGCAACCGCGCCAGCCGCTCGTCCTCACTCGGCTCCCACACCTCGGCCTCCGTATGTCGTAACTCCGTTGCAGCAGTGCCCGCTTTACCAGGACGACTTTCTTCAAGCCTTGACTTAACACCAAGGATATTGCTTGGATCTGCCGCATCGGTGGGGCGGGAGGGAGTTGTCGTGGTGACTGTCGCCCCGTCAGAACGCATGCATGCACCCCTCTGGCGGCGGAACGATCGCCCGCCTCCCGTTCAGCACAGCGCCAACCCCCTCGCCCCCGAGCCCAGGAGCAGCTGTGAGACGCACTCTCACCGCGATCGCGGCCATCGCCGTCACGACACTGTCCACACTGGTCGGCACGGGTCCGGCCGCACCTGCGGACCGAGCCGCCGACGGGTCGGCCAAGACCGGCCAGGTCGTGACCGGCACCTACTCGACCGGCGGTGCGCAAGCGTGGCAGCCGCTGCCAAGTGTCCGGACAGGGACTGATTCCGGCGGCTCCGTCGATGCCACCGTGGTCGTCGACCCCAGCGCCGCGCGGCAGGAATACACGGGTATCGGCTTCTCCCTGGACGAGACCAGCGTGTCCAACTTGTGGAAGCTCACTCCTGCCAAGCGCGAGGAAGCCATCCGGCTCCTTGTCGACCCCAAGACCGGCGCGGGCCTGGACCGTTTCCGGCTGACCATCGGCAGCCCCGATCTCATCGAGCACCTCCCGTTCTGGTCGGAGGACGACCTGCCCGCCGGTGTCACCGAGGACTTCGGTCTGAAGTACTTCTCCATCCAGCGGGACATCGACCTGCACATCATCGACACGATCAAGCTCATCCAGCGCTACAACCCCAAGGCCACCTTCTTCGCGTCGGCGTGGAGCGCACCGGCGTGGATGAAGACGAACAACCGGTTCACCGGTGAGGTCGCGCTCAAGCCCGGGAGCACCACGGACTACTACCAGGTCGGCAAGTTGCGGGACGACTGCATCGACGTGTTCGCGCGGTACTACGTCAAGTTCGTCCAGGCGTACGCCAAGAAGGGCATCGACGTCGACGCGCTGACCCTGCTGAACGAGCCGGGCATGGACGTCGTCTACCCGGCCATGGACATCAGTGTCGAGCAGCAGCAGAAGCTGACCCTGGCGATCAAGCGCGAGTTCAAGAAGGCGCGGCTCAGTACCGAGCTGTATGTGCACGACTTCAACTTCTGGGACTGGCGCGACCCCAACAGCACGGCGACCAAGAACTACTACCGCATCTTCGAGGACGCCCCGGACGGCTCGGTGAGCGGCGAGCAGGTCCGCGACGCGTCTGACGCCATCGCCTTCCACCCCTATTGGGGCGACCCGAGCGTCATGCGCGACGCCTATGAAGAGACGGGAAAGCCGGTCCATCTCACGGAGACGAGCGACCTGTCGCCCTCGACCGTCCTCAACGACTTCCGCCTCGACGCCGGTTCCTACATCCTCTGGGCCCAGGCCACCGACCAGGACGGCGGGACACTGCACTGGACGCCCTCCCGCGACAACGACATCGACTGGGACGAGGTCGCGGCGACCACCAAGTGGCCGGACCGGCTGGTGAAGGTGAACACGCTCACGAAGGACTTCACCGTCCGCGACGAGTTGTACACCATCGGGCAGTTCTCCAAGTATCTCTCCCCGGGTGACGTGCGCCTCGAGTCCAGCGCCGCGGAGCACGGTGTCAGCAACGTGGTCTACCGCTCCAAGAACGGGACCTTCACCGCGGTCCTCGGCAACAGCGCCGCCACCGACAGCGAGGTCCGGGTGGTTGTCGCCGGCCAGACGTTCGTGGTGACCGTTCCGGCGGGCTCCTTCGCCACCTACCGGTGGAAGGGCAAGGTTCCGACGGGCTCCCGCAACCACGCCCCGGTCTTCGAGCAGGCGGCCGATGTCGTCGCCGACCAGTACAGCACCGTGAACCTGCAGTTGAAGGCCACCGACCGGGACAGGGACCGGCTGGCCTACTACGCCACCGAACTGCCGGGCGGCGTCACCCTCGACCCGGCGACCGGCCTGGTCACGATCCGTCCGACCGCCGCCGGCGAGCAGGACCTGACCTTCTACGCCACCGACGGCAGGGCGCACGACGAGGTGACCGTCCATCTCACCGTGCAGCCGCACGCGGCCCCCGTGGGCGAGAAGATCGAGGCCGAGTCCTACGCCGACCAGCAGGGCTGGCCCGCGGACGGCAGCAACTTCATCGAGAACAACCCCGCCGCCAGTGGCGGCAAGAACGTGGGCTGGACGGCCGCGGGCAACTGGCTCGCGTACCGCGTCGATGTGCCTCAGACAGGCTCCTACGATCTTGAACTGCGCGTTGCCAACGGCACGGACACCACCGCGGCGAACGCCGTGTCGCTGCGCGACGACAGCGGCACCACGCTGGCGACGGCCTCGGTGCCGGCCACGGGTGGCTGGGGTACCTACCAGTCGGTGCACGTACCCGTCGACCTCCGGGCGGGGGAACAAACGGTCACCGTCTACTGCGAAACCGGTGGCTTCAACCTCGACTACCTACTCGTCTCCGGCACCTGACACCTCCCGCTACACATAAAGAAGAAATAAGCGCACAATGAGAGGTACGTGGCACTTACCGCATACCGCACCAGAGGCGGCAGGGCCACAGAGATCGAAAGAGCTCGAAGGAGACGAGTCATGGCCAACGTCTCGCACCCCAGAGGTGACATAAGCAGCCACCCCGACGTAAACGAAATGCGGGACCGGTATGCCCGCATGGTCGGCGGCCGCGATGTGGCGCTCGTGGACGGGCCGGTGTTCCTGCTCGGCCTGTACTGCGCCGTGTCCCCGTGGATACTCCACTACACGACAAGCCAGCCCGCCCTCGTGACGCACAACCTCGTCATCGGCATCGCGATAGCCCTGCTGGCCCTCGGATTCACCATCACGCCGGAGAGGATGTACGGCCTGAGCTGGGCCATCTGCGCGATGGGCACCTGGATGATCATCTCGCCGTGGATCGTCGGCACCAGCCCGGACACCGGAGTCGTACTCAACAGCATCATCATCGGCGCACTGGCCGTGGTGCTGGGGGCGATGTGCGCGGTCACGGCGAGGGGCAGCACGCCTCGGGCGTAGCCACAAGGAAGCGACAGCGAATCTCGGAAGGGAAGCCGACGTGTGGCCGGCCCGCTCAGCGCGGGCCGGCCTTTCCATGCCCCTTCGACGTCGACACGTCAGCCGTTCGGCACCAGCCACGGCTCCTGAGGCAGCGGGCTGCCGGTCTCGAGCAGGGACTTCAGGTTGGACAGCACCGCGGGCCAACCGGAGCTCACGTCGTTCAGGGCGCCCTCGTCGGTGAGGTCCTCGTGGGTCACGGTCAGCCGGACGATGTCGGCGTGCGGCTGGATGTCGTAGGTGACCCTGGAGTACTTGTCCTCCTGGCCCTCGTCCTCGGGTGCGGCCCAGGTGGCCACGAGACGGGTCGGACGCTCGCTCTCCACGACGGTGCCCACCACGTCGGCGATGCCGGAGCCGTCCGTGCGCCGGTGTTCCCAGCGGGAGCCGGGCTGCCAGTCGGAGACGTTGCTGTGGCCCCAGTACGCGGCGGTGAGGTCCGCGTCGGTGAGCGCGTCCCAGACCTTCTCGGGCGTGCTCCGAATGTAGGTGACGTACACGAAGGTCGGCTTGTCGGTCATGGCTTCCTCGGCTCGTCGCTTGATTGCGCTGAGCGCGCGCAGCCGCGGGCGCTCGAACTTGTCGATCCACCGCTCCTGGACCTCGTGGAGCGGCACCGGATTGAGGTAGTGCAGCTTCTCCCGCCCCCGCCGCACCGTGCTGACCAGGTTGGCGGCCTCCAGGACCGCCAGATGCTGCGCCACCGACTGCCGTCTCATGTCGATGCGCTCGCACAGGTCACCCAGCGTCTGGCCGTTGTGCTCGTGCAGCCGGTCGAGCAGCCGCCTCCGCGTCTCGTCGGCCAGCGCCTTGAAGACCTGGTCCAAGCCCGGGTCGGTTTCTGATCGCACACTCAAAGTTATGCAGGCAATTGCCTGCATGTCAAGCGCCACCCACGGGAGGGGCGTACGCGACCGGACGTACATCGATCGCCCGGAGCGCCCCGGGCTGGCACGCTTCTTGCATGGACCAACCGGAGGTACTGCTCATCGGCGGGCGCGCGGGCGTCGGCAAGTCCACGGTGGGCTGGGAGGTTTCGGCGCGGCTGAGGGACGCGGAGGTCGCTCACGCCGTGATCGAGGGCGACTTCATGGGGTACGTGCATCCGGCGCCGGACGGCGACCCGCACCGCGCCGGGGTCACCGAGCGGAACCTCCGGGCGGTGTGGGGGAACTTCGCCGAACTCGGCTACCGGCGTCTCGTCTACACCAACACCGTGAGCGTGCTGGCCGAGTCGGCGAGTCTGTTCGAGCGGGCGATGGGAAGCGACGTACGGATCTTCCGCGTGCTGCTGACCGCCACCGACGACACCACGGCCCGGCGGCTCAAGGGGCGGGAGCTCGGCTCCGAGCTGGAGCGCGAGATGGCGAACAGTGCCCACAAGGCGCGGCTGCTGGACGAGCGGGTGCCTCCGGACACCCTGCGGGTGGCGACCGACGACCGCACGGTGATGGACATCGCGCATGAGGTCGTGGCCGCCACCGGGTGGCTGCGCACCGGATGAAGCGGGCGGGCCCTGATTCAGGACCCGCCCCCTCCGCGTCCGATCAGCTCACGTTCAGGGCCGTGTCGTCGATGACGAACGACGTCTGGAGCGTGGAGCCTTCGATGCCGGTGAACTTGACGGTGACCGTCTGCCCGGCATAACCGGCGAGATTGAACGTGCGCTGGGTGTACCCCGTCGCGGCGTTCAGATTCGAGTACGTGGCCAGGGTCGCCAGGACCGTGCCGCTGCTGTTGAGGACCTGGGCCTTGAGGGTGTCGTACGCGGTGCTGGTGGTCGTCTCGGCCGTGTCCACGTGGAGGTAGAAGCTCAGGGTGGCCGCGCAGCCGGAGGGGATGGTCACCGACTGGGAGAGCGTGTCGGTGTGGGCCGCGCCGTAGCCGTTCAGCCAGGCCTTGTAGGAGCCGGTGCGGGCCGCCTGACCGGTGTCGGTGGTGATCACTCCGCTGCTGGCGGTCCAGGACGAACTGCCGGACTCGAAGCCGGGGTTGGCGAGCAGCTGCGCGGCTGTGCAGGTGCCGCCACCCCCGCCGCCTCCGCCGTCGCCGGTCCCCGCGAGCCACTCGGTGGCGTTCAGGGCGAGGGCGGCGTTCGTACCGGCGGTGTCGTTCCAGCCGTCGTACAGCGTGTTGCCCGACTGGCCGGTGCCGTCGTCGATGGGCGAGCTGTCGCCCCAGAACGCGACCCGGCCGCTACCGAAGGTGCTGGTGGCGAAGAAGGCTCCGGTGTTGCCGGAGTAACCGCTGCGGTAGAGCAGGCCCTTGACCCCGGAGTTGGCGGTGGGGCTCAGCGTGGCCGTCGTACCGCTGCGGATGATGCTGCCGGTGACCTTGCCGAAGGAGCCGTTCAGGACCGGGTCGGTCGTACTGGAGATGGCCCTCGGGTTCTCGGTGCCGACGTTGAGCGTGTCGACGGTGAAGCCGAACGGGTTCGTGCTGTCGACGCTATTGTTGGACATCAGGTCGTTGATGACCTCGACCGCGTCCTCGCCGTCGTTGTTGCGGTCGGCTCCGGTGTGGTCGGAGACGAGGAAGAGGCCGCCGCCGTTCTGCACGAACTTCATCACCGCGGTCTTCTCAGCGGTGCTCAGCAGGACGTTCGGCTCGGGCAGGACGAACGTGTCGAAGTTCTGCAGGTCCGTCGCGGCCGTGGTGCCGTACGTGATGGTGCTGCCCGAAGGGAGCGTCTTCAGCGAGTAGTTGCCGGTCTTCTGCAGGGCGACGCCCCACGCGGAGATCGCTCCGGTCCAGTCGGTCTCGGCCGACGGCGTGGAGTCCTGGCCCAGCGGGTCCGGCTGGCTGGTGCCGATGATCCAGTCGGCGTTGCCGGCGGTCTCGGCCTTGGTGTTGTCGAACAGGATCCGGTGCGGGGTCGCCGCGGCGGCCGGGGTGGCGGTGGTCATCTGGACGGCGGCGCCGGTGAGGAGCAGCCCGAACGCGGCCAGCGCCGTGGTGAGTCTGTGGCGGGATCTTCTGAATCCGAACATCCGGCAAACCTCCGTGAGGGGTGGAAGAGGCGGTGCGGGGCGCCAAGTCTGCGCGCGTAGAACGGGAGTTGGCCGTCTTCCGGGCGACAGATTCTTGAACGGTACATGACGAAAGCGGCGCCGGACAGGAGGTCGCCGGAGTGGGCGTACCGCAGTCGCACGCGGCGGAGCGGACTGCCTCCGCCTTCAGGGGGCACACGGATACCTACGAGGGAACCGACAAAGAGGGGCGGAGATGGAGATCTCAGGCATCATCAGTGCCATCGTCATCGGCATCATCATTGGCGTACTGGGCAGGCTCGTCGTCCCGGGACGCCAGCGCATCGGCATCCTGCTGACGATCGTCGTCGGCATCGTGGCCGCGCTGGTCGGCGCCGCGGTCGCCGACGCGTTCGACGTGGCCGACACCAACGGCGTCGACTGGATCGAGTGGCTCATCCAGATCGGCCTGGCCGCGGTGGGCGTCGCGGCGCTCGACCGCTCGCGCGGTGGACGGTCGCGGCGGACACGGGCGCGCCGCTGACAGGCGGGGCAGCGCGAGTCCTCGCGCCGCCGCCCAGGGTCTGTCCACCGGCCCGATCCGCCGGTCAGGCCCTAATTCTCTTGCGGGTCACACTCCGTGGCGGCTAGGTTCTGCGGGTTTCACCGCACCCGCCCTGTCGCCACGGAGAGACCTTGCCGCCACGCATCACACCGCTGACCGATCCCGAGACCAACCCGTCGAGCCGGCGCCTGGCGTGGCTGGCCTCCGACGCCGACGGAGTCCCGCTCGGCTCCGCCTTCCTGCGGCTGTTCACGAAGGAGGGGCAGGAGCATCTCGCGGAGCTCGAGATCACCGTCCATCCGGGCGAGCGCCGGCAAGGAGTGGGCGGTCTCCTTCTGGAAGCCGCCGTCGACACGGCGCGGAACGAGGAGCGGCGGTCGCTCCTCGCGCAGGCCGAGGACGCCTCCCCCGGCGACCTGTTCCTGGCCGCGCGCGGCTTCCGCCGGGTGCTGGCGCTGACGTACGCGAGGCTGCCGCTCGCCGACGTGGATCCCGCCCGGATCGCCGAGCTCACCCAACGCCCGCACCCTGGCTACGAGTTGACGAACTGGGACGGCGCCGTACCGGCCGAACTGGCGCAGACCTTCGCCAATTCGCGGCGGGCCATGGACGACATGCCGATGGAGGGGACCGACTACGGGACGGTCGCCTGGGACGTGGACCGGGTCCTGTCGGCGGCCGAAGCCATCGCGAAGCGCGGGGAGTTGCTCCACACCGTCGCCGCCGTGGACCGCTCGGACGGCTCGATCGCCGGATTCTCCGAGCTGGTCGTGCCGGGCGACGGCCGCGGTGAGGGCCAGCACTACGGCACCGGCGTACTGCCCGAGCACCGAGGCCACGGCCTGGGGCTCTGGATGAAGGCGGAGTCGATCCGCCACGCCCGCCTCCGGCATCCCGAACTCGCCGGCCTGCTCACCGACACCGCCGACAGCAACGCGCCCATGCTCCGTATCAATGACGCGCTCGGCTATCTGCCCACGCACAAGGCGGTGGAGTACCAGCTCGACCTGTGACGGCTGCGCCGCCGGCGCCATGCGTCGCGGTCCGTCGGACAGATCGTCCCGGCCCCGCTCGCGGGGGCCGGGAGGTGGCACCGGGTGGCCGACCTAGGCGGACCCGGTCCCGGCCGGTGTGTACTCGTACGGTGTCGTCGTGGTCAGCGGCTGGAAGCCCAGGCGGGCGAGGACGGGGCGGCTCTGGCTGGAGGCGTCGACCTGGACGTAGCGGTAGCCGCGGTCGGCGGCGACGCGGGCGCGGTGTGCGACGAGGGCTCGGTAGATGCCCCGGCCGCGCCAGGCCTCGACGGTGCCGCCGCCCCACAGGCCGGCGAACCGGGCGCCGGGCAGGAGTTCCATACGGGCAGCGCTGACCGGGACGTCACCGGCGAGTGCCACCACCGCGACGACCGTGTCCTCGTCGCCGGTGAGCTGGGCGAGCAGCTGGTGGCGCAGCCGGGTGCCGTCCGTACCGAAGGCCTGCTCGTGCACGTCGGCCACCAGGTCGACACCCGCCCGGTCGGTGACGGGAAGCAGGCGTACGCCCTCGGGCGGCTCGGCGTCCAGCACGAGATCGCCCAGCTCGGCGATCATGAGTGTCTCCTCGGGCTGGGCGGTGAGCCCGGCGTCCCGCAGCCGCTGACCGAGATCCTCGGGCTGGTCATGTCCGTAGAGCTTCCATTCGAACTCTCGCCCAAGGCCGGTGAAGTACCGGATCTGCTCGGCGATCACCTCGTCCGCGATGGCCTCGTCCAGGTCCGACCAGGTCACCCCGCTCCAGCCGCGCTCGGTGCCGACCTGACGCACCACCTTGCCGACGTGCTCGATCCGGGCACCCGGGGCGTCGGGCCGCGCCCCCTCTCGCATGTCCCGGTCGAACAGGGCCAATACCGCAACGTGATCCATGGGATCACTCCAGCACCCTGCGACGGCCAGGGCAATGGGGAAACGTTCTTGGTACCCAACGCCACATGGACATCGCCCTCTTGACGTGCACGCAGCGTTACACATCGATACATCTCCGGCGTCATCGCCGCGGTTCTCGTACACGCACTCGCAAAGGAAGCTGCCGGTGACGCGAACGCGCCTGGGCCGGACCCTCTTCGGGTCCGGCCCAGGCGCGTGTCTCCCGTTCCCCCAGTCAGCCGGTGGTGGCCAGCTGCTTCGGCACTTCGGCGTCGGGCGTCGAGCGGACGCTGCGCAGGCCGGTCAGGCTGACGAACACCAGTGAGAAGACGCCCGCGATGGCGAAGGCGACGAAGCCTGCGGAGTTCGAGCCGGTGGCGAGCAGCTGGCCGCCCAGCCACGGGCCGAAGACGGCACCGAAGCGGCCCATGCCCGAGACCCAGCCGACTGCGGTGGCCCGGTTCTCGGCGTCGGCGCGGGCGGCCACCGTCGCGTAGATCATCGCCTGGGCGCTGAAGAGGAACAGGCCGGTCAGGAAGACGACTATGTAGGTGAGGGCCAGCGGCATGTGGACGCTGAGCAGGTAGACGCCGATCGCGGTGGCGCCGAACCAGATGGCGGCGATGCGCGAGCCGCCGAACTTGTCGGTGAGCCTGCCGCCGATCAGCATGCCGACGATGCCGCCGAGGTTGATGACGATGACGAAGTTGAGCGAGGAGCCGAGGTCGTAGCCGGCGGCGCGCATCATCGTCGGCAGCCACTGGGAGACGCCGTAGACCAGCAGGAGTCCGCCGAAGGAGGCCAGCCAGAAGAACAGGGTCTGGACCCACAGGCGGCCGCGGAACAGGGCGGCCAGCGCGCTCCATCGCTCGCCGGCGGCCTGGCGGGCCTTGTCCTTGGCGGCCAGGTCCACGCCGTAGCGGTCGGCGAGGGCCAGGGCGTCCTGGTCGCGTCCCTTGGCCTGGAGGAAGGCCATCGACTCGGGCAGGTACTTGGCCGCCAGCGGGACGCCGATGAAGAGCGGGATCACGCAGATCCAGAAGGAGGTGCGCCAGTCGCCGGTCCACTTCGCGACGAAGGCGGCGACGATTCCGCCGGTCTGGTGGGCGGTCATCAGGGAGCCGACGACCAGGGCGCCGCGACCGCGCGGGGCGTACTCGGTGACCAGGGTGATCGCGCTCGGCAGCAGGCCGCCGAGGCCGAGGCCGGCCAGGAAGCGGCCGAGGCTGAAGGCGTCGAGGCTGTTGGCGGAGGCGCAGAGCGCGGAGGCCAGGGAGAAGACGGCGGTGGAGACGATGATCGTCTTCTTGCGGCCGACCCAGTCGCTGATCGTGCCGGAGGAGAGGGCACCGATCAGCATGCCGAACGTGGCGTAGGAGCCGACGTCTCCGGCCTTGGCGGGGTCGATGCCAAGCGCCTTGGTCTCCAGCATGTGCGGCAGCACGGAGCCGTAGATGAACATGTCGAGGCCGTCGAACAGCACGACCAGCCAGCACAGGCCGACCACCAGCAAGGCCAGTCTGGCCCCGCCGCGGGCAGGGAGAGCGGTGGAGGGAGACATCGTTGTTTCCTCTCGTCCGGGAGGCATGTCCCTGGAGGGAGTACGGGAGGGTCGTCGCGGCTCATGCGGCTGACCCGAGTTGGTGGGAGAGACGCTAAGGATTCATCAACCCGAGTGTCAACGGTTTTGTTAACAATCTCAGCAACAATCAAGACACGGCCACCAGGGCCCCGGATGCATAGGAATGCGCAGGTAAAAGGGTACGGGCGGCACACAGCTGTGTGCCGCCCCGCCCGTTTTCAGTGACTTGTTCTCGCCCTGTGAGACCGCCCGGCCGTCGTCAGCCGACGGGCGGTGTGCCGTGCGTGTGGAACGACTCGATGGTCTTCAGACCCCAGGCCTGCCCCTTGGCCCGCTCTTCCTTGGTCCAGGTGATCAGCGGCCAGTCGGGGGCCAGCACCAGCCGGGTGAGCGGGTTGCAGAGCTCGATGCGGTTGCCGCCCGGCTCGTAGACGTACAGGAAGAACGTCTGCTGGATGGCGTGCTTGTGCGGCCCCGTCTCGATGAACACGCCGGTGTCGATGGCGAGGTCCGCGGCGCGCAGGATGTCCTCACGGGTGTCGGTCGCGAACGCGATGTGGTGCAGCCGGCCGCGCGAACCCGTCCAGTCCTCGGTGTAGACGACGTCGTACGACTTGTTCGTGAACGTCAGCCACTTCGCGGCGATCCTGCCGTCGTCGAGCTGGATCTGCTCGGTCGGGCGGGCGCCGAGGACCTGCTGGTGGAAGTCGGCGTTGGCGGCGACATCGGCGGCGAGGTAATTGACGTGGTCCAGACGGCGCACGCCCACGCCGTGGCCCGGCTTGGCCTGGGGCTGGTTCTTCAGGCCCGGCTTCAGCTCGTCCGGGGCCTGGTACCACTCGGACTCCCAGTACAGGGCGATCTCGTGGCCGTCGGGGTCGGTGGTGACGTACATCGGGCCGATGCCCGGCTCGTCCTCGGTCCAGCGGCCCTCGTGGCCCGCGCTCTCCAGCTCCTTGACCCGCCGTTGCAGGGCCTCCTCGCTGGAGGCGCGCAGCGCGGTGCGGCGCATGCCCGCGGTCTCGTGGGCGGTGAGGATCAGGCTGTGGTGCTCGTAGTCGTCCCAGGTGCGCAGGTAGTACGAGTCACCGTTCTGCCCGTTGACCGTCAGGCCGAGGTAGTCGGTGAAGAACCTCAGACTGGCGTCCAGGTCCGGGGTGAGCAGTTCGACGTGCCCGAGGTGGGCGATGTCGCCGAGCGGCGGGGCCATGTGGGCCTCCTTACAGGTGATGTGCGGCTCCGGCCGGCCGGGCGAAGACCGTGCCGTCGAAGATTTTTCGTGCGGTGCGGACGACGGCGGTGCGTCGGGCCACGGGGACGCCCTCGGCGTCGTATGCGATACCGGCTTCGATGTCGAGGAACCCGGTGGGGTGCTCGATTCGTAGCCGGTCCCCCTGTGCGGGCGGGCGCGCCACGCCCTCGCCCACACCGCCCTCGACGCGCAGTCCCGCGGCGACGCTGGCGGCGCCCAGGACCCCGATGGAGGTGTGGCAGCGCACCGGGATGAAGGTGCGGGTCATGACCGCGCCACCGTCCAGCGGCGCCGCCAGCAGGCTGAGCTTGGGCACCGTGGTGCCCTCTACGTCGCCGAGACCCATCAGCTTGCCGGCCTCGAGCCGGATCTCCCGGAGCCGGTCGGCCAGGGTCAGATCCTCCTCCAGGTCCTTGGGGCTCTCGTAGCCGGTGGCCTTGAGGGAGGAGGCGGCGATCAGGACGGTCGGCATTCCGTTGTCCACGCACGTCACCGGAGTGTCGGCGACGATGTCGCGGGCATGGCCTGTGGGCAGCAGCGGGCCGGAGCCCTGCGGGAACTCGATCACCACCGGCGCGGCCGTCCCCGGCACGCCGGAGATCTCGGCCGTGCCGGAGTAGTCGACGCGCCCGCCCGGGGTGGGGAAGCTCGCGACGGCGAAGTCCCCGGAGTTGACCATGCGGATGCGCACGGACGTCCGTCCGTCCCCCGCGGCGACCAGTCCGCGTTCGACGGCGAACGGGCCGACCCCGGCGAGCAGGTTGCCGCAGTTCTGCCGGTCGGACACCTCGGACCTGTCCACCCCGATCTGGAGGAACAGGTAGTCGACGTCCGCCTCGGGGTCCGCCGAGGCGGAGACCACGGCCACCTTGCTGGTCAGGGGGTGCGCCCCGCCCAGGCCGTCGATCTGGCGCGGGTCGGGGCTGCCCATGACACGCAGCAGCAGGTCGTCGCGGGCGCCGGCGCCGGCGGGCAGGTCCTCGGCCAGGAAGTAGGCGCCCTTGGAGGTGCCGCCGCGCATGAGCATGCAGCGCACCTCGTCAGGCACTGTCACGACTCGGCTCCTCCGTTCCGCGCGTACTCGTCGTACGAGTGGTAGGTCACGCCGAGACGTACGAGGGTCTCGCGCAGGCCGTACCGGTCGAGGCCGAGCTGGCCCTCGATGAAGGCGGCGCGGGTCGCGGCCTCCTTGTTCTCGCGGGCCTCGGACGCCTCGGCCGCCTGGCGGGCCTGCTCGCGGGGCACGCAGACCACACCGTCTTCGTCGGCGAGGATCACGTCGCCGGGACGGATGATCTGGCCGCCGATCACCACGGGCACGTTGACCGATCCGCCGGTCGCCTTGACGGTGCCCTGCGGGCTGACCGCGGCGGCCCAGGCCGGGAAGCCCATCTCGCGCAGCTCGGCGGTGTCGCGGATGCCCGCGTTGGTCACCACGCCGCGCACCCCGCGCTGCTTGAGCGCGGTGGCGAACAGCTCGCCGAACATGCCGTCGGTGGAGGGCGAGGTGGTGGTGACGACCAGGATGTCGCCCTCACCGCACTGCTCGACCGCCGCATGGATCATGAGGTTGTCGCCGGGCCAGCTGAGCACCGTGACCGCGGTGCCCGCGACCCGGGTGTCCTGCTGGACCGGGCGCAGATGCGTGCCGAGCAGACCCGTGCGGCCCATCGCCTCGTGGACGGTGGCGACGCCGTATCCGGCGAGCGCCTCGACGTCCTTGAGCTCCGCCTTCGGCGGATTGGTGATGATCACGCCGCTCATGCCAGTTCCTTCGCGATCTGCGGGTAGGGACGCATATAGGCCTCGGCCATGGTCTTGTGGGCCAGGCCCAGGTTGGGGCCCGCGTTGCGCTTGAGCTGGACGCCGCGGCGGACGGCGAGGTCGGTGTAGTAGTCCCACAGGTGCTGCTGGGCGCCGAGGCACTCCATCGCCTTGCGCTTGGTCTCCCAGACCTCGGTGATGTCGAGGAGCACCTCGGGCTTGAAGCCGCTCATCTCGGGCTGATGCGGCTCGAAGTAGAAGACCGGCGGAGCGCCGATGATCTCGCCCGGGCCGGGGTAGCCGATGGCCTGCGCCAGGACGCGGGCCTCAAGGGCCATCCGGTTGGCGGCCGGGTGGTCGCCGTTGTACGGGTCCTCGACCGGGTGGGTGAGCACGACGTCGGGCTGGGTCTCGCGGTAGACGGCCACCAGCTGGTCGGTCAGCTCGGCGGTGGCGACCAGCGGATAGTCACCGGCGTCGAAGAAGCGGACCTCGGCGCCGAGGGTGGCGGCGGCCTTCTCGGCCTCCTCGCGGCGTATCGCCTTGATCTCCTGGAGGTTCCTGCCCTCGCGCCAGGCCTTGGCGGACTCGCCGCGCTCGCCGAAGGTCAGGCACGCGATGGTGACCTTCTCTCCGCGGGAGGCGGCCAGGGCGATCGCGCCCCCGGCCCGCCACACGAAATCTCCGGCATGCGCGGTGACGACAAGCGTTGATCGTGGTGGGGTGGCGGGCGCGTAGCCGTGCGTCATGCTCAACTCTCCTTGGTGGACAGGTGTGCGCCCGCCTCGGCCGCGTCAGTCGCGCAACGCGTCGATCACGCTGCTGAGGTGGGCGCGGACGGCCGCTTCGGCCGCCTGCGGGTCCCTGGCCGTGATCGCCTCGATCATTGCCAGATGCTCGCTCAGGGACTGCTGTGGCCGACCTGGTCTCAGCGCGAGCTGGAAACGATGGCGCACCAGCTGCGCGTTGAGCCGCTCCAGCAGCTCCACGGCCACCTGCTGGCCGCTGAACTGCCTTACCCGGGCGTGCACTTCGTGATTGAGCTCGGAGTAGGTGATCGGCTCGCCGTCGGCGACGGCCTTGGTCATCGCCGTGCCCAGGTCCGCCAGCTCGGCCAGCTGTTCGTCGCTGGCCGCGACGGCCGCCTTGGCCGCGCACAGCCCTTCGAGGGCCATACGGCACTCGGTGATGGCCACCGCTTCCTCGACCGTCACCACCCGCACCCGTGATCCCCGGTTGCGGATCCGCTCTACCAGACCCTCCGACTCCAGCTCGATCAGCGCTGCCCGGACGCTGGCCCGTGTCACACCGAACTGCTCGGCGAGCTCGTTCTCCACCAGCCGCTGGGCCGGTGCCATGTCGCCGCGCAGAATCGCCTGCCGCAGCTGCGTGAGCGCGTGCTGCTTGGCCTGCTCTCCGGTGCTCGGACGGGCTTCTTTCGGCATGTGCCCTCCCTGAGTGAGTGCCTGTCGAACCTAAATCTAGTCCAACAAGATTGTCAACAATTTTGTTCTCCATATTGCCGCTGCGCTTCGGCGACGCTACGGTCCCGCCACAGCGGTATTGAACCGCCCCTCCCGCAACGGTCGGCGTGCAGCCCCGATCAGGAGCACCGGGCTCCGCTTCACGGAAGCTTCATACGGCGAGTGGTACGCGCCTTATCGGCCGCCCGTTGTCTTGCGGTCATGCACGTTCTCCTCTCCCCGCGGGCCGCTACCGGTCCCGGTGGACACACCCGGCTGGCGTCGGCGGCGCACTCCGCCCTCACAGGCTCGGTCGCGCTGGCCGCGATGCTTCACCTGGGATGGTCCGAGCAGGTCGACCCGGTCGGCCAGACGCTCAGCGACTACGCCCTGCACGAAGGGGCGGCGACGCTGTTCACGGCCTGCGCCGGATTCGCCGCGGCGGGGTCGGCGGCCCTGCTCGCCGCACTGCTGCGCAGCCGCCTGCCCGTCGGAGCCGTCGCGCCGGCGGCGCTCGGGGTCGGGTGCGCGGGGCTGTCGCTCTGCGCGGTCTTCCGCACCGATGAGGCGGGCAGCGCCGAGTCCCTGAGCGGACTGGTGCACCGGCACGCGGCGGGCGCCTCGCTGGCCGCGCTGCCCGCCGCCGGTCTGCTGCTGGCCCGCCGACTGCGCGGCCACCGGCCGGCGAACGCACCGGCACGCCGGATACGGCAGCTGTCCTGGGCGAGTTCGGGAGCCGCACTGCTCTTCCTCGGTACGCATGTCAGCGCGAGCCGTTCGCCGTCGAACGCGGCGGCCCGCGTGCTCGGCCTGGCGGAGCGGGTGACGCTGGGCCTTGAGATCGCCCTGCTGTTCGCGGTGGCCGACGCGCTGCGCGTCGGCCGGAGCCGTTGATGACCGAACTGGCCATCGTGCTCAGCCTGTTGAACGCCTGCTGCTACGCGGCCGGCGCGCGGCTCCAGTACGACGCGACCCACCAGACCTCCCCGGAGAAGCCGACCGCGCTGTCGGCCGTCATTCGACGACCCCGTTGGCTGGCCGGGCTCGCCCTGCTCGGGGCCGGTACGACGCTGCACATCACCTCCTTGCGGCTGGCACCCGTGACGATCGTGCAACCGCTCGGTGTGAGTGCCGTCGTGGTGAGCGTGCTCTGGGGACTGCGGGTCCGCCGTGCCGGGCTCGACGGGGCCACGGGGCTGGCCCTGGCCGCGATCATCGTCGGGACGGGGACCTTCGCCGGCATCGCCTCGCGTGTCACCGTCGCCACGTCCGTCACGGCGACGGCCCAGTTCCAGGCGGGGCTGCTGATCCTGCTGGTCGTGACCTGCTGCGCTGGGGTCGCCAACCTGCTGCCCGGCCAGGGGCGTTGCGTGGCGCGAGCCGTCGGCGCCGGGTGCGCCTACGGCTGTATGTCGGTGCTGCTGCGGGCGGCGGGCGAGGAGTTCACCTCGTCCGGCCTGAGCGGCGCACTGTGCGGCACCCTCGCCGGACTGGCCCTCGCCGCCCTCGCCGGTTTCTGGCTCACGCAGGGCGCCCAGGCCGCGGGGCCGCCCGAGGTCACGGTCGCCTGTCTGACACTGGTCGACCCGTTCGTCGCCGTCCTGATCGGGGTCGGTCTGCTCGGCGAGGCACCCGGGCTCTCCCCGGCCACCGCCGCCGCGGGCCTCGCCTGCTGGGCGCTCGCACTCACGGGCGTGCTCCACATCACCCGTTCCACCCCGTTTCCCCACCTGACCTCGGATCGCCGGCCCTCAGCACCGCGGGAGTACGTCATGCAAGGCCCCCATCCCCGACAACAGCGCATAGTCATCGGCGCCGACACCTTCCCGCCAGACGTGAACGGCGCCGCGAACTTCGCCCAGCGGCTCGCCGAGGGACTCCTCGGCCGGGGACACGACGTGCACGTCGTCTGCCCCGCGACGGAGGCAGGACCCGGGACCACCGTGGAGAAGGGGATCACCGTGCACCGGATCACCTCCCACCGCACTCCGTTCCATCCCACCTTCCGCGTCTGCCTGCCCTGGCAGACCGTCCGGCCCGCGGCCCGCCTCCTCGACCGGCTCTCTCCCGACGTGGTGCACATCCAGTCCCACTTCTCCGTCTGCCGGACGCTGGCGGCCGCCGCCCACCGGCGCGGGACACCCGTGGTGGCCACCAACCACTTCATGCCGGAGAACCTCCTCGGCTACACCCGGCTCCCGCCCCGGCTCGCGCGCGCCGTCTGCCGCTTCGCCTGGCGCGACCTCGTACGCGTCTTCCGTCGCGCCCAGGCCGTCACGGCGCCCACCGCGCGGGCCGTCCGGCTGCTGCACGACAACGGTCTGCGCGTCCCGGCCCGCCCGGTGTCCTGCGGCCTGGACCTGGACCGCTTCTCCCAGCCCGCCGCGGACACCGACGGCCCGCCAACGCGTGTGCTGTTCGTGGGGCGGCTCGACAAGGAGAAGAACGTCCATGAACTCCTGCGTGCGCTGGCGCTGCTGCCCGACCGGCCGGGCGTGCGGGGCGAGATCGTCGGCGAGGGCTCCTGCCGACGCGCCCTGGAGGAACTGGCCGGGGAACTCGGCATCGCGGACCGGATCACCTTCCACGGACTGGCCACCGACCAGGAGGTGCTTGACGCCTACGCCCGCTGCGACGTCTTCTGCATGCCCGGCACCGCCGAACTGCAGAGCCTGGTCACCATGGAGGCGATGGCGGCAGGCAAGCCGGTCGTCGCGGCCGACGCGATGGCCCTGCCGCACCTGGTCCACCCGGGCCGCAACGGCTACCTCTTCCCGCCCGGTGACGTGCCCGCACTCGCCTCGGCCCTCACCGCAGTCCTCCGCGATCCGGCGGCCCGGCTGCGGATGGGAGAGGCCAGTCGGGAGATCGTCGCCGAGCACGACATCCGCCGTACGCTGGCGGCATTCGAGGACCTGTACCTCCGGGCCGCCGGAGGATCCGCAGCAGTGGCCGAAACCCGTGCCACGCCCGTGCCGGAAAGTGAGCACGATGAGTACACAGCGCGTTCTGGTCGTCGATGACGAACCCAAGATCCGGATGACCGTGCGCGGCTATCTGGAGGCGGACGGCTTCCAGGTGGTGGAGGCCGCCGACGGACCCTCCGGGCTGCGGGCCGTCGCCCAGAACCGGCCCGACCTGGTGGTCCTCGACGTGATGCTGCCGGGCCTCGACGGCTTCCAGGTACTGCGCCGGATCCGGCAGTCCAGCCAGGTCCCCGTCATCATGCTCACCGCGCGGACCGAGGAGGTGGACCGGCTCATCGGCTTCACCAACGGCAGCGACGACTACGTCACCAAACCGTTCAGCCCGCGCGAACTCGCCCTGCGGGTACGTGCCATCCTGCGGCGCACCGACAACGGCCCCGGAGGGACTCCGGACGACGACGGCACACTCCGCTTCGACGGCCTCACCGCCGACCCGGTCACACGGACGGTCCTGATCGACGGCGACCGTACGGCGGAGCTGTCCGCCCTCGACTTCGACCTGCTGGTCGCCATGGCCCGCGCTCCCGGCCGCGTGTTCACCCGACGCGGTCTGCTCACCCAGGTGTGGGGCGAGGACTTCTTCGGCGACGAACGACTCGTGGACGTACACATTCGTACGCTGCGGCGGGCGCTGCACGACGACGCGAACGCGCCCCGGTTCGTGGGCACAGTACGGGCCGTGGGCTACCGGTTCATCGGCCGTCCCGCCCAGGGCGTACCGGCCCCGAATCCGCAGGACAAGCGGTAGTGGCCGGGGGAAAAAACAAGGCCGGGCGCCCCTCCGGCACCTGGCGTGCCCGGCTGCGGCGGATCCACTCCCGCCTGTCGCTGCGCAATCGTCTGGTGCTCTCCCACGTCACGGTCCTGGTGGTGACGCTGGCGGCGACGGCAGTGGCCAAAGTACTGGTCAGGGGCCCCTGGAACCATCGCGTCGACCCCGACAACATCGGCTTCTGGACCGGGGTGGCGGCCGCCGTCCTCGCAGCCGTCGCGCTGTCCCGGTTCCTGGTACGCCCACTGGACACCATCCGCGAGGCCACGCACCGGCTCGCCGAGGGGCGCTACGACACCGTCCTCGAACTGCCCAGCGAGCCGGACCTCGCCGCGCTGGCCGACGACGTGAACACGCTGGCGGCCGCACTCGCCGACACCGAGCGGCGGCGCGCCCGGCTGGTCTCCGAGATCGCCCATGAGATGCGGACCCCGATCACCATCCTGCACGGCCAGATCGAGGGCATGGCCGACGGCATCTTCACGCCGGACGAGGCGATGTTCGCCTCGCTCTCCGACGACCTGGACCGGCTGCGGCGGCTGGCGTCCGACCTCTCCAGTCTGTCGCGCGTCGAGGAGGGAGCCTTCGCCCTGCACCGCCAGGAGGCGGACGTCGCCGCGCTGGCCCGGGCCACGGCGGAGCGGCTGCGCCCCCTGTACGACGACCAGGGCGTGGCCCTCGCCATCGCGGCGGACGCCCCCGTCATCGCCTTCTGCGATCCCGACCGGGTCACCCAGGTCCTGGTGAACCTGCTCGGCAACGCGCTGACCGCGTGCGACGCGAACAGCACTGTGTCGGTCTCCGTGCACGGCGAAGCCGGTCCGCGACCCCGCGTCGTGGTCCGTGTCGCGGACGACGGTGTCGGCATCCCCGGGCACGACCTGAACCGGATCTTCAGCCGCTTCGAGCGCCTGGAGCACCCGGGGCATCCCGCGCCGGCCGGCGGCAGCGGCATCGGACTGACCATCGCCCGGGGCATCGCCCGGGCCCACGAGGGGGACGTCACCGCGGCGTCGCCGGGACCGGGCAAGGGGGCGACCTTCACTCTGTGGCTGCCGGTGGCGTCGAAGTGAGCGATGGCGCGGAGGCCGCCGGTGGCAGCGATGGGGACGCAGACACCGGTCGTACGTCCGTCCGGCCGGCGCGCGGTACGACGACCGGCGAGGCGTCGCCAGGGGCTTGGAGGATGTCGGCGTCCAGGCCGTAGAGCTCCTTCACCAGGGCCTCGTCGACCGTGTCGCGGGGGACGCCCTGGGCGATCACGCGGCCGTTCTTCATGGCGACGACCGTGTCGGCGTAGCGTGCGGCGGCCGCCAGGTCGTGCTGGACCATGACCACGGTGCGGCCGGTGGCGGCGACCTCACGGACGAGTTCGAGGACGTCGACCGCGTGCCCGAGGTCGAGGGCGCTGGTGGGTTCGTCGAGCAGGACGACGGGCGTGTGCTGGGCCAGGACCATCGCGAGCCAGCAGCGCTGACGCTGGCCGCCGGAGAGCCGGTCGAGGCGTTCGGCGGCCAGGTCGGTGGTGCCGGTGGCCTCCAGTGCGTCGCGTACGGCCTGCTCGTCCTCGCGCGACCACTGGCGCAGCAGGCCCTGGTGGGGATGGCGGCCGTAGCGCACGAGCCCGGCCACGGTGACGGCTTCGGGTGCGCGCGGCGTTTGCGGGAGCAGGGCGACCCGGTGGGCGGCCTGCCGCCGGCTGAGGCTCCAGATGTCGGCTCCGTCGGCGTGCACGGTGCCGGACTCGGGCCGGTGCAGCCGGGCGATGGCACGCAACAGGGTTGATTTCCCACAGCCGTTGGGGCCGACGACGGCGGCGACCTGCCCGACGGGGAGCGTGAGGTCGACGTCCTGGACGACGGGGCGGCCGGGGTAGCCGGCGTGCAGTGCGCGGACTTCGAGGCCGGGCACAGCGCCTCTCGCGTCGGTCGCCGCTGCGGTCATGGGGTGGTCGTGCATGGGGAGGTCAGGCCTTTCCGGTGGTGCGGTCCGGGCGGAAGAGGACCCAGAGGAGGAAGGGGCCGCCGAGGACGCTGGTGACGACACCGACGGGGAGTTCGACGGGGGCGACGACCCGGCCCAGCGCGTCGGCCGCGGCGATGAGGGCGGCGCCGGTCAGGGCGGAGCCGAGGACCGGGACGCGGGTGGGTCCCGCCAGTCGCTGGGCGAGGATCGGGGCGGCGAGGGCGACGAAGGCGATGGGGCCGCCGACGCCGACGGCGATGCCGGCGAGAGCGACGGCGAGGGCGAGCGAGGCCGCGCGTATCCGTCGCAGGTCGACGCCGAGCGAGGCCGCCATGTCGTCGTCGAAGCGCAGGAGTTGGAGGCGGTGCCCGGCTGCCAGCGAGAGGGGGACCAGGAACAGCAGGGCGATGAGCAGCGGCGTACCGACGTTCCAGTCGCGCCCGTTGAGGCTGCCGACGGCCCAAAGGAACACGCCGCCCGCGGTGTTGTCGTTCTCGCGGGACATGATGAGGTCGCTCACGGCGCCGATGAACGTGGAGACGCCGATGCCGACCACCAGGACGCGGTAGCCGGCGGCGCCCGCCCCGCCCGCGCACAGGACGACGAGGACCGCGGCGGCGACGGCGCCGAGCGGACCGAGCCACCAGTCGCCGACCATGCCGGTCGCGGAGCCGGCCGCCGAGGCGACGACGGCCGCGGTGGCGCCCTCGTTCACGCCGACGAGGTCGGGGGTGGCGAGCCGGTTGCCGGCGAGGGTCTGGGTGAGGCAGCCGGCGATACCGAGGGCTGCGCCGACCATGAGGCCGACGAAGATGCGCGGCAGCCGGAAGTCCCGCACGATCATGACGGTCCCGGCGTCGCCGGTGCCGAGCAGCCCGGAGAGGGTCTGGGACAGGCTCATCCCGGTCGAACTCGCCAGCACCGCAAGGGCGATGAGGACGAGGAGGAGGGGGACGAGGACGGCGACGGCGAGCGCGCCGCGGCGCGGGAAGAGCCAGGAGAGGCCGCCGGTGCGCAGCACCGTGCTGTCGGGCGGGGTCACATCGCGTGACCTCACCTCGGTCATGCCGCCGCTCCCGCCGTGGAAAGACGCGGCGAGCGGGCGATCCACACGAGCAACGGCCCGCCCACGAAGGCGAGCAGCACACTGACCGGTGTCTCCCAGGGCCGGATGACGATCCGGGCGAGGATGTCGGCGAGGATCATGACATCGGCCGCGATCAGTGCGGACAGTACGAGTTGGGCGGTCATCCGTGCTCCCGTCAGGGCCCGGGCGGCGTAGGGCGCGAGCAGTCCGAGGAAGGCGATGGGGCCGGCCACCGCGACCGCGCAGCCCACGAGCAGCGACACGGCTCCCGCCACGACGAGGCGGACCCGGCCGGGATGGTGACCGAGCGAGCGGGCGGTGTCGTCGCCGAGGCCGAGGGCCGACAGGGGGCGGGCACTGCCGAGCGCGACGAGCAGGCCGAGGGCGGCGAGCGGCAGCAGGGGCAGAAGGTCGGCGGTCTCGACTCCGGCGAGTGAGCCGATCGTCCAGTAGCGGTAGGTGTCGTACGTCGACTGGGTGCCGAGCAGGACGTACGACGTGAGGCCGTGGAAGGTGGCGCCGAGCGCGGAGCCCACAAGGACGAGCCGCAGCGGGGAGCCGGCAGCGCGCCCGGACGCGGCGAGCAGCAGGACCATGGCGCTCGCGGCCATGCCGCCGAGCAGGGCCCACACCATCAGCGCGGCGGACGAGGACGCGCCGAAGTACGTCAGTCCGAGGACGACGGCGAAGGCGGCGCCGGAGTTGACGCCGAGCAGCCCGGTCTCCGCGAGCGGGTTGCGGGTCGCGGCCTGGAGGAGGCAGCCGGCCGTGCCGAGACAGGCGCCGACGAGTACGGCGGCGAGGGTGCGCGGGAGGCGTACGTCCATGACGGCCAGCCGGAGTTGGGCGTCGGCGCGGGCTGCCGGATCGCCGACCAGGTAGTCCCAGGCGCCGCCGACGGAGCTTGATCCGGTGCCGATGAGGAGGGACAGCAGGACGAGGGCCAGGAGCAGGAGGACGAGCCCCGCGGTGGCCAGGAGGACGGGGCGCGCCTCCGACGGGAGTGGCCGGCCGGGCCCGGTCCGGCCCATGGCCCGCACCCCCCTGATTGTTGACACATTTGTTGACGTCCAATTTCTCATGAGGTTAGGCTAACCTAAGTTTTGCCGTTCCGAACCCATCGGAACCGACAGCTTCAGCATGCCTGAACGCACATCAACTGCCTTGCTGTGCACGGATGTTGACGTCGGAAGCCCACTTCCGCGACCACCTGCTCTCGAACACCTATGGAGATCCAAGGCCATGGCGCCGAACCCGCTCTTCCCTTCCCGTGGCATCGCCCGCCCCGCCGTTTCGGCCGCTCTTCTCGCCGCCTGCGCGCTGGTCGTGACCGCCTGTGGATCCTCGGAGAAAAGCGCCGGCTCCGATGGCACGAGCGCGGCGAGTACGACCCAGGTGACCGACGCCACCGGCACCGCGGTGAAGGTTCCGGCCGCGCCCGAACGGGTCGTCGCGCTCAGCGAGATGGACCTCGACTCGGCGCTCACCCTCGGCGTCGAGCCGGTGGGCCTGACGGCCGGTCGCGGCCAGAGCGGGGCCCCCGCCTACCTCGCGGACAAGGCCGAGGACATACCCGTGGTCGGCGCCGTGACCGGCCCGGACATCGAGAAGGTCGTCCAGGCCAAGCCGGACGTCATCCTCGCCGGGCAGCTCGCCGACGAACAAGTACTCGCGCAGCTGCGGAAGATCGCCCCCACCGTCGTCACGATCGACAGCACCAAGAGCTGGAAGAAGTCGCTCGAACTCACCGGCAAGGTGCTCGGCAGGACCAACGAGGCCGAGAAATTCCTCACCGAGTACGACGCGAAGGTCGCGGCGCTGAAGACGGACCTCGGCGACCAGGCAGGAGCGAGCGTCTCCGTGACGCGTTACTCGGCCAAGGGCTCGGCCGTCATGCAGCAGGGCGTGTTCATCAGCGACGTCCTCAAGGACCTCGGCTTCGAGCGGCCCGGCATCCAGGCCGAGCAGGGCGAGGGCCACTCGACGCCGATCAGCGAGGAGAACCTCAAGGAGATCGACGGCGACTGGCTGTTCATCGGCACCCTCGACCCCGGTACTTCGGACGCCGAGCTGCTCGCCGCGCTGGCGAAGAAGGCGGCGTACAAGCAGCTGAGCGCCGTACAGGACAAGCACGCGACCGTGATCGACGGTTCCAAGTGGACGAGCCTGGGCGGCGCGGACGCGGCCGTCTCGGTGCTCGACGACATCCGCAAGGCCATGGTCAAGTGAGCGCCGGAACCGGGCTCGCCGGAAAGCTCGCCCTGGTGACCGGGGCGGGCCGGGGCATCGGCGAGGCAGTGGTCGCGGCGCTCGTCGAGCAGGGCGCCCGCGTCCTCGCCACCGACCTGGCCCCCGAGGGTGTCACGGCACTCGCCGACAAGTACGGCGGGCAGGTCACCGCCCGCGCGCTCGACGTCACGGACCCCGGCGCCGTCGAGGCCCTGGTCGCCGAGGCCGAGCGCACCCTCGGACCGCTGGACATCGCGGTCAACGTCGCCGGAATCCTGCGGAGTTCGGACGTCGTGGACCTGACGGACGAGGACTGGGCGGCCACCTTCGCCGTCAACACCAACGGCGTGTTCCACGTCTCGCGTTCCGTCGCCCGCCGGATGGCAGGGCGCGGCCGCGGCAGCATCGTCACCGTCGCATCGAACGCGGCCGGTATCCCCCGCGCCGGCCTGGCCGCCTACGCCGCCTCGAAGGCAGCGGCCGTGATGTTCACCAAATGCCTGGGCCTGGAGGTGGCGTCACGGGGCGTCCGATGCAACACCGTCTCCCCCGGCTCGACCCTCACCGACATGCAGCGCGCGCTGTGGACCGCCTCCACCGACCAGGAGGAAGCGACCCGGCGCGTCATCGAAGGTGACCTCGCGACACACCGCACGGGCATCCCGCTCGGCCGGATCGCCGACCCCGCCGACATCGCCGACGCTGTCGCCTTCCTCGTCTCCGACCGTGCCCGTCACATCACCATGCACGACCTCTACGTCGACGGCGGCGCCACCCTCCGGGCCTGAACCGGCCCCCGCCGCACCGACCACGGTCGTGCCACCTCTCCCCCACTGGAGACACCCCATGTCTGCATCCCTGCACGAAGCCGTCACCCCCACACTGGTGTCCCCCGGCACGGCGACCGCCCTGCTCGACGCCTACCGCCCCGGCACCGACCGGTTCCTCGCCTCTCCCCGGCACACCCTGCTAGGCCGCGGCACCGCCACCGAAATACCCCACGACACACGGCCGTTGGCGCGTCGGGTGCGGGAGGTCCTCGACGCCCGAAGGCGCGCGGGCGCCCCGGCGCCGATCGTCGTGGGCTCACTGCCCTTCGCCCCGGACGCCCCGCCCTCGCTCGCCGTCCCGGAGTCCGTACGGTGGGCGCCGCCGCTGCGCGAGGACCCGCTCATCGCGCTGCCCGTACCCGACACCGACGAGCGAACCGACTGGCAGGTGACGGAAGTTCCGGCCGCCGCACGCTACGGCGACGCGGTCGCCGCCGCCGTCGCGCGGATGCGTGCCGGGGAGTTCGACAAGGTCGTCCTCGCCCGCACCCTGGAGCTCACCTCCCCGCGCGAGCCGGACCTGCCCGCCATGCTGCGCCGACTGGCGCGCCGGGACCCGGCCGGATACACCTTCGCCGTCCCCAGCGGCCCCGGCCGCACACTCATCGGCGCCAGCCCCGAACTCCTCGTCGCCCGCCGGGGCGGACTCCTGACCGCCAACCCGCTGGCCGGCTCCGCGCAGCGCAGCCCCGACCTCGCCGAGGACGTCCGGCGCGCGGCGGCCCTGCTGGAGTCCCCGAAGGACCTGCACGAACACGCCGTCGTCGTCGCAGCCGTACGAGAGGCACTCGCACCGTTCTGCACCCGCCTGGAGGTGCCGGAGCGGCCCACCCTGGTGCGTACGGCGGCCATGTGGCACCTGTCGACGACCGTCACCGGCGAACTCGCCGACCCCGCCGTCTCCGCCCTCGACCTGGCTTCCGCGCTGCACCCCACTCCGGCGGTGTGCGGCACGCCGACCGAGGTGGCCCGCGCCGTCATCGCCGAGCTCGAACCCTTCGACCGCGGTCCCTACACCGGCATGGTCGGCTGGCAGGACGCGGACGGCGACGGCGAGTGGGTCGTGACGATCCGCTGCGCCGAGGCCCAGGGGCGCTCGCTGCGGCTCTTCGCGGGGGCGGGTGTGGTGGCCGCCTCTTCGCCGGAGGCCGAGACCGCGGAGACGGGCGCCAAGTTCCGTACCTTCCTCAGCGCCGTGGGGGCCTCGCTGTGACTCCTCTCGCCACCACCCCCGGTGTCGACGCACCGACCTGGCCGGCCGAGTTCGCCGAGCGTTACCGCAAGGCGGGCTACTGGCGCGGGGAGACCTTCGGCGGCGTGCTGCGCGAGCGCGCCGCCGCCCATCCCGACCGGATCGCCCTCGTCGACCCGGCGCCCGAGCGGCGCACCTGGACCTACCGGGAACTCGACGAGCGCGTCGACCGGCTGGCCGCCGGGTTCGCGGCGCGCGGGATCTCCAAAGGCGACCGGGTCGTCCTGCACCTTCCGAACGTCGGGGAGTTCTTCGAGGTCGTCTTCGCGCTGTTCCGTATCGGCGCGCTCCCGGTGTACGCGCTGCCCGCGCACCGCGAGACAGAGATCGGCTACTTCTGCTCCTTCACCGAGGCGGTCGCCTATGTGATCCCCGACAAGCACGCGGGTTTCGACCACCGTGTGCTGGCCTCACGGGTCAAGGAGCGCACGCCGAGCCTGCGGCACGTCTTCGTCGTCGGCGATCCCGGCGAGCACACGGCGCTCGCCGAGGTGCCGTCCGACCCGTCCGGGACGCTCTCCGGTCCCGAACCCCACGAGCTGGCGTTCCTCCAGCTGTCCGGCGGCACGACGGGTGTACCGAAGCTCATTCCGCGCACCCACGACGACTACCTGTACTCGCTGTGGGGCTCCAACGAGATCTGCGGCGTCGACGCGGACACCCGCTTCCTGGTCGTACTGCCTGCCGCGCACAACTTCCCCATGAGTTCGCCCGGTTGGCTGGGCGTGCTGTACGCCGGGGGCACCTCCGTCCTGTGTCCCGGGCCCGATCCGGCGACCGCCTTCCCCCTCGTCGAGCGGGAGCGGATCACCATGACGGGTCTGGTGCCGCCGCTCGCGCTGGTGTGGACGGAAGCAGGTCCCGAGGCCGAACACGACCTGTCGAGCCTGGAGTTGGTGCTCGTCGGCGGCGCCAAGTACAGCGAGGAGGCGGCACGCCGGCTGTCACCCGCGCTGGGCTGCCGGCTGATGCAGGTCTTCGGGATGGCCGAGGGGCTCGTCAACTACACCCGGCTCGACGACGACGAGGAGACGGTCGTCACCACGCAGGGTCTGCCGATCTCCCCGGACGACGAGATCCGGATCGTCGACGACGCCGGACTCGACGTTCCCGAGGGCGAGTTCGGGCATCTGCTGACGCGCGGCCCGTACACGGTCCGTGGCTACTGGCGGGCTCCCGAGCACAACGCGACGGCCTTCACCGAGGACGGCTTCTACCGCACCGGCGACATCGTGCGCCGTACGGCGAGTGGCCACCTCGTCGTGGAGGGCCGGGCCAAGGACCAGATCAACCGGGGCGGCGAGAAGGTCGCGCCGGAGGAGGTCGAGAACATCATCCTCGCCCATCCGTCCGTGCACGACGTGTCCGTCGTCGCGGTGGCCGACGAGTACCTCGGCGAACGCTCCCTCGCCTACGTGATCCTGCGCGAGGGCGCCGATCCACTGAAACCCGTCGCCATCAAGCGGTTCGTCCGCGAGCGCGGCATCGCCGCCTACAAGGTCCCCGATCTCGTCGAGTTCGTCGACGCCTTCCCGCAGACCGGGATCGGCAAGGTCAGCAAGAAGCAGCTGCGGTCCACCGCCGTCGCCGAGCAGCACTGAAAGGCCCAGATTTCCCATGGCACTTCCGGCCATCGCCCCCTATCCCCTGCCGACCGAGGACGAGCTGCCCGCGAACCGCGTCGCCTGGACCGTGGACCCCGCGCGCGCCGTGCTGCTCGTCCACGACCTGCAGAACCACTTCCTCGGCGCGTTCCCGGCCGGTGAACCGCCCCTGACCGGCATGCTCGACAACACCGCCCGGCTGCTCGACCGCGCCCGGAGCCTCGGCATTCCGGTCGTGTACTCGACGCAGCGGGGCGGGCAGACGCCCCGGCAGCGCGGTCTCCAGCTCGACTTCTGGGGCCCCGGTGTCGCCAACGACCCGCATGCGCTCAGCGTCCCGGACGTGGTCGCGCCGCAGCCCGGCGACCGGATGCTCACCAAGTGGAAGTACAGCGCGTTCGTGCGCACCCGTCTTGAGGAACTGCTCAGCGACGAGGATCGCGACCAGCTGATCGTCGTGGGCGTGTACGCGCACATCGGCGTGCTGATGAGCGCCTGCGACGCGTGGATGCGGGACATCCAGGCGTTCGTCGTCGCCGACGCCGTCGCCGACTTCTCGCGCGAGGACCACGACATGGCGCTGCGCTGGGCCGCGGGGCGCTGCGCGGTCGTGACCACCACCGACGCGATCTTCAAGGAGGTGTGAGCCCCATGACCCTCACCCTGGAGCAGATCCGCAGCGACGTCGCCGACACCCTCGGCGAGTCCCCCGCTGACATCCCCTTCGACGAGAACCTCGTGGACTACGGCCTCGACTCGGTCCGCGTCATGGCGCTGCTGGAGCGCTGGCGCCGCGAGCACGGCGTCGAGGCGGCCTTCGCGGACCTCGCCGAGCAGCCCGCCATCGAGGCCTGGGCGCCACTCCTGGGGGTCGTCTCATGACGGTCCTCATGACGGGCGACACCGGCACCGCGGTCACCGAACTGCCGCTGACGGCGGCCCAGTCGGGCATGTGGTACGCGCAGGCCCTCGATCCGCTCAGCCCCGCACAGAACACCGCGGAGTGCCTGGAGATCGACGGGAGAGTCGACCCGGAACTCTTCGCCGCAGCCCTGCGGCAGGTCGTCGCCGAGGCCGACTCGCTGCGCGTACGCGTCGAGGACACCTCCGACGGCCCGCGCCAGCACATCGCCGCCACGGTCGAACTGCCGCTGACCGTGCGCGACCTGCGGGGTGCGAAGGACGCCGAGGAGCAGGCCGAGGCGTGGATGCGCGCCGACCTCGCCGAACCCTTCGACCTCGCGGCGGGCCCGCTGTTCCGGCACGCTCTGTTCCGCGTCGGCGAACGGCGGTGGCTGTGGTACCAGCGCATCCATCACCTCGTCATGGACGGCTTCGGCTACTCGCTCCTCGTCCGGCGCACCGCGGAGGTGTACTCGGCGCTCGCGCGGGGTGAGAGGCCGGGGCCGCGCACCTTCAGGGCGCTCGCCGACCTCGTCGCCGACGACGCCGAGTACCGCTCCTCGGAGGCCTTCGAGGCCGACCGCGCGCACTGGGCCGAGGCGTTCGCCGACCGCCCTGAGGCACCCCGGCTCGCCGGCCGCGGCGCCCTGCCCTCACGGACGTTCCGCCGCCGTACGACGTACCTGCCGCCGCGCACCACGGAGGGCCTGCGCGAGCTCGCCGCCCGGTGCCGTGCGACCTGGCCGGACGTCCTGATCGCCGCCCAAGCCCTGTACACCTCCCGCGCGACGGCCCAGTCGGACGTCGTGCTCGGCCTGCCGATGATGGGCCGCATGGGCTCGGTCGCGCTCCGCGTGCCGGGCATGGTGATGAACGTACTGCCGCTGCGGCTGACGGTCTCCCCGGACGCGACCTTCGCGGAGCTGGTGCGGCAGGTCGTGCTCGGCATCCGGGAGGTGCGCCGACACCAGCGCTACCGCTACGAGGACATCCGCCGCGACCTGGGGCTGCTGGGTGAGATGCGGGGCCTGGTCGGCCCGCTCGTCAACGTCATGCCCTTCGACTACGGCGTGGACTTCGCGGGTGCGCCGACACGGGCGCGGAACCTGTCGGCCGGCCCGGTCGACGACCTGACGGTCAACATCTACGACCGCACCGACGGCCACGGACTGCGTATCGACCACGACGGCAATCCGGCGCTGTACGAGGACGCCGAACTCGCCGCGCACCAGGAACGGTTCCTGCATCTCCTGGACGGGCTCGCCACCACCGACGCGCAACTGCCGCTCGCCGCCCACGGCATCGCGACTCCGGCCGAACACGCCCTGGTCGTCGAGGAGTTCAACCGCACCGACCGCAAGCTGCCGCCGACCACGCTCATCGGTCCCATCGAGTCGCGCGCCGCGCGGACCCCCGATGCGACGGCTCTGGTGTACGGGGACATCTCCCTGACCTACGCGGAACTCAACGCCCGCGCCAACCGGTTGGCCCGGCACCTGCAGACCCTCGGTGCCCGGCCGGGTGCGGTGGTCGCGGTCTCGGTGCCGCGCTCGGTGGAACTGATCGTCTCCCTCCTCGCCGTGCTGAAGGCGGGCGCCGCGTATCTGCCGCTGGACCCGGACTACCCGGAGCAACGGCTCACCTACATGCTTCAGGACGCGGCGCCGGTGTGCGCCGTCACCGACCGCGCGGGACGCCTTCCGGAGGACACCGGGACCCCGCTCGTCGTCCTGGACGGGCTCGACGTGTCCACGCATTCATGGGTGAACCCGCCGCGAGCGCTCACTCCGGCCGATCCCGCGTACGTCATCTACACCTCCGGTTCCACCGGCCGCCCCAAGGGCGTCGTCGTCCCGCACGCCTCGATCGACAACCGACTGCGCTGGATGCAGCACGCGTACGGACTCGGCGCCGAGGACCGGGTGCTGCAGAAGACGCCGTCCTCGTTCGACGTGTCCGTGTGGGAGTTCTTCTGGCCGCTGCGCCAGGGCGCCACGCTCGTCGTCGCCGAACCCGGCGGTCACAAGGACCCCGTCTATCTGGCCCGGCTGATCCGCGAACAGGCCGTCACCACCTGCCACTTCGTGCCCTCGATGCTCCAGGTCTTCCTGGCGGAGGCCGACGCGGCCGCGTGCGAGGGTCTGCGCCGGGTCTTCTGCAGCGGCGAGGCCCTGCCCCGCGAGACCGCGAACGTCTTCGGGCGCACGCTGCCGGGCGCCCGGCTGCACAATCTGTACGGGCCGACGGAAGCCGCCGTCGACGTCACCTACCACGCCTGCGCCCCGCAGGGCTCGGGCCCGGTGCCGATCGGACGGCCGGTGTGGAACACCCGCCTGTACGTACTCGACGCCGCGCTGCAGCCCTGCCCGCCTGGAATTCCGGGCGAACTGTACTTGGCAGGGGTGCAGTTGGCCGACGGCTATCTGAACCGTGCCGAACTGACGGCGTCCCGGTTCGTGGCCGACCCGTTCGGCCCGTCCGGCAGCCGTATGTACCGCACGGGCGACCTGGCGCGCTGGACGGAGCAGGGCGAGGTCGAGTACCTCGGCCGCACCGACCACCAGGTGAAGTTGCGCGGGCAGCGCATCGAACTCGGCGAGATCGAGGCCGCATTGGCCGCGCAGGACGGGGTGGACGGCGCCTGTGCGCTGGTCCTCGACGACCGGCTCGTCGGTTACGTGACGGGGGGCGCCGACCCCGCGGCCGTACGGGCTGCGCTGGCACGCGAGTTGCCGGAGCACATGGTCCCGGCGGCGGTCGTCGCCCTCGACGCCTTCCCGCTGAGCCCCAACGGCAAGCTGGACCGCCGCGAACTGCCCGCCCCGGTCTTCGCGGGCGGCGAGGGTGCCAGGCGCCCGGCCTCCCCGCGCGAGGAGGCGCTGACGCGGCTGTTCGCGGAGGTGCTCGGGGTCGAACAGGCGGGTCCCGACGACGCGTTCTTCGACCTGGGCGGCACCTCGCTGCTCGCGGTGCGGCTGGTGGCGCGAGTACGGGAGGAGCTCGGCGCCGAGCTGACGATCGGCTCGCTGTTCGAGGCCCCGACGCCGGCCGCGCTGGCCGCCCGCCTCGACTCCGCGGGAACGGCGTCCGCGTCCGGGGACGCGCTGGATGTCGTGCTCCGACTGCGCGCCGAGGGCTGCCGGCCTCCGCTGTTCGCGTTCCATCCGGCCGGCGGCATCTCCTGGTGCTATGCGGGCCTGTCCGCCCGGCTCGGTCCGGGTCAGCCCGTGTACGGCATCCAGGCCAGGGGCCTGGTCCGCGACGAACCCCTGCCCGGCACGCTGCAGGAGGAGGCGGCCGACTACGTCGAGCGGATCCGCGAGGTCCAGCCGAACGGCCCGTACCGCCTCCTCGGCTGGTCCGTCGGCGGGATCCTCGCCCACACGGTCGCCGTGCTGCTCCAGGAGGCCGGGGAGGAGGTCGAACTCCTCGCGCTGCTCGACGCGTTCCCTGCCGAGCAGTGGCGCGAGCGGCCCGCCCCCGAGGAGGGCGACGCGCTCACCGCCGTACTGCGCATGGCGGGCTTCGACCGCACGGACGAACGCACCAAGGACGACGTACTCGCCACGCTGCGCAGGGCGGGCAGCCCGCTCGCCGGACTCGGCGACCACACTCTGTCGAAGATCGTCGACATCGTACCTAACCACGCACGGATGATGCGCGAGCACCAACACCGGGTGTACGAGGGCGACTTGCTGTTCTTCACAGCCGCCGCGCCGCGCGCGGAGGACTGGCTCACCCGCGAGGCCTGGCGCCCGCACGTGACCGGAACCGTCGTCAATCACGACCTGGACTGCACGCACCCGCAGTTGATGCGGGACCGGCACCTCGACGACATCGCCGCGCATCTCGCGGCCCGCTTGAAGGAGCTGGACTCATGACCCTTCAGTCCGGACCGTTCGATCCCGGGGCCGAGGGCCAGGCCACCCACCTGGTGCTGGAGAACGCCCGGGGTCAGTTGTCGCTGTGGCCGGCCTGGCGTGCGGTGCCGCAGGGCTGGAGCGCCCTGTTCGGCCCGGCCCCGCACGAGGTGTGCGCGGGCCGGGTGGAGGCGAGGCGGGGATGACCGGCTCGGTGCACCCCTCCTCCCCGCATCCCGGCTCAGGCTCCGGACAGCAACTCCACCAGTCCGTCGGCCAGTTCCGTGCGCCAGCACAGGTAGTCGTGCCCGCCGTTGAACTCACCGTAGGAGGCGTCGTCGTAACCGGCGGCGGCGAGGCTGTCACGCAGGCGGCGGGCGGCGGGGAGGGCCACCCACTCCTGCTCGCCGAAGGAGAGGCGGAAGCGCACCGGCAGCAGGGGACCGTCGGCGATACGGCCTGTCAGCCACTCCGGCTCCGGGCCTACGGGCCACCAGAACGAGCCCGACTGGACGAGGACGTTGCCGAAGCGGTGCGGGGCCGAGAGTCCGGCATAGGCGGCGGTGAGTCCGCCGAGGCTCTGTCCGGCGATCACGGTGCGGGCGGGGTCCTCCGTGACCGGCAGCCGCCCGGCCGCCCACGGCATCAGCTCGTCCGTGAGGTGGGCGACGAACTCCGGACGGCACGTCAGCTCCGCCCATCGGGTGTCCGCGTCCACCGACTCGGGCAGCACGGCGGCGAGCGGCGGGATACGGCCGTCCGCGATGAGGTTGTCGAGAAGGTGCGCGAGACCGAGGCGCGGCTGCCAGTGCTCTCCGTCGAGCAGAAGCAGGACGGGCAGGTCCACCAACTCCCGGTCCGGCACGGGGGGTTCGTACAGCCAGACCCGCCGGGACCCTCCGAGGTGCGCGCTCTCCACCTTGTACTCGGTGGCCGTGCCGCGGGCGACGTCCGGCCTCGGCGACCAGTCCGCCGAGCCCGGCGCGGCGGGGAGTTCGGCGTACGGAACGGGATCACCGTCCCAACGACGGGGCAGCGTGCGGGAGTTGAAGGGGTCGGCGCGCCGCTGGGTGCGCAGCCAGCGCCAGTACTCGGGGGTGCCCACCTCCGGGCCCTCACCCTCGTCGACGTAGAAGTCGTAGGTGCCGCGCCAGTCGTGGCGCAGGCGGAGCGTCCAGTGCCAGACGTCCGTTCCGGGGACCCGCTCCATCAGGTTGCCCTCGGGGACGCGCGGGTCGCCGAGCTTGTTCGGCAGGACCTGGACGGCACGGGTGGCGGGGGTGCCGCGCCACAGGTACGTCACGGCGACATGGTCGACGCTGCCCCGGGGGTCGGGCGAGACGAGCGGGGTGCCGCGTCGGCGGATCCCGGCCCAGAACTCCTCGACGCCTTCCGGCGCGGGCAGCGGGCAGCCCGGTTCCGGGAGTCGCGGCAGCGCGTCGGGGCGCGGCAGTCGGGGCGGGTGGTGCGGGGCGCCCTCGGGCGGCACGAGCTCGAACATGCGGCTGGACTCCGGATGAAGGGGGAACTGACCTGGCCATTCTTAGGTTAGCCTACCCTAATTTGACCTTTCGTCACCTTTCATCACCTTTTGCGCCGGGCGGTGCCGATATTTCGCACCCGAGTGCCCGCCGCTTCCCTCACTTCAGCGCCCAGGAGCAACCCACCATGACCTCCGAGAGACCCTCCTCCCCCATATCCGTCACCACGCCGTCGGCACGCACCGCCCGGGCCAGGATCGGCCGCGTGGCCGCGCTCACCGCCGGAGCGACTCTCGGTCTCGGCGCACTGGCCGTACCGTTCGTCACCGCGACCTCGGACGGGGTGGACACCACCCCCACGGTGGCGCTCGCGGCCGACGCGGCGGCGCCCGCGGTCACCCTGGGGACCACCTCCGTGAAGCCCGGCGGCGACGTGTCGTTCACGGCCACCGGCTTCCCCGCCGGGGGGACCCTGAGCATCAAGTTCGACGACAAGACGCTGCTCAAGCAGTTCACGATCGGCGAGGACGGCAGTGTCTCGGGGAGCGTGACGGTACCGGCCGACGCGACCGTCGGCGGCGAACACTGGCTGCGCTTCCTGGCGCCGCAGACGAGCATCCGCAGCGAGAACCTGACGGTGACGGGCGACACCACGACGCCGACACCGACGCCTACGCCAACCCCCACGCCGACGCCGACTCCGACGCCCACTTCGACGGCGACCGAGCCCGCGGTGAAGCTCACCAGCAGTGCGAAGGTCGCGGCGGGCGGCAAGGTCTCCTTCACGCTCTCCGGTTTCACCAAGGGGCAGACCGTCACGGTCAAGCTGGACGACAGCGAGATCCTCGGTCAGTGGACGAGCGCCGTGGGCTCCGACGGCACGTTCTCGGGCACGGTCACCATCCCCTCCTCCACCTCGGCGGGGGCGCATTGGCTGCGCGTCCTCGCCCCGAACCCGGCGACGAGCCTGAAGGCCGACATCACGGTCACGTCCTCCGACAGCGGAAGCACGGGCGGCGGCTCGGGTTCGACCGGTGGATCGAGTGGCGGTTCGACCGGCGGCACCGGCTCCAGTGGCGGTTCGGGAACCAGCGGCGGCTCCGGCAGCACGACCGGGACTTCCGCCACGATCACCGCGGGATCCAGTGTCGCCGCCGGCGGCAAGGTCTCCTTCAAGGTGACGGGCTTCCCGGCCGGCGAGCAGCTCACCGTGAAGCTGGACGACAGCGAGATCATCGGGCAGTGGTCCGGAGGCATCGCCGCGGACGGTTCGTTCTCCGGCAGCGTCACCGTCCCAGCGGGCACCACCAAGGGTGCGCACTGGCTGCGTTTCCTCGCCCCCAACCCGGCGACGAGCCTCAAGGCCGGTTTCACCGTGACCTCCGGCTCCGACGCGGCCACGACGGGCGGATCCGACACGAGCGCGAGTGCCTCCGCCACGCCGATTCCCGCCGCTTCGGGTGCCCCGGCCAGCGCCTCCAACTCGGCGGGCGCGAAGGCCGAGATCACCGCCAGCCAGGTGCAGCCCGGCGGCACGCTGCACTTCAAGGTGACGAAGTTCCCCGCCGGGGAGACCGTCACCATCAAGCTCGACGACGACGGCATCCTCGGCCAGTGGCAGGCGGATTCGGCAGGCTCGTACGAGGGTGACCTGGCCATCCCCGCCGACACCACCGCGGGCGCGCACTGGCTGCGCTTCCTCGCCCCCAACCCACCCACCACGCTCAAGGTCGAGTTCACGGTGACCGAGCCGGGCACCACGGCGGCCTCGGGCAGCGGTCAGACCTCGGCCACCGCGGCGCCCGAACCCGTGACGGACGCCGCCGTGGCCGCGTCGGTCGAGAGCTCCGTGTCGGTCGCGACCATCGCCTGGTCGGCGGCTGCCGCCGCACTCGGCGGCGCGGCCGGAGCCGCGGGCACCACGGTGTTCGTCCTGCGTCGCCGACCGCAGCACGCGGCCAGGAGCTGACGCCCCCACAGACCCCCCACACCCATCCACCGCGCCCTTGAGGCGTGTCCCACCAAGGAGATCGACACCGCATGACCTCATTCACCCGCACCATCCGTCGTACCGCCGCGGTCGCCGTGGCCCTCGCCGCGGGCAGCGCGGTCCTGACCGGCACCGCGACCGCCGAGGCCGGCACCGCGACCGGCTCGGCCGTCACCTCCGCACCGCTCGTGAGAGGCCTGTACCAGTCGGCGTACTCCGAGCGGAACGACGCCCTGTGGGTCACCACCGCCGTGGGCCGGCCGCCGGTCACCAACTCCAGCCTGCTGAAGGTCGACCCGGACACCCTGGCCATCGAGGCGACGTACACCCCGCCGGTCACCGACGCGACCACCGGTGCCCTCGAAGCCGTCTACGGTGTCGCCGTCGACGACGAGCACAACACCGTCTGGACGACGAACACCCGCAGCAACACCGTCGCCGTCTACAGCCAGAAGACCGGCGAGCACCTCGCCACGCTGCCGGACGTGGCCCACGCCCGCGAGATCCTCGTCGACGAGCGGCACAACACCGTGTGGGCGAGCGCCTTCGGCTCCGGCACCCTCGTCGCCTACGACAGCAAGACCTTCGTGGAGAAGGAGCGCGTGACGGTCGCGGGCTCCAGCCCGACGGGCCTCGCCGTGAACGAGAAGACCGGGACGGTGTATGCCGCCGACCTGGGCGGCGACCGGATCATCGAGGTGTCCCGCGGCTCCGAGACCCCGCGGTTCATCCCCACGGGTGACGGCCCGATCTCGGTCTCGCTGTCCAAGAGCGGCCGTTTCGCCTACACGGCCGACCAGACCGCGGGCACCGTCTCGGTCGTCAACCTCAAGGACGGGGCTGTCGTCAAGTCCGTGGCCACCGGCGCGGGTGCACTGTCCGTGGCCACCGACGAGCGTTCGGGCAACGTCCTGGTCGCCAACCGTACGGCCGCCAATGTCACGGTGGTCGACCCGCGCGAAGGGGCCGTCGTGGAGACCGTGGCCACCGGCGCCAACCCGAACTACGTCGAGGTCGTCCACGGCACCGCCTACGTGGTGGACAAGTCGGGCTCCGGCCCGGCGGGCGAAGACCTGGTGACCCGCATCAGCCTGGGTCACTGAGACACCGCACGGCCACGGCTCGGCCGGGTGCCCTGCCCATCGCGACCTCGCGATGGGCAGGGCACCCGGACCGGCTCCTCCATCGACGTACCCACGGCCGCGTGTGCGACGGTTGAGGGCACCGAGATCAAGAAGGAGTTGTCATGACGACGCTCACCAGCGCACCGGCGGCCGACGTGCTGCGGCAGTTGTTCGCGGACGCGGCCAGGACCCAGACGGCGTTCCGTGAGCGCATGTCGAAGCTGACGCCCGAGGAACGCGCTTCCTGGGGCGCGGGCGGTCCCGACTCCAGGCAGTTCTTCCTGTCCGCCGCGAAGGAGACACACCTCGCGGTGTCGCCGGAGACCGGCAACCTGCTCTATCTGCTCGCCCGTTCCCGGTCCGCGCGGACCGTCGTGGAGTTCGGAACGTCGTTCGGTGTCTCCACGATCTGCCTGGCGGCCGCGCTGCGGGACAACGGAGGCGGCCTGCTGATCGGCACGGAGTTCGAGCCGGGCAAGGCGGCGGCCGCACGCCGGTCACTGGCCGAGGCCGGTCTCGACGATCTGGTGGACATCAGGGACGGCGACGCTCTCGACACGCTCAGCCGCGGCATTCCCGGTCCGGTCGACCTCGTGTTCCTGGACGGCGCCAAGAACCTGTATCTCGACGTACTCCGCCTGCTCGAACCCCACCTGGCGCCCAACGCCCTGGTGGTGGCCGACAACGCCAACCGCAGCCCGGAACTGCTCGAACACCTCCGCACCAGCGGGTCCTACCTGCCGACCGGCTTCGGCAACGACGTCGAGATCGCCCTGAAGGTCTGAGGGGCAGTACCGATCCCCGTGCTAGCATCGCCCCACCCATCGACAGGAATCCTGTTGATGGGCGAGACGGCTCGACGAACGGAACGGTATGTCTCTCCTCGCCCGGCCGGCCGTGGCCGCCTTCGCCGCCAAGTCGATCCAGCGCCTCGCCGTGACGGCGAGCCGGCGCTCCCAAGGCCGTGGCTCCGACACTTCCCTGCACGGCCGCTTCCCGGAATTCCCGCGCGACGCACGGGAGTTGACGGTCCCCACCTCGGTCGCTCCGGCCCGGGTCGTGGTGTACACGCCCGCAGCCGTGAGCGACGGCGGACCGCCGCCGGTGCACGTCAACTTCCATGGCGGCGGCTATGTCATACCGCTGACTGAGATCGACGATCCGTTCTGCCGCTTCCTGGCGGCGGAGGCGGGTGTGGTCGTGATCAACGTGGACTACGCCGTCGCCCCGCAACACCGGTTCCCCGCCCCGCCCCGGCAGGCCTACGAGGTCGTCCGATGGATCGCCTCGCACGGAGACGAGCACGGCTGGGACGGCAGCAGGCTCACCGTGGGCGGGCAGAGCGCCGGTGGCGGTCTCGCCGCGGCCGTCGCCCGCCAGTCCCTGGAGGAAGGCGGGCCTTCGATCGCGCTCCAGGTCCTGCACTACCCGCCGCTGGACCTCGTGACCAGCGCCAAGGACAAGCGCGCCGCCATCGCCAAGCCCATGCTGCGCCCCTGGATGGCGGAGATCTTCGACAACGCGTACGTGCCGGACCCGCGCGAGCGCGCCGACCGGCTGGCGTCCCCCGCCCATCCGTCGGACACCGCGGACCTCAAGGGCATCGCCCCGGCCCTGGTGATCACGGCGGAGTTCGACCTCCTCAAGTCGGAGGGCGAGCGCTACGCCGAGCGCCTGCGGAAGGCGGGCGCGCTGGTCGAGCACCACGACGTGCCCAAGGCCGACCACGGGTACGACGGCCAGAACGACGAGAAGGCCCGGGCGGTCTACGCCCTGATCTCGCGGCAGGTGCGGCGGGCGGTCGACTCCGAGGCACCCGAGGCCGGTTGAGAGTCGACCGGTCGACGCCCAACGTTGAACGGGCCCGGCGGGCGCTTCGGTTCGGACCTGGCGGACGTGGCGGCCGGGGCGACCGCCCCGCACAGCGGACGCCCCTGCCACCTGTCCCTCCGTCCCCCTTCGCGGAGACCTGGTGAGCCCTGTTTATCGGGGCTCGGGCGGTGTGACGCCCAACTTCTCGGCGCTCTCGATCAGTTCGCGCCACACCTTCGGCGCCACGGGTACCCCCTTTTCGGCACGCTCCACGGCCACGGCCGCGCTGCGCTCGCCGGGGTAGAACACGCCCGCCGCGTCGTCCGCCGCCGGGAGGGCCTTGAGGGTGCTCAGCGTGGCGTCGACGGCGGCGGTGAAACCGTCCGTGTCGCCGAAGGCCGCCGGGTCGATCGCGATCAGCAGGGCGTTCTGTCGGTGCTTGCGGCCCTGGGGGTCGTCCGAGTGGAAGGCCGCGAAGATCGGTGCGCCGACGAGCACGCTGGTGAGCAGCTCGAAGGCGAGCGACATGCCGGACCCCTTGACGCCGCCCAGCGGCAGCGGCATGACCGCCAGCGCGGGGTCGGTGGTGGGCGTGCCGTCCGCGGTGGCCGCGGCGCCCTCGGGCAGCGGGGTGCCGCTCGCCTTGGCCTGGCGGATCTTGCCCAAGGCAATGGTGGCGGTGGCCATGTCGAGCAGGAGCGGTGCGTGACTCTCGGCGGGCACGGCGATGGCGAGCGGACTGGTGGCGACGGCGGCGCCCTTGACCCCGGTGTAGCCCATGTTGGGCATCCCGGCGACGAAGCCGATGCCGACCAGGCCCTGTTCGGCGATCTTCGAGACGTAATAGCCGATGGCGCCGGTGTGGACGGTGTGGCGCACTCCGACGGTGGCGATGCCGGTCGTCCTGGCCCGCGTCACCGCTTCCTCGGCCGCCGCGGTGAGCGCCACCGGGCCGGGTGCGCGGTCGGCGTCGAGGACGGCGGCGGCAGGCGTGCTGGACTCCAGCTTGATGTCGGGCTCGGCGTTGGCCACACCCTTGGCGAGCAGCTCCAGGTAGGCCGGGATGCGTGCGGTGCCGTGGGAGTCGACGCCGCGCTGAGCGGCCCAGACGAACACCTCGGCGGTGGTGCGGGCGTGCTCGGGGCTGAGGCCGCCCTTCTCGAGGAGGGCGGCGCCGAAGGTGCGCAGGTCCTCGGCGGGGACCAGGACCTTGCCGGGCTTGGGGGTCGGTGTGTCGGTCATGGTGGCGGGTGCCTCCTGGATCAGCGGGTGACGAGGACGTCGACGACTGCGGTAGTGCCCTCCGCCACGGCCTTGAGCGCACGCTCCAGGGCGGGGGCGAGCGCGTCCGGCGCGTCGACGGTCTCGGTGTGCATGCCGAACGGCTCGGCGAACTGCGCGAGTCGGGGCAGCCGGTGCAGGTCGGTGCCGAGCCACTCGCCGGTCTCGGCCGCCGCGCCCTCGGGGTAGAACCTGCGGTGGTTGAGGTTCATCGACTTGTAGACGCGGTTGTTGAAGACCACGATCAGCAGCGGCAGTTCGTACGCGTTGGCGGCGTCGTACGACTGGATGACCGGGTTGTACGTGAACGCGCCGTCGCCGATGGTGAGCACCACGGGCCGCTCCTTGGCGGCGAGTTTGACGCCGAGCGCGACCGCCATGCCCTGGCCGAGCCCGCCCTGCACATAGAAGTACGAGTCGGGGTCGGAGGTCTGGACATGGCGCTTGACCACACGGCTGTGCGTGATGGTCTCGTCGACGACGATCGCGTCCCGGCCGTCGAGGAGCCCGCGCAGGGTCGCGGCGACGAGCACCGGGTCGATGCCCTCGGCCTGCGCCGCCTTCGCCTCGGCCGCGACGATCGCGGCCTGCTCGTCGGCGTGCCGCTCCTCCTGCGCCGCGCGGCGTGCGGTGACGGCGGCCACATCGAGATCCTTGGCCCGCTTGGCGAGCTGGCGCAGGGTGTTGGCGACGTTTCCTTCCAAGTACCTGTCCGCGAACAGGACTTGGTAGACGACGTGCGGGCGCTGCGGCACCTCGTCGATGACGACGATCGTCGCCTTGGAGGGCCGGCGCGAAGGCGGGTAGAACGGAGCACGGCAGTTGACGAGCAGAATCAGGTCCGCCTCGTCCATCCACGGCCCGATGTCGCTGCCGGCGTGCAGCGGGTGGGTGCGCGGGAAGTTGCCGCACACCGCCGAGTCGGGCTCGACGACCGGGATGTTCCACGCCTCGGCGAAGGCGACGAGCGCCTCGAAACCACCCTCTTCGCGGCCCGACGTCTCCGTCACGATCACGGGGTTGACGGCCTCGCGGATCAGCTGGGCGACCGGGTCGACCTCTTCGGGCGAGCTGTGGGTGGAGCCCGGCGGGACGATGGGCTTGGCCTCGCGGCCGTCCCAGTCCTCCAGGAGGATCTCCAGCGGGATGTTGAGGTACGCCGGACCGGCCGGCGCCCGCCAGGCCAGTTCCGCCGCCCGCGCGATCATCGTGGGCAGGGTGTGCACGCTGGCGGCCTCGTTGGACCACTTCGTGAACGGCTGGGCGATCTGGTGCGGGCCGCCCACGATCGACAGGTTGCGGTACCACTGGCCGCCCGGGTCCTGCCCAGGACCGTCGCCGTACGTGGTCGACTCCGAGGAGGTGACCACCATCGGGACGCCCGCGAGGAGCGCACCGTGCACCGCCATCGAGCCTTGCAGCAGGCCGGGGGCCGCGTGCAGCAGCACGCCCTGCGGCCGCCGCTTGACGAGTCCGTAGCCGGTGGCCATGCCGACGGCGACGGTCTCGTGGGTGAGGTCCAGGTACTCCGGTGCGGGCTCCCCGTCCCGGTGGCGCCGGGCCAGGGACTCCCAGACCGGGGCCCATTCGGACCCCGAGGAGCAGAAGATGTAGTCGGCGCCGACGGCGTTGAAGGCGGAGACGACGGCGTCACCGCCGTCGGCGCCTGGCGTGTTGTTGGTGTCCGTCATCTCAGGTGTTTCCTCAGCCCTCGATCGGCCAGTCAAGGACCTCGCTGATGCCGCGGCCCATGATCCATTCAAGCTCTTCGGGCGTGAAGTCGTAGTGCTTGGTGAACTGCTCGACCGTGTCGGTGTACGTGATGCCGTGGCCCAGCAGGCGCGTGATGTCGGTGCCGTAGAAGCAGCGCTCCGGGCCCATCTTGTCGACCATCTCGCGCACGTACTGCTCGATGTTCTTGTTCGGGAAGGGCTGCGTCGAGTAGCCGGGGAGAGCCGAGACCTTGACGTAGATGTTGGGGTGCTTGGCCAGGTCGGCGGTCTCCGCGACCCAGTAGCCGATCGCGTCGTCGACGCAGCGGGCCATGATGCCCATGTGGTCGATGATGATCTTCAAGCCGGGGTGCTTGGCGGCGATCTGGCCGAGCTCACGCTTCCAGATCGGGGCGTGCACCATGGTCGGGACGGCAAGCTCCTCGGCGACCGGCCAGTACCAGTCGTTGGTGCCGTCGATCATCCAGTTGCGGTCCTGCGGGCGGTGGAAGGTGAGCCGGGTGCCCTTGATGTGCGGGTTCTGCGCGAAGTCCTTGAGCATCGCGGTGCCCTCGACCTCGTTGTCCTGCGGGACGCGGGCCATGATGCCGAAGCGGTCCGGGTGCGCCTCGCACGCCTCGAGCGCGTAGTCGATGCGGTTGCCCTCCCAGGAGGGGGGCAGGATCAGCGCCCGGTTGATGCCGGCCTCGTCCATGAGCTCGAGGGCCTCCTCGTAGGAGAAGGCCTCCTCGCGGTGCCCGTTGAGGCGGATGCGCTCACGCGCGCCCGGGACCCAGGGGCGGTCCGGGGTCTCTTCCTTCCAGATGTGGATCTGGGTGTCGACAACGAACATGTCTTCGGCCGTTTCTCTTCGACAGGGGTGGCGGGGTGGTGCGGATGGAACGCTAGGCGGGCGTGAGCCCTTTGCAGAGACCTGGGGATGCAAGCAGTTGTTGCGCGAAAGTCCGCTGTACGCAGGGCATTCTCAGGTTGCGGAGACGTCGCCGAAGACGGCGCCGACGATGTGCTCCGCGATCGCCATGGAGGCCGTGGCGGCAGGCGAGGGCGCGTTGCGGACGGCGGTGATCCGGCCCACCTGGTGGATGCGGAAGTCGTCCACGAGCGTGCCGTCCGGGTCCAGGGCCTGGGCGCGTACGCCGGCCCCGCCGCGGACCACGTCCGAGACGCCGACCCCGGGGACGTACAGCTTGGCGTCCTTCATGAAGGCCGCCTTGGACAGCGAGCCGCGGTACTCCTTGATGCCGGTCCGCCAGTGCTGGGCCGCCATCCTCCAGGAGCCGGGGTAGGCCGCGAGTCCGGCGAGGTCCTTGAGCGAGACCTTGCTGAGCCGGTAGCCCTCCCTGGCCAGTGCCAGGACGGCGTTCGGGCCGACCTCGACCGAGCCGTCGACGCGTGGAGTGAAGTGCACGCCGAGGAAGGGATAACGCGGGTCCGGGACCGGGTAGATGAGCCCGCGCACCAGGTCAGTGCGCTCCGGTTTGAGGAGCATGTACTCGCCCCGGAACGGGATGATCTTCGGGGCCTTCTTGTCCTGGGCGAGCCCCGCGACGGAGTCCGACTGCAGGCCCGCGCAGAGGATCAGCCGGTCGACGCGTACCCGGTCCTGTCCGGAGGCCACCTCGATCCCGCCGGGGACGTTGGTGATGGAGGTGACCTGGAAGCCGAGCCGCACCTCGCCGCCCGAGGCCTCGATGTCCTTGGCGAACTCCCGGGCGATCGCCGGGTAGTCGGTGATCGCGGTGCGCGGGGAGTGCAGTGCCGCGATACCCCCGGCATGGGGCTCGAGCTCCTTGATCTCCTCTTTGGAGACCTTCCTCAACTCGGGCACGTGGTTGTTCCTGGCCCTCTGGTAGAGGTTCTCCATCCGGCCCAGCTCGTCCTGGCGCACCGCCATGACGAGCTTGCCGATCTCCGCGTACGGCAGTCCGCGTTCCTGGCAGTACTCGCGCAGGATGGACACGCCCCGCACGCACAGGTCCGCCTTGAGGCTGCCCGGCGCGTAGTAGATCCCCGCGTGCACCACGCCCGAGTTGTGCCCGGTCTGGTGGACGGCGACCTCCCGCTCCTTCTCCAGCACCACCACTCGGGTGCCGGGGCGACGCAGGGCGATCTCGCGGGCCGTGGCCAGCCCCACGATGCCGGCGCCGACGATGCCGATCGTCTCGTCAGCCATCGGCATCCTCCTTTCCTTGCAGCGGCCCGTCAGCCGAAGTGGATGGCGACGGTCTTGACGCGCGTGTAGAAGCGCAGGGCTTCCTCGCCCTGCTCCTTGAACGGCGATCCGGAGTCCCGGAAGCCGCCGAACGGGTGATGGACGTCCCAGCCGGAGGTGGTGGTGTTCACCGCGACCTGGCCGCACTCGGCCTCTTCGGCGAACCGGTGGGCGGCGCCCAGGTTCTGGGTGAAGACGGCGGCCGCGAGGCCGAAGTCGGAGTCGTTGACCGCCTCGACGGCCTCCTCGAAGGAGTCCACCGCGCGCAGCGCGACGACGGGGCCGAACACCTCCTCGTGCCAGATGTCCGCGTCCGGCGTCACGTCACCGAGCACGGTCGGGTTGACGTAGCAGCCGTGGCTCAGCGCCTCGTCCTTCGGCTGGTCGCCGCCCGCGAGGACCGTGGCGCCCTGCTTGACGGCGCGCTCGATGTCGGACAGGACGCCGTCGCGCTGGCGGGCGCTCACCAGCGGTCCCATGGTGGTGCCCTCGGCGAGACCCGGGCCGACACGCAGGGCGGCGGCCTCGGCGAGCAGCCGCCTTGTGAACTCCTCGTACACGGACCGCTCGACGATCACCCGGCTGGTGGCGGTGCAGCGCTGCCCGGCCTGCGCGAAGCCGGCGGCCGCTACGGCCTTGGCGGCGGCGGTGAGGTCGGCGTCGGCGAGGACGACGGTGGCGTTCTTGCCGCCGAGCTCGCCCTGGAAGCGGACGTTGCGGCTGGCGAGCTGGGCGCGCAGGGCCTCGCCGACCTCGTTGCTGCCGGTGAAGGTGAGCGCGGCGAGGCGCGGGTCGGAGATCAGCGCCTCGGAGATCTGCGCGCCGCGGCCGGTGATCACGTTGAGGACGCCGGCCGGCAGGCCCGCGTCGTGCAGGGCGCGGGCGAAGTGCAGGGCGGCCTGCGGGGTGTCGGTGGCCGGCTTGAGGAGGGCCGCGTTGCCTGCCGCGAGGGTGGGCGCGAGCTTGCGGGCCGGGGTGATGAGCGGGTCGTTCCACGGGGTGATCGCGAGGACGATGCCGATCGGCTCCCGTTGGAAACTGGTCCGGGTGTCCGGGCGTACGTCGTGCACCAGCGTCCCGTAGCCCTGACGGGCGATGCCCGCGTAGTACTCCAGGAAGTCGGCTGCCTTGATCGTCTCGACGGTGGCCTCGGCGCGGGTCTTGCCCATCTCGGTGGCCAGGTCCTCGGCGATCCCGTCGACGCGCTCGCGCAGCAGCCGGGCCGCATCTGTCATGATCCGGGCGCGCTCGAAGGGGCTGGTGCGCTTCCAGACGGCGAAGCCCTGCTCGGCGTGGTCGTAGGCGCGGGTGACGTCGGCGGCGCTCAGTGCGGGGACGCGGGCGACGGGGGTGCGCAGGTCGGAGGGGTCGTGGACTTCGATCCACTCGCCGGTCGCCAACCACTCTCCACCGGAGAGGGTTTCCAGGGTTCGCATTGAAGATCACTTCCTTCGTCCGCCGCGGTGCGGGTTCCGCGGTCTGCACAGGCAACGGCCATACGGGCCGAATGCGACAACACACCATGTCGGGGCGTTGCCACCAGCCCCGCGGCGGCAGTCATTGCTTGCGCCACGCGCGGGTCGGCGGGCGGGTGTTCCGTGCTGGAATCGGCAGGCCGGACGGCATCTTCGACGCCGTCCCCCGAGCCGTAAGACCCGTTAGGAGAGAACAGATGGCCTACGCAGTCGTCGCCCACTACAGGTGCGAGCCCACCGACGAGGCCACGGTGCGCGCCGCGCTGCTCAAGATGCGCGAGCACACCCGGGGCGAACCGGCGAACCTGGCGTACGAGGTGCACGCCGAGGCCGACCAGGAGGGCAGCTTCGTGCTGTACGAGCAGTACACCGACCGCGCCGGTTTCGACGCGCACGCCGCCGCGGACTACTTCGCCGAGCTGATCGTGGCCACCGTGCGACCGCTGCTGACCGAGCGGACGGTGACCTTCGCCGAGGTGCTCTGAAGGTGCCTGCACGCCCCGGCCGGGAAGCGCATCCGCGCTTCCCGGCCGTCGACGTCTCAGAACTCGTTGCCCCAGCAGTAGCGGGCGAGGGTCTCCACCAGAACCAGCTTGAGGCGCTGCTCCTCGGTACTCAGCAGCGGACGTACGGCCAGGTCGGCGAAGCCGCGCGAGGGCGAGATCGCCATGTCCTCCAGGTCCTTGACCTCGGCGGCCGCGTCGATGCGGGCCATCACCTCGTCGATGCCCTCCAGCTCGGGCACGGTCGCGTCCACGACGCCCAGGCACGCGTCCCGGTCCTCGGGCATGGCCTTGAGCAGGTCGACCTCGGCCGCCGTGCCCTTGTCGTACGGCAGGATCCAGCGGTCGGCGGGGATCTCCCCGTACAGCCGCTCGGCCTTGGCCCGGTCCACCGCGGCGGGGGCCTCCCAGCCGGGGCAGACGCCCACTCGTACTCCTTCGGGCCGCGCGTCCAGCCGTACCGCCAGCGCCTCGACGGCCAGCGCGTCCTCGAAGGAGAGCGCGCCCACGCCGGCGGGCTCGGTGGCCGTGTGGGCCAGCAGGAGCGGGTTGTTCAGCTGGATGAGGCGGACGCCCCGGGAGACAAGGAGTTCGATCTCCGCGTTGATGATCTCCGCCAGGGCCTCGCCGAGTTCGCGGGCCGAGGAGGGACCGCCGGAACCGGCGAGTTCGGGCGCGAAGGTGGTGGCGGCGAGGTAGGCCGGGGAAGGCAGGGAGACCTTGGGAGCGATCCAGGTCAGGTCCGCCAGCTTGCTCGCCGAGTCGGCCGCCAGGGGGTGGTTGGCCTTGGGCAGCGCCTCCGCCACCCAGCGGGAGAGGCCGTCCGCCGTCTCCTCGTCGGTACGCCGGAAACCGGAGACGGCGTCGAAGACGGCGCCGCGGAAGTCCTCGTGGAGGAAGTCCCCGTCGGTGACGACCGTGGAGCGCAGCTTGCGCTGGAAGGTCACCACGTCCTTGACCGCCTCGGTCTCGGCCGCGCGCAGGGCCTCGGGGTCGCCCTGCGCCCGCGCTGCGAGGAGCTCGGCGGGGCGGACCAGGCTGCCGTGGTGGTCGATGCGGTAGTTGAACGTATCCGCCATGATCAGACCGCCTTCTCGGTGTTCCCGGCCGGCTTGCCCGCGACGCCCCAGGCGGCGAACTCCAGCTCGTAGCCGAGGGATTGAAGGATCTCGTCGGCGATCTGCTGGTCCTCGTCCGCGGTGCCGCCGGCGATGCCGAGACCGCCGATGATCTCGCCGTCCTTCTTGATCGTCATGCTGCCCTCGGTGGCCATGATCGGCAGGGCGGCGCCGGGGAGCTGGGAGAGCTGGGAGAAGAAGACGGGCTGGCTCTCCTGCCACTTCTTCAGCATCTTGCCGGGCCGCTGCATGACGGCCGCGGTGTACGCCTTGGCGCGGGCGATGTCGGGGGTGAGCGGGCGCGCCCCGTCCGAGCGGCGGACGCTGATGACGAAGCCGCCCGCGTCCACCACGGCGACGCTCACGGCTTTCCCGAGCGACTGAGCGCGCTTGAGGGCGGCGTCGATGATCTCTTCGGCGGCGTCGAGGGTGAGGCTGCTCATGCGGCTTCCTTCTGTGCGGTGAGGGTGCGGCGCAGGCGGGCGACGGCCGCGTTGTACTGCGCCGGCGTCTCCCAGTACATGGAGTGCGGGGCGTCCGGGACGATCTCCAGGTGCGAGCCGGGCGTCAGCTCGTGGGCGCGGGTCACGGTCTTCACGCTGAGCACCGCGTCCTTCTCGCCGGCCAGGAACGCGACCTTGACGCCCGAGGCCTCGATGTCCTCCAGGGACGGGCCGTTGGTGTCGAGGTTGCGCAGGTCGGCCATCTTCGCGACGTTGAAGGTGCCCATCTGCTGGAAGAGGAAGGTGAGGTCGGCCCGCTCCTGCTGGAACCGCTTGGTGAGGAGGCGGTCGATCACGGGGAGCTTGACGGCCTCGGCGCGGTCGGCGGCGGCAAGTTCCTTCAGCTCGGGGTGGCTGATCCCGCCGAGCGAGTGGCCGAGGACGACCGAGCCGACCCGCTCGGGGCGGAGGAGACCGGCGCGCAGGGCGGCCACCGAGCCGATGGACTGGCCCACCAGCATGGCGTCGGTCAGATCCTCGGCGTCCAGGACGGCGACCACGTCGCCGGGGAAGTCCTGGCCGTCGAACTCGGGCATCGACGAGTCGGACTTGCCGAAGCCGCGCAGGTCCACGGTGACGACCGTGAACTCATCGCGCAGCGCGGCCACTTGCTGCCACCAGGCGGCGTGGTGCCCGCCGCTGCCGTGCACGAACAGGATCGCCGGACCGCTGCCGTGGCGCTCGTAGTAGATGGAGGTGCCGTCGGAGTCGGCGATGGGCATGGGGTGAACTCCTAGCGGGGCTGTGGGTCGAACTCCTGTCGGCGCGCGATCAGTTGGGGCGCTTGCCGTGCCAGACCAGCTCGATCATGGTGTGGTCGGGGTCGTGGATGTAGCAGAACTTGGACTGGTTCTCGGGCCGCTCGATCGTGCGGGTGTGCCGGATGCCGAGCTCCTTGAGGTGGGCGAGGAAGTCGTCCCAGTCGTCGACCTCGACGGCGAAGTGATAGGGCGCCATGCGCTCCATCTCCTCGACCGGGGTGAAGTGCAGGTCGAAGTTGCCGCGGGTCATCAGCACCACACGGGTGTTGGACTTGGGCATGATCCGCTTCAGCCCGAAGACCTTCGTGTACCACTCGGCGGTGCGGTCGGGGTCGGTGGTGGGGAAGTTGACGTGGTGGATGTAGCGGGGTGCGTTGCTCATGCGTGAATCCCTTCTGGATGTACGGGGTTGGACAGCACGCCGATGCCGGAGATCTCGACGTCGACGGTGTCGCCCGGCTCGATCTGGCAGGTGGACTCGGCGCCCATCCACAGCACGTCGCCCGGGTGCATGGTGATGTGCTTGGTGATCTCGACGATGTAGTCGTAGGGGTCGAAGACCATGTCGCCGGTCGGGAACTCGGAGCGGACCTCACCGTTGACGCGGAGTGTGGTCGTCTGGGCGAGCGCGTCGACGTCGGTCTCGATCCAGGGCCCCATGGGCTTGAACGTGTCGCTGTTCTTGCTGCGCCAGAACGTGCGGTCCTCGTGCTGCCAGGTGCGGGCGCTGATGTCGTTGCCGATCGTCCAGCCGAAGACGGACTTGCGCGCCTCCTCGTGGGTGGCGTGCCGCAGGGTGCGGCCGATGACCGCGACGAGTTCCGGCTCGGCCTCGAACCGGCCCGCCACCTCGGCAGGCTTCACGATGGGTGAAAGGTGCCCGGTCAGCGCGTTGTTGGCCCGGTAGCCCACCTCGGGGCGGCTGGGCACCTGGGCGCCGGCGTGCGCGATGTGCCGCGGGTAGTTGAAGCCGACGGCGTAGAACACGGGCGGGACGACGACGGGCAGCCAGGTCGCGGTGGCACGTGACACCGTACCGAGGACGGTGGGGTCCCCGACGAGCGGGGACTCGGACAGCAGCTCGATGTCCTCCTCCCCCACGCGGCCCCACACCGCTCGTCCGCCGACCGAGACACGGGCGTATCGCATGGCGCCTCAGCCCGCCAGCAGGTGGGAGACGCGCTTGGTGACCAGATAGGCGTCCAGGGCCTCGGGGCCGCCCTCCCTGCCGTAGCCGCTGTCCTTGACGCCGCCGGAGGGGGCCTCGCTGACGGAGCCGCCGCAGTGGTTGACGGAGAGGATTCCGGCCTCCAGTTCGCGCACCAGTCGCTCGGCGGTGGCGGCGGACTCGGTGAAGCCGTAGGCGGCGAGGCCGTACGGCAGCGCGTTGGCGATGGCGAGCGCGTCGTCGAGGTCGCTGAAGGGGACGATGGGCGCGATCGGCCCGAACGGCTCCTCGTGCATCAGGTCCGCGTCCGCCGGTACGTCGGTCAGGACGGTCGGCGCGAAGAAGTAGCCCGCGCGGTCCAGGCGTGCGCCGCCCGTGCGGACGGTGGCTCCGCGGCTGACGGCGTCGTCGGTCAGCCGCTGGATGGCCTGGAGCCGGCGCTCGTTGGCGAGCGGTCCCATGGTGGTGCCCTCCGTCAGGCCGTCGCCGACGACGATCGCCTCGGCGGCCTTCACGAACTCGGCGGTGAAGTCCTCGACGAGGCTCTCGTGGACCAGGAAGCGGCTCGGCGAGGTGCAGACCTGTCCGGCGTTGGCGAACTTCGCCTGTGCGGCGCGGCGCGCGGCCCTGGCCGGGTCGGCGTCCGCGCACACGATCACCGGGGCGTGGCCGCCCAGCTCCATCAGGGAGGGCTTCATGACCTCACCCGCGGCGGCGGCGAGCAGCTTGCCCACGGGGACCGAGCCGGTGAAGGCGACGAGGCGGACGACCGGGGAGGCGATCAGGTGGGCGGAGACCTCGGCCGGTTCACCGAAGACCAGGTTGAGGACACCGTCGGGGAGTCCGGCGTCCACGAAGCAGCCGACGAGGGCCGCGGCGGTGGCCGGGGTCTCCTCGGAGGCCTTGATGATGATGGAGCAGCCGGCCGAGAGCGCGGAGGAGATCTTCCGCATCGGCCCGCCCGCGGGGAAGTTCCAGGGGACGAAGGCGGCGACGGGCCCGAGGGGTTCGCGGCGCACGGACAGCAGCGTGCCGGGCGCCGAGGGAATGATGCGGCCGTAGGCGCGGCGGGCGTCGTCGGCGTGCCAGCGCAGGGTGTCCGCGACGCGGTTGGCCTCTCCGACCGCCTCGGCGAGGGGCTTGCCCTGCTCCAGGGTCATGATCCGGCCGACCTCCACACTGCGCTCCTCCAGGAGGTCGGCGGCGGCGTGCAGGATGGCGGTTCGCTTGACGATGGGGGTGTCGCGCCAGGTCTTGAAGCCTTCGGCGGCGGAGTCGAGTGCGCGGTCCAGATCGGCGGTGGTGGCGAGCGGTACTTCTCCGATCGCCTCCTCGGTGGCCGGGTTCACGATCGGGGCGGTGCGTCCGGTGCCGCCTTGGCACCACTCGCCCGCTATGTACATGCGGACGGCGGGGTAGCCGTGGTCGGTGGTCATCAGTGGGTGCCCTTTCAGGCCGGCGAGCGAAATGAACAGGGGGCTGGGTCAGGAGGCGGGGGCGTCCTGCTGGTCGCGGTTGGTGCGCAGGGCCCAGATGTGGTGGGGCGGCGTGGTCTCGTGGACGCGGGTCTCGTAGGTGTCGTCGACCCGGTCCATGTCGGCGGCGTACTCGACCCGCCCGCCGCAGGGCGCGTGCACGAACCGGAAGACGTTGGAACCTACGGTGTGGCGGCCGAGTCTGCGTGCCTCGCGCCAGCCCTGGTCGATCATGTAGTTGCCGCCCTCGATGACGTCGTCGAAGCCGGGCACCTCGTACGCGATGTGGTTGACGCCTGCCTTGTCGGGGCGGTGGCACAGCAGCATCGTGTGCTGGTCCTCGTCGCCCGGTGCCTGCATGAAGACGCCCATGGGCTCGACCACGTCGGTGGGCCGGAAACCGAGGAGCTCCACGTAGAACCCGACGGCTTTCTCCCGGCCCTCCTTGGGGATGTTGAGTGCCACGTGGCACATCCGCAGGGGGTGGACCCGGGTGATCGCCTCCAGCGCGGTGTTCCAGCGGTTGACGCTGCCCAGCGCGTTGGCGGGGCGCGGGGTGACGGGCGCGGACTTCGGCCGGGCCAGGGTCAGGCCGACTCCGAAGCCGGTCTCGTCCACGGTGTGGAACACCCCGGCGGCGTCCTCGCGAACGGCACGGTCACGGCCGACGGCCGCCACCAGCCGCTCCAGCTCCTCCGGGGTGTCGACGCCCCACACCACCTCACGGAGGGTGGGGCCGCCTTCCACCGGGGGCGGCAGTAGCGGGCCGGGGTCGGTGTCCAGGTGGAGCGTCTGGCCGGTGAGCGTCTCGAAGACCGCGTACTCGTCGGTCCTCTCCACCAGGAGCAGTCCGAAGTCGTCGAAGAACCGGGCGCATTCGCCGAGGTCGGCGATGCTGTAGGTGACCGATTCGATTCTCTGGATTCCCATGGATTCCTCGCTTCGTCGCAGAGCACGCCTGCGGGACTTGTACGGTCACCTACTCCCGGCGATCGTAGATTTGCGGCCAAGGCGGTCTCAACAGCCTTGCCGCGCAGGCATCGCAAACGTTTCTTGCACGCCCGGTCGTTTGGTGCGGGCAACGGTCGGGCAGGGTCAGGTCACTTACCGGCCATGGATCAGGTCACTTGTCGATCACCGGAATGGGATTGCTTGAGAACCACTCGGTGAGGAAGTCGAGAAATACGGTGATTTTCCTGGGAGTCGCCTGACCGGGACCGTAAATTGCGTAGAGTGGGCGGTCGGGTACGGCGAGTTCGGGGAGCAGGACCTTCAGCGCGCCGGAGATGAGGTCGTCGTAGGCCGGGCGCTGCGGCAGCAGGGCGATGCCACGGCCGTGCACGGCGGCCTTCTGCAGAGCCAGGTAGGAATTGGACGAGAACGCCACGTTGCGGATCTTGTGCAGCGTGGAGGCGTGGCCGTGGCCGATGCGCCACACGGGGTCGTTGACGTGCACGAGGCACTCGTGGAGCGCGAGGCCGTTCGGCTCGTTGAGCGGGCCCTCCCGGTCCAGGTATTCCTTCGACGCGCACAGTACGAAGGGCAATGAGGCGATCTTTTTGAGCCGGACGCTGGAGTCGCGCAGGTCCCGGGTGTGGAAGGCGACGTCGAATCCGCTGTCCAGGAAGTCGTAAGTCCGATCGGACATTCCGCCGAGTTCGAAGCGGACGTGAATTTTGGGGTGCGCCGCCGAGAATGCGGCGATGGCATCCCCGAGATCGAGACTTCCTATCCACTTGGGACAGATGATGCTGAGCGTGCCTTCGGCACGGTCATGGAGATGGGCGATGCCCGCGTCCTCGGCCTCGATCTCGTCGAGTATGCGCGCCGCGAATTCGGCGTACCGCTGGCCCGGCTCGGTAAGGCTCACCGAACGGGCCGTGCGATTGACCAGACGGACGCCTACCTGCCGTTCCAGTTCGGCCACGTGCCGCGACACGAGCGAGCCGGAAGAGCCCAGCTTCTTGGCGGCTCCACTGAAGCTGCCGACCTGCGCGACGGTGACGAAGCTGTGCATGAGGAGCAAGCGGTCCATGATTCCTCCGGAGACCCCCTCCCGTCAGCCCGAGACCGGAGGGGGAGGGTGCGTGGGTTCGCCGGCCGCCGGAATCTCCTTGATGGGGTCCCCCGCTCAAGGGATTCCGAGAGCGGGGGAGGCACTACCTAGAACATTGCGGCGCGGCGAGTATTGCGGCTCGGACGCGGTGAGACAGGCACCGTTTCCCGATGGGGCCCCGACTACTTGGGGCAGTACTGGGGCGCCTCGCTCAAGTTGTCCTTGGTGACCAAGAGAAGAGGAATGTTGGCAATTTTGTCAACTGTCTTGTCCTTGTTCAGCAGCGCGATCGTGTTCTTGACCGCGGTCTGGCCGATCGTCATCGCCGAGTTGGCCACGGTGGCGGAGAAGTCCCCGCTCTTGACGGCGGCCAGCCCCTCGTCGGTCCCGTTGGTGGTCACGATCTTGACGTCCTCGGCACCGGCGGCGTCGAACGCCTTGCGTACGGCGAAGCCCATCTCCTCGTTGGCGACGAAGGCGTAGTCCAGGTCGGGGTTGGCCTGGATCATGTTCTCGGCGACCTCCTGGGCCTTGACCGGGTTGAACATGCCGGGCTGGTTGGCGACCACCTTGGCGTTCGCCGGCAGGCCGGCCTTGAAGCCGCCCACGAGTAGGTCGGAGGCGGCGCCGGGGGCTCCCGCGACGATGCCGACCTTGACGTCCTTGCCGGCGGCGTCCGTCCCTATCCAGCCGGCGTCCAGCGCGCCGACCTTCTTCAGGTCGACCTTGGCGACGCCCAGGACGTCCGACATGTCGTCCGTGGCCACGGAGGTCAGGAAGATCGGGATACCGGCGGCCTTGGCCTTGGCTATGTCGCCCTCGAGGGCGTCGACGTTGACGGTCTGGACGATCAGCGCGTCCACATTCCGGGAGATCATGTCCTCGATGTTGGAAAGCTCGGTCCCGGCATCCTGCTTGGAGTTGGCCGAGTACACCTTGGCGTCGTCCGTCTTGGCCTGCGCCTCCACGGCCTTCAGCAGACAGCTGTGGAAGTTGGTGTTGGCGCCGTTGACGAAACCGAGGGTGACCGAGCCGCCGGCGGCGCCCCCGCCGTCGTTCTCCGTGCCGCATCCGGACAGGACCAGCGCAGCGGCGCCGACGAGGGAGGCCGCGGCGGCGCGGCGGTGGCGGGCGGTGGGCTTCATGGGGTTGGCCTTTCCTGCATCGTTGAAGAGAAGGGGTGGTGACACGGATGTGGGGGCGCGCGAAAGCTGCGGGGGATGCGCAAGATCGATGTGCGCTCCTGGTCGGCGCGGCACCGGCGGACGTCCCTGGTCCCCGGCGCCGAACGGCCTGACGCGGCGCTAGTGGCCCGGCTCGGACTTGCGCTGGAACTCGTTGACGATGGCGGCGACGAGCAGTACCCCGCCGGTCACGACGTACTGGTAGTAGCTGTTGACCTCGAGCAGGTTGAGGGCGTTGGCGACGACGCCGAGCAGTACCGCGCCGAGGGCGGTCCCCACGACGGTGCCGCGGCCGCCGGCGAGCGAGGTGCCGCCGATGACCACCGCGGCGACGGCCGTCAGCTGGGTCTGCAGGCCGCCGGTGTTCGGGGCGGCGGCGCCGAGCCGGGAGAGCAGCATCAGCCCGGCCAGGCCGGCGAGGGCGCCGGCGAGCGCGTACAGGGCGAGCTTGCGTGCGGGGACGTTGATGCCGCTCAGTCGGGCCACATGCTCATTGCCACCCATCGCGAAGGCGTCGCGTCCGAAGGTCGTGAAGCGCATGATCAGACCGATCGACACGAGCACCAGCAGGGCCACGATCAGCAGGTACGGGATGCCGAGGAACTTGGAGTTGCCCAGGGCGGACATCTTGTCGCCGATAGTGACGCTCTCGCCGTTGAGGACAAGCAGGGCGACGCCGTCCAGGAGCATCGCGGACGCGAGGGTGGCGACGAACGGAGCGACCTTGGTGTAGGTCACCACCAAGCCGTTGACCAGGCCTATCGCGGTGGCGAGCAGCAGGCAGAGGACCACGGTGACGAACGTGGACTGGCCGCTGTGCAGCAGGGTCGCGCCCACCGACACGGCGACGGCCGCGTTGCTGCCCATGGAGAAGTCCATGCCGCCGGCGGTCATCAGCAGGGTCAGCCCGCCGGCGATCACCGCGGTCACGCTGATCTGCCGCAGCACGTTGATCAGGTTCTGCGAGGTGGTGAAGGAGTCCGCCTGGAGGGCGGTGAACAGTGCCACCAGGACGAGGACGACGATCAGTCCGCCGTGCGGGATCCGGAGCAGGGCCTGGGGCGTCAGGCGGGACGCGGTGCGCTCGGACCTGGGCGAGTCGGCCACGGCGTCCGGGGAGGCGGAGGGGGTCTTGAGGCTCACTGGGGTTGACCTCCGAGGGCGGTGGCGACGAGTTCGTCGCGGGTGATGTCGGTGATGGCGTGTTCGGCGACCGCGCGCCCCGCGCTGACGACGACGACACGGTCGGCGAGGCGCATGACCTCCTCGGCGGAGGAGGAGGCGAGCAGTACGGCCACGCCGCGTGAGGCGAGGTCGTCGACCAGGGTGTGGATGTCGGCCATGGCCGCGACGTCCACCCCGTTGGTGGGGTCTTCGAGGAAGCAGGCGACCGGCTCGGTCTCCAGCCACTTGCCCAGCAGGACCTTCTGCTGGTTGCCGCCGGACAGCGCGCCCACCGGCGGGTTTCCGGCGAGGGCGACCACTCCGTAGCTGCTGCGCCGCGGTGCGGCGCGGCGGGCGAGTTCGGTACGGCGGTGCAGCCTGCGCCGCGCGAAGCGGTCGTCGGCCAGCATCAGGTTCTCGTCCAGGGACATGCCCTGGACGAGGCCCAGGCTGCGGCGGTCACCCGTGACACAGCGCAGACCGCTGGCGAGCGAGGCCGGCACCCGGCCGAAGGGCACGGACCTGCCGTCGACGTGCAGTTCACCGGCGTCCGGGCGCTGCCGGCCGGACAGCAGGTCGAACAGCCGCGACTGCGCGTCGCCCGCGGGCCCGAGGACGGCGACGATCTCACCCTTGCGCACCTCGACGGTGAAGTCCTGGATGGCCCTGCCGTGGCTCAGACCCTGTACGACGAGACCGGCCTCGTGCTTCGGGGCGGGGCGCTCGGGGCGCTGCGAGACCACGTCCCGGCCGACCATGCTCCGTACGAGCCCTGCCTGGTCCATCTCGGAGGCCGGTGCGCTGCGCACCACTCCCCCGTCCCGCAGGACGGTGAGGCGGTCCGCGACGGCCATGACCTCGTCGATGTAGTGCGAGATGTAGACGACGGCGACGCCGTCGTCGCGCAGGGTCCGCACCAGGTCACGGATCTGGTTGGCGGCCTCCGCGCTCAGGCAGGCGGTCGGCTCGTCGAGGATCAGGATCCGGCCGCCGCGGCGGACCTCGCGGGCCACCTCGACCATGGTCTGTTCGGCGACGGTGAGCGAGGCGGCGGTCCGCTCCACGTCGATGTCGATACCGAGGCCGGACAACGCCTTCCTCGCCTCGTCCCGGACCGCTTTCCAGTGCACGGTGCCGCGCCGGGTGGGCAGATCGCCCAGCATGACGTTCTCGGCGACGGTCAGACCCATGGCCAGTTCACGGCGCTGGGGTACGCAGGCGATGCCGAGCCGGCGGGCCTTGCGCACGGTCAGCCCGGACTGCGTGTGCCCGTTGACCTCGATGGTGCCGCCGTCGGCCTGGTGGACCCCGGAGAGGATCTGCACCAGCGTCGACTTGCCGGCTCCGTTCATGCCCATCAGCGCGTGGATCTCGCCGGGGTACAGGTCGAGGTCGACGCCCTTGAGCGCGGCCGCCCCGCCGAAGTTCTTGGTGACGCCTCGTACGCGGAGCACGGCCTCGGCCGGCACGCCGGCGCTCTTGGCGGCCGTGGGCGCGGCCGGTTTCCTGGGGGTCACGGCGGTACCTCCCTGCGTGTTCCGGGCGGTCGGGGCTGTCACGGCTGCGGCCGGTCGCCGTCGGAAACGAGACGCCCGTAGCCGCGGATGTCCGGGAACGGGGGTTCCTTGTCGGCCTGCAGGTCCACCTGGAAGGTGTTCAGACACATGCCGAGCATGGTGAAGTTGCCGAGCGCGCCGATGGTGTCGACCAGGCCCTTGGAGCCGAAGTGCTCGTGGGCTCGGGCGAAGGTCTCGTCGGAGACGAAGTGGTCCTCCAGGATCTCCCTGCAGAACTGGTAGAAGGCCTGGTCCGCCTCGTTGTCGAAGACCGCCTCGCGCTTCTCGGCGACGGCCTTGACCGCGGCCTCCGGGATGCCGGCCTCGATCGCCTGGTGCACATGCGCGTTCCAGGAGTACTGCGCGTCCCAGTTCCGGGCGGCCATCAGCAGCGTGAGTTCGCGCAGGTGCTTGGGGAGGCTGCAGTCGAAGCGGGCGAAGGCACCGAGGGACTCCGCGCGTTCGCACATCTCCGGGCTGTGCAGCCAGACCCGGAACGGGCCGCGTACGGCGCCGCGCCGGCCGGCGATGCGGGCGGCCAGTTCCTGCTGGCGCGGATCCATCTCGTCATCGGTGAGAACGGGGAGCCTCATGTGGCCGATACCTGCCTTTTCTTTCCGGCGTGTTTCAGGCACGTACTGGGAAGCCGTGCGACGCCGCCGACGGTACAGCCGGGTTCGGGAAGCTCACCCACCTCGGAATGCAAGGTAAACCTGCACGCCGGAGGGCACCCATTCACGGGGACGCGACCTAACGTCGTTGAGCGCACCACCGTGAACTGGAAAGGAACTCCGAGTGAGCACGATCATCAAGGCCGCGTCCGTCCGCCGGCTCGACCGAGGCGGCGCCGTCGTGTCGACGCCGCTGATCACCACGACGTCGGCGGGCGGGGAGAACCGGATCACCAGCGGGATGAGCGTGTACCCGGTCGGTTCCGGGGCGCCCATGCACTCGCACAACTGCGACGAGCACGTGACGATCCTCGAAGGCGTGGCGGAGGTCGTGGTCGACGGTGAGGTGACGAAGCTGGAGCAGTTCGACACCACCTACGTTCCGTCACCGATTCCTCATCTCTTCAGGAATGTCGGTGACAGTCCTCTGCGCATTCTGTGGGTCTACACGTCGGGGTTGGTGACGCGTACGTTCACCGAGACGGGCGTGACGGTCGAGCACCTCTCGGATCAGGACCAGATGGGCTGAGACGGGTGATGCGGGGCGGGCGGCTCTTGCGGTGTCCTGGCGGTGACCGTAACCGGCCACCCAGGTCGTCAGCAAGATGTGAAGCACAATTGTTGACTATGTGCGTCCACCCTGGCCGTCCCGCCCCGCAGCACTGGATATGCCGAGGTCAGCGACCGGTCAGTTGCGGGTCCACTGCTGGTTCGCTCCCCCGTTGCACGTCCACAGGTCGATCAGTGTCCCGTTGGCGGTGCCGGCGCTGATCGCGTCGAGGCACAGCCCCGAGACGTTGTTGGTGATGGTGCCGTTGGCGTTGACCGTCCACTTCTGGTTGGTGCCGCCGTGGCAGTCCCAGATGACGACGCGGGTGCCGTTGGCGGTGCCGCTGTTGTAGGCGTCGAGGCACTTGTTGCCGTAGACGACGAGTTCGCCGCGCGAGGTGTACGTGAACGTCTGGTTCTGGCCTCCGCCGCAGTCCCAGAGTTCGGCCTGGGTGTTGTTGGTGATGGTGCTCTTGAAGAAGTCGAGGCAGCGTCCGGAGCCGGTGCCGACGATCGCCGTGCCGTTGGTGCCCGGGATGGCGCGGACGGCCACGGCGTCGATGTCGGGTGCGGTACCGGATGTCCCGAAGGCCAGTGTGTTGGCCCCCTTCGCCAGATGCGCCAGGACGGAGACCGTGCGGTAGGTGGTCGACGACCCGGTGGGCGGCAGGGCGAGCGTCTGCGTGTACTGGCCGTTGACCTTGAAGGTCGCCTTGCGGGCTGTGGAACCGGAGTTGGCGTAGCTGATGTCGATCAGCTTCGTGCCCGCGTTGGCCGCGGTGACGCCGGTGAACGTGGGGGTCGTGGCCGAGGTGGTGTCCTCGTACGTCGTCCCGGCGCCCTCCGTGCCGGAGACGGTGAGCAGGACGGCCTCCCCTGCGGGAACGGCGGCGGTGTAACTCGTCGCGTACGAGCCGACGTTGGACGCCGACCACACGTTGCGCACCGCGGCAGAGGCCGTGGTCAGCCCCAAGTCCTGCCAGCGGGCGGTGATGTTGGCCGCCGCGGACGTACGGTTCAGCAGCAGGACCGCGCGCTTGCCGGTGCCGGAGAGGATCTTGCTGTAGACCTGCAACCCCGTGCTGTCCTCGGCGACTTCGACGCCCTGCAGGCCGCGCGCGTCCTGGTCGATCGCGATGACCTCGGAGTTGGTGAGGATCGAGGCGGTCGAAGCGCTCATGGTGGCAAGGTTGTTGCCCGCGAGCAGCGGCGCGCCGGCGATCGCCCACAGCCCCATATGGGTGCGGTTCTGCGCGGCGCTCAGACCGCTCATGCCAACCGTCAGCATGTCCGGGTCGTTGTAGTAGCCGGTGTGCTGGGCCGCGGGGTGCAGGGACTTGTCGAAGTTGGCCAGGATGCCGGCCATCGTCGGGTTGCTGGGCCAGAAGACGATGTCGGTGCTGGTGCGCCACATGTCACCGGTGCCCGCAGCCCAGTTCCAGGGGTTGCCCGTGCCCCACTCGCACAGCGACAGCACGAGCGAGCGGCCGGTGACGGCGGTCGCGGCGGCGTTGGCGTTGCTGATCGCCTTGTACGTCGTCTCCTGGTCGAGGCCCTCGGCGTCACCGCCGCACCAGTCGACCTTCACGAAGTCGAAGCCCCAGTTCTGGAAGGCCTCCAGGTCCTGCTGGTTGTGGCCCTCCATACCGGTGTTGGGCGCGGCGGGCACGGTGTCCGGGGTCGGGTAGTAGTAGCCGCAGCCGTTCTTACCGGCGTCGGTGTAGATCCCGGCCTTGAGGCCCTTGCTGTGGATGTAGTCGGCGATGGCCTTCATCCCGCCGGGCCACTGTTCGGTGTCGACAGTGATGTTGCCCGCGCTGTCGCGGGTGCCCACCCACCAGCCCTCGTCGATGTTGACGTACTTGTAGCCCGCGGCCGCCATTCCCGAGGACACGAGGGCGTCGGCCTGGGCCTTGATCGTGTCGAAGTCGATGATGCTCGCGAAACTGTTCCAGGAAGCCCAGCCCATCGGTGCGGGGTTGACCCCGATCTGATTGGTGCTGACGGCGGCCGGCTCGGCCGCGAGCGGCTCGGCCGACCGGCCCAGGCCGGCCAGCCCCGCTATGGCGAGACACAGGACGGCACACTGGACGACCGCACGTCTCAAGAGGCGCCTGAGACGCGCGGTGTTCGAAATAGTGGACATGCGGCTCTCCCTTGAGCGGTTTGTTCGCAGAGTCGAACAAAAGTCAACGAGACTCGCCATATGGCAGCGCCTCGTCACGAGCACGTCAAGTCCCTGAACCACAACTTCCGTTCACGTTCGGCAAACACCTCCGGTGGAGGCGGCCGGAGACCGGCTGAACTGCCGTCGTCACGCCCTCCGGAACACGCGATACCTTCCACGTGACACGGCCGTACTCGGGCCGGAACAGATCTCAAACGTCGGGAGAGAGCCATGCGCGACGGCGCGATGGTGGAGGTGGCTGCCGGAGTTCATCTGGTCCACGGCAGCAACACGAACTGGGTGATCCTGACCGAGGGCGACGCCGTCACCCTGGTCGACACGGGCTACCCCGGCGACCGTCAGGCGGTCCTGGCCTCCCTGGACGCTCTCGGTCACGCGCCCGAGGCCGTGACGGGCGTGCTCATCACGCACGCGCACAACGACCACCTCGGTTCGGCCGAACACCTCAGCAGCACGTTCGGCATCCCCGTCTACTTGCACGAGGCCGAACTGCCGCACGCGCGCCGGGAGTTCCTGCACCAGGTGAGCGTCGGCCAGGTGCTGCGCGAGGCGTGGCGACCGGGTGTACTGCCGTGGGCGCTGCACGCCATCAAGTCGGGCGGCAAGAAGGACGTCCGGATGACCAGGCCCGAGCCGTTTCCCGCGAAGGGCCCGCTGGATCTGCCCGGCCGTCCGGTCCCGGTGCACACGCCCGGTCATACGGCGGGGCACTGCGTGTTCCACATGCCGGACGCCGGGATCCTGATCTCCGGCGACGCGCTGGTCAGCGCCCACCCCACGTCACGGGTACGGGGTCCGCAGCTCCTGCCCGCGATGTTCGACGCCGAGCGCGAGCAGGCCCGCGCGTCGCTGGCGGACATCGAGGCCCTCGCCGCCGATGTCCTGGTCCCCGGGCACGGCCCCGTGCACCGGGGCCCCGTACGCGAGGCCGCGGGACGGGCACGGGAGCTGGCTAGTTGACGCGATCCGGACTGTCCGGCTGCACCGCCGTCAGATAGGCCCGCAGGGCGTCCCGGTTGCGGGCCAGGCAGTCGATACGGCTCTGGATGCGGTCGATCTCCTCGCGCAGCAGCCCGGCAGTCTCGGCGGTCAGGCATTCGGGGTGCAGGTGGATCTCGCCGGGGCCGGACAGAAACGGCAGGATGGCGCGGATGATCTCGGTGGTGAGCCCGGAGTCGAGCAGCCCGCGGATCTGCTGGACGCACTGCACGGCAGCGTCGCCGTACTCGCGATAACCGTTCTCGCCCCGCGCCGGGTGGAGCAGGTTCTGCTCCTCGTAGTACCGCAGCATCCTGGTGGGGACGCCGGTGCGGCGCGACAGTTCACCGATCTTCATGGCTCCCCCTGGAGGCCGAGCTTGCCTTCACACTGATGTGAAGGTTTCAGCATGGTCCCATGACCGTCGCCCCGCCCGTCGGCAGCACGAGCACGCCTGTCGCCGCGCTCCCACTGTCAGGGCTCCTGGCCCTGTCCACGGCCGCCTTCACCGCCGTCATGACCGAACTGCTGCCCGCCGGTCTGCTGCCGCGGATGGCATCGGACCTGGGCGTCTCGGAGGGGCGGGCCGGCTTCCTGGTCACCGGTTACGCGCTCGCCTCCTTCCTGGCCGCCGTTCCGCTCACCGCCGCGTTGCGCGGTCTGCCGCGCCGCCGGGTACTGATCGGCGCGCTCGTGGGCTTCGCCTGCTGCAACGCCGTCACCGCGCTGTCGTCCGCGTACGCGCTGACCTTCGCGACCCGGCTCGTGGCCGGGGTCATGGGCGGCCTGATGTGGGCGATGCTCGTCGGGTACGCGGCCCGTATGGTGCCCGCCGAGCGGCGCGGCCGCGCCATCGCGATCGTCCTCGCGGGGATCACACTCGCCCTGTCGCTCGGTGTCCCGGCGGGCACCGCACTGGCCGACGTCCTGGGCTGGCGCGCGGTCTTCGCCCTGCCGGCGGTCGGCGCCCTGCTGCTCGTGGTCTGGGTGCGCCGGCGGGTTCCGGACTTCCCCGGTGAGGCGGCGGGCGCACGCGTGCCGTTGCACCGGGTCGCCGCACTGCCGGGGATCGCGACCGTCCTGTCCGTCACCCTGCTGCTGCTCCTGGGGCACCAGGTGATGTACACCTACGCCGCCCCGTTCGCGGAGCATGTGGGATTCGGCCACACCGGTCTTGTCCTGCTGGTGTTCGGGGCGGCCACTGTCGTCGGGATCTGGATCACCGGCGTACTGGTCGACACATGCCTGCGACGGACGCTGCTGACGGCGCTCGCCATGATCGCGTGCGCCCTGCTCGTCCTGGGTCTGTACGCGAGCAGCCCCGCCGTACTCCTCGTGTCGGTGGCTCTGTGGGGCGCCGCGTTCGGCGGAGCGCCGACCCTGATCCAGACCGCGCTGGTCGACGCCTCCGGCCCCGCCAACGCCGACGTGGCCACGTCGCTGCAGGCCACGGTGTACAACGCGGGGATCGCGGCCGGATCGTTCACTGGCGGGCTCGTCCTGGAGGGTGCGGGCGCCGGGGCCCTTCCCTGGACGTCACTTCCGCTGATAACGGCCGCGCTGGCCGTCGTTGTGGTGGGGCGCCGACAGGCCTTTCCTGTTCGGCGCCCCACGGGGAGTCACCCGAAGACGGCCGTCACCTCCAACGGCAGGTGTCCCTAGCCGAGTTCGAGGGTGGTGACCCCGTAGACGCGCTCGCCCGCGAACGGCCTGACCGGACCCGTGTACATACGGGCGGTGTCGAAAGAGGGGGTGAGGCCGAACTCCTCGGCGAGCACGACTCCGGCCGCGTTCGTCCCGGGGATGTCGATGGCGACCTCCCTCCCGGCGGCCTCGCCGGTCAGCGCGACGAACAGCGCCCGCGCGTCCTCGGCGGTGTCGGCGAACAGCGGGCCGATGCGCAGGGCGTCGCGGCCCGGGCGGATCACGCCGTACCCGGTGAGGCGTCCGCCGCTGCGGCGGACGAAGGCACGGTGGTCCGGTCCGCTCAGCCACCACTCCAGGAAGCGCGGCCGGTCGGCGGGGTAGCAGCCGCTGTCGTACGCCGTGACCTCCGCGAGGTCCGCCGCCTCGGCGGGCCGCACTCCCGCCGGCGTCTCCCCCACGGGGGCGATTCCACCGAAACGGGAGGTGCGGTAGGCGAGTTCGAAGCCGGACTGGCGGTAGTTGTCCTGCTGCGCGACCACCCCGTCGAGTCCCACGGTCCGGCCGCCGGCGTGGGCGAGTGCCGTCTTCCAGGTGGTGATGCCGTAGCCGCGGCCGCGCAGGTCGGGGCGTACGAGGTAGAAGCCCAGGAAGGCGTAGTCGGCGCCGTAGTTGACGACCGACACGGCCGAGACCGGTTCGCCGCCGAGCCGGCCGATGAAGAAACCCTCCGGGTCCTGGGCGAAGAAGCTCACGCTGTCGGACAGCCCGGGATTCCATCCCTCGTCGGCGGCCCACTCGCGGACCACCGTCCAGTCGTCGAGCGAGGCCTGCGTGACGACGAGGTCCTCGGGTCCCGGAGAGGTCATGTGGGCGCTCCCTTTCGTCGGTGTGGTGCCGCGCGGCGCGGTGTCGCCCGCACCGCGGCAATCCTTCCCGATCTCCCGGGGGATTCCCCTTGAAGACTGTGCTCATAAGGTTGACGCTCATGAGCGACAACCACGTGACTTTGCGCCCGGTGGCCGAGGACGACCTGTCCGTCCTGGAGCGTTTCCTCCTGGAGCCGGAGACGGTCGAACCCTTCCAGTGGTTCGGCTGGTGGGACATCGGGCGCTGGCGGCGCCAGTGGGCGGAGAACGGTCTGCTCACCGAGGACGCGGGGCAACTCATGGTCGCGCGGGACGACGAGCCGATGGGATTCGTCGCCTGGCGGAAGATCGTCTCCAGTCGGACCACGCACTACTGGAACATGGGCATCTGCCTGCTCCCCGAGGCACGCGGCAAGGGCGTGGGGACCGAGGCCCAGCGACAACTGGTCCAGTACCTCTTCGCCCACACGCTCGTCATCCGTATCGAGGCCGACACCGACGTGGACAACATCGCCGAGCAACGCGTCCTGGAGAAGGTCGGGTTCACTCGCGAGGGTGTGCTCCGCAGTGTCGTGTTCCGCAACGGTCGCTGGCGCGACGGTGTGCGGTACAGCATCCTCCGCGACGAATTGGGCTGAGGAGTCGCGGAGGCCCCACCGGTCACGAGCCCGGTGGAGCCTTCCGCCCTTGCCGTGCCCCGCGTCAGCGAACCGCGGCGGGCCGGAATCGCCGGTACAGGACAGCTCCGCCCAGGACCAGCGCCGCGCTCCCGGCGATCGCGGGCACCACCTGGTCCGCGCCGGTCCGAGCGAGGGAGGCCACAGGCCCCGACGGCGTGCCGGGAGGCGCGTACTGCGCCTTGGCGGGCGGAGCGGACGGCTTCGGCGCGGGCTTGACGGGACGGTCGGGCCGACCGCCGGAGGTGTTCGTGGACTCGTTGCCGACAGCCGCGTTCCCGATACCGACGACGCTCACGGAGTTCCCGGTGACGTTGACCGGGAGATGTACGGGAAGCTGCACGCCGTTGCCCGAGAGCACACCTGGCGAATCCTTTCCGCTGCTGTGTGCGGCGGCACCTCCGCCGTGTTCCACGGCACCGCCCTGAGTTCCGCCGGGCGCCTCCGCCCCGCCGCCGCCCTCGTTGGCGCAGTTGTTGCCCGCGGCCGGGTTGAGGAGCCCAACGACGTTCACGGTGTTCCCGCACACGTTCACGGGAACGTGCACCGGGAGCTGGATGGTGTTGCCGGAGATCAGCCCGGGCGAGCCCGCCGCTGTGCCGTCCGCCGCGGAGTCGGCGTACGCCGGCATGGTCACGGCCATCGCTCCCGAAGCGGCGGCTGCCGCGATCAATCCATTTCGGGTAACCCGTTTCATAGGGTCCCTGCCTTCCAGACATGGTCGCGGGCGGTCGCCCGCATGCCATAAAACGCGGGAGAACCATCCGAGTTATGGCTAATCGGTCTTTCACCCCATCGAGCGTCATGGTTATCGAACTGGTGAGGCGGCTCGTGCGACGGCAGTCGGCGCTTGCGGAGCACGCGGATCGGCCCTCGGGAAGGCGCGCAGGGTAAGGCACCACGGCCCGTTCCGCTCGCCCAGAGGCGTCCGCCGGAACCCGCCCTTATCGTGAGCGAGGGGGCAGCCGGGCGTCCTGGAGGCATGCATGCTGTCCGTGCACCAACGCTGCGCGTTCGCCGGAGCCGCGACCGTGACGCTGGCCCTGCTGGCGGCCGGACTGCCCTCGGTGGCGACGGCCGCCGACACACCCGACCTGTCGCGTTTCTACGGCCAGCGGATCAAGTGGGCCGCGTGCGAGGGCTACGGCATGCCCGAGGACATGCGGTGCGGGAAGGTGACCGTCCCGCTGGACTACGCGAACCCGAGTGAAGGAACGCTCGACGTGGCGATGGCCCGCTACCGCGCGACGGGAAAGTCGAGAGGTTCGGTGCTGCTGAACTTCGGCGGCCCCGGCGGCGCGGGAATCCCTCAACTCGCCTTTGGCGGCGATGACTTCATGAGCCTGACGAACGGCTACGACGTGGTCACCTTCGATCCGCGAGGCGTCGGCCAGTCCTCGCCCGTCAGTTGTGGCGAGGGCGGCGACGAGTACTACGGCACGACGGACGGCACCACCGACAGCGGCGATCCGCAGGCCGCCCTCAAGGCCTTGCGGAAGAACGCCGACGAGTGCGCCAAGCACTCGGGGCCCGTACTGGCCCACATAGGCACGGTCAACGCCTCCCGGGACATGGACGTGATGCGGCAGGCGCTCGGCGACAAGAAGCTCAACTACCTCGGTTTCTCCTACGGAACACGACTGGGCGCGGTGTACGCGGCCCAATTCCCCAAGAAGACCGGCCGGTTGGTCCTCGACGGCGTGGACACGCTCACCGAGCCGCTGTCGGAGCAGGGGCTGGTGGGCGCCGCCGGCCAGCAGGCCGCGCTGGAGGACTTCCTCACCTGGTGCACCAAGGACCTGGCCTGTCCTTTCGGGCAGGATCCACGCAGCGCCCGAAAGCAGGTCGTCCAGCTCGTCGACTCACTCGACGCGGACCCGGTTCCGGCCGACTTCGGCCAGGAGTTCACCGGACAGGACCTCGTGGGCGCCATAAGTCAGGCCTTGTACAGCCGCCAGATGTGGCCCACGCTGGAGCAGGCCCTCAACTCCCTGCTCCAGGACGGCGACACCCGCTGGCTCATGCAGCTCTCGGGCGGCGCGGCCCTCCCCGACACCTCCGTGAGCACCCGGCCGGGCGGACCGGCGGTGGCAACCCGCAAGGACGACGAGCTGACCGTGACGGCCAGCCCGGACGGCGGCCTTGTCGACCCGGTGGACGTCCCCCTCGACAACCTCCCGGCCGCCCTGATGGCGATCAACTGCGCGGACGACCCCGACCGGCCCAGCGCCGACCAGGTCACCAAGGAGATCGACGCACTGCGTGCCGAGTACGCGCAGGTGTCCCCGGTCTTCGGCGAGTACCGGCTCACCCAGGTACTGACGTGCTACGGCCGCCCCAAGGGCACCGACTACATCCGCGACGAGGTGCGCGACGTCGACACCCCGAAGATGCTCCTCGTCGGCACCCGCGGCGACCCCGCCACTCCGTACCGCTGGACCCTGGAGACCGCCGCGCGGCTCGGCTCCTCGGCCGTCGTGCTGGACAACAAGGGCGACGGCCACACCGGGTACGCGTCCTCCGAGTGCGTGCACCAGAAAGTCGACGACTTCCTGCTGTATGGCTCCCTGCCGGACAGCGGCAGCTCCTGCGGGCCGCCGGACGCGGGCGACTGAACCCGGGGGCGAGGATGCACCGGGAAATGCAACAGCCCCGTAACACGGACAAGTCGGCTACAACCCCTCGAACTTCCCGGCCGTCACACTGTGCGGGCGTCGCCTCGACCGGGCACGCCACAGCACCCATATGCACGTCCATCACAGGGGGAACACCACTGATGCGTATCCGTCCCGTCCTCGCCCTCGCGACCGCCGCCGCGGCACTGCTCGTCGCCGCGCCTCAGGGCTCGGCCGTAGCCCAGGGCTCCACCGCCACCAAGGTCGCCGCCTGCCCGGAGAAGGCCCTCACCCTGGCGGCGCACCAGTCCGCGAACGCCACCGTCGTACACATCAGCGTCACCAACCACTCGAAGCGGACCTGCACAGTCGACCGCATCCCGACCGTCACCTTCGGGGACCTCGACGGCACGGCCCAGCCGGTGCCCGCGGGGGACAGCGGGCCGTACCGGATCGGCGCGGGCAGGACGGCGTACGCCGCCGTACGCACGATCGCCGACCTCGCCGAGCCCGAGGCCCGTCGGGTGGACTCGATCACCGTCTCCGCCGATCCGTCGCGGTTCGGCCGCTCCTTCACGGCGCAGGAGCTGGGCGCCGGGGACGTCGTCCTCGTATGGGAGCCGGTGACGACATGGTGGAAGCCGTCGGTGGCCGCCGCGGACAAGGCGCTCAAGCAGGCCTGAGGTCCGGGGCGGGGAGGGGCAGGCGAGCCGCTCAGAACTCGACGGGGTCCCGCACGATCGGGCACGTCATGCAGTGGCCGCCGCCCCGTCCGCGCCCCAACTCGGCGCCCACGATGGTGATGACCTCGACGCCGGCCTTCCGCAGCAGCGTGTTGGTCTGGGTGTTGCGGTCGTAGGTGAAGACCACACCGGGTTCCAGGGCGACGGCGTTGTTGCCGCTGTCCCACTGCTGGCGCTCGGAGGCGTACACGTCTCCGCCGGTCTCGACGACCCGCAACTGCGGCAACCCGAGGGCCTTGGCGACGACTTCGGTGAAAGGACGCGAGCCCTCGTCGGTGATTTCGATGCCGGGGGCTTTGTCGCTCGGGCGGAGGGAGAAGGTGTGGACCGCGTCCATGATGGTCGGGTAGAGGGTCACCAGGTCGCGGTCGGCGAAGGTGAAGACGGTGTCGAGGTGCATCGCGGAGCGCAGCTTGGGCATACCGGCGACGATGACGTGCTCGGCCGCCCCGTTCTGGAACAGCGCGGCCGCGACCTGGGTGATCGCCTGCCGTGAGGTGCGCTCGCTCATGCCCATGAGGACGACACCGTTGCCGACCGGCATGATGTCGCCGCCCTCGAACGTGGCCTGCCGCCAGTCGAGTTCGGGGTCGCCCCACCACACCGTGGAGCCGGCGTAGTCGGAGTGGAAGGTGTAGATGGCCTTCATCAGGAGGGTCTCGTCGTGCCTGGCGGGCCAGTAGAGGGGGTTGAGCGTGAGGCCGCCGTACAGCCAGCACGTCGTGTCGCGGGTGTAGAGGGTGTTGGGCAGCGGCGGCATCAGGTATTCGCGTACGCCCGTCGACTCGCGGGCGAGTGCGAGATGACCGGAGCGGAAGTCGTCCGGCAGGTCGCCGGTGGCCAGACCGCCGATCAAGTACCGTGCGAGCGTGGCGGGTTCGAGGGACTCCAGGAAGGCCCGGGTGTCGTCCACGAGTCCGAGTCCGACCTCGTTGGCGGTGATCTTCCGGTCCAGGAGCCAGTCCCGGGCCACCGGGATCGCCATGGTCTCGGTGAGCAGGTCGTGCAGTTCCACGACGTCGACGTCTCGTTCACGCAGTTTGTTGACGAAGTCGGCGTGGTCACGCTGGGCGTTCTCCACCCACATGACGTCGTCGAAGAGCAGGTCGTCGGAGTTGGTGGGGGTGAGCCGGCGGTGTGCGAGGCCGGGCGCGCAGACCAGCACCTTGCGCAGCCTGCCGACCTCGGAGTGGACGCCGTACGCCGTCCCGTTCGTGCTGTCCTGACTGGTCACGGTGTGCCTTTCTCCAGGTCCTGGGGGTCAGAGGCTGATCCAGCCCAGCGCCAGAGCGACGATCCCGAGGATCGCGCCGGCGACCGAGACGGCGAGGATGACGAGTTCGCGGGGCGAGAACAGCTGTCTGCCCTGCTCGCGCCTGGCCATCACGAACAGGATCGTGGCGGGCGCGTAGATGATGAACGAGACGAGGAGGTACTTCAGCCCGGCCGCGTAGAGCAGGAAGGCGGTGTAGACGGTGGCGAGCGCGGCGACGAGGAGGTCGCTGCCGGGGCCCGCGCGGGCGATCTTGACAGCGAAGCCCGCCGCCAGCAGGAACGGGATCAGCGTCAGCGCGCTGGTCAGGTCGAGCGCGAAGTTGAAGGCGTCGTCCGAGAACAGCGTGACGACCAGCACGACTTGGGTCAGCAGGGTCGTCATCACGAGCGCGGGCGCGGGTACGTCGTCGCCGATGGAGCGGCCGAGGAAGCGGGGCATGTCATCGTCCTTGGCGGCGACGAACAGCACCTCGGCCGCCATCAGGGTCCAGGCGAGATAGGCGCCGAGCACCGAGACGATCAGGCCGACGCTGACGAAGACCTGCCCCCAGGTGCCGACGGCGTGCTCCAGGACCTCCGCCATGGAGGGCTGCCGCAGCTCGGCGATCTCGCCCATCGGCATGAGGCCGTACGACACGATGGTGACCGAGGCGAAGATGGCGAAGACGCTCAGGAAGCCCAGGATGGTCGCGCGGCCGACGTCCTCGCGGCGTTTGGCGTGCCGTGAGTAGACGCTCGCGCCCTCCACGCCGAGGAACACGAAGACCGTGGCCAGCATGGTGCCTTTGACCTGCTGGAACAGTGATCCCGCATAGTCGGCGCCGCCCCAGTTCTCGGCGAACACGTCGGGCTTCAGGTAGAAGAGCGCCAGGACGACGAAGACGAGGATCGGCACGACCTTGGCGACGGTGACGATCCGGTTGATGGCCGCGGCTTCCTTCACCCCTCTGCGGATGAGGAAGAAGAACGCCCACAGGCCCACCGACGAGAGCACGACGGCCAGGACGGTGTCGCCTTCTCCGAGTGCCGGAGCGATGGCCCCGATCGTCGACATGATGAGGACCCAGTACGTCACGTTGCCGACGCAGGCGCTGGCCCAGTAGCCGAACGCCGAGAAGAAGCCGAGGTACTCGCCGAAGCCAGCCTTCGCGTAGGCGTAGACGCCCGCGTCGAGGTCCGGTCTGCGGATGGCGAGCCGCTGGAAGACGAAGGCGAGCATCAGCATGCCGGTGCCGGCGACGGCCCACGCGATCAGTGCTCCGGCCACGCCCGTCTCCTGGGCGAAGCGGCGGGGCAGCGAGAAGACTCCGGCTCCGACCATCGAGCCGACGACCATCGTGGTGAGCGTCAGGAGGGTGAGTTTGGCGGCCGGTGACGCCTTGGCTTCCGTGTCGGCCTGCGTCATGGGTGTCCTACGACGGTCATGGGCGTCCTACGACGGTGGGGCATCGGCGTCCGGCGACGGCGATGAGGACTACGCGATCTGTCGACGCGAGCGACCCTAGCAATCAAATGCACCAAATGCCCGATAAGCGAATTGGTCCTATCGTGCAGGTATGGAGCACGCACTCAGTCCCGCCACCCTGACCGAACTGCGCAGGCCCCGGCCGTATCCGGCGGTCTCCGTGCTGACGCCGACGCATCGCCGCGAGCCCGACAACGCACAGGATCCGGTCCGGCTGCGCAATGTGGTCGCCGAGGCCAAGAAGCAGCTGGAGGCCGATCCGTCGGTCACCCGCGAACGGCGGATGGATCTCGTCGAGCAGCTCGACCGGGCACTCACGGAGGTCGATCTGGCCCACGCCGAGGACGGCCTGGCCATCTTCGCCGCCCCCGGCGAGCACCAGGTCTGGTCGCTGGCCCGTACCGTGCCGGAGCGCGTGGTGCTCTCGGACACCTTCCTCACCCGAAATCTCGTCGCCGCGCAGGCCTCCGAGCGGCCGTTCTGGGTGCTGTCGGTATCGGCCGACCAGGTCACGCTGTGGAACGGCGGGGCCGACCGGGTCGCCGAGCAGCACTCCGACGGCTTTCCGCTCACCCGGAGCCTGGAGGACCCGGACGCCGAGCGCCAGGAACGCGTCGGCGACCTGCCCAGCACCTTCCGCGACGAGCAGACCCGCCACTTCCTGCGTGACGCCGACACCGCGGTGAGCGCCGTCCTGCGCAAGCATCCCCGGCCGCTGTACGTCACCGGTGAGACCGCCGCGCTCTCCCTCCTGGACGAGATCGGGACCGTCACCAAGGCGGCCGCGCACATTCCGCACGGCGGCCTCGCGCACGGCACGCCCGACGCCGTGTGGCAGGCGGTGCGCCCCTTGATCACCGCCGAGGCAAAGAAGGAAGTCGACGCGGTGGCACGGGAACTCGAAACGGCACGCGGCCGCAAGGCGTTCGCCGCAGGAGTCGACGAGGTGTGGCAGAGCGCGACCGAGGGCCGCGTCCAGCTGCTCGCCGTCGAGGAGAACTACCGCGTGACGGTGCGCGACGGCGGCGGCGACCATCTCATCCCCGCCGAGAGCGGCGACCTGGACGCCCGCGAGGACATCGTGGACGAGATCGTCGAACAGTGTCTGGAGACCGGCGCCGAGGTCCGCTTCGTCCCCGACGGCAGCCTCGGGGACGCGAAAGGGATCGCAGGGGTGCTGCGTTACTGATCTCCACGGCCGACAATGATCCTGAGCTGTCGGCGGGAGAGGTGCGGAGCACGTGAGTGAACTACTGGGTGTAGCGGTCCTGGGTGCAGGACACATGGGTGCCGACCACATACGGCGAATCGACCGGGTAGTGGGCGGCGCTCGGGTGGCCGCGGTCGCGGACCCCGACACCGGGCGGGCCAAGGACGTCGTCGCCGGAATCGACGGCGTCTCGGTCCACGCCGACGCAATGGCAGCGCTCGACGCACCCGGCGTACAGGCCGTGTTGATCGCGTCCCCCGGGCCCGCGCACGAGGAGGCCCTGCTCGCGGCCTTCGCGCGCGGCCTGCCGGTGCTGTGCGAGAAGCCGATGGTGCCGGATTCAGCCGGGGCGCTGCGGGTGGTGGAGGCGGAGGCTCGGCTCGGCCGTCGGCTGGTGCAGGTCGGGTTCATGCGCCGGTACGACGCCGAGTACCAGCGCCTCAAGTCGCTGCTGGACAGTGGTCGGCTGGGCCGTCCGCTGATGCTCCACTGCACGCACCGCAATGTCTCCTCGCCGCCCGGTTTCACCTCGGCGATGCTGGTCAACAGCTCCGTCTCGCACGAGATCGACGCGGCGCGCTGGCTGCTCGACCAGGAGCTCACGGCCGTGACGGTGCTGCGCCCGCGCTCCTCCGCGCACGCCCCGGAGGGTCTCGTCGACCCCCAGCTGGTGCTGTTCGAGACCGCGGATGGCGCGCTGGTCGACGTGGAGATCTTCGTCAACTCCGGCTTCGGCTACCAGGTGCGGTGCGAGGCGGTCTGCGAGAGCGGGAGCGCGCGGATCGGGGAAGAGCACACGATGGTCGTGACGACGGCGGGCGGCGCGTACGAGGAAGTGGCGCAGGACTACCTCGTACGGTTCGCGGACGCCTACGACCGCGAGGTGCAGGCATGGGTGGACGCCACCCGCGAGGGCCGGGTCACCGGACCCGGCGCCTGGGACGGATACGCGTCGTCCGCCGTCGCCGAGGCGGGGGTCCGGGCGCAGGAGAGCGGCGGCCGGGTGACCGTCGAACTCGCCCCGCGCCCGGAGCTCTACGAGCGCGTCAGCCGCTGACGCTCGCCGCGCCCGTCTCGATGTGTCCGGTGAACCGGCGCGACCAGCTCGCGTCGGAGTCGACGGTGACCGTGAAGTCGTACCAACCGCCTTGGTACGCGACGGCGTTGAAGTGGTCCTCCGCCGAGGCGCCCGCGGCGACGGTGTACGTCCAGGGGCCGTCGCCGCGGTAGTGGTTCGAGGTGATGGTGAACTTCACCGAGGAGGCGCCGGAGTTGGCCATCCTGAAGTAGACCGCGGTCTTCCCCGTGCCGGGCTCGGTGGCGTAACGGGTGCTCACCTCCACGGACTTGCCCGCCTGCGTCGCGTCGCCCTTGAAGCGGCGCAGGAAGCGGTTGGGGCCGGTCATGGAGATGTCGTACTTCCCGGCGCCGTACCCGGTGCCGATGTTGAAGTAGTCGGAGGCCGTGCCGCCCGCGTCGACGGTGTACTGCCAGGGCGTGGTGTCGCGGTAGGCGTTCGGGTGGATGGAGAAGTGCGCGGCGCTCCTGGCCGGGGTGCCCTGGTTGGCCATGGTGAACCAGGCGAGGATCTTGCCGCCGGTACCGAACTCCAGGTGGTCCAGGTATCCGTTCGGCTGGTACGGCAGGGCGCGGGCGGGGCGGGTGCCGGGCTCCTGGGCCGGCAGCGCGTTGGTGGTGGGCACCGGGTTGGGCAGCGGGCCGCAGGTGTCGAAGCCGATGACGCCTGTCGCGGGCAGCGAGGCGGGGCCGTACACCGGGTGGGCGAAGTCGAAGACGCCGGTCAGGTCGCCGGTGACCTTGCGGCGCCAGGCGCTGATGTCGGGACAGGCGGCGGGCTTGCCGAGCGCGCCGGTCCAGGTCTCCAGGAAGCGCAGCACGGAGGTGTGGTCGAAGACCTCCGAGGAGACCCAGCCACCGCGCGTCCAGGGCGAGATGACCAGCATGGGCACGCGGAAGCCGAGGCCGTACGGTACGCCGTTGAGGAACTCCCCTGCCGTGCCGGCGGGCGGCGCCGGGGGCGGTACGTGGTCGAAGAAGCCGTCGTTCTCGTCGTAGTTGAGGAACAGGACGGTCGAGTCGAAGACCTCCGGGTCGGCGGCGAGGGCGCGGTAGACGAGGTCGACGAAGTGGGCGCCGTCGCCGGGCGGGGCGTACGGGTGCTCGGAGAAGGCCTCGTTGGCGACCACCCAGGAGACCTGGGGCAGCGTGCCCGCGAGGACGTCGGCCTTGATGGCGGCGGCGATGTCGTCGGGCGTGGAGCCGGTGACCGCCGGTACGGAGGCCATGCCGCGGTCGTGCAGCGGGTCGCCCGCCTTGGCGTCGGCGAACTTCTTGAAGTACGCGCAGCCGTTGTCGCCGTAGTTGTCCTGGGCGTTCTGGTAGACCTTCCAGGTCACTCCGGCCGTCTGCAGTGCCTCGGCGTAGTTCTGCCAGGTCAGCCCGGACTCGTCGCCGCCGTCGTAGCTGGTGGCGTCGACCTTGCCGCTCCACAGGTACGTACGGTTGGGTCCTGTGGCGCTGAGCGTGGAGCAGAAGTAGGCGTCGCAGATGGTGTAGTTGTCGGCCAGCGCGTAGTGGAACGGGATGTCGGAGCGGTCGAGATAGCCCATCGTGCGGACGTTGCCGACGCCCGAGACCCAGTTGTCGAGCCGTCCCTTGTTCCAGGCGGAGTGCTGCGAGGACCACGAATGCGGGAGGTCGCCGTTGCACTGCGCGAGGGTCTCGCCGTCCGTGCCGCCGGCGTCGGGCGTCGAGCTCAGCTTCCAGGGGTACTGCCTGCCGCCGCCGTTCGGCTGGTTGAAGACGGAGTGGCCGCCGGACAGTGCGATACCGCTGCGGTCGCCGAAGCCGCGAACGCCGTTGAGGCGGCCGAAGTAGTGGTCGAAACTGCGGTTCTCCTGCATGAGGATGACGACGTGCCGTACGTCCGAGATCGTGCCGGTCGCGGCTGCCGCGGTGCCTGCGGCTTCGGCCGGCCGCGCGCCGACGCCCATCGCGGCGCCTGCCGCGACCGTTGCGCCGAGCCCCACGAACCCTCTTCGGCTGATCGGTGTCATTCGCCCGCCCTCATCACCGGAGTGCCCCTGCGGCACACCGCGCGCAAGCGTGCACGGGGCGATCGTCGAGGTCCATGCCCCTGCGGTGAGGCGGGGATGAACAGCGGTCGAACCGTGACGGACGTCAGATGTGGGCGTCGGGGACGAGGATCACCTTGCCGGTGACGGTGCCGGACTCCGCCAGCCGCATGGCCTCCGAGGCCTTGCTGACCGGGATGCGGGCGGCGACCTGGGCCTTGATGGTGCCGTCGGCGAGCAGGGCGAACACCTGCCCGAGGTCCGTGCGGAGGCGGGCCTGGAAGGCGGCCGCACGGCGCTTGCCCGCCCAGATGTTGTAGAAGTGCGTCCGCCGGCCGTTGGGGAGCAGCTTCCAGAGGAACAGCCGCCCCACGAGCTTGAGGACGGGCAGCTTGGAGGATCCGGTGACATCCCGGGTTGCGGCGCTGCCGTACGAGACGAGCGTGCCTCCGCGGGAGAGCAGCCGGAAGGAGTCGACGATCCCGTCACCGCCGACGTGGTCGAAGACGGCGTCGACTCCGTCCGGCGCCAACTCCCGCACCCTGGCGGGCAGATCGGCCGCGCGGTAGTCGAGCGGCAGAGCGCCGAGCGCGCGCACCGCGTCGTGGTGGCGGGGCGAGGCTGTGCCGATGACGCGGACGCCCGCATGGGTGGCCAGTTGCACCAGGGTCGAGCCCACGCCGCCGTTCGCGCCGTGCACCAGCACCGTCTGACCGGCGCGGACCTTGGCGACGCGGTGCAGCATCTGCCAGGCGGTGATGCCGTTGACGACCACCGTCTCGGCGTCGGCCGGGTCCAGCGCGCCGGGAACCTCGACCAGGTCGGCGGCCGGCAGTACGACCTGACTGGCCCAGCCGCCGACCTTGGTCAGCGCGGCGAAACGGCGGCCGATCAGCGAGGCGTCCACTCCCCCGCCGACCCGGAGGACGACTCCGACCAGGTCGTAGCCGGGCACGAAGGGGAACGGCGGCTGGTCGTAGTACTTGCCGCGGCGCATCTGCTGCTCGGCGAACGACACCCCGGACGCCTCCAGGACCAGGACGACCTCGCCCGCGGCAGGCCGCGGCGCGGGGCGCACGCGGATCTCCAGGCCGGACGGCTCCACCACGCCCGGGAGGACTACCTCAGTCACGTTCTCGCTGTTCATGGCCGTCAAGCTCCTTCGTTTCGTAATAGCTTCACGTGTTCGTGATAGGTTCTAACTAAAGCTTGCTCCTCTATATTCCGTAAGTCAAGCTCAAGGTCGAGGACCACCGGCAGCAGACGAAGAGGCGATGACATGGCCGCAGAGAACCGGACCAGGCCCGGCCCGCGCGATCGGTTCCGCGCGCAGGTACGGCAGGAAGTCAAGACGGCGGCACTGCGACAGCTGGCCGAGGGCGGCCCGGAGGCACTGTCGCTCAACGCCATCGCCAAGCAGGTCGGCATGACCGGCCCCGCGCTCTACCGCTACTTCGCCAACCGGGACAGCCTGCTCACCGAGCTGGTCGTCGACGCCTACGGCGACCTGACGTCCACGCTCGCCCGCGCGGCCGACGGCACGCCGCAGGACGCGGTCGCGCGCCTGACATCGGTAGTACGGGCCTACCGCGACTGGGCCCTGACCGAGCCGCACCGCTACCGTCTGCTCTTCCGGGCGCCCTTGCAGGGGTACGACGCCCAGTCGACGAGCCTGGTGGAGGCCGCACAGCCCGCCATGACCGTCGTACTGGACGTGGCGAGCGCCCTCGCGAAGCCGGACACCGCGGTCTCCCAGGACTCGGGGGCCCGGTTCGAGGAGTGGATGAAGCGACATGGAATCGAAGACGTGACAGCGGCGGTCGCCTCACGCGCCACGATTCTCTGGGCCCGCCTGCACGGCCTGGTGAGCCTGGAGATCGAGGGCAACTTCGCCTCGATGGGCATCGACCCGGCCCCTCTCTACGAGGCCGAGACGCAGGACTTCGCACGGCGGATTCCGTAACGCGGAGGGGCTAGCACAAACGACCCTCGAACAAGAGAATGACCGGAGCGCACGCATAGCCCCGAACACCTTCAAGTCGCGTACGCCGCCTACGACTTGACCACGCCGGACGCGTACCGAATACGTCCTGGGTACCTGCCCCATGGGGACTGTGGCATATGCCAGGTGCACCACCGTATCGTGTGTTGCCAAATCCCTTACAGCGCGTCGCAGGCTGTGCGACAGTCGTAACGGTCCTTCCTCAGCCTTGGTCGTACCGTCCCCGCATCGGAGTACGTCATGCCCTCCCATCTCTCTGCGGATCGCTCAGCCGCCCAGCCGCCCCAGCGCGGCACGGTTGACGCGCTCATATCGCAGACGCGGCGGCTGCGCGGGGAGGTGGACGCCGTACGGCGTGAGGCACCCGCCGACGACGAGGACCCGCAGGGACGCTGGCAGCGTGCGCTGTGCAATCTGGCACTGCATCAACTCAACGACCTCGACGAGCACTTGGCCCAGCTGCGGGACGGACCGTCCACCGCGCCCGTCCAGGCCGCGCCCGCCGTCCGAGCCGTGCCGGTCACACCCCGGCGCGGCTCGCTGCTCAGCCGGGTCGGCAGCGCCGAGTGGAATCTGCTGACGGACGAGGCCAGTTGGTCGGGGGAGCTCTACCAGCTCCTGGGCCGCGACCCCGCCGCTCCCCCGCTCACGCTCGACGAGCTGCCGTCGCTGGTGCTCGACGAGGACCGGCCGATGCTGACCGCGATGGTCACGGACTGCCTCATCGACGCCAAGCCCATCGACGGTGAGTTCCGTATTCAGCGCCCCGACGGCGGGGTGCGGACCGTGCACATGATGGGCGAGCCCGTGCTCGACGCCGACGGCAGCACCGTCTCGATGTGGGCCGTGCTGCGCGACGTCAGCGAACTGCGCCGCAGCCAGCGGACGGTGAGCGAGACCCGTGACTCGCTGCAGCGCCAGCGGCACATCGCGCAGACCGAGCACCGGCTCGCGGTAGAGCTGCAGGAGGCCGTGCTGCCGCCGTGGCGTGGCTCCCTGCGGTTCCCGCAACGGGGTCCCGAGACCTTGGACCTCGCCGCCCGCTATCTGCCGTCGTCGACCAGCGCACTGGTCGGCGGCGACTGGTACGACGCTCTCGAACTCCCCGACGGGGAAACCCTGTTGAGCGTCGGCGATCTCACCGGCCACGGCATCCCGGTGGCTTCGGGCATGGCGATGCTGCTCGGCGCCCTGCGCGGTATGGCCATGTCGGGCACCCAGCCGGGCCAACTCATGTCCTGGCTCAACCAGTTACTTGATGCCTCCGTGCAACCTGCCCTCGGCAGCGCCGTCTGCTGCCGCTACCGGCCCGAGACCCGCACCCTCAGCTGGGCACAGGCAGGACACCCCGCCCCGCTGCTGTTCCGCAACGGGACGGGGCGCATACTGCCGGCGCCGGACGGCGTGCTGCTCGGGGCGACCTCCGGGGCCGTTTACGGGCAGGCCGAGGAGACGCTCGAGGACGGCGACCTGCTGCTCCTGTACACGGACGGACTGGTCCCCAGGCGCACGGGAACAGCGGCCGTCCCGAGGCTGCTCGCTCTGGCCCCGCGCTTCCACGGGGCCCGCACGGCGCAGGACTGTGTACGGACGGTTGTCGAGGAATTCGGTGAGACCGAGCGCGAGGACGACGCCTGCGTGCTCGTGGCCAGGGTCGGCCCCTGACGACCGGACTTACGTCCCCGGGGCGGGCCTACGCCCGCGCGCTGTTGCCGCCCTTCGGCTTGAACGTGCCCTTCGGCAGGGCGAGTTCGATCTCCTCACGCAGTTCGTTGATCTTCGGATAGCTGGAGTACTGCCCGGTGAGCCGGTACATCTCGCGCAGCCGGTCCCAGGTGCGGTGGGAGGAGTTGGCCCCCATCGACGTCAGGGCCAGTCGCGCGTACCTGTCGGCCTGTTCGGGGTCGTCGGCGATGAAGCAGGCGGACGCCAGGGAGATGTGGTCGAAGATCTGCGACCTCTCCCTGCCCGACTCGCGCAGCTTGAGCGCCTCCTTCGCATGGCGCTGCGCGGTGGCGGCCGCGGCCGGCTCGTGTTCGGCGAGGGTGCGGTAGGCGAGTGCCTGCATACCGTGCATGTCCGCGTCGTCGAACATCTGCATCCAGCTCGGTGGAGGCACGTCGCCCCGGTCGGAGACGAACAGGTCCTCCGCCTCGCCGAGGGTGCGCCGCATGGCCTGGCCCTTGCCCATGGAGGCCTGTGCCCAGGCCTCGATGGTGTAGAGCATGGCCCTGGTCCGGGGCAACACCTCTTCGCCGGAGCCGGACTTGGCGAGCTTCATCAGGTCGAGTGCGTCGTCGGGCCGGCCCAGATGCACCATCTGGCGAGCCGCTCGGGAGAGTGCCTCCCCGGCGCGGGGCCGGTCGCCGCCCTCACGGGCCGCGTGGGCGGCGATGACGAAGTACTTCTGAGCCGTCGGCTCCAGGCCGATGTCGTGCGACATCCAGCCCGCGAGGACGGCGAGGTTGGCGGCGACGCCCCACAGGCGCCGCTGCAGATGGTCGGGGTGTCGGTAGGAGAGCATTCCTCCCACTTCGTTGAGCTGGCCCACCACAGCCTTGCGTTGCAACCCGCCCCCGCGGGCCGCGTCCCAGGCCCGGAACACCTCCACCGAGCGCTCCAGTTCCTCGATCTCCTGCGACCCGATGGGGGCGGCCTCGTAGCGGTCGAACCCAGCGGGGTCGGCGTGCAGGGGATTGTCGAAATCAGGGGCGTCGGCCGTGAGGGCCGGATCGGTATGCAGCCAATCGTGCATGGCAGTGCTGAGTGCGGATCCTGCGGTGAGCGCGACGCCCGCACCCACCAAGCCGCGTCGGTTGAGCATGAGGTCCATTCCCGTGAATTCGGTGAGGACCGCAGCAGTCCGCTCGGGCGCCCACGGCACTCCGTCGGGATGTTCCACACTCCCGCCGCCTTGCCGTTTCCCCACGCGCCCGTGCCGGACCAGACCGAGGTCCTCGATGGTCACGACACGGCCGAGACGCTCGGTGAACAGAGCTGCCAGCACCCGCGGCACCGGATCGCGCGGGATCTCTCCCGTGTCGATCCACCGCCGCACCCGTGAGGTGTCGGTCGCCAGTTGGGGGTGGCCCATGGCCGCCGCCTGCCGGTTGACCATTCTCGCGAGTTCGCCCTTGGACCAGCCGGCCAGGCCGAACAGGTCCGACAGGCGAGTGTTGGGTTGTCCGTTCACGTCAAGCCCCCAGGTTCTCGGCTGATTTGACAGTAACCGCCTGTCAGTTGCTGAGCGACTATTCGCCAGGGTTCGCCAGGGTGCGCCAGATGGTGTGCCACTGGGCATCCGGTGTCAGGTAGGAACGCGCCACCCCGACCCGGTTGCCTCAGGACATTCCCCAGGGTGCACCAGGGCGGCCGGGGCGGGTAGCGCGGCATCTTGCAGGCACACGAAGGGATCTGTCTCGCCCATGTACACAGCATCGTCCTCCGTGTCCGCCCCGCCCCGGTCGCTGCACCCCCGCCCGGCCGGCAGCGGCCCCTACCTCGACCCCGCGCGTCCCGCGGCGGGCCCCGTGCTCGGCGCCGGCAGGACGCGGCGCGTTCCGGGGCTCGGTACCCAACCGCTCAGCGGGAGACTCGACTTGTCCGGCCCTCAGGGCGCACAACTGCGCACGGCGATCGCGTCGGTGCACCGGATCTGCCCGGAGTTCGCTCCGGTCCAGGTGCTGCGCCGCAGTGGACGATCCGTGCTCCTGGTCGGCACGACCGGGCGCAGCACGGCCGTCGCCAAGTGTTTACTGGACCACTCCCCAATCTGGGCGGAGCGGATCCGGCATGAAATAGCGGCATACCGCTCGTTCGTGCGGCACCGGCCGCCGGTCCGGGTGCCCCGGCTGATCGCGGCGGACCCGGACAACTGCACCCTCGTGATCGAGCGGATGCCGGGCCGGGTGGCCGCGCTGCAGCGGCATCCGGCGGAGGCCCCGCCCCGCGCGGACATCCGGGCGGCGCTGGGCGCGATCTGCCGGCTGAACGCGTGGCGGCCGCCGGCGGGGACGTTCAACGCCCCGCTGAACTACGCGGAGCGGATCTCCCGTTTCCACGGGCTGGGTCTGCTCACGGACCGGGACATGGGCGATCTGCAGAAGCTGGTGCACGGCATCGCGCACTCGGCGGGCCGCCAGGGAATGGGCCAGTTCTGCCACGGCGACGCACTCCTGTCGAACATCCTTCTCTCACCGGCCGGTCCAGTGCTGGTGGATTGGGAGCACGCGGGATGGTACCTGCCGGGGTACGACCTGGCGACGCTGTGGGCGGTCCTCGGTGACGCTCCGGTGGCACGGCGGCAGATCAGCCAGCTCGCACAGTCGGCGGGACCGGCGGCGCGCGACGCCTTCCTGGTGAATCTGATGCTCGTACTGACCCGTGAGATCCGTACGTACGAGACGGCCATGCAGCGTTCGATGCACGATGCGACCCCGGCGGCACCGGGTCCGGCCCACCCGGGTGCTGCGCCGTCCGGCGAGGAACAGCGGCTGCTGCTGCGGCGGCTGCACGACGACTGCCAGATGGCCCGACGGGCCGTTCGAGCGGCGGTCGGCACTCGCTGACGGGGATGGTGGTCCGCGGTTGCGCCTTGGACAGGGGCGCACCGCGGACCTTCGTCATGTCCGGCGACCCGGTTGTGCCTACACCATCCGGGTTATTGGTCCACGCCACTGACGCTCCGCAGGCGGGATGGCCGCCGCCACGAAACCCCTTCCACCCCTCGTTGACATGGGAAATCGCCTGCGTCTGGGCATGATTGACGGATCGTCGGAGAGCCGGTACCACTGACGCACGTTCGGCCCCGCACGCCCCACCGCGCTCGACCGTCCCAGGAGGCTGCTTTGCGAGGACCCGCCACCGACCCCAGCAACATCGCCGGACACAGACGCGCGCGCAGAACCGCCGGCACCCTCGCCTCGGCGGCGCTGCTGCTGCCCCTGCTCGGCGCGGCCCCCTCCGCCGGCACCGCGCAGGCCTCCTCGGCGCAGTTGCAGATGGCCTTCGCCGGAGCGGCCGCCACCTACCACGTTCCGCAGAGTGTGCTTCTCGCCGTCTCCTATCTGCAGTCCCGCTGGGACGCGCACGGCGGGGCGCCGAGCGTCAGCGGCGGTTACGGCCCCATGCACCTCACCGACGCGCGCACGGCGATCGCCGGCGCGCCGCATCACAGCGAGGGCACGGAGGACGCCCGTGGCGACAGCTCGCGCGCGGCTCTGCACCCCGACACAAAGGTGCCGGAGAACTCCGAACTCCCCGCCCGCCTCAAGACCTTGACGAAGGCGGCCGAGCTCACCGGCCTGCCGGCGGAGCAGCTGCGTACGGACCCGGCCGCGAACGTGGCGGGCGGCGCCGCGCTCCTCGCCGTCGCGCAGCAGGACCTCGGCGAGCCGCTGAGCGAGGACGCCGCCGACTGGTACGGGGCGGTGGCGCGCTTCTCAGGTGCGGACGACAGCGCGACGGCGGCGACGTACGCCGATGACGTCTACGAGGTGCTCCGCGGCGGCGAACGGCGCACCACGGACGCCGGTCAGCAGGTCGAGCTCGCGGCCCAGCCCGGCCTGAGCCCCGACAGGGAGCAGCTCGGGCGAGCGGGTCTGCGTACGGTCTCGGCAGTCGGCACGGAATGCCCGACGACCGTGTCCTGCGAGTGGATCCCCGCACCGTACGAGGAGTTCGGCGAGGGCGACTACGGGAACCACGACCTCGGCGACCGGCCCGTCTCGCAGAGCATCAAGTACATCGTCATCCATGACACGGAGGGCACCTGGGACGGTGTCCTGAAGATGGTCCAGGACCCGACCTATGTGTCGTGGAACTACACCCTGCGCTCGACCGATGGGCACATCGCCCAGCATGTGAAGGCCAAGGACGTGGCCTGGCACGCGGGCAACTGGTACGTCAACGCCAAGTCGGTCGGCCTGGAACACGAGGGTTTCCTCGCCTCGCCGGACGCCTGGTACACGGAGGAGATGTACCGGGCCTCGGCGCGGCTGGTGGCGTACCTCGCCAAGAAGTACGGCATTCCGCTGGACCGGCAGCACATCCTCGGCCACGACAACGTTCCGGGACCGACGACGTCGACCATCCCCGGAATGCACACGGACCCGGGCCCGTACTGGGACTGGCAGCACTACTTCACGCTGCTCGGCCACCCCTTCCGAGGCACGGCGAAAGCCGTCGGCGGACTGGTGACCGTGCTGCCGGACTTCACCGAGAACCGGCCCGCGTACACCGGCTGCGTCACCAGCGGCGAGGCCTGCGCCGTCCACGGTTCCAGCGAGGTGCGGCTCTACAGCGCGGCGGACGAGAAATCGCCCCTGATCAAGGACATCGGGCTGCGACCGGGTGGCGCGGACTCGACGATCGACGTGAACGACATCGGTTCACGGGTCTCCACCGGCCAGCGGTACGCGGTCGCCGGCCGCGACGGCGACTGGACGGCGATCTGGTACCTGGGCCAGAAGGCCTGGTTCAAGAACCCGCAGAAGCAGCCCACGGCGGTGAACGCGTCAGGACTCGTGGCCACGCCCAGAGCAGGGCTCACGGAGATCCCCGTCTACGGGCGCGCCTACCCGGAGAAGGAGGCCTACCCGGCGGGCGTGCCCGTCCAGGCGGTCTCGCCACTGCCGTACAAGCTGCTCGCGGGCCAGAAGTACGCGGTCGGTGACAAGGTGCCGGGCGAGTACTACTACGCCCCGACCTTCGACACGACACCGCACAAGGTCGTGATCGGCACGGACATGTACTACGAGATCCAGTTCGGGCATCGGGTGGCGTTCGTACGGGCTGCAGATGTGCAGGTGCGCTCGTCAGCTTCGTAGAGCCCCCGTAGGAACCCGCACAGGGACAGAAGGGGCCGGGTCCGCGAACTGCGCGGGCCCGGCCCCCTCGCGTTCACTCCGCGTGTTCCCGGCGGTGGCGGGCATGAGCCGCCGCGAGACGGGCGCCGGTCTCGGCCGTGCTGATCAGGACCGCCATGTTGGCCTCCGAGGTACGGCCGCCCGTCGCCTTGTCGATGGCGCGCATCAGGTACTTGGTGATGGCGTTGCCCCGGATGCCGTCCCGTTCCGCGGCGGCCAGGGCCTCCTGGAGAGCCGCCTCGGCCACCGCGCTGTCGACGGCGTCCTCGGCGCGCGGCGGGGTGGTGATGACGACCGCGCTGTCGTTGCCCGCCGCCCAGTGGTTCTCCACGACCCGGGCGACGACCTCCGGCTTGTCGATGCGGTGCGGGCTGCGGATGCCGCTGGAGGCGCAGTAGAACGCCGGGAAGTCGTCCGAGCGGTACGACACCAGCGGGACGCACTGGGTTTCCAGGTACTCCATGGTCAGGTTCAGGTCGAGGATGTTCTTCGCGCCGGCGCAGACCACGGCGACCTTGGAGCGGGTGAACTGGACCAGGTCGGACGAGATGTCCATGGACGTCTCGGCACCCCGGTGCACGCCGCCGATACCGGCGGACGCGAAGAACGGGACACCGGCCAGCTCCGCCGCGACCAGCGAGGAGGCGACCGTTGTGGCGCCCTTGCCGCCCCTCGCCAGCACCACGGGCAGGTCTCTGCTGCTCACCTTGGGGATGCCCGGTGTCGACGCGAAGCGTTCGATGTCCTTCTCGCCCATGCCGATGAGGAGACGGCCGTCGTCCACACCTATGGTCGCCGGCACCGCCCCGCCCGCGCGTACGGCGGCCTCCACCTTGTGCGCGGTGGCGGCGTTGTCCGGGTAGGGCAGGCCGTGCGTGATGACGTTGGACTCCAGGGCGAGAACCGGTTCCCCGGCCGCCAGGGCCTCGGCGACCTCTTCGCCGAAGACGAGAGGGATCGCGTTGCGGGTGCTCATCTGTGTCCTCCGCAATTCGAGATCGGGTTCAGTTCGAGGCGTAGTTCGGCGCCTTGATCAGGAGATGGCTTCGGCCGGTTATCTCCGGTTCGAAGACGGCCTCCTGCCACTGTTCCCGGGGCACCGGTTCCAGGGCGATCGAGACGGCTCCGTCGTACGTCCCGAACTGCTCCACGATGACCGCGGTGAGGGTCTCGGCGAGGTGCTGCTTCTGCTGGTCGGTGAAGTCCTTCGGGAAGTGCTTGATGGTGAGGTGCGGCATGGTGGATCCCTTCGTTCGGTTGCGGATCGCCTGCGCGAGTTCCAGGACGCCAGGCTCCTTGAGGACGCTGTAGTGGTCACCGATGAGTTCGATCACCGTGGGCGGCGCGGCGGCGTAGCCGGACTGGCCGTCGATGAAGGAGTAGTCGTCGCCCGCCGCCTTGAAGACGGTGACCGGGGTGTTCAGGCGGCGTTCGGTGAGCTCACGGAAGGTGTACTCGAACTCATAGGTGCGGGCGACCAGTTGGGTGATGCGGCGGATCAACGGCCGGTCCAGGCCGGGGAGCAGCCCGTGGACGAACGTCACGAAGCTCTCCTCGTCCCTGGCCTCCTTCAGGCAGCGGTCGAGGTCGGGGCCGCTGACGGTTCCGGCGAACACCGAGTGCAGGATGGTGACGTAGGCCGGGTTCGCGTACGACGCCGTACGCCCGTGCCGGTCCGCGTCGGCGCCCCTCACCTCGGGGTTACCGGGGCAGATCAGCATCAGGTTCTCGACGCGCTCACCTGCCTGCTCCAGTTGCCAGGCCGCTTCGAAGGCGACACGGGCGCCGAAGGAGTAGCCCCAGAGCGTGTACGGCCCCCGCGGCTGGAAGCGCCGGATCTCGGCGAGGTCCGCGGCGGCCGTCTCGCGGATGGTCGCGTAGGGCGCTTCGCCGGGGTTGAGGCCGTGGGCCTGGATGCCGTGGAACGCTCTGCCGAAGGCCGCCTCGCGGGCGAGGAGCCGCAGGTTCATCGGGTAGCCGCCGAGCCCCGGCCAGCAGAACACCGGACTGTCCGCAGCGCCTTGCCGCAGAGGCACCAGCCGCGAGACCGCCGCACCGCCGTCAGTGTCGATCCGCGCCGCCAGGTCCACCAGCCGCGGGCACTCGAAGACGACCTGGAAGGGCAGCCGGATGCCGAACTCCCGGTTGATCGCGTTGACGAGCGTGACGGCGGTCAGCGAGTTGCCTCCGCTGGCGAAGAAGTCGTCCGCCGCCGACACCTGTTCGTATCGGAGCGCCTTGCTCCAGGCCCCGGCGAGCCATCGCTCGACCGGGGTGGCCGGAGCGGTGAACGGGCCTTCCGGAACAGCCGACTTGACCTCGTCCGAGGCCGCCAGGGCCCGGCTGTCGACCTTGCCGTTGGCGGTGAGGGGCAGCGCGTCGAGGATCAGGACCCGGTTGGGGAGCATGTAGTCGGGCAGTATGCGGCCGAGTTCGTCCTTGATGATCTCGGTCGGGCCCTTCATGTGGACCGAGTCCTCGTACATGCCCTCGCTGCGGAGCTGCTCCTCGCTCACCCTGCCGCCGAGGAAGAAGTACGACGCCTCGCCGGGGGCGCGTCCGAGGTGCGACAGGACGGCGTCCATGCGCCGTGCCGCCGGGAGCGGCCGTCCGCTCCTGGAGCTGTAGCCGGACGACATGAAGCCGAGGCCCAGTCCGTTGCGCTGCAGGTGGTGCAGGTGCGCGCCGAGCGAGAGGTACGCCAGCCAGGGGCGGTCCGTGCGACTGACGGCGGTGATACCGAGGGACGCCCGGTCGTAGACCTGTTGGTTGATCGCGACCACGTGCTTGCGCAGCACGAGCTCGTCCGACACTCGCGTCAGGTCACCGTCGCGGTAGCTGTACTGACCGGACGGCAGACCGTCCACCCGGCCGGGGTGCGCCTGTAAGTAGAGCTCGACGGGCTCCCGCCGAGGTGTCCCGTCGTGCGGGCGGATCTCGAACGTGCCCATGTAGTGGTCGTCGTCGGCCACGTCGAGCCGTTCCTTGACACCGAGAAGCCGGTCCAACGGGCGCAGGTCCAGGCCGTGTTCGGGCAGCACCTCCTCGAAGACACCCACCATGTGGCCGGCCTCGAACTCCAGCACCTCTTCCACGTTGGTCCGGTACACCGGCTCGATGGCACTCCGGCGTCCGGCGAAGTGGACCAACGGGCAGCCTCCGGGCTGGAGTTCACTGGGGCCGACGCGGACGAGGGCGTGGTCCACGGGGTGGTGGTAGTAGACCCCGGGCGCGAGACCGGGCACGCCGCCCGTCTCCACGTACAGCTGCGTCGCGTAGAGGGCGCCGGGTGAGGCGTACGCGTACTTCGGCAGGAGCCGCTCGGAGCTGCTGAACTGGCCGAACCAGCGCAGGATTTCGCCGAGCAGGGGCAGGTCCGGGTCCCTGGGCGGGCCTGGGGCGACGGGCTTCTGTGCGAGCAGGGTCAGCAGGTCGTCGCGGCTGGTGTCTCCGCCTTCGTAGAAGCGGTACGTCTTGCGCGCGAAGACCTGCCGACGCTGGTGCTCGGTCTCCTGGGCGCCCGGCAGGGCCACCGTTTCCCGGCCTGTCGACTCCCTTATGCCCGCGCCGGCCAGCTGGGCCCTCACCTGCAGCCGGTCGCTCTTGGAGCGGTGATGGCCGGAGTCGATGCCCTGGTCCATCAGGGCGGCTTCCTTGGGGTTCAGCTCGACGCAGGCCACGAGTTGCTGGTGGCCGGTGCGCGCGTCGTCGACCACGACCGCCGCGGCCCGGCGCACCCAGGAGTGCTGTTCGACGGCGAGCGCGACCTCGTCGAGTTCGATGCGGTGGCCGCGGAGCTTGACCTGGTTGTCCGCACGGCCGGAGAACTGGATCGTGCCGTCGGGGTTCCAGTACGCCAAGTCGCCGGTGCGATAGAGGCGTTGGGTCGGTATGAACGGCGACGGGATGAAGCGCTCGCGGGTCTGTTCCGGGCGGTGGAGGTAGCCGCGGGCCAGCTGGGTGCCGCCGATGTAGAGCTCGCCGGGCTCGCCGATGTCCACCGGGGCCAGGTTCTCGTCGAGGATGAAGCACTGGGTGTTGTCGACCGGTACACCGATGGGGAGGGTGCCCGCGCCGTCCGGGACGGCCTCCAGGTCCACGACGTGCGCGGTCGCGTTGATCGTGCACTCGGTCGGACCGTACAGGTTGATGAGCGATGCCCCGGGAAGCTCGGCGAAGAAGGCCCGGGCGAGCCTGCGGGTCAGCGCCTCGCCGCCGGAGAAGACCCGGGAGAGCGATGTGCACCGGCCCAACTCCTCGGTGTCGACCAGGGCTTGGAGCAGGGTCGGCACGCACTGGAGGGTGGTGACCTCGTTCGCCCTCATCACCGCGATCAGCGCCTCGGGGTCACGGTGGCTGCCGGGCGGCGCCGTCACCACCCGGCTGCCCAGCGCGGGCGCCAGGATCTCCCACTGCGCGGCGTCGAAGCTCATCGGCGTCTTCTGCAGGACCGTGGTGCCCTCTCCGAGGTGGCCGCAAGTGTGCATCCAGCGCAGTTGGGACGCGACGCCGCCCTGCTCGATCATCACCCCCTTCGGCCGGCCCGTGCTGCCTGAGGTGTAGATGACGTACGCGAGGGAGTCGGCCCGCCAGGGGCCGAGGGGTGTCTCCGCGTCGGTGGCGGTCTCGGACAGGCTGACGACTGTCGTGCCGGGCGGGACGAGAGCGGCCAGGTCGTCGGCCAGGTGGTGCTGGGTGACGACGATTGCGGTGCGGCTGTCCTCGATCATGTAGCGCAGCCGGGCGTCCGGGTACTCCGGGGACAGCGGCAGATAGGCCCCCTGGGCGAAGAGGATGCCCCAGGCCCCGGCCATCAGGTCGGCGGACGGTTCCGCGTAGAGGCCGACGCAGTCGTCCGGGCCCACGCCGAGCTCGCACAGGCGGGCGGCCAGCCGGGACGCGGAGGTGACCAGCTCCTGGTACGTCAGAGTGCGGCCGCCGCCGGTGACCGCGACGGCGTCCGGGCGGGTTCTCGCCTGCTGGAGCAGCAGGTCGGGCAGGCCTGCGATCTGCCCGGTGCGGGGCGGGGGTGCCACTGCCGGGCTCAGGGTGCGGCTCGTCGTGTTCACCTGGCCCCCGCGTCGGCCGTGCCGAAGTAGCGGTCCCCGAAGTCACCGATGCCGGGGATCATGAAGGCGTGTCCGTTGAGGCGTTCCTCGATCGACGAGGTGACGATCGTGACGTCGGGGTGGGCCTCGTGGACGGCACGGATGCCTTCGGGCGCAGCGAGGAAGTCGACCAGGACGATGCGGTCCTCGCGTACCCCCGCCTTGAGCAGGACACCGATGGCGGCCTTCGCCGAGCCTCCGGTGGCCAGCATGGGTTCGAGGAGGAGGACGTGGCGCTCGGCGATGTCGGCCGGCAGGTGGGAGTAGTACAGGTGCGGGAGTTTGGTCTGCTTGTCGCGCTGGATCAGAATCTTGCCGATGCGGATGCCCGGGTGGATCTCCCGCAGCTCGGTCTCCATGCTCTCGCCGGCCCGGATGACCGGTACGGCGCACACCTTGGTCGCGAATTTCAGACCGTGGTAGGTCTCGCCGACCGGGGTGGTCACCTCACGGGTGTCGAAAGGGAGTTGGTCCAGGCCCGCTTCAAGGAGCAGGCGGATGATCCGGCGGGAGTAGTGGACGAAGTCCGCGCGGCGGACGTCACGGTCACGGATGACCGTGTGCAACGCGCGTAGTTGGTTGGTCTGAGGAAGCAAGTGCACATTGTGGTACGGGAGTTGCGACATGGGCGGTGCTTCTCCTGTGCTGGTGCGTTTGCCGGTGCGTTACTCGGTGGGGGGTTCCTCGAAGGTGGGAGGAAGTTCCGGAGTGGCGGTGAACTGGGCTGCCGCGACGCGGTAGACGGAGCGGCGGCCGCCGCGTTCCCACACTCGCCGCAGTACGTAGGCGAGTTTGGGGTTGTGCTCCTCCTCTTCCAGCACGGCCCTGGCGACGATCACGCGCCAGTCCTGCTGCCGTGCCTCGTCCGCACCGGTGTCGACGGCGGACTCGAAGAGACCGTGCAGTGCGGCGAGTTTGTGGCGCCGGGGGAAGGTGCCGCCCGAGAAGACGGTGCCGAGCAGTCCGGTCCAGAAGTACTGGACCGCACGGCCCTGTTCATCGGCGGGCAGGCGCCCGGCGATCTGCTCCACGGCGTGCAGTGAGGTGATCAGGTGGAGCAGGACGAAGTCGCCGGGCTTCGACAGATAGAGCAGGGTGACGGCGTAGTACAGCGCCTCCCAGTCCGGCGGTGCGCCGTCGTCGAGCCAGCCCGGGGTGGCGTGGATCAGGGGATGCCCGGCGTCCAGCGTGCGGGCGATGCGGAACTGGAGCCCGGAGCGCAGGAGTTCGGGATGGATACGGCCGTCCTCGACCGGCGAGGTGTCCGCGACGACGTCGGCCACCCAGTGGGTGAGCTCGTCGCGGCGCTCGTCCCACTCCCCCGCGAGGCGCAGCAGGGAATCGACCGGGGACACGTCGTCCGTGGCCGGTGCCGTCGCCCGCTCGGGGTGACAGGACACGTAGGTGAACGCCATGTAGGACAGGCCCTCGATCGCCATCCAGCGGTTGCCGATGTCCAGCGCCCACCCGAGATGGATGGTGGCGTGGGTGAACGCGCCCACCCAGCCGGGCAGCAGCTCCGGCACATAGCGGCGCAGTACTTCGTCGAGGCCCAGTTCCCGCTCGCGCCGGTCGAAGAAGTCGCAGTACGACCAGAAGCTGGTGCGCTGTCCGAGGTACTGGCGCCAGTTGTCCTCGGTGATGGTGTGCCGGTCGGGCTTCGGCGGTTCGAGGCCGTATCCGTACGTGGTGAGCTTGGCGTAGTTGTCGTAGTAGGCCTTGATCCGGGGCCCGGGCACGCCGAGGCCGGCCAGCGCGACCACGGCGTGCTTGGAGTGGTTGGTGAGGTGCCCGTTGAACTCGATGTGGTACGTACGGTCGTTCAGGAGCTCTTCGACGAGCTGCCGGTCCCGGTCGCGGGCTTGGACTCCGTCGCCGACTTGGGTTCCGTCTCGCTCACGGACTTGGGCTCCGTCTCGTTCGGGCATTCCTGCGTCTCCTTCCTGTTCCTGCGGATCTGGGCGGACAGCCGGGGCAGCGAGAGTCCCGCGAGGACGAGGACGACACCCAGGAGCCGGACGGCGGACGGCGCCGATCTCTGTTCGACGCAGTCGATCGTGACCGCGGAGAGCACCTGCCCGCTGATAACCAGCAGCGAGGCGTTCATCGCCCCGAGGCGCGGGAAGACATGGCTGTTGACGGCGACGAAGAGGGCGCCGAACGCGCCACCGAGATAGGCGGCGAACGGGGCGGAGCCCGTCTTCGGCCAGCTGTAGAGGGCGAACAGGACCACGGTGAGGAAGGCGAACCCGACGACGTGGTTCACCACCGAGGCCCTGAACGGGCCGATACGGGTACTGAGTTGACCGTTGACGGCACGACTGGTGCCGATGATCACTCCGTTGAGGAGCGCCAGTAACACATAGAGGCTCATGTCTCACGCCCCGCCGAGGACGATCAGGACACTGCCCGCCAGGACGAGGCCGGCGGTCGCGAGATCGGTGGCGGTGACGCGGCGCTTCGGGATGCGCAGCAGGCCCAGTTGGTCCGACGCGACACCGAACAGGACCTGCCCGGTCAGCATCAGGGCGATGGTTCCGGACAGGGCGAGCTCGCTGTTCACACTGATCGCGGAGAGGATCACGACGAACGCGCCCGGGATGCCGCCCAGGTAGAACCAGAGGGGCGCCCTGCCGGGCTCCTCCGCAAGAGGCCGCGGCCGACTCACGGCGCGTGCGGTCGCGCCGACCAGCACCAGGGCGACGACGGCACCGATGCCGTGGGCGACCCAGGAGGCGTACACGGCGGTCGTGTGGTGCGCCAACTGCCCGTTGAACTCGGTCATCAGCGTCAGGAGTACGCCGCCCGCGACAGCGAGGAGCCAGTCGGTGGCTCGTGTGCTCATACGGCGGACCCCTGGTCCTGGGTCGTCAGTGCCTTGTCGAGGCGCGCGACCACCTCGTCGAAGGTGTCCACGGTCCAGGTCGGTTCGGCCGTGGCCAGTTCGGCGGCGCTGTGGATGCCGTAGGTGACGGCGATGGAGCGCAGGCCCGCGGCGTTCGCCATCTTCAGGTCGTGCGTGGTGTCGCCGACCATCACCGCGTGCTCGGCGGGAATGCCGAGGGTGTCCAGGACCAACTGCCCTGATTCCGGATGGGGTTTGGGGTGGGTGACCTGGTCCGCGCCCACGACGAGGGCGAAGCGGTCGCGCAGCCCTGCGGCGGACAGCAGGGCGTCCGCACTGGCGTGGAACTTGCTGGTGGCCACGGCGAGGGTCACCCCGCGGTCCTGTAACCCGGCGAGACCCTCGGCGACGCCGGGAAACAGCAGCTCCTGGGCGCGCGGCAGGATGAGTTCCTTGTAGTGGATCTGGTACTGCCGAACTCCGCGCGTCGCGAGTTCGTCGTCCGGGGCGACTCCCAGCAGGTCACCGAACGCCCGCTGCAGGGGAAGCCCGATCGTGGCCCGTATCTCCGGAGCGTCGGGGACCTCGACGCCCAAGGACCCGAAGGCCGCCGAAAACGTCTCGATGATCGCGCGCGGGGTGTCGACAAGCGTTCCGTCCAGGTCGAAGACGGCAAGCTGGGCCATGAAGATCCTTTCGCCAACACCAGTGACACAGACGACAGTTGCCTGCCCAGTGGTCAACGTTACGAACGAATTGCTGCGGCGTTGTGAACAGCGTGTGGCAGCGCTCCCACCAGGCCTCCCGGCGGTTGACGCGTCTTTTGGCGCAATGCTGAATGGACATTCCGCCAGCCCGTCCGCACACGAAAGGGCCTGCCATGCCTGTGGAGTTCCTCGGCATCGCGTACACCAACAACGCCTCCGAGACGACGCCGCGCTCCGGCGCCTCCTTCGACAAGGAGTACACGCTCAGGCTGGCTCGGACGCACGAGGACCACGGCTGGGACCGGGTTCTCTTCGCGTACGGCTCGGACACGCCGATCCCGGCGCCGGCGGCCGGATACCTGGCGGCGAAGGTGGACCGGCTGCAGATCCTGCTGGCCCACCGGCCGAACGTCTCCTATCCCACGTACGCGGCGCGCACCTTCGCCACGCTGGACCAGATCAGCGACGGCCGCCTCGCCGTCCACTTCATCACCGGCGGCAATGACCACGAGCAGCGCCGCGAGGGCGACACGCTCACCAAGGACCAGCGTTACAGCCGCACCCGCGAGTACATCGAGATCGTCAAGAAGGTGTGGACGCGGCACGAGCCGTTCGACCACGAGGGCGAGCACTACAGCTTCCACGACTACGTCAGCGACGTCTTCCCCGTCCAACGCCCTTACCCGGGCGTCTCGTTCGGCGGCTCGTCACCCGCCGCCTATGCCGCGGGCGGCGCGGAGGCGGACGTCTACTGCCTGTGGGGCGAGCCGCTCGCCGAGACCGCCCAGCAGATCGAGTCGGTGCGTGCCGCGGCGCGGGCGGCGGGCCGTGCCGACGCACCTCGCATCCAGGTGGCGTTCCGGCCGGTCCTCGCGCCCACCGAGGCACTGGCCTGGGAGAAGGCGCACCGTACGGTCGCGGCGATCCGGGACCGGCGTGCGGCGGGCCGCAGCGCACCCCGCGGCCACCACCCGGACGGCCCGGAGAACACCGGCGCCCAGCGGCTCATCGCCATCGCCAGGAAGGGCGAGCGCTTCGACCGCGCCCTGTGGACCCCCACGGCCGCGGCGACCGGCGGAGAGGGAAACTCCAATGCCCTGGTCGGCACACCGGAGACCGTCGCCGAGGCCCTGCTCGACTACTACGACCTGGGCGTGGACATCATCTCCGCCCGCGGATACGACCTCCTCGGCGACGCCGTCGACTTCGGTCGATACGTCATTCCGCTGGTCCGCGAAGAGGTGGCGCGGCGGGACCGGGAGGGGGCGCCGCGCGGTCCGCAGGAGCTGAAGCGGATCCTCGAGCGCCTGGGAGAGCGCACCGGGCCGGACGCCGCGGCGGGGTGACGAGGGGCCGCGCGTTCCAGGAGTGCGGCGGACCGGCTACCGCCCGGTCAGCCCTGCTGGAACAGCTCCGCCGGCAGCGGCTTGAGCAGCGCGTACAGATCGTCGGTGATGGGGCGGTCCCAGGCGGCGATGGTCACCAGGACCTTGTCGCTGCGGTCGAACTGCACGCACGAGATGCGGGTCTCGGAGAGCTTGAGACGGCGCACGATCAGGAGGTTGTCCCCCTGCATCACCGGCATGTCCTCGGTGCCGACGACGGTGACCTCCTCCTCGTTCTCCAGCGCCAGCAGGAGCTGGGCCACCTCGAAGGGGATCTCTCCCTCCGGGACGTCACGGGCCGGGGAGCCCTCCGGCAGATTGCCGATGATCATCGCGGGGCCACGGCCGCCGAACAGGTCGTAGCGCAGGAAAACGCCCTGGCAGCTGCCGTCGGGAGCGGGCAGCAGGCCCGCGCCGAGATTGCCCGGCCAGTCACCCGGGTCCATGGCCAGAACATCGAAGTCGGGCCCGGCGGGTGTGGCACTGCGGCGGCGGAGGAAGGACATGCCGCAATGGTACGTGCACGGGCGTGAGCCGGGCCCCGGGGGCGCCCTGTGAACGGTCAGGTGTACGACTGTTGCCGGGTCGCGGAAACGCCTGTTCCTCCGGCTGCTCCCCCGGTTACGGGGACGGCTGCTCCCCCAGCGCGGCGCCGAGTCCCATGCGCTCCGTGCCCACCTTCCGGTAGACCGCCGAAAGCAGCCGTACGACGGCCGGCTCGTCGATGTCCAGCTCCGCCGCGATCTCGGCCGTGCTGCGGCCCCGGACGGTCAGTGCGGCGGCGGTGCGCTCGCGGGCGGTGAGGGTGTCCGTCTCGGTGCTGTGCAGTCGGCGCGGCCCGAGGCCGGCGGCGGCCAGCTCGTCGCGGGCCTCTTCGACGCGTCCGTCGGCGCCGCACTGCACGGCCGCGTCGAGTCCTCGGTAGAGGTGCTCGGCGGCTTCCCTGGGGCGCCCGGCCCGGCGCAGCTCGGTGCCGAGCGCGATCAGTGCGCAGGCGAGTTCGTAGGCGGCCGGGGAGCACTCCAGGTGACCGACGGACTCTTCGAGGAGTTTGACGCGGGTCGAGCCGGAGGAGACCTCGGCGGCGGCACGGAGTGCCTGCCCGACCGCTGAGGGGGCGCCGAACTGGCGGGCGCGGTTGACCGCTTCAAGTGCCGTGGTGACGGCGCGTTCCGGGGCGTCGTGGCTCTCGGCCCGGGCGAGGTGGAGCTGCCAGGGGCACCAGGCGGGGTTGCGCATGCCGCGCGGGTCGAGGCGCCGCCCGGCCGCCGCCAGCTCGACGGCCGCGTCCTTGGTGAGGCCGCGGGCGAGCAGCAGCTCGCCGTGCACGGTCTGGACGTCGGGGAAGGTCACGGCGGCCGGGAAGGGCGCGCCGAACGCGTGGTCCTCGCCGGTCTGCGCGGCCTCGGTGATCTTGCCCCGGGCGAGCAGGATCTCGATGAGGACACCGACGGAGTACCAGTGCACGGGAGTGCCGGGTCCGACGCGCTGGGCGAGCCTGAGGCCCGCCCGTGCGAAGTCCTCGGCTTCCGTGAGCCGGCCGCGGCGGTAGCGGACGTACGCGAGGAGGGTGTAGCCGAAGGACAGGTGTGCGCCGTGCCAGCCCTGGGACTCGAAGTCGGCGATCCCGGTGGCGAACAGTTCCTCCGTGCGGCCGGGGCGGTCCGCGTACATGAAGGTGAGGGCGACCAGGACGGGCACCTCGAAGCCGCGGTCTGCCTCGGCCCAGCCGAGCCCTCCGGCGAGGGCGCGTTCGGCGTGGTGGAGCGCGACGTGGGCGGGTTCGCCGCGCAGGGTGGCGTCCCATGCGCGCAGGCCGATCACATAGCGCTCGGTGAGGTCGCGGCCGGTCAGCCGGTCGGCGAGGCGGGCCAGGCGGCGGGAGCGGGCGGGCGAGTCGGGTTCGTCGGCGCGGAAGGCGTCCCACATGAACTGCTCGGACTGCATGCGCAGCCGCACCCGGGCGTCGCCCGTCACCGGGATCTCGCGGGCGAGTGTCTCGGACGCCTCGGCGAGGCGGTCGCTGTGGGCGAGGACCTGGGAGAGGCGGTACACGATGTTGTGGCGCAGCTCGGGGTCGGTGATGGGCTCTTCGAGGGCGGCGCGCAGATGGTTGACCGTGGTCGCCGGTTCGGTGAGCAGGGAGGCGCAGCCCAGTTCGTACAGGACGGCGGCGCGGTCCTCGAAGGGCGGGGGTTCGCGCAGGGCGCGCGCGAGGTAGCTGCGGGCGGCGTCGGGGGCGCCCGCGCGGAGGGTCTCGCGGGCGGCTGAGCGGAGTTGCTGGACGACCCAGGTGTCGCCGTCGGGGTGGGTCTCCATGAGGTGACGTGCGGCGGCCGACGGGCCGATCCCCTCGTTGACCACGCACCAGGCGGCCTGCCCGTGCAGGGCCACGCGGACGCCGCCGGGGATGGCGCGGTAGACGGCGGTGGCGATGAGCGGGTGCACGAATTCCAGAGTGCCCCCGGCGGTCACAGGGCCGGTGAGGATACGGGCGCCGCGCAGCGCGTCGGCCGCGTCGGCGGCCTCCTCGGAGCCGAGGCCCGCGACGGCGGCGGCGAGCGTCGGATGGATCTCCGTGCCGAGGACCGCGCAGGCCCAGGCGAACCGCACGGTCGAGGTGCCGAGGCGTTCCAGGCGGGCGATCAGCCCGCTGCCCTTGACCGCGGCCGCCAGGTCGCGCAGCAGGTGCGCCCCGGCCTCGGTGGGCGTCAGCCCGCGGTCGCGCACCTTCGCGGTCAGCTCGACCGCCTCGAAGGGGTTGCCCGCGGTGACCGCCCAGCACTCGCGGCAGAACGCGTCGTCGGCCTGGGTGCCGAGATCCTCCCGTACGAGACGGGCGACGGCCGCGGCGCTGAGCGGTTCGAGGTCGATGGGGCGCTGGCCCGCGCGGCCGGGCAGTCCCCTGAACGCCTCGGCGTGGTCGGGGAGTTCCTCGGGCCGGTAGGCGACGACGAGCAGCAGCGGCAGCTCCTCCGCGCGCGGCGCGAACGCGGCGAGCCAGCTCAGCGATTCGGGGTCGGCCCAGTGCGCGTCGTCGAGCACGAGCACCATCGGGGCGCGCTGCACGGCCAGGTGCGTGAGCACCCAGTCGAGACCGTCGCGCAGGCCCTGCTGGTCGGGCGGGGCGCCCTCGGCCGGCGCGCACAGGCCGAGCGCCGGGCCGACGATCGCGTACCAACTCCCCAGCGAGGCACGGATTTCGGACTCCGCGGCCCCGGCGAGCTGCGGTTGCAGAAGCTGGCGGGCCACGTGGAAGGCGACGCGCTGCTCCTGGTCGCCGCCGCGCGCGGACAGTACGGTGCAGCCTTTGATCGCGGCGCGCCGACGGACCTCGGCGAGGAGTGTGGTCTTACCGAGTCCGGCGCGCGCCGCGAAGGCGAGGAGCGCGCCGCGGGGACGTCCCGGCGGTTCGGTGCCGTCCCTGCGCAGCCCGGTGAGTTCGTTCAACGCCTCGTCGGCCGCGGCGAGTTCACTCTCACGTTCGAAGAGTGTCCTTCTGCTCCGTGCATTTCGCTGCCCCATGGCGCACCCCCTGGCACGGTGTTGCAGCCAGCGCGGGGAGCGGCTGCGCACCGTGACCTACAGGCACCTCAGCGTACGCCGGGAGCGGTGCGGGGGCGCCCCGTTCGACCACTACTGGCCGTCGCGCAACCAGCCGCGGTCTACGCGGACTTCTTGTGCCGCTCGTGGTGCCGGGCGACCCGGGCGCGGTTCCCGCACGACGCCTTGCACCACTCCTGACGCGGGTGCTCCTTGAGGAAGTAGCGCACACAGCGCGGCGCGTGGCAGGCGCGCAGGCGCTGCCGGTCGGGGCTCGCGAGGAACGCGATCGCGGCGCGGGCGAGCACCGCGGTGAGCTCCGGCCTGCCGTGCTGGGGCTGCTGCCGTACGACGGGGTCGGCGCCGTCGGGCCAGGCGAGGACGGGCACGGTCGGGGTGCGGGCGGCAGCCGCGTTGAGCCGCGCCACGGCCTCGGGTACGGGCAGCAGCCTCGCGGCGTCGGCGGGGCTCGGCTCGGCGGGGCGCACGGCCCGGGCGAAGAGGGCGCGGACGGCGGCACGCAGATCGCGTACGGCGATGAGCGCGGGGTCGTCGGCGACGTACGCCTCACTACCCGGCAGGACGTCCAGGTGCGCCCGTACCCATGCGGTGAGGCCCGTGGGCTCGGCGAGATCGTCCGCGACTCCCCCGTGGCCGTCGTGCCGGACGGTCAGAGCGAGGTCGAGGGCGAGCCGTGCGTCCCGGCTGAGCGAGTCGTCCATGGGGCTAATGATACGTGCGCGAGCATCCATTAGCTCCCGCTCGCCGCCCTGGGGCCAAGGGCACGCCCGCGCACTCATGCCGCGTCAGAGCATCGCCAGCCCCGGTTCGTGCAGGAAGGCGGCGGTGTCCGCCAGTAGCTGGGAGCCCTGCTGGCCGTCGACGAGGCGATGGTCGAAGGACAGTGCCAGCTGGGTGACCCACCGGGGCTCGATCGTCTCGGTCCCCGACGCGTCGGTCACGACCCAGGGGGTGCGGCGGATGGCGCCCATGGCGAGGATGGCCGCCTCACCCGGGTTCAGGATCGGCGTTCCCGTGTCCACGCCGAACACGCCGACGTTCGTGATGGTGATGGTCCCGTCCATCATCGACTGGGGTGTTGTCCTGCCGTCGCGGGCTGTGCCGGTGAGCGCGGCGAGTGCTTCGGCGAGTTCACGCAGCGACATCCGGTCGGCGTGCTTGATGTTGGGGACGATGAGCCCGCGCCCGGTCGCGGCGGCGATGCCCAGGTTGACGTAGTGCTTGAGCACGATCTCCTGCGCCGGCTCGTCCCAACTGGCGTTCGCCTCAGGGGTGTTGCGCAGCGCCAGCAGGAGTGCCCGGGCCACGAAGAGCAGAGGCGTGACGCGCAGTTCGCGGAACTCGCGGCGGGCGGCCACCGTGTCACGGAGTCGCATGGTCGCCGTGATGTCGACCGTCATGAACTCGGTGACGTGGGGTGCCGTGAACGCGGAGGCGACCATGGCGGCCGCGGTGTGCTTGCGTACGCCCCGGATCGGGATGCGGGTCTCCGCCGCGGCCTCCGGGGTCCCGAGCTTCGGAGCTTCTGCCGCCACGGGTTCGGCCTCCGCTGCACGGCGCACGTCGTCGCGGGTGACCGTGCCCACCGGGCCTGTGGGTGTGACGGTGGTGATGTCGACACCCAGGTCCTTGGCGAGTTTGCGGACGGGGGGCTTGGCCGCTGTCCGCTCTGTGGCCGTTGCCTGTACGGGGGTTGGCGCTGTTGGCCGGTCCGTGGGCGGCGAGGGCGGGACCCCGGGCCTTCGGCGTCTGCGGCGAGCGCTGCCCTCCTGCGGGCCGTACCCCACCAGCAGCGCCTCTCTGTCGGGAGCAGGTTTCGTCGCCTGGGGAGTGCCGCTGACGTCACTGAGAATGGTGATGAGGGGTTTACCCACGGGCAGGGTCTCCCCGTCCTGCGCATGCAGAGTGCCGACAACACCCGCATATGGAGAAGGGAGTTCGACGGCGGCCTTCGCCGTTTCCACCTCGACGATGACCTGGTTGATCTCCACGGAGTCGCCCACCTGCACTGCCCATTGGAGAATCTCGGCCTCGGTGAGGCCCTCGCCGACATCGGGCAGCAGGAAAACTTGCTCTTTCGACACGGTGACCCGCCCCTCCTCTAGTAACTCATGCTGTGGTCAAGGGCATCGAGGATCCGGTCGACACCCGGAAGCCAGTCCGACTCGATGCGGCTCGGCGGGTACGGGGTGTCGTATCCGGTGATCCGAAGGACCGGCGCTTCGAGGAAGTGGAATTCCTCCTGCTGGATCCTCGCGGCCAGCTCCGCCCCGAACCCGTGGGACAGGGAGGCCTCGTGGGTGACCAGGGCCCTGCCCGTGCGGTGGACGGACGCCCGTACGGTGTCCAGGTCCAGCGGTGACAGGGAGCGCAGGTCGATGACCTCGACGCTGCGGCCTTCTTCGGCGGCGGCCTCGGCTGCTTCGAGAGCTGCCGGGACCATGGGGCCGTACGCGATGAGTGTGGCGTCGGTGCCGGCCCGCAGCACACGGGCTCGGGCGAACGGTGCCGGAGGCCCATCGGTGACCTCGCCCTTGGTCCAGTAGTGCCGCTTGGGTTCGAGGAAGATCACCGGGTCGTCGTCGTCCACGGCCTGGCGGATCATGTCGTACGCGTCCTGCGGGTTGGAGCAGGTGACGACCTTGAGTCCGGCGGTGTGGGCGAAGTAGGCCTCGGGCGATTCCGAGTGGTGCTCGATGGAGCCGATGCCGCCGCCGAAGGGGATGCGGATGACCACGGGCAGGGTGATCACGCCGCCCGAGCGGTGCCGGAGTTTCGCGAGCTGGCTGATGATCTGGTTGACGGCCGGGTAGACGAAGCCGTCGAACTGGATCTCGCACACCGGACGGTAGCCGCGCAGGGCGAGACCGATGGCGGAGCCGACGATGCCCGCCTCGCCGAGGGGTGTGTCGATGACTCTCAGGCTGCCGAATTCCTTCTGGAGGCCGTCAGTTACGCGGAACACCCCGCCGAGGCGTCCGATGTCCTCGCCCATCAGCAGGACTTTGGGATCGTCCTGCAGGGCTTTGCGAAGCCCGTTGTTGAGGGCCTTGACCATGGAGATGCTCATCGAGTGGCTCCGATCTCCTGGCCGGCGGCGAGGTACTCCGAGTGCTCTGCCAGCTGTCGCCTCAGCTCGACCGGCATGTCTGTGTAGGTGTTCTCGAAGGACGAGGCATGGTCCGGCGTAGGCAGTGCCCGGCAGCCGGCCCTCAGGCGTTCGGCCAGTTCTTGCCCTCGTCGCTCGATGTCGGCGAAGTACTCCTCGTCGGCTTCCCCGCTAGCTGTGAGGTGCAGGCGCAGTCGCTCCAGCGGATCCTTGGCCGTCCACTCGTCGGTCTCGGCGGACGGGCGGTAACGGGTGGCGTCGTCGGCGGTGGTGTGCGCGTTGATCCGGTAGGTCACCGCCTCGATCAGGGTCGGCCCGCCGCCGGACCGGGCACGGTTCAGCGCTTCACGGGTCGCCGCGAGACAGGCCAGCACGTCGTTGCCGTCGACGGTCATGCCGGGAAAGCCGAAGCCGGACGCGCGCTGAGCGACGGGGACACGGCTCTGCACGCTGTAGGGAGCGGAGATGGCCCACTGGTTGTTCTGGCAGAAGAAGACCACGGGGAGGTTCTGGACAGCGGCCCAGAGGAACGCTTCGTTGGTCTCGCCCTCGCTCAGCGCTCCGTCACCGAGGAAGACCAGCGCCGCGGTGTCGCGGGTGTCGTCCCCGGAGCCGATCACGTCGTCCCGGACCAGGCCCATGGCGTAGCCGACCGCATGCAGCGTCTGGGCGCCGATGACCAGGGTGTAGAGGCCGAAGCGCCGCTCGTACGGGTTCCAACCGCCCAGTGTCGAACCGCGGAAGAGGCCGAGGAGCGACACCGGATCGAGTCCGCGGCACCAGGCCACGCCGTGTTCACGGTAGGTGGGGAACACCATGTCCTGCTCGGCCAGCGCGTGGGCCGCACCGACCTGGGCCGCCTCCTGACCGCGCAGTGAGGGCCACAGGCCCAGTTCCCCCTGGCGCTGGAGCGCGATCGCCTCGGAATCCAGGCGGCGTACCAGTGCCATGTCCCGGTAGAGCGCGGGGAGATCGATCGCGGAAGGGAGTTCGAGCCTGCTGTCGGGCCCGAGGACACCCTCGGGCGAGAGGAACTGGACGGGGCCGTCGGCGGGTTGGGCGTCGTCGGTCGGCTTGGCTTGCTTACGTGGCATGGCGGCTCTCGATTCGGATGCGCCGGTCGGCACCGGCGGATGGCTGGACGGCACGTGCCTCGGCGCGTCAGCGCGGTGCCATACGGAGCGCTCCGTCGAGGCGGATCACGCAGCCGTTGAGCATGGGGTTGTCGATGATGTGCTCGACCAGGGCGCCGTACTCGTCGGGCGCACCCAGCCTGGAAGGGTGGGGCACGGAGACCTCCAGCGCCGCACGCGCCTTCTCCGGCAGTCCCGCCATGAGTGGCGTGTCGAACAGTCCGGGCGCGACGGTGACCACACGGATGCCCTTGTCCGCCAGGTCCCGTGCGGCGGACAACGTCAGCGAGACGACGCCGCCCTTGCTGGCGGCGTAGGCGGCCTGCCCGATCTGCCCGTCGTACGCGGCGATGGAGGCGGTACAGACGATGATCCCGCGGTCACCGTCGACGGGGTCGTTGCCCGCCATCACCGCCGCGGCGTTGCTCAGGACGTTGAAGGTCCCCACGAGGTTGATGTCCACCACGCGGCGGAACTGGTCGAGCGGGAGCACACCCCGGCTGCCGATGATCCGTCCGGGTGTGGCCACCCCGGCGCAGTTGACGGCCACGCGCAGCGGGCCGAGTTCGGCGGCCTCGGCGAACGCCGCACGCACCGCGGACTCGTCCGTGACATCGGCCGCTATGAAGTGCGCGGGCTTGCCGAGGTGGTCGGCGAACTCACGGCCCGCTCCGGTGGGCAGGTCCAGAACCACCACGGTGGCTCCCTGCCAGTGCAACCTCTCGACCACGGAGCGCCCGAGGCCGGAGGCGCCGCCGGAGACGACGGCTACGGCATCGCGATACTGCACGACAGTTCTCCTCACGTGTGTAGGCATGAAGGGTTCGGCGGCCGGACATGAAGGGCCGGCGTCGCGGCGGCGGTCAGCGTGCGGGATCAGCGAGTTGACGGCTGATCACCAGGCGCTGGATCTGGTTGGTGCCTTCGAAGATCTGCGTGATCTTCGCTTCCCGCATGAACCGTTCCACCGGGTGGTCGAGCACGTATCCCGCGCCGCCGAGCACCTGCACCGCATCGGTCGTGACCGCCATCGCCGTGTCGGTCGCGATCAGCTTGGCCACACTGGCCTGCCGGGTGTACGGCTGCCCGTTGTCCTTGCGGCGTGCGGCGACCAGGTAGGTCGCCCGGGCGGCTTCGGTCCTGGCGGCCATGTCGGCCAGCAGGAATCCGACGCCTTGGTGCTCGATGACCGGTCGCCCGAACGTCTGCCGCTCCCGGGCATAGTCGACCGCGTAGTCCAGAGCGGCCTGCGCGATGCCGACGGCGACCGCCGCGATCCCGAGCCGGCCTGCGTCGAGCGCCGACAGGGCGATCTGCATCCCCTGGCCAGGAGCGCCCACGAGTCTGTCCCCGGGGATGACCGCGTCCTCGAAGTGCATCTCGGCGGTGGTCGAGCTGCGCAGACCCATCTTGCGTTCCGGTGTTCCCGCGACGAGCCCTGCCGTGTCGGCGTCTACGTGGAAGCAGGAGATGCCCCGGCTCGCGTCGGGGGAGGTCCGCAGGAACACGGTGTAGAAGTCGGCCTGACCGGCGTGTGTGACCCAGGCCTTGGTGCCCCGTGCGGTCCAGCCGTGCGGCGCCTGTACGGCGGACGCGCGCAGCGCCCCGGGATCGGAACCCGCGTGGGCTTCGGACAGGGAGTACGCGCCCAGTGCCTCGCCGCTCAGCATCCGCGGCAGGAGTTCGGCCTGCTGCGCCTCGGTGCCGAACGTGGTCACCGGGTGACACGACAGCGTGTGCACACTCATGCCGACCGCCACCGCGGCCCAGCGCGCGGCGATCTCCTCCAGCACCTGCAGGTACACCGTGTAGGGCTGTCCCCCGCCGCCGACGTCCTCACCGAACGGCAGAGTCAGCAGCCCGACCTCGCCCAGGAGGCCGAAGACCTCCCGGGGGAACCGGCCGCTTTCCTCGAACTCGGCGGCCCGTGGCCCCAGTTCCTTGTCCGCGACGTCCGTGACCAGTTCCAGCAGGTCATAAGCCTCACGGGATGGCAGTTCGCGTTCCACTTTCACTGCTGGGCCCTCTTCTGCGGTCTCGTCCTGGTGGACTCGTGGATGACCACAGTCGACAGAGCGCCGCCCATGATGCAATTAACCTGCTGACATCTTGTTGTGCGCGCAAACTTTATGAAGTCTGATCAGGGTTCTACGCAAAGAACCTGCTCGCGAGTGAGGTGTGACCATGTCGGATACCGAGCACGTCGACAGTGTCGACAGCACGATCATCGACCTGCTGGTGCAGGACGGTCGAAGGTCGGTCACGGAGATCGCGGAGCAGGTCAGCCTGTCCCCCTCCGCCGTGAAGCGGCGCATCGACCGCCTCGAACGGGTCGGGGTGATCGCGGGCTACACGGTCGTCCTGGACCACGGCAAGCTCGGGTCCAGCTTCGAGGCCTTCGTCGAACTGAGGTTCTCGGGGGACGTCAAGGTCGAGATGATCACCATGGCGGCCACCAGCGTCACAGAGGTCCTGGAGGTCTTCACGGTGGCCGGGGATCCCGACGCGCTGGTCCGGGTCCGCGTGTCCGGCGTCCAGCATCTGCGCGATGTCATCGACCGGCTGCGCCGCTCCGGGCCGGTGATCGGGACGAAGACCTTGATGGTGCTGGGTGCGTGGCGGCGGGACGGCCGAGCCTGATCCAACGTGAGACCGAATTTGCCCAGTAGGCACATTGATTTGCCTACTGGGTTGACTTCCCTGGTTTGCCGGGCGCACGCTGAAGGAGGCCCAACAGCACCGAACAGGGAGGCATGAGCACATGTCCGTGTCGACTCAGAGCGCCGGCGCAGCGGATCCGGAGAGCATCGGCGAGCTCGACATACCCCAGCTGTCGGACGTGAAGGGTTCGGTCGAGGCCGAGCGCCGACACCGCAAGGAACAGCTGGCGATCGCCTTCCGGATCTTCGCGCGTTACGGGTTCGACGAAGGCATCGCAGGACACATCACGGCACGCGACCCGGAGTTCCCGGACCGGTTCTGGGTCAACCCGTACGCCGTGCACTTCTCGAAGATCCGGGTGAGCGATCTGCTGCTCATCGACGAGCAGGGTCAGGTGATCGAGGGCGATCGCCGCACCAACAAGGCCGCCTTCTGGATCCACTCCTCGATCCACCACGCGCGCCCCGACGTGGTCGCCGTCGCGCACGCTCATACGATCCACGGCCGGGCGTTCGCCTCGCTGAACAAGCTGCTCGACCCGATCGTCCAGGAATCGTGCGCCTTCGCCGGAGACCATGTGCTCTTCGACGAGTACAAGGGCCTGGTACTGGAGAAGGCGGAGGGCGAGCGCATCGCCGACCGCCTGAGAGACAGCAGGGCGGCGATCCTGCGCCATCACGGCTTGCTCACCGTGGGCCGGTCCGTCGAGGAGGCGGCCTGGTGGTTCATCACGATGGACCGGGCCTGCCAGATGCAGCTGCTGGCCGACGCGGCGGGCAAGCCGCGGATCATGAGCGACGAGGAAGTGACGCTGGCTCACCGGCAGTTCAGCAACGCCAACATGGCCCGGCACAACTTCAACCTCCTCGCCGGACTCGTGGTGGACGAGGAGCCCGACGTCCTGCAGTGAGGAGGTGCCGAGGTGTGTGCGCCGACCCTGAAATGAGAGTGGAACCGCAATGTCAATTCAACGAGTGAACCCGGAAGTTCTCGCACCTCCGATCCAGGGCCTCTACACCCACGCGGCGATCGGCACCGGCAGCCGCTTCATCGCGATCGCCGGGCAGATCGCGCTCGACTCCGACGGCGAGCTCGTCGGACCTGGAGACCATGAAGCACAGGCCGAACAGGCCTTCCGCAACTTCAGGGCCGCCCTGGAGGCCGCCGGAGCCGGCCCGGACGATCTGATCAAGAACACGATTCATGTCGTCGGCCACAAACCCGAGTTGATCGGTCCCATCTTCGCCGCGGGTCAACGTGCCTTCGACGGCGCGTGGCCGGTGTCAGCGAGCACTTTCCTCGGTGTGCAGACGCTCGGCCTGCCCGAGTGGCTCATCGAGGTCGATGGGTTCGCGGTTCTGCGGTGAGGCCCGCCGAGCGCCCGCACCACTCGGTCACGCCCGCTTCCCGCGTCTCCAACGCATCCATGACAAAGGAGTCCTGATGCCGCTCGTCCCTGGCGTGCAGCGCCTCATCGACATGGCCTCGGACGGTCCGTCGTTGGCTGACTTGCCCATCCAGCAGGCCCGGCTCCAACTCGACACGCTGGCGGCGAGCTTCGGCTCGGGTGACCGGGTCGGCTCGACCGCCGATGTCGACATCCCGACGCCGTCAGGAGCCATCGCCGCGAGGGTGTATCACCCGGAGGACGATTCCGGCCTGCCGCCATTGCTGTACTTCCACGGTGGCGGGTGGTCGGTCGGTGGGCTCAACACCTCTGACGCCTTGTGCCGCAAGCTCACCGCACGCAGCGGGGGCGTGGTGGTGAACGTCGACTACAGGCTGGCACCCGAGAACCCGTACCCCGCAGCCGTCGAGGACGCGCTCGCCGCAGCGGCCTGGCTCAGCCGGAAGGCCGCCGACCTCCATGCCGGCGGACCGGGGATCCTCGTCGGCGGTGACAGCGCCGGGGGCAATCTCGCCGCGGTCGTCGCGCAGGCCTCGCGGTCCACGGACGAGTTCACGGTACGTGCCCAACTGCTCATCTGCGCGGCGGTGAACCTTGGCCATCGCCGTGGCTCCTACGTCGAGTTCGCCAAGGGCTACTTCGTGTCGACGAGCGAGTTCGAGCACTGGATCAGCCTCTACGCCCCTGGGCAGGATCTGTCGGACCCCCGGCTGTCCCCGGCCGCCGCCCCCGAACTCACGGGCACACCTGCGGCCTTGGTCGTCACGGCCGAGTACGACCCGCTCCGTGACGCCGGGGAGGATTACGCCCGCGCTCTCCGAGCCGCCGGGGTCGACGTGTCCCTTTTCCGCGTGGACGGGCAGGTCCACGACTTCCCCGTGCTGGGCGATCTCATTCCCGAGGGCGACGCGGCGGTCGACGACATCGTCGCCCGGTGGCGCACGCTGCTCGCGGGCGGGCCTGACGTGAACTCCGCCTGATTTCCCCAGTACAGAGCGGCCATCGCGAGCACCCGCGATGGCCGCTGCTGTGTGCCCAGGCCCAACCCAGGCAGCGGCGCGGGGAGCTGAGTAAGCGCCCCGCACCCTGCCGTCGAACGACGTCAGAACCCGCGCCGGGCCCCACCGTCCACCGACAGCATCACCCCGGTTACATAGGAGGCCGCCGGCGACAGCATGAACGCGCCCGCACGGCCGAACTCCTCCGGCGCCCCGTACCGCCGCAGCGGAATCCCGGACTCGTTGGCGGCCCGCCTGGTCTCGGGATCGGGGGACAGCCCGTCCAGCTCGCGCATGCGATCCGTACCGATCCGCCCCGGCAGCAGCCCGAAAACGCGGATTCCGCGCGGGCCCAGCTCGTCCGCGAGTGACTTGGCGAACCCGGCGAGTCCGGGCCGCAGCCCGTTGGAGATGACCATCCCGGGGGCCGGTTCGTGCGCCGTGATGGACAGGACGAACCCGATGGAGCCTCCGTCTCCCAGCTCCGCGGCGGCCGCCCGGGCGAGCCGTACCGCGCCCAGGAACACCGACTCGAAGGCGGCCTGCCATTGCTCGTCGGTGTTGTCCGCGACATTGCCCGCGGGCGGTCCGCCGACGCTGACGAGGATGCCGTCGAAGCCGCCGAACAACTCCCGTGCGGTGGCGATCAGTTGCTGTGGCGCCTGCGGGTCGGAGTTGTCCACGGCGGCTCCGGCCGCGTTCGGCCCCAGTTCGGCCGCCGCCTCGGCGGCGCGCTTCTCGTCGCGGCCGGTGACGACCACCTTGGCGCCGTCGGCGACCAGTTCGCGGGCGACGGCGTAGCCCAGCCCGCGTGTGCCACCGGTGAGGACGTACACCCTGTCCTTCAGTCCGAGATCCATGACTCCCGTCCCCTTCTAGCGGCCGAGCGCCGTGGTGACGACCGCGTCCACCTGCGCCGCCAGCTTGGTGTCGTCCTCCTCCGTCCAGGCCCACACGACATGCCCGTCGGGCCGGATCAGGGCGGCGCGTACGTCCTCCCAGGCGTCCCGCGTCCGGTCGGGCGCCCCGCCGTGCACGGTGATCCGCTCCTGGGCCCGGTCGGAGAGCGCACCACCGGCCGTGAGGTCGAGCAGGACGTACGAGTCCGCCCGCAGCGCGCCGAACAGGGTGCTCTCCGCTGCGGTGAGGGTGAGGTCGGGGGCGCGGGTGCCGGTCACCGGGTGGGCCGTCGGGTCGGCGCTCGGGTAGGCGACGTCGAGCGCGGTGAGCCGGCCGGCCAGAAAGTCGCTGAACTCCCGTGACTCGGGGACCATCCGGCTGAGCAGGTCGCGCAGGGCGAGCCCCTCGGGCGAGAAGGCGTGGAACAGGTAGGTCTGCGCGCGGCTGTGCTCCATCAGTTGCTCGCCGACCGGGTACCGGTCGCTGTGGTAAGTGTCCAGCAGCCCGTCCGAGGCCCAGCCGTCGATCGTCGCGGCCAGCTTCCAGCCGAGGTTGAAGGCGTCCTGGAACCCGACGTTCATGCCGACGCCGCCGGTGGGGTAGTGCTGGTGGGCGGCGTCGCCCGCGAGCACGACACGTCCGCGCCGGTAGTGGGTGGCAAGACGGGTGGCGTTGCCGAAGCGGGAGAGCCAGGACGGGTCGCGCATGCCGAAGTCGTCACCGGCGATGTCGATGACCTTCTGCCGCAGTTCGTCCAGCGTGAGGTCGCCGGGCCACTCGGTGGTCGCGCTGTCGGGGCTGGTGCCGGCAATGCGCCACCGATTGTCGGGCAGCGGAATGATCATCAACCCGCCGCGCTCGTCGAAGCTGTTGAAGCCGGGCGGGGGCGGGTTGTCGAAGAGGACGTCGCCGAGCCAGCCGAGGTAGGTGGAGGGCGTGCCGGGGAAATCGATGCCGGCGGCCTCGCGCACGGTGCTCCGGGTGCCGTCACAGCCGGCGATGTATTCGGCCTGGATCTCGTACGGCCCCTCCGGCCCCTCCACTTGGACGGTCACCGAGTCCGCGTGCTCGGTGAAGCCGGTGACGCGATGCCCGCGCCGGATGGTGGCGCCGAGCCCGAGGGCGTACTCCTCGAAGAGCGCCTCGGTGCGGGCCTGGGGGATGAAGAGGGTGTAGGGGAACGGCGTGTCCAGGACGGAGAAGTCGAGCCGGTTGGCGAGGTTGGCGAAATGGCCCGTGGAGATCTTCAGGCTCTCGTCGAGGAACCGCTGGTGGATTCCGCGTGAGGCCAGTACTTCGACGCCGCGCGGGTGCACGGTGAGCGCCTTGGAGCGCTGGTCGATCTCGGTGCGTTCTTCCAGAACGGTCACGGAGATGTTGTTCAGCCGCAGTTCGGCGGCGAGCCAGAGCCCGACGGGGCCGCCTCCGGCGATGACGACCTGCTGAGTTTCCATACGATCACCCATTTCCTGGTCGAGTTCTTGGTCACTGACCAAGACCTTTATGGTGCAGTAAACTAGGTCAGTGACCAACAAGCAACAGAGCGACCGTCTGGATCCAGCCACGGTGATCCGCGCGGGACTGGACCTCCTGGACGAAAAGGGCCTGGACGCGGTGTCCACCAGAGCGGTCGCCGACCGCCTCGGCGTGCGGATCAACACCGTGCAGTGGCATGTGAAGACCAAGGCCCGAATGCTGGAGCTCATGGCGGACGCCGTACTCGGCGAAATCCCGCTGACCGGCCTGCCGGCCGCCCCCGACGAACGCGCCCGTGAGCTGACCCGCCGCTACCGTCGCGCTCTGCTGTCCCACCGCGACGGCGCCGCACTGGTGGTGGGTACCTACGCCGCCGAGCCGAACACCCTGCGCTTCGCGGAGACTCTGGTGGAGGCGCTGCTGAAGTCCGGGCTGGGCGACCGCGAGGCCGCGTGGACCGCGTGGGCGGTCACCTACTTCGCCCTGGGCCTCACCCAGGAGGAGCAGGCGGTCGGCCAGCGCCCACTGGGCGACATCCTGGCGAGCGCGATCTCCGGGACGACCTATCCCTCGCTCCACCGCGTGGCCGGACATCTCGCGCCGACGTCCTTCGACGAGCGGTTCGAATCCGGGGTGGCTGCGATCCTTGCTGGACGGTGAGGGGAAGGCCGGTCGATATTTGCCAACTCGGCAACATGCTTTGTCTATGTGGCGTGTATGTTACAACCATGGCGGACGAGAACGAGCTGGACGCTTGGGTAGGTCATCGGCTCAAAGACCTGCGCAGTGAACGCGGCATCACGCTGGTGACCTTGTCCGAGCAGACCGGCATCTCCGTCACGCACCTCTCCCGCCTGGAGAAGGGGCACCGGCAGCCGTCCATCGGCAGCCTCCTCCAGATCGCCCGGGTGTACGGGATCTCGGTGAGTGAGCTGATCCAGGAGCAGGAGCTGGAGGACTACCACCTCGTACGAGCCGACGATGCGGTCGAGCACCCCGGACAGGACGGGCACTACACCGTCCTGAGCGGCCCGGGGTCGACGATCGCGGTCATCCGTGTCGAGGTGGAACCCGGAAAGTCGACCAAGGACGCCAAGCACGCGGGCGAAGAGTGGCTGCACGTCCTGTCGGGCGGCGTCCTCTTCCGCCTGGACGGCAAGGACATCACCCTGAGCTCCGGCGATTCCCTTCACTTCGACTCGTCGAAGGTGCACCGCCTGACCAACAAGGGCGAGGAGCCCGCCACCGTGCTGGTCGCGTCGACCGCCGCGACGATGCCGATGCATCACCCTGTTCCGTCACCGAAATCCAGGCGCTGACCCTTCGCCGACCGGTCAGAGCAGCGCGAGCAGTTCGCGGGCCAGGACCTGGGGTTGCACCAGCACCTCGACGTGAGTGACCTCGGTGAGGGTGACCAGCCGGAACCCGCGTTTGGTCACGGCGGCAGCGGTGTCGTTGAAGAACTCCTGGGCCGCGCAGTGGATGTAGGTCACCTGCTTGCCGTCAAGGACTTCCTCGCTGCCGGGTCCCAGCGGTTCGGCGTGGGTGAGGCGGGGCATGGGGGTCAGGCGGTCCTCCAGCCATGTGGCGCCGTCCTCGTCGGCACCGAGCGCGCGCGGATCCAGTGGGGCGACCTCCCAGTCCGGGCCTCCCTCGGGGGCCGCGAACGCGTCCTCCAGCCAAGGAAGCACCGTGAAGGCCGACTCGCCGGTGGTGGGAGCGAAGGCGTCCACGTACACGATCCGGCTGATGCGATCCGGGGCGAGGGCCGCCACCCCGGTGATGACCATGCCGCCGTAGCTGTGGCCCACGAGGATCGCGTCGTCGACCCCCTCGACGGCGAGCAGGTCGGCCACCTCCTGGACATTGACGGAGAGCCCCACCTCCGGCCGGGAAAGATCGTGTTTCTCGGCGAACCCGGTGAGCGTGGGAGTCAGCACACGGTGGCCGGCCTCTTCCAGAACGGGCCGCATGCGGTCCCAGACCCACCCTCCACCCCAGGAACCGTGAATAAGTACGAATGTCGCCATTTCGCTCTTCCTCCTGCGAGTCGCGGGTCCCTGCGGACGGCTGCTCCCAGGATCAGGGGAGCAGCACATACGGTCAACCCACAGGGCGATTTAATTTGCCCAGTAGGCAAACACCACCCCGCAGTCGCACGCCCGTCACGCAGCCGAACCATGCGCGCCGCACACCAGACGACACCCGAAGAGAAGCGCGACAACGCCGCCGGTGATGTACCTCAGCGGCATCGGGCCGACCCCTCGAGAGGGATCGGCCGGCGTCGGGGTACTCCCGCCGACGCGTACAGCGGTCATCCTCCCCTCCTGACCTCAAGAAAGAAGGGAGGATCACCTCCGAAGCAGCACAGGTCAGGTCAGGTCAGGTCGAACTCGCCCTCCCGCGCCCCCGACACGAACGCGCCCCATTCCGCCGGGGTGAAGATCAAGGAAGGGCTCTCGGGCCGGCCACTGTTGCGCATCGCGATGAAGCCCTCGACAAAGGCGATCTGGACGTCTCCCCGTCCTCGGCTGCTGGAATGCCACTCTGCTGCACTGAGGTCCAGCTCCGGCTTGTCCCAGCCCGCGAGCGGGTGCTGCTCAATGGTGCTTTCGGCCACGTCCGTGCTCCTCCCGGTTCGTCGTCCGCGGTCAGCCTAGCGATCGGTTCGGGCGGCGGACAGGCCACGTGAGGGGGACGGTTTCAGGAGGCGGGCGGCGCGGCCCCGACCAGCCACATCGAGAAGAACTGGGATCCGCCGCCATAGGCGTGCCCCAGCACCCGGCGAGCCCCGTCGACCTGGTGATCTCCGGCCTGGCCGCGTACCTGAAGTGCCGCCTCGGCGAACCGGATCATGCCGGAGGCGCCGATCGGATTGGTGGAGAGCACCCCGCCCGACATGTTGACGGGCAGGTCCCCGTCAAGCTCCGTCACCCCGGCCTCGGTGAGCTTCCAGCCCTCTCCCTCCTCGGCGAAACCGAGGTTCTCCAGCCACATCGGCTCGTACCAGGAGAACGGTACGTACATCTCGACGGCGTCGATGTCACGGCGCGGGTCCGCGATCCCGGCCTGCCGGTACACGTCGGCCGCGCAGTCCTTGCCCGCCTGCGGCGAGACGAAGTCCTTGCCCGCGAAGAGCGTTGGCTCGCTGCGCATCGCGCCGCCGTGCAGCCAGGCGGGCGGCCGCGGCGAACGGGCCGCCCCCGCCCGGTCGGTGAGGACCATCGCGCACGCCCCGTCCGAGGACGGGCAGGTCTCCGAGTACCGGATCGGGTCCCACAGCATCGGCGAGGCCTGGACCTTCTCCAGCGTGATGTCGTGCTCGTGGAGATGCGCGTACGGGTTCTTGAGCGCGTTGCGGCGGTCCTTGTACGCGACCAGCGAGCCGACCGTGTCGGGCGCGCCCGTGCGCCGCATGTACGCCCGTACGTGCGGCGCGAAGAAGCCGCCCGCCCCGGCGAGAAGCGGCTGCGTGAAGGGGATCGGCAGCGACAGGCCCCACATGGCGTTCGACTCGGACTGCTTCTCGTAGGCGAGGGTCAGGACGGTGCCGTGGACGCGTCCCGCGATCAGGTTGGTGGCGACGAGTGCCGTCGATCCGCCGACCGAGCCCGCCGTGTGCACCCGGAGCATCGGTTTGCCGACGGCACCCAGCGCGTCGGCGAGATAGAGCTCCGGCATCATGACGCCCTCGAAGAAGTCGGGCGCCTTGCCGATGACGACCGCGTCGATGTCTGCCCACGTCAACTCCGCGTCGGCCAGTGCCCGTTGGGCGGCCTCGCGGACCAGTCCCGCCATCGACACGTCCCGTCGGGCGGCCACGTGCTTGGTCTGGCCGATGCCTACGACGGCCACGGGCTCCTTGCTCATCGGGCATCCCCTTCGAGTACGGCGACCAGGTTCTGCTGGAGGCACGGGCCCGAAGTGGCATGGGCCAGCGCCCGGTCGGACTCACCGCGATGGATACGGGCGGCGGCCTCACCGATGCGGATGAGCCCCGTCGCCATCACCGGGTTGGCGGCGAGCGCCCCTCCGGAGGGGTTGACGCTCACCTCGTCCCCCAGGCGCAGCGCCTTGCGCAGGACGACCTCCTGGGAAGTGAACGGGGTGTACAACTCGGCGGTGTCCACGGGCCGTTCGAAGGCGCCGGCCCGCTCGGCGGCGAGGCGCGTGGAGGGCGAGTCGGTCAGGTCGCGGACGCCCAGGCTGTGCGCCTCGATGCGGTGGTCGATGCCCCGGATCCAGGCGGGCCGCTCGCACAGTTCGCGGGCCCGCTCCCCCGCCGCGAGGATCACGGCGGCGGCTCCGTCGCCGACGGGCGGGCAGTCGCCGGTGCGCAAGGGACGTACGACGTAATCGCCCTGGTCGACCGAACCCCTCAGCTGGGCATGGGAGTTGGCGGACGCCGACGCGCGGCTACGGGAGGCCACACCGGCGAGCGCGGGTTCGTCGGTCTCGCCGGCGTCGATGAGCGCCTGCGCCTGCAGCGCCGCGAGCGCGACGGAGTCCGGCCAGAGCGGCGCCACGTAGTACGGGTCGAGCTGCCGGGTCAGGACGTCCCGTACGGAGCCGGGCGACGACTTGCCGTACCCGTACACGAGCGCGGTGTCGGCGTCGCCGGTCAGCAGCTTCGTCCACGCCTCGTACAGCGCCCATGCGCCGTCCATCTCCACGTGCGACTCGGAGATCGGCGGCCAGGCGCCCACCCCGTCGAGCGCCATGGTGAAGGAGAAGGCGCGCCCCGCGAGGTAGTCCGTGGAGCCGGAGCAGGTGAAGCCGATGTCGCTCGTCTTCAGCCCCGTCTGGTCGAGGACGTCGTGCAGGACCGGGATGAGCATCTCCACCTCGGAGTGCTCGTCACTGGTGCGCCGGTGGTCGGTCTGCGCGAAGGCGACCACGGCAATCTCACGCGTCACAGCAGCTCCTTGTACATCTCGTAGTCCGCGTCCGGCTCGCCGGTCGGCCGGTAGTGGTCGGGGTAGCGGCCGCCCGCCGTCCACACCGGCTCGACGCGCAGGCCCATCCGCACCTGGTCGTAGGGGATGCCGCCGATACGGCCGTGCAGCGCGAGGTCGGCGCCGTCGAGGGCGATGTGCGCGTAGACGTACGGCACTTCGATGTCGAGGTTCTTCGCCTTGATGTTGACGATGCAGTACGTCGTGACCGTGCCGCCCGGACCTACTTCCACCTGCTCTGATGTGGCGACCCCACATGTGGGGCACGCACCCCTTGGCGGGACGTACACCTTGCGGCAGGACGGGCAGCGCTCGCCGACGGTCCGCTGCTCGGAGAGGGCACTGATGTAGGCCGACTGGGCGCGGCCCGGCGAGTAGACGTAGTCGAGGCGGGCGGGGGCGACGATGCCCGTCACCATGTCCTCGAAGCGGCCGTCGTGCCCCTGCCCGGTGGGCTCCGGCGGATCGCCGTCGTACGGCTCGAAGCACGCGATGTCGGTGATGGCGCCGGAGCGTTCGCCGGCCCAGCGGATGCGGACGCGCATGCCGGTGTGGACGGCGTCGGGGCCGGGGGCGTCGAGGGCGTGCAGCAGGCCGGTGTCGGCGCCGTCGAGCTGGACCAGGACCCAGGCGAAGGGGGTGTCCAGGGGCTGGCCGCGGCGGGGTTCGTGGTTCCAGGCCCAGGTGGTGACGGTGCCGGTGGGGGCGACTTCGACCAGGTCGCGTATCTCCTCGGCGGTGACGGGGTCGTACTCGACGGGCGGGACGAGGGTCCGGCCGTCGCCGGTCCGCACACCGAGCACGACGCGCTCGCGCAGACCGGTGAGGAACGCGCTCTGGACGGGGCCGAGCGAGCGGGTGAAGGGGAACTCGACGACGAGGGGGGCTTTGAGGACTTCGGGCATCCCGGATGTCTCCTTCGGAGGTCAGGCGCGCCGGTAGACGGGCGGGCGCTTCTCGGCGAAGGCCCGGGACCCTTCCTTGGCGTCGGCGGTGTCGAAGACCGGCCAGCCGCGGGCCAGTTCGGAGGCAAGTCCGTCGGTCTCGGTCATCTCGGCGGTCTCGTACACGGACGCCTTGACGGCCTCGACGGCCAGCGGGCCGCAGGCGTTGATCTGCTCGGCGATCGCGAGGGCCTTGTCCAGGGCGGTTCCGTCGGGGACGACATGCCCGATCAGGCCGATGTCGGCGGCTTCCCGCGCCGTGTACGGGCGGCCGGTGAGCAGCATTTCGAGGGCGTGGGTGCGCGGGATCTGACGCTGGAGGCGGACCGTCGAGCCGCCGATCGGGAACAGGCCGCGCCGCACCTCGAACAGCCCGAAGGTCGCCGACCGGCCGGCGACACGGATGTCGGTGCCCTGGAGGATCTCGGTGCCGCCCGCGACGCAGTGTCCTTCGACGGCGGCGATCACCGGCTTGCGGGGACGGTGGTGACGGAGCATCGCCTTCCAGTGCAGATCCGGGTCCGCCTTCATCCGGTCCCGGTACTCCTGGCCCTCCATTCCCTGGCCGGCCAGCGCCTTGAGGTCCATTCCGGCGCAGAAGGCGCCTCCCGCGCCGGTGAGCACGATCGAGCGGATCGCGTCGTCCTCGTCGGCCTCGGTCCAGCCGTCGTAGAGGCCGACCAGCATCGGCAGCGAGAGCGCGTTCTTGGCCTCCGGCCTGTTGAGCGTGAGCACCAGTGTGGCGCCTTCGCGCTGCACGGTGAGGTGTTCCGTACCACCCATTTGGCTTCCTCCCCGTCTGGGACCGTCCCGGACCGATTCCGTCGACTCCGGTCGTCTCCGGTCGTCTCTCGTCGTCTCCGACCGTCTCGGATGCGAGAACAGGTTGCAGGAGGCGCGGAGCCAGTACAAGAGTTTTCTGACAGGTAGTCAGATTTCTTCTGCGCGGACCCTTCACAGTTGGGTCCGGCTTTGCTCTGATGACCGTCGAGCCGATGGCGCCGAGCCGATGGGCCGCCAAAAGTCGTCCGGGGTCAGGAGGAGCGGTGGAGTACAACCTTGCCGACCTGTTCGAGTCGGTCGTCGACGTGGTCCCCGACCGCGAGGCACTCGTGTACATCGACCACCCCGGCACGGGCGCGGAACGCCGGCTGACGTACGCGCAGTTGGACGCGGCCGCGAACCGCATCGCGCACCATCTGATCGACAGCGGCATCCGCCCCGGCGAGCACCTCGGGCTGCACCTCTACAACGGCGTCGAGTACCTGCAGACCGTGCTGGGCTGCCTGAAGGCGCGGGTCGTCCCGGTCAACGTCAACTACCGCTACGTGGAAGAGGAGTTGGTCTACCTCTACCGGGACGCGGATCTGGTGGCCCTGGTCTTCGACGCGGAGTTCACCGAGCGGGTGGCGGCGGCGCTGCCGCGAGCCTCGACCCTGCGGCATCTCATACGTGTGGGGGCGGCACCCGCGTCCACCGCTTCATCGCCGCCCCTCGTGGACTTCGCCGACGCGGAGGCCGCTGGATCCCCGGAGCGGGGCTTCCCGGCACGCTCGGCGGACGACCAGTTCATCATCTACACCGGCGGTACGACCGGGATGCCCAAGGGTGTGATGTGGCGTCAGGAGGATCTCTTCTTCTCCGGGTTGGGCGGTGGAGCCCCGACGGGCGAGCCGGTCAAGAGTCCTGAGGAGCTGGCCGAGCGCGTCGCGGCCGGAGGCGAGGGCATCACCTTCTTCCCCACTCCCCCGCTGATGCACGGCACCTCGACACTCACCGCCTTCATCGGCTTCAACTTCGGCCAACGCATCGTGATCCACCGCAAGTTCGCACCGGAGGAAGTACTGCGGACGATCGAGAAGGAGAAGGTCACCAGCGTGTCCCTGGTCGGCGACGCGATGCTGCGGCCACTGATCGACGCGCTGAACGGCCCCTTGAAGGGAACCGACTGCTCCTCCATGTTCAGCGTGTCCTCGTCCGGCGCGATCATGTCGGAGACGGTGCGCGAGCAGTTCCAGGCGCTCGTTCCGAACGTGATGCTGCTCAACAACTTCGGCTCGTCGGAATCCGGCTTCAACGGCACGGCGACGGCCGACTCGGGGCCGGAGCGGGGTTTCCGGATCCGCGTCAACTCGCGTACGCAGGTGGTGGATCCGGCCACCTACGAGCCGGTCGCGGTCGGCGAGCCGGGGCGGGTGGCACAGCGCGGCCACGTGCCCCTCGGCTACTACAACGACCCGAAGAAGACCGCCGAGACCTTCTTCCAGAAGGGCGACGAGCGCTGGGTACTCCTCGGCGACATGGCCACCGTCGACGAGGAGGGCATCGTCACCGTCCTCGGCCGCGGCTCCCAGTGCATCAACACCGGCGGCGAGAAGGTCTACCCGGAAGAGGTCGAACAGGCCCTCAAGTCCCACCCGGACGTCTACGACGCCCTCGTCGCCGGTGTACCGGACGAGACGTGGGGCAACCACGTGGCAGCAGTGGTCCAACTCCGCCGCGGCGCGGACCACCCGTCCCTGGACGACATCCAGACCCACTGCCGCACCCACCTCGCGGGCTACAAGATCCCGCGCCAGCTCGTCATCACGGAGACCATCCAGCGGTCACCGAGCGGGAAGGCGGACTATCGGTGGGCACGGTCGGTTGCGGCGGAGGCGGCTCGCTGAGTCTCCATTTGTGGCACAGAGCCCCTATCTCAGGCGAAAAACGGCAAGAGCCCGCATCTCAGGCGAACCGCTCCCGCAACTCCCGTTTGAGGATCTTCCCGCTCGCGTTGCGCGGCAGCTCGTCCACGAACAGCACTCGCTTGGGCGCCTTGAAGTGGGCGAGCTTCTCCCGTGCGTGCGCGAGGAGTTCCGCCTCGCCGACCTCGCCGCGGGGGACCACGACCGCCGTGACCGCCTCGATCCAGCGCTCGTCGGGAAGGCCGATCACCGCAACCTCGGCGACTCCCTCGTGCGTGTACAGCGCGTCCTCTACCTGGCGTGAAGCGACCAGTACGCCACCGGAGTTGATGACGTCCTTCACCCGGTCGACGACGGTGAAGTAGCCGTGGGCGTCCCGCACGACGAGGTCCCCGGAGTGGAACCAGCCGTCGCGGAAGGCCTCGGCCGTCTCCTCCGGCTTCTCCCAGTACCCCTCGCACAACTGCGGTGAGCGGTAGATGACTTCGCCCTGTGTCCCGTCTGGCACCTCCTTGCCGTTCTCGTCGACCACCCGCGCGTCGACGAACAGGACAGGGCGTCCGCAGGAGTCCATCCGCCCCTTGTGCTCGTCGGGCGCGAGGACGGTGGCCAGGGGGCCGATCTCGCTCTGGCCGAAGCAGTTGTAGAAGGCCAGCTTCGGCAGCCGTTCGCGCAGCCGTTCCAGGACGGGCACCGGCATGATCGAGGCCCCGTAGTACGCCTTGCGCAGTCCGCTCAGGTCGCGTGAAGCGAAGTCGGGACGGTTCGACAGGCCGATCCACACGGTGGGCGGCGCGAACAGGCTGTCCGCGCGGCCGGCCTCGATCAGGTCGAAGATCTGATCGGCGTCGGGCGCGTCGAGGATGATGTTCGTCGCGCCGACCGCGAGATACGGCAGCAGGAACACGTGCATCTGCGCCGAATGGTAGAGCGGCAGCGAGTGCACGGGCCGGTCCCCCGCGCTCAGGTCGAGGGCGGTGATCGCGCTCAGGTACTCGTGCACGAGGGCGCGGTGCGTCATCATCGCGCCCTTGGGCAGGGCAGTGGTGCCCGACGTGTAGAGCAACTGCACGAGGGTCTCGCTGCGTGGCTCGGCGCCGTCGTGGGCGGGTGCCGTGTCCAGCCGTGCGAGCAGTGAGTCGTCCGCGTCACGCAGTGGCAATGTGCGTACGCCGTCGGGGAGTTGATGGGCAAGGTCCGGGTCTGCCAGGACCAGTGAGCTGCCGGACTGACCGACGATGTACGCGAGGTCCTCGCCGGTCAGGTTCTGATTGACGGGCACGTGTACCAGTCCCGCGCGTGCGCAGGCCAGGAAGCCGATGAGGTACGCGTCCGAGTTGTGGCCGTAGGCTCCGACGCGGTCGCCCGGATCGAGTCCCTGCTCCAGCAGGACGCCCGCCGCACGGGAGACGGCCTCGTCGAGTTCCGCGTAGGTCCAGGAGCGCTCTCGGTAGTCGACCGCGACGCGAGCCGGGACACGCCGGGCGCTGCGCCGCAGGACTCCGTCAACCGTGCTGCCGTGTTCAGGCTTCATGACACGTGATCCTGGGTCCGCCGTACGAAGGAGGTCAAGCGACGCACGTAGATCGGGAGCACCCACCCCAAGGCTCCGGTGACCCGACGGCTCTGACCACTCCGCCGGAGCCGACCGCTCCGGTCGCCCCGACGCATCAGGAGTAGCGGTTCATGGCGAGGGCAAGCGGTGCGCTGCCGGACTCATCGTCCTCGGCGCTGTGCCGCCACCGCCCCCGTGTACGTCTCCCGCGTCAGATCCTGAGGACCGATACCGAGTTCGGCGAGGACCGCACGCACGTCGTCAAGGGCGGCCGTGACGTCGTCCTCGGCAACCAGGGTTTCCACCTCCAGGAACATCCCGTCGATCTCGGGAACCCGGACCAGCGTGGCGAGCATCCGTCGGCCGCGGGCCTCGAAGTCGTAGTTGCGGCACCGCTTCGAGAAGGCGATCGCCGGAACATAGCCGAGCCCCTGCAGGATGGCGTGCGCCGCCTGGGAATCGTCTACACGGGTTTCGCGCTCGGGCTTCGAGCCGGAGGCCTCGTCGACCGTCGCGTCCTTGAACGTCAGCAGCGTCCGCAGGCCGTTCGGGCTGCGGACGGTCCGCACGCGCAACTCCTGGTCCTGCCTCTCCAGCGAGCCGTCGGGCAGATCATAATAGGTGTCCTGGTACACCTCGATGCGAGCCTCGGCGCGCTCGTCCAGCTGCCCCATGACCGCCTCGGGTGAACGAACCCGAGCTTTCAACTCCACCTCGATCACAGGCCGTTCCCCTCTCCTCGGACCGTGCGCCACACACCGTCGATGATCGCCTCGACCATCCTGCGGAAGCCCCAGGGGGCAGGCACCCGCACGGTATCTCCATCACCTTGTACGTCGCGCTCGCGCGGACGCGCCAGTCGCAGCAGGCCCTGACCGTCGTCACGGCACAGGCAGAAGGGATGCCCGACCGGGTCGAAGAGCACCCGCACGTTGTCCTGCGGTTGAACCGGCGCCAGGGACGCTCCCAGTCCTGGCGGCCGTCCGTCGGTCCCCGGCACAATCCTCGGCATGAAGATCACCGCTCGCGAGCTCAACCGGGCCACGCTGAGCCGCCAACTCCTGCTGGAGCGGGAGCCGCTGAACGTCGTCGACGCGGTGCGTCGCGTTGTCGCGCTGCAGGCGCAGCACCCCGCTTCGCCGTACCTCGCGTTGTGGAATCGGCTCGCCGGCCTTTCCCTGGCCGATCTGGACGACGCCTTCACGGGCCGCGCGGTCGTCAAGGCGACCCTGATGCGGATCACGCTGCACGCGGTCCATGCCGACGACTACCAGGTGTTCCGCGAGGCGATGCAGCCGACGCTGTACGGCTCGCGTCTGGGCTACCGCTTCGCTGACGCGGGGCTCACTCCCGCGGACGGCGAGGAGCTGGTGCCGGAGCTGCTGGCGTTCGCCGACGCCCCGCGGACGGCCGCCGAGATGCAGGTATGGGTCGAAGAGCGGCTCGGCGCGGAGAAGAAGGCAGGGGCATGGTGGGGACTGCGGGCGTACGCACCGCTGCTTCATGTGCCGACCGGCGGGCCGTGGTCGTTCAACACCCGGTCGTCGTACGTCGCGGCGCGCACAGGTCCCGTGCCCACGGGGCGGGAGGCGGCACCGCAGGCGCTGCAGACGCTCGTCCTGCGCTATCTGGAGGGGTTCGGTCCGGCCTCGGTGGCGGACGTGGCCCAGTTCGCCATGGTGCAGCGCGCGCCGATCCGCGAGGCGCTACGCGCACTCGGCGGCTCCCTCGATCAGTTCGAAGGACCCGACGGCACCGACCTGTTCGACATCCCCGGCGCCCCGCGCCCGCCCTCGGACACTCCGGCCCCACCTCGGCTCATGGCCATGTGGGACAGCACCCTGCTGGCCTACGCCGACCGCAGCCGTATGATCCCGCCCGCCTATCGCCGCCTGGTGATCCGCAACAACGGCGACGTGTTGCCCACCCTGCTGGTCGACGGCTACGTCGCCGGCGTATGGCGCCCGGTCGACGGCGGCATCGAGGCCACGGCCTTCCACGACCTTCCGCCCGAGGCGTGGGAGGCACTCGCCGAGGAGGCGCGGTACCTGACGACGGTGCTGGCCGACCGCGACCCCCGGGTCTACAGCCGCTACGACCACTGGTGGGCCAGGCTTCCCGACACTCGGGCACGACTGCTTCCGGCCTAGAGGGTTTCTCTCCGATCAGGCGGGCGGACCAGCTGCTGGTGGACCGTGCGACGGCGTTGCGTCCCGCGGCAGACAACCAGCACGGCCGGCGTCACACCACTCGGGTACGCCCCTCCCAGTACGGATCCCGCAGCCGCCGCTTGTAGAGCTTCCCGTTCGGATCGCGCGGCATCGTCTCGATGAAGTCGACGCTCTTGGGGCGCTTGTATCCCGCGAGTTGCTGTTCGCAGTGGTCGAGGATGTCCGCGGCGAGGGCGGCGCCGGGCTCATGTCCGGGCGCGGGCTCGACCACCGCCTTGACCTGCTCGCCCCAGTCGTCGTGCGGGATGCCGAAGGCGGCCGCGTCGGCGACGGCGGGGTGGGTGAGCAGCGCGGCCTCGATCTCGGCCGGGTAGATGTTGACCCCGCCCGAGATGATCATGTCGATTTTGCGGTCGCGGAGGAAGAGGTAGCCGTCCTCGTCGAGGAGGCCGAGGTCGCCGACGGTGAAGAAGTCGCCGATGCGGTTCTTCTTCGTCTTGCTCTCGTCCTTGTGGTACGAGAATCCGCCGGTGCTCATCTTCATGTAGACGGTGCCGAGTTCACCGGGCGGCAGCCGGTTTCCGTCGTCGTCGAAGACGGCAAGTTCGCTGATCGGCCAGGCCTTGCCGACCGTGCCGGGCTTCTTCAGCCAGTCCTCGGCGGTCGCGAAGGCCCCGCCGCCCTCGCTGGCCGCGTAGTACTCCTCGACGCACTCGCCCCACCACTCGATCATGGCCCGCTTCACGTGGTCGGGACAGGGCGCGGCGCCGTGGATGGCATGCCGCATCGACGACACGTCGTACGCCTGCCTTATGTGGTCCGGCAACGCGAGCAGTCGGTGGAACTGGGTCGGGACCATATGGGTGTGCGTGCAGGCATGGGTGTCGATGACACGGAGCATCTCTTCGGGCGTCCACTTGTCCATCAGCACCAGCCGGTGGCCGATGTGCAGGGACGCGCCCGCGAACTGGAGCACTGCGGTGTGGTAGAGCGGCGAGCAGACGAGGTGCACATTGTCGTCGTACGGCTTGATGCCGAAGATTCCGAGGAAGCCGCCGAGGTACGTCTCCTCGGGGAGTTTGCCGGGCAGCGGGCGCCGGATGCCGCGGGGGCGGCCCGTGGTGCCCGAGGTGTAGTTCATGACCCAGCCGAGCGTGCGGTCCTCGGGTGCCGACTCGGGCTGTCCGTCCAGGAGTTCGGCGTACGGCCGGAAGCCCGCGAGCGGGCCGACCGCGTATCGGTGCGTGGCGGGGAGCTTGGCCTCGTCGGCGGCGTGGCGGGCGGCGTCCGCGAACCGCTCGTGCGCGATGAGCACCTTGGCGCCCGAGTCGGAGACGATCCAGGCGATCTCGGGGCCGACGAGGTGGTGGTTGACGGGAACGAGATAGAAGCCCGCCTGGGAGGCGGCGAGGTAGGCGACGAAGAACTCGACGCTGTTGGGCAGGACGACCGCGAAGGCGTCGCCGCGTGCCAGGCCTGCGGCGCGCAGGCCGTGGACCAGCTGGTTGGCCGAGGCGTGCAGCCGGCCGGCGGTCCACTCGTCTCCGTCCGGGGTGATCAGGACCGTACGCCCGGGGTCCGCTGCGGCCTGGGCCCAGAAACCGTTCGGCGGCGTGGCCCCCGCCGCACTCGCATCCTTGCTCACGACTGCTCGCCCCTTCCCGCGATGCGGTTGATCCGGTCGACGGCGTGCTCGAACCCCCGGGTCAGATCGTCGAAAACGGCCTGGACGCTGCGTTCGCTGTTCATCCGGCCGACGATCTGCCCGACGGGTGTGCCGAGCAGCGGCTCCACCTCGTACTTCTGGATCCGGGAGAGCGCCTCGGCCACGAGCAGTCCCTGCAACGGCATGGGAAGCGTGCCGGGCCCGTTCGGGTCGTCCCAGGCGTCGGTCCACTCGGTGCGCAGCTGACGTGCCGGCTTGCCGGTCAGCGCGCGGGAACGGACCGTGTCGCCGGACCCTGCGGCGAGCAGCTTGCGCGTGACGCCGCGCGAGTGCATGTCCGCCTCTGTCACGGTCAGCCACACGGAGCCGAGCCACACACCTTGGGCGCCGAGGCTGAGCGCGGCGGCCACCTGCTGCCCGCTGCCGATGCCGCCCGCCGCGAGTACGGGCAACGGGTCGACGGCGTCCACGACTTCCGGCGTCAGCACCATCGAGGCGATCTCCCCGGTGTGGCCGCCCGCCTCGTAGCCCTGCGCGACGACGATGTCGATGCCGCCCTCGGCGTGCTTGCGGGCGTGCCGGGCACTGCCCGCGAGGGCGGCGACGAGCACCCCCCGCTCGTGGGCGCGCTCCACGACATCGACGGGCGGGGAGCCGAGCGCGTTGGCGAGCAGCTTGATCGGGTACTCGAAGGCGACGTCGAGCTGGTTGCGGGCGACCTGCTCCATCCACCCCGTGATACGCCACCCGGACACCTCGCCCTCGGCGAGTTCGGGTACGCCGTACTTGGCCAGGGTGTCCGTGACGTACTGCCGATGCCCCTCGGGGATCATCGCCTCGACGTCGGCTTCCGTCACACCCTCCACCTTCTTGGCCGGCATGACGACGTCCAGGCCGTAGGGCATGCCGTCGACATTGGCCTCGATCCAGTCGAGGTCGCGTTTGAGGTCGTCGGGGGCGGTGTAGCGGACCGCGCCGAGCACACCGAAGCCGCCCGCGCGGCTGATGGCCGCGGCGACGGCGGGAAACGGCGTGAAGCCGAAGATGGCGTGCTCGACTCCCAGTCTCTTGCTCAGCTCCGTCTGCATGGCCGCAGGATGCCGCAGTCCTCCGGACGAGGGAAGACCTTTTCTGATGCTCCGTCAGATTTACCGGAACCGCCCGCCACGGTTGACACACTCTTCCCCTGACAGGAAAGTTTCACCCCGCAAGGCGAACCAGGAAAGATACTTTCAGGCGGCGCGGCGGGAGACTTCTCGATGACCGATGAAGCAACGGGTGGAGCACACAGCGGGCTGACCCGTCGTCAACTGGGCAGACGGGTGGCGGCCTTGGGCGGCGCGCTGGCCATCGCCCCCTTCCCCGCTGGGCCCGCCACTGCCTCCGAGAGAAGTGGTGCCGGACTGCCCACACTGCGGCACGGATCGGCCGAGCGCGCCGGACTGCTCTCGGGCCATCTGCGCCAACTGGTCGCCGACGCCGAGGCGTTCCTCGGCCCCTCCCCCAAACACCCCTGGTACGCGGGCGCCGTCCTCCTCGCCGGGCGCGGCGGCACAGTGGCCCTGCATCAGCCGATCGGCATGGCGGTGCGCTACGCGGCGTACGACGAGAAGACCGACACCGGAGTCGAGTTCCCCGCCGACCAGCAGATCGCGGCGGCCGAGGACACCGTCTACGACCTGGCCTCCGTCTCGAAGCTGTTCACGTCGATCCTCGCGGTCCAGCAGATCGAGCGCGGCGCGCTGGCTCTGGAGACGACGGTCGCCTCGTACCTCCCCGAGTTCGCGGGCGGCGGCAAGCAGGGCATCACGATCCGCCAACTCCTCACCCACACCTCGGGCTTCCGCGCCTGGATCCCGCTCTACAACGCGCCGACCCACCAGGGAAAACTCCAACTCATCTGGAACGAGGCCCCGCTCAACCCGCCGGGCACCAAGTACCTCTACTCGGACCTGAATCTGATCTCGCTCCAGCTCGTTCTGGAGAAGATCACGGGCCGCACGCTCGACACTCTCCTCCGCGAGGAGATCACCGCCCCGCTCGGCATGCACCGCACCCGCTACAACCCGCCCGCCTCCTGGAAGCCGAAGATCGCCGCCACCGAGGACGCGCGGCTGCCCTGGTCGGGGCTGAACCGGGGCCTTGTGTGGGGTGAGGTGCACGACGAGAACGCGTACTCCCTCGGCGGGGTGGCCGGCCACGCGGGCGTCTTCTCCTGTGCCTGGGACCTCGCGATCCTCGGCCGCACGCTGCTCAACGGCGGCGCGTACGGCAGGGCGCGCATCCTGGAGCCGGAGACGGTGGACCTGATGTTCACCGACTTCAACACGGCCTTCCCGGGCGACGAGCACGGCCTCGGCTTCGAGCTGTACCAGCACTGGTACATGGGCGCGATGGCCACCCCTCGCACCGCGGGCCACACCGGCTTCACCGGCACCTCGCTCGTCCTCGACCCGACGACCGACTCCTTCCTGATCGTCCTCGGCAACTCCGTCCATCCCGCCCGCAGTTGGCGATCCGGCTCCGCTCCCCGGGTCGCCGCGGCGAACAACCTGGCCCGCGCCGTACCGGTCCGCCCCGCGCGCGGCCGCACGTCCTGGTTCTCCGGGATGACGGGCACGACGACGGCCACACTGACGCTGCCCGCGCTCGACACGGCCACCGGTCCCGCGCGCCTGCGCTGCGCACTGTGGTGGGACACCGAACCCCAGGCGGACCGCCTCTCCCTGGAGTCCTCGGCCGACGGCGGCACGACCTGGCAGCCGGTTCCCTTCACGACGGCCCCGCACGGCGAGGAACCGCAGGAGCACCCCACCGGGTCGGTCACCGGCTGGTCGGGACGGGTCTGGCACCGGCTCACCGCGGACCTGCCCCAGGCGCGGCAGCTCACCACGCGCTGGCGGTACGCGACCGACCAGCTGTACGTCGGCCGTGGCGCCTACGTCGACGCACTCCGGGTCGACTCCGGCCACCAGGTCCTCTTCGACGAGGCACGTCCGGCGGACGCCGCGCGCATTGTTGCGGTGGGCTGGGTGGCGTCCCGGGACTGAAGGCTCGAAGGTGAGATGTGTGCGTCACGGACCACATCCGCCATGAAGGCCCGCATCCACCGGGAACAGGAAAGGGAGCGACAGCATGGGAAGGATCATCGTCACCGAATTCGTCTCGCTCGACGGCGTCCTCGAGGCGCCCGGCGGAGGCGAGGGCTTCAAGTACGACGGCTGGAGCTTCGAGATCGACCGTGGGGACGAAGGCAACCAGTTCAAGCTCGACGAGACGCAGGACTCGGACGCGCTGCTGCTCGGCCGGGTCACCTACGAAGGGTTCGCCGCCGCCTGGCCCTCTCGCGAGGGCGAGTTCGCCGACAAGTTCAACAGCATGCCCAAGTACGTCGTCTCCTCGACCCTCGACAAGGCCGAGTGGAACAACTCCACGGTGCTCAGCGGCGACGTCGTCGAGGACGTGGCGAATCTCAAGGAGACGCAGCCCGGGAACATCGTGGTCCACGGCAGCGCCCGACTGGTGCAGACCCTCATCGAGAAGGACCTCGTCGACGAGCTCCGCCTGATGGTCTTCCCGGTCGTCCTCGGGACCGGGAAGCGCCTCTTCGGGGCGACGTCGGACAAGAAGCGTCTACGTCTGACGGACTCCAGGGTCGTCGGCGACGGGGTCACCATCCTCACGTTCGAGCGCACGGGACAGCCGGAGGAGGCGACCGCCTAGCGCGTGCCGCCAAGGCCCGGCTCCTCCAGCACAGCCATCGCCGCGTTGTGCCCGGGCACCCCGCTCACCCCTCCGCCACGCACCGCGCCCGCCCCGCACAGCAGGACGTTCGCGTGCCGCGTCTCCACGCCCCAGCGCCCGGTGTCCTCCTGCGCGTACGGGAAGGCGAGGTCGCGGTGGAAGATGTTGCCGCCGGGCAGCCGCAGGTCGCGTTCCAGGTCGAGCGGGGTCTTCGCCTCGATGCAGGGGCGGCCGTCGGCGTCGGTGGCCAGGCAGCCGACGAGGGGTTCGGCGAGGTGGGCGTCCAGCTGCGCAATGGTCGACTTCAGCAGCTCGTCACGTACGGCGTCGTTGTCACGTGCGAAGAGCCTGGCCGGCGTGTGCAGTCCGAAGAGCGTGAGGGTCTGGTAGCCCTGCTCGACCAGGTCCCGGCCGAGGATGCTCGGGTCGGTGAGCGAGTGGCAGTAGATCTCGGAGGGCGGCGCGGTGGGCAGCTCACCGGCCTCGGCCTGTGCGTGGGCGGTGGCCAACTGCTGGTATCCCTCGGCGATGTGGAAGGTCCCGGAGAACGCCTCGCGCGGATCCACGGAGGTGTCGCGCAGCCTCGGCAGACGCTTCAGGAGCATGTTCACCTTGAGCTGGGCGCCCTCGGCCGGAGCGGGCGGCTCATCGCCGGTGAGACGCGCGAGCTCCTGCGGCGAGGCGTTCACCAGGACGTGCCGGGTCGCGACGACGCCCTCGCCGTCCGCGCTCCGGTAGGTGACCTCGGCGGCCCGCCCGTCCGTCTCGATCCGCAGGGCCTCGTGGCCGGTCGCGATCACGACGCCCGCGTTGCGCGCCGCCACGGCGATCGCGTCCGTCAGGGCGCCCATGCCGCCGACCGGCACGTCCCAGGCACCGGTGCCGCCGCCGATCACGTGGTAGAGGAAGCAGCGGTTCTGCCGCAGCGAGGGGTCGTGGGCATCCGCGAAGGTCCCGATGAGGGCGTCGGTGAGGACCACACCGCGTACGAGGTCGTCGGCGAAGTACTCCTCCACGGCGGCGCCCATCGGCTCCTCGAAGAGCACCCGCCACGCCTCCTCGTCGTCGACCCGCCGACGCAGCTCGTCCCGCGTGGGCAGCGGCTCAGTGAGCGTCGGGAACACCCGCTGGGCGACGCGGCCCGTCATCCCGTAGAACCGCTGCCACGCCGCGTACTCGCCGTCCGATCCGGTCAGCCGCGCGAACGCCTCACGGGTGCGCCGCTCACCGCCGCCGACAAGCAGTCCGGTCGCCTTGCCGTCGCGCTCGACGGGCGTGTACGAGGAGACGGTGCGCCCACGTACCCGGAAGTCCAGCCCGAGATCCCGCACGATCTTCCGCGGCAGCAGGCTGACCAGGTACGAGTAGCGCGACAGCCGCGCGTCGACCCCGGCGAACGGCCGCGTGGACACGGCGGCCCCACCGGTCGTCCCCAGCCGCTCCAGCACCAGCACCGACCGCCCGGCCCGGGCCAGATAGGCAGCGGCGACGAGCCCGTTGTGTCCCCCGCCGACGATCACGGCGTCGTATCCCTCGAGTGCAGGCATGCTTCTTGGTAACACGCGATGATCTACGGCGGCCAGAGGTACGCGGCAAGCGGCGGGCACCCGTACGGGGCTGGGCTGGGTCGCGCCCCCGCAGGGGCGCGGGGAACTGCGCGACAAGCCCCCACAGCCCGCAGCAAACAAACGACCCAGGGGGCCTGGGGCGCAGCCCCAGAGAAATGGGACGGATAGGGGCGGCGGGGGCGAAACCCCACGACCCCAACCACCCTCATTGCCCCCCGGACGCCCGCTGCTGCCGCAACGCAGCCACCCTCCGATAAAGCTCCACGGCCTCCTGCCCCCGCCCCAGCTGCTCCAGACAGTGCGCCTCGTCGTTACGACTGGCGAGCGCATCGGGATGATCGGCCCCGAGAACCCGCTCACGGGCGGAAGCCACCCCGCGGTACTCGGTGAGCGCATCGGCCCACCGGCCGAGCCACCCAAGCCCGACGGCAACCTCGCGACGGCTGACGAGAGTGTCCGGATGATCGGCCCCGAGCACCCGTTCCCGGATGGCGCACACGTCACGGGACTCCGCGAGGGCCTCCTCCCAGCGCCCCATGCGGCCGAGGTTGACCCCGAGCCCGTGCCGGGCCCGCAGGGTCTCGGGGTGCGCGGGACCGTGCACGCGAGTGCGGTCGTCGATCAGGTCGCGGTACAGCTCCAGCGCCTGCGCGCTGCGGCCGAGCCGCCCGAGGCTGATGCCGACCTCATAGCGGGCGGCCAGCGTGTCCGGGTGGTCGGGACCCAACGCCTGCGCGCGGGCCTCGGCCACCTCCTGGTAGGTGTGCAGCGCCTCGGGCCAGCGCCCCAACTGGCCGAGCGCGTAAGCGACTTCGTACCGGGTGACGAGTGTGTCGGGGTGCATCGCGCCGAGCACCCGCGCACGGGCGGACGCCACCTCGCTCGCCATGCGGTACGAGTCCTCCAGGCGCCCGAGCCGGCTCAGGTTGAAGGCGAGGTTGTGGCGGCAGCGCAGGGTGTCGGGATGGTCGGGGCCCATGGCGCGCTCGCGGGCGGCGAGCACGGACGTATAGGCCTGGTGCGCCTCGAAGTGGCGGCCCAACTGTCCGAGGACATAGGCCATTTCCTGCCGTGCGGCGAGCGTGTCGGGGTGATCGGGACCGAGCACCCGCTCCCTGGCCTGGGCGACATGCGCGTACTCGCGCAGCGCCTCGGCCGGGCGTCCGGTGCGACTGAGCGTGAACCCCACCTCGTAGCGGGAGGCGAGCGTGTCGGGGTGGTCGGGGCCGAGGGCGTGTCCCCGCTCGGCGGCGACCGCGCGGTGCACCTCGCCCGCCTCCGTCCACCGGCCGAGCCGCCCGAGACTCAGGCCTGCGTTGTGCCGCCCCGCCAGAGTGGTGATCAACTCCGGTGAGGGGGTGGGACGTTCGGCGCGCTCGGGCTCACGTGCCACGGCCGTGGACGGACGCGCGATCCACTCGCCGGTGAGGCCCGCGGAGGCGTCCGGCGGTGTGACGCGCAGACCGGCGCCGGTCGCCTTGTGGCCGGTGGTCATGCCGCGGGTCCAGGAGGGCAGCCGGGTTTCGCGCGAGGGCGGCTGCTCGGGGCGCGCCTGGGCCGAGGGTGCCAAGGGCCGTTGCTCCGCCCCCGGTTGCCGGATGGCGGGAGTGACCACGGTCGGCACGTACATCGGGGTCGTGCGGCCCGCGCTGATGCGGCGGCCGAGTTCGCGGGCGTCCTGCGGGCGCTCCTCGGGCTCCTTGGCGAGCAGATCCAGGATGATCTTCTCGAAGTACTCGGGAAGCTCGGCCCGGTGCCGGCGCGGCGGTTCGGGAGGCGTGTCCCGGTGACCGACGAGCACCGCCCACGCGTCGTCGAGGTCGAACGGCGGCGCCCCGGTGGCGATCTCGTAGAGCACGCACCCGAACGAGTACAGGTCGCTGCGCTGGTCGACATGGGTACCGCCGATCTGCTCCGGCGACATGTAGTGCGGGGTGCCCATCGCGATGCCGGTGCCGGTCAGCCGCGAGGTGAACCCGATGTCGTGGGCGAGGCGCGCGATGCCGAAGTCGCAGATCTTCACCGTGCCGTCGGAGAGCCGCATGATGTTCGCGGGCTTCAAGTCGCGGTGCACGATGCCCTGTTGATGGGTGTACGCGAGGGCCGCGGCCACCTGGTCGGCGACATCGACGACGTCGGCGACCGGCAGCGGGTGCTGCTTGTTGTCCTCCAGGAGCTGGCTGAGGTTCCGCCCCTCCAGCAGCTCCATCACCAGATACAGCACGCCGTCGGACTCACCGAAGTCATGGACGACGGTCACCCCGCGATGCTGAAGTGCGGCGGCCACCCGGGCCTCGCGCCGGAACCGCTCCCGCAGCACTCGGGTGAAGGACTGATCGTGGTGCGGACCGAGGGGCTTGAGGCACTTGACCGCCACATGCCGGCCCAGCGACTCGTCCCGCGCACGCCACACCTCGCCCATACCGCCCCGCCCGATGAGATCGAGCAGCCGATACCGGCTCTGGATCAGCCTGGTCTCCGCCATCTCCTGCGACCGCCCCCGTCGATGCTCGCCCCGCGCCCTCCCCCGGCCCGTCCAGTATGGCGAGTTATCTGTCGACTTTGTACGGCGCCGGGCGCGAGCCGGGGCCGAGTCGTGACATGGCGCGGAGAATGTGTTTGGGCGGAAGTTGCCAGCGCAGCCGTGCGGGAACGCAGCGCAGCATGGTGCCCGTGACACGCAGGCGCCGGGTCACCACGGCGGGCCCCGGTGCCGCTCTGCCGTACAACCCGTGGGCGTACGGCGGCAGAGAGGCGTACGCCAAGTGCGCGACGCGCCGCCACAGCAGGGCGCGCGCCGGTACGAGCAACGGGTGTGTCGGCGGGCGCAACAGGAAGTCGTCCACGTCCCGCGCCTCCGGACCAGCCGCCAGCTCGGGCAGCACCTTCTCGAAATACGCGGCCAGTTGGGCCCGGTCCGCAGGTACGACCTCGGGGTCGAGCCCCACCAGCCGTGCGCTGACCCGGTGTTCACCGACGTACCGGTCCGCCTGCGCGTCCGTGAGGCGGAACCCCGAGCGCCGCAGGACGTGCAGATAGGAGTCGATCTCGGCGCAGTGCACCCACAGCAGCAGCTCGGGCTCGTCGATCCGGTACCGCTCCCCCGTGGCCGGGTCCACCGCTGTGAGCATCGTGTGAATCTTCCGCACCCGCGCCCCCGCCTTCTCAGCGGCCTCACTGGTCCCGTACGTCGTCGTCCCCACGAAGTTCGCGGTGCGCATCAGCCGGCCCCACGCGTCGCGCCGGAAGTCGGAATTCTGCATGACACCCCGCACCGCACGCGGGTGCAGTGCCTGCAGATAGAGCGCGCGGACTCCGGCGACCCACATCATCGGGTCGCCGTGCATCTGCCAGGTCACCGAGGACGGTCCGAAAAGCCCCGGGTCACCCGCCTCAGAGGCGTCCACACCAGCAGGCTAACGCCGCACCCGCGGCATCCCCAGACCGATCCACGAGATGATCTCCCGCTGGATCTCGTTGTTGCCGCCGCCGAAGGTGAAGATCACCGCTGACCGGTAGCCGCGTTCCAGTTCGCCGTGCAGGACCGCGCCCGTGGATCCCTCCTTGAGGGCGGCGGGGGCGGCGACGATCTCCATCAGCCAGGCGTAGGCGTCCCGGCGGGCCTCGGAGCCGTACACCTTGACGGCGGAGGCGTCCTGCGGGGTGAGGGTGCCTTCCTGGACGGCGTTCACCATCTGCCAGTTGAGGAGTTTCATGGCGTCGAGCCTGGTGTGGGTCTGGGCGAGACGGCGGCGCACCCAGGGCAGGTCGACGACGCGGCGTCCGTCGGCGAGCTTCGTCTCCATCGCCCAGTGCTGCACGTCGTGCAGGGCGCGGATCGCCATGGTGCCGTGCGCGGCGAGGGTGACCCGCTCGTGGTTGAGCTGGTTGGTGATCAGCCGCCAGCCCTTGTTCTCCTCGCCGACGCGGCGCGAGACGGGGACGCGGATGTTCTCGTAGTAGCTCGCGGTGGTGTCGTGCGAGGCGAGGGTGTTGATGAGGGTGCAGGAGTAGCCGGGGTCCGAGGTCGGGACCAGGAGCATGGTGATGCCCTTGTGCGGCGGGGCCGCGGGGTCGGTGCGGACGGCGAGCCACACCCAGTCGGCGGTGTCGCCGTTGGTCGTCCAGATCTTCTGCCCGTTGACGATGTAGTCGTCGCCGTCCCTGACGGCTTTCGTCTTCAGCGCGGCCAGGTCCGTGCCCGCGTCCGGCTCGCTGTACCCGATCGCGAAGTCGATCTCGCCGGACAGGATCCTGGGCAGGAAGTACCTCTTCTGCTCCTCCGTGCCGAACTGCATGATCGTCGGGCCGACCGTGTTCAGGGCCATCAGCGGCAGCGGTACGACCGCCTGCGCCGCCTCGTCGAAGAAGATGAACTGTTCCATCGGGCTCAGCCCGCGCCCGCCGTACTCCTTGGGCCAGCCCACGCCGAGCCAGCCGTCAGTGCCGAGGCGGCGGATGGTCTCGCGGTAGAAGCGCTTCTGCGCGGCCGGATCGGCGTACCGGGCGTAGGAGTGGTCGGGCACCAACTCGGCGAAGTAGCCGCGCAGTTCGGTGCGCAATCGCTGTTGCTCTGGCGTGTACTCGAGATGCACGGCGCCTCCTGGCTCCCACTGACTGAGCTGGTTCTCCCGGGCTGGTCGGCGCACACGGTAGAACGCGTTGCAGAAATTGGGAATGCCGGTGACGGTTTCACACTCGTCGGACCTGAGGCCCGAAGGCGCTCAGCTCAGCGTGGCGATGAAGTCCGCACACACCTGGGCGCATTCACGGCAGGCCTTCACCGCGCTCTCCGCCCCGGCGTACTCCTCGAAGACACCGGCGCTCTCCAGGCAGACCGCCCGGCACCACTCCACCTGGACGCGGATCCCTGCCTCGTCCTGCTGAAGCTGCTCGGACAGCACGCGGCAGGTCGCGTCGCAGACCTCCGCGCACAAGATGCCCTCGCGACGGATGAGTTGCTCTTCCTTCGGCCCGTCCGGATCCATACAGCTCGCGCGCAGCGCACAGGCCCGTGCGCATTCGGTACAGGCCTGGGCGCAGGCGAAGCGGGCCTCCAGAAATCGGAAGAGCTCCCGTTGGGATGTCGTAGTTGTCACCACAAGCGGGTAGCCGGAGAGAATCGCGTCAAACCCGGCAGCGGAGAGGGGCTGCGGCTACGCGCCCGCCGCCTCCTGCGAGATCCGCTCGAACTGCGCCCCCATCGCCTCGGAGAGCGCGTGGGCCGCTGACAGCGGACGGACCATGACCATCAGGTCATCGATCCTGCCGTCCTCGTCGAAATGCAGGAAGTCGCAGCCGGTGATCTCCTTGTCGCCCACCTTGGCCTGGAAGACCAGCGCGTGGTCACGGCCACCGGGCTCGCCGATTTCGCGCAGGTAGCGGAAGTCGGTGAACACACGGGTGACGCCGCGCAGGATGGCCGCCGTGATCGCCTTGCCCGGGTAGGGCTGGAAGGCCACGGGACTGGTGAACACGACGTCGTCGGCCAGCATGTCCTCGATCGCCGCCATGTCGCCGGCCTCCACGGCCTTGCGGAAGGGGTGCATCACGCCCGCCTTTCATACTCAACTAATTGATTAGGTGCGGAACAGATTAGTAGCGGGGGTGGCCGACGTCTAGCCTGGGGGGCATGGCATTGCGCAACGCGGTCATGGCCGCGCTTCTGGAGGGCGAGGCGTCGGGGTACGACCTCGCCAAGGGCTTCGACGCGTCGGTGGCCAACTTCTGGATGGCGACCCCGCAGCAGCTGTACCGCGAGCTCGACCGCATGGAGTCCGAGGGGCTCATCGAGGCCCGGCTCGTACGGCAGGAGCGCCGGCCGAACAAGCGGGTCTTCTCCCTCACCGCGGCGGGCCGCGGCGCCCTGCGCGACTTCACCGCAGAGCTCCCGAAGCCCACGGCCATCCGGGACGAGCTGCTGGTCAAGGTCCAGTCCGTCGACTCAGGGGACGAGGAGGCCGTACGGGCGGCCATCGCCGAGCGGCTGGAGTGGGCGCGCGCCAAGCTGGCCCGCTACGAGCGGTTGCGCGACCGCCTCCTCGACGGGCGCACCGAGGACGAGTTCCTTGCCGGGAGCGAGCGCGTCGGCCCGTATCTCACGCTGATGCGGGGGCGCTCCTTCGAGGAGGAGAACATCCGGTGGGGCGAACGGGCCCTGCGCGTTCTGGAGCAGCGCGCATCGGTGCGGCAGCAGGCCGGTCCATCGGATGCCCTATGACCCCCGGCGGGTTCCCTATTGGTCCTCCGTCTCGGAGCGGCATAGCGTCGAGGACATCGCCACGCTGACGATCCGGACACAGACCGTCGGAGCGTGCGAGTGAAACAGTCCGGATTCCCCGCCCATGCCCGTCAGGGCCCGCACCCCCCGGAGACACGCACCATGTCGAAGATCCTTTTCGTGCTGACCGGCGCCGACCACTGGACGCTCGCCGACGGCACCCAGCACCCGACCGGCTTCTGGGCCGAGGAGGTCGTCGCCCCGTACGAGGCGTTCAAGGCCGCGGGTCACGAGGTCGTCGTCGCCACGCCGGCCGGCGTGGTGCCGACCATGGACCGGGCGAGCCTTGCGCCCGAGTTCAACGGCGGGCAGGAAGGCTCCGACCGGATCGCCAAGGCGGTCACGTCGATCGACGAGCTCCAGAATCCCGTCAAGCTGGAGGAAGTGGACCTGGACGGCTACGCCGCCGTCTTCTACCCGGGCGGCCACGGCCCGATGGAGGACCTCGCGGTCGACGCCGAGTCCGGCCGGCTGCTCACCCGTGCGCTGGAGTCGGGCAAGCCGCTCGGCGTGGTGTGCCACGGACCGGCGGCGCTGCTCGCAGCCACCGGCCCGGACGGCGCCAACGCCTTCGCGGGCTACCGCCTCACCGGCTTCACCAACACCGAGGAGACGCAGGCCGGATTCGCCGACAAGGCCAAGTGGCTGCTCCAGGACCGTCTCGTCGAGGCGGGCGCCGACTTCCAGGAGGGCGAGCCGTGGGCCCCGTTCGTGGTCGTCGACCGCAACCTGGTCACCGGCCAGAACCCCGCCTCCTCCGCCCCGCTCGCCGCCGAACTGCTGAAGAAGCTCGCCTGAACGACGGGCGGTGACCGGCGCTCGACCCCACTCGCGTCGAAACACCGCTGCAGGTGAGCGTCGCCCCGCTGAGCTGCTGCCGCAGGTCCGAGGCCAGGCCTGCTGAGGTCAGGTCTTCTCCTGCACCTCGTCGAAGCTGGCGAAGTAGGCGGCCGCCATGTCCTCGTCGGCGTGCCCCTGGGCGGCGGCACGGGCGAAGCGTTCGGCGGAGGCCGCGGCCACGTCCAGGCGCACACCGTGCTGCTCGCCGGCCTCGACGATCAGGCGGGCGTCCTTGCCGGCGGTGGACACCGCGAAAGCGGCCGGGGTCAGCTGGTCGTTGAGGATGAGGCCGGCCTTCGCGCGCAGGTAGCCCATGTCGAGCGGGCCGCCCGCGATGGCGTCGAAGAAGCTCTGCGGGTCCACTCCGAGGGCCTTGGACAGGGCCAGGACCTCGCCGACCGCATTCGTGGCCGCGAGGACCCAGCTGTTGGCGACGAGCTTGAGACGGGTGGCGCTGCCCGCCGCGCCGTCCTCGCCGGTCCACACGGTGCGGGCGCCGACCGCGTCGAACACGGGCGTCACGGCGTCGCGGTCCTGGCTCGGCCCCGCGGCCAGGACGAGCAACTGCCCGGCCTCCGCGGGCTGCCGGGTGCCGAGCACCGGAGCGTCGTAGAAGACCAGTTCGTTCTCGCGGGCGAAGTCGGCCAGCTCGGCGACGGCCTCGATCCCGGCGGTCGTCGACTGCACCCAGGAGGCACCGGGGCGCAGTGCGGGCGCGGCCTGCCGCATCACGTCCAGGACGGCTGCGCCGTCGTACAGCATGGTGAGGACGACACCGGCGCCCTGGACCGCCTCGGCGGGGGTGTCGGCGACGTACACCCCGTCGGCGGCAAGCGGCTCGGCCTTGTCCCGGCTGCGGTTCCAGGCACGGACGGTGTGCCCGGCGCGAGCAAGGTTGCGGGCCATCGCGGCCCCCATGATCCCGGTGCCCAGGACACTGACGGTGAGCTTGTCGGTCATGTCATCAACTTCCTGATCCCTGCGGTGCGGTGGTTGCTGCCGTGCCGTGCCGTGCCGGTTGCGGTCCCCGGACACAAGTCCACGCTGCCACGACCTGAGAGCGGGATTGCGCACCGCCCCACGGGACGCTGCCGGGACTTGCCGCCAATGGTGTCGCGACGGAGCCCCTCGGGCGGCTGAATGGCCGCCGGCCACGCCACAGCCACCGGCCCCCGCCCCGCATCGTTCCACCGCCGGGTGCCGGCATCGCCCACCCAACCAGAAAACTTGCCTAAGTTAATCAATCCACCTACGGTTGAGTGAGTCAAGCAATTCCGCGCTCCCTCGACCGGAGGCTCCGCCATGTCCGACGCCCTTGCCCGATCCGCCAAGGTCGGAGGTTCCGCACCGGCGAAGTCGAACGCCGTGGTGGCGGTACTGGCCTTCGCCGGGATCGTCGTCTCACTGATGCAGACCCTGGTCATCCCGATCGTCCCGGAGCTGCCGAAACTCCTCAACGCCTCGGCGTCGAACACCATCTGGGCGGTCACCGCCACACTGCTCGCCGCCTCCGTCGCCACGCCGGTCGTCGGGCGCCTCGGCGACATGTTCGGCAAGCGCCGCATGCTCCTGGTCAGCATCGTCCTGCTGGTGGCCGGTTCGGTCGTCTGCGCGCTGAGCGACTCCCTGGTCCCGATGATCATCGGACGGACCTTGCAGGGCCTGGCCGCAGCCGTCGTTCCGCTCGGCATCAGCGTCATGCGCGACGTGCTGCCCGCCGAGCGGCTCACCAGCTCCACCGCCCTGATGAGCGCCTCACTGGGAGTGGGCGGCGCCCTGGGTCTGCCGTCGGCCGCCTTCATCGCCGACCGCTTCGACTGGCACATCCTGTTCTGGACCTCGGCCGCCCTCGGCGCCGTCGCCTTCGCACTCGTCCTGGCCGTCGTGCCCGAGTCGAAGGTGCGCGCAGGCGGCCGCTTCGACCTGATCGGTGCCATCGGTCTGTCGACCGCCCTGGTCTCCCTGCTGCTGGCCGTCTCCAAGGGCTCCGACTGGGGCTGGACCAGCGGCACCGTCCTCGGACTGTTCGCCACCGCCGTCGTCGTACTGGTGGCATGGGGCGCGTTCGAGCTGCGCACCGCCCAGCCGCTGGTGGACCTTCGCACCCTCGCCCGCCGTCAGGTGCTCTTCACCAACCTCGCCTCGGTGGCGTTCGGCTTCTCGATGTTCGCGATGTCCCTGGTTCTGCCGCAGCTGCTCCAGCTGCCCGAACAGACGGGCTACGGCCTCGGCAAGTCCATGCTGACCGTCGGCCTGGTCCTGGCTCCGCAGGGACTGGTGATGATGGCGATGGCTCCGCTGTCCGCCGCGATCTCCAAGACCAGGGGCCCGAAGATCACCCTGATGACGGGCGCGGTCATCGTCGCCGCAGGCTACGGCCTGAACATCCTCCTGATGTCCGAGGTCTGGCACCTCGTTCTGGTCTCCTGCGTCATCGGCGCCGGTGTCGGCTTCGCCTACGGTGCGATGCCCGCGCTCATCATGGGCGCCGTGCCCGCCACCGAGACGGCCGCCGCGAACAGCCTCAACACCCTGATGCGGTCCATCGGTACCTCTTTCGCCAGTGCACTCGCCGGCGTCATCCTGGCGCAGATGACCACCGACTTCGGGACCACCGCGCTGCCCTCCGAGAACGGCTTCAAGACAGTGATGGCCGTCGGCGCCGGTGCCGCCCTCCTCGCCCTCCTCCTCGCCTCCTTCCTCCCGCGTCAGCGCGCCGCCACGTCGCAGGCGGCGTCCCCCGCCGCAGGTCCGGAAGACGAGCTGGCCGAAACCCCGCAGGTGTCCGAGGCGAAGGCGTAACATCCCGCGCGCCGGGCAACCACCCGTCACCGACCTCCTGGCGGTCGCCGTCCCGGCCTCGCGGGAGGCGACGGCCAGGCGCCTGTGTACCCGCACCGTTCCACCGTTCCACCAGCGACCATTGGGGAGTCATCGATGACGACAGGCACGTCACGCGAGTCGGCAGACGGTTCCACACAGCCCATAGTGCGTACCGCCGCCGGTGCGGTGCGCGGGCGCCGGGAAGGCAGCCTGTCCGTGTTCCGTGGCATCCCGTTCGCCCAACCGCCGGTGGGAGAAGCGCGGTTCCAGGCGCCGCGCCCCACGCGCCCCTGGGACGGAACACGGGACGCGTTCGTCTTCGGCCCGCCGCCCCCGCAGGAGTCGGGGTTCCAGGGCCGCTCGCTCCTGCTGGACTCACCCACGGGCGACGACTGGCTGACGGTCAACGTCTGGACCCCCGATCCGGACCCGGCCGCCCACCGCCCGGTGATGGTGTGGATCTACGGCGGCGCCTACAAACTCGGCCACTCCGGCAGCCCCGGCTACGACGCCAGGCGCATCGCCAGCGACGGCGACGTGGTCGTGGTCACCCTCAACTACCGTGTCGGCATGGAGGGTTTCGCCCGCATGGACGGGGCGCCCGCCAACCGCGGCCTGCTCGACCAGGTCGCAGCCCTGGAATGGGTACGGGAGAACATCACGGCGTTCGGCGGCGACCCCGGTCGGGTCACCGTCTTCGGCGAGTCCGCCGGCGCCGGATCGGTCGCCTCGCTGCTGGCCATGCCGAGCGCGGCGGGACTGTTCCGGCGGGCGATCGCGCAGAGCATGCCCGGCACGTACTTCTCGGACGAGCTGGCCCGCGACATCGCTGCCGTCCTCGCCGCGGAGGTGGGCCTGCGACCGACTGCCGCCGACCTGTCCACGGTGGACCCACGCCAACTGCCCGCCGCAGGCGAGGCGTTGAGCTCGAAGATGCGCCAGTACGAGGAAAGGTGGGGGCAGGTCGTCCCCACGCAGACCCCCTTCTCCCCGGTCGTCGACGGCGAGATCCTGCCGACCACCCCCTGGCAGGCGCTGGCGGCCGGCGCGGCACGGGACGTGGAGCTGATCGCCGGGCACAACAAGGACGAGTTCCGGCTGTTCCTCGCCCTCGGCGGACAGCTCGGGAAGATCACCGACGAGGAAGCGGCGGCGGTACTGCGCATGTTCGGGCCCGGACCGGACGGCGAACAGGCCTACCGCACCGCCTTCCCGGACGCCTCCCCCGGCGAACTGTACGAACGGGTCCAGACCGACTGGCTGTTCAACATGCCCTCGCTGCACCTGGTCGAGGCCCAGACAGCCGGCGGCGGCCGCGCGCACATGTACGAGCTGACCTGGCCGGCCCCGGGCAACGGCGGCGCACTGGGCGCCTGCCACGGCCTGGACATTCCGCTGCTGTTCGGCACGTTCGACGCCGACATCGGCGCCCTGCTGTTCGCCGGCGCCGAACCCTCTCCCGAGGCCGAGGCGTTGTCGTCCCACTTCCGCGCGTCCTGGACCGCGTTCGCCACGACGGGCGACCCGGGCTGGCCCTCGTACGACACCGAGCGGCGACTCGTCCAGGTCCTCGACGCGGACCCGCACGTCACCGCCTACCCGGAGGAAGCCTCCCGTCGCCTCTGGCGGGACCACACCTTCCTCGCGCTGCCGCTGATCGACTGATCAGCAGACAGAACGTCACCGCGCCCCCCGGGCGGCGATACACACTCGTCACGACGTGCAGACGTTCGTCAGTTCGTCGGCCGCGTCGTTGATCTGGCTGGAGTCCGGGGCGGTGTCGCCGTTCAAAATGGCCTTGTTGTAGTCCGCGATCGCCTCGTTGAGGTCGTCGACCGCCTTGTCGACCTTGTCGTTGTCCGTGTCGTCGCCGATCTTGTCGAGGTTCTTGTCGATGGTGTCGATGGACTCTTCCGTCCGCGTGGGGTCGTTCGCGGCGTCCAGGCCCGTGTCATGGATCGCCCTGAGGCTGTCGGCGATCGTGCCGGCGTTCTGAAAGCAGTCCAGTGATTCGTCGACGCTCTCGCAGCCGGTGACAAGTCCGGTAGTCAACGCGACGGCAACCGCGGCTGTGGCGATGGCGGCAGTACGGCGTCCGCGTCGGCGGTTCGCGGCCATGGAAATGGTCCCTTCCTCGATGCGATCTCTGCCGACCACGATGTCGTCGCACGCTCGCCGCCACGAGGGACCGGCCCCCCGAATCCATGGTGTAGCCCGCTACACCACGGGCGGAGACCCGTGGTGTGATGAAGGCGTGAGCCGTGCCGCAGAAGAGACCAACCGCCGCATGCTTCGGGCGAGGGATGCGATGGACCGCGGCTACGCGCAGCCACTGGACGTCCCGGCCCTCGCCCGGATCGCCCATGTGTCGGAGGCACACTTCACGCGCACCTTCCGGGCCACGTTCGGCGAGACGCCGCACCGCTACCTGCAGCGCCGCCGTGTCGAGCGGGCGATGTTCCTGCTGCGGGAGACCGATCGCAGCGTGACGGACATCTGCTTCCAAGTCGGCTTCGGCAGCCCGGGAACCTTCAGCCGCACGTTCCGCGACATCGTCGGCCGGTCACCGAGGACGTACCGCAAGGAAACGGCCGCCACCGGCGTACCGACGTGCTTCACGATGGCGTGGACGCGGCCGACCGCCTGACCGTGCGCACGGCCGGTACCGTCCGTCGAAAGAGCAGTTTTGGATAAGTTTTCGTCCGGCCTGCCCAGTAGCGTGATGCACATGTTCACCGCGATCACACACTCACAGATTTACGTCCTCGACCAGGACGAGGCTCTCGACTTCTACGTCGGCAAGCTTGGCCTGGAGGTCAGCGCCGACGTCGACCTGGGCTTCATGCGCTGGCTGACCGTCAGCATTCCCGGTCACCCGGAGCGCCAGATCCTGCTGGAGAAGCCGGGCCCTCCGGCGATGCCCGCGGAGACGGCGCAGCAGGTCCGCGAGCTGATCACCAAGGGCGCGATGGGTGGCTCACTCATCTTCAGCACGGACGACTGCCGCAAGACGTACGAGACTCTGCTCGGCCGGGGCGTCGAGTTCACCGAGGAGCCCACCAAGCGCCCGTACGGAACCGACTGCGGCCTCCGCGACCCCTTCGGCAACAGCATCCGTTTCACCCAGCCGAAGGCCTGAGGGCTGCCGACGGACGGGCGTGGTTCCGTCAGGCGGCGGGTCCGACTTCGACAGCCGCCTCGGCATGCGTGACGAAATCGTCGACCAGCCGGTGGAAGAGCGTGGCGAGCTGTCGCAGGTCCTCGGACGACCAGTCCGCGAGAGCCACTTGCATGCCTCGGCGGCTCACCTCTCGGATGCGCTCGGCCGCTGCCAGTCCGGCGTCGGTGAGCTGGATGAGATGAGCACGGCTGTCGCGGAGATCCTGGATGCGGATCACGTAGCCGTCCTTCTCCAGCTGCCGTAGCTGCCGGCTGACGTGTGAGGCTTCCACGGACAACCGAACCGCCAGCACCCCGGGCCGCACCGGCTCACTCTCGGCGATGCTTCGCAGGATCGCGGCCGCGGCCCGGTCCAGGTTCAGGCCTGCCACGGCCATCAGACGCTCGTGCTGCCGGGCACGGCCTGCCAGGTATGCGACGCGGGTGAGGGCTTGCTCGATCGCGACCACGTCGGTCGAGACGGGCGCTGCGGGCGGCGGTGTGGACATGAGCCCACGGTAACTGCTACTTGCCTTAGTCAAGTAAAACCGAGGGCCACTCCCCCTGTCCGCCGCCAGTCACCACCTTGGCGGTCAACGGCTTCGGGTTGCGCCGCGCCGCCGTTGTACGGGTTGGGCCGGGAGCGAGGAGAAGCTGTCCTCTTCTTCGTCTTCCAATGGCGCCAGCTCGACGGTGTAGCGCGGCTGCAGGAACAGATCGTGGTACTGCGGCGTGTCCGGCGAGCCTTCTGCGTCGTCTATGGGCTGCGCGGAATCACGGTGGGAAGAGGAAGCGGGCATGCACAACCATCCGGAGTCGAGGGCCGCGCGGATTCAAAGCGGAGCTGTCGACCGGTGGTTACCGGTATCTGCTTGCCCCGTGCGCGACAGGCCTATTAGATCGTATTGGCGGTGGAAGGACGGCAGCGCACGCTGCGGAGAGTTCGGCACTCGGACGACACCGGCGACAGAAGCCCCGTGTCACTCCCCCACGACGGCCAAGGCAAGGGACAGAGTGACCGACCCTATCCGGCTCTTTCACACCGACCTCGGGGCGAGCCCCGCGCCCGCTCTGCTGCTCGTGCACGGCTGGGGCGGCGACGGGCGGGAGTGGTCGCCGCATGCCGAGGCGCTGGCCGGCGGGTTCCGGGTCGTGGTGCCCGACCTGCGCGGGCACGGCCGCTCCGAAGTGCCCCTGGACGGCAACACTCCGGTGGAAATGGCCGACGACCTGGCGGCCCTCATCGAAGCGCTCCGTACGGGGCCGGTGATCGCCGTGGGGCACTCTATGGGAGGCCAGGTCGTCAATCTGCTCGCCGTACGGCACTCGCACGCCGTACGCGCTGTCGTCGCGCTCGATCCGGCCCACGGCGCGCAGGGCCCGGAAGTCGACGGAATCCCGGCCCGCCTGGCCGAATACCGCGAGAACGGTTCCCGCACCGCGGCCGCCTTCGTCGCCGAGGCCTTCGGACCCGACGCCCCAACCGGACTGCGGACCGCCCACATCCGCACCATGCTCGGCACCCCGGATCACGTCATCGCCCAGGCGTACGCCGGTATGTACACCGACTCCGGAGCGGTCGGCGTCCGCCCCTACAGCGAGGCGTATCTGCGCGCCCGCACCCAGCGTGCGCTCACCGTGTGGACGTCGGCCTCGGCCGCCGCCTGGGAGCGCGGCACCCTGCATGTGCCGGGCTCCCGCGTCGACCACTGGCCCGGCGTCGGGCACTACTTGCACGAGGAACGCCTCGACGAGACCGTCCGGCTCATCAGGGACTGGGCCACGGAGACCGGAGGCCTGTCGTGACTACGCGCACGGCCGGCCCGGATAGTCGTCGGTCTCGGGTACGCCCGCCTCGCGCATCCTGCGCAGAACCTCGTGCAGGACCGGCTCGCCGTCGATGTCCACGGGGCAGTTGATCTCCCTGTCGAAGACCAGGGTCTCCCCGGCCGTGTTCCAGAGGACCCAGCGATGCCGGAGCAGGTCGCCCTCCCAGAGGTGCGCGTAGCTCTCCACAACCGCCGCCTTCCTGGTCATGACGCCGACCTCCCGGTCTCGTGGCCGTCGACGTATGTCGCCGCCACTTCGATGTCTCCGATGCGCGAGGTGTCGACGCGCCGGGGGTCGTCGCCGAGTACGACCAGGTCGGCGAGCTTGCCCGGAGTGAGGCTTCCCAACTTGTCCTCCCAGTGGCAGGCGAACGCCCCGGCGACCGTGTAGGCGCGCAGGGCCTCGTCGACGGTGACGCCCTCGTCCGGGCCGATCACCTGGCCGGACTCGGAGGCACGCTCGGCCATGAACTGGACGGCTCGCAACGGGGATCCGTCCGTGACGGGGCGGTCGGAGCTGCCCACCAGTGTGATGCCGTGGTCCAGGAACGCCCGGCCGCGGTAGAGCCACGGGGCCCGTTCCTCACCCATGATCGCCGCGTAGTCGTCGCCGAAATAGCGCAGGAAGCTGGGCTGGACGACCGCGCTGATGCCGAGCCGCGCGAAGCGCGGGAGCTGGTCGGGGCGGATCAGGCCGGCGTGCTCGATGCGGTGCCGGGCGCCGGGGCGCGGCCGGAGGCGCTGGGCGCGTTCCAGAGCGTCCAGGGCGATGTCGGCCGCGCGGTCGCCGATCGCGTGGACGGCGAGCTGCCACCCGGCGAGGTGCCCGTCCACGATCATGTCCGCGAGCTTGTCCGGATCGTCCTGCAACTGGCCCGCGTGGTCCAGCCCGTCGTACGGACTGCTGAGCGCGGCGGTCCGGGCCATCATGCCGCCGTCGGTGTAGATCTTCAGCGCGCCCACGGAGAGCCGGTCGTCGCCGAACCCGGTGCGCAGGCCGAGGTCGAGGGCCCGGGGAATGCCGTCGGCCTCGTGCGCGGCGACCGGGCGCAGCCGGTCCGCGGACACCATGAGCTGCACCCGTAACGGCAACAGGGCCTTCTCGCGGGCGAGTTGGTAGGCGCCGAGCTCGACGGGGCTGTGGCCGAAGAGGGTTCCGCCGACGCCTGCCTCGGCGCAGGCGGTGACGCCCTCGGCCAGACAGGTCCGGGCGGCCCGTCCGATCGCCTCGGCCAACTCCCCCTGGGAGTACGGGAGACGGAGTGCACGGGCAGCGCCCATGGCGCCCTCGGCGAGGAAGCCGTTGTCGTGCGGGATGTCGGCCGGGAGCAGTTCGAGAACGGCGGAGTTGACGACGCAGCCGTGCCCGGAGTCGTGCATCACGAACAGCCTGTGCCCGTGGCTGACCTTGTCCAGTTCAGCAGCGGTGAGATGGCGTCCCAGGGCCCGCTGGTCGTACCCGGCGATGCTCACCCAGGCGCCGGGCGAGCTCTTCCGGGTGACGGCCTCCTCCACGATGGCGAGCACGTCGTCGATCCCCGTGCACCCCGCGATGCTCGGGGTGTTCTGCTTGAACCCGGTCCAGGCCAGGTGGACATGGGCGTCGATGAACCCGGGCAGCACGGTGGCGCCCTGAAGGTCGATCACCTCACGGGCGGGCAGGGAGGTCACGGCCTCGTCGAGGCCCACGATCCGGCCCTGCCAGATGCCCAGGTCGTGGGCGACCGGGTGGTCCGGGTCCATGGTGAGGAAGCGGGCGTTCGTCAGTCTGGTGCAGAGCAACAGCGGTGTCCCCCCAAGGGTGTTGGCCGGCCCGGGTCGCGGAAGCGAATGGGCCGCGTCCTCGGGTCAGGCCTCCGTGGACGTCGCGAGGGAGCGGGGGCGCAGATCGGTCCAGCGGGCCTCGACGAAGTCCAGGCACGCCTCTCGGGTGTTCTCGCCGAGGGCGATCGTCCATCCCCCGGGCACCTCGGCGAAGGACGGCCAAAGGGAGTGCTGGCCCTCGTCGTTCACCAGGACCAGAAAACGGCCTTCGGTGTCGTCGAACGGGTTGGTGCTCATGTTTCATTGCCTCCTCGGGTCCGAGGAATACGTTGATTAGGTTAGGCTCGCCTAAATTAGAAGGAGCTTAGCCTTTCCCCCTTCTCTCTCACAAGGAGACGTTCATGCGTCCCGTCTCCGGCCGTGCGGCCGATATGGAGAACGTCTTCGTCGACTTCGGACTGCCCGGAATCCCCGGCACCGACGAGTTCTGGGCGACGGCGGGGGCACCCGCGTCGAAACCTGCCGACGACGGCGGTTGGTCGACCCTGTTCCTGTGGCGCGGGTCTCCGGCGAGCATCGAGTTCGAGAGCTGGTCGGAGCCGGTACCCCTGCGCCGATGGGGAGACACGGACTGCTGGTACGCCGAGGTGCGTATGCCCGCCCGGCTGCGGGTGACGTACCAGTTCCTCGCGGGCGACGCGGCGTACGCCGACCCGTTCAACCCGGTCGGTGCGGGCGGTGACCGGTCCATCGCCGCAACCCCGGACGCACCGGCCCAGCCGCACTGGCCCGTCGTCAGCGCTTCCGACGTGCTGCCCGTCCCGAACACCCGGCTCCGCTGGGCCAGTTCACGGCTCGGCGGGCGGCGTACCGTGCGGATCCACCCGGCGGGCGGCGGCGGACCGGTGGTCCTGCTGCTCGACGGGGACGACTGGCTGTATCTGCACCCGGCGATGACCGCGTTCGACTCGGCCGTCGCAAGTGGTGAGACGCCCCCCGTCACACTCGTCTTCCTTCCGGCAAAGGACAGGGAGGCCGAGTTCGCGTGCAAGCCCGAACTGTGGGAGGCGGTCCGGGACGAACTCCTGCCGCTGGTCGCGGAATCCGGCGTACACGCAGACCTCGACCGGCTGGTGGTCGCCGGGCAGAGCCTCGGCGGGTTGAGCGCGGTGTACGCGGCGCTGGAGTTTCCGGACCTGGTGTCGCGCGTCGCCTGCCAGTCGGGGTCGTTCTGGTGGACGCCCGACGCCATGGGCCTGGCCGACCCGTTGGGCGGCCCGCTCGGCGGATCCATCGCCGCGCGCCTGCGGGACCGTGGGCCCGAACTGTCCGGGCTGCGGGTCGCGTTCGACGTGGGGGAACACGAGACGCGGATGCTGCCGCACTGTGAGTCGGTCGAGGCCCTGGCCGCGCAGGCCGGTGCGGCCGTGCGCGCCTCTCGGTCGGCATCCGGCCACGACCGGGCGGGGTGGCGGCACGCCCTGCTCAGGGATGTGGCCTGGACGCTCCGCTGAGGGCACGGTGATTGTCTGCGGCCCGGTGGGGGCTGGTCGCGCAGTTCCCCGCGCCCCTGACGGGGCGCGTCACCGTGCCACCGCCGAGCAGTAGGCCTCGTCCTTGGCGAGGAGGTTGCGGTGGGTGTCCTCGGCTGTGATGACTCCGTCGTTCAGTACGAGGACACGGTCGGCGGCGTCCAGGAGTGCCGGGCTGCTGGTGAGGACGAGGGTGGTGCGGCCTCGGCGCAGCTTCGCGACGTTGCGCGCGATGAGCTGTTCGGTGACCGCGTCGACGGCTGTTGTCGGGTCGCGCAGGACCAGGACGTCGGTGTCGGCGGCGAGGGCACGGGCCAGGGACAGCCGTTGGCGCTGCCCGCCGGAGAGGTTCGCGCCGCGGTCGCGGACGCCGTAGTCGAGTCCTTCGCGGTGGAGCGCGACGACGTCGGTCAGCATGGACGCCTCGACGGCCTCGGGGACCATCCGGCTGGTGCCGGACGGGTCGATGTTCGTGCGGAGGGTGCCCGCGAAGATCTCCCCGTCGTACGGGTTCACCAACAGGTGTTCGCGGACCGCCTCGATCGCCAGGTCCGCGAGATCCTGCCCGCTGACCCGTACCACTCCCTCGTACGAGACGGGCGGCACGTTCATGGCCAGGATCGACGCGAGGTCGGCCGCCGCGCGCGGCTGGTAGGCGGCGATCGCCACGAACTCGCCTGCTGACACACGGAACTTCACCTTGCGCAGGGACCCGTACCGGACGCAGTCGATCTCAAGGTCTCCACCGGCGGCAGGGAGTTGCGTCCCCGGGGTCGCAACCTGCGGCGCGGACAGCACCAGCGCCATCCGCTCGGCCGAAGCGCGCGCGATCATCACGTACTTCGGCATCTCCGAGAAGAGTTTCAGCGGTTCCATGATGAACTGCGCCAGACCCACGGCCATGACGAGCTCCCCGATGGTGATCTGGCCGTCGAAGGCCAGCCAACCCGCCGTCAGGGTCACCGCCACGGCGAGGACGGCGTTGAGGGCCAGCGCGGTGCCCGCGTACACACCGTTCACCTTGGCGACGGTGATCGACTGGTGCTTCGCCTCCGTGCTGACCTTCCGGTAGGAGCGGAACGCCGCGTGGTTGCCGCCGAAGCCGTGCAGCGGGCGCAGGCCGATGATCAGGTCGGCGACCTTCGCGCCGGCCCGCGCCACCCGGGCCTGCTGTTCCTGGGTACTGGCGCCGATCCGCTTGGACATCACGCTCAGGATCGACAGGATCGCGACGGTTCCCACGATCACCAGCAGGCCGAGCCGGATGTCGGCCAGGCCCAGCGCGACCGCCGCGACCAGCACCGCGACCAGTGAGCTGATCAGCAGCGGCACCACCTCGATGATGTCGGCGGTCTGGTCGGCGTCCTCGGTGGCGATGGTCAGCACCTCGCCGGACTTGAGGTCGACGTCCCTGGCCACGGGCTGGAGCCCACAGGAAGCGACCCGCACCCGCCAGCGGTGCGCCTCCGTTGTGTTGGCCTTCTGCAGGACCCGCATCCCGAACCGCCACGACAGCGACACGGTCGTGATGATCACGGCCAGCGCGCCGATCGAAAGGCCGAGCGCGCCGAGGCTCCGGTCTCCTTGCATCGTGTGTTCGACGATCAGGCCGAGCGCGATGGGGAAGGCGGTCTCACCCGCCTGGTACAGGCCCATGAGGACGGTGCCCCAGACCATGGCGCCGACGTTGCGGCGCAGTGCGGTCCGGAGGATGTCGGACCCCGGGCGGGGCCGCTGCGTGTCAGGAGTTGTCATCGAGGTGGCGGGCAATCGCTTCCGGGGTTCGCAGGGTGAGCAGTTCACGGATCGTGATCACAGGACCGTACTCGCGGCGGAGCAGGCCGATCAGCCGCACCGCCAGCATGGAGTGCCCTCCGAGGGACACGAAGTCGCTCACCGCGCTCACCTCGTCATCGTCCAGGTCCAGTGCTTCGGCGAAGAACTCGCAGACCGTGGTCTCGGTCTCGGTCTCCGGGCCGCGCTCCCCCGCCGTGGTCAGCGCGCCCAGCGGCTTGGCCTCCGGCAACGCCTTCGTATCAGCCTTCCCGTTCACCGTCAGCGGGATGCTGTCGACCTGGGCGTAGTGCGTCGGGCGCAGGAAGTCCGGGAGCCCGGTGCCCACTTCGGCTGCGACCGCCGCCAGGTCGAAGCCGTCGAGGACGAGGTAGGCGGCCAGCCGGTACGCGCCGTCGACCCCCGGGTCGGGCTGGGCGACTGCGGCGATGAACCGTACCGCCGGGTGCGCCGCGAACGCGGCCTCGACCTCGCCGAGTTCGACCCGGTGTCCCCGGATCTTGACCTGCTGGTCGGTGCGGCCGAGGTACATCAGGTTCCCGTCGGGCCGCCGGAGCACCAGGTCCCCGGTGCGGTACATGCGCTCGCCGGGTTCGCCGAACGGGCAGGCGACGAAGCGGTGCGCGGTCTGGGCGGACTGGCCGAGATAGCCGCGCGCGATGCCGATGCCCGACACGTACAGCTCGCCGGGGACCCCGTCGGGCAGGGGCCGCAGCCATGGGTCGAGGACGTACACGTCGGTGTTGTCGATCGCCACGCCCACCACCGGGTCCTGGCATTCGAAGGTGCCGACGCCAAGGGTGTTGATGGTGTACTCGGTGGGTCCGTACAAGTTGTAGCCGACGGTCCCCTCGGTCTCGGCGAGCCGCTGCCACAGCGTCGGGGTGACGGCCTCGCCGCCCAGCAGCACCAGTGCCGGACGACGTGCCGGGTTGTCCAACAGGCCCTCGGCGACCAGCTGTTGCGCGTACGTTGGCGTCACGTTGATGACGTCGATCCCGTACTCGAGGCAGTACTCGACCAACCGGGGCGCGTCACGCCGCAGTTCCTCGTCGCAGATGTGCACCTCGTGGCCGTCGGCGAGCCACAGCAGTTCCTCCCAGGACATGTCGAACGCGAAGGACACGGTGTGCGCGATCCGGAAGACCCGGTGCTCGTGCTCCGCCAACACCGGCTCGAAGATGCGGCGCTGATGGTTGATCAGCATGTTGGTGAGCCCGGCGTACTCGGTCACCACGCCCTTGGGCTTCCCGGTCGATCCGGAGGTGTAGATCGTGTACGCGGGGTGCCGCAGGCGGTTCGGGTCGTCCGGCGCGAACGTCGCGAACGGCTCGGCCTCGGGCAGGGGTTGGTCCAGCTCGATCAGGTCGCCGGTGAGCCGGGGCGACACGGCGGTCACGGTGAGGATCACGTCCGGTCGAGCGTCCGCGACGATCGCGGCGATCCGCTCGTCCGGATGGTCCAGCTCCAGCGGCACGTACGCGGCGCCGACTCGCAGTACGGCGAACAGCGCCACGATCGAGTCGAGGGAGCGCGGGACCGCGAGAGCCACGGTCGCCTCGGGGCCGATGCCGCGCCCGGCGAGTACACCGGCCACCGCGCGGCTGCGGTCCCGGAGTTGGGCGAAGGTCATGGTCGCACCGTGGGCGACGAGCGCGACGCGCTGCGGGTCGCGGTCCGCCGCCCTGTCGAACCGGTCGACGACGGTGTCCGTGCCGACGTCCGTGCGTTCGGCGGGCTCGGGCTCCGGCCCCAGACCCCGCAGCGCGCCCACCGGCCCGGTCGAGCCGGCCAGGTCTTCGAGCACGCTCAGGTAGTCGTCGAGGAGGGAACGGGCGCTTTCGGTGTCGTCGTCGCGGAACTCCAGCTTGACCGTGAGCCGTTCGCCGGGCGTGACGACCCACGTGAACGGATAGTGGGTGGAGTCGTCGGCCTTCACCGAGGTGATGCCGTGCCTCGCGTTCATCTCGGCGAACGCGTCCATGTCCAGGAAGTTCTGGAGCACGAACAGGTTGTCGAACAGGGTGTCGTGCCCACTGGCCCGCTGGATCTCGCCGAGGCCGAGGTGCTCGTGCTCCATCGCCTCGACCCTGGCGGTCTGCACGCCCGACAGGTACTCGCGGACCGTGTCGTCCGGCCGTGCCCGGGTCCACATGGGCACGGTGTTGAGCAGCACGCCGACGATGTCGGACAGCCCCTCTCCCTCCCGGCCGGAGACGGTCACTCCGAACACGGCGTCACTGCGGCCCGTGTGTGCGCCGAGGAGGAGGCCGAACGCGCCGGTCAGTACCGAGTTCAGCGTGACGCCGTGCACCTTGGCCGCTTCCCGCAGCAGTTCCGACTGTTCGGCGGTCAGGGTGTGTACGAGCGCGCGCGGCAGGTCGTCCGACAGGGACGGCGCAGGTCCGGCGAGCAGCGTCGGGCCCGGGAGGCCGGTCAGGTGGTCCGCCCAGAAGCGTTCCGATACGGCGGCGTCCTTGGCGTCGAGCGTCCGGGCGTAGTCCTCGAAGCTCGGTGTGGCCGGGGCAGGGGCCGGGGGCTCGCCCGCGACGACGGCCCGGTAGGCGTCGAACAGGTCCCGCAGCATGATCTCGCGGGACCAGCCGTCCCACAGCAGCAGGTGGTAGCTCAGCAGCAGGCCGTCGCGGTCGTCGGGCAGGCGCACCACGGTCAGCCGGATCAGCGGCGGTTCACCCGGGTCGAATCCCGTGTCGCGGTCCCGGGCCCGTAGGGCTTCGACTTCCGCGTCCGTCTCCAGAGCGATCGTGCGGACATCGACCTGCCGGCCCGCCTTGAGGGTCTGGACCGGGTTTCCGTCGTCGTCGGTGGTGAAGCCTGCGCCGACGACCGGATGCCGTGCGATCACGCGCGCCATCGCCTCGGCCAGCGCGTCGGTGTCCAGACGCCGGTCGAAGGTGAAGTAGTTCTGCGCGACGTAGTGTCCGGCCGAGCCCGCCATCTGGGCCTGGAAGAACAGGCCCCGCTGGAGGGGGGTGACCGGTGCCGTGCGCTCTGCCGTCGCGGAGGCGTCCGCGATGTGTTCCAGTGCGCTCAGCCAGTGCTCGGTGATCTCGTCGGGGATGCCCTCGGCGAGGGTGAAGTCCGCGTGCAGGCTTCCGGTGGCCGCGTCGGTCCAGGCGTTGACCTCGACGGCGTACGGGCTGCCCTGTTCGCCGCCGACGAGGTGCAGCGCCTGGGACTCGCTGCCGCGGCCGAGGTAGTTGAACAGCACCTGCGGGCGGGCGTTCAGCAGCGGGGCCGTCTGCGGGTTGAGGTACCTGAGCCGGCCGTAGCCGACGTGCCCGCGCTCGTCCGGCTGGCGTTCTGCGACCTCGCGCGCCGCCACGACGGGGTCGGTGTGCGCCGTGAGCCGCACGGGTGCGATGGCGGTGAACCAGCCGACCGTGCGGGTGTAGTCGTGGTGTTCCCGCACGGGTACCCGGCCGTGCCGCTCCAGCTCGATCGCGAGGTCGGTGGGCGATTGCTGGATGTGTGTCAGCGCGGTTCGCAGCGCTCCGCACAGCAACTCGGTGAGACCGACGCCGAGTGCGACGGGTGCGGTGCGCGTCACGCGGTCGCTCACTTCGGGCGCGAGCACGACAGTGGTCTCGCGCAGTCCCTCAACCGAAGGCAGTCCCTCAACCGCGGGCAGCAGCCCGGGCGCCTGGAGCGTGGTGATCCAGTGTCCGAGGTCGTCGATCGCGTGGGTCGACTGGATCGCCAGTGCTTCGGCGTACTCGGCGTAGGACGTGGTCGGCGGTCGCAGGGTCGCCCCGCGCATGGCGGCTGCCAGGTCGTCGAGGAGGATCAGCCAGGACACCGAGTCGACGGCGAGGTGGTGCACGGTGACCACCAGGGTCCGGCTCGCCTCGAGCCACGTGAACGCGATGACTTCCCCGGATTCGGGATCGAGCCGGTCGGCGGCTTCGTTCGCCGCGGTCGTCGCATCGGTCGCGTCCGTACGTACGACGGTGACCTCGCGGGCGGCTTCGGTGCGCAGCGCCCACACCCCGTGCTCGACGCGCAGCCGCAGGCGGAGGGCCGGGTGCGCGGCCACGACGGCGTTCGCGGCGCGCTCGGCGTCGGCGAACCCGGTGCCCTCGGGTGCCGTCAGCGTCCTGGCCTGGGCGAATCGGGCGAGTGATCCGCCGAGTTCCCGCTGGCGCAAGATGATCGGTGTCGGCGTCAGCGGGCCGTCCTCGCGTTGTGCGGGTACGGGCGTGGACGCCTGCGGTGTGCGTGTCCCCAGGTGTTCGGCGAGTGCGCGCGGTGTCCTGAACAGGAACACGTCCCGTGGCGCGATCGGCAGGCCTAGCGCCCTGGCCCGGTTGATCACGGTGATGGCGACGATGCTGTCGCCCCCGGCCCTGAAGAAGTCGGTGTCACCGTCCACGGCGGAGCCGGGCAGTGTCTCGGCGAAGATGTCGACCAGTGCGGCGAGCACGGAATCGATCGCGGCCACCGGGGTGTCGTCCTGTGCGGCACGCTCGGTCAGGGCCTTGCGGTCCAGCTTTCCGTTGACCGTCAGCGGCAGTGCGGCGACCCGCACCACCCGGCCCGGCACCATGTGCGCGGGCAGCTTCGCCGACAGCAGGCCGGCGAAGTCGCCGGGTACCCGGCCCACGACGTGCGCGACCAGGTGGTCTCCGCTGTCCGCCACGGTGACGGCCACATCGACCACGCCGTCGAGCTCCCTGACCGCGGACTCCACCTCGCCCAACTCGATCCGGAATCCCTTGAGTTGGACCTGGTCGTCAGCGCGCCCGGTGAACTCCAGCTCGCCGTCGAGCGTGCGGCGGGCCAGGTCGCCCGTGTGGTACATGCGTGAGCCGTCGCCCGTGAAGGGGTTCGCCACGAACCGGCCCGCGGTGAGCCCGGGCCTGCCCAGGTAGCCGAGCGCCACCTGGTCACCTGCGACGTAGATGGCACCGACCCGGCCCGGCGGCACCGGCCGGAGTCGGTCGTCGAGCAGGTGGATGACCAGTCCGGGAATCGGACCGCCGATCGGGCTGACGTCGCCGCCGAGGCCGAAGTCCGCGTCGGTCAGCACCCGGTGGGTGACGTGCACGGTGGTCTCGGTGATGCCGTACATGTTGACCAGCTCGGGCGAACGGGTGCCGTGCCGCTCGACCCAGCCGCGCAGGCGGCCGAGATCCAGCGCCTCGCCTCCGAAGACGATCCGGCGCAGTGCCGTGACCGGCTCGCCGGCATGCCGGTCGGCCTCGATGAACTGGTAGAACGCCGACGGGGTCTGGTTGAGGACGGTCACTCCGCGCTCGCGGACCAGCCGGTGGAAGTCGACCGGGGAGCGGGTCAACCCGTACTCCGGTACCAGCAGTTCACCGCCGTGCGCCAGCGCTCCCCACAGCTCCCAGACCGCGAAGTCGAAGGAGAAGGAGTGGAACTGGACCCACACGTCGTGCGGGCCGAAATCCATCTCGGGCCGGGTGTTCGCGAGCAGTGTCACCACGCTGGAGTGCGGGACGACGACGCCCTTGGGTCTGCCGGTCGATCCGGACGTGTAGATGACGTACGCGGGGTCGTGCGGGCCGACCTCGGGCTCGGTGGTGGCCTGCGGCAGCTCGTCCCCCTGCACGAGCACGCGGGCCGACACGCCTGCCCTGGCCAGCAGTTCCGTGAAGCGGTCCCGCTGGTCACGGTCCACGAGAACGACCTGCGGAGCGGCGTCGGCGAGGATGTACTCCAGCCGTTCGTCCGGGTACGCCAGGTCCAGCGGCACGTACGCGCCGCCCGCGGTGACGATCGCGACGAGGGCGACGACCTGTTCGAGGGAGGCGGGGATGGCTACGGCGACCCGTCTGCCCGGCCCGACACCGGCCGCGCGCAGGGTCGAGGCCAACTCACCCTTTGCGTCAGCCAGTTCGCCGTAGGTCAGTGACCGGGTACCGCCGTCGAGACCGCATTGGGTGACGGCGGTGGCGGCGGGGTCGCGGTTCGCGGCGGCGTCGAACAGTCCACCCAGGGTCGTCGGGGTGCTGCCCATTCCTGGGAGACGACCCCCCGGACCCCCACGGAGCGCGGGAGACCGGTCGCCCTCGGGCAGCTGGTCGTCGGCCAGGGCCACCAGGTCGACGACCAGGGCGTCCGGCCGGGTGAGCAGTCCGGTGAGGTTCCGGGTGAACGTGCGCAGGATCTCCTGGGCGCGTGCCTCCCCCAGCAGTTCGCCGTCGTAGATCAGGTTGAAGCGCGGACGCCCGTCGACCGCGCGCTCCAACACCAGCGTCAACGGGTAGTGCGGGGCGCCCTCGTTCACGATGCCGGATATGACCAGCGCGTCGTCGGGCCCCCGCAGGGCGGCCAGATCGGTCGCGACGTCGAACACCACCAGGGTGTCGAACAGCGGGCCGGCGCCGGTCTGGCGGCCGATCCTCGCCAGCGAGACATGCTGGTGCGGCAGTACCGCGCTCTGGTGCTCCCGTACCGAGGCGAGCAGTTGGCGCGCCGTGGTGGTACCGGCCCAACGGGCGCGCACGGGGATCGTGTTGATGAACAGACCCACCATGCGCTCGATGCCGGGCACCTCCGCGTCGCGCCCGGACACCGTGGAACCGAACACCACGTCGTTGCCGTGCAGGATGCCGCCGAGCGTCACCGCCCAGGCGCTGTGCACGGCCACGCTCAGCGGCACTCCGGCCGACCGGACGGCCGAGTCGATGCCGTCCCCCGGCTCCACGGCGGTGTCGGCGAACCGGTCGGACGGGGTGTGCCCCTCGGCGACCAGCGAGGGGCCGGGCAGCTCGGCGAGCTGATCGCGCCACACCCGGTCGCTCTCGTCGTCGTCGCGTTCGGCGAGCCAGCGCACGTAGTCGGGGAAGCCGCCGACCGGGTACACGGTCCCCGGTGCGTGGTACTCGGTCAGCAGCGCGCGGAGCATCGGAGGCACCGACCAGCCGTCGGCGATGATGTGGTGCACGGTCTGCACCAGGACGTTGCGGCCGGAGCCCGCGCGGATGAGCGTGTACCGCATCAGCGGTCCGGTGGCCAGGTCGAACCCGGCGCGGCGGTCCCGCTCGGCGTGGTCGCGTATCTCGTCGTCGGTGATGCCGGGGCGGTCCAGCGTGGTGAAGGGCGCTTCCACTCCGCTCTCCAGTACGGAGACCACACGGCCGTCGGTGAGGGCCACGAACCGCGCGGCCAGGTTCGGGTACAGCGTGAGCAGCCGGGTGGCGGCCGCCGCAAGCCGGTCGGCGTCCACCTCGCCGTCCAGGGTGAGCAGTTGCTGCTCGACGTAGGCGCCCGTCGAGTCGTCGTCGAAGACCGAGTGGAAGTACAGACCCTCCTGCAAGGGGGTCAACGGCAGGATGTTCCGCAGCGCCGGGCCGTCCAGGACATCGACATCGGCCTGGGCGAGCGGCACCAGGCCGAAGTCACTGGGAGAGTGGCCGCCCTGGTCGAGCGCGGCGAGGGCGGCCAAGGCGCCCCGGAAGTACTCGCCGATGGTCGCGATGTCCTCGTCGGTGAACATCCCGTCGGGCCAGGAGATGGTGGTGACCAGTTCGTACTCGCCGGTCGAGGCGGGTTCGGCGATCGCGTTGAACTCCAGGGCGCGCGGCAGGCGCATCCTCGGGTCGCGCCTCTCGCCCAACTGCCCAGTAGTACCGGCGAGTTGCCAGTCCCCGGACGCTCCCGCGTCGAAGCGGCCCAGGTAGTTGAACAGCACCTGCGGTGCGGGCGCGTCGAACTCGGTGTGGGTCAGGTACCGCAGGGCACCGTAGGAGACGCCGTTGTCCGGCACCAGGGCGAGGTCTTCCTTGACCGCTTTGAGCGCGGCGGCGAGGTACGCGGGTGCGGTGAAGTCGGCCGCCGCGCCGGGGTCCACGGTCACCGGGAAGAGGGTGGTGAACCAGCCCACGGTCCGCGAGAGTTCGGGCTCGAAGCCGGCGGTGCCCGCCACGAACTGTCCTTCGCGGCCGTGGCCCTCGAGTTCGATGTGCGCGAACGTCTGGTGCTGCCCGAGGTCGCGGCGCCAACGGGCGAGGGCGACGGCGAGCGCGGTCAGCAGCACGTCGTTGACGCCCGCGTGGAACTTCGCGGGAATCTCGCCCAGCAGCGCGGCCGTGACATCGGGGCCGACCGAGACGGTCCGTACCCGCTCCCCCGCGACGGTGTCGGCTTCGGACAGCGCGCGCCTGCCCAACGGCTCGTCCGCTCCTGGCAGGGGACGCCAGAAGTAGGCGCTGTCCGCGTCGAAAGCCGCGCGCTCCAGCAACTGCGTCCAACGCCGGAACGACGTGCCCGCCGGGAGCAGCTCGATCGGTGCGCCCGAGGTGAACTGCCGCCAGGCCGTGGCCAGGTCCTCCATCAGGACCCGCCAGGACACGCCGTCGACCACGACGTGGTGGGCGGCCAGGACCAGTTGCCGTGCCTCGCGGCGCCAGACGGCACGCAGCATCACGCCGCCTGCCGGGTCCAGCCCGTCGGTGGCGAGCGCGACGCACTCGTCGAGAGGCCGGTCGCTCTCCTGCCATCCCGCGAGGGCCTGGTCCGCCTCCGGGATGTCGAAGCTCCAACGGTCGCCGCGCACCAGCTTGGCGCGCAGCATGTCGTGCCGCCCGAGGACGGCGGCGAGGATCGCGTCGAGAGCGTCGGGGGTCAGCTCCGCCGGGGTGTTCAGCACCACCGACTGCACGAAGCCGTCGATCGCGTCCGTGGTCTCGCCCAGCCACTGCACGATGGGCGACCCCACTACTGAACCGGTCGCGACATCGCCGTGGTCCACCGTGGAGACGTCCTCACGGCTCGCCACCGCCGCCAGCGCCCCCACCACGGTGTTGCTGAAGATCTGCCGTGTCGTGACGTAGAGGCCCGCGTCGCGCAGCGCGCTCAGCAGCGAGATCGCCAGGATGCTGTCTCCGCCGAGTTGGAAGAAGTCCTGGTCGACACCGACCTCGTCCAGTTGCAGCAGCGCCGCGATCGCCGCGCACACCAGGCGCTCGTTCTCGGTCGTGGGCGGGACGATCGAGCCCGTCCCGACGGCGGGCTCCGGCAGCGCGTTCCGGTCGAGCTTGCCGTTCGCGGTGAGCGGGAACTCCTTCATCACGACGACATGGGCGGGCACCATGTACTCCACCATGTGCTCGGCGGCCCAGGCCTTGACCTCGGCCGCCCGCAGGGTCTCGCTCCCGGCGGCCGGGATCACGTACCCCACGAGGTAGGTGCCGCCCGCCGCGTTCTTCTTCGCGACGACGCAGGTGTGCCGTACGCCGGGATGTTCGGCGAGACCGACCTCGACGTCCTCGATCTCCAGCCGCATACCGCGGATCTTGATCTGGTTGTCGGCCCTGCCGAGGAAGTCCAGTGAGCCGTCCGGGGCGAACCGTGCGAGGTCGCCGGTCCGGTACAGCCTGGACCCGTCCCCGGCGAAGGGGTTGGCCACGAACCGGGACGCCGTCAGGCCGGGCGCGTTGACGTAGCCCCGTCCCAGCAGGAACCCTCCCACGTACAGCTCGCCGCCCACGCCGACCGGGACCGGACGCAGCTCGTCGTCCAGCACGTACAACTGGGTGTTGGGGTTGGCCTTGCCGATCGAGGTCGACAGGCGTTCCGCCGCGCCCCGGTAGATGACGTGCGAGACACCGATCGTCGTCTCGGCCGGGCCGTAGCCGTGGTACATCGGGATGTCGAGCCGGGTACGGAACCGCTCGTACAGCTCCGGGGTCAGCACTTCGCCGCCGCACCACACGTGCCGCAGGCTGTCCAGTTGCCCGGAGTCGCCCGCGATATCGAGGAGCACGTCCAGCATGGACGACACCAAGTAGGTGAAGGTGACGCGGTGTTCGGCGATGACGCCCAGCAGGTGGTGCGGGTCGCGTTCGCCGCCGGGCCGCAGGACCACCAGCCTGCCGCCGCTGACCAGCGGCAGGAAGATCTCGTTGACGGAGATGTCGAAGGACAACGGCGCCTTGAACAGTGACGCGTCGTCGTGGCCGAAGCCCAGGATCTCCTCGACCTGCCACAGCAGTCGCTCGCTGATCGCTTCGTGCCGGATCATCGCGCCCTTGGGGCGACCGGTCGAACCGGAGGTGAAGATCACGTACGCCAGGGCGTTGCCGTGGACGGTGACCCCGGTCTCCTCGACGGGGTAGGAACCGAACCGCCAGTCGCCGAGGTCGACGGCCACGGCTTCCGGTTCACCCGGGTCGTGCTCGCCCGAGTCGTTGAGCTGGAGCACGATCCCGGCGTCCTCGATGACGACGGCTCGGCGGGCGGCGGGCCACTGCGGATCGAGCGGCACGAACGCGCACCCTGCCTGGAGCACGGCGAGCAGTCCGATCACCATGTCGGCGGAGCGGCCCAGCGAGATGCCGACGGCCTGTTCGGCGGTGAGTCCGCGTTCGATCAGATGGTGGGCCAACTGGCTGGAACGTTCGGCCACCTGACGGTAGGTCAGGGAGTGGTGCTCGTCGACGATGGCGATGGCGTCCGGCCTGTTCCGCGCCTGCTCACGGAACATCTCCACGATGGTCGGTCGGATCCGGTCGGCGCCGGTGTCGTTCCACTCGCTCAGGGCCTCTAGCCGGGCCGCCACACTGGACGGGCCGACGGTGCCGATGGGCCGGTCGGGGAAGTCGGCCAGGTCGTCCAGTGCGAGCTGCGCGTCGGCGGGCCCGACGCCTTCCGGGACGGCGATGCTCCGGTCGTCCGCGCCGATCTCCCAACTGCCGGGCCCGGCCCCGCCGTTGTCGATCCAGCCGAGGACATCGGCGAACAGAGTGCCGGGCTTGAGGTCGATGCCTTCGGGGCTGTGGCCCGTCGCCCAGTACGAGAGCGCGATGGCGCAGGCTTCGGTGATGGTCCGGTCGGAATAGTCGCCGGTCCGCCGGCGCACGTCGGTCAATCGTGTGGGGGAAAGTTGTACGAGACGAGCGCTCGGTTCCATCATCGAAGACTCAGCACCCTTTCACAGACTGAAAGTTAGCCTAACCTAAGTTAGGTTTGCCTAACTGCCCTCTCGCCAGGCCAGCCACAGCCGCGCGTACCGGCCGCCCAGAGCCACCAACTCCTCGTGGGTTCCCTGCTCCACCACGCGTCCCGCGTCGAGCACGGCGATCCGGTCCGCCGCCATCGCCTGGGTCAGCCGGTGCGCCACGAACAAGGTGGTCCGGCCCGAGCACGCGGCCCGTACGGCCCGCTCCAGTTCGGCGGCGCCCTCGCTGCCCGCCTCCGCGGTCGACTCGTCGAGCACCACCACCGGCGACCGGCCCAACGCCAGTCGGGCCAGGGCGATCTGGGCGACCTTGGTGACGTCCAGTCGCTCGCCGCCCTCGCCGACCATGGTGTTCAGCCCGTCGGGCAGCGCGTCGACCCACCCGTCGGCGCCGACCGTGCGCAACGCCTCCATCAGCTCGGCGTCGGTCGCCTCAGGCGCGGCCAGCCGCAGGTCGTCGGCGAGCGGCCCGGCGAACACGTGCGTCTCCTGCGTCAGGATGCTCACCAGGGCCCGGGCGCCGGCCTCGTCCAGGCCGGCGAGGTCGGTCGACCCGACGCGCACCGACCCGGCCTGCGGGGTCCCGATGCCCGCGATCAGCGCGGCCAGGGTCGACTTGCCCGCGCCCGTCGCCCCCACCAGCGCGAGCGAACCGCCGGCCGGGATCCTCAGGTCGACGTCCCGGAGGACCGGCTCCTCGGTGTCGGGATAACGGAACGTCAGCCCCTCCACCGTCACCGGGTACGACGCGGCGTCCGCCGACGCGACGGCCGAGTCGCCCACCAGCCGGTCCTCCGCGTCCTCCCCCAGCACCCCGACCAGCCGGGTCAGGCTCGCGCCCGACTTCTGCGCCTCGTCGAAGGTGAACATGATGGCGCCCAGCGGGGTGAACAGCCGGTGGAACATCAGCGGGGCCGCCGACACCTCGCCCAGGGTGGCGGCATCGGCCTCCAGCAGGGCGTACCCCACCACGAGGATCAGGACGAGGCCGATGAACTCCGCGCGGTTCTCCCTGCCGACGAACCGGCCGAAGAACCGGAACACCTCGATGCCGAGATCGCGCACCCGCCACGACTCACGGGTGACCTTCTCGCGGAAGGCGTCCTCAAGACGGTACGCACGGACGGTGTCTATCCCGTTCAGACCGCTGATCAGCGCCTGCGCACGGTCGGCCTGGGCCACCCGCTGCTTCCTGTAGAGCGGGGCGGACCGGGGGAGATACCAACGCAGGGCCAGCCCGTACGCGGGCAGCGCCCCGGCGCCCGCCAGGCCGAGCCGCCAGTCGAGGCCGAACATGCCGACCGTGGCGATGAAGACCAGCACTCCCGCCGAGAACACCGTGGGGATGGCCGTCCGTATGCCCCTGGACAGCACGGCCACATCGTCGCCGACCCGGGACAGCACGTCTCCCCGCCCGACCTGTTCGATCCGTGCGCTCGGCATACCGAGGACCGCCCGTACGGCGCCTTCCCGGAGCCGCGCGAGCAGATCCGCGCCCAGCCGCCCGATCAGGTACGTCGACACCGCGGTGGCTGCCGCACCGAGCAGCGCGGCGGCCACCATCAACGCCCCGACCGTGACCAGGACCGAGCGCGGTTCGCCCTCGACCACTCCGTCGACCACCCGGCCGAGCAGCAGCACCGGGAGCACCTGGAGCGCCGCGCCGGCCACCGTGGTGAACACGGTGGCCGCCGTCAGCCCCGGCACCTCGCGGCAGTGCGCCGCGACCCACCGGGACGCCTCGCGTCCGGAAGCCGTACGCAGGACCGCCGGGGCGACGCCCGTGTCCGTGCCGCTCACACCCGGGCCATGGCAGGCCGGGCGCAGGTCGCGTCGTTCAACATCTTTAGCCGGCCGCCGACTTGACGAGCTCGTCGATCGCGTACGGCATGGACGGCAGGGTGCCCTGCGAGATGGCCGCGCCGATCGCCGGGCCCTCGCTGTCGAGCAGGTACGACACCTTGCCGTTCTTGACGGCGTCCAGGTTGGTGAACAGCTCGAACTTCTTCAGTGCGGCCGTGTCCGCCTTGTCGTTGATGACGAAGATGCGGTCGACGTCGACCAGGTCGACGCGCTCGGGAGAGAGCTTGGTGTAGAAGCTGCCGTCCGCGATCTTGTCGATCTCGGTCTGGTACTTGAAGCCGATGCCCGTCAGCAGCCGTCCGCGCACGTCGGTCGAGGTGAACGGCGCCACCGAGTCCTCGTACCAGGACAGCGCGACAGCGGTCTGGCTCGCGAACTCGGGGTGCGCCTCCTTGGCGGCGTCGAGCTGGTCCTGGATGCCCTGCACCATCTTCTCGCCCTCCTCGGCCTTGCCGAGCGCCTTGGCGATATGCAGCGCGTTGTCCTGCCAGGGCGCGCTGAACAACTCCTTCTCGGTCTTGGTGCGGCCCACCGTCGGGGCGATCTGGGAGAGCTTGTCGTAGGCGGCCTGGTCGATCTCGGAGTAGACCGCGATGATCAGGTCGGGCCGCAGGGCGGCGATCTTCTCGTAGTTGGGGCCGGAGTCACCGTTCTTCATGATGACCTCGGGCTTGGTGTCGCCCCACTTGTCCTTCACCCAGGGCCACTGGGTGTTGATGTCGGGGCTCTGGCCCGCGGGGTTCGGGTACTGGTCCACCATGCCGACCGGCTTGATGCCGAAGGCCAGGACGGTCTGGTCGTCCGTGTAGCCGACGGTGACGACCCGCTCAGGAGCCTTGGTGACCTCGGTGGATCCGAACGCGTGCTCCACCGTGACGGGGAAGACGCCGGCCGCGGTGGTGGACGAGGGCTTGTCACTCGTCTCGTCCGCGGAGTCCGAACCGCATCCGGCGAGGAGACCTGCGCCGAGGGCCACGGCGGACAGTACCGCCGCCAGTCGCCGCGAGGACTTCATCAGCTTTGTTCGATGGAGCTGCATCCGGAAATCCCTTGCTCTCGCGCCGTCCACTACGCCCCTTCCTGAGGGCAGGCAAACCTTATCGCCCCAAGTGAGGCTAGCCTAGCCTTACTTGCGCCTGAACTTGTGTTTTATCTGTGCCCCGTCTGATCGAGCTGGACGTGCGCACGGCCGATCGGCACGACGAGCGGCCGGTCTCCCACCGGGTCGTCAATCACCTTGGCCCGCAACCCGAAAGCCTCGTGCAGCAGCTCGGCGGTGATCACGTCACGCGGGTGCCCCTGCGCCAGGATCGACCCCTCCCTCATCACGATGAGGTTGTCGCTGTAGCGCGTGGCCAGATTGAGGTCGTGCAGCACCATGACCACGGTGCACCCCGACTCGTGCAGGTCGTCCACCAGGTCGAGCACGTCGATCGCGTGCGCCAGGTCCAGGTAGGTGGTCGGCTCGTCGAGGAGCAGCAGGTCGGTGCCCTGAGCCAGGGTCATCGAGATCCAGACGCGCTGGCGCTGGCCGCCGGACAGGGAGTCGACCGGGCGGTCGGCCAGATCGGACACCCCGGTCATGGCGAGCGCGCGCTCCACGACGGCCGCGTCGTCCGAGGACCACTGCCGCAGCCAACTCTGGTGCGGATGGCGGCCCCTGGCGACCAGGTCGGCCACCGTCAGCCCCTCCGGCGCGACCGGTGCCTGCGGCAGCAGGCCGAGTTTCTTCGCCACGTCCCTGGTCTTGAGCTTGACGATGTCGTCGCCGTCGAGGACGACCGTCCCCTTGGCCGGCTTGAGCAGCCGCGACAGGGTCCGCAACAGGGTCGACTTCCCACAGCCGTTGGGGCCGATGATCGTGGTGATCACCCCTGGCGGGATCGCCACGTCGAGATCGTCGATGACCATCCGGCCGCCGTACCCGACCGTGACCCCCCTGGCTGCCAGCCGTGAGACGTCTTGGGCCACGGACTCGGTCTCGATCTCGGTGACGTGCTGAGCGACCACAAGACCCCCCTCGTATTTAGGTGTGCCTAACCTTTTTAGCAGCCAGCAGCTATCTGAGGTTCGCCCGCACCAACAGATAGACGAGGAAGGGTCCGCCGATCGCCGCGGTCACCACGCCGACCGGGAGAGTGATCGGCAGTGCCGTGCGCGCGACCAGGTCCGCACCGATCAGCAGCAACGCTCCCACCAGTCCGGAGGCCACCATCGGCGGTGTGGGGCACCGCGCCAGACGCATCGCCACCTGCGGCGCCACCAGCGCGACGAACGGCACCGGGCCCGCCGCGCCCACCGCCACACCGGCCAGCAGCACCGCGCAGAGCAGCAGGACCGCCCGCACCATCGAGTACCGGACGCCCAGGCCCGCGGCGACCTCGTCGCCGAAGTGCATCGGCTTGAACTGGAAGGCGACACACGACACGACGACCAGGAGAACGAGGGTGGACCAGAGCGCCACCCAGACCTCGTCCCACGACCGGCCGTCCAGCGAGCCGACCAGCCACGCCTGTGCCCGGGCCACGTCCCTGATGTCGGCCGTGACGAGCAGCCAGGTCGTGATCGCCTCCATCACGGCACTCACCGAGATGCCGATGAGGATGAGCCGGAAGCCGTCGATCCCGCGCCGCCACGCCAGGAAGTACACCAGCAGCCCCGTGCCGAGACCGCCGCCGAGCGCCGCCGCGGACAGGCCCACGGCATCGACGATCGCCGCGGCTGTCCCGCCCGACACCGTCACCAGGAACACCGCGACCGCGCTGGCTCCCCCGGTGACCCCCAGAATGTCCGGACTGGCCAGCGCATTGCGCGCGATGGACTGCGTGATCGCTCCGGACACCCCCAGCGCGATCCCCACGATGAGGCCTGCCAGGGCACGCGGCATCCGCAGATCCATGACCACGAATCTGTCGACCCGCTCGCCCCCGCCCAGGATCGTGGAGATCACCTGCGGCAGGGCGATGGGGAAGTCCCCGACGCCGATGGACAGGCAGAACATCAGGAAGGTCGCCGTCGCCAGCAGCAGCGTGACGAACACGATCCAGGGCCGCCACACGAACGACACGTGGCCGAGCCGCACGCCCGGCGCCACCGATGGCTTCAAGTCCGTCCCGTTCATGCGTTCTTGAACTTTCCGCGCCACACCAGAACCGCGAAGAACGGGGCGCCGAGGAGAGCGACGACGACACCCGCGTCCAACTCACCCGGCCGTACCACCAGTCGCCCCACGATGTCGCAGACCAGCAGGATGATGGCCCCGAGCAGGCCCGCGTACGGCACCAGCCAGCGATAGTCCGGCCCGGTCAGATACCGGGCCACGTGGGCCACCATGAGCCCGAGAAACGCGATGGGGCCGCACGCCGCCGTCGCCGCGCCCGCAAGCAGGGTGATGGCGACGATGCCGATGGTCCGGCTCAGCGCGATGTTCACGCCCAGCCCCCGCGCCACGTCGTCCCCCAGGTTGAGAAGATTGATGGCGGGCAGCGTGGTCAGCGCCAGCACCAACCCGGCCGCGATGAACGCGGCCACCGGCCAGATGACGTCGAACTGGACACCGGCCACGGAGCCCGCGTTCCAGAACCGCAGCGCGTTCAGCGACGCCTGGTCCGACAGCGCGACCGCCGTGGTCATCGCCGCGAGGAACACCGTGATCCCCTGTCCGGCAAGGGCGAGCGTCAAGGGGTTGCCCGCCCCCCGGCCGATGCTCGCGAGACCGAACACGACGACTCCGGCGACCGCCGCCCCCAGGAAGGCGAACCAGACGTACTGGAACGGGTTGGAGAACCCGAACACGGCGATCACCGACACCACGGCGAACGAGGCGCCGGCGTTCACCCCCAACAGGCCCGTGTCCGCGATCGGGTTGCGCGTGTACCCCTGGATCAAGGCCCCGCCGACCCCCAGCGCGATGCCCGCCACGATCGCGAGCACCGTCCGGGGCACCCGCACGGTCTGCACGATGAGCCTGATCTCGGTGAGCCGCTGGTCCGAGTCCTGCGGCGCGGCGAACAGCCCGTGCCACACCTCGCCAGGACTCAACGCCCGCGCACCGACAGCCAACGACACCGCCCCCGCGGTCACGAGGATCACCACAAGGATGCCCAAACCCACAACCCGCCTGTGACGGGCCCCTGTTGTGCCCCTGGGCACGGGGCGCTCAACTGCAGTCATGCCCATGTCGACGTACGTTATCCCTTTGCTTTCACGTGGTTGAACAGGGCTGCCGCGCCTGCCCGGTGCGGTGCACCGGGCAGGGCGCGGCGGTGTGGGGGGGGCGAACCGGCGAGAGGCCTAACCGGCGGTGCTGCCGGTTCCGTCGGCGACCATCCGGGCCTCGTCGGAAGCGGGTTTGAGGCCCCGGTCGAGGAGCGAGTCCAGGATCTCGCCGACCCTGATGGCGGTGTTGGACAGCAGGGACGACGTGATGCCGTGCGTGTGCTCCGTGCCGCCCTGCAGGTAGATGCCGCAGCGCAGATCGGGGTCCGTCGTGATGCGGTAGTCACGCTCGACGCGGACGCGGCCCTCGTCGTCGCGGAGGCAGCGGTCCGCAACGCCGCCGAGGAGGCCGAGGGGGTCGGCCTGGCTGTAGCCGGTGGCGAAGACCACGATGTCCGCGTCCAGGAGGGTCTCCTCACCGGTGACGAGGGACTTCACGGTGGCACGGACCATGTCCGGCCTCTCCTTGACGTCGGCGAGCCGGGACACGTTGAGGAAGCGCAGCCGCTCGGTGCCGAGCACCTTCTCCTGGTACATCTGCCGGTATAGGTCGTCGATCAGATCGATGTCCACCACGGAGTAGTTGGTGCTGCCGTGGTAGTCCATCAGCCGGCGCTTGACGTCCTCGGGCGCGGCGAAGTACTCGTCGACCGCCCCGGGGTCGAAGATCCGGTTGGCGAAGCTGCTGTCGTCGGCGGGGCTGTACCCGTAGCGGGAGAAGACCGCGCAGATCTCGGCCCGGGGGAAGCGGCGGTGCAGGTAGGCGACGTTCTCAGCGGCGCTCTGCCCGGCGCCCACGACGACGAACCGATCGGGCGAGGAACCCTCCAATCCGTCGACCTTCGCCAGGAGTTCGGAGCTGTGCCAGACGCGGTCGCCGCGCTCCACGCCCTCCGGCATGAGAGGACGCAGCCCGGTACCGAAGACGAGGTTGCGGGCCCGGTGGACCGCGAGCCCCTCCCCCGACCGGACCGTCACGTCCAGGTGCTCCACCACTCCGTCACGGACGAAAGGAGTGACCCCTACGACCTCGTGGCCGTAGGAGACCATGTCGTCGACCTTGGCAGCGGCCCACTCGAAGTAGTCGTGGAACTCCACCCTCAGCGGGAAGAGGCTCTTGTGGTTGATGAAGTCGATCAGCCGCCCCTTGCTCTTCAGATAGCAGAGGAAGCTGAACTCGCTGGCCGGGTTCCGGAGCGTCACCAGATCCTTGAGAAAGGACACCTGCATGGTCGCGTCGTCGATCAGCATGCCGCGGTGCCAGCCGAAGCGCGGTTGCTGCTCGAAGAATTGAGCGGTGATCGCCTCCTGCCCGCCGGCGCTTGCGTTGTGCTCGCTGAGTGCGATCGCCATGGCCACGTTGGACGGGCCGAAGCCGATGCCAATGAGGTCGTGGACCAGTGGTGCGCCACCAGGAAGAACCTGCGACATGTCACTCCCATTGTGCGGGGCAGTCGCCTGCCAGGCGTGGGGGAAAGTGCGAAATGCGGGCACGCCGACAGAGCGGCTCGCCTGCAACTTAGGTGAGCCTAAGCTAATCCTGTGAAGGTGTCGATAGGGCGCGTCGAGCGCCAAGCGTGTGCCGATGCCCACCAACTGGGGCGCTATGTACAGCCGTTGTAAACTAAGGTAAGCCTTGCTTTACTGACCGCTGGTCAGCGCCCCTGCCTCAAGGAGGAACCCCATGCGGGTCGTCATGTTCGGTTACCAGACCTGGGGGCACCGCACCCTGCAAGCTCTCCTGGACTCCGAACACGACGTGGTCCTTGTCGTGACGCACCCCAAGAGCGAGCACGCGTACGAGAAGATCTGGAGCGACTCCGTAGCCGACCTCGCCGAGGAACACGGCGTCCCGGTGCTGATCCGCAACCGCCCTGACGACGACGAGCTGTTCGAGCGCCTCAAGGAGGCCGACCCGGACATCATCGTGGCCAACAACTGGCGGACGTGGATCCCCCCGCGCATCTTCGACCTGCCGCGCCGGGGCACGCTCAACGTGCACGACTCGCTGCTGCCCAAGTACGCCGGCTTCTCGCCGCTGATCTGGGCCCTGATCAACGGCGAGTCCGAAGTGGGCGTCACCGCGCACATGATGAACGACGAACTCGACGCCGGTGACATCGTCCGGCAGGAGGCGGTACCGGTCGGACCGACGGACACCACCACCGACCTCTTCCACAAGACCGTCGACCTCATCGCCCCGGTCACCGTCGGCGCACTCGACCTCATCGCCACCGGACAGACGGAGTTCACCAAGCAGGACCGCTCCCAGGCGAGCTTCTTCCACAAGCGGGCCGACGAAGACATCCGCATCGACTGGACCTGGCCGGCCCAGGACCTGGAGCGCCTGGTCCGCGCCCAGTCCGAGCCGTACCCCAGCGCCTTCACCTTCCACAGGGGCAGGCGCCTCGAGGTCCTCGCCGCCGTGGTGTCCCAGGGCCGCTACGGCGGTACGCCCGGCCGCATCTTCTACCGCGAGGGCGACGGCGTGGTGATCGTCGCCGGAGCCGACGCGCGCACCGGCCGCAACCACGGCCTGGCCATCACGCGCGTACGGACCGAGGACGGCCGGGAGCTGTCCGCGACGGAGTACTTCACCTCCATGGGCGGATATCTGACCAGCCGCCCCTGACGGGCCGGCCCCACCGCGGTCCCGCGGGCCGACAGGACGTTCGCCGCCGTACGGATCACCGGTCCGTGCGGCGGCGATCGTTTTCCGCCCGTCGAGGACTGCCGGAGGAGCTGACGGCCGGCGGGCTACGGCGATGGCATCCGACCGCCCTGGCCATGCGGGCGAGCCCCCGCAGTCCAGGAACCCTCCGCCCGCGGCTCTGCACAGCGGGGCGGCCGACGGCCGGACGACTCACCCGAGCCCACGCGTGTCGTCACACGTGACCATCGCGCCGTCGGCGCGGATACTTCGGAGAGTGACCCTCGGGCGGACGCGGTCGATCGGTCAGAGCTGGTCGATGTCGCTCGTCGGCGCATTCGGGATCACCGCACCCTGCCGGACGACACACCTGTCGTCCTCGTCGGCGACACCCCGCGAGACGTCGAGGCAGCGCTCGCTTCCGGTGCCCATGTCATCGCTGTCGCCACGGGCGTCCACGGGCAGTCTGAACTGACCGCGGCCGGCGCCGCCACCGTCCTTCCCGACCTGACGGACACAATCGGTCTGCTCGGCCTTCTGGAAGACCTCACCCACCACTGAAAACGTCCCAGGACGTCCTGCGCTCGTCCGTGTACGCGGGTCAGAGGCCTTTCCGAGGTAAAGCCGCAGGTGGCGGCAGACGAGCCAGGCTGTACGCACGCAATGGGCGCCCCTCGACGGAGCTCACCAGCCACCTCTCTCCTCCGCTCCTTGGCCCGAGTGCCGGCCCCGAAGCACAGCTACGAACCCTCCGGGACGGTGTTCGCGGCCGGCTACCTGCACGCGTCCGGTCTGCCCGTTCGGTTCACCGTCAAGGAGGCGGCCGACGGCCTCGCCGGCCAGGTGTCTGCAGGACAGGTGGACGTACGCGACCTGGCCGCGGCAGTGAAGAATGGACCGAGCGCGGCTGAGCATCGGGCACGCTCACACGCCGCCCATTCCGGAATTGGCCAGTCCGTTGATGAACCTTCGCTGCAGTGCGAGGAACAGGATGAGCATCGGCGCGATCATGATGAATCCGGCCGCGCTGATCAGCGTGAAGTTCTGGGTGAACCCCTGCTGGAAGCTGAAGAACGTCGTCGAAAGCGGCATCTTCGAGTCGGACTGGATCATCGTCACCGCGAACAGGAACTCGTTGTAGGCCGCCAGCCCCGTGGTGAGGGCCACTGTCAGGATCCCGGGGAGCATGTTGGGGACCACGATCCGCAGGAAGACACGCAGCTCGCCGGCTCCGTCCACCCGTGCGGCCTCCTCCATCTCCCGGGGAAGGCCGAGCATGAACGAGCGCAGAAGGAGGGTGGCGAAGGGGGAGAACAGGCCGCAGTAGATCAGGACCAGTCCGAAACGCGAGTCGTAGAGTCCGGCCTTGGCCCACATGTAGAACAGCGGCACCAGGAACATCTGGGAGGGCAGCGAGGTCGCGACGAGCAGGTAGGTCATGAACCCCGACGCCCCGTGCACATTGAGCCGCGCGAGCGCGTAGGCGGCGAGGCCCGCGACGACACAGGTGATCGCGGCGGTGCCGATCACGATGACGGCCGAGTTCCATAGACCGGCGCCCATGTTGGCCTGCGTCCAGGCGGTCGTGAAGTTGCTCCACGTCCAGCTTGTCGGCAGTCCGAGCGAATCGGCCGCGTACTCGCTGTTCGTCTTGAGGGAGTTGAAGAAGAACAGGACGATAGGGCCCAGGGAGAAGATCGCCAACGCGGTCAGCACGACATAGACAGTGGTGCGGCCTACGGGAAAGCGGCGGCGACGGCCATCCGCCGAGGCGGTGCGGTCGTTCGGCGCCTTCCGGGCGGGCGTGCGCGAGGGTACGGCGATGCTCATGTCTCCCACTTCCTGGTCTTCCGGATGACGAGGTAGACGGTGACCACCACACCGCTGATGAGTGCCATGACGATGCCCGTGGCCGAGGCGTAGCCGCCCTGGAGGTTGGAGAAGGCGTTGCGGTAGGCCATGGTCGAGAGCAGGTCGGTCGAGCCGGCCGGGCCGCCCTGGGTGAGGATGTAGACGTAGTCGAAGGCGAGGAACGACCAGATGATCGTCATCAGGCCAAGGAAGGCGAAGGTCGGCCGGATGGCGGGCAGGGTCACCGAGAAGAACTGCCGCGCCACCCCGGCGCCGTCCACGGTGGCCGCCTCGTAGAGGCTGGGGTCCACCCCCTGCATGGCGGCGAGGAACACGACGACCAGGAATCCCCACCAGGCCCAGTTGTTCACGAACGCCACCGACCACAGGGCCAGTTGCGGGTCTCCGAGTGGGTTGATGTTCAGCAGGTTCCCCAGGCCGTTCTGCGGGTCGAGGATGCTCCTCCAGATGGACGCGTTCACGACGCTGGCGACGATGTACGGGATGAAGTACAGCGTGCGGAACAGCAGACGGAAACGGGTGATGCGCGAGAGGGCGTACGCACCGAAGAGCCCCATGGACATCGGGACGATCAGGAAGAAGAGCGTCCAGAGGATGTTGTGCCACAGGCCCTGGACGAATTCGGGGTCCCGGAACAGGTTCGTGTAGTTGTCCAGGCCGATGAAGGTGGCCTTGTTGCTGATACCGGTCCAGTCGGTGAAGGAGTACCACACCGCGAAGGCGCTCGGGATGAGGACGACGAACAGGTTGAAGACGATCAGCGGCAGCAGGAACAACCAGCCGGAGACCCTGCGTTCACGCAGGGGGGCGAGCGCACCGCGGCGGTGCATCACCGGAGCGGCGGACAGTCGCCGGGCCGGGACGTGGCCCGGTTGCGTTCCCGCCGTGAGTGCGGTTTCGGGGATCGTCATGACAGCCCTCCGCCCGGCTTCGGCGCGGTCGGCACGCGGCCTTCGGCCTTCTCCCTGGAGAAGCGGGACTGGATGCCCTCGCAGTATGCCTTCGCGCTCAGCTGGCCGGTGATGACGTTCTCGAAGTAGTCGATCATGTACGTCTCCGTCTGCTGAGGGAAGAACGTCCAGGTGGTGTAGCCGATCGACTTCGCGGCCGACAGCTCGGAGTACAGCCGTACGGTCCGCTTGTCCGCCTTCGCGGAGAAGTCGGCCGCCGCGATGCGGATGGGAGACGGCGCGAAGTTCATGTCCTCGACACTCGCGATGATCGTCTTGAGATCGGTCGTGAGGAAGTTGAGGTAGTCGGCGGCCGCGGCGGTGTCCTGGAAGTTCGTGCTGATGCCGACGGACCCGCCGATCGCCAGGTCCCAGACGACCGGTGGAACGCCGTTTCCGAGCGAGGGGACGGTCGTCCAGTCCCAGGTGGCGTCGTTGCCCGCCGCCTTCCCGAAGTAGGCCCCGAAGTTGGGGAAGTCCCAGGTGCCCGAGAGCATCCCGGCCGCCTTCCCCGAGGCCAGCTGCTCGTACAGCGTGGGGAAGTTGGTCGTGAAGTAGAGGTCGACGGCGCCGCCGAACCACCCCTTCTTGAAGTACGAGGCCATCCGGTCGATCGCGTCGACGAAGACCGGGTCGGTCCACTTGGTCTCACCCTGGAGTGCGGAGTACACCGCCTCAGGACCCGCGCCGTGATTCAGGCCCAGGCTGGCGAACCACTCGTTGGCGCCCTTGTAGTCGGCTTTTCCTGCGGCGAGGGGGATGTATCCCTGCCCCTTCACCTCCGTGCAGAAGTTCTCGAACTCCTCGCGCGTGGTGGGCACGGTCAGACCGAGCTTGTCGAGCGTGGCCGGATTCGAGTAGAAGACCATGGTCTCGTACGAGCCCGGCAGGGTAACGAGCTTTCCTTCGACCTCGGAGGCGGCCAGCGCCCAGGACGCGAACTTCTCCGCCCACCCGTAACGCTGCTCGTAGGGCCCGAGGTCGGCGAGGTACCCGGCGGACCAGTACGAGGAGACGAAACTGGACGGACCGGGAGTGCCGATCATCGACGGTCCCGACCCGGCGGCCAGCGCGGTCTGGGTCAGACGGTCGATCGTGCCGGCCGCCTTCGGGCTGAACAGGACGGGGTACTTGCCGCTGTACGCCTCGGCGAAATGCTTGCGGAAATAGTCGTTCTGCTGTTCGTCGGACAGGCTGCTCCAGATGGTGATCGCCTGCTCGGAGCCTGCCGGATCTGTCGACCCGCACGCGCTCAGGAGTGCCGTGGCTCCCAGAGCGCCGCCGGCGCCCAGGAGTTGGCGGCGGGTGATCGTGGCCATCCTCATCTCCATTGATAGAGGGTTCGCTGTTACGGGGCCCGCTGTGTGGGCCGGAGACCGTCAGCCGGTCCGGGCGAAGCGCACGGTACGAGCGGCCAGATCGGAGATGACGGAGTTGTCGAAGCCGAACAGGGCCGAGCGGGTCCGGTTGTGCAGGGGCTCGATCAGGTGCGCCGGGAGCGCCGCGGTGCCGGTGAGGATGCCGGCGACCGAACCGACGGTCGCGCCGTTGGAGTCGGTGTCCCAGCCACTCATGACGACCTTGCCGACGGCGTTCGTGTAGTCGCCCTCGGACCACAGCAGGGCGGCCGTGACGGCGGCGGCGTTGTTGATGGTGTGGATCCACGAGTAGCGGCCGTAGGCGGCGTGGATTTCGGTCAGCGCCGACTCCCAGGTCGCGCCCCCGGAATGCAACCGGATGACGTGGCTGATCGCCTCGTGCAGTCGCGAGCGGGGCGGCACGACCGTGAGCGAGGCGTCGATGGCTTCGGCGGCGTCCGACGCGGCGAAGGCGCTCGCGACGAGGGCGGCGGCCCACATCTCCCCGTAGACGCCGTTGGCGGTGTGGGAGAGCGCGGCGTCCTGGTGAGCGAGCTCGGCAGCGGCCCACGGGTCACCCGGGTTGACGTAGCCGAAGACGTCACCGCGGATCTGCGCGCCGATCCACTCACGGTACGGGTTCCGGAAACGGGCGACCTGCGGAACCCGCAGCCCGTTGATGAGGTTGATGTACGCCGCGCGCTCGGCCGTGAAGATCTGCTGGAGCGGGAACAGTGCGGTCCAGGCTTCGCCCACGTGCTCCGTGCGCATCCCGCGACCGTGGGTCTCCAGCAGGTGCAGCCCCAGGATGGTGTAGTCGATGTCGTCGTCGCGCGCCGATCCGTCGACGTGCCCGCGGGTGGTCTCGGGCCAGTTCTCCCGGAATTCGAAGCCCTTCGGCATGGGGTCGAGGGCGACGAAGTAGTCGGTGAGCGGGTACGAGTCCGTGAGCAACAGGTAGTCCCGGATGCGCTCCACGGTCCAGTAGTCCCCGTACTCGACCGGCTTGCCGAGGTTGCAGCCGGCGATGCGTCCCAGCCACGCCGCGCGCACCTTGTCGGGGTAGCCGTCCTTGTCGTACGCGACGGCCGGCGCGGGTGCCACGGAGGCGCGGATGGCGTCGAAGGACTCGGGCTCCTCGTACTCCCAGCCGGGCAGGCGCGTGCTGTCGCGCATGCCGTCGACCAGGGAGAGCAGCGTGGCGCGGTCCTCGGGGTCGGTGGCGTTGGCGGCGCGCACCACGTCGTCGACGTCGTACCAGGTCTCGCGGCGCTGGGCGACCTCGTCCGCGAGAAGGTCCCTCGGCAGGCAGGCGTCGGTGGTGGTGTGCCGGTAGTCCTCATCGAGTTCTACGGCGGAACGCGCGGGGGTCTGGGTCATGGGGTTTTGAGTCCTTGTCCATCTGTGCGGTGTCGATCCATCGGGATCGACCTGATGTGCTCACCCGTCCCGTGATGATGCAAATCGATTTGCATCCGGCGGTGGCGGTGCGGCGGGGTCCGGACCGGTTTCCGGAAGCGGCTCAGGCCGATTGCCTGACGACCAGGCTGGTGGGTAAGACGATGCGCCGGTACGGCGCGTCCGGGCCGTTCTCCACCCGCCACAGGATGGTGCGCGCACAGGCGTCACCGACCGCCGCTGCGGGATTGACGACCGTGGTCAGCCGGGGTGTGACGAGACCCGCCGTCTCGATGTCGTCGAATCCGACGATCGCGACGTCCTCGGGAACCCGTAGGCCCGCCTCGCGGGTGGCCTCCATCGCACCGATCGCGATCAGGTCGTTGGCGCACAGGATCGCGCGAGGACGGTCGGCGCGGGCCAGTAGCCGGGCTGCCGCGGCCGCTCCGCCCGCACGCCCGAGAGGTGCGTACTCGATCCGATGTTCCGGCACGTCCATACCCGCGCCGGCGGCGACGGCCCGGAACAGGTCCAGCCTCAGCGGTCCCGTGATGCCACCTCGTGGCCCCGCGATGAACCCGAGGTCACGTATGTCCTGCCGCGCAAGATGATCGACGACTTCGCCAAGTCCCTGCAAGTCGTCGGTCAGCACCTCGTCGGCGGGTACGTCATGGGGATAGGTCGTGGTGATGACGAGCGGCATCGAGGGGCCCGTGATCTGGCGCACCTCTGCGGCGGAAAGCGCCAAAGGCTGCATGACGACTCCGTCGACCCCCCGGGCCACCATCTCTTCCAGCAACGTCCGCTCCGTACGGGCGTCGCCGTCGGTGTTGCCGATGAGCGAGACGTAGCCCTCGGCCGCCAGCACGTCGTGCACGGCGCGGGCCACAGCAGGGTAGTAGGGGTTCGCAATGTCGACCAGCAGCAGCGCCACCGACTGGGTCTTCTGACTGCGGAGGCTCTTCGCGACCATGTTGGGGCGGTAGTTCTGCTCCTCGACGGCCTGCAGGATCCGCTTCCGCGTTTCCGCGGACACACTGCGCTTGCCGCTCAGGGCGTGAGAGACCGTCGTGCGACTGACACCGGCGGCCGCGGCCACGCTCCCGATGCTGGGGCGTTCGAGTCTGCGCGTCATCACGTCACCTTCTTCGGCCCTGGGGCACAAACCGATTTGCCTGATGCCGCCCTCACCCTGGAGGACGCTGGATCCGCTTGTCAACGCCCTTGCACAGAGACATCGAGACCGTGCACCCCGTCGATGTGGTGCCCGACCGGGAGGCAACCCACTTTTCCTCGTGGCTGGCCCAGAGGCCCGGTGTCGAAGTCGTCTGCCGCGACCGCACTCCGTTCCAGCCGCCGCGGCGATGGTGGAGTGTTCACGCGATTCGGCAGCAGTGGGCCGTCGGGCTCCGTTCATGCCTGAACCGGCCCTCCGGCGTCCGTTCCACCCAGCCCCTCTCGGCCAGCCGCTTCGCCCGCGAGCGCACCCCCTCGATCTTCGCCGCCGACAACTCCAGCCCCAGCCGGGCCGTCATCTCCTTCGCCTGCATGCCCTCCACCCCGAGTCCGAGCTCGGCCTCAAACAGCTCCACGATCTTCTGGTACCCCGGCGCCAGTGACGCAGCCGTCATGCCCTCCCGACGGTCGGGCACCCTCGACCTGGCGACCGGGACCTTGCCCACCGTCGACGGCGCCAGCGGCTGACCAGGCGCCTCCGGCACCGGCACGTCTCTCGCGTCCTCGGGGACGGCCAGGGCCTCGGCCAGTGCTTCCCGCGCGATGACCCGGCGCTCCAGCACCATCTCGGCCTCGCCGAGCGCGTCCAGGATCCGATCGGCCTCCACCTGAAGCTCCTCCACGGCCACCCTCTCCCGCTCCTCCAGCAAGCCCCGCACCGATAACACCGACCGCTTCTATGCCACCCTCGACGAACAGACCGGTCCAAGCCTCCCTCGGCGACACCGGAACCATGCCTGACCAGCGGAAAGTCAGAGATCACGCCCGGAAAGACAACAGCTTCTTATGCCGAGGGCTGGTTCGGCAACGGCCTTGCTGGTGGAATGAAATCTCCAGCAATTGAATCCAGGTCATGCGATGAAGCCGGGTCTGCCCGGAGCTTCGCGCGAGCCGATCTCGATCAAGGTTCTCAATCTGCGGCGCTTCCCATGACGGGAAGATCTACACATGAAATTTGGGAAGCCCCATGAAGCCTGGACTTGAGCTTGCGGGTCGGTACGAACTGCAGGAGCGCCTGGGTCAAGGCGGCATGGGCGAGGTATGGCGGTGCTACGACCAGGAATTGAGCCGACCCGTCGCGGTCAAGGTGTTGCTCTCCCTGGACGCTGAACCGGAACTGGCCGATCGGTTTCGGCAGGAAGCGACGATCGCGGCGAGTCTGCAGCATCCGGGGATCACGATGGTCCATGACATCGGCCGCCACGACGACCGACTGTTCATCGTCATGGAGTTGTTGCGCGGCGCTGATCTGGCGACGGTACTCGCGAGCGCACCAACGGGGCTGCCCATCGGACAGGCAGTGTCCTTGATGGTTCAGGCCGCCGAGGCGTTGGCCTCAGCCCATGCCCGCCATATCGTGCACCGGGACATCAAGCCAGCCAACCTGTTCCTGGTCACCGGCGGCCCGCTGAAGATCTGTGACTTCGGGATAGCCAAGGCCCTCGATGCATCTTCCACCCTCACCGTCACCGGGCGGATCTTTGGCACCCCGGCTTACATGGCCCCCGAGCAGTGGACCGGTGAACAGGTCGATGATCGCGTCGACCTCTACGCACTCGGGTGTGTTCTGCATGCGCTACTGACCGGCCGGCCGCCCTTCGCGGAGAACCAGCCTCCGTTCGCGCTCATGCGCGAGCATCTGGACAAGACGCCGGGAGGCCCGCGAGATCTCCGTCCCGAAGTGCCGGTGGATCTCGACAAGTTGGTTCTCGATCTACTTGCAAAAGAGCCTCGGTACCGCCCCTCCACCGCTGGCTTCGTCGCTTCCAGGCTCACCGCGCTTGAACTGCAGCATCGGGGGCGGACGAACCTGAACTGGCACTATGCGGCCACCCTCGACTGTGACGGAGGGATGGTCTTCGGGCTGGCGATGAGCCCCGACGGCCGGACACTCGCCAGCGGTCACATAGACCACACGGTGCGCCTGTGGGATACGGGCACTCGCCGGTGCACTACAACCCTCACGGGCCATACCGTTGGCGTCGGCGGGGTGGCGTTCAGTCCCGACGGCCACAACCTTGTGAGCGGCAGTACCGACGAGACGATCCGGCTGTGGAGTCTGGCAACTGGCCGGACTACGCGTGTCCTCAATAACCGCAAAGAGGTCGACGCTGTGGCGTTCAGCCCCGACGGGAGGGTGCTGGCCGGCGGTGGTGGATTCTACGGCAGCAACAGCATACTCAGGCTGTGGAACGTGGCCACGGGCCGCACTACGGCGACCCTCATGGGCCACGTCGGAGGAATCAAAGGGGTGGCGTTCAGCCCGGATGGCCGGACCCTGGCGAGTGCCGGTTACGAAGGAACGGCACGGCTGTGGGACGCGGCCACGGGGGAGCCCGCCGCCACCTTCACCCACGACCATCCGGTCATCGGGGTAGCTTTCAGCCCCGACGGCCGGACACTGGCCAGCGCCAGCCATGACAGGACGGTCCGGCTCTGGGACGTGTCGACAGGTCAGGCCGTTGCGGTGCTCAGAGGCGACAGCGGGTTCTGCTCTGTGGTCTTCAGCCCTGACGGCCGGATCATCGCAGGAGGCGGAGGGTTGGACAGCGGCACGGTACGGCTGTGGGATGTGGCCACGGGCACGGTTGTTGCCACCCTCACTGGCCACCACACCAATACGGTCACTTGCTTGGCGTTCAGCCCAGACGGCAGGACTTTGGCGAGCGGCAGTTGGGACGGCACTGTCCGATTGTGGGAAGCGAGTGCGAACTGAACGGAGATTCAACTCAAGGTAGCAATGGGATGGGTTGACATAGTGTGTCCGGTGAAGCTAGCCCAGGTCGTGATCCCGGTCTCCGGATCCCGGCCCACGCTCCCGCCGGGGTGATGAGTTTTGAGCCGGCCTTGTCCACGGAGGCGTTGTCGCATCGCGACCACGGTTGGGCCCTCGTGGCTGGTGGTCTAGCGCGCCCGCACCTTTGATGGTCTCTCAGCGACGGGTGAGGAAGCCGAGCGCACCGATGCCCGGATCCGGGACCACACCGCCGCGGCTGGAGAAGCAGGTACGGCCGGCCGAAGCCGAGATCACCGCAGAATGCCGCCGCGTCGGAAGCCGGGCTTCGGTCTGTCGTAGCCGCCCCGGCGCTAGTCAAGTGCCTTCTGGCCGAACGGGAGGAGGCAGACCCGACGAGCGGGGCGACCCGATGTCGCCTCTGCGCTGGACGACGAAGTCGACCCGGAAGCTGGCAGCGGCGCTGACCCGGCAGGGCCACCGGGTCTCCGCCGACACGGTCGCCGGCCTGCTGCGAGAGGAGGGCTTCAGTCTGCAGGCCAACGCCAGGACCATCGAAGGTGCTCAGCACCCGGACCGGGACGCCCAGTTCCGCTACCTCAACGAGCAGGCACGAGACCACAGGGACACCGGTGACCCGGTGATCAGCGTCGACAGCAAGAAGAAGGAGCTGATCGGCGACTACAAAAACGCCGTGCACCAATGGCGGCCCGCAGGACAGCCGGTGAAGGTCAAGACGCACGACTTCCCCGGCCAGGCCGAGAAAGCGATTCCGTACGGAATCTATGACACTGCTGCGAACACCGGCTGGGTCAGTATCGGCACCGATCACGACACCGCGACGTTCGCTGTTGCCTCGATCCGGCGCTGGTGGCAGGCCCGCGGCCAGCACGACTACCCCCGCGCCCGCCGGCTGCTGATCACCGCCGACGGCGGGGGCTCCAACGGCTACCGCACCCGCGGCTGGAAGACGCAGCTCGCCGGTCTCGCTGCTGAGACCGGTCTTGAGATCACGGTGTGTCACCTGCCGCCAGGCACCTCGAAGTGGAACAAGATCGAGCACCGGTTGTTCGCCCAGTTCACCATGAACTGGCGCGGCAGACCCCTGACCAGCCATGAAGTCATGCTCCAAATCATCGCCGCGACCACCAGCCGCACCGGTCTCATCGTGGATGCCGAACTCGACAGCGGTGAGTACCCCACCGGCATCCGCATCAGCGACGACGAGATCGCCGCCCTGCCCATCACCCGCCACCGCTTCCACGGCGACTGGAACTACACCCTCCACCCCCAGCGTCCGATGGAGGCCGCGACCGCCGGCAGGACACCGGACGAGGCCCTGGCGGACCGACCGACTCGCCTCACGCGGCGTTCGCTCCAGGACCCGGAACTGACCGGGATGACCCGCCGGCAGCTCAGCGAACTCATCGACTCGTTGACTCCAGCGATGGAGGTCCAACGCGAGCGAGTGCTCCGCACGCGTCGAAGCCACGAACGCCTGGTGGCCCCTGGCGCAGGAGCCAAAGCCAAGCTCACCTCAGCCGACCGGGTCCTGGTCACCGTGCTCCACCTGCGGAAACTCGCGACCCTGGACCTCCTGGGCCAGCTCTTCAACACCACCGCCGTGACCATCAGCCGCGCAGTGAAAGACGTCCGTCCGCTCCTGGAAGCCCATGGTGTCCATCTCCCTGCTTCAACGGCCCGTTTCCGCACGCAGGAAGACATCGCGAGGTTCCTCGCCCCGGACAACACCAAGATCAAACCAGCGTGTTGATTCCCGGCAAGCCCCAAGTGCCCGAAGACCGAGGCGGCTCAGGTCAGCTTCTGCCCCCGGTGGGACGATTTCGTCGCCAGGGTCGGCTCCGCCTCTATGAGGGCTGGGTCGAGTCACTTCCTGCCGAGCCGCCGGCTGCCCCAAGGTCTCTGCAGATCCATTGGCGACGGAGTCGTTCCCGCCTATCGCGGCCCCGACGGTTCGACCGGCCGGTTCGGCACAGCCTTGGCATTCTTGGCGGCGGCTGCCGCGACGGTTGCCAGGTCTTCGCCCGAGAAGCCGGCGCGGCTCAGCACTGCCAGGGATTTGTTCGTTGCCAGCGTGCACAACGCCAGCTCTGCCGCCTCCTGATCATCGGCCCCCGCCGCCAGCAACGCCTGCTCCAGCATCGCCCGCAAACCGTCGATCATGGCGCGGACCATCGCCCGGCCCTCCGCGTCGAGGGCCGGGAACTGCGTTGCCGACACCGTGAGCAGGCAGCCGTCCGGGACCGTCGGGTCGACGATGCGGTTCAGGGTGACCTGCAGGTAGGCGGCCACAACGGCGCCCGGGCTCGAGTGGGGGCCGGACAGCGCCTGCTCGTACAGCGGGTGGTAGGTCTGCGCGTACCGTTGGAGACTTTTGCGGAAGAGGGTGCTCTTGTCGCCGAAGGTGCCGTAGAGCGAGCCCCGGCCCAGGCCCGTGCCCTCGGTCAGGCGATCGATCGAGGCCTCCGAATAACCCCAGCGCCAGAAGACGTGCATCGCACGTCGTAGCGCCTCGTCCACGTCGAACTGCTTGCGGCCCGCCATGGTCCGCGGGTGGGGAGAGGGGCGGTGGAGATCGTAGAGCGAGGTGGGGCGGTCACAGTGCGGTGACGTCGGTGCGCCGGTTGTCCGGCTTGAACGGCAGCGTGGTGACTGTCGCCCGGATCTCCCGCTGCGGGGTGCCCGGCCGGCCCCACAGGACGACGACCTCCGTGCCGGGTGCCGTGTGCGCCGGGTCGAGTACGCACAGGGAGATCATCGCCCGCAGGGTCGGGCTCACGGTGCGGCCCGTTGCCACGCCCACCGGATCGCCCGACATCAACACCTGGTCGAAGTGGGGGCCGCGTGCGCGCGGCATCTCCATCTGGTCGGGCAGTTCAGCGTCGCTCAGGAGCGAGGTGAGGACGCCGGCGACATCCTGTTCGTTCCAGCGCAGACCGACCAACTGGCGGCCGGGAAGGCCCTTTTCGGCGTCCGCGACCAGAGCGTCCCGGCCGATGAAGTCGCGGTCGGGGACGCCCTTGCGGAACCCCCAGCCGAGTTCGCCCGGCTTGCGGAAGTAGTCGGTCACCCCGCCCGCCGGGACGAAACTGCCGCTGGGCGTGCCCTTGCGGAACTGCCTCGGCGCACCCGGCGTGAGGATCGACGCCGGCAGATAGTCCAGCCCGTTGGTCGCGATCCCGGCCTCGATGTGCTGAACAGGCTGGGCCCGGAAGCCCAGTTGACGAATGCCGACGTCCTGCCCACTCGCCACGACCGCCGCCCAGATCTCGTTGGCGTGCTCGGTCGGCCCGTGCAGCTCGTACCCGAGTTCGCCCGAGATCCCGGTGCGCAGGACCCGTACCGGGACCCCGTCGACCGTCGACATACGGCTGCGGCTGAAGCCGATGTCGCGGAGATCGTCCCCCGTCAGCTTCTCCAACGTGGCCAAGGATGCCGGTCCTTGGACGCCGAAGATGAACCGGTCGGGGCTGACGTCGGTCGCTGCCGCGTCCCAACCGCCCTGGCCCAGTTGCCACAACAGCCAGTCGCAACTGCCCGCGGTGTAGACGAACTCCTCGGGGCCGAGCCGGCACAGCACGCCCTCGGAGGCGATCCAGCCGTTCTCGTCGAGCTGCACATGGTGCTTGATCTGCCCGGTCTCGAAGCGGGACAGGTCCCGCATCCCCAGTCGGCCCAGGAACGCGAGCGCCTGCGGGCCGTGCACCTTCACCTTGTGGAGCGAGGTCCAGTCACCGAGATAGCACGAGCCGACATGGGCGGCGCTCTCCTCGACCCAGTCCGAGTACTCCTCGGGGAGCAGGATCTGCGCGAAGCGGCCGAAGGTGCCCCGTGAGTTGCCCTCGTCCTGCGCTGCGGCGGCCGGACTGAACATCGCCGGCCGCTCGGTGATGAACGGTGCCTCGTTCAGCCGGAGGACCGCTTCGTAGGTACTGCGCTGTTGTGCGACCAAGTCCATTTCACACTCCATCGAGTGGACGTCATCGTCCAGGGCGTCGTCGGGGCGCCGGCCGCTGACTAGATCGATTTAGGTGGACGGTAACAGGCGGTTTCGGACAAGGCGAGAGTCGTGACGCACCGGTGATCGGTCCCACAGCGCAAGCAATGCGGAACTTCTGCGCAACGCCGGGTGGTTCAGGATCGGCGGAACCCGCGCCGTCGTACCGGCAGATGCAGCAGGTCCGTGCCCAGCACCATCGACCCGCCGAAGTCGGCCCGGCGTGCGCTGTCGCGGAGCAGGCGTCGCCAGGTCGCGTCGGAGACCACGGTCTGCTGTCCCGGGCCGAGGTGGGTGGCGAGCAGTGTTCCCGCGTCCGACTCGGCGGCGATCCGGCCGAGTTGTGCCACGTCCGTGTGGGTCGAGGTGATGTGGTCGATCAGCGCCTGGGGCAGGCCCAGGCTCGCGAGCCCCGCCGGGTAGAGGGCCTCGTGCACCAGGACGTCCGCGTGCGCCGCGAGCTTGATGTTGTTCGGGGTCGGCGCGGTGTCTCCGGAGAACACGACGCTGCCGTGGTCGGTGTCGAAGCGGTAGGCGTAGGCGGGGAACACCGCGCCGTGCGGGACCAGGACGGCGGTGACCTTCACGTCGTCGTTCTCCATGACGGCGAACGGCGCGATGGCCGGCGCGGAGTTCGTCGCCGACGCGCCGACACCCGACGGTGGCAGTACGTCGTGGACGTTGAGCAGGGTCGCCAGGTCGATGCCCGCGTGCTCGGTCATGAAGAAGGTCGGCGGCGCCGCGTACGCCTGACCGGCCAGCCTCGTCATCTCGACGGTGCCCGGCACGGCCCCCGGAGCGCCGGCGACCATCGAGGCGATGCCGACGGGACCGGGCCGTAGACCTCGATCGGGTTCTGGAAGCCCTGCGCGCCCGAAGCGCCCGCGGACAGCAGCGGGAACGAGTAGTAGTCGACGATGTGGTCGGCGTGCAGGTGGGTCAGGAAGATCCCGGCCAGCGACGGCATCGACAGACCGGCGCGCAGTTACTGCGTCACCGCTCCTCGTCCGCAGTCGATCACATACGTTCTGCCGTTCACCGTCAGCGCCGACGAGATACCGTACCGGGTGGCCAGGGGCGGCGGCCCGCCGTTGGTGCCGAGGAGGGTCACGGTCAGGCCCGCTCCGGCGGGCGCGGATCCGGTCGTCGTCGCGGCCGCGGCCGGCTCGGCGCCGAGCACCGGTACGGCGACGGCGGCAGCGGCGGATGCGGCGGATGCGGCCATCGCGCCCAGCATCGTCCGGCGCGACGTCGGTTCACCCAAGGGTTCGCACATGAAGAGACAGCTCCTTCGCGGCTCGCTTCGCGTTGCCACACCGAGCACACCTGCCCACCAGCTGGTAGAAAATATGAGCTACCGGGGCGGACTGTAAGGTTTCGCGCCGCGCAGGTGTCGGCGGATGTCAACGGCCGATCGTGGGAATCGGGTTCTCCGCGAACCACTGGGCGAGGTAGTCCAGGAAGACCGTGATCTTACGCTGGGTGCCCGGCCCGGGCCCGTGGATCGCGTAGAGCGGCCGGTCGGGTGCCGCCAGGTGGGGCAACTGGACCTGCAGGGCCCCGGAGACGAGATCGTCGTAGGCGGACCGCTGCGGCAGCAGGGCGATGCCGCGCCCGTGCACGGCTGCCTTCTGCAGGGCGATGTAAGAGTTGGACGAGAAGACCACGTTGCGGATCTTGTGCAGCGTGGAGGTGGGGCCGTGCCCGATGCGCCAGACGGGGTCGTTGACGTGCACCAGGCAGTCGTGGGCAGCCAGATCATTGGGGTGCGTCAGGGGGCCGCGTTCGTCAATGTACGTTTTCGACGCGCACAGGACGAAGGGCAGCGAGGCAATCTTCTTCAGCCGGACGTTGGAGTCCCGGAGGTCCCGGGTGTGGAACGCCAGGTCGAAACCGCCGTCCAGGAAGTCGTACGTCCGGTCGGACATGCCTCCCAGCTCGAACCGGATCTGGATTTTCGGGTGCGCAGCGGAGAAGGCGGCGATGGCGTCCCCGAGGTCCAGGCTCCCGATCCACTTCGGGCAGATGATGCTGAGCACACCCTCCGCCCTGTCGTGCATATCCGCGATGCTGGAGTCCTCGGCGTCGATCTCCTTCACGATGCGGGCCGCGAACTCGGCGTAGCGCAGGCCCGGTTCGGTCAGGCTCACCGAGCGGGCCGTGCGGTTGACCAACCGGACGCCGACCTGCCGCTCCAGCTCGGCGACATACCGCGACACGAGTGATCCCGACGACCCCAGCGCTTTGGCCGCCCCGCTAAAACTGCCGAGGTCGGCAACGATGACGAAACAACGCATGAGAAGCAGACGGTCCATGGCGGTCCTCCGATCGTCCACGGCACCGGTGTCCCTCCGGGCCGCGTCGAACATGGGGCGATGCAGTTGGGCGGAGTCATCTCGCAGGCGGCGAACCTGGAAGGCAGACGATGACAGAGCGGAAGACCGTCAGGGTCACATCGGTCGACACGCCTACCGTCACTATATCGATCTAGTGACGGTAACAGAACCCACTCGCGACTGCGAGGCCTGAGCTGGAAAACTCGGTTCGGCACAGTGCCGGCCTGCAGGCTTCGACTGAAGCCGGCCCACGGGGCGGGAGGCGGGCCAAGGGAACTCTCCCAAGAACGAGAGTCAGGCGAAGCGTCTCGTGGTTCACACCCGGATCCCTGACCACGGCTGCCACCGGACGCCCCGGACCGGCGCGGTACAGCGCGACGGCGTCGGCGAGAACTCCTGATCTCCGGAACTCCATAGATCCAGCGTCCAGGTCATCCACGACCAAGGGGAAAGCCCCTGGGGAGACCGCGGCCCGTGCGCGACTCGCAAACTTAACTTGTTGCCGATGCGCTTCCGCGTGCCTGCCGACATGCACACACTTTCGGCCATTGACGGGAGTTGGTCCGCGAACTGGGCCTTTGCGGCAGGCAGGGGTTGACGATGCAGATCGTGATCACTGCGCAGCACTCGGTTCGGACGCGGAGGAATGAGCCGTCGAAGGGCTCGGCGTCACCGTGACTCCGAGCCGGGAATCTTCGACTACCGGACGACCGCGCGATCCGAATCAGTCCGCGGTCTTTGTGATCAACGAGCGGTACGTGGACGAGGGCGCCTCGGTGGCCTCACCACGCCACGGTCCGCTTCGCGATCTGGTTCAGGTGTGAGGTGCCGCCGCGGCGCAAGCCGCGGACCAGGGCCCGAACGCACTCCTCTCGTATCTTCTCCGCCCGCGCAGTGACCGTGGGCGGTTCCAGACACCACCAGCGTCCACTCAAGGCAGTACGGACGCTCGGCCATGGAGGCATAAGCAATGACGCTTATCAGAAAAAGGTGGCTGGCCTCGTGCACGGCTGTGCTCGCCGCGTCGGCGATGCTGGCAGGATGCGGCGGCTCCAGCTCCAGTTCCGGCTCCACCACATCGGGCAAGGACAGTTCCGCATCGGGGGTTGCCACCGCCGAGAAGAAGGTGGCGGCCCTGCAGGCCATGGCCAAGACCTACCCCGTCCCCACCACGAGTGTGCCGGGCGTGGACAAGTTCAAGGGCCGCAAGGTCTTTTACATCCCGATCGTCCAGCAGGTCCCCGCCTTCGTCGCCACGGCCGGGTCGACGAAGCAGGCGCTCTCCAAGGCCGGCCTCTCGCAGCAGGTGTGCGACGGCAAGGCCCAGCCGACCGCGATAGCCTCCTGCGTCCAGCAGGCGATCACCGCGGACGCGGCCGGGATCATCCTGGACGCGATCCCTTACGGCATGGCGCAGAACGCGCTCGACGCCGCGAAGGCCAAGGGCATCCCGATCGTCATCGCGGACCAGAACCCTCCGGCCGGAGTCAAGAACAGCAACCAGGTGAGCTATGTGCCGGGTGCGAGTTCTCAGGCCACCGCGATGGCCTGGTGGATCATCGCCGACTCCAAGGGCAAGGCCAATCTGATCATCGCGCAGAATGCCGACAGCCCCACAGCGATCAAGATGGTGGCCGACTCGCTGCCGATCTACAAGAAGTACTGCCCCGGCTGCAAGGTCACGGTCACGGAGATCACCGCCTCGACGCCGGCCCTGCTGGCCTCGAAGGCCAGTTCCAACGTCCTGAGCAACCCGAGTGCCAACTACTACTACACCCAGTTCGAGGACAGCCTCCAGCCCACCATCCAGGGCATCCAGCAGTCGGGGCGTTCCGCCGGCATCTCCGTGTCCACAGCGGCCGGTTCGGTGAACGGACTGGGCCTGATCAAGAGCGGTTCGGTCAAGGCCGTCGTAGCCGCGGACCAGGTCTACATGGGCTTCGGCGTGACCGACGAACTCCTGCGCATGATGACCAAGTCCGGGCCCATCGACGAGGCCCAGCCCATGCGGCTGTTCACCAAGCAGAACATCGACAGCATCAAGGTGACAGCCGCGGCCCAGGCCTCGGGTGAGTGGTTCGGCGACGGTTCCTTCCAGGCGGACTTCGCCAAGCTCTGGGGCATCGGGTGACGAACGAGGCGGACACCGTGAGCGCCGACTCGCGGACCGACCCGCCGGACACGGCACCGCGCCATCGTCTGGAAGTGGCCGAGCTGTCCAAGGCGTTCGGCTCGACCCGGGCGCTTCGCGGGGTCCATCTTCAGATCGTCCCCGGAGAACTGCACGGGCTGGTCGGCCAGAACGGGTGCGGGAAGTCCACCCTCGTCAAAATCCTCACGGGCGTGTACGCGCCCGACCCGGGAGCATCCATCGCGGTGGACGGGCAGCAGTTGGCGCTGCCCGTCCGCCCGATGCAGCAGCGCGAGGCGGGAGTCTCGGTCGTCCACCAGAACAGCGGACTGGTGGACGACCTGACAGTGTGGGAGAACGTGCGGCTGGGGCACTATCGGGCAGGCCGGCTCTCGCGGCGGATCAACCGCCGCGAGGAGCAGCGGGCGACCGAGCAGGTCCTGGCCCGGCTGGGCCGACCCCTGGAGGTCGGCCGCCAGGTCGGGCAGCTTTCGGCGGAGGACCGGGCCGTGGTCGCCATCGCCCGGGCGGTGCAGGATCACCGCCCGGGGGGTGGGCTGATCGTCTTCGACGAGTCGACACGGGCGCTGGGCAGGTCGGCGCGGGCCCGTTTCTTCGAGCTGGTCCGGTCGCTCGTCGACGAGGGCACCTCGGTCCTGCTGATCTCACACCAGTTGGAAGAGGTCGTCGAAGCGACCGACCGGGTCACGGTGCTGCGCGACGGCGCCGTGGTCGAGGCGGGCCTGCCCACGAGCGAGGTGGACGAGGTCTCGCTCACCCGCATGATGCTCGGACGTCACCTCGTCACGCACGGGCGGGTCGGGAGCCAGGTCAAGGACGAGGTCGTCGCCTCGGCGCGGGGTCTCGCGGTCGGCTCGGTGACCGGCCTCGACCTCGACATCCGGCGCGGCGAGATCCTCGGACTGACCGGGCTGATCGGCTCGGGCTTCGTCGAGGCGGCCGAGGCGCTGGCGGGCGCACGCCCGGCCGGCGCGGGCACGCTGTCGGTCCACGGGCGCGACCTTGCCCTGGACCGCAAACGTGGCTGCACCGAGGAGTTCGTGGACGCGGGGGTGGCGTTCGTACCCGAGCGCCGCCTGGAGGCGGGGGTGGCCGGCGAACTCTCGGTGGCGGACAACCTGACACTGCCGCGCGTGCGCGGCCGCGGCAGCCGACTGCGGACCGGCTCCGCATGGCAGGCCGAGGAGACCGCCGCGATGATCGCGAAACTCGACATCCGGCCGCCCCACCCACAAACGCCGGTCCACACACTGAGCGGCGGCAACCAGCAGAAGGTCCTGCTGGGCAAGTGGCTGGCCGGCGCACCGAACCTGCTGGTGCTGCACGAACCGACGCAGGCTGTCGACGTCGGCGCCCGCCACGACATCATCGACGCGATCCGGGAGGCCGCGCGGGACGGCTGCGGAATCATCCTCGCCTCGATCGACCCCGTCGACCTCGCCGTGCTGTGCGACCGGGTGCTGGTGTTCCGCGACGGCCGGGTCGCCAAGGAGCTGAGCGGCGAACTGGAACAGGACGCCATCGTCCACGCGGTCTTCGGCGACGACACAAGACCTCAGGGAAAGGGACAGGGCGACTGATGAACGTCACCAGCCAGCAAGATACCGACACACCCCCTGCCGCACCGAAGGCGACGCAGACACGGAAGCTGACGTCGGCCTCCGCCCTTGCCGGGCACTTCGCCTCGCGTTACTCGGTGATCGGCATCTGGGTGGCCATGATCGCGGTGTACGCCGCCGCGGAGCCGGGGGTGTTCCTGACCAAGGGGACCTTCCAGACCATCTTCGGCTCCCAGCAGGCCCTGGTGTTCCTCACCATGGCCCTGCTGTGCACCGTCTGTGTCGGAGAGTTCGTGGACCTGTCGGTCCCCGCGGTCTTCGGGTTCTCCGCCACGATCCTGCCCGTTCTGGTCGTGGAGCACGGATGGGGAGTGTGGCCGGCGGCGTTCGTCGCCGTCCTGGGCGCGATCGTGGTCGGCGTGGTCAACGGCCTGCTCGTCGTCGTGGTCGGGGTGAACACCATCGTGGTGACCCTGGGAATGGGAACCCTCCTCGGCGGCATCGCCCTGTGGCTGTCGCACCTCAACACGGTCAGCGGTCTGCCGACCGGGTTCGGCAAGATCGCGTTGTACTCCGTGGGCGGGCTGCCGGTCTCCTTCTACTACGGCGTGGTGCTGGTGGCAGGCTTCGCCTATCTGCTGGCGTTCACCCCACTGGGCCGCCACATCCGCTTCGTCGGAGCCAACAGAGAAGTCAGCCGGCTCTCCGGCATCCGCGTCAACCGGATCCGCTTCGGCTCCTTCGTCGCCTCCGGCGCCCTGTGCGGTGTCGGCGCGGTCATCGCCGTCGCGGCCCTGGGCGGCTACAACCCCACCACCTCCGACACCCTGCTGCTGCCGGTCTTCGCCTCGGTCTTCCTCGGCACCGCGATCGTCCTGCCTGGACGCTTCAACCCGATCGGTACCTTCATCGGTATCTACTTCCTGGCGACCGGCATCCTCGGGCTCCAACTGCTGGGCCTGGAAGCGTGGGTCTCCTCGGTCTTCTACGGAGGTGTCCTGGTGGCAGCGGTCACCATCTCGACCTTGCTGCGCCGCCGCAGTCCATGACCGGCTCGCCGACACCACAGCCGCGCGAGGCACACCGCCGCCAGGTGGTGTGCCTCGCGCGCGACCGACGGCCAGAACGTGCTCAGGAGAACGGGAACTCCTGGTCTGCGTCAAAGGCGGTGGAGCTGACCGAGGTCCGCAGCAGGCCGGCACCTAACATGGCCGGTGTGAGGATGACAGCGACGGACCGGCGACAACTCATCACCCGGGCTGCGGGTGAGCTGTTCATCGCGCGCGGCTACGCCGGTGTCTCCATGGAGGACGTCCTGACGGCGGTGGGCGGCTCCAAGGCGACCCTCTACCGCTATTTCACCGACAAGAGCGCCCTGTTCCGCGCATCCGTGGAGGCGCTGTGCGACGAGTGGTCCCAGCCGCTGCACACGTTCACGCCGGGCAGCGCGAACCTCACCGACACCCTCGTCGCGCTCGGTGAACACTTCGCCGGTGTCGTCCTCACGCCCGAGGCCATCGCCCTGCACCGCCTGGTCACCTCCGAAGCCGTGCGCATTCCCGGGCTCGGCGAGGTCTTCGCGGAGCATGGGCCGAACGCGGGTCACGCGGTGCTCGGGCGCTGCCTCCAACAGGCCCACGACGACGGCCTGATCAGGGTCGAGGACCCGTTGCGAGCGGCGGAACAGCTCTACCAGGCCATGCTCGGCCACGCCCAGATGCGGCTGCTGACGGATGCCCCCGTCAAGCTGACCGACGCCGAGGTCCGTGCGTCCATCAACGAGGCGGTACGGGTCTTCCTGCACGGCGTCTCCGTCGACCCTGTCTGACCTTCCCCGCGGAGCCAGCCGTAGCCGGCACATGTCTTGCCCTCGAAGCGTACTGGACCGTACCGTACAGTCGCCCGAGTGTCAGGCGTGAAGGGACGGCCGATGCCGACGACGATCCGAGCCGAACATGTGGGAAGCCTGTTGCGTCCGGAGGAGCTGTTGGCGGCACGCGCCGCACGCCGACGCGGCGCGCTCTCCGACAAGGAGCTCACGGAGCTGGAGGACCAGGCGGCGGCAGCCGCGGTGAAGCTGCAACAGGACGCCGGGATACAGGTCTTCACCGACGGCGAGGTGCGCCGGGACGACTTCATGGCCTCGGTGGTGGAGACGGTCGGCGGGCTGGCACCCGCCGAGGAGTCGTCGGCCCGTCCACGCTGGATCCGCGACAGCGACGGCGCCGAACTGGAGGGCGACGTCGCGTCGGTGGCCATCACGGAGCCCCTGTACCGGCGGACGCCGCTGTCCCTCGCCGAGGCCCGCTGGCTGTCCGGGAACGCACCGGGGCCGTACAAGATCACCATGGCCAGTCCGACGATGGTGGCGGGCTTCTGGCGGCCGGGGATCTCGGACGGCGTCTATCCGACCCGGCAGGACGCGGTGGCGGCGCTGGCCGACATCTACAGGCGGGACATCGCCGACCTGATCGACACCGGGGTCTCCTGGCTGCAGCTCGACTCGCTGGCCTACTGGGCCAACATCGATCCCGAGGCCGCCCGGATGCGCCGGGTGACGGACCTGGAGGGGCATCTCTCCCACATCATCGACACGGACAACGGTCTCATCCGTTCCGCCCGCGCACGGCGGGCCGACATGACCGTGGCCATGCACTTCTGCCGGGGCAACATGCGCAGCGCCTGGTCCGCCCAGGGCGGCTACGAGCCCATCGCGGAGCGGGTGTTCGGCGAGGTCGAGGTCGACCGCTTCCTGCTGGAGTACGACACTGAGCGCTCCGGCGGCTTCGAGCCGCTGCGGTTCGTGCCGCCCGGCAAGACCGTCGTCCTTGGGCTGGTGTCGTCCAAGGTGGCGGAGCTGGAGTCGGTGGACACGCTGCGTCGGCGCATCGACGAGGCGTCGCGGTATCTGCCGCTGGAGCAGCTCGCCCTCAGTCCGCAGTGCGGGTTCGCCTCGACGAGCCAGGGCAATCTGCTGACCCTCGGCAACCAGCGCCGCAAGCTGGAACTCGTCGCCGAGACGGCACGTCTGGTCTGGGGCTGACGGCGGAACACCGCCCCGGGGCCTGATGTGGCGGGCGGGTACTCGGGGGCCGGGGCGGCGGGGGCCTCAGGCACCGCAGCGGCCGGGGGCTCAGGCGCCGGGGCGGGCGGCGAGCCGTTGGTGCGGCTTCGCGTCGTAGGGCGAACCGTTGGACGCGATGGTCAGCAGCCTCTCCGCCTTCAACTCGGTTTCCTGCCACTCCCGTTCGGGGTCCGAGCCCCAGGTGATGCCCGCTCCGGCGCCGAAGTTGAGGCGCTGCCGGACACGGTCGATCCAGAACGTGCGGATGCCTACGGCCAGTTCGCCGGTGCCGCGATCGGCGTCGACCCAGCCGATGCCGCCGCAGTACGGCCCGCGTGGTGCGGTCTCCAGGGCGGTGATGATGCCGAGGGCGCTCTCCTTCGGAGCGTCCGTGACGGATCCCGGCGGGAAGGTCGCGGCGAGCGGCTCGGGCCATCCTGCTCCGTCTCGCAGTTCTCCGCGCACTGTGGAAACCAGGTGGACGAGTCCGGGATGGCGTTCCACCGCGCACAGTTCCGGCACGGTGACGCTGCCGGTGGCGCACACCCGGCCGAGGTCGTTGCGGACCAGGTCGACGATCATCACGTTCTCGGCGTGGTCCTTCTCCAGGAGATCCGCCTCGGTGCGCCCGGTGCCCTTGATGGGGCCCGACTCGATCAGCCGCCCTTCGCGACGCAGGAAGAGCTCCGGGGAGGCTGTGGCCACCTCAAGTCCGAGGCCCGGCAGTCTGATCAGACCGGCGTACGGCGCCCGGTGGCGCGCGGCCAGCCGGTCGGCCAGCGCCTCGATGTCGGCGTCGGCCGCGATGGGCGCCGAGAGAACGCGGCAGAGGTTGGCCTGGTACACCTCGCCGCGGGCGATGTGCTCGCGGATCCGCCGCACGCCGTCCTTGTAGGCGTCGCGATCCAGCGACGTGGCCCACTGCCCGGGCGCGGGCCCGTCCCATCGGGCAGCCCGGGCTGGGTGTCGCGCGGCGGGCCGTACGTCGCGGAAGCGGGCGCAGGTCAGGCGCCCTTCGAAGTCTGCCACGACGGCCCAGAAACCCGCGGAGTCGAGGGCAGCGGGGTCATGGGTGACGTCGGCCAGTCCGGTCGCCAACCGGCCGCCGAGCCGGGCCAGAGGAGGGAGTTCCATCATGTCCGGCACCTTTCCTGAGCGCAGCGGCACTTTCCCGAGGGCAGTCGGACGGCGCGGACGCGCGTCACCGCTCAGAGCGCTGACTTCCCAACTCTCTTATGCGGGAACGGCCTTGGGCATGGCGTTCCACTCGGCCGCGCGGAGCGTGTTGACCATCAGCATGGCGATGGTCATCGGTCCCACCCCGCCCGGTACGGGGGTGATGCGGCCGGCGATGCCGTCGAGTTCAGCGGCGCGGACTTCACCGGTCAGGCCGTCGGCAGTGCGGTGGATGCCGACGTCGATGACAGTGGCGCCGGACTTGACGTGCTCGGGGCCGATGAGCCCCCGTACGCCGGTGGCGACGACGACGATGTCGGCGGGGCGGGTGACGGCGGCGAGGTCGGCGGTGAACTCGTGGGCGACCGTGACGGTGGCGCCGCGCCGCAGCAGCAGTTGGGCCAGGGGGCGGCCGACGAGTTCGCCCCAGCCGACGACGGCGACGGACGCGCCCCTGAGTTCGATGCCCTCGGCGTCGAGGAGTTCGATGACGCCGCTCGGGGTACAGGGACGCAGTCCTCGTTCGCCACGGGCCAGCCGGCCGGCGCTGGCCGTGGTCAGACCGTCGACGTCCTTGGTCGCAGGGATCCGGTCGATCAGGGTCGCGGCGTCGAGGCCTGCGGGCAGGGGCAGTTGGAGGAGGATGCCGGAGACGTCCGGGTCGGCCGCCAACTCGTCGATGACCGCGGCGACTTCGTCCCCGGAAGCGTGCTGGGAGAGGTGGCGGTGGAAGTCGCGCATGCCTGCCTCGCGGATGGCGCGGCGTTTGGCGGCGACGTAGACGGCGCTGGCCGGGTCGTCTCCGACCAGGATGGTCGCCAGTCCGGGCACCCGTCCGGAGGCCGCGGCCTCGGCGACCTGTTCGGCGACCCGGGCCCGGATGCCACGGGCGATCCGGGCACCGTCGATGGTGGTTGTCATGATGGCGAACCGCTTTCTGCTGGTGAACACTTCGCCCAACCAGGAGGACCGCCCACGGAGTTCGCGATCAACCGCGGCTGTACGGCCACCGGGACCGGGGCGGCGGAGAGCATCGGAGCGGGGCCCGAGCGAAAAACGCATGCCGCCCCGCCGCCCCTGGGTGATCCGGCACGACACAGGACCTCTCGTCCCTGCCGGGGTGTGCGGGACGAGACATGGTTCAGGCGAAGACGATGGTGTGCTTGCCGTTGCGGATGACCCGGTCCTCGGCGTGCCACAGCACCGCGCGGGAGAGGACAGCACGTTCGACGTCGGCGCCGCGACGGGTGAGGTCCCCGGCGGTGTGGGCGTGGCTGACGCGCACCACGTCCTGCTCGATGATCGGCCCCTCGTCGAGATCCTCGGTGACGTAGTGGGCGGTGGCGCCCACCAGCTTGACACCGCGTTCCTTGGCCTTGGCGTAGGGGCCGGCGCCGATGAAAGCCGGCAGGAAGGAGTGGTGGATGTTGATGATCGGCACGCCGACCCGCTCGATGAAGTCGCCGGAGAGGATCTGCATGTAGCGGGCGAGGACGACGAAGTCGACGTTGTCCTTGAGGAGCCGCAGATGCTCGGCCTCGGCAGCAGATTTGTCCGCTCCCATGGAGGGGACGTGGAAGAAGGGGATGCCGAACGACCGCACCTCCTCGGCCGTGTCCGGGTGATTGGAGATCACCATGGCGATGCTGACGGGGAGTTGGCCCTGGCGATGGCGCCAGAGCAGGTCGAGCAGACAGTGGTCGGACTTGGAGGCGAAGATCGCCACCCGCTTCGGTACGGACAGGTCGCGCAGCGTGTAGCTGAGGCCGTACGGCTTCACCAACTCCTTGTCGAAATCCGCGCGGAGACCGGGCAGCGCGGCCCGCAGACCGTCCAGTCCGAAGACGGTGCGCTGGAAGAAGGCGCCGCCCTGCGGGTTGTCGGAGTACTGGTCGAGGGAGACGATGTTGGCGCCGTGCCGGCCGAGGACCGAGGTCACGGCCGCGACAATGCCGGTGGCGTCGGCGCCCTGGACGATCAGCGACGCCTGGTGACCCGCTCCCCCGGTCTTCTTGGCGATTCCGGTGGGCGCGACCTGCGTGACGGTCATACGAGGTTGTCCTTCCTGAACTGTGCGATCCACTCGGACGTGGCCCGCAGGCCGCCGAAGGTGTAGAAGTGGATCTTTATGTCTCCGTGGCGGGCCGGGTCGTAGCCGTCCGCGAGCGCGCGCAGGAACCTGTCCGGGCCCGCGGTGCCCATCAGGTTGGTGATGGACAGGCCGTACTTCTTGGCGATGGAGGCGCTGGTGCCGACGCCGAACCGGGTGGCGTAGGACATCAGGCGCCGTACGCCGGCCGGGCCGGGGACGCCGATCCGGACGGGAAGCGTGATGCCCTCCCCGCGGACCTTCTCCAGCCAGGCCAGGACGGGGTCCACGTCGAAGCCGAACTGGGTGATGACGCTGCCGTCGAGTTCCTGCCCGGCGATGGACGCGCTCTTGTCGCGCAACGCGGACCAGAGCGCGTCCCTGGCGATGTCGGGGTGGCCCTCGGGGTAGCCACTGATGCTGACGTGCCGGACGCCGTACTCCCGCAGCAGTCCCGTCTCGATCAGGGCGAGCGAATCCTCGTAGGGTCCCTCGGGCCGGCTGGGGTCGCCGCCGACGGTGAAGACGTTGGCACCGGTGCCGTCGGCCCGCAGGGCGGCGAGGAACTCCTCGAACTCGGCCTGCGAGCCGAGACGTCGGGCGGAGATGTGCGGCACCGGCACGAAGCCGAGCCGTTTCACCGCGCGGGACGCCTCCAGGCGCATGGCGAGGTTCTCGTTGCCGAGGAAGGTGACGTTGATGCGGGTGCCCTGCGGGATGGAGTCCCGGGCCTCTTCCAGCTTCGGGACGTCCTTGCCTGTCATCTCCAGGGAGAAGTCCTCCAGCAGCGATGTGCTCACCGCCGCCGAGGCTGTGCTGAGGGGGTTCATCATGCTCCTCGTCGGTAAGAAGGGCGGGCCGCCTGGCGCGTGGCCCGACCGTCGGCAGGGCAGAGCTCTCGACCCGGAGAAGGGGAAACGAGCGGGGTGTTACCGACGGGCGGCCGGACGCGCGTCGCATGCAACTGCCTCCGGCCGGCCGCCGGTCACGGACTCCGGCCGGGCGGCCGGAGTCCGTGCTACGCGTTGCGCCGGTAGTCGGTGCGGGCGTGCCGGTCGAACGGGCTGACCTGGACGGTGGCGCGGATGCGCGGGAACCCGAGGTCGGCCTCGGGGTCGGTACCCAGGCCCGGGTGCTCGCCCCAGACGACGGTCACCTCGGTGCCGGGCTCGGCGTGCGCGGAGTCGATCAGCGTCTGCGCCAGGACGGTGCGGACCGGGTCGATCGACGCGGTCTGCATGGTCGTACCGACCAGGCCGGCCGAGGTCTCCACCCGGTGACGGGCGTAGGTGAGGACGAAGCCGGGATCCTCTCCCCCGCCGACCACCCGGCGCACGTCGTCGGCGTCGAACACCAGGGTGACCTTGGTGCGGCGGGGTTCGTCCTTCGCCTTGAGCAGGGCGTCGCGACCGTGGAAGTCGTGGCCGAAGTGGATCAGCTTGCCGTAGCCCAGCTCGTACGGGGATACGTAGTAGTCGGCGATGTCCTCCGAGAAGTAGCTGCCGTTGAGGGGACGCTTCCCCTCGATGCCGAACAGGGGCAACCAGGCGCGGTATTCCGCGAGTTCGGGGTCCGCGTAGATGCCCGGGACCGGAGAGGGGATCCAGCCGCTCTCCACACTCGGCGTGGTGTACGCCAGCGCGCCGACCTGGACCAGGCCCAGCGGTTCGCCGGCCTTGAGGAACGCCTCGTGCACATACGCCGCGTGCTCCCACGGGCCGATGAACTCGTAGCCGGCCTGTCCGGCCATGCCGTGGCGCAGCGCCTCGAAGGAGCGGCCGTCCAGGGTGACCGGGGTGGAGTGGAAGAACTTGGTCTCCGGCAGCGGGCCGCCGAAGACCTTCTCGATCAGCTCCAGTGCCAGCGGACCCTGGATCTGGTAGCGGAACAGTTTGGGGTCACCGCCGCCGGGACGGAAGGCGGACGACGTGTCGGTCTCGAAGCCGACGTCGTAGCCCGCCTTCTCCGCGTGGTACTGCACCCAGTGCTGGGCGGCGGGGACACCGCTGAGGAGGTACTTGTTCTCGGCGCGCCGGGCGAGGATGCCGTCGGTGACGATCTTGCCGTCCCGGGTGACCGGTATGTACTGCTTGGCCTGGCCGATCGCGAACTTCTCGAAGTTGTTGGCGCCGCACTCGGCCAGCACGCGGGTCGCGTCGGGGCCCTCGATCCACAGGTCGTACATGTGGTGCGAGAGGTTGAGCAGTGCGACGCCCTCGTGCCAGGCTGCCTGCTCCTGGCGCCATCCGACGTACTCCCGCTCGACCACCTCGGGGGTCCACGGCTCGGCGTTCGGCTGCCACAGCAGACCTATGGGCGAACCGGCCTTGTCGATGCCGTCCTGAAGACTGGGGATTGCCATTGCGGCTCCTCTCAAAGCCATCTCCCTGAGGCACTAAATCGATCTAGTGACGCGGCTCGTCACAATCGACTCACTTCGGGAGGAAAAGGGGATCGCTAGAACGATCTAGCGCAAGCTAGCAGACGGGTTTAGAGCTTGGCGAGACTCGTGCAGCGCCTTTCTGCACTGGCTCCGCACGACGGTCTCCGACTCCGGGAGCCGGCGGTCGCCCGCCCAGGCGGCGGCCACGCACACCGCGTGCAGACTGGAGCGGACGTCGTGCACAGAACGCTCCGGCTACGGCAGCCAGCGCGGACACCGCCGCCGTGGCCGCGTCGCGGTCGCCGGGCACGGAGTCGATCCCCGCCCGGTCGCTCAACGCGGCACCGATGAAGCGCTTCCTGGACGCCCCCACCAGCACGGGGAAACCGGTGGCCCGCAGGGCGGGCAGATGCGTGAGCAGTTCCCAGTCGTGGGCGGCCCGCTTGGCGAACCCGAGTCCGGGATCGAGGATGATGCGCGCCGGATCGATTCCGGCCGCAGTGAGTGCCTCCACGCGGCGCAGCAGTTCGGAGGTGACGTCGCCGACGACGTCGCGGTAGACCGCGTGGCGGTCCATCTCACGACTGGGCGCACGCCAGTGCATCGCCACATACGGCACCCCTGCCCCCGCGACGACGGCAGCCATGGCAGGATCCGCCAGCCCACCGCTGACGTCGTTGACCAGACACGCGCCGGCCTCGATCGCGGCGCGGGCGACCGCCGCGTGCATGGTGTCCACACTGACGGCCACCTCCGCACGCACCAGCTCCCGCACCACCGGCACCACACGGGCCAACTCCGCCTCCACCGGGACGGGTTCGGCTCCCGGCCGGGTGGACTCGCCGCCCACGTCCACCAGGTCCGCACCCTCCTCGGCGAGCCGCAGGCCTCGTTCCACGGCCCGTCCAGTCTCGGCATACCGGCCACCGTCGGAGAACGAGTCCGGAGTCACGTTCAGGATGCCCATCACCAGGCACCGGCCGGGTCGTGGAAGCCCGGCGGGACCTTTCGATGGTGGCTGCGCAACGGCGCATCGCATGTCGATCATCGGTCGAACGACCTCCTCCGCCTGCGGGCCGTACGCCCTGCGAGCTGGAAAAGCTAAATCGATATAGCGAGCACGTTACAACGGATGGCTAAATCGTTCTAGTCCTGGGCAGTTCAATTTCGTCGCCTGTCATCTGGCGCCGCCCCTGGACGTGGGCGCAGCGGTCGTGACCGACCAGAGCGCTGCGACGCCACACGCCGGAGGTGTCCCGCAACCTGATCTCGTCGCGATGGGCGACCACGTCACCGACCGGCTCAGCGCGTAGCCGGGCGACCACATAACCGGCGGCCAGACCGGTGATGTCACAGACGACACCCATGGGCAGCAGCGAGCGCGTCTCGGCGATGGCGTCGTCCTCGCCCGCGCGCATCACCACGCGGATGTAAGGCGCGACGCCGTGGGCGGCGATGGCCACGGCCACGTTGTCCAGGTCGTCGGAACCGACGGCAGCCAGCGCCCGGGCGTGACCGATACGCAGCCGTTCCAGTACATGGCGGTCGCTGCCGTGACCGTCCATGACGGGAATGCCGAGGGTGCGCGCCAGCCGCGCGGTGGCGGCCTGCGGGTCGCGTTCGACGCCGACGACGGGTATGCCCAGTGCGCGCAGCTCGACGCAGAGCCGCATGCCGACCTGGCCCATTCCCACCACGATGACGTGCCCCGCGCGGGGCAGGGTTCGCGGACCGATCAGTCCGATCAGGCGCGGACCGAGCATCCGCTCGACCACTCCGGCGGTGAAGAAGGCGGTGAAGGCGACGGTGCCCAGCATCGCGAGGGCGGCGAAGATCTGGTAGGCGTGGGCATCCGGTGGCGCAGCGGCCGGACCGACGCCGGCCACTACCCGGGCGGCCTCGAACAGCGCCTCGGACGGGCGGTGACCGAACGCCGTGAGCCACATCCAGTCGGCGGCGAGTACGACAAGCATCGCGAGCATACCCAGGACGAGCAGCCGGGTGCCCGGATCGTGGGAGCGCAGCTGGAACCCGACCCACCTTCTGCGGTACCGGCGACGCCACTGCCCTGGCAGGGCTGATTCCTCTGCTTCCAGGACGCCGTCACGCTCTCGGACGACCTGGACACACCCTCCGCGCCGGCGAGCGGCGACGAAGGAAGGATCCAGGCACGGGCCGGCCAGTGACGGCGCCGCGAGGTCTGCCGGCGAGGTGACATCGCACTGCGGCAGGAGGCGCGCGAGCTCGTCGGCGATCGTGCGATCGAAGATGGTGACGATCAGAGGAACGTCGGGCGCGACGTGCGCGACGGCCAGCGCGTAGCGCAGGGCCGCGACGTCGTCGTGGAGCAGGACAGCCACGCCCGCCGGCCGCAGGGCCAGCGCCGCGCGCAGTTCGGGGTCACGTGGACGCGGGAGGTGCCGCACCGCGTCGGACGAGGTGTGAAGGGCACTGCACACCCGGCCGGCCAGGTGCGTGTCACCGATGACGACGTACGAACGGACGGGGCCGTGATACGTGTGACGCGTTGGGTTCGAGGCCATGAAGTCGACGTCCTGCCTTGAGAGATGACGGAGAGCCGGCAGGCAGCCGACCAGTGGGAGCCCGTCCGGGAAGCCGAGCCGGTCGTCAAGTGACCTTCGGCCGACGGTGATCGTCGAGGATGACCGACGAGGGAGCCACGGCCGGCCTTCCGGTACGCCGCGGCGTACCACCCCTCGCCCGTCTCTTTTCCAACGGCTCGGCGCGACGACGCGAGGATACAGAGGGACGCGGAACTCCCGATACGCGCCCGATCTAGGGTCCCGAACCCCGCCGCGCCGTACCGTACGGTTCAGTGCCGTACGAAGCAAGGCAATTCGATCCGACAGAACCGGCGCACTCGGCGTCCCGTAGTCGCCCGCGCTTCGGCTCCCGTCGGCCTCCTTACAATGGGCGAACGCCGTGTCGCTGGGACTCAGGTGCGCACGACAACGTCAGAGCAGGGGCGATGGGGACTTCCCGAAGAGTCACGCTGAACGACGTGGCCGCGGCGAGCGGTGTTTCTCGCGCCACCGTCAGTTTCGTTCTCAACGACGACCCTCACCAGACGATCTCGGCCGCCACCCGCGACCGGGTGAAGGAGGCGGCCCGAACACTCGGCTACGTTCCGCACGGCGTGGCGAGAGCACTGCGCGAAGGGACCTCCCGGGTAGTCGTCCTGAACATCGACGCGGGCATGGAAGGCGCGTATTCCCGCAGCTACATCCACGGCCTCGACACGGAACTGGCCGCCCACGACCACGTCCTCCTGGTCCGTCACGGCCACCACACCGCGCAGTCCACGCAGCAGATCCTCGACGCCATCGTCCCCCGCGCAGTGATCCGCTTCGGCGAGACGTACCTCACCGGTCACGCACTCGACGACCTGGGAGGCGGCTGGCGCAACGGTCTCGCCGCCCACACCGCCCTCCAACTCCGCCACCTCGTCGACCACGGTCACACCCGGATCGCCCTGGCGATGCCGGACGCCGAGTCACCGCTCGCCGCGGCCCGCCTCGGCTTCACCGGGCATGCCGCGCAGAACCTTGGCATCCCCACTCCGGTCTCCTTCATCGCCCCCCATGACCGGTCCGCCTGCGCCGACGCCGTCAACGCACTCCTCTCTCAAGCCCCCGAGGTGACCGCGATCGCCGGCTTCAACGACGACGTGGCCCTGCGCGTCCTCACCGCCCTGCGCGACCTGGGCCGGCGCGTGCCGGACGACACGGCTGTGATCGGCTTCGACGACAACGGCTACGGCGAACACGTCATCCCCTCCCTGACCACGATCAACGTCGACGGCGAGGCCCACGGCCGGCTCAGTGCCCGGCTCGCGCTGGGGCTCGACGCCAGTGGTCTGGAGCCCCCGCCTGCGCGGGTCGTCGTTCGCGAGTCGATCTGACGGAGCGGGCCACTCCACGGTTGCGGCTTCGCCGTACCGTCGTGGTGACTGCGGTCTCCGTCGCAGGGCAGAGCTCTGCGTCATGACCGTGCGCCGCACGCCGTCGCCCAGGAGGTACGCGCTTCACCCGCGGTGATCGTGAAAACGGCGACGTGGGCTACACCGACCAGAGGACCTACGCTCTCGCCGACGCAGGCGAGCACTGCCCCCGGTCCTGCGGCCAGGCTCGGCTTCACGTGCACGCGTTCAATACCGAGAGCGTCCGCCGTGATCGCTGCCAGCGTGGCTTCCCGAGGCATGATCAGTCGCGGTCCCGCACAACCATGAGTTCCGACAGCTTCGGTTCCTGCGACCGGAATACGCCGCGCACGTCCCTGTCTCCGCTGACGCCGAAGACCTCCTGAACGCCTCGGCGAAGACCAGCGCCCGCCGGGTTGTGCGTGGGGTCCAGGACAACCGTCGGGACTCCCACATGACTTCCATCCGTCTTGAAGAGGGGGCGGACCCGAAGGCCTCACGGACGCGACGCCGCCGTCCAAAGGCTAGGCAAGTGCCGTGCAAAGGCAGGGAGACACTCTCGTACACCCCGCCCGAAGTAACGGCTGGGCTGGCCGTGCGCCGCCAGGAACTTCCTGACCGGGCCGACGAAGTCGACCCGGAAAGCGCAGGTCCGAAGCTCGTACGATCCGGAACGTGACCTGCGGCCCGCCGCCGTCGACCATCCGCTCCAGAAATTCCGCGCCCCGGCTCTTGAGCTCACCCGAGGTGTACCGTACCGTACAGTTCACCTCGCCGATGAAGGCTTCCGCTCCTTCGGCGTGCCCGCCCGTTCGTGCTGTACCCATCAGCCGCGACACCCCCGAGCCGGGTCACTCACGACGCCAGGCGCCGCAAACGGCTTCGCCCCGCCGCCACAACGGCCGGCCCCACGCCCTTGCCACCGCCTCACCCACGCATCGCGACGACATGGAGAAACCGATGGCACACCTCGAAGACCAGATCCAGGCAACCGGAGGCCCGTTGGGCCTGCTGCGCAGCGGCCGATCCGGCGCCTACCCGTTCCCGATCAAGGCCGAGTTCACCAACTGGCGTGACGAGCAGGAGAGTTGGCGCACCTCGGCGGCGCTGATGGATCTGTCCCACCACATGACCGACCTCACCGTCGAAGGCCCCGACTGCTACCGGCTGTTGGCCGACGTCGGCGCCAACACCTTCCAGGGGTTCGGCCCGATGAAGGCCAAGCAGTTCGTCGCGGTCAACCACGACGGCTACATGATCGGTGACTGCATCCTGTTCTGCCTCGCCGACAACCACGTCCGCCTCGTCGGCCGCCCGCCGGCACTCAACTGGGTCCAGTTCCACGCCGAGACCGGAGGCTACGACGTCACCCTGCGCCGCGACGAGCGCACCGCGCAGAACCCGAACGGCCGTGAGTTCTTCCGACTCCAGCTCCAGGGCCCGCATGCCTCGGCGATCTTCGAGAAGGTCAACGGCGGCCCCATGCCCGACATCCCCTTCTTCAGCATGGGCAAGTTCAACATCGGGAAGCACGAGGTCACCGCCCTCAACCACCGTATGTCGGGCTTCCCCGGGCTGGAGTTCTTCGGCCCGTACGAACACATCGACGACGTCCGCAACGCCATCCTGGAAGCCGGCGAGCCCTTCGGGGTCCGTCAGATCGGCGCCCGAGCCTACGCCTCCGTGGCCACCGAGTCCGGCTGGATCGCCAACACCGTCCCCGCCGTGTACTCGGGCGAGAGCATGAAGACCTACCGCGAATGGCTCGGCGTCAGGACCTTCGAGGCCAACCTCTCCCTCGGCGGCAGCTTCACCTCCGACCATGTCGAGGACTACTACGTCACCCCCTGGGACCTCGGCTACGGACACATCCTCAAGTTCGACCACGACTTCATCGGCCGCGAAGCCCTGGAGCGGCTGAAGGGTGAGAAGCACCGGCGGAAGGCATGGCTCGCCTGGCACCGCGACGACGTCGCCCGGGTCTTCGCCTCCCAGTACGAGCAGGGCGACCGGCGCTTCAAGTACATCGAGATGCCCGCCGCCTTCTACGCCGCCTCCCAGTTCGACCGCGTCGAGAGCAACGGCCGCCTTGTCGGCATCTCGACGCTGTGCAGCTACACGTCCAACGTCCGCGGCTGGATCTCCGTCGTCATGATCGACGACGACGTGCAGTACGGACAGCAGGTCGAACTGGTCTGGGGCGAGCCCGACGGCGGCTCCGCCAACCCCACCGTCGAACGCCACTCCCAGACCACCATCCGCGCCACCGTCACCCGCAGGCCCTTCGCCGGCGACAAGCGCTGACAAGGGCCAGCTACGGCTTCTCCCCCGCTCCCGAGCCCGTCCACCCCACGCCTTCGGGCGGAACGGCATCCAAGACCCGGCCGCCGGAAGGTTCAGCGAGATCCCGGTGACCCGAGGGCACCACGATCAGGGCGGGGCACCAGGCAGGCGGCTCCCGCCTGGTGCCCCGCCCGCACCATTCCCCAGCGCCCCCTCCGCACAACTGCCGAGCACTCGCCCCGACGCAGAGACGGGACCCCCATGACGCACCTGAATCCGCTCCCCGGACAACCTGTCTCCGCGTTCGACACCAAGCGAGCCGAGTACGCCGTGCGCGAACTGCTGATCGCCGTCGGTGAAGACCCCGACCGAGAAGGACTGCGCGACACCCCCGCGCGCGTGGCGAAGGCGTACCAAGAACTCCTGGCCGGGCTGCGGCAGGAGCCCGAAGACGTGCTGACCACCGTGTTCGAACTCAGTCACGACGAGATGATCCTGGTCAAGGACATAGAGATCGTCAGCCTGTGCGAGCACCATCTCCTGCCCTTCCGGGGCACGGTCCACGTCGGGTACATCCCCGCCGCGAACGGCCGGATCACCGGACTGTCCAAGCTGGCACGGCTGGTGGAGGTGTACGCACGCCGACTCCAGATCCAGGAACGCCTCACCGGACAGATCGCCGACGCCCTGATGGGCATCCTGGGCGCGCGCGGCGCCATCGTGGTCGTCGAGGCCGAGCACATGTGCATGTCGGCCCGGGGCATCCGCAAGCCCGGGGCCCGGACGACCACATCCGCCGTACGCGGCCAACTGCGCAGGTCCGCGACGCGCGCGGAAGCGATGAGCCTCATCCTGGCTCGCTGACGTCAGCGCCCGTGACCAGCGAGCGCGCCCGCCACGAACTCAGCCTGCCGCACCTGGATTCGCCTCGCCGCCCTCAGGAGACCGCACGACCGACGCCTGCCTCACCCCGCCCGACGAGCGACCTGCTGGTGGACTGCGTCCTACATGGTCAGTTGAAGTTGTGCTGGACATGTAGATCGCACGGTGGGGACGAATCGCTCCGGACGGGTTGTGGGAGTTGGCGAGGCCGTTGTCGCCGTCGGCGTGAGCGCGGCCGCAAGGGAGCCCAGGAAGGGTTCGCCACCTGGCCGCCAACTCCTAGCGGCCGATCCCGACCACCTGGCATCCCGCGAGGCATCAAGGCTGAAGCCGACGGCCTCCTCGACGACTTCGGGCGCCCTGCGGCTCGCCGTTCAACGCAGCTGCCAGCCGCCCCCTTGACTTGGCCGATCAGTCATCCGTATCGCAATACAGGGGCGCTGTGTCCGCGTTGGCCTTGGTCACCAGACGGGCATCGATGTGTTCGATCTTGTCCTTACCCTCCCCGCGCAGCAGAGCGAGTGTGTGTCACCGCCAGTGCTCCCAAGTCCTGGACCGAGTTGGAGACCGTCGCCGCGAACTTCCCGTCCTTGAGCGCGGCGAGTCCCTGGTCGGTGCCGTTGACGGTCACGATCTTCACGCTGTAGGCGCCCGCCGCATCGAACGCTTGCCGCACACCTAAGGCCATGTCCTCGTTGGCTACAAACGCGTACTGGAGGTCGGGGTGGGCCTGGATCATCTTGGCTGCGGCAGCCTTGGCCGTCGCCCGGTCGAACATGCCCCGCTCGTCCCCAACCACCTGCACATTGGCTGCCAGGTTCTTGGTGAATCCGTCGACCATCAGGTTGGACGATGTACTCCCGTCACCGGAGATGACACCAGACCCCGTTGCTGATCGCAGAGCTTGAGTCGCATCTCAGCACGACCAAGAACAAGCACGGGCGTCCATTCCAGCGCCGGACGATCAACACCTCCAAGTACGCGGCTGTCCAGCTCCACCACTGGCTCACTGCTCAGGGCGGTATGGCTCAGGGCTTCATGATCGACACCACCACGCTCAACCACTGCTTCCGGTGGTCAGCCGGCCGGCGACAAAACCCGGCGTACAGCTCGACTCGTCTGCCGCCCCGCTACGTCCGGCGGAATCCCTTGATGTCCGGGAACGGCGGATCGTGGTCGGCCTGCAGGTCCACCTGGAAGACGTTCAGGGCCATCGCGAACATCGAGAAGGTCCCCAGAGCGGCGACCAGGTCGACCAGCCCGGGCTCCCCGAAGTGCTCAAGTCCGGCGGCGAAGGTCTCGTCGCCGACGAAGTGCCCCTCAAGCGCTTCGGACGCGAAGCGGTGGAGGACTTCCTCGTCCGGGCTGCTGAACCGCGGCTCCTCCCCGCGGGCCAGGCGTTGCAGCGCGGCCGGGTCCACTCCGGCGTCGACCGCCTTGGCCAAGTGCGCGTTCCACGAGTGCTGCGCGTCGAAGTGGCGAGCGGCGACCAGCAGCGCCAACTCCCGCAGTCGCAGCGGCAGTGAGGACTCGCGGAGACAGTACGTACCGAGTGCTTCCAGGTGTTCGCCGAGCGCGGGGTTGCGCAGCCACACCAGGAAGGGGCCGCCGACGGCCCCGCGACGGCTTCTGATCCGCTCTGAGAGTTCAACCTGTTCCGGGCCGGTCCCGGTGGGTGCTGACAGACGCATGTTCGTCTTCTCCTTCGTGTCCGGTCTTTCGTGTCCGGTCTTTCGTGTCCGGGCCGGAGCGCCGGCTAGAACTCCTCGTGGCTTTCCGGGTCGTAGCCGATCCGGATGCGGGCGCGGTCGCCGACGCGGGCGAGTTCGGCGGCGGAGAGTTCGAAGCCGAACACGTCGAGGTTGTCGCGCCGCCGCGACGTATCGCCCGACCGGGGCAGCGGGACCGCTCCGAGCTGGAGGTGCCAGCGCAGGATCACCTGGGCGGGGGTGACCCGGTGGGCCGCCGCCACGGCTGCGACGGCGGGATCCTGGACCAGTCCGGTGCCGCGGCCGAGAGGGCTGTAGCTGAGGGTGATGATGCCCTTCTCGGCGTGTACGGCGCGCAGTTCCTCCTGCGGGTGCTGGGGGTGCATCTCGATCTGGTTGACGGCGGGCAGCACCCCGGTCTCCTTCTCCAGGCGGTCCAGGTGCTCGGCGGTGAAGTTGGACACTCCGATCGAGCGGACCAGTCCCTCCTCGCGAAGCCTGATCAGCGCCTTCCAGGAGTCGACGTACTTGTCCAGCCGCGGCAGCGGCCAGTGGATGAGGTAGAGGTCGACGTACTCCAGGCCGAGCCGGCCGCGGGACTCCTCGAAGGAGGCCAGGGTCGTGTCGTAGCCGTGGTGGCGACCGGGGAGTTTGGTGAGGACCCGGATCTCCTCACGCGGGACTTCGGCGGCGGCGACGGCCCGGCCGACGCCGCCCTCGTTGCCGTAGACGGCGCCTGTGTCGATCAGCCGGTACCCGATACGGAGGCCGTGTGCCACCGCCTCCTCGGTCCGTGCGTCATCCAGGGGAGCGGTGCCTAGGCCGAGGGCGGGGATGACGCCGCCGTCGTTCAGGGTGCGGATCGGGACAGGAGGCACAGGGTCACACTTCCTTCTGCTGTACGGGGGTGTACGTACGGGGCTATGAGTGAGCGGCCACCGAGACGGGGTCGGCGGGGACGGTCACCGGGGTCTGCTCGTTGAGACCGTGGCGCGGGATCCGCGGAAGCCACAGCAGGCCGATGGCCGCGGCGGCCAGCCCCAGGCCTATGAGGAGCAGCATGAGCAGGGTCGGTGAGAAGGCCACGAGTGCGGGGGTGAGCAGGCTGAACCCGGCCATGCAGTAGCGGGCCATGCCGTAGGTGAATCCCTGGGACGTGCTGCGGATCTCGGTGGGGAAGATCTCCTGGGTGAAGATGCGGTACATGCCGTCACCGGCCCAGCTTCCGGCGATGGTGTTGAGGATGAAGAGGGCGGTCAGGGATGCCACGGAGAAGTTGCCGAGGATGGCCACCAGGGGGCCGATCACCAGGGCTACCAGACCGAGGGCGAGGCAGACGGTGCGGGACTTGGTGTCCGCGAAGCGCTGCAGCAGGAGTGCGATCACCAGGCCCACCACGAAGGTGACCGTTCCGATGGTGCTGAAGACCTGCATGGTGGAGTGCCCGAGGTTGACGATCAGGTAGGGGCCGAACTGCGTCAGCGTGTTCGGCATGATGCCGCCGATGACGAAGAACAGGGTGGTGGCAAGCAGTGCGGTCCCGTGCGGCTTGCGGAAGGTTTCCTTCAGTTTCCGCCGTCCGGTCGAGTTCTTCTCGGCGCGGCTCTTCAGCCAGGCCGACGACTCTGCGACGCCGCGGCGCATGACCCACACGATGACCGAGACCACCAGCAGGTGGCCGAACAGCAGCCGCGCGCCCAGACTGCCCGTGTCCGCCACGAAGTTGGAGATGACCAGGGAGACCCCGACGCCCGTCATCAGCAGAGTCTGGGAGTACGCCACTGCCGCACCCTGCCGTCCGGGGGGCGCCTCCTCGGCCACCAGGGCCAGCGAGGCCGGAATGTCGGCACCCATCGCGAGACCGGTGACGATGACGCCGGCGAACAGGACGGCCTGGTTGGGCGAGAGGATGACGATCAGCGCGCCGAGGGCGTAGATCACCAGGTCGGCGGAGTAGATCACCCGGCGTCCGAAAAGGTCACCGAGGCGGCCGCCGACAATGGCCCCGGTGGAGAAACTCAGGGTGAGCGAGGCGCTGAGCGCGCCGACACTCCAGGCACTGAGTCCGAGCTGCTTCTGCAGCAGAATGACGGCCATGGAAAGGCTCACCATGGTCGCGCCTTCGAGATAGGAGGCCATGCCGCCGAGAGTGGCGATGTACCAGGGGCGGGGCGAGCTCTGGTCCTTGGGCATACTCGCTGATTCCTCACTACGTTGTGGGGTCTTCGAACCTGACCGGGGACGGGCCACGCGGCAAAACATTCGGAGTTTGACGAGCTGTCCACTCACGCACGGCAAGCAGTACGCCCACCGCCGTAATTCGCGGAATATCCGCTGAATATGTTCGCTGGAATTCCTCGCACGGGGTCTGCGCGGGGCGACCCGGCGGACCTCGTTGTGATGGCGCGGCGCTCACGGGCTCGTCGGCGGGTTCCCGGGTAAGCAGTCCGCGGCCAGGTGGGCCGGGCAGAGAGACCGTGCCACCCTCGGCGCGACGGACGCAAGATTCTGGTCACGCAAGATGTGCGTACGGATATCGACAGGAAGTGGCTGCGGAGGGCTTACGGCCGTCGCCAACCGTCGCACCCAGAGGCATTCACCCCTGCTCAGCGGCATCGTGGACAGATCGGAGAGGCACTCGTGGGCACCCGCCGACGGCCCGTCTCACCGCCTCATCAGGATCCCCTATAACGAACATAGGGGATCGCCATTTCCCTGGTCTTGCTGGTTCCCCGCCGCGAATGGAAGAGTCCCCACCAATCCCGGGGAATCCCGGCTCGACCCTTGTACAGGAGCCTGAGATGACGGACGCGAGCACCATCCTTCGACTGGACCGATCCCGTCGGGATGCCATGCTCGGCGCGGATGGCGAAGCCCTGGCGGCTCTCCTCGACGACGGAGTGGTCTGGATACACGGAAACGGCAACATCAACACCAAGGAAGAAATCCTGGATTACATCGGGAATGCCCGGACCAAATATCTGTCGATCGAGCGCACGGAGGAGGACATCCGTTTCCTGGGAGGGCTGGCTTTCATCAGCGGGGTCGAGGACATGAAAGTGGAGGTGGCGGAAGGGGTCTTGGCCCTCCGCAACCGTTTCACCGTCGTATGGGAACCGGCCGGCGAAGAGTCGAAGATCATCAACTGCCAGTTCACCTCGATGCGCGAGCCGGCTCTGCAGCAGAAGCAGGCGTAGCTGCAGTTTCGGCCGGCTGACGTCTCGGTCGGCTTCAGTCTCGCCCGGAAAGATCAGGAGTCACCTTTGAATTCGTCCGCATCAGGGAATCTGCGGGTCGGTGTCGCCAAAGTCGACATCACGCCCGAGGACCTGACCAATCTCAATCCGCTGGGCGGGTCGTTCACCGGCGTGCACGACCGGATCCACCTCCGGGCGCTCGTCCTCGACGACGGGGCGCACGAGGTGGCTCTGCTGTCGGCCGATCTGATCGAGGCCGGCGACATGACGCCGGTCCGCGAGCGGATCGAGCGGGAACTCGGCATCCCCTTCGACCACATCGTCATCACCGCGACGCACACCCACAGCGCCCCCCGGATTGGCCTGGTGTCCCCGGGTGCGCTCGCGCACGGGGGACCTCCGGAGTCGGACACCTACACCGCCTGGGTGTACGACAGGATGATCGGCGCGCTGAAGGAGGCCAGGGCGTCGTCCCAGCCGGCCCGGTTCGGCCTCGGCAAGGGGACCGCCGATGTCAACGTCAACCGCGACGAGTACATCGCGGGCAAGTGGGCCATGGGCGTCAACCCCGACGGCCCGTCGGACAAGACCGTCTGGGTGCTCAGGTTCGAGACCCTCACCGGCGACCCGATCGCGGTGCTGCTCAACTACGCGGTGCACTCCACCGTGGTGCTGGGCACGGAGGAGGTCAGCGCCGACCTCGCGGGGGCGGCCACCGCGTATGTCGAGCGGCACCTCGGCGGCGGTGTCGTGGCGCTGTGGACCCTCGGGCCGGTGGGCGACCAGTCGCCCAGGGTCGCGCTCGGCAAGCTGCGGGGCGCCACCGACGACGAGCGGGTGTTCGCCTACGAGGCGATGGCCGCCCAGGGGCTGATGGTCGGTGCGGAAGCCGTACGGGTGGCGGGCGGGATCCGGGAGTTGACCTCCACGGTCCGCATCGGCGCGGCGGAACGGGTGCTCGCCTGTCCCATGAAGGAGGGCGTGGACGTGATGGAGGACATGATCCAGGAGAAGGTCGACTCGGTTGACCTGCGGCTGGGGCTGGTCACCATCAACGAGGTCGCCCTGGCCGGCGTGTCGGGCGAGGTGGTGACCGACATCTACCGGCGGCTCCAGCGGGAGTCCCCCCTCGCGAACACCCTGCTGATCTCCATCGCCAACGACCGCATCGGCTACCTCGCCGACGACCAGTCGTACGCACGCAACACCTTCGAGGTCAACGGCTGCCCCATCGTGCAGGGGTACGCCGAGTCCGGCATCGTCGACGGCCTGGTCGGCATGATCAGGGGCACGCTGCGGTGACCGGGTCCCAACTCGCGGCCGGCGTCGGCAAGTCGGTCATCGACCTTCCCCCCGACGTCTATCCCCTGGACGGGTTCACCGGGGAACACGACAGCCTGCACGCGAGGGCGGTCCTCCTCGACGACGGGGCGCAGCGCGTCGCCCTCGTCGTGGTCGAGCTGACGTCGATTCCCGAGGACGCCGTGCGCGAGCTGCGGGAGGCCGCCGCCACGGCCGGCCGCGTCGCGGGTGGCAACACCGTCGTGTGCGCGAGCCACACCTTCTCCGCCCCGCATCTTCAGGCGGCGGGAACGGGCGGACGGAGCGACGCCCTGCTGCGGGAGGCCGTGCGGGACGCCGTGGTCCGGTCCGTGACGGAGGCCCGGCGGACCATGCGGTCCGCCCGGGTGGGGTTCGGGCGCGGCACCTGCGGTGTCAACGTCAACCGGGACGTCCTCACAGCGGACGGCTGGTGGCTCGGCGCCGATGAGAGCGGCGTGTCCGACAAGAGCGTGGGCGTCGTCCGTATCGAGGACGACGGGGGGCAGCCGCTGGCGATCCTGATGAACTACGCCGTCCAGTCCTCCGTCATGAACGAGTCGCGCACGCGGACGGGCGAAAGGCTCGTCACCTCGGATCTGGCGGGCGCGGCCTGCCGCCATGTGGAGGAGTCCTACGGGGACGGGGCAGTTGCCCTCTTCCTGATCGGCGCGGCAGGCGACCAGGCCCCGTTCCTCACCGCGAACCGGTATGTCGCCCACAGGGGCGGGGCGTACACGAGGGCCGACGTCCACGAGGCCGGTCACCTGCTGGTGGACCTGCTCGGCGAGCGGCTGGGAGCCGAGGCGGTCCGGGTGAGCGAGGGGATCCGGTGCGCCGCCACGGGCGGGGGTCTGCGGGTCGTCAACACCAGCACCACCGTCCACGCGCAGGTCGCACCCGCCCGTATGCAGGACCTGCGCCCGGTGCGGAACTACCCCTTCCAGCCGGACGGCAAGGCGGAGGTACCGATCGACGCGGTGCGGATCGGGGACATCGTGCTGGTCGGCCTGCGGGCGGAACTGTCCAGCGGGACCGGCCTCGGCATCAAGGAGGACTCCCCGTTCGCGGGCACCCTCGTCATGACGATGGCCAACGGAGCGGCCAAGTACATGGCGGATGCCGCGAGTTACGACCGCAGCACCTATGAGGCGATGAACTCGCGCTATGCGCGCGGATCCGCCGAGGCCGTCGCGTCGAAGGTCGGTGAGATCCTGGAGGAACTCCGCGGCGACGGCCTCTGAGTGCCTCTCGCGAGGCCCGCGGTGCTGCGTCAGGGTGGCCGTCCGCGGTGGTGCGTCAGGGCGCGCCCAGCGCGGCACGCAGTTCGCCGCGCAACCACCGCAGCCCGGGGTCCGCGTTGCGGCTGGAGTGCCACAGCATCGACTCGGTGAAGCGCGCCCCGTCGTACCCGGGGACCTCCCGGATGGTGAAGCCGCCGGCCTGGGAGGCCCGCTCGGCGACCCGCCGGGGTAGCAGCGCGACCAGGTCCGTGTCCTGGACGAGCCAGGGCAGGTTCGCCCACTCGTCGGTCAGCACCGCGAGCCGCCCCTGCACCCCCAGCCCGTCGATGAGCCGGTGCGCGACGGTCGGCGTGCCCGACCTGCGGCTCACGCCCGCGTGCCGGAGTCCGGAGAGCACCTCGGCCGTCAGCTCGGCTTCCGCCGCCACCGGGTTGCCGGAGTCCAGCAGGCACACGAAGTCGTCGCTGAACAGCTTCTCGCTCTCGGCCGGGACGCTGAAGCTCAGCGGGGCGATCACCAGATCGGCCTCCAGCAGGTCGCGCTCCGCGAACCCGTCCTTCAACGCGCAGAACTGGATCGACAGCGCCGGCGAACCGCTGCCGAGGCGGGCGTTCAGAGGGCGGCCGATCACACCGGTCGCATAGCCGGAGCAGGAAATCACAAAGCGACGTTCGCTGGTCACGGGGTCGAAGCCGGCACGGGTCCGGAAGACGCTCTCGGCCGCCGTGAGTACCTCGGCCACCAGCGGGAGCAGCCGGTGCCCCAGCGGTGTCAGTTCGTAACCGGCAGCGCCCCTGACCAGCAGTTCGTCGTCGAAATAGCGGCGCAGTCGGGCCAGGTAGGCGCTCATGGTGGGCTGGCTCATATGGCACCGCTCGGCGGCCCGCGTCACATGCCGCACCTCCAGCAGCGCGTGCAGCGGCGTCAGCGCGTTCATGTCGAGACCGCCGAGATCCATGCCGCCCCTCCACGAATGCCCCGACGCTCCTGCCGAGGTCAACAGAAATGCTAAAGCCCCAGGCTATGGCCGACTCCCGGGAAGGTCGTCAGCCACTTCGACAAGGCGACGAAGGGCCGGCTGGTACGGGCCCTGCTCGAAGGGGTGCCCGGCCGTGGGATCCCGCAGAACTTGCCGTGGCGCTGCGGGAGTCGGGGTTCACGGTGGAGGTGACAGCGCAGGGTCGGCTCACGTGCTGGAGTACTACGGCGTCGGTACTGGTGGGCTCTCATATTCGACTGTCGCCGGTTCTCCGTGGAGCCCACCAGTGCCTTGGCCGGACGTGCCGGCCGCGGTGATGGCTGCCTCGGGTGTGGAGAAAACAGGCAACTGTTGGACCGGTCGGGGTTGCCCTTGCGGAGGTGGTACATCGGGTTCATGAGCCGAAGCTTCTCGGGGATGTCGCTGTCCAGGCGCTTGCCGGCCGTGCCCGACGCGTCACGCTTCTGGCTGTACTCGGTGAAGTGCCGCCCCGCGGTGGTGCCCAGGCCGAACTAGTTGTTGGTGTCCAGCGCGCTGATGGACACCGAGAGGTCGAAGCCGTCGAACGCGGGGAGGTTCTTCTGCCGGGTACCCACGTGCCAGGGGCAGGCACGGTCTCACTCGGTGGTCATGGGGCGTCAACAACCACATGATCACCGGCGGCGTGCCTGCACTGCGTTCCGGGGCAAGAACGAACTACTGGACATGACCAGGCGTCACAGACGAACCCGACGAACCCCGTTCATGCAATGCCCCTGGCCACAACCCGTGTCGGCGACACTCGGCGAACGGCCGGCTCAGCCCCGCCGAATACGAACATCGACACGCCGCCGAGGCGTCCGCCAGCCTCGCTCAATCTGCGGCATGGTCCGCAAGCCCGTCCATGTCCATCAGACCGGGGCAACTTCAGTGGGCGAACTGGTCGTTCTGGGTGCCAGGGCTCGGTGTATGCGGCTGCGAATCCGGTTTGTGCGAAGTGCTCTGCGGATGCCGACCACATTCAGCCCTGCGGCACGAGGCGGCCTGATGCCTCGTCGAGGCGTCGGTTCTCGGCGTCGGTCAGCGTGAGTTCGGCAGCCGCGAGGAGCGCGGGCAGCTGCGCGGCGTTACGACTGCTCAAGATCGGCGCGACCACAGTGGGCCTGGCCGCGAGCCATGCCAGGGCCACTGTCGAGATCTGCACCCCGCGTTCCTGCGCGATCTCGTCCAGCGCGTCGAGGACCTGAGCGCCGCGCTCGTTGACGTACTGCGCCGCCGGAGAGAACCGAGCGTCGTCGCGCTCCAACCGGTGCTTGCCAGTGAGGAATCCCAAGGCGAGCCCCCGGTAGGGGACGGTGGCCAGCGCGTGGTGCAGGGCGACCGGCATCAGGTCGGTTTCGAAGCCGCTGCGCTCGACGGCGTTGTAGTGCGGCTGAACAGCGACGGGCGGATGCAGCCCGTTCCTGGCTGCCACGTCCATCCACTCGGACACTCTCTTGCCGGAGAAGTCGGACAGGCCGATATGGCGGATCATTCCGGCGTCGACCAGTTCGGAGAACGCCGAGGCGGTCTCTTCGACGGGGACGCCCTGGTCGTCGAAGTGCGCGAAGTACAGATCGATCCGGTCGGTGCGCAGCCGCCGCAGAGAAGCCTCAGCCGCGCGTCGGATGTTCGTCGCGCGCAGGCCGGGATACGCAGGGTGCTTCCCGACCTTCGTGGCGATGACCATCTCATCACGGGCTCCCGAGGTCTTCAGCCAGGAGCCGATTATGGATTCCGAATCGAATCCGGCGATTTCCTCTACTGGCGGCCGGTAGGAGTCCGCGGTGTCCAGGAAGTTGCCGCCACCAGCCCGGTACGTGTCGAGCAGTCGATGTGATTCCCGGGTGCCGGCCTTCATGCCGAAGGCCGTCCCGCCGAGCGCCACGGGGAACACCGAAAGGTCGGTCGAGCCCAGGGGACGGCAAGTTTCACGCATGGTCGATACTCCTGAAATGTCGAACTCCATGTGGGGGTCGGCCGGCGTCTGTCCGGGCGTGAACCAGTGCCCCACGAGTGGGCGGTCACATGCCGCCGAGCTCGTGGGGGTGTCGGATCCGGAATTGTCCGTCTGCTGGCCGTGGCCACTCGAATGCTGCCGTGGGGGCGGCACAAGGCGGCCTCATGCGGTACCGCCAACGCGGCCCTGCCTACCTCTTACGTGGAACGGAGCCCGCTGACTGGCGCTGGCCTTACCTGGACCGTAAGGCCATGACGGCATGCTCCGAAAACCCCGCTCTGCTTGCGGCAGCGGGGATGTGGAGTCATTTCTTCTTGGGACGCTCACACCATCCGGCCGAGTCATCGCCCGCGGTGCCGACGTTGACCACTCCGGAATGGTGGGCCCAGACGGCAGCACGGGAGACGACACACGATGAGATCGGCGATTCCGATTCCACGATGCCCCCTGTCGCTGCGGCGGCCGACGAGGGCCGCGGGTCTGTGAGACCTCAGCTTGGTCAGCTTCGGCGTCCGTGTCCAGCGGGTGAACGAGTTCGGCCTTCGATCGACCGCAATCTAAGGTTGTACGCAACGAAGGGACGGTTTCGTCCCGGGCGTACTACCGTCCTCACCGTGGTGGGCGGGCTCCAACTGGCGCTGGCGTTCGGACGCACCCACCGCAGGCGTACCGCCTGCCTTCCTGATTTCTGAGCCGTGATCGGCTCCCATCTCTCCTCGCATCAGCTGTGACGCCGCACGCCCGCGGCCTGATGCCGCTTCGTAGCGCCGACGAACCCGGGGCCGCGATCTCGTCCGCCCGCATGCCACGACCCGCGTGGGAAAGGAACAGCCCCGATGACCATCACGGCCGACTCCGTACGCACGCTGGAGAGAACCCGCATCCAGGCCATGTTGGCCAACGACGTGGCCTGCCTGCGTAAGCTCATCAGCCCGCAGTGCTCCTACGTTCACACGACGGGCAGGCTCGACACAGGTGAGTCCTATCTGGCGGGTCTCGGCGACGGCCTCTTTCGGTATGAGGACCTGTCGGTCTCCGATCAGTCGGTCACACTGCAAGCAGCCACGGCTGTCGTCGTGTACCGGCTCTCGGCGCGCATCGCGATCGACGCCGAGCCCGTGGTGTCGGAGAGCCGGTGTACCGCGGTATGGGCGGAGCGGCACGACGGCATCCAGGTGATCGCCTTCCAGGCGACCCCCGTGAAGCCGTAGCCGGCACACCGCGGCGCGCTTCATGAATCAGACCGCTCACACGACAGGGAAACGCAGCCTGCCGGTCTCGCTGCCCCCGGCCCCGTGGCCGGCCGACGTCGCCGTGGTCCGGTGCGCACGCCTGGCGGCCGCGTTCCGGACCGCCGGGACCGTCCGCCGACCCGGCCTTCGCGCGGCGCGCGGCACACGATCACGGTTTACGACAGGCTCGAACTGCTCACAGGAGGCTATTGCCTTCGAGTAAACGCTGACTTAATCTGGCTGTCATATCGTAAGGAGGCGGAGAATGGTTGCGAGCAGCAGCTCTGTGCTGAATCAGAGGCCGCGCCTGCCTGCCGCGTAGAACCCTTCGCCGCGCAGTTGTGCCCCACTTAGTCAGGAGCGGGCATATACAGCTGCGTCTGGGCGTCGCGCAGTCAGCCATTGGAATGCCGCTGATGCGGCAGTGGTTTGTAGCGCGACAGCTCTCTTGCGTACCCGCGGGTTACCCACGCGATGGCGCACATTCGTGCGCGACCGAAGACACAGGTCAGAGCATCACGTCGACGGCCAGTAGATTGCCGCCGATGTTTCCTCACTTGCGTGGGCGATGATTTATCACCCCAACCCGGGGGATTACACACGCGACGACGTGCATTCACAGGCGATCGAACACGCAGGGCCGCCCATTGTGGGCTCCAAGTGTCTCGACGCGCACTGTCGGTATTGCGTCGTCGCGCATATGGAGCCGCATGCGCTCGTCAAGGAATGATGCGACCCCTTTTCCGATCTAGGCGTACAACGCGGTACAGCAAAGGCGTCGGACAAGTGACAGATATAGAGTCAGCGCGCTACTCAAAACGCTCAACCATACTCGGCGCAATGGCGTCGTACCTCGACGGCACGACGTCGGTCAGCGTCGGCGTCTCGATCGTTCTGTTCAACTCGGTCTTCCACCTGAGCCCCTGGATGATCGGCGTACTCGTCTCCGGATTCCAGTTGGCGTTCGCGGTCGGCGCGATCGTCGGAGGCCGGCTCGGGGACGTGTTCGGCAGGCGGGCGGTCTATTCGGCCGATCTCCTGATCTGCGCAGTGGCGATGCTCGTCATCATCATCGCGCCGAACCCGGCGGTGCTCGTAGTCGGCTTCGTGATCACCGGGCTCGCGCTCGGAGCCGACATACCCGCCTCTGTCGCCCTGGTGTTCGAGGAGGCGAGTGCGGGCCGTCGCGGATCGGCCGTCGCCATGAGCCAGGTGTTCCTCTTCTCGGGCGTGGTCCTCACCCAGTTCATCGGTATCGGCGTGTCGGACCTGGGCGGTCTCGGCGCCCGCCTGCTCTTCGTCCACCCCATGGTCGTCTCGCTGATCGTGTGGTTCCTGCGCCGGGAGATGAAGGAGTCGCCGGCCTGGGAGCAGGCCAATGTGACCGTCGATGCGCGGGCGCGGAGGAAGCGGGATCTCCGGCTGCTGCTCAGGCCCCCCTACGGAAGCGCGCTCATCGCGATCACCGTGTTCTACGTCTTCTCCTCCGTGTCCGGCAACATCACCGGGCAGTACAGCACTTACCTGATCACGACGATCTCGAAGTCGACGGTGCTCACCGCGACGATCGTGTCCGTCGGGACGACACTGCTGCTCATCGCGGCGGGCGTCGCATTCCAGCGGCTCGTCGATCGCGCCGCCGCGAGGCGGGTGCTGTTCGTCCTCGGCACCGCGCTCACCGTCGTGGGATCCCTCGTTCCAGTCATAGCCGGATTCAGTCTCTGGTCGGTCGTCGTGATGCTCTGCGCGACCGGGGTCGGCTTCGCATGGGCGGGAGAAGGCCTGTTCCGCGTGTGGACCCAGGAGATCTTCCCGACCGAGATCCGCAGCACCTCGCAGGGCCTGACCTACGGCATCGGCCGGTTCGCCATCGCCGGATACGGCGTGTTCGTACCGGCTCTCGCCGCCAACGGCCCGACCGCGCTGATGGTGGTCATGGCGGCCTGCGGCGCGGTCACGGCGCTCCTCGGGCTCCTGTGGATCCCGCAGCTCACGCGTGCCAGGCCCGTCGCACGCTCGGCCGGGGCCCCTCTTCTGCTGTCGAGGGCCAGAGGGTAGACCCGGCGATCACTGACCATCCTCGTCGGCACGCACACCGACAGCACACCTTCCCTACCGCAGGAGACACGTATGTCCCGTCCCAATCCCACCTACACCCTCGAAGAGATCCAGAAGGAACCCGATCGCGACTTCCCCCGGTTCGTTCGCGACGACGCCACCCGGCTGGGAGAGATCACCGTCGGCATCATCCTCGAATGGGGCGTGAACCTCTGCGTCGACGTCCACATCGGAGACGAACTGGCGTACCGGGCACAACTCGGTACCACCGGCCAGTTCAACGCCGACGTCATCCGGCGGAAGATCCTGACGGTCAACAAGTTCGGCCACAGTTCGCTGCTCGCACGACTCAAGCGCGACGCCGATCCGGGCTTCGGCAGTGAACTCCCGGAGGAGTACGTCCTCGCCGGCGGCAGCATCCCCATCTTCGTCGACGGTGTGATGACGGCGACCATCTCCGCCTCGGGCGAGGAGGACGCCCTCGATCACGAGGTCATCGCCGAAGCGCTCGACCGGTTCGCGGCGGAGCGCAACTGAGCGCCTCCGGGTCGGGTGGCGGGACGTCCCGCCACCCGGCCCGGAGCATCGCCCAACGGACAAGCCGCCCCATGAGAGGTGCGCAAGGAATGAACATCGCCATCGCCGAACAGGTCATCAGCGCCTGCGTGAAGCAGTCTGCCCGCATCGGAAAGCCGGTCGCGGCCGTCGTCGTCGATCTCGAAGGCCGGGTCGTCATGGCACGCCGCGCGGACGGCGTTCGAGACCTCGTCCTGCAACTCGCCACCTCGAAGGCGTACACGGCGGCGATCATGGAGCGTCCGACCCTCCTTCTGGAGCAATGGGCACACCTCACCCCCGACGCACTCGCGCGGCTGTCGTCACTCGGCCCCTATCCGATCATGACGGGCCCCGGAGGGTTCGTGATCAAGCGGGACGGCGGTCTGCTGGGTGCCTTCGGGGTGTCCGGCGCTCGCGGGGACGAGGACCAAGCCATCGGCGACGCGGTGCTCGACGAACTCGGCTTCGAGACAGATTTCGCCGCGTTCGACTGACATCGGCCAAGACCGAAGAAGAAGGGACTCACAGTGTCCAATACCTACCAGCCGGTCCTGATTTCCCATCAGGCCGCACTTCAGATCGTCACGAGCGTGATCGCCGAAGGCTCGCGACGTGGGCTGCGTCTGGTGGCGACGGTGGTCGATCCGAGCTTGCAGGTCGTCGCGTTCTGCCGCGCGGACGGGGCGAACCCTCTCAACGCGGGTTCGAGCCGACGGGCGGCGAAAACGGCGTGCGCGGACGATCGGCCGAGTGGATGGATGAGCGACCACGACGCCATCGTTCTCGCGCTCGCCGCGGGCAACGAGGAGACCAACATGCGCGGCGGCCTGCCCATCCGGTTCGACGGCGTCCTGGTCGGCGGTCTCGGCGTCGGCGGCGCGGCTCCCGATGACAACGAGGCGGTGGCCCGGGCCGCGTTGTCGAGTGTCGACGCCGATGACCCGATGTCCGTGGCGTGACGCACAAGACGCACAAGGCCCACAAAAGGAAGAAGGAGCACACACGCATGGCGCCCATACGCAGAGCGATCGCCTCGACCGGGCTGGAGGTGTTTCCCGTCAACCTCGGCGGTACACCCTTCGGGCGATCGGCAGACCGACAGCAGGCGTTCGAGGTTCTGGACGCCTACCGCAGCGCCGGGGGGAACTTCCTCGACACCGCCGACGGCTACGGTGACGGGGCATCCGAGAGCGTCATCGGCGCCTGGCTGACATCCCGTGCGGCCCACGACGAGTTCGTGATCGCGACGAAGGTCGGCAAGCACTCGCAACTGCCCGGCCTGCGGCGCGAGAACATCCTCGCCGCCGTCGACGCCTCGCTGAGGCGCCTCGGCGGAGATCGCATCGACGTGTACTACGCCCACTACGACGACGAGAGCGTTCCTCTCGCGGACGTCGCCGGGACGTTCTCGTCCCTCGTGGACGCGGGGAAGATCGTGAGCATCGGGGTGTCGAACTTCCGTGCCGAGCGAGTTGAGGAGTGGCTGCGGATCGCTCAGGACGAGCATCTCCACGCCCCCGTGGCGATCCAACCCCACTACAACCTCGTTGAACGTGCCTACGAAGGCGAACTCGGGGCGGTGGCCGCCAAGCAGGGACTCGCCGTCATGCCGTACTGGGCACTCGCGTCGGGATTTCTGGCCGGCGTCGTGAGGAACGCCGCCCAGGCGGAGAAGCACAGCGAGTTCGCGGCCCGCTACCTCGGCGAGCGCGGCGACCGCGTCCTGGAAGCGCTCGACACCGCGGCCTCGAACCATCACGTCACGCAGTCCACCGTCGCACTGGCGTGGCTCATAGCCCAACCGACCGTGACAGCCCCCGTGGCCGGCGCCCGGACACCGGAACAGGTCGCAGGACTCGTCGAGGCGGCAACGCTCGATCTCACCCCGGAGGAACTCGACGCGCTCTCGGCCGCCTCACGCTGAGTCGCCCCCGCGCGTATCGAGGGACTCCCCGGGACACCCACACGGAAGGAACGAAGGTTGTACTCCACACCGCCCAGGAACGACGTCATCCGCTGGGGTGTCGTCGGTACCGGTTACATCGCCAACACGGTGTTGCCCGACATGATCGCGACCGAGGGTCTCGCCGTCACCGCGGTGTGCTCGCGTGACGCGGGCAGGGCTGCCGCGTTCGCTCAGAAATGGTCCATTCCCAGGGCGTTCGACGACCCGGAGGCACTCTTCGCGGATCCGGACGTCGACGTCGTCTACGTGGGAACACCGGTGAGTACGCACTTCCCCCTCGCGCGGGCGGCTCTCCGGGCCGGCAAGTCCGTTCTCGTCGAGAAGCCGTTCACGCTCGACGCCCAGGAAGCCAGGGAACTGGTCGCGCTCGCCCGGTCGCGGAACGCCTTCCTCATGGAAGCGACGTGGACGCGCTTCAACGCGGTCGTCAAAGCCGCTACGGAACACGTCGCGAACGGCGTGATCGGTGACGTCCGCACCGTCACGACCAACTTCGGTCGCAACCTGGATTCCGCCCACAACGCGTGGCGCGCCGAGCTGGGGGGAGGAGCGCTGCTGGATCTCGGCATCTACAACGTCGCGCTCACCCACCACTTCCTGGGCGGCGCGCCGATCCGGATCAGCGCGTCGGGGACGTCCGCGGACGGCTTCGACACATCCTGTGCCGCCGCCATGGAGTACTCGGAGGGCCGGTTCGCACAGGTCTCCTGCTCGATGACCAGCTGGCTTCCCCAGCACGCGGTGATCGGTGGTACCGCCGGCGCCATCACCCTCCCGGGCTTCGTGAACCCGTGGACCTACGAGCTCGCGATCGGCGACGACCGCGAGACCGTCACGATCCAGCCGGAGGGGGCCGGATACACCCCGATGTTCCGAGCGGTGACCCGCGCCGTCTCCGGCGGACACACGGAGGCGGCTGAGAACCCCCTCGAAGACACGGTTGCCGGCATGGAGAGCATCGACACCATCCGACGTCAGGTGCTCGCGGACGGCGCCGACTGAGCGCAGCGCACGAACCCAGCCGGACAGATCCACCTGGACCGAACGACCATGGAGCAGCAGCTGTGCATCAGACAGCGAAGTCGACCGCGCCCATCGCGGTAACCGACCTCGGCACCGTACGAGGCGCCTCAACCGCACAGCCGGGTGTCACGGTCTTCCGCGGCATCCCTTACGCCGCGAGCACCGCCGGTGAGAATCGATGGTGCCCACCGCAACCGGCCACGCCCTGGTCGGGCGTGCGGGACGCGGTCCGATTCGGCCCGATCTGCCCTCAGAACGCGGGGCCTGGGACGCTCCCGATGAGTGAGGACTGCCTCGCCGTGAACGTATGGGCCGCGGGGGTCGACGACGAACGACGGCCCGTCCTGGTGTGGATCTACGGCGGTAGGTTCATCTCCGGACACGGAAGCGACCCGACCTTCGATGGTGCGGCGCTCGCGTCGACCGGCGTCGTCGTCGTCACCCTCAACTACCGCAGTGGAGTCTTCGGCTTCCTCGCGACCGGCGAACTCCTGGAGGAGTCGATCGAGGGAGGCGGCGCCGCCGCGGGCACCGTGGGCAACTACGGCTTGCTCGATCAGATCGCGGCCCTGAAGTGGGTACAACGCAACATCGCCACATTCGGTGGCGACCCCGGCCGCGTCACCGTCGCCGGGCAGTCCGCTGGTGCCGCATGCGTGATGGACCTCGTCTATTCGCCGCTGTCCCAGGACCTCCTGCACGGCGCCATCGCGGAGAGCGGTGCCCTTCACCCGGGAGACCCCTCCCTCGACTTCGTCGCCGCGTCGTACCGGCGCCGCGACGATGCCCTGAGCCAGGGCGAGGAGTGGATGCACAAGCACGGAGTCAACACCCTGGCCGAGTTGCGTGAGCTGCCCGTGGAGCAACTGCTCGTGGGCAACGACGCGGACGAACCAGGGCCGGGCGGTCATCGTCCCCCGTTGTTCCGACCCGTGCTCGACGAAGTGGTGTTCCGGCGAACGTACGACGACTCGCTTGCGGGAGCTCACCACCGCGACATCCCGGTGATCACGGGCGGCAATCTCGACGAAGACGGAGCATCGCCACTGCCGACGACCACCCTGGCGCAATACCTTGAACACGCGCACACGGTGTACGGGGAGATGGGTGAGGAGTTCCTCTCGCTGTTCCCCGCGCAGAGCGACGAAGAGGCACGTACTCGCTGGAACGAGTCGGCACGCGCGCACTCGCGTTCATCGACCTATCTCTGGGCGGAGGCATGGTCGCGAGCCGGCGGGACCGCGCCGCGCACGTACTACTGGACGCACGCTCCGGCCGGGCACGACGCCGGCACGCGGGGGGCATTTCACGGATCGGAGATCTACTACGTCTTCAACAGCCTGGCGGCGAATCCCGAAAGGCCATGGACGCACAACGACCGTACGATCGCAGGGGTCATGTCGTCGTACGTCTCGAACTTCCTCAAGTCGGGTGACCCCAACGGCGGCCACCTGCCCGTTTGGCGGCGGTTCGACGGTGAGCCGCTGACCATGGAACTCGGTGACGCGTTCAGCCCCCGAGCGGTCGCGAGCGCGACCGAACTGGATTTCTTCCGGCGCTTCTTCGCCGCGCGCCCCAAGCGGTGACGACAAGGAATCGACGGAGGTGGCGCTGGTCGACGGCGTCCACCGACCCGTCAAGGCGCTGATCGACCTCGCAGTCGTCGCCCTCCCTCGACCGCGACATCCGCACAGCGGAGGCGCCGGACCCGGTGCGCGTCCGACCCGGCGCACGCGGAGGGCCGAGAACCAACGCGAACCGGGCCAGGGCGAGGTCCCAGCGTCAGTGGCACATCCCGGTCAGCGCCCCGCATACCTCACCGCCGGGGCCCTGCCGTGTCCCCGTCCCGGCCGCAGCCCACCACGGCGACCGGGACGATCCACTCCGTCTCGGCGGCGGTGAGCCGGCGGGCTTCCTCGGTGGGATCTGGCATCGGGGGCCATCTCCCTCTGACTTCGCTGATCCTTCGCCTACCGGGCGCGGCCGTCGAGCAACTCGATGATGCGGTCGGTGACATCCGACTCGGCGATCCGGGGGAAGACCCGCCCGATCGAATTGCGGTGGGCTGCGGCATCGAAATCCGAGACCGCGTCGACGGCGACACTGACGTTGTAGCCGAGGTCGAATGCGGACCGGGCGCTCGACTCGATGCCGGAGCTGGTGGAAACTCCGCCGAACACCAGTTGCGTGATGCCGCGCTGCCGGAGTTCCGAGTCGAGGTGGGTTCCGTGGAAGGCGCCCCAGCGGAAGGTGGGGACGACAAGGTCATGCAGCTGGTCGGCGAACTCATCGATGATCTCGGCGAAGTCGGGACCAGGGGGCTCCGGCAGGTCGAGGTCCTGCTCGACTCGGCCCGGAGCCGGGCCCCCGATGGCCACGAGGATCACCGGTAGCCGGTGCCGCTGAAAGGCAGCGGCAAGCTTGACACACCGTGTGACCACCTCGTCTCTCGATTGCGGGGCAAGGGGCAAGCGGAGTACGCCCTTCTGCATGTCGTTGAGGACAAGGGCGGTCCTGGTATCGAGCTTGCTGATGGTCACCGGAAGGCTCCGTATCGGTAAGTGTGGTGGGACTGCCGGACCGAGCGGCACGGGGGCATCACTGCGGGATCAGACGGACCCTCTCCCACCCGCCTGGGGAGTAGGTGCAGCTGACGATCCCGCCGTGGGGTTCGGCCTCGTCCACGCCGCGCCCGTCGATTCTCAGGTAGGCACCGGGGAACGCGGCCGAGCCGATGAGGAACGTGCCGTCGGCCTGCTCCTCCAGCCGGAACTTCGCCCACTCACCGACCCCGTACTGGCAGTTGACGGTGCCTCCACCGCTGTCGGATGCGAACGGGGGCGCGCCGTGGGCATCCATACGGAGGTAGACGTCGGGGAACGAGACCGAGGCGATCGTCACTGCGCCGTCGTCGTCAGCGGCTGAGATCTCGAAAATCTCCCACGGCGCGATTTGGTACTGGCAGTTGACCGTCCCGGAGCCGTCATCGGCCTTGCTGGTGACCTCCCGCGCATCCATGCGGAGGTAGATGCCGAATTCGGCGGACTGAATCACTACGACAGGCATGCTGGTCTCCTCTGGTCACTGAGCGGGTGCCGCTATGGAGCGGCGAATGGCGTCCATGGTGCGCATCACGGCGATCGAGTCCGCGAGCGGATTGGTGCCGAGTTCGGTCAGTCCTGTCTGTACGGCTTCGCTCACCTCGCGGAACATCGGGACCCAGCCGTCCCCTTCAAGTTCGACGTTGAACAGCTCCCGGTGTTCGCCGATCAGTTCATATGATCTTGGGTTCAGGAAGGTCGGGCCGATGACGATCTCGCCCTCGGTACCGCCTATCCGGGCCACTGGGGACATCCGGCTGATCATGCTCACGGCCAACTGGGCGAAGCAGGAGTCCGGATAGCCGAGGTAGGCGGCAGCGGTGAGCTCGAATCCCTCGGGCGAGAGGGCGCCGCGGGCCTCAATACGGGTCGGAGGGCCGAGCACGTGGTGAGCCAAGGCCACGTTGTAGCAGCCCAGGTCGTAAAGGGCACCAGCGCCGAGAGCGGGGTTGTAGGCGTTGTGGTGGGCCGGCAGGCGCAGCCCGAAGTCCGCGTGCATGCTGACCACCTCGCCGATCGCCCCGTCGCCGATGAGTTTGCCGACCGCGCGGATCGCCGGGTTGAACCGGGTCCACATGGCTTCCATCAGGAACCGGCCGTGTTCGCGAGCGAGGTCCGCGAGTCCGGCGGCCTCGTCGGCATCCAGGGTGAAGGGCTTTTCCACCAGGGTGTGGAATCCGGATTCGAGCGCGAGGCGAGCGAGCGGTGCGTGCGTGCTCGGCGGGGTCGCGATGTAGGCGAGATCGAAACCGCCGTCGGCGAGCAGCGTTTCGTAACTCCCGTAGTGGCGGGGGATGCCCCACCGGCGGGCGAATCCTGCGGCACGCTCGGCGTCTCGCGAGCCGACCGCCACCACCTCGACGTTCTCGGTGCGTTGGAGGTCCGGCATCGCGGTCTGGGCGAGGTAGCCGGTGCCGAGGACGGCCCAGCGGGTTCGGGTTTGCATGGATCTTCTCTTTTCAGGTGAAGCGGCAGCCGGCCGGGTACCCGGCCGGCTGCCACCAGTCGAAGACGGCGGACTCCTGCGGCATCCAGCCGCTCGCCCGGTTGTCGACGACGGTGGCGGCGAACGACCGGCCGTGCTGCCGGCCGTCCTCGATGACGGCGGACACGAGTTGCATGGCCGACCCGGTGGGGATCGTCGGCACGTCGAAGTACTGAGCCATTGGCTTTCCCCTCATGACGGGGTGGCGGTGGTCATCACGGTGCTTGGCCGGAGGGCGTTCGTCCAGGTGCGTCTGTTGGCGGGTGAGCGGGCGTCACCAGGCCCGTTGGTCCGCCATGAGCCGGCGGTGCAAGTCGAGCCTGGGCGGCTCCGCGGCCGGGATGGGACCGAAGCGGTCGCCGATCTCCATCGTCGCCGGGGCTGCTGGATCGGCCGGCACCCACTGCGGCAGTGCCGGTCCGTTGGGGTCGCCGGTGGCGGCGAAGTTGACGACGTACCGGGATACCGTGTCGGCGATCCGGTGGTCTTCCGCCGTCCATGGCCGGTCGGTGGCATAGAGGTTGTTCAGGAAGTAGTTGATCTCGGATCCGTGGTAGGCGCCTGCGGATTCCGCGTCCGGCCCTGGTGGTACGTGCGTCCAGTAGTAGGTGTAGACCGGGCTGCGGGCGTGTTTGGCCCATTCGGTGGCCCAGAGCCAGGTGGAGGTGCGCGCGTGGTCGCGGGCGGATGCGCTGGACTGCCGGCCGGCTTCCGCGTCGGTGGACGCGGGGTACAGGGCGAGGTAGTCGTCGGCGCTGTCGCGGAGGTGGCGGCGGGCGGATGCGGTGTATTCCGCCAGGCTGACGTGCGGTTTCGGGGAGGCGCCGTCCTCGTCCTTGTTGGTTCCGGTGATGACGGGGATATCGGCCTGCGTCCCGAGGGCCAGCGCTTCGGCGTAGCTGTGGGGAAACACCCAGCCGTCGCGGACCGGCCGGAACAGCGGAGGCTGGTGTCCCCCTCCGGCCTGGTCCGCGTCATTGCCGCGCAGCAGGTCCGGCAACGGAAGGGCGCGCAGTTCTTCGAGCGTCGCTACGCCGAGGTCCTGGAGATACCGGGTTCCTTCGGCTTCGGCCTGCTCCCTGGTGCGGTAGGAACTGGCCAGGTAGGCCAGTGACGGGTCGCGCGGATGGCGAGCGCCGCTTTCGGCGATGGCACCATGGAACAGTCCCCGCGCAGGCGGCGAGTACATCAGGTCCTGGACACAGGCACCGCCGGCGGACTGGCCCGCGATCGTCACGCGGTCCGGGTCTCCGCCGAATGCCGCGATGTTGTCCCGCACCCAGCGCAGGGCGGCGATCTGGTCGAGCAGGCCGTAGTTGCCGGAACTTCCGTGATCGGATTCCGCGCTGAGCTCGGGGGTGGCCAGGAAGCCGAGTACGCCGAGCCGGTAGTTGAGCGTCACGACCACCAGCCCGGCGCCGGCGAGCGCGGCTCCGTCGTACAGGGGCTCGGAGCCCGCGCCCATGATGAACCGGCCTCCGTGAATCCACACCAGTACCGGACTGCGGTCCGAGGGTCCTGCTGCCGTCCACACGTTGAGGGACAGGCAGTCCTCGCTCATCCGGAGCTGCTGGCCGCGGGGCGTCTGCGGGCAGACCGGACCGAAGTGCGCGGCGTTTCGCACGCCTGTCCACGGCGCGGGCGGCTGCGGCGGACGCCATCGCAGCGGACCGCTGGGAGCCGCTGCGTAGGGGATCCCCTTGAACGCGGTGACGCCAGGCAGCGTGGCCGGGGTACCGGCCACCAGGCCCGACTCGGTCGGAACCGGCTGACGGTTGAGAAGTTCACTCATCAAGATCGGATTTCTTTCGTCAACGACAGGTATCCGCGACGGGTGACCGGACCGGTGGCCGCCGTGGCCCCGTGCCGGCAGACAGGAAGACACCAGTCGCGGCCCTGAACCGGAGCCGACTGGCTGCTGTCCCTTTGAATGGCGCATCCGAACGCCAGAAGTGGTGCCCCGCGGGGCACCAGGTCGACAAGCGTAGAGCGCCTGAGCCCGTCGTGGACCTTCCCTCCGTGCAACCTAAGGATGAGCAGAGACCTCAGGTTCGCAAGGCGAAACTGTTGACAGCGACGTCACGTGTTCGTAACCCTCTGACTCAGCAGGGCGTACGGCCCCGCAGGCTGCCGAGCAGGGGAGGGACATGATGACGGGATCGCTGGTCACACGTCACGCCCCACGCTGCGCACGGCCCGGCCCCGAGGGTCGTGCCGACGTGCCAGGACGCCCCCGCTGCGGAGCCGGAAGGCCGGCGGGCGACGACTCGGCCGGATGGTGCGAGCGGCCCAAGTGGAAACCGGGCAGCGTGTTCACCCCGCTCCCTCGCGCACGACACGGACTGACACCACCCTGCTGATCCAGGTAGGGCCCGTGCTGCCAGGAACCGGGTTCCGCGTTCCACACCACGCATTCGCGGCGACCGCCGGGTAACTCCCTCCGTCCACTGCGACTTGCAGCCCACCCGATGAGGTCGAACGCTGTCTCGGGCACACCCGCGACAGCCGAGCAGTGTTCTCCTCATATCCGCGGGTCTCGGCTGCGGGTCGCGGCCGATCCGACAGCCTGGCTTTTCGGGAGTTGTGCTCATCCGAGCATTCGGCGTATCCCCATGTCGACCGATTTGTCGGCCTTCCCCATCACCTTCGGCGGGACGGCCTTCGGCATGAACGCCGACCCTGCGCAATCCCATCTGCCGCTTGACGCCTACCGGGTCAGCGGCGGCAAATTCCCAGACACCGCCGACGCCCTTCCTACCGGAGGGAGACAAGGCGCACGGGCCGGATTTCCTCACCCAGACATACCGGTCGGAACACGATGGCGCCGCGAACCGCTCTCCGCCGGCGCGTGCACGGTGGCACAGATGCCGACGCTGCTCGCGACAGCCGGCCTCAAACCGACCGAGGCCGAGAGCAAGCGCCTTGACGCGGTGTCAGACCACCTCGTCGGGCACCGCTGACTGGGCCATCCCCCGGTCTCCCTTACTACATCAGCTACATCAGCACTGCAAATCGTGATCAAGGAGTGGAATCAACGATGCTTCCAAGATCGAACCGCAAACCCGTATGGCCGTTTGCCCTCGGCGCCATGGGCCTGCTGGCCCTCAGCGCGTGCTCCGGAGGCGGGGCGGTGGGCGGCACCAACGCGTCCTCCGGCGCCAAGTCGACCACCCTGACCATCGCGGTGAACTCGGCGCCGGCCAGCTTCGACCCGTCGCGCGCGGACAACGGCAACGGCCTGTACCCGATGCAGCTCGCTTACGAGCCGCTGATCAGGCAAACCGGCAACGGTACCTATTCGCCGGGGCTGGCCTCCTCGTGGCGCTACCTCGGTGAGGGGAACACGCGCTTCCAGCTGACCATCCGCAGCGGCGTCACGTTCTCCGACGGCTCGCCGGTCACCGCGCAGGCCGTGGCCGACTCGATCAACTACTTCGCCACCGGCTTCGGCCCTACCACGGGCAACCTGGCGGGCGTGAAAGCCACCGCCTCCGGAGCCGACACGGTCACCCTGACCAGCAAGACGGCGAACCCGGAGTTCCCGCTCCTGCTGTCCCAGAACTTCCTGGCGGGCGACATCATCAGCCCGGCCGGCCTGAAGAAGAAGAGCTCGCTGACCAGCAAGCCGTCCGGCGCGGGCCCCTACGTCCTGGACTCCGGCGCGACGGTGCCCGGGGAGCACTACACGTTCACCGCCAACCCCGCCTACTACGACAAGTCGAGCGTCCACTACAAGAAGGTCGTCATCAAGGTCATCGCCGACCAGACCGCTGAGCTGTCGGCCCTGCAGACCGGTCAGGTCGACCTGATGTTCGGCACGGCGCAACAGATGCCGACTGCCAAGTCCGCAGGACTGACCGTCACCAACACCGGTCCCACGCAGTGGAACGGGGTCTTCCTGCTCGACCGCGAAGGGACCAAGACCAAGGCCCTAGCCAGCCCGCAGGTCCGCCAGGCGCTGAACTACGCCGTGGACCGGTCCGGCATCGCCAAGGCCGTGTACGGTGCGCTCGGTTCGGCCACCGACCAGCCGACAACAGAAGGCTTCGACGAGTACGTGCCGTCGCTGGCGAACTACTACACGTACGACCCGGCCAAGGCGAAGCAGCTGCTGGCCCAGGGCGGCTACCCGAACGGCTTCTCCATGTCCCTGACGTACACGTCGTTCGATCCGCAGACCAAGCAGATGGTGCAGGCGATCGCCCAGCAGTGGGCCGCCATCGGGGTCAAGGTCAAGCTGGTGTCATCAGGCAGCTACCCGGCGATGTCCACCAACATGTACCAGGCCGGCGCCCTGTCGGTGGCGTGGAACGGCCAGCCGATGTTCCTCCAGATGGGCGTGCTGTGGTTGGCCAAGGCGGGCCTCAACCCCTACCACGCCACCGACGCCTCGTTCCTGAACAAGTTCGCCCAGGCCTCGAAGGCCCCGCAGTCCCAGCTTGCCGCGCAGATGGCCGACCTCGCCGCGGTCGCAGTCAAGCAGGCGTACACCGTCCCGGTCGTCCAGATCGACACGGTGGTGTTCTCCCGCGGGGTCAAAGGCATCCCGAGCCAGCTGCCCGGCGCCCATCTCAACGTCGTAGAGCTGCACCCGTAATGCTGACCCTGATAGCTCGGCGCCTCGCCCTGTCGGTACCGCTGCTCGTCATGGTGACCGCGGTGACGTTCGTGCTGGAATCGCTGGTCCCCGGTGACACCGCTCGCGCCCTCATCGGAGCGAGCGGGTCCACCGAGGCCTACAACAAGCTTCGGGACCAACTCGGCCTCGACGAGCCCCTGTGGTCTCAGTACGGCCACTACCTCGACAACCTGCTCCACGGCAGTCTCGGCACGTCCGTCTTCACCGGCCAGCCGGTTTCGGAGACGCTGAACCAGCGGCTCCCGGTCACGCTTTCCCTGGTGCTGCTGGCCACCGTGTTCGCCGCGGTGGTCGGAATCCTGCTCGGCGTGGTCAGCGCCGTGCGCGGCGGAGTGCTCGGGCGTTTCGTGGAAGCACTGTCCCTCGTCGGCCTGGCTCTCCCCGGATTCTGGGTGGCACTGGTCCTGATCGAGGTGTTCGCCGTCACGCTGCGCGCCTTTCCCGCCACCGGCTACGTCTCGCCCACGCAGTCGTTCGGCACCTGGCTGTGGGCGCTGTGCCTCCCGGTCACCGCACTCGGACTCGTCGGCATCGCGAGTATCGCGAAGCAGACCAGGGACTCCATGAAAGATGCAATGGCCAGCAACTACATCCGCACGCTACGGGCCAACGGCATCCCGCGCCGGTCCATCATCTGGAAGCACGCGCTGCGCAACGGCGCCATTCCTGTGGTCACCGTGATCGGGCTGGCGTTCGTCAGCGCACTGAGTGCCTCGGTGTTCATCGAGGCGGTCTTCGTGCTCCCCGGGCTCGGCAGCATCGCCGTCAACGCGACCAATCAGCACGACATACCGGTCATCGAAGGGGCGGTGCTGTACTTCACCGTCCTCGTCGTCATCGTGAACCTGGTCCTGGACGTGCTTTACGGGCTGCTCAATCCGAAAGTGAGACACCAGTGACCCCCCAGACCGTCCATGCCGAGCGGCCGGGCGCGCTCGCCGCCGGCACCTTCCTGCGGCGAGTCGCGCGAAAACCGCTCGGCGTGATCAGCGCCGCGTATCTCCTGCTGCTCGCCCTGGCCTGCGCACTGGCCCCAGTCGTCGCCCCCTATCCGCCACTTGCGCAGAAGCTCGACCACGTCCTGGCCACCCCGAGCTCAGCCCACCTGCTCGGCACCGACGAGCTGGGCCGTGACGTGCTCAGCCGGCTGCTGTACGGCGGCCAGGACACCCTGCTCGGCGTTCTGGAATGCGTTGCGGTGCTGCTGGTCGTCAGCCTGCCCGTCGGCCTGGCCGCCGGCTACCTGGGCGGCTGGACCGACCGGGTGGTCAGCAACGTGACAGACCTGATGCTCTCAGTGCCCACCATCGTCGTTGCCCTCGCGGTCCTGTCGGTGTTCGGCTCCTCGATGACGGTGGCGATGATCACTATCGGCATCCTCGGCTCCGCCGGAGTCATCCGGGTCATCCGCAGCGCGGTCATCGCGGTGCGCGAGGAGCTGTACGTGGCGGCGGCCCGAACGTCCGGGGTCACCGACCCTCGGATCGTCAGCCGCCACGTACTGCCCCGCATCGCCGGCCCCGTCATCGTGCAGACCTCGCTGTACGCCGGGATCGCGCTGGCACTGCAAAGCGGTCTGGCGTTCCTCGGCCTGGGAATCCAGTCCCCGGCCCCGAGCTGGGGCGGGCTGGTGGGGGAGGCCTCGGACGCCATCAACCAGGACCCCTGGCTGCTGGTCCCGAGCGGCGGCATCATCGCGCTCACCATCCTGGCGTTCGGCCTGGTGGGCGACGCGGTGCGGGACGCGGCCGTGGAACGCTGGTCCGGGACCGCGCAGACCGGGCGCCCAGCGGCGCCGCGTACACGCCCGGCGGAGGCCGCCGCGCCGGATTCCCTGGACGCCGCCGAACCGGGTGCGCTGAGCGTGCGGGGACTGACCGTCGAGTTCGACACGCCGGAAGGTCCGGTCACGGTGGTCGACGGGGTGTCCTTCACCCTGCGTCCAGGTGAGGTGCTCGGCCTCGTCGGCGAGTCCGGCTGCGGCAAGTCCGTCACCTCGCTGTCCCTGCTGGGCCTGCTGCCCGACAACGGACGGATCAGCTCCGGGCACGTCATGTCGGGCGGCCGGGATCTCGCGGCGATGACCGAACGCCAGCTCGCCGATGTCCGCGGCAGCGAAATCGCGATGGTGTTCCAGGAGCCGATGTCCAGTCTCGATCCGTCGTTCCGCGTCGGCTCCCAGCTGGTGGAGACGATCCGCGCACACGAGAAGCTGTCACGGCGTGAGGCTCGCGAAAGGGTCCTGACGTTGCTGGAGCAGGTCCGCCTGCCGGACCCCGCGGACGTCTACCGCCGCTACCCGCACGAACTGTCCGGCGGCATGGCGCAGCGGGTCTGCATCGCCCAAGCGCTCGCGACCGGGCCCCGCATCCTTGTCGCCGACGAGCCCACCACCGCCCTCGACGTGACAGTGCAGGCCGAAATCCTCGCGCTGCTGCGCACCTTGCAGGCCGAGACAGGCATGTCGGTCATCCTCGTCACCCACGACTGGGGGGTCGTCGCCGACCTCTGCGACCGCGCCGTCGTCATGTACGCGGGCCAGATCGTGGAGGAGGCACCGATCCACAGCCTCTTCCACCACCCGCACCATCCCTACACACTCGGCTTGCAGGAATGCAATCCGGAGCGCTGGAGCGGCACCGGTGAACTACCGGTCATCCCGGGCATGGTGCCGCCCCCGAACCGCCGGCCCAAGGCCTGCCGCTTCGAGCCGCGCTGCAGCCTGGCCGGCCCGGAGTGCACGCGCGAACCGATCCCGCTCCTCAGCACAGCACCGGACGACGACGGGCTCCACCAGGTCAGATGCGTCAACTGGCAGAAGGTTCAACCGGCGAGGACACCATGACAACGAACTTGCTCTCGGTCCAAGGACTGAGCGTCGACTACCACGTCGGCCGGCGCCACGTATGCGCTGTCGAAGACGTCAGCCTCGACGTCGGAGCCGACGAGACCGTCGGCCTGGTCGGCGAATCCGGATCGGGCAAGACCACGATCGCCCGCGCGGTGCTCGGCCTGGCCAAGGCCCGTGCGGGCACCATACGTTTCGAGGACGAGGACATCACGCATGCCGGCAGGTCGCAGCGGCGCCGGCTGAGCAGGGACATGCAGGTGGTCTTCCAGGACCCCTACGGCTCCCTCAGCCCCACCCGAACAGTCGCGCAGACGCTGACAGAGCCGCTGCTCGCACACCGGCTAGCGTCCGGGCAGACCGCACACGACCAGGCAGCCGACATGCTGGCTCGGGTGGGCCTGGAACCTGACGCACTGCGCCGGTACCCCCGGGAGTTCTCCGGCGGGCAGCGCCAGCGCATCGCGATCGCTCGGGCCCTGATGCCCTCGCCGCGCCTGGTCGTCTGCGACGAGGCCGTCAGCGCGCTCGACCTGTCGGTCCAGGCCCAGGTCCTCAACCTCCTGCGGGACCTCCAGCGCGAGTACCGGCTCGGCTACCTGTTCGTCGCCCACAACCTCGCCGTCGTGCGCCACATCTCGGACCGTATCGTCGTCCTCTACCGCGGCACGGTCATGGAATCCGGTCCGGCGGAAGCCGTCTGCACCAAGCCCGGACATCCGTACACCCGCGCGCTGCTGCAAGCGGTCCCGGTCGCCGACCCGGACCGGCAGGCCGCCCGGCGGGCAGTCGCGACCCCCGCCGAGCATGTCGCGGCGCCCCCGACCGGTTCCGGCTGCCCCTTCGCCGCGCGATGCCCCCACGTCATCGACGCGTGCCGGCGCGAACGCCCGCCGCTTGTGGCGGCGCCAGGAGGAACCCAGGTCGCCTGTATCCGGGCAGAGGAGTTGGCCGGGTATTCACCTCCCGGGTGAAGGACACCGAAGCGGATGCACAACTCCTGCTGCGGCCGCACCGCCACCACGACCGGTGCCTCGGACATGCCGTCCGGGGTGAAGTCGTACCTCGTCGTCGGGCGGAGGGCGTGCAGGTCCGCGAGGGGAATCTGGGCGGGGACTTTCACCTGCTCGTTGACCACGCGGAGCGGCACGGTCGGCACGCCGACGCGGACGGCTTCGCCTACCCGTACGGCGTCGTCGGCGAGCCTCTCGCCGAGCTGCTCCGCGAGAGCGAAGCCGGGGCCTCGTAGGCATCGGTCCGCCGCAGCTCACCGTCCTTGCCGACGGTGGTGTGAACGGCAGTGAGACAGGGAGCCGGTCACGTGCCGCGCCGATGAGGAAGAGGACGACTGCGCCGTTGCCGTACGACTCCTCCATCCGACGGCTGGTCGCACCGGCCAAGTCGGCGGTGACCTGCCGCTCGCCGGCCTGAGTGGCCGAGCCGTTCATCACCGAGGACTGCACCGCATGGTTCACGAGCACGACGATGGGACGGCCGTCCTCGCCCTCGATGCGCGTCACACCCACGCAGCCGTCGACCGGTCCGTTGTCGTCGGCCCCGAGCCACCAGCCGTGCGGTGTGGGCACGTAGCGCTGGACGTTGACGCGGCTCGCACCGATCCGTAAGCCGGTGCGAGCGGGCCGCATCATACGCTCCGCCTCGACGGCCACCTGCTCCACCGCGTTCGTCGACGGCTTTGCCCAGCAGGGCGTTCTTCGCCCTGTCGTGCTCCGGCGGCACGATGTGCGGGGCTGAGAACCTGTGGCTCGCAACGACCAGGCAGTGGGAGGGTTCCACCGAGCAGACCCGGCGGAGGATGTCCCGGGTGCGGGCGATCTGGTCGTCGAAGACCGAGGTCTGGTCGATCACGCAGAGGGCGAGCCGGGTCGCTGAGTCGTCCAGCACGAGCACCCGGGCATGCAGCGGGTCGCGGACGGAGGTGAAGCCGTCCACGGGGAACAGGCTGTGAGGCAGGCCTACGACCGCCTTGCCGGCGCCCGCCCGGAACGAATCCACCGTGGGCCGGGAGCTGAGGGAACCATTGGGGCGGCCTCCGTTACAGGGTTGGCGCGGTCTTTGGGGAATCGGCGTGGTCAGGGCGTAGCACCCGCTGGAAATCCCGTACGTCGGGGAAGGGCGGCTCACTGCCGGGCGGCAGGTCCACCTCGAAGACGTTCAGGAGCATGGCCAAGGTGGCGAAGGTGCCGAGCGCGATGACCAGTTCGACCAGACAGCTCTCGCCGAGTTCCGCGAGGGCGGCCGCATATGTCTCGTCGTCGGTGAAGTGCTCTACGAGGATCTGGGTGACGAACTGGTGGAGCACATCTTCGTCGGGGCGGGGGAACCGCGGTTGCTCGCCGCGGGCCAGCCGGTCCAGTGCCTCCCGGTCCACTCCTGCCGCAACGGCCTTGTCGATGTGGGCGTTCCACGAGTGCTGTGCGTCGAGGCGGCGGGCGACGATCAGCAGAGTCAACTCGCGTAGCCGGGGTACGAGTTGCGAGTCGCGCATGCAGGTTGTGGCGAGCTCCTCCAGCTTGTCGCCCGCGTGAGGGCTGTGCAGCAGCACCGCGAACGGTCCCGGCACCCCACCGCGGCGGTCCGTGATCCGCGCGTGGAGAGAGGCCTGGTCCTGGGTCGGTTCAGATATCGGGGGCAGACGCATGGGTCCTCCTGGGCTTGTGCGATGTGGCGGCTGGGGTGCGAGCAAGGGCGACGGGACTCAGGCGTGCTGTTCGAACTTGGCCCTCGCGGCGTCCAGGCTCGGCTTGGGCGGGACGAAGTCCCGTTCGTACCCGAGTGCGGCCAGTACCTCCTCGCAGATCCGCTGGTCCTCGGCGCCGGTGGCACCGGAGAAGCCGAGCCCGCCGACGACTTCGCCGTCCCGCTTGACGGGCACTCCGCCGTCGGTCGCCATGATCGGATACTTGCCGAGCCGGGAGAGTTGCATGAAGAGCACGGGCTTGCTGTCCGCCCAGGGCTCCAGGAGCTGGGTGGGGCAGCCCATCACGGCCGCGGTGTACGCCTTGGCGCTGGCCAGTTCGAGGGTGTTGGGCCGGGTGTTCGCCGAACGACGGGCGCACAACACGAAGCCGTTGACGTCGACGACGGCGATGCCGGTCGCCTTGTCGATGGCCCGGGCGCGGGCGCGGGCGGCGCAGGCTGCGAGGATCTCGTCGGCCCCCTCAGTGGTGAGTGACATGCTCTTTCCTTCGGTGTGGTGCGGATGCCGGGTCTGCTGCGGCCCGCCCGGTGCGAAGGCCGGGACCGGCCGCGGGCCGCACGGTCACCACGCTTTCTGCGCGGCGAAGAACCTCATCAGGAAGTCGGTCCGTTCCGAGTCCGCCACGGAGAGCCGGTCGAACGCCGTCCCCACTTCGAATGTCGTGGGGGAGCCATCGCTCACCGGGGCCCACGCGGGCAGTCCCGGACCGTTGGGGTCCCCACTGGTCGCGAAGTTGACCACGTAGGACGACAAGGTGTCCGCGATACCGCGGTCGGTCTCCGTGTACGGAGCACCCACGGTGTGCGGGTTGGCGAAGACGTAGGCGATCTCGGAGCCGTGGTGCGCGCCGCGGGCCTCGCCCTGCGCGCCGGGCGGCTGATGGGTCCAGTAGTACGTGAACACGGGGTTCGACGTCGTGGCGCCGTACTCGGTGGCCCACAGGTAGGTGGACACCCGGGTGGCGTCCCGCAGCGCGGCATTGGTCTGCTCGCTCGCTTCGACATCCGTCGCCGCGGGGTAGAGGGCCAGGAACTCCTCCGCCATGTCGCCGTATTTCACCGCGGCCCTCGCCCGGTACTGCTCCAGGGTCACCTCCTGACGAGGTGTGGCGCCATTCTCGTCCTTGTTGTTGCCGGTCAGAACCGGGACGCCGACCGGTGGGCCCTCGGCGAGGGTCTCTCCGTAGGTCCGGGGCAGCACCCAACCGTCGATGACAGGCCGGAACAGCGGGGGCGGCGGGTTGCCGGGGACGCTCGTGTCGTTCACATCGCTGCCCCGGAGCAGGTCGCCGGCGGGCAGGGTGCGCAGGTCGGCCAGACCCGTGGCGCCCCGGTTCGCGGCGTAGGCGAGTCCGTCCTTCTCGGCCTGGACCAGGTTCCGGGGCGAGGGCGCCAGCGTGCTGATCGCGGGATCCCTCGGATGGAGCGCGGCGCTCTCGACGACGGCCCGGTCGAACAGGCCCCGGCCCAGGGGCGAGTACAGCATGTCGACCACGGACGCCCCGCCGGCCGACTGCCCGGCGACGGTCACCCGCTGCGGATCGCCGCCGAACGCGGCGATGTCGTCCCGCACCCAGCACAGCGCCGCCATCTGGTCCAGCAGCCCGTAGTTGCCGCTGGCGCCGTGCCCGGACTCCACGCCCAGTTCCGGCACAGCGAGGTAACCGAAGACGCCCATGCGGCAGTTGAGCGTCACGACCACGAGACCCTTGCTCGCCAGAGCCGCCCCGTCGAACTCCGGCTCACCGCCTTGCCCGAACAGGAAGCGTCCCCCGTGGATCCAGACCAGCACCGGGCGCGGATCGGGTGAAGGGGCAGCGGCGGGCGCCAGCGGTTGTGGCCGGCCGTGGAAGCGGCGTAGGGGATGCCCTTGTAGACAGTGACCGAGGCCAGCCGGGACACCACTCCCGTCACCTGGCCGTGCTCGGTCCGAACGGGAAGGTTGGGAGCTGTCATGTGATCACTTCCGCCAAAAGGCGGCGTACCGGTCGCCGAGACCGTCGAGGAGGACGGGATAGTCGTGGTCGGCCCCTGCCACCACGTGGTACTCGTGCTCGACCCCGAGCGTGGCGAGCATCTCGTCCATCTCACGGACGACGCCGACCAGGCGCTCGTCCCGGGAGCCGACCATCAGCCGGACCTTCGAGTGGTTCCTGATCTCCGGGGAGTTGGCGAGAAGCAGCGTCCAGGGGCTGACCGCGTCGTAGTACGCCTGGTCCCCGAAGAACGTGTTGGCGACCCGCTCGTCGGGCTCCATCGAGAGGTCCTTCAACAGGGGCGAAGCGATGGCTGACACCCGGCCGAAGATCTTGGGGTACTTGAAGCCGATGTGGAGTGCGCCGAAGCCTCCCATCGAGAAGCCCTCGATCGTTCTCGCCCACGGCTCGGGGATCGTCCGGTAGGTGGCGTCGACATGGTTGACCAGGTCGTCGGCGATCGTCTGCTCCACCGGGCGCGCGCCGTCCTTGGAGTCGACGTACCAACCGATGGGCAGGGCTTGCGGCAGGACCACGATGGTCGGCGGCATGGCGCCGACGCGGATCGCGGCGTCGATCCGCTGCACCGCGGCGCCGCCCTGGCGGGCGTTGCCGAAGCCACCGTGCAGCCAGTAGACGACCGGGAAGCGGGCATCCGGATCGTCTTCGTAGGCCGGCGGCAGGTAGATCTGGTAGCTGCCCTGGAGCTCCCCCTTGCCGCGGTCGCGCGATCCCTGTGGGTAGAGGCCGAACCGGGTGAGCTCCTGGTCCTCCTGGACGGTGTCGATCCACTGCTGTTCGAAGACGGCGAGTTCTTCCGGGGTGTATTCCGGGATGTGCTCTGGGGTGTGTGCGGTGGGCGCGGTCATGTAAACGGTCCTTGTTCTTCATCGGTGGGGGAAATAGGGCGTGGTCTTGCAGGTAGCGGTTGTCGGTGCCCGGATGTGGGATGCCCGGGTGCCGGCCCGGTCGGCTGTGCAGTCAGAGTTCTTCGTGGGTCTCGGGATCGTGTCCGATACGGCCTCGTGGGCGGTCCGTGATCCTGGCCGTATCGTCCTGCGACAGTTCGACGCCGAACACGTCCAGGTTCTCCAGCCGTCGCCACGGATCACCTGACCTGGGCAGGGGGACCACACCCAGCTGCACGTGCCAACGGAGCACCACTTGGGCCGGGGTGACCTCGTGGGCGCGGGCGACGGCCAGTGCAGCCGGGTCCTCGACCAGGACGTTCCCCCGGCCGAGAGGGCTGTGGGCCACGGTGACGATGCCGTGCTCGGCGTGCACGGCCCGCAGATCGTCCTGTGGGTACGCGGCGGTGCATCTCGACCTGGTTGAGCGCGGGCACCACGCCGGTCTCCCGCTCCAGCCGCCGGATGTGTGCCGCGGTGAAGTGGGACACCCCGATCGAGCGGACCAGCTCTTCCTCACGGAGTCTGATCATCGCCCGCCAGGAGTCCGGGTAGCGGTCCAGCAGGGGCAGGGGCCAGTGGATGAGGTACAGGTCGACGTAGTCGAGGGCCGGCCGTCGGCGGGCCTGCTCGAAGGACGCGAGAGTCTCCTCGAAGCCGTGGTCCCGGCCGCGCAGCTCGGTCAGGACACGGATCTCCTCTCGGGGGACTCCCGCGGTGGCGACGGCCAGGCCGACGCCCTGCTCGTTGTGGTAGGCGGCGCCGGTGTCGATCAGGCGGTAGCCGGCCCGCAGGGCGTGCCGGACGGCGTCCTCTGACTGTGCGTCGTCCATGGGCGCGGTGCCCAGACCGATGGCGGGAACGATATGGCCATCGTTCAACGTATGAAGCGGTACAAGCGGTACAAGCGGTGCAGGGGGCATGAGAAGGACTCAATCCGCTGGATTTCGCGGGTCCCGGTGACGGCGTGCCCAAGGCACGGGGGAACGTCGTGAGGCGCGCGAAGGGGTGGCGATTGCGATCCTCTGGGCAGCCTGTCGCGTAACGACATCACCCGCCGAAACACCACGTGAGAGAGCGCCGGAGCGCGGGCGACGGCTCCCGCCCGTGTCGACACTGCGGTGTTGCGGACCTGACGTTCTGCGGGCTGCTGCCCGATGGGTCGGCTAACTCCATCCGAAGGCGTGGCGAATGACCGGGACACCGGACGCACACTGGGGCGAGCGAAGGAGACAAGCCGGTCGGGTATGCACGGACATCTCCTTCCTTCAAGGTGGTGACGCAGGTCTCGTGACCGAAAAAACCGTAGCAGCAGCCTGAGCACGCGTTCAACCACAGCAGCGGTACTTGGCTTCCACTCCGCGCATCCTTAGTTTTCGTCGTTCCCAGGCAAAGCCGCAGGTAGCGGCAGACGAGTCGGGCTGTACGCCGGGTAGAGTCCCACTCAAGGAGCGATCACGCTCTGACCTGCACGTTTGTGGGCATCCGGCGGGTGGTCTCGCCCTCTGGGACTTCTCAGGGACTTTCAGCCGAGGTCCGTGAACCACGCCTCGATGGCGGACAATCCCCGCGCGCCGGCCTGCGGCATGAAGTGCGTGTACGTCCGGAGCGTGAACGCCGGGTCGGAGTGGCCCAGCCACTTCGCGAGGGAGACGATCGACTCACCGGCTTCGAGCATCACCGAGGCGTACGTATGGCGCAAGACGTGGAAGCCGTGCTCGCGGCTCGGCTCCCAGACGCGCGACGGCTTCTCGCCCGGCTGCCGTTTGGGCAGCGGCGGGATGACTCCCGCCTCGGCGAGCGCGGGCTTCCATGCCTTGGTGTTCCAGGTGGTGCGGTTGATCGCGCCGCGCCGCCCTGTGTAGACGAGCAGCCGGACCGTCACCTTGCGCCGGTCATCGCGTGCGAGGTCGGGCTCCTCGGGATCCAGCCACGGCAGGGTCACTTCGATCGGTTCGAAATGCTCCTGATGCGTGAGGATCCGCTTCGCGAGCGCCTGGGGCAGAGGCGCATCGCGTTCCTTGCCGCCTTTGGGCGGACCGAAGTACAGCTGCGACTTGTACATGAGGATCTGCCGCTCCACGTGCACGAAGCCGTCGCGGACATCGTCTGGGCTGAAGCCGAACACCTCACCCTGCCGGAGTCCGCACCCGACCCCGAGGTCGACCGTGATCCGGTACCGGTCGGCCAGCGCCTCCCGTACGGCGTCAACACGATCCTGCTGCCAGGCACGAGCCTTACGCTCCGGCTTCTTCGGCGGCTTGATCGAGCTGCTGCCCTTGCACGGGTTGCGGTACAGCCGCTTGTCCTCGACCGCGGCTTGCATGATCGCTTTCAGGTACACCCATGCGACGTACGCCGTGCTCGATGCCACCGCGCGCTGCACATCGGCCGACCACTTGCGCAGCTCCGCGACGCCGATGTCCTTGAGGGCCAACTCCCCGAGCTGCGGCAGCACTTGCCCCCAGATTCGGTATTTCATGCTTTCCAACGTCTGAGCGGGATGCACCTGGGAGGGCCACCAGTGCTTCTCGACGTACTCACGAAGGCTGATCGCACCATCGCGAGCGTCGACGAAGTCTCCTCGCCGTGAGTCGGTCTGCGTCTCGGCCAGCCACGCCTTGGCGTCCGCGACCGTGTCGAATGACCGGTCGCGGACCCCCGGTATCCCCTTGACGCGGTAGCGCGTGCACTTGCCCCACAGGGCAGTGCGTTCGCGCTTGCCCGTCTCCTTGTTCGGCCGCTTCTTGAGCCACCGGTCTTCGATGTAACCCGCCATACTCGTCTTGCCCTCAGCCTCGCCATGGTTCTCTCGGCGCGATCTGCGTCGCGATCAGACACACAGACGACGTCCGTGTGCATGAAATTCCGAGTGTTGCTGAACTCTTCAGAACCGTTTCCCCAGGTCAGGCAGCCCGGCGCCGTTCACGCTGCCGCGGGGCCTTGTTCAGCGGGTTGAGAGCCTGGTTCGACCGCGAGTCCGCCTGCTGCTGTTCGCTGAGCCACGCATCGAGCAGGTCCCGGCGGTACATGACCCTTCCGCCGGGCCCCATCCGGAAGCTGGGCGGTCCTTGCCGGCGGTGGCGCCAGACGTAGAGGGTGTTCACCGAGATGCCCATGTAGTTCGCAGCGTTCTGCACATTCAGGAAGGCAGCCTCGACGAAAGGCTCGGATTGGTTACCCATCACGTGTCTCCGGGGGTAGGCGCTGCCAAAGCAGCCGACTTTCTGTCCTCCCGCCTTTCGCGCGGCGAAGCCGCACGGATAACTGCTGGCGAGCAGGATCAGATTCCGGAGAATCAGCGTTTTGGTGTGGCTGTCCTGTCGTGATAGGGCAGAGTGGACGGTCATCGTGTGCTGGCGTTAGCCTCGAAGTTTCGTGACGGTCCGCCGACGGAGTCGGTGAACCGTTTTCGTGCCGTGGGCGGAGGCTGTGCAGGCCCAGGGCCCGAGTGTCGCCTCGGGGTGGCGCCGGGTTCCACTGCTCCGAGTGTTGAGCTGCTGTTGTAGGGACGGGAATCCGTTGGTCAGCCGGGGTTCGGCAGGAGTGCGAGCCGTTCGAGAGCTGTGGTGATGTGGCTGGTCCAGGGCCAGTGCCGGGCCAGGCGGAGGATCCGCCGACGGCCGGTGGTCACGAGTTGTCCGGCCGTGGTGAAAAGACGGAGCCGCAGTCGGCGGGGCTCCCAGAGCCTGGCCTTGCCGGTCAGGGCGAGCATCGGCATCCAGGCCAGCAGGTCCAGTGCGATCTGTACGATCTCCAGCCAGATCCGGTTCTGGGCGGTGCGGTGCAAAGGGAGATTCCGCAGGCCGGTGGCCCGGGCAGCCCGGATGCGGTCCTCGGCCCGGGCCCGCAGCCGGTGACGGAGCTCGAGTTCGGCGATCGGCCGGCCGGAGGTGTTGGTGGCGAAACAGGTCAGCCGCATGCCGTCCGCGTCCGTGAGCCGCAACTGAGCTCCAGGGTGCGGCCGTTCCTTCCGAACGATCAGCCGCATGCCCTTGGGCCAGCCGTCCAGGACATCGCCGGTGAGTTCGGCGACCCAGGCGCCGTCGCGGATCTCGCCGTCGGCCTCGACGGCGGGCGTCCAGGCCGACGCCGGAACCTTCAGCACGTGCTGGTGGATCGTGTCCGTGATCACCATGCCGACCGAGTAGGACAGCCACCGTCCTCGCTGGGCGAGCCAGGCGACGAAGTCGTGGGTGCCGCCCGCGGAGTCGGTGCGTATCAGAGTCTGACGTCCGCGCCGGTACTTCTTCGGCAGTTGAGCCAGGGCCAGTTGGGTGGCGGTGATGTGGTCGGTGGCCGTGTTCGAGCCCGCGTTCCCCGGCCTGAGCAGGGCCGCCACCGGCTCACCGGTGCCGCCCGGTCCGTGGTCGACGAACCCCATCAGCGGGTGGTGACCGTAGGTTCTCTTCCACGTCGGTGCGGCGTCCTCCTTGTCCGAGTGCGCGATCACCAGCACCCCGTCGAGATCGACGGTCACCGCCCTGCCCGCATCGGGCGCTTTCCCGTCGGCCAACTGCCAGGCCCGCTGGCGTGCTTCGGCCCGCGCGGCACGGATCGCCCGCAGAGCTTTCTCTCCGGAGGCTGCGAGGGTGTCGACCAGGCGGGAGACCGTCGGGTCGGAGGCGACCGGCCCGAACACGGCGGGCTCGGCCCGCAGCATGCCGACATCGGCCAGGCAGTCCCCGCCCAACGCGACCGCCAGTGCGACGTCCAGGAGGATCTTCCCCGGATCATGGACGGTCCGGGATTTGCGCCACGGTGCCAGCGCCGCGGATATCGCCTGGTCGAGGCCGGTTCTACGGACCGTCTCCACCAGCAGGACCGAGCCAGCCTGCGAGACCACCTGGCGGCCGTCTCCCTGGACACGGACACGCGGGTACGACGCGATAGGCTCTCTCACCCGGAAAGTGCTCTTTCCCTCGCAGCCAACAGGACCCTCAGCAAGTCCTATCGTTGCAGGTCAAGAGCACTTTCTGTGTTTCTGATCAGCCTGCGGACAGGCCACCTCATGAAAGCGCGAGGTTAGAGACTTCCGGACTTGCACCGGCAGACACACGTTCCGGATCGCCAATGCTGCTCAGTCCCTCCGCCGGTACTGAACTGCGGCCAGGGTCCACGACTGGCCTCAGCGATGCTCCCAGGCGTGAGAATTCCCAGGTCAGCCTCCTGTAGCCCCCTTCCGATTCGGGATACCTCCGCAGGGACGCAGAAGTAACGCAGTGGTGCACTGGACGCGCGCGAGGAACGTCGGCGTACCGCCCAGGCGGTGAGGCTCGCGAGCGTCTAGCACGGTGTACCTCCGCGGGTGCGGAGCGATTGGCACCTATGGCTGGATCCGCAACGACATGCTCGGGCTACCTACGCGGAAGCGAAGCAAACTATCTGATCGCCGCTCTGTGCCGGGAGATCGCCGGGACACCTCCGCGGATGCAGAGCCAATCGCCTGCTCCCGCCCGGCTTCGCCCCGTACACCGGGACACCTCCACGGACGCGGAGCCAACCCCGAGGCGATCGCCTGGTTCGAGGACGTCGCCGGGATACCTCTGCGGATGCGGAGCCAATAGCCGGGCCATCCTGGCGGATGTCGCGTCCTACGGGATGCCTCCGCGGTTGCGGAGCCAACTGCAGGTCGCGCTCCAGTTCAGCGACCACGGTCGCGACACCTCCGCGGATGCGGAGCGAGCGGCGTCAGCCTATGGTCGGGGGCGCCGTACTTCGGGACACCTCCGCGGATGCGGAGCGAACATGCGCACCGCCATGCGGCAGATGCGCGGCGTCGGATCACCTCCGCGGATGCGGAGCGAACATGTACGGCATGATGCTCGCCCAGTCCGACGGCGGATCACCTCCGCGGATGCGGAGCGAACCCTTGCCGACCTGCACGATCTGGGCGGCTTTGCCGTTCTGTTGTATGCCGCGACGGGCCCTCCTTTTCGATCGCGACCGTTAACCAGTCCTCGGACACGCTTTCAAGCCATTCGATCGGGCGGGCCGGAGCGTCGGCCTCCGCTGATGCGGAGCTGGGGGACATCGTGGCGATTTGCTCCATACGTCCCTGGGTTACCTCTGCGCGTGCGGAGCGTATCCGTGGGGACTGTATCGGGCGGCTCTGACAATTGCGGCGAGTCTGATGGTTCCGGTTGCGCCTACCCCATAGGTCCCCTTAGCGTCGCCCTCTGCTTGGCGTCGGCGACTGCGTGTGAACTCGTCGGTTTTCGGGCGCTGTTGACGTTTCCGAAAGTGTGAGGAGGGGGATCTTGCGTGCTTTCAGCGCGGCTGACCAGCCGTGCGTCACGCTGGTGTTCCGTCGGGACGTGGATCCCGAGGAGTTAGCAGCCCTGGTGCCGGGGGCTGAGCCTGGTGGCCGCCGGGGAGCCGGTCTGCGGACGGCTCTTCTGGCCGCTCATGCTGTGGCAGATCTTGAGGTGGCGAATCCGGCGGTGGAGTCGATGCTGCGGCGCCTCCTGACGGCGCTCGCGGTCCGCGCCGGCGGCCTTGATGTGCCCGACCGGGATGTGTGGGAGGACCGCTTCGACGCGCTGCTGTCGGCGGGCCGGTTTGATGCGGGGGCTGTGAACGCCTACTTCGACCGGTGGCGGCACCGGTTCGATCTCTATGATCCGCACCGGCCGTTTCTCCAGGATCCCCGTCTTGCGGCGGAGTGCTCGCGCCAGGCTCCGCCCGGGAAACTGGTGATGCCGAGGCCATCGGGATCGAACCAGCCCTGGCTGGACCGGACGCCGCAGGCAGTCCCCGTACCGTCGGGCGAGGCCCTGGGCTGGCTGCTCGCCTGGCGCGGCTACGGGCCGTCCGGCACCGGAGCCCAGCGCCAGCACAGCGGCGTGAACTCCAAGAACATGAAGGCCGCGCCGCTGCGGGCGCTGGTCTCCATTCACCCGCTGGGCGAGAGCCTGTTCACCTCACTCGTCCTGTCGTGCCCGCCGCCGGCCGGAGGAGAAGTTCCGGCACAGGATCTCGCGCCGTGGGAGCGTGAGGAGCTCGAAGACCCCCTGCTGCCGTCCCCCGCCTGCGGGCCCGTCTCGCTCCTGACGGGCCGGAGCGCCCACCATGTGCTGCTGTCTTCGGACGAGACGGGAGCGGAGACGACGGGCTGCTGGGTGGCCTGGGGCACCCGGACGGATCTGCCCCCGGCCCGGGATCCGTTCGTCATCGACCGCGCCAAGGGGGGCCCGGTGCGGGCGAGTTGGCGCCGTTCCCTGCTGCGGGACTTCGACGCCTTCATCCACGCGAAGAATCCCGCCGCGGCGGGCGTCCAGGGACAGATTCTTCCGGCGTGGCTGTCGGTGTTCGCTGACCTGCCCGAGGACGTGCTCGACGGGCTGGGGCCGGTGCGCGTGCGGGCGCTGGGCTGCCACCAGGAAAAGCAGGAGCGGGACGAACACTGGTACGCCGCAACGACCCCGGCGAGTATCGCCGCGTTCCTGCCTTCCCGGCACCCTGAGCGCGCGGCCCGCGTGGCTGACACCCGCAAGGCGGCGGAGAGCGCGGCGGCCGATCTGGCCAGGGCTCTGCGCACGGCGTGGAAGCACCTGGCGCCCGGCGAGAAGTCCTGCCCGTGGGCGGATGAGGCGACCGCCGCGTACTGGGACCGCGCCGAGGCGCTGTTCTGGCCCTCGATCAGCCACGACAACGCTGAAGCGCCCCGGTTTCGCAGCCTGGCCTTGGAGATCTACGACGCCACCACCCGGCCGGCCGCGACCAGCCCGCAGGGATTGCACCCGGTGGCCCAGGCCCGCACCCAGCTCACCCACCCCCGCACTCCCGGAAGGAGGGCGAAGGCCGCATGAGTACCGAGTCCCCGCCCGCCCCGTCGGCCAAGAAGAACCCGCTGGAGTCGTTCGAGCGGTTCATGCGCACCGTCCGCAGCGCGTGTGCCACCCCGGGCGGCCGGGCCGCCCTGCGCAACGGGCTGGCCGAGGAGCTGTCCTCCCCGTGGCAGCTGTACATGCATCTGCTGCCCGCCGGAGGGATCCCGGCCTACGCGCCCACCCGCGAGGCCGAACGCCCGTATCTGCTCGTGGCCTGCCTGTACGCCGTCCACGACGCCCCCAACCCCCGTACCGCGAAGTCGAATCCGCCGCCTGCGGCAAAGCCGGCGGAGGTGTGGCAGAACTTGGGCTGGTCCTACGCCCGCGCCGCACATACGGGCGCGATGCGCCGACAGAACGCGGCCGATGCGCTGTCGCACCTGGCCGAGCTCGGCGGCGACGACCTCGTCCGGGAGCTTCCCGGCGCGATCTCGTTGCTGCGCTCGCAGCAGATCCCCGTCAAGTGGCCGGTGCTGCTGCGGGATCTGACCCGCTGGCCGAAGTGGGCGGACGACGTCCGCGTCGACTGGGCCCGCGCCTTCCACACCCCCACCAGCCGCACCGCTGAGGAGAACACCAAGTGATCAACATCGGCCCGGGAAGCCTGCACGTCGACCTTCACCTGATCCAGTCCTATCCGTACTCCAACGTGAACCGCGACCGGCAGGGGGCTCCGAAGTCCGCGCGCTACGGCGGTGTGATGCGCGCCCGCACTTCCTCGCAGAACGGCAAGCGGCACACCCGCAGGGCCGTGGAGAAGGCCACCGGGATCCGCGCGGTGCGTACCCGCGGCGTCCCCCAGGAAGTCGCCGAGCGGCTGACCGCCCGCGGCTGGCAGCCGGAACTGGCCCTGGCCGCAGGCCAGATGCTGATCCTGGCGGCCGGGGTGAAGGGGCTGGGCATCGCCGACTCGCAGGGCACCAACGCCCTGCTGTTCCTGCCCGAAAGCGCCCTGGACGAGCTGGCGGACCTGGCCGACACCCACCACGGCGACATCACCCAGGCCGTCTTCGACATCGAGGCCGAGGCGGCGAAGAAGACCACCCGCACCAAGGCGGACGCCGACCTGGACGCGGCGGCGGACGCAGAGGAAGAGCCCGCCGTCGGCGAGGGCAGTTTGCTGGCCAAGTACGCGGCGAAGATCGTGCCCAAGGCGGCGGTGCTGACCATTCTGCAGTCCAAGAACGCCTCGGTCGCCGCCTTCGGCCGCATGCTCGCCAACGAGGCCGGCTCCACGGTCGACGGCGCCGTGCAGATGGCGCACGGACTGAGCACCCATGCGGCCAGTACCCAGCTGGACTACTTCACCGCCGTCGACGACGTCCTCGAAGAAGCAGGCACCGAGCGCGGCGCCGGGCACATGGGTGACCAGCGCTACACCTCGGCCACCTTCTACCGCTACACGTCCGTGAACGTCACCGAGCTCCTGGGCAACCTCGACGCCGACACCGACACCGCCCAGGCCGTGTTGGCGGAGTTCGTGCGCGCCTTCGTCACCACGGTGCTGCCGGCCAAAGCCTCCGGCACCGCCCCGTTCACCGTGCCGCACCTGACCTACGTCGCGGTGCGCTCGGACCGTCCGGTCAGCCTGGTCGGCGCCTACGAGACCCCGGTGCCCGACAGTACGGAGGGTTACCTGCCCCGCTCCCTGCATCGGCTGAACGACCATGCCAGGGCCCACCACCGTTTCCTGGGCACTGGCGGCCTGGTCACCCACGCGCACAGCGGCCTGACCGACGAAGCCTTCGACGCGCTCGGCGACCGTCTCGACGGCCTGGACGACCTGATCGCCCGGATCAGCGACACCGTCGCCAAGGAGCTGTCGTGAGCGACGGGCTCCTGCTGCACCTGTCCGGGCCCTTGCAGTCCTGGGGCTCGGAGGCGGACTTCGAGGTGCGCGCCACCCACCGCTGGCCCACCCGCTCCGGACTGATCGGACTGCTCGCCTGCTGCCTGGGCCGCCCCCGCGACAGCGACGCCACCGACCTCGGCGAGCTGTCGTTCACCATCCGTGTGGACCGTCCGGGCCAGCGGGAGATGGACTTCCACACCATCGGTGGCGGCTACCCCCGCCACCTCACCCCGCCTACCGCCGACGGCAAGTTCCGCAAGCTGGGCGAGGGCACCATCCTCACCCAGCGCTGGTACCTGACGGACGCTGCCTTCACCGTCGCCGTCACCGGCCCCGCGCCCACGCTCGTCAGGTGCGTCCAGGCCCTCCAACGCCCCCGGTTCGCCCCGTACTTGGGTCGCCGGTCCTGCGTCCCGGACACCCCGATCCTCATCCGGTCCGACGTGGCCGACCCGCTGGCCGAGCTCGACCGCCTGCCGCTGCACCGCACCCCAGCGCGGTCCGGCGTTCGCGAGCCGGTGACGTTCCTCTACGACACAGCCCCCGAGCCCGGAGTGCTGCCGGACACGGAGGTCCGCGACCAGCCCGGCCCGCAACGCCACTTCACCAGCCGCCCCGTGTGGGAGCGGCAACGCCCGCTGCCCGACGCCGATGACGCCGGCCGGGGTACGGACTGGCTTACCGCACTGACCGCCTACCGAGAGGCAGCCGCCGCATGACCACCGCCCCCACGGCCGCCACCCAGACGGTGCACCTGGCCCAGCTCCACCTTGCGGCCCGCAGCCGGGAGGTCCACCGCGACCTGAAGGACGCCACCCGCCTGCACACCACGGTCCAGGCCCTGTTCCCCGACGCCCTCGGGCCCGCACCCCGGACGGCCACGAACACCCTCTACCGCATCGAGCGCGAGCAGACCGGTGCGCTGCTGCTGATCCAGTCCACGCTGCCCATCAACCGCAACGCCCTCCCCTCGGGCTACGCCAGCAAGGTCGAATACCGCGACCTGGGCCCGCTGCTGGACTGGGTGGACGAAGGCCGCGTCGTGCGGTTCCGGATCGACGCCAACCCGATCAAGAGCGTGCCGGTGCCCGGCGCCCGGCGCGGCAAGCGGGTGCCCGTCTCCGGCGAGGAAGCCCTGGCCTGGTGGGAGCGCCAAGCAGGCCGGGCGGGACTGGCCAACCAGCTCGTCCTCGACCTTCCGCAGCCCGACGTGCTCGGCTCGCGCAGTGAGAGCAAGGGGATCCGGTTGCGCGCGATGCGCTTCGAGGGCGTCGCCACCGTCACCGACCCCGAGGCCCTGCGCACCGCGATCACCACCGGCATCGGTCAGGGCCGCGCCTACGGCCTGGGCCTGCTGTCCATCGCCCCCTACCGCGCCTGACCCCTGGCTCCCGCCGTTTCTCCGCCCGGCCCCGGCCGACGCCGGGGCCGCCTGCCTGTCCGTACGAGAGGAATCAGGGCGCGTGTCCGCTCCGTTCGAGCCCCGGCTGTGGGGCAAGGAACGCGGTCTTACCCACCCGTACCCGCTGGGCTGCCACGCCATCGACGCCGCTGTGATGGCGGCGGCCCTGTGGGACCGCTACCTCACCCCCCGCCAGCGCACGGTCATCGCTGAGGGCTGGGGCATGACCGAGACCGAGGCCCGCACCTTCGTCATCTGCCTGGCCGGCCTCCACGACCTCGGCAAGATCACTCCTGGTTTCCAGGGCTGCGTGCCGGGCGCCCACGAGCTCACCGGACAGCCCGGATACGAACCCGCACCCGCCGCCGCCAGCAGCCCGAGCCACCAGCGGGCTACACACCTTGCTCTGCCGGAACTCCTGCACCGCCTGCACGGCCTGCCGCTCACCGGCCGTCCCACCCGCGGTGTGGCCCACCAGATCGGCCAGCTGCTCGGTGGCCACCACGGCACCTACCCGATCGCCCTGTCCCACCAGGGAAGTGAACTCACCTGCCCGCTCGCCGCAGCACCCGGCCTGGGCGAGAAGGCATGGGACGAGCAGCGCGAACACCTCGTCCACCTCATCCATGACCTCTTCGGCACCCCCGCCTGGCCCATCCGCCCGGCCACCGGCCCCGCCGCGGCGGTCACCACCGGCCTGGTGATCCTGGCCGACTGGCTCGTCTCCCAACTGCCCTGGATCCGCGCCCGCCAGCGCCGCTGGGACCGCGACCCCACCCACGACTGGCACGCCCACGTACGACGTGCCCGCCGCGCCGCTCCCAAGACGCTGCGCGAAGCCCAACTCGTCCCACCCACCTGGCGACGCACCCGCAGCTTCCACAACCTCTTCCCCCACCTGCGCGGCAAGACCCTGCACCCCCTTCAGACCAGCCTCGCTGAATCCCTCCCGGCCCTGGCCGTTAAAGGCCCCGGCCTGCTGCTGATCACCGCGCCGCCCGGCGAAGGCAAAACCGAATGCGCCCTGTTCGCCGAACGCATCATGGGACCGTCCGCCGGCACCAAGGGCCTGGCCTTCCTGCTGCCGACCATGGCCACCACCGACGCCATGTGGGCCCGCGTCCGCGCCTACGCCCGCGCCAACTGCCGTACCCCACCCCCCATCACGCTGCTGCACGCGATGGCCTGGCTGGACGCCGACTACACACCCGACCAGCTCGCCACCGCGACCAGCAGCCCGGACGTCGTGGCCGAATGGCTGCGCGGCCGCCACCGCGGCTTCCTCGCCGGCATCGCCGTCGGCACCTGGGACCAGGCCGCCCTCGCCGTCCTCCCGCACCGCTTCATGGCCCTGCGCTGGCTCGGCCTGTCCGGCAAGACCGTCATCATCGACGAGGTCCACGCCTACGACGCCCACGGCCACGCACTGACCCTGCGCCTACTCGAATGGCTCGGCGCCCTCGGCGTCCCCGTCGTCCTGCTGTCCGCCACCGTCACCGGCGCCAGTGCCGCCGCCCTCATTCACGCCTACCGCCGCGGCGCCGGTCACCACGACACCCCGCCGGTCAACCCCAGCTACCCCGGCTGGAGCTACATCGACCACACCACCGGAACCATCACCACCTCACCCACCCTCGGCTCCAACCGAGCCCACCCCCTCACCATCGACACCCACACCTGCACCCACACCCACAATCCGGACCATGAAGGAGGCCGCGCCCGCGCCGTGCTCGGCTTACTCGCCCCCCTCGAACAGGCTGGCAAGGGCTGCGCGTTGGTCATCTGCAACACCGTCGCCGACGCCCAGGCCACCCGCGACCTCCTCGACACCGCCTGGCCAACCAGCACCGACCGGCCGCTCGTGCGGATCCTGCACGCCCGGATGCCCGCCCGACAGCGCACCGCGATCACCCGCCGCCTCCAACGATGGACCGGCCCCAACGGCAAACGCCCCAACCGGCCGTTTGTCGTGATCACGACGCAGGTCGCCGAACAGTCACTTGACGTGGATTTCGATCTCGTCATCAGCGACCTCGCCCCGCTCGCCCTCCTCCTCCAGCGAGCCGGCCGCGGCCACCGCCACCCCCGCACCGACCGCCCCACCTGGGCGGCCAAGCCGCGCCTGGCCGTCCTCATCCCCGCCGGGCAACTCCCGCCCCCTGCCTGGGGAGACGTCTACCCCGCCTCCCTCCTGCGCCGCACCCGCGACCTCCTCACCACCCTCGACGGCGAACCGGTCAATGTCCCCGAGGACGTCCAACGCCTCGTCGACCAGGTCTACGGACCCGAGTTCGCAGGCGCCGACGACACCGCCCGCCTCGCCGACGACACCCAACGCGCCGCCACCGCCCACCTCACCGCCATCCCCGCGCCGGCATCCGTCCGCGACCTGCACCCGCTCACCAACACCGACGAACACCCCGACCAGATCGCCACCCGCCTCGGCGCCGACACCGTCCGCATCCTGCCCACCTACCTCGCCCCCGACGGCCACCACTGGCTCCACCCCACCCACCACACCCCGCGAACCGCCCTGCCCCAGCACATCGACCCCGACGACCGCCACACCCTCCGACGGCTCATGCAGGCCACCATCCCCGTCAACAGCCAATGGCTCACCGGCCGCGGCCCCGCCACCCACATCCCCGACAACTGGTCCCACATCCCCGGCCTACGCGACCTCATCCTGCTGCCCCACCCCGTCACCCCCACCGCCATCAACGCCTACCGGGCAGCAGGAAGAGCCATCAGCCTCGACCCACAGAACGGCCTCATACGCCACTGACCCCTGTCAGCTCCTCCGGCCGCGAGCCACGCACTTTGATAACAAAATGGCAAAACCGACCTATCTGTGCAGGTCAGCAAGAGTCTGCTCCGCACCTGCGGAGGTCGCCCGTCGCTCATCGTCGACGAGAACGACAGGAAGCTGTCTGCTCCGCACCTGCGGAGGTCGCCCGGTCCTCGCGGAGGTCACCAAGAAGAAAAGGGAGTCTGCTCCGCACCCGCGGAGGTCATCCGGTGTTGCGGCCGCTGACCCTCCTGAGCGCCATGTCTGCTCCGGCAGTCGCTGAGGTCACCCGCAGACCGACGCCTGGCAGCGGCACGCGCTCGTGTCCGCGCCGCACGTGCGGAGGTCACCCGTTCCAGCGTGACTACGGGCACGTCCGGCACGCGTCTGCTCCGCACCTGAGGAGGTCACCCGCAGGGCTTCGTCGCCCCGGCGATGTCATCGGCGTCTGCTCCGCACCCGCGGAGGTCACCCGCCGACGTCTTCGAGTTCACCGAGGTAGGCCGGGTCTGCTCCGCACCCGCGGAGGTCACCCGCTGGCTGCCGAGGGCGAGCGCTACCAGGACCTGTCTGCTCCGCACCGCGGAGGTCACCCGCCGCGGGGCCTGGCGCCTCCCTTCCGCAGTCGGTCTGCTCCGCACCCGAGGAGGTCATCCGACCCAGGCGTCGAAGCCGCCGACCCCCGAGTCGTCTGCTCCGCACCCCGCGGAGGTCACCCGCGCTGGTGCAACGGCGCCGCCCTCGACCTCGAGTCTGCTCCGCACCCCCGGAGGTCACCCGGCGACCTCACCGGGGATGGAGAGGTACAGCGCGTCTGCTCCGCACCTGCGGAGGTCACCCGTCGGACAGCGTGATGGAGGCAGGCGTGCCGTAGTCTGCTCCGCACCCCGCGGAGGTCACCCGGTGCCGTTCGTGCGGACCACCATGTTCACCGGGTCTGCTCCGCACCCGCAGAGGTCACCCGTGCCAGAGCACCTGGAGAAGGCTGAACTCCTAGTCTGCTCCGCACTCGCGGAGGTCACCCGTCGACGTCGAAGCCGCAGCCTCGGCCGACCTCGTCTGCTCCGCGCCCGCAGAGGTCACCCGGCGGGTGGGGAGACGCCGGTGGCGCCGGATCCGTCTGCTCCGCATCCGCGGAGGTCACCCGATGCCGCCCCAGGCCGGTGGGACCCCGAGGCCGGCTGCTCCGCGCTCGCGGAGGTCACCCGGGCGCCTCCGACGACTGGCCGGTTACCTACGAGTCTGCTTCGCACTCGCGGAGGTCACCCGTTCTCCAGCGTCGCCTCGGCCAGGGAGGTTTCGTCCGCTCCGCTCCGAGGAGGTCACCCGCAGAAGAACGCCGCGCGGATCATGTCGACTACGTCCGCTCCGCACCCGCGTGACACAGCGGAGGTCACCCGGGAACCGCGGAGCTGGCGAACGCGTACGAAGAGTCCGCTCCGTACCTGCGGAGGTCACCCGGTGTCCGTCGACTTCGGTGACGGCACGGCGAAGCCCTCTCCACACTCGCGGAGGTCACCCGGACCAGTTCCAGACCGCGAGCTTCTCCTCGGCGTTCGCTCCGCGCCCGCGGAGGTAACCCGTTGTTCGTGCCGTTGCCGATGGTGCGGGCGATGTCTGCTCCGCGCCCACGGAGGGCGGAGGTCACCCGCCAGGCCATCCGTGGTTGCCGACGGTCCTGCGGTCTGCTCCGCGCCCGCGGAGGTCACCCGAACCCCGCCTATGTCGCGGTTGGCCGGAAGCTGTCCGCTCCGCACACGTAGAGGTCACTCGCGGATGAAGGGCCGGCCGATGCGACCGGTCTCGTCCGCTCCGCGCCCGCGGAGGTAACCCGCCTCCTTCGGCTGCGGCGCCCCACCAGCAGGCGTCCGCTCTGTACGCGCGGAGGTCACCCGTCAGGGCACGGTACCCGGAGGCACGGCTTGGTGTCTGCTCCGCACCCGCGGAGGTCACTCGATGACGCCGGCGAGTAGGAACATGAGAGCGCCGTCCGCTCCGCAACTGCGGAGGTCACCCGGAGAAGGCGCTGTGGGTGTGGAGTTCGGCCCAGTCTGCTCCGCACCCGCGGAGGTCACCCGTGGTACAGGATCGGCTCACCCGCCTCGCAGTAGTCTGCTCCGCACTCGCGGAGGTCGCCCGGCCTGCATCTCGGACTGCGCGTACTCGTCGTCGTCTGCTCCGCATACGCGGAAGTCACCCAGTGACGCCGGCGCCTTCGAGGGCCTGCACGTAGTCTGCTCCGCACCCTCGGAGGTCACCCGTCCATGGTCGTGAGGTGGGTGGCGGTGGCGTAGTCTGCTCCGCGCCCGCGGAGGTCATCCATCCACCGACGGGCCCAGCAAGGCAACGGTCAGGGCTGCTCCGCACTTACGGAGGTCACCCGATCCGCACGTTGGCGTCGTCCCAGATGATCCGGGTCTGCTCCGCACCCGTGGAGGTCAGCCGTGGGTCCCAATGCGAGATCCAGGCTGCTCCGCATCCGCGGAGGCCACCCGTTCACCGCCACCCGGGTGCTCTACCACATGGATTCTGCTCCGCACTCGCGGAGGTCACCCGGCCTGCTCTACGAGCACGAGGCGTCGTGCGTGGTCTACTCCGCGCCTGCGGAGGTCACCCGGCGCAAATGATCGCAAACGTCCGGGCGGCCGAGGCTGCTCCGCACTTGCGGAGGTCACCCGCACGCCAAGCGGCTTGCGAGGGTCGGGGGCAGCTGCTCCGCGCCGACGGAGGTCACCCGGTCACCGGCCTCATGCAGTCGTTCGGCGGCACGCTGCTCCGCGCTCGCGGAGGTAACCCGTCATCGTCGACCATGCCAGGGCCGATCATCAAGGATGCTCCGCACCTGCAGAGGTCACTCGCCGGCCGCCTCCGTCATCCGCGCGCCCGGGATGTCTGCTCCGCGTCGCCCCGTGATTTCCGTGCAGTGCTGCGCAGCCAGCCCGTCCGCTCCGTGTCTGCGGAGGTGGCTCAGACCCGACGGTTCAGGCCGTCGGCATCGGTGGGTGGGTCCGCCTCGCGTCTGCGGAGACGGCCACCCGTCGACGCGGCACACCGTAGGGTGGATACGGTCGTCTGCTCTGCATCCGCAGAGGTCACCTGATGTTGTTGTGTGCGTCGAGCAGGTGGGCGACATTGGCTCCGCACCTGCGGAGGTCACCCCTAGTCCGCAGGGTCGATGCGCTCGCGCTTGTGGTCGGCTCCGCGCCTGCGGAGGTCGCCTGGGACAGTTCGTCATCCTGCCTGAGGGCATGCTGTACTGCACCAACTGGTGCGCGAGAGTCGGATCTCGCCCGCGCTGGCCCTGCAGACGGCACGAGATCTCGCCGCTGCAGGCGGATCGCTAGAAGCACGGTGCGTGTTGAGCGAACTGGTCCTTGGCGCCAAGGTCCCGGACAGCCATCTATACAAGGCGCCACGGTCCTCCCCATGGCGCAGCCCAGACACCTTGGCAACCCTCCACCACATGACAAGCGACGGATCCCTAAGCGATCACGCACGCGACTGGGCGACCTACGCCGTGGGCTGCGCCCGAGGCGGAATCCACGCACCGAATGGCCCACCCCCGGGTTCCTGGCTCCGCAGCTGAGCCACGCCGCATCGCCCACACGCCAGGTGCCCGCGTCATGGAAACTGGGCGAGTGGCGCAAGCTCGCCCTAGAGCAGTTCTTCTCCCCCCTGGACTGATGGCACGTATTGGCGCGACCGGTGCTCCGATGCGACTGTGGGTGCGCTGCCGACGCTAATGTCATCAGAGCCGTTCCCCACCGTTTCGCACTCTCACGAGGGTCTGCCATCAGTCCAATAGGAATGTCCCGCATGGTTCATGCGTGAGGACTGGGCGGAGACTGTGCGGGGTGACTTTGAGGGCTCAAATGAAGATCGAAATTCACTCGCCCGAGTGCTCGGCGTCCCCGAGGTCTTGGATGTGCAACCACCTCAGGAGCGCGTTCGTCAGCAGCAGAGCATGAAGCGCATAGTGCGGTTTGTAAGTGTCGTCCCCCACTCGGTGGGCAAGCATGTTTCGGTTGAATTTAGGGTCCGGCGGCTTCGGTAGCCGGTAGGTTTCGAACACCCCATTCAGGCCGTAGGTAGCCAGTAGCAAGATCAGCCTACCTGACCCAAAGAATTGCTCGCGCTCAACCTCGCCGGGGTGTTTCCCGGCGATCTCTTGAGTCAGAAGGTGGCGCTTCTGAATTTTCCGCGGAACATCGAGCTTATCGAGAATGGCCTGTTGATATTTTTCCAGAGCGGAGTCAAGGACATTGGCTGCAAGTGCCGTGGCTGCCTCCGTGTAGCCGCCGCTCTCGCATTCTGTGGCCTTGGCCGCAAAGGTAGCCAGCTCTGCAATTTCTCGACGATCGACCTGACCTAGCGATTCCCCCAGATCTTGAAGGATGACCGCCTTGTGTTCGTTCAAGACCTCCTGTCGGCCGACGGCATCGGGGGCCTGTAGCAAGAGCGTGATCACTTCGCTTCTCGGGGCCCATGCAAAGGACAGCCGGTCCTCGCTGCTGATGGAAAGGAGCTGATACCACTGCTCTTCCTCAAAGTCCACGAGATTGTCCGGCAGCAGTTCAGGAATGCTCGTCGCGTGACGCAGGGCATCCGATGAAAGCCACTCGTGGACATTCGGAGGGAAAAGTGCCGTGGATCGCTTGGCGACAAGGGTGGCAATGGATTCTCCCCATGTAGGGGAGGCAAGTTGGATGGAGTTCATCCGGGCGACGGCGGCAGAAGCCGCGGATTCCGCACTTCCAGGCCCGGCAAGCCGTTGCAGAGCCGTCGACATAGGTTCGGACGGCCAGGCTTGCTTTGCCATCGAATTCTCGATCATCCGCGCCACTGGAAACATTTTCCCGTAGCGCTGTTCAATTTCCGTGAAGTACTGAACCGTGGGAGATCTCCACCACTCACGCCTCGCTACCCTTGGAGACCTTCGGGGCTTCCCGCTCTCGGCACTGTCAGGCTCTGATTCAGAAGGGGTGCTCATGAATCCGAGCTTATTCCTTGGCCATCAAGGGGCAGAAGTCCAACCGCCATACGGCCTCCTCCCCGGCCCCGCCGTACAACTCAGGCCGTTTCTGTACGCGAGCCCGGCTGACGAAGAACAGATTCACTACCCCTACGGCCGAGAGAACTCGCAACCACCGGAAGTAACAAACCAACCCACACACAGTGTTGGGCAGCCCAACGAATGAGAGTGTCTGGAACTGCCGGGAGAAGCCGTGGGTCCCCACCTACAACGTGGACGTGGCCAACCCGCAGTGACTCGTCACGTGGCCGTCCCCTCCAGCCGCCCGGATGAGATGATCACGTTTGCCTGTGCGTGATCGGCTCAGCGGGAAGGAGCACAAAGGTGCTCAAGGACTCGTCGTTGCGAGGCTACTTACTGGAAGAGTCCCTGGCCTGGCTGCTGCGCTTCAGTGGCTACCGGCTTCTCGTCCACGAAGATCAGGATCCGGTCGAGTTGGTGACGGAGGGCCAGACTCTCCGGGTCCGAGGGCGGGGCGCGCTTCACCAGGTCGACGTTCTCGGGGAGTTCGCCTTCACCCCGGCGTTCTCCATGCCGGTGCGGCTGTTTCTGGAAGCCAAGTACTACCAGACACGCTGCGAGTTGGAGGTCGTCCGGAACGCCCATGGTGTCATGCACGACGTGAACGAGAACTTCATGACGGGCGCCGGGACGCGGCCCCGGCAGCGGTACAAGTACTCATACGCATTGTTCTCCGCGAGCGGGTTCACCGCTGACGCCCAGAAGTACGCACTCGCCCACCAGATCTCTCTCGTGGACCTGTCGGGTGCCTCCTTCGCCTGGCTGCTCGGCAACATCGGAGCTACGGCGACGAGTCTGTGCGCAGCACAGCAGCATCTGCCGAAATCGGCCCCATTTCCGCTGAATTGGATGCGATCCGAGCTGCGGAAGGCTCTGGAGACATCCCCGCTGGAGCTGCCACCTGTCATCATCCCCGAGGGGAAGTTCAAGCAGGCCGCCGGCACCGTGATTGAGGACTTCGCCACGGTGCTCCGGCAGCACAGCGACGCGGAGCTGCTCCTCGGTTTCCCGGCTGCGCCATTCATCCTGCCGCTCGCCGCCGATGATCACCGAGGGTTCCTGGAGTACGCCGAGGCGAAGCCCGACCATACGGTGCGGATCAGGCGACGGGGCGTGGGAGCCGCGGCGGAATGGACGCTCTCACCCGCAGACGCGGTCGGCGCCTATGAATTGGCGTTCAAGCTCCCAGAGCACATCGAGGAGTGGATCAGCGGCATCGGGGAGAAGGAGCGCCACCGCACCGCGGAGGTCAAAAAGCAGTTCCTGTCGACGATCACGCTCTACCGCATGAACGGCACCGGCGTACGCGCCTACCAGCTGCGCTACGAGGCGAGTTCCCTGTCCCGGGCCGGGGCCCCGTAGGCAATTCCGGCCCGGGAGTGCCGTACGGCGCGTCAGATTGGCAGGTACGGACTGGGCTTGCCGTGCCAGCTGATGTTCAGGGCGTCGCGGGCCCGGGTCGTGGCGACGAACAGCAGGGAGCGAGCCTTGCGCTGCTCGCGTTCGTAGCGAGGCGGGTCTTCGGTGCGGTAGCGCTCGATGACGCTGGTGCGCGGGATGATGCCGTCGCTGGCGCCGACGATGGCGAGGCGCTGGTACTCGAGTCCCTTGAAGCGGTGCATGGTGCCGACGTGAACTTCGCCGTCGCCCTTGGGGCCGTCCTTCGTTAGTTCGGCGCAGGTGATGCCCGCCTTGGTAGCCAGGTAATACATGGTCTGGCTGACCATGTCGCGGTCGGCCACGCACACGGCGATGCGGCCGCTGGGGTCGAGGGAGGCGCCCTTTTCGTCGGTGGAGAGTTCCTCGCGCCACGTGCTCAAGGTCGTGGCGAGTCCGGCGAGTTCGTCGTCCCAGGTGTCGTACCGATTGAAGTCGGGCTTGGGACCGTGGAGGACGGAACGGTATCCGGCGAGCGTGTCGGTGCCGTCGTCGAGGTCGTCGTACGTGACCTTCTCGTTCTTGCTCTTGGGGTCAACGACGCGGAGGGCCTCGGCGAGGATCTCCTTCGTCGTGCGGTAGCTCAGGGTCAGCCGTGAGGCACGGCCTCGGATGTTGACGCCGAGGGCGCCGAGAGCGACCTGGTGGTCGTAGATGCGCTGGTGGGTGTCGCCCGCGACGAACATGTCGTTGGGCTGGTCAGGGTCGGCCATGGCCCGCAGCATCTTCCAGTGCGCGGGGCGCAGGTCCTGGGCCTCGTCGACGACAATGTGCCGGTAGCGGTATCCGATGTAGCGCATGCCGGAGCTGTCATCGCGGTGGATGAGGTCCTTGCCACCGATCTCTTCCTTGTACTCGCGGCGGGCCCTGATCTTCGCGGCGCGCTCGATCTCGAAGCGGGCGGCGCGTTCGGCGGCCTGGCCCCACGTTTCGACGCCGAGCTTGTCGAGCCGGGCGGTGAACTGCTCGATGAGCTTCCAGATGTGGTTGCGCTCGGGGCGGGTCAGCGCGCGGCCCCGACCGGCGCGTCGAGCCTTGAAGTAGTCGGAGCGCGTGGGGACCGACTGGCCGAGGATGACCTGCTCCCACTCCTCAAGGAGGAATTCCGGCTCCCAGCGTCGGTCATCGAGTTCGGCCAGCAGTTGGCGCATCTCGTTCAGGGCCACGTGGTCGTAGACGCGCTGCTTGCCACGTCCGGGGGCGGTGTTTTCACCTAGGACGCGAGCGGCGAGCTGGTCGATGTGGGCGATGTCGACGCGGGCCAGCAACTCCGGTTCGACGAGGGAGGCGAGCCGCAGGCGCAGGTCAGTGGTGAGGTTCTTGGTGAAGGTGGTCAGCAGGATCGGCTTGTTGTGCCCGGGGGGCAGCTGCTCAGCGAGATGCTTGACCCGGTGCAGGGCGACGATCGTCTTGCCGGTGCCGGGGCCGCCGGAGACGCGGGCGGGGCCCTTGTAGTGGCGGTGGACGATGCGCTCTTGCGTGGGGTGCAGGAAGACCTTCCAGGCGCGGAAGTCGCCTTCCTCGATGACTGCGCGTACTGCGTCGTCGACTGTGGTGACCTTGGTGCGGGAGAACGCTGTAGCGAAGTCGTCGGGGTCGGGCTGCTGGTCGAGTTTGACCGGTGCGGTGATCTCATTGCGGACTTCGTCGATGTCCATCCCGGCGGCGAGGCCGTACAGGATGTCCTTCGACAACAGCGGGGCGCTCTCGACGAGTTGGTCGAGCTCAGCGCTGGTGGTCACCGTAAGCGCCAGGTCGATCAGCTGCTCGGCGACGCCGAGACCCCGCAGTTGCCCTGCGTCGTACGCGGAGAGCAGCGCCGGCGCCGCAGGCTCGGGCTCAGGGACAGTCTCGGGCTTGGGGGCCTGCTCCTCCGGCTCGGCCGGAGTGAGGGTGATGCCGACCCTGCGGAGAGCGCTGTCGCCGACGACGGCGAGGTCGACGAACTCGATCTCGCCGGTGACGCGGTTGACAGCGACCTGAAGCTCTTCGTAGACGTCCTTGCGGTGCCGGACGGCGATGACCAGCCAGCTCTCGGCGCCGTCGGCGTCGACACCGGTGGGGGTGAGCAGGGCCCGATAGTCCTGGTTGACGCGAGCCGACCAGATACGGGAGTCGCCCTTGAGCTTCTTCTTCCTGAGACCCGGGAGATCGGGGTTGTTCCGGAAGTTGTGGCAGAAGTCGTAGAACTGGGCCTTGACCGAGCGGTCGAGCTTGTACAGCTCCTGTTCGGCTTTGCGGTACAGGCTGAGCCGGGCGGTCATCGGAGCGTGCCTTCTTCCGTGTCGGGGAGCTGGTCGAGCAGTTCGTCGAGGTGGGCGAGCCATTCGGCGGCGGTACGCACGGTCCAGCCGTCCTCGGCATACGCGGCGTCGCGGCGCTGGGCCTCGGGGTCGTCGTCACCCTGGTGGGCGGAGACAACGGCGATCTTGAGGGCGGAGGTGTGCCAGGCGAAGTCGGCCTGCCAGCGGCTGGTGCCCAGTTCGTAGCCGAAGACGGGTGCCTGCTTGCCGCGGTCGGCAAGTGTCTCGGCGAGGCGGAGCAAGTCCGGTGCCTCGTCGGCGTCTTCGCGCAGGATCTCCAGGATGTCCTCGTCCCAGACGGCGTCCCGGAGCGCCTGGGCAACGGCGGCTTCAGCGGCCGAGTCGTGCCCGGGGTCCGGGTCGACGGGCTTGACCACGGCCGCGGGCGCCTCTGACACGGCGGGTGCGAGGACGCCGATGAGTGAGTCGAGTTCGCCGAGCCCGCCGCAGACCGCGAGGACTTCGACCTCAAAGTCCGCGGATTTGCTGGTGGCAAGCTGGACGCCGTCACCGCCGGCCAGCGAAAGGAACTGGGTGAGGTTGGTCCAGTACAGCCAGGACCGCCAGCGCTCCTTGTGCTCGTCCGTGTCCAGCACGGCTTCGGAGTCGTCGAGCACGGCGAGGGCGGTCCATTTCAGGGCCTCGGGGTCGGCGGCGTCCAGGGCGAACACGATCGGCAGCCCGGTCTCGTCCTGCGTGCGGAAGACGTGGACGGGGCCGATGCCGGCGGCATCCGTTACGACCGGCTTGTCGTGGCGCTCGGTGGCGGAGAAGGTGGCCAGTTGGCCGCGCAGGGCTGCCACGAGTTCGCTGCGGCGTCCGGTCGCGGTGACCGGGGCCGTGCCTGGCTGGGCCGTCAGTCCGGTGACCAGGGCGCGGGCCCGGCGGGCCCAGCGGTCGGCATCCGGATCACGCAGGTAGGCGATCAGGGTGTCGATGGGGTTGGCGAAGACGGCGTCGGCGAAGTGGGCGCGCTGGCCGCCGTACTGCTCGTAGGCGGTCTTGGCCTGTTCCTGAGCCGTGCCCCGGTACGGCGGCCATACGGGCTGTGTACGGGTGGGGCGCTTCTCGAAGAGATCGATGTCTGCCCAGGTGATCTGGAAGACGGTCTCCCCTTCGGCGCGCAGGAGGGTGCGCTTCGCCGCGTCGGTGGCGATCTGGTTGTGCTCGCGGCTGGCGTGGAAGCGGAAGCCTTCGAGGTAGACCTTGACGCTCTGGGCGGGTCCGTCGATGCGGGTGAAGGTGAAGTCAGTGACGGTGCCTCGGAGTTGCTGCTGCGCGGTCAGCCGCCAGTGCACGACCCCAGGACCGTCGGTGAAGCGCAGATGCCCGCTCGCATGGCCGTCTTCGTCGAGGGAGGCGTCGTCGGTGACCTTCACCCAGTCGCGCAGGGCCGCCAGGAAGCGCGCCTCAAGGTCGGATTCGACCTGGGCGTCCAGGCCGACCAGTCCGGTGTGGTCGACCTCGCTCCACTCCCAGCCGTCCGAGCCGTCCTGCTTGAACAGCAAGGACTCCAGCATCGTCAGCGCGGCCTGGCGCGAGACGATGTCCTGGAACGGCTCTGGGGTGTAGCGATGCAGGCAGCGGTGGCAGGCCCGGCGCTGCTCCTCGGCGCACGGGCACTCCTTGAGCATCTCGTACGCCTTGGCCAGGGTGTCGCGGAAGGCGATCGGGTCGGTGAGCCGGTCCAGGTAGCCGGTGCCACCGGGGAGCGAGTCGAAGAGCACGAGGAACCAGCGGCGCTCTCCGCTCTCGTTGTCCGGCATGGAGGCGACGGTGGTGGCCAGATGCTGAGGGTCGCCGCCGAAGTGAAGGTCCACGCCGAGACGCAGTGCGGCCCTGAATGAGTGCACCTTGGAATCGACGTCTGCGGTGGCGGCGGGGATGAGGACCCGCAAGGCTTCTGTCTCCAACTTGTGGGCGAGCAGGACGGGTTCTTGACGTACGCCGTCCTTCTTTCCGCGCCGCAGCGGGCACCATGGACGGTGGTGCTTGAGTGCTCCGCTGCGAGCGGCGAGGGAGTCGAGCGCGTCAGTGTCGTGGTCGAAGACCGGCTGGCCGTCCGCGGTGGCCGCGCCGCAGGCCGTGCACACGTGGAACGGGTTCAGGCGCACCCGGTGGCCGGCGAAGTCGTCGCGGTTCGGAGCGTCGTAACGGACCGGTCCGACGTTGATCCGGCGAATCATCGCCTTACGGCAGTAGTCGACGCCGAACGTCTGGCTGTCGTGCCGCCACGAGCCCGGCTCAATGGCCTCCACCGGGATGTCGACCGCGTCCACGACCGTGTAGAAGCGGCGGTCCCGGTCATCCTTGTCGTCGCGGATCTGGGCGTCTTCCCGCTTGTCCCGCGAGGTCACGGTTGCTGGTTCGACGATCTGGAACAGGCAGGAGCCGTCGTCCGCGATATGACTGGTCTTGCAGCGCGGGCACGGTGACCGGTCCTCGGCGGCGTCCTCGGTACGCACATATCCACAGCCCGGGCATACCCGCCAGGTACGCCACTCCTGCCGGCCGCCGGTTGCGATCTCCAGACCGGTGATCTGATGCTTGTGGCCGTTGACGTAGAAGGTGTTGCCCGGGGCCATCTCCTCCAGCGCGATACGCCGCGGCCTCTCGTAGGAATCGGTGGTGGAGGTGTACTTCATCTGCCCCGTCTTGGCGTCCACCCCGTCCTCGCCGTACAGCGTCGCCGACAGAACGGTCGTGGAATCGATCAGCGCGTAGTTGGGCAACAGCCCCAGGTCGCACAGAGCGCTCTGGGCCGACGTCTCGCCCAGGTTCATCAGGCGGCGGCCAACTCCACGTCGTTCGGCGTCCAGTTCGGCCTTCTGCCGCGCCTGGTCCGGATCGGAGTCGTGCAGTTCCTCGTGGGCATCATCGATCTCACGCAGCCGAGACCGCAGTGCCCGCTGGCCGCGGAACCACTCCCGTTCGGCCTCCTCGACCTTGGAGCGCAGGTCGTGGGTGGCGTACGCGCGCAGATCGGCCTTGGCCTGGTCGTTGACACCGGAGGGGAACAGCTCCAGAAACCCCTTCGCCAGCTCCTCGCCCTGGGCGATGGCCAACTCCACCAGGTCGACCAGGTAGCCCGAAGGCCCGAACAGACGAGGCGCCTTGTGCGGCAGCGCACGCAACACGATGCCGTCCGCACGCACCAGCCGTCCGGCGGCCGCAAGGTCCAGCAAGTGCGCCAGGTATTGGCGGCGCAGGATCTCGATGGCCGACAGATGGCAGCCCGGTGGCACGATCGTGCCCGCGATCAGGTCCTTGGGCCGCTCCAGGAAGTACAGGTCGCGGCGCCGCCGGTCGGGGATAGTCAGCAAGAACGCATTGCCCGTACGTCGTCCCGCCCGCCCGACCTGCTGGGCGTAGCTGGCAGGCCGACGCGGCAACGCGGCCAGCACGACCGCAGACAGGTCACCGATGTCGATGCCCATCTCCAGCGTCGGGGTGCACGACAGGACGTTGGGGTCCTTGAAGCCCTCGCGGCGCTTGAATGCCTTCTCCACGTTCTCCCGCTCCGGACGGGAGAGCATTCCGGTGTGCTCAGCGGTGACCACCTGATAGGTGCCCGCCTTGCGGTACAGACGCCGGTAGTAGTCGTCGGTGTAGTCGCGGTCGCGGTGGTGCACGCCCAGGCCCTCGGGCCTGTCGCCGGCCACCAGGCGGCCATTGCGGCAGCGGTAGGAGGGGCACGGCTGCTCGTGCCACTGGTCGAGCAGGGACGGGTGGACCGTCTGCTCCCAGAAACACACCGGGCAACGCACGTAAGCGTGACGCACCTGCTCGTCGTCCAGCAGCTGCGCCTCAATGTTGCCCGGCTTCAGCCCGTACACCCGCACCGAGGTGTCATCCGGGGTACGGACCGACAGTAGGCCGAGCGAGGCCAGCTCTGGCAGCAGCCGACTCCAGAACTCCGGCGCCATCTCGCGCGGGAGACCGAGGCAGCGCCCGGCCCACCGCTCGTACCAGGACAACCGCCCGGTCGCGAAGTCGAACTCGCTGCCGTTCTTGGGCTGGCTGAGCAGGAACACCGGGGCCGCGACGCGCTTAGGGAATGCCCGCATGCCCGGCGCCCGCTTGCCCCAGATGAAGTACCGGCTGGTACCCGCTTCGTCGACGTACTTGCTCAGCCACTTGTGGGCCACCGCGCCCCGGGTGCGCAGCCGTTCCAAGAAGATCCGTACGAACGCCAGATAGCGTGCGTCGTCCTGAGCGATCAGCGGGACACCGTCGCGCACGCACTCCTCGTGGATCCGTTTGACGAGGGCTACGACGGCCGCCGCATCGTCGATACGAACCTGCGCAGCAGCGGTCCTGGTCAGTTCCAGGGTGCGGCCGTTGCGCGATCGGAAGCCGAACTCCATCAGTGCCTCGAACGCGAGGCGCTGCCCGATCAGACGCCACGTCGGCAGGTTCCCGCCGCGACCCTCGCCGGACAGCAGCCGATCAACTCCCTTGTAGCCGTGCAGATCCGGCGGCACCACCGCAGCCAGCGTGTCCTTGTCCGTGGTGGCCTCAACCACGCCCGCGATCAGGTCGTTGAGTGGCGTCGGCTCGTCGTGCCTTAGGTGCTTGGCCAGCAGGGCACGCAGCGAGAAGGTGTACGAACGGTTCGCGACGAACCCGGCCCGGTGCGCTGCATCCTGCACCGAGTCGTTGAACATCAGCGTCTTGTCTTCGTGCAGCTTCTTGTCGAGCTCCCCGCCCGTGAACAGCTGCGTGATCGACGCCGCGGCCATCGCGGCCGACCCGGTGCCCAGGTAGCGGATGGCGTTGCGCTCGCCGCACGCCGCACACCAGTCTTCCCTGGCCGCGGTGTTCGCCACCGTGCCACCGAAGTTGACCAGCACGAACGCCGAGTCGCGGGCGGTCAGCCGCGGCTCCTTGGTGTCCTTGTCGTAGTCGTTGAGCGGATCCGGCAGCCGCAGTCGCTTGCGCGCGCCGTCCAGCACCATCAGCAAGCCGCCCGAGCCCTGCGATGCCGCGATCGTGCCTCTGCCGCCGGCCGTCATCGGCGCCGTTCCGGAGCCCTCTCGGGCCTCCCGTTCGGTCGCCGCAATCAGGTTCCGTACCCGAGCTTTGTCCTGGCCGAGAGAGGCGCGACGGATCTTGAAGGTGTCGAACTGGACGTCGTGGTCATCGCTCTCCGGCGAGAACACCGCCCAGCCCGACCGCCCACAGTCCCGGCAGTAGATGGCTGGCAGGAACAGGTTGGCGCTCTGCCCCGACGTCGCGGTCGTCACCGGCGCCGTTCGGCCGCCGTCCGTGGCGCTGGCGTCCGCCATGCCGGCCGCGTCCCAACGGAACTCGGCCTTCGGCCACGGCAGTACGCCACGCAGCAGCCGGGAGACAGACCGGGCCCACTGGTGCACCTCGACGTGTACGAACGGACGCGGCTCCCCCGGAGGGGACTTGGGGTCACGCGCGTACGACATCAGCGCCACGAACCGGGCGAGCGCCTCGGCCGCCTTCTCCGGCTGACGGGCCACCGCCTCCGCCCAACCGGCCGCACCTGCACGCCACATGACGTCCAGCACTTCGGGGCTGGTCTTCACTTCGCCGTCCAGCGCCTGCATCACCGCCCGGGTGAACAGATGCCGTTTCAGGTTCTCACCCAGCAGGAACGGATCCGGATCGGAGACCGTGGTCACTGCTTTGATGAGGTCGAGCATCGCCTCCTCGCCGGAAGCGGGATCGGGCAGTGCCAGCAGCTCGTCTGGAGTGGGCAGCCCTTGCATCTTCACGTCCGTCAGCGGGATGAACTCCTCCACCAACAGCCGGTTCTCCCCAACGATGGACTCCGCCGTGAACTCCGTACCGAAGACGTCGCTTGCCACCTCCAGCAGACGCGTCACCCCGTCGGCGTCCGTTCCCGACGCGAGCGTCGCCGAGGTCGCCACCGGGCAGATACGCCCCAGCGGGCGTCCCTTCTCGGACATGCCGACCGCGGACGCGAGCCGTCGTAGCAGCATCGCCACGTCGGTGCCCTGCGCACCGTCGTACGTGTGGAACTCGTCCACCACGACATACCGGATGTCCGCGTCCTGCCACAGCGGGGCGTCGTCCTCACGCTGCAGCAACAGGTCCAGCATCTTGTAGTTGGTGATCAGAATGTCCGGCGGCGACAGCTGCATGTCCGAACGCCGTGTACGCACCTTCTCGTACTGCGTCGCCGCGCGGTCCCCGATGTACAGCCCCGCCCAGAGCTTGCCGAGTGCCTCGTCGTTCTGCGTGAGCAGGTCGTTGATGCGCTGCGCCTGGTCGGTCGCGAGTGCGTTCATCGGGTAGAGGAACACCGCTTTGACGCCGGTCTTCCCCGCCTCCCGCTCCCGGCGGCAGTGATCGAGCACCGGGTAGAGGAACGATTCCGTCTTGCCCGAACCCGTCCCCGTGGTCACGAGGGTCGGCTGCGGCGTGTGCCCGTTCGCCGACGTCAGCCGCTCGAACGCGACCGCCTGGTGCGCGTACGGCGTGAACCCCTCGCGCTGCCACTCCAGGTGGTTGCGCCACCCTTCGCCGGCCGCCGTGAACGGAGTGCGGATCCGCAGGTACGGCCCGCGGAACATCCCCGCCGTCTCGTCCCCCAGGAACCGGTGCAGCGCCTCCCGCGCGCCCTCGTCCGTCAACGCATACGTCGTCGACAGATACTGCAGCAGGCTCTCCTTGAGCCCCCGCGCCTCCAGCGTTGGCCTCACGGCTTCGGCACCTCCTGCTTGACCGGGTCCCACTCGCCTCGGGCAATCGCTTCATCGAGTCGCTTCTGGAAGACGGCATGCGCCTCGCGCATCTCCGCCTCGCGATCCGCCTTGTGGAAGGGCTGCGTGTAGCCCTCCGGCACGGGGGCCGTGTCCGGAGCGGCTCGGTACGCCTCGAACTGCTTCCACGTCTCCTTGGTCTGTCGCTGTCCGATCGTGCGCGCGTTGCCGGCGAGCTTCCAGCCGTCGGCGTCGAACCATGTCACGGCCTCGTACTTCTGGAGTACGGGGAAACGGCCCCGGTATGCGGCGATCAGCGCGTCGGCGTCCATACCAAGCCAGACGGCAACCAGGGCGTCGATCTCGACCAGGGCGGAGCGGCGGGCTCGCTCGCTGCGGAGAGGCGTTTCTGGGCGCCAGTCCGGGGTCACGTCGTCGAGACGCTGGAGACCGGGCCACTCGCGGGCCCACCGCTCCTGGCCGGGCCAGGCAGGGTCGTAGAGCTCAGCCCAGAGGTCGGCGTAGGCGCGGGTGAGGCAGTTCAGGCGGAGGGTACGGAAAAGGAGGCCCGGGGCGAGGGGGTGGTCGGGGGTCGGAGCGGGAGTGACCTTGGCGCCAGCGATTCGAAGATCGCCCCGGCCGGTTGCCCGGAGGAAGTAGTCCAGCGGAAGCGAGGCCCAAAAGCCCGCGACCAATGCGGTGTGGCGGCAATCGGCCATCGCGAGGCTGTGCACGGCATCGATGTGGGCTGTCCCGGGCGGCACGAGAGCCCCGTACAGGGCCCGCTCGGTGTTGGGTGCGACCTGACGGCGCCAGGCCAGTCGGTGAAACGTGACATACCTCCGCCGGGCTCGCTGCACCAGCACGGCGTCGATCTGCGCCGGAGTCACCTGCTCCTCCGGGATGCGATCGTCGTGAGCAACCCTTTTCCGCGCACGGGTCATCGCCTTGTCGCTGGACCGTAGGCGCGCGAGGGCCCGATGGTCGATCCATCGTTCCTGCTCGGACAAGTAGGCGTGGGCTCTCCCCTGTTCCCGTACGTACGCGGTGTCGGGTACGAAGTCCGGCGGGAGGAGGACAAGATCAGCACCGTATGGATCGTTGCTGTTGGCATCGTGACGCTTGAACACTGGGGTGGAGACGCTTAGTTGGGTCCCCTTGAGAATGACGTGGCGCCAACGGTCCGGGCGGTACTCCTGACCTGTGACCGGATCGGGGCGGTTATAGTCGATCAAATTGTCCTGTTTGGCACCGCTCTCCTCATATCCGCGCGTGATTTGGGGCAGCAGAGGGCCGAGCCGCAGCGGATAGTCCGCCAGAGCCTCGATCGCCGAGGCTTCCGCCGTACTGACGGGAAACAGCAGACGGGCCTGCTCGACAGGACGATCGGCCTCGTCCAGGAGGCGTTGCCAGACGGACAGAAGGTGAGTGTCCACCCGGACGACGCGGGCCTGGTGCGGGCGTTCATCGAACTCACCGTTGCGGTACCGGACGCCTGGCACCTCGCCCGAGCCATCGTGCTGAGCAGAGTGCCGCAGCGAGTCCACGGAGACCAACCATGAGAGATGGTCGAAGCCGATCTCCGTAGGCCGTCCGTAGACGTGCACCCCGAAGTGGGCAGTGTCACCGACCGGTCGTGGGAAGAATCGTTGGCCGGAGTTGACAAAGTCGCCGTGAATACGAAGCCGCCGGTACGCTGCCTCCCGGAGGCTGCCCTCCTTGTCCCCGGTGAAGTGCGTATCCGGGTGAACCATCCCAGCGGTCCCGCTCGCAGAGGTGTGCGCCCAAACCTGGGACATGAACGCTCGGTACAAATCCGGCTGGGTCCCCGTCAGTAGCGGGTACATCTGCGGGGAACTGAACACCGCGACCTGCGCACTCGTATTTGTCAGCTCGCCAAGCACATACCGGCGAGCCGCCAGAGACTCCAGAAGGTCCCGGCGTCGGCGGTCCTTCACGGCCGTGGACGCCTTGTCCTCCAGCTCGAACCACGGTTCGCGCTCCGCGAGTACGGCCGATTCGTTCCACCGAGGCCTCACCCACGGCGGGTTTCCCACCTGCAGGTCGAAGCCGCCATCACGCGCGAAGACGAGGGCAAACTCCAACTCCCAGTGCAAAAAGCCCTGTTCTCCTGCGATATCGCGCACGGCCCGGAGCCACGGGAACCGGTCCTCCGGGTTGTCGATGTCCATTCCCATGAAGCCGGGAAGTGTCTCTTCGAAGCCCTTCAATTCATCGAGGCTCTTGAAACTGTCGATGAGAGTGCCTTCGGGCACGTCGGCCGTGCCCAGCATGGCTTCCAAGAACTCGAGCCAGTCGTCGAGATCCTTGAGAGGGACGATCGGCCGTCGTTCCAGCGCCTTCGGCTTAGCCGGGCCCTTCTTCGCTGCCTTCGACCCGACCTGCCTCACTTCCACGACCACATCGTCGTCCGCGGACAGTTCGAGGTCCTCGAAGGAGGTCTGCTCGGGGCCGAGCGCGAACAGAGCTGACTCCTCGACGAACCGCAGCGCGGGCGCCGGCGCGGAAACTGGCGTCGGCCCGGCAACATCTTGGGCCTCAGGCAATTCCCCGGTCAGCAGCACCCCGTCGAGCACCTCGCTGAGGCCGTCTGCGTCACTGACCACAGTCCGTGCGGCGTACTCACCGTCACTCCCGTCCAGCAAGGCGGTCTTGTCGACCGGCCAGAACCACAGGGCGCACCAGGCGTCCATGACCTTCTTCAGCCGCCAGTACGGCGTGTCGACCGCATTGAAGAGGTCCTCCAGGACCTTCTCCTTCGGCACCGCCTGATCGGGGTGCTGGAGGAAGGCGTACTCGGGATCCGTCGGATCGGCCTGCCACAGGTCGATCCGGCGCGCGATCTCCTTCTCGGAGAGTTCCATGCGCTTGACCACTGCCGCCCACAGGAATTCGACCCTCCGTGCAGCGTCCCGCAGCTTCGTGAACTGCGAGGGTGCTTCCGGCTTCGGCTGCTTGGTCTTGGGATTGAGCTTGGGGCTACCGTCCGCATTGAGGTGCGCGGTGCTGCGCTTGGGGCGCTGGAGGATCCCCTTCTTCCAGGCGGCGAGTTGCTCGACGCCTTCCTGGGCGAGTTCCTTGGCTTCCTTCGAGCCCGCGACCGCGGCCCAGCCCGGGCTCGGCAGCAGGAACTGGTGCACCGCGTCGTCGGGCAGCAGCTGCGATTCGCCGTCCTTGAGGAAGGGCAGCGGTGTCGGTGCCAGGGCACCCTTCGCCTTCAGCCAGGCCTTGTCCTTGCCCGCCACGTCGTCGCCCGCGTACACCGCGCGGCGCCCGCCGATGAGGGAGTTGCCCCGGCGCAGGTGCAGGCCGAACCACGGAGCGCGCATACCTGGGTGCATGGTGTTGAGCCACAGAGACACCTCGGCCAGCTCGACACCAGTCGCGTTGAGGTCGACCCCGTATGCGTTGTGCAGGGCGATGTACGCCTTGACCTTCTGCTTCTCGGTGATCGCGTCGGCCGAGGGGATGGTGATGCCAAGTTCGTCCTGGCGGCGGCGCAGGTACTCGTCGGCGACCTGGTTGATGGCCTCATTGAGGAACGCACCCGAGCCGAGCGCCGGCTCGCAGATCTTGTACTTCAGCAGCTCCGAGGCCCGCGTCCTCTCGGCGCCCCCGTCTTCGCCCCGTTCCTGGTCGAGGCGGTTCTTGAGGGTGAGCTCGACGGTGACCTTGGTCAGCGACTCGGGGGTGTAGTACGAGGCAGAGGTTTCCCGGTCGCGGCCGGCGAGCCGGTAGACGAACGAGCCTTTCTCGTACTTCTTGGCACCGCGCAGACCCTTGCGAGCATCGTCCTCGCCGTACTGGACGAGGGTCTTGTCGGGGTACTGGTCCTGCTTGTGCGAGGGGACGAGCCAGGAACCCTGCTCCGGGTCACCGCCTCGGGCCACCTCGCACAGTTCCTCCTTGGCGATGATGCCGGTGTAGGACATCAACCCCTCGTAGACAGCACCGAGTTGGTTAATGCCGAGGTTGCGGTAGGAGATGAAGCCGCCGCGTTCGCCGCGCTTGCCCTTCTTCATGGTGAGCAGCCGAAGCACCTCGTGGAGGGCCTCGTTGCGCAGACACAGGTTGAGCCAGCGGGGATCGTTGTCCTCGTCGCTGCGCGGGTCCAGGACGCCGGTGCCGATGAGGCGGATGGCGGTCGGCTCGAAGAGTTCGCTGCGCAGGGCCTCGAAGCGCAGGCCGCGGCCCTCGCTGCGGCGGGCCTCCTTGGCCTTGCGGGTCTCCTCGTCGTCGCCGGGCTGGTAGTCGTCGGGCTCGGTGCCGTACGCGCGGTGGCCGAAGTTGACCTTGTTGAACAGGACGTCGAGGGACTGGAAGAGGTGGAAGCCGTTCTTTGCCTCCTCCTCGACAAGTTCCTCGTCGCGCTCGACGAGTTCGCGCAGGCGTGCCATGGAGTAGCCGGCCTCGTACGACCCATCGTCGGCGGGAAGGATGCCGAGTTCGGGACGAGCCTCCGCGTACAGCAGGAACAGGACGCGGTAGAGGTAGCGCAGCGCTTCGCGGGTGAGTTCGCGCGCGAAGGGGATCTTGGGGCTTTCGATGTCAGCCGGGGTGACGTTGTTCTTCGGATCCGCCATCCGGTGCAGGACTTCGTTGGCGATGATCTCGACCGACCGCTGCAGGCCGTAGCGCAGTTCGCCGGAGACGCCGGCCGCGTTGTCACCGGAGGACTTGAGCAGGGCATCGATCGCGCGGCTGGTGTCGTTCTCACCGGAGCGGAGCATGTCCAGGCTGAACAGGGCGGCGATTGTGGCGAGTTCGCCCTGCTGAGCGCGGTCGTTGCGCTCCAGGGCGGCGTCGAGGTTGACCGCAAGGTAGCGGCCCTCGTTCCAGGCCTGCCGGTCAGCGAGCAGGATCACGCCACCGCAGAGCAGCAGGACAAAACGCGGGTGCGGGCCGCCGACTTCGCCGAGTTCGCTCTGAAAGAGCCATGAGGCCAGGGCCGCGCCCGTCTCGTACGACTCGCTCGCGCTGACCCGCACGGACGACAGGAGCCGTCCGGCACGATCAGGGTTGAGCGCGTCGTCGTTGGCGGCGGTCCAGCCGCAGTCCAGGGCGATGATGCCGTGGCCGTGGTAGGCGACAGGCAGGGTGTGGTCGCGGCCGGCGCGGTGCACGGTGAGCTCGGCCGGGGAGGTGTCGTAGCCGAGGGTCCGCAGGACCATCTGGTGCCACTCCGCGAGGCGCTTGGTCCACTCGGGGTTGTTGTGCGTGTTGAGGCGGGCTTCGTCGTCGGCGTCGGCCTGGCTGGTCTTGGCGAAGTAGCCGCGCAGTTCGTCGGCGAGGTAGGGAGTGCGCAGCGTGCGGAGCAGCTCGCGCGGGGTCTTGCGCGGGTCGTTCTCGTCGCCCTCGCGCTGCGCCCAGGTAGTGAACAGGCCCTTCTTGAGGTCGGTGCCGAGCTGGTCGGCGAAGTAGTGCGCGGACAGGTACTCGCCACGGTTGGCGAAGGAGTCGAAGTCGGTGCTCATCGTTCGGTGCCTCCTTCGGTGGCGGTGTGCGGTTCGAGGACGGCCAGCAGGCGCAGCATCGGTTCGCCCGCCGTCTCCAGGGACTTGACCAGCTTCAGCTGTCGCTTGGCCGTGCGGTCGAGCTCCGCTTCCTTCGGGCGCGCACTGGCGAAGAGGGCGTCCTGCCGCCAGTCGGTGACCTTCTTGCGATAGGGAGCAAGGGTCTCTTCGATCTGCTCGCGGTACGCGCCTTCAAGGAGGGCGAGTTGTCGCTGTGCGGCATCGATGGCGTCGGGCACGAGCGCGCTGAGGCCCGGCAGGTCGCGGGGCGTGGCGCGGCCAGGCATGTTCGGGCCCACGCCGTAGCTCTCCAGTACGTCGGCGGTCAGCGCTGTGACGTGCGGGCTGTCGGGAAGGCCGGAGACGGCCATCCACTCGACGATGGTGGGCTTGCCCAACGCGTTGGAGTAGATGCCCTGCACCAGGAAGGTCGGGCTGTCCACGGTGGCGGCGAGCACCGGGGCCTTGTGACGCCCGATCTCGACGAGCACCTTGTCCGTGAGCCAGTCCAGGACCGGGTGGACGTCGGTGACGTACGAGACGTTCGGCCACTGGGACGCAGTAGTCTCCCTCGCCGCCTTCAGGCGTGCGCTGGCGAGGTCCTTGGAGAAGGTGATGCGCATGCGTCCCGGCTCGGTCTTGCGCGGCAGGATCTGCTGTTCGTCCAGGTACGACTTGGGCAGTGCCTTGAGCCGGTACAGCAGGTCCCGTGGTGGCTCGAAGGCGATGGTGCCGTCGTCGTCGCGCCGCAGCGACAGCATGTCCTCGGGGTTGGGACGGGAGACCTGCCGCAGCGCCTCGTCGAAGTAGTCGGCGGTGGACCGGAAGAGCTTCGGTACGACGGCGCGGGCCACTTCGGGGTGTTCATGGACTGCGCCCACCTGGCCGAGCAGCCCGGTGAGGAAGGCGGCCCCGCCCTGCTGGGACTGCTTGATGGACTCCTCAACGGTGCGGCCCGCGATCAGGTCCTGGGTGAGGCGGCTCTCTTCCTCCTTGGCCCGGTACAGGCCGGTCACGGCCTCAGCCGAACCTTCGATCTTGTGGGCCTCCTCCTCACGCCTGAGGAGCTTCTCGCCCACCAGCCGGTCATCCAGGGTCCGCGGCTGCCCGGTCGTCTCGTCCGTGCGCCACGGGATGTCACTGGCGAGGATCAGCGCGCGGAACTCAGGCCGGTGTTCCTGCCCGTACCGGTCGATACGGCCGTTGCGCTGCTCGATGCGGATCAGGGACCACGGCAGGTCGTAGTGGATCAGCAGATGGCACTGCTGATGCAGGTTGACGCCCTCGGAAGCGACGTCGCCGGTGAACAGGATGCGCACCGGGTCGTCGCGCAGCCCGAACTTCTCGACGATGTCCTGCTGTTCCTGATCCGTGCTGGCCTCGCCGTGCATGACCTGTACGGCTCCGCCGTATCCCAGCCAGGGCTTCTTCTCGTCCGGGCTGGTGGTGCGCTTGAAGCCGAGTGCGTCCGGGACGGTCTCCGCCAGCCACTTCAGGGTGGGGATGCTCTCGGAGAACACGACCACTCGGGTGTCCGAGCCTGGGCCGACGCCCAGCTCCCGCAGCTCGTCCAGCAGCGCTGCCCGCTTCGCCGAGTCCTGGTCCTCGATCTGCTCGGCGAGGTGCTGCAGGTCGGTCAGGGCCGTCCGCTCGACCTTCCGTGCCGCTTCGCGTACCGCCGGGTCCTCCGGCCGCTTCCGTGTCTTCGAACCGTTGTCGGGCTTGTCGGGCGGCGGGTTGTCGAGGTTTCCGATGCGGGTCTTGATGGTCGCCAGCAGCGCCTTGTGCGAGGAGAGGAACGACTTCAGCAACCGGTACGGGACGAGCTGATGCCGGCTCACCGACGGAGTCGCCAGGTCGGCCGGGATCCAGCGTGTGGCCAGTTCCTCGAGGACTGCGCGTTCCTTCTCGGTGGCCGGAGCGTGGAGAGGCAGGGACGGGCCGCGGTCCGCCCAGGTCCCCTTGAGGGACTCGCGGACTTCGGCCGCGGTCTTGGTGCGCCGGATGTAGAGGTGCGCGAGGTCCTTCACCTCGTACTGGGACGGATTGGCGATCGCAGCCTCGTCCAGCATCCTGACAAGCTCGGCGAAGGAGGTGGCGTCGCCGTTGTGCGGGGTGGCCGAGGCCAGCACCAGCGCGTCGGTCTTGCGTGCCAGTAGACGGGCGAGCGCGTTGTTCTTCGTGCCGCGGTTGACGAGGTTGTGGGACTCGTCGATGACGACGGCGTCCCAGTCGGTGTTGTCCAGGTGGTGGGCGTACACGTCACTCTTCAGGGTGTCCACGGAGATGATCGCGCGCTTGAAGTACGCGAACGGGTTCCGCCCTGCGGGGATGTCCTGCTGCACCCGCTGAATGCCGGTCGAGTCCAGCCGCACCAGCGGGATCGCGAACCGGCTCCACAGCTCGCGCTGGAACTGCTCCAGCACGTGCTGCGGCGTCACCACCAGGATCCGCTCGCCGCGCCCCCGCCGGATCAGCTCCGCCAGCAGCACCCCGATCTCCAGGGTCTTACCGAGACCCACCACATCCGCGATCAGGATCCGCGGCTGCGGGTTCTTCATCGACAGCGCCAGCTCCGCCGGGCGCAACTGGTGGACCTGCTGGTCCATGAGGAAGTTGTCCGCCAGCGCCAGGCCGTGCTCGGTCTGCGGCAGGAACGTCTTCCGCATGATCGCCTCAAGGAACAGACGGGATCTGCGGTGGTTCGGAGAATCGTCAGCCACCAGCTCGGTCTCGCGCGGGTCCAGCTCCTGAACGACATCCAGCCGGTCGTAGAAGGTGGCATCGACCCCGCGGACGAACGACGAGATGCCGGTGACCTCGACCATCCATCCGTCACGGTCGGTGTCCCTGCAGTTGCGCACCAGCCACAGCTCGTCCCGGATCAGGACCTGTGCGCCCGCCGCGTATCCGCCAGTGTCAGTCGGCCGCTTCAGTGACGAGGCTTCGTCCGGCTCCCGGGCATCCCTCGCCGTATCGCTCTGCCCGCCCACGGATCCCGCCTCGACGCTCAACGTCCGCTCCGATTCCTCACTCACGGCGCGCCCCGCACCGCTCACCATTCACGAGACGTATGGACAGCGTCCAAGCCGACCCCATTCGCCCCTGCGCCTAGCTTCCCACCAGGTACTGACAGCGTGGCCATCAAAGCGCGGTGTCCGCCGCGTACTCCGCCCTCAGTTCATCCGCGACCCGCTTCGATGCCGGCGGTTTTACGGCCTTGGGCCGGGCCTTTGGCTTCACGGCCTTCTCGGCGGCGTCGGGGTGCGGCTCGTCCTGCGCCACCTCCTCCGGTTCCGGCTCTTCCGCCTCAGCAGCTCCTCGCGGACTGTCGAGCGGCGAGTCGAGACCCGCGTCGTCAGTGATCTCGGCCTGGTCCTCAAGCAGCTTCTCGAACGATGGGGACAACGGCTCCTTGGCCGCATCCGGCGTACCACCCGCGGTCGTATGCGCAATCAGCGCGAGTCGTGCGTCGGCCGGCGCCTTTCCAGCGGCCTTCAGCAGCTTCGAGCATGCCTTTGAAACGTCATCCAGCGTCGGCCTGTCCTCGGGAACGTGGGCGAGCATGGAGGCGATCAGTTGCTTGAGCCCTTCGGGCACACCGCTCAGATCCGGGCCGATGTCAGGATTCGCCACCTGCATGGCGACGGCTTCCCACACCGCACCGTCATACGGGTAGTGGCGAGCCGCCGCGTACAGCAGAACCGTGCCCAGCGCGTACACGTCCGCCGCCGGCGTCACCTTCGGATGCCCGCTCGCCTGCTCCGGCGGCATGCAGCGCACCGTCCCGATGATCATCCCGCTATGGGACAGGGACTCCTTCGCGGCATCCATGAACGCACCGAGTCCGAAGTCGATGATTATGGGGCCTTCTGTGCCCATGATGACGTTCTGGGGCTTCAGGTCCCGGTGGAGCAGCTCCGCATCGTGCACGGCGCTCAGCCCCTCGGCGAGCAACGCGCCGAGACTGGCAACCAGCGGCAAAGGGAGAACGCCGTCTTGGTCCACGCACGCCAGCAAGGTGCGTCCGGCCACGTACTCCATGGCCAGCCAGGGGCGGTCCGCGAACGGGTCGGCTTCCAGGAACCGCGCCACCCTGTTGGTACCGATCACGGTGCGCGCTATCAGCGCTTCCTTTTCGAAACGCGCTCGCGTGACGGGGTCCAGCTTGTCGCTCCGGATCAGCTTCACCGCCACCGGCTGACCACCCGGGGTGTAGGCGAGGTACACCTCCCCCATGCCGCCCGAGCCCAGCTCCTTGGCCACGGTGTACCGGCCGATCCGCTCGGGCGTCCCCGTCATCTGCTGCTCAGCACTCCTTACACGCACCCCTGCGCCCTCCGGTCCAGATTCGTGGGCGCCGATCAAGCCTAGTCGCTCGTTGTACGGGGCATGCAGGGTTCTGTTGTCTCTGCCGCTCTACCGTGGGGCATCCCGCCCCGGCGGCTGTCGACTGCCCCCTCAGCAGGTCATCACCCGCCCATGATCAGAGTTGGTTACCCCAATCCGCCAGGAGGGCGTCAGCGACGCCTTCCTCGTAGACAGCCGCCTGATGCTCCTGCATCGCATTACTCAAACGCGGGTCCCATGAAGTGTTACGGGCCTTTCCGGACAAGGCGACGTGGTCGTCTTCGGTCCGGAGCCCTTCCAGGTAATCCTCAGCACTCATCTTCCAGGGCTCAGCTCCATAGCGGCCGATGAGTTGATTGGTCATGTCGATTCCCGGCCAGTCGAAGTCCCCGTGGTAGAGGAGTCGGCCCCCGCCGTTGACGATCAAGCGGGCCAGTCGGTGGAAGGCCGTTGAAGGCCGGCCTTCGGCGCAGATCAACGGCGGGCTGTCTGCGCCGAGTTCTCCGGCGGCGCGGCGGAGGACAGCCGGGTTCTCACACACGTACACCAGCGGCAGGTGCACGGTGACGGGCAAGGTGACCAGCTGGTGAAGTGTGACGTGGAAGGGGGTGCCGTATCGAGCCGCGTCAGTGAGCCACTCCCCCAGCCCTCGACCAGCCGCCGGCAGATTGAGGACGAGGACGCGGCTGGCCAGGTCGTCGACGATGACGTCAAACGCGTCCCAGAGCTCGCGCCGGGCCTCGGCTCCTGCCTCGAGCGGAACTCCTCGTGCTGTTGCCAGCGCACGGAGTACGAGGGTCGGCAGCGAGCCTTGGCCAGGGTTGAGGGCCTTGGTGTTTCCCGTGGCGGCGTCGGCCAAGGCGGCCAGCATGACCGGGGGCGAACCGCTGGTGCGAGCATCGAGGTATTCCAGAACTCGGATGGCCTGGCTGAGGAGGCGTTCGTCCTTCTTATTGATCAGCCCAGTGATCGTCCCGTCAGAGGCAAGGCCGCTCAGCCACTCCTTGTACCAGGGGTTCTGGGCGTGAAGCGTGCTGGCCTCTCCCTCGGCCAACAGCTGCTGCCGGGCCTGATCAATGGCGCTCCGCTCGTCGGCTCGAAACCGCAGCGGAGGACCGAGTCGTTCCAAGAGCTCTCGGAGGGAAGCGCCGGTGACGTTGCGGACGTTCTGGTCCAGTGCCTCGAGTGGAAGAGAGACTCGGCGGACGTCCGCCGAGCGATACACGCCTGTGATGCCGATGATGGCGTTGCGCTCATCTGTCGTTGGATTCGTCAGGCCGATGGAGCCGGTGATCTCGCCTCCATTGCGTTCAAGAGAGCGCCGGGCGGCCCCAAGAAGGCGGCGGAACTCGGGGCCGCGATAGCGCTCGTATGCGTCGGGCGTCGGCAGGCTCATTGCTCCCCCTCGTTCTCGGTTTCCTCAATGCCGGTGTCCATCGGCTCTTCCTCAGGCACGTCGGTGAGCAACCCCGCGTGGGCTGGAACGTGGCGGCTTGGCCGGAAGTTGAGCAGCTCGGCGGCCAGATCTTCGGATCCGGGGTATCCGACGTCGTCGAGGATCTGTTCGCCGTCCCAGACCAGCAGCATGGCGGAGACAGTGTGAGATGCCTCGTCGTGCTTCATGTCGTAGTGCGAGATCTGCGGCACGTCGGGATAAGTGATCCACAGGTCGTAGCCGGTCATGAAGAGGTCGAGGTCGAACTTGGCCGTGAGGGCGAGCAAGTCGGGGCGGTACTTCTCGTCGATGCCGGCGAACGCCTCGTCGAGGGCGATCAGGCGTGGGCAGGTGGGGTAGGCGGAACTGTACTGGGCATGGGCGGCGGCGAAGAGTGGCAGGTGGATGGAGGCGGACTTCTCACCGCCGGACATCACACTGTGTTTGGCCTTGGTGAGAACTTCTCCTTTCTTCCTCTCCTCCTCACTCATGCCCGGGCGGAACAGCCGCAGTTCGAACTTGCGCCAGGATCGGTAGTCCAGGACTTCGGCGATCACGTGTTGGTAGCTCTGCTTCTTGTCTGCGGCGGCCTTGGTGCGGATCTGGCTGCGCAGGTGGGAGCGGAGTTCGGCCAAGCTCGCGGGGGCGAGTCCGGACGCGTCCTTCTCCAGCAGTTTGCTGACGGCCTTCTGGGAGTCGGTCAGGCTGTCGGAGGCGACCCAGTGGATGCCGACCGTCGTTCCGGACGACATCGGCCTGGCCCGGGTGTCGGCGTCCATGTTCCTGACCAAATCGCGGGCCGCAGTGGTGCGGCTGTGAATCTGCTCGGCGAGCCCGGTCAGCAAGCCGTCTTCAAGGACGGTGCGTTCCTTCTCCTCCAGCAATACCCGCTGGTCGGCGAGTTGTTCGGCCAATCGGCGCCCGAAGTCCGCCACTGGCGCCGGGCCTTCGCTGTCGGTAACCCGGGCCAAGATGATGTCGCCGGCCTGCTCCCACTCGAAGAGGTAGCCCTGATCGGATCCGAGCAGGGCGCCTTCCAACGTGGTGATGGCCGTGGAAATCTTTGTGGTGGCGGTCTTCAGGAGGCTCTCGGTGATACGGCGGCCCTGAGTGGCTTCATCGAGTGCGTCGACAAGGGAGATGACGGTCGCAGGGACGGCGCTGCGGGCTGCCTCGATGCCGGTGACCGAGGTGTCGTGGGCAGTCAGCATGTCCATGAGTCGCCGCACGGTCTCCTCGGCAGATGGCCACACTTCGCGCGGCACCCAGACGGTGTCCACCACTGTGTCGAGGAGGCCGAGCAGGTCCGGCCGGGCGTACGGCTCAAGGGTGAGGGTCGTTCGTAGCTGCTCACGCACGGCGGTCGTCAGGACGTCGCCGACGAACTCCAGAGTGTTCTTGGCCTTCATGAGCCGGTCGCGCTGGTCTTCGACGTCCTTCACCGCACGCCGGTGTGCCTTCTCTGCTTCCGCCAGCTGCCCCTCGGCCACCTTGATCTTCTGGAGGATCTCCCGGAGCGGTGCTTCAAGCGTCTCTTGCCTCGTACGTAGCCGCTCTTCCAGGACGGCGAAAGCATCCTTGCGTGTCTGCAGCTGCTCGGCCTCCTCGGCGTAGGTCTGCGCCTGCCCTTCGATAATCTCTTTGCGGCCCGCGAGGTCCTTCTCGGCCTCATCGATCTGTTCTCGGCATACCGCAAGCTCCTTACCGGCAGCGCCGAAATCGGTGACGGCCTGGGCGACGTTTTTCAGTTCCTCACGGGTCGTAGGAAGCCGCGCGGCTGTGGCGGCTTGTCTCAACAGCCGCTTCTTCTCGTGTGCACGGGCAACAGCACCATCAAGGTCTTTGCGAGTCTTCTCAAGGCGACGGCGAGCTCCGGCGAGATTGCCGGCGATCACCGCCACGTCGCGTGCCGCTTCGTCGATCATCTGGGTGCTGGGGAGCTGGCAGCGCGCGCGGTCGAAGTCGTCGAACACCTCCTGGGCGTCCTGCCGTTGACCCTCGGCATCTGTGAGCTGGGTCTCCAGCACGGTGATGGCCCCATCGAGGCGGCTCAGCCGCTCACGTCGGCGTGCAGCCCGTGCAGTGGCTCCGATGTACTCCGGCTGTTCCTTGGGATGGGCACCGACCTGAACGCCCAGGGAGAAATGCGACCCGACGGTGATGTAAGGGGCGCTATCCGTGTCGATGTCTCTGTCGGCTGTCGGAGCTTCGTCCGTGACCCCGATGGAAGCGAGGACGGCTTGCACACCTTCGGGGCTCACATGTTCCTGGTCTTCGACAACCAGGATGTCGGCCAGTGTGCTCCCGGTGGGCCGTTGTGTGACGGGCAGTGGACGCAGATAGGCGTCGGCGACCTTATCGCGCAGTGCCTGGTCGGTGGCCTCCGAGCCGGGGTGCAGCCATGCGGTGAGCAACCCGGCCGCGTACAGGGCGCCTTCCACCGCGGCAGCGTGGTCATCGGAAATGTGATCGGCGAACCGTACGAGCTGCCACAGCGGAGCGCCTGGCCTTCCCTCTCTATTGGCGGGTCGCAGGTCGCTGAGCGGAGGTGCCTCGTCTTCTTCAGCCGCCACCCTGTCTCGCTCGCTTCGCGTCTTGTGCAGGGCGTCCGAGATGTCGCCGTACTGCCTCTTGAGCGTTTCGACGCGGGTGAGGGCAGCAGTTCGGCGCTGATCAGTGAGAGCGCGGAAGACCTCAGGCAGCGGGGTCGCTGCCGGCTCTCCTGCCGCGGCCAAAGCAGCGAGCAAGGGTGCACGGTCGGCGGGGCAGAGAACCGCGGCTTCGCCGTCGCCGGTCCAGCGAGCGATGACTTGGTCGAGATCCTGGGCGGCCTCTGCGCGCGCCTGGCTGAGCTGATCGGCGGCGGCAGCTGACTTCTGCTCGGTCTCCGTGAGTTCAGCAGCTGCGATATCCACACGTTTTTGCTCGCGGCCCTGATCCTCCATAGCCTGCTCGACCGCGGTGAGATGGTGGCGCACATCTTCGAGTTCGGTTTCGCGTGCGGTCGTGTAGCCGACGACGTGCGTCTGGAACGCGGTATCGAAGTTCAGTGCGTCCTCTTCGAGGAGGATGCCGGAGCGGCGTGCCGCGTCCAAGAGGTCTCGGGTGTGCCGTGATGCGGCTGCGTTGAGTTTCTCGCACCGCTCGCCGACCTTCTCTGCCTCACCCTTGAGAGTGGCCAGGTGCCCCCAAGCGCCGTTGAGGAGGCGGTCGCTGTCTTTGATGCCCTGGTTCTCGTCGCGCACTCGGTCACGTAGCTCGTCGAGGTCCTTCTGCTGCGTAACGGCGTCATGATTCCTGAGGGTGGCGAGACGTGTGCCGATCTCTTTGCGCTGCCGTTCACCGGTGTCCCGGCGTTGTCGTGCCTCAGCCAGTTGCCCGTCGGCGGTGCGCCGTTCCTCCGCTGCCTGAAGGATCTTGGCGCACTCGTCGGCCGTGGCCTGTGTGCGCTCCTTGACCTGGTCTACGCGGTCTCGGGCGTGGACTTGCAGGTAACTGGTGTACTCACGCAGGAAGTTCTGTACGGCTGTGTCGGCCCCGGCCAAGGCATTGAGGAGCGCCTGGATCTCTGCGAGGTTCTCGAAGTCCCGGGCGGCTTGCTTGATCAGGTCTTCGTCGACGGGGCGCAGACCCGCGGTGAGGGTGTCGGACACCTTGGCCGGATCCAGGTCCTTGGCCAGGAGAGGGCGCCGCAACTGGAGCAGCAGGTTGATCAGTTGGCTGTAGCGCTCGCGTCCAAGGCCGAACAGCCGGTCGTCGATGGCATCGCGGTATGCCTCTGCCGTCTCGTACGTGGCATCCTCGCCCAGCATTTTCGCCAGTGCCTTTTCCCGCAGTGGCCGCGAAGCATCGTCCAGGAGACCAAAGTCGAGGCCCATGCGGCCATCGGTGACGAAGTAGAAGCGGGCCGGCGAGGGCATCGCTTTCGTCACTCGCATGCCGATGCCAGCGGTAACAGCCTCGATGACCTTGCCGTCGGGGGCAGTGCGGGCGAATTCCATCCATACATAGCCGTATGCGGACTCCTGCTTCTTGTAGAGCAGGTTCGATTTCATGGTCCGTTCCTCGCCACTGAACGGATCCAGCCGTCGTGCGTCTAGGACGCCGTCCAGCACGAGGGGGAAGAGCACCTCCAGGGCCTTGGTCTTGCCGGATCCGTTGTGCCCGCGAAGCACCAGGCGACCGTCGGCGAAGACGAACTCCTCGTCGATGTAGTCCCACAGGCCGATCACCCCCGCACGCGTGGGCTTGAATCGGGCCTCCGGATACTCGGCGTTGCGGGGATGCGGGATGAGCGTCATCGAGAGGTGTCCTCAAGGGGGAAGTCGAGGGCGAACTGACCTTCGTACGCAGGTCGAGGCAGCACGGCGGTGATATTGCGGTAACGCGCCGCGGCAGGGCACACCAGGATTCCCCCAGGGACGAGGTGCACCAGGCGCAGGTCTGCCAGCAGAGAGAGGGCCTCGGCCAGGAGCCCTCCTGGATCGCCCTGCCATTTGTTGGTGAACGAGGACGGACCGAACTCCTCGTACAGCTCGGTGATCATCTGCTCCAGCACGCCTTGCTCAACGAACGGCAGGCCCGCCCGCTGTTCGGCTGCGTCGGCTTCCGTTCCTGGTCCGTGCGTCCCTTGGCCGTTGTCTGTCTGCGGGTCATGAGCGAGGGCTTCGAGCGTGCCGGCCTCGGGCAGGGCCATGTCGATGCGACTCAGCAGGTCCGCGTGTTCTTCTCGCGGGTCAGGTGGGAGAAGGCGCTGCAGGCTGTCGGAACGGTCGGGGTCTTCCTGCAGGTCCGCGATCTTCGCCAGTATCAGACCGGCGGTCCGGTTGACTGCTCCTCCTCGCCCCGGGAAACGCTTGTCCGTGAAGCGCCCCGTGGTGTCGACAAGCATGATCCCCTCAGCCCGGCGCTCGACGGGCAGACCGGTCAGACGTGCGATGTCCTCGGCCAGAGTGGGCTGGCGCAGCGCGATCGCGGTTTCCGGGTCGATGCCGGCGAAGTAGACCACCGGGTGCTCGATGAGCATCCGTCGGGCCCGCTGGGCAGCCAGACGCCGACGCGGGTCCCGCCCGGTGCCCGCGGTCGGGGTGTCCAGCAGACCGGCGGCGCTCGTCAGGTGCTGCAGGGGCCTGTTGGGCTTGAAGAGGGCTGCGCAGGCGTCGTGGTCGATGTCGAACAGCGCGTCCCCACGATCGTGGTCGCGGGCCCAGTCCTCGGTGGAACCGTCGGAAATCCGCAGCGCCCCTCGGTCGACCAGCCAGTCCATCACGTCAACGACCGCGTCCTTGTGGCCCGCTGCCGTCGCGTCGAAGCCGAGATGCTCGATGGCGTTGGCGTACGGAGCAAGGAACTTGACGAGATCGGCGAGGGTGATCTCTATCCGCGACCGGTTCAAGCACGCCAGGACCAGACACAGGTATGCGAGCCGCCGCCGGTCGAAGGGCTTCTTACTCTTCACCGTGAGAAACGCCTGGCTCTCGTCGAAGGCATCCAGCCGCCGCAGGAGGCGAGCATGACGGGCGCTCGTGGACAGCGTGTATCCGAACAGGTCCCGGAAGTCCTTCGTCAGTTCGTCGGCCCACTGCAGGACCGACGCAAGCGCCTTGGTCCGGGGGTAGGTCTCGGTGACCACGCTGTGCAACAACATGAGCCGGGCCGCCTGCTGGTACGAGCTGAGGTCCGCGGGCTCCACGGATGCGGCTACGCGATGGGCAGGCATCAGGGCGCCTCCGATCCGAGACGGCGACGCATCGCACCGTGGGGCTTGATCTCCAGGGCGAAACCGGGCAGGTGCAGCGTGCCGGTTTCGGTCCGCACGCGACTCCCGTGTTCACTGGGCACGAGACGCAGCGTCAGCACATCGCTGCTGCCGGTGCCTGAGCGCAGACGTCCCGCGACGACCGTTCGCGCCTCCAGGGCGCGGGTCAGCAGCTTGAGCACGGCGCGAGTCTCCGCCTGGTTCAGTACTCGATCATGAGGTCCGTGCTCCAGGAGCGTTTCCGCCGCGCTCCGTTCCGCGGCCCGCTCTGCCAGTTGCGCCTCGCGCAGGCGGGCGTGCGCGCCCCGGGACTTCCGCACCGGCTGCGGACCTCCCTGCGCCGGCCTTTTACCGTGCTTGAAGAGGCTGACGCTGATCTCCACACCCGGCGCCTCCCACCACGTCGAACGCGGCGAGATCTGGTCGTCATCGTCGTGGGCGCCCGAAAGATGCCGTACGGAGCGTAGATCGAAAGCAGCGGCGACCAGAGCGTTCGCCGCTTGCTCATCCGGTGCCGCGGCAGCCCACGCGGCCAGATGCCGCAGCTGAGTAGTGCGGCTCACGCCGCCTCTGCGTGACTCCGTGACCTGCCTCAGCAGGGCGATGACCCCAGAGATCGCGGTGCGAGTGGCGCCCTGCAACTGATCCGCCCTGGACCCGCCCGTGCCATCGGCCAAGAACCACTGCCGCAGCCCCATCCAGCGCCGCCGCCAGTCCTCCAGCCGTACAGCCGGGCGCATCATGGGCCGTTCGTCCGCTGCGGCCGCCCGCTCCAGCAGCGTCTCCACCCCGGTGTCCTCCACCTCATGCACAGCCTCAGCCAGGCGGGGCGCATAGCGTTCCAGTTCGGCCGTGAACTCGCTCATGTGGGCCAGCAGTGCATGCTTGTAGCGGAGGAACGTCTCGGGGGAGATGTCCGTCGTACGGACTACGTCGTTGAGCGTCAAATAGAAGCGCGCTGCCCGTTGAGTCATGTCCTCCAGCACGCTGTCGAGCCGGGTGAGCTTGCGGTAGACCTCGTCCTGGTCGGCCTGCCGGTTCGCGGTGGCCAGGGCCTTGAAGTCCGCCAGGATGTCGGCGAAGACCAGACGCGACAGGTTTGCGTCTTGGACCCGCGACCCGATGACCTCTTCCACCGCGCAGTAGACGCGGTAGCCGATCTCCGTGAACTGGTACACCGACTGGCGGTTGCGGTAGGCGGCCAGATTCCCGCACCGCGTCGCATCCTCCACCTTGTAGAGGACCTGTTCATCCTCGGCCGCGAGGTTGTCGAGCATGGCCCGCAGGTTCAGGTCCGCAGCGCTCGGCACCTCGTCGTGCGCTGCCGCAAGTTCGCTCAAGGCCTTCGCCACGTCATCGGTGTGGACCTGAACCTGGTGCACAGCCCGCAGCACATTCATCGCCCGGAGCACCCACAGGTACGCGACGTGGTTATCACGCTGGGTGAAGTTGAACAGTCTGAGCCGGTCGCCCACCGTCAACGAATCTAAATCGAACGACTCTGCGATTCCCGAGTCATCACGCTGCAGCACTTACACCGCCCCTCGTTCACATCTACTGCTCCTACCCTGACAGTTGCCACTGACAATCACGCCTGAGTGCCCGGAACAGGTCGTCCCTGAAGCCGCTCAACGGCCATGCCGTCAGGCAGCTATCGCCCGAGAAGCCACTTTTGGATCAGGTGAGTTGATAGTCGCTGGGCTGATAGAGCCCGCAATAACTGGCCAGAATCCGCTCGGTGGCCGGCACGGCTACGGACGGCAGCGGAAAGAAGCACAGCACTGAGCTCCAGGTTCGCCGGATCGCGTCAGCAGTTGCAAGCGGGAAGCCCTCACGCTGCGAGCGCTCAGCCCGTGGAAACCGTGGCCTTTCCGCGGCAGATCGCACGGGGGCGGTCACCGTCACGATGCGTACGGTCGCCACCTCGCCGGCGACCGGAAGGCCAGACGGGACATCCTCCAGGCTGCATGTCGGACCACCCCGCCGCAGCCATCAGGTCCTGAGCCCCACTGGAATATATGCCCTCTGGTTTCGATTGTTCGTTCGCAGCGATCGGAGCAGAGCCGGGGAGACACGTGAGCGACCTGAAGGTCTTCAGGGTGAGGGGCAGGCAGGCTACCGAGATACCCGGAGCGTCCGTGGGTGTGGAACGCGATCTGCAGACTCTCATCGAGGCCAACATGGAAGCGATGCTCGGTATCCGCTTTCTGGTGACCGAGTACCGCACCGGTCGTCACCGGGGCCGGATCGACTCGCTGGGCCTGGATGAGAGCGGGACGCCGGTAATCGTGGAGTACAAGCGCTCGCGCGACCAGAATGTCGTGAACCAGGCGCTCTCGTACCTGTCGTGGCTGCACGATCACCACCACGAGTTCGAGAGCCTGGTCAGGGAGAAGTTCGGTGCCAGGGCGGCTGAGGAGATCGACTGGAGTAATCCCCGAATCGTCTGCATCGCCGGATCGTTCACGCACCACGACACTGTCGCCATCGAGATGATCGGCCGCCGGATCGACCTGGTGAGCTACCGCGTGTTCGACGACGTGCTCACGCTTCAGCTCGTCGCTTCGGTTGCTGGCGCCTCCGCTACGGCGCGGGGAAGAGCCTCGAAAACGCACCGCCCCGCCGGACCGGTCTCTGCGAAGTCGGTGCAGCAGTACCTCGACGCGTGCCCGCAGAACCTGAAGGACCTGTATGCGGATCTCGACGAGCTTCTCCTCTCCTACAGCGACGTGCAGAAGGAGACTCAGGCCCACTACATCGCGTACAGGCGCATCAAAAATGTCGCCACGGTGCGTTTTCAGCCTCGCAACAGGGTGCTCGTCGTCAATCTGAAGCTGGATCCCGACACGGTGGAGTTGCAGGACGGCTTTTCGCGGGATGTCCGCGGGTTGGGGTGCCTCGGTATCCGGGACGGCGTCGAAGTGCGGATCGGATCGCGTGAGGATCTCGATCGGGCGAGTGGCCTGTTCCAGCGGAGCATCGAAGTCTCCTGATTCCCACAGCCAAGGGCTGTTGCGTCACACGAACCCGGTGACGCAACAGCCCTTTCTTGTGTTCTGCCCCCAGTGACGGGCTCCTCGCTCTCACTCCTCAGGCCCGGCGAGCTCGAAGTCGTCCTGTGTCAGAGCGTTGTGGAGGCGCTCCTCTGCGATGTCGGCATAGTGCTCGGAGAGTTCGACGCCTATGAACTGGCGGCCCTCGCGCAAGGCGGCGACGCCGGTCGTCCCGGACCCGGTGAAGGGGTCGAGGACCGTTCCGCCCGGCGGGCAGATCTTCACCAACTCCTGCATCACTTCCACGGGCTTCTGCGTGATGTGCACGCGGTCCTTCCGGGGCTGGCTCGCTGTGTAGAGGCCAGGCAGGTAGACAGGGTTGCGGTTGGCGTCGACGGGCCCCTTGGTTCCCCACACGATGTACTCGCACGACTGCTTGAGTCGGCCCTTCTGCGGCCGGGATACCGGCTTGTGCCACGAGGCGATCCCGCGCCAGGTCCACCCGGCGGCCTGGAGCGCGTCCGTCGTCGTCGGCAACTGCCGCCAGTCCGTGAAGACGAGCGCGCTGCCGGACTCAACCGTGGCGCGATAAGACTCGGTGAGCAGGAGGGTGAGCCAGAAGCCGTACGAGCGCTGGTCTCGGTTCTCTCCGGGGAAGTTGGCGAGGTCGTGCTCGGCGTCGGCCGAGGTGTACTTCGCGCGTGCGGAGCGGCCGGTGCGCTCGCTACTCGTTCGACCGCCGCTGTTGTAGGGCGGGTCGGTGATCACGGCATCGACGCTGTTGTCGGGGATGCCGGCGAGGGCGGTCAGCGCGTCGCCTCGGTGCAGGGTGTACGGCATTGCGCGGTTCTCTCTTTCAGGGGGCGGTCGTGCGCCCATTTCTCCGTTCGCGGAGGGATGCGCACGTCGGCATGGGTCGCTCCGCGGAACTGCGAAAGCAGTCGCCGTGGCGAGCAATGCGCTGGAGGTTAACCCCGAATTCCGGCCGCACCCAATGAAGCAGATCTCGGCTCAGCGCCCCGAAACCGCCCGAGGCACGGGTCGTTTGGTGCGGCCGGATTTCGTCCCTACAGTCTCGCCGTGTTCGCAGGACGGAACCTGGTTACGCCCCTGCTGAGCTGTGTCTACGCGTGCCGTTCCGTCCAAGGACAGCGTGCCTGGCACCCCACCGACTGGCTTCCTAATCGGCGAAGGGGACTCCCCATGTGGCGAGTGAGATTACGAGCGCGGCTGGCTGCCGCTTCCAGTAAGGGGCCAGCGGCCGGGAGTTAGCAGCTCCCGGCCCTGGTTTCCCTGCCTCCCTCAGGGATCGCGAATTCATAACCGGCGCGGTGCCGGTGGCCTTTTCGACGAGAACGCCTGCGCCGCGCTGCCTACGAGTAAGGAGCTGCCGATGCAGCATGCCCAGGCGCGCCCCTCCCCGGGGCCAAGTTCTCTGTCCTGCGGTTCGGCGTTCGGCCCGCGTCCGTGAAGAAGGTCGTTGCCATAGCAGGGGCCGTGGCGCTCGGCCCGACGTTGTTGATAGCGCCGGTCGCTGTCGCTCTCGCTGGTTCCAGCAGTGCCCAGGCCTCCTGTTCTGCGGGTGGCGCACAGGCTGCGGACAGCGCGGCGGTCGCGAAGCTGGTGAAGTCGATCCTCAAGGGCGGCGGCAAGGGGTCCGTGTCCGTTTCGGGGCTGGATGACCCGGAGGAGCAGATACCGAACGCCGAGACGATCCAGGCCACCGGCGTCGCGATGAACGTGCCGGCGCGGGGGCAGATCGTTGCCCTGGCCACGGCTCTGCAGGAGTCGGGGCTGCGGAATCTGGATTACGGCGATCGGGATTCGCTCGGCCTCTTCCAGCAGCGTCCCAGCCAAGGTTGGGGTACGGCTGCCGAGGTTCGTGATCCGGTGCACGCCTCGACGAAATTCTACGAGGGCCTGCTCAAGGTCTCGGGCTGGCAGTCGATGACCATCGCCCAGGCCGCGCAGGCGGTCCAGAAGAGCGGCTTTCCCGACGCGTACGCGAAGTGGGAGCCGCTGGCCACAGCCCTCCAGAAAGCCATCGCCAAGTCGCTCGGCCAGAACGGAAGTTCCGGCAAGGACAGCGACACCGGTGGTGAGAGCCAGCAGGCAACCTCCTCGGCCGTTGCCGGGTGCGGCACCGGCGAGGACGGGTCCTCGTTCGGCCCGATTCCCGCAGGGTCCGTCCCAGAGGGCTACGAGATCCCGGCGAGTGCGCCCAAGTCAGTGCGTACCGCGATCCGTTGGGGCCTTGGTCAGCTCGGTACGCCGTATCAGTGGGGTGGTACGTGTTCCGCTCCGCACGGCCAGGACCCGATGGGCCGGTGTGACTGCTCGTCCCTGATGCAGGCGTCGTACAAGGCCGGCGGTGTCTCGATCTCCCGCACGACGTACACGCAGGTCAAGGAGGGCAAGGCGGTCAGCGTCGACGCCCTCAAGCCGGGTGACCTCCTGTTCACCCGCGGCACGGCCAAAGTGCCGGAACACGTCGGGATGTTCATCGGCCAGGGGTTGATCCTGCAGGCCCCCAAAACCGGTGACGTGGTCAAGATCTCGACCCTCGCCGACTGGCGTGCAGACATCCTCGCCGCCCGCCGAGTCGTCTGACCGGCCTCTTCTCCCCTCCCCTCGCTCCATCTCCCCTCGGGCCCTCGCGTGCCCAAAATCGCACTGGAGTTCCAAATGAAGCTCATGCAGCACGCCCAGTACCTGGCGTACAACCCCGGCATCACTCCGAAGGAGGGCGGTCTCCCCGGCCTCAGCGTGCTGAAGAACGTCATCTCCTCGATCAACCTCTTCGGGATCATCGCCGTGGTCGGCGCCCTGGCCATCTCCGCCATCGTCTGGGCGTGGGGCCATCACAGCGGCGGCCACCAGGCTGAGGCGAACGGGAAGAAGGGCACAGTCATCGCCGCCGGGTGCGCACTGCTGCTCGGCGCGGCCAACGGCATCGTCGCGTTCTTCTCAGCGATGGGGACGCAGGTTCACTGATGCCGAAGAAACGTTCCCTCAATGCTCAGGAGCGCACGTACGGGGCACCCGCATCGGTCCTGCGACGTGCCCTGATGGGCGGACTCGCCCTCGCCGTGATGCTGGCCGTAGCCGGTCTCCTCGCGTATCTGACCCGCGCGGAGAGCCCCGCCTCGGCGAAGCCCTCCCCGACTCCGGAGTCCACGCCGCGGGCGGCTTCGCCGGAAGCGACCGACGGCAAGCGTGGGGCCGTCGCGTCACCGCCCCGGACGAGCGATCCGATCGCCTTCGCCAAGACGGCCACCAAGGTCCTGTGGACGTACGACACCCGTTCCTTCTCCCGGGCCGAGCATGTCGCAGGGCTCAAGCGGTGGATGACCGACGAGAAGAAGTACGCCGACTGGGAGTCCGTCTCCGATCAGGTGCCCAGCCCGGTGCTGTGGTCGCGGATGCACGACAACCGCCAGCACGCGACCGCGAAGGTCGGCGAGGGCCACTTCCCGCAGGCGTTCAAGACCGCCCTGGCCCAGGACCCCGGCGCGATCACCGAGGCGTACGTCTACGCCGTCACGGTCACCGGCAAGCAGGCCATCGCCTGGAAGGGCTCCGGAGCCGGAGCCGAGTCCCGCTCCACGACGCTCGCCGTCCAGTGCCGCCCCGACCAGGCCTGTGCCCTGGTCGGCGTGCTGCCCAGCGTCGCGCCCTGATCGCCCCCAATCCCCGAACGGAGGTGCCCTCATGGGGGCATGTGACCTTCCCCTGATGGACACGGTGTGCAGCACCGTCGGCGGCGTCGTCGGTTCGACCGGCGAGGCAATCACCGATGGCATCGGTGCCTGGATCGCCAAGTCGATGGGCGAACTGGCCCAGTCCGCCGCGGACCTCGCCTCGACGGCTGTCGACAAGACCACGGCCGTCGATCTCAACGCCGAGTGGTTCCGCAGCAACTACGAGTTGCTGCTGCCCATCGGTCTCGTGCTGACCGTCGGCACGTTCTGTCTGCAGCTGATGCGGGCGGCCTGGCGCCGTGACGAACGCGCTCTCGCGCAAGCGGTGACCGGGACGGTGGCGGGTGTCCTGTTCGCGTTCGCCGCCATCGCCTGCACCACCGTCGCGCTGACCGTGGTCGACGCACTGTCCGCCGGGCTGTTCAAGGCGGCGAACAGCTCGGTCGACGACGCGATCCGCCGCGTCATCGAGGTCAACAACCTCGGCCCGATGTACGCGTTGGGCTGGACGATCCCCGCCATGGTCGGCCTGGGGTGTGCCATCGGCGCCTTCTTGTACTGGGCGGTGATGGTCGCCCGCAAGGTCGGCATCCTGGTCCTGGTGACGCTGGCGGTGTTCGCCGGCGCGGGCGGCGGCTGGGAAGTCGCCAAGCGCTGGCGGCGCGGCTGGATCGAGGCGACCAGCACTTTGATCGTCAGCAAGCTGCTGATGACGATCGTGTTCCTGCTGGGCGTCTCGGCCATGGGCAAGAGCGACGCCTCCGACGGACTCGCCGCCCTATCCGACGCCATGGCGGGCATCGTCGTCATGGTCTTGGTGATGCTGTGCCCCTACGCCACGTACAAGTTCGTGCACTGGGCGGCCGACGGCGGTGACCAGGGCGACCTGCACCGTACGGGCGTCGCGGGGATGGCGGTGGCTGCCGGTGCGGCGAAGACCGCGGGCCAGCTCGCGATGCAGGCCGGCACCGGCATGCGTGCTCCGCAGGGCCCGTCGAAGGTTCCGGGCCAGGGCTCGGGCGGTGTCGCCTCCGGCATCGACCCGACCGGCGGATCGGCCGGGGGCGACCAGCCGAAGCAGACCCACTTCCGCTTCGGTGAGGACTCCAACGCCAGCGGCGACAAGGGCCGGGCACTGATCCGGCGGCCTCCCACCGATGGTGACCGCGGTCAGCCGCTGATCCAGCGCCCCGGGCAGGAGACGGCGGCCGATGCGGCGCCGGTCTCCTCTGGGCCGACGCCTCAGGGCGCGGCGGTGGCGCAGCCGCAGGTCACGCATCTGGATCCGCCGGCACCCCGGCGTCCCGGGCCGTCCACGGTGAGCGGGCCTTCTCCGCAGGGCGGTGCCACGCCGCAGCGGTGGGTCTATCCCCAGCCGCCGGGGGGATCGGGTTCGTAGCCCTCGGCTGACGGGGCGGGCGGCGCCGGTCGCCTCCGGCGCCGCCCGCCCCGTTTCCTCCTCCTCTTTTCTTTCTTGCTCTCCACGTTCCAAGGACGGCTTCGCCATGCTCTCCGACACCTCTCAGCCTGACAGCCCGGCCACCGTGAAGTTCCCGCATCGCTCGCGGCGCGGCGTACTGCTCGGCCTGTCGGCTCCTCAGCTGATCGTCGTCACCGTCACCGGGCTGCTGCTGCTCGCGGTGCTGCTCACTTCCGGCGTTACCGGGGCGCTCAAGCTCATACCGCTGTGGGCGGTCATCCTGGCTGCGGTGTTCATCCGCCACCGCGGACGGTCCCTCGCCGACTGGGCACCCATCACCGCCCGGTACGCACTGCGCCGCTCGCGGGGCCAGCTGGTCTGGCTCGCCCGGCCGTCCACCCGGCCGCGCCGCGAGGGCCTTCTCCATCTCCCGGGCACGGCAGCGTCCCTGCGCGTGGTCACTGCCCCGCGCGGCCGTTTCGGCGCGGTGCACGATCCGCACCACGGCACGCTCACCGCGGTCGTGAAGGTCTCCTCGCGTGCCTTCGCGCTGCTCGACCCGGCCACCCAGTCCAGCAACGTCGCGGGATGGGGTCGCACACTGGCAGCGCTGGCGCGCACCGGGCACATCGCCCGGGTCCAGGTCCTGGAGCGCACGGTGCCCGACTCCGGCGACGCGCTCAACCGCTACTGGCACGAGCACGGCAACGAGGCGACCCACCTCGCCGGTCCCATCTACCGTGACCTGCTGGCCGCCGCCGGACCGGCCGCCGCTCCGCACGAGGCGTATGTGGCGCTCGCCCTCGATCTGAAGGCCGCCCGCCGTCTGATCAACCAGGCCGGAGGCGGGCTCACCGGCGCCTTCACGGTCCTGGCCCAGCTCACCGCCACCTTCGACCAGGCCGCCCGCAACTCCGGTCTCGCCCCCAGCGGCTGGCTGGACGCGGCCGAGATCGCCGCCGTGATCCGTACCGCGTACGACCCGAAGGCATCGGCCGCCCTGGACCAGTGGTCCTCCTCCGGCCGCGCGCAGGCCGAGCCCGCTGCCGCCGGACCCGTCGTCCTGGTCGAGAAGGCCGACCGGATCCAGACCGACTCGGCCCACCACGCCACGTTCTGGATCGAGAACTGGCCCCGCATCGAAACCTCACCCGGCTTCCTGCACCAGCTCCTGTTCACCTCCGGCGTGCGCCGCACCCTCTCGCTGACCTATGAGCCCAAGGGCCTGGACTCCGCGCTCAAGGACGTCCAGCGCCGCAAGGCCACCGTGATCGCGGACGCCGCCGAGCGGCAGCGCAAGGGGCAGGTCGACTCCGAGGAGGACTCGGTCGAGTACGCCGACATCAAGCAGCGCGAGCGCCAGCTGATCGCCGGACACGCCGACGTCGCCCTCACCGGCCTGCTGACCGTCAGCGCCGACACCGACGAACAACTCAACGCCGCCTGCGCGGCGATCGAGACGGCCGCCGTCGCCGCCCTCGTCGACCTGCGCCTTCTGACCTGGCAGCAGGCCGAGGCCTTTACCAACGCCGCCCTGCCCCTCGCCCGCCCGTAGCGCACACGCACCACCATCTCGCGCTCTACCGAAGGGCACCCTCATGCCGACCGAGCCCATGCCCGAACTGGCTCCGGACTTCGTCCCGTTCGCCACCGCCGCGCTCGACTTCCACCAGGCGATCAACATGCCGGTCGCCCCGGTCGCCGCCGGCCGTGCCGAACTCGACTCCCTGCACGCCCACGTCGTCGCGCTGTACGGACTGCTCGACGCCCACACCGCCCGCACTACCCCGGTGGCCAGGGCGGAGGGTGACCATCTGCGGGCGTGCCGGATCCGGCTGTGGCAGGCAGCCGAGCACCTCCACGCCGCGTTCCACGCCGCCCCGCACCCCAGCTCCGGCCGCCTCCCTACCCGGGAGGCGTGCCGGGCCCGGCTGCCCGAGGGAGCGCCCGAACTCACCGTGTGCCAACGCCATCTGGTCACCGCCACCCGCGTCCGCCGTGACCACACCCCGGCCGATCTGCGCGACCCCTTCACCGGCCTCACCCGCCACTGACCTCCAGGAGCACCACCCTCATGCCCTCTCGTACCCGCGCCAGCGCCAGCCCCCTGTTCGTCCCCCGCAAGAGCGACCGCCGCACGGCACGCACCGCCCGCACCCAGTTCGCCGCCGCCCGCGACCAAGCCCGCCACGCCGTACGTCCCGAAGCCCGCCCGACGGCGCCCGGTCTCGACCCCGAGCTGCGGGCCACCTACCCGGCCGCTGGCCGGCCCGGCCCGGCCTCCGCCCGCGGCGGCCGTCTCAAGCTCCCCGCCCACCGGATGACGACGGCTACGGCCTCCGGGGCCTACCCCTTTCTCGCGGAGGGCGGCCTGGGCGCGCAGGGGATCTACATCGGCCGTGACGTCCACGCCGAAGCCGCCTTCACCTACGACCCGTTCGCCCTCTACGGGCGCCTCGACGGCTTCACCAACCCCAACATCCTGCTGGCCGGGATCATCGGCATGGGCAAGTCCGCCCTGGCCAAGTCCCTCGCCGTGCGCGCCGTGGCCTTCGGCTACCGGATCTACGTGCCCTGCGACCCGAAGGGCGAGTGGACCGTCGTCGCCCAGGAACTGGGAGGGCAGACCATCGCGCTCGGCCCCGGCCTGCCCGGACGCCTGAACCCCCTGGACGCGCCCGCCCGGCCGTACGGCGTCAACGAGGAGGACTGGACGGGCGAGGTCCGCAAGCGGCGCCTTCTGCTGCTCGGCTCGCTCGCCAAGACGGTCCTGGGGCGCGAGCTGCATCCCATGGAGCACACCGCCCTTGACGTGGCGCTCGACCAGGTCGTCGCCTACGCCGAGGCCAACGGCACCACGCCGCTGCTGGGCGAGGTCGCCTACGTCCTCGGCTCCCCCGAGCGGCTCGATGCCGCGCTCGGCGAGCTGTCCGGCCGCCTCGGGCATGCCGCCGAGGACCTCGCCCATGCGTTGCGCCGGCTGGTACACGGTGACCTGGCCGGGATGTTCGACGCGCCGAGCACCGTGGCGTTCGACCCGAGCGCGCCAATGCTGTCCATCGACCTGTCCCGCCTGGGCGGTGCGGGCGATGACACCGCGCTCGTCCTGGCGATGACGTGCGCTTCCGCCTGGATGGAGTCCGCGCTCGCCGACCCCGCCGGAGGACGGCGCTGGGTGATCTACGACGAAGCCTGGCGCGTGATGCGCCATGTCGCACTGCTGGAACGGATGCAGAGCCAGTGGAAGCTCTCCCGCGGATTGGGCATCGCGAACCTGATGGTCATCCACCGCCTCAGCGACCTGCTGGCCGCCGGTGATGCCGGCTCCCGGGGCCGGGCCCTGGCCGAGGGGCTGCTCACCGACTGCTCGACCCGGATCATCTACCGTCAGGAAGCCGACCAACTCGCTTCAGCGGCTTCCTTGTTGGGGCTCACCGGCGTTGAGACCCAGGCCGTCTCCGCTCTCACCAAGGGGCGTGGCCTATGGAAGGTGGCCGGCCGATCGTTCATTACTCAACATCTTTTGCACCCGCGGGAGCGCGAGTTGTTTGACACGGACGCTCGGATGTCCAAGATCGTCCCGGGAGCCTTCGCGTGATCACGTAGGTCCGGTTCGCGTACGGCATGGCGTCATACCCCTTGCCGGGACCGGGAAACAGCGCAGGCACGGCCTCAATGATCAAGTAGATGTCGAATCCGTTGACCACCGGGCGACTCCGTGCCTTCCGCTGTGTCATCCCCCATGCCCGCCACGCTGGAGCAAGCTTGCCCTGATCACCAGCCTCGCTCCGGGCGGGCCGCCGGCGCCTGACTCGCGGAGGAGAGTGGTCCTGGCGGCAAAGAATTCAGTCGAGGCCTCCGGTCTCCTCGACGTGCGCCACAAAGGCGGCAATGATTCGCGGCCGAGGTGCATCGGGAACGGGCGTCGGCGGCAAGTCGGCCTCCAGACCCCACTCCGTGTTGAACATGACCTCCATGCCGGTCGGCACCACGTCGTTCCTGAGCCACAGAGCGAACGCGGCTGCCAAGTGGGCGTTGCAGTCCAACGCTGCCACGCCCTCGGGCGACAGCAGGGCCATTCCCTCCAGTTGCTCGTCGTCAAGGGTGATGCCGAAATGCATCGACGAGCCTTTGACCGGCCCGTCGGAGCCGTCGTCGATACCGATGAACTCGTCGGGGTTCCGTTCTCGCAGCTTCGCTTCCAGGCTCTCGTACGTCAGGCCCCAGGTCTGCCCCTCCGGCGAGGTGAAGACGTACATGGTGCGGAGTTCTGCGATCTCTTCCGGTTCCATCGTGGCGGGGCGCTTCCTGTGCGGGGAGTACTAGCGGTGGTCAGGGAACGTAGCGGGCGTGGCCTTTGACTCCGTAGGCGGCCATCATGATGCGCCAGTACTGGACTGCCTCCTGGTTGTTGGTGACGGTTTCGACGCCTCGCATCTCCGTGTTCCGCGGGTCATTGAGCGCGGCCGCGTACTTGCGGAGCTCCCGCCGGTCCTTGTCGTAGAGGAAGTCTCTGTCACCGTTGTCGTGGTTCTTTCGGAGATCTTCCAGTGAGCGGTAGCAGCGCTGGTCCGGCTTGTTGACGTACTTGGCTTCGATCGCCATGCCGTCGCTGTCGCGGAATCCGTCCACCATCAGGGTGTTGTTCACGCTGAGCCCGGCCGGGATGTGGACTTCGTACTCGGGATAGCCGGCCACGCGCTTCTGGTAGGCGATCTCGGCGGGTTTGCCACCGGAGAAGCCCCCCTGCCGGAGGGAGTTCAGCCAGGTCTGGAAGTTCTTCCGCGCTCCGGGCGTGAGCGGCGGGAAGCGCGGGTCAGGGGGAGTGGCCGGGGATATCGGCTGGACACGTGGGCCGTTGGCCGGGCGGTAGGCCACCGGGACCAGGGTCGGGATGCGGATGAGCGGAGCCAGGAACGGGGGCAGCCCCGGCACGAGGCTGTCGTTGTCCGGCCGCGGCATCTTCACCCGGGCCTTGGAGCTGTCCAAAGCGGGCGGGATGTTCCCGAGTGCGTTGATCCGCATATCGTTCGCGACAAGTTCGTGCAGACCACCGTCGCGGCCGTCGCCTCCGAACCGCGGCTGCTCCCAGGGCCAGAGGACCTCGCCGGTGGGGGACGTTTCCTCGTACGGCAGCCGCTGCTTGACGGTCTCTATGTGATCGGCGTAGGCGTCGCAGGCGGTGGCAATCATCCTGCAGGCGGTGGGCAGGTTCGCCATGAGCGTCTCGTCTTCACTCACCGAACTGGGCGGTGAGCTCTTGCCCACGAACTTTCTGAAGAACTCCTCGACCGCGTCGGCCGTCTCACCGGCCTCGTCGAGGGTGGCTCTCTTCCACGCGGCCTCGGAGTCCCAGTACGCGTTTTCGAGGATCTTGGCTGCGCTCCGCCAGGTGTCGGCCACGGCACGGAGCTTGGCCGGCTGCCCGAGGAAGCGCTCGTTGAAGAGGTACTGGTCGACTCCGCTGGTCTCGCCGACGACTTCGGGGAGATCTTCGGCGTTGTGGCTCGCGCGCGGGGTGCAGTCGGGGCCCGACGGCTGTGCACCGATTCCTGGGCCTTGAGGGCTTTGCCCCAGGAGCTCCTCTGCGATGCTGCTTTCCGCCTTCAGGAAATTCTCGGCGGACTTGAGCAGCGCGCCCGCGCCGTTGGCCATCACCCGATGAGCGAACCCAGCCTGCTCGAAGACCGTCTTCACAGCCTCCTTGTACACAGCGGCAAAGGCCCGGCCCGCTTCATCGTCGCCAGCCATGCCGCCGTTCTCGCCTAGCTCCATGGAGAGCAGGCTCAGCATGTTGAAGACCAGGTCACGCAACTCCACCAAGGACCAAGACGCGTTGACGAAGTTCGCAGTCTGATGCCGAAGATTCAACGTCCCCCCGCAGCTCCGCGACAGATGCTGCTCGAATCGTACACGGTTGCGAACGAGGCCCGCCGGACACTCTCTTGGCCCCGTTTTACTGCGTAGGCCTCAGGGCAACAGACCGCCTCGGCCCACGGGCCGAACGAGCACGAGGACCTTGCGGCATTCGCCGAGGCAATCACTGCCCAGTTGCCCGGCTCATGGACCATGGCCGCCCGCGAGCACGTCACGTACCGCAGCTGCCCCGCCGCTCGGCGTCCTCGGGCACGACCCCCGACCGGATCGCGCTAGCGCGGATTCGCGGCCCCACCAAATCCGTCTTCGGGCCACATCCTCGTCCTCCGCACTGCCCCGACCTCTGCGAGGTGCACCTCTCGTGACTGAAATACCCCCGCACATCACCGTCGCCCACCACGACCAGTACGGCGTCGTGGCAGCGACATCGCACGACAACCACGTCACCGACCACATGCTGCGGCGGGTCGGCTTCGAGCGGCTGCCCGGCAGCCGCCTCTATGCCCTGACCGAGCCGGATCACGACCTGACGCGACGCGGACAGCAGGCCGTCCAGTCGTTGCGCGCCGCGCAGTACAGCGTCACCTCCGACGCCACATACGACCTCCAGCCCGCCACCCGCCGCAACCCCGGCCGCGGTCTCCTCGATGGACCGGAGAACAACCCCGTCCCGGAGGTCCTCGGCGGCGGGGAGGCGGTCTTCGCCGCCGCCCGCGCGCTCGATGCCGATATCCGGGCAGCCCGGATCGTCGTGCACGACCAGGTCCGCGACCCCGACGGCACTCTGCGCGCGGTCGGCACCGACATGCGCACCCGCGAAGGCGTGCTGCTGCACGGCGAGGGCGATCTGCGCTACGTCGAGACGCGGCTGGACAGCACGGCCCTCGCGTTCGACGCGTTCTCCTACATCCGCGGCAACGGACGTCCCGATCCGACTCCCGCGACCTGGCAGCGCCGGGCCCAAGCCGCCACCGCCATCTCCCCGGCCCGCGCGGGTACTTCGGTGCCGCAGCGGCCCGACGTCACAGTCACCTACCGCCCGGACCCGGCCGCTCGGCAGCCGATCCGCGCCCGCTAGGTCATCCGCACCCAAAGGAAGTCCTCAGCATGAAACTGCAACTCGAGCCCGACGTCGCCTTCGGTGTCCACCCCGACCTCGGTGTGGCCGCTGCCGTGGCGGACGACCACCCGTTCCTCGACGAAGTGCTGCGCAAGCACCACTTCCGCTACAACAACACCCTCGATCTCTACTTCCTGCCCGGCGACACCCCGCACAACACGGCGGTGCGGGCCGTGGCCCGCGCAAGCCGCGAGTTCCAGGACGTCGGCCTCTCGGTCGCCGCCGACCCCCGCATCATGCTGCCGCCCCCGATCCCCACGCCGGACGGGGTGCCCGTACGCCAGGCACTGCCCGGACAGTCACTGACCGCCCTGACCGGAGAACTGCACGAGCTGCGCCGCTCGGCCGATGTCGCCGACGTCCTGGAACAGATCCTCGACGAACACCAGGGCGTCGTCGGCGACTTGGAGGAGTTCATCGACACGGCCGCCGCCTGGTGCGATCGGCTCGACACCGCCAACGGCCGCGAGCTGGGCCAGCACCTGCGCACCATCGCCCACCACGTCGCGTTCCTCGGCGACCAGCTCGTCACCGCCCAGCTCGACCTGGCGGTCATGCCGGACATAACGCCGGGCAACGCCCCGTCCCTGTCCGAGGTGCCTCTGCTCCCCCGGCACGACGTCCCGTCGGTCACGCACACCGCCCGTGCCCGCGCCGCTCTCGCGTCTTCCCCGCACCGCCCCGCCGCCGAGCCCACTTCCCCGGACGAAGCGGCCCGTTCACCAGCTTCGCCGTCCAGCCCCCGCCGTACGCGCTGACCTTCCTCTCGATCGCACAAGGAGCCCGGCTCATGGCCGTAAAGAAGATCTGGACCATCAACCATGCCTGTGGAGACAGCACTCAGGCCGATCTCTCCGACCGTCCGGCCGACCGGCGTGCCGGCTACGCCCGTTGGCTCGCCGAGCGCGACTGCACCGACTGCTGGCGTGCCGCCCAGGGCGAGGACACCGAGTCCAAGGCCGAGTGGCTGGCGAAGAAGCGAGCCGCCGAGCAGGCCGAGGCCGAGGAATGGTCGACGCGGTATCGGATGCCTCCGCTGGATGGCACCGACCGCGCCATCGCCTGGGGCACCCGCTGCCGCCACCAGCTCATGGCCGCCGCGTACACCGCCCTGGTGCTCGAAGGCACCACCAGCGAGGCGGAGTGGACGGCCACCGAGGACACCGCGCGGCCCCTGACGCGCGCCGGTTGGTGGCTGGACCAACGCGACGCCGACCCCGCAGACCTGCCCGAGCTTCTGGCAGCCGCCACCGGGGGCGACCGGCCCACCGAGAACCCCCACTTCTGACCCGCCACGGAGGCCTCCATGTCGACCACACCCGACGTCGTCATCACCCGCGAGCCGACCGGCAACGTCACCGCCGAAGGCGGGGACGAATTGGCCGTCACCCTCCTCAAGCGCGCCGGCTTCGTCATCGAGACCACCCCGCTCTCCTTCTGGTACCGCCTGCCCTGGGACATGGGCGAAGAGCGCGAGAACCAGATGGCCAGCCATGCCGCCCGGATGCTCACCGCGGTCGGCTACCGGGTCGAACTCGATCCCGGCCTGGACGTCACCCGGATCACCACGCCCACAGATCCCCTCGGCACGCGCGTCTACGGGCAGCAAATCCTGTCCCTGACCGACCAGCTCAACGGAGCCGAGACGTACGCGAAGGCGGCCGACCTCATCGAGCACGTCGTGGACCCGGACGACGGTGTCCTCGTCCGCCTCGGCGAGTTCTTCGAGGCCGCGGCCGTGCAGGCCAACGTCGCCGACACCGATGACGGCTGGGACCTGTCCCACCTCTTCGAGGACGCCGCTGCCACGCTCACCTCTCTCGCCGAGGACTTGCGCGGCGCCGGCCACCAGACGCAGAGGCTCGGACCGCCCCAGAAGCGGAGCTGGCAGGAAGGCGTCGCCAGCTACTACGCGACGGCCCCGCGCCCTCACACCGGCGCCACGCCGGCCGCCGAAGAGCCCTCCGCCACGCCGCCCACCACGCCCCGGCCGGGCCGGACTCGCTGACCGCTCCCCGCCGTTCCGTCCAACTCTCCTGCTCACCCTCAACCGCAAGGAGCCGACTCGTGATCGCCAGAGCAACCCACCGCCCCGCCGCCACCCGTAGGTCCGCACCCCTCTGGATCCCGCCTTGCCATCTCCGCGTACCAGCACGCCCTCGACCACCACCGGCACCGACTTCCTCCTTTACCTCCTGATTGGCATCGCCGGTCTCGGTATGACGGGAGGCTCGCTGGCCTGGCTGTTCGGCAATCTCTTCAACGCCGTGGCCGGCTCCGATCCGTGGGCAGCCTTCCAGCCGACCGACGCGCTCCTGCACCCCGAGCTCGTCTGGCCGCATCTCGCCCAGCCCGCCGTCCTCACCAGCTGCTATCTGCTGCCCGCCGTCACGCTCACGGTGGCGGCCGTCTTCGGCGGCCGACTGTGGCTGCGCTTTCGCCGGAATCCCAGCGGGCTGGCCGATCGTCGGGCCCTGGCCGACCTGCTGCCCAAGAAGATCGCCGCGAAGGCGATCGATCTACGGCCCAGTCTGAAGGGCGTCAAGCCCAAGGCAGTGGTCCCGGACGACCGCGGCGTGCTGCTGGGCACGCTGAAGCCGGGAAGCACCGAGGTCCGCTCCTCCTGGGAGGACGTGCTCCTCGCGATCATGGCGCCTCGCTCCGGAAAGACCTCGGGCCTTGCGATACCCGCGATTCTGCGCGCCCCCGGCCCGGTGCTGCTGACCTCGAACAAGGCGGCCCGCGATGCCTTCACCGCGACGCTCGACGAGCGCTCCCGGGTGGGCACGGTGTGGACGCTGGACCCGCAGCAGATCGCCCACGCCCCGCAGAGCATGTGGTGGGACATCCTCGCCGACGCCCACGATCTCGCCGGGGCCCGGCGGCTGGCTGGGCACTTCGTGACCGCCTCCGTGGACGAGTCGAGCGCGGGCGACTTCTGGTCCACCGCCGCCGCCAACACCCTCACCGCGCTGTTCCTCGCCGCGGCCCGCGACCACCGGCCGATTACCGACGTGTTGGCCTGGCTCGCCTCCCCCGCCGACCGCACCCCCATCGACCTCCTGCAGGACGCCGGTCTCGACGCCGTCGCCGCCCAGCTCCAGGGCACCGTGGCCGGAGCTGTCGAGACCCGTGACGGCATCTTCGAGACCGCCCGGCAGTACGCGAGCTGTCTCCTGGACCCCACCATCGCGGCCTGGGTCACCCCTCCCAACGGTCTGGAGAAGGTACGGGAGTTCAAGCCGGAGGCGTTCGCGACCAGCAAGGACACCCTGTTCCTGCTGTCGAAGGACGGCGGCGGTTCCGCCTCGGCGATCATCGCCGCAGCCGCCGACGCGGTGATGCGCGCGGCCGTCATCCAAGCCGAACGCGACGGCGGGCGCCTCGACGCCCCGCTGCTCGCGATCCTCGACGAGGCCGCCAACGTCTGCAAGATCTCCGACCTCCCGGACCTCTACTCCCACCTCGGGTCCCGCGGCGTCATCCCGATCACGATCCTGCAGTCCTACCGCCAGGGCGTACGGGTGTGGGGCGAGGCCGGCATGGATGCCCTGTGGTCCGCCGCGACGATCAAGCTGATCGGCTCCGGCATCGACGACGCCGACTTCGCCGACAAGCTCTCCCGCCTCGTCGGCGACCACGACATACGCACGGTGTCCGTATCCACCAGCGAGTCGGGCAGGTCCACGTCGGTGTCGATGCGTCAGGAGCGCGTGCTGCCGACCGACGCGATCCGGGCCCTGCCCAAGGGCTCCGCACTGCTGCTGGCGACCGGCGTCCGCCCCGCCCTCCTCGATCTGAAGCCGTGGTACCGCGAGCCGGACGCCGACCGGCTCGGCGCCGCCTCCGCCCGGGCGACCGCGGCCATCACCGAGCGAGCACTGGCCAAGCAGCTGCACCGCGACGACTTCGGCCCGGCGGCATGACCGCCCCGGCCCGGCGCAAGGCCCGCACGAGACGCACGGACGTAGGCCCACCACGTCCCCGAGCCGCTGCTCGACCTCCCCTGTTCTTCCTGAGGTGTTCTCGTGTCCCACCCCGTACCGACCTGGGCATCCGTCCGCTCGTCCGAACGACTTGCCGACACTCCCGCCGTACGCCGCGACGGCCACTGGTGGCTGGTCACCCCGACCGGCACCGTCCCCGCCTCGGACCCCGACTTCACCGGCGAGCTGGACCACTTCGCCGCCGACATGGCCGCCGCCGACCGCGCCATCGCAAAACTGCGCACCGAACGCACGGCCGTACGCAAGGACCGGTGGTGAAGCCGCTCGTCCAGGCCGAGCAGGCAGTCCTGGGCTCGGTCTTCCTCGACCCCGGCCAGCTCGACCAGCTCGCGCCCTGGCTGCGGCCTGAACACTTCTCCCGTCCGGCGCACGCCGCCCTCTACGCCGCGATGCTCAAGCTCCGTGCCGACGGTCACCCGGCGACAACGGGGAAGAGCGGAGACCCGATCCCGCTGTCCTGGGTGACGGACACGGTGCAGGAGGCCAGCACCCGGACCCGTGGGCTCACCGCGTCGTACGCCCACTCCTTGATCTCCGCGTGCCCGCGAACCACCCATGCGCCCGTCTACGGGCGGATGGTCCTGGAGGGCGCCATCCACCGCAGCGTCACCCAGCACGCGGTCCGCCTCCATCAAGCCGCTCGTGCCGACGCCGTCCGCGGCGGAGTCGAGGAGACGGTCCGCCACGCCCAGATCCTGTCCGACGTCCTCGCCGACCTCGCCCACCGGTGGGGCACCGAGCCGCGACCGGTACCACCCCCGGCACCGAACACGTCGACCTCCCAGCAGCCACAGCCCGTCGACGAACAGGTCCTCGCCGACGAGGAGTTCCTGCTCGGCTGCATCAGCGCCCGGCCCGAGCAGCTGCTCGACGTTGTCGGCTGGCTACATCCGGGTGACTTCGCGGACATCGGTCATCAGCAGATCTACCGCGCTCTGGGCGCGCTGCATCACCGGGGCGAACCCATCGATCAGCTGACCGTGCTGTGGGAGACACAGCGCCGGAGCGCACTGTCCGACGGGACGCTCGACGCCGAACGCGTCCTGCGGATCTGCGATCCGCTGTCCCTCTCCGGTGTGGCCGAGCACTTTGGCGGACAGGTCGTCCAGGCCTCGCTCGTCCGTACGGCCGCGGCCTCCGCCCGGCAGGTGCGCGCGCTCGCGGACAACGAGTCCCTGGCCCCAGGACGGCTGATCGGGTACGCCCTGCACGCCCTCGGTCCGCTGGACGACGTACGCCGCCGCTTGCGCCTCACACACGAACCCGAACCGCCGCAGCGGACCAGCCGGCCAGGTACGTCACCGCCGGCCGCCCGCATCGATGCGGCCCGAGCCCGCAGCCACCTCGCGGCTGCCCCGGCCCCCTCGGCGCCGGTCGCGCCCGCCTGCGCCTCGTCTCCCGACCGACACAACCATCGGAGTCCGTCGTGACCGACCACACCGGCCGCGCGGGCCTGGAGAAGGACGAACTGTACGCGATGGCCCGGGAGTTCGAGATGCTCCGCTCAGAAATGGTTCGGTCGTACACGCAGAGCTCCCTTCCCGACCTGGCGCCCGCATCCCATCATCTCGGTGCACTGACAGGTCTGGTGAAGGACCTGTCCGACGAGGTCCTCTTCCGCGCCACCGCCGACGACCCGGGACTCGACTTCGGGCCGGTCATCGCCGCCTACACCAGTGCGTCCGCCCCGGCGGGACGCGCCATGACCAACTACACCGATGCCTTCGAACAGCTCGGATTCCTGCGCAAGTACGCGGAGGCCCCAGCCTCGGCGGATCTGCGCGATGCCCGCCAGGCCGCCTTCAACGTCGCGCAGGACCGGCTGGACCTCACGGTGGACTCACTGCAGGAAACCTTCGTCACGCTGCGGCGCGCTGCCGACGGGATCGACGGCACCCCACCCCGTGTTCTCGCCGCGCTGAGCCGCTCGGCACGCCCAGCGAACTCGATCTACCGCGTCCCGGCGAAGCTCCCCGCGACCGAGCCGATCCGTCTCGCCTACATGCCGGTGTCCCGCCGTGCGCGCTGACCTTCCGACGACACCGCCCCAGCCGTCGATCGGGAGTCTGTGCTCCGGGTACGGAGGTCTGGATCTCGGCGTCCAGGCAGTCCTCGGCGGAACGATCGCCTGGCATGCCGAGATCGATCCGGGACCGGTCCGGATCCTGTCCCGGCACTGGCCGACCGTGCCCAATCTCGGCGACATCACGGCTGTGAACTGGGCCGAAGTCCCGGAGGTGTGTGTCCTGACGGCCGGCTTCCCCTGTCAAAGACGTCTCCGTCGCCGGCCGCCGAGCCGGACTGGCTGATGGTACCCGGTCCGGTCTGTGGCACCACGTCGTCCGCGCCGTCGAAGCCCTCAACCCCTGTCTGGTGGTGATCGAGAATGTCCGCGGGCTCCTCTCCTCGCCCGCCGGTTCCCCTGGCGACGTGGAATTCTGCCCGTGGTGCCTGGGAGACACCGCAGGTCAGCCTGCTGTGCGAGCACTCGGTGCCGTACTTGGCTCCCTGGCCGACCTCCGGTTCGATGCGCGCTGGTGCGTGCTTCGCGCCGCTGACGTCGGAGCCCCGCACCGCCGGGAGCGGATCTTCCTCGCCGCCTGGCCGTCCGGACGGATCGCCCCTGCTCAAGACGCCTACCAGCAACCTGGGGGCCAACGGCGGCAGTCAGCACCCGGCGAAACGCAAGCAGGGCGGCCACGGCCCGAACCTGGCGGACGAGGTCGAGTGGCTCCTGCCCACCCCGAAAGCCTCGGACGGTACGAAAGGTTCGCCCAACCAGCGTCACGGGAACGGGGACTTGACCCTGCCCTCAGCTGCGACGCGACTACGGCCCACCACGAACGCGGACCTCACCCGTACGACGGGCCGGCGCAAGGGAGCCGCGAGTTGGACGCCGCTCACTCAGTCGCTGCCGCTGTTCGGGGATCCGGCGTCCGAGAAGGACGGACCGAGACCTGGGGACCGTACGCCGCCGCCATCGCCCGATGGGAGACGGTCACCCGTCCCGCACCACGGCCGACCGACGACGCGGGCCGCCTGAGCCCGCTGTTCGTGGAGTGGATGCAAGGCCTCCCTCCCGGCTGGGTGACCGACACACTCGGCCTGGGACGCCCCGCCCAACTGACCGCTCTGGGCAACGGAGTTGTGCCTCAACAGGCCGCCCGCGCCCTGGAACTCCTGGCGCCGCCTCCTCCCACCTGCCGCCATCGCGCACCGCGTTGAGCTGCGCTTCTACACCTGTTTCCCGGCCGGGCCAAACCCCGGTTTCTCCGGAACCTCGACACCCCACCCACCAGATCCTGCACAGGGGTAGCCATGTCCGAACCCGCCCACGAGAGCAAGCCGGTGCGCATACCGGACCACGACCTGGACGACCTCGTCGCCACAGTCACCCGCCTCGTCACCGAGAGCCGCAAACAGGGCGAGACCCTCGCCCGGCTCACTGACGACCAGCCGTCTCCGCAGGGCAGTGAACAGGCCGATGCCGCTCACCTTGGCGGCACGGCATCGGCCTCCGCCCCGGCAGGAGGTGATCCCCACGCCCCCGTGGAGGGCGGGCCGGCCTCCGTCTTCATCCTGGCGCTCGGCGCCAAGGCGTACGCCGTGGAACTGGCCGCGCTGACGAACTGGGTGCACGACCTGCTGCTACCGGTGTACGGACGGGAGATCACCACCGGCCGCCCATGGTGCCGGCAGTGGCAGGAGCACCCCGAGGCCGTCGCCCGGCTGCACGCCCTGTGGCTCGCCTGGCAGCAGCTCACCGACGCCCAGGCCGGCCTCACCGGTCCCTCCACCTGGCACCGCGACCACCTCGACCCGGCTCTGCTCCAACTCCGCACCCCGGACGGCCCGTTCGGGGCCTGCACCACCAGTGCGGCCCGACCCCACCACCGGCTGCTGGCCTCCCCCGAGCCCGTCGGAGTCTGAGATGGCCCCCACGTACGAACCTCCCGCACCGGACTACAGGATCGACGGCTTCGAAGCCGCCACCGAGCAGATCTGTGAGGACTTCGCTTCCACCATGCTCGCGGACGACCAGTTCGTCACCCTCGCCGAGCACCACCGCGCGAATGGCCGCGACAGCCACCTGCTGCTGTATGACCGGTCCGCGATCTGGGACATCCCCGGGACTGCGGAGTACGTCACGCTGCACATCACCCGAGACGTCGAGCAGCGCACGTTCGACTTCGCGTCCGAGCGCCACCCGGTCGTCCCGTTGGCGCAGAACTGGCTGATCCGCCGGGGCTGCCCGACGGAAGCCGCCGAGGTGTCCAACCACCACGGTCCGCGACCCGCCGACGCACTCACGGCACGCCTTGAGGGCCTTCTCCGGACCAACCCCGGCGACCGGTACGAGCTCCTCGACCACTACACCGACAACCTGTGCTCCTTCGACTCCGGCGTCGAGGTACGCACCCTCGTCTACGACAGCCACTCCGATTCCGTGCGCACGCCGTATCGCCTGTTCCTAGAAGAGACGACCAAGGACCTGCGCTCCTACACCGTGCGGGAAGGCGCCTTCACCAGCGCCGAGGAGGCCGACACGTGGGTCATGGAGCGGGAGTCGCCGCTGCCTCTGGCACCTGACCCGCAAGGCGTTGTCGGCCGCCGAACGGCAGCCGCCCGCGCTCGCTCCACGGTCACAGGCAACAGCCTCGCGGTGGCTCCGGCGCCCGTATCACCACCGCGGTCAGCGGGAGCGCCTGCCCCGACTCACTCCCGTGGGGGCACGCGATGAGCCGGGCACGGTACGCCTTCGCCGCCCATCCCGAGGCCCTCGCCGACCTGCGCGCCGTACCGGAGAACATCCGCGACCTGGCCCTGCTCGAACTGCAGCACCTGGTCCACGGCAACGAACGCGGCGCCGCCCTGCAGCGCGAACTGGCGGGCTGCCACAAGGTCTACGTCGATCCCGAGACCCGCTGGCGGCTCGTCATCCAGTACCGGGACGCTCCTGCCTCCTCCCAGCACAAACGGGAGATCTACCTACTGGCCGTCGGCGAGCGCCAGGACCAAGCCGCCTATCGAACCGCGGCCCTTCGGCTGGAGCGCGAGCGGGAAGCCACTGCTGCGACCCCGCTCGGCCGGCGTGCCCAGGCGGCCAGGGCCCGCTCGCCGCACCGCCACAGCGGGCCGGCCACCACCAATGCCCAGACGGCTGCGGCACCGACCACCGCCACGGCCCGCACGACGTCAGAACGCGCCGCGCGGTCCCACTGACGGCGCTCAGACACCTTTCGGAGAACCCACCATGCCCGACCTCTCCCACACGCCCGCCCCTCCCACCGAACTCGTCAACCCGCCCCGGACCAGGTGACTCCCGTGCCCTCAGTCAGATCCCGCCGCCGCGATCGCGCCCGCGTGCTCCCGAACACAATCTGCCCAGCCAGCCGCGCACCACCGCCCAAAGGCCACCGCATGCCCAGCCTTGCTCCCCGCGCCCCCGACCCGAACGCCGACGTCCTGATCAGCCCCGGCTATCTCGCCGGGCCCGGCGACAGCCGCAGGATCTTCAACACCCTCGACGTTGCTCCCAGTTGGACCAAGACCGTCGCCTTCGGCACCGACACCTACCACACCAGCCCGTGCCAGCGCGTACGCGTAGCCAACCCCGTGGAGAGCTTCTACGGCGGGTGGACCATCTCCTACGCCGAGGACCCGCTCGGCGTCCCCGACTGGATCACCACGTTCGACCGCAACACACCCCACGAGATCGTGGCCGCGTTCACCAAGACCCTCGTCGACGGACTGCACAACAACTTCGCCGACCACCTCAGCGGCGGCAGGCACTACACCGGCACCAGCCCCGCGTCCCTGATCGCCCGCCACCGGTGGGAGCCGGTCCACGGCTCCCGGCCCTTCCGCAGCGTCTCGCCCGACGGCCACGCCGCCTATCAGATGCGCGTCGGCTGGCTCCACGAATACGACGAGTTGCTCGCGCCCGAGAAGTCGACGTGGCGCATGTCCGCCGGCACCGACCCCGTGTACACGCCGAGTTGGCAAGCCTTCTTCAGCCGGTACACACCGCAGCACCTCATAACGGCCGCGACCGCCGTGTTCACGGACCCCACCCCCGTGCCCCGCGTCACAGACCAGATTCCCGACCGCCACCGCTCACTGGTATCGGTCACCCGCAGGGACACGAGCCGACCCGATTCGCGCTCCGCAGCGGCGCTCGCCCGCAGCGCGCACTCCCAGGCAATGCCCGTAGCTGCGCCCCCGGCCGCGCCGCCCACGCTCGCCACGCACGCCGGACCCCGACGGCAGCGCTGACGCTCCTCCCCTCAGTCCTGGAGTTCCACCGTGCCGAACACCGCCCCCGACGGGGACCTGTACGTCTCCCCGCTCTACCTCGCCGGCTCCACCTTCACTGGCGACCCCGCCCTCGCGCCCCTCCTCGACCACGACTTCGACCTCCACTCCGACGAGTTGGCGAACGTGTACGTCTCCTCGCCGCAGCGGCACATACGCCTCGGCTACCTCCCCGAGGGGCCGGACTACACGCTGTGGAAAATCGCCGTCCACGCCGATCCCTTCGGTCCTCCGCGCTGGATGGCCACCTTCGACTCACCCACCCCCACCGAACTGGTGACCGCCTTCACCACCGCCCTCGCCAGCGGCTACGCCAAGGGTCCGGACAACTACCTGGCCCAGAAGGCCTATCCGGTCGACGGGGCCTTGCGTCCCCTCACGGAAGCAGGGTGGACACGCACGGACAGCTGGGCCGCAACCGTGTGCACCGCCCCCGACCAACTTGCCGGACTCACCTACTCTCGCCAGCTCCCCGGCCCAGACGCTGAACTGCACGGCGACGAACACCGGTGGCTCCTGTGGGGCGGCCAGGACGGCTACCGCTCACGCTGGTACGCGTCCTTCACCTCCCGCACGCCCATCCACCTGATCGCGGCGACCACCGCGCGCCTGGCGGACCCCGTGCCCGTACTCCGGTACGCGCCCGAAGTTCCTGCCCGAAACCGCGGCACCGCCCACATCACTCCGGTCACACCGCCCGTACCAACTCCTCTGGATGTCCGCCGAGCCTCTGCCGCCCGGGCCCGCACCACCATCCACCGGGCCGTGGTGGGTGCCGCCGCGGTCGCGACAGCACCCGGTCCCAGCGCCGTCCTTCCTGTCCGCGCCTTTCGGCGTCGATGACCGCCACACCCCGCAAAGGGCAGCCACGTCACCGGGAGTCCACTCGCCGGTCCCACCAGCCCCCGCCGACAGACACCCGGCTCAGGGCCATGGCCGTCACCGACCAGTTCGGCCAACGCATGCGAGGCATGGCCATCTCCCAGTCAGGTGCCTTCGAGCAGGCGCACCAGCGAAGCCGTGATCACGCGGTGGCGGCCTCCGAGGGGCACGAGCTTGAACGGCGCCTCACCTCGTTTGACCAGTGCGTGGAGGTGGCTCTTTGAGACGCCGAGCGCGGTCGCGGCCTTGGGGACGCTCACCGTAGCGGGCCAGGAGCGCACTTCATCGAGAGTCGGGCCGTCACTGGACTTCGAGCGGCCTCCGCCGACATCACTCATCAGGTCTCCCGTCTCCCGTACACGGTCCACTGCATCGGCCTGTAGCGGCTCAGGCAAGGCGCCCGAGGAATGTGCGAATTGTGCGTTCGAGCGGGCCAGAAGCGCCCGGTGACCTCCACGCGGGCTCAGCTCCTGCCGCGCTAGTTGCATTGCTCACCCTCCGCTTCATCGCTGCCGTTTCGAAGTCGCCGAACTGGCGTGCCCATACCCGCCCGGGCGCATCCACCCGCCCCGCCGGTTCCCCCTCCGCGCCCCCGTCCGCCGACCACTACCGCCAGTGCTCGTGTTCACCGCCCACCCACATCCACCGAGAAAGGGATCCATCGGTGCCCGACCCCACCGACCTCGCCGCCGCCGACCAGATGATCGAAGCAGCCTGGGGATACACCCTGGACGATCTGCACACCTGTCTGCGCGACGGCAAGGTGAACGACCCTGCCCTCGTGGCCGTCCTGCGGATACGCGGGGCGCTGGAGATCGACGACAGCGACATCACGAACCACCGCGAGCGGGTTCACCGCTTCACCCGCGCGGGCCGCGTCCCGTTGTTCCACGATCTGAAGGGGATCGGGTCCTCGTCGTCCGACCTGCTGACCGCTCACGCAAGCAGCCAGGCCCGCGTTCATGCCGTCCGGTCCATCATCGACGCCTACCCGGAGGGGTACCTCGCCGAGGGCCTGGCCCGGTCGTTGACGCGGTCAGCGGAGCCTCGGGCCGAGGCGGCCCTGGCACGCTCCGGCGCGCCGGCGACGAACCCGCCAAGGGACCAGCCGAGCGTCGACACCGCGGCGCACCAGAACGTTCCGCACAACAGGTCGCGCTCTGCGCAGCGTTAGCCGATGCCGGCCCGCTCACAGCGAACCGTCGGCCTCGGCGTCCACCAGCCGCGCCAGTTCCTCCACGCTCAGCTCAATTCGCCGCCCATCGGCCATCCGGGACCGGCCGACCGACGCCGCCTCGACGTCGTCGACAGCCTCGTCGTGCACGCGGATCTCCTCACTGCCCAAGCCAGCTCCTCCCCTTCTCCCCATTCGGCTCCGTGAACGCCCGCTCCCACACCAGCTGAGGGAGCGGCCGTTTCATTCCGCGCTGGACGGACGTCAGCCGTCGCATCCGCGGCCAGTTCGCCCACGGCAGACGCACACCGCGGGCAACGACTGGAGACACCACCCAAGACCATGTCAACGTACGGGAGCCCGGAAAAGCCGCAGGTCAACGAAGGGTTCTCTGTTCGTGACGCTCACCGCCACCGCTCCGTTCCAGCTCCTGGCCGAGCTTCCTCCGCACCCCCTCGGCGAGCGCGAGTGGCTTCTCGAATGCCACTGCGCCCGACCCGTCACCGACCTCCTCAAGCGCCAGGGATGGGACGTCGTCACCGATCTGGACTGCAACGTCCACTGCTCCAGCCCCGACCAGCGCGTATACGTGGGCTTCCTCCCCGAAAGCCAGGAGGCAGCGCGCGGCGAGCTGTGGCACATCCACGTCACGGACAAGGACGGCACCACGGCCTGGCGCCAGACCTTCGGTCCGGACACCCCGGCACAGGCCGTAGCCGGGTTCCTCGCCGCGCTGGTCGCCTTCCCGACCCGTTACTGCAGCTGCGTCTGACACCCAACCCTCAGCTGCCGCACCACCTGCCCCAACTCCGTCCCGGAGGCCGCCTCATGCCCCGCCACTCGATCACCGTGACCGCATACCACGCCGACAACACCGTCTGTCCCTCGGAACACCTGCACACCAGAAGCGGTAAGCCGCTCACCGAGGGATGCACGGGACGAGATCACTTCGTCGCGTCGTGCAGCTGCTCCACCTGGACGAGTAGCCGCTCGTCCACAAAGAACTACTCCACCGCGCAAGGCGTGCGGCATCGCGCCGAACAGCAGCGAACGGAGTCCGCCGCCCCGTCGAAGGGCCCCGCTGTGCTGCGCGAACTCCTTCGACTCGACGCAGACGACTAAAACCGCCCAGCACGCTCCCGCTTACCACCCTCATCGCCCAGGAGGCTGTCTTGCCCTACGAGTTCACCGTCGGCCAGCTGGTCCATCAGCTCCAGACCTTCGATCCCGACCTGCCCGCGTACTTCGCCATCAACCCGGACTGGCCGTACGCCCACCGCATCGGCCGCATCGTGGAGATCACCGGATCGGACGGAGCCGTCTACATCGCCGAGAACGGCCAGGAGGGCGTGCTACCGCCCGCCGTCCGCGACCAGTTGGACTGGGCCGACGTATGACCGGCCACCCCCGTACACAGCCCTCTGCACCGCCGATCAACCCCTCGCACCCATTGATCCTCAGTGACCTGGTCCGTCATCCCATGCCTCGATCTGTACGGGGCGTCCTCCTCCGCAGCGTGCACCCCCATCCCGCCCAGCCGATCCACACGATGTGGATAACCGACCAGGGCCCCACCCCGCTCCGCGCCGGCTCCATCCTGCTCAGCTGGGCGCCCAGCCTCGGGAACGGAGTGGATGTGACCGCTCGCCTCCGTCTGGCCTCGGCGGAGGTCCTGCTCGCCAACTGGCCGGGCCTACGGGGCGATTGGACCCCGGTCGTACACCCCACGCTTCACGAGGTCATCGGCCTTCACGCCGCCTTGTCCGTAGCCACTCACGCGCTACACCTCGCCAACCACCTGGCCGCCGTCTGACGCCGTCGGCTGATCCTGAGAGCCGCTCCTGAAGCAGGGGCGGCTCTCAGGGCGTACGCGGAGTGATCCCATACGTTTCGGCCAAGATGCGTTCTCACCAGCCACCGACGGGGCAGATCGTCTACTCGGCGAGCGAGGCGCTGCCTATCATCGTCGTCACGTGTCAAGAGGTTCGGGGGAAAGCGGTCATGGATCCGGAAGTGCTGGCGCAGACCGCGGGGACGACTGTCGTCGCGTTGATGGCCACCGATGCCTGGCAGCAGGCGCGTGACGGCGTGGTAGCGCTGTGGCGTCGGGTGCGTCCCGCGCAGGCCGACGAGGTCGGCACCGCGTTGGAGGAGACACGGGAGGAGATCCTCGTGGTCCGGCGCGATGGTGACTCGGCGGGTGCCGAAGACCTGGAGCGGGACTGGCGCCGCAGGTTGCGGCGTCTGCTCGCCGCCGATCCGTCCGTCGCCCAGGAGCTTGAGGACGTTCTCGCGGAGGCGCGGGCATCACTGCCGGAGGCGGAGCAACCGCCGGTTCCCTCGGTGCAGTTGCACGCGCACGCATCCGGGAGCGCGCGCGTCTACCAGGCCGGCCGAGACCAGCACATCATCGAGCGATGACGGAACGGTTCAGCACTCCGCGAGTGGATCACGTCCTGCGGGCCGTGGCCGACGGAAGCAGCAGTGTGTACCAGGCCGGCGGCAACCAGGTCATCGTGGACTACACGGTCCAGCAGTACGAACGGCCGTCGCCAGGAGCGAGACTGCCCTGGGCCAGCCCCGAGTCGGTGCGCACGCCCATGGTCAGTCCGCTGAGTTCGCCTCTGCGTGACCGCCACGGCCTGCGAGGCGAACTCCTGCGGGCCATTCGCGATCCGGCGACCGCGACGAACGGGCTGCACGTCGTGCACGGCATGCCGGGGAGCGGCAAGACGGCCCTGGCTCAGACCGTGTTCGACGAGGCGGTGGCAGGCTGTGGAGTCGTGGGGCTGTGGGTCAACGCCTGTGACGAGCCGACGTTCCGTTCCGGGATGCTGGCGGTGGCCCACGACCGAGGAGCCGCGCAGCAGGAGGTCGATGCCGCGCGCGAGGGCCGCCGCGCAGACGCGGATCTTGTCTGGCACTACCTGGACCGCTCCCCCGAACCGTGGTTGCTCGTCCTCGACAACGCCGACGATCCCGCGGTGTTCCGGCATGGGGCCTGGCTGCGATCGAGCCGCCGCGGCATCGTGCTGATCACGACGCGGCGCGGGGATGCCGCCGAGTGGCGTCGCGGAGCCCCGCACCCGTTGGACGTGCTGGACGTCCCCTACGCCGTCGACGTCCTACGGGATCTCGCGGTGAGTGCTGAGGACACGGCGAAGCTGGAGTTGCTGGCACTGCGGCTCGGCTGCCACCCGCTGGCGTTGTCCCTCGCGGGCGCGTATCTGGGCCGACAACTTCTGGAAGCGGTCTCTGTGGACGAGTACCTGAGGCGTCTCGACTCCGACCCATCCCTCCTCGACCGTGGAGCGGCACCGGGAGAACAGGAATTGCGGCGGCTGATCACCAGCACGTGGCAGATCTCCCTGGACGCCCTGGCCGAGCAGGGTGTTCCCGAGTCGACGACGCTGCTCAGACTGCTGTCGTGCTTTGCCTCCGCGCCGTTGCCGGTCGGGGTTCTCGCTCCGGCCGGCATCGACCAGACCGAGCTGCCGCACGCGGCCCCACCGCTTACGGGTGATCACGCGAACCGGGCTCTGGAAGGGCTCATGTCCCACTCGCTGGTCGCGGTCCCGGACGCAAAGGCCGGAGCCGGACGGACCGACGTGCGCTGCGTCCAGGCGCATCCGCTGCTCCTGGAGACGGTCGCGTCGCGCATGCCGGTCGACCAACGAGTGCTGTTGCTGGAGTCCGCCGCCGGCCTGCTGTGCCGACTCCTGTCGACGGACTCCGATCACTTCGTGGACACGCGCACCCTGCGCCTGTTCACCCCGCACACCTCGGCCCTGCTTGGGCATGCCGCCGCACACCGCGCCGAGGCGGCCACCGAGGCGGCGCTGTCCATCGTCCGTGACCTGCGGGACCAGTCGTACGAGCGTGGTGACTACCCCACGGCGCGGACGCTCGCCGACGACGCGGCCCGGGTCACCGACGGCCGGATGTCCGCGGAGGCTCTGACCGACCGGCACGAACAGGGCAGGATTCTGGCCGCCCTGGGGCACTTCGACGAGGCGGTCACGGTTCACGAGGCCACGTTGCAGGCCCGTGAGTCCGTGCTGGGCCCTGATCACCCGGACACCCTGGCCAGCGCCCACGCCCTGGGGATCGCCCTCTACGGCCTTGGTCGCTGGGCGGAGGACGAGCAGTACATGCGACGTGCCGCTGAGGGCCGTACGGCGGTCCTGGGCGCCGCGGACCCGGACACGATCGACAGCCGGGGCCGGCTGGCCGAGGCGATCGGGCAACAGCAGCGCTGGACCGAGGCCCGCCAACTCGCCGCGGAGAACCTGGCGGTGAGTGAGCAGGCGCTCGGGAACGATCACCCGCACACGCTCCTGAGCCGGATCGCGCTGGCATGGGTGCTGGCCGGCACCGGGGAATGGGACGAGGCGGCGGTCCACACCCGCGCCACGCTGGAGGGCAGCGAGCGGGTACTGGGCAGGGATCACCCTCGTACGCTCGCCGCGCGCCAGCGCCTGGCCGACGTCCTGTCCCGCCTCGGACAGTGGCCGGAGGCCTTGGAGGCAGCGCGGTCGGTACGCGCGGCCCGGCAGCAGGTTCTCGGTCCGGAGCATCCTCACACGCTCTCCGTCGAGATCCTGCTGTCCCGGATTCTGCGCGGCAACGGGCACGTGGACGAGGCCAGAGAACTGGCCGCCGACAGGCTGGTCGTCTGCACCCGCGTGCTGGGAGACGATCATCCGGATACGCTGGCCTGCCGTACCGAGTGCGAAGCCGCCGGCGTAACGCCGGTTCAGCGCAGGACAGTTGACCAAGAGGACGGCGAGTCGTGATCGAGCCGATACGCGTGTGGCGCAAGAGCAGCTACAGCGGCGCCGACAACGGCTGCATGGAAATCCTCACCCCCCCCCCCCGCAGGGAAGAGCTCCGATCCGCGACTCGAAGATGCCCCACGGGCCGGTGATCGATTTTCACGATCACTCGTGGGCGTTCTTCGTCCGAGCCCTTCTGCACGGTGAGTTCGTCGACCATGTCCGTTGAGAACCGAATGAGCGAGGGAGGCTGACGGTGGCGGATCCGGCTACCGGTGACATCTCGATACGAGATCGGGCCCGCTGGAACAGCGCCGCCCGGGACCAGTACGTCGTGGAGATCGGCCACCAGTACGTCGCGCACCACACCGCGATGCCCGGCCCCACCGTGTCCGAACGCTCGGGACCCGACTCCGTACGAGTGCCGCTCACCGCGCGGTCGCCCTCTCCTGTCCGGGACCGTCACGACATACGCCGTGACGTGCTGCACGCCATCGGTCATCCCGGCGTCTCGCCCGCGAAGTTCGTCTTCCACGGCACCGCGGGGAGCGGGAAGACCGTACTCGCCAAGGACGTGTTCGACGAGGTCGTGGCGCGGGGCGTGGTGGGACTGTGGGTGAACGCGGCCACCGAGGTCGCGTTCCGCGCCGGCATGCTGGCCGTCGCCCTCGACCGTGGTGCCGACCCTGGCCAAGTCGAGGCGGCGCGGGTCGGACAGCGCCCCGCCGCCGATCTCGTCTGGCAGTGCCTCGATGCCTCCGCCGAACCGTGGCTGCTTGTCCTCGACAACGCCGACGACCCGAGCGTGTTCGGCGACGGCATCTGGCTGCGCCGCTCCCGGCGTGGCACCGTACTCGTCACCACGCGCCACGGCAGCGCGCCTCTGTGGCAGGACGCCGACCGTCGCCGCCTCGATGTCCTCGGTCTGGACGACGCCGTACGGGTCCTGCGCGACCTCAACGTGAGCGGCTACGACCAAGCTGCACTGGAGAGACTCGCGAACGGCCTCGGCTGCCATCCGCTCGCGCTCACCCTGGCCGGCGCCTACCTCGGCCAGCGGCGGCTCGATCCGCTCACCGTGGACGAGTTCCTCCAACGCCTGCGCGATGACCCGAGCGGCACCCTGGACGAAGCCGCCGACCCGGACGAACGTGACCTACGCCGGCTGATCAGCTCCACGTGGCAGATCTCGCTGGACGCACTGACCGACCGGGGCGTCCCCGAGGCGACCACTCTGATGTGGCTGCTGTCCTGCTACGCGCCCGACCCCCTGCCCATCGGCCTTCTCCACGCCCAGCGGCTCCGGCTCACCGCCCTCGCCCATGCCGAGCCGCCGCTCCCCACCCGGAAGGCGGACGCCGCCCTCCGGGGCCTGATGTCGCAGTCCATGGTGGCGGACCTCGAAGTTCCTGGAGACGTCGGCCGACCCGCCGTACCCTCCCTCCAGGCCCACGCCCTCCTCCTGGACACCGTGGCAGCCCGCATCCCCCTCGACCAGCGCGAGGGCATCCTGGCCTCCGCCACCCAGCTGCTGGACCACTTGCTGCACGACGGTGAAGCCGAAGGCACCTACCTCGACGCCCAGACCCTGCGGCTGTTCACTCCGCACGCGCTGGCACTGCTACGCCGCGCTGCCGCCGCCCACTCGGCCGCCGCACCGAAGGCCCTCAGCCTTGTCCGCTACCTTCGCGACCAGAGCCGCGAACGCGGCGACTACACGTCGGCGCACCTCCTCGCGGAGTCCGCCGTGCGCGTCCCCTCGTCCGTGTCCGCTGCCACGGAGGCCGAATTGCTCGACGACCGATACGAACTCGCCTGTTCTCTGGCTGACTTGGGACGCTACGCGGAGTCCGTCGAGATGCACCGCGAAGTTCTGCACACCCGCGAGGCACAGCTCGGCCCCGACCACGTCCAGACGCTCGACAGCGCCCATGCGCTGGGTCTGGCCCTGTACGGGCTGGGTGAATGGGCCGAGGACGAGCAGCACCTTCGACGCGCCGTCGACGGTCGGAGGCGGGTCCTCGGACTCGAACACGCCGACACGATCATGAGCACAGCCTGCCTGGCCGAAGCCATCGGTGAGCAGCAGCGCTGGGACGAGGCCGAGGCACTGGCCCGCGCCAACCTGGCCACCAGCGAAGCAGCCCACGGCCCGAACAGCCCGTACACGCTCGCGGCGCGCCACACACTCGCCTGGGCCCTGTACCAGCTGGGGCACCTCGATGAGGCCGAGGCCCTCGCATCCGCCACACTCACGGAGCGGGAGCACTCCCTCGGCTCCGAGCACCCTCGCACTCTGGTCGTCCGGGATCTGCTCGCCGGCATCCTGTGCGGCCAGGAACGCTGGGCGGAAGCGGAAGTCGCAGCACGATCGGTCCTCACCCCCCGTGAGGAGCTGCTCGGCGCGGAACACCCACACACCCTGGCCATGCGCACCGAGCTGATCCGGATCCTCACTGGGGCCGGCGATCTGACGGCGGCGCAACCTCTGGCCGTACTGAACCTCGAAGCATGCATCCGTGTCCTCGGGGAGGAACACCCCGACACACTCGCCTGCCGACAGGCTCATCTTGACGCCTTCGGGTCAAGCCCTCACGATGACGAAACGCCCCGGACTGAACATGACAAGGACGTGCAGCGTTGACGGACACCGCATCGACCGGCATATGGGTCAAGAGCAGCTACAGCGGACACAACAACAACTGCATGGAATTCCTCACCCCCCCCCGCTGGGTAAAGCCGTGGTGCGCGACTCGAAGGATCCGCATCGCCGGATGACCGTCCACGCCAAGACGTGGACCTCGTTCGTGCGCGCCTATCGTTCAGGTGTTCCCGATCCCACGGGGTGACCCTCTCGCCACCGCAGGCGGGCCATACGCTCAGACCCGCCCGTCAACCCGAGACATGGTCGTGCGGACCGAGAGCTCAAGGAAGCGCGGGCTAGGGACCAGGCTTGAATAACTCGGCCACAGGCAGATATTGATGCCACCTCCGGCCGAACAACAGCAAGAGCGCCAGCACCCCTGCGGCGGAAACGAGCACACCGGCAGCCAGATCCGGGACGCCCAGCAGCGACACAATGACGGCGGCGCCGGCGATGGCCAACACGGAGAGCCCCACGCGCAGCAGCTCGCGCTCACGAACCGGCTGAAGGCCATCGAGCGAACTGGGGGACAGCAGAGTCCCTACATTTCCAGCGGTGTACTGCTCGGCGACAGTGGCCAGCAGGCCCGCCAGCTCCTCCAATGCATCGTGCGAGGCCCCTGTGTCAAGGCGGGATTCCGCGACGCGTAGTCGGGCCACTACCTGACCAGCATGACGGCGCAGTTCGGAGCGGCGCGGGGACAGATGCGGAACAGTCCCCCGCGTGCGGTACGCCTTCAGGACACCATGCTCCACGATCCGGAGCGCAGCCGATACAGCCTGCATCCGTTCCGCCCGCCGAGGACCTCCCGCTCTATGCGCCTCGGCACACGCCTTGATCGCCTCCGCGCACAGGACCACCAGGACGGACCGGCCAGCTGAGACGTATGCCTCCCGGGTTGCTCCCGCCGTGAAGGCAAGGAGGAGGCCCCAGGCGTAGAGCCCAACCACGGCCTGCGGGCCAGGATGCATCGGCTCCAACTCGGCATCGATGACGACCCATGCCGCATACATCACGACCGTAGAGACACCGAGCGTCGCGGCGATCGAGTGGACAAACATACGGAGGCTGTTGACAGTGCGTCGGCGTATGGCGACACGGACACCGAGGGGCAGCGGCCACCAGTCGTAGCCAAGGCGATCCAGGGCCGTGCGCAACTCCCCTATTTGCTTGTCCGACACCCGTCCCAGTCGACTCTTCCGCCATCGCCGCACAGGTTCCGTCATGGTCATGAACTGTGAGGATGCCACAGCGGATTGCCGTACCGAGCAGTTGTGCGAACACCTCCACCGCCCGACGGAACACGGCGAGGACGAGGACCGCGATCAAGTGAAATACGCCCCGGTAAGCGTGCCGTCGTACCCAACAGCCTGGGCTGCGGCTTCGAGACTCGGGTAGTCCTGCCCACCGACGTCGATCATCGCCTCGTAGTCCGCCCGGGTCAGTTCGCGCTCGACCCACTGGTGTGCGCAGCGGCAGCGGATGCTGATCTCGTTGCGGTCGCAGATCACCATCCAGTCGCGCCGGGCGCCACACTGCGGGCACATCACGGGGATCCCGGTGATGACGATTGCCTCGGGGTGGGTGGTGGCACGGAGACCGATGCTGCCGTCGCCGAGCTGCGTCTCCTGCTGGAGCCGCAGCAGGGGGTCGTCGCCGAGGGCCGTCTCCGGCAGAGCGGTTCTCTGGGGGTGAAGGCCTTCGTTGAGTATCTGCATTGTCTCCTTCTCCATATCAACCAGCCCTAACAGGCGCCGGCCGTCGGTGTCCAGCTCTTTGTGCTGCTCAGCGCCTCGGTCCTCGGGAGCGAGGGCCGACATGGCGGGTCTCAGCCGGCGTCTCGGGTACCTGTGGCGGGGACGGGTGAGGGCGCGATTGCGCTGCCCGTGTGTTCGTACGGGCGCGGGGCGGGTCCATGGTGGCGGGGAGTTTGCCGATGCGTCGCAGTCGCCAGACGAGGACGTCGGTGACGCTGTCCGCAGTGCCCAGTTCGCGCCACTCGATGGCCTGCTGGAGCAGGGCATCGGGGTCGTGTCCTGCGCGCTCGGCCTGGTCCAGGGTGGCGGCAAGGGCGTCCCAGCCGGGTTCGCGACGTACGGCGTCGGCCTGCTCGGGCAGGACGGTTCCGAGACTGTCGGCGTACCGGTCTCGTACGGGTTCGGGGAGGCGACGGCCGTGCTCGCGCATCGCGTTCATGGGGGCAGCGGCGGCCGATCGGTAGACGCCGCGCAGGTGTTGTGCGGCTCGTTGTGCGGCGGCTGCCTGCTGGGCGTGGCCGCGGGCGGAGTGCCAGCGCACCGCGGCGATGGTGACGAGGACCATCGTGGACAGGAGCATCGCGGTGGCGCCGCCGTCTTCGCCTTTGCCGAGGGCGTTGCCGGCGCGGATGATGCCGCGGGCGGCGGAGCGGATGGCTCGATTGTCGGCGCGCTCGGCGCGGATGTGGGAACGGGTGGCGCGTTCGAAGGCGCGAGCAGCCTCAGCGAGTTCCTTACGGGTCGAGGCCGGGGCGGTCTGGGCGAGTGCGTCGAGGAGTTCGCCGACGCCGGCCAGTTGGGCGGCGGAGTCCTCGTCGTCGTCCCCGTCGAGGATCGATGCCGCCCGTTCGGCGACCGGGGCCGCCTGACGTCGGGCGTGGGCCGGGCGAGGTGTTCGTTCATCGGCATGGTCGATGGCGGGCTCGTCGTCGGGTCGTCCGGCGTCGAGGCGCTGGCGGATCCTGGGGAGGGAGAGGTCCGGGGCAAGTTTCGAGCCGGAGAACCAGACGGGTTCGCCGTCGCGGTTGCGGTCGCCGGGGAGGGCGACCTTGTATCCGAGGGTGTCGCCGGACGGGGCGATGCGTTGTTCGACCCGAAGGCCGGCTTCGGCGAGGCGGTGGAAGAACTCCTCCTCGCTGGCGGCTCCGGCCAGGGCGTTGCGGACGCTCTCCCGCAGGGTCTCGCGGGGTGTTTCGGTGCGGCCGGATCGCTCAGCCTTGGAGCGTTCGGCGCTGGTGGGGCGCTGGGCAGCAGTGCGGTCGCCGCCGTTGAGGATCTGCAGGCCGAACTCCTTCTCGATCTTTCGGCATTCGGCCTGGGCACGGATGCCGTCCTCGTGGCGGCGGGGGCGGCGGCCGTCTTCGCGGACGAGGGTGGCGACGAGGTGGATGTGGTCGTCGGCGTGGCGTACGGCGATCCACCGGCATGCCTTGTCGTCGCCGTCTTCGGCGATTCCGGTGGCGTGGACGATGCGGCGGGCGACCTCGGCCCATTCGGCGTCGCTGAGGTGACGGTCGCCGGGCGCCGTGCGGACGGGGCAGTGCCACACGTGCCGGGACGGACGGCGGTTCTTCGGCAAGGCGAGAACGGGCAGGTCGAGCCGGTCGGTGAGCTGCTTGAGCGTGGCGGCCGGATCGCGTCCGGGGTCGGGGGCGAGCCCTGGCATCCAGGATGCGACGAGGTGCGGATCGGTGTGTTCGTCTCGACGGCCGGGCCCGTAAAGGTAATTGAGCAGTCCGTACGTGCGGCTGCCGACGGAGATGTCGGGGACCACTGTCAGCGCCGCGCCATCTCGATCGCGGCGGCCTCGACCCGGTCTGCGGCACGCAGGACACGGGCGACCACGTCGTCCGCGTACTCCACCTGACCGCCGGAGTTGAGGATGCGGGCCACCTGGTTGAGGTTGTTGCCGGCGCGGGCGAGCTGGGCACTGGCGTCCATGAGTTCTTCGACTCGGCCGCGCTGGTCCAACAGCCATGGCTGGGGACCTCCTTGGGCCTGGGCGACCGCGACCGCGGCGTCGGCCAGGAACCCGGCGGTCTTCAGGCCGACGGCTTCCGCGGCACGCTTCACCAGGTCGAGTTCATCCTGAGTCAGGCGGACGCTGCGGACTTGGTCGCGGTGGACGCTCTGGCGCAGGCGAGGACGCGTACGCGTCGGAGCGGGCGGGTTCGGTTCCCCTCCTGGCTGCGATCCGCCCTCGGTCGCAGCCTCCGAGCCCGGCACCCCCTGGTGCCGGGCCTCCCCCACCCCTCCTGGGGCGGGGGTAAGCCCTTCCGAAACTCCTTCGCGGCCCTGGGCCGCGAAGGAGTTTCGGAAGGTACAGCTTGCTCGGCTTCGTGCCGGGCAGTCGTCTTGCCGCAGGTCAGAGGTGTCTCCAGCCGACTCGGAGGGTGTCATCAGAGCGTCTGTGCCTTCGTGCGGCGCACGTCGTGTAGGACCTCTGCGACGAAGTCGAGGGTGAGGACCGGGTGGTGCAGGGTGTGGGGCGTGCTGGCGGGGGTTCGCTGCACGGTCCAGGCGCCGTCCGGGCCGGGTTCGGCGCGGTGCAGGTGTCCGTACCGCTGGAGCACGGTGATCCAGGCGTCGGCTTCGGCGGGGGTGGCCGGTGTGGTGCGCATTGTGTGTCTCCGGTGCGTGGACGGGAGTTGGTGGGGTGCGGGCGGGCGGCCCGGCTGTCGCCGTTGGCCGCCCGCCTGTCCGGGCCGTTCGGTCAGCCGGTCTTGGTGGCCGAGTCCTGGCCGGTCTCGGCGCGGAGTTGTCGCATCAGGGCGGTCAGCCGGTCGTTGGCCAGCGTTTTGCCCTGTCCGCGGATGGCGTCCGCGACGACCTCGCGGGTGACCTTGCCCGCGTCGGTGACCGCCTGCCGGGCGATCGGCAGGAGAGTGTCCGCCGACAGGGTGGTGTCCGGACGGCCGTTGTCCGAGGTCTCCGAGGCGGTGTCCGGGCCGGTCTCCGGTTCGGTGACCGAGGGTGCGGCCAGCCGCAGGCGGGTGATCGGGGAAGGTCTGCTGGCCGGGTGTCCGCCCAGTTCAGCGGCGTCTCCGCCGCGCGCGGGCTCGGGCTCCGGGGCGCTCTCCGGGTGTCCGGATGGCTCCTCCCGGTCAGCCGCTCGCGGTACGTCCGGGCCGGAGGTGACCGCCGGGCGTCCGCTCTCCGCACTGGACAGCGCGGCCGAGTGGCCGGAGGTGACCGGGATCGGCCGGTGTCCGTCCGCCGCGAGCGGGGTCTCCGGCCGGTCAGCGGCGATTCGGTCAGTGCGGACACCGAAGTTGTCCGGGTGTCCGTGGTGACCGGGTTCCGTGACCCGCCGGGCGATGAGGATGTACAGGTGGACGGCTCCGGCCAGGGCGAGCGGGGCGATGGTGGACAGGGCGCCGACGGTGACGTCGCCGAGCCGTAGTCCGCCGTCTTCGGGACGCTGCTGGTTGAGGCGTACGGCGTGCAGGGCGTTGGCCCAGATACTCGCGGCCGTCGCCGTGCCGAACAGCATCCACACGTACAGGCGGGCGGCGAAGGACGCGGTGCGCAGGACCAGGAGGGCGCGTACCCCGTAGGCGATGAAGCCGTCGATCACCAAGGGGAAGACGAACGTGAGGGGGCCGCGGACGTGGATGGCGCTGGCCATCTGCTGCAGGGCGTCGTACGAGAGCGCGCACCCGGCGCCGCCGAGGGCGACGATCGCGGCTCGGTCCCAGCCGGTGATCCGCGCCGGTATGGGCGCGCTGTGGCTCACGCGGCCGTCCCGAGGTCGTTGCGCGCTGGTGTCTCCGCTGCGGGTGCCTTGACCGCCTCGGTAGAGCTCTTGGGCTTCTTCTTCCCCTTGTTCGCCTTCTTCTGCTGGTCGACGGCCCGGTTGCGGATCTCCCGGCGGGTGCGGCGGTAGAGCTTCTCAGCGTGCTCCTCGGTGACCTTGAGCAGCCAGGCGAGCCGCTCGGCCGGCACCTCGGCCTGGTAGGCGGCGCGGACGACCGCCTCGCGCTCGGCCTGGGTGAGGTGGATGTCGCGACCGGCCAGTACTGCGTTCACGCGGGTGTAGTCGAAGCGGCTCTGGAACTTGCGGTGCAGCAGGTCGCGTTCCTCCTCGGTCATGCCGCCCCGGATGCCGTCGCGGTCGCCGTTTTCGAGGGCGGCGTCGAGGCAGGTGGTGCGGACGGGGCACTGGGCGCACAGGGCCTTGGCGGCGCGGATGCGGTCCATCTCGTCCGGCTCGGGGAAGAAGATGTCCGGGTCGACCTGATGGTGGGGCGTCGAGCGGCAGGCGGCGCTCTCGTGCCAGGTGAGGTCGCCGAGGGTGCGCGGCATCTGGTTCTCGGTGCTGTGCATGTGGGTGTCTCCGGTCGCCCCGGGCGCGTTTTAGGCATACGCGACCTGGGGGTTGGTGCGTGAAGGAGGCGGAAGCGGTCGCGGCAGGGATCAGGCGGCAGGGATGCGGCGACGATCGGCTGCAAGGGCTCGTCTGCGGTCGGGACCGTCGAGGATGACCTTGTCGCTCATCTCGGTCAGCCGGGAGGCGACCCGGTCGCCGATGTGCTGACGCAGGTCGGCCATGCCGAGGTTGGTGGTGATCAGCGTCGGGAGCATCTCGTTGTAGCGGCGGTTGATCAGCCGCATCGTGATCTCCTCGGTCCACTCGCTGTTCTTGGCCGCGCCGAGGTCGTCGATGATCAGCAGCGGGCAGCGGGCGAGGTCCATCAGCTCCCGCTCACCGTCGTGCCCGGGGCGGGGCCGCAGTTCCGCGTACAGGTCGGCGGCCGTGGTCGCCTTCCAGCGCAGCCGGACTCCGGCGATGAGGAGAGACCGAATCGCGCCGTACGCCTGGTGGGTCTTGCCGGTGCCGGTGGTGCCGACGATCAGCAGCGAGCGTCCCTGGGCGATGCCCGGGGCTCCCTCGGGTCCGGGACGGCCGGCCTCGGCGACCTCGCGGACCCAGGCGGCGACCGCCGGGTGGTCGGCGACGGCGGTCTGGTAGCGGGCCGGGATGCGGGCCTGGGCCGCCTGGAGGGCGGGGATGGGCTCGACCGGGTCGGTGATCGGGGCGGCCGGGTCGATGCCCCGGGAGGTGAGGATGTTGGCCAGGCGGCGGGCGATGCCGCCGATGGGCTGGGCGTCGTGGTCGCGCATCACAGCTCCTCGGCGTAGGCGGTGGCGGGGTCGGCAGGATTGGCCCAGGCCCGGTGACCGGGCACGTTAGGCCGCGATTCCGTCCGCACCAAACCGGCGGAGGTGGCGTTCATGGCCTCGTGGACCAGGCTCGGCAGGGTGCTCGGGTGCAGTCCCTTGGTCCGGTGGCGGGCCAGCCCTGCGCGGATGTGAGCGGGATCGATGCCCTCGGCGAGGAGCTTGGCGGTCTCCCGTCCGAGGTGACCGAGCACGCCGCTGGGCGGACGGTGGGCGCAGGCAGCGGCGTACTCGGCCATGAGCTGCTGGGTCGAGACGGTCTCCGGTGCGGGGGCGCCTGCGCTCCCCGAAGGAGAAGTAGTTCCTAGATCCAAGTTCCTAGGTCCTAGATCCGGACCGTGAGGACTCATGGAGGGCTCACTGAGTCCTCCATGACGGCTCCGTGAGGACTCGTGGAGTGTGCTCTGAGCTGCTGTTTTCCGATGCTCGGAGAGTTCCTGCGCGGTGCGTGAGCCCTCACTGAGTCCTCCGTGAGCCTTCAGGGAGGACTCCATGACGTCTCCGTGAGGTTGTGGTGCGCCCTGGCTGAGCTGCTCGACGTCGTGGTCGGGGCAGGCGGGGAAGCGGACGCCGCTGGGCCGGTTGATCTTCTGGTGTTGGCGCCAGGTGACGATGTGCAAGTACCGCTTGCCGTCATCGCCCTCGTAGCGGCAGATCAGGTGGGCGGTGGCGAGCTGAGCCAGGTCGTCCTCGACGTCCACGGGGCCGTGCTCCGGGCGCAGCGACCACAGCAGTCCGGTGACGACGGCGGGCTGGTCGCGGAAGCGGCCGTGGTCGTCGGCCTGGGTGAGGAGACCGAAGAAGGTCCGCTCTGCGGCGAGGGAGACGGCGGCGAGCGACTCGGACGCGAAGGCCTCGGGCTTGATCGTTCGGATCCGGGCCACGGGTCAGCGGCCCCCGTCCGATGGGGCGCAGGCCCCGGCAGCGGATTGCAGGGTCCCGGTGTTCAGGTCGAGGTCGTGCGCCTCGTCCCAGTTCGCCTCGGAGAAGGCTCGGATCACCCAGCGGGCGGCGGCCACGCACTGGGTCCGGTTGAGACGTATGGGCTGCCCCCGCTCGTCGTACGCACGGGTGTAGGGGCTCGGCCAGGTCTGGCTGGGCTGGTGCTGCGAGACACGGATGGTGCGGGCACCGGGCACCATGTCCGCCAGGAGGGCAGCCAGGCGGTGCTGGCGGATACCGTCAGTGGGTGCAACGGCCTTGGCGGGCTGGGCGGCGAGCGCCCTTCCGCTCCGGGATGCGGGCATGCGAGAATTCCTCACTCGTAGGTGGGGTGGGGCGGCCGTTCTCGTCGAAAAGGTCAGCCGACTCGCCCCGGTTATGAATCCGCGCCCTTCAGGGTGGCGGTCCCGGCGTCCGGAAGCTGCTAACTTCTGGACGCCGGTCTCATTTCCCTCTGAAAAACGCGGACTTGGCGCCTGTTGTGGCTCTCTGATTTCCTCCCTTGAGCGGGTGCTGATTCGGCGGTTTCGCCGGCGGACCAGCAACATATGCACACCGCTTCCAACACTCCAGCGGATTGCGGACTGTGGGCCGATCCGACGCCAACTCGACATACACGGCCGGGCCGATGCGTCCCCATTCCGCGTACGGGCAGCGCTTACCCAGCGACTACCAAGCCGTTCTGGGGTGTTGGGGCGCGTGTCACCTGGCCAGCAGTCCTGTCGGCAGCGGCACTGAACTACACGCCCCCAACTGCTTGGCTCGTCAGCGGCCGAGCGCCCCCGGCACGGGCGAGCTAGCGCCCAGCCGGTGTGCGACTCGGGAATGCCCGCGCCCGCACACCTAACGGCACATCAATACGAGCTGATGCCTCCGCACCGATCGCAAGCCCTGCCCGAACGGCCATACCGCAGGCCGTCGTTCGAAGCAGAGACATACGAAACTCCTCACGTGACAGCTACCCCGCAAGTACCGCACAAGGGCGCGGATAGCAGTGATGTGAACTCGGTTCCCTGCCGAAAGGCGGGAACACATGTCGCTTGACGCCCGAGGAATACTCCGCCGCCGGCACCGATTACGTCTTGGAAGCGCCCTGCGCACAGGACGACACAGAACCCTCCCGGATCGACTTGCTCGGCCTCAGCGCTCCCGAACACCGGAAGGCGAAGGCCGAGCGCACGTGCGACGCTTCCCGTATTTCGCTAAGCTGAAGCTATCCCCACTCGCGCAAAAAATCAACTCACCGATGTTACTTCGGTTTGCAGAAAAACGAGGTTCGATGTCCGCCCGTCACTTCGACAGAGGCCGCGTGCGCGCCGTGCGGCGCGCCGCCGAGGTTGCGCAGGCCGACGTGGCGACGACCGTCGGCGTGGCGGACTCGACGGTCGCCGGCTGGGAGACCGGGTTGGCCACCCCCGACCCGGAAAAGCTGCCCGCACTGGCGAAGGCACTAAAGCGGGACCTGGACGACCTATTCCCTCGCACGGGGCTCCCCGACCTGACCGACCTGCGATGCGACGCCGGTTACTACCAGTACGAGACGGCGAAGCTGATCGGGACCAAGAGCGCTGGCCCCGTGGCGGGAGCGGAGCGTGGGGAGCGGCGACTCAAGGACAAGTACGTCCCTGCCTTGGCAGCGGCCTACGGGGTGAGCGGGGAGGAGCTGCGGCGGGCGGAGGACCGATCGATCGCCAAGGCGCAGGGTGGTGAAGCCGAGGCTGAGGCCATTACGTCCACTCCGGGCTCCGCGGGACCACCTGGCACTCTGGCGGAGAAGATCACCCTGATCCTGGAGCGCTCGTATCCCGGAGAGCAGGGTCCGCCGGCGGACGCGGAGATCGCCGACGCGATCAACGCGCACGCCGGCGCCCGAGTCATCTCCGCAGCGGGGGTCCTGGACCTGCGCACCGGCGCCGTGGAAACGTCATCGCCCGTCGTCCTTGAAGGTCTGGCGGCATTCCTCGGCGTATCACCCATGTACTTCCAGCCGGATGATGCCGTGGCGCGTCAGGTCTACGAAGGTCTCCAACTCCTGTCCGCCTCCAGGAAGGGGACCGTTGGCCGGATCAAGGGGCGCGGGATGGGCCCTCAGGGCCTGCCGACAAACGTCATGGACTTCGTCAACAACCTGGTCACGGAGCTGGAAGAGCAAGAGCCGAAAGCAGACGAGTAGCGCCTGCCCGAGGCCCAGCCCGAAGGCCCGGGCAGGACGCGCGTCAGCTGTCGTGCGGGGTCTGATCTCTACAGCTCGTAATGTCGTCCTGTGGCGATCACAGCACTGATCGCTCGCAGCGCGTCGAGGTCTTCTAGTGGGTCCCCTTCGATCACCAACAGGTCCGCTCGGAATCCAGGAGCGATCCGGCCCGCCGTCTCGCCCAGTCCCAGCGCGTCTGCCGCGTCGGCTGTCGCCATGTCGAGGATCTTGCTGGTCGGCAGGCCCAGGTTCGCGTAGAACGACAGGGCCGGTACCAGCCCGTCGAACCCCGCGCGCTGGACTCCCGCGTCGGTTCCGGCGATGAGCTTGGCGCCGGCCTCCGCCATCTGCCGGACAAGATCGAACATGGCCGCCGCTCGCTCCTCGCCGAAGAAGCGCGGGAGCATCTGCCAGTGGGGGCTCACGGCCGGGCAGACCGCGATGCCGTCGTCGACGATCTTCTTCAGGACGTCCTCGCGGAGTTCGAAGCCGTCGCTCGTCATCCAGGTGCAGTGCTCGATCGTGTCCACGCCGGCCTCCACGGCCGCGGCGATACCGTCCGTACCATGTGCGTGCGCGGCCACCGGAACGCCGACCTCGTGGGCCTCGTCCACCAGGGCCCGCAACTCATCCGGGGTGAACTGGCTCTGCCAGCTCTTCGGCCCATCCTTGGTCAGGCCGCCTCCGGTCACCATGGCCTTGATAACACCGGCGCCCGCCGCGAGGTTGCGTCGTACGAGGTCACGGACCTGCTCCACGCCGGAGACCTCACCGCCCAGGAAGTGGCAGTGGCCTCCAGGAGGGGTGGCCGGTGTGCCGGCGGACACGATGCGCGGGCCGGAAGTGCCGCCCCGGCCGATCTCCTCGTCCAGGCGGAGCGCCAGGCCGTGGCGGTCTCCCAGGTCCCGGACCGTCGTGACCCCGCTGCGCAGGAGCTGCTCCGCGCGCCGACGCATGTCCTCCAGCAGCGTCTCGTCGCTCGACTCGTCAAGGGTGGCCACTGGGTCACCGCCGCCGTCGAAGGCGAGATGCACGTGGGCGTCGATCAGCCCGGGCACCACCGTCGCGTCGGGAAACGCCAGGTGCCTGCCGTCTGCGCCGACGCGGTCAGTCAGTTGTGTGCGCGGCCCGACCGCGACGATCGAGTCGTCCTCGACGAGGACGGCGCCGTCCTCCAGGTACGTCCCGGAGCCGGTCAGAACCCGGCCTGCGGTGATCAGCATCTCGTTACGTCTCCCTCGTTCTTCCACGGTCACGCGGTCAGCCGGAGCGCTTCCGACACCGCGATCAGCTGACGCACGTCCGCGTCCCGGTCATCCACCGTCGGCACCGCGAGCGGCGCTGCCTGACCCGGCGCCGGAGAGCCCTGCCGGATCGTGACTGCGGCACGCCGCAGTCGGCCCGCCAGTTCCGCCGGCTCCAAGCGGAGCAGGTCGGGGGCGCCGCCCTCGTCCACCAGATAGGGGCTGATGTCGACCAGCCCGTCCCGGCATTCAACTATCCGTCGGTGGTAGCGGCGGTGCACGCCACGCGCCCGCCACCTGTCCCACAGGCCTCGGGAGGCTGGGCGCAACTCGTTCTCCGGGTAAACCTCGGTCAGCAGTTGCCACAGCGGGGTCAGCCGACGGTGGTCCCGGCGGCGCCGCAGCCACAGCCGCGTTGCCGTGATCCTGGAGCGGGCCGCCGAATAGGTGACGCCCGCGACGAAGAGCAGGATCGACACCACCAGCAAGAACGCCACGCCGGCCATGAGCCGGTTCGGAACGGTACCGCCGCTCCCCCGCACGGCGACGAAGACCGCGCGGACGGCGCAGGCCGCCGCCATCGCGCCGAGACCGATCGCGGTCATCCACAACCCGGTGGCGTGCGGGCGGCGTGACATGCGGGCATAGCGGGCGGTCCAGCGCCCGGCGGCGCCGAGCGCGTACATCAGGTACGAGCCCGCGCCGGCGTAGAAGAAGGCGATCTGCGGAATCGTCATGTCCGCCGTGCTGAACGAACCGGCGAACTCCTCGTGGGGCACGGTCAACGCCGCCAGGCTGATCGCCACCGCGACCGCGGACACGACGACGGCTTCCCTCCGGGCGCGACGCCGAGCCGTCGGCCCGTCGACCGAGTACAGGTAGAAGCACATCAGGAAGTAGACGGTCAGCAGCAGGAGGATGTTCTGGACCAGCTTCGCCGTGCCGTGCCCGGCCACGGTGTCGATGCCGGTCGTGCCGCCCGGCATGGCCACGGGATACGACAGCCCCGCACTCAGCAGACAGAGGGCGACCGACCTCGTGGGAGCGTCATGCGGGGCTCGAGACCACAGGTAGAGCCTCCACACCACGGCACCCGCGATGATCAGCAGGAGTAGTTCACTCACGGACTACAGCCACCCTCGCCGGTCGCCCAAGGCGGACTGAACCCGACGCACTTCCGGATCCTCCGACAGCGGCGGGAGCTCGCCCACCACCGAGTCCCACTCCAAGACGATCGTGGCCGCGAGTTCGACCTGGCACTCCTCCGCGTCCTCGTAGGAGCACCGGCGGGCGACCCGCCTGATCAGCTTGGGATCCAACACGGGGATGAGGGTCGCCCAACCTTCGACGAAGTCGTCCGGAGACTCCTCCGCCTGGTCTCCCTCCCACTCGGAGACGAGGATGTGGAAGATCTCGTGGAGGATGATCTGCCGCTGATGCGTCCGCGTCGTCTCCTGCTGGTACAGGACCACGTACATCTGCGGCGTGTCGACACACAACCCCGACGGGCCCGGCTTCTCCAACGGGAAGGGGCGCAGAACGATCGGGCGTCCGAGCCTCTCGCTCAGCGCCCTGGCCAAATCCTCCACGTCCAGGGGCGGGTCTATGCCGAGGCCGCGCAGCTCATGCCGCAGCCGACGGTGGAGGTCGCGCTCCACGGTCCGTCTCTCAGCCGTACGCCAACGCCCCAACCTCCGACGGCTCGCCCTCTCCTGCGCGGGCACCGCGGATTCCGGAGCGCCCCCGCGACTCTCTCCTGAAGACACCTGAGCAATCCCTTCGTACCGGCCGATCGGAGCTCTTGCTCGGAGCCGCGCGCCAGCCACCACGGTTCAACGAGGTTCGGTCCCCGAGCGGCGCTAGCAGGCGCCGAGACCAGCACCGGCCGAAGGGCGCTCGCCGGTCTCAGCGATCGAGCCGCGAGGACACGCAAGAGGCCTCTTCGGGCTCGCTAAATCACGAGAGCGAACGATTAACCGTCCGACCGAAGCTCCTGCGGGAACAGTCTCGGACCTTACGTGAGGTCCACATGAGATCAAGGCTGAAAAGCTACGACTCAAGGTCCACCGGCAGGAGGTCGCCACCCTCAACAAAGGCCAATAAATCGACCATTCCCGATTTCGATCATGCCTCTGAACTGCTGATTCGCTTGCGCTCATATTGGTCACCACCGCGCAGCCAGTGAACACTTCCGTTATCTCTTTGAGATATTTAGCGGATCCATAATTTGGACATTGAGCAACTTAAATCGCAAATCCCTACCGCGCCAGAGCACGAGAAGGCGTGTGTAAGTGGTCACTCCCGCGCCAATCTGTGTGCTACTTCGCGTTACGCTCCTGGCCATGCCTAGCGACATATTCAGCCAGAACTCTGAGCACTCAGCGTTCTGGAGCGAGTACCACTTGTGCACACTGACCACCCTTCGCCCGGACGGAAGCCCTCATGTAGTGCCCGTCGGCGTAACCCTCGACGCCGACGCGGGAGTCGCGCGAGTTATCACCCGCAAATCAAGCAAGAAGGTCGCGAACATCCAGGCGTCCCGCCCTGGCGAAGCCCACGCGGTCGTCTGCCAGGTCGATGGAGGCCGCTGGGCCACACTGGAAGGCACCGCCGACGTGCTGACCGACGCGGCGGCGGTCGACAACGCCGTGGCCCGCTACGCGGAGCGGTACGGGAGGACGCCGGCTCCGGATCCGGAGCGAGTGGTCATCGAGATCACGATCGACCGGGCCATGGGTCAGGTGAGCGCCGCCCGGCCGAAGACCGGGAGCGCCGCGGCCTAACACCCATGGGCCAGAGGAGGGGCAGAACCTGACATCTACGCCGATGTCACCGGTGGGGTCAGTGGCGACCTCTCGGGTTTCATTGCGGGCGCCCTGCCTGCTTGTTAGCCTCGGATTGATCTTCACGTGGTGTAGGCGCTCGGCTACGGCTTGGGGTTGGGGAGATGGCGATAGATCGCCCGTGGGAAGCGGATGCCGACGCCGGTTTCATGCGTCGACTGGGCCGGTCTCCACAGGAGTTGGGATTGACGAGCGGCTCGGAGAGCTGCCCGGACATCTGGGAGATGGACAACGGTGACGTCGCCGTGATCGGTCGCGACGTGACCGCGCTCGTGGCCGAGCGTCTTCCCGAGGGAGTCTCCGTCGGTGCCGACGAGCGTCTCGTGATCATTCCGAGGAGCCTGCTCGTCGCTGCGAAGCCGGACATGCCGGATGCCTGATATGAGCGGAGCTGGGACACCGGGCTTCAGCGCGGCCACCATCAGCGCGCTCGTCGCGTCGCCCTCCGAGGCGCGGGGCCCGTTCCTTCCCGTCAACGAGTACCTTCAGGCGTTTCGGGAGGACTACGCCCGGCCCGAGGTGACGACGTTCGACAAGTTGGAGTGCGGGCAGCACTTCCAGGAACCGGGCTTCTCGTCGTGGGAGGCGTTCGACCGAGGTGCCTGGCAGGAGTCCGTCGACCTTCTCCAAGAGGCGCGGCCCGCGATCAAGCGCCAGTTCGACGACGCCGAGTCCCGTGGCCTGGTGCTGCGCCGGGCTCGCTATGTCGAACTGCCGCCGTCGGACTACCTCGTGTGGGAGATGGCCGTGCTTGACGAGCGGGTGCGTCGGGGCGAGCGGATCCGGGTCGTGGTCGGCCAGGGCCGACCCGGCTTCCAGGCACCCCCCCCCGATGGTTTTCCGAACTTGTCATTCTCGGGAACATCCGCCTCTATGAGCTGAGGTACGGACCGGACGGCGTGCTGGCCGGCGCGTATCGGCATGACGACGCTCGGTTGATTGAGGCCTGCCGCGCGGACTTCGAGCAGCTGTACGGCACGGGCGAGGACTTCTCGTCATTCCATGAACGGGTCACCGGCCCGCTGCTGCGTGCCCGTTGCACGGAGGCGTCGGCATGACACCGCCTCCGGAGCCCGTTCCCGCGACCGCCTCTCGCCCCACTCGCAGCATTCACGGACGTCCCTGGTATCGCTCGCGTGCGGCGACGCTGGCGCTGTCCGTGCTCGCCGTCGTCTGCTCTATGGGCCTCGTCGTCGTGTCCCCCCTCGCTCTTCCGGCACTGGACGGCAGCGGAGAGGACTGGGAGCGGATCGGCGATATCGCCCAGGCATACGGTGCCGTGTCCGCGCTTCTGTCCGGCCTGGCCGTCGTCGGCGTGGCGGCCTCACTGGTACTCCAGGCCCGCGAGGCGAAGGCTGCCCGGATACAGAACACCCGCACCATGCACATGGAGTTCACCAGGCTGGCTATGGAGAACCCCGAGTATCTCGACTGCTGGGGCGGCCCCGACGCGTCCCGGACGGTTCTGCTCCGACGGCAACACATGTACGTCAACCTGGTGGTGTCGCACTGGGAGATGTGGTTCGAGCTCGGGGACCTGACGGAGCACTGGTTGGCGTCCATGTGCGACGAGATCTTCGCCGGCGAGATCGGCCGCTCGTTCTGGGCACGCACCCGTGAGGCGCGTATCTCGACCGCGTCCACACGGCGGATGAAGCACTTCAACCAGATCATCGAGGCCCGGTACTTGGCGGCGCTCGATACGCCGCCACGCATGGAGCCGGCGTTGCCCGATCTTGGAGTGCCTGGAGTCGTGCCTCCGCGTGCGGCTGATCAAGACCAGTCCTGAACTCGTCGGATATCAGGCGGACATGCGGAATGGGGTATCCGACGCTCGAATCTGCCTGCTCGCCGGAGCTGGCCCACGGCGATGGAGCGCCGGGGTAGGCGGTAACCTCCACGAGATTCGTCACCCAACCAGCCGGGGGAATCGTGCGCGTGAACGGCAAGCCCGCCACAGTTGAGGACTTGGCGGCCCTGGCGTTGTGCGGATACGGCTCATTCACCTCGCTCGTCGTCGTCGCAGGTCGTGTCCAGGGTCTCGACCTCCACCTGCATCGACTGCAGCACGACGCCGACACCCTGTTCGGGGCCCAGGTCGACGAACAGCAGGTGCGGCGCTGGCTGCGCGAAACGACGGCGGACACCGCTGGTCCGGTCTCCGCTCGGATCACCCTGTTCCAGCGCGATTTCAACATGGCCAGGCCAACAGGCGGCCCGCCCGACGTTCTGATCACCACGCGCCCGGCCCCGACTGCGCCTCCTGACCCAATGCGGGTCGCCACCACGGCCTTCGTCCGCGATGTCCCCGAGGTCAAGCACACAGGTCTGTTCGCACAGCTCTACCACCGGCGCACCGCGCAGGCCCGCGGTTTCGACGACGTGCTCTTTCTCGATGCCCACGACCATGTGAGCGAGGGAGCGACCTGGAACATCGCGTTCTCTGGCAATGACGGCACGATCCAGTGGCCGCAGGCCGACGTTCTGCCCGGAGTGACCATGCACCTCCTGCGGAACGCCCTGCCGGATTACGGCTACGCCGTCGAGTCAGCCCCTGTACGCCGTGGCGACATACACAACTTCCCGCACGCCTTCGCGACCAACGCCATCGCCGGCATTCGCTCGATCACTGCCATCGACGACCAACTCTTCACCCAGAACGCCAAGTTGGAGGAATCACTTCGCTCCTGCTGGACGAGCATCCCCGCACAGGAGTTGTGACGACTGACGTGTCGGTCGTTGCGGCGGACGAGCCGTTGGGCTTTGTTCTCCTGCTCAAGCTGGTGATTGAGCAAGAGCGGCATACCGGTCGGCGGCCCGCATCCACGCGCCCTCGCCATCCGCACCCTCGTACGCCGACTCCAACTCGGAGAGGATGGCGGCGCCTTCCGCGTACCGCCCGATCGCGACGTCCAGCCACACCAGGCTGAGCCGCTCATCCATCAGGGGATCGCGCGCACCGGCAACGGTGTACGCCGCCCACGCGGCTTTCGGGAGGTCGGCGTCGGCATCCGGGAAGGCGCCGCCGACCGCGCGCAAGAGGGCACCGGCACGATGCACTGCCGCGAGGGAGGCGGCGTCGGCGAGCGCCGGAGGCATCGCGGCCTGTACGGCCCTGATGTTGCCTTCGTCGACTTCGTGCCACCGCCGCCACCCCGTACGCACCGCCTCGCCGGCGTCCAAAGACGCGGCGCCCGGGATGCAGCCGTGGGCGAGGAAGAGATGGACCGTCTCGGTGCTCACGGCACGCGCGGTGGCCACGGTGCCCAGCGGGTACAGCCACATCGCCCGCAGTCCGGTCTCCTCGGCCAGTTCGCGGCACGCGGCGTCCGCTGGCTTCTCGCGCTCGTCGACCAGGCCCCCGGGCAGGTCCGTGATCTCCGCGTCATGGAGATAGTGGTGCTGCGTGACCATCGCTACCCGCCCGCGATGTACGGCAAGAACGCGCACCGAGTCCTGTTGACTGAACTAGCAGCGATATCTGCCCAGTTCAGAAGCCGTGTCTGCTAGCTTCCAGTCATGGTTGACGCACAGAGTCAGCCGCGTCATCTGACGAGCTTTGTGCTGCCGGAGACCGGCTGTCTAGAAGAGACCGGAAACCCGTACGAGCCGTACCGGGTCGTGGATCCTGCCGGTGCGATCGTGGTGCCGGTAGCGGTGTGGTTCTCGGAACTGCAGGCTTTGTGTCGCATCGAACCTGAGCTGGTCCAGCAGGTTCGGGACACCGTCGCACAGTGGGATAGCTCTCCCGCCGCCCGACTCGTCACACTCCTGCCCGTCCTGGACAGCCTGGCAGGCATTGCCGGCGCGGCCCTCCCGCCCGTCCTGCCGCCGACCACCTGACACCTTCCTGCGCGACGTCACGCGGAAGTCGTCAGCGGCCGACCTGTACCGATCAACAGGCTTCTACGGCCGGCCTGAGTTCGGATACTCCGCGACAACCTTGTGGCCCGTATCACCAAGGACGAACTGGAGGGCGGGCTCGGCTAGATGGAAGGACGCGAAGTCAGCCTTGCCGGAGCCCAGGACAACTCGCCCGGCGCGACGCCGAACAGGCCCGTCGAAGCAACTCCGCGGACCCTGGCATTCCAGCGCCCACCCGCACCGGGGCGGCCTAGATGCCACGGCCCTGAGCTGTGTCCATTCCGTGCTGCCCAGCGCGCGAAGGCGTTGACTCCTCTCCCGGATCAACCGGCCCTGTTCTCCCGCTGACAGGTCGGCCGACCCGGCGGGCATGACGGAGATCTGGAAGCCCCCCGTCGGGCTCCGGCCGACAGGCCATGCCGTCGCGGTGCAGTGACAGCGGTGGTGGCGAAAGATTGGTCGTTTGCTGGTCTGCTGCTGTCACTTCCCTGGGCTTGCTCTACAAGGCGCGTTTCTAGGGTCGGTGACGTTCCCCCGGAAGCCCGGCCTCTGGACTTCCGCACCCCTACCGCTCTGGAGACACCTGATGCGTGCAATGCCCCGTCGTGCCCTGGCCGCCGTTCCCTCCGCAGTGCTGATGTTCGCGCTCGTCGCTTGTGGCGGCGGTTCCGACTCCGGTGATTCCGCCGCCGGTGCGAGCGATACGCAGGCTGCCGCTCCCGCCGAGGACGAAGCCGCGGAAGCGGAAGGCGGCGATGCGGTGGAGACGCCGCTGACCGGTGAGGCGAAGGAGAAGGCCGAGGCTGCGGCGCTGGCGGCCTATCCCGGCACGGTGGTCAAGTCCGAGGAGGACGCGGAGAACCCCGGGATGTACGCGGTGGAGATCAAGAAGGCGGACGGCAGTGAGGTCGAGGTCTACCTCGACCCCGCAACGTACAAGGTCGTCAAGACCAAGGACGAGGAGGCCGACGAGGCCGGCAGCTGATCCCCGGTCGGCCCGCAGGGAGGAGCGCCATGCCCACTGACCCCGCACACCCCGCACCGGCCCGGGAGCCGGCAACCGACGCCACGGCGGTGCTGGACACCGAGGGCCTCGGCCCGTCGGAGGCAGGATACGGAGCCCGCTACGCGGAGGACTCCTTCGACTACCCCTCTCCCGCACCCTCGCAGTCCTGGGCAGTGGGCGTACCACCACCCGGCCCGGGGCAGGACGACAACCCGGCCACGGAGTCGGACAGTGCGGACGGGGGACAGCGGCGCGCGGGCCCGGTCGGCGCGCGATCGGCGGGCCGGTGGCAGCAGTTGGCCGTGCGGCGCAGGCCGGCCCTGTCGGCCGCCGCCGCCCTGGTGGTCATGGGCGGCTTCGGCCTGGCGCTGTCGGTGGTCAGCGACACGGTCTCCTCCAACCCGGTTCCCGGCGGCGCCGACGGTACCGCGCAGGTCTCCGCGCCGAAGTCACCCGCCGCGCCGTCGCCGCCCTCGGAGGCCACGGCATCCGCCCCGCCCCCTGCGGGAAGCGGAGCCGGTGCAGCACCGACCGCCTCTGCACTCCCGACCGGCCTGCCGCCGGGCACGGGTGAGCGGCGCGACGACGAGGGCGGAGGGGACGGCCGGGAGGATCACGGACGCGAGGACGGCGACCGCGCCGACGCCGACTGACTCCCCACGGTGTCCCGCGCCGCCGTCCCGCTCCCGCCGCCCGGCCGGTCCTTCCTCCCGCGTTGACCGGCTGGGCGGCTGCCCCACTACACCGCCCATGGCAGTGGCATCATCCGTTCTCCCAGGTCCCAGGCGGCATCTCGTGAACACCCCAACTCTCGTGGCACAGCTGTGCGAGCCTGGCGCCATGCGGCTGCTGTTGATCGAAGACGACGACCGGATCGCCCAGCCACTCACGGAGGGGCTGAGCCGCTACGGCTACACGGTGGAGCGGGTGCGCACCGGCGCCGCCGGACTGGCGGACGCCGCCGACGCTCCCGATCTGGTCCTGCTCGACCTCGGGCTGCCGGACATGGACGGCCTGGACGTGTGCCGCAGCCTGCGCGCCCGCTCACCCATCCCGATCATCATGATCACCGCCCGGGGCGACGAAGCCGACCGCGTGGTGGGCCTGGAACTCGGCGCGGACGACTACCTCGCCAAACCCTTCGGCGTACGGGAGCTGGTGGCCCGTATCCGTGCGGTCACCCGCCGCACCGGCGCCCTGCCGGCCGTGGCGCCGGGACCGGACGCGATACCCGCCGCGCCCGCGGCAGCCGTACCGCAGCAGCTCGGTTCCCTGCACCTCGACCGCCGCACGCGCCAGGTCCGCCTCGACGGCCGCGACGTCGCCCTGTCCCCGCGGGAGTTCGACCTGCTCGCCTATCTCGCCCAGGATCCCGGCGCCGTGCACTCCCGCCAGCAGATCATGGACGCGGTGTGGGACCCGCACTTCTTCGGCCCCACCAAAACCCTCGACGCCCACGTCGCCGCCCTGCGCCGCAAACTCGGCGACCCGGCCTGGATCACCACCGCACGGGGTGTCGGCTTCCGCCTCACCATCCCCGAAGCCCGGGCCGACGGGACCGGCCCGCCGGAGGGCCCGCGATGACCCGACGACTGCTGCTCAGCTACCTCGGCCTGGCCCTGCTGGTCCTGGCCGGCCTGGAGATCCCGCTCGGCTACCTCTACGCCCGCGGCGAGACCGGCCGCTTCGCCCAGACTGTCGAGCGGGATGCGGCGATGCTCGCCGAGGTCACCGAGGAGAACATCGAGGAGGGCAACCTCGCCGAACTGCCCACGGTGATCGGCGACTACACCTCCCGCACCGGCAGTCAGGCGGTCGTGGTCGACCGTAACGGGATCGTCCTGGCCGCATCCGGATCTGCCGTGCGCACCGGCACGAACCTGTCTCTCCAGCCGGACATCGCCACCGCGTTGCACAACCAGCCCACCACCGGCACTGGTGCCGGCGCGGACGGCAGCCAGATCCTGTACGCCACCCAGCCGGGCTCGTCCGGCACCACGATCCGCGGCGCCCTGCGGCTGACGTATCCGATGACGATGGTCACCGACCGGGTGCACCGGATCTGGCTCGCCCTCGCCCTGATCGGAGCCTGCGTCCTGGCCGCGGTCGCCCTGGTCGCCTTCACCCTCGCCCGCTGGATCACCCGCCCGCTGCGCACGCTGCGGCGCGCCACCGCCCAGCTCGCCGACGGCCGCCTGACCACCCCGCCCGACGCCAGCAGCGGCCCGCCCGAACTACGCGATCTCGCGGCCTCGTTCACTCACACCGCCACCCGTCTGCAGCAACTGCTCGACGCCCAGCAGGCGTTCGCCGCCGAAGCCTCTCACCAGCTCAAAACCCCGCTGACCGCGCTGCGGCTGCGGCTGGAGAACTTCGAGCCCTACCTCGATGCGCGCGCCCACGCCAGCCTCGACGAAACCATCGACGAGGTCGAACGGCTCGCCCGCATGGTCCACGGGCTGCTCGCCCTGGCCCGCCTGGAGAACACCGCCACCACACCGGAACCCACCGACCTGGACGCCGTCTTGGCCGAGCGCGCCGCGATGTGGGAGCCGCTCGCCGCCGAACAACACGTCACCCTCGCCGTCACCGGAACCACGGCCGGCCGGGTCTGGGCGATCTCCGGGGCACTGGAGCAGATCATCGACAACCTGGTCGCCAACGCGCTGCGCGTCTCCCCGCCCGGCACCACCCTCACCCTCACCCGAGCCCAAGGCGCAGAACTCCACGTCATCGACCAGGGTCCCGGCATGCCGCCGGCCGACCGGGAGCGGGCCTTCGACCGGTTCTGGCGCGCCTCCGACTCCCACCACGACGGCACCGGCCTCGGCCTGCCCATCGTCCGCCATCTCGTCAACGCCTCCGGCGGCGAGATCACCCTGCACCCCACGCCCGGCGGCGGGCTCGACGCCCGCGTCCGACTACGCCCCGCAGCCAGCGGACGGCGCCGCCCCGCGAACGGATTTCCTCGATCCGCGCGGGCAGCAGCCACCGCGCGATGAGCAGTCCGGTCACTGGCATGAGAGTCGCTCGCATGAGACAGCGGATCGGTGCTGTGCTCACGCCGATGGCTCCCATCCCGCCACCGACGACGCTACAAGCCGTCCGCACGTCGAGATGCGTGCGCCGACGCCGTGTCAGGTGGCTGCGGGACCGACGGGTGTGGTCGCCGCAGTTGGCCACTCTCAGCGTTCTACTTGGCTGGCGTGGGCGGCCGTTGCAAGGTCAGTTCCCGCGCGGTGCGTACATGATCACGGTCATGCCCGCGAGGCAGACCAGGGCGCCGATGACATCCCAGCGGTCGGGGCGGTAGCCGTCGGCGACCATGCCCCAGGCGATCGAACCGGCGACGAAGATCCCGCCGTAGGCGGCGAGGATGCGGCCGAAGTTGTCGTCGTGCTGCCAGGTGGCGACCACGCCGTAGAGGCCGAGGGCGATGACGCCGGCGCCGATCCAGATCCAGCCCTTGTGCTCACGGATGCCCTGCCAGACCAACCAGGCGCCGCCGATCTCGAAGAGGGCGGCGACGACGAACAGGGCAACGGAACGAGCGACAACCATGCGGGTGACCCTATCGGCGACCCACATTCGTGATCTTCACGGGATCAGCGGATGCCTGGCAGGAGCACCCATCCTCACCTGCGGTTTTCGGAGCGCAGGAGCAGGAGCGACGGCGTTGCCCCAGCCACCAGGTCCCACCGGCGAGCACCGCCAGGAGGACGGCGAGGGCGGGCAGCCAGCCCACAACAGCCCCGGCCCCCGCGCCCAGGATGCCCGCGGTGATCAGGACGGGCAGCGCGCAGCACGCCACATAGGCCAGGGCGGCCAGGCCCGCGAGCGCCTTCGGCGCCTTGTGGGGGCGCGGCTCAGCAGCACGGTCCGGCATGGCGGTTCTCCTCGGCGAGATCGGTGAAGGGGATGGGGCAGCATTCCATCGAGGCGCAGGCGGTCAGGTCGTCGCAGCCCGCCTCCACGGCCGCGGCCAGCGCGGTGCGGATAGTGGTCAGGTCCGTGATCTTCGCGTCGACCTCGGCGAGCTTGGCCGTCGCCCGCTCCTGCAGCCCGGCCACGGGGCGGCCGTGGCGGTGGCGGCCGGCCTCCAGCAGCTCGGCGACCTCGTCCAACGTGAAGCCCAGGCGCTGAGCTGCCTTGATGACCCGCAGCGCGGTCACCGCTTCCTCGCCGTACAGGCGGTGCCCGCCGTTGCTGCGCTCGGGCTCGTCGAGCAGACCGCGCCGCTCGTAGTAGCGCAGCGTCTGGACGTTCACGCCGGCCGCCTCGGCGACCTGCCCGCTGCGAAGGCCCGCGCTCACCGCGACTCCCCGGCGCCAGTCCGCACGGCGATGGCCTCCAGGACCTCCTCATGCGCCTGGTCCACCGAGATGTCCAGGTGGACCAGGTCCTCGCCGGGGGTGACCGCAAAGGTGAAGAACGAGCAGCAGCCGCCCTCCCGCTCCACCAGGTCACGAACCCGCTCGACAACGCCCCCACCGCCGGCCAGGTCAAGGCGCAGACGCAGCGCCTCGGGCCGGGACAGCGAGGTCAGCTGCTCCGCGAACAGCGCATCCCACTCCGCGACCCGCAGGGGCCGCTCCTTGGTGGGAAGCGTGCAGGACCGCGGCACCCACGCACGATCGGTCATCGCGCTCACTCCCGTCATCACATCCCCGCAGCCGGGGACACCTTCGACGGTAAACCTGTACCCAGGTACCGGTTGCAAGCCCGAGTGACCGCTGAGCGCACCAGCGGCCAAGTGAAGTGCTCATTGGCCAAACGGAGGAGCAGCCCCGCAGCCGTGCGGGATGTTACACCCGTAACATGGCACGGGAAGGGGCCTCGTGCCCGGACAAGCAACGACACTCGGAGTAAGCCGTGAACGGCATATGGCAGATCCTCATCGGCACCGCGGCCGGCCTGCTGGTGTGCTGGCTGATCCTTCTCGCCGCCCTTGCCCTCACCCGCCCCAAGGGCAACCTGCTCACCGAAGCCGTCCGCCTCCTGCCCGACCTGCTGCGCCTGGTGTCCCGTCTCGCGCGCGACCACACCATGCCCCGCCGCACCCGGTGGCTGCTGTGGCTGCTGGCCGGCTACCTGGCCCTGCCCATCGACCTCGTACCCGACTTCATCCCCGTCCTCGGCTACGCCGACGACGCCCTCGCCATCGCCCTCGCGCTGCGCGCCGTCATCCGCCAGGCCGGCCCCGACTCCCTCACCCGGCACTGGCCCGGCACCAACGAGGGACTGAACGTCGTCCGCCGCCTCGCCGGGCTCCCCGCCGCGGCTGCCCAGGAATAGCCGCACGTGATCCTCACCCTGCTCGCCGCGTCAGCTGCCGCTTTTGCCCTCGCCCTGGTCTCGGCCGTGGCCGGGTTCGGCGGCGGGGTACTGCTGCTGCCCGTCTTCACCGCGCTGTTCGGGCTGCGCGTGGCGATCCCCGTCCTCACCCTGGCCCAGATCGCCAGCAACGCCAGCCGCACCGTGCTCAACCGCCGCGAACTGCACTGGCCGCTGATCGGCCGCTTCGCCCTCGGCGCGATCCCGCTGGCCGCGGGCGGCGCCCTGCTGTTGGCCCATGCCCCTCTGGCCCCGCTCAAGCGGCTGCTGGGCGCCTTCCTGATCGCCGTGGTCATCTGGCGGCGCCGTAACCCGCACCCCAAGCCGCCCACCGACGCCGCGTTCACCGCCCTCGGCGCCGCCTCCGGCCTGGGCTCCGCCCTGCTCGGCTCGGTCGGCCCGATGACCGCCCCGTTCTTCCTCGCCAAGGGCCTGACCCACGGCGCCTACATCGGCACCGAAGCCGCCGGCGCGCTAACCCTGCACCTGACCAAGACCGCCGCCTACGGCGCGGGCGACCTGCTCTCCCTACGGGTCCTGCTGCTCGGCGCGGCCCTCACGCCCGCCACCCTGGCCGGCGCCTGGGCGGGCAAACGCCTCGTCACACGGATCAGCGACCAGGCGTTCGTCCGCCTCATCGAGGCCGGGCTCGTCATCTCCGGACTGCTGTTCCTGGCCGGGCTCTGAAACGGCGGGCGCTACGACACCGTGCCCGTGCCCCCGGTGTCCTCCCCGGCCAGCGCGGCTGTCTCGAATGTGGCCAGGGCATCGCCGGCCCGCGCCAGCTCGGCCCGCACCTGCTCGCCGCGCGGGGCACCGAAGTAGTCCCGGGAATCGATCTTCGCCACCCACGACCGGAACCGCTCCAGGTCCGCCTCCGACTCCTCCACCTCCGCGAAGACGGCCCGCCCGCGCGCGGACTCCATCTCCAACTCCGCGAAGAACGACGGCAACCGCTCCAGCACCTCCGCGTACTCCCGATCGACCGCCGCGGTCATCTCCGCGGCCAGCTCAGACCGCTCGCCGTCGTCGGCGACCTCAATGTGCATCACCCGCATGCGCCCGCCGTCGGCCCGTACCCGCTCACCCAGCTCCGACACCGCGCCAACAACCGCGGGCCGGTCGGGCAACAGACACACCGACTGCTGCAGATACAGCGCCCCCAGCCCCTTCAGCTTCCGCCACACCTGCATCCGCAACGACGGCGCCGCCCCGGCCGTCGTCACCGACACCAGCAGCCACCGCACATCCACCTCACTCACCACACCGCGACCGTAACCCGGCCGCCGGGTCAGAGGCAGAACAGCCGAAGCCCCGCTCGGGCGCGACCTGCCTATAACCCCTGTTCCACGATCAGCCCGCCGGGTGACGCGACCTCCCGAGGCAGAGTCCGCCATGCTTCGGCGAACGTCCGCTCGATCGGAGAAGGCAGGGCCACACCGTCACATCTACGCCGTACCGGGTTAGCCCGCTCGTCGTACGCCCCTGGATGACGCGCCCAGACACCTCAGCCGTCGTTGGAGGGCCTGGAACGGGGCATGAGCCCACCCAAAACAGGGCGAGGAGACGGCTCAGTTCCTAGTTCAGAGAAGTCCGGCGCCGCGACGTACGGGTACGCGACGGCTTCACCGTCGGGGCGTACCGCTTCGTCGACCGTCAGCCGGATTCGGCCCTGCGGTCCGCCCGCGAAGAGCACCCGGCTGCCCCGCCGCTGCCAGCGGTCGTCGCTTCCCATGCCAATGACCCTACTGTCCACCAGCTCCGGAGACGCACGCGCGCCTCGTTCCACTAGGACGACACGACAGGATTCCGAGTGACGGATGGCACCCCGAGATTGCAGGCTCGGTAAGGGAGTTGATCCCGTGCGAAATCTGTTGATCGAAGTGTTGAGCCCTTGCCGAGCGGATACCTTGCTGCATATGGAATCGAGTCTGCAGCGGGCAACCGACCAGGTAGCGGCGTGCGGCGAGGGCGACGCCGCATGGGACACCGCCGTACGTCGGGCTGCGCGGCTCATCGCACAGAGGTGGCCTGCTGAGGACTCGAGCGTGGTGCCCACTTGGTCCCTCCAGACCCTGGCACTGTTCCTCTACGCCCTCGACCGCGATGAGCAGCTTGACGATCCGGCTGCGCGGGCTGCGGTCACGCCGTACGTGCGAACAGAAGGCGCCGAATACCTGCACACCAAGGACGCTGCCGCTGCCGCGTGCGAGCTCTTCGCCGAGCATCTCCCCCCGTCCGAGGGCGGACCGCTCAACCGTCTGATCTCCTCGCTGACGACGACCCCCGAGATTTACGAGGTGCCGGACCTGCCAGCGATGTGGGCACCCGATTTCCGGATGCCGCTGATGCTTGCTCTGGAGTGGCTCGGGTACGTCGGCCTTCGAGAGAGCACACAGGCGGCATAGACGGCGTCCCCCTATCGGGCTCGCAGCTCGCTTAGAGCGCGGCGGGATCGCCACAGGACGAGGAACGGAGCGACCAGAGCACAGGTGATGACCACGAGAGTGGGGCGCAAGCCGATCCGGGTGCCCAGTGCGCCGGCCAGGAGGGCGGCGAACGGGCGTAGTCCGAAGGCGAGCCACGCTCCGGTGGACTGGGCGCGGCCTTGTAGATGCTCGGGGCAGAGCTCCTGGCGAACACTGCGCTGCAGGCCGCCGTGCGCCACCGCGGCGCAGGTTTGGATGACCATGCCCGTACCGATCGCGAGCTGACCGCCCAAGCCGGGCCCGGCGAGGATGAGCGGTACCTGGGCGATCGGGTTCAGGGCGAGAGCAGTGAGCATGACGGGACCGGCTCCCCACCGGCGTTCGAGCGGCCGCCATGCGAGCGCGCCGAGGAACCCGCCGATGCCGCCGGCGCCCATGACGATGCCTAGAGCAGTCGGGCTCCAGGACAGTTCCCGCAGCAGGTACAGGGAGCAGATTGCCGAGCTCGCGGCGAGCACGAAGCTGGTGGTGGCGTTGGAGAGGACGATCGGGCGCACCACGGGGGCCTTGAGGGTGTAGTCGAGTCCCTCGCGAATCTCCGTCCACTGGCTGCTGCCAGCGGGCCTAGGGACGGGAGCGGGTTCAGGGTGACGGATGCGCACCACGCACCAGGCGCAGATCAGGTAGGAGACCGCGTCCAGCGCGATCGCCCGGGCGGCGCCGAATGCGGAGACCAGCACGCCGCCCAGGTTGTTGCCTGCCAGGTCTGCGAGCGAGTTGGCAGCCCCTAACTTCGAGTTGCCCTCTTTGAGTTGATCTCCATGCAGGAGAGTTGGGAGGTAGCTGATGGAGGCGTTGCTACCGATGACGTGGAGTGCGGAGACGAGGAATGTGACGACGTACAGCTGCTCCAGGGTGATCTGGGCGAGCCATTGGGCGAGTGGGATGGTGGCCAGAGTGGCGGCGCACAGCAGGTCGCAGCTGATGATGATGGGCCGTTTGCGGTAGCGGTCGGCGATGACGCCCGCGTGCAGGGAGAGCAGCAGTTGCGGCAACTTTCCAGCGAAGGCGATCAGCGCGACGTGCATCGTCGAGGCGTTCAGGTCCACCACCGCGATGACCGAGGTGCCGATGGTCGTGATGCCAAAACCGGTGACGGTGACGGCTTGTCCGCCCCAGTACCGACGAAAGTCTGCATGCCGCCACAGACTGGCCGCGGGGGCGACGGCGGTCACTGGAGCCCGCTCTTCGCAGAGCCCTGTGCCTGGGAGTGCCCGTTCTGGGAGGGGACGGCAGGGGCCTCAGTCGCGTACTGGGCCGCCTGAAGTTGGTATAGGCCCCGGAAGATTTTGGGGCCATCCACCTCGTCGGACAACAAGTCCGTGAAGGTGCCGGACTCCACGACCCGGCCGTGATCGAGGACGTGGATGAAGTCTGCTGCCCTCACGGAGCCGAGCCTGTGCGTGATCAGAATGATCGTCTGCCCGGCGTCGGCGAGGATGCGGATCTTCTCGAAGAGTTCCTGCTCCGCCTTCGCGTCGAGTGCCGAGGTCGGTTCGTCGACGATGAGGATCTCGCCTTGCCTGTAGTGCGCGCGGCCGAGTCCCAGACGCTGCCATTGGCCGCCCGAGAGCTGGTGACCCCCCTTGTACCCGCGGGCAAGCAGGGTCTTCCATCCGCCTGGCAGCTCGGAGATCAGCTCCTCGGCGCCGGCATAGCGGGCTGCGAGTTCCAGGCGATCGTCCGTCATGGCGGTCTCGGGGCGGCCGATGGCGATATTTACTGCTGCCGTGAACGGCCACCGGTAGAAGTCCTGGCCCACGGCTGCGACACGGGAGACGAGCTCTTGCCTGTCGGCCTGCGCGGCATCGACGTCGTTCCACAGGATTCGACCTGAATCCGGTTGATACAGACCGCACAGCAGCTTGATCAATGTGGTCTTTCCGCTGCCGTTCTCACCCACGAGCGCGACGATCTTCCCCGTGGGGATGGTCAGGCTCGCGCCGTCGAGGGCCCGCTTGGCGTCTTTGCCCTGGTACGTGAAGGTCACGTCCTCAAAGGTGATCTGCTTCAGTTTCTTGGGGAGGGGCAGCCCGCCGATGGGGATCGCTCGCTTCGTCGCCTCATCGCAGAGCTCATACAGATCCCCAACGAACATGCTCTCCTCGTGCATGAAGCCGACCTGGTTGACGAGGCTTTCCAGGCTGGAAGACCCGGTACGGATGGCGAGGACGGCAGTGCCGCCGACGGAGAGTGCCATGGCCCCGGTCCACAGCAATCCGCCGAGGGTGGCGTACGCGGCAGCAGTGGCAAGTCCGGTCCATCCGGCGGCGATCAGACCGGTGCGAGCGGCGAGCCGCGCGAGCCTGTCCTGTTCCCCTTCCTGGGACTGAGACATGGCCCGGAAATGGTGCAGGAGAAACGGGCCGACGTTGTGGACGCGAATCTCGGGCGCCGCTTCAGTGGAGATCAGCAGGCGGCTGATCAGCTGGCCGGCCCTCGAATGTTGCAACCAGGCGTGGAAGGACATGTAGCGGCGCCGTGCCACCGACAGCGTGGCCCATGCGCTGGGAAGCGTCATCGCAACGAGTAGAGGCAGGAGCGCCGGGTGCAAGATCCCAAGAACCCCCGCCGCGGCGATCAGCGATATCAGGGCGTTGATGACGTTCTGTGCGTACTTCACCATGCGCCGGGCGGAGCCAGCTCCGTACTGCGCGCTGTCGAGGAGCTTGTGGAACTCGTCGTCCTCGACAGCCTCCAACTCGACGTTGGCGGTGTGGGCCAAGTATCGCTCAGTGGCGACGCGTTCGACCTTCGGCTCCAACTGGCCCGTGCCTGCCGTAGAGAGAGCCCTCAGCACTGCACCGACCAGAGCGGCGGACGCGGCGACGGCCAAGGCCGGTCCGGCTTCCGTCAACCGCTCGGAGGTGGTGCCTCCGGCGAGGATATGGCCGAGGATCCGGTTCACAGCGATGAGGCCGATCGCCTGGCTGATGCCCCGGCCGATCTCCGCGCACGCGACCAGACGGAGAGCGTGCTTATCCGCCTGCCAAGCCAACTGGCCTGTAGTGACGAGCAGATGCGGAAGCCGCGTCACCATCGACCGTAAGCCGAGGTGAAGGAAGGCATCTTGGTGCTTATTCCAGCCGAGGTCGTAGCGCAGAGGGCCGCCGAAGAGCAGACGCTCTGACTCGGAGGGCTCCGCAGACGACGCATCGTCGGGACGCGAACTTTGCCTTGTCATCGATGCTCCTGTCTGTTCCGGCTTGGGCAGGCTGGCGGTGTCAGGCCCAAGGGACGCCCCCATACAGCTCCAGCGGGCCGGTGGCCTCGTGCAGCGCGGACAGGCAGGCTTCGATACGCGGGTACAGCGGGTGGGCTACCCCGGATGCCACCTCGCTCAACTCGGCCAGGCGCCACTGGTGGATCTCTGCGGTGTCGATACGGATCCGCGCTAGGTCGGCCTCGCCGAGCACCCCGCCGTTGTAGGTGAACCCGACCTGCGCAGGGTGGGGGGTCTTGTTCGCCCAGTTCGTGGCCAGCAGCCGACCCATCGGGACGTCCAGGCCGAGCTGTTCGCGGACTGCACGGCGTGCGGCCTGCCTCGGGTTCTCCCCGAGATCGCTGTCCACATCGCAGCCCGGCAGCTCCCACCCTCGATCCGTGCGGTAGGTGGGCTGGAGCAGCAGGACCCGTCCGACTGCGTCGGTGAACAGGACGGTCGACCAGGCCAGCACTTTCGGCCGAACTGCCCGCCATGAAGCTGGATCAAGGATGTTCGCATGTTCCAGTTCGGCCCGCCGTTGTGCGGCAAGCCCTGCGGGGGAGCCGCGCTGGACCTGGCCATCGACCAAGTGGGCGACCGCCCCGATATGCCACGCGGCCAGGCCTGCGCGTAGTCGCGCGGCGAGTGGCTCCGGCAGACGCGCGAGAGCCTCCTCGGGCGCGTACCAGTTCGCCGCAACGATCTCGCCGTCAGGGAACGAGATCCCTGCGACCTGATCCTTGTCCAGCGGGCCGACCAGATGTAGGTGCATCACCGCTGACCGTCCCCGGTCGGCGGACGGAGCGGAGTCCACTGCCAGGAGTCGACCGACCGTCACAGCCAGGCCCAGTGCCTCCTTCAGTCCCCGGGCCAGTCCTTCCTCGGGCGATTCAGTGTCGTCGATCAGCCCGCCCGGCAGCTCCAGATGGTCTTTGCAGGACGGGCTGAGCACCAGCACGCGGTCACGTGTGTCCACCACCAGACCCGTGGCGGAGAACAGAGGGGCTGGCTGGGCGGCGTAGTACGCACGCACCTCCTCCATCGTCGGCGTGCTTATGGGGGGTGGGCTGTTGAGCTCGGGCACGGGAGGTTCCCTGGGGGGTTGGCGGCGGTCAGGGCAGTTCGAGGTGGGTTGGCTGGGCGGCGCGTGACATCCGGCTGGCCACGTGGCCGAGCTCGGCGACGCTGGTGAGCTTGTGGCGCCGAGCTGCTTCGGTCAGCAGGGCGCGGAAGAGGGCGGCGGTGGCCGTGACCTCGTCCATAGCCCGGTGCCGGCTCTTAGGCTGCGGAATCCCGTGGCGAAGTGGGTGTCCCGGAACCGTGGATCGTCAGCCAGTCGCTCGCGGTTGGAGGTCATCGGCGGTCCCCGGGGCGGTCGGCCGCAGTCTTGAGCGCGTCGTCGAGGTCGTCGAAGTTGTCCAGAAGGCGGCGGATGGTGATCAGCCGGTCCTGCCAGTGCCGCTGTAGGTCGACTTCTGCTTCGTGCGGCAGGCCGTACTCGCTGGTGGTTGCGCCGTAGAAGCTGAACAACATGTAGAGCAGCGCGATCCGCAGGCACGCAAGGACGTCGTGCAGGGGGAGAGTGGGGTTCTCTGAGCGGTAGGCGGACACCATCGCCGTGGCGCAGGCTGCCCACTGGTCGCTGGTGGCCACCGTCCGGGGGTCGAATACGGCGCGCCCCAACTCCCACGACGGGAAGGCTCTCGCGCTGCGAAAGTCGATGATGCCGGTGACGACATCGGTGAGGACGAGCATGTTGGGGCGAGTGAAGTCCGCGTGCAGAGCCTGCTCGACCAGTTCCTCCGGCAGCCCGGCCCGGAGGCGGCCGACGTGCTTGGTGAGGTCCTGGCGGCGCTGGTCGAGTTGTTCACGCAACTGCGCCAGATTGCCGTGACCGCTCCGCCTCGCCGTTGTCGATACGGCACTGCACTTGGCCAGGGCGCTTTCGACGGATCCGGTTCGCCACCGTGACTGTTGCACGAGCTTCGGCAGGGGGTAGGCGGCCAGCACCCGGTGCATGCGCCCGAGCACCACGCCGATGTGCTCCGCTCGCGCCACGGTCATTGCAGTCGTGGCCACTCGGCCAGGAGCCTCGTCGACTACGGCCCATGCGCTGCCTTCGGACAAGACGATGAGGTCGCCGTCACGGTCAGGCCAGACCCTTGGTACAGGGAGATCAGCCGCCCGGCAGAACTCCGACATGTCCCAGGCCGACCGCGCAGCGTCCAAGTCGGCCGTCGACGCGTACTCCTTCACGAACAGCCGCCGGCCATCGGATGTCAGAACCCGTCGGTTGACGGTGTCGGTGCCCATCGGTACCCGCTCCACCACCTCCACCGTCATCCCGTACCGCTCGGCCAATACATCAGCCGTCAGCTCCTCTTCCCACTCCGTGTTGTCCATGCCGCTCACCGGATCCCGCCTGGGGTGGTGCGGCAAGCCGTGAGCACGGTGAACGTAAGGGTGAGTGCGCTCATCGGCTCGCACCCTTATTGATGCGGCGGCCGCTGTACTCAGCCTGTAGATGCCGCAGCATGGTGTGGGCTTCGTCGACGGATTCAATGTCGTGGTGCTCGAGGCCCCAGCGCAGGGCGCTCACCGCATCGAGCGCGGCGTACGCGGAACTGGCCTGGCGTTCTTCGGCGGTGAGTGTGCGTCCGTAGCCTTCCTCAAACGCTGCTTCCAGATCGGGTCGGCCGCGCAGGATGCGGTAGCCGAGGCGGGGCAGGTCGCGCCAAACAGCGGACTCGATGCAGGTCCGCTCGAAGTCGATGATCCTCAGCCGACGCTCGGCTTGATCCCACAGCCAATTCCGGGGCATGAAGTCGCCATGCGACACCACGCGAGGCAGCAACGCTGGCGTGTCCTTGGTGAGCGAGCGGACCATCGCGACGTCGTCTGGAGCCAGACACAGGGTGGCGCCGGCGAGCATCTTCTCGACGCTCTCGTCCCAGTTCGCTGGGCTTGAGGCAGACCCAGACTTGCCGGGCTTCGCGGCGTTGAGCCGAGCGAGGAGCAGACCGGCTTGGAAGTACACCTCCTGCTCTTCCTTCGAATCCAGTCGGAGGCTTCGGACAGGGCGGCCAGGAATGGCGGTGATCACGATGGCGCGTGCGTCGCTGTCCACAGCTCCCAGGACGGGGGCCCGATCCTTTCCGAGGGCGCCAGTCCATCCCTCCTGATAGGCGCGAACTTCACGCCGGTGCAGTTTGGGTCCCGGATTTCGCTTGGCGAACCACCGGCGTCCATCTTGGCCTTCGACCTCCCACACGTCGGGACGTCCGTCACCGGCCGATGAGTGATCGGCGATGATGCAGAAGCTGTTCGTCACCGACGCCACCCAGCGGTGGACCGTCTCGGGCATGTCGGTCACAGTGGTGCATCCTCCCGTTGACGAAACCAATGTTTGACGCAAGCCGTGGTTGAGTGATCGCACACGGTGATGTTGTGTGGTTGCGTAGCCTGCCAGGCGCCACTGACAACGCAGTCGGGCCTGAGGTCCCGAGCGGTGGAGCAGTACCGCGGGTCTCTACCTGCGACAGGTCATCTGCTCCGTGCGACTGCGATCGTCATCTCAGAACCCGTGTCCGTGACCGATTCATCGGCCACGCCGTATCGCCAGCCCTGAGTCACCAGGTGCGCGTCGCTGGAAGCCTTCAGCCGGCGTCGCAAGCGTCTGATCCGCACGCGAGCGGTAGCGCGCGAGACTCGGAACACGTCGGCAATGCGTTGCACCGTTGCACCCGACGCGATGAGGTCCCACATCTGAATCTCGATCTCGGTGAACTCACCGTCGTAAGACTCCCGCTCGGGGCGAGGAATCTGCCTGGACTCGTAGGCGGCATGGACGATTGCGGCCCGACCGCTCACTCCGAGCTTCCGGCCCATGCTCGCCAACTGCACGTTGACGGTGCCCGATGTGATGGCCAACTCGAACGCCGTTTGGGCGGTGTCCAAGCCGCCAGCGATCTTGCGAGCTACCCGGACCTGAGCAGGAGTGAGGGGTCGAGGCGTTACGCGAGGCTGGGCCGACACCGATCGAGCATCCTTTCGAATCGCGTGGACTCGGAGTTGATGGGGGTGGCTGTGCGGGCGCGTGCAGTCGAATCCGCGCAAGCGATTGACCCGCACAGCCGACGGCCCTCGTGTGCGATTGCCGCCTCGCCTAGCCGAAGACGCGTCGCGTGTCCACGCGACCTTGGAGTGGACGTTCGGCGGCGACGGTGCGAGCGTCGATCACCGTGGCCAGCGAGCTGCGTGTCATCGAGACGCCTATTGCGGCGCGACGCCCAGCGGAGCAGCGTTCCGTGGGTGGTTCGGGTTGAGGAACCACTTGCGTGCGGAGACGAGCCACCAGGTTCCGGAGAAGGCCAGCACCACTCCGACGGCGACGGGCGCGTAGTTGAACGTCTCCAGGGTCACTGGGGTGAGCTGGGGCAGCATGAACAGGACCGTGATCAGCATGACCCAGGCCACCGCGATCACGCCGACAGGCGTCGACAAGCGGCCCAGGTGCCAGGGACCCCGGTGGAAGTTCTTGCCCTGGCGCAGGCGCAGGAACGTCGGGACCACGTAGGCGATGTAGAGACCGATCGTCGCGATGGAGGTGACGGCGGCGTACGCAGTGACGTTGTACAAGTACGGCAGGCCGAGGACGAACGCACCGCCGGCAGCGAGCCACACTGCGTTGGTGGGCGTACGGGTCCCGGGGTGCAGCTTGTGCCACACGGTGGAGAACGGGAGAGCACCGTCGCGGGAGAAGGCGTAGATCATGCGGGAGTTCGCGGTCACGGATGCCATGCCGCAGAACAACTGGGCGCCGATGACGACGAGGAGCATCATCTTGCCGGTGCTCGCGCCGAGGGCGTCCATGAAGATCTGCGCTGGCGGCACCCCGGTTTCTGAATCAAGGGAGCCTGTGTAGGACTGGATGGCGAAGGTCAGCCCGAAAAGAAGGACGAAGCCGGCCACCCAAGAGACGACGATGGATCGGACGATTCCCTTCGGCCCTTCAACGGACGCGTTCTTCGTCTCCTCGGTCATGTGGGCGGACGCGTCGTATCCGGTGAACGTGTACTGGGCCATCAGCAGGCCGATGAGGGCCACGTAGACAGCGGAGCCCCAGCCTGTGTTGTTGACGAACTCGGTGAACACGAACCCGGGGGACTGATGCTTGTCGGGGATCGTCAGGAGCGCGCCGACGATCACGACGACACCGATCAGATGCCACCACACGGAGACGGTGTTGAAGAAGCCCACGATGCGCACCCGGAAGGTGTTCACGGCGGCGTGCAGCAGAAGGATGAGGCCGAAGAGCGTGATGGTGTGGCCGGGGGTGGCGGCGTACCCGAACTGAAGGTTCAGGTAGGCGTTGAGGAACGATGCGGCGCCGAAGTCGATGCCCGCGGTGACGGCGACCTGGCCGAGCGTGTTGAACCAGCCGGTGAACCAGGCCCAGGCCGGAGCGGAGGTGCGCGGGGCGAGTTTGTGGGCCCAGAAATAGAGGCCGGCAGAGGTCGGGTAGGAGGAGCAGACCTCCGCCATGGCCAGGCCGACGAAGAGCGTCATCAGGCCGACGAGCACCCACCCCCACATGATCAGGGCGGGCCCGCCGGTGTTCATGCCGAACCCGTACATGGTCAGGCAGCCGGACAGGATGCTGATGATCGTGAACGAGACGGCGAAATTCTGGCGCCCCGACATGGAGCGGTCCAGAGTCTGGGTGATGCCGAGCTCGGCGAGGCGTTCCTCTTCCGACAGTGTGACGCTCGGTATGTCCAGAGGCATGACAAGACCTACTTTCGTTGGTCGTACCTGGTAGATGCGCAGGGGGTGTTGAGGTCGCTACCTGCGAAAGGCCTTACGGTGCAGACGCCTTGACCGCCCAGGTGCGATGGCGGGTGAACAGCGTCGGAGCGTCCCCGCAGTAGCTCCAGGGAACGTCGGTGGCGTATGGGCCAATGGCGTCGAATACCTCCGCGGCTTCCCTGTGCTGGTTCGCGAAGGACAGGGCGTGGGCGAGGTAGTTGGCGTCCTCATGGAAAGCGGCGTGCGGGCTTCCAGGGGCCCTATATGTCCACCAGTTCTCCCATGTCTGCCGAGTCGAAGGGTTATCCGTCCACGGATGAACCGTCAGTCCGTACCGGTGTCCCTCCTTCTCCATCCGCACTCGGTGTGACTCGGCGAGAGCGACCAAAGGGAGAGTGTGGAGCGGAAGCCCACGGGGAGTGTGGGCGCATCGCTCCTGTGCCCAGTGGAACACTTCGCCCCCTACGCCATGCCAGGAGGGGAACATGTAGGTGAGGAGCTCGTGGTGCGCCTCTCTGTTCCACGGGTCGCGCTCCCCCACCTGCTTCCACACCGTCTGCACTGTCGCCCGCCATTGCCGGTCACGGCTCGGGGAGTGGTAGCGGAGGAGAGCGAGCATGACGACGTACGGTGCCGGATCAGCAGGCAGGGCCTCGCAGGCGGCATCGCACACTTCCCACGCTTGAGCCATCGCCACGTTGTTGCCCCCGCCCCGCGGGCCGGCCATCGACCGCAGGGCTTGGACGGTCGCAAGGAGGGCCAAAGCGTGAGGGGACCGCGGTTCGGCCTGTGCCCACGTATCGGCGAACGTCAGCCGCACCCCGGCGCGGGCGAGGACCTGGAGACGGGAGATGCGTCGGTCCCAGTCCGTAGCGGTCGCGGCCAGCAGTTCCCGGGCGCCTTCCCACCGGCCCATCGCAGCGTCATCCAGCACTGTCCGTAGCGGGAAGTCATCACGAGCCGGATGCCGGTCGAACGCCGATACACGCCTCATAACTATCCCGCCACCGTCGCTTCGGACGAGTGGGACAGTTGCTCGCCGCGCTCCATAGCGGCGTCCATTAACACCTTTTAGCCTCCGGAATGCGTCCGCCGCAGCGGAAATCCGATGTAGGGGACGAGTGATCGCGCAGAGCGGCCGAGCGGTCAATTCAGAAGAAGCGGACGATCTGTCGCTCTGCCGGCATTGGTACTCATAGTTAGAACTTGATCCCGCCGATCATTTCGATCACGCGCGACGTGGCTCCAGAGATCGTGGGCGCGATCGAGGAACTGGCCAGGTAGAAACCCAGAAGGATGCAGACGATCGCGTGCCCGGCGTTGAGCCCGCCTTTCTTGATGAGCAGGAAGGCGATGATGGCCAGCAGCGCGACGGCGGAGATGCTAACGGCCACAGGACAGCCCCCAGATGCCATCCGGCGTCGAGCGCGCCAGCACGCTCTGCGTCGCCTCGCGGCGGCGAGTAGGAACAAGCACCCGATCTCCCGTACATAGTGGCGCGCCGTTGATGTACGCCCTCGACCGTGGGTCTCGCGCGATCGGTGGCTGCTGACCACAGGACTGTCCCGTCAAACTTCCTCTACGTACATTCCGCAGGTGATATCACTGGGGTGATATCCATTCCAGAAAGGACTGTTGAGGCCACGCTCCCCACTTGAAGCACATCCAGACCTGACTGACGAGCTCAGGCGATCATTCGCGCACCGTACGCTCGTGACCTGCTGGAACGGGCCACTGCAGCCAAGGCGGGTTGAGGAGCTGAACGTGACCGAGGCCGACCTGGTACTCGTCCTGTGGGACATAGACCGGACCCTGCTGTACGTCGGGGACATCGACCGGCAGGTGTATCGCGAAGCCTTTGCGGAAGTCGTCGGCCGCCCGGCAGAGCGGCTACCAGCCCGCGGGACAGGCGTGACAATGCCACTCGCGATCCGCGGACTGCTCCTCGACAACGGTGTGCCGGAAAGGGACGTCGCCGAACTCGTACCGCTCATGGTCGAGTTGCTGCCGCAGCGACTGGCCGGCCACTCGGCAGACCTCCGCAGTGAGGGCGTAGTCATGCCGGGAGCGATCAGTGCCCTGCGTGCCGTCCACGATCACCCCCGCCTGGTGCCGACCGCCGTGACCGGCAACCTCAAAGCCAACGCTCTCCTGAAGCTCGAAGCCTTCGACTTGGACCGCTTCGTAGACACCGAAATCGGCGGCTACGCCTCCGACGACGATCACCGACCCTCTCTCGTCGCCGTCGCCCAGAAACGGGCCGAGGCCAAATACGGCACATACTTCACCCGCTCCAACACCGTGATCATCGGTGACTCCCTCGAAGACGTCCGAACCGGACTCGAAGGCGGATCCGCCGTACTGGGTGTTCCCTCCGGCAAGACGACCGCAGCCCAGCTACAAGACGCAGGGGCCAACGTCGTCCTCAACAGTCTTGAAGATGTACCGAGCCTGATCGAGGCCATCGCGCGCGTCACGGCCCAGCCCATGCAGCCTTGACTCCACGAAACCGACACAGACGCGCCACACAGCGGCGAGAGGTACGGCGCGGCAATGCCCGTATCACGGGAGTAATACCCCAGCACCGAGGTGCGGTCGTACGCTGTCGCGCGGATCAGGCTCTTACACGACCTGCCTATCCGCGCGAGACCGTTCCTTCGGGGTTCGTGGACGGTTGCCACGTTTGATCCACCCAGCGAGCCCGTCGACGATCAACCTCGGTGCTTCCAAAGGAATCCACTCTGATTGGAGGCGGAGATCAATGCCAGGTCTCATGGTTCGCGGATCGTCGCTCGGAGTGTACAACCACAGGTCGCGGCCAGAACGCGGGTGGTGAATCGGTGGAAGAACGACCCGACTGCCGTGGCCGTCGGCGTACTCGCCTTCGGCGGAGGGACGCTTTTGGTGAGTTCGCTCTTTGGAGTATGGACTGCCTTCAGCATCGTTGCTGCCTTGGCGATCGGGATAGCTGTAGGAGCAGAAGTGCAGCGACGCAGGGCACTTCGACATGAGTACGACCAGCAAGAGTGGGAGCGCATCGTCTGGGAAGAGTGGGGCTACCGAGGTGAGTAAGGACGGAGATCCGTGCCCCACGGCCCGAGCTCAATCGAACCCGGCTGGGGCTCTGTGCTTAGAACTCCCTGCGCCGTCACGGTCAACCAAGAATCAGGGCTGACCCCTGAGCCAGATGAACAGCAGCGGAAAGCTGACTGTTTCCGACGAACCTACCCGTACGACGACTTCAACGTAGGCAGGAGGAGCACCGACCGTGAGCCCTGAATGGCTGTGGATGCGGGCGATCGCACTACGCAAGCGAGAGCACCGCTGGCTCGCCAAGCGCGTCAAGCAACTCAACTCGTTCCTCTACCACAACTCACTTGCTGTTGGCGGAGACATTAGCCCCGACGTGTATCTCGGCCACCACGGGCTCGGAACGGTCGTCCACGACAACGTGACGATCGGCCGGCGAGTACGTATCTGGCAGAACGTCACGCTGTCAGTTCGTGCCCCTGCAGGATCACCGCACCGCATCATCGTCGGGGACGATGTCATGATCGGGGCAAACGCCGTGGTGATCACCCCGTTCGAGAAGAGCCTCCACATTGGGCAAGGGGCGAACATCGGAGCCGGAGCTGTCGTAACCCATGATGTTCCGGCCGGGGCCACAGTGGTCGGCGTACCCGCCCAGGTCGTGCGAGAAAAGACGACCTAGCTTGTCCGTTCCACTTGAGGACGACGGACAAAGCGGAGCGGATCAGGCCTCCAAGGGTGCTGGATGATCGAGATACCGGATGACTTCGCCAGCAGCACCATCGATCGGGAGGGCGAAAGCAGCAGGGCTTGGCTTGCGTCCCTGCCCGTCCTGGTGGATGAGCTACTCGAGCGTTGGAGCTGCACACCGACTGCTACAGCAATGCACGGACAGGTCGGACTCGTAGTCCCCGTGCTGCACCTTGGCAACCCCGGGGTCTTGAAGATCTCGCATCCGCACCCGGGCCTTGTTCATGAGCCCCACGCTCTTGCCCGGTGGGGTGGACACGGAGCCGTGCTGCTGCAAGAGCGTGATGACTCGAACTTCGCCATGGTGCTGGAGCAGGCAGAACAGACCAGCCTTGCTGATCTCGACGACGTTGACGAGGCGGTGGCCATCGCAGGCCGCCTCGTCCGTCGACTGGCTGTGCCAGCTCCTCCACGCCTACCACGGCTGCGTGATCACGCCGAGCAGTGGTGGCTGGATGAAATCCGCGAGGGAGCAGAGGAGTTGGCCTATCCGCTGCCGCAGCGGGTAGTCGACGCCGCGCTTTCAACCGTGAAGGAACTTGGCCCACACCAGCCGGACACGCTCGTCCACGGCGACCTGCACTACGCCAACGTGCTGCGGGCCGAGCGCGAGCCCTGGCTGGCGATCGACCCCAAGGGATACGTCGGCGATCCGGCTTACGACGCCATCAAACTACTCCGCGGCCACTTCGATGATCTGCTCACCGCCAGCGACCTCAAGACGGCGCTGTTTCGTCGTCTCCACATCTTCGCCGATGCCGCCGAACTCGACCGAGAGCGCGTCTCTCGTTGGGCCCAGGCGCGTGCAGTGATGTCCGCGCAATGGGGTCGCCAGAACGGAGACCCTGCCTGGCTCGTGAACATCACTGACCAGATCGCCGAAGCCCTGACCTGAACTCCCGGTGCGGATGCGCTCGCCTCCACCGCCTCGAACTGGACCACGCCCTCGGCCGCAACTCTTGCTGCCACATCGCCGAACGGTGCGGTTTCTGGTACGAGGGGACCCTGCGGGGCGCGATGGTCGAACCGGGCCAGCGCGTTCCGGGAACGTGCACCTGCGCGGCCGCCTGGCGACGGACCCGGAGCCGGAGTGGGCGGCGGGGCCGCTGGGGGAGGCGGCGCCTGACCGCGCCCCGTCGCCTCGCCCCGTCGGAAAACCACGGGCGCAGTCCGTGAACGCGCGGGATCATGAGGCATGCGCCCGGACGACTGGCACCTCACCGATGACGTAGACAGCTTCCTAGCCCGCGCAGGAGACTTCCTGCACTCGCGCCCTGCCCTGCACACCATCCCCCTGATGGTGACCGAGGGACTGCGGACGCGCGGAGCGCACGGATACGGCGCCGAAGCACCCGTCTTCGGCGTTCTGGAAAAGGCGGGCGAGGTCCGCGCGGCCTACTTCCGCACCCCGCCCCGCCGTCTGAACCTCACCACTCTCACCCCCGACGAGTCCGACACCCTCGCCGCTCATCTGGCCGCCCTCGGCCTCCCCATCCCTGGCGTCAGCGCCGACAGCGACACCGCCGCCGCCTTCGCCGAGGCCTGGCAACGGCACACCGGCGCGACGCCGACGATCCACGAGCGCCAGCGGCTGTACCGCCTCGGCACGCTCACCCCGCCGGAACCGCGTCCGGAGGGCCGGGGCAGGGTCGCGGGTGAGCAGGACCGCGATCAACTCATGTGCTGGCACGGAGAGTTCGCCGAGGCCCTCGGAGCAGCCCCCTCCGTGGACGCCGGCTCCTGGGCCGACACGCGCATCGACCACGGACGCATCACGTTCTGGGAGACCCCGGACGGCACTCCTGTCTCCATGGCGGGTGTGACCCCGATGGTCGCTGGCCAGATCAGGGTGGCCCCCGTCTACACCCCGGCCCACCTGCGCGGCCGCGGCTACGCGGGCGCTGCGACGGTCGAGGCCAGCCGGGCGGCGCTGGCGGCGGGCGCGGCGGAGGTGCTGCTCTTCGCCGACCTGGCCAACCCCACCAGCAACGGCCTGTACCAGCGGATCGGCTACCGCCCGGTGACGGACTTCGCGGTGTACGACTTCTAGATTGCTACGCCATTGATCGTCTCCGGTGGCCGCTGCATGCCCAGGAGGATCCGCAAGGCGTCTGTGCGTCCCCACGGCCCCGGCTCCGGGGGGTCGGACATCGGCCGCACCCACTTCTCCACAAAGCTCATCAGGACAGCTGACCGCGGCGCTGCGGATGCGTTGAAGCCTGAGCGGTGCCAGGTTGCTGCCGCCATGATCAACAATGCTCCGGGCTCACCGTCGAACACCGCGTGCTCGATGACGGCGTCGGGGTCGGGACGGTCCGTCCTCGCGTGTGACTCGGGAACCAGCTGAGTGGCTCCGTTTGAGGAGCGGAAGGAATCCAGAGCCAGCACGCATTGCAACCCCAGGACGGCTCCAGTCACAGGGGCCGGCATCTCGTTGTAGGGGTAGTCGATGTGCCAGCCATCGACTGGCTGGCCGGGCTGAACGACGTTGAGACTGTAGTCGGATACGAGGTGGTTCTCCCCCAGCAGTCCGTTCAACACCGCGGTGAGGTCTGGGTCGGCGAGAAGGTCAACAAACTCTTCCCCATGCCGGTACAGATCCCACACCCGTGTGGACTTGGGGTAGCGGTTGGCATGTTCGCCGCCCGCCAGGTGCTCGGCGAGCCTACGTATCTCGTCGCATCGTTCGCCCTGAAGGAACCCGGGCCAGATCGCGAACCCTTGCTTTTGTACGTCGGCGATCAGGTTGGCCGTGGACTCTGAGAGCGTCATTGAGCGGTACCGCCCTTCGGCTGCGCTCGAAGTTCGATGACTGTGCCTCGGTGATCGTGGTGCGAGAGATCCACCAGCGTCACGCCGGTGTCGAGAAGACCCATGATTTGGTCAACCAGACCTTCCACGTCGCTGTCGGCATGGCGAACATCGAATGTGCAGACGCTCCGGAGTTCGGGCTCTACAGCATCGGTCGCAAAATCCACCCCTGGTGTCACGATGACTCCAATAGACGTCGGGCGAGGAGAGCGGTGGCTGCTTCGGGGCCGATGAGTTCAACAGGCTGGAGACGCAGCCAATCGCCGATCTCGGCTAGGTACTGCTCGACGGCTCTCTCGCTACTCAACCTCGACAGGTCCAAGATCACACACGCCGGTTCCTCAGCAGCCAGTACTTGAGCAAGTCTTCGGAGACAGAACTCGGCCCGCCCTTCGGCGGCCGTGACGGTGTAGCCGTGCTGGACGGCCACCGTCGGTATGGACGGGGCCAGTTGCCTCCACCGTTCCACCGCTGGAGACACAGCATTGGGCGCGATGAGCAATCGGATGCCGCGGTCCGCGATCTCCTGTGGCGTGGCGTTGGGTGGCTCGGCGCTCACCAACAACGCCTGTACTTCCTCCAGGCCGGCACACGGTCCATCGAACTGTGCGACGGCGGGTGCTCCCTCCGGCGCGGTCTCATTGAGGATCAGCGCACTCTCCAGGGATTCCGGTACCGCACGGCGCAAGGCGTCGGCCTGCTGACCAGAGCCGGGGTGTAGGACGAGCATGAGGCGGCGCCGTGGGACGTGGGGCAGGGGCCGCTGGGCCAGCTCGTGAATGGCATCGACTGCATCAGCAAGACCCTTGTGGTTCGGTTCGAGCCGCACTTCGCGAAGAGGGCGCGCGAGAGCTCGGCGGACGAGTTTCTCCAGGGCGTCCGGATCAGTCGTCGCTGTGGCACCGCCGTACTGCTCAGCTATTCGAGCCGCATGCTCGTCGAGACCCTCCATGAAGGAGACGTCTGGTACGAGGACGAGATGGGCCTGCCCCAGCAACGCCTCGGACAAGGCATTGTTACCGGGCTTGATGATCGCGACATGAGCCGCAGAGAGAAGTCCCGCCAGCCGAGGCTCGTACCGGCGGACCGTGACGTTTCCTGTCTCTTGCAACGGCTTGCCGGCATAGTACGGGCCGGTGACGAATACGAACCGCGCTCGATCACCGTCCGCGTGGAGCCGTGCGGCCACTTGCGCGCAGGCACCGAAGAGACGGTCGCCGTAACCGTCAGGCATCTGATCTCCACCAGCCCCGCCGTTGACGACCACCAGCGGCTCGTCGTTGGGCGCGTAGGCGGCGCGCGTCTGCGAGATCTCGGCAGGAGAAGGCGAATAGCTGAGGTTCCCGATGAAGGAGAACCTGGTGCCGAACTGCACGGCAGCCATCGAGTCGCCACTGTGCCCTTCACGTGAAAAGGCCTCGCGGCTCTGCGCGATGAGGATCTTGTCGTACGCCGCAAACCGACCCTGCGTGCGGAGCTGGTCGAACGACGTCCCATCGAGGCGACGCATAACCAGTAGCCGAGGGCGCTGAGCTAGCGACTTGAGGGAAAGGTAGCGAGGGTCCGGGTAGGTGTCCTCGATGATTACCGCCGGATCAAGTCGTTCGAGGAGCCTGTCAAGGATCGCGGTGTAGCTGTCCTCTGCGACGGCCGACGACACCCTGTGCAACAGCGGAAAGTTGATGACCTCGACGGGGGTGTCGCGGAACAGGCTCAGAGAGCTGGCCTGGCTGATGATCACGGGCCGGAGTCGACCTTCGTTCCGGATGGCCTCGGCGATGAGCACGGCGCGTCTCAGGTGACCGAACCCGATGCCGTTCTTGACGAGCAGCACGGCGGTCTTCATCGGAGTCCTCCCATGGTCAGCGGCTGTGGCAGCGGGATTGGTACTTGGCACCGCGTTGCGCCGGCCGCCGCCGCAGCTCTGATTGGAGACCTCGGGTGCCCCATCTTGCTGAAGGGTCCGCTGGTCAAACCGATCTCATGGTGGGAGGCGCGCACAGGGTCCGGCATGTCGGTGAGTATCACGTGGCCGTCATCCTGTGTGTGGGGGTTCGACCGTTTCTTAAATCTTGTAGCGAGGTAATCACGCTGCGTGTTGCTGCGGCGTTGGCCCCGGACGGCCGAGCCTGCGCCGGGTACCGCCTAGGCCCGCCGTGGCGCCAATCCCGTGATTGGACACTCATCTTTTGGCTCAGCTAGATTTTTCGAATGGCGAATCTGGAAGAATTGCTGCATCAGCGGTTGGCCCCCGCGTTCGAAGCCGTAGCCGGCGCCCCCGTCGACCCGGTCATCCGACGATCCCAGCACGCGCACTTCCAGTCCGACGCCGCACTCGCCCTGGTGCGCAAGATTGGCGGCAAGCCCCGCGACATCGCCAGCCAGGTTGTCGAGGCCGCTCAGCTCGATGACCTCTGCTCATCGGTGGAGATCTCCGGCCCCGGCTTCATCAACCTGACGCTCGCTGACGAGGTGCTCGGGCGGCTCCTCGCCGACACTGTCGGTGATGAGCGGCTCTCTGTCCCGCAGGCGAAAGCGCCGGAAACGATCGCGATCGACTACTCCGCACCGAACGCTGCGAAGGAGATGCACGTCGGGCACCTTCGCTCGACGATCATCGGGGACGCGGCCGTACGCCTGCTGGAGTGGCAGGGCCACACCATCATCCGCCAGAACCACATCGGCGAATGGGGTACTCCCTTCGGCATGCTCGTTGAGCACCTCCTCGACATCGGCGAGTCCGAGGCCGCTCACGAACTGTCGGTCGGTGACCTCAACGGCTTCTACAAGGCTGCGCGCGTCAAGTTCGACGCGGACGAGACGTTCAAGAACCGCGCTCGCAAGAGGGTCGTCCTTCTCCAGAGCGGCGACGCGACGACGCTGCGACTCTGGCGGACCCTGGTCGACGAGTCCAAGAAGTACTTCATGACCGTCTACGGCATGTTGGGCGTAAAGCTCACCGAAGACGATTTCTTCGGCGAGAGCTACTACAACGACCAACTCCAGTCGGTCGTGGACGAGCTCGCTGAACTCGGCCTGCTCCGGGAGAGCGAAGGCGCTCAGTGTGTGTTCCCTGAGGGCTACACGAACCGCAACGGTGACCCGCTGCCCATCATCGTCCAGAAGGGCGACGGCGGATTCGGGTACGGCGCCACCGACCTGGCTACCATCCGGCACCGCCTGCGGAACCTGAAGGCGACCCGGCTGCTGTACGTCGTCGGCCTGCCTCAGCGACAGCATCTCGAAATGATCTACGACGTGGCTCGGGACGCCCAGTGGCTGGTCCCGCCCGCCCGAGCCGAGCACGTCGGCCACGGATCAATCCTCGGCGACGACGGCAAGATGCTGCGCACCCGTGCCGGCGTCTCCGTGAAGCTGGTCGACCTGCTCGAAGAGTCAGTCGTCCGTGCGTCCGCAGTCATCGCCGAGAAGAACCCTGAGCTCGACGAGGACACCCGTGCAGCCGTCGCTAGGGCCGTCGGTATCGGAGCGGTCAAGTACGCAGACCTCTCGACGGACCGCCTGAAGGACTATGTCTTCGACTACGACCGCATGCTGTCGTTCGACGGCAACACCGCTCCATACCTTCAGTACGCGAGGGCCCGGATCTGCTCCATCTTCCGGCGTGCCGGAGTAGAGCAGCCGCTGACAAACGTCGACACACTGGTCATCGCCGAGCCTGCCGAGCGGGCCCTGTCGTTGGAACTGCTCGAATTCGGAGCCCTCATCTCCGACGTTTCCGAAAGTCTGGAGTTCCACAAGCTCGCCAACTACCTGTACAGCCTGGCCAGCGCGTTTACGAGCTTCTACGAGAAGTGCCCCGTCCTGCGATCCGAGGGCGACATCAAGCAGAGCCGCCTGGTCCTGTGCGACATCACAGCGCGGACACTCGAACTGGGCCTGGGCCTCCTCGGGATCGAGGCACCCGACCAGATGTGACCAGTTGGAGCCCCGCTACCGGAGCGGAGCGGGGCTCCAGTTGAGGAGCCCTGTTGAGGAGTACGACCGACACCACTGGTTGTACTCCTCAACGCCTTTCACGCCGTGGTCGAGGACAGCGCGATAGACATCTATCGACCGGTACTCGGCCTTGCGCGCCACCAGAGCCTCCTTGATGTGCAAGATCCGGCTCCGCGTGGTCGAGCACAGCGCCGCGCGCATCGGTGCAACGAGATCAGCCGAGCGCGGCCCCTCGTAGTCAGTCGGAAGAAGCCACATCTGTACGGCCCAACGCACGCCGTCGAGTCTGTAGTGCAGTTCCCAACCGAGACCGGCGTCGGGTTCCCCCACTGCGTTGATGAACAACACTCGGTCTACCGCCGGATCTCGCGCCCAATCGGACACGAGTGAGAATCCGGCGTCTACCCGCAGGTCCCCGAAGATCTCGATGTCGATGTCCGGGGCGACCAATAGGTCGTAGGACATGGCCCCGCAAAGCCTCGGCTCACCGCATCGTTCCCAACGCTGCAACGGCTTCAGCGTGTCCAGCACCGTGCGGGCCTTCTCCTGACGAGACTCCTGCCGGCTGAGGAGGGCTGCGCCGTCATCGGATTCGGGAGCGACGGTGGCCGAGGCTCTCATCGAGCTGTCTCCATGTACCCGAAGGCTCGACAGGCCGCGATCAAACTCTCGGGCACATCGGCGTCGGCTGGCATGTCGCGGCCGGGCATGACGACGCCACTCTTGATCTTCTCGGTGAAATCGCCGATACCTTGCACGAACGGGCCGTGATCTACGGAGCCGTACGTGAGCATCTCGGGCTCCCACGCCACATTCAGGTGGACACAGATCTTGCGGGCCACCTCTTCCGCGTTGCTGGTGAGGTCCTCATAGCTCACGGTGAGACCGCCGAGTTGACTGCGAGCCTCCTGAAGTTCCCGCAGATACGTCGTCACCAAGTTTTCGGTCTGGGCGGGGTCTTGGTCGGGTCTTCCGGCTATCGCCGACTCGAGGATGTGCAGGGGGTGGCGGGTCAGGTAGATGTACCGGGCCTGTGGCCAGCACTCGGTGAGCCGTCGCCACAGCAGCAGGTTGCCGGGCGTCTTGTCGACCACGATGTCTTTGCCGCTCAGGACCAGCTCGCGGTGGAGCATCCGGTCCCACAGCAGGTGCTCGATCTCGGCAGTGGCGAGCCCGGAGGTCTGCATGGCCAACTCGACGTATGGGCTGATGAGTTGGACTTCGAGGTCCGCCAGGTGCAGCTCATGGGGGGCGCGGATCTTGCTGTGAGTGTCGAGGATGCACCGCAGCAGCGTTGATCCGGAGCGTATCGAGCTCAGGATGAACACAGGCGATGGCACCAGTCGATCTGAGACGGGCTCCGCGGGCATGATTGATCTCCTCCTCTTGGCGGGGATGGTCATCGGCGCCAGAAGTCGATGGGGTCCTTGCCCGGCTTGAAGCCGTGAGCCTCCACCATCGCTGCGGTCGCGGCGAAGTTCCGGCCCACCGTCTCGGGCTCGTGGGAGTCGCTTCCGAAGGACACCGCCGAGCCGCCCTCCTCGTACCACCAGCGCACCACTTCAGGAGCCGGCCACGGCCCTTGGGTGTTCATCTCCAGTGCCCGGTCGGAGCGGGCCAGCGCCCGCAGGACGGCCCGGTATTCCTCCTGGTAGTCGTTCGCGTCGTAGGGCTTCGCCCCCTTGGGCCAAGCTCGCATCGGGTAGTCGATGTGCGCGAGGACCTGGAAGACGCTGTTGGCCTCCACCATGCGGAGGGTCTCGGTCAGGTAGGTCCGCATGAGCTCATCAGCGTTCTCAGCCGTGAACAGGAACGGCGCGTAGTGCAGTTGCCCGTCGACGGCCAGCGAGTGCAGAGATCCGAGGAGCCGGTCGAAGTGCCGCCGCTCGAGAAGCGAGCTGATTTCCTTCTCGAACAGATGCGGCTCACCGAGTTCCATGCCGGCAAGGATCTTGAGATCCGGATAGCGGTCGCGGCAGCGTTCCAGGCACTCCCAGTAGCCGTCCAAGTCGAACAGACCAGTGTGAGCGTGGGTGTCGATGACCCGGACGACGGACGAATCCTCCGCCTCACCAGGGAACGCCCACGCGGTGAAGTCCGCGTGGTCGGTGAAGGAGATGGCTGGCAGCCCGAGCCGTATCGCCTCCTCGCACGCCTTCTCCATCACCCCCGTCGAAGCGTCCCACGACCACTCTGTGTGGACATGGTTGTCCGCCGGGAGAACTTGGCCAGGCGAGGCCTTCCATGCGAAATCTTCCGTAGCCAACGGATCTTCCTTCCTCTGTGCGGTCAGTTGTTCCCTCGTATGCCGAGCGCGCGGAGAACCTCCCGCTCGGGCGGTGTAGAAGCGGCGCGCAGGTGACGGGTCAGAACCTGGCTGGCACGTACGGTCAGCTCATCGAGCTGCGCGGAGGCGCGCACCGTCAGCCGTGCACCGAGCAGGGCACGAAGGACTTCCACGGCATCCGACTCGGCCAGGTCGGAGCTGACCTCCCCTTGAGAGCAGGCCTGATGAATGGCGCGGCTGACCTCGTTCCCGGCCAGCGCCCCATGGGCCTGCTGCACGGTGAACAGCTCAACCGGATAGACGACGTCAGGGGTGTATCCGAGACGTTCCTGGAGCTCGGCGAAGCCCGACCGGAGCCGCTGCACCGCAACCGCGGACAACGGCTGTGTGAACAGCACGAAGGTGTCCACATCGCTCGTCGGCCCCGCTTGGCCAGTCGCGACTGAGCCGTAGACGAATGCGGCAACTGCGTCGCAGGACTGATCGGTGAGGAACTGATCAATCGCGGATACGACGTCGCCGCTCACTCGCCGTCGTTCCATCCGGCAGGCCCGCTCAGTCGAGGAGCGTGCTGCTGATGTACGGCTTCTCCACGGATCTCCGCCAGCATCTGCTCGACCAACGGTTGTGCCTCGGCGACGAGCCGTTCCACCGCGACATCCAGATCAGCCCGGGTGAGGAGCGGGTTGCCCGGGCATGCGGCCATGATCGTGTAGCCGGTTCCAGCACCAGCACCCACTCGGTCAGCCAGGTCGGCGAGCGAGTGCTCGTCGAAGCACACCTCACCAGCCTGATACAGGCCTGTGTTCACCCGCGACGTGTACGCGCTCACAACCTTCGCCGCTCGCTGCCTACCAGCCGCATCCAGGCCGGTGAGCGCGCTACGAACGCCTGGCGGGCAGAACACGAACGCCAACCGGTAGAAGTCAACGTCGTTGAGGCGGACGAACAGCCCGGTCTCGTCGAGTCGTCTTTCCAGGTAGCGCACCAGGGCCTGCCGGGCCTCCACCATCGCGCCCAAGACACGAGTGCCGACGTGACGCAACAGCATCCAGGTCGGCAGGCTTTGGAAGCCCCGCGATCCGAGAAACGGGGTGATCAGCCCAAGGTCCCAGCAGTCGTCCGCCATGACAGTCGTCGTGTGACGACTGAACTGGGTGAGGACTTCACGCTCTCGGAACAGGACATACGACGAGGGGTATGGAGTGAAGAGGCCCTTGTGGGGGTCGAGCGAAACAGAATCGGCCTGCTCGATTCCACGGAGATGCTGCTGCCGCAGCCGATCGTTGAAGATCAGGCTTCCTCCGTGACAGGCGTCGACGTGGAACCACACACCATGCTTGCGGCAGACCTCGCCGAGCGCCTCAAGATCGTCTAGCCCTGTTGTCCGGCAGTTCCCGGCCACTCCGACCACCATGAACGGCGTACGGCCGGAAGGCGGATCCGAGAGAAGCCGGTCAACAGCCTCCGGGTCGGTCGTGTAGCCCTGCTTGGCGCCGGTGGAGAGAATCGCGTCCCAGCCCAGGCCCAGGTGGAACGCGGCGTCGCTGTGCGAGTAGTGAGCGATCGGCCCGGCCATGACGACCGCTGGCTGGGTGTCGAGCCCCCGCAGACCATGCTTGCGTGCGTCGGGGAAGGTGTGTCCCAGCGCAGCGAGCATCGCGATGTGGTTGGACAGATGCCCTCCGGTCGTCCAGAGACCGGAGACGTCTTTGACTCCGCGTAGTTCAGTGAGCGGAGCAGTCGGATACCCGACCAGCTCCCGCAGCCATTCGATGACCTGGGCCTCAACGAAGGTCGCCGACGGCGCACTGCGGTCGACGGCTATGAGGTTCTGGTTGAGGAGCGGACTGAGAAGGTTGCCGGCCAGGGCAGCCAAGGCGTTGCCCGAGTCGGGGAACGCCAAATACCTGGAGTGCCCCTGCCCGATGGAGTAGCGGGCAACGACATCGTTGACCTCGGCAAGGACGTGGTCGAAGCCGAGCCCTTCCCGCGGCAAGGGCTGGGCGATGGACTGCCTTAGTGCGGTCGGTTCTGCGTAGCGAAGGAAGGGCTGATCCGGCTCGGCGCCGTGCAGGAAGTCCAGGCCAACTCGAACAGTCTCGACCAGATCCTCCTCGTGCCCTTTCCGGGCGTCGCTACTGCCGACGAGGTAGGTGTCCAGGAGCGGCTGGGTCACGCCGCCGACATTGGTGCCGAGCTGAAAGAGAAGTTCGTCCATGAGACGAGCAGGGTCTGCCGCCAACTGCTCATACCAGGACCGTGTGTTCTGACGTGCCTCAGCAAGAGCGGTGACGCCAGCAGCATCCAGGGCGTCGATGAGGCCCTCCGTGCGCATTGCACTGCCATCGCCCGTGCCTGTGTAACTGGCCCGAATGGCACGGCAGATGTCGGCCTCCATCGCGGCCTCAAATGCCTCCAGGCATGCGACCAGCGTGTCTGGATCTTCTATCGGCGACAGATGGCTGAAGAGCCGGACCTCATGAGCAACTGGCAGAAAGTCGCCCCAAAAGTGCCCCAGCTCATGCCCGTACAGAACCCCACCGTCACGCCTCCGCTCAGGGCGTCGGTGCTGGCCCTCAAGACGGAGGGACTGGCCGAGGAGCTCTCGGCGTTGCCGCCACGTCACCGTATCGACCGCGAGCAGCGCCCGTTCAAACGAGTCCGCGGGCAGCGGATGATCGTCAGGGATGGTGGGCGCACCATCGCTGTCCACGGCGAACAGCTCGGCGGACTCCGCGGCGGTCAGGCTGTCGGCAAAAAAGATCCTGTGCCACAGCAGGCACTCAGCAGCGCGCGCCGGCGAGGCGCTGCTGTCGACGACCTCCTCGAAGTCGATGAGGACGATCTCCCCATCGCGCAGAAACATGTTCCGCGGAGCGAAGCCCTGCCAGATCAGGCCAGCCTCCAGCATCGCTGCGCGAAGCCGCCGCAGGGCGGTAAGGATCCGGCGTCGGCTGCGCGAATCGAGCCTCCTCGATCGCAGCACATCCTCCAACGTCTCACCGAGGTTCGGCGAGAAGACCCAAGGGTCCGCCGAAGCTTCCGTCCGGACCAGCGCGTACTCGCTCTGGACGGCGAGCCTCAGCTCACCCGCACCACTCCGCTCAGGGAGGATGCCGGCGATCAGAGCAGCGTTCCTCTGCCGCTCCTCTACGGATCCGGCCGACCAGACCAGAGCCACCAAGTCACACGAAGCTCGTTCATCGACTCGGAGGATGCGTGCCCTACGGGAGGGGTGGATCGGGACGGCGGTCTGAGCCAAGGGCTGCTGGGCCGCCATGAAGTCATCCAGGTGGGGCCATTCGGCGAGCAGGTCTCGCAGCAGTTTCACGATGTCCGCGTCCCCGTCGAAGAGCAGAGGCGCGCTGGCTCGGCTTGCCGATGGGAGCACGGTAATGCCAGCCAGTAACTCAGCGGCTCGATGAGGGTCGTCGGCTGCTGCCTCCCGTGCTGCTGCGACGCTTTCCGTCGAGGCGAGAGCTTCCATCTGCGCCAGGACGATCGAGTACCGGTCGCGGAAGCGATTCGAGAGATGCCTGCTCTCCACGAGGCGCGTACGCCACGCTTCCAGGCGCTCGGCGTACGCGGGTGAGGAGTTGATGCGTGTCGGCGCGGTCGTCATGCCGTCACCTCAACGAGCCTGTCGAGACCCGGTCGGAACCGTTGCTCCAGCTCGGCGAGGACTTGAGCCTTCAGCCGGGGATCTTGGGTGTGGTACATCGACCCCGGGGCGACCTTGCGGTCGCAGTGGAACACTTCAAGCGGCCAGCCTTCGGGGAAGGCGATGCGGCGTTCCGCAGTGGTGGCGACGTGGGAGACGAGATCCTCCCAGTTGTAGCTGAGGTCGTCGCGGTCGATGAACACGTCGAGGTCGAAGCCACCAAAGCGATCGGCAACAGGGATGAACCGTCGCAGGTCGTACGCGATGAAGTGCGTGGACAGCCGGTTGACGGAACGCACGCCAGGTTCCAGCTCGTCACCTGCGTCTTCGAGCTTCCAGGACCACTGGTGGTAGTCGCTCACCTTGCTCAACGCGGGAACCCGCGGGTGCTTCTCGAAGAGGCGCCGGCAGGCGGCCAAGGCGTCGAACGACGGGTCGGTGCGGTACATGACCACGTCGTCTTCGATGACGATCAGGTATGGGGAGCGCAGGTCGAACAGTCTGCGGTGCCCGTTGTTCGATCCGTCCCCAGAAGCGACGAACCGGTCTCGGCGGCGTACTCGCACCTCGTCGACCCCCCACTGGGCCAGCTGCGGGGCAAGCTGGGCGACGGTCTGCGGGGGAGTCCCGTCACAGTGCAGCACCACCTCGAAGGACTCCTGAGTCCCTACCGTCAGGGCTTCCAAGCAACGCGGCAGGGTCTGGCTGAGCAGGTCGAGATTGGTGTGGAAGAGGAACGCGATCCGGAAAGCGGGATCCCCGGCCGTCGACTCGTGGATCGGCGAAGTCTCACCGGGCTGTGGCACCTGCGTCACAAGTTCTCCTCTTTGAACGAAGGTTGCTTCCTGTCGCTGATCACTGGGACACCTCAAAGGGCTGCTTCGCTGTGCCGAAGAAGCCGGAGGGGTCGCGAGGGGCGCGGCCAGCTATGCGGATCCAGGTGTTGAACGCTGCGCACTGAATGCCGTAGCGCAGCCCTGCGGTGATCCGGGCTGTCCTGACAGGCGCTCCGAGGCGCTGAGACAGATGAAGCGCGAGGCGTTCACGCCTGTAGTGGGCGCCGGCAAGCCGGTAGTCCGAGCTGTAGTCAGCTGCGAAGTGGATCAGAGCGGGCTCGACTTCAATCCCCTGCTTGGCGAATGTGCACGCTCCGGTAAGCGCGTTGACTCGTAGTGGGCCATTGATGCCAATGGGTGTCGCGGACGCGAGAGCAGTGAGGTCTTGGGCGTGGATGTCTTGCTCTGCGAGTGCCATCGCCAGTAGGGGCTCGTCGGCGATGCCTCCACGGAAGGTATGCAGCCCCAATTGGCTGTACTGGTTGGCCAATTCGCGGGCGCGGGCGAACACGTGGCGAGTTACGTCGGTGGCGCGGAGGAGGATCAGGCCGCTGTTGCACTTCGGTAGCCAGCCTGTTCCTGCTGCGCGACACATTGAAGCGACGTCCCCGTACCAGAGTTCTTCTTGGTCGGCTGCGATGTCACGCCCAACTACTCCTACGTCGGAGCTGTCGAATAGGTCAAATACTGGCTCGATGGGGCGGACTGCAAGAGCATCGGCGTCCAAGTAGAGGGTGTGAGGGTACGGGGCATACATATCGAGACTGAGCTTGAGACGGCAGTCATCGGACTGCCCAGTCTCGATCTTGATCACTGAGTCGTATGCCTTTGCTGCCACGCATCGGACATCATCGGTGACCAAGGTGCGATGCATGCCGGGAGAGTGGCGCTGCAACGACAGGGCCAGTGAATATGCTTGGCGGTGGTATCTCCTGTGTCCATAGGCAAGTACCAAGACGCCGCGCTCTGGTACGTCGCCTCGCCCGTTGCCTGGACTCTCAACGATCGGCTTGCGCGGTACGGATGCCACAATTCTCCCCTTCTGCTGCTCATTTCACCGAGCTTGCTCAGTTCCGATAGATCTCGTCGTGCAGAACCGACAGGTCGAGGCCGAACACGCTCGTTGCGACAGCGGCGGCGGCAGAAGTCTGCAGCAATCCCTCCGCTCCCCAGCCGAGTCGATCGGGAACACAGTTGACCGGTGTCAGCAGCCTTCGGAATGAGTGACAGCCGCCAGGCGCGGGACTAAGGCGATGGAACGTAGTGATGCGCGCCGCCAAAAACAGCTCGGCGTAGGCCAGTTTGGCGTCTTCGTCTCGAACCTGCCGATATCCCAGGTAAATAGGTTTTGCGATGGTGACCCGATATTTACTTCGACACTCTCGGATCAACGTTGCGAGGCAGCCGTATCCGTCTGCTTCCGTTTCACTACCGGGCATATGATGCCCGGCGCTCTCACCGTGCTCCACTCCCAGCAAAACCCGGCCGGCGGCGTCAAAGCAGTAGCCGTAAACCTGTCGCACATCGGTGTCGTCCGGCATGCGACTCGGGAGCCATCGGTGCGTCAACGTGGTCACGTTGTGCCCCTCCTCATGGGCCGTCCAGCAAGTGTCGGAAATACGGACACGCAGCGAGGTGTGTTCCAGTGCGGCGAATAGCCACGCCCCCCGCTCGCCAAGGTGTTGCTCGCGGGGAGAAGATGCATTCAACATCCGACTCCGAACGCGAGCCGAACGAGCTTGCAAGGATGCCTAGTTCGCAGAAGCGGGACCATTGCCTGAGTGATATCACCGAGGTGATATGTACTCCCGAAGGCCAGTGATTGGATGACGGCATGAATGAGGCATCCGAAGGGCTCGACCTCACCAGCCGGGACATGATGCGAGCTAACCTCGAAGTTTCGTGACGGTCCGCCGACGGAGTCGGTGAACCGTTTTCGTGCCGTGGGCGGAGGCTGTGCAGGCCCAGGGCCCGAGTGTCGCCTCGGGGTGGCGCCGGGTTCCACTGCTCCGAGTGTTGAGCTGCTGTTGTAGGGACGGGAATCCGTTGGTCAGCCGGGGTTCGGCAGGAGTGCGAGCCGTTCGAGAGCTGTGGTGATGTGGCTGGTCCAGGGCCAGTGCCGGGCCAGGCGGAGGATCCGCCGACGGCCGGTGGTCACGAGTTGTCCGGCCGTGGTGAAAAGACGGAGCCGCAGTCGGCGGGGCTCCCAGAGCCTGGCCTTGCCGGTCAGGGCGAGCATCGGCATCCAGGCCAGCAGGTCCAGTGCGATCTGTACGATCTCCAGCCAGATCCGGTTCTGGGCGGTGCGGTGCAAAGGGAGATTCCGCAGGCCGGTGGCCCGGGCAGCCCGGATGCGGTCCTCGGCCCGGGCCCGCAGCCGGTGACGGAGCTCGAGTTCGGCGATCGGCCGGCCGGAGGTGTTGGTGGCGAAACAGGTCAGCCGCATGCCGTCCGCGTCCGTGAGCCGCAACTGAGCTCCAGGGTGCGGCCGTTCCTTCCGAACGATCAGCCGCATGCCCTTGGGCCAGCCGTCCAGGACATCGCCGGTGAGTTCGGCGACCCAGGCGCCGTCGCGGATCTCGCCGTCGGCCTCGACGGCGGGCGTCCAGGCCGACGCCGGAACCTTCAGCACGTGCTGGTGGATCGTGTCCGTGATCACCATGCCGACCGAGTAGGACAGCCACCGTCCTCGCTGGGCGAGCCAGGCGACGAAGTCGTGGGTGCCGCCCGCGGAGTCGGTGCGTATCAGAGTCTGACGTCCGCGCCGGTACTTCTTCGGCAGTTGAGCCAGGGCCAGTTGGGTGGCGGTGATGTGGTCGGTGGCCGTGTTCGAGCCCGCGTTCCCCGGCCTGAGCAGGGCCGCCACCGGCTCACCGGTGCCGCCCGGTCCGTGGTCGACGAACCCCATCAGCGGGTGGTGACCGTAGGTTCTCTTCCACGTCGGTGCGGCGTCCTCCTTGTCCGAGTGCGCGATCACCAGCACCCCGTCGAGATCGACGGTCACCGCCCTGCCCGCATCGGGCGCTTTCCCGTCGGCCAACTGCCAGGCCCGCTGGCGTGCTTCGGCCCGCGCGGCACGGATCGCCCGCAGAGCTTTCTCTCCGGAGGCTGCGAGGGTGTCGACCAGGCGGGAGACCGTCGGGTCGGAGGCGACCGGCCCGAACACGGCGGGCTCGGCCCGCAGCATGCCGACATCGGCCAGGCAGTCCCCGCCCAACGCGACCGCCAGTGCGACGTCCAGGAGGATCTTCCCCGGATCATGGACGGTCCGGGATTTGCGCCACGGTGCCAGCGCCGCGGATATCGCCTGGTCGAGGCCGGTTCTACGGACCGTCTCCACCAGCAGGACCGAGCCAGCCTGCGAGACCACCTGGCGGCCGTCTCCCTGGACACGGACACGCGGGTACGACGCGATAGGCTCTCTCACCCGGAAAGTGCTCTTTCCCTCGCAGCCAACAGGACCCTCAGCAAGTCCTATCGTTGCAGGTCAAGAGCACTTTCTGTGTTTCTGATCAGCCTGCGGACAGGCCACCTCATGAAAGCGCGAGGCTAATGAGCTCAACTGGGACGCGCGCACCTCCGTCCACATCGCCAGCAGGTACTACGGCCTTGAGGACGGCCAGACTCCCGACCCTTCCCGCTGGTTTGCCCCCTTCGAGTGGGAAGACCTCGGTGAACTGGAAGGGCGCGACGTTCTCCACCTTCAGTGCCATCTCGGTACCGAAACCATCGCCTTCGCCCAACGCGGCGCCCAGGCGGTAGGCCTTGACCTCTCTGGGCAAGCCGTCTCCTCAGCCAGAGAACTCGCGCAGCGCGCCAACATCCCAGTCGAGTACGTCCAGGCCAATGTGTATGACGCAGCCGAAGTCCTCGACGGGCGCCAGTTCGACGTGATCTACACAGGGAAGGGAGCCCTGTACTACCTCCCCGACCTGATTCCCTGGGCCAAGACGATCGCCAGACTCCTGCGCCCGGGAGGCCGGCTGTACATCGCCGAGTTCCACCCGCTCCTCAACGCCCTGCGCCCCCGGCCCCACACCGGTGACGGCCCCGACCTCGTGGGCCACGATCACCACGCCAACGGTCTTGCGATCGGCCACGACTACCTGGCCGGCGGCGCCATCCAACGGGAGTCCACCCACACGTACACCGATGGTCCGGCCCTCCAGGGCGCCACGGACTTCTTCGAGTGGATGCATGGGCTCGATGACGTGGTCAACGCCGTCGTTGCCGCCGGCCTGCAGATCGAGAGACTGCGGGAGACACCGCAGCTCCCCTGGCGCCGCTGGGAACGTATGACCCGTACCCGCGAAGGCTGGTGGCAGCTGCCCGACGACGAGCCGCGGGTCCCGCTGCTGTACGCCCTGCTCGCCCGACGGTAGAGACAACAGGGAGGGAGCAAGTCGAGCCGCCCATTCCTGAAGTGTCGGGTCCACGACGGACCGTCAAGGACGCCGCTACCGCGATGAGCTGCGCTCATCCTTGACCGTCCGCCCCAGTTCCAGCGGGTTACCGGGCGACCCGCGCAGTGCGTCGTCCGCCTGGTCATGGCGGAGCTGCTCCGCGCTCCCCATGAGGATGCCCGTGAATGTCAGCTTGGAGGACTACGGGGCGTTCGACACCCGAGGGAATCAGCCAGGCGACGAGGGAGCCAAAGTTGACTCGCCGAGCGCCGCGACCCGACTCTGACCCCGCCCGAGAGACAGCCCTTGGAGCTTGCCGCTCAGGTTCATAGCGAGCGACCGAGGTCGGCCAGGGCCACCTCAGGAAAACCGTCGCGCAGCAGCGGAAGAGTCCGTGCGAAGTCCGCGAGCAATCAGCCCCCTCCGACAGGCGACAGTTCGGGATCAGCAACCGGGATGCCGACGTACGGCCGGCCCGGCGCGTCATTTCAGGTGGGGTCCAGGGCCGTCCCGTCAGGCCGGACGCACCAGGCGTGAGGGAGATGAAAGTCGAGTCCAGCGTGGCTGAGCCCGAACCCCTCGGCGTACACCAGGCTCTCGCCCCGGTGGGACTGCCCGTACCGGGCAGCGTTGCTGTAGCAGAACCCAGGGAAACCGCATCCTCGCTTTGGGTGCCAAAGCAGGTTCCTCGCCCCTGCGGTGACTGCGCCGCTGATCCCCGCGCTCGCCGTCGACGGCACCTCTGCGATCCGGGCATCAGCGGATCCATTAGTCCTCTTCTGTGATCGTTGAAGCCGCCCATGCCCACCCAGGTGCGGTGACGCACCCCGGCGGGGGTGCCGTGCTGGGCACCGGATCCAGCTAGGGTCTCGCCCTATGCAAAGGCTGGTGCTCTTCGATCTCGACAACACTCTCTGTGATCGCCAGCGGGCGCTCGCAGAATGGGCGGCAGACTTCTGCCGGACCCACGGCCTGGACAGTGGAGCCGAAGAACACCTCGTTGGCGCACTCCAGGAGAGGGCCTATCCGGCCACCTTCGAGCGGCTGCGCCACGAGCTCGTTCTCGAAGCGCCGGCCACGCAACTCTGGGACGGTTACGTCACAGCTATCGCCGCCAGAGTGCCCCGCCGCCCGGACGTCATCGAGGGCCTGGCGAAGATGCGCGCCGCGCGGTGGCGACTGGGCATCCTCACCAACGGAGCCGCCGACATCCAGCGCGCCAAGATCGCTGCCGCAGGACTCACCAGGTCGGTCGACGCCGTCGTGATCTCAGAAGAAATCGGCGCACGCAAGCCAGAAGCGGACGCATTTCACGTCGCCGTCGCCCGCTGCGGCGGCACCCCTTGGGAAGAGAGCTGGATGGTCGGCGACAACCCCGAGAACGACATACGCGGGGGCCAGTCCGCGGGCCTAAAAACCATCTGGGTCAGCCAAGGCCGGCCCTGGCCTGATCACTTGAGTCCGCCCGACCATGTTGTACCCGATGCCCTCAGCGCCATCAATCTGCTGCTGAGCACCGCTCAAACGAGGACGGCACGGTGATGGCGACTGAGGTAACAGTCGGGCTTATGCACCCCGGCAGCATGGGGGCAGCCTTCGCTGCGCAACTTCGCTCAAGGGGCACGACGGTGCTGTGGTGCCCGACGGGACGAAGCGAGAGCTCCCGGCAGCGCGCCAGCCGGGCCAGCATGAAGCCGGTCGCCACCCTCGCTGACCTCGTCGATAGCGTTGATGTACTGCTGTCACTGTGTCCGCCCGCGGCCGCAGAAGATGTTGCTGCCCAGGCGGCCTCCCACGGTTTCTGCGGCACCTACGTTGAGGCGAATGCGATCACTCCGCAGCGCGTCCGGAACGTCGCGGAGTGCCTCCCCGACGCCGTTGTCGTCGATGGAGCCGTCGTCGGTTCCCCTCCCGTAGGCGGCAAATCCCCAACCCTCTACCTCGCAGGGCCGCGGGAAGAGGTCGGCCGGCTTGAGGACCTCTTCGCCGGCACCGATGTGCAGACCCACCAGCTCGGCGACGACATCGGGAAGGCGTCCGCGTTGAAGCTCGCCTACTCCAGTTACCAGAAGGCGTCCCGTGTCCTGGCAGCAGTGGCTTACGGGCTCGCGGACGAGAACGGTGTCTCGGACGAACTTCTACACATCGCCAGCAAGCGAACAGGCAGCTATCTGACAGAGACCGGGTACATCTCCAAGACGGCCTCCCGAGCCTGGCGGTGGGCTCCAGAACTTGAGGACGCCGCCGACCTACTCGACGAAACTGGCCTCCCCGGACAGCTGATGCGCGCAGCCGCCGAGGTACTCCACTCCTGGGACGAGGCTCGGGACACCACACTCACCATCAGTGAAGCCCTCGCGCTGCTGCATGACGACAGCGGCACAGCGGAGACCACCTTCGGACAGGAGCCAGCCCCGTAACAGGCCTTCTCCTCGTCATCCCGGAGTGCGAATGAGGCGATCAATCTGTAGAGCAGTGGCTGCAGGCGAGTTGGCCTCGGTATCGACCCGCAAGTCCCACGTCGCATGGCTGTTCTCGGTGAGATCCCGCTCGGTTGCATCCCAGGCAGCGAGCCGTGCATCCGAATCGCAGTCTCCCCGCTCCTTCGACCGCGCAGCGGTGACCTCCCGAGAACACCACAACAGGACCCGAGACCAGGCAGCTGGATAGCCGTTGGCGACAGCCTCGATGCCCGTCACCTGGCCCAGATGCAGGATCGGAATGCGGCCGTCTTCCATCGCCAGCGCCAGGCCAGGACGGTCGACGACGTAGACATTGCCGTACCGGGCATTGGAGTAGAGGACGTCGCCGCGCCCCTCGAGATCAGCCAACTCCTGGGGCGTGCCCATTCGATAGCCCTGTGTCTTCCCCGTGCCCACCTTCAAGCGAGTGAAGGCCGTATAGAGAGCGTTGAGATCGCTGAGGGCCGCAGTAACAGTGTCCTTGCCTGACGCCGGCGGGCCGTACAACAAGACGCCCTGGTTCATGAGAAGACCGTCCCGAAGACCTGACGCACCTGGTCGGTGAGGGAAATAGCCGAGCCAAGCCGGTTGTCCACCACCAAGTGCGGTACGGCGGGCCGAAGCTCAGGATCAATGGTCGCTGCGTACTCGTCCCAGTGCTGCAATTTCCAGCTGTCGCGGGCCGCGGATCGGAAGCTGATGTACTCGTGCATCGTCTCAAGGTCGCACTGGATCCAGACGACGGCGACGTTCACGCCCCGCGCCTCGCACCGGTTGACCAATCGCCGCATCCAGCGCACATCCGTGACCTCCGACACGAAGGGCGCGCTCAACACTGTGCTGATGGAACAGTCGACATTCGCGTACGCCGTCTCCAGGAGGCACTGGTACTCCAGTGACCGCACGTGGTCACGGTAGACCGCGGAGTGCCGGTCGTTCGGCTCACTGCCCAACTCCACCAAGAGCCGCTCCACCAAGGGCCGCGTGATCGGATCCTTGTCGAGCACGGGCCAGCCTGTGAGCCGGGAGATAAAGCGAGAAAACTCCGACTTCCCACTCCCCGCAAAACCACCCACCATCAGCAACGTCGGCCGGTTCGGGTCGCCACCCGTATGACGCCGCTTCCAAGCGTCGATGATCCGCTGCTGTACTTCCTGCCCATCGGAGTCGTCGGTTCCCGGCGCGATCTGCGCGAGGGCGCGTTCCACAGCCAACACGTGAGCGCCATTGTGAAGGTCACTTGAGGGAGTGAGCTTCAACAGCGTCGCCTCGTCCGGCAGCGCGTTCCGAAAACCAAGCTCAGGCTCCGTCGCCCTGTAGAGCAAGCAGTACGCGCGACGGTAGTGAGGACCGGGGTAGACCTCGCCTTGCTCGTGCTGCCAAAGAGTCTGGAAGTTCGCTGCCGGCTCCGTGATGCCAGCACTGCGCGCGACGTCCCGCAGACGCTCCCCAGCCCCCTCAAGGGTCAGCCCATGTGCCTCCCGCATGGCGCGGAGTCTGTCCGGACGCCACCCAACGCGGCGCTTCGCCATGTCCGATACCGCCTGCCCGTCCTTCGTCATGATCCGGACCCTAAGTCTCCCCCTCATGAACCCATGTGTAAGCGGATGTTGAAAAGTCTCCTCGGGCACGATGAACAGCTTCGGTAGCGGTCCGTGATAGCTCAGCTACCCGATCGCCGATGTCATGGTCCTGTACACGCCATACCTCACCGGTCCCAGCGACCGGCAGCCCAAGAGCGCCCACTCAACGGAGGAGATGTGTCCGCATTGGCCGTACCTACCTTCGACGCACCTCGCCCTCGACAAGTGCGCCGGTGTAAAGGGTGTGGATGCCACCTCAGCCGCTACAACGATGAGACGTCCTGCTCCGCGTGCATCCGCCGGACACAAGAGCCGTCGACGCTGCAACACGTCTGGGCCGACACTGAGGTTCAACACGCACTCGCCATACGGGATTTTGGGACCTTCTGTGTGTTGGTCCGCCGCCTCGGAGGACTACGACAAGAAGACCTGGCCACATTGACCGGGCTCGGTCAGCCGTTCCTGTCGATGCTGGAATCAGGCGTACGACGGCTCGCCAACATCGACAAGATCATCATGATGCTCGATGGCCTTGACGTGCCGATCGAGCTCACTGGCCCCATGCTGCGGACCTCAGCGCACCCGACCCCACCGCATAGCGAACCCTCGGGGCCATTGGGACATCCGCCGTTGTAGAAAGGAACCCGCAGATAACCCATTTCCGTTGCGGCTCAGGGAGGGTTACCGCAGCGCTTGCGAGAGCGGCGTGGATGTCTGGCACCTTGCGACCTTTACGAGACGAAGCAGCGTCGATAATGTCGCGGTCGGCCTGATGAAGAGCTGCCCTGTCCTTCGGCCTCCCCCCGTAGCCGAAGGGCAGGGCTTCATCACGACATCTGCCACGATGGTCCGCACGACCGCGCACGAGACGGGGAAGCCGGATGATGCTCGCGATCGACCCGCGCGCCTTCCCACCCGCGCCCCCATCCGATCCCAATGACCCCGGCATCATCTCGGCACACGACTGGGACGCTTTCTTTGCCGTCGACGAGATGGTCAACCACTGGGACCGGCCCGGCTGGACCAGCACCACCCGCGCCTACTACTGGATGCTGACCTTCCCCGACGCAATCCCTCTGATCGGCCAAGCGCGCCACTGCCAACGGGAACTCCGGCACCTCGGCTTCGACGAGATCGACGAAGACGGCTTTCACCTCACCCTCAGCCGCATCGGCCTCGCCAAGGAGATCAGCTCACAGCAGTTGGAGCGCCTGGTCGCTAACGCGTTCAAGCGCGACATCGAGCGGTTCACCCTTCAGGCGATTCCCCTCACTGCCTCCCGCGGGGCGATCCGCTACAGCATCGCCCCGTGGCACCCCGTGCTGCGCCTCCACGCCGCGCTCGCAGCCGCCGGCATCGAGTCAAGGCTGCCCATGGACAAGCCGACCACCAGCCTGCGGCCACACGTGGGCCTCGCCTACTGCAACCAGACGATGCCCGCACGCGAAGTACGCACCGCCATACTGCCCTTCCGCAGCCTCGACGCGGTGGAACTGAATGTCCACCAAGCGCAAATCGTGGAGCTCCGCCGCGAACACAGGGCGTACCGCTGGCAGGTTGTCCACACACTCCCATTACGGTGAACCGAACCTCCTCCGATCGCGGCACGGCGATGGCGGCCCGCTGCCTACCCGGCCCTACGGAGTAAGGCGGTTCGGACCACGGAACAGGAACGTGGCCTCCCGGATCGAGTCGAAGCCGAGCAGCACCATCAGCACCCGGCCCAGCCCCATGCCCAGACCGCCGTGGGGCGGGCACCCGTAGCGGAAGCAGTTGAGGTAGTCCTGCATCGGCTCGGGTCGCAGGCCCTTCTCCTCGGCCTGCTTCACGAGCACGTCGTAGCGGTGCTCCCGCTGCGCACCGGTCGTGACCTCCAACCCCTTCCACAGCAGGTCGAAGCTGAGCGTCACGCCCGGGCTATCGGGCGGGCGCATGTGGTAGAAGGGCCGGATGCTCGTCGGATAGTGGGTGACGAACACCCACTCGTGCCCAGTCTGCTCCCTGATGTGCGCGGCGATACGGCGCTCGCCCTCCGGGTCCAGGTCCTCCTTCACACCCTGCGGATCCCAGCCCTGCGCCCGCAGGATCTGCTGGGCCTCGGCCATCGTGATCCGCGGGAACGGCACCGTCGGCGCCGTGACCTCTACGCCAAGCAACTCCAGGATCGCCTCACCGTGCGCGTCCACGACCCTGGCGATGGCGTGCGCGAGCATCCGCTCCTCGAACGCCATCACGTCCTCGACCCCGTCGATCCATGCAAGCTCCACATCCACGCCGGTGAACTCGGTGGCGTGCCGGGAGGTGAACGACGGCTCCGCTCGGAAAACCGGCCCGATCTCGAAGACCTTGTCGATCCCGGCCGCGATCGCCATCTGCTTGAAGAACTGCGGCGACTGCGCCAGGTATGCGGAGCGGCCGAAGTAGCCGAGTTCGAACACCTCGGCCCCGGATTCCGAGGCGGTGCCCATCAGCTTCGGTGTGTGCATCTCCGTGCAGCCCTGCCCGTAGGCGTACTCGCGCATCCCCTGCTCGAGCGTGGTCTGCACGGCGAACAGCAACTGAGCGGCCGGGCGCCGCCGTACGTCCAGGAACCGCCAGTCGAGGCGGTGCTCCAGGCCGGTGTGCTCGTCGATCGGCAAAGGCGTCTCGGCCCTGCTCAGGGCCTCGACCGTCTCCGGGATGATCTCCAGACCGTGGAGCTTCACGATCGGGTTGTCGGCCACCCGGCCGGTGACCCGCACCGCGGACTCCGGGGTGAGCCCCTGGAGTGCGGCCTCTACAGCGTCGCTGTCGCCGCCGCGCTGGTGGGTGACCTGCACCATGCCGGTGTGGTCGCGCACGACAACGAACTGCACCTTGCTCAGCAGGCGGAGTGTGTTCACCCAGCCCGATACGGACACGGTCCGACCCACATGCTCACGCAGGTCAGACACCAGTACACGGCCAGTCGCGTGGATCATCGCAGCCCTCCCAGGGCCTCGTCATGATCCCTTGGGGGGCGCGGGCGAGAAGGGGCAGCTCGCGGTGCCACCGCGCCTTCACCGCCACTCGACAGCGGCGGCCTCGTTCGAACCCGGTAACGGGGGTCAGCCGACGGGGCATTGGGCCATGAGGCCGTTTCTCCCCGCACTCGGGAGGGTCTTCACCTCGGGGTGCGAGGCCGCCTTCCCAGCTACCGGCAGCTCTCTCGGCTCGCGTGATCCCGGGCTACTCGTCTCCGTCGATGCGTTGCCACGGAGGATATCGAGGCGCGCCGCGAGATGACAGCGAGATATGGGCCTGGTGCTCAGCGTGTGGGCGTGCGTCGACTGATCTGCAACTCGCCGGCTCACGTGATCTCGGTAGCTGCTCGTCTTCTGTCCCGTTCCGTCGGAGGCCGAGGTCTCGGGGCACAACTACAACAGAGAATCGTCATCGCGCACACTCGCGGGCCGTGAGCGCCGAGTATGACCGTGCGGACTACCCGGGGGGCTTGAGCTACGGGTGATCAATCGACCGGAAGCGGCAGGTCGGAGGCCAGCAGGCGCTCGTGCAGCTCGCCGAGAGCGGTGCGATTGCTGTCGAACTGGAGCACGTCGTGGGCTGCCTGGTAGTCCAGCCATTGGGCCTCCGTGTGCTCGTGGGAGACTTTGATCTCTGCTTCCGTCAGATCGATGGCGAACGAGTACTCGGGTACGACGTAGGTTCCGGCAGGCCAGCTGCTGTGAGCGACGAAGAACCGTGCCGGAATACTGGCTGTGGACTGCAGCGGGTAGAGCGGTACAGATCGGCAGAGGCCGAGTTCTGCATGGGCCTCGCGTGCCGCTGCTTGTGCCGGACTCTCGTCGTCCTCGCCTCCTCCGGCCACAACCTGCCAGACGTCCATATCCGTGCGTCGCAGCACGGCGAATTCGCTCTGCTCACCGACTCGGCGGAAAGGTACGACGAGGACCTGGAACGGTGCGCGGGGCATGCAGATGCTCCTTAACTCAGAGACCGGCCCTGTGCGAGATCACCGCTCGAACGCTGGACCCTGGTTTGGGCCTGCGCGGCATCGAGGCCCCAGATCGGATGTAGCTGGGCGGCCTCGCGGAGGGCTTCGGTGATCACCCTCTGGCGCCTCGTGGACTCGTGGGTGTAGCCGGACAAAGTGTCCGGCCCGTTCTAGGCCCGACAGTGGATGTTGAGCACGGCATCGCAGCCCGAATCGCTCCCTGATCTCGCGGCCTGCTCGGCCGCTACCGTGGATGACGGACCAAAGTGGGGGAGGCAGCGCGCATGCGTGGTCTTGGTGATCACCTCAGCATCGGAGAGCGGATCGCGTTCTACCGCGAGCGCCGAGGCTATACGCAGCCTGTGCTCGCCGGTCTCGTCGGGCACAGCACCGACTGGCTGTCGAAGATCGAGCGAGGCGTGCGGAAGCCGCCCAGGATCGACAAGCTCGCTGAGCTCGCTCGTGTACTGCGTGTCCCGCTCGGCGACTTGACGGGTCAGCCCGTCCTCCTGGAGGACGAGGAAAAGCACATGGACGACGTGCCGGCCGTCCGCGATGCGCTGATGAGCCCTCGGCGGCTCTCCAAGCTGCTGTTCGGTCCCGCAGCGGAGCGGCAGTTGCCGCGGCCGGACCAGGCGCAGGTCTTCGTCGAACGAGGCTGGGGCGACTACCAGGCCGGCGTTCTTGGCGACGTCATCGCCGCCCTGCCCGGTCTGCTGAGGACCGCCCAGGAACTGGAAGACCTTCCGCCTGGCGATCAGCGGAGACGCGGCCTCGCCGTCTCGGCTCGTACGCATCACCTAGCGGCGACCACCCTCGCCAAGGTCGGCGAGTCCGACCTGTCGTGGCTCGCGGCCGAGCGCGCCATGCGCGCCGCCGACGAATCCGAGGACCCGCTGTCGCTCGTCTCCGCCGCACGCTCCGGTACGCACGCACTGCTGGCCAACGGGCGCTACGAGGACGCCCTCGAACTCGGCGATACCGCGGCGGCCTGGCTCGCCAGTCAGGTGCGCGACGACGACCCGGCCGCCTTGAGCCTGCTTGGCATGATTCATCTGCGAGCTGCTGTGGCCGCCGCACGTCACCAGGATCGCCCTACCGCCAACTCCCTGCTGGAGAAGGCGCAGCGGCTCGCCGACCGGATCGGTTCCGACGAGAACCACTGGCATACGTGCTTCGGTCCGACGAACGTCAAGCTGCACCGCCTGTCGATCGAGCTTGACCTGGAGAACATCCCGTACGTCGTCGAGCATGGCCGCATCGACGTCTCCCACATGGCGGCGGAACGCGCCGTGTCCCATCGCATCGACTACGCCCGGGGCCTCTGCCTCAGGGGTCGCGTCGACGAGTCCTTCAGCGAGCTGCGGGAGGCCGAACGCACCTCGCCGCAGCTCGTGCGGAACAATCCACGCGTACGCGAGACCCTTCGCGACCTGAGGAAACAGTCCCCGGTCACCGGCGGCAGCCACTCGTCCGAGCTGCTGGCCATGGCCCAACGATGCAGGGCGGTGCAGTGAGTTCGATGCAGGGCAAGGTGCTGGGCGTCGTCGGATCGAGCGCCGGCGGGATCGAGGAACTGCGTACAGGGCTCGTGGTCCCGGCACTCGAACGGGGCTGGACGGTCGCGGTCACGCTCACACCAACCGCAGGTCAGTGGCTTCGCGCGAGCGGGGAGACCACGGAGCTCGAAGGGTTGACCGGCCTCCCTGTACGGGCCGAAGCACGCCTGCCGGGTGGCTCCCGGCCGCATCCGCCAGTCGACTGCTACGTCGTCGCCCCGGCGAGTGCCAACACCGTCGCCAAGCTCGCCCTGGGGATCTCGGACAACCAGGCGTTGACACAGGTCAACGAAGCCATCGGGACACTGGAGCTACCGGTGGTCGTCTGGCCCCGGGTGAATGCCGCGCATACTCGCCACCCTGCATGGGATGGGCACATCAAAGCCCTTCAGGATTCAGGGGTGCGGTTGATCTACGGAGACGAGGTGTGGCCGCTCGCCGAGCCGCGGGCTGGGATGCCGGGGCGCCGGTACCCGTGGGGGGCCGTACTGCACGAGGCCAGCAAGACCGTTTCCTGACATTCCATCAATAAGGTGGCAAGCGCGAGGAATTGGACCCGGACAGTCTGTCCGGGCCCTTGACCTTGACTGGCTCCAGTCTGAGGGCATCACCGACTACCGGAGGGAACGGATGCCCGATCAGGCATTAACCGCGGCGCTCCCCGGCACGAGGACCTGGGGCGACAGATCCAAGAGCTGCTCGAACACACGCACGGATGGGGCGGGTGGCAGTGACTACTCGTCTCGACGTACGTCAGATGCCGCCCTATCGCCGGCGGGCACGGAGCACATCGTCGTGAGCGCCATGAGAAGCACTCCCGCACCAGTCGGCGGTACCCGGCTCTGTAGCCTCTGCCGATGCCGTCTCAGCCGGTACAACAGGGAAGACGTCTGTTCCGGTTGCAGCCGCGACAACTGGCAGACGGCGCGCAGCGTCCCCACGGACATCTGGCAGATACCTGATGTCCGGCAAGCCTTGGTCGACCGAGAATTCGGGCGCATGTGCCAGCTGATCAGGCAGCGCGGTGGGATCCGCCAAGACGACATAGCCGCAATCACTGGCTTGAGCCAAGCCTTCCTGTCGATGCTCGAGTCCGGAGCCCGCAAGCTGACCAACATCGACAAGATCATTCAGCTGCTGGACGGCCTGCAAGCTCCGCCAGAACTCACCGGACCGATGCTGCGGCCTAGCATCCATCACCAGCCTCGTGGCTCTGCGTCGACGGCTCTCTCGCGGCGCTGACCTCTCTGCCGCCTACGAAGACAGCACCACCGCCCGGAGCCTCGCAGCCAACACAACGTCGTAGCACTCACCGGGCATCTGTCCGGTTCCGAAGATTCACTTACCCAAACCGCGCCCTGCCCGTGGCAGCCGCCATGTTCAAGCGCGTCATGGGGACAGAAGCGCGGCTCGTACGGGTCTAGCTCACCGCGTCCGACATCACAGCCCACGAGCGGTTGGCTGGCCGGGAACTCGGCTCGGAACTCGAGAAGGAGCGTGAACGCAGCGCCTACAAGGCGCGGCTCCTTGACGAGCAGGCGCTGGCCGACACCGTGCGGGTGATGGCCGATGGCCGATCCGTCATACACATCGCAAGCGAGGTGCCAGCTGTCACCGGGCGGACCCTGCCAGATGCTCGTGAGAAATCCGTCGCGCAGACCGATGTACTTGCCTCACCCTGACGGAATGCCGAACACCATCACCCCGCGTCTCCAGTACAGCGCCACGGCCGTGCGCCCGCGCTGGGACGACCTCCCGCAGGACGTCCGTCAGCTCATCTCCCGACGCCTGGGTGGTGTGGTGGACGCAGGGCCGAGCACCGGAAGCGGGTTCACCAGCGGCTTCGCCGCTGTACTCCGCAGCGCCAACGGTCCTGCGTTCATCAAGGCGGTCAACACCATGGACAACGCTGTAATCGCCGACTGCTACCAGCGCGAGGCATTGATCAACCAGGCACTGCCGACCGAGGTTCCCGCGCCCCGCCTACGGTGGATCGAGGAGCAGGCAGACGGGTGGATCGTCCTGGGATTCGATGCGGTCGATGGCGGCCGCATGCCCAATGCGCCGTGGAACCCTGCCGAACTCGCAGCGACGCTCGACGCCTGGACGGTCACGGCCGAAGCACTCTCCACGCCATCCGAGGCACTCCAGCAGGTCGGCCTCAAGCCGATCGGTGACGGCAGCGACTTCGCCGACTGGCGCGGCCTCGCCAGCGGTGCTTCCAGTACGAAAGCCCTGCCGACATGGGTGCCGACCAACCGGCTGGAAACATTGGCTGAGCTCGAAACCCAATGGCGACAGGCCGTGGCCGGCAATGCAGTTCTTCACCACGACCTGCGCCAGGACAACGTTCTGCTCGATACGAACGGATCCGCGTGGATCTGCGACTGGAACTGGCCGTGCCTCGGGGCAAGTTGGTTTGACCTCGTACTCCTCCTGGCCACAGCGCACGCCGACGGGCACGATGCCACCACCCTCTTCGCGAGCCACCCCACAGCCCGAGAAGTCGACGATCAGCGGCTCGATGCGGCCCTGGCCGCCCTCTCGGGCTTCTTCCTGGTCTCCGGCGCACAACCCCCGGCGGACTGGTCCCCGTACATTCGCCAGCACCAGACCTGGTGCGGCGAGGTCACTCTGCGATGGCTGGCCGACCGTCGCGGCTGGGCGTTCTGACCGTCGAAGTCGTCCAGGGTCAGGGTCAGTCACGCCGTTCTGCTACGCCGATACCCGGCCCACAAGCGCCCGCCGACCTGAGCCAGTACCTCGTCCACCACATCGACAAGGGCCACACACCGTCCGTCCAATGCCTCACGGACTGCGTCATGCATGCGCACGTCGAGCCCCGGCGCAGTGATCACAAGGCGCCGGGCCAGCCACTTCCCGCCGCCACTCCACACGCCGGCATGCGCCAACGCCAGCTCACCGGTCCGCCGCGCCAGTTCCGTGGCGATGAACAGACGCTCGCCCGGGTCGGGGCTTCCGGCAAGATCGTCTAGGAGATCCGTGATCGCATAGCGGTAGTCCTCAATCTCCTCGACAGTCGCAGCGGGTGGCCCCGCGGCGGCCCGCTTCCGGGCTTCGGCGGCAAGGCGCTCACCGGCACCGTCCCTGTCAAGAAACAGCAGTCCGTCCGCGCACATCCACAGCAGTGGCGATCGACGCTTCCGCACTTCCCGCTCTACGAAGGTGTGCCACGTCTCCTCGGTATGCACGAACAGCTCGACCGGCCAGTCTCCATGCTGAAGGCTCTCCCGGTAAGGAGCCGGCGCTCCGTGCAACAGCACCACGATGTCGAGATCAGACGTCACCGTGCGGCGCTCCGTGACGACACTGCCCCCGAGGAACGCAGCCCGAGCGGCAGGATGACGTTCCTCTACAACGGCGCGCGCCGCGGCAACCGGATCCACGCGGCCACTATCCGTATTTCCTACGCAGCATGCACGCGGTTTCTTCGACCGGCCCGGAACACTGTCCACGGACAGCGGGCCGTCCGGGTCAGCGGTCATTCCAGGTGGCTCTGCCGGAAGCGGCCTGGTCGTAAGCCGCTCAGGCCGCTTGATGCTCAACTCGCGGATGTACATCGGCTATTGGTACAGCTTCCGCGACAGCCAGGTGGGCGCTGCCGGCACAGGTGACGATCGCCCTCTCTGCAGGCACGTCGCCCTGCGAGGACGTCAAAGGTGCGGCCTGCTTTGTGGAGGTGGGGATTGCCAGTTCGAACCAAGTGATCTTCCCCGCTGTGCAGGGGTTCGACCCCCACTCCGTTGCCAATGCGGCGACGAGGGACAGGCCGCGCCCATGCTCGTCCGTGGACAGCGCCTGTGCCGGAGTCACCGAGGTGGGATCGGCATCAGTGACTTCCACGCGGAGCCGCTCTCCGGCCAACCGTACGCACACCACGCACGCGGCTTTCGTGTGCGTGACCGAGTTCGCGACCAGTTCCCCGGTGAGCAGCTTCAAGTCGTGGATCAGTTCCTCACCCAGGCTCAGCCCAAGCCGCCGAGCGCGGTCCACAACGCGGTCCCGTGCTGCCGGCACCGCTTCGACCAGAGGCGGGACGGTGAACGCGTAGGGCGATTCTTCGAGCGGGCGAGACATAGCTGGAACCTCTCGATGGGCAGGAGCTAGGGCGTCAACGCGATCTCCCATAAGTGAACGGATCGCTCGCCGACCTCACCGGGCAGCCCCGCAGGGCAACCGGGAGATCCGGAAAGAGCCCGGCAGGTGGCGGATGACCACCATGGGGCACAAGCCGCCCGACTCCCTATCCCTCTGGTGATATCACCGTCGCGATGTCGATGAGCTGATTCCCTCTTGAAGTTGCTGGTCGCGGAGCTGGTGTGGGTCGGGGACGGAGTGCTCGTGATGGTCAGTGGTGTGACCGGTAGCAGGTGATCGTCTGCCGCGGGGCGGTTTGACCGCGAGCGCCAGGACCAGGAGCGCCACAAGTGGGGCACGGCCTGGAAGCTGACCGGTCGTATCTTCACCAAGGAGGACGGCTCCTGGCTCCACCCCGGCAAGGTCTCCGACCTGTTCGAGCGCCTGGTGGCCGAGGCCGGCCTGCCGCCGATCCGACTGCACGACCTCCGCCACGGCGCCGCGCCCCTCATGCTCGCGGCGGGTGTGGACATCAAGGTCGTCTCAGAAACCCTCGGCCACAGCGACACCCGCATCACCCGGGACATCTACCAAAACCGTCCTCGACGACCTCGTGCGTGCCGCCGCCGAGGCCGTCGTCAAGCTCGTCCCGCGCGCCCGCAAGCGGCAGTCCGTGGCCAACACGCCCGACATCACCAACGCCTCAGAGGTCTTCTCCCCTCGTGATGCGCGCGGCAGCGTTGAAGACCAAGCGCAGTCGGCGTAACACTTCGCCCCAGGGCGGTCTCGGCCAAGGGCAGTCGGCCGAGACCGCCGCTCATCGTTTCCAATCCGGCCACCAGGGACGCGGGGTGTAGAGCCGTACCGGGCCACCAGCCCATTCCTTGAACCTCGATACGAAGATGGCACGGCAGTGGTTGGTCTCCTCGCGCCCCCCGGCCGCGTCCCAAGCCTGATCGGACACCGCGACAGCAACCTCGCTGATCACCTCCGCAACCGCACTGCGAACCACAGGAGCGTCCAAGAGCCGAGCCGCCTCGTTCATTCCCCGCCCATGCAAACCCGTTTCGGTGGTGACCACCGCACCAAGGTGTAACGCACCGCTCAGGCGCAGAGGCAACCGTGACTCCGCGGCTTCGTTACTGTCGTGGAGCCGTTCAGCGAGGGCTGGAAGAAGCTCGTCGTAGGCCTGGCTCACCAAATCGGTCCCGCCCTCCCAGAAGGCCCACCCGTCTCCCCGGTCCTCAGATCTCAGCGTTCGTCGCTCGCCAAGGACATCCGACCAAACCGCCTGGAAGCGGTGCTGCAGCTGCTTCATCTCCGAACCCGTGCGTCCTGCGGCGTCGCGAATCTGAAGCATCAGCAGGGAGGAAGGCTTGACGGGTGGCACGGCCTTGGGTCGTTGGTCTCGGTCAAGTTGAGCGGCGAGCCACAGCGAGTGAAAACGGACTCTCTCTTCTTCCACCGCCGGCCTGCTCACGGCCATGTCACAGAGCTGCTGAATCACGCACTGGAGCTTCTCCCACCTTGGGAGCGCTTCCCCATGCAGCAGTTTCCCCACCATCTCGTGGCTGACCGTGTCTGGCAGGTCGTCTCGCTCCCGAATGAGGCGACTGATCCGGCTGGTACCCGGCATCGCTGCATCCACGTAGAGACCATGCACGGCGGCCACGAGTTCCCTCAGAGGACCGGGCGGCAGCTTGACTTCGCTCGGCATCGCAATCCCCACTGCTGCCCCTTCACCTGCCGCTCCAACTGGCTTTCAGATTCTTTCAGTTGTGTTCAGGAGACGTGGGTGCATCAGATTCCCGGGCTCAAGCTGGAACAACGACGTCGCGCCCCTGATCTGTCTCTCGAAAAGGAACTCGCATGTCTCCGGCTCACAAACCATCACGTCCGTCGGCCCGCCTCGCCCTCGTCACCGGAGTCGTCTCTGGGACTACCCGCGCACTCATCTCCTGGCTGCTCAATTGGGCCATGCCGGGCTAGGACCCGGCCGGGAAGAGCACCAGCGCCGCGTCGGCTCACCCAGCCCTGCCCCCGGTCACGGGCTGGGTGTCGGCTCCCTCGGAGCTAGCCGATTGCGGGGTCCGCTGCGTGTCCGCCGGTTCAGCTTCTGCGGCCGGGCTCGACTCACCTGATCCGGAACTCAGGAGGTCCCGAGCATGCACCAGCCCGGATGGCCCCCACAGAAAGAGCGGCAGCAGGAGGACCGGCCCCACCGACACGACGGACACCACGCCCTCGGGTACTCCCAGGGTCGTCAGGCCGAGTGCGAGGAAGGACGACAAGGCAATACCGACCCCGACGAGCAGTGCAGTCTTCTTCCTGTCCCGTTCACCGGTATCGGTTGCCGGTACAAGCTCCGCCTCCCCCAGCAGCGCGAGGGGGGTTTCCATACACAACCCGTGAAGAATCTTGCCGAGCCTCGGGGCCACTGCATCCACCGCCTGGGGCCCGTTCTGCAACACCTCACGGCTGCCGGCTCTCAGCGTGTCCCGCACCCTCGTCGCGTGGGTGGTCATCTCGGCTCGCAGCCACCTGCTCTCGTCCTTTTGAGCCCAATGGACGAGGATCGCGCCCAGGCCACTGACCGATGCGTCCAGCCGTGTCGACGGCGTCCTCCCATCCCGGACTTCATGCGCTGTGATCAGCGCCTGGCACGCCGCCCTGACCGCTGGCAGGCGGAGGCGCGGGGAGAAAATCCGGGCCATCCCGCCAACAACGCCGAGGACGAGCATCACCACGGTGAAGACGGACGCAAACGCCCGGTACGAGTCCGGTCCTGCGCCGTCCTCAGTCTGCAACCCGTTCAAGTCGCGGATGGTCAGCCCGAAGACCGTCAGGATCGGCCCTGCGACGAGGAGGGTCGCAACGGCGGTCATGACCCACAGTTCGAGCAGCTTGTCCCGCAGTTCCTCTCGACAGGAGAGAGGTATCTGGAACCTCTCCATGGCCATATCGAGCCGCCTGACGATCCCCCGGCTCGTGCCGGTCGTCCCATGGCGCCGCCCGTTCACGGCACCCCTGACCCGCCGCGCTGCCCAGAAGCAGAACGGGAAGACCATCTGCACGGCGATCGGTGCGATGAGCAGGCAGAAGATCACACAGCCCATCACCACGGCCATGTCGTTGGCGACTTGATCTGTACCTGCGTCCACACTGCCCACGCGCCACCCCCAGCATCGAGTTCCGTCCCGATTACACCCGATGGCACTGACACCCGGGACGGACTCTTGCCTTGTGGGATACCCACAACAGTGGCAACAGCGGACAGCGACCGACCACGTCCCTCTGTGGCCACCCCTCTGCACACTCGCTGCGCACGTGGCCACCCCTCGCTCACGCGGCCCCTACGAGTGCACCGGCCTCAGACCACGAACACTCCACCGCAGACCACCTCCTACCTCACGGCAGTTGCAAACTGTGGGGCTGAGCGACAGCGTGATGTCCCATCGACCCGAACCAGCTCAGAAGCGTCATCCGCCCCTCCGCTCCAGGGACTTTTCAGGGACTTTCAGCTCTGTCTGAGGGACTTCCGAGGGACTTTTCGCCGCCTAACGCGGCAAGCCCATGAAAGATCAGAAAGGGCCTCCGTCCCAGATCAGAGGCCCTTTCCAAGGCAAAACCGCAGGTAGCGGCAGACGAGCCGAGCTGTACGCCGGGTTCTGTTGCCCCGGCGGCCATTGCGTCAGGCCATGAGCACGCCACTCGGCATCTCGCCAGCGCTCGATTCGTCGCACACGCTCTAAACCGGTCCGTAACAGGACCCCAGCGCCGACAACGGCAGTCCAGCGAGCGAAGGACCGGTGTCAGCGCCCCCGACGGATTCCGACTCTTCGACGGCGAGGAAGTAACGGCCGGCTCCTTCGTCCCTCCGCCAGTCCGCACCGGAATTGCTGACGACCACCGCCGCGGCTCGTACGTATGCGGGCCGGGCGGCGTCGACCGTCTCGATCTGATCCATCGCCCACAGGCCAAAGGGTGTCGCTACAGGTGACCGCCTCACCCTGAACGTCGATACTGCACAGAGTGGACCCGCTCAGCTCGCCCACACGCATGACATCAACACCTGACACTCCGTCACAAAAGTCAGCATTAGGTCAGCATCAGCCCCGCCAGACCCCGCTTCCAGCCGCTACGGACCGCCAAGATCAAAAACCAGCCGCACGCGCTCTGACCAGGAAACATACCGGTCAGAGGCTCAGCTGCTAATCTCACCAGGAGGTACCCATGAAGATGCTCATCAACGTGGCGGAGACGGTGGTCGCGGACGCGCTGCGGGGCATGGCGGCAGCGCATCCGGAGCTGACGGTGGATGTCGAGAACCGGGTGATCGTACGGCGGGACGCTCCCGTGGCCGGAAGGGTGGGCCTGGTGTCCGGCGGCGGCTCGGGGCACGAGCCGCTGCACGGCGGTTTCGTGGGTCCCGGGATGCTGTCGGCGGCCTGTCCCGGCGAGGTCTTCACGTCACCTGTGCCGGACCAGATGCTGCGGGCCGCGGCCGCCGTGGACAGCGGCGCGGGCGTGCTGTTCATCGTGAAGAACTACACGGGTGACGTGCTCAACTTCGACATGGCGGCCGAGCTCGCCGAGGACGAGGGCATCCGGATCGCCAAGGTCCTCGTCAATGACGACGTCGCCGTCACCGACAGCCTCTACACGGCCGGGCGGCGCGGCACGGGCGCGACGCTGTACGTGGAGAAGATCGCGGGCGCCGCCGCCGAGGAGGGCGCACCGCTGGAGCGGGTCGAGGCGCTGGCCCGCCAGGTGAACGAGAGCTCCCGCAGTTTCGGGGTCGCCCTCAGCGCCTGCACCACTCCGGCCAAGGGCAGCCCCACCTTCGACCTGCCCCCCGGGGAGCTGGAACTGGGTGTCGGCATCCACGGCGAGCCGGGCCGTGAGCGGCGCGCGATGATGACCTCACGGGAGATCGCCGACTTCTCGGTGCACGCGATCCTGGAGGACCTCGACCCGCGCAATCCCGTGCTGGTCCTGGTCAACGGCATGGGCGCGACGCCTCTCCTGGAGCTGTACGGCTTCAACGCGGAGGTGCAGCGGGTGCTGACCGAGCGCGGGGTCGTCGTGGCGCACACCCTGGTGGGCAACTACGTCACCTCGCTCGACATGGCCGGTGCCTCGGTGACGCTGTGCCAGGTCGACGAGGAGCTGCTGCGGCTGTGGAACGCACCTGTGAAGACACCGGGCCTGCGCTGGGGCGTCTGACACCAACTCCGCATCCCGTCAACGTTCGTACCACGCAAGGAGATTCCGTGCTCGACGCCGATTTCTTCCGCCGTTGGATGACGGTCACCGCCGCGTCCGTGGACCGCGAGGCGGAACGGCTCACCGCCCTGGACTCGCCGATCGGTGACGCCGACCACGGCAGCAATCTGAAGCGCGGGTTCACCGCCGTGGCGGCCACGCTGGAGAAGGAGGCCCCGGACACGCCGGGCGCCGTCCTCACGCTCGCCGGACGGCAGCTGATCTCGACGGTCGGCGGGGCGTCCGGACCGTTGTACGGCACCCTGCTGCGCCGTACCGGCAAGGCGCTCGGGGACGCTGCCGAGGTCACCGAGGAGCAGTTCGCCGACGCGTTGCGCACGGGCGTGGACGCGGTGATGACACTGGGCGGAGCCGCGCCCGGCGACAAGACCATGATCGACGCTCTGGTGCCCGCCGTCGACGCGCTCTCCGACTCCTTCGCCGCGGCGAAGGCCGCCGCCGAGGAGGGTGCCGCCGCGACGATCCCGCTGCAGGCCCGCAAGGGCAGGGCGAGCTATCTGGGCGAGCGCAGTGTCGGTCACCAGGATCCCGGTGCCACGTCCTCCGCACTGCTGATCGGCGCCCTGGAGGAGGCGGCCGGTGAGTGACGCAACGGGCTCCGCCGACTCCGGTCCCCAGCTCGTCGGCATCGTGCTCGTGTCGCACAGTGCCGCCGTCGCCGCCTCCGTCGCCGAGCTGGCGACGGGGCTCGCGGGCGGCGGCACGACGGCTCCCGTCGCCCCGGCGGGCGGCACGATGGACGGCGGCCTCGGCACGAGCGCCGAGCTGATCTCCGCCGCTGCCGCCTCCGTGGACCGCGGCGCCGGGGTCGCCGTCCTCACCGACCTCGGCAGCGCGGTCCTCACCGTGAAGGCGCTGCTCGCCGAGGGCGACGAGCTCCCCGAGAACACCCGCCTGGTGGACGCGCCCTTCGTCGAGGGCGCGGTGGCCGCGGTCGTCACGGCCTCGGCGGGTGCGGACCTGACCACGGTGGAGGCGGCCGCGGCGGAGGCGTACTCGTACCGGAAGGAATGATGTAGGCCCGCCGGGAGAGGTGGCTCAGTTCTCCTTGACGAACTTGCGCGCCAGGCTCTCCCCCAGCGTCACCGCCGCCCGGTGGCTCTCGATGGGCGAGACCCGGGAGTCCTTGAACACCAGGTAGGTGACCCCCGAGCCCGTCCCGCCGCGGATCGGATCGGGGCGGATACCGAGGCCTCTGGCGGTGGCGTACGAGGCCTCGCCGATGATGTGGCGCGGGCCGATGTCGCCGACGACCGCGTACTGGACGCGGTCACGGTAGATCACGGCGGCCACCGAACCGGCGCGGACGTCGTGGTCGCGGTGGTTCCAGATGCTGCTGACGCCGGGGACGACGATGTACGGGAGGGTCTCGGCGTCCAGCTGCTGTCCGTCGGACTGCTGGTAGGCGGTGGCGTCGGAGAAGAGCGGGTCGGTACGGCTGTTGCAGCGCGGGCCGGGGCGGCCGTCGCAGTCGATGTCCATGTCGGCCTTCCAGAACACGGCGCCCCGTGTTCCGCAGACGGGGATGTCGGCGCGGGCACCGTCGTCACTGCGGTAGCGCCCGTTCGAGATCTGGACGCAGCCGCGTACCTTCGCAAGCAGGTCGGCGGCCTGGACGTTCCCCTCATGCACCGCCACGGGGGTGCTCGGGCGGGCGGCGGTGGGAAGCGCCGCGGGACCGGGGGCAGGAGCGAGCAGGGCGGCGCCGGCCACGGCCAGCGTCAGCGACTGGACACGCACGATGAGAGACCCTCTCCTGGGGGACATTGACGGTCACCCGCCCAAATGTGGTGCGTATCTGACGGCCCGTCCACCGGGAGGGGTCCGGACGGTGCACGGCCGAGGTGACAGGCGGTGTGCGGCCGAGGGCCCGAGCCGCAGTCGGCTCCGGCCACTCGACCGCCTTCGCCGGCGCGGGAACAGCGACGACAGCGGTCCGCGCCGTGGGCGTGAACTCCCCTGAGAAAGGGGCGAGTTCACGCCGCGTCATGAATCAGCATACGTACCCCTCGACGGTCCGACGAACGGCCACCGCCCTCTTGATGTGATCGCACCGGCGGTGTCCAATAGGTACAGACCAATCCCGTCGAGGGAAGGCAGGACCGTGCGACGCGTTCCCCACGCGCTGATCTGCGGCTCGCTGCTCGTCCTGACGTCCTGTGGGTGGGGCGCGCAGAGCGACGGCCAGGGCGCAAAGCTGCCCTCGGCACCGATGGGCGTCACCGCCGCGGCGGGGAGCGCGACCAGCGTGCACGTCATGTGGAACCGGGCTTCCGGGGATCCGGAGGTCACCGAGTACGTGGTGTACCGCGGCATGACCAAGGTCAAGGCGGTGCCCGGCGCCGAGCACATGGTGGACATCACCCGGCTCAAGCCGTCCACGACGTACGTCTTCAACGTCCGCGCCCTGAACGCCGACGGAAATCCCGGGCCGCCCAGCAAACAGGTCCGCGCCACCACACCGGCAGCAGTGGCGGCCGATGAGAAGGCCCCGAGCAGCCCCGGCCGCCCGAGCGGAAAGACGGTCGGGAGCGGGTCGGTCCAGCTGTCCTGGGAGAAGTCGACGGACGACCAGGGCGTGGCCTCGTACGACATCTATCAGGGCGCCTCCAAGATCCACAGCGTCGGTGGCGGGCAGACCGCGACCGTGGTGACCGGGCTGCGGGCCGGCACCGGCTACTCCTTCACCGTGAAGGCGCGCGACGCGGCGGACAACGTCTCGGCCGCGAGCGATGCCGTCCGGCTCACCACCGCACCCGGTTCCGACGACGGAAAGGGCACCGCGCCGACCGACTTCCGCGCCACCACGCACCTCGCCGACGGCGCGTACTACCTCGATCTGTCCTGGATTCCGCCGGACGCGGACGGTGTGATCACGGAGTATCAGATCCACCTGGACGGGGAAGTGGCGACCTCGCTCGTCTGGGGTGGCACCGCGCCGAGCGAGAAGGCGACGTACAGCTTCTATGTGGGACGGGACGCGGATGTCACGCACCGGGTGCGGATGCGGGCGAAGCTGCCGGACGGCACGTGGGGCGGGTACTCGGCGGAGCGCACGGTGACGACGGGCGCCGAGGGATAATTCGGCGCCGGCGGGACGTACCTGAGCGGCGGCCGAGTGGAGAGACAGGCCGCCAGGCGTCGGCCGGACGATGGAATCCGTCACCTGCCCGGTCCCCGTCCGCATGCGGGCCGGGCCAAAGGCACGTTGGCTCACACCTGAAGGCAGCACGGGCCTTGCCAATCCTCGGCGGCGCATGGGATGTACCGCCAACCGTGCCGCTGGAGGGCAGTCCTATGCGTACTAGTCAGATACTTCTCCGCTCCGGCCTGACCGTGGCCGCCGCCGCTGCGCTTCCGCTCACCCTGGCCGCTCCGTCGGCCGTCGCACTGGGTTCGGGGATCTCCGTGAGCACCAGCGGTTCCACGGTTTCGGTCACGACCAGTGCCTGTCCGAGCAATGGGAGCAGCTTCGGCAATGCCTCGTTGCTCTCCAGTGGACAGGGCAGTTTCGCCCAGGGGCGCCAGGTGGCCCTGACCGGGACGAGCACCAGTCAGGCGGCTTCCTGGTCAAGCGTTAGCGCTGGCACCTATACCGTCATCGTGGTCTGCCAGGACGGAACGACGGCGGGCACCCAGTCCATCGTCGTCTCGGCCACCGCCACCGCGACGCCCAGAGTCTCCGCGACGCCGTCGCTCGGGGTCATGGGCGGTTTCGGTGGAGCGGCCAAGGACTACGGCACCGTCACCCTGGTGGGCGGTGCGGCACTGGTGGCCACTGGCGCCGTAGCGGGAGCCTGGTTCCTGCGCCGCCGGGCCAAGCCGCACCGGCTCTGATCCGGGGTTCGTCACCACGGCGGCCGTCCACCCGACTCCGGTCGGAGGGGCGGCCGCTACTCGTGCGCGGGCAACTGCTCGAACTCCTCCAGCGCGTGGGCCAGCCACCGCGTCCAGAAGGTCTCCAGGTCGATTCCGGCGCGCAGGACGAGGTGCCGCAGTCGGTCCTGCGCGGTGTCCTTCCCTGGCGGGAAATCGCGCGTCTGGATTTCCTCGTACTCCTCCAACTGCCGCTGATGCAGGTCGAGATGGCGGCGCAGGTCCCCCTCGATGCCCGCGGTGCCGACGACGGCGGAGGCGCGCAGCCGCAGCAGCATGGTGTCGCGCAGGGGCTTCGGGTCCTGGGAGGCGGCGGTCCAGCGGGCGAGTTCGGCGCGGCCCGCGGGCAGGACCTCGTAGCTCTTCTTCTGCCCGCGGGCCGGCTGCTCGGACGGCAACTCGCGGATGTGGCCCTCGGCCTCCAGCTTTCCCAGCTCGCGATAGATCTGCTGATGCGTCGCCGACCAGAAGTAGCCGATCGACTTGTCGAACCGCCGGGTGAGTTCGAGGCCCGACGACGGCTTCTCTAGCAGGGCGGTGAGGATCGCGTGCGGGAGTGACATGGGGTCATCCTAGGGACGGGTCGCGGAACCCCTACAGTGCCGCCGCCAGCTCCGTGCCCTGCTTGATGGCTCGCTTGGCGTCCAGTTCGGCGGCCACGTCGGCGCCACCGATGAGGTGCACGCTGCTGCCCGCGGCGAGCAGCTCCTCGTACAGGCCGCGGCGCGGGTCCTGCCCGGTGCACAGGACGATCGTGTCGACGTCCAGGACCTGGCTCTGTCCCTCGATGGTGACGTGCAGTCCGGCGTCGTCGATCCGGTCGTACTGGACGCCCGGGACCATGGTGACGCCGCGGTGCTTGAGTTCGGCGCGGTGGATCCAGCCGGTGGTCTTGCCGAGTCCGGCGCCGACCTTGGAGGCCTTGCGCTGGAGGAGGTGGACGGTGCGGGGCGGGGCGGACCGCTCGGGGGCGGCGAGGCCGCCGGGCCCCCGGTAGTCCATGTCTACGCCCCAGTTCCGGAAGTACGTCGCCGGGTCCTCGCTCGCCTTGTCGCCGCTGTCGGTCAGGTACTCGGCGACGTCGAAGCCGATGCCTCCGGCGCCGAGGATCGCCACGCGGTCGCCGACGGGGGCGCCGTCGCGCAGCACGTCCAAGTAGCCGACGACGCTGGGGTGGTCGACGCCGGGGATCTCGGGGGTGCGCGGGCTGACGCCGGTCGCGACCACGACCTCGTCGTGTCCGAGGACGTCCTCGGCGGTGATGCGGGTGTTCAACCGCACGTCCACGCCGTGCAGTTCGAGCTGTGTACGGAAGTAGCGGATCGTCTCGTCGAACTCCTGCTTGCCGGGGACCTTGCGGGCCACGTTGAGCTGGCCGCCGATCTCGTGCGCGGCGTCGTAGAGGGTGACGTCGTGGCCGCGCTCGGCGGCGGAGACCGCGCAGGCGAGTCCGGCGGGACCCGCGCCGACCACGGCAACTCGCTTGCGCAGCTTGGTCGGCGAGAGGACGAGCTCCGTCTCGTGACAGGCGCGCGGGTTGACCAGGCAGGAGGTGATCTTGCCGCTGAAGGTGTGGTCGAGGCAGGCCTGGTTGCAGCCGATGCAGGTGTTGATGGCCTCGGGCCGGCCCGCCTGCGCCTTGGCGACGAAGTCGGGGTCGGCGAGCATCGGGCGGGCCAGGGACACCATGTCGGCGTGGCCGTCGGCGAGCAACTGCTCGGCGAGTTCGGGGGTGTTGATGCGGTTGGTGGTGACGAGGGGGATCGAGACGGCACCCATGACCTTCTTGGTCACCCACGTGTACGCACCGCGCGGCACCGAGGTCGCGATGGTGGGGATGCGGGCCTCGTGCCAGCCGATGCCGGTGTTGATGATCGTGGCTCCGGCGGCCTCGACGGCCTGGGCGAGGGTGATCACCTCCTCCAGGGAGGAGCCGCCGGGCACCAGGTCCAGCATCGACAGGCGGTAGATGATGATGAAGTCCGCGCCGACCGCCTCGCGCACACGCCGGACGATCTCCAGGGGGAAGCGCGTGCGGTTCTCGTACGAGCCGCCCCAGCGGTCCTCGCGTTTGTTGGTCTGGGTAGCGATGAACTCGTTGATCAGGTACCCCTCGGAGCCCATGATCTCGACGCCGTCGTAGCCGGCCCGTTTCGCCAGGCGGGCGGCGCGCGCGTAGTCGTCGATGGTCTGCTCGACCTCGGCGTCGGTGAGCGCGTGCGGCGGGAAGGGGCTGATCGGGGCCTGGAGGGCGCTGGGCGCGACGAGATCCTGGTGGTAGGCGTACCGCCCGAAGTGCAGGATCTGCATGGCGATCTTCCCACCCTCGCGGTGCACCGCGGCCGTGATCTCCGCGTGCTGATCGGCTTCCGCCTCGGTGGTCAGCTTGGCGCCGCCCTCGTACGGCCGTCCCGCCTCGTTGGGCGCGATGCCGCCGGTCACGATGAGGCCGACCCCGCCGCGGGCCCGGGTGGCGTAGAACTCCGCCATCCGCTCGAAGCCGCGCTCGGCCTCTTCCAGGCCCACGTGCATGGAGCCCATGAGCACGCGGTTGGGCAGCGTGGTGAAGCCCAGGTCGAGCGGGGTCAGCAGGTGCGGGTAACGGCTCATCGGGCGGCCCTCCGTGCGCGGTGTCGTGATGTCTGTTGTAAACGACGGGCCGCAGTTTATGCAACTAGTTGCACAATGAGGTCGCTCACTCGGCCGACGCGACGGGGAACGCGACGTGCCGAGCGAGCGGAGTCGGTCGAGTGGCTAGAGCTTGAGGCCGATCACGACGTTGGCGTACAGCTCGTCGGATACGGCCAGCCGGCCTGCCAGGCCGCTGCGAGTGAAGGCCTCGACGGCCCGGGACGCCTGGCGCTCGCTCGTCTCGACGAGGAGGCAGCCGCCGGGGGCCAGCCATCGGGGGGCCTCGGCGGCGACCCGGCGCAGGATGTCGAGCCCGTCGGAGCCACCGTCGAGAGCGACGAGGGGCTCGTGGTCGCGGGCCTCCGCCGGCAGGAGTCCGACCTCGTCGGTGGGGACGTACGGCACGTTGGCGGCCAGCACGTCGACGCGGCCGCGCAGGGTGTCGGGCAGGGCGGCGAAGAGGTCGCCCTCGTGGACGTGACCGGCGAAGGGCTCGACGTTGCGGCGGGCGCAGCGCACCGCCGCCGGGTCGATGTCGGCGGCGTGCAGTTCGGGCCCGCCGAGGGAGGCGGCCAGTGCGGCGCCCACCGCGCCGGAGCCGCAGCACAGGTCCACGACGAGGGACGCGTCCCGCGCGAGGGCGACCGCCTGGTCGACGAGGAACTCGGTGCGGCGACGGGGCACGAAGACACCCGGCTCCACGGCGACGCGCAGCCCGTGGAACCCGGCCCAGCCGAGCACGTGTTCAAGGGGAAGTCCCGCGACGCGCCGGTCCACCATGGCGGCGACATCGTCCGGGGTGCGAGCGGTGGAGAGGATCAGCTCCGCCTCGTCCTCGGCGAAGACACAGCCGGCGGAGCGGAGCGTGGTGACAACGGAATCAAAGAGAGGGAGCAGAAGAGGCATGGAAGCCGAGGGCCTTTCGGTGAGCCGAAGGGCGCTCTCGCGGCCGCCTACTGGCGGTGAGCCGCGTTGCCTTGAGGTGAGAGCACCCGACCTGACCAAGCGTTGATGGGTCCCACCTCCTGGGCAACTCTTTGACTGGGGCGATCCACAGCCGACGCGGAAACATTAACAGGAACGGTCAGACAGCGACCGACTCCTCCAGCTCTTCCTCGGCCTCCTCGGCTTCATCGAGGGGCTTCGGCCGTACGTGGCCACGGGCTCGCCCTCGCTCCACGGCACCGGCGACGGCCGTCACCAGGAGGCCGACCAGCAGCCAGACGACCAGCGTCCAGAGGTTGCCGGACAGGCCGTCGCCGTCGAAGTAGAGGAGGCCCCGGACTCCCTCGACGAACCCGGCGCCGTTCCAGAAGGCGTGCAGGGTGCCGAAGAAGCCGTTCTGAAGCTCGGGCCTGAACAAACCACCGGAACTGGTGAAGTTGAGCATCACGAAGAGCACCATCATGGCGAGCGTGGTCCACCGCTTGAGGAACGTGTGGAGTCCGACGCCGATGAAGAGGATGCCGGCGGAGTAGAGCCAGCTCATCCCCCACACGCTCGCGAGGTCGTGGTCCGCGAGGTGGAACACCGGTCCGGCGAGCAGCGTGCCGATGACGCTCACGGCACCGGAGATGCCGACGGCCAGCAGCGCCCGTGCCCGCATGGGCAGCTCGCCGCCCGCGGCACCGAGTGCGGCGACGGACGCGTACGAGCCGATGCTCAGCGCGATCAACAGGAAGAACAGGCCCTGGCCCGTGGGGTCGTCGGCGGCCGGCGGGGCGACGTCGGTGACCTTCAGCGGCAGATTCTGCTGGGCGGCGACCGGGGTGAAGACCTTCTCGACCGCCGTGGCTCCCATGTCGGAAGCGGCGGTGGCGACGACCAGCTCCGGCGCCTTCGAGCTCGGGATGTACGCACCCGTGATGTCACGGGACTTGAGCAGGTCGACCGCCTCGGCGCGGCTCGCGACGGTGCGGACGTCGAGCTTGTCCCCCGCCTCGTCCTTGACCGACTGCGCGAACACCTTGACCTCGGGACCGCTGCCCACGACGGCGACGGGCAGGTGGTTCGGCTCGGGCGTGACGAAGGCGCCCATGTAGGCGAGCCCCATACCTATGCACATCAGCAGCGGGGTGATCAGGTGCGTGAGCACATGACGCAGCGCCGGTGACCGCAGCCCGGTGACCATGCGAACTCCTACTCGATCGACATACTGGTTGGCAAATACAACTCTCACTTCAGGTTGTACTATACAACTAGTAGCGCGAGGGAGGTTCCCATGAAGGCAGCCGAAGTGCTTGATGAGACCGTTGTCACTGCCACTGCCACTGCCGCCGATGCGGCCGTCGAGACCATCCAGCGCGAGATGACGTCCTTCGCCCGGCGGGCCAGGGCCACGGCAGGGCGTATGCACCCCGAGCTGTCCCTGGTCTCGTACACCCTGCTCGGGCACCTGGAGGAGCGCGGCGGCTGCCGTGCCACCGACCTCGCCGCGCACTACGCGCTGGACAAGTCCACGGTGAGCCGGCAGGTGGCCGCGCTGGAGCGGTCCGGGCTGATCGAACGACGGCTCGACCCGGAGGACCACCGGGTGCAGGTGCTGCATCTGACGGGGACGGGCACGGAGATCCTCGCCCAGGTGACCGAGAGCCGCCGAGAGGCGTTCCGTGAGCGGCTCGCGGGCTGGCCGGAGGAGGATCTCGCGCGCTTCGCCTCGTATCTGCTGCGGTACAACGCGGCGGGCGCGGACGAGCCGGTCAGCGGCCCGTCCGCGGACTGACCGGCCGGCGACCCGCCCGCGCGGTCATGGGGCTCAGGACACCGCCGCGTGCTCGGGCACGCGTGCCGCGAGGAAGCGGGTCGTGCGGCGGACCCGGAAGCCCAGGGACTCGTAGAGGCGGATGGCGTTGGTGTTGTTCGCGGCAGTGTGCAGGAACGGGGTCTCGCCGCGTTCGCGGATGCCGTGTGCGACGGCCAGGATCAACCGGGTGGCCAGGCCCTCGCCGCGGAAGTCCGGGTCGGTGCAGACCGCGCTGATCTCGGTCCAGCCCGGCGGGTGCAGCCGCTCCCCCGCCATGGCGATCAGGGCGCCGTTCCTGCGTATCCCGAGATAGGTGCCGAGTTCGACGGTGCGCGGCAGGAAGGGTCCGGGCCTGGTCCGTTCGACCAGGTCGAGCATCTCGGGCACATCGGCGGGGCCGAGCCGCACCGCCTCGGCGTCCGGGGCCGCGGCGATCCCGTCGTCGACCAGCTGAACGCCGTCCAGGCTGAAGGTCAACTCCCAGCCGTCCGGGGTCTGCCCGGTGAAACCGGCCAGCAGGGCTTCGCCGCCCGGTCCGACCAGGGCGGCGAGGTCCGCCCAGTCGTCGGCGTCCGGTTCGTCGGGGAGGGCCAGCCAGGGCGACACGTCCAGGGGGTAGCGCAGGACGCGGCCGCGGCGTTCGGCGAAGTGGGCGTGCGGGCCGGTCAGGGCACCGAACGCCGGATTGTCCAGGGGGTGCGCGCTCATCCGCCGACCTCGATCACGATCTTGCCGCGCGCGTGACCGTCCTCGACCGTGCGCAGCGCCTCGCCCGCCCGGTCGAGCGGGAAGGTCTGCGTGACGAACGGCCGCAGCTTGCCCTCGACCACGAGCTTCGCCACCTCGTCGAGCACGGCGGCGTTGCGGGCACGCTCGACGGGCCCGCCCCCGAGCCGCGCGGCGGTCCTCCGGTCGGCGCCGGTGATCAGCTTCGTAGGGTCGGCGAGGAGCGTCGCCGCGGCTTCCTGGACTTCGCCCCCGACCAGGTCGAACACGCCGTCCACACCGTCCGGGGCAGCCCCGCGCAGCCGCTCCGCCAGGTCCGGCCCGGACGGGACGTGCACGGCCCCGAGCGACTCGACGAAGTCCTTCTTGGCATCGCTCGCGACACCGACGACACGCACTCCGAAGGCGCGGGCGATCTGCGTGGCCGCGACGCCGACACCGCCGCCCGCACCGGTGATCAGCAGAGTCGCGCCGGCGGGCAGATCCAGCTGGCGGACTCCGTCGTACGCGGTCGCCGCCGCGACGGGCAGGGTCGCCGCGTCCACGTACGACAGTTCGGCGGGCTTGTGCGCGGTCAGGGTCACGGGAAGCAGGGCGTACTCGGCGTATCCGCCCGCCACCGGATTGCCGAAGACCTCGTCCCCGACGGCGAAGCCGGTCACATCGGCGCCGGCCTCCTCGACGACCCCCGCGACCTCGTTGCCGAACACCGCGGGCAGTTCGCGTGCGGGGCCACCGGGTCGGGCGTGACCCGTCCGCTGCTTCCAGTCGACGGGGTTCACGCCCGCCGCACGTACCGCGACCAGTACCTGGCCGGGGCCCGGGCTCGGCCGCTCCTGCTCCACCAGTGCCTCGGCCTCGGGTCCGCCGAACCGCGTGAAGACGTACGCCTTGGGCATGTGCTTCCTCACTCTCCCTCGCTGTCACCGGTTGCCGGGACCACTGTCACCCGCTGGAGCTGTCGGGGCCACCGGCGTCGGCACCAAGCGCTCCGCCGCCAGTCCGGTGCGTTACCTGCGGGTCCGTCGTGGCTGGTCGCGCAGTTCCCCGCGCCCCTTTGGGGCGCTGCCGAACCGCACCGGACATCGCCGGACCCGCTTAGCGGCAAGGAAGATCGCGGCGCGGCTATTCCCGGGCCCGGGGAGAGTTCATATGTCCGCAATGATCGGGGCCCCGTAGAGGCTCGGGCATAGTCGACAGCCACGTACGGTTGAATGCGTAAGTACTGATCACGCTCGACCGGCGGGCCGTCGCTCCCGGCGGCCTGGAGGCTCCACCCGTATGAACGTCACCCGAGGTTTCACCGGGCGCCCGCGCGCCCACAATGCCGGACTGCCGCCCGGCCAGTACGACGCGGGCGACGACTGGCCCGTCCTGTCCGCCGAGGTCACCCCCGACCTGGCGCCCGCCGACTGGACCTTCCGAGTCGACGGTCTGGTGGCCGCGCCGCGCACCTGGGACTGGGACGAGGCACACACGCTGCCCGCTTCGGCGTACGAGGGCGACATCCACTGTGTGACGAGCTGGTCGAAGTTCGGCGTGCGCTTCGGGGGCGTGTCCCTGGACGCGTTCCTGGACGAGGTCCGCCCGGACGCGACCGCGACCCACGCGGTCGCCTACTCGCACACGGGGTACACCACGAACCTCCCGCTCGCCGATCTGACCGGCGGCCGCGCCTGGATCGTGTGGGAGTACGGCGGGAAGCCGCTGTCCGCCGAGCACGGTGGTCCGGCGCGGCTGATCGTGCCGCACCTGTATTTCTGGAAGAGCGCCAAGTGGATCGCCGGCCTGCGGCTCCTGGACCACGACGAGCCGGGCTTCTGGGAGCAGAACGGCTATCACGCACGCGGCAACCCCTGGGAAGAGCAGCGCTACTCCGGTGACTGAGACGACGACCGAGACCTTCGTGCCGAACACCGGCTTCGCCGTGCCCGGGCGGATCGCGGTGAGCAACCGGGCCGCGGCCACCTGGCAGACGGCCACGCTCACCGAGATCCGCCGGGAGACGCCGCATGCCGCCACGTTCCGGTTCGCGGTGCCGCAGTGGATGGGGCATCTGCCGGGACAGCATCTGATGCTGCGGCTGACCGCCGAGGACGGGTATGTGGCACAGCGCCACTACTCCATCGCTTCTCCGCCCGACGACGCCGGACACGTCGAACTGACGCTGGACCATGTCGAGGGGGGCGAGGTCTCCGGCTGGTTCCACACCGTCGCCGAGCTCGGCGACACGGTGCAGGTACGGGGGCCGCTCAGCGGCTTCTTCGCCTGGCCCGGCGACCGGCCCGCGCTGCTCATCGGCGCCGGATCCGGTGTCGTACCGCTGATGTCGATGCTGCGGCACCACCGCGCACAGGGTCTGGACGTGCCGCTGCGCCTGCTCGTCTCGGCGCGCGGTCCCGAAGAGCTCATCTACGCGCGGGAGTACGGCGAGGAGACGAAGACCGTCTTCACGCGCAGCGCGCCGGAGGGTGTGCCGGTAGGACGTATGGCGGCGGCACATGTGGCACCGCTCCTGGCCGAGCAGCCACCCGGTGGGTGGGAGGCCTATGTGTGTGGCTCCAACGGGTTCGCGGAGCATGCGTCGCGGCTGTTGGTCGAGGCCGGGCAACCGGTGGACCGCATCCGTATCGAGCGCTTCGGCTGAGCGGTTCGTGCGGTGCTCTGCCAGCCTGCCCTGCTCTTCTCTTCTCTGCCCTTAGCCGTGCGGCACCACCGCCACCGGACACATCGCGTGGTGGATGAGTGAGTGCGCGGCGCGGCCCAGGCCCTCGCCCATCCGGCGCCCGGTGACCAGCAGACCCGCCCGGTTGGACGCCCTCAGCAGATGGTGCCCGGGGTGGCCGTAGATCACCTGCTCGGAGACGGGCGTCTCCGGGAACTTGTGGCGCCACGGCTGCAACGTGCTGGTCAGCACATGCCACTTGCCGTCCTCCCGCTCGTCCGGGTGGCCGGGGAGGGGCGTGCCGGGCGCGTGGCCGCGCGGCGGGGGCAGGGTCCAGGTGTGCACGACGTGCAGCGGCGCGGAGCGGACGGCCGCGGTGTCGAAGGCGTACCCGATGAGGTCGTCGGCCGGGTGGCTCAGGTCCAGGCCGAGGACGACGGGGAGATAGGGAGCCGTGCTCGTCGGGGTGCCGTCGACGGTCGGCATCCGTTCGTCTTCGGGGAGTTCACCCGCGCGCACGACAACGACCGGGTGTTCGGCGCGGGCCGTCACCGCGAGAGCGACCGAGCCGACCAGGAGACCCGCGAACCCGGTCTGGCCCCGTGAGCCGAGCACCAGGGTCTCGGTCTGCGCGGCCGCCGCCAGCAGCGCGGGGACGGCGGGTTTGTCGGTGCTGCGCGCGATGATGTCCAACGCCGGGTGGGCGTAGGCCAGTTGGATCGCGGCGTGGTCGAGTGCGGTGCTGGTGCGCCCGGCCGGGACGTCGACGTCCGGGATCCGTGCGGGCACGGCGGGTCCGGGCGCCGCGTGCAGCAGACGCAGCGGGAGGCGGCGGCGCTGGGCCTCGCGGGCGGCCCAGTCCGCCGCGTCGAGACTCGCCCGCGAACCGTCGATGCCTACGGTGATGGTGCGGGTGCCGGGGTTCATGGCGCGTGCCTTTCGGGTGTCGGGGCGGGTGTCGAGGACTGCCGCCTGCCAGGACTTGCCGGTGGTGGGCGGGTTCCATAGTGAGCGCCGATCAGTCGTACGGGGGACGGATTCCTCGCGGGAGCGCGGCCGGCGAGAAGCAAGGGCCTGGCGGCCCCGGAGACGGCACACGTACGGTGTGATCATCCGCCCCCGACACCAAAGGTGGTCCTTCATGGCCCTGTTCGACCTCCCCCTCGACGAACTCCGCGACTACCGCAGCGCGTCCGTCGAGCCCGAGGGCTTCGACACCTTCTGGGCCAAGACGCTCCAGGAGGCCCGCGAACACGAACTCGGCGCCCGTTTCGAGCCGGTCGAGACGCATCTGAAGACCGTCAAGGTGTACGACGTCACGTTCGCCGGGTTCGGCGGGCACCCGGTCAAGGGCTGGCTGACACTGCCCGCCTGGGCGAACTCGCCGCTGCCCGCGGTCGTGGAGTTCGTCGGGTACGGCGGCGGACGCGGCCTTCCGCACACGCATCTGCTGTGGGCCTCGGCGGGCTTCGCGCACTTCGTGATGGACACGCGCGGCCAGGGCAGCGCGTGGGGCGGCGGTGAGACCCCCGATCCGGTGGGCAGCGGGCCCGCGTACCCCGGGTACATGACCCGTGGCGTCGACGCCCCCGAGAACTACTACTACCGCCGGGTGTTCACGGACGGGGTGCGCGCCGTGGAGGCGGCCCGCTCACATCCGCTGGTCGACGCGGCGCGCACCGCGGCCGTTGGCGCGAGCCAGGGCGGCGGCATCACGATCGCGGTGGGCGGTCTGGTACCCGACCTGGCGGCGATCGCGCCGGACGTGCCGTTCCTGTGCGACTTCCCGCGCGCCGCGACACTGACGGACCGGAACCCGTACCGGGAGATCGGCAACTTCCTCAAGACGCACCGCGGCCGCACCGACGAAGTGCTGCGCACGCTCTCCTACTTCGACGGCGTGCACTTCGCCGCGCGCGGCCGGGCACCGGCCCTCTTCTCGGTCGCCCTGGAGGACCAGACGTGCCCGCCCTCCACGGTGTTCGCGGCGTTCAACGCGTGGGCGACCGAGGACAAGACGATCGAGGTGTACGACTTCAACGACCACGAGGGCGGCGGCACTTACCAGGAGGCGGCCAAGTTGAGCTGGCTGCCCGCCCACCTCGCGGCCGGGTAGTTCTCAGCCGGAGGTCCCCCGCGGTACGACCGTGGACAGGACGGCGGGCAGCGGGTACCAGTCCGCGGAGACGACGGTGGCGTCCTTGCCGGCCAGGAGCGCGAGGCGGTCGAGTGCCTGCTGCTGGGTGGGGTTGGTGCCGTCGATGGCCGGGGGCACGTTCTGGGCGTCGGTCATGACGACGAGGTAGTGGCGGTCGTCGTACCAGGCGGTGTCGATCGTGCCGTTGGCGTAGGTGGCGGCGTCGCCGTCGAACACCACGAGCCAGGGGCGGATGGTCGCGTCGGTGTAGCGGGTGCGGGGGTCGCCGGTGGCCGCGTTGTGCACGGCGGGGAAGGCGGCCGCCTCGCGCAGGCGTCCGGCGGCGGCGAGGTCTCGCAGGTACGTGGCGTACTCGCGGTCGGTCCACAGCGTGTCGAAGGGGTTGCCCTCCTCGACGGTGCCGGGGATCAGCTCGACGATGAACTTGCCTGCCAGGGCCGAGCGCGCGGGCCAGCCGTCGGCGCGGACGGCGGTGTCGAGGTCGGGGTGGGAGCCGACAACGTCGGCGGGGCGGAGCAGGGCGTCGCCGAGCTTCGAGGTGAGCAGGGCGTCCAACTGGGCGGGGCCACGGCCGCTGGTGCCCAGGAAGCCGTCCTTCATCTCCATCTTCAGCTGGATCGGCCGGTGGCCCGGGTGCGCGTCGTGCCAGGCCTTGATGTCGGCGAGGCAGCCGCCGAGGTCGCGGTTGGTGGCCTTGGCGCGCAGCTCGGAGGCGTTCGCCGCGTTCACGCAGTTGTTGTCGTTGCCGAGCGGGTTGCTGTGCGAGACCCGCCAGGAGGCTCCGAACACATTGGTCCACACGTCGAGTTCGAGCATTCCGGCGCCGGAGTCCAGGGCGTCGGCGAAGTACGGGTACTTCGTCTTCTCGTAGGCGTTGTGGACGCCCACGGAGGTGCTGGACGAGTACGACAGGTCGGCGGCCGTCGCCTGGGGTCCCGTGGCGAGGGCCAGCACGCTCGCTGTACCCACGGCGATCCCGGTCCGCGCCAGCACTTTCACGTGTCTCCGCATTGTCCCCATGCCTCCCGCGTCTCATCGGTCAACTCACCTGCACTGTAGGGGTGTTGGGTGGCCTGCGGGAGATCACGCGATGACGAATGCGGTCCGACCGCTTCCGCCCAGTCCGACCAGTCGGTACGTTCCAGCGATACGTTGATCCGGCCCGGATCCGACTCCGGGCCTCCCTACGGGCGACGGAGGTCCCATGTCCCAGCGCGCACCGCACGTTCAAGGCCACTGCGACACACGCTTCTCGGCGGTGCGCACCGCGTTCGAGGAGAACTTCGGCGACCGGGGCGAGCTGGGCGCGGCGGTGACGGTCACGCTCGACGGCGAGACCGTCGTGGACCTGTGGGGCGGCTGGGCGGACGCGGCACGCACCAGGGCCTGGGAGCGGGAGACCCTGGTCAACGTGTGGTCGACGTCGAAGGGTCCGACGGCACTGTGCGCGCACATCCTGGCCGACCGCGGGCTGCTCGACTTCGACGCCCCGGTGGCCGCGTACTGGCCGGAGTTCGCGGCTGCGGGCAAGGAGTCGGTGCTCGTACGGCATCTGCTGTCGCATCGCGCGGGCTTGTCCGGGCTGCGGAAGCCGCACACGCTCGCGCAGTTGCTGGACTGGGAGCTGACCGTCGAACGCCTCGCGGCACACGAGCCCTGGTGGGAGCCGGGGTCGCGGTCCGGCTATCACGCGATCACGTTCGGACACCTGGTGGGTGAAGTGGTGCGGCGGGTTTCGGGGTTGCTGCCGGGTGCGTTCCTGGAGCGGGAGGTGACCGGGCCACTCGGGATCGACTTCACCATCGGGCTGCCGGAGAAGGAGTCGGGGCGGGCGGCCGAGCTGGTGCATCCGCGTGCCGCCTCGACCAGTGAACAGGCGGCGGTCTTCGCCCAGTTGGCGCCCGCCGCGCTGGCCGCTCTCGCCAATCCGCCCGTAGGCGCGGCCGAGGCCAACACGCCGCAGTGGCGGGCCGCCGAGATCCCGGCCGCGAACGGCCACGGCACGGCCCGCGCGATCGCCGCGCTGTACGGGATCTTCGCCGGGCGCGGCTCGTACGACTCCCGGGAGGTGCTCTCACCGGAGGCCGCCGAGCGGGTGCGCGAGGGGCAGGGCAGCTGCCGTGACCTGGTGCTCGGTGCCGGGTTCGAGCACGAGACGGAGATCGGGTTGGGGCTGTGGCTGAGCGGACCCAACGGTTCGTACGGGCCCAACCCGAGGGCTTTCGGACATGACGGCTTCGGCGGATCCTGCGGTCTCGCCGACCCGGAGGCGGGCGTGTCACTGGGGTACGTCATGAACCGCATGGGCCCTCACATCGCCGACGACCCAAGGAAGATGGCGCTCGTGGACGCGCTGTACAGCGCGCTCTGAACGCCTCCGCGCCGCACGGAGGCGCGGGCTGAAATCGGCCGAACTGCCCGGCCGCCCTTCCCTGGTGGTTTAGACCAATGCTTAGATCTGGTCGCGCAATGAGCCCGCACGGCTACGTTTCGTCACCACGCACGTCACCACTCAGGAGGGGCGCGGACATGGCCCGCACCGCCCACCCGTCCGACCACGAGCCCCGTTACTCGCAGATCGCCGCGCTGTTGCTCGGCGATCTGCGCGACGGGACCATTCCACCCGGCGAACGCCTGCCGGGAGAAAGGGAGTTGGCCAACCGTTTCGGCGTGAGCCGCGAGACCGTTCGGCAGGCGCTGCAGATGCTGCGGCGCGGTGGCCTGGTCTCCACCGACCGGCGCGGCAGTCACGCGACACTGCCCGGCAGCACCGCGGAACACGTCCCGTCCCTCGACTTCCCCGTCGGGGCACACACCACCGAACCGTGCACCGTCCACCGGACCACCGTGATCTGGGAGACTCCCCCACCGGAACACGCGCACGCGCTGGGGCTCGAACCTCTCCGGCCGACGCTGGTGCACCGCTACGAGTCGGCAGCCGCGGACGGGAGCGGACTGCGTACGGCCGTGACGTCCTTCTCCGCCGTCGCGGTGACCGAGGTCGAGGAGCTGGCCCGCTACCGCGACCGGGCCGACGGCACGGCGTCGGCCCAACTGAGGCGTGCCTACGACTGGATGCGCAAGGCGGGGCTGACCCTGCACCACCGGGACTCGATCACCCAGCTCCCCCGGTCCGTACGGGTCACCCGGCGGGTGCACGACCAGTACGACCGTCCACTGGAGATCACCGACCTCGTGGTGGACGCCCAACAGGACGCCTTGGTCTATGAGTTCACGCTGCCGGCCGCGGGGTGAGGTCTCCAGCGCGGCGGAAGTACACGCGTACGGTGGAGCCCTCGGGCCCGAGATCCGCGGCGACGAGGTCGCTCAACTGTCGTACCACCCACATCCCGTGACCGCCCGCGGCCCGCGCTCCGGGCGGCAGCTGTCCGGGGAACCGCGCGGGCGCCGGGGAGTTGTGCGCGCCGGCGTCCGCGACCTCGCAGATCACGTAGTCGGGGTCACTGCGCAGCCGCAGCACACCGCCCCCGCCGCCGAACCGCACGGCGTTGGTCACCACCTCGTGCACGGCCGCCACCATGTCGTACGTCCGCTGCTCGGGCATCCCCGAGCGGCGGGCGTACGCGCCGACGGCCGCACGCAGGGCCGCCGACCGGCCGCGGCCGAAGGGGATGTCGTCCGAGCCGTCGGGAAGGCGGCCCGCCATGGGGGTACCTCCCACGCCCTTAAGGCAGTGGGGGAGGGCGGCGTCGCACTCGGCATAGAAGTCGGCCGGGGCGGTGTAGCGGCCGCTGGGGGCCGAAGTACGGGCGCCGAGGGCGAGTTCGGGGTGGGTGCGGGTCGCCGTGCGCACGAGCTCGGAGGGGACGGTGCGGGTGTCGTAGGGGCAGAGGATCCAGTGGCCCGAGTCGGCGAAGGCGACGTTGAGCAGTGACTCGTAGCGCGTCCACTCGCGTGCCTCGAACTCTGTGCGCCCGCTCCAGACGGGTTCGCCGATGATGCGGACGCGGCGGTCCGTACCGTGGTCCGCGCAGTACGCGTGGTACTGGCCCAGGGTGCGGGAGGGGAAGCGGTACCAGTCGTCGGCGTCGACGAACTCGACTTCGTGGGCGCGAGCGCCGAGGGCGGATTCGAGGAGGGTGATGTTGTGGTCCTTCACGACGGCGAGGACGGCGTCGCCCGCGTCCAGGCCGTCGCGGGTGAACTCGAGGGTCCCTTCGAGGAATTCGTCGTCCGAGCCGTAGCACAGCGCCTGGTGGACGAACCCGGTGCGGGTCATGGCACTTCTTCTCCTTGCTCCAGACGCAGGCCCGGAACGCGGTCCCAGCCGGTCACCCGCATCACCCGTTGGACATGCGGGGCGACGCCGTACAGGACGAGGGTGCCGCCGCCCGCGTACAGGCCGAGCGCCGAGAACACCAGCAGCCGCAGGGCGCTGACGTCGACGAAGCTCAGGTCGCGCAGGTCGAGGCGGGCGCGGATGCCGTTCACCGTGCGGGCGCGGGCGCGGACCGTCTCGTCGTGCAGGGCGCGGGCGACGGCGGTGACGTTGGTGTCGTCGATCTCCCCGGCGAGGGCCAGGCCGGGGGGCGCGAAGGTGCGGGTGATGGAGAGCAGGTCGTCCCGCCAGACGAGGTCGGCGGCGACCCGGCCGTGGTGCAGTCCGTCGAGCCGGGCCAAGTCGCCCTCGTCGAAGACGCGTCGGTCGTACTGGCAGATGCCGAGCACGGGCAGGGTGGCGAAGACGGGGTCGAGGAGCAGCTCGCTGTCGTGCAGCATCTTCAGCCCCTTGTCCGCCCCGCCGCGCAGCACTTCCATGCTGACGCGCAGGCCGAGGAAGCCGTCGCCGACCGCACGGCGCGCCTCGCGGCGGATCACCTCGTCCAGATCCCACAGCCCCTCGGGCGTGGCCAGATGCGCATCGACCGCCAGTCGTCCGGCGGCGATCTCGTCGTCGACGAAGCAGCCCTGCGCCTCCAGGAAGGACAGGGCAAGCCCCGCGGGGATCTCTCCCGGGGTCAGCACCAGCCCGCGCTGCCCGCTGGCCAGTCCGTCGAGGAGGAATGCGGCGAGTACGGTCTCCCGCTCCTCGTCCGTGTCGTAGCCGAGCAGCAGATGGTCTCCGGAACGCATCTGTCCGACAACTCGCAGTGCCGGTACTACGGCCATCTCCCGCACCCCCCAGGGATTGGTGTGCTGGGGCCCATCCACGCTACGCCGGAAGCGGGCCGCGCGTCAGAGGGTTAGGGTGACCGCCATCCGGTCGGGTGAGGGGGAAATATGGCGGCCTCAGTGCGGAACGGCAGGACCGGCAATCTGCCCGCCGAGGCCAACGCCTTCATCGGACGGAAAGGCGAACTCGTCGCTGTCTCGGGCCTGTTGGACACCAACCGCCTCGTCACCCTCACAGGCCCCGGGGGTGTCGGCAAGTCACGGCTCGCGCTGCGGGCGGCGCACCTCGCACTCGAGGATTTTCCGGGCGGGGTGTGGCTCGTGGAGCTTTCGGAGCTGCAGGACCCGGATCTGCTCACCAACGCCGTGGCGCAGGCGACGCGGCTGGCCGAGCAGACCCTGCTGCCGCTCCTGGAGGCGCTCTGCGAGCATCTCGCCCAGGCTCCGCTGCTGCTCGTCCTCGACACCTGCGAGCACGTGCTCGACGAGTGCGCGCGGGTGGTGCAGGAACTCCTGGCGAAGGTGCCGGAATTGCACGTGCTGGCCACCAGCCGGCAGTCGCTGGGCGTACCGGGTGAGCATCTGCTGACGGTGGCGCCGCTGCCGCTCGGCGAACGGGACGACGCGGTGGCCCTGTTCGCGGCGCGTGCCGCCGCGGCCGTGCCCTCGTTCACGCTGACCGACGTCAACCGGGCGGGCGTGGCCGCCGTGTGCGCCCGTCTGGACGGGATTCCGCTGGCCCTGGAACTGGCCGCGGTGCGCCTGCGCGGCTTCCCCCTCGAACGGCTCCTGGAGGGCCTGGACTCCCGCTTCGACCTGCTGGTCTCACCCGCCCGACCGCGCCTCGCCCGGCATCAGACACTGCGTACGGCGATCGGCTGGAGCCACGAACTGTGCACCCCGCTTGAGCGGCTGCTCTGGGCCCGGCTGTCGGTCTTCGCCGGCGGCTGGGACGTGGAAGCGGCCGAACTCGTCTGCCACGGCGGCCCGTTGGACGCCGAGGAGATCCTCGCGCTGCTCGCGTCGCTCACCGAGAAGTCGATCGTGACGCGTGAGGGCGACAGTGCGGCGGTGCGCTACCGGATGCTCGACACGGTCCGCTCGTTCGGCGCCGAGTGGCTCAGCGGTCTCGGTGAGGAGGAGGCCGTACGCCGCCGCCATCGCGACTACTTCCGCTGGGTCGCCCAGCAGGGCGAGGCCGAGTGGCTCGGTCCCGGCCAGCGGATGTGGGCCGAGCGACTCACCGCGGAGCACGCGAACCTGCGGCTCGCGATGGAGGAGTGCCTGGCGGCGCTGGAACCGGAGACGGCGCTCGAACTCGCGGGCACCCTCTGGTACTTCTGGTTCGCCTGCGGCTTCGCCGAGGAGGGGCGCGGCTATCTCGAACGGGCACTGCGCCGAGAGCACCACGACGGCCCCGAGCACACGCTCGCCACCTGGACACACCGCCTGGTCACGGTCGTACCGGACGATCTGGATGCCGCGGAGTCCGTCAGCGCCGCGTATGTGTGGCTCGCCAAGGAACGTCAACTGCCGGTGCCCGCCCTCCCGTTGACCGGTGCCAGCCTGGCCGTGCGCGGGGAGTCGGCGCGCTCGGCCGTGCTGTACGGGAGTGCGCCGCAGCGGCCCGGGGGTGGCGGCGGCGCGGAGTTCTTCCAGCTGCTGACGCTCGCCGTACAGGCCTATCTCCTGGCCGGCCAGGGCGCTTTCGAGCGGTGCGCGACGGTGGCCGAGCGGCTGCGCGCGGACTGCGCGAAACGCGGTGAGCTGTGGATGCGGGCCTGGGGTGACTTCTTCGTCTCGCTCTCCGGGATCGGCCTGGGCCACCCGGACGAAGCACTGCGGACGGGACGTGAGGCACTGGCCGCCAAGTGGCGGATGAACGACCGGCTGGGCGCCGCCGCGGTCGCCGACCTGCTCGTGGTCGCCGAGGTCTGCCGGGGCGAGCCGGAGCTCGCCGCCCGGCTCCTCGGCGTCAGCAGACGCCTCTGGTACGCCGCCGGGCTCCCGCGGCTCGGTCACTCCGAGACGACGATCTTCCGCCGGGAGTACGCCCGTCTACTGCGCGCGGACCTTGGTGACACCCGCTTCGCCCAAGCAGTGCGCGAGGGCCACGAGTTGGGCCCGGACGCGGCGGTGACACTGGCCCTTGGCGGCAGGTGGCCGGAGGAGCCGTAGGGGTCCACGACAGGGACCGAGGGCCTGCGGCGACTTGCGCCGCTCCCTGGGTGTCAGCCCGTGGCTCCGGTGATGCTCACAAGGCCTCTCGCACGGGGGAAGGGGCTCTCTGGACGACCCGGGCCTGCCGGGCGAGGGCCAGCAGCCTGCCGTCCGCCGACCACACCGTGCTGTCGTCGACGGCCCAGCCGCTGCCGGCCTGTTCGGTGCGGATACGGACCAGGGCCCAGCCACGAGGTGCACCGTCGTCGAGCGCGTCGGTGAAGTGGACGGTCAGCTCGGCGGTCGGCACGGGGCGCGGGGTGCGCCAGTGTGCGTAGAGGCCGGGAGGCAGGACGTCGGTCAGGGTGACGACCGCCGCTGCGTCCAGGGGCCGGTCGTCGGCGAACCGCACCCAGGCGACGAGTTCGGCCTTCTCACCTCCGGCCAGCGGCAGGTCCTCGGTGGCGGGGCGTATCTCCACCTGCTTGGCGAAGGGCGCGAGACCGACGGGCAGGTCGAGGAGCGGGCAGTCCGGCGCTCCCGGCACATCGGGCGCGGTGCGCCTCTCGTACGAGGGTCCCGGACGGCCCGTACCGAACACCGCCGAGCCGACGAGCACCGGCCTCCCGTCCTGCTGCCCGGTGAACATGCAGGTCGAGGCGCGGCGCCCGGTCGACGGCACGGTCACCGTGAGCGGCAGGGGGCGTGCGTCGACCGGGGCCAGGAAATGGGTGGTCAGGGTACGTGCGGGGTGTTGCCCCGCGGCGGCCGCGCGATCCCGTACGGCGGAGAGCGCCGCCGCAGCGACGTGTCCGCCGTGTGCGCCCGCCCATGACCACCACAGGGGGTCTATACGGGCCACGGCGTCGCTCGTGGCGTGCGTGCTGTCCGGTGGTGAGACGCTCATCGCGTTTCCTCGCACGGTCGGTTCGACATGGGGCTCAAGCTAATTAGTTTGAAAAGTAGACTCACCATAGCCGCGCGAGTTGGAAATCCAAACCCGAGCAGGGGCAGGCCTACGCCACGACCAGTCGAGCTGGGGTACCTACGCGGGCGTCCCACCGCTTCCCCGCGTCGCCACGACCATCCGGCACCGCGGGCTGTCGTCCGGGCGCCGGCCGAACTCGGGCAGGGCGTGCAGCTCGACCTCGAACCCGGCCCGCACCAGTTCACGGCGTACGTCGTCGAGCCGGAACGCCCGGTAGTACATGACGAACGGCGGGCGCCAGACGGCGTTGCGCACCCGCATCACCATGTCGAAGGCCAGCAGGACCCAGTACCCGGGCGAGCTCGGCCGGGGCGGAGCCATGATCGGGAACGCGAAGCGCCCCCCCTGCCTCAGCACGGAGTGGACCTCGGCGAACAGCCCCGGCAGCTCACGCGGCAGGAAATGGCCGAACGCTCCGAAGCTCACCACCAGGTCGAAGACGGGCGCGAAGGGCAGGGCACGGGCGTCACCGCGCACCCATGCGACACGCGGCGCGCGGTCGGGAAGCGCACGCCCCAAGGGCTCCACTTCGCCACGCTCCGGCGCTTCGGCCTCACCACGCCCCCGCGCACGAGCCGCGCCCGCCCGCTCGCGCCCCACAGCCAGCATCCCCGCGCTGATGTCGACCCCGGTGACGCTCTCCCGGCACAGCTCGCTCAGCACCTCCATCCCCGCGCCGGTGCCGCAGCACAGGTCGAGTCCACGGTCGAAGGGTCCGATCCGGTCCAGTGCCGTTGCCACGGCGTCGAGGATCGAGTCCGGTGTCCGGAACGGGGTGTGGTCGAACTTCGGTGCGAGCAGGTCGTAGCCGTGCTCGACGGACGACAGGGCCTGCACGGCCAGTTCGCGGAGGGTGGGACCTTGCGGGGTGAACATCGCGCTCAGCATAGGGGCAGCGCGTGCCTCGCGCGCCGGTCTAAGGTCCACTTCATGACTTCGTTCCGCCCCGCCCCCCGCTGGCTGGCCGACGCCGTCTTCTACCAGATCTATCCGCAGTCGTTCGCCGACTCGAACGGCGACGGCATCGGCGACTTCGACGGAATCGCCGAGCGCCTCGACCACCTCGCGTGGCTGGGCGTCAACACCGTCTGGCTCAACCCCTGCTTCGTCTCACCGTTCCGGGACGCCGGATACGACGTGTCCGACTACTTGAACACCGCGCCCCGCTACGGCTCGAACGACGACCTCGCCAAGCTCGTCGACGAGGCACGCAGCCACGGCATCCGCGTACTGCTGGACCTCGTGGCCGGTCACACTTCCGACCAGCACCCCTGGTTCACGGCCGCTGCGAACGACCCGGCAGACCACCGGTACATCTGGGCGTCCGAGAACCCTGCCGATGGCCGTCCCGACGGCTTCGTCGACTCCCCCGGCACCCGCCCCGGCGCGTACCTGCCGAACTTCTTCGCCTTTCAGCCGGCCCTCAACTTCGGCTACGCGCGGGAGAATCCGGCCGAGCCCTGGCGTCAGCCGGTCGACGCCGAGGGCCCGCGCGCCAACCGTGCGGCTCTGCGTGCGGTCATGGACCACTGGCTGGGGCTCGGTCTGTCCGGCTTCCGTGTCGACATGGCCGCGTCGCTGGTCAAGGACGACCCCGACAAGACCGGGACGGCCGGGATCTGGACGGAGTTGCGCCACTGGCTGGACGACACGCATCCGGACTCGGTGCTGCTCTCGGAGTGGGGCGAACCGGAGGTGTCCGTTCCCGCGGGCTTCCACACGGACTTCTTCCTCCAGTTCGGCGGCCCCACCGACGGTCGCGCCCTGCGGTCCCTGTGGAGCAACACCGAGGGCACGGTCAACGAGTCCTGGGACCCGCTCGACTGCTTCTTCGACCCGAGCGGCAAGGGCACGCCCGGCCTGTTCGTCGAAGCCTGGCGCAAGGCGTCGGCCGCCGTGGCCGACAGCGGCTTCATCTCCCTCCCGACCGCGAACCACGACTTCTCCCGCCTCAACTGCGGCCCCCGCACAGCCGAACAGCTCCCCGCCGCCTTCGCCTTCCAGCTCACCTGGCCGACTCTCCCGGCGGTCTACTACGGAGACGAGATCGGCATGCGCTACATCCCGGACCTCCCCGACAAGGAGGGCAGCGTGCTGGGCCCGCGCTACAACCGCGCGGGCTCCCGCACCCCGATGCAGTGGGACGACGGCCCGAACGCCGGTTTCTCCACCGCCCCCGCCGACCGCCTCTATCTCCCGCTCGATCCGGCGCCCGACCGCCCCTCGGTCGCGGCGCAGCGTGCCGACGAGACCTCGCTGCTCCATTTCGTACGCCGCCTCATCACCCTGCGCACCTCGACACCGGAGCTCGGCTCCGGCGGCTCGGTGGAAGTCCTGCACGCCGGCTACCCGTTCGTGTACGTACGGGGCGGGCGGTACCTCGTCGTCGTCAATCCGCAGCGCAAGGCGGTGAGTTGCGCGTACGGCATCCCGGCGGAGCCACGGCCTCTGGAGGTGTCCGGCGTTCAGGTCGACGGCGGAACCGTCGCCGCGGAAGGCTTCGGGTACGGGATCTTCGACATCGGCCGATAGCCCGGCCGGCGCCGCGAAGGTGCTGCAGTGACTGAGCGCGCCGGATGCCCTGGGGAATCCGGCGCGCTCCGAGCCGTGCAGGCGTACTGTGCCGCCGCGTGTCAGCCGGTGATCACTTCGTCCTTCGCGAGGCTCTCCGTCCGCGAAGTGATCGTCGAGCGCAGTGACTTGGCGGCCTCGTCGAGCCCGGTCCCGGCGCCCGCGTTCTTGGCATCGGCGACAATGCCGTCGAGGGCGTCCAGCGCGGTGCCGGAACCGAAGAACTGCTCGTAGAGGTCCTGGTAGGCCTCGTGGTAGACCTCGTCGAACGCGTCCAGTTCGAGGAAGCGCTCCTTCAGCTTGTGGCCGCTGGACATACCTCCGCCGCCTGCGCCCTGCCGAGCACCGTCCTGGCCGCCCTGCTGCGCTCCGGGCATGCCCGCGCCGCCGCCCTGCGGCATACCGGACGGCATCCCCGAAGGCATCCTTTCGGGCGCGCCCTGGGTGCCGCCCGGCTCGGTGGCGTCGCCGCCCTGGGCCGCGCCGCCGCGCATACCGCCGCCGCCCATGCCGATGGCGTCGTCAGGACCCGTCGTGGCGTCTCCGCTGAACGTGAGGTTGTAGTCCCAGCCGAGCACCGAGAACTTCTCGGTGCCCAGGTCGTACCAGAGGTAGTAGTTCTTGCCGGGACCGCTCATGTCGTCGAAGTTCAGCAGCAGGTTCTGCGTCGCCACGTAGCGGGCGAAGGACTTCACGTCGACGTGTTCGTCGAGCTCTTCGGCGAACTCCTTGTCCGTGGCCTCCTCGGCCCACTTGATGAGGTCGATCACGGGCTGGATGTCCTGGCTGCCCTCCTTCGTGAGCTGTTTGAAGTCCGTCTCGTACTCGGTCGGGTCGTCGCCCTGGTAGGTGAACGAACCGGTGCTCAGCGACTTGTAGAGGACGCCGTCCGTGCCGACCGTGTTCTCCGCGTACTCCTTCGAGGGGTTCTCCACGATCAGCCGGGTGGCGGCCGGGCGGTTGTTGGTCTTGAGCGTCGAGAAGGAGTAGCGCTGTGCCGCCTGGTCGGACTCGTCGATCAGGGCCAGCGAGACGGCCTCGTTGAGCGGCAGGCCGTCGTTGCTGCCGGGTCGCACGGCGATCTGCCGCTCGCCCTGGTACGCGCGTCCTTCCACGTACTCGTCGATCTTGATGAGCCACGGCAGCTCTTCGGGCTTCTCCCAGGAGAGCTGGACATTCGTCATGCCGCCGCCTCCACCGCCCATACCGCCGCCGCCCATACCGCCGGCGGCCGCGCCACCGTTCGCGGCGCCCTGCTGCCGGTTGACGCCACCCTGCTGTGCACCACCCGAAGCCAGGCTGCGCAGCGTCGAGTTGCCCTTGAGCCGGATGCCGACGCTGTTCACGAAGGTGCCGTCGATCGTGAGGTCGGCCTCGATGTACTCCTTGCTGCCGTCCTCCACGTAGCCGTCGGCCATTTCGTCGAAGTCGTCCTCGTCGTACTCGAGTTGGATCGAGTGCGGCGTGGTCGAGTCGTAGAGGTCGACCGTGCCCTGGATGTCCTCCGTGATGGTGTCGCTGTCCTCGGCCGAGGCGCTGGTGACCCAGGGCGAGATCCGGGCATCGCCGAAGAAGACCAGGAGGACTGCCAGGCCCACGCAGAGCAGGGCAGCCGGCTTCCAGTGGTGGCGCAACCGCACGGGGATGCGGTGCACCAGCCGTGTCGGGGCGGCCATCAGAGATCCGTCTGGTCGTAACCGGTCAGGACGGTCACACGCTGACCGGAGGTGCGTTCCGACAGTGCGGCGACCAGTTCGCCCGGCTCGTGGCCCTTCTTGATGCGCACGGTGTAGAAGACCTCGGTGAGGGCGCCGCCGCGGATGGTCTCGGTGGAGACCAGCTCGAACTCGTCGGTGTAGCGGATCAGGACGTCCTGGATGGCATGCGTGTAGTCCTCACCGGCCGGCACCTGGACCTTGACGACCTGGCGCTGGACGTTGAGCGCGAACCAGTTGAACCGGTTCATCACGAGGATGATCAGGCAGATGGCCGCGCCCGCGATCGCGGCGAGGGTGTAGAAACGCGCACCGCAGGCCATGCCGAGGCCCATCACCAGGAAGATGAAGCCGACGTCCCTGGTCTCCTTGACCGCGTTCCTGAAGCGGACCACGGAGAGCGCGCCGACGAGCGAGAAGGCGCGGGCCAGGTTCGAGCCGACGACCAGCATGATCAGGGCGACGATCATGCCGACGATGACCAGCGTCTGGACGTACGACTGGCTGTAGGAGACGTTGCGGTGGGTCGCCCGGTAGACGTATCCGATCGCGGTGGAGAGCACGAAGGACAGGGACATCGCGATGATGATGTCGGTGACGCTGAACGTGCCGCTCAGGTCCTGAAGGTTGAAGTTCACGGCTGGAGTGCCTCCGTGGCGCGGGGTGCTGTGGGGGATGTGGGGACGGGGGTGGTGCGTTGGGCGGGCAGTCCTCCGGCCGGGGCCGGCGGAAGGTCTTCCTCGCGGACGTGGAAGACGGAGCGGGGTGCCAGACCGAACGCCTCGATGGACTGGACGTACTTGGAGACCCGGACCAGGTTCAGGTTGCGCCTGGCCGTCAGGTCGGTGATCCAGTACGGGGCACGCTCGTTGACCTTGATCTCCATCACCGCCATGTGGGGCGGGATGGTGAAGCGGTTCTCCACGTCCTGCGTGCCGAAGTGGAAATCGCGGTCGCGCCCGCGGATCCGGCGGTCGAAGGTGACGCGCAGCCCGGTGTCCTCCGCCCGGCCGACCAGTGCCTCCCGCTGATAGCCGGTGATGGCCGTGGGCTGGAGGTTGAGCCGTACGACGAGTTCGATCACCTCCTGGACGAAGGCCTTCTCCTTGGCGGAGTGGTCGATCAACTCCCGCTCGTCGCACAGTCTTCGGGCCGTGGCGTACGGCAGCGTGATCCGCCGCTTCTGCGTCACGCGGTTGACGCGCTGCTTGATCTCCACACAGACCGGGGTCTCGTCGGTGACCCCTGCCAGGTCGCCGTAGTGCCGGATCCGGAGTTTGCGGCGGAACTTCAGGCCGTCGATCTTCTCCCAGTAGAAGCGGAGTTGAGGAGTGTCGTAGTAGAGACTCCACACCCCGTATCCGCCTACCGGGCTGTGCGGATCCTGGTCCATCCGCTGGCCCAGCTCGTCACGGATGGCCGCGGCCTGATCCACGGGGACCAGGTACTTCAGCTCGTACCGGTTGAACGCGTGAAGTCTGCTGGCCACTTGTAGGGCCTCAGTCATGGCTTCCCTTCGTGCGGAGGGCCGTACATCTCCAGGTAAGAAACATGTAAGAGATGAAGGCTCCATGAAGGGCTTCTCTGAACGCTCTAAAACCAGGACGTGAATTCCAAGTGAACAACGACCAGTGCCCGGCATCCCGTGGGATACCGGGCACCGCCTCCCCCGTGAGGCGTCAGGAGGGATCGCTCACTGAACGGTCAGGACGATCGCGCCGGAGTAGGTGCCGCCCGGCTCGACGGCGGTCGTGGTGCCGTCGACCGTCATGGTCAGGGACTTGCCGCGCGGTGCCCGTACGGCCGCGCCGGCGGCGACGGCGAGCTTGGTCAGGTACGACGTGCCGGTCACCGTCCAGGACGAGCCGCTGTTCAGCTGCACGACCACGCCGTTGTTGACGGCGGGCCGCGCGGTGTTGGTGACCTCGCCCAGCTCGTAGAAGTTCGAGGCGTCGATAGTGCCGACGTGGTGCTTGGCCGCGGTCGCCGAGATGACGCCCTGGACGGTGGAGTCCTCGAAGGTGAGGACCATGTTCTTGCCCTTGCGCATGCCGTTGTAGAAGTCGCCCTTCAGGGCGATGGAGTCGAAGGTGGCGGCGCCGTCGGCGGTGTGGACGGCGGTCACGTCGAAGGCGGAGTCCTTCGTCGGGTCGCCCGTGGGCTCGGTGTAGACGCCGGTGTTGAGCATCTTGCCGTCGACGTTCACCGGGCCCGGGTCGTCGAGCTGGATCATCTGCAGGATGATCCCGTTGCGCGGGTTGAGCCGGGCACCGCCTGAGCCGTCCACCGTGATCGCGGTCTGCTGCCCCTTGTTGAGGAAGGTGGCCTTCTCGGAGTTGACGACCGTGCCGCCGTCGAGCCTCAGCGTGCCCGTGCCGAAGAACATGTAGCCGAAGTGGCCCGAGTCGACGACCGTGTTCCGGACCGGGAGTGCGGCCAACTCGGCGGCGGTCAGCCCCAGTCCGAGCGAGGAGTTGAGTTCCGCGACGGCTGCCCGGGCGCTGTCGCCGTAGTGGACCGAGGCGGCGGGCCCGGCGATGATCGTCGCGTAGCTGCCGACGTCGAACCGCGAGCCGAGGACCCGGACGGTGGCGTCCCCGATCGCGTACGTGCCGTAGCCGTACGTGCCCGTGTTGCCGACCCTGCTGTTGATCGCCGTCAACTGGAGGCCGCTGCCGCCCTCCACCGACAGGGCGCCCCAAGTCTCCGAGAACACCGAGGAGTTGATGTACGTGGCCTTGGTGTTCGCGCCGATCAGGTTGGTGGCGCGGACGTTGCCGTCGAGGCCGAGCATCCAGGGCACCGACTCCATGTACGGGGTCTCCACGGTCGCCTGGTAGTCGGCGGGCAGGACACCGTTCTCCGCCTGGAGCTCGGAGTTCTTCACGATGACGTTGGCGCCGTCGTTGGCGATGACGGTGGTGCGGACCACGCCCTTGGTCGCTATCCGGGCGCCGTCCACGACGAGCTTGGTGGACGACCCGGTGCCGACGACCGCGGCGCCGTAGCCCGCGAAGTCGCAACGGCCGTTGCCCGTCAGGGAGATGGCGGCCTTCTGCAGCGTGTAGCTGCCGTTCTGCACGAAGACGCCGTCGAAGCACTCGCCGGTCGAGGTGATGGCGACGCCTTTGGCGAGCGTGTCGGTGAGCTTGCCTCCGCGCACGCTGCTGAGGACCGACTTCGTGGTCACCACGCCGTCGGCGTCGACGTAGACGGCCTGCCGGAACGGGAACGTGAGGGTCTCGTACGTCACCGCGTTCGCCTCCGCGACGGTGAGGACGAGGTCGCCCCGATACGTGCCCGCCGAGATCAGCGTCTCGGTTCCGCCCGTCCCGGTGAGGAGTTGGCCGGTCTCCACGCCGTCGACGGTCAGCGTGACGCTGTAGCCGTCGGGCGCGGTGACCTTGCCGCCGTCGGCGATGGACAGCTCGCTCACGCGCGTGGTGGCGGAGAGTTCGTACGTCTCGCCGGAGCCGACCGAGATCTTCGTGCCGGACGCGATTCTCGTCGGCGCGGCGGTCGCCGAGGCCGCCGGAACCAGCAGGGCGCCGGCTGTGGCGGTACCTGCGATCAGGATCGAGCGTCGGGTGATCAGCGTCATTGCATGCCTTCCGAGGGTTCGAGTACGCCGTCGCACAGCGTGACCGGCGGCCGCCGGATACAGGGTGGCGAGGGCCCGGGCCGAGGCACCGAAGGTGCGCACGAGGGAGTGAATCAGCCCTGCACACCCGGGAATAGGAGCCGCGCACACGCATATCGGAGCCCGATGCCTCGGATCACGCCGCCCGCTTCATGGCGGTCACACAGAGTGCCCACAGGGCATGCGGAAAGGCGGGGCGGGCCACCGAAGCAGCCCGCCCCGCCGTCGAGTCGGAGTCTCTGGTCAGGCGGGGGCGATCATTCCGGCCGACAGATCGATGTCCGCCCCGCACAGGCCCGGCATGGCGAGCATCGCCACCAGCGCCCGGGCGACCTCGTCCTCCTCCACCAGCCGGTTCAGGGCCGCGCGGGCGGCGAAGTCCCGCTCGGCGGCCTCGGCGGTGGTGCCGGTCAACTCGGCCGTCAGGCGGAAGTTGCGGTCCATGCGCGGGCCCCGAACCGGGCCCGGGGAAAGCGAGTTGACGGAGACGCCGTACGGTCCGACCTCTCCCGCCAGTGTCCGGGTCAGGCCGAGGAGCGCCATCTTGGACGCGGTGTACGGGGTCCGGTTGAGCAGCGGCCGTTTGCCGCTCACGGACGCGATGTTCACGATGTCGCCGTGCCCGGCCTCGATCATCGGCGGCAGGAAGGCCCGGCACAGCAGGTACACCCCGCGTACGTTGGCCGCGAACACCTCGTCCCACTCGTCCGGTTCGATGTCGGTGAGCGGCTTCACCGGACCGGCGACCCCGGCGTTGTTGACGAGCAACGACACGTCCTCGTCGATGAGTTCGGTGGCGAGCGCGCTCACCGACTCAGGATCGGAGACGTCACACACCGCCGTACGAGCCCGTCCGCCCTCCTTCACCACCCGCGTCGCCGCGTCCGCGAGCGCCTGTTCGCTCCGGCCCACGAGGATCACCCGGGCGCCGGATCCCGCCAGGGCGAGCGCGAAGGCCCGCCCCAGCGGTCCGCCGCCGCCCGTGATCAGCGCCGTACGCCCGCGCAGTGTCATGCGACGTTCCACGGCAGCTCGTCGCCCGCGGCCTTCGCGGCCCGTACGTCTCCGGATCGGGCGTGCCCCTCGAAGAGCTCGACACGCGAGGCGCGCCCGCACAGCCGTCCGAGCAGGGCCCCCGACCCGGTGTCGGTGACCTCCTGATACGTCACGGTCTTGAGGTACTTCCCCACCCACAGACCGCCGGTGTAGCGGGCGGCACCACGTGTGGGGAGCACATGGTTCGTCCCGATGACCTTGTCGCCGAACGACACACACGTGCCCTCGCCGAGGAAGAGGGCGCCGTACTGGGACATGCGTGTCAGCGCCAGCCGTGGTTCGGCCGTCAGGACCTCCACATGTTCGAAGGCGAACTCGTCGGCGAGCGCGTACATCTCGTCGACGGTGTCCACGACGTGCACCTGCCCGTGGTCGCGCCAGGCGGGCCCGGCGAAGTCGCGCGTGGGCATGCCGGGGAGGAGGCGCTCCACCTCGGCGATGGTCTTCTCGGCGACCTCCCGGGAGGTGGTGATGAGGACGGCCGGGGAGTCGGGTCCGTGCTCGGCCTGGGAGAGCAGGTCGACGGCGCAGACGAAGGGGTCGGCGGTGTCGTCGGCGAGGACCAGGATCTCGGTCGGGCCCGCGAACAGGTCGATCCCGATCTCGCCGAAGAGCTGCCGCTTCGCCTCGGCGACGTAGGCGTTGCCGGGCCCGGCGATCAGGTTGACCGGCTTCATGGTGTCGGTGCCGACGGCCATCGCGGCGACGGCCTGCACCCCGCCGAGCAGCCAGATCTCGTCGGCGCCCGCGAGGTGCGCGGCGGCGACGGTGGCCGCCGGTATCTCGCCGTGGATCGGCGGCGTACAGGCGACGACGCGCGGGACGCCGGCGACCTTCGCCGTGACGATGGTCATGTGCGCGGACGCGGTCAGCGGGTAGCGCCCGCCGGGGATGTAGGCGCCCGCCGCCCGCACCGGGATGTGCTTCTGCCCGAGCCGTACACCCGGCAGGGTCTCCACCTCGAACTCGCCCATGGAGTCGAGCTGTTGACGGGCGAAGGAGCGCACCTGTTCCTGCACGAACCGGATGTCGTCGATCACCTGCTGCGGGACCGAGGCGACGATCTCCTCGATCTCCTCGGCGGAGAGCCGGAAGGAGTCGGGGCTCCACTTGTCGAACTTCTCGGAGTAGGCGCGCACGGCGTCGTCACCGCGCTCGCGGATGTCCGCGATGACGCCTGTGACGGTCTCGCGCACCTGGTCGAGCGAGGCCGTGACCTCGGCCTTCGGAACTGCGTGCTTCAGTGTCGTTGCCACAACTGCGGCCCTTCTGGGGGTAGTCGGATCAGACCGGCGGAGCGACGAACAGCACGTCCGGATCGTTGAACTGCTCCTTGGCGACCGATTCGCTCATCGGGTCGGCGGTGCCCCACTGGTCCTGGGTGACCGGGTCGCCGACGTCGTGGCGGCCGGGGTGCCACAGGTCCTCTTCGAGGACGGCGAGTTCGGTCGTGTACTCGACGGTGTTGCCGTGCGGGTCGTGGAAATACGAGAAGGTGTTGTCGCCCGCGAGATGGCGGCCGGGCCCCCAGGTGAGCCTGGTCCCGGCGCGCAGCGCGCGCCCGGTGCCGCGCATGTACTCCTCGACGCCGCGCATCTCGAACGAGGCGTGGTGCAGGGAGACATGGGGGCCGCGCGCGATGGCGAAGGAGTGGTGCAGGGGGCTGCACCGCAGGAAGTACATGAGGTCGCCCATGTGCGTCGAGTACAGGGTGTCGGTGAGCCGGAACCCGAGGTGCTGGACGTAGAAGTCCCGCAGCCCTTCCGGGTTCTGGGAGTTGACCACGCAGTGCGAGAGGCGGACGGGGATCGCCTCGCGCTCCTCGATCCTGCGGTGGGTGCGGGTCTCGACGTCCGCGGACACCTCGACGACGCGTCCGTCCGGGTCGAAGAAGCGGAAGCCGTATCCGCCGCCCGGGGTGTCCAACACGCCGGGCTCGCCGATGAGTTGGACCCCGGCCCGGCCGAGACGTACATGCAGCTCGTCCACGGCGGCCGGCGAGATGGCGCCGAACGCGACCAGGTCCATCCGCTTCCGCTCGTCCTCGCGGATCCGGACGATGTACTGCTCGGGGCTGCCTTCGGCGGCGAAGAACGCGATACCGCTGTCGTTCGCGACCTCGGTCAGGCCCCACGTGGTGCCGTAGAAGGCGCGCTGCCTGTCGAAGTCCGGTACGGCTAGGTCGACATGGCGCAGATGGGTGATGGGCTGGAAGGTGGTCACTGTCCGCTCCTGACGGTGTTGCGCTGGTGGCCCAGGCCGGTGATCTCCGCCTCCATGACGTCCCCGGGCTTGAGGAAGACACCCCAGTGCGCGCCGTTGCCCGCCGGGGAGCCGGTGAGCAGCAGGTCGCCGGGGCGCAGGGTGGTGGTCGACGAGACGTAGGCGATGAGCTGCGGAATGTCGAAGATCATGTCCTTGGCGGTCTCGTCCTGGCGCACGACTCCGTTGTGGCGCAGGGTGATCCGTACGTCCGAGGGATCGCCGACGAAGGCGGCCGGTACGAGGAAGGGGCCGGTCGGCAGGAAGGTGTCGGCGTTCTTGGCGGTGAACCAGTCGGTGCCGATGGCCTTCAGGTCGGGCCGGTAGAGCCGGTCGCGGGTCGTGAGGTCGTTGCAGATGGTGTACGCGGCGACGTACTCCATGGCGTCCGAGGCGGGGATGTTCCTGCCCGACTTTCCGATGACCAGGGCGAGTTCGAGTTCCCAGTCGTGCTGTTCGCCGAGCACGGGCAGCACCACGTCGTCGTACGGGCCGCAGATCGCGCGCGGCGAGCCGAGGAAGACGTACGGGACGCCGCTGCGGATCCGCTCGTCCATCATCCTCTCGGCGTTGGCGCGCGCCTCCTCGGGCGTGGCGCCGTGCACGCTCTCCTTCTCGGCGGCCACCAGGTCCACCACGTGTTTGCGGTAGTTGGCGCCGCTCTGCAGGATCTGGCCGGGCTCGACGGGGGCGAGGACGCGGAGGTCGGCGAGGTCGTACCAGCTGTCGTCCGCCTCGACGGCGAGGAGCACCAGACGGGGAAAGAGGACGTCCCAGTCCTCGACGACCGCCCGCACGGACGGCGCCAGATCGGAGAGGCTGCGTACCCTCCGCCCGACGACCAGGCCCGGGAAGGCGCCGAATCCGTCGGCTGCGAAGGTGCCGAGCGCGAACGGTCCGGCATGGGTGGGGAGTCGGTCGGGCACGGGCGCTCCTCGCGGGGATGGGTGGCTTGCCTCCGACGCTAGGCACCGCACGGGGTGCGGCGGAAATGGCGATCCGCGATGCCTGGCATCAGGGCCCCGGAGGCCCGGTGATCAGCGGCCCATCGTCGTACGGGATGGATGACGTGCCCCTTGCCGATGCCTCGATCCGTTGACCCTGCATCCGGGCTCCCAGCAGGCTCGGAGCACCGTCCGACCCGAGGAGAGATGCGTGATCGTCGAGCATGCCGAGCTGACCGTGGTGGCCGGCCGTGAAGGGGACTTCGAGGCCGTCTTCGAGAAGGCGCGCGAGGTGCTCGACGGGGCCGACGGCTTCCGCTGGACCGAGCTGCTGCGCTGCGAGGAGCGGCCGCGGACATTTCTGCTGCTGGTCGGCTGGGAGTCGGTCGAGGCCCACACCGTGGGGTTCCGCGAGTCGGAGCGCTTCCAGCGGTGGCGGGCGCTGGTCGGCCCGTTCTTCGCCGAACCACCGTCGGTCGAGCACTTCCGGCGGCTCGGCGACCGCTTCGCCGGCTGACCGCGCCACCCCTCCGCTTCTACGTATCCAAGGATCATCCATGCCCGTACAGAAGGTGCTCGTCGTCGGCGGCGGCATCACCGGAAGCGTGCTGTCCCTCGCACTCGCCCAGCGCGGCGTCGAGGTCGAGCTCGCCGAGATAGCGCCCCAGTGGTTCGGTGTGGGCCACGGCATCACCATCCAGGGCAACGCCCTCAAGGCGCTGCGCTCCGTCGGCGTACTGGACCGGGTACTGGCCCGAGCCGTCCCCTTCGACCGGTTGCGGCTGCGCCGGGCCGACGGCGAGCTGATCGCGGAGCTGCCCACCCCGCACACCGGCGGCGAGGATCTCCCGTCGACGGCGGGCGCGCTGCGCTCGGACCTGCAGAACGCGCTGTGCGACGCGGTGTACGCGCACGGGGTGCGGGTCCGTCTCGGACTGAGCGTCGAGAAGCTCGACCAGTCCGCCGGGCACGTGGACGTCACCTTCACCGACGGTTCCGCCGGGCGCTACGACCTGGTCGTTGGGGCCGATGGCATCAACTCCGCGATGCGCTCGCTGATCGGCATCACCACCGAGCCCCGTACGGTCGGCATGTCGATCTTCCGGGTGGTCGCGGAGCGCCCGGCCGAGATGGACTGCGCCGAGGTCTACTACGGCGGCCCGCGCTACAAGGCCGGCTACTCCCCCATCTCGGCCGACCAGTGCTACGCCTATCTACTCGACGAGAACCTGGACGCCTCGCTGATCGGGCCCCGCGCTCCCCTGCCGCTGCTGCGTGAGCGCGGCGCCGGGTACGGGGGCGTCTGGGGCAAGATCCTCGCCTCGTTGCCCGAGGACACGGCGGTGGACTACCGGTGGATCGAGGCGATCCTCGTCGACGAGCCCTGGCACCGCGGCCGGACGGTGATCATCGGCGACGCGGCGCACGCCTGCCCGCCACTGATCGCCCAGGGCGCGGCGATGTGCGCGGAGGACGCGGTGGTGCTCGCGGAACTGGTCACCGGCGCGGAGCCGCTCGACCGGGCGCTCGACACGTTCATGGCGCGCCGGCTGCCCCGGGTTCGCGTGGTCCTGGAGAACTCGCTGCGCCTCGCCGACTGGGAGATCCACCCGGACACGCCGGGCGCCGACCCCGGCCGGATCATGTCCGAGACCCTGGACTATCTGACGGCGGCGGCATGAGCACCCCCGTCGTGGACTTCCACGGCCATCTCGCGGTCCCCGCCGCCGACGCGCTCTGCGCGGGCACTCCGGGCCTCGCCGCCGAGCTGGCAGCCGAACAGCGGGCGCACTCCCCCGCGTCGCTCACCGCCAATCGCGCCCAACTCCGGCGCCTGGCGCCAAAGTTGACGGACGTCAGCGCCCGGCTCGGTGACCTGGACGCGATGGGCGTCGCCATCCAGGTGGTCGGTCCGATGCCGATGCACCACTACTGGGCGGACGAGGGTCTCGCCGTACGCCTGGCCAGTACCGTCAACGAAGCGGTGGCCGCGCACTGTGCCACCGCACCCGAGCGGCTGTACGGCCTGGGCACGGTCCCGCTTCAGCACCCCGACCTCGCCGTCGCGCTGCTCGACAAGGCGGTCACCGAGTACGGCCTGTACGGGATCAGCGTGTCCACCGCCGTCGAGGGCCGGGAACTGGCCGACCCGGCGCACGACGCGGTGTGGCAGAAGGCCGAGGAACTGGGCGCCGTCGTGTTCGTGCACCCCTGGGGCTGCTCGCTCGGTGAGCGGCTGGCCGGCCACTACCTGGGCAACACGGTCGGCCAGCCCGTCGAGACGACGGTCGCGCTGTCGCATCTCATCTTCACCGGCGTCCTGGACCGCTTCCCGCGCCTCAAGCTGGTGGCCGCGCACGGCGGGGGCTATCTGCCGACGTACATCGGCCGTTCCGACCACGCCTGGCACGTGCGCGAGGACGCGCGGGGCTGCGCCGAGCCGCCGAGCGCATACCTGAAACGGATGTGGTTCGACGCGCTGGTCTACACCCCGCGCGCCCTGCGCGCTCTCGTCGAGGAGGTCGGTGTGGACCGGGTCGTCCTCGGCACGGACTTCCCGTTCGACATGGGGGTCGACGATCCGGTGGCGCGGCTGGACGCCGCCGGTCTGTCACCGGCCGACCGTGCCGCCGTCGCCGGGGGCAACGCCCTCGACCTGCTGCAGAAAGGACGTATCCGATGAGCCTCGGTCCCATCGAGGAAGAGCTCGCCAAGGCCCGCTCCGCGTACCGCAATTGGGGACGCTGGGGCGAGGACGACGTGCTGGGCACGCTGAACCACATCGACGACGCGATGCGCGCGCACGCGGCGGGTCTTGTCCGCCGCGGCCGGTCCTTCTCGCTCGCCCAGGAGTTCAACGAGGACGGCCCGCAGCGCGGCTTCCGCGGCCGGATCAACCCCGTCCACTACATGAAGGACACCGGCTCCGACGCGGCCGCCGGGACGCAGGGGTTCCCGCACGGCTTCGGCGGCGCCGACGACCATGTCGTGATGCCGCTGCAGGCCTCCACGCAGTGGGACGGACTTGGCCACATCTACGACAACAAGCAGGCGTGGAACGGCCGCCCGTGCACCATCGTCAACGGCGACGGCGACTCGGTCACCGGCATCGAGCACATGAGGAACGCCTTCACCGGCCGCGGTGTCCTGCTCGACGTCGGCCGCGCGGTCGGCGACGAACACGGCGAACTCCCGGACGGATTCGCGATCCAGGAGGAACACCTGCGCGCCACGATCGAGGCCCAGGGCGCCACCTCCTCCGTACGCCGCGGCGACCTGGTGCTCATCCGCACCGGGCAGTTGGGCAGGGTACGGCGGCTCGGCGAATGGGGCGGGTACGCCGCCGGGGACGCCCCCGGTCTCTCCTTCACCACGCTCGGCTGGCTGCATCGCACGGAGATCGCCGCGATCGCCTCCGACACCTGGGGGCTTGAGGTACGTCCGTACGAGTTCCCCCAGCCCGCCATGTCCCCCTTGCATCAGATCGCGATCCCCAACATGGGTCTTCCGCTGGGTGAGATGTGGGACCTGGAGGAGCTGGCCGAGGACTGCGCGGCGGACGGCGTCCATGAATTCCTGCTGGTCGCCGCGCCCCTGCCGGTGACCGGCGCGGTGGGCGCGCCCGTCAACCCGATCGCGATCAAGTGAGTACCCCGATGAACACCACCAGGTTCTCCGGCACGCTCCACTTCCCCGGCGACGAGGACTTCGAGGAGGCGTGCTTCGGGCGGGTCTTCAACGCCCGTCGCCCGTCGGACCGTTCACCGGCGGCCGTCCTGAATGCGGTCTGCGAGCAGGACGTCGTCGAAGGAGTGCGGCTCGCGACCGAGCGCGGCTGGCAGGTCGCCGTACGTTCCGGAGGGCACAGCTGGGCCGCCTGGTCGGTGCGTGACGAGGCACTCCTGATCGACCTCGGAGGTTTTCGGGAGCTGTCGTACGACGAGACGACCGGGATCGTGGCAGCGACGCCCAGCGTGCGCGGCGGCGACGAACTCAACCCGTATCTGGGTGAGTTCGGGCGGTTCTTCAACGGCGGGCACTGTCCGTCGGTCGGCATCGGCGGCTTCCTGCTCCAGGGCGGGCAGGGCTGGAACGCGCGCGGTTGGGGCTGGGCGGCGGAGAACATCGTCGCGATCGATGTCGTCACCGCCGAGGGCGAGCTGGTGCGCGCGGACGAGACGCGGCACAGCGACCTGTTCTGGGCGGCGCGCGGTGCGGGCCCCGGCTTCTTCGGGGTGGTCACCCGCTTCCACCTGCGCACCCGCCCGTTGCCGAAGCATCTGGCGCACACCGTGCACGCGTACCCGCTCGACCTCTTCGACGAGGTCATGACCTGGCTGCACGGCATGCACCACACGGTCTCCGACCTGGTCGAGATCGTCGCCCTCACGCAGACCCCGCCCGGCCAGGACGAGCCGGTGCTGCTGGTCACGGGCGTCTCCATGACCGACACGCCCGAGCAGGCCGCCGAGGCGCTGGCGCCGCTGCACGCCAATCCGTACGCCGACCGGGCGCTGTTCCGGATCGAGGCACAGCGGACGACACTCGCCGAACAGATCCAGGGCCAGCGGATCGCCAACCCCGAGGGCCACCGTTATCTCGTCGACAACGCCTGGCTGACCGGGCCCGCCGACGAGGTGGTCCCGGCGATCCGCAAGGCGTTCACCGACCAGCCGACCCGGGGGACCTTCACCATCTGGTTCTCGATGGCCCCACTGCGCCAACTCCCCGACATGGCCTTCTCCTTGCAGTCGGAGATCTACTGCGCGACGTACGTCGTCCACGACGAACCCGAGCGGGACGCCGAGCTGCGGGCCTGGCTCGACGACGCGATGGTGCGGATGCGGCCGGTCACCGCGGGCCAGTACCTCGGGGACTCCGACTTCACCGTGCGGCAGCTGAAGTTCATGGGCGACGCGCAATGGCGGCGGCTCCAGGAGATACGAGCCGTGCGCGACCCGAAGGGGCTCTTCGCCGGCTATCTGAGCGCGGGCACCGTCACCAACACCAACCACTGGGAGCAGCATGCGGTTCGCGACATATGAACACGAGGGCGTGGAGAGCGCCGGGGTCGTCCGGGCCGGGGTCATTCATCCGCTGCCGCCCGGCACCACCGTCCTCGCGCTCGTCGAGCAGCAGGCACTGCACCACGCAGGGGCTGAAGCACTTGCCAAGGACAGCGACTTGACGGTGGATCAGGTACGGCTGCTGCCCCCACTGAAGCCCCCGTCCATCCGGGACTTCGTCGGATTCGAAGCGCACATCGAGGGCGTCGCCAAGTCGCTGGACGGTCTGGAGCAGGTGCCCGAGGAGTGGTACCGGGCGCCGAACTTCTACTTCACCAATCCGCACGCGGCGTACGGCGCGCACGACAACGTGCCGATTCCCGCAGGGTGTTCGGTCCTCGACTTCGAGCTGGAGGTGGGTGCGGTCATCGGCCGCAGCGGCCGGGACCTCACGCCCGAGGAGGCCCATGAGCACATCGTCGGCTACCTCGTCTTCAACGACTGGTCCGCGCGCGATCTGCAGAAGCCGGAGAAGAACCTGGGCCTCGGCTTCTCCAAGGGCAAGGACTTCGCCAACACCCTCGGCCCGTACCTGGTCACCGCGGACGAGGTGGCGGACCGGCTCGATCCGGACGGCTTCCTCGACCTGGAGATGACCGTCACGCTCAACGGCGAGCTGATCGGCCGCGACACCCTGGCGAACGTGTCCTGGACCTTCGCGGAGATGACGGCGTACGCCTCCCGCGACGCCTGGGTGCGCCCCGGCGACATCCTCGGCTCGGGCACCTGCGGCTGGGGCGCGCTCGCCGAGTTCTGGGGCCGCGTCGGGGAACGTACGCCCCCGCCACTGAAGCCCGGCGACGAGGTGACGCTCACCGTGGAACGCCTCGGGTGCCTCTCCAACCGGATCGTGCTCGGGCGCACGGACGTGTATCTGCCGCGTGCCCGCAAGCGGGGCCGGACGCCCCGGCCGTAGCGCTCCCCTACCCCTGTCGACCTGCACACATTCAGGGATCCGATGGCTGCTATCGGATCCCTGTGAGTTCCCTCCCGGACTCTTCCTCGACGGGAACCCGGTCGTTACGCTCCGGTTTCACCGAGCTTCAACGACGCGGCCGGAAGGAAACACGCATGGGTCTCGGAGCAATCGACCTGAATCTTCTGGTGGCACTGGAAGCCCTCCTGGAGGAGAAGAACGTCACGCACGCGGGTGTCCGGCTCTCCACCAGCCAGTCCGCGATGAGCGGCTCGCTCGCCCGGCTGCGGCGGCACTTCAACGACGAGCTGCTGGTGCGGGTGGGTCGGGAGTACGAGCTCACGCCGCTCGCGGAGCGGCTGCTTCCCGTCGTCCAGGCCTCCCTGTACAAGGCCGAGGAGGCGATGTCGCTCACGCGCAGCTTCGACCCGGAACGCAGTCGGCAGCGCTTCTCGGTCGTGATGTCGGACTACGTGATGACGGTGTTCATGGAGCCGCTGCTCCGGGTCATCGCGCGCGAGGCACCGGGCGTCCGCATCGACTTCCATCCGCTGGTGCACGGGCAGCCCGAGAGCGAGACGCATCTGCGCTGCCACGACCTGATGGTGGTGCCGCTCGGCTACCGGCTGCCCGGGATCAGCGAGGCGGTGATGCACGACCGGTTCGTGTGCATCGTCGACCCCGACAATCCACGCCTGATCGACGGGCGGCTCACGCTGCGCGACCTCGCCGAACTCCCGCACGCTGCCTCGGCCTTCGGCAAGAGTCTCACCCCGGCCGACCGCCAGCTGGAGACCCTCGGGATCACCCCGCGGGTGCAGGTCAGCGCGCCGGGCTTCAGCGTGCTGCCGTTCCTGGTCGGCGGCACCGACCTGGTGGCGATGGTGCCGGAACGGCTCGCGCGGCGGTACGAGGGGTTCGCCCGGTGTGTCACCGTGCCGGCGCCCTTCCCCGACGTACCCCTGGTGGAGGCCATGTACTGGCACCACAACCGGCACTCGGACCCGGCGCACCGGTGGCTCCGCGAGACCCTGCGGAAGGTGGGGGCGACGCTGGACGAGCCCGTACGGCCGGAGGCGGTCGAGATCGCCGACGTGGATGCCAGCCATGAGGAACACGCGTTTCCGGAGCTGGCCCCGGCTTCCTAGCGTGGAGCGGAGCCCTTCGGTGGAGGGCCCGCATCCCGCACCCCCTTGGAGGAAGCCGTGAGCCGTGCACGTCTGGCGGGCCGCACCGTCGTCATCACGGGAGCCGCGCAGGGCCAGGGAGCCGCCGAGGTGGCCGCCGCGGCCCGCGAGGGCGCCACGGTCCTCGCGACGGACGTACTCGACGACCTGGGCGAGAAGCTGGCCGCGTCCCTGCGCGCCGACGGCCTGGACGTGCGCTACGAGCATCTGGACGTGTCGTCCCCGGACGACTGGTCGGCCCTGGCCTCGTCCCTTCCGGCCGTGCACGGGCTGGTCAACAACGCCGGGATCCCCATGCGCGCCCGCCTCGGCTCGGTCGAACTCACCGACTGGAACCGGGCGTTCGCCGTGAACACCACCGGCCCGATGCTCGGCATCCAGGCCCTCGTCCCGCTCATGGGCGAGGGCTCCTCCATCGTCAACGTCGGCTCGGTCGCCGGTCTCACCGCCCATCACGCGGTCGCGTACACGGCCAGCAAGTGGGCGCTGCGGGGGCTGTCGAAGGTGGCCGCCCTGGAGCTGGCCCCGCGCGGCATCCGTACGAACGTGATCCACCCCGGCTACATCGAGACGCCGCTGATGGCGACCGCCAACCCGGTGTTCACCCAGGCGCACCTGGCGATGACTCCGCAGGGGCGGCCGGGCACCTGCGACGAGGTGGCACCCCTGGTCGTCTATCTGCTCTCCGACGAGTCCTCGTACGTGAACGGCGCGGAGATCACCGTGGACGGCGGCTACTCGGCGCACGGCGGGGTGAAGGCGATCACGAACGCGCTCGACGCGCACTGACGTCGCGGCGTCGCCCGGGTTTCAGTCGCGCGGCCAGGGACGCCCGTCGAGGCGCTCGACGTCACGGTTCAGCCGGCTGAGATATCCGGCGAACTCCGCCACTTCCTCGGCCGACCACTCGAGCATGACCTTCTCCAGGCCGCTGATGTTCTCGGTGCGGTCGGCGGCGAGGCGGCGCTCGCCCTCAGTGGTGATGGCGAACTTGCGGGCCATGCCGCCCTCGGGGTCGGGCATGCGCTCGACGACCCCGTTCCGCAGCATGGCGGCGGTCTGCCGGTTGAGGGTGGAGGTGTCCAGACCGAAGGCCTCGCTGAGCTGGCCGATGGACATCGGACCCTCGACCTGGATACGGCTGAGCAGGAGATAGGCACTCCGGTCCAGGCGCCCCTCGAGACCCCGTGCGCGCGGGGTGAGCAGGGCCATGTACCGCCCGAGCAGCATGGTCTCGAACTCGATCAGGTCAAGGGGCTTGTCCACGCGACGCTTCCTTCGGCTCCTGGCTCGCTTCCCCGCCGGGAAGCCAACTCCCCCGACAGTTATACCAGGCGCGATGTGTATGATGCATCGGACGTGCATAATGCACATCACTTGCATGATGCATCTCGCCAGGATCCGGAAGATCAACAGGGAGTACCCCCGTGGACAGTTCCAAGCCCACACCCCGCTCCGGCGGTGTTGTCGGCATCCTCGCCTTCGCGGGCATCGTGGCCGCGTTGACGCAGACCCTGGTCGTGCCGCTCATCGGGGAGCTGCCGACCATGTTCGACACCTCCCCCTCGAACGCTTCCTGGGTGATCACCGCCACCTTGCTGGCGGCTGCGGTGGCGACTCCCGTCGCCGGACGCCTCGGCGACATGTACGGCAAGCGGCGCATGCTGCTGGCCTCCCTGGTACCGCTCGTCCTGGGCTCGGTGGTCTGCGCCCTGTCCTCCTCGGTGGTCCCGATGATCGCCGGACGCGGTCTCCAGGGCCTGGGCATGGGCGTGGTGCCCCTGGGCATCAGCCTGCTGCGTGACGTAGTGCCGGCGGAGAAGCTCGGCTCGTCCATCGCGATCATGAGCGCGTCCATGGGCGTGGGCGGCGCACTCGGCCTGCCGTTCTCCGCGGCCATCGCCGAGAACGCCAGCTGGCGCGTGCTGTTCTGGGTCGTCGCCGTCCTGGCTCTCGCGGTCGGCACCCTGATCTTCTTCCTCGTGCCCGCGGGCCGCGAGAACTCCGCCTCGGGCGGCTTCGACGTGCTCGGCGCGATCGGACTCGGCGCGGCGCTGGTCTGCCTGCTCCTCGGCGTCTCCAAGGGCGCCGACTGGGGCTGGGGAAGCGGCACCACCCTCGGCCTGCTCGGCACCGCGATCGTCCTGCTGCTGGCCTGGGGCCGGTGGGAGCTGCGTACCGGCGAGCCGCTGGTCGACCTGCGTGTGACCGCCCGTCCGCAGGTGCTGATGACGAACGCGGCCTCGATCCTGGTCGGGTTCGCGATGTACGCCCAGTCGCTGGTGGTGCCTCAGCTGCTCCAGCTGCCCGAGGCCACCGGGTACGGTCTGGGCCAGTCGATGCTGGCCATGGGCCTGTGGATGGCCCCGGCGGGCCTGATGATGATGGTGATGTCGCCGATCGGCGCCAAGCTCTCCGCCGCCAAGGGCCCCAAGGTCACCCTGTCCGTCGGAAGCCTCGTCATCGCCGTGGGCTACGGCATCTCCCTGCCGCTGATGAGCACCGGCTCCACCTGGGGCCTGCTGGTCGTGACCATCGTCTGCAACACGGGCGTCGGCTTCGCCTACGGCGCGATGCCCGCGCTCATCATGGGCGCGGTGCCCCAGTCGGAGACCGCCTCGGCCAACAGCTTCAACACCCTGATGCGCTCGATCGGCAGCTCCGTGTCGGCCGCCGTCATCGGTGTCGTCCTCGCGCAGATGACCACGGACTTCGGCGGCTACGCCCTGCCCTCCGAGGACGGTTTCCGTGTCGCCATGCTGATCGGCTGCGGCGTGGGCCTCGGGGCGGCGATCCTCGCCTTCTTCATCCCCGTCCGGGCGGCGGCCACGGAGCTGGAGCCCACCGCCACGTCGGACTCCGCTCCCGAGGCGTCCGAGGTCAAGGCCTGATCTGATCCGTCCCGGAGTCGGGCGGCCGCCCCACAGTGGGGCGGCCGCCCGACTCCGGAGCGTGGCGGCAGATCCCGCACTCAACCGCCCAGCCGGAGACCGGCGAGCCAGACGTCGGGGCCGCCCTGCTCACGGTCGGGTGTCCTGCCGTCGAACGGCGCATCCCGCCCCGGAGGTCGGCGCCGGAGCAGAGCGAGCACCTTCCGGACATGCGGGGTAAGGACGGTGGCGGACATTGGGCCTCCTGTGTCGTGGGGTCCTTGCACCCCACCGACGAACACGCCCTAAGCCGATCGACACTCCGCGAGCCGCCTCTCCAGGAACCGCCGCTCCGCCTCGTTCTCCACCAACTCCAGGGCCCTGCCGTACGCCTCGGCCGCGTCCGCCGTACGCCCGCCGCGGCGCAGCAGATCCGCGCGGGTGGCCGGCAGCAGGTGATAGCCGTCCAGCTCGCCCTCCCTCTCCAACTCCGCCACGAGCGCCAGGCCCGCCGGGGGCCCCTCCGCCATGCCGACGGCCACCGCGCGGTTCAGCCGCACCACGGCGGAGGGCACGAAGCGGGCAAGCTCCCCGTACAGCGCCGCGATGTCGGCCCAGTCCGTCTGCTCCGCCGTGGCGGCGGTGGTGTGGCAGGCCGCGATGGCCGCCTGGATCTGGTACGGCCCCGGACGCCCGCGCCGCAGTGCCGTCTCGAGCAGGGCGGCGCCCTCGTCGACCGCGGCCCTGTCCCAGGCCGTACGGTCCTGGTCCTCCAGCGTCACCAGCTCGCCCGCCGCGTCGGCCCGAGTGCCGCGCCGCGCGTCGTGCAGCAGCAACAGCGCGAGCAGGCCGAGCACTTCGGGTTCGTCAGGCATCAGGCGGGCCAGGACGCGGGCGAGCCGGAGGGCCTCCGCGCAGAGGTTCGTGCGCAGCAGATCGGCGCCGGCCGTGGCGGCGTACCCCTCGTTGAAGAGCAGGTAGAGCACGCCGAGGACGCCCGTCGTGCGTTCGGGCAGCAGATGCGCGGGCGGTACGCGGTAGGGGATGCCCGCGTTGCGGATCTTCCGCTTGGCGCGGACCAGGCGCTGCGCCATCGTCGCCTCGGGGACGAGGAAGGCGCGGGCGATCTCGGGTGTGGTCAGTCCCGCGAGGGTACGCAGCGTCAGCGCCACCCTCGCCTCGATCGGGAGCGCCGGGTGGCAGCAGGTGAAGATCAACCGCAGCCGGTCGTCCCCCACTTCACTCCCGTAGTCGGAGTCCTCCGGGTCGCAGGGCCCCTCGTCCCGTGCCAGCACGGCCACCTCCCGCAGCTTCGCCGCGCCCGCCGCCTCCCTTCGCAGTACGTCCAGGGCGCGGTTGCGTGCAGTCGTGGTCAGCCAGGCGCCGGGGCGGCTCGGCACGCCGTCGCGCCGCCACCGGTCCAGGGCCCGCGCGAAGGCGTCCTGCGCGCACTCCTCGGCGAGGTCCCAGTCGCCGGTCACCCGGATCAGGGTGGCGACGACCTGGCCCCATTCCTCGCGAAAGGCGGCGGCGACCGCCTCCTCGACGTCGTTCACTCCCGGCTCACTCCCAGACCGGACGTACTTCGACCGAGCCGCCGCCCAGCGCGGCGGGGTGCCGCGAGGCGAGCGAGATGGCCTCGTCGAGGTCGGCGACCTCGACGATGTCGATGCCCGCGACGTACTCCTTGGACTCCACGAACGGCCCGTCGCTGAGCAGCACTTCGTCGCCCTGGACACGCACGGTGGTGGCGTCGGAGGCCGGCCGCAGCCGCGCGCCGCCCTTCACGATGTCGCGGCCGCGCACCTCCTCGATGTACGAGAGGAAGCGGGGGTCGTCGGCGATCTCCTGGGGGCTGAGCTCCTCGCCGCCGACGGGGTTGCAGATGAACAGCGCGTACTTCATGACCGGCCCCCCGTGAGTCCGGCGTCGAACGGGACCGAGGTGTGCTGGTGGACGATCTGCCAGCGGTCGCCGGCGGCGCGGTAACCGGTGGTCACCCGCGCCGTGGCGTCCAGGGGCTCACCGGTGACGAGCGTGGCGCGCATCCGCACGAGCGCGTGATTGAACGCGACGCTCTCGTCGACCCGGACGCGGAAGTCGAGCACCTCACGCTCCACGGGTCCGGACAGCGTCGAGAACCACAGCTCCTCCGCCTTGCGGAGCGCCTTGATCCCGCTCTGCTCCAGACCGCTCACGGGGTGGAAGACCTCGACGTCCGGGGCGTAACAGGCCATTGCCCGGTCGAAGTCCCGCTCAGTGGCCGCGGCGGTGAGTTCCGCGTCGATCCGGCGGATCTCCGCCTCGGCGTCCTCGTCGTCCCAGAACGCGCGCACCTCCATGGCGCCGATGGTCGCCACAGGGTGTTTGGCTGCCGCCTCGACGGCCTCCTCCAGGGTGTCGCACTCGAGGATGTCGTACCCGGCGATGTACTCCTTGGTCTCCGCGAACGGCCCGTCGGTGCGCAGCACTTCGCCGTCGCGGACACGGACGGTGACCGCGTCGGCGGGGAGCCGCAAGCGGTGGCCGTGTAGCCGTACGCCGCGCTCGGCGCCCAACTCCTCGACCCAGGGTTCGACGGGCGCCATACCGGAGGCCTCGGCGGTGTCGTCACCACAGACCAGCAGCATGTACTTCATGGGTTCCTCCCGGTGCTCATGAGCTTCCTTCACCCCACCGACGAACGGTCCGGCGCCGAATCGACACCCTTCCAGGTTCTCTTGCTCGGCGTGCGTTCTCTTATATCCGCCGGACACACGAGGGAGCCGGGGCGCAAGGCCCCGGCTCCCTCCTCGTACGCGCAGTTCTAGACGGCCGCCGCCTCCGCCGTCTCACCTGTGACGCCCACCGTCGAGCGTGCGGTGTTCTTCCGCACCAGCAGCAAGGTGACCACCGCACCGAGCAGCGAGGCGCAGCCGCAGATCACCACGCCGATGGCCATGCCGTGGCCGAGCGCGGTCTGGGCCGCCGCCCTGGCGCTGTCGCTGCCCGCGTTCACCACGGCAAGGGGACCGGCCGCGGCCTCCATGCCCGCGTCCGCCCCGCTGAGCTTGCCCACAAGGGCCGAGGACGCGGCGCTCATCGCGATGGTGCTGATCACGGCCGGGCCGAGGCCCTGGCCGAACTCGCGCACCAGGCTGGTGGCGCCGCTGGCCATGCCGGTCATGTGGATCGGAACGGCGTTCACGGCGGCCGAGGTCAGCGAGGACACGACGCAGATGAAGCCGATGCCGAGCAGCAGCACCGGGCCGATGAAGGCGGCGAGGGAGGTCGTGGTGATGGGGAGGGCGGCGATCCAGAACTGTCCCGCGGCCATCGGCAGCAGGCCGCCCATCAGGAGCCAGCGGGCGTCGACGCGGGTCAGCATCCGGCTCAGCACCGGTGCAAGGAGCAGCGGGATCAGCTGGAGGATCACGAACGGCATGCTCGCCCGCAGTGCGCTCAGATGCATCACGGCGCCGAGCCGGATGGAGACGCAGTACGCGGTGCCGATGAAGCCGAACATGCCGGCGAGCGCGACGACCGCGGCGGCGGCGAACGACGGGATCTTCAGCAGGTCGAGGTTGAACATGGGCGAGGCGGCGCGGGTCTCCGCGACGATGAATCCGACGAGGGCCACCGCCGCGAGGGCCAGCGAGCCGACGATCGCCGGGCTGCTCCAACCGCGCTCGCCGCCCTCGATGATGCCCCAGAGCAGGGCGGTGAGGCCGACGGCGATGGTGATCTGCCCCGGCCAGTCCAGACTGCGGCCCTCGGGGGCCTTGGAGTCGGTGACCAGTTTCCAGCAGGCGACCGCGACCACCAGACCGAGCACGACCGGCGGTACGAACGCCCAGCGGAAGTCAGCGACCGTGGCAAGAATTCCAGAGGACAGGGGCCCCACGGCGGAGGCGAGCGAGATGCTCAGCGCCCACGTGGAGACCGCCTTCGCACGGTCCTTCCCGTCGGGGGTGGCGGCCGCGATGACGGCGAGGGAGCTGGGGAAGAGCGCGGCGGCACCGACACCCGCCAGAGCCTGGCCCGTCCACATCATGGTGATGTTCTGCGCGGTGGCGTTGAGGAGTTCACCGAGCGCGAGGATCAGTCCGCCGAGTACCAGCAGGCGCTTGCGGCCGAACAGGTCTCCCAGTACACCGAAATTCAGCTCGAGAATCGCGGTGGGCAGAATGAAGGCGGAGGTCACCCAGGCCACCTGGGAACCCGAGGCCCCGAAAGCGGCCTGAATTTCCCCGTTGATGGGAGAGGGAACGGTAATGCACAACTGCGCCGCTGCCACTGCGAGGCAGCAGGCTATGAGTGTTCCTCTGTCCAGCCTTTTCAGGGAGTTCAAGGAGATCGAATCCGTCATCGTGCGTGCCCTCACTCTGCGTTCTTCAGGTGGTCGTGCTCGACGTTTTTCTCTATGAGTTCGATGAGATTTCCCTCGGGGTCGGTGACCCAGGCCATGCGAATACCGGGCTCGGGGGACGGCCCCGGCGCCATGGCCTCGCCCGCTCCGTGGGCCACCAGGGCCGCGTACACGGGGTCGAGCTCAGGGGTCGTGACCGCGAAGTGCCCGTATCCCTCGGTGAGGGCGGCGGTCAGCGGGTCGGGTGCGCGCAGCCCGGGCGTGGAACCGGGCCTGGCGAGCAGTTCGAGGCGCCAGCCGTGCGGATGCTCCAGGACCACGGCGCTCAGCCCGGGCCCTTCGAGGGTGAACTCGAAGACGGTCTTCAGGCCGAACGCCTTCTGGTACCAGTCGGTTTGGGCGGGCAGGTCGCGTACGTTGACGCCCACGTGGTCGAGTCGTGTGGTCACGGGCGCTCAGCCGGCCATCGCGCTGTCGCCGCCGTCGACCATGAGGTTCGCGCCGTTGACGAACGCGGCCTCGTCGGAGCAGAGGAAGGCCGCGGCCCGCGCGATGTCCTCGGGCTGCCCCACCCGCCCGACCGGGATCCGCGCTTCCAGCTGCGCCTTCGGCCCGTCGGGATCGTCGAGGAAGGGCGCGGTCGCGGACGTGCGGGTCATGCCGGGTGCGATCGTGTTGACGCGGATGTGGTGCGGGGCACCGGCCGCGCACAGGTGCTTGCTCATCGCCAGCACCCCGCCCTTGGCAGCGCCGTGCGGCACCATCGGCATGAAGGGGGCGCCCCGTACGGCGGCCACCGAGGCGACGTTGAGGACGGCTCCGCCGCCGCGGGCGATCAGGTGCGGCCAGGCCGCCTGCGTACAGAAGTACGGGACGTCGAGCTCGTTCCTGATGGTGAAGTACCAGTCCTCGGCGGGCATGGTCTCGAACGGCCCGTTCCGCAGGGCGGAGGCGTTGTTGTAGAGGATGTCGATCCCGCCGAGGGCCCCGATTCCCGCGCCGATCCACTCCCGGGCACCCGCTTCGGTGGACAGGTCCACGGGGGCGAGGGACTTCATGACTCCGCCGGCCTTCTCGACGAGTTCGACCGTTTCCGCGGCGGCGTCGGAGTCGATGTCGCAGCCGAATACGGTGGCCCCTTCTTCGGCGAATATCTGAGCCGCGGCCCGCCCTATTCCAGCCCCCGTGCCGCTGATGAAAGCGATTTTCCCGGCCAGTCGACCCATGATTGCCATGCCCCTTGTCCAGTGCCGCCGGTGTGCGGTGCTGGAAGCGTAGGTACGGCCTTTGACCAGAACAAGAAAAGGGTCGGCTCAGGGCCATCGCGGTGTCGTATGGCTGGTATGCGCGACGTCAGCCGCAGGAGGTCGCCGGGCGGCCGGAGTCCGGACGCGTACGGTTCAGCCCAGCGCCCCCGAAGAGCCGTTGAGCCCCGACCGCGCACGCGAGGACCCGCTCTCGTGGTCGGCGACTCGACACCCACCGACTCGCGCCGATCCGGAGTTCTTCCCGCCGCTCCCCCGCCGAGCACGATTGGATGTCCCCATGACCGAGATGGACGCCGGGCACGGGAACGGACGCGAGCAAGAGCACGAGCGGATGATGCGGGCCAACCAGGCCAACTGGGACGCGCGCACCCCCGTTCATCTCGCCAGCCGGTTCTACGGGCTGCAGGAGAAACTCGACCCGGCCCGCTGGTTCGCCGCCTTCGAGTGGGAGGACCTCGGCGAACTGTCCGGCCTCGACGTGCTCCACCTCCAATGCCACCTCGGCACCGAGACGATCGCCTTCGCCGAACGAGGCGCCCGCGCCGTCGGCCTGGACATCTCCGAGGCGTCCGTGGCGGCCGCGGCCGGCATCGCTGCACAGGCGGGCGCCGACGTCGCGTACGTACGGGCCAATGTGTACGACGCCGTCGAGGCTCTGGGAGAGCGGCGGTTCGACGTCGTGTACACCGGCAAGGGCGCCCTGTGCTATCTGCCCGACCTGGACCGCTGGGCCACCACCATCGCCCAACTCCTGCGCCCGGAGGGACGGTTGTACATCGCCGAGTTCCATCCCCTGCTCAACTCGCTGGGCCCCAAGCCGGCGCCGGACGAGGGCGGTGAACTGCTGTTGCGGCACGACTACTTGGGCGGCCGCAACGCCGTCCACCGGGATGCGACGTACACCTACACGGACGGTCCGGCCGTGCGCGGCGCGACCGACAGCTATGAGTGGATGCACGGGCTGGACGACGTCATCAACGCGCTGATCGGGGCGGGCCTGCGCATTCGGCGGCTGCGGGAGAGCGACGAGCTTCCCTGGCCCCGGTGGCCGCAGATGATCCGCACCCCGTCCGGCTGGTGGCGGCTGCCGGAGACCGAACCGCGCATCCCACTGCTGTACGGCCTGCTCGCGGGCCGCTGAGACACACATCACAGCCGAGCTCGGGCGTGGGGTGCTACAGTGCAGTCAGCACTTGTGTACGCCCCGTCTCGGGCGCCGGTGTTTGTTCCATCTCTTCTCGCTGACACGCCCGTCGAATCCGACCGGCGGAACAGCTTTCCAGCACATCACTTCTTGAGCACGGCCACAGGCAGTTCCTGCCGTCCGCCGTACGCGCTGTGATGTCTCCCCGCCGCACGGAGGCGTGAGCACGCCGCCTCCCCCGGCACATCCCCCTCCCTCATGACCTCATGAACCCGTCCTTGAAAGGACCTCCCATCATGACCACCACACTCGAACACCCTCCAGTACGACAGCAGCAGCTCCCGGCCCGGGCCACCGGTGTCCTCGACATCGCGCACAACGGGCAGGGGTACCTGCGCGCCGCCGCGAGCTGCCTCCCCACGCCGACCGACGTCCAGGTCTCCGCCGCGCTGATCCGCCGTTACGGCCTGCGCAAGGGCGACACCGTCGAAGGCGTACGCGGCGGGGCCCGCGCCCTCGCCGACGTGGAGCGGATCAACGGGCGTACGCCCGAAGAGCTGCGCCGCCGCCCGCACTTCCGTGACCTCACCCCGCTGCACCCGCGCGACCGGCTCCACCTGGAGCACCCGGCGAGCGGTCTGGCCGGACGCCTCGTCGACCTGGTCTCACCGGTCGGCAAGGGCCAGCGCGGCCTGATCGTCGCCCCGCCCAAGACCGGCAAGACGGTGCTGCTCCAGCAGATCGCCGCGGCCGTCGCGGGCAACCACCCCGAAGCCCACTTGATGGTGCTGCTGCTCGACGAGCGGCCCGAAGAAGTGACCGACATGCGGCGCTCGGTCCGGGGCGAGGTCTTCGCCTCGACCTTCGACCAGACGCCCAAGCAGCACATCGCACTCGCCGAACTCGTCATCGAGCGCGCCAAGCGGCTCGTCGAGCAGGGCGAGGACGTCGTCATCCTGATGGACTCGCTCACCCGGCTGTGCCGGGCGCACAACAACGCGGCCTCCTCCGGCGGCCGCACCCTCAGCGGCGGCGTCGACGCGGCCGCGGTGCACGGCCCCAAGCGGTTCTTCGGTGCCGCGCGCCTCGCCGAGGAGGGCGGCTCGCTGACCATCCTCGCCACCGCACTGGTGGACACCGGCTCCCGCGCCGACGACTACTTCTTCGAGGAGCTCAAGAGCACCGGCAACATGGAGCTCCGCCTCGACCGCGCCCTGTCCTCCAGGCGGGTGTTCCCGGCCGTCGACATCACGCCGTCCGGCACCCGTCGCGAGGAACTCCTCGTGCCCGCAAGCGAGTTGAGCACCATGCGAGGACTGCGCCGCGCCCTGCAGACGCGAGACGGCCAGACCGGCCTGGAAACCCTCCTGGAGCGGATGCGCGCCACCCCGGACAACGCGGCCTTCCTCCGCCAGGTCCAGCCGACGCTGCACGCCTGACCACTGCCGTCCGCACCTCCCGCGTGCGGCATCCGGGTGCTCGATCCCGCCGTTCGGGCCTGGCACCCCGGCGTTCGGCAGGTACGTTCCTACGTTTGCGGAATGACCATCGGATTCTCTTCCCGCGCCGCCGCCCGCTGTTCCGCCGTCTGTGTGGCCGGGGCCCTGGCCCTCGCGCCGAGTGCGGTCGCCGCCCGAGCCGGCACGGACCCGGCGCCGAGAGCCTCGGCCTCGCAGCCGCCGCTGTACCGGTCCGGGACGCAGGTACGGCCACGAGCCGGAGCCCCCGAGGTCCCCGAGGACGTCTCCGCACTCTCGTGGCTGGTCGCCGACGCCCGCACCGGCCGGGTGCTCGCCGCGCACAACGCCCACCGCAAACTGCCGCCCGCCAGCACGCTCAAGACCCTCTTCGCCCTCACCGTCCTCCCGGTGCTGCCCGGCGGCATCCGGCACACCGTCACCGAGGAGGAACTAACGGGCATCGGCGACGGCAGCAGCCTGGTGGGCGTCGCCGAGGGGCGCACCTACCGGGTGGCGGACCTGTGGCGCGGTGTCTTCCTCAACTCCGGCAACGACGCCGTCCACGTGCTGGCCGCGATGAACGGCGGCTGGCGCACCACCGCCGCCCGGATGCAGGCCAAGGCCCGGGCCCTGGGCGCCCTCGACACGCACGTCCTCTCCCCCGACGGGTACGACACGCCGGGGCAGGTCTCGTCGGCCTACGACCTGGCGGTGTTCGGGCGGGCCGGGCTGCGCAACGCCGAGTTCGCGCGGTACTGCTCCACCGTCGAGGCCAAGTTCCCCGGCGGGGGCGGCTGGTCGTACGAGATCGAGAACACCAACCGGCTGCTGACCGGCGCCGACGGGGTGGAGCCGTACCCGGGCCTGATCGGCGTCAAGAACGGCTCGACGAGCAATGCGGGCAGCACGCTGGTGACCGCCGCGCGCCGCGGCGGGCGCACCCTGATCGTCACCGTGATGAACCCTCAGGCGGGCGGCGGGTTCGCGGTGTACGAGGAGGCCCGCTCGCTGCTCGACTGGGGTTTCAAGGCGTCCGGGCGGGTCGAGCCCGTCGGGTCGCTGCTCGACACGCGTCCCGTGCCGGCGGCAGGACCCGCCGCTCTGCCTGCCGCACTGCCGACCGCGCTGCCCGCGACCGACGGACCCGGCTGGCCGACGGCTGCCGCGATCGCGGGCGCGGCCTGTCTCGGCGCGGGAAGCGTCGCCCTGGCCCTGCGGATCAAGGTCCGCCGGCTGACCCGCGGCTGACCGACCGGCAGCCACAGCAGCAGCCCGAGCGTGATCCACGTGTACGCGTTGCTGCCGACGAAGCCGTCGAGGCCGGACGCGTCGTCGAACCACAGCCACACCACGCTGGTGCACAGGATCGCGTACAGGATGCCCGCGACGCGCAGCCGGCGCCTGCGCAGCAGCACGGCGAAGGACGGCAGCAGCCAGACGAGGTGGTGCACCCAGGTGATCGGGCTGACGAGGCAGGCGGTGAGGCCCGTGAGGGCGAACGCGGCCGTCCAGTCCTCGCCGGCCACGGCACGGGAAGTCCGCCAGGCCCATAGGCACAGGACCACCAGCGCGGCCGTCGCCCAGACGGCCTTGCTCGGTTCGCCCGGCTCGGCGAGCCGGGCCAGTACGCCCTGCAGCGACTGGTTGGAGACATAGCCGAGACGTCCGATGCGGTCCGTGTCCCACAGCGCGTGGGTCCAGTAGAAGCGCGAGGCGTCCGGCGCCACCCAGGCCGCCAGGCCGGTGGCCGCGGCGGCGACGCCCGTCGCGACGGCGGCGGCACGCCAGCGCCGGGCGAGCAGCAGCATGCCGATGAAGATCGCGGGGGTGAGCTTGACGGCCGCGGCGAGGCCGATTCCGACGCCTGCCCGGCGGCCCCGGCCGGTGGACAGCAGCCACAGGTCGCTCAGGACGAGGGCCAGGAGGAGCAGGTTCACCTGGCCGAAGGTGAAGGTGTCGCGGACCGGTTCGAACAGGGCCAGCAGGCAGGCCGCCAGGGCGAAGCCGAACCAGCCGTACCGGCGCAGCGCGGGCCCGACCAGGATCCACACCACGGCTGCCAGTGCGGCGAAGTTGAGCAGCAGTCCGACGGCGATCGCGGTGTGCAGTCCGACCAGCGCCATCGGCAGCATGCTGAGGGCGGCGAACGGCGGATAGGTGAAGCCGTACGTCGTCCCGGGCACGAGATAGTCGTAGATCCGGCCGCCGTGGTGGGCCCAGGCGTCGATCGTCCCGTAGTAGACGCGCAGGTCGAACCAGTCGCGCAGGAGCGGCACGGTGGCGGTGAACACGGTCACGGCGGCGACGAGTCCCAGTACGAGGAACAGGCGTCCCCGGTCCGTGCGGGGAAGTCTGGGAGAGACGCGGGGAAATCCGATGAACGAGAGCTTGCGTCTCATGCGGTGCGCTCCAGTACCGGCGCCTGCGCCGCTTGATGGGCCTGCCAGAGCACGACGAGGGCGAGCAGTCCGCCGGAGACGGCCAGGATCACCTGTTGGGCGTCCGGCGCGTACCCGCTCGGCAGCACGGCGAGCGCGAGCACTCCGCTCACGGCCGCGACCCGGTGGCGCACCGGACCGCTGGGCGCCGCCGCGGCGATGAGGAACAGCCCCCACAGCGCGTACCAGGGCCTGATCGCCGGACCGAACACGGCCACGGCGGCGAGGCTCAGGCCCAGTGCGTAGATCGGTCCCGGCCTGAGGCGCAGCCATATGAACAGGACGATGAACACGGTGACGACGATTCCGGCGGTGTGCCAGGCGGGCAGTGCAAGCGGTGCGAGGCCGCTGCCGAGATTCTCCAGCAGGGTGCCGGTCGCACGGCCGAGCAGGCTGGTGAGCGACCAGTTGTGCGGGGAGACGGGCGTCTTCAGGGCAGCGATCCAGCCGTAGCCCGTGCCGGTGACGGCGGTCACCACGACGGTGGTGGCGAGAGCGGCGGCGGCGGTCGTCAGGGTGGAGCGCACCACTCCCCGCCGCCCGCGCAGCGCGATCACCGCCAGCAGGCCGAGCGCGGCGGGCGCCTTGACCAGCGCCGCGAGGGTGATGAGGACGACGCCCACGACCGGCCATCGGCCGCGCGCGGCCACCAGTCCGACGCCGAGCAGTCCGAGCATGATGGCGTCGTTGTGCGCACCGGCCACCAGGTGCAGCAGGACGAGGGGGTTGAGCGCGCCCAGCCACAGCGCGGCGGCCGGATCGGCTCCGCTGTGCCGGGCGAGCCGGGGCAGCGCCGCCGCCATCAGCCCGACACCCAGCAGGGCGACCAGACGCATGCCGAGCAGTCCGGCCGGGAGCTCCCCGCGCGTGAGGCCGGACAGTGCGGAGGCGACGGCCAGAAAGACCGGGCCGTACGGCGTCGTGCTCTGCTGCCACACCGGCGCCACCTCGTCGGCGAGCGGCCCGCCGAGCTGCGCCGGGCCGTGCGCGTACACGTCGATGTGCGCGTCGACCATCGCGCCCTGCGCGAGATAGCTGTACACGTCGCGGCTGAACAGCGGTGGCGCGAGCAGCAGCGGCGCCGCCCAGACGGCCAGAACGAGCAGCAGGGACCGCGGAGTCGGCGGTTCGGGGCCGCGTACGACGGTGCCGAGCAGCGCCCATGCTGCTATGAGCAGGACGACGCCGAAGTACACGCCGACCAGGCCGAGTACCGCCTCGGCGGACTCGGGGGCGAGGAACTCCCGCGCGGGCAGGGCTCCGGCCGTCTCACCGCCGAGAGCGAGAAAGGCGGAGCCGGCCAGACCGAGAGCCTGACAGCGGCGGAGATCGACGGGAAAAGCCATGGCCAACACTCTGGAAGCGTGTCAACGCCGAGTGGCCGTAAAGCGACGTACTTCTCTCCGGACGGCGGCCTGCGCGTGACCTCCGTGTGAGATTCGCGCGACCAGGACCGGTTCCGGGCACGGACGGTCCCCGCCGGGACGGCGGATCAGAAGACGGACACTCCCGTCAGCGTCGTGAACCGGTCGAGAGCCGCGACGCCCGCCACCGAGTTACCGCGCTGGTCGAGACCCGGACTCCACACGCACAAGGTGCAGCGCCCCGGCACGACCGCGATGATCCCGCCGCCCACACCGCTCTTGCCGGGCAGCCCCACGCGGTACGCGAACTCGCCCGCCGCGTCGTAGGCGCCGCAGGTGAGCATCACCGCGTTGACCTGTTTGGCCTGGGTCTGGGTGAGAAGCCGGGAGCCGTCGGCCCTCAGGCCGTGCCTGGCCAGGAACCCGGTGGCCAGCGCCAGATCGGCGCAGGACGCCTCGATCGAGCACTGCCGGAAGTACTGGTCCAGAAGCACCGGCACGGGGTTGTCGATATTGCCGTACGACGCCATGAAGTGGGCGAGGGCCGCGTTGCGGTCGCCGTGCGCGGCCTCGGAGGCGGCGACGCCCTTGTCGAAGGTCAGGTCCTGGTTGCCGCTCTCGGCGCGCAGGAAGGCGAGCAGGGACCCGGCCGCGTCGCTGGTCTGCGTCTGCAGGCGGTCGGTGACGACGAGGGCGCCCGCGTTGATGAACGGGTTGCGCGGGATGCCGTTCTCGTACTCCAGCTGCACCAGGGAGTTGAAGGCGTTGCCGGAGGGCTCGCGGCCGACGTGCTCCCAGAGCTCGTCGCCCTCGCGGGCCAGGTCGAGGGCGAGTGTGAAGACCTTGGTGATGGACTGGGTGGAGAAGGGCACCCGCCAGTCCCCCACGCCGTACACGGTGCCGTCGAGCTCGGCGACGGCCATGCCGAAGCGGCGCGGGTCGCAGGCGGCGAGTGCCGGAATGTAGTCGGCGGGCCGCCCGCGGCCGGGGGTCTGCGCGATCTCGGTGGCGATGCGTTCCAGGACCGGCTGAAAGGTCAGCGACGGGGACATGATCACCATTGTGCCGTCCGGCCGGTCCGGGTGCTCATCGGCTCAGAGCGCCCGCGGGGCGGTACCCGGGGTGGTCTTCGGGGTGCCGCTGCCCGCGAGTACCTCGGGCCGGAGCAGTGCCTCAAGGCGTTCGGCGGGCAACAGGCCCTTCTCCAGGACGAGTTCGGCGACTCCGCGTCCGGTGGCGAGGGCCTCCTTGGCGATGTCGGTGGCCGCCGTGTACCCGATGTGCGGGTTGAGCGCGGTGACCAGGCCGATGGAGTTCTCGACCGCCGCGCGGAGCACCTCCGTGTTGGCGGTGATCCCGGCGACGCACCGCTCGGCGAGGGTCAGGCAGGCGGCCCTCAAGTGCGTGATGCTCTCCGAGAGGGAGTGCAGGATGATCGGCTCGAACGCGTTGAGCTGGAGCTGTCCCGCCTCGGCGGCCATCGTGATGGTGACGTCGTTGCCGATCACCTCGAAGGCGACCTGGTTGACGACCTCGGGGATCACCGGGTTGACCTTGCCGGGCATGATGCTCGAACCGGCCTGCACGGGCGGCAGGTTGATCTCGTTCAGCCCGGCGCGCGGCCCGGAGGACAGCAGCCGCAGGTCGTTGCAGCTCTTGGACAGCTTGACCGCGATCCGCTTCAGCACGCCCGACATCTGGACGAACGCGCCGCAGTCCTGGGTCGCCTCGACCAGGTTGGCGGCGGTGACCAGCGGCAGCCCGGTGATGTCCGCGAGATGACGGCGCGCCGACTCCGCGTATCCGGCGGGGGCGTTGAGCCCGGTGCCGATCGCGGTGGCCCCGAGGTTGATCTCGTGGATCAGCTCGACGGCCTCGGCGAGGCGGAGGCGGTCCTCGTCCAGCATCACGGCGTACGACGAGAACTCCTGGCCCAGCGTCATCGGCACCGCGTCCTGGAGCTGCGTACGCCCCATCTTCAGGACGTCACGGAACTCAACCGCCTTGCGGGCGAAGGCATCCTGGAGCACGGCCATCGCCTTGAGCAGCCCGCGTACCGCGAAGACCGTGGCGACCTTGACCGCGGTCGGGTAGACGTCGTTGGTCGACTGGCCGAGGTTGACGTCCTCGTTGGGGTGCAGGTGCAGGTAGTCGCCCTTGGCGTGGCCGAGGAGCTCCAACGCCCGGTTGGCGATCACCTCGTTGGCGTTCATGTTCGTCGAGGTGCCGGCGCCGCCCTGGATGACGTCGACGACGAACTGGTCGTGCAGCTTGCCGTCCCGGATCTCCCGGCAGGCCTCGACGATCGCGGCCGCCTTGCGGTGCTCCAGCAGGCCGAGCTCCTCGTTCGCGAGGGCGGCGGCCTCCTTCACGGCGGCAAGGGCGTCGATCAGGTGCGGATAGGCGGAGATCGAGGTGCCCGTGATGGGAAAGTTCTCCGTGGCCCGCAGGGTGTGGATCCCCCAGTACGCCTCGGCGGGAACGTCACGGTCTCCGAGCAGGTCGTGTTCGCTGCGGTGAGCTGCGGCGACGGTTGTCATGGCTGAGCGGTCCTCTTTCGAAGGGCGAGGCGTAAAAGCAGGGGTAAGAGGCAACGAACCTAAGGGGCGCGGGGCCGTGACACTATGCGGCTCCGCCGCGTGGGCGCGACCAGCCACAACGGACCCGCACCCGCCCACGGCGCTCACGCGCACATGTCATGCGCCGGCAGCGGATCAAGCGCGCGGGCAGGTCGGATGCGACCGACCACCACGCCACCCCCGAGCAGCGCCGCACCGCCGAACTCGGCAAGGGCACCCGGATCGACCCCGGCCCGGACCAACGCAGCCGCGGTCACCGGCACCCGCGCCCGATCGGCCCCGTCGGCGATCTTCACGGCGACGGCCCGCCCGTCCGGCAGCGCCGCGACCTGCACACCTTCGAAGCCGTCCTTGGCGAGCAGCCCCGGCACGGCCCGCATCAACGCGGCGACGTCCCGCCCGGACCCGGAGGCCATCTCGGCGTGCTCACGCATGGCGTCGGCCACCAGCGCCTCGGGGGTGCCCGGGGCCGCGGTGGTGATCCGGGCGGCGGCACGCGCGAGCCCGTGCAGCGACACGGAGAACAGCGGCGCGCCACAGCCGTCGACGGTCACCCGTGCGATCGCCTGCCCGGTGAGGTCCTCGACGATCTCCGCGATCGCCTGCTGGAGCGGGTGCCCGGGGTCGAGGTAGTCGTCGAGCGACCAGCCGTTGAGCTTGGCCGTGTACAGCATGGCGGCGTGCTTGCCCGAGCAGTTCTGCGCAAGCCGCGAAGGCAGCCGTCCCTCGCGGACCCAGTCCTCGCGTACGACCGGGTCGAAGGGCAGGTCCGGCACATTGCGCAGTTGGTCCTCGCGCAGTCCGGCCAGCTCCAGGATCCGCCGGGTGCCGGCCAGATGCCGTTCCTCGCCGGAGTGGCTGGCCGCGGCCAGCGAGAGCAGCTCGCCGTCGAGCGGCAGTCCGGCCCGCAGCATCGCCGCGGCCTGGAGGGGTTTGAGTGCCGAGCGCGGATAGAAGGCCGCTTCGATGTCGCCGATCTGCAACTCGACGCCGCCGTCGGCGGCCAGCACGACCACCGAGCCGTAGTGGATGCCTTCGATGACTCCGCCGCGTACGAGATGGGCGACGGGTGCGTGCAGGGGCTCGCGGATCACCGGAGCCGCCGCGAGTGAACTGCCGTACTGGACTGCCTGGTTCACGCGTCCGCTCCGTCGCGTATCCCGGCGACCCGGCGGCGCACTCCGTACCAGCCGGCGACGAGTGCCGCCGCGATCAGCGGGAGGCACAGCACGGTCGTCCGGCCGGCGCCCCCATCGGCGTACATCAGAACGAGCACGGAGAGCAGGAAGCCGATGGTCACGACCTCGGTCCACGGCGAACCGGGGAGACGGTAACTCGGCCTGGACAGCTCGCCGTTCTCCGTCTTGCGCCAGAACAGCAGGTGGCAGAGCATGATCATGCCCCAGGTGGCGAGGATGCCGATCGCCGCGAAGTTCAGCACGATCTCGAAGGCGTCGGCGGGCACGACGAAGTTGAGGCCGACGCCGAGTACGCAGATGCCGCTGGTGAGCAGGATCCCGCCGTACGGGACCTGGCTGCGGCTCATCACTCCGGTGAATCTCGGTGCGGAGCCGGACATGGCCATGGAGCGCAGGATGCGGCCGGTGGAGTACAGGCCGGAGTTGAGCGAGGACATGGCGGCGGTGAGGACGACGAGGTTCATGACGCCGCCCGCGGCGGGGATGCCGATGTTCGACAGGACGGTGACGAAGGGGCTCTCTCCCCCGGTGTACTTGTTCCAGGGCAGCAGCATCGACAGGAGGAGCACGGAGCCGACGTAGAAGATGCCGACGCGCCACATGATGGAGTTGATGGCCTTCGGCATGATCTTCTCGGGGTTCTCGGTCTCGCCCGCCGCGACGCCGACCAACTCGACGGAGGCGTAGGCGAAGACGACGCCCTGGATGATCAGGAGCATCGGCAGCATGCCGTTGGGGAAGATGCCGCCGTTGTCGGTGATCAGGGACGGGCCTGGGGCATGACCGTCGACGGGGTGCTGGGTGACAAGGAGGAAGATGCCGATGAGCATGAAGGCGACGAGTGCGCCGACCTTGATGATCGCGAACCAGAACTCCAGTTCGCCGAACATCTTCACCGATATGAGGTTCACGGTGAGGACGACGGCGAGCGCGATGAGCGCGATCACCCACTGCGGGACGTCGGAGAACATGCCCCAGTAGTGCGTGTAGAGGGCCACTGCGGTGATGTCGGCGATGCCGGTGGTGGCCCAGTTGAGGAAGTACATCCAGCCCGCGATGTACGCGCCCTTCTCACCGAGGAATTCACGGGCGTACGAGACGAAGGCGCCCGACGACGGCCGGTACAGGACGAGTTCGCCCAGCGCGCGGACGACCAGGAAGGCGAAGAGGCCGCAGACCGCGTAGGCGACGAACAACGAGGGGCCGGCGTCGGCGAGGCGGCCGCCGGCGCCGAGGAAGAGGCCGGTGCCGATGGCTCCGCCGATGGCGATCATGTTGACGTGCCGGGACTTGAGCGACTTGCTGTAGCCCGCGTCGCCGGCGTCGACATGGCCGGTCGCCGCGTGCGCTTCTTGTTTCAGGGACTGCTCGCTCACGCCTCGGGTCCGCCTTTCGTGGGGGTGTCCGTGCGCTCGGGGTGCACGATGGAGGTGAGGGTGTTCTCGACGCGGTCGAGGTGGTGGGACATGGCTTCCACCGCGTCGTGCTCGCTGCCGTCGATCAGCGCCTCGACGATCGCGCGGTGTTCGCGGTTGGACTGCTCGCGGCGGTCGCCGAGTTCGTTGAGGAAGGCCGACTGGCGGGCCAGGGCGTCCCGGATCTCTTCGATGACCCTGCGGAAGACCGGGTTCTGGGAGGCCTCGGCGACGGCGATGTGGAAGATCGTGTCCATCGCCACCCACGCGGTGGTGTCGATCTCGCGCTCCATCCGCTCCAGGAGATGCGCGAGGTGGTCGAGGTTCTCCGGGGTGCGGCGTACCGCCGCGTACCCGGCGACGGGGATCTCGACGTGGCGGCGCACTTCGAGCAGGTCGCTGGCCGCGTAGTCGCCGAAGGTGGGGTCCTCGACCGTGTTGGCGAGGACGAAGGTGCCCTTGCCGGTACGGGACACGGTCAGGCCCATCACCTGCAGGGCTCGCAGCGCCTCGCGGAGCACGGGGCGGCTGACCTCCAGGCGGCGGCACAGCTCCGCCTCGGAGGGGAGCTTGTCGCCGATGGCGTACTCGCCGCGCTCGATGGCGCTGCGGAGGTGGGTGAGCACCGCTTCCATGGCACTGACGCGCCGCGGTACCGAGCCACCTGTCTGGCTGTCTGACAGGTTCACGGGGGTGATACTCCGGGGAACGGGAGGCGGCTGTCAAGAGTGGAAGACGTGAGAGCCGGTGCCCGACGAGCGGACACCGGCTCTCACACCGTGGACGGGTCCGCTTTCGCACGGACGCCGGATTCAGCTGAGCACACCCGCGCCGAGCAGGCCGAACAGCGCGACGCCGATCACCAGCCGGTAGATCACGAAGGCGTTGAAGGAGTGCTTGGCGACGAACTTCAGCAGCCAGGCGATGGAGCCGTACGCGACCACGAAGGAGACCAGCGTGCCGACGACGAGTGGAGCCGCCCCGACCCCCGTGCCCAGGGCGTCCTTCAGCTCGTACAGCCCGGCGCCGGTCAGGGCGGGGATGCCGAGGAAGAAGGAGAGGCGGGTGGCGGCGACCCGGTCGAGGTCGAGGATGAGCGCCGTGGACATGGTGGCGCCGGAGCGTGAGAAGCCCGGGAAGAGCAGGGCGAGGATCTGGGAGCAGCCGACCAGCATCGCGTCCTTGAACGAGGTGTCGTCCTCGCCGCGCTTGTGCCGGCCCATCTGGTCCGCCGCCCACATCACGCCGCTGCCGACGATCAGCGAGGCCGCGACCACCCACAGCGAGGCGAGCGGGCCTTCGATGAGCGGCTTCGCGGCCAGACCCACGATCACGATCGGGATGGTCGCGTAGATGACCCACCAGGCGAACTTGTAGTCGTGGTGGTAGCGCTCCTCGCGGTCGCGCAGGCCCCGCCCCCAGGCGGAGAGGATCCGCACGATGTCCTTGAAGAAGTACACGAGCACGGCGGCGATCGCGCCGACCTGGATGACGGCCGAGAACCCGACCACGGCGTTGTCGTCGACGGGGATGCCCATCAGCCCTTCGGTGATCTTGAGGTGTCCGGTGGAGGAGACGGGGAGGAATTCGGTCACTCCCTCGACTGCTCCGAGGACGACGGCCTGACCGAGGTTGATGACGCTCATGGGATCCAGTTCTGGAGAATTGGCCGACAGTGCTGCCGACCGTCTTACTACGTGCAGGCAAGCGTCCGTCCCTTACGACCACACAGCTTGGGCGAGGGCGACCCCCGCGAACGCCGCCCCGAGGCCCGCCGTGACGCTCCCGATCACGTTCGCCGCGGCGTAGAACCCGGCGCCGGTCTCGGTCAGCCGCAGCGTCTCGTACGAGAACGTCGAGTACGTGGTCAGCGCCCCGCACAGGCCCGTGCCGATCAGCAGCTGCAGGTGGGAGGAGGCATGTCCCGCCGAGGCCGCGCCGGTCAGGAGGCCGAGTATCAGGCAGCCCGTGACGTTGACGGCGAAGGTGCCCCAGGGGAAGACCGAGTCGTGTCTCAGCTGCACCGCGCGGTCGGTCAGATAGCGCAGGGGCGCGCCGACCGCGGCTCCGATGATCACCAGCAGCCAGTTCACAACTACCTCTTACCTTCCTTGCCCGTTTCGCCCTGGTTCGGTTCCCGTCCGACGTATCTGATGACCTCGCAGTCGTCGAGGATCACCAGCCCCTCGGTGACCAGCGCGTCGAGCGTCGGCAGGAAGTCGCGTACCCGCTCCTCGGTGTCCACGATCACGATCGCCACCGGCAGGTCCTCGCTGAGCGAGAGCAGCCGCGAGGTGTGGATCAGCGAGGAGGCGCCGAAGCCCTCGATGCCTCGGAACACGCTGGCGCCCGCGATGCCTGCCTCACGGGCGCGGTGCACGATCTCCGTGTAGAGGGGCCTGTGGTGCCAGGTGTCGTTCTCGCCGATGAAGATCGTCACGCGCAGGGCGCGACCCGTCAGCCTGGTCATCGCTGCCTCCGTCTCGTCATCGCCGCCTCCGCCTCAGGACGCGGCGTGCTGCCCCGACCGCGAGCCCGACCGCCGCGAGCGCCGCGAACAGGGTCGCGGCGAGGTAGGCGAGACCGGTCCCGGGACGGCCCTGGTCGACCAGCTTCTGAATGTCGACGGCGTACGTCGAGAAGGTGGTGAACCCGCCGAGCACTCCGGTGCCGAAGAACGGCCGCACCAGCCGGTGGGCCGCCCACACCTCGGTGACGACCACCATGAAGACGCCGATCACGGCGCAGCCGACGACGTTGACCCAGAACGTGGTCCAGGGGAATCCGCCCGTCTGCGCGGGCCACAGCAGCGACGCGCCGTAGCGGGCCGTGGCGCCGATGGCGCCGCCGAGCGCGACCATCGCGACGGCCGGTCCCTGGCCGTGCCAGGGGGACACCGGCCGCGCGGGAATCTCGGCCCGGTCGACTCGCTCTGGCCGTGGGACTGTCATGTGCGTACGTCTCCTACTCGCCGGGGCCCGGTCGCCCGAGCACGCTCCATCGCAAGTAGGGACCGTTGGCGGCACCGACACCGCGGTTCGGGTACGGCGGGCCCCACCGCCGCGCCGCGAGGCAAGATCGCGGCCGGTGAACAGCGTAACGCCGGGTGGACCGGCCCCGCATACCCGGCGGCTGCTACCAGCCCTTCTCGAAGAAGTGGCTGACCTCGGCGATGCGGTACTCGTCGCGGCGGTAGAAGGTGCGGCGTCTGATCTTCTTGGCGCGCAGGAGCCCGATCCCGGTGAGGAGGTCGAGGTGGGTGCGCGCGGCGTTCCGGCTCACGCCGAGCTTGGCGGCGAGGGTCGCCGAGCTGATGCCGTCCTCGACGAGGTCGCCGTACCGCTGCGGCGGAAAGTGCGCGACGGGGTCCCGCAGCCACTCCAGGATGTCCAGGCGTTGTCCACTGACGGGAACCCTCAGCATCTCGTCCCCCTCCGTCACGGCGGTCTCCCGCTACTGTCCCGCAGCCCGGGGCGACACGCACGGACTTCGGCGACGCTCGCAGGGGCCGAACGGTCCGGGGGAACGCCGAGGGCCCGGCCGCCACGGCGGCCGGGCCCTCACCTGCTCAGCGGTGGCTGAACCACGACATGGCGGGCAGCGCCTTGTCGTCGTAGCCGAACAGGGCCTGGTTCTCCCAGCCGTTGCCGGACGCGGAGTCCGTCGGGTCCCAGCCGTTGCCGGTGACCGCGGTCCAGGTGGACTCCCAGTAGAAGATGCCGAGGCCGCGACCGTTCGGGACGGCCTCCACGATGCTCGCCACGTCCTTCATCCACTTCGTCTGCCCGGCCGTCGAGGCCGCGTAGCCGGAGACCAGCTCACTGGTCAGGTCGATGATGTTCTCGTGCGAGTCCTCACTGTCCAGCCGGAACGGGTAGGCCGTCTCGGCAAGGTAGACCGGCTTGCCGTAGCGGGCCGCCGCGTCGTCCAGGGTGGTCTGGAAGTCGGCGAGCGTTCCGTGCCAGTAGCCGTAGTACGACAGGCCGATGACGTCGAACTTCACGCCGTTGGCTGCCGCGCTGTCGAACCACCAGCGGGTGCCCGCGAGGTCACCGCCCTTGGCGAGGTGCAGCGCCACGGTGGTGGAGGAGTTGACCGCCTTCACCGCGTCGTAGCCGGAGTTGAGCAGCCCCGCGAGCTGCGCCCAGTTGCTCGTCGAGCCCTCGGACCAGAGCATGCCCCCGTTGATCTCGTTCCCGACCTGCACCATGTCGGCCGTGGTGCCCTGCGCCTTCAGGGCGTTGAGGACGTCGTACGTGTGGTTGTAGACGTCGGTCTTGAGCTGGCTGTAGGAGTGTCCGGACCAGGCGGCCGGCTTGGTCTGGGCGCCCGGGTCGGCCCAGGTGTCCGAGTAGTGGAAGTCGACGAGCAGTTTCATGCCCTGCGCCTTGACGCGCTTGGCGACGGCCAGCACGCGCGCCTTGTTGTTGTAGCCGTCGGCGGGGTTCACCCACACCTTTAGGCGGGCGTAGTTCTGCCCGGCGGACTTGAGGATGGCGAGCGCGTCGCCCGTCGTGCCCGAACTGGTCTTGTAGACACCGCCGAGGGCCTCACTCTTCGCGAGTGACGAGACGTCAGAACCCTTGATGGCGAGGCCGGTCGAGCCCGACGCGAAGGTCAGGTCGTCGACGTTGATCCAATTACCCGCGTTCGCATCGGAGTTGATGCTGATCGTGCACTGGTTGTTCGTCACGGCGATCGACGTGACGATCCGGATCCAGCCGCCGGCGGAGACCGGAAGATCGGTGCGCTGCTCCGAACTCCCGCAGTTCTTCAGGGCGAGGTAAGCCGAGTTCTGGCCGCCGCCGGAACGCACCCACGCCGTGAGGGTGTAGTTCCCGTTGGTCAGCCCGGAGAGGTACTGGTAGGTCTCCACCTTGTAGGCCGAGGCCGACCAGTGGGTGAGGCGGTAACTCCCGCCGTGGCCACCGGACTCGGTGTACGAGGCTGCGTTCTGCCCCGCCGCCGAGTACGTCGACCAGCCGGTCGGTGTCGCGGTGGCGGCGCCGTTCGACTCGAAGCCGCCGTTGGTGAGAGTGCTCGCCGCGTGAGCGCTCTGCGCGGGCAGGGCGGTGAGGGCGAGCCCGGCGGCCAGCGGCAGCAGCAGGGCTCTGAGTGTGCGTCTGGGATGGAACATCATCGTCCGTCGTCCCTTCGACGTGATGGGGATGGGCGCCCCGGGGTTGGGGCTTGAGGAGAGGGTTCTTGGCCCCCGCCGCCCCTACCCGTCCCGTTCTTTGGGGGCTCCGCCCCCAAACCCCCCGTTCGGCCTGAACGGCCTCGTCCTCGAACGCCGGACGGGCTGGGCATTTCAGCCCCTCCGGCGTGTGAGGAGCGGGGGTTCGGGGGCCGGCCGCCGAAAGGATGGGACGGGTAGGGGCGGCGGGGGCGAAGGCAACAAACCGGTTCAGCCGTCGAGCCGTACGACCCGGACCGCGCCCGCCGGTACCCCGAGTCGGCCTGCGGCCCGTTCGCCCGTGAGGAGTTCGGTGCCGTGCGCCTCCAGCGGCACCTTGGCGTCGGACGAGGTGTGGTTGATGGCGAACACGTACGTGCCGGACTCGCCGGTGCGGCGCACCACTTCGACGTCGCGGGGCAGGTCGGCGCGCGGCGCGATCCGCGCGTCGTCTGCCGCCCAGCCGATCAGGGCGTCCAGGCCCTGAGCACCGAGGCGGGTGGAGACGTACCAGGCCGAGCCCTCGCCGAGGCCGTGCCGGGTGACGGCGGGCCGGCCCGCGGTGAGCCCGTCGGCGTACGTCCACACGGTCTCGGCGCCGCGCGGGACGACGAACTCGGTCCATACGTCGCCGGTGAGTTCGGAGCCGTCGGGCCCGGTGATCCGGACCTGGTCGCCCTGGAGGAGGGGCGAGAACTCCTCGACGGTCAGGCCGAGTACGTCACGCAGGGCGCCCGGGTAGGGGCCCTCGTGCACGGCGTCGTGCTCGTCGACGATGCCGGAGAAGTACGAGACGACGAGGGTGCCGCCGTTCTCGACGTACTCCCTGAGGTTGCTCCCGGCGGCCTCCGTCATCAGATACAGCGCGGGTACGACGACAAGGGGATACGCCGACAAGTCGGCTTCCGGGTGGGCGAAGTCGACCGTGAGGTGCCGGTCGTAGAGCGCCTCGTAGAACGCGTCGGCGCGCTCGCGCGGGTCGTGGTCCTCGCTGGGGCGCCACTGGAGGTTCTGCGCCCACCAGGACTGCCAGTCCCAGAGCACGGCGACGTCGGCGACGGTACGGGTGCCCTGCAGCGGCGCCAACTTGTCGACGGACGCGCCGAGTTCGACGACCTCGCGCCACACCCGTGAGTCCGTTCCGGCGTGCGGCAGCATCGAGGAGTGGAACTTCTCGGCGCCGCGCCGGGACTGCCGCCACTGGAAGAACATGGCGCCGTCGGATCCGCGTGCGACGTGCGCGAGGGAGTTGCGGGCCATCTGGCCCGGGGCCTTCGCGGGGTTGCGCGGCTGCCAGTTGACGCCGGACGTGGAGTGTTCGAGCAGCAGCCAGGGGGCGCCGGCGCCGACCGAGCGGGTGAGGTCGGCGGCCATCGCGAGGTTCACGTGGGTGCGGCGGCCGTCGGTGATCAGGTAGTGGTCGTTGGTGACGAGGTCGACCTCGCGGCCCCAGGCCCAGTAGTCGATGGAGTCGCACTGGCTCAGGGCGGTCATGAAGTTGGTGGTGACCGGGATGCCGGGTGAGAGGCGGTGCAGGATGTCCCGCTCGGCGACGAAGTTCTCGCGCAGGGTGGCGTCGGCGAACCGCTTGTAGTCGAGCGCCTGGGCCGGGTTGCCGACGGTCGGGGTCACCCGCGGCGGGTTGATCTGGTCGAATTCGGCGTAGCGCTGGCCCCAGAAGGCGGTGCCCCAGACCTCGTTGAGCGCGTCGATCGTCTCGTACGTCGTCGTCAGCCAGCGGCGGAAGTGCGCGGCGCAGCTCTCGCAGTAGCAGGCCGAGACGGGCACGCCGTACTCGTTGTGGACGTGCCACATGGCGAGCGCGGGGTGGCCGGCGTACCGGGTGGCGAGCTGGGCGGCGATGTCCGCGGCGGCAGCGCGGTAGTGCGTGTTGCTGTGGCAGATGGCGCCGCGTGAGCCGAACTCGTAGCGGGTGCCGTCGGCGGTCACCGGCAGCGCGTCGGGGTGTTCGCGGTAGAACCAGGCGGGCGGCGCCACGGTCGGTGTACCGAGGTCGGCGCGTATCCCGTTCTCGTGCAGCAGGTCGAGTACGCGGTCCAGCCAGCCGAATTCGTAGGCGCCCGGTGCCGGTTCGAGGAGCGCCCAGGAGAAGATCCCGACGCTCACCATCGTGACGCCCGCCTCGCGCATCAGCCGGACGTCTTCCTGCCAGACGCTTTCCGGCCACTGCTCAGGGTTGTAGTCCCCACCGAAGGCGAGCCTGGTGAGGCCCCTGGGGGTGGTCTCCGGCATGGATCTCTCCCGTTTAATCGATCATTTGGGAACGTGCACACACATCGCCATCGGCGAGAGCCCAACATAACCGCACAGCAACAACCATTGACAAGTGTCCGGGATGTTTCTCTACTGTGAACGCTCACAGAAGCATGGCAGGTCGTCCGCAGCAGGCGGAGGCCCAGGTCAGGGGAGAACTATCCATGCCCATCACGAAGCACAGCCGCCTCGTGGCCACCACCATCGCCGTCGCGCTCGGTGCCACCTCGCTCGCCGCCTGTGGCTCGTCCGACGACGACAAGAGCGAAGCCCAGTCCGGTCCCGCGTCTCTGACGTACTGGACCTGGGCCCCTGGCATGGACAAGGTCGTGGACCTGTGGAACAAGGGGCCGGGGAAAGAGCAGCAGATCACCGTCACGGTGAAGAAGCAGGCGTCCGGCGACACGCTGGTCACCAAGATCCTCACCGCGCACAAGGCGAACAAGGCGCCGGACCTGGTCCAGGCCGAGTACCAGGCGCTTCCGACGCTGGTCAGCAATGACGCGCTCGCCGACATATCCGGCGATGTGGACGGCGCGAAGGACAAGTTCGCCGAGGGCGTCTGGCAGCAGACGACGCTGGGCACGGACGCGGTGTACGCGGTCCCGCAGGACATCGGGCCGATGATGTTCTACTACCGCGAGGACCTGTTCAAGCAGTACGGTCTGACGGTCCCGACGACGTGGGAGGAGTTCGCGGAGACCGCCCGCGCGCTCAAGAAGAAGTCCCCCGAGACGGACCTGACCACGTTCTCCGCCAACGACTCCGGCCTCTTCGCGGGTCTCGCGCAGCAGGCCGGAGCCAAGTGGTGGACGACCGAGGGCGAGAAGTGGAAGGTCGGCATCGACGACGCGGCGACGCAGAAGGTCGCCGACTTCTGGGGCGGCCTCGTCAAGGAGGGCGCGATCGACAACCAGCCGATGTACACGCCGTCCTGGAACAAGGCGCTGAACACCGGCAAGCAGATCGCCTGGGTCAGCGCGGTCTGGGCGCCGGGCACCCTCACCACCGCGGCCCCGGACACCGCGGGCAAGTGGGCGATGGCGCCGCTGCCGCAGTGGTCGGCCGGTGACAACGTCACCGGGAGCTGGGGCGGTTCGTCCACCGCGGTCACCACCGACTCCAAGAACAAGTCGGCCGCCGCGAAGTTCGCCGCCTGGCTGAACACGGACCCGACGGCGGTGGCCGCGATGGCGAAGGAGGGTGGCATCTACCCGGCCGCCACCAGCGCGCAGACCGGTGGCGCGTTCGCCACGCCGCCGGCCTTCTTCTCGAACCAGGCCGACTTCTACACCAAGGCCTCCGAGATCGCGAAGACCACCGCGCCGTCCGCCTGGGGCCCGAACGTGAACGTCGCCTACACGACCTTCAACGACGCCTTCGGCGCCGCCGCCAAGGACAAGTCGGACTTCGGTGCCGCGCTGAAGACCATGCAGGACGACACCGTCGCCGACCTCAAGAAGCAGGGCTTCGGGGTCGCGGAGTGACCAAGGCACGCCGGAAGTCGTACGGGGTCAAGGGGGCCCCGTACGCTTTCCTCATCCCCGCGACGATCCTCTTCGCCCTCTTCTTCGCGCTGCCCATCGGGTACGCGCTCTGGCTGAGCCTGCACAAGGTCCAGGTCTCGGGCCTGGGCCTGGGCGCCGGAGCCCGCAAGGAGGTCTGGGCGGGCCTGGAGAACTACACCGACGCGCTCACCGACTCCGAACTGCTCGACGGGGCACTGCGCGTGGCGGGCTACGGCGCCATCGTGATCCCGGTGATGCTCGGCCTCGCCCTGCTCTTCGCGCTGATGCTCGACACGGACAAGGTGCGCCTCGCCCCCTTCACGCGGCTCGCGATCTTCCTGCCGTACGCCATTCCCGGCGTCGTCGCCGCGATGCTCTGGGGCTTCCTGTACCTCCCGGACGTCAGCCCCTTCTACTTCATCCTGGACAAGCTGGGGATGCCTCAGCCGGATCTGCTCGACGGCGGTCCGCTGTACATCGCACTGTCCAACATCGCCGTCTGGGGCGGCACCGGCTTCAACATGATCGTCATCTACACCTCCCTGCAGGCCATTCCGGCCGAGGTGTACGAGGCGGCGAAGCTGGACGGCGCCACGCCGCTGCAGATCGCGCTGCGGATCAAGATCCCGATGGTGGCGCCCTCGCTGGTGCTCACCTTCTTCTTCTCGATCATCGCGACGCTCCAGGTGTTCAGCGAGCCGACCACCCTCAAACCGCTCACCAACTCCGTATCCACGACGTGGAGTCCGCTGATGAAGGTGTACCAGGACGCCTTCAAGAACGGCGACATCTACTCCGCCGCCGCGCAGGCCGCACTCATCGCCGTCGTCACCCTCGTCCTGTCCTTCGGCTTCCTGCGCGCCGCGAACTCCCGTAACAAGCAGGAGGAAGCACGATGAGTTCTCTTGCCATGCGTAAGGCCGCACCGGCCGCGGGTACGACCCCCGGAACCGCCCAGGGGCCGCCGCTGCGCCGCCGGATCGCCCTCGTCCCGACGCTGACGCTGCTGCTCGGCGCGCTCTACTGTCTGCTGCCCGTCGCCTGGGTGGTGATCGCGGCCACCAAGTCGGGCAGCGAGCTGTTCTCCACCTTCACCTTCCTGCCGGGCACCGGTTTCACCGAGAACGTCAAGGATCTCAACGCCTACCGCGACGGCATCTACTGGCAGTGGATGGGCAACTCCGCCCTGTACGCCGGTCTCGGCGCCCTCCTGTCGACGGCCGTCTCGGCGGTCAGCGGCTACGCGCTCGCGATGTACCGCTTCCGAGGCCGCGAGACGGTGTTCAGCATCCTGATGGCGGGCGTGCTGATGCCGCCGGTGATCCTGGCGATCCCGCAGTACCTGCTGCTGGCGAAGGCGGACCTCACGGACTCCTACGCGTCCGTGCTCCTGCCCCTCATCCTCTCGCCGTACGGCGTCTATCTCGCCCGGATCTACGCCGCGGCGGCCGTGCCCGGTGACGTGGTCGAGGCCGGGCGGATGGACGGCGCGAGCGAGTGGCGGATCTTCACGCGGATCGCGCTGCCGATGATGGTGCCGGGTCTGGTGACGGTGTTCCTGTTCCAGTTCGTGGCGGTGTGGAACAACTTCCTGCTGCCGTACATCATGCTCAGCGACGACGAGAAGTTCCCGATCACGCTCGGCCTGTTCACGCTTCTCGAACAGGGCTCCAACACCCCGGCGTTGTACACGCTGGTGATCACCGGCGCGCTGCTCGCGATCATCCCGCTGGTCGCGCTGTTCCTGGTCATCCAGCGTTTCTGGAGTCTCGATCTGCTGTCGGGAGCCGTAAAGTCGTGACCATGACCAACGCGGGGGGCCGGCGCAGACCGCCCACGATTCATGACGTCGCGCGTGAGGCGGGTGTGTCCCGGGGCACGGTGTCGCGTGTGCTCAACGGCGGGCACTACGTCAGCCCCGCGGCGCAAGAGGCGGTCAACGCCGCCATCCGCAGGACGGGTTACGTCGTGAACCGGCACGCCCGCTCGCTGATCACCGGGCGTTCCGACTCCATCGGCTTCCTGCTGACCGAGCCTCAGGAGCGGTTCTTCGAGGACCCCAACTTCAACGTCCTGCTGCGCGGCTGCACACAGGCGCTGGCCGCGCACGACGTTCCCCTCCTGCTGATGCTCGCGGGCACGCAGGACGAACGGCGGCGCATAACGCGGTACATCACCGCGGGCCATGTCGACGGGGTACTGCTGGTCTCCAGCCACTCCGGCGACCCGGTGGCCGAGCAGCTGCGCGAGGCGGGCGTGCCGCTGGTCGCCTGCGGCAAGCCCATCGGCATGGGGTCCAAGGTCAGTTACGTCGCCGCCGACGACCGGGACGGCGCCCGTGACATGGTCAAGCACCTGCTGTCCCTCGGCCGTCGCCGGATCGGCATGGTCACGGGCCCGCTCGACACCCCCGGCGGTGTCGAGCGTCTCGCGGGCTACCGGGAGGTGCTCGCCGAGGCGGGCATCGAGGCCGACGACCGTCTCGTCGTCTCCGGCGACTACAGCCGGGCCAGCGGCGAAGCAGGCGCGGAGCAACTCCTCGGCCGGGTACCGGACATGGACGCCGTGTTCGTCGCCTCGGACCTGATGGCACAGGGTGTCCTCGCCGCGCTGCGCAAGGCCGGCCGCCGGGTACCCGAGGACGTGTCGGTCGGCGGCTTCGACGACTCCCCCGCGGCCACCGCGTCCACTCCCGCCCTGACCACCATCCGCCAGCCCTGGGACCGCATCAGCGCCGAGATGGTACGGGTGCTGCTCGCCCAGATCGGGGGCGAGGACCCGGCGGCGGTGATCCTTCCTACGGAGCTGGTGCGGCGGGAGTCGACCTAGGCCGTGCCGGGGAACCCCCGTCCACGCGACGCGTACTCGCACTCGCACTCGCACTCGCACCGGTCAGGATTCGAGAAGCCACCCGGCACTCCCCCGCCTTAGCGTGAAACCACCGACGGAATCCACGTCGGTGCGACAGACAACGCGACAGACACCAGGAGTCGTCATGACCGCAGGCCTGAAGACCATCGTCTACCCCGTCAAGGACATCGCCAAGGCAAAGGCCCTGTTCAGCGCACTGCTGCAGGTGGACCCGTACGCGGACGAGGCGTACTACGTCGGATTCAAGGACGCCGGCCAGGACGTCGGTCTGGACCCGAACGGCCACGCCAAGGGCATGACAGGGCCGGTTCCCTACTGGCACGTCGCCGACATCAAGGGAACTCTGGCGGGCCTGCTCGAAGCCGGGGCGGAGTCGCTCCAGGACGTCCAGGACGTGGGCGGCGGCAGGCTGATCGCCTCGGTGAAAGACGCCGACGGGAACCTCATCGGGCTCCTCCAGGACCCGTCCGCCGAGTAGGGCTGCGGGCACCCGCCGAGCCGGAGCAGGAGCCGGAGGCAACTGAATGCGCCTGCACTAGTTGTGCAATCAACAACTGGCCGGATCTCTGTTACCGTTAAGTTATGGCAGCGAAGACGCCCGGCGTCCGGCTCGAGGACCAATGGCGGGACATCCTCTCGGTGCACGCGCGCACGATGTGCGAGATCGACCGCGCGCTGCACCCGTACGGTCTCGGCGCCAGTGATTTCGAGGTGCTCGACATCCTCGCCTCCGGCACGGCCGCGGAGCCCGGCGCGGTCTGCCGTGTGCAGAACATCGCCGACCGGGTCCATCTGAGCCAGAGCGCCCTGTCCCGCCTCATCGGCCGGCTGGAGAAGGACGGCCTGGTGGAGCGCACCGTCTGCGTCGAGGACCGGCGCGGCGTATGGGTCGCGCTCACCGCGAAGGGACACGACCTGCACGCCGAGGTCCGCCCACTGCAACGCGCCGTCCTCGACCGCATGTTCAACGGCTAGCTCAGGGAGTCCCGCGTCACCCGCCTCGGGTCACCGCAGCAGATCCCGCACCGCGTCGAACGCGGCCGTGACCGTCGCAGGGTCCGCGCCGGGGCGGGCCAGCGCGCTCATCGGGATCGGGGTGACCGGGGGCAGCCCGTCGTACGGGGTCAGGCCGTCCGGCGCGGGTCCGACCGCGGCGAGCAGGGCCACGCCCTGGCCGGTGCGGGCGATGTCGAGGACGCCCGCGAGATAGCCGGCGTCGCCGACCACCGTGGCCGCGACGCCGTGCGCGGCAAGGGTCGCGATGGCCCGGCGGCGGATGGCGCAGGGGTCCTCGATGGCGACCAGCGGGACGGGGTCGGGAGTCTCGGGCGGCGCCCAGCCGGGCGTGGCGTGCCAGGTCAGCGGCAGTCCGCCGACCGGGGTGCCCTCGGTGGCGGCGGCCTCGGTGACATACACCGCGACGTCCACGCTCCCCCGCTCCACGGCCTCGACGAGGCGCGCCGAGCGGTCGATACGGAAGCGCACCCGGCACCCTGGCCGCACCGCCTGCACGGCAGCGGTGAGCCGGGGCAGGAACTGGTCGGCGGCATGCTCGGTGGAGCCGATGGTGACGGTGTCGCCGTCCACGTCCAGGAGGGCGCGCACCGCCTCGTCGTGGACGGCGAGGATACGGCGGGCCTGCTCCACGAGCAGGCGGCCGTCGGGGGTGAACCGCATCCCGCGGCCCTCGCGTTCGACGACCGGGCGGCCCAGTGTCTTCTCCAGCCTGCGCACATGCTGGCTCACCGCGGACTGGCTGAGGGCGAGGGAGTGGGCCGCGCGATGGAAGCCGCCGCAGTCGGCTATCGCGGTCAGGCTGCGCAGGGCCACGATGTCGAGGACAGGTTGGGGCATGCGGCGACGGTAGCCCGGTTCCGGCATCGATCGCGATTGCTGATCGATTTCGATGCGGAATCGTCGTTGGACGTATCCGGCCGCGGCCGGTCATGATGAGGCCATGCTTCACGCCACCGCTTCCGCTGCCTTTCTGACGCAGCGCCGAGTCATCGACTTCGGCGTGGCGAGCAGCGCGCGCTGTCGTTGACCTGCTGAAGCACTCCGCCGCCGCCCTTCACTGAGGCGTCCGGCGCTCTCACCTCTCGCGAGCCGTCTCCGTTGCGCGTCCGACACGTGCCAACGGTCCTGAGCCGCGCCCTCGTACCCCCGCGCGTCCACCCCCGCGCTGCGCCCATCCAAGGGAGTCGCCCCCTCATGCCCGCATCCCCGCCTTCCCTCCCCCCGTCCTCCTGGAACGAACCCGAAGGCCTCGCCGCGCGCGGCACGCTCATCGTGCTGGCCGGGCGCGGTGAGCACGGCGGTGTGTACGAGCGGTTCGGCCGCCGGCTCGCCTTCGACGCCTACCGCGTACGCGCCCTCGGTGATCCCACCGCCGACCCCTCGGTGACCGACCAGGCCGCCAAGCTCCTCGCCGACGAGTCGCTGCCCGGCCCGAAGGTGCTGGTCGGTTCGGACTCCGGTGCCCGGTACGCCGCGCACCTCGCCGCCGAGCAGACGCCCGGGATCGACGCGCTGATCCTCGCCGGACTGCCCACCAGCCCCTGGGAATCAGGCAGTTGGGAAGCAGAGGTCGAAGCGCGCACCGCCTGCCCCACCCACCAGGGCCGGCTCACGAACGACCCGGAGTTCCGGCGCGGAGCACTCGACACGACGGCCGCTCTCCCGGAGCTGCGCCTCGGTTCCGTACGCGTCCCGGTGCTGGCCCTGCACGGCTCGGACGACAGGGTCAGCCCCCTCGACCAGGCGCTCAGCGCGTACGCCGGCCACCCCGGAGTGCGGACCGTGACCTTCAACGGCGGCCGTCATGACGTACTGAACGACGCGCTGCACCGCACGGCCGCCGCCACGGTCGTCCTCTTCCTGGAGCGGCTGCGCCTCTCCCCCGAGCTGCCCGTGATCGCCGAGGGCCTCGCATGACCGCCCGCGTGACGACGACGGTCGCCGAGCTCGACGGTCTGCTGCGCTCCGCCGAACCGCCCGCCTTACTCGACGTCCGCTGGGCGCTCGGCGACCCGCACGGCCGGGACCACTTCGCGGCCGGGCACATACCGGGTGCGGTGTACGTCGACCTGGACACCGAGTTGGCCGCGCCGCCGAGCGCGGAGGGCGGACGCCATCCGCTGCCGGATCTCGCGGATCTCCAAGCGGCGGCACGGAGATGGGGTGTGCGGGCCGGGCAACCGGTCGTCGTGTACGACGACTTGGGGAACACGGCCGCGGCCCGGGCCTGGTGGCTGCTGCGCTACGCCGGAGTGGCCGAAGTGACGCTCCTGGACGGGGCGTTGGGAGCCTGGCGGTCGGCCGGACTACCGCTGGCGGCCGGCACGCCCGCCGATCCGTCGCCGGGTGATGTCGCCCTGCGTGCCGACAGGCTCCAGACCGTCGACGTGGACGGTGCCGCCGATCTCGCCGCGACGGGACTGCTGTTGGACGCCCGCGCGGCCGAGCGCTACCGCGGGGAGGTGGAACCGGTGGACCCGCGCGCCGGCCACATCCCGGGCGCGGTCTCCGCTCCGACCGGGGAGAACCTCGCGGCGGACGGCACCTTCCTGCCGGCCGAGGTGCTCCGCAAGAGGTTCGCGGACAAGGGCGCCGACGCGACTTCGCGCATCGGTGTCTACTGCGGCTCCGGTGTCACGGCCGCCCATCAGATCGCCGCACTCGCCATAGCCGGTTACGAGGCGACGCTCTTCCCCGGCTCCTGGTCCGCCTGGTCCGCCGATCCCGCACGCCCCGCCGCGACCGGCCCGCTGCCGTCCTGAGGCGACGCGAGAGGAACCCCCACCATGACGACGAAACCCCTGAGCACGGCACCGCCCGTGCCAACCGGCCCCGCCCCCGCCACACTCGCCGCCCCGGCCCCGAAGACCACACCCCGCGTCACCATCCGCGGCACCTCCCGCACCACCCGCCGCTTCACCGTCCCCCGCTCCGTACGCCGCGCCTCGGGCCCCGTCGGCCTCGTACTCCTGTGGTTCCTGACCTCGGCCACGGGTGTCCTGCCCGAATCCGTCCTCGCCTCTCCCGTGGACGTACTGCGCCAGGCCGTCGACCTGACCAGGAACGGTGAACTGCCCGACGCCATCGCCGCGTCGGGACGCCGGGCCGCCATCGGTTTCCTGATCGGCGCGACGATCGCGCTGAGCCTCTCCCTGCTGGCCGGTCTCTTCCGGCTCGGCGAGGACGTCATCGACTCGTCGATGGGCATGTTCCGGGCGATCCCGTGGGTGGGTCTCATCCCGCTGTTCATCGTCTGGTTCGGCATCGAGGAGACCCCGAAGATCGCGCTCGTCGCCCTCGGCGTCACCTACCCGCTGTACTTCAACATCTACGGCGGCATCCGCTCCACCGACTCCCAACTCGTCGAGGCGGCACGGATGATGGGGCTCGGCAGACTGGGTCTGATCAAGTACGTGATCCTGCCGAGCGCGCTCCCGGGGGCACTCGTAGGCCTGCGGTACGCACTCTCCACCGCCTGGCTCGCGCTCGTCTTCGCCGAGCAGATCAACGCCGACGCAGGCCTCGGCTATCTGATGAGCAACGCCCAGCAGTACTTCCGCACGGACATCATCGTGCTCTGCCTCGCCGTGTACGCGCTGCTCGGTCTGGCCTGCGACTTCGCCGTACGAGTCCTCTCGCGCCGACTGCTGACCTGGCGCGCCAACTTCGAGGGCGAGGCCTGATCATGACCAACAGCGTGGAAATACGGGGGCTTTCACGGGCCTTCGACGGCAACACCGTCCTGCACGACCTCGACCTCGACATCCGCGAGGGCGAGTTCGTGGCCCTCCTCGGACACAGCGGCTGCGGCAAGTCGACGCTGCTGCGCATCCTCGCCGGGCTCGACGACGAGATCGGCGGCGAGGTCACCGTGCCCGCGCGGCGCAGTGCCGCGTTCCAGTCCCCTCGGCTGCTGCCCTGGCTGAAGGTGTGGCGCAATGTCGTCCTCGGGCTGCCCGGCCGCCCCGACCGCGCACTGGCCGGCAAGGCACTGGACGAGGTCGGCATCGCGGAACGGGCCACCGTCTGGCCCAAGACCCTCTCCGGAGGTCAGGCACAGCGCGTCTCGCTGGCCCGCGCCCTCGTCCGTGAGCCCGAACTCCTGCTCCTGGACGAGCCGTTCGGCGCGCTGGACGCGCTGACCCGGGGCAAGGTGCAGCAGCTGGTCGGCGAGCTGTGGAAGCGGCACGGCTGCGCGATTCTCCTGGTCACGCATGACGTGGAGGAGGCGCTGCTGCTCGCCGACCGGGTGCTGGTGATGGACGAGGGCCGCATCGCCCACGACCTCACCGTCGAGCTCCCCCGCCCCCGTGATCTCACCGCCCCCGAATTCGTCACCCTCCGCGCCCGCCTCCTCGGCTGGCTCGGCGTCACCCCCACCCTCGAAGGGACCCCCTCGTGATACGCAGACTCGCAGCCGCCGCACTGAGCCTGACCGCCCTGCTGGCGCTGACCGCCTGCGGCGCCGACTCCTCCGCGGACACAGCCACCGGCCCGGACGAGGTCACCCTGACCATCGGCGACCAGGCGAAGACCCTCCAGACCATCTTCGCCGCCTCCGACGCGCTCAAGGGCGCGAAGTACAAGGTGAAGTGGGCCGAGTTCGAGGGCGCGGCACCGCTCTACCAGGCCGTCCAGGCGAACGCCGCCGACACCACGTACTCCGCGGACCTGCCCGCCCTCCAGGCACTCAGCGGCGGCGTGAAGTTCAAGAACGTGGCGGCGCTCAAGAACGACGGCCACCACACCGCGCTCATCGTCCCCAAGGACTCCGACGTGAAGAGCGTCAAGGATCTCAAGGGCAAGACCGTCGTGGTGTCCTCGGCGAAGGGCAGCATCGCCGAGTACCTGCTGGCCAACGTGCTCCAGCAGAACGGGCTCAAGTACTCCGACGTGAAGGTGCAGTACCTGTTGCCGACCGACGCGCAGGCGGCGTTCGCCTCCGGGAAGATCCAGGTCTGGGCGACCTTCGGGGTCTACCAGGCCGTCGGCCTCCAGCAGGGCGGCCGGGTCCTCGTCGACGGCGCCGACGGGCGCATCAGCGGGTACGGCTTCATCGGCGCCTCCGAGAAGGCCCTGGCGAGCCCGGCGAAGAAGGCCGCGCTCGGCGACTTCCTCAAGCGGCTCGGTACGGCCCTGGAGTGGACGAGCACCCACCAGGACGCTTACGCGGACGCCATCGTGAAGCTCAACGGCGCCGACGCCTCCGTCGCGAAGACGCTCGCCTCGGCCGCCTACAGCAAGGTTCTGCCGATCACGTCCGAGGTGAACGGGACGGTCCAGGGCGTGGCCGACCTGATGAACGGCATCGGCGTGCTCGAACCGAACGTCGACGTCGCGAAGTCGGCCGACACGTCGGTCCTCAAGTGACCTTTGGAAGCACGTCACCTGTGACAGCACGTCACCCGTGACGGCAAGTCGCCTTTGAAAGCCAGGAGTTCACCATGCCCGTAGAGTTCATCAGCGCCGTCCACACCGACGCGGGAGCCAACGGTCCCGCCGCCAGCGCCCGCACCGGCTTCGACCCCGACTACGTACGCCGTTACGCCCGCGCCCTGGACGACGGCGGCTTCGACCACACGCTGGTCGCCTACCACTCGGCCTCGCCGGACGCCCTCCAGCTGGCCCAGTTCGTCGCCACCCACACCGAACGCATCCGGCCGGTCCTGGCGCACCGGCCCGGCGTCATCTTCCCCACCCACGCGGCCCGCGCCTTCGCCACGCTGGACCGGATCAGCAACGGCCGGCTGTCGGTGCACATCATCTCCGGCGGCAGTGACGAGGAGCAGCACCGCGAAGGTGATTACCTCAACAAGACCGAGCGGTACGAGCGTTCGGACGAATACATCCAGATCCTGCGGAAGGTGTGGACGGCGGACGGGCCGGTCTCGCACGAGGGCAAGCACTACAAATTCGAGGGATTCCACTCCGACGTACGGCCGGTGAACGGGCTCGTCCCGATCTCGGTGGGCGGCTCCTCGCAGGACGCCTACCGGGTGGGCGGGCAGCAGGGCGACATCTTCGGGCTGTGGGGCGAGCCGTTGAAGGAGACGGCGGAGCAGATCGCCGCCGTCAACGCGGTCGCGGACGCCGCTGGCCGCCCCCATCCCCGTATCTGGGTGTCGTTCCGCCCCATCATCGCGCCCACCGACGAGCTGGCCTGGGAGAAGGCGCACCGCACGCTCGGCGTGCTCAAGGAGCAGACCTCGGGCACGGAGTCGCTGCGCCACTACAAGACGGCCGGGCGCCCGGCCAACGTCGGCTCGCAGCGGCTGCTCGACATCGCCGAGCGCGGCGAGGTCCAGGACCGTTGCCTGTGGACGGCCCCGGCCGTCGCGACGAACGCCGCGGGCGCCTCGACCGCGCTGGTCGGCTCCCCCGAGACCGTCGCCCAGGCGCTGCTCGACTACGTCGACATCGGCTGCGACCTGCTGTCGATCCGCGGCTACGACCCACTCAACGACGCGATCGACTACGCCCGTTACGTCCTCCCGCTGGTCCGGCAGGAACTCGCCCACCGCGCCGCGACCTCCCAGGCCGCCTGACCCCACGCCACGACGGACGAACCCGAAACTGCGTGGGCACCGACGGAACCGAACGAAACGAAGGCACCGAACCCGTGACAGCACCAGCGACCACCGCGTCGGCCCAGCTGCTTGGCCTGCTCGCCCGCGATCTGCCCCCCGACCGGCTGACCACCGACCCGGCCACGGTGACCGCGCACGCCACCGACCGCTCCGGCACGCGGCCCGACGGGAGCCCGCTCGCCGTCGTCCGTGCCCGGCGGACCGAGGACGTGACGGTCACCCTCCGGCACGCGCACGCGCTGCGCGTGCCGGTGGTTCCGCGCGGCGCGGGTACCGGTCTGTCGGGCGGGGCGACGGCCGGCGAGGGCGCGCTCGTGCTCGACCTGTCCGGGATGAACCGCGTCCTCGAACTGTCACCGGACGACCAGCTCGCCGTCGTCGAACCCGGGGTGATCACGGCCGAGCTGGACCGGGCAGCCGCCGTGCACGGCCTTCGCTACGCGCCCGATCCGGCGAGCGCGGCCATCTCCACGATCGGCGGGAACATCGCTACCAACGCGGGCGGCCTGCGCTGCGCCAAGTACGGCGTCACCCGGGACAGCGTGCTCGGTCTCGAGGCGGTGCTCGCGGACGGCACCGTGGTGCGCACCGGCCGCCGTACGGTCAAGGGCGTCACCGGCTACGACCTCACGGCCCTGCTCACCGGCTCCGAGGGCACCCTCGCGGTGATCACGTCGGCGACGCTGCGGCTGCGGCCCGTCCCGGTGGCCACGGCCACGCTCGCCGCGTACTTCGCCTCGTTCGAGGAGGCCGCCGAGGCCTCGTACGCGATCGGTCGGGCCGGGGTGGAGCCCGCGCTGGCGGAACTGGTCGACGGGCCGGTGCTGGGCGCCATCGACCCTGCGCTGCGGGAGCGCGGCGCCGCCCTGCTGCTGGTGCAGTGCGACGGCGCGGGAGCGGCGATCGAGGCGGCGACGGTCGCCCGACTCCTGGCGCCGTTGGCGACGACGGTCGAGACGACGACGGACCCTGCCGAGGCCGACGCGCTGCTCGCCGCCCGCCGTCTCGCGCTGCCCGCGCTGGAGCGCCTCGGCCGTCCGCTGATCGAGGACATCGCGGTACCCCGCTCCCGCCTCGCGGAGGCGGCCCGTGAGATCCGCGCCATCTCCGGGCGCCATGACGTGCCCGTCTTCACGATCGCGCACGCCGCCGACGGGAACCTCCACCCGATCATCGTGGTGGACCCGTCGCTGCCCGTCCTGCCGGACGCCGCCTGGGAGGCGGCAGGAGAGATCTTCGCGCTGGCCCTGCGTCTGGGCGGCACCCTGACGGGCGAGCACGGGGTGGGGGTGCTGAAGCGGCAGTGGGTGGCGGACGAGCTCGGGCCCGCGGCCCACGCACTGCAGCGGCGGCTGAAGGACGCCTTCGACCCACGCGGGATCCTCAATCCCGGCAAGAGTCTCTAAGCGGCCCCTACGCGAGAGGCCTGGCCAGCAGGGTGCGTACGCCCTCCGAGGTGAGGGTCAGACCGTGTGCCGAACTGGCGTCGATCGAAAGCGCCAGGTCACTGGACGGCCACTGGGAGGCGAGCGCGCCCAGCGGCACCATGCGGTAACGGGAGACGGACGGGAGCAGCTCGGCCATCTCCAGCTCCGAGGTGAAGACCGGCACGACCTGCTCGCCGCCGGGCGCCTCCAGGACGGGCAGCGCGACGGCCGAGGGGTCGGCCACTTCCTCCTCGCTGACGTCGTCCGGCACGGGGACCAGCACGTCGCTGCCGGCGAGCGTGGCCAGGGCCTCGGCGTCCTCGGTGTTCACGGCGAGCGTGTCCAACGCTTCCTGAGCGGGTGTCGCGGGCGCGGTGTAGTTGTTCGAGGGGGTGTCCATGGCAAATCCCGGGGTAGTACGGACGGGCCGCCCGGGACGGGGACCGCCCCAGGCACACCTTCGTCCCGTACCCACCCGCGGCGGAGGCAATCATCGCTCTTCTCATCAGGGAATTCGCTCAGCGGCTTCGCTCGACGGCTTCGATCAGCGGCTCCGCTCAGGGCAGCAGCGGGATGTCGTCCGAGGGCAGGCCGAGGCGGTCGCAGCCGACGCGCCGGTGCAGCGGCTCGGCCATGGTGGGCCCGACATGCGTCCAGTACGTGGCCGCGTCCCGGAAGTACCGCTGCATCCGCTCGCCGTCGCGGGCGTACCGGGAGCCGGCCGTGCGGAAGAGGATGCCCTGCAGCACATCCCACGCCATCCGCCCGGCGGTGAGGAAGACGAGGGCGAGCCGGTTGTCCTCGGCGGTGGTGAACGGGGCCTCGCCCGAGACGTTGCGGCGGCAGACCTCCATCCAGTCCTCCGCGTTGCGCAGCAGCGCCGCCTCGGCGGTGTGGATGGCGCCCAGCGCCTCCCCCAAATGCCGTTGGTAGTCGTGGAGTTCGGCGCGGGTGCGGGAGGGGTCCGCGATCAGCGGGCGTTCGGCGATGATCCGGGCGTACTCGTCCGCGGCCGCGTAGGCGGTGCCGATCATGATGGCGGCCAGTTCGCCGTGGTAGAAGCTGGGCGCGCGCCCCGCGTACATGGCGTTGCCGTGCAGCTTCGAACCGGGAGTACCCCCCTCGACGGGCAGGTCGAGCAGGCTCACCTCCCGGGTGAAGTACGTGGGGACGTGCCCCTCGTCGATGCGGATGCTGTTGGATCCGCTGCCGCGCAGGCCGAGGGCGCCGTGCCAGTCGTCGACCACCGTCCAGATCGAGCGCGGCGCGAGGAACAGCACGAAGGGTCCCGGCGGCTCGCCGGGCTTCTCCGGGGCGCGCAGTGTCTGGCCGAGGTAGTGCGTGGAGTAGGGCGCGCCGGACGAGTACGGCCAGGTCCCGTCGAGTACGACGTGACCGTCGCCGTCGGGCCGGGCGACACCGATCGGCACGACGGTGGACGCGGCCCGGAACTCGCCGTCGTCGCCGAAGATCTCGTCCTGCGCCTTCTCGTCGAAGAGGCCGGCGACCTGGAGGACGTGGGCGGCGGTGAGCGACAGGGCCCAGCCGGTGGAGGGGCAGCCGCGCGCGGTCTCGGTCACCACGCGGTAGAAGGTCGGCAGACCGAACTCGTAGCCGCCGTACCGGCGCGGTTGCAGCATCCGGTAGAAGCCGGCCCGCAGGAAGTCGTCGTGGGTGTCCTTGGGGTAGTGCGTCAACCGCTCCGTCTCCGGCTGGCGTTCGAGCAGCGCGGGTCGTAACTCCACGGCACGCTCGATCAGTTCGCGTTCGGTGAGCGCGGGTTCGGGAACGGCGATCACGGTGCCTCCTGACGAGGGGTCCGTCCTTGCGCGCGGCGGTACAAGCGATTGAACACGGCAGGGGGCGCCCGGGTACCGACCGGATACCGCCAACCAGGCGCATCCGAGTGAATCGGGGGTGGTGCGGGGGCACTTCGTGGCGGGACGTGCTTCGCACGCCGCCCGAAGGCTTCGTTCGTCGCGGCCGATCACGGGTAGCTGTAGGCGCGGAGCGTGACAGTCCGGATGCATCCTGTCACGGACGCAACAGGAGAGAAGGAACCCATGTCGGTCGAGACCGATACGGCGCCCGCGGAGGGCGCCGAGGAGCGGGAGCAACAGAGCCTCGGAACCGCCGCGGCACGGAACCTGACGACGACGACCAAGTCCGAGCCCCAGATGCAGGGCATCAGCTCACGGTGGCTGACACGCATGCTGCCGTGGGTGGACGTGCCGGGCGGCACGTATCGCGTGAACCGACGGTTGTCGTACACGGTCGGCGACGGGCGGGTGACCTTCGTGAAGACCGGCGCGCGGGTGAGGGTCGTCCCGGCGGAACTCGCCGAACTTCCGCTGCTGCGCGGGTTCCCGGACGGCGACACGCTGGACGTGTTGGCGGAGCAGTTCGTCCAGCGCGAGTACGAGCCCGGCCAGCTCGTGGTGGAGGCCGGCGGTCCGGCCGACCATGTGTTCCTCATCGCGCACGGCAAGGTGGAGCAGGTCGGCTCGGGGCCCTACGGGGACGAGACGATCACCGGTCTGCTGGCCGACGGTGACACCTTCGGCGGTCAGGTCCTCGCAGGCGCGGACGGCACCTGGGACTTCACGGCGCGCGCGGCGACGGCCACCACGGTCCTGGCGCTGCCGCACGCGGCGTACCGGGCGGTGGCGGAGCGGTACGAGGGGCTGCGGGCGCATGTCGAGCGGCTCGGCTCCGACGGACACCGGCCGCGCAACCGGTCGGGCGAGGCCGACATCGCGCTCAGCTCCGGGCATGTGGGCGAGGCCGATCTGCCCGGCACGTTCGTGGACTACGAACCGGGGCCGCGCGAGTACGAGTTGAGCGTGGCGCAGACCGTGCTGCGCGTGCACACCCGGGTCGCCGATCTCTACAACCGGCCGATGAACCAGACCCAGCAGCAACTGCGGCTCACCGTCCAGGCGTTGCGCGAGCGCCAGGAGTACGAGCTGGTCAACAACGCGGACTTCGGGCTGCTCCACAACGCCGACTACGACCAGCGGTTCTCCACCCATTCCGGGCCGCCGACACCGGACGACCTGGACGAGCTGCTCAGCAGACGGCGCGGCACCCGCTTCCTGTTCGCGCACCCCAGGGCCATCTCCGCGTTCGGCCGGGAGTGCAACAAGCGGGGCATCTACTTCGGCGGAGTCGAGCTGAACGGCCATCACCTGCCCGCGTGGCGCGGTGTGCCGCTGCTTCCGTGCGGCAAGATCCCGGTCAGCCCGGGCCGCACGTCGTCGATCCTCGCGCTGCGTACCGGCGAGGACGACCAGGGGGTGATCGGCCTCTACCAGACCGGCATTCCGGACGAGGTCGAGCCGGGCCTGAACGTGCGGTTCATGGGCATCGACGAGCAGGCGATCATCTCCTATCTGGTGAGCACGTACTACTCGGCGGCCGTGCTGGTGCCGGACGCGCTCGGCATCCTGGAGAACGTCGAGGTCTCCCGCCCGAGCGGGAGCTGACGCCGGTGTCGTTGATCTCCAGGACCCTCGCTCTCCCGGCGGGCCACGAGCTGGCGGAGCTGGTGACGGCGCTGCTGTCCGCGCGGGCCACGGCCGAACCGCGGCTGCCGCTCGCCCCGAAGCCGGCGCGCACACCGCAACTACCCTCTGTGCCAACGGGGTTGGGCACATCCTCGGCGCGGCTCCCACGTCCGCCGCTGCCGCCGCCAGACGCCGTACGACCACCACTGCCACGCCTGCCCACCGGTCCGAGCGGGCTCGGTACATCGGCCGCCCGGGCGTTCGCCCCGGATCCGCCGCCGGAACCCGCGCCCGTGCGGCCGGCCGCGCGGCTGCACTGCCCGCCCGCTGTCCGCGACGACCGTGGTCTCGGCGAGACCGTCACCGAAGGGCTGGTCGAGTGGGCAGAGGAGGTCGGGATCTACCCCGGCCGACTCGACATGATCCGCAAGGCCGACTTCGGGCGGTTGATCATGCTCGCGCATCCGGAGTCGGACGACCCCGACCGGCTGCTGGCGGCGGCGAAGTGCGCGCTGGCGGAGTGGTCCGTGGACGACCACTACGTGGACTGCGAGGTGGAGGAGCCGCAGCACGAACTGCTCGGGCAGCGCCTCGCGATCGCCCATTCCGTGATCGACCAGGCACACCTGCCCCTGGCGTACGCACCAGAGTTGGAGAAGGTCGTCCAGGCGGACCCCGTCGTGCGCGCCCTCCGCTCCAGCCTCGCCGATCTCGCCCGGTACGCCACGACGACCCAGGTACGCAGGCTCCGTCACGAGCTGGCCATCATGTTCGTCGCCTACAACCATGAAGGCGTCTGGCACACGGCCGAACACACCCCGCCCGTCTGGGAGTTCCTGATGCACCGGCACGAGAACAGCTTCGTGCCGTGCATGGTGCTCGTCGACGCCGTCGCCGGATACGAGGTGCCGCAGGGCGAGTTCGCCGACCCTCGGGTGCGCCGCGCGTTCACGATGGCGGGCTCGGCGAGCGTGATCGTCAACGACCTGTACTCCATGGGCAAGGAGGACCCGACGGACTTCAGCCTGCCCCGGCTGATCGCCGCCGAGGACGAGTGTTCCCTCGAGGAGGCGGTCGACCGCACCGTCGACATCCACAACGAGCTCATGCACACCTTCGAGGCCGAGGCGTCCGCACTCGCCCTCACCGGCTCACCCGAGCTGCGCCGCTTCCTGGCCGGCACCTGGGCCTGGCTCGGCGGCAGCCGCGAATGGCACGCGAGCAGCGGCCGCTACACCACCACCGCCTGACATCCGAGCTTCCCGTCGCCCGACATCCCGAACTCCGTTCACCTGCAAGGAGATTGATTCCGCATGTCTGTCACCGAAACAGCGAACACCGTGGCCAACGTCCTGCGCACCCCGTACCAGAAGTCCGTCGCCGACTACTGGAACGCGGAGAGGAACGCCGTCAACCTCAAGCTCGGCGAGGTCGACGACCTCTACCACCACCACTACGGCCTGGGTGACTACGACCCGTCGGTCCTTCAGGGCCCGCGCGAAACCCGCGAGCAGCGCATGATCGAGGAGATGCACCGCCTGGAAACGGCGCAGGCGGACGTCCTCCTCGACCACCTCGGCGACATCCGTCCGGGGCACCGCCTCCTGGACGCCGGCTCCGGCCGCGGCGGCACCAGCATCATGGCCAACGCCCGCTTCGGCTGCTCCGTGGACGGCGTGAGCATCTCGGAGCAGCAGGTCGCCTTCGCCAACGACCAGGCCGACCGGCGGACCGTCTCCGACAAGGTGCGCTTCCACTTCCGCAACATGCTCGGCACGGGTTTCGCCACCGGCTCACGCCGGGCCATCTGGACGAACGAGACCACGATGTACGTCGATCTCTTCGAGCTGTACGGGGAGTTCGCCCGGCTCCTGGAGTACGGCGGCAGGTACGTGTGCATCACCGGGTGCTCGAACGACGTCCAGGGCCTGCGCTCCAAGGCCGTCAGCAAGATCGACGAGCACTACACGTGCAACATCCATCCGCGCAGTGAGTACTTCAAGGCGATGGCCGCGAACAATCTCGTCCCGATCGAGGTCGTCGATCTGACGGCCGCGACCATCCCCTACTGGGAGTTGCGGGCCAAGTCGGAGGTGGCGACGGGGATCGAGGAGGCGTTCCTGACCGCGTACAAGGAAGGGAGCTTCCACTATCTGCTGATCGCGGCGGACCGGATCTGACGACGCGGGTGGTCCCGGACCCGCTCGGGCCCGGGACCACCCAACCCGTCCTACTTCAGGTACGGCCCATCGCTCCCGATCTTCCCGGGACCGTTCAGCACGTACACCCGGAGGTTGCCCTTGCCGGGAGCCGTCACGGACAGCGTGCCGTTCGAGACGGTCTTCACCTCACCGGTGACGGCGTCCGTGTAGGTGCCGTTCGGGATGCCGGTGTACGTCGCGGCGCCGGTGACCGTGACGAGCGCGAAGCTGTCCGTCGAGCCGCTGGTGTAGCGGCGCTTGAAGGCCATCGAGCCGCTGATGCCGTCGGTGGAGTACTGGCCCATCTGCAGGGCGGGGATCGCCCGGCGGATCTGGTTGAGCCGCTGGACGTGCTTGACCAGTGGCTGGGCCAGCGTCGTGGCGACCTGGCCGCTCGCCGAGTCGGCCTTGCCGAACTCGGAGGCCATGACGGTTCCGGCGAGCTGGTCGCCGTAGTAGGCGCGGCCGGTGGACGCCAGCGGGCAGGTCGGACCGCAGTCGATCTGCTTGCCGGCCTGGAACTCGGTCTCCGAGCCGTAGTAGAGGGTCGGGATACCGCGGAAGGTCCACATCAGCGCCATGTTCTCGGCCCACGCCTCGGTGCCGCCGCTGTAGCGGGTGCTCGATTTGTTGGGGCCGTAGTCGTGGCTGTCGACGTAGACGACGTTGTACGTGGCGTCGTTGACGCTGTCGTCGGAGTCCTTGCCGTTGTTGTAGGCGTTCTGCGCGTCACCGAAGTTCATGTGCATACGCATGTCGATGATGTTCATCCCGGAGAACTGGCTGCGGTCCGGCGTGTGGTAGCTGTTGCCGCTCAGGAAGGCGTTGGTGGATGTCGGCTGGTTGCCGGTGCCGAGGTTGTTCTCGTAGTTGAACTGCTCGATGGCCGCGGTCTCGTCGTCGGCGCTGTACTCCTTGCGTTCCTTCCAGGTGTAGAACTGCGCGGAGTGGTTGACCGAGCCGCGGTTCCACTTGTCGTTGACGAAGGCGGCGACCTCGCCGAAGACGAAGAAGTTCTGCGCGGCGGTCGTACCGAACTTCTGGGTGACCCGGTCGTAGATGGCGGGCAGGAAACGGCGGTTCCAGGTGACGCGCGGGATGTGTACGGCGGTGTCGACGCGGAAGCCGTCGACGCCCATGTCGATGTACTTGTCGTAGGCGCCGATCAGGTAGTTCTGGACCGCGGTGTTCTCGGTGTTGAAGTCGGCCAGGTCCTCGTGCAGCCAGCAGGAACGCGCGTCCTCGCCCTCCCAGTTCCCGATCCAGCACTGGTGGTAGTACGCCTTCGGGAACATGCCCGAAGTGGGGCTGGGCCACTGGCAGTTGTAGAGCGTGTAGCCCTCGGAGCTCTTGCCGCCCGTTGCCTTGCCCCAGTTGACGCAGGTGTTCCCCGAGGGTTCGGCGGTGGACCAGAGGTCGCCGTTGTAGTACGACTTCCCGGACTTGGGGTCGACGGTCAGGCCGTCGTACTCGAAGCCCTCGTTCTTCTCGTCGTAGTACCAGCTCCACTCGGAGTCGCGGACGCCGTAGACGGTCGGGGTGAACAGGCCCTTGGCGCCCCAGCGGGAGCTGTGGTTGTAGACCACGTCCTGGTAGATCTTCATGCCCTTGGCGTGCGCCGCGTTGATCAGGTCCTGGTAGGAGGCGCCGGCGGACTCCAGACGGGGGTCGACCTTGTAGAAGTCGTAGCCGTGATAGCCGTGGTAGTCGTAGTCCGAGCGGTTGAGGACGACCGGGGTGACCCAGACCGCCGAGAAACCGAGCGCCTTGATGTAGTCGAGCTTGTCGACCAGGCCCTTGAAGTCGCCGCGGAACATGGGGTCGTTGTTGGCCGCGTTCCCGGACTTGACGTGCTGGCTGCCGCCGCGGTTGTTGGAGCTGTCGCCGTCGTAGAAGCGGGCGGTGAGGACGAAGTAGATCGGGTCCTTGCGCGGGTCGGTGCCCAGCGGGGTGCCGGAGGCCGGTTCGGGCGCCTCGTCGCCGGTCGTAGCGGTGGCCTCGGCGGAGGCGGGCGAGGTGTTGCCGGCCGCGTCGACGGCCTTCACGGTGTACGTGTAGCCGGTCTGCTCCTCAAGTCCCGTGTCGGAGTACACCGTTGAGCCCACATCGGTGACGACCGTGCCCTTGGTGCCGCCCGTGCGCGTGATCTGATACTTCGTCACCGCCGTGTTGTCGGTGGACGCCTCCCAGGAGATCACGATGGAGGTGTCGGTGGCGCTCGCGGTGACCTTGGTGGGCGCGGTCGGCGCCTCGGTGTCCGGATCCTCGGCGGCGCACGGGTCCTCGGCGTCCGTGGTGACCGTCCTGTCCTGCACGGTCGTGGTGCCGGTGGGGAGGGTGTAGTCGGCGCTGTTGTTGTTGTCCCAGACGCCGTTGCCGTTGTTGAAGGCGGCCTTCAGTGAGGTCGCGGTACCGATGTCGAGGGTCCTTTTCCACCAGCCGGTGCAGGCCGTCTCCATGCCGATGCCGGGGACCGTCGTCCAGGAGCCGCCGGTGGGCGCGTAGTGGATGTTGGCGGTGGTCCAGCCGGAGGTGGCGGTCGAGTAGTAGACGGTCGCCTCGTTGCCCTCGACCGGTTCGGTGCCGGCGCACGGGTCGCTGTGGGCGATCACGCCGTCCTTGACGGTGATGTCGCCAGTGCCCAGCGCGTAGTTGGCGCCGCCGTTGTTGTCCCAGGTGCCGCTGCCGTTGTTGAAGGTGGCCTGCAGACCGGCGGCCGAGCCGAGGTCGACGGTCTTCTTCACCCAGTCCGTGCAGGCCGTCTCCATCTGCGTGCCGGGCACTGTGGTCCAGGAGCCGCCGTCCGGTGCGTAGTGGAGGTAGGTGGACGGCCAGTTCTTGGTCTTCGTGTAGTAGAAGACGGTCGCGGTGTTCGTCGCCTCGGCCGCCGTGCTGCCCATGGGCGGGGAGCCGACGTCCGGCGGGATCCCTGCGACCAGCAGGGTCGCCGCCGCGAGCGCCACGATCGGGAACGGGGACGTGCGTCTCATGAGCGACTCCAATGCGGCCCGGCGGGTGGGGAGTTGCACTGCAAGAAGAACCGGAAAGTTCCTGAAATCTCTTGCAGCGCGGAAGCTACAGGGACATGACAGGCACGTAAAGGGATCGCACAAGGTTGGGGGCGCAGGGTGAGAATCGACCAGTAGTGGTGACCGGCGCCCACGCGCGGGCCGCGCACCCGCGCCTAGCGTGGCCGCATGCCGATGCAACCCTGGTTCTCCGATGCCAAGCTGGGCATCTTCATCCACTACGGCGTCTACGCCGTGGACGGATGGGCCGAGTCCTGGTCCTTCTACACGGGCGAGGTCACGCACGAGCAGTACATGAAACAGCTCGGCCGCTTCACCGCTTCGCGTTACGACCCGTCGGCCTGGGCCGAGCTGTTCGCCCGCGTCGGCGCGAAGTACGCGGTACTGACCACCAAGCACCACGACGGCGTCGCCCTGTGGGACACCGGCCACCGGAACCTGGACGTGGTCCAGGACACACCGGCCGGCCGGGACCTGGTCACCGGCTTCGTCGACGCCCTGCGCGAGCGTGACCTCAAGGTCGGCCTCTACTACTCGCACTCCGACTGGAACCACCCCGACTACCCGAGCATCCGGCACGTCGGGCCGGGCGAGACCCCCAGCCCCTTCTCGCATGCCGAGCCGGGCAAGGAGGACCCGGCGGCCTGGGAGCGCTACCTCGCCTACCGCGACGGCCAGGTCGGTGAACTCGTCGACCGCTTCCGCCCCGACCTGCTCTGGTTCGACGGTGAGTGGGAGCGTACGGAGGAGCAGTGGCGGATGCGGGAGCTGGCCGAGCTGATCCTCGCGGGCAACCCGGACGCGATTCTCAACGCCCGCATGCTCAGTCACGGCGACTACGCGACCCCCGAGCAGGGCGTCCCGCTGCAGGCCCCGGACGGCCCCTGGGAGCTGTGCCTGACGATCAACGACTCATGGAGCTACCGACCCACGGACCACGACTACAAGTCGGTACGCCAGCTGGTGCGCTACTTCACCGAGACGATCGGCATGGGCGGCAACCTGCTGCTCGACGTCGGTCCCATGGAGGACGGGACGATCCCGGCGGAACAGGTCGAACGCCTGGAGGGCCTGGGCGCGTGGATCTCGCGGCACGCCGACGCCGTGTACGGGACGGTCGCCGGGCTGCCGCCCGGCCACCACTACGGCCCCAGCACCCTGTCCGCCGACCGTCGCACGCTGTATCTGACGTGCTTCGACGTACCGCGCGAGGCGGTGTCCGTCCGTGGGCTGCGCAATTCGGTACGCCGGGTGACCGTCCTTGGCACGGGCACCGAACTGGGTCACCGCATCACCGGTGGCCTGGACGCGGTACCCGGCGTGACCTGGGTCGACGCTCCCGCCGCGGCCGACCTCGACGAGTACGCCACCGTGCTGGCCGTCGAACTGGACGGTGAGCTGGACCTCTACCGGGGTGCCGGGCGCGACTGACGGAGGAACTCGTCGAGCGCGTGCGCGTCGGGCGCGGTGGCGGGCCCGGACCGGGTGACCGCCATCGCTGCGGCCGCGTTGGCGCGGCGGGCTGCATCGAACGGGGGCAGCCCGTTGGCCAGCGCGGCCATGAAGACGCCGGTGTGCGCGTCGCCCGCGCCGTTGAGGTCGACGGCCCGGACGGTGTGGCCGGGGATCGCGGAGAGCGTGCCTTCGTGGTGCAGGATGCAGCCGTCCGGACCGGTACGGATCAGGGCCGAGCCGCGCTTCAGACGTGCCCCGACGGCCACGGCCGCGGCGGACGGGTCGTCGATTCCGGTGAGAAGCAGGGCCTCCCGGGCGTTGCAGGTCCACCAGTCGGCGCGCGCCAGGAACAACTCCAGGGCGGCCGTGGGGATTTCGTCCACCAGCGGCCCAGGGTCGACGATCACGGTGACGCTCGGGTCGAGTTGGGGCACCCATTGGGTGAGGGCGCCACGGTTGGCTTCGTGCAACAGGCTGTATCCGGAGACGTAGACGAAGTCGTCCGGTCCTGGCCGCAGTTCGGTGAGATCGTCGACGGTCAGCGTGGCCTCGGCGCCAGGGCTCGTGACGAAGGTGCGCTCGCCCTCGGCGTCGACGAGGCAGACGACGAAGCCGGTGTCGAGGTCCGGGCGGGGCGCCGACAGGACGTCGATGCCCTCCGTGCGGAGCGCGCTCCGGGCCCGGTCGCCGAACGGGCCTGCGCCGTGGGCTCCCGCATAGGTGACGGGCAGGCCCTGGCGGGCGGCCGCCGCCAGGACGTTGAATCCGCCGCCCGGCGTCCGCTCGGTGCGGGTGGCGAGGACGTCGCCGCCGCGTTCGGGCAGGGCGGGAACCTCCAGGACGAGGTCCATGACCACATTGCCGAGGTGCAGGAGCCGGGTCACGGCCGCCCCCGGAGGGTCAGGAGCGCGGCGGCGGTCGCGTCCAGGTCCAGCTGCGGATTCACTCGTACCAAGGTCTCCCGCGCCTCGGCCGGGAAGGCGTCCACTCCGTGGCAGGCGCCGCCGACGGCACCCGCGATCGCGGCGATGGTGTCGCAGTCCCCGCCGACGGACGCGCCGAGCAGCACCGCCTGCCACGGGTCGTCCGGGCAGGCCGCCAGGACGGCGAACGCGGCGGGCACGGACTCCTGGGTCGCGAGACTGGTGCCCACCAACGCGTAGACACGGTCGCAGACTTGGGCCGCGTCGAGACCTCGTACCAGCTCGGTGGCCCACACGATCCGCTCGGCCACATCGGCCGCGGCCACCCAGTGGCCACGGCCCGCCGCCGACCGGGCTGCCCGCACGGCGACTTCGACCGCCTCCGGAACCGACGCACCGTCAAGTCCCGCGCTGACCGCGGCGGCCACGGCCGCCGCACCCGCGAGCGCGACCCCCGTGTTGTGGGTCAGCCTGCTGGCCTCCACGACCCGGTCCACCAGCGCGACCGGATCCGTCGAGGCCACACTGATCCCCACGGGTGCGATCCGCATCGCCGCGCCGTTGGTGGTGCCGTACCGCCCGACCTCGTCCACGGGCGTGCCCGCCAGGACCTCTTCCACAGCGCGCTTGGTGGAGGGGCCGAGCAGGTCCAGCGAGCCACGGGCCCGCATGTCGTCCTCCCAGGCCACCAGGCGCCGGGCCAGCTCCGCCGGGTCGACGCTTCCCTTGCCGTCGAGCAGCAACCGGGCGAGCAGGAGGGCCTGTTCGGTGTCGTCGGTGATCGCCCCGGCCGGCATACCTGCAGCCAGCGGGTGGTCGGAGGCTGCGGGGTGGAAGCCGGTCAGCAGCGGTCCGTACAGGTCGACGATCTGCGGGCGCGACAGCATCTGGGTCGGCATGCCGAGAGCGTCACCGAGGGCGAGCCCGTACAGGGCTCCGGCGGCGCGGTTCTGGAGGGTCATGGGTACTTTCCGTAGGGAGTCGGCCGGGGCGAGGGGTCAGCCGAACTCGAGGGACAGCTGGAAGTGGTCGGGGTCCAGGAGGCTCATGACGTGTTCGACGAAGGCGCCGTCGACCGCGCGGCTCGTGCGCCGTGTGTCGAGGAACCAGTCGCCCGGTTCACGGCGCAGCACCTCCGCCTCCCGGGCGTCGATCCGCCGCCCGGCCAGCCGCTGTTCGCCGTGGTCGGGGCGCAGTCCGGCGCGCCGCAATACCTCGGTGAGGGAGACTTCGCCGAGGCCCTGGGCCGGCAGTTCCCTGACTCCGGGAACGGGCGGCAGACAGCTGCGTTCGTACGAGATCACCGAGCCGTCCGCGACGAGTTCTCTGATCCGCTCGACCCGTATGAACGTCGGTGTGTCCAGGGCGAGTCGACTGGCGAGCTCCTTGTCCTGGACCTCCCGTACGGCGAGGGTCCGCACGCGTGTGTCGATGCCCTGGTCGGCCAGGGCGTGCGCCCAGCCGAGCCGGTCGTCGAGCGGGCGGCCGTCGAAGAGCACGTACGAACCCTTGCCGGTGCGGGTGGCGATCAGGCCCGCGTCGTTCAGTTCGGCGAGGGCGGCCCGCACCGTGGTGCGGCTGACGCCGAAGCGCTGGGCCAGGGCGTGTTCGCCCGGCAGCTGCTCCCCCGTCGGCCGGTCCCCGGCGCGGATCTCCTTGGCGAGCACTTCGGTGATCTGCTGGTGCTTGAGGCGGACTCCGGTCATGCCGCACCCCCGGCGAGCACCTCGTCGACGGTGACGACCCGGATCAACGGCCGGTACAGGTCCATCACATGGAGGGCCTTGGCGTGCGAGTCGTCGTCGACGCCCGCGCAGGCGTCGGCCACCACCAGCACCTCCACTCCGGCGTCGGCGGCGGCGAGGGCGGTGGACAGGACGCAGCAGTCGGTGCTGACTCCGGCCAGCACCATCCGGCCCTCGGTGCCGACACGTGCGGCGAGTTCGGGCGTCCACTTGCCGAAGGTGGTGGCGTTCACCAAGTGCCGTGCCTGTTCGGCGAATTCGTCCGTCAGCTCCCACAGCCGGGCGTCGGGTGGCTGCAGCGCGAAGGGCCACTGGTCGTAGTACGCGCGCCAGGCGCCGACGGGTTTCTCGGGCGCGATGAAGCGGGTGAAGGTGACGTGGTCGCCGAAGGCCGGCAGCAATCGGCGTACGCCTTCGGCGGCTTCGTCGAAACGGGGCGTCGCCCAGGGGCTGTCCGGCTCGGCGAAGACGCGCTGCATGTCGATGACGGTGAGCCGACCGTGTACCTGTTCGTCACTCATACTGCGCTGAGCACCTCCTCGCTGGGTTCCTGCCGCTCCTGGGTGCCCACCCGGCCGCGGCCGAGGGCCAGCGTGCCGAGGAATCCGACGGCGAGGGCGAGCAGGACGCCCAGGTTGGCGTAGGCCCAGTTGCCCGTCTTGCCGCCGAGTCCGAACGGGTCGAGCAGGTAGCCCTGCCACTCCAGCCAGCTCGCGGCCGAGTTGGTGACCAGGCCCCAGCCGAGCGCGGTGGCGGCAAGGGTGAGCAGCAGCGGCTGGAGCGGGATGTCGCCGTACCGGCCGCCGGTGCGGAACAGGTCGCGCTCGTCGTAGTCACGGCGACGCATCACCAGGTCGGCCAGCATGACCCCGCACCAGGCCGCGACGGGGACGCCCAGCGTGGTGAGGAAGCCGATGAACTGGCCCAGGAAGTTGTCGCTGAAGAAGACGATGTAGATCGAGCCCGCGATCATCAGAACTCCGTCGACGAGCGCCGCCAGATAGCGCGGCACGCGCAGACCGGCGGAGAGCAGCGCCAGGCCGGACGAGTAGATGTCCAGGACCGCGCCGCCGACCATGCCGAGCACGGCGACAACGGCGAAGGGGATCAGGAACCACGTGGGCAGGATGGTGGTCAGCGCGCCGATCGGGTCGATGGCGATGGCCTGGCTGAGGTCCTCGGAGGAGCCCGCGAGGAGCAGGCCGAAGAGCAGCAGGAGCAGGGGCGCCACCGAGCCGCCGAAGGTGGTCCAGCCGATCACGCCGCGGCTGGAGGAACCGCGCGGCAGATAGCGGGAGTAGTCGGCGGCGGCGTTGACCCAGCCGAGTCCGAAGCCGGTCATCATGAAGACCATCGCACCGACGAATTCCGCCGTGGAGCCCGCCGGTACGGCGCTGACGGTGCTCCAGTGGATGTGGTCGGCGACCAGCGCGATGTAGACGACCGTGAGCACCCCGGTGACCACGGTGATCACCGTCTGCAGGCGCATGATGACGTCGAAGCCCATCACGCCCCCGACCACGATCAGCGCGCCGACCACGAGCAGGGCGACCACCTTGGTCTCCGTGCCGCCGCCCCAGCCGAGCCGCGAGAAGACGGTCGCGGTGGCCATCGTGGCGAGCGAGCAGAGCACGGTCTCCCAGCCCACGGTCAGCACCCAGGAGATCACCGAGGGCAGCCGGTTCCCACGTACGCCGTAGGCGGCGCGGCTGAGCACCATGGTCGGCGCGGATCCGCGCTTGCCCGCCACGGCGACGAAGCCGCAGAGCAGGAAGGAGAACACGATGCCGATCGATCCGGCGATCAGCGCCTGCCAGAAGGAGATGCCGAAGCCGAGCGCGAACGCGCCGTAACTCAGGCCGAGAGCCCCGACGTTGGCTCCGAACCAGGGCCAGAACAGTGTCCGTGGAGTGCCCTTCCGTTCGGCGTCGCCGATCACGTCGAGGCCGTGTGTCTCCACTTGGAGCTGTCGGCCCGCGGATCTGTTGTCGCGGGATTCGCGGGTGTCAGGGGATTCCGTCATCGTCGACCTACCTGTCTAGACGTGTTCAGTGGAGGTTAGGTCGGCCGCCCGGAGGCGTCAAGAGGCGCGAGCCAACGGGAAACCTGCCCGCGGACGTTCCACTCCACGGTGAGAAGCTGTGCCGAAACCGGCGTACTGAAGGTGGAGGGGCACCAAGCCACCGAGCCCTTCCTTACCGGAGGTACCTCACCCGTGACCATCACCAAGGCGGTCCCGCCCCCGGTCGAGCACCGCGACGCGGGCGATCGGCAGGGCCGGCGGGGCTGGCACCTGAGCTCCCCGCTCGTCCTGACCATGCTGCTGCTCCTGCTGGTCACCCTGCAGGGTCCGATCCGGCAGGCGCTGTCCGCGCCGGTGATGCAGAGCTGGACGACCGTGTTCGTCGCGGTGATCATCCAGGCCCTGCCCTTCCTCGTCCTCGGTGTGCTCCTGTCGGCGGTCATCGCGGTGTTCGTCCCGCCCTCGTTCTTCGCCCGCGCCCTGCCGAGCCGGCCCGCCCTCGCGGTGCCGGTCGCCGGGATGGCCGGGGCGGTCCTGCCCGGCTGCGAGTGCGCCTCCGTGCCGGTGGCCGGGGCGCTGGTGCGCCGGGGCGTCACACCCGCGGCGGCGCTGGCGTTCCTGCTGTCCGCGCCGGCGATCAACCCGATCGTGCTCACCGCCACGGCGGTCGCGTTCCCGCGCAACCCGGAGATGGTCCTCGCCCGGTTCGTGGCAAGCCTCCTCGTGGCGTGCGCCATGGGCTGGCTGTGGCAGCGACTGGGACGCGCGGACTGGCTGCGCCCGCCGGCCCGCCCGGCACACGACGGCCTCGGCAGGGGCGCCGCGTTCTGGGGGTCCGTACGGCACGACGTGATGCACGCGGGCGGCTTCCTCGTCGTCGGCGCGATGGCCGCGGCCACGCTCAAGGCCGTCGTACCGGAGAGCTGGCTGCAAGCCGCGGCGGGCAACTTCCTGGTGTCGGTACTCGCCCTGGCGGTCCTCGCGGTCCTGCTGTCGATCTGCTCCGAGGCCGACGCGTTCGTGGTCGCCTCGCTGTCGCAGTTCTCGCTCACCGCCCGGCTTGCGTTCCTCGTCGTCGGGCCGATGATCGACCTGAAGCTGTTCGCCATGCAGGTCGGCACCTTCGGCCGCGGGTTCGCGCTGCGGTTCGCCCCCGCCACCTTCACCCTGGCGATCCTCATGTCGCTCCTCGTCGGGGCGGTGCTCCTGTGAACCGGCAGGCGCAGGCCGCGGTCCTGTTCCTCGTCGGCGCGGCGATTCTCAAGGCCGGCTCCAGCGACCTCTATCTGCGGTACGTCAAGGCCGGGCTGCGCCCGTTGCTGCTGGGGGCCGGCGTCGTTCTGATCGTCACGGCCGCCGCGACGGTGTGGTACGAACTGCGGCGGGGGCGCGCACCCGAACAGGACCATGACGACGAAGGACACGGCCACTCCCACCGCGAACCCCGCATCGCCTGGCTCCTGGTCCTCCCCCTTCTCGCCCTCATCCTGGTCGCCCCTCCCGCCCTGGGCTCCTACAGCGCGATGCGCACCGGTACGGCGTTGCAAGCCCCCTTCGGCTACGCCGCACTGCCCGCCGGCGACCCGATTCCGCTCAGCCTGGTCGACTACGCCGGCCGCGCGGCCTACGACCACGGGCGCACCCTCGGCGACCGCCGGGTCAAGGTCACCGGCTTCGTCGCCCTGGACCACGACGGCACTCCCTACCTCGTCCGCATGGCCCTCAACTGCTGCGCAGCCGACGCCCAACCGGTCAAGATCGGCCTGACCGGACGGATTCCCCCCGTCCTGCAACCCGACGCCTGGCTCGAGGTCACCGGTACCTACACCAGCAAGCGCACCAAGGACCCGGTCAACGACGGTGTCATCCCCTTCATCAAGGTCGGCGAGGCCAAGCCGGTCCCGACCCCACGCGACCCGTACGACGAGAGCTGGAACACCTGAGCGCTTCCCCGGGGAGCGGCGGTCCGACCCGCCGTTCCATGGGGAGTTCCCCGATGCCGCACGGCGGAGGACAGGGCTAAGCAGGGAGCAGCCCGTTTTCTCCCCAGCCTCGCCTTCGGGATGGTGCTCATGGACACCCACGGTTTCAACGAGGACATGTACGAGCGGGTGCAGGCCGCCCGGCAGCAGCATGACGACGCGGCAGCCGACCGATACACCGACGCGCTCCCGCAACGTGAGGAAGTCGAGCGGCTGGCCGGGCAGGGGGTGTCACTGCCGGACACCGAACCCCAGCTCCAGGCCCGCGCGGAGCACCTGATCAGCGGGGGCGCGCTGCCCATGGAGACGGTGATGTCGCTCGTCTCGCAGGAAGGGCCGGGACGGCGGCTCCTGGAGCGAATCATCGGTGCCTCCAAGGACCTCCAGGCGGTCAACTTCCTCTCGCGCGGCTCGCGTGCCGCAGCGACCGTGGGCCGCATCTCGGTGTCCGACAACGGCCGCGTGCTGCCGCTGGGAACGGGGTTCCTCGTCTCCCCGGATCTGCTGATGACCAATCACCATGTGCTGCCGGACGCGGACATGGCCGCGCAGGTCGTCGTGGAGTTCGCCGCCGAGACCGGAATCGACAACGCCCCGGCGCAGCCGGCCCTGTACCGGCTGGTCGCGGACTTCGGTCCCCTCACCGACGCAGGCCTCGACTTCTCCCTCGTGCGTGTCGCGGCGGGGGACGACGGGCGCCCGCCGGGGGCGCAGTTCGGCTGGAACCGGCTCATCGAGGCGCAGGGAAAACTGGTGATCGGCGAGTCCGTCAACATCGTGGGGCACCCGAGCGGCCGGCTCAAGGAGATCGCCATCCGCCGCAACGAACTGCGGGTCCAGCTCGACGACTTCCTGCACTACGACACGGACACCGAGCCCGGGAACTCCGGTTCACCCGTGTTCAACGATCAGTGGGAAGTGGTGGCGCTGCATCATGCCGGCGTGCCCCGCAGGGACGCCCAGGGCAGGGAACTGCGGCGCGACGGCACCCTCGTACAGCCCGGTGACCCGGACGACCTGGTGGACTGGGCCGCCAACGAGGGCGCCCGGGTCAGCCGCATCGTGGCGAGCCTGCGTGCCTCACTGGCCGGGACCGCACGCGAGCAGGTGCTCGGGGACCTGGGCCTGCTCCCCGCCACCGCACCCACGGCCGTGCCCGCCACCGAGGCACTCAGGGCGGGAGCCGCCGCGGCCGCTCCGCTGCGCCGTGGACTCAGGGGCCGCACGGGGGCGTTCGCGGGGCGCAGCACGTTGCTGTTCCTGCATGGGCGAGGCCAGGAGAAGGCGGATCCCGAGAACATGCGTCGCTCCTGGACTGCAGGGCTCAACCGGGGACTCACCCTCGCCGGTCTGCCGACGGTGGATCCGGTCGACGTATGGCTCCCGTTCTACGGCAACCGCACCGCCGGTACGTCGGGCCGCGAGGCCCTGCTCGGTGACGAGTCGACGCTCGGGTACGCCTCGGCCGCCCCGCCGGTCGACCCCACGGCCCGGGTGCTGTACGAGCAACTGGTCCGCGAGGCCGCGGTGAAGGCCGGTATGCCGGAGGAACTGCTCACGGCACAGGAGGGGTTCAGCCTGCCCGGCGGCGCGTCCGGCGTGCTGCGACGCTCGTTGGCCTGGCTGGCCGCACGCACGGATCTGGACGCCTTGTTCGTGTCGGCCGTTCTGGGCGACGTGGCCCGCTACCTCGACAACCGGGAGACCCGGCAGGCGGTCCTTGACGCCGTGCTGGAGAGCGTGCCCGACTCGGGCGGACTGACCATCGTCGCGCACAGCCTCGGAACCGTTGTGGCCATGGATCTCCTGACGCGGCTGGACACCGCGGTCGACGTACGGCTCCTCGTCACGGCCGGCAGTCCGCTCGGTCTCGACACCGTGTACGAGCGGCTGCTCGACCCGAAGCTGCGGCGTCCGGAGCGGGTGGGCCGCTGGGACAACGTCTGGTGCCCGGCCGACCCGGTCACGATCGGATGCCCGCTCCGTCCTCGGTGGGGTACCGACATCCAGGAGTCCGTCGTCACGAACCCGCGCGAGCAGGCGCACGACGTCGATGAGTACCTGGCGCATCCAGAGGTGGCCCGGGCGGTGGTGCGGGGACTGCGCCCGTGACTTCTTCCGCCAACGGGCTGCTCCCGTGACCCCGGGGTGGGGTCACGGGAGTCCCGTGGCAGGTCAGCGCACCACGTCCGTGTGTACCAGGTACCCGGCCAGCTCGGACCTCGACCGCACCCCGAGTTTCCGGTAGACGCGCGTCAGATGGGCCTCCACGGTCTTGCGCGACACGAACAGGGCGGCGGCGGCCTCACCGTTGCTCAGCCCGTCTCCGACGGCCAGCGCCACCTGCAGTTCCTGGGCGGTGAGCCGGTCGATCCGCGGTTCCGGTGCCCGTGTGTCGGCGGCCCGGTGACCGGCCGCGGCTAGTTCCACGGCCGCCCGGGACCGCCAGGAGCTCGCGCCGAGGCCGGCGAAGGCCAGTTGAGAGGCAAGGAGCAGCCCCCGGGCCGCCTTGGGCCGCCGGAAACGGCGCAGCAGCTCGCCGCACACCAGCTGGGTCCGCGCCAGCTCGAAGGTCATCTCCTCGCGCACATGGACGCGTTCAGCGGTCCCGAGCCATCCCTGTGCCTCGTCCGCGGACCCGGAGAGCATGATCCTGCAGTGCGCGTGGGCGGCCGCCGGCCAGGCGAGTCCCGTGGACCGGGCCAGGCCCTCGATCCAGCCGGCGAGCCGGACCGCGCTGTCCCGTTCTCCGGTCCGGACGTACGCCTCGGCGAGCTCCGTCAGGAACGGCATCAGGTTGGGGTTGCCGAGTCCCATCTCGTCCGCGAGTGACAGGGCTCGTTCCAGATGCCCGGCAGCCGCCTGCGGCTCCCCTCCGGTGAGCGCCGCCGAGCCCAGCGCCGCCTGGGCGAAGACTTCAAGGCCGCGCACCTTGCCGCAGTACCGCTCGTAGGCCGCGATACGGTCCTCACAACCCGCCCGGTCGCCGCGCAGGCCGTCGAGTCGCGCCATCAGGAGCAGTGCGTACCCGGTCATCGCCCGGTGCCCGAGTTCCTGGGCCCAGCGCAGGGCTTCGGCCCCGGCGGCCCTGGCCATCGGCCAGCGGCTCCACGACGTCACCTCGCACCGACCGACCAGGGCGTACGGCAGCAGGGCGGGAACCCCGTCGCGCCTGGCGCCGTCGATGACCGCGTCGAGCACCGCCGTCGCCGCCTCCCTCTCGTCCACCCAGGAGAGCGCCTGGCCGATCTGCACGGCCAACTGCTGCTCCTCCAAAGGCCAGTTGCCGTGCAGCGCCGCCCGTCCGGCCAGTAACAGCCCGCGCCCCTCGGGCACTTTCCCGGCAAGCGCCAGCGCGCAGCCCCGCATCACGTTGGAGAGGTGCCGGGACGAGCGCGTACTCGACTCCTCACCGGCCTCTTCTTCGAGGATGTCGGCCAGGGCCGCGGATCGCGCCGAGGTGTCCACCGCCCGGTCGATCCGGCCGTCCATCGTCGCGGGCAGGGTGGCCGCCCCGTACAAAGCGCAGGCTCGGAAGCGGTCCACCGGTTCCACCGCCTCGGCCGCGGCCACCAGGGAGCGGTGGGCCCGGCCGGGATCGCCGAGCCAGCCGCAGGCCTGGCCACGCAGCAGCTCGATATCGGCGGTCAACCGTACGTCCTCGCTCCAACGCAGGGCCTGTTCACACCAGTCGACGGCATCGCGGGAGGCTCCTCCGTAGAAGGCGTCCCTCGCCGCGTTGAGCAGGCGCTCCGCCCGGTCGGCGGCGGAGGGCGACAGTTCCGCGGCGCGGTGCCAGGCGTGTGCCGCGGCACCGAGTGCACCGCGGCGACGGGATCGTTCGGCCGCGTCCGCCAGTGCCGAGGCCACCGTCTCGTCGGGACCGGGCGCGGCGGAGGCGAGGTACCACGTCCTCACCTCCCCGGCCGAGAGATCCGCCAACGTCCGGTACGCGCGCAGCCGTTGGGCGACCGAGCAGTGCCTGAACACCAGGGGCCGGAGCACCGGATGGCGCAGTTCGTAGCCGTGGTCCAGAGCCCGGATCAGCCCGCTCTCCTCGGCCTCGTCGAGGGTGCCGAGCGAAAGCCCGTTCACGGCCAACGCCCTTTCCAACAGGGCGATTTCGGGGACGCGGCAGGCCGCGACGTACAGCAGGGCGGTACGTGTCTGAGGGGACAGGGTCCGCATCCGTCCCCACCATGCGCGTTCGACCATCGGCCCCGGCATCTCCCAGGCCGTGTCCGCCAGTTCGTCGCCGCGTTTCCTCGCGTCCTGCAGGGCCGCCGCGTACTCCACCAGGACCAGCGGATTCCCCGAGCTGAGCCGGACCAGGCGGGTGACCGCGGGCTCCTCGGGGTCGACTCCGCCACGCTCCAGCAGTCGCAGGCAGTCGTCCTCCTGCAGCGGCGCGATGGTCAGCCGGGGTACGTCCTCCCAGGTGACGTCGTCGTCGGAAGCCGGACGTGCGGCCATCACCAGGGCCACCCGCTCGGTGGCGAGACGGCGTGCGACGAACTGGAGGGCCCGTCGCGACGAAGGGTCCGACCAGTGCAGGTCGTCCACGAGAAGTACCAGCGGCTCGGCCTCCCCCGCGGCGGCGAGCACACCCAGCGTCCCGACGCACACGGCGTACGGATTCGGCTCATCGGCCTCCATCAAGGCGAAGCACGTTTCCAGCGCTCTGCGCTGGGTCGACGGCAGTTCGGCGAAGTGCGACCGAAGCGGCAGCAGGAGGTCGGCGAGCACGGTGTAGGGCAGTACGGCCTCCGACTCCACCCCGCGCGTCCGCAGGACCCGTATCGCCTGCGACGCGACCCCACACGGGGGCTGGGCCCGAACCGCCTCCGACTCGACCCCGCGCTCGGGCAGGTTCCTGCCGCGTGCCCGCCAGGCGACATAGTCGAGCATGTTGGTCTTCCCGATGCCGGGGTCTCCCCGCAGCAGTAGCGCGGCCCCTCGATCGGGCAGCGAATCCAGCAATCCGTCCAGCAGCGCGCACTCCCGTTCGCGCCCGACCGGTACCCGCACCCCGTAGCCGTCCGCGACCCACTCTTCGCGGAGACCACCTCGCAGCGTCGGCTCCTTCATGATTCCCCCGTATGCGCGCCACCGCCGCGGCTCTGCGCGCCCGACCAGAATGCTCCCCTCGCGTCGGTCACCGGGAGTCACCGGCAGCCGTTCATCCCGCTCTACGCCATCCGGCGGATGCCCTTGTCCCGCACGGAAGTTGGGGACTTCCCCGATGCGCGGCGGCCCGGGCACGCGGTGAGCTGTCGGAAGGTGCGTGCTCTGCGGAGGAGGCGTCTTGGTGGTTGCCCGAGGCCGGCTGGACGTCGTCGAGATCAAGGTGACCGTGTCCGCGGAGCAGGCGCGTCGCGCGGGGATCCGGGACGCGGTCCTGGGGCGGGGCCTGGACCGGCGGATCTGGTTCTGCGAGCAGTCCGGCGCCTGTCCCGCCCGCCTGCCGCTGCTGGACTCCGGCGTCATCCTGCGCCTGCGTGAGACACGGGGACGGCCCGACGACACCACCGTGCGGCTGCGCCCGTGCCGTCCCTCCCTGCTGACCGCCGACTGGTCCACACCGAGGGACACCGGAATCGACCGGCTGGACTTCGCATCGGACTGGTCCGGCGAGGGACGGATGCTCTCCGTGTCCGTCAACGCCCGCCACCCGGCAGGTACGGTGGCGCGCGCCCTGGCCCGAAGCGGTCCGCCGGACGCGCTGTTCACCGACACCCAGCGGAGCTTCCTCGCCCACTGCGCGAACGGTCCGGTGCCACTCGGCCGACTGACCGCCCTGGGCCCGGTGGACGCACGCTGGTGGCCCTCCGTCATCTGGTCCCATATGCCGCTCGCCGTCGAGCGCTGGGTGGCGACTTCCCCGTCAGGGGCGCGTCTGGACGTCGTCGAACTCTCCCGCCGTGTCGGACGTCAAGGCGCGGAGATAGCCCAACTCGTCCTGGAGAGCGGCCTGCGCCGACGCGGCGTCGACCCGGCGGACTGCGAACAGGGGTCCAAGACCAGACGCGTCCTCGAACTACTCACGGCGACACCGTAGAGGGTCCCCGAAGGTCAACACCGGCTCGCGCAACGCCTGCTGTTGGGGTGATCCGGTCAGCCCCTGCGCCGCAGCCGCGCCGACAGATGGTGCTGCAGCGGCTGGCCGACCGCCTCGAGGTCGTGGTCGAACGTGAGCGTGCCGTCGTCGGTCAGCGTGTAGCGGCGGCGGGTGGCGCTGACCTTCTTGGCGGTGGGGGCGACGGCCACCTCGTGGGTGGAGAGGTCGACCGTGTCGCCGGTCGCACGCCCGACCATGATTTCCGCGATGCCGGTGGGCTGGGTGATCAATGCCTCCACCCGGCCGTCGGGCTGAAGCCGCCACCAGCCGCTCTCCCGGGCCGACGGACGCAGCGGCGCGTCATCGGCGTCCAGCAGCCAGGCCCGGGCCTCGTAACGCAGGAAGGGACGGCCGTCGTGACTGAAGGTGACCTCCTGCGCGTACGAGAAGTCCCCGGTCAGCGTCGGGTAGCCGCCCTGGCCCCTGCCGTGCCAGACGCCCAGCAGGCCGAGCACGGGCTCCAGCAGTGCGTGCGGTGCGGGCGCCTCGTCCGGTCGGTGACCGTCGGGGTACGGGTAGTCCTGTGCGGGGTCGAACACGCTGTGCGCTCCTGGGGTCGATGCGGGGGCCGGGGGCCGGGTGGAAGCCTAGGCTGCCGATCGGAACCTCAGGGGTTCAACCGTCCGCGCCGAAGCGGCTGCCGGTGATTTCTCCGTCCTCCGTGCTCGCCGCGGCGACACAGCGGAAGACCCGCAGACCGTCCGCCCATTGCTCGGCGGACGGCGGAATTATGTCGGCCCTCCACTCCACGGTCACCTCCCGGCCCGCGCCCGACCGGGACTTGAGCATGACGTCCTGCGAGCACAGCGACCGCACGTCGGGGTGCTTGATCAGGTCCCGGGCGTTGTTCGTCATCCCGTCCTTGGGCAGCGGGGCGATGGCGAAGGTCTCCCAAACGTGTTTCACCTGGCAGTCCGCGCGGCTGACCGTGATGGTCCCCGAGATGTCCGTGATGCCGCTCCAGCACTCCGGGGTCATGACACACCTGCCGCCCAGCCCCTCGACCGCTGCGGCCGGGCAGTCCTGCGCGCTGGTCGACACCCCGCCGAACCCGGCGTTCCCCGCGGTGCTCGCGCCGTTGGACGGAGTCAGGGTCGTGGAGGCATCAGGGGCGTCCGACTCCCCGTTCTGGTAGTTGATCACAGTGACCGACACGCTCACCGAGACCGCCACCGCCGCCAGCACGGCGATCAGCCTGGGGCGGTTTCTGTTCGGCTTCGCTTCGCCCGACCCCGTGACGGTGGCCGTCGGGCCCGCCCCGTCCGGCCGATCGGGCAGACCGGGAGCCACCGTTGGGGGGACGGAGTCCTGAAGGGGGTAGTGCGACGGCGCGGCGTCCCGCTCGGCGGGGACCGTGGCGGTCGTGGGGCGAGCCTGTGCGAAGCCGCTCCGAGGGACGGTGCCGGTGTTCACGGCGGCGAGGGCGTCACGCAGCACGCCGGCGTCGGAGATCCGGTACGCCGGGTCCACCGCCAGGGCGTGTCTGAGGATCTCGTTGAGCCCGGTCGGCACTCCTGGCAGGTCGGGGTAAGGCCAGGTGTGACGCACGATCAGCTCGGCGAGACTGAGCTGACTGCCGTCCTCGGGGAAGTGCGGAGGGCGGCCGAGGAGCAGGGCGTAGACCGTCGCGGCGAGTGAGTACACATCGCCGGCCTGGGCCGGTTCGGCCATGTGGAAGGCCTCGGGCGGCGCGTACGCCGGCGTCAACGCCTCCCGGGTGACCGAGAGTTCCCGGTCGGGCCGGGGCATGGCGGCCAGTCCGAAGTCGGTGAGGGCGACCCCGCCGTACCGGTTGATCATGATGTTGCCCGGTTTGATGTCGCGGTGGAGCACCCCGGCGGCGTGGGCCGCGGCCACCGCGTCGGCTATGCCCACGCCGATGTCGCAGGCCTCCTTGACGGACAGCGGTCCGTAGCGGTGCAGGCGGTCGCCCAGCGAGCCGCCGGGACACAACTCCAGCACCATGTACGGGCGGTTGTCGCCGAGTACCCCGGCGTCGTACACGGACACCACATGCGGGTGCCCGGACAACTGGCCGGCCGCGGTGACCTCCCGCATGAATCGCTGCCGGTCCCGGGGCGAGGCCAGCATTCTGCTGTCGACCTTGAGCGCCACCTCGCGGCCCACGGCGAGTTGGGACGCCCGGTACACCGTGGCGAAACCGCCCTGACCCAGGACCTCCTGGATCTCGTAGCCGGCCAGTTCCAGTCGTTCGAACCCCATCGTGCCGTCATCCCCCAGCGCGAAAACACCCGCGGCAGAGTGCCTGACCGGGGACGCGCCGACTCTAGCGGAGGCCTCCGACAACCGGTGCGAATCCGTCCGGTCCGCCGCCGAGGCCGAGCGCCTGCGGTCACTGCGCTGCGCGCCTACGAATGGGCGAGGCATTCCGCTTCAGCGACCTGGTCCCGCTGGTCCCGTGTCCGCTGCACGATGCGAACGTGGGTGAAACACGCACACTCGGCCCCCGAACTATGGTGTCCCACCACATGTGCCGTTGACCTGCTGCTTTCTACCTTGTGCCGGTACGTACACGTCCCCGCCCAACGCCTGGAAGTGGTGCACATGGCCCCCGCAGCAACCGCTCCCCCACCACCGGCCAGCCTCAAGCGCATCGTCGCCGCGAGCCTGATCGGCACCACCATCGAGTGGTACGACTTCTTCCTCTATGGCTCGGCAGCCGCGCTCGTCTTCAACAAGCTGTTCTTCCCCGGCTCCGACCCGCTCGTCGGCACCTTGCTGTCCTTCCTGACGTACGCCGTGGGGTTCGCGGCCCGGCCGCTGGGCGCGCTCGTCTTCGGGCACTTCGGCGACCGGCTCGGCCGTAAGAAGCTGCTGGTGCTGAGCCTGCTGCTGATGGGCGGGGCCACGTTCGCGATCGGTCTGCTGCCCACACACGCGACCATCGGCGCGGCGGCGCCGGTGCTGCTCACCGTTCTGCGGCTGGTGCAGGGCTTCGCGCTCGGCGGGGAGTGGGGCGGCGCCGTCCTGCTGGTGTCCGAGCACGGTGACGCGAAGCGCCGCGGATTCTGGGCCTCATGGCCGCAGACGGGGGCGCCCGCCGGACAGCTTCTGGCGACCGGTGTGCTCTCGCTGCTGACCGCCACACTGTCGGACGCCGCCTTCGTCTCCTGGGGCTGGCGCATTCCGTTCCTGCTCTCCGGCGTCCTGGTGATCGTCGGTTTGTGGATACGTCTGTCTGTCGATGAATCACCAGTTTTCAAGCAGGCGTTGGCGCAGGCCCAGGCCCGCAGGGCGGAGCGGCCGGACGACGTGGAGAAGCTGCCGCTGGTCTCCGTGCTACGTCATCACTGGCGTGACGTGCTGGTCGCGATGGGTGCCCGCATGGCGGAGAACATCAGCTACTACGTGATCACCGCCTTCATCCTCGTGTACGCCACCACGTCGGCCGGCGTCTCCAAACAGACGGCACTCAACGCCGTACTCATCGCGTCCGCCGTGCACTTCGCCGTCATCCCGGCCTGGGGCGCACTCTCGGACCGGGTGGGCCGCAGGCCCGTCTATCTGCTGGGCGCCGCCGGAATCGGCCTGTGGATGTTCCCGTTCTTCTCCCTCATCGACACCGGCGGCTTCGGGAACATGGTCCTCGCCGTCACCGTGGGCCTGGTGCTGCACGGCGCCATGTACGCGCCCCAGGCCGCCTTCTTCTCCGAGATGTTCGCGACGCGGATGCGCTACTCCGGTGCCTCCATCGGCGCCCAGTTCGCCTCCGTCGCGGCGGGCGCGCCCGCACCGCTCATCGCGACCGCGCTCCTTTCCGACTACGGCAGTTCCACTCCGATCGCGCTGTACGTGATCGGGGCGGTCGTGGTGACACTGATCGCGGTGGGAGTCGCCAAGGAGACGCGGCACCGCGACCTGGCGGACGTGGAGCCCTCACCGGCGGAGTTGCCGACGACAGCCCGGACAGTGGACGCGCGTACGTCGTGATCCCCGCCCCGAACCGACCCCCGTCGCCCGAGTGCGTGCGGGGGTCGAGGCCGTGCGGCTCAGTGCGGTGCGGTGGACGACAACCGGTGCAGCCGCAAGGCGAGTTGAATCTCCAGGGCGCGGCCGGGGCTCTGCCAGTCGTCCCCGAGCAGTCGGCCCACTCGCTCCAGCCGCTGCGCGACCGTGTTCACGTGCACATGCAGGTCGTCCTTGGTCCGTGCCGGACTCATGCCGCACGCGAAGTAGGCGTCGAGGGTGCGCAGCAGGTCGGTGCCGCGTCGTTCGTCGTACGCGACGACCTGGCCGACGGTGCGTTCGACGAAGCCGGAGATGTCGCGGTCGCCGGCGAGCAGCAGCCCCAGGAACCCGAAGTCCTCGGCGGCGGCGCCGTCTCCGGCTCGGCCGAGCAGGCGCAGAGCGTCCAGGCAGCGCTGTCCCTCAGCGTAGGCCGCGGCCACCGCGCCCGGTCGGGCGGCGAGTTGCTGGACGAGCTGCTGGACGGGCGCGGAGGCGCCGACGGTGACCTTCTCGTGCACGGCGGTGCCGAGGTGCTTGGCCGTGCGACGGGCCAGGTCCGTCGCGGTGTCGCCGGAGCGGAGGGGCAGCAGCAGGACGGTGCCGCCGTCGCGGGCCGCGGCGAGTCCGTGCCGGGTGGTGGCGAGATGGGAGGCGGCGGACCACAGGCGTCTGCGGGCGGCCGCCTCCTGGTCGGCGTCGGCGGCCGGTGCCTCTAGCCGGGCGGCCAGCACCACATGGGTCCCGTCTAGGTCGGCGTGCAGTCGGGCGGCACGCTCGCGCAACAGGCGCGGGTCGCGGTCGCGGTCGTCCAGGAGGTCGTCCAACAGCTCGCCGCGGACGCGCTGTTCGGCCTCGGAGGCCGAGCGTCTGGCGAGCAGCAGGAGTGAGGTGACCATCGCGGCGCGTTCCAGGGTGCGTTGGTCGACGGGGTCGAGTCCCGGATGGCCGCGGAGCACCAGCGCGCCGAGCAGCTCGCCTCCGGCCGCCACGGCGGCGACCCAGTCGTATCCGTGTCGCACCGCGTGGCCCTCGGCCCGGGATGTCTCCAGGGCGGTGGCGGGTGCGGCGCCGGACTCGGCGAACTCGACCGTGCCGTCGAGGACTTCGGACACCGCGGCGGCCACGTCGTGGACTCCCCCACCGCGCAGCACGAGTTCGGCGAGCCGGTCGTGGACGTCGGACGCGCGCTCGATCACTCCGCTGCGATCGCGGATGATCTCGTTGGCACGGCCCAGGCGGTCGAGAGCCGAGCGGGTCTCCGTGAGCCAGTTCGCCGTGTCGATGGCCGCGGCGGCGAGGGCGGCGAACGAACCGAGGAGGGCGATCTGCTCCCGCTCGAAGACCCGTGCGCGGCGGTCCGCGGCGAACAGCACGCCGATGACCTGGGGCCCGATCATGAGAGGCACACCGAGGATCGCGACCAGGCCTTCGTCCCGTACACCCGCGTCGATGGTCCGGGTGTGCTGGAACCGCTCGTCCTTGAAGTAGTCGTCGGTGACATAGGGGCGGGCGGTCTGCGCGACGAGCCCGCCGAGGCCCTCGCCCATACCGAGCCGCAACTGCTGGAAGCGCGCGGCGACGGAGCCCTCGGTGACTCTCATATAGGTGTCGCCCCTGCCCTCGTCGTTCAGGCTGAGATACGCGACGTCGGTGCCGAGCAGCGACCGGGCCCGCTGCACGATCGCCTGCAGCACGGCGTCGAGATCGCGCAGGCCCGCCAGATCGTGGGCGGTCTCGAAGAGCGCGGAGAGCTCCGCCTCCCGGCGGCGCCGTCCCTCTATCTCCGAGCGCACACGCAGCGCGAGCAGTTTTGCCTGTTCGAGGGCGGCGACGCGCTCCGGCGGCCGGCCCTCCGCGCGGGCGAGCAGCACGGGCTGCTCGTAGGCGTCGGCGGACGCGCCTCTGGCCAGCAGCTCCAGAAACGGCGCCTCGACGCTGTCGGCGGCGGGCTCGGCGGACTGCGTGTGATCGCGGGACATGCTCCCAGGATCACCCATCGGCGGATCGACGCCGCCTGCCTGTGGATAACTCACGATGGGCACCCGTCACACCCGCTCAGTGAGCGGTCCAGCCGCCGTCCAGCGCCAAGGACGTACCGGTGATGAAGGACGCCTGCGGCCCGCACAGATACGCGACCGCCTCGGCGACCTCCTCGGGTTCGATGAGCCGCTTGACCGCGCTGTCCTGGAGCAGCACTTCGGCGAGCACCCGCTCCTCCGGGATCCCATGGGCCCGTGCCTGGTCGGCGAGCTGCTTCTCGACCAGGGGGGTCCGCACATAGGCGGGGTTCACACAGTTCGAGGTGACTCCATGGGGAGCGCCTTCCAGGGCGGCGGTTTTGGAGAGCCCTTCCAAGCCATGTTTTGCGGCTACATACGCCGACTTGAACGCCGATGCGCGCAGCCCATGGACGGACGACACATTGACGATGCGGCCCCAGCCCTGCCCGTACATATGGGGCAGGGCGCCGCGGATGAGCCGGAACGGTGCCTCCAGCATCACGGTGAGCACGGTGTGGAAGACGTCGGGCGGGAACTCCTCGATGGGGCGGACCAGTTGCAGCCCTGCGTTGTTCACGAGGATGTCGGTGCCCTCGGCGGCCTGCTCCGCCGCGTCGAGGTCGGTGAGGTCGAGGACGTGCGGCTCGACGGTGCCCGCGAGGCCCTGTGCCAGGTCGGCGAGGGTGTTCAGACCCGCGGTGTCCCGGTCGACCGCTTTCACCTTGGCCCCGGCTGCGGCGAGCCGCAGCGCGCAGGCACGGCCGATACCGCCGGCGGCACCGGTGACGAGGGCGGTACGGCCACCGTGGTCGAGTGCGGAGGCTGGGGTGCCCGGGTGGGGGCTGGGCGAGGTCATGTCCCGACCCTAAGCAGCACCCCAGCCCCGACCGATGTGGTCACCCCACACACTTCACACTCAGGTCGTAGGGTCGAACCATGTGGGTGCGTCGGACAGTGCCTGCTTGATCCGAAGCTGGCAGAACTCGTTCAGCTCCGGCAGGGCGTCCACGTCGAACCAGCCGACGTCCAGCGACTCGTCGTCGTTGACACGGGCCTCTCCACCGACAGCCCGGCACCGGAACGTGATGTCCATGTACTGGCAGATGTCGCCGTTCTCGTAGGTCACCGGCGCAAGGGCCTGGACGAGCACGACGCGTTCGACGACGCATCGCACCGCCGTCTCCTCGAAGACCTCCCGCACCGCTGCGGCAGCGGGCTGCTCCCCCGGGTCGGGGATGCCACCGATCACCGACCACTTGCGTGTGTCGGTGCGGCGCCCCAGCAGCACTCTGCCCGCGTCGTCGAAGACGATGGCGGTGACTCCGGGCAGCCAGAGCAGCTGTTGGCCGGCGGTGGCCCGGATCGTGTGGATGAAGTCAGGAGTAGCCATGCACCGACCCTAACGGCCCTGTTCCGCAGCTCCGTTGCGGTACGGGAACGCCACGCTAAACGCTGGTGTCGCGTCGTCCGCGCACCGTCGTCGCCACCGCCCAGCCGAGCCCGCCCGCCGCGACCAGCACCAGGAGCATCTCGGGAAGGATCCCGAGCCGCGTGGCAGGGGTCTCCGAGGAGCGCAGCGGCACCTCCTGGACGAGCGAGTCCGCCACGAACATCCCGGTCTTCTGGGTGATCTTCCCGTCCGGCATGATGATGGCGCTGACGCCGCTGGTCACCGGCACCGTGACGGTGCGGCTGTGCTCCACGGCACGGACGCGGGACATGGCGAGCTGCTGGTAGGTCATCTCGCTGCGGTCGAAGGTCGCGTTGTTGCTGGGCACCGAGATCATCTGGGCGCCGTCCGTGACGGTGTCCCGCACGGCCCAGTCGAAGGCGGCCTCGTAGCAGGTGGCGAGGCCGACCTTGGTGCCGTCCATGGTGAACACGCCCGCCTTGGTGCCACGGCTGAAGTCCTGGCTGACCATGGAAGTCCAGTTGCTGTTGATGGCCCCGATGAGCGAACGCAGCGGGAGGTACTCGCCGAACGGCTGGACCTGCCGCTTGTCGTACGTGTCGACCGCGCCCTTGTCCGGGTCCCACAGGATCTGCTCGTTGTAGAGCTTGCCGTCCCGCTCGACGACACCGCCGACCGAGATGGGGGCGCCGATCGCCTTGGCCGCGGCGTCGATCACGGCGCGCGCGTCGGGGTTGGTGAACGGGTCGATGTCCGAGGAGTTCTCCGGCCACAGCACGAAGTCGGGCTGGGCGACCTTGCCCGCCTTGACCTCGGCGGCCAGCCGCTCGGTCTCCCGCGCGTGGTAGTCGAGAACGGCACGTCGCTGGGCGTTGAACTCCAGCCCCGCACGCGGCACATTGCCCTGGATGACCGCGACGGTCGCCGTGCCGTCCTCGGCCTTGTCACTCACCAGGGACCGCGCGGCGAGCGCCCCCGCCACGGGGACGACGACGCTGAGCAGTGCCACGGCGGCGGCACCGCGCCGTACGACCCGGGTACGGCGGCCTTCGAGAACCAGGCGCACGACCTCGTACAGCCCGAAGCCACAGAGCACGACCCCGAAACCGAGCACCGGAGTTCCGCCCACCGCGGCGAGCGGAAGGAAGACACCGTCCGCCTGCCCGAACGCGATCTTCCCCCAGGGGAACCCGCCGAACGGCACGCGCGCGCGTGCCGCCTCGCCCGCGATCCACAGCGTCGCCGCCCACAGAGGCCAGCCCGGCAGCCGGGAGACGGCGGTGATACCCGCGCCGACGAGTGCGACGAAGACCGATTCGGCGATGACGAGAGCGATCCACGGCCCGGGGCCGACCTCGACACCGGTCCACACGAGCAGCGGCAGCAGGAACCCGAGGCCGAACAGATAGCCGAGCCCGAGGCCCGCCTTCCAGGTGCGTCCGCGCAGCGTCCAGCCGAAGACCGCGAAAGCCGGAAGGGCCAGCCACCACAGAGTGCGCGGCGGGAAGCTGACGTACAGCAGCACGCCGGAGAGCACCGCGGTGGAGGCCGGAACGAGACGGCGGGCGAGTCTGGCCCCACGCGATACGGGCGCGGCCTGGGGTTCGAGCTGCTCCGGCTCGTCTACGGATGTCGCGGTGGCGGTCACTCCGGGAGTGTACGGCGCGTGACCTGGGCGCCGACAGCGCGGTCCGTCCCGTGGGAGCCGAGGACCCGGCGGAAAACCCCTGCCCGGCAGGGCGCTCCCCCTCGCATCTGCCGCAACGTTCCTGCGCAACTTGTCCACAAACTGGCGCATCACCCGTTACGGTGTGCCCGAGCCTCTGACGTGCGGCCGGAAGCGGCCTCGACGGCGGGGGCCCGTCACAGTCGGGGGGCGACGGGGTGGGGTCCACGGGGATGACTTCTGCGGCCGATCCCGCGGCCGCGGGCGACAGACGCAACGCTTCCGACGTCGCGGGCGTGATCGTGCTCGCGGCGTGCGCGATCTGGTCCTTGATCACGGCGGGCGCGCACGACGGCCGGCCCGAGGGCGTACTCCTGGCGATACTCGCCGTGGCAGCCGGTTACGCCTCGGGACGGATCCTCGGGGCGCTGCTGCCGGTCGCCGCGCCCTGTGCGGGGGCGCTCGCCGGACTCGGCCTCGCGGTCACCGCCCCGCACACCACTCCCGGCCCGCAGATCACCTCGCCGCTCGGACACAGTGGCGCCACGGCCGCGCTGCTGGCCCTCTCCGTCGGAGCCGCCTGCTGCGCGGCCTGGGCCGCCCGCCCACTGGTGCTGCGCCTCGCGCTGCGGCTGCTGGCCGCCGGGATCGTGGTGACCGCGGCGGTACTGGCGTCGACCGCGGGACTCGTCATCTGCGCGGGGGTGCTGTTGTGCTCCCTCGCCGCCGCCCGCATGCGCCGCCGCGCCCTGGGACTGGCCGGCCTCGCGCTCACCACCGCTCTGGTGACGGGAACGTCCTGGGCGATCGCCGAGAACGTGCTGCCGGACGGCCTGACCGCCGCTCTGGAAGGCCCGCTCACCCAGCACCGGGTCCTGCTCTGGCGCGACGCGCTGCACCTGGCCCGCGAGTATCCGGCTTTCGGCGCAGGACCTGGGCGCTACGGGGAACTCGGCCCGACGGTCACGCAGTCGCTGCTGCCCGACGGCAAGCCCCACTCCGCGCCTCTGCAGCAGGCGGCCGAGCAGGGCGTGATCGGCTTGGCACTTCTTGCGGCGGTGTTCTGCTGGGTCCTGTACGCACTGTGGCGCACGCGGCGTCCCACACCGATCGCGCTCACAGCGGGCGCGGCCCTGACCGCACTGGCCGTCGTCGCGTCGGTCGGCAACGCTCTGAGCTTCACCACGGTCACGGCGGGCGCGGGTCTGCTGGCCGGGTTCGCCACGGCACGACCGCTGTCCGACGAGGTGCCGGATCTCATCATCGACGCGGGTGGGGTCCCCCCGGCAACCGCCTTCAGCCGCGACGCAGGCGACTGATCAGCCGTAGGGCAGGCGACCGGGTCAGAGCGCCGTGCCCGGCCTGGTCGCTCGCAGATGGTCGCGGATGATCCGTACGGCCGCCTCCGCGTTGTCCACCGTGATCGTGAACGTATGGCCGTCTCCGAGGAGGAGCACCACGCCCTCGCCACGCCGGACGATGACCGCGGTCCCCATCTCGGGCCGCCAGCGGTAGCCCCAGCCGCCCCATTGGCGGGGGGTGACCGAGGGCGCGAAGTCGGCGCCGACGACGTTCGAGAGCGGGATGCGGCGACGCGGCAGCCCTATGTGGCCGCAGCGCACTTCGAGGGAGTCCTTGTCGACCTTCACGGAGACATGCACGAACGCGAGCGTGCCGAACAGGATCAGCAGTCCTGCCGCGATGCAGCCGACGACGGACATGACGAGCGGGGCGCTGCCCGACGTCCACGCGGAGTCGACGGCCAGCTCGATGCCGAGCGCGATGCAGGCGGCCCCGCCGAGCGCGGGCAACCACTGGACGCGGTTGGTCGCGCGCCCCGTCCAGATGGCGGGGTGCGAGGTTTTTTTGCCGTGGGGGTGGTCCCTCATGCCAATGAGACTACTCAGGTTCCGCACTGCGGGCACTGGGTTGCGGAGCGTTACTGCTCCGGGTGGACGTTCGCCGTACGGACGGCGTTCACCCGGTGGCCGACCGTGACCGTACGCAGTCCGTGACCGTCGGTCAGCGGGCGGGGCTGACCGCCGACAGGAGGCGGCCTTCCGCATAGGTGAGCGCGGTCGCCGGCATCGCGCCCTCGCGGCCGCTGAGCAGAATCGTGACGGTGGAGTCGGCGGGTGCCTCGGGGGCGGGGATCTCGCCGATCCTGCGCAGCGCCTGAGCGGTGACCGCCCCGGCCGTGCCGTGCAGGATGAGGGGCGCGCGGCCGGGCTTCTGCACGGCCGCGCGGATGCGCTCACCGACCAGTTCGTAGTTGGTGCAGCCCAGGACGACCGTCGTCACGTCGTCGGGGGTGAGTGCGGCCGCAGCGGCGATCGCGGCGTCGGCCGCCGACTCGTCGGCGTGGTGCACGGCGTCCGCGAGCCCGGGGCACGGCACTTCGGTGACCGCCACGCCGTCGGCGAACTCCCGGATGAGACCGCGCTGGTACGGGCTCCCGGTGGTGGCGGGTGTCGCCCAGATCGCGACGGGCCCGCCTCCCGCGGCGGCCGGCTTGATCGCCGGGACCGTGCCGATGATCGGCAGGTCCGGTTCGAACCGTGCGCGCAGCTCGGGCAGGGAATGGACGGACGCGGTGTTGCAGGCGACGATCAGGACATCGGGACCGTGCGCGGCAGCGGCCTCGGCCACCGCCAGGGCGCGCCGCGTGATGTCCTGCGGGGTACGGGGCCCCCAGGGCATGCCGTCCGGGTCCCAGGAGAGCACGAGATCCGCGTCGGGTCGCAGACGGCGTACCGCGGCCGCGGCGGGAAGCAGGCCGATTCCGGAGTCCATGAGCGCGATCTTCACCCGGCCACGATAGACGATGGGCGTCGGCGGGCCGGTCCCGTGGGGCAGACTGCGCCCGTGAGCGCCTTCGTGTGGATCGCCGCCGGATCACTCGCCGCCTGGTTGTGGCTGCTGCTCTGCCAGGGCTTCTTCTGGCGCACCGACATCAGACTGCCGGCCCGCAGGGACCCGGACGACTGGCCGTCGGTCTGCGTCGTCGTCCCCGCGCGCGACGAGGCCGCCGTGCTGCCCGCGAGCCTGCCGTCTCTCCTCGCCCAGGATTATCCCGGGCGGGCGGAGGTCTTCCTCGTCGACGACGGCAGTTCGGACGGCACCGGGGAGCTGGCCCGTGAGTTGGCGCGGCGGCACGGCGGGCTGTCGCTCACCGTCGACTCGCCCGGGGAGCCGCCCGCGGGCTGGACGGGCAAGCTCTGGGCGGTGCGTCACGGCATCGGTCTGGCACGCGCGCGTGCACCCGAGTATCTGCTGCTGACAGACGCCGACATCGCCCATGCTCCGGACAGCCTGCGGGAGTTGGTTGCGGCGGCGCGCACCGGCGGCTTCGACCTGGTCTCGCAGATGGCCCGGCTGCGGGTGGAGAGCGTGTGGGAGCGGCTCGTCGTACCCGCCTTCGTCTACTTCTTCGCCCAGCTCTATCCCTTCCGCAGGATCGCCGTGCGGGGTTCGCGGACGGCTGCCGCGGCGGGCGGCTGCGTCCTGCTGCGTGCGGACGCGGCCGAGCGGGCGCGGATTCCGGACGCCATCCGCCATGCCGTCATCGACGACGTCGCGCTCGCGAGGGCGGTCAAGGGGAGTGGCGGCCACATCTGGCTGGGGCTCGCGGAGGGAGTGGACAGCGTCCGCCCGTATCCGCGTCTGCACGACCTGTGGCGGATGGTCTCGCGCAGCGCGTACGCCCAGCTGCGGCACAACCCACTGCTGCTCACCGGGACGGTCACCGGCCTCGCCGTCGTCTACCTGGTGCCGCCGATCGCCCTCTTCGCGGGCCTCGCCACAGCGAGTGTGTGGGCCGCGACCGCCGGGGGGCTCGCGTGGCTGCTGATGACGGCGACGTATCTGCCGATGCTGCGCTACTACCGGCAGCCTCTGTGGTTGGCTCCGCTGCTGCCCGTCACGGCTTTCCTGTATCTCCTCATGACGGTCGACTCCGCGGTGCAGCACTACAGGGGGCGGGGCGCGGCCTGGAAGGGCCGCACCTACGCACGTCCCGACGCCGCCCTGGACGAGAGCTGACCGCTCACTTCCTGCCGGGGGTCCAGTTCATGCCCCATCCGTAGGCGTAGTCGACGGTGCGCTGGGGGCTCACTCCGCGCTCGGGGACCAGGAACCGGGCCTCACGCTGGACGATCAGGTCGCCGCCGTTGCTGGTGATGAGGGCGAGCGCGCAGACGGTCGAGGGCACGGTGCACTCACCGAGCGAGAAGTCGATCGGAGCGCCGTTCAGCGGCTGGAGGGTGACTGTGGCGTTCAGGTCGGCGAAGGAACGCGCTCCTTCGTAGATGGTCACGAAGATGAGGATGCGCCGGAAGCTCTGCTTGTGGTCGAGGTTGATGGAGAGGTTCTCGCCGCTCGCCGAGGCGCCGGTGCGGTCGTCGCCGTCGAGATGGATGTACGGCGGCTGGTGCAGCGCTCCGTACGCGTTGCCGAGCGCCTGGACGACTCCCTTGCGGCCGTCGGACAGCTCGTACAGGGCACAGAGGTCGAGGTCGAGATCCGCGTGCATCGCGACGGCCCGGCCCAGCTTGCTGCCCCACCCCGAGAACTGCTTGCGCACCTCCCAGTTGAGGTTCACGCGCATGGCGCCGGAGGTGCCGCCCTGCTTGCTCAGCGAGACCGAAGGGGCCTCCTTGGTGAGCGTGACCTTGGTCAGGCGCACCGGGGTCGGCGGGGCCGCGGGCGGGACGGGCGGCGACGTGGGGACGGGCGGCGTGACAGGCCGTGACATGGTCACCGGTTGAGCCACGGGCGGCGCCGCGTGCTGCGGCTCGTCCACCGTGATCCCGTAGTCCGTGGCCAGCCCTGCCAGACCGCTGCTGTACCCCTGGCCGACGGCGCGGAACTTCCAGGCGCCCTGACGTCGGTAGAACTCGCCGAGCACGAACGCGGTCTCGACGGTCGCGTCGGCGCTGTCGAAGCGGGCGACCTCGGTGCCGCGCTGCGCGTCGAGCACCCGGACGTACAGTCCGGGCACCTGCCCGAAGGGGCCGCCGTCCGTGGAGGCGGCCAGTACCACGGTCTCGATCGCGGGCTCCACGCGCGCGAGGTCGACGAGCAGTGTGTCGGTCACCTGGCCGCCCGCGTCCCGCTTGCCCTCGTGCCGCACGGCGCCGGAGGAATGCGCCGGCTGGTTGTAGAAGACGAAATCGCCGTCCGAACGGACCCGTCCGGAGACCAGCAACAGAGCGGAGGCATCCGCGTCGGGCACCCCTGGTCCTGAACGCCATCCCAATTCGACGCGCAAGGCGGCCGTCGGCACGGGAACATTGGATCCCTTAGGCATTGACATGTACGCCCCCATCACATGCTCTCTGCGCCGGGCCGCACCTCGGGCAGTCCGCCGACTCCACTCCCGCCAAACCTAATCCCCCGGGTACCGAACACCCATGATCCGCACCGGAAGATCGGTGGTCAACCGCCGGTAACCTCCCAGGTACTCGGCCTTTACACGATCTGAACGCGCTTTGGTGCCCTTTTTTGACGAGTTCGCTCGCATTGGGGATCCCGCGTCACTGCCGACACGGAAAACAACCCTCTTATCGGTCTCCCCAACCAGCACATCGTGGGCTTAACTTATGTGCCATGACCTCCCCCCGCTCCACCTATGGCGGCGGTTACTACTCCGCGCCGTCCTTCCCGGACACCCCGATCTACGACTCGCTCGTCGCTGAGCGGGGGACTCCCCAGATCGCCCCGATCCGGGTTCCCGCCGCCTATGACACGGGCAACCACCTGCCCGCGCTTCCCTCGGCACTTCCCGCCCTGCCGGCCGGACCCTCGTATCAGGCCCAGGCCCCGATGTACGGCTACCCGCAGGCCCAGCAGCCCGCACCGCTGCAGCAGGCCCCCGCGCCCTACATCCCGCAACAGGCCGGTGCCCCGCGCGGCTACCCGGGCGCCCAGCCCCAGCAGCAGCGCCCGATGGCCCCCGGCACGGGCTACGAGGCGATGCGCCCCGCAGCCCCCCGTCCCGCTCCGGCTCCCTACCAGGATCCGTACAACGGCCAGCAGTACCGCGGGTACTGAGGCATTCGCACCGGATTGTCGGTGCCTGCTGGCAAGATTGCGTCATGGGGAACGCGGAGCTGCACTCGATTCATGTCCATCCGGTCAAGGCGTTCAGGGGCCAGGAGCCCCGGGAAGCCCTGGTGGAGCCCTGGGGGCTGGCCGGAGACCGACGCTGGGTGCTGATCGACGCCGGGGGAAAGGTCGTCACGCAACGCCAGCAGCCACGTCTGGCACTCGCCGCCGCCGAGCTTCTGCCCGGCGGCGGCATTCGTCTGTCCGCATCGGACCGTGAGCCGGTGACCGTCCCCGTGCCCGAGCCGGTGGGCACGACGACGCTGAACATCTTCGGCACCAAGGTGGAAGCGGTCCTCGCCGACGACACCGCGCACGACTGGTGCAGCGACTATCTGGGTGCGGACGTGCGCCTCCTGCACATGGACGACCCCGCCACCCGCCGCCCCATCGACGACCCTCCGCACGCCTTGCCGGGCGAGACCGTCAGCCTCGCCGACGGCTACCCGCTGCTGCTCACCACACTGGCCTCGCTCGACGCCCTCAACTCCCTCATCGCCCAGGGCGACCACGCCGACGAGGGTCCGCTGCCCATGAACCGGTTCCGGCCGAACGTGGTCGTGGCGGGCACCGCGGCCTGGGCCGAGGACGACTGGTCGCGGATCGCCATCGGCGAGGTCACCTTCCGGGTCGCCAAGATGTGCGGCAGGTGCGTTGTCACCACCACCGACCAGGGCACCGCCGAGCGCGGCAAGGAGCCGCTGCGGACCCTCGGGCGCCACCGCCGCTTCGGGGACCGGCTGGTCTTCGGGCAGAACCTGGTGCCGGAGTCCCCGGGCACGGTGCGGATCGGTGACGCGGTCACCGTCCTCGAATAACCCGCCCCGGCAAGTTCCGTGAATAGGCCACGCACATCGGGAACCCGGCTCCCAGGCACGGTCGTTGAGACTTCGTGAGACGTTCCTAAAAGGCCCAGGGCAGGGTGATTTCGCTCTCTCTTCCCCGGGCTCGACGAGCGAACGACTCCGCGGTGGGTTATCACGGAAGCGGAAGGGGGTGCGGAACGGTGCGAGCAATCGGCGGACTCTGGCGTTGGCGGCGCAACCCGCTGCGCCGCAGGACCGATCTGGTCGAGGCCTGGCTGACCCTGGCCGCCATCGTGCTGATCCTCGCTGTCGCTCCTCTCGTCGGAGCCGCTGTCGGAGCCTCCGCCCAGAGCGCCCTGCAGCAGTCCGTACGGGACCAGCGCGAAGCCCGCCACGAAGTGGTGGCCATCGTCGTCAAGAAGGCGTCCCGCAACCCGCTGCTCGACCCGGACCCCGAGACAGGTTCGGGACGGGACTCCCACAGCCGCGTAGTGGCCAACTGGACGGCACCGGACGGCACCGCGCAGCACGGCACGGTGACGGCCGCCATCAAGTCCCCCGCCCCCGGGGACCACTTCACGATCTGGACCGACCCGCACGGCCGAATAGTGGGCCGCCCGCTGGACGGTGCCACCGCGACGACACATGCCGTGCTGGCCGGGTTCGGCGCGGCCGTGCTGGCCGTGGGACTCGTCGAGGGTGGCAGGCGGCTGATCGTCTGGCGCATGGTCCTTCGCCGGTACGCCCGTTGGGACCGTGCCTGGGACAAGGCGGGGCCCGACTGGGGCAGGACGGGCGCGGGCAGCTGACAGCCTTCCCACTCCGGTCAACCCGGTGTCCCCGCGCACGCTACGGTGGACCGGACGAGGTCTTCGGCACCGTCGTGAGAGGCTTTCCGTCATGCCGACGGGCTTCGGGTCGGCCTCGCAGGACCCGCGTATGACGAGGTGGGGACAGAACAGCGCCATGGCACAGGGCACGGTCCAGGTGACGCACACCGGCACCTCGCGGTGGCGGCGCCGCACGGGTGAGTACGCATCGCTGGCCGCCGCTCTGGAGGCGGCGGGCGACGGTGATGTCCTCACTGTCGCTCCGGGCACCTACCGCGAGAACCTGGTGGTCGAGCGTGCGGTGACGTTGCGCGGCCCCGAAGGCTCCCCCGGTTCCGTGCGCATCGCGCCGGTCGACGGCGTGCCGCTGACCGTGCGCGCCTCCGCCGTGGTCCAGGACCTGCATGTGGAGGGCCAGGACTCCGCCGCGCCCGCGCTGCTCGTCGAGGAGGGCACCCCCGAACTGCTCGACGTGCGGATCGTCACGCGCTCCGCCGCCGGGATCGAGGTGCGCGGCGGTGCCCGCCCGACCGTGCGCCGCTGCACGGTCGACAATCCGGCCGGTATCGGCATCGCCGTACTGGACGGCGGCGGTGGGGTGTTCGAGGAGTGCGAGATCGTCTCGGCCGGCCAGTCGGGCGTGGCGGTCCGCGGAGGCGGCCGTCCACGTCTGGAGCGCTGCCGGGTGCACCACGCCTCCGGAGCGGGCCTCTCGGCGACCGGCGAGGGCTCGTCGCTGGAGGCCGTCGGCTGCGAGGTGTACGAGGTCAAGGGCTCCGGAGTGCAGATCACCGGGCGGGCCACGGCACATCTCACCGACTGCGATGTGCACCGTACGACCGGGGACGGCATCACCCTCGACACGGACGCGGTGCTCACGCTCGCCGACTGCCGCATCCACGACATCCCGGAGAACGCGGTCGATCTACGCTCACGCTCGGTCCTCACGCTGACGCGCACCACCGTGCGGCAGTTCGGGCGCAACGGCCTGTCGGTCTGGGATCCGGGCACGCGCGTGGACGCCAACCAGTGCGAGATCTTCGACAGCACGGGCGACTACCCCGCGGTGTGGATCAGCGACGGCGCCACGGCCGTGCTCGACTCGTGCCGGGTGCACGACGTGCCGGACGCCCTGTTCGTCCTCGACCGCGGTTCGCGCGCGGACGTCGTCGACTGCGACCTGTCGCAGGTGCGGAACACGGCCGTGTCGGTGAGTGACGGCGCGACCGCGCAGCTCGACGACTGCCGTATCCGGGACGCCGCGACGGGCGCCTGGTTCCGCGACCACGGCAGCGGCGGCACTCTGTCCGGCTGCACCGTGGACGGCACCCAGACCGGCGTGATCGTCACCAAGGGCGCCGATCCCACCATCGAGCGCTGCACGGTCACCTCGCCCGCGGAGGCGGGCTTCTACGTGTCGGCGGGCGGCCGGGGCAGCTTCCTCAACTGCCGGGTGACGGACAGCGGGGGCTACGGCTTCCATGTGATCGACGGCTGCCGCGCGACCCTGAAGAAGTGCCGTACGGAGCGGTGCGCGCGCGGGGGTTACGACTTCGCCGACGCCGGCACCGCACCGGGCGCGGGCGACGGACCGGTCGTGGAGGACTGCACGAGCGACGAGAGCGCGGGACTGCGGTCCCCGGCGCACGAGACCGCCGTACAGACGTCTAGTGCTTCCCAGGGCCTGCTGGGCGCGATCCCCGGCCAGCGCACCACCGAGCAGGAGCCCCTCGTCGCCGCGCAGGAGCCCGAGCAGCCGACGCGTTCGTCGAAGGCCGTCCTCGGTGAACTCGACGCGCTGGTGGGCCTGGAGAGCGTCAAGCGCGAGGTGCGGGCCCTCACCGACATGATCGAGGTGGGCCGACGCCGCCAACTGGCGGGCCTCAAGGCGGCATCCGCCCGGCGACACCTGGTCTTCACCGGCTCCCCCGGCACCGGCAAGACCACGGTCGGGCGACTGTACGGCGAGATCCTCGCCTCGCTCGGTGTCCTGGAGAAGGGGCATCTCGTCGAGGTGTCCCGCGTGGACCTGGTCGGCGAGCACATCGGTTCCACGGCGATCCGTACGCAGGAAGCGTTCGACAAGGCGCGCGGCGGGGTCCTGTTCATCGACGAGGCGTACGCGCTGTCGCCGGAGGACTCGGGACGCGACTTCGGCCGTGAGGCCATCGACACGCTGGTCAAGCTGATGGAGGACCACCGTGAGGCGGTGGTGGTGATCGTCGCGGGCTACACCGCGGAGATGGAGCGGTTCCTCACCGTCAACCCCGGTGTGGCGTCCCGCTTCTCACGGACCATCACCTTCAGCGACTACGACCCCGACGAGCTCCTGCGGATCGTGGAGCAGCAGGCCGAGGAGCACGAGTACCGACTGGCCCCGGGGGCACCCGAGGCGCTGCTGAAGTACTTCACGGCGATCCCCAAGGGGCCCGCTTTCGGTAACGGCCGCACCGCGCGGCAGACGTTCGAGTCGATGGTCGAGCGGCACGCGGGGCGGGTCGCCCAGCTGGAGGAGCCGAGCACGGACGACCTCACCCTGCTCTATTCGGAGGACCTGCCCGAGCTGCCCTGAGGCGCGCCGTCGTCCCGCGCGCGCGGGACCTGCACGTCAGGCGTCAGCCGAGCCAGCAGTTCTCCCCGCTCCTCGGCGAAGGCCGGGTCCGCCTGGTAGTCGGAGTGACCCAGGATCGGCGCGGGCAGCGGGTGCTGTGCGGTGCGTCCGTAGGCGAGCGGGTCCTTGAGGGGCTCGCGGTCGACCTGGGGGCCGCAGTCGCCGGGCAACTGGACGCCGCCGCCGATGGGGTCGGTCGGCCGGTAGAGATTGCGCCAGCAGGCGACCTCGCGGTGCAGGGAACTGAGGGCGGCCGGGCCGAAGTGGGCCGGGAACCAGCGCCCGTACAGGCGTTCCAGCGGTGAGCCGTAGGTGAGGAGCGCGACCCGCTTGCGTACGGACGGCTTCAGCTGCCAGGCCGCCGCGGCGGCCAGCACACTGCCCTGGGAGTGCCCGGAGATGACGAGCCGCCCGCCGGTGGCACGGGTCCAGGTGGCCATGCGCCAGGTCAGGTCGGGCACCGCGCGCTCGGCGTAGCAGGGCGGCGCGAAGGGGTGGGCGGCACGCGGCCAGAAGGTGCCGACGTCCCAGAGGATGCCGATGGTGCGGCGGGCCGCCGGGTCCTTGTAGGCGCGGCGGCCCCAGGTGACGAACAGTATGAAGCCGAGGCCGATCAGCCAGGATCCGAGCGCCTGCGCGGTCTCCGCGGCGCCCTGGACGAAGGCGTACGTCCCTCGCGCGGCCTCGCTCGGCGGGTCCTCGGTCGCCAGTGCGCCCGCCAGAGCACCGGCGCCGAGCAGCCATGTCACGGACGAGACGACGGCGACCATGAGGGGCGCCCTGTCGGTGAGGGCGGCCATCGCGCGCGTGCTCGCGATGCGGCGCGTACGGGCGGGGTCCTTGGCCTCTCCCTCGTAGTCGAGCTCGACGCCGCCCATCTCCCGGTTTCGCAGCTGCCAGGTGCGCCAGGCCAGCCAGGCGATGAGGACAGCGAGCACGACGAGCACCGCGGGGATCGTGGAGGCCTGCCAGGTCAGCAGGACGGGTGGGCCCGGGATCGAGCTGCGGGTGCCGTCCAGCCAGTCGGCGACGCGCTGGGCCACCCCGCCGGACATCACGCCGCCCAGCGCGCAGGCCAGCATCGCGACGGCTGGACCGGCCAGACCACGCATCGCGGTGCGCGTGTCTGGTCGGGCACGGAACAGGATGTGGGCCACCACGCCGAGCGCGATGACGAGGAGGCCCTGAAAGAGCGCGATGCCGCCGAACGTCATGTCGCCGGACAGCCGCCCCTCCGAGTGCCAGCCGGGCCGCGACCAACCGGCGTACAGCAGGGTCAGGACCAGCAGGATCACGGAGCCCGTGGGCAGCAGGCGCACCAGGGACCGGTCGAGTTCCTTGTCGAGGCGGTTCTCGCTGCGGCCCCTGCGGCACACCACCCACAGGACGACGGCGAAGCCCGCGACGAGGGTCACCTCCAGGAGCCGGCCCAGAGTGTCCAGCACGGCGGGGCCACCCGACGCGTGGTCGTAGCGCGCCGCGGAGGCGCCGACCGCCGCCGCGACCGTCAGCAGGCCCGCGGCGGTGTGCGCGGCACGCAGCCGGGCCACCAGACGGCGCCCGTACCAGAAGCCCGGCCGGCCGAGCCCCGTGCGGCCGGTCTCCTCGTCGGGCTCGGCCTGGCGGGACATCGGCTGCTGCGACTCGTACTCGCTCCAGGTGCGGTGGGACAGGTACCAGAGGAGGACTGTCAGCGCGGTGGGCACCAGGCAGGCCAGGGCGAGGCGGCGGCCCGGCTGGCTCCACCAGCCGTCGTCGGACGCGGCCGGTGACAGGAACCCCAGCCAGGAGTGCTCCTCGGCGCACGCGCGCGTGCCCGCACACTGCCAGGCGGCCAGGTCGAGGGCGACCTCGCAGGCCGCGGCGACCAGGAGCACCGTGAGGGTGAGCCCGGCCAGACGGACGAGCAGGCCGTACAGGCGGACCGTGCGCTTGCGGCCGCGGGTGGTGGGGCGCATCCAGTGCGCGAGGTTGACCACCATGAAGGGCAGCAGTAGCAGCCACAGGGCGCGGGAGCCGTTGCCGGACGTGAGGTTGCACCACACGTAGGCCTCGGGCACCGGTTGGCCCGGGCCGGCTTCAGGACGCTGCTCGGCGTCGGCGTCGGCGATGCGCCGATAGACGGCAGCCGTGTCGTCGCCGGTGACGCGGACTGTCCGGGGGTCGTCGAGCATCTCCTCCGGTGAGGCGCCGCCGACTCCGTGAACCAGGAGTTCAAGGGCCGTCGAAGCCGCTTCGGGCCGCTGTGCGGGGCTGTCGAGCTCCCCCGTCGAACCGTTTTCCCGTGCACGTTCCACTGATCCGCACTTCCCCCGTGCCACGTCTGTCCCCTGTGTCATGTGCAGGCACAAGGATCTCGCTCAAGGGCCGTACGCACACCTGTAGTCACGGAATCTCCCCGATTCGTGTGACAGCTCCGCGACGGGACTCCGTACAGGCAGTGGCGCGCCTGTCTGTGAGCCGTGCGAGGATGAGGCGTCCTCCAGACCTAGGACAGGGAGAATGTCCACGTGGGAGTGGGTTCGGACGCAGTGTCGGGCAGGCTGAGGCGAAAGGACCGGAGCGGACGTGAGTGAGAATCAGAACCTCCTCGCAGAGCAGCGTCGCGCCCTGATCATCGACGAAGTACGACGGCGCGGTGGCGTCCGTGTGAACGAACTGACCCGCAGGCTCGGCGTCTCCGACATGACGGTCCGCCGCGACCTGGACGCCCTCGCCCGCCAGGGTGTCCTGGAGAAGGTGCACGGCGGCGCGGTGCCGGTGGTCGAGGCGAGCACGCACGAGCCGGGCTTCGAGGCCAAGTCGGGTCTGGAGCTGACCGCCAAGGAGGACATCGCGCGCGCTGCGGCCGAGTTCGTCGCTCCGGGCACGGCGATCGCACTCTCGGGCGGTACGACGACGTACGCGCTGGCCCAACAGCTCCTGGACGTCCCGGACCTCACCGTGGTCACCAACTCGGTGCGTGTGGCGGACGTGTTCCACTCGGCGCAGCGCGTCTCCGGCCAGCGGCAGGGCGCCGCCACGGTCGTCCTGACGGGCGGGGTGCGCACGCCGTCCGACTCCCTCGTGGGACCGGTGGCCGACCAGGCCATCGCGGCGCTCCACTTCGACGTGCTGTTCCTGGGCGTGCACGGGATATCGGTCGAGGCGGGCCTGTCGACGCCGAACCTGGCGGAGGCCGAGACGAACAGGCGCCTGGTGCAGTCCGCTCGGCGTGTCGTCGTGGTCGCCGACCACACCAAGTGGGGCACGGTGGGCCTGAGTTCGTTCGCCGCGCTCGAGCAGGTCGACACGCTGGTCACCGACGCCGGGCTGCCCGCCGAGGCCCGCGCGGAGATCTCGGAACACCTCAGTCGCCTGGTGGTGGCCGGTGAACCGGGAGACGGTACAGACATCTGACGGTCCGCCAGTTAGGGTGACGCTGCTCCCGGGCCGCGCCCTGCGGTGCGGGCGCGTTCTGTCATCGACCGTGTCCCCACAGGGGGTTCCGCACATGGCACGCCGACTGCGCCCGGTAGGACCCGACTTCATCGAGGCCGCTCCGGTGCGCCTGGTGTTCGCCAGAGACGTCACGGCGCCCCCGGAGGCGGTCTTCCGCGCGCTCGCCGAGGACGTCCCGGGCTGGACCGAGTGGTTCGCGGCGGTGACCCGGGCCCGGCCGACCGAGGACGGCGGCGGGCGCGAGATCCGGCTCAGGGGCGGCATCCGCTTCCAGGAGACGGTCCTCGTGTCCAAGGCTCCCGATGTGTACGCGTATCGGGTGGACCTCACGAACGCACCCGGGGCCCGCGCCCTGGCCGAGGAGTGGCGGCTCACACCCGCCGGAACGGGCACGCGGGTGCAGTGGACCTTCGCCACGGACGGCCCGGCCCCCTTCCGGCTGGCTCTGAAGCTGAGCCGGGCGGGGCTGGGCCGGACCTTTCGGGACGCGGTCACAGCGCTGGACCGGCGGTTGGCGTCGACCAACGTCTGACCGGCGCGCAACGTCCGACCAGAAGTCAGGGCGGCCACACGTCAATGCGGCCACCGTCGGTCAGGCCACACGTCAGTCAGGCCAGACGCCCGTCTCCAGCAGCGAGGCGATCGCCGCCGTGTACGGCGCGATGTCCAGCCCCTGTTCGGCCAGCCAAGCGTCCGAGTAGTACTTGTCGAGATACCGGTCCCCGGGGTCGCACAGGAGCGTCACCACACTCCCCGTACGCCCCTCCCCCACCATCTCGGCAATGATCTTCAGCGCGCTCCACAGGCCGGTGCCCGTCGAGCCGCCCGCCTTGCGGCCGATGGCCTGTTCCAGGGCACGTACGGCGGCGACGCTCGCGGCGTCCGGAACCTTCATCATCCGGTCGATGGCGCCGGGTACGAAGCTCGGCTCCATGCGCGGTCTGCCGATGCCCTCGATGCGCGAGCCGCAGTCGCAGGTGACGTCCGGATCGCCGGTGGTCCAACCCTCGAAGAAGCACGAGTTCTCCGGATCTGCGACACAGATGCGGGTGTCGTGCTGCATGTAGTGGACGTAGCGCGCGAGCGTCGCCGAGGTGCCGCCGGTGCCGGCCGTGGCGACGATCCACGCGGGCTCCGGGAACCGCTCCAACTCCAGCTGGCGGAAGATGGATTCGGCGATGTTGTTGTTGCCGCGCCAGTCCGTGGCCCGTTCCGCGTAGGTGAACTGGTCCATGTAGTGGCCGCCGCTCTCCACCGCGAGGGCGGCGGACTCCTCGTACAGCTTGCGGGAGTCGTCCACGAAGTGGCACTGCCCTCCGTGGAACTCGATGAGGCGGCACTTCTCCGCGCTCGTCGTGCGGGGCATGACCGCGATGAAGGGCACGCCGATGAGCTTGGCGAAGTAGGCCTCGGAGACGGCTGTCGAGCCGCTGGACGCCTCGATGACAGGGCGGCCGGGCCGGATCCAGCCATTGCACAGGCCGTAGAGGAACAGTGAGCGGGCGAGGCGGTGTTTGAGGCTGCCGGTGGGGTGCGTCGACTCGTCCTTCAGGTAAAGGTCGATGCCCCAGTGCTCGGGGAGCGGAAAGCGCAGCAGATGTGTGTCGGCCGAGCGGTTGGCGTCGGCCTGGACCTTGCGTACGGCTTCTTTGAGCCAGCTCCGGTACTCCGCGTCGCTGTGGTCCACGTCGAGGGTTTCGCCGGTCCTGGTCTGCTGCGGGGTGCTCACGGCGGGGCTCCTTCGGATCGTGCCGACGCCGGATCGCGAGGTCGGACACCTCGATCATAGGCACCTTCCGCACGCTTCTCACCTGCATAAACATACCTTTGAGCACCTCAAAGACACCCCTGGAGCAAGAGTGCGCGCAAGGGTGGGGGCGCATCCCGGCGAGTGCTCCCGCCCCCGTCGCGACCTCGTCGTGCGCACTGGTGCTCGACGCCGGGTGCGGGCAGACTGCACCGCGGGACCAGGGTCCGGCAGGACGGCGCTCTCCGAGGACGACCCGGACTTCTCCCGGCGGGATGCACACTGGATCACGGCACAGGCACAGCCGAAGCGCACAAGGGGGCGGGGCATCATGGCGGAGCCGGAGTTCACGGCCACGGGCGTGCGGATCGGGAAGAGGCTTCGTTCGCTCACCCGGGCCGGACAGGTGCGGATCAGCGACGGCAGGCTGGAGTTGCTCACCAGTTACGGGAGCGAGATCGACAGCGCGCCCGTGCAGGCGGTGCGCGCGTCGAAGCCGTGGTTCGCGCACGAGGACCGAGCGTTGGCGGACGTCAACGGCACGCGGTACTCCCTCACCCTGGGCGAGCACGACCCGGCACCCGGCAAGCCGGGGCCGCCGTCGGCACGCCGGTTCATCGAAGCGGTACGCAAGGCCGCGGGGCGCAACCGCTGACCCGACGGCGACGGCGTCCGTAGGGGCGAAAGCGCCGCGAGTTGCACGACCGCACCCCCTGAGTCACTCTGTTCTCACATCACTACTCTGGGTTTACCGGCGATAACGCTGCGAACCAGCCCGCCGGCCACGTCAGCAGGCGGCCGTTCCACTCAGCCACTCTGCCGGCCCGATCTCCGTCTTCTTCCGGACCTCAATTCGGGGAGTCGCAGCCGTGATCAGCCAGCCAAGCAGGCATTGCACGGTGGAGCTCCAAGCCCTGCCGTCGCGGATCGGCCAGGTCCGCAGAATCGTATCTGCGCAGTTGCGCTACTGGCATCTGGATCCCTTGATAGACCCGGCCGCGCTCGGTGTGACCGAGCTGCTGACCAACGTGCACCGGCACGCCCAGCCCGACAAGCTGTGCACCGTGGAGATCGAGCTGCTGCTCGACCGGCTCACGGTCTCGGTGCACGACCACGACCCCCGCCTTCCCGAGGTGCGGGACGCGGACCCCAACGCCACCTGCGGACGCGGCCTCGCCATGGTCGCCGCGGTCAGCGAGAGCTGGGGAGTGCGTCCCGACGGCGAGTCGGGCAAGGTCGTGTGGTTCACGCTGCCGGCCCCGGCGCCCGCCGTGGCGGTGCCCGTCCGTCCCCCGTACGACACGGCCCGCGAGACCACGCGCCGGCACAGTGTCGACGGGCGCAGGCCCGAACACGCTCCCGCCCGGTCCGCCGTTGCCGGCTGACCGGGCGGTGACACCCCCCTCGTACGTCACTCGGTGGCGATGGCGCGCAACACGTCCAGGCGTGCCGCCCGACGTGCCGGACGCAGGCCCGCGAGGGCTCCGGCGGCGATGCCGACCAGGGCCACCACGACGAGTTGCACGGGCGGCATCGCAAAGGCGAAGGCGCTGTCGCTCGCGCCGTCGGAGGCCTTGACGAGCACCCAGCCGAGGAAGGCGCCGAGGGCGAGACCGCCCGCCGTGCCGAAGGCGGCGACCAGGACGGACTCCCAGCGGACCATGGCGCGCAGTTGCGCCCGGGTCTGTCCGACGGCCCGCAGCAGACCCAGTTCGCGGGTGCGCTCGTGGATCGCGAGCGTCAGCGTGTTGGCGATGCCGAGCAGTGCGATGAGCACCGCCAGGGCGAGCAGCGCGTAGACCAGCGTCAGCATCATGTCGATGCCGCCGGCCGAGGACTGCGCGTACTCGTCACGGGTCTGCACCTCGGGACTGCCGTACTGGTCCGCGACCTTCTGCACCGCGGCCTTGCCGTCGGCCGTGCTCACGCCGTCCTTGAAGGAGACGGCGACGAGCGTGTCGGAGTCCTGGGTGCGGTGCGGGTTCCAGGCGGCTCGGGTGATGACGTACTCGCCCGCGAGTTCCGACCTGCCGTAGACGGCGCGGACGGTGAATGTCTCCTTCTCGCCGTCGGTGAAGGCGAGTTGGGTGGTGTCGCCGACCTTGAGGTGCTGCTTGTCGGCCTCGCCCTCGGTGATGGCGATGCCGTCGGTTCCCAGGCCGTCGAGTGAGCCGCGTACGTCGCCGAGGTCGAAGACCTTGCCGAGGGTGACCGGGTCGGTGACGGTCAACGCACGGCCCTTGCCGTCGACTTCGGCGACACCGCGGCCCAGGCCGACGGCGTTCTCGACCGTGGGCTGCCCGGCGATCGCGGGAGCCAGCTTCGGGCTCAGGCCGCTTCCTCCCGCGCCGAACGACGGGGTGCTGACGGCGACATCGCCCGCGAAGGACCGGGAGACCGTCTGGTCCATGGTGGCCTTGAGCGAGGCGCCGAAGACGGTGAACAGCGAGACGACGGCGACGCCGATCATCAGGGCGCTCGCGGTGGCGGCGGTCCGCTTCGGGCTGCGCAGGGCGTTGCGCCGGGCGAGTCCGCCCGTGACGCCGCGCAGCCTGTCCAGGGGCATGCCGAGGACGCGTACGGCCGTCGAGGACGCGACGGGGCCGAGGACCACGAAGGCGGCGAGGGCCAGGACGGCGCCCAGGCCCGCGAGCCACAGGGACGGACTGGCCAGTACGCCGAACAGGGTGATGCCGACCGCGAGCGCGGCCAGACCGCTGCCGACCACGGCGCGGGTGCGGGAGGCCCCGGACTGGTCGACGGCCGTCTCGCGCAGCGCGGCCAGTGGTGCGGTGCGTCCGGCTCGTACGGCGGGCAGCAGCGCGGAGCCGAGGCAGACGACGACGCCGACCGCGAGCGGCAGCGCCATGGACAGCCCGCTGATCACCAAGTCGCCCTCGGGGAACGGGAATCCGATGGCCGGGAACAGCGCTTGCAGTCCGGCCGCGATGCCGATAGCGGCGACGAGACCCGCGGCCGACGCGGTCACGGCGACCACGCTCGCCTCGATGAGGGTGGAGACGGTGACCTGGCGGCGTGAGGCGCCGAGGGCACGCAACAGGGCGTTCTCGCGGGTGCGTTGGGCGACGACGATCGCGAAGGTGTTGTGGATGGAGAAGGTCGCCACGAGCAGCGCGATGCCGGAGAACACCAGAAGGAAGGTGGTGAAGATGCTCAGGAACTGGCTGGAGATCATGTCGGTGTTCTCCTGGGCCGACTCCTGGCCGGTGATCGCCTCAACTCCCCTCGGGAGTACGGGAGTCAGGGCCGAGACCAGCTCCTCCTGGTTGACACCGGGGCCGGCCCGCACACGGATGCTCGCGGCCTCGCCGGGCTTGGCGGTGAGGTACCTCTCGGCGTCGGCCTGCGTCATGCCGGTGAACGTCACCTGGGCCATGCCGTCCTCGCCGCCGAAGGTCGCGAGTCCCACGATCGTCACCTTGACGGGATCGGGCGTGCGCAGCGTGGTCGTGTCGCCGATCTTCAGGTCGCCCTTGTCGGCGGTGCCCCGGTTGACGACCACTTCGCCGGACTTCGACGGGGCGCGTCCTTCGGCGAGTTGGTAGGCGTTGAGCTCCGGGTCGTCGATCCAGTTGCCCGCGAGGGTGGGCGGGCCCTGGCCGCCGATGGGCTTGCCGTTCGCACCGACGAGCTGGCCGGCGCCCTGGATGTCGGGCACGGCGGCCGCGACCCCCGGGGTCTTCTCGATCGTCGACACCAGGTCGGTGTCGACGGGCTGGCGCACACCTTCGCTCTCGCCGGGTGTGGTGATGGTGTCGGCGCTGCGGACGACGGCGTCGGTGCCGCTGCTCGCGTTGCCGAACATCGTGTCGAAGCTGGCGCGCAGGGTGTCGCCCATGACGAGCGTGCCGGCCAGGAAGGCGACGCCGAGGAGCACCGCGAGGAAGGTACCGGCGAAGCGTCGCTTGTGGGCGCGCAGGGAGGAGACGCTGATGCGCACGGAGGCGTTCATGACGGCGCCCCCTTGCTGTCGAAGGCCTTCAGGCGGTCGAGGACCTTGTCCGCCGTCGGGGATTCCATCCGGTCGACGAGGCGCCCGTCGGCGAGGAAGACGACCTCGTCGGCGTGTGCGGCGGCGACCGGGTCGTGGGTGACCATGACGACCGTACGGTCCATCTGGCGCACCGCGCGGCCGAGGAGGCCGAGCACCTCCTCGCCGGAGCGGGAGTCGAGGTTGCCGGTCGGTTCGTCGGCGAAGACGACGTCGGGCTGTCCGGCGAACGCCCTTGCCACGGCGACGCGTTGCTGCTGTCCGCCGGAGAGCTCGCTCGGGCGGTGGCGGAGCCGGTCGCGCAGGCCTACGACGTCGACGAGGGCGTCGATCCACTCACGGGAGCCCTTCGCCCCCGCCAGGTCCAACGGCAGGGTGATGTTCTCCGCGACGGTCAGCGTGGGGACCAGGTTGAACGCCTGGAAGACGAAGCCGACGCGGTCACGGCGCAGGAGGGTGAGCCGGCGGTCGTCGAGTGTGCCCAGCTCGGTGTCGCCGATGAAGGCCGCACCGGAGGTGAGGGTGTCCAGGCCGGCCGCGCAGTGCATCAGGGTGGACTTGCCGGAGCCCGAGGGCCCCATGATCGCGGTGAAGCGGCCGGCCGGAAAGCCGACGCTCACCCCGTCCAGGGCCCTCACGGCGGTGTCTCCGCTGCCGTACACCTTGACGGCGTCGGTGACACCGGCCGCCGCCTTCGTGACGGTCGTGGTGGTCATGCCGCACCGCCCTTGCCCGTGCGCCCGAACTGCTCGTCCAGGACGGAGATCCGGCGCCAGTACTCGTCCTCGTCGATCTCGCCGGAGGCGAAGCGGCGGCCGAGCACCGCGATCGGCGAGTCGCCCGTCGGGCGGGAGTCGGCCATCGCGTTCCATGGGCCGCGGCGGCCGCGCCAGGCGGTGCGGCGCAGGACGGTCACGACGCCGATGACGACGGCCGCCCAGATGAGCGGGAAGAAGAGGATCCACGGGCCGGGGCCACCGTCCCAGTTCGCCAGAGTGTTCATCTCAAGCCATCTCCTCTGCGGGATGTCCGCGGAATGTCTGCGGGATCTGTTTCCGATGCCTTGAGACTCGCTCCGGGAGGGGGTCCCAGTCGTCGTACGGCCAGCGGCTGTGTGCGTACCTCCGCGGGAGTACGAGCGCTCCCCTCGGCTGCTTCCTCAGCCTCTCGACGTCTGTACCTACTAGTATGTACAGTGCCGATATGAGCACTCCGGAGCGGCTGATCGAGTCCACGCGCGAGCTGTTGTGGGAGCGCGGTTACGTGGGAACCAGCCCCAAGGCGATCCTGGAACGCGCAGGCGCGGGGCAGGGCAGCATGTACCACCACTTCAAGGGCAAGCCCGATCTGGCGCTCGCGGCGATCCGTCGCACCGCCGAGGAGCTGCGGGCTACTGCCGAGGGCGTACTGAGCGCGCCCGGATCGCCGTACGAGCGCATCGAGGCGTATCTGCGCCGTGAGCGCGACGTCCTGCGCGGCTGCCCGGTCGGGCGGCTGACGATGGACCCGGACGTGATCGCCAGCGACGAGCTGCGCGCGCCGGTCGACGAGACGATCGACTGGCTGCGTGAGCGGCTGGCCTCCATCGTCGAAGAGGGCCAGGAGCAGGGCCAGTTCGCGCCCTCGCTCGATGCGGAGGAGATCGCCGCCACGATCGTCGCGACCGTGCAGGGCGGCTATGTGCTGGCGCGTGCCTCCGGTTCACCGGCCGCGTTCGACACGGGAGTTCGCGGACTGCTCTCCCTGCTCGGGTCGGCAGGCACCGCCAGTTCGACGCCCCGCTGAGCCCTCAGGAGGCACCCGATGCACGCCATGCAATACGAACTCACCCTGCCCGCCGACTACGACATGGACATCATCCGCAACCGGGCGACGGGCAAGGGGCCGCTGCTCGACGACTTCCCCGGCCTCGGCCTGAAGGCTTATCTCATGCGCGAGCGCGGGGTCGACGGGTCGCCGGTCAACCAGTACGGGCCGTTCTATCTGTGGAACACCCCGTCGGGCATGAACTCCTTCCTCTGGGGCCCGGGTTTCCAGGGGCTCGTCGACGACTTCGGGCGGCCGGAGGTGCGGCACTGGAGCTGCCTCTCGTACGAGGAGGGGGTCGCCGCCGGTTCCCCGGCCAAGGTCGCCGCGCGTGGGCGGCAGAGCGTGCCCGAGGGGGTGCGGCTCTCCGAGGTGGCGGCGGTGGCCGTGCGGGAGGCCGAGCGGCTGGCCTCGCTCGACGGTGCGGTCTGCGCGGCCGCCGTCGTCGATCCGCGCCACTGGGAGCTCGTGCACTTCTCGCTCTGGGACCACGACGCGCCGAAGGCTCCGGGTGAGGTGTTCCAGGTGCTGTACGTCAACACGCCGGAGCGTGACCGGCTTCCGCGTGGCCGGCAGTGGTGAGCGTGGTCCGTACGGTCCTCGGGGACACGTGCCCCGAGGACTTGGGGGTGTGCGACGCGCACGACCACCCCTTCCTGAGCAGCCCCCGGCTCGCCGGGCAGGAACTCGACGTCAACCCGACTCTCGCCCAGGTCGCCCTGCCGGCCCTCGTCCGCCGTACCGAGCGGGCCCGCGTACCCGAAGTGCGCGGTGGAACCCGTCCAGGTCTCAGACCTCGGCCAGCGCCCCCAGCGGATCGTCCAGCACCGGCTGCCAAGCCAACTCGGCAGCCCCCACAAGGCTGTTGTGGTCCAGCGTGCAGGGGAGGATCGGGACGCCGCCGCTCTGGCCCCACAGGCTGCGGTCGGCCACGACGGCGCGTAGCCGGTCGGGGTCGGCGTCGAGCAGGGTGCGGTGCAGGCCGCCGAGGATGATGCGGTCCGGGTTGAGGATGTTGACCAGGCCGGCGAGGCCTAGGCCGAGGCGGTCGATCAGGGCCTCGGTGGCCAGGCGGACGGCCGGGTCGGCGTACTGGTCGCGGATCAGGTCGTTGGCCTGCTGGAGCAGCGACACCTCGGGGCCGGGATCGAGACCGGCCGCGGTGAGGAAGGCCAGCGGGTCCGCCTCGACGTCGAGGCAGCCGCGGCTGCCGCAGTAGCAGGGGCGGCCCTCGGGGTTGACGGTGAGGTGGCCGACTTCGAGGGCGAGCCCCGAACTGCCCGTGTGGAGGCGGCCGTCGAGCACGAGAGCACCGCCGACACCCCGGTGCCCTGTGGCCACGCACAGCAGGTCGCGGGCGCCGCGGCCCGCGCCGTGGCGGTGTTCGGCGAGGGCGGCGAGGTTGACGTCGTTGGCGGCGAACGCGGGCCCCTGGATTCCGGCCGCGCGCACCTTCTCCGCGAAGATCTGGCGCACCGGGGAGCCCGCGGGCCAGGCCAGGTGCAGTGGATTGAGGGCGAGCCCTTCGGGTTCGGCGACGGCGGACGGGACGGCGAGTCCTGCGCCCACGCAGCGCAGCCCGGTCTCACGGAGCAGCGCGGCACCGGCCTCGACGACGGAGCCGAGCACCTTCGCGGGATCGGCGTCGACCGTCTCGCAGCCGGGCGCGGTCGCGACCAGACGCCCGCCGAGACCCACCAGCGCGGCGCGGAACCCGTCGGCGTGCACCTGCGCGGCGAGCACGACGGGCCCGTCCTCGGCGACCTCCAGGCGGTGCGAGGGCCGCCCCTGCGAACCGGCCGCGGCGCCGGGCCGTGCGTCGACCCGGATCAGCCCCAGCGCCTCCAGCTCCGCTGCCACCGCTCCCGCGGTCGCCCTGGTGACCCCCAGCTCGGCGGTGAGTACGGCGCGCGTCGGCGCACGTCCGGTGTGCACGAGTTCCAGCGCGGGGCCGAGCGCCCCGCGCCCCCGGTCCAGCCGCGCCCGCGTGTTCCCTTCCCCCGCCGCCCGGGGGCCCGCCTTGCCGTTCATGAGGCCGAGTCTCCCATGATCCGCTCGTAGCATGGCCCCACCTGCCATCTAGAGGCCGCTCACCCGCAGCGTGACGTTCAGCCGCCCGGTCAGCCCCAACTCGGGCGGCGCCGTGCCCGCGTACACCCGCGGCACCCCGTGGTGCGCGAGCCGGGACGCCCCGCCGAACACGAACAGGTCGCCGCTGCGCAGCTCGACATCCGTGTAGGGCCGTGTCCTGGTCGCGGTGTTCCCGAACCGGAAGACGCAGGTGTCTCCGAGGCTCAGTGAGACCACCGGCGCTGCCGACTTCTCGTCACTGTCGCGGTGCATGCCCATGCGGGCGTCGGCGTCGTAGAAGTTGATCAGTGCGATGTCGTACGGGGCACTCGCGGCCCCGGCGCCGAGGGCCTCCCTGACCGCGTCACGGCCCAGATCGTCCAGCCACCCCGGGAACGGCTTCACGGGTGTGCCGTCGCCGTCGACGACCGTGCGGGCGTACCCGTACGGATACCAGTGCCAGCCGAGGCAGACCTGCCGGGCGGTCATCGTGCCGCCGCCGGGGGTGCGGACCGTGCGCAGACCGGACGGTGGGCGGGCCCAGCCGCGGCATGCCTCAAGGAGCCGCCGCTGCTGGTCGGCGTCCAGCCAGTCGGGCACATGGACCGCGTCCGGCGCGACCTCCGTCCGGTCCCGGGGGAACAACATCGACATCGCCCTGTCCTCGCGCACCTCGCTGAGCTGCGGCTCCGTTAGCCTTGACCCACGATGACCGACTCTATGGCTACACCCTTCGGCGAGTACGCACTCGCCCGTTTCCCCGAGGCCGCCCGCGACCAGCTGCGTGCATGGGACGCCGCCGACACGTATCTGCTGAGGCATCTCGCGGAGAGCGGGACCCCGTTGTCGGGGTCGGTCGTGGTGGTCGGTGACCGGTGGGGCGCGCTCACCACGGCACTGTCCGCGCACCGGCCGACGCAGATCACCGATTCGTACCTCGCCCGTGAGGCGACGCGGGCGAATCTCGCGCGGGCCGGTGCCGAGGAGGCCGCGATAGGTCTTCTCACCACGCAGGACGCGCCTCCGGACCGCATCGACGTGCTGCTCGTCAGGGTGCCGAGGAGCCTCGGGCTGCTTGAGGACCAGCTGCACCGGCTGGCGCCCGGCGTGCACGAGGGGACGGTCGTCATCGGCACGGGCATGGTCAAGGAGATCCACACCTCGACGCTGCACCTCTTCGAGCGGATCCTCGGCCCGACCCGCACCTCACTGGCCGACAAGAAGGCCCGGCTGATCTTCTGCACGCCGTTCCCGGGGATCGCCCGGAACTCCAACCCCTGGCCGTACAGCTACGAGCTCCCCGACGGCGTCGGTACGGTCTCCGGCCGAACCGTCGTCAACCACGCGGGCGTCTTCTGCGCCGACCGTCTCGACATCGGCACCCGGTTCCTCCTCCAGCACCTGCCGCGCAGTCGCGGTCCCGAGCGCATCGCGGATCTGGGCTGCGGCAACGGGGTCGTCGGTACGGCGGCGGCGCTGGCCAATCCCGAGGCCGAGGTGCTGTTCGTCGACGAGTCGTACCAGGCGGTCGCCTCGGCGCGGGCGACCTACGCGGCGAACACCGAGGGGACGAAGGCGGAGTTCCGCGTCGGTGACGGACTGGCGGGCATCGACGACGGCAGCGTGGACCTCGTACTCAACAATCCGCCGTTCCACTCGCACCAAGCGACGACGGACGCCACGGCCTGGCGGATGTTCACCGAAGCGCGCCGTGCGCTGCGGCCGGGCGGCGAGCTGTGGGTGATCGGCAACCGCCACCTCGGGTATCACCTGAAGCTGCGCCGCCTCTTCGGCAACAGTGAACTCATGGCCAGTGACGCGAAGTTCGTGGTGCTCAGGGGGGTCAAGAAGTAGCTCCCCGCAGGGTGCGGGGCGATGCCCCGAGCTCTCTGCGGCATGCCTTGTTGAAGGCCTGCAGGTCCGGGATGCCGACGGACGCCGCCACCGCCGGGATGGAGAGCGTCGAGGCGCGCAGCAGGTGGTGGGCGCGCTCCAGTCTGCGGCGGCGGATGTAGGCGACCACCGTGGTGCCCGTCTCGGTGCGGAAGAGCCGGGTGAGGTGGTTGTGGGAGATCCCGGCGGCGCGGGCGATCTCGGGGATGGTCAGCGGGGCGGCCAGGTGAGCTTCGACATGGGCGATCGCCGTGCTCACCGCGGGGTGTGGTCCCGGGCTCGCGGTGGTGGCCGGGGTCAGGTGGGCGATGCGCCAGAGCGCGGTCCAGATCTCGGCCCGGGTGTGCGCGGGTGCGCCGGGTGCCGCCGTCATCGCGTGGAGCAACAGCCCGGAGAGTGTGGGGAGTTCGGGGCCCGCGTCCTGCATGACCGGGACGGTGTGCGGCGGGCCGGCCTGGGTGATGCGCAGGTGGGCGTAGAGGTGTTCGGAGCGGCCCTGGTAGCGGTAGCGGACCGTGGTGCCGGGGGGTACGAGGCTCACGCGGCCGGGGCGGATGACGTGGGCGGTGCCGTCGACGGTCAGCTCGGCGTCGTACTGGTAGAGGTGCAGCTGCCACAGCTCGGGCAGCCGGAAGACGTCCGTGGGGCTCGCGACGCCGTGCACGCCGACGCCGATGTTGACGACGGCGGGCGGCTCGCCGAGGTGGATCGCCGTCTCCCGCATGGTGAAAAAGTACCAGTAGTGGTGAGTGGGGCCCACGCGCCCGCGAGGACACCTCTCCTACGTTGGAGGGCATGACCAACACCAAGCTCCTGAGTTCGGTGCGGATGGCGCACTTCGTGGCCCACGGCTCACTGCGCCTCGACGCCGTGGTGCCGCCGGAGATGAACGCCGAGGGGATCGAGGTCCTGCGCGAGGGCGTGCCCGGCGTTCCCTACGGCAGTGCTGTCGCGGACGCCTATCCGGAGGGTTCCCTGGTCCGCCGCCTCGTGGAACTCCCTGTTGTGGCAGGTGCGTTGCGCAGTCTCGTGGGCCCCGGGCCCACCGTGGACCACCACGCCGTGCACATTCGCGAGCCCCGCGAGGGACAGGCGCAGCCGTTGCACGGTGACGCGATCATCGATGTGCGGACCGATGCCTTCGACGTCCAGTTGATGTACTACCCGCAGGACGTCACGCTCGACATGGGCGGCACCCTCAGCGTGCCGGGCAGTCATCTGCGGCGCACGAACGAGTCGGACACCGGGCGCTACCAGAACCTGCGCGGGCAGAGCCGCCTGGTCTGTCCGGCCGGTACCGTGGTGTTTCTGCACCATGGCCTGTGGCACGGCGGGCGGCGCAACGACAGCGACGCGGTGCGCTACATGTTCAAGATCCGCTTCAATCCGGCCGTGCGGCAGCGGCGGCTGTGGGACACCTCGGACCTCGGGGATCCGCGGGTCTCCGAGGAACTCGCCACGACGTTCCCGTGGTACGAGCCCGCCACCGGCCGCCTGGAGGTGTACAACCGGGTCCTGCTGTGGCGCGCGCTCACCGGGGACGACTCCTTCGACCTGGACCACTGGGTGACCCGGGTCTCCAACCGCCCGCAGGGAGACGCCGCATGACCATCCGTCAGCAGGTTCTGGTGCTCTACCTGGCCACCTCCGCGCTGGACGCGGACGTGGTGGGCTGGTCGGTCTACGACGGCACCGGCCGTACGTCCCCCACTACCGGGGACGGTGACGAACCGCCGTACACGTCGGGCGTGCACGCCCTGGAGGACGGCTGGCGGCTGTTCCAGGCGGCTCAGTTGATCCCGCCGTATCCAGGGCATGAGTACGACGTGTCGTTCCTCAAGCACGAGTTCTTCTTCGAGAAGCTGGTGGAGGTCGACGCTTCCTGAGGTCGCACTCGGGTCACCCGCGCAGTACGCCGATGAGCCGTGCCACCGTCCGCGCCATCGCCTCCCGCCCCTCTCCGAGGTACTTGCGCGAGTCCACGGCCTCGGGGTGGGCGGTGAGGAACTCCCGTATGGCACCCGTCATCGCGAGGTTCAGCGCCGTACCGATGTTGACCTTGGCGATGCCCCCCGTGACGGCCGCCGCCAGTTCGCCGTCAGGGACTCCGGAGGAGCCGTGCAGGACGAGCGGTACGTCCAGGGCCGCGGTCAGGCGCTTGAGCAGGCCGTGGTCGAGGGCGGCGGTGCGGGTGGTCATCGCGTGCGAGCTGCCGATCGCGACGGCCAGCCCGTCCACACCCGAGTCGGCCACGAAGGCGCGGGCCTCGGCGGGATCGGTGCGGGCGCCCGGCGCGTGCGCGTCGAGCGGGGGTACGCCGATCTTGCCGCCGATCTGCCCCAACTCGGCCTCGATCCAGAGCCCTTGGGCGTGCGCCCAGTCGACGGCGGCCCGGGTGACGGCGAGATTCTCCTGGTACGGCAGCCGGGCGGCGTCGTACATCACGGAGCTGAAGCCGGCGCCGGCCGCCTGCCGCAGCAGGTCGTCGCTCTGGACGTGGTCGAGGTGCAACGCGACGGGCACCAAGGCGCGTTCGGCCGCGGCGGTCGCGGCGCGGGCCAGCGGGAGCAGCCGTCCGTAGCGGAATCTGACGGCGTTCTCGCTGACTTGGAGGACGACCGGCGCGTCCACGGACTCGGCGCCGGCGATGACGGCTTCGACGTGTTCCAGGGTGATGACGTTGAACGCGGCGACCGCGGTCCGCGCCCCCGCGGCCGCGCGAACCAGTTCACCGGTTGCTGCGAGTGGCACAACTCCTCCTTCTCAGCGGGTGGTTGAGCCGACTCAGTGGGACGTCGGGGCGAGGATCACCGAGCGGGTGAGGTGGCGCGGCCGGTCCGGGTCCAGTCCGCGGGACGCGGCGACCGCGACGGCGAGCCGCTGGGCGCGGACGAGTTCGGCGAGCGGGTCGAGACCGCCGGCCACCCACAACCCGCCGGTCGCCCGGACCTGTTCGGCCAGACCTTCGGGCGCCTCGCCGAGCATCCAGGTGGCCGTGCCGTGTGTGGTGACGCTGATGGGGCCGTGCCGGTACTCCATCGCCGGGTAGGCCTCGGTCCAGGCCAGCGCGGCCTCGCGCATCTTGAGGCCGGCCTCGTTCGCCAGCCCGACGGTCCAGCCGCGGCCGAGGAATGTGAACTGAGCGCAGTCGACGAGCCCTTCGGGCAGCGGGCTCTCGAGTGCGGTACGCGCGTCGGCGACGACGGCGTCGGTGTGCAGACCGAGGTGGGCGCGCAGCAGTGTGAGCGCGGTGGTCGCGAACCGGGTCTGCACGACGGACTGTTCGTCCGCGAAGTCCAGGACCAGGACGTCGTCCGCCGAGTCCGTGACGGGGGTGTGCGGGTCGGCGGTGATGGCGGTGGTGCGCGTACGGCCCTTCAGGCCCCCGAGGAGTTCGAGCACTTCGGTGGTGGTGCCGGACCGGGTGAGGGCGACCACGCGGTCGTACGAGCGGCGGTTCGGGAACTCCGAGGCGGCGAAGGCGTCCGTCTCGCCCTGGCCCGACCCTTCGCGTAGCGCGGCGACGGCCTGCGCCATGAAGTACGAGGTCCCGCACCCGACGATCGCCACTCGCTCCCCCGCCGCCGGCAGTGCCGCACCGTGCGCCGCGGCCTGCTCGGCGGCGCGTATCCAGCACTCGGGCTGACTGTTGAGCTCGTTCTCGACATGGGTCATGCCGCACCCCTCCCACTGATGATTGTTCGTGCAAGATATAGCGATTTTTCAAGCACAATCAAGCATTCGAGCGCCAGAAAGGTGCGCTAAGGTCGCGGAAGATCGAGGATTGGAGAGTGCGGATGTCGCGCGACGCCCGCTGGAAGGCGCTGCTGGAACTGCTCGTGGAGCGGGGCCGGCTGGATGTCGAGGAGGTGGCGACCGAGCTGGAGGTGTCGGCCGCGACGATCCGGCGCGACTTCGACCAGCTCGCCGAGCAGCAGATGCTCGTACGCACCCGGGGCGGCGCGGTCGTGCACGGCGTCTCCTATGAACTGCCGCTGCGCTACAAGACCGCCCGCCACGCCTCCGAGAAGCAGCGCATCGCGAAGGCGGTGGCCGGTCTCGTCGCGCCCGGCGAGGCGGTGGGCCTGACCGGTGGCACGACCACCACGGAGGTCGCGCGCGCCCTGGCCGTGCGCCCCGACCTCGCTTCCGGTTCACCCGCGCTGACCGTGGTCACCAACGCGCTCAACATCGCCAACGAGCTGGCCGTGCGCCCCCAGTTCAAGATCGTGGTGACCGGCGGCGTCGCCCGCCCGCAGTCGTACGAGCTCGTCGGACCGCTCGCCGACGGCGTCCTCGGCCAGATCACCATCGACGTGGCCGTGCTCGGCGTGGTCGCCTTCGACGCCACACACGGTGCGGCCGCCCACGACGAGGCGGAGGCCGCGATCAACCGGCTGCTCTGCGAGCGCGCCGAGCGTGTGATCGTCGCCGCCGACTCCAGCAAGCTGGGCCGGCGCGCCTTTGCCCGGATCTGCGCGGCCGAGTCGGTGGACACTCTGGTGACGGACGCGGCGGTGAGCGAGGAGACGGTGCGGGGGTTCGAGGAGGCGGGGGTCGACGTCGTCGTCGTTTGACGCGGGCGAGGCCGCCTCTGTCGGTGTCCAATGTCAGGGTGTCCGACAAACCGAAGGAGACCGGACGATGAGTGCACTCCCCCACGCGCGAACGGTACGGACCACCCCGGAGGGCCTCCTGTGGGAGCCCAGCGAACGCTGGGTGCGCGGACGCAAGGGCGACGTCACCATCGTCGACAGCCGGCACCCTGTCCTCGTGTGGGAGCCCGCGCTGCCCGTCCCGACGTACGCCTTCCCCCGCGAAGAGGTCCGCGAGGACCTGCTCCGCCCGGCGCGGGACCCCCGGACGGGCACGCACACGGGATCGCGGATCTTCTACGACCTCGAGGTCGACGGCGAGGTGGTGGAGAACGCGGCCTGGACGTTCCCCGCCGACGACCTGGCAGGACACATCGCCTTCGAGTGGTTCCTGCGCAGCGGCCGGGGGCTCGACCACTGGTACGAGGAGGAGGAAGAGATCTTCATCCATCCCCGGGACCCGCACAAGCGGGTGGACGCCCTGCCGAGCAGCCGTCATGTCCAGGTCGAGATCGACGGCACGGTCGTCGCGGACACCCGGCGTCCCGTACTGCTCTTCGAGACCGGCCTTCCGGTGCGGTACTACGTGCCACTGGAGGACGTCCGCCTCGATCTCCTCGTCCCCACCGACCACAGCACCGGGTGTCCCTACAAGGGAACCGCCGAGTACTGGTCGTGGCGGGGCGACGCCGATGTCCCGGCGAACCTCGTCTGGAGCTACCCGGACCCGCTGCCCGCGGTGGCCACTGTCACAGGACTCCTCGCTTTCTACAACGAGGTGGTGGACATTACGGTGGACGGAGAGCGCGTGGAGCGCCCCGTCACTCCGTTCAGCAAAACGTTGTCGACGAGCTGACCGCCGGTCATCCAACCGGCCGGATCCACACACGTCGAGCCGCGCCCGGACGGAGATGTCGCGTGCCATACCTGGTGTCGCCGTCGGCAGCACTGCCGCCGTTCACTGCGCGCGGGCACACATCCGGCATGCGCTGCTGCCTCTCCGCTCCCCTCGCGGCCCTGTCCGCCCTGGCGGCCCTGCCCGCTCCCTCCGAAGTCCTGCGATCCGGCGCACTCCTCGCCCCCGCACTGCTGAGGGCCCTGGCCGGAGCCGTGCACGACACCGCACGCACCAGCCGTCTCCTCCACCCCGACACCATCAAGGCCGTCCACCTGGAACTGGTCACCCTGACCGAGGACAGCGCCGTCATCACCTGGCACACCGGAATACCCGGCACCGATGACGGCACCGGCCACATGCTCCCCGCGGTCACGGAGGGTGAGGTGGTCTACGGCACTCACCCCACGCGCCTCAACCGCACCGCGGGGGAAACCCGGCCCACCGCGCACCACCACGTGGAGCTCACGGGCCTTGAACCTGGCCAGACGTACTACTACCAGGCGCGCTCACGGGGTGTGACCGCCGTTCCCACCTCGCTGCACCTCGTCCGCGGCAACGCCGTCGGCACCAACCGCTACGGATTCGGGACGCGCGGAGGCCCGTACTCCTTCACCACCCCGCAGCCGCCGCCCGGGCGGCACCTGCTGTCGATCGCCCTCTGCAACGACCTGCACGTCGGGGAGACCACCGCCGGTCTGGTCGGTGGTGTACCGCTGTTCCGCGGGGTGTCGCAGGAGGTGGGGCTCTCGCCCTACCCGGAGATCATGAGCCGGGCGGTGGTGGAGGAGGCCCGGCGGCGCGGGGCGGACGTGCTGCTGGCCGCGGGGGACATCTCGGCCGGCGGCGGGCCGCGTGACCTGGCCGAGGCCAAGCGGATCCTGGACGGGTTCGGTGCCCACGGGCGGGACTACTTCGTCGTACGGGGTAACCACGACAGGCCCCGTCCCGTGCGCGGCGAATCTCACGGAGACGCCTTCCGCGACGGGTTCCTCGACGGCGGGGGTCCCTCGTACTTCGCCCGCGACCTCGGCGGGCTGCGGATCCTCGGGCTCGACACCTACGAGAAGGACGGCAACGGCGCCGACGCGGGCGGGCTCGGCGCGGAGCAACTGTCCTGGTTCCAGGCCCGGTTGAAGGAACAAAGGGACCAGCCCACCGTGGTGTTCGGCCACCATCCGCTGACCGTACGGGATTCGGTCTTCCCCGTGTCCAGGGGCCAGCAGCTCGGCCGCCGCCAGGCCCGTGCCGTTCTCGACGCCTACGCCGAGGCGCCCGGCGTCTTCCTCCACCACGCGGGCCACACCCACCGCAACAAGCGGACCGTCCTGCCGCAGGCCCCGCACGTCACATTGCAGGAGGTCAGCGCCGTCAAGGACTATCCCGGCGGCTTCTGCCTGCTCCGGATCCACTCCGGCGGATTCGCCCTCAACCACTACAAGTCCAGCAGCGCCCCGGCCCGCGAATGGGGCGAGCGCAGTCGCCGGGTGGCGGCGGGACTGTGGCCGCACCATGCGCTCGGCCGCTCGGTCGCCGACCGCAACAGCGTCGCCGCCCACGATCTGTCCGGCGTCACCCGCCCGGTATCACGAACGGCCTTCCAGGACAGCCCTGGTGAGCCCGTGGCCGGCTGAGCAGGTCTCTTCGCCGAGTGCGGGACGCCGCGTGGGCGGCGCCCCCGTTCTCCTCGGCCGACGGTCTCAGCCGAACACCTTGACCGCCTGGTAGTAGGTCCACGCCGTACCGTCGCAGGACGTCTTCGTCGCGCCGCTGTAGTTGAGGCAGACCCGCTTGAGGTCCTCGTAGAAGGCGCTGTCGAGGCGCGACTTGTTGGTACTGAAGGTGCCCGCGGCCTTGTAGTTGCGGTAGCCGAAGTCGTGGCGGGCGCATGAGGTGGCGAAGGGGAAGCCGAACGGGTTGTCCGGCGAGGAGGAGCAGTAGTCGGTGGACCAGTCGAACTCGTACGCGGCCCAGGCGGCCTGGTTCGCGCGGGCGGCGTTCCAGGTGCTGTAGCTCGATGCGCTGGTCTGGGTCCAGTTCGAGAGGACCTGGGACTTGTCGGCGGGAACTGCGTCGGCCGCTGTGGCGGTGCCGACGACAGTGATCAGGGCCAGAGTTGAGGCGGCAAAGCCGGCGGCGAGTCTGCGGTGCATCCCACACCTCCATGAGGCTGCGGCCCGCCCATCGGGCAGCAGGTTCATGACAAGAGCATCGCCATCAATGCGTGGTCTTTACACCTCGGATTCCCTAATGCCCCATTAACTCTCAGCTGTGCCGGACGAGAGGAACGTGAACCGCCGGGAGAGACGCGGACGTGAACGCGGCGAAGGACCGGACCGGTTCTCGGCGTCGGACGAAAAACAGTGGGGTGCGGAAGATCAACCTCCGCACCCCACCGCGTACTTCGGGTCGCGGCTACCCAACGGCCGCCGGGCTGCCCGCGGTCGGCAGCGCCGGAAGCGTCGTGAGCGCGGAGGTCGCGCCGCCGAGCAGCCCCGTGATCAGACCGAGCACCGGCGACAGCAGGCCCGTGACCGCACCGAGGACCGCGCCGAGGTCGAGCGAGGTCAGCGCCTTCAGCAGTCCGTCGACCGCCGACTGGAGCTGGGCCACCAGATCGGAGACCGGGTCGGCGGCGGCGACACCGGCGCGGTCCGACGTGTCCGACGTGACGCCGGCCCGCTCCTTCAGCCGCTGCTGGAGAGAGGCGTTCGCCGTCTCCACCGCCCTCGCGAGTCCGGCCGCCTCGACCGCGTCGAGGGTGCCGGCCTCCCGCTCGGCGAGGGTGGACAGCTCGTCCAGCAGAGGGTCGAGCGCTACGTCGTAGTGGTCAACTCTGTCCAGTACGCCGAGTTGTTCCAGCACCGCGTCCGAATCGGCGGAGGACCATGCCGCGGCGGCACCGCCCGAAGCCACCCGGGGTGCGTCGACGGCGGCAGCGGCGGTGCCGAGCGGACCGAAGACCAGAGCGGCGCAGACCAGGGGTGACAGGAGGAGTCCGCGGGAGACAAGGGCACGCATGCACAGTCCTTTCGAGAATTGCGGTTCTTGGGGCCACCGTGAGAACCACCGCCCCTCGCCGCAACCGATCGCGCGCCCGCTGCACGGCCCCACGCGTCGCCCATACGCCGCTGACCAGCGCCTTCCGCCCACATGGCCCGGCTGTCCATGCCTCAGTGGCATTCGGCTGTCAGGGGACGGGCGCATCGGCAGGTGAACCGTTCAGTCGACGAAGAGCCCTCGCGCCGCCGCCCGCGCGTCGAACTCCTCCAGCCGGACCTGCGCGTCGGGGAGGCCGTCGCACATCACCTCCAGGAGGACCTGTCCCAGCAGCATGGGGGCGCTCACCGTGTCGAAGACCAGGCCGGTGCCCACGGCCGCCGGGAGGAGCAGATCGCTGTGGGCGGCCACCGGGGCGAACGTGCCGTCGGCGATCGTCACCACGGTCAGCCCCGTGTCACGGGCGTGGCCGAGCGCGTCGAGGAGCTCGCGCGGGTGACGCGGCAGCGCGAAGCACAGGAGTGCGCTCGCCCCGGCGTGCCGGGCGGCGTCGATGCGGTCGGCGAGCAACGAGCCGCCCTCGTCGAGCAGGCGTACGTCGGGATGAACCTTCGCGGCGAAGTAGGCGAAGCCGCGTGCCTGGGCCGCGGAGGCGCGCAGCCCGAGCACCGGCAGCGGCCGCGAGGCGGCGAGCAGCCGGCCCGCGCGTTCCACGGGCCCGGCGTCGGCGAGCAGCGACGCCAGGTTCCGCAGGTTGTCGATCTCGGCCTGTACCGCTTGCTGGTACTGGTTGTTCGGCCGCCCGTCCTCAGCGCCGGCGGCGGGTGCGACGTCCCGCAGATGTCTGCGCAGTGCCGGGTATCCGTCGAAGCCGAGGGCGACCGCGAAGCGGGTCACCGACGGCTGGCTCACTCCGGCCAGCTGGGCCAGCTCCACGCTCGACAGGAACGGCACGGCAGCCGATTGCCGGACCAGGCAGTGCGCGATGCGGCGCTGCGTCGGGGTCAGCCGGCGTCCCTCGAAGAGCTGGTGCAGCCGTGCGGACGCGCCGGGTGCGCCGGTCTCGGCGGCGCCTGAGGCGGGCGCACCGGCGTTCCGGGTGCCCACGTCGGCTCCGTCGCTCTCGCTCATCTCGATCCCCCAGCCGGTCCCACTCATCCCCTCGCTCCTGCCTGGTGAGACGCACGGCCCGGCGGACGGTGACGGCGTGGTCGAACCCACCGCCGGCACCGCCCGCCCCGGATCTGACGACCCAGGAATGATCCGGTGACCACCCCGGTCAGCTGACGAGGCCGGCCTCCGTCAGCCAGTCCTTGGCCACGGTGCTGGCGTCCTCCTTGTCGTTGACGAGCCTCTTCATCATCTCCAGCAGGTCCTCGGTGGTGAGCTTGGCCGAGACGCCGTTGAGTGCCGCCTTGGCCGTGTCGTTGACCGCGGACTTGTAGACCAGGGGCGTCACGTTCTGCGAGGAGAAGAGGTTCTTCGGGTCCTCGAGGACCACCAGCTTGTCCTCGACGATGGCGGGGTCGGTGGTGTAGAGGTTCGCGGCTTGGACCGTGCCCTTCTTCAGCAGTTCGAGCAGAGTGCTCTGGGCGCCCGCGTCGAGCGGCTGGAACTTCCCGAACTCCACGCCGTAGATGGTCTTCAGACCGACCAGTCCCTGCGTACGCGTCTTGAACTCCGAGCCGGCGCCGATCGTCATGTCGCCCGCGATCGGCCTGAGGTCGGCGAGCGTCTTGAGGTTGTACTTGGCAGCGGTCTCAGCGGTGACCGTGACCGAGTCCTTGTCCTCGGCCGCGGCGGAGTCGAGTATCTCCACCGACGAGGGGAGCTTCGCCTTCAGCTCGGCGTTGATGTCCTCGCTGCTGGTCGCGGTGCTCTTCTCGTCGACCGCGACCGCGAGCAGAGCGCCGTTGTACTCCGGGAAGACGCTGATGCCGCCCTTGACGATCTGGTCGTAGTAGACCTCACGGGCCCCGATGTCGAACTTGCGGGTCACCTTCAGGTCCTTGGCTTCCAGGGCCTGCGCGTAGATCTCGGCGAGCAGCTGGTTCTCGGGGAAGTTCGCCGAGCCGACGACGAGTGCCTTGCTGTCGCTGTCGCCGCTGCTTCCCGTCAGCGGATTGTCATCGCTGCTGTCGCTGCCGCCGCAGGCGCTCAGGGACAGTGCTGCGATCAGGCCGAAAGCGGCGCCACGGATCATGCTTCTCATGGGTATTTCCTCTCTCAAGAGCCCTGAAGCTCAGAAACTCATGACTTTGCTGCCGGGCCCTGAAGTCCCGGCGAGACGATGACGCGCCGCAGCGCGGTGAAGAGAACCTGGACTACGAGGGCGAGCACGACGACGACGGTGGAGCCGCCGATGACCAGTTCGTAGTCGTTGCGGGCGAGCCCGTCGACGATGAAGCGGCCGAGCCCGCCGAGACCGGGATAGGCGGCGATGGTCGCGGTGGCCACGACCTGGATCGCGGCGACCCGCAACCCGAGCAGGATCAGCGGCAGCGCCATCGGCACCTCCACCCGCACCAGCACCTCCCACTCCGTCATGCCAACCCCGCGTGCGGCATCCCGGGTGTCGGCGTCCACACCTCGGACGCCTTCGAAGGTGTTGATGAGGATCGGCGGGACCGCGAGCGCGACCAGGGCGACCAGGACGGGCGTGGTGCTGAGCCCGGCGAGCGTGACGACGAGCACCACCAGGCCGAAGGTGGGGATCGCCCGCGCGAGGTTCGCCACGCTGGCGACGGCGAACGCCCCACGGCCGGTGTGTCCGACCAGCAGCCCGAACGTGAGCCCGATCAGGGTGGCGAACAGCAGCGAGATGCCGCTGTAGGTGAGGTGTTCCAGGAGCCGCTGGGGGATCCCCTCGTCGCCGTGCCACTGCTGCGAGGACGTCAACCAGTCCCCTACGAGCTGGAGTTGGTTCACCAGGTCGTTCATGCCCTCGCCCCCTTGCCGCGGGCCCACGGCGTGAGGAGTCGCTGCGCCAGGACCAGCACCGCGTCGGTGGCGAGCGCGAGCAGCATGATCAGAACGATCGCGGTGATGATCGGGGTCGGGAAGTCGAGCTGGAGGCCCCGGGTGATGTAGAAGCCGAGACCGCCCTGCCCGATCAGCTGTCCCACGGCGACGAGGCTGATGGAGGAGACGGCTGCGACGCGTACGCCGGCCACGACGACCGGTACGGCGATGGGCAGTTCGACCTGGACGACACGGCGCACCGTGCCGAATCCCATCGCGGTGGCCGCCTGCCGGACCGGTTCCGGGACGGAAGCCAGGCCGTCCACGACATTGGGCACCAGGACCGACAGCGTGTAGAGCGTGAGCGGGATCATCACGGTCTGCTGGGTGAGCCCCGTATAGCGGACAAAGATCATGAACATGGCCAGTGACGGGATGGCGTACAGCACGTTGGTCACGGTCAGAACCGGTGGGTACAGCCAGCGCCAACGATGGCAGAGGATGCCGAGCGGCACCGAGATGATCAGGCCGAACAGCACCGGCAGCAGGCCCAGTTGCAGATGGACGCCGGTGTAGTGGCCGAGCTCGCCGAGATGGTCTCCGACCCAGTCCCAGCGGACGAGTGGCTCCCCGTCGTTCATCGTTCACCCCCGCCCGCGCCGTCGGCGCCCTTGTCGTCCTTGGCGGTCTGGTCTTTGGCAGTCTCGTTCTTGGCGGTCTCGTTCTTGGCGATCTCCACCACGGACGCCTCCGCCACGGACGCCTCGCCTTCGGCCACCTCGTCGCGGGCCATCGCGGCGGACAGCTCGTACGCGTCCGCGACACCGATGACCGCGCCTTCGCCGTCCACCCCCACCGCGAGCCGGGAGGGTGACAGGAGCGCCGCGTCGAGGGCGGCCCGCGCGGAGTCGCCGACGAGGCTGAATGTGTGGCCGAGCGGTGTCAGCGCCGCGTCCGCGAGCGTGCCGCCCGTGGGCAGCTCGGCGACCTCGGTCCAGCCGAGCGGTCGGCGGTCACCGTCGACGACGAGCACCCAGGGATCCTTCGCCGCCCTGGCCACCGCCACGGAAGAGGTCGCCGACAGCACAGGCCCGTCGCGCAGCGGCAGGTCGGCCGCCTTGACGAAGGACAGCCGGCGGATACCGCGGTCCTGGCCCACGAAGTCGGCCACGAACTCGTCCGCGGGATGGGCGAGCAGCCGCTCGGGGGTGTCGAACTGCGCGAGCTTGCCGCCGGTTCGGAACACCGCGATGTGGTCGCCGAGTTTGATCGCCTCGTCGATGTCATGGGTGACGAAGACGATCGTCTTGTGCAGCTCCTTCTGCAGCCGGATGAACTCCGCCTGCAGCTCACCGCGCACGATCGGGTCGACCGCGCTGAACGGCTCGTCCATCAGCAGCACCGGCGGGTCGGCGCCCAGCGCCCTGGCCACCCCGACGCGCTGCTGCTGCCCGCCGGAGAGCTGGTACGGGTAGCGCTTGCCCATCTCGCCCGGCAGCCCGACCAGTTCCAGCAGCTCCGCCGCCCGTGCCCGCGCCTTCTTCCGGCTCCAGCCGAGCAGCAGCGGCACCGTGGCTATGTTGTCGAGGATGGTGCGGTGCGGGAACAGCCCGGCGTGCTGGATCACATAGCCGATGCCGCGGCGGAGCTCGGGGGCGTGGATCTCCCGGATGTCCTGGCCGCGCAGCCTCACCGTCCCGGCCGTCGGCTCCACCATGCGGTTGACCATGCGCAAGGTCGTGGTCTTGCCGCAGCCGGAGGGACCCACCAGGACCGTGATGCCGCCCTCGGCCAGTTCCAGGGACAGCTCGTCCACGGCTGTCGTGCCGTTTGGATAGTTTTTGCTTACCGCGTCGAACCTGATCAAGGCTGCCCCTTACCCCGACTGCATATGGTCATGCAGAGTTGCCGGTGACTGAATGGCAGTCAATGCCCTTTCGTAAACGGCGCGTTACGTTCCTGCGAAGGCGGGGCCGATGCGCCCGTAATCTGCGCATTGAATGCGTAATGCGCCTTTACATGTAAACCCCAGACGCCTGACAGTTGCCCTCGACGGTCACGTTTCGGCCATGCCGTCGGCGTCGCACCGTCCGCCACCCCACACGCAGGGAGCCACCGCCATGGAACCGGTCCGGTTCACTTTCCTGAACGGCTCGGACATCGAGCAGCTCGAGCTGTCCGATACCGAGGTGCTCGACGCCGTCGAGCAGGGGCTACGCGCCCAGGGCCGAGGAGAGACGGTCATCGAACCGCGCGTCCACCTCATGCCCGATCCCGCGTTCAACGGCCACTTCAACGTCCTGCGCGGCTATGTCGCTCCGCTCGGGCTGGCCGGAGTCAAGATCGTGGGTGACTACGTCGACAACTACAAGTCGGGGCTGCCCTCCGAGATGGCGCTGCTCAACCTCTTCGACCCGCGCACCGGCATGCCGGTGGCCATACTCGACGCCACCGCCATCACCGAAATGCGCACCGGCGCCGTCACCGCGCTCGGAGCACGCCATCTGGCCCGCCCGGACTCCAAGGTGCTCGGTCACATCGGCGCCCGCGCCACCTCGTACTGGAATGTCCGCCTGCTGGACCGGATCTTCGACCTCACCGAGATACGCGTCCATTCGCGCCGTCCCGAGAGCCGCAAGGCCTTCGCCGAGCGACTGGAGCGCGACCTCGGCAAGCCCGTCGTCGTGACCGAGGACTGGCGGTCCTGTGTCGAAGGCGCGGACATCGTGGTGGAGGCGTCCCGGCTCGAGCGCCCGGAGCCGCTGCTCAAGACCGAGTGGATCACCCCGGGAGCCCTTGTCGTACCGTACGGAACGATGAGCGCCGTCGAACTCTCCCTCACGGACGTCATGGACAAGATCGTCGTCGACGACTGGGGCCAGTGCCGGTCCGGGCCCTTCGGTGCGCTGCGCGCCCACGTCGAGTCCGGCAGGCTCAGCGAGGCGACCCTGCACGCCGAACTGTGCGAGATCGTCGTCGGCGACAAGCCCGGCCGTGAACGCGCCGACGAGACGACGCTGTTCTGGCACCGCGGACTCTCACTCTCCGACATCGCGCTGGGCGCCGCCATGCTGGCGAAGGCCGAGGAGCGCGGCCTCGGCCAGAAGCTGCGGTTCTCATGACGAGCGGACTCTCCGGTGACTCGGTCGAGGCCGACGGGCGGACGCTCTCCGGCGACTCGGACGTGCACGGGCCAGCACCCTCCGGTGACTCGCTCGTCGTCGACGGGCGAACGCCCATGCGTGACTCGGTCACCGCCGGCGGACGTACGCGCTCCCGTGACTCGGCCGTCGCCGACGGACGTACACCCTCCCGTGGCCCGGTCGTCGTCGACGGGCGGTCACTCTCCTGCGACGACGTCGTCGCCGTGGCCCACCACGGTGCCCAAGTCGCCCTGGCGGCCGAGGTGTTGCCCAGACTGACCCGCGACCGTGCCGTCGTCGACGATGTCGTCGACCGCCAGGTTCCGACGTACGGCCTGACCACGGGGCTGGGCAGCCGGTCGTCGTACGCACTGCCGCGCGACGAGCTCGCGGAGTTCAGCGTCCGTACGGTCCGGGGCCGGGCCAACGCGGTCGGCGATCCGCTGCCGGTCCCGGTCGTACGCGCCGCCGTCCTCGCCCGTGTGAACGGCATCGCGAGCGGCGGCAGCGGAGTGCGCCCGGAGATCCTGAGCCAACTCGTCGGGCTGCTCAACTCCCGCGTGCATCCAGTGGTACCCGAGGTCGGGTCGATCGGCGCGTCCGACCTGTGCCAGATGGCGCATGTCGGTCTGGTCGTCATCGGCGAAGGCCGCGCCGAGTTCGACGGTGAGGTGCTCGACGGAGCCACTGCGCTGCGGCGGGCGGGTCTCACCCCGGCCGAGCTGGGGCCGAAGGACGGCCATGTGCTGTGCAGCGCAAGCCCGTTGGCGGCAGGCCAGGGCGCCCTCGCCCTCCACGAGACGGGCGCCGTCCTCATGCTGGCGCAGACGGTCACGGCGCTGACCTTCGAGGGATTCCGGGCGAACACCAGCCCGCTGGACGCCCGCGTACTGGATCTGCGTCCGGCGCCGGGACAGTCCCGGGCGGCGCACGAGCTGCTCGCCCTGCTCGACGGCGGCGAGTTGGGCGATCCCCGGCACGCGCGGCGCGTGCAGGACCCGGTCAGCCTGCGCTGCGCGGCCCAGGTGCACGGCGCGCTGTATGCCGCGCTGGACTTCGCCACCGCCGCCCTCGAACCGGAGCTCAACGGCTGCGGCGACAATCCGGTGGTGCTGGCCGACACCGGCGAGATCCTCTCGTCCGGCAATTTCCACACCCCGGCCCTGGCCCTCGCCTTCGACACCCTCGCGCTGGCCCTGACGCAGACCGCCGCCATCTCCGCCGAGCGCATGCGGCGGCTGCTCAACCCGGCCGTCAGCGGACTGTCCGCGAACCTCTCGCCGTACGGTCCGGAGCGTTCGGGTTTCGCACCGCTGGCGAAGACGGCGCAGGCGCTCGTCGCCGAGATCCGCATGCTGTCCGCACCGGTGTGCACCGACCCCCGGCACGGCGCGGACGCCGTCGAGGACGACTCGACCAACGCGGCGCTCGGGGCACGGCGGTTGACGACGATGCTCGTCCGCTTGCGCCAACTGCTCGCCGTGGAGGCCCTGGTGGCCGCCCAGGCCGTGGACCTGGCCGCACCGTCCGCCCTGGGACGGGGCCCCGGACTCCTGCACCGCGCGATCCGCGAGCTGGTCCCCCCGCTGGACGACGACCGGCCCTGCGGAGCGGACGTGGAACGGGTGAGCGGCGAGGTGCTGGAGTCCGCCGACATCCGAAGTGCCCTGCGCGCCATGCTGAGAGAGGTGTCGTGATCAATATCGAGGTGGTGTCGTGACCAACATCGACGTGCACCAGCACCTGTGGGGCGCCGCGTTCGTGGCGGCGCTGCGGGCACGCGACAAGCCACCGTTCCTCGACGGATGGACCTTGTACGTCGAGGGCGAGCCGCCGTACGAGGTCGCTCCCGCCGACCACGAAGTGGCCCGGCGTACGGAACTCGCCGCCGCCGACGGCCTCGGTCTGGCGCTAGTCTCCCTGTCCGCACCGCTCGGCGTGGAATGGCTGCCCGCCGAGGAGGCACGGCCTCTGCTCGACGCCTACCACCAGGACGCGGCCGAACTGCCCGAACCGTTCGGGGCCTGGGCCGCCGCCTGCGTCCGGGATGTCGACGCCGGCGCGACGGCCGCCGTGCTCGACCGGGGGTGCGCCGGACTCCAGCTTCCGGCGAACGCCCTTGCCGACGCCGCCGGTTACGCGCGGTGCGCCCCGCTGCTCGACCTGCTCGAAGCGCGCGGCCTCCCGCTGTTCGTCCATCCGGGGCCCGCGACCGGCGAGTCCTCGGCACCCGGCTGGTGGCCCGCGTTGGTCCCGTACGTCCAGCAGATGCACGCCGCCTGGTTCGCCTTCCGCGCCTTCGGCCGGCCTCGCCATCCGCGGCTACGCGTGTGCTTCGCGCTGCTGGCCGGGCTCGCGCCGCTGCACGGGGAGCGTCTCGCCGCCCGGGGTGGTGGCTTGGGCGAGGTGGACCGGGACGTGTTCGTGGAGACGTCCTCGTACGGGCCGCGCGCCGTGGACGCGGTCGTCCGTGCCCTCGGCGTCGATGTCGTCGTCCAGGGCACGGACCGGCCCTACGCGGAGCCGCAAAAGCATCCCGGGTTCGGGCTGGGCGATGGCTCGGAGCACGCCTTCCGGGTCGCCAATCCTCGGCGGCTGCTCACCGGAAAGGACTGACCGTGCCCAGATCGAGGCCGCTCTCCCGGGCCTCCCGGATGGCTTCTGCGTATCCGGCGTCCGCGTAACGGGCCACGCCCAGCGCGGGGTCGGTCCAGAACACCCGGCGGATCTTGCGTTCCGCGAGTTCGCTGCCGTCCGCGACCACGGTGAGGCCGGTGTGGATGCTGCGGCCCACCCCGACGCCGCCGCCGTTGCCGACGGACACCCAGGTCGCGCCCTGTGCGGCGTTGAGCAGTGCGGCGAGGACGGGCCAGTCGGCGATCGCGTCGCTGCCGTCGAGCATCCCCTCGGTCTCCCGGGACGGTGAGGCGACGGCGGCAGGGTCCATGTGGTCCCGGCCCAGGGCCAGCGGGCCGATCTCGCCGCGCCGGACAAGGTCGTTGAGGCGCAGGCCGACCTCGTGCCGTTCGCCGAGGCCGAGCCAGCAGATGCGGGCCGGCAGCCCCTGCGGTGCGACTCGGGCCCGGGCCAGTGTGAACCACCGCTCCAGAGAAGGGGAGTTGACCACCTCCAGTACGGCCTCCTCGCTGCGGCGCAGGTCCTCGGGGTCGCCGCTGAGGCAGATCCAGCGGTACGGCCCCACTCCGCGCGCGAAGATCGGGCGTACGTACTCGGCCACGAATCCGGGGAGTTCGCCCGCACGGTGTGCTCCGGCCGCAACCGCCTGGGCGCGCAGGTTGTTGCCGTACTCGAAGACGACCGTGCCGCCCTCGCGCAGTGCCAGCAACGCGTTCGCGTGCGCGAGCAACGACGCCCGTACGGCCTCGCGGTAGGCAGGATCGGGCGTGCGTGCCTGGTCCGGCGTGTACCCGATGGGCACGTATCCGTGGTCGAGGTCGTGCGCGGCCGTCTGGTCGGTCGCTATGTCGATGGCGACGCCGTCGGCCACCAGGCGGGGCAGGATCTCGGCGATGTTCCCGACGAGCGCGATGGCCGCAGGGTCGGACGCACCGGTGAGGTCGGCGACCGCCGCTTCGTAGTCCGGCGCGATGCGGTCGACCCAGCCCGCCTCCAGCCTGCGCCGCGCGCGCTCGGGGTCGACCTCGACGATCAGGCCGCGGCCGCCCAGGTTCGCGATGGCGAGACCCTGCGCGCCGCCCATGCCGCCGAGCCCGGCCGTGACCACCCGCCGTCCGGCGAGCGTGCCGCCGAAGTGGCGGCGGGCGATGGCGGAGAGGGTCTCGTGGGTGAAGCCGAGGATCCCCTGGGTGCCGATGTAGAACCAGGAAGCGGCCGTCATCTGCCCGTACATGGTGAGTCCGGCGTCCTCCAGGCGACGGAACTCCGCCTCGCCCGACCAGGCGGGCACGACCATCGCCGTCGAGATCAGCACGCGCGGCGCGTCGGGGTGGCTCGGCAGCACCGCCACGGGTTTGCCCGACTGCACCATCAACGTCTCGTCCGGACCGAGGCGTTCGAGGGCGGCGACGATCGCGTCGTACGCCTCCCAGGAGCGGGCGGCCCTCCCGCGGCCGCCGTAGACGACGAGCCTGGCCGAGTTCTCGGCGACGGCGGGATCGAGCGTGTTGAGGAAGCAGCGCAGTACGCCCTCCTGCTCCCAGCCCCGGCAGCGGAGTTGGGCACCGGTCGGCGCCGGAACGCCGAGTCTTCCGTCGAGTTGGGCATTGATTGGATCCATGGATCCAATCTAGTATCCGGGCATGTGCCCGCCACCACCCTCCGCTCAAGGTGAGACGCTCGCCGTCGCGAGCCTCGCCGACGAGATCGCCTACCGGCTGCGCGCCGACATCCTCGACGGGCGGCTGCCGTTCGGCGCCCGACTCCAACACGAGGAACTGGCAGCGCGTTTCGGCGTGAGCCGTACGCCGATCCGTGAAGCCCTGCGCCAGTTGCAGGCGCTCAACCTCGTCGAACTGGCGCCCAACCGCGGCGCGACGGTGCGCACCCCGTCCCGGGCGGAACTCGTCGAGGTCTACGAACTCCGTGCGGAAATGGAGGGCTTCGCCTGCGCGCTCGCCTGCGACCGCGCCTCCACCGAGGACTTGGACCTTCTGGAGCGGACTCAGGAACGCCTCACCGCCGCCGTCACCTCGGCCGGGCGCGTCGACGACGCGGAACTCGACGCCGCCGTGACGGAGGCGAACACCGCCTTCCACGATCTGATCCACCGGGCCGCCGCCAACCGGCGCCTGACCGAGTCCATCCAGGCGCTCCAGAACGTCTTCCCCCGCGACTCGGTATGGCGGGTCATCGCCCATGACGAGACGGCGATGACGACCATGAACGTCACCGAGCACCAGGCGATCTCCACCGCGCTCCGCGCCCGGACACCGGAGGCCGCGCGCAAGGTGATGCGCGACCATGTGCACGCCGCCGGTGAGATCCTGCTCGCCCACCTCGACGACCAGAGATTCTGGGGATGAGCGCGCACTTCGGCCGGGTGCTGGTCATCGGCGGCGGCGTCATGGGCACCGGCATCGCCGCCCGCCTCGCCGCCTCGGGCATCGAGACGGTCGTGCTGGTCCGCCGCCCCGAGGCGGCCGCGGCCACCCGGGACGAGATCACCCGGCGGGTCGAGCACCTCGTCGAACTCGGCGCGGCGTCGCCCGAATCCGTACGGGCGGCGACGATCCTGGTCGGTGAGGCGCCCGGCCCGTTCGCGCTGGCGGTCGAATCGACGGCCGAGGACATGGCAGCCAAGCGCGTCGCCCTGGCACGGGCCGAGTCGCTCGTCCCGGACGGCGGAATCGTGGCCACCAACACCTCCTCGCTCCGGCTTGCGGATCTCGCCGACGGTCTGAAGCGCCCCGAACTCTTCGCCGGGTGGCACTGGTTCAACCCTGCCGAGCTCGTCCCGCTCGTGGAGGTGACGGGCGGACCCCGCACGGCGCCGGAGACCCTGGAGCGGCTCGCCGGGCTCTCGCGGGCCGTCGGCAAGGAGCCGATCACGCTGCGGCGCGACCACCCGGGCTTCGTGGCCAACCGGCTGCAGTACGCGTTGCTGCGCGAGGCGTACGCGCTGGTCGAGGAGGGCGTCTGCGGAGTGGCGGACGTGGACCGCGCCGTCGTCGCAGGCCTCGGTGCGCGCTGGGCGGCGATCGGCCCGTTCGCGTCCATGGACGCGGCGGGGCTCGATGTCCACGAAGCGGTCGCCGGGCAGTTGTTCCCGCGGCTCTCCCGCTCGACCGAGGTCCCGGCCCTGCTGCGCGAGACACGTCGCAGCGGCGCCACCGGCATGAAGAGCGGCCGCGGCCTGCTGGGCGACTACCCGCCCGGCGCCGCGCGCGAGGTCGCCGCACGACGCGACGCGGTGCTCGCCCTACTGGCAGAAGACCGGCGGGAGGCCGAGCAATGACGTCCATCGCGGAACCTGTGGCCGCCGGGGAGGAAGCGTTCGACGGCGCGGTCGTCCTGGGCGACCGACCGCTGCGTCCGGCCGACGTGGTGGCGGTGGCACGTGGCCGTCGCGTGGTCCTCGGGCATGCCGCCCGGACGCGGATGGGCGCCTCACGGCTCGCACTTGAGGGTGTGCTGGCCCGTGGCGACACCGTGTACGGACTCAACACCGGCGTCGGTGCGATCAAGACCCAGGCGATCTCGGCGGACCGGCAGGCCGCCTTCCAGACCCTGCTGCTGCGCGCGCACCGTGTGGGGCACGGGCAGCCGGCACCCCGGGAGTTCGTCAGAGCGGCGATGGTCATACGGGCGGCGGGGCTCGCCGTCGGTGTCGCCGGTGTCCGGGCCGAGGTCGCCGACGCGTACTGCCGGGCCCTCGACACCGGTGTGACGCCGCGCGTGCACCTGCTCGGTTCGATCGGGCAGGCCGATCTGAGCCAGCTCGCCGAGATCGGCCTGGCCCTCATCGGCCACGGTGCCGACGGAGCCGCCCTGATCGCCCACGGCTACACCCCGATCGACCTGGGCCCGCGCGAGGCCGGGGCCGTCGTCAACAGCAACGCGTTCTCGGTCGGTATCGCCTGTCTGGCCCTGGAGCGGGCGACCCGGGCCCTCAGGGCACTGGACGTGTCGGCGGCCCTGTCGTTGGAAGGACTGACGGGGAACGTCGACGCCATCCACCCGGCCGTCGCCGGAGTACGCCCGTACACGGGTGCCCACGAGACGATCGGCCGACTGCGTGCGCTGCTCGCGGGCGGCGCCCTGCTGACCGGCGCGCGGCCGGCCCGCGCCATCCAGGATCCGCTGGCGTTCAAAGTGGTGCCGCAGACACACGGGGCGGCCCGTCAGGCGCTCGCGCACTGCGACCACGCCGTCGGGATCGAACTCTCCTCCTCCGGCGACAGCCCGATCATGCTCGTCGACGAGGACCGTGCCATCTCGACCGGCAACCACGACATCGCCCCCGTCGCCATCGCGCTCGACTACGCGCGACTCGGGCTCGCCCAGGCGGTCACCATCGCGGGCGAGCGGGTGCAGAAGCTGCTGGACTCGGCCTTCACCGGTCTGCCGAACGGGCTCCGCGCCGATCCCACCGCGCCCGACGACGGCCTGGCGATCCTCGCCAACGGCGCGGCGAGCCTGGCCGGGGAGGCCCGCCTGCTCGCGCAACCCGTCACGCTGGAGCAGCCCACGAGTGGAATCGCGGCCGGCATCGAGGACCGGATCACGATGGCTCCCACCGCGGCTCGCCGACTCCATGAAATGGCCGGCCTGGCACTGCGGTTGGCCGCCGTCGAGCTCATGTGCGGCGCCCAGGCGGTCGACCTTCGCGGGCACGCCGGTGACCTCGGCGACGGGACGGGACGCGCCTACGCGGCAACTCGGCGATCGGTCCCCTTCGTCGGCGCGGGCGAGGCGCCGGACGGCGACATCGACGCGCTGGAGAACTGGCTCGCCGGCGACGAACTCCCCTAGGGCCTACCAGAACCGTCCACCACGTACTCGGCACAAGGGGATGACCATGAACCCGACCCCGATCGACACCAAGGCCCTCACCGAACTCGGCACGTCCGACCGCCCGTTGCGGCCGGAGGAATGCGCGGACCGGGCCCGCCGTGCGGCGGCGTTCGTCGACACCGCCGCGCTCGACCGCTCCGGGCCCGGTTCGTACCTGCTGCTGTGGCGGAACGACAACTCCGAGTCGTGGCTGAACACTTGGTGGGAGTCGCGCGACACCGGCTACCACGACCACCAGGGTTCCTGTGTGGGCGTGCACGTGATCGAGGGCACCGCCTGGCAGGAGGGCTTGCCGGTGGGCGGCCCGCGCCGCGCCCACCGGTACGGGCCCGGCGAGTCGTTCTCGTTCCCCGGATCAGGCGTCCACCGCATGGACCACGACGCCGGCGCCATCACCATCCACGTCTACTCCCCGCCCATCCAGGCCATCGGCCACTACGAGATCATCGACGGCGAACTCCACAGGACACCGGGCGACCCCGACGCGGGCTCGCCGGCGAGTCCTCGTCTGCTCGACGCGCTCAACGCGATCGGCCCGTGATCGTGGATGTCCGCCCACCATCAAGCCTGAGGCCCGGATGAACCACCCGGCGGCCGGAAGAGAGGGCCGCGGCCCACAACTCCTCCCGCTCCGGGGCCACGTACGCCGCTGTACACCGCGGGTGCCCGTGAGACGGTTACTCGCCGGCGGTCTTCGGCTCGCTCATCCGGCGGGCTGCCTCGACGACTGCCGAGCGGTGCTGGGCCAGCCGCTGCTGCGACCAGGACTGGCTGACCTCCTCGGGGTCGACTCCCTCGGCGGCCCAGAACCACGCCTGGGCGGCGGCGAGAACCATGGTCAGGAGATCGGCGGGGTCCATCTCCTGTGCGAGCTCTCCAGACTGCTGCGCGTCGGCCACCTCGGCGGCTTTGCGTCGGAAGGCATCCGGTTCGAGACCGGTTGCGGAGGGGCGCTCCAGCAGTTTCCATAGGCGTAGGCGCATCAGGTCCGGCCGGGCGGCGAGGTGGTCGAAAATCGCGCCGGCGTACCCGGGCAGGTCCGTGACGTCGAACGGCACCGACTCGGCACCCGCCGTCATCGCACGTTGCAGAACCTCGTCGAACAACTGCTCCTTGTTGCCGAAGTAGGCGTAGATCAGCCGCTTGTTCGCCTGCGCCGCCTCCGCGATCCGATCCACTCGGGCACCGGCGATGCCGTAGGCGGCGAATTCGGTGAAGGCGGCGTCGAGCAGCCGGGCCTTGGTGGCGCTGGAATCCCGTGGCATGCGCGCCACCTTAGCAAGTAACTATCTAGTTATTGACATGGGCGTTCCACGGGTCTACGGTAATGTATCTATCCAGTTAGTTACGGAATGGGGACTTGCAATGGAACAGCGCACACTGGGCAGCCAGGGCCTCGCCGTCGGCGCCCAAGGCCTCGGCTGCATGGGTATGAGCGCGTTCTACGGCGCCGCCGACGAGACCGAGTCACTGGCCACCATCGACCGCGCTCTGGAGCTCGGCGTCACCCTCCTGGACACCGCCGAGAGCTACGGCCCCTTCATCAACGAGCAGCTTCTCGGCAAGGCGCTGGCAGGGCGCCGGGAGGCCGCCGTGGTCGCCACCAAGACCGGCGTCGAGATCACCGACGACGGCCAGGTGCGCGATCTCAACGGCCGGCCCGAGTACGTCCGCCACGCCCTCGAACGCTCGCTGCGGCACCTGGGCACCGACCACGTCGACCTGTACTACCTGCACCGCATCGACCCCAAGGTGCCCATCGAGGAAACCGTCGGCGCGCTGGCCGAACTGGTCACTCAGGGCAAGATCCGCCACATCGGCCTGAGCGAGGCGTCCGCGCAGACCATCCGGCGGGCCCACGCCGTCCACCCGATCACCGCCGTCCAGACCGAGTACTCGCTCTTCGAGCGCGGCATCGAACAGGACGGGGTGCGCGACACCCTGCGAGAGCTGGGGATCGGCCTGGTCGCCTACTCCCCGCTGGGGCGCGGCTTCCTGTCCGGCGCGATCACCAGCCCGGACGACTTCGCCGAGGACGACTGGCGCCGGACCGACCCCCGCTTCCAGGGGGAGAACTTCGACCGCAACCTCGACGTCGTCCGCGAGGTCCACCGCATCGCCGACGACAAGAACGTCACGCCCTCCCAGCTGGCGCTCGCCTGGGTCCTGCATCAGGGCGCCGTCGCCATCCCCGGCACCAAGCGCCGCCGCTACCTCGAGGAGAACGTCGCCGCGACCGAGGTCACCCTGACCACCGACGACATCGCCGCCATCGAGGCCGTCGCCCCGCACGGCGTGGTCACCGGCGACCGCTATGCGCCCGAGTTCATGGGCACGCTCAACGGCTGAATGCCGATCGACGCCTTCCAAGATCCCATTCGCCGGCCCACATTCACGTCAGGAGACCCACCTCATGTCCGCACCCCAGACACCCCACGCCTTCGGGGCGAGCACCACCGCCGCCGAAGTGACCGACGGCGTCGACCTGCACGGCCGCCGGGCCGTGGTGACGGGAGCCAGTTCCGGAATCGGGGTGGAGACGGCCCGGACGCTCGCGGTGGCAGGCGCCGACGTCACCCTGGCCGTACGGGACACCGACGCGGGTGCCCGCGTGGCGGCGCGCCTGGAGGCGGAACTGCCGCCCGAATCCGGACAGTTGACAGTGGGCCGGCTCGACCTGGCCGACCGGTCGACGATCGCGGCGTTCGTGGCGGCCTGGCAGGGCCCGTTGCACATCCTGGTCAACAACGCCGGAGTGATGGCCACTCCCGAACTCACCCGCACACCTGAAGGCAGGGAGTGGCAGTTCGGCGTCAACCACCTGGGCCACTTCGCCCTCGCCACCGGCCTCCACCCGGCACTCGCGGCGGCGGACGGCGCACGGATCGTCTCGGTGAGCTCCATCGGTCACCTCTTCTCACCGGTGGTCTTCGACGACTTGGACTACCGCTTCCGCCTCTACGACCCGTGGACCTCCTACGGGCAGTCGAAGACCGCCAACGCCCTGTTCGCCATCGGTGCCGCCGAGCGATGGGCCGACGACGGCATCACCGCCAACGCTCTGATGCCGGGCAACATCGCGGACACGTCCCTCGCCCGGCACATGGACATGCAGCAGGTGGCCGACTTCATGGCCTCGGGCGAACTCGCACTGCCGCCGGGGAAGACGGTGGAGCAGGGCGCCGCGACCTCGGTGCTGCTGGCCGCCTCGCCGACGGTTGAGGGCGTCACCGGCCGCTACTACGAGGACTGCGCCGAGGCCAAGCCGGTCGACGAGCGAGCCGGTGCCGTCGCCGGCGTCGCGCCGTACGCCCTCGACCGGGAGAACGCGGCACGCCTGTGGTCCGTGTCCAAGGCTCTGGTCAACTAGCCGTCCAGGCTCCGGTCATGCCCTCGCGAGACGAGCAGTGGGCCCGGCTGCGCCGTCAGCTCTGGCGGCCCCCGCGCGCCCATGGCGAGCAGCCGCGCGAGCGGGTGGTCGGCCCGCTCGAACTCTTCTACGACCTGGTCGTGGTCGTCCTGGTCGCCCAGGCCGCCCACCACTTGGCCGACCACCTGACCTGGCGCGGCCTCGGCGAGTTCGCCGCGGTGTTCGCGCTGGTGTGGATCGCCTGGCTCAACGGCAGCCTCCACCACGAACTGCACGGCCACGACGATGCCCGCGGCCGGAGCCTGTTCCTCCTGCAGATCCTGGTGCTCGTGCCGCTGGGTGCGTTCATCCCCGAGGCGGGCGGGGCACGCGGAGTCGCGTTCGCCGTGGACGCGGGGGTGCTGTTCGCGGTCCTTGCCGTGCTGTGGATGCTCGCCGCACGTGGTGACAGCCCCGAATTCCGCCGTCCCAGCAGGCTGTTCGTGACCGGGACGGCCGTCTGCGCGGTCGTCCTGGCCGCGAGCGCCGCGCTGCCCGCCGGCGTCCGCGTGCTGACGTGGGGTCTGTTGGCCGTCGCCTATCTGGTGGGGTTCGCGGTCGTGATCGGTACGGCCACCCCGATGCAGTCGGTCGCGCTCAGCGTGACCGGAGCGCTCACCGAACGGTTCGGGCTGTTCATCATCATCGTGCTCGGCGAGACCGTGACCGCGGTGGTCGACGGACTGGCCCACGAGCCGACCAACGCGCTCACCCTCGCTGTCGGGCTCGTCGCCGTCGTCGTCGGATTCGGTGCCTGGTGGACGTATTTCGACTTCGCCGGCCACCGTCGGCCGAGGCCCACACGCACAAGCACCGTGCAGTGGATGCTGGTTCACCTGCCGCTCACGGCCACGGTGGCGGCCATGGGCGCCGCGATGGTCGGCCTCGTCGAGCACGCCCACGACAGCCGTACGCCCGCCGCCACGGCCTGGGTGCTCTGCGGGGGCGCGGCCGTCGTGCTCTGCACGACGATGGTGCTCGCGAGTTCCCTGCGCGTCTGGGACCTGGACCGCGGCCTCTATCGGCCGCTGGCCCGCACCTGCGTAGCCGTGGCCGTCGTGTGTGTGGGAGTCGGCGCCGCACGCCCGGCACCACTCGTTCTCGGCCTCGCCCTCGTCATCCTCTTCGGTATCCCCTGGGGACTCGCCGTGGCGTACCGCCTGTCCCACGAAGAGAAGTCCGCCGCCGAGGAGGTGCCGGCGGTCTCGACACCTCAGAACGACGACCGAGGCTGAGCCCTTCGCTCCTGCATGTCTGGCACCCGCTTCGCCGAAGTAGAGGGGTACCGCCCGGGCCTATGGACCCGCGGCCCTCACATGACGACGCCCCATTTTCGTACCGCCGCACTCCTGGCCGCGAAACGCCCGCCTGCCGTCCGCGGACCGTGGGTTCACCGACCGCGATGAGCCGTGATCGTGCACTCCATCGCCCGCGCGAGAGCCATGAACGTCTCGCGGGAGGCCTCGTCGAGGGACTCCACCGTGGCCTGCTCCAGCCTCGCCAGCATCTGGGCGAGCGGCTCACGAGTCGCCTCCCCCTTCTCCGTCAGCGACACGATCATGACCCTGCGGTCATGCTCCGCCGGCCGACGGGTCACGAACCCGGCCTCCTGCATCCGGCGAAGAGAACGCGACACCGTGGAATGCTCCATCCCCAAGGCCTTGAGCAACTCGGACTGGCTCTGGTGATCCCGTTCCAGCAGCTGCATCAAGATCAGCTCTTGGCCGACATGGAGACCGAGACCGCGCAGCAGCTCGCCTGCGTACCCGCCATGCGCTCGCGCGAGAGTGATGATCGCGTAACTGACCGGTCCGCCATCCGCGGTGCCCGGACGCGCAAGGGCACCCTCCGACGCCGTGTCCGCCCGCTGCTCTGCCATCTGCACGCATCCTCCACTCGCACCGGTGAGGGAGTCTAACCGGGCGAGTGGTCACACCCCTGATCAGCGGTCCGCCAGTGCGTCCGGCCGGCCTCACCTGTACGGATCGGCCGGCCGGCACTGATCAAGGTCCGGTCACTTGCCCGGATTCTCGTCTTCCAGTATCCGGATCCTCGTCTTCTAGAACTCCGAGCCGCTCATGGCCGCCAGGAAGGCCTGCGGGTTCCAGTATTCGCGGTAGTTGACGATCAGGCCGTCACGGATCGTCACGAAGGTGGCGTAGCTCATCTCGTAGGCGTTCCCGTTGGTCAGGACCGTGCCGGAGGCGCTCCATTCCGCGACGGCCAGATTCGGGTCGTCGGTCGCGTGGATCCGTACCGAGGGGAGCGTGCGCACGTCGATGACGTCGGGGTAGTTGCGCAGGTACTCGTAGACGGCATCGCGGCCTTCCAGCCTCACCGGGGTGCCCTCGGGTGCGAAGGGGAACTCGGCGACGACATCGTCGGCGCACAGGTCCGCCCAGCCCTTCATGTCCTTGGCGAGGAACCTGTCCAGGCTGCGCCGCAGCAGGTCGACGGCAGTGAGAGAAGTACTCATCATTTGCTCCGATTCATTGATGGCAAGGTGGTGATATCGATGGCGAACCGCCGGAGTTGGCATGAGGCGGACGCCTGCAGGCACCCCCGCGTCCGCCGGAAGGACGACCGTTTCGTCGTCGAACAGACCGGATGGACCAACGGATCGGCAGGGACGACGCGACGGCACAGCCGGACGTCGGTGGGCCCGCCGCGGAGGCTGGAGACGGGGATCGCGATGCAGGGGCTACCGCGGACAACCCGCCCGGGGCATGCAAAACACCTTCACTAAAGTGCTTCTGACGCAGGGTCACCCATCGAAAGAGCGATGCCGCACCAGAAGAACTTGTCTAGCTACATAATTACGTGTCTAGCCACACAATGTCAAGCAATCGCGCCCTGATTTCGGGAGGACCGTCCATGGCAGATACTCCGGAGGGCATGATCCACCGACCCGCGCTGGTGGCCGCCGCACCCGTGAGTTTCGGGCTGTTCGCGCTCGCCCGGGCCCTGCACGGCTACGGCGCCGAGCTGCTCTCCGACATCGGTCTGCATCCAGGGCAAGAGCTCATCCTCATGCAGCTTTTCGACCGGAACGGCCAGACCCAGGCCGAGCTCCAGCAGGCCGTGGGACTGGACCACTCGACGGTGTCGCGTTCGATCAGGCGGATGGTGGATGCCGGCCTGCTCACCCGTGAGCCGTCCGCCAGCGACCGCAGAGCCATGATCGTCTCGCTCTCCGAGAACGGAGAAGCGATGCGCAAGCCGATCACCGCTGTGTGGACGACCCTTGAGCGGCTCGCTACGGAAGCGATCCAGAGGACCGGGCAGGAAGGCTTCATGACCGCGGCCGCGGAACTCGAACGCGCCTATACGGCCGCCCGCCGCACCTGAGCCGCCTCGCCGAGGGCGGGTGAATAGCGTCTCGAACCGCTCACCTCATTCGGCAGCCGGAAACCCGGCCAACTCCGCACGGGAGGCGTCGTCGAGTTCGACGCCGGCGGCGTGGAGGTTCTCGGTCAGGTGCGTGCGGGTGCTGGTTCCGGGGATGAGCAGAACGTTCGGTGCGAGGTCGAGAAGCCACGCGAGGGCGATCTGCGCCGGGGACGCCCGCAACCTGGATCCCATCGCGGCGAGTACAGGGCTGTCGAGGATCCCGTTCTGGACGCCGCGCGGCCACCCGAGCGGGCAGAACGGGACGAAGGCGATTCCGCGTTCCGTGCACTCGGTCAGAACGTCCGCAGAGCGCCGGTCCGCCAGGTTGAACAGGTTCTGCACGCAGACGATTTCGGTCTGGTCGACGGCTCGCAACAGGTGCTTCCGCGAGATGTTGCTCAGGCCGATGCCGTCGATGAGGCCCTCGTCGCGGGCTCGGATCAGGCTCGCCAGTTGGGCGTCGAACCGCTTGCCGGGCGCGGACCGGTCCACCATGCGCAGGTTCACAGCCGCCAGACGGCTTGTGCCCAGGGTGGCGAGGTTGTCCTCGATGCCCTGGCGCAGTTGGTCCGGCTCGTCGAAGGGCAGCACGGCGCCGTCCGCGTCGCGACGGGCGGCCACTTTGCTCACGATCGCCAAGTCGGCCGGGTAGGGGTGCAGCGCCTCGCGGATGAGTTCGTTCACCACGCCCGGTCCGTAGTACTGGGCGGTGTCGATGTGGTTGACCCCGCTCTCCACCGCGGCACGCAGCACACGCAGGGCTTCGTCGCGGTCGCGGGGCGGCCCGAAGACGTTGTCGCCGGCCAGTTGCATCGCGCCGTAACCGACTCGGCGTACGCGCCGGTTGCCGAGCGGGAACGACCCGGCTCGTTCGAGATCGTGTACGGAACCTGACACGGCGTTTCTCCTTTGCCGAGGCCACTCGGCCGTGAAGTACACGGTGGTGTGCTTGTGTTGATGGGCTGATTGCCGGACGTCTGTGCCGAGGACCAGGTGTGGCAGGTCCCCGCCGCTCCCCCACAGCGGCGGGGACCTCGTCCCGCCCTGCTCAGGCGTGGACCTGGATTCCGTAGCCGAGGTCGAGGCGGATGGACTCGAGGATGGTGAAGGCGTGGCTGGCGGTGTAGACGTCGGCGGCGGCCAGGACGCCGGTGTACTTCTTGATGACCGGGGCGGCGGCGTACTCGGCCTGGGCGTCCTGGTAGGTCTTGACGCCGGCCCAGGTGTTGTTGCCGTACTTGGCGAAGAACGGGGTCGGGTCGACGTTGGCCATCGCCTTCTTGACTCCGTCGACGATGTCGTCGACGTACTGCTGGTGGATGGTCATGTCCCGACGGGTGCCGAGGCGCCCCATGTGCCCGCCGATGTAGTGGGTCCACGGGTACGCCAGGGCCTTGCCCGGGGCGGCGATGGAACCCTGGACGTCCTCGTTGATGTTGAGGTTCTGGAACGGCACCCAGCCGGGCAGATTGATGTCGACGAGCATCAGGGCGTCGTGGTCCGGGAAGTGGATGTAGATGTTGTCGGCGCTGTGGTTGGTGCCCTTGTGGATCAGTTCGACGCGCTCCCCGCCGACGCGCAGGGTCTTGTGGTGCTCGAAGGTGACGTTCGGCGCCGGGCGGGTCGGGTCGTTGTCGCGCAGCAGCAGCCGGCGGTTCTCCGCGTGGCCGATCCGCTCCACGTGACGGCCGAACAGGGACGAGGCCCCGAGATGGTCGGCGTGGTGGTGGGAGTAGACGATGTGGGTGACCTTGTTGGAGGTGCCGTTGGCGGCGGTTATCTCGTTGATGGCGCGCTGAATGTTGTGCCCGATGGTCGGGGGCGCGTCGAACAGTACGACGCCTTCCTTGGTCGTCAGGAACGCGGCCTGGTAAGTGGAATCGGTGACCCAGTAGAGGTTCCGCTTGATCCGGCCGACGTAGTAGCCCTGGGCGTTGACCGCGGGGCCGAGTGCCGAGGCCGGGATCGGAGCGTAGTCCGGCAGTTCGGTGGAGTCCGCGGCGGCCGGCTCGGCGAGCACACCGCCGGCCACGGCGGCGATCGCCGGGACGGCCGCGATCTTCGCTGACCTGGCCAGGAACGAACGACGGTTCGTGACCGTGGGCTTGTTCGTGTCCGTGGAGGAATCGAGCTCAGACATGTCGCTACTGCCTTTCACAATTGGTCAATTGGTTGATTGGTTGATTGGTTGATCGACTCGTCGCAAATGGTTCTGATCAGGCGCCCGGCGCGCTTCGGCGAGAGCCGGAGCGCGGAGTGATTCGCGGGCGGGGTGCAGTCAGTAGTTGCGGGTGTAACCGCCGTCGGCGGCGATGAACTTGGCCGTGACGAACTCGGCGTCGTCACCGGTGAGGAACAGCACCGTGCCGACCATGTCCTCGGGTACGGCTTGGCGCTTGATCGCCTGCTCGTGGGCGAGCAGGGAGTTGATGTCGGGCGGCATGGCCCCCTCGGCAACCGTTTCGTCGATCAGCGGGGTGCGTGTGAACGCCGGGGACACGGCGTTCACCGTGATGCCGTCGGCGGCGAGGTCGTTCGCCAGGCCGCTGGTCAGGCCGAGGATCCCGGCCTTGCTGGCCATGTACGGCGTCATGTTCATGGTGGTGGTGTAGATCGACGAGGAGCTCATGTTGACGATCCGCCCCCAGCCGCGCTCCCGCATGTCCGCGGCGAACGCCGTCGCCATCAGGAACTGGGAGTCGAGGTTGGTCGCCAGCACACGGCGCCAATGGGCGAAGTCGACGTCGGCCAGCGGCGCCACACCGGCGATCCCGGCGTTGTTGACCAGGATGTCGGTCGGCCCGCAAGCCGCGCGCACCGCTTCATGCAGTGCCCGCACGGCGCCCGGATCGGAAACGTCGGCGATCAGGGGGACACACGTGCCACCGGCCTGCTCGATCTCCTCCTGGGTCCGCTCGGCTGCCGTCAGGTCGACCGCGGCGACGGTCGCGCCGCGGCGCGCCAGCCCGCGAGCGATGGCGGCGCCGAGGCCTCGGGCCGCGCCGGTGACGACCGCGACGCGTCCCGCGTGGGTGGCCGCCGGTGCGGTTCGAGCGGAAACACTGTTGTCTGGCATGGGTTTTCTCCTTGCGGCGCCTTGCCGCGCCTTGCCGCGGTGAGCGTCTCGCCGCTGCGGTCGGGGTCAGCCGCCGTACGTGGGCAGGATCGCTCCGCTGATCGGTGCGGCGGCATCGCTGACGAGGAAGGCAATCACTTTCGCGATCGCTTCCGGGGAGACCGCGTGTGCGAGCTGGTCCTCGCTGAGGAAGCCGCGGTTCTTGGGGGTGTCGATCAGCTGCGGGGCGACCGCGTTCACCCGGATGCCACTGGGGCGCAGTTCGAGGTCGAGGACGCGGATCAGGTGCGTGAGTGCGGCCTTGCTGACGCCGTAGGCCGTCAGGCCGGCGGTGGGTTCGACCCCGGGTCGCGCGGAGACGTGCACGATGGCTCCGGAACCACGCGTTTGCATGTGGGCCCCGACCGCCTGGCTCATCCACAGGGCCGCACCCAGGTTCACGTCGACCATGAGGCGCAGCACCTCGGGCGTTGTGGTGAACACGTCGGAGAGGTCGAACGCGCCCAGGGTGTTCACGAGCACGTCCGGAGGGCCGACCTCAGCGGCGATCCGGTCGATGAGCGTCTTGGCCACGTCCGGATCGGTGGCGTCGCCGACTTCGCGGCGGATGGTGTCGGGCAGCTCCTTCAGTGCGCTCCCGTTGCGGTCGACGGCCACGACCGTGAAGCCGTCGGCGGCAAGGTCCAAGGCGGTCACGCGGCCGAGGGCACCACCGGCGCCGGCCACGATCGCCACGCGGCTGCTCACTGCGCCGCCACCTTGCCGGCAAGCGGTGCGTACGCGTCGAATTCGGGCGGGAACAAGCCCAGTTCAGGGGTCATGTCGCTTCTCCTTGACGGGTGCGCCGCGGGACGGCCGGGGGCGGTCACCAGCCGGTCGCGGTCAGGCGTTAATAATTTGCTTGCGTCGGCAATAAGACTCTCCCTCCACCCATCGCTTGTCAAGCAACCCCGCAAGCGGAGGCATCCCCACCGGGGCCACGCGAGATAGGCAGGCTCCCTGCTATAGTTTGTCAGGTAGCCTGCGCATATTTTCAGCCGCGCCTCCCGCGGCGCCCCCAGGACAGCGGAAGCAGGAAGGCAGGAACAGCGCCTTGGGAATCACCACCAACGCCACCGCCGTACAACAGGACCGGACTCCGTCGGAAAAGCCCTTCGGACCGACATTCGTGACCCCGCTGTACATGGGCGCCATACTCAATCCGATCAACAGCTCGATGATCGCGCCTGCCCTGGTGGCGATCGCAGCCGCGATGCACACCACCGTCGGCGGCACCGCGATCCTGATCTCGAGCCTGTACCTGACCAGTGCGATAGCACAGCCCGCCGCCGGGCGGCTCGCGGAGGAGTTCGGGCCCAGGCGAGTGTTCTTCGTCGGCATCCTCCTCGTCCTCGCGGGAGGCATCCTCGGCGCTGTCGCCCGTGACATGCCGTCCCTGGTCACGGCCCGCGTTCTCATCGGAGCGGGCACCTCCGCCGGATACCCGTCCGCGATGCTGCTGATCCGCCGGCGGGCGCAGGCAATCGGCCTGCAGGAACCGCCCCGCAGTGTTCTGGGCGGCCTGGCGGTCGCAGGCGCCGCCACTGTTGCCGTCGGACCCGCAATCGGCGGACTGCTCATCGGAGGCCTCGGCTGGCAGGCGGCCTTCTGGATCAACATCCCCGTCGCGGGAGCGGCCTTCGCCATGGCGTTCACCTGGATCCCCAAGGACTCCGACCGCGTGCGCGGCCGCTCACCGCGCGCCCTCGTCTCCAGCCTCGACCTGCCCGGGATCGTGGGATTCGGGGGGACACTCACCGCCTTGCTGGTGTTCCTGTCCTCGCTGCCGGGCCCCGACTGGGCTGCTCTGTGCATATCCGCCGTGATCGCCGCCGCCCTCGTGGGATGGGAACTGCGCGCCGCCAACCCCTTCCTGAACGTCCGCCTGCTCGCCTCGAACCTCGCGCTCACCCGCACCTACCTGCGCAACGGCCTTACTCTTCTCGGCACTTACGTGATCCTTTACGGACTCACCCAGTGGCTCGAAGCCGCCCGTGGCCTGTCCGCCTACCAGGCAGGCCTGGTCCTCATCCCCATGGGAGCCCTGTCGGCGGTCTCCGCCCGTGTCGCCTCGCGGCGCAGCGGTGTCCGGGGACCACTGATCGCCTCGGCGCTCCTCCTGCTCGCGGGAGCCGTTGCCACCCTGTTCCTGAACAGCGGTACGCCCTTGATCGCCGTGATCGCGGTCACGGCGGTGTTCGGCCTCACCTCCGGGGCGAGCAACGTGTCGAACCAGACGGTCCTGTACAAGGAAGCGCCCCCAGAGAGCGTCGGCACCGCCTCAGGACTGCTGCGTACCTTCGGCTACATCGGCTCCATCGCCTCGGCGGCCATCACCGGCACCGCCTTCCGCACCAACGTCGACGACACCGGCCTCCAGCACATCTCCTGGGCTCTGGTCGGTATCGCTGCCGTCGTGGTCGTCATGACGGTCTTCGACCGGCACCTGGCGAACACCGACCGTCGGTCCGCGCACTGACACCCCTGCCCCAACCATCCGGAAAGATCAGAAGGATCAGGTAATGACCACCATCGCCCCGCACCTCGACCCCACCCGCACCGCCCTGCTCCTCATGGACTTCCAGCCGGCCGTCCTCGCCGTGGTCCCCGATGCGGACCAAGTGCTCTCCCGTGCTCACGCCGCCCTGTCCTGGGCCCGTTCCCATGACGTCCAAGTCGCCTTTGTCCGCGTCGCCTTCACCGCGGAGGACTTCGCCGCCGTCCCCGCCCGGAACAAGTCCTTCGCCCCCCTCGCCCAGAGCGGGTTCCTCGCCGACGGCAGCCCCGAGGCCGCACTGCACGAGTCGTTCGACGTGCACGAGCAGGACATCACCGTGCGCAAGATCCGTATAAGCGCCTTCGCCTCCGCCACCGACCTGCGCGCCGCCCTTCGCGACCAGGGCATCGACACACTCGTTCTCGCCGGACTGTCCACCGGCGGAGTGGTGTTGACGACTCTTCGGCAGGCGGCCGACGACGACTTCCAGCTCTACGTCCTCAAGGACGCGACCGCCGACCCCGACCCCGAGGTCCACCGCGTCCTGACCGAGAAGGTCTTCCCCCACCAGGCGTACGTCATCGACACCGACGAACTTGGGACGCTGAGCAAGCCGGCCTGAGGCCTCCGGTCCGGGCGTGCCCCGCGCGGCCCGGACTGAACCCGACCCCGTACGGGGTCGGCGTACATGCCGGTGAAGACCTTCCCGTCAGCTGTCGCTGTCCGCGAGCCGATTCATGATCGCCGCGGCCTTCAGCAGGGTCTCGCGCTCGTCCGCTCGCAGGTGGGCCTCGATCACCGCACCGAGCCAGCTCACACGGGCGGCCGGGATCGTTTCGATCAGCGCCCGACCCTCGGGGGTCGCATGGATGAGCGTCTTACGGCCGTCGCCGGGATCCTTGCTGGTGTCGATCAGACCTCCGACACGAAGAGCCGCGAGCGTCTCGGCCATCGACTGACGGCGCACATGCTCGGCCTGCGCCAGCTCGCTGGCCGTGACAGAGCCCTCCGTGACGATCCGGCCCAGGGTCGTCAGCTGCGACCAGGTCCACTGCATGTCGCCCGGTGCCGACTCCCTGCGCAGCCGTGCGCGCAGCCGGGTCATCGCCTTCATCAGCTCGGCGGCGGCCTCGGCTTCGGGCTTCGGGTCACTGGTCACCGGCCAACCTTACCGAGTACGCAGGCCCCCTGCCGTTACTGGCAGGCCCTGAGAACTATTTGCGCCGTCAAGCACATTGCAACTCACCTTTCATTGCTTGACAAAGCATGGAGTGACCCGGGCATACTCGATGGCGATCGAGCCAGCGGTTCGCACGACGGAAGGCCCGCATGAACCTCGGCATCGCCATCGCGGATTTCACCCAGCCAGAGGGCCCGGCAGGCATCGCACGTCACGTGGGCGGCCTCGCCCGCACCGCGGAGGAGTTCGGCTTCACACGCATCGCCGTCATGGATCACCTCTTCCAGATCGGGATCGTGGGCGCCTCCGAGCAGGAGATGCTCGAGGCGTACACCACGCTGGGCTACCTGGCGGCGTCCACCGAACGCGCGGAACTTCTCGCCCTGGTGACCTCGGTCGGCTACCGCGAACCCGGACTGCTGGCCAAGATGATCACCACACTCGACGTCCTTTCCGAGGGCCGCGCCGCCCTGGGCATCGGCGTCGGAGCCGGCTTCAACATCGCCGAGGCGCGCGGACTCGGGCTGCCTTTTCCTCCGGTCGCCGAGCGGTTCGAACGACTTGAGGAGACGCTGCAGATCTGCCTGCAGATGTGGAGCGGCGACGAGAAGCCCTTCGACGGCCGGTACTACCGACTCGAGCGCACCCTCAACTCCCCCAGGCCCGTGCGGCAGCCCCGCCCACCGATCCTGATCGGCGGATCGGGCGAGCGGAAAACCCTCAGGCTCGTCGCGGAGTACGCGGACGCCTGCAACCTCTTCCACGGACCCGACCTCCGGCACAAACTCGACGTGCTCCGCAGACATTGCGATCACCTCGGGCGCGACTACGACGACATCGAGAAGACGGTCCTGCTCCCGCTCGACCCCGGTGCACGGGGTGAGAACATCCAGCCCCTGCTCGCGGAACTGCGCCGACTGGATCACATCGGCATCGACCACGTCATCGGACCGATCCGCGGGGCCGATCAGCACGCCGCGCTGCAACTGCTGGGCGAGCGCCTGATGCCGGAAGCACTGCACATCTGACCAGCGCACCGCAGCGTCGACGTAACGCCATTTTATTTGCTTGCTAAAGCATATAGATAGGGAGAAGCAGATGAGCACCACAGGCGAACACACCGGACACGGGGCCGATGTCGTCATCGTCGGCGGAGGTTCCGCCGGCGCCGCGCTCGCCGCCAGGATCAGTGAGGATCCGCGGCGCACGGTCCTGCTGATCGAGGCAGGACCGGACTACCCCGCCGACCGGCTGCCCGAAGGGCTGCTGGCCCCGCACCTCCTGGCCGACCCCGACCACGACTGGGGCTACAGCGCACGTGCCACCGACCGTGCCCCGAGCATCCCCGCGCCGCGCGGCCGGGCCATGGGCGGCAGTTCCTCGGTGAACGCGGGTGCGGCGATCCGGGCACGCGCGGCGGACTTCGCCGCCTGGGGAGATCGCTACGGGATCAAGGGGTGGTCGTACGGAGAAGTCCTCCCGGCCTTCAGGGACATGGAGAACACGCCGGCCGGTGACGACGCCTACCACGGCCGCACCGGCCCCTTCCCCATCCGGCAGTGGACGTACGAGGAACTCACTTCGCCGCTGCGGGCGTTCGTGGACAGCGCGGCCGACCTGGGGTTCCGGCGGAACGACGACTTCAACGGCGCCCGGCAGGACGGCACCGGCGGCTATCCGGTCAACATCGTCGACGGGGTGCGCCAGAACACCGCCCTGGTGTACCTGACGCCGCAGGTGCGCCGCCGCCCCAATCTGACGGTGCTGAGCGACGTCACGATCGACAGGGTGCTCATCGAGGGCGGCGTGGCGCGAGGCGTCGTGAGCGCGTCGGGCACGGTCTTCCGGGCCGCCGAGGTGGTGCTCTCCGCGGGCAGTTACGGCAGCCCCGCCATCCTGTTGCGCTCCGGCGTCGGCCCGGCCGAGGATCTGCGGGCTCTCGGGATCGACGTGGTCGCCGACCTCCCGGTCGGCCGGAGGCTGCAGGATCACCCGTTCTTCCACTCGCTGTTCGCCCTCGCGCCCGAGCACCAGACCATGACGTCCGCCTTCCAGGCCCATCTGTGGCTCGCCTCGCGTGAAGCCCAGGTCGGCGAACTCGACCTCAGCATCGTCGCCACCCATCTACTGGACGGCTCCTTCAGCCCCACCGGCGGGGCGATCCTCCTCGCCGCGGCCGTCACCCGGCCGGAGTCGCGCGGCTCGGTGCGGCTGGCCGGCCGTGATCCTCACGACGCACCGGTCATCGACAACAACTACTTCGCGACCGCCAGGGACCGCAGCCGCATGCTGGAGGGCGTGAAACTCGTACGCCGCCTGGCAAGCACCTCGCCCTTCGCGGGTGCGGTGACCGCCGAACTCGCTCCGGGTGACGCGGTACGGAGCGACGAAGAGCTGGAGGCGGCGATCGCGACTGGAATCTCCACCTACGGTCACCCGACCTCCACCGCGCCCATGGGCGGGCCCGGGGACGAGTGGGCCGTCGTGGACGAGTCGGGGGCCGTGAAGGGCCTGGCAGGTCTGCGCGTGGTCGACGCCTCGATCATGCCCGAGGTCCCGTCGACCGTGACCAACGCGACCACCATCATGATCGCGGAGCACATCGCCCGGCGCGTGTACGGGAGTTGACCGGACTCGGCGCCGGCTCCTACGGCCGACCGGACGTGTCGGTGGAGCGGGCGTCGACCAAGTCGTCCTTCGTGACGGACGGGTCGTCGAACTAGCCCGGCACGCGACAGGTCCCGGACACGAGAGGCGTGTCCGGGACCTGTCGCATTAAGTAAGTCGACGACCACAATGGCGACGACGGATCTCAGTCGAGCTTTTCGACCACCGATTCGAACTGCCTCACCATGGCAGGCAGCGAGCGACCGTCGAGCAGGTCCATGACCCGCTTGCGGGCGCTCGCCAGATGTACCGGATAAGCCGCCTGGAGTCGTTTCAGCCCTTCCGGGGTGAGGGTCGCGACGTTCCCCCGGGCGTCCCCCTCGTAGCGCCGCTTGACGACCTGGCCGCGGCTCTGCAGCGCGTCCACGACGCGGGTGATACGGCTCGCCGACAGCGCGGTCGCCGAGGCGAGATCCGCCATGCGGAGCTCCTGGTTCTCGGCCTCGGAGAGGTTCATCAGCACGACGTACTCGGTGAGCGTCAGACCCGTCGATCGCAGCAGATCGTCATCCAGCGAGCGCGGCAGCGCGACGATGACGCGCATCAGGGCACGCCAGAAAAGCTCTTCCTGAGCGGTCAGGGGATCTTCGGCGGTCATCCTTGCAGGTTAGCGTGCTCAAGCAAGGAACCTCAACGTGCAGGATCCAGCGTCACCCCCGCTGGTCGGCAGCAGACCGGGTCCCCGTCGACGTCACCACACCTGCTGGTCCTCCTGGAGCCGCACGGCGACGAACTTCGTCTGCGTGTAGTGGTGCAGCGCCTCCAGTCCCTTTTCCCGGCCGTAGCCGCTGTTCTTGTAGCCGCCGAAGGGACCCTCGACCATCATGCCCGGCGGATAGGCGTTGACGTAGACCTGACCGGCCTCCAGCCTGGCGGCCACGCGATGGGCGCGCGTCACGTCGCTGGTCCAGACGGCGGCGGCCAGGCCGTAGTCGGAGTCGTTGGCGATGGCCACCGCCTCGTCCTCGTCCGTGAAACGCAGGACGGCGAGCACCGGCCCGAAGATCTCCTCCCGTGCGATACGCATGTCCGGGGTCACGTCCGTGTAGACCGTCGGCTCGATGACCCAACCGTTCCCGGTCGGGCCGCCACCGGTCATGAGGGTGGCGCCGTCCTGCTCCGCGACCTTGAAGTACTCGTTGACCTTGTCGAACTGGGCGCGGGTGATCTGCGGCCCGTAGGTCTCCCCCGGAGTCACATGCGTCAGAACGGTGCGCACCGCTTCCAGGAACTCGTCATGGATCTTCGCGTCGACCAGCAGCCGGGTGCCGGCCATGCAGGACTGGCCCGCGTTGGGCAGGAACGCCTCGACGGCGACGCGGGCGGCCGCGGCCAGGTCGGCGTCCGCGAAGACGATGTTGGGGGACTTGCCGCCCAACTCCAGCGTGAGCGGGATGATGCGGTCCGCGGCGATACGGCCGATCTCGCGCCCGGCGCGGGTCGAGCCCGTGAACGCCACCTTCCGGACCTTCCGATGGCTGACGATCGCCGCGCCCACGGTGCCCCCCGTGCCGGTGACGACGTTCAGGACACCGTCGGGCAGGCCGCATTCGGTGGCGATGCGGGCCAGTTCAAGGGTGGTCGCCGAGGTGAACTCGGAAGGCTTGGCCACGACGGCGTTGCCGGCCGCGAGGGCCGGAGCGATCGCGCGAGCCGCCTGGTTGAGGGGCGCGTTCCAAGGGGTGATGACGCCGACGACACCGAGCGGCTCGCGCCGGGTGTACGCGTGGAAGCCCGGCCCTATGTTCACCACCTCGCCACCGGGCAGGTTCACCAGGCCCGCGTAGAACTCGAAGAAGTTGGCCGCGCCCTCCACCTCCAGCGGGGACTGCCAGGCGGGCTTGCCGGTCTCGGCCGACTCCAGTTCCGCGAGGCCGGCGACCTCCCCGCGCAGCCGCGCGGCTATGGCCGCCAGGACGCGACCCCGCTCGATGGGCTGACGGTTCCACCACCCGTCGACCGCCCCGGCCGCCGCCACGACGGCGCGATCCACATCGGTGGTGTCGCCGAGGGCGATCTCGTGCACGACCTCATCGCCCCCGGGGGACGTGGACGGCAGCCAACTGTCCGATGCGGGTTCGACTTCCACGCCTGCGATCCAGTGCCCGTATCGCCTCATCGGCACACTCCATTTCCATACATGAGCGGGTGAATGAATTTTCATTCACGCCGCACCCTACCCCCTCCGCTTGACAAGATCGAGACACTGAACGAAGTTTCACTCGTGCCGATGCCCCCTTCCGTGACGAGCGACGAGACCCCCCTGCGCAGGAAAGTGATGGACGCCGCGCTGGAGCTGTTCGACGAGCGCACCTGGGACGGCACCAACGTGCCGGAGATCGCCACTCGGGCCGGCGTCGCGGTGGGCACGATCTACCGCTACTTCCCCAACAAACAGGCGCTGGGCGAGGCTGTCTTCACCGAGGCGAAAGCGGCCTTCGCCGACGCCGTGATCACCGATGACGTACGCGGGGCCGATCCCGTGACGGCCATCGGACTGGTCTGGCGGCATCAGGTCGCGTTCGCCGTCGCCCACCCCCAGGCGTTCTCGTTCCTCGAACACCAGGTGCACGGGTCGTATCTGCGCCCGCAGGCGTTCGAGGTCGCCGATCGCCTCAACGCCGAGCTGGTGGGGATCCTTCGGGAGGCGCAGGCGATCGGTGCCGTCCGCCCCGGTGACCCTCAGGTCCTGCTCTCGATGGCGTTCGGTGCGTTCGTCGGCGTCACGAAGCACTCACGCGCCTCCGGTGTGCCGCTGGGCGAGTACGACCTGGACAGCGTCGAGCAAGCGGTGATGAGGCTGATCGGGCTCAAGGCCCCCGACTCCCCCGCCTCCTAGGAGGAGCGGCCCTGGCTGGGGTACCACCATGCTTTGCGCAGGGGCCGGGCCGGGTCGGGTCAAATGGCTGCTTCGCCGTACACAGACTTCGGCTCGGAGCGGTCGGGGTTCGCCGGGCACCGCGAGAGGAGCGGATCGGCCACCGCCTGCAACTCCTCGGCGAGCCGGTGGACCAGGGCAGGATGGAGCTGGTCCATGACTCGTCTCCGAGCGCTGGCCAGATGAGCCGGATAGGCGCCCACCAGCCGCTGCCGACCGGCTTCCGTGAGCACTGCCATGTGCCCCCGGGCGTCAGTCGAGTGAGGTCGCTTGACGACCAGGCCCTGAACTCGGAGGGTCTCCACGAGCCGGGTGATGCGGCTCGCGGACAAGGCCGTGGCAGCGGCCAGGTCGGTCATGCGCAGGTGGTTTCCGTCCGCCTCGGAGAGATGGGCCAGGACGATGTACTGCGTGAGCGACAGGCCCGTGGAGCGCAGGAGGTCCTCGTCGAGGGCCCGGGGCAGCGCCACCAGCATTCTCTGCAGTGCGCGCCACAGGCGTTCCTCCGCATCGCTCAGCGGTTCCGAGACCGCCGCTTGACCCGCGGGGTTCTGCGGCTGCTGCGTCGGCACCTCCCACCCCCTCCCTTCCGAAGCTCTTGGTAAGAACACTCAAGCACAAGATTTAGTTGCTTGACAAAGCATTTTCACTCAGAGAAGATACTTGCCAAAGCAAGCAAGAGCGCCGCCGTGGGCCTATCCGCGCGACGCCGAGCGAGAGGCCAGAAGGGCATGAGCGTTCAATTGCCCCCCGCCGGGACGTACGAGGTCGATCCAGCTCGGTCGTCCCTGACCTTCACCACGCGGCACATGTTCGGCCTGGGCAAGGTGACCGGCACGTTCCTGCTGGAATCGGGGACCATCACGGTCGCCGAGCCGGTCACCCGCTCGACCGCACAGGCCGTCGTCGAGGCGGGCAGTTTCCGGACAGGCACGCCCCGCCGTGACGATCATGTGCGCTCCCCCGCCTTCCTTCACGCGGACCGCTACCCCGACATCGGATTCGAATCGACCGGGGTGGCGCGCGGCGAGGCCGGCGCCTGGATCGTCAAAGGTTTCCTCACCGTCCGCGGGGACCGGGCACCGCTCGACCTGACGGTGGACTCCCTTTCCGTCGAGAACGGATCGCTGCGGATATCGGCCTCGGTGGCCGTCGACCGCTACCGCCACGGACTGACCGCCTCGAAGGGACTCGCGGCACGACGGCTGCGACTCTCCCTGACCGCCATCGCCCATCCCCACCCCGAAACGGCGGCCCCGGCCGTCGAGACCACAGAACAGCGAGAGGAACTCCCGATGTCTCCCAAGATCGCAGTTGTCTACTACTCGTCGACCGGCACCGTTCACGAACTGGCTGAGTCCGTGGCGGAGGGCGCCCGCAAGGAGGGTGCCGAGGTACGGCTCCTGCGCGTGTCCGAGCTCGCCCCCGAGGAGGCGATCGCCAGTAACGACGCGTGGTCGGCGCACGCCGCGGCCACGAAGGACATCCCGGTGGCGACCGCGGCCGACATCGAGTGGGCCGACGCCGTCATATTCGGCAGCCCCACCCGGTTCGGCAACATCGCCAGCCAGCTGAAGCAGTTCATCGACACGCTCGGCGGGCTGTGGGCGCAGGGCAAGCTGGCCGACAAGATCTACAGCGGCTTCACGGCAACCGCCACCGCGCACGGCGGGCAGGAGTCCACGCTGCTGGCTCTCTACAACTCCGTGCACCACTTCGGCGGCATCATCGTCACCCCGGGCTATACCGACCCGGTGAAGTTCGCCGACGGCAACCCCTACGGCACCAGCCACGTCAACGGCCAGGGAGCGATCCCCGTCGACGACACCGCCCGAGCCGCCGCTCTGTACCAGGGCAAGCGCGTGGCCGCCGTCACCGCGCAGTTCAAGGGCGCCTAGGAACCGCTCAGTTGTGTGCCGGCGGGCCGATTTCGGGGGTGCCGCCGGCACACGGCCCGGGCGCTCACGACCCCAGATACCGCAGCACCGCCAGCACCCGCCGGTTCGCGTCCTCGGAGATCGGCAGGCCCAACTTGGCGAAGATGGCCGCGACGTGCTTCTCCACCGTGCCCGCCGACACCACCAGCACGTGGGCGATCGCGGCGTTGGTCCGGCCCTCCGCCATCAGCGCCAGGACGTCGCGCTCACGTGCCGTCAGTGATTCGAGGTCCTCGATGCGCCGCCCCGCACCGGCCAGTTGAGTCACCACCTCGGGGTCGAGGGCGGTGCCGCCGGCCGCGACCCGGGCCAGCGCCTCGGTGAACTCGGCCACGTTGGCGACCCGGTCCTTGAGCAGGTAGCCGACGCCCGCGGATCCGGCCGCGAGCAGCCTGGTCGCGTACTTCGTCTCGATGTACTGCGAGAACAGCAGCACCCCGGTCCCGGGTTGCTGCCGCCGGATGTCGATCGCGGCGCGCAGCCCCTCGTCGGTGTGCGTCGGCGGCATCCGGATGTCGACGACGGTGACGTCCGGCCGGTGTTCGGCCACGGCCGCCCGCAGCGCCTCGGCGTCGGCCACGGCCGCGCACACCTCGTGGCCGCGTTCGGTCAGCATCTGGGCGAGCAACTCCCGCAGCACAGCGGCATCCTCGGCGATCACGACGCGCATGGCTGGCATGGTCTCATGGTCCTCACGCCGGGTTCCGTACTCACGCGTGCAGGGGCAGCGACACCGTCACCGCGGTGGGCCCGCCCGCCGGACTGGTGATGTCCAGGGTGCCGTCGACCGTGCGGACGCGCTGCATCAGCCCCGTGAGGCCGCTGCCGATCGCCACCTCCGCACCGCCCCGCCCGTCGTCGCTGACGCACAGCCGCAGCACGCCGTCCTGCTGTGTCACGCGCAGCGCGGCGCGGCGGGCACCGCTGTGCTTGATGACGTTGGTGAGGAGCTCGGCGGCGCAGAAGTACGCGATCGTCTCGATGGCCGGCGTGGGCCGCTCAGGGATGTCCACGGCCAGCTCGACGGGCACGGTGCTGCGCGCCGCGAGCGTGGCCAGGGCGTCGGGCAGGCCGTCGTCGAGGGCGGGCGGGTGGATGCCGCGGGCGAGGTCGCGCAGCTCGGACAGGGCCTCGGTGGCGTTGCGGTGCGCGGACTCGACCAGTTGGCGCACCCGGGCGGGGTCGGCGACCGGCTCGCCCTCCGCGCCCAGGCGCTCCTTGGCCATGTCGAGGCTCATGGCCAGCGCGACGAGCCGGACCTGTGCCCCGTCGTGCAGGTCCCGCTCCAGGCGGCGCAGCAACGCCGCCGAGTCGTCGATGGCGAGGGCACGGGTCTCCTCCAGGTTCCGTACCCGCTCGGCCATCGCGCCAGGTCCGAGCAGCGCCCGGACCAGCCACCGGTCCACGGCCACGACCCCCCGGGTGAACCACGGTGCGGCCAGCAACGTGACCGCACCGATGCCCGCCGCCACGAAGGTGCCGGCGAGGGAGGTGCTGTGCGGCGCGCCCCCGCCCACCGGGATCGGCGTGATCGTCGCCATGCCCGCCTCGCCGCCCGCGGGGCGCTGGTCGAAGGCGGCCCAGCGCAGCGGGGCGGAGAGGTTGGTCAGGCCGGTGAGCCACCAGCCCACCGCGTACAGCCCGAAGGCGGCGACGGGCAGCCTCACCAGTACGTAGGCCACCGAACGCCACCCGGCCGCGTCGCGCAGCCGCGAGTCCAGCCGCGCGAACGCCCCGCCCGTCGGCCGCAGCCGCGCCGGCGCCTGCACCCGCTCCCCCAGCAGTCCGGCGGCGAGCCCGCGCTGCAGCACGGCGAGGGCACGCGCGAGGCCGACCGCCGCGACGACCAGCAGCAGTCCGAGGACGGCGCCGACGAGGGAGGCGGTGAGTCCGGTACCGAGGGCGAGGAGTACCACGACGAGGACGAAGCCGACCAGTGCGAGGGGAAAGCCGATCAGGCAGTACGCGGCCTCGGCCCAGGCGCGCGTGGTGAAGGGAGCGCGCAGAACGGTCCGCAGCGCACCGCCCGGGCCTGTGCGCACCCCGGGTCCGGGCATCACCGCCGATGTGTCGCGCATGGTTCCAGTGTCCTGTTCGAGCGAGTGGCCGCGACAGCTTCGTGCCGCCGCGCCATGAGCACGCCCCGAAGGGGCGCGGGGCTGTGACATGTGCGGCTCCGCCGCGTGGGCGCGACCGGCCACGACGGCGCCGCCGCCGACCGACGGCATGTCGCGGCTCTTCCTGTCGCGGCCCAACCAGCGGAGCGCTCACGCATCGCGCCGCACCAGCAGCCACCCTCCGGCGCCCAGTGCCGCCGCCACGTACAGGCACAGCACCGCGAAGCCCGCCCATGGAGAGAGGCAGTCGGCCACCGGTTTGGAGACCGCCAGCGAGTTCGCGGCGATCATGGTCGGGAAGAACTTCGCCACCGCGACGCCGGTCAGCCCGGACAGCACCGCCGGTACCACGTACAGCACTCCGACCAGTGTTCCGATGGCCGCCGCTGTGTGCCGTACGACGGCGCCCAACGCGATGCCGATGAGCCCGACCAGGGCGAGGTACGCGCCGGAGAGCACCAGCGCGCGCAGCACGCCTGGGTCGCCGAGCGCCGGTCGCGGCACCGTCGCGTCGAGTGCGAGGCGCCCGGCGAAGAACGTCGCGAAGGCGACCACTTCGCCGACCACCAACGTGACCAGGCCGAAGACGCCTGCCTTGGCGGCGAGCAGCAGCGGCCGGTTCGGGACGGCGGCGAGCGTGGAGCGGATGGCGCCGGACGAGTACTCGCCGGTGACCACGAGCACGCCCAGGACGCCGACGACCAGCTGGCCGAGGGCCACGCCCGCGAGCACGTTGTTCACCGCGTCGAAGGTGTCCGACTTCGCGGCGCTCGGTGCCTTGGTGTTGGCCATGGTGACGACCCCGATGGCGATCATCCCCACCACCGTGGCGAGCAGCGCCCACAACGTCGAGCGCAGGCTGCGCAGTTTGATCCACTCCATCCGCGCGGCGTGCCCGAATCCGTAGCGCCCCGCGGGCAGCCCGCTCATGATCGGTACGACGGTCACAGCTGCCTCCCTCGTCGGGCGGGGGCGGTGCCCCGGTACTCCGCGCTGTCGCCGGTGAGCGCGAAGAACGCCTCCTCCAGCGAGCGGCCGCTCGCGGTCAGCCCTGCGACGCTGGTGTCGGCGAGCAGCCTTCCCTGGCCGATCACGATCAAGTGGTCGGCGGTGAGCGCCATTTCGCTGATCAGGTGGCTGGACAGCAGGACGGTACGGCCCTCTGCCGCGAGCGACTTCATCAGATTGCGGATCCAGCGCACCCCCTCCGGGTCGAGGCCGTTGACGGGCTCGTCGAAGAGCAGCACGGCCGGGTCGCCGAGCAACGCCCCCGCGATGCCGAGGCGTTGCGACATGCCGAGCGAGAAACCGCCCGCCCGCTTCCGCGCCACCTCGGTGAGGCCGACGGTGTCGAGGACGCTGTGCACCCGGGAGCCGGGGATGCCGTTCGCGGCGGCGAGCGCGGCGAGGTGCTTCTCGGCGGTGCGGCCCGGGTGGTACGTACGGGCTTCGAGCAGGGCGCCGACCTCGCGCAGGGGCCAGCGCAAGTCCCGGTACGGCCTGCCGTCGACGCGGGCGCTACCCGCGTCGGGGCGGTCCAGCCCCATGATCAGGCGCATGGTGGTGGACTTCCCGGACCCGTTGGGGCCGAGGAAACCGGTGACGGCGCCTGGACGGACCTCGAAGTCGAGCCCGTCGACGGCGACGGTGCTTCCGTAGCGTTTGGTGAGTCCACGGGCTTCGATCATGGCTGCTTCCTGGTGGTTGTCCTCATGCACCCCAAGCTACGAACGCGCGCCGCCCGCCGGAACGTGGCTTTCCTCCGTCTCGCCTGGGGGATTTCCCCCAGGCGAGACGGAGCGCAGGAGGGACAATTTCCTCGGCTGAGGGCTACCGATTCCCGGCTACCGATTCCCATTCGTTTCTGACGGGGCGTCAGCCAGGGTCCGTCGACGCGTCGGACCGGACGCGCGAGCAGGGGTCAGCGCTTGGCGAACTGGACCCGGGTGGGCTGCACCACGTTCGGCCGGATCGCGATTCCGTCGACTGTGAGTCGCTCTCCGAAGATGTCGGTGATCCTGATCGCGCCGCCGCACCCGGTGCCGTCTTCGGAGATGAAGTAGTTGTAGTCGGTACGGGACAGCTGACGCCAGCCGCTGCCGGCTCGAACCTCCAGGCGGGCCACCGGATTCCGGTGCCCGACGGCCTGGATTCCGCACCAATAGCGGCTGGACCCGGTCTTGTACCGGATCGACATGGTGCCGGAGGTGCTGGGGCTCACCAGCTTCCATGTGATCGCGATCCGGCCGGCCGTGGGGTCCGCGAGCTTGGCGAAGGCCTCGGCGCTGAGGTCGATCTGCCCGGGTGCGCACTCCCCTGGGCATTCGTTGGTGATGCGGACCGTGATGGAGGTTCCGTTGGCCGCGCGGACGGACACGTACGCGCCGCAAGCCTTCGCCGACTCGTAGTCGATGGAGTTCATCGCCCCGGTCATGACGTCACCGCTCGGGTCGTACAGGCAGGCGCCTCCGCCGTCCGAGTCGTAGAAGGTGGCGACGCCTCGGTAGGTGACGCCGGGCCGTATGCGACCGGCCAACGGCGCGCCGGCGGACGCCGCTTGCGGGCTGTCGGTCGCCGACGGCTTCGCCGACGCGCTGGTCGCGCCGGCGGAGGGGGATGCGGAGGTTGTCTTGGCCGACGGCTTCGGCGACGTGGTGGTGGCACTGCCCGAGGGGGACGAAGACCCCGTCCCGGGCGGGACGTTGGCCTGGGTGCTGGCGACGGGCGTGTCCGCAGCGTGCCGGTCATCGGCCTCGTCGTCGCGGAGGAGCACCACGCCCAGGGAGACGACGATGAGTACCACGGCCGCCGACAGGAACAGCCACCGCCTGTCCACCGGACCTCCTCGACGACCGCCGCACCTTGCTGTGAGCGACGGGCGCAGTGATCCTGCCAGACCCCGGAGCACGGGGGCAAGCCCCTGATTCCGACGCGCGGTTGAGGCTACGTGTTCGTCACGAGCGCCCGCCGAAGTACCAGTCGTGGACCTCGATGTCGGCGTACTGGTCCAGGGTCAGCACGGCGCGCGCCGTGTCCGGGTCCGGGGCCCGGAGCAGTACGCCCGTACCCAGCCAGGTGGCGCCGTCGTCGGACAACAGCGGCCCGTACGCAATCAGTTCGTCCCGGTCGGGTGGCACGACCAGATCGACGGGCTCCCCCGAGCCGAGGCCGAGCACCAGATACCGGTTCCCACCGGTCCGGCCACCAGGGAAGTCCCACATGGTGCGCCCCAGCATGTTGCGCCAACGTCGCACCAGCACGTCCCGGTACGCGCCGGCCTGGTAGTTGGGCTCGTCGAAGGCGAACGCGCGGGCGGCAGCGGGATCGGGCAGGTCGAGGATGTGCACGCTGCCGGTGGGCGTTTCGCCGTCGTCGGCGAGGGTCGGGCCGCGAGCGATCATCTCCGCCGCGTACCCGTCCATGTAGGACCAGTGGTCTTCCAGTAGTTCGTCGCGCAACTTGGCGGAGCCGGGCCGATCGCGGTGGTAGCAGAAGAACTCCATGACCGGAGACTCTCCCCAACGCACGGGAGCATCTCAACCGGATTTGGTCACGATGCCCGCACGCTCCAGACGCGGCAGCGCTCGGTCGGACGGCATTGGCATCACGGAAGCAGGTCACAACCCGAGGGCATGGCGAGCGGTCGCGAATGCGCCCGCCCATCGGGTTCGGCGCCCGTCAGCACGGCTCGGTCGCAGACGGCCACTCACGTGGGTAGGGCACGCGCAGCGATCCCGTCGGGACGGGGGTGTGCTCGGCCGCCGCGTGCAGGCGCCCGTCGCGCAGGACGATGGCCCCGCCGCGGAGCATCGTGCCGGTCAACTCGGCAGCGAGGGCCTCGGGTGTGAGACCCAGGAGTCGTGCCGCGTCCGTCAGCCACGCCCGGGCGAGCAGATAGGGCTCGACCTCATCCGCCGGGATCCCGTCACGGATCATCAGGGCGAAGGCGAAGATCCGCCGCGCGCCGTACCGGACGGCTCCGTCCGGGTCGTCGACGAGGCGCTGGGCCCGGCGCAGCGCGGTGGCGAACGCCGCACCGGTGTCCGCGGGGATCGGGCCGTGCGAGGGAAGCAGGACCCGCGGGGCGAGGTCGGCCAGCCTGTGCAGGGAGGCGAGCGCGGTGGTGAGCGCGGCGGGTCCGTCGAGGGCGAGGTTCACCCAGCCGACGTCGTAGTCCGACAGCGCGTCCCCGACCACGAGGAGCCGCTCGTCCGGCTGCCACAACCCGAGGTGCCCTGGGGTGTGCCCAGGGGTGCGGACGACTTCCCAGTCGGCGTCTCCGAGCCGGAGGACCTGTCCGTCGTCGAGCGGCATGTCGACGGTGTACGGGGGGACCGGCTGGTCGAGGTACTCCGCCGCGCAGCAGCCCGGGTCCCGGCGGGTGACGGCCTCGGCTTCCGGTGCTCCGGCCGCGATGAGGGCGCCCCTGGTCTGCAGGAGGGCGTTGCCGCCGACGTGGTCGGAGTGCCAGTGGGTGTTCACGACCAGGTCGATGTGCCCGGTGCGGGCGTGTGCCCAGGCCGCCGTCTCTTCGGCGTGGGCGACGAAACCGCTGTCGACCAGGGCCGGTTGCCGCCCGTGCAGCAGAAGGAGGTTGGCGTCGGGGAACGGCCTCTGCTGCCAGGTCACCCAGTGCGGCACCAGTTCGGCTCTGCTGTCCATGAGCTCCCTCCCTCCCGGGCACCTCGGGCCTGTCCGGCGGATCATGTCGCAGACGCGGGGTGTGGCACGCCCAGGTGACCTGTCACCGCTCGGGCCCGTTCACGCGAATCAGCGTCTGCTGTCCGGCGGCGACGAGTTTTCGCTGTCCGTCCTGGACGCCGAACACCTCCAGCCGGCACACGGTCAGTGTGCGTCCGGACTTCAGGACGGTTCCCACCGCCTCGATGTGGTCGCCGACGGCGGGCGCCAGGAGGTTGATCTTGTACTCGACGGTGAGCACGTCGGCGTTCTCGGGGAACAGGGTGAGGGCCGCGTAGCCGCCCGCGCTGTCCGCGATGGCGCTGGTGGCACCGGCGTGGAAGTAACCGTGCTGCTGCGTCACCGCCGGCCGGCTCGGGAGCACGATGTGCACGCGCCCCGGCGCGATGTGGGACACATGTGCGCCGAGGTGGCCCATCAGCCCCTGGCGGTCGAAGCCGGCCCGGACGCGCGCCTGCACCTCGGAGCTCGCCTCGTCCTGCTGCGCCTGCTCTTCCACGTGCTCTCCTTCGGCGAACATCTCAGCGTGTGAACGGAGTCGGGCGGGTCCGTCAGCCGACCAGGCGTTCCACCAGCAGGAACCCGCCGATGACGATCATCATGGCACCGGACGCACGGGTGACCGCCCGGGCCGCTGACGGCCGGGTCTTCAACACCGTGCGGGCCAGGAGGCCGACGGCGAGATAGACCACGGCACAGGCAACCATGTGGAGGCTGCCGAACAGTCCGGTCTGGGCGGCGACGGGCCAGCCCGCCGCGGAGTCGATGAACTGCGGGAACAGCGAGAAGTAGAGCAGCAGTGCCTTGGGGTTCAGCCCACTGATGCCGGCTCCCTTGAGCATGACCTGCCGACGGGAGGAGGACGAGGAGGACATGGCCTCCATGGACGCGCCCGGAACCGCCGGTCGCGACAGAACACCCCAGCCGAGCCACATCAGGTAGGCGGCCCCCACGACGGTGAGCACGGTGAGCAGGCTCGGCGAGCTCGCCACGATCACCACCAGGCCGGCGACGGCGAGCAAGGTGTATCCCGCGTATCCGGCTATCAGCCCGGCGACCGCGGGGACGACAGACCGGTCCCGCAGGCCCGCCGAGATCGCGTAGGCCCAGTCCGCGCCGGGCGTGAGGACCAGCAGTAGATCCACTGCCAGGAAGGCCGCCAGCGTCGTCGTGTCCATGGGTCCATCCCTCTCGTGTCTCCTTGCCGTGAGAGGGAAGAATAGGAGCGAAATGCCCGAAAGTGTTTCTCTATTTACCCCATGACCGCGCCCTACGAGGGAGAATCTTCGCCATGGATGCCCTGGACCGGAAGATTCTTGCCGAGCTGCAGCTTGACGGCCGCCTGACGGTGACCGAACTGGCCGCCCGCGTGCAGCTCAGCGTCTCGCCCTGCCACCGCCGCCTGCGCGACCTCGAACGCGCGGGCGCCATCCGCGGCTACCGTGCGGTTGTCGACCCCGCGGCCGTCGGCCTGAACTTCGAGGCGATCATCTTCGTCACCCTGCGCCTGGAGGACCGCGACACGGTCATCGCATTCGAGGAGGGCGTGGCCGCCGTCCCGCACGTCATCCAGGCCCAGCGCCTGTTCGGCGACCCCGACTACCTCCTGCGGGTCGCCACCACCGACCTCGCGGCCTTCCAGCAGCTCTACGACCAGCGGCTCGCCACCCTGCCCGGAGTCCAGCGCCTGACCTCCACGCTCGTGATGAAGAACGTCGTCGACGACCGCCCACTGCCGTAGCAGCCCCCCTTCGCCATACCGGCAATGACTCGAGCGGCTGGAGGCGAGGATGCGGATCGGGGTGCCGAGGGCGGTCGCGTACGCCCATCGACTCCCTTGCCCAGCCTCCACCACCCACCTACCCTGACTTTGTGCCGCTAATAAACAAAATCACTCCGCACAGCGTCGTGCCGGACAACAACCTCACCCGACTCCGCGTCGTCCTCACCGTCTTCTTCGCCCTCGACGGCTTCATATTCGCCGGATGGGTCGTCCGCATCCCCGCCATCAAGGAACAGACCGGCGCCTCGGCCAGCGCGCTCGGACTCGCCCTGCTCGGAGTCTCCGCCGGCGCGGTCATCACGATGATCCTCACCGGCCGTCTGTGCCGTCGATACGGCAGCCACCTGGTGACGGTGGTCTGCGGAGTCCTGCTCTCGCTGAGTGTCGCGCTGCCCCCGCTGACGCACTCCGCTCCGGCACTGGCCGCAGTGCTGTTGATCTTCGGGGCGGCGTACGGCGGGATCAACGTCGCGTTCAACAGCGCCGCCGTCGACCTGGTGAGGGCCCTTCAACGGCCGATCATGCCGACGTTCCACGCCGCTTTCAGCCTCGGCGGCATGACCGGTGCCGGACTCGGCGGGCTCGTCGCCGGCGTCCTGTCCCCGACGCAGCACCTGCTCGGCCTCACCACGATCGGTCTGCTCGTCACCGGCATCGCGGGCCGCGCCCTGCTGCGCCTCCCACCCCCGGCAGCACCGGAGAGCGTCTCGCCCGCGGAGTCCGCGCCGCGCCGACTGGACGCCCGTACCCGCGGTCTCGTGATCACCTTCGGTCTGATCGCCCTGTGCACGGCTTACGGCGAGGGAGCCCTGGCCGACTGGAGCGCACTGCACCTGGAGCAGGACCTGGACTCCACTCCGGGCTTCGCGGCGTTCGGCTATTCCTGCTTCGCGCTCGCCATGACCATCGGCCGGCTGACCGGCACAAGGCTGCTCGAACGCCTGGGCCAGACCCGGACCTTGGTGTTCGGTGGCGCCACGGCCGCGGCCGGCATGCTGCTCGCCGCGCTCGCCCCTTCCGTGTGGGCAGCGCTCCTCGGCTTCGTGATCACCGGGCTCGGCCTCGCCAACCTCTTTCCCGTCTCCGTGGAACGCGCCGGCAGGCTGGCCGGCCCGGACGGAGTCGCCATCGCGTCCACACTCGGTTACGGCGGCATGCTCCTGGGGCCACCCGCCATCGGATTCATGGCGGACTGGTTCTCCCTTCCCATCGCCCTCACCAGCGTGGCGGCACTGGCCGCGACCGCCGCGGTCATCGCGTTCGTCACACGACGCGCGGCAACGCACTGATCCCACCGGCTCGCCGAACCGATCCCCGGCCCGGCCTGACGGACGAGGGGCCGGGGGTGGATGATGGGCGACCATGCCAGGTGATCACGTGACGGACGACGACGGCCGGGGCTCGGGCCCTCGGCCGAGCCGCGCGGGAGCCTGCGTCCGGGCCGGGATGTTCGCACTCGTGGGCAGCGTGCTCGCCGCCTTCGGTCACCACGCGGTCGCCGAGGGCCCGGTGCCGTGGCGGCTCGTGATCGCCTTCGGCGTCGCGCAGTTCATCGTCGTATGGCCCATCGCCCGCCGCCATCACTCGCTGCCCGTCATCGCGGGTTGCACGCTCGCGGCGCAGGGCGCGCTGCATCTCGTACTGACCTGGGCGGGTGGCACGGATCATGCCGAGAGCGGTCACACGGCGCACAGCCACATGGCCATGTCCCAGGGAGACGGACACACCTGGCATCACGCCTCCTCGGCCATGACGGCCGTCCATGTCGTCGCCGCCCTGGCGGTCGCCTGGCTGCTCCACCGGGCCGACGCGGCCGTGACGGCGGCGCTGGTCACCGCCCGTACGGTGCGGGGTGCCGCTGTTGCCGTCATCGCCTGCGTGAGGCCGTGGTTCACCGGTGCCGTGGTTCCCGAACCGCCCGCCGCCCTGCGACTGATCGGCCACTTCGAACTCCCGTCAGCGGCAAGGACAGAGCCTCTTGAGCATGCGCTGGTGCGCAGGGGACCACCGGGACGCGAGCACGTCCGGTCGTCCATTTCCCCGGGCCCGGCTTCGGCCTGCCCGGTCCCACCAGCAAGGAGTTCCCTTGTCTCTGTCCACGCACCAGTTCGGCCGCGCGACGCGTCGTATCGGACTCGTCGGCGCCGCCGCGCTCACGGCCACCCTGGCCATGGGCGGAACGGCCTCCGCCCACGCGGAGGTTGAGGCCGACACCCCGCAGGCCCTGGCCGAGAACGTCACCCTCAGTTTCGTCTCCGAGGCGGAGTCGAGTTCCGGAGGCTTCACCGAGCTGCGCATCGTCCTGCCCGACGGCATCGCACCGGCTGACGTCTCGCTCGACGAGGCGCCCAAGGGCTGGACGTTCAAGGCCACCGCCGATGGCTACACCGTCGGCGGCACCGCCCTCAAGACCGGAGTGGACGCCGAGCACAAGATCAAGGTCAGGCAGCTCCCGGACGCGAAGGAGATCGCGTTCAAGACGGTCGAGACCTATAGCGACGGAGAGGTCTCCCGCTGGATCGAACTGCCCAGCGGCGGCGAGGAACCCGAACAGCCCGCGCCGATCCTCGAGTTGAAGGCGGCGGCCCCCGGTGCGAAGCCGGTCGGCCCGAGCCCGACGGCGAGCGCGACTCCCAGCCCGACTCCGTCCACCACCGGCTCCGCCGCGGCGGAGCCGTCCGAAACGGCGCCCGCCAGTGACACGGCCGCCGAAGAGGACGACGGCATGTCCACCGGCCTTGTGGTCGGTGCGATCGTCGTCACCCTGCTCGTCCTGGGCGGCGGCGCCTGGTGGCTCGGCAAGCGGCGCGCCGCCACTCGCAGCAGCTGACACGCGACCCGGACGTCCACGGAGCGGAACACACGCCGCTCCACGGGGAGTTCAGCCGTCTCCACCGCCCGGTGCGGTGGAGACGGCACCCATCCGCAGATTCCAGCGGTTGCCCCGGCCGGTGAACTGGACGGTGGACAGAGGCGGTACGTCGACGCGCCAGAACGACTGCGGTGGCGCGCCCAGCACGCCGATGACCGCGGCGCGCGCCACGGCCTGTTCGACCACGGCCAGCAGGCGCCCGGCGTCATCCGGCAGCGCGTCCAGCCAGGCGGAGACCCGGTGGCACACCTCCGTCACGGACTCGCCGTGGTGCGGGGCGGCGTCCGGGTCCGACATCCAGGCGGCGAGCCCGGCACCGTCACTGGCCGCGACCTCGCCGAGTGACCGGCCGTGCCAACTGCCCATGTCGAGGTCCCGCAGGGCCGGTTCCGGGGATACGGCGTCCCATCCCAGAGCCTTCGCCGTCTGGGTGCACCGCTGCGAAGGCGCCGAATACCGGGTGTCGGCCGTGGGCAGCGTTCGGGCGATCGCCCGTGCCTCCCGCAGCGCCCGATCGTCCAGCGGCACGTCGGCGAAACGTACGTCGCGTTCCACTGGGGCGGCGGCGCACAACAGGGTCAGCCGGACGGTCATGTGAGTCCTTTCGCAAGGTCGCCGAGGCCGGTTCATCGTAGGTGTCCTACGCCATGTTGGCCGAAGCCCTCATTGCACCTACCATCTGGGGCGACAAGGACGACGGCGCCACGGAAGTCCGGTGCAAGCCCGGCACGGTCGCGCCCCTGTGTGCCGCCCCTCGCAAGGAGTCGGTGGTGAGTCAGACCCAACGCCGTCGTCGAGTGCTCCACACAATGCGGGACGCGTGTTCCCGAGGAGGTCTCGCCATGGCGCAGTCCACTGCCGCCCCTGCCCCCGTTGCTCCGTCCGCCGCGGCGCCGCTGCCGATCCAGGCCATCCTGCCCTGGGCCGTCTTCTTCGGCGTTCTGATGCTGGTCCTGCTGTACTTCGTCGGCGCTGAGCAGGGTGCCACCGCGCTGATCTCCGGCGAGGGCGTGCACGAGTGGGTCCACGACGGCCGGCACCTGCTCGGCTTCCCCTGCCACTGAGACGGAGACAAACCGATGAACTCCGTCAACGTACGCACCCTGCTGGTCCGCGGCATGCTCGCGGGCCTCGCCGCGGGCGCGCTCGCCTTCGTCTTCGCCTACCTTGTGGGCGAGGGCCCCGTGGATGCGGCCATCGCCTTCGAGTCGGCCAACTCCCATGAGCACGGCGAGGAACTCGTCAGTCGTTCCGTGCAGTCGACAGCGGGGCTCGCCACGGGCGTCCTCGTGTTCGGCGTGGCCATCGGCGGCATCGCGGCGCTCGCGTTCTGCTTCGCGCTCGGCCGTATCGGCCGGTTCGGAGCCAGGGCGACGGCGGCGCTCACCGCGCTCGCCGGGTTCCTCACCGTCTACCTGGTGCCCATCCTCAAGTACCCGGCCAGCCCTCCCGCCGTGGGCAATCCCGACACGATCGGCAAGCGCACCGTCCTGTTCGTCCTCATGATCGCGCTGAGCGTGCTCCTGGGCGTCGCCGCGGTCCTGCTCGGCCGACGGCTGGCTCCGGGATGGGGCAACTGGAACGCCTCCATCACAGCCGGGGCGGCCTTCATGGCGGCGGTCGCCGTCGCCATGGTCTTCCTTCCGGCCGGGGACAACACTCCCAAGGGCTTCCCGGCCACCGACCTGTGGGAGTTCCGGCTGGCGTCCATCGGCATGCAGGCCGTGCTGTGGGCCACCTTCGGGCTGCTCTTCGGCTACCTCGCCGAACGGCTCCTGGAGCCGAGGACCACCGCCGCTTCAACGGGGCGCGTGCCCGAGTTCTCCGCTCAACCAAACTGAGAACAGCCGAACTGAGAACAACCGATTTCGTGTACGACAGGAGCCGTCGGGGGCGCGCCCGGCGGCTCCTGCCGTCTGTTCCCCGAGGCACATCGGGCCACGTACAAGGGCGTTGGGCATGGTGCACTGCTCGGGCTCTCGGCGTAGCGGCGCCGACCGGCCAGGTCAGCCGGCCGCGCCGCCGCCCGCCAGCATCCGCGTCAGCACCGCGCGCTGCAACGGCAGCACCTCGCCGTGCAGGTCGCGCCCCTTCGGCGTGAGGCAGACGCGCACTCCGCGCCGGTCCTCCGCACACATTCCGCGCGTCACGAGACCGTCCCGCTCCAGGCGGGCGATCAGCCGGGACAGCGCGCTCTGGCTCAGGTGGACGCGGTCGGCGATCTCCTGCACGCGGTAGGACGGGCCGCCGTCCGAGGCGACACCTTCGGCCAGCACGTCGAGCACCTCGAAGTCGCTGGCGCCGAGGCCGTGTCGGTGCAGTTCACGGTCCAGCTCGCAGAGAGTGCGCGCATGCACCGCGAGGATGTCGCGCCACTGGTTCACGAGCCCTTGCTCGGCCTTCTTCGCCGCCATGGGCGCACCGTAGCAAACAATCGGCTTTGTTGCATCGACATTAAATGCATTTGCATTGAATGCATGCGCATGTAGTGTCTCCGGCATGACCTCTCCGCTCACCAACTCCACGACCGAGGGACGCTGGACCCCTCGTCTGTGGGGCACCCTGCTCGTGCTCTGCGCCGCGATGTTCCTGGACGCGCTGGACGTGTCGATGGTCGGCGTCGCCCTGCCGTCCATCGGTTCCGAACTCGATCTCTCCACCTCGACGCTCCAATGGATCGTCAGCGGCTACATCCTGGGATACGGCGGACTGCTCCTCCTCGGCGGACGCACCGCCGACCTGCTGGGCCGCCGCCAGGTCTTCCTCGTGGCCCTGGGCGTCTTCGCGCTCGCCTCGCTGCTCGGCGGACTCGTCGACTCGGGTCCGCTGCTCATCGCCAGCCGCTTCATCAAGGGCCTCAGCGCGGCGTTCACCGCGCCCGCGGGCCTGTCGATCATCACCACGACCTTCGCCGAGGGCCCGCTGCGCAACCGCGCCCTCTCGATCTACACCACCTGCGCCGCCACCGGTTTCTCGATGGGTCTGGTTCTCTCCGGCCTGCTCACCGAGGCCAGTTGGCGCCTCACCATGCTGCTGCCCGCGCCCATCGCGCTCATCGCCCTGTTCGCCGGCCTGAAGCTCCTCCCGCGCAGCGAGCGCGAGAAGAACCACAACGGCTACGACGTCCCCGGCGCCATCCTCGGCACGGCATCGATGCTGCTGCTCGTGTTCACCGTCGTCCAGGCCCCGGAAGTCGGCTGGGCGTCCGCCCGTACGCTCCTGTCCTTCCTCGCCGTGGCCGTCCTGCTCACCGTCTTCGTCCGCGTCGAACAGCGCTCGGCAGGTCCCCTGATCCGGCTCGGCGTACTCCGCTCCGGCAACCAGATCAGGGCCCAACTCGGCGCGATGGCGTTCTTCGGCTCGTACGTCGGATTCCAGTTCCTGGTGACGCTGTACATGCAGTCGCTGCTGGGCTGGTCGGCACTGCACACCGCACTCGCCTTCCTGCCGGCCGGCGCACTGGTGGCGCTGTCCTCCACCAAGGTCGGCTCGATCGTCGACCGCTTCGGGACCCCGCGACTCATCGCGGCGGGCTTCGCGCTGATGGTCGTCGGGTACGCGCTGTTCCTGCGCGTCGACCTCGACCCGGTGTACGCCGCGGTCATCCTGCCGAGCATGCTGCTGATCGGCGCGGCCTGCGCGCTGGTCTTCCCCTCGCTCAACATCCAGGCCACCAACGGCGTGGACGACCACGAGCAGGGCATGGTCTCGGGCCTGCTCAACACCTCGGTCCAGGTGGGCGGCGCGATCTTCCTGGCCGTCGTGACGGCGGTCGTGGCCGCGAACTCCTCCGGGGGTTCCTCACCTCAGGCCGTCCTCGACAGCTACCGGCCCGGTCTCATGGTGGTGACGGCGATCGCCTTCGTGGGCCTGCTGATCACCCTGCCGGGTCTGCGGACACGGCGTACGCCGGAGTCGATCGTGGTCGTCAAGTCCGTTCAGGAAGACGCCGTTCAGGAAGCCGTCCAGGCGGAGGCGAGTGCGGAGCGCGTGGCGGTCCGCGACTGAGGGGGCGCCTCGGCGGCGGGGGCCCGGCGGACTCACTTGTCCTGCCGGGCCCCCGCCTGTTTGACTCGGCGCATGGAGTTCACCAGGGGGCGGCGGAGCCAGGCCGAGCGTGACGCGATCACCGTCGAGATCGGATACGCGCTGTGCAGCGCGGCGTTCGCGGCGGCCGTCGTGTTCGGGGCGGTGTACGGTCCCGCCCTGCTCTTCGATCTCCCCGGCACCGTCGGCAAGGCGCTGCTCGCGTCGGGGATCCTGCTGGCCGCTGTCCTCTTCGCCGTACGCGCGGTCAGCGTGCTGGTCCGCTTCGGCCGCGAGGGTGCGAGTGGCAAGGGCGAGGACGCGGGTCAGCCCAGCCAGCCCGGCCGCACCAACCCCGACTCATAGGCCAGCACGACCAGTTGGGCCCTGTCACGGGCGCCCAGCTTCACCATGGTCCGGCTGACGTGCGTCTTCGCCGTGAGAGGGCTGACGACCAGGCGCCGGGCGATCTCGTCGTTGGACAGGCCGATGCCGACCAGGGCCATCACCTCCCGTTCCCGCTCGGTGAGTTCGGCGAGGGACCCGACTGCCGCCGGCTCCTTGGAGCGGGCAGCGAACTCCGCGATCAGGCGGCGCGTCACACCCGGCGAGAGCAGCGCGTCGCCCTCGACCACCGCCCGTACCGCGCGCAGGAGTTCTTCCGGCTCGGTGTCCTTGACCAGGAAGCCGGAGGCACCGGAGCGGATCGCCTCGAAGACGTACTCGTCCAGCTCGAAGGTGGTGAGCATGACCACCTTGACGTCCTTGAGGACGGTGTCGTCCGTGATGCGGCGGGTCGCGGCCAGGCCGTCGAGCCGGGGCATGCGGATGTCCATCAGGACGACATCGGGGCGCAGTTCGCGCACCCGGCGCAGCGCCTCCTCGCCATCGGCGGCCTCCCCGGCCACCTCGATGTCCGACTGCGCGTCGAGCAGCGCCTTGAAGCCTGCCCTCACCAGCAACTGGTCGTCGGCGAGCAGTACGCGGATCACCGTTCCTCCTTGGACCTCAGCGGCAGTACGGCCAGCACACGGAACCCGCCGTCGTCACGCGGGCCCGCCTCGATCGTGCCACCCAGGGCCGCGGCCCGCTCCCGCATCCCGGCCAGCCCGTTGCCGCTGCCGCCCGCGTCCGCGCCGGTCGCGGGCCCGTCGTCGTCGATACGCAGCCGCAGCGCGCCCTCCGTGGAATCGAAACGCACGCGCGCGTGCCGCGATCCTGAATGCCGTACGACATTGGTGAGCGCCTCCTGGACGATGCGGAAGGCGGCGAGGTCGGTGCCCGGCGAGAGCTTCGGGGCCTCCCCCTGCATCTCGACCGTCAGGCCCGCGCCCGCCGCCTGTTCGACGAGTTCGGGGAGCCGGTCGAGACCGGGTGCCGGCGCGCGCGGCGCGTCCCCCGGCGCACGCAGCGTGTCGAGCACCTGGCGGACCTCACCGAGCGCCTCCTTGCTCGCCGCCTTGATGGTGGTGAGCGCCGTACGCGCCTGCTCCGGGTCGGAGTCCAGGAGCGCAAGGCCCACACCCGCCTGGACGTTGATCACGGAGATGCTGTGCGCCAGGACGTCGTGCAGCTCGCGCGCCATCCTCAGCCGTTCCTCGTCGGCGCGCCGTTTGGCGGCCTGTGCCCGCTCCGCGCGGTCTCGGGCCCACTGCTCACGGCGTACGCGGACCAGTTCCGACAGCGCCACGATCGCCACGATCCAGGTGGCGACGACCACCTCCTGCCCCCAGGCTGCGGGCGTGTCCCCCGACGGCGGCAGCCATCGGTACAGCCAGTGCGCCACCAGCACATGTCCGGCCCAGAGCATCCCGACGGCCGCCCAGGCGGCTCGGCGGTGCCCGGAGACGATCGCGCTGAAGCAGCCCAGGGCAACGGTGAGGAAAACCGGTCCGTACGGATATCCGGCGCCCAGATAGAGCATGGCCGCCGCCGCGGTGCCGAAGGCGACCAGCACCGGCTGCCGCTGCCGCCACAGCAGCAACCCGCATCCCACGAGCAGCAGCGCCCGTGCGAAGGAGTCCAGGGGCGCGCGCTCACCCTCCTGGGCCTGGCTCGCGAAATGGGAGCCGGCCAACACGAAGACGGTCAGCAGCAGCGTCGAGCGCCACGGCCAGCGGGCGCGGCGCTCCTCCTCGTCCCGTCGACCCCACCCCGGCGGCCCGTGCCGCCACCACTGGGGCGGGCCGCCCCATGCCGGGGACCTGGGCGTGCGCTGCTCTTCCATGACGGTCACGCTAGACGCGAGTGGCCGCCCGGGGCGTCAGCCGGGCGAGGTGATCACACGTACTCCCGGCGTAGTACCTCCTGCGGCTCCTCCTTGACGCCGATCCTCCGGTGCAGGCGCCGCAGCGGCTTCGGCGCCCACCAGTTGACGCGGCCCGCCACGCGCATCGCCGCCGGCAACAGCACGACCCGGATGAGGGTCGCGTCGACCAGGATCGTCAGCGCGGTGCCGAGGCCCAGCTCCTTCAGGAAGACGACGCCTCCGGTGACGTACGACAGGAAGGAGAGGGCGAGGATCCCAGCCGCGGCGGTGATCAGCGGTGCGCTGCGCCGGACACCCTCGCCGACCGCGCGCTCCGTGTCACCTGTCCTGTCGTACTCCTCCTTGATGCGGGCCAGCAGGAACACCTCGTAGTCCATCGACAGTCCGTACGCCACGCAGAACATCAGTATCGGAATGCTCGGCTCGATCGAGCCGGTCGGGGTGAAGCCCAGGATCCCGGACAGATGTCCGTCCTGGAACACCCACACCAGGCAGCCGAACATCACGCCCAGACTGAGCAGGTTCAGCACGGTCGCCTTGAGCGGCAGCAGCACGCTGCCCGTCATCAGGAAAAGGATCAGATACGTCGCCGTCAGGACGAGCCCGATCGCGAGGGGCAGCCGGTCGAGGAGTACGGAGCGGAAGTCGGTGGTTTCGCCGGGGTAGCCGCCGACGAGTGCACGAGCCGGTGCCGGAGTGTCCCTGACGCGTTCGACGAGCGCGGGTACGTCGCCGTTCATCGCCTCCTGCGTGGGGACGAGCGCGAGGCGTACGCGGCCGTCGGGTGCCGTCAACCGGTCCTGGCCGGGTGCGCCGATGCGCTGCCCGTCGCGGTAGGTGCCTTGTGGAGCGTCGACCTGGAAGATCCCGGGGATGCGGGAGAGTGCGGCGGCGTACCCGCGCGTGTCGGCCGGCTTGTCGAGGACGACCTGCAGGATGTCGGTGGGCTCGGCGGGGAACTCCTCGTGCACGATCTCCGACGTGGTGCGCGAGGAGCTGCCTGTGGGCAGGGTCCTTTCGTCGGGGAGGCCGAAGCGCAGACCCAGCAGGGGGGACGCGGCGAGGAGGAGGACGGTGAGGACTCCGGCGCCGGCGATCAGCGGGCGGCGCATTGCCCGTAGCGCGGTGCGGTGCCAGAAGCCGGAGGCGGGTGCGGCGGGGCGTTCCACCCGGTGGCCCCAGCGCGTCAGGGCGGCGGGCAGGAGGAGCACGGCTCCGGCCACAGCCGTGAGGACGACGAGGACGCCCGCGTACGCGAACGAGCGCAGGAAGAAGAACGGGAACACGAGCAGCGCGCACAGCGACACCGCCACCGTGACTCCGCTGAAGACGACCGTACGTCCGGCAGCCTCGGTCGCCCGGACGACGGCGCTCTGCTGGGTGTGCCCGGCCGCACGCTCCTCGCGATACCGGTTGATCACGAACAGGCTGTAGTCGACGCCGAGTCCGAGGCCCAGCACGAGCGCGAGGTTCGCCGCGAACGTCGACACCTCGGTGAACTGCGCGAGCAGCCGCAGCCCGGCGAGCGTACCCAGCACCGACAACAGGCCCACGGCGACGGTCAGGAGGGCCGCCACCGTGCGTCGGTAGACGAGGATCAGCAGAAGCAGGACGGCGGGCAGGGCCAGCGCCTCCGCGCGCAGGAAGTCGGCGCGGGCCTGCTCGCCGACCTGCCGGGAGATCTCTTCCTGTCCCCCTACGCGGACGGTCAGTTCGGCGGTGGTTCGGGTCAATCGCGGTGAGAGCGTGGCGAGTTCCTCGCGGGTCTCGGTGGCGGTGCCTTCGAGACGCGCCAGGACGAGGGCGCGACGGCCGTCGGTGCTGCGCAGGACGGAGCTGCCTGCATCCCAGTACGAGGTGACGTCCGTGACCAGGGGCAGTTCCTCGACCTCGGCGGCAAGTGCGCGGGCCGCACGGGCCGTCGCGGTGCTGTCCACGTCGCCGTCGCGTGCCGTGACGAGCAGCGCGAGATTGGGGTTGCCGGTGCCGAACTCCGTGCGCAGGACGTCGCCCGCACGCACCGACTCCGTGCCGGGCGCGCTCCAGCGCGAGAGGTCCAGATCGCCCTGGGCGCCCGCGCCGTACGCGCCGAGACCGAGAAACACGAGCAGCGCGCCGAGCAGAACGGCGCGACTGCGCCGCACCGCCAGGCGGCCGATCCGGTTCAACATCATGGTGGCCCTTCTCCGGAAGTCCGTACGCCACCACGGTCACGGGCGTCACTGACCGTCCGCTGGAAGACCCGCTGGAAGATCCACTGCGGCGCGCCACACGGATACGCGCGCGGGATACCCTCGAACCATGGGTGAGGGGACTTCGCACGGCTCACGCGGCGGCCTGCGCTTCGAACTGCTGGGCCCGCTCAGGGCGTTGCGCGACGGAGCGGAGATCTCCCTCGGTCCGCCGAAGCAGCGCGCGGTGCTCGCCGTGCTGCTCCTCCAGGAGGGGCGGCCGATCTCTTACGACGGCCTGGTCGAGGCAGTGTGGGGCTGCACTCCGCCCGCGCATGTACGCAATCTCGTCCAGAAGTACATTTCCGGGCTGCGCCGCGCTCTCGGCGACAGGGTGGAACTGGTGTGGACGGGCAGCGGATACCAGCTGACCGGTGCGGACGCCGACGACCTGCGGGAGCGACGGCAGTTGGTGAGCGCGGCGCTGGCGGCACGAGACGCGGGTGAGCTGCGGCGCGCGGGCGAACTGGTCGTACGGGCCGAGGAGTTGTGGCGCGGCGACTTCGCGGAGGGGCTGCAGGCACCCTGCTTGGCGGCCGAGCGGCTCCGGTGGGCGGAGAAGCGGCTCACCGTCCTCGAAGCCCGGCTGGCCGGCGAGATCGAACTCGGCAGATCCTTCGAGTACGTCCATGAACTCGTCCGGCTCGTCGCCGCGCACCCATTGCGGGAGCGGCTCGCGGAGCTGCTGATGCTGGCTCTGTACCGGACCGGCCGCCCCACGGACGCACTGGTCGCCTATGAAGGTGTACGGCAGCGGCTCGCCGAGGCCGTCGGCGCGGACCCGGGGCCCGCGCTGCGCTCACTGCACGCGCGGATCCTCCGTCAGGACCCGGAACCGCTGGGGCCCTTGACCGCCGTAGCGGTGGGCTGAGGGAACACCAGGCCCACACCGTGGGCGAGTTGGTCCGCGGCATGCCGGAAGAACACCTCACGGTCTTCGACGACGCGGTTGAACTGCCCGAACAGTTCGAAGCCGATCAGCCCGTAGAGCTGTGCCCAGGCGGCCACCAGTGCGGTGACGACCTCGGGCGGGAGGTCGGGGGCGAGGTCGGCGGTCATCCGCTTCGCCTCGGGTACGAGTTCGGCGGGCAGGCGGGGGCGGGCGACACCCTTGCCCTGGTACGCGTCACGGACGATGCCGATCAGGAGCAGGCCCACGCGGGAGGCGGCCGGGATCGTCGTCTCCGGCGCGGTGTACCCGGGCACGGGCGAGCCGTAGATGAGCGCGTACTCGTGCGGATGCTCCAGCGCCCAGTGGCGCGCCGCCACGCAGACCGCGATCCAGCGCTCACGGGGTGCGGCGTCGGCGACCTGGGCGTGCGCCGATTCGGCGGCCTCGCCAAGCGAGTCGTAGGCGTCGATGATGAGCGCGGTCAGCAGGTCGTCGCGGCTGGGGAAGTAGCGGTACAGCGCGGAGGAGACCATGCCGAGCTCGCGGGCCACGGCCCGCAGCGAGAGCTTGGCGGCGCCTTCCGCCGCCAGCTGGCTGCGGGCCTCGTCCTTGATGGCCGCGGTGACCTCGATCCTGGCTCGGGCCCGTGCCCCTCGTGCGGTACTCATGCCGGGCAGTGTGCCACGTTTTCGGAGCAGTGCACACAAAAGAGAGCGCCGCACAAAAACGAGAGCAGTGCTCTTGCTTTGGATCACCGATCTCGTACACACTGCTCTCAAGCGAGAGCAGTGCTCTCCAAAAACCAGGAGGAACCATGTCGACGGCCCACTACATCAAGCCCAAGCCCCTCGACAGGGCCATGAACGGCCTCGTCGGCTGGCTCGCGCGCCGCGGCGTCAGCCTCCTCGGCAGCGCCGAGCTCTCCGTGAAGGGGCGCAAGAGCGGCGAGTGGCGGAAGGTTCCCGTCAACCCGCTCCCGTACGAAGGCGGCCCGTACCTCGTCTCGGCCCGCGGCCACTCCGAATGGGTGCGCAACCTGCGGGCGGCCGGTGGTGGGCGGCTCCAGGTCGGGCGCAGGACCCAGGAGTTCACGGCGGTCGAGCTGGCCGACGAGGAGAAGCCGGTGGTCCTGCGCACCTACCTCAAGAAGTGGGGCTGGGAGGTCGGCAGGTTCTTCGGCGACGTCAACGTGAACTCCAGCGACGAGGAGTTGCTCGCCGCCGCACCCAAGCACCCGGTGTTCCGGATCACGGTCAAGCCGTAGCCCCCACCGGGCACAGAGCCCAGGACGCGGGCTTACCGGTCGAGCGCGGTCAGGACACGCCCGATCATCGGGTGCGAGCGGACGACCTCACCGAGGGAGGTGGACCCGCGCGTGATCCCGGCGAAGGCGCTCCACGCGGGCCTGAAGCCCGTGATCACTGCGTGGAGCACACCCGGACGGCGTTCGAATGCCGAGAGCATGCTCTTGCCGACGCTCATCTCGACACCGAGTCCCGCCTTGATCGCGAAGGCGTAGTTCAGGGCCTGGCGCCGCGTGTCCACCGCGTCGTGCGCCTCGGCGATCCGTACCGCCCACTCCCCCGCGAGCCGCCCGGAGCGCAGCGCGAAGGAGATGCCCTCGCGGGTCCAGGGTTCGAGGAGCCCCGCCGCGTCCCCGCACACCAGCACCCGGCCGCGCGACAGCGGCGAGTCGTCGGCGCGGCAGCGCGTCAAGTGACCGGAGGAGATGCTCGGTTCGAAACCGGCGAGCCCCAGCCGGGCGACGAAGTCCTCCAAGTACCGCTTGGTGGCCGCGCCTTCACCGCGCGCGGAGATCACACCGACGGTGAGCGTGTCGCCCTTGGGGAACACCCAGCCGTAACTGCCGGGAATGGGTCCCCAGTCGATGAGGACCCGCCCCTGCCAGTCCTCGGCGACGGTCTCCGGCACGGGGATCTCCACCTCGAGCCCGAGGTCGACCTGGTCGAGCTTCACCCCGACGTGCGCTCCTATCCGGCTGGCGCTGCCGTCCGCGCCGACGACCGACCGCGCAAGGACGGTCTCACCGCCCTGCAGGACGACGGCCACGGTGCGCCTGTCCGGTACGGCGGAACCATGCTGTTCGACGCGCGAGACCGTGACGCCCGTACGCAGCTCGGCTCCCGCCTTCTGCGCGAACTCGACCAGCTGCTGGTCGAACTCGGGACGGTTGATCAGCCCGAACAGCATCTGCCGCGAGCGCCTGGTGCGCGTGAACTTCCCATCCAGCGAGAACGTGACCGCGTGCACCCGGTCCTGGAGCGGCAGTTCGAAGCCGGGCGGAAGCGCGTCGCGCGAGGGACCGATGATGCCGCCGCCGCACGTCTTGTAGCGCGGCAGCTCCGCCTTCTCCAGCAGCAGGACACTGCGTCCCGCGACCGCTGCCGCATAGGCGGCCGAGGCGCCCGCCGGCCCCGCGCCGACCACGACGACGTCCCACACCAGCTGCCCGTCGTCCGCCGAAGAGTTCTCGCTGCTCACGATGGTCTATTGCTCCCAGTCCAACCGTCTGCCGCACCTGTCTCCCGCATCCTACGGCGGCCATCGCCGCAGGCCACTGTGGGAGGATCGGCAGCGTAGGCACCCTGCACACCAGGAGACGCTTACACACCGCACGATCATCAGTACCCAGACACCAGTACACAGATGTACAACGTCGCACCCACAAGGAGCGTGCCCATGTCGTCGAATCCGGTCGCCGAGACCGTCGCCTCCCTGATGCCCAGGGCGAAGGCGGAGCTCACCGAGCTGGTGGCCTTCAAGTCGGTGGCGGACTTCGATCAATACCCCAAGAGCGAGAGCGAGGGCGCCGCGAACTGGGTCGCCGACGCACTGCGCGCCGAGGGTTTCCAGGACGTGGCACTGCTCGACACCCCCGACGGCACGCAGTCGGTGTACGGCTTCCTGCCCGGTCCCGAGGGTGCGAAGACCGTCCTGCTGTACGCGCACTACGACGTGCAGCCGCCGCTGGATGAGGCGGCCTGGGTGTCGCCGCCCTTCGAGCTGACGGAGCGCGACGGCCGCTGGTACGGACGTGGCAGCGCCGACTGCAAGGGCGGCTTCGTGATGCATCTCCTCGCGCTGCGTGCGCTGAAGGCGAACGGTGGCGTGCCCGTGCACGTCAAGGTGATCGCCGAGGGTTCGGAGGAGCAGGGCACGGGCGGTCTGGAGCGGTACGCCGAGGAGCACCCCGAGCTGCTGACCGCCGACACCATCGTGATCGGCGACGCCGGGAACTTCCGGGCCGGTCTGCCGACGGTCACCACCACACTGCGTGGCATGACCCTCGTACGCGTCCAGGTGGACACCCTCGAAGGGAACCTGCACTCGGGACAGTTCGGTGGCGCGGCCCCCGACGCGCTCGCCGCGCTGATCCGCGTACTGGACTCGCTGCGGGCCGAGGACGGTTCGACGACGGTCGACGGGCTGGCGGGCGACACCGAGTGGGACGGGCTGCAGTACGAGGAAGAGGCGTTCCGTGCGGACGCCAAGGTGCTCGACGGGGTGGAGCTCATCGGCTCCGGAACCGTCGCCGACCGTGTCTGGGCGCGTCCGGCCGTCACCGTCCTCGGCATCGACTGCCCGCCGGTCGTCGGCGCGACACCGTCGGTACAGGCGGGCGCCCGCGCACTGGTCAGCCTGCGGGTGCCGCCGGGCATGGACGCGGCCGAGGCGACCAAGCTGCTCGAGGCCCACGTGGTGGCGCACACGCCGTGGGGCGCGCGGGTGAGCACCGAGCAGATCGGCCAGGGCCAGGCGTTCCGCGCCGACACGTCCAGCCCCGCGTACGCGTCGATGGCCGAGGCGATGTCCGTCGCCTACCCGGGCCAGGAGATGCAGTACGCGGGCATGGGCGGCTCCATCCCTCTCTGCAACACCCTCGCCTCGCTGTACCCGCGGACCGAGATCCTCCTCATCGGTCTGAGCGAACCGGAGGCACAGATCCACGCGGCGAACGAGAGCGTCTCCCCGGACGAACTGGAGCGCCTCTCGGTCGCGGAGGCGCTCTTCCTGCGGAACTACGCGGCGAGTTGAGCACACCGGCGACCGGCTGAACCGGTCCCGCCACGGCAGAGGGCCCTCGCCACCGGGTGAGGGCCCTCGCCGCACGCAGGTCCTGGCGGTGCTGCGGAAGTCGGCAGAGTCGTGCGACCGGAGGTGGCAGGCTTGCCGCGGTGAAGACATCCGGCATGACGCACGCGGCACGCCTCGGCCTCCACAGTGAGGTTTCCACCTCCTTGGCCCTGTGCGGCGATCGTGGACTCGGCGCACTGGTGGCGGCCGCCAAGCCCCTCGGCACCGGCATCGGCGGGAGATCCGCGCTGCTGGACGTCGCCGGAACACCCGTCTTCGTCAAGCGGGTGCCGCTCACCGATCCGGAGCGCCTGCCGGAGAACGTCCGGTCCACGGCCAACATCTTCGGGCTGCCGTCGTTCTGTCAGTACGGCGTTGGCGGTGGGCCGGGATTCGGTGCCTGGCGCGAGCTCGCCGTGCACACGATGACGACGAACTGGGTGCTTGCCGGGGAGTTCGGCGGCTTCCCGCTGATGTATCACTGGCGGGTGCTGCCCGATGCGGTGCAGCCGCTTCCCGAGGAACTGGCCGACGTGGACCGGGCCGTCGCCTACTGGGGAGGCTCGGAGCAGGTGCGCCGGCGCATCGAGGCTCTCCGTGACGCCACGGCGAGCGTCGCGCTGTTCCTGGAGTACATCCCGCACAACCTCCATGTCTGGCTGGGCACACGACTCCATGAGGAGCCCGACGACCTGACCGCCTACTCCCTGGTCGAGGAGGGACTGGAGGCCGGCGTGTCGTTCATGAACGCGCGCGGGCTCCTGCACTTCGACGCGCACTTCGAGAACATCCTCACCGACGGCAGGCAGCTGTACTTCGCGGACTACGGCCTCTCACTGTCCTCGCGCTTCCAACTCTCGCCGCAGGAAGCCGACTTCTTCGAAGAGCACGAAGGCTACGACCGCTCGTACACGAAGTCGTATCTGGTGAACTGGCTGGTCACCGCGTTGTACGGGTACGGGAGGGAGGAGCGGGAGGCGATGATACGCGCCTGCGCCGGGGGAAAGCGGCCCGAGGGAATCCCACGGGCCGCCGCTGCGATCCTCACCCGGCACGCGCCGCTCGCAGGTGTGATGACGGACTTCATCAGCAGGCTCCGGCAGACCCGGCAGACCCCGTATCCGGCACAGGAGCTGCGCCGACTCGGTAACACCTGACGGTGACTCAGTCGGCAACTCCCGTCACAGCGACCGCATCTGACGTCGACTCAGCTCGATGATGAGGTCAGCCGACGGGAATCCCCGCCTCCAGGTACAACGCCGCTCCGCGCTCCCGCGCCCGCAGCGCCCACCGCAGCCGCTGGTAACGCACCGGTGGCAGCAGATCCGCCGCTTCCTGTTCGCTGACGAAGCGCCAGTCGCGCAGTTCGGGGCCGGGAAGCAGCAGGCGCCGGACCGCGGTGTCGTCGAGCCGGCCGCCGTCGAAGAGAAGGCGCAGTCCGCCGAAGCCCGGCGGTGCGGGCGGCTCCCAGTCGACGACGAGCAGAGCGGGTACGTCCTCCAGTTGCAGGCCGGTCTCCTCGGCGACCTCGCGCATGCCGGCGCGTGCGGGAGCCTCACCGGATTCGACGACGCCGCCGGGGAATTCCCAGCCCGCCTTGTAGGTCGGGTCGACGAGCAGCACGCGGTCCTGCTCGTCGAAGAGGAGGACCCCCGCGGCGACGGTCTCCGCGGTGGGTTCGGGGGTCTGGACGATGTCGCACACGGGCACATCCCCGGTGCGTACGGCATCGGCGATGCGCAACGCCGCTTCGTACGGTGTGAGTGCGCTGGTGTCCACGGGGTGCGCGTCGGCGATGAGCCACGAGGCGAGCGCGGCGCGGTAGGGCTCGATGTGGTCGTAGGCCCACTGGCTCACACGTATCTCGCCGTCGGGCAGGTCCGGGGGCACCGCGCGCCCGGCTATTCGCTCGCGCAGGATCGTTTCCGCCGGGGCGAGGAGCACATGTCGTACGGGGATCCGGCGCGCGGCGAGACCGCCGAAGATCTCGTCGCGGTACTCCTGGCGCAGCAGGGTCATCGGAACCACGAGGACGCCGCCGAGTTCGGCGAGCATCGCGGCCGCGGTGTCGACCACGAGGCGTCGCCAGATCGGCAGGTCCCGGAAGTCGCCGACCTCGGCGAGGCGTTTGGGCGGCAGCAGCTGCGGGAGCGTGCCGCCGATGACCTCGGGGTCGAAGAGCGTGCTGTTCGGGATCAGCTCGATCAGTTCCCGTGCGGTGGTGGTCTTCCCCGCACCGAACGCACCGTTGATCCAGACGATCACGGTTCCCCCTCTTCTGTTGGCCCCCTGAGGCTTGCCCGCTTCACCCTGCCACGGAAACCAGCCCCTGATGAGGGGGCCGAAAGCACGGCGCCGGTGTCCCCGCCCAGGGACACCGGCGCCTTTGGTCGAACCCCTCAGCTGTTGTTGCCCTGAGCGCCCTCGTGCCCGGCCAGGCTGTCGCTGCTGACGGTGTGGTCGAGGGTGCTGAGCGTGTCGTTGACGTCCAGGTTGTCGAGTACGTCGGTGTCGGCATGGGACGGCGTGACCGCCGCGACGACGAATCCGGCAGCCAGGGAGGCAATGGCAAGCATGCTTCGCTTCTTCATGCCCGGATCAACTACGGAGCAGGGCATGAGTAACGGGTGGGTCACGCAACGCCATCTCCGCACCATCCGGCACATCCCGAGCACTACCGTCATCTCCCTCGAAACATCCCAGGGGGGACGAGATGACCAATCCGTACACACCACCATCAGGCGCACCGGCCCGCATCGCTCCAGGTTGGGCGCGCAAACGTTTCGTCCTGCCGGCACTCGCTCTGGCGTTCTTCATCGGCATAGGCGCCGGCAGCAGTGGAGACGACAAGGAGCCCGCGACCGCCAAGCCCCAGCCGACCGCCACGGTCACCGCCACCACGACTGCCACCGCGACGGAGACCGCCACCGCGGCGCCCGCCGCCACCGTGACGGTCCGGGCGACGACAACCGTGCGAACGACCGTCACCGCACAGCCCGCCGCCGACAGTGGCAACACGGACGACAGCAGTGGCGGGAGCGGCGACGTGTACTACGAGAACTGCGACGCCGCCCGCGCGGCAGGAGCCGCACCCGTGCGCACCGGAGACCCCGGCTACGGCCGCCACCTCGACCGTGACGGGGACGGCGTCGGCTGCGAGTGAGGGTGGGATCAGCCCTTCGCCTCCACGCATCGCCGACGCACCGCCGCGGTACCGCGTCCGAGGCGTTGGGCCCCACTGCGACTTCGCTCTTGTTTCCGCCGGGTCCCCCGCCGCACGCGGGCAGCAGCACAGTAAGCGCCACCGCGTCGGCGCCAACGGCCGCACCACGCAGGAGATTTCGCCGGGACATCCGATCTCCTGTCGCACTTTCGGGCAGGAAGAGCCCCTTCAATGATGCCCATGTCGAGCCCTCCCCCTCAATGCGGCAACCAACACAACCGAACGCGAGGGTTGGTCCCACTGCTCAAGTGACGCCACGTCAAGGGTTTTGACGAGATATCGAACCACTGACGTCACTCGGAGCGGGTCTTGCGCACCCTCTTCCAACAGAGTCGAACACGTCCTACCTTAAACGCGCAGCGATGACGCGAACATGACGTCATCCCACCTTTCGCGTGTTCGGAGGACGTAACGATGCGTCACCTTCACACCCGCACGGCCCGCCGAAGAGCGGTCGGAGCGCTCACCGCAGGACTGTTGTGTACGATCGGCCTCGCCGCGTCGGCCCTGGCCGCCCCGGCCGAGGACACCGTCTCCCCCGCACTGGCCGACGGCCTCGCCCTCACCCCGCCCATGGGCTTCAACAACTGGAACTCCACGCACTGCCGCGCCGAGTTCAACGAGGACATGGTCAAGGGGATCGCCGACATCTTCGTCGAGAAGGGCCTCAAGGACGCCGGGTACCAGTACGTCAACCTGGACGACTGCTGGGCCCTGCAGTCCCGCGACGCGGACGGCAAGTTGGTGCCCGACCCCGCGCGATTCCCCAATGGGATCAAGGCGGTTGCCGACTACGTCCACTCCAAGGGGCTGAAGCTCGGCATCTACACCAGCGCGGGCACGAAGACATGCAACGACGCGGGCTTCCCCGGCGCGCTCGGCCACGAGTACAGCGACGCCCAGCAGTTCGCGGACTGGGGTGTCGACTACCTCAAGTACGACAACTGCAACAACCAAGGCGTGGACGCCCGGTTGCGCTACAACACCATGCGTGACGCCCTCGCGGCCGCCGCCCAGTCGACCGGCCGCCCCATCGTCTACAGCATCTGCGAGTGGGGCGAGAACAAGCCCTGGGAATGGGCTGCGGACGTCGGACAACTGTGGCGTACGACCGGTGACATCAGCGACAGCTGGGGCTCGATGCTGTCGATCCTCAAGCAGAACCTGCCACTCGCCCAGTACGCCGGTCCCGGGCACTGGAACGACCCGGACATGCTGGAGGTCGGCAACGGCGGCATGACCGACACCGAGTACCGCTCGCACTTCTCGATGTGGTCGATCATGGCCGCGCCTCTCCTCATCGGCTCCGACCTGCGTACGGCCTCCGATGCGACCTTCGACATCCTCGGCAACAAGGAGGTCATCGCGGTCGACCAGGACCCGCTGGGCAAGCAGGGCGCGGTGCTCTCCTCCGAGGACGGGCGCTGGGTCGTCGCCAAGGAGATGCAGGACGGCAGCCGGACCGTGGCGCTGTTCAACGAGACCGGCAGCGCGCAGCACATCGCCACGACCGCACAGGCCCTGGGCCTGCCCGAGGCGAGCGCGTACACCCTGCGCGATCTGTGGCAGCACAAGAGCTACAACACCGCGGGCACGATCTCGGCGACCGTCCCGGCGCACGGCACGGTGCTCGTACGTGTGTCCACCGACACCAAGTGGGCCAAGAACCCGCCCGCCGTCGAACTCGGCCTGGAAGGCAGCCTGTTGGCCGAGCCGGACAAATCCGTCGCACTGACGTCGACGGTCACCGACCTGGGCCGTACGGCCGCCAAGCAGGTCTCGGTGAAGCTGAGCGGGCCCGCGGGATGGAAGGTGAAAGCGGCTTCGCCGACCACCGCGAGCGTCCTGCCGACGGGACGGTCGCTGCGTACGTCATGGAAGGTCACCGCTCCCGCGGGCACGCCCGCGGGCTCGTACGACCTGACGCTGAAGGCGACTTACCGCTCGCCGACCGGCGTACGCGCCGAGAACGTGCTGCCGCTGACGGCGTCCGTGGTCGTGGCACCACCCTCGGGAGCCTCCTCCCTCGGGGACCTGCCATGGCTGTCGACCACCAACGGCTGGGGCCCGGTCGAGCGCGACACCAGCAACGGTGAGAACGAGTCGGGAGACGGCAATCCGATCACCATCAACGGTGTCGTGTATGCCAAGGGGCTGGGCGTACACGCGGAGAGCACCATCGATTACTACACCGGCAAGGCGTGCGAGACCGTCACGGCGCAGGTGGGTGTCGATGACGAGGAGGGCACCGACGGCTCCGTCGCGTTCGAGATCTGGGCGGACGGCACGAAGGTGGCTTCCACGGGCGTACTCACCAACGCCCAGGCCGCGCAGGCGATTTCGGCCGACGTGAGCGGTGCCGAGGTGGTGCGTCTCGTCGTCACGGACGGCGGAGACGGGATCACCTCGGACCACGGCGACTGGGCGGACGCGCAGCTCACCTGCTGACGCGCCGCTCACCTGCCGACGGGTCAGCCACTCACGCCGGCGGCGGTCGTGCTCGCCTTACGGGTGAGCGCGGCCGCCGCCGCGCCGACCAGACCGGCGTCCGTGCCCATAAGCGCGGGCGTCACGGTCAGCCGCTGGACGAAGGACAGCGTCGCGTAGTCGGCCAGCGCCTTGCGCAGCGGTGTGAAGAGGACGTCCCCCGCTTTGCCCACTCCCCCGCCGATGACGGCGATGTCGATCTCGACGAGGGTCGCGGTCGCCGCGATGCCCGCCGCGAGCGCCTGGGCCGCGCGCTCGAAGGAGGCGGTGGCGACGGGGTCACCGGCGCGGGCCGCGGCGGCCACCGCGGCCGCCGAGGCGTCGCCGTCCGGGCCCGGCTGCCAGCCGCCCTCCAATGCGCGGCGGGCGATGTTCGGACCGCTCGCGATGCGCTCGACACAGCCCCGGGATCCGCAGGGGCAGAGGTCGCCGTCGAGGTCCACGCTGATGTGGCCGATGTGGCCCGCGTTGCCGGTGGGACCCGGGTGCAGTTTTCCGCCCAGGACCAGTCCGCCGCCGACCCCCGTCGAAACGACCATGCACAGCGCGTTGTCGTGACCGCGCGCCGCGCCCTGCCAGTGCTCGGCCGCCGTGATGGCCACACCGTCGCCGATCAGCTCGACGGGCAGCCCGGCCGTGGCCGTACGGACCCGCTCGACCAGGGGATAGGCACGCCAGCCCGGCACGTTCACCGGGCTCACCGTGCCCTCGGAGGCATCCACGGGGCCCGCACTGCCGATACCGACGGCCACTGCCCTGCTCCACAGCGGAGAGAGGGTCAGCTCGCCGATCACGTCCTCGACGGCCCCCATCACGGTGTCGCCGTCCTCCTGCGCGGGCGTCGCGCGCTGCGCGCGGAGGAGAATCCGGCCGTGGCCGTCCACCAGCGCTCCGGCGATCTTGGTGCCGCCGATGTCGAGCGCGGCCACGAGGTCGGTGTGCATCAGTTTCAGATCTCCCAAGGAGGTGTCGAGTCGGACCCGCCGCGCTGCGGATCCGGGTCCCCGGCCGAAAAACTGGACAGGACGACGCGCCCCTGGGGGAAGGCGCAGGCCGGAGAATGCGGTGGACAGTCTCTCCCGCATCTGACAACGTTGTCCAGGCTCTATGCTCGACGCCACATCCTCATACAACCCCATGGACCTGTGCATCCCCATCGACCATTCTCGTGGGCCGGTGCATCCCGTGGACGACAGGACAGGACAGCGCATCGTGGCAGAGACCGCCCGCCGATCCGAGAACCGTTACGGCAACCGTCCCACCATGAAGGACGTCGCGGCGCGTGCGGGGGTCGGCCTGAAGACGGTCTCGCGTGTGGTCAACGGCGAACCGGGGGTCACCCCGGACACCGAGCGCCGGGTCCAGGAGGCCATCGACGCGCTGGGCTTCCGTCGCAACGACAGCGCGCGGGTGCTGCGCAAGGGCAGTACCGCGAGCATCGGTCTCGTCCTGGAGGATCTCGCGGACCCGTTCTACGGACCTCTGAGCCGCGCGGTCGAAGAGGTCGCCCGGGCCCACGGCGCGCTCCTGATCAACGGTTCCAGCGCCGAGGACCCGGACCGCGAGCAGGAGTTGGTCCTCGCGCTGTGCGCGCGCCGCGTGGACGGGCTCGTCGTGATTCCGGCCGGTGACGACCACCGCTATCTGGAGCCCGAGATAAAGGCGGGCGTCGCCACGGTGTTCGTGGACCGTCCGGCCGGAAGGATCGACGCCGACGCCGTGCTGTCCGACAGCTTCGGCGGAGCCCGTGACGGCGTCGCCCACCTCATCGCCCACGGCCACCGGCGGATCGGCTTCATCGGCGACATGCCCCGCATCCACACCGCCGCCGAGCGGCTGCGCGGTTACCGCGCCGCCATGGAGGACGCGGGGATACCGGTCGAGGACGCGTGGATGTCCCTGGGCGTCACCGACCCGCAGCGGGTGCGCAAGGCGGCCGAGGACATGCTCTCCGGCTCCTCCCCCGTCACCGCGATCTTCACCGGCAACAACCGCGTCACCGTCACGGTCGTCCGTGTCATCGCCGAGCGCGGCCGTCCTGTCGCCCTCGTCGGCTTCGACGACATCGAACTCGCCGATCTCCTCCAGCCAGGCGTCACCGTCGTCGCCCAGGACGCCGCCACCCTCGGCCGCACCGCCGCCGAACGCCTCTTCCGCCAGCTCGACGGCAGCCTCATCACTCCCGAACGGATCCAGCTCCCGACCCGGCTGATCACCCGCGGCTCGGGCGAACTGCCGCCCGCGGACTGAGCCATGGCCCGCCCGGACCCTCGTACGCTCGAAGCTCTCGGCCTCGCCGAAGCGCCCCGCGACCATCCGCTGAGCTATCCGGGAAAGTGGCCCCAGGAATCCGGACTCCTGGACGGAGACCGGCTGTTGCCCCTGAGCCGCCTGGTGTACGAGGACCGCGTCCCCGTCGTCGCCGTCGGCTCCAACGCCTGCCCCGCCCAACTCCGGCACAAGATGGCGGAGTTCGAGGTGTCCTCTCCGATCCCGATGGTGAAGGCGACGGTCACCGGTATTGGCGTCGGCGTCTCGGCCCATGTGAGCCTGACCGGATATGTGTCCGCGTCGCCGTTCCAAGCGCCGGGAACCGTGGGCGAGTTGTTCGTCACCTGGCTCGACTCGGCCCAGCTCGCGGTCGTCGACGCGAGCGAGGGGGTCACGGCGCCGACCGGTGCGTACGACCGCGCCCGGCTCTCCTCGGAGGACTTCCGGATCGAGCTGGAGTCCGGCGAACTCCTCCCTGGCGCGTACGTCTACGTCAACCGCCGCGGCGTCCTCCACGACGGCACCGGGACACCGCGCGGGCATCCGGGCGAGCGTCCGCTGCTCACCTCTCTTCTCGCCGAATCACCGCGCCTGCGTGAACTGTTCGGGGACACACCCGAGGAGTTCTGCGCCCGGGCACGCTCCGACAGGGCGCTCTGCGCGCAGGGCACGCGGCTGTTCGCCGAGGAGGGACGCGTGACGGCTTCCGGCCTCGAAAGGTACGTACAGCCTCGATGATCCGAACGGCCTCAGCAGACCGGAAGCCCCGGAAGCGGTGCGTCGTTGTCGCCGCCCTTGATGTAGACATCGCTGACGAAGACGTCGGTGTTGCCGCTGTCGTCGTCGGTCCTGGCCCACCAGACGTTGGTCCACTCGCCGTAGGTCTCCCGGCGGCCCAGGTTCTGCTGGCAGTAGAAGTAGTTGGTGCCCGCGTTGAGGACGCCCACCTCGGTGCCGGAGGCGGTGTAGGACTTGGCGGTGCGCCAGACCTGACAGTTGTACTTGCCGCCGCCGATGGGGTCGCAGACCGGGGCGGCAGGGGTGGTCGGACTGCTTGAACCGCCCCCGGTGGTGCCGCCGGTGGTGCCAGCGTCGGTGGAACCTCCCGAGCCGCCGCCCGATGCGCCGCCGGTACTGCCTCCGTTGGCAGGTGTCTTCGAGGGCTCAGGAGTGGTCTCGGGTATGTAGCTGGGCTGCTTCTCCGGGGCCTTGGACTTCCCGTCTCCCTTTCCGGTCGGTTTGGAGTCGTCCGACAGGTCGACCGAGCCGCGGCCGGCGCCGTCGGAGGGGGCCGTGCCGCCGACGTCGGACGGCGTCGGCAGGGCTGTGGTGCCCGTGTCGTCCGGGCTGTTCAGCAGCGCGACGGTGAAGCCGGTCGCCGCGAGGACGACGACGACGGCCACGGCGGCGAGGAGGGCGCGGCCTCCGCGGCGGCGGGGTGCGGGAGATGGGGCGACGGCCGTGAGGGCCACCGCCGGAGCGACGGGCACCGGCGGTCCGAATCCCGGCGGAACCGACGGGACGCTCCGTTCCGTCGCCTCACGCGGCCGCGGCTCCGGCACCCTCAGCCCCGTCGTCGCGGAGTCCGCCTCGGGCGCTCCCGCGACCGCCTCCAGCAGCTCGCGCGCGCGGTCCGCGTCCGGGCGGGCCTCCGGCTGCTTGTTCATGAGCTGCTGCAGTACGGGGCCCAGCGGACCGGCGAGCCGGGGTTCCGGCAGCGGCTCGACCACGATCGCGGTGAGCGTGGACCACGTCGACGTACGGCGGAAGGGGGACGATCCCTCCACGGCGGCGTACAAGGTCGCGCCGAGTGCCCAGACGTCCGACGCGGGGCCCGGGTCGTTGCCCTGGGCCCGCTCTGGTGCCAAGTAGTCCAGGGAGCCGACCAGTTCGCCGCTGCGGGTCAGGTGGGTGGTGGAGCCGTCGCCGGGATCGTCCATCGTGGCGATGCCGAAGTCGGTGAGGACGACGCGGCCCGAGCGGTCGAGGAGGATGTTGCCCGGCTTCACGTCGCGGTGCAGGACCCCTGCGCGGTGGGCGGCTGCCAGCGCGTCCATGACCTTGGCGCCGATGGAGGCCGCTTCGCGGGGGTCCAGGGTGCCGCGCTCGCGCAGGACGTCGTCCAGCGACGGGCCGTCCACCAGCTCCATGACGATGAGCGGGCGTCCGTCGACCTCCGCCACGTCGTGCACGGCTATGACTCCGGGGTGGCTCACCCGGGCCGCCGCGCGGGCCTCGCGCTGCATCCTCCGGCCCAGGTCGGCCAGTTCGGGCGCGGCGGCGTCGGTGTAGGTGCGGAGTTCCTTGACGGCTACCTCGCGGCCGAGGACTTCGTCCCGGGCTCGCCAGACGATGCCCATGCCGCCGCGGCCGAGTTGGGCCACGACGCGGTACCGGTCGGCCAGCAGTCTGCCTACGCCGTCCGGCTGTTCGTTCTCCCCCGAAGACACTGCTGCCCCGTTCCTGTGTCACGCCAGTGGATGGCGTCCACACTACGGGGCAGCAGTGACAGGTGGTGTCGGGAGGCGGGCTCTGTGACGTGGTCGCTACGCGACCGGCCACAACGGCCGTTCTGAAGCTGCGGGCCGCCTGTGGCTGGTCGCGCAGTTCCCCGCGCCCCTAGGAAGCTCTACTTGGCCGAGATTGTCAGATCTCCCCGCCTCGGCACCGCAAAACCCTCCAGGTCCGCCCGCGTCAGCCCCGTAACCCGCGCCACCTCGGCGATGTCGAGGGCGCCGCAGTCCAGGCCGCGCAGCAGGTAGCCGCTGAGGGCCTTGGCGGTGGCGGGTTCGTCCATGACGTCGCCGCCCGCCTGGTTGGCGTAGCGGGAGAGGCGGGCCGCGGCCTGTTCGAAGCCTTCGCGGTAGAAGGCGAAGACGGCCGCGTAGCGGGTCGGGATGTGGCCGGGGTGCATGTCCCAGCCCTGGTAGTAGGCGCGGGCGAGGGCGCGGCGGGTGAGGCCGTAGTGCAGCCGCCAGGCGTCGTGGACCTTCTCCGTCGGGCCGACCGGCAGGACGTTGGTGGAGCCGTCGCAGACGCGTACGCCGGTGCCCGCGGCGGCGACCTGCATGATCGCCTTGGCGTGGTCGGCGGCGGGGTGGTCGCTGGCCTGGTAGGCGGCGCTGACGCCCAGGCAGGCGCTGTAGTCGAAGGTGCCGTAGTGCAGACCGGTGGCGCGGCCCTCGGCGGCCTGGATCATGCGGGCGACGGTCGCGGTGCCGTCGGCGGCGAGGATCGACTGGCTGGTCTCGATCTGGATCTCGAAGCCGATCCGCCCGGGCTCGAGACCGCGCGCCTTCTCGAACTCCTCGAGGAGCCGCACCATCGCGGTGACCTGCTCGGCGTACGTCACCTTCGGCAGCGTCAGCACGAGCCCGTCGGGAAGGCCCCCGGCCTCCATCAGGCCGGTGAGGAAGATGTCGAGGGTGCGGATGCCGCGGTCGCGGACCGGAGCCTCCATGCACTTCATGCGGATGCCCATGTACGGGGCCGCCGTACCGTTCTCGTACGCCTCGGCGATCAGCCGGGCGGCGCGCGCCGCCGCCTCGTCCTCCTCTGCGTCCGGACGCGGGCCGTAGCCGTCCTCGAAGTCGACGCGCAGGTCCTCGATCGGTTCGCGCTCCAGTTTGGCCCGTACGCGGTCGTACACGGGCTTCGCGAGGTCGTCGGTGAGGCCGAGGACGGCGGCGAAGGAGGCGGCGTCCGGGGCGTGCTCGTCGAGGGCGGTGAGGGCCCGGTCGCCCCAGGAGCGGATGGTGTCGGCGGCGAACGCGTCGCCGGGCACGTAGACGGTGTGGACGGGCTGCCGGGTGCCCGGGTCTCCGGGGTAGCGGCGCTCCAACTCGGCGTCGACCGGGGCGAGGGAGGCGCTGATCTCCTCGCTGACGGCGCCCGCGAGGCTCGTCGCCACCTTCTCCTGCTGGCCCTGACCCATCCCGCACCCTCCTGTTTTCCGCACTGCGGAATCAACAATCCGTAGAACGAAGTTATCCGGGGACCTTCCCGCCGGTCAACACCCTCTTGCGTCCCGGGTCACCCTCCGAACCCACCGCGTTCACTCCCCTCTCGGTTCCCTGCTTCACACTGCGGCCCGCACCCTTCATCATCCTGAGGGACCAGCGATCGAAGGAGCACGCGTGCCGAACCCCAAGAGACTCACCCGCCGTATGGGGCTCAAGACCGTCGTGGCCGCCGCGGTCGCCCTGCCCTTTTTCAGTACAGCGTCCGTCTCCGCCGCCGGAAGCCCGGGCCGCCGCCTGGACGTCATGACGTACAACCTGCGTTTCGCGAGCACCACCGAACCCAACAGCTGGGCCGCACGCCGCCCCGCGATGCGGGCGTTACTGCTCCAGGAACGGCCCCATGTGATCGGTACCCAGGAGGGCCTCCACCAGCAGATCCTCGACATCGAGGCCGACCTGGGCCCGTACTACGACTGGATCGGCACCGGCCGCGCGGGCGGCAACCAGGACGAGTTCATGGCGATCTTCTACGACACCCGTCGGGTGACCCCGGTCGAGCACGAACACTTCTGGCTCTCGGACACCCCTGAGGTGGCCGGCTCGAACACCTGGGGCGGCGCTTCCATACGCATGGTCACCTGGGTCCGCTTCCGTGACCTCGGCAACGGCGGGCGGGAGTTCTACTTCCTCAACACCCACCTGGACAACGCGAGTCAGAACGCACGCGCGCGTTCCGCCGCCCTGATCGGCGAACGCATCGCCGGACTCGACCGTTCCCTGCCGCTGATCGTGACCGGCGACTTCAATGTCGCCGCCCACGAGAACCCCGTCTACGACACGATGCTGTGCCCCGGACTCGTCGACACCTGGGAGACGGCGGCCGAGCGCAGCAGGCTGTACGCCACCCTGCACGGATACAAGCCGCTGGCGCCGGACGGCGACCGCATCGACTGGATCCTCACCACGCCGGGTGTGACCGCACACCGCTCCACGATCAACACCTTCTCCCTGAACGGCCAGTTCCCGAGCGACCATCTGCCCGTACAGGCGACGCTGACCCTGGCATGAGCGAAGGCCCCCGCGACCGCGTCAACGACGGTCGCAGGGGCCTCTCACGCTTCCTACGGAGACTCAGCCCTTGCGGGACTTGATCTCCTCGGTGAGCTGCGGGACGACGTCGAAGAGGTCGCCGACGACGCCGTAGTCGACGAGGTCGAAGATCGGGGCCTCGGCGTCCTTGTTGATGGCGACGATGGTCTTCGAGGTCTGCATGCCGGCGCGGTGCTGGATCGCGCCGGAGATGCCGGAGGCGATGTACAGCTGCGGGGAGACCGACTTGCCGGTCTGGCCGACCTGGTTGGAGTGCGGGTACCAGCCGGCGTCGACCGCGGCGCGCGAGGCGCCCACGGCCGCGCCGAGGGAGTCTGCGAGACCCTCGATGATCGAGAAGTTCTCGGCGCCGTTGACGCCACGGCCGCCGGAGACCACGATCGCGGCCTCGGTCAGCTCGGGGCGGCCGGTGGCCTCACGCGGGGTGCGCGCGGTGACCTTGGTGCCGGTGGCCTTCTCCGAGAAAGACACGGCGAGGGCCTCGACCGCGCCCGCGGCCGGGGCGGCCTCCACGGCGGCCGAGTTCGGCTTGACCGTGATGACCGGAGTGCCCTTGGAGACACGGGACTTGGTGGAGAAGGAAGCGGCGAACGCGGACTGCGTGGCCACCGGGCCTTCGTCGCCGGCCTCCAGGTCGACGGCGTCCGTGATGATGCCGCCGCCGATACGGAGCGCGAGGCGGGCCGCGATCTCCTTGCCCTCGGCGGAGGACGGGACGAGCACGGCGGCCGGGGACACGGCCTCATACGCGGCCTGGAGCGCGTCCACCTTGGGTACGACCAGGTAGTCGGTGAACTCGGGGGCGTCGACGGTGAGGACCTTGACCGCGCCGTGCTCGGCGAGCGCGGGCGCGGTGGCCTCGGCACCGGAACCGAGGGCGACGGCGACGGGCTCGCCGATGCGGCGGGCCAGGGTCAGCAGCTCCAGGGTGGGCTTGCGGACGGCGCCGTCCACGTGGTCGACGTAGACGAGAACTTCAGCCATGGGACTTCTTCTCTCCTGCTTGCGAAAGATGAGGGGCGGTCAGGGAGCCTGCGGCGGGCCGGTGTTCCTAGATGAACTTCTGGCCCGCGAGGAACTCGGCGAGCTGCTTGCCGCCCTCGCCCTCGTCCTTGACGATCGTGCCGGCGGTGCGTGCGGGGCGCTCGGCCGCGGAGTCGACCTTCGTCCAGGCGCCCTCGAGGCCGACCTCGTCCGCCTCGATCTCCAGGTCCTCCAGGTCCCAGGACTCCACCGGCTTCTTCTTGGCCGCCATGATGCCCTTGAAGGACGGGTAACGCGCCTCGCCCGACTGGTCGGTGACCGACACGACCGCCGGGAGGGAGGCCTCCAGCTGCTCGGAGGCGGAGTCGCCGTCACGGCGGCCCTTGACCACACCGTCCTCGACGGAGACCTCGGAGAGCAGGGTGACCTGCGGAACGCCGAGACGCTCGGCAAGGAGGGCCGGGACAACACCCGCGGTGCCGTCGGTGGACGCCATGCCGGAGATGACCAGGTCGAAGCCGGCCTTCTCGATGGCCTTCGCCAGCACCAGCGAGGTACCGATCACGTCGGTGCCGTGCAGGTCGTCGTCCTCGACGTGGATGGCCTTGTCCGCGCCCATCGACAGCGCCTTGCGCAGCGCGTCCTTGGCGTCCTCGGGGCCGACGGTCAGCACGGTGATCTCGGCGTCGTCGGCTTCGTCGGCGATCTGCAGCGCCTGTTCCACCGCGTATTCGTCGAGCTCCGAGAGCAGACCGTCCACGTCGTCACGGTCGACGGTCAGGTCATCGGCGAAGTGCCGGTCGCCAGTGGCGTCGGGCACGTACTTCACAGTGACAACGATCCTCAAGCTCACGCCGGCTCTCCTACTGCATCGTCATTTTTGGCTGCCTTCTTATCGGCAGCATAGGCGCCTGAAGCGGCCGATCCCGGTCGGGGCGGCCCGCGCTCCGACCGAAATATTACTCGCCAGTACACCCATCAATTACCCACTAAGCAAGCGCTTTGAACTGTGACCTTCGCAACGCTGCGTAACCGACGAGTAGGACCCGCCGGTAGCTTCAGTCGCGCAGGCCGTTGAAGCGCCCTTGGTGGTAGAGCAGCGGGCGGCCCGCGCCCGACGGGTCACCGAGGACCACCTCGGCCAGGACGATGCGGTGGTCCCCCGCGGGCACGCGCGCGACGACACGGCACACCAGCCAAGCGAGGACGTCGTCGAGCACGGGAACGTCTTCAGGGCCGTTACGCCAACGGGTGGGCGCGCCGAAGCGGTCGGCGCCGCTCCTGGCGAAGGTGCCGGCGAGTTCCTGCTGATGCTCCCCGAGTATGTGCACGCCGATGTGGTCGGACGCGGAGATGGCGGGCCAGCTGGAGGCGCCGACGCCTATCCCGAAGGAGACGATCGGGGGCTCGGCGGAGACCGAGGTGAGCGAGGTGGCGGTGAAGCCGACGGGGCCCTCGGCGCCGGGGGCCGTGATCACGGCGACACCGGCCGCGTGCCGCCTGAAGACGGAGCGCAGCAGGTCGGGAGAGGCGAGCTGTGGGGTGCCGAGGTCGGGCGTGGCCGTCATGGAGTTGTCCTTCTGCGAGAGGTGACGGGCTGATCCGTGGCTGCTCAACAGCCCGGACAGCGCGCACTCGCGGTGCGGGCCAGGTCCACGTGGACGCGCTCGAAGAGAAGGATTTCCCGGGGCATACGGTCAGGCTGACGATAGGTGGTGGGTGCAGTCAAGTGCGTTCCGGCATCTGGGAGATGCCTCACCTTGATCACCACGGTCAGACGGCCTCTCCCAGCGCGGCGATCACATCGGCCTTGCGCGGCTGCCCTGTTGCCCGCCGCACGATCCGCCCGCCCGCGTCGAGCACGAGCACGGTCGGGGTCTTGAGGATGTCGAGTTCGCGTACGAGCTCCAGGCGGTCCTCGGCGTCGATCTCCACGTGGGACACCCCGGGGACCATCTCCGCCACCTCGGCGAGCACCCGTCGGGTGGCCCGGCAGGGGGCGCAGAAGGCGCTGGAGAACTGGACGAGCGTGGCCCGTTCACCGAGCCCCTCCCCCAACTCCGCCGCGCCGAGAAGCTTTCCACCGTCGCGCCCGCGCACCCTCACCCTCCCGCTCCGCCGCCGATGCAGCACTCCGTACGCGCTCGACAGCGCGAGCACCACCACGCACACCACAAGTCCGGTCATCACCTGCACAAGCATTCACGAGACCGCAAAGATTCCCGGCCTCACAAAAGCCGATGAGTGCGGAATGCTTGATTCATGGACATCGATGTGAGGGGGCCGCGGTTCGGAGCGGCCGTGACGACCGTCGTGCTGGCGGTCGTGCTGATCACCGGCAGCGCCTGGCTGCTGGCCTGGCAGACGCTGGCGTTCGCACTGGGCGCGGCGGGCGGCGTGGGGCGCTCCCCCTACGGCTGGCTGTTCCGCAAGGCGGTACGTCCCCGGATCGGGCCGCCGACGGAGTTCGAGGCGCCGGAGCCGCCGCGGTTCGCGCAGGCGGTCGGGTTCGCTTTCGCGGTCGTGGGACTCATCGGCTACGCGGTGGGACCGGAGTGGCTGGGGACGGCGGCAACCGCTTGCGCGCTCGCGGCGGCGTTTCTCAATGCCGCGTTCGGGTACTGCCTCGGGTGCGAGATGTACTTGCTCGTGCGCCGAGTCACGGTACGTGCGGAGTAAAGGGAAGTTAAAACTCCGAGGTGGATCAAGGGGTGACGTGACGAGGATCTCGCCCACCACTGGCACTAGGACTGGCCACTCGTCCGTTCTTGGGGCACGATCTGCGCAATGCCGTAAACCTACGGCTGCGTAACTTTCCCGCCGGGAGACCCCTTCCCTGGCAGAGAGAAGGGTCCACCCCGTCCATGGCAGAGCTTGTCTACCGTCCCGTCGTCGGTCTCGCCCAAACGTTGTTCAAGGCCTGGGACCTCAAGATCGACCTCAAGGGATCGGAGAACATTCCGCGCTCGGGCGGCGCCGTGCTGGTGAGCAACCACATCGGCTATCTGGACTTCATCTTCGACGGTCTGGCCGCCCTGCCGCAGAAGCGCCTCGTGCGCTTCATGGCTAAGGAGTCGGTGTTCCGGCACAAGATCTCCGGTCCGCTGATGCGGGGCATGAAGCACATCCCGGTGGACCGGAAGCAGGGCGAGACGGCGTACGCCCACGCGCTGGAGTCGCTGCGTTCCGGTGAGATCATCGGCGTCTTCCCCGAGGCCACCATCTCGCAGTCGTTCACGCTGAAGAGCTTCAAGTCGGGTGCGGCACGCATGGCCCAGGAGGCCGGCGTCCCGCTGATCCCGATGGCCGTGTGGGGCACCCAGCGCCTGTGGACCAAGGGCCGCCCGCGCAACTTCAAGCGCAGCCACACCCCGATCACCATCCGGGTCGGCAAGCCGGTCGAGGCTCCGAAGGACCAGTACGCGGGGGCGATCACCCGGCGGCTGCGCGACCAGGTACAGGAGCTCCTCGAAGCCGCGCAGCGCGCCTATCCCGTGCGGCCCAACGGCCCGGACGACACGTGGTGGATGCCCGCGCACCTCGGCGGCACGGCGCCGACCCCCGAAGAGGTGAAGGCGGCCGAGGCGCGCTGAATCGTCACTCCGGGGCGTGGACGGTGATCCGCGCCCCGGGGCTGAACTTCTCCAGGAGTTCGGCGAGTTCGGCTCCCGCCCGCTCGGCTTCGGCGACCGGCATCGGCGCCAGGCTCTCCAGCAGGAAGACCGCGGAGGTCGATTCCTCCGTGAGCCGCGTGCGCGGGCCCTGGCGCCAGTTCCAGCGGCGGCAGGTGACGCCCGCGTCGTCGCGCCACACCACCTCGCCCGCGTCGGGGTGTTCGACGGTCTCCTCGCCGTCCGCAACGGTCACGAAGTCCTCGTCGCCCATGGCGCGCACGAGGCGCATCCCGCCCTGGATGCGGTCGATGTCCTCACCGCCGACGGGGATCAGGTGGGCGACGCTGATGGCGTTGTAGACGTCGACCAGCACGTTGATCCGGGGCAGTCCGGCGCCGGAGAGGGCTCGTTTGGCCAGCGCCTCCGCCGAGTTGCGGGTCCGCGAGGGCTTGGAGCCGAACGCCGTGTAGGCCTCCCGCCAGGCCGCCATGTGCGGGTCCTCGTGCGGAGCGCGACCGTCCAGCCGTACGGCCAGACGGCGGGCCGCGTCGTCCAGCAGCGCCGAAGTCCCCTCGGTACTTGGCCCGTTGACGAGTCCGTACGCCTCGATGGCGACGTGCGTGAAGCCGGGCGCGAGGGCGCGCACCTCGTCGGACACGGTGAGCGTGAGAGTCATGGGCGGCCTTGCCTCAGAGTGCGGTGGGGAGCGTCTTCCACAGGTGCGGCCGGTCGGGGGCGGCTTTGAGTGCGCGCAGAACGGCCGGGTGAGGTTCAGCGTACAGTACCGGGTAGTCCACCTCATTGGACTCCGGGTCGGGGATCCAGGCAAGGCGCTCGCCGTCGAGCGAGAACCGCGCGTCGACGCCTGGCTTGTTACCGCGGCAGTCCTGCCGGTGCCAGGCTCCGTTGAACCGGACGGCGACCAGGCCGTGCACGACATGCCCGCCTCCGTCGTCGTGCGCCAGCGACTGGTAGCACAGGGCGGTCGGGATGTCCTCCGCCCGCAGCAGCGCGGCCAGCGCGTGCGCCTTGGCGTGGCAGATGCCGGTGCGCTGCTCCAGGACGTCGGAGGCGCGCCAGGTGACGCGCGGGTCGCCGGCGTCCTGCGAGTGCGGGATCGTGTCGCGCACGAATTCGTACGCGGCCTGCGCATAGCCATACGAGTCGGCCGCACCCTTCGCGAGCCGCGCGGCCGCCTCCCGCACGAGCGGATGATGGTGGTCGATGACCTCGTCGGCGGCCAAGTAGGCGGACAGGTCGGGGGTTTCCTGGATCAGCTCCATGGTCGCAGAGCATAGGAATACGGCCGACCGGGAGTCAATTACTTTTCGGTCGACCGTATATCTATGCATACCTTGGCGGCTCGCTAGTGCGCCATCTCCTCCTTGAGCGCCGCCACGAAACCGTCGACGTCGTCCTCGGTCGTGTCGAAGGCGCACATCCAGCGGACGTCGCCCGCGCTCTCGTCCCAGAAGTAGAAGCGGTAGCGCTTCTGCAGGCGCTCGCTCACGTCGTGCGGGAGGCGTGCGAAGACCGCGTTGGCCTGCACCGGGTAGAGGATCTCCACGCCGTGCACCGCGCGCACGCCCTCGGCGAGCCGCTGGGCCATCTCGTTGGAGTGGCGGGCGTTGCGAAGCCACAGGTCCTTGGCGAGCAGCGCCTCCAACTGCACGGAGACGAAGCGCATCTTGGAGGCGAGCTGCATCGACAGCTTGCGCAGGTGCTTCATGTGGCTGACGGCGTCGGGGTCGATGACGACGACGGCCTCGCCGAACAGCGCGCCGTTCTTCGTCCCGCCCAGGGAGAGGATGTCGACGCCGACCGCGTTGGTGAACGTCCGCATGGGGACGTCCAGGGAGGCGGCCGCGTTGGATATGCGGGACCCGTCCAGGTGCACCTTCATGCCGTGCGCGTGGGCGTGGTCGCAGATCGCGCGGATCTCCTCGGGCGTGTAGAGGGTGCCCAGTTCGGTGCTCTGGGTGATCGAGACGACCTGCGGCATCGCGCGGTGCTCGTCGTCCCAGCCGTACGCCTGCCGGTCGATCAGCTCGGGGGTGAGCTTGCCGTCGGGGGTGGGCACGGTGAGCAGTTTGAGGCCGCCCATGCGCTCGGGGGCGCCGCCCTCGTCGACGTTGATGTGCGCGCTCTCCGCGCAGATCACCGCGCCCCAGCGGTCGGTGACGGCCTGGAGCGCGACCACGTTCGCGCCGGTGCCGTTGAAGACCGGGAAGGCCTCCGCCGTGGCACCGAAGTGGCTGCGGATGATCGACTGGAGGTTGGCCGTGTAGTCGTCCTCGCCGTACGCGACCTGGTGCCCGCCGTTGGCCAGGGCCAGGGCGGCGAGCACCTCGGGGTGGGCCCCCGCGTAGTTGTCGCTGGCGAAGCCACGGACGGCCGGGTCGTGGCGACGCCGGGCGTCGGTCCTGGGAGGGTTCACGGCTTCTCGGTCAGCCACAGACGTTTTCCGTTCACTTCACCGGCGGGCTTGTCCCAGACGCCGGCGATGGCATCGGCCAGCTCCTTGACGTCCGTGAAGCCCGCGAACTTCGCGTTCGGGCGCTCGGCGCGCATCGCGTCGTGCACCAGTGCCTTGACGACCAGGATGGCAGCCGCGGAGGTCGGCCCCTGCTCGCCCCCGGCCTTGCGGAAGTAGTCGGCCATGGCCAACGTCCAGGCCTCGGCGGCGGCCTTGGCCGCGGCATAGGCCGCGTTGCCCGCGGTGGGCTTGCTCGCACCGGCCGCGCTGGTCAGGACGTACCGGCCGCGCTCGCTGCGCTGCAGCGCCTCGTGGAAGGCGAGGGAGGTGTGCTGCACGGTGCGGATGAGCAGCAGTTCGAGCAGGTCCCAGTCGTCGAGAACCGTCTTGGTGAAGGTCTCGCTGCCGCGCCAGCCGCCGACGAGGTGGACCAGGCCGTCGACGCGACCGAAGTCCTTCTCGATGCGGGTGGCCCAGTCGCGGGTCGAGTCCAGGTCGAGCAGGTCCACCGTGTCGCCGACGACGGTGGCGCCTCCGTAGGCGTAGCGGGCCGCGTCCACGGCCTCCGCGAGACGCTCGGGGTCGTTGTCCGAGCCGACGACCGTCGCGCCCGCCTCGGCGAGCCGCAGCAGCGTCGCGCGGCCCGCGGGGCCTCCGGCACCCGCGACCGCGATCACCGCTCCGCTCAGTGCTCCGTTGCCATTCCCGTCGGACATGGTCCTCGCCTCCTGAGCGTGCTGGGCACGGGCGCTCACGCGGCGGCCCGTTCGGCGCCCGCCGCTGTGATGCCCTTGGTGGAGGCGATCACATGCTTCAGCTTCTTGGCGAGCGCCTCATAGAACATGCTCAGGGGAAACTCGTCCGGAAGCACGTCGTCCACGAGCTTCCGCGGGGGCAGGGTGAGGTCCAGGGCGTCCGGGCCCTTGGCCCAGCGGGAGCCCGGGTGCGGGGCGAGGTAGGTGGCGACCAGCTCGTACGCCTTGAACCAGTGGACGAGCTTGGGGCGGTCGATGCCGGCCCGGTAGAGGTCCTCGATCTCCGCGCACAGCTCGTTGGTGACCTGCGGGGCGCGCTGCCAGTCGATGTGCAGTTTGTTGTCGGTCCAGCGGACGACGTCGTGCTTGTGCAGGTAGGCGAAGAGCAGCTGGCCGCCGAGTCCGTCGTAGTTGCGGACCCGCTCGCCGGTCACCGGGAAGCGGAACATCCGGTCGAAGAGCACCGCGTACTGCACGTCACGGCCCTGCGGGAAGCCGTCGGCCTCCAGCTTCACGGCCTCCTTGAAGGCGGTGAGGTCGCAGCGCAGCTCCTCCAGGCCGTACATCCAGAACGGCTGGCGCTGCTTGATCATGAACGGGTCGAAGGGCAGGTCGCCATGGCTGTGGGTGCGGTCGTGGACCATGTCCCAGAGCACGAAGGCCTGCTCGCAGCGCGCCTGGTCCTCGACCATCGCGGCGATGTCCTCGGGCAGCTGCAGACCGAGGGTGTCCACGGCGGCTTCGGTGACGGCGCGGAAGCGGGCGGCCTCGCGGTCGCAGAAGATGCCGCCCCAGGAGAAGCGCTCGGGCGCCTCGCGCACCGCGATGGTCTCCGGGAAGAGGACGGCCGAGTTGGTGTCGTATCCGGCGGTGAAGTCCTCGAAGGTGATGCCGCAGAACAGCGGGTTGTCGTAGCGGGTGCGCTCCAGCTCGGCCAGCCAGTCGGGCCACACCATGCGCAGCACGACCGCTTCGAAGTTGCGGTCCGGGTTGCCGTTCTGCGTGTACATCGGGAAGACGACCAGGTGCTGGAGGCCGTCCTCACGGTGCGCGGCGGGCTGGAAGGCCAGCAGCGAGTCGAGGAAGTCGGGCACCTTGAACCCCGCGTCGGCCCAGCGGCGCAGGTCCTTCACGAGCGCCTCGTGATAGGCGGCGTCGTGCGGCAGCAGCGGGGCGAGCCGCTCGATGGCGTCTATGGCACGGCGTACGGCCAGATCCGCGTCGGACGTGTCCGGCGCGCCCTCGGCGTCGAAGTCGATGGAGCCGTCTTTGGCCTGCCACGGCCGGATCTCCTCCACGGCATCCTTGAGCGCAGGCCATGCCGGGTGTTCCACCACCCTGGCCACGGGAGGAACCTGCTCCTCCGCACCTACCTGCACAAGAATTTCCGTCATGTCCCACCCTCCACAGGAGAACCTCGCGTAAGAACACCGTATGCGTACGTAGTTCCTTCCCACAAGTGGGAACTCGGGACATTATCCTGCGCACCCGCTTGTTCACCGCTCTTTTTCCTGCCAGAAACGGTGCAGGCGCTTACTTCCGCTGCGTGCCGCGATGCGAGGCGTCGGCGTCGCCCCGGGTCAACCGTGGCCGGGACTCGCCCACCGCAGAGTGACCCGGTCCGGCGGCACGGGGCGTGTCCGCCCTGACCGGCGGGCCCATTGGCCCGCGTACGAGCGGGTACATCACACGGCAGGGCCATTAGGCTGCGGCCTTGCCGCGTGGGCGCCGCCGTCGGAACCACGCGCGAGCCGAGCCGCCGTCGACGGAAGCGAGTCACGTCTTGAACTTCCTCACCATCGGTCACCGCGGAGTGATGGGTGTCGAACCCGAGAACACCCTCCGTTCCTTCATCGCCGCCCAGCAGGCGGGCCTCGACCTGATCGAACTCGATCTGCATCTGAGCAAGGACGGCGCCCTCGTCGTCATGCACGACGCCGAAGTGGACCGTACGACCGACGGGTCGGGGCCGATCGCCGAGAAGACACTCGGCGAGCTGCGCACGCTGGACGCGGGGCGCGGTGAGCGCGTTCCCGTCTTCGAGGAGGTGCTCGACGCCATCCCGACGCCGCTCCAGGCCGAGATCAAGGACGTGGCGGCGGCACGGGCACTGGCCGAGGTCATGCACCGGCGGGACCTGGTCGGACGGGTCGAGGTGTCCTCGTTCCACGACGAGGCGGTCGACGAGATCGCCCGGCTCGTGCCGGGCGCCCGCACCGCGCTGATCGCGAGCCGGTACGGCACCGACGTCGTGGACCGCGCCGTGGACGTCGGCGCCGCGACCGTCTGCCTCAACATCCGCCGGCTGACCCTGGAGGTCGTCGAGCACGCCCGCAAGGCCGACCTGCGGATCATCGGCTGGGTGGTGAACACCCAGGACCAGTTGCGGCTGGTCCGCGCCCTGGAACTGGACGGCGCGACCACCGACTATCCCGAGATCAAGCGCACCGGCCGCTTCACGGCGTGACCGGATGATCGGCACAACTGCCGTAACGATTATGCGAGCGGCTTGACCAGCAGCTCGAACTGCAGGTCGTCGCGCTGCGGGACGCCGAAGCGCTCGTCGCCGTACGGGAAGGGCGTCATCCTTCCCGTACGGCGGTAGCCGCGCCGCTCGTACCAGCCGATGAGGTCATCGCGTACGGAGATCACCGTCATGTGCATCTCCGCGACGCCCCAGGTCTCGCGCGCGTGCCGCTCCGCCTCGGCGATGATCACCTTGCCGAGGCCCGCGCCCTGGAGTGCGGGGCTGACCGCGAACATGCCGAAGTAGGCGTGGTCGCCGCGGTGTTCGAGCTGGCAGCAGGCGACGACCGCGCCGTCCCGCTCGACGGTCAGCAGCCGGCTGTCGGGTGACTTGACGACCGCGAGCACGCCCTCCGGATCGGTCCGCTGCCCTTCGAGGATGTCCGCCTCGGTGGTCCAGCCCGCCCGACTGGAGTCCCCGCGGTACGCCGACTCGATCAGCGCCACCAGAGCGTCCACATCGCTGTCGATGGCATCGCGGAAGGTCAGTCCGGTGGAGGCGGTGGTGTCCATGGAGCGGTTCTCCGTTCGGTGGCGCGGCTCGGCACCGACGAGCCTAACTCTCCCCTAGGGTTCGGCTGCATGGTGCATGTACTGAGCAGCCGAACCCTCCTGCGCCCCACCGACCCGGAGCGCTCCCGTGCCTTCTACGGCGAGAAGCTGGGCCTCGCCGTCTACCGCGAGTTCGGTACGGGGCCCGAACGCGGGACCGTCTACTTCCTCGGCGGCGGCTTCCTGGAGGTCGCGGGCCGCTCCGAGGCGCCGCCGTCCCCCGCGCTCAAGCTGTGGCTCCAGGTCGCGGACGCGACGGCGGCGCACGAGGAACTGGCTGCCGCCGATGTCGAGGTCCTGCGACCGCCGGTGAAGGAGCCGTGGGGGCTGATCGAGATGTGGATCGCGGATCCGGACGGCACCGAGATCGTGATCGTGGAGATCCCGGCGGACCACCCGTTGCGTTACCGCCCCTGAGGCCCGGCGTTGCTCGGCCGCGCTTGCGTCCGCCCCGGCGCGGGTCCGGGCCCCGGATGGCCGCCGCAGCGGCCCGGGACTAGCGTTTTCAGGGGGCTCGCTGCGGAAGGAACCTCATGAAGCTCGACAGGCCGGTGACCGGCGGACCCTGCTGGACGGAGCTGGGGACCAGCGATCTCGAAGCGGCCAAGCGCTTCTACGCCGACCTGTTCGGCTGGCGCCCGGAGACGGACCCGCGCCAGGAGGCGGGCGGCTACACCGTGGCGCACCTCGGCGACGCCGCGGTCGCCGCCCTGTCGCCGCTGTACCAGGAGTCGCAGCCCGTCGCCTGGAGCGTCTCGTTCGCGGTGGCCGACGCGGACGCCTCCGTGGCAGCGCTGCAGGCGGCCGGCGGCACGGTGGTCCTCGGCCCCATGGACGTGTTCGACATCGGCCGTTTCGCCGTCGCCTTCGACCCGGGCGGCGCGGCCTTCCAGCTGTGGCAGGCACGGTCCTTCGCCGGCGCGGGGCTGTTCAACGCGCCGGGCGCCCTCGGCTGGGTGGAGCTGCTGACCCGCGCCCCCGACCGGGTCACCGAGTTCTACACGACGGTGTTCGGCTGGAGCGTGAACGCCTCCGAGCACTACACGCAGTGGGGTGTCGACGGCGCCGACTTCGGCGGCATGGTGACCATGGACGAGAAGTTCCCGCACGAGGTGCCCTCGCACTGGATGCCCTACTTCACCGTCGAGAACGTGGACGCCACTGCGGACGCCGCCCTCCAGGCGGGCGGCCACCTGCTCATGGAGCCCATGTCCGTGTCGCACGGCCGCCGGATCGCCGTGGTGCGGGACCCGCAGGGGGCTGCGTTCGGCGTCCATGCGGCGGGCGAGGAGATTTAGTCCCCCCGTTCAGGAGCCGAGCGGGTCAGGCGCGCGGCATTCCCAGTCGGCCCTCCAGCTGGCCGAGCAACTCGCCCAGCAGTTCGGCCAGTTCGCGCTGCCGGTCGGGGTCGGTCCCGGACAGGACTGTCGTCTCGTACGCGAGTTGCTCGGGGAGGATGCCGTCGACGAGCTCGCGTCCCTCGTCGGTCAGCCGGACGTGGGCGACCCGGCGGTCTCGGGTGTCACCGCGCCGCTCGACCATGCCTCGCTCGGTCAGTTGCTTGAGGCGCTTGGTGACGGCGGCCCCGGAGGAGAACGTCTCCCGGGCGATCTCGCTGGGGGTCAGCTCGTGCCCGGTCCGTCGCAGCGTGCCGAGGACGTCGAACTCGGGGCGGGTGAGTCCGGCCCGGCGCAGCGGCGCGTCCTCCGCCTGCTGGAGGAGCGCGGCGCAGCGGTTGATACGGCCGATGATCTCCATGGGCCCGGTGTCGAGGTCCGGCCGCACGGTCTGCCACTGCCGCACCACCGCCGCCATGGTGTCCCGGGGCCAGGTCGGGCCCACTGCGGGGGAGCCCGCTGTCGCTGCCTGTGCGGTCCGGCCGTGCGACCGCTCCGCTCCCGCGGCCCGGCTGGTCATCTTGCCCCCGCGCGCGTGGACGGCATCCCCGGTTTCCGTGCGCCCGCCAGAGGTACTCTCGGCCCCCGCCCGCCGGGGGCCCAGGCCCGAATTCTCCGCGCGGCGGTTGCGGACGGCCGCGTCGCCCGCACGGCCGACGTCGGCGTTCTCCGTCTCCGCCCGCCTCGCATGGGCGTCCCCGTCCGTCGTCCGCCCGTCCGCTGCCGTCATGCCTGTGCGCCCTCCAAGGAGTGCAGTCCCTGCCGTCGTACCGTCGCCGCGAGCGTACGGTGTGCGGCGTGTTCGACCGGCATCACCCGGTCCCCCGGCACGGCGCGCTGCCACCATTCGCCGGCCGCCGTGTCGGCGGTGGCGCGGAGGTCGACGACGGTGGCGGCGAGGCCGCGGCGGGCGGACTCCAGGGCCCCGGGCTCGGGGTGGTCGCGGGCGAGGACCCGTGCGGCGTGCTCGCGGGCGCGTTCCACGGCGGAGAGGGCTTGCTCGATGCGGTCACCGGCCCGCCGGTTGGTGACGGCGACCGCGGCCGCGAAGCCGATCAGCGCGCCGACGAGGGTGTCCACGACTCGGTCGGTGATCAGTTCGCCGGGCTGCTGGGACTGTGCGAACTCGGTGATCAGCAGAGCCATGGGCGTCACGCAGATGGTGCCGAGCCAGTAGTTGCGGCTGATCAGCGCTTCGGCGCCGAAGGCGCAGGCGAGGACGCAGAGCACGAGGACCGCCTTCCCGAGGTGGGCGAGCGGGAAGACCGCCGCGAAGACCAGCACCCCGACGAGGTTGCCGACGACGCGCTGCACACTCCGGCTCCAGGTCAGGGTGACGTTGGCCTGGTAGAGCGAGGCGGCCGTGACCAGCGCCCAGTACGGGCGGCCGACGCCGAGAGCGAGCGAGGCGTATCCGGCGAGGGCGCAGCCGAGTGCGGTGCGCAGGGCGATGGGCGCGAGTGGGCCGAGGCGGTGCAGCAACGACCGCTTCCCGAAGGCGAGTTCGGCCTCCATGCCCAAGAGCTGGTCGGCGGCGTCCGCGAGGTCGTCCGGACGCGGCACCGGCCCGTTGCCGCGCAGCTCGCGGGCCCAGCCGCGCAGCCGCTCGGGCTCCGTGGCGGCGGGCGCGGCCAGGGCGATCTCGGCACGTACGACGAGCCGTTCCAGGGCGCGCCTCGGAGCGGAGCGGGCGCCGGTGGAGAGCAGTGACTCCCAGGCCCCGTGCACGGCGGCGACCGCGGCGGCTCGGGCACGGGCGGCGCCTTCACCGCTGCCCCGCGTCCCGGCGTACGCGGCCACGGCGTTCAGCGCGTGTGCTGTGGCGCGGCGCTCCGGCCCGTGCGGACGGACGAGCCCCGGGGCCATCCCGACGAGCCAGGCCCAGGCACCTCCCGTGGCGGCCAGCGCGAGATGGCCGGGGACCTGCCCCAGGGTCCCGGGCGTGAACAGGGACGCGGAGCTGATGAAGGCGAAGATCAGATGCCCGGGCGGGCCGATGCGCGTGGCGTCGCACAGCACTTTCTGTGCGGCGGCGAGCAGGGCTCCGACGGTGACCAGCACGACGGCGTCGGTGGAGAGCGAGGCGGTGACCAGGGCGACGGCGAGACCGCCGAGCATGCCGAGCACGACCAGGGCCAGGGTGCGGGCCCGGGCGGCGTAGGGGCGGTTGTGGGCGTAGAGCGCGCAGAGCGACCCGGCCATCGTGTACATCGCCAGGTCCAGCCTGCCGAGCGCCACGAGCGTCAGATTCAGCGGGGCGACCGAGGCGACGACGCTCAGCGCGGGCTTGAACCAGATGTCGGAGGGGCGGCCGACGCGCAGCACACCGGCCAGCGGAAGGCGGCGTACACGCGGGGGGCCAGGGATCGCACTACTCATGACCACAAGTTTAGCAGGTGTTTTACTCGTGAAGCATTTCGCTCACTGTGCCGGCTCACCTGCGGTGCGCTCGCAACGCTCCCCCGTTTACACCCTTGCGCTCGCTTGCGCCCCGTCCGGGCCGGGCATGCCCTGACCGACTGTCCGATACCCATGCCCGATGCCCGATGCCGTCGAGCGGGGAGGTGCACGATGCACGGACCGGCTTCGCCCGGCTGGCTGCTCGTCGCGCTGTGCGCGGCGACCGGGGCCTACTGCCTGCTGCGGATGCGCAGTTCCGTCGAGGAGCAGCGCCGCACCGCGGGCGGCGAGGCGCTCATGGGCTTCGGCATGGCCGCGATGGCCGTGCCCGCGGCGGTGGCCGCGCCACCGCGCTGGGCCTGGCTCGCCTACGCGGCCGTGTTCGGCGCGGCGGCGGTACGCACCCTGTGGGCGGCCCGTACGAGCCCGCACCACGTGCACCATCTGATGGGCGCCTGCGCGATGGTCTACATGGCGGGGGTGATGGCCGAATCTCCCGGTCACCACGTCCAGGGCGGTTCGGGGGTCCCGCTGCTGACCGGGGTGCTCCTGCTCTACTTCAGCGGCTACGTGCTGCGCTCGGGCCTGCGTCTGCTGCCCATGGCCACGGCGGCCGGCGGAACCGGCACCGTCGGCTGGGCCGACCGCCCCGAACTGTCGCAGGCGTGCCGGCTGTCCATGGGGATCGCGATGCTGGCCATGCTGGTCACGCTCTGAAACCGACGCCTCCCGGACCACGGGAAACGGCCGCAACGAAACCGTGGCGTACGTCACTTTGCCGTCGCGGGCCGTATCCTCCGGCGACACCCCGCTCATAGGCTTCGACCATGATGGTCCCCGCGGCACTGTTGCTGCTCGGCGCTCTGGCCGCCGTGGTCGCTCCGCGACTGCTCGCCAGGGCGGACTGGCCGGACCGCGAACCGGTGGTCGCCCTGTGGGTGTGGCAGTGCGTGGTGGCGGCCGTGCTGCTCTGCTGCGCGCTGTCGATGACGCTGAGCGCGGCCGCCGCCTGGGTGGTCGTACGGGGCCATGTGTTCGGTCCGGCGCCGCACTCGGTCGTGGACGCCTACGCGTTGAGCTCCGGGAGCCCCTGGGCCGCGACAACCGCCGTGGCGCTCGCGTGCGGTGGCGCATGGACCGCGGCGATGCTGGTGACCGAGGTCGTACGGGCCCGGGCGCGCCGTCGGCAGAGCCGCGACGAACTCCTTCTGCGCGCACCGCTGTTGCCCGGCGAGGAGCCCGGCGCCGACCGCCTGGTGGTTCTGGAGGGGGTGCGTCCGGACGCCTGGTGGCTGCCCGGCGCCGCACCCCAACTCGTCGTCACCACCGGCGCGTTGCGCCGTCTGAAGGGGCGTCAGCTGGATGCCGTGCTCGCCCATGAGCAGGGGCACGCCCGGGCACGGCACGACTGGCTGCTGCACTGCTCCGGCGCGCTGGCGAACGGATTCCCGCAGGTTCCGGTGTTCGCCGCGTTCCGCGACGAGATGCACCGCCTGGTCGAACTCTCCGCCGACGACATGGCCTCGCGCCGCTTCGGCCGCCTCACCATCGCGCTCGCCCTGGTGGAACTCAACGAGGACCGGGGCGTGTTCGGCCCCTGCCCGACCCCGCAGGCCCATGTCCCGCAGCGCGTCCACCGCCTGCTCACTCCCCCGGACCGGCTCACGGCGGCGCGACGCCTGCGACTGACGGCGGCGGCCGCGCTGGTGCCGGTGATCCCGCTACTGGTGACCTTCGTACCGGGGCTGCGGGCGCTGAGCTAGAACCTGTCCGGCCGGATCATGGCGGAGCATCGGGGCCGGGCACGGGCTCGCCGCGTACCGCCGCGCGGGACACCCCGTGTGCCCCCGGGTTGGCCTCCGGACCCGCACGTCGGCGAGGATCACCGCATGCACCCCCCGCACGTCGACTCGCCTCCCCATCCCCACCCGCCAGGCCCGCGCAGCGCGGCGCTCGCCGCGGCGGCTCTCGCCGTGCCCTCCGTGCTGCTTCTCCTGCTGGTCGCGTTCTCCTGGGATCCGCTGCTCGCCCTCGACGGCGACATCGCCCGCACCACGCACCGCTGGGCGGTCGACGACCCCGGCCTCACCCATGCGTTCCGCATCCTGACGGACTGGGTGTGGGACCCGTGGACGATGCGCGCTGTGGCTGCCGCCGCCGTGGTCTGGCTGATGTGGAGGCACCGCGCATGGTGGCCGGCCCTGTGGGTGGCGGTCACATGTGCGGTGGGCACAGTGGTGCAGCAGGGGCTGAAGTCGGCGATCGGCCGCGAACGCCCCGTCTGGCCCGACCCCGTGGACTCCGCCCACTACGCGGCCTTCCCCTCCGGCCACGCCATGACGGCCACGGTGGTGTGCGGGCTGCTGCTGTGGCTGCTCCACCTGTACGGCGCCGGACGCGCCCTGCGTCGTACGGCGCTCGCCGTGGCCGTGGTCTCCGTCGTGGGCGTCGGTCTGACCCGTGTCTGGCTCGGCGTCCACTGGCCGTCGGACGTGGTGGGCGGCTGGCTTCTCGGGGCGCTCCTTGTGGCACTGGCGGTCGCCTCGTACGAGCGGTGGGTCTCCTCGGGACGGCCTTGACCTGTGCGGGCCCGCCGCGAAGGATCACCCTCATGACGATCAAAGGCGTGCTCTTCGACTTCTCCGGAACGCTCTTCCGCGTCGAATCGACCGAGTCCTGGCTGCGGGCGGCGCTCACGGAGGCCGACATCCCCCTGCCCGAGACGGAGTTGGTCCGCTCGGCCCAGGAGTTGGAGTCGGTCGGCGCGCTCCCCGGTGGCGCTTCCCCGGCACAGCCGGTGCCGGACGGCCTCAGCGGCGTGTGGGCGATCCGGGACGAGAGCGCCGAGCTGCACCGGGCCGCCTACACCGGGCTCTCCCGACGCGTGGCACTGCCCGATCCCGGGCTGCATGACGTGCTGTACGACCGCCACATGACCCCGGACGCCTGGCTGCCCTACCCCGACGCGGAAGAGGTGCTGGGCGCGCTGCGCGAGCGCGGGGTCGCGGTCGGTGTGGTCAGCAACATCGGCTGGGATCTGCGGCCCGTCTTCCGCGCGCACGGCCTCGACCCTTACGTCGGCACGTACGTCCTGTCGTACGAGCACAGCATCCAGAAGCCGGATCCGCGGCTGTTCGCGACCGCCTGCGACGCGCTGGGCATCGCCCCCGAGGACACGCTGATGGTCGGGGACGACCGCCGCGCGGACGGGGGTGCGGCGGCCCTGGGCTGCGCCGTGCACTTCGTGGACCATCTACCGGTGACCGAGCGCCCGGACGGGTTGCGGCCGATTCTCGGCCTGATCGGCTGACGTCCCGGCGCGGCCCGCGCTCTCGGCCGCTCCTGCAACCGCCGCCTCAGCTCTGATAGCCCTCGACCTGCGAGGAAGGACGGGCCCTGGCCTCATCCGGGTTCTCACCGAACTCGGACTTCGCACGCCGCTGGCGCAGCAGGTCCCAGCACTGGTCGAGGTCGCGCTCCAGTTGCCCGAGCCGCTCGTGCTCGGTCGAGCTGTCGATCTGCCCGGACGCGAGGGCGTCGCGCAGGCGTCGTTCGTCGTCCACCATCGCCGTGATCCTGGCCAGGATCTGATCTTGATCCATGTCCACCCGCCTCCTCGGCACTCCAACCCACTCTAAGGAGGCCGCCCCCGCCCCGCACGTCCGCCTCGGATGATCCCCCGCGTCACCCGAGGCGAACGGCAGCCCGGAGCCGCCCACTGAGGGTCTCGGTCCGGACGCGTTGAGTATAGTTGGCTGACAGCCAGTCAACGCAGGAGTTTCAGGATGTCCCCGCGCAGCCCTTCCGTCAATGAAGAGTTGCGGCGGCGTTCCCGCGAGCGGCTCCTGCAGGCGGCGGTGGAGCTGGTGAGCGAGCGGGGCTTCGAGGCGACGACGCTCGGCGACATCGCGGATCGCGCGGGATCGGCGCGCGGCCTTGTGTCGTACTACTTCCCCGGAAAACGCCAGCTCGTGCAGTCGGCCGTGCACCGGCTGATGCACCGCACGCTGGAGGAGGCGCTGGAGCGCGAGCCGCGTACCGAGGACGGCCGGGAGCGGATGGCGCGGGCCATCGACGCGATTCTGGGACTCGCCCGGGATCAGCCCGTGCTGATGCGCCAGCACATGGCGGGGATCCTCCAGCCCGAGGGATTCGTGCAGTGCCCGGATCAGCAGCGTCTCGCGCAGCTGCTCGGCGACACCGTCGCCCGCTACGGTTCGCCGGACGCCGCCGCCGACTATCCGATGCTGCGTGCCTTGCTGATGGGTGCGGTGTACGCGGCCCTGGTGCCGGGCGTCCCGATGCCGATCCCGACGCTGCGGGCCGAGCTGTTCAAGCGGTACCGCCTGGACTGGGAGTCGGGTGTCCCGCCGGACACCGAGGTGCCCGGCGGGACGTACGACACGGACCTGTCACGGTTCTTCGCGACCGGGCTGCGGACCGACGATGGGTCCGGTCCGCAGCCCGACGGCCAGTCCGACCGGCTGAACGGTCAGTCGAAGTAGTCCGGCTGCGTCTGCACGTTGAGCTCGCGCAGCTTGACGCGCTTCGCCGGGTCCGTGCGCCGGTCGCTGAGCTTCAGTACGTCGAAGCCCTTGGCGATGTCGTTCGAGTAGATGTAGCCGTTGTAGTAGTACGCCGACCAGGAGCCGCCGACCGAGAGCGTGCCGGTGCTCAGCGGGCCGCGCTCGAAGTAGGCGATCTCCTTCGGCTTGGCCGAGTTGGTGAAGTCCCAGACGGACACGCCACCCTGGTACCAGGCCTGGACCATGATGTCCTTGCCCTCGACGGGGATGATCGAGCCGTTGTGGGCGACGCAGTTCTCGGTGTCGGCCTGGTAGCGGGGGATCTTGTAGTAGCTCTTGAAGACGAGCTTGCGCTTGTCACCCTTGCCAACGATGTCGTAGATGCCGTCGGCGCCGCGGTTCGGACCGATGGCAGCGTTGCACGTGGCCGCGCCACCGCCGCCCAGCTCATCGGTGAACACCACCTTGTCGGCATCCTGGTTGAAGGTCGCCGAGTGCCAGAACGCGAAGTTCACGTTGTCCTGGACCCTGTCGATGACCTTGGGGTTCTCCGGATCCTTGATGGAGAAGAGGATGCCGTCGCCCATGCAGGCGCCCGCGGCCAGGTCCTTCGACGGCAGGACCGTGATGTCGTGGCAGCCGGTGGTCTTGGAGACGCCTGGGTTGGTGGGCGAGCCCGGGTTGCCGCCACCGTCCGTTCCCTCACCGGGGAAGAGGACGGGGAAGCCCACCACTGCCGCCTTCTCGGGGGCGCTGCGCGGCACCTTGATGACCGAGATGCCGTCGTGCGGCGGCTGGCAGTCGGGGAAGGTGGCGCTCGGCGAGTACGAGGAGACGTAGACGTAGACGTTCTTCTTCTCCGGCACCAGCGTGTGGGTGTGCGAGCCGCAGGCGGTCTCGACGGCGGCGACGTACTTGGGGTTCGCCTTGTCACTGATGTCGAAGATCTTCATGCCCTCCCACGACGACTTCTCGGTCGCGGGCTGCGAGGTGCTCGCGCACGAGTTGTCGCTGCGCGAGGAGTCGGTGGACAGGAAGAGCAGGTTGCCCGAGACGGAGATGTCGTTCTGCGAGCCCGGGCAGAGCACCTGCGCGACCGTCTTGGGCGCCTTCGGGTTCCTGATGTCGAAGATGCGGAAGCCGTCGTAGTTGCCGGCGAAGGCGTAGTTGCCCTGGAAGGCAAGGTCCGAATTGAAGTTGGGCAGAGCCTCCTTGGGGATGTTCACGAGGTGCTCGATGTTGTCCGAGGTGACGATCTCGTCCTGCCCGGGTATCTCGCCACTCGCTATGGCCGCCTCGGCGACGGCTGCGTCGCTCTGGGAGACCTTCTCCTGCACGGCGGGGCTGTCCCCGGGGTCGGGGGTCGCGGCTGCCGGTCCGGCGGTGAGCAGCGCGGCCAGGAGTCCGGCCGCGGTCAGTGCAACTCCCAGACGTCTGTGCCGCGTTCGGGGGTCTTTCAACAGGGTCACTGCTTCCTCCCTTGTAGCCGTTCGCAGTTGAACGGTTCACGCACACCCCGCAGTATCGTCTTCACCATGCACAGATCAACAGACGGCAACGCAGTCGTAATGAAAGTTTCTGATCACTCAGGTTCGCAAGCGTGCTAGGACGGTCATCAACACCCTTGAGGTGTCCGCCCATTCGTGTGCCGCAGGAGGTCGCTGTGCTCTTCCGCCGTCCGTCCCACACCTCCCTGGTCACAGCGTCGCTGGCGGTCGTGGTGCTGACATTGGGAGGGTGTGACTCCGGTTCCGAGGCCAAGTCCCCCACGAGCAGCGGGCCTTCGGTGATCGTGCCCGGCAAGCCCGGCGAGGCGGCCGAGACACTTTCCGCCGAGGACGCCGCGAAGCAGCGGACCGACGACGACACCCCCAACTCCGCGGACATCGCGTACGCGCAGAAGATGATCGAGCATCACACACAGGCGCTGGAAATGACGCAACTCGCCCCGAAACAGGCCGAGTCGAGCGCGGTGAAGGCGCTCGCCGAGCGGATCACGGCCGCACAGGGACCGGAGATCGCCACCATGGAGAGCTGGCTGAAGGCGAACGACGGCGAGAAGACCGCCACTGAGCATGCACACGAGGCGATGCCCGGAATGGCGACGGAGGCGCAGCTGAAGAAGTTGCGCGCAGCCAAGGGCAAGGCGTTCGACGAACTCTTCCTGAAGCTGATGATCACGCATCACGACGGGGCGATCACGATGGCGACGGATGTGAAGGCCCAGGGCAACAACATCCAGATCGAGGAAATGGCCGACGACGTGATCGCGCAGCAGACGAGCGAGATCAGCAGGATGCGCGACATGTCGTAGCCTCTGCGCCCTCGATGCCGCGCCCAACTACTGCGCCTGACCGTCGCCCCGCCTAGCGGCGCGTGTGACGAGGCGTCAGGAAACCGGCGTCGCGCGCCCCGGCGATCAGTTTGAGCGACCTGCGGCGACTGTGCCCGGTCGCGCACATCACCGCGAGCACCGGATCGCGGCCCTCGCCCTGAGCCGCGAGGTACTCCTCGGCGACGAGCCGACGGCCCTCGATGCCGCGCGGCCACGCGGGCCGGGCACGGCGCGACGGCCCTTCCTCGCTCAACGGTTCCTGCGAGGGCGCGGTCCGCGCGCCGCACGCCTCGAAGAGCGGTTCCTCGATCCATTCGGCGAGCAGGTCGAGATCGCCGAGGGACAGCGGCGGCTGGGTCCGTACGTCCTCGATCGAGACGTCACCCTCGGACACCACGGCGAGCACGTCGACCTGTGCGCCGTCGGCGAAGGCCAGCCGGACCTCGAACCAGGACGTGACACCTGCGCTCTCACGCACTTCCCACGCGGGCCGCACGGACACGGCACCGTCCGGACTGCAGCGGTCGGAGAGGTTGAGGCGATCGGACGGATTAAGGGAGGATGCTTCTAGCACATACGGAACGTAACCGCATGATCACATTCCATACGAACGGACACGCACGCTCGAGCCGCGCGCCGACCCTGTCAGCGGAGCACGGGTGGTGCGATCCTGGAACCATCAGCGATCTCCTCGGACTGTTCGGGTTTCGGATAAGGAGTTCCGCGTGCTGCGTGTCGCCGTCGTCGGCTCGGGTCCCAGCGGGGTCTACACCGCCCAGGGCCTCGTCCAGCAGAGTCAGGTTCCCGGGGTGCGGGTGGACGTACTGGACCGGCTGCCCTGCCCGTACGGCCTGGTGCGCTACGGCGTGGCCCCCGACCACGAGAAGATCAAGTCGCTCCAGAACAACCTCCGCGCCGTCCTGGAGGAAGAGCGGGTGCGGTTCCTGGGCGGCGTCCGGATCGGCCCGGACGGACTGCCGGCGGCCCGGCTGCGCGAGCTGTACCACGCGGTCGTCTACTGCGTGGGCGCCGCCACCGACCGCCACCTCGGAGTGCCGGGCGAGGAGCTGCCCGGCAGCTGGTCGGCGACCGAGTTCGTGTCCTGGTACAGCGCGCACCCCGACTCCGTGGCCGACGGCTTCGTGCTCGGCGCACGGTCGGCCGTGGTCATCGGCGTCGGGAACGTGGCCGTCGACGTGACCCGGATCCTGGCCCGCGGCGCGGCCGAGCTGAGCCCCACCGACATGCCGCAGACGGCGCTCACCGCGCTGGCAGCGAGCGAGGTGACGGAGATCAGCATGGTGGGGCGGCGCGGACCGTCCCAGGCCCGCTTCACCACGAAGGAGCTGCGCGAGCTCGGCGCACTGCCGGACACCGAAGTGATCGTGGATCCCCGGGAGTTGGAGCTCGATCCGCAGTACAACGAACCCGCCGGACTGCCGGCCGCCAACCGCCGGAACGTGGAGGTGCTGCGGGGCTGGGCCGCCACGCCGCCGCACGGTGCCCCGCGCAGGATCCGGCTGCGCTTCTTCCTGCGCCCCGTGGAACTGCTCGCCGACGGTGGGAGCGACGGCGGAGAAGGCGACGGCAGGCGCGTGGGTGCCGTGCGCTTCGAGCGGACGGTGCCGGACGGGCACGGCGGCGTCACGGGCACGGGGCGGTACGAGGACATCGACGCACAGTTGGTGCTGCGCTCGGTGGGCTATCGCGGAGTACCGCTGGACGGGCTGCCGTTCGACGCGGAGCACGGCACGGTGCCGCATCTCGCGGGGCGGGTCGTGCGGGACGGCGCGATCGCGCCGGGCGAGTACGTGGCGGGCTGGATCAAGCGCGGCCCGACCGGCGTCATCGGCACCAACCGGCCGTGCGCCAAGGAGACGGTGACCTCGCTGCTCGAGGACGCCGACGCGCTCGTACGACGGGAACTGCCCGAGGACCCGCTCGTGGCGCTGCGGGCGGAGGGACTGACGCCGGTGGAGTGGGCCGGATGGCAGGCGATCGAGCGGGCCGAGGCGGAGCTCGGGGCCTCGCTCGGGCGGGGCGTGGTCAAGCTGCCGGACTGGACGTCGCTGCTCGATGCGGCACGGACCGCGAGGTCCTAGCGGAGCGCAGGCGGGGATCGTGACTGGGGCGCGGGCGGGGACCGTAGCGGGGTCGCAGGCCGGGGTCGTAGCAGAGTCGGTGGCAAGTCCGTGGGTATGACACACATCGGCAACAAGCCAGAAATCAACAAACTGTTCAAGTCACCTACGGTCTGGTGCTGCCCCCCGCGTCCCCGCCCGCTCCTGGAGTGCTCATGGCAACCACCACACCCGTGCATCCCGTCGACGAGGTCCCACCCGTACGCCAGTTGGCCGCCTTCGGGCTCCAGCACGTGCTCGCGATGTACGCGGGGGCGGTGGCGGTTCCGCTGATCGTGGGCGGGGCGATGAAGCTGTCGCCCGCCGACCTGGCGTATCTGATCACCGCGGATCTCCTGGTGTGCGGGATCGCGACACTGATCCAGTGCGTGGGTTTCTGGCGCTTCGGGGTGCGGCTGCCGATCATGCAGGGCTGCACCTTCGCGGCGGTCTCGCCGATGGTGCTCATCGGGACGACCGGCGGCGGACTGCCCGCGATCTACGGGTCGGTGATCGTCGCGGGCCTCGCGATCGTGCTGCTGGCACCGGTGTTCGGGAGGCTGCTCCGCTTCTTCCCGCCGCTCGTCACGGGCACGGTGATCCTGATCATCGGGGTCTCGCTACTGCCGGTCGCGGGCAACTGGGCGGCCGGTGGCGCGGGCGCGGCGGACTTCGGCGAGCCGAAGAACCTGGCGCTCGCGGGCTTCGTACTGGCCGTGGTGCTGGGTGTGCAGCGGTTCGCGCCGGCCTTCCTGAGCCGGATCGCGGTGCTGATCGGTATCGCGGTGGGTCTCGCGGTCGCGGTGCCGTTCGGGTTCACGGACTTCGGCGGGGTCGGAGACTCCGACTGGGTCGGGATCAGCACGCCGTTCCACTTCGGGGCGCCCACCTTCCACGCCTCGGCGATCATCTCGATGCTGGTCGTGGCGCTGGTGACGATGACCGAGACCACGGGTGACCTCATCGCGGTCGGCGAGATGACCGACCGGAAGATCGAGCGGAAGTCGCTCGCCGACGGTCTGCGGGCCGACGGCCTCTCGACCGTCCTCGGCGGGGTGTTCAACACCTTCCCCTACACGGCGTACGCGCAGAACGTGGGCCTCGTCGGCATGACCCGGGTCCGCAGCCGCTGGGTGGTCGCCGCCGCGGGCGGAATGCTCGTGCTGCTCGGTCTGCTGCCGAAGCTGGGCGCGGTGGTCGCGGCGATACCGGCGCCGGTGCTCGGCGGCGCGGGTCTGGTGATGTTCGGGACGGTCGCCGCGAGCGGTCTGCGGACGCTGGCCCAGGTGGACTTCAAGGACAACCACAACCTGACCGTCGTGGCCGTTTCGGTGGCCATCGGCGTGCTGCCGGTCGGAGTGCCGACGGTGTACGAGAAGTTCCCGGACTGGTTCCAGACGGTGATGAACAGCGGGATCAGCGCGGGGTGCCTGACGGCGATCGTCCTCAATCTGCTCTTCAACCACCTGCCGAGCAAGGCCGGTTCGCCCGCTCCCGCCACCGAACCGGAGGCCGCTTCAGCCGGCGCCTAGGCCCTGGACAACCGGTCGGCCTGCCGCATGGCCGCGGCGAGGACGCTGTCCAGGAGTCCCGGGAACAGGTCGTCCAGGTCGTCCCGGCGCAGGCCGTTCATCTTGGCCGTCCCCCGGTAGACCTGCCGGATCACCCCGCTCTCGCGGAGCACCCGGAAGTGGTGCGTGGTCGTGGACTTGGTGACGGGCAGGTCGAAGTGCGAACAGGAGAGCTCGTCGCCGTCGGCGGCGAGCTCTCGCACGACCTGGAGCCGCATGGGGTCGGAGAGCGCGTGCAGCACCGACTCCAGCCGGATCTCCTCGCGCGCGGGGTGCGGCAGGTCGCGACTGCTGGGGGCGGGGGCGGCGGTCGTCACGGCGACTCCACATCGTCGGGGACCCTCATTGTACGAGACCTCTCGTAGTTTGACATCCACCGTACTACGATGCCTATCGTACGAGGCGTACACCGGCCCCGCGACGAATGGAGTCCGCCGTGAGCGCGCTCTTCCAGCCCTTCACCCTGCGCGATGTCACCACCCCCAACCGGGTGTGGATGCCCCCGATGTGCCAGTACTCGGCCGCACCGGAGGGGCCGTCGACGGGCGCCCCGAACGACTGGCACTTCGCTCACTACGCGGCCCGCGCCACCGGCGGGACCGGCCTGATCATCGTCGAGGCCACCGCCGTCTCCCCCGAGGGCCGCATCAGCCCGTACGACCTCGGCATCTGGAACGACACCCAGGTCGAGGCGTTCCGCCGCATCACCCGCTTCCTGGCGAGCCACGGCACCGTTCCCGCGATCCAGCTCGCCCACGCCGGCCGCAAGGCATCGACCGAGCGGCCCTGGAAGGGCGGCGCGCCGGTCGGCCCGGACGAGCACGGCTGGCAGCCGCTCGGCCCGAGCCCGCTCCCCTTCGCCGCCGGCCACCCGGTGCCGACCGAGCTGACCGTCGCCGAGATCCGGGAGATCGTCGGGCAGTTCGCCGACGCGGCCCGGCGCGCGCTGGAGGCCGGTTTCGAGATCGCCGAGATCCACGGCGCCCATGGCTACCTCATCAACGAGTTCCTCTCCCCGCACTCCAACCACCGCACCGACGCCTACGGCGGCTCGTACGAGAACCGCACCCGCCTGGCCCTCGAAGTCGTCGACGCCGTACGCGAGGTGTGGCCCGACGACAAGCCGCTCTTCTTCCGCATCTCCGCCACCGACTGGCTGGAGGCGGACGGCTGGACCGCGGACGACACCGTCCGCTTCGCCGCCCAGCTCAAGGAACACGGCGTGGACCTGCTGGACGTCTCGACGGGCGGCAACGCTTCCGGTGTACGCATCCCGGTCGGGCCCGGCTACCAAGTCCCCTTCGCCGCCCGGGTGAAGGCGAAGACGCCGCTGTCCGTAGCCGCCGTCGGCCTCATCACCGACGTCGAACAGGCCGAGAAGATCCTCGCCAACGACGAGGCGGACGCAGTGCTGTTGGGCCGCGAACTGCTCCGCAACCCGTCCTTCGCCCGTCTCGCAGCCCGCGAACTCGGGGCCGAGGTGCATGTGCCGGACCAGTACCACCGGTCCGTCTGACGGGACGGGCCCGGCTCCCTCACCCGCGAAACCCGTTGCCAGTGCTCTGACCGCATAGACACCTCAGGGTCCCAACTCGTCAAGCTGTGGCCGTCAGTCCGCTGTGTAACCTGTCGATCTGCTCGAGCGGGATAAGGGTGGGACGTGGAGACGTTGGTCGAGGAGGCCGTCGCGGAGGCGCTTCGTGACGGTGGCGGCGAGGCGATTCGCCTGTATGTCTCCGCCTGCACCGAACGCATGGCGCCACTGTTCGTGGGCCTGCGGGCGGGCGCGCCGGGGCGGGAAGCCGACCTGGACTTCTATGCGGAGTCCGTGCGTGATCTCTGGCATGCCGACCGGCCGCTCGCCGGCGCCGCCGAGCGCGTACGCCTGCTGGAGCGGTTCCCGGAGTTTCAGCCGGACGAGGAGGGGATCACTGATGTCGCCGACACCTACGCCTTCTTCGCTGTCCTCTGCCTGCGGTACGCCCTGCTGGCCCACGGCTCAGGAAGTGCTGATGACGCGGTGTCCTGCGGCCATGCGGCGCTCACCTCGATGGGGATGCTGGACCGGAACGTGGTGGGTGCCAGCCTTCTCGCCGAGGAACAACGGCTCCAGTCCCTCTCGCTGAGCGGTGACGCCTCATGCCTGTGGAACGCGAGCGTCACGGCCGGGCGGGAGAGGTTCCGTGTTGTGCTGGACCGGCTGCCCCGTTAGGCATGCTTCCGATCGCTGCCGGTGAGCCCACCTCGTCGGGTGGAGCTGGGAAGGCCAGTGCCTCGCCATATCGATGGCTCTGTTGGAGGCAGTGGTAGAGCTGGCCGATCATGCGGTTGAAGAGGTTGCGCTGGGCGGCGGCGTGCCAGTCTGCGTGGTTGTTGCGACGGCGCCGGTAGTGGGCTTCAGCGCCTGGTGAGGCGGTGATCGCGGAGAAGGCCCAGAGCTAACCGTCGTGGTTGAGCCGGTCGTTCTTCACCCAGCGCCGGGTGATAGATGACTTCTTGCCGGAAGCTCGGGTGACGGGCGAGGAGCCGGCATACGCCTTGAGGCCTCGGGCGTCGGCGAACCGTGTGCGGTCGTCGCCGATCTCGGCGAGCACCCGGGCACCGAGCTGAGGGATCGACTTTGGTCTGCACAAGGTCCTCCGCGGCCACGGCGGCGACGAGGTTGATCTCTGCGCCGGGATTGAGCCAGATCGTCCTGACGGCTAGGGCCCGTCGGTGCGCAGGACCAGGGCGAGCAGGCCCGGGAAGCGGGTGTCGAACTCCTCGCGGCGGAGGCGGTTGACGCGCTTGGGACCCTCGTCGCGCTGCTCGACGAGGCCTGCGCCGCGCAGGACGGTGAAGTGGTGGCTGAGGGCCGCCTTGCCGACGGGCACGTCGAAGCTTCCGCAGCTGCGGGTCCACACCGCTGATCCCGCCAACTCCCGTACGAGCGTGATGCGTACGGGATCGGCGAGCGCGGCGAGAGCGGTCAGGATCGGGACCTCGTCGGGGTGGGTGTGCTCGGGTGCCGCCCGATGACTGGTGCGCTCCGACACGCCCGCCTCCTCCGCCACTACTTGCCGAGTGTTCGATGAAAACCATACACTCCCGAGTGTTCGCTTTCGGTTGAACAGTCAGAGCGGTTGAACACTCACGAGGGGTGTGCCATGCGTGCGATCCAGTTCCAGGAGTACGGCGGTCCCGAGGTCCTGGAGGTCGTCGAGGCGGAGGTCCCGGAACCCGGTCCTGGCCAGGTGAGCATTGATGTCGCCTACGTCGGCGTGAACTTCGCCGACCTGAAGGCACGCTCGGAGGGCTACCGAGTACCAAGCCTCCCCTTCCGTCCGGGACTTGAGGTCTCGGGCCGGGTGAGGGAGCTCGGCACCGGTGTCCAGGGGCTGCGGGTGGGCCAGGAGGTCGCCGCCCTGACGGCCGACGGCGCATACGCGGAGGTGGCCGTGGCCGACGCCGTCACCGTCTTCCCGCTGCCCGACGGAGTGGACCTGCGCACCGGCGCCACCCTGCCGACCGTGCTGCCCACGGCGTACGCGCTCGTGCACAGCGTGGGACGGCTGCAACCCGGCGAGACAGTGCTCGTGCAGGGCGCGGCGGGCGGAGTGGGCACCGTGGCCGGGCAGTTGGCGAAGGCGGCGGGGGCCGGGGCCGTGTACGGAGTCGTGTCGGGCGCCGCCAAGGCCAAGTTCGCGCTGGAGTACGGCTATGACGAGGTCTTCGTCAGCTCCTCCACCTCCTTCGTGGACGAGGTACGGGACGCGACCGGCGGTCGCGGGGTGGACCTGGCCCTGGACCCGGTCGGCGGCGAGACCCTGCGGGGCAGCCTCGCGTCCCTCGCCCCCTTCGGCCGCCTGGTCTCCTTCGGCAACGCGAGCTCGGCGCAGCCGTGGCAGGTGGGACAGCCGGAGCTCTACCCCACCGCGCTGTCCGTCGCCGGGTTCTCCATCCTCACCTTGGCGCAGACGGCGCCGGACGAGCTGCGCACGATCGCCGAGCGGGCGTTCCGGACGGTGGTCGACGGGGTGGCGTCGCTGCCGGTGACAGCGGAGTTCGGGCTGGCGGAGGCGGGCGAGGCCCATCGGCTGATGGGGGCGCGGACAAGCACGGGGAAGCTGTTGCTGAGGGTGGCGGGTGGGTGACATGAGCGTTGGCCGCGTCACCCACCCGCCACCTTCAGCAAATCCGGGGACGCGGCCCGCTGAAGCTCCTATAGATCGTCAAGGCGATCCGCGGAGTCCATAGGATGCGTTCGTGGCTCGGTTTGATGAGGTTAAGGCGACGTTCTGGGGCGAGGGCCTGTATGGGGTTCAGCCGCCGTTGGCCGACGCGGTCGTTCAGGATGCCGAGCATCGGCTCGGTGTCCGGCTGCCGGCGTCTTTGCTGGAGATCCTTCGGGTCCAGAATGGCGGCCTGGTGGCGGAGGTGTGGAACGCCTTCCCGACCGATGTGCCGACTTCGTGGAGCGAGAATCATGTTCCGCTCGACGACATGATGGGCATCGGTCGTCACGACGGCCGGCTGTCATTGCTGGACTCGCCCTACTTGGTTGAGGAGTGGGGTCTTCCGTCTCCTCTGGTTCTGCTCTCCGGTGATGGTCACTGCTGGATCGCTCTCGACTACCGGGCATGCGGAGAGCGCGGGGAGCCGTCCGTGACGTGGTTCGACGTGGACGGCAACACGGAGCTCCCGCTGGCCGCGGACTTCCGGACGTTCGTCGAGCGGCTGACCGCGGCCGCGTCGCTCGACCTCGACCTCGATGACGCTGACAGCAGTCGACCGGCATCATGATCCGGCTCCGGCCAAGCCTGCCGTGTTCAGGATGCCTGCGCTCCTGAGGCGCCTGTAGACCTCGCGGGCCACGAACCTCTTGAGGCTCCGAATGATGTCCTTGGTGGACATGCCCTCGGCCGTGCGTCTGGCGACGAAGTCCGGACGCTTCGGATCGAAGCCGGTCGGGGTTGTCTCCCCCGGTGATCAGCAGCTGACCGGGCGTCTCAGTACCCACCCCGGGCAAGACGAAGAGGCTGGGTGCCGCCCGGGGCACTGGCGGACCTTCCCCGGCCAGCTCTAGATGAATAAGTCCGACGTCTGATCTGGTGGTTCTTGAACTTCCCGTGCGGCGGTCTGTGATCATGGAAGGGCTGCGACGGAAGGAACTGCGCGTATGTCGTCCGGGTATGGCTTTCACCCGTTGTCACTCGGTGTGAGGTTCGTGCTGGAGCTGGTGGCTCTGGTGTGCTTCGGGCTCTGGGCATGGGTTGCCGTACCTGGTTCCCTGCGATACGTCTGCGTGGTTGCCGTTCCCCTGGTCGTGGCCGTGCTGTGGGGAGTCTTCGCCACCCCAGACGATGCATCCCGGTCCGGCAAGACGGTGATTGCGACACCTGGTCCGCTGCGGTTCCTGCTGGAACTGGCTGTGTTCTTCGGTGGTGCGGCGGCGTTGTACGCGGCGGGAACCCGCACTCTCGCCGTGATGCTCGCCGGGGTGCTGGTCGTGTACCACCTTCTGTCGTGGGACCGGGTCTTGTGGCTGGTCAAGCATTGAGTCCGCCCCAGCCGTATCAGGTTGGCGGTCCGTTCGGGAACACAGAGACGTTGTCCAAGATCGTTGCGTGACGAATGACCTGGACACTCTGCTGACCGCGCTGTACGTGAAGGTCGATGATGAGCTGGAAGCCAGCCGTTGGACGGGCAGGCCGCCGCAGCTGTCCGATGCCGAGCTGGTCACCCTCGCGGTCGCGCAGGCGCTGCTCGGCTTCCATTCCGAGACGCGCTGGTTGCGGTACGCGCACACGCACTTGGCCGCGATGTTCCCGTACCTGCCGCAGCAGTCCGGGTACAACAAGCGCCTCAAGGCGGCATTGCCACTGGTGAAGAAGGCGATACGGATGCTCGCTGTGGACACGGACTTCTGGTTCGACAACCAGTGGATCGTCGACTCGACACCAGTGCCGTGTGGGATGTCCCGGCCGACAGCGAAACGCTCGGAGATGGCGGGCTGGGCCGGATATGGGTATTGCGCGTCCCACTCCCGGTTCTTCTGGGGCCTACGCCTGTACCTGGTTTGCACGCCGGTTGGCATGCCGATCCTGTGGGCCCTTGCGAACCCGAAGATGGACGAGCGCGAAGTGTTGCAGTCCATGCTTGACGTCGAGGCCGGCCTGGTCACAGACAGGCCCGGACTCCTCCTGATCTCCGACAAGGGCTTCGCCTCCAAGGAGTTCAAGAACCATCTCGCGATGCGGGGCATCGAGCTGCTGAGGCCATCGTTCAAGCGGGAGAAGAAGCGCAAGGGCGAGAGACTGCTCAAGTCCGTACGTCAGCTGATTGAGTCTGTTAACGACACGCTCAAGGGACAGTTGGGCCTGGAACAGCACGGCGGCCGCACTCACGAGGGTGTTGCCGTCCGCGTCGCCCAGCGCATCCTCGCCATGGCCGCCGCGATCTGGCGCAACCACAAGACCGGAGCACCCATCATGCGCTCCCTCATCGCATTCGATCACTGAGCACATAGGACTTGCTCGTCTAGCGGTGGCCGTCAGCCTGTCCGGCAGGAGCGAGGTTGGGCCAGGGGTGCCCTGCTCTGTCCGATGCAGCGGACCTTGGAAGAGAGTCAATGACCTCCGCCAAGTGACGCTGCCTGACCATCCCGTCGCAGTGCCTTGAGTACAAGCAGTGCAGAAGTTGACGTTGACGCGACGAGAGCGACGCTACCGCTCCTGTCGGCGGCTCGTCGTTGTAGAGACAGGCGAGTTGGCCCGTTCGCGCCGCCGTGGCACGCCGTCCGCCGCCGTCACCGCCAGCGCGCCCAGCAGGGCGAGTGCGGCGGCCGGGGCCAGGACCGCCCAGGGGGCGCGTTCGGCGTACGGCTGGTTCTCGGCGAGGAGGAGGCCCCACTCAGGAGACGGGGGTTGGGCGCCCAGGCCGAGGAAGCCCAGGGCGGCGAGGGCCAGCGCGACGCCGGGGAGGCGGAGCAGGGCGTGGCGAGTCACGGGCGGCAGGACAGCGGGGAGGAGTTCGTGGCGGAGGAGGTGGAGTGGGCCGGCGCCAAGGGCTCGGGTGGCGAGCAGGTGTGTGGTGGCGCGCTCCTGGCGGAGGAGGGCTGAGGTGTGGGCGGCCAGCGGGGCCCAGGCGACCGTGGCCACGGCCAGTGCGGGCGTCGCCGGGCCGTTTCCGGCGGCCGCCGTGACGAGGAGCGCGACGAGGACGGACGGCAATGCGTTGACGGTGTCGACGAGCGGGCCGGAGAAGCGGGGCAGCAGGCCGAGCAGTACGCCGGTCAGCAGGGCGGCGGCGCTGATCGCGAGGGCGAGCGCGAGGGTGTCGAGCGCGCCGTGGGAGACGCGGGCGAGGATGTCGCGGCCCAGGGCGTCGGTGCCGAACGGGTGTGTCCAGGAGGGGGGTTGGAGGCGGGCCGCGGTGTCCAGGGCCAGCGGGTCGCGGGGCAGACCAAGTCCGATCACGCCGAGCAGAGTGACGGCGTAGAGGAGCGGTCCTCGCGTGGGCGTGGGCCTGTTCGTTGCCGCGCCGTGGAGCGAGGGCAGGGCGCCGTCCCGCAGTGCGGGCCCGATCAGGAGCCGGGCCCCGAGTCGGAGGAGCAGTCCGGCGGTGGCGGCGAGCAGGACGAGCGCCAGGGTTCCGGCCTGGAGGACGGGCAGATCCTGGGCGAGGGCGGCTTGGAGGGTGGTCCTGCCGAGCCCGGGGATGTCGAAGATCTGCTCCACGGCGACCGCGCCGCCGGTGAGGCCGACCACGAACAGCCCCAGGTTCGGAAGCAGACCCGGCACGCAACGGCGCAGCGACTGGCACGCGATGCTCCGGCCGCTCACCCCCCGCGCCGCGGCGGCCAGCGCCCAGGGTTCGGCGAAGGCGCCGGGCAGCAGGTCGGCGAGGAGGCGTCCGAGCACCGCCCCGGCGGGCAGGCCGAGCGAGAGCGCGGGCAGCACCATCCACTGCGGCCCGTACCAGCCGAGGGCGGGCAGCCAGCCGAGCTGTACGCCCACCACGGTGGCCAGCACCGACGCGGTCAGGAACTCGGGCAGCGCCGCCAGTAGCGCTGCGCCACCGCCACCGGACGGGCGTCCGGCGAGCCCGCCCCTCGATCCGCGCCACAGCGTGCGGGCGCACACCGCGCCCGCGGTGACGGCCGCGACCGCGAGCGCCCCGGACATCAGCAGCAGCGAGACGCCCAGCGCCTGCCCGACACCGGGCAGTACCTCGGCGCCGGAGATCCACGAACGGCCAGCGTCACCGTGCGGCAGTCCGCCCAGCCACTGCCCGAGCAGCCGCAACGGCCCGGCGTCCAGGCCGAGTTCGTCGCGTACGGCCGCCAACACCTCAGGCGTCGGTGTGCGTTCCGCCGACCGCGCCTTGAGCACGGTGAGCGCCGGATCGGTGCGCGACAGCCAGGGCAGCAGGCCGATTCCGCACAGCAGGAGTGCGGTGAGGGCGGTGCGCCAGAGCAGCACCGGGCCACCGCCGAGCAGTGTCTTCCTTGTCCGCACGGTGTCGTCAGGCGCGGGTGCCCGTGCCGACCAGGCGGCGCTCGTACGGGTCGAGCAGCACGCCCCGTACGGAGGGAGCGACGCCGGTGATGACGCGCTGGTGGACGAGCGGGACGACCGCGTCGGTGCCGAGGATCTCGGCCTCCGCCGCCATCGCCGCGTCCTGCCGCTTCTCGGTGTCGCTCGCGCTCGCGGCGAGGTCCACGGCCTTGTCGACCTGCTTGTCGCACAGCAGCGCGAGGTTGTAGCCGCCGTCGCAGGTGTAGTCGCTCGCGAGGATCGAGACGGGGTCGCCGGTGTCGAGCATGGTGTTGCGGGCGGAGACGAACGCGTCGAACTTCCCGGCCAGTACGTCGCTTTCGAGGCGTGCGTACTCGCGCACCTCCAGCTTCACCTTGAAGCCGGCCTTCTCCAGCTGCTGCTTGAGCACCTGGGCGACCTCGGGCAGTTCGGGCCGGTTGTCGTAGGTGGCGAGGGTCACCGGGGTGCCGTCGGGGTCCGCGGCCTTCGTTCGGTCGGCCGGGGTGACGCGCTTGCCCTCGGCCCAGGTCACGGCGGGGCCGAAGACACCGGCGCCGGGGTCGGCGTGTCCTTCGTAGACGCCGTCGGCGAGCACCGAGGTGTCGACCGCCGTACGCGCGGCGGCCCGCACCCGCGCGTCCTTGAACGGACCGGACTTGGTGTTGAGGTAAAGGCTCGTGGTGCGGGTCGTGGCCGTCTCGCGAGCGATGCCCCGGTCGAGGGAGGAGGCCTGGGAGACCGGAATCGCCTCGGCGAGATCGACCTCGCCGGTGCGCAGGGCGTTGGTGCGGGCCGTGCCGTCGGCGACGAACTTGGCGTCGATGCCTGAGGCTTGGGCGCGGCCTCCCCAGTAGTCGTCGAAGCGGTCGAGGGTGGCCGTCGTGGTGCCGGTGGTCGCGGTGAGTTCGAAGGGGCCGGTGGCGGTGCCGACCGGACTGACGGCGCCCTGCTTCCCGTACGCCTTGGTGGACAGTACGGCCAGGCCGGGGCCGGCCAGCCGCAGCGGCAGTACGGGGTCGGGGTCGGCCGTGGTGACCCGGACCAGGTCGTCGGCCGCGGACTTCGCGGTCAGTTCGACCCCGGTCAGCGCGGCGGGCACCACCTTCGCCTCGGCGGCGTGGGTGAGCGCGGCGGCGACGGCTGACGGGGTGACGTCGGTGCCGTCCTGGAAGGTCGCCTCGCGCAGGGTGAACAGCCAACTGCGGTCGTTCTCGCGGGTCCAGGACTCCGCGAGCGCGGGTATCGCGGTGCCGTTGGCGTCCAGCGCGGTCAGGCCCTCGGTGACGCCGAGCCGGCTGAGGATGGTGGCGTCGGCGCCGTGCGGGGAGAAGTTCTCGGCGGGCGGGAAGGCCAGCGCGACCCGCAGGCGGGTGCCGTCCGCGGAGTCCGACGACGCTGTTTCGCCGCCGGAGGTGGCGAAACAGCCGGAGAGAAGGGGGGCGAGCAGCAGTCCGGCGACGAGCCGACGGCGGGGGACGGAGCGCATGGTCCTCGTTCTTCACAGGGCGGAGGGCAGGTACGACTGGCAGGCTACATGAAAATGCTTTTCATGTAGCCGTGGGGATCTCGAAGTGGACGATCCCGTCGCCCCACCCCCGCTCCACACGCTCGTCCCACACGACCTTGCCCAGCGACCGCCAGAACGCCTCGGCGCCGGGTACGGCCGGGTCCGTGTGCAGGTACACCGCGCGATAGCCGCCGTCCGCGGCCGCGAAGTCGAGCAGCTCGGCGACCAGACGCCGGGCCAGGCCTCGCCGCCGGTGTTCGGGACGCACGTACACGCGTCGCAGCTGGGCGGTCTCGCCCGAGGGGTAACGCTCGGCGAGGTGGCGGGGGTTGGGGGGATGAGCCGGCCCCCGGGAGTCGAGCGCCGCCGTCGCGACGACCGTGCCGTCCCGCTCGTCGACCGCGACCAGCAGCACGTGCCGCGCGGGCGCCAGATAGGCGTCCCACGGGTCGATGATGTCGCCGTGCCAGCGCGGCACGTACCCCGTACCGAAGTCGCGGTAGACGGTGTCGAGCATCACGGCACGCGCGCCGTCCAGGTCGTCAGGGGTGGCCGCTCTTATGCAGTATTCACGCACCTGCGCATCATATGCATTAAGAGGTGTGCCCCGTCAGGAGCGCGCGGCCCAGCCAGTCCGAGTGGTTCCGCACGCCGGGCAGGGCGAAGAAGTAGCCGCCGCCGGTGGGGCTGATGTAGTCGACGAGCGGCTCGTCGATCAACCGCTCCTGGGTCGCCTCGAATTGGCGTACCACGTCCTGCTGGTAGCAGCAGAAGACCAGCCCCATGTCGAGGTTGCCGGCCTCGTCGACGCCCCGGTCGTAGTTGTAGCCGCGGCGCAGGATCCGGGTCGTATCGGCCTTCGCCGTACGGGGGTTGGCCAGCCGGATGTGGGCGTCGAGCGGGATCGCCTGGCCCTGCGGGTCCTTGGTGTAGTGCGGGATGTCCGTCTCACGTGCGCCGTCGAGCGGGGCTCCCGTGTCGCGGCGGCGGCCGATCATCTTCTCCTGCTCGGTGAGCGAGACCCGGTCCCAGAACTCCACCAGCATGCGGATGACACGGACGACCTGGTAGCTGCCGCCGACCGCCCAGCGCGGCTCGCCTGCGGTGTCGGTGACCCAGACCAGCTTGTCCATCTCGCGGGCGGAGGCGGTGTCGGGGTTGGCGATGCCGTCCTTGAAGCCGAGGAAGTTGCGCTGCGTGCCGGTCGGGCGGGACGGGTTCTGGAAGCCGTCGACGCGCCACTTGATCTGCATCGCACCGCGTGTGTGGCGGGCGATGTCGCGCAGGGCGTGCAGCACGGTGTCGGAGTTGGCGGCGCAGAGCTGGAGCAACAGGTCGCCGTGGCAGGCGGCGGCGTCGAGGTTGTCGTTGGGGAAGGTGCGCATCGGCTTGAGGTGGCGCGGCGTCCGATCGGCCAGCCCGTAACGGTCGTCGAAGAGCGAGGCGCCGACGCCCACCGTGACGGTGAGGTCGTCCGCGGGCAGGTCGGGACCGAGCAGGCCGCTGTCGGAGGGCGGTGCGCCGACGCCGAGGTCGTCGGGGGTACCGCCGGTGGTGAGGAAGCGGGCCCGTTCAGTCATCGTGCGCAGCAGGTCGGCGAGTTCGGCTCCGGTCTCGGCGATGACGTCAAAGGAGACGAAGGCGGCGGCCTTGGGCGCGGTGGTGGTGATTCCGGCCTGGTGGGCACCGTGGAACGCCACCTTGCCGCCGCCGGTCGCCGCCACGGCCGGGGTGGCTCCGCCGACCATCGCCGCCCCTGCGAGACCGGCGCCCGCGAGGGCTGCTCCTGCCGCGCCGACGCCGAGCGCGGACTTGGCGAACGTACGGCGGCCGAAGGGGCAGCCCCGCGCGGCTCGGTCCTGGTCCTGGCTCGGGTTGGTCATCGGGAGGTCCTCTCCTGCGGGCGCATGGGTCCCGGTGCTGCGGTGGTGACGGTCGACGCCGGCGGGGCGCTGCTCACGCGGCCTTGCGGATCTCCAGGAGGTCCGGGATCGGGGCGAGTTCCTCGAGCAACTGGCCGAGGTAGCCGTCGAGTCGCTGCCTGTCGACGGTGGACAGCCTGCCCAGCGGCGTCCAGGTGCCGTCCTTGCCGTGCTGGGCGAGGACCAGGCGCTCGGTGCGCCCCATCCAGGTGTCGACGTCGGAGGTGACCTCGGCGTCGCGCTTGTCGATCAACGGGCGGAGCAGGCTCAGCAGTTCGCGGGTGCCGTCGAGGTTGGCCTCGGTGGTCGCCAGTTCGGTGCCGCTGCCGTAGTCGGCGGAGCCGCTCAACTCGCGGTGCAGGGTGTTCTCCAGGATCTCGTGGGTGCGCAGCGGCAGGTCGCCGGGGTCGAAGTCCTCCTTCGGGAAGTCCTCGCGCAGGGCGGCGACATCGGAGCTGAGCCGCTTGGCGTAGGGCGCGAGGGCGGCGGCCGATTCGCCGTGCCACAGGCCGTACTCGATCCGGTGGAACCCGGTGAAGGCCGGTTCGTCGACCCCGCCCGCGAGTCCCGCCGTACGGCCGTTGATCTTCGCGTCCCAGTCGCCGAACGTGCCGTACGCGGCGCCGAGCGAGGCGTACTGCTCGTGTGCGGGCAGCCAGTCGCCGCGGGCCTTGCCGAGCTTCTTGGCGTCGATGTCGCGTTGCAGGGTGCGTGTCTTGGCCAGCAGGTCGGCCAGGCCCTGGTCGACGTACTTCCGGTAGGCGGCCAGCGGCGCGGCGAGGTCCTTCTCCGAGACCGGCAGTACGGCCTTGGTGGAGCCGCCGCTGACGGTGACGGCGGCCGAGGTGACCGCTTTCCCGCCGCTCGGGACACACCGCCAGGCGTACGAGCCGGTGCCGACGGTGGCGATCAGGGCGCGGGTGGTGCCGGGGGCGATGCCCTCGACCTCGCCGTAGACGGCGTTGCTGACCGGGTCGATGAGATAGATCTCCGAGGTACGACTGCCGCTGTTGCGTACCTGGAAGGTCTGGCGGCCCGGCTTCGGTGCGGTGAATCCCTTGCCGCAGTCGGCCGCCGAGACCTCGATGACGGGCGTGCCCGAGACGGGCTTTCCGTCGCTCACCGCTACGGCTACGCCGGCGACGAGGGCCGGGACGCAGACGAGGGCGGCGGGGAGGGTCCAGCGGGGGATGCGGTGGGGGGTCGGGGAGTGGGTGGGGCCGTCGGCCGTGGGGATGGCCTCCGGGGGCGCGGGGTTCGCCGGCGTGGGCTCCATCTGCGGTTGCGGCTTCGGCTTGGCGGAGGCGGTGCCTCGTACGCCCCGTACGCCCCGTACGCCCCGTACGAACAGTGTCATCACGACCGCCAAATAGGCGCCGTAGGCCGCGACCTGAAGCCAGGTCATCTGCGGGGTGAGGTTGAGCGTGCCCTGCACGACGGTGACGTACCAGGATCCGGGATCGAGGTGTGCCGACAGGTCGAAGGCATACGCCGTGCCGCCCGGCAGGACCCCGCCTTCTTGCAGGTCGCGCATCCCGTACCCGAGGACGCCCGCGGCGATGACGATCAGCACAGCGCCGGTGATCGTGAAGAACCGCGTCAGATTGATGTGCAGGGCCCGTCGGTACAGGCCCCAGCACAGGCCCGCGGCGATCAGCAGACCGGCCGCCGCACCGGTGAGCGGGCCGGACGAACTCCCCGCGGCCTGCGCCGTGGTCCACAGGAACAGCGCGGTCTCGAGCCCCTCGCGCCCGACGGCGAGGAACGAGGTGACGACGAGTACGCCCGCGCCCATGCCCAACGCGGCGGTGACCTTCTCCTTGATCTCGCCGGCGAAGGTCCGGGCCGAGCGCCGCATCCAGAACACCATGGCGGTGACGAACACGACCGCGATCAGACTGAGCGTGCCGCCGAACGCCTCCTGCGCCGTCCCGGACAGGTTCGCCGCGGTGAAGGTCAGAATCGCGCCGAAACTCATGGAGAGCCCGATGGCGGCGGCAACTCCCGTCCACACGTGCCGAAGCCGGGCTCGCTCGCCGGACCGCACGAGCGTGGCGACCAGCACCGAGACGATCAGTCCCGCTTCCAGGCCCTCACGCAGACCGATCAGAAAGCTGGGAAACGCGTCGTCCCACACCACAGGCCTCTCCACAGCAGCGAGTTCACGGCCGGACGGCCAGAAGCGGGCTTAGTGTAGGCATGCCTAAGTTAGACGCCAGAGGCAGACAAAGCCGGACGCAATGGGCATGCGCGAGCTGCTCCAAGGGCGCCGCTCGCGCCGCGCTCTGTCACGTCGCACCTGGGGCACGACAATCGGCCGGACCTGATGTCACGGCCGTGACCTGCATCAATGGCACCACTCGACATCGACATGCCCGGTGTCTGGCCCCGCGCGCCGGGCGCGAACCGGCCGCAGTGCGGCACATTCGGGTCCACCGCATCGGGCGGTCCGCGAGCACGTCGATTCTCACCACCGCCTTACCTTCCCCGACCTTCCCCGTCAGGTCAGGTGGTCCGCCGCCCCCAGAGCGGCCCGAACCGCTCCCACTCCTCGTCCCACTGCTCCATGCGCCGCCGTTCCAGGCGGCCGCGTACGAGCCGTCCGCAGACGAAGGGCACGACCGCCGCGCTCACGCCGACCAGGACACCCACCAGAGAGGCCCGCAGCTGGGCCTGGGACGCGGTGGCGGGCCTGGTGACGAGGCGGCCGTCGGAGTCCGTCCAGACGGTCACCGGGGTGCCCGCGGTGGTGCCGGTGGACACCCGTGCCTGGCCGGCGCGTACGGAGCCGTCCGGCGCGGTCCAGCTGACCTTCGCCCAGACCCGGTCGGCGCCGGACTCCGTGGGGGCCGAGTCCGGTGCGTCCGCGGTGAGCCGCGCCGGGACGGAGTGCCACTCGGCGCGTTGCTGGGCGAGACCGTGCTCCACGGACTGAGTGGCCGCAAGGCCGATGAACACCCCGCCGAACACGGTGAGCGTCCAGGCGATGAGCACGATCCATGCCTCCAGGGCGTCACTGCGACGCCGCAGTGGATTGCGCCGCCATCGCCACAGCCACACCTTCGGAACACGCAAGGCCGCCTTGACTGGCATCCTCGGCATCCTCCTCACGACCGCACGGACACGCCACATCCCCCTCCCATACGCGACCGGTCCCCGCGATGCTCACGCCGACTCCGTCGACCCGTCCGTTTCAGGATCTCCCCCACCTCCCGTCCGCGCCCGGCGAGGACCGCCGGAAAACCCGGACGACCGCCGATAAGACCCTTCTGACCTGCGGAAACAAGAAGTCCAGAGGTGACTGTCAGTGGCGAGGTGCAGACTGGCCCGTATCTGAGACATCGACGTCGCGGAGGTGGTCGGCATGGCCGACGTAATGCTCACGGTGGGCACCCGCAAGGGGCTCTTCATCGGACGACGGCGCAGTGGCGCCTGGGAGTTCGACGAGAGTCCGTACTTCAACGCGCAGGCCGTGTATTCGGTCGCGATCGACACCCGGGGCGGGACGCCGCGGCTGCTGGCCGGAGGGGACAGCGCGCACTGGGGCCCGTCCGTCTTCCACTCCGACGACCTGGGCCGTACGTGGGCGGAGCCGGCGCAGCCCGCCGTCAAGTTCCCCAAGGACACGGGGGCTTCGCTGGAGCGAGTGTGGCAGCTGCACCCGGCCGCGGCGGAGCCGGACGTGGTGTACGCGGGCACGGAACCGGCGGCGCTGTACCGCTCGGAGGACCGGGGCGAATCCTTCGAGCTCGTGCGTCCGCTGTGGGAGCACCCCACGCGGTCGCAGTGGGTGCCGGGAGGTGGCGGGGAGGGACTGCACACCGTCATCACCGACAAGCGGGACCCGTGCGCGGTGACGGTCGCCGTCTCCACGGCCGGAGTGTTCCGCACGGACGACGGCGGCGCGAGCTGGACGCCGGCCAACTCCGGTGTGTCCGCGGTGTTCCTGCCCGATCCGAACCCGGAGTTCGGCCAGTGCGTGCACAAGATCGCACAGGACCCGGTGACTCCCGACCGCCTCTATCTGCAGAACCACTGGGGTGTGTACCGCAGCGACGACGGGGGCGGGCAGTGGACCGACATCGGCGAGGGCCTGCCCTCCACCTTCGGGTTCGCCGCTGCCACGCATCCGCACCGCGGTGACACGGCATACGTCTTCCCGATCAACGCCGACGCGGACCGCGTCCCCGCGGAGCACCGCTGCCGCGTCTTCCGCACCGCCGACGCGGGCAAGAGCTGGGAGCCGCTGACGGCTGGCCTCCCGACGGAGGACCACTACGGCACGGTGCTGCGTGACGCCCTGTGCACGGACGGGGCGGACCCGGCGGGCGTGTACTTCGGCAACCGCAACGGCGAGGTGTACGCGTCCGCGAACGACGGGGACAGCTGGCAGCAGTTGACCTCGCATCTGCCCGACGTCCTCTGCGTGCGCGCCGCGGTCATCGACTGAGACCCAGGAGGTCCCGCACAACCATGACCGTGAGCACACGCACCATGTCCAGGAGGACGCTCAGTCCCGTCCCGCGCACAACCACGCCCAGGAGGCGCCTTGTTCGTCCACTGAACGGTCATCCTCGGTCGCGCTTCGGCCACCGGTTGATCTCCGCCGCGTGTACGGCAGTAGGGTGACGCCCGTGGCACCACGACCGTTGTACGAAATCGTCGAACCGGGCTGGGCGAAAGCCCTGGAACCCGTCGCCGGGCGGATCGCCGAGATGGGCGACTTCCTGCGCGCGGAGATCGCCGCGGGACGCACCTACCTCCCGGCGGGGGCGAACGTCCTACGGGCCTTTCAGCAGCCCTTCGACGAGGTGCGCGTCCTCATCGTCGGGCAGGACCCGTACCCCACGCCGGGGCACGCAGTGGGTCTGTCGTTCTCCGTCGCGCCCGAGGTGAGACCGCTGCCGGGCAGCCTGATCAACATCTTCCGGGAGCTCAACACCGACCTGGGCCTGCCCCAGCCGTCCAACGGCGACCTCACGCCCTGGACGCGGCAGGGCGTGCTGTTGCTCAACAGAGCGCTCACCACGGCCCCGCGCAGTCCCGCCGCGCATCGCGGCAAGGGCTGGGAAGACGTCACCGAGCAGGCGATACGCGCGCTGGCCGGGCGCGGACGCCCGCTGGTGTCGATCCTGTGGGGCCGCGACGCCCGCAATCTGCGCCCGATCCTCGGCGAACTGCCTTCGGTCGAATCCGCCCATCCCTCCCCCATGTCCGCGGACCGCGGCTTCTTCGGTTCCCGGCCCTTCAGCCGGGCCAACGAGCTGCTGACCGGGCAGGGAGCCGAGCCGGTGGACTGGCGCCTGCCGTGACGCGCGCCGGCCCGCCGCCCGGTGTGCTGGCGGTGGACTCGGGGGGTTCGGGGCTGCGCGTGGCACTCGCCGTACGCGGGGAGGTCCAGGGCGTTCCGCTGACGTCGAAGGAACCGGTGCGCACCGGCCCGCGCGGTATCGACGCCGGTCATCTGCTGGAGCAACTGCTGCCGCCGGCCCGGCAGCTGATGGCCGACGCGGGGATCGGCGGACTCGGGGCGGTCGCCGTCGGAGCCGCGGGCCTGGCCACGCTCGGCGACGAGCTGCGCGCCGAGCTGCCGTCCGCGCTCGAGCGTGAACTGGGCGTGACACGGCTCGCGTTGGCCGCCGACGGGGTGACCGCCTACATGGGCGCGCTCGGCCTGCGGCCGGGAGCGGTCGTCGCCGCGGGCACCGGCATGATCGCGGTCGGCACGGACCTGGAGAGCTGGCGGAGGGCCGACGGCTGGGGCCATCTGCTCGGCGACTGCGGCGGCGGGGCCTGGATCGGCCGGGCAGGTCTCGACGCGGCCGTCCGGGCCTTCGACGGGCGCCGTGGCGGATCGGCGGCGCTGCGGGCGCGCGCCGAGGAGATGTTCGGTCCGATACCGGGCCTGCCGGGCAAGCTGTATCCGCGGACCGACCGGCCCGCCGTGCTCGCCTCCTTCGCACCCGAAGTGGCGGCCTGCGCCGAGAGCGACCAGGTGGCGGCGGACATCCTGCGCTCGGCCGCGCGGAGCATCGCCGAGTCGGCGGCCGCCGTCTGCCCCGGCTCTGGGGATCCCCAAGTCGCCCTCACCGGCGGCCTGTTCAAGTTGGGTGCCCCTCTCCTCGTACCTCTGAGGGAGGAACTGCGGGAGCAACTACCGCAAGCCCGGCAGGTACCGGCCGCCGGTGACCCGCTGCGCGGAGCCGTGCTCATCGCGGTCGCCCTTGCGAACGACGAGCTCACACTCCCGCGCGACCGGCGGATGTTGCATGTGGTGACCAAAGAGGCCGGGGGACAGTCCCGCCATACTGATCACCTCTGATCTTTACGTAACTCATCAGACAAAAGCGGACGGATACCGCTCACCTGCACCCTCCCCGAACAGGGGAACCCAAGAAACCAGTAACATGCGGCGCCATGAGCTCCCCCACTGGGCCCGCGTCCGGCCTGCCAGTACGAATGCCGCGACCCCGCCAGCCCGGACGGCACCGCCGCCCGGAAGCCCTGGTGGCTCCCGAGGGCGCGCCCGCGCTCGTCCTCGCGGTACCGGGCACCCCCAGCGCGGCCATACGCAGCCTCACCGAGGAGGTCGTGAGCATCGCGCGCTCCGAGCTCCCCGGTCTCGACGCCCGGATCGGGTACCTCGACGGGGACGACGCCGAGTTCCCCTCGCTGCAGTCCGTGCTGGTCCGCGCCTCCGAGGAGCGCGCCGCCCGCTTCGAGCAGTCCCGTGCCGCCGGTGCGGACGTGGCCGCGCCGGACGGGCCCGTGGCCGTCGTGGTGCCCCTGCTCGCCGGGCCGGACAACGCGCTGCTGCGCCGGATCCGCCAGGCCGTCATGGACAGCCGTGTCGCGGCCGACCTGGCCGATGTGCTCGGCCCGCACCCGCTGCTCGCCGAGGGGCTGCACGTGCGCCTGTCCGAGGCGGGTCTGGCCCGTGCCGACCGTGCCCGGCTGTTCACCGTGGCGACCGCCGCGGACGGCATCATCCTGGCCTCCGTGGGTGGCGAGGACGCCGTGCAGGCGGCCGGGATCACCGGCATGCTGCTGGCCGCGCGGCTCGCCGTGCCGGTGATGGCGGCGGCGCTCGACGAGGAGGGCGCCATCGCGGCCACCGCCGAGCAGCTCCGCAACTCGGGTTCCCAGCAGCTGGCGCTCGCGCCTTATCTGATCGGTCCGGAGCTCGACGCGGGTCTGCTGGACGCGGCTGCCAAGGAGGCGGGCTGCGCCGCCGCCGAGGCGCTCGGCCCGTACCCGGCGATCGGCAAGCTGGCGCTTGCCAAGTACACGGCGGCGCTGGGCATCGCCCCGCAGCAGCCGCAGGGGGCGCCGGTGCGCTGAGCCCGGCACCACCGAGAACGCGAAAGGGCCCGCTCCTGCGGCAGGAGCGGGCCCTTCGCGTGCGTGCCGCGGCGAGGTCAGCCGAAGACCACGCAGGACGCCGCGGGAGCCGTTACCGAGCCGCCCCGCCTCGGTACGCCGGTGTCCGGGTCGACCGCGAACCAGGTCACGTCACCGGAGCGCTCGTTGGCGGCGTACAGGAAGCGCCCGGAGGGGTCGAGGGCCAGCGCACGCGGCCAGGTGCCTCCGCAGGGCACCGTGGCGACCAGGCGCAGCCCCTCGCCCACGGCGTCGGGCGTGAGCACGGAGACGACGTCCTGGCCGCGTGTGGCGGTCCAGACGAAGCGGCCGTCGGGCGACACGACGATGCCCGACGGGTACGCGTCGCCGTCCCTGGCACCGGACAGCACCGGCGTCTCGCCGACGGGCCGCAGCGCGCCTTCGGCGGCGTCCCAGCGGCAGACGGTGACGGTGGGTGCGAGTTCGTTGAGCACGTACGCGTGTCCGCCGCCCGGGTGGAAGGCCAGGTGGCGGGGTCCGGAGCCGGGGCGCAGCGCGATCTCGCGGTGCAGCGTGAGCTTTCCGCCGTCCAGCGCGCACACCCGCACGGAGTCCGTGCCGAGGTCGACGCTGACCGCCCATCGCCCACTCGGGTCGGGCTGCACCTGGTGGGCGTGCGGGCCGTGCTGGCGCGGGGTGTGCGGGCCCGAGCCCGTGTGCTGGAGCACGCTGGAGGCGGCGCCCGCGAGCCCTCCGTCGGCGCGGACGGGGACGGCGGTGACGCTGCCGGAGCCGTAGTTGGCGGTCAGCACGTGTCCGGCGAAGACGCTCAGGTGCGTCGGGCCGCTGCCTCCGACCGTCACGAGTGTCCCCGTCAGCTCCGGCTTGTCGCCGGTCACGCGGTACGCGGCCACCGCGCCGCGGGCTGTCTCGCTGACCGCGTACAGCGTGTCCCGGTCGGGCGACAGGGCGAGGTACGACGGGTCGGGCACGCCGTCCACCGCGCTCAGCACGGTCAGCGCGCCGCTGACCGGGTCCATGGTCGCGGTGAGGACGCCGAGGCCTCCCGCCGCCGTGAACGAGCCGATGAACGCCCGTTGTTGCCGCCTGAAGCCGTCTGCCACCGCTGACCCCTCTCGCTCCCGCGTTGTCCGGGGCGACGGTAGCAGTCCAAGATCGGCGGTCTAGACCAGGACGGTGCCGCGGGCCCGTTCGTGTGCCTCCGGGTGGTGGACGTACGCGGGGCGCCGCTCCACCGCCTCGTACGTGCGGTGGAAGACGGGTGTGGCGCTGCCCGAGATGGGCGGCACGATCCACGACCAGTCGGCGCCGACCCGGCGGCCCTTGCGCTCCTCACGGCCGAGGTGGGTGAGGAAGCGCCGGGACTCGGTGTGGTGGTCGGTCACCGTGACGCCGGCGCGGTCGAAGGAGTGCAGGACGGAGCGGTTGAGTTCGACGAGCGCGCGGTCCTTCCACAGGGAGCGGTCGGTGCGGGTGTCGAGGCCGAGGCGGTCGGCGATGTGCGGCAGGAGGTCGTAGCGGTCGGTGTCGGCGAGGTTGCGCGCGCCGATCTCGGTGCCCATGTACCAGCCGTTGAAGGGCGCGGCCGGGTAGCAGACGCCGCCGATCTCCAGGCACATGTTGGCGAGCGCGGGCACCGCGTGCCAGCGCAGTCCGAGCGCGCGCCACCAGGTGTACTCGGGGTGCGCGAGCTCCACTTCGAGCACCGTGTCCGGCGGCAGCGCGAACCAGCGGGGCCGGTCGTCGACGCCCTGGATCACCAACGGCAGTACGTCGAAGGGGGTGCCTGGGCCGCCGGGCCAGCCGAGTCGCCGGGCGAGCGCGGTGAGGCCCGCGTTGCGCGGATCGCCGGTCACGCCTCCGTCCGGGCGTGCGTAGCCGGCGTACCGGATGAGTTGTTCGTTCCAGATCCGCGGCCCCGGGCGCCCTGGCTCGTCGGGTGCGAAGACCGTGATGAGCGCGCGGATCCGGCCATCGCGGGTCGCCTCCCGCAGATGGTCCGCCGACGCCTCGGCGACATCCGGCGTGTCCCGCACGTCCCGGCGGTCTCGTACGCACAGGGAGTGCCAGTAGAGCCGCCCTATGCACCGGTTGGCGTTGCGCCAGGCGACGCGCGCGCCGAAGACGAGTTCCTCGGTGGTGTGGCGGTACGTCCCTGTCTCCGCGATCTCCTTGTGCGCGGCGGCGATCCGCCGGGCCGGGTCCCCCAGGCGTTCCTCGGAGTGGCGGAGGGTGAGGAACTCGCTCGCGGCGCGGTGGAGTTCGTACGGAGCGGGCGGGTGGCCGGAGGGGATCCGTGCGGGTGGGCCGGTGACGTCTCGGGAGGCCTGGGAGCCCTCAGCGTCCCCGACCGACCGCTCCCGCAGGCCTGTCGCCTGAGCAGGCCGGCCGTCCGTCGGCCATGGGCAGGTCTCTGGGCCGACCTGCACGTATTGCGCGCCCGTAGCCGCGCCTTCTGGGCTGTGGCCGCCCGGACGCGTGCTCCCGGGCCCGCGGCCACCTGGGACCGTTTCCTCTCCCACACGGCCGCCCTGAGCCCGCTCCAGCCACCCGCCCGGTTCCTCGTCCCTCGGCGCCCGGAGCCCCGTGTTCCCGTCGTCGACGAGACGCTCCCCGTGTCCGGTTCCGCGAGGGAAATTCCGCATGGCGCCACCCCCAAGGGGTTCCGCCCGCAGGCCGCTCCCGCACGGTCCGCGGGCTCCGTGCGTCTGATAGCCGCGGAGTTACCCGGCCGGTGCGCTGATCCACCCTCTTTGTGGCCGGAAAAGTGCCCCATTCCGGGGTTTGGTGTCCATGTCCCGACGTCAGGTGTCATGGAGCGGGGAGGCGCTCGGTGGGCGTGAGCAGTGCGCCGGAGTGCGCGCTCCGGAGCGTGGACGTTCGCGAGCGCCGAGGGTGCGAGCCTGGGGCGCCCGCGTCGGCCACCAGCGCGCGTTCCGGCGCGACGCCACCACGTCCCCCCGCACCGGCCTTGATACGGCGGCACACGGCCGTCAGGCGCGCGTTGTGCGGGTGTCCGGGGTGGCGGCGGGGTCGCAAGATCGCGTATCGCGCGGGGACGTCACCGAGCGAGGCCAGGACCTGGCGGGCGTCAGCCGCTTCGCGCGCCCCCTCCAGGTGACGGACCACACCAAGGGCGCGAGGTCATCCGTACGCGCCCTATCAGTGCCTCAAGCGCTGCATCGCACGGCGCTGCGTCCGCACACGCGCTGGCTGCCCGCCGTCCGACCGCCGCCGTCGTCAGCGTGGCGGTGCGGCCTTGCCCGGCGTGCCGACCCGCTCGATCAACGGGGTCAGCACGCCGACGCGAACCGCTGTTCAGGCGCCGACCAGGGGCGAGTGCCGGGAGCTGCGCAGGGGCACCTCTAGTTCGGCGAGGGCCCGCTCCAGGCTGTGCAGGTGGGCGAGGGCGGGCTGCTGCTCGGTGGCGGCGGGATGCGGCAGAGTGCCGAGGGTCCTTGTGGGCCCGCGGCGGCCTTCCTCGCTGATGGTCAGTGCTTCCACGGCAGCCTTGACGCGGCTGCAGGCTGCCGCGAGGCGGCTGTCGTGGCTGGCATCCGGGTCCGCGGCGACGGCCGCCAGGCCGCGCACCTCGCGGGCGCAGCCGTCCAGCAGCGAGATGACCTGGGCGGCCCGGGCCTTGCGTGCGCGGAACGGGTTGAGCGGGTGCACCAGCGGAGCGAGCGCCATCCGGACACGGGCCAGCAGCACTTCGAGTTCGGCCGCGTGCGGTGCGGGATCCGCTGTCGGCGAGCCCGCGAGGCGGGCGGCGGCTTCGGCGGTTGCCGCGTGGACGCACCTCAGCGCGCGCTGGATCCATGCGTCGTTCGTGGCGTGGGTGGTGACCGGCAGCACGAGAATCACGGCGAGCGTGGCTCCCACCGCGCCGATGGCGGTCTCTTCCAGACGCAGTACGAGTAGGCCGGGGTCCAGGACTCCCAGCAGGCCGTAGAGCAACCCCGCCATCACCGTCACCGCCAGCACCATCCAGCTGTAGGAGACCGCGGCCGTGTAGAAGATCCCGAAGACACAGACCGCGACCAGGGCGGCGGTCGGGGCGGGCGCCCCGTGCAGCGGGATGGCTATCAGGACGCCGACGACGATGCCCACGACCGTGCCCAGCACCCGGCGGAATCCGCGGACGAGGGTCTCACCGCGCGAGACCGTGTTGACGAAGATCCACCAGGCGGTGCCGACGGCCCAGTACCAGCGCTCCTGGGACAGCGCCTGACCGGCGACCAGGGCGAAGGCGCAGGCCGCCGTGGCCTGGAAGGCCTGCCGGGTGGTGGGGCGAGCCAGTCCGGTGCCGGGCAGCGGCCGGGGCGCGGGGGCGGGCGGCGCCGCACCGCGCTCCAGGGGCCAGAGCACGAAACGTACGAGGCCCGCGGCACCGAGGGCCAGGCCCACGGCGGCGTACAGCTCGGGCAGCTGCGCCGGGACGGCGTGCAGGAACTGCGTGACGAAGAAGTTCATGAACGCGAAGATCCCAAGCGCATGTCCACGCGGGCCCCAGCGGCGGGCGTACACCCCGCCGAAGACGACCAGCAGGAAGGCGGCGTCCCGGGCCAGGGGCACACCGTGCAGGAGAGTGGCCATGGCCAGTACTGGGAATCCGGCGGCCGGGAGCAGAGCGGTGGTCATCCGCTGGGCGCGCACCGTCGCGTCGGCGACCGTGAAGAGAGCGAGCAGGGCCGCCAGCCCCCCGGTGATGGAGGCCGTCAGGGACAGCCCGGCGAGTTCCGCCACGGCGACGGCGAGGCCGATGCCGAGGACGGCACGGCACGAGTTCCTCAGCCTGACACGCCCCGGATCCGGAGCCACGAGCATCCTCTTCACGGCGGAACGCCGCCCCCCTCAACACCTTCCGCCGCGGCGCGGGCGCCCCTGGGTGGCGGGTGCTCGCGGACACGACGAAGCGCCGCGGTCCGGTCCGGCCTCGTTGCCGGTCCGGCGCTGCGCGGCGCCGATCTACGCATGGATACGACACAGGTAAGCATCCATAGGCACAACGGCTCAAGCGGTGCCCGAATCACTGGGCCATTGGCCCACTCCAGGAGGTTGATCGCGGTCAAGTATCCGGCCAACGGATCATCGCGGCGGCCGATGTCCGCGTTCGGTCGAATGCGCCAGGCAGCGCGGGTCACGTCCGGGCGACGTAACTGCGGACCGTCGTGCCGTCCTCGCCGGTGTGTACGCGGACGAGGTCGGAGAGGAAGTGGACGAGGAACAGGCCGCGCCCGCCCAGCTGTTCGATACGCACCGGGTGCCGGCCGGCCAGCGGGTCTGCCAGGTGCCCGTTGTCCTGCACCTCGCAGACGATCTGCTCGCTCTCGGCCCAGATCCGCAGCGTTCCCGAACCGCCGCCGTGCACCACGCTGTTGGTCGTCAGCTCGGCGACGACCAGGGCCAGGTCCTGCACGCGGGCACCGCTCATCCCCCGCTCCCGTGCCTCGCGCACCGCGAAGTCGCGAGAGGTCGGCAGGGCATCGGAGTCGAAGCGGACCGTCGCCGCTCCTGGCGGATGAGGCAACGCCTCGTTGCAGCGCGCGAGCACCCGCTCTAGCGCGTAGGCGGTGCTGGCCCGCTCCCGGCCCCCGTCGATGACGACGGGATGCGTGGCGTGCGCGTCGGCGATCACGTCGGCGGGGAGAGCCCGCGCGTCGTAGGGGCAGAGGATCGTCACGTCACGGCCCTGGAAGGCCACGTTGATCAGTGCCTCGTGCTGAACGCAGGCCGGATACTCCACCGCGGTGCGGCCGGGCCAGATCGGCTCGCCGATGATGCGGACGCGGCCGGCGGTCCGGGCGTCGGCGAACGAGCGCAGGACCGACGGGATGATGCGGCCGGGGTTCCGCCCGGCCCGCGTCAGGTCGAAGAAGTGCACTTCGGCGGCCGCGGCGCCGAGCTCCGCCCGGATCAGCTCCAGCCGCGGGGCGGGTGCGGCCACCGCGACGGGCTCCGCGGCGGCCATGCCGTCCAGGAGGAACGGCACGGTCCCGGCCAGGTACTCCTGGTCGCTGCGGTAGAGCAGCGCGGGATGGGCGAAAGGCTCGGTCCGGGTGGGCGCATTCGTCATGCCGCCACCTCGATCGTCCGCAGTTCCGGCCAGAACAGCTCGAGGATCCGCGGGAGTTCGGGCGGCGGCCGTTCCAGGACCAGACGCCTCCTTTCGTGCAACGCCCGTGCGGTGCGCGCGAGTTCGGAGGCACCGGCGACGTCGACGAAGGTGATCGCGGACAGTTCCAGAAAGCAGACGTGGTCGTGTCGGCCGGCCAGCTGTTCAAGGGCCTGCCGCCAGACGAGGCGTGTGGACGGGCTGATCTCGCCGACCAGCCGTACACCCGGACGCTCATGGAGCGTGTACAGCCGGAGGGCGGCTCCGCCGAGGTCGGACGGGGCGACTGCTCTCGCCGCCAACTCGTCATCGCCGTACGCCATTCTCCACCCCCACCTCCCGGCGCCCGTCGTACGCCGCGTCAGCCCCAGCTTTTGGCGCCCCAGGGTACTCGGCCACTCCGGACCGGCACCGGGACCGAAGGGCCGACCGTGCCACCGCGGGCCGTCCCGACATTTCAGCGGCGTGGGGGGAGTGATCTCCGCCAACCGGGGCATCCGGGCTATGTCATCAAAACCTTCGGGGATTTGGGGTGGACGGCATGGCAGCCGTGAGGGCGCTGGAGACAACGGCCACGGCACAGCGGACGGCCGAAGCGGGCGAGGTGGGCGGCGAGTCGGAGCTTCCGGTCATCGACGACCCCTCGAAGGTCAACCCGAAGGACGCGCGCGAGCTCTCCCGCCAGTTCTTCGACCGGCTCGCCATGCTCGAAGAGGGCACGCACGAATTCCAGTACGCGCGCAACACCCTGATCGAGATGAACCTCTCCCTGGTCCGCTACGCCGCCTCCCGCTTCCGCAGCCGCGGCGACTCCATGGAGGACATCGTCCAGGTCGGCACGATCGGCCTGATCAAGGCGATCGACCGCTTCGAGCTCACCCGAGAGGTCGAGTTCACCTCCTTCGCCGTCCCCTACATCGTCGGCGAGATCAAGCGCTTCTTCCGCGACACCAGTTGGGCGGTGCACGTACCGCGCCGCCTGCAGGAAGCCCGCGTCGAGCTCGCCAAGGCCACGGAGGAGCTGCGGACCCGGCTGGGCCGTATGCCGACCACCCGCGAGCTGTCCGAGCTCATGTCCCTGTCCGAGGAGGACGTCATCGAGGCCCGCAAGGCCTCGAACGCGTACGCCTCCACGTCGCTCGACGCGGCACTCGCCGGGACCGGCGCGGCTGAAGGCGAAGGCGTCCTGGCCGACTTGATCGGCGAGGAGGACCCCTCGCTCCAGCTCGTCGAGGACTTCCACTCGCTGGCTCCGCTGATCGCCGAACTCGACACACGCGAGCGCCTGATCGTCCACCTGCGGTTCGTCGAGGAGCGCACCCAGGCCCAGATCGGCAAGGAGCTCGGCATCTCCCAGATGCACGTCTCCCGGCTGATCACCCGCATCATCAAGCGCCTCCGCACGGGGCTCCTTGACCCGGCGGTCGCCTGAGGCCCCGCCCTCCACGGTGCCGATCCCGGCGGCAAGGTCGGGGAAGGCCAGATGGCAAGCGATCCGAGTGGGGACAGGAAACCGTCACAGGAGGCGATCGAGACGCTCTCCAGCTCCTTTGCCGGCCAGTTGCGCGACGTGACCGATGCGCGTCTCACGGCGGAGAGCTATCTGAGCGCGCTCTCCCGGGCGTCACCGCCCAGCGCGCCCGAGCACTGGGACGACATCCTGCTGGTGGTCACGGAACTGGTCGCCAACTCGGTCCAGTACGCTCCCGGCCCCTTCGAACTCCACATGCGCCGCACCTTCGACGGCGTCCATGTGACCGTGCGGGACAGCAGCACCACCCCGCCCGCACCCCGCCCCTGCCGCCCGCTGCACGGCGGAGGCGGAATCGGCTGGCACCTCGTTCACACCCTGTGCGACCAGGTCAGTGTGGTGCTGCGGCCCGACGGCAAGGACGTGCACGCCTTCCTGCCCTGGTGACCTTCCGCGCCCGGTCCTGACTCAGCGGGCTCGCCTGGAGCTGAGCCATTGGTACAGTCGGTAATGATCACCCGAGGCGACGGGAGGCCGACGGACCATGGCCGTGGACGAGCTCGACACCCGTATCCTGCGGCTGCTCCTTGAGCAGCCACGCACCAGCGTGCGCGAGTACGCCCGCATGCTCGGCATCGCCCGCGGCACCCTTCAGGCCCGCCTCGACCGGCTGGAGCGGGACGGAGTGATCACCGGCACGAGCCCGGCCCTCTCCCCCGCGGCACTCGGCCACCCCGTGCTCGCCTTCGTGCACATCGAGGTCACGCAGGGCCATCTCGACGACGTGGGCGACGCGTTGGCCGCCGTACCGGAGATCATCGAGGCGTTCTCGATCACAGGCGGCGGTGACCTGCTGACCCGGGTCGTGGCGCGGGACAACGCGCACCTGGAGGACGTGATCCAGGCGCTGATCAGCATGCCGGGCGTCGTCCGCACCCGCACGGAAGTGGCCCTGCGCGAGCGCGTGCCGCAGCGGCTGCTGCCGCTGGTGGAGTCGATCGGGCGCGCCGCGAAGAACTGACCGGCCGCGCGGGGTGCAGCCACGGGGCTGCCCGGCATGGAGCTGATCATTGGCATCCTGGACCCCATGAGCACTCTCGCCGACACCGCGGTCATCTTCGATCTCGACGGAACACTCGTGGACAGCGAACCGAACTACTTCGAGGCGGGCCGGCAGACGCTCGCCGAGTACGGCGTCACCGATTTCACCTGGTCGGACCACGAGAGTTACATCGGCATCAGCACCCAGGAGACGCTCGCCCTCTGGCAGGAGCGCTACGGTCTGACGGCCCCGCTCGACACCCTGCTCGCGGACACGAACCGCCGCTATCTGGAGCTGGCCCGCGCCTCCACCCGCGTGTACCCGGAGATGCGGAAGTTCGTGGAACTGCTGGCCGGCGACGGCGTCCCGATGGCCGTGGCCTCGGGTTCCTCACCCGAGGCCATCGAGGCGATCCTGACGGGCACGGGCCTTGCCTCCCACCTGCCGACCGTCGTCTCGTCCGACGAGGTTGCCCACGGCAAGCCCGCACCCGACGTCTTCCTGGAGGCGGCACGCCGCCTGGGGGCGGCCGCGGCCGACTGCGTGGTCCTGGAGGACGCCGCCCCGGGCGCCGCCGCCGCGCACGCGGCCGGCATGCGCTGCATCGCCATCCCCTACGTCGCCGCGCAGGCCGACGACCCGGGGTTCGCCACGGCCGGCCTGCTGCTGCGTGGCGGCCAGGCCGAGTTCACCGCACGGGCAGCGTACGACTGGCTCGTGGACTCGACTCCGGCTTCCTGAACTGCCCGCCTTCGGCGTCCGGCGCCTTCCGACACCGGGTCACGCGGCTTCCTCAGTGGTACCGGCCTGCTTCCCGTCCAGGTCACGGTGGATGGGCGTCCCCGAGCCGGTCAGCGGAACGCCCGTACCTCCTCGGCGGGCCGCGACGATCTCCGCCGCGATGGACAGGGCGGTCTCCTCGGGTGTACGGGCGCCGAGGTCGAGCCCGATCGGGGACCGGAGGCGGGCCAACTCACCGTCGGTGAGGCCGACTTCGCGCAGTCGGCGGTCACGGTCCTGGTGAGTCCGGCGCGAGCCCATCGCGCCTACGAAGGCGACCGGCAGCCGCAGGGCCGTCTCCAGGAGTGGAATGTCGAACTTGGCGTCATGCGTGAGCACGCACAGCACCGTGCGTCCATCGGTCCCGGTGCTCCGGAGGTAGCGGTGCGGCCAGTCGACCACGATGTCGTCGGCCTCGGGGAAGCGGAGGCGTGTGGCGAAGACGGGTCGCGCGTCGCACACGGTCACGTGGTAGCCGAGGAACTTGCCGGCCCGCACCAGCGCCGCCGCGAAGTCCACGGCACCGAACACGATCATGCGGGGCGGCTCCACCCTCGTCTCGACGAACAGCGTCACTCCGCCGGGGCAGCTCGATCCGCCCTCCGAGACCTCGACCGTGCCGGTGCGACCGGTGTCCAGCATCGCGCGGGCCTCCGCCACCGCCGCCCGGTCCAGCGCCGGGAGATCGTCGCGATCAGCTGGGCGGGGGCCGGCGAGACCGCCTTCGTACGAACCGTCGGCGTGGACCAGGATCGCCCTGCCGAGGAGTTCGACCGGGCCCCGGATCACCCGGGCGACCGCCGCGGCCTCCCCTCGTGCGGCCGCTGAGAGGGCCGCTTTGAACACCTCCGCGTCCGCGCGCACCGGAGTGACCAGGACCTCGATGACCCCGCCGCAGGTGAGGCCCACCGCGAAGGCGTCCTCGTCGCTGTAGCCGAACCGTTCGAGCACCGTGCGGCCGTCCTGCAGCGCCTCGACGCAGAGGTCGTACACCGCTCCTTCGACGCAGCCGCCGGAGACCGAGCCGATGACCGTGCCGTGGCTGTCGACGGCGAGGGCGGCGCCGGGACCTCGTGGCGCGCTGCCGCCGACGGACACCACGGTGGCGACGGCGAAGTCCCGGCCTTCCTCGGCCCACAGGTGCAACTGGTCGGCGAGGTCAAGCATGTCCGCCCGCAGTCGCCGTCAGCACGCGGTCGGGCCGGATCGGCAGGTTCCGGTGGCGGACTCCGGTCGCGTGCCAGACCGCGTTGGCGATCGCCGCGGCGGTGCCCACGACCCCGATCTCACCGATGCCCTTGATCCCGACGGGGTCGTCGGGGTCGGGGTCGTCCACCCAGTCCGCCTCGATGGGCGGGATGTCGGCGTGCGCGGCGAAGTGGTAGCCCGCGAGGTCGGCGCCGACATGGCCGCCCGAGGCCTGGTCCCTGATCGCCTCCTCGTGCAGCGCCATGGACAGTCCCCAGACCATCCCGCCGATGAACTGGCCTCGTGCGGTGAGCGGGTTGACGATCCGGCCCGCGGCGAAGATGCCGAGCAGCCGCCGTACACGCACCTCACCGCTGGTGACATCCACGGCGACCTCGGCGAACTGCGCCCCGAAGGCGTTCCGTTCCCTCTTCGTCAGCGCGCCGACGGCCTCGGAGGTGTCGGACCGTGCGGTGATCCCCTGAGGCGGAATGCCGCCGCCCAGGGCCAGTTGGCCCCGCAGCTCGCTCGCCGCGACGTTGATCGCCCAGGCCCAGGAGCGGGTCCCCATGGAGCCGCCGGCGATCATCGCGGGGCCGAAGTCACTGTCGGCGATTCGCACTCGGACCCGGCCGGGTCCGATTTCCAGCGCGTCCGCGGCGATCTGGGTCAGCGCGGTGCGGGCCCCGGTCCCGATGTCCGCCGCGGTGATCCGTACGGTGAAGGTGCCGTCCGCCTCCGCCGTCACGGCCGCCGTGGAGGGGGCGGAGAGCGTCGGGAACGCCGACGCCGCCATGCCGGTACCGAGCAGCCAGCGCCCTTCGCGGCGAATGCCGGGACGCGGGTCGCGGTCCACCCAGCCGAACCTGCGGGCGCCCTCCCGGTAGCAGGCGAGGACGTTGCGGCTGCTGAACGGCATCCCGGAGACCGGCCCCACGGCCGGTTCGTTCCGTACGCGCAGGGCGATCGGGTCGATGCCACACTTCTCCGCGAGTTCGTCGACCGCGGACTCCACCGCGAACGAGCCCGGCGCCTCGCCCGGCGCACGCATCCAGCTCGGGGTCGGCACGTCGAGCCGTACGACACGGTTCACCGTGTGGAGCGCGTCGGCGCCGTACATCGCATGCCCGAAGTTCGCGCTCGACTCGACGAATTCATGGACGGTCGAGGTCAAGGACTCGGCCTGGTGGTCGAACGCGCGCAGCCGCCCGTCGGTGTCGGCGCCGAGCCTGACGCGCTGTGCGGTGGGGCTGCGATAGCCGACGAGCGAGAACATCTGACGGCGGGTCAGTACGACTCTCACCGGGCGGTGCAGGACGGTCGCCGCCATCACGGCGAGGACCGAGTGCGGGCGGGTCCCCTTGGATCCGAAGCCGCCGCCGACGTGTTCGGACCGCACGCGTACCGAGTCCGGGTCGAGCGAGAACAGGTTCGCGAGCTCGCCGGCCACGAACCCGCTGCCCTGGTTGGAGTCGACCACTTCGAGTCGGCCGTTGTCCCAGCGCGCCATCGCCGCGTGCGGCTCCATGGGGCTGTGGTGTTCCTCGGGTGTGCCGTACTCGGCGTCCACGACGACGGCGGACGCGGCGAGTTCGGACTCCAGGTCCCCTTTCGCCGTCTCCGCGTTCTCCGGTGTGTACATCCCCGGGCGCCCGGCGAAGAACGCGGCGTCGTGCGGCTCCTTCTCGTACTGGACCACCAGCGCCTCGGCGGCCTCCCTCGCCTGCTCGGGCGTTTCGGCGACGACCAGCGCCACCGGCCAGCCGACGAAGGGAACGCGGTCGTGCTGGAAGAGCTGGAGAACCGGGTCGGGCGGCCCGAACGCGCTCATGTAGTTCCCGTCGAGGCGCGGGGCGTTCCCGTGGTGCAGGACGGCGAGGACGCCGGGCATCCCGAGGACGGAGGTGTCCTCCACCGAGCGGATACGGCCGCGGGCCACGGTCGACAACACCAGCCAGCCGTGGGCGAGTTCGGCGTACGGGATCTCCCCGGCGTAGCGGGCCGCTCCGGTGACCTTGGCCCTGCCCTCCACACGTGTGTGGGCGGTGCCGACGGCTCGGGTCACGGCGGTGGTTCCGGTCGTCGCGGTCGGCGTCGTCATCGGGTCGCCTCCTCGGCGAGTTCGGTCAGCACGGCCACGACGAGGTTGCGCATCAGGGTCACCTTGTATCCGTTGTGCGGCAGCTCTTCGGCGGCGGCCAGTTCGGCGTCGGCCGCGGCGGCGAACGCGGCGGCGCTCACCGGTCCCCCGGTCAGCACCCGCTCCGCCTCCCGGGCCCGCCATGGCCGGGACGCCACCGCACCGAAGGCGAGGCGCACTTCACGTACGACATCGCCCCGGACGTCGAGAGCGGCGGCGACCGAGCCGATCGCGAAGGCGTACGAGGCACGCTCGCGCACCTTCCGGTAGCGGGAGTTGGCGGCCACCGGCGCCGGCGGCAGGGTGACGCCGGTGATCAGTGCGCCGGGCGGCAGGGCCGTCTCCAGGTGCGGGGTGTCTCCCACCGGAAGGTAAAACTCCGCGAGCGGCAACTCGCCCGGCCCGTCCGCCGTTTCGTAGCGGACGACGGCGTCGAAGGCGGCGAGTGCGACCGCCATGTCCGAGGGGTGGGTGGCCACGCAGTGCTCGGAGGCGCCGAGGATCGCGTGGTTGTGGTGCTCCCCCTCGATGGCGGGACAACCGCTGCCGGGAGCACGCTTGTTGCACGGTTTCGCCAGGTCGGTGAAGTAGCCGCACCGGGTGCGCTGGAGCAGGTTCCCGCCGACGGTGGCCATGTTGCGCAGCTGTCCGGAGGCGCCGGCCAGGACGGCCTGCGCCAACGCCGGGTAGTGGCGCCGCACTTCGGGATGGGCGGCCAGGTCGCTGTTGGTGACGGTGGCGCCGATGCGCAGACCGTGGTCCGGCGTGAACTCGATCCGGTCGAGGGGCAGTTCTCGTACGTCGACGAGCCGGGCGGGCCGCTCCACGCCGGCCTTCATGAGGTCCACGAGGTTGGTACCGCCGCCGAGGAAGCGCGCCTCGGGGTCGGCGCCAAGCAGGGCGACCGCGCCGGAGACGTCGAACACACGCTGATAGTCGAACTCCCTCATGCCGCCGCCTCCTCTGTGTCGGTCTCGGCCGCCTGAGCCTGCGCGGCCCGCGCGACCGCCTCCACGATCGACACATAGGCTCCGCAGCGGCACAGGTTGCCGCTCATCCGCTCGCGGATCTCGTCGGCCGTGAGTTCCGGAACTCCCGCTTCGGGCCGCACGTCGGCGGTCACGGCGCTCGGCCAGCCAGCCGCGTGCTCCTCGATCACCGCGAGGGCGGAACAGATCTGCCCCGGTGTGCAGTAGCCGCACTGGTAACCGTCGAGGTCGAGGAAGGCCTGCTGCACGGGATGCAGCCGCTCACCGTCCGCCACCCCTTCGATGGTGGTGATCGTCCGCCCTTCGGCGGCGACCGCGAGCTGGAGGCAGGAGAGGGCCCGGCGTCCGTCGAGCAGCACGGTGCAGGCACCGCACTGCCCTTGGTCGCAGCCCTTCTTGGTGCCGGTCATGTCTAGACGCTCGCGCAGCGCGTCGAGCAGGGTGGTGCGGTGGTCGACGGGCAGCGTGTGCTTCTCCCCGTTGATGTTCAGGGTGATGGCGCTCGACGTCGAGGGGGCCATGATCGGCCTTCTTTCGCGTAGCGATACGGGTGAAGGAGTCGGTGGCGATGGACATCGACCGGCCACACTGGCCTGATCTGCCGCTACAGTGGACTCTAAGCGGACAGCTGTCCGGTAACCACGAACCTAACGGACAGCTGTCCGGTTAGCAAGACCCGGCCGGAAGGAGGACGAGTGCGGCCCGACGAGGACATGAACGACACGGACCCGAACGACAAGGGCGCTCCCCTGCGCTCGGACGCGCAGCGGAATCGCGAGCGCATCCTCGAAGTGGCACTGACGGAGCTGACGCGCTCGGCGGACGCCCCGCTGAGCGCGATCGCGAAGAAGGCCGGCGTCGGGCAGGGGACGTTCTACCGCAACTTCCCCAACCGCGAGGCGCTCGTCCTCGAGGTGTACCGCTACGAGGTGCAGCAGGTCGCCGACACCGCGGCCCAACTCCTGGAGACCCGCGCTCCCGACCTGGCCCTGCGCGAGTGGATGGACCGCTTCGCCCAGTACGCCATGGCCAAGGCCGGCCTGGCCGACGCACTGCGCAAGACCGCGAGCGCGCCGCACGGCACCCTGGCCAAAGTGGGGTACGGCCCGATGACCTCGGCCATCACCCTCCTGCTCAAGGCGAACGAGGAAGCGGGCACCATCCGCCCGGGAGTGACCCCCGACGACTTCGTGCTCGCCATCGCCGGCCTCTGGATGATCGACCCGGGCGGCGAGTGGCAGCCGCGCGCCCAACGACTGCTGGACCTGGTCATGGACGGCTTGCGGGCGGGCGCGCCCGGGTCGGCCTGCTGCGGCCCCTGACACTCGTCCGCGGGAGCACGTCAGCGACGCATCAGCACGGCGTGCGTGACGGCCGGTGAGCTGACCAGCTCCGCGACCCGGTAGCCGTCGACCCCGTCCCCCAGGTTGTCGAACAGGCGCTCACCCCTCCCGAGGAGATTCGGGAAGATGGCGAAGTGCAGCTCGTCGATCAGACCGGCGCGCAGATACTGCTGAACGGTGGCCGCCCCTCCGCCGATCCGCACATCCTTGCCCGCCGCCGCCTCGAACGCCCGCTCCAACACCGCCTCGACGGGCTCGTCGGTGAAGTGGAACGTGGTCCCGCCCTCCATCACCAGCGAGGGCCGCAGGTGGTGCGTGTGCACGAACACGTCGTTGTGGTAGGGCGGGTTGTCGCCCCACCACCCGCGCCAGGTCTCGTCCTCCCACGGTCCCCGCTGGGGCCCGAACATGTTGCGCCCCATGATGGTGGCCCCGATGTTCTCCTCACTGCGGGCGACGTGGTCGACGTCGATCCCCGTCCCGCCCTCGGCCCGGTCACGCATCGCGGCGAACATCCATGCGTGCATGTCCTCCTCGAAGCCCTCGCCGAGCGGGTACTCGAGTCGCTGGTTGGGGCCCGCGGCGAAGCCGTCCAGCGAGATCGTGACGTTGTGTACGCGCAGCTTCGGCATGGTCGTACTCCCTTGTCCGTCGTTTCCTGTTCTCACTCCTACGTCGAACAAGAAACACCGGGATCGACAGCCTTCGGCGGCGCCTCGCGGATCAGGAAGAGGCGGCCACCCGAACTTCCGTTCCGGTGACCGCCTCGTCCGCGTGCCGAGCACACCCGTACCCAGGTGTCAGGCGCCGCTCGCGTCCAGCATCTCCTCGCGCTCGACGAGCTTCACGCGCTCGCGGCCCTGCGGTTCGCCGAGCGCCTTCTCCGCGGCGTCGAGGCGGTACCAGCCCTCCCACGTGGTGTAGCGGACGTTGCGCTCGGCCAGGAACGCGTCCACGGACTCCGGGGCGGGCTCGGCGGGGGTGTGCAGGCGGCCGTTCCCGTGGTCGTCGAGGAGGCTGGCGACCGTCTCGTTGGCGTCGCCCTTGGTGTGGCCGATCAGACCGACCGGGCCACGCCGGATCCAGCCGGTGACGTACGTCGACTGCAGGTGCTCGCCGGTCTCCTGGATCACCCGGCCGCCCTTGTCCGGGACCGTGCCCGAGTCGACGTCCCAGGGCAGCTTGGGCAGCTTGTCGGAGAGGTAGCCGACGGCACGGTAGACGGCGCCGAGGTCCCAGTCCTTGAACTCGCCGGTGCCCTTGACGTTGCCGGTGCCGTCGAGGGCGGTGCGCTCGGTGCGCAGGCCGACGACCTTGCCGTCCTCGCCGAGGATCTCGGTGGGCGACTCGAAGAAGTGCAGGAAGAGCTTGTGCTGCCGGTCGCCGACGTCGCGGATGGCCCAGTTCTCCAGCGTCTTGGCGACCATGTCGGTCTGCTTCTCGCTGCGCCGGGCCGTGATCGAGCCCTCGTCGTAGTCGATGTCCTCGGGGTCGACGATGACCTCGATGTTCGGGGAGTGGTCCAGCTCGCGGAGCTCCATCGGGCTGAACTTCGCCTGCGCCGGGCCGCGGCGGCCGAAGACGTGGACCTCCAGCGCCTTGTTGGCCTTGAGGCCCTCGTGGACGTTCGGCGGGATCTCGGTGGGCAGCAGCTCGTCCGCGGTCTTGGCGAGGATGCGTGCCACGTCGAGCGCGACGTTGCCGACGCCGAGGACGGCGACCTTCTCCGCTTCGAGCGGCCAGGTCCGCGGAACGTCCGGGTGCCCGTCGTACCAGGAGACGAAGTCCGCCGCGCCGTACGAGCCGTCGAGGTCGATGCCGGGTATGTCGAGCGCCCGGTCGGCCGTCGCGCCCGTGGAGAAGATCACCGCGTCGTAGAAGGCGCGCAGGTCGTCGAGGTTGATGTCGCCCGGGTAGTCGACGTTGCCGAAGAGGCGGACCTGGGGCTTGTCGAGCACCTGGTTCAGGGCCTTGACGATGCCCTTGATACGCGGGTGGTCGGGGGCGACGCCGTAGCGGATCAGGCCGAAGGGGGCCGGCATCCGCTCGAAGAGGTCGATGGACACACCGGGCTCGGTCGCCGCCACTGCGGACTTCAGCAGCGCGTCGGCAGCGTAGATCCCGGCAGGGCCGGCTCCGACAATGGCTACCCGCAGAGGGCGAGGCATGTTCAGGTTCCCTTCGAGCGACAACAGACGAACTCGCCGGGAAGCCTAAACTAAGGCAAGCCTAAGTCAGTAGCCGGGTTCGATCTATGACCTCATAAGCTCGGCTTATGGGGCGAGAACCCCTCAAAAAACCTGATGTCCGCTGGGCTTCAGCCCGCGGTGAGCCAGACAACGAGCACGATGACGATCACGGCGATGACGATCACGGCCGGGAGTGCGCGCTTCAGAAGGGCGCCCCGGGCAACGCTCATCAGGTCGAGGGGTTCCGGCGCGGCCGTGGCCGACGGGCGGGGGACGGAGGGGGCTTCCGAGGGGCGGACGCCGTCCGACGCGGGGGCGGCTGGAGCGGTCTCCGCCGAGGCCCCTGATCCGGACTCGGGCTCGGACTCCGGCTCGGCCTCGGGCAACGGCTCCTGCCCCTCCCGCTTCTCGGCCGCGAGCTGCCCCTCCAGGTTGTCTACGAACTGTGTCAGCAGCTTGCCGCTGACCTCCTCGATCATCCCTTTCCCGAACTGCGCGATCTTGCCCGTGATGGTGAGCCGGGTGTCCACCGCCACCCGTGTTCCGTCGCCGTCCGGGGTCAGCCGGGCGGTGACCCGGGCGTCGGCGTTACCCTGGCCGCGGGTGTCGCGGCCACGCGCGTGAAGGACCGCCGTCCGCCCCTCGCCGTCCTTCTCCACGAAGGAGACGACGCCCTTGTACTGGACGGTCATGGGACCGACCTTGACCTTCACGAGGCCGTTGTACGCGTCGCCGTCCACGCCGGTGAGCTGGGCGCCGGGCATGCAGGGGGCGATCCGCTCCACGTCCGTCAGCAGCGCCCAGGCCTGGTCGGCGGGCAGGTTCACTCGGAACTCGTTGGTGAAGTCCATGACGGACACACGATGGGCACGCCCCGCCAGGGCGTCAATGCGTTCTTCAGGGTTTGCTTAAGACACGCCGAGAGACCGTCGAAGCCGGTGAGAGACCGTCGGAGCCGGTGAAAGACCCTCAGCTCCAGATCGTGACATGGACCGGCGGGCGGAACTCGTTCATGGGAACCCCCTTGGATTGGGTCAGCACCGCCTGCGTCGCGGCCGGCGTCGTGACGAACCGGCACAGCGCGGCGGCGGTCGTCGACCTCCGTTCGCCGGTGAGCGCGCTCGCGTACAGCATGCCGCCGAGCCGGGCGCCGGAGACATCGAGCACGGCCAGTGACCCGCGCCGCAGTTCGTCCCGCACCACGTGCAGGAAGGCGATGGACAGCCCGGCCCCGGCGGCCACCGCGTTCAGCGAGGCCGTGACGCTGGGGAAGGCCTTCGCCTTGGTCGCCTCGACGCCGATATGGGAGAGGAAGGTGCCGGACAGGGTGTCCGGGTCGAGTCCGGCCGGACCGAGTAACCATGGTTCGTGGGCGAGTTGGCCGGGTGCAAGCCGCCGGTGGTGTCGCAGCGGGTGATCCGGTGCCGCCACGACCACCAGCTGGAAGCGCAGGAACGGTATCGACTCGATGGCCGGTTCGCGGTGCGGCGCCGGGCCGATCGTGACATCGGCCCGGCGGTCGCGGAGCAGGTCGCCGAAGACCGCGACCGGCACGGCGAGGGTGTCGGCGTCCAGGTCGGGCTGGCGCCGCCCGAACGCCGCGAGCAGCGCGGGGAGCACCTGCTCCGCACCGGCCTCGGTGGACGCAACCCGCAGGTGCGCGGTACTGGAGCTCGCCTGCCGCACCCGGTGGCGGGTCTCCTCGGCGAGGCCGACGATCTCGGCGGCACCGGCCGCGAGGCGTCTGCCGCCCGGCGTGAGGCTGATCCCGCCGGAGGCCCGGATGAAGAGCACGTCACCGAGTTCGCGGCGCAGGGCGGCGACCGCACCGGAGACCGCCGCCTCGGTGACGCCGAGCGACTCGGCGGCGGCCTTGCCGGAGCCGAGGCGGGCCACCGTGACGAACGCGCGGAGCTGAGTCAGCGTCATGACCGCCATTACAACCGCTGTCCGACCGGTTGGACCCCGCTCTGCGCAGGTGTCTTAAGCATTCGCTTCAGTCGCCGTTGACCACCGCGTCCGGTGGCGCGAAAGTTCCCCCGGACCACCGAACACCGGTTCGGGTCCTCAATCGACGGATGGTTCCTCGCGCGCGGGCCCCGGACATCCATCCCGGGGCCGGCCGGGCGGACCCGGTCCGGGAGGGAGCGTGCCGTGCAGGTACCCGCTTCGTTCGACTACCAGCGCGCGGAAAGCGTGGACGAGGCCCTGGAGTTGCTGCGGCGCTACGGCGAGGAGGCACGGGTGCTGGCCGGCGGGCACAGCCTTCTGCCCATGATGAAGCTGCGGCTGGCCGGCCCCGAGGTCCTGATCGACATCAACGACCTGCACGAGCTCGACCACATCGAACTGGCCGGGACCGAACTGCGCATCGGTGCGCTCACCAGGCACCGCACCCTGCTGGAATCGGAGCTGGTCGGCCGGCACTTCCCGATCGTCCACGACGCGGAGAGGGTGATCGCCGATCCGCCGGTCCGCAATCGCGGCACCATCGGCGGCTCCCTGTGCCAGGCGGACCCCTCGGAGGACCTGTCCGCGGTGTGCGGCGCGCTGCACGCCCGCGCCGTGATCCGCGGGTCGGACGGTGAACGGATCGTCGCCATGGCCGACTTCCACCAAGGACCGTACGAAACGGCGGTGGGCGTCGGGGAGATGCTCGTCGAGGTGCGGATCCCGGTCCTGCCGGGGGCGGGCAGCGCGTACGAGAAGGTCGAGCGCAAGGCCGGTGACTGGGCCGTCGCCGCCGCGGGCGCCGCACTGACCCTGCGCGGGGGACGGATCGCCGACGCGGGCGTGGGCCTGGCCGCTGTCGGCGCCGGGGCCCTGAACCTGCACGCCGTCCAGACCCTGCTGAACGGCAGCGAACCGTCCGAGGCGCTGTACCAGGAGGCGGGCCGGATGGCGTCCGAGAGCTGTTCGCCGGTCACCGACGGCCGGGGCAGCGCGGAGTACAAGCGGCATCTGGCCGGCGAACTCACCAGGCGGGCACTGCGGCGGGCGGTCGTCCGAGCCCGGGCCGCCGGATCCACGACAGGGGAGGCGTGACGTACATGCGGATCACCGTCAGCGTCAACGGCGAGGACCACACCCGGGAGGTCGAGCCCCGTCATCTGCTCGTGCGTTTCCTCCGCGACGACCTGGAACTGACCGGCACCCACTGGGGCTGCGACACCAGCAACTGCGGTACGTGCGTGGTGCTGATGGACGGGGAGCCCGTCAAAAGCTGTACGGTCCTGGCCGTCATGGCGGCCGGACACGAGATCCGTACGGTCGAGGACCTGGCGGACGGTGCCCAACTCGACCCCGTACAGCAGGGTTTCATCGAACAGCACGGCCTCCAGTGCGGGTTCTGCACCCCGGGCATGATGCTCACCGGCCGGGCACTCCTCGACCGCAACCCGGATCCGTCCGAGCAGGAGATCCGCGAGGCCATCTCCGGCCAGCTGTGCCGGTGCACCGGCTATCTGAACATCGTCAGGTCCATCCAGTGGGCGGCGCGCAACGAGGCCGAGGCCGCGGGGAGTCAGCCATGACCACGACCAACGAAAGGCCCATCGGCTTCGGCCGGATGAAGCGCAAGGAGGACCCACGCTTCGTCCGCGGCAAGGGCCACTACGTGGACGACATCCACCTGCCCGGCATGCTGCACGGAGCCGTACTGCGCAGCCCGTTCGCGCACGCCCGCATCGTCTCCATCGACACCTCGGCCGCCGAGGCCCACCCCAAGGTCAAGGCCGTGATCACCGGCGAGACCCTGGCCGGCCTCGGCCTCGACTGGATGCCGACCCTGTCCATGGACACACAGGCCGTGCTCGCCACCGACAAGGTGCGCTTCCAGGGCCAGGAGGTCGCGTTCGTCGTCGCCGAGGACCACTACGCGGCGCGCGACGCGATCGAGCTGATCGACGTCGAGTACGAACCGCTGGACCCGGTCGTCAACGCCCGCCGCGCCCTCGACGCGGACGCGCCCGTCATCCGGGACGACCTGGAAGGCCGGACGAACAACCACATCTTCGACTGGGAGGCGGGCGACAAGGCCGCCACCGACGAGGTGTTCGAGCGTGCCGACGTCGTCGTCGAGCAGACCATGCTCTACCCGCGGGTCCACCCGGCCCCGCTGGAGACCTGCGGCGCGGTCGCCTCCATGGACCCGGTCGACGGCAAGCTCACCCTCTACTCCACCACCCAGGCCCCGCACGCCCACCGCACCCTCTACGCGATGGTGGCCGGGATCCCCGAACACAAGATCCGGGTCGTCTCACCGGACATCGGCGGCGGTTTCGGCAACAAGGTCGGCATCTATCCGGGATACGTCTGCGCGGTCGTCGGTTCGATCGTCACCGGGCGGCCCGTGAAGTGGATGGAGGACCGCTCCGAGAACCTGATGAGCACCTCCTTCGCCCGCGACTACCACATGACCGGCGAGATCGCCGCGACCCGGGACGGGAAGATCCTGGGCGTACGGGTCAAGGTCCTCGCCGACCACGGCGCGTTCAACTCCACCGCGCAGCCCACCAAGTACCCGGCCGGCTTCTTCCACATCTTCACCGGCTCCTACGACATCGAGGCCGCGCACTGCCACGTCACCGGCGTCTACACCAACAAGGCCCCCGGCGGCGTCGCCTACGCCTGCTCCTTCCGGGTCACCGAGGCGGTGTACCTGATCGAGCGCATGGTGGACTGCCTCGCCGCCGAACTCGGCGCCGATCCCGCCGAGTTGAGGATGCGGAACCTGCTGCGCCCGGAGCAGTTCCCGTACGAGAACAAGACCGGCTGGACGTACGACTCCGGCGACTACCCTGCCTGTCTGCGCAAGGCCCTGGATCTCGCGGGGTACGAGGAACTGCGCAAGGAGCAGAGCGAGAAGCGCGCCCGTGGTGAACTCATGGGCATCGGCCTCTCGTTCTTCACCGAGACGGTCGGCGCGGGGCCGCGCAAACACATGGACATCCTGGGCCTCGGCATGGCCAACGGCTGCGAACTGCGGGTCCACCCGACCGGCAAGGCGGTGGTCCGGCTGAGCGTGCAGACGCAGGGGCAGGGTCACGAGACGACGTTCGCGCAGATCGTCGCCGAGGAGTTGGGCATCCCGCCCGAGGACATCGACGTCGTGCACGGCGACACCGACCAGACGCCGTTCGGGCTCGGTACGTACGGCAGCCGCTCAACTCCGGTGTCAGGGGCGGCCGCTGCCGTGGTGGCGCGGAAGGTTCGGGACAAGGCGCGGATCATTGCGGGCGCCATGCTGGAGGTCCACCCGGACGATCTGGAGTGGACGAAGGGCCGTTGGTCGGTCGCGGGGGACCCTGCGGTGACGAAGACGATCCAGGAGATCGCGCTCGCCGCGCACGGTTCGCTGGAGCTGCCGGACGGGATGGAGGGTCATCTGGAGGCGACGACCGTCTACAACCCGCCCAATCTGACGTACCCCTTCGGTGCGTACGTCTGTGTGGTCGACGTCGATTCCGGCACGGGCGCGGTGAAGGTGCGGCGCTTCATCGCCGTGGACGACTGCGGCACCCGTATCAATCCCATGATCATCGAAGGGCAGGTGCACGGCGGTCTGGCCGACGGGGTCGGCATGGCGCTGATGGAGCTCATCAGCTTCGACGAGGACGGCAACTGCCTCTCCGGCTCCTTCATGGACTATCTGCTGCCGACCGCGCTTGAGGTCCCCGCCTGGGAACTCGACCACACCGTCACCCCCTCCCCGCACCATCCGATCGGCGCCAAGGGCATCGGCGAGTCCGCGACCGTCGGTTCGCCGCCGGCTGTCGTCAACGCGGTCCTCGACGCCATCGGCGTACGCCATGCCGACATGCCGCTGACGCCGGGCCGGGTGTGGCAGGCGATGCGCCACGGCGAGGTGGAGGCGCCCCAATGAGCCCCGGCGCACCCCTGCTTGAGGCACGCATGGCCGAACTGACGGGACGCCATGTGCCGTTCGTCAAGGCCACGGTCGTACGCGCCCGCCGTCCGGCGAGCGCGCGGCCCGGCGACATCGCGCTGGTCCTCGCCGACGGCCGTATCGAGGGGTTCGTCGGCGGCGTCTGCGCGGAGGCGACGGTACGGGTCCAGGCGCTGCGGACCCTGCGGAGCGGCGAGTCGCTGCTGCTCCGCATCTCGCCGGAGGAGACAACGGACGGCACCGGGCAGCCACTTGTCGAAGAGGGAGCGGTGCGTGTCGCCAACCCCTGCCTGTCCGGCGGGGAGTTGGAGATCTTCCTGGAGCCGCTGCGGCCCGCGCCGCGTGTGGTGGTCGTGGGTGAGTCCCCCATCGCCCGCTCCCTGGCCGCCTTCGGGCCGGTGCTCGGTTACGACATCACCTCGGCCGGCGTCGACGGCATCACCCCGGACTCGCTGGCCGGGACCCAGGCAGTGGTGATCGCCTCGCACGGCCGGGACGAGGAACCGGTGTTGCTGTCGGCGGTGCGCGCGGAGGTGCCGTACATCGGTCTTGTCGCCAGCCCCAGGCGTGGGGCCGCGGTGCTGGCCGGGCTGGATCTCGACGCCGGGCAGCGCGCGCGGATCCACACCCCGGCGGGACTGTGGATCGGCGCCCGCACACCGGGCGAGGTCGCCGTGTCGATCCTGGCGGAGGTCATCCAGGCGGTGAGCGGTCGGTCCCCGGAGACGGAGGAATCCCTGACGGCCGTCGACCCCGTGTGCGGCATGACGGTCGCCGTCGCGGACAACACCCCGTACTCCGAGGCGGGCGGCGGCGACCGCCGCTGGTTCTGCTGCGCCGGTTGCCGTGCCGCATACGAGGAGGACCCCGCCGGTTACGAGGAAACCGCCCGTCACCCGGAGGCCGACACCTCGTGAGCGAATTCGTCGAGCGCTGCCTGCCGGGCGTGGGGAGTCTGCGCGCCGCGCTGGACTCACTGGGCTATCTCGCCGACGACGGTCTGGTCACCGCCCTCTTCCTCGCCCTGCGGCTCCCCCAGCCGCTGCTTCTGGAGGGCGAGGCGGGCGTCGGGAAGACGGAGGCGGCCAAGGCGGTGGCCGGAATACTGGGCAGCCCGCTGATCCGGCTGCAGTGCTACGACGGTCTGGACGCCGCCGAGGCGCTGTACGAGTGGAACTATCCGCGGCAGCTGCTCGGCATCCGGCTCGCGGAGGCCCGGCACGAACAGCTCACCGAGGCGGACCTGTTCAGCGAGGACTACCTGCTCCGACGGCCCGTGCTCGCCGCGCTGACCCACCCGGGGCCCGCACCCGCCGTCCTCCTCATCGACGAGATCGACCGGGCCGACGACGACTTCGAGGCGTTCCTCCTGGAGGTGCTCGCCGAAGCCGCCGTGACCATCCCCGAGATCGGCACCATCCGGGCCACCGTGCCGCCCGTCGTGGTGCTCACCTCCAACCGCACCCGTGATCTGCACGACGCGCTCAAGCGCCGGTGCCTCTACCACTGGATCGACTATCCGGACACCGAGCGGCTGGTCGAGATCGTGCGCCGTCGGGTGCCCGGGACATCGCGGGAGCTGGCGGTCGCGGTCGCGGCCGCCGTACGACGGCTGCGGACTCTGGAGTTGCAGAAGGCTCCGGGTATCGCGGAGACCATCGACTGGATCTCCGCGCTGAACCTGCTCGGTGTGCCCCGACTCGACGCGGATGTCGCCCGGAGCACCCTCGGTTCCCTGCTCAAGTACCGGGAGGACCAGGAGTTGGCACGGGAACGCGGTCTTGGCTGGCTGGTCGCGGACCGGCAGCCGTGAAACCCGGTGCCGTTCCTCTCTTCGACCAGGCCGAGTTCGGTGGTCGGTTGGGCGAGGAGCTGCGGCGCGCCGGGGTGGCGGTGACACCGGAGCGGTCGGTGCGGTTCCTGGAGGCGTTGCGGCTGCTGCCGCCGGTGGACCGTACGGCGTTGTACTGGGCGGCACGGCTGGCCTTCGTGACGGGTCGCGAGCAGATCGCGCCGTTCGACCTGGTCTTCGACGCGGTCTTCGCGGGGGTTCCGCGTTCGGTCGCCGTCCGTCGGGAGGCCCCGCCGTTGTCGGGAGCCGAGTACGGTCCCGAGCCCGGGCGGGTCGCTGTGCCGTCCGGAATCGGTCGGGACCCGGCCAACGCGCCGGTGCCGCAGGGCAGTCTCGGCGGAGTGTCGGACCGCGACCATTCGAAGGACCGGCGTACGGAGGAACTGCGGACGGTGGGCAGCGCTGCCGAGGTCCTCGCGCACAAGGACTTCGCCGCCCTCGAACCCGGCGAGCTGGCCGAACTCGACCGGCTGCTGGCCCTGTTGGTGGTGAACGCGCCGCTGCGCCGCAGCCGCCGCCGGGAGGCCGACCGCCGGGGTCGCCGCATCGACCTGCGCCGTACCCTGCGCGTCGGGCAGCGCACCGGGGGCGAGGCGGTGCCGCTGGCCCGCAGCCGCAACCGTCTGCGGCGGCGACGGCTGGTGCTGCTGTGCGACATCTCCCGATCCATGGAGCCGTACACCCGCGCCTATCTGCGTCTGTTTCCGCGAGCGGCGGCCGGGGTGGCCGCCGAGGCATTCGTCTTCGCCACCCGGCTCACCCGGCTCACTCCGCTACTGCGGCACACCGGCCCGGCCGGTGTGGACGCCGCACTGCGGCGAGCGGGCGCCGCCGCGTCCGACTGGTCGGGCGGCACGCGGATCGGCCATGCGCTGGCCGAGTTCAACAACCGGTTCGGCCGCCGGGGCATGGCGCGCGGCGCCGTGGTGGTGATCTTCTCCGACGGCTGGGAGGGCGAGGACCCCGGCGCCGTCGGACGCGAGATGGCCCGTCTGGCTCGGCTCACGCACCGCATCGTCTGGGTCAACCCCCGCAAGGCGGCGCCCGGTTATGCCCCGCGCGCGGGCGGGATGGCCGCCGCGCTCCCCTACTGCGACACGTTCGTGAGCGGCCACAGCCTCGCGGCGCTCACCGAGGTGGCCGAGGCGATCGCGGACTGAAGCCCACTGATGGGGTGCCTGTTGGGCGTCCGCCGGCTCAGTTGTCTTCGCGCATGCAGATCAACTGGCGTTCCAGGCTGCTCTGCAGGTGTTCCCGCATGGTCTGTGCGGCACGGTCGGCGTTGCGCCTGAGTACGGCACGCAGGATCCGGTCGTGTTCGGCGACCGTCGCCGGGCCCGCACCCGCGATGGCGCTGACGCGGAAGATGTGGAGGTGTGCGTGGAGCCGCTCGACGGCGTCCGCGAGGAGACCGCGCCCCGACGCCGCGGCGAGCGCGTCGTGGAACTGCTGGTCGAGGGCGGCGAACCGGCCGTACACGGCATAGCTCCCGCCTTCTTCGGGCTCGCCCCGCATCTCCTCCAAGAGCGCTTCCATGCGGTCCAGTTGGGCTTCACCGGCCCTCTCGGCCGCCAGCGCCGCGGCGTGCGGTTCCAGCAGCAGCCGCATTTCGAAGAGCTCCTCGATGCCCTCGACGGTGAGGAGGTCGGTGGTGCGATAGCCGGCGAGGGACCGCTTGGTGACCAGGCCGTCCGCCTCCAGCCGGGCGAGGGCCTCGCGCACCGGCGTGGGCGACACCTCGAGGTAGCGGGCGAGCGCCTCGATGCCCACCCGGGCCCCCGGCTTGATCTTGTGGTCCATCACCATCGCCTTGATGGCCTCGTACACACTGTCTGCCAGGACCTGGCGCTGAGGCAGGACCCGGGGCGGCGGGACCGCTTCGGTGGCCGCACCCTCCGGCGCGTGAGCGTGAGGCTCGTCCGACAGCATGTCCCGCCTTCCCTTGAGCATTCCGGGTCAAGTAATGCCTGAGAATCATATAGGGGTTTGCACACTGCGGCCCGAGTCGAGCGGTTCGTTCCCCTGTCCGTGGATGAGGCGGATGACCTGGCCGCTCATCCGCTCGTAGTCGTGTTCGTTCCTGGTCTCTCCGCGGATCCGGTAGTCCGCCATGACGACGATGCGGTCGGCCAGCGTCACCATCTCTCCGAGGTCGCTGCTGATCAGCAGGATGGGCAGGCCGTCACGGGCGAGCTCCCAGATCAGTTCGTGGAAGGCGTGCTTGGTGCGGACGTCGACACCGACGGTCGGTTCGTCGACGACGAGCAGCCGGGTGTCCGCCGCCAGCCACTTGGCGAGGCTGACCTTCTGCTGGTTGCCGCCGGAGAGTTCACCGGCGTTCTGCTCCAGTGAGGCGATGCGGATGCCGAGCCGTTCCACGAGGTCTTCGGCGACGCTTCTCTCGCGCTTGTCGGAGACGTACCCGAGGGCCTGCGCCAGCTTCTTCCACACGGTGACGGTGATGTTCCGCAGGATCGGCTGTTCGAGGAAGACGCCTTCCTCCTTGCGGTTCTCGGTGAGATAGCCGATGCCGTACTCGTGGAGCGCCTGCCGTGGGGAGGAGATCCTCGCCGACTCGCCGAAAACACGGACCTCTCCGGCCGTGACGCGTTCGAGGCCGAGGACGGCCCGGACCAGTTCGCTGCGGCCGGCGCCGACGAGACCGTACAGCCCGACGATTTCTCCGGGTCTCACCTCGAGACCGATGTCGGTGTGGCCTGCCGCGGTGGCCACGCCCGTGAGGGAGAGCGCCGGCACCGCGGCCGGGTCCACCGTCCGCGGAGAGAGCTCGGAGGCCTCGTGGGTGCGGCCCACCATCAGACTCACGATCTCGTCGTGCGTGTGCTCGGCGAGCGGCGCCGACCGCAGTACGGAATGCCCGTCGCGCAGCACGGTGACGGTGTCGCAGACCGCGAACACCTCCTCCAGTTTGTGGCTGACGAAGACGACGCAGGTGCCCCGTTCCGTCAGCCGCCGGATCACCTCGAATAGCCGCTCGGCTTCCTGGGGCGAGAGGGACGCGGTGGGTTCGTCCAGCAGGAGTACCCGGCTGTCGGTGTGGAGCGCCTTGGCGATCTCGACCAACTGCTGCTGGGCGACGGAGAGTTCGCTGACGACCGTGTGCGGGTCCAGGTCGAGCCCGACCTCCCGGAGACACTGTTCCACCGGGCCGGTCATGGCCGCGCGGTCGATGAGCCCGCGGCGTGAGGGGGGTTTCAGGAGCGTGATGTTCTCCGCCACGGAGAAGGCGGGGATCAGGTTGCGCTCCTGGTGCACCACGCCGATGCCGGCCCGGGTGGCGTCCAGCGGGGTCCGCAGATGCACCTCGTCGCCGCGCAGCAGCAGACGGCCGCCGTCCGGGGCGTGAACCCCCGTCAGTACCTTGATCAGGGTCGATTTGCCAGCGCCGTTCTCCCCGAGAAGGGCGTGCACGGTTCCCGCCTTCAGGCGCAGGGCCACCTGGTCGAGGGCGCGCACCCCGGGGAAGACCTTGACGATGTCCTCGCACTCCAGCAGTACGTCGCTCACTGGGCACCCCCGGTGCTCGGCAGGGTGGTGGCGGGCGCCGCCCGTTTGTCGGGGGGCGTGGGCGGTTTCCCGTCCTGGTGCGGGCGTGCGGTGCTGAGGTGCGACTGGTGGAGGCGGCCGCCGACGACCGTGGCGAGGACGACGACGCCGATCAGGAACTTGACCCAGCTCGGGTCCAGCGAGAACTCGGCACGTGCGCTGTCGATGAGCCGCATGACGAAGGCGGCAAGTACGGTCCCGAGAACCGCCACCGACCCGCCGGTCAGGGCCACACCGCCGATGATGGGGGCGGCGAAGCTGGGGAGGAGCCAGTCGCCGCCGACACTGCGGTTGACGCCGGGCAGCGACGCGGTCGCGATCAGCGCGGCCACTCCGATCAGCAGGCCGGACAGCGTGTGGGCCAGGACGATCTGACGGTCGGTGGAGATGCCCGAGAGCCGCGCGGCCAGCGGATTGCCGCCCGCCGCGAGCAGTCGCCGTCCCGCGATGCCCCGGTGCATGAACACGGCGAGGAGGGCGGCCACGACCAGTGCCGTGACGAGGACGAGCGGGATGTTCGCGGGTGCGGCCGTGCCCAGATCACGCAGGGTGGCGGAGTAGCCGTCGACGGTACGGGTCCCGGCCAGCCGGTACTGCGCGCCCAGCAGGATGGTCATGGTGCCGAGCGTGACGATGAACCCGTTGATACGGGTGACCACGATGAACACACCGGTGAGAGCGCCGATCGCCGTGGCCATCAGCACGCCGATCGCGACGGCCAGGCCGGCCGGCACACCGGAGTCGGCCATGAGAACGCCCATGGCGCAGGCGGTGAATCCGCCCAGGGCGCCGACCGCGAGGTTGAGCTGTCCGACGCACAGGCAGACCATCTGCGCGAGACCGATGAGGATGGGGGTCGCCAGGTACTGCAGGAAGGTGCGGACCGAGTTGCCTTCGAAGAACGAGCCGGAGGACGCCACACCCAGACCGATGTACCCGGCCACGACGACGCAGAGCAGGGTCAGGGAGGTGGAGCGGGAGAAGCGTCGCAGCGAGGCGAGGGCTTCGGCCTTCCAGGCACGGGGAGTTGTGGGGGTCGTCATGTCGAGCGCACCACCTTTCGGTAGCTGACGATGTGGCGCACCCGGTCGGCGGACAGGGCAAGGAGCAGCACACAGCCGAGGTAGATGTTGAGGCTCTCCAGCCCCACGCCGAGCAGGTCGAGGCCCTTGCGGATGACGCCGACCAGCGAGGTGCCCAGCAGAGCGCCGATGACCGAGACGACGCCGCCGGTGAGCAGCGTGCCGCCGAGGACGGCGCCGAGGAACGACGGCAGCATGAAGTCGTCCCCGATGGAGGCGCGGAAGGTTCCCGTGCTGACGGCGGCCATGAACCCGGCGAGCGCGGCCAGCAGACCCGACAGCATGTGGGCCGTGATGACGCGGCGGGCGGTGGGGATGCCGGACAGTTCCGCGGCGGCCGGATTCGCACCCGTCAGCAGGAGTTCCCTGCCGGTACGGGTGTAGCGGTAGAGGAAGCCGAGCCCGACGAGGGCCAGGACGGTGAACTGGGCCATCTGCGGAATCGCCGGTGAGCCGCAGACGGGACCGACGCAGATGTCGGCGAGCGAGTACTGGCGAAGCTCCGTCATCCCGGACGGTGTGCTGGTGAAGGCGGCGTTGTCGGTGAGCGAGGAGTACAGCAGGGACACCAGCCCGAGGAGGGCGAAGTCCATGGCGAGCGTCACCACGAAGGAGCTCACGCCGGTGCGGGCGATGATCCATCCGGTCACGGCGCCGATCAGGGCTCCCGCCAGGAGGCAGACCAACAGGCCCACGGGCAGCGGCAGTCCGAGCCGGTCGTAGCCGAACCCGGCGAACAGGGCGCCGAACGCGGCCATGCGGCCCACGGCCAGGTTCATGTGTCCGACGGACAGGACCACCATCTGGGCCAGTGCCACCACGGTCAGGGTCGAGATGTCGCGCAGCAGCGGGAAGAGGACGAGTCTGGCGTCGAAGAAGGCCGGGCGCAGCAGGCCGAAGAGGACGACGAGCGCGACGGTGAGCGCGAGCAGGCCCAGTTGCTGAGGGGCCAGGATGCGCCGACGGGGAGTCTTGCGCTGTGACACCGGAGGCCGGTCGGTGTCCGCGGGTGGCGATGAGGTCGTGGTCATGCCACCCTCCGGTCGTCTATCGCGTCGTGGTCCCAGTCGATGCCGATGCCCGGCTCGTCCGACGCCACCGCTCGCCCGTCGCGCACGGTCAGTTCGGTGCGGGTGACGGCCCTCAGCTGCGGGATGTACTCGACGTACATGCCGTTGGGCACGGCCGCCGCGAGGCTCACGTGCAGTTCCATCAGGAAGTGCGGGCAGACCATGACGTTGTACGCCTCTGCCAGGTGGGCGACCTTCAGCCAGGGGGTGATGCCGCCGACGCGGGCCGCGTCGACCTGCACCACGGAGGCCGCTCCGGCCTCCAGGTACTGGCGGAACTGCCCCAGCGAGTAGAGGGTCTCCCCCACCGCGATCGGTACGTTGGTGGCGCGGGCGAGGCGCGCGTGGCCGCTCACGTCGTCCGCCGGCATCGGTTCCTCGAACCAGAACGGTCCATGGGGTTCGAGCGCCGAGGCCAGTCGCACGGCCGAGGACAGCGTCTGGGACTGGTTGGCGTCCGTCATGATGTGCAGCGCGGACCCGACGGCCTCGCGGACCGCGCGCAGCCGTTCGACGTCCTCCGCCGGGTGCGGCTTGCCCACCTTGATCTTGACGCCGGCCCACCCGGCGTCGCGGGCCGCCACGGCCGACTTGACCAGGTCCTCGGTGCTCAGATGCAGCCAGCCGCCTTCGGTGTCGTACAGCGGTATCTCCTGGCGGTGGCCGCCCGCCAGCCGCCAAAGGGGCTCGCCGGCCCGCTTGCATCGCAGGTCCCACAGGGCGGTGTCGACCGCGGCGAGGGCCAGCGAGGTGATGGCTCCGACGGCGGTCGCCCGGGTCCGGGCGAACAGCCGCTGCCACAGGGCCTCGACGTTACGGGCGTCCTGCCCGGGCAGGGCGGGGAGCAGATGGTCGTTGAGCAGCGCGAGGACCGAGGAGCCGCCGGTGCCGATGGTGTAGCTGTAGCCCATGCCGGCCAGGCCGTCGTCGGTGGCGAGGTCGACGAATATCGTCTCCTGCTTGATGAACGCCTGGACGGCGTCGGTGCGGTTCTGCTCCACGGGGATGTCGGCCAGCCTGGCCGTGGCGGTCGTGATGATGCTCATGGGGGTGTCCGGGTCTCCCTGGTCAATGGCTGTGGTCGGCGGCCGTGTTGGCGCGGTGTGTGCGTGGCGGCGGTGGCCGTGTCGGCGCAGCGTGTGCGTGGCGGCGTTCGGGTCAGCCGCAGTTGAGGAGCTCGTCGGCGAACTGCTTCTTGAGGTCGTCGGTCTTGCTCTCCTGCTCCTTGTCGTAGTCGGCGACATTCGCCTTGGTGACCACGAAGGATCCGGAGTCGACGACCACGCCCGGATCACGCATCACGCACTGCTTGCTCTGCAGCAGAGCGAGCGCCCAAGTGCCCACGTCCGCCTGCCCCACCGGGTTCTGCACGACCGTGGCGCTGACCGAGCCGTCCTTGATCGCACTGATGATCTTGGCGTCGTCGTCGATGGCCACGACCTTCGCCTTCGATCCCGAACTCTGGACCGCTCCGGCCGCGGCGACCGCGGGGTTGTACGCGGTGGTGACGATGCCCTGGATCTCGTTGCCCTTGGCGGCCAGCAGGTCGGACACCGCCTTCTGCGCGGTCTGCAGGTCCTTGTCGATGTCGGTGACCGTCTGGAGGAGTTTGACCTTCCCCTTCGTCTCGTCCACCGCCTTCGCCACGCCCTTGATCCGGAGTTGGGTGTTGGCGTCGACGTTGTTGCCGGTCAGGTGGACCAGGGAGCCTTTGCCGCCCATGGCCTTGATCGCCGCTTGGGTGGCCCGGTAGGCCGCGACCTCGACATCGGTGGACAGACAGAAGTCCGCCTCGTTCACGTCACCGGCTGGGCACGAGGCGAGTGAAGCCACCGCGAAACCCTGCGACTTGAGGTCGGCGAAGGTGCTGTTGATGTCGGTCGGCGAGACACCGAAGACGCCGAACGCGTTGTACCCGCGAGCCGCGAGCGTGGACAGCAGGTTGTTCTGCTTCTGCTGGTCCCACTCGGCGGTCTCGTTGAACGTCAGGTCCCCGAGCCCGTACTCCTTCTCCGCGACGGCACCCGTTGTCTTCCACACCTGGAAGTACGGGTGAGCGCCACCGGGGACGAGCGCGACCTTGACGGCGGACCCGTCGGCCAGTTCGGCCGACCCGTTCCCCGTGCCCGCCGCGGTGGCCGTGCTCCCGGCGGCCGGCTCCCCGGAGTTCTTCAGGGTGCATCCCGTCAAGGCACCGGCGAGCACCGCTGCGGCGACAGTACCGGACAAGAAGGGTCCAATACGGAGGTATGACGTCACAACTCCACCCGAATTCCATAGGATATTTGCGCAGCGATGCTCCTTCAGGCACTGATCCGCGTCAAGACATCCGACAAAAGTCGGCGACTTGAGGGCTTTCGGGGGCGGTTACCGCACGTCCAGAGAGTTTCGACCGTGCGGCCCGACACGGCTGCCCGCACCATCGAACCGAGGCTCAATACTCGCAATCCCATAGGAAATTGGTTTCCTACCTGCCCACCGAAGCGGAGGTCACGCGCGGTCCCGGCTGTCCTTCACCCCGACCGGGCTCGGCGTGGGCGCCGCCGACGCGCCTCGGGTATGGTGCTCGCCGCATCGGCGTCGCGGACCACCCAAGCCGCCCGCAGGGCAAGCAGGTTGACCGCCGCAGCGACGAGGAACCCCACCCGGTAGGCGGCGCCGTCTCCGGCCGGCTGTCCGTCGGCGGGCGAGTCCACGCCCACGAGAACGAGGGCGGTGGTCGCCACGGCGATGCCCACCGCACCGCCGAGCCTGCGACCGGCGTTGAACAGCGTCGCCGCCCGTCCGGACGCGGCGGCCGAGACCGTCGCGAAGGACGCCGCCTGGGTCGCCACGAACACCTGGCCCACCCCGAAACCCACGAGGTAGAGGACCACCCACACCTGCCACAGGGGGCCGTGGACGCTCAACACCGCCAGCAACGCCATGGACAGGCTCGACCCGAGCACGCCGACGACAAGGTGCCGGCGCGGTCCGAGCCGCCGGTACAGCAACCGGCTGGCGACCTGGGAGCCGGTCATGACGCCCAGGGCCTGCGGCAGGATGCTCAGGCCGGAGGCCAGCGGGCTGAGTCCCCGCCCGTCCTGGAGGTACAGCGACACCGTGTAGATCACCCCGAGGAACGCGACCGATTCCAGTGCCATGACGACGCTCCCCGAGCGGAACAGCCGGTCCTGGAACAGCCGGATGTCGATCAGCGGCGCGCGGGAACGCAACTCGACGACCACCAGAACTCCCAGCAGCGCCGCACCGGCCACCAGGCCGACCAGCACAGGACGGGCCGTCCACCCCAGATCGGGTCCCTGCGACAGCCCGTACATCGCCAGGCCCAGACCCGCCGCCGCGAGCAGGAACCCCAGGAGGTCGAACCGTCCCGGCTCCCGCTCGACGGAGTTGCGGAGGAACAGCGCACCGAACACCAGCGCGGCGCAGCCCACCGGGACATTGACGAAGAACACCCAGCGCCACGACAACTCCGTCACCAGCAGGCCGCCGAGCGACGGACCGATCGTCGGGGCGACGGCGTTCGCCATGCTGAGTACGGCGAAGACGCGAACGCGCTCCCCCGGCGGGAAACTGCGCAGCATCATGGCCATGCCGACCGGCACGAGCATGCCGCCGCCCGCTCCCTGGAGCAGCCTGAAGGCGATGAGTTCACCGAGGCTCGTCGCGAGCCCGGACAGCGCCGACCCGAGCGTGAACACCGCTAGGGCCGTCAGCAGGATCCGCTTCCCGCCGAACCGGTCACCGAGCCAGCCGGAGGCCGGAATGAACACCGCGAGGCTGACCAGGTAGGAGATGGAGACGGCGTCGACGGAGGTGGACGGGACCGAGAACGCGCGGCCGACGCTCGGCAGGGCGACGTTGACGATCGTCGTGTCCATCACGTTGAGGAAGACAGCGGCGACGTAGACCACGCTGACGGCCGTCGTCTGCTTGACGACGATGCCGCGGCCGCTCACTCCGCGCCCCCGCAACTCGGCGCCCAGGAAGGCATACGACCCTCTCCAAGTGTCTTGGTGTTCTTCCCTACGGGCCCTGTCGGAGCCCGGTGAGCCGTTCCACGGCCCCCGGGCTCCCTCAGCCGCGTGATCCGGTCAGTCGCGCTGCCACTTCAGCGCCCGGCGCTCGAAGACACCGATGAGCGAGCTCCCGAGCACCACCATCGCCACGATGATCACCAGCGCGGCGAACAGTCCGGACGGGTCGAACTGCTGGGTCGAGGTCATGGAGTAGTAGCCGAGGCCCTTGTCGGCCGAGATGAACTCGCCGGCGATGACGCCGATCATCGCGAACGACACACCTGCCTTCAGCCCGGCGAACAGCGGAACGCTGACGGAGGGCAGAACCACCTTGCGCACCACGAACATGCGCGACGCACCCATGGCGCGGGCCACCTCGACCAGCGGTTTCGGCACATTGCGCATGCCCGCGTAGACGTTGAAGAAGACGAGGAAGAACACGATCATGCTGGCGATCGCGATCTTCGAGCCCATGCCGAGGCCGAACCAGAGCAGCATCATCGGTGCGAGGGCGACCTTGGGGATCCCGTTGATCGCGTTGAGGATCGGCTCCATGATCTCGCCGGCGGTCTTGACCGCGCCGAGCGCCCAGCCCACCACGGCGCCCGCGGACGCGCCGAGCGCCCACCCCAGCACCAACTCCTGGGCGGTGGCCATGATGTGGCCGTGCATCGCACTGTCCCCGAGGACGTTGTACAGCTTGACCACGACGTCGACCGGGTTGCTGATGAGGAAGTAGTCGATCACCCGGCCGCTGAGGAGCTGCCAGACCCCCAGGAACAGCAGCACGATGCCGAACTGCCCGAGCATGATCTTCGTGCCGTGGCGTCCGCGCGGACGCCCCTTGGAACTCTTCGGCCGGACCACCCGGCCCCGTCGCATGCTGAGTGGCTCCTGATCGCCGATGACAGCCATCGTGCTCTCCTTCTCCTCAGGCCTTGAGATCGGTCTCGATGTCGGTTTCGAGCAGGCTCCACAGTTCCTGCCGCAGTTCCTGAAAACCCGTCTGACCGGTGATGTTGTAGACGTCCCTGGGCCGTGCGAGGGGAATGTCGACCGTCTGCCGGATCCGGCCGGGGCGGCCCGTCATGACCGCGACACGGTCCGAGAGGGCGATCGCCTCGGTCAGGTCGTGGGTGATGAAGATGACCGAGGTCTGCCGCCGCTGCCACAGGTCCAGAACGGTCTTCTGCATCGTCTGCTTCGTGATCGCGTCGAGCGCGCCGAAGGGTTCGTCCATGAGCAGTACTTCGGGCTCGTAGACCATGGTGCGGGCGATGGAGCAGCGTTTCTGCATACCGCCGGAGAGCTGCCGCGGATAGTGGTTCTCGAAGCCTTCCAGGCCGACGATCTTGATCCATTCCCTGGCGCGCTCGACCCGCTCCTGCTTGGGAACCTTGCGGATCTCCAGCGGCATCATGATGTTCTCGATCACGGTGAACCAGGGGAAGAGATTGGAGTCCTGGGTGATGTATCCGATCTCCAGCTTCTGCAACTCCCGGTCGCCCTTGAGGCACCGTATGGTCCCGTCGGTCGGCTGGAGCAGACCGGACGCAATGTTCAGCAAGGTGCTCTTTCCGCACCCACTGGGTCCTACGACCGTGAAGAACTCTTTCTCGCGGACCGTGACGGACACGTCCCGGAGGACGTCCATCATCTCCCCACCCGGAGTCACGAACCGGTGCGTGAGATCCCCGAGGATCACCGCCGGCCGCTCAGTACCGAGATCCTGCATCATTTCCTCCGACTCGTCCCTGTCCCGGCGTCAGCACAGACTGTGCGGACGTTCCGCACCGGTTCACTTCTGGTAGTCCGACGTGTAGGCACCGTCGACCACTTCGGCGGACGGCTGCTCGAACATGCCGAGTTTCGCGAGGACTTCGACGCTCTTCGCGAACTGCTCCTCGCTCATGGCCGCGTCCTTGGCCCACTTGTAGGTCTCCATGCTGTCCGCGAGGACGTCCTCGTCGAACGAGTTCATGTCCTTGTGCAGGGTCTTCGCGGCTTCTTCGGGCTTCTCGTCCAGGTAGTTGTTGGCCTTGCCGATGGCGTTGCAGATCTTCTCGCTGATGTCGGGATGCTCGGCGGCGTAGGTCTTCGAGGAACCGATTCCCGACCAGGAGACCCCGTCCAGTTCGGAGAACAGGTCGGAACTCCCGGTGTCGTAGATGATGCGGCCGGGCGCCACCGAAAGAACCTGGTCGGGGATCGGCTGCGGCTGGAAGACCAGACCCACCTGGCCCTTCTGGAACGCGGCCGTCGATGCCGCGGTGCTGGCCTGCGAGAGCACGCCGATCGACTCCGCGGGGAGGCCCTCCTTCTTCAGCAGGCTCTCCAGCAACTTCGCACCGGGATTGACGGTGCGGCCACCTATCGCCGTGATGTTCTCGCCCTCCAGGGCCGCCAGCATCTCCTTGAGCGACATGGAGTCGTTCATGTTGTTCCGCTCCCATGCCACATCGCTCACCGCGAGGATGTAGGAGGGGTCCACCTGCGTCACACAGACCTGCTGCAGTTTCGTGTCCTGCGCCGCCGCCTGGATCACCGTGGAGGTGTTGACGGCGCCGTACTGCACCTTTCCGGCAGCGATCTGCAGGCTGGCGTTCGCAATGATCTGCACCTTGACGTCGAGTCCTTCGTCCTCGAAATATCCGAGTTCGTCGGCAAGGAAGATCGGGGCGTTCGCCGGCGCCGCTATGGAGACCGACACGGTGATCTGTTCGCCTGCGCCGGGGTTGGTGTTGCCGGCGCAGCCCGCGGCCGCGGTCAGCGCGATCGCCGCCGTGATCCCGCCCATGCGCCGTCTCGCGGTGCCGGACAGTGCTTTCGATGAAGCGACGCTGCTTCGGTTGTTCATTTCAGGTCCCTATCTCGCGACTCTGCAGGTCCCGGTCTCGCGGCTCTCGGACTCTCACACGGCTTGGTCCGGAATTCTTCGATCCGCATCGCGTCCACGTCCAGCCGTCGGGGCGTACGAATATTCGGCGGCCGTCCCGCCACCGATTTCGTGGATTCCGCCTAGCCGAACGAATCAATTCGAAGAATTCAGGGCCCCCGACCTGCGGCAAATCTCCTGAAAGTGCCGGTCGTGGAAGCCAGTGCTGCCCTGTGGGCCGAGCAAGAGGCGGTTGGAAGTTCTCGACTCCGCCGAAAGCGATTGGCTGTACGGCGAGTGCGATGCCGTGGGGGTACGGGGCGCCCCGGTCGGGGCAGCGCGGTCAGCCCGCGTCGGCGACCAGGCCGGCCTTCTCCACTCCGAAGACGGCGACGGCCTCGTCGTTGTCGGGCCGGTCGCCACTGACGCCGACCGCACCGAGCAGTTCGCCGTGCTCGTCCCGGATCAGCACACCGCCCTTGGAGGAGGCGATCCGCCCCTCGGAGATCGAGGCCAGCGCGGCGAAGAAGGCCGGGTCGCGGGTGGCATGGCGGGCTCCGACGGCGCCGCCCTGGCCGGTGCCCAGGGAGCCCCATGCCTTGGCGTGGGCGATCTGCGGGCGCAGGATGCCCGCACCGTCCTCGCGCTTGACGACCTTCGGGTGCCCGCCCGGGTCGAGCACGGTGACCGTCAGGGGACGCAGGCCCAGCTCACGTGCGTGGCTCAGTGCCGCGTCCACGATTTCCGAAGCCTGGGTCGTGCTGAGTCCACTCATGTCTGTCGCTCCTTTGTCTTGCCGGTGATGTCTTGCCGGTGAGGGAGTGATCGGATGGAGCAGGTGGGGCGGGGGCACTCCTCGTGTGGAGTCCGAGGCGCCCTCTCGACGTGCGCGCCGAGGGAAGTGGCCGCTCGCCACATCGGAGGGTGGCTCCGCACCGGGGACGGTGAGAGCGGGCGGCGCGCTAGGCCCGTGTCGGCGTACGGCCGGGCTCAGCCGTCGGCGGCGTCCTTGGCGTTCTCGAACCGGATGCCGCCGTCGGTGAGGGAGACGACGAACTTGTCGTCGTCGGGCTCGACGGGCTGCTGGATCGGGGGCAGGCCGATGGTGAACAGGATCAGCTCCTCGGTGGCCGCGAAGCGGACCTTCTCCCCGGGATCGGCGTCCACCGCACCCAGCTTCCCGACCTCGGTGCCCTCCGCCGCGCCGGTACCGGACAGCACCACGATCAGCCGCTTGGCGTCCTCGCTGGTGGAGACCCATTCGGCGCCGGCGTCGATCTTGAGGAACTCGATCCAGAACTGCCGCTCGGTGTAGGTGCCGATGGGCTTGTGCTTGACGCCGGTCCAGCCGGTCACCGGGAGCCAGTTGTAGTGGTCCGGGTTGCTGATCACGACGCCGTTGTAGCGCGGCTTGGGGAACCGCTGCTCGCGTACCGCGCGCTGTTCGGCCTGGGCCTCCTTGTTGTCCGGGCCGCGTCCGCGGCCGGCGCCCATGCCGAGCGCGGAGGCCCCGGCGAACTGCAGGACGAGCTGCAGTTGCTTGGGATCGGTCAGCGGGTCGTCCTGCGGGCCGTAGGTCTGGCCCTCGGGGAAGTAGCCGACCTCGCCCTCGCGCAGGATGCCCTGCTCGCCCAGGTTCATGTCGCCGACCAGCGGCAGGCGGATCTGCTCGAAGGTGTGGCAGTGCCGGGGCATCAGGAAGTCGGCCTCCTGGCGGCCCAGGATGTAGCGGTAGTTGTCCATGGGCTTGCTCCGGTCGCCCATGAGCAGGTAGTTGAACGAGACCGTTCCCCGGGGATGGTCCATCTTGAACGCGTTCTCGTCGAACGGTGCGATCTTCATCGCGGCCCTCCCTGATCCGATGCCCAGCCGTGCACGACCGCCCGATCGACGGGCTGGTGCGGAGCGGGGCGTGAAGGATGTGTGCGATCGGCCGAAGCGAGGCACTTCCGCGGTCCCGTTGCGGAATGTCCCCTCTGCACGTCCGGTCGCCTTGAGACCAAGAAACCTTCTTAGTAGGTATGGTGTCAAGGTAGGTGACGCGTATTTCATGACGGGCTCTTTACCGGAGGCGGCGGACACTGTCCGGCACAGCTGAAGAGGCTCGTGACATGGCGACGCCCCGACCGGCCACCGCCCTCGCGGCGATGGGCGACCGGGCAACGACCACGTTCAGATGTTGGGCGGCAGCGCGAACGCCAGGCTCACCGCGGCGGCAGAACGGCGGCGCTGACAGGGGCCCCGAATTTCCTGACACTCCATCAAAACGACTACCACGAGCGTCACTTCAACGTCAGGACAGCGCACCCGACACTAAGGAGCCGGTGCGGTGCTGTCGCGCACCACGAGTTTCGTGGGTACGAGCGTGGTGCCGTGCTCCGCCCCCTTGTGCCGCATCCGCCGCAGGACACCCTCGACGCACAGGCGTCCCACTTCGGCGAAGTCCTGGTGGACGGTGGTCAGGGGAGGCAGGAAGGAGCCGGCCTCGGGGATGTCGTCGAAGCCGATGACGCTGACGTCTTCGGGGATTCTCCGGCCGCGCTCGTGCAAGGCCCGCAAGAGGCCCAGTGCCATCTGGTCGTTGGCGGCGAAAACCGCCGTACAGGACTGCTCGTCGGCGAGCCGCAGTCCCGCGCGATAGCCGGACTCCGCCGACCAGTCGCCCCGCACGACGGGTGGCGGCACACAGCCCGCCTCGGTGAGTCCGGCGCGCCAGGCATCCTCACGGCGTTGCGCCGCGAAGGACTCCTCGGGGCCGGCGAGATGCCAGATCGTGCCGTGCCCGAGGTCCAGGAGGTGCCGTACGGCCGCACGCGCTCCCCCGGCCTGGTCGGTGTCGACCACGCTGTAGCGGTCACCGGCGTCCGAGTCGGCGACCACGACCTGGACGTGGGGCGGCAAGGAGATGGTCGCCGCGTCCAGGAGGTGCACCTCCATGATGGCGATGACGGCGTCGACGGCGAGCTCGCCCAGCCGGGAGAAGGCGCCGCGCACCTCGTCCTGGGTGGGCACGGCGACGGGCAGGAGCGTGACGGCGTAGCCCTCCTGCGCCGCGGAGGTGGCGATCGCCTCCAGGGTGCGCATGTTGCCCGTGGTGGAGAGGTTGAAGGTGATGACGCCGATGGTGCGGAATTCGCCGCGCTTGAGGGCCCGGGCGGCGCTGTTGGGCCGGTAGCCCAGCTCCTTCATGGCGGCGAGCACCTGTCGCCGGGTCTCTTCGTTGACGCCCGCGTAGCCGTTGGACACCCGGGAGACGGTCTGCGAGGAGACGCCTGCCAGCTGGGCGACGTCGGCCATGGACACCCTCTGGGTGCGACGCCCGGGCCGCTGCTCCGCACGCACGCGTATCCGCTCCGTACTCGCCGAGGCGCTGTCCGCGGTATCCACCTGTCTCCCTTGTTACCCAGGTCGCAATTGCCGTTACATCAGACGACTCTTGACCACCGACATTGGGGCAGTGTAGACATGCCGCCATCAGATGTTTACGTAAACATAACAGCCCACGGCTCATCCCGGAGGGAGATGTTTACGCAAACATCGCGGCGCCGTGCGACGCCGGTTCCGAGATGGACGAGCGAGGAACGACATGACGACGCTTCAGCCCCCTGCGGCGGCAACACCACACGACCGACCGCCGTCGAAACGGGACCGCCGTTCCTGGACGGGGTGGGGGTTCATCGGCCCCTTCGTGGCGGTGTTCGCCCTCGTGTTCCTGGCGCCGATCGTGTACTCGATCTACCTCAGCCTCTTCAGGGACCAACTGATCGGCGGCACGAGCTTCGTCGGCCTGGACAACTACCAACAGGCCCTGCAGGACGACCAGTTCTGGTCCTCCCTCACCCGGGTGGCGCTCTTCCTGGCCGTACAGGTGCCGATCATGCTCGGCATCGCCCTGCTGCTCGCCCTCGCACTGGACAGCGGCCGCCTCTACGGCACGGACTTCTTCCGCATCACGATCTTCCTGCCGTACGCCGTGCCCGCCGTGGTCGCCACCCTGATGTGGGGCTTCATGTACGGCACGAAGTACGGCCTGGTGGGCGACATCAACTCGGCCTTCGACGTCACCATGCCCGACCCGCTCTCGACCGACCTGGTCCTGGCGTCGATCGGCAACATCGTCACCTGGGAGTTCGTCGGCTACAACATGCTGATCTTCTACTCCGCGCTGCGAGTCATCCCGAACTCCCTCTACGAGGCGGCGGAGATCGACGGCGCCGGGCAATTCCGCATCATCACCGCCATCAAGCTCCCCGCCATCCGCGGCGCCCTCGTCATCGCGACGATCTTCTCGATCATCGGCAGCTTCCAGCTCTTCAACGAGCCGAGCATCCTGCGGCCGCTGGCGCGAAACGCCATCACTACGGACTTCACCCCGAACTTCTACACGTACTCGCTGTCCTTCAACGGCCAGCAGCACAACTACTCCGCGGCGGTCGCCATCATCATGGGCCTGATCACCATGGTCATCGCGTACGTCGTGCAGCTCCGCGGCATGCGCAAGGGAGCGTGAACGATGAGCAGCCCTGTCACCACCGCCTCCCAGTCCGCATCCGCCCCGGCCGCCGGTTCGGCCAAGGGCGCGCCCCGACTCCGCACACCCCGCAAGCACACTCCCGGGCGCCGCAAGCGCAGCGTGCTGCTGACCGTCCTCACCGGCCTGATCCTGCTCTACACCGTGGTGCCCCTGGTGTGGCTGGTCATCAGCGCCACCAAGACCCAGGAAGGGCTGGCCGACTCCTCCGGACTGTGGTTCAGCAGTGACTTCGCCCTCTGGGACAACATCAGCCAGACGTTCACGTACCACGACGGCATCTTCGTCCGCTGGCTGCTGAACACCCTGCTGTACGTCGTTCTCGGCGCCGGCGGCGCGACCCTCCTGGCGATCCTGGGCGGCTACGCGCTGGCGAAGTTCGACTTCCCCGGAAAGCGCGCCGTCTTCGCCGTGGTCATCGGTGCCGTCGCCGTCCCGGGAACCGCCCTCGCGGTACCCACCTTCCTGATGTTCAGCAAGATGGGGCTGACCGATACGCCGTGGGCGGTGATCATCCCCTCGCTCGTCTCACCCTTCGGCCTGTACCTCATGTGGGTCTTCGCGACCGAGGCCATCCCCGTCGAACTCCTCGAGGCCGCCCGCATCGACGGAGCGAGCGAGGTGCGCACCTTCTTCCAGGTCGCCATGCCGCTGCTCGCCCCCGGCACCGTGACCGTGCTGCTGTTCACCACGGTCGCGACCTGGAACAACTACTTCCTGCCGCTGATCATGCTCAAGGACCCGAACTGGTACCCCCTGACCCTGGGCCTGGACGCCTGGAACAACCAGGCCCAGACGATCGGCGGTGACGTGATCTTCAACCTGGTGATCACCGGTTCGCTGCTCACCATCGTGCCGCTGATCGTCGCGTTCCTGCTGCTGCAGAGGTACTGGCAGTCCGGGCTCGCCGCCGGAAGCGTCAAGGAATAGCCCACCCTCAAGCCCCACACCCTCAGCCCCACCTCATTCACCCTCACCCTGTCCCGCCCACAAAGAAGTGGAAGCACCTCCATGCGCAGAACAACTCGCCGCCTGATGCGCGGCATGGCCCTCCTCTCCGTCCTCGCCCTGGGTGCGACCGCGTGCGGCGGCTCCGACGACGACAGCTCCGGCACGGGGCCGGTCTCCGCCTCGGACATCCAGGCGGCCCTCAAGAAGGGCGGCACAGTCACGGTCTGGGCCTGGGAGCCCACGCTCAAGTCGGTCGCCGCCGACTTCGAGAAGAAGTACCCCAAGGTCAAGATCAACCTCGTCAGCGAGCGGTCCGGCGACAAGCACTACACCGCGCTGTCGAACGCCATCTCGGCCGGGAAGGGCGTGCCCGACGTCGCACAGGTCGAGTACTTCGCGCTGAGCCAGTACTCCCTCACCAAGGGCCTCAGCGACCTGGCCCCCTACGGAGCCGACAAGCTCGCCTCCAAGTACACCCCGGGTCCGTGGAACGCCGTGAGCGACGGTGACAAGGTCTACGGCCTGCCGATGGACTCGGGCCCCATGGCGATGTTCTACAACAAGAAGATCTTCGACAAGTACAAGATCGCGGTCCCGACCACCTGGGACGAGTACGTCGAGGCGGCCCGCAAGCTGCACAAGGCCGACCCCAAGGTCTACATCGCCAACGACGCCGGCGACGCCGGCTTCACCACCAGCATGCTGTGGCAGGCCGGTTCGCGTCCCTACAAGGTCGACGGCACCAAGGTGACCGTCAACTTCGACGACGCGGGCGCCAAGAAGTACACCGACACCTGGCAGCAGCTCATCGACGAGAAGCTCGTCTCGCCGATCAACGGCTGGACCGACGACTGGTACAAGGGTCTCGGCGACGGCACCATCGCCACCCTCACCACCGGCGCCTGGATGCCCGCCAACTTCGTGACCGGCGTGCCGAACGCCGCCGGTGACTGGCGCGCGGCCCCGATGCCGCAGTGGACCAAGGGCGACAAGGCGAGCGCGGAGAACGGCGGCAGCTCCCTGACCCTGCCCACGCTGGGCAAGAACAAGGAACTCGCCTACGCCTTCGTCGAGTACGCCAACTCCGGCGCCGGCGTGCAGACCCGCATCGACGAGGGCGCCTTCCCGGCGACCACCGCGGAGCTCCAGAACTCCGCGTTCCTCAACAAGGAGTTCGAGTACTTCGGCGGCCAGAAGGCCAACGAGATCTTCGCCGACTCCGCCGCCAACGTCGCCGACGACTGGTCGTACCTGCCCTTCCAGCAGTACGCCAACTCGATCTTCAACGACACCGTCGGCAAGGCGTACGTCTCCGACACCAAGCTCATCGACGGCCTGAAGACCTGGCAGGACGCCTCCATCAAGTACGGCAAGGAACAGGGCTTCACCGTCGAGTAGCCGAGGTACTCCCTCACGCCTCCCTCGCGCGACACACCGGAAGGACCACCATGATCTCCACCCTCCTGTCCCAGCTGCACGGGCCGGACGGTGACACCCCCCGCCTCGCCTACGGCGCCGACTACAACCCCGAGCAGTGGCCTCGTGAGGTGTGGGAGGAGGACGTACGGCTGATGCGCGAGGCCGGCGTCAACGTCGTCTCCGTGGGGATCTTCTCCTGGGCCCGCATCCAGCCGGCCCAGGACGAGTGGGACTTCGGGTGGCTCGACGAGGTCATGGACCTGCTGCACGCGGGCGGCATAGGGGTCGATCTGGCCACCGCCACCGCGTCCCCGCCGCCCTGGCTCACCACGGCACACCCGGAGATCCTCCCGGTGACCGCCTCCGGTGAGACGGTGTGGCCGGGGGCGCGGCAGCACTGGCGCCCCACCTCGCCCGTCTTCCGCACCCACGCGCTGCGCCTGGTGCGGAAGATGGCCGAGCGGTACGCGAACCATCCCGCGCTGGTGGCCTGGCACGTCTCCAACGAGCTGGGCTGCCACAACGTCTACGACTACTCCGACGACGCGGCCCGCGCCTTCCGCGACTGGCTGCGCGCCCGCTACACCACGCTCGAAGGCCTCAACCACGCCTGGGGCACCGCGTTCTGGTCCCAGAAGTACAGCGACTGGGGGCAGATACTGCCGCCCCGTCTTGCCGCCTCCCACCCGAACCCCACGCAGCAGCTGGACTTCAAGCGCTTCTCCTCCGACGCGCTGAAGGAGCATCTGCGCGTGGAGCGGGACCTGCTGCGCGAGATCACGCCCGGGGTTCCGGTCACCACGAACTTCATGGTGATGGGCGGTACTAAGGGGATGAACTACGCCGACTGGGCAGGCGAGATCGACTTCGTCTCCAACGACCACTACGTCATGCCCGGCCCCCAGGACCGGGACGAGCTGTCCTTCTCCGCCAACCTCGTCAGCGGCATCTCCGGCGGACGTCCGTGGTTCCTGATGGAGCACTCCACGAGCGCCGTCAACTGGCAGCCCGTCAACGTGGCCAAGCGGCCGGGCGACCTGGCCCGTGACTCGCTGGTGCACGTCGCGCACGGCGCCGACGCCGTGTGCTTCTTCCAGTGGCGCCAGTCGGCGGCCGGCGCCGAGAAGTACCACTCGGCGATGGTGCCGCACGCCGGATCGGACAGCGAGGTCTTCCGTGCCGTGACCGGCCTCGGGCAGACCCTGCGGACGCTGGCTCCGGTCGCCGGGACCGAGCGTGAGCCGGCCCGCGTCGGAATCGTCTTCGACTGGGAGTCGTGGTGGGCGAGTGAGCAGGACTCCCACCCCACCGACCTCCTCGACTACCGCCGGGAGGGGCTCGACTGGTACTCCGCCCTCCTCGCCCTCGGCGTCCGGGCCGACGTCGTCACCGCTCAGGCCGACCTCGGCCGCTACGACCTGCTGATCGCACCCGTCCTGCACATGGTCCCCGCGGCGCTGGCCAAGGAACTCACGCGGTACGTCGAGCACGGCGGCCACCTGGTCACCACGTACTTCTCCGGCGTCGTCGACGAGAACGACCACATCTGGCTCGGCGGTTACCCGGGAGCCCTGCGCGACCTGCTCGGCATCCGCATCGAGGAGTTCGGTCCGCTGCTCGACGGCGAATCGGTCGAACTCGACGGCGCCGCCACGGGCACCCTGTGGACCGACCGGATCAGCGTCACCGACCCCGAGGCGGAAGTGCTGGCCCACTACCGCAGCGGTACGTACGCCGGGCGCCCCGCGATCACCCGCCGTGCGGTGGGCGGGGGTTCGGCCGCGTACATCTCCACCCGGCTCGGAGCGGACGGCCTCACCGGTCTCCTCCCGGGGCTCCTCGCCCACGCAGGCGTGGAGAGCGAGCTGCCCGAAGTCGCCCGAGGACGCGTCGAGTTGGCCGTACGAAGCGGCAGCGGCAGCCGTTATCTCTTCCTGGTCAACCGGACCGACGAGCCGGTGCCGCTGCCCGGGCTCGCCGGGGACGTGCTGGTCGGCCGCGCGGAGGCCGACGGTTCGCTCGTCCTGCCGCCGCGGGAGGTCGCCGTACTGCGACAGCCCGCTCCCTGACCCCCCTGATCCGAGGGGTACACCGTCGTGCCCTGTGCCCGTGGGGCACGGCGGTCCATTGCAGCGACCTTCTATGAGTTGGGAGCACACATTGGCACGCCGTACCCGCACAAGACGGCTTCTGGGAACCATCGCAGTCACCACTCTGGCCACTGGGGCAGCCCTGGTCACCGCTCCGCCGACGAGCGCGGAGACGGTGACGGCGGCAGCTGTCACCGTCCAGCCCGACCCTTCGTACAAGGCGGAGAGCTTCGAAGGCTGGGGCACCAGCCTGGTCTGGTTCGCCAATGCCACCGGCGACTACCCGCCGGAGATCCGGGACAAGCTGGCCGACCTGCTCTTCGGCGACGACGGCCTCGCCCTCAACATCGCCCGCTACAACATAGGCGGCGGCAACGCCCCCGACGTGCAGGACTACCTGCGCGCCGGCGGAGCGGTCGAGGGCTGGTGGCAGGCACCTGAGGGCACCACCCGCGAGGACACCGACTGGTGGAGCGCGGACGACGCGGCCGACTGGAACCCGGACGCCGACGCCACCCAGCGCTGGTGGGTGGACCGGATCAAGAAGGACATCACCCACTGGGAGACGTTCAGCAACTCGCCGCCCTGGTTCATGACCAACAGCGGTTACGTCTCAGGCGGGTTCAACGCCACCGCCGACCAGCTCAAGGCCGACTCCGTCGACGACTTCGCCGCCTATCTCGCGGGCGCGACCAAGCGGCTGGAGAAGGCGCACGGCATCAAGGTCGACACCCTCGACCCGTTCAACGAACCCAACACGGGTTACTGGAGCACGCGTCTGGGAGCCGACGGCAAGCCCGTCGGCGGCCGCCAGGAAGGGGCTCACATCGGCCCCGCGCTCCAGCAGCAGGTGATCGACGCGCTGGACCCCGCGCTGAAGAAGGCGAAGACCGGCACCGAGATTTCCGCGATGGACGAGACCAACTCCAGTCTCTTCGCACAGAACTGGAACTCCTACCCCCAGGAAGTACGCGATCTCGTAGGCCAGATGAACGTCCACACCTACGGCACCGGCCAGCGCACCACCGTGCGCGACCTGGCCAAGGCGGCGGACAAGCCGCTGTGGATGAGCGAGGTCGAGGGCGACTGGGGCGACGGGCAGAGCTTCACGGACATGCGGCCCGGCCTCGGCCTCGCCCAGCAGATGGTCAACGACCTGCGCGAACTGGAGCCCAAGGCCTGGGTGTTCTGGCAGCCCGTCGAGGACTACGACAACATGAAGCCCGGCGGCGAGTCGGCCAAGGGCGGCAACTGGGGCAGCGTCCAACTGTCGTTCAGCTGCACCTCCGCGGACACCCTGGCCACCTGCCCGATCTACACCAACACGAAGTTCGACACCGCCCGCAACTTCACGCACTACATCAAGCCGGGCGACCGGCTGATCAAGACCGACGACACCTCCAGTACCGCCGCGGTCGCCAAGAAGGGCAACGCGGCGACCGTCGTCCACGTCAACAGCACCACCGAGTCCCGCGCGGTCACGATCGACCTGTCCAAGTTCGGTCACATCGCCCGCAACGCCACCGTGACGCCCGTCGTGACGAGCGCCGACGGCAAGCTCGCACGGCAGGCCCCCGTCGCGGTCACCGGCCGACAGGCCACCATCACCGTGCCCGCACAGTCCGTGACCTCCTTCCTCGTCAAGGGCGTGTCCGGCGTGGCAAAGGATGCCGCCCTGCTGCAGAAGGGCCACACCTACGAGCTGACCGGCGTGCAGAGCGGCAAGGCGCTCACCGTGGCGGCCGACGGCACCAAGCTCGTCATCAGGACCGCGGGCGCGGACGCGGCCGGCACCGGTCAGCAGTGGCAACTGCGCCCGATCGGCGGCGACACCGGCAACCGGCAGCGGTACGTGGTCACCAACCCGGCGGAAGGGAAGCGCCTGGCGGTTCGTGACGGCGCCCCGGTATTGGAGGCGGACACCGGCCCGTGCGACAAGGCCGTCCAGTGGATCGCGTCGACGACCGGGGACGGCACCTGGACCCTGGTCAACGCCGCCACCGGCGGGCTCCTCGAGGTGGGTGGCCAGGCCACCGCCGACGGATCCGCCGTCACGATGTGGACCCCGAACTCCGGGTCCAACCAACGGTGGAGGATCTCCGACGTGACCGGCCAGACCTCGTCGTAGTCGTCGCTCGCCTCCGTGCCCCCGCTCGCCCGGGGCACGGAGGCGTTTGCCGTGTGCGGGCGTTTTTACCTTCCCGCAACCTACTTTTGGATCCAGATACCTAGATTATGGATCCTGAAGTCGAGGTTCTCCCGGTGCTAGATCCTCTCTACCAGCAAGGGGTTACACGTGACACTACGGGGCGTGCGGCGGATCGTGCCGCTGCTGCTCGGCTGGGAGGAACTCCCCAAGTCGGTTTCCGTGTACGGCGCCCCGTACGAGGAGCGGCTGCGCGAACCGGTGCCCGCCGTTCTCCTGGAGTGCGACGGCGGCTGGCTGCTGCTCGACACCGGGTTCAACACGGCACTGATCCGGGACCCCGCGCTGCGACGCCGCTTCTACGCCTCCCCCGCCTACCGGCCCATCCTGCCGGGCCCGGGCGAGCCCCTGGAGGAAGCCCTTGACGCGGCCGGCATCGCGATGGACTCGATCCACGCGGTCGCCGTCAGCCATCTGCACGCCGACCACGCGGGCGGGCTGAAGCACTTCGCGGGCCGGGTGCCGGTGCATGTGCAGCGCGCGGAGCTGGCCTACGGACTCTCGGGGCAGCCGGAGGTGGAGCGCCACTCGATCTTCCGGGTCGACTTCGACGATCCCCGTATCGACTGGCAACAGGCCGACGGGGACATGGAGATCGCCCCCGGGGTGACCGCCGTACTGACCGCCGGGCACACACCCGGACACCAGAGCTTCGTGGTGGACCTCGCGGACGGCGGCGGCTTCGTGTTCGCCTTCGACGCCGCCGACCTCACCGAGAACATCGAGCACGAGCGGGCCATCGGCGCATCCATCGGGGTCGATCCCGCGCGGACGGTGGAGCCCATCCGCCGGCTCAAGAGCATCGCCGCCGAACGCGGCTACGAACTCGTTCCCGGTCATGACCCCGTGGTCTGGCCGGAGTTGATGCGCCGCCACGACCGCTGACGGGCTGCGCGCTCTCACAGCTCGGTTCACGCGCCTTTAACGCGTGGGACACAAGAAGGAATCTGCGACCACCGAGCATGACATTGGATCCAATTTCGCTAATATGAGATCCACTCTTTGAGGATCGGTGCCCAAGGAGGGCCACATGCCGGACCAGCCGGACCAGTCACATGGATCAACCGCGGTGTCCCGCCGCACCATGCTCCGCGGTGCGGGGCTCCTCGGAGTGGGAGTCGGATTCGGGCTCCCCGCCCTGCTGAGCGCCTGCGGTGCCGCGGCCGACGACGCCGGGGGAAGCGGCGAGGGCGGCACCCTGACGCTCGGCATCGACGCCACCAGTGCCGTCAACGACCCGGCGTTCTACACCTCGTTGGGCGACTGGATGGCCGTCGACTGCATCTGCCGGGGCCTGACCTTCATCTCCTTCGAGACCAACGAACCGACCCCCGACCTGGCCAAGAGCTGGAAGATCTCCGGCGACCAGCTGACCTACACCTTCACCCTGCGCGAGGGCGTCAAGTTCCACGACGGCACCACGCTGACCTCCGCCGACGTGCTGGCCAGCCTGGGCAGGCAGTTCGACGAGAACGACAAGACACTTCCCAAGGGCGCCACCCGGCCGCTGTCCGACCTCGGCGCGAACGTGGCCTCGCTGACCGCCCCGGACGACCTCACCGTCAAGATGGTCCTCAAGAAGCCGGACCGTACGACGCTCGGCCAGCTGTCCGACATCGGCGGCCGCATCATCTCCAAGGCCGCGCTGAAGAAGTACGGCGCCGACATCGGCAAGCACCTCGTCGGCACAGGTCCTTTCGCCTTCTCCGCCGCCACCTCCGGCCAGTCCATCACCCTGGAGGCCTTCGACGGCTTCCGGCTCGGCAGACCGCCCGTCGACCGGCTGGTGCTGCGCCAGGTCCAGGACCCGTCGACCATCGTCAGTTCCCTGCTCAGCGGCGACATATCGGCCACCCAGTTCACCCCGTACTCGGCGGCCTCCCAGCTGCGCAAGGACGACTCGGTGACCGTCTACAAGACGCCGTACAGCGCGAACGCCATCCTGATGATCGACGCCCGGCGCGTCCCCGAGCTCAAGGTCCGCAAGGCGATCAACCTCGCCATCGACCGCAAGGCCATCCTCAGCCAGGCGTTCTACGGCGTCGGCGCCCTGCCCGGGGGATACGCCATCCCGCCCGCGCAGAGCGACTACGACGCCGGCCTCGCCGACCTGAGCGCCCAGGACACCGCCCAGGCGAAGAAGCTCATCGCCGAGGCGGGCGCGGAGGGCCGGACCATCCGGCTGATGGCGGCCAGCGACTCCTGGCACCCGAAGGCCGCGCAGATCGTCGCCCAGAACCTCACCGACGTCGGGTTCAAGGTGGCCACCACCTCCGTCGACCCGGCCACCTACTTCACCCGCCTCCTCGACGGCGACGACGACTACCACGACCTGATGATCTGGGAGCGCAACACCTACGTCCCCGACGCCAACGACATGGTCGGCGCCATGGCCAGCCCCACCGGGCTGTACGGCGCGACGATCACCGGCATGGACACCCTCGACGGCGTCGACTCGCTCGCGGCGGACCTGGAAACGGCCAAGAACCTCCCCAACGGCAAGCAGCGCACGGCCGCCTACACCAGGATCCAGCGTCGCTGGGCGGAGGACTACATGGTGCTCTCGATGCTGGCCTGCTTCGCCAACCTCGTGGTGAGCGGCTCGAACGTGAAGAACATGAACACCAGTGCGCTGTCCAACCACCGCTGTTACATGGAGAAAGCGAGTGTCTGACACCGCGGTCCCGACCGCGGCCGTCCCACCCCCGCCCCCGGCCCCCGCAGCACGGCGTGCCGTCCTCGCCGCTCTGCGTCGTCGCCGGGTGGCACGGTCCTGGCCTGCCGTGCTCGCCTGGCTCGTCCTGATCGCCCTGGTCCTGGTGGCGGCCGTCGGCCCGCTCCTGGTCCAGGCCGACCCGCTGCGTCAGACCCCTTCGGCGCTGCTGCCCCTGGGCTCCTCGGGTCATCCGCTCGGCACGGACGACCTGGGCCGCGACGAGCTGGCCCGGCTCGTGCACGGCGCCCGCCCGCTGCTGCTCGTGTCGTTCGCGGCGACCGCGCTGGCCGCCGTCGCGGGCACCGGGATCGGGCTCATCGCCGGGTACGCCGGCGGTGTCGTCGAACAGGTCCTGATGCGCCTGGTGGATCTGGCCCTCGCCTTCCCGTCCATCCTGCTCGTCATCCTGCTGGTGGCGGTGGCCGGTCCCGGCACGGTCAGCCTGGTCTTCGGCATCGGCGTCTCGCTCGCACCCGGCCTGGCCCGGCTGGCCCGCGCGCTGACGGCACGCGAGGCGGCCCGCGACTACGTCGTCGCCTGCCGGCTCGGCGGCACCCGCACCCCGCGCATCCTCGCGCGGGAACTGCTGCCGAACATCGCCGGACCGATGCTCGCCCAGGTCGTCATGACGCTCTCGGTCGCGGCCGGTTTCGCGGCCGGCCTGTCCTATCTCGGCCTGGGCATCCAGCCGCCGCAGCCCGACTGGGGATACATGGTCCAGGCGGGACAGGAGTTCCTCTACTCCGCGCCCCGACTGGTCATCCTCCCCGCGGCGTTCACCCTGTTGTTCGTCGTCGCCTGCAACTTCGTCGGCGACGACCTGCGCGACGCGCTCGACCCGCGGGGGGCCGCATGAGCGCCTCCACGAGCACCGCCCCGTTTCTGCACATGCCCAAGTGGGCCACGGGCGTCACCATGCTGGTCCTGCGACGTCTTGCCGTCATCCCCGTCGTGCTGTTCGCGCTGGCCAGCCTGGTGTTCCTCGCCATGCGCCTGCTGCCCGGCTCACCGGCGACCTCGCTCGCGGCGGGCGGCGGGAACGGCCTGTCCGCGGCCGAGGTGTCCGCGAACGAGGAGCGCGTCAACCAGGCCCTCGGGCTCGACCAGCCGCTGCTCACCCAGTACGGCACCTTCCTCGACGATCTGGTGCACCTGCGGCTCGGCACCTCGTTCTTCGGGTCCAACAGCGTTCTGGGGCTGCTCGGAGACGCCCTCCCGGCGACGATCGAGCTGACGCTCGCGGCGATGACCATCGCGGTCCTGCTCGGTGTCGTCACAGGCGTGATCGCCGCTCTGCGCAAGGGCCGTTGGATCGACACGGCGACCCGGGCCGTGGCCACGGTGAGCTTCTCGCTGCCCTGGTTCGCGCTCGGGGTGCTCGGCATCGTCGTGTTCGGTGTCTGGCTGCGCTGGCTGCCGGTCCTGGGCAGGCTGCCCAGTTCGCTCGACTACCACCCGACGACCAACTTCGTGCTGCTCGACGCGATCCTTCAGGACCGCCCCGAGCTGGTGTGGCCCTGGATCCAGCATCTGATCCTGCCCGCCGTCACCCTCGCGCTGTCGATGGCCGGGTTCATCACGCGGATCGTGCGCGCCTCGGTCCTGGAGGTGCTGGACGACGACTTCGTCAGGACCGCCCGGATGAAGGGCCTGAGCGAGGGCGTGGTGATCCGCCATCACGTGCTGCGCAACTCCTGGCTGCCCATCGTGACCGTCCTGGGGCTCCAGTTCGGGTCCCTGCTCGGCGGTTCGGTGATCACCGAGACGGTCTTCTCGTACGCCGGTGTCGGCCGCCTCCTCGTACAGGGCGTCCTCCAGCGCGACTACCCCGTCGTCCAGGGCGCGGCACTCGCCATCGCCCTGCTGTTCACCCTGGTCAACCACGCGGTGGACCTGCTCTACACGGTCCTCGACCCGCGGCTACGGAAAGGATGACCCGTATGGACATCGTGCTGGTCCACGGTGCCGGCGGACGGCCGACGACCTGGTCGGCGGTGGCACCCCTGCTGACCGCCCTCGGCCACCGGCTGTCGACCGTCACCAACCCGATGACCTCTCTGTCGGACGACATCACGAACACCGCGTCCGTCCTGGAGGAGACGTCGGGTCCCGTGCTGCTGGCCGGGCACTCCTACGGCGGTGCGGTCATCAGCAACGTCGGCCGCGACCCGCGGGTCAAGGGCCTTGTGTACATCGCCGCGTTCGGTCCCGACGAGGGCGAGACCGTCAACGAGATCGTCGAGCGGTACGAACCGGCCGAGATCTCCAAGTACATGCGGCGCGGCCCGAACGGTGAGTGGAAGTCGGAGCCGAGCGAGGAGTTCTGGGCCGAGATAGGCGCCGATCTCTCCGCCGAGCAGCGGGCCGTTGTCGAGGCGGAGGGCCGCAAGGCGGAGAACCTGATCTTCACCGAGCCGTCCGGTCCGCCGGCCTGGCGCACCCTGCCCAGCTGGTACCTGGTCGCCGACGACGACCGCACGCTGCGCCCGGAGATCCAGAACGACATGGCGGCGCGGATGAAGGCGACCGTCGAGCATGTGCCGGGCAGTCACTACACGACGCTCGTGTGGCCGCGTCGCGTCGCCGACCTGATCCACGCGGCGGCGCTCGCGGTGGGTACCGACTCGTGACCGCCACTCTTGAGCAGACGCCGGAAGCCAGCGCACCCGGGCCCACGCCCGTGCTGGAAATCCGCGACCTGCGCGTCCGGTTCGAGGTCGGGGGCGGCCGTCTGCCGGCCGTGGACGGCGTGGATCTGACCCTGCGGCAGGGCGAAGTCCTGGCGCTGGTGGGCGAGTCGGGGTCCGGCAAGTCGGCCCTGGCGATGAGTCTGGTCGGGCTGAACCGCGGCCCGCGCGCCCACATCAGCGGCACGGCGGACTTCGGCGGCCGCGACCTGATCGGGGCCTCGGAGCGTGAACTGCGCGGTGTGCGCGGCAAGGAGATCGCGGTCGTCTTCCAGGACGCGCTGGCCGCTCTCAACCCCCTGCACCGGGCGGGCGCCCAGGTCTCCGAGATGATCCGCGCGCATCGCGATGTGCCGCGCGCGCAGGCGACGGCCCGTGCCGTGGAACTGCTCGGCGAGGTCGGCATCGCAGGCCCGGAGCGCGCCGCGCGCGCCTACCCGCACCAGCTGTCCGGCGGCATGCGGCAGCGCGTGATGATCGCCATGGGCCTGGCCAACGACCCGGCCCTGCTGATCGCGGACGAACCCACCACCGCACTCGACGTCACGATCCAGGCCCAGGTCCTCGCGGTACTCAAGCGGGTCCAGCGCGACCACGGCACCGCCGTACTCCTGATCACCCATGATCTGGGAGTCGTGGCCGAGGTCGCCGACCGGGTGGCCGTCATGTACGCCGGGCGGATCGTGGAGCAGGGGCCCCGGGAGGACGTGCTGTTCCGCCCCCAGCACCCTTACACGATGGGGCTGCTCGGCTCGGTGCCGCCGATCGACGGTCCGGTCCTGCGACGGCTGCCCACCATCCCGGGCAGTCCGCTGACCGGTGTGGACCGCCCGCCCGGCTGTGCGTTCGCGCCCCGGTGTCCGTTCGTCCACGCCGCGTGCGCCGAGCGCCCGGAGCTGCGGCAGCGGCACGGCGCCGACGGGCATCTCGACGCCTGCGCGCTGCCCGCCTCCGCCCGTGCCACGGCCCGCGCCCAGGGAGGCAGCGCATGACCGCCGCGCTGATCAAGGCCCGCGCACTGCGCGTCGAGTACCCGGGCCGGGCCGGTGGCCGCGTGAGGGCGCTGCGCGACGTCGACCTCGACATCCTCCGGGGTGAGACCCTCGGCCTGGTCGGCGAGTCGGGGTGCGGCAAGTCCACGCTGGGCAGGGCCCTGCTGCGGGTGATCGAACCCACCTCGGGCCGGATCGAGTTCGGCGGCCTGGATCTCACCCGGCTACGGGGACGACGGCTGCGCCGTACGCGGGCCGAGCTGGCGATGGTCTTCCAGGACCCGTTCGGTTCGCTCAATCCGCGGCGCAGGATCGCCGACATCGTCGCCGAACCGCTGCTGCGGGCGCGCGGTGCCTCCCGGGCCGAGGCCGCGAAGGCGGTGGCCGAGCTGCTCGATCTGGTCGGGCTCGGCGCCGAGGCCGGCGGGCGCAGGCCGCACGAGTTCTCCGGCGGTCAGCGCCAGCGCATCGGCATCGCACGGGCGCTCGCCTCCTCGCCGCAGTTCGTGGTGGCCGACGAGGCCGTCTCGGCACTGGACGTGTCGATCCAGGCGCAGGTGCTGAACCTGTTGTCGGACCTGGTGCGGGACCGGGGCCTGACGATGCTGTTCATCTCGCACGACCTGGGCGTCGTACGGCACATCGCCGACCGGATCGCCGTCATGTATCTGGGCCAGATCGTCGAGATCGCCTCCCGGGACGCGTTCTTCGCCGGGCCCGCGCACCCCTACAGCAGCGCTCTGCTGTCCTCCGTTCCCGTCCTGAGGCCGGGAGTACCCCGTGAACAGCAGGTCCTGGAGGGCGAGTTGCCCGATCCGGCGAATCCGCCGGAGGGCTGTCTGTTCCGTACCCGGTGCCCCTTCGCGACGGAGGAGTGCCGTGTCAGCAGGCCCGAGCTGCGCGAGATCGCGCCCGGGCGCAGCGTCCGCTGCCATCTGCCCCTGGTGACCGGTGAGTCCACCCGGTCCCCGAGTCCAGTGAGTGAGGTCGAAACGCTTTGATCATCGACGCGTACAACACCACGCAGGACGTCCGCGGTCGCTCGGACTACCTGACCGGAGCGCGCAAGGGCCAGGCCCCGCCGCCGTACACACCCTTCGAGCCGCGGCGCATCCTCGACCGGATGGACGCCGCGGGGGTGGACATGGCGATGGTGTGCTCGCTCGCCCAGCGCATCGAGAACGACTTCATCGCCTCGCTGGTGGCCGCGTACCCGGACCGGTTCTTCGGCTTCGGGCAGGTGATGCCGCAGGCCGACGACGCGCTCGACGAGATCGACCGGATGGCCGACGCGGGCCTGGTGGGGCTGAAGCTGCACCCGAGTCTGCACGGCTACCACGTCGCCGACCACGGGCTCCTGGATCCGGTGTTCGAGGCCTGTGCCCGGCGCGGACTGCTGGTCCTGATCAACGCGCTCGACGACGCGTTCTGCGCGCCGCTGGCCATCGAGGAGATCGCCCGGGACCACCCGGAGGTGCCCACCGTCATCGCGCACATGGGGGCGGTGTGGAACGTGCCGGAGGCGATCATCGTGGCCGAGCGGCAGCCGCACGTGTACCTGGAGACGTCGGCGACCCTGATGAGCGATGTGAAGCGCGCCTACGCGCGCCTTGGGCCCGAGAAGATCCTGATGGGCAGTGAGTGGCCCGGTTCGGACTTCGACCTGGAGCGCATGAAGATCGCGAAGGCGGTCGAGGACGAGAAGGACCGGGCGCTGATCGAGGGCGGCAACATGGCCCGGCTCCTTGGCCTGCCGGCATGAGCGCCACGGACGTCCGGCCTGTGGCCGCTCCGCTGTCGATGAGCGCGGCGGACGCCGAACTCCTCGCCACCGCCCAGGAGTTGCTGACCCGGGTCTGGCAGTCGGGCCGTCATGAGGTGGCGACCGCGCTGCGTACGGCGGACGGGAAGGTGCACACCGGTGTCCATGTGGAGGGCTCCTGCCGCCGCAGTTCGATCTGTGCCGAAGGGGTGGCCATGGGAACCGCCCGGGGCGCCCTGCCCGCCGGGGAGCCGTTGAGCGTCACCTCGGTGGTCTCGGTGCAGATCAAGCCGGCGGGCCGGTTCCGGATCATCGCCCCGTGCGGGGTGTGCCGCGAGCTGATCAGCGACTACTGCCCGGACGCCACCGTGTGGGTCACCACGGTCGGTGACGACGAACCCGTCCCGCTGCGCGCCCTTGACCTGCTGCCCGAGAAGAGCCGTCGCCAGTGGTGAGCGCCACCGGCCCCCAGCAGAGGAGAACCATGCCCGCCACCATTCCCGGGCCGTACGGACGCACCGTACCCACTGGCCTCGACGTCCCCGAACTCACCGCCCGGTTCGGCGGAACCGGCTCCCCGGTGCTGTGGGAGGAGCTGACCTGGCAGGAGGCCGAGTCCACCGCCGCCGCCCAGGACGCCGTCATCATCCCCGTCGGCGCCACCGAGCAGCACGGCCCCCATCTTCCGCTCTCGGTGGACACCCGGATCGGTGAGGCCGTCGCCCTGGGGGTCTCCGCCCTGACCGGCGTGCCCGTCCTGCCGCCCCTGAGCTTCGGGGTTTCCGCGTCCCACGGCGGCTTCGCCGGGACGGTGGCGCTGCGCCCGGAGACCATGATCGCCGTGGTGGAGGACGTCATCGACTCCTTGTACGCCTCCGGGGTACGGCAGTTCATCCTGCTCAACGGACACATCTGGAACAACGGCGCGCTCGATGTCTCCGCCGAGAAACTGAGGGTCCGTCACCGAGACGCCAGGGTCAGGGCGTTGGGGTACGTGACGATGTATCCGGGGCCCGAGGTCGACGGACACGTCACCTACGGGCGGGCGTTGATGCACGCCAACTTCTTCGAGACCTCCGTGATGCTGCATCTGGCGCCGGAGCTGGTCCGGATGGACCGGGCCACCTCGCATGTCGACGTGGACTCCTTCTGGGACTACCGGATGGACCAGGTGAGCGAGACCGGGGTGTGGGGCCGGGACGTGACCGACGCCGACGCGAAGCACGGCGAGGCGGAGTTCGACCGCTGCGTCCTCACCACCGCCCGGGCCGTCTCCGCGGCGGTCCGCGAGCCGTGGCCGGACCCGGCCCACCGTCCCGGTCGGCACGCGTGACGGCGGCACCGGAAACGACAGCCGAGTCCACGGCGCCGGGCGCGACGCCACGGCTCGAGTCCACGGCGCCGGGCGGGACGGTGCGGCTCAACTCCCCGGCGCAGGGCGGCGATCCGACCCAGAAGGAGAACATCTTGGACCCCAGCATCACGCTCCCCGACCTGCCGGACTGCGAGCCCATGCTCATCGGCGGCGAGTGGACCACGGGCAGCGCGCGGGAGCGCATCCCGGTGCTCGACCCCGCCACCCGGAAGCAGCTCACCACCATCGCCCAGGCCGGACCCCAGGAGGTGTCCGCGGCGGTCGCCGCCGCCACCGCCGCGCATCGCGACCGCCGCTGGCGCGGGCTGCCGCCCCGGCAGCGCCGTGACGTGCTACTGCGCCTCGCCGACCTGGTGGAGCGTGACGCCGAGCAGCTGGCGGTCCTGGACACGCTGGACAACGGCAAGGCCATCGAGCGGGCGCGCGGCGATGTGGAGCTGGGCCTGCAGGCCATCCGCCATTTCGCCGCCACCCCGACCCGGCTGACGGGCACCGTGCACGCCACCGCCGCGGACCGGCACGTGTACAGCGTGCGTGAGCCGGTCGGCGTGGTCGCCGCCGTCCTGCCGTGGAACTTCCCCTTCATGATCGCGGCGTGGAAGGTCGCCCCCGCCCTGGCCGCCGGCTGCACGGTCGTGGTCAAGCCGGCCGAGCAGACCCCGCTCACCGCTCTGCGGCTGGCCGCGCTCTGCCTTGAGGCCGGCGTGCCCGAGGGGGTGGTCAACGTCGTGACCGGTGACGGGCGTACGGGTGCGGAGCTGGTCGCGCATCCCGATGTCGCCAAGGTGTCCTTCACCGGGTCCACCGAGGTCGGGCGGCTGATCATGGCCGCGGCGGCTCCCTCGGTGAAGCGGCTCACCCTCGAACTGGGCGGCAAGTCGCCCAACATCGTTTTCGCGGACGCCGATCTGGACGCGGTGGTCCCGGCCGCGGTACGCGCGGTGTTCGGGCACTCCGGGCAGATGTGCACGGCGGGGAGCAGGCTGCTGGTGGAGCGCACGGTCGTGAAGGAGCTGCTCGACCGGCTGGTTCCCGCGGTGGAGGCGCTGCGGATCGGCCCGGGTCTCGAGGGCGGCATCAACATCGGTCCGCTGGTGTCCCAGGAGCAGTACGACCGGGTCACCGGCTATGTCGAACTGGGCCGCGCCGAGGGCGCCGAGGTGGCCGTCGGCGGCGACCCACTCCCCGGTCCCGGCTGGTTCGTGCGGCCGACGGTGTTCACCGGGGTCGCCCCCGACATGCGGATCGCCCGGGAGGAGATCTTCGGCCCGGTCGCCACGGTCATCCCCTTCGACAGCGAGGAGGAGGCGATCGCGCTGGCCAACGACACCGAGTACGGGCTCGCCGCCGGTGTGTGGACCGGCAGTCTGGCGCGCGCCCACCGCATCGCAGCCGCGCTGGAGGCCGGGACCGTATGGGTGAACACCTACAACGAGTTCGACCCCGCCGTGGCCTTCGGCGGGATGAAGCAGTCAGGCCTCGGCAGGGACCTCGGCGACGCCGCCGTCGACGGGTTCACCGAGCTCAAGAGCATCACCATCGCCCTGTGAGCGCCCCCGTGACGACCCGGACCCCCTCCTCGCACCCGGCGCCAGCGCCCCTTCCGGCGGCCCGCCCGTTGGACGTCGCGGCCGAACGCACCCGCACGCCGGGCTCCTTCACCGGCCACCACTTCAACGCCGCCGGCGCGGCCCTGCTCGCCACCGGCACGGTCGAGGCGGTCATCGACCACCTCAGGGCGGAGAGCCTGTCCGGGGGCTACGAGGCCGCCCAGCACGCCGCTCCCGCCCTGGCCGCCGTCTACGCGCGTGTCGCCGAACTCCTCGGCGCACGGCCGGAGGAGGTCGCCCTCGTCGAGAGCGCGACGGCAGGCTGGCAGCGAGCGGTGTCGGCGCTGCGGCTCCGCCCCGGGGACCGGGTGCTGGCCGCCCGCTCCAGCTATGTCAGCAGCGCACTGCACCTGCTGTCGGCCGAACGCGACCACGGTGTACGGGTCGAGCTGCTGCCCAACGGCCCGGACGGCGCGGTGGATCTGGAGGCCCTGGAGACGGCGCTGCGCACCGGTCCCGCCGCCCTGGTGACCGCGGCCCATGTGCCCACCTCCTCCGGTCTCGTCGAACCGGCCGCCGGAATCGGTGCGTTGACCCAGGTCCACGGAGTGCCCTTCCTGCTGGACGCGACGCAGTCGCTCGGTCAGCTGCCGGTCGACATGGGCGCCCTCGGCTGCGACCTGCTCGTCGGGACCGGCCGCAAGTTCCTGCGCGCTCCGCGCGGCACCGGGGTGCTCGCCGTCCGCCGTCCCCTCCTGGACCGGCTCGCCCCCGAGGCTCCCGATGTCCGGGGTGCCCGGTGGCTCGCCGAACGCAGCTGGGAACTGGTGCCGGACGCCAAGCGGTTCGAGCTGTGGGAGGCCGCGCACGCCCTGCGCCTCGGCCTGGGTGCCGCGCTGGCCGATCTGAGCGCCCTGGGCGTCGACACCGTCGCCCGGCACCTGGCGACGGTCGCCGGGGCACTCCGGGAACGCCTCGCCGCGCTGCCGGGTGTCCACGTCACCGACCCGCCGGCCGCGGGAGGCGCCATCGTCACCTTCGTGGTCGACGGGCTCGACCCCACCGACGTGCAGCGCGAACTCGCCCGCCGCCGGGTCCATTTGATCGCCGTACCGGCGGCACACGGTCGCTGGGACATGGACCCCCGGGGCCTGACCAAGGTGGTACGGGCCTCGGTGCACGTCTACAACGACGACGCGGACCTGGACGCGCTGGTGGAGGCGGTGCACGAGATCAGCCGTGCGCACGGCGGCACGGCCTCGCAGGGCAGCCCTTCCGCCACCGGTTCCGCAACGGCGTCTCCCGCCACCGCGCCCCGTTCGGGGCGCCCCGAATCCCGGCTCCGTGACGCGATCGTGGTCGGACTCGGCGTGCACGGCGGTGCCACCTTGCACCGACTGGCGGCGCGCGGACTCGACGTCCTGGGCCTGGAGCAGTACGCCCTGGGCCACGACCTGGGCTCCTCTCACGGGGCAACCCGGATGATCCGGCGCGCCTATCCGCACCCCGACTGGGACGGTCTGGTGGACACCGCGTACCAGGCCTGGGAGGAACTGGAGAAGGCCGCGAGGACCCAACTGGTCGACATCACCGGGGGGTTGTACGCGGCGCCGCTGGACCGCCCCGATCCGCTGCGCGGCCCCGGCTGCCGGCAGGTCGGTCCGGAGGAGGCGGCACGGATCTTCCCGGGGCTGCGGCTGCCCGCCGGGTTCGGTGCGGTGCACGATCCGCGGGCCGGGATCATCGACGTACAGGAGACCCTGCGGGCCCAACTCGCCCTGGCCGAACGGTCAGGAGCCGCCGTCCTGGACGGCACCCAGGTCATCGGCTGGGAGCCCGACGGCGACCAGGTCGTGGTGCGCACCGCCGACAGTGTGCTGCGTACCCGGCGTCTGGTGCTGTGCACAGGACCCTGGACGGCGACCCAAGTCCCGTCGCTGGCCCCGCATCTGACGGTCACTCGTATCGTCAACGCCTACTTCGCGGCCGACGCTGCGGGTCCGCTGGGCAGGGCCGGTCTGGGCAGCTTCTCGGTGGATCTGCCCCAAGGGCTGCTGTACGGCTTCCCGGCAGCCGACGGCCGCGGCCTCAAGGCGGGCCTGGACGGCGGCCCGGACTGGGATCCGGACGCGGCCCGCCCGCCCGCGACGGGGGCCGAACTCGCCCTGCTCACCGAGGCGGTGGCACAGGTGCTGCCCGGCGCCGGTCCGGTGACCGAGAGCCTGACCTGTCTCTACACGATGACGGCCGACCGGCGTTTCGTGGTCGGCGAGGTACCGGGCGTGCCCCAGGTGTTGGTGGCGTCGGCCTGCTCGGGACACGGTTTCAAGTTCGGTCCCGCGCTCGGCGAGGCGCTGGCCGATCTCGTGTGCGGGACCGCTCGCCCGGACCTGGACTTCCTGTCCCCGGCCCGGCTGTTTCCCGGGAGCGCCCGGTGAAGGACACCGCCGGGGGGGCACCCGGAATCCACTCAGCCGTGGAAGACGGTCTGGGAGCGGCGCTCGTACCAGGCCGTCAGATGCTCCCCGGCGTTGATGACGTGCTCGCGCATGACCTCCTGGGCGCGGTCGGCGTCGTGGGCGGTCAACGCGTCGATGAGCGCCTCGTGTTCACGGATGTTCAGCTGGCGGTGGCGCTCGTCGCCGGCGAGGGCGAGCGAGGACACGTTGCGCGGGAAGGTCTCGTTGATCCGGTCGATCATCCGGCTGAGCCAGGGGTTGTCGGCCGCCTCGCAGACGACCGTGTGGAAGCAGTCGTTGGCGGCCGTGGTGGCGGGGCTGCCGCCGGCTGTCTGCTCACCGGCGGCCCGCTCGGCGGCCTCGCGCAGGACGGCGTTGTGCTCGCGCAGCGCGGTGAGCTGACGCTCCGTCATGCGGGATGCGGCACGCCGGGCCGCCAGTGCCTCCAGCTCGGCGCGCACCTCGTAGGCCTGGCGCACCTCCCACGGAGCGGGCACCCGGACCACCGCGCCGCGATTGGGCTGCATCTCGATCAGCCCGCCGTTCTGCAGCTGACGCAGCGCCTCGCGCACCGGGGTGCGGCTGACCCCGAACTCGGTGGCCAGCGCCGCCTGGCGCAGCGGTTTGCCGATCGCCAGCTCGCCGTTCATGATCCGCGCGCGGATTCGGGCCGCGATGTCGTCGACGAGGGGGCCGTCGTCAGTCTGGGGCGTCATCGGAGTCGGTCAAGCCCTTCTCGGGGTCGGTCGGCGGGTGCGCGGTGGTGGAGCAGTTTGCCACGCGGCCGCCGGCATCCTCAGCCGTTCAATAGCCGTTCAATTTTGGATCCACTTCCATGATATCCGCATCCAATGGGAGCAATGCATGACTCTTGACTTCGCCAAGGCCATCGACGTGTCGGTCCCGATCCACCCCGGCATGCTGCACTGGGGCCGCCGCCCCGAGGTGGAGATCGTCGAGTCCCGCACCGCGGGCGATCCCTCCAACGTGAGCCGCTGGCGCATCGGCGCCCACACGGGCACCCACATCGACGCCCCCGCCCACTTCATCGACGGCGGGAAGACGGTCGACCGGCTCGACCTTTCCGCGCTCAACGGCACCGCACGGGTGCTTGACCTCACCCATGTGAAGGAGCAGATCACCGCAGCCGACCTCGACGCGGCCGGTCTCGGCGACGAGGAGCGGGTGCTGCTGCGCACCAGCAACTCCGAGGGCGTACTCCGCAGTCCGTGGAAGGCCCGGCAGTGGGTCGGGCTGGCCCCGGACGGCGCTGAACGCCTCATCGAGGCCGGGGTGCGCACCGCCGGCATCGACTACCTGAGCATAGAGGCAGTGGCCTACACCACCCACTGGGAGACCCACCAACTGCTGTGCGGCGCGGACGTGTTGATCCTTGAAGTGGTCGACCTGCTGCACACACCGGCCGGGGTGTACGACATGCTCTCCCTCCCCCTGCCGCTGCAGGGCGCCGAGGCCGCCCCCTCGCGCACCGTGCTCCTGCCGAGGGACGAGGCGTGACCACCCGCTCCGGGCTGATCGTGGCCGCACCGCACCCGGCGGCGCTGACGGCCGCCCGGCAGGCGGCGCGGCGGGGCGGCAACGCGGTGGACGCGGCACTGGCGGCGGCCGCCGCACTCACCGTCGTCTACCCCCACCAGTGCTCCCTGGGCGGCGATCTGATCGCCCTCGTCCACTCCCCCGACGGGGGCGTGCGGGCGGTGCTGTCGGCCGGGGCCGCCGCACAGGACGTGGACGTCGAGGCGCTGCGCGCGGCTGACGGACGGATGCCCGCGCAGGGCGCGCAGACAGTGACCGTGCCGGGCGTGGTGGCGGGCTGGACCGCGCTCGCCGGGGCGTACGGCACACCGGGCGCCCTGGCCGCGGCACTGCGGGACGCCGCCGCACTGGCGGACGACGGTGCCACCGTCTCGGCGGGTCTGGCGCGCGCCGTGCGCGAGCGGGCCTCGCGGATCGGCGAGGATCCCGGGCTCGACGCGCTGCTGACCGGCCCCGGCGGGGCGCCGCTCGACGAGGGTGATCCCTTCCCGCAACCGCGCCTGGCCACCGTACTGCGAGCACTCGCGGACGATCCGTCGTCCTTCTACCGGGGAGCGGTCGCCGAGGCGCTGGTGGACGGGCTGCGCCGGGCCGGCAGTCCGCTGACCGCGAGCGACCTGGCGGCCCACCGCGCGGAGAGCGTCGAGGCGTTGGTGCTCGACGTGGCCGGTACCCGTTGGTGGGCCACGCCCCCGCCGAGCCAGGGCGCGAGCCTGCTGGCCGTACTGGAGGCCGCGAACGCCGCCGCGAAGCTCCCCGACCCGGAGCGGACCGGTGTTCTGGTGGCCCGCTGCCAGGACGCCTCGGCGGCCCGTGACCTGCTGCTGGGCGATCCCCGCGGCGGCACGCCCGACCTGGACGGGCTTCTCCACCCGGCTCCGCTCGCGGGTGCGCTGCCGCCGAAGCCGCCGTTCCGGCCGGCCGGGGACACCGTCGCGATCACCGCCGTGGACTCGACCGGGCTGGCCGTCTCCCTGATCCAGAGCGTCTACCAGACCTTCGGCTCCGGCATCTGCGATCCGGGCACGGGCATCGTGCTGCACAACCGGGGTTCGGCGTTCAGCCTGCTGCCCGGCCATCCGGCCCTCATCGGGCCGGGGCTGCGGCCCCCGCACACGCTCTGCCCCGTCCTCGGCCGGTCCGCCGGCCTGCTCCTTGCCGCCGGCTGCCAGGGCGGCCGGGCCCAGCCGCAGATCCTCGCCCAGACCGTGCCCGACCTGATGGATCCCGACGCCGACCCGGCCGCCGTCCTCGACCGCCCGCGCTGGGTGACCGGCGCCCGCGACATCGGCCACGAGACGGGGACCCTGCTGGCCGAGCCCGGGTCAGTGCCGGCCGCCACGACCGCGTTCCCGTCGGCGGTGCCGGTCGTGATCGCGCCCGGCCGCACCGATCTGGCCGGTCACACCCAGGCCGTACGGCTGACCGCCGACGGCCGCCTCGACGGTGCCGCCGATCCGCGCGCCGACGGCGGAACCGAGCTCCATCTCCTGGAAGGAAACACCCTGTGAGCACCCTCGCCCCCGAACCCGTACCCGCCGAGGCACCACACCCGCTGGACCCTCTCACCACCGCCGAACTGGCCACCGCGGCAAAGGTGTTGCGGGCCGACGCCCGGGTCACCGAGGACGCGCGCTTCTGGGGCGTGACCCTCGACGAGGACCACGCCCGCGTCGCCGCCCCCGGCGAGGCCCGGCGCGCCCGTGCGGTCGTGATCTGCCCCTCTGCGCGCATCGCCTACGAGGTCGGCCTCGAACTCGGCGACAAGGCGCGGAGCACCACTTGGTTCGAGCTCGACGTGCGCAGTCCGGGCTGTTCCTCCGAGGAGGCCCGGCAGGCCGCGGCCGCCTGCCGGGCGGACCCGCGCTTCCGGGAGGCCCTCGCCCTGCGCGGCATCCACGACGTGTCGCTGGTGATGGTTGACCCGGAGTCGATCGGCGGTTTCGAACCGCCCGAGTACGCCGGCCGCAGGCTGACCTGGGGCAGCGTCTGGCACCGCACCTCCGAGAACGACAACGGATACGCCCGCCCGGTGCAGGGCGTGGTGCCGATCATCGACATGGAGACCATGGAGATCCTGCACATCGAGGACCACGGCGTGGTCCCGCTGTCGGAGGAGTCCGGGGTGTTCGCCGCGGGAGTGGTGCCCGAGCGGGCGGGCCTGAAGCCGCTGGAGGTCGTCCAGCCGCAAGGGCCGAGCTTCACCGTCACCGGTCAGCGGATCGACTGGCAGGGCTGGTCGGTGCGGGTCGGCTTCAGCCACCGCGAAGGCCTCGTACTGCACGACCTGACCTTCGACGCGGCCGGGAAGGGCCCGCGCCAGGTGATCCGGCGTGCCGCCGTCAACGAGATGTACGTCCCCTACTTCGACACCGCCTCCACGCAGTACCGCAAGAACTTCTTCGACTGGGGCGAGTACGGCGCGGGCCCGCTCACCAACTCCCTTGCCCTCGGCTGCGACTGTCTGGGCGTCATCCAGTACTTCGACGCCGCGGTGCTCGGCGGCGACGGCGTCCCCCGGCTCATCCCGAACGCCGTCTGCGTGCACGAGGAGGACGACGGCATCCTGTGGAAGCACCACGACGGCCGCACCGGCCGCACCGAGGTACGCCGCTCCCGCCGCCTGATCATCTCGGCGTTCGCCACGGTCGCCAACTACGACTACGGCTTCTACTGGTCGCTGTACCAGGACGGTTCGGTGATGCTGGAGATCAAGATGACCGGCATCCTCTCCGCCACCGGTGTGGTCGAGGGCGAGGAGACTCCGTACGCACGGCGGGTCGCCCCGAACGTCGCGGTCACCAACCACCAGCACTTCTTCAGCGTCCGCCTCGACATGGCGGTGGACGGCCCCCGCAACCGGCTCGTCGAGGTCACCGCCGAGCACGAGACCGACCCTGAGCTCGACCCGTACGGCAACGCCGCCCGGACCGTGCTGCGTCCGATCCTCAGCGAGGCGGAGGGCGGCCGGCGCACCGATCCGTCGCGCGCGCTGCACTGGCGCGTGGAGAGCACCGAGGCGCGCAACCGGATGGGGGAACCGACCGCCTACCGGGTGCACTTGGAGAACACGGCGGTGCTGCCGGTGCGCGAGGACAGCGTGTGCGCCCGCCGAGCCCCGTTCGTGGGGCGGCAGTTGTGGGCGACCGCCTACGACCCGGACCGGCGGTTCGTCGCCGGGGAGTACCCCAACCAGGCCGAGCCGGGCGCGGACGGTGTGCACAAGTGGCAGGAGGAGAACCGGTCGTTGGACGGCACGGACCTGGTGCTGTGGGCCACGGTCGGCTCGCACCACTTCCCGCGTCCCGAGGAGTGGCCGGTGATGCCGGTGGCCAGGGCACGGCTGCGACTTGAGCCCGACGGGTTCTTCGACCGCAATCCGGCGCTGGACGTGCCGGCACCGGTCTCCTGCCATGCGCCGGGGCCCGCGGAGCCGGACCACTGCTGCGGCTGAACACCGGATCCTCCCAGCGACAGAAAGGCATCCCATGCGCGAGGAAGAGAACGTACGGCTCACCCGGACCGGGCCCGGCACCCCGGCCGGCGACTGGATGCGCCGCTACTGGCAGCCCATCGCCCTGACCGAGGAACTGGACGGCGTACGGCCCCTGGTGGCGCCCAAGGTCATGGGCCAGGACCTGGTCCTGTTCCGCGACGACAGCGGTGAACTCGGGCTGGTCGACCGCGGCTGCCCGCATCGCGGCGCCGATCTGGCGCTCGGCCGGCTGGAGGACGGCGGGCTGCGCTGCTGCTTCCACGGCTGGCTCTTCGGCCGCGACGGCTCCTGCCTGGACACGCCCGCCGAGCCCCTGGGCAGCCCGCTCAAGTCCCGTGTCCGGCTGGGCAGTTACCCGGTGCGTGAGATCAACGGCATCATCTGGGGCTACCTCGGTCCCGGCGAACCTCCCGAACTGCCCGCCCTGGACTGCTTCCGGGCGCCCGCCGACCACGCCTTCGCCTGGAAGGGCCTCCTCGAGTGCAACTGGCTCCAGGCCCTGGAGGTCGGTATCGACCCTGCGCACGCCTCCTACCTCCACCGGTTCTTCCAGGACGAGGACCCCGAGGACAGTTACGGCAAGCAGTTCCGCGCCGCCTCGCAGGGCACCGACCTGCCGATGACGAAGATTCTGCGCGAGTACGGCCGGCCCGACATCGACGCCGTCCGCACCCCGTACGGCATCCGCATCACCGCCCTGCGCACCCTCGACGGCACCGACACCCAGGGCCGGCCGATGGACGGCAGCCGCACCCATGTCCGCATCACCCACCAGGTGTTCCCGCACGCCTTCCACATCCCGCTCGACGCGGAGACGGCGATCACCCAGTGGCACGTACCGATCGACGACACCTCCTGCTACTGGTACGCGCTGTTCACCAGCGTCGGCGGTCCGGTGGACCAGGAGGAGATGCGCCGCCAGCGGGTGGGCGCGGTCACCCTGCCCGACTACCGGCCGCGTTTCGGCCGCGCGAACAACTACGGCTACGACCCGGCGGAACAGCGGACGACCACGTACACCGGTCTCGGCACCGACATCAACGTGCACGACCAGTGGGCGGTGGAGGGGCAGGGCGCGATCCAGGACCGCACCCGCGAACACCTGGGCCGCTCCGACAAGGTCATCGTGATGTACCGCCGGATGCTCGGCGAGGCCGTCTCCGCCGTCGAACGCGGCGAAGACCCGCCTCTGGTGCAGCCCCCAGAGCAGGCCGGGCGGATCCAGGGTCCGGTCACCCTCGACGGCATCGGCCCCACCGACGGCTGGCAGGAGCACTGGACGACCGTCACCGCCAAACAGCGCGCTGAAAGCAGTTGGGCGCACCCGCTGGGAACGGACGGCTGAACGGCATGGGATTCGTCGAACGCCATGGCCTGTGGAGCGCCGAACAGACCGCTGCGGCGGGCGAGATACTCGCTCGCGCCGAGTCCGGCGGAATGACGGTGGTACGGGTGGTCTTCGCCGATCAGCACGGTCTGCTGCGCGGCAAGACCGTCACCGTCGGCGAACTGCCCAACGTGCTGCGCGAGGGCACCGGCATCGCCTCGTCGCTCCTCGCCAAGGACACCTCCGGGCGGACGGTGTTCCCGCTGTTCACCAAGGAGACGCCGCTCGGACTTCCCGAACTGCGCGGCGCCGCCGACATGGTGATGGTGCCCGACCCGCTCACCTTCCGGATGCTGCCGTGGTCGCCGGGGACGGGCTGGCTGCTGTGCGACCTGCGCTTCACCTCCGGAGGGCCGGTCCCGCTGTGCACCCGCGGGCTGCTGCGCTCGGTCCTCCACCAGGCAGACGGGCTGACCTACCGCACCGGTCTGGAGGTGGAGTTCCACCTCTTCCGGCTCGACGACCCCCGCCTGGGTCCCGGAGATCTCGGCCAGCCCGGCGCCGCGCCCGAGGTCGGCATGCTCAATCACGGCTACCAGTACCTCAGCGAGCTGCGGTACGACGAACTCGACCCCATTCTCGACGTCCTGCGCTCGAACATCGAGGGCCTGGGGCTGCCGCTGCGCAGCATGGAGGTCGAATTCGGTCCGAGCCAGGTCGAGTTGACGCTTCAGCCGGCTGACGGGCTGGGCACGGCCGACGCGATGGTGCTGCTGCGCAGCGCCGTCAAGCAGGTCGCCGCCCGCCACGGCCACCACGCCACCTTCATGTGCCGCCCCCATCTGCCCGGGGTCTTCTCCAGCGGCTGGCATCTGCACCAGAGCGTGCTGCGGGACGGCGTCGCGCTCTTCGCCCCCGAGGACCCGGGCAGTTCGGAGTCGGGCCCGCCGCTGTCGCCGTACGGGACCGCCTTCCTGGGCGGGCTGCTCCGGCACGCGCGGGCCACGAGCGCGTTCTCCACGCCGACCCTCAACGGCTTCAAGCGGTTCCGCTCGATGTCGCTGGCCCCGGACCGCGCGGTGTGGGGGCGCGACAACCGCGGGGCGATGGTGCGCGTGGTCGGTGACGGTCCGTCAGCGACACGGCTGGAGAACCGGATCGGGGAGCCAGCCGCCAATCCGTACCTCTATCTCGCCTCCCAACTCGCCGCCGGGCTCGACGGTGTGGCCGGCGATCTCGACCCCGGCCCGGCGGCCGACGAGCCGTACGCCACCCGGGCCGAACCGTTGCCGCGTTCGCTGGGCGAGGCCCTCGACGCGCTGGAGGCGGACCAGGCGCTGGCGGACCGGCTCGGCAAGGACTTCGTGGCGTACTACGCGAGCATCAAGCGTGCCGAGCTCGCCCGCTTCGGCCAGGAGGTCACCGACTGGGAGCAGCGGGAGTACTTCCGTGTCTTCTGACACCTACGGAGGGCCCATGACGGCGTCGGCCACTCATCGTCTGCTGGTCCGGCAGGCCCGCTGGGTCGCCCAGGACGTGTTGGAACTGCGGCTGACGCGGCCCCGCGGCGGCGCCCTGCCGCCCTGGGAGCCCGGTGCCCATGTGGAGCTGACCCTGCCCTCGGGGCTGCGGCGGGCCTACTCGCTGTGCGGAGAAACGGCGGACAACGAGGCGTGGACGGTCGCCGTGCATCGGGTGCCCGAAGGGCGCGGCGGGTCGCGGGAGATCCACGAAACCGCGCTCGTGGGGCGGGAGTTGGAGGTCACCGGGCCGGTCAATCGCTTCCCCCTGATCCCCGCGGCGGGCTATCTGCTGCTGGCAGGCGGCATCGGCGTCACGCCGCTGCTGCCGATGGCCCGGGAGCTCACCGCCCGCGGCCTGCCCTGGCGGTTGGTCCTGGGCGCCCGTGACCGGTCACGTCTGGCGTACGCGGAGGAGTTGGCGGCGCTGGGCGGGGACCGGGTGCTGCTCGTGCCACAGGACGAGGCAGGTCTGCCGGACCTGGCGGCCGAGATCTCGGCCGCCCCGCCGGCTCACGCCGTCTACGCGTGCGGCCCGCAGCCGATGCTCGACGCGGTGACGGCCCTGTGCCGCACGTTCGGCCCGCCCCGGACCCCGCACCTTGAACGCTTCACCGCCGCCTCCGGGCCACCGGATCAACTCGGCGCGCAGAGCGGTGAGTTCGAGGTGGTGCTCAGCCGTTCGGGACTACGGATGACAGTGCCCGCCGACCGCTCCGTGCTGGAGGTCGTCCGGGAGAAACTGCCGGACGTGCCCTACTCCTGCGAGGAGGGCTACTGCGGCAGCTGCGAGACGCCGGTGGCTGCCGGACGGGTCGACCACCGCGACACGGTGATCGACCCGTCCGAACGCCCCACCGCCACCACCATGATGATCTGCGTGAGCCGGTCGGCCTCGCCGGTGCTGACGCTCGATCTATAGCTTCCCGACCGGGTCGGGAAGGCTAGTTCAGCAGGTCGCTGCCGAGCCAGTCGACGTGGTCGTCGGGTCGGCCGGCCGGAGGCGCCGGGGCGAAGTTGGCGGCTTCGTCGATGCTGCCGGTGCCCTTGTACCTGGCGACGGTGGGATAGGGGTACACGGGCCGGGTGCGGGTGGCATTGCCGTTGGCGTCGGTCTGGGTGGCGATGATCTTCTGCGGTGCCGCCCCTCGCTCGGTCCACCCGACCAGTTGGTGGACCAGGTCGGAGTTGTCGGGTCCAGGCCCGCCCCCCGTGCAGTGGTAGAGGCCGGGGAACATGAACAGGCGGGCGAAGCGGTTGGTGGCCGCCGGTCCGCCCATGCTGTCCTGGACGGCCCGGTAGTAGTTAGTGGTGCCGGTCGGCGGGATCAGGGTGTCGGCCCACCCGTGATAGAGGATCAACTTGCCGCCGGCGTCGCGGAACTCACTCAGATCGGGGTCGAGCGCGGCGATGGTGCGCTGCTCCGGCAGCAGCTTGGCGAAGTTCTGCGATGTGAACTCCCAGTCCGCCAGCGGCACACCGGGCGTGCCGACCGGGAATGCCAGGTAGCGCAGGTAGTTGTCCGCGGTGACGGGGGCGAAGGTGGGGACGCCCGGGGGCGCGGTGATCCACGGGATCGGCGGGCCGGCCCAGGAGATCTCCGAGCCCGGCTCCTCGCGGCCGGGGTAGAGCAGTCGGCCGTTCTCGTCCGTCGGCGGCGCGTACAGCTTCCGGGTAGCCGTGACCTGGGCGGGGGTGAGGCAGTCCGCCCGGTCGACGCCGGTGGGGCACTGTGTCGACGCGGGGTCGAAGTCGCAGGTGCGCGGGTCGTCGATCTGGCCGTCGACCAGGCCGTCGTCGCCGTCACAGGCGGTGAGGACGGCGGAGTGCAGACCCGGGAGCTTGTCCGCGGTGAGGACGGGCCGCCCGTCTGCGCCGGTGTTGGCACGGGCGACCCAGGCGGTGTGTTCGCTCGCGAGGAAGGGCATGTAGGCGGCCGGGGCACCGGCGATGATCCCGTCGAAGTCCTCCGGGTAGCGCTGGGCCTCCATCAGTCCCTCGCGGCCGCCGTCCGAACAGCCGTTGAAGTACGAGTACCTCGGGGGCGTCCCGTAGTACTCCTTCATGATCGCCTCGGCTGCGACGGAGACCACGTGGACCGCCCGGTACCCGAAGTCGATCCGCAATTGCTGGTCCTGACCCCACCCCTCGGCGCTGAAGGGGCCCGGTGAGGTGTGGCCGTCGTCGGTCGCGGCGAGCGCGAAGTCCCCGCCGGCCTGGGCCTCGCAGGCCGGGTCCGGCGCGGTCGGGAAGGTGGTCGCGGAAATGTATCCGCAGAGCCCGCCGCAGCCTTGTTGCAGGTAGCGGCCCTCCCAGGTGCTGAGCGGCAGCTTGAGCTCGAAGTTGACCTGGGGGGCGACGTAGCCCTTGACGAAGCAGTACGCCGGTACGGTCGCGGTGGCCTCGACCACTGTGGCGGAGGTGATCCGGGTGGGTGCGTCCGGGACGGCCGCCAGGTCGCTTTCGGTCGTGCCGTCAGTGGCGAGATCGGCGCAGTCCGTCACCGGCGGAATGGGGCCGCCGTTCGCCCGCCGTGCCTCCGCGGCGGCGGCCGTGGAGTCGGTGCCGGGACTCAGGCCGATCAGTGTCAGCAGGAGCGCCGCGACCACGGTCGTCCGGCGCCTTCGTAACGCCTCTCTGGTGCGGTTCACGTGGAGTACCGCCTCTCGCCGCACAAAGGGGAAGGGGGAAGGGGCCACAGTGCGGCGAGGCACATTGGACACTGCTGTGGATGTGAGGTCAAGGTTGTGTCGCATTTACTCCTGTGGTTGAGCCACGCCCGACGCGGCCTCCCGCTGCTCCCACCAAGTACGCCCGATTTCACGCCAGTTGGCGCGGCGGTCCAGGAGCAGGCGGCGGGCCCGCTCGCCGCTCCAGTCCGGCGGCAGCAGGGTCGGCGGCAGCCCCGGGTCGGCGAGCAGCAGGCGCCGCCACTGGTAGTTGAGGTGCAACAGCTCGGTGAGCGCTTCGCCCGGCGAGTGCGGCCGGCCTGCGGCGAAGCGTTCGATGAAGGCCCGGTACCGGGCGTCCAGTTCCGCGATGTCCCAGGCCTGGGCGACCAGCCGGTGCCGTTCGGCGGAGTCGTCGAGGCGTGCGTGCAGCAGGGTGCCTTCCACCTGGTCGCCCAGGGAGCGCACGACCTCGCGGGCCTCGTCCGCGCGCGAAGGGTGCGGGCTGATCCACAGGCCGGGCCCGTAGGAGCCGAAACCGGCCCAGCCCAGGGACGTTCGCAGGCGATGCCGCAGTCGCCGGTCGCTCTCCGGAACGCTCGTCAGCAAGAGCAGCCACTCGCCGTCCCAGTCGCGCTCCGGGCCGGGCGCGAACAGCCGCTCCTGGGCGGCAAGCAGGGTCTCCCGGCCGCTCGGGGTGAGCTGCCAGCGCGCCCGCCTGCCGACTCGCCGCGAGACCACCACACCGTCGGCGGCGCTGCGGGACAAGGCCTTCCGGGCGGCCTTCTCCTCGAATCCGACCAGGCCGAGAGCGTCCACGATGGTCTGTGTCCAGGCGCCGGTGCCTTCATCCAAGGCGTACTCACCGAGCACGAACAGAAGATGGGCATGGGCGCTCGGCCCCCGCGGAGCGTCCGGCGCCCGGCTGCCGGCCGCCGCCCCCACACCTTCGCCGACGCCGCCGGACAGCCCAGGCACAAGCCTCATAGTGCCCCCACCCCAAAACCCCGGACCTCTTACACCAGCCTGATCCCCACATCCCATCATGTCCGGCGGTCGACGGCCTGAGAGACGGCGAGGTGAGGCCGCGCGAAGCATCGACCCGACTCCAGACGGTTCAGGAAGTCCCTAGCGGTGTCGTCTCCAGGAGTTCGGCCGCCATCTGGAGGGCAGGGGCCCCGGTTTCGGCCGCGACGCGCCTGAAGGTCTCCTCCGCCGGACGGGCGGGCCAGTCGGGCGGTAGGTGCCGGGCCGGAAGGCGCGGGTCCGTGCGAATGGTGCCCAGCCACTCGGCGACCAGCCTGAGACGGGTCGCGATCGGGTCGCCCGAGCCGTTCCCGAGGTAGGCGCTCCACCTCTTGTCGAAGGTGATGTAGCGGGCGGCGATGCTTTCCAGGTCCCAGGCGTCGCGGATCATCAGGTCGATGTCGGTGGCATCGTCGGCACGGGCATGGAAGATCTTCACGTGGGCGGCGAGACCGAGCTCGCCGACGATGTCGGTGATGTCGACGTCACCGGGAGCGATCCACAGCCCGCTGTAAAGGGGCCCGAAGCCGGACCAGTTGAGCCGGGAGCGCAGGTCGTGGCGCTGGCGCTGCCACGACTCGGGGAGGGAGAACCCGAGCAGGGTCCAGGTGCCGTCCCAGTCGTCGTTGACGGCGCTGGTCCTCCAGATGCGCTTGCCCCCGTCGTGGAGGATCTGCGTCGCGTGCGGGGTCAGGCCGAAGTACATCTTGCGCCCCTGGCGCTGCCGTTGCAGCAGGCCGCGGTTGACCATGCGGGTCAGGGTGGAGCGGACGGCCTGCTCGCCGACACCGGCGCGGCCGAGGACGTCGATGATGCTGCCCGAGTACACGCACAGCGGGTGCTCGCCCAGAACATGGTCGCCGAAGAAGGCGAGCATCAGCGACTGAGGGCGCAATGGGGTGCCACCCGGGGAATCCGGCCAGGCCATGGGGTACCTGTCGTCCACGTCGGCCACCTCTCGTCCACGCCGTTGAGGATACGGCCGCCCTGCGCGTCACTGGTCGGGGCAGCGGGGCCGGGCCGGCATCAACGCCCCTTGGCAGGGCAGCCGTTGCGTCCCAGGGGCATGACACCGCGAAAGTAGGCGTGTACGTTACTGCCGTCAACTAGCTGCACAACATGGGTCGTCGCGATCAGCGAGCCGCTCGGGCGACCACCGCAGGCAATCACTCCGTCGCACCTCCGGCCTTCCATCCGACCGCCCCTTGGGGGCGCCGTGGGAGGCGTCAGCCCACACGAGCCCAGCAACTCCGCTCAAATCCCTTGATCTCCCTACGTATTGGCGCGCGAAACGCACACACTCATCCTCGTTCTGTCAGGAGAGGCCCCATGCAAAGGCGCATTCTCGGGCTTGCCACAGCAGTGTTGACGGTCGTCTGTGCGGCCGGATGCGGATCCTCGTCCGCCGGGACCGTCGGCTCGTCGTCCTCGGGCGGGAACAAGACGGCACAGGTCAAGGTCGGCATCATCCCGATCGTCGATGTGGCGCCGCTCTACCTGGGCCAGAAGAAGGGCTTCTTCAGCAGCCGCGGCATCGAGCTGAAGATGGAAAGCGCCCAGGGCGGTGCCGCGATCATTCCGGGTGTGGTGAGCGGACAGTTCCAGTTCGGGTTCAGCAACACCACGTCGTTGATGCTCGCTCAGACCCAGGGAGTGCCGGTCAAGTCGGTCGTCAACGGGGCTACCACCACCGGAAACACCACGACCGACGTCACCGGTGTCGCCGTCAGGAAGGACAGCCCCATCAGGTCGGCCAAGGACCTCGCGGGGAAGACGGTGGCGGTGAACACCCTGAAGAACATCGGGGACACCACGGTGCGCGAGTCGGTACGCAAGGACGGCGGCGACGCCTCGAAGGTCAAGTTCGTGGAGATCCCGTTCGACCAGATGCCGGCCGCTTTGGACGGCGGTCGGGTGGACGCCGCCTGGATGGGCGAACCGGCGCAGACGATCGCCAAGTCCCAGGGTGCGCGCGTCGTGGCGGCGCCGTTCGCCGAGACCGACCCCCGGCTCACTCTCGCGACGTACTTCACCACGACCAGGCTGACCAAGGAGAACCCCGACCTGGTGAAGAAGTTCACCGAGGCGATGACCGAGTCGCTGGAGTACGCCTCCGAACACCCGGAGGAGGCGCGCCAGATCCTCACCGTCTACACCAAGATCGACAGCGGGGTGATGGAGAAGCTGACGCTGCCCGACTGGCCGACGCAGGTCGACATGCCCTCTCTGGAGAAGCTGGCCTCCCTTGGTGAGCAGGACGGGATCTTCGGCGACAAGAAGCCGGACCTGGACGCCCTGTTCTCATGACACCGTCCGCCGGTCAGGCGGGACTGTCCCACAGCACATGCAGGGTTGGGGGCTTGCGGAAGACCAGTCCCTGCGCGGCGGCGGGGCGCTCCGGGTCCAGGCGCAGGGCCGGGAGGCGTTCGAGCAGGTGCTGCAGGGCGATGCGGGTCTCCAGACGGGCGAGGTGCGCGGCGAGGCAGTAGTGCGGGCCGTGTGCGAAGGCCAGTTGGAGGCGCGCGTTCTCGCGGCGGACATCGAACCGGTCCGGGTCGGGGAAGACGGCCGGGTCACGGTTGGCGCCCGTCAGGGAGACCGTGACCAATTCGCCTCGGCGGATCGTGGCCGGGCCGAGGGCGGTGTCACTGGTGGCGTAGCGGTCCACGACCGCCGCACCGGGTTCGAGACGCAGGGATTCCTCGATCGCGCCGTCCAGCAGGCCGAAGTCGGCCCGGACAAGGGCGAGTTGGTCAGGGCGTTGCAGCAGGTGCAGCAGCGCGTTGGTGATCATCGCCTCGGTGGTCTCGATGCCGCCGAACATCAGCACCGCGGCATTGGACGCCACCTCCGGCAGCGTCAGCCGCCCGGCGGCGGAACCGAGGAGCGAGTCGGCGCCCCGGTCCGCGACCGTGGCTTCCACCGCGGCGCGCAACTGCGCGTACGCCGCCGGGCCGGCCGGTCCCGCCTCGTGTCCGGCGGTGATGTCCGACACCGCGCCCACGATGGAGTCGTACCAGGCGAGCACCGTGGCCGCGGTGGTGCCGACGAGCCCGAGCGCCTCGGTCACGACGGCGACCGCCAGCGGGCCGGCGAAGGCACGTCGCAGTTCGACGGCGCCCGCGGGTTCCAGTGCGGTGATGAGCCGGTCGGTCTCCTGCTCGATGAACGAGGCGAAGCCCTCACGCACTTCCCGAGGGCGGAAGGGAGCGGTGAAGGGCTCGCGGTGGCGGGCGTGCCGGTCACCGTCCAGGGACAGCATGCTCGGGCCGACGACCTGTGCGGTGGAGAACCGGGGGTCGTCGACGGTGAAGGTCTCGGCGTCCCGCATCACGCTCAGCGCGAGGTCGCGGCGGGTCACCAGCCAGCCGTTCAGCTCGGGCAGCCAGGAGACGGGCTCCTGCGCGCGGAGCAGTGCCAGCCGCGGATGCGGGTCCCGGGCGAGTTCGGCGAGCGTGGTCGCGGCACCGAGCGGGAAGGAGTCGACGACGCTCATCGCGAGCCTCGGCCGCGTACTCGACCGTGTATGAGGAAATCGATCACGGTCAAGGCTAACAATCCCGTCGAAGGCGGGGCGGTCCGGGTCTGAGCAAGTTCCACGAGTACTCCACCAGCGGGCGGGACACGAGGGGCCCGTGATGCAATGGGGCATCAGAGAGCAGATCACGGGGTGGAGTGGCGCGTGTTGAGCAACGGTGGGCCCGATACGGGGAGTTTCCAGCCACTGGAGGACGGTGATCCTCAAGTCGTCGGCGGCTACCGGCTGGTGGCACGGCTCGGTGCCGGCGGCATGGGGCGTGTCTACCTCTCGCACACGCCGGGCGGGCGGGCCGTCGCGGTCAAGGTGATCCGCCCTGAGCTGGCCGAGAACCCCGAGTTCCGCAAGCGGTTCCGGGCTGAGGTGGCCTCCGCGAGCCGGGTGCACGGGCTCTACACGGCTCCGGTCGTGGACAGCGACACCGAGGGATCCATGCCGTGGTGCGCGACCGCCTATGTGCCGGGGCCGTCCCTCGCCGACGCGGTGCGCGACCATGGGCCGCTGCCTGTCGACACCGTGCTGCGGCTGATCGCCGGTGTCGCGGAGGCCCTGCAGGCGGTGCACCGCGAGGGCATCGTGCACCGGGACCTCAAGCCGTCGAACGTGCTGCTCGCCGCGGACGGCCCACGGGTCATCGACTTCGGTGTCGCGCGGGCCGCGGACACCACGTCGGTGACGCAGAGCGGTACGGCCCTCGGCACCATCGCCTACATGGCGCCGGAGCAGGTGCTCGGCGGTGAGGCCCTCGCCTCGGCCGACGTGTTCGCCCTCGGGCAGACCGCTGTGTTCGCGGCGACCGGCGTCGCGGCCTTCGGGGAGGGCGACCCGCACGCGGTGCTCTACCGGGTGGTGCACGAGGAGCCCGACCTCAGCCGCGTGCCCATGGAGATACGGGAGTTGGTGGCCCGGTGTCTGCGCAAGCCCGCCGCCGAGCGGCCTTCCGTCGAGGAGGTCATACGCTCCGTGTCGACGATCCAGACGAACCGCGGTGACGAAGCACGGTTCACGTCCGGCGCGTGGCTGCCGGGCGAGCTGGCGGCGGGGATCGCGGCTCGGGCCGAAGGCGCCGATCAGGCCCGGGCTGGGGCGGCTCCGGGCGCTCACGCTTCCGGCGGTTTCGGGCCTGTGGGTTCCGGCGGTTACGGGTCCGCGGGGTCCGGCGGTTACGGGCCCGTCGGCTCCAGCGCTGCCGGGTCCGCGGGACCCGAGGGCTTCGGGCCCGTCGGCTCCAGCACCGACGGTTCCGTGGGTTCCGGCGGCTTCGGACCTGCCGGCTCCGGCGGCTACGGGTACCCCGCGGCCTACTCCCCCACCTCCCCGTCCCACGCCGCGCAGCCCGGGCCCTTCGTGATGGGGCCAGGGGCCACGCCGGGTCCGTACGGCGCTCCGCCTCCCTGGTCGCAGCCGCAGGCACAGTCGCAGTTGCCTGCCGCCGCGCAGACCTCCTCGGTCGACTCGGGCGGCCAGAGCGGCCGCAAGGGCCGGGGCTGGGTGTTGTCGGCGGCCGCCGTCGTGCTCGTCGCCGGTGGGGCGGGCGTCGCGCTGCTGCTCGTTCCGGGGGACGGCGACAAGAGCGACCCCCAGGCGCAGGAGGTGGCCGCGTCGCAGTCGGCCACGGCCGAGAAGGCGTCGCCGTCGACGTCCGGCTCCCCGTCCGCCGCCCGGACCTCGGAGAAGCCCGAGCCCGTCAAGTCCGCTCTGCCGGCGAGCCCTTCGGGCCCCCCGACGCCCACACGGACCGCGACCTCCGCTCCCCCGACCGCCGCGTCCAGCGAACCCGCGGCTCCGACGACCCCTGCCCCGGTGACGTACTCCGGGATCCGGATGACCAAGAGCCACGACCTGTATCTGGCGGACACTCCGGTGCGGTCCAAGGCGGACACCGGGACCTCCGACGAGGACCTGACCTACGCCGTCTACTCCTCGGGCGCGGTCCTCGCCCCCGGCACCGACTCCGGCAGCTCCCTCGCCCTGCTGCCGGCAGGCCGGCAGGGAGGCCTGGACGCGTGCCAGGCGGCGACCGGCTACAAGAGCTACATCTGGGTCAAGGACCTCACCGTCGGCCAGCAGATGTGCGTCATCAGCGGGACGGGGCACGTGGGGCTCGTGACGTACCAGGGCTCGTCCGGGACGACGTACGCCACCCTGGACGTGAAGGTATGGCGCAACGCGGCCCAATAGCCCACTCCGGCACAGGTGTTGCCGGGACCGAGTGTGCAAGGGGTTGCCGGCCATGTGCTGGGCTGTGCCGTAGTCGGTGAGCGCCACCCGCCCGTGCGCGGCGTCCCGAGTCGCGGCGCGGGTCAGTACGCCGGCTTCAACACTCCTCCGGGGAGTTTCTTGCCGTCCTCCCGTTCCACGCTGCACAGCACCTGCCGGAACCCGGCGTTCCACTCATCGTCGTTGGACTGCCAGCCGGACATCTCGTGCCCCTGGCCACGGGCCCAGTTGACGCCGTACTTCTCCTGGCAGAGCGCAGCCGTGTCGACGCTGTCCGCCGATCCGTCGCCCGAGGCCCAGGTCCAGCCGACCATCTGCTCGTCGTGCGGTTTTGCGCAGCTCACCAGGGTCTTGGTGTAGATGCCGTCCGCGTCCTCTTCGGCGTCGATGCAGTCGCCCGGGCCCAGCTGCGTGTTGTACACCTCGTCGCCGAACTTGCGGAAGTCGCCGAGCGGGCCGCCGAGGGTGGCGTCCTTCACGAAGATCAGGCAGGCCGGGGCGGGCGGCTCGCTCTGCCCGGTCTCCGGCGTAAGGACATACAGCACCGGGTCGGCCATGGTCTTGCGCAACTCGGCGGTGCGCCTGGTGCATTCGCTCCGTGCGGCCTGTGCGTCCGATGCCTGTACGGCGTTGTCGACGGCCACGGTCGCGATGACCTGCCCCTCGGGATCGTCGTCGTAGCAGTCGACCAGCTTCAGGCCGGCCCGCCCCTTGAACTCCCCGTCCTTCCAGTCGGCGTCGACGCACTGGCCCGGCGCCAGCCCCTCGCGCAGCCCCACCTGCCTGCCGTACGGGTACGCGCTGCGGGTCACGGTCGGGGAGGGCGTCGCGACAGACTTCGGCTTGTCCTCCGGGCTGTTCGTCCCGTCCCCCGCGTCGCGGAACGTGGCGGCGCCCAGCGCGAACCCGACGCCCCCGGCCAACACGGCGGCGACCGTCAACAGCACGGGCGTACGTCGGCCCGCCGCCCGGCGGGAGCCGTCCCACGTGCGCCGGGTCGGGGTGTTGGGGTCCTTCCCGGAAGGCGCGGCTCGGCCGGGCCCCTGCGCGGGCCCGAGCTCGCCGGAGTCCGCCCCGGATCCGTCGCTTGGCGAGCCCTCCTCCGAACCGCTCGGAGCAACCTCTGCCGAGGCCTCGGCGAGCAGTTCGGCCGCCTGTGCCGCCCGTGTACGGTCCGACGGGTCTTTCGCCAGCAGCCCCATGATCGCGCGGCTGAGCGGCTCGCTCGCCCATCGCGGCGGGGAGGGAACCGCGTTCAGCGCCGCCATGAGGGTGGCGTCGAGCGTCTCCCGCTCGAAGGGGGCGGTGCCCTCGACGGCGAAGTAGAGGGTGACGCCGAGCGAGAACAGATCGGTCGCGGGTGTCGCCTCGCCGCCGGACAGCCGCTCCGGCGCCACGAAGCCCGGGGTGCCGACCACCATGCCGCTCTGCGTGATACGGGTCTCGCGGGGCCACAGCGAGATGCCGTAGTCCGTGAGCAGGACCCGGCGGTCGGCGACACCCGAATGGTCCGGCGCCAGAAGGATGTTGGAGGGTTTCACATCCCGGTGGATGATTCCGAGCCGGTGCCCGGCGGAGAGCGCGTCGAGGGCGGCCGCTCCGATCCTGGCGACCTCTTCACTCGACAGCGAGCCGCGCTCCTTCACCACGGCGCGCAGGTCGCGCGTACCGGGCAGGTACTCCATCACGATCCACGGGCGGTCGTCGTCCTCCACCACGTCGTACACCGTGACCACGTTGGGGTGCTCGCGCAGTTGCGCCGCCTTCAGTGCCTCCTTGCGCCCCCGTGCGACGGAATCGCCGACGGCTCCGCCCGACTCGTGCGGTACGTCGATCTCCTTGACCGCGACCTGCGCCCGCAGCTCCTCGTCCTCGGCCAGCCAGACGCTTCCCCCGCCGCCGGAACCCAGCCGCTGCCGCAGTCGATACCGTCCTGCGATGGCCCGTTCCCACTCCCCTGCCACCAGTGCTCTCCCCCTTGGCCGCGCATCGAGCGCGCCTCACGTACGTCCACCCGATCTGCCTTGAATACCCAACCGCCCACCGGCGGCGGAGGTTTCGGGCAGTGCAGTACCCCATGCTCACTCAACCCGCACGGGAGCCCTCCCAAACCGCCATCGGACAGGCGCTGTTCGCCCGCCGCCGCTCACCGGACGACCAGCGGCCCGAACGCGGCCTGAACGTCGGACTTGGACTCCTCGACGTACCTGGTCGACGGCGGGCCCGGGTCGGAGTCTCCGTAGGTGAAGTACGAGATGAGCGCGGGGCAACTCGTGCCGTTGATCTGAATCTTGCGGTTGGCGACGAGCTTGCCGGTACGCAACTCGTAGACCTTCACCGGTATCGCGATCTTGTGGAAGGTCACGTACGTGGTGGCACCGGAGGTCCTGCTCTGGTACGGGCACGTCTCGACGGAGCTTCCGGAGGTGTCCTCGCCCATGCAGACCACCAGGACGGCGTCGGCGGGATCGTCGGCCTTCCAGGAGCCGGGGAGTTTGTCCGGATAGTCGTCGCCGTACTCGTCGTTGGCGTAGAACAGCGCACGGTTGGTGCCCTTGCCGATGGGCTTGGCACCGCTGTACTTCGCCGGGTTGGAGCAGTACTCGGGCTGCGAGTCTGTCCCTCCCGCGAGCAGGCTCCGGACGTTGGCCAGCTCGATGCTCTGCGTGGCCTTCCTGACTCCCTTCCGGGACTTGGCCGCGAGGCCGTCTCCGGGGTACCGGGCGAGCAGTTGCTCGTAGTGCGTGCGGGCCTCCTCCCAACTGCCGTCCGCCATGAGGTCTTCCGCGCATCCGACGAGAGCGGCGGGCGCGGTCCGCTCGGCCGCGTCGGCCGACCGGTCCAGTACGTCGTGGCTCCGCTTCCGGTCGCGGAGCCAGTCGGTGACGGTGACGGTGTCGCAGGGGTCCTTGGCGGGCAGGGTGCCTAGGAATCCGTTCAAGGTCGCTGCGACCGTCTTCTCGTTGCCGGGTCCGGCAAGGACCGAGGCGAGTGTGCCGAAACCCTCGTCCAAGGCATCGGTGTCCCCGCTCAGCGCGGTGGCCAGCTCGGTCCGGGCCGTCTCCAGCCGGTCGCAGGCCCGTACGGTCTCGTCGCCGCGGGCGGTCAGCGGGGCGTCGGCTATGCGGTGCCCGAACCACACCCTGTCCTGGGCGTCCAACACCCGGGCGCAGTCGCCGCTTTCGCGGGCCTCGGTGACACTCCGCTCTATCTTGGAGGCGTCGAATCGCAGGAGCCCCACGGCCAGCAGCACCGGCAGCGTGATGCCGAGCGCGACCAGACGCCGGCTGCGCACCGCGACCCGGCCTGTGCCGCCGCGCGCCAGGAACCACCCGTGGGCGGTGACGGCCACCCACCACAGGACCACGGCGACCTCGTACGACACCCGCGAGGTCGAGACGAGTTGGACGACGAGCACGGCGGTGATCACCGCGGCGGTCATGGCGAGCCCTCGACGCCGCAGCATCAGGTAGCCGACGCCGAGCAATGAGGCGTTGCCGAGGGCGACGGCCAGCGGGTCGTGCGCCCTCGCCGCGGGAGGCGGGGCCTCCGGCACCCCGCCGCCGGCGGCGGGCACGGCGTGCGTCGGATCAGTCATCCTGCTTCTCCCCGGTCTCAGAATTGCCTCTGGGTGCCCGCCATCTTCGGCGTCACCTCCGGGACCCCTCCCGAAGGGGATCCCATGGCTGAGAGAGCGACCAGGGTGATCAAGGAGAACAGGAGTCGAGCACAGTCGAGGTCGGCGCTGGGCCTCAGTGGTGGTGGCCCTTTCGGCCGAGGGTCTCCACGGGGGTCGCGCCGGGGCGGGTCCACTGCGGCACGGGGCGGCTGGTCGGGCCCCAACTGGCCACGCCGTCGGCGTCCGAGCGCCAGTACCAGCAGGCCTGGCCGCCCACGGACGGGTGCCCCTCGCGGACTTCGCCGATCACGGGCCGGCCCTCGGGGTTGTCCTCCCACGCCTCACCGCGGCCGTAGGGCGTCATGTCGAGCAGGCTGAGGGAGCCGTTGACCGGCTCGTTGCCACGGCCCGTCGTGGAGTAGGTGAGGAACACGCGGTCGCCGTCGCGCAGGAAGCAGGCGATGTGCCCCATTCCGCCGCCGATCGGCGCCTCCACGCCCCGTACCGAGTACCAGGGCTGGGTGTAACCCATGAACTCGACGTACGGAGCCACCTCGTCCCACGGGCCCGAGGTCAGGACGGCGAACGAGACGCCGCGGGCGTTGAGGTAGACGGCGTCCTTCACATGCCAGGCCGTGGTGGTGCAGCCCTCGCACTGCCCCTGGTGCGGCGCCCCGTCGTACCACATGTGCTGGTAGACCACGAGCTCGTCGCGGCCCTGGAACAGGTCCAGGAACGGGACCGGGCCGTCGGGTCCGACGACCTCGACCGTTCCGTCGAGTTCGACCATCGGCAGCCGCCGCCGGGCCGCGGCGATCGCGTCACCCTCATGGGTGTGCGCCTTCTCGCGGACCAGCAGCTTCTCGCGTGCCGCCTGCCAGGTGGCCAGGTCGACGACCGGCGGCCTGCCGGGGAGGTCGCTGCTCGCGTTGCCGGACGTGGTCGTCATGGTGTCCTCCGTGGTGTCTCGTGCCGGGCCGCGTCGTACGACGCGGCACAACGCTCACCAGAACAGACTCGCGCCCCGGCCGGAACTCATCGCGGCGCTCCGCGAAGTCCCGCTGCGAAACGATTCGAAACAGCCCCCAGAAGGCGGCCCGGGCAGCGCGAAGAGGCCGCCGCACCCGAGGTGCGGCGGCCTCTTCGGCCGGCCCTGGTGTGTCGATTCAGCCGTGGAATCCGACGAGGATGCGCTGCTGGAGGTCCCTGAGGTCGACGCTGGGCTCGAGGCCGAGTTCCTCCCTGAGCGTCCGGCGGGCTCGCTGGTAGACCTCGAGGGCGTCGGCGCGGCGGCCGCACTCGCGGAGGGCGATCATCTCCTTCATCCAGAGCCCCTCCCTGAGCGGGTTGGCATCGCGGAGCGTGCGGAGTTCGGCCAGCGTCGCGGCGTATCCGCCGTTGTGGTGGCTGGCGTCTATCCTCATCTCGGCCGCGGCCAGCCGGGCCTCCTCCAGGCGCTCCGACTCGGCGAGCACGGTAGGCGAGGCCGGAACGCCCTCCAGGGGGGCACCGCGCCACAGGTCCAGCGCGTCGCCGAGTACGGTGAACGCCCGCTCGTAGGCTCCCGCGGCGAACAGCTCCTGCCCTTCGGCGTGCAGCTCCTCGAACCTGCGCGCATCGAGCTGGGCCGGCTCGAAGTTCAGGCAGTAGCCGGGCGCCTTGGTCACCAGCACGCTGTGGTTCCCGTCGCCGAGCCGGCGCCGCAGCTTCATCACGTACTGCTGCACCAGATTGCGCTGGTCTCTCTTCTGCTGCGGGCCGTTGTACCAGAGCTCGTCGATGAGCCGCGCCAGCGAGACGACACGGCCGTTGGCGGTCAGCAGGACTGCCAGTACGGTCCGAATCTTGGGCGCTTCAACCGGTTTCCAATTGTGTCCGTCGAAGATCTCCAACGTCCCGAGCATCCTGAATTCGTTCAACTGTCTCGACTCCGCTCGCAGCTCTTGGTGTTCGCGGTTGTCGGGCGGCATCCGAGCGCGGCCGTGCTCAGTGACTTCCCCCGTTGACCCCCGTATAGCGATCTTCGCAAGAGAAAGTCGCCATCGGAAGTCACGACGGATTTTTGTCCGATAGTCGGCGCTCCCACAGCCCCTTACAGCCCCGTATTGAAAGGGCTTTCATAGAAGTACAGGATGCAACATGTGTACTATACACTCAGCCGCATCCCCCGGCTGTGTCGTGATCGTAGGCGCCGATTCGGTCCGCAATGGCCACGGGAATTCCGTCGTCCTCCGCGCCCTCGCCCTCCGCACCGGCGTCGTCCGTGCGCAGCCCCGCCGCCGACAGCTCCTGGAGGAATCCGTCGAGGCGGTCAAGACCCCAGTACCGAAAACGGCCGATCTTGAAGTACGGGATGCCGAAGGCGTCGTCCTCGTACACCCGGACAAGCGCTTCCAGCCCCTCGGCCCTGATGTCCGGGTCGTTCACCGCGGACACGATCGGCAGCGGATCGAGCCCCGCGTCCTCGGCGACCGCACGGAGCACGTCCTGATCGCAGATGTCGGCGCCGTGCTCCCACCGGGCCGACATGAGCGCGGCCAGCAGCTGCCGGTCCTGCCCGTTCCGGCGGGCCGCCAGCCAGCCCAGATGCGGCACCTCCCACCACGGGTCGACGTCGATGGGCCAGGCGACCTTGTAACCCATCCCCTCGGACAGCCGCTTGACGTCCTGGAGGATGTACAGGTGCTTGGCCTTGCTCATCGGGATGTACGGGAAGGGCGCCCCGCGCCCGTCCAGCGCCTTCCGCGTCCGCTCGTCGGGTTCCCACCACGGGCGGTACTCGACGGTTTCGGGCGCCTCGGGGAAGCGCGCCTCCAACTGCCGCAGCGCCAGCCAGCTGTAGGGGCTGCGGAAGGAGAAGTACAGGACGGGCTTCGCGGGCTTGCGCCTCACCGCTGCCACCCCCTGACCACGGCGGCGCCGACCCCGCCCTCCGGGGTGAAGGAGGTGATGAGGGCGGGCCTGCCGTCCAGTGCGGCGTCCTGCCGGTGGTGGGCGAGCACGGCGGCCAGCTGCAACGCGCCCTGTGCGGCGTGGCATTCACCGACGAGTCGCGCCACGGGGAGTCGCCGGACGGTGTGCTCGCCCAGTCCGGCCTCCAGGGTCGCGGTCTCGATCACCGAATCCGGGCCGGATCCGGGAGCCACCGCCCACAGGTCGCCCGGACCCACGCCGGCCTCCCGCAGTGCCTGGCGCACGCAGTCGGCGAACGCCTCGACGAAGGCCGGGCGGTCGGCCGGGTCGGCCGAGGCGGAGGCCACGGCCATGATCTCGGCATCGGGTCGGCGGCCCGACGCGAGCAGGGCCTCCCCCCTCTCCAGCATGAAGAGGGCGGCTCCCTCGCCGGCGGGGGCCGAACCGCCGGGCAGGTGCGTCAGCCAGGCGTTGTGCGGGCTGAACTCCTCGACCGCACCCACCAGCAGGGCGTCCGCGTCTCCCCAGCGCAGGCTGCGGGAGGCGTACCGCAGAGCGGCGATACCGGCCATCCGGCCACCGGCGATGGTGGTGTTGACGCCTTTCAGGCCGTACCAGATCGCGGCCTGGCCCGCAGCGCAGTTCATCACCGCGTTCGGGAAGAGCACCGGGTTGACCAGGTAGGGGCGGTCCTCGGTGATGGTCTCGCGGCTGAAGTCGCTGGTGGACTTCACGCTGCCGCTGGTGGTGCCCAGGATCAGACCGACCTGACCGCGGTTCTCGTCCGTCACCGCGAGACCGGTGTCCTTCAGCGTCTGGTCGCAGGCGACCAGGGCCAGGGCGGTGGAGCGGTCGAAGAAGCGGGTTCCCTTGCGGCCGAGATGGTCCCGGACCTGGAAGTCCGGGATGGCAAAGGCCCGGTCGGCCGGCAACTTCTCCTCGAACATCGCGGTGACGTCGGCGAGGGCGTCGCGCTCCTCGACGAACGCCGTACTGAAGTCGGCCGCCCCCATACCGAGCGGCGAGGCGACCCCCCAGCCCGTGACGTAGACCGCGTCAGGAGCGACCTCGTGCGTCTGACGTGTCGCCGTGAGATTCGACTGACGTGTCGTCATGAGACCTCCCCCAGAATGGTGATGGCGTTGTTCCCGCCGAAGGCGAACCCGTTGTTCTGCACCACCCGCAGACGCGCCGGGCGCGCCTGGTTGGCCACCGGGTCGATCCCCGGCATGTCCGGGTCGATGTTCCGGAAGTTGATCGTCGGCGGCATGAACTGGCGGGCGATACCGAGGGCGGAGGCGATGGCGCCGAAGCCGCTCGCGGCCCCCATGGTGTGGCCGAGCATCGATTTGATGGAGCTGATGGGCGGCGGGGAGTCGCCGAAGACCTCCCGGACCGCACGGGTCTCCGCCGCGTCGTTGGCCGGCGTGCCGGTGCCGTGCGCGCAGATGTAGTCGACCTGGTCGGCCGTGACGCCGGCCCGGCTGTGCGCCCTGCGCATGCACTCGGCGATGCTCACCGGATCCGGCGCCACCATGTGCCCGGCATCGCAGTTGAGTCCGTATCCGAGCACCTCGGCATAGATCTCGGCACCGCGGCGCTCGGCGCTCTCCAGCGACTCCAGGAAGAGCGCGGCCCCGCCCTCACCGGTGAGCATCCCCTGCCGGTCGCGGTCGAACGGCGAACAGTGGTCCTCGGCCATCGCCCCGAGCCGGTAGAAGCCGGCGTGCGCCCAGCGGTAGACGCCCTCCGAACCACCGGCGATCATGAAGTCGGCTTCGTCGGCCGCGATCGCCGCGTAGGCGTAGCCCAGCGCGTAGTTGCTGGCCGAGCAGGCGGTGGAGATGGTCACCGCCTCGCCGGTGAGGCCGAGTTCGCGGTTGACGGCGACCGCCAGCCGGGAGGACGGGACCTGCTGCGCGAGGTCCGCCTGCCAGCTCTCGAAGCCGCCCGCCACTTCCTGCTCGGAAAGCCGCTCGACCGCGCCGGCCTCACCCCCGGTGGTACCGATGCAGGAGCCGGACCGCGCCGCGGCCAGCAGCTCCGGGTCGATCCCCGCGTCCGCCACCGCGAGGCGGGCCGCCGCGGCCGCGAACTGGCTGCTGCGCCCCCACTCCTCGGGCTTGATGGCCTGCAGCATGTCGTGCGGCGAGAAATCCGGCACCTCACCGGCCATCCGGTACGGGAATCCCGAGGCGTCGAAGGAGGAGATCGGCGAGATGCCACTGCGCCCCTGCTGGAGCGCCTCCGCGAAGGCCTCGACCCCGGTGCCGATGCTCGAGACGGGGCCGAGCCCCGTGATGACGACCCTGCGCTTCATGTCAGGAGTCCCAGTTGGCGCGCTCGGCGACCACGTCGTACACGGCGCGCAGATTGCCCATCTTCGGCAGCTCCGACTGCGGGATCTCGACGCCGTACCTCTTCTCCAGCCGCGCCAGGATCTCGATCGCGCGGAGCGAGTCGCCGTCGTGGTCATCGACGAAGGAACTCGTCCCGGTCATCTCGTCGGGCTCGATCTCCAGGGCCTCGGCGACGATCTCGCGGATCTCGTCCATGTACTGCTGCGTAACGGGCATGGTGTCTCCTCCGGTCGGGCGATTCATCTGTGCTGTCGGGTCGGGCCGGGCTGTCGGGGTCACTGCGAGAATCCGCCGTCCACCTGGACGATCTGGCCGGTGATGTACGAGGCCTTGTCCGAGACGAGGAAGGAGACCAGGTCGGCGACGTGCGAGACGGCACCGAAGTCGCGCAGCGGGATGGTCGCGAGGGCCTTCTTGCGCACCTTCTCGGAGAGATGGCCGGTCATGTCGGTCTCGATGAAGCCCGGTGCCACGGCGTTGACTCGGATCCCGTAAGGCCCCAACTCCCGCGAAAGGGACCTGGTCAGGATGTTGACGCCTGCCTTGGAGGCGGCGTAGTTGGACTGTGTCGCGTTGCCGTACACACCGGCCACGGACGAGACGTTGACGATGACGCCGCTGCGGCGCTTCAGCTGGCCGAAGGCCACGCAGTGGCTGAAGTTGTAGGTGCCGGTGAGGTTGGTCCCGATGACGTCGTTCCAGTCCTCGGGCGGCATGAGCACCAGCGGGTTGTCCCGGGTGATCCCGGCGTTGTTGACCAGCACCTCGACCGGGCCCAGGGCCGCTTCCGCGTTGCTGACGAACGCCTTGACGTCGACGATGTCGGTCACGTCGCAGCGGTCGTGGAAGCAGCGGGCCCCGGCCCGCTCCACCGCCTCCCGGGTCTCGTCCGCCGCCTCCTTTCCGGACCGGAAGCAGAAGGCGACGTCGTATCCCTCCTCGGCGAGCCGCACGGCGATACCGCGGCCTATCCCCCGGGAAGCGCCTGTGACCAGCGCTGTCGGCTTGTCCGGCATCACTGTTCCGCCTTTCGATAGACCAGGCTTCGTCGCGTCGACCGGTCGGCGCGTGCCTTCTCCCAGGTCCGCACGGCGCTTTCCACCATGTGTTCATGGCCGGCGAAGATCTCGCGGAGGAGTTCTTCGGCACGGGCCGTGGTCTCGATGAACTCGGCGCTCACGCGGCCGTTCCGCGCGTGCAGAAGGTTCTCGCCGATCATGATCAGCTTTCCGTCCGGTACGTTCCGGGAGCACAGCAGCGTCCCGACCAGCGGCGAATCCTCGGCCGACTTGTGGAAATCGATGATCCATTCGTAGTCGGCGCGCTGCTGCGGCTCGTCCCGGTACCGGTAGACCGCCGTCCAACTGCCGTCCGGTCCTTGGTGCGAGACGGTCGGGAAGCCCTCCTCCTCGGCGACCCGGAACCGCCAGCCGGACTGCTCCTGCGGCCCCTCGGTGACCTTCAGCGGCTCGGCGAAGGTCAGCATCAGGAAGCCCACATCGAGCAGCCAGTCCTCGCCGTCCACGGTGACGATCAGCAGCAGGTGGTCCCAGGCGTCCCACCACTCGCCGCTGACCTTCCAGATCTGCGCCGGGACCAACCGGACGTCGAAGCCGGCCTGACGCAGGAATTCACCGAACAATGGCGTCGATTCAAGGCAGTTGCCACCCCGACGCCGGTGCACCAGCTTGGCGAACGATTCCTCGTGGCCCAGCACCGGCGGCGTTCCGTCGAAGGAGTCGAGCATCTCGTAGGGGACGGACCGCAGATGTGCCGTGTAAAGCTCGCGCAGGCATTCCAGGGAGTTGTTCAACAAGCCTTGATAACCGATGCGTTCCAGATATTCCCGCCACGGCAGTGACTCCGTCTCCAAGACATCCTCCGGATTGCTGCGATGGGGGCCCGGGCAGGTCCCGGCTTTCGATCCGGCTTGAATTCTCGGCGGTCCCGCGCGGTCTCAGGAGGCCCGACCGCCCTGCTCGAAAGTCCACCCCGACGCAGCGGCCCAACGCGCCGACCGTCGTCGCGGGCAGAACGAAAAGCCGCGTGGCGGCGCATGGTTGACCATGCGCCGCCACGCGGCTGATGGGGCGTCAGCGGGAGGGATCGGCGGGAAGGGTTCAGCGGGAGGGAGGCGTCAGCCGGGATTGAGCGCCGACTCCCCCTCCCGGGACGGCGCGGCGTCCGGCGCCGACGTGGGGGCCGGCTCGCGTCCGGGCAGGAAGAGGCTCGGCAGCACCGCGAGGGCGGTGATCACCAGCGCCCACCAGAAGGGGGGACCGAAGGAGGTCGCCAGGTCCTTGGCGACATCGCTGGCGGGCAGCACCCGGACGACCGACGGTACGCCCGCGGGCAGTTGGTCCTCGACCTGCTGCTGCAGGACCACCGCCAGCACCGCCGTGCCCAGGGACGCGCTGACCCGCTGGAAGACGTTGAAGGCGCTGGTGGCGCTCGGCGCGAGTTCCTTGGGCACGCTGCCGAAGGCGACCGTCATGGTCGGCAGCATCGAGGCGCCGAGGCCGAAGCCGCGTACGACCATCGCGAGTCCGAGCACGACCGCGTTCGGATCGGCGTCGATGAGGGCGTACGGAATGGTGCCGAGCACCGCGAGCAGGATGCCGAGGAGGGTCAGATTCCGTACACCCAGCATCACCGTCAGCCGGTTCATCATCACGACCCCGGCGAAGAAGCCGAGACTCTGCGGCAGCAGCAGGAGCGCGGACTCCAGCACGCTCGCGCCGTGCACCAGTTGGAAGTACAGCGGCAGCGGGATCATCACGCCGTACATCGCCATGCTCAGCAGCATGTTCGCCAACGTGCCGTTCCTGAAGCCGCCGCGGCGGAAGAGCCGCAGGTCCACCAGCGGCTCCAGCCGGGTGCGCAGGGCGCGGACCGCGAAGGCCGCCAGGAACACGGCTCCGATCGCCAGGCCGCCGACCGTCTTCCCGTCGCCGAACCCGCCCGCCGAGCCGGCCTCGGACAGGCCGTAGAGCAGCGCGGCGAGACCGGGCATCAGCAGCACCATGCCCACCACGTCGAGCTTGGCGTCCTTGGAGGGCTCGACGACGTTCCGCACCTTCAGCAGGACCAGGACGACGGTGATCAGGCAGAGCGGCACGTTGATGAAGAAGAGCCACCGCCAGCTCAGGTAGTCGACCATCACACCGCCCAGCGACGGGGCGATGAGCGGGGCGAACATCGCCGGGATCGAGACGATGCCCATCAGGCGGCCGAGCCGCTTCGGCCCCGCCGCCTGGGCCAGCAGCGCCTGCCCGATCGGCACGAGGAGGCCGCCTCCGATGCCCTGGAGCAGCCGGAAGGCGATCAGGCTGGGCGCCGACCAGGCCATCCCCGCGAGCAGTGAACCGACCAGGAACACCACCTGCGAGAAAATCACCATCTGCTTCGCGCCGAAGCGGGCGGCGGACCACCCGCTGAGCGGGATCGACACCGAGAGCGCGAGCAGATAGCCCGTCACCACCCATTGCACGGTGGAGATCTCGGAGTCGAAGTTCCTGGCGAGCGGTCCGACCGCGACATTGACGATGGTGCTGTCGAGCAGGCTGGCGAAACCGCCCAACGCCATGATCCCGCTCAGCCACCACAGTTCGGGCGTAATGCGGCCGGAGTCATCCGTCTCGGCCGGCGCCTGGTCAGTACTCACAGCTGCTCGTTCCCCTTCGCTCTTGAACTCAGCAGCGCAATCGTTCCACAACAAGTGTTGCTTGTACAACAGATGTCGGAAACTGGGGAACGTTCATCGGACCCGGCCGGGTCCGTCCGCGGCGAGCAACTGCCCGGTGATGGCCTCGAGTACGGCCCGACCCGATTCGGCGAGGAAGAAGTGGCCGCCGGGCACCTGGGACAACGTGAAGCCGGCCGCGGTCTCCGCGGCCCAGCCGCGCATCGCCCCACTGGGCGTCAGCAGGTCGGAGGCGCCCGCGAACCCCCTGATGGGGACGGCGAGTTCCTCGGACGGCTGCCGGCGGTACCCCGCCACCAGTGCGAGGTCGGCCCGCAGCGCCGGCAGCAGCAGCTCCAGCAGCGCGGGCTTGGCCAGCACGGAGGCCGGGGTGCCACCGGTCCGCCGGAGCCACTCCGTGAGCTCGGCGTCCGTTCCCCGCCACACCGCCTGCGGCCGCACCGAGCCCGGCGCCACACTCGCCCCCACGAAGAGTCCGGCCGGCTGCCTCAGCCCGGGCGACCGGGCCAGTTCGCGCGCCAGGGCGAGCCCGGCGAGTCCGCCCATGCTGTGCCCGTAGATGCCATAGGGACGGTCCAGGTACGGAGCGAGCACTCCGGTCAGTTCCTTGGCGAGCAGCCGCGCGTCGTCGAACGGCTGCTCGGCGATCCGGTTCCCGCGCCCCGGCAGTTGGACGGCCATCACCTCGACGCGGCGCCCGAGATCACGGTCGCGCAGCCAGTCGCGGAAGACGGTGGCACCGCCGCCTGCGTACGGCAGACAGAAGAGTCTGACCGGCGCGTCCGACTCCGCCCTGGCGGCCGGCCGGATCCATGGGTCGCGCGGCCGGTTCATGTGGGCCGCGGGGCGGGGGTCGGGGCCGGGACAACCGGGGCGGCGCCCGCAGCCGGATCGGCCGGCATAGCGGCCGGAACCGGGGCCGGGGCGGGAGCCGGAACGGAGACCGTGGCCGGGGTGGGAACCAAGGCCGGGGCCGACGCAACCGAGGCGGGGCCCACACCCGGAACGCCCGGCACGGAGCCCGGAATCGTGGCTGGCACGGTGCCCGGAGCCGAAGCGGGAGCCGGCACGGAGACCGCAGCCGATGTAACCGGGGCCGAGCCCGCGGCCGGCACGAAGCCCGAGCCCGCGGCCGGATCGGAGGCCACAGCCGACACACCCGGCGCCCGCACACTCGACGCCCGTGCTCCCGAAACCGGCGCAGCCGGGATCCGTACCAGCGCTTCCCCCCGCACCGTCAGCGGGCCGTCCACCCGCCGCACCGCCAGTGCCAGCCTCGCCGCCCGCCCCCCGGCGACCGTCTCGATCGCCTTGACGCGCGCCGTGCAGCGCAGCCGTGCGGGCACCGTCGTGACGGCGGTGAAGGACGCCCGGAAGGACAACACGTCCTCCACCGGCGCCCATTCGACGAGGAGCCGTCCCAGCAGCGCCATGGAGAGCATGCCGTGGGCGATCACATCGTCCAGTCCCGCCGCGCGGGCCGCCTGCGGGTCCAGGTGGATCGGATTGGGATCGCCGTACGACTCGGCGAAGGCCGCCAGAGTGGCCCGGTCGATCTGTTCCGGCAGCAGTTCGGGCAGCTCCGCGCCGACCTCCGCCGCCGCGAGCGAGAACCCGCTCATCACTTCCCTCCCGGCTGTACGAGGATGACCTGGTGGAGCTCGGCGACCAGAGCGCCGTCGCGGCTGACCGCCGTGTCACGGACGACGAAGTCGAGCCCACGCCGCGTACGGATGTCGGTGATCACCGGCGCGAAGGTGAGCAGGTCTCCGGCGTACACCGCCCGGTGATGGACGAACCCCTGCTCGACGTGGCGCACATCGCTCAGCCGGACCCCCAGGTCGGCCAGGAAGTCACCGGGCTCCTGCCGCTCGAAACCGGCGAGGAGCGCGGGCGGCACCGGCAGATCGGGGTGCCCGGCCGCCCGCGCCGCCGCCTCATCGGTGAAGACCGCGCCCGGGAGCCCGACCGCTGCCGCGTAGCGGCGCAGCCGGTCGCGCTCCACCGCGACGGTGTACGGGGCCAGGACGGCACCCACGAAGTCGCGGTCGATCACCGGGCCACCACCTGCCGCTGCCGTTCCCTTGCCGCGTGCAGCAGTTCACGGTTGCGGATCAGCTTGCCGTTGGAGGTGCGCGGCAGCACGGCCGGGAAGTGGAAGGCCTTGGGGATCTTGTACGGGCTGAGCTGTTCGCGGCACCAGGCGAGCAGCTCGGCGTTGGACACCCGGCCGGACACGACCAGATGGGCCTCGATCGCGTCCCCGTAGACCACCACCGCCTCGGTGACGGCCGCATGCGATGTCAGGACGGACTCCACCTCGGTCAGATCGACCTTCAGACCGCCGATCGCGACCACCGAGTCGACCCGGCCGGTGATCTCCAGGACCCCGGTGTCCGGCCCGACGGTGGACAGGTCATGGGTGTTGAGCCAGCCGCCCACGAAACGGCTCTCGTGGTCCCCGTGCAGATAGGGGTTCTCCGGAAGGCTGACCCGAAGGGTGCCCTCCTTGATGACGGTACGGACCCCCGGCGCCGGAACACCGACGGCAGGCAGCGGGTACGCCCCGGTCAGATCGGTCGCGATGATGCCGGTCTCGGTCATGCCGTACGCCTGGCCGATGCGTACGCCGTACCGCTCCTCGAAGCGCTCGAAGATCTCGGTGGGCAGGATCTCCCCGCCGGAGACCGCGAGCCGCAGCTCGGCCGGTACGGCGGGCCCTTCGATCCGGCTCAGCAGATCGAAGTGCGCCGGGACGCCGAACACCGCGGCGACCTGACGGTCCACCAGGATCCGGAGCAGCTCGTTGCGGTGCGGTCGGCGGGCGAAGTGCAGGGCCACGCCGGTGTTCAGCGCGTGCAGCACGCCGCCGATCAGCCCGAAGGAGTGCACCAGTGAGCTGAGCAGCAAGACGCTCTCGCCGGGCCGCGGCATGTCCGCGAGGCGAGCGAAGCGGTCGATCTCGGCCAGCAGCGATTCCCCGGTACGGCCGATCACCTTGGGCAGACCCGTGGAACCGGAGCTGAACTGCACGAGCCGGTGCCCGGTCGCGGCCGGGCGCCCCTGCGGGCGCGACGCCACCACGACCTCGCACTCGTCCCGGAACGCGGCCACCCGCAGGGGTTCCTCGCCCGAGGTGAGATGGAACTGCGGCTCGCACACCTCGATCAGCCGGGTGGTCTCCGCCCGGGTCAGCCGCGGATCGAGCAGCATGACCTGCGCGCCCGAACTCCACAGGGCGAACACCGTCCACAACAGGGTGAAGCCCGGCGGCAGTTGAACGGCCACGGTGCTGCCGGCGCGGATGCCGTGGGCCGCCAGCCGGCCGGCCGCGCGACCGGTCTCGTACCGCAACCGCTCGCGCGTCACCTCCTGTTCGCCATGGGCCCAGAGGTCGGTGTCGCGGTCGGTGTCGGACAGGCATGCCGCGAGCCAGGAGTCGAAATCCGTCGGTGAAGCCATTGCGCTGTCCGCCTCCGTCACTTCTCGATCACTTCTCGATGCAGAACTCGCCCACAGGCCAGCCGACATGACGCTTGTCGGTGGCGATGTAGCCGAGCAGCTTGTCGCCGGGCTTGAGCTCGGTGCAGTTCAGTACGGTGGCGCCGGGGCCGAGCACCCGCACGTGCCAGTCGTCCTGCAGCGTCAGGCTGACTTCGACGCCCTCGTCGGACTTGGCCCTGACGGTCAGCAGCGGGCGGGATTCGAGCTTGACCCGGCCGACCACGATCCGCCGGGTGCGGCCGTCCGCCGTCACACCGAGGACGGTGCTGCCGGCCTTGAGCTCACTGAGGTAGTTGGTGCGGTTGTCGGCGCCCATGACGTACGAGTGCAGCGCACCGGCGTTCACCCGGAAGGGCCGAGTCGGCATGTAGGGCAGCGGGTGGGTCTCGCTGACGCACAGCACGAAGCCGTGGGCGTACGAGCCGACCAGGATGCCCTCGTCCTTCTCGAAGTGGGTGCAGGTGTCGACGCACACCCGGTCGCCGAGGCCGTTGTGCTCGATCGACTCCACGGTCAGCGTGGACAGTTCGAGGTCCTGGGTCGAGGACTGGAGCAGGCTGTTCAGACCGAAGATGTCGTTGGCGTCCTTGGGCGCGAGGAGCAGCCCGTCCGAGCCCTTCTCCAGTACGTCCACGATGATGCCGGCCTCTTCCAGGTCACCGGCCTCGCAGATCAGCCGCCCGGGGCTCTTGTCGGCGGCGGCGATCACGATCTCCAGCGGGATCTTGGTGGGGTCGCGGAACTTCACCACCGTGTGCTCCAGCTCCTGTGCGGCCGCGCAGGCGAGCCGGAGCGAGGGGTCGTCGACGACGTCGACGAACGCGCCGTGCCGGGCCGGGGCCTCGGCCGCCACCAGCTTCAGCTTGTCCAGCTCGGCGGTCGTGCGGACCGCGGTGAGGACGATGTCGGCGACATCGGCCGCCTCCGGGGGCAGTGTCGCGTCCGGAGCGGCGAGCAGTACCTTCTGCACGGTCGGCGGCAGAGTGGCCAGCAGCTCCAGGCGGTCGTCGACGAACCCGGCGAGACCGGCGTGGATCGCCGCGTCCACCACCGCCTCACGCTGGTTCTTCTCGACGGAACGGATGTCGATCCAGGCGAACTTCACGTTGACCATCCCTACGCTGAGTGGCTGTTTCCGGCGTACCGCTGCCGGAGGCGTACCGGGCCGGCGGCGTTCCCCGGCCGGACGTCCCGATCAGCACGATGTCAGCGCGGACCTACGCCCCAACAGCCGCGAAAGGGCTGCTCGATGGGCGGTCGGACGGAGGGCGGGGGCTGGCCGGTCGGGTACCTCGATCGGCGCCGCCACGCGCACTCGCAGAGGCACTCCGTTCGAGGGGTAGCGGCGGCCGCGCGCGGGGTGAGACTCGGTCACCGAATCAGACTTCCAGGTGACGAGGGGTGGATCATGACAGCAAGGTCCGGTGGTATGGCGCTGCGCCTGTCACGGCTGTCCCGGCACAGCGACGGGCGTTATCTGTTCGTGCCGATGGACCATTCGGTGGGAGACGGTCCCATCGTCGCCGCCAGGGACTTCAACGGGCTGGTCCGCACAGCGGTGGCGGGCGGCGCGGACGGCATCGTGGTGCACAAGGGGCGTGCGGCGACCGTCGATCCGGGGCTGCTGCGCGACTGCTCACTGATCGTGCATCTGAGCGCGAGCACGTCCCACGCCACCGACGTCGACGCCAAGGTTCTGGTCGGCGACGTCGAAGAGGCGATCCAGCTCGGCGCGGACGCGGTGAGCGTGCACGTCAACATCGGCTCCGACACCGAGAGCCGGCAGCTGACGGATCTCAGCTCGGTGGCCGACGCCTGCCGGCGGTGGGGTATGCCGCTGCTGGCCATGGTGTATCCGAGGGGGCCGCGGATCACCGACCCGCACGACCCCCGGCTGCTCTCGCACGTCGTCAACGTGGCGGCGGACCTTGGCGCTTCGATGGTGAAGACCACCTGGGCGGCACCGCTGGAGCGGATGGCCGAGGTCGTCGAGAGCTGCCCGATCCCGGTACTGGTCGCCGGCGGCCCGAGCAGGAGCGACGCCGACCTGGCCAACTACGCCGCCGGTGCGATCGCGGCGGGCTGCAGCGGTCTCGCCGTGGGACGCAGCTTCTTCGAGAGCAGTACGCCCGCCAGCGTGATCCGCGCGCTCTCGGCCGCGGTGCACGAGACCCCGCGCCTCACCGAGCGGCTCGGCACGGTCCAGCGGGTCCCGGTCCGCTGAGCGGCCCCCGCGGTCTGCCGGCCGGCGGACCGCGGTGAGCAGGATCAACAGCCATGCCCGGCCCAACAAGCCGGACAACCACGTACGGAGACGCCATGCATGAAGAGACCCGCGAGTTCATCCTGACGGTGATCAGGGACGTCATCAATCTCCCGCTGCCCGCGCAGGTCGAGGACGGCCTCCCGCTCGGCGAGGAAGGGCTGGGGCTCGAGTCGCTCGCCATGATCGAGCTGGTGCTGCAGCTGGAGGGTGAGTACGGCATCGACCTGCCCGAGGAGGACCTGGAACCGCAACTGGTCCCGAACCTCGGCCGGTTCGTGGACGCGGTCGTCGACCGGCGGTCGGCCCTTGCGGCGGGCAGCGCGGCCCAGTGATCACCGAAACCGATGTGGCACAGCTGCTGCGCGACAGCGGTCAGCTGCTCGATGACTGGGACGCCGGGACCGAACTCGCCCTCGATTCCCTGACCTTCGTCTGGCTGGTCCACCTGCTCGACGAACGCCACGGAATCGTCGTCGGTCCCGAGGACGAGGACGAGCTGGCCGCCAGCGACACGATCGGCTCACTGCACCGCAACCTGGTCCGGCTGCTGCCGGGCGGGGCCGGCGGGGCGAGTGCGGCCAGTGGGACGGAGGCCCGGCATGCGTCCTGAGGTGGCGATCACCGGATACGGAGTACTCACCGCCTTCGGCTTCGGCGCCGAAGCACTGCGTGAGGGCGTCTTCGCGGGCCGGCCGGGGTTCGTCCCGGTCAGCCGCTTCGACACCGCCCCCTTCCACGCGAAGCGAGCCGCCACCTACGAAGGCCACGGCCCCGAGATCCCCGGGGTACCGGTCAAGCCCGGCTACACCCCGACGCAGGCCGAAGTGCTGCACGCGTGCACCGCGGAGGCGCTGCGGATGGCGGGCACCGAGGCGTCCGGTGCGCCGGTGCTCCTCGGCACCAACGGGGATCACTCCGCGAGCCGGTCCTTCTGGACGGACATGGCGGCCGGCCGGGACCCCGGGGATCGGCGGACGCTGGACAGCATGCCGGCCCGGCTGCCGCACGGCATCGGCGAATCCTTCGCCCTGGACGGTCCGCGGCTCGCCTTCGTCAACGCCTGCGTCGCCTCGACCAACGCGATCGCGCACGGCGCCGCGCTGATCCGGCGCGGGGCTGCCGACACGGTGGTCTGTGGCGGCGCGTACCTGGTCACCGAGGACGTGTTCGCGAAGTTCGACTCCGGCAAGGCGCTGAGCCGGGAGGGTGTCGTCCGGCCGTTCGCCGCGGGCCGGGCGGGTCTCCTCCAGGGCGACGGCGCGGCCGTGCTGGTCCTGGAGTCGGCCGAGCGCGCACGGGCACGCGGGGCCGAGGTGCTCGCCGAGGTGGCGGGCTGGGGCATGGCCGCCGACGCGTACCACGTCATCAAGCCGCACCCGCGGGGTGAGGGGCTGGCCCGCGCGGCCCGCGCCGCGCTGCGTAGCGCGGGGCTGTCGCCCGAGCGGATCGGGTACGTCAACGCGCACGGCACCGGCACCCCGCTGAACGATGTCGCGGAAACGGCGGCGCTGCACGGCATCTTCGGCGCGCACGCGCCGGCCGTCCCGGTGAGTTCGACGAAGGGCAGCACCGGCCACATGCTCGAGGCCACCGGGGCCGTGGAGGCGGTGATCACCCTGCTCGCGCTCCGCGACGGCATCCTGCCGCCCACGGTCGGCTACCAGGAGCCGGACCCCGACTGCGACCTGGATTACGTGCCGGGCGAGGCCCGTCGGGCCCCCGTCACTCACGCGCTCTCGCTCAACGCCGCGTTCGGCGGAGTGAACGCGGCCCTTGTCCTGAAGCGGGCGTAGCGGCGCAGCCATTTCCCACCGCCGCGTTCCCCGTCCGCACCCTGAAAGGAATCGCATGACCACGCTGCTCGCACAGCCGCGCTCGATCGTGGCGGCGGCCTGCCGGGCGCCCTGGGGGGAGGCCGCCGACGGCCTGCCCGGCGCCGCGCCGGCCGAAGTGCCCAATGTTCCGGGCTTTGTGCTGTCGCGGTTCAGTCCGCTGGTCGCCGAGGTCGCCGGCGCCTGCCTCGGCGATCCGGGGACCGAGCGCGACCTGACCGCGGGCCGCGCCGAGCGGACCGCCATCGTGCTGGCCACCACCTACGGCGACACCACCACGTCCGATGTCGCGACCCAGCGGCTGGTCGCGGGCCAGGTCCACAGCCCGCTGCTGTTCTTCCAGTCGGTGACCACGTCGATCCTCGGCCATCTGACCAAGCGGTACGGCATCACCGGCCCCATCAGCTGTATCTCGGCGGGCACTGACCCGGCCGCCGAGGCCCTGCAGCTGGCGGACCTCCTGCTGGACGAGGAGGAGGTGGAGCAGGTGCTGGTGATCGGCGTCGAGACCGCGGCCAACGAGCGCGTCGACTGGGTGCGCGAACGCGTGGGCTCGGCACGGCTGTTCGGGCCGCTGCCGCAGGGCGACGCCGCCGTGGCGCTGCTGCTGCGCCGCCGGAACGCGGACGGTTCACCGGGGTCGCCGCCCGCGGAGCCGGCCGTGCCGCAGTGGCCCGCGTACGGCTGGCTGGCCCCGCTGGTCGACCTCTGCACCGCGTACGACCTGTCATCGAGTACGTCAACGACCTTGTGAGGAGCCTCAATTGGACCGGATGGGCTTCGGCGCCTTCCTTTCACCCCTTCACCCGCTGGGTGAGGACCCGGCCCTGTCGCTGTGGCGGGACCTCGAGCTGGCCGAGTGGCTCGACCAACTCGGTTTCGACGAACTCTGGGTCGGCGAGCACCACTCGGCCGGCTGGGGAACCGTCAGCTCGCCCGAGTTGTTCATCGCCACCGCGGCCGAGCGGACCAGGCACATCAGGCTCGGCACCGGGGTGGTCAGCCTGCCGTACCACCACCCGTTCATGGTCGCCTCGCGGGCCGTACAGCTGGACCAGCTGACCCGGGGACGGTTCACCCTCGGCGTCGGAGCGGGCTCCATCCCTTCGGACATGCACTTCCTCGGCATCGACCCGGCGGACACCCGTCGGCGCACCGCGGAGTCGCTGGAGGTGATCCTTCAGCTGCTGGACGGCGAGAAGCCGGTCACCCACCGCACCGACTGGTTCGAACTCCGCGACGCCCGCCTCCAGTTGCGTCCGTACGCGAAGACCGGGCTGCCGCTGGCGGTGTCCAGTGCCACCTCCCCGTTCGGTATGCGCCTTGCGGGGCAGCACGGGATCAGCCCGATCTCCTTCGGCATCCCGCCGCGGCCGGGCAGCCAGATCGGCGACCTCGTCGGCCAGTGGCGGCACGCGGAGGAAGCGGCGGCCGAGCACGGCCGCACGATCGACCGGGCCGACTGGCGGGTGACGCTGTCCGTGCATGTGTCGGAGAGCCGCTCCCAGGCGCTCGACGAGATCGTCGACGGCTGGATGCGCTACCGCAACGAGTACTGGGCCCTCGTCGGCGCTCCGCCCGTGCACTCCCGCGCGGAGGCCCGCAAGGCGCTGGAGGAGGCGATCGACCGGCGCAGCGCGATCATCGGCTCGGTCGACGAGTGCGTCCAGGCGATCCGCGACATTCAGGAGGCCACCGGCGGCTTCGGCCGGCTGCTGGTCACCGTCATGGACTGGGCGCAGCGGGAGCAGATGAAGCGGAGCTTCGAGCTGCTCGCCCGGTTCGTGGCTCCCCATTTCAACGGCGCGCTCCGCGGCGTCACCGACTCCTACGAGTGGACGGGCGAGCAGGCCCGGGCGTTCTTCGCCAAGCAGGGCGCGGGCCAGTAGCAAGGCCCCGGCAACACTGATCCGCCGCCAGGAAAGGCTTCCTGACGGCGGATCAGCTGTTTGCGGCCCCACGTGGCGGCCGGGGTCAGTGCCCCATGCCGAGGCCTCCGTCGACGGGGATGACGGCGCCTGTCACATAGGACGCCCCGGGCGAGGCGAGCCAGACCACCGCGGAAGCGATCTCCGCGGGGTCGGCGATCCGGCCCAGCGGTACGTCCCCGATCATCTGCGCCCTCCGCGCCTCGGGCAGCTTCGCGGTCATGTCGGTCTCCACCAGACCCGGCGCGACCACGTTGACGGTGATGCCCCGTGAGCCGAGTTCGCGCGCCAGCGACCGGGCCAGGCCGACCAGCCCGGCCTTGCTCGCCGCGTAGTTGGCCTGCCCCTCGGAGCCGCGCAGTCCGGCGACCGAGGAGATGAAGACGACCCGCCCCTGCCGCTTGCGCAGCATTGCGGCGGCCGCCTTCCGGCTGGTCCTGAACGCACCGCCCAGGTTGGTGTCGAGCACCCGCAGGAACTGCGGGTCTGTCATCCGCAGCATCAGCCGGTCGTCGGTGATCCCGGCGTTCGACACCAGTACGTCGACCGGCCCCTGTACGGCCTCGACCTCACCGAACGCCCGCGCCACCTGGTCCGGATCGGTGACGTCGCACTCCACTCCCAGCAGCCCTTCGGGCGCGCCGGAGCCGCGGTGGGTGACAGCCACCGCGTCGCCCTGCGCCTGGAACGCCCGGGCGACGGCCAGGCCGATGCCCCGGTTTCCGCCGGTGACGAGCACCGAACGTGCCATGAAACACACCTCACTTGTGGGCCCGGCCGGTCGGCCGGGCATCGGTCATCCGTCGGTCGGTCGTGCGGGAATCGGTCGGTCGGCGGGGCGTCGGTCGACCTCGGCTCAGCCGGGCAGCCGGGTGTACGCCCCGCGGTGGTACACCAGCGGGGGCCGTACCGGGTCCGCCACCCTCATCCCCCGCACGAGGCCCAGGTAGAGCACATGGTCCCCGCCCGGGTACCGGTACTCGGTGGTGCACTCCAGGGACACCAGAGCGTCGGGCACCACCAGGTGGCCGCTGCGCCCGGCGACGGAGCCGAGCAGCTCCTGCGCCACCAGGCCGCTCGGCCGGTCGCGTGCGGCGAACCGCCGCGAGAGCTCCGTCTGGTCCTGGGCAAGGACGTTCACCGCGAAGCCCCCGGCACCGTCGATGGCGTCGACCAGCCGGCCGGCGGCGTTGACGCTCACCAGGACGAGGGTCGGTTCCAGCGAGATCGAGGTGACCGAACTGGCGGTCATCGCCTCGGTACCGGGGCCCTGGCCCACGGTGATGACGGCGATGCCCGTCGGGAAGAGGCCCATGGCCCCCCGGAACGCCTCCGCGTTCGGGCTGTCCCAGACCGTGACACCGTCCGCTCCAACTACGTCCGTAGACATTGGTCCACGCCTCCTTCAGCGCTTGTGCACCAGGCAGGTCAGACGTGCCGTGCAGGTGGGCCGCCCCTTCTCGTCGGTGATCTCGATCTGGTAGGTGGCCACCCGGCTGCCGAGATGCAGCGGCGTGCAGACCCCGGTGACCAGACCCGTGCGTACCGACTTGTGGTGGGTGCAGGACAGTTCGAGCCCTGCCACGGCGCCCCTCGGCGCCACCCAGAGGCCGGCCGCGACCGAACCCAGGGTCTCCGCCAGTACCGCGTTCGCTCCTCCGTGCAGCCAGCCGAAGGGCTGCATGTTGCCCCGTACGGGCATGGTCGCGACCACCCGCTCGGGGTCGATGGAGATGACCTCGATGCCCATCCGCGTGGCCAGTTGCTCGTCGACCAGCGACGGTGGCGCGGACAGCATGTTGCGAACGGGCACGTCCGCTGCCGAGCCGGGCTCGTCGGCCGTCAGACGCTTGCTCTCCATGTGTCCCTCTCCTGTCGTGGTCGGCACCGGGTCTCAGCGGTGCCGACCACCACGATCTCGGCACCCGGGCGACAGGCCAAGGCCCCTTCCAGGTAGCCGTTTTCCGCCCGATCGGCGCGTGCGGGCTGACCGTTCGGCCAGGGGGGAGCCGACGTACGGAGTGCCGGAAAAGCAGGAATCCCACCTCTGGCCCAGAGGTGGGATTCCCTGCCTGCTTCCTACGGGTGCTACCCGGCGGTCTTGCCGCCGCCCAGGTGCAGCCCCTGCCAGGCGTGCGCAGCGGCTTCCTCGGCGGGCAGCCAGTCAGGCCTGAGCAGCCAGCAGGTGACCAGGCCGATGAACGCCCCGGCGGAGCAGTGCGCCCGCAGTTCGACACCCGCCTCGTCGGCCCGTCCGGCTCCGGCCTGCACCAGCTGGAGAGCGACCTGCTCGGCGACCAGCTGGCGCAGCCGGTTGACGAAGCGGGGCGAGCCGCAGGGCCCGAGCATCCGCCGGTAGAGCGTGGCCTCCGCCTCGACGTGCCGGAACATGTCGAGGAAACCCTGCGGCATCTCGGCCGGCAGTACGACGAGGGGGCAGCGGGCCGCCAGGCCGATCAGTCCCGCCAGCTCGTCCTCCATCGCGTCGAGCATCAACTCGTCCAGGTCCTGGTAATGCTGATAGACCGTGGCGCGGTTGACCGTCGCCCGTTCGGCGACGTTGGCGATGGTGATGGTGTGCAGTTCCCGCTCGGCGGCGAGCTCCAAAGCTGCGGCCCGCAACAGCGCGCGGGTCCGCAGGACCCTGGGGTCGGTGCGCCTCGCCACAATCTCTGCGGTCGATTCGGACATCTGCACAGCCTACACCGGTTAGGCAACAGATGTTGCGGAGTCGACCTGTCGGCCCGTCTCCCGGCTGGGCCCCGCCAACAGGCCGTCCTCAATGGCCCGGACCACGGCGAGCGTGCGGTTGGGGCAGTTCAGCTTGGCCAGCACATTGCCCACCAGTCGCTTCACCCCGTGCTCCGAGATCTGCAGCCGCCTGGCCGCCTGCTTGTTGCTCAGCCCCTCGGCCACCAGATGCAGCACCTGGAGTTCGCGGGGTGTGAGCATCGTCCCGGGCGGCCCCCAGGGGCGCGCCTCGGCCGGCAGGGGCCCGGCCTGCCGCAGCACCCGCCGGGCGAGAGTGGCCGACACATAGAACTTGCCCGCCATGATGTCGGAGACGGCGTCGCCGAAGACCCTCGGAGTCAGCCCGGACCAGTCGACCAGCGCATGGACGCAGGAGTGGGTGCTCTGCGGTACCTCGACGCCGTCGGCCCCGTCGACGAGCAGCAGCAGCCGTACGTCGTGCGCGCTCAGCTGCTCCGCGACGGCAGGGTCCTCCGTCGCCGCGAGTTCGGCGGCGGAGATGACGACCAGGTCGAACGCGGCGGCACCGCCCGCCCGTAGGGCTTCGTCCCCGCTGCCGAAGCAGGTGACGCCACTGATGCCCCCGAGACAGCGGAGCATCCCTTCGACCCCGTATCGGCGGACTTCGTTCTCCAGAATCAGCGCGATCTTCAGGTCGCTCTCATCCAATCGGGTGGACACTTGATTTCTCCCCCAAAAAGAAAGTAAATTCTTCGAAAGCCGGAACGGCGAGGGCCGAGAAGTAATCGGACCCGGCCGGCAGGTCCGTCACCAGCCAGGTGTCGACCTCGCATCCGGCGGCACTGTGCGAGACCACCGCGGCTCGGTCACCTGGTCTCACGTCGACATTTCCGAGAGTGGCCTCGACTCCGATTCCACTCGCCTTGACAACTGCTTCTTTCCTGGTCCAGCAACGGATGAACTCCGCGTCACGGCGCCCCACCGGGACACCCTGGAAGTACGTCCGTTCACTTTCACTCAGCACGACGGATGCGAGCGAGCCGAAGTCCGTCCGGCGCACGCATTCGAGATCGACGCCCACCCGCATCCCGGCGGCGGCCGCGCAGAGCCAGTAGGGACCGGACCGCGAGAGGCTGAACTCCCAGTTGGTATGCGGGTATTGGATGTAGGGGCGGCCGTGCACGGACCGGCCGCAGCCGGCGCACGGGTGCCGGCCGAACCGGATTCGGCCCGGGTCGAGGTCCAGCACCTGAGCGAGGCACCGTCGCACTTCGGCGTGCGCGGTGACAAAGTTCGCGGCACGCACCGGATCACGGAAGGCAGAGAATCTCTGCCTTTCTTCCGGCGAAAGGATATCGATGTCATCTGGGACAAGGTGTCCAGTTGCCCGCCCGGACCACACTGCCACCTTTTCGGCTATGGACAGCCGCATGCGAGCAGTGGGCAATTCATCGGTGCGGGTCTTGCGGACGTCAAATTCAAGATCACTTACCTCCCCGTTCGGGCCGCGGGTCCATCGAAGTCCCCTCCGCGCTGAAAGGATTCCGATCCACTGCGGCTCGAGCTCCATGCAACACGGCATCGCTGTACTTTCTCTGTAGCCGACCGCTGCGCCGATCAACGCCTGTACAGCAGAACTTCGCCGAAAGCCCTCACCTTCTGCCGTACCCGAACGGGCAGCCCGAACGGTTCCGCACGCCGACTCCGAACGGACGGGCCGGGCGGACACCCGGCAGGTGACCGGACGGTATGAGGATGCTGCTGACTCTGTTGAAGCAAGCAGGAGGAGCAGCAGTGACTACAGACGGTCGGCCCAGGCCTGACATCGAGGCGGATGTGTGCGTGGTCGGCAGCGGCGCCACGGCACTCTTCGCGGCGCTGCTGTGCGCACGCTCCGGCCAGTCGGTCGTACTGGTCTCACCCCAGGCGGAGTTCGAGCCGGCGGGGGCGGGAATCTCTCCCCTGCTGGCCCCTCCGACACTCGGTCTGCTCGCCGACGAGGGCATCGAGGACGCGCTCGTCCAGGGCGGCCAGCCGGTCCTTGGCGTCGACGACCACGGGAGCACCGGCCTGCTGTCCAGCTGGCGCTACGCGGACCATCCGGGCATCGCCCGTACGCACGGCCTGACCGTCCCGACCGGCACGCTCGTGCAGGCGGCTCTCGCCGGACTGCGGGGTGAATCCGGCGCGACCGTACGGACCGGCGAGAGTGTGGTCGCCGTCGAGCAGGACGACTCCGGAGTGCTGCTCACCCTCGCCCGCACGGACGGCTCCGACCCGGCCGCTCCCGTCCGTGTCCGTGCCGCATACGCGGTCGCCGCCGACGGACGGAATTCCGCGCTGCGCGATCTCGTCGGAATCTCCCTCGACGTCTCGGCCTTCGACCGGCCGGCGTGGCTCGTCGTCACGCCCGCCGTGCCCGGCCGTGAACCCGTGCTGCTGGTACGGCACAAGGCGCCCAGCGCGCTCTTCACCATTCCCATCCCGACCCGATCGCTCGCCGTGGTCTGGTCACCCGACCGGGACCAGGAGGAGGCCCTCGACCAGGGCGGGCCGGCCGCGCTGGCCGAACAGCTGCGGCAGGTCGACCCGGAGCTGTCCGCCTGGCTGGACGAGGCCAAGGACCGTGTCTCGCCGCTGATCAGGCTCAACTTCTCCCTCTGGCGGGCCGCCTCGTGGCGGGCGGGCAGGGTCCTGCTGCTCGGGGAGACCGCGCACGGCCTGCACACGCTCGGCGGGCAGGGGCTCAACCAGTCCCTGCAGAGCGGTGCCTCGCTCGCCCGGGCCATCCACGACTCGCTCGGCTCCGGCGACCCGAACCGGATCGACGACTACGAGCGGATCCGCCGCCCCCATGTGGAACAGCTCCAGGACTTCCAGTGGAACCTCCAGGCGCTCCGCTCCTACAGCGCCAGCCCGCCGGAGCGTGGCGCGCACGAGGACTTCATCGACGTGATGACCGCCCTGCAGCCCGAACTCGCCGCGCAGCTCGCCCTCGCCAACTCCCGTTGAGACAAAGCGACTCCTGGTGGTGCGGAAGGTCCGAGCGGCCGTCCGGACCACCAGGAGTTTCGCGTGCGGTCAGCGCCCGGCGGACGCTGTGGAGAAGAGTGCCACCAGCTCCCGCTTGAGAACCTTTCCGCTGGGGCCGAGCGGGAACGCGTCGACGAACTCCACCCGCCGCGGGTACTTGTAGGCGGCGAGCCGTTCCCTGCTCCAGGCGGTGATCTCCGCACCCAGCGCCGGACCGGGTGCGAGACCGGCTCGCGTGAGCACCACTGCGCAGACCTCCTCACCGTGCAAGGCGTGCGGGACACCGATGACGGCGACCTGGGCGATCGCCGGGTGGTGCACCAGTACGTCCTCGATCTCCCGCGGGTAGACGTTGTAGCCGCCGCGCAGCACGAGGTCCTTCTTCCGGTCGACGATGGACAGATAGCCCTCGCCGTCCTTCACACCGAGATCGCCCGAGCGGAACCAGCCGTCGACCATCACCTCGGCCGTCGCCTCGGGCCGGTTGAGATAGCCGGCCATCACGTTGTGCCCCCGGATGACGATCTCCCCCACCGCACCGGTGGGCAGCAGCTCGATCCGGCCCTCCAGATCGGCTCTGGCGATCTCCACGTCGACGCCCCAGACCGGCCGTCCCACGGTGCCCGGCCTGCAGGGCCACGCCCGCTGGTTGTAGGCGACCACGGGCGAGGTCTCCGTCAGCCCGTACCCCTCGTAGATCTGGCAGCCGAACGTCTCCTGGAACTCCTCGAGGACCGTGACCGGCAGCGCCGATCCTCCGGAGAAGGCACGGTCGAGGGGTGGCCGTCGCGGATCGCCGGCGGCCGCGTCCAGGAGCGCGAGATACATCGTCGGTACGCCCATGAGCACCGTGCAGCCGTGGGTCACCATGAGGTCGAGTGCCCCCGCGCCGTCGAACCTCTCCATCAGCACCATGGTGGCGCCGGCCCGGAAGCAGGTACCCATCCCGCAGATCTGGCCGAAGGTGTGGAACAGCGGCAGACAGCCGAGCAGCACGTCATCGGGCCGGAAGTCGAACGGGGAGTCCATCCCGACCTGGATGTTCATCGTGATGTTGAGCTGCGTGAGCATCGCGCCCTTGGGCCGGCCCGTGGTGCCGGAGGTGTAGAGGATCACCGCGATGTCGCCGGGCTCGCTCGGCGCGCAGCCGCTGATCGGTTCGGCCCCCTCGGCGAGCGCGTCGACTCCGTCCGCGCCCGTGGTGAGTACCGGAACCCCGGTGGCCTCGGCTGCCTTGCCTCCCTCTCCGAGCAACGGAGCGGCACAGACCAGCAGCTCGGCGCCGGAGTCGCTCAGGACGTGCTCGATCTCCGCCGCCCGGAGCAGCGCGTTCACGGGCACCACGACCGCGCCGAGGGCCAGCACCCCGAAATAGGCGGCCGGGAACTCGAGCCCGTTGGGCAGCAGCAGCGCGACCCGGTCACCGGGGTTGATCCCCTGCTCGCGGAACACGGTCGCGTACTGCCGTGCCCGGAACCAGAGTTCGCTGTACGTCACCCGTTCCGTGCCGAAGACGATCGCCGGGTGGTCCGGGCGCCGTGCCGCGGATTCGGCGAGTACCGCGGCTACCGAGAGAGTCATCAGATCTCCACCTCCGCTGGAACGGCCGACGGCGGCCGGACGCCAGAGCGCGTCCGACCGCCGACGACTCCCTGTCAGTTGCCGCGCGTGTGCTGGGCGCGGGGGATGTCGAGCTCCTGCCAGATGCCGTCGAGCGCCTCGGCGAACTTCTCGACGTCGCTGGACGTGTGCGTGGCGGAGGGGGCGACGCGCAGAATCTCTTCGCCGGCCTTCACGCTGGGGGCGTTGATGGCCTGCACGTAGATGCCGTGACGCTGCAGGAGGAACTCGGAGGCCTTCCGGCAGAGGCTGTCGTCGCCGACGAAGACGGAGACGATGTGGGACATGGGCGAGACGAAGGGGATGTTCCGCTCGTCGAGAAGCCGGTGGAGCAACTGCGCGTTGTCCCGGAGCCGGTCGCGCTCCTCGTCGGAGGACCTCAGGTGCCTGACCCCGGCGAGCGCGCCGGCGGCGATGGCCGGCGGCAGGGAGGTGGTGAAGATGAACGAGCGGGAGAAGCTGCGTACCGCGTCGACCAGGGCGGCGGGCCCGGCGATGTAGCCGCCCGCGGTGCCGAATCCCTTGGCCAGGGTGCCCATGATGACGGTGAAGTCGTCGGCGATGCCCTCCCTTGCAGCGATGCCCGCTCCCTCGGGGCCGTACATGCCGACCGCGTGCACTTCGTCGAGGAAGGTGCTGGCGCCGTAGCGCTTGGCTATGTCGGCGATCTCGGCGAGCGGTGCGATGTCGCCGGACATGGAGTACACCGACTCGAGCACGATCAGCTTGGGCCGGTCGGCGGGGTCGGCGGCGATCAGTTCTTCGAGGTGCGCGACGTCGTTGTGCCGGAAGATGCGCTTCTGGGCGCCGCTGTGGCGCAGTCCGTCGATGATCGAGGCGTGGTTCAGCGCGTCCGAGTAGACGATGGTGCCGGGCATCCGGCCGGCCAGGACGGACAGGGCGCCGTCGTTCGCGGTGTATCCGGAGCTGAAGAGCAGCGCGGCTTCCTTGCCGTGGAACGCCGCGAGTTCCTTCTCGAGGAGTACGTGGTAGTGGTTGGTCCCGCCGATGTTGCGGGAGCCGCCGGAGCCCGCGCCGAACGCGTCGATGGCCTCCTTCATGGCCTCGATCACGGAAGGGTTCTGCCCCATGCCGAGGTAGTCGTTGCTGCACCAGACGCTGATCTCCACGTCGGTACCGTCGTGCCCTTGTCGTGCGACGGCGCTGGGAAACCGTCCGGCGTTCCGTCCGATCTCCAGAAACTGCCGCTTGTGGTGGGCGAATTCCTTCATCTCTTGCGAGAAGAGGTCCACGTGAAGAGTCATTGCGTCAACTCGCTCTCTGGTGACTGTCGTTCGGGTTTGCCAGGTATTCGGCGGACCGGGGGGCTCGTGGGTCCCTTCACGCTGCGGCGGAGCCGAGGGAACGCAGCCGACGCTTGTCCGGCTTGCCGGAGTCGTTGAGCGGAAGCTCGTCGAGCAGCAGGATCACTTCGGGCGCGTGCTGGGCGGAGAGCGCCGCGGCGACCCTCGACCGGACGTCGTCGGGGCTGATCCGCGCTCCGGGCCGTGCCACGATCGCGGCGTTCAGGCGTTCAATGTTGTCGGCGTCGCGGACGCCGTAGACAGCGGCCTGCCCGACACCGGGCAGCGCGAGGATCTCCCGCTCCACCACCGCCGGATAGACCTTGACGCCCTGGGTCTTGACCACATCGGCGATCCGGTCGAGGAGACGCAGATACCCCTTCTCGTCGAGGCGGCCGATGTCGCCCGTGCGGTACCAGCCGTCACGCAGCACCTGCGCCGTCAGCTCGGGGTCCGCCCAGTACCCGTCCATCACATGCGGCGAGCGGAGCCACACCTCGCCGGTCCCGCCGACCGCCAGCTCCTGGCCGGAGTCGGGGTCGCACACCTTGAGTTCGACTTCAGGAAACGGTCGCCCCACCGTGGACAGCAGCCGCGCGTCCTGATGGTCCCCGGGATCGAGGAGGGTGACGCGGCCGCCTTCGGTGGTCCCGTAGCCCTGCACCAGCGCGAACCCGAAGACGCCGACCGCCTCCGCGATTCTGGCGGGCGCGGCGGCACAGCCGGTGTAGATCAACTGCCGCAGCGAGGACAGCCGGGTCGTCGCGATGCTGTCGTGGTCGAGGAGCTGGTACAGGTGCGGAGTCGCCACCAGCGTCCGCGTGATCCGGTGTTCCTCGATGGCTCCGAGCGTCCGGGCCGGGTCGAACTCCTCGTGCAGGAAGACGGTTCCGCCGGAGGCGAGGACCGCATCCGCCATCGGTCCGACCGTGTGGCTGAGAGGGGTGGTGACGAGCATCCGCGCGTGATCCGGCTCGGTGATCGCGGTCATCGTGGTCCGTACGATGCTGTCCCAGATCCGCCCCGACTGACGAATCCCTTTGGGCCTCCCGGTGCTCCCACTCGTGAACGCGATCACGGCGAGGGCCTGCGGATCCCAGACCCCGAACTCTTCGGCCTCCTTCACCTCCTCGGAGCCACGGTCGTCGAACCCGGCGAGTGCGAAGCCGCCCGGCGCGAGGCCGGCCAACTCCTTTGCGCGTACGGCGTTTTCGTCGTCGGCGTACAGAACATCGGCCGATGTGTCGACAAGGATCGTCAACTGGGCGTCCAGGGGCAGTACTTCCGCCGACGACCCCGGGTTCGTGGACCGGAGATAGCAGACTGCCGCGCCGAGCTGGTGGGCCGCGTAGCGCACATAGAACATCTCGGGACTGTTGGGCGCCACCAGAACGCCGACCACGCTGCCGGCCCCGACTCCAAGACCACGCAGTTTGCGGGTCACGCCGTTCACCGAGTCGGTGAACTCCCCCGCCGTCACATCCCGCCCCCGCCAGTGCAGCGCGGCCCGTTCCAGGCCGGTTGCCAGCACCGACATCACCTGGGCGACGTAGCCGCCCTCTTCCGCCTGCCGGTCGTCCGGATCCGCCATGCTCACCTCGATTCAGTGCGCGACGCTCCCGAACAGGGGCCGCTGTCCTCCACCGACGCACGCCAGCTTCCCCATGGCTGAAGACACCAACAACCTGCGAACGGCGTGCCTGAAGGGCCGACTGACTCAGGCACCGATCAGGAGTGACCGATCAAGCACGCCGGGGGTGCATCCGACCGGCCACCCCGAATGGAGCGCGGTTGGGGCCCGCCCGGCGGATCAGATCGGAGGACGGAGGCGGTGCCAGAGGGCGCAAGTGAGCCGGGAGGCATAGCAGTTGAGGGGATCGGGCTTCCGTCCGGCAGCGGGTCCAGGGTTCTGACGACGTCTCAGGACAGGGACACCACCCCGCGAGGGGTCAGCTCGACGGGCTCAGCTCGACGGGCTCAGCCCGGCCACGGTGACCGCGACGAGTCGGCGGACCGCGGCCTGGGACGGCAGACCGCCCGCCGCCGCGAGGGCGTGCAGGCAGTACGTGGCCAGCTCGTCCGGCGCGACGTCGTCCCGGACCTCCCCCGCCGCCGCGGCTTCGGCGAGCAGATCCCGTACGAAGCCGTGGAGATGCCGCTCGGCGTGGACGACGTGCTCACCGCGGTGCAGCAGGGCCGAGAGCTCCGCGCCGTGGCCGTGGCGCCGGTGCTGGATGAACGCGTACGCCTCCAGTACCGCCGCCAGCCGCTCGCCGGCGCCACCGGGGCCGTCCCGGAGTCCGGCGAGCTCATGCAGATGTCCGGTGATCTGACGCTCGTGCCAGGCCACCATGATCGACTCGACGTCCGGGAAGTACTTGTACAGCGTGGCCCGGCCGATCCCGGTCTCCTCGGCGATCCGCGACATCGTCACGCCCCGCAGCCCCTGCTCGGCCACCAGAGCCACCGTTGCCGCCAGCACCGCGTCGCGCACCGCGCGCCGGTGCTCCTCGATGGTCTCGTTCCACAGCTTCGGCACCCTCCAAGCATACGGCGTGCCGATGCCGATACAGAGTGGATTGACAGAGACACTGTGTATCGATAAAGCTGATGTCGTCATGAGGAGCCGGACAACCACACGCGACGGGAAGCCCTCTCGTGAACGACCGGCCCTCGCCGACGCCCGGACCAGGGGAACCCCATGCCGATCACCGAAGCCCACATCGAGACCGACCGTCCCGGCCGCTACCTCGTCCAGCTCTGCCGCCACTTCAGCAACAAGGGCCGCCACCTGGGCCACCGTCCGCGCACCCGCCACGGCGGCGAGACATCCGCCGGAACCCACGCGAGCCCGGGGTTCAGGCCGGACGAGATCACCGTCGAGTGGTCGGAGACCCACGGCATGCTCGACCTTCCTTGGGGGCGGTGCGCCATGCGGGCCGACCCGGGCACGCTGACGCTGCGCATCGAGGCTGCCGACGAGGAGGACCTGCGGCGATTCCAGGACCTCCTCACAGCGCACATCAGCAGGTTCAGCAGGCGCGCTCCCTTGAGCGTGGACTGGCGACGGCCGGAGGAGCCCGCCGTCCAGCCCGACGCCGCTCGCCCTGTTCCGGAGAAGACCGTGGCCCATCGCCGATGGCACCGTGGCTGGACGGGCTTCGGGGTGGCCTGCGCGGTGATCGTCGCCATGGCCGTGCACTTGGGGCTCGGCGGAGCCGTTCTGGCCGGCACACAGTGGACCGGCTGGGCCATTGGCTTCATCGCGACGGCCATCGTCGTGAAGATCGCGGTCCTGAGCGTCTTCGCCGTACGGCACGGTCCGCGGCGCACGGACTAGGAGGTCGAGCCCTGCAACGGCGGGCTCACGCCGGGTGGGCGCGGGTCCCCTCCGGGCCCGGCCGGTCCGGGCGGTCCGGGCGGTCCAGGAGGAAGACCGTCACCCAGTCGGCGTCCGCCGCGTGATAGCCCAGGCCGTACAGGGCGTCGGCCGCGGCGCGCATGTGCTCGGCGCCGTAGACGACACCGATGGTGAAGGAACCGGTCCTGTCCGCGGATGCGCGGTGGTAGTCCGTCAGCGCCCGCACGAGCAGCCGGTCGCGGCGCCGCATCACCAGATCGTCCAGGCCCGGCCAGAAGTCCGCCGCCGCCTCCTCGGCATCGCTCAGCAGGTCCTCGGTCGCCAGGTGCCGGGCGAGGTAGCGGCGGGTACCGAACAACCGCATACCCGCTGTGACGGCCGGCACCACCGTGGCCAGCACCGCCCGTTCCTTCAGCGGCAGCCGACGGAAGCCCTTCTCGAACTCCTCCCCGCCCATGTCGGGGCACACCACGGGCACGCCGAGCGTGTCGAAGTCGATGTCCTGCACGACGAGCCCCAGTTGCTCGTGCCCGTCCAGCCGCGCGTAGGACGCCACGAGCGCGTCGGCGCCTGCCGATCCGCTGCCGACCCCCTCCGCGATCACCAGATCGCAGCGGCGGCGCAGCAGGCCCGCCACCTCCCGGTAGAAGTCCGCCTCGCCCAGGTGGATCATCGGGAAGAGCAGGAACTCCAGCCCGGTCCCCGGCTTGCGGAACCGTATGACCGCCGAGCGCACCCCCGCCAGCTCGGTCACCTCGATGAACTGCATGCGACCCCCGTCGCCGCCCTGCCGCGGAATCAGCACGAGACGGCATGTCGACCGTACCCGCGGCCCCGCGCGTCAAGCCTAAATTCGGCCTCGGTGAAGGCCAGTTGACCCGATGGCTCTCACAGCAGCTCCACAGCCCCGCACCTCCGCAAACTTTGCATTTGACGAACATCCCCTTCACAGAACCTCCCCCCGCGCTGTCCAGAAGAGGCCTTGCTTTGTCAACTACGCACACTTCAGAGTGGGTTGAGCACACACGCATCAGGAGTCACAAGCTCATCGCTTGACCCGGGTGGCCAACCGCCCGGGGACTGACGGGGGAAAACTGATCAAGCGTGGGTGATCGGCGTGCCCTTGGACCTAGGGGCATGAACGGTCACGCACGCCGTTTCGGGTCGGCCTGACAACGGGCGGACCCGCTGACGAGCCGCCTTCCTCTGCTGTCTCTTGGTGCCTTCACCTGGTGCCTGAGAAGGGATAGGAGGGGGAATGCCGACGAATGCAGTGAGCGCTGCCAAGCCGACGTATCCCGGCGTCTACGTCGAAGAGCTTCCCAGCAGTGTCCGCACCATCTCGACCGTGACCACCTCGGTGACCGCCTTCGTGGGTCACACACGGCGCGGCCCGCTCAACGAGCCGGTGCGCGTCACGAGCTTCACCGAGTTCGAGCGCCGCTTCGGGGGCCTCAGCGCGCAGAGCGCCGTCGGCTATGCGGTGCACCAGTTCTTCGGCAACGGCGGCACCGTCGCCGTGATCGTCCGGGTCGCGAAAGCGAACACCGGCAAGGCCGCCTGCGTGACCCTGGAGTCCACCGAGGGCCACAGCGAGAGCGCGGTCCTCGAAGTGCACGCCAAGGAGCCCGGCGTATGGGGCAACGGCCTGCGCGTCGCCGTCGACTACGACACCCCGCATCCGGACGACACATTCAACCTGCGGGTGTACGACGCCAGGGGCCAGGCCCGCGAGTCCTTCACCGGCCTCTCCCTGGACCCGGCCAGCGGCCGCTACGCCCCGACCCTGGTCAACACCGGCTCGCGGCTGATCCGCGTGGACGTCGTCGGCGAGGGCCGCCCCGACCCGTCGGGCACCGTCTCCAAGCCGTTCGGGCACGAACTGCCGGACCTCGCGGTCGACTTGACCGTGAAGATCGGCGAGGTCGAGCGTGAGTTCACGCTGTACGACCCCGAGTGCGACGGCGAGGCTCCGCGCACCGTCACCGAGCTGGCGCTGCTCCTTGAGCGCAAGCTGCGCGCACTTCCCGACGCGCCCGGCAAGCACGCCTTCGCCGGCGCCGAGGTGACCGCGTTCGGCCGGCGACTCCAGGTCGTCGCCGGGTCCACCGACCCCGAGGACGTCGTCCGCTTCGTCGGCGAGTGCGCCAACGACCTGGGCCTGGAGGCCTCGGTCAACCCGCCGGTGTTCCCACTGGACGGCGGCCAGGACGGCGAGGCACCGGGCCCGCGCGACCTGATCGGCAGCGAGACTGACAAGACCGGCATCCAGGCACTGCGCGACGTCGCCGACGTCAACCTGCTCGCCCTGCCGGAACTCGCGGCGTACGAGTCGACCGACGACATGGTGACGGTCGTCTCGGCGGCACAGCGCCTGTGCGAGCAGCAGCGGATCTTCCTCCTGGTCGACGCCCCGGGCTCCTGGGGCAGCGTCGACTCGGCGCGGGCAGGTCTGTCCGCGTTCGACGCGGTGCGCGGCAACCACGCGGGGCTCTACTTCCCGCATCTGCAGCTCACCGATCCGCTCACCGGGCGGCTCCGCTCCTTCCCGCCTTCGGGGGCGGTGGCGGGCGTGTTCGCCCGCACGGACTCCGAGCGCGGCGTGTGGAAGGCACCGGCCGGGACCGAGGCACGCCTCGCGGGCGTGCACTCGCTGACGGTCCAGCTGACCGACCGCGAGAACGGGCTGCTCAACCCGCTGGGCGTCAACTGCCTGCGCACTTTCCCGATGGTGGGCCCGCTGGTCTGGGGAGCGCGCACCCTTGAGGGCTCCGACGCCCTCGAAGGCGACTGGAAGTACGTGCCGGTGCGGCGGCTCGCCCTGCATGTGGAGGAGAGCCTGCAACGCGGCCTGCAGTGGGTCGTGTTCGAGCCGAACGACGAGAACCTGTGGCAGCAGATCCGCCTCAGCGCCTCCTCGTACCTCCACACGCTGTTCCGTCAGGGCGCCTTCAAGGGAAGCACGCCGCGCGAGGCGTACTTCGTCAAGTGCGACAAGGACACCACGACGGACGAGGACATCGCGAACGGCGTCGTGAACGTGCTGGTCGGCATCGCGCCCGTCAGGCCCGCCGAGTTCGTGATCGTCAAGATCCAGCAGACGTCCGGGCAGTTCGAGCTCTAGGGAAGCCGCGCTGAGGAATCTGCAAGGAATCCACGGAATACCGAGGAAGTAATTCGATGGCTGAGTTCACGGTCAACGCCCATCGTTTCGATCCGTACAAGAACTTCAAGTTCCTGGTCCTGTGGGACGGTCGTACGGTCGCGGGCATCAGCAAGGTCAGTCCGCTCAAGCGGACCACCGAAGTCGTCAAGCACCGGCACGGAGGCGATCCGAGCTCCCCGCGCAAGTCGCCGGGACGCTCCGAGTTCGAGGGCATCACGCTGGAGCGCGGTGTGACGCACGACCCCGAGTTCGACCGCTGGGCCAACAAGGTCTGGCAGGTCGGCGCGGGGCTCGGCTCCGAGGTGTCGCTCGCCGACTTCCGCAAGGACATCGTCATCCAGGTCCTCAACGAGGCCGGCCAGGTCGCTGTCTCGCACAAGCTCTACCGGACCTGGCCGAGCGAGTACCAGGTCCTCGGCGAACTGGACGCGAACGCCAACGCGGTGGCGATCCAGAGCCTGAAGCTCGAATGCGAGGGCTGGGAGCGGGACTACGAGGTTCCGGAGCCGGAGGAGCCGTCGTTCCTCAACCCGGCTTGAACACCAGCGAGTTGAGCCGCATGCACGTCGCAGCACACGCAAGTTGAACCATCGGCCCGCACGGGAGCGGGTCGCGAACGGACAGGGGCGGGGGTACACATGGCGATCACTCAGGCCACTGAGCTGCTGGCCACCTGGGAGGCCGGGCTCGACCGGACCTTCGACGGGCGTGCCCTGCTGCTGCACCACGCGGCGCGCCCGGACACCGGTGGCGACAGCGAAGCACTGCTGTCGCTGCCGGTGGGCGCACGCGAGGCCGATCTGTTCGCGCTGCGCCGCTCCCTGTTCGGCGAGCGGATGCAGGTGCGCCTGGAGTGCGAGTCGTGCGGTGCGGACATGGAATTCGACCTGGATGCCGGGGAGTTCGCCCGGTCGCTGCGGGTGCCCGAGGCGGCACCGGTGCGGATCGCCGAGGACGGCTGGGTGGTCGAGTTCCGGGTGCCGAACGTCGCCGACCTCACCGCGGCGGCCCGGCACGCCGACGCCCGCCGGGCGCTGCTCGCGCGGTGCGTCGTGTCGGTCGTCCGTGACGGGGAGGTCGCGCCCGGCCGTGTTCCCCGCGGCGTGGCCGGCGGTGTTCCCCGCGGCGTGGCCGATGCTGCGCGCCACGGCGTAGCCGATGGTGTGCCTCACGGTGCGGACGATGGTGTGCCCCCCGGCGTGCCCCGTGGGGGCGCCCTCGTCGACGTACTGCCGCCGTCCGTCCAGCGGCGGATCGCCGAGGCCGCGGAGGCGGCCGATCCGGCCGCCGACGTGACGCTCAACATCAACTGTCCCGAGTGCGGCACGGCGACCCGGGCCGAACTGGACATCGCCTCCTACCTCTGGACCGAACTGGACGCCTGGGCAAGGGACTTGCTGCTCGACGTCCATCTGCTCGCCACCGCGTACGGGTGGAGCGAGCCCGAGATCCTGGCGCTCAGCCCGCTGCGGCGCCGCTACTACCTGGAGCTGTGTGCGGATGTCTGACCTCTCCGGGCGCACGCCCGAGGGCCCTGTGGCCCCGGACTTCCTCGACCGGCTGATCGCCCGTCATGCCCTGGGCGCCGCACCGCGCCCCGGGGTGGTGCGGGTACGGCCGCGCCTCACGGGCCCCTTCGAGCGCGTCGAGGCGGTACGGACCGGGGCTTCGGACGCGCAGGAGCCCGTATGGCCGACCGTGCCCCAACTCCCTTCGGACAACGACGGGTTGACGGTTCGACCCACCTCCCGTGAGGTCCACTTCCGCACGGAGAGGGAGCAGACCGTCGTACGGACCGAGCGCTCGCCCCAGCCCGCACGGTCCGCGTCTCACGCGACCGAGCGGGAAGCCCCTGTGGTGCCGCTGTTGCGGCCCGCCGCCGCGGTGACGCCCGGGCTCAGGCCCGTCCCCGAGGCGGGACGCCGTTCGGCACGTGCCCGAGCGGGTTTTCCCGCCGCCCCGAGCGCGGCTTCCGTACCCACCCCCCCGGGTACGGAAGCCGCTTCGACCGCCGTGTCCACTCCGCCGCGGCCCAGCGCCGCGGACACGGCGGCGGCCCGGGATGCCGTGCGGCAGGTGGCGGGCAGGCGGGCGGGGCGGGGCGCTGAGCACGTGGTGCAGGTGCAGATCGGGCGGCTCGAGGTGACGGCGGCGCCGTCGCCTTCCGCGGGCGGCCGGACGCAGGCGCCCGCGGTACGGCGGCCCGGGGCGACCGTGAGCCTGGAGGAGTACCTGGCTCGGGGGCGCGAGTGAACGACGTGAACGAACTGAGGGACGCAAGAACGGCTGAACGGTTCACAAGGGGACCAGGGCCGTGGGATCGACCAGGGACTACGGGATCAGGGACATGGGATCGACCGGGGATCACGGGATCAGGGACTGAGGAACCGACGCCATGAGCAACGCACTCGCCATCGCCCACGTCACCCAGGCCCTCGCCCTGCTGATCGAGGCCAATCTGCAGCCCGAGATCGACATGGCCGTCAAGGTCGAGACGCGCAAGCCGCCGGCCGATCCGCCCACCGATCCCACCATCACCGTGTTCCTGTACCAGGTCACGCCCAACACCTCGCAGCGCAACAACGACCTGGCCACCCGCGCACCGGACGGCACGCTGCTCAAGCGGCCCGCCGCGGCCCTCGACCTGAACTTCGTGATCAGCGCGTACGGCGAGGAGACGGACCTGGTCGGACAGCGGCTCATCGGAACCGTGGTGCGCACGCTCCACGAGATCCCCGTGCTGCCCCAGGACATCATCGAACAGGCCGGTGAGCGGCCCTACTTGGCCGACAGCGATCTCGCGGAGGCGGCGCAGCGGGTGCGGTTCGTGCCGACGGTCATGGACATCGACGAGACGTCGAAGCTCTGGGGAATGCTCAACCAGACACCGTACGCGCTGTCCGTGACCTACCAGGCGGCGCTGGTGCTGATCGAGGGCCGCGAGACACCGACGCCGGCGAAGCCGGTGGAGCGCAGCACGGTTCGGGTGCTGCCGTTCGGGGCGCCGGGGGCGCCGGTTCCGCCGTCCCCGGCCGGGGACGGCGCCGGGCGGTCACCCGGTAAGGCCGTCGCGGTTCCCGACACGGCGCACGACGCAAAGCCCAACACGAAGCCCGACGCGAACGGGCAGACCAAGGTCGACGCCCGGCCCGTCACGAAGGCCGTCGCCAAGAAGCCCGCGCGGGCCGTCGCGAAGGCGTCCGGCAAGACCGCGGCGCCCGCCAGGACACCTGCCCGGACCCGCAAGTCGACGACCGGCACTGCCAAGCGCACCCCTTCCGACGCTCCCGCCACCGAGACGGGCAGCGCCGAGAACGACGGGAGCTGAGGCGCGGTGCGGGAGACGGGGGCGGGTCAGGACATGGGTACGCGGGAGAGGGGCGCGGGGGCCGCGTCGGGTGACGCGTTGACGCTGTACACGGAGATTCGGCGTGTCCTCGCGCTGCTCGACGTGCATGCGAGCCGGGCGACCAAGCCGACGCGGGTCGGCGCTGGGGTGACGGAGGCGGGGCCGGGCACGGGGCACCGCTCCAGTGACGGGCCGAGTCACCCAACGGGTGGCGGCTCCGGCAGCGGTCGGGTCGGCGGTGCCGATGGCGGCCTCGATGGCGATCGCGGTGTCGGCTTCGACACCGGTCGCGACGCCGGTCTGGATAGCGGTCGCGGTGCCGGTCTCGACGCCAACCTCGACACCGGTCCCGACGACGGTCTCGACAGCGCTCGCGGTGCCGGTCCCGACAACAGTCGCGACGCCAGCCTCGACGACGGCCTCGGCACCGGTCCCGATCACGGTCGCGGTGTCGGTCCCGACGCCGGTCCCGATGCCAACCTCAACGCCGGTCCCCACGACGGTCTCGACAGCGCTCACGGTGCCGGGCCCGATCACGGTCGCGATGCCAGTCTCGACGACGGCCTCGGCACCGGTCCCGATCACGGTCGCGGTGTCGGACTCGACGCCGGTCCCGACGGCGCTTCCCCCGCCGCACCCTCCACCCCCGCACCCACCCCGCACAGCACCGCCCCCGCCTCCACCCCCACGGCCTCAGCGATCGACGGTCCCAGCATCGCTCCCCTCGACGCCCTAACCGCCTACTTCGGTCTCACCCCTTTCGAGCGGGACCTCGTCCTGCTCACCGCCGCCTACGAGTTGGACCCCACCACGGCCGCCCGCTGCGCCGCCGCCGGTGGGGATCCCGAGCGTGCGCACCCCACTTTCTCCCTCGCACTCGCCGTGCTGGACGGGGCCCACTGGAGTGCGCTGACGCCGGTCGCCCCGCTGCGCCGGTGGCGGCTGGTCGACCTGGACGACGAGACGCGGCTGACCCGGTCCCGGCTGCGGCTCGACGAGCGCATCCTGCACTTCCTGCTCGGCTCGCCGTATTTGGACGCCAGGCTTCACGGTCAGTTGCGGCGCGCCCCGGTGCCGGACGACCTTCCGCCGTCGTACGACGTGGCGGCGGGCCGTGTCACGGCGGGCTGGACGACGACGGCACGGCCGGGCGCGCCACTGCTCGTCGAGGTCGTGGGCGGCGATCTGCGAAGCCGCGCCGACATCGCCGCCGCGGCGGCCGCGCGTTCGGGGCTCGGCCTGTACGAGATGAGCGCGGAGGACATCCCCACCGACCCGGCGCAGCGCGACCTGCTCGCCCGCCTGTGGCAGCGCGAGGCGATCCTGCTGCCCGCCGCGCTGCTGGTCGAGGTGGGTGAACTGGACCGCGATCAGCGTGCGGCGACGGAGGCGTTCCTGGCCGGTGCCGCCGTCCCCGTCGTCGTGTCGGGTGCCGATCCACGGCCGACGGAGCGGTCGCGCGGCGAGCGCGTGAACGTGCCGCGCCTGGACGACGAGGAACAGTTCGGGCTCTGGGCGGGCGCGTTCGAGGACGTGGCCGACATCGACGAGGGTCAACTGCGGTCGCTGGTGGCGCAGTTCCAGCTGCCGCCGCACGTCATACGTTCCGCGGCCGACACCGTACGCCGTGATCTGCCCGGCGAGGACGTGCTGGACGCCGCCTCGCTCGCCTGGCGGGCCGGACTCGGCGAAGCCCGACTCGGCATGGACGAGCTGGGTCGGCGGATCGAGCCGGAGGCGGGCTGGCACGACCTGGTGCTGCACGAGCGGCAGACGAGCACACTGCGGGAGATCGTCGCGCATGTGCGCCGCCGGGCGACCGTCCACCAGGAGTGGGGCTTCGCCGCCACGCTGCGCCGCGGCCTCGGTGTCACGGCCCTGTTCGCGGGCGGGTCGGGCACGGGAAAGACCCTGGCCGCCGAGGTCATGGCGAAGGAACTCGGGCTCGACCTGTTCGTCATCGACCTCTCGCAGGTCGTGAGCAAGTACATCGGGGAGACCGAGAAGAACCTGCGCAAGGTCTTCGACGCGGCCGAACGCGGCGGCGCACTCCTGCTGTTCGACGAGGCGGACGCCCTCTTCGGCAAGCGCAGCGAGGTGAAGGACAGCCACGACCGGTACGCCAACCTCGAAGTCAGCTATCTGCTGATGCGCATGGAGGCCTACCGGGGCCTGGCCATCCTCACCACCAACATGAAGAAGGCCCTGGACACGGCGTTCATGCGACGTATCCGCTTCGTCGTCGACTTCCCGTTCCCCGCGGAGCACGAGCGCGCCGAGATCTGGCGCCGGGTACTTCCGCCGCAGACGCCGACGAAGGGCATCGACCCCGAACTCCTCGCACAGCTCACCGTCGCGGGCGGCTCGATCCGCAACATCGCCCTGTCGGGTGCTTTCCTCGCCGCCGAGGAGGGCGACCGGCTGCAGATGCGCCACATGCTCGCCGCGGCCCGTACCGAGTACGTGAAGCTGGAACGCTCCCTGACTGCCTCGGAGGTCCGCGGATGGGTGTGACGGGAGAGCACGGCACCCCGGGAGCGAGCGGGCAGCCGCACACGATCCGGGTGGACGTCGGCGAACTGGTCCTGGACGGCTTCGGTGTGGACCCGGAGCGCGTATCCGCTTCGTTCGAGCGGGAGTTGACGCGTCTCGTACGCGAACGCGGTGTCCCGATCGCCGCGGACGGCGGCTTGAGTCTGGACACGCTCTCGGCACTGCCTCCGATGCCGGCCGGCCTGTCCGCGCGCCGTCTGGGCCAGGAGCTGGCGCGCGCGGTGCACGCGGGTCTGTCGGGCCGGGGAGAGGTGACGCGATGAGCAACTCCCAGTCCCAGGATGCGCAGACCGACCAGGCCGCGGAGCAGCGCCGCCGCAAGCGCAAGGAGCGCGCCGCCAAGTCCCGTACGCCCGAGCCGAAGGACATCGTCAGCGGCGCGGGGCAGCCTCTCGACATCGGCGTGCGAAGGGAGTTGGAGGAGCAGCTCGGCCACGACCTCAGCCGCGTACGCCTGCACACCGACCGGGACGCGGGTGTCCTCACGGACCTGCTCGGCGCGGACGCCGTGGCGGTCGGCCAGGACATCTTCTTCCGTGCGGGCGCCTATCGGCCGGGCACGGTGGACGGTCAACGCCTGCTCGCCCACGAGCTGTTGCACACCGTGCAGAACCCGGACGGTCTGGGCGCCCTGCGCGCCGGCCGTGACCTGGGCGCGGTCAGCCTGCCGCAGCAAGCGGTCGAGCGCGAGGCGGAGTCGGCCGCGCAGGAGCTCGTACGTCCTTCAGTGGGCGAGCCGGCCGAGGCGGCGCCCGTTGAGGTGAGCGAGGGCCAGGCCACTCCCGGCTGGATGCGCTACGCCACCGTCGACGCCGACCGGAACCGCATCGAGCAGATCGATCCGGCGACCCTGGTGGACCGGCTGACGAACTCGGTCGTGCGCTCGCTGCGCGGCGACCCGGAGGACCGGTCGAAGCGCACGCGCATGCAACTCGCCCGGCTGCCGGAGGAGTTGCTGGACGGTGTGCTCGAGCACCTGGAGTCGAGGCTGCTCAGCTCGGAGCACGAGCGGGTGCTCGATCTCGTCGACGAGATCGAGCAGGTCGGCTCGGACGGTCTGGAGCAGAACTCGCTCGACGTCCCGGTGGTCGAGCGCGATCCGGCCGAGGAACTGTGGTTCGAGCGGGAGGCCGAGCGGCAGTCGGACGAGGAGGAGCGGGCGGAGGAGCGGAAACCCGCGGAGGCGCCCGGCCCGGAGAAGGAGACGGCCGACACGGAGGGCGCCGCGGGCAGTACCCCGGCCAACGGTGGCGCTCGGGAGGAGGGGACCGCTCCACAGGGTGGCAGCCGGACGGAGAAGCCTGGCACCGACTCGGCTCATGGCAGCGGGAGTTCGGAGTCCACGGGACAGCAGTCGGCCGCTCCGGCGGCACCGGCCGCGGCGCCTCAGCAGCAGTCGTCGGGGCAGAGCGCGTCCTCGGGCGGGAAGTCCGACGGTGGGCAGCAGGGCGGTGAGAAGAAGACCGCGGGCTCCGACGGCGCCAAGGAGGGACAGGATCAGCAGGGTGTCCCGGCCGCGACCAAGGAGGAGTCCGCGGCCAAGAACCGTCCGGGAGCGGTCGACGCGCTCGTGGCCGGCCGGCAGCTGAAGCAGGAGGACAAGCCCGCGGCGGACAAACCGACGGGCTCGCAGACGGTGTCCGGCAGGGACACGCAGCTGCCCGGCGCGGTCAGCAGGCTGGACGGCGTACGCAATCAGGATCTCGATGGCCTTGAGGAGGAGACCGACGACGATCCGTCGGGCTCCGGCAGTGAGTCGGAGGTCGAGGTCGGCGGCACGGAGAAGAGCGCCTGGGACACCAAGCTCCAGCCGGAGGACTTCCTCCCCACGGAGGACCTCGACGTGTCCGCCGTACCGACCGCGGACGAGTCCGATCCGGGGTCGGCCGCCGCCGCGATGCCCTCGTTCCCCGCGCCGCCCGTCACCAAGGCCGACAAGGTGCAGGCCGAGCGGGACGCGGAGGACGCCGAGGACGCTGCGGCGGAGGTCGATTCCGAGTCCGAGGAGGAAGTCGCCGACGCGGCGGGCGATACGGGGACGACGGCCGCGGCGGACGAAGGCGGTCCTGGGGGCGGGCAGCCCGGCGTCCTCGATCCGGAGTCGGCCTCGGCCGCACTGCCGGTACCGGGAGCGGTGTCGAAGGACCCGAAGAGCGGGGACGACCCCAAGGCCGGGCCCGTCGCCGCGCAGACCACGGTGCAGGAGGCGCCGGGCAAGGCCGCGGTCGGCGGTGACAGCACGGAGACCGCTGCCAAGGAGGCTTCAGCCAAGGAGGAGAAGGGCACTCCGGCCGCGGGTGACAAGTCCGGGGGTGCACAGGAGAAGGGCTCCCCGCAGGCGGCCGGTGGCAAGGCGGCGGCGTCGGAGCCCGCGGGCGGGAAGTCCTCGGGGGCGAGCGCGGGGGCTGGGTCCGGAGCGGCCGCGGAATCCGCTTCGGGATCGACCTCAGGATCGGCTTCGGGGTCGGCTTCCGCCGGAAAGAGCGAGCCCGCCGGCGAATCGCAGGCTCCTTCGGCCGCGCGGGACAGCCATGTCTCCGGCGGCTCCCCTGCCGGTACGTCGGGTGGCGGGAGCAGTCCTCAGGCGGAGGCCCCGGCGGCGAAGGCGCCCGCGCCCGCCGCTCCGGAACCCGTGACGGCGCCCGAGGCGGGAGCCCCTGCGGCGCCCGCCGTTGAGGAGGCGCCTGCCCCCAGGGCCCCGGGCCGCAAGCAGGCTTCCGCACCGCAGGCATCCCAGGCATCGCGCGGCGGGAGCGGTGGCGGAAGTGGCGGCAGCAAGGCGACCGCGCCGGGCAAGGGCAAGAAGGATTCCGCGGCGGCCCCGAACCTCTCCCAGGTGTCTCCGGAGGCGGGTCTGTCCACCGCCGCGAAACTCAAGCCCCACAAGGCACTTCAGGCGATGTCCGGCGTGAGCGGCGCGGCGGACCGCACCGTCGGCGACGAACACAAGGCGCTCGCCGCCGCTCCGCCGCAGATGCAGCGCCCGGCGGGTGCGCCGCAGACCCTTGAGGGCAAGCCGAAGTCCGACGCGCCGGCCCAGTACTCCCAGGACCCCGCGCAGAAGTCCGAGGCTCCCAAGGACGAGAAGGCCGAAGTCGAGGGCGCCAAGGAGCCCGAGGGCCAGATCGAGGCCGAGAAGGCGGAGGAGCCGGGCGGCTGGGACACCTTCAAGATGGCCCTGGGCTTCGGCCTGGGCTGGATCGCGAACAAGCTCGGCTTCGAGGTGGACGCACAGGAGCTGGCCGCCAAGTTCGCGGGCCTGCCGACGAAGGACGAGGCTCTCAAGAAGGCCCAGGCGGGCAACGCGCCGGGCGTGCAGATGCAGGACACCGCCGAGCAGACCGCCGGTGAACAGGGCGAGAGCGTCGACGCCAAGGGCCAGGAGACCGTCACGACGGCCCGTGACGACGCCGGGCGCCCGATGGGCGAGAACCAGGTCTACCCCAATGCTCCCAAGGAGCAGATGAAGGGGAAGGTGCCCGGTCAGCAGGGCGGCAAGGGCGGTGTGCCGGAGGGCGGCGCATCGACCGGTGCCGTGCCCCCCGAGGCTGCCTCGGCGGTGGCGGAGCACGACAGTGGCCCGCAGTTCCAGGCGGCCTTCGGTCAGGGCCAGAAGGGCATGTCGGAGGGGCGGCAGACCAAGGACCGGGACTTCCGCGACTCCCAGCAGAAGCACAAGCAGCAGGTCGACAGCGAGATAGCGAAGAACACGAAGAACCAGACGGGCGAGCGTGAGAAGGCCCAGACGGAGGTCACGGGCCAGCGCGCCGACTGGCGCACGGAGCAGGACGAGGAGCTCAAGAAGCTCGGGACGAAGAAGACCGAGCGGCACGACAAGGTCCGCAGGGACGTCCAGGACAAGGAGGAGAAGACCGACAAGGACGTCACCAAGGAGAAGGACGACGGCGACAAGAAGATCCAGGACGCGAACACCAAGGCCGAACAGGACGCCGAGAAGGAGCGCGACAACAGCGTCCAGGAGTCGGGCAACTGGATCTCCAAGGCCTTCGACTGGATCAAGCAGAAGGTCATCGAGATCAAGAACGCGATCGTCCGCGTCATCAGAGCGGCACGTGACGCGGTCGTCGGCTTCATCAAGAACTTCAGGGAAACGGTCGAGCGCTGGATCAACGAGGCGCGCAAGTTCATCGTCGACACGGTCAAGAAGCTCATCGACGACCTGATCGAATTCGCCAAGTCGATGGTGCGTGCCGTCATCGAACTGGCCAACCGCATCCGGAAGTTCATCACTTCTCTGATCGCGGCGGCGATCGCCCTCGTCAACCGGCTGGCCACCCTGCTGCGGCAGGTCGTCGCCGATCTGCTGAACGCCATCGCGAAGCTGCTGAGCGACATCCTGAACATCCTGAGGAAGATGCTCCAGGACGTCATCAAGGCCGTGATGGACGCGATCAAGACGGTCCTGGACTACGCCTCCAAACTCCTGAGCGCGCTCGGCGACTTCATGCTCATCGCCGTCGACTTCCTCTCGGATCCCGGCGGCTGGCTGAGCGGCGCCAAGAACTCGGCGGTGGACGGCGCCAAGAACCACCTGTTCCGGGAGGTCCAGGCAGCCGTCAAGCAGTGGTTCCAGTCGAAGATCGAGGAGATCATCGGCATCCCCAGGGCCATCCTGGACAGGCTGATCAAGGGTGGCATCACCCTGGAGAAGATCGTCAAGGAGACGTGGGACGCCATCGTCCCCCAACTCCCCTTCATCATCGGCGAGATCGTCATCACCAAGGTCATCGCCAAACTGATCCCGGGCGCGGGCTGGGCGATGGCAGTGATCGACGCCATCCGCACGGCCATCGGAGCACTCGGCGAGATCCTGCGGGCGATCGGTGCGGTCATCAGCTGGCTCAAGGCGGTCCGCCAAGGCGGGGCGGGCATCCTCTTCGCCAAGGCGGTCGCAGCGGGGATCGTGGCACTGCTCGAGCTGGCGTACGAGGCGCTGATCAGCGGGATCGGCAAGTACGTGGCGAAGGTGGGGAAGCGTCTGAAGGGGGTCGCGGCGAGGCTGGGCAAGGGGGACAAGGGCGGAGAGAAGAGGCCGGCGGGTCAGGGCTCGGACGACAAGGGCGACACGAACGGCAGGAGCGCGCCCACTGACACGGCGGCACGCCCGTCGGCGGCGACACCTGCAGCCAAACCGGCGAACAGGCCTGACACGAAGCCCGGCACGGCACCCTCCCCTAAGCGGCCCGCCCCCAAGCAGCCCGCGACCAAGGGCCAGGAGAAGTCCCCGGAGAACACGGGCGGCGGCAAGAGGCCCACGGTCGGCGAAAAGGACGGCCGGCCGAAGGGCGACAAGGAGCCCGAAGGAACGCTGGCCCACACCAACAAGCCGGACACACGCCCGACGGCCCCCAAGTCGAAGCCCGAGCCGGCCCCGGCTCCGAAGCCCCGGCCGAAGGAGGACGCCGGCCCGGCGTCCGGGCCCAAACCCGACAAAGACGCGCCCGGCGGGTCCAAGCCGGACAAGGACGACGACAAGCCGGCTCAGCCGAAGGACGACAAGGACTCGACGAAGCCAAAGGACGGCACCCCGGGCAAGCCCGGGCCGGACAAGGACGCGCCCGGCAAGGACACCCCCGGCAAGCCCAAGCCGGACAAGGACGGCCCAGGCAGGCCAAGGACCAAACCCGACAAGGGAGGCCCCGACAGGCCCAGGCCCCGGCACGACAAGAGCGGCCCGGGCAGGCCCAAGAGCCGGCCCGACAAGGACAGGCAGAAGAAGAACGAGGAGGAGTCCAAGGCCGAAAGGCTGGCGAAGATCATCGCCCGGATCCGCCCCCTCATCCGGAAACAGCTGACCAAGGGCATGGACCCGGAGGTCCACCGCCAGATGCTCGCGAGCATGCGGCGCCATTACCGGCTCACCAGCCTGAGCAAGACGGGACAGCCAGACTTCAAGATCACCGCCAGGCTCAACCCTCAGGGCACAGTCACGGGCGGCTACACCGAAGCCGAGGATCTGAACACGGACGGCTACGAGGAACACACCGACTACCTCACGAACCAGCCGGACCCGGACCTCCCGGCACCCCGTATACCGAAGTTCGTGAACGGTCAGTTGGCCAAGAACTTCAAGGCCGAACACCTCAACAAGGAATTCGTCGAGGCGCACGGCCAGAAGGCGAATTCGAGCCTGATCCAGGAACCCATCGGCTTCCGTCACATCAACAAGTACGACCTCAACACGGACGCCAGCAAGCGCTGGGTGCGGATGCACCTGCTCACCGAGAAACTCGGCGGCCCGTTCCTCGGCACGAATCTCGTGCCCGCCCAGAACTCGATCAACAACCCCACCTTCAAGTGGGGCATCGAGCAGTACCCGGAAAAGGAGGTACGACGGAAGGACGACAGCCGCGACGACAAACTGCGCATGGTCTGGTACCAGATCGAACTGACGTGGCACACCGGTCCGGTCAAGGGGTTCCCCCATTCCATATCCGCGGCGTGGGGGACGTATCGCTACGACCGTGATGCCAAGGCGTGGAAGGAGAAGGTTCCGACGGGCCGCGGCCCTCTGAACTTCTCTGTAGGGCCACTGGATCAGCCACCCCAGCCCCAGGGCACGCCGCGCAGGGTCCTCATCAATCGCGACTCGAACCGGCGCATGATGAGAATGCTGAACGTTTCGCCGGCCTTTGCCGAGGCGATCAGGAACGCTCGCACAAATCGCGGCGACGGAACACCGGCCGTCGCACCTCCGGGCAACACAACGGAACTTGCCCAGCGCCTCAATGAACTCCCCGAGAAGCGAAAGAACAGGATTCGGGACTTCACTGCGGGAATAGTCTCCCTGGCAGTGGCGGAACAAGAGAATCTGCTGGAGTACTGAACTCACAGATGAGAGTGGAGACCGAAGGAAATGCGCAACCCCACCGAGATCGAGCAGAAGCTGTTCCAGACACAACAGGAGATCGTTGACTGCACCGGGTTGGTGGTGGACCGCTCGGTCACGGGAGACCTCGGCGAGACGTTCGAGGAGGCACCGGCGCTCTTCACTTATCTGCCCGACTGGCAGGAGGTGGTGTTCAGCCGCGATCTCTGCGTGCACAGTCCTCGTATCTCCGAGATCGCCAACTGCTGGCACAGCGCGCAGGCATCCGGCCTTCCGGAGATCCGCGGCGAGTTCCGTGTGACCGATCTGTTCACCGCGCTTCTAAAGCATCCGCCGGACCTGACCTGGGCCGGTTCCACGGACGAGGAGCGGGAATTCTTCACACAGCTGCGCGTCATCGACGACACCCCACTCGCTGCCACGGGCCAACTCGCGGCCATCCGGTCCCAGCCCCGGGTCGACCCCCTGGAGGTCTGGTACTACGACATGGAGTTGACCAGCGCCGAGGGCTGGACGCGGCAATACGTCAAGCTGGATCTCACCTATCCCGAATACATGGAGCAACTGGCCCTTACCAAGGGCACTTTGGGATGGCAGTACCTCTTCACCGATGAGGTCCCGCTGGGTCATCCGGACTTCGACGACGTCAGGAATCAGCTGACGACCATGTTGGACGTGTTCCCGCGCCTTTTCCCTGCCTGGGACTACACGGAACTCAACCGCCGCCTGGAGGCCCGCCTGTGACCCGCTACGCCGACATCCCCAAGCCCATCCGCTCCGGAATAGTCCTCATAGACCCCGAACGCGGCACCCCCCAGCGCATCATCGTCCTGCAGTTCAACCCGGACACCCTGGAACGCAGCCTCTCGCCCCAATCGGCGGGCGGCAGTGGCGACTCCGGGGGAGGCGGCAGCGGGTCCGGAGACAGGAACGAGGCGCTCCGGCTCAAGGGCCCCGCTCAGGAGACCTGGAAGTTCACTGCCGAGATCGACGCCACCGACCAGTTCGAGGTCGCCGCGCCCGACGGGATCCACCCCCAACTGGCCGTCCTCGAAATGCTGGTGCAGCCGACCTCGGCCCAACTGCGTGAAGCGAGCCGCCTGTCGAAGACGGGGACGATCGAGATCAGTCCGATCGAGATGCCGCTGACCCTCTTCACATGGGGCAGCAAGCGCGTCATGCCCGTGCGGCTCACCGAACTGTCCATCAATGAATCCGCCTTCGACGTGAATCTGAACCCGATCCGGGCCTCGCTGAGCATCGGCTTGAAGGTGCTCACGGTCAGCGACCTGCCGGCCGGACACCGCGGCGCCGAGCTGTACTTCGCGCACCTCGCGCAGAAGGAGCGGCTGGCCGGCGCCGCCCGTGCGGGAAGCCTCGGCACTCTCGGGCTCACCCCCGGCGACATCGGCATGGGAAGGGGCTGACCGAACACCATGGCCGGCACGGAACCGTACGAGAACGCCCTGGACGCGATACCCGGCGCCCACCCCTACCCCCGCTCCAGCCGCTACCACGACGCCGAGATCGGCGTGCACCGGCAGCCGGACGGGACCGAAGTCCGTTACGCCAAGCGCCGGTTGCTGCCCCCGGTGGCGGACGACGCCGAGGACACGCAGGCGCACACCGTCAGCACCGGTGAGCGCCCCGACCTCCTGGGGCAGCGCTACTTCGGCGACCCCGCCCAGTGGTGGCAGATCGCCGACGCCAACCCCGTCCTGGACCCGCGCGAACTGACCGCCGAACCCGGCGGCGAGATCGACATCCCGCGCGCCGGCAGCTTCCCGCGGGGAGACCGGCGTGTCTGAACTGCCCGTGGGCCAGGGCCCTGTCCACATCACCCTCTCCATGGGGCCGCAGCTGGCCCGTCCGGTACCCGCCGAGGTGGCCGAGGCGCTGCTGTCGGCGCAGATCACCGCCACGGCGGGCGAGCGGAGCGGTTTCCAGCTCGCCTTCGACCTGACCAAGAACGGGCTGATCAACCGGGCGCTGCTGCCGGAGGGGTTCTTCGATCCGAAGACCCGGATCATCGTCACCGTCACGGTCAAGGGCACTCCGGAGGTCCTCTTCGACGGGCTGATCGTGCGCCAGGAGGTGGGCACCAGCAACCAGCCGGGGCACTCCACGCTGACGATCACGGGCGAGGACCTGACGCTGCTCATGGACCTGGAGGAGCGCACGGACCGGTATCCCAACCTGCCTCCGTCCGACCGCGTCCTCGCGATCCTGCGCCGCTACGCGGACTACGGCATCCGGCCGGACGTGTACCGGGAGAAGATCGCCCAGCCGCCGCACGAGAACCTGCGCGTCCACTACCAGACCGGCACGGATCTGAGTTACGTGACCGAGCTGGCCCGCGCCAACGGCTACACCTTCTACCTGGAGCCGGGGCCCAACCCCGGCCAGTCGTCCGCCCGTTGGGGTCCGGAGGTCCGCCTCGGGATCCGCCAGCACGCCCTGAACGTCAACATGGACGCCAACTCCACGGTCGACCAGCTGACGTTCGCGTACGACGGAACGGCCCGCGAGGAGCCGCAGGCGCGCTGGCAGGACCCGGGGACCCGGCAGTCGACCCTGCTCCCTCAGCCCCTCATCAGCCCCGTGCGCCCCCCGCTCGGCAAGCGGCCGACGCCCGCGCTCAAGCGCAAGACGCTCTCCGGTACCGCCAAGCAGCAGCGCGAGGCGGCCGAGGCCGAGCTGCTCGCGCGCGCCGCCGTGTCCGCCGACGTCATCTCCGGTTCGGGCTCGCTGGACGTCAACCGGCACGGCTACCTCCTGCAGCCGCGCCAACTGGTCGGCGTACGCGGCTCCGGACGGGCGTACGACGGCGACTACTACGTGAAATCCGTGACGCACAACCTGCGGCCGGGCTCCTTCCAGCAGAACTTCACGCTCTCCAGAGAAGGGCTCGAAGCGCGCAGCGCCTACGTCCGGCCATGACGCGCAACCGGTCTGCAGCAGCCAACACCCCACGAACCAGGAGCAGTTCAGCATGGCGGCACCCAGTAATCGCTACCTCGGCAAGTTCCGCGGCCGGGTCATCGACAACAACGACCCGCTGCACATCGGCCGGGTCACCGTCGAGTGCCCTGACGTCCTGGGTGATGAACCGTCGACATGGGCGCTGCCCTGCCTGCCCTTCACCGGACCGCAGGCGGGCCAGTTCGTGGTGCCGCCGCCCGGCGCTGGTGTGTGGGTCGAGTTCGAGCAGGGCGATCCGAGTTTCCCGGTGTGGACGGGGTGCTGGTACGGGACGGAGGCCGAGCTGCCGCCGGACGCGCGAGCCGCGGTGCAGCAGAACTCGCCGAACAAGCCGGTCGTCGTGCAGACGCCGGGGGACCACAAGATCGTGATGAACGACGCGCCAGAGCAGGGGATCCTCCTCCAGGCGCAGGGCGGCGCGTACATCCGCATCACCAAGGAAGCCGTGGTCATCGCGACCGGCGAAGGCGCCGAGGTCATCCTGCGCGGCAAGGAAGTGACCATCAACAAGGGCCAGTTGACGATGGCCGCGAAGCGATAGAAGACGGGGGATCATCCAGCATGTCCGGGACATCCGGGAATCTACTCACCATCGGCGGTGGCTCCGGTGCGGCGATCAGCTGCCCGCACGGCGGCCGCGCCACCGCGACGACCGGCGCTTCGGACCGGGCCGTACTCGTGAACGGCGCGCCCGTGGCGACGGCCACCCACAACTACGTCGTGACCGGCTGCCCTCACACGGTCGGTGGTGTACCCGAGCCGTGTGTCGCCGTCCGCTGGACCGCGGACTCCTCGGGCATCGCGGTCGACGGCGCGCCGGTGCTGCTCGACACGTCCGCGGCCCAGTGCGTCACGGCGGCGTTCGTGCCGCAGGGCCCGCCGTTCGTCCAGCCCGCGCAGCGAGAGGTGACCGTCCGATGAGCGCACGCACCCGCATCCGCAGTGATCTCGCCTTTCCGTTCCGGGTCGACCGTCGGGGGCGCAGCGCGCACGCCGACCGCGACGAGCATGTCCGCGACCTGATCGAGCAGTTGCTGTTCACCAGCCCCGGCGAGCGCGTGATGCGCCCCGACTTCGGCTGCGGCCTCCTCGACCTGGTCTTCACTCCCAACAGCCCCGAGCTGGCGAGCGCGTTGGAGCTCTCGGTGCAGGCGGCTCTGCAGCGCTGGCTCGGTGATCTCATCGAGGTGGCGGCTCTGGACGTGGTGAGCGAGGAGAACGTCGTCCGCGTGTATCTGTCGTACGCCGTGCGCTCCACCGGGAGCCGTCGTGACGACGTCTTCGAAGGGAGGGCCGAAGCGTGACCGGTCCCCTGTCCGCCCGACGGACCAAGGTAAGAGCGGCGCAGCTCAACGGAGTTGACGCCGTGGAGGTGAGTGACGAGGGGCTCCTGCTCACCGTCACCTTCCTCGGCAAGGCCCCGCACGGCCTCGGCGCGCAGAACGTACGGATCGACGGCGGCCGCCGGATCACAGGCATCGCGGCCGTCGACGTGAGCGTGGAGCGCGAGGAGGACCCCGAGCTCGACGACCGGCTGTACGTCACCCTCGACAAGGCCGGCGACACCTCCCGCTACCGGATCTCCCTCGTCGAGACCGACCCGTACGGGCGGCCCGGCACGGAGCCCTTCCGCGGCTTCGACCAGCGCTACCACAGCGCGACGTTCGCCTTCCGGCCCGACTGTCCCACGCCCTTCGACTGCGCGGACGGAGTGGTCGAGGAACCCGAATTCCCCCGGGCGCCGGTCGTCGACTACACGGCCCGCGACTACGACACCATCCGCAAACTCCTGCTGGACCGGCTGGCTCTCACCACGCCCGACTGGATCGAGCGCAACCCGGCCGACCTGGGCTTGACGCTCGTCGAGCTGCTCGCGTACACCGGCGACCAGATCAGCTACCAGCAGGACGCGGTCGCCACGGAGGCGTATCTCGACACCGCGCGCCGCCGGGTCTCCGTACGCCGTCATGTCCGGCTCATCGACTACGCGATGCACGACGGCTGCACTGCGCGGGCGTACGTGACGGTGGAGACGGCCGGTGAACACACGCTGCCCGCGGGCACGTTCCGCTTCGCCTCCGTCGACATTCGCGCCGTCGATCCGCACGACCGCCCGGCGCCCGGGACGGTCGTCGACGACCGGGACCTCGCCGACCTGGCGGAGCGCGGCGGCGTCGAGGTCTTCGAGCCGGTCGCGGCCAGGGATCCCCTCGAACTGCGCGGCGCGCACAACGCCGTACGCCTGTGGACCTGGGGCGGCGACGTGTGCTCGCTGCCGAAGGGAGCCACCGCGGTCACCCTGCGCGACGAGTGGCGGGACGCGGAGACCTGCGAGGGTCGCCAACTCGACCTGCGCGCTGGTGACTTGCTCGTGCTGGAGGAGGTGAAGGGACCGCGTACCGGGACACCGGGCGACGCCGACCCCTCCCACCGTCAGGCGGTGCGCCTCACGTCCGTCACGCCGGGCGTCGACCGCATCGAGGACCAGCCGGTCCTGGAGGTCACCTGGGCCGCCGAGGACGCGCTGCGCTTCCCGCTCTGCCTGACCACACGCGGCGGACGCGACTGCGCCCCGGTCGAGGATGTCAGTGTGGCGCGCGGCAATGTGGTCCTCGTCGACCACGGCCGTACGGTGCACTGGTGCGGCAGCACCCTGCCGGAGACGGTGACCGTGCCGCCGGCGCCCGCCGTCGTGGCCCCCTGCGACCCTCCCGCCTTCGGCTGCTGGGACCCCGACGACGGCAACGCGACCGCGAAGCTCATCAACTCCCTCACGGACAAGGCGGAGTGCGGCGAGGCGCTCACCGCCGACGACGTCCGCGAGCTGTTCGACGTGGTGGGCGAGGACGCGACCGTACGCGCCGGGCTCGGCCTCGAGCTGGCGGGCCAACGGCAGGAGCGGGTCGTGCCCGGCACGGCGTACGCACAGGCGGCGGCGCTGCGCACGCTGCTCGCACAGTCCGTCTACCCAGGCATCGCGCCCCGCTTCCGGCCGCTGCTCGGCCGCTCGCCCGTGGTGCAGGCCGTGCAGTTCCCCGACCCGGGGGCCGTGTCCGCGGGGCAGGCCGAGCGGATCGGCGCCATCCCGGGCCGGGTGAAGCAGCGTCTGGTGGAGCTGTGGCGCAGCGCCCGTGACCGCGACGGGCTCGGTGACCAGGAGATCGCCGAACTGGCCGTGATCTACGGCCTGAAGGTCCTGGAGCGTTTCGAACTGCGCCTGCACCCGGTCCGAGCCCTGCGCGAACTCCTCTACCGCAGCGACCAGTTGCTCGACTCCAAGCTGCGCCGCATCGAGGTGCTGACCTCGCGCGCCCGCGCCGGGACGGTTCTCGACGGCCACATCGCCTGGGAGATCGCCCACAGTTGGGGCCCTGCCTACGCCGAGGGCATCCACCCCGACGAGCCGGTCCTGCGGGGTTCCGCCTCGGCGGGGCTCGCACAGGACGCACGCCGCGCCCTTCCCGCCGTACACCTCCAAGAGGGCGAGCTGCGCTGGAGTCCGCGCCGCGACCTGCTCGATAGTGGGCCCCGCGACCGGCACTTCGTGGGTGAGCTGGAGGACGACGGGCGGCTCGCGCTGCGCTTCGGCGACGGACGGCACGGCGCGAAGCCGACCCCCGGCGCACGCCTGGAACTCCACTACAGGCTGGGCGGCGGCCTCGCGGGCAACGTGGGCGCCGAAGCCATCAACCACCTGGTGCTCTGCCGCGACGACGACGAAAGCGGCAAGGTGCCGGTGGCCGGGGTACCGGTGGCCGGGGTGCGCAATCCGCTCCCCGCCGTCGGCGGCACCGAGCCCGAACCAATCGACCAGGTACGCCAGTTGGCGCCGCTGGACCTGCGCCGCACGAGGCTGCGTGCCGTGACCGCCGACGACTACGCCGCTCTCGCCTCGGCCCTGCCCGGAGTGCAGCGGGCGGCGGCGGAGCTGCGCTGGACGGGCAGCGTCCAGGAAGCGCACATCGCGATCGACGCGCACGGCACCGGCGCCCCGACGTCCGCGCTGCTCGACGCGGTGGCCCAGTCCCTGGAGGCCTACCGGCGCATCGGCCACGACGTGGTGGTGAAGCCCGCGCGCCTGACGCCGCTCGACATCGCGCTGACGGTGTGCGCGCGGCCCGGACACCAACAGGGCCAGATCCTGGCCGAGCTGTACCGCGTACTCGGCCGTGGCCGACTCGCCGGGGGACGGCTCGGCTTCTTCCACCCCGACGCGCTGACGTTCGGCGAGCCGGTCAGGCTCAGCCGCCTGGTCGCTGCCGCGGCGGCCGTCCAGGGCGTGGAGAGCGTTCAAGTCACCCGTCTGCGGCGGCTGTTCGAAGAAGACCGAGGAGAGAGGGAGGACGGCGTGCTGCGGCTCGGCCCGCTGGAGATCGCCATCTGCGACAACGACCCCGACCGGCCGGAGAACGGCCGGCTGGCGATATCCCTTGGGGGTGCCCGATGACGAGCGACGAGCTCACCCCGGACTGCGGCTGCGGCTGCGCCGGGACCTGCGCGGGCGGTCACAACGAGCGGGTGGCACCCGCCGCGCCGCACAACCCGCCGGGGCGCAGCGCCCTCGACTACCGCGTCGGCGAGTACGGCTCCTTCCTGTCGGCCCTGCGCGACCGCCTGGCGTCCCCCGCCTACCCGGCGCTCGCCGGGCTGACCGTGCGCACCCCCGACGACCCGGCGATCGGCCTCCTCGACGCGACCGCCGTCCTCGGCGACCTGCTGACGTTCCACTCCGAGCGGATCGCCGACGAGGCCTATCTGCGCACCGCGAACGAGCACCGCTCGCTGGTGCTGCTCGGCCGTCTGGTCGGTCACCGGCCGCGTCCCGGTGTCGCCGCGAACACACATCTCGCGTACACCCTCGACCGCGACCCACGGGCCGAGACCCTGCCCGTGGTCATCCCGCGTGGGGCGCGCAGCAACAGCGTCCCGGCGTCTGCCGACGAGGAGTCGCAGACCTTCGAGACCAGACGGGACCTCACGGCCCGCTGGGACTGGAACGAGCTCCGACTGCGCCGCAGGCGCCCCTCCCTGATCACCCCTCAGGACCTCACGCGCCGCTCGGAACTCTTCGTCGAGGGCACCGCGAACTCCCTTCAGACGGGAGACCAGCTGCTCTTCGTCTTCGGTGAACAGGCGGGCGGCGAACGGTTGTTGCTTCCCGTCTCGCGCGTACGCATCGACCGCGACGACGAGATCATGGCGATCGGCCTGCCCCGGTCGGCCCCGCCGACCCTCAAGGAACTGGTCGACGAGGTACGCCGCTGGACCACCGAGCCACAGGCTCCGGGCGCGCCGGGCGACGAGCCGCCCACGCCCGAGGTGCCCAACCCCCGTCCGGTGAGCCGTCTGATCGACGACCTCGACGACCAGGTGCTGGCCCCGCTGCGGGACGGCCTGGACGGCGTGAAGACGCCGGAACAGCTGATGTCCGCTCTCACCGAGCCCCTCGCACGTCTCGCCGAGGCTCAGGTCCTGGCGACACCGTACGAGGACGTGGCCGAGTGGTTCGCCCAGTTGGAGGCGATGCTCGCCGAACTCGCGGAACGGGCCGGAGAGCTGGCGCCTTCCCAACCGGAAGACCAGCCGGAGGCCTCATCGGCGAGCCGGTCGGAGCAGGGCGCGTCCGCCGCCGCCCCGCTCCCCCGCCCGGACGAGGCCGCGCTGGGGGCGCTCACCGCCCTCCTCCCCGCGTTGAGCGGCAAGGCTCCCGCCCCGAGCGGCGGCACCTTCGCGGCCACTCCGGGCGCGGACACTGCACGCCTGCTCAAGACCCTCGACCCGGCACTCGGGGCCCTCTACCCGGCGTGGCGGCAGGCAGCGGCGCCCGGCGCGCCGAACCTCCTGCGCGAGCTGCTCGCCCTGCGCGCGAAGGCGACCCCCTTCGGCGCGACGGCTCCCTTGAAGCCGGTACAGGACGATCGCGGCCGGGTGATCCGCACCACCGACTGGCCGCTGACGGGCGCTGTCCTGACCAGCATGCGTGTGGTGTTCGACCCCGCGGGCAGGGTGCCGCAGGCGGCCGAGTTCCAGTACATCGAGGGCGGCAGCTCCGACCAGCGGGCGAGGACGCTCCCGATCGCGCAGCCGGAGAGTTTCCCCCTCGGCCCCGGCCAGGTCGAGCTGTCCACCCGCAACAGCCAGGACCGCGAGCTGAACTGGCTCAGCCGCCGCCCCACCGACTCCCAGGAGCCAGGCGTCACGGCCCGCCTCCACTCGGGCCTGCCCGAGCGCACGCTCTTCGTGTCGCGCCCGGACGCGGAAGGGGTCGTCAACGTCGGCATATACAACGGCGCGGCCAGGGAGATCCCCCTCAGCCCCAACGTTCCGGTGCGCTTCACGCACGGCGAGTACGAGGTGACCCTTCGCTACACGGTGGGCACCACCGCCCCCACCGTGGAGATCGTCATCGCCACCAGGCCGGCTCCCGCCGACCGCCATGTGGTGCAGCTGGACACCGTGTACGACGGCATCACCGTCGGCAGCTGGGTCGCGATCGAGCGGCCCGCCAAGGGCGACGACGACGCGCACCCCGGCGACAAGAAGTTCAAGCTGGTCACCACGAAGGTCACGGCCGTGCGCACGGCCGCGTACACCAACTACGGCATCACCGGCCGCGGCACCGAACTCGTGCTGGCCGACGCCTGGTTGGACGACAAGGACGTACTGCTCTCGCACATTCGCGACACCACCGTGCACGCGGCGGGTGAGCCGCTGCGCACGGCGGACGGGCCGCTCGCCGAGGACGTGTCCGGCAACGAGCTCGAACTCGCCGAGCTGTACGACGGGTTGCGCCCCGGCCGCACTCTCGTCGTCAGCGGCCTGCGCGGCGACATCCCCGGCACCGTCGGCGTCGAGGCCACCGAGGTCGTGGTGATCGCGGCCGCCGAACCCTCGCTCGATCCCCAACTCCCGGGCGACCACGTCCACACGAAGCTGACGCTGACCGCCGATCTCGCCCACCGCTACCGGCGCGAGACGGTGAAGATCCTCGGCAACGTGGTGGAGGCGACACACGGCGAGGGCCGGGACGAACCGATCGGCAGCGGCGACGCCGACCGTACGAACCAGACGTTCACCCTGTGGCAGTCGCCGCTCACCTGGATGGCGTCGGACACTCCGCTGGGCGCCACGCCCGTCCTGGAGGTCCGGGTCGACGGCCTGCTCTGGCACGCGGTCGACAGCCTCGCGGGCCGCGGGCCGCGCGAGCGGGTCTACATCACGGGCGCCACCGGCGACGGCCGTACCACGGTGACGTTCGGCGACGGTGTGCACGGCGCGCGGCTGTCCAGCGGCCACGAGAACGTACGCGCCCGCTACCGCTTCGGCACCGGCAAGGCGGCGAACGTGGCCGCGCAGCGCGTCACCCAGGCGCTGACCCGGCCGCTCGGCGTCACCGCGGTGACCAATCCGCGCCCGGCGACGGGCGGTGCCGACGCGGACGGTCCCGCACTGACCCGGCGCACGGTTCCCCTCTCCGTGGCGGCCCTGGACCGTCTGGTGTCCGTGCCCGACTACGAGGACTTCGCACGCTCCCGCGCCGGTATCGGCCGGGCCGCGGCGCGCGAACTCTTCGACGGGCGACGGCGCGTACTGCACGTGACGGTCGCGGGCACGGACGATGTTCCGATCGCCGACGACGCCGACGTACTGCGCGCCCTGCGTGGCTCGCTCACCGAGTACGGCGATCCCCGGCTGCCCGTCCGGGTGGACGTACGCGAACTCGTACTGCTGCTGATCGCCGCGAAGGTGAAGCTCGCGACCGACCACACCTGGGAGGTCGTCGAACCCCGCCTCCGGGGCGCCCTGTTGCGCCGACTCGGCTACGAGGGACGGGAGTTGGGCCAACCGGCCCGCCTCTCGGAGATCCTGGCGACGGCGCATTCGGTGCCGGGCGTCGACTACATGGACGTCGATGTCTTCACCGGGATCTCCGCGTCCGCCGTCGCGGGCGCCACCGCACAGGAGCTGACGCGGCTGCTCGGCACACCCGGCGAGCCGAGGTCCTCGGTCCCGGCGCGCGAGGCGACGTACGACGAGAAGATCCACACCGTGCGCAGGAAGGACGGCGAGACCCTGTCGGAGATCTGTGCCCGGCACGGCGTTCCGCTCGCCGAACTCCTGCGCCTCAACCCCGACATCACCGACACCCGGCGCCTCGCCAAGGGCCGTTCGGTGTTCGTCTTCCGCGGCATCCGCCCGGCGCAGCTCGCGCTGCTGACGCCGAAGGCCGCGGACACCCTGATTCTGACGGAGGTCAAGTGATGTCCAGGGAGCCGGACGGGCTCGTATCGCTGCTCCCCCAGTGGCACCGCCTCAGGGACACCGACGAGGGTGAGCCGCTGCGCGCCCTGCTCGCGGTGATGGCCGAGCAGATCGATGTCGTACGCAATGGGGTCGAGCAGAGTTACGAGGACCTGTTCGTGGAGACGGCGGCGCCCTGGCTGCTGCCGTACCTCGGCGACCTGGTCGGCTATCGGACGCTGCCCGGCTATGAGCGGGTCCTCACCACCGGTCTGCGGGGCGGGAGTTCGGCCGCGCTGACGGAGGCGATCGCGCCGCGCCGCGATGTGGCCGCCACCGTCGCCAACCTACGCCGCAAGGGAACGCTGCACCTGCTCGAAGAGCTCTGCGAGCAGGTGACTGAGTGGCCGTCGCGGGCGGTCGAGTTGTCGCGGCTCGTCTCGCACCAGCAGCCGGTCAAGCTGTACGGGTCCGGGGACGCGGGCCGTTCGCGGCGCGGGCGTCTCGCCGACCTGCGGGACGGTTCAGCGCTCGACCTGGCCGGTTCCGCCTTCGGGACGGTGGCCCGCTCGGTGGATGTCAGGAGCGCCAACTCCCGTCGCAGGCAGGGTGGTTCGACTCCGGCCGGAGTCGGCCTCCACGTCTGGCGGCTGAAGGCGCACTCGCTGACGTCCTCCCCCGCGTACTGCATCGACCGGGCCCGCAACCTCTACACCTTCTCGATCCTCGGCAACGACAGCCCGCTGGTCACCAAGCCGGAACCGGAGCCGTCGGCGACGCACATCGCGACGATCGACAACGTCCCGGCGTTCGTCCGGCGGCGCCAACTGCACGACCGGCTCGCCGACTACTACGGACCCGGCAAGAGCCTCGTCATCCGCCGCGACGGCGAGGACAAGCCGGTGCCTCCGTCGGACATCGTGGTGGCCGACCTGTCGGACTGGCGCTACCGGCCGGGGCGCGGACAGGTGGCGGTCGATCCGGAGCTCGGGCGGATCGCGTTCGGGGCGCGGTCGGCGCCCCGGCAGGGTGTCTGGGTCGACTACCACTACGCGTCCGGCGCCGACATGGGAGGCGGCGAGTACGCGCGGGACCGGGCAGCGCGCCCGGACGCCGCGTTCTACCGGGTCGGGCCCGGCCAGACGTACCGGCAGATCATGGACGCGTACCAGGCCTGGCAGCACGACCGGCGGGCCGGAACCTGCGGGCCCGAGGGCATCATCGAGATCACCCACAGCGGCGCCTACCAGGAACAGCTGGACTTCGACCTGGACCCCGGCGACCGCCTCGAAGTACGTGCGGCGGAGGGCACCCGCCCGGTGATCCGGCTCCTCGACTGGTACAGCAACCGTCCGGACGCGCTCAACATCCGTGCCGTGTCCGAGGATTGCGCGCCGGGCGAGCGGCCGCGGATCGTCCTCGACGGGCTGCTCGTCGCCGGACGCGGCATCAATGTGACGGGCCGGATGGGCGCGGTCGTCCTGCGCCACTCGACGCTCGTGCCCGGCTGGTCCCTTGAGCCCGAGTGCGAGCCGCACTCCCCGCAGGAGCCGAGCTTCGTCCTGGAGCGCACCACGGCGTGCCTCCAGATCGAGGACAGCGTCCTCGGCACGATCGAGGTCATCGGCGACGAGGTGTCCGAGGAGCCGCTCGACATCCACATCCGCGACAGCGTCCTGGACGCCACCGCGAGCGATCGCCCGGCCCTGTCCGCCCCGGACTGCCGGCACGCCCACGCAGTCCTGCACGCGCACCGCACCACGGTCATCGGCGAGGTGCACACGCACGCGGTGGAGATCGCGGAGGACTCGGTCTTCACCGGCCGGCTCCATGTGGCGCGGCGCGGCATCGGGTGCATGCGCTTCTCATACGTCCCGGCCGGCTCGCGCACGCCGCGCAGGTACCGCTGCCAGCCGGATCTGGCCGGTCGCGGCGAGGCGGCGCGCGTGCGTCCGCTGTTCACGTCCGAGCGCTACGGGACGCCCTGGTACGGGCAGTTGGCGGACCGCTGCGCCCAGGAGATCCGGCGCGGCGCGCAGGACGGCGCCGAGATGGGCGCCTTCCACGACCTGTACCGGCCGCAGCGCGAGGACAGCCTGCGGGCGCGGCTCGCGCAGTACACGCCCGCGGGCACGGACGCCGGGATCTTCTACGTGACCTGAGCCGATACGTGACCTGATCCGACCGCGACAACCGACTCACCCGCACACATCTGAACCAGGGGGACTCCCTTCATGCACGCCGATCTCTCCCGCTCCACGTTCCGTCCGGAGCGGCACTATTCCGCGGTCATCGCCCAGCAGGGCCGCGTCCAGCTCGATGCCGACGCCAATGAGCAGACCGCGATCGAGCTCCACCGGGCGCGCACGCTCGCCGCCGACCTCATAGGCCGGCACGGCGGGCCGCGCGACGCCGCGGGCTTCCGCATCCAGTACGTGGGCGGCAAGCACGACATCGACACCCTGAACATCTACGGCGGCCGCTACTACGTCGACGGAATCCTGTGCGACGCGGACCGGCCCGCGCCCGGCGTGCCGGTGCCGGACGAGGACGCTGCGGACGACGACGTGGAGGCCGTGGTGCCACCCGCGTTCTGGACGTACTGGGACCAGCCGGACGGCTTCCGTGACCCGGAGAAGCCGGGCGACCGGCTGCCTTCACCGGCCCAAGCCCCCTTCGTGGTCTATCTGTCGGTGTGGGAGCGCGCGGTGACCGCGGCGGAGGACCCGGCCTTGCGCGAGGTGGCGCTCGGCTCGGCGATGCCGGACACGGCGGCGCGCTCGAAGGTGGTCTGGCAGGTCCTGCCGCTGACCCTCGCCGCACTCGGCGTGGAGGAGACCGACCCCACCAAGGAGCAGGTGAGCGCCAAGTTCACCCAGTGGGCGCGTGACCGCAGCGCCCCTTCCGCCAACCTCGCGGCCCGCGCCCAGCGGCCCGATCACGCGGACGAGGACCCCTGCCTGGTCAAGCCGGACGCCCGCTACCGCGGCCCGGAGAACCAGCTCTACCGGGTGGAGGTGCACGCCGAGGGGCCGGCCGCCGACGCCACGTTCAAGTGGTCGCGCGAGAACGGCTCGGTCGTCTTCCCCGTCGACGAACTGGACGGCACCTGGGTGCAGTTGGCCTCGCTCGGCCAGGACGACAAGCTGGATCTGGACGTGGGCGACCAGGTGGAGTTCACCGACACCGCCTACGCCTCCCGCCTGGAGGCACTCCCGCTGCTGCGGGTCGAGGAGCTCGACCTGCCGGGCCGCCGGGTGCGGCTGTCCGCCGAGCCGGAGCCCGGCGTCGGACGGCTGCCCCACCTGCACCCGTTCCTGCGCCGCTGGGACCACCAGGCGGGCCCCAAGCGCAAGGGCCGCACCTCCGGACTGCGGGACGGCGCGATCCGCGTCGAGGAGGGTGACTGGCTGCCCCTCGAGGACGGCGTCGAAGTGTACTTCGCCAAGGGCGGCACCTACCGCACCGGCGACCACTGGATCATCCCGGCACGCACCGCGACCGGCAGCGTCGAGTGGCCCGTGAACGACGCGCGCAAGCCGCTGCTCCAGGCCCCCGCGGGCATCGCCCGGCACTTCGCGCCGCTGGCCCTGGTGAAGGGCGAGGACGCCCCCGTCGACCTGCGGCTCGCTTTCACCACGCTCGCGCACAGCATCCCGGCCGCCGACGAGGCCGCGCTCGCCGCGGAAGCGCTCGCGGCACAGGAGGAGTCCACGGCGGAGGCCGTCGACGCACCGTCCAACCCCCGCTCCCAGACCACGGCAGAGGCGGAAGCCGCAGCGGAAGGAGACAAGTGATGGCCAAGCCGATGAGCGCGTCCAAGCTGGTGGAGATCCTGCGCGCGGAGGGCGTGACGGTCCACGAGGTACGCAACTGGCGTACGCACAACCGCAATTCAAAAGGCCCCTGGGGCCCGATGAACGGCGTGATGATCCACCACACCGTCACCTCAGGCACCAACTCATCCGTGGCCCTGTGCTACGACGGCTACTCGGCCCTGCCCGGCCCGCTGTGCCACGGCGTGATCGACAAGAAGGGCCATGTCCACCTGGTCGGCAACGGCCGCGCCAACCACGCAGGGCTCGGCGACGGCGACGTCCTGCGCGCCGTTGTCAACGAGACGAAACTGCCGCCGGACAACGAGGCCGACACCGACGGCAACCGCCACTTCTACGGCTTCGAGTGCGTCAACCTCGGCAACGGCAAGGACCCCTGGCCCGAGGTCCAGAAGGAGGCCATCGAGAGGGTCTCGGCCGCGATCTGCCGCCACTACGGCTGGAGCGAGCGCTCCGTCATCGGCCACAAGGAATGGCAGCCGGGCAAGCAGGACCCGCGCGGTTTCACGATGGACGGCATGCGCTCCCGTATCGCGGCCCGCCTGAAGGGCAAGCCGAGCGGCGGCTCGAGCCCCGACCCCAAGCCGCAGCCCAAGCCCTCGTACGAGCCGTTCCCCGGCGCCGGTTTCTTCCAGGTCGGCCGCCACGATCCGCTGATCACCGCCATGGGCAAGCGCCTGGTCGCGGAGGGCTGCGGCCGCTACGAGGACGGCCCGAGCCCCGACTGGACGGACGCGGACCGCAAGTCCTACACGGCCTGGCAGCACAAGCAGGGTTTCAAGGGCAAGGACGCGGACGGGATTCCGGGGAAGGTCAGCTGGGACAGGCTGAAGGTACCGGCGCCGCGACGGTAGGGGCAGGGGTGGAGCGAGTGCGGCCCGAGGCACTCGCTCCACCCCTGCTCATGGCACCGGGGATCAGCTGCTGGGCACCGTGTCCTGGAAGGTCGTGCCCGCCGAGCGGTAGGCGTTCACCTTCGTGGTGACCTGCGCCGGGGTGAGGACCTGGTCCTTGATGTGCAGGACGTAGTCGACCCCTTGGTCGTACGACCTCGCTGTCGTGCTGGTCTGGCCCGCGAGGTCGATCAGCCACTGGTTGAAGTTGATCGACATCGGCCGCTCCGGCAGGTAGGCGGCATCATGCGTGCCGAACAGCTGCCCGTCGATGTAGTACTTGATGGAGCTGCCGTCGATGGTCAGCACCAGGTCGTGCCAGCCGCTGAAGCTCTGCCGGGACTCGGTGTGCTGGTTGACGGCCTGCCACGGGTCCGGGTTGTAGGTCTCCCAGGACGTCGTGTAGAGGATGTTGGCCGGCTCGCCCCAGCCGCCGTTGGGGAGGTACTCGAAGTCGTACTCGGCGTAGTTGTCCGCCATCGGCGCCGTGAGGTCGTTGATGGTGAAGAACGTCTGGACGAGGCGGTCGCCGTCCGGTCCCGACCGGGGAGCGTCGCTGAACCTGACGCGGGCCGCGTAGGTGCCGTTCTTGAACTTGGTCGCCTTGGTGAGGACTTCGGTCTGCTCGGTGGTCCCCGCGGTGCCCGCGGTCGAGGTCTCCAGGTTCATGATGGAGTTGCCGCCCGTGGTGGAGAAGGTGACGTTCTCCGGGGCCCAGGTGGCTCCGGGCACGCCGGGTCCGCCGGAGTTGGAGCGCACGTTCCAGCCGTTGGCGGAGATCCGCGGATCGCTGTAGCCGCTGTAGTTGAAGTCGTCGAACAGCGTGGCGCCGTCGGCCGGAGGATCGGTCGGCGGGTCGGTGGGCGGATCCGTCGGTTCGTTGCCCGCCGGTGCCGTGCCCCACAGTGTGTTCCCCGCCAGCTGCGCCGTGATCTTCGACCAGTCCCCGTACGAGGTCTGCGAGGCGCCGAAGGAATAGTCGTCGCTCTGGGTCAGTGTCTGCCAGGACGACTGGTAGAAGCGCAGCTGCATGTCGCCGGTGTCGGCGCCCGGAGCGAGTGAGCCGGCGCCGGAGGTGAAGCCGATCTCCAGGTAGCGGTCGGCGGTGGCGGTCGGAGTGGTGAGGGTGCCGAAGGTGCCCGTGACGTTGGCGCAGCCCTTGACCGCCCAGGAACAGGCGAAGCGGTAGGTCGCGCTCGCCGAGTCCGCCTTGAAGTAGTAGCGGACCTTGACGCCGCTCAGCTGCACGCTGCTGTCGCCGGTGTTCTTCACCTTGATCCAGGGCTCGGACTGGTCGGCGGTCGCGCCCGTCGCGCTGGTGCGGTACTGGACGTTCAGCCCGGTGGTGGCCGCGCTCGCGGTGGCCGGGAGCGCGGCGAGTCCCGCCGCGCCCAGGGCCACGGCCGTGGCGGTGGCCGCGGCGGTGCGCAGCCGGTTCTTGGCGAATCTCATCGTCTTCCTCCAGAACGGTGGGGGGATTACCTGCGGATCGCGCTGTCGGTACTGCCGCGGTGCCGTGCTGGAACCGCGGGGTCAGGGGTGGTGGCGGACGTCGAGGGCGTCGAGGCGTTCGGTGTGCGTGCCGAGGCGCGCCTCGAAGTCGGCCCAGCCGGTCGGGCCGCTCCAACCGCGGTCGGCGAGCGCGCACAGCCGCGGATACGTGAGGTATTCGATGTGCGCGGGCGTCGTGACGAACTCGGTCCACAGCTGGGTCTGCGTGCCGAGCACGCGCGCCGACTCCTGGGCGTCGGCCTGCTCGGGGACCGGGTCGTGGCCGTGCACGGCGCGCAGGTCGACCACGGCTCCGGGCTGGGCCTGCGGCTCGCGGGGGTCGGCGGTCTGGGCGTAGTCCAGATAGGTGGACCGGTGATAGGCGCTGATCACCGGGTGTCCGCGGCGCGCCGCGGCGAGCGTGTGGCCCGGGTCGCGCCAGGTCATCGCGGTGAAGTCGAGGGGCAGTTCGGTGCCGGTTTCGGCCCAGGCGACGGGGTGGCGGCCGTGCCGGACGAGGAAGTCGCCGATCCGGCCGAGGAACCAGCCGTGCAGTGCTTCGGGGCCGGGCAGCCCTTCCGCGGCGGCCCGTTCACGTGCGGCCGCGCTGCGGGTCCACTCGGTGGTGGGGCATTCCTCGCCGCCGATGTGGATGTGGGGCGAGGGGAAGACGTCCATGACCTCTTCGAGGACGCCGCGGCAGAAGTCGAGGACCTGGTCGTGGACGCCGAAGACGGTGTCGCACACGCCCCACCGGGTCCACACGTCGAGGCCCTGCCCGGGGTTGTTGCCCAGTTCGGGGTATGCGGCGAGGGCCGCCCGGACATGGCCGGGCATCTCGATCTCGGGTACGACGGTGACGCCGCGGTCGGCCGCGTAGGCGACCAGGGCGGAGAGTTCGGCCCGCGTGTAGGCCCCTTCGTGCGGGACGCCGTCGTAGGTGTCGCTGCCCGCCGGTCCCTTCATGGACTGGGTGCGGTGGCCGCCGATCTCGGTCAGTTTGGGGTAGGCGGCGACCGGCATGCGCCAGCCCTGGTCGTCGGTGAGGTGCAGATGGAACACGTTCACCTTGTGCAGGGCCAGCAGATCGACGTACCGGCGCAGATACGACACGGGCTGGAAGTGGCGTGCGACGTCCAGCATCGCGCCCCGCCACGCGTGCCGCGGGACGTCGGTGATCTCGACGCACGGCAGCAGCCATCGCGTGCGGCGCTGCGATGTCTCCGACAGGGCCTGCGCGGGCAGGAGTTGACGGACCGTCTGGATGCCGCGCAGCAGCCCGGTCAGGTGCGCGGCGCGCAGCAGCACGGCGTTCTCGCCGACGGTGAGCCCGTACCCCTCCTCGCCCAGGCCACCGAGTTGTGGGTCGAGCGCGAGGACGAACTGTCCGTCGCGGGAGGCCCGCAGGGGCAGTCCGGTGGCGGGGGCGAGCAGGGTGCGCAGCAGGTCCGCGGCCGGTTCGGCTCCGGCGCCTGTACGGAGGGTGGTGCGGGCGTCGAGGGTGAAGTGGCCGGGCCTGAGTGCGGCCTTGGCGGGGCGGGGCACGAGGTCGGGTTCGGGGTGGTGTGCGGGCACAGGTCGGCCTCCGGAGTGGGTCGCGTGGGGGACGGCTCGGGGTCAGCCCTTGACGGCGCCGGCGGCGAAGCCGGAGGTGACGTGGCGCTGGAGCAGCAGGAACACCACGAGCGCGGGGAGGGCGAAGAGCGTGGAGGCGGCCATGGTGGCGCCCCAGTCGGTGCCGAAGATGTTCTGGAACGAGGACAGCCACACGGGCAGGGTGCGGTTGTCCTGCTGCTTGATGATCAGGAAGTTGGCGTACGTGAACTCGTTCCAGGCGGTGATGTAGCCGAACAGCGAGGTGGCCATGAGCCCGGGGGCGAGCAGTGGGAAGGCGATGTGCCGGAAGGCGCCGAGCCGGGTGCACCCGTCGACCTGGGCGGACTCCTCGAGTTCCGGCGGGATGGTGGCGATGAAGCCGCGCAGCACGACGATGGTGAACGGCAGCGTCATCATGAAGTAGACGAGGGTCAGGGTCGGCAGCCGGTCGAGCATGTCGGTGTCCCGGGAGATGATGTAGATCGGGATGATCAGGGACTCCCACGGCGCCATCTGGGCGAGGAAGACCATGAGCATGAACTGGCGCCGCCCCTTCCAGCGCATCCTGGCCACCGCGAAGGCGGCGCCGAGCGCGACGAGCAGGGCGAGCAGGACGGCGCTCAGGGTGACGAGGATGCTGTTGCGCCAGAACAGGCCGAAACCGTCCGCGTCCACTGCGGTGCGGAAGTGGTCGAGTGTCCAGGTCCGCGGCAGGAGTTGGGGGCTGTCGGACTGGATGTCCCGATTCGGTTTGAACGCGGTGGCGACCATCCAGTAGACGGGGAAGAGGCAGACCGCGACCGTGACGAAGGCGGCGGCGTTCAGCGGGATGCGGCGGATCCGAGGGCGCGTGGTGCTCATGCGAGCTCGTCCTCCTGACGGAACATCTGACGGAAGTAGAAGATGAGCACGCCCGCCATCAGCACGACGGTGACCATGGAGGCGGCCGAACCGAGGTCGTAGCGCTGGCTGGAGAGGGCGGTCTGCACCGCGTACACGGGCAGGATCGTGGTGGCGTCGCCCGGGCCGCCGTTGGTCATCACCCAGATCTGGACGAACGCCTTGAACGTCCAGATCACCTCCAGCGAGAAGACGAGCATGAAGATCGGCCGGACGACGGGGAAGGTGATGGAGCGGAAGATCCGCGGTCCCGACGCCCCGTCGAGCCGCGCCGACTCGTACAGTTCGACGGGCACCGTGGTCAGCGCCGAGTACAGGGTGATCGCCGCGAACGGTACGGACTGCCAGACGATCAGGGCGATCAGAATCGCGAAGGCCGCCGGTCCGTGCGCGAACCAGGGGTAGCGGTCGAAGGACTCGAACCCGAGGCCCTTCAGCGCCCAGTTGACGATGCCGAACTCCGAGTGGAACAGCCACTGGAAGACGGTGGTCGCGGCGATGACGGGCATCGCCCAGGTCAGCACGAGGGCACTGAGAACCGCGGTGCGCCCGAACCTGCCGAGCCGCTCGATCAGCAGCGCGACCAGGGTGGACAGCGCCATGATCAGGGCGACGTTGATCGCCATGAAGAGGAAGGTGCGGCGGACGACTTCCCAGAAGCGGTCGTCGCTCAGCAGTGTCCGGTAGTTGTCGAGTCCGACGAAGTGCGCGTCGCCGAGGATGAGTTGGCGCAGTCCGAAGTCCTGGAGGGAGATCACGACGGCGCGGGCCAGGGGGTAGACGAGCAGATAGAGCATGCCGAGGACGGCGGGTGCGATCAGGAGGTACGGCCAGACGCCGCGGCCGCCGGACTTCGGCTGGACGTAGGGTCCCCGGCCGGTGGAGCGCCGCGTCGGCCGCGCGCTGCGGGGACGGGGTGCGGTCCGCTCTCGGATGACCGACACGGCGCTCTTCCTTCCGGTGCGTTGGGGTTCCAGGCCTGCGGGGGACGTACCGGCGGTGGTCAGGAGCCGGAGTTCATGGCCGTGGTGATGGCATCCGAGGCCGTGGTCGCCTCCTGCTGGGCGTTGCTTCCGGTGAGCACGGCGGTCATGTAGTCCTTGATGGGGTTCTTGGCCTCGACGGCGGCCCATCCCGGCGTGTTGGGCGTGGCACGGCCGACGGCGGCGCCGACCGCCATGGCGGACGCGCCGGGATCCCCGGCGACGGCGTCGGCGAGCGTCGTCTTGTTCGGGACGTAGCTCATGGCGACGGCGAGCTTCTTCTGCCAGGTGTCGCCGGTGAGTTCCTTGATGAAGGTGTATGCGGCGTCGTGCTTGCCGGAGACCGTGGGGATGACCAGGTCGGAGCCGCCGGTGAAGACCGCGCCCGGCTTCTCGGCGGTCTTGCCGGGGATCGGGAAGAAGGCGAGCTTGCCCTTGAGTTCGGGGTTGTTCTCGATGACGGTGTTGGCGCCGCCGGGCGTCGAGATGATCTGGGCGACCTGCCCCTTGGCCATGACCTCGGCCTGCGGGGGTTCGGCCTCGTCGGAGTCCCTGGGCCCCTTGCCGAGCGTCTGGAGCTGCTTGTAGAAGTTCATGCCGCGGATCGCCTCGGGGGTGTCCAGCGTGCCCTTCCACTCGCCGCCGGACTCGGTGGCGAGGTCGCCGCCCTCGTCCCAGACGAAGCCGGCAAGCGCGAACCACATCTGACCGGGCAGGTAAATGCCCTGCGTGCCGCCGGTGTTGAGCTTGCGCGTCGCGGCCAGCCACTGGTCGCGGGTCTTGACGGTCGCGGCGTCGACGCCCGCCTCCTTGAAGAGGTCGGTGCGGTAGACGACGACGCGGTTCGCGGCGTAGTACGGGATGCCGTACTGCTTGCCCTCGTAGGCGCCCGGCTCGGCGAGGCCCGTGAGCCAGTTCTGGCCCCCGAGTTCGTCGACCTTGTCGCTGAGGTCGAGCAGCCCCCCGCTCTGCGCGAACTGGGCCACCTGGGTGTTCCCCGTCTCGATGACATCGGGCGCGTCGTTGCTGGCGAGCGCCGCGGTGACCTTCTCACCGATGCCGTCCCACTCCTGGATCTGCACCTTGACCCGGATGTCGGGGTGAGCGGTCTCGAAGCCCTTGACGAACTCGTTCTGGAACTGGGCGGAGACGCTGTCGCGCATCAGCCAGACGTCGATCGTCGTCTTCCCGCCGGCGGAGGCGCCGTCGGACGTGTCGGAGGAGCTGCTACAGGCACTCAGCCCGGCGGTCATCAGGAGCACGGACATGCCGGCAAGCAAGCGGAGCTTCACGGTTCACCTCGGAGGAGACATGACCAAACCACCTGACCAGTGAAGCCCACTGGACAGCTTACCTCTTGATGGTCGTTGAAGGTGGCATAGACCAATGAGGCCGTCAACCCCTGCTGCATCAAAGGCCGTTGACCTGCCTACCTGTCGAGATGCGCTGGCCCCACACACGAGAGCGACTACACTCCTCTTGACCAGTAGACCGCCCGACAGGGTCGGGCAATAGGTCAACTGGTCAAGGGAATCCGCACAAGAGAGGGCACACCATGAACGCCGACGCACCAGGGGCGGTGCTCAAGCGGGAGCGGGTCCGCGACTTCATCCTCGAACTCATCGAGTCGCATCGGCCGGGGGACGCGATTCCCTCCGAACGCTCGCTGTGCGCCCGCCTGGGAGTGTCCCGCCCGACGCTGCGCGCGGCCGTCGACGAGCTCGTCGCGGCGGGCCTTCTGGTACGGGAGCACGGCCGCGGCATGTTCGTGGCGCCCGAGAAGATCACCCAGGAACTCGTCTCGGGCCAGCAGAGACTGACGGTCCCTCAGGCCTCGGGCGCCTGGTCGAGCCGGCTGCTGGAGTTCACGACCATCCAGGCGGGCGCGCGCGTGGGCCGCAAGCTGCGCATGTCCCCGGGCGCCGACATCGTGTACGTGGCACGGCTGCGCCTGGTCGACGGCGCTCCGATGGCCATCGAGCATCTGCACATCAGGGCCGACCTCGTCCCCGAACTGTCGGCCCAGGAACTGGAAGAGGGCGATCTGTACGAACATCTGCGGGAGCAGCACGGGGTGCACGTCCACGAGGCGGTGCAGACGATCGAGCCGACCGTGGTCACACAGGCGGAGGCCGAGCTCCTCGACGTGCCCGAGCTGTCCCCTGCGCTGCTCTTCGAGCGGCTCACCTCGGACACCACGGGCCTGCCCGTCGAGTACGTGCACTCCATCTACCGCGGCGACCGCTACCGCATCGTCTCCCGGCTCACCCTGGGTTCGTCGGTCGCGGTGTCCCCGGCCCGGCTCGGACACCACCCGGGAATCCCCCCGGGCGATTTCGCACACCGCGACCCCGTCGCCTCCTCCACCAGCGGGGACATCCAGTCGGCACCCTGACCCGGTGAAGCAACCACTTCCGATCCGGGCCGGGTGATGTCACGGCCACCACTCGGCAACGAGGGCGTTCAACTGGGCGGGGGTGGCGACGGAGCGGACCGGGATGTCCGGGGGCAGGAGGCGGCGGGCAAGGCCGCTCAGCGTGGTGCCGGGTCCCAGCTCGACGAGGCGGAGCGGTCCGCGGGTCACGGCGACGAGGGTCCGCATGGAGCCGGACCAGCGGACCGGCATGACGAGTTGACGCAGCATCAGGTCGCGCCAGCGTTCCTTCTCATCGCGATAGGCGCGGGCATCGACGTTGGCTATCACCGAGCACTGGGCGGGATGCAGGGTGATGCTTCCGACGGCGGCGGCGAAACGCGGCCTGGCCGCCGCCATCAGTGGGGAGTGGAAGGCGCCGCCGACCGGGATGCGGACCGCCCGCGCACCGACGCCGGTGGCCTCGGCCGCCAGCGCCGCGACGGCCTCGGCGGTACCGGAGACCACGACCTGGTCGGGGCCGTTGATGTTGGCCACCCAGACCTTCGCCCGGGCCACGGCGCGCAACCGGGCGGCGAGGCGTTGCGCGGTCCGTGCGACGTCCGGGCCGATGAGGACCGTCATCGTGCCCGGCACCAGCCGGGTCGTCTCCGCCATCGCCGCGCCGCGCTCGGCGACCAGCCGCCCGGCGTCCTCCGGGGTGAGCACCCCGGCGGCGGTCAGCGCGGCGTACTCACCGAGACTGTGTCCCGCGCAGACCACCGGCCGGAACGTGCCCACGGCCGCACGCAGTGCGTCGAGCACCATCATCTCCATGGCGAAGGTGGCGATCTGTGCGTTGTCGGTACGGGTCAGCCGCTCGGCGTCGGCATGGAGCAGGAGCCGTCCGAGGTCGCGTCGGCAGACCTCGGAGAGCCGCTCGACCACCTGCCAGTGCGGGGTGTCGCGCCAGGGCTCACCCATGCCGGGCCGCTGGGCTCCCTGACCGGGGAAGAGCAGCCCGGTGCCGAACTGTGCGGCAGCGGGCGGGCGAGCATGCGCCGGTGGCGCCGCCGGTGAAGTCGGTACGGACAACCTTCCAGTCCTTTCTCGGTACGGCGGTACGGCGGTACGGCGACGGCCGCGGTGTATCCCCGGCCCGGGCCGACGGCGCGGCAGAGCGCCACGGCGGCGGACCGGGTCGGCGGCGGAGCACGGTCGCTGCGGTGACTCAGGCTCGAACGGGAGCCCGCCGGCCCCATGGCCGGGCAGCAAGGGCTTGCCGCATCGGCGTATCCCACCGCGCACTCGTGCCGCCGACGCGAGCGCCCTGTCCGCCGACGGGCAGGTCGGCGGGGTACGCTGGACGTGCACGAAGCCTGGCCCCGGAACCGGCAAAGGCGGTGTCGGTTCCGGGCTGTCGAGCAGGGCGGGACATTCCACGGCCGACCCTCAACGAGCCCGGGTCGCAGGCCCGGGAGTCTTCGGTACGGGGATCCTCAGCACCTCGCTGAGGTACTCCGGCAGCGACGCCCGGACCCCGGCGAAGGGCTCGTGTCCGCCCGGGTAGCGCTGCCACGTCACCGGGTGGCCCCACGTGGTGAGGAGGTCTCGCAGCCCGGCCCCGCTCCGCTCAGGGACGATCCAGTCCCGTGCCCCGTGCCCCATCCACACCGGCAGTCGGGCGTTCGCGGGCGACGGCCGGCCGCCGGGAAGCAGCGCGGCCAGGTCGGGCGGCAGGTACGCCGCGTACAGGGCCGCTCCCGCCAGCCGTTCTGGATACCGCAGGGCCAGCGTCAGGGCGACCGTCGCGCCCTGGGAGAAACCGGCGACCACGGTCCGCCCGGCGCCGATCCGCCCGGTCTCCGCCGCCAGGAGGGCCGCGAGTGGACGGTGCACGGCCATGAGGCCCTCGGCGTCGATCCGTTCGAGCGCGAGGATGCTCTGCGGGAACCAGCACGGCACCGGCAGGCCGGTCAGCAGGCTCGGGGCAGCGACGGGCGCGCGCGGGAACACCCCGCGCACGCCTGCCTCTCCGAGGCGGAGCCGGCCGGCCACGGCCGCCAGGTCACCGGGTACCTGGCCGATGCCGTGCAGCCACACGACGGTGCCACGGTGCGGTCCGTCGGGCTCGATCTCCTCGTACTCCAGGTAATCCAGCCGGTCCACGGCGCTCACACCGACTGAGGTGCCGACCGCGGCGCGTCGGGACGGCGGAAGAGAATCGACGCGTACTGGCCGCCGAAGCCGAAGGAGTTCTTCAGCACGGTCCTGACCGGCCGCTCCACCGGAGTGAGGGAGGTCCGTACGGCGCACGCGGGATCGGGCTCGGTGCAGGTCGTCACCGGTGGGACGACCCCGCGGCACATCGTGAGGGCCGCCACCACGGTCTCCACGACACCGGACGCGGCCGAACCGTGCCCGGTCAGGGATTTCACGGCGCTGACGTCGAGGTCCGCCGTCCGCTCGCCGAAGACCTGGTGCAGGGCGCGGGCCTCAGTGACGTCGTTGAGGCGGGTGGACGTGCCGTGGGCGTTGACCGCGTCGACGTCGTCGGGTTCCGCGCCCGCCTCGTCGAGGGCGGTGCGCATGACACGTTCGATCATCTCCACCCGGGGAGCGGTCATGTGACTGGTGTCCACGGCCAGACCCCATCCGCCGATGACGGCGTGCGTCTGCGCCATACCGCGGCGGGCGGCGTGCTCGGCGGTCTCCAGGACCAGCGCGCCCGCGGACTCGTTGATCACCATGCCCGTGCGGCGCTTGTCGAAGGGCATGGACGCCCGGGCCGGATCGCCCTTCCAGCGCGAGAGAGCCATGAGCTGACCGTACTGGGACAGGACGTACGGGGTGTTGCGGGAGACCGCGGCCGAGACCACGGCGTACTGCGCGCGTCCCGACCGCAGCAGCCGGGCGGCCTCGGCGATGGCGCGCAGTCCTCCGGAGCAGGTGGCCTCCAGGCGGACGGGGACGACGGCCGCGCCGAGGCGCTCGGCGATCTCCCCCGGGTAGGCCGACAGGTCGTGCGTCTCCAGCGGAAGACGCTTGCGTTGCGCATGCCGCAGGACGGCGGCGGGCGCGCTGCCCACGGTGTCGTAGCGTTCGGCGAGGTCCTGGAAGTGCGTGACGTAGTCCTGCGGGAACGACCCGGAGGGGCCCGGCCACACCCGGGCGTAGACCAGGGCGGCGGGCCCGGCGGCGGGTGGCAGCGCGGCGAATCGGGCGTCCTCCAGGGCCTGGTCGACGGCGGCGTGCATGAGGGTGTCGCCCCAGGACCGGTCGGGTGCTCCGTAGCCGGCCGCGACCTTCTCCTTGACGTCGTCCGGGATCAGCCCGGCCGTCCAGCCGCAGGGCAGTCCGGCGGTGTCCATCCGCTCCTCGAGGACCACCCCGGAGCGGCCTTCGAGATTGGCCGACCAGAAGGTCTCGACGTCACCCCCGATGGGAGTGACCACCCCCATGCCGGTGATGACGATGTCGTCGCTCATCCTCGTGACTCCCCACTGTTCGCCGATTCGGTCGCGGCGACGACGAGGGCTCCCGCCGCTGACGCGCCGCGTCCCTGGTTGAACGCCGTGACCAGAGCTGTCGCCGCCGGGCCGACGGAGCGGGACTCGCCCATCACCGGGTCGAGGCCGCCGAGTTCGGGGTCGGGACGGCGCAGCAGGCCCACCGGGGGCAACTCGCCGCGGGCAAGGCTCTCCACGGCCAGCGCGGTGTCGATGAGCGCCGAGCACTCGAAGGCGTTGCCGATGGTGCCCTTGGAACCGGTGACGGGCAGACGGCCGACGCGCGGCAGCACCGCCATGGCCTCGACGCCGTCCAGCCGGGCCGAGCCCGCGCCGTGCGCCCACCACAGGCTCGGGGCGGTACCCGCCCCTGCGAGAACCGCGTCGACGGCAAGCCCCGCGGCCGTCGCGAGGTCGGCTGCGGCCAGCACCTCGCAGCCGAGGAACCGGGCGCGGGCCGGTCCGCGCGCGGCGTCGGCCCGCTCCAGCAGCACGGCGGCAGCCCCCTGGCCGACCAGTGTCCCGGCCCGGTCGGCGTCGAACGGCCCGGCACCGGCCGTGGCACGGGTGCCGAACGGCTCGTCCTGGTCGAAGGCGGCCATCGCGGTCACCGACAGGGGCGCGCCGACACCCACCACGAGCACCCGGTCGAGTTCGTGGCTCTCCAGCAACCGTGCGGCAAGGGCGAGGGCGCCCGTGCCACCGGCCGCCGCCTCGCCGTAGACCGCGACGTTCGAGCCGCGGAATCCGCTCGCCATGGACACGAACTGGCCGAGCTGGGAGGGGATGCCGCGGATGTAGGAGTAGTCGGGCACCTCGTCGTGGAGGAACTTGGCCAGTGGCCTGGAGTCGTGCCGGAAGCGCGATGCCAACTTCGGGATGACGTCGCTCAGTTCGTCGCCACTGCTGCCGACCGCCATGACCGTGCCACCGCGCACGTCCTCCGTCTCGCCGGTGATCCCGGCCTGCTCCAGGGCCTGCCGGGCTACGGCCACCGCCCAACGGGCCGACTGGTTGGCGTACTTGCCGCTGTTGGCCCACGAGCGGCCGACGGGCCAGGTGATCTCGGAGGTGTCGACGGCGGCGGACGGCCACGGCAGGGCGGGAGCCGGTCCGTCGTGGTCGCCGGTGCCGAAGAACGTCTTGCCCGCGGCCATGGCCTCCCACAGCCGGGCCGCGCCGAGGCCCGCCGGGGAAATCACGCCGATGCCGGTGACGACGACGTCCGGCCGCGCTCCGTCGCGTTCACTCGGCACGGCGGCCTCCGCTGCCGATGCCGCCCCACAGGCGGTAGCCGCCGTCGACGGTGATGGTCTGCCCGGCTATCCAGGAAGCCTCCTCCAGGCAGAGCAGGGCGACCACGTCGGCGCTGTTCTCCGATGTGGTCATGCGGTCGCCCGGCCACGGAGAGACGGCCAGTTCCTTGGCGACGCCGTGGGCGAAGTCGGGGCGGACCTTGAACACGCCTGTCTGTACGAGGCCGGGGCGTACGCAGTTGGCGACGATGCCGTACGGCGCCAGTTCGTAGGAGAGGTAGTCGGTCAACGACTCCAGCCCCGCCTTGGCCGCCGCGAAGAGGCCGGCGCGCGGGATGATGCGCGTGGTGGTGGAGTTGGTGATGGTGATGAGGCGGGCGCCTGCACGGTCGCGCATCAGCGGTATCGCGTGTTTGGCCAGCAGCCAGGTGGCACGGGAGTTGGTGTCCTGCACGAACTGCCAGTCACCGAGGGAGGCGTCCGCGAGGCTGGTGAACTTGGTCGCGGCGGCGTTCTGGACGAGGATGTGCAGGTCCTGATGGATCTCGCCGATCTCCGCCATCAGATTCTCGATCTGCGCCGGGTCGCTCAGGTCCGCACGGTGCAGGGTCACTTCCGTGCCCTGTTCGCCGAGTTCCGCCGCGAGTTCCTTCGCGGGGCCTTCGCGGTCCACGTAGTTGACGGCCAGGGTCGCTCCCCATGCCGCGAGTTTGCGGGTGATGCCGGCGCCGATGCCGCGCGAACCGCCGGTCACCAGGGCCACCCGGCCCTTGAGCGGCTGGTACTGACTGTCCATCACTGAGCCCTTCCCGTTGTGGCGGTCGCTCGTGCGGCGTGCCGCAGCAGCACGACGCTCATGCGTCCGATGGCGTATGTACGGTCGTTCTCGTCGAACACCCGGCGGGTGGTCTCGACCAGGCCGAGCCGGTCGTCGATCTCCGCCGCCCGGTCCGTGCGGGTGGTGAACCAGAACGGCGTGTCGGGGTACAGCGGCCGGACGAAGTCCCAGCTCTGCCTCCGCATGCCGACGATGGCAGCCGGCGAACCGTGCTGGACCACCCAGCCGGAGGTGATCGAGTGGATGAATCCGCCGGGCACGATGCGCTGCCTGCGATCGGTGCCGTGGGCGAAGTCGTCGCTGTCGTGCACCGGGTGCTTCTCCCCCATCAGGTCGAGGAGTTGGTCAAGGAGCGCGCTCGTGAACACCACGGGACCGAACCGGCGGACGGGTGCCTGGGCCAGGTCTTCCCAGTACTTCACGGCCCCCACGGCCGCCCCTCCTTCCGCCGCCCGGCTCACCGGGACCGCCGGGAGCCGCTGCGCATCACCATTCGGCCGCCGTCCACGGTGAACGTCTGGCCCTGGATGTAGTCCGCCTCGTCGCGTGCGAGGAAGGCGACGAGGCCGCTGATGTCCTCCGGCAACCCCCAGCGGGTCCCGTCGCCGTCCGCGCCGAGCCGGTCGGCGACGGCCGCGGTCATCTCGGTGCGGACCTTGCCGGGCGCCACGCAGTTGACCCGGATGCCCTTGCGTCCGACCTCGACGGCCAGGGCGCGGGTGAGCGACTCGATGCCGCCCTTGGACGCGGCGTAGGCGCTCTGGCCGGGGCCGGGCGTGCGCGCCGAGTTGGAGGAGATGTTGATGATGCGTCCCCATCCCTGGTCGAGCATCACGGGCAGTACGGCCCGGCTGGTCAGGAAGGGGCCGGTGAGATTGCTCCGCAGGACTTTCTCCCAGCGGTCGGTACGAGTCACGGCGAGGAGCTGATCGTCGATCACCGCGGCGTTGTTCACCAGGACATGCAGCGCGCCTTCCTGCTTGGTCACCCCGTCCACCAGGGCCTCGACCTCGGCCTCGTCGCCGACGTCCGCGCGGTGCAGTGCCGCGTGGCCGCCGGCGGCCTCGATCTCCTTCACCACACGGCGTCCGGCGTCCTGCGCGCTGCGGCACACCAGGTGCACGGTGAGGCCGTCGGCGGCGAGCCGGTGCGCGATGGCAGCGCCTATGCCGCGCGAACCGCCGGTCACGAGCGCGACCCGGGGGGCCGCGGCAGACTCAGGCACGGCTGCCGGCGGCCACCGCGGCCGCGATCGAGGCGACGCTGCGGTGGTGCTGTTCGGCGTCGGCGTTCCAGGTGTCGAGGTCGAAGTCGGCACCGAAGTTCCGGTTGATCCGGCGGGAGAGCTGGAGGAGGTCGAGCGAGTCGAGACCCAGTTCCTCGACCACGGACTGGTCCGGCTGGATTTCCTGGTCGGCTATCCCCGGCTTGACTTCCTTGATCAGATCGATGATCTCGTCGAGGGTGGCGTTGGATGCAGTCGTCATCGTGTTCCTCCGCAGAGGTTGTGAGAGGTGGGTGTGACCGGCCTTTCCGGCCGACGCAATCCATGCCAACAGAGCGCGGAATGCGACCGCAAGGCGGCTCGTGCACGGAGCACCGGACATCGGCTCGGACGTTTACGGACGCCGCTGGGAAAACGCCTTGTTGATCCACAGAACTCATCACTCCACTTCTCGGACAGAATGAAACAGTCATCTCACGACGGGTCAAGAAAGGGGCTCGACAGGTAAAGCTGGGTAAAGCCTCCTTGACCGTTCATCAAATCGCTCCATAGCGTTGTTCCGCGCCAGCTCATTCCGGCCCTCATTCGATCCGATCCGATCGCGTCTCGAAAACCGGGGAGGCAGTGGTGGGACGCAGTAGAACGCCGGTCCCGCAGTCCGCGCGGTACTACGAACTGGCTCAATGGCTGCGCTCACTGCGCCGCCGGTCAGGACTGACATACCGACAGATGTCGGAGCTGAGCGAGAGCGTCCGGTTCACCGGACCCGGTTGTTCGGCGGTGACCCTGTCCCGCGCCGACCGCGGCACCTTCCTGCCCCGCCAGCACGTCGTGGAGGCGTACGCCCAGGTCTGCGGCGCGACGCGCCGCGAGGCACGACTGCGCTGGGAGCGCGCTGCACAGCAGGCCGGCGCCGCGGGCGGCGGACGGGAGACGCCGCCCATGGCCCGTCCGGGCCGTCGGCTCGAACTCGTCTACCAGCCCGCCCACCTCTTGGAGGCGATGCACCGGGTGCGGCTGGCCGCCGGTCAGCCGTCCCTGCGGGAAATGCAGAAGCGAGCCCGCGATCTCGGTACGGGACCGCTTCCCCGCAGCACCGTCGCCGATGTCCTGGCAGGCGTTCGCATGCCGTCGGAGGAACTCCTCGTCGCCTACGTCCGCGCCTGTGGCCAGCACGGTCACCATCTCACGCTGTGGCGTCACGCCTGGGCCCGCGCTCTTGGATCCGACGCGGCGTGAGAGACCTTCCCGGAACACCAGTATTGTCTCCCGAGTGGCCGTTAGTTAATTCCTCGTGAATTACCGATCGACGACCGCATAAAAATCAGCGGACCGCATAGTGAATAGAATTCAAGCGACCGGTGACCGGATATCGCCGTAGTAGGCGGTCAAAGATCAGGACCCGTTTCCGCAGCCGTGGCAACGAACCAGCCGAGGGGTGGGAGGGACACCGAACCGGTGGCCGGATCGATGACGGCGTCACCCGCGGCCCGCGTCCAAGGGGCGGCCGGGACGCCTGCCACGGCGGGAGCCGAACCGTAGTTGAGCGCGACGGCGACGGCGGCACCACTGTCCTGGTCGGCGAGGGTGTAGCTGAGCACGGCACTGCCGAGGCTGTGGACGCGGGTCTGCGCGCGCACGAGCCAGGGGTGCCGCCGACGGATGCCCACCAGGGTCTGATGCAGCCGTTGCACTGCCAGCCCCTCGTCACCGAGGCTCGCCGGGTTGGCGGGAAAGGCGGGACGGACGGCGTCGTCACCCCCCTCGCGCTCCTCCTTGACGCCCTGCAGGCCACGTTCGTCACCGGCGTAGACGGACGGTATCCCGCCGAGGGTGAAGAGCAGCGTGAGCGCGTGCGCCAGGTGCCGGGGCTCGCACAACCGGCTGGCGATACGGGTGACGTCGTGGTTGCCGACGAACGTCTGCGGGGCGAAGCTGCCCAGCAGCCCGTTGTGGCGCTGCAGCGCCCAGGCAAGTTCGTGCGGGTTGGCATCGTTCAGCGAACTCCAGATCGCCTTCCACAGTTCGTACTGCGTGACGGAGTCCAGGCCGCCCTCGGTGACGTACGCGGCATAGTCGCCGTGGATCACCTCGCCGCTGAACCAGGCTTCGGGATGGCGGGCCCGGGCCCGGTCGGTGACGGCGCGCCAGAAGGGCCGGGGGACGGCGTACGCGGCATCGAGGCGCCAGCCGAAGACACCGCGGTCGAGCCAGTGATCCAGAACCGCTGCGACATGGTCGGCGACGGCGGGCGAGTCGTGATTGAGGGCGACCAGGTGGTGATGTCCCTCGAAGGTGCGGAAGTCGTCGTCCTCGGGGACGAACCAGTCGGCGTACGGAGACGTCGCGCCATGCCGCGCCACGTCGGCGAAGGGGCCGAAGGAGCGGCCCACGTGGTTGAAGACGCCGTCCAGCAGGACGCGCACCCCGCGGGACGCGGCGCGCTCGACCAGTTCGGTCAGGTCGTCCTCGGTACCCAGACGGGAGTCGATGCGGAAGTGGTCGACCGTGTCGTAGCCGTGTGTCTCGGCGGCGAAGACCGGGCCGAGGGCGAGCCCGTTGCAGCCCAGGGCGACCAGGTGGTCCAGCCAGTCGGCGAGGGCCGGGAGCCGGTGGCGCGGCGGTTCGTCCGCGGGCAGTGCGGTGCGTTCCGCGCCGAGGAAGCTCAGTGGGTGGACGTGCCACCAAATGGCGTGTTCGGACCAGGGCACGGCAGCCTCCGTCAGCGGGTCAGGTCGTGCTCTCGGGCAGCGCGGCCGGGGAATCGGCGAGGCGGTTCATCAGACGGGCGGCGAGCAGCAGGACCTCGCGCTCGGTCTCGGTGAGGTCGGCCAGCGCCACGTCGAGCCAGGCGTCGCGTTGCGCCATGTCGAGGGCGAGCGCCTGGCGGCCCGTCTGCGTCAACTCCAGCACTCGCTGCCGTCCGTCGTGTCCGTCACGGGTCCGGTTGATCAGACCGTCGCTCTGGAGTTCGGCGAAGACCCGCGTCAGGGACTGCGGCTGCTGATGGTCGGCGGCGGCAAGGGCACCGGCCGACATGGGCCCGCGCCGGCTCAGATGGCCGAGGACGCTGCTCTTGTTGAGGCTGAGCCCGTCCGCGGGGCGCTCCGCGCTCAGCCTGCGAGCGAGCCGGACGACGCCCTGCCGGATCTCGGCGGACGCCCGGGCATCCGGGCGCCCTTCCTCATGCTGCCCACGACCCTCACGCTCTGGTGGTTGCGACGTCACATCATTAAGGTATCACTTACTAAATATCCGAGGGCAAGCCCGCCTGGAGACTTTCTCGCCCGACCCGAACCGGTGGTGATTCTACGTGCTGCTTACCTTATCGGTGTCGTTGCGACGGGCACTGCACTTCGACCCGAGGTGGGAGCACCTGCGCGCGACGGCTGTGACCATGGCCACCGTGCTCGGCACGTACGGCTGGGCGCTGCTCGTCGAGCACACAGCCGGACTACACGTGGACAGCGTCGTGCAGGCCGTCGTGATCGCCTCGGCGCTCGGCCGGGTGCAGCGCGTCTTCGACCCGACCGACCGGCTGCTGGCATGCGCCGTGCTGCCGTGCGCGGCGTTCGGCGGGACGGAGCTGAGCACGCTGATCCAGCGCCACCCCGATGTGGGTGATGCGGTGTTCGTCCTCGGGGTCACGGGGGCGATCTGGGTACGGCGGTTCGGGCCGCGCGCCACCCGAGCGGGCACGCTCGTCGTGCTGCCGCTGGTCGCCGTACTGGTCGTGCCCGGCGGGGTCGCACCCGTGGGCGGCGGGTACGAGCGCGCGTGGTGGGCGGCAGCGACGGCCCTGGTCGCGGTCGCCTGGGGGACGCTGCTGACGTGGGCGGCACAGCGCGTCGGTCTGGTCCGCAGGCCGCCGACCGCCGGGGTGGTCGGGGCGACCGCGCGAACGCGGAGCGGGGTGCCCGCCAGTACCCGGATGGCGTTGCAGATGGCGGTGGCGCTGGCCGCGGCGTTCGTCGTCGGCCGGAATCTGTGGCCGGACCACTGGTCCTGGGTGGTCCTCACCGCGTTCCTGGTCTGCAGCGGGGCGCGCAGCCGCGGGGACGTGCTGGTGAAGGGTGCGTGGCGGACGGTCGGCGCCTCGGCCGGCACGGTGGCGGCCGGCGCCGTCGCCGGATCATTCGGACCGCGGTCGGACGCGGTGGTGGTTCTGATCTTCGCGGTGCTGGCCGTGGCCACCTGGCTGCGGGAGCTGAGCTACGCGTACTGGGCAGGCTGCGTCACGGCCGTGCTGTCGCTGCTCTACGACTGGTTCGGGCAGAGCCCGGGTGGTCTGCTGCACACCAGGCTGGCAGGGATCGCGGTCGGTGCGGTCCTGGGCGTCGCAGCGTCCTGGCTGGTGCTGCCCATCCGCACCTCGCTGGCGGTGCGGGCCCGCACCGCCGCCGCGCTGGCCAACCTGGGCGAACTGCTGGAGGCCGACTGGCGCGACGACCGCGCCGTCCGCACGGCAGGGGCCCGCTTCGCCCACGGCGTGGAACAACTGGGCGTCGCCACCGCGCCGCTGCGTCTGCTGGCTGCGTTGCCCCTCCCCCGCGCGCTGTCGACACGGTTGCGCCGGAGCCTCGGCGCGCTGCGTGCCGTGGCGGCCCTGCGGCACTGCGCCGGATCCGTCGGCGACCTTGCCGCCGCCGTCGCTTCCGCGCCGGACGCTCTCGCCGACGACCCGGCCGTGGGGCGGCGGCGCACCGAGGTCGCGGCCCACTCGCTCGCCGTGCGCCGAATCATCGGCCGCCGCCCGGCACCGCCAGGCATCCCGGAGCCGACACCGCCGCCTCCGGTCCGGCCGACCGCTCCAGCCGCGCAGAACGCTCTCGCCACTCTTGCCGGGATCGACACCCAACTCGACGTCCTCACAGGCCTGTTCGGCCCGCCGCCAGCCAAGTCCGAGCCCACTCCACCGCCCCGGGCGCACCCCGCACGGCCAAGGCACGCAGAGCATCGCCCGCCTCCTGCGGAACCGGCTCCACCGCATGAGCGGACTGCGGTCCCACCCATACAGAAATAGCAGGTCAGAACCCTTCGCCGGCCCTCTTCGACGTGCTCGCCGATCAACGGTCTGCCGAGGCTCAAGGCGTCGGGATGCCGCCCGGCCGGGCGGGCCGCCCGAGCCGAACCGGCACACCCGGCGAGTACAGCACGCTGACCGGCTCGCCCAGCGGCGCCGGCACTCCGGCGGCCGCTACGAGGTTCTCCTCGCACGTGATCAGCTTCGCGCGGTGCAGCGGCCAGCGCGGATGCTGGTTCGGAAGGTACCCGGTGTCGCCGAGGAAGACGTTGTGCATACCCCATCGCGCCGTCAGGAAGTGCTCCAACTGGGTTGGTTCCACCACGCGTTCGCCCTTGCGCAGGACGATGCGGCTGTACGCGCCGCGTGGCCCGGGCCAGCGCCGTGAGCTGGTGTAGGTGACGACGTCGTCATCGGTACGGACGCTCATCCGGGACCATACGTACGGCAGCCGGAAGCCGGCCCGCCCCATCAGCACGGGCACGAGCCGGGAGGCGTCCATCGACCGGAAGACCACGCCGCGCCGTCCATGCGCGTCCACCGAGTACAGGCGCACGTTCGTCTCCGGGAACGTCCCCAAATACGGCACCCCCGGCGAACGCAGCCAGCCCACCCGATGCATCCGGAAAGCGACCAGACCCACATAGCTCACCCCGCCGAGCGTGTCCGGGACGGTTCCGTCCGGCAGCAGCCCGGCGATGTCGCCGGGGTCGACCGCCCAGTGGACGAAGGCCAGATCCAGCCACTGCTGGGTGAGCAATGGCCGCGCAAGGACCGTCGGTGCGTCCGGGGTGACTGGCTCGGGTATCCGTGGTGTGGTCGACACCGCGCCAGCATCCCAGACAGCCGCGGGAGCACCGTCGTCGGCCACTGCTCCCGAAGTGGCTCTGCCGACCAGCTCAGCGACCCGACGATCGGGCGCTCCTCCTAGCTCTGACGCGGGTTCGGCTTCAGTACGGCGAACACCGCGCCGTAGGGGTCGGCCAGCCACGCGATCCGGCCGACGTCGGGCACGTCGGCGGCCGGCATGAGCACCGATCCGCCGTCGCCCTCCACCGCCGTGACGATGTCATCGGCATCGGCGGAGGCGAAGTACGGCACCCAGCGGGCCTCCTGCTGCCCCTCCTGGAGCGGTGCCACGCCGCCGAAGGAACCGTCCTGCTGGTCGCCCTCCTCGATGCTGAGCACGCGGTAGGTCATTCCCGGTGCCTGCATCTCCTCGGACCGCCAGCCGAACAGGCTGTTGTAGAAGGCGATGGCGCGGACCGGGTCCTGGACGTGCAGCTCGACCCACACCAGGGTGTTGTCCTCGGACGCCTTCTCCAGGCCCTTGGTCTTCCCGGGCTGCCATACGGCGAACTTCGCGCCCTGGGAGTCGGTGAACTGGGCCAGCCAGCCTTCGCCCATGACGTCCATGGGCTGGGCGCGCACCGAGCCACCGGCCGCTACGACCTTGCCCTCGGTCGCGTGGATGTCGTCGGTCTTGAAGTACGTCGTCCAGGCCGACTGGGAACCCTCCTCGGTCAGGGGCCCGAGCGCGCCGACGGTCCTACCGTCCTTCTGGAAGAACCCGTACCCTCCGGCGTCGGGCCCGGCCGAGACGAATTCCCAGCCGAAGACGTTGCCGTAGAAGGTGGCGGCACGGGTCGTGTCGGGGCTGCCGAGGTCGATCCAGTTGGGCGATCCGGTACGGAACTCGGTACCAAGCATGCGTTTCCTCCTGGGGGCCGGTACGGACGACACCCGACACGATGCCGATCCCACGCCACCGTCAGGCGTATCGGGCCCGGCGGGGCGAGGGTTTCACCTGGAAGGGGCAGTGAGGGCGGTCCAGCTCACCCCAGGAAGCTCAACCGCACCTGCCGGCTCGGATTGTCCCGGTTCGGATCCACCAGACACACCGACTGCCACGTCCCCAGCTCCAGCCTCCCGCCCAGCACCGGCAGCGTCGCGTGGGGCGGGACGATGGCGGGGAGTACGTGGTCGCGGCCGTGGCCGGGGCTGCCGTGGCGGTGCTGCCAGCGGTCGTCCGCGGGGAGCAGGGAGTGCAGGGCGGTGAGGAGGTCGTCGTCGCTGCCCGCGCCGGTTTCGATGATCGCGATGCCGGCGGTCGCATGGGGCACGAAGACATTCAGAAGGCCGTCGCGGCCCGCTGCCGCCTCCCTGAGGAAGGCCTCGCAGTCGCGGGTGAGGTCGACGACCGTCTCCGAGGAACCGGTGACGACGTTCAGGACTCGGGTGGTGAAGGCATCGGGCATGCCCCAATCCTCGCCCACGCGCCGGGTTCCGCATCCGGTCGGCCGACCACCCTGTGATACGAGGGGTCCATCCCGCGAGACACCATTGACCGTACGCGAACGAGCTGGCTACTTTCAGGCGCATGTTGCGTTCAGTCATGCTCACCACGCGCGGTCACATCGACCTGCTGCGGGTGGCCTCCGCCGCGTGTCGCCGCGGCTGCTGACGCCCTTTCACCCGCCTTCCCTCCCGCCTGAGCTCCGCCCTGCCCGCACGTCCGAACTGACGTAGCGGCGCCGAGGCACACCCCTCTCCGGTCGCTCTCTCCCCGCCCCCCTGTGGAGCACTCATGAGCATCAGCCATGCCCCGCCCAGCTCCTCCGAGCCGGATATTTCGTCCATATCCAAGGATGATCCGGATCCGCCAGAGCTCGTTCCCCTGGTCCCCACCTCCACCCGCCGCTCCCGCGTGCCGCGCTGGCTGCGCCGCACCTCCGGCCCCGTCCTGCTGCTCGTCCTGTGGCAACTCCTCAGCGCCACAGGCGTGTTGGCCCCCGAAGTCCTCGCCTCGCCGGGCACCATCGCCCGGGTCGGGAGAGATCTGATCGCCGACGGTTCGCTGCCCAATGCGATGGGCGTATCGCTGCAACGCGTCGCCGTCGGGCTCCTGCTCGGAACCGTCGTCGGTACGGGGCTCGCCCTGGTGTCCGGGCTGTTCCGGATCGGCGAGGATCTGGTGGACGCGAGCGTCCAGATGCTGCGGACCGTGCCGTTCGTCGGGCTGATCCCGCTGTTCATCATCTGGTTCGGCATCGGCGAGGCCCCGAAGGTCGCGATCATCACGCTCGGCGTGTCCTTCCCGCTCTATCTGAACGTGTAGGCCGGTATCCGCGGCGTCGACTCCCAGCTGATCGAGGCCGGAGAGTCCCTCGGGCTGTCCCGCTGGGGCCTGGTCCGCCATGTCGTACTGCCGGGCGCACTGCCCGGCGCGATGACGGGGCTCCGCTACTCGCTGGGTATCGCCTGGCTGGCCCTCGTCTTCGCCGAGCAGATCAACGCGGACGCCGGGATCGGCTTCCTGATGGTCCAGGCGCGCGACTTCCTGCGGACCGACGTGATCGTGGTCTGCCTGATCGTCTACGCCTTCCTCGGCCTGCTCGCCGACTTCATCGTCCGCACCCTCGAAAGGCTGCTGCTGCAATGGCGACCGACGTTCACGGGCCGATGAGCGCCCAGAAGGCCACGCCCTCAGCCGTACGAGTGCAGGGCCTCAACCGCGCCTTCGACGGCCGCGCCGTCATCGACAACCTCCAACTCGACATCAGGCCGGGCGAGTTCGTGGCCCTGCTCGGGCGCAGCGGCTGCGGCAAGTCCACCCTGCTGCGGATCCTGGCGGGACTCGACCGCGACATCGAGGGAACCGTCCTCGTCCCGCGCCGCAAGGCCGTCGCGTTCCAGGCACCGCGGCTCATGCCATGGAAGAAGGTGTGGCGCAACGTCCTGCTCGGGCTGCCCGGCAAGCCCGAACAAGCCGTCGCCGAACAGGCGTTGACCGAGGTCGGCCTCACCCACCGCTCGGACGCCTGGCCGAAGACCCTGTCCGGCGGCGAGGCCCAACGCGCCTCACTGGCCCGCGCGTTGGTCCGCGAACCCGATCTGCTGCTGCTCGACGAGCCGTTCGGCGCGCTCGACGCCCTCACCCGGATCAAGGCGCAGCGCCTGGTCGGTGAACTGTGGCAGCGCCGCGGCTGCGCCGTCCTGCTGGTCACGCACGACGTCGAGGAGGCGGTGCTGCTCGCCGACCGTGTCCTCGTGATGGACGACGGCGTCATCGCGTACGAGACACGGGTCGACCTGGACCGCCCGCGCGACATCGCCGACCCCCGCTTCGCCGAGCTGCGCGCCGGCCTCCTCGAACGTCTCGGCGTCGGCACCGCCGCCTGAACCACCCCGCTCGCCTCTCGCTTGCACCAAACCCTCACCTGAACGGATTCGCCATGCGACGACGCCTCGCCCCCGCCGCTCTGCTCCTCCCCATGGCCCTGCTCCTCTCCGCCTGCGGCGGCAACTCGGCGGCCGACACCGGCTCCGGGACCGACGGCAAGGGCGACGTCACGCTCAACGTCGGTGACCAGAAGGGTGGTTCGGAGGCGGTGCTGCGTGCCGCCGGAGAGCTCGACAACCTCACCTACAAGATCAAGTGGTCGACGTTCACGTCCGGCCCGCCACTCCTTGAGGCCGTCAACGCCAAGGCCGTCGACATCGGTGGGGTCGGCAACACCCCGCCGGTCTTCGCGGCGGGCGCGAACTCGAAGATCTCCGTGGTGGCGGCCTGGCACGGCACGTCCAAGGGCGAGGCCATCCTCGTGCCGGAGGACTCGTCGCTGAAGAAGCCGGAGGAGCTCAAGGGCAAGTCGATCGCCGTGGCTCAGGGGTCGTCGGCGCACTACCAGCTGATCGCCTCGCTCAAGGAGGCCGGGCTGGAGCTGAGCGACGTCCAGGTGAAGTACCTCCAGCCCGCCGACGCGCTGGCCGCGTTCACCAGCGGCAAGGTCGACGCCTGGGCGGTGTGGGACCCGTACACCTCGCAGGTGCTCCAGGGCGGACAGGGCAGGATCCTGGCGGACGGGGACGGTGCGGTCAACGGACTCAACTTCCAGGTGGCGGCGCCCACCGCACTCGCGGACAAGGAGAAGGCCGCGGCCGTCAAGGACTACCTGGACCGGCTGCGGCGCGCCCAGGACTGGGTCTACGACCATCCTCAGGAGTGGGCCGAGGTCTGGGCGAAGGACACCGGACTGCCGTACGAGGTGGCGCTGGCGTCGGTGAAGCGCACCAACGCCTCCCGAGTCCCGGTGGCCGTCGACCAGCCGCTCATCGACTCCGAGCAGCAGATCGCGGACACCTTCACCGGCCTGAAGCTCATCCCGAACAAGGTCGACTTCGCCGACTTCGTGGACACCCGCTTCAACGGCGACCTGCCGCCGTCCACGACCGCGCCTCGCGTCTACAAGGAGTCGTAGCCACGACCGGCCCTCCGGGAAGATCCCGGACCCCGGTCCGGTTGGTAGAAGCGTGAATAACACCGGGGTACAGGCACGCGAAGTCGACACGGAGGTCGGCACCGATGTCGATGTGGTCGTGATAGGCGCTGGGCAGGCCGGACTGTCGAGCGCCTATCACCTGCGGCGCACCGGCTTCGAGCCCGGGCGTGACTTCGTGGTCCTGGACCACGCGCCGCGTCCGGGCGGCGCCTGGCAGTTCCGCTGGCCGTCACTGACGTACGGCAAGGTGCACGGGATGCACTCCCTGCCCGGCATGGAACTGACCGACGCGGACCCCTCGCGCCCGTCCGCCGAGGTCATCGCGGAGTACTTCGACGCCTATGAGCGCGCCTTCGAGCTGCGGGTGCGCCGGCCGGTGGACGTGCGCGCGGTGCGCGAGGGCTCCCGGGGGCGGCTGCTCGTGGAGACCTCGGCCAGGGCCTGGTCGGCGCGTGCGCTGATCAATGCCACCGGGACCTGGGACCGGCCTTTCTGGCCGCGTTATCGCGGGCAGGAGACCTTCCGTGGGCGGCAGTTGCACACGGCGCAGTACCCGGGCCCCGAAGAGTTCGCCGGACTGCGGGTGATCGTCGTGGGTGGCGGCGCCTCCGGCACCCAGCATCTGATGGAGATCGCCCCGTACGCGGCCGCGACCACCTGGGTGACGCGCCGGCCGCCCGTCTTCCGCGAGGGTCCCTTCAACGAGGAGTTCGGCCGGGCGGCCGTCGCGCTCGTGGAGGAACGGGTCCGTCAGGGGCTCCCGCCGAAGAGCGTCGTCTCGGTGACCGGACTGCCGCTGAACGACGCGATCCGGCAGGCCCTGTACGACGGCGTCCTCGACCGGCAGCCGATGTTCGACCGGATCACACCGGACGGTGTCGCGTGGGACGACGGGCGGCATGTGGACGCCGACGTCATCCTGTGGGCGACCGGGTTCCGGGCCGCCATCGACCATCTGGCGCCCCTGCGACTGCGTGAGCCGGGCGGCGGCATCCGTGTCGAGGGGACGCGCGCGGTCGCCGATCCACGGGTCCATCTCGTCGGTTACGGCCCCTCGGCAAGCACCATCGGCGCCAACCGGGCGGGACGCGCCGCGGTGCGGGACATCAGGCGGCTGCTGGCGGGGGCGCCGGTCGCCGCGTGATGCCCCGTACGACGGATCAGCGGGTGGGGCTCGGGGAGGTGCTCTTCCGGTTCTGGTTGAACTCGGCGACGTTCTTCAGGTGCTCCTCGTAACTGGCCGTGAAGCGCGTGTCGCCCGGCTTGACCGTGACGAAGTACAGCCAGTCGCCCGGGGTCGGGGCGATCGCGACACGCATCGCCTCCTCGCCGGGGTTGGCGATCGGCGTGGGCGGCAGGCCCATGCGCTGGTACGAGTTGTAGGGGCTGTTGATCTTCGTGTCGTCCTGGCTCGTGTTCAGGGTCGAGCGGTTGAGCGCGTAGTTGATGGTGGAGTCCATCTGGAGCGGCATGCCCCGCTCCAGGCGGTTGAAGATGACGCGGGCCACCTTCCCCATGTCCTCCTTGGTCGCCGCTTCGGCCTGGACGATGCTCGCGATGGTGACCGCCTGGTAGACGTTCATCGCGTTGCGCTGCGCCCCGGCGGTGACCGGGGCCTTGTTGAACTTCTGGTTCGCGGTGCTGACCATGAAGGACAGCAGCGACTCCGGAGTCGCCTTCTTGTCGATCGGATACGTCGCCGGGAAGAGATAACCCTCCGGGTTGCCCTCCGCGTCGTTCGGCAGCTTCAGGTTGGCCTTCCCGAGCGACTTCTTGGCGGTGCCCGGCGGCACCCGGAGGGCCTTGTCGACGGCGTCGTAGATCTGTCCGGAGCGCCAGCCCTCCGGGATCACGAGGGCCGCAGGCGGCGCGGCCTCGCCTCCCGTCCTCAGCAGCGGCACCGCCACGGCGGTGGCCGCCACGACGGCTCCGGCCGCGATGAGGGCGCCTCGGCCCCGGCGCGTCAGTCGAATCGTGCTCCGTGGCGGAGTGTTCATCTGCATGCGGGCACGGTAACCCGCTAATGCCTACAAACCCGACATATCTTCATCTTGTCGGCTCCAATTGGGCGTCCCGGTGGACGAGGGCGGCATAGCGCCCGTCATGCTCCAACAGCTCCTCGTGCGTGCCCCGTTCGACCGCGTGGCCGGAGTCGAGGACCACGATCTGGTCGGCGCCACGAATGGTGGACAGCCGGTGCGCGATGGTGAGCGTGGTCCGGTTGGCCGACAGCGCGTCGATGGCTTCCTGGACGGCGTGCTCCGTACGGGTGTCCAGAGCGCTCGTCGCCTCGTCGAGGATGAGCACCGGCGGGTCGCGCAGGATGGTGCGGGCGATGGCGAGCCGCTGCTTCTCGCCGCCCGAGAACCGGTGGCCGCGCTCGCCGACGACCGTGTCGTACCCGTCGGGCAGGGACGCGATGTGGTCGTGGATCTGGGCCGCCCGCGCCGCCGCCTCCAGCTCCTCGTCGGTGGCGTCCGGCTTGGCGAAGCGCAGGTTGTCGGCGACCGAGGCGTGGAAGAGGTACGTCTCCTGCGATACGACGCCGACCGCGCGCGCGAGCGTGTCGAAGTCCAGGTCCCGTACATCGACCCCGTCGAGGGTGACCCGCCCGCCCGTGACGTCGTACAGCCGCGGCACCAGATAGCTGAGCGTGGACTTCCCGGCACCGGTCGGGCCGACGACGGCGAGACTGCCGCCCGCGGGGACGGTGATGTCGATGCCGTCGAGGATCGGGCCGCTTCTGTCGTCGTAGCGGAACTCGACGTCCTCGAAGCGGATCTCGCCCTTGACCCGGTCGAGGTGGACGGGGTTGTCCGGCTCGGTGATGTCTATGGGGAGGTCGAGGTACTCGAAGATGCGCTGGAACAGGGCGAGCGAGGTCTGGATCTGCACGCCGGTGGACAGCAGGCTGACCGTCGGCCGGAACAGGCCCTGCTGGAGCGAGACGAAGGCGACGAGTGTGCCGATCGTCACGGTCGGGCCGCCGAGCTGGAAGGCGATGCCGGCGGTCCAGTAGATGACGGCGGGCATGGCGGCCATGACGATGGTGATGACGGCCATGCGCCAGCGGCCCGCCATGTTCGACCTCACTTCGAGGTCGACAAGGCTCTCGGATTCGTCCCCGAAGGACTTCGTGAGCGAGTCGGCGCGGCCCATGGTGCGGCCGAGCAGGATGCCGCTGACGGAGAGCGACTCGGTGACGGTGGCGGCCATCGTGGCCATCTGCTTCTGGCGCTCCGTGGCGATCTTCTTGCGCTCGCGGCCGACCCGGCGGCTGATCCAGACGAAGATCGGCAGCAGGAGCAGCGACACGGCGGTGAGCCGCCAGTCCAGCGCGAGCATCGCCACGATCGTGGCGACGACGCTGGTGAGGTTGGAGACCAGCGAAGTGGCGGTGGAGGTCACGGTCGCCTGCATGCCGCCGATGTCGTTGGCGATGCGGGACTGGACCTCGCCCGTGCGGGTCCGGGTGAAGAAGGCGAGCGACATGTGCTGGAGGCGGCCGTAGACGGCGGTGCGCAGGTCGTGCATGACGCGCTGGCCGACGGTCGTGGAGATCAGAGTCTGCAGCACGCCGAAGACGCTGGTGACGACCGCGCTGAGGATCATGCCGAGCGCGAGCAGGCTCAGCAGACCGGTGCGGCCCTGCGGGATCGCCACATCCAGGATTTCCTTCAGCAGGAAGGGCGTGGCGACGGAGACGAGGGAGGCGGCGCCGACCAGCAGGCCGACGACCGCGAGACGGCCACGGTAGGGCCGGAAGAGTTTCAGGATGCGGCGCACCTGCCGAGGCTGTTCCTTGTCGGCAGGTGACGGGGTCCAGGTGGGCCGTTCGGGACGCATGGGCTCCTACGGGAGATGAGACGACGATGACTTGGGGTGACCAGTGATCACGACTTGCGGAATTTAGTGACGCCTGGCGGAGCATAGCTCATTGTTACCTATACTCACAATGAACAAGGTCCTGATATTGTTCCCACATGACCACCCCCGATGCCGACGGCCTGCTCGCCGAGCAACTGCTGCGGCTGACCCGCCGAGTGCACCGCATCCAGAAGCGCCATCTGGAGCATCGTGAGCTGGGCATCACACCGGCCCAGTCCCGGCTGCTGCGCACGCTCGCGCACTACAGCTCACCGCCACGCATGGCCGATCTGGCCGCGCGCCTGGAGGTGGTGCCTCGCGCCGTGACCACCCTGGTCGACGGCCTGGAGGCGAGCGGCAAGGTGCGCCGGGTCCCCGATCCCACCAACCGGCGGGTGATCCGCATCGAGGTCACGGAAGAGGGGCGCAAGGCCCTGGGGGAACTGCGCGCCGCCCGCCGCTCGGCCGCGGAGGAGATCCTCGCCCCGCTGACGGACGGGCAGCGCGAGGTGCTCGGCGGGCTGCTGAACACGCTGGTGGACGGGGTGCCGAGGCCGGACCACGACTGCTGAGGTCCCCCACTGCACACACGGTGGGTCCGCCACCACGAGAGGCCGCGCAACGGGCCGCGGCGCCGACTCCGTACCACTGGAGTCGGCGCCGCGGCCCGTCCTGGAATCGCTCACCCGGTCAACTGACCTCGGAAGCGGTCTCCTTGGCTGTCTGCACGGGCACGTCGGCCTTGGCCGGCTGCGGCTCCCGTACGGGCGCCACCGGCTCCTCCGCTTCGTCCTCCTCCACGAACACGATCTCCCCGTCCAGCACCTTCTTCGCCCGGTCCGTGTCCAGCGCGCCCTCCCAGCGAGAGACTGCGAAGACCGCGACACAGTTGCCGAGCAGGTTCGTCACGACACGCATCGAGTCCATGATGCGGTCGACACCCAGGAGCAGGGCGACGGCGCCGGCGGGGATCGCCCCCAGGGAGGACGCGGTCGCGGACAGCGCGAGGAAGGCCGAACCGGGAATGCCCGCCATGCCCTTGCTGGTCAGCATGAGCACGAGGACCACGGTGATCTGCTGGCCGAGACTCAAGTCCACGCCTACCGCCTGCGCGATGAACAGCGTGCCGATGGACAGGTAGAGCGAGGCGCCGTCGAGGTTGAAGGAGTAGCCCGTCGGCAGCACCAGACCCACGGCGTCGTCACGGGCGCCGGCCCGGCGCAGCTTCTGCATCACGCGCGGCATGACCGACTCGGTGGAGGCGGTGCCGAGCGCGAGGAGCATCTCCTCGCGGATATAACGCAGGAACTTCCAGAGGCTGAGTCCGGTGACCATCTTGAGGGCGACGGCGAGCAGCGCGATGAAGAGCGCCGCGGCCGCGTAACACAGGATGATCAGCTTGGCGTACGTCTCGATCACACCGAGCCCGTACTGGCCGATCAGAACGGCCATCGCGCCGAACACCGCGATCGGGGCCAGCCTCATGATGAAGCCGACGACCGCGAAGATGATCTCCTGGGCCTGCTCGATGGCGGGCAGGACCTTCGGCACCTTGGTGTGGCCGAGATGGAGCAGCGCGGCACCGACCAGACAGGCCAGGATCAGCACCTGGAGCAGGGAGTTCTCGGCGAATGCGCCGATGAAACTGGTGGGGATCGCGTTGACGATGAACTCGGTCGTCGAGGGCAGCGAGCCGCCCCCCGTCTTCGCGTCGACCGCCGAGGTGTCGAGCGTGGACGGGTCGACGTTCATGCCCGAACCGGGCTGGACAACGTTGGCAGCGACCAGACCGATCAGCAGAGCGGCCGTCGACGCGACCTCGAACCAGATCAGGGCCTTCAGCCCGATCCGGCCGAACGCCTTCAGGTCTCCGGCCTTGGCGATACCGACGACGACCACGCAGAACACGAGCGGCGAGATGATCGTCTTGATGAGGCGGGTGAAACCGTCGCCGAGCGGCTGAAGGTCCGTGGCCACGTCGGGCCACAGCTTTCCGACGATGATTCCGAGTACGAGCGCGCAGGCGACCTGCGCGAACAGTGAGGTACGCAATATGTGTGCGACGCGTCGCGGGGACGGTACAGACGGCGGCACGGGGCACTCCTCCGAACGACTTCTGGGATGCGGAAAAGCGCTTCCGCGATGATCACTATTGAGGAGTGATTGATTCCGCTGGAGACCTCCGTGTCACGTCCATGTAAATCATGGACGTGACACGGAAGTCTCCCCAGGGCCTCCGCGACCTCTGTCGCCTCAGCAGTCGCTGCGGTCCTCCGTCAACACGCCCTGCACGGTGACCAGGCTGCGGTCGTAGCACCCGGCCGAGCCGTACAGCCGGTAGCGCTCACTCGTCGTACCGACCGCGTGGCGCTGGTCACGCGGCACGTTCGCCGTATACGTCGCGTCACCCGCGTAGGTGTCGTCGAGCCGGGACCACGAGGTGCGCCGCCCGCCGCGCGTCTCGTCGACCGCCGCCCGGTCGCCGAGGGTGAGGACGGTGCGCAGCCGGTCGTCCGTGCCGAGCGTGGTCGTTCCGTCCATCGTGTACGTGCGCTGCGTGCGCGTCGCGGTGGCCGGCCCCCGCCCGTCGACGGTGACCGTCTCGTCGTCGGTCCAGGTGGCCTTGAGCCCGTCCGTGTTCTCGCCCTCGGTCCAGCGGTGCACGGAGGCGTTCGCCAGCTTGCGGCTCACCGTGGTCTTCACCCGGCCGTGCGAGGTGTCGACGTACCCGGCGACCGTCAGCCGGTGACCGCCTTCGGTGTCGAGACGGTGTTCCGAACCAGGCGTGTACGTCGAGGAGTTGGCGAGAGTTCCCGCCTTGACCTCCGTGAGCGCACCGCTCACGTGCTCGCTCTTCGCGTCCTGCCAGACGAGGACGTTGACCGGAGCGCTCCAGCCGGTCTGCCCCTCGGGGACGCCCACGACGGAGACGTCGATCCGGTGCGGGCGGCCGTCGTTGAGGAGTCCCGCGAACGGCGTCAGGTCGTACTCGACGGGCTTGATGTCGAAGGCACGCGGGCCCGGAATCACGTACCAGAGGAAGGGGTTGGACCAGCCGCCCGTCCACACGGTCGGGAACGGCTCGGCGATACCGGCGAGTTGACCGTCGACCTTGATCTGCACTTCCCGGTAGGGGCCGTTGTCGGCCTTGCAGGAGTACGGCGCCGGCTCGGGCACCGTCAGATACCAGTACTCCTCACAGCCGCCGCCGGACCCCGTCGCGTACACCTCGGCGACGATGCGCTCACTGTTGCGCGGAGTGGTGAGGGCGCCGTCCTGAAGGGTGAGGACGCGGTCGGGGGTCGCGGCCTCGGCCTTCTTGGCGGTGCCCTCGGCGGCGTAGAAGGTCAGCGTGACCTTGACGTCGATGATGCCGGTGTACGTGTCGTCGACGACGTTGCCGATGAGCATCTCGACGGGCTGTTCGGTGCGCAGAGTGTCGCTGTACCGCGTGACGTCCTTCTCGACGGACCACTCGATGCCGTCGGGCGAAGGCTGCGGAGTGGACGTACGGAAAACCTCGACGCCACCGATGTGGAGGTAGCCGAGACGGTCGTACTGCCGCCCCTTGACGTTGCCGTCGAGCCGCAGCACGACCTTGCTCCAGCGGTCGCCGCAGTCGCCGGGCGGCGTGTAGTCGCCCTCGTACGGCGTGAAGTTCCTGAACTGCGCCTGGGCGACGGTGACTTCGCATGATCTCGTGTCGGGCTTGGTGACGGGCGACGCCGCGGTCAGCGGGTCGTGCCAGTCGGTGCCGAACTCGGCGGGCGGGTCGGCGAATTGGGCGGCGGACGCCGGGCTCGCTCCGAGGAGGGTGCTCGCCACGAGGGTCGCCCCGGCGAGCATGGACATGATGATCCGTCTTCTCATGGGCGGTGTTCTACGGGGAGTTGGCCCCGGCCGCAATGAGGCCCTTCCGCCACACCGGTCCCTCAGGCCTTCAGGTCCACCTTGTCACTCATCACCACGGCCGGGTGGGGGGCTGAATCTTTGCCCTGGGGCGAAAAATCGTTTGCTTTCGACCACGCTGCGACGCGAACCTTTCACGGTTTGTTGCCGACGGATGTCGAGCTCCGCGGGGTCGATCGGCCGCGGATTTCACGGTTACCTCCACCCCCCTGACACGAGCCACTGGGACGTCATGCAGATTCAAGACCTTCCGTATCCCGACCCGGGAGTGCCTGACGCACGCTCGGGTCCCCGATTCCTGTGGTGGCTCGGCCGCAATCAGCTCGGTGGGCAGGTCAAAGCCCTCGCCTGGGGACTGCTGCACTTCGTGTCGGTCTCCGGACTGCCGTTCTGCGTAGGCCTCGCCGTCCAGGCCGCCGTCGACCGCTCCGGCACACGGCTGGCGCTGACCGGCGGACTGATGGTGCTGTGTGGCGCGGGCATCGCGCTGGGCGAGGTCATGCTGCACCGTGCCGCGGTCACCAACTGGATCCTGGCCGCCGCACGCGTCCAGCAACTGCTGGCACGCAAGACCGCTCAGCTCGGCTCCGCGCTGACCCGCCGGGTCGCGGCCGGCGAGGTCGTCGCGGTCTCCACCGGCGACGTCGAGAAGATCGGCTGGTTCGTGGAGGCCGTGTCCCGGTTCACGGCGGCGGCGCTCACCATCGTGCTGGTCTGTATCGGCCTGGTCGTCTACCAGCCGGCACTGGGTGTGATCGTCGCCGTGGGCGTGCCCGTCCTGGCGCTCGCTGTGCTGCCGCTGCTGCCCCGGGCCACCAGGCGCGCCGACTTCCAGCGCGAGAAGGCCGGCCGCGCCACCGAACTGGCCTCGGACACCGTCGCGGGCCTGCGGGTGCTGCGCGGCATCGGCGGCGAGGAACTGTTCCTCGACCGCTACCGCCGCGCCTCCCAGGAAGTGCGCCATGCGGCTGTACGCAGTGCCCGGATGTGGTCCCTGATCTCGGCGGTCCAGGTACTGCTGCCCGGTCTGCTGCTGATCGCCGTCGTCTGGCACGGCGTGGGTCTGGCCCGCGACGGCCGGATCACGGTCGGCGAACTGGTCACCGTGTACAGCGCGGTCATGCTGCTCACCTACCCGCTGCGGCACTTCGAGGAGATCGCCATGGCGTACTCCTTCTCGCGCCCGTCCGCCAAGCGCGCTGCCCGGGTGCTCTCGCTCGAACGCGCCATGGACAGTGGCGGGTCGCGATCGGCGGAGGTGCCGACCGGGGATCTGTACGACCCCGCGACCGGGCTGCTCGCGCCCGCCGGACGGCTCACCGCCGTGGTGTGCGGTGACCCGGACCTGGCGGGACTGCTCGCCGAGCGGCTGGGCGGACATCCCGGCGTCGAGGGCGCTTCGGCGCTCCTCGGCGGCGTACCGCTGGACGAACTGCCCCTCGACTCGGCCCGTACCGCCGTCCTCGTCCAGGACAAGGACCCGGTGCTGCTGTCCGGCTCGCTGCACGAACTCCTCGACGTGCCCTCGTCGGGCGCGGTGAGCCCCGCCGAGGCCTTGGCGGCCGCACAGTGCGGCGACGTCCTTGACGCGCTCGCCCAAGGGTCGCTGGAGGCGGAGGACCCGATGGACGCCCGCGTCACCGAACGCGGCCGCTCCCTGTCGGGCGGCCAGCGGCAGCGCCTCGCACTGGCCCGGTCGCTGATCACCGACCCCGAGGTGCTCGTCCTCGACGAGCCGACGTCCGCCGTCGACTCGCACACCGAGGCACGGATCGCCGACGGCGTGCGCTCGCTGCGCACCGGCCGCACGACGGTGGTCCTCACCTCCTCACCGCTGCTCCTGGACCACGCGGACCGGGTCGTGCTGGTGCACGAGGGCCAGGTGGCGGCGGTCGGCGTCCACCGCGAGCTGCTGCACAGCGAGCCGCGGTACCGGGCCGTCGTGACCCGCGAGACCGACGAGGAGGCCTCGGCCGACGGCGCGCTGACAGACGTACTGGACGAAGAAGCCGTACTGGACGACGCGCTCGAAGACGTACTGGAAGAAATCGAGGAGACCGCATGATCGGCCTGGCGCCACCGGCGTACGACCCGGCGGCCCCGACGACGGCGAACACGCTGCCCGTCGGCGCCCCCGCGACCGTACGCGCCTACGTGGTCGAACTGTTCCAACGGCACCGCCGGGCCTTCCTGCTGCTCGTCACCGTCAACACGGTGGCCGTCCTGGCCTCGATGGCCGGGCCCTATCTGCTGGGCTCGGTCGTCGAGCGGGTCTCGGACCAGGCACGCGAACTCCATCTGGAGCGCACGGCCGCGCTGTTCGTCCTCGCGATCGTCGTACAGGCCGTGTTCGTACGTCAGGTACGGCTGCGCGGGGCCATGCTCGGCGAACGGATGCTCGCCGACCTGCGTGAGGACTTCCTCGTACGTTCGGTGGGGCTGCCCCCCGGCGTGCTGGAGCGGGCCGGAACGGGCGACCTGCTGTCCCGCATCACCACGGACATCGACCGGCTCGCCAACGCGATGCGCGAGGCGGTGCCCCAGCTGGCCATCGGCGTCGTGTGGGTGGCCCTGCTCCTCGGTGGACTCGCCGTGACGGCGCCGCCCCTCGCGCCCGCCGTGCTGGTCGCCGTACCGCTGCTGGTGGTCGGCTGCCGCTGGTACTTCAAGCGCGCACCCTCCGCCTACCGCTCGGAGGCCGCCGGATACGCCGCCGTGGCCGCCGTCCTCGCCGAAACGGTGGACGCCGGGCGCACCGTCGAGGCACACCGCCTGGGCGTGCGCCGTATCGACCTGTCGGATCGCCGAGTCAAGGAGTGGACCTCCTGGGAGCGCTACACGCTCTTCCTGCGCTCGGTGCTCTTCCCCGTCATCAACGCCACCCACGTCACCGTCCTCTGCTCGGTTCTGATGATCGGCGGGGTCTTCGTCCTGCAGGGCTGGATCGGTGTGGGCCAGCTGACGACGGGCGCGCTCATCGCGCAGATGCTCGTCGACCCAGTGGGGCTGATCCTCCGCTGGTACGACGAGTTGCAGGTCGCTCAGGTCTCGCTGGCCCGGCTGGTCGGTGTCCGGGACATCGAGCCCGACGCGGGCGACCCAGGGGTGGCCCCGGACGGGCGCGACGTGCACGCGGACCGGGTGCACTTCGGCTACCGCGCCGGCGTGGACGTACTGCGCGACGTCTCCCTGGCGGTCGCGCCCGGCACCCGGCTCGCCCTGGTCGGCCCGTCCGGCGCGGGCAAGTCCACGCTGGGCCGACTCCTCGCCGGCATCTACGCGCCCCGCGACGGCCGGATCACCCTCGGCGGCGCCGAACTGTCCCGGATGCCCGCCGAGGAGGTGCGCTCCCATGTGGCCCTGGTCAACCAGGAGCACCACGTCTTCGTGGGCTCCCTGCGCGACAACCTGCTGCTCGCCCGGACGGGTGCCGTCGACGCGGAGCTGTGGGCGGCGCTCGGCGCGGTCGACGCGGACGGCTGGGCGCAGGCCCTCGACGACGGCCTGGACACGGAGGTCGGGTCGGGCGGGCTCGGACTCACCCCTGCCCAGGCCCAGCAGATCGCGCTGGCCCGGCTGGTGCTCGCGGATCCGCACACGCTGGTCCTGGACGAGGCGACCTCGCTCCTCGACCCGCGCGCGGCCCGTCACCTGGAACGCTCCCTGGCCCGCGTCCTCGACGGCCGCACCGTCGTCGCCATCGCCCACCGGCTGCACACCGCCCACGACGCCGACGTCATCGCCGTCGTCGAGAACGGCCGCATCAGCGAACTCGGCAGCCACGACCAGCTGGTCGCCGCCGACGGCGCGTACGCGGCACTGTGGCGGTCCTGGCACGGGTGAGCGAGCGGGCCGCGCCGGTCCTCCATGGGCGCCCCTGAATTGCCGTGGGCGCCCATGCTCGGACCGTGTGGCGTTGCGCGGTGCCGAAGGGGGGTGGAAGGCTGGACGTGGACACCGGCCCGGGGAACCCCCGGGAACCACCCGGTTCGCACCGGGTGACACCTGTGTCCAGCGGCCCGCGCGCCCGCCGTCGAGCGCGGCGGTACCGGGCCCGGCCCGCACCACCTGGAGGTACCCGTGGACAGCGCCGACGGATGGGGAGACGACGTCTACCAGCCCGACGGATCCGAGGTACAGGACGACGCGGGGCTGCTCGACGCCGAGGACACCCTGGACACCGACGGCGTCGGTGATCCCCTCGACCGTGGCTGGTCCCCGCCGGACCGGCCGTGGGCGGTGGAGCACTCCGGAGTGACCGCCGAGGAACGCCAACGGGGCGAGACCCTGGACCAGCGTCTCTCGGAGGAGCTCCCCGACGTCGCCGAACCCGACGGGGACGGCATCGGCGACTGCGAGGGCACCGACGGCGAACCTCTGGACAACGAGGTGGGCGCCCTCCGCTCCGGCCGTCTCGTGGCCCCCGACGAAGGGGCACACGAAGACGAGGAGAGCGGGCTCATCGCCACCGACGTAGGCATCGACGGCGCAGCGGCCTCCGCCGAGGAGGCCGCGATGCACATCGTCGACGAGGACACCCTGTCCGGCTGACCGGCCCTCGTCACTCCCCCGCAAGGAGCACCCACCATGCAGCAGGACAAGCAGCCCGACTACCACGCCGTCGTCTTCCGCGACCGCGCCGCCGGCTACGCCTTCCTCACCCGCTCCACCGCGACGAGCGACAACACCATCGACTGGGACGACGGCGAGACCTACCCCGTCGTCGACGTCGAGATCTCCTCGGAGAGCCATCCGTTCTACACGGGGAAGGCGCGGACGGTGGACACGGAGGGCCGGATCGCTCAGTTCGAGCGGCGGTACGGGGGTGCGGGCCAGGAAAGTGGCGGGGCCGCCACTGAGTGACCACGCGGCACGGTCACTCAGAAGACATTGAGCGCCGCCGCACACCCCACCCCGCCCAGCAGTATGAACACCGGCATCAGCACCTTGAGCTCCACCCAGCTGCCGGCCCTGAAGCGCAGCGCCTTGGGCGGGCCGATCGGGTACCAGCGCTTCCGGCCGACCGGGATGGGCCACAGGATCGGGCAGCCGGAAACCGTCAGGGCGTCCCCGATGTCGTGTACCAGGGCGCCCAGGACGATGGGCAGACCGAGCCACAGGTACTCCTGACCCGGGGCTGTGAACAGCCAGTCCGCGCCGTTGCCCGGCTTGTCCAGGGTTCCGGCGAGGATCCAGGCGCTGGTCGCGGCCAGCAGCCAGACCAGGACGTCGGCGCTGGAACCACGGGTCGCCCGCCAGAGCAGCCCTTCGATGGCGAGCACCAGGTGCACGAAGAGGATGGCCAGGACCGCCCAGCGGCCTCCGGTGATCGCGGCGACCGAGGTGCCCGCGCCGAGCAGCACAGCCCAGAGCCAGGTGTGCGTCAGCGTCCGGTGCCCGCCGGAGCGCCGCGGGTCGCCCGGCTTGCGCGTCCCCTTGTAGACGGCGTACGAGAGTTTGTCGACGATCTCGCACAGACCTCGTGAGACGGGTCCGAAGGCCCGCGAGATGGTGGCCGCCTTGTGGTCCAGGTCGGGGGCGAGCGCGGCTCCCGCGCAGATCAGGGCCCCGACGAGGAGAACCGGCCAGGGCATCGTGTGACCGGCCGCGGCTGCCGCCGCTCCGACGCCGAGCCAGGCCGCAGCTCCCGACAGTGAGTGTGCTGGTCCCATCATGGCCGTTCCCCGCCCCATTCCTCTTGTGCCGCTGTCCAGTTGCCCGCATGCGCTGACGCTTCGTCGGCGCCACAGCGTAGCGTTCGTGATCTTCGGACGAGCATCCGATTCCCCCATCGAGTCGGTTCACAGGCAAGATGGGGGCGTGACCCTTATCGATCAGCTGCCGCAGACCGCAGACCCCGACGCCCTCTACGAAGCCTTCGAGTCGTGGGTCGGGGAACGCGGTCTCACCCTCTATCCCCACCAGGAGGAGGCGCTGATCGAGGTGGTCTCGGGCGCGAACGTGATCGTCTCCACGCCCACCGGCTCGGGCAAGAGCATGATCGCCGCGGGCGCGCACTTCGCGGCTCTCGCCCGCGACGAGGTCACCTTCTACACGGCGCCGATCAAGGCTCTCGTCTCGGAGAAGTTCTTCGAGCTGTGCAAGATGTTCGGCACCGAGAACGTCGGCATGCTGACCGGCGACGCCTCCGTGAACGCCGACGCCCCCATCATCTGCTGCACCGCCGAGGTGCTGGCCTCCATCGCCCTGCGCGACGGCAAGCACGCGGATGTCGGCCAGGTCGTGATGGACGAGTTCCACTTCTACGCGGAAGCCGACCGCGGCTGGGCGTGGCAGATCCCGATCCTGGAACTGCCACAGGCGCAGTTCATTCTGATGTCGGCGACGCTCGGCGACGTCTCGATGTTCGAGAAGGACCTCACCCGGCGCACCGGCCGGCCCACCTCGGTGGTGCGCTCGGCGACCCGGCCCGTGCCGCTGTCCTACGAGTACGTGCTGAGTCCGCTGACTGAGACCCTCACCGACCTGCTGGCGACCAAGCAGGCGCCCGTCTACATCGTGCACTTCACCCAGGCGCAGGCCGTGGAGCGGGCGCAGGCGCTGATGAGCATCAACATGTGCACGCGCGAGGAGAAGGACAAGATCGCCGACCTGATCGGCAATTTCCGCTTCACCACCAAGTTCGGCCAGAACCTGTCCCGTTACGTGCGTCACGGCATCGGCGTGCACCACGCGGGCATGCTGCCCAAGTACCGACGGCTCGTGGAGAAGCTGGCCCAGGCCGGTCTCCTGAAGGTCATCTGCGGTACGGACACCCTCGGCGTCGGCGTCAACGTCCCCATTCGCACTGTGCTGTTCACCGCGCTGACGAAGTACGACGGCACGCGGGTCCGGACCCTTCGTGCCCGCGAGTTCCACCAGATCGCGGGCCGCGCCGGGCGCGCGGGCTTCGACACCGCGGGTTTCGTCGTCGCTCAGGCGCCCGAGCACGTCATCGAGAACGAGAAGTCGCTCGCCAAGGCCGGCGACGATCCGAAGAAGCGCCGCAAAGTGGTGCGCAAGAAGGCTCCCGAGGGCTTCGTCGGCTGGACGGACACCACCTTCGAGAAGCTCATCGCCTCCGAGCCCGAGCCGCTGACCTCCCGTTTCCGGGTCACCCACACCATGCTCCTCTCGGTGATCGCCCGGCCCGGGAACGCCTTCGAGGCGATGCGGCACCTGCTGGAGGACAACCACGAGCCGCGCAAGCAGCAGCTGCGGCACATCCGGCGGGCGATCGCCATCTACCGCTCGCTTCTCGACGGCGGCGTCGTCGAGAAGCTCGACAAGCCGGACGCCGAGGGCCGCATCGTGCGTCTCACCGTCGATCTGCAGCAGGACTTCGCGCTCAACCAGCCGCTGTCGACCTTCGCGCTCGCCGCGTTCGACCTCCTGGAGCCCGAATCCCCCTCGTACGCCCTGGACATGGTGTCGGTCCTCGAGTCCACGCTGGACGATCCGCGGCAGATCCTCGCCGCCCAGCAGAACAAGGCGCGCGGTGAGGCCGTGGCGGCGATGAAGGCGGACGGCGTCGAGTACGAGGAGCGCATGGAGCGGCTCCAGGACGTGTCGTACCCCAAGCCGATGGAGGAGCTGCTCTTCCACGCCTACAACGTCTACCGCAAGAGCCATCCGTGGGTCGGTGACCACCCCCTGTCGCCGAAGTCGATCATCCGTGACATGTACGAACGGGCGATGACCTTCACCGAGTTCGTCTCCTTCTACGAGCTCGCCCGCACCGAGGGCATCGTCCTGCGCTACCTCGCCAGTGCCTACAAGGCCCTTGAACACACCGTCCCGGACGACCTCAAGTCCGAGGACCTGGAGGACCTGATCGCCTGGCTCGGCGAGATGGTGCGTCAGGTCGACTCCAGCCTCCTGGACGAGTGGGAGCAGCTCGCCAACCCCGAGGTGATGACGGCCGAGGAGGCCCAGGAGAAGGCCGACGAGGTCAAGCCGGTCACCGCGAACGCCCGCGCCTTCCGCGTCCTGGTCCGCAACGCCATGTTCCGCCGCGTCGAACTCGCCGCCCTCGACCACGTGAACGAGCTCGGCGAGCTGGATGCCGACGCCGGCTGGGACGCCGATGCCTGGGGCGAGGCGATGGACAAGTACTGGGACGAGTACGAGGACCTCGGCACCGGCCCCGATGCCCGCGGCCCCAAGCTGCTGTCGATCGTGGAAGAGCCGCAGAACGGCCTGTGGCGCGTCCGTCAGACCTTCGCCGACCCGAACGGCGACCACGACTGGGGCATCAGCGCGGAAGTCGACCTCACGGCCTCCGACGCCGAGGGCCGTGCGGTCGTCCGGGTCACCGACGTCGGCCAGCTGTGAGCACAGGAGAATCCCAGACATGACGAATCCAGCCGAGAGGCTTGTCGACCTGCTCGATCTAGAGCAGATCGAGGTCAACATCTTCCGTGGCCGCAGCCCGCAGGAGTCACTGCAGCGGGTGTTCGGCGGCCAGGTGGCGGGCCAGGCTCTGGTCGCCGCCGGGCGCACCACGGAAGGCGACCGGCCGGTGCACTCACTGCACGCGTACTTCCTGCGCCCGGGCATCCCGGGCGTGCCGATCGTGTACCAGGTCGAACGGGTCCGGGACGGGCGGTCGTTCACCACGCGTCGCGTCACCGCCGTGCAGCAGGGCCGCACGATCTTCAATCTGACCGCCTCCTTTCACAAGCCTGAGCAAGGGAGCTTCGAGCACCAGCTGCCGCCGGCCCGCGAGGTCCCGGATCCGGAGTCGCTGCCGACGCTGGCGCAGGAGATCAAAGAGCATCTGGGCGCGCTCCCCGAGGCATTGGAGCGCATGGCCCGGCGTCAGCCCTTCGACATCCGCTATGTGGACCGGCTCCGCTGGACCCCCGAGGAGATCAAGGACGCCGAGCCGCGCAGCGCCGTGTGGATGCGCGCCGTCGGGCCGCTGGGCGACGACCCGCTCGTGCACACCTGCGCGCTGACGTACGCAAGCGACATGACCCTTCTGGACGCCGTCCGCATTCCGGTGGAACCGCTGTGGGGTCCGCGGGGATTCGACATGGCCTCGCTGGACCACGCCATGTGGTTCCACCGGCCGTTCCGCGCGGACGAGTGGTTCCTCTACGACCAGGAGTCCCCCATCGCGACGGGCGGGCGCGGGCTCGCCCGTGGACGCATCTACGACCTGGAGGGACGCCTGCTCGTCTCGGTCGTCCAAGAGGGGCTTTTCAGGGCCCTGTAGCCTCCGGGGCCGTAGCCAGTCCGGGGTTGTGGGAAGTGCCGGGCCCGAGGGAAGTGCCGGGCCTTCAGGGGTTCTTGCGGCGCAGCCAGCCGAGCAGCCTCCGTGGCCGCTCGGGTTCCTCGGTCGCGGGCCGATCCGGCCGTCCCACAGCCGGTCCTACGGCCGGTCCCGGGCGTGGGACCGTCGGCTGTGAAGCCCTCGGCGCGGGGCGCGGAGCGGGACGGAGATCGCGGGCTTCGGCGAGAAGCTGCCCCAAGTCGGCCCGGAGCCAGCTGATCTCGTCGGCATCTTCGGCTGTCATGATCCGCGAGGCGGTGTGCGCGGCGGGAGAGTCGGGTGCACCGTGGGAGGCGCGTTCGGGCCGGCAGCGGTTCAGAAGGGCGCGCTCGTACGGATCCCTGACGATCTCGGCGACCTGGACCGTGCCGAGCAGGGACGCCACAACCGCGGCCCGCTCCCACGGGTCCTCGGTCTGTCGCAGCAGGAACCCCATGTGGCGCCCCCGCCAGTTTCGGGGACGGAGGTCCAGGCCTTCGTCCAGCTGATCGCGGAGTCCTTCTGGTGTACGGCCGCTCAGCAGCCGGGCGTTGTCCTTGTCGGCCGCGAACTGGCGCAATTCCTCTGCCAGATACAGCCACACGACCGCCCGGTACCGGTTCAGATAGAACTTCACCGGCACCACCAGCCCCAGACGCGCGAGGCGCGTGAACCTTGCGGTCGTCACTTCCATGAGAGCGGCACCCTCCTTGGTACCCACGGTCTTGACGCGGTCCCGCAGGGCCTCGGGATAGCCGTCCTCGGAGCGCACCCGGTCGATCTCCGTCCGGGAGACCCTGCGTCCTCCTCCCCCTTCATCCGGAAGGGTCCGGACGCACCCGAGCTGTACAGCGAGGTCGAACTCACCGCGCTTGAGATCGAGTTCTCGCGCGGCACGGCTGAGCGCGAGGGACGGTCGGCGTGTCCCTGCCTCTGCCGGGGCTGTGGCAGGAATAGCGGACACGGAGATGCCGGCCGCGGACGTGGCGGATTGGTCGATGGTCGTGATGGTGTTGCCGGACATGGCGGTTCTCCCCCGTCGTACGAGTTGCTCGCGCTGGCGTGCGCTTGCTTCGAGAAAAACCGTAGCCGGTTCGACGGATCTCGCGCCGAGCCTGTGGATAACTTCGACCGCGCCGACGTATGCGCAGGTCAGAGGTCTTTGACGGGCGCGCTCTTCGGATGTCGCGTATCCACGCCGAGGTGCTCGCCGACGCGGTTCACGAGCAAGGTCATCTCATAAGCGACCTGGCCGATGTCGGCCTCCGCGGCGCCGAGGACACACAGACAGCTGCCGGCGCCCGCCGCGGTGACGAAGAGCACCGCGTCGTCGAACTCGATCATCGTCTGGCGCACCTGGCCAGCACCGAAATGGCGTCCGGATCCCTTGGCGAGGCTGTGCAGACCTGACGACACGGCTGCGAGATGTTCGGCGTCCTCGCGCCGAAGTCCCGTACTCGCACCGGTCACCAGCCCGTCGTTGGACAGCACCAACGCGTGCCGTACGTGTTCGACGCGCTCCGTCAGATCGTCCAGCAGCCAGCCAAGTCCCTTGTTCTGCGCCATGATCCGGTCTCCCCGTGGTGTCGATCCCCCTGACCGGAGGATCTGACCAGCCAGCCTTCACCACAGCCGGGGCCCGGGCAAGGAGGATGGGGGCATGGCACAGAAGATGACCGAGGAGCAATGGCGGGCGTTCGTCTCGCACGGAACCCGCACGGGAAAACTGTCGACCGTCCGGGCCGACGGAGGTCCGCATGTGGCGCCTATCTGGTTTCTGCTGGACGGTGACGACGTGGTCTTCAACACCGGAAGGGAGACCGTCAAGGGACGGAATCTGGCCAGAGACGGGCGGGTTGCGTTGTGTGTGGACGACGACCGGCCGCCCTTCGACTTCGTCGTGCTGGAGGGGCGGGCCGAGCTTTCGGAGGATCTCGACGAGCTGCGGCACTGGGCGGCTCGGATCGGCGCCCGTTACATGGGCGAGGAGCGCGCCGCGGAGTTCGGGGAGCGCAACGGGGTTCCGGGTGAACTCCTCGTACGCGTAAGGATCAAGAAGGTTCTGGCCTACGCCTCGATGGCCGGCTGAGAGTCCCTTCCGTGCCCGGCCCGGCGCCGAAGCCCCTCAGGAGGGGCCGCGACGTGGCTCAGCCGACGGAGTCGAGCAGCCGGGCGGTGTGTACCCGCCCGGCGTACTCGACGAGACGAATCAGCACCTCCTTCCCGGAGTCCCGGTCACGGGCGTCGCAGAGCACCACAGGCGTACCCCGGTCGAGGTCGAGGGCGCGGGACACGTCCTGTGCGCCGTAAGCACGGGCGCCCGTGAAGCAGTTGACGGCCACCACGAACGGGATGTGCCGGTGCTCGAAGTAGTCCACCGCGGGGAAGCAGTCCTCGAGCCGCCGGGTGTCCGCGAGGACGACGGCGCCCAGGGCGCCCTGTGACAGCTCGTCCCACAGGAACCAGAACCGGTCCTGACCGGGGGTTCCGAAGAGGTAGAGCGAGAGACCGGACCTGATGGTGATACGCCCGAAGTCCATGGCGACGGTCGTCGTGACCTTCTGGTCCACGCCGTCGGTGTCGTCCACCGACTGTCCCGCCTCGCTCAGCAGCTCCTCGGTGCGCAGCGGCCTGATCTCACTGACCGCGCCGACCAGGGTGGTCTTGCCCACGCCGAATCCGCCGGCGACCAGTATCTTCAATGCCAGGGCGGTCATGTCACCATCCGAGGCATCGGAGTTCTCGGAGACCATCGATCACTTCTCTCGGGTGTGCCGGCAACGGTCGGCGTGGGTACGTCCGTACGGATTCCGGGTCGGTACATCTGTGCGGGTGCGCGAAGTCAGCATCATGGCAACTGCAGGACCCTTTCGAAGGATTGGACCGCTATTGACCGTTGCGGCCGACAGGCACCCCATTTGGTACCCGGATGTGTCGGCAAAAGAGCGCAGGACAATCCGACTTGGTTCATCTAGAGCGCCCTCAGTCCCTCGATCACCTCGCGGAGGATCCGCTCGTCGGGCAGTTGGGCGGGCGGCACCGGGCGGCTCACGGAGACGCAGCCCAGTTCCAGGAGATCGCCCAGAAGCACCCTGACCACGCCCACCGGCAGGTCGGCGTCAGCGGAGAGTTCGGCCACCGATTGCGTCTCGATACGGCACAGCTCGATCAGGGCCCGGTGCTCCGGCCCCAGTGAAGTGTCGTCGTCGACGCCGGGTGCACCCGTGTCGAGCGTGACGAGGGCGATCAGGTCGAAGTGCACGCCCGTGGGGCCGGATTTTGTGCGGCCGCCCGTCATCGCGTAGGGGCGGACGAGAGGTCCGGCCTCGTTGTCGTACCACTGGCTGCCCTCATGCGGAGAGGCGCCCGGCATGTTCTCGGTCATCTGCACCGACCGTCCTCGGTCATCCGGCGGCAGGCGGTTGTGCGCCAACGCGCGGCGGTGTGTAGAGGTGTTCGCCGACGCGCTTGACCAGCAGCGCCATCTCGTACGCCACCAGGCCGATGTCGGCTGTCGCGGCGGTCAGGACAGCGAGGCATGAGCCGTCACCTGCGGCCGCCACGAACAGGAAACCGTCGTCCATCTCCACCATCGTCTGACGCACGCCTCCGGCGCCGAAGTGACGGCCTGCACCTTTGGCCAGGCTGTGGAAGCCGGAGGCGACGGCCGCGAGGTGTTCCGCGTCCTCGCGCCGCAGGGCGGTGGACGCACCCACCGCGAGTCCGTCGTTGGACAGCACCACGGCGTGCCGCACCTCAGCCGCACGCAGCACCAAGTCGTCCAGCAGCCAGTCGAGTTCGCCGGACTGCTGGGCGGCCCTCATGCTCGGATCCTGGATCATGCGGGGTCTCCTTCGCTGCTGTCGCTGGCCGCTTCGGGGTCGGGTGTGGCACGGAGGCCGGGTGACCTGCCGCCCCCGCGCGCCCAGCCGTCGCGGTAGGCCGACATGCGGTCCCGTACGACTTCGGGGGTGCGCTTGTCGTCGGCCTGGTCATCCGCCGCTTGCACCGGCTCCTCGGAACGCTGTTCGCGCAGTTGGGGCGCGAGGTTCGCCTGCCGTACACGCCGAGGGAGGTCGGACTCTTCGGCGTCGTCCGGGGGTCGGTGCAGCCGCAAAGTGGTGACTCCGGGAGGGGGGTTTTCGGGCGAACCGTTCGCCGGGGCTTCGACGGCGGTCTGGATGGGGGGCACCAGTGCCGGCCGCTCGGTGATGGCCTGGACGGAGTCCTGCTCAGGGGCGGCCGTCACCCGCGCGTACTCGCGTTCCGCGGGCCTTTCGGTGTCGCCCCTGCGGGGGGAACGTTCCGCCGCACCGCCGTGCAGCAGTGCTGTGGGCAGCAGAACGACCGCGGTGGTGCCGCCGTAGGGCGAGGTCCGCAGGTGCACCTTGATGCCATGGCGGGCCGCGAGCCTGCTGACCACGAAGAGGCCGAGCCGGTCGCTGTCGAACAGGTCGAGGGTCTCGGACTGCTCGATCCGCCGGTTGGCCTCGGCGAGCGTCTCCTTGCCCATACCGAGTCCCCGGTCCTCGACCTCCACTGCGTAGCCGTTGCCGACCGGCTCGCCGGTGACCCGGACTCGGGTGTGCGGCGGCGAGAACTGGGCGGCGTTCTCCACGATCTCCGCCAGGAGGTGGGTGAGGTCGGCCACCGCGCCGCCCACCACGAGCGCCTCGGGGAGTTGTCGCACCTCCACGCGCGCGTAGTCCTCGACTTCGGAGACGGCCGCGCGGACCACATTCGTCAGCGAGACCGGCATTCGCCAGGCCCGGCCGGGCGCGGCCCCGGAGAGGATGATCAGGCTCTCCGCGTGGCGCCGCATACGTGTGGTGAGGTGGTCGAGCCGGAACAGGTCACTCAGCTCGTTCGGGTCGTCGGACCTGCGCTCCATGCTGTCCAACAGGCTCAGTTGGCGGTGCACGAGAACCTGGCTGCGGCGAGCGAGATTGACGAAGACCCCGGAGATCCCGCTGGCGAGTTCGGCGCGTTCGACGGCGGCGCGCAGGGCGGCTCGGTGCACGGTGCCCAGGGCTTCCGCGACCTGTCCGGCCTCGTCCTCCGCGGGCGGCCCGGGCGGGGCCTCGGCGCGGACGTCGATCTCCTCTCCGGCGCGCAGTTTGCGCATGGCTTGCGGGAGTTTGCGGCGCGCGATCTCCAGGGCGCTGTTGCGCAGGCTCACCAACTCGACGACGAGTCCGCGTCCGATGCGTACGGAGATGACGAGCGACGCGATGACAGCGGCGAGTCCGAACAGGACCGCGGCACCGGCCGGTGTGAGCAGCCCGCGCGTGAACGGGTCCGCCCGGTCCGCGACACCGCGGCCCGCGTTCGCCTCGATCGTCCGCATTCCGTCCTGCACGCGCGCGTGGGCGGTGTTCCAGCCGGCCTCCGGCGCGGCAGAGATCGCTTTGCCGCCGGATGGGGACGCGAGCACCTTGTCCTCGACCGCGCCCACGTCGGCGTACGCGCTCCCTTCCACGAGGTCGCGCCAGGCGGCCCGTTCGGGCCCGCCGAAATCCGCCACAGCCGCGTCGGTCAGCGTGCGGCGGGTTTCGACAGCCCCGGTGAACAGCCGCAGTCGCTCGCCGTCGAGGGTCCTGGCGAGCCGGGCGCCGGCCAGGAGCGTGTCCTCCTGGGCGAGCGCTTCCCCGGCGCGGGAGAATTCGAGCAGCACGCGCGCGTCGGAGCCCAGATCGGCGTCCTGGATGCCGGTGAGCGCGCCGCCCACGGCGAAGGCCGTCGAGATGGTCCTGGTGTATGTCCTGTACGTCTCGTCCCATGGTGCACGGCGCTCCAGCACGGCGGTGCGCAGGGTCCGCAGTTGCTCGGCTCCGGTGACGAAGGTGTCGAGACGCGTGGCCACTCCGGCGGGCAGGTCCGCGCCGCTGGCGACGGTGTCGTGCTCGCCCAGTCGCAGCTTCGCCACAGCCCGGTCGGTGCGCCTGGCGAGCTCCTTGAGGTCGCTCTCCTGCTGGGTGGCAGGGGCGGTCGCGTACCGGACGGCGGCCGCGCGTTCGGTCTGGAGAGCGGCGACGGCGGCGTCGACCGGGGCCCGGACCGTCGAGTCCACGCTCTGCAACTGCCGTAGCCGTGCGACGTCCTGGGCGGTGGTCACTGTTGCGTACGCCCACAGCGCGAGCAGCGAGACGACCGGCACCATCAGCAGGCAGACGATCTTGGCCCGAACGGTACGGGGGCGGATGCGCCACGTGCCGGCGCGCGGGGGTGCCTCTGGCAGTGCCCCGGTGGCGGTCTCGTCGGTGTCCGCGCGCTCGTCCGCCGGCGGGCCCGCGTGCGCACGCCGACCGCGCGCCGGGGCCTGGGGCGGCTGCTCGGCGCCGGGTTTGGGGGTCCTACGGGGTGTACGCATGGCCTCCTCGCTCGATGGTTCGGGACGTGCCTTCCGGTCGGTCATGACTCCGGGGCCGCCGTCAGCGGGCGACGCTCTCGACCGGCCGCTGGGCCGAAGCGGACGCCTCGCGCTCACCGGTCGTCGGCGACAGCGCGACGAACGCCGATGTCAGGAAGAGATAGGACCCGAGGCCGACGGCGAGGGGGAAGATGAACTGCATCGCCGTGGCCCCGGGCAGGACCTCGCCGGAGGGGCTGACGCGCACGCTGACCGCCATCATTCCGGTGTAGTGCATGCTGCTCACGGCCCCTCCCATGACGAGGGAGGCGACAGCGACGGCCACCGGCGACTTGATGTTGAGTGCCGCCCACAGGGCCGCGGTCGCCGCGACCACGGCGATCACGATGGAGAGCCCGACGAGCGCCGGGTCGTAGTGCACGTCGCCGTGCAGCCGCAACGCGACCATGCCCAGGTAGTGCATGCTCGCGACGCCCAGCCCTGTGGTGAGCCCGCCGAGGACGAGGGCTCGGCCCCGGTCGCGGCCGTAGCCGACGGCGAAGACGCCCGCGCCGACGACGACCATGGCGACGAGCAGGCTGAGGATGGTCAACGGCACGTTGTAGCGCATTTCCGTACCGGTGACGCTGAAGCCCAGCATGGCCACGAAATGCATCGTCCAGATACCGGTGCCGATCGCGGAGGCCGCGGTGAGGAGCCAGTTGCGGCGCGACCGGCCGGTGGCGCCGAGCGCTCGGACGGTGCAGCGCAGCCCGAGGGCAGCGCCGATGCAGGCCATCGCGTACGACAGCACGGGGGTCAGCCAGCCGAAGGCGGCGTGGTCCAGGTGTCCCATGGCCCAGGGACGCTAGTCCGGGCAGGGGCGCACAAAGAGGGCGCATTTCGAAAGGTGTTGAAATATGACGGAGACGTGCAACTCAACGATCGCGGCACGCTCGAACATGTGCGCCGCGTCGTACTTCGTGTCGGTGAGGGATCATGCGGAACATGAGCGACCACCACACACATGTCCAGGAGTTCTTCGGGGCGCGCGCGGCGCACTGGGACACCCGGTTCCCCGACGACGGCCCCGCGTACGCCGCAGCGGTCGCCGAAGTCGGGCTGCGTGAGGGCGACCGCGTCCTAGACGCGGGCTGCGGCACCGGGCGTGCCCTGCCGCCGCTGCGAGCGGCCGTGGGGCCCTCCGGAGTGGTGCTCGGGGCCGATCTGACCCCGGCCATGCTGGAGGCCGCCGTACGGGCCGGACGGGACAGCGAGGGACAGTTGCTGCTCACCGACGTCGCCGCGCTGCCGTTGCGCGCACAGACGCTGGACGCCGTGTTCGGGGCGGGCCTCATCGCCCATCTGCCGAACCCCGGCGAAAACCTGCGGGAGTTGGCACGAGTCGTACGGCCCGGCGGGACCCTGGCGCTCTTCCACCCGATCGGCCGGGCGGCACTCGCGGCCCGCCAGGGCCGGCGGATCACCCCGGACGACCTGCGCGACGAGGCCAACCTCCACCCCCTGCTAGCCGGCGCCGGCTGGGACATGACCTCGTACGTCGACGAGGACGCCCGCTTCCTGGCGCTGGCCGTACGCCGCGACTGACGCCTCAGGCCCTTCCGGCGACCCCCGCCACGAAGGCGTCGGGGTTGTCGAACATGACGTTGTGCCCGGCGCCGGGCACGGTCACCACCCGTACGCCGGCCGCCTCCAGACCTTCCCTGCCCGGGAGTTCGCCGCTCAGCTCGCCCTGGAGGTAGACGCGGTCCGCCGTCAGCTCCCGGAGCATGTCGCGCATCGTGGGGTTCGTGCCGCGCATGAGTCCGGCCGCCGTGCGGTACAGGGCACGGGGGTCGGCGAGGCGCATGGTCGCCGCCCAGGAGGGACCCACCTTGTCGAGCACGCGCGCGTGGCCGCCGTTTTCGACGTAGTCGTCCTCCTCGTAGGAGGCGATGCCGCTGCTGCCCGCCTTGACCGGGGGCTGCGGGTCGAGGTTGGCCTCCGTGAGGACCAGCCGTGAGACGAGGTCCGGCCGCCGGTGGGCGAGCACGATGGCGACGGCGCCGCCCATGCTGTGCGCGACGAGCTCCGCCCCGATGAGTTGGGCGGCGTCCAGAACCGCCGCCAGCGCGTCGGCGTGATCCTCCAGTGTGTAGCCGAAGTCCGCGGGCCTGTCACTGATGCCGTGGCCGGGCAGGTCGACGAACAGGGTTCGGCGGCCTGCCAGTTCGGGCCGGGCCGCGATGTGCGCGTTGTAGACGGTCGATGCGGCCCCCAGCCCATGGACGTACACGCGTGCCGGTTCGACGCCCGCCGCCTCCGTCCAGCGGATGTGGCTTCCCTTGCCGTCGAACTCGGCCTGCTTCATCGCACTCTCCTCATGTGTCGCGTCATCGTCTCTCGCACCTCCAGGAGAATACATCGGAACCGAGGTATAGATGAAGCGATGTACAGCGAGAGTGCGGCAGAATGTGAGCATGCTCGAACTGGCCATCCTTGGTTTCCTGTACGACGCCCCGCTGCACGGCTATGAGCTGCGCAAGCGCATCACCGCACTGACAGGCCATGTGAAGCCCGTGGCGGAGAGCACGCTGTATCCCGCGATCAAGCGCCTGGAGACGGCCGGCCTGCTGGCGCGGGCCACCCAGCCCGGCTCCGTGGCGGCCCCACGTCATGTCCTGACACTCACGGAGGAGGGCAGAGGCGACCTGCGCCGAAGGCTCGCGGAACCGGCGCGGCGCGACATCACCGACGAGAACCGCTGGTTCACGGTGCTCGCCTTCCTCAGACATCTGGAAGACCCGGCGGCCCAGGCCGTCGTGCTGCGACGCAGGCTCACCTTCCTGGAGGAGCCGGCGAGCTTCTTCTACGACGGCGACAGGCCGCTGCGCGCCGAGGAGCTGGACGACCCCTTCCGGCGTGGCATCCTCACGATCGCGCGGGCCACCAGCACGGCCGAACTGGCTTGGCTGCGAGCCACGATCGACTCACTCGACAGGAGCGGCAGGTGAGGCCGGCGAGGCGGGGCAGCCCCGCACGCCGGGCACCGGACGGGTGCCCAGCTCGGCCACCCGGTAGCCGTTCGGATAGCCCTTGATCTCCCGGTTCTGCCGCGCGAAGTGCGGGGCGCGGCGCGGCGGCATCAGGCGCACCAGGCGCCCGCGCATCCGCACCATTCGGCGGACCAGCGCACGCGTGGCGGCACCCGGAGGCTCGTACCGGAAGGCCTGCAACAGCGGCTCGTCGAGCAGGGCGAGCGTCGACACCCGCAACAGTGGTGCGAGCGGGCGCGGGTACCAGGAGGTCATCAGCTCCAGGGTCGCGTCGGAGACTCGGCGCGCGCTCTCGTCCCATCCGAAATGGGCCTCTTCGTAGGCGTCGAGACAGGTCTCGAAGTCCTCGTAGGTAACCGGAGTGTCCTTGATGCCCATGTGCCGCCCCAGCGTGCGGTAGTACACGCTGGACGCGACGATCTCGTGCCGCGACATCCTGCGCCACCCGTAGAGGTCGGTCCAGCGCTTGGGCATCACCACGAACGTGCAGAGCACGTACCGCATGTCCTCATTGCTGATGTCGTAGCTGCGGTGCATCTCGTTGATCCGGCGGATCGCGGTTCTGCCGTCGTCCCCGTCGAAGCCGTGCTCGACGACGGTGTCGAGGAGCAGCACCGTGTCGTCGTAGCGCTTCTGTGCGCGGTCGGTGAGCTCCGCCGTCTCGGCGAGCAGCCGGCCGATACTGGGAACGGCATAGGTGCGGTAGAGAGCCAGTTCCAGAGCTCGGGTGAAGTCCCAGGGGAATTCGTACGCGGCGGTGAGCCGGTAGATCTGCGACGCGTCCCTCACCGGGTCCATCCGCCGGATCTGTTCGAGTCGTTCGTAGCGCTTCACCGGGACGACCCCCTTCTGCCGCCGAGGCTCCAACTCTACGTTGAGTAGCATTGGTTGACCGATGAGCGACGGCCCGCGCGGGCTCCACAGGGGGAAGGCGGCCAGATGTCCGGTATGTTCGGCAGACTCCGCAAGACGTGGCGTAAGAAGACGGCCGAGCGGCCCGAGGAAGGGCAACAGCCCGCGATACGACGGCCGGAGAAAAGTACGCACAACTTGTTCGAGGCGGCCGCTGTGTATGTGTCGGCGTGCGCGGAGGACGATCAGGACCAGATCGAAGAGGCAGCGGCCTGGGTGTCGCCGGAAGCCCTGTCGTTCGGCGTGAACGAGCTGGCCTGCCGGGCCGTCATCGCCCTGGCGCGAGAACGCGACGAGTCGCCGCAGACAGTGGCACGGACGCTGCTCGGACTGCCCGCCGTGTGACCCGCGACCGCCCCGGACGGTCGATTCGCCCCTGTCCAGCCGGATAGCTGCAGCTCCGCGAGCGCTTGGGCCTCGTGACAAGCGCCTTGCGGTCGCATTAGGGTGCGCCGACGGATGTAGCAATGGGGAGGCTGGGATGGCCGGGACGGACGATGACGCCATCGCCACCGGGGACGACGACGCGCTGTACGTGCTGACTGCGGTGCTGCTGACACCGGCGAAGTTCCCCAGTGTGCTGGGAGACGACTACCCGGCGGCCTGCGCGGCGCTCGACTTGGCACCGCTCGCCGACGGATACGGTCTGGTGATCGGCCAGGACGGCGACGGTGCGCGGTGGACGGTCGTCATCGACGACGTCTCGCTCGTCGCCGTCGCCATCGCGTCCTGGGACTGCGGAATGGAGCACGATCTGTCGCCGGACGAACGCACGGTCGTCTCCGCACTGCCCGGCTGGCCCCTTGAGGTCGCCGTCCAGGCCCCGGGAGTGCCGGATCCCCACGACCCCGGGCCCGAGTTCACGGAGCGGCCCCCGCTGCGCCCGCCGGACACCACCACGTGGGGCCCGGCTCAACGGCGCCTCGGCGCCGACGAGATCGCGCTGCAGTGGGCGATCTGGCGGGAGCAGATCGATGACGCCGACTTCGTGAAGCCGGACGCCGGGGCACAGACCGAACCGGATGCCAGGACACAGACCGAAGACGTCTCTCAGGATCCTCAGGACCAGACCGAGAGCGCCGACGCGGAGGCACCCAGTGGTATCCGCCGGGTCCTGGCGGAGGCGCGCTCCTACGTGGACACGCCACCCCCGCTCGGTCGCGTCCGCTCGGCCTTCGCCACGAGCGACGCCCGGACCCTGCGCGCCGACGGCCCCGGCTGGTCCTTGGTCGCCAGGACCGACGACATCGCCTTCGTCCTCCTCGACGAGGAGCCCGGAGAAGTCCTGCCGGTCGGCCGCGGGCCGGAGCTGCCCGGCCTCCTGGAGGCCCTCGACAAGCTGGCGGTACGCCCCAGCTGAGCTACCGCGCCGCGCGATGCCCCGGTTGCACGGCCCTGTGTCTTGTCAGCGGAAGCGCGCTTGCCCACCCCGCGGGTGAGGAAGCGCGCTTGCCCACCCCGCGGGTGAGTCAGGCGCGCATCACCGCTCGCGGATCATGCCGATGGCAGGCCCGCGAGCGATGCTGCGCCCGGCTCCGGCGCGCTGGGCGGAGACGTGCCAGGTCGGTGGCGCCTCAGCGGCCGATCTCCTTGCGCGTGACGCGGCGCAGCCTGCGCCGCTGCGAGGGGTCCAGCGCCAGGTATGCGGCCGCCGGGACTCCCACCACGATCAGGAAGGCGGCCCACCAGGGCAGCCAGATCAACAGGAGAAGCCCGACCGCCACACCCCCTACGGCGATCTTCGCGTTCTTCGACATGTGTCGCCTCCTCTGCGGCTACTGCCGCTCTCTGTCCTGAGAACGGGTCCGTGCCTCCCACGGTTCCGGAACGAGACCCTGATACGACCCTGAGGCCCGACCCCTAGCCAACCCTGAGGGGCTCTCCGACCTCGTGCATGTGGCCCAGGGCCTGCCGGTAGGAGTCGACGAGCCCGGTCTCCACATAGGGGATACCCAACTCTCGGCAATGCGCGCGCACCAGAGGCTGCGCGAGCCGCAGATGTGGGCGGGGCATGCTGGGGAACAGATGGTGCTCGATCTGATAGTTGAGGCCACCGAGAAACCAGTCGGTCAGGGCGGCACCACGGACATTGCGTGAGGTGAGCACCTGGCGGTGCAGATGTCCCCAGCGATCGCCCTCCGGGTCGGGCATCTCCATGCCCTTGTGGTTGGGCGCGAAGGCCATGCCCAGGTGCAGGCCGAACAGTGCCTGGTGGAGGGCGGCGAATGCGAGCGCCTTGCCGAGGGACATGGAGGTGAGCAGCAGGGCCGCGTACGCGACGACATGGGTCACCAGCAGCAGTGCTTCCACGGTCCGCTCACGCGGCGGCTGCCGACGAAGGTCCTGGAAACCGTGCACCTTCAGGGCGACGCCTTCGAGAAGGGTGAGCGGAAAGAAGAGCCAGGCCTGGTGGCGAGTCAGCCAGCGCCGGAACCCGGCCCTGCCCCGGGCCTGCTCGCTGGTGAACACCAGGATGTCGGCGACGACGTCCGGGTCCTTGTCGATGTGGTTCGGGTTGGCGTGGTGGCGGTTGTGCTTGTCGTTCCACCAGGAGTAGCTCATTCCCAGCAGCAGATTGCCGTGGAGCAGGCCGATCAGACGTCCGGCGGGCTTGTTGCCGGTGATCTGGGAGTGGCCCGCGTCGTGGCCTATGAACGCCGTCCGGGCCGAGAGAACGGCCAGGAGCGGGGCGAGGAGCAACGTCCACCAGGAGTCGCCGGTCAGGGCTACGGCGGTGACGACGGCGGCCAGGGAGAACGCGTTGACGGCGATCGTGAGCGCGTACCAGCCATGGCGCCGCTTCAGGAGGCCCTCACCCTTGACGGCTCGCAGGAGGGGCGCGAAGTCGCTTCCCGGGGCCGTCCCGGGCGGATGTTCCGCGACGGCTGCGGCGAGCTGGGGCATGGCGGGTCTCCGGTCTCTGGAGAAACGGGTTGACCTGATGAAACGTACGAATCAGTGACCATCGGCGACCATGGCGCCACCACCCGTGTTGATGCGGGGGCCTCCCCCGCCCGCCAGGGGGGCTGCCTACACCCCCTGGTATTTAGTGACCCACGCCACGACTCACCGTTCCCGCCCGGCGCCCGGAGTGCTGTACCCTCGGCGACCGGCCCCCGGTAGTCAAATTTGAGGAATGCGCCATCGCTGTGCAGAGGATTCCTGCTGCAACTCCCGCCGAGATCGCTGAACTGGCCCGCTGCTGTGCCGTGTTCGTGCCCGCCGATCCGTCCCGCACCGGCAGCGTCGCCTTCTGGCACCCGGACGGCGACGCTCCTCCCGAGGTGGCGTCCGGCTCCGCCGAGGATCTGACCGTCGTCCTGCCCGCGGGTGAGGACGTCGACCTCGTGACCGTACCCGCCGTGTTCCTTCCCGTACGCGCCGCGCTGCCGGTGCTCACGCGCGCGCGTGCCGCCGCGCAGGCGCACCGGGCGACCTCGTTCTGGGGCGCGGCCGCCGTGCTGGCCCTCCAGTTCGCCGCCCGCGGACTGCTGTTGCCCGGACTGACCGCCGAAGACCACGACGCATGGCGTGCGGGCCCACTGCGTGCGGACGATCTGGAGCGGATCCGTGAGCTGGCGGCCGCGATGCCGCCCCAGGCGCACGCGGTGCCGTTGGTGGGCGCCGGACCGCTGCGGCTGCCCGATCCGGAGCGGCTGTTGCGGGCCTTCCTCGACGCGGTCGCCGACGCGCTGCCCCGCTCGCCCGCGGCGGCGCTCGTGGCGGGCGGTCGGGCCTTCGCCGCGCCTGAGCCGCAGCATGTGCCGGAGCAGCGCGCCTGGGCCGCGGACATCGCCGCGGGGCACGACGCGGACGTACGGATCTCCCTGCGCGTCGAGGTACCGGGACTCGCGTCGGCAGTGTCGGACGAGACGCGCCTGTCCTTCCACGTGGTGCCGCAGGTCCACAGCGTGAGCGATCCGGCCCTCGTCGCGGACGCCTCCGCCGTCTGGGCCGGGTCCTCGGCCTTCGGCCCGCGCGCGCGGATGGACGCCCTGCTCGCGCTGCGTCGCGCGGTCCGGGCCTGGGCCCCGCTGGCTCCCCTGCTCTCGGCAGCCGTGCCGGAGGCCGTCGAACTCGCCGACGAGGAAGTCACTGAACTGCTCGGCGAAGGCGCCCGCATGCTGACGTTCGCGGGCGTCGACGTGCACTGGCCGAAGGAGCTGGCACAGAAGCTGACCGCACGCGCGGTCATCGGTCCGCCGGACGACGACAAGGGTCCGGCCAAGGCCTCGTCGGACACGCCCTCGTTCCTGTCGGCGGACGCGCTGCTCGCCTTCAACTGGTGGTTCGCACTGGGCGATCAGCAGCTCACCCGACAGGAACTGGACCGGCTCGCCGAATCGAACCGGCCCATGGTGCGGCTGCGCGGCCAGTGGGTGCTGGTCGACCCGCAGGAGGTGCGCCGCGCCCAGGCCCAGCAGGACCGCAAGGTCACACCCATCGACGCGCTGGGTGCCGCTCTGACGGGCTCGACGGAGGTCGACGGCCTCCGGGTCGACGTACGGCCCACAGGGTGGCTGGCGACGCTGCGCGAGCGGCTGGCGGACCCGGAGGCGCAGGAGCCGGTCGGGCAGCCCGCGGCGCTCGCCGCGACGCTGCGGGACTATCAGCTACGGGGGCTCAACTGGCTCGCCCGGATGACCTCTTTGGGACTGGGTGGCTGTCTCGCCGACGACATGGGCCTGGGCAAGACGATCACACTGATCGCCCTGCATCTGCACCGGCAGAGCGACGAGCCGACCGCGGGCCCCACACTCGTGGTCTGTCCGGCCTCCTTGATGGGCAACTGGCAGCGCGAGATCGAGAAGTTCGCCCCTGGCATCCCTGTACGGCGTTTCCACGGCTCTCGGCGCAGCCTTGAGGGCCTGGCCGGCGGGGAGTTCGTCCTCACGACGTACGGCACGATGCGGCTCGACGCGCCGCGGCTCGCCGAGGTGACGTGGGGCATGGTCGTCGCCGACGAGGCCCAGCACGTGAAGAACCCCTACTCGGCGACGGCACGGGCACTGCGCACGATCGGCGCACGCGCGCGTGTGGCGCTCACCGGCACCCCGGTGGAGAACAACCTCTCGGAGCTGTGGGCGATCCTCGACTGGACGACTCCTGGTCTCCTCGGCAGGCTCGGTACGTTCCGGACTCGGTACGCGCAGGCCGTCGAGGGCGGCCAGGACCCCGCGGCGGCCGAACGGCTCGCCCAGCTCGTACGACCGTTCCTGCTGCGCCGCCGCAAAGCGGACCCAGGTATCGCGCCCGAACTGCCGCCGAAGACCGAGACCGACCGCGCCGTGTCGCTCACCAAGGAGCAGGCCGGACTGTACGAAGCCATGGTGCGCGAGACCCTCGCGGAGATCTCGGGCGCGGACAGCATGGCGAGGCGCGGCCTGATCGTGAAGCTGCTGACCGGGCTGAAGCAGATCTGCAACCACCCGGCGCAGTTCCTCAAGGAGGACCGGCCGAAGATCCCGGGCAGGTCCGGGAAGCTGGAGCTGCTCGACGAACTGCTGGACACCATCCTCTCCGAGGGAGCGAGCGTTCTGGTCTTCACGCAGTACGTGCGGATGGCGCGTCTCATCGAGAGTCACTTGGCGGCGCGCGGTGTGTCGACTCAGTTCCTGCACGGAGGGACTCCCATCAACGAGCGTGAGGCGATGGTGGACCGCTTCCAGGCGGGCGAAATCCCTGTCTTCTTGCTGTCGTTGAAGGCGGCGGGCACGGGGCTGAACCTGACGCGGGCCGAACATGTCGTGCACTACGACCGCTGGTGGAATCCAGCCGTCGAGGCGCAGGCGACGGACCGCGCGTACCGCATCGGCCAGAACCGGCCCGTGCAGGTGCACAGGTTCATCACGGAGGGGACCATCGAGGACCGGATCGCCGACATGCTGCGGCGCAAGCAGCGGTTGGCGGACGCGGTGCTCGGGGCCGGGGAGGCGGCGGTCACGGAGCTGACCGATGCCGAACTGGCCGACCTGGTGGAGCTGCGAGGGGGCGCACGATGACGGATCGGAACGATGAGCGCACGTTTGCCGCGCTGCCGCCCGCGCACGGGCGGGGTTTCGCGCAGACCTGGTGGGGCCGGGCCTGGCTGCAGGCCCTGGAGGACGCGGCGTTGGACTCGGAGCCGGTGAAGACGGGCCGCAGGCTCGCGCGCGCGGGCGCGGTCGGCGCCGTCTCGGTGCGTCCCGGGCGCATCACGGCCGTCGTACAGGACCGCGACGGCACCGCGCACCGGGCGGACGTGCTGCTTCAGGAACTGTCCGAGGACCAGTGGGACCGCTTCCTCGGCATGACCGTCGAACGCGCCGGGCACATCGCCGCGCTCCTCGACCGCGACATGCCGCCGCACCTGGTGGAGGACGCGGCGGCCGCCGGCGTGGAACTCCTGCCGGGACTCGGCGATCTGGAGGCGGAGTGCGGCTGCGGCGCCTGGGACCACTGCGGACACACGGCCGCGCTCTGCTACCAGATGGCGCGACTGCTGGACCAGGATCCGTTCGTCCTGCTGCTGATGCGGGGGCGGGACGAGCGCACCCTGCTGGATGAGCTGCAGGCGCGCAGCAGCGCCCCCGCACAGGAGTCGGCGGAAGCGCCGGACCTCCCTCCGGAAGGCGTGGACGCCGCCGAGGTGTACGCGGTCGGGGGAATCCTTCCGCCGCTGCCGGCCCTTCCGGTGTTGCCCGAGGGGCCGGGGCAGCCGCCTTCCCTGGACACGGAGGCCGCTCCGCCTGCCGAAGTCGACCCGGCCGCCTTGGAGTTCCTCGCAGCCGCGACCGCGGGCGAGGCGTTTCTGCTGCTCGCCGAGGCGCTCCGTTCCGGGCACGGACAGCAGGCGGTCGAGGCCGAGCTGACGCTCGCCCAGGATGCGGTACGGATGGCCGCCGACCACCCGGAGAGGGCGATCATCCAGCGGCTCGCCGAGGGTTCGGGTCGCGACCGCGAGGAGCTGGAACTCGCGGTACGGGCCTGGCGGTACGGGGGTGTCGCCGCGCTGTCCGTCCTTGAGGACGACTGGGCCGTGGAGGCGGAATCGCTGGCACGCGCGCGTGCGGCCCTGGAGTCGGCCTGGGACGAGGACGAGCGGCCGCGGTTGCGTGCCACGCGCAACCGCTGGACCGCGGTCGACGCGGCGACTCAGTTGCGGCTGGGGCTCGACGGACGGTGGTGGCCCTATCGCAAGGAGCATGGCCGATGGAGTCCCGCGGGACCGGCGACCGGGGATCCCGCGACAGCTTTCGCCCTGATGGAAGGGGACCTGAGCGGCGACCCGATGACTGGTTGACGCGCCACGTTCATCCTGGAGTCACGCGGCGTTCGGTGCCGGGGCGAACTCTGGCCGCTGTCACCGAACTTGTGCCCCAGGAGGCCAGATGTCCCCGCACGCCGTCGGCCGGCGCCGCGTCCACCGATCCGTCGCCGCGGGCCTGCCGCTCGCCGTGGTGGCCTCCCTCGTGGTGGCCGGTACGGCGAGTGCGGAGGGCCACCCGTCACTGCCGCGGGTCACGCGCACCGCGACGCTCGGCGACATCCCGCTGGGCACGTTCAGCAACACGCTGCTGCCCGGCACCGTGGCCGACGACCGAGGTGTGGACCTCGGTGGCATCGGCAGCGACATCTACCCGACAGGGCGCAAGGGCGAGTTCTGGACGGTCACCGACCGCGGGCCCAACGGCCAGATCAAGGTGGACGGCACGAAGCGCCGCACGTTCCCGGTGCCCGGCTTCGACCCTGCCATCGTGAAGATCCGGGTGTCCGGTGACACCGTGAAGGTGCTCGACGCGATCCCGATCACCACGTCCGGCGGGAAGCCCGTCACCGGGTTGTCCAACCAGGCGGGGCGCGACGAGGCGCCGTACTCCTACAACGCGCAGACCCCGCTCACGTACAACCCGAACGGTGTCGACACCGAGGGCATCGTGCGGGCCGAGGACGGCTCGTTCTGGCTCGTCGACGAGTACGGCCCGTCGCTGCTGCATGTCTCCGCGCGCGGGAAGGTGCTCACGCGCTACGTGCCCAAGGGGCTGAACCTCACGGGCACGGACTACCCGGTCGTCGAGGCGCTCCCTTCCATCCTGCTGCACCGGAAGATCAACCGCGGCTTCGAGGGTCTCGCCCTGCTCCCCGGCGGTGACCTGGTGGTGGCCGTCCAGAGCCCGCTCTCACTGCCGGACGGCGACACTGGGGACGCCTCGCTCACGACGCGGCTGCTGCGCTTCTCGCCGAAGAAGCGGGCCGTCACCGCCGAGTACGCGTACCGCTTCGACCCCGTGAACGTGGTCGACCCGAGCGAGGACGACACGTCCGAGCTGAAGATCTCCTCCGTGGTGGCCGTCGGCCGCGACAAGCTGCTCGTCGAAGAGCGCACCGACAAGGCGGCGCGCCTGCAGACGGTCAAGCTCACCAGCAGCGCGAACCTCCTCGGCGGCCCGTGGGACAGCGACACGACGTCCCCCTCCCTGGAGCAGCTCGACGACCCGGCGGCCTCCGGCATCCCGGTGCTGCGCAAGAGCCTGGTCGTGGACCTCGGCACGGTCGACGGAGTGCCCGGCAAGATCGAGGGCGTCGCGCGCGTGGACGACAACACGCTCGCCCTCATCAACGACAACGACTTCGGGATGACCGACGGGACGGGCGCCTTCGACGCGCAGGGCCGACTGGTGGACAGCGGAATCGAGACGACCGTCACTTACGTGCGGCTGCCTCGCGGAATCTGACCCCCAGGGAGCCGTTTCGGTGCGCCACGCGCGCGTGAGCCGTGAACGACGGCCACGCACGCGTGCCGCTCACGTCAGCGGCTCGGTGAGCTTGTGCGTGCCGCTGCCGATGTCGGCGGCCAGGCTGCAGGCGACGCTGTCGATGCCGATTTCGTAGCCGCCGGGGTCCGGGTACTGCACCAGGGTGCCGCGTACCGTGCCCGTGGGCTGCTGGGCCGCCTTGCGTTCCAGAGAGGCTTCGCACAGGGCCGACGCGGCCTTCTTGAGGGCGGCTTCCGTCGTGTAACTGCCGTTGAGTTCGGCCACCTTCACGACCTCGGCGTCATGCGGTGTGCCGCAGGAGCGCTTGGCGGCCTGCCCGGGCAGGCTGTCGTTCGTGTCGAAACAATCGCCTGTCCTCAGCAAGTAGAACGGCACTTCGTCGTCCGCCAGACTCGGAATGAGCGACTCCAGGCCGCTCGGCAACTCCGAGGGCAGGGACGGCAGTTCACTGGGCAGCTCCGAGGGCAGCGACGGGAGTTCGCTGGGCAGTTCGGACGGGATGCTGAACGACGGAGTGGGCGACCCCGTGCTCCCGCCGCTCTCAGTGGGTGACTTCTTGTCCTGATCGCCGTCACCGCCGGTGGCCGCCAACGCCACGGCGACGATGATTCCGAGGCCCACGATCACGGCGAGCAGGAGGAACAGCACGTTGCGGCGCCGCCCTCCACGATGACCGCCTGGCCCACCTTGTGACCCGGGCGGCGGTGGTGGCTGCCAGCCGCCCCCGCCCTGTCCGGGCGGCCAACCGCCGCCCTCCGAAGGAGGACCGTAGCCGCCGGAGTCACCTGGAGGCGGACCATAGCCACCGGAGCCGGCGGGTGGAGGCCCGTAGCCTCCTGACGACGGTGGGCCGAAACCACCGCCTCCGGAAGGCGGTGGTTCTCCCGGCGTTTCTCCCGGCGGCCGAGGAGGCTGGGGCGGTAAGGGCGGCATGGCCATACCGTCAAGAGTCGCCTCGAAGCGGTCATGAGGCGACCCCTGCGCGGAAGTTGATACGAACCCATGCAATGGATCGCACGATTCCGGAAACTTCCGCGCAGAGATCAGCAGAAGGAAGCGGGGGCCTGCACCCACCAGGAGCTGCCCCGCCCTCCCCGCGGATCAGCCTCGCGCACCCAGCAGATGGTCCATGGCCAGCTGGTCCAGGTGCTCGAAGGCCATCCCGCGCGCGGCGGCCGCCTCCACGTCGAAGTCCTCGAAGGACGCGCGGTCCGCGAGCAGTCCCTTGATGCCGTCCGCGGCGGTGGGCTGCGCCAGCTCGTCCAGGCGCGAGGCGCGCAGCGCGTCCTGGACCTCGGGGTCGGCACGGAAGGCGGCCGTGCGCTCGCGCAGGATCAGGTAGTTGCGCATGCACCCCGTCGCCGACGCCCATACGCCGTCGAGGTCCTCGGTCCGCGGCGGCTTGAAGTCGAAGTGCTTCGGCCCGGCGTAACCGGCCGTCTCCAGGAGGTCGACCAGCCAGAACGCGGAGCGCAGATCGCCCGCCCCGAAGCGCAGGTCCTGGTCGTACTTGATGCCGGACTGGCCGTTGAGGTCGATGTGGAAGAGCTTGCCCGCCCACAGGGCCTGCGCGATGCCGTGCGTGAAGTTCAGCCCGGCCATCTGCTCGTGGCCGACCTCGGGGTTGACGCCGTACAGCTCAGGACGCGCCAGGCGCTCGATGAACGCCAGGGCATGGCCGACCGTGGGCAGCAGGATGTCGCCGCGCGGCTCGTTGGGCTTCGGCTCGATCGCGAACTTCAGGTCGTACCCCTGAGAGATCACGTATTCGCCGAGGAGGTCGAAGGCCTCCTTCATGCGGTCAAGGGCCACGCGTACGTCCTTGGCGGCGCCGGACTCGGCGCCCTCACGGCCGCCCCAGGCGACGTACGTCTCGGCGCCCAGCTCGACGGCCAGATCGATGTTGCGGATCGTCTTGCGCAGCGCGTAGCGACGTACGTCACGGTCGTTGGCGGTGAACGCGCCGTCCTTGAAGACGGGGTGCGTGAAGAGGTTCGTGGTGGCCATCGGCACCTTCATGCCGCTCGCGTCGAGGGCCTGCCTGAACCGCTTGATGTGGGACTCGCGCTCGCTGTCCGAGGACCCGAAGGGGATCAGGTCGTCGTCGTGGAAGGTCACTCCATAGGCGCCGAGCTCGGCCAGGCGCTGCACCGACTCGACCGGGTCCAGGGCGCGCCGGGTGGCGTCGCCGAACGGGTCCCTTCCCTGCCAGCCGACGGTCCACAGGCCGAAGGTGAACCTGTCCTCGGGGGTGGGCTGGTAGTTCATAACGCGGCTCCTCGCTTGCTCCGACTATTTCGTCATGGCGCTTAACAAATTAGTATGCGGAGGCATCTCTGGGAAGAGACAACGTGAGTCAGCACAAGGACGAGGTGCGAAATCCAGGCCACAGTGGTCCGGAGCACCCGAAAACAGGCCGATCCCGCGGAGCCGCGGAAGAGGGAGAACCCGATGTCAGCAGCCGAGGGCCCGCTCGTCGTCGGGGTGGACTCGTCCACCCAGTCCACCAAGGCCCTGGTCGTCGACGCGTCGACCGGACAGGTGGTGGCGAGCGGACAGGCGCCGCACACCGTCACCACCGGATCGGGCCGCGAGAGCGACCCACGGCAGTGGTGGGACGCGCTCTGTGAGGCGCTGCACCAGTGCGGCGACGCGGCGCGCGAGGCCGCAGCGGTGTCGATCGGTGGCCAGCAGCACGGGCTGGTCACGCTCGACGCCCAGGGCGAACCCGTACGGCCTGCCCTGCTGTGGAACGACGTGCGGTCGGCGCCGCAGGCCCGCCGACTGGTGGCGGAGCTGGGCGGCCCGAAGGCCTGGGCCGAGCGCACCGGCAGCGTGCCGGGCACCTCCTTCACGGTCACGAAGTGGGCCTGGCTGGCCGAGAACGAACCCGACGCCGTCCGCGCGACCGCGTCCGTGCGCCTGCCCCACGACTACCTCACCGAACGCCTCACGGGAGAGGGCACCACCGACCGCGGCGACGCCTCCGGCACGGGCTGGTGGGCATCCGGGACAGAGGCGTACGACGACGAGATCCTCGCCCACGTCGGCCTCGACCCTGCCCTGCTCCCCCGCGTCGTCCGGCCCGGCGAGGTTGCCGGAACCGTGCATTCCAAGGGTGGGCTGCCCTTCTCCAGAGGCACGCTCGTCGCCGCCGGCACCGGTGACAACGCGGCCGCCGCACTCGGGCTCGGGCTGCGCCCCGGCACTCCGGTGCTGAGCCTCGGCACCTCCGGCACGGTCTACGCCGTCTCGACGAGGCATCCCGCCGACCCGACCGGCACCGTGGCGGGCTTCGCCGACGCACGCGGCGACTGGCTCCCGCTGGCCTGCACCCTGAACTGCACGCTCGCCGTCGACCGTATCGCCGCACTGCTCGGCCGCGACCGCGAGGCCGTCGAGCCCAGCACGGGCGTGACGCTGCTCCCCTACCTGGACGGTGAGCGCACCCCGAACCTGCCGCACGCCTCGGGGCTGCTGCACGGGCTCCGGCACGACACGACCGGCGGACAGCTGCTCCAGGCGGCGTACGACGGCGCGGTCCACTCCTTGCTCGGCGCCCTCGACCTGGTGCTCGACGCGGACGCCGACCGCTCCGTGCCGCTGCTGCTCATCGGAGGGGGCGCCAAGGGCACAGCCTGGCAGCAGACCGTACGCCGTCTGTCGGGGCGGCCGGTTCAGGTACCGGAAGCCAAGGAACTGGTCGCCCTTGGCGCCGCCGCGCAGGCTGCGGGGCTGCTGACCGGAGAGGACCCGGCCGCGGTAGCCCGCCGCTGGAACACGGCCCGTGGGCCCGTGTTCGACACCGTGGAGCGGGACGAGGAGACGCTCGCGAGGATCGCCGGGGTACTCTCCGACGCGGCCCCGCTGCTGGAGCGGGAGCCGGACAGGCACTGACGAGGACCGCACCGACATGGCTGGGGACCGGCCGGACGAGGACTGACGGAGGCATGACCGCACCGCTGCACGAGGCCCATCCGACCGGTTCCGGCCGCCGCCTGCCCGACACCCAGCAGGGCATGCGCCGCCGCAACCTCTCCCGGGTCATGCACACGGTCAACGCCGAGGGGCCACTGTCGCGTGCCGCCGTCGCCTCGCGCATCGGGCTGACACGAGCGGCCGTCTCGACGCTGGTGGACGAGCTGATCCGCTCGGGGCTCCTCGAAGAGCTGGGACCCGAGCGGCCGGGGCGGGTGGGGCGACCCGGCTCGGCGCTCGCCGTCAGCGGCCACGGTCCCGCGGGGATCGGCGCGGAAGTGGGCGTCGATCATCTCGCGGTGTGCGCGGTCGATCTGCGCGGTGAGGTGCGGGCGAAGGCCGTACGGCATGGGACGAACCGCGGCCGGGCGCCCGAGCCCGTGATCGCGGAACTGACTTCGCTGGTCCGCCAGGTCGTCGCCGAGGCGGAGCGGGAAGGGCTGTGGCCCGCGGGCCTCGCGGTCGCTGTGCCCGGCCTGGTGGCGCGGGACGCCCGGACGGTGGTCCGCGCGCCCAACCTCGACTGGCACGACACGGACCTCGGCGCGTTGCTGCCCGGAGACCTGCCTTTGACCGTCGACAACGAGGCCAACTTCGGCGGCCTCGCGGAACTCTGGCTCGGCGACGCGACTCCCCGCGACTTTCTGCATGTGTCGGCGGAGATCGGCATCGGCGCGGCGGTGCTCGTGGACGGGCACCTGCTGCGCGGAACGCGCGGTTTCGCGGGCGAGTTGGGGCATGTGCCGGTCCGGCCGGAGGGGCCGCAGTGCCCCTGCGGTGGACGCGGCTGCCTCGAGCAGTACGCGGGTGAGGAGGCCGTCATGCGTGCCGCCGGCCTGGAACCGGGCGCGGACCGGGTCGGTCTCCTCGCCGCGCGTGCCGCCCAGGGCGACGCGGACGTACGACGTGCGCTGCGCGGAGCCGGGACCGCACTCGGCATCGCGCTGACCGGAGCGGTCAACCTGCTGGATCCGGAGACCGTCGTGCTGGGCGGCGCGCTCTCCGGCCTCGCGCCGTGGCTGCTGCCGGAACTGGAACGCGAGTTGGCGCGGCGCACGGCGGGCCCTGCCTGTGCCGTGTCCGTCTCGCGGCTGGGGCCGGAGGGACCGCTGCTGGGCGCGGCGCATTCGGTGGTTCGGGCGGTGCTCGACGATCCAGCGGCGGTGGCGGGGCGGTCGTAGCGGGGCGGTGGCGGTCGTCGCGCGGGGTGGTCGCAGCACGGACGACGTGGCAGGGCGGTCGGTAGCAGCACGGTCGCGGCGCGGGCGACGGCGCTCGGCGTAGGCGCTCGGCGTAGGCGTTGCCGCGGTCGGTATGCGTCAGAACGTGCGCCGCGGAACACCAGTTCCCCCTTTCGGGTGACCGAGTTGTCCACAACCCCGCGCCGGTCCACTGATTCATGCGCGTCTTCCCTGCTCAACCGATAAGCGCCGTACCGTGATTCACGCGAGGCACGGCCGTCGGACCGACGGCAGCGTGTCCGGGACCACCGAACCCTTGGCAGAGCGGAGCCGTGCAGACATGAGCGACCCCCGAATCCTGGCTGTGCGGCCCGAACCGGGCGAGTACGCGTGGACGTTCGGCGGCGCGCCGCCCGTCGCGCGCATCACGCCCGGCACCGTCCTCGACCTGTACACGGAGGACTGCTTCGCCGGACGGGTGCGGTCCGAGAAGGACCTGGTGTCCGAGGTCTGCGAGTTCCCCTTCCTCAACCCGCAGACGGGACCCTTCCATGTGGAGGGAGCGGAACCCGGCGACACAATCGCGGTGCACTTCGTGTCGATCGAACCGGCCCGCGACTGGGCGGCGTCGACGACGGTCCCCCTCTTCGGCGCGCTCACCTCCACCCACACCACAGCCACTCTGCAGCCGCCGCTGCCGGAGACCGTGTGGATCTGGCAGCTCGACCGGGAGCGGCGCACGGCGCTGTTCCGCGCGCGTGAGAGTGACATCCAGATCGAGCTGCCCATGGACCCGATGCACGGAACCGTCGGCGTGGCGCCCGCGAACCTGGAGGTGCGCTCCGCGCTGGTGCCCGACGCGCACGGCGGGAACATGGACACTCCGGAGATGCGGGCCGGCGTCACCTGCTATCTCGGAGTGAACGTCGAGGGCGCCCTGTTGAGCCTCGGAGACGGGCACGCGCGGCAGGGCGAGGGAGAGACCTGCGGAGTCGCCGTCGAGTGCGCGATGAACACAGTGGTGATCGTCGAACTGCTCAAGGGGATCGCCACCCCCTGGCCCCGCATCGAATCCGACACCCACATCATCTCGACCGGGTCGGCACGCCCGCTGGAGGACGCGTTCCGGATATCCCAGCTCGACCTGGTGCGATGGCTGGTGCGCGACTACGGATTCAGCGAGCTGGACGCGTACCAGTTCGCGACCCAGGCGGTCGAGTCTCCGCTCGCCAACGTCTGCGACACCAACTACACGTGCGTCGCCAAGCTCCGCAAGGAATGGCTGCCCGCACGTGAGACGCACCGCGGGCTGCACACACAACTTCGCGGAAGGGTCGCGGCACTCGGGCTGTGAAGCAACGGGCACCGAGCATTCGCCCCACCACACCGAAAGGCAGATTCCCCATGGAACGGGCCAGATCGTTCCCCAGTCGACGACGTCTCCTGAAAGGCGCCGCCCTCGCCGCCCTCCCGTACGCGTTACTCCCCGACGCACGGGCCACGGCACAGGCCGAAGCCGTCGACTATCCGCTCGCCGAATGGACTCCGGCGACCACGTCCAACTACACGGCGTCCAGCCGGCCGACGAGTTATCCGCTCGACTACGTGATCATCCACGTCACACAGGAGAACTACTCCGACACCCTGTCCATCTTCCAGAACCCGCAGAAGAAGGTGTCCGCCCACTACCTCGTGCGATCGGCCGACGGGCATGTGGCGCAGTGCGTGAGAGAGCGCAACATCGCCTGGCACGCGGGGAACTGGGACTACAACACGCGCAGCATCGGCATCGAGCACGAGGGCTGGGTGGACCAGCCCGCCTACTTCACCAACGCCCTGTACGAGGAGTCGGCCAAGCTCACCGCGGCGATCTGCACCAGATACGGAATCCCCAAGGACCGCGCGCACATCATCGGCCACTACGAGGTACCGGGCTCCGACCACACCGATCCGGGGCCGAACTGGGACTGGACGCGCTTCATAAGGCTCGTCAACTTCGCCTGAGTGCCTGCCCGTCCGGCCAGGTGACGGTCCTGCCAGGCACCGTCCAGCCGATGGGACGGTCGCAGCGCTTGTCCGTGCCCGCACCGGGAGTGACGATGGTCCCAGCCGCATCGCCTTCCGGGAGGCCGAGTTGACCGATCCATGGGTGGCCCTGGAGCCGGGCGCCGATCCCGTCGAGCGGGTGCGGATCCTGCGCCGCGCCCACAAGGCGTTCACCGAGGCGGGCACGGTGCCGCGGCCGGTCCGCTCGGTGGTGGCCGACTCGTGGCGGCGTTCGGCGCGGGCCGGAGTCATACCGGACGGCACCGCGAGCGTGGAGCTCACGGACGGTGACCTCGGCTCGTACCGGGCGGAGCATCCGCTGGCCCGGGTGATGCCGCTGTTCCGTGAGCTCATGGGGACGTTCGCGGCGGACGGGGAGCATCTGCTGGCGGTGTGCGACGCCCAGGGCAGGCTGCTGTGGGTCGAGGGCCATCCGGCGACGCGGCGGCAGGCGGGGCGGATGAACTTCGTGCCGGGTGCGCGCTGGTCGGAGACCTCGGTCGGGACGAACGCGCCGGGCACGGCGGTCGCCTTGGACCGGCCGGTGCAGGTGTTCGCGGCCGAGCATTTCATCCGCCGCGTCCAACCTTGGACGTGCGCGGCGGCGCCGGTGCACGATCCACGTACCGGGCGAGTGCTCGGCGCGGTCGACATCACCGGCGGGGACGGGCTCGCGCATCCGCACAGTCTCGGTTTCGTCCAGGCGGTGGCGCGGGCGGCGGAGTCCCAGTTGGCACTGCTCGCACCGCCGAAGGCAGCCGACGACACCATCGAACTGTCCGCGCTGGGCCGCGACGAGGCTCAACTGGTCGCGGGCGGCCGGAAGGTCAGGCTCAGCCGCAGGCACAGCGAGATCCTGGTGCTGCTGGCCCGGCACCCGGAAGGGCTGACGGGCGACGAGTTGCTGTGCGCGTTGTACGAGGACGAGTCGGTGACCCCGGTGACCCTGCGCGCCGAACTCACCCGGCTGCGCCGGCTGCTTGGCCCGGGGCTGCTGAACTCGCGCCCCTACCGGCTGACGGCACCGGTCGAGTCCGACGTCTCGGTCGTCGAGCGGCGGCTCGGTGCCGGCGCCGTGACGGCTGCCGCGTCGGCGTACGCGGGTCCGTTGCTGCCGGGATCGGAGGCCCCGGCGGTGGTGCGGTTGCGGCGCAGGCTCGCCGACGGGCTGCGAGCGGCGCTCATCGCCCACCGTGATCCCGACCTGTTGGCGGAGTGGGCCCGCGCGCCGTGGGGCGAGGACGACCTCGACGTTTGGCGGGCGCTGGCCGCCGTACGTCCCACAGCGGTCGTGCGCGCACGCCTGAGCGCGCTGGAGTCCGAACTGTCGGCGCCAAGCTCACGCTTGGCGCACGCGCCTTGGACTCGACCGGCAGGTCACAGGGACCTGCGAACGTCCGCAACGTCCTTGCAACGTCCCCGCTCCTAGCCTCGCGGCGAGAGCTGCCCAACGGCGGGCAGCGCTTCTCCGGGAGGCAGACCCGCATGACCCGTTACACGGCGCCCGGCACTGATGGCGCGATCGTCTCCTACCAGTCTCGCTACGACCACTTCATCGGCGGAGAGTACGTTCCGCCGGCTCGGGGGCAGTACTTCGAGAACCCGAGTCCGGTGAACGGGCAGCCGTTCACCGAGATCGCTCGGGGCACCGCGGAGGACGTGGAGCGCGCGCTCGACGCGGCTCATGCGGCCGCGCCCGCCTGGGGGCGGACTTCGACCACCGCGCGCAGTGACATCCTGCTGAAGATCGCCGACCGGATGGAGGCGAACCTGGAGAAGCTGGCGGTGGCCGAGAGCTGGGAGAACGGCAAGCCCGTACGCGAGACCCTGGCCGCCGACATCCCGCTCGCCATCGACCACTTCCGCTACTTCGCGGGGGCGATCCGCGCCCAGGAGGGTTCGGTTGGCGAGTTGGACGACGACACCGTCGCGTACCACTTCCACGAGCCGCTCGGCGTCGTCGCGCAGATCATTCCGTGGAACTTCCCGATCCTGATGGCGGTCTGGAAGCTCGCACCCGCCCTCGCCGCCGGCAACGCGGTCGTCATCAAGCCCGCCGAGCAGACCCCGGCGTCCATCCACTACTGGATGAGCCTGATCGCGGACCTGCTGCCGCCCGGCGTGGTCAACATCGTCAACGGTTTCGGCGTGGAGGCGGGCAAGCCGCTCGCGTCCAGCCCGCGGGTGGCGAAGGTCGCGTTCACCGGCGAGACCACGACGGGGCGGCTGATCATGCAGTACGCCTCGGAGAACATCAAGCCGGTCACCCTGGAGCTGGGCGGCAAGTCGCCCAACATCTTCTTCGACGACGTCTGGTCCAGGGACGACGACTTCCGCGACAAGGCCCTCGAAGGCTTCACGATGTTCGCGCTCAACCAGGGCGAGGTGTGCACCTGCCCGTCCCGGGCGCTGATCCAGCGCGGAAACTACCGGGAGTTCCTGGAGGAGGCGGTCGCCCGCACCGAACTGATCAAGCCGGGGCATCCGCTCGACACCGACACGATGATCGGCGCGCAGGCCTCCAACGACCAGTTGGAGAAGATCCTCTCCTATCTCGACATCGGCCGGCAGGAGGGCGCCAAGGTTCTCACCGGCGGCGAGCGCGTCGAGTACGACGGAGAGCAGAAGGGCGGTTACTACGTCCAGCCGACGATCTTCGAAGGCGACAACCGGATGCGAATCTTCCAGGAGGAGATCTTCGGCCCGGTCGTCTCGGTCACGTCGTTCGACGACTTCGACGACGCCATCAAGATCGCCAACGACACGCTGTACGGGCTCGGGGCCGGTGTGTGGACGCGGGACATCAACACCGCTTACCGCGCGGGCCGTGCCATCCAGGCGGGCCGCGTCTGGACGAACTGCTACCACGCCTACCCCGCGCACGCGGCGTTCGGCGGCTACAAGCAGTCAGGCATCGGCCGCGAGAACCACAAGATGATGCTGGACCACTATCAGCAGACCAAGAATCTCCTGGTCAGCTACTCCCCGCAGAAGCTCGGCTTCTTCTAGCCGCCGCGGTGGACGCCACCCCGCGCGTGGAGCTGACCCCCGCGGCCGCCGAACTGGTGCGGCGGCTGCGGGACGTCCACGGCCCGCTGATGTTCCACCAGTCCGGCGGCTGCTGCGACGGCAGCGCGCCCATGTGCTACCCGGAGGGCGAGTTCCGTACCGGTGGCTCGGACGTCCTGCTCGCCGAGCTGGACGTCGACGGCGTCGACGAGCCGGTGACGTTCTGGATGGCGAAGAGCCAGTACGAGCTCTGGAGCCACACGCGGCTGATCGTCGATGTCGTGCCGGGCCGCGGCAGCGGCTTCTCGCTGGAAGCACCCGAAGGAGTGCGTTTTCTGACCCGTTCCCGTCTGGTCGGCGGGTAGCCACTGCCACGGCCACCTTCCGTCTGATGAACTCCCCTTGAGTTCTACGACAGTTGACGAGACATCAGGGGGCACGGTGGCACGTCGTAACCGACGGTTCAGAACGGCGCTGACGGTTGTCGCGGCATGGAGTGCGCTGGCCGGTACTGCCCTTGTGGGGGCGGCACCGGCCAGCGGCGCGCCGAGAGTCACGCGCATCGCGGCGGGCGTCCAGTACGAGGAGTTGGACATCCCGGCCGCAAACGGTGTGGCGCACGCACATGTGCTGACCATCGATATGCGCGACCCACATGTGCGGGTCGACCTCCTCTACCCCGGGGCCGTCGCGTCCCGGGCACCCGTCTCCCAACTGGCCGGTGCCCGAGGAGCCGTCGCGGGCATCAACGGCGACTTCTTCAACATCACGGAAACCCAGCATCCGGGGGTCGCGGCGACGGGCGCCAGCGTGGGCCCGGCGATCGCGAGCGGGCGCGCGCTGAAGGCGGCGGTCCCCAACGGCCAGCGTTTCGGGCCGGCTCTACCGCCGGGAACGACCACCGAGGACGTGCTCGGTGTGGGCGTCGACCGCAAGGCCCGGCTGGACGGCCTGGCCCTCGACGGCTCGGTACGCAGCGCCGACGGCAAGTGGCCGCTCGGCGGGCTCAACCAGTACGCGCTGCCGGTGGGTTCGATCGGCGCGTTCACCTCGGACTGGGGAAGTGTCTCCCGGGTGCGCTCCACATGTGGCACGGACACCGACCGGGCCGCGCCCTGCAGTACGGACACCTATGAGGTGACGATCGGGAAGGGGAGGGTCGTGTCGTCGGCCGACACACCCGGCAGCGGCCCCATCGCTCCCGGCACCACCGTCCTGGTGGGCCGCGAGGCGGGCGCCCAGCAGTTGCGCAAGCTGTCGACGGGCGAACCGGTCCGGCTACGGCACCGTCTGGTCGCGGAAACCTCCTGGATCCCGTACCGCTTCGCGCTCGGCGGCTATCCGGTGCTCGACGACGGCCTGCCGCTGCCCGGCCTCGACAACACCACCTCGGCCGTACGGACCGCCGTCGGCGTCGCGGACGGCGGACGACGTCTGCTGCTTCTCGCCCTCGACGGAGCCCCCGCATACCGCAATGGGCTCACCATCGCCGAAGTCGCGAACACCATGCGGAAGTTGGGCTCGGTCGACGCCTTCAGTCTCGACGGCGGCGGGTCCACCACGATGGTCGCCGAGCAGCCGGGGGCAGACGCCGTCAGCGTCCTCAACCACCCCAGCGCAGGCGCCGAACGCCCGGTCCCGAACGCCATCGGCGTGTTCTCAAGCCCCTGATGCCATAGAGCCGCAGGGGCTTCGACCGAGCTCGCAGGGGCTCACGGTTTGAGGCTGCTCACAATGTCCGCCGTTGCCGTGAGCCCGTCGTGGATGGTCGGCGCCATGCTCGTGCTCGCCAGATAGAAGCCGAGCAGAACACAGACCACGGCGTGCGAGAGCTTCATTGCGCCGTTGCGCACGAAGATCACCGCGAGGATCAGGAGCAGTACCACCACAGAGATGGAAATGGCCATCGTTCAACCTCCTCCGCCACGTCGACACCGCGGCTTTCGGCCGCAAGTGTCGCGTAGCGGAGGGTTCGTCCGGGCGGCTGACGTGTCCTCCGAACGTGTGGTGTCTACGACCACTCATGCGTCGCTCGTGCGTGTGTGCTGCGGGTCAGTGGGCGTCCAGGAATGCTTCGAGGCCCGCGAGGTCGTCGGTGTTGAAGTAGTCGACGTCGGCGGCGAGGAGTTCGCTCCACAGGGCGTCACGGGCCGGGCCCGCCAGATCCGGCGTCGCCCAGAACCGCACCTTCTGCCGGCGCGCGTGCGCCGCGGCGATGATGCCACGCAGCATCTCGCGCTCGGCGGCGGGGAACGCGCCGGTGCCCAGCCAGGTGAAGTTGAGCGTCCAGTTGTCGCTGATCAGCGGGATGAAGGAGGCGGTCGCCGCACTCCCGAGGTCGGCGAGCCGGCCGTCGTAGAAGGCGCGCCGCACCGTTTGGGCCTCCATGGGCGCACGGGCGGCGCGATCGCCGGAGATCACGGCGGTGACCGCACCGGGGTGCACACGGCCGTGCGCGTACGTCGTGAAGAGGTTCTTGTACCGGCGCAGATGACGGTCGAGTTCGAGGTACGTCGAGGAGCCCTCGGTCTTGATGTCGATGAGGAGTTGCAGGGGTGTGCGGTAACCCCGGTACACCGAGCCGTGGTTGGCCTTCACGCGGGCGGCGAGGGGGTCGAGGTAGAGGGATTCGATGGTCCGGGTCGGGTCCAGGTCGACGGGGTCGTGGGCGACGAGCAACTGGTCGCCGACGAGGTAGATGTCGACCTCGACGCTGCCGAAGCGGTGGTCGAGGGCGTCGAAGAGGGGGCGCGGGTGGTCGTAGTCGTTGTGCGCGTGGGCGCGCCACAGCGGGCGCGGGCGGTGCTTCTGCTCCCCCGCCAGTGCGGACGTGGCGGGCAGCGCGACGGCGCCCGCGAAGGCGGCGCCGAGGGTGGTGAGGGCTCTGCGTCGGGTGGTAAGGGCCATGCTCTGCCTCCCTGGAATGCCGTACAGGACCTCAGCGAGTATGCGATCCATGGGCGCCCAAGGAGCAGGCCCGTGCGGGGAGTTGGCTGGACTGCCTCCGTGCGTTCACCTCGTCGGCCCTGCGTTCAGACGCAGGCCGCATGACGGGCGACACGAAGGCCCGCCCCCGAGGTGGGGGCGGGCCTGTTGGGAACTACGGCCTCCGTCAGGGCATCTGGAGGTCGACGAGCCCCGCCAGCACCTCGCGGTGCGCGCCCGCCGTGCCGTACGCGATCGAGTCCGCCTTGGCGCGCTTGAGGTAGAGGTGGGCAGGGTGCTCCCACGTCATGCCGAGGCCGCCGTGCAACTGGACGGCCTCCTCGGCGGCGTGGACGGCGACGGGCGCCGTGTACGCCTGGGCAACGGCGACCGCCACGTCGGTGTCCTCACTGCCGGTGGCGAGCGCGTCGGCGGCGTTCCGGGCGGCGGCACGCGCGTGCACAACTTCCAGCCACAGTTGGGCGAGCCGGTGCTTGAGCGCCTGGAAGCCGCCGACGGGCCGGTTGAACTGCTTGCGCTCCTTCAGGTAGCGGACGGTCTCCGTCAAACACCAGTCGGCCAGGCCGAGTTGCTCGGAGACGAGCAGTCCGGCACCGGCGCGCAGAGCCCGTCGTACGGCGTGTTCGGCAGCGCCCACACGACGGGCCCTCGCTCCGTCGAAGGCGACCGTGGCAACCGGCCGTGTGAGGTCCAGGGAGACCTGCGGTGTGACGGTGACGGCGTCCGCGTCCACCGCGTAGAGGCCGCCGTCCGCTGCCGGAACCAGGAACACATCGGCCGCCACCGCGTCGGCGATGCCGGTCAACTCCCCGTTCAGGGACCCGTCTTCATGTCGTACGACCTTGTAGGCGCCGCCCGGTGCGACGGACAGGGCGACGGCGAGCGCACCCACCGTCCGTCCGGAGGCCAGGGCGCCCAGCAGTTCCGCGGCCTCCTCACCCTCACATGCGAGCAGTGCCTCCGTTGCCACGACGGCGCTCGTCAGATACGGCACGGGCGCGACCACTCGGCCCAACTCCTCCAGAACCACCGCGACTTCGCGGTGCGTGGCACCCTGGCCGCCCTGCGACTCGGGCACGAGGAGACCGGCGAGGCCCATCCCGTCGGAGAGCGCCTTCCACAGTTCGCGGTCGTGCGGCGCGTCCGACTCGGTCCCCGCGATCACACCCGCAGCGTCGCAGTGGTCCCTGAGAAGGTCGCGAACGGCGGCCCGCAGTGCCTCTTCCTCCTCCGAATACAGCAGGTCGCTCATCGCGCCAGGTCCTTCCATGCGACGTCCTTGTCGGTGCGCGGCTCGGAGGGCAGGCCCAGCACGCGTTCGGCGACGATGTTCAGCAGGACCTCGCTGGTCCCGCCCTCGATGCTGTTGCCCTTGGAGCGGAGGTAGCGGTAGCCGGCGTCGCGGCCGGTGAAGTCGACCAGCTCCGGTCGGCGCATGGTCCAGTCCTCGTACAACAGGCCCTCCTCGCCGAGGAGTTCGACCTCCAGGCCGCTGATCTCCTGGTTGAGGTGGGCGAACGCGAGCTTGAGTCCGGAGCCTTCGGGGCCGGGCTGGCCCGCGACGAGCTGCTGACGCACCCGCTCGCCGGTGAGCCGGGCGACCTCCGCCTCGACCCACAGCTTCAGCAGCCGCTGGTGCAGGTCATGGGTGCGCAACTCCGGGCGCTCGCGCCAGGTCTTGGAGACCGGGCCGATCATGCCGCCCTCGCGCGGGATGCGCATGCCGCCGATGGACACGCGCTCGTTCATGAGCGTGGTCTGCGCGACCCGCCAGCCGTCGCCGATCTCGCCGAGACGGTGGCTGTCGGGGATGCGTACGTCGGTGAGGAAGACCTCGTTGAACTCGGCCTCGCCGGTGATCTGCCGCAGGGGCCGCACTTCGACACCCGGGTCGGTCATGTCGCAGATGAAGTACGTGATGCCGCGGTGCTTGGGCACGTCCGGGTCGGTGCGGGCGATGAGGATGGCCCAGCGGGCGAGGTGGGCGCTGGACGTCCACACCTTCTGGCCGTTGACCACCCAGCTATCGCCGTCGCGAACCGCGCGAGTGCCGAGTGCCGCGAGGTCGGAACCGGCACCGGGCTCGCTGAAGAGCTGGCACCAGACCTCTTCGCCGACCCAGAGCGGGCGCAGGAAACGCCTCTTCTGCTCCTCCGTCCCGAAGCCGAGGATCGTGGGCGCGGCCATGCCGAGACCGATGCCGATGCGCCGCGGGTCGTTGTCGGGCGCGCCCGCGGCCTCCAACTCGGCGTCCACGACGGCCTGGAGGGTGCGCGGGGTGCCGAGTCCGCCGAGGCCCTCGGGGTAGTGCACCCAGGCGAGGCCGGCGTCGAAGCGGGCCTTGAGGAAGTCCAGTCGGTCAGTGGTACGAGGCGGGTGAGCGGCCAGCAACTCCTGCGTACGACTGCGCAGTTCGGCGGCGTCGGTCATGCGGTCGCTCCGTTCTCCAGGGCGGGCACCACGACGACGCGGCCCGTCGTGACACCGTCCGCGACGCGCTGCACGGCAGCCGCCGCACCGCCGAGCGGTACGCGCTCGCTCACCAGCGGCTTGATCGCACCCTGCGCGGCCAGCTCGGTGAGCCGCTCGTGGCAGTGCTGGACCAGCTTCGGGTTCTTGGTGTTGTAGAGGCCCCAATGGAGGCCGAGGATCGAGTAGTTCTTCACGAGGGCGTGGTTCAGCGCCGCGCTCGGAATGGACCCGCTGGCGAAACCCACGACGACGATCCGGCCCTCGAAGGCGACGACCTTGGTGGACTGGGTGTAGGCCTCACCGCCGACGGGGTCGTAGATCACGTCGGCGCCCCGGCCGCCGGTGGCTTCCTTCACGGCGCCGATGACGTCCTCGGCGCGCCGGTCGATGACGACGTCGCAGCCCAGTTCGCGGGCGACGGCGGCTTTGTCGGCCCCGCCCACGACGCCGATGACCGTGGCGCCCGCGGCCTTGCCGAGCTGCACGGCGGCGCTGCCGACGCCGCCGGCCGCCGCGTGCACGAGGAGGGTCTCGCCCGCCTCCAGCCCGGCACGTCGGTGCAGACCGAACCAGCCCGTCTGGTAGCCGATGTGCAGTGCGGCCGCCTCGGCGTCGTCGAGGGATTCGGGAGCGGGCAGCACAGCGGCGGCATCCGCGACGGTGTACTCGGCGAAACCGCCGTACGGCAGCGCGGGGTTGGCGAGCACGCGGCGGCCGTCCTCGGTCTCGCCGCAGATCTCCACGCCGGGCGTGAACGGCAGCGGCGGCCTGACCTGGTAGTGCCCACGGCACATCAGCGCGTCCGGGAAGTTGATGTTCGCCGCGCGCACCTTGAGCAGGACCTGGCCCTCGGCGGGCACCGGCCGCTCCACGTCGTCGAGGCGCATCACCTCGCCCGGCTCGCCGTTCTGGTGCACTTGCCATGCCTGCATGCGGGGCCTCCACGGGACTTCTTCGTCTGACCGGGGTCCCTCGCATACTAAGCGGTCGCTTGCCGATCAGGGAACAGTCGCGTCCGTCACGCCCGGGTGGGCCGCGCCCTGACGTGCATCCGCTCCCCCTGCGGACCGAAAAGGCTCAGGAACTCCGCGGGCCCCTCGCCCGTCGACCCGAACCAGTGCGGCACGCGGGTGTCGAACTCCGCCGCCTCCCCCGGACCGAGTACGACGTCATGGTCGCCGAGCACCAGCCGCAGCCGTCCGGAGAGCACGTACAGCCATTCGTAGCCCTCATGAGTCCGCGGCTCGGGCTCCATCCTGCGAACGGGTTCGAGCACCTTGAACGCCTGGAGTCCGCCGGGCTGCCGAGTCAGCGGCCAGTACGTGCGACCGTGCCGCACGATCGGCTTGGAGCGGACGCGCGGGTCGCCCACCGGTGGCGCCCCGACCAGCTCGTCTAGCGCCACCTGGTGGGCGCGGGCGATCGGCAGCAGCAGCTCCAGGCTGGGCTTGCGCAAACCGGACTCCAGGCGCGACAGCGTGCTCACGGAGATGCCGGTCGCCTCGGACAGGCCCGCGAGCGTCGCACCCCGCTCCTTCCGGATCCGCCGCAGCCGCGGCCCGACCTCGGCCAGGACCTCGTCGGGGCCGGAGGCCTCCTGGGCGCCCTCCGGGGAGCCCGTCCGGGAGTCCTCGCTCATGCCTGCGTCACTCATCCCGCTCGTCCCACTCATCCCGTTCATCTCCATATTGCAGAATCGGCAAAGCCATTTGTCAATCCTGCCACCCGCGAGGGACCTTCTTCGTGGAGGTGGTCACCATGACCGAGAGGTACGAAGCGATCGTCATCGGCGGCGGCGCGGCAGGACTGTCGGCCGCACTCGTCCTGGGGCGCGCCCGGCGCTCCACCCTGGTCGTCGACGCGGGCGAGCCTCGCAACGCGCCCGCCGCACACATGCAGGGCTATCTGACGAGGGACGGCATGCCGCCCGCCGAGTTCCTCGCCGAGGGGCGCCGGGAGATCGAGCGGTACGGGGTCGACCTGGTCCGGGACCGTGCGGTGGACGTGGTCCCGGACGGCACCGGGGAGTTCGACGTGAGGCTGGCGGAAGGGCGCACCGTGCACGCGCGGCGGCTGGTCGTCGCCACCGGCCTTGCCGACGAACTGCCGTCCGTTCCCGGTGTCGCCGAGCGCTTCGGGCGGGACGTGTTGCACTGCCCGTACTGCCACGGCTGGGAGGTCCGCGACCAGGCCTTCGGCGTACTGGCCACCACTCCCATGAGCGTGCACCAGGCGCTGATGGTCAGCCAGTGGTCGAAGGACGTGACCCTGTTCCTGCACACGGTCGCCGAGGACGAGCTCAGCGATGACGACCTGCGTCGGCTCGCCGCGGCCGGGGTCGCCGTGGTGCCCGGCGAGGTCGCGGGGCTCGTCGTCGACGACGACCGGCTCACAGCGGTGGAGCTCGCCGACGGCACGGTCCATGAGCGAACGGCGCTGTTCGTCGCGCCCCGCGCGGTCCCGCGCACCGGTCTGCTGGAGCGGCTGGGCGCCGAGCTGCGGGAAACTCCGTTCGGCTCGTATCCGGTGGTCGACGAGACCGGCCGGACGACCGTGCCCGGCGTGTGGGCGGCGGGCAACGCGATGGGGTTCTCGGAGCAGGTCGTCAACGCGGCGAGCGGCGGCTACCGAGCCGGCGCCATGATCAACGCGGACCTGCTCTTCGCGGACCTCGACGCGGCCGTGCGGGTGTAGAGCGGCCGGCTCCGTAGCACCATGGCTGCATGCTGCTGAGCCGGCTCGCCCATGTGTCCCAGGAGGTCGCCGCCACCTCGGCGCGGTCCCGGAAGACCGCTCTGCTCGCCGAGCTCTTCCGCGACGCCGACGCGGACGACGTGCCGATCGTGATCCCGTATCTCGCGGGCCGCCTGCCGCAGGGGCGCCTCGGCATCGGCTGGAGGATCCTCAGCACACCCGTCTCCCCCGCATCGGAACCGACGCTGACCGTCCGCGAGGTGGATGCCCGGCTCACCGCAGTCGGCGGGGTCTCCGGCACCGGATCGCAGGCCGAACGGGCGCGTCTGGTGGGCGAGTTGATGGCGGCGGCCACCGAGAGCGAGCAGCGCTTCCTGTTCGGGCTGCTCACCGGTGAGGTCCGACAGGGCGCGCTGGACGCGGTCGCGGTCGAGGGGCTCGCCCAGGCGACCGGCGCGCCCGCCGGGGACGTACGACGGGCGGTGATGCTCGCCGGTTCGCTGCAGACAGTGGCGCAGGCGCTTCTTTCGCACGGCCCGGCGGCGCTGGACGGTTTCCGGCTCACCGTCGGCCGCCCGGTGCTGCCGATGCTGGCGCACACCGCCGCTTCGGTGTCCGAGGCGGTCGACAAGCTCGGCTCCTGCGCGGTCGAGGAGAAGCTCGACGGCATTCGCGTACAGGTCCACCGCGACGGCGACGGCGTACGGATCTACACCCGCACCCTCGACGACATCACCGACCGTCTACCCGAACTCACCACCGCCGCACTGGAGTTGAAGGGTGAGCGGTTCATCCTGGACGGCGAGGTCATCGCCCTGGACGAGGACGGGCGCCCGCGCTCCTTCCAGGAGATCGCCAGGCGCGTGGGCTCCCGCGTGGACGTGGCCACGGCCGCCGCCGCGGTGCCCGTCTCCCCCGTCTTCTTCGACGCGCTGTCCGTCGACGGGCAGGATCTGCTGGACCTGCCGTTCACCGAGCGGCACGCGGAGCTGGCGCGGCTGGTGCCCGAGCCACTGCGCGTGCGGCGCACGCTCGTGGCAGGCCCCGGAGACCTCGCCGCGGCGGAGAAGTTCCTCGCCGACACGCTCGCGCGCGGCCACGAAGGTGTTGTGGTCAAAGGCCTCGAGGCCCCCTACAGCGCGGGCCGGCGCGGTGCCTCCTGGCTGAAGGTCAAGCCCGTGCACACTCTGGACCTGGTGGTTCTCGCGGCCGAGTGGGGGCACGGGCGGCGCACCGGGAAGCTGTCCAACCTGCATCTCGGCGCACGGAACGAGGACGGGTCCTTCGCGATGCTGGGCAAGACGTTCAAAGGCATGACGGACGCGATGCTGACCTGGCAGACCGAGCGCCTGAGGGAGCTGGCCGTCGAGGACAACGGCCACGTCGTGACCGTACGACCCGAACTCGTCGTCGAGATCGCCTACGACGGCCTCCAGAAGTCCACCCGCTACCCGGCCGGCGTCACCCTCCGCTTCGCCCGCGTCGTGCGCTACCGCGAGGACAAGACCCCGGCCGAGGCCGACACGGTCGCGACCCTGCTCGCCGCGCACCCGGAGGTGACCCCGTGACGACCGCCAAGCGCAGCGCCGGACTCCTGTTGTTCCGGCACACGGACAACGGCCTTGAGGTGTTGCTCGGCCATATGGGCGGCCCCTTCTTCGCGCGGCGGGGCGCCGGGGCCTGGACCCTGCCCAAGGGCGAGTACGAGCCGGACGAGACCGCCTGGGAGGCCGCGCACCGCGAGTTCCAGGAGGAACTGGGGCTGCCGCCGCCCGACGGCGAGGCCCTGCCCCTGGGCGAGGTCCGGCAGAACAGCGGCAAGATCGTCACGGCCTGGGCGATCGAGGCCGACCTCGATCCCGCGACCGTGGTCCCCGGCACCTTCGAGATGGAGTGGCCGCCGAAGTCGGGACGCAGACAGGAGTTCCCCGAGCTGGACCGGGTGGAATGGCTCGATCTGGACCGGGCCCGGGCGCTGATCGTGAAGGCACAGGCCGAGTTCCTGGACCGCCTGGTGGAGCACTCGGGCTGAGAGCCGGTGTCCGCACCGGACCCTCCACGTTGCGCCGCACCCCGCCGCGCGGGAGGGTCGAGGAACAGCCAGCTTCTGGAGGTCGGCCATGCCCATCGCGACGGTGAACCCGGCGAACGGCGAGACGCTCAAGACGTACGACGCCCTGGGCGCCGAGGAGATCGAGCGCAGGCTCGCGACCGCCGAGGCCGCGTTCCGCACCCATCGCAGCACGTCCTTCGCCGAGCGGGCGCGGCTGCTCCACAAGGCCGCCGACCTCCTCGAAGAGGATCAGCAGGACATCGGCCGGGTGATGACCACCGAGATGGGCAAGCCGGTCAAGCAGGCCCGCGCGGAGGCCGCGAAGTGCGCCAAGGCGATGCACTGGTACGCCGACCACGCGGAGGAACTCCTCGCCGACGAGGAGCCGGCCGAGTCCGACGTCAAGGACTCCGGCGCCTCCCGGGTACTCGTGCGCTACCGCCCGCTGGGCCCGGTCCTTGCCGTCATGCCGTGGAACTTCCCGCTCTGGCAGGTGATCCGGTTCGCCGCGCCCGCGCTGATGGCGGGCAACGTGGGCCTGCTCAAGCACGCCTCGAACGTGCCGCAAACCGCCCTCTACCTGGAGGACCTGTTCCGCCGCGCGGGCTTCCCCGAGGGCTGTTTCCAGACGCTGCTCATCGGCTCCGGCGCCGTCGAAAGCATCCTGCGCGACCCGCGCGTCAAGGCGGCCACCCTCACCGGGAGTGAACCGGCGGGGCGCGCGGTGGCCTCCGTCGCCGGGGACGAGGTCAAGAAGACGGTGCTGGAACTGGGCGGCAGCGACCCCTACGTCGTCATGCCGTCCGCCGACCTCGACCGGGCCGCGAAGACCGCCGTGACGGCGCGTGTCCAGAACAACGGGCAGTCGTGCATCGCCGCCAAACGGTTCATCGTGCACACGGACGTGTTCGACGCCTTCGCCGAGCGTTTCACCGCCGGCATGAAGGCTCTGAAGGTCGGCGACCCGCTCGACGAGGACACGGACGTCGGGCCGCTCTCCACCGAGCAGGGCCGCAGTGACCTGGAGGAACTGGTCGACGACGCGGTCGAGGCCGGTGCGACGGTCCTCTGCGGCGCGGAACGTCCTGACGACGGGCCCGGCTGGTACTACGCGCCGACGATCCTCGCCGACGTCACGCCCGAGATGCGCATCCACCAGAAGGAGGCCTTCGGGCCCGTCGCGACCCTCTACCGGGTGGCCGACCTGGACGAGGCGGTGGCCCTCGCCAACGACACGCCGTTCGGACTCAGTTCGAACGTGTGGACGCGCGACGGGGCCGAGGTGGACCGGTTCGTCCGTGATCTGGAGGCGGGTGGCGTGTTCGTCAACGGGATGACGGCGTCCCACCCCGCGTTCCCGTTCGGCGGGGTGAAGCGGTCCGGCTACGGGCGTGAACTGTCGGGGCACGGAATCCGCGAGTTCTGCAACATCACCACCGTATGGCACGGAGCGTGAGCGTTCCGCGGTTACGATCCCCCCTGTGAACCGCGAAGTGACCCTGCCTCTGATCGTCGACGACCGCGGCACGTTGCAGGTGGCGGCCGCCGACGTCAGCAAACTGCTGCGCACGGTGGGCGGCCGGTGGCTGCATCTGGTGGAGGCCGGCCAGGACGGGCTCGACGAGGACACGGTGGCGGCGCTCACGATCGAACTCGCCAAGCTCGCCGACCGCATCGACGTGGCCTGCATCGCGCACAGCAGCGGGACGACGTCGGACTGATCGCCCCGAATCGACGCGGCGTCGGCCGACGCCGTGTCAGCCCTGTCGCTGGTCGAGTTCCCACAGCGCGTGCCAGAACTTCGCCTCGCAGCCCTGCAGCAGGCGGCCGTACCGGTACACCTCGCCCTCGTCGACCGTTCCCGCGTCCAGCCCCGCCTGCACGGCCGCGAGTGCCTTCCGCTCCAGCTCCGGCGCGGGCTCGGTGAAGAAGTCGAAGAAGCCGCACGCCTCGTCGTCGAAGCCGTAGTGGCGGCGCAGGGCCTCCGCGATCGTCGCGCAATAGCCGCCCCACGCCGCGAAGTTGGCGCTCAGCGCGAGCACCACGTCGGCCGGTGAACCGTTCAGGGCCAGCCAGGCGACGTAGGCGGGATAGGCCTGGCAGTCCGCGAGCGGCTCGTACGCGGCCGCCCACGCCTCCTCGGCCTCGCAGGCGGCGGTGTACGCGCCCAGCCGGTCCCCGGCCAGAGCCTCACCCTCAGCGAGCATGGCGAAGAAGGCCGCGCTCTCGGGCCCGGCATCCGGCCGTTGCGCCAGATGCAGGAACGCGCGGTGGTCCGCGGCGATCACATGGCGCTGTTCGAGGGCGAGGGCGGCGAGCGTGGAGGGTTGCGCCGCGCCCCGGGCGATCAGGGGCAGAAGCCGGTTGGCGTGGGGGTCGGGGGCGAGCCTCCCGGTGATGCTCTCCCGCAGGTCACTGGCCGTCCGTGTCATCGCGTACCCCTTCGGTGCGGCGGTCGCCGAGCTCCTTCGGCCAGGATCCCACTTGTCGGGCCATGTCCCCGATCTGGCGTAATCCGACGAGATATCCACGCCCTGCCGGGTGATCGTGGGGGAACCACCCTTCCGCCGGGGGACGAACGGTTCCCCGGAAGGCGAAAGTAGGCGCTTCCTCATGGCGACTTTGTGCAGACCCGCGGTCTCAGTCCCCGAGTACGTGATCACAATGGAGGAGACGCTGGAGCTGGCACGCTCCCGTCACGCCGACCACCCCCAACTCCCGCTGGCCCTGCGGCTGATCGAGAACACCGGTGTTCGTACCCGGCACATCGTGCAGCCCATCGAGGAGACTCTCAAGCACCCGGGCTTCGAGGACCGCAACAAGGTCTACGGCAACGAGGCGAAGGCCCGCGTGCCCGCCGTCGTACAGCGGGCGCTGGACGACGCCGAGCTCCTCACCACCGACATCGATGTGATCATCTACGTGTCGTGCACCGGGTTCATGATGCCCTCGCTCACGGCCTGGCTGATCAACGCGATGGACTTCAGCAGCGACACCCGGCAGATACCCATAGCCCAGCTGGGCTGTGCGGCAGGGGGCGCCGCGGTCAACCGGGCGCACGACTTCTGCTCGGCCTACCCCGAGGCCAACGCGCTCATCGTGGCCTGCGAGTTCTGCTCGCTCTGCTACCAGCCCACCGACCTCGGTGTCGGCTCGCTGCTGTGCAACGGCCTGTTCGGCGACGGCATCGCCGCCGCGGTCGTCCGCGGCAAGGGCGGCACGGGCATCAAGCTGGAGCGCAACGCCTCGTACCTGATCCCCAAGACCGAGGACTGGATCATGTACGACGTCCGAGCCACGGGCTTCCACTTCCTGCTGGACAAGCGGGTGCCGGCCACCATGGAGCCGCTCGCTCCGGCGCTCCACAACCTCGCACGCCAGCACGGCTGGAACGCCTCCGACCTGGACTTCTACATAATCCACGCCGGCGGCCCCCGAATCCTCGACGACCTCAGCAAGTTCCTCGAAGTCCCGCCGGAGGCCTTCCGCTTCAGCCGGGCCACCCTCACCGAGTACGGGAACATCGCCAGCGCCGTCGTCCTGGACGCGCTGCGCCGGCTGTTCGACGAGGGCGGCGCGGAGAACGCCGCGCGAGGCATGCTCGCGGGCTTCGGCCCCGGCATCACCGCGGAGATGTCGCTGGGCCGCTGGAGCAACGCAACCAACGAGACGACGTGACCTGGATGACCGAGAAGACGATCACCGAAGCCCTGCCGCCGGTCCGCCACTGGCCCGCGCTCAACCTGACGGGCGTGGACTTCGACCCTGTCCTGACCGAGCTGATGCGCGAGGGCCCTGTCACCCGGATCCAGCTGCCCAACGGCGAGGGCTGGGCATGGCTGGTGACGCGGTACGACGACGTCCGCATGGTGACGAACGACTCCCGCTTCAGCCGTGAGGCCGTCATGGGGCGGCAGGTCACCCGGCTCGCCCCGCACTTCATCCCCTCGGCGGGCGCGGTCGGCTTCCTCGACCCGCCCGACCACACGCGGCTGCGCCGCTCGGTCGCCGCGGCCTTCACGGCGCGCGGGGTCGAGCGGCTGCGCGACAGCGCCCGGCGGATCCTCGGCGAACTCGTCGACGAGATGCTCGACACCGGTCCGCCCGCCGATCTCACCGAGGCGATCCTGAGCCCTTTCCCCATCGCCGTCATCTGCGAGTTGATGGGTGTCCCGGCCGCCGACCGGCACAGCATGCACATCTGGACCCAGCTGATCCTGTCCTCCTCGCACGGCGCCGAGGTCAGCGAGAAGGCCAAGAACGAGATGGGCGCGTACTTCACGAAGCTCATCGGTGAGCGGGCCGGCAGCACCGGCGAGGACGTCGGTTCGCTGCTCGGCGCGGCCGTGGGCCGGGAGGAGATCACCATGGAGGAGGCCGTCGGCCTCGCCGTGCTCCTCCAGATCGGCGGCGAGGCGGTCACCAACAACAGCGGGCAGATGTTCTTCATCCTGATGACCCGCCCCAAGCTGGCCGAACAGCTCCGCGCCGATCCGGCGATCCGGCCCCAGGCCATCGACGAGCTGCTGCGCTACATCCCGCACCGCAGCGCCGTCGGCCTCTCCCGGATCGCCATGGAGAACGTCGACGTCCATGGCGTACGGATCCGGAAGGGCGACGCGGTGTACGTGTCGTACCTGGCCGCCAACCGAGACCCGGACGTCTTCCCGGACCCCGAGATGATCGACTTCTCGCGCAATCCGAACCCGCATGTGTCGTTCGGATTCGGGCCGCACTACTGCCCGGGCGGGATGCTCGCCAGGCTGGAGTCCGAGCTGATGGTCGACGCGCTCCTGGACCGGCTGCCGGGGCTGGGACTCGCCGTACCGCCGGAGCAGGTCCCCTTCAGGAAGGGCGCGTTGATCCGCGGACCCGAGGCCCTGCCCGTGACGTGGTGAGCGGCGGATGACCGCGCCCGAGGGGCTGCTCGTACCGCCCGGTCACGGCCGGGTCGTGCAGACGCCCGCCCAGCATGTGACGTTCAAGGTCACAGGCTCGCACTCGCGCATGGCGTCCACGTTCGAGGTCGTGGTGCCCCCCGGCTTCGACGTGGGCGCCCATGTGCACACGCGCAGCGAGGAGTTGTTCTACGTCCTCGAAGGCGAGGTCGACGTCCTCGCCTTCGAGCCGCGGGTTCGGACACCCGACAACTGGCAGCGCTGGGAGTCGGGTTCGGGCACCCGGGTGGTGCGGGCGACCCCGGGCACGGTCATCGTCGTACCACCGGGATGCCCGCACGCCTTCTCCAACCCCACCGAGACGCCCGCGAAGATGTTCTTCCAGGCGTCACCGCCGCCGGACCACGAGCGGTACTTCGAGGAACTCCTTGAGATCCTGGGCACGGGCGGCCCACCGGATGTCACGGCGATCGAGGCACTCAGGGCGCGGTACGACATCGAGCAGCTCACGCCCCTCAAGCATCGCTGAGCGCGCCCTAGCGGATCGGCATCCCCGACAGCGTGCGTGCGATCACGAGCCGCTGGATCTCGCTCGTGCCTTCGAAGATCGTGTAGATCGCGGCGTCGCGGTGCATCCGCTCGACCGGGTACTCACGGGTGTAGCCGTTGCCACCGAGGATCTGGATCGCCTGCCCGGTGACCTTCTTCGCGGTCTCACTGGCGAACAGCTTCGACATGGAACCCTCGGCCGCGGTGAACGGCTTGCCGTTGACCGCCATCCAGGAAGCGCGCCAGGTCAGCAGCCGCGCCGCGTCGATCGACGTCCGCATGTCGGCGAGCTGGAAGGCGACGCCCTGGTTGTCGATGATCGGGCGCCCGAACTGCTCGCGCGTGATCGCGTACTCGAGGGCCACCTCGTACGCGGCACGCGCAGTGCCGACCGCCATCGCGGCGACCGCCGGACGGGACGCCTCGAACGTGGCCATCGCCGCGTTCTTCACCCGCTCACCGCCCGACTTGGCGCGCTCACGGGCGCGGGCGAGGCGCTCGTCCAGCTTCTCCTTGCCGCCGAGGAGGCAGGAGCCGGGGACACGGGCGTTCTCCAGGACGACCTCGGCGGTGTGCGAGGCGCGGATGCCGTGCTTCTTGAACTTCTGGCCCTGGGACAGGCCCGGGGTGCCCGCGGGGACGATGAAGGAGGCGTGCCCCTTGGAGCCGAGCTCGGAGTCGACGACCGCGACCACGACGTGGACGTTGGCGATGCCGCCGTTGGTCGCCCAGGTCTTGGTGCCGTTGAGGACCCACTCGTCCTTGGCCTCGTCGTAGACGGCGCGCGTGCGCATGGAGGCCACGTCGGAGCCGGCGTCGGGCTCGGAGGAGCAGAAGGCCGCGACCTTGACATCGTTGGCATCGCCGTACATCTGGGGGATCCAGGTGCCGATCTGCTCCTCGGTGCCGTTGGCGAGGACGCCCACTGCGGCGAGGCCGGTGCCGACGATCGACAGGGCTATGCCCGCATCGCCCCAGAACAGCTCCTCCATGGCCATCGGTATGCCGAGTCCGGTGGGGTCGAAGTACTGCTGGGCGTAGAAGTCCAGGGAGTAGATGCCGACCTTCGCGGCCTCCTGGATGACCGGCCAAGGCGTCTCTTCACGCTCGTCCCACTCGGCGGCCGCGGGGCGGATCACATCGGAGGCGAACCCGTGGAGCCAGTCCCGGACCTCCTTCTGATCGTCGTTGAGCTCCATCGTGAACTCGGCCATGACCCCTCCAGCAATGCACTAAAGTGTTACTTGCGGTAACTGGAGTCTGTTACTGACCAGTAGGAAAAGTCAACTCCCGAACCGCGCTCGGCAGCCCGTTCGATACACATGCGCCATTGAGTGTTAGTTTGCGCAGGCGTCACCGAATCAGCACGGGTGGGGAGAGACCATGGACACCACACAGCGGACCGATCAGCAGAGGTCCGCCGAACGCCGACGGCGCGAACTGCTGGAGGCCGCCGACAGAGTGGTGCTCCGTGACGGCCCCGGAGCCTCGATGAATGCCATCGCCGCCGAGGCGGGCATCACCAAGCCGATCCTCTACCGCCACTTCGGCGACAAGGGCGGACTCTACGCCGCCCTCGCCAAGCGGCACACCGACGCCCTCCTCGGATCGCTGCGCGCCGCGCTCGACGCGCCGGCCGAGCGCCGCGAACGCGTCGAGGCCACGCTCGACACGTACTTGGCGGCCATCGAGTCACACCCTCAGGTCTACCGGTTCCTGATGCATCCCACCGAGGGCGTCCAGCCAGGCGACCCGGGGTTCGACGTGGGCAAGCACTCCGCTCCGCTGCTGCGCCGCATGGGCGAGGAGCTGGCGGAGGTCATCGAGGAGCGGGTGGATCTCGGGCCCGGCAGCCAGCAGTTGGCGCGGGTGTGGGGGCACGGGATCGTCGGCATGATGCATGCGGCCGGGGACTGGTGGCTGGGTGAACGGCCCTGCTCCCGGGCCGAGTTGGTACGGAGTCTCGCCGACCTGCTGTGGGGGCGGTTGGCTGCCGCCGGGGACCGTGTCGGTGGGCCGGGGTTCTGACGGCCGTCTTCCAGCCGCGGGCCGTATGTGGCTGGTCGCGCCCCTGAAGGGGCGCTGCCGGCACCCCGGGGTTTTTAGGGGCGCGGGGAACTGCGCGACCAGCCCCCACTTGCCCGCAGCCGACCGCCAAAGCTCAACGCCCCCAGGACGCCCGCGCCGCCTGTCTCATCACCCGGCGGTGGCGCCACCCCGTGAGCCGATCCACGTACACCCCACCGTCAAGGTGATCGCACTCGTGCTGCAGGCACCGTGCGAACCAACCGGTGCCGTGCACCCGCACCCGGTCGCCGTCCACGGTGAAGCCCTCGACGACGGCATGGTCGTAGCGCTCGGTCCCCGCCTCAAGGCCGGGCAGGGACAGACAGCCCTCCGGCCCGCGCAGGACCACACCGTCCGCCTCGACGAGACGTGGGTTCACCACATGGCCGACGTGACGGATGTCCTCGTCGTCCGGGCAGTCGTACACGAAGACGCTGAGGGCCTCGCCGACTTGGTTGGCGGCGAGGCCGACGCCCTCGGCGGCGTACATCGTCGCGAACATGTCCTCGACGAGACGGGCGAGTTGGGGGCCGAAGTCGGTGACTTCCGCACACTTGGTGTGCAGGACGGGGTCGCCGAGCAGGGTGATGGGCCGGACGCGCCCTCGGGAGCCCGGGATGGAGCCGTGTCGCATGGCCGCAAGGGTACGGTCCTGGGAGGCGCGCGAATGTCGCGCGGGCACCGTCGTGGTGCCGCGATTCGGGCACGTGAGTGGATCTCGATAGGCTGAGGCCCACACGATGCCGGGGGCAGAGGCGCGGCGCGTACGCAAGGAGGATCGGACACGATGTCAGGCAACTCGGACCCGCTGACGCCGCGGGCCAAGCTGGCCGTGACGGCGGGCAAGGCGGCCGCGGCCGTCTCGCGGGCCGCCGGACGCGGAAGCGGATCGGTGATCGGCGGCCGGGTGGCACTCAAGCTCGACCCCGACCTGCTCGCACGGCTCGCCACACACCTGGACGTCATCCTGGTGTCGGCCACCAACGGCAAGACCACCACGACCCGGCTGATCGCGGAGGCGCTGCGCGCCGCGGGCCCTGTCGTGTCCAACGCGCTGGGCGCCAACATGCCCGCCGGTATCACCTCGGCGCTCGCCGGGGGTTCGGACGCCAAGTACGCGGTCATCGAGGTCGACGAGAAGTACCTCTCCGGTGTCGCTCGCGACACCGACCCCAAGTGCATCGCGCTGCTCAACCTCTCGCGTGACCAGCTCGACCGGGCCGCCGAGACGCGGATGATGGCCGAGCACTGGCGCGAGGGCCTGGCCGGTTCCAAGGCCGTCGTGATCGCCAACGCCGACGACCCGCTGGTCGTGTGGGCCGCCTCCTCCTCGCCCAACGTGGTGTGGGTCGCCGCCGGTCAGATGTGGAAGGACGACGCCTGGTCCTGCCCGTCCTGCGGCGGTGTAATGCAGCGCCCCGGTGACGACTGGTTCTGCGGCGACTGCGGCTTCCGCCGTCCGACGCCGAGCTGGGCGCTCTCCGGCGACCACGTCCTCGACCCGCACGGCTCCGCCTGGCCGATCCACCTCCAGCTGCCGGGCCGCGCCAACAAGGCGAACGCCGCCTCCTCGGCCGCCGTCGCCGCCGTCTTCGGCGTGCCGCCGCAGGTCGCCCTGGAACGCATGTACCAGGTGCAGGCGGTGGCTGGGCGCTACGACGTGGTGCAGTTCATGCAGCGCGACCTGCGTCTACTGCTCGCCAAGAACCCCGCGGGCTGGCTGGAGACGTTCTCGCTGATCGACCCGCCGCCGACCCCGGTCATCCTCTCGGTGAACGCGCGCGGCGCCGACGGCACCGACACCTCGTGGCTGTGGGACGTCGACTACACGCAGCTCACCGGTCACCCGATCTTCGTTCTCGGCGACCGCAAACTGGACCTCGCCGTGCGCCTGGAGGTCGCGAACCAGCAGTTCCAGGTCTGCGAGAGCCTCGACCAGGCCGTGCAGCTGGCACCGCCCGGACGCATCGAGGTCGTCGCGAACTACACCGCTTTCCAGGACCTGAGGCGTCGTGTCGGCAACTGAGCCACGAAGGACGAAGAAGATGAGTGACAACAGCCTGCGTCTCGTGTGGATCTACCCGGACCTGCTGAGCACCTACGGCGACCAGGGCAACGCCCTCGTCGTGGAGCGCCGGGCCCGCCAGCGCGGCCTCGACGTGGCCCGTCTCGACGTACGCAGCGACCAGCCGATCCCCACCTCCGGCGACATCTACCTGATCGGCGGCGGTGAGGACCGGCCGCAGCGGCTCGCGGCGGAGCGGCTGCGCCGCGACGGCGGTCTGCACCGCGCGGTCGGCAACGGCGCGATCGTCTTCTCGGTGTGCGCCGGCTACCAGATCCTCGGCCACGAGTTCATCAACGACCTCGGGCAGCGCGAGCCGGGCCTCGGCCTGCTCGACGTGACCTCCGTGCGTGGCGAGGGCGAGCGGTGCGTCGGTGACGTGCTCGCGGACATCGACCCGCGGCTCGGCCTCCCCCAGCTGACCGGCTTCGAGAACCACCAGGGAGTCACCCACCTCGGCCCCACCGCGCGCCCGTTCGCGAACGTGCGGCTCGGCAAGGGCAACGGCACGGGAGACGGCACCGAGGGCGCGTACAACGACACCGTCTTCGGTACGTACATGCACGGGCCCGTGCTCGCCCGCAACCCGCAGATCGCGGACCTGCTGCTGAAGCTGGCGCTGGACGTGAACGCGCTGCCGCCGATCGACGACCGCTGGTACGAGGCGCTGCGCAACGAGCGCATCACAGCGGCCCAGCAGCCCGCCTGATCGTCGTACACCTCCTGTCCGACCTGCTGTAACCAGCCCGTCTGACGGCCCTTCCGCACAGGTGAGCGGGGTCGTCCAGCAGGCGGACGCACAGTGCTGCCCCGCCCCCTCCTGCCGTTAGGGTGGCGGGGTCCAGCCGGACAGCGTGGTCCGGTTCCCGGCCCACGTTGAGAAGGTATTTCGGGCTATGCGCATTGGTGTCCTCACGTCCGGCGGCGACTGCCCCGGTCTGAACGCCGTCATCCGGTCCGTCGTACACCGTGCCGTCGTCGACCACGGCGACGAGGTCATCGGCTTCCGGGACGGCTGGAAAGGCCTCCTGGAGTGCGACTACCTCAAGCTCGACCTCGACGCGGTGAGCGGAATCCTGGCTCGCGGCGGCACCATGCTCGGCTCCTCCCGGGTCCAGCCCGCGCATCTGCGTGACGGTGTGGAGCGGGCCAGGGGCCATGTCGAGGAGCTCGGCCTCGACGCGATCATCCCGATCGGCGGCGAGGGCACCCTCAAGGCGGCCCGCCTCCTCTCGGACAGCGGCCTGCCGATCGTCGGCGTGCCGAAGACCATCGACAACGACATCGCCGTCACGGACGTGACCTTCGGCTTCGACACGGCCGTCGGCGTCGCGACCGAGGCTCTTGACCGGCTGAAGACCACCGCCGAGTCCCACCAGCGGGTGCTGATCGTGGAGGTCATGGGCCGCCACACCGGCTGGATCGCGCTGCACTCCGGCATGGCGGCGGGCGCCCACGCCATCGTCGTACCGGAACGCCCTTTCGACATCGAGGAGTTGGCCGCCAAGGTCGGCGAACGCTTCGAAGCGGGCAAGCGGTTCGCCATCGTCGTCGCCGCGGAGGGCGCGAAGCCCCGCGAGGGCACGATGGAGTACGACGAGGGCGGCAAGGACGTCTACGGGCACGAGCGGTTCGCGGGCATCGCCCGCCAGCTCTCCATCGAGCTGGAGGAGCGCCTCGGCAAGGAGGCCCGCCCGGTGATCCTCGGGCACGTCCAGCGGGGCGGTACCCCGACGGCGTACGACCGTGTCCTCGCCACCCGGTTCGGCTGGCACGCCGTGGAGGCCGCGCACCGTGGTGACTTCGGCAAGATGACGGCACTGCGGGGGACCGACATCGTGATGGTTTCGCTCGCGGAGGCGGTCGAGACGTTGAAGACGGTTCCGGATGAGCGGTACGCGGAAGCGGAGTGCGTGCTTTAAGAGTTCTGGCGGCCGCGGGTTCGTCGTGGCTTGTCGCGCCCACGCGGCGGAGCCGCATATGGACACAGCCCCGCGCCCCTAAAGGGGCGCCCCGGTCACTGTCGGCTGCGGAGGCAGTTCTACTCTGGTGCGGACAGACTGCGCACAACCAGTACGAAACAGGAGCCGGCGGATGGATCACAGCGGGCACGGCACGACCATGGATCTGCCGCCGTTCACGCTGGGGCGGGGGCTCGAGTGGTCCGCGGACCCGTTCTTCCTCGTCGCCTGCCTGGTGGGGCTCGCACTGTACGGCTGGGGGGTCGTGCGGCTGACGCGGCGCGGCGACAAGTGGTCGGTGGGCCGCACCGTCTCCTTCGTCATCGGCGTGCTGACCGTGATGCTCGTGATGTGCACCAAGCTGAACGACTACGGCATGGTCATGTTCAGCGTGCACATGGTGCAGCACATGGTGATCAGCATGCTGTCGCCCATCCTGATCCTGCTCGGGGCGCCGATCACGCTGGCGCTGCGCGCGCTGCCGGTCGCGTCGAAGCGTGGCGGCAAGGGACCCCGTGAGCTGCTGCTGATGTTCCTGCACAGCCGGTACATGCGGATCATCACGCACCCCGCGTTCACGATCCCGCTGTTCATCGCGAGCCTCTACGGGCTGTACTTCTCGCCGATCTTCGACTTCCTGATGGGCTCCAAGGTGGGGCACATCACGATGATGTGTCACTTCCTCGCCGTCGGCCTGGTGTTCTTCTGGCCGATCATGGGCGTGGACCCGGGGCCGCAGCGGCCGGGCTATCTGATCCGGATGCTGGAGCTGTTCGCGGGCATGCCGTTCCACGCCTTCTTCGGCATCGCGCTGATGATGGCGTCCGGGCCGATGGTGGAGACGTACAAGAACCCGCCCGCCTCGCTCGGCATCGACGCGCTCGCCGACCAGAACGCGGCGGGCGGCATCGCCTGGGCGTTCAGCGAGATCCCCTCCGTCCTCGTGCTGCTCGCACTGCTCTTCCAGTGGTACGCCTCCGAGAGCAGGCAGGCCCGCCGCACGGACCGGGCGGCCGACCGCGACGGCGACAAGGAACTCGAGGCGTACAACGCCTATCTGGCCTCACTCAACGCACGCAGTCGCTGAATTCCCTTCTTTTTTCCGCTTGCGTGAAACGCATTTCTATTCAGTAGCATGGGGGCGAAGCCTCGCGTCCGGACTCGTGTCCGGCCCGCGAGGTCCACGGGGGAAACCGCAGGGGGAGCGGTCATGACATTTCGCGTGTCCATGCAAAGGGCCGGATTAACGGCGGCCCGCAGGATCGCTTTACTGCTGGTCGGCGTGCTGATGGTCAGCGGATGCAGCAAATCCGAACAGTTGTCCGCGGTGCGGGCCATTGCCGCTGGGATATCGCAGGCCAATCCCTTCTTCACGGAGGACGGCAACCTCGGCAAGGACATGCGCCTACCCGAGGCCCGACCGAGCGGCGGCATACAGGCCAGCAACAGCCCGGGGCTGTACGGCGGCGCCACCGGCGGAGACACTGGCGGGGACGACGGCGCGACGGGCGGGGACGACGGTTCGTCGGGGCAGGGTGATGACGATGGGGCCACCGGTGAATTCGGCGGCTCGACGAAACCCGGCACCTGTGATGCGGAGAAGCTCAAGAACTTCCTCACCGACAACAAGAACTCCGCGAAGGCGCGGGAATGGGCGCGGGTGCGGAATATCAGCACCGATGAGATCCCGACGCATATCGATCAGCTCACACCCGTCGTGCTGCGCCACGACACTCTCGTGACGAATCACGAGTACAAGGACGACAAGGCCGTCCCCTTCGACGCATTGCTGCAGGCGGGAATCGCGATTCTCGTCGACCGGCAGGGACTGCCCGCGGTGAAGTGCTCCTGCGGTAATCCGCTGCTTCCCTACGAGGGAAACGTCAAAAAGACGTCGGTGCAGTTCACCGACGGGAACACGAAGTGGGCCGGCTATCAGCAGGACCGCATCGTGGTCGTCAAGCCGCCGCCCGGTAGCCAGAAGATCGAGCGGCTCCAGCTGGTCGACGTCCATGACCCCGACCACGGGATCAACCGCCCGATCGGCACCGAGGGCGAGGCCGACAAGTCCTTCGACACGCACGCGGAACTCGGGGTTCCGGCCGTCACAGGGATGACGTTCGCCGCGGCGGCCCAGAGCCTGGCGAACGCGGGCCTGGCGATGGCGTACGACGGCGACTCGCTACCGGCCGACGACGCCCTCGTCACCGCTTCCCAGCCCACCGAAGGCAGCACGCTCGAGTGGGGCGCGCCCGTGACGCTGTTCGTGCTGGGCGGGCCCGAAGACAGTGGCGGCGGCTCGACCACTCCCCCGGACTCCGGCGGAGCGACCACGGACCCGGGCGGATCGAGCACTGGGCCCGGGGAGTCCAGCAGCGGACCGAGCGGGTCCAGCACCGGCCCCGGGGAGTCCAGCAGCGGGCCAGGCCCCACTCCCGGTACGACGTCGCCGACGCCTTCCAACGGATCGTCCGGCCCCTCGTCGCCGGGCGGCGGATCACCGTCCGGCGGCGGCTCCGGCTCGCCGGGGACCTCGACCCCGCCAGGGTCCGGATCGGGCGGCGGGACGAGCTCGTTACCCCCGCCGAGCAGTCCGACGCCGAGTACGCCTCCGCCCAGCACGCCGACCAGCGCGTCGGCCGCCCCCACGGTGACGGAGTCCGTCTCGGCCGGTCCGACAGGGACCGGGCCGTCCTCGACCGCACCGACGGCGACCGGCCTGACGCCGAGCAGCGCACCGGCGTCGAGCGCACCGTCCTGACCCGCGTAGGAACCAGCGCAGAACCCGGGGAGCGACCGGATGGCACAAGGATCACCGCAGTCGGGAGTGGGCCGGATCATCGCCGGCCGGTACGAGCTCACGGACCAGGTGGGCTCCGGCGGGATGGGCCATGTCTGGCTCGCCCACGACCGGCTGCTCGACTGCGAAGTCGCGCTCAAGGAGATCAGGTTCCGGTCCGCGCCGGAGGCCGGTGAGGAGCACGAGTCCCGGATCGCGCGGGCCCGCGCCGAGGCCCGGCACGCGGCGGTGCTGCGGGGGCACCCGCATGTGGTGACCGTGCACGACGTCCTGGAGCACGAGGGCCTGCCGTGGATCGTGATGGAGTACGTGGCCGGAGCGGAGGACCTGCGCGACCGGCTGACCCGGCGCGGCCCGCTGGCCCCCGACGAGTGCGCCCGCATCGGACTCGCGGTCCTGGACGCGCTGACCGCCGGTCATGAACGCGGCATCATGCACCGGGACGTCAAGCCCGCCAACATTCTGCTCGCGCCGGACCGCACGGGCGCGCCGGGGTCCAGGGTCCTGCTCACCGACTACGGCATCTCCGTCCAGCCGGACTCAACCGAGACGCGCTGGACCCTGACGTCCATCCTGGTGGGCACGGCCGGGTATCTGGCACCGGAGCGTGCCACGGGCGGGCCGCCGACCGCGGCGGCCGATCTCTTCTCGCTGGGCTGCACCCTGTACTTCGGCGTGGAGGGCTTCGGTCCGTTCGACCGCGACACCGATCTCGCCGCGGTCACCGCCGTGGTCCTGGAGGAGCCGCCGCCACCACGGCGGGCCGGTGCCCTGGGGCCCGTCATCGAGGCACTGCTGACCAAGGATCCCGCGCTGCGGATCTCGGCGGAGGACACGGCGGCGGCGCTCGCGCGGATCATCACGCCCGAGCCCCACCCGCGTACCCAGGTCGACGGAGGGTCGCAACCGCCCTGGGCGGGGCTCGTCACCGCCGACGGGACTCCGGCGAGCCTGCTTCCGCCGGGTGCGACCCCACCGGGCCAGAGCTACGGCGGCCCGGCCCAGGACCAGGGCCTCGCCTCACCCGGCGCCTACATGCCGCCCGCCCACGCCACCCCGTCCCCTGCTCCCTCCCCCACCGCCCATCCCGCGTACGCCCCCACGTCCCAGGCACCAGCCGCCCCGGCCGCCTACGGCTCGCAGCCGGGCCAGGTCTTCGGCCCACCGCCGACGAGCAACCCGAGCACCCCGCAGCCCGGTCACGGCTACGGCCCGCCCTGGTACGGAGGCCCGCCCACCCGGGTGTCCGGCCCCTCGGGCAGGCGGCGCCGTAAGCGTCCTCTCCTCCTGCAAGGCCTTGCGGCGCTGCTCCTCGCGCTGGGTCTCGCTGCGGGCGGGGTCTGGTACGCCATGGCGAACAAGCCCGTGAAACCGTACGGCGACACGGTCGGACTCTCCGAGCCGCTCCGGAAGGGCGACTGCGTCCGCGGCGATCCGCCTCCCTCCTCCGTGGCCGGGGTGCCGCCTCTCACGCTCGATCCGAGCTGCGAGGACCTGGTCCCGGACGGGCAGGTGATGGCGCTGTACAAGGCTGCCTCGTACGAGGAGGCGGGCAACCGCGGAGCGGCCCGGTGCGAGGAGCTGACGGAGGAGACCGCGGGGAAGCTCGCCTGGAACGTCCGGAGCATGGCGGTGGTGCCCACGCGCGAGGGCTTCGACGCCGCCGGTGGCAATGTCGCCTGCCTGCTGGTCGGGAAGCACGGGCCGGTGTACGGGCCGCTGGGCGAGCGCCGCCCGTACGGGATGACCTTCGAGGACGCGACCCAGATACAGCGGGGGGACTGCCTCGGCCATGTGGACGGGGACGCGCGTGCGAACACGCACTACGACCTGGTCGCCTGCGACAAGGAGCACATGGGGCGGGTCGTGCAGATCACTCACCTCAAGACCGTCTCGCCCGGCCAGGACCCCGACAAGGAGGCGGACAAGCAGTGCGCGAAGGACGCCCGGCCGGAGCAGTTCGACTACAGCTCCGACGAGTACTGGAGTCATGGTCTGCGCAGCACAGGTCTGTGGGACAAGAAGTACTACCTCGTGGTCTGCGCCGTCGAGCGCCTGGACAAGACCCTGATGCGCGGGGGCGAGTAGGCGGCCCGGCCCTGGCGAATCGCGCCCTGCCGGGTGAAAATGGGCCCAAGGCCACGGCCCACGTCGCGGACCCGCCCCGAGGAGGGTGCTGAGATGCCCGGTTCGATGCCCGGTTCTACGCCTGGTTCGACGAAGACGATGGGAGTGCTCACCGTGGGCGGGCTCGTCGTCGTGACGGCTTACACGGTGGCGCTCGGCAGCAACGGCTGGCTGTGGTTCGGCTGGGTCGTGCTCGGCCTGATCACGCTGGGGATGGTGGCCTCGCGCAGCACCTGAGGCTCACTGGCGCGGGAGTCGCGCGGCCGAATGCACGCCCGGCTGGTATTTCGGCAGCCGGGCGGTGATCTTCATGCCCGCTCCCACCGCGGTCTCGATGACGAGGCCGTAGTCGTCCCCGTACACCTGGCGCAGCCGGTCGTCGACGTTGGACAGTCCGATGCCGTCGGAGGGGCTGACCTCGCCGGCCAGGATGCGGCGCAGCCGGTCGGGGTCCATGCCGGTGCCGTTGTCCTCGATGACGACGAGCGCCTCGGCTCCCGCGTCCTGCGCGGTGATGCTGATGTGGCTCTTGTCGGTCTTGCCCTCGAGTCCGTGCTTGACGGCGTTCTCCACGAGCGGCTGGAGGCAGAGGAAGGGCAGTGCGACCGGCAGCACCTCGGGCGCGATCTGCAGCGTGACCGAGAGGCGGTCCCCGAAGCGGGCCCTGACCAGCGCCAAGTAGTGGTCGATGGCGTGCAGTTCGTCGGCGAGGGTGGTGAAGTCGCCGTGCCTGCGGAACGAGTAGCGGGTGAAGTCGGCGAATTCCAAGAGCAGTTCGCGGGCGCGCTCGGGGTCGGTGCGGACGAACGAGGCGATCACCGCGAGCGAGTTGAAGATGAAGTGCGGGGATATCTGGGCGCGAAGTGCCTTGATCTCGGCCTCGATGAGGCGGGTACGGGACTGGTCGAGGTCGGCGAGTTCCAGTTGCACCGAGACCCAGCGGGCGACCTCGCCCGCGGCCCGCACGAGGACGGCGGACTCGCGGGGCGCGCAGGCGACGAGGGCTCCGTGTACCCGTTCGTCGACGGTGAGAGGGGCGACGACGGCCCAGCGCAGCGGGCAGTCGGGTTCGTCGCAGGTGAGGCGGAAGGCCTCGCCGCGGCCCGTGTCCAGCGGTCCTGCGAGCCGCGCCATGATCTCGGTGCGGTGGTGCTCCCCCACTCCGTCCCAGGCGAGGACGGTCTCCTGGTCGGTCAGACACAGCGCGTCGGTGCCGAGGAGTGTGCGCAGGCGTCGGGCGGACCGGCCCGCCGTCTCCTCGGTGAGGCCCGCGCGCAGCGGGGGCGCGGCGAGCGAGGCGGTGTGCAGGGTCTGGAAGGTGGCGTGCTCGACGGGGGTACCGAGCCCGCCGAGGCTCTCGGGCCGCGCGGTGCGCCTGCCGAGCCAGAAACCGGCGGCGAGGAGAGGGAGTACGGCGACGCAGAGCCCCGCGATGAAGCCGCTCATGACGTGATCTCCGTGCGCACGTGTTGTCTCATGACCTGGCCTCCGCGAGCACCTGTCGCCTCATGACCTGGCCCTCCGCAAACACGTGTCGCCTCATGACCTGGCCCTCCGCGAGCACCTGTCGCTTCATGACGTGGCCACTGCGCGCGCATCCCACCCCATGACGCGGCGGGCGTCCACTCGCCGTCCCGCCTCACGCCTTGGCCTCCGCCCGCACCTGGCCCCGGGCCAGCTCCTCCGGCAGATGGAAGCGCGCCAGGATCGCCGCGGTGCCCACCGGCACCCGCCCCGGCGTGGCGAGGGACACCACGATCATCGTCACGAACCCGAGCGGCACCGACCACAGCGCGGGCCAGGCGAGCAGGGCGTGCAGCGGACCGGTGCCCGGAAAGCCCGCCATGGTCGCGCCGACGGCGACGAGCGCGGAGCCGCCGCCGATGAGCATCCCGGCGGCCGCGCCCGGCGGGGTCAGCCGCCGCCACCAGATGCCGAGGACGAGCAGCGGGCAGAACGAGGACGCGGACACGGCGAAGGCGAGCCCCACGGCGTCGGCGACAGGCAGTCCGCCCACGAGCGCGCTCGCCGCGGCCGGGACCGCCATGGCGAGCACGGTGCCCAGCCTGAAGTGCCGTACGCCGCGCGAGGGCAGCACGTCCTGGGTGAGCACGCCCGCCACGGCCATGGTCAGTCCGGACGCGGTCGACAGGAACGCCGCGAAGGCCCCGCCCGCGACCAGCGCGCCCAGCAGGTCGCCGCCGACTCCGCCGATCATCCGGTCGGGCAGCAGCAGTACGGCCGCGTCCGCCTGCCCGGTGAGGGTGAGCTCGGGGGCGTACAGCCTGCCCAGCGCGCCGTAGACGGGCGGGAGGAGGTAGAAGGCGCCGATCAGGCCGAGTACAGCGACCGTGGTGCGGCGGGCGGCAACGCCGTGCGGGCTGGTGTAGAAGCGGACGACCACGTGCGGCAGTCCCATCGTGCCGAGGAAGGTGGCGAGGATCAGGCCGTACGTGGCGTACAGCGGGCGTTCCTCGCGGCCCGACGCCAGCGAGGTGGACATGCCGCCGTTGCTGCCGCGGTCGGCCGCCGGGACCGGGTCGCCCTTGGTGAAGGTCAGCCGGGTGCCGCTTTCGATGTGGTGGACTCCCGCGGGGAGTTCGACGCGCTCGTCCTCGTACCGGCGACCGTCGACGGTGCCCGTCGCGGTGACGCCCAGCGGCTGGGAGAGCTTCAGGTCGAGGCTGTCGTCGACGCGGACGACGCTCTGCTCGCGGAAGGCGGCGGGTTCGTCGAAGGCGTCGCGCGGAGCGCCGTCGCTCTGCCAGGCGAGGACCAGGAAGAGCGCGGGGACGAGCAGGGCGGTGAGCTTGAGCCAGTACTGGAAGGCCTGCACGAAGGTGATGCTGCGCATGCCGCCCGCGGCGACGGTGGCGACCACGACGACGGCGACGAGCACCCCGCCGAACCAGTCGGGCGCGTCGGTCAGTACGGCCAACGTCAGTCCCGCACCCTGCAGTTGGGGGAGCAGATACAGCCAGCCGACGCCGACGACGAAGATGCTGGCAAGGCGTCGCACGGCCTGTGAGCCGAGCCGCGCCTCCGCGAAGTCGGGCAGCGTGTACGCGCCGGAGCGGCGCAGCGGGGCGGCGACGAACAGGAGCAGGACGAGATAGCCGGCCGTGTAGCCGACGGGGTACCAGAGCATGTCGGGGCCCTGGACGAGCACCAGGCCCGCGATGCCCAGGAAGGAGGCGGCGGAGAGGTATTCGCCGCTGATGGCGGCCGCGTTGAGCCGTGGCCCCACGGTGCGTGAGGCGACGTAGAAGTCGGAGGTGGTCCGGGAGATTCGCAGGCCGAACGCGCCGACCAGGACGGTCGCCACGACCACGAGGGCGACCGCGGGGACGGCGTAGTTCTGGTCCACGTTCAGCGGTCCTCGACCAGGCGCACGAAGTCCCGCTCGTTGCGTTCGGCGCGGCGCACGTACCAGCGGGCGAGCAGTACCAGCGGCGGGTACACGCAGAAGCCGAGCACGGCCCACTCCAGGCTCGCGCCGTCCGGCATCGCGGCGAACACCAGGGGCAGCGGTCCGACGAGCAGCACCAGGACCGCCAACACCACGAGTGCCACCCGGAGTTGGCTGCGCATGAGCGAGCGGACATAGGTGTGGCCGAGGGTGGTCTGCTCGTCGATCTCGGTTCTGGGCCGGTAGTAGCCGGACGTCCTGCGGGTGCGCCGGGGCACACCGGTGACCGTGACGCGGCGTTCGGTCGGATCCTGCGGCACGCCGCCCCCTCAGCTCGTGGTCCGGCGCAGCAGCAGGTCGCGCAGTTCGCGGGCGTGACGGCGGCTGACCTGGAGTTCGACGGAGTCCACGAGGACGCTCACCGTGCCCGCGTCCAGCCGGAGCTCGCCTATGTGGCGCAGCGCGACGAGATGGCGCCGGTGGATGCGGACGAAGCCCCGGGAGCGCCAGCGCTCTTCGAGGGTGGACAGCGGGATGCGGACGAGGTGGTTGCCCTGGGCGGTGTGCAGGCGGGCGTAGTCGCCGTGCGCCTCGACATGGGTGATGTCCTCGACGGCCACGAAGCGGGTCACTCCGCCGAGCTCGACGGATATGTGGTCCGGGTCGGGTTCGTGCACGGGTATCAGCGGGGCGGCGTCCATGAGCTGGGCGGCGCGGCGTACGGCCTCGGCGAGGCGCTCTCGGCGTACGGGCTTCAGGACGTAGTCGACGGCCTTGAGGTCGAAGGCCTGGACGGCGAAGCCCTCGTGGGCGGTGACGAACACGACGAGCGGCGGCTTGGCGAATCCGGTGAGCAGCCGGGCCAGGTCGAGGCCGTCGAGTCCGGGCATGTTGATGTCGAGGAAGACGACGTCGATCGCCTCGGGGCCGTCCGGGCCGGACTCCAGCGCCCGGTTGATCCGGCGCAGCGCCTCGGTCGCGTCGCTCGCGCCCTCGGCCCCTGCGACCCGTGGATCGGCGTTCAGCAGATACAGGAGTTCCTCGAGGGACGGTTGTTCGTCGTCGACGGCGAGGGCGCGCAGCATGAAGGTGGAGTGTAGGAGGAATTCCCACGTCTGGACATGTCCGGGACGTGGAGGTTGCCGCACGACAGGCGCGGATGTCGCCGATGGACCGGCGTGGGCGTCGCCGCCGCACGGGCCTGGAGGGTGTCGCTGGATACAGTGCGGCCATGAGCAGCAAGCCCGCGATGTTCGACGACCTCGACCGCAAGATCATCACTGCCCTGATGGCGAACGCGCGGACCAGTTTCGCGGAGATCGGCGCGGCGGTCGGGCTCTCGGCCACGGCGGTCAAGCGCCGTGTGGACCGGCTGCGCGAGACGGGCGTGATCACCGGGTTCACGGCCACGGTGAAGCCGGCGGCGCTCGGCTGGCGTACGGAGGCGTACGTCGAGGTCTACTGCGAGGGCGCGGCGCCGCCCCGGCGGATCGCCGAGGTCGTGCGCAACTACCCCGAGATCGCCGCGGCCATGACCGTGACCGGCGGCGCGGATGCGCTGCTGCACGTACGGGCCACCGACGTGGAGCACTTCGAGGAGGTGCTGGAGCGGATCCGGGACGAGCCGTTCATCCGGAAGACGATCAGCTACATGGTGCTGTCCCATCTGCTGCCGGAGGCCCCGGAGGCCGGGGCGACCCACGCGGCCCCGGGTGACGCATCAAACATGCGCTGAGACGCCAGAACACGCAGCAATCCTGCGCAGACACGCAGCTCTCGTCGCTTGTCGCACGTATCCCCCGTTTCTTACCGTGGAGGCACCCTCAGCCAACACCGCAGGAAGCGGAGGAACCTCTCTGTGCCCGACAGCCGTGTGCAACGCCCCCGGCGCTTTCTCGTCTGCGAACCCAGACACTTCGCCGTGCAGTACGCGATCAATCCCTGGATGCACCCGGACACCCCCGTGGACGTGGACCTCGCCCGCGACCAGTGGCAGGCGCTGATCCGCGCCTACCGCACCCACGGCCACACCGTCGACTCCGTCGAGCCGGTCGCCGACCTCCCCGACATGGTGTTCGCGGCGAACTCCGCGCTCGTCCTGGCGGGCCGCGTCTTCGGCTCGTACTTCCACGCCCCCCAGCGCCGCCCCGAGTCCACCGCGTACGAGACCTGGTTCAAGTCGGCCGGCTTCGACGTCTACCGCCCCGAGTCGGTGTGCGAGGGCGAGGGCGATCTGATCCCGGCAGGCCGGTACGTCCTGGCCGGCACCGGATTCCGTACGACCCGCGAGGCCCATCGCGAGGTGCAGGAGTTCTTCGGCGTCCCGGTGATCAGCCTCCAGCTGGTGGACCCGCTCTTCTACCACCTGGACACCGCGCTGTTCGTGCTCGACGACGAGAACATCTGCTACTACCCGGAGGCCTTCTCGCCCGGCAGCCGTGAGGTGCTCGCGCGGCTCTTCCCGGACGCGGTGCTCGCCACCCGCGAGGACGCCATGGCCTTCGGCCTCAACTCCGTCTCCGACGGCCGGCACGTCTTCGTCTCGCCGCGCGCCGAGGCGCTCGCCGGGCAACTCGCAGTCCACGGTTATGTCCCTGTCCCCGTCGACCTCTCGGAGTTCCACAAGGCCGGCGGCGGCATCAAGTGCTGCACTCAGGAGATCCGCTCATGACCGCTCCCGCGCTCACGCGTACGTCCGAGGAACTGATCCGCGCCGAGGCGCCCGTCCTCGCGCACAACTACCACCCGCTGCCCGTGGTCGTCGCAAGCGCCGAGGGCACCTGGGTCGAGGACGTCGAGGGCCGTCGCTATCTCGACATGCTGGCGGGCTACTCGGCCCTCAACTTCGGTCACCGCAACCCGGTGCTGATCGAGGCCGCGCACCGCCAGCTCGACCGGCTGACGCTGACCTCGCGCGCCTTCCACAACGACCGGCTCGCCCAGTTCGCCCAGTCGCTGGCCGAGTTGACGGGCCTGGACATGGTGCTGCCGATGAACACGGGCGCGGAGGCGGTGGAGAGCGCCGTCAAGGTGGCCCGGAAGTGGGCGTACGAGGTGAAGGGCGTCGCACCGGACCAGGCGACGATCGTCGTGGCCGCCGACAACTTCCACGGCCGTACGACGACCATCGTCAGCTTCTCCACGGACGAGACGGCCCGTGCGGGCTTCGGCCCGTTCACGCCGGGTTTCCGGATCGTCCCGTACAACGACCTCGCCGCGCTCGAAGCGGCCGTCGACGAGACGACGGCGGCCGTGCTGATCGAGCCTATCCAGGGCGAGGCGGGCGTCGTCATCCCGGCCGACGGCTACCTCGCCGGCGTCCGCGAGCTGACCCGCCGCAAGGGCTGTCTGTTCATCGCGGACGAGATCCAGTCGGGTCTTGGCCGCACGGGCACCACCCTCGCCGTCGACCACGAGAACGTCGTCCCCGACCTTCTCCTCCTCGGCAAGGCGCTCGGCGGCGGCATCGTGCCGGTCTCCGCGGTGGTCGGGCACCGTGACGTGCTCGAAGTACTGCGTCCCGGCGAGCACGGCTCGACCTTCGGCGGCAACCCGCTCGCCGCGGCGGTCGGTTCGGCCGTCGTCGAACTGCTGGAGACCGGTGAATTCCAGCGCAGGGCCGCCGAGTTGGGCGTGGTGATGCGGGACGGTCTGGCCGCGCTCGTGGGCAAGGGTGTCGAAGGCTTCCGCTCGCGCGGGTTGTGGGCGGGCGTGGACATCGATCCCGCCATCGGCACGGGCCGCGAGATCAGCGAGGGCCTGATGCGCGAGGGCGTTCTGGTCAAGGACACGCACGGTTCGACGATCCGGCTGGCCCCTCCGCTGACCATCACCGGCGAGGAACTGCGGTCGGCTCTGGGGGCGTTGGAGAAGATTCTGACGAAGGGGGCCTGACGGCTGCCGCACCGGCGGAGGGCGCGCGGCGGGGCCGGAGGCGCTGACTTCCCGCAGATGATCGACCGCCTCGCCCGCCGGGCTCCGCCCGCTCACCCCGCTCGATGATTCGTCACATCGCTGGGGCCACCGGATACTCCGGCGGCCCCAGTACGGCGTTGCGCGCCGCGCTCCCTCGGGCATGAACCGGACGGCATGACATACCGTCAGGAAAGCGGTCAGGGTTCGATGCGGGTCCGGTCGGGCACAGTGCCACCGGGCGGCACCTGCCCCTACACTGACACCCCCACCGCATGCCCGCTGACCTGCTGGAACACGGCGCGATTGAGCCGATCCGCCGGAGTGAGGAGCGCCCCGATGTTCTACTACGTGCTCAAATACGTGCTTCTGGGTCCGCTGTTGAGACTGGTCTTCCGGCCTCGGATCGAGGGCCTTGAGCACATCCCGTCGTCGGGGGCGGCCATCGTCGCCGGCAACCATCTGTCGTTCTCGGACCACTTCCTGATGCCCGCGATCCTCAAGCGCCGCATCACCTTCCTGGCGAAGGCCGAGTACTTCACGGGCCCCGGCATCCGGGGCCGGCTGATCGCCGCCTTCTTCCGCAGCGCCGGGCAGATCCCGGTGGACCGCTCCGGCAAGGACGCGGGCCAGGCCGCGATCCGCGAGGGGCTCGGCGTCCTGGCCAAGGACGAACTGCTCGGCATCTACCCGGAGGGCACCCGCTCCCACGACGGCCGCCTCTACAAGGGCAAGGTCGGCGTCGCGGTGATGGCCCTGAAGGCCCAGGTACCCGTCATCCCCTGCGCGATGATCGGCACCTTCGAGGCCCAGCCGCCGGGCCGGAAGATCCCGAAGATCCACCCCGTCGCCATCCGCTTCGGCAAGCCCCTCGACTTCTCCCGCTACGCCGGGATGGAGAACGAGAAGGCCATCCTGCGCGCCATCACCGACGAGATCATGTACGCCATCCTCACCCTCTCCGAGCAGGAGTACGTCGACCGGTACGCAGCCGTCGTCAAGGCCGAGGAGGCCGCCGAGCGCGCGGAGAACGCCCGCAAGTTCCCGCGGCTGCCGCTGAGTTGAAAACCCGGCCGCGCCAGCCGTACGTCCTGTACATTTTATACGTATGAGACGTACTGTAGTGATCGGAGCGACAGGGCAGATCGGACGCGCGGCCGTGGGCTCGCTCGTACGGGACGGCTGGGAGGTGACGGCCGCCTCGTTCGGCGGCGGCCGGGACGAAGCCTGGCCGGAGGAAGTGCGGTCCGCGCGGCTCGACCGGGCTGACGACGCGGCACTGGCCGAGGTGATCGGGGACGGCTGCGACGTGCTGGTCGACATGGTCGCCTACGGGGCGGGACACGCACGGCAGTTGACGGGCCTGGCCGATCGCGTCGGCTCGGCCGTGGTGATCTCCAGCTTGTCGGTGTACGAGGACGACAAGGGGCGCGGTTTCGACACCCAGTCCGAGCCGGACGGGTTTCCCGAGTACCCGGTGCCGATCCCGGAGAGCCTGCGCACCGTACAGCCCGGTGAGGACACGTACAGCAGTCGGAAGGCCGCGCTGGAGCGTGAACTCCTCGCGGCGGCCGACCAGTTGCCGACGACCCTGCTGCGCGCGGGCGCTATTCACGGCCCGTACTGCCGCACCCCCCGCGAGCTGTACGTCGTCAAGCGCAACCTCGACGGCCGGCGCAGGCGGATCCTCGCGTTCGGCGGCACGAGCCGCTTCCATCCCGCGAGCGTTCACAACATCGCCGAGCTGATCCGCCTGGCTGCCGCACGGCCGGGGTCGCGCGTCCTCAACGCCTGCGATCCCGAGGCGCCCACGGTGGCCGAGATCTGCGCGGCGATCGACGCGGTGATGGGCGTCGAGACGGAGAGTGTTCTGGTGGACGGCCCGCCGCCCGCTCCGACCGTGGGTGACACACCGTGGACCGTTGCGGCTCCCGTGATCTGCGACATGTCGGCGGCCGAACGGGAGTTGGGCTACCGCCCGGTGGTGGAGTACGCCGAGTCGCTGCCTGAGACGGTCGCGTCGATCGAGCGCCAACTGGCCGGAGGGGACTGGCGGGAGGCGTATCCCAAGATGTTCCAAGCGTACGGGGATCTCTTCGACTACGCCGCGGAGGACGCCTGGTCGGCGTCATGAGCGAGGGGCGGCCGGAGATCCGGCCGCCCCTCCCTTCATGCGTGGTTACGGCTTGGGCGTGGCGTGCGGCGCGCACGTCACATCGGCCGCGTCCGTCTTCCCGGTGAGCAGGTAGGTGTCCACCCGCTCGTTGATGCACGGGTTGACCAGGCCGGTCACACCGTGCGAGCCCGCGTCCTTCTCGGTGATCAGGCGGGAGCCCTTGAAGCGCTGGTGCAGTTCGACGGCGCCCTCGTACGGGGTGGCGGCGTCATTCGTGGACTGCACGATCAGGACAGCAGGCAGGCCCTTGCCGGTCTTGACGTTCACCGGGGTCTGCTGCTTCACCGGCCAGGTGGCGCAGGGCAGGTTCAGCCACGCGTTGGCCCAGGTCATGAACGGGTAGTCCTTGTTGAGCCGCGTGTTGTCCCGGTCCCACTTCTTCCAGCTGGTGGGCCACTTGGCGTCGGTGCACTCGACGGCCGTGTAGACGGCGTTGCCGTTCTCCGCGGAGGCGTTGCCCGCGGTGTCCGACAGGTCGGGTGCGGCGGCGTCGACGATCGCCTGGGTGTCACCGGCGACGTACTGGCTGAACACGGTGGCGACCGGCACCCACGAGGAGTCGTAGTACGGGGCGCTCTGGAAGAACCCGATCAGCTCGGCGGGACCGACGACCCCGCCGATCGGGTTCGCCTTGGCGGTGGCCCGCAGCTTCAGCCACTGGTCCTGCACCTCGGCCCGGGTGTCGCCGAGGTGGAAGGTCGCGTCGTTCTTGGCGACCCAGTCCTCCCAGTCCTTCCAGCGGCCCTCGAAGGCGACGTCCTGGTCGAGGTTGGCCTCGTACCAGATCTTCTCGCGCGACGGGTTGACGACACTGTCGACGACCATGCGCCGGACATGCGTCGGATACATCGTGCCGTAGACGGCGCCGATGTACGTGCCGTAGGAGACGCCCAGGAAGTTGAGCTTCTTCTCGCCGAGTGCCGCCCTGATGACGTCCAGGTCGCGCACGGTGTTCGGCGTGGTCATCTGCGGCAGCATGTCGCCACTGCGCTCGGCACAGCCGTCCGCGTACTCGGCTGCCAGCTTGCGCTGGGCGAGCTTGTCCGCCTCGGTGTCCGGGACCGGGTCGGCCTTGGGCGCCTTCACGAACTCCTGCGGGTCGATGCAGGAGATGGGCGCCGAGTGGCCGACACCGCGCGGGTCGAAGCCCACGAAGTCGTAGGCCTTGGCCGTGTTCGCCCAGATCGGGTTCTTGTTGGTCACCCGGGTCGGGAAGCGCATGCCGGAGCCGCCGGGGCCGCCCGGGTTGTAGACGAGGGCGCCCTGGCGCTCCGCCTGCGTGCCCGTGTTCCCGATGCGGTCGACGGCGAGCTTGATCTGCTTGCCGTTCGGGTGGGCGTAGTCGAGCGGGACGGTCACCCAGCCGCACTGGATCGGCTTCACGAAGCCCCAGTCGGCCGGACAGTCCTGCCAGTCGATCCCGGCCTTGGCGGCCCGGTCCGCAGCGATCGCCGCTCCGCGGGCCTCGCGGTCCTGCCCGTGGCCGGCGTCGGCGGTGGCCGACGGAGCCGCCACGGCTCCGGCTATCAGGGTCGCCGTGACGAGCGCTCCGGCCGAACCGAGCGCTGTCACCCGTTTCGTCGGTCTGATGCCCCTCAAGTGGGACCTCCCCGTACATCGTTGCGATTGGTACGGGGATCCTTTCGGCTGTGAGGTACCTGAGAACAGATGCCGCGAGGGTTCTTTACTAATCCGATAACCGGTGAGACCTGCCCCGTTGAGCGGAGACAGCCGGGCCACCGGCCTCAGTCGAGCGAACTCAGCGCCTCGTCCAGCACCCGCCGCAGCCGCAGCGCGTCCGACGCCAGCGCGGTCACGAGTACGGCGGGACCGGCGAGCGGCATGAGCGAGGCGGACTCGCCAAGGAGCCGCGCCTGCACCGGTACGCCTGCGAACTCCGGCCGTACGACGAGCAGTTGCCCGAGCGCACGATGCCCTGCCAGGACAGCGGGACCGTCCCAGCCGCCGGGCGCGCCCGGTCCGCACGACAGTTCCTGGTCCAGCAACGGCCGTCCGTCGAGCCGCACAGTGAGACGGCTGCTGAGCCGCCCGGGTTCCTCACCCGCCCGACCGAGTACCTGCTCCTCCCGGAAGACCAGCCGGGCACCCGCCGCCAGCTCGATGCGCGAGGAGACGTACAGATCACTCCCGTTGGCGGAGATCAACTGCTCGGGCAGCCAACGCAGCTCACCCCCGTCGGCCACCTTCAGACGCACGTCGTAGCGCGACTCGCCCTTGGCCTGCCCCGGCAGGGCGATGGTGGCGGCCGCCGACCCGATGTGCAGCCGGGCCCCCTCCGCGGCCTCCGCCTCCACGGTGAAGTGGTCACCGCCGAGCGGGCCGCTCATCGCACCGACGAGCATGACCCGCGCCTCGGATGCCACGCCCCGGGTGCGCCGCAGGGCGAGCGGCCCGTCCCCTTCGAGCACCGGCAGGGAGGTACCGCCCCGGCCGTCGTCCCGCGCCCCGATCCGCGCGGTGGCCCGTACCCCCGCCGTCATGCCGTCCACGCGGCGAGCCGCTCCCGCACCCACGCGGCGACGTCCGCGACCCCGCCCTCGGCCCGCAACGACTGGAACACCACGGGCAGCTCGGCCCGCTGCGTCTTGGCGTCGGCCGCCATCCGCCCCAGATCGGACCCGACGTACGGCGCAAGGTCGGTCTTGTTGACCACCAGCAGGTCGGCCGTGGTCACCCCGGGCCCGCCCTTGCGCGGAATGTCGTCCCCGCCCGCCACGTCGATCACGAAGATCTGCGCGTCGACCAGCCCCTTGGAGAAGGTCGCGGTGAGGTTGTCACCCCCGGACTCGACGAGGATGAGGTCCAGCGGCCCGACCTCGTCCTCCAGATCCTCGACCGCTTCGAGGTTGGCCGAGATGTCGTCCCGGATCGCGGTGTGCGGGCAGGCCCCCGTCTCGACGGCGGTGATCCGCTCGGGCGGCAGCACCGCCTCACGCAGCAGGAACTCGGCGTCCTCACGCGTGTAAATGTCGTTCGTGACAACGGCGAGGGACAACTCCTCGCGCAGCGCCCGGCAGAGTGCGGCGACGGTCGCGGTCTTGCCCGAGCCGACCGGCCCACCGAGCCCTATACGGAGGGCACGGCGGGTGCCGTCGGGACGGTGAGCGTCGGCACTGAGGGCGGAGGGTCCGTCGTGGGAGTGGTCGAGGTGCATGGCTACGGCTCCAACTTCTCAGCCCGTCCGGCGTTTGAGGACGAGCCCTTCGGGCGATCGGGGGTCTGGGGGCGGAGCCCCCAGGTACGGGACGGGTAGGGGCGGAGGGGGCGAACTCCATCCATCAGCGGCTCCGCCGCGGGCTACGACGCGAACAGCCGCACCGGCCACCCCGCATGCGCCTCCGCACCGATCTCCAGCAGCGGCGCGGAAGCCGCAGGCAGCGCGTCGACCCCGTCGTCGAGCACACGACGAGCGGCGTCGGCGGCAGCGCGCGCCACCAGATCCAGCTCCGGCGCAAGCCGAGCCAACGCCCCGGTGGCGTCAAAGGGATCCAGACTCAGCAACCGCACCGTCGCGGTCGCCGGCCCACTGACCGCCTCGTACGCGGAGCAGTACGCGGCATCCTCCGCCCCGAGCCCCGCAGCCCGCGCGGCAAGCCCGAGCACCACCGGCTGATGCGCCCCCCTGGGAAACTCCCGCGCCAGCGCGTCGAGTTCGGCGGAGGGCCACGTCGCCCGAGCCGCCCGCATCAACTGCCGCCCGAGCCGCCGCGCGGCAACCCGCAACGCGGGCGACGGCGTACGGGCGTCCGCGGCCACGTCCAGCGTCACCGGGTCGACCCCGATTGCGGCGGCCGCGGCCAGCGAGGCCGACACGAGCCCCGCCGTGTGCAGCCGCCCCCGGCAGAAGTCCTCAAGACTCGCCGCGCCCGTGATGCGCCCCGCCTTGACGGCCGCCTCGGCCCCGCCGGAGTGCGCGTGCCCTCCGGCGGGAAAGCGGCCGTCGGCCAGAACGAGAAGCGCTGCCCTGGACATCAGAAGAGGAAGTAACGCTGGGCCATGGGCAGTTCGGCGGCCGGAGTCGCCTCGACCAGCTCCCCGTCGATGTGCACGGCGAAGCTGTCGGGGTCGATCTGGACGCGTGGACGCGCGTCGTTCTCACGCATGTCCGCCTTGGTGACCGCCCGCGTCGACTCGATGGCCATGAAGCGCTTCCCGAGCGAGAGCCGCTCCGGCAGACCGTCCTCGATGGCGAGCGGGGCGACGAAGTTGAACGAGTTGGACGCCGGCGCCCGCCCGATCGCGCCGAACATCGGCCGCGGCAGGACCGGCTGGGGCGTCGGGATGGACGCGTTGGCGTCGCCCATCTGCGCGTAGGCGATCTGACCGCCCTTGATGACGAGGTGCGGCTTGACCCCGAAGAACGCGGGCTCCCACAGCACCAGGTCGGCGAGCTTGCCGGTCTCGACGGAGCCGACCTCGCGGGCGAGGCCCTGCGCGAGCGCCGGGTTGATCGTGTACTTGGCGACATAGCGACGTACACGGTGGTTGTCCGCACGGCCGTCGCCGGGGAGCGCCCCCCGTCGCCGCTTCATCACGTGCGCGGTCTGCCAGGTCCGCATGATGACCTCGCCGACCCGGCCCATGGCCTGGGCGTCCGAGGAGATGATCGAGATGGCGCCGAGGTCGTGCAGGATGTCCTCGGCCCCGATCGTCGACGGCCGGATCCGGGACTCGGCGAAGGCCAGGTCCTCGGGCACCGCCGGGTTCAGGTGGTGGCAGACCATCAGCATGTCGAGGTGTTCCTCGGCGGTGTTGACGGTGTAGGGCCGGGTCGGATTGGTGGAGCTGGGCAGCACGTGCGGCTCGGAGACCACGGTCATGATGTCGGGCGCGTGCCCGCCGCCCGCGCCCTCGGTGTGGTACGCGTGGATGCCGCGTCCGGCGATGGCGGCGAGGGTGTCGCCGACGAAGCCGGACTCGTTCAGCGTGTCCGTGTGGATGGCGACCTGGATGCCGGTCCGGTCGGCGACGGTCAGCGCGGCGTCGATGGCGGCGGGCGTGGACCCCCAGTCCTCGTGGATCTTGAGGCCGAGCGCGCCGCCGCGGATCTGGGACATCATGGCGTCGCGCGAGACGGTGTTGCCCTTGCCGAGCAGACCGAAGTTGAGCGGGTACTCCTCCATCGCCTCCAGCATCCGCGCCAGATGCCAGGGGCCGGGCGTGACCGTCGTCGCCTTCGAGCCCTCGGCCGGACCGGTGCCGCCGCCGATCAGCGTGGTGATTCCGGCGGACAGCGCCTCGTCGGCGATCTGCGGACAGATCAGGTGGACGTGCGCGTCGATGGCACCCGCGGTCAGGATCCGCCCGTTGCCCGCGATGATCTCGGTCTCCGGGCCGATGACCAGGTCGGGGTGCACCCCGTCCATGGTGTCTGGGTTGCCCGCCTTGCCGATGCCGGTGACCCGGCCGTCGCGCATACCCACGTCGGCCTTGATGATCCCCCAGTGGTCGACGATCACCGCGCCCGTGATGACCGTGTCCGGGGTGCCGTCTGCGCGCGTAGCGCGCGCCTGGCCCATGGATTCGCGGATGACCTTGCCACCGCCGAACACCGCCTCGTCACCGGCGAGTCCAGGGCCGCCGGAACGATCCTCCTCGATCTCGATCAGCAGGTCGGTGTCGGCGAGCCGGATACGGTCGCCGGTGGTGGGGCCGAACAGGTCGGCGTACGCGGCACGCGAGATCTCAGGCATCGAGGGCACCTCCGGTCTCCCCGCGCAGTCCGGGCACCACGCGGGCACCGGCGAGCGGAACGAGTTCGACGTCGACAGGAATCCCGGGCTCGAAGCGCACGGCGGTGCCGGCGGCGACGTTGAGCCGCTTGCCGCGCGCGGCGGCACGGTCGAACTCCAGACCGGGATTGGCCTCGGCGAAGTGGTAGTGGGAGCCGACCTGGACGGGCCGGTCGGCGGCGTTGAGGACGGTCAGCCGGGTGACCTCGCGGCCTTCGTTGAAGGCGACGGGCCCGTCGGCGAACAGGATCTCTCCGGGAATCATGGCTCTCGCTCTCCCGTCAGACGATCGGGTCGTGGACGGTGACGAGCTTGGTGCCGTCCGGGAAGGTCGCCTCGACCTGGACGTCGTGGATCATCTCGGGGATGCCCTCCATGACGTCGTCCCGGTTGAGGATCTTGCGTCCGGAGGACATCAGTTCCGCCACGGTCCGGCCGTCACGCGCGCCTTCGAGGATGTGCGACGTGATGAGGGCGATGGCCTCGGGATGATTCAGTTTCAGCCCGCGGGCCCGCCGCTTCTCGGCCACGTCGGCGGCCACATGAATCAGCAGCCTCTCTTGCTCGTGCGGTGTCAGTTGCACGGCGTCCCACCTCACAGTCCTCGCTCCGGACCGTGCGGGGTCCGGTGGCCGTAGCCACCAAAACCCCTGGTGGCGTGGATGCGCAGGCTAGTTGGACGGCGTTTCAACGACGTTAACCAGCCTTTGATCCACTCATGACCGCGGGCCGGGCTCCCCCATGCTCATCAGACCCCGCAGACCCTCCTGCAACACCTCGACGGGCAGGGCGCCGAACAGCGCCATCTGCGCGACGAACCCCTGGGCCAGGGCGATCATGGTCCGCGCGACGCTCTCGGGCGGTACGTCGTCACGCATCATGCCCGCGTCCTGGTAGCCCTTGACCACCTTGCCCCAGGCCGCGCGGACCTTGGCGTAACCCTCGTTGATGACCCGCGACAGGTCGTCGTTGCGCAGGGTCTCGGTCCACACCTGGACGATCAGCCGGGGCAGGACCGACTGCCCCTCGTGCATCAGCCCCGGCTTCATGTTCAGGATCTTGTTCATGACCCACCCCATGAGCACGTCGGGCGGCGGGATGGGGCGCTGCTGGGCGGCCGTCTCGAATGTGTCGCGGACCTCGTCGAGGACCTCGGTGACGATGGCGCCGATCAGTTCCTCCTTGCCGCTGAAGTAGCGGTACACGGCTCCCGCGGAGAGGTCGACCTCCTTCAGCACGTCCTGCATCGACGTGGCATGGAACCCGTTGCGCGCGAAGCAGAGGGCCGCGCCGTCGAGGATCTGGCGGCGACGGGCGTCGAGGTGTTCCTGGGATACGCGGGCCATGCCGTTCAACGTAGAACGAACATTCTTTCTTGACAAGGCGACGGGCCCGCAGGATGGTGAGGCATCCCTAAAACGAACAATCCTTCTTTTTACTTGCATCGAGGGAGACCTCCCATGTCCTCCGCCTCCGCTCCCCCTTCCGACGTGCCCTCGCCTCCGCCGCGGCACCGCCGCAACATGGCCGCCGTGGTCGTACTGGTCCCCGTACTGGTGGCGCTCGCGCTCTGGGCCTTCGCCTGGCCCGCGGCCCGTACCGCGCCCCGCGACCTGCCGCTGGGCGTGGCGGGTTCCGCGTCCGCGACCGCCCCGGTCGAGAAGCAGCTCGCCCGGCAGGACGGCGCCTTCGAGATCCACCGCTACGCCGACGAGGCCGCCGCCCGGGAGGCCATCGAGGACCGGAACGTATACGGCGCGATCGTCGTCACCGAGCGGGGCCCCGAGCTGCTCACCGCGTCCGCGGCGAGCCCGCTCGTCGCCCAGCTGCTGCAGCAGGCGGTGGCCGGCCATGCCCCGGAGGGCACGACCGTGACGACCACCGATGTCGTTCCCGCCCCCGCCGAGGACCCGCGCGGCGCCGCCCTCACGTCGAGCGTGCTCCCGATGGCGCTGGCCGGGGTGGCTGCGGGCGTCGTCGCCACCCTGCTCGGTCTGCGGGGGGTCCGGGCCGTGGGCGCACTGACCGGCGCGGCCGTCCTCGTCGGCGTGGTGTCCGCCTCGATCGCGCACAGCTGGCTGGGGGTTCTCTCCGGCGACTGGTGGGCCGAGGCCGGCGCGCTGAGCCTGTCGACGCTGGCGGTGAGCGGCGCCGTCGCAGGGCTTGCGGCGCTCGCCGGACGTCCCGGTATCGGACTCGGAGGGTTCCTGATCATCCTGCTCGGCAACCCCTTCTCCGGCGCGTCCTCCGCCCCGGAGATGCTTCCCGAGCCGGTCGGCACGATCGGCCAGTGGCTGCCGCCGGGCGCGGGCGCCTCGCTGCTCCGCTCGGTGTCGTTCTTCGACGGCGCCGCCGCGATCGGGCCCGCGCTGACCCTGGCCTGGTGGGCCACGCTCGGCCTGGGAGCGGTACTGCTGGGCGACGCGCTCAAGCGACGCCGGACCACGACCACCGAGACGGTAACCGTCCGGGAGCCCGCCTTGATGAACTGACGGGGAGAGCCGCGCGGTTGAGCCCGGCGTGGGGACGGACGCGCACACCCCCGCCGAACCGCCGCACACCTACGACACGTTGGGCCCCCGGTGCTCCGCCGCGATGCCGAACCTCTGGCGCTCGCGCGGGGCGGGCGCGACCTCGCGGACGGTGGAGTAGGCGCTCACCACCTGCTCCTCCGCGGAGTCCTGGAGTTCTTCGAGGCGTTCCAGGTCGGCGGCGGAGACCAGGGCGACGAGAGGCTTCCCGTGACGCGTCACGACGACGCGCTCACCGCCGTACACCACGCGGTTGATCAGATCGGCGAGCTCAGCCCTGGCTTGCGTCACCGGAATCTCGTAGGCCATGTCATCCAGCTTAGACCGGGCCCCCGACAAGCCACTCGGAGCGGACGATCTCATTCAGCTCCGCCGAAAAGGATTCGTCCCTACGATCAAGTCTCCGCCTCCGGGGGGAGGCGTGCATGACAACGAGGAGGGGACCTTGTCCGAACTTTCCAGACGGTCACTGCTGGGGTACTCGGGGACCGCGGCGGCCGGAGCCGTGCTTGCCTCCAGCGGGACGGCACAGGCCGCGGCGGCTGAAGCAACGGAGACCGCCGACGCCGCGACGGTCACCTTCCCCAGCGACACGGAGTTCAGCGGAACGACACTTCTCCCGGTCGGCGACTACGTGGGCCAGATCAAGCTGAGTTTCAGCGTCGGGTTCTCCGAAGCTCCGACAGCGAACACCATCACCCCCCTGGAAATAGCGAACGCCCTCAACGAACTGGCCGCGTCTCGCGGTTGGCCCACCATCACGTTCTACGGCACGCCCGCCCCGGCCCCTCTCAACTGACACTCGCCTCACCCCGAGAGTCCCCGTGGAGCACCTCGCTCCACGGGGATTTTCGCTGTCAGCGAGCATCCCTCGACGACATCCGTACGTCCTGTACATTTTTTACAGACGCGATGCCGAGGAGGCGCAAGCCATGAACCGCCCGTCCGCCCGCCATGTCCTGCCCGAGTTCAGCGAACGCACCAGCGCGGGGCACCGGACCCTGGACCCGTACTCGAAGCTCCTCGACGAGCGGATCGTGTTCCTCGGGACACCGGTCGACGACACGTCCGCGAACGACGTGATGGCTCAGTTCATGCACCTGGAGTACCTGGCGCCGGACCGGGACATCTCGCTGTACATCAACTCCCCCGGCGGCTCGCTCAGCGCGATGACGGCCGTCTACGACACGATGCAGTTCGTCACCTGCGAGGTGGAGACCGTCTGCCTCGGCCAGGCCGCCTCGGCCGCCGCCGTGCTGCTGGCGGGCGGCACGCCGGGCAAGCGGTTCGCGCTGCCGGGTGCCCGCGTGCTGATCCACCAGCCGTCGTTTCCCGAGCCGATCCAGGGGCAGGCTTCTGATCTGGCCATCCAGGCCGAGGAGTTGACGCGTACTCGGAGGATGCTGGAGGAGATGCTCGTGCGGCACACAGGCCAGAGTCCGGAGCGGGTCGCCGCGGACATCGAGCGGGACAAGATCCTCGACGCGCCTGCGGCACTGGCGTACGGACTGATTGACGGGATCATCCCGAGCCGCAAGGCTTCTCGCCCCACACCCGGCGCGAGGTGAGCGGCCGATGCTCCCACCCGAACTGCCCCCGCTGCCCGCACTGACGCGCGCGGAAGCCGAGTTGATCGACCGTTACCTGGACGTGGTCGACCTGCTCGGCCGCATCAACCCGGCCCGCCCCGGGGACACCTACCGAGGTCTGCGAGCGGCTCAGGCGCTGGTCGCCAAGGCGACGGCACTGCGGGACGCCCTCGCGCTGATGCACCAGCGCGGCGAGAGCGAGGTGCACGCTCCGACCCTGGCACAGGCCCTGCGTGTCCTCGACGGCGAGCGGCGGGCCGCCCGCGTCACCCTGCCGCCCGGTTCCGACAGCTGACGCCCTCCCACCCGGGCCCCCGCACACGCCGACCCGTCGGAGCGTCCGGCCCGGGTTTCAAACGCACCAGATGGTGTACCCCCGGATGGCGTAGACACCCATCCTTCCAAGAGCGCGCAGAAGTTGCGCAACGCGCGTAGCGCGATTGCGTACTTGAAGCCCTTCGTTGCTGGTACGGGCGTCGTCGGCCTGCTGGACACTCGCTCGAACGGCGGGGTGTCCACCCGAACGGGTGAGTGGTGAGTAACCCCACAAACCACCGATTCCGCTCGGATTTTCCGACATCAATGCGTGAAGATCCCTTCCGACGACAAGCCCCCGCCACACCGGCGGGGCGGTCCGGGTCGGACGCCGAGTCCTGCCGCCTCCCGGATGACCGGTCGACAGATGTGCATCGGCAGGAGTGGAGGACCCAGCACGACGGGCCGCCGGAGAGATCCGGGCGGTCCTTGGGGTGAAGCCGCAGTAAGCGGCCGGGCTACTTCGCCAGCCCGAATCCGACAGGTCATCCTTCACAGGCGGCTGACGAAGGGTTGCGCATGACTGCGCTCAATCGTGTCCCGTCGCTGTGGACGAGGGCCGGTACGGCCTCGGCTCTCACCATCGCCGCCGTGGGCGGCAGCCTCGTGGTCCCCGGCGTCGCATCCGACGCCGAAGCGGCCACCCTGGCGACGAAGGCACTTCAGGTCGCGGCTTCCAAGAAGGGCTCCCCGTACAAGTACGGCGCCGCTGGGCCGCGCCGTTTCGACTGCTCCGGGCTCACGCTCTACTCGTACAAGAAGGCGGGCAAGAAGCTGCCTCGTACGGCCGCGGCGCAGTACAACAAGACCAACCATGTCTCCGCCTCGAAACGCAAGGCCGGAGACCTCGTGTTCTTCCACTCGGGCCGGAGCGTGTACCACGTCGGCATCTACGCCGGGAAGGGAAAGATCTGGCACTCCCCGAAGTCCGGGGAGGTAGTGAAGCTCCAGAAGATCTGGACGAAGAGCGTCTGGTACGGCCGAGTGAGCTGACCCGTTCCGTGGGGGCGACGGCGCGCGCCGTCGCCCCCACGGAACGTGCGGCAGGGCGTGAAACACGGTCGAACCGGTTACTCGTCCACCATGGTGGAACAACGTCCCCGCACGGAACGCGACGAGAAACCTCTTGAGCGCGCCGACCGCAATTTCGCCGAGCTCCTCCAGGAGCTGCGGGTCACCCAGACCGGCGTGCAGATCCTCTTCGCCTTTCTGCTGACCCTGGCCTTCACCCAGCGCTTCCCTTCGCTGGACACGACGCAGCGCGCCACGTACGTGACCACGCTCCTGCTCGCGTTCCTGGCCGCCGCCCTGTTCACTGCGCCGGCCGCCCTGCACCGGTCGCTGTTCCAGCAGAACGTCAAACCCGCCATCGTGCGGGTCTCCTCCTGGCTGACCCACGTCGGCCTGTACGTGCTGATGCTGGCGTTCACCGGATCGGTGCTCCTCGTCGTCGACGTGACGGTGGGGCGCGGCGCCGGGATCGCCGCGGGCGCGGGCACTCTGGCCGTCTGTCTGGCTCTGTGGACCGCCCTGCCCTGGCTGGTGCAGCGCCATGTCACGTCCGCAGAGGGGCGAGGAGAGGAATCGGACCCAGCGACGTGAGCGTGCTGCCAGTTGTGCTGCGCGGTGCCTTCGGACGCGCCGCGCAGCGCAACTGGACCGGGACTCAGGGCTCTTGCGGACCCCCGGCCGTCACCGGCTCGACCGGTGCCGTCCAGGGCAGTTCGATGGAGATGGTCTTGCCGCCTTCGCGGGTGGGCCGGACGGTGAGTCTGCCGCCGCACTCCGCGGTCAGCCAACGGATGATCACCATGCCGCGTCCGTTGTCCTGCTGGACGGCTGCGGGCAGTCGTTTGGGAAAGCGTGGGTGGCTGTCGGTGACGCCGAGGCGCAGGTGTTCGTCCCGGTCGAGGCGGACGTCCACTCTGAAGGTGGGCGACTGCCCGAAAGTGTGCTGGACGGCGTTGGTGGCTAGTTCGGACACGATCAGGCGTACGGTGTCGGCGACTTCGGAGTCACCCGGCAGGCCCCATTCGGCCAGCACTTCGGCGACGAATTTCCGGGCCGCGGAGACCGAGGCTGGATCGCTCGGCAGAGTGACGGATGCTTCCTGATGGTCTGCCATGGCGCGGTCGTCCCTTTCCCACGGGACCGGGGTCCGACACGGAGCGGATGGTTCGAGTACGGTCCCGGACTGGTGCTTCGCGCCAGACTGCCATTACCTGGCCGGTCACGGGTGCGATCCACCGAGATATGCATATATCTGTCGCTCGAAGCGGTGAACTCTGCGACGGAGGACCGTATTTGGGCGGCTCGGAAGGAGTAAGGAGTACGGCCATGCAGTACGGTCCCGCGGTACGCCGCCGCAAGCTCGGTGCAGAACTGCGCGCTCTGCGCGTGGGTGCGGCTCTCACGAGCGGGGAGGCGGCCCGTCTCCTCGGCTGGCACCAGTCGAAGGTGAGCCGGATCGAGACCGGCACGAGTGGGGTCAAGCCCGCGGACGTGGAGCGGCTCCTGGACGCCTACGCCGTCGACGAGCCCGAGTTACGGGACCTGCTGGTCGTGCTGGCGGGCGCGGAGGGCAACGGGCGGCACCACTGGTGGCACGCCTACCGCGGTGTCCTGCCGCCGACGTACCGCGACTTCATCAGTCTGGAGTCGCAGGCCAGCGGAATGCGCACGCTGGAGACGTCCGTGGTGCCGGGGTTGCTGCAGACACCCGAGTACGCCCGTGCGGTGACGCGGGCCGCCGTAGGGGGACTTGAGGACGCCAAGCTCGACGCGCTCGTCGAGGTGCGCCTTGCCCGGCAGGACGTGCTGCGTTCGAATCCGCCGCTGGAACTGAGTGCGGTCCTGGACGAAGCGGTGCTGCGACGGGACGTTGGCGGGCCGGAGGTCATGGCACGCCAGCTGCACCGGTTACGGGAGGCCGCCACCCTGCCTCAAGTGCGGCTTCAGGTACTGCCGTTCGCCGCCGGGGCGCACATCGGAGTCACCGGGCCTTTCGTTATCTTCTCATTTCCGAACACTTCTGATCTGGATGTGGTTGTTCTCGACCACTTGACGAGTAGCCTCTATCTCGAACGGAAAGAAGACCTAGAGGCCTACAGCGAGGCCTTCAACGCCCTTCAGATCCAAGCCCTTTCGCCCGAGGACTCATTGGATTACATCGCCGGGTTAGGTGACGGCGCGTAAGGAGGCACCATGTCTGCACTGCCTCGGTACGTACCTTCCAGTACTTCGCTGCACGATGTGCGCTGGCTGTGCAGCAGTCGCAGTACGGGAATGAACAACTGCGTCGAGACGGCACGACCGGGTCCAGGACCCTGGTCCGGACTCGTGGCCGTCCGCGACTCCAAGAACACCGCAGGTCCCGCCCTGCTGTTCACCCCTGCCACCTGGGAGGGATTCATCGCCGGACTGAGCTGAGCATCATCGGGTTGCGCTGATCACCCGTACCGCGTGCTCGATCTGTGCGTCGGTGAGGTCCGCGCGAGCGGTCAGCCTCAGTCGGGAGATGCCGTCGGGCACCGACGGGGGGCGGAAGCAGCCGACGGCGAGTCCCGCCTCGCGGCAGTCGGCGGCCCACCGCACGGCCCGTTCGGGGGACGGCGCGCGCACGGAGACGACGGCGGCGTCCGGTCGTACCGCTTCCAGGCCCTCGGCCGTCAGGCGGCTGTGCAGCGCCGTGGCCACCGCGCGGGCCCGTTCGGCACGCTCCGGTTCGCGGCGCAGCAGCCGCAGCGCCGCGAGGGCCGCGCCCGCCGCCGCGGGCGCGAGACCGGTGTCGAAGATGAACGTGCGCGCCGCGTTGACCAGGTGGTCGATGACGGGTGCGGGCCCGAGGACGGCACCGCCCTGGCTGCCCAGCGACTTGGACAAGGTGACCGTCACGACGACGTCCGGGTCGCCCGCGAGGCCCGCCGCCTGCGGAGCGCCCCGGCCGCCGTCGCCGAGGACGCCGAGCCCATGTGCGTCGTCGACGACGATCCCGGCGCCGAACGCCCGGCAGGCGGCGGCAAGACCGGCCAGCGGCGCCGCGTCCCCGTCCACCGAGAACACCGTGTCGGAGACGGCGACGGCGGGCCCCCTGTGGGTGCTGAGCGCCTTGCGCACGGCGTCGGGGTCGGCGTGCGCGACGACCTGCGTGGTGCCCCGGGCCAGCCGGCAGCCGTCGATCAGCGAGGCGTGGTTGCCCGCGTCCGAGACGACGAGGGAGCCGTGCGGCGCGAGCGCGGTGACGGCGGCGAGGTTGGCCGCGTATCCGGAGGAGAAGACGAGCGCGGACTCGAAGCCGCAGAAGCCGGCCAGCTCGCGTTCGAGTTCGCCGTGCAGTTCGGTCGTGCCGGTGACGAGCCGGGATCCGGTGGCACCGCCGCCCCACGTTCTCGCGGCTGCCGCGGCGGCTTCGGTGATCTCCGGATGGCGGGCGAGACCGAGGTAGTCGTTGCTCGCGAGATCGAGGAGCGGGGAGTCCGCGGGCCGCGGGCGAAGGGTGCGTACGAGTCCGGCCCGGCGGCGCGCCTGCGCCTGCTCGTCGATCCAGCCGAACGCCATGGGTCCTCCAGACCGTGGTTACTAATGTGGGGCGGGCGGTGCTTGGGCGCACTGGTTTCCGCGGCCGGCGCACGCACTGGTTTTTGTAGGCAGTGCACAGACCCTAGCGGCCGCCCCAGCCACCCAGGGTGTGGCAATACCCACACGTCGAACCGTCTCTCTTGTGCAAACTCTCCTTGGCCGCAAGCGGTCGCATACGCCAGGATCGGACCTCATGGACCTGCTGAACACGCTGGTGGACAAGGGGCTTCGGCGCGAGCTGCCGACCCGCGAAGAAGCTCTGGCCGTGCTGGCCACCTCCGACGACGACGTGCTCGACGTGGTGGCCGCGGCCGGAAAGGTGCGCCGGCACTGGTTCGGCCGACGGGTGAAACTCAACTATCTCGTCAATCTCAAGTCGGGCCTGTGTCCCGAGGACTGCTCGTACTGCTCGCAGCGGCTGGGGTCGAAGGCCGGGATCCTCAAGTACACCTGGCTCAAGCCGGAGGAGGCCTCCAAGGCAGCGGCGGCGGGCCTGGCCGGGGGCGCCAAGCGGGTCTGCCTGGTGGCCAGCGGACGTGGTCCGACGGACCGTGACGTGGACCGGGTCTCCGACACGATCAAGGCCATCAAGGACGGGAACGAGAACGTCGAGGTCTGCGCCTGCCTCGGCCTGCTGAACGACGGGCAGGCGGAGCGGCTGCGCGAGGCGGGCGCGGACGCCTACAACCACAACCTGAACACGTCCGAGGGGACGTACGGGGACATCACGACCACGCACACGTACGCCGACCGGGTGGACACCGTCCAGAAGGCGCACGCGGCCGGCCTGTCCGCCTGCTCCGGTCTGATCGCCGGCATGGGCGAGAGCGACGAGGACCTGGTCGACGTCGTCTACGCACTCCGCGCGCTCGACCCAGACTCCGTTCCGGTGAACTTCCTGATCCCCTTCGAGGGCACCCCGCTCGCCAAAGAGTGGAACCTGACGCCTCAGCGGTGTCTGCGGATCCTGGCGATGGTCCGGTTCGTCTGCCCGGACGTCGAGGTCCGCATCGCGGGCGGCCGTGAGGTCCATCTCCGCACGATGCAGCCGCTGGCCCTGCACCTCGCCAACTCGATCTTCCTCGGCGACTACCTCACCAGCGAGGGCCAGGCCGGCAAGGCCGACCTGGACATGATCGCGGACGCCGGGTTCGAGGTGGAGGGCGCGGGCGAGGTGACGCTGCCGGAGCACCGGGTTGCCGAGGGTGGGGGCTGCGGCTCGCACGAGGGCGGCGGCGGGTGCGGTTCCGCTTCCGCCTCCACGCCCGCTCCCGCTTCCGCTCCCGCGGAAACGCCTGCCGAGGCGCGTACGGATCTCGTGGCCGTACGCCGCCGGGGTGCCGGAACGGATCTCGCGCCCAATGCCTGATCTGCCCGTGGCCGGGTCCGTGCGCGAGCTGCTGGATCTCGACCGGCGGCATGTGTGGCATCCGTACGGGCCGATGCCCGGCCGGCAGGAACCGCTCGTCGTGGAATCGGCGAGCGGGGTACGGCTGCGCATGGCGGACGGCTCGGGCGAGCTGATCGACGGCATGTCGTCCTGGTGGTCGGCCATCCACGGCTACAACCACCCGGTACTCAACGACGCCGCGCGCGACCAGCTGGAACGCATGAGCCATGTCATGTTCGGCGGGCTCACCCACGAGCCCGCCGTACGGCTGGCGAAGCGCCTTGTCGACATTTCACCCGAGGGTCTTGAGCACGTCTTCCTCGCCGACTCCGGTTCGGTCTCGGTCGAGGTCGCCGTCAAGATGTGCCTCCAGCACTGGCGCTCGCTCGGCCGCCCCGCCAAGCAGCGCCTGCTGACCTGGCGCGGCGGTTACCACGGGGACACCTGGCAGCCGATGTCGGTGTGCGACCCCGAGGGCGGGATGCACGAACTGTGGCAGGGGGTGCTGCCGCGGCAGATCTTCGCGGAGGCACCGCCGGTCGCGTACAAGGAGTCGTACGCGGACCGGCTGCGCGAGCTGATCGAGCGGCACGCCGACGAACTGGCCGCGGTGATCGTCGAGCCGGTGGTGCAGGGCGCGGGCGGGATGCGGTTCCACTCCCCCGCGTATCTGCGGGTGCTGCGCGAGGCGTGCGACGCGCACGACGTGCTGCTCGTCTTCGACGAGATCGCGACCGGCTTCGGGCGCACGGGCGCGCTGTTCGCGGCGGAGCACGCGGGCGTGACGCCCGACGTGATGTGCGTCGGCAAGGCGCTGACCGGCGGCTATATGACGATGGCGGCGACGCTGTGTACCTCGCGGGTCGCCGACGGGATCTCGCGGGGAGAGGTCCCGGTGCTCGCCCACGGGCCCACTTTCATGGGCAATCCGCTGGCCGCCGCCGTCGCCTGCGCCTCGATCGACCTGCTGCTCGGGCAGGACTGGCGGACCGAGGTGAAGCGGATCGAGGCGGGGCTGCGGGAGGGCCTGGAGCCCGCCCTTGAACTGCCTGGCGTCCGGGACGTACGTGTCCTGGGGGCGATCGGCGTCGTCCAGCTCGACCACGAGGTGGACATGAGCGCGGCGACGCGAGCCGCTGTCCACGAGGGGGTCTGGCTGCGGCCGTTCCGCGACCTCGTCTACACGATGCCGCCGTACGTCACCGGTGACGCGGACCTGGCACGGATCACACGCGCGGTGTGCGCCGCGGCACGGGAAGGGTGACATGGCGATCCTGGTGATCACGGGGACGGGCACGGAGGTCGGCAAGACGATCGCCACAGCCGCCGTCGCCGCCACGGCCGTCGCGGCCGGGCGGTCCGTGGCCGTGCTCAAGCCCGCGCAGACCGGCGTACGTCCCGACGAGCGCGGCGACGCCGACGAGGTGGCCCGGCTCGCGGGCGCCGTGACCACGCTCGAACTCGCCCGGTATCCCGAGCCGTTGGCGCCCGCGACGGCTGCTCGGCGGGCCTCTCTCGCACCGGTGCGGCCCCACGAGGTGGCGGAGGCCGCGGCCAAGCTGGCCACCGAGCACGATGTGGTCCTTGTCGAGGGGGCGGGCGGACTGCTCGTACGGTTCGACGACGAGGGCGGCACACTGGCGGACGCGGCACGGCTGTTGAACGCGCCGGTGCTGGTGGTCGCTCCGGCAGGGCTCGGCACGCTGAACACGACAGAACTGACGGCACGTGAACTACGCGCCCGGGGGCTGGACTTCGCCGGAGTGGTCATCGGCAGCTGGCCCAACGAACCCGACCTGGCGTCCCGTTGCAACCTCGCGGACCTACCGGTGGTGGCGGGGGCCCCGCTGCTCGGGGCGGTACCGGAGGGCGCCGGGGCACTGGAGCCCGCCGACTTCCGTGCGGGGGCACCGAGTTGGCTGGCACCGAGGCTGGGCGGGAGCTGGGAAGCGGTCACTTTCACTGCCGGGTGGGCTCCGTAAGGGGCGCGGGGAACTGCGCGACCAGCCCCCACCGCCCCGCGGCCAAACGAACCACCCCCCGTTCCCCTCACCCCTCCCCAAGCATCCGCACCAACTCGATCCGCGACCGAATGCCCAACCGGGCGAAGACACCCCGCAGATGGTGATCAATCGTGCGCGGACTGAGCAGCAGTCGAGTGGCGATCTCCCGGTTGGTGGCCCCCTCCGCAGCCATGCGGGCCACCATGAGCTGCTGCGCGGTCAGACGGGCGGCAAGATCGTCGGCACCGCGCGCGGGAGACGCGGGTTCCCCCAGAACGCGCAACTCCGCACGAGCCTGCGCAGCACCCCGTGGCGCCCCGAAGTGCTCGAACGCTTCGAGCGCGCTGTGCAGCCGGTCACGCGCTTCCGTACGGCGCCGCAACCGCCGTAGCGCACCGCCGAACAGCAGCTCCGTGCGGGCGCGTTCGAAGTCACGGGTGCCGGAGGCGTGCAGGTCGAGGGCGGTGCGGTAGTGCTCGACGGCTTCGGGGCCGGAGGCGAGGAGGGCGTGGCAGCGGGCGCTGAGGGCCAGATCGTCGGCGCTGCGGATCGTGCGCGCCCAGCGGTCGTAGTCGGCATGGGCGGCCCGGGCCACGCGGGTGTCGCCGCTGCGGACGGCCGCCTCGACGTAGAGCGGGGTGGCGAGGTGGCGGATGGCGCGGTGCCCGTGCCCGGGGCCGAATCCGGCGAGGGCACGCAGCCGGGCCGCAGAGGCGGCGAAGCGGCCGGCGCCGAGGTCGAGGAAGGCGAGCGCGAAGAGGGCGAGCGCGGCGGGGAGTCCGAGCCCGCGGGCCAAGGCGTAGGTACGGGCGGCCTCGGCACGCTCCAGGCACACCTCCTCGTCGCCGGTGAGGGCGGCGAACATGGCCAGGGCGGCCTGGAGATGGCAGGCCCCGTTGTCCTGGCCCGTGGCGTACGCCTGGCGCAGGGCGTCGAGCGTGTCGGCCTCCGCGGCGCGGGTGCGGCCGGTCCAGAACTCGGCGTACACCCTGAACTCCATCGCCTGCGGCACGGTCACGGTCTCGCCCCTGGCGCGGGCCGAGGCGGCGGCCCGCACGGTGGCGGTGGCCGCTCGCGTGTGGTCGCCGAGCATCAGCGCCGCGATCCCGGCGTGGATGAGGAGGGTGGGGTCTCCGCCGGGTCCGCACCGCCCGGCCGCCGCCTCGAGCACGTCCCGGGCATCCTCGTAGCGCCCCTCGAAGGCAGCGGCCAGCCCGCCCAGCGTGCCGGGCGGCACAATCCCGAGCCGATCGGCAACCGCCGCCGCCTCCCTGCACCGCCGCAAGTCGCCGGTATAGATGGCGGCTTCGGTGACCCTGGCAAGCAGGTGGACGGCGACGCCGGCCACGGAGCGAGCCGTATCCGCCGACGACTCATCGGCGGACACACCACGCACCTCGGCCGCCGACAGCCCACCGGCTGAGCCCGACACACCAGGCACGCGGCGGACCACCACCGTCGACGACTCGACGCCGGTCACGGAACCGGCCTCGGCCGCCGGCAACCCACCGGCCGTTCCCCGGACACCAGGCGCAAAGCGAGCCGCACCCCCCGACGCCTCGACGCCGGGCATGGAACCGGCCTCAGCCACCGGCAACCCACCGGCAGTTCCCCGGACACCAGGCGCAGCCGCCCGCGACCCACCGGCAGGCGCAGGACCGGCCTCGGCCACCGGCGGCTCACCAGCGGTGCCCGGCGCACCGGCCACCGCACCAACCGCAGGCACCGGCAACTCACCGTCAACGCCAGACACCCCACGCACACCAGGCCCAGGGCGTACCGCGGCCGCCGACGACTCACCGCCGGGCTCAGGCCGGGCCCCGGCCGTCGGCACCGCACCGGCAGTGTCCCCGGCATCAGGACCGAGGTCGACCGTGCCTCCGGCCACGCGCCCACGCGCCGCGCGAGTGCCCACGCCGCCGGGTGCGCCCTCGCGTACCGCACCAGCAGGCTCGCTCGCCCCCTGCCCCGCGCAGCGAACCGCCGCGAGCAGGGCGTCGAACGCGTCGGTCGCGTTGCCCGCGCGCAGGGCCAGTAGGCCGCTGAGGGCGTCGTCGGGGGTGGACGCGGCGAGGCGGCGGGCGCGGTCGGTGTCGCCGGAGTGCCAGGCGTCGGTGGCGGCGCGGGCGAGCAGGAGTGTGCGGTCGTGCCGGTCGGGTGCCAGTGCGGCGGCGCGTTCCACGAGGGCGCAGGCAAGGGCGTGTTCGCCCGCGTCGCGGGCCCGGTCCGCGGCCACTCGGAGTCGCGCCGCGAGCCTGCGGCTGGGGCCGAGCGCGGCGGCGCCGTGGTGCCAGGCGCGGCGCGGCTCCTCGCCCTCGCCGCGCAGGACGCGCGCAAGCAGCTGATGGGCCTCGCGCCGGTCCGACGGGCGAACCGTCTCGTACGCGGCGATCCGGGTCCACGGGTCCCGGAAGACGATCCCGTCGGCCGTGGCATGGGCGAGCCCGGCCGCCTCGGCGGCGTCGAGTGGCCGGGTGTCGAGCCGGGCCGCGGTGACGGCGCGCAGGTAGGCGCGGCCGGCCACCGGGTACTGGTCGGCCGCCGCGAGGAGCAGGAGGAAGCGGGTGCTGTCCGGCAGGGCGCGGACCTCCTGGCGATACGCGCGTAGCAGCACCGGCGGCTGCGCCGGAAGCGGGTCGAGGCCGGTCAGTTGACGCTCGGTCAGTACCGAGGCGAGTTCCGCGGCCGCGCGCCGGTCGCCGTGCGCGGCGCGCAGCACCCGTACGCGTACGCCTTCGGAGAGCGAGGGGCCGAGCCCGGACTGTGGAGTGAGTCCGGACCGTGCTGTGTCGGCGCGCTGCCACGCGTGTGTGAGCGGCGGTGGCGAAGCGGGCGGAATGGGTGGGGGGTTCACCGGAGTCACCACATGTATGACGTTACTGGCGAGTTAACTGGCAAGTAAAGACCGGCGAGTTCGCCGATGCGCCGCGCGTAGACCCCGGCTGACACTCCTGATTACCCCACCCGTCTCAGGAGGCACCATGCAACCCCGCATGCGTCGAATCGCCACCTTCATCTCCACCGTGGCCGCAGCGCTCCTTCTGTCACTCTCCCTGTCCGCACCCGCCCAGGCCGCGACCCACAACCCGGTGATCTTCGTACACGGTCTGAGCAGTTCGTCGAGCAGCTGGGACGAATGGACCGCCGACTTCAAGGCCGACGGCTACACCGATTCCGAGCTGTACGCGTGGTCGTACAGCTGGGGACAGTCGAACGTCACGACCGCCCAGCAGCTCGCCACCAAGGTCCAGAGCGTGCTCTCGCAGACCGGTGCGTCCAAGGTCGATCTGGTCGCCCACTCCATGGGCCCGCTCAGCTCCCGCTACTACCTCAAGAACCTCGGCGGAACGGCGTACGTGGACGACTTCGTCTCCGTCGCCGGGACGAACCACGGCACGAGCCTCGCCGGCTGGTGCGCCTGGCTCTACACGTCCTGCGCCCAGATGAACACCGGCAGCTCGTTCCTCACCGCGCTGAACTCGGGTGACGAGACACCGGGCAGCGTCTCCTACGCCGCCTACTGGTCGAATTGCGACGAGTACCTCGACCCGGACAGCACCGCGCTCCTGAACGGCGCCACGAACGTGGGAGTCGGCTGCATCGCGCACACCGACACGAACAACGACTACGGCGTCTACACCCAGGTGCGCGACTTCATCGCCTGACCCGCCGGAGCCCGCTGTGTGGCCCCGGCGCGGCCGGGACCACACAGCGGGGGTGCGACGGGCCCGCACGGGGGACAATCGCGGTAAGGCCCGTCCTCCCGGGAGGTCCGTCATGCCGCTCCGTTCCGCCAGCTCCGGCAAGGTGTCGCGGGACACCGTGCACCATCCGCTCTTCGCCCGCTACTACGCCCGAATCAGCGTGGCCGCCGAGACCAGGATGGGCATGGGCGGCGTACGCGACCGGCTGCTCACCGGGCTTTCGGGGCGGGTCATCGAGATCGGCGCGGGCAACGGACTGAACTTCGCGCACTATCCGAGCACGGTCTCGGAGGTCGTCGCCATCGAACCCGAGCGGCTGCTGCGGCAGTTGGCGGTCGAGGCGGCCCTGCGCTCCGAGGTGCCCGTCGACGTGGTGCCTGGCGCGGCCGAGGCGCTGCCGGTCAAGAGCGAGGCCTTCGACGCGGCGGTGGTCTCGCTGGTGCTGTGCAGCGTGCGCGACGCGCCGCGGGCTCTGGCCGAACTGCGGCGCGTACTGCGCCCCGGCGGCACCCTGCGGTTCTTCGAGCACGGCACGGGCGGCGGGCGCGCGATGACGTACACCCAGCGCGGTCTGGACCGCACGGTGTGGCCGCGGCTCAACGGCGGCTGCCATCTGGCCCGCGACCCGATCGCCGCGCTACGGGACGCCGGGTTCGAACTGGGCCCCTACCGACGGATGTTGATGCCCGAGAAGGGGCCGCGGCTGCCCACCTCGTACTGCGTCCTTGGCACCGCCCGCCGCCCCGCCGACGGGGACAACGAAGCCTCATAGGCTCCACTGGCGCAGCTCCTGCGCGATGTCGTGCACGGTCGCGTCGCCGCCCTTCACCAAACGGGCGAGTTCGCGTACCTGTTCGGGCGAGGTGACGACCTTAAGGCCACTGGCGACGAGATATCCGTACGCGACGGCCGAGGCGAACATCGCGTTGGAGCGTTCGAGTGCCGGTACGTGCAGGAGGAGCTGGAGCAGCGCGGCGGCGCGGGCGTGCGGGCTGTCGTAGACGGGAATGCCGAATATCTCTGCCTCGTGCCGGCTGACGGCGGCGACGAGGGCTCCCCAGTCGGTGATCTGGGGGTCTCCGGGCGTCTTCTGTTCGGCGATCATGAGGAGCCAGGCAAGGTCGACTCTGAGACTGCTCAAGGGATCAACGACGACCTTCGCGCGCGCCTTCTCGGTCCGTACCGAATTCCTCGGCGAAGACGCTCTCGTACTGCTTCATGAAATCCGCGGCGGCGTCGACGAAGGTGTGGCCGACCTCCCCGGTGTCCTGTCTGACCAGCTCTTCGATGTAGCGGTTCACGCTCATCCCCCGCTCCAGGGCTTTTTCGCGGGCGGCCCGGGCCGTGCCCTCGTCCACCCTCACGTTCAGCTGAGTCTTCGCCATACCTAGAAGCTAGCGCCGAACCGCTAGCACCGGCAAGAGGGCATCCCATGCGCCCGAGGGTGGAGATTGCCCCTTACACGGGAATCGGGGGCACGACCTGGGGCGGAGAGGACCCGGCACCTCGGGGGGATACCGGGTGTGCCCGGGATCACACTAGGCTCGGCCGCGACAAGGGAGTCGGGACGTCCATCACTGAGGAGGCGGCCTTGTCCACACCTGCTGCGGAGCACGTCGTCGGCCGGGCGGAGGCCGAGGGAACGGCAGCTCGCGCCCGCGGCCTGACCAAGGCGTACGGCTCGGGCGAGACGACCGTGCTGGCCCTCGACTCGGTCGACGTCGACATCTCGCGTGGCCGCTTCACCGCGGTCATGGGTCCCTCGGGCTCCGGGAAATCCACGCTCATGCACTGCCTGGCGGGACTCGACACCGTTTCGGCCGGACAGGTGTGGCTCGGCGACACCGAGATCACCGGGCTGAAGGACCGCGAGCTGACCCGGCTGCGGCGGGACCGGATCGGCTTCATGTTCCAGTCGTTCAACCTGATCCCGACGCTGAACGCGGCCGAGAACATCACCCTGCCCATGGACATCGCGGGCCAGAAGCCCGACGAGAAGTGGCTGGACCAGGTCATCGACACGCTCGGTCTGCGGGACCGGCTCAAGCACCGCCCCTCCCAGCTGTCGGGCGGGCAGCAGCAGCGCGTGGCCTGCGCCCGGGCGCTCGCCTCCCGCCCCGAGCTGATCTTCGCGGACGAGCCGACCGGCAACCTCGACTCCCGCGCGGGGCTCGAGGTTCTCGGCTTCCTGCGCGAGGCGGTGGACGAACTGGGCCAGACCGTCGTCATGGTCACGCACGATCCGAGCGCCGCCGCCCACTCCGACCTGGTGCTCTTCCTCGGGGACGGGCGGATCGTGGACGAGATGGAACGGCCGACGGCGGACGCGGTGCTGGAGCGGATGCGCCGCTTCACGGGGGGACACGGACACCAGCAGGCCTCCGGTCTCGACGGTTCCGCAACCCCTGACGGCGACGCTCGTGCCACAACCCCTGACGGCGACGTCCGTGCCACAACCCCTGACGGCGACGTCAGTGCCGTAAGTACCGACGGCGACTCCGGCGACGTAACCCTCGACAAGGACTGAGGCGGTCGTGCTCAAGGCGACACTGCGGAGCTTTCTCGCGCACAAGGGGCGGCTGCTCCTGTCGGCGCTGGCTGTCGTGCTGTCCGTGGCGTTCGTCGCAGGCAGCCTCATCTTCTCGGACACGGTCAGCCGCACCTTCGACCGGCTCTTCGCCTCCACGTCCGCCGATGTGACGGTGGGCCCCAAGGACGATCTCAACTCACAGATCCCGTCCGGGGCCGCCGAGACCGTGCCCGCCTCGCTGGTCGGCCGTATCACGGAGGTCGACGGGGTCGAGTCCGCCCACAGAGACACGGCCGTCGAGAACATCACGGTCGTCGACAGCGAGAACGAGTCGGTCGGGCCGACCACGGGCGCGCCCACCATCGCCACCGACTGGTACCTCACCGACCGCAGCCCGGTGAAGCTGACCTCCGGTCGCGCGCCGGAAGGGGCCAGCGAGGCGCTGCTCGACGCGGACACCGCCAAGAGCAAGGACGTGGGCATCGGCGACACCCTGACCGTGCTCGCACAGCCGGGCACCTTCAAGGTGGAGATCGTCGGTATCGCCACCTTCACCACCACCAACCCCGGTGCCGCACTGGTGTTCCTCGACAGCCGGACCGCGCCGGACCAACTGCTCGGGAATCCCGACGCGGCCACCAGCATCTCGGTGGACGCGGCCCCGGGAGTCAGCGACGCCGTCCTGAAGCAGCGCATCACCGCCGAACTCGGCACGGCCACCTACGACGTGAGGACGGCCGACGAACAAGCGGAGGACGCCGCCGCCCAACTCGGCGGATTCCTGGACGTCATCAAGTACGTCATGCTCGGCTTCGCCGGAATCGCCGTGCTCGTCGGCGTCTTCCTGATCGTCAACACCTTCTCGATGCTCATCGCCCAACGCACCCGCGAACTCGGCCTGTTGCGCGCGCTCGGAGCCGACCGCCGTCAGGTGCGCCGGTCGGTGCTGACCGAGGCGCTGCTGCTGGGGCTTTTCGGATCGACCCTGGGCCTGGCGGCGGGAATCGGGCTGGCGGCCGGGCTGATCGAGCTCATGGGCGCGTTCGGCATGAACCTCAGCTCCGCCGAGATGGTGATCGGTGTGGCGACACCCCTCTCGGCGTACGTCGTCGGGGTCGGCGTCACGTTCGTGGCGGCGTATCTCCCGGCTCGGCGTGCGTCGGGCGTCTCCCCCATGGCGGCCCTCGCGGACGCCGAAGTCGCCGGTGTGGGGCGGCCGTTGCGGGTGCGCGCCATTGTCGGCTCGGTCGTCGGAGCGGCCGGCGCCGCCGCGCTCGCGGGATGCGCCGCGTCGTCGAGCACCTCATCTTCCGCTTCCCTGCTGGGACTTGGTGTCGTCCTGACGCTGATCGCCACGGTGATCGCGGGTCCGCTGCTGGTGCGGCCGGTGATCCGGGTCCTCGGCGGAGCCTTCCCGGCTCTGTTCGGCTCGGTCGGCCGGATGAGCCAGCGCAACGCCCTGCGCAATCCGCGCCGCACGGGCGCCACCGCGGCCGCCCTGATGGTGGGGCTCGCCCTGGTCGGCGGGATGTCCGTGGCGAGCGCGTCCATGTCCAAGTCCTTCGACGAGCAGATCGACAAGACGCTGGGCGCGGACTTCGTCATCCAGAACAGCAACTTCGTGCCGTTCTCGCAGGAGGTCACCGACAAGGTGCGCGGCACGGAAGGCACCGGGCTCGTGGTCCGCCAGCGGTTCTCACCGGTCGCGGTGCGGCTGCCGGACGGCAAGCGGATCGAGACGACCGCCACGGCCTACGATCCGCAGCTCGACGACGTCGCCCGCGTCACGTACACCCAGGGGGACAGCGCGGCGGCGCTCGGCGACGGGAAGATCGCCATGGACGCGGACTTCGCGAAGGATCACGACGTGACCGTCGGCAGCACGATCCCCGTCGAGTTCCCCGCCGGCCGGAGCACCGAGCTGACGGTGGGGGCGCTCACCGACCAGGACGGCTCCGACGGGTTCGGGATGACGGGCGGGCTGTTCTTCGGCTTCGCCACGATGGAGAAGTACGTGCCGGGCGGTCAGGACTCCGCGCTGTACGTGAACGCGGCCTCGGGCACCAGCCCCGACACGCTCCGCTCAAACCTGGACAAGACGCTCGAGCCCTATCCGCAGGTGCAGGTACGCGACCTGGCCGACTACAAGAAACTGATCCACGATCAGATCGCCGTGCTGCTCTATCTCGTGTACGCGCTGCTCGGCCTCGCGATCGTCATCGCGGTGCTCGGCGTGGTCAACACCCTCGCCCTGTCGGTCGTGGAACGCACCCGCGAGATCGGACTGCTGCGCGCCATCGGGCTCTCCCGGCGTCAGCTGCGCCGGATGATCCGCCTGGAGTCGGTGGTGATCGCCGTGTTCGGCGCGGTACTCGGTCTGGCGCTCGGCCTGATCTGGGGTGTCTGCGTGCAACAGGTGCTCGCCCTCCAGGGCATGAAGGCGTTCGCCGTTCCGTGGACGACGCTCATCGCGGTCGTGGTCGGTGCGGCACTCGTGGGCATCGTCGCGGCGCTGCTGCCGGCGTTGCGTGCCTCCCGCATGAATGTGCTGGCTGCGATCGCGCACGAGTGATGTACTCCCGTCAAGTCGTCCATGGCTGAGGAGAGTTCATGCCGCGCCCCTTCCGTTTCGGCGTCAACATGATGAGCCCCGCACCCGCCGACGAGTGGCGCGAGAAGTGCCGCCGGGCCGAACAGCTCGGCTACGACGTGATCCTGGTCCCCGACCACCTCGGCATGCCCTCGCCGTTCCCGGCCCTGGTGGCCGCGGCCGAGGCGACCGAGCGGCCCCGCCTCGGCACCTTCGTGCTCAACGCGGGCTTCTGGAATCCCACACTGCTGGCCCGCGAGGTGGCCACCACGGACGCGCTGACGGGCGGCCGCCTCGAACTCGGCCTCGGCACCGGCTACATACAGGCGGAGCACGACACCGCGGGCCTTCCCTTCGGCTCCGCACGCGAGCGGGTGGACCATCTCGTGCGTACGGTGGAGGAGTTGGAGCGGCTGCTCGGCTCGGCCGGCCTCCCCGGCTCCCGGGTTCCGCTGCTGATCGGAGGCAACGGCGACCGGATGCTCCGGCTCACCGCCGAGCACGCCGACATCGCGGCGTTCGCGGCAGTCCGGTTGGTGCCCGGCAGTACGACGGGGACGCTGGACCCGCTCACGGCGGAGGAGCTGGACGAGCGGGTGGCGGCGTACCAGCGCCTGGCGGCGGACCGGAAGGAACCCGCCGAGCTGAATGTGCTCGTCCAGATCGTCGCCGTCACCGACGACCGCGAGGCCGCGGCGCGGGAACTGCTTCCCCGCTTGCCCCGTCTGACGGTGGAACAGATCCTTGGCCTTCCCATCCTGCTGGTCGGCACGGTGGAGCAGATCACGGCGCAGGTGCGGGCACAGCGCGAGCGGTACGGCTTCTCGTACGTGACCGTCCTGGAGCCGTACATGGAGGCGTTCGGAGAGGTGATCAAGGCGCTGCGCGTGGAGTGAGAGCGCTGTCCGGATAATGGAATTCCGCGATCGGCCACAGCTGTGCGTGATGGGATCGCGGCATGACTGAACTGCGGATACGGGCCGCGACGGCCGACGACCTCGACACCGTGCTGGCCTTCTGGAAGGTGGCCGCCGAGGGGACGAGCATCAGCGACGACCGCGACGGTGTGGAGCGGCTGGTCGCCCGCGACCCCGAGGCGCTGATCCTGGCCGAGCGCGACGGCGAAGTGGTCGGCACGGTGATCGCCGGCTTCGACGGCTGGCGGTGTCATCTGTACCGGCTCGCGGTGCATCCCGAGCGGCGGCGGCTGGGGATCGGCTCGGCGTTGCTGGCGGCCGCGGAGGAGAGGTTCGTACGGCTCGGGGGGCGCCGTGGGGACGCGATGGTGCTCCGGCGGAACGAGACCGCGCAACATGCGTGGCGGGCGGCGGGGTACGCGCCCGAGGAGCACTGGCGCCGTTGGGTGAAGCCCCTCGGCGGCTGAGTTCGCTTTACCGACCCTTTACCATGGTCCGATCAGCCGGTCCTTTGAAAGGTGCGTGAGCGTCCGCCCATGGGCGAGCCTCCCCAACGCCGACGTCGTGATCCTCACGGCGTCGGCCGACATCGCGCGATCCCCCCGACCCTGGCCGATCATGGGACGGAGGTGACCCGATGACCGAAGTGCTCCTCCTCCTGGTGGCGATTCTGCTCTCGCTGGCCTGTGGCGCGTTCGTCGCGGCGGAGTTCTCGCTGACCACGGTCGAGCGCAGCGAGCTGGAGCGGGCCGTCGAGCGCGGCGAGGTCGGCGCCGCCGGCGCCCTCAAGGCCGTACGGAATCTGACCTTCCAGCTGTCCGGCGCCCAGCTCGGCATCACCGTCACCAACCTGGTGGTCGGCATGCTCTCCGAGGCGTCCATCGCCAAGCTGATCGCGGGCCCGCTGGAGTCGGCCGGTGTCCCGGCCTCCGCCTCCCACTCGGTCGCGCTGGTCATCGGCACGGGCCTCTCCACGGTCTTCCTGATGGTCGTCGGCGAGCTGGTGCCCAAGAACTGGGCGATCTCCTCGCCGCTGGCGGTGGCCAAACGGGTGGCGACGCCGCAGCGCTGGTTCAGTGCCGCGTTCGGCCCGTTCATCACGCATCTCAACAACACGGCGAACCGTGTCGTACGACGCTTCGGCCTGGAACCCGCCGAGGAGCTGGCCTCCGCGCGCGGACCCCAGGAACTGGTGGCCCTCGCCCGGCACTCCGCCAAGGAGGGTGCCCTGGAGGCGGACACCGCCGAGCTGTTCGTGCGCACGCTCAATCTGGCCGACCTGACTGCGGAGAACGTGATGACCCCGCGCGTCCAGGTCATGGCGCTGGACCTGCAGGCGACCTGTGAGGACGTGGCGAACGCGACCCGGGCGACCGGCCTGTCCCGGTTCCCCGTCTACCGCGGCAACCTCGACTCGGTGGTCGCCGTCGTGCACATCAAGGACGTACTGGCCGTGACGGCGGAACGCCGGGCCCGCACCCCCGTCTCCCAGATCATGCGCGAACCGCTGTTCGTACCGGAGTCGCTGACCGTGGACCGGCTGCTCGACCGGCTGGCCGGCAAGCGCACGATGGCCGTGGTCATCGACGAGTACGGCGGCACCGCCGGGGTCGCCACGCTGGAGGACATCGTCGAGGAGGTCGTCGGCGAGGTACGCGACGAGCACGACCCGCACGAGACGTCCGACCTGGCCCCGGCCGGCACGGACGACGACGGCCGCGCGCTGTACTCGGCCGAGGGGTCCGTCCGCACCGACCAGCTCGAACGGGTCGGGCTCAGGGTGCCCGACGGACCGTACGAGACCCTCGCGGGTCTCGTCGCGACCGAGCTGGGACGCATTCCGGCGCCGGGGGACAGCGTCGAGGTCGTCGGCTGGCGGCTGGACGTGGCGGACGCTTCGGGGCGGCGGGCCGCGCGGGTGCTGCTGCACGCGCCGCGCACCGAGGAGACCGAGGAGAGGGAGGGGAAACGATGACCGTCGTACAACTGCTGATCGGCCTAGCGACGCTGGTCGTGAACGCCTTCTTCGTCGGCGCCGAGTTCGCGCTGATCTCGGTGCGCCGCAGCCAGATCGAACCCCACGCCGAGCAGGGCGACCGGCGGGCGCGCAGCGTGCTGTGGGGTCTTGAGCACGTGTCCGCGCTCCTTGCGGCCGCGCAGCTGGGCATCACCCTGTGCACACTCGTCCTCGGCATCGTGGCCGAGCCCGCGATCGCGCACCTTCTGGAGCCGGTGTTCCACGCGGTGGGGGTGCCGGAGAGCGCGGGCCACGCGGTCTCGTTCGTGATCGCGCTCGCCCTGGCGACGTATCTGCACATGCTGCTCGGCGAGATGGTGCCGAAGAACATCGCACTCGCGGAGCCGGTGCGCACCGCGCTGCTGCTCGGCCCGCCGCTGGTGGCGCTCTCCCGGGGCCTGCGGCCGGTGATCTTCACCATCAACGCCTTCGCGAACACGCTGCTCAAGCTCCTCAGGGTCGATGTGAAGAACGAGGTCTCCGCGACCTTCACGGACGACGAACTGGCCCGCCTCGTCAAGGACTCCAGTGCCGCGGGCCTCATCGACGCCCGCGCCCAGGAGCGGCTGCACGACGCCCTGGAGCTCGGCCGCCGGCCCGTCCGCGACGTCGTCCTCCCGCTGGAAAGCGTGGTCTACGCGCGCGTGGGCGTCACTCCGGAGCAGCTGGAGCAGCTGTCCGCCGAATCCGGCTTCTCGCGCTTCCCCGTCGTGGACGAGGGGCGCCGCATCGTCGGCTATCTGCACGTCAAGGACGCCCTCGACGTGACACCGCGCGACCTTCCGTTCCAGGTGCGGGACATGCGGCCCATCGCCCGCGTCCGCGAGAGCACCCCGCTGGACGACGTGCTCACGGCGATGCGGCGCAGTCGTACGCACCTGGCGGCCGTGCTGGGCAGCGACGGGCGGCTCGCCGGTCTGGTGACGATGGAGGACGTGCTTCGGGAACTGTTCGGGCAGCCGGTGTGAGGGTGAGTCCGCGGTGACGGGGACCGCGGCGCTCGGCTGATCCGACAGCCCAAGCTACCGATGGGTATGCGGGCGGGTTAACATCTTTTTCGCCATGCAGACGAATGCCACTTACACCAGTCTTGTCGCGCTCGGCGACTCTTTCACCGAGGGTATGTCGGACCTGTTGCCCGACGGTTCCTACCGCGGCTGGGCCGACCTCCTTGCGGGCCGGATGGCCGCGCGGACGCCTGGGTTCCGGTACGCCAATCTCGCGGTACGCGGGAAACTGATCGGCCAGATCGTCGACGAGCAGGTGGACGCGGCGGCCGCGATGGCGCCCGACGTGATCACGCTTGTCGGCGGGCTCAACGACACGCTGCGCCCCAAGGTCGACATGGGACGAGTCCTCGGGCTCCTCGACGAGGCCGTCGAGCGCCTCGCCCCCGCGTGCGAGCAACTCGTCCTGATGCGCAGCCCGGGCCGCAACGGTCCGGTTTTCGAGCGGTTCCGGCCCCGCGTGGAGGAGCTTTTCACCCACATCGACGACCTCGCGAAGCGGCACGGCGCGCTCGTGGTCGACCTGTACGGGGCGCCCTCGCTCGGCGACCCCCGCATGTGGGACTTCGACCGGCTGCACCTGACGGATGAGGGGCACCGCCGCGTCGCCGAGGCGGTGTGGCAGACACTCGGGTACGAACCCGAGGACACTGACTGGCAGACCCCGATGCCGCCCACGGCCCCGCCCCGCTGGATCACCCGCCGCACGACCGACGTCCGCTTCGCCAAGCAGCACCTGCTGCCCTGGATCGGACGCCGGCTGACAGGACGCTCGTCGGGCGACGGACTCCCGGCGAAGCGGCCCGAGTTGCGGCCGTACGAGGGTCCGCCGGCGTAGGCCGCCACGGCGCCGGATCATCGGGGACACGTCCTACCGAACGGAGCCGTGCGTGACCGCCACCGTCATCAATCTCAAGGGCCGCATCCACGACTTCGGCCCTCGGCTCGAGAACGCCCCCGCGGACCTCGTCTACGTCGGCCGCCGCTGGACGATGGGCCACTGGGATCTCCCCCAGCACCCCCTGTACAACCCGTTCGCCTACGACACCCCCACCAAGAAGCGCGACGGCACCCGCGCCGAGATCATGGACAAGTACCGGGCGTACCTGCTCGAACGCCCCGACCTGCTCGCCCAGGTGCCCGCACTACGCGGCAAGACCCTGGCCTGCTGGTGCGCCCCCGAGCTGTGCCACGCCGACATCCTGGCCGAGATCGCGGACGGCTCGGCCCCGGCCTCGTAGGTTCCGACGAAGAACCCCGCGGCGCTGGCCTGCAGGAATCGCCAGTAGAATCCGTACACGTGACTCCCGCGCCTGCAAAGCCCCGTATCCCCAACGTCCTCGCCGGACGTTATGCCTCCGCCGAGCTCGCCACGCTCTGGTCCCCCGAGCAGAAGGTGAGGCTGGAGCGTCAGCTCTGGGTCGCCGTGCTGCGGGCCCAGAAGGACCTCGGGATCGAGGTGCCGGACGCCGCGATCGCCGACTACGAGCGGGTGCTCGACCAGGTCGACCTGGCCTCGATCGCCGAGCGCGAGAAGGTCACGCGGCACGACGTGAAGGCGCGGATCGAGGAGTTCAACGACCTCGCCGGGCATGAGCACGTCCACAAGGGCATGACGTCCCGGGACCTCACGGAGAACGTCGAGCAGCTGCAGATCCGGCTCTCGCTGGAGCTGGTGCGGGACCGTACCGTCGCCGTCCTGGCACGCCTGGGCAAGCTCGCGGGTGAGTACGGCGAGCTGGTCATGGCCGGCCGCTCGCACAACGTGGCGGCGCAGGCCACCACCCTCGGCAAGCGCTTCGCGACCGCCGCCGACGAGCTGCTCGTGGCGTACGGCCGGGTCGAGGAGCTGCTCGGCCGTTACCCGCTGCGCGGTATCAAGGGTCCGGTCGGCACGGCTCAGGACATGCTCGACCTGCTCGGCGGCGACGCGGCGAAGCTCGCCGACCTGGAGCAGCGGATCGCCCGGCACCTCGGCTTCTCGCAGGCGTTCACCTCCGTCGGCCAGGTCTACCCGCGCTCGCTCGACTACGAGGTGGTGACCGCGCTGGTGCAGCTGGCGGCAGCCCCGTCCTCCACCGCCAAGACGATCCGGCTGATGGCCGGGCACGAGCTGGTGACCGAGGGCTTCAAGCCGGGCCAGGTCGGCTCCTCCGCGATGCCGCACAAGATGAACACCCGATCCTGCGAGCGCGTCAACGGCCTGATGGTGATCCTGCGCGGCTACGCCTCGATGACCGGCGAGCTGGCGGGCGACCAGTGGAACGAGGGCGACGTGTCGTGCTCGGTCGTACGCCGGGTGGCGCTGCCCGACGCGTTCTTCGCGCTGGACGGCCTGCTGGAGACCTTCCTCACCGTCCTCGACGAGTTCGGCGCGTTCCCGGCCGTCGTGGCGCGTGAGCTGGACCGCTACCTGCCGTTCCTCGCGACGACCAAGGTCCTGATGGGCGCGGTGCGCGCCGGTGTCGGTCGGGAGGTCGCGCACGAGGCGATCAAGGAGAACGCGGTCGCGTCCGCCCTCGCCATGCGCGAGCAGGGCACCGAGCGCAACGAGCTGCTCGACAAGCTCGCCGCGGACGAGCGCATCCCGCTGGACCGCGCACAGCTCGACGAACTGATGGCCGACAAGCTGTCCTTCACGGGCGCCGCCGCCGACCAGGTCGCCGCGGTGGTCGGCCGTATCGACGAGATCGTGAAGCAGCACCCGGAGGCCGCGGGATACACGCCGGGGGCGATCCTCTGACGCGGCTCACTCCCGCGGACCTGGAGGCCGCCCGCGACCGGCTCGTGCCGGACGTGGTCGCGGACCATGCCGACGGCGGCCTCAAGGTGCTTTTCTGCGGCATCAATCCGGGTCTGATGACGGCCGCCACGGGTCACCACTTCGCGCGTCCCGGCAACCGGTTCTGGCCGGTGCTGCACCTGTCCGGGTTCACGCCGCGACTGCTGAAGCCGTCGGAGCAGGGCGAGTTGCCTTCGTACGGGCTCGGCATCACGAACGTCGTGGCGCGCGCCACCGCCCGTGCCGACGAGCTGTCCGCCGAGGAGTACCGCGAGGGCGGGCGGCTGCTGACCGCCAAGGTGGAGCGGCTGCGGCCGCGCTGGCTGGCCGTGGTGGGTGTGACCGCGTACCGGGCGGCGTTCGGTGACCGCAAGGCCGTCATCGGTCCGCAGGAGCGGCTGATCGGGGTCAGCAGGGTGTGGGTGCTGCCCAATCCCAGTGGGCTCAACGCGCATTGGACAGCTGCGACGATGGCCGAGGAGTTCGGGCGGTTGCGGACGGCTGCCGCAGAGACGTAACAGGCTGTGCTCCTCGGAGAGTTCCGTGGAGCACAGCCGAACGATCGTGGCCAGTCGGTCAGGCGTCGCGGCGCCGAATGCTCCAGGCGCCGGCGGCCAGGGCTGCCGCCGTCCAGGCCGCGGTCACGGCGAGTCCCGTCCAGGCGCCGAGGGCACCGTCCCATGTCTCGTGGAAGACCACCTGGCCCGCCTTGTCGGGCAGGAAGTCGGCCACGCCGGCCGACGCGGTGCCGACGACGAAGGAGACGATCAGGAGGAACGGGATCAGGATGCTCAGCGTGGCGACGCCGCTGCGCAGGACGGCGGTGAGGCCGGCCGCGAACAGGGCCATGAGCATCAGATAGATGCCGCAGCCGACGACACCGCGCAGTTCCTCGCTCCAGGTCAGCCCGCTCGCCTTCGTCCCCAGAGCCGCCTTCCCCACCAGCAGACTCACCACGCCCGTGACCAGGCCGACGGTCAGCGCGGGGATCGCGATCGCCAGGGCCTTGGCCGCGAACCAGCGCAGCCGGTCGGGCACCGCTGCCAACGACACCCTCAGCGCACCGCCCTGGAACTCGGCCGAGACCGCCTGCGCGCCGAACGTGATCGCCGCGATCTGTCCGAAGCTGACGCCGAAGAACGCCGAGAACAGCGGGTCGAAGTCCTCGCCTTCGCCGTCGAGCCCGGCGATGGCCGAGAAGAGCGCGGTGGCGAGGAGCACGCCGCACAGTGCTCCGACCAGCGACCGCAGGGTCCGGATCTTGATCCACTCGGCGCGGAGTGCGGGTGCGAACGTCATGGTCAGGCCTCCTGAGGCTGGGTCGGGGACGGCGTGGCGGCGAACTCGGTCTCGGTGGCCGTCAGATCCAGGTAGGCCTGCTCCAACGTGCCTTCCTCTGCCGCGAGTTCGAGGACGGTCACGCCCGCGGCCGAGGTGAGGCGCCCGATGTCCTCCACGCGCGCGTCGAGCACGGTCCAGCGTCCGTCCTCGCCCTCGACGGCCTCGATGCCGTGGTCCGCGAACAGGCCGCCCAGAGCCCGGCCGTCGGTGGTGCGTACCCGAACGCGGGGCTGTACGCGCGCGTCGATGAATCCCCGCATGGGTGTGTCGGCGAGCAGCCGGCCCCGGCCGAGGACGACGAGGTGGTCGGCGAAGGACGCGGTCTCGTTCATGAGGTGGCTGGAGACGAGCACGGTGCGGCCCTCTCGTGCCAGAGCGCGCATCAACTCCCGCATCCAGATGATCCCTTCGGGGTCGAGCCCGTTCGACGGTTCGTCGAGCAGTACCACGGGCGGGTCCCCGAGGAGCGCGCCCGCGACGCCCAGCCGCTGGCGCATGCCCAGGGAGTACGTCTTCACCCGGCGCCGCGCGACGGAGGCGAGCCCCACCTCTTCGAGGACCGCGTCCACGCGGCGCTCCGGGATGCGGTTGCTCGCGGCGAGCGCCCGCAGATGGTTGCGGGCGGTCCGCGATCCGTGCGGGGCCTGCGCGTCGAGCAGGGCGCCGACGTGCCGCAGCGGTTCGTGGATGGCGGCGTAGGCGCGGCCGCCGATGCTGGCGGTGCCGGACGTGGGCCGGTCCAGGCCGAGCACGAGCCGCATGGTGGTGGACTTTCCGGCGCCGTTGGGACCGAGGAAGCCGGTGACGCGGCCGGGAAGGACGCTGAAGGTGAGCTGGTCCACGGCGCGTGTGCTGCCGTACTCCTTGGTGAGGTCTTGGACGTCGATGCTGGTCATGGCTTCAGACTGGCCGCCGGTGAGGGGTCGTCACCTCCCCCGCGGGGGGACGTCGTCTCCCCCGCCCGGGGGAAGCGTGTTGTCAGTGCGGCCTGTCACGATGACGCAATGGCCCGTTTTCTGCGCCCGCTGCTCCGGGGGACGACGTACACGCGTTGGTTGCATCTGTGGGTGCCGATGCTGTTCACCAGCGTGTGGCTGTTCATCGACATGTCGAAGCCATGGGTGCCCGCGGTGCTGCTGGTTCCGCTGGGGCTGATTCCGGCCGTCCGGCGGGGCGAGGGTGTGCAGGCGCAGTTCATGCTGGCGCGGGGCGGCGGGGAGGCGGCGTTCTCGGTCGCTCCCTCGGCCACGTGGCGGGACCGCTGGCGGACCGTGCTCTGGCTGGAGATCCGGCTGGTGGGCGGGTGGGTGGTCAGCGGGCTCACCGTCTGGCTGCCGCTGATCGCCGGCGAGCTGATCAACGTGTCGTTGGGCAATCCGGCGACCGACAACCCCTTCGTGCCGGTCTCGCACCCGCACTGGGCCTACGCACTGCTCTTCCCCTTCCCACTGCTCGCCCTGTACGGCGCGGTCATCGGCCTCGGCAAGCTGATCACAGCGATAGCTGGCCGCCTCCTGGGCCCCTCGTCCACCGAGCGCCTCGCCGCCCTGGAGGAGCGCACCGATCAGCTCCTGGAGCGCAACCGCATCGCCCGTGAGCTCCACGACTCCATAGGTCACGCGCTGACCGTCGCCGTGGTGCAGGCGGGCGCGGCCCGGGCGGCCGGCGACCCCGCGTTCACCGACCGGGCCCTGGGCGCCATCGAGGACACCGGCCGGGCCGCTCTGGAGGACCTGGAGCGGGTGCTCGGCGTGCTGCGGGAGGCGGAGCGTCCGGTGAGCAGCCGCCCCACGCTGACCGAGGCCGACCGGCTGCTGGAGTCGGCGCGTGCCTCCGGGGCCAAGGTCGATGCCGAGGTGACGGGTCCGGTGGAGACCGTGCCGGGTCCGGTGTCCCGCGAGGGGTACCGCATCCTGCAGGAATCGCTCACCAATGTCCTGCGGCATGCGGGGAGTGTCCCGGCCCGGGTCCGTATCGAGGTCCAGGACGGCGGGCTGGTCCTGGAGGTCCGCAATCCGCTCACCGCGGAGATACCGGGGCCCGGACGGGGCAGCGGGCTGCGCGGGATACGGGAGCGTGCGGCACTGCTCGGGGGCCGGGCGCGGACGGGGCCGGACGAGGGTGACTGGCAGGTGCATGTAGAACTGCCGCTGCGCTGATCTACGCTGGCCGGATGCCGGTCACCGTTCTCCTCGTCGACGACGAACCCCTCGTACGCGCTGGTCTGCGCGCCGTCCTGGAGGCCCAGCCCGACATCGAGGTCGTCGGGGAGGCGGCCGACGGTGCCGCGGTGATTCCACTGGTGCGGCAACTGCGGCCCGACGTGGTCGCCATGGACGTACGGATGCCTCTGATGGACGGCATCGAGGCCACGCGCGCGGTGCTGCGGACCGTGGCCGATCCGCCGAAGATCCTTGTGGTGACGACGTTCGAGAACGACGAGTACGTCTACGAGGCACTGCGGGCGGGCGCCGACGGGTTTCTGCTGAAGCGGGCGCGGCCGGCCGAGATCGTGCACGCGGTGCGGCTCGTCGCCGAGGGCGAGTCGCTGCTGTTTCCGGCTTCCGTACGGCAGTTGGCCGCCGAGTACGGGGACAGCGCCGGGAATCCCGCGGCGCGGGCGGCCATGGAGCGGGCGGCCCTGACCGAGCGGGAGGCGGAGGTGCTGCGGCTGATGGCGCGGGGGATGTCGAACGCCGAGATCGCCACTCGGATGATCGTCGGGACCGAGACCGTCAAGTCCCATGTCAGCGCCGTACTCGCGAAGCTGGGGGCCCGGGATCGTACGCAGGCGGTCATCGCGGCGTACGAGTCGGGGTTCGTGGCGCCCGGGTGAGTCCGACCCGTCGGTAGGTAACTGGTCCCCGGCACTCGCCCGGGTCCGCCGCGCCGAGTACGATCCGGCCAACACGCGCACGAGCTGGGAGGACGGACGTTGGGGCAGTTGACCGGCGGGGACCCCTCTCTGCTGCGAAGGATCAATTCCGCGGTGGTGCTGCACGCGCTGCGCACCACGGACTGCGCGACCCTCACCGAGATCACCCGGGTGACCGGATTGTCCCGGCCGACGGTCGAGGGAGTCGTCGAGGGCTTGATGGAAGCCGGGCTCGTCGTCGAGAAGGCCGCCGAGGAGGGCGCTGCCCGGCGTCAAGGCCGTCCGGCGCGGAGGTTCCGCTTCCGGGCCGAGGCGGGCCATCTGCTGGGCCTGGAGATCGGCCCGCACCGGGTCGCCGCGCTCCTCTCGGACCTGGACGGCCGGGTTCTCGGCTCCATGGCCAAGGACGTGGAGGAGACGGCGTCGGCGGACGAGCGGCTCGATCGGCTGCGTACGGCGGTCGCGGAGCTGCTGCGCCGGGCGGGCGTCGCACGGAGCTCGCTGCGTGCGGTGGGCGTCGGCAGCCCCGGGATCGTCGAGGCGGACGGCACCGTACGCCTGGGCACGGCGCTGCCGGAGTGGACGGGCCTGCGCCTCGGCGAGCGCCTGAGCCGCTCCTTCAAGTGCCCGGTGCTGGTCGAGAACGACGCCAACGCGGCGGCCGTCGCCGAGCACTGGAAGGGTGCGGCCACCGAGTCGGACGACGTGGTGTTCGTGCTGGCCGGGCTCAGCCCCGGCGCCGGTTCGCTGATCGGCGGACGGCTGCACCGGGGGTACGGGGGTGCGGCCGGGGAGATCGGCGCGCTGCATCTGCTGGGCCGCGAGGTGACGCCCGAGACGCTGCTGTCCACCACGGGCGAGCCGCTGCACCCGCTCGACGAGCAGGCGGTCGCCGAGGTCTTCGCGTACGCCCGGAGCGGCGACCAGCGGGCCATCGCGGCGGTCGACCGCTTCATCCAGCGTCTCGTCCACGACGTCGCGGCGCTCGTCCTGGCGCTCGACCCCGAGCTGGTCGTCGTCGGGGGCTGGGCGGCCGGTCTGGACGGCGTACTGGAGCCGCTGCGGCGCGAGTTGGCGCGCTACTGTCTGCGCCCGCCGAAGGTGGCGCTCTCCCTCCTGGGCGAGGCCGCCGTGGCGACGGGCGCGCTGCGGCTGGCTCTCGACCACGTGGAGGAGCAGCTGTTCGCGGTGGAGGGAACGGTCACCGCGCGCCGCTGAGCGGAACCGGCGTGCACCGCATGCGAAAACGTCCCGCCCCGGAGTCTTCCGGGGCGGGACGCTCGTGTGAGGGGCTGCTGCGCGGTGGCAGACCGCCCGGCTTGCGGCTCAGGAAGCCTTGCGTTCCGGGTCGTGGTGGATCTCCACGCCGCCGGAGTCGCCGAAGGTCAGCCGGCAGGTGTCGGCCCGGTAGGTGGCGATGGAGACCGCCGCGGTGCGTCCCTCGGCGAAGAAGCGGGTCGTGACGACGAGGACGGGCGCTCCCGGGAGCCGGTCGAGCTCCCTGGCGTCGTCCGCACGGGCCGAGCCGAGCTCCACGGCGCTGTCCTGACCCTCCAGGTCCAGGCGCTGCAGCTCGCGCAGCACGGCACGCGCGCGTGCCGTGCCCGAGGGCGCGTCGATCGCGGACAGGTCGGGCACCGAGGACGCCGGGATGTAGAGCAGTTCGGCGGCGACCGGCTGGCCGTGCGTCACGCGGGAGCGGCGCACCGTGTGCACCTGCTCGTCGTGGCCCGACTCCAGGATGCCGACAACCCCCGTGGGCGGGACCGCCAGCGTGCAGTCCGCGGGCTGCCAGGCGTCGCCGACCGCGCCCGGCCACGCGTGCTGCTCGGAACCGACGGCCACACCCACGCGCGGCGGGGCGACAGTGGTGCCCACCCCGCGGCGGCGCTGCAGACGGCCTTCCAGCTCGAGCTGTTCCAGAGCCTGGCGGAGCGTGGCTCGGGCGACCCCGAACCGGGCCGCCAGGTCGCGCTCGTTGGGCAGGATCTCGCCCACGGTGAAGTCGGAGTCCAATGCCTCACTGAGCACGGTCTTGAGATGCCAGTACTTAGGCTCCGGCACCGTTTCCAACTGCTGGGTCCCCACCCTGTCCTCCGCAATCGCCGTGGCCCGGCGGCGTTTTAGCGCCCTTGTTTATTAAAGGTTCCTGCACTATCCCTGTGACCATAAGTCCGCCTACACCCTTGGTCAAGACCAATCCTCAATCCCTTACGGATTGCACAGGGGTGCTGCCGCAGAGCGTTCACAGGGCGTTCGTGCTGGGTGATGTTCGTGACACAACGCCGAAAGCCCCCGTCCAGAGGACGAGGGCTGTCGGTGGTCCGCACGAGCCGGCGCGGGTTCCCCGGCCACTCCCCGGCTACTCCTCGGACAGTGACACCAGCTTCTCCGGGTTGCGAATGATGTAGACGCACTGGATGCGGCCGTCCACGACGTCGAGTTGGAAGACGCTGTCGGGCTTGTCGCCGGACAGGGCCAGCAGCGCGGTGCCGCCGTTGAGTTCCAGCAGGCGGAACGACGGGGCGGTGATGCCCTTGCGGGCCGCGCCCTGGAGGAAGCGCGCCACCTTGTCGGCGGACTCGATGACCCGCAGCGGGGCCCGTGACAGCCCGCCGCTGTCGGCGACCAGACGCGCGTCCGGGGCGAGCATGGACAGGAGCCCTTGCAGGTCGCCCTCGGCCGCCGCGGCGAGGAAACGTTCGGTCAGGGCGCGGCGTTCGGCCGGGTCGACCTCGTAGCGCGGGCGCCGTTCGTCCACGTGCTTGCGGGCCCGCCCGGCGAGCTGGCGTACCGCGGGCTCGCCCCGGTCGAGGACGGCGGCGATGTCCGCGTACGGGAAACCGAACGCCTCCCTGAGGACGAACACCGCCCGTTCCAGGGGTGACAGGGATTCCAGCACGACGAGGACGGCGAGTGAGACGGAGTCGGCGAGGACGGCCCGCTCCACGGTGTCGGGGACGGTGTCCCCGAAGTCGGTGACGTACGGCTCGGGAAGCCACGGACCCACGTACGCCTCGTTGCGCGACTGAACTTGGCGCAGCCGGTCGATGGCGAGCCGGGTGGTGACCCGCACCAGGTAGGCGCGCGGTTGGCGCACGTCGGCCCGGTCGGCGCCGGACCAGCGCAGCCACGCTTCCTGGACCACGTCCTCGGCGTCGGCCACCCGGCCGAGCATGCGGTAGGCGACGCCCATCAGGACGGGACGGTGCTGTTCGAAGTCGTCAATCGCGGTGTCGGTGGCCACGGTTCCATCCCATCCGACTCGCCACGTCCGTGTCCAGGCGGAATCGGTCGGCAGAAGTCGACAGCAGGCACCCGCGTGTGGTTCGCGGCAACCGGGGGCTACCCGTCGGTAGCAGTTGCTGACAAGCTGTCTACGAGACGGTCCGTCAGCATGCCGAGCAAGTCCATCGTGTCCCAGACGAGGAGCAGCATCATGTCCGCCACGGTCTCCTTCAGCCTCCCCTCTCCGCGCGGCCCCAGGAACGTGACGCTGTCCTACGCGCGCGTGGGCACCGGTGAGCCGCTGCTCCTGCTGCACGGCATCGGCCACCACCGGCAGGCCTGGGACCCGGTCGTCCACATCCTGGCGGCCGAGCGCGACGTCATAGCCGTCGATCTGCCCGGCTTCGGCGAGTCACCGGCGCTGCCTGAGGGCCTCACGCACGACCTGGAGACGGTGGTGCCCGCGCTCGGCGCGCTGTGCGAGGCGCTGGAGATCGATCGGCCGCATGTGGCGGGCAACTCCCTGGGCGGGCTGCTGGCCCTGGAGTTGGGCCGCGAGAAGCTCGTGCGGTCCGTCACCGCGATCTCGCCGGCCGGGTTCTGGTCGCAGGCCGAACGGCGGTACGCCTTCGGTGTGCTGTTCGCGATGCGGCAGGCCGCGCGGCGCATGCCCGTCCCTCTGGTCGAGCGGCTCTCGCGTACGGCGGCCGGGCGGGCGGTGCTGACGAGCACCATCTACGCCCGCCCCGGCCGCCGTTCACCCGAGGCGGTCGTCGCGGAGACCCTCGCGCTGGCCCGCGCCGAGGGTTTCACGCCGACCCTCCGGGCGGGCGGCTCCGTCCAGTTCACCGACGACGTCCCCGGGCTTCCGGTCACCGTGGCCTGGGGCACCCGGGACCGGCTGCTGGTGCGCCGCCAGGGGATCCGCGCGAAGCACGTCATACCGCGCGCCCGGTTGGTCAGGCTGCCCGGCTGCGGGCACGTCCCGATGAACGACGATCCGGCGCTCGTCGCCCGCGTCATTCTCGACGGCAGCCGCTGAGCGACGCCCGGCGCGCGCCAACGCGCCGGAACCCAGGGCGACTCCCGCGCCGACCAGCGCGCTCCCGAGGGCCTGCGCGGTGCCGTACGCGCCCGTGCCGACGAGCGGCGCGGTGGCGGCCGCCGCGACGGGGATGAGGCCGGAGAAGAGCGTGGCGCGTTCGGCGCCGATGCGCCGCATGCCCGTGTACCAGCACACGAAGCCGACGACCGTGACGACCGCCGCCTGCCACAGCAGCGCGGTGGCCTCGGTCGCGTCCGGCATCCGGAGCCAGGCGCCGCCGCCGGTGAGCACACCGGCCACCGCCGACTCGACCGCGGCGATCCCGCAGACGGTGGCCGACAGCAGCCGTGGACCGAGCGGCCGCACCAGGGGCACGGCCAGGACCGCGAAGCCCACCTCTCCGACGAGCGCGCACACGGAGTACGCGATCCCCGCACCGTCGGTGCGGCCCCAGCCCTGGACGGTGAAGGCGCCCGCCGCCACGAGCAACGACCCGTACAGCACGAGGCGTTGCGGCGGACGCCCCTCCCGAAGGGGGACGATCACGGCCACGAGTATCGGGGCGCAGCCCACGAAGACGCCCGGAACCGCCGGCTCCGCCGTCCGCTCGGCGGCGATCACCGCGATGTTGAAGCCGACCATGCCGACCGCCGCGAGCAGGCCGAGGCGTCCCCACTGGCGCGGTGTGAGCCGCCTCAGCGGTGCCGCGCCGCCCCGGCCGACCAGCGGCAGCAGCAGCAGGCAGGCGAGGCCGTAGCGCAGGAACTGGCCGCCCGCGTACGGGTATTGGTCCAGGACGCTGTTGGCGGTGAAGGAGGCTCCGACGAGGACACACGCGAGGGCGGCGAGCAGTGCGCCTCGGGCGGGGGTGACGTTCATGGCAGCGACGCTACGAAGGGACGCGGTCCGGTTTAAGGTCCACTTCCATGACGTCATCGGGGACCAATGCGAGGGGCACACCGGCCGGATCGCCGTCCCCTGGATCCGGGTCGTCGGGGCCATCGGGATCATCGGGATCGCCAGGGTCCGGGTCGTCGGGGTCCGTCCCCTGGGCCGCCGCCTGGGAGCTGCTCCTGCCGGCCGCGTCGGCGCCGGCACGCGCGCGTGGCCGCACGCTCCAGGAGGCGCTGCGCGAGTCGGTCCGTTCGGGCCGGCTCGCACCGGGCACCCGGCTGCCCTCCAGCCGTGAGCTCGCCGCCGATCTCGGGGTGTCCCGGGGACTGGTCACGGAGGCGTACGAGCAGCTGACCGCGGAGGGGTACCTGCGCAGCGGCCGGGGTGCCGGGACCTGGGTCGGCGGCGCCGTGCGGGCGGCCCGGCCAGGCGTGCGTGATCTCGCGCCGCGAGCCGCCGACACCCGGGCCGACTTCGTTCCCGGGACACCGGACCTGTCGCTGTTCCCGCGCGCCGCGTGGGCCGCCGCACAACGCGGGGTTCTCGCCGAACTCCCGCACCACGCACTGGGTTACCCGGATCCGCGCGGGCTGCCCCGGCTGCGCACGGCCCTCGCAGAGCTCCTCTCCCGGCGCCGTGGGGTGGTCGCCGACCCGGAGCGGATCGTCGTGGTCTCCGGGGTCGCGCAGGCGATGGCACTGCTCGGATTCGTGCTCCACGCGCGCGGGGTGCGCGAAGTCGGCGTCGAGGATCCGGGCAGCCCCGAACACGGCGCGCTGTACGCCTCGGCCGGCGTCGGCACCGTACCGCTGCCCCTGGACGAGGAGGGGCTGGCCACCGGACCGCTGGAGGCGTCGGGCGTACGAGCCGTGATGACGACGCCCGCCCATCAGTTCCCCTCGGGGATCGCGTACTCCGCACGGCGCCGGGCCGAACTCCTCGACTGGGCAAGGTCGGTGGACGGCTTGGTGATCGAGGACGACTACGACGGGGACTTCCGCTACGACCGTGCCCCCGTGGGCGCGCTGCAAGGCCTCGACCCGGAGCGCGTCGCCTACACGGGGTCGGTCAGCAAGTCCCTCGCACCGGGGCTGCGGCTGGGCTGGCTGCTCGTGCCCGCGTCGCTGGCCGAGGAGGCGGTCGAGCGCAAACGCACCATGGATCTCGGAAACCCTGTCGTCGACCAGGCACTCCTTGCCCGCTTCATCGAGCGGGGCGACTACGACCGACAGCTGCGCCGCTGCCAACGCGCCTACCGGGAACGACGCGACACCCTCGTATCCGCCCTGGAGGAGTACTTTCCCGGGACGGAGGTGTCCGGGATCGCGGCGGGTCTGCATGTCATCGCCGCGCTGCCCGAGCGGTTCGGGCCACGGGACCACTTCCTGGAACGGGTCACCGCGGCCGGAGTCGCCGTACGTCCGCTGGCGCACTACGGGGACGCGGTCGACGACGGCGTACGGCTGGTGCTGGGGTACGCGCACCTGTCCCCGGCGCGGATCCGGGACGGCGTACGGCTGATGGCGGACGCCGTCCGCCTCTAAGACACGCGTCCCATTCCCACGGGACAGCCGTGAGAAGTCGCACACCGGTTCCCTCGACCCCGCGGTCCTCTGTTCACTCGTGGTTTCCGTGCGCGCTGTGGCGCACCAGTAGTTGTGGCATTGCCCATTGGCCGAATCCGTCCCTGGAGGCGCATTCATGTCACACCGTCCGCAGCATCCGTTCCCCCGTCGCCGCAGCGTTCTGCGCGGCTCTCTCGCCGCCTCCGCCGCACTGGCCCTGCCCACCGCGCTCGGCGCGGCACCGGCGTTCGCCCTGTCCGGGCGGCCGAAGGCGGGGTGGGGCGTCCAGGCCGGAGACGTGACGGCCGACTCCGGACTGGTGTGGGTACGGTCCGACCGCCCGGCCCGGATGATCGTCGAGACGTCCGCGACCGAGTCGTTCCGCAACCCCCGCAGGTGGCAGGGTCCGCTGCTCGGCTCGGACAGCGACTTCACGGGGACGACGCGGCTGCGCGGCCTGCCCGCGGGCGAGCAGATCCACTACCGCGTGCTGCTCGCCGACCCCGACGACCCGCGCCGCACGGGCGAACCCGTCACCGGCACCTTCCGTACGACGCCGAAGGGGCGGCGGGACGGGGTGCGCTTCCTGTGGTCGGGCGACCTGGCGGGACAGGGCTGGGGCATCAACCCGGACCTCGGCGGCTACCGGATCTACGACGCCATGGCCGAGCTCGACCCCGACTTCTTCATATGCAGCGGCGACAACATCTACGCCGACGGCCCGATCACGGCGACTGCGGCACTCCCCGACGGCAGCACCTGGCGCAACATCACCACGGTGGAGAAGTCCAAGGTCGCCGAGACGCTGGCCGAGTTCCGCGGCAACTTCCGCTACAACCTGCTGGACGAGAACCTGAAGCGCTTCAACGCCCAGGTGCCGTCCATCATCCAGTGGGACGACCACGAGGTGCGCAACAACTGGTACCCCGGCGAGGTGATCGCGGCCTCGGACACCCGCTACACCGAGAAGAGCGTCGACGTCCTGGCCACCCGGGCCCGTCGCGCGTTCAGCGAGTACTTCCCCATCTCGACGCTGCGACCGGACAACCAGGACGGCCGCGTGTACCGGGTCCTGCGCCAGGGCCCGCTCCTGGACGTGTTCGTGCTCGACATGCGGACCTACCGCAACGCCAACTCCCCCGACACGCAGACCACCGATCCCCAGGGCATTCTCGGCGCCGAGCAACTGGAGTGGCTCAAACGGGAGTTGTCTCGGTCGCGTGCCGTGTGGAAGGTGATCGCCGCGGACATGCCGCTCGGCCTGGTCGTGCCGGACGCCACCGAGGGAAAGCCGAACATCGAGGCCGTGGCCCAGGGCGACCCGGGCGCGCCGCTCGGGCGCGAGCTGCAGATCGCGGAGCTGCTGCGGTTCGTCAAGCACCGGCGGATCACCGGCACGGTGTGGCTGACGGCCGATGTGCACCACACCTCGGCGCAGCACTACCAGCCGTCGAGGGCCACGTTCACGGACTTCGAGCCGTTCTGGGAGTTCGTCTCAGGACCGCTCCACGCCGGCGCGTTCCCGGCCAGCGCGCTGGACAACACCTTCGGTCCGGAGCGGGTGTTCGTGAAGGCGCCGACCGACTCGAACGTCTCGCCCGCCGGTGGCTACCAGTTCTTCGGCGAGGTCGACATCGACGGCGACAGCGGCGAGCTGACGGTGCGGCTGCGCGAGCAGGACGGCACCGTGCTGTTCACGCAGGTGCTTCAGCCGGGGCGCGTGGGGCAGTAGCCGGGGTGCGTGGCCAACTCCCGTACCCTCGAACCGCTGGGCCGCGCACCGGAGTCATCCCCCGGTGCGCGGCCTCCTCTCTCCGCGGGCGGCCGGAAGGCACGGCCCGTTCGGCCGAAGGAAGCAAAACAACTGCAAAAAGAACATCAAAAGGTACAGAACGATACTTTACCCATCAGTCACAGACCGTTCGTGATCACGCAACACGGTTCCTCCACAGTGGCTGTATGACTCGAGACATGCCTGATGTGACGCGTGCGAAGCACGGACGACCCGTTCACCACTGGCGGCGGGACGTCGTCGAACTCGCCGCGCTGTTCACGGCCGTTGCGGTCGCGGACGCCGTGGCCAACCTGATCGGGCACGGACCCGACGGCACGGCCCTGCTGATCATCTCGGCCGTCGTCCTGGTCGCCACGGCCGGCTTCCACACATGGTGGGCACGCCGCCACGGTCATGCGCCGCCGGCGGACGATACCGACGCCCGGCCGCTCGCCGACGGGCGCCGGGCCGGGCCGTCCGAGGAAACCGCGGCGGTGCCGGATTCCCTCGCCGGAGCGACCACGCTGTGGCGGATGCGGACGACGGTGAAGGACGCCCCCGGATCCCTGGCCACGCTGTGCTCGGCGCTGGCGCAGCAGCGGGTCGACATCCTGAGCCTGCAGACACATCCGCTGGCAGAGGGCACCGTGGACGAGTTCCTGCTGCGCGCGCCCACAGAGCTGGCGGCTTCCGAGATGACCCGCGCCGTCTCGCTGGCGGGTGGCACGGAGACCTGGACCGAGCGGGCCGACGCCCACGACCTCGTCGACGCGCCGACCCGGGTGCTGGGTCTGGCGACTCGTACGGCGCTGGACGCGGCGGAACTGCCGCTCGCGCTCCGGCAGTTGCTCGGCCGGTGCACCATCCGCTCGCTGCCCGCCAAGGCGCCCGGATCCGGTCGCGCGGAGGAAGGCGCTCCCGTCGAAGGGGCGCTCGAAGGAACGGTGATGCGGCTGCGGGCGCCCGAGGGCGGAGTGATCACGGTGGAGCGGCCGTATCTGCCGTTCACGCCGACGGAGTTCGCGCGGGCGCGGGCGCTGGTGGAGCTGGACGCGCGGCTCGGTCCGCGGGTACCGCGCAGTCAGGACGTGCTGACGCTGCCGGAAGGCAACGCCATCAGCCTGCGGCGCGCCGACGCCGCCGACCTCGAAGCCGCCAAGGCGATGCACGAGCGCTGCTCGCCCAGCACGCTGCGCATGCGGTACCACGGTCCGGTCGGCGACGCGGACCGCTACCTCAACCACCTGCTCAGCCCGCGTTTCGGACGGACCCTCGCGGTGCAGACGGCGTCCGGGCGCATCGTCGGGCTCGGCCACCTCCTCTGGGACGGCGACGAGACGGAGATCGCGCTCCTCGTCGAGGACGACTGGCAGCGGCGCGGTATCGGCGGCGAACTGCTCGGCCGTCTGGTGACGATGGCCGTCGAGGCGGGCTGCGAGAGCGTGTACGCCGTCACACAGTCCTCCAACACCGGCATGGTCGCCGCCATGCGCGGCCTCGGCCTTCCCCTCGACTACCAGATCGAGGAGGGCACCCTGGTCATCACGGCCCGTCTGGACGCGACTCCGGTGACGTCACGGCTGCCGTACGACGAGGGGCAGCTCGGGGAGCGGGTGGTGCGGGACTGAGCGCTCCGCGCTGGTTGTGAGGTTCCGTTCTGCCTCAGCCGGTGGGGGCTGGTCGCGCAGTTCCCCGCGCCCCCTGCGGGGCGCGGCTGCGCACCCCCGGCAGCAATCATGCGCACCCTAGTCAGCGATCAACGGTCCGGAAACCCATGTGCGGGTCAGGATTCCGGTTGACATGCTGAGACCATGACCCACCAGCACGACGACGCCCCCGGCTCCGCCACCCCGCCCCGGCCGGCGGACTGGATCCCCACACCCATCACCGCGGACCTCGTGCTCGGCGCGCTCGACCTGGAGCGCACCGAGCACGGAGTGCTGCCGCACCGGCTGCCCGCCCGGGCCCGCGCGCAGTGCGCCGACGGGCAGTTGGCCATGGCGGAGGCCCAGCCGTCCGGCGTACGGCTGGTTTTCCGCACCCGGGCCACCGCCGTCGAGCTGGACACGCTCCCGACCAAGACGCTCTACCTGGGCGCCCCGCCCCGTCCCGACGGCCAGTACGACCTGCTCGTCGACGGGCGCCCGGCCGGGCGGGCGAGCGCGCCCGGCGGCAATGTCCTGGCCGTGGACATGTCCACCGGCTCCGCGGAGACCCGGCCCGGCCCGGTCGGCACCGTTCGTTTCGCCGGACTGCCCGACCGGATGAAGGACGTGGAGATCTGGCTGCCGTACAACGAGATCACCCAGCTGGTCGCGCTGCGCACCGACGCCCCCGTCGAGCCCGCACCGGACCGGGGCCGCAAGGTGTGGCTGCACCATGGCAGTTCCATCAGCCACGGCTCCAACGCGGAGAGCCCCAGCACGACCTGGCCCGCGCTGGCCGCCTCACTCGGCGGCGTGGAACTGATCAACCTGGGCCTGGGCGGCAGCGCCCTGCTCGACCCGTTCACCGCGCGTGCCCTGCGCGACACCCCCGCGGACCTGATCAGCGTCAAGATCGGCGTCAACCTGGTCAACACCGACGTGATGCGCCTGCGGGCGTTCACCCCGGCGGTGCACGGCTTCCTCGACACCGTCCGCGAGGGGCATCCCACCACGCCGCTGCTGGTCGCCTCGCCCATCCTGTGCCCCATCCACGAGGACACCCCCGGGCCCAGCGTCGCGGACTTCAGCAACTTCAGCGAGGGAAAGATCCTGTTCCAGGCCGCGGGAGACCCCGCTGAGCGCGCCGCGGGGAAGCTGACCCTCAACGTGATCCGGGACGAACTCTCGCGCATCGTGAAGCAGCGTGCGGCCGAGGACCCCAACCTGCACTACCTCGACGGACGACACCTCTACGGCGAGGCGGACTCCGCCGAGCTGCCGCTGCCCGACCAGCTCCACCCGGACGCCGCCACCCACCGCCGCATCGGCGAGCGCTTCGCCGAGCTGGCGTTCCGCTCCGGTGGACCGTTCGCGGCGCGACCCGCCTGAAGGGCCAGGGAACGTCAGGTCCGGCCCAACGCCCCGTCCAGGTCGGCCCACAGGTCGTCGACGTCCTCCAGCCCCACCGACAGCCGCAGCAGCCGGTCGCCGACCCCGGCGCCGCGGCGGTCCGCCGCGTCCACGACACGGTGGCTGATGGAGGCCGGATGCTGGATGAGGCTGTCCACGCTGCCGAGGCTCACGGCAGGGGTGATCAGACGAACCCCGGCGATGACGGCGTGCGGGTCACCGTGCACCTCGAAGGCGATCATGGCACCGCCGATCCGCGGATAGCGGACGCGGGCGACGCGCGGGTCGGCGGCGAGGCGGCGGGCCAGTTCCGCCGCGTTCGAGGACGCGGCCCGGACCCGTACGGGCAAGGTCGACAGGCCGCGCAGCAGCAGATAACCGGCGAGCGGATGCAGCACACCGCCGGTGGCGAACCGCACTTGGCGCAGCCGCCCGGCGAACTCCTCGTCGCAGGCGACCACCCCGGCCATCACGTCGCCGTGTCCGCCCAGGTACTTGGTGGCACTGTGCAGGACCAGCCACGCCCCCTGCTCGGCGGGGCGTTGCAGCACCGGCGTGGCAAAGGTGTTGTCGGCGAGCAGGGGAACGGAACCGCAGTCGTGCGCGAGGGCCTTCAGGTCCAGTTCGGCGAGCGTCGGATTGGCCGGGGACTCCACCATCACCAGGCCCGTGTCGGGGCGCAGCGCGTCCGCTACGCCCGCCGGGTCGACCCAGGTCACCTCAGAGCCCAGCAGCCCGGCGGTGAGGAGGTGGTCGCTGCAGCCGTACAGGGGCCGTACGGCGACGACATGGCGCAGGCCGAGCGCGTTCCGTACGAGCAGTACGGCGCTCAGTGCGGCCATGCCGCTCGCGAACGCGACCGCGCTCTCGGTGCCTTCGAGGCGGGCGAGGGCGGTCTCGAAGCGGGCGACGGTCGGGTTGCCGAGGCGGCCGTAGACGGGCGGGCCCTGCGGTTCGGCGCCGTCCGCGGCGAACGCGTCGATGCGGGCGGCCTCGCCGCGGCTGTCGTACGACGGATAGGTCGTGGACAGGTCGATCGGCGCCGCGTGCAGTCCCTGCCGGGCGAGATCCTCCCGCCCCGCGTGCACGGCCTCGGTGGCGAGCGCGCGGGTACGACCGGCCCTGTGTCTCGTCGTGTCCGGTTCGCGTATGTCGTAGCTGACGGAATCCATACCCGCAAGCCTGAACAGGAACCGGGGAGTGAGCGCCGAACCCCGTGCTACGTTCGCGCCATGGCCGATTCTGTCGTACTCGATCCGGTGGATCTCCATCTGCTGCGGCTTTTGCAGAACGACGCCCGGACGACGTACCGCGATCTCGCGGCGCAGGTCGGTGTCGCGCCCTCGACCTGCCTGGACCGGGTGACGAGGCTGCGCCGTGCGGGAGTCATTCTCGGCCACCAGCTGCGGCTGGATCCGGCGAGACTGGGGCGGGGCCTGGAGGCCCTGCTGTCCGTGCAGGTCAGACCGCACCGGCGGGAGTTGGTGGGGCCGTTCGTGGAGCGCATCAGGGCGTTGCCCGAGTCGCGGACCGTCTTCCATCTCACCGGACCCGACGACTATCTCGTCCATGTCGCGGTCGCCGACATGGCCGATCTGCAGCGGCTGGTCCTCGACGGGTTCACGTCCCGGCGTGAAGTGGCGCGCGTCGAGACCCGGTTGATCTTCCAGCAGTGGGACTGCGGCCCACTGCTGCCACCGCAGCGCGAAGGCTGACCGAAGGGTCACGCCCTCAGCAGATCCTGCTGACGGGGACCGCGTCCCCGTACGAGGATGTCCGCATGTCTGAGACGAAGATCCCGCTGCCCCGCGAGGTCGCCGACGCGTATGTCGACGACCTCATCGCCCTCGACCCGGTCACTGGTACCTACCTCGGCGACAAGGCGAGTGCCGGCAAGCTGCCGGATGCCTCGCCCGCAGGTCAGGCCGCGCTGGCCGACCTGGCGCGAAGGACCCTGGAACGGCTCGACGAGGCGGAACGGCAGCCGGGCGCGGACAGCGACATCGAGCGCCGCTGCGGCCGGCTGCTGCGCGAGCGGCTCACCGCCGAACTCGCCGTCCACGACGCCGACGACCACCTGCGCACGGTCGGCAACATGCATTCGCCCGCGCACTCGGTGCGCGAGGTGTTCACCCTCACGCCCACCGAGACGGACGAGGACTGGGCGGCGGTCGCGGAACGGCTGCGCGCGGTGCCGGGCGCGCTGGACGGCTACCGCGAGTCCCTCGCCCTCGGCCTTGAGCGCAAGCTGTACGCGGGCCCCCGCCCCACCGCGACGTTCATCGGGCAGCTCACCGAGTGGTCCGACACCGACGGGCAGGGCCGCGGCTGGTTCGAGGACTTCGTGACGCCGGGCCCCGAGGCGCTGCGCGCGGAGCTGGACACCGCCGCCCGCACCGCGACCGAAGCCCTGGTCTCCCTCCGGGACTGGATGCGCGATGTGTACGCGCCCGCCATCGAGGGCGCGCCGAACACCGTCGGCCGCGAGCGGTACGCCCGCTGGTCGCGCTACTTCAACGGTACGGATCTCGACCTCGACGAGGCGTACGCGTACGGCTGGGCGGAGTACCACCGTCTCCTCGCCGAGATGAAGAAGGAGGCCGAGAAGGTCCTGCCCGGCGCCGAGACCCCCTGGGTGGCGCTCGCGCACCTCGACGAGCACGGCACGCACATCGAAGGTGTCGACGAAGTGCAGGCGTGGCTGCAGAACCTGATGGACCAGGCGATCGAGGCGCTGGACGGGACACACTTCGAACTCGCCGAGCGGGTACGGAAGGTGGAGTCACACATCGCGCCGCCCGGCAGCGCGGCGGCCCCCTACTACACGGCACCGTCCGAGGACTTCTCGCGCCCCGGCCGCACCTGGCTGCCGACGATGGGCCAGACCCGCTTCCCCGTGTACGACCTCGTCTCGACCTGGTACCACGAGGGCGTCCCCGGCCACCACCTCCAGCTCGCGCAGTGGGCGCACGTCGCGGGAGACCTCTCCCGCTACCAGGCCACCGTCGGGGGCGTCAGCGCCAACGCCGAGGGCTGGGCGCTGTACGCGGAGCGGCTCATGGACGAACTCGGCTTCCTCACCGACGCGGAGCAGCGCCTCGGCTACCTCGACGCGCAGATGATGCGCGCGGCCCGTGTCATCGTCGACATCGGCATGCATCTGGAACTGGAGATTCCGGCGGATTCGCCGTTCCACCCGGGTGAGCGCTGGACGCCCGAACTGGCGGAGGAGTTCTTCGGCGCGCACAGCAGCCGGCCCGCCGACTTCGTGGAGAGCGAGCTGACCCGCTACCTCTCGATCCCCGGCCAGGCCATCGGCTACAAGCTCGGCGAGCGAGCGTGGCTGCTGGGCCGCGAGAACGCGAAGAAGCGCCACGGCGACGCCTTCGACGCGAAGGCCTGGCACATGGCGGCCCTCTCCCAGGGCTCACTGGGCCTGGACGACCTGGTGGACGAACTCTCCCAGCTCTGACGCTCACCGGCGGCGGCCGGACTCGGACCGACGACACGAGTCCGCCGCCGCCGGCGTCTCCGCTCCGCGCGGCACGTGCGCGCGGAGCGGAGGCAGTTGCATGCGGGGCACGTGAAATCCCGCGGGGCGTCGCTCAGTTCGGCAGCCGCCGCAGTTGTACGAGGCCCACCCACGTCTCGGGTCCCGGCTCCGCGTACGTCGCGCGCACCGCGTACCGGCCCGGCTCCAACGCGAGCTTGAGGTGATCCGTCCTCTTCGATTCGATCCCCGGCCAGGCCGCGTCGAACAGCACCACGGGGCCGGGCACGTTCCAGTGCACCTCCGGCTCCCAGACCGCCGCTTCGAGTGCCGCGGGGACGATGGAGAGCAGTTCGTCCTCGGAGTCGGCGGCACACCACCGTACGAAGGTGCCGTGCTCGGGGAGGAAGGCGGTCGAGGCGGGTTCGTCGCCGAGGACCAGGGCCCTGGTGTCGCCGACGGGCACCAGACCTATGTAGCCGTCCACGTCGCACGCCCGGTCGTAGTCGGAGGACGTCTCGTCGCCGTCCGCCCCCGACCAGAACGGCAGCACGACCTCCGGGATCACTATGAGCGGCCCGCCGCCCGACTCCACCCACTCGACCGCACCTGGTTCCGCGTATCTCGCCATGCGGCAGAAGCTACACGGCGGGGATCCGGTGGAAATCCGGTGTCCCCTCCGCTGTCCGATAAGCCACCCTCGGCACTCGTGCCCACCCGAACTCCCTTCCTCTCCCCACGCGTTGCCCGCCGTACCGTGCGGGGCTCAGCAGCCGCAGTCCGCCGCGTCGATCGGCGCCGTCAGCGGGTCCGCGGCGCGCTGCTCGCGCCCCTCCCAGGTCTCGAACTCGAAGCCCTCGCGCGCCCAGTACTCGAAGCCGCCGAGCATCTCCTTGACCTGGAAGCCGAGTTCGGCGAAGGCGAGGGCGGCGCGGGTCGCGCCGTTGCAGCCGGGGCCCCAGCAGTACGTGACGACCGGCACCGACTTGTCGAGGAGTTGTTCGGCCTGCTCGGGGATGAGCGCGGTCGGCAGGTGGACCGCACCGGGGACATGGCCCTGGTCCCAGGACTCCGTCGAGCGGGAGTCGAGGACGACGAAACCGGGGTCGCCGCCTGCGGCAAGGGCGGCAGCGACGTCGGACACGTCGGCGTGAAAGGCGAGACTCGCGCCGAAGTAGGCGGCGGCAGCGGCCGGAGACGCGGGCGCGACGCGCAGAACGGGGTTCACGGTGGCCTCGGTGGTCGTAGCGGTGGTCGCGGTCATGGTCCGGCCTTCCCTCCCTGTCCCGCCTGACCAGTGGCTTCTGCGCACCGGCCGCGCGGGGACCTGCACCCGCCAGCGGGACTTCCTGGCCAGAAATCTATGTCCGGTGGCCTCCACCCTGAAGTGGCGATCCACGGCATCACTCTTGATCGGCCGGGGTTTTCCCTGCTATCCATCACACATGACCGCGTATTCCCCGGACGCCACCGACTGGCGCATCCTCGATGTCCTCCAGCGCGAGGGCAGGGCCAGTTTCGCCGAGCTGGCCCGTGCCGTCTCCATGTCCGCGAGCGCGGTCACCGAACGGGTCCGCCGGCTGGAGGAGGCGGGCGTCATCCAGGGGTACGCGGCCGTCGTCGACCCGGAGAGCCTGGGCCTGCCGATCCTGGCGTTCGTGCGGCTCAGGTACCCGAACGGCAACTACAAACCCTTCCACGACCTGGTCGAGGTGACGCCCGAGATCCTGGAGGCGCACCACGTCACGGGCGACGACTGCTTCGTCATCAAGGTCACTGCGCGCTCCATGAGCCACCTGGAGGAAGTGTCCGGCAAGATCGGCACCCTGGGCTCCGTGACCACGAGCGTCGTCTACTCCTCACCGCTCCCCCGCCGCCCGCTGGGCCGCTGAGTCACAGCTGGTCCCCTCGCTGCCGTACGACCGAGCCCGTTCTCCCCTTCACGACCTCCAGTTGGGCGTGGATGCGCCGCCGCAGGTCCGCGACATGGCTGACGATGCCGACGCTGCGGTCCCGCTCCCGCAGTGAGTCGAGCACGTCGAGGACCTCGTCGAGGGTCTGGTCGTCGAGGCTGCCGAAGCCCTCGTCGATGAAGAGCGTGTCGAGCCGCACCCCGCCGGCCTCGTCGGTGACGACGTCAGCGAGGCCGAGGGCGAGGGCGAGGGAGGCGAAGAACGTCTCGCCGCCGGAGAGTGTCGCCGTGTCGCGCTCGCGGCCGGTCCAGGCGTCCACGACGTGCAGTCCGAGCCCGCTGCGCCCACGCCCGGCGCGGTCGTCGGAGTGGACGAGGGTGTAGCGCCCGGAGGACATGCGCCGCAGCCGTACGGTCGCGGCGGCGGCGACCTGTTCCAGGCGGGCGGCGAGGACGTAGGCCTCCAGGCGCATCTTGCGCTCGTTGTCCGCCGATGTGCCGGCCGCGAGACCGGCCATGCGGGCCACCCGGTCGTACGCCTCACGCAGTGGCGCCAGGCGGCGTACGGAAGTGGTCGCGCGCGTGGACAGCCGGTCGAGCTCCCCGCAGCGTCGGGCTGCGGCGTCCTGCGCGGAGGCGGTGTCCCGCAGCCGGCGGGCGGCGGACTCGGCGGTCTGTTCGGCGGTCCGCAGGTCGGCGGGCGGCTGCTGGGCGGCGGCCGCCGTGTCGGTCTCGGCGAGGACGGCCCGTACTGCCGCCTCCTCCGACTGCCAGGTGTCGAGCCGCCGTTGGAGCTCCCGGTGGGCCGCGTCGTCGAGCAGCGCGGCAGCGGCCGCCCGCGGTGTGTCGAAGCCTGCGCGGAAGGCAGCGTCGGAGAGCCGCGCGTCGGCGTCCTTGAGCCGCTGCGCGGTGTCGTCGGCCGCGCGCACGGCGTCCGCGGCCTCGGTGAGCAGCGCGACCTGCCGCTCCAGTTGCGCGGCCCGCGCGGCTACGCTGCCCGCCTCGCCCCGGGCCTGGTCCAACTCCTCCTCCAGGGAGGCCCTTTCCCGGTCGTTCAGGTCGCGGTGCGACACCCGGGCGGCGGCACGGAGTGCGGCCTGCTGCTGGGCGGCCACCCGCCGTTCGTGTTCGAGCCCGGCCTGCGCGAGTCGCTCACGCGCGGTGTGCAGCCCGGACGCGGCAGCGCGCGCCTCCGTGTACTCCCGCTCCAACTCCTCTGCCCGCTCGGCGAGTTGCGCCGTGGGCGCGTCCCCAGCCTCCGCGGTCGCGGCGGCCAGCGCCTCCCGTACGAGGCCGAGCCGCCGCTCGGCCTCGGCGCGCTCCTCGTCTGCGCGCTGGTAGGCGGCGAGGGCGTGCTCCTCGGCCTCTCTGTCGACGTGCCCGGCGATCTTCCTTGCGGGCGCGGGGTGTTCGGTGCCGCCGCACACGGCGCAGGGTTCGCCGTCGACAAGGCCCGCGGCGAGTTCCGCGGCGATGCCCTTGAGGCGCTGTTCCTTCAGGTCGAGCCAGTGGGCGCGCGCGTCCGTGGCGCGTTCGCGTGAGGTGAGGGCTCGCGCCTGGGTGTCATCGGTGTCCCGGGCGAACGCGTCGCGCTGGCGGGCGGCCCTGAGCCGGGCCTGCGCGGGGTCGCGCTGCACGGCGAGCTGCTCGGCGCGTGTCGCCGCCTCCTGTGCGGACTCGATGCGTGCCTCGCCGGCCGTGCGGGTCGCCTCCCAGGTGGCGAGCCAGTTCTCGGCGTCCTGGAGCACTTCCTCGTCGGCGCGCTCCTGGCGGTCCAAGTCGGCGCGCTCGACGGCGAGTTCGGCCAGTTTCCGTTCGGCGCGGCGTGCCGACTCCAGTCCGCCCAGCTCCTCCGCCGCCTTGCGCGCGGCGGCCGCGAGCCCGGGCGCGCCGGCTCCGGCGAACGTCTCCGGCAGGGCGGCACGCGTGCGTGCCTCGTCGGCCGACGCGCGCCGGTGCTCGGCCTCGGCGGCGTCGCGCAGGTCGAGTGCGGGGGCCACCACCTCGGCCTTGCGGCCGCGCTCCATCCGCGTCTGGGCCTCGCGGTGGGCGTCGGCCCGCTCCTCCAGGCGTGCGGCCCGCTCCCGCGCCTCCGCGAACCGGCGCTGCAGCCGCGCCGCTTCACGCACGTCGTCGAGTACGCGATCCGCCGCGGCCTGCGCGGATTCGGCGGCCGTCCGCGCACAGTGGGCGATGGTGAGCCGTTCGCGGGCGGTGCTGCGGGCTACGGCGGCGGCGCTCAGGATGGCGTCGGCGAGACCGGGGTCTCCCGGCGCGAGGCCGGGCAGCTCCATGACGTCGCCCGCCGCCTGCTGCATGCGGTGCGCGTCGGCGAGCAACGCCGTGTCCCCGTCGCGTACTTCGGTCTCGGCCGCGCGCCGCCGCTCGGCAAGACGCTTCTCGACCTCGGCGAAGCGGTGCGTGTCGAAGAGGCGGCCGAGCAGCTTGCCGCGGGCCTCGGCGTCCGCGCGCAGGAAGCGTGCGAAGTCGCCCTGCGGCAGCAGCACGACCTGGCAGAACTGTTCGCGGCTCATACCGAGCAGCTGGGTGATCTCCTCGCCGATCTCCTGGTGGGAGCGGCTGAGGTCCTTCCAGGAGCCCGCCGACGCGTCGTACTCACGCAGCCAGCTCTGTGCCTTCTCGGTCGTGGTGCCCGTGCCGCGCCTCTTGGCCCGCTCGAAGGGCGGTTGCCGGGTGATCTCCAACCGGCGTCCGGCGACGGTGAGTTCGAGGCTCACCTCGGTGCGGGTCTCGGGTGTCGCGTGATCGCTGCGCAGGGAACCGCCCTGGCGGGCGCCCGGCACCGCTCCGTACAGCGCGAAGCAGACGGCGTCGAGCACGGATGTCTTGCCCGCGCCCGTCGGCCCGTGCAGCAGGAAGAGCCCGGCGGCCGACAGCTCGTCGAAGTCGACCCGCTGGGCGCCGCCGAAGGGCCCGAACGCGGTGATGTCCAGGCGGTGCAGCCTCATCTGGCGCCCTCCGTGAGGGCCGGCAGCCGTACGTTCTCCACTGGAAGTGATGTCACCGGGAGACCTCCCGTACGGCCTCGTCGGCGCGGACGGCGTCGAACGCGTCCCGCAGCACCGCCTGTTCGTGTGCGTCGGGGCCTGCGCCGCGCACGTGGGCGACGAAGTCCTCCGCGATCTGCTGTTCGCCACGGCCTGCGAGCCGCCGGGCGTAGGAGAGGTCCGGGTCCTCCGGTGCCCTCTCGGGGTCGAAGGCGAGGCTGAGGGTGTGCGGGAAGCGCTCGGTCAGCCGGGCCATGGGGTCGGCCGGGCGCACCCGGTCGGTGAGGGTCGCCTCGACCCACGCCTCCTCGTGGCGCTCCAGCTCCGGATCGGCGAGCAGTTCCTCCAGCCGCCCCCGGATACGGGCGAGCGTCCTCGGGACGGGGCAGTCGATCCGCTCCGCGTCGAGCCGGCCCTCGGGGCCCAGGTCCACGAGCCACATGCTCTTGCGGTGGTCGGCCTCCGAGAAGGAGTACGGCAGCGGGGAGCCGGAGTAACGCACGCGCTCGGTGATGGTCTGGCTGCCGTGCAGATGCCCGAGCGCGGTGTAGTCGACGCCGTCGAACACCCCGGCGGGCACGGAGGCGACCCCGCCGACCGTGATGTCCCGCTCGCTGTCGCTGGCCTCGCCCCCGGTGACGAAGGCATGGGCGAGGACCACGGAACGGGTGCCCGGCGCGCGTGTGGCGAGGTCGGCGCGGACCCGGTCCATGGCAGCAGCGAGCACCGCTTCGTGGCCCGGCTTCTCCACCCCGAACTCGTCCTTCACCAGGGCCGGTTCGAGATAGGGCAGGCCGTAGAAGGCCACGTCGCCGTGCGCGTCGGCGAGCACCACGGGCGTACCGCACGCCGAGGCCTCGGTCCGCAGATGAACGCCCGCCCGCCCGATGAGACCCGCGCCGACACCGAGCCGACGCGCCGAATCATGGTTCCCGGAGATCATCACCGTGGGCACACCGAGGTCGGCCAGCCGGTGCAGGGCGTCGTCGAAGAGTTCGACCGCGGCCAGCGGGGGCACCGCCCGGTCGTACACATCGCCCGACACGACGACCGCGTCCACCTCGCGCTCACGCACGGTCGAGACGAGGTGACCGATGAACTCGGACTGGGCGCCGAGCATGTTCACCCGGTGGAACGCCCGGCCGAGATGCCAGTCGGAAGTGTGCAGCAATTTCATGAAATCGCTCTGACCTGCACGTTTACCCCCACCAGGCATCTACAACGAACACAAAGCCAGCACGGGCTCGCCGCCAACACCCACCACGCTAACGCCTTTGACCTCCTGATCCATCACTGACCTCAAATCACCCAGGCAAATAGCACAATCCACACGCCGGGCAGCCAGTGGATCACCTCGGCAGACTCTCCGGTAACGTCAGAATATGAGTCATCCGCATCCCGAACTGAAAGCCGCCCCTCCCCTGCCTGAAGGAGGGCTGAGGGTCGTCGCCCTGGGCGGTCTCGGTGAGATCGGCCGCAACATGACCGTCTTCGAGCATGCCGGCAAGCTGCTCATCGTCGACTGCGGCGTGCTGTTCCCCGAAGAGACCCAGCCCGGCGTGGACGTGATCCTGCCGGACTTCACCTCGATCCGTGATCGCCTGGACGACATCGTGGCTGTGGTGCTCACCCACGGCCACGAGGACCACATCGGTGGCGTGCCGTATCTGCTGCGAGAGCGTTCCGACATCCCTGTCGTGGGCTCGAAGCTGACACTGGCGTTCCTGGAGGCCAAGCTCAAGGAGCACGGAATCCGGCCGCGCACGGTGCGGGTACGTGAGGGCGACCGGCGCGGCTTCGGCCCCTTCGACTGCGAATTCGTGGCGGTCAACCACTCCATCCCGGACGGTCTCGCGGTCGCGATCCGCACCAGGGCCGGGCTGGTGCTGCACACCGGTGACTTCAAGATGGACCAGTTCCCGCTGGACGACCGCATCACCGACTTGCGCGCCTTCGCCCGCCTCGGCGAGGAAGGTGTCGATCTCTTCCTCACCGACTCCACCAACGCCGAGGTCCCTGGCTTCACCACCTCCGAGCGCGATCTGAACCCGGCGATCGAGCAGGTGATGCGTACCGCCCCGCGGCGGGTGATCGTCTCCAGTTTCGCCAGCCATGTGCACCGCATCCAGCAGGTCCTGGACGCCGCGCACCAGCACGGCCGCAAGGTCGCCTTCGTGGGCCGCTCCATGGTCCGCAACATGGGCATCGCCCGCGACCTCGGGTATCTGAAGGTTCCCAGCGGCCTGGTCGTGAGTACCAAGGAAATGGAGAAGCTGGCGGACCACAAGATCACCCTGGTGTGCACCGGATCCCAGGGCGAGCCGATGGCGGCTCTGTCCCGGATGGCCAACCGGGACCATGTGATCCGCATCGGCAAGGGCGACACCGTCCTGCTCGCCAGCTCGCTGATCCCCGGCAACGAGAACGCCATCTACCGGGTGATCAACGGGCTGACCCGGTGGGGCGCCCATGTCGTCCACAAGGGCAACGCCAAGGTGCACGTCTCCGGGCACGCCAGCGCCGGTGAACTCGTGTACTGCTACAACATCGTCAAGCCCCGCAATGTCATGCCCGTGCACGGCGAATGGCGCCACCTGCGGGCCAACGCCGACCTGGCCATCCGTACGGGGGTCGATCCCGAGCGGGTGGTCATCGCCGAGGACGGCGTCGTCGTCGATCTCGTGGACGGGCGTGCGTCGATCACCGGCAAGGTGCCTGCGGGCAACGTCTACGTGGACGGCATGGAGGTCGGCGGCGCCACCGAGGCGTCCCTGAAGGACCGCGTCACCCTCGCGGAGGAAGGCGTGGTCACCGTGGTGGCCATCGTCGACGCCGACACGGGCGCCCTTGCCGAGACCCCCGATTTCCTGGCCCGCGGGTTCGTCCACGACGACACCACTTTCGAACCGGTCATCCCTGTCATCGAGAAGACTCTGGCGGCCGCAGCCCAGGAAGGCGTCGGCGACGCACACCAGCTGGAGCAGCTCATCGCCCGTGCCGTGGCGAACTGGGCCTTCCGTACCCACCGCCGCAGGCCCCTGATCATCCCCGTCATCATCGACGCCTGACCGGCGGGCCCCCTTCCCCGCTCCTGCCCCGCCGGCGGCAGGAGCGGTTTCACGTCTGCGTCCACACCCGCGCAGAGCGGCGTTCGAGGCACCGGCTTCGGGCACCGACGGTGCGTCAGAAAGGCAAACGGATGAGCGCGCGTTTCGAGGAGATCGACTGGCGCCCGACAGCGATGGGCGACATCAGCCTGCGACGCCGACGCGACCCGGCGTCGGGCACTGATGTGTACGAGGTGAAGCTCGGCGACGAGTTCTTGATGTCCAGCCTGTTCACAGCCGGCGAGATCGCCCTTGCGGAACTCGGACTGGCGGAACTGCCGGGCACCGAACTGGACGTCGCCGTCGGCGGACTCGGACTCGGGTACACCGCCGAGGCTGTGCTGGACGACCCCCGGGTGCGCTCGCTGACCGTGATCGACACACTCGCCGAAGTCATCGACTGGCATCAGCGGGGCCTGGTCCCTCTCGGCGCCCGGCTGACTTCGGACCCCCGCTGCCGCCTGGTTCAAGGCGACTTCTTCGCGATGGCGGCCGATGCGTGCGGTCTGGACCCGAGTGAACCGGGCCGCCGCTTCCACGCCGTTCTGCTGGACGTCGACCATTCGCCGCGCCACGTGCTCCACCCGCGCCACGCGGCGCTCTACCAGCCTGCCGGGCTCCGCGCTCTCACCGAACACCTTCACCCCGACGGGGTCTTCGCCCTGTGGTCGAACGACCCGCCGGACAAACAGTTCACCTCCGTACTCACCGAGGTCTTCCCGCAATCAGCAGCCCATGTCGTCGACTTCGACAATCCCCTGCAAGGCGGCACCTCGACCAACACCGTCTACGTGGCCAGGACAGAACCGGGCCCGGCGTAGGCAATCGGTGCCGCTGCGGGCGGCGAGCCGTCCGAGGATCTCGGCGTCGACGAGCCGTGGCACGACGAAGCGCTCCAGGGGCGAGAACCCCAGGCGTCGGGCGGCTTCCTGCGCGAATCCGAGGCGAGCCTCGGTGCGCGGTCCTCACCGAGAAGCGGGCCAAAGTCGTGCAACCAACGGATATGGCGCGCGGATGCGTCGTTCCAGCGGTCACGCCCCGGACACATCTGCGCAGGAGTGTCACACAGGCTGCACACACCCTTTCGGAAGCCTGGTTACGTTTACTCGCGGCTCGCTCCCCCGTGCGAAATTGAACACAGGAAGATCGCAGATGGACTACTGCTCCGCTTGCCGTCGGCACGTCAACGGCGCCCTGGCGTGCCCCGGCTGCGGCGCCTACGCCCCGGGCATCGCTCCCCTCGCCGACGGAACGCCCGCGACGGTCACGGCAGCGTGGCAGGCCCCGTCCCACCTGTGGCACGACGCGGAGCCCGGCGCCGAGGAATTCGACGAGGCACCGCAGGAGCACCCGTACAACGGCCCGGACTCCCCCTCCCCGACGCCGACGGGCCGGGCAGCACGGCGTCGCCAGCGGGAGCGCTGGAAGAAGACCCAGCGCAGGGCCCTGGTGGCCACCGCGGTCGCCCTGGTCGGCGGCGGCCTGACCGTCTCCTTGACGGACCAGCAGTCCACGGATCGGACGCAGGCCGCATCCGCGCCCGACAGGGAAGCCATGGGGATCGCGGAGGAGCAGGTCACGGAGTCCACTCCGGCCTCGTCGACGCCGACCGAGACGCGCCCGTCCCAGCGCACGTCGTCCGCCACGCCCTCCTCCACGGCGACCACGACGAACGCACCGCGCGAGCAGTCCGCCGCAGCACCCCAGGCCACGCCGACGACCCAGCCGGCCGGCGGCACGACTCCCCTGACGACGGCGGCGTCCTCCGCCGAGTCGCAGGCCGACTCCACGGTGTCCGATGCCACCGACACCGCTACCGGGACGACTGCCACGCCCTCGGCCACCGACGGCACCGGCACCTCAAGCACGGACACCTCGTCGGCGACCTCCTCACCGTCCGACTCCTCCTCGCCGTCAGGGCTCTGCCTGCTCGGGCTGGTCTGCATCAGCTGATCCGCGCGCCTCGGTGGACCCCGTATCGTCCACCGGGCCCACCTCATCGCCGCACGTCAGCCGAGGAACTCGCCCACGCTGACCTTCAGTTGGTAGTCGGTCAGCAGCTCGTCCCTGCCACCACCGAGCGGGCGATCAGTTCTTGAGCGCCAGAGTGCACAGCCGCCTGCTGACGGCTGACCCGAGCACCGTAGAGGGCAAGCGTGGGAACGGCGGTATCCGTGATCCGTACGGTCGAGCGAGTAGATCACTCGATCGTGAGTTCTTCGGCTCTCGCACCCCGTGGGACGCGATCCTCGGAAGGACGCTGTGTGCCCAGGGCTATCTGGATGTGCGACGGGTGGGGGAGATGGCTTGACGCAAGAAGCGGGACGGCGCGGGGGCTTGGACGGACAGACGCTGTTGGTGGCTGTCGGGCTAGCCGATCTGGCGGTGAGCACGGTGGGTTCGGCCCTGGGGACGGTGCGTGGGCTGCTACGCCGGTCGGACGCCGCGGAGTTGGCGGCGGAGGCCGAGAACGAGCTCGTGGCGCGTGGGCGCCTGGTGCTGGACCGGTACGCGGGCGTGCCCCCGGCCCACTTGGAGATCCTCGCCCGGCGCGCCCTGGCTCGGAAGGCCGCCGGTGACGTCTGACCGGTGGGAGTGGGCCGCGTTCAAGGCCCGCGTGGACGAGGTGCTGTGCCGGTTCGTCGCCCGGGAGGCCGACGAGTTCGCGGCAGTCGATCCGATGCTCGGCACGGTGGCCGAGAGGCTGGAGGCGGCGGTCGCGGACGGCAAGCGGCTGCGGGCGGCGTTCTGCTACTGGGGCTGGCGTGCGGTGGGACAACCGGACAGCGACGCGCTGGTGCGGGCGGCGGCCTCCATGGAGCTGGTGCACGCCGCGGCGGTTGTGCACGACGACCTCATCGACGACAGTCCGCTGCGGCATGGGCGACCCACGACCCACGTCGCCCTGCGCGGGGCCGTAGGGGCTCGTCCGGACGCCGATGCCGCCGCGCGGTCGTTGGCGATGCTGGTGGGGGATCTGCTGATGGCGCTGGCCGGGCAGTTGTTCGCCACCAGCGGTCTGCCCGCCGCGTATCTCGCCCGGGCCCGCCCGTTGTGGGCGGTGATGGCCCGTGAGCTGATCGCGGGCGAGTGTCTGGAGATCCTGCGGACCGGAATCGGCCCGGACACCGAGGCGTCGTTGAAGGTGATCCGGTACAAGACCGCCAAGTACACCGTCGAACAGCCTCTGTTGATCGGTGGTGCGCTGGCCGGGGCGGGCGCGCGGCTGCGCGAGGGCTACTCCGCCTACGGGCTGCCACTGGGCGAGGCGTTCCAGCTCCGGGACGATCTGCTCGGGCTGTTCGGAGACCCCGAGCACACCGGCAAGGCCAATGCCGACGATGTGCGCGGTCGGCGGCCCACGGCGCTGCTGGCGGAGACTTGGCGTCTCGCCGACGACGCTGAGCGCGAACTGTTGAACTCCCTGCTGGGCCGGGGCGACCTGGCCGGGGAGGGGCTGGACGCGGTGCGCGAGGTGATGCGCCGGCTGAGGGCGCCCGACCGCATCGAGGACATGATCAGGGCACGGGTCGAGGAGGCTCTTGACGCCCTCCATGAGTTGGATCTCCCGGCGCACGCCGCCGGCGGACTGACCGCGCTGGCGTATTCCGCGGCGGTACGCCTGTCCTGACCCTCGCATCGGAGTGGCACGGGCTCGTGTCGTTCCGGGCCGCTGCCCCTCCCGCCTGTCGTGGACGATCCCGAGGAAGACGAGGAACCCTGCCATGACCTACACCGACGCATCGATGGACGCCCTGCGGCAGGCCGGCGACGAACTCGCCGACGCCACCGTCGCCGAGCTCTTCGAACGGGGGGAGGTTGGAAAGTTCAACACCCTGATGCGGTACGTCTCCACCGCCGGCGCTCCCCTCCCGGAGGGACTGCCCGATGTCGCGCGCGAGTACCTGGAAGCCACCGGCACGCCGCCGGCCTGGGTGGACTGGGCGGAGATGGAGAAGGCCCGGCTGTTCTTCATCGACAACAACGTGCACATCTCCACCGCGCTGTCCTTCGCCGCCATGCCCGCCTGCTACCTCGTCCCGCACGTGGCGAAGCTGCTGTCGGCCGCCCACGGCCTGGAGTACCCGTCCCAACGGATGGCGGAGACCGGCCAGTTCACCGTCCATCTGATGCAGCCCGACGCCTTCGAGGCCGGCAGCCGCTTCATCCCCGCCGCCCAGAAGGTCCGCCTCCTGCACGCCTCCATCCGGCACCACCTCACCCGCGAGAACCGCTGGGACACGGCGACCCACGGAACGCCGATCTGCCAGGAGGACATGATCGGCGGGCAGATGTTCTTCTCCCTGCTCGTCCTGGACAGCCTGCACCGCCTCGGGATTCACATGTCGGCCGAGGGCGCGGAAGCGTACTACTACGCGTGGCGCGTCGTCGGCGCCATGCTGGGCGTCGACCAGGACGCCGTCCCCCGCACTCTCGACGAGGCCCGCGGGTTCCTCGACCTGTACATGGTCCGGCACATGGGGCCCTCCGAAGAGGGCACGCATCTGACCCGGCAGCTGATCGACCTCTACGAGGAGGTGGTGCCCGGCACCTTCTTCGACCCGATCGTCTCCACCCTCATCCGCCACCTCATCGGCGACACCTGCGCCGACTGGCTCCACGTCCCGCGCACATCGTGGGACACCGTCGTCAGGGCCGTACCCCACGTCCTCGGTGTCCTGGAGACCATTGAGGACCGCTCCCCGCTCGGCGCCTGGGCCCTGGACCGCCTCGGCCACCTCACCACGGTCCTCGAGCTGTCATCCCTCACCCGTGGACGCGTCATGCACTACGCGATCCCTGAAACCCTCAAGAAGGAGTACGGCATCTCCAGCGCCGCACCCCGCACCCACCGGTGGATCCCGCCGGCCGCCACCGTCTGACGGCCCGCATGCAGAGACCGTATCGCCCTGTGTGCCCCGCCTACGCGTCCCCGTACGCCTCTCCGCCCAGTTCGAACCCGGCCGTCCCTGCGGTGGCATCGGCCAGCCATGCCTTGAAGGACTCGACATCCGCGTCCGGCAGCCCGATCTCGATCGTGACCGCCTCGCCGTAGCGCACGTCACGCACCTCGCGCCCGGTGGACCGCAGATCGTTCTGCACCTTGCCCGCACGCTGGTGGTCGACGGTCAGCGTCGCCAGCCGGAATCTGCGGCGTGTGAGGGTCCCCAGGGTGTCCAGAGCCTCGCCGACCGAGCCGCCGTACGCTCTGATCAGTCCGCCCGCGCCGAGCTTGACGCCGCCGTAGTAGCGGGTGACGACGGCGACGACGTACCGCATGTCGCGGCGCAGCAGCATCTGGAGCATGGGGACGCCCGCGGTGCCACCGGGTTCGCCGTCGTCGCTCGCCCGCTGGACGGCGGCGTCGGCTCCGATGACGTATGCGAAGCAGTTGTGGGTGGCGTCGGCGTGCTCCTTGCGGATGCCGGCGATGAAGTCCTGGGCCTCCCGCTCGGTGGCGGCCGGGGCGAGGGCGCACAGGAAACGGGAGCGGTTGACCTCGGTCTCGTGCACGCCCGCGCGGGCCACTGTGCGGTACTCGTCCTGCATCACGCCAGCGTATGTGCTCCACGCGCGCGTGCAGCACGCCGGATCCCCGCTCGGTCGCCCCGGCGAGCGTGGGCACAAGGAGGTGGTGGATACTCGCTCGTCGTTGCCCAAAGCCCCCGGGCAGCCGCACCAACGGCCCGACCGTGGCCCGACCGATCGCAGGGAGATCGCAGCATGACCGGCACTCAGGTGGAGAGCGCGGACGCGGACTTGCCCGGCCATCCCACGCCCTCCGCCGCCACGCCCCGCTGGCGGGCGTGGCTCCTGGAGGGCCTGAGCGAGCGGTCGGCCCGGCACCCGGGCCCGCACGCCACCCCGGACGCCGAGCACCAGGGCCACACATGGTGGCGCGTGATGTGCCTCACCGGCGTCGACTACTTCTCCACGCTCGGCTACCAGCCGGGTATCGCCGCCCTCGCGGCCGGACTGCTCTCGCCGCTCGCCACGCTCGTGCTGATCGCGCTGACCCTGCTGGGCGCGCTGCCGGTGTACCGCCGTGTCGCTCACGAGAGTCCGCACGGCGAGGGTTCGATCGCGATGCTGGAGCGGCTGCTGCCCTGGTGGTCGGGGAAGATCTTCGTCCTGGTGCTGCTCGGGTTCGCCGCGACCGACTTCATGATCACGATCACGCTGTCGGCGGCGGACGCGTCCGCGCACGTCGTGGAGAATCCTTTCGCTCCGCACTGGATGCACGGCGGGAACGTCTGGATCACGCTCGTCCTGGTCGCCGCGCTGGGTGCGGTCTTCCTGAAGGGCTTCAAGGAGGCCATCGGCATCGCCGTGGTGCTCGTGACGGCGTATCTCGCACTCAATGTCGTCGTTCTGGCCACCTCCGCCTGGGAGGTACTGAGCAACCCGGTCAAGATCGGCGACTGGACGGACATGATGACGGCCGAGCACTCCTCGCCGCTCGCGATGGTCGGCGTGGCACTGCTCGTCTTCCCGAAGCTGGCACTCGGCATGTCCGGCTTCGAGACGGGCGTGGCGGTGATGCCGCAGGTCAAGGGTGACGCGACGGACACGTACGAGAAGCCGGCGGGCCGGATCCGCGACACCCGCAAGCTGCTCACCACGGCCGCCGTGATCATGAGCGGCTTCCTGCTGCTTTCCAGCCTGGGGACGACGATCCTGATCCCCCAGGACGAGTTCGAGAGCGGCGGCTCGGCGAACGGCCGTGCGCTCGCCTATCTCGCGCACGAGCACCTGGGTGAGGCCTTCGGCACGGTCTACGACATCTCGACCATCGCGATCCTCTGGTTCGCCGGCGCCTCCGCGCTCGCCGGGCTCCTCAATCTCGTACCGCGCTATCTGCCGCGCTACGGCATGGCTCCGGAGTGGTCCCGTGCCGTGCGCCCGCTGGTCCTGGTCTTCATGGCGGCCGCGGTCTTCATCACCCTGTGGTTCAACGCGAACGTCGACGACCAGAGCGGCGCGTACGCGACCGGTGTACTGGTCCTGATGCTGTCCGCGTCCTTCGCCTCGACGGTCGCCGTGCACAAGCGGGGCCACCGGGGCGCCACGATCGGCTTCGGCGCGATCACCGCGGTCTTCGCGTACACCCTGGTCACCAATGTCATCGAGCGGCCCGACGGCATCAAGATCGCGGGGATCTTCATCCTCGCGATCCTGCTCACCTCGTTCGCGTCCCGGGTGCGCCGCGCCTTCGAACTCCGCGCCGCCGACGTCACGTTCGACGAGGCGGCGGCCCGTTTCATCGACGAGGCCGCAGCGAGCGGACCGCTCCAGCTGATCGCCAACGAGCCGCAGGAGCACACCACCCGGGAGTACCGCGCCAAGGAGTACAGCCAGCGCGAGCACACCCACATCCCCGACGGCCGTCCGGTGCTGTTCCTGGAGGTCTTCGTGACGGACTCCTCGGACTTCACCGCCGACCTGGCCGTGCACGGCGAGGAGAAGCACGGCGTACGCAGGCTGCGCGTCGAGGGCGCGACCGTCCCCAACACCATCGCGGCCGTCCTGATGCAACTGCGCGAGCGCACCGGCGAGGTTCCCAACGCGTACTTCAACTGGACCGAGGGCAACCCGCTGAGCCACCTCGTGCGCTTCCTCGTCTTCGGCGACGGCGAGGTCGCCCCGGTCACCCGCGAGGTGCTCCGCCGCGCCGAGCCGGATCCGGAGCGCAGGCCCCGGATTCACGTCGGCTGACTCAGGCCTTCTTCTTGCCCCTCGGCACGACCATGTCCGTCAACAGCGCCGTGCCGGGGGCGAGTTCCTCCCAGGTGGTGCCGTGCCAGGCGAGGATCGCCACGGCCGAGGTCGGGAACTTCGTCGTTACGTCGTCCAGCGCGTCGCCGAGACCGTCCCCGGCCAGTTCGAGGACCAGCTCCTCCAGACCCGGGTTGTGCCCGATGAGCAGCAACGTCCCCACCTCATCCGGGACTTCGTGCACGGCTTCCAGCAACTCCGATACGTCGGCCCCGTACAGCCGCCCGTCCACTCGTACGGGCGGTGGAGTGCCCCACTGGGCGGCGGCCAACTCCCAGGTCTGCCGGGCCCGTACGGCGGTGGAGCACAGTGCGAGGTCCGGCAGGCAGTCCGCTTCGGCGAGGGCGCGTCCGGCGGCCGGGGCGTCGCGGCGGCCGCGCGGTGCGAGGGGGCGCTCGTGGTCGGCCACGCCCACGGGCCAGGCGGACTTGGCGTGCCGCAGGACGACGAGTCTGCGCAGCGGGCCGGCTCCCGCGCGCGTGATCACCGCACCGACCCGATGTCGCGGGTGAGTTCGAGCCCGAGGAGACGGTCCGCGTAGGCGTACGTCTCGAAGCGGGCGCCGTCCGGGATGTCGTCGTCGCTCTCCACGCGCCGCAGCACCTCCAGTACGGCGGGCACGTCGAGGTCGTCGTCCCACGCGGCCCGCAGTTCCTGCCTGACGGCTTCGGGGACGGGCTTGGACGGGCGGGTCGCCCAGGTGGCGACGGCCTTCCGCCAGCGCGCGAGTGTCTCCCGGGCGCCTTCGAGGTCGGCGGTGGCGAGGTCGACGGGCTCCCGGCGCGGGGTCGCGAGCAGGATCAGGCGCAGGAGGGCCGGATCGGCCGTGCCGGTGACCGGGGCGACCTCGATCCGGATGCCGTCCGGAGCCGTGTCGCCCGGCGCGGTGTCGCCCTCGATGACCACGTGCAGGGCCGGACCCGCGCCCGCCGGACCCGCTTCGGCGCGGCGGATACCGAGCGCGTCCGCGCGCAACCGGAGTTCCTCGGGTGGGTCGGCCGCGGTGACGGCGGGGGTCCCGCCGATCTCCAGGGCCCGGGCCAGCACGTCGGCGACCAGCAGCACCCGCAGCGCGGACGTGTCGGCCCCCCGCACGTGCACCTGAACGCGGGCCAGGGCCCGTCGGGCGCGGACGGCATCGGTGGGCTCGCCTGTTCGGACATCGGTGATTCGCAGCACAGCGTGAGCCTAGGCGTGCACGGCCTCGCACGCAGGGAGGTGGGACCCGTTCCGGTCAGCGCCGGGCTCGGCCGCACCCCCCCGGAGGGGCATGTGGTCACCCGACAGTCCCCAAGTACCGCACGTAGGGCCGCTCTTCGGGACCGGAGCGCGCAACCGCGGCCCGCACCCCGTACACATCCGCGATCAGCCGCTCGGTGAGTACCTCACGCGGGTCGCCGCAGGCCACGACGCGGCCCTCGCGCAGGACGACGAGCCGGTCGCAGTACATCGCGGCGAGGTTGAGGTCGTGCAGGGCGACCACGGTGGTGACCGGGAGGCCGGTGACGAGGGTCAGCAGGTCGAGCTGGTGCTGGATGTCGAGGTGGTTGGTCGGCTCGTCGAGGAGGAGTTCGCGCGGTTCCTGGGCGAGTGCGCGGGCGATCTGCACCCGCTGGCGTTCGCCGCCCGACAGGGTGTGCCAGGACTGGTGCGCGCGGTCGGCGAGTCCCGTGCGCTCCAGGGCCGCGCGCACGGCGGCCTCGTCGTCCGCCGAGGCGGGCGTCCACGCGCGCCGGTGCGGTGTGCGGCCGAGTCGTACGACATCCAGGACGGTCAACTCGACCTGGGTGTCCGTCTGTTGTTCGACCACGGCGACCCGGGCGGGCGATGTCGCGGCGGTGCAGGCCGGCGAGGGGTATTCAACTGCTGTTGTTTTTCTACGCGTTACTGCATAGAAACGTGTATGAGTGCGCGTGCCCCTCTGCCGGGTTGCGGCAGACGGCCTGCCTGAATGTTCGAAGCGGGAACGTGTGACCTCCCCCTGCGTGGCTCGTTGATCTGTGCGACAAGCGGATCAGATGGCGGGGGTGAGTGGGGTTCGCGGGAACGAGGAGCGGTCGGTTTCGGGTCTGCGGGTGCCGGTCGCGCCGTTTGTCGCCGCCGGGCCGTCGGGGGTGGCGGTGCGCGACCGGCTCAAGCACCTCACGGCCGAGGACGAGAAGGTGTTGCGGCTGATCGGCGCACACCTGGGCATGCTCGCCTCGCGGGATCTCAAGGCGCGCTGCGCGGACGGGCTGGAGCATTCCGCGGACACGTGGGCGGAGCGGAAGAGGGAACTCACGCCGTTGTCGTCGTCCCGCTGGGCCGGGGCGGTCACCAAGGCGTCCCATGACCAGTGGGCGTTGTCGCGGCGGTGCCTCGCGGCGCACATCCACGGTCTGGAGGCCGGGATCAAGGCGATCCGGCACCGTCTGTCGCTGCCCATCGGGGAACGCGGCTCGAAACGGGCGCCGGGCGGCTACCGGTCCGCACGCGAGTGGCATGCCAAGTCGCGCCGTCTGGCCGCGCTGGAGGCACGGCACGCGGCGGCGGTGGAGGACTGGCAAGCCGGACGCGTGCGGGCGGTCCGGGGCGGGAAGCGGCTGGCGAATACCCGGCATCATCTCGCCGAGGCCGACCTCACCGAGGCGCGGTGGCGGGAGCGATGGGAGGCCGAGCGCTGGTTCATCGCCGCGGACGGCGAATCCGGCAAGCGGTACGGGAACGAGACCATCCGGGTCACCCCCGACGGCGAGATCAACATCAAGCTCCCCGCCCCGCTGTCTGGGCTGGCCAACGCACCCCACGGCCGGTACGTCCTCGCTGCTCGTGTCACCTTCCCGCACCGCGGCCCGGAGTGGGCCGACCGGATCGAGGCCAACCGGGCCGTCGCCTACCGCATCCACTACGACGCCACCCGCGCCCGCTGGTACCTGACCGCTTCCTGGCAGTACGCGCCCGCTCCGCAGATTCCGCTGGATGCGGCGCTCGCGCACGGGGTGATCGGGGTGGACACCAACGCCGACCACCTCGCCGCCTGGCGCCTCGACCGGCACGGCAACCCCATCGGCAGCCCGCGCCGCTTCTTCTACGACCTGACCGGCACCGCCGACCACCGCGACGCCCAGGTCCGCCACGCCCTGACCCACCTGCTGAACTGGGCGAAGACCTGCGGCGTGAAGGCCATCGCCATCGAGGACCTCGACTTCACCACCGAGAAGACCCGCGAGAAACACGGCCGCAAGCGCCGGTTCCGGCAGCTGATCTCCGGCATGCCCACCGGCAGACTCCGCGCCCGCCTCACCTCCATGGCCGACGCCACCGGCATCGCGGTCATCGCAGTCGATCCCGCCTACACATCCAAGTGGGGTGCCCAGCACTGGCAGCACCCCACCACCAGCACCACCCGCAGGACCAGCCGACACGACGCTGCAAGCATCGCGATCGGCAGGCGCGCCCAGGGACACCCGATCCGGCGACGGACGGCACCGCCCCGCGACGACCGGAGTGATCGTCGTGGGCATCGGACCGCCCAGGCCCCACCGGGCATCCTCGGGCGTGAGGGACCCCGCCCCCGCATTCCCGGACCACGCACACGATGCGTGCCGCCCGGACACGGAGCGAACGCGGGCGACCAGCGTGCCCAACACCGTTCGGGACACGCGGCTGAGCACGAGACCTGGCAACAGGACTCGCTCCCACTCAGTCTCTAGGAACGGTATGACACAGGCTCTTGGCGCGGAGCCCGGTCGTACGGTGCTCCCCCGCCGTCGTACGACCGCGGAGGCCGCCAGCAGGTCTTCGGACTCGGGATCACCCGGACGAGGCGCCTTCCCGGACCTTCCGCGGTCCAGTGGCCGATGCCCCGCCCGTCACCCTCACCGCTGCGCGTCAGCTCCGGATTCGCACCGGATTCCCTGACCCACGTACATGGGTTCGACTGGCCTCGGCAAGCTATCACGGGGCCCGGCGGGAATCGCAGGGCGGCCTGGGCTGATGCCCTGCCTTCAGGGGTTGCGCGGGGCGACCAGCCCGGATTCGTAGGCGAGGACCACGAGTTGGGCCCGGTCGCGGGTGCGGAGTTTGGTCATGGCCCGGTTGATGTGGGTCTTCGCGGTCATCGGGCTGATCACCATGTGGTCGGCGATCTGGTCGTTGGACAGGCCCCGCGCGGCCAGGGCGACCGCTTCACGTTCGCGGCCGGTCAGCTCCTCCAGTGCGGCACTGGTGGCGGGGAGCGGCTGGGCGACGTACCGGTGGATCAGCTTGCGGGTGATGGACGGAGCGAGCAGAGCGTCGCCGCGGGCGGCTACTCGTACGGCGTGCAGCAGGTCCTCCGGCACGATGTCCTTGACCAGGAACCCGGCGGCGCCGGCGCGCAGCGCTTCGAAGACGTACTCGTCCATGCCGTAGTTGGTCAGCATGACGACGTGCACGCCGGCCAGGGCCGGGTCCGCGGCGATGCGCCGGGTCGCCTCGATGCCGTCCATGACCGGCATCTGGATGTCGATGAGCGCGACATCGGGCAGGTGCTCCTTGAGGAGTACCAAGCCCTCATCACCATCGGCGGCTTCGGCCACCACCTCGATGTCGTCTTCGAGGTCGAGCAGCGCGCGGAAGCCGCTGCGGATGAGCGGCTGGTCGTCGACCAGCAGGACACGGATCATGATGCTCGTTCCACGGGGAGTTCGGCCTGGACGGTGAAACCGTGCTCGGTGCGCGGCTGCGCGCGCAGCCGGCCCCCGAGGGCGGTGACGCGTTCGCGCATGCCGAGCAGCCCGAGGCCGGGGGCCGGGGCGTCGTCGGGGGTGGCCTTGCCGTCGTCTTCCACCTGGACGGACAGCGCGTCGTCCCGGTATTCGATCCGGACGGTCGCGGTGGTGGCACAGGCGTGCCGGGCGGTGTTGGTCAGCGCCTCCTGGACGATGCGGTAGGCGGTCCGGCCCACCGCGGCCGGCACGTCGTGCCGTTGTCCTTCGATCGTCAGCGTCGCGTCCAGGCCCATCGAACGGACGCGCTCCACCAGTTCCGGTACGTGCTCGATGCTCTGCGGTGGGCTCGTGTCGTCGTCGCGCAGGGCCTCCAGCGTCGCGCGCAGTTCCCGGGTCGCCTCCCGTCCGGCCGTCTGGATCGCCAGCAGCGCCTCGGGCACCTGCTCGCCGCGCCTGCGGGCCACGTGGACGGCGACCTCGGACTGCACCTTGATGATCGAAATCTGGTGGGTGAGGGAATCGTGCAGCTCCCGCGCGATGTGCAGCCGCTCCTCGTCGGCGCGGCGCCGAGCGGTCTCTTCCCGGGTGCGCTCGGCTTCGTCCGCCCGCCGCTCGGCCTGCCGCAGCGCCTCCCCGGCGGCAAAGGCGGCGATCAGCCAGGCGATTTCCAGGACGTTCCGGGCCTGCGCGAACGCCTCGCGCGCCGGCCCGTCGCGGAAGACCAGCGCAGTGAGAGGGAGGACGACGAGGAGAGACACGGATGCCGCCACCGTCAGGGCGCGGTGTCCGGCCCGCACGGCGCCGTACACCGCAACCAGGTACGGGACGGCGAGCATCTCAAAACCGGCCGCCTCGTACCCCGCCGCGCACAGGCCGGTGACAGCCAGCACGGCAATCGGAGCCCTACGACGCGCGATCAGCGCCAGACCGCCCGCCGCCAGCAGTACGGCGCCGAACAGTTCGCGCTCCCCGGCCGGTTGCCGCTCGGACAACCCGGTCCCCAGCAGCAGTGCCGCCACGCCGACGGCGATCACCCAGTCCATGACACCGGCCGGGACACGAAAACGCCCTGTGTCCATGCGCGCACCCTAGCCGGACGCCGGTGCGGGCGAGTCCGGCCCGCGGACGAGCGGTCGACTACCGCGCCCGCGGTACCTGCCCGCCGCCTGCCACGTGCGCGGTAGTCGACTGCCGTGTCGACGGCAGTCCGAAGAGACCGCGCCCGCCGGACGACCGGCCGTGCCGTCGACAGGCACGCTCAAGGGACAGCGAAACCAGGGAACTCGGCACGCACGAAGGAGGAGAGTGGCGTGAGCGCAACAGATGTCCTGAAGGTGGCTGCCGAGGGCGGAGTCATCGGCGACGGGCGGACCGGGGCCAATCTGGCCCTCGGAGTGGGACTGATCGGAGTGGCCATCGGCTGGCTGGCCCTGACCCGCGTCGCCGGCCGCATCAGCGTCGGCAACGCGCGTACCGCCGCCATGTCGGCCATGGCGGTGGGTGTGGTCGGCACGGCGCTCGCGGGGCTGCATCTGGCCACCTCCAGTGGTGGCCCCGGCACAGGCAACGGGATGGTGGGAGCCATCGGGGCCATTCCGTTGGGTCTGATCGCCGTGGCCCTCGGCCGGCGCGCTCTCGCCCGCCGCCGACACACCGAGCGGACCACCGACCGCTTCGAGAACGAGCAGGAGTCCGGGTCCACCTCATAGGCACCACCGGGCCTGCCCTGGCGGTCGACTCTCGGCGAAGGGCGTTGGGGCGTTGGGGCGTTGGGGCTACGCTCCCCCGCCGGTCTCGGGAACCGGCTTCCCCGGCGGTGTGAAGGCGGCGAGCACCGTGGCCGTGATGTGGTCGGCGGCATGCTCGGAAGTGAGACGGCCTGCGCGGATCTCGTCCGCCGCGCTGTGCATGACCGCGTGCAGGACATTGATCATCCACGCGATCGGCAGGTCCGTCCGGAAGACGCCCTCGGCGCGGCCTCGGGCGACCAGCGCCTCGACCCGGGCGGCGGGGCCGGCGTGCAGCTCGCGGATGCGTCCGGCGGAGAGTTCCCGTTGAGCGGCGACGAGCAGCGCCCGCGCCTGGTCCACGAGGTGCCAGCCGGCATCGATGTACCGAGCCAGGGCGAGCAGCGGGTCACCGGTCAGGTCGACCGCGCCCAGCGCCTCGTTGCCCCGGTCGATGGCACGGCTCATCGCCGCGTCGACGACCTCCGCCCGGGAGGCGAAGTGCGCGTACAGCGTCACCCTGCCCACCCCCGCGGCCCGCGCGATCTCGCTCAGGCTCGCCTCCGGGTTCTGTCCGAGGCATTCGGCCGCGGCCTGAACGATCGCCTCGATGCTGCGCAGAGCGTCGGCACGCTTGGTGGCCGTGGAGTTCTTGCTGCCCATGCGCCCACAGTACCCCAGTAAGTCGTACAACCCTGTTTGGCTTATACCCCCAGGACGTATAACCTGAACACCGTTGTACGGCTTAGCGACGAGGGGTGAAGGTCATGAGCGACACGGAAACCACCACACACGCACCGGGTGCACCGCATCCACTGCGCTGGACGGCTCTGGGCCTGCTGGGGCTGGCCCAGCTGATGCTGATCCTCGACGTCACCGTGGTCGCGATCGCACTCCCTGACATGGGTGCCGAACTGGACCTGGACCGCGCGGCACTGACCTGGGTGGTCAGCGGATACGCCCTCACCTTCGGGAGTCTGATGCTGCTCGGCGGCCGGGCCGCGGACCTGTTCGGCCCGAAGCGGGTCGTCCTGGCCGGGCTCGCCGTGTTCACCGCGGCGTCCCTGGCCGCGGGACTCGCCACCGGCGCCCCGCTGCTGCTCGCCGCACGAATAGCCCAAGGGGTGGGCGCCGCGATGCTCTCGCCTGCCGCACTCTCCGTGGTGGTGCGGCTGTTCGACGGCGACGAGCGCAACCGCGCACTGGGCATCTGGTCGGCGCTCGGCGGCGGGGGCGCCGCCCTCGGCGTGCTGCTGGGTGGGCTGATCACCGCGGGTCCGGGCTGGTCCTGGGTCTTCTTCGTCAACGTCCCCGTCGGCCTGACAGTCCTCGTCCTGCTCGCCCGGATCCTGCCCGGCCTGCCCCGCGCGGCGACCGGCTCCCTCGACATACCCGGCGCCGCCCTGGTCGCCGCCGCGACCGGCGCCCTCATCTACGCCCTGATCCGTGCCGGTGACGACGGCTGGCTCGACATCGTCACCGTTGCCCTGGTCGCCGCCGCGGCAGCCGGCTACGGGGCCTTCACCATCTGGCAACGCCGGTCAGCGTCACCGCTGATGGACCTGCGTCTGCTCGGCCGTCGCCCGGTGGTGGCGGGCACCTTCGTGATCGCTGTCACCACGGCGCTGATGGTGGGTGCCTTCTTCCTCGGCTCCTTCTACCTCCAGAACCGCCAGGGCCATGGTGCCCTGATGACCGGCGTGCTGTTCCTGCCGGTGGCATTGCTGACCATGGCCGCCGCGGCGGCCGCCGGCCGTGTGATCGGCCGGCTGGGAGCACGGCTGCTGGCTGTGCTCTCCCTGGCCGTCGCAGCCGTCGGCTTCCTTCTGCCGGTGCTCTGGTCCGGAACCACCGCGATGGTCACCGGCGTGAGCGTCGCCGCCGCGGGACTGGGCGCTCTGTTCGTCGTCGCCTCCGCCACCGCACTCGCCTCCGTCGCTCCCCATGAGGCCGGGGTGACGTCCGGAATCGTCAGCACCTTCCACGAGTTCGGCGCCTCGGCCGGCGCCGCGGCCGTCTCCAGCGCCGCCGCCACGAGCATCGCCGCCCGCACCGGCACCCAGGCGGGCTCCGGCTTCGACGACGCGTTCCTCGTCGCCACGGGCATCGCCGCGGCCTCCGCAGTCATCGTCCTGTGGCTGATCCCCGCCAAGCGCGCATAGGCACGAACCGAGGGTCCCGAAGGTCGGCAGGGATGGACCGCACCGGCATTTCCACAACCGCGGAGCAGGCTTGGCCGAAGGGCCCGCCCATGCACCCTGCAGTGGCAGGCCGCCACCGCACACATCGCACGATCGGAAGTGGACAGCGTGAACGACCCGTACGAGTTGAGCGTGGGCGTGCCCTCCGTCGAGGTCTTCCGCCGCCTGCGCACCGACGCCGCCCTCTCGGACAAGGACCCCGAAGCGGTTGCGCTCGCCCTGCCCAACACCTGGCACGGGGTGATCCTCCACCACGAGGGAGAGCCCATCGGCATGGGACGCGTCATCGGTGATGGTGGTACCGCGTTCCAGATCGTGGACATGTGTGTCCACCCCGCACACCAGGGCCGTGGTCTCGGCAAGCGCATCATGGCCGCGCTCACCGCCGAACTGGAGCGCCGGGCACCCGCCACCGCCTACGTCTCACTGATCGCGGACGGCCCCGCACGCTTCCTCTACGAGAAGTTCGGCTTCGCCGACACCGCCACGCACGACTCGATCGGCATGTACCGCGTCCTGAGCGCGAGTGAACCGTCGCACTGAAGATTGAGTGCCCGCATGGAAAGACGCACGGCGCTGTGCGGGCGCGGCGTCGGTTCGTGATCGACGGCGACCGAGGAATCACCGCGCTCCGGCCGCTGTTGTCGGGCACAGCAGCCCTTGCATGAATCCCACGGAGGCCAAGCGTGTACGGCGACTCAGCAACGATCCGCAAGATCCTCACCGAGCTCGGCGACACCTGGGCGATCGTGGGCCTGTCCACGAACCAGCGGCGCGCGGCGTACGGCGTCGCCGATGTCCTGCAGCGCTTCGGCAAGCGCATCGTGCCCGTCCACCCGAAGGCCGAGACGGTCCACGGTGAGAAGGGATACCCCTCCCTGGAAGCGATCCCGTTCCAGGTCGACGTAGTCGACGTATTCGTCAACAGCGACCTCGCCGGTGCCGTCGCCGACGAAGCCGCCGCCATCGGCGCCAAGGCCGTCTGGTACCAGCTCGACGTCATCGACGAAGCCGCGTACGAGCGCACCCGCGCCGCCGGACTCGACATGGTCATGGACCGCTGCCCCGCGATCGAGATACCGAGGCTCGGCTGACCGTCCCGGCTCACGGGAAGCGCGGACCCTCATTGACTGCTCCCACCCTCAACTGCCGTGAGCGGCGAAACCAGTTGACACCGGTCGTCGCTCCCAGGTCTCCTGCTCCGGTGTCCACCCTTCGTATCGAACAGCCGGACGACGAGGCCCGTCTCAAGGACTGGCAGTACGTCCACAATGTGATCGTCCCGCCCGCCGCCATGTCGCTCGACGACGCGCGGGAGCGAGCCCGGCGCTACCGCCTGGAAGTCGCCTACCTCGGTGATGTCCTGGTGGGCTGCACGACGGTGCGCCCGCCCGTGGACGACACCGCCACCGCCACGGTGATCGCCCGTGTGCTCGCCCAGCACCGCGGGCAGGGCTTCGGCGAGGAGCTCTACACACGCGGCCTCGGTCAAGCACGCGAGCTGGGTGCCGAGTTGATCGAGACGTGCGTCCTGGCGTCCAACGGGGACGGACTGCGGTTCGCCGAAAATCACGGGTTCGTCGAAATCGAGCGGTACTCGCTGCCGGGCGAGACGGTCCAATGGATCGACCTGCGGCTGGCCTGAAGGTCAGTGCCCCTGGTCCCTGAGGGTCAGAGCGCCTGGTCGAGGAACGCGGTGACGGTCTCCGCGAAGCGGCGGGGGTCGTCGAGCCACGGAAAGTGACCGGCGCCCGGCAGCACGACCGTCTCGGCCGCACGGAACAACTCGGCGATCGCGGCCGCGACGCGGGGAAGCGGGCCGCTGTCCAGTTCGCCCGCGAGGAGCAGGACCCGCGCGTCCCAGGCGGCGACAACGGCGCGGGCCGCGGCCGGATCGAAGGCGTCAGGAGACGCGTACAGCTCCGCGGCCTCGTCATTGGACTGTTCGACCTCGGTCGCCGCATGCTCCTGGGCTGCCCTGTCCCAACGGCCGTAGAAGAACGGGGCGATCGCGTCCCAGTCGGCGTCGGTCCCGGATCCGGCCCAGATCCGTTCATAGGAATCGTTCGCATCCGCGAACCAGGGCTCGGCCTCGCGCAGTGCGGCCGCCTCCCGGCGGTGCTCCTCGGTGAAGTCGACGCCCAGGGCGCGCGCACGGCCGGTGACGAGCGTGAGGGTACGGACGCGCCGCGGATATCGGGCCGCGTAGAGAAGGGCGAGGTCGCCGCCCGCCGAGTGCGCGAGAAGATCGACGCGTTCCAGCCCGAGGTGCGCTCGGAGGGCCTCGACGTCGGTCACCTGGCGTTCGCAGCGGTACGTCGCCGGGTCGGCCGGGATGCCGGAGGCGCCGGTGCCCCGCAGGTCGAGCACGAACAGCCGGCGGTGTCCCGACAGTCCGCCGAGATCACCGAGGTAGGCGGAGGCGCGCATCGGGCCACCGGGGATGCAGAGCAACGGCTCACCCACGCCCATGACGTGATAGGCGAGTTCGGTCCCGTCGGGAGCGGTGAAGGCAGGCATGCCGCCATCCTGACGACCCGTCGACGATCACGGCAAGCGATCGGCCCGCGACGGCGCGACCTGGTCCGATACGCCCGCAAACACACGCTCACCTTTACACCGCCATACGTAGGCTTTGCCTCCGGTTAGCCATGTGTACAGCTGCGATTGCTTCCATCGAGCAATGGACCACATCACGTTCCTCGTGGCGGTCGTCATCGTCACGGCGCTGGCATTCGACTTCACCAACGGGTTCCACGACACCGCGAACGCGATGGCCACGTCCATCGCCACAGGCGCGCTCAAACCGAGAACAGCGGTCCTGATCAGCGGAGTCCTGAACGTCGTCGGAGCCTTCCTCTCCACCGAGGTCGCCAAGACGATCTCCGGCGGCATCGTCGACGACACGCTGGTCACACCGGGCATGATCTTCGCGGGACTGGTCGGAGCGATTCTGTGGAATCTGATGACCTGGCTCGTCGGGCTTCCCTCCAGTTCCTCGCACGCTCTGTTCGGCGGACTGATCGGGGCGGTGTGGGTCGGTGCGGGTGAGCACGGCGTGCACTTCGACATGGTGGTCCAGAAGATCCTGATCCCGGCCGTGGCCTCGCCCCTGGTGGCGGGCATCGCCGCGCTGCTGGCCACCTACCTCGCCTACCGGATCACCACCCGCGCCCGCGAGAAGTCGGTGACCAAGGGGTTCCGGCTCGGCCAGATCGCCTCCGCCTCGCTCGTCTCACTGGCGCACGGCACCAACGACGCCCAGAAGACGATGGGCGTGATCACGCTGACGCTGATCTCGGCGGGCGCGCTGGGCCACGACGCCGGTCCCCCGGTGTGGGTGATCGCATCGGCCGGGCTGGCCATCGGACTCGGCACCTACCTGGGCGGCTGGCGGATCATCCGCACCATGGGCAAGGGGCTCACCGACATCCAGTCGCCGCAGGGCTTCGCGGCCGAGGCGGCCTCCACGACCGTGATCCTCACCTCGGCCCACATGGGTTTTGCGCTCTCCACCACGCAGGTCTGCTCGGGCGGAATCCTCGGCGCCGGTCTGGGCAGGCGCCTGGCCGAGGTCCGCTGGGGCACCGCGGGCCGCATGGTGATCGCCTGGCTGGTCACCCTGCCCGCCGCGGCGCTGGTCGGCGGGGTCTCGGCGAGCGTGGTGACGCACGGCGGGACCCTCGGCACCGTGGTGATCGCCCTCGTCGCCCTGGCCGTCGCGGCCGCCATCGTGATCGCCTCGCGCCGCAACCCGGTGAGTGCGAACAACGTCAACGACGCCCATGAGGTCACCATCCGCAGCGCGACGCCGGCCGATGTCGGCGCGGCCGCCTAACCACGGAGATTTCTGGACATGAATGTCGACTGGAGCGCACTCGGCGAGGTTGCCGCGGTGAGCACGGGAGTTACCGTCGGAGTGGTCGTCGTCTTCGCCCTCGGCGTGCTGGGCCTCGCCCGGGTCGAGTCCGCGCGCGAGGGCAGCAACACCGAAACCCTGGGGTTCGCCCAGGCCGGGCTCTGCTTCCTGGCCTGCGCGGCCGTGGTGGCGTACGGGATCTACTTGATCGTGCCGCAGTTCCACTGACGCACCGGGAGAAGGGAAGGCTGACATGACGCCACTGATGGCGGGGATGCGGGTCGACTACAGCGACCACGACGACCCCGTACTGATCCGCCCTGACGGCAGCCCGGTCGACACCTGGCGGGAGAACTACCCGTACCCGCAGCGTATGGAGCGCAAGGAGTACGACTGGCACAAGCGGCTCCAGCAGATAGAACTGCTGAAGCTGCAGAGCTGGATCAAGGAGTCCGGGCGACGGCTCGTCATCGTCTTCGAGGGACGGGACGCCGCCGGCAAGGGCGGCACGATCAAGCGGTTCACCGAGCACCTCAACCCGCGTGGTGCGCGGGTGGTGGCCCTTGAGAAGCCGACCGAGCGCGAGCGCGGCCAGTGGTACTTCCAGCGGTACGTCGAGCATCTGCCGACCGCGGGCGAGATCGTGATGTTCGACCGGTCCTGGTACAACCGTGCCGGAGTCGAGCGGGTCATGGGCTTCGCCACGGACGACGAGTACCGGCGCTTCATGCGGCAGGCGCCCGCCTTCGAGCGGATGCTGGTCGACGACGGCGTGGACCTGATCAAGTTCTGGTTCTCGGTCTCGCAGGGCGAGCAGCGCACCCGTTTCACGATCCGCCAGGTGGATCCCGTACGGCAGTGGAAGCTCAGCCCGATGGACCTGGCCTCGCTGGACCGCTGGGACGACTACACCGCCGCCAAGGTCGCCATGTTCCGCGAGACGGACACCGAACAGGCGCCCTGGACCGTGGTGAAGAGCAACGACAAGAAGCGGGCCCGCGTGGAGGCCATGCGCAGCGTCCTCGCCCGCTTCGACTACACCGACAAGGACGAGGAGGTCGTCGGCAGCCCCGACCCGAGCGTCGTGGGCGCGGCGGCGAACCTGCTGGAGGAGGGCGAGGACGACACGGCTCACGTCTTCTGACGCCGGCGCCGACCCGGTCGTAGTGCTCAGTCGTGAGTCGGCCGGTCGTTGATGCGGTGGTCGGCGAGGCTCAACGCCTCGTCGACGACCCGGCGCAGATGGCCGTCGCCGAGTGAGTAGATCACTCGGCGGCCTTCTTTGCGGGTGTTCACGAGCCCGGCGAGACGGAGCCGGGCCAGGTGCTGGCTGACCGCGGGACGGGCGGCGCCGCACGCTTCCGTCAGTGTCGTGACGTCCGCTTCCCCGCCGGTCAGGGCATGGAGCAGGGCGAGGCGGGTCCGGTCACCCAGGAGGGCGAGGAGTTCCGCCGCGAGCGCGAACTGGTCCTCGTCAGGTGTGTGCGGGTGCGCATCATGTGCAGGTGATAGGTGCATGCGTGCGCTCATACGCACATAATGGTCCTGTGGACACCGCCGCGTCCACTCCCGCGCGCCCGAAGGGGACCCACGTGAGCGACGAGCACACCCACGGCCACTCCCACGAACACGACTCACGGCAGGGCCACAGCCACGGCCACAACTCGCCGCAGGGGCACAGCCATGAGCACGATCATGACCACCCCCACCAGCACCCGCACCCTCGCTCTCGTCGCGTCACGCACCGCCTCCGCCACCTCCTCACCCCCCACTCCCACGAAACCGCCGACAAACTCGACCCCGCCCTGGAGTCGTCGGCCCGAGGCATGCGCGCCCTCTGGGTCTCCCTGGTCGTCCTCGGGCTAACTGCCGCCGCGCAGGCGGTCGTTGTCGTGCTCTCGGGGTCGGTCGCGCTCCTCGGCGACACGGTGCACAACGCCGCCGACGCCCTCACCGCCGTGCCGCTCGGGATCGCCTTCGTGCTGGGCCGCCGCGCGGCAACGCGACGCTTCACGTACGGCTACGGCCGGGCGGAGGACCTCGCGGGCATCGTGATCGTGCTGACGATCGCCGCGTCCGCCGCCTTCGCGGCCTGGACGGCGGTCGACCGGCTGCTGAACCCCCGGCCGCTGCACCACATCCCGGTCGTCGCCGTCGCCGCGGTCATCGGCTTCCTCGGCAACGAGTGGGTCGCCCGCCACCGCATCCGCGTCGGCCGCGAGATCGGCTCCGCCGCGCTGGTGGCGGACGGACTCCACGCCCGTACGGACGGATTCACCTCACTGGCCGTCCTCGTGGGCGCGGGCGGCGCGGCACTCGGCTGGCAACTCGCCGACCCGCTGGTCGGGTTGGCGATCACGGCCGCGATTCTGCTGGTGCTGCGCGACGCCGCGCGCGAGGTGTTCCGGCGCGTGATGGACGCGGTCGACCCGGCGATGGTCGACCGGGCCGAGGCGGCGCTGCGGGAGGTGCCGGGCGTGCGCGGGGTGGGTGAGCTGCGGCTTCGCTGGATCGGGCACCGGCTGCGGGCCGAGGTCGCGGTCGTGGTCGACGGCGAGGTGAGCGTACGCCGGGCCCACGACATCGCCGTCGAGGCCGAACACGCCCTGCTGCACGCCGTACCGAAGCTCACCGCGGCCCTGGTCCACGCCGATCCGACCCCGGCACCGGGCGAGAGCGACCCCCACCTGACGCTGGCGCATCACACCCCAGCCTGACGCGCCGCCAGGCGAAGCCAAACCGTCCAGCACGCCGCGTTCGACGACGCCACGGAAACCTCGCCCCGCACCGCGCGGGAGCGACTCCACCTGACGCTGGCGCATCACACCACACCCTGACGCGCCGCCAGGCGAAACCAAGCCGTCCAGCACACCGCGTTCGACAGCTCCACGGAAACCTCGCCCCGCACCGCGCGAGAGCGACTCCACCCGACACTCGCGCATCACACCACCGCCTACGCCACCGTCAGACGACGCCGAGCCCGACAGCACACCGCACTCGACAGCTCCACCCGGCCTCGATCGTGCCGCGCGGCGGAAGGGGCCGAAAGCCCCGCCCCGGCACCGGGCGAGGGCAACTCCCACCTGACGCCGTCGCCTGAGCCGCCGTCAGGCGACGCCCAGCCCCTCCAGCACCGCCACGTTGGGCAGTTCCGCGAACGCCTTGCCCGGCACCAGGAGCTTTCCGCGCCGTCGCCCGCTTCCGACCAAGACATACGGCAGTTCGACGACCGCCGAGTCGACCAACACCGGCCAGTCCCCGGGGAGTCCGATGGGTGTGATGCCGCCGTACTCCATGCCGGTTTCCCCGGTCGCGATGTCCATCGGCGCGAACGAGGCCTTGCGGGCGCCGAGTTGGCGGCGGACCGCGCCATTGACGTCGACGCGGGTCGCGGAGAGGACGACACACGCGGCGAGCGTGGTCTCGCCGCCGCGCTTGCCCGCGACGACCACGCAGTTGGCGGACTGGTCGAGCAGTTCCTTGCCGTAGTGCTCGACGAAGGTCGCGGTGTCGGCCCAGTCGGGGTCCGTGTCGACGTAGACGATCTGTTCGGCGGGAACGTCGCCCCGCCAGTCGCGTACGGCGTCGGCGACCGGGCCAATGAGTTCGGCGAGGCAGTCGGGGGCGGGCATGGCGTGGTCGAAGTGTCCGATGGGTGCGCGCATGACGGCACGCTAACAGCCGTGCCCGAGCCCGCGGTCGGGTGTCTCAGTGCACGCCCGGCACCGACACCGTCATGATCATCTCCACCGGCACATCGCCGTCATTGCCGTACGTGTGAGGGGTGTTGGCCTCGAACGAGGCGCTGGCGCCCGCCGGGACGCGGTGCTCGGCGCCGTCGACCGTGAGGGTCAGCTCGCCAACCGTGACGTGGATGAGCTCGACGGTGCCTGCGGGGTGCGGGTCGGAGGGGCTGCCCTCGCCCGGCATCAGCCGCCAGTCCCACATCTCCAGCGGTCCCGGCGCCTCGGTGCCCGCCAGCAGCCGGTTGTAGCTGCCGGCGTCGGTGTGCCACAGCCGTACGGCCTGGTCCGCCGGGACGATCCGGACCTTGGGGCCCTGCTCGTAGTCCAGGAGGGTCGTGATGCTGATGCCGAGCGCGTCGCCGATCTTGACGACGGTGCCGAGGCTGGGGTTGGTCCTGGCCTGCTCGATCTGAATCAGCATGCCGCGGCTCACTCCGGCGCGGGCGGCGAGCGTGTCCAGGGTGAAGCCGCGCTCGGTGCGCCAGCGCTTGACGTTGCGCGCCAGGGACTGGGTCAGGAGGTCGAGGTCCGACACATTCCGTCCAATATTTTGAATGACAGAGTTCAATTCAGTGAACTATTGTGTAGTGCACCGGATCGTTCACCGAACTGTACTGCGAGGCACCCCGTGACAGCACTCTTCGCCCTGGCCACCAGCCTCCTGTGGGGCATGGCCGACTTCGGCGGAGGGCTGCTGACCCGACGTATGCCCGCCCTCACGGTGGTCGTCGCCTCGCAGACGATCGCAGCCGTCGTCCTCGGCGCGGTCGTGGTCGCCACCGGCGGCTGGAGCGAGGCCGGCCCACAGCTGTGGTTCGCGGTGGCCGCGGGCCTGGTCGGTCCGGTCGCGATGCTCGCCTTCTACAAGGCGCTGGCCCTCGGCCCGATGGGCGTCGTATCGCCGCTCGGTTCCCTGGGTGTCGCCGTACCGGTCGGCGTGGGCCTCGTACTGGGCGAACGTCCGGGCCTGCTCCAGTTCGCGGGCATCGCGGTCGCCGTCGTGGGCGTCCTGCTGGCGGGCGGTCCGCAGCTCAAGGGCGCCCCGGTGCAGCGGCAGGCGGTACTACTCACCCTCCTCGCGGCCTTCGGCTTCGGCGCGGTGATGTCGCTGATCGCGGAGGCCTCGTCGAGCCTCACCGGCCTCTTCCTCGCCCTGTTCGTACAGCGGGTGACCAATGTGGCGGCGGGCGGCACGGCCCTCTACGTCTCGGTGAAACGCGGCGCCCGGGCCCTCCCCGAGGGCGGTTTCCCCTGGGGCCTGCTCCCCGCGCTCGCCTTCGTCGGCCTCGCCGATGTCGCGGCCAACGGCACGTACTCCATCGCCGCCCAGCACGGCCCGGTCACCGTCGCCGCCGTTCTCGCCTCGCTGTATCCGGTGGTCACGGCCGTGGCCGCGCGCGGCATCCTCAGCGAACGGCTGCGCGGCGTCCAGGCGGCGGGCGCGGGCCTCGCCCTGGTCGGCACGGTCCTGCTGGCGACGGGCTGAGTCAGGCTCGGCGCGTACGTCGCTGGGGGCGGCCTAAGCCTCGAGGTCCAGCGCCGCCAAGCGCGCCGCCGTCTCCTCGTCGAGCCCCGACAGCGCCGACAACTGCTCCGGCGTCACCCCGTCGGGAATCGGCACCGGCGCCGGCGTCCGCAGCGGCGGCTGCCATCCGTCCACCGGGTCCCAGCGCCGTACGACCCGTGCGGGAGCGCCTGCCACGACCGCGTGGTCCGGCACCTCACCCCGTACCACCGCGCCGGCGGCCACCACCACGTTCCGCCCGATCCGCGCGCCCGGCAGGATCACCGCACCGGTCCCGATCCAGCAGCCGGACCCGATCTCCACCGGTTCCATCCGCGGCCACTGCTTCCCGATGGGCACCTGCGGATCGTCGTACGAGTGGTTCGTGGACGTGACGTACACATACGGGCCGAAGTAGCAGTCGCTGCCGATCGTGACCGTCGTGTCGGCGATGACATGGCTGCCGCGGCCCAGCACCACGCCGTCGCCGATGCGCAGGATCGGGTCGGGTCCGAGGTCGAGGTCGGGCATCAGACCGGCGGTCAGTGTGACCTGTTCGCCGACGATGCAGTGGGAACCGAGGTGGATCCAGCGTTCGCCGAAGACCGTGCCGAGCGGGAAGGCCAGCCTGGTACTCGTTCCTATCGCGCCGAAGCGGAGCCGTCCCGGGTGTTCGGCCGTCACCGCACCCGTGCGCTGCACCCAGGCCCAGCCCGCGTGGACGGCACGCTGAGCGAGGTGGCGCCGCCATGATGAGAACGTGTTCTTGCTCGTGGGCACCCGCTCACGGTACTCAGCACCGCGTGCGCCGATGAGGTCGTACGGCTGTGATCTTCGCCCCACCCGGCCCGGTACCGATGGCATACGGTGCCGGAGTACCGACGAGGAGGAGACGGTGATGACGCAGCAGGCGCTGATCGCGGGGATCGGCGGCAAGGATCCGAAGGTGGACCAGGAGGCCTTCGTGGCCCCGATGTCCGTCGTGATCGGCGAGGTGACCCTGCACGCGGGGGCGAGCATCTGGTACGGCGCGGTGCTGCGCGCCGACGGTGGTCCGATCGTGGTCGGCTGCGACAGCAACATCCAGGACAACTGCACGCTCCACGTGGATCCGGGCTTCCCCCTCACGGTCGGCGAACGCGTCTCGGTCGGGCACAACGCCGTGATCCACGGCGCCACCGTCGAGGACGACTGCCTGATCGGGATGGGCGCGACGGTCCTCAACGGCGCGGTGATCGGCGCCGGTTCACTGGTGGCCGCTCAGGCGCTGGTGCCGCAGGGCATGCGGGTACCCCCGGGCTCACTGGTCGCGGGCGTACCCGCCAAGGTCAAGCGGGAGCTGACCGACGAGGAGCGCGAGGGCATCTCGCTGAACGGCGCCTGGTACGTGGAGCGGGCGAAGACGCACCGCGCGGTGCACGAGGAGAAGTGACCGGCTCAGGTCGGGCCTGATCCGGTGTGGATCAGTCGGCGGCGGGCGCCGGGACTGCCCCCGCCTCGGCCGGCTCGGCCGTCTCGCGTTCGGCCGCCTCGTGCTGGGCCGCCGCCTTCTTCGCCTTGCGGCGCACGACCAGCATCGAGGCGAGCCCGATGAGCACCGCGGCGACCAGACCGAGGTAGGAGAAGCGCTTGAGCCAGTCCTCGGCGACCACGCCCACGTAGTAGATGACCGCGGTGGTGCCGCCGGCCCAGATGATCCCGCCGAGGACGTTGGCGATGAGGAACTTCCAGTACGGCATCTTCAGCACGCCCGCGAGCGGGCCCGCGAAGATCCGCAGCAGGGCGACGAAACGGCCGAAGAAGACGGCCCACATGCCCCACTTCTCGAAGGACCGCTCGGCCGTCGCGATGTGCGCCTCACCGAAGTGTTTGGGGAACTTGGCGCCCAGCCAGGCAAGGAGTGGCCGTCCGCCCTTGCGGCCGATGGCGTAGCCGATCGAGTCGCCGACGATCGCTCCCACGGTGGCGCACGCACCGAGGATGACCGGGTTGATCCCGCCGTGCTGCGAGGAGAGCAGCGCCGCGGAGACCAGGATGATCTCGCCGGGCAACGGGATGCCCAGGCTCTCCAGGCCGATGACCAGCCCCACCAGTGCGTAGATGGCGACCGCGGGCACCGTCTCGAGCCATTCCTGGACGTGCAACGCCGGATCCTCCCGTTCGCGTACCTGCATTCCCGGCGTACGCGCGAAGCGAGCCGCGCGCACGCCGGGAAGCCTACCCGTCAGCCGAGTACGGCCGCGTCCCACAGGTCGCACTGGTGTTCCTGATGGACGGTCGCGCTCAGGGAGTTCCCGCCCCCGGACGCGGTCCGCAGCGACAGCACCAGCTCGGAGCGGTCGGGCATCGCGGGCTGTCCGTCCGCACGCGGCACAACACCGCGGATGAAGGACCCCCAGTACTGCACCATCTGCCGCGACAGCACCCGCTGCTCGGCGTTCAGCGGTGTCTCGATCCCGAAGTGCTTGAAGAGGTACTGCACCTCGTTGACATGGGTCGCCCCGAAGTCGAAGTCCGTGTTCAGCTCGCGCAGGGAGGCGAAGGGCGGGGAGGTGCGGTCGGCGAACTCGTACGAGTAGACCGGGCCGCGGGTCGCGAGGGCGCCGTTCAGCCGGAGCGCCGGGCACGCCATCAGGTAGTCGCCGAAGGCGGTGCCGTACGCGATGCTCGGAGAGGGGTAGTCCGCGAGCGGATAGCGCTGGATCACCCGTCCACCCAGGTCAGCGCCCCAGGCGTCCGTCACCACCGTCGGATACCGCTCGGCCGTGAGGGGCGTCCCGGCCGCGTCGAACTGGGCGAAGGCGAACATCCGGCCCTCGTCCTTGTTCGCCCCGTTCAGTACGGGAACCCCGGAGGCCGCGCCTTTCGCGTACGCCTCGAAGGGCTGCACGGGCAGGAAGTCGCCGCCGGCTACGGGACCCCAGTCGAAGCCTGCCTGCGCTGCGAGGATCTCGGCGGAGGACTTGGCGCGCAGACACGCGAGCGAGAGGTCGGCGCAGCCCACCTTCTTCGCGAAGGCGGCACCGGCTTCGACCGCCGGCCCGTGGGTGCGCGCCGCGCAGTTCGCGTAGGCGCCGCTCTCGACAATTCCCGCGCGGTACAGGCCCTTTGAGGTCGGCGAGGCCATCTGCGTGCAGACTGAACGGCCGCCCGCCGACTCGCCCGCGATGGTGACGCGGCCCGGATCGCCCCCGAAGCGGCCGATGTTGGAGCGCACCCAGCGCAGCGCGGCCTGCTGGTCGAGCATGCCGAAGTTGCCGGAGACACCGTCGCGTGCCTCGCCGTCGAGTCCTGCCGTGGCGAGGAAGCCCATCGCGCCGAGGCGGTAGTTGACGGTCACGACGACCGCGCCGGTCTGCCGTGCGAAGGTGTCGGGCACGATGTCCTCACCGGCGCCCGCGGTGAGCCCGCCGCCGTGCAGCCAGACCATCACCGGACGCCGTCCGGCGCCTTCGGGGACGTACACATTGAGGTCGAGGCAGTCCTCGGTATGGCTGGGCTGTTCGTAGCCGGGATCCCAACTCGCCGTCTGTACACACCGATTGCCGAAGTCGCGTGCGGTGCGCACGCCTTTCCACGGTTCGACGGGCTTCGGGTTCTTCCAGCGGAGGTCCCCAACGGGCGGCTGCGCATACGGAATTCCGAGGAACTGCCGCCCCTCGGCGGTGGTTTCGCCACGGACCCAGCCCGCGTCGGTTCGCACGAGAGCGTGCGGCCGGCCCCCGGCCTGGGCGGGCACGGGGACGGCGAGAACGGCTGCGAGGGCGGTGAGCCCGACGAGCAGTCGACGCATCACGCGCTCACCTCCACGTTCGTCCGCAGCCGCAGATCCCGCGACGACGCCCCCACCCAAAGGGTGCGGCGCCCGGTACCGAGCACCCAGTCATGTCGCTTCACGTCCCAGGAGGAGAGAGTGCGCCGCTCGACGACCACGGTGACCCTGCGCCGCTCCCCCGCGCGCAGCGTGAGCCGCTGATATCCGCCCAACACCCGTACTGCTTGGTCGAGTTGCAGATCCGGAGACGGGCCGACATAGATCTGCGGGACCTCGACGCCCTCGCGCCGCCCGGTGTTGCGCACGGTGAAGCTCACTTCGAGGCCGCGACGGGCCGGGCGTACGCGCAGATCGTCGTACGCGAAGGAGGTGTACGAGAGTCCGTGCCCGAAGGGGAACAGCGGGCGCACACCTTCGGTGTCGTACCAGCGGTAGCCGGCGTGGATGCCCTCCGAGTACTCCTCCGTGCCGTCGACGCCCGGATAGCGGAGCGGGTCGCCGGCGACCGGGTGGTGGTCGTCGTCCACCGCGAAGGACTGGGTGAGGCGTCCGCCGGGATCGCAGTCGCCGAACAGGACGGCGGCGGTGGCGGCCGCGCCCTCCTGGCCCGGGTAGTACATCTGGAGCACGGCGGCCGTGCGCCGCAACCAGGGCATGGAGGTCGAGGAGGAGGTGTTGAGGACGACGGTCGTACGGTGGTTCACCGCCGTCACCGCCTCGATCAGCTCGGACTGGTGGCCCGGGAGCGCGAGGGTCGTACGGTCCTGGCCCTCCGTCGCGTCCTCGTAGGCGAAGAGGACGACGCTGTGCGCGGCGCGTGCGGCCCCGACCGCCTCGGCGACGTCCTGCGCGCGGGTCGCGCCGGTGCTGCGCCGCAGCCGGAACAGCTGCCCGCCGGTCCCGCCCTTCGCGGTGATCTCGACCTTGTGCGGGCCCTTGGCCAGGTTCAGCGTCTTGCGGCGCACGGACAGGCCGTCGGGGGCGGCGGTGACGAGTCCGCCCTGGAAGAACTCGCCGTACCCGGGCGCGACGGGGAAGAGGTCCTCGCCGTCGACGAACACCTTGGGCCGCTCGCCCGAGTAGTGGATGACGAAGGTCCACTCGTCGGCGTCCGCGACCGTGAGCGTCCCGTCGTACGTCCAGGTCTGCCCGGCGGCGACGCCCTGGGCCTCGGTGTCGACGCCCGCGGTGAGCGCGCCGCTGGGAATCGCCTTGCCGAAGAGGTCCTCGCCGAGCGCGTACGACACCTTCGCGCCGCGTCCCGCGCGGGACTTGATGACGTCGAGGGGACTGTCGGCGCGGTCGGGGACGACATGGGCGCTGCCGCCGCCGCTGACGAACGGGAGGGAGCCGGTGGGGCCGATCACCGCGATGCTGCCGCCGGTCAGGGGGAGGGTCCGGCGCTCGTTGCGCAGGAGCGTCGCCCCCGCCTTGGCGACCTCCAGGGCGACCGCCGCGCCCGCCCCCGGGTCACGGTCGGGGCGGGGCGGGATGCTGCCGTCGAGCAGCCCGAAGCGGTCCATCACCGCGAGGACGCGGCGTACGGCCCGGTCCACGTAGGTCTCGGAGACGCCGCCGTTCTGCACGGCCTTCTTCAGGGCGTCCCCGAAGTAGGTGCCGTCCGGCATCTCCATGTCGAGGCCCGCGGTGATCGCGGCCGCGGTGCTGTGCGCGGCGAACCAGTCGGTCATCACCCAGCCCTCGAAGCCCCACTGGTCGCGCAGGACGTCGGTGAGCAGCGCCTTGTTCTCGCAGGCGAAGGTGCCGTTGACCTTGTTGTACGCACCCATGACCGCGCCCGAGCGGGCCCCGATGGCCGCCTCGAAGCCGCGCAGTTCGACCTCGTGCATGGTCTGCTCGTCGACCCGCACGTCGACGGACATGCGGTCCTTCTCCTGGTTGTTCAGCGCGAAGTGCTTGACGGTGGCGATGAGTCCCTCGCCCTGGATGCCGCGGATCTCGGCCGCGACCAGGTCGCCGGAGAGCAGCGGGTCCTCACTGAACGTCTCGAAGTTGCGGCCCGCGTACGGGGTGCGGATGAGGTTGACCATCGGGGAGAGCAGCACGTCCTGGCCGAGGGCGCGGCCCTCGCGTCCGATGACCTGGCCGTAGCGGCGGGCGAGTGCGGGATCGAACGCGGAGGCGAGCAGGACGGGGGCGGGCAGGGCCGTCGCGTGCCGGGTGACGCGGACACCGGCGGGGCCGTCGGCGAGGCGGAGCGGGGGGATGCCGAGGCGGGGGACTCCGGGCACGTATCCGGCCTGGCCGAGGGAGGCGGGGTCGGTGGCTCCGTGCAGCAGGGAGATCTTCTCGTCAGGAGTGAGTTTGCTGATCAAACCCTCTACGCGAGGGCCGGCGCCGGATCTGCTCTCCGCATAGGCGAACGGGGCGGAACCGGTCGCGGTGGCCGCCGCGGCGACCGCGATGGCGCCGCCCAGCAGCCGCAGGGCCGATCGCCGGGAAAAGGTGTGGGACATGAGCCGTCACTCCTTCGGTGCGCGGGCACGTCGTTGTGGACCGCATGTACACGTGCCAACGGCGCTCGCGTTCGGCCCTTGAACGCACTATGCGTCAGAGCCGACTTGACACGACGTCAGGCACCACGGGTACGGCGCGAAAACTATGACCGGAGGTGACTCGTGTCAATGAAGTGAACAGAAAAGGGGGGTGGCGCGACAAGAACCGAACGGGGTGGCCGGACGGTGGGTCGGCTGCGGGTCGCCCGCAGCCGTGACGGGGGCGTCGCGGAGCACGGCTGCCCTTCGTGCGAGTGGTCGACGCGACCGGTGCGACCAGACCCGCTACACAGCCCTGGCCGGGCAGTACTTCCGTACCGCCCGGCCAGGGCTCCATGCATGACGCTCGGCTCAGCTGTTCGGGCGCAGCGTCCAGACCACGGTCATCTCGCCGGTCACCGCTCCGTCACCGCGCCGGATGGCGATGGCGACGGGGAACTCGGGACGCTGACCGGCGTCGAGTTCGGCGACGACATCGGCGGCGGGGCGGCCGAGCGTCGCGGTGGCCGTGACGGGCCCCATCGCGAGCTTCTTGTACGCGATTTCGGCACTGACGGCGAGCGGCACGGCGCGCGACAGCTGCTCCCCGAACGCGGCGAGGACGATCGCCCCGCTCGCCGACTCCCCCAGCGTGAACATCGCTCCGGCGTGCGGCCCGCCGACGTGGTTGTGGTAGTCGCCCTGATCCGGAAGAGCCACCACGGCCTTCTCCGGCGTGGTCTCCACGAACTCGAGGTTCAGCGTCCGGGCCATCGGCACGGTGGCGGCGAGCATCTCGCCGATCGACATCTGGTCTGCGCTCATACCGGCATGTTACCCACGAGTAGCAAATCCTGACCAGGGGCGGTCGATGATCGCCGTATCGTTACGCCGCATGTGGCCAGAAGAACAGCCGCCAGGGGGCGGGCGGAGTCCGCAGAATCAGCGGAGTCCCGAGTACGGCGAGCAGCCGAATCCGTATCTGCAGCCGGGGTATCACCAACCCGGACATCAGCAGCCCAACCCGTACCAACAGCCTCCGGGCCCCTGGAACGTCCCGACGGTCCCCGCGACCACCACGGCCGCACCCCCGCCAGGAGACGGCGGCGGGCGGACGAGGGTCATCGCGATCGTCGCGGCCGCAGCCGTCGTGGTCGCGGCCGGGGTGACCGGATTCGCCGTACTCGGCGGCGGCGGCAAGGACGACGAAACTGCTCCCCAACTGACCAACTCCCCGTCCCAGCAGTCGAGTCCGGCGAGTGAACCACGCGGCACCGGCGACGACGAGAAGCCGACCGTCGCCGGGTGGAAGACCGTGGTGAACCCCGAGCGCGGCATCGCGTTCGACGTTCCCCCGGAGTGGGCGCTGAAGGCGACCAGCTGGGTCACCTACGTCGCGGAGGACGACGACCCCGAGGAAAAGCCCCTCATCGGTGTCGCGGCCCCCGCCATCCTGAAGGAGAAGTGGTGCGCCTCCGACGAGAACAAGGACGGACACGAGGACTACTCGGCGCTCGCGGCCGTCGGCACCAAGGGCAACAACGGGGCGAAGAGCCCCGCGGAGGCCGCCCGCGACGACGCGGCGACGTGGGTCTACGGCGCCTACACCCAACCCGACATGGAGCTGGTCACGGCCGGTGCGGTGGAGTCGTACACGACGAAGTCCGGCATCACGGGCAGTCTGGCCACCGCCTCGTCGGCGGGTGTGGAGAAATCGAAAAAGTGCGCCACGGACGGGAAGGCCACCGTGTTCTCCTTCCTGGACCCGTCCGGCGACATCGTGTCGTGGGAGTTCTTCGGAGCCAAGGGCGTGTCCGCCGAGGTACCGGACGCGACGATACGGAGAATCCTCGCCACCGTACGTCTCCATGACACCCCGTCGGACTACTGATCCGGTACATGGCTGACGAGACACAGTGACCGAAACGAGTCACAGGCGGCACTAAGGTGATGGCCCATGTGGCCAGGACAGCAGCCGCCCGGGGGCGAGCAGAACCCGCAGGACCAGAACCCGTACCAGCAGCCGGGGTACCAGCAGCCGAATCCGTACCAACAGCCCGGATACCAGCAGACGGGGTATCCGCAGCCCAACCCGTACGGACAGCAGCCGGGGCAGCCTCAGTGGGGGGTTCCACCGGAGCCTCCCGGGGCGCCGCAAGCGCCCGGCGGTCCGGGTGCCGGGGGCGGTGGAGGGAACAAGACCAAGATCACGGCGATCGTCGCGGCGTCCGCTGTCGTGATCGCGGCAGGTGTCACCGGCTTCCTCGTCCTCGGCGGCGACAAGGACGACAACGCGGGTGGCGATCCGTCCAAGTCCCCCACCACGGCGCCCACCTCCGCTTCGCCGAGCGCGAGCGGCGGTGACGACAACCCGCGCGGCGGCGACGAGGAGAAGGCGACGATCGCGGGCTGGAAGGTCGTCGTCAATCCCAAGTGGGGCACGGCGTTCGACGTTCCGGCGGACTGGGAGGTCCAGACTCCCGGTACGTTCATCGGCTTCGAGGACGATGCGAAGGGCGACGGTTCCGCACTGATCGGCATGTCCGCTCCCGCCTTCCTCCAGGAGAAGTGGTGCACCTCCGACGCCGACAAGGACGGCTACGAGGAGGACTCGGCGCTTGCAGCCGTGGGCACCAAGGGGCAGAGCGGCGCCAAGAACACCGACGACGTCGCGCGCAACGACTCGGCCTGGTGGGTCTTCGGCGGCTACACGGACCAGAAGGACGCCTCGAAGAAGCTGCTGACGATCGGTGAGCCGAAGGCGTACACGACGGCCTCGGGCATCAAGGGCAGCGTCGTCACGACGTACTCGTCCGGCGTCCCCAAGAAGGACAAGTGCGACTCCGACGGCAAGGCGACCACCTTCGCCTTCAAGAACTCGGCGGACGACTTCGTGGCCTGGACCTTCTACGGAGCCAAGGGCGTGTCCGAGGAGGTCTCCGACGCGACCGTGCAGAAGATCCTCGGCACGGTACGGCTGCACGGTGAGCCGACGGGCTGAGTCGCGGGCCGCGCGGAGCGTGAACCAGCGAGGCGGGTCACGGGCCGCGCGGAGCGGTGAGCCGACGGGGTGCGGTGCGGGTCGCGCAGCGATGTTCCGCACCGCACCCCGTCCGCTGTGCTCGCGGGTGCCGCTTCCGGTGGACGGGCCGTGCGCGGTCGCGGGACGGCAGGTCGCGTCCGCTAGTCCTGGCAGCGGCAGCCTGAGGCGGCCTTGGCCTGGGCGACGGTGCTTGCGGAATCGACGGGGGTCTCGGCGGGGGTGCAGCAGGCACTGACGCCGCAGCAGCCGTCTGTCGACTCCGCCGCACCGGCGGGGGCATCGGCCGGCTTGGTGGCGCGGACGATGGCCGAGTGCATGCCGTCGGCGACGGAGTGCGTGGCGGCGATCTCGATGTTCGTGAACCCTGCCGCCTCAAGGCCTTCGCGGTACTCGGTGAAGGAGAGTGCGCCCGCGATGCAGCCGACATAGTCGCCGCGTTCCGCACGCTGGGCAGGGGAGAGGGCGTCATCGGCGACGACGTCGGAGACGCCGATCCGACCGCCGGGGGTCAGGACGCGGTAGGTCTCGGCGAACACCGAGGCCTTGTCGGTGGACAGGTTGATCACGCAGTTGGAGATCACGACGTCGATGGTGTTCTCGGGGAGCGGGATGGCCTCGATGGTGCCCTTGAGGAACTCGACGTTCGTCGCGCCCGCCTTCTTCACGTTGGCGAGGGCCAGGGCGAGCATCTCCTCGGTCATGTCGAGGCCGTAGGCCTTGCCCGTGGGGCCGACGCGGCGGGCGGAGAGCAGCACGTCGATGCCGCCGCCCGAGCCGAGGTCGAGGACGCGTTCGCCTTCGTGGAGGTCTGCGACGGCCGTGGGGTTGCCGCAGCCCAGGGAGGCGGCGACGGCCTCGGCGGGCAGAGCATCGCGCTCGTCGGCGGCGTAGAGGGTGGAGCCGAAGTTCTCGTCGATCTCGACCGGCTGCGGTCCGCAACAGGCGGTGCCGCCCTCGGTGACCTGCACTGCTGCCGCGGCGTACCGGCGGCGGACCGTCTCGCGCAGATCGGTGGACTGCTCGCTCATGACTTCGCTCATGACTCACTCCTGGATGACGGGCCTGGCGGGGCCCGAGCGGCCTGTATTGACGTTTGTCGATGCAACCTTGCGCCTTGAATCGAAAAACGTCAACATAGAGGAATGTCGAAACAAGAACTTGAGGTGCTCGGTCAGGGCACGGACGGCGGCTGCTGCCAGGCGCTGGCGACCGCACCCCTGGACGAGGGGCAGGCCACCGAGCTGGCGAAGGCTTTCAAGGCCCTGGGGGATCCCGTACGGCTGCGACTGCTGTCGATGATCGCCTCACGGGAGGGCGGCGAGGTGTGCGTGTGTGAGCTGACGCCCGCGTTCGAGCTGTCTCAGCCGACGATCTCCCACCACCTCAAGCTGCTGCGCCAGGCCGGTCTCATCGACTGCGAGCGGCGTGGGACCTGGGTCTACTACTGGGCGCTGCCCGGTGTCCTGGACCGCTTGGGTGCGTTCTTGACAGCTCCTCAGCCTGCCGGGGCGCCCGCGTGAGTGCCTCGCTGGGACGGCGTGCCGTGGCTGAAGCGGTGGGGACGGCCGCGCTGGTCGCGGTGGTGGTCGGCTCCGGCATCCAGGCGACCGGGCTGTCACAGGATGTCGGAGTGCAGCTGCTCGCCAACTCGCTCGCCACCGTCTTCGGCCTGGGCGTGCTGATCACGCTGCTCGGGCCGGTTTCCGGCGCCCACTTCAACCCGGTCGTCACGCTTGCTGCTTGGTTCGTCGGGCGTGGGAAGGGCGACGGCCTCACCGTGCGGGACGTGGCCGTGTACGTCCCCGCTCAGATCGCGGGGGCGATCAGCGGCGCGATGCTGGCCAATGCGATGTTCGCCGAACCGTTGGTGAAGTGGTCCGCGCACGACCGCTCCGCCGGCCACCTGTGGCTGGGCGAGATGGTTGCGACCGCCGGGCTCATCCTGCTGATCTTCGGTCTGGCCCGGACCGACCGCGTCACCTTCACGCCGGTCGCGGTGGCCTCCTACATCGGAGCCGCGTACTGGTTCACCTCCTCCACGTCGTTCGCCAACCCTGCGGTGACGATCGGCCGGGCCTTCAGCGACACGTTCGCGGGGATCGCTCCGCACTCCGTAACCCCGTTCATCGCAGCCCAACTGATCGGTGCCGTTGTCGGCCTGGGCCTGATGGTGGCGGTGTTCGGCCAACCGGCCCCCGCTGAAACCGATGTCGTCGTTCCTCACGGCGAGACCGAACTCGCCACCCCGTCCGCTCGCTGAGTCCCGAACCCAGAAAGACACCCGCCATGAGCACTCCCACCCCGCGTCCATCCGTGCTGTTCGTCTGCGTTCACAACGCAGGGCGGTCGCAGATGGCTGCCGCATTCCTCACCCACCTCGCCGGAGACAAGGTCGAAGTCCGCTCGGCCGGCTCCGCCCCCGCCGACACCGTCAACCCGGCGGTCGTCGAGGCGATGAAGGAAGTCGGCGTCGACATCTCCGCCGAGACGCCGAAGGTGCTGACCGTCGAGGCCGTGCAAGCGTCCGACGTGGTGATCACCATGGGTTGCGGTGACACCTGCCCGGTCTTCCCCGGAAAGCGCTACCTCGACTGGCAGCTCGACGACCCCGCCGGGCAGGGGGTCGCCTCGGTTCGTCCGATCCGCGACGAGATCGAACAGCGCATTCGTGGCTTGCTGGTTGAACTGGACGGCTGACCCCGTCGGTCCATCGAGTGGGAGTCGCGGACGAAAACGGAAACACAAAGGACGCCGGACCGGGTTCCGCCGTCAGCCGATGCTGAAGGCACCGTCGGGCGGCTCGGGTGAGGGGACCGCGTTCTCGTCCCGTACGGGCTGCGCGTTGCCGATGAACTCCCGCAGTGCGGGGCCGTGTTCGACGCGCGCAGGGAAGGCGTCGGAGGCGGTGCGGCGGGAGAGGGTCGCGGTGTCGAGGGGACGGTGGGAGGCCACGAGCACCGCGTTGCCGAAGCGGCGGCCGCGCAGCACGCCCGGTTCGGCGATCAGGGCCAGCTCCTCGAACACCGCGGCGAACGTGGCGAGTTGGGAGCGCAGAAAGGTGAAGGGCGCGGCGTCGGCGAGGTTCGCGAGATAGACGCCGTCGGCGCGAAGGACCCGCTCGGCCGCCCGCGCGTACGCCACGGAGGTCAGATGCGCCGGGACGCGCGAGCCTCCGAAGACGTCCGCGATCACGATGTCGACGGAGTCGGGCACGGCGTCCTCGATCCAGGTGCGGGCGTCCGCGCCGTGCAGCGCGATACCCGCGCCGTCGGGCACGGGCAGATGCTCGACAACGAGGGTGAGCAGGCCGAGGTCGGCCTCCACCACGTCCTGCACGGACCCGGGCCGGGTCGCGGTGACATAGCGGGGCAGCGTCAGCGCGCCTCCGCCCAGATGCAGCACGTCCAGCGCCAGCCCCGGTTCCGCGACCGTGTCCACCACATGCCCGAGCCGCCGCGCGTACTCGAACTCCAGATGCGTGGGCGCGTCCAGATCGACGTACGACTGCGGCGCCCCGTCCACCGTCAGCAGCCACGCCCGCTTCCGGTCGACATCCGGCATCAGCTTGGCGGTCCCGTGATCCACGTCCCGCGTCACGGGTATCGGCTCGTCGTCCACGGATCCATTGTGCCGCCCTACCCCATCAGCTCCGGCCGGGGAGAGATCTTTCAGCCCGTCCGGCGTTTGAGGACGAGCCCTTCGGGCGAACGGGGGTCTGGGGGCGGAGCCCCCAGGGACGGGACGGGAAGGGGCGGAGGGGGCGAAAACCCACAACCCCGCCCCCACCCCGGGTACGGGAGAGCGGATGCCCGCCTTCCTAGGCAGGCACCCGAACCCCGTCAGCCGACCGACGTCACCGTCCCCGCACCCACGGTCCGACCCCCTTCACGGATCGCGAACCCCAGACCGGGCTCCAGTGGAACGTCCCGCCCGAGCTCCACCGCCATGGTGACGGTGTCACCGGGCCGGGCAACGGCGATCTCACCGAGGTCGACGTCGCCGACCACATCCGCGGTACGGATGTAGAACTGCGGCCGGTACCCGGTGGACACAGGCGTCGTACGTCCACCCTCCCGCGCCGACAGGACGTACACCTGCGCCGAGAACCGGCGACTGGGTACGACACTGCCGGGCGCGGCGACGATGTGCCCGCGCCGAACCGCGTCGCGGGGCACCCCACGCAGCAGCAGCGCCACGTTGTCCCCGGCCTGCGCCTCCTCCATCGGCTTGCCGAAGGTCTCCAGGCCGGTGACCACCGTGTCGACGGCGGCGCCGAGCACTTCGATCCGGTCTCCGACCCGGATCGTGCCGCGCTCGATCGCTCCGGTGACGACGGTCCCGCGCCCGGTGATCGTGAGCACGTTCTCGACCGGCAACAGGAACGGCGCGTCCAGGTACCGCTCCGGAATGGGCACATACGTGTCCACCGCGTCGAGCAGCGCGTCGATCGACGCCGCCCAACGAGGGTCCCCCTCAAGGGCCTTGAGACCGGACACCCGTACGACCGGTACGGAGTCGCCGCCGTACCCGTGCGCGGAGAGCAGTTCGCGGACCTCCAGCTCGACGAGGTCGGTGAGCTCCTCGTCACCCGCGTCGGCCTTGTTCAGGGCGACGACGATGTGGTCGACGCCCACCTGCCGGGCGAGCAGCACGTGCTCGGCGGTCTGCGGCATGATCCCGTCGAGCGCGGAGACGACGAGGATCGCCCCGTCGAGCTGGGCCGCGCCCGTGACCATGTTCTTGATGTAGTCGGCGTGCCCCGGCATGTCGACGTGCGCGTAGTGCCGGGTGTCGGTCTCGTACTCGACGTGCGCGATGTTGATGGTGATGCCGCGCGCGGCCTCCTCCGGCGCCCGGTCGATCCGGTCGAACGGTACGAAGGTGCCGGAGCCGCGCTCGGCGAGAACCTTGGTGATGGCGGCGGTCAGGGTGGTCTTGCCGTGGTCGACGTGACCCATGGTGCCGATGTTCAGGTGCGGTTTGGTGCGCACGTAAGCGGTCTTGGGCATGGCTGTACCTCGAAGCCTCTTCATGTCAGCGGAGCTGAGTGATGGCCCCGGCGCGTATGTACGGGCCGGAGCGGGGACCCCCAAGGACTTGCCGACCCTCCCCCTGCGGGGTCCGCCGGACAATCCGGGAAGGGTCAGCTTCGGGCGCCGTCGACAGCGGCCGCGATGATCGGGACGGCAGCCTTCGGCGCATCCGCGACTGCGGATGCTGCGAGGAAGGAGGCGTACCGGAACATGAGGAGATCTTCGCCGACGCGTCTGCCCACGTCGAATGGTTTTTCGCGTCCAGGACGCGTCCTGGACGCGGGTGTTTCCGGTGGTGCGTCAGGAGACTTCAGGGACCGATGTTCTTCAGAGCCTCGCGCACGGACAGCGGCGCGAACCGTCCGCGCTCCCTGGCGAGGAAGTCCCGTACCGCCTCGGGGTCCGTCTTCGCGTACTCCCGCAGACACCAGCCGATCGCCTTGCGGATGAAGAAGTCGGAGTGCCCGGACTGGCGGAGGCAGTACCCGAAGAGGCGTTCCGTGTCGGTGGCCTCCTTGTAGCGGAGCTGGTGGAGCAGGGCCGTACGCGCGACCCACAGGTCGTCGTCCTCGATCCACGCGTCCATGTCGGCCTTCAGCTTCGGATCGGCTGTCACCAGGCCTCCCACCACGTGGGAGGCGAGTGCGTCGACGGTGTCCCACCAGGAGACCGTGGCGACGAGGTGCCGTGCCACCGGCAGGAAGCCGGACGACAGGCGCTTCACATGGCGGCTCAGGTAGTCGACGGCGAAGTAGTGGTACTCGCGTTCCGGCAGCTCCCAGCAGCGCAGCGCGAGCGCCGTGCAGTCGGCCTCGTCGGGGCGCGCCGTGTCCAGGAGGACGGTCCGCGACAGGGCGCGGCGCTCGGGTGTGGCCAGGCCGAGGAAGGGCGCGATGTCCTTCATGTACGCGCGCATCGACGCGGCCCGTTCAGGATCGGCCGCCGCGGCATAGGTGACCGTGAGCCGCTCCAACAGGCTGTCCGCGAGGACGCTGTTCGGCACCTCGAACGGCGCACCTGACGTTCCCGAAGCTGTGACGCCCATGAGACGAACCATACGGCGATCACACACGTCGGTCGGTTAGTGTCACCGGATGCTCGATGCCACCAACCGCTCTGGGGGCACCGCCACGGCCACTCCCCCGGCCGCCGCTTCGGAGCTCGCCGCGCCGGAGTTCGCCATCGCCGCGGAGATCGCCGTCGCCACACCTACAGCTCCGGCCGTCGCGTCCGCCGGCCTTGCCGCCCGCTGCACGCGAGCCCTGCTGTCGCCCTGGTCGCGCCTCTCCCTGCTCGTGGCGCTGCTCGCGGGGGCCGCGTCCAGCGTGCTGCTGTTCGAACCGCAGCGGCTGCTCTCCGACGGCTGGCCACCGCAGCTCAACGGTGCCGCGGCGGTCGTCGCCTTCGCGGTGGCGTACGGCCTTGTCACGGTCGCGTTCGTGCCGCGGCCGCTGCTCAGTCTCGCCGCGGGCGCCCTGTTCGGCTCCCAGCTGGGCCTCGCCGCCGCCATCGGAGGCACGGTGCTCGGCGGCGGACTGGCCTTCGGGCTCGGCCGGCTGCTCGGGCAGGACGCGCTGCGCCCGCTGCTTCGCGCCCGCTGGCTGAAGGCGGCGGACGGGCAGCTGAGCCGCCACGGCTTCCGCTCGATGATGGCGGCCCGGCTGTTCCCCGGCATCCCGTTCTGGGCCGCCAACTACTGCGCGGCCGTCTCCCGCATGGGCTGGCTGCCGTTCCTCCTCGCGACGGCGCTCGGCACGATTCCGAACACCGCGGCGTACGTCGTCGCCGGTGCCCAGGCCTCGGCGCCGACCTCGCCCGCCTTCCTGATCGCGATGGCGTTCATCGCCGTACCGACCCTCGTCGGGATCGTGGTGGCCTGGCGCAAGCGGCACCACCTGCGCGGCCGCTGACGCACTGCTGCGGCGCCCGACAGCGGCCGCCTGACGCGGCGTTACACAGCCTCCAGGACCATCGCGTTGGCGAGTCCGCCCGCCTCGCACATCGTCTGCAGCGCGTAGCGGGCTCCGCGGGTGCGCATCGCGTGGACGAGGGTGGTCGTCAGACGTGTTCCGCTCGCGCCGAGCGGGTGGCCGATGGCGATCGCTCCGCCGTGCACGTTGACCTTGGCCGGATCGGCGCCGGTCTCCTGCTGCCAGGCCAGGACGACGCTCGCGAAGGCCTCGTTCACCTCGAAGAGATCGATGTCGTCGACGGTCAGACCCGCCTTCCGGAGCACCTTCTCGGTGGCCGGGACGACGCCGGTGAGCATCAGCAGCGGGTCGGAGCCGGTGACGGCGAAGCTGTGCAGGCGGGCGATCGGGCGCAGGCCGAGGCGGGCGGCGGTCTCGCTCGACGTGATGAGCACGGCCGACGCACCGTCGTTGACCGGACTCGCGTTGCCCGCGGTGACGGACCAGTCGATCTGCGGGAAGCGCTCGCCGAAGCCGGGGTCGTAGTAGGCGGGCTTGAGCCCGGCGAGTACCTCCGTGGTGCTGGCGGGCCGGACGCACTCGTCGCGGGCCAGCCCGTCCAGGGGCGCGACCTCCGCGTCGAACAGGCCGCCGTCCCAGGCCGCGGCCGCCTTCTGGTGCGAGCCGACCGCGAACGCGTCCATACGCTCACGCGAGAGGCCCCACTTGGCGGCGATGAGTTCGGCACTGATGCCCTGCGGCACCAGGCCCTCCGGGTAGCGCTCGGCGACTCCGGGCCCGAAGGGGTCCTTGCCCGCCGGCACGTTCGACCACATCGGGACGCGGCTCATCGACTCGACGCCGCAGGCGACGACCATGTCGTACGCGCCCGACATGACGCCCTGCGCGGCGAAGTGCACGGCCTGCTGCGACGAGCCGCACTGCCGGTCCACCGTGGTCGCGGGCACCGCCTCCGGGAAGCCGGCCGAGAGCACGGCGTACCGCGTGGTGTTCATGGCCTGCTCGCCGACCTGGTCGACGGTGCCGCCGATGACGTCGTCGATCAGCGCCGGGTCCACTCCGGAGCGCTCGACGAGACTGCGGAGTGTGTGGGCGAGGAGCTCCACGGGATGGACGTGGGCGAGTGCGCCGTTCGGCTTGCCCTTGCCCACGGGGGTGCGTACGGCTTCGACGATCACGGCGTCACGCATGTCTGATCTCCAAACCCATAGAGTTTGCTTTTCAAACCCGCTAAGTGACTCAAGAGTAGCTCAGTGGGTTGGAACAACCAACCCACTAGACTGGTCGCATGAAGGACGCCCGCCCCTGCTCGATCGCCGCCACGCTCGCCCTGGTCGGCGAGAAGTACTCCCTGCTGGTGCTGCGCGAGGTGTCACTCGGCGCCACACGCTTCGACCAGCTGGTCCGCAACATCGGCGCGCCGCGCGACGTACTGACCGCCCGGCTGAAACGGCTCGTCGACGCCGGCGTGCTGAAGAAGGTCGAATACAGCGATCGCCCCAAGCGCTACGAGTACCTGCCCACGCAGGCGGGGCGTGAGCTGGAGCCCGTGCTGCTCACGCTCATGGCGTGGGGCGACCGGCACCTCCAGGAGGACGGCTTCCGGCCCATGGTCCTGGAGCACACCTGCGGCAATGAACTGGTCCCGCAGGTCGTCTGCCGGGAGTGCGGCAAGGAAGTCGAGCACGACGACCTGACGGCGCACCCGCAGGCCCCGGGCTGGACCGTGACGGGCCCTGCGGCGGCGTAGAAACGGACGGAGACGGGCCCCCGGGGCGGCACGGACCTGGACCGTGACGGATCCCGCGACGGCGCAGAAGTGGACCATGACGGATCCCGCGGCGGCGTAAAAGACGAATACGACGCCACGGTGCCCCCTGCCAACAGCCCTAAGGCGTCCCCTTGTGGACGTCGTAGACATCGAGCCGTCCACACATCCCGAACCGGCCGTACGCGGACGGCTGTTCAGCCCGTACGGCGGCGTCCGCGAGGTGGGTGACGTCGCCCCGCTCCAGACGGTCGAGCTGGTGCCCCGTAGCCGTGGCGGCAGCTTCGGCGCCCCGCCGCCACCGCTCGCGCCACTCGGCGAGCCGGGGCCGGACCAGCGCGGCCGCGGCCCGGTGGAACTCGGCGAGCGGCTCGGGTCCGTCCGCGTCACGCAGCGCCCAGTAGCCCTCGACGGCAAGGTCGCGCCGGGCCCGTGCGACCCGCTCCCGCTCCTCCTCGGGCGCGTCCGCCGGGATGGCTGTCGCGGCCGCGTACGTCTCGGCGTCGGTCAGGTACTGCGGCGGCAGCGTGAGGACGGCGTCGCCCGCCTCCGGCAGACCGTTGTTCTGCATGAGGACGGTGATGCGCAGGTCGTCCTCGTTGACCAGCCGGTGGATGGTGCCGGGCGTGAACCACACGACGGCGCCGGGCGCGAGCGGTGTCACCTCGTACCCGGACGTCGTCAGCGTCTGCACCGCGCCGCGCCCGCCGGTGACGACGTACGCCTCCGAACAGGTCAGGTGCACATGGGGAGTTCCGCCACAGACGCCGTCCGCCGCGGGCCAGTCGTAGACGCGGAGGTGCGAGACGGCGACGGCTCCAGGGAGCCCGGCGAAGCCCTCGACGGCCGTCTCGCCCCGTACATCCTGCCCGCTCACCACGGGTGCTCCTGCAGGTACTTCGCGACTTCCTCGCGTTCCCAGGCCCCCTCGGCCACGACGACCCGGTAGCGGCGGGTGAGTGTGTCGCCGGGTGCCAGCTCCAGTTCGTCGTAGAAGGCGAGCGACGGGGCGACGGCGGCGAAGGGTTCGTTGCGTACGAACCAGTGGGCCGGGTGGGCGCCTGCCTCCCCGGAGTGGTCGTTCTCGGGGGCGTGCGCGAAGACGAGCGTCGCGTGTCCGTCGGAACCGTCGTACTCCCCCGAGTACGCGAGCCACGGCGCCTGCTGCCCCATCAGTCCGGGTCCTTCGGAGTCGGGCCCGATGACCCGCCCGTCCCTGAAGGCCCGCGGTCCGCGCCAGAACAGGCCCGTGTAGCCCGCCATCTCACGCCCCGCGGTGGTCGGGCTGCCGAAGCGCAGCGGCTCCGCGCGCCGGTTGGTGACCGCGGTGGTCCAGGTCAGCGCCCAGGAACCCGACGCGGGATCGACGTCGTGCACCTCGATCCGGCGCTCCTCGTCGGCCCACAGCTCACCGTCGTACGGATGCCAGGTGAGCCGCTCCACGATGACCGCGCGGCTGTCGTCCGAGTCCACCCGGTCGAAGGCGACGTGCGCCATCGACCCGACGCGCTCTGGGAGTTCGAGATAGCCCTTTCCGTGAACGTATGTGTTGCCGCCCCACAGGTTCTGGCCGGAGAGGTGCGAGGCCGTCATCTGGAGGCCCTTGTGCCAGCGGTGGTCGTTGGGCCGGTAGTCGGTGACAACGTTGTTCGCCAGCGTCCTGAGCGGATGCAGATACGGCTTCGGGGCCTCCCACGCCGCTTCGGGACCGTAGACATAGCTCAACAGCTCGACGCCGGTGCCGACTTCACTGATCGTGACGCGATCACCGTGCGCGTGGACGATACGCAGGCCACTCTCCGGGGACGTGGTCATGCGGGCACCCCCTGAGACGCCTCGGAGACCTGGGAAACCGCGGGCGCCCAGCCGGCAGCGCCTCCGTGCAGAGCCGTGTAGTACGGATCCCCCGGACCGATCTCCCCCGCACGGACGGTCGTATCCGTGAACGCCGACTTGTACAGCGCGGTGATCAGTTCCAGGCTGGTGCGTCCGTCGGCGCCGCTGCTGCGCGGCCGCTCGCCCGCACGCATGCTCGCGACCAGGTCCCGCAGCTGCGCGAGGTGCGAACTCGGCACATCCGCACCGAAGTCCCGCCAGGCCGCCACGTCCGCGTCCGGCGCTTCCGGAACCGGGGTGATGCGCCAGTTGTCGTTGCTGTGCCCGTACAGATGCGTGAGCTCGACGGTGGCGCGTTCGCAGTCGATGCGGATGCGGCTGACCTCGTCCGGGCTCAGGACACTGTTGACGACGGTCGCCAGCGCGCCGTTCTCGAAGCGGACGAGAGCGGTCGACACGTCCTCCGTCTCCACGTCGTGCACGAGCCTTCCGGCCATGGCGCGCACCTCGCTCCACGGCCCCATCAGATCCAGCAGCAGATCCATCTGATGGATACCGTGCCCCATCGCGGGCCCGCCGCCCTCGGTCTCCCAGCGTCCGCGCCAGGGGACGGCGTAGTAGGCGGCATTGCGGTACCAGGTCGTCTGGCAGTGCGCGACGAGCGGGCGCCCCATGGCCTGCTCGGCGATCAGGCGCTTCACATGGCGTGCGCCGGAGCCGAAGCGGTGCTGGAAGACGATCGCGGCGTACGGGCCGCCGCCCAGCCCCTCCTCCGCCTCGACGGCGTCGAAGTCGGCCAGTGTGAGGACCGGCGGCTTCTCGCACCACACCCACGCTCCGGCCCGCAGCGCGGCCACGGTCTGGTCGCGATGCAGGGTCGGCGGCGTACAGATCACGACCAGATCCGGCCGCTGCTCCTCGAGCATGCGGTCGAGATCGGTGTACGCGTGCGGGATGCCCGCCTCCGCGCAGAACTCCCGAACCGCGTCCTCGGCGATGTCGACCGCGGCGACGATCTCCGTCTCCCCTTCTTCCGCGAGTAGGGCCAGCGCGGGGACATGACTCCCGCGCGCGATGGCGCCCGTACCGATGACGGCGGCCCTGATTCGGCGGCCGTCGAACGGGGCCGCGGGGCGGTTCGAGGAGGTCTCGGAGCTGGTGACGTTGCTGGGTGTGGGCATGTTCGTGATCAGCACTCCATCGGACGTGGTCGTCTGACGTTGGCCAACGCATGATGGCACCCGGACTGGCTCCAGGGACAGCAAGCGCTTTCCCGCCTGCAGAAACGTATGCGTCGGCCCATCCCCTGGTCAACACCGAGTGCGCGCTCGCCCGGCGGCACGGGACGCCCCCGGGCGGCTGCCGCCCCGTCCTCCTACGAAACCCCTGTGCCGGGGCTGTCGGACGGGGACGCTACGCTGCCCTGAACACCACCCGTGATCACCGCGATCAGCGGCACGGTATGCCCTGCGCCCCCTCCACGATCAGTACTGGGACCACGTAACTTCATGTCTTGGTTTGAATCCCTCATCCTCGGACTCGTCCAGGGGCTCACCGAGTTCCTTCCCGTGTCCTCCAGCGCGCATCTGCGGCTGACAGCGGCGTTCGCGCGCTGGGACGACCCGGGCGCGGCCTTCACCGCGATCACCCAGCTCGGCACCGAGGCCGCGGTACTGATCTACTTCCGCAAGGATGTCGCGCGGATCATCTCGGCGTGGTCACGCTCACTCGTGAACAAGGCGATGCGCAGCGATCACGACGCGCAGATGGGCTGGCTGGTGATCGTCGGCTCGATTCCGATCGGCGTGCTCGGGGTGACGCTCAAGGACCAGATCGAGGGGCCGTTCCGTGATCTGCGGATCACCGCGACGATGCTGATCGTGATGGGCGTCGTCATCGGCATCGCCGACCGGCTCGCGGCCCGCGACGAGACGGGCGGGAAGCACCGGGCCGCCAGGGAGCGCAAGACACTTCAGGACCTGAACACCAAGGACGGCCTGCTCTACGGCCTCTGCCAGGCGATGGCCCTGGTCCCGGGCGTCTCCCGGTCCGGCGCGACCATCAGCGGCGGCCTGTTCATGGGCTACACCCGTGAAGCGGCGGCCCGTTACTCCTTCCTCCTCGCCATGCCCGCCGTACTCGCCTCCGGGCTCTTCGAGCTCAAGGACGCCAGCGAGGGGGGCCATGTCGACTGGGGCCCGACGGCTTTCGCGACGGTCATCGCGTTCGCGGTCGGGTACGCCGTCATCGCCTGGTTCATGAAGTTCATCTCACACAAGAGCTTCATGCCGTTCGTCTACTACCGCATCGCGCTCGGCATCCTCATCATCGTGCTGGTGACGACGGGCGCGCTCAGCCCGCACGCGGCGGAGTCGGCGGGCTGAGGGCTCCGGCTCCGGCTCCGGCTCCGGCTCCGGCAGGCGACCACGGAACCGGAAGGTCAGGCCTCAAGCCCGGCCGCCGGAGAGCGGACCGGCGGCCTCGGTTCGTGCGTGCCGACACCGAGTCGGCGGCCCGACGACCCAACTCCGGCACGCCACCGCGGAGTCGGCAGTGCCGTCGGCTCAACTCCCCGGCAGGGCGAGCGCCCAGGGTTCCTCCTCAATCCGAACTCCGTTCGCGACGTAAGCGATCGTCCGGTACCAGCCCGCGAGGACCAGCAGCTCCAGGACTTCGGGTTCGTCGAGGTGCTCCCGCAGCCCGCTCCACGCCGCGTCGCTCACCTGCGAGGTGGCGTGGAGTTCGTCCACCGCCCGCAGCAGGGCAGTCTGCCGGGCGGACCACGCCGGGTCGTCGGCTTCGCCGGTCGCGGTGAGGGGGACCTGCTCCTCGTCGAGTCCGGCCGCTTCGGCGTACGCCGCCATGTGGACGCCCCACTCGTACGCGCATCCGGAGCGGGCGGTGACGCGGGCGATCACGAGTTCGCGGTCGGCGTCGCCGAGCCTGCCGTGGACGAGGAGTCCCGCGCCCAACGCCCTCATGCGTGAGGCCAGTTCGGGGTGGCGTTCCAGGACCTTGAAGAGCATCAGGGGTTCACGGGTGACACCGGGCGGCATCCACCTGTGCAACGCGCGGTCGGTCTCGGGCTCGTAGGGCGGCGTGACGCCGTCGATGCGCTGCTTCATGCCCAGCACCCTTGCGCTTCTGAAATCGAAGCGCAAGGGTGGGAAGTGAGCAACTCTCCGCGAGAGGCACCCACTTGACCACGCCACCTGAACCACCGCACCACTCCGCCGCCGGCGCCCCGGCACCCGACTTCCCGCCAGTCGACACCCCGGCGCCCGGCCGCCCGGTGCGCGGCTCGACGAGCGGCCGCCCCGTCATGGCGGCGTTGGACCTGCTCGGGCGGCGCTGGACTCTGCGCGTCATCTGGGAACTCCACCGCGGCGGCGCCCCGATCGGCTTCCGCGACCTCCAGCGCCGCTGCGACGACATGTCCTCCAGCGTCCTGTCCACCCGCCTCACAGAACTCCGCGAGGCGGGTATCGCCACGTCGACGGCCCACTCCTCCTGGCATCTCACCCCGCTCGGCGACGACTTGGTGACCGCGATGGGTCCCCTGCTCGACTGGTCCCGCAGATGGGCCGAGCAACGTTGACCACGGCGATCGTGACCAACCACATACGGCCTGAGTAGCCGTCTGGTAGCGCACTGTCAGTCCATGCCCTTAGGCTTGCACCCATGTCCCCCGATTTAATGCCCTCTGGTTCCGTGCGGTCTGCCGCCGCGGTGAACGAACAGATTCGCGCGCTGTGGATGCGCGCGGGCGGCTCCCTCTCGGCACAGGAGCGAGCGGAGTACGAGCTGTTGGTCGTCGAGTGGGCCAAGGCGATACGCGGCGAGGTCATCGAGGCGGCATGACGTCGCCGGACTGAGCGTGCCACCCAGGCCGGGCCCCACCAGGGAGTTGCTCGACCCGGGCCGTCCACGTCCGCGCGGCGACGATCCAGCGGCACTACAGCTGCGGACCGATCCAGTGTCACTACAACTCCGGTGTGACGGCGATCCAGTGGCACTACACCTGCAATGTGGCCGCGATCCAGCGCCGCTCGAACCGCCGAGCCGGAACGCCCCCGGCCCTCACCGCCCTCCGGCAACCCGCAGCACCGCCCCCGTCGTGTAAGAGGCGTCGGGTGACATCAACCAGGCGATGGCGGCGGCGACTTCCTCGGCCTGGCCGACCCTGCGGAGCGGAATGGCCGGCGCGGCGCGCTCTGCACGGCCCGGGTCGCCCATCGTCGCGTGCATCTCGGTGTCGATCATTCCCGGCGCGACCGCGTTGACGCGAATGCCGTCGGGGCCGAGTTCCTTGGCGAGGCCGATGGTCAGGGCGTCGACAGCCGCCTTGCTGGCCGCGTAGTGGACGAACTCCCCGGGGCTGCCGAGCGTGGCGGCCGCCGACGAGACGTTCACGATGACACCGCTCCCCCAGGCCGCCATCGAACGTGCCGCCCGGCGCGAACACAGCAGCGTGCCCAGGAGGTTGACCTCCACCACCCGCCGCAGATCGGCGGGGTCGGCATCCGCCAGCCTGCCGAGCGGGCCGGTCACCCCGGCGTTGTTCACCAGCCCCGTCACCGGCCCCAGCCGGTCCGCCGCCGTGTCGAACAACCGCTCCACGTCGGCCTCGTCGGAGGTGTCCATACGGACCGTGACGCAGCGCGCCCCGGCCCCCCGGACGGCGGTGGCGGTCCATTCAGCCGCGGCACCGTCACTGACGTATCCCAACGCGATGTCGTGCCCGTCCGCCGCGAGGCGCGTACAGGTCGCGGCACCGATCCCCCGACCGCCGCCCGTGACCACCGTGACAGAACGTGCCATAAGTGCCTCCTCGCAGCGCGAACGGATCGCTCCACGATCGCAGACGCGCGAGCACGTTCTCGTCGAGGGCGTACGGCCGTTCCTCGGGCAACAGGGCCGCCGCACGGTCGAGTTCCCTCGCTCGCACGAGGTGGGCGTGGCCGGCGACTCCGCGGGTACGGAATCAACCGCCGACGTCTTTGCGCCACTTCATGTGTGCACGCGGACCAGCGGGCGGCCCGCGTGCACGACATTCGCCGAAATGCCCCGTACAACGGGCGAGTTCTGTTCGATACCCTGCCCGAGCTGACGGTCGAGTACTGGGGCGCGCTGCTCTTCGACCGCACCGACAGGCCCGCGTCGAGGCGTACGGGGGACGGCCTGCACGACTTCGACGACTGCACACCCGTGCCGGGGCCGACGGATGCCCTCGTGTTCGACCAGGTCGCCGGTCAGGGCGGGGGCGCGCGAGTGTGTGAGGTCGTGGCATGAGAGCGATCGTCGTGGGGGCGGGCATCGGTGGACTGACGGCGACGCTGAGCCTGCGCCGCGCCGGCCACGAGGTCACGCTGATCGAGCAGACAGCGCGGTTCACCGACATCGGCGCCGGGATCCAGCTCGCGCCCAACGCCACGCGCGTGCTGCACCGGCTGGACCTGCTCGATGTGGTCGCCGCGCAGGCGGTCCGCCCCTCCCACGTGAGCTTCCGCACCTGGTCCGACGGGACCGAGATCTGCCGGTACCTGCTGGGACGCGAGGCCGAGGACGAGTTCGGGGCGCCCTATCTGGTACTCCACCGGGCCGATCTGCACCAGGCGCTGGCCGCCGCGGTGCCGACCCCGTCGGTGCGCCTGAACACCGTTGTCGTGGGAATCGACCAGGACGACGAGTCCGCCTGCGTGACCACGGCGAACGGCGAACGCCTCGGTGCGGACCTGGTCGTGGCCGCCGACGGGATCCGGTCCGCGGCCCGCCAGTGGCTCTTCGGCGCGGACGAGGCGGTCTTCTCGAAAACCGCCGCCTACCGGGCGCTGCTCCCGTCGAACGAGGTGGCCGATCTCGGCCTGCCGGACCTCGCCCTCTGGCTCGGTCCGGGACGGCACTTCGTCCACTACCGGGTGCGTCGCGGCAAACTGCTCAACGTCGTGGCCGTGTGCGGGACAGAGGCGGCTCAGGAGTCCTGGACCGCCCGGGCGGAGCCGGGAGAGCAGCTGCGCGAGTTCGACGGTTGGGACCCGCGGGTGCTCAACGTCCTTGAACGCGCCGGACAGGTGTTCCGCTACGGCATCTACACGCGTGCCCCGCTTCCGCGTTGGAACATCGGGCGGGTGACCCTGCTGGGCGACAGCGCCCACGCGATGGTGCCGTTCCAGGCCCAGGGCGCGGCACAGGCGATCATGGACGCGGCCGTACTCGGCGACACCCTCGCGGATGCGACACCGGCCGAGGTACCCGCCGCGCTCGACCGATACGTGCGCCGGCGCCTGGCGACCGCCACCGGCATGCAGGCCCGTTCCGCACGGGCGGGCGAGGAGTTCCACCTGCCCGACGGACCCGAGGCCCAGGAACGGAACGCCCGCATGGCGGCATACGCGGCCGAGAACAGGTTCCTGCCCCAAGCGACCACGTGGGCGGCCGACGCCCTTGACGAACAGACACCATCGTGACCTGCGACGAAGTTGACGGCCGACCGGCGTACTCGTCCCGGTGGTGGTGCCGCGGGCAACTTGGGCCCTCCTGCGTGGGATTGATCGTCCACGGGGAGCAGTGGCGACCCGACGGAGCCGGACGGCTACTGAATATCACCGCTTAGCCCCTTGGCGTGGAAGGCCCCGTGACCAAGACTGATCCAATGACGCAGCGTGTGGAGCTCGCGACCGTGATGGACCGGTTCGCCGTGGACGGACTCGTCACCGAGTACGCGGTGGCCGTGGACGACGGAGACTGGGAGGCGTACCGGGGGCTTTTCGCGCCGGACGGACGGGCGGACTACCGCTCGGCCGGTGGCATCGAGGGGGACGCCGGGCAAGTCGCGGGATGGCTTTCCCAGAGCATGGAGCTCTTCCCCATGCGCCAGCATCTGATCGTCAACAGGCGCGTTCGGTTCGGGCAGCTGGATCAGGACACCGGCGACACCGCCCGGATCCAGGCGGACTACATCAATCCGATGAGGTTCGCGGGACACGACGACGGTTCCACCGCGCCCGACTTCGTGTGTGGCGGCCGATACGCCTTCGGGCTTGTGCGTACGTACGACGGCTGGCGGCTGCGCGAGGTGATCGTCCAGGAGAAGTGGCGCCGCACCCCCCACACACGTCGGGAGCCCGCAGCCACCTGAGGGTCCTGAGCCCGGCCCGAGCTCCCTGACCGAGACAGTCGCCTTCCCTGATCCGACAGCGATCCGATACCCCCTGTCGGAGATCGTCCCCGGCGCGCACACTGGAGGCACGCACCGGGGAGGGAGGCTCAGGATGAACAGGCGCGAGCGCTGGCTCGTCTCCCCCTGGCGCCGCAACGTCGTCGCCGCCCTGGCAGGCGCGCTGCCCGTGTTCGCCTTTCCCGCCCCCTCCCTTTGGTGGTTCGCCTACGTCGCACTCGTGCCCTGGATCCTGCTGGCCCGCTCGGCCCCGACGGCGAGACGAGCCGCGTACGACGGCTGGCTCGGCGGGCTCGGCTTCATGCTGGCGGTACACCACTGGCTGCTGCCGAGCCTGCATGTGTTCACGCTGGTCATAGCCGCGTTGCTCGGCGCGCTGTGGGCCCCTTGGGGCTGGCTGGTACGCCGGTTCCTCAGCGGCGTGCCCTCACCGGGGCAGATCGCGGCCGCACTCGTGGTGCTGCCGTCCGGCTGGCTGATGGTCGAACTCGTCCGGTCCTGGCAGGGGTTGGGCGGCCCGTGGGGCCTGCTCGGGTCGAGCCAGTGGCAGGTGGACCCCGCGCTGCGGCTCGCCTCGGTCGGCGGAGTGTGGCTGCTCAGCTTCCTGGTGGTGACGGTCAACGTCGCCGTCGCCGTACTCGTTTCCGTACGCCAGGCCCGCATACCCGCCGTGGCCGGCCTGGTAGCCACGGCCGCCGCCACCTCGGCGGCCTGGGTGTGGTCGCCGCGCCCCGACGTGGACGGCCGGGTCCGCATCGCCGTCGTACAGCCCGGCGTCATCGACGGCGCCGACCAGCGTTTCGCACGCGAGGAGGCGCTCACCCGCACACTCGCCGGTCAGGACGTCGACCTGATCGTCTGGGGCGAGAGCAGCGTCGGCTTCGACCTCGCCGACCGGCCCGACCTGGCGAACCGGATCGCCGCACTGTCACGGCTCACGGGCGCCGACCTCCTGGTGAACGTCGACGCGCGCCGCTCCGACCAGCCCGGCATCTACAAGAGCTCGGTCCTGGTGGGACCCGAGGGCCCGACCGGCGACCGTTACGACAAGATGCGGCTGGTCCCCTTCGGGGAGTACGTTCCCGCGCGCAGCGTCCTCGGCTGGGCGACCTCGGTGGGCAAGGCAGCCGGCGAGGACCGCAGGCAGGGCACCGAGCAGGTGGTGATGAACGTCGGGAAGGGGCTGCGGGTGGGCCCGATGGTCTGCTTCGAGTCGGCGTTCCCCGACATGAGCCGCCATCTCGCCCAGGACGGCGCCGAGGTGCTCCTCGCGCAGTCGTCGACGTCGAGCTTCCAGCAGAGCTGGGCGCCGGAGCAGCACGCGTCACTCGCCGCACTGCGGGCCGCCGAGACCGGCCGCTCGATGGTGCACGCGACGCTGACCGGCGTCTCCGCCGTCTACGGCCCGAGCGGCGAACGCGTCGGCTCCTGGCTCGGCACGGACGCCAGTACGACGATGGTGTACGAGGTGCCGCTGGCACGGGGTGTCACGCCGTACGTCCGGTTCGGCGACTGGCCGGTCCACGCGGCCCTGCTGGTGCTGGCGATCCTGGGCGCGGCGGAGGGTACACGCGCGTTCAGGCTGCGGCGGCCTGCTCCTCCACCGCACGTACCACCTGCTCGCACAGCTCATGAGTCGCCAGTGCGTCCCGGGCACTGAGCACCTTGCCCGCGCGCACCGCGTCGAGGAAGGCGAGCGTCACCTGCTCGATACCGCGCTGCCTGGCCACCGGTACCCAGTCCCCGCGCCGCCGCACGGTGGGCTGACCCTTGTGGTCGATCACCTCGGCGAGGTTGAGCACCTGCCGCTTGGTGTCCTGGCCCGAGACCTCGAGGATCTCCTCCGCCGAACCGCTCAGCCGGTTCATCACGCCGAGCGCGGTGAAGCCGTCCCCGGCGAGCTGCAGCACGACGTGGTGCAGCAGACCGCCCTCGACACGCGCCCGCACGCTCACGTCGTCGATCGGCCCCGGCGCCAGGAACCGCAGCGTGTCGACGACGTGGATGAAGTCGTCGAGGACCATCACCCGAGTCTCCTCGGGCAGCCCGATGCGGTTCTTCTGCATCAGGATCAGCTCCCGCGGATGGTCGGCGCACTGCGCGTACCCGGGCGCGTAACGCCGGTTGAAGCCCACCGCCAGACTGACATTGCGCTCCTCCGCGAGCCGCACCAGCCGTTCCGAATCGGCGAGTTCGTACGCGAGCGGCTTGTCGACGTACGTCGGTACGCCCGCCTCGAGCAGGCGCGTGACGATCTCGGGGTGCGCCACGGTGGCCGCGTGCACGAACGCCGCGTCGAGATCCTGGGCCAGCAGCTCCGCCAGGTCGCCGTGACGCTGCCCCTGCGGCAGATGGAGGCTGTCGGCGACCCGGGCGAGCGTCGCGGGCGTGCGCGTCTGCACATGCAGCTCGACCCCCGGCTGCACACTCAGCACCGGCAGATACGCCTTCTGCGCGATGTCACCGAGTCCGATACAGCCGACCTTCACGGGGGTCTCCTCAAGGGGGGCGTTGCGGGTTGTGGGGTACGTTCCGGGTTTTTGACCTCGTCGGGAAGCATACGGCTGTCGCGTCGGGCGCCTCGGGGCGTCCGGGTCACCTCAGGGACGCCGGCACCCTCCGGAGGGGCGGAAGGATCACCCGTGCGGGGCATCCTCCGCTTGTCCGCTCCCCCAAAGAGAGCCGGACACAGCAGAGTTGCGCGGGTGCATCGATCAACGACGACCGCGACACTCCTGGTCACCGTGGCTGTAACCGCCCTCTCCGGCTGTGTGACCGTCCAGCGACCGCCCTCTTCCGGCCTGCCGCCCGCACCGTCCGCACCGTTGGGGCCTGCCGTGCCGCGTCCGGACGGCGAGGCCGAGCCGCAGATCGTGCAGGCACCGGCGCGGGAGGCGCTGGAGCTCATCGGCCCGTCCCGCAGGCCCCCGCCCAGCACGCCCGCACCGCGCCGGGCGACACCTCCGTCACCCGCCGAGGACCCACCGGCCACTCCCGGCCACCCCCGCACCGCACCGCGTCCCGAGCCACCGCACCCCGGTCCACGCATCGCCGTCCCACCCGTTGTCCCGGATGTCCCGACGAACGCGGACGTGTGTGCCCTCGGCAGGAAGTACGGGGGCTGGGAGAAGGACAGTCCGCAGGCGGTCATCTGCGAGGGGACGTACGGCCGTTGACGGACGCGGCGCCTACCGCGAAGCGCCCGACCGGGCGGAGGGCGTGGCACATCGTCCCGTCCTACTCCTCCGGCTCCCACGCGCGGAGCAGGTCGAACAGACCTGCGTCTCCCTCCATCTGCAGGGAGTCCGCCGGGATGCGGTCGTACACGAAGAGGACCAGCTCACTGGCCGTGCCGCGAACGGAGACGCCGGCCGCGTCCGGGCCCTCGTCGGCAGCGGGGACGGGGGTCGTGTCGGGCGCGGGGATACGGGTGGAGCGTGCGCCGTCGCCGTCGACCGTGAGGCGCCAGGAGTGGCCCTCGGTGGCGTGGAAGTCTAAGGCAGTGGGCTTGTGCGGCCAGGCACTCGTCGTTGCGACGCAGGTGAACAGGAACTCCTCGACACCGTCGAGTGCCACCTCACCCGGCAGCGCCTCCGGGGCACCCACAGTGACCTGGGCGTCGTAGGTGTGCACGGCGAGCTGCTGGAGCTGGTGCCGGGCGACGGCGCCACAGGTCTGCGGCGACTGGGACGCACCCCACCACGTCCAGCAACCGCGATCCGGGCCGGCCTCCCGCAGTGCGTCCAGCAACTCCTGCGTCGACGCGGCCAACCAGGCCGGCACGGCCTCGCGCTCCCGAGGCGCAGCCGGGGCGCCCTCTGGTACGGACTTGGCCGGAGCAGGCCCTGCGGCGACGGTGGCGGCCCAGGCGCGGCGCCCCTCGCCGATGTGCTGCGCCAGATCGAACAGCGTCCACTCCGGGCAGGTCGGCACCTGCACGTCGAGGCTGCGCGCGGAGGCGACCGCGGCGCGGAAGGCGCTCGACCGTTCGTCGATCAGTCGCAGCAGAACGGGGAACTCAAGGGTCGTTGTCACACCGACTCTCTATCACCGCGGCCCGACAATCGGACTGCGATTTTCACAGCCGTAGCGGCGAGCGCGCGGCGTGGGCGGGGCGCCCTCGGATGACGCCATGTACTCATTCCGAAACGATCAGGTACGCGTAATCCACGGTCAGGGCCGCCGTCTCGGCGGTCCCAGCGTCTCCCCTCCGGGCCCGCCGGAGGAACCAGGACCGCCCAGTGACCCGGGCCCCTCGCCCGACCCCGAAGTCCCGTCCCCGTCGAGCCGCAGCTCCAGACGGCCGATCGCCGCCCGGACACCGTCCCCGTAGGGGTCGTCCCCGAGGGCGCCGACCGCACCGCGTGCCCGGCGCAGATGCGTGCGGGCGGCCTCGGTGCGGCCGAGCTTCACATAGTCGGCGGCGAGATTCAGATGCAGCGACGGGTAGAACGCGCGCACCGCGAGCGACTCGTGGTGCTCGGCGATCCTCCCGTCGGTGAGCTCTTCCGCCGCCGACAACGCCCGCAGGTCCCATGCGAGTTCGTCCGAGGGATCGTCCTGCGTGTCCGCCATGTAGTGCGCCAGCGTGCAGCGGTGCAGGGGGTCGCCGTCCTCGCCGATCTCCGCCCACAGGTCCAGGAAGCGGCTCCGAGCCTCCTCGCGGTCACCGCCGTGGTGCAACATGATGACCTGCCCGATCCGGGTCATCATGGCGTCCGGCGCTGCCTGCTCCTGTTGCTCCGCCACCGCGTCCTCCACAGGCTCGTCACTGATCATCACGACGCCAACGACGCTAACGGCAGCCACTGACAATCACGCTCAGGCGCCTCCGTGCACCGCTGGGCCAGGCCGGTGACGGCCCGGCCGGGCACGCTCTCAGGAGCCCCGCCCGGCCCGGCGGCCCGAATGTCAGCCCAGGTCCGGAATCCGCCAGTCGATCGCCTCGTGGCCCTGCCGCGCGACCGCCTCGTCGATCTGGGTGAACGGTCGCGAACCGAAGAACTTCTTGGCGGACAGCGGCGAGGGGTGCGCCCCCTTCACCACCACGTGCCGCTCCTCGTCGATCAGCGGCAGCTTCTTCTGGGCGTAGTTGCCCCACAGGACGAAGACGGCCGGGTCGGGCCGGTCCGCGACGGCCCGGATGACCGCGTCCGTGAACTTCTCCCAGCCCTTGCCCTTGTGCGAGTTGGCCTCACCGGCGCGCACCGTCAGCACCGCATTGAGCAGCAGCACTCCCTGCTCGGCCCACGGCATCAGATAGCCGTTGTCCGGGATCGGGGTGCCCAGCTCCTCCTTCATCTCCTTGTAGATGTTGCGGAGTGAGGGCGGGGTCTTCACACCCGGGCGGACGGAGAAGCACAGACCGTGCCCCTGGCCCTCGCCGTGGTAGGGGTCCTGACCGAGGACCAGCACCTTCACCCGCTCGTACGGCGTCGCGTCGAGCGCGGCGAAGACCTCGTCCCGCGGAGGGTAGACCGGGCCCTTCGCGCGCTCCTCCTCGACGAACTCGGTGAGTTCCTTGAAGTAGGGCTGCTGCAGCTCCTCGCCCAGGACGTCGCGCCAGGACTCGGGCAGCATGGCGATATCGGTCACGTCAACTTCCTCCGATGTGCGGTCACTTCCAGACCACAGAACCTACCGCCGCCCACTGACAATCAGGTCCCAAGGCCCGCGCTACCAGCTTGTCTTCCGGTACAGCGCCCACATCGTCATGATCGTCGACGGGTCCAGGGCGACCTCGCCACCCGAGATGTCCTCACTCGCGGCCACGTACTGCTTGCCCTGCCACAGGGGCAGCAGCCGGGCGTCGTCCACGAGGATCTGCTGGGCCTCCTCGAACTCCTTGACCACGGCTCCGCGGTCGGTCTCCCGGCGCGACTCCGGAAGCAGGTTGTTGGTGATGTGCGGCGACGGATAAGGCGTACCGAGCGCGTTGTCCTCGCCCACGAAGGGCGCGATGAAGTTCTCGGCGTCCGGGAAGTCGGGGAACCAGCCTCGCCCGAACACCGGGTACTCGCCCTTGCGGTAGCCCTCTTCGTACGTCTTCCAGGGGCGGCTCTTGAGGGTGACCGTGAAGAGGCCGGAGTCCTCCAGCTGGCTCTTGAGTTCCCGGAACTCGGGGGCGGTCTCGGAGCCGTAGCGGTCGGTCGTGTACCAGAACGTGAGGGGGACGCGCTCGTTGATGCCCGCCTCCAGGAGGATCTGCCGGGCCTTGGACGAACTGGGGGCTCCGTAGTCGTCGAAGAAGCCCACGGTGTGGCCGGTCAGCCCCTTCGGGACCATGGAGTACAGCGGCTCGACGGTGTCCTTGTAGACCTTGTGCGCGATCAGCGTCCGGTCGACGATCTGGGCAACCGCCTTGCGGACGGCCGGTTTCGCGGCCCAGGGGTCCTTCGGGTTGAACACCAGGTAGCTGATCTCGGTGCCCGCGCCCTCGATGAGCTGGAGGCCCTCGTCGGGGTCCTGGCCCTGGAGGGAGACGATGTCCGAGGCGGCGAGGCCTCGGTAGGTGACGTCGATGTCCTTGTCCCGGAGGGCGTCGACCATCTGGGCCGAGTCCTGGAAGTAGCGGATGGTGACCGCGTTGTTCTTGCGGTCGGCGAAGCCCTTGTAGCGGTCGTTCCTGACGAGTTCGGCCTGCTTGCCCTCCTCGTAGGACCCGAGGCTGTAGGGCCCCGAGCCGGTGACCCGGCCGTCCTTGCGCAGGGCGTCGGCGGGGTAGTCGTCGGGGTCGACGATCGACATGGCGGGCGTGGCCAGGACGAACGGGAAGGTCGCGTCGGACTTGTTGAGGTGGAAGACGACCTCACGGTCGCTCAGCACCTGGACCCGTTCAAGGCTTCCCAGAAGCCCCGCGGGGCCGCCTTCGACACCGATCTTCCTGATCCGGTCGATCGAGTACTTGACGGCCTGGGCGTCGAGCTTGTCCCCGTCGGAGAACGTCATGTCATCGCGCAGGCGGCAGCTGTACGTGCGGTTCGCCGCGTCCGTGAACTTGCACTCGGCAGCGTCGGGGCCGGGCTCGACCGCGCCGTTGGGGTAGCTCAACAGCGTCTGGTAAATGTTGCGGAACAGCTCCCAGGAGCCGTCCCAGGAAGCCGCCGGATCCAGCGTGCTCGGGGCACTGGTGGTGCCCACGACGATCGGTCCGTCGTCGTCGGACGAGCCCGAGGAGAGGACACCGCATCCGGCGACCAGGGATATCGACGTGATCGTCGCCAGCTGCCGCAGACATCGGTTCCGGTTCGGGTTGAACACGCGCTCGCTCCTCGATCTGCCGTACCAAGGGTCGGCAGACCATACCGCAGTGCCCCACCGGCGGAACCGCTTTCCCGGCAGGGCACTTGATCAGCGAGTATGTGACTACGTTGTCATCGTTCTGTGCACCCGAAATGCCTCGACGCGGGCGCGGTTTCTGTCAATTGGTCCGTCGGCGCGGGCGCTCTCCGTCGGCCCGCGCCGGCGCTCACGTCATCCCACCCCGGCGTTCAGGAAGATGCCGCCGTCGACCACCAGCGTCTGGCCGGTGATCCAGTCCGACTGCTCGGAGGTGAGGAACGCGGCGGCGCCGCCGATGTCCGAGGGGACACCGAGCCGGCCGAGCGGGTACGCCGCGGCCGCCTCCTCCTCGCGGCCCTCGTACAGGGCCTGCGCGAACTTGGTCTTGACGACGGCGGGCGCGATCGAGTTGACCCGCACCAAGGGTGCGAACTCGTGCGCCAGTTGCAGGGTCAGATTGACCATGGCGGCCTTGCTGATGCCGTACGCGCCGATGAACGGCGAGGCGGAGATGCCGGCGAGGGAGGCGATGTTGACGATCGCACCGCCGTTGTCCTTCTGCCAGGCGTGCCAGGTCCGCTGGGCGAAGCCGAGCGCCGAGACGACGTTGGTCTCGAAGACCTTGCGGGCCACATTGAGGTCGAGGTCGGCGATGGGGCCGAACACCGGGTTCGTACCGGCGTTGTTGACGAGGTAGTCGACTCGGCCGAAGGCCTCCATGGTGCGCTCGACGGCGACGGCCTGGTGGGCCTCGTCGTGGGCCTTGCCCGCGACGCCGATGACGCGGTCGGCACCCAGTGCCTCGACGGCCTCCTTGAGGGTGTCCTCGTTGCGGCCGGTGATGCAGACGCGGTCACCGCGCGCGATCAGGGCCTCGGCGACGCCGTAGCCGATGCCGCGGCTCGCGCCCGTGATGAGCGCTACCTTGCCCGAGAGCTCGGGGAGTGTGGTCATGTCCGTGTCCCCGGCCTTAGTTGAGCGGTCCACCGGCGACGTACAGCACCTGGCCGGAGACGAATCCGGCCGCCTCGCCCGTGAAGAAGGCGATCGCGTTGGCGATGTCGTCCGGGTTTCCGACGCGCTGTACGGGGATCTGGGTCGCGGCGGCGGCCTGGAACTCCTCGAAGCCCATGCCGATGCGGGCGGCCGTCGCGGCGGTCATGTCGGTGACGATGAAGCCGGGGGCCACGGCGTTCGCGGTGACGCCGAACTTGCCGAGCTCGAAGGCGAGCGTCTTGGTGAAGCCCTGCAGACCGGCCTTGGCGGCGGAGTAGTTGACCTGGCCGCGGTTGCCGAGGGCGGAGGACGAGGACAGGTTGACGATCCGGCCGAACTTCGCGTCCACCATGTGCTTCTGAACGGCCTTCGACATCAGGAAGGCGCCCCGCAGGTGCACGTTCATGACCGTGTCCCAGTCGGACGTGCTCATCTTGAACAGCAGGTTGTCGCGGAGGACACCCGCGTTGTTCACCAGGATCGTCGGCGCACCGAGCTCCTCGGCGATCCGGGCGACGGCCGCCTCGACCTGGGTCTCGTCGGAGACGTCACAGCCGACCGCGATGGCCTTGCCACCGGCGGCGGTGATCTTCTCGACGGTGTCCTTGCACGCGGCCTCGTCGAGGTCGATCACCGCGACGGCGCGGCCCTCGGCGGCCAGTCGTACGGCGGTCGCGGCACCGATGCCGCGCGCGGCACCGGTGACTACGGCGACGCGCTGCTCAGTGGTGGACATTGCTGGTTCTCCTCGCCCTTGAAAAGCCCTGCGGCCTGAATTGCCCTGCGGCTCACACGGTACGCCCGCCAGTGAGCAACCGCTTAGTACCTTCAGCAGACGTGACGCTAGAAGCCCTGACACCCGGTGTCAACGGCACACCGCGCACGTGTGATCCATTACCTGACCAGCAGCTCGAGCAGCCGCTCCGCCTCGGCCCGCGGATCCACGGTCAGCCCGGTGTGCACGGGCCCCGGCTGGACGACCGTCGAGCGGGGCGCGATCAGCCAGCGAAAGCGCCGTCCGGCGTCGTCGTGCGCCGCCTGACCTGCCGCTTCCCCTCCGGCGCAGACTCCCTCGACAGCACGCAGCGCGGCCCGTACGCCCGCCACGTCCGCCTCCGGATCCAGCGCCCGCAGTTTGGTCTCGTCCAGATGCGTGTGGGCGGCGACGAAGGACTTGGCGCGGCAGTACACCAGCACGCCCGCGTTGAAGCACTCGCCGCGCTCGACCCGCGGCACCACACGCAGCAGCGCGTACTCGAAGACGTCCCGCTCGCTCACTTGTTCCCCTTGATGCGCTCATGGATGGTGGCAGCGCGCGCGAGCAGCGGCTCGGCGTACGCCCGCCGCAGAGCGTCCGTCGTGTCGAAGCCGGGCTCCCCGTCGAGCCACTCGTCAGGGATCCCGGCGGTCACCTCGGCGAGCAGTTCCTCCGTGACCAGCGGTGCCAGCTCGGTGGCGGCGGAGGCGATGTCCGGGCCGAAGGGCGCGAGCGCGTGGTCGGTGGCGTCGTACGGCTTGGCGGCGGAGGCCTGGGCGCCGGGCCAGTTGTGGTGCCAGATCATCGTGGCGCCGTGGTCGATGAGCCACAGGTCGCCGTGCCACACCAGCATGTTGGGGTTCCGCCAGGAGCGGTCGACGTTGTTGACCAGTGCGTCGAACCACACGATCCGCCCGGCCTCCTCGGGGCTCACCCGGTGTGCCAGGGAGTCGAAGCCGATCGCCCGGGAGAGGAAGTCCATCCCGAGGTTCAGCCCGCCGCTCGACTTCAGCAGTCCCTGAACCTCATGGTCCGGTTCGCCGAGCCCGAGGACCGGGTCAAGGCCGATCGTCACCAGGCCGGGCACACGCAGGCCCAGCCGACGGGCCAGTTCACCGCAGACGACCTCCGCGACGAGCGTCTTGCGCCCCTGCCCGGCGCCGGTGAACTTCATGACGTACGTACCGAGATCGTCGGCCTCGACGAGTCCCGGCAGCGAGCCGCCCTCACGCAGGGGCGTGATGTAGCGGGTCGCGATGACTTCCTTGAGCATCGCCCCAGGCTACTGGGATCTCGATCGCATCAAGATGCGCGCTCGACCTGAACAGCGCCCGCGGCCGGGCCGTACTCCTGTACGGATCGACATTACGTACGGTGAAGGGAAAGTCAGCATGACCAGCGGATCACTCAAACCCGTATCGGCACCGTCCCGCCGCACAGTCGTGGCGGCGGTCGGCGCGGCGGGAATCGCCGTCGCGCTGACCGCCTGCGGGTCGGAGGACGACTCCTCCGCCTCCTCGGACGTGCAGGACAACAGCAGTGGGGGCGCCGCCGGGGACGACACCGCCTCGGCCGGCGGGGGCACCGTACTCGCGAAGACCTCGGACATCCCCGAGGGCGGCGGCAAGGTCTTCGAGGCCGAGGGTGTGGTGGTGACCCAGCCGGCGGCGGGCACATACAAGGCCTTCTCCTCCAAGTGCACCCACCAGGGCTGTGCCGTGAAGGGCATCGCCAACAACGTCATCACCTGTCCCTGCCACAACAGCCAGTTCTCCGCGGAGGACGGCAGCGTGACGAAGGGCCCGGCGACGCAGCCCCTGGCCGCCGCGAGCATCACGGTGGACGGGGACTCGATCACGCTGGCGTGAACGGGACCGGGATCAAGCCCGCGGAACGCGCCGCGGCCGCTTGAGGACGGCCAGCACGTCGTCGGTCGACGTGATCGTGGCGACCAGGGCAAGGGTGTTGCGGATCATCGCGGCGGTGTAGTCGGAGGGCACCCCGGCGATCGCGTCCGCGGGCACCACCGCCGTGTAGCCGCGGTTCACGGCGTCGAACACGGTGTTGGGGATGGCGACGTTGGCCGAGACACCGGTCACCACGAGGGTGCGGCAGCCCAGATTGCGCAGCAGCGCGTCGACATCGGTGCCCGTGATCGGCGACAGTCCGTGCAGACGCCGTACGACGAAGTCCTCTTCGGCGACCTCGATGGGCGGCACGACCCGCACCGCCGTCGTCCCCGTCAGCTGCTGTACGGGGAGCCGCTCGGCCGCGCGGAACAGCCTGGCGTTGCGATTGGCGCCCCGGCCGTCCGGGCGGCGCTCGGCGATCGCGTGGATCACCTGCACCCCGCTCTCGTGCGCGGCGGCGACCAGCCTCGCGACGTTCGCCAATGCTCCCGACGACCGTGCCTCCTTGGCGAGTTCGGGCAGCGCGCTGTCCTGTCCCACGACTCCCTGCTGGCACTCGACGGTGAGCAGTACCGTGGTGGCGGGGTCGAGGAGTTCACTGAGCTGTTCGTACGACGGCATGGCTGCCCCTTGTCGTCGAGGGTCGGGGCGGGCGAGCGTAGCGACCATTGCGTGGGGACGGAAGACGCCCCATGCTTTTCTGACGCGATGTCAGAGGATCTCTGTCGACGTAGGGGAAGAGGGGACCGCATGGCCGTAACTCAGCGCAGGGGTCGGAGAATCATGATGACACCCGGCGAGCTGGACGAGTTCCTCACCACCCAGCGCACCTGCCGCGTCGCGACCGTGTCGAAGGACGGTGTTCCGCATGTGAGCGCCCTCTGGTTCGCCTGGGACGGCACCTCCCTGTGGCTGTACTCCGTGGTGCGCAGCAAGCGTTGGGCGGAGCTGCGCCGCGATCCGCGGATCGCCGTGGTGATCGACACCGGCGAGGAGTACGGGGAGCTGCGGGGCGTCGAGCTGGCCGGCACGGTGGACTTCGTGGGCGAGATCCCCCGCACCGGGGAACTGCGCGCCGAACTCGACGTCCCGGAGACCCTGTTCGCACGCAAGAACTTCAGCCTGGAGGAGATGCCGCACGACGGCCGCCACGCGTGGGCGCGGCTGACGCCGACGTCGATCGCCTCGTGGGACTTCCGGAAGCTGCCGCAGCAGTAGGACCTGCCCGCTCAGGCGACCGCTTTCCCGGCTCTGCGCAAAGCCTCGACCGCCGCCCTGATGGAGGGGCGGCGGTCGGCGTCCGCCCGCCACACGACGTAGACATGTCGCCGCACCCGCTGCCGCAACGGCACCGTGACGACTCCCTCGGGCATCGGATGGCGCCCGAGCAGCGGCGCCACGCACACCCCGAGCCCCGCGGCGACCAGCCCCAGCTGTGTGTGCGTCTCCGCGGCGCGATGGCCGATGTGCGGCTCGACGCCCTTGGAACGCAGCGTGAACATCAGCCACTCGTGGCAGAACTCGCCCTCGCCCCAGGTGATCCACTCGTCGTCGGCGAACTCGCCGAGGTCCACCTCCGCGCGGCCCGCGAGCCGGTGTCCGACCGGCATCGCCACATCGGCCGGGTCGTCGAGGATCGCCGCCTTCACCAGGCCGTCGGGCAGCGGCATCGGCTTGTTGTACCAGTCGAGCACGACCGCCAGATCGAGATCGCCGCGCACCACCCCGGCGACTCCGGCCTCCGGCTCCAGCTCGCAGGAACGCAGCCGCAGCCCGGGATGATCGGCGCGGAGCGCGGCGAGCGCGGTGGGAAAGAGCCCCCGCGCGGCCGTGGGGAACGCGGACAGCCGCAGCTCGCCCACCACTTGCCCCCGCTGCGCCTCCAGGTCGGACTGGGCGAGTTCGACCTGGGACAGGATCCGCGCGGCATGGTCGGCGAGCAGCCGCCCTGCGTCGGTGAGGCGCACGCCCCGCCCGTTCTTGGCGAGCAGCTGCTGCCCCACCTCTCGCTCCAGCTTGGACATCTGCTGGGAGACGGCCGACGTGGTGACGTGCAGTCCGTCGGCCGCGCCGCTCACCGAGCCGTGCCGGGCGAGGGCGTCGAGGGTACGCAGGCGCTCCAGATTCAACATGTAAGCAATGCTACGAGATATCGGTCCAGAAATCTCGCTTGTACTACGAGATCGTTCTGCCTCATCGTTGGGCCATGACCACCGCCGCCACTCCTCGCACCGCCACCCCGACCGACGCGCTCCCCCGCCGCCGCACCGCCCTGGACTGGCGGATCCGTTTCGGTGTCCTCTCCCTGATCTGGGGCTTCAGCTTCCTGCTCATCAAGGTCGGTACGCAGGGCTACGCGCCGTTCCAGGTCACGCTCGGCCGGCTGGTGTTCGGGACCGCGGTGCTCGCGGCCGCGATGGCCCTGAAGCGGGAGCGGCTGCCGCGCGGCGCACGGACCTGGGCGCATCTCACGGTCGCGGCCTTCCTGCTCAACGCGCTGCCGTTCTCCCTCTTCGCTTACTCCGAGCTGACGATCCCCTCCACGCTCGCGGGCATCTGCAACGCGACTTCGCCGCTGTGGGGCATGGCACTGTCGCTGGTCGCACTCTCCGAGGACCGGCCGACCAGGCGCAGGGTCGCGGGGCTCGGCATCGGCTTCCTGGGCGTCCTGACGGTCCTCGGTGCCTGGCAGGGCTTCCACGGCCTGGACGCCACGGGCACGGTGATGGCCCTGATGGCCTCGCTGAGCTATCCGATCGGCTGGATCTACGTCCGCCGCACGCTGGCCGGCTCCGGCCACTCGCACCTGTCGATGACCGGCGCGCAGTTGCTGCTGGCCAGCGTCCAACTCGCCCTCGTCACACCGCTGTTCACCTCCCTGCCGGACCACTTCCCGCTCGTCCCGTTGCTCGCGATCGCCGCCCTGGGCACCCTCGGCACGGGCCTCGCCCTTCTCATCCAGTACGGCCTGGTCGCCGAGGTCGGCCCGACGACGGCCCAGATGGTCACGTACTTCATCCCGGTCATCGCCACCGGCGCCGGTGTGGCGATCCTCGGCGAGTCGCTGGCCTGGTCGACACCGGTCGGCGCGGCGATCATCCTGGCGGGCGCGGCGCTCACCCAGGCCAAGGGGCGCCGATGACTCATACGCCGTGGCGGTGACTCAGTGGCGATGACTCATACGTAGTGGCGTGCGGGCGCCGGGCCGACGGCGGCGGCGACCGCGTCCGCCAACGGCTCGATGTCGCCCGGCGTGAGGGACGAGACGGTGATCCGCAGACCGGGCGGCGCACTCATCCGGAAGCGGGCCCCGGGCGCGACGGCCCAGCCGGCGTGCAGCAGCCGCGCGACCGCCCCGGTCTCGTCCGGGACGGGAATCCACACGTTCATGCCACTGCGCCCGTACGCCGCGATGCCCCGCTCCCCGAGAGCGCCGATCAGCGCATCGCGCCGCCGCTCGTACGACGCCGCCACGGCCTGTGCGTCCACCGCGCCGCTGGTCCACAGGTGGACGACCGCGCGTTGCAACAGGTGGCTGACCCAGCCGGGGCCCAGCCGCTGCCGCCCGTGAACGCGGTCGACGGTGACGGCGTCCCCGGTGAGAACGGCGAGCCGCAGGTCGGGCCCGTACGCCTTGGCGACGGAGCGGACCAGGACCCAGTGGCGGGTCGTGCCGGCCAGCGGGTGCAGCGGCAGGTCGACGATCCGGTGTCCGTGGTCGTCCTCGATGAGCAGGGTGCCCGGGTACTCCTTGAGCACGGAACGCAGTGCACGCGCGCGCGTGGCGCTCACGGCGGCGCCGGTCGGGTTCTGCGCACGGTCCGTGACGATCAGAGCCCGCGCGCCGGCCCCCAGTGCGCGCCGTACGTCGTCGGGGACCGGGCCCTCGTCATCGACACCCACGGAGACGATGCGCAGCCCGAGCGCCGGCACGAGGTCGAGCAGACTGCCCCAGCCGGGATCCTCGACGGCGACCGCGTCCCCGGGCTTGAGGTGGGTCACCAGCACACGCTCGATGGCGTCGAGCGATCCGGAGGTGACGACGACGGGCCCGTCGGGCACGCCGTCGGCGTCGAGTTCGGCACGCGCCAGCCGCGCCAGCTCCGGTTCGACGGCGGCCTCCCCGTACATCACGGGTTCACGGTCCGACCGCTCCGCCGCCGCCGCGAACGCCTCGGCGAGGCCGGGCAGCAGCGCGCGATCAGGGTTCCCGTCGGCCACATTGCGTACGCCGTCCGGCACCTCGACCCTGATGTATTCGCGTCCCGTCGTGGCCGGCTTGGAGCGGATACGACTGCCCCGGCGGCCCGCGGTCTCGATCACCCCGCGCTCCCGCAGCGTGCGGTAGGCGGCCGCGACGGTGTTGGGATTCACTCCGAGCTGCCCTGCCAACTCCCGCATCGGCGGAAGCAGTTGCCCCGGCTCCAGCCTGCCCGACCCCACCGCACGCTCGACGCTCGCGGCAATCTCGGCTGCGCGACGCCCTTCGATCCGATACTCTCCTAGCACAAAGCACAGTATGCACTAATACAATGGAGAACGCAATGCCGGAGACGAGCACTCAGCCTGGGACGCCGCAACCCGCCGCCTACGCCCCGACCGACCGGACCGTCCCCACCCGATCCGCGAAGCGCGCCGCGTACGACCACGAGTCGGTGCACTCGATACTCGACGAGGGTTACGTCTGCCACCTCGGCTTCGTCCGAGACGGCGCCCCGGTCGTGCTCCCCACCCTCTACGGACGCGTCGGCGAGCGCCTCTACGTGCACGGTTCGACAGGCTCGCGCCCCCTGCGGATGACCGGCCAGGCCGATCCCGGGCTGCCGGTCTGCCTGACCGTCACACACGTGGACGGCCTGGTGCTGGCGCGGTCCGCCTTCCACCACTCGATCAACTACCGCTCCGTGGTGGTGCACGGCATCGCCCACCAGGTGACCGACCCGGACGAGCGGCGGACGGCCCTGGACGCACTCGTCGACCACGTCGTCCCCGGCCGCTCGCAGGACTCACGCCCCGCCAACGCCAAGGAGCTGGCGGCCACCGCCGTGATCAGCCTCGACCTGAACGAGGTCTCCGCGAAGGTCCGCACGGGCGGCCCGAACGACGAGCCCGAGGACCTCTCCCTGCCCTACTGGACCGGAGTCCTCCCGCTGGCCAAGGCGTACGGCGCCCCGATCCCGGCCGACGACCTGGCCCCCGGCATCGAGCTCCCCGACTACCTGACGGCCCTCTGATGCTGATCCACCCCTGGGACGCACCCCGCGACGAGGCCGAGTGGCAGCGGTGGCTCGCCACTCATGACTTCGGGCAGCTCGCGGTGAACGGCCTGCCCGGCGAGTCGCCGCACGTACAGCCACTGCACTTCGCGTACGACGCCGAACGGGGAGAGGCCCTGACCCACTTGGCGCGCCCGAACCCGCTGTGGCCCGCCCTCGAAGCCAACCCGGTCGTGCTGCTGTCCGTGGTGGACGACTACGCCTTCATCCCCGGCCCCTGGCAGGCCCCGCCGGAAGCACCGCCCGAGCACGGCACGCCGACGAGTTTCTACACAGCCGTCCAACTCCGCTGCACCGCCCACGTCGTGGACGACCCGGAGGAGAAGGCCGAGCTGCTGAACCGCCAGGTCGGCCACTTCCAGCCTGACGGCGGCTCCGCGACCGCCGCCGTCGGCAAGGCTCCGTACGGCCGTCTCCTCTCCGGCATCCGCGGCCTCCGCCTCGAGGTGACCGACGTACGGGCGAAGTTCAAGTACGCGAGCCATAAGCCGGCGGAAGTGCAGGAGCGGATCGCGACCGGGCTGGCCGCGCGGGGCGGACCGGGGGACGCGGCGGCTCGGGAGCACCAGATGCGCAGGCGGGGCTGATCTTCAGCCCGTCCGGCGTTTGAGAACGCGGCTGTTCAGGCCGATGGCGGGGCCCCAGAAGGGGGCGCGGGGAACTGCGCGACCAGCCCCCACCCACCCGCAGCAGAAGAACCCACCCCCGGCGGGGTCGAAGGGGCGGAGCCCCTGGGGATGGGATGGGTAGGGGCGGAGGGGGCGAAACCCGCCGTCCCGAGCGAGCCCAGAGGCGCAGGCCCGAGCGAGCCCGCGCCCCACGCCTCAGACGGGCACCGCGTCCTCCTCGGGCTCCGTGCGCCCGCCGGCCCCCGCGCCCCGCGTCTCCGCCACCGCGAGCCCCGCGACGGAGCCCAGCATCAGCAAGGTGCCCGCGATGGTCGCCGCGGTGAGTCGTTCACCCAGCAGCCCAACGGCCAGTGCTGCCGCGCTCACCGGCTCCAGGAGCATGATCACGGAGACGGTCGCGGCACGGATGACCGCCGCACCCGAGAAGAACAGGGCGTAGGCCAGCGCGGTGGGAATGGCGGCGATGTACGCCAACAGGGCCAGGACATGCACCGGTTGGGCGGCGTGCGGGACCAGACCCTCGGCCAGGCCGAACGGCAGCAGGCAGACGGTGGTGACGGCGAACATCCACGCGGTCGCGCCGGACCCGTCGGCTCGGCCGTCGCGGCCCCACCACCGGGTGAGCAGCGTCATCGTCGAGTACCCGGCCGCGGACACGACCGCGAGGACGACGCCCCAGGGGCGCACCGTCGCACCCCCACTGCCCAGTACGAGCACCCCGAGCCCGCCCAGCGCCCCGGCGACGGCGGCCATCCCGCCACCGCCGAGCCGCTCGCCCATGGTCAGCCGCGCGCCGAGCGCGATGAGCACGGGGCCGGCGCCCAGCGTGACGACGGTCGCCACGGCAAGCCCGGTCGCCTCGACGGCGGCGAAGTAGGCGGTCTGGAAGACGGCAAGACCCAAGCCCGTGACGCCGATCCGCAGGACCTTTCGGTTGAACGGCTCACGCGTGGCGGGCCTGACCCGGCGGCGCGGCAGGCGCACGGCGAGCAGCAGGACGAGTCCGCCCGCGCAGCGCCAGAAGGAAAGGGCGATCGGCCCCATGTCACTGGCCCGGTAGACCAAGGACGCGGCCGCGCCTGCGGTGCCCCAGGCGGCACCGGCGACGATCAGATAGAGAAGGCCTCGCCCGATGGGCAGGCCGGAAACGGCATTCGACACGTGTTCTCTCCGCAGATACGCAGAAGTTCAGGAAGGGCCACGTCGCGGCCGGTGCACGGGGGCACCGGCGTACGGGAGGGTCCTCGGACTTCATCTGCGGGCAGCACCGTTCCGCCCGGCGGAGATCGGCCGGGCGTGGATTCCGGAGGCCCGCCTCAGGCGGCCGGAGGCGGAAGAACGAGTGCGTCCGAATGCATGATCAACACCCTAGACGGCGCTCCCTCGGGCCGACAACGCCTTTTCGGAGCCGTCCGCACCGTCCTGCCTCACCCCTCCGGCGACCGCTCCCTCCGAAGCCTTGGCCGGCGCCGACGACTGTGCGATGAACGCGCCGACCAGCACGACCGCGCCGCCGACGATCTGCGGCGCCGAGAGGTGCTCGCCGAGCAGCACCCAGGCCAGGACGGTCGCGATGACCGCTTCGAGGCAGGCCACGACGCCCGCGACCTGCGGGGAGAGCCTGCGCACGGAGAGCACGCCGGTGACGTAGGCGACGACGGTGGCGATCAGCACGATCCAGCCGAGGAGCAGCGAGGCGGCGACGGCGGTCCCGTTCATGTCCGCGGTGCCCCCGAGCACGGACCAGTCCATGTTCCAGGGGCGGGCGACGACGGTCAGCACCAGGGCGCCGACGAGCAGGCCGTAGGCGATGACTCCGAGCGGGTCGGGCGCCTCGTCGCCCGCGTCGCTGCCCTGGTCGGACAGGACGAAGTAGCCGACCTGACAGCAGGCGGCACCCAGCGCGAGCAGCAGCCCCACGACGTCGAAGCTCAGCCCCGACCACACCTCGACCACACAGGCGAGCCCGGCGACCGCCAGCACGACCCCGAGGGCCGCGGCACGCGTCACGGGCCTGCGCTGCACGAACCGCACCCAGCCGAGCACGAGCGCCGGCGCGAGGTACTCGACGAGCAGCGCGACCCCGACGGGGATCCGGGAGATGGCGGCGAAGTAGCAGGCCTGCACACCGGCCACGGCGAGCAGCCCGAACCCGGCGAGCAGCGCGGGGCGGCTTCGTACCAGGGCTCGGTGACGTACGGCCAGCGGCAGCATGACCAGCGCGGCACCCGCGACCCGCAGCCACACCACGTGGAGCGGATCCAGGCCCGCCTCGATCAACGGCTTGGCCGCGACACCCGATCCGCCGAAAGCGACCGCCGACGCGAGCGCGAGGCCCAGGCCGACGCCCCTCCCACGGTTGCCCTGACTGCCCTGAGACGTATGCACCGGGACATGATGACAGGCGACGACATGAGCGTCACCCTCGATGACACCTGTCTCAACGACTGGACGCCGAGCCGAGGTGAAGGTGAGCTCCCTGGCTTCTCCCCGGCCTCAGCGTGCGGCCGTCAACGCACGGACCGGTCGGCCGGACTCAGGACCCGGCGTCGCCCCCACCGGCGTACTCGTCGAACCCGGCCTCGATCCGCGCCAGCAGCCCTCCGGCGTCGACACCCGCACGCCCGAGCACCTCAACGGCGCGCGACTGGCCATCGGCGACGACCGCCGCGAGGAGATCGAGACCGCAGGCCTGCGGGTCACCCCGTAGAACGGCTCGCTCACAGGCGTCCTCCATGGCGCCGGCCGCCACCGGAGACCAGCCCGCCTCGGTCACCATCGGTACGGCACCGGAGTCCTCGACGGTGCTCTGCCAGCGCAGCCCGTAGCCGATGCTGCGCTGCACGAGGTAGCCGAGCAGCCGGGCGACCTGCGGCCCGCCGTCGAAGACCGCGCGCACTTCGGGGTCGGATTCCAGCAAGGAGTGCAGCAGATGGGCCGTGTCGATCTGGCGGTCCCCGTCCCTCAGCGCCCTCCTGCGCGCACCGGAGACCACCGAGGCCAGCTCGGCGCTGAGCCTGGCATCGAGTTCGGCGCGGTTCGGGCCGCTCTCGGCGGCGGGCTGCTGGGGGATACGGGATTGCACAACCCCTACCTCATCAGTCCCTGCGAGCCGGGTCATCCTCGGCGGGCAGCATTTCTGCGTCCGACAGAAGGTGGGCATGGATGCGCTGGTTCTCCTCCTTACGGATGACATCGCGCCGTTTCATCCTCGGGGGCGCGCGCCCTCTTGCTTCACGCCCGGCACGCAACCGCGACACTCCGGCGCTCGTCCCTCAGGGACATGGAGAGCAGGTGCTGGCTGGTGGCCCTGCCTGCGGTCGACGGCAGGCAGTACGTGTACCGGGTGTACGCCCCCGAGGACGCGCTGCTCGCCGACCTGTTCTGGGAGGCGTGGCACTGCCATGACGAAGGACCGTTCCCGCGCGCGTGGGATCTTTTCGACGCGGCGGTGATACAGCGGCTGGGCTGACCCCTTGCACTGCGTGCGCCCTGAACCCCGCGCGCCTTGAACTGCGCGCGCTCTGAACTGCGCGCGGCCCCTGCCCTCAGCCGTTCACCCGGCGGCCTCTTGGGCCGTCGTCGCCGCCTCCTCCACAATTCCTGACGGTTCATCAGTATTGAATGTTGACGGACCTGAGGCTACGTTCCGCGACACCGTAGCTGCGCCGGGCGCAGCGCCCGACACAAAGGGGTGGTCGCATGGCCGAAGTCAGCGCGGAAGCACGCATCGAGGCGCCTGCCGAGAAGGTCTGGGCGCAGCTCACGGACTTCTCCTCGTACGGCGAGTGGAACTCGACCCACACCAGCTTCCCGAAAGGCGGCCCCACCTCACTCGAGGTCGGCGCCACCTTCGAGGAGAACATGAAGCTCATGGGCTTCCCCGCCGAGGTCAACTGGACCATCGACGAACTGGAACCCGCCCGCACCCTGGCCATCCACGGCAAGGGCCCGATGGCGGTGAACGTCAGCACGCGCTACACCCTGACCCCCGACGGCGATGCCACGACGGTGCGGATCGACGGGGAGTTCACGGGCGCGGCCGTCTCTCTGATGGCGGGCAAGCTCAAGGACTCGGCGACGGCCGCTCTCGACGAGTCGCTGCGCAAGCTCGCCGGGCTGGTGGCCTGAGGGCACCACTGCCGCACACGGAAAAGCGCCCCGCGGAAATGCTTCCGCGGGGCGCCTTCAGGTACGACAGCACGCTGCTGTCGGCCCTCGTCAGTCCTCGTCAGCGAGGATCAGGTACAGCTTCTTACGGGCTTCGTTGATGACCGCCAGCGCCTTGTCGCGCTGGTCCTTGCTGCCGGTCTTCCAGACCTGGCCGAACGCCTCCATGAGGCCGAAGCCGGCCTGCCGGATCTCGTGCAGCGTCTCCCAGTCGACCCCGCGCCCGGCCTCTTCCCAAGGCGCGTCGGGACCCTCGTCGGCCGCACTGCGGCCGGCCTCGGTCAGCGAGAACAGCTTCTTGCCGCCCTCGGCCGCACTGGTGATCAGGCCCTCGTCCTCCAGCAGCTGGAGGGTCGGGTACACCGAACCCGGGCTGGGCTTCCACGCCCCGCCACTGCGCTCGGCGATCTCCTGGATCATCTCGTAACCATGCATGGGCCGGTCCTTGAGCAGAGCCAGGATCGACGCGCGCACGTCGCCGCGCCGCGCCCTCCCCCGCGGTCCGCCCCGGCCGCCACGTCCACCCCAGGGGCCCGGGCCGAAGCCGGGTCCACCAAAGCCGGGGCCACCGGGACCACCCGGTCCGAAGGGCCCGAAAGCCCCGCGCCGCCCCTCGAAGCCGCCCCGACCTCGATGGCCGGACCCGCCTTGTCCCTGTCCACGCTCGTATCCGAATTCCTGTCCGTGGGAACGCATCGCAATCACTCCATTCCATCGTTGATCGGTCGCGATGCGTCAACGATATATCGGTATCACTCGTTTGGCAAGCCTCCGCCGACTGGCGTCCGGTGGCCCGCCTCAGCGGGTCACCGGCCTGACCGACGTGGTGGACCGCGCCGTCGCCCCGAACGGCGACAGGCTGATCATGGGCACGGGGCTCGACGTCAACCGGAACGGCCAGGTGCGGGCCGCCTGCGGGTCAGGCCGTCGGCCGAGACCGTCTCCTGCCCGCATCCGGCGGGCCGAGCGCGAGCCGCGTGACGCGCCGCCAGTCGGCGCCCGAACTGCGCAGTGGTGTCCCCGGGCGGTCGCGCGGCACGCGGATCCGCAACGCCCCGGGAGCGATCCGGCACACCACCGGTGCGGGCAGCAGTACGTGTTCCCCGTCGATGCCTGCCGGGACGGTGTCCGTGTCCGCTTCTACGACGGCCTCCCGCGTGGTGAGCCGCAGAAGGCTCGCGGAACGGGTGCCGCGCAGCATCCCCGCCGCCTGCGCCGTGTTGTCGACCCGCACGCACAACACCCCGAGCAGTCCGGAGTCCAGCCTCTCCCTGCGCCCCGGACGGGTCGAGTCGACGGCCCGCAGGTAGGGGTTGTTGCTGACGAGCAGCGCCTGCAGTCCTTCGGCGCGCACATCGCCGGCCCGCAGCCGCAGCCTGGGGGCGTCCGGGTCGGTGAGGAGTCCGGGCAGCGTCCGCAAGGTGGTGTGAACTTTCTCGTCGCGGTAGTCGGACTCGCCGACAACAGCCGCGTACGTTCCGAAGGAAGCGTTGTTGACGAACACCCGGTCGGCGGCGAACCCGAGGTCGACGCGGAGTTCGACACCGTCCGCCAGGGCGTCAAGGGCCGCGGCCGGATCGTCGCGATCGAGGCCGAGGTCGAGGGCGAAGTGGTTGCGGGTGCCGGCGGGAACCACCAGGAAGGGCAGGTCGTGCCGCGCCGCCACCTCGGCCACCAGAGCCTGGGTGCCGTCTCCGCCCGCCACCGCCAGCAGGTCGGCGCCCTCGGCCACGGCCTGCCGGGCCAGCTCGGCCGGACCCTGACCGCCGGCACCGAGCAGGACGACACGGGCACCCGCTGCCCGCGCCTTGTCGACCAGCTGGAAACGTCCCACCTTGCCGCCGCCGGAGCGCGGATTCATCAGGATCCACGGGTGGTGGGGCGCCTCGGCGGGCTCGCGCTCACCGACGGAGGGGATGTGACCCGGCGCGGTCGCGACCCGGGCCGCCGCCGTGGCCAGGATCCAGAGGACCATGGAGAGAATGGCCGGCCCCAGGATGCCGAACGCCGCGTACAGCGCCAGGACCGCGACCGGCGCGGCCACACACAGGACCACTCCGGCCATCCGCACCACGCCGGTGTGGGCCAGGGTCCACCACACCCCGACAGCGGCGAGAGCCAGTCCGGCGATGCCGACCAGCACCCAGAGGACGCTCCTCAGACCGGCGGCCACGAGTGGGATCAGCACGCTCGCCACCAGGGCGAGCAGTGCCAGACGCGCCCATCCGGCACGGCCGTCGCCGACGGCCGTGCCGGAGTGGCCTCCCGGCCGGTTCTCCTCCGTGCTGTGTCGTTCCACGTCGCGCCCTCCGCGCGGTTCCGGCTACCGCGGTTCCCGCCACCGGTGCACGGCCCGGGCAGGGTCTCTCCGCCAGGTCTCGTTCACACGCCGTGCGGCGCGCCCTCGGACGAGTCGGCCGACTCGTCCGACCGGACCACGCACAGCGCCCAGATGATGAACCCGGAGAAGGCGATCATCACGATCGACCAGACAGGGGAGTACGGCAGGGAGAGGAAGTTGGCGATGATGATGAGCCCGGCGATGGCCACCCCGGCGACGCGCGCCCACAATGACGCCTGGAAGAGTCCGAAACTGACGATCACGGCGAGGGCACCCAGAACCAGGTGGATCCAGCCCCAGCTGGTGAGGTCGAACTCGAAGACGTAGTTGCGTGTCGCGACGAAGACGTCGTCCTCGGCGATCGCCATGACGCCCCGCAGGATGTCCAGTACGCCTGCGATCATGAGCATGACGGCTGCGAACACCGTCAGGCCTTCGGCCCAGGGCCGCCCTGTCGTCTGCACATGCGCGCTGTGTGTCGCGGTCATGGTGCTACCTCGTTCCAGTCTCGTGCGGTGCCTTCACTGAGCGGAGGCGGAGGTGCCGGCACCCGCGCGTTCCGGCGGGCGGTGGTCGCTGAGGACCAGTTCCTTCGCCCTGCGGAACTCTTCGTCCGTGATGTCGCCACGGGCGCGGATCTCGGACAGCTTGGCGAGTTCGTCGGCACTGCTGGGCCGGGCGTCGCCGCCCTTGGCGGTCTCCCGGACGTAGCTGTCGAAGGCTTCCTGCTGTGCGCGTGCCTGCGCCACCTCCCGGTGGCCCATGTTCTTGCCGCGGGCGATCACGTAGATGAGGACGCCCAGGAAGGGCAGGACGATCACGAACACCAGCCAGCCGGCCTTGGCCCAGCCGCTCATCGCGTCGTCCCGGAAGATGTCGACGACGATCCGGAAGAGCAGGACGAACCACATGATCCACAGGAAGAACCACAGCATGGACCAGAAGACGCTCAGCAGCGGAAAGTCGTACGCGAGGTACATCTGATCACTCATGTCTTTCCTCCGTCCCGGGCATTCGCCCGGCAGCCGTTTTCTGCCGTCTTCAGCGTGACCACAGCAAGGTCCGGGCGCCTCACCCGAGGCGGGTGATCGGACGGACCACCCCGGCGTCGAGCGCCGGACCTCAGACCGTCTCTTCGGATCCGTGTGGTCCCCCGATGCCTGACCTGCGTAGTGCCGCTCGCCATGCGAAGGCGAGGGCCACCTCGACCAGGCCGAGCAGGACGAGCCAGAGGCCGAGCAGCCGGGTCAGGGCCCGGGCCGACTCGGTCGGCAGCGCCAGCACCACGATCCCCGCGAGGATGGCGATCACCGCACCGCCCAGGACGAAGCCGCGGTGAGGCAGGTCCTTGGCGGCGATGGCGGTGTAAAGGGTGAGGATGCCGGACACCAGCCAGACGATCCCGACGATCAGCGAGAGCGCGGCGATGGTCTGCAGCGGGTTCCTCAGGCACAGCACCCCGGCAAGGACGGACAGCACCGCGAGGAGCAGCCCGGGCAGCCGTTCCCCGGGCTCGTCCCGGGAGAAGGCGGCTACGAACCGGAAAGCCCCGGTCACGAGCAGGTACAGGCCGATGAGGACCGCCAGAACGTGCAGGGTCTCGTCCGGCCAGACCAGGACAAGGACGCCCGGCACGAGCGTGGCGATCGCGGAACCCAGGATCCACTGCCAGGAGCGCCCCAGTCCGGCAAGCACGTCCGCGGGGTCGCTCGCAGGTGCGGGGGCCGCCCCGCCGGGCATGTGTTCCGGTCCGGTACTGGGTGCCGGACCACGCGACACGGTCATGGCTCCTCCTCACGTGATCGGGCGATTCGCTCCCGGACCGCCGACGGGGCGGTGTGCGGAGATCTCACCGGGTCAGCGTCTCTCCCGCCGTCGGCCACCGGGTCACCCTCGGCGGGTGATCCGTACCCGCCGCCGGGGCGATGAGGTAGGTGCCGGAGGACGTCTCTCGCGTGCGGCCCGGCGGCAGAAGTCCGTGCGGCCCGGCGGCGGACGTCCTGGTCTTCTTGTGGGAGGTTCCCGTAGTCGCCACCGGAGCAGCAGGACTGCACGATGGGAAAAGAGCGGTCCAGGAGGTTCGAGCCATGGCCATACCGAGCGCATTCACGGCTTCCCTGTCACCGGCCGAGAGAGCGGCGTACGGCAGAAGCGCGCGCAAGCGGGCCTCGCGTTCGTGCCACGGCTGGTTCGAGGCCGACGAGAAACGGCCCGACCCCGTCGAGGTGATAGGGAGTCAATCCGACTCGCGGGTACCGGAGTTGGTGCCGATCCGCTACGGCCGCATGCTGGAGGCCCCGTTCCGCTTCTACCGTGGTGCGGCATCGATCATGGCCATGGACCTCGGGCCCGTCCCGAACACCGGCCTGACAGTGCAGCTCTGCGGAGACGCTCACCTGCTCAACTTCCGGCTGCTGGCCTCGCCGGAGCGTCATCTGGTCTTCGACATCAACGACTTCGACGAGACCCTCGCCGGGCCGTTCGAATGGGACGTCAAACGGCTGGCGGCCAGCTTCGCGATCGCGGGCAGGGCCAACGGGTTCTCGGTCAAGGAGCAGAACGACATCGTACGGACATGCGTAGGGACCTACCGGCAGCGGATACGGGAGTTCGCCGGCATGCGCACCCTGGACATCTGGTACGCACAGGACGACGCCGACCGGCTGCGGGAACTGATGGCCTCGTCGATGGACAAGGAGTCCAGGCACCGCACGGCCGAGGCGACGTCGCGAGCCCGTACACGCACGCACCTCCAGGCCTTCGCGAAGCTCACCCGGGTCACGTCCGAGGGACGGCGCATCGCACCGGACCCACCGCTGATCACTCCGCTCCGGGACCTGCTCACGGACTCCTCCGATGACGCGGAGGAGAAGGAGCTCAAGACCATCGTGGCGGGGTACGCGCGGACCCTGTCGTCGGAGCGCCGGCATCTGCTCCGCCATTACCGTCTGGTCGACATGGCCCGGAAGGTGGTGGGCGTCGGCAGTGTCGGCACCCGCTGCTGGGTCCTGCTCCTGCTCGGCCGGGACGACGGCGACCCCCTGCTGCTGCAGGCCAAGGAGGCAGAGGAGTCGGTCCTCGCCGCCCACACGGGCGGCGAACCCTACGACAACCAGGGCCGCCGCGTGGTGGCGGGACAGCGGCTGATCCAGACGACCAGCGACATCTTCCTGGGCTGGACCCATGTCATCGGCCTCGACGGACGTGGTCGGGACTTCTACGTTCGCCAACTGCGGGACTGGAAGGGCATCGCGCGGCCGGAGACCATGGACCCCGGCCTGCTGAGCCTGTTCGCGCAAGTGTGCGGAGCCTGTCTCGCGCGGGCGCACGCCCGCTCCGGCGACCCCGTCGCCATCGGCGCCTACCTCGGCGGGAGTGACCGCTTCGACCGCGCGCTCATCGAATTCGCCCAGGCCTACGCCGACCAGAACGAGCGGGACTTCGAGGCGTTGGGGGCTGCCGCCCGCTCCGGCAGGATCCACGCGGAGAGTCTCTGACCCCCGCAGCACGCCGCAAACGGACGGAGTAGCGCCGCATGGCGCTACTCCGGCAACTGGCGCATCTCCAGGACCCGTAGCCCCAGCGACTGGCAGCGAGCCAGCAGCCCGTACAGGTGCGCCTCGTCGATGACATGCCCGAACAGGACGGTCTGACCGGACATGACCACGTGGTCCAGTTCGGGAAAGACTTTGGTCAACGTCTCCGACATGTGTCCGTCGACGCGGATCTCGTAGCGCATGAGCTGCTCTCCCCCGGGAGGCCTGGGACAGGCGTGCTGCGCCCTTTCATGCGATCCTCCGCCGCCGAGGCGCCGCCCGGCCTCACCCCGTAGAGGTGATAGACCGCCCGGCACACGCTCCACCTGCGTCAGTGCTTCAGGAAGATCTTGAACGAGATGATCAGCAGACCCAGCAGCAGATTCACCGAAGCCGTGACGGCCACCAGGCGCCACGAGGCACCGGCACGCCGTGCCGCGGCTGCCGACCAGCCCACCTGACCCGCCACGGCGACGGAGAGCGCGAGCCAGAGGGCGCCCGCCACGTCGAGCCCCAGGAGGGGGCTGACGGCCACGGCCAGGGCGGGCGGGACCGCCGCGTTGACGATCGGCCACTCGTCACGGCACACCTCGAACACGACCCGGCGGTTCAGGCTGTGCTCCGCCAGGCGCGCTCCGAACAGCTGGGCGTGCACATGTGCGACCCAGAACGCCACGCCTGTGAGCAACAGCAGCAGTACCAGCTCCAGGCGCGGGAAGGAGCCCAGGGCCCCGGCGCCGACCACCACCGAGGCGGCGAGCATGGATCCGTAGACGCCACCGGTGTAGTCGGCACGGGCCCGGCGCTCCTCGACATTGCGCGCTCGGCCGGTGGCGTGCTCCGTCCTGGACATCGCGCCCTCCTCGGAGTCAGCCGGCCGTGCCGATCGTGTCGGCCGGCGCGCCGGTGTCGGAACCCTTCGGACGGCCGGCCCGGCGGTTCGGCAGATGCGAGGTGACCAGGAAACTGGCGAGTGTGATTCCCCCGGTGGCGAGGATCGCCGCCTTCAGACCGTCGAGCTGCGCCGACGCGTAGGAGTCGGCGATGGCGTCGACCTCGGACGGCGGCAGCCCGGCCTGTTCGGCCGCCGAGCGCACCTCGTCGGTAGGCACGAAGGTGATCCCTGCTTCGAGGGCGACACCGGTCTGCTGACGGGCTTCCTCCGACAGCGCCGGGTGATCCTCCACCTGCGTGGTGAAGGCCTGGGCGAGAGCACCGATGAGCAGCGAACCGATGAGCGCGGTGCCCAGTGCGGAGCCGAGGTTCTGGGCTGTGAACTGCAGCCCGCCGGCCTCGCTGCGTTCGTCCTCGCTCACACTGGACTGGACGACGTTGCCCAGCTGCGAGGCGAGCAGGCCCATGCCGACGCCCAGCAGGGCCATGGCACCGGCGAACTGTGCGTCGTCGATGACCGGGTCGATGGTGGCCAGCAGCCACACGATGGCCCCGGCCAGGGTCACCAGAGCCAGTCGGACCACCGTGCGCGGTCCGGCCACTCGCGCCAGCCGGGCGGCGCACATGGAGGCCGCCAGCATGGTCACGGACACCGGGAGCAGGCGCAGACCGGTCTGGAACGCGTCGAAACCCTGTACCACCTGCAAGTACAGCGGGATGGCGAAGAACAGTCCCAGCAGGATGAGGTTCTGGCTCAGCAGTGACATCAGTCCGGAGCGCAGCGCGGGCTTGTGCAGCAGTGGCAGATGGACCAGGGGCTCGTCGCCGCGGGCGTCCCGCCGCTTCTCCCAGTGCACGAAGAGGGCCAGTACGGCCACCCCGGCGCCGATGACGAACAGCGTCGGCGCGAAGCCCAGAACGGTGAAGGGCGGGTTGCGGGGCTGCACCCATCCCCAGGTGCCGCTCTGCAGCACACCGAGCACGCCCAGCGCCAGTCCGGCCGCCGAGAGCGCGGCGCCGACGCCGTCCAGCCGGGGGTGCGGACCGGTCCGCGGTGATTCCGTGATCACCCGGTGGCAGCACAGGACGGCGATGACGACCACGACCTCACCGGCGAACACCAGCCGCCAGGTGAGGTACGTCGTCATCCAGCCGCCCAGCAGCGGGCCGACCGCGATGCCGGCCCCGGCGAGCCCGCCGATGACGCCGTAGGCGACGGCCCGGTCCCGCCCGCGGTAGGACTCGGCCACGAGGGCCGCCATGGCCGGCAGCACCATCGCGGCACCGAGTCCTTCGATGACCGACCAGCCCAGCGTGAGAACCCAGAGGGTGGGAGCCACGGCGGTCAGCGCCGACCCCGTGCCATAGACGGCGAGGCCCACGAAGAAGAGGCGGCGGCGCCCGAAGATGTCTCCGAGCCTGCCGCCGATGATCATGAACGCCGCCATGACCAGCGCGTACAGCGTGATGACCGCCTGGATGGCGGTGACCTCGGTGTCGAAGTCCTCGACCAGCTGGCTGATCGACACACTCATGACCGATGTGTCGAGAACCATCAGGAACTGAGCGGTACCCAGGACGATCAGTGCCCGCCAGTGCGCCACGGTGTCCACCTCGCCGAAATCGGCCCGGGACCCGGCGGAGTCGGCCGGGCAGCGGAGAGTACGTTCCCTGCCGCCACCCCTATGGCAACCGAAGAGCTCACCCTGCGCCTCACCCACCACGGGCGAGCCGGACGAGCCGCGGGGGCCCGTGTTCCGGTCACGCCGGGACGGTCACAGCAACCCCAGTTCGCGCCCGCGGAGCACCGCGTCGTGACGCCGGTTCACCGCCAGCTTCCGGTAGACGCTCTTGAGGTGGGTCTTGACCGTGTTCACCGAGACATACAGATCGGCGGCGATCTCGTCCGTGGACATCATCTGGGCCAGCCGTTGCAGCACATCGCGCTCGCGTCCGGTCAGCTCCTCCACGACGGGCGCCGGCGGCTGGTCCTTGGGCGGGCACGGACCGCCGTGAGGTGTCGGACCGGGTGTGAGCCACCCCGCGGCAAGCCCGCGCATCGGTACGAGGCCCAGCAGCGGCCGGATCCACGGCCCGGCTTCGATGAAGGGACGCCGGAGCCGTTCGGGCCGGGCCTCGCGGAGAGCCTGGAGAACGAGCCTGCGCGAGGCGGCGAAGTCCCCCGCCTCCTCGGCGGCGCGCGCCCTCACCAGCGCGGCCCGGACGGTCACCGCGGGGCCGAGGCGGCCCTCGGGGCGCAAGCCGTCGAGCAGGTCGATCGCCGCGGCGGGCCTGCCCGCGGCGAGCTCGGCCCGCGCAGCCCCCACGACGCACGCCACCTGGCCGTCGGGCACCGCTTGCAGCAGCTCGGCGGCCGTTTCCGGCCTGCCTTCCGCCAGGTGTACGGCGGAGGTGACCAGCGCGGTGTGTCCCATCGCCCAGGGGGAGACGACGTCGGCGGCGACCGCCGGTTGCGCCGCCGCGAGCGCGGCTTGCGTGTGACCTTTCGCGGACAGCAGACCGGAGGTGGCCATCGACCGCCCCGCTTCCGTCACCGGGTCCCGCATCTCGGGGTGGGGGTCGGCGGCCGCGTCGAGAAGGTCCTGAGCCTCACTCAGTTCGTTCCGGTCGACGGCGACGGCGGCCAGCACCAGTAGGCCGAGGCCGGATCCGGACACCCGAGGCAGACTGAACCGCTCCGCCGTGTGCATCGCCGCCAGGGCCTTGCGTTCCGCCCTGCCGAGCCAGCCGTTCAAGTAGTCGATCAGGGCCAGATGCCCCAGGGACTCCCCGCGCGGAAGTGCCGTCGAAGCTCCCCCGGAGGAGCCGGCCGCCGCGGTCAGGGCGGCGCGTGCGTCGTCGAAGCGCCCGGCCCACAGCCGCGTCGAGCCAAGGTGGGTCATCAGGAGAGCGGTGAGTTCGGGATGCTCCTCCAGCAGGCGGGCGGGCATCCGCTCCTGGAGTTTCCCGGCCGCCTCCGCCGCCATTTCCGCCCTGCCCGGCGAACCGGTCAGCCGGGCCGCCAGGGCTTCAAGGAGGGCACAGCTCAGCTGGGCCGCCGCCAGGCCGGTTGAACCGTCCCCCGCCGGCATCTGCTGCCCCGCCAGACTCTGCTCGGCGTGCTCCAGGTGGGTCAGGCCCCGGTCGAGGTCGCACCGGGACAGTTCACGGGCGGCTCGGACGAGATCCGTGGCGGGGCTGGTGGCCTCGGGCCCCATCTCTGAGAACAGTTCGGCCAGGTCGTCGCGGCGCAGGCCGGTGAAGAGCTGGCCGATGGCGAGGTCGTCGACGAGGGCACCGGCCGTGAACTCCCAGTCGCCCGCGGCCGCACCGTGACCGAGTGTCTCCGCGAGGGATCCGGAGCGCCGCAGCCAGGCCGCGGCCCGCCGGTGGAGTTCGGGCTCCAGGCCGGGAGACCGCATCCGCAGATGGGCACGGAGGATCTCCCCGAAGAGGGGGTGGAGGCGGTACGAGGCGTGCCCGAGGTCCTCGACGAAGGCGTTCTCGCGGTGCAGCGCGGCCAGGATGGACTCCGCATCGGTCCTCTCCGTCAGCGCGTTCACCAGCTCGGGACAGAAGCGCTCGAGGACGCTGACCCGCATGAGGAGGTCCTGCGTCTCGGGGCTCTGCCCCTTGAGCACCTCCGCGAGCAGGAAGTCGGCGACCGTGGTCCGGTCGGCCTCGAACTCCTTCAGATACCTCTCGGGATCCGGGCTCTCCCGCGCGGCCAGGGCGCACAGCCGCAGCCCGACGGCCCATCCCCGGGTGCGCTCCACGAGCGTGCGCGCGGCGTGTGCGGGAAGGTGCAGCCCGTGCGACTCCAGCAGCACGGCCGCCTCGTCGAGGGTGAAGGCCAGCTCCGCGTCCCTGATCTCCGTCATGTCGCCGGCCGCCCGGTAGCGGTGCAGCGGCAGCAGCGGCTCGGTGCGGGTGACGAGAATCAGGCGCATTCCGCGTCCCGCGTGGTGCAGCACGAACTCCAGCTGCTCCGCGATCTCCGGGCCGGTCACACGGTCGTACGCGTCGAGCACCACGATCGCGGGCCGGTCCCGATCGCTCAGTGCGGCGGCGAGCCTCGCCAACAGTGCGTGGTCCACACGGCTCGCGTCCGCGGGGAACCCGACCCCGGCGGGCAGCGGCACACCGGAGACGCGCAGGGCCTGCAGCAGATACGCCCAGAACGTTCCGCACCCCTGGTCCGCGTCAGTGGTGAGCCAGGCGACGGACGTGTCCCGTGCCGCCGTCCAGTCGGCGACCAGCAGGGTCTTGCCCGCCCCCGCGGCTCCGTTGACCATGGTCAACGGAGTCAGAAGTGCCTGGTCGAGGTGGCTGACCAACCGCTCCCGCCGCAGGAACGTCGCGGGGGGCGTCGGTATCGCGAACCGCGTACGCAGAAACGGGTCTCCCCTGGGATCGGCGCCCGGCGTGGTCGCTTCCTGGCCGTTCTCCGCCAACCCAGCCATGGAACTCACCACCACTGTTCGTCAGGTCATGGGCAGCGCTCCTTCCAGCATCCCAGCGTTACCGCGCATGTGCGCGGCGGACCCGGTGCCCGCCCGGAGGAGCGAACGGCGACGGCCGCGCACTCCCGCGGGTCCCTGCGAAGGCCCGCGCCCTCAGCGGACGGCGTCCATCTGGTGATCCAGCGAGAGGGCGGCCGTGATCAGCGCCAAGTGCGTGAAGGCCTGCGGGAAGTTTCCGAGCTGGTCCCCCGTCGGACCGATCTCCTCGGCGAACAGACCCGCGTGATTGGCGTAGGTGAGCATCTTGTCGAAGGCATACCTGGCCGGGCCGAGCTGTCCCGCCTGCGCGAGGGCGTCGACGTACAGGAAGCTGCACAGGGAGAAGGTGCCCTCGCTGCCGCGCAGCCCGTCCGGGGACGCCTGCGGGTCGTACCGGAGGACGAGACTGTCGGAGACGAGTTCCTGTTCCATCGCCTCCAGCGTGGACAGCCAGCGCGGATCCTTCGGCGAGACGAATCCGACGGAGGGCATGAGCAGCAGGGAGGCATCGAGGGTGGTGTCCTCGTACTGCTGGACGAACGCCCGGCGCTCTGTACTCCAGCCTCGCTCCATGACCTGGCGCATGATGTCGTCCCGTGCCGCGCCCCACTGCGCGGTGTCGGCGGGCCGGGCGAATTCACGGGCCATCCGGATGCCCCGGTCGAAGGCGGTCCAGCACATGACGCGGCTGTAGGTGAAGTCCTTCTGCCCGCCCCGGGTCTCCCAGATCCCCTCGTCGGGCCGGTCCCAGGCCTTCACCAGCCAGTCGAGCACCCCGGACAGGGCCTGCCAGCCGTCGTGCGGCGGCACTTCGCCGGCGTCCTGCATCGCTTGCGCCAGTGCCATCGCCGCCTCACCGTAGATGTCGAGCTGGAGCTGGCCCGCGGCGCCGTTGCCCACCCGTACCGGCGCCGATCCGCGGTAGCCCTCGAAGTGGTCGAGAATCTCCTCCGGCAGGTCCGGTTCGCCGTCGATGCGGTACATGATCTGCAGGGGCTCGCCGCTCACGGTGCGGCCCGCCCGGACCCGGTCACCGAGCCACTTGCTGAACGCGTGGGCCTCCTCCAGGTAGCCGAGTCCCAGCAGTGCACCGACGGACAATGAGCCGTCACGCACCCAGGTGTAGCGGTAGTCCCAGTTGCGTGTGCCGCCGATCTGCTCGGGCAGCCCCATGGTGGGCGCCGCGACGGGCGCTCCGGTCGGCGCGTACGTGAGCAGTTTCAGGGTGATGGCCGACCTGTTCACCATGTCCTGCCAGCGTCCGTGGTAGCGACTGCGGCGTACCCACGCGTGCCAGAAGTCCCGGGTCCCCTCGAACAGCGTCCTCACGTCCGCCTCCGTCAGCGGTGACACGGGCGTGTCGTCCGCGTCCCCCACCGTCAGCAGTACGGCGGCGAACTCGCCCTCGGCCAGGGTGAGTTCGCTGCGCACGTCGTCCCCTTCCCTGCTCCACCTGATGGGGCCGGCCGTCTGCAGCAAGGCCTGGGCCCCGGGAGCGTCGAAGCGGACCGTGTCCTCGCCCACGTCGGTGCGGTGCGCGGCTCGGGCGTAGTCGAAACGGGGCCTGCACTCCAGGGAGAAGCGGACCTGGCCACGAGTCGCCCTCAGGACCCTGACCAGCCGGTGCCGGGCCGCCGGGCGCTCCGGGTGGTCCACCGGCATGAAGTCGAGCACCTCGCCCACTCCCGTCTCCCCGAGGAAACGGGTCACCAGGATCGCGGTGTCCTGCAGGTACAGCTGCACCGGAGGGCGTTGGGTGTCGGCGGCGACGGTGAAGTGCCCACCGCGGTCGTGGTCGAGGAGCGAGGCGAACACGCTGGGCGAGTCGAACCTGGGCGCGCACAGCCAGTCGACCGTGCCGTCGGAGGAGACCAGCGCGGCGGTCTGCAGGTCTCCGACCAGCCCATGGTCCGCGATCGGGGGGTAGCGTCGCATGTCGGTGGTCCCTTTCCGGCCGGAGCGTCCCAGGCACCCGAGCGTCCCGAGCGCCATGCGCTCCGCATCCGCCACCCTCGCCTTGCCGGGAGCGCCGGGCCTCCCCCGGCACGGGTGAGTTCTCGGGCGTGCGTTCCCGCAGGCGTCCTCAGCACGGTCCGGCGCTCTGCGGGTGCGGTCGCGCCGACCGCGGAGCACCCTGGAATCGCGCCCGGACATGGGGCAGCCGTGCGCCGGAGCAAGCGCAATGGGAGCTCGGAGGTGGTCCCCGTGGCGCACAGCGATCCCGGCCGGCACGTGGACGAGACGGCGTTCTCGATGCTGGAGGCGCTGTTCACGCAGTCACCGATCGGGCTCCACCTGCTGGACACCGATCTGCGGGTCGTACGGGTCAACACCGCCACCCCCCTCATGCGTGGCGTGTCCCTGCACGACCTGGAAGGACGGCCGGTCCGCGATGTCTACGACATCGTCGAAGGCAGCGACCTGGAGACACTCCTGCACGAAGTGCTGGACAGCGGGGTCCCCCTCCTGCGGCGCGTCGTCCGGGCGCGCGTCAAGGGGGACCCACCGCACGAGCGGCACTTCGAGATCAGCGCGCTGCGCCTGGAGAGCCCGCGCCGGTCCGTGCTCGGGGTGGCGGTCACCGCGATCGACGTCACCGAACGGGAACGGGCCCGCACCCGCAGAGAGGTGCTCGACGCCGTACGCCGATACGTGGGACGCACCCTGGATCCGGCGGTGACCGGCGAGGAACTCGTCCCGACCGTGGTCCCCGCGTTCGCCGACATCGCGATCGTGGAGGTGGTGGAGGCCGTGATCCGCGGCGACGACCCGCCGCACGCCCCGCTGCCCACGGGCACACCCTTGATGCGCACCGCGTTCCGCAGCAACCGGGCGCGGCCGCCGCAGGCCCATCCGGTGGGCGATGTCCGCCGCCTGCCGGCTCCGACCCCTTTCACCCAAGCCCTGGCCGACCTGCAACCACGTGTGGTCGCGATCCATCCGACCACGCCGTGGCTGTCCGTCGATCCCCCGCGCGCGGAGGCCATCCACAACTCGGGAGCCCACTCCCTCCTCGTGGTCCCCCTGGCGCTGCGCGACGCGGCCCTCGGCGTGGTCAGCCTGTACCGCAGCGGAAACTCTCCCCCCTTCGACGAGGGCGACCGGGAGCTCGCGGCCGAGCTGGCCACACACACGGCGTTGTGCATCGACAACGCGCGGCGCTACACACGGGAGCACACGGTCGCCGCCACGGTCCAGCGCCAACTGCTGCCCCGCCACCCGGTGACCCACCCGTCGCTGGAGACCGCCTACCTCTCCGTCACCGGCGCCGATCCGGGCGCCTGGTACGACACCATCGCCCTGTCGGGCGCCCGCACCGCCCTCGTCGTGGGCAAGGTGTCGGGGCGCGGCCTGCACGCGGCCGCGACCATGGGGCAGCTGCGCACCGCCGTACGCTCCCTGTCGGCGTTCGACCTCGCCCCCGACGAACTCCTCGCCCGTCTGCACCACACGGCGCGACAACTCGCCGCCGAACGGTCGCATCTCCCGTTCGGCGATCCGCTGCGCCGCGAGGCGCTCACCGCCGACTGCGTGTACGCGGTACACGACCCTCTCACCGGCATGTGCACGATGGCGGCGGGCGGTCACCTGGCTCCCCTCGTCGTACGCCCGGACCGCACGGTTTCCGTCCCCCGCGCACCTGCCGGGCCGCGGCTGGGCACCACGGAGGGCGCGCCCTTCGCCGCCGTCGACGTCGAGGTGCCGGACGGCAGCGTCCTGGTGTTCACGAGTGACCCGCTCCTCACCGCGTATCTCGCGGAATCCTCAGGTCCGTTGCCGTCGACGCCGGACTACCGCGAGCGCCCGCTGCAGGACCTCTGCGACGCCCTCGTCTACGCGCTCCCGGCGGGTCTGGGCGCCGGCGATGCCGCGATGATCGTCGCGCGCACCCGCTCCTTTCCCCCCGACCGGTTCGCCGCATGGCCGCTCGATGCCGACCCCACGGCCGTGGCCCTCGCCCGACGCCGCACGCGCGGACAGCTCGCCGCGTGGCACGTGGACGACGAGACGGCCTTCAACACCCAGCTCATCGTCAGCGAACTCGTCACCAACGCGCTCAAGTACGGCAGCCCACCGCTTGAGCTCCGCCTCATCCATGACCGCACCCTGACCTGCGAGGTACGGGACGCCGGCACGGCCGCGCCACACCTGCGCCACGCCGGCACGGTCGACGAGGGCGGACGAGGTCTCTTCATCACCGCGCAGCTCGCACAGACGTGGGGAACCCGCTACACGGCCCTGGGCAAGACGATCTGGACCGAGCAGCCGCTGCCCCGCGTCACGAAACCCGGCAGCGTGCGCTGACCCCACGGTGGGGGCCCGAACCCCTCCCGCCCAGAAACGGTCCAGCACAAGGGAATTGGCCTTGGCCGACGGTTTCGCGTCAGGGTTAGCGTCGCTCCCATGCGCATTCGAATCGTCGACGCCTTCACCGACCGCCCCTTCACCGGCAACCCGGCCGGGGTCCTCCTCCTCGACCCGTCCCCGTCGTCCCCGTCCTTCCCCGACGACGCCTGGCTCCAGAACGTGGCGCTGGAGGTCAACCACGCCGAGACGGCATTCGCCCACCGCCTACCCAAGGGCGGCGAGGCCGACTGGGCGCTGCGCTGGTTCACCCCCGTCACCGAGGTCGCGATGTGCGGGCACGCGACGCTGGCGACCGCCCACGTGCTGCACACCACGGGCGCCCACGAGGGACCCGTGCGGTTCGCCACGCTCAGCGGCGTCCTCGTCGCCACGCCCCACGAGGACGGTTCCATCACGCTGGACTTCCCCACGGCGCCGCTCACCCCGGTCGAGATCCCGGACAACGTCGCCGAGGCCCTCGGCGCCCAGCCGCTCACGGCCTTCGACACCGGCCCGAACATCGGCGACCTGGTGATCGAGGTCGCCGACGAGAAGACGGTCCGCGGCCTCGCCCCCGACCACAAGGCTCTCGCGCGATACTCCACGCGCGGCATCATCGCGACCGCCCGTGCCGAAGACCCCTCCCAGGGCTACGACTTCGTGTCCCGCTGCTTCTTCCCGAACGTCGGCATCGACGAGGACCCGGTCACGGGCAGCGCCCACACAGCGCTCGCGCCCTACTGGTCCGAACGCCTCGGCCGCCCGGACCTCACCGGCCTGCAAGCCTCCACACGCTCCGGCCTCGTCCGCACCCAACTGCGCGGCGCCCGCACGCTCCTCACAGGCCGCGCGGTCACGGTCATCGAGGGCGAACTGCTCGCATAGCAGCACAGACTCGCGTAGCGGCACAGAAGGGGCGTACGAGAATGCCGTACGCCCCTACAAGCGCCGCACGCCCTTCAGCACCGCCTCACGCGGTCGGCAGCCACCCCACCTTCCCCGCCAGCAGCGCGTACCCCACGAACGCCCCGATGTCGAGGAACGAGTGCGCCACGACCAGCGGCCCGACACGCCCCCAACGCCGGTACAGGTAGACGAAGACCACACCCATCGCCATGTTGCCGAGGAAGCCGCCGATGCCCTGGTAGAGGTGGTACGAGCCGCGCAGTACCGAGCTCGCCACCAGTGCGGTGACCGGCGTCCAGCCCAACTGGCCGAGGCGGCGCAGCAGATACCCGACGACGATCACCTCTTCGAGGACCGCGTTCTGGATCGCGGACATGATCAGCACGGGGAATTTCCACCACACGTCGGGCAACGCCTCGGGCACCACCGTGAGGTTGGCGCCGAACCCCCGGGCCGCCAGATAGAAGGCGATGCCCGTGCTGCCGATCACCGCCGCGATCACGGCCCCGCGCCCTAGGTCCGGCCAGGGGCGCGTGCGGTCGAAGCCGATCACGCGCAGCCCCTCGCCCTCCCTCAGCAGGAAGTGCGCGACCAGCGCGACGGGCACCAGCGCCGACGCGATTCCGAAGAGCTGCCAGGCCAGATCCAGCCAGGGACGCCCGGGCGCGGCCGAGGCGTTCATGGTGGCCGCCTGATTCGCGAGCCCCCCTGGTTTGGTGACCGACCCGACAAAGCTGATCAGCGCGGAAACCCCACTCGCTCCGAGCGAGAGCCCCAGGACGAGCAACGTCTCATCCCGGAAAATCCGTCGTGTCAGCCCCTTCTCCCGAAAGGAATCGGCCACCGACCCCGCCTCCACCTGCACTCCCGCCTCCAGTTGAGTAATCCCGCCTCATCCCCATCTTCGCCCCGCTAGGGTCTCGAAAGAAGTTACGAAGATCGTGCGCGACTGGCCGTTGGGGGGACGGGCGCCGTACGGGGCGTACCTCCCCCTTTTTGTCTGCCTTGTGACCGTTTCACGGCTCAGGGCTCAACAGGGAGGCACCACCCACATGGGACGTCACAGCTTGCCCGACGAGTACGGGGCGGGCACCGCCGACCCCCGACCACGCGCGCGCCGTCGCACTGTGGCCATCGCGACGGCGCTCGTACTCACGGTCGCGGCGGGCACTGCGGTCGCGGTCCGCGGTGGCCTGCTCTCTTTCGGCTCCTCCTGCCGGGACGACGCGGTGCGCGTCAAGATCGCCGCATCGCCGGACCTGGCGCCCGCTCTCACCGCCACGGCTGACTACGCCCGTGACAACGACATCACCTCCGACGGACACTGCCTCGACGTCAGCGTGACCGCTCGCGAGTCGTACAAGGTCGCCGACGCCCTGCTGACGGGCAAGAAGTCCGACGTCCAGGCGTGGGTGCCCGACTCGAACCTGTGGGTGCAGCGCGTCACCGGGGACAGCGACGCGACCCAGGTGAGCGACGTCGGCAACGTAGCGTCGTCACCGGTCGGCGTCGCCATGATCCCGACGGCCGCCAAGTCGCTGGGGTGGCCCGACAAGACGTACACCTGGACCGAGTTGGCCGGCGCCGCGATGACGAGCGACCGCCTGAAGCTCGGCGCCGCCGACCCGGCGCGCAGCGCGACCGGTCTGCTCGCGCTGACACAGCTGAGCGGCGCGGCGGCGCAGACCGAGGGCGGCGACACCCAGGCGGCCGCCATGGCCCAGGCGCTCTCGCAGCGCACCTCCGACAACGACAGCCAGGTCCTGGACACCCTCCCCCGCGACTCCTCGGGCACCGAGCAGGGCAACCCGAAGCGGAACCAGGCACTGATCCTCTCCGAGCAGGCGGCGTTCGCGTACAACAACTCGGCCGACAACGCCGACGGGCTCGACCTCTTCTACCCCGAGGACGGATCGCCGCAGCTCGACTACCCGTTCACGCTGGTCGACGAGGTGCGGCTCAGCACCGACCAGAGCCGCGCGGCACTGCGGTTCATGGCGCTCCTCGACGAGTCCGAGCCCCAGAAGATCCTGGAGAAGCACGGCTTCCGCACGGACGACGAGAACCCCTCGGCCGCACTGGTCACCGAGGCGGGCGGACGCTCCCCGCAGCCCTACGCGCGTGTTGCGGCCGAACCGGCCTCGGCGAAGGCGCTCCAGGAGGCCCTCGGCATGTGGACGATCACGGTGCAGAGCGCCCGGATCACCACGGTCGTCGACGCCTCCGCCTCCATGACCGAGCCGGTGCCCGGCACCGACCAGACCCGGATGGACGTCACCAAGGCCTCCCTGCTGCAGGCCCTCGCCACCTTCACTCCGGAGGACGAGATCGGCCTGTGGAAGTTCTCCACCCGTCTCGACGGCGACCGCGACTACCAGGTGGTGGTGCCGACCGAGCGGCTCGGCGACACCAAGGGCGCGGGCACCCAGCGGGACAAGCTGTCCGCCGCCTTCAGCGCCCTTGAGCCCGTCCCGGGCGGGTCGACAGGCCTGTACGACACCACGCTGGCCGCGTACCAGGCGGCCACGTCCTCCTACGAGAAGGAGAAGTTCAACGCGCTGGTCCTGCTGACCGACGGCGTCAACCAGGACCCGGGAAGCATCACGCGCTCGGCCCTGGTCGCCAAGCTGCAGGAACTCACCACCCCGGAGCGACCGGTGCTGCTGATCGCGATCGCGGTGGGCCCGGACGCCGACCAGGAGGAGGTCGAGGAGATCGCCAAGGCGACCGGCGGTTCCGGCCACCAGGTCAACGACCCGTCACAGATCCACTCGGTGATCCTGAAGGCGATCGTGGAGGCGGGCAGCCAAGGCTGACGCCCACCTCTCACGCCCGTCTCACCCCCCACCTCTCACCTTTCACCTCAAGGAAACCGGCTCCGGCAGACCCACCGGCCAGGTGTGCACGGGCTCCCCGAGATGCATCAACTCGCCGTAGCGCCGCGTGGTCGCGGCCAGCGCGGCATCCCGCCCGAGCCCCTTCTCCAGCGCCCGGTGGAAGGTCGCCGCCTGCCAGCTCGCCCCGTTGACACGCAGCCGGCACCGCTCCTCGATCACGCCGAGGTAGAAGTCCCGGTCGGCGGGCTCGACCCCCCACGCGTCTAGACCCGCCGCGGCGAGCGGCAGCAGCTCGTCACGCACCAGCGCCACGGCCTCCACCTCGTGCGTCCCGCCGTACCGGCCACGCCTGGGCCACTCCAGGCGCGCGTCGATGCCATGGCGGCACGCGGCGTCGAAGTTGGCAGCGGCGGACGCGAAAGGCAGCCGCGTCCACACGGGCCGTGCCTCTTCGGCGAGCGCGCGGACGAGCCCGTAGTAGAAGGCCGCGTTGGCGATGACGTCGGTGACGGTGGGTCCCGCGGGCAGCACCCGGTTCTCGACCCGCAGATGGGGGACCCCGTCGGCGACCCCGTACACGGGCCGGTTCCAGCGGTACACCGTGCCGTTGTGCAGCACGAGTTCGGCGAGCTTGGGAGTGCCCCCGGCGTCCAGGACGCCCAGCGGGTCCTCCTCGTCGCAGATGGGCAGCAGGGGCGGGAAGAAGCGCAGGTTCTCCTCGAAGAGGTCGTACGCGGACGAGATCCACCGTTCCCCGAACCAGGTGCGCGGCCGCACTCCCTGGGCCTGCAACTCGGGCGGCCGGGTGTCGGTGGACTGCTGGAACAGCGGGGGCCGCGACTCGCTCCACAGCTCGTGGCCGAAGAGGAAGGGCGAGTTGGCACCCACCGCGACCTGGGCTGCGGCGACCGCCTGCGCGGCGTTCCACACGTCGGCGAACCGGCCCGGGGTGACCTGGAGGTGCAACTGCACGGAGGTGCAGGCGGCTTCGGGCGCGATGGACTTCGACGTGCAGACGAGGCGCTCCACGCCATCGATGTCGAGCGCGAAATCCTCGCCGCGGGCTGCGACTATCTGGTCGTTGAGCAAGGTGTAGCGGTCGACGTCCGACAGGTTCGAGGAGACCAGGTCGCTCTGGTCGAGCGTCGGCAGAATCCCGATCATCACGATTCCGGCGTCGACTTCCTTCGCTTTCCGATGGGCGTACGCGAGGGAGGTCCGCAGCTCCTCGGCGAGCCTGTCGAATACTCGGCCGCCCAATCGGTGTGGGGCTATGTTGATTTCCAGGTTGAACATGGCGAGTTCTGTTTGGAAATCGCGGCTCGCAATCCTTTCAAGTACTTGCGCATTCATCATTCTCGGAGTGCCGTCGGTCCCTGCGAGATTCAGCTCGATCTCCAGACCCATGAGATTCTTCGGGCGGTCGAACCGCTCCTCCTCCAGCAGCCGCGCCAGCCCCGTCAGACACTGCCGGAGCTTGCCGCGGTAGTACTGGCGATCGGACAGGGCGAACGGCCCTCCCACGACCTTCTCTCCCATCGAAGCGTCCCTCCTCGGATGGGCAGGCCGATATCCCGGCCCCTGGCGTCCCTGGTCACGGGGGATGATGCCCAGGCAACACGATCGATAACGTCCTGCGGACACCCGCAGCCCGCTACTCTGAACCCGAGTACCCCCGGGCACATTCACCAGGCATGGAGCAGTGCGCAGTTTCACTCCAGGACGATCTCGTGAAAAACGCCGACGAGAATCGGCCGACCGCTCCGGCGAAGCATTCCGAGGTCATCGCGGCGCTTCCGCACAGAACCATCATAAACCTCTCGTTTCGCCGACCGAATACTGCCTTGCTCTTCATATTCGAGGCGGCTAGACGAAACACCGTGAGAACACGTCTCGTATAAACTCCGCGAACGAGGCAGAGAGTTGGCGCTCACGGTCCTAGGGTCCTGCCATCCAGGTGACACAGGCAGGCGACACACTGTCGGCAGATCCAGATCCCCCGCCCCTTTGACCCCGAGAGCTGACAGCGCCGTCCGCCCCCGCCCTCGCGCCACCGTGCCTGTCGAATGAGAGGCGACCCACCATGCCGCTGCACCTACCCCCGGCTCCCGCGCCCGCCCTGCGCTCCGTCCTCACGGCACTCGGTTCCCCCACCGCCGTCCGCGAGGCGCGTACTCCGTCCCTGCGCATGGCACAGGGACCCGCCACACCCGAACTCCCGCTCCCCGTACACGTCCTGGACCGGATCACCCCCGCGACCGGGTCCGCCACCCGGCTCGCCGGGTGGCGCTTCCTGATCCGCTGCGGCGACCGCGCCGTCGCCGCGGCCGACACCATGCTGACCCCCGACGGCTGGGCCTTCTCCCGCTTCTTCGAGGGCCCGTACATCACGGCCACCGAACGCGCGCTGCGCCAGGCCGAGAGCATGAAGCAGTCGTACCAGGCCCGCCTGCTGTCCGTGCCCGAGCTGTACATGCTCACGCTCTGGCTGCACGGCGACGTCACCGCGGACGGCGCCGCCGGCCACCCCGCCGAAACCGACATCCTGGTCCCGCTGGCGCCCGCCCCGCCCGGCATCGCCGCACACCGCCCGCACCGCGTCGCCGAACTGCTGCCGGTCCTCACCCACCGGCTCACTCCCGCCCCGCTGCTCAGCTCACCCGCGTAGCACAGATACCCGCACCAGCGTCCGTGCCCCGCCGCCGGCCCATCGGCGCGGGGCACTTCGCTCGTTCGGGCCCCAATGCGCTCGTACGAGGGAAAACGCGCCCCGCGCCCGACCTGACTAGCCCCATCCGGCCATCACGAACCACCCGAAGAGACAACGCAGTTGGAATGAACCGTCCGCACGGGTGATGCGTCATCAACCTGTGAGAAGTGCTGCCGCTAAATCCCTGCGGATTGACGCCCGTAGGGCAACACTGGGTTCCATACAACACATCAACGGGGGGCGGCCATGACCACATCGAGCCGCAGGACAGAAACCACAGCCAACACTCACATCTCAACCCAGCGAAAGATCCCATCCATGTGCCAGCACAAGCCGCCGTGTCCGCCAGCCGAATCCGCCGACCGGGAGTCCGCCCGCCTCGCGGCGCACCACCCCGAGCAGGGATGGAGCCTGCTGTGCAACGGCGTTCTGCTCTTCGAGGACACCGGTGAGCTCCTGCCTGACGGCCAGATCATCGCCCCGCACCGCCCGCAGGGCAGCGAGCACGTGATGACGGCGGCCTGAACCGCACAACCGGGTGGCGCCCGCAAGGCCGCCCAGACATAAGAGGGGCCGGCCCGGAGACGCACTCTCCGAACCGGCCCCGACGCGCATCCAAGGGTGGTTACTCCCCGTAAGCGTCCAAGTCCTGAACGCTGATCAGTCCTCGTAGGCATCCAGCGGCGGGCAGGAGCAGACGAGGTTCCGGTCGCCGTACGCCTGGTCGATCCGGCGCACCGGCGGCCAGTACTTGTCCGCGACCGAGACACCGGCCGGGAAGACGGCCTCGTCACGGCTGTAGGCGTGCTCCCACTCCCCGCCGAGCGAGGCGGCGGTGTGCGGAGCGTTGCGCAGCGGGTTGTCGTCCGCCGCCCACTCACCCGAGCCGACCTTCTCGATCTCCCCGCGGATGGCGATCATCGCCTCGCAGAACCGGTCGAGTTCCACCAGATCCTCGGACTCGGTCGGCTCGATCATCAGCGTGCCGGCCACCGGGAACGACATCGTCGGCGCGTGGAACCCGTAGTCGATCAGCCGCTTGGCGATGTCGTCGACACTCACGCCGGTCGCCTTGGTGAGCGGCCGCAGGTCGATGATGCACTCGTGCGCGACAAGCCCGCCGGGACCGGTGTAGAGCACCGGGAAGTGCGGCTCGAGGCGCTTGGCGATGTAGTTCGCGGAGAGCACGGCCACCTGCGTGGCACGCTTCAGTCCCTCGCCGCCCATGAGCCGGACGTACGCCCACGAGATCGGCAGAATCCCGGCGGAGCCCCACGGAGCGGCCGAGATCGGACCGACACCGGTCTCGGGACCGGCCGCCGGCTGCAAGGGGTGGTTCGGCAGGTAGGGCGCCAGGTGCGCGCGGACACCGACCGGACCGACGCCGGGACCGCCGCCGCCGTGCGGGATGCAGAACGTCTTGTGCAGGTTGAGGTGCGAGACGTCACCGCCGAAGTGACCCGGCTTGGCCAGCCCCACCAGCGCGTTGAGGTTGGCGCCGTCCACGTACACCTGGCCGCCGGCCTCGTGCACCTGCGCACAGATGTCGGCGACGTGCTCCTCGAAGACGCCATGCGTCGAGGGGTACGTGATCATCAGCACGGACAGTTCGTCGCGGTGCTGCTCGATCTTGGCGCGCAGATCCTCCACATCGATCTCGCCGTCGTCCGCCGTCTTCACGACGACGACCTTCATGCCGGCCATCACGGCGCTCGCCGCGTTCGTGCCGTGCGCGGAGGACGGGATCAGGCAGACGGTGCGCTGCTCGTCGCCGTTCGCGCGGTGGTATCCGCGTACGGCGAGCAGACCGGCCAGCTCACCCTGCGAACCGGCGTTGGGCTGCAGCGACACCTTGTCGTACCCGGTGACCTCGGCGAGCCGCTCCTCCAGCTCACGGATGAGCGTGAGGTAGCCCTGCGCCTGCTCGGCGGGCGCGAAGGGGTGCAGCTGCCCGAACTCGGGCCAGGTGACCGGCTCCATCTCCGTCGTCGCGTTGAGCTTCATCGTGCAGGAGCCCAGCGGGATCATGCCGCGGTCCAGCGCGTAGTCACGGTCGGACAGCTTGCGCAGGTAGCGCAGCATCGCCGTCTCGGAGCGGTACTGGTGGAACACCGGGTGCGCGAGGTACTCGTCGGTGCGCAGCAGCGAGGTCGGAAGAGTGTCCTCGGCGGCCGAGTCCAGCGCCTCGACATCACCCTGGACACCGAACGCGGTCCACACAGCGGCCAGTTGCCTGCGCGTGGTGGTCTCGTCGCAGGAGATCGACACACGGTCGGCGTCGACGAGGTGCAGGTTGACCCCCCGCTCCCGGGCGCCCGCCACGATCTCGGCGGCCCGGCCCTGGACGCGTACGGTCAGCGTGTCGAAATAGGCGCTGTGTACGACCTCGACTCCGCCCGCCTTCAGACCCTCGGCGAGGATCGTCGCGTACCGGTGCGTACGCCGCGCGATGGTCTTCAGCCCCTCGGGACCGTGGTAGACGGCATACATACCCGCCATCACGGCGAGCAGCACCTGAGCCGTACAGATGTTGCTCGTCGCCTTCTCACGACGGATGTGCTGCTCCCGCGTCTGCAGGGCCAGGCGGTACGCCTTGTGCCCGTCCGCGTCGACGGACACACCCACCAGCCGGCCGGGCAGGCTGCGCGCGAACTTCTCGCGCACCGCCATGTACCCGGCGTGCGGACCGCCGAAGGCCATCGGCACCCCGAACCGCTGCGTCGTACCGACCGCGATGTCCGCGTCCAGCTCGCCCGGCGAGGTGAGCAGAGTCAGAGCGAGCAGATCGGCGGCGACGGTGACGACCGCACCCAGCTCGTGTGCCTGCTCGATCAGCGGCTTGATGTCGCGTACGGCACCGGAGGCGCCCGGGTACTGGATCAGCACGCCGTTGATCTCACGCTCGGCGAGCTCGGCCGGAATTCCCTCGCTCAGATCGGCGACGACGACCTCGACACCGGTTGGTTCAGCGCGGGTCTCGATGACGGCGACGGTCTGCGGCAGCGCGTCCGCGTCGACCAGGAAGAGACCCTTCTTGTTCTTGCCCATGCGCCGGGACAGCGCCATCGCCTCGGCGGCCGCGGTGCTCTCGTCGAGCAGCGAGGCACCGGAGGTCGGCAGCCCGGTCAGCTCGGCGACGACGGTCTGGAAGTTCAGCAGCGCCTCGAGCCGGCCCTGCGAGATCTCCGGCTGGTACGGCGTGTACGCGGTGTACCAGGCCGGGCTCTCCATGACGTTCCGCAGGATCACCGGCGGAGTGAAGGTCCCGTAGTAGCCGAGCCCGATCATCGAGTCGAGCACCTGGTTGCGGTCCGCGAGGGAACGCAGTTCGGCCAGGACCTCGGCCTCGGTGCGCGCGCCCGGCAGCTCCAGCGCCTCGGCGTTCTTGATCACGTCCGGTACCGCGGTGGCCGTGAGCTCGTCGAGCGAGCCGTATCCGACCTGCGCGAGCATCTTGGCCCGTGCCTCGGTGTCGGGCCCGATATGGCGCTGCTCGAAGGGGATTCCCTGTTCGAGCTCGGAGAGCGGAATGCGAGGGGCGGTCATGGCGGAGGCCTCCTGGTCAGACGCGACCTTCGAGGGGCACCCCGGCACGGGTACCCCGACGGCCTCCCCCTCTGTCATCACAACCTGAGAGCTTCACCGGCCCGCCCACCCACTGCGACCCGACTTTCACCGTCGGTGAGAGCGGGAGCCGTCTTCGGCACCCGCCCTGCTTTCCAGAGTGACCTCGTCCGTGCGGTACGTGGGCCTGAGAGATTCCGGGGAGGATTTGCTCCTTCGGCGCCCTCCGATGGTGTCTGGAGGACTCTCCCGCGCGGGGTCAGCAGCCGCTGCCAGGGTACCAGCGAGGGCAACGCCCGGGCCTTCGAGTGGCCACCTTCCTGAATCTGCTCTTTTGTAGTGCTTACGGATGAGTTGCGACCAAATGGAGGGCACCGTGCAGACCGACATCGATCCGCGCAACCTGATCGGCCGCAAGGCATTCGACCGCAACGGCGCCAAGATCGGCACGATCGACGAGGTCTACCTCGACGACGCGACCGGGGTCCCGGAGTGGGCGGCCATACGCACGGGCCTGTTCAGCAGGGACGCCTTCGTACCCCTGGAGCCCAGCGAGCTCGTCGAAGGAACCCTGCGCATCCCCTTCGAACGAGCACTGATCAAGGACGCCCCCGATTTCGGCGTCGGCCGCCACCTCTCCCCCGAACAGGAACTCCAGCTCTACCACCACTACGGCCTCGACGTGGCCTCCCCTCCCACTCCACCGGACCGCGACTTCGGCCGCCTGGCAGGGACGGACGAGGCCTGACACAACATCTCGGGTCCCGGGTGACGCGGTCCCTTCGGGGGGCTCGGGCGCGACCGGACGACCCCCAGCGCCGAACCGAACTCAGCCGTCACGGCGATGGCCGACGGCAGCCACCAACGGCAACGGATCCGCCGGCTCCAGCTCCGGATCGTCGGTCCGGAACGTACGTACCCGCCCGGGCTCGGAGTACGGAGTCTCGAACCGAACGGTCACCCTCCCGAGCCCGCTCCCCTGCACCCACCCGTGCCCGAACTCGGCATGCCGCACATCGTGCCCCGCCGGCCACCGCCGCTCGGCGGGCGGCACCGTCTCGACCGTGCCGTCCTCCGTCGATTCCTCCTCGGCATGCTCCTGAGCCGCAAGCTCCCCCGCGGCTGCCTGGGCCTGCGCGAACAGGTCCTCCTGCGTGTAGTCGGCCAGCCCGGAGACGCCCACGCCGAGCAGCCGTACCCCACCGGTCGTGTCCACCACATCGAGGAGCCGCGCGGCCGCCTCCCGCACCACCGCGGGATCGTCCGTGGGCCCCCGCAGCGTCTCGGACCGCGTCAGCGTCGAGAAGTCGTACTTCCGCACCTTGAGCACGATGGTCCGCCCGGACAGCCCGGCTCCCCGCAACCGCTGCACACACCGGTCGGCGAGCCGCTGCACCTCCAGACCGACCCGCACCCGGTCATGGATGTCCACGTCGTACGTGTCCTCGACGGACACCGACTTGGTCTCCCGCTCGGCCACCACGGGCCGGTCGTCGTGGGCCAGCGCCATCGCGTACAGCGAGTGCCCGTGCGCCTTCCCCACCAGCCGTACGAGCTCGTCCTCGCCCGCCTCGGCAAGCTCCTCGACGGTGGTGATCCCGGCCCGCCGCAGATGGTCCCCGGTCGCGGGCCCCACGCCGGGCAGCGTCCGCACCGACATGGGCCCCAGCAGGGCGCGCTCGGTCCCCGGCTCTATCAGCACCAGACCATCGGGCTTGGCCTGTTCCGAGGCGATCTTCGCGAGCATCTTGGACGCGGCGAGCCCCACCGACCCGGTGAGTCCCGTGACGGCCCGGATGTCCGCACGCAGTTTCACCCCGGTCAGCCGCGCCGATACCTCGTCCCAGGCCGCTCCCCCGGCCTCCAGATCGACGAACGCCTCATCCAGGCTCAGCGGCTCCACCAGCGGCGACAGGGCCCCCAGCAGCCCCATCACCTGCTCGCTGACCTCCCGGTAGATCCCGAAGCGCGGCACGAGATACGCGGCGTTCGGCGCGAGCCGGCGCGCCTGGGCCATGGGCATCGCCGAATGCACCCCGAAGACCCGTGCCTCGTACGAGCAGGTGGCGACGACTCCACGCGGACCCAGCCCGCCCACGACGACCGCTTTCCCGCGCAGGCTCGGCTTGGCCGCCTGCTCCGCCGAGGCGAAGAAGGCATCCATGTCGAGATGCAGGATCGTGGGCGCGGTTCTCACATCTCCGATGCTGCCCTACGCCACTGACAATGCCCCGGCAAGCCGGGGCACCATCAGTCTGTTCCGCTCTGTTCCGCTCATCAGACCGCGCGGTTGCGCCGTCTCGCCAGCTCGTCCGCGGGGTTGTTCCCGAGGAGCGTCTCACCGGTGTCCACGCGCTCGCCGTGCAGCTGTGAGAGCGCGCTCTCGACATCCCGCCACACCACGCCCACAGCGATCCCGAAGACCCCCTGGCCACCCTGGAGCAGCGCGTGGACCTCGTCGGGGGACGTGCACTCGTAGACCGTGGCACCGTCGCTCATCAGCGTCATCCGCTCCAGATCCCGGAAGCCGCGCTCCCTGAGGTGCTGGACCGTGGTGCGGATGTTCTGCAGCGACACCCCGGTGTCCAGGAACCGCTTGACGATCTTCAGGACGACCACGTCCCGGAAGCTGTACAGCCGCTGCGTCCCCGACCCGTATGCGGGTCGCACGCTCGGCTCGACCAGCCCGGTCCTCGCCCAGTAATCCAGTTGCCGATAGGTGATGCCCGCGGCAGCGCACGCCGTGGGACCGCGGTACCCGATCTCCTCGGAAACCGCCCCTCCCTCACCCGGCACTGCCGTCGGCCGCCGCGGAACGTGATCGGCCGCGTTGCCGTGAAGCGGGTACGGGCCGCTCTCCCCCAGACCGCGTCCGGGGGCACCCCCAGCCGTACCGTCGCCGCTGCTTCTCACGCCGACCTCCGTCCTTGACCTGCCTTCTCGACGGTAGGCAGTCACCAGGGGTGCGTCAACGATCGCCACACTCGGCACGCCGAGTGATAATCACCCTAGGAGTGGTTTCCCGCGCCCCACCGCGGGGAAAGGCTAGCCGAATGCTCTCCGAGCGGGCCGCGGCGCACCACACTGGCCGCTGGCAATTGCCACCCGGAGCCCTCCGAGGACCCGCGCCATCACTGGCTGTTGGTGCCGAAATCCTCGGGCGAGATCTGGTCGAGGAACTCGCGGAACTTCTCCACTTCGTCCTCCTGCTCGTCCGGGATCGCGATACCGGCGTCGTCGAGCACGCCGTCGCTGCCGTAGATCGGCGTCCCGGTACGCAGGGCCAGCGCTATGGCGTCGGAGGGCCTGGCACTCACCTCGACCCCGCTGGCGAACACCAACTCCGCGTAGAACACGCCCTCACGCAGGTCCGTGATGCGCACTTCGGTGAGCTCCTGGCCGACGGCTTCCAGCACGTCCTTGAACAGGTCGTGGGTCAGCGGGCGCGCCGGGGCCATGCCCTGCTGGGCGAAGGCGATCGCAGTCGCCTCCCCCGGTCCGATCCAGATGGGGAGGTAGCGATCGCCTCCCACTTCACGCAGAAGCACGATCGGTTGGTTGGAGGGCATTTCGACCCGGACACCTACGACATCGAGCTCGTTCACACAGCAACCCTAGGCCGTGCCCGGGACGTTTGGGTAGTCGGGCACGGAACGGGTGGGCGATCCGACGCCCGCCGAGCGCCCGGAGTCAGGGCAGACGCACGCCGAGCGCGGTCTGCACTAGCGCGGCGTGCAGCTTCACCGTGAGCCCCGCCAGCTCCTTCGTACGCGCCTCGGCGTGCGCCCGCGTCTGCGGATTGCGGTGCCGCCGCAGCGGGGCCACCACCTGGTCGACCAGCCCCGCGTCACGCTCGGCCGCGGCCTTCATCGCACGCAGATGGCGCGGCTCGATCCCGAACCGCCCCAGCTCGACGACGAGCGCGGCGACGGTCACCGCCTCGGCGTCGTACGCCCCGTCCGACAGCGGCGCGATGAGCCCGTACGACTCCCACTCCTCAAGTTCCTGATCACCGATCTCGGCGGCGGCCAGCAGCTCGGCACGGCCGACCCGGGCGGCCGTGGGCGCCTCGGGCCCGCCGAACAGCTCTCCCTCGCCGGAGTCGCGCTGACGCCCCACGGACGGCAGCCGCACCGGCTCACCGCGCTCCAGGGCGTCCAGGTACTCACGGATGACCTTCAGGGGCAGATAGTGGTCCCGCTGCATCCTCAGCACATGGCCGAGGCGCTCGACGTCGTTGGCGCTGAACTTGCGATACCCCGAGGGGGTCCGCTGCGGCTCGATGAGCCCCTCCGACTCCAGAAACCTGATCTTGGAGATCGTGACTTCGGGGAACTCGTCGCGCAGTACGTTGAGCACCGTGCCGATGCTCATCAGCCCACTGTCCACGGCGGCGGTACCGGTGTCGGCACCGCCGCTCGGTGTTTGAAGCATGGACCTTCCTGGGGGTCCCCCCGGACGCAGCCCGGGGGAGGGTCAGATGCCCCGCTGGCTCGCGTAGAAGACCAGCCGGTACTTGCCGATCTGCACCTCGTCGCCGTTCGAGAGGGCGACCGAGTCGATCCGCTCCCTGTTGACGTACGTGCCGTTGAGGCTGCCCACGTCTGCCACGGTGAACGAGCCGTCACCGACGCGGCGGAACTCCACGTGGCGGCGTGACACGGTCACGTCGTCCAGAAAGATGTCGCTCTGCGGATGACGCCCGGCCGTCGTCAGCTCACCGTCCAGCAGGAAGCGGCTGCCCGAGTTCGGACCGCGGCGCACCACCAGGAGCGCCGAGCCGAGCGGCAGTGCGTCGACCGCCGCCTGCGCCTCCGGGGAGAGCGCCGGCGAGAGCGTCTGACCCGTCACCTCGGCGTCATAGGCCTCAAGGCCCGAAATGGAGATCGTGGACGTCGTCTCGGACGGACGCTCCGGGGTCACCCCGCTCCGCAGCGGCGCACCGCAGTTGGAGCAGAAACGGCTGTTTTCCGCGTTGCGGTTACCGCACCTCGTACACACCAGGGCCGACATGGACGGATCCTCCTGCCGCGGCTGCCCTCCAGGGGCATGGGACGCGTACGGGTCGGAGGGAAACCCTCCACCCGCACTTGAGGCTGACGGGTCCCCGAAACCTATGCGGCCGGACTGGGCAGGGTCAACAGACGGCGCGCCCTGACCACCGGAAATGTCACCGCCGACCTGGTCCCGGAACAGCGGGCGCTCGCCACCCTGGTCCTCCGCGTCTCCATGGCGTGGTGCACGATGCCGGGCAGTGGCATTGTCGCCGCCCTCTCCTCGTGCGCTCTTGCCGAACAACTTCGCAAACAACTTCACGGGCGATTCCCCTTGACCGAAACAGACCCGCCCGTGGGGCAGGACGAACCCTGACTGAACACACCGGTCGAGCCGGACACCCTCACAACGTCCGTATCCACCTGACAGTTTCCACCACGCACCACCCATTCGGTGCGCCGACCCCCCGCAACCTCATGCCCTGGCCGGGCGCCCCTCATGCGGCCCCGCCTCATTGGGACGACCGAGCGTAGTCAGGCTGCTTCGCCGGTCGCAAGGCGTCCACCACGATCTTCGTCGAGGGCTCCACCGTGACGGTGGCCTGCTCCTTCTCCAGTGTCTGCACCACGCCTCCGGGGATGTTGAGCGCTGGCTCCAGGTCCTGCGACTTGCCGATGACCTTGAAACGGTAGGGCTGGGTGATCTTGTTCCCGTCCACGCTCACGCCGTTGTCGGAATCCGTCAGATAGGTGCTGGCGACGACCCGCACACCGTTCACCTGGATCGCCTCCGCACCTGCCGCACGCAACTCCTGGATCGCGTCGAGCAGCATGTCCGCCTCGACCGTCCCTTTGCTGTCGTTGATCGTCAGAGTGATGCCGGGGCCCTGCGCGGCCACCGTGCCCGCCAGAATGCCGAGTTGCTTCTCCCTCTCGACGGTCTGCTTGCGAGCCTCCTCGGCCTGGTCCGAACTGTTCTCCAACTCGGTGCGCTGATCCTCGAGACCCTGCTTCTCGTCCTCAAGACGCTGTGTACGGCTGTCCAGTTCATCGAGGATGCGTACGAGATCTTCCTGACGCGCGCCGCGCAGGGCACTGCCGCTGTCGCTGTTGGACGCCACCTGGACGGCCAGACCGAAGCCGAGGCCGAACAGCAGCAGGGCCACGATGAGTTGCGCACGCGAAACGCGCGGCGGCCACAGTCCCTTCGCCAGTCGCTGACGACCGGTCAGCGTCGGCTCGCCGCTCTCTTCCCTCTCCTCCGGCTCCTGTGCCGTGGGAGCCTGCGCCCGAATCTCTTCGGGAAGTTCCTTGCGCAGACGATTCTCCGGAGTCCCGGAGGCCGTCGATGCCTCGTCGTCGTTGCTCATCGGCCTCACGCCCGGAACACGTGCCGACGGATCGCCGCGGCATTGGAGAAGATGCGGATGCCGAGGACGACCACGACACCGGTGGAGAGCTGGGCGCCCACACCCAACTTGTCGCCCAGGAAGACGATCAGCGCGGCCACGACCACGTTCGACAGGAACGACACCACGAAGACCTTGTCGTCGAAGATGCCGTCGAGCATCGCGCGCAGGCCTCCGAACACGGCGTCGAGCGCCGCCACCACGGCGATCGGAAGATAAGGCTCGACGACCACCGGAACCTCGGGCCGGACCAACAATCCAGCCACGACTCCCACGACGAGGCCCAGTACGGCGATCACGATGTGCCCTTCTCTGTGCTCGGCTGTGCTGTACGTACGATCACACTCGGTGCGGCGGCCAACCGGACGTCGTCCTGGACGGAAATGCTGGTCCGGATCCCGTAGTTCTCCTGCAGGGCATGCAGATACAGCCCGTCGGCACTGTTCTGGAACCTGGTGCTGAGCCGCTGACCGTCGCCCACCGCGAGCACCGTGTACGGCGGTACCAGCGGCTTGTTGTCGACCAGTATCGCGTCACCCGCGGCCCGGATCGCCGACAAGGCCGTCAGCCGCTGGCCGTTGATCGAGATGGCCTCGGCACCCGACTCCCACAGCCCGTTGACGACCCGCTGCATGTCACGGTCACGCACGCGTCCTGTGTCGGAGAACCCCGACGTCTCCCGCGGATCACCGTCGCCGTCCTGACTGGCTTCCTCGGCGTCGTCCACGACGAGTTTCACGCCCGGACCGTGCACCGCGGTGGCGCCCGACAGAATGCCCACCAAGTCGGCCTGCCCGCTGCCCCCGTCCGACTTCAGCGCCTCACGCTGCCGGGCACTCACATCGGCGCGCAAAGTATCGACATTGTCCTCGAGCTTGTCCGCGGCCGCGGTCTCACTCTCGACACGGTCGATGAGTTCCTCACGCTCCTTGGCGATGACAGGCGCCGCGATCCGCGCGTTCGCCGCTCCCAGGGTCACCACCAGGGCCGCAAGGACGAGGCCTGCCGCGAGTCCGAGCTTCGCCCGTACCGTCTTCGGCATCCCGCCGGTGCCCTCGGCCTGCTTCCGGGCAGCCGCCTCGGCGTAACCGTCGTCAAGGCTGTGGTCCATGACATTGGTGAGCAGCGACATGGAGGCGTCCGGGCGCGACGGGCGCGTAGGACTGCTCCGAACGGGGGGCTGCTGCGGCATGCCGCACATCGTCGCACGTCGCGGGCGCTACCTCCGAATGGCCCCACCGGCGTGCCGGACAGGCCCCCTTGAGGGCACTTGTCCGGCACGCGCGCGTGCTAGGTGTTTCATCGACCGGCGCTGTCCACGACCGCCGACCACTCGTCGAGCAGGGCCTCCGCGGAGGCATCGTCGGGCCCTTCTGCCCACAGATGCGTAACCGCCTCAGCGGGATCCGGGAGCACCATCACCCAGCGCCCGTCGGTCTCCACGACCCGTACACCGTCGGTCGTGTCCACAAAGCGGTCCCCGGCCTCCTCCACGACCCGGCGCATGACAAGTCCCTTGACGGCCCAGGGAGTCGCGAGATCCCGCTTGAGGACATGCGCCCGCGGAATCCGCGCATCGATCTGGCTCAGCGTGAGCTGAGTCCGCGCCACCAGCCCGATCAGTCGTACGAACGCCGCCGCACCGTCGAAGACACTGCTGAACTCCGGAATGATGAAGCCACCGCGCCCGTCACCGCCGAAGATCGTCGATTCGTCCCGCCCGACCCTGGTCAGATCGTCCGGAGACGTCGTCGTCCAGTCCACCTGCGTCCCGTGATACGCCGCCACCTGCTCTGCGATCCGGGTGGTGGTCACCGGCAGCGCCACCCGCCCGCTGCGCCGCTCCGCGGCCACCAGGTCGAGCATGACGAGCAGAGCCCGGTCGTCCTCGACGATCCGCCCCTTCTCGTCCACGAGCGAGAGCCGCTCACCCACCGGGTCGAAGCGCACCCCGAAGGCGGCCCGCGCGGACGCCACGATCTCACCGAGCCGCACAAGCCCGGACCGCCGCGCATCCGCCGTCTCAGTCGGCCTGGACTCGTCCAAACCGGGATTGATGACAAGCGAGTCGACCCCGAGCTTGCCGAGCAAGCTGGGCAGCACGAGCCCGGCGCTACCGTTCGACGCGTCCACGACGACCTTGAGCCCCGACTCGGTGATCCCCGTCGTGTCGACATTCCGCAGCAACGATCCGGTGTACGAGTCGAAGACACTCGCCGGGAAGTGCAGATCCCCGATCTCGCCAGGGAACGCGCGCCGATACTCCTGCCGCGCGAACACCCGGTCCAGCTTCCGCTGACTGGCCTGCGACAGATCAGCACCCTGCCCGTCGAAGAACATGATGTCGACGGAGTCCGGCACACCGGGTGTCGTCCGGATCATGATCCCGCCGGCGCTACCTCTGGCGGTCTGCTGCCGGGCCACCGGCAGCGGTACGTTCTCCAGATCGCGTACGTCGATGGCGCTGGCCTGCAGCGCCGAGATGACCGCCCGCTTCAGCGCACGAGCGCCTCGGGAGTGATCTCGAGCCGTCGTGACCGTGGAGCCCTTCTTGAGCGTCGTCGCGTACGCTCCCGCAAGCCGCACGGCGAGTTCCGGGGTGATCTCCACATTCAGGATCCCGGACACTCCACGGGCGCCGAAGAGATGCGCCTGCCCCCGCGACTCCCAGATCACCGACGTATTGACGAAGGCGCCGGCCTCGATGGTCTTGAACGGGTAGACGCGAACATTGCCCTGGATGATCGATTCTTCACCGACGAGGCACTCATCACCGATGACCGCACCGTCCTCGATCCGTGCGGCCCGCATGATGTCGGTGTTCTTTCCGATCACGCAGCCACGCAGATTGCTGTGCTGACCGATGTACACGTTGTCGTGCACGACGGCGCGGTGAAGGAAGGCACCTGTCTTGACGACGACGTTGGAACCGATGACGGTGTGTTCGCGGATTTCGACGTCCGCCTCGACCTTGGCGTAGTCGCCGATGTAAAGCGGTCCTCGCAGAACGGCGTCGGGGTGCACCTCGGCCCCCTCGGCGACCCATACGCCCGGCGAGATCTCGAAGCCGTCGATTTCGACGTCGACCTTGCCCTCCAGGACATCGGCCTGCGCCTTCACATAGCTTTCGTGGGTCCCGACGTCCTCCCAGTAGCCCTCGGCGATATAGCCGTAAACAGGCTTGCCCTCTTTCATCAGCTGAGGGAAGACATCGCCGGACCAGTCGACGGAGACATCGGCCTCGACGTAGTCGAAGACCTCGGGTTCCATGACGTAGATACCCGTGTTCACCGTGTCCGAGAACACCTGGCCCCAGGTCGGCTTCTCCAGGAAGCGCTCGACCTTGCCCTCTTCATCCACGATGGTGATGCCGAATTCAAGGGGATTTGGTACGCGCGTCAAACAGACGGTGACCAGCGCGCCCTTTTCCTTGTGGAAATTGATGAGGTCGGTGAGGTCGAAGTCAGTCAGGGCATCACCGGAGATCACTAGGAAGGTGTCGTCCTTCAACGCCTCCTCGGCGTTCTTGACGCTCCCGGCAGTACCGAGTGGCTTCTCCTCATTGGCATAGGTGAGCTCCATGCCGAGCTCCTCGCCGTCACCGAAGTAGTTCTTGACCAGAGAGGCCAAGAACTGAACAGTCACGACGGTCTCGTTGAGCCCATGCCTTTTGAGCAGCCGTAGCACATGCTCCATGATCGGGCGATTGGCCACGGGTAGGAGCGGCTTGGGCATGCTTGAGGTCATGGGACGAAGGCGTGTGCCTTCGCCTCCGGCCATCACGACGGCCTTCATGTCGGAAGCGTCCTCCTTGAAGAGACGACGGTCTAGCCGACTTCACCCGTCCAAATTGTCCCGCACTTTTCGTCCGCGGGCCATCGAGCCACTACAGCCGCGCAATGGGCGAGCTCAATCGGTTGTGGCGTCCGCCCTGACAAGGCGGCGGACCTGAACCACGTAGAGGACTCCTGCCCACCAGTAGAGCGTTGTACCCCATCCGGCGAACGCCCATCCGAAAATAGCACCGAGTGACGCGATCCATCCACTTGCGTCACTGAGCAGCAACAACGGGAAGGCGTACATCAAGTTGAAGGTAGCCGCCTTCCCCAGGAAGTTCACCTGCGGCGGCGGATAGCCGTGGCGTCTGAGGATGCCCACCATCACCAACAGGACCAGTTCGCGCGCCAGAAGGACAGCGGTCAACCACAGCGGGAGAATCTCACGCCAGGTGAGGCCCACGAGAGTGGACAGAATGTAGAGCCGGTCGGCTGCGGGATCGAGTAGCCGGCCAAGGCTGCTGATCTGGTTCCAGCGGCGGGCGAGCTTCCCGTCCAGATAGTCACTGATGCCGCTCAGCATGAGCACCAGGAGTGCCCATCCGTCGCTCTTGGGACCACCGAACTCGGGCCAGAGGATCAGCCACAGGAAGACGGGCACACCGACGAGGCGCGCCATGCTGAGGATGTTCGGGATGGTGAGGACCCGGTCTGTCTGGACGCGAGTCTCCTGGACCTCCACCCGGGGGCCTCCTGTGGGAAACGAGCCAATGATGCCCCTGACCTTACCCGCAGCGCTGACGCTGTTGTACGGAGGGGTGGAGGCGTCACCAGAAAACAAAAAAGCTCCGGCTCTCGGGCGATAAGCCCAAGAGCCGGAGCTCTAAAGATAGTTCGGCGGCGTCCTACTCTCCCACAGGGTCCCCCCTGCAGTACCATCGGCGCTGTGAGGCTTAGCTTCCGGGTTCGGAATGTAACCGGGCGTTTCCCTCACGCTATGACCACCGAAACACGGTGAAACTTCTCAAACCGGAGCCGTGGCATGGCTACAACGGTTGTTCGTGGTTTCAGAACCAACACAGTGGACGCGAGCAACTGAGGACAAGCCCTCGGCCTATTAGTACCAGTCAGCTTCGCCCATTACTGGGCTTCCACATCTGGCCTATCAACCCAGTCGTCTACTGGGAGCCTTAACCCATCTAGTGGGTGGGAATACTCATCTCGAAGCAGGCTTCCCGCTTAGATGCTTTCAGCGGTTATCCCTCCCGAACGTAGCCAACCAGCCATGCCCTTGGCAGGACAACTGGCACACCAGAGGTTCGTCCGTCCCGGTCCTCTCGTACTAGGGACAGCCCTTCTCAATATTCCTGCGCGCGCAGCGGATAGGGACCGAACTGTCTCACGACGTTCTAAACCCAGCTCGCGTACCGCTTTAATGGGCGAACAGCCCAACCCTTGGGACCGACTCCAGCCCCAGGATGCGACGAGCCGACATCGAGGTGCCAAACCATCCCGTCGATATGGACTCTTGGGGAAGATCAGCCTGTTATCCCCGGGGTACCTTTTATCCGTTGAGCGACGGCGCTTCCACAAGCCACCGCCGGATCACTAGTCCCGACTTTCGTCCCTGCTCGACCCGTCGGTCTCACAGTCAAGCTCCCTTGTGCACTTACACTCAACACCTGATTACCAACCAGGCTGAGGGAACCTTTGGGCGCCTCCGTTACTCTTTAGGAGGCAACCGCCCCAGTTAAACTACCCATCAGACACTGTCCCTGATCCGGATCACGGACCCAGGTTAGACATCCAGCACGACCAGACTGGTATTTCAACGACGACTCCACCCGAGCTGGCGCTCGAGCTTCACAGTCTCCCAGCTATCCTACACAAGCCGAACCGAACACCAATATCAAACTGTAGTAAAGGTCCCGGGGTCTTTCCGTCCTGCTGCGCGAAACGAGCATCTTTACTCGTAGTGCAATTTCACCGGGCCTATGGTTGAGACAGTCGAGAAGTCGTTACGCCATTCGTGCAGGTCGGAACTTACCCGACAAGGAATTTCGCTACCTTAGGATGGTTATAGTTACCACCGCCGTTTACTGGCGCTTAAGTTCTCAGCTTCGCCACCCCGAAGAGTGACTAACCGGTCCCCTTAACGTTCCAGCACCGGGCAGGCGTCAGTCCGTATACATCGCCTTACGGCTTCGCACGGACCTGTGTTTTTAGTAAACAGTCGCTTCTCGCTGGTCTCTGCGGCCACCCCCAGCTCACGGAGTAAATCCGATCACCGGTGATGGCCCCCCTTCTCCCGAAGTTACGGGGGCATTTTGCCGAGTTCCTTAACCATAGTTCACCCGAACGCCTCGGTATTCTCTACCTGACCACCTGAGTCGGTTTAGGGTACGGGCCGCCATGAAACTCGCTAGAGGCTTTTCTCGACAGCATAGGATCATCCACTTCACCACAATCGGCTCGGCATCAGGTCTCACCCTCGTGTCATCCGGATTTGCCTAGATGACGGGCTACACCCTTACCCCGGGACAACCACCGCCCGGGATGGACTACCTTCCTGCGTCACCCCATCACTCACCTACTGCAGGTCTGGTCCGTCGGCTCCACCACTTCCCTTTCCCCGAAGGGTCCGGGACGGCTTCACGGACTTAGCATCGCCTGGTTCAATGTTTGACGCTTCACAGCGGGTACCGGAATATCAACCGGTTATCCATCGACTACGCCTGTCGGCCTCGCCTTAGGTCCCGACTTACCCTGGGCAGATCAGCTTGACCCAGGAACCCTTAGTCAATCGGCGCACACGTTTCTCACGTGTGTATCGCTACTCATGCCTGCATTCTCACTCGTGAACCGTCCACCACTAGCTTCCGCTGCGGCTTCACCCGGCACACGACGCTCCCCTACCCATCCATACGGGCGTTGGCCCTATTGTATGAATGACACGACTTCGGCGGTACGCTTGAGCCCCGCTACATTGTCGGCGCGGAATCACTAGACCAGTGAGCTATTACGCACTCTTTCAAGGGTGGCTGCTTCTAAGCCAACCTCCTGGTTGTCTGTGCGACTCCACATCCTTTCCCACTTAGCGTACGCTTAGGGGCCTTAGTCGATGCTCTGGGCTGTTTCCCTCTCGACCATGGAGCTTATCCCCCACAGTCTCACTGCCGCGCTCTCACTTACCGGCATTCGGAGTTTGGCTAAGGTCAGTAACCCGGTAGGGCCCATCGCCTATCCAGTGCTCTACCTCCGGCAAGAAACACACGACGCTGCACCTAAATGCATTTCGGGGAGAACCAGCTATCACGGAGTTTGATTGGCCTTTCACCCCTAACCACAGGTCATCCCCCAGGTTTTCAACCCTGGTGGGTTCGGTCCTCCACGACCTCTTACAGCCGCTTCAACCTGCCCATGGCTAGATCACTCCGCTTCGGGTCTTGAGCGCGCTACTAAAACGCCCTATTCGGACTCGCTTTCGCTACGGCTTCCCCACACGGGTTAACCTCGCAACACACCGCAAACTCGCAGGCTCATTCTTCAAAAGGCACGCAGTCACGAGAGTGCATGCAAGCATGCACTCCGACGCTCCCACGGCTTGTAGGCACACGGTTTCAGGTACTATTTCACTCCGCTCCCGCGGTACTTTTCACCATTCCCTCACGGTACTATCCGCTATCGGTCACCAGGGAATATTTAGGCTTAGCGGGTGGTCCCGCCAGATTCACACGGGATTTCTCGGGCCCCGTGCTACTTGGGTGTTTCTCAAACGAGCCGTTGACGTTTCGACTACGGGGGTCTTACCCTCTACGCCGGACCTTTCGCATGTCCTTCGCCTACATCAACGGTTTCTGACTCGTCTCACGATCGGCAGACCGTGAAAGAGAAATCCCACAACCCCACATACGCAACCCCTGCCGGGTCTCACACGCATATGGTTTAGCCTCATCCAGTTTCGCTCGCCACTACTCCCGGAATCACGGTTGTTTTCTCTTCCTGCGGGTACTGAGATGTTTCACTTCCCCGCGTTCCCTCCACATACCCTATGTGTTCAGGTATGGGTGACAGCCCATGACGACTGCCGGGTTTCCCCATTCGGAAACCCCCGGATCAAAGCCTGGTTGACGGCTCCCCGGGGACTATCGTGGCCTCCCACGTCCTTCATCGGTTCCTGGTGCCAAGGCATCCACCGTGCGCCCTTAAAAACTTGGCCACAGATGCTCGCGTCCACTGTGCAGTTCTCAAACAACGACCAACCACCCACCACCCCACCCTCACGGGCGAGTTCACTGGGGCCGGCACTGAAGAAACAGGCTTGAACAGCCCGTACCTTCAGACACCCAACAGCGTGCCAGGCACCCTCGCCACTCGTGATCAGCTTTCCACGCCCCGAAGGACAGTACTTGCAGCCCGAGATGGCTGAGAGTGCCGAATAATCAACGTTCCACCCATGAGCAACCAGCACCGGACGTACGCCGATGTACTGGCCTCTGACCTCACCCCGGAGGGATCGGTAAGAAGTGCTCCTTAGAAAGGAGGTGATCCAGCCGCACCTTCCGGTACGGCTACCTTGTTACGACTTCGTCCCAATCGCCAGTCCCACCTTCGACAGCTCCCTCCCCACAAGGGGGTTGGGCCACCGGCTTCGGGTGTTACCGACTTTCGTGACGTGACGGGCGGTGTGTACAAGGCCCGGGAACGTATTCACCGCAGCAATGCTGATCTGCGATTACTAGCAACTCCGACTTCATGGGGTCGAGTTGCAGACCCCAATCCGAACTGAGACAGGCTTTTTGAGATTCGCTCCGCCTCGCGGCATCGCAGCTCATTGTACCTGCCATTGTAGCACGTGTGCAGCCCAAGACATAAGGGGCATGATGACTTGACGTCGTCCCCACCTTCCTCCGAGTTGACCCCGGCAGTCTCCTGTGAGTCCCCATCACCCCGAAGGGCATGCTGGCAACACAGAACAAGGGTTGCGCTCGTTGCGGGACTTAACCCAACATCTCACGACACGAGCTGACGACAGCCATGCACCACCTGTACACCGACCACAAGGGGGGCACCATCTCTGATGCTTTCCGGCGTATGTCAAGCCTTGGTAAGGTTCTTCGCGTTGCGTCGAATTAAGCCACATGCTCCGCTGCTTGTGCGGGCCCCCGTCAATTCCTTTGAGTTTTAGCCTTGCGGCCGTACTCCCCAGGCGGGGAACTTAATGCGTTAGCTGCGGCACCGACGACGTGGAATGTCGCCAACACCTAGTTCCCACCGTTTACGGCGTGGACTACCAGGGTATCTAATCCTGTTCGCTCCCCACGCTTTCGCTCCTCAGCGTCAGTAATGGCCCAGAGATCCGCCTTCGCCACCGGTGTTCCTCCTGATATCTGCGCATTTCACCGCTACACCAGGAATTCCGATCTCCCCTACCACACTCTAGCCTGCCCGTATCGACTGCAGACCCGGGGTTAAGCCCCGGGCTTTCACAACCGACGCGACAAGCCGCCTACGAGCTCTTTACGCCCAATAATTCCGGACAACGCTTGCGCCCTACGTATTACCGCGGCTGCTGGCACGTAGTTAGCCGGCGCTTCTTCTGCAGGTACCGTCACTTTCGCTTCTTCCCTGCTGAAAGAGGTTTACAACCCGAAGGCCGTCATCCCTCACGCGGCGTCGCTGCATCAGGCTTTCGCCCATTGTGCAATATTCCCCACTGCTGCCTCCCGTAGGAGTCTGGGCCGTGTCTCAGTCCCAGTGTGGCCGGTCGCCCTCTCAGGCCGGCTACCCGTCGTCGCCTTGGTGAGCCACTACCTCACCAACAAGCTGATAGGCCGCGGGCTCATCCTTCACCGCCGGAGCTTTCAACCCCCCTGGATGCCCAGAGGAGTGTTATCCGGTATTAGACCCCGTTTCCAGGGCTTGTCCCAGAGTGAAGGGCAGATTGCCCACGTGTTACTCACCCGTTCGCCACTAATCCACCCCGAAAGGCTTCATCGTTCGACTTGCATGTGTTAAGCACGCCGCCAGCGTTCGTCCTGAGCCAGGATCAAACTCTCCGTGAATGTTTTCCCGACTGCGTCTAATTAAAGACTGCGGGGCGACACCAAGAGAGCGGAACCGAAGGGAGGAATAATCCCCACGGTCCACAGCGTCCTCGCTGATGTTTTTCTTCAAAGGAACCTCGTCCCGGCCGATCGGCCGGAGACGGGGTATCAACAAACTTGGCGTTGATTTTTGGCACGCTGTTGAGTTCTCAAGGAACGGACGCTTCCTTTGTACTCACCCGAGAGACTCTCTCAGGCTTTCCTCCGGGCGCTTCCCTTCGGTGTTCCAAACTCTATCAGTGATTTTCCGTCTCTCTGACCACGGTCCTGCGAGCATGCAGAACCAGACCCCGAGATAGGATCTGACAAGTTGGGTGCTGCTGGGTAAGGACACTTGATCGCGTCGCTCAGCCCCAAGCAGGTGTACGACTCTACAGGGGGGTCTGGAGCAGGCGCAAATCGTTTGCCCAGTGCTCTACGGCTGCCAACCGGGTCCTCTCATAGGGAACCGGTAGTTCATATGACATACCCTGCTCAGCAGTGTGCCGTCCGGGACAGGTAGTGACGGCCCATATAGATCTCCACCCCTGGGAGGCTTCCCATGACCACCGTGACGTCCCCTCTTGCCGGACGCGCCATCGGACTCGCCGCGGTACCGGATCCCGTGTTCTCCGGCGCCATGGTCGGCCCCGGCAACGCGATCGACCCCGTGCGTGAGCCCTCCGAGGCTGTCGCACCCGTGGACGGAGTGATTGTCTCGCTTCATCCACATGCCTTTGTTGTCGTCGACGACGAAGGCCATGGTGTGCTCACCCACCTCGGTATCGACACCGTTCAGCTCAATGGCGAGGGCTTCGAACTGCTTGTCAACAAGGGTGACACCGTGGCGCGTGGCCAGGCCGTAGTGCGCTGGAACCCGGCTGCCGTCGAAGCGGCAGGCAAGTCCCCGGTGTGCCCGATCGTTGCACTCGAGGCCACGGCCGAGTCCCTCTCCGATGTCCGCGAGGACGGCGATGTCAAAACCGGAGACGAGCTCTTCCGCTGGAAGTGACATCAGTGCCGGCGTAGACGACAAGTTGGACAACCACCACGGCGGCGGGACTCGCCGCACTATCGGAGACGGGTGAGATGGAGACAACGCTGCGAGGCGTCGGCGTGAGCCACGGTGTGGCGATCGGCGAGGTTCGGCACATGGGAACGGCGGTTCTTGAACCGCCTGCCAAGCAGATCCCGACGGAGGATGCGGAGCGCGAACAGGGGCGTGCCCGCAAGGCCGTGGGGGCTGTGGCGGCCGACCTGATTGCGCGCGGCAATCTGGCGGGGGGCGAAGCTCAGGCGGTGCTCGAGGCTCAGGCCATGATGGCCGAGGACCCCGAGCTGATGGCGGATGTGGAGCGGCGGATCGCGGTCGGCAGCACTGCCGAGCGCGCGGTCTATGACGCGTTCGCCGCGTATCGCGCCCTACTGGCCGGCGCCGGTGAGTACCTTGCCGGTCGTGTGGCCGATCTCGACGACGTGCGGAATCGTATCGTCGCCCGGCTGCTCGGGGTGCCCATGCCTGGCGTCCCGGACAGCGACGAGCCGTATGTCCTTATTGCTCGTGACCTCGCGCCTGCGGACACGGCGCTGCTCGACCCCACTCTGGTCCTCGGTTTCGTCACTGAGGAAGGTGGGCCGACCAGCCACAGCGCGATTCTGGCGCGGGCGCTCGGCGTTCCCGCCGTGGTCGCGTTGCCTGGTGCGGGTGAGCTCGCCGAGGGCACGATGATCGCCGTGGACGGCAGCACCGGTGAGATCTTCGTGGAGCCGAGCGCCGAGAAGAAGGCTCAGTTGGAGGCCGCTGCGGCAGAGCGCAAGGCGGCGCTGTCCTCCGCAACCGGTCCCGGCGCCACGTCCGACGGGCACAAGGTGCCTCTGCTGGCCAATGTCGGCGGTCCTGCTGACGTGCCGGCCGCTGTCGCGGCCGGTGCCGAGGGCGTCGGTCTGTTCCGCACCGAGTTCCTCTTCCTGGACGACAGCAAGAGCGCACCGTCCGAGGAGAAGCAGGTCGAGGCGTACCGGCAGGTTCTCGAGGCGTTTCCCGAGGGCCGTGTCGTGGTGCGTGTGCTCGACGCGGGCGCGGACAAGCCGCTCGACTTCCTGACTCCGGCCGATGAACCGAACCCGGCTCTGGGTGTGCGGGGTCTGCGCTCGCTGTTGGACCACCCCGACGTGCTGCGTACTCAGCTGACGGCCCTCGCCAAGGCTTCGGAGGGGCTGCCGGTCTATCTCGAGGTCATGGCTCCGATGGTCGCGGACCGTATCGACGCCAAGGCGTTCGCGGAGGCGTGCCGTGCGGCCGGGCTGCAGGCGAAGTTCGGCGCGATGGTGGAGATTCCGTCGGCCGCGCTGCGGGCACGGTCGATCCTTCAGGAAGTCGAGTTCCTGTCCCTGGGGACCAACGACCTCGCGCAGTACACCTTCGCCGCAGACCGGCAGGTGGGTGCGGTGTCCCGTTTGCAGGACCCGTGGCAGCCCGCGCTGCTCGACCTGGTCGCGCTGTCCGCCGAGGCGGCGAAGGCCGAGGGCAAGAGCTGTGGTGTCTGCGGTGAGGCCGCGTCGGACCCGCTGCTCGCGTGTGTGCTGACCGGCCTTGGGGTCACCTCCCTTTCGATGGGTGCCGCGTCCATTCCTTACGTCCGGGCGACGCTCGCCAAGTACACGCTGGCGCAGTGCGAGCGTGCCGCTGCCGCTGCACGCGCGGCGGACACGGCTGAGGAGGCTCGCACGGCGGCGCAGGCGGTGCTGTCCGGCGAGTAGCCGGACCACGTCGTCGATCGACTGTTGCCGAGGGGCGCTCCACCTGTGGGTGGAGCGCCCCTTTCGGATTCAGTGCGCGTGGCCCGTCGTTTCCCCTTCTTCTCCGAGGTCAGGCGGCACGCAGTAGTCGACTCCCGATTCCGGGGAGACGAGGTCCCCGGAATCGATATCGGTGCAATAGGCGTCGAAGACTTCCGCCGCGGTGAGGGGCTCAAGGTTTTCTCCGCGGAGCCGCCATCCGTAGACACGGTCGGGCGCGTCGCGGGCGGTGGTGCGCATGACGAGTCCCCCGGCGCTCCGGGTGGCGACTCCGAGGGCCAGGACGGTGGTGAATTCGAGGGTCTCTGATTCGTCGAGGTGGATGGTGCCCGCGTCGTCATCGGCTCGGAGTACGGCGACGAGCGTTTCGGGCGCTGCCGACACACTGCATACGAGGTGGAGGTCGCCGGGGCCCGCGGTGTCGAGGATGCGGGTGAGTAGGTGAGAGGCGCGGGCGAAGGACGCGCGTCCGATGTCCTCGCCGCAGGACGCGCAGTTGCCGATACGGGCCAGGAGGGTGGTCGCGTACTCCCACGTGGCCTGGCGGACGGCCTCGTCGACGAGGTCCGGAACGAGTTCGTCGAGGGGCTGTCCCTCGTATGTGACGGTGGGTCCCGTCGCGGCCAGTTCTGCCGTGAAGCGTGTGCGGCTCGACGGAGCGTCGGGTTCCAGGCCGCTGTCGGCGCAGAACTCCGCGTACTCCTCGGGGTCGAAGAGTGCCACGGTGGTGTGGCTGCCCTGGGCGGCGAGGGTCCTGAGCAGGGATTCCACCTGCTGGAGGTAGCTGGTGTGGTCGTCGAAGGTGAAGGTGCGGTAGCGCCGCATCGCCGTGAAGTCCTGTTCGTCGGTCAACAACCCGATGGTGCCCGCGATTTCGCGGCGCAGGACGCGTCGCATGGTCTGGTGCTGTGTGTGCGCCATTTTTTCCCCCTGTGCGCAGTCGATCAATGCTCACTCACAGTAACCGGCGGCACTGACAACGCTGGTCGGGCAAGGTGCTCGCGCACACGGCGGGGCTCGAACAAGCAGGTCATGGCGATGGCCGTCTGAAGGCTGATCAGGCGCGCTTCCGGGCCAGGTCTTCGTAGAAGCGCAGCAGTTCGACGTTGTCCACGGAGCCGAGGTTGACCGCCTTTTCCAAGGCGGTCCCTTGGAGGAGACGCTTGATCGGGACCTCGATGCGCTTGCCGGTGAGGGTGTGAGGGACACCGGGGACTGCGATGACCTCGTCCGGGACGTGGCGCGGGGAGAGCTGTTCGCGGATGGTCTGCTTGATGCGGGTCAGGAGGGCCTCGTCGAGTGCGGCGCCTGGGGCGAGGTGGACGAAGAGGGGCATCCAGTAGCCGCCGTCGGGCTGTTCGATGCCGATGACGAGTGACTCCTTGATTTCGGGGAGGCGTTCGACGGCTTCGTAGATGTCGGCCGAACCCATGCGCACGCCCTGACGGTTGAGCGTGGAGTCCGAGCGGCCGTGGATGACGACGGAGCCGCGCGAGGTGACGGTGATCCAGTCGCCGTGGCGCCACACTCCGGGATACGTGTCGAAGTAGCTGTCGTGGTACCGGCTGCCGTCGGGGTCGTTCCAGAATCGGATCGGCATGGACGGCATCGGGTTGGTGACCACGAGTTCGCCGACTTCGTCGATGAGGGGCTTTCCGCTGGGGTCCCAGGACTGGAGGTCGGTGCCGAGGCCGGGGGCCTGGAGCTCTCCGATGTACACGGGCAGTGTCGGTACGGCGCCAGCGAAGCAGGAGCACACGTCGGTGCCGCCACTGACGGAGGCGATCCAAAGGTCGGGGCGGACCTCGTCGTGGAGATAGCGGAAGCCGTCGGGAGGCAGGGGCGAGCCTGTGGTGGCGACGCACTGGACGCGCACGAGGTCGAAGTCGTGGGACGGGCGGACGCCCGCCTTACGACACGCCATGACGTACGCCGCGGACGTGCCGAAGAGCGTCGCTCCCGTGCGTTCGGCGATGCGCCACTGGGCGCCTGTGTCCGGGTAGCCGGGGCTGCCGTCGTACAGGACGATCGTGGTGCCCGTGAGGAGCCCGGAGACGAGGAAGTTCCACATCATCCAGCCTGTGGAGGTGTACCAGAAGAAGCGGTCTTCGGGGCCGAGATCGCAGTGCAGACCGAGCTGCTTGAGGTGCTCGACGATGATGCCGCCCTGGGACTGGACGATCGCCTTGGGGAGGCCGGTCGTGCCCGAGGAGTAGAGCACCCACAAGGGGTGGTCGAACGGGACCTGCTCGAAGACGGGCTGCACGTCGGCGGACGTCAGGGCGGACCATTCCAAGGCGCCCTGGGGGGCCTCGGTGCCCAATAGAGGGATGTGCACGACCGCGCGCAGGGTCGGCAGTTCGCGGCGCAGTTCGGCGACGGTGTCGCGACGGTCGTGCTCCTTGCCGCCGTAGCGGTAGCCGTCGACCGTGAAGAGCACTACGGGTTCGACCTGCTGGAAGCGGTCGAGGACGCTGCGGGCGCCGAAGTCGGGGGCGCAGGACGTCCACACACCTCCCACGGCGGCTGTGGCGAGGAGGGCGACGACGGCCTGTGGAACGTTCGGGAGGTAGCCGCTGACCCGGTCTCCCGGGCGTACGCCGAGCGCGCGCAGTTCGGCTGTCAGGGAGCCGACCTGGCGGCGCAGCTCGGACCAGCTGATCGGGGTCGCCTCATGCGTCTCGTCGACATAAAGGAGCGCCGGTTCGTCCGAACGGGTGTCGGCCGCGCGCAGGGCGTGCTCGGCGTAGTTGAGGGTCGCCCCGGTGAACCACTCGGCGCCGGGCATGGAGCGGTCGCCGAGCACGCGCGCGTAGGGGGTCGAAAACCGTACGTCGAACCACTCGGTGACGGCTTTCCAGAAGGTGTCCAGCTCGTCCACGGACCAGCGGTGCAGTGCCGCGTAGCCGCCCTCGGAGGGGGCTCCGTGATGCTCGGCCGCCCAGGTCTGGAACTTCGTGATCTGCGCCTGGGCGATGCGTTCCCCGGTGGGCTGCCAGAGCGGTGAGGGGTTGGAGGTGGACATGGGGCGGCTCCCGGGCTTGGCGCGTCGTGGGCGTCTGTCGCGCACGAGCGGGGGTGTGCGCGTCACGCGGCTGACACGGACGATGCCATGTGATCGACTTGTGCACCAGGGTGCGCCACACATAGTCGCCGACGTGAAGATGTGGTCTGGCCACGGGTGAACGGCAGTTGAACGGCTTACACATATGGCCTCGTCAATGGCAGGCTGAGCAGCATGAACGGTCGTGACCTGGTGCGTTCGGTGAAGGCTGTCGGTTCGGCGGGGGCGACCCAGGGGTTGCGTACCGTGCGAGCCGCGTGGCGCAGGAAGCGTGCCGATGCCGTTGGGCTGCCACAGCGGGGCGCCGAGCGTGCGCGGGTGCCAGGGGCGGTGCGGGGCGTGGAGCCGGGCCCCGGTGGTGGAGTCGTCCGGTTCACTCGCTCCGAGCTGCGGATCACGGTCGCGGTGAACGGAGCGGTTTTCTGGGGATGGGACGGGGCGGACCCTGAGCCGTCGTACGCGCTCGCGGGCAACTCCCCGGATCCGGACCCGCGGGCCGTCCTGGAGCCGGACATGGACGGCGGTTGGCGGGTTGTGGCCGAGCGCGTGACAGTCGTGGTGTCGCGGCACGGAGCCGTCGAGGTGCGCACCCCTGGTGGCGTGGTTCTCCGCCGCGATCTGCCGCCCCGCTGGTGGGAGCCGGTCGACGGCGGTGCCGCGCGCTGGATGCAGCGCTCCGAAGTCGCCGCCGACGCGCGGTTCTTCGGCCTGGGCGGGCGCGCGGCGGGCCCCCGGCTGCGCGATGGGACGTACCGGCTGTGGAACACGGATCCCGGGCAGGCCTTCGCGCCCGGCGACGACCCGCTGTACATCACCATGCCCGTGCAGCTGGTGGTCGCCGACGCGGCCACCCATCTCGTGTTCCACGACACCTCGTGGGACGGCACGGTGACGTTGCGGGAGGGTGAGGAGGGCGCCGGCTCCGGGCACGACAGGGCCGGATCCTGTGAGCTGCGGATGGATGGCGGCCCGTTGCGCTGCTGGGTGATGGTGGGGACCCCCGCGCGCGTGCTGCACGCCTGGGCCTCGCTCACCGGGGCGCCCGCGCTGCCGCCCGCGTGGGCACTGGGGCACCATCACGCGCGGTGGGGTTTCGGCAGTGAGCATGAGGTGCGGCGGATCGTCGCGGGCTACCAGGAGCGTGGTCTTCCGCTCAACGCGATTCACCTGGACATCGACCACTACGACGCGCACCAGGTGTTCACGGTCGACCGGGAGCACTTCCCGGAGCTGCCGGTGCTGGCGGAGGAGCTGCGCCGTGAGGGCATCCGGCTGGTGTCGATCGTCGACCCTGCGGTCAAGGCCGAGCCGGGCAATGCCGTGTACGACAGTGGCCTCGCCGAGGACGCCTTCGTGCGCGATGCCTCGGGGCGGCTCGTGCGAGGTGTCGTATGGCCCGGGGAGTCCGTCTTTCCGGACTTCACGCACGCGCGCGTGCGGCGGTGGTGGGGCGGACTCTTCAAGGAGCGGCTCGCGCAGGGGTTCGCGGGGTTCTGGCACGACATGAACGAGCCGACTTCGTTCACCGCCTTCGGGGAGTCGACGCTGCCGCGTTCGGCCCGGCACTCCCTGGAAGGCCGCGGCGGTGACCACCGCGAGGCGCACAACGTGTACGCGCTGGGCATGGTCCGGGCCGGGTACGAGGGCCTGCGTGAACTTGCGCCCCAGGAGCGGCCGTTCATCTTCTCGCGGTCCGGGTGGGCCGGAATGCAGCGCTACGGAGGGGCCTGGTCCGGGGATGTGGCCACCGGCTGGCCCGGGTTGCGGGCGTCACTGTCGCTCGTGTTGGGGCTGGGGCTGTGCGGGGTGCCGTACTCGGGGCCAGACGTGGGCGGCTTCGACGGGAGTCCGTCGCCCGAGCTGTATTTGCGGTGGTTCCAGCTCGGCGCGTACCTTCCGCTGTTCCGTACGCACGCGAGTCTGCGGGCGGGGCGCAGGGAGCCCTGGGAGTTCGGTGACGACGTCCTGGAGCACGCGCGCGTGGCGCTCGTCGAACGGCGGCGGCTGCTCCCGTACTTCATGACCCTGGCGCATCTGGCTCGCCGTACCGGCGCGCCGTATGTGCGGCCCGTGTGGTGGGGTGCGCCCGAGGACCGGGCGCTGCGCGACTGCGAGGACGCCTTCCTGCTCGGCGACTGTTTCCTGGTGGCGCCGGTGCTGCACCCCGGGGCTGATCGGCGTGCGGTGCAGCTGCCGCGAGGGCGTTGGTACGACACGGTCACCGAAAGGGCCTATGAAGGGCCGGCCCAAGTGCTGATCGATGCCCCCTTGTCGCGCATTCCGGTGCTGGCTCGCGCGGGTGCCGTTGTGCCCGTCAGGGGTGCCGATGGTGGCTTGGAGCTGGAGGTGTGGGCTCCCGCGCAAGGGCGTGTCGGGGGCGGGCTCGTCGTGCCGGACACGGGCGACGGGTGGGACGAGCCGGAGGTCGAGCGCTATGTGACGCGCTGGGAGGGGGCGCAGGTGGTCGTACAGCGGGACGGAGAGGGCGGCCTGAGCGAGACCGCGTATCCGGTGCGGGTGCGTGGGCTCCGGGCGCTGTAACGGCTCGCCGAGCGCAACCGCAGCGGCACGGGCCTCTCAGATGTACCGTCCCTCGAACCATGCCCGCGCCGCCAAGGTGTGCAGCGGGAAGGCGAGTTCGGCCGGCCTGCGGAGCAGATGCCAGCCGTCCGTCTCGTCGGTGACCGTGGACGGCGGGAGTTCGGCGGCCGGGCGCTCCGGGAGGAGCCCGAAGAGCAGCAGGTGCCCGGCCGGGGAACTCATCGCGTCGGCGAGGCGTACCTCCCGGCTCCTCGCGTCGATGCCCGTCTCCTCCCTGAGCTCCCGGACGACGGCGTGCCGCCAGTCCTCCCGGTCGTCGATGAATCCACCGGGCAGGGCGATGCCCCCGCGCGCGGGGGCGATGGTCCGGGTGATCACGACCAGGGAGGTGCCCCTGGCGTCGAACACGGGCTGGAGGGCCACCGCGACCGGCAGTGGATTGCGGTAGGCCACGCTGGAGCAGACGGCGCAGGTGCGGGGCCATACGGAGACGCCCTCTCCGTATGGTGCTCCGCAGCTCGAACAGTGGGAATCCGGCGCGGAGTCGGCGGGCGGGTGCAGGGATGGGGATGCGGACACGCCGCGGACTGTATCCGATCACTTGAAGGGCATCTTCAGGGGCAACCGGCTGGGTGAGCTGAGCGCCTGGACGGGCGACCCAAAGGGTGTCGCGGCAGAGGCTCGTACGCCTCAAGCAGCGAGGAACGGCCGGAACCACCCCCGTGGGCCCCGGCCGCCCCTACCGATACTCCGACGCCTGGGAGGCTCCCGTGGTTCTCCATGACACCCTCCCCAAATCCCGTTGCCCGTGGCACACTTCTGACGTTCCGTCAGATCCAGTGCTGGAGGGGTCTTGTCGCGCACACGCATGCCCGTGGTCGCCGGTTGGTTCGCCGGGGACGGCGACGACTTCCATCTCCTCGGTACACGCTGCTCGGTGTGCGCCTCGGTCTTCTTCCCCCGCGAGGACTCCTTCTGCCGCAATCCCGGCTGCCCGGGAGGCGGCGAGCTGGTCGAAGTGCCGTTGTCGCGGAGCGGCCGCGTCTGGTCGTACACGGACGGCCGGTACCGGCCGCCGTCACCGTATGTGAGCGATCCGGAACTCTCGTGGGAACCCTATGCGTTGATCGCTGTGGAGCTGGAGTGCGAGCGGATCGTGGTGCTCGGCCAGGCGGTTCCTGGGGTCACCGTCGCCGACCTGGCGGTGGGCATGGAGGTGGAGGTCGTCCCCGGCGTGCTGAACGAGGACGAGGGGACGACCTGGACGACCTGGCACTGGCGGCCAACGGGGGTGACGGCATGAGGGACATGTGGCGTACGGGGGTGACGGCGTGAGCGGGGATGTGGCGGTGCTCGGCGCGGGCATGCACCCCTGGGGCAAGTGGGGGCGTGGCTTCGTCGAGTACGGAGTCGTGGCGGCGCGTGCGGCGTTGGCCGACGCCGGGGTCGGTTGGCGCGATGTCGGCTCGATCGTGGGTGCGGACACCGTGCGCGGCGGCTATCCGGGGTACGTGGCGGGGGCGACGTTCGCGAAGGCGCTCGGTTGGCAGGGGGCGCGGGTCGCGAGTGTGTACGCGGCGTGCGCGTCCGGGGCGCAGGCGATCAACACGGCGCGGGCGCAGATCCTTGCGGGTCTCGCGGATGTCGTCCTCGTGGTGGGTGCGGACGCGGCGCCCAAGGGGTTCTTCCGCCCGGCGGGCGGGGACAGGCCTGACGATCCGGACTGGCTGCGGTTCCGTGTCCTGGGGGCGACGAATCCGACGTACTTCGGGCTGTACGCCCGGCGGCGGATGGCCGTGCACGGGGACACTCTGGAGGACTTCACGCAGGTCAAGGTGAAAAACGCCGCCCAGGGGGCACTGAATCCGAACGCGCGGTACCGCAAGAGGGTCACCGCCGAGGAGGTCGCCGGGTCCGCTGTCGTCGCCGATCCGCTGCGGCTGCTCGACATCTGCGCGACCTCGGACGGCGGCGCGGCCCTCGTACTGTCCAGCATGGAGTTCGCACGACGACACGGTGTTGTCGGTCCGGTGCGGATCCGCGCGGTGTCCACGGTGACGCCGCGCTATCCCAACACCGTGCTCGATCTGCCGGACATCGCCACGGATTCCGCGGTCGCGGTGGACCCCGCGGCCGACACCTTCCGCGCGTCGATCGCCCGGGCGGCGTACGAGGAAGCGGGCATCGGCCCCGAGGATCTCTCGCTTGCCGAGGTGTACGACCTGTCCACGGCCCTGGAGTTGCAGTGGTACGAGGACCTGGGCCTGTGCGCGGACGGCGGGGCGGCCAAGCTGCTGTGGGAGGGTGCCACGGCGCTGGGCGGGCGAATACCGGTGAACGTGAGCGGCGGGCTCGCCTCGTTCGGGGAGGCGGTTCCGGCGCAGGCCATCGCCCAGGTGTGCGAGCTGACATGGCAGCTGCGGGGCGCCGCCGGCGAGCGGCAGGTCGACGGGGCGCGGGTGGGGATCACCGCGAACCAGGGGCTGTTCGGACACGGTTCGTCGGTCGTCGCGGTGCGGTGACCTCTACCGCCGCGAGCACCCACTGTGACGAGCCCGGAATCCTGCGTGAACAGCTCGTGAATCGCGCCCGGGCGTACGCGAGGGGCGCCATTATGCTCGCGTGCCCTCCTGGTCGGATACGGTCCGCTTCGCCTTTCAGCCGGTCGTCAACCTGACGACCGGAGGGGTCGCCGCTCTGGAGATACTCGCCCGCCCGGAGACCGGTGACATCCTGGCGCAGGCCCGCCGCGACCCCGAACTCGACGGCCGTCTGGCCGCGTTGGCGATCCGGGCGGCGGCCCGCAAGGAGACCCTGCTGCCGCTGCACGTCAACGTGTTCGCCGGGACCCTTGCCGATCTCGGCGGGCTGGCGGCGCTGCGCGACGCGGTGCGCGAGGCCGGGCGGCTGCCGTGGGAGGTGACGGTCGACATCGGTCCGCCGTACACACATGTGCCGCAGCACGCCCTGTTGGACGCGGTTGCCGCCCTGCGGGGCGAGGGCTTCCGGATCTGCGCGGACGGCGTGGGCGACGGCGACGTACCCCTGCGGCTGCTCACGGACCTCGCGCCCGAGCTGATGAAGCTGGACGTGTCCCTGCTCGCGCGGTCCCCCGCGGTGCGGGCGATGCGGACGCTCTGCGAGGAGTTGGGCGCGCTGCTGTCCGTCGAAGGGGTGGAGACGGAGCTGCAGTGCGCGGCCGCGGTGTCGGCGGGCGCGCAACTCGCGCAGGGCGACCTGTTCGCGCCGCCCGCGCGGCTGCCCGTGGCGGATGTATACGTTCCGGTCCTCACTCCCGGTGCCACCGGGACGCCACGGTCGGGGCCGTCCGTACGTCAGTTCGTGCGGCCCGCGGCACTGCTGCCGGCCACGGCGTCGGCCGGGCAGGTTCGGGCGCTCCTCACCGGATCTTCCGACGTGTCCGGAGTGCTGCTCGTCGACGCCTCGGGGGTCCCGGTCCGGTCGGTGCACCGGTCGCGGTTCCTGCTGTCGATGTCGGGGCGCTACGGGCATGCGCTGTACGCCGACAGGCCGGCCGCCAAGCTCGGCGATCCGCCACGTACGGTCGGGGTCGACGCCACCGCGTGGGAGGTTCTCGAGGTGGTGGCGGACGGGGACCGGGACCGTACGTCCGACGATGTCGCGGTCGTCGACCGGTACGGGCGGTGCGTGGGTGTCGTACGCCTGGCCGATCTCGTACGGGCGCTGTCCGAGAGCCGGGTTGAGGAGGCCGCGGGCCTCAATCCGCTGACCCGGCTGCCTGGTTCGGACGCGATCACCGGCGAGGTCGACCGGCGTATCGCGGACGGCCGCATGTTCGCGCTGAGCTGGCTGGACGTCGATCACTTCAAGCAGGTCAACGACGGAGCGGGGTTCGCCGCGGGCGACGACCTGATCAGGGCTGTCGGGCGGGCGCTCCAACTCGCCGCGTCCGGTGCGACGCACGTGGGGCACATCGGCGGGGACGACTTCCTGGTCCTCGCGGACCCGGACACCCTCGACCCGCTGGCCAACTCGGTGCTCGACACGCCCTGGACGGCGGGCGGACGGACCATCACGCTGTCGCTGGCCACGGTCCTGTGCGCACCCGGCAGCGTGACCGACCACCGGGAGGCGGCCGCCTGTCTGGCCCCCCTCAAGCAGGCCGCGAAGGCCCTGAACGGGGCGAGTTGGGTGCTGGGGCGTGCGGGGCTGCCGGGCCATGAGATCCGCCGCGGGGCGGGGACGGGACCGACTCCGGCGGGGTTCGGGTGGGCGGACCGGGCCGGGAGCGACCGGCTGACCAGCTGATGGGCGGACACTCCGGCGGGCCGGCCGGATGAGCATCCGTCCGACCGCGCTCGGCGAACCTTTTCGGCCAGGGCCGAGTCCCGCGACGCGCCCCGCAGAGCCCCTCCAACCGTTGCTGTCCGCGACCTTGACGCCCCCTGGGCACCGGTGAACACTTCCGGGTGTCAGTCGGTATCGCCGCATTCGGGCGTCTTCACGCACCGCGCCGCTCGGGTTTCCGACCTGCACCAAGGGCCATCCTCATGGGCGATTCCGCTGTTACGGCACGCTCGTCACGGACGCCGGGCGGGGAGCGGGACCTTCCTGCCTTCGGCTGAAGTAGCCATGGAAACGTGGGAACGCACCCTGCACGGTGGCCCGGAGCGGCTCGCCCCGGGTCGGCCCTAGGAGCCGCCATGAGCAACGCAGACATTTTTGTCGGGGAGTTGATCGGCACCGCGATCCTGATCCTGTTCGGCGCAGGAGTCTGCGCCGCCGTCACTCTCAACAAGTCCAAGGCGCAGGGAGCGGGCTGGGTGGTCATCGCCTTCGGATGGGGCTTCGGCGTGCTCGCCGGCGCGTACACCTCGGCGCCACTGTCCGGTGGGCAGATCAACCCGGCGGTGACGATCGGATTCGCGATCGAGGGTTCCACCAAGTGGGAAGACGTGCCCTTCTACATCCTCGGGCAGTTCGCCGGAGCCATCATCGGGGCCGTGCTGTGCTGGCTGCTCTACCTCGGCCAGTTCAACCTCAACGCCGAAGAGGACAAGGCCATCGAGACGCTGGGGATCTTCTCGACGCGGCCCGAGATCAACAACCCCGTGCAGAACCTGATCACCGAGATCATCGCAACCGTCGCCCTGATGCTGCCCATTCTGGCCATGGTCGGCGGCGACAAGCACGTGACGGGCATCGGAGACGCGGGACTGCCCGTCCTGCTCATCGCCCTCCTCGTCGTCGGGATCGGTCTCTCGCTCGGCGGCCCCACGGGGTACGCCATCAACCCGGCCCGCGACCTGGGGCCACGACTCACGCACGCGCTGCTGCCGATTCCCAACAAGGGCACCTCGGAGTGGAGTTACTCCTGGATCCCGGTGGTCGGCCCGATCGCGGGCGCCGCCATCGGAGCCCTGATCTACAACGCAGCCTTCTGACGAAGGGGACGTCATGACGGACCATGCCGAGAAGTACGTCGCCGCAATCGACCAGGGCACCACCTCGAGCCGCTGCATCATCTTCGACCACGGCGGCGCGATCGTCGCCGTCGACCAGCGCGAACACCGCCAGATCTTCCCCAAGCCGGGCTGGGTGGAACACGACGCCACCGAGATCTGGTCGAAGGTGCAGGCAGTGGTCGCGGGCGCGATCGCCAAGGCCGGGCTGCGCGCGGACCAGTTGAGCGCGCTGGGGATCACCAACCAGCGTGAGACGACGGTCCTTTGGGACCGCGCCACCGGCAAGCCCGTGCACAACGCGATCGTCTGGCAGGACACCCGCACCTCCGCGCTCTGCAACGAACTGGGTGGTTCGGACGGACAGGACCGCTTCCGGGAGCAGACCGGACTGCCGCTGGCCAGCTACTTCTCCGGGCCAAAGGCGGCCTGGCTCCTCGACAACGTCCAGGGACTGCGTGCGCGTGCCGAGCGCGGCGAGATCGCCTTCGGCACCATCGACTCCTGGCTGATCTGGAACCTGACGGGCGGCACGGAAGGCGGGCGGCACGTCACCGACGTGACCAACGCCGGGCGCACCATGCTCATGAACCTGGAGACACTCCAGTGGGACCAGTCCATCCTCTCGGCGATGAATGTCCCCGAAGCGGTCCTCCCCGAGATCAGGTCCTCCGCCGAGGTGTACGGCACCGCCGTGGGCCAACTCGCGGGCGTCCCCGTCGCGTCGGCGCTCGGCGACCAGCAAGCCGCGGTGTTCGGGCAGGCGTGCTACGACGTGGGCACGGCGAAGAACACGTACGGCACGGGCAGCTTCCTGCTGCTCAACACCGGGAACCGGCCGGTCCCTTCGAAGAACGGCCTGTTGACAACCATGGGGTACAAGATCGGCACCGAGGCGCCCGTCTACTGCCTCGAAGGGTCGATCGCCATCACCGGCGCCCTGGTGCAGTGGTTCCGCGATCAGCTCGGCATCATCCGCACCGCCGACGAGATCGAGACACTGGCGGCGAGCGTCGACGACAACGGCGGCGCGTACATCGTGCCCGCGTTCTCCGGCCTGTTCGCGCCCTACTGGCGCTCCGACGCGCGCGGTGTCGTCACCGGGCTCACGCGTTACGTCACGAAGGCGCACCTGGCCCGCGCGGTCCTGGAGGCGACGAGCTGGCAGACGCGGGAGGTCGTCGACGCCATGTACCAGGACTCCGGAGTGCAGATCACCACCCTGAAGGTGGACGGCGGCATGACCAAGAACAATCTCCTGATGCAGCACCAGGCGGATGTGCTCGGGGTGCCGGTGATCCGCCCGAAGGTCTCCGAGACGACGTGTCTGGGCGCCGCGTACGCGGCCGGGCTCGCGACCGGTGTGTGGAACGACCTGGACGAGCTGAAGTCGCACTGGCAGAAGGACGTCGAGTGGACGCCGTCCATGGAGCCCTCCGTGCGCGACCGCGAGTACCAGAACTGGCGCAAGGCGGTGGAGAAGAGCTTCGGCTGGCACGAGGAAGGCCTGAGCTGAAACAGGGGTCTACGCGCGCGTGCCTTTCGCACGAGCCACGCGCGCGTGCATGACTGCGGCCCGTACCCCGGTCGGCGAGGGTACGGGCCGTACTCCTGGGCACCTTGCCCTGGGCGCCTTGCGGAAGCCGGGTGCCGTACGTCAGGTCGTGAGAGCTTGGCGCCGGTCGGAGGCGGACGTCATCGCGTGCTGGACGACGCCGATGAGGACCTCCTTGACCGACTCGCGGTCCCGCGCGTCGCAGAGGACGACGGGCACATCGGGGTCGAGGTCGAGGGCCCGCCGGACGGTGTCGGCGGGGTACCGGGCGGCGTCCTCGAAGCAGTTGACGCCGACCACGAAGGGTATGGACCGCCGCTCGAAGTAGTCGACGGCGGCGAAGCAGTCCTCCAGACGGCGGGTGTCGGCGAGCACGACGGCGCCCAGCGAGCCGGTGGCGAGCTCGTCCCACAGGAACCAGAACCGGTCCTGCCCGGGGGTTCCGAAGAGGTAGAGCACCAGGTCCTCGCGGAGGGTGATGCGGCCGAAGTCCATGGCGACGGTGGTGGTGTGCTTGCCCTCCACGCCGCTGGTGTCGTCGACCGGGCGGCCCGCCTCGGTGAGCAGCTCCTCGGTGCGCAGTGGCTTGATCTCGCTGACCGCGCCGACAAGGGTCGTCTTGCCCACGCCGAATCCGCCGGCCACGAGGATCTTGAGCGTGACGGGCTCGACCGGAGGCTTGCCGCGCTCAGAACGCCCGAAGATCATCGATCTCTTCTCCTGCTTGATGGGGGTCGCGCGGCGGTGGGCCGTAGCCACCGCCGCCGGGGGTTTGGATGACGAGTACGTCACCGGGGCCGACGTCGGCCGTGTCACTGCCGCCGAGTTCGGTGACCGTACCGTCCGCGCGCTCCACCCGGTTGGCGCCGAGCGCCCCGGGATCTCCGCCGGCCATGCCGTAGGGCGGCACCCGGCGGTGCTGGGAGAGCGTGGACACGGTCATGGGCTCGCGGAACCGGATCCGGCGCACGGCGCCGTCCCCGCCGCTCCAGCGCCCCGCGCCGCCACTTCCGCGGCGGACGGCGAACTCGTCGAGCTGGACCGGCAGTCGCCACTCCAGGACCTCTGGATCGGTGAGCCGTGAGTTGGTCATGTGGGTCTGGACGACGGACGCGCCGGGGAAGCCGTCGCCCGCGCCTGAACCGGAGGCCACGGTTTCGTAGTACTGGTACCGCTCGTTGCCGAAGGTGACGTTGTTCATGGTGCCGGATCCCTCGGCCTGCACGCCCAGGGCTCCGTACAGCGCTCCGGTGATCGCCTGGGACGTCTCCACGTTGCCCGCGACCACGGCGGCCGGGGGCTCGGGCGCGAGCATCGAACCGGGCGGCACCACGATGTCGAGAGGGCGCAGACAGCCGTCGTTGAGCGGGATGTCGTCGGCGACCAGGGTGCGGAAGACGTACAGGACGGCGGCGTTGACCACAGCGAAGGGTGCGTTGAAGTTGGTGGTCAGCTGGGGTGACGTACCGGTGAAGTCGACGGTGGCGGAGCGTTTTTCGCGGTCTACGGAGACGCGGACTCGGATGACGGCCCCGGAGTCGGTCTCGTAGGTGAACCGGCCCTCTTCGAGGGTGTCGATTACGCGGCGCACCGCTTCTTCGGCGTTGTCCTGGACGTGCTTCATGTAGGCCTGGACCACATCGAGGCCGAAGTTGTCGATCATGCGGGCTACTTCGTCGACGCCCTTCTGGTTGGCGGCGATCTGGGCTCGCAGGTCGGCGAGGTTGGTCTTCGGGTTGCGCGACGGGTAGGGCGCCTGGGTGAGCAGGGCCAGCGTCTCGGCTTCGCGGAAGCGGCCGTTCTCGGCGAGCAGCCAGTTGTCGAAGAGGATGCCCTCCTCGTCGATGGTGCGGCTGTTCGCCGGCATGGAGCCCGGTGCGATGCCGCCGATCTCGGCGTGGTGCCCGCGCGAGGCGACATAGAAGAGGATCCGTTCACTCTCCGTGTCGAAGACCGGGGTGATCACGGTGACGTCGGGGAGGTGGGTGCCGCCGTGGTACGGGTCGTTGACCGCGTACGTGTCTCCGGGGCGCATGCCGTCTCCGCGCCGCCTGATGACCTCCTTGACGCTGGTGCCCATCGAGCCCAAGTGCACCGGAATGTGCGGGGCGTTGGCGACCAGGCTGCCGTCGGGGTCGAAGAGGGCGCAGGAGAAGTCCAGGCGCTCCTTGATGTTGACCGACTGGGCTGTGGACTCCAGGCGGGCGCCCATTTGCTCAGCGATGGACATGAACAGGTTGTTGAAGACCTCAAGGAGGACGGGGTCCGCTTCCGTACCGAGATCGGAACTCTGCGTAATCGCCGCGCGTTCCATGACCAGATGCCCGTCGTCGGTCGTCGCGGCCTGCCAGCCGTCGTCGACGACGGTCGTCGAGCCGGCCTCGGTGATGATCGCGGGTCCGGTGACCGTTTGACCGGGGGGCAGTTCGGCGCGTCGGAGCAGGGGTACGTCGCGCCGGGCGCCGCCCGTGTGCAGGGCGGCCGTCTCCGCTGCGGTGGAGCGGTTTTCGAAGGCGGCGAGAGCGGAGAGATCGGGGGGGGCGGTGAGACCGGTGGCTTCCACGGAGAGGGCTTCCACGACGACCGGACGATCGAGGGTGAAGGAGTAGGTGGCGCGATGGCGTTCTTCGAAGGTGCGGGTCATGGTGTCGGGCTCGGTGAGTTCGACGATGAGTGCCGTGTCCGTGCCGTCGTAGCGGAGCTGGGCCCGGCGGGTGACCCGGATGCGGTCCTCGGGCACGTCTTCGGCGAGGAGTTCGGCGCGGGCGGCGCCCTCCAGGTCGTCGGCGGTCTTCAGGATGCCGGGCATCGCGGCGGCTTCCAGGGGTGCTTCGACGGACTGTTCGCGCATGGCGGTCGTATCGGCGAGTCCGATGCCGAGGGCGGACAGGACACCGGCCATGGGTGGGACGAGGACGGTGCGGATGCCGAGCGAGTCGGCGACCATGCACGCGTGCTGGCCGCCCGCGCCGCCGAAGGTGGTCAGTGCGTAGCGGGTGACGTCGTGGCCCTTCTGGACCGAGATCCGCTTGACGGCGTTGGCGATGTTGGCCACGGCGATCTGGAGGTAGCCCTCGGCGACCTGCTCAGGGGTGCGGTCGTCGCCGGTCTGCTCGCGGATCTCGCGGGCGAGGGCGGCGAAGCGGTCGCGGACCAGTGCGTCGTCGAGGGGCTGATCGCCGTCCGGGCCGAACACCCGGGGGAAATGGGCGGGTTGGATGCGGCCGAGGGCGACGTTGGCGTCGGTGACGGTGAGCGGGCCGCCGCCGCGGTAGCAGGCGGGTCCCGGTTCGGCGCCCGCCGAGTCGGGGCCTACGCGGTAGCGGGAGCCGTCGAAGTGGAGCAGCGAGCCGCCGCCCGCCGCGACGGTGTGGATGTCGAGCATGGGCGAGCGCAGCCGGACACCGGCGATCTGGGTGGTGAAGACCCGCTCGTACTCGCCGGCGAAGTGCGAGACGTCCGTGGAGGTGCCGCCCATGTCGAAGCCGATGACGCGGTCGAAGCCGGCGAGCTGCGACATCCGGGCCATGCCGACGATGCCACCCGCCGGACCGGACAGGATGGCGTCCTTGCCGCGGAACTGTCCGGCTTCGGCGAGGCCTCCGTTGGACTGCATGAACATCAGCCGCACGCCCTGGAGTTCATCGGCGACGTGCTGGACGTAGCGGCGCAGCACGGGCGACAGGTAGGCGTCGACCACTGCGGTGTCTCCGCGCGGGACCAGCTTCATCAGCGGGCTGACCTCGCTGGAGAGCGAGATCTGCGGGAAGCCCGTGCGGGCCGCCAGCTCGCCGATGGCCTGTTCGTGGGCGGGGTGGAGGTGGCTGTGCATGCAGACGACGGCGACGGCGCGGATTCCGGAGTCGTACGCCTCCTGGAGGGGCCCGGCGAGGGCGTCCAGGTCCGGGGCGCGCAGGACCGTGCCGTCGGCGGCGATCCGCTCGTCGGCCTCGACGACACGCTCGTACAGCAGTTCTGGCAGTTCGATGGCGCGGGCGAAGATGCGGGGGCGGTTCTGGTAGGCGATGCGCAGGGCGTCGCGGAAGCCGCGGGTGATGACCAGGAGGGTGCGCTCGCCCTTGCGTTCCAGGAGGGCGTTGGTGGCGACCGTGGTGCCCATGCGGACGGAGTCGATCTCCGCGCCCTCTTCGAGGAGCTCCCGCACACCCGCGACCGCCGCGTCGGCGTACTTGGCCGGATTGTCGGACAGCAGTTTGTGCGTGAGCAGGCGGCCGTCGGGGCGCCGCGCGACGATGTCGGTGAAGGTGCCGCCTCGGTCGACCCAGAACTGCCAGCCTGTCACGTCTGTTCCCCGCTTCCGCCCTGCTCAGAGCGCCCGGAGGCCGTTGATCACGTCGCGCAGAATACTCTCGTCCGGCAGCTCGGCGGGCGGTACGGGACGTGTCACATGGACCATTTCCTCATCCACGAGGTCCCCGATGAGAACCCGCACCACCCCGACGGGGAGGTCGAGTTCGGCGGCGAGTTCGGCGACCGACTGGGGGGCGTCGCGGCAGAGTTGGACGATGTCCACGTGTTCCGGGGACAGCGTCTGGTCCACCTCGGGGTCGTCGTCGTAGGACTCCGTGACGACGACCGCGATCAGGTCGAGGCGGTGTTGGGCCGTACTGGTGGTGCGGCCGCGCGTCATGGCGTAGGGACGGACCACCGGTCCGGCCTCGTCGTCGAACCAGGGGCGTCTTCCCTGACTGTCTCCGCTCACGCTCACACTCATGTCATCCCACTACCCGCCTGCGGGCGGATCGGTGCGTGGAGCGGCGGCCAGATGTACGCCGACCCGCTTGACCAGGAGCGTCATTTCGTACGCGACCTGGCCGACATCCGATTCGGCGTCCGACAGGACGGCCAGGCAGCTGCCGTCGCCGGCGGCCGTGACGAACAGGAAGGCCTCGTCCAGCTCAATGACGGTCTGGCGGACACTGCCCACCTCGAAGTGGCGGCCGACGCCCTTGGCGAGGCTGTGGAAGCCGGAGGCGACGGCGGCCAGATGCTCGCTGTCCTCCCGGGTCAGGTCCTTGGAGACACCCGTGGGAAGACCGTCGCCGGAGAGCACGATCGCCTGGCGGATGCTGGCGACGCGGTCCACCAGGTCGTCGAGAAGCCAGTTCAGCTCCCCCGACGCCGTGCTGGTCGTGGTGGGCCCTGTGGACTTCGGTGCGGTCATCGACCGTCCCCCTTTGTGGTTCCTGGTGCTGTGCCGTCGTGGGGCTCGTCGCCCGCGGCGTTCTCCTCGCGGCCGCGCTGCCAGCCGCGCTGGAGCGAGGCCATGCGGTTGCGTACCTCGTCGGCGTCGCGTTCGGCAGGGTCCGCTCCGCTGCCGGTGCGGGCCTTGTCGCGCTCGGTGCGACGCTCGGGACCGTCCTTCAACTGCGGGGCCAGGTTGGCCTGTCGGACGCGGCGGGGCAGCGGGCCGGCACCCGATTCTGCCCCTGCCGTCGCGCCGTCGGAGCGCGGAATGGTCTCGCCCGCGCCGGGTGACGGAGGGGTGCGACGGCTGCGTTGCGGGAGAGCGGGGGCCTCCCGGCTCTCGGCGGTCTGCCGAAACTCGGCTGTGTCCCGAAGCCCGGGCGCCTGCCGAAGGCCGGAAGCCTCTCGCGGTCCGGGGGGCCTTCCGAGGCCGGTGGAGTCAAAGCGCTCGGCTCCATGCCGCACCGGGGTCTCAGAGCTCTCGCTCGCCCGTGGTGCCGAGGTCTCGGCGCGCTCGCTCCCGCGCAGCGCCGGGGTCTCCGCGCGCTCGACGCGCCGGGCGGCGAGCGGTTGTGTACCGTCCGGCTCCGCCATGTCCCGTTGTCCTCCCGTCTCCGGGCTCTCCGTCTGCTCCAGACCCGGCTCGAAGTCCTCCGCCGGCTCCTCGCCCGCCCCGTCGCGGCGGGACCGCGTCTGGGTCACGGGACGACCGTGCGAGCTGACGAGCTTGGGTGCCCTGCGCCGGGGCAGCGGGACGGGAGCGTCCGGCCGGCCGTCGTCGCCGGATCGGGCGGCCTCGCCCCGGCTGTCGCGGGCCTGCTGGTGCTGTTCACCCGGGACACCGGCGATGGAGCGGCGCGGCCGGAACAGACCGCCACGTTCGCTGTCGTCGTCGCCGAGGGCGCCGGGGAAGCCGCTGAGGGTGTCCAGGTCGACCGGGGCTTCCAGTTCGACGGGCCCGTCGAGGATCGACGCGGGCAGGCCAGGAAGGTGAACCGGGACCTGGGAGAGCGCGGCCTTCCGGTCCGCTTCGACCTCGGCCTCTTTTGTGGGCAGCGCGCGGTCGAGACGGAAACCGATGCCGTTCGTGTCCGGCACGTCGTCCGTGAGCAGCGCGTCGGGGATGAAGACGACCGCGGTGGTACCGCCGTACGGGGAGGGCTGGAGGGAGACGCGGACGTTCTGCCGCTGCGCGAGCCGGCTGACCACGAAGAGGCCCAGCCGGTCGGTGTCGGACAGCTCGAACTCGGGGGTTTCGGCGAGCCTCAGGTTGGCGTCGAGGAGCGCCTCGGCCGCCATGCCCAGGCCGCGGTCGTGGATCTCCAGGGTGAAGCCGTTGGCGACGCGCTCACCGAGGACGTGCACGGCCGTGTGCGGAGGCGAGAACACCGTGGCGTTCTCGAGGAGTTCGGCGACGAGGTGGGTGAGGTCGGCGACGGCGGGCCCGGTGGCGGCCACGCGCGGAAGCCGGCGTACCTCGATGCGCTCGTAGTCCTCGACCTCGGCGACGGCGGCGCGGACGATGTCCATGAGCTGGACCGGCTTGCGCCACTGCCGGGACGGGGCGGCTCCCGAGAGGATCACCAGGCCCTCGGCGTGGCGGCGCATGCGTGTGGTCAGGTGGTCGAGGCGGAACAGGTCGGCGAGTTCGTCGGTGTCGTCGGTCCTGCGCTCCATGGTGTCCAGCAGGGTGAGCTGCTTGTGGAGCAGGACCTGGCTGCGGCGGGCGAGGTTGACGAAGACCTCGGAGACACCGTCGCGGAGTTCGGACTGCTTGACGGCGGCCTCGACGGCGGCGCGCTGAAGGGTGTTGAGGGCCTGGCCCACCTCACCGATCTCGTTCTTGTCGTACTCCAGGCGCGGCACTTCGGTCTCGACGTCGACCTGCTCGCCCGCGGACAGGCGGCGCATGACGCTGGGCAGCCGGACGCCCGACGCCTCGTGGGCCTCCAGGCGCAGTCGGCGCAGGTCGCGGATGAGGCTCCGGCCGATGCGCACGGACATGAAGAGCGAGACCAGCAGGGCGAAGAGGCCGAGGACGCCCGCGATGACGGCCTTGAGGATGACGCCCACGGCCACCGGCCGGACCCGGTCCTGGTAGCGGTCGGCCGCTTGGTCGTTGAGCGTGCCGAGTTCCTCGACGACACGTCCGGCCGCGGTGTCCCAGCTCTTCGCGGTGACACCGCGGGGCGAGCCTGCCGAGGAGGTGACGACGGCCTGCTCGGCCACGCGCAGGGGCGCCGTGTCGGCGTTCTTCCAGTAGCGCTCGTAACGTTCGCGCTCCGAGGAGGGCAGCAGCGGCAGGCTCATCTCGTACATCAGCGAGCGCTGGGCCATGAGGTCGGAGACGTCGCGGATCTCGTCCTGGGTGATGCGGCCCGCGACGAGCGCGGAGCCGAGGAGGGCGTCCTCGCGGGAGACGAGCTCACGGGCCCGGGCGAGGTTGACCAGTGCGCGGCCCTGCTTGTCCATCTCCACATTGTTGAGCAGGTGGATGTTGGTCATCAGGACGTAGCAGGGGTCGACCAGACGGTTGTAGAGGTCGAGAGCCTGGGCCCGGTTGACGGTGCCGTCCTGGACGCTCTGGCGCAGCGAGTCGATTCCGTCGAACGCGTCCAGGATGGTGGTGAGGCGCTCGGAGGTGCGCTCACCCATGCTCCCGCGGACCTCCTCGTCCTTGGCGTTCTCGCGGACCTTCGCCACGGCGTCGTCAGTGGCGGTCCGGCTCCGCTTGAGCGCCGCGAGGGCGTCGGAGGCGCGGGGGTCGGCCAGATAGACGAGAGTCTGGCGGCGTTCCTGCTGGAGGACTCGGACGGCGTCCTCGGTGGGATAGCCGATCTTCTCCACGACGTCCGACACGTTGAACAGGTCGTTGGCCTCGCGCCCGGTGAGCACCGTGGCGAACGCCCAGATCGCGGTCAAAGACACCAGCGGCACCAGGAGCAGCGCCACGATCTTCCTGCGGATGGACTTCCCGCGAAAGCGCATGGCCTCCCCCAGCTCGACCCCCTCCGACCGGGGGTACACATGTGCGTCAATAAACGGCGTGAGCCTACTACCGACGCTCACGTAACTCGAAGACCCGTCCGGGAGCACACGCCTCATATGGGGAACAAAACATGGGGAGTTGTCCGTTCATTGGGTGAGATTGCCTCCCCGAAACCGCCCCTGGGGCCGGATCACATCGGAGAGGTGAACTCCGTCAGTTGGCCGGAATTCTTCGCTCCTTGGGAATCTTCAGGGCGCGTTGTTCGTCTTTCTGTACGGGAGATGGGTGCGGAATCGGCCACAGGCGCCGCATGCCGCACCCAGGCGGCGTAATTCAGCGCAAGCCGGGCAGCCACTGGGGGGCCGGGGTCACCTGACACCGGTGCGAAGGGTCTGCTGGGCGGTGGGGAGTGACAAGTTGATGGGCACGGCGGAGCGGAGCGGGGCGGCCGGGACCAGCGTTGCGGAGCCCGAGGCGGTACAACCGGCCACGCAGGCACCGGATCGCGACATTCCGGCGAACGGGCACGATCGGTCGGCCGAGCGGCACGGGGCGACAGGTGGGCACGCCGAGGCCGACGGGCAGGGCCTTGCCGTGGACGGGCGAAGCCACACGGACGGACCCGGCATCGCGGAAGGACCCGGCCCGGCGGAAGGACGGGGCCTCGCGGCTGAGGAGGAGTACGAAGAGCGGGCGTATTACCGGCCGTTGTGGGTCGAAGAACCCGCACGCAGGCGACGACTTCCCGATCCGGTGCGTACGGCGGCGGTGCGAGCGGTGATCATCATCGCCGTGACGCTGATCCAGGCCATGGTGGCCTTCCTGTCCACGCTCGCGGGATCCTGGCTGGCCTTCCCCATGGTCCTCAGCAGTGTGGCCAGCACGGTCGTGGCCACTTGGGCCGCCCTGGACGTCTGGGTGACGCGACAGGTGTGGAACCAGCGGAACGGGGTGGTGTCGGTACCGAGCAGCACCGCGCGGGCGTTGCGGCGCGAACGGCGCAGGGCTCGGCGGCAGGCGCGGACGGCCGAGCGCACCCAGGAGCGAATACGCCGGCAAAGCGGAGCGGGGCAGCTGTCGCATTCCTAGATGCGACCAAGGACGGCCAACGGCGATCAAGTGCGGCCAGTCGCCATGAGCCGCGGCTCATGGCGACGTCATGGTCGCTCGCGACTCATGGCAGCTGGGGTCGCGCCCCGGCACGACCCCACCCCGCGACGCCCGACAGGCGGACCACCACCCCGACCGGCTCGCCCTCTGAACGGTCAGGTCGTCACAGTGCCGCCGGCTCCACCGGACCGGTGCTGCGGGCCAGTTCACGGCGGGCTCGCATGAACGGGCGCGGGCGGTCGACGGAGAGGACGGCTGTCGTACGGCCGTCGCGCTCGTAGAGGGCGAGCAAGCCGCCCTCGGCGGGTGCGCCGTCCTCGATGGCGCCCTCGGCGATACGGACGGTGTCGGCCTCGTGCCGTCGGCCCGCGAACTGGATGCGCGCGCCGTACTGGTCGGACCAGAAGTAGGGCAGGGATCGCACGCTGTCGACGGTGCTGCCCGCGAGCAAGTTGCGTACGGCGACCCGGGGTTGTTCGGTGGCTGAGGTCCAGTGTTCGGTGCGGGCTCCTCCGACGCGGGCGACGTCTCCGACGGCGACCACTTGCGGAAGTCCGGTCACGCAACCGTCGTCGCACAGCACGCCGTCGTGCAGGGCGAGCGTCGAACCAGCGAGCCAGCCGGTGTTGGGGACGGCGCCGATGCCCACGATCACGACGTCGGCGGGGAGGGTCCGGCCGTCGGTGAGCCGTACGCCGGTGACGGTGTGCCGCGACGCGACGCTCTCGGCGACCGCCGGACGGGCGGCGGGACCGTCCTGCGAAGCCGCGTCGCTGCCTGCGTGCGAACGCACGGTGCCGCTCCCCCGCAAGCCGGCGACACCGATGCCGGTGACAAGGCCGACGCCGCCTCGGCGGTGCAGTGCGGCGCACACGGCCGCCATGTCGGGGCCCAGGTGAGGGACGAGGGGCAGCGGGGCGGCCTCGACGACCGTGACGTCATGGCCGAGGGCGGCGCACGAGGAGGCGGTCTCCGCGCCGATGAAGCCGCCGCCGATGACGACGACGCGGAGCGGGCCCCGGGTGAGTTCCTGGCGCAGGGCACGGGCGTCGTCGAGGGTGCGCAGAGTGTGGACGCCGGCGAGGTCGTCGCCGGGGAGGCGGCGGGCCGACGCGCCGGTGGCGATGACCACGCCGTCGGTGGAGACGGTGCGGCCGTTGTCGAGGAGGACGGTGCGGCCGCGGGCGTCGAGGCCGCGGGCACGTACGCCGAGGAGCCACTCGGCGTCTAGTTCGGCGGTCTCCTCGGCGTCGGTGAGGGCGAGTTGGTCCTCGTCGGCGCGGCCGGTGAGGAAGTCCTTGGACAGGGGCGGGCGGTCGTAGGGTCGGTGGGGCTCGTCCCCGACGATCACCAGACGTCCGTCGAAACCCTGGGCCCGCAGTTCGCGGGCCGCGTACACCCCGGAGAGGGAGGCACCGACGACGGTCACGGTCCTCATGAGGCGCGCCTCCGGATCCGTACGGCAGGGGCGACGCCGGCATCACCGGCGGCGCGCCGAACCACGGGGGCTCCTCGGGGAGCAGTCCGCTCATGGTCGGCGGTGGTCTCGTACGTCATGCTGCGGTGCCCTCCTCCGCGGCCAGGTGGACGTGGATGACGCCGTCGTCGACGGTGACGCGGTGGGTGCGGACGGGGCGGCGTGCGGGGAGGCACGTCGGTTGGCCCGTACGGAGATCGAATGAGGCGGCGTGCAGCGGGCATTCGACCAGACAGCCCTCCAGCCAGCCCTCGGAGAGGGAGGCGTCCTGGTGGGTGCAGGTGTCGTCGATGGCGTACAGCTCGCCGTCGGCGTTGAACACGGCGACGGGCGGTGTGGTGTCGACACGGACGGATTCGCCCACGGGGAGGTCTTCAAGGCGGCAGACGGGAATCATGGGCCCCCCTCTCGGTCCGGACGCTTCGTCCGCGACCTCTCAAGGTCCAGGTCGTCCGGGAACGAGCGGGAGAGGCTCGCCTTCGAGCCCTTCCCGGTTCCGGACGCTTCGGTAACATGATGTTTCGTATGGCGCATGAGGGAGCGCTATGCGCAACAGAATCCGCGCGGGGGTCCCGTCACGTCAAGGGCTTCCCGCAGATGCGGCCCAAACAGGGCCGCCAGGTGGTGAGAGTTGAGCTATGACCCGCACTCAGAAGCAGGCTGAGCCGAACGAGGAGACCGAGGCCAAGAGGGCGACGCAGGAGAAGCAGGGCCGGGGCGCCGGCAGCGCCGTCCAGTCGGTGGACCGCGCGGTGAGCGTGCTGGAAATCCTCGCCCGGCTCGGCGAGGCGGGTGTCACCGAGATCGCCGACGAGCTGGAGGTGCACAAGTCCACCGCCTTCCGGCTGCTCGGCGTCCTGGAGAACCGCGGCCTGGTGGCCCAGGCCAAGGACCGTGGGAAGTACTACCTGGGAGCCGCCGTACTGCGCCTGGCGGGGGCGGCGGCAGTGCGTCTGGACATCTCCCAGGAGGGCGTTCCGGTCTGCCGTGAACTGGCCGACGAGCTGGGTGAGACCGTCAACATCGCGGTCCTCGACGACGACGCTGCGGTCAACATCATGCAGGCCCGCGGCGCCGCCTCCGTCACCGCGCAGAACTGGCTGGGCAGACGGACACCCCTGCACGCCACCTCCAGCGGAAAGGTCCTCCTCGCGCACCTTCCGCCCACGCTGCGCGAGGGCCTGCTCGCCCGCCCGCTGCCGCGGTTCACCGAGCGCACCATCACCGGCACGGCCGCGCTCCGCTCCGAACTGGAAGCGGTCGTCGAGCAGGGTTACGCGTTCGCGCTCGAAGAGCTGGAGCTGGGTCTCGCGGCGGTCGCCGCCCCGGTGCGCGCCCACGACGGCAAGGTCATCGGCGCGATCAGCACCTCGGGACCGGTGTACCGGCTGGACTCGGACCGTCTGCCGGATCTCGCCAAGCGCACGGTCGCAGCCGCGGCCGAGCTCTCGCGCCGGATGGGCTACGGCTTCTGACGGAAGCCGAGGCGGACACACGGCGGACAGCGGGCACGTAACGCGGCCGGAAAACCCACCCGGTACGGCGCGCCCCCGGGACACCGCACCGCACGGGCACAACGCGCGGGGCCAGGAATCTCCTGGCCCCGCGCCTCTGTGTGTCGGGCACGTTTCGTCCCGCCCGTTCCTTTTGCCAAGGGTTAACCCCCACCTCTTGACGACCCCCTGTCGGCATTCTCAATATGTTCCTCATCGCGCAACCCATCGTGCATTGCGCAACAGCAGAGGAGCTTGTCGTGCCACACGAGGTCCGTGCCGTAGTCACTGTCAAAAAGGGCGCACCCGTCGAGGTGCGGACGATCGTCGTTCCCGATCCCGGGCCCGGCGAGGTGCTCGTCGCCGTACAGGCCTGCGGGGTCTGCCACACGGATCTGCACTACCGGGAGGGCGCGATCACCGACGACTTCCCCTTCCTCCTCGGCCATGAGGCGGCCGGCACGATCGAAGCGGTCGGCGAGGGGGTCACCGACCTGGTCCCCGGCGACTACGTCGTCCTCGCCTGGCGCGCGCCCTGCGGCAGCTGTCGCTCCTGTCGCCGTGGCCGCCCCTGGTACTGCTTCGACTCCCGCAACGCCACCCAGCCGATGACGCTCCTCGACGGCACCCCGCTCAGCAACGCCCTCGGCATCGGCGCCTTCGCCGAGAAGACCCTGGTCGCGGCCGGACAGGCGGTGAAGATCGACCCGGCGGCCCGCCCCGAGGCCGCGGGCCTCATCGGCTGCGGCGTGATGGCGGGTTACGGCGCCGCCGTCAACACCGGCAATGTCGGACGCGGTGACACGGTCGCCGTCATCGGCTGCGGCGGTGTCGGCAACGCGGCCATCGCGGGCGCCTGCCTCAACGGCGCCATGAAGGTCATCGCCGTCGACATCGACGACAAGAAGCTCGACCAGGCGGAGAAGTTCGGCGCCACCCACACGGTCAACTCCCGCGGCACGGATCCCGTGGAGGCGGTACGGGCGCTCACCGACGGTTTCGGGGTCGACATCGCGATCGACGCGGTGGGCCGGCCGGAGACGTACAAGCAGGCCTTCTACATGCGCGACCACGCGGGTGTACTCGTCCAGGTCGGCGTCCCCGACCCCGAGATGAAGATCGAGATCCCGCTGATCGACCTGTTCTCGCGCGGCGGCGCCCTCAAGTCCTCCTGGTACGGCGACTGTCTGCCGAGCCGCGACTTCCCGTTCCTCATCGACCAGTACCTCTACGGCCTGCTGGACCTCAACGCCTTCGTCAGCGAGACCATCTCGCTCGATCAGGTCGAGGAGGCGTTCGCGAAGATGCACCGGGGCGAGGTGCTGCGTTCGGTGGTGGTCCTGTGACCACGGGCGGAACTCGACAGAGCCACGGCGTGCGAGTCCAACGCGTCGTCACCTCGGGCGCGTTCAGCCTCGACGGTGACACCTTCGACGTCGACAACAACGTCTGGCTCCTCGGCGACGACGAAGAGGTGCTGATCGTCGACGCCGCCCATGACGCCCGTACGATCCACCAGGCCGTCGGGGGCCGTGCGGTGACCGCGATCGTCTGCACCCACGCGCACGACGACCACGTCGACGCGGCCGTCGAACTCGCCGAACTCACCGGCGCACCCGTCCTGTTGCATCCCGCGGACCACGAGCTGTGGGCCGCCACGCACCCCGACCGCAAGCCGGACGGTGAGCTGACCGACGGCCAGCGCATCACCGTCGCCGGCATCGAGATCCAGGTGATCCACAACCCGGGCCACACCTGGGGCAGTTGCTCGCTCTACGTTCCGTTCCTGGACACGGTCTTCACCGGGGACACCCTCTTCCACGGTGGCCCCGGCGCGACCGGCCGCTCCTACTCCGACCGGCCCACCATCGAGGCCTCCATCCGCAACCGGCTACTCACCCTCCCCGGCAACACGGTCGTCCGCACCGGACACGGTGAAGACACCACCGTCGCCGCCGAGCGGCCCAACGTCCGCACGCCCTGAGCGCGTTCGCTCCCCACCCCGGCAAGGAGGGGCATGTCCAGTACGCCCGAAACCCATCCCCGCGTGGTCATCGTGGGCGCCGGCATCGTCGGCTGTTCGCTCGCCGACGAGCTGACCGCCCGCGGCTGGACCGATGTCACCGTTCTCGAACAGGGGCCGCTGCCCGCCCCGGGCGGCTCCACCTCGCACGCGCCAGGGCTGGTGTTCCAGACGAGCCCGTCCAAGACGCTCACCGCGTTCGCCCGCTACACGGTCGAGAAGTTCAACTCCCTCCAGGTGGACGGGGTTTCCTGCTTCAACCAGGTCGGCGGCCTGGAGCTCGCGACCACGCCGGAGCGCCTGGCCGAACTGCATCGCAAGGCCGGCTATGCCGCCGCCTGGGGCGTGCGCGGTGAGGTCGTCAGCGCGGCCCGTTGCAAGGAACTCTGGCCACTCATCGACGAGTCGACCGTCCTCGGCGGCTTCCACACGCCCGACGACGGTCTGGCCCGCGCCGTGCTCGCGTCCCGCGCCCAGATGGCACGCGCCGTCGAAAAGGGCGCCCGCTTCCTGGACCGCCACACGGTCACCGGCATCGAGCAGGAGGACGGAAGAGTCACCGCCGTCGTCACCGACCGCGGCTCCTTCCCCGCCGACCATGTCGTCTCCGCCGCCGGCTTCTGGGGCCCGGTCATCGGCCGCATGGCCGGAGTCGAGGTCCCGCTGCAGCCGCTCGCGCACCAGTACGCGAAGACTCACCGGCTCCCCGAACTGGCAGGCGCGACAGAAGAAGCCGAAAGGCCCATCCTCCGCTTCCAGGACCGCGACCTCTACTTCCGCGAGCACAACGACCGCATCGGCATCGGCAGTTACGCCCACAAGCCGCTCACCGTCGACCCGTTCGCGATCCTCCCGTACGACGAGGCGCGCGCGAACGACATGGACATGCCGTCCTCCTTCCCCTTCACCCAGGAGGACTGGGCGCCGAGCTGGGACGACTGCCGCTGGCTGATGCCGGCCCTGCGCGAGACGGAGATCGAGGAGGGGTTCAACGGAGTCTTCTCCTTCACTCCCGACGGTATGCCCGTCCTCGGGGAGTCGCGAAAACTGCGCGGCTTCTGGCTGGCCGAGGCCGTCTGGGTCACCCACTCCGCGGGGGTCGCGAAGGCCGTCGCCGAGTGGATGGTCGACGGACGCGCCTCCATCGACCTGCACGAGTGCGACCTCACGCGTTTCGAGGATGCGCAGCGTTCACCGTCGTACGTCCGTGAACGCGGTTCACAGCAGTTCGTCGAGGTGTACGACATCCTCCACCCCCTCCAGCCCATGGAGCACCCGCGCCCCCTGCGCGTCAGCCCCTTCTACGCCCGGCAGCAGGAACTCGGCGCGCACTTCCTGGAGGGCGGCGGCTGGGAGCGCCCGCACTGGTACGAGGCGAACGCCCCGCTCGTCGACGCGCTCGGCCCCCTTCCCGAGCGCGACGCCTGGTCGGCCCGCTACTGGTCGCCCATCGCGGCCGCCGAGGCGAAGGCGACCCGCGAGAAGGTCGCGCTGTACGACATGACCCCGCTGCGCCGCCTCGAAGTCACCGGCCCCGGCGCCCTCGGCTTCCTCCAGCGCATGACCACCAACAACCTCCGCAAGAAGCCCGGCGCGGTCACGTACACCCTGCTCCTGGATGAGACGGGCGGCGTACGCTCCGACCTCACCGTCGCGCGCCTCGCCCCGGACCGCTTCCAGGTGGGCGCCAACTCCCCCACAGACCTGGACTGGTTGACCCGGCACGCCCCCGACGACGTACACATCCGCGACATCACCTCCGGCACCTGCTGCATCGGTGTCTGGGGCCCGCTCGCCCGCGACCTCGTCCAGCCGCTGACCCGCGACGACTTCTCGCACGAGGGCTTCGGCTACTTCCGGGCGAAGGAGACCTACCTCGGGCACGTCCCGGTGACGGCGATGCGCCTGTCGTACGTCGGCGAGCTGGGCTGGGAGTTGTACACCAGCGCCGACCTCGGACTCAGGCTCTGGGACACCTTGTGGGAGGCGGGACAGCGGCACGGCGTGGTCGCGGCCGGGCGCTCCGCCTTCAACTCCCTTCGCCTGGAGAAGGGTTACCGCGCCTGGGGCGTCGACATGACGGACGAGCACAACCCCTACGAGGCGGGCGTCGGTTTCGCCGTCCGCATGGACAAGGACGGGTTCGTCGGCCAGGAGGCATTGCACGGTCTGGCCACAGCGGAACCGGCACGCAAACTCACCCCCCTCCTCCTCGACGACCCGGCCGCCGTGGTCCTCGGGAAGGAGCCCGTGTTCGTCGACGGTGCCCCGGTCGGCTACGTGACCAGCGCCTCGTACGGCTACACGCTGGGCCGCTGCGTCGCGTACGCCTGGCTGCCGGCGCTCGCGAGCGGCACCGGTGTGCACATCGAGTACTTCGGCCAGAAGGTGGCCGCGACCGTCGCCGACGAGCCGCTCTTCGACCCGAAGATGACCCGCATCCGCCGCTGACACACCCTCAGGAGGCTTTCCGTGTCCCCGACTTACGACGTGATCGTGATCGGTCTCGGCGGTATGGGCAGCGCCGCCGCCCACCACCTGTCCGCCCGGGGCGCCAGCGTGCTCGGCCTGGAGAAGTTCGGTCCGGTCCACAACCGCGGCTCCAGTCACGGCGGTTCGCGGATCACGCGCCAGTCCTACTTCGAGGACCCGGCGTACGTACCGCTCCTGCTGCGCGCGTACGAGCTGTACGACGAGGTTGAGCGGGCCACCGGGCGAGACATCGCGACTCTCTGCGGCGGCGTGATGATCGGTACCCCCGACTCCTTGACCGTCTCCGGCTCGCTGCGCTCCGCCACGCAGTGGGACCTGCCCCACGAGATCCTGGACGCCACCGAGATCCGCCGCCGCTTCCCGACGCTCAACCCGAACGACGACGAGGTCGCGCTGTACGAGGCCCGTGCGGGGTTCATCCGACCCGAGAACACCGTCGCCGCGCACCTCCAGCTCGCCACCCGCCAGGGCGCCGACCTGCACTTCGAGGAGCCGATGACGCGCTGGGAGCCGTACAAGGACGGAGTACGCGTCCACACGGCCGAGAACACCTACACGGCGGGCCAGTTGGTGATCTGCCCCGGGGCGTGGGCGCCGCAGCTGCTCACCGATGTGGGGGTGCCGTTCACCATCGAGCGGCAGGTCATGTACTGGTTCCAGCCGACGACCGGGGTCCGGCCGTTCCTCCCCGAGAACCACCCCATCTACATCTGGGAGGACGCGGCCGGAGTCCAGGCCTACGGCTTCCCGTCCATCGACGGACCGGATCTCGGCGCCAAGGTCGCCTTCTTCCGCAAGGGCGTCGAGTGCACCCCGGAGAACATCGACCGGACCGTGCACGAGGACGAGATCCAGGCCATGGCGGACCACATGGCCCGCTGTATCCCCGACCTGCCTGGCACCTTCCTCAAGGCCGCCACCTGCATGTACTCCAACACACCCGACGAGCACTTCGTCATCGCGCGGCACCCCGCGCACCCGGAGTCCGTCACCGTGGCCTGCGGGTTCTCCGGGCACGGCTTCAAGTTCGTGCCGGTCGTCGGCGAGATCCTCGCCGACCTGGCCCTGCAGGGCAGCACCGAGCACCCGATCGGCCTATTCGACCCCCACCGCCTCGCCGCCGCGCCCGCCTGAGGAGTACGCACGTGACGACGACCCCCATCTCCCCGAGCCCCCTCTCCCCCAGCCTGATCGCCACCCTCCCGGGGCACTACTACACCGATCCGGAGATCTTCCGCGCGGAACAGGAACGGCTCTTCGAGTCGATGTGGTTCTGTGCCGTCCGCTCGGCAGATCTCGACAAGCCCGGCGCCTTCCGCACGGTCCAGGTCGGCCGCGAGAGCGTCCTGATCACCCGCTCGCGCACCGGTGAACTGCGCGCGTTCCTCAACATCTGCCGTCACCGCGGGGCCCGGCTCTGCACGGAGGAGTCCGGCGAGGTGCGCCGCAACCTCCAGTGCCCGTACCACGCATGGACGTACGACCTCGACGGCAAGCTGGTCGCCGCGCCCAACCTGATCAAGATGCCGGACGTCGACCGCACCGAATACGGCCTGGTCAAGGTGGCTCTGCGGGAGTGGCTCGGCTACGCCTGGGTGTGCCTGGCCGACGAGCCGGCGTCCTTCGAGGAGACCGTGATGGGCGCGGCCGTGGAGCGGCTCGGCAACGCGGCGGCCATCGAGCACTACGGCACCGAGAACCTCGCCCTCGGAAAACGCATCACCTATGACGTGAAGGCGAACTGGAAGCTGATCGTCGAGAACTTCATGGAGTGCTACCACTGCGCCACGATCCACCCCGAGCTCACCGACGTGCTCCCGGAGTTCGCCGAGGGTTACGCCGCCCAGTACTACGTCGGCCACGGCGCCGAGTTCGGCGAGGAGATCAAGGGTTTCACGGTCGACGGCAGCGAGGGATTCGCGAAGCTGCCCGCAGTAGCAGACGATCAGGACCGTCGTTACTATGCGATAACTGTCAAACCGACCGTTTTCATCAACCTTGTCCCGGACCATGTCATCCTGCACCGCATGTTCCCCCTCGCCGAGGACCGCACGGTCGTGGAGTGCGACTGGCTCTACGCACCCGAGGTCGTCGCGTCGGGCGCCGATGTGTCGAAGTCCGTGGAACTCTTCCATCGAGTCAACGCTCAGGACTTCGAGGCCTGCGAACGTACGCAGCCCGCGATGGCGTCCCGCGCCTACCGGCGGGGCGGGGTCCTGGTGCCCACCGAGCACCACATCGGGATCTTCCACGAGTGGCTCATAGGCATGCTGGGAGGCATGGATGGCTGATCTCTATATCGACGGCGCCTGGACGAGTGCCCGGGAGAAACGGACCCGCGAGATCCGCTGCCCGGCCGACGGCTCGCTCGTCGCCGAAGTGGACGAGGCGGGCGGCCAGGACACGGCCGACGCGATCGCGGCCGCGCGCCGCGCCTTCGACGAGGGCCCCTGGCCCCATACGCCCGCGAACGAGCGCGGCGATCTGCTGCTGCGGGTCGCCGATCTCCTCGTACGCGACAAGGAGGCGCTCGCCCGCGCGGAATCCCTCGACACCGGCAAACGGCTGGTGGAGAGCGAGTACGACATCGACGACATCGTGAACTGCTTCCGCTACTTCGGGCGGCTCGTGGCGAGCGAGGGCGGCCGGGTCGTGGAGACGGGTTCGGAGGGCGTCGACAGCCGGGTCGTATACGAACCGGTCGGCGTCTGCGCGCTGATCACGCCCTGGAACTATCCGCTGCTCCAGACTGCCTGGAAGGTCGCCCCGGCGATCGCGGCGGGCAACACCTTCATCCTCAAGCCGAGCGAGCTGACCCCGCACACCGCGATCCATCTGATGCGCCTCCTGGAGGAGGCCGGACTGCCCGCCGGCGCGGGCAATCTGATCCTCGGCGCGGGGCCCGAGGCCGGCGCACCGCTGGGCGAGCACCCGGACGTGGACCTGGTGTCCTTCACCGGCGGTCTGCAGACCGGCCGCAGGCTCATGGCCGCGGCGGCCGGGACGGTCAAGAAGGTCGCCCTCGAACTCGGCGGCAAGAACCCGAACATCGTCTTCGCGGACGCCGACTTCGACACGGCCGTCGACATGGCGCTGACCGCCGTCTTCCTGCACTCCGGGCAGGTGTGCTCGGCCGGCGCCCGGCTCCTGGTCGAGGACTCGCTGCACGACCGGTTCGTGGACGAGGTCGTACGCCGGGCCCAACTCATCAGGCTGGGCGGGCCGTTCGACGAGCGGGCACAGACCGGGCCGCTGATCTCGGCGGCACACCGGGCGAAGATCGAGGCGTACGTCGCCAAGGGTCTTGAGGAGGGCGCGGTGCTGCGCTGCGGCGGGACGCGGCCTGCCGATCCTCCGCACGCGGAAGGCTTCTACTACCTGCCGACCGTGCTCGACGAGTGCTCCGGCGGGATGTCCGTCGTCCAGGAGGAGTCCTTCGGGCCCGTCCTCACCGTGGAGCGGTTCACGGACGAGGCGGAGGCGGTACGGCTGGCCAACGCCACGATCTACGGGCTGGCCGGCGCGATCTTCACCTCCGACGAGGCGAAGGCGCAGCGGGTCGCGTCCGCGCTGCGCATCGGCACCGTCTGGATCAACGACTACCACCCGTACGTCCCGCAGGCCGAGTGGGGCGGTTACAAGCAGTCCGGCTTCGGGCGGGAGCTCGGGCCTGCCGGTCTCGCCGAGTACCGCGAGACGAAGCACATCTGGCGTACGACGAATCCGAGTCCGCAGGGCTGGTTCGACTAGCCCGGCCAATGGCTCATCCATCCACTGGTTCGGCCACTGGCCCATCCACTGGTTCGACCACTAGTCCACCCGCCGGTTGAACCACCAGTCCACTAGACGATTCGACCACCGGCCCAGCTGCTGGTCGAACCACCAACCCACCCGCCGGTTCGACCAATCGGAACCCTATAATCCGGAACTCGCTGATCGGCGAACGATCCAGCGCTCGCCGATCAGTCCTATGATCCAGCACCCGCACACACCTACGACCCCGCACGAGCCGCACTCCCCTCCCGCCCGGGAGAACTCCCCTCTTTCAGGAGGCCGCTCATGACCACCACGGCTCAGCCACCCGAGCAACACGAGGACGACTCGGAACTGGCCGAGTTCGGGTACAAACCCGAACTCAAGCGCACCCTCGGCAACTTCCACACCTTTGCCGCGGGCATCAGCTACATCTCCATCCTCACCGGCACCTTCCAGCTCTTCTACTTCGGCTACGCCAGCGGCGGACCCGCCTACTGGTGGTCCTGGCCGATGGTCTTCATCGGCCAGTTCATGGTCGCGCTCTGCTTCGCCGAACTCGCCGCCCGCTATCCCGTGGCCGGCTCCGTCTACAACTGGTCGAAGAAGGTGGGGAACCCGCACATCGGCTGGTTGGCGGGCTGGACCATGCTGCTCGCCTCGATCGTGTCGATCGCCGCTGTGGCCCTTGCATATCAGCTGACGCTTCCTCAGATCTCTTCCGTGTTCCAGTTCGTGGGCGACGGCACGGGCAAGTACGACGTCGCCACCAACGCCGTGCTGCTGGCCTCCGTACTCATTGTCTTCACCACCCTGGTGAATGCCCTCGGTGTGAAGCTGATGGCCAGAATCAACACGGCGGGCGTCTTCATCGAGCTGATCGCGACCGTCGTACTGATCGTGCTGTTCGCGGTGCACATCACGCGCGGTCCGCAGGTCGTCATGGAGACGAACGGCACGGGAACGGGCATGCCCGGCGGCTACCTCGGCGCGTTCCTGGTCGCGTCGCTCGCGTCCGCGTACGTGATGTACGGCTTCGACACGGCCGCGTCGCTCGGTGAGGAGTCCGTCGACCCCTCGCGCAACGCGCCGCGCGCCATCCTCCGCGCCATCATCGCCTCGTTCGTGCTCGGCGGACTCGTCCTGCTGTTCGCCCTGATGAGCGTCTCCAGCCTGACGGGCGAGCAACTGTCCACGGACGGCCTGCAGTACATCGTCCTCGACGTGCTCGGCGAGGACGCGGGCAAGGCCATGCTGTGGTGCGTGTTCATCGCGGTCACGGTGTGTGCCCTGGCCGTGCACACGGCGGCGATCCGGCTGGCCTTCGCGATGGCCCGCGACAACAACCTGCCCGCCGCGTCCAAGCTGGCCAAGGTCAATCCGCGGTTCCAGACCCCGGTCCTGCCCGCGGTCATCATCGGCATACTCGCGCTGGCGATCCTGGTGGTGAACATCCGTCAGCCGCAGATCTTCACGGTCGTCACCAGCATCGGCATCATCATGATCTACCTCGCGTACCTGGGCGTCACCGTGCCCATGCTGGTCGCCAGGTTGCGCGGCCAGTGGCAGCCCGCGGGCGACGGCAAGTTCTCGCTCGGCCGCTGGGGGCTGCTCGTCAACATCCTCGCGGTGCTGTGGGGCACGGCCATGACGATCAACCTGCTCTGGCCGCGCGCCGCGGTCTACAACGCGACCGCCCCGTTCCACTGGTACCTGAAATGGGGCGCCCTCCTCTTCGTCGGCATCGTGATGGGAGGCGGCTTCGCCTACTACTGGTTCGTGCAGCGGCACCGGACCGGGGTGCTCACCGAGCACCAGCTGGCGCAGGCCGCGCCGGCCCCGCCCGAGGACGCTTCGGCACCCGAGTAGGCGCCCAACGTGGGCGACCGAGCGAACGACTGAGTAAACGACTGAGCAAGCGAACCGAGTAAGCGTCTGACTCAAGGAGGTCAACTCCCCATGAACCCAGATGAGTTCGACTACGTAGTGGTCGGTGGCGGTACGGCCGGCAACGTGGTCGCGGCAAGGCTCTCCGAGGACCCGTCCGTCACGGTGTGCGTGCTGGAGGCGGGACCGAGCGACGTCGGCGACGACGACGTGATGAAACTGGAGCGCTGGATGGGCCTCCTTGAGTCCGGCTACGACTGGGACTATCCGGTCGAGCCGCAGGCCAGCGGCAACAGCTTCATGCGGCACGCCCGCGCCAAGGTGCTCGGCGGCTGTTCCTCGCACAACTCCTGTATCGCCTTCTGGGCGCCCGCCGAAGACCTGGACGACTGGGCGGCGGCGGGCTGTACGGGGTGGAGCGCGGCCGAACTCTTCCCGCTCTACCAGCGATTGGAGTCGAACGACGCTCCCGGCGACCACCACGGCCGCACCGGCCCGGTGAAGCTGCGCACGCTGAAGGGCGAAGACCCCTGCGGCACCGCCCTGTTGGAGGCGTGCGCGCAGGCGGGCATTCCCACCACTGGTTTCAACACCGGCAAGACCGTGATCCGCGGCGCCAACTGGTTCCAGATCAACTCCGACGAGAACAACATCCGGCAGTCCTCGTCGGTGGCGTACCTCCACCCGATCATCGGGAAACGGCCCAACCTGGAGGTACGCACCGGGGTCCGGGCCAAGAAGCTCGTCCTCGACGGCCGTCGCTGCATCGGCGCCGAGTACCTGGACCCGGACCTGATCCACACCCGGACGGTACGCGCCCGCCGCGAGGTCATCGTGTCCTGCGGATCCATCGACACGCCGAAACTGCTGATGCTGTCGGGCATCGGACCCGCCGAGCAGCTGCGCGAGGTCGGGGTCGAAGTGGTCGTGGACTCGGCGGGCGTCGGCGAGAACCTCCAGGACCACCCCGAGGGCGTCATCATGTGGGACGCCAAGCAGCCCATGCCCACCACGTCCAGCCAGTGGTGGGAGGCGGGCATCTTCTACGACACCGAACCGGGCCTGGACCGCCCGGACCTGATGTTCCACTACGGCTCGGTGCCGTTCGACATGAACACCGCGCGCTGGGGCTATCCGACGTCCGAGAACGCGTTCTGCCTCACCCCGAACGTGACCCGCGCCAAGTCACGCGGCACCGTGCGGCTGCGCACCCGCGACTACCGGGACAAGCCGATGGTCGACCCGCGCTACTTCACGCACGAGCACGACGTGCGCGTGATGACGTACGGCCTGAAGCTGGCGCGGAAGATCGCGTCCCAGCCCGCGCTGAGCGGCTGGGCGGGTGCGGAGCTGGCCCCCGGCCCCGCCGTGCGGACCGACGACGAGCTGCTCGACTACATCCACAAGACCCACAACACCGTCTACCACCCGTCCTGCACCGTGAAGATGGGCGCGGACGACGACGCCGCCGCCCCGCTCGACGCGCGGCTGCGGGTCAAGGGGGTCGAGGGTCTGCGGGTCGCGGACGGCTCGGTGATGCCGGACCTCATCTCCGTCAATCCGTGCATCACGACGATGATGATCGGCGAGAAGTGCGCGGACCTCTTGAAGGAGGACGCGTAAAACGCCCCTTTAGGGGCGCGGGGAACTGCGCGACCAGCCACAACCGGCCCGCAGGTCCCCCACAACCGTTCGTCTACGGAACGCTCGGCGCCGGGCGCTTGAACATCCGCGTAGCCGTGATCTCACTGTGCCCGGCCTCCTCGGCGGCAGCCTGACGCGGCAGCCCCGGCCGGAGGTGCTCCTCCACGCTGATGTACTTCAGCCCGGCCCGCAGGTCGGCATCGTTGCGGAGCCGGATGACGAGCGGGAACTCGGCGAGCGCGGTCGTGTCGAACAGCCCCGTCGTGTAAAGGAGTTGGACACCGAGCGCATCCGACACAGCCCGCTGGAGCTCCAGCAGATACGTCGCGTTGGCGCGCCCGATGGGATTGTCGAGGAACAACGTGCCCGCGTGCCGGTGCTTGTCGCGACCCCGGTCGTTGCTGCGCAGCGCTGCCATCGTGCAGTAGAGCGCGATGGCGGCGGTGAGCAGCTGACCGCCCGAGAACACATCACCCATCTGCCCGACGGGGACGCGCTCGGCGCGCAGGACGGCGTCCGGCTTGAGGATCTCGACGGCGACGCCCTTTGGCTGGAGGGCGGCGCCGACTCCGCGCAGCAGCAGTGACATGCCGTCTCGGCGCATGTCCGAGTTCTTCTTGACCGCCGCGCGGGTGGCCTCGTCGACGACCTCGCCGAGCCGCTCGGCGAGCGTGGCCTGGTCGGGCTCCTCGAAGCGGATACGCAGGAACTCCTGCCCGGACCACTCGCCGAGCCCCTCCGGCAGCCGGGACAGCCGCTGTGCGGACCGCAGAGTGGCGAGCGCCGACTCGACGAGCCCCCGCAGCCGGTCCACGATCGAGTCGCGATTGCGCTCCAGTTGCTCCAACTCGTCGGTCAGCACCCGCAGTCGGGGCGCGAAGGCGTCCGCCCACTTCTGTGCGTGCTCGGGCAGTGCGGACGCGGGCAGCTCACGGATCTGCTGCCGCGCCGGGGTGCGCACCTGCTCGTACCGCGTGGAGTTGGCATGCCGTACGAGGATGTCACTGGCCTCTCGGACGGCGGCTTCGGCGGCGGACAGGTCGGTGGCGCAGCCGCGCAGGGAGCGGCGGGCCTCGGCGGCGGAGTGCCGTGCCTCTTCGAGGCTGCCGGGGTACGGCTCGGGCTCCTCCTGCTCCTCGTCGGAGTGCTCGCGCAGCAGATCTCTGAGCAGGGCGGCGGTCTCTTCGAAGCCCCCGCCCGCGTCCTCGGCGGCCCGGTGGGCGTCGAGCAGCTCGGCGTGGGCTTCGCGCGCCTGGCTCAACGCCTCGGTACGGGAAGCGAGTTCACCGGTGGCCGTGCGCAGCAGGACCTGCGCGTGCTCGGCGTCGCGCGGGACCAGCTCCTCCGACAGCACTGTGTGGGCCTCGCCGTCCTCGGGCGCATGCCGCTCGGCCTCGCCGCGCAGCCGTCCGAGCTGCTCGCTCGCGGTCGACATCCGGGTCTCCAGGAGCTGTACGAACTCCTCGGCGCGGGCGGCCGCGGCCTGCCGGGACGGCCCGTCGGAACCGTCCGGCGACTCCAGGAGCTGCCCCGCGCGCGTACGCACCTTGTTGCTGAGCCGCTCCCACTCGGCCAGCGCCGCGCTCTCCTCGCTCTCGGCCCGCGCCTGCTCGGCCCGAAGGTCGGCGCCGACACCGACCTTCTCGTACAGCTGCGATGCGGCCCGGTAGGCCTCGCGCAGGGCGGGCAGGGACGGCTTCGAGGCCGTCGACTCGTCTTCCGGTACGTCGTCGGGAGCGCCCGCGATCTCCGCGCGCTCGGCGCGCAGCGCGCGGGCGGTGCGGCGGGCGTCGTCGGCGGCGCGCTGGGCGGCGCGGCGGTCCTCGTCGGCGGCGCGGGCGCGCTCCAGGCAGACCTGGGCGCGGGCCTCCGACTCCGTTGCCTCGTCGGCGAGTTCGCGCAGCTTGACCTGCCAACCGGCGCGCTCGCGCAACCGGAATGCGAGCCCCGCGAGGGCGTCGGCTGCGCGCCGGGCGCGCTGCGCGGCCTCCTGCCGCTCGTCCCGTACGAGAGCTGCCTCGGCCGCTGCCTCGTCGGCCTCGGCCCGCACGGTGCGCGCCTCGGCCAGCTCGGCCTCGGCCTCCTCGGCGAACGCACGCGCGTCCCGAGCCGCTGCGGCGAGCTCGACGAGCCGCCCGGTGGGACAGCCGGTGCGCCAGGACGCGAGCCGCGCCGCCAGTTCACGGTCCTTGGCGAGCCGCCCTGCCAGTGTGCGGATCTCCTCGTCCCGCTGCGTCGTGCGCGTGCGCAGCGCCTGTCGCTCCTCGTCGGCGGCGTGCTCGTCGTGCATGGCCGGGTTCGGCGGTACGAGGAAGACGTCACCGTCACCCGCGCCGGGTGCCGGAGTCGGGGCGAGCAGCGCGGCGGCGGTGCCTACGGCGACGGCGGACCTCGGCAGCAGCGCGGCGTCGTTGAGCGCCTCGCGCGCCCGGGCGTGCGTGTCCGGGTCGGTGATGATCACGCCGTCGACCAGCTCGGGCCTGGCGGCCAGTACGCGCGCGTGGTCGACGGGGTCGACGGCCTGTGCGAGGTAGCGCCAGCCGGGCAGCGCGGGAATCCCGTGCTCACCGAGGAACTCGACGGTGGCGAGCACGTCCGGGCCGGGCGGCAGCAGGCCCCCGTCGCCGAGCGCCCCGAGGATCCGTGCGTCGTCGGCCGCGGCGGTCCGCAGGTCGAAGAGATGGCGCTCGGCGGAGGCGACACCGTCGTCGAGCAGTTCCCGCAGTTCGTCGGCGAAGTGGTCCAACTGCTCGGGAGCGAGGGGGCCTTCGGCCGTCGCCCAGGCCTCTCCCTGAGCCGCGCCCGCCGCCCCGAGCCCTGCCGCCCCGCTGACCGCGCCTCCGTCCTTGCTGCGCCCGCCAGAGGCACCCTGCCCATCAAGCCCGGCATCGCCCTCATCGGCGGTGTCACCCGCGCCGGGGCGAATGCGCGCCGTACGGGCACCGCCCTGAGTGTCGTCGTCGGCGCGGTCGGAGGCGCTGCCCACACCCCGGCCTCCGGGGGAACCCGTCGCCCCCGCCCGGGGAACCGGCACCCCACCGCGCCCCCCGCCGGAGGCACCCGGCAGGCTCAGCAACTCCGCCAGCCGCTCCTCCCCCGCCAGCCCCTCCGCGGTGCCCCGCTCGGCCTCGTACGACCGCTCGGCCGCCGTCGCCGCGTCCGCCGCGCGGGCCGCCGTCAGTTCCGCGCGGGACGCCGCGGAAGCCGCCTCGCGGGCGTGCTCGGAGGCGCGCCGGGAGGCCTCCCGGGCGGTGTCCCAGGCCGCGACGGCCGTCTTCTCGGCGTCGCTTGCGGCGAGCGCGGCCCGCGCCGGGTCGGCGTCGGGGGCACTGTCGTCGAGCCAGCCGGCCCGCACCGCTTCGGCGGTCTCCTGCTCGACCTCGCTCAGGCGCTGGCGCAGATGCCCGACCTCACTGCGGGCGCGCTGCGCGGCGGTGGCGGCAGCGGTCGCGTCCGAGTGAGCCGTCTCGCCGACCTCCTGGAGTCCTGCGGACCGCTCCTCCTCCTCGTTGGCGAGCGCCTCGGCACCGTCAGCGGCGCGGTGCAGGGCTCGTACGAGATCGACGGCGGCCTTGGCCCGCGCGGCGAGCGCCGGCGCGGCGTCCCGCTCGGCCTCGCGGATCGCGGCGGCCACACGCGCGGAGCGGTCGGCGGCGGAGCGATGCCGCAGTACGGCCTCGGCGGCCTGCCAGGCGGAGTGCAGGGTGCGCGCGTCGGCCAGCTCACGCTTCTGCGCGGCCGCTGCCTTCTCGGCTCCGGCGAGCGCCAACGAGGCGTGCCGGTAGGCGAGTTCGGCCGCGATCAGCGAGCTCGTGGAACGGGCACTCTCAGCCTCGGTGACGGTGTGCGCGGCGCCGGTGACCCGCTGGGCCAGCTCGCCGGCCCGGCCCCGCTCCCGCACGGCTCGCGCGGACAGGCGCCTGGCCAGTGTCCGCGTACGCCGCTCGGCACCCGCATGGATGTCACGTGCGCGTGCCCGTGCCCCGGCGGCTTCGACGATCCGCCCGAGCAGGTCCGCAGAGCCTGCCGTGAAGTCCCGCTCGGCGATGAGCTCGGCACGCCGGCCCAGCTTGTTGCCGAAACCGCCGACCAGGTCGGCGAGCCCGTCGGTGTCCCGGGTGTCGGTGACCGCGCGCAGCAGCAGGTCCGTGAAGTCGGAGTCCTTCTTCACCGCGAAGAGACCGGCGGCCTCACCCTCGTCCGCGTTCATCTCCCGCTGGTAGCGGAAGAGTTCGGGGTCCAGGCCCAGGTCGCCGAGGTGTTCGTTCCAGCGGTCGTGGATCTCCTCCCAGTGCACTTCGAGGTGCGGGTACGCCTTGCCCGCCTCGGTGATCGCGTCCCGGAAGCCCTTCATGGTGCGCCGTCGGCCCTGCGCCCCGGACGCGCCTTCCACGGGCGCCCGTACGGCGGTGGCCTCGGCGACCGGCAGATTGTCCAGGCTCAGTCCCGGACCTGGCCGGAACGAGTACCAGGCCTCGGCGAACTTCCGCGGGTCGTTGGAGACCTGCCGCCCCCGCCATTCGCTCACCTTGCCGACGACGACACACTCGCCGGTCAGCGTGTGCTGCCACTCCAGCGCCACATGCCCGCAGTCGTCGGCGAGCAGGAACTTGCGCAGCACACCGGAACTCGCGCCGCCCAGTGTGTTCCGGTGGCCCGGCAGCATCACCGAGAAGATCAGCTTGAGCAGCACCGACTTGCCGCCGCCGTTCTCCAGGAAGAGCACGCCCGCGGGCGCCGGGCGACGCGGCGGCCCGACGGGCTCCTCCTCGAAGAACTCCGCCTGGGTGGGCGCGGGGTCGGGCACCGGCTGACCCACTCCACGCAGGTCAAGCACGGTGTCGGCGTAGCGCGCACCGGCAGGCCCGATCGAGTAGAGGCGGACCCGGGACAGCTCGTACATGGCGGCGGACTCTCGTAGTCGTGAGGGGAGTTGAGGCGGTCGGACGGCTGATCGCCGGGTCAGGAGTGGAAGGGGAGTCCGGCGCCGGCCGCCAGCTCCACGTCCTCGGTGTCCTCGGCGGGCAGCAGACTCGCGGTGCCGTCGGTCACCGGAACGATGCCCAGCTCAAGGAGCTCGGCCATAGCGGCGCTTCCGGCCATGTCACGGACCTGGAGCTGATAACGGGCAGTCGTCCGGTACGTCCCACCGGAGTCGTCCCCGGTGCGCTGCAGAAACCCGGAGTCGGTGAGGAAGGCGACGGCCTTGCCGACGATTCCGGTGGTGGATCCTGCGAGTCTTCGCGCGTCCTTGGTGGCCCCGGTGGAGCTGCGCCGGGCCCAGATCCGCCAGGCCGCCTCCAGGCCCGGCGATTCCGTCGCCGGGTCGGTGTTGCGGCCCTCCTCCTCGGCCCGCTCCTCCAGGCGCCGGCAGGCCTGCCGTACGAACGCGTCGACCCCGTTGACCGAGACGCGCCCGATGTACCCGTCGTCCGCGAGGTCCTCGGGACGGGGAAACGCCATGGCGGCGACGGCGAGATGTGCAAGCCCGTGCAGGAAGCGGTCCCCCGAGTCGGCCGACGTCCGGCGCGCGTAGTCGCCCATGCGGACGGCGAACACGGAGTCCTCGGCGGCGGTCACGGCCATCCCCGCGCGCGGGGACACCTCCAGGACGACCAGCCCGAGCCCGGCGGCCACGGCGTCCGCGAGCCGCGCGAAAGGCGGATCCTCGCGGTACCGCCGCAGCAGCTCCGCGTACTCCTGGTCGCGCGCGGGCTGAAGCTTGGGCTGCAGCCCGAAAGCGACGAGCCGCGCGGCATCGGCGGCGTCGGCGGGCGTGATGGGCGCGTTGGCCGGTACGGCAGCGGCCTCCGGCTCACTCCACTCGACGTGCTCGGTCACGGGTGAAACTCCTTGGTCTGACAAACGAGGGCGAGGGCAGGTACGTAAGGGGCGCGGGGCTGTGACATATGCGGCTCCGCCGCGTGGGCGCGATCAGCCACAGCCGGCCCGCGGCCAAAGGACGAGCCACAGATCACGCCGCCTCCGATCTGCCCGCTGCCATCCCCACCGCATCCAGCAAAGCCATGCCAACGATGAGATCCGCCCCGCCGAACTCCGGATCGTCCAGCTCGGTCCCGTCGTCCACAGCGAACAACAGCTTCTGCTCACCTTGCCGATAAGCCGTGCCGACGGGTGGACTGGCAGCGTGCACGGCCAACAGGGCGACGAGGTAAGGCAGTTCAGGGTCCCGCCGCCGGGCATCGGCAAGCAGCCCGGACAGCCGCCGCGGCGCATCCGCGGGTAGGTCGAGCAGCTCCATGGCACTGGCGAGCTGCTCCTCGCTGAACCGGCTGTCGTCCGGCGTGGCGATCAGGTCGGGTTCGGGCATCTCGGCGCCCAGGTGCTCCCGCTCCATGGGAGGCGCAAGGAGTATGTCGACAAGGTCCCCGACACGTACCGACACGGGCGTACGCAGCCCCGTCCCGCGGGCGAAGAACGCGTCCGTCACCCGCAGCGCCTGCTCCAGGGGGAGCGGCAGCACGGGTGCGACGAGGTGCCCGTAGAGATCGATCCCCGAAGTGGTCATGGGCGTGGCGAAGGCCTGCCGGTCCTGCTCGGCACGGAACAGCGGCCCGGCCTCCAGGAGCCGAGACTGCAGCTGCGTATGCCTGCGGATGCAGTCCTTGACGATGTCGACCAGCTCCGCCGCACGGCGCTTCTGCTCGGGGTCCTCGGACTCGTCGCGGGCCTTGCGGATGTTGGTGAGGATCGCGTTCTCGTGGCGGTACCGGTCGGCGACGTGGTCGAGGGCCTCCGCGATCATGTCGGGCACGGCCTCGAGCCAGTCCACGGCCCGCACATTGCGGCGGGTCGCGTCCAGAGCCCTGCGCAGCGTCTCGGCGAACTGCACGGTCCGGTACCTGGCCTGCTCCGCGGCGAGCTGCGCGTCGGCGAGCCGGCCGCGGCTGATCAGCACCTCTAGCTTGACCTCGGCGGCGATCTGCGCACTGGTGACGTCGGTGTCGAGGGCGCCGACGAGCACATTGACCGCTTCATCCGTCGTACGGAGATACACACTCCCCCCGTATCCGGGCACCTCCTCGATCAGCTTGAAGTCGTAGTCGCGGCGTACATAGGAGCCGTCGGGCGCGAACGTGCCGTATACGGCCCGGAAGCCGCGGTCGACGCTGCCGACGTTGATCAGGTTCTCCAGGACCCAGCGGGCCACGCGCTCGTGCTCGGCGACGGGCCGCTGCGGGGCCTGGGCGGCGATGCGCGGGATGAGGCGGGCCACTATCTGGTCGTGGTCGGCGCCCGTGTCGAAGTCCATGTTCAGTGTGACGAGGTCGATGGCGGCGAGGGCCACCTCAGCCATCCCGTAGACCGAGTACTCACCCGCGAGATTCGCCTTGCGTACGTCGAGGTCGTGCAGCGGCGCGGTGCAGGCGAGCGCGCGCAGCCGCCGCGCCAGACCCTCGTCGGCGGCCGGGCCCGGTGCGGGGCGCGGCCCCGCGCTGAGCTGGGGCGGAACACGGTCCGTCGATGCAGGCGAAGTCACGGTGCACAGACTAGGTCCTCGGTCTGACAACGGTCGAAACGACCCAGAAGCGACCGCCCGTCACAGCGGCCGCCGCATTCGTCCCCCTGCTGCTCAGCCCGTCCCCTGCGCCCCGTCGGCCACCCGCCGCCCGTACACCGCCACAAGTCCCTTGAGCGAGTCGTCGAGATAGACCGCGAGCAGCCGCTCGGCGCCGTCCCGGTCGCCCTTCTGGAGGGTCTGGAGGATCTCGCGGTTGCGCACGAGGTACGGCTCGTGCAGCCGCCGCGGGTCGTCCACCACGTGGAACGCGAGGCGCAGTTCGGCGAAGACGCTGCGCATCAGCTCGTCGGTGCGGGCGCTCCCGGCGAGCGCGACGAGCTCCCGGTGGAAGTGGATGTTGGCCGTCGAGACGCCCGTCCAGTCACCTTCGCCCGCAGCCCGCCGCCCGTTCGCCACAGCCGTCGCGAGGCCGTCCACGGCGTACGGCGGCTCACCGAGCCCCCGGACCACGGCGCACTCCACGAGAGAGCGTGTGCGGTAGATGTCCTCGACGTCCTCGACGGTCAGGACCCGCACGAAGACCCCGCGATTGAGCTCGTGGACGAGCAGCCGCTCGTGCGTGAGCAGCCGGAACGCCTCACGCAGCGTGTTCCGCGAGACGCCGAGCGCCCCGCCGATGCTGTCCTCGGACAGCCGGGTGCCGGGCGGGAAGTACCCCTCCGCGATACGGCTCCTGAGGATGTCCGAGACCCGCTCGGCAGTGCTCGTGCGACCCAGCAGGGCGCGATCGTCGGCCAGTCCCGTCAGCTCTGCCATGCCCGGAATTCAATCGCAGATACAAGAACGAAACAACATGGGTATTGAGGGATCGTTCAACGATCCTCTACCTTGTCGGTCAGGCGTCAATCGCATGGCCGCGAAAACGGCCGCCGAAATTCGGCGCCGCGCACTTCCCGCACGGCACGGCTCAGTCCAAAGCACCCTCCGTCCCTCACTGCGAGGTGCCCATGAGCACGACCCCTCCACCCCAGGCCCTGACCGCCGAAGACCGCTCCGAGGCGGCTGAACTCACCCCCCAGGACGGCCCGTTCGCCTGGCTGCACGCTCTCGGTCCGCGCGGCCGGCGCGCCTTCGCCGGCGCGTTCGGCGGCTACGGCCTCGACTCCTACGACTACTTCACACTGCCGCTGAGCATGGTCGCGCTGGCCGCGTACTTCGGCCTGGACAGCGGCCAGACCGGCCTGTTCACCACCGTCACGCTGGTCGTCTCGGCGGTCGGCGGCGCCCTGGCGGGTGTGGTCGCCGACCGGATCGGGCGCGTCAAGGCCCTGATGATCACCGTGATCACGTACGCGGTGTTCACCGTGGCCTGCGGTTTCGCGCCCAACTACGAGACCCTGCTGGTTTTCCGCGCCCTTCAGGGGCTCGGTTTCGGCGGTGAGTGGGCGGTCGGCGCGATCCTGGTCGCCGAGTACGCGAGCCCCAAGCACCGCGGCCGTACGCTCGGCGCGGTCCAGAGTTCCTGGGCCGTCGGCTGGGGACTGGCCGTGGTCGTCTACACGCTGGTGTTCCAGTTCCTCGAGGACGACCTCGCCTGGCGCGTGATGTTCTGGACCGGCGCGCTGCCCGCACTGCTCGTCGTCTGGGTGCGGCGCCGGGTGCAGGACGCCCCGGAGGCTGCCGCCGTACGCGAGAAGAGCACCCAGAAGGGCTCGTTCGCGGCGATCTTCAAGCCCGCCACGGCCGGCAATCCCGGCCTCCTGCGCACCACGTTCTTCGCGGTCCTGCTGTCCACCGGTGTCCAGGGCGGCTACTACACGCTGGCCACCTGGGTGCCCACCTACCTCAAGACGGAGCGCGGACTGTCCGTCGTCGGCACCGGCGGCTACCTCACGTTCCTGATCTCCGGAGCCTTCCTCGGCTATCTCACCGGCGGCTATCTCACCGACAAACTGGGCCGCAAGCGCAACATCCTGCTCTTCGCGATCCTCTCGGCGCTGTGCATCCTCGCGTACGCCAACATCCCGAGCGGCGCCAACACCCTTCTCCTTGTGCTCGGTTTCCCGCTCGGCTTCTGCATGTCGGCCATCTTCAGCGGTTTCGGCTCCTTCCTCAGCGAGCTGTACCCGACGGCGGTACGTGGCACGGGGCAGGGCTTCACGTACAACACCGGGCGCGCCGTGGGCGCCGCGTTCCCCACCACGGTCGGCTTCCTGGCCGACAGTTGGGGCGTGGGCGGGGCGCTGGTCTTCGGCGCGATCGGGTACGCCCTCGCGGCCGTGGCGCTGATCGGACTCCCCGAGACCCGTGGGAAGGAACTCCTGTGACCTCCATGACCCCTGTGATCTCAGCCGACCGCACCACCCAGGACCGCCCGTTGAGCCTCCGCGACGGCCACGCGCACGCGTGGACCCCCAAGAAGGCGCGTGCCACGTTCCGTTCGGGCGTGTCGGGTCCCACCGCCGGAGTCGCCGCGGGCCACACCCAGGCGAACCTGATCTCGGTGCCCGCCGACTGGGCGTACGACATGCTGCTGTTCTGTCAGCGCAACCCGAAGCCCTGCCCGGTCCTCGACGTCACCGACGCCGGTTCCTGGACCACTCCGCTCGCCGAGGGCGGGGACCTGCGCACCGATCTGCCGCGCTACCGGGTGTGGGAACACGGCGAGTTGGTGGCCGAACCCACGGACGTGATCGACCACTGGCGCGGCGACCTGGTCTCGTTCCTCATCGGGTGCAGCTTCACCTTCGAGTGGGCGCTGAGCGAGGCGGGCGTCCCGATGCGCCACATCGAACAGGGCCGCAACGTCTCGATGTACGTGACGGGCCGCCAGTGCCGTCCGGCCGGGCGGCTGCACGGCCCGATGGTGGTGTCGATGCGCCCGGTCCCGCCCGAGCACCTGGCGGCGGCGATCCGGGAGAGCAGTCTGCTGCCCGCCGTGCACGGGAGCCCGGTGCACTGCGGTGAGCCGTCGGGTCTTGGCATCGGGGATCTCGCGCGTCCCGACTTCGGCGACCGGGTGGACGCCGAACCCGGCGACATCCCGGTGTTCTGGGCCTGCGGAGTGACACCCCAGGCGGCCGTGATGGCATCGCGCCCGCCCTTCGCCATCACCCACGCACCCGGCCAGATGCTCGTCACGGACACCCGTGACGAGCAGTACCGCGTGGCCTGAACAGGAGAGACGGCACCTCATGACACCGATCGATCTCAACGCCGACCTGGGCGAGGGCTTCGGCCGCTGGCGCCTCACCGACGACGAACAGCTGCTGTCCGTCGTCACCAGCGCCAATGTGGCCTGCGGTTTCCACGCCGGGGACGCGGCCACCATGCGGCGGGTCTGCGAGCTGGCGGCCGAGCGCGGTGTACGGATCGGCGCCCAGGTCTCCTACCGCGACCTGGCGGGTTTCGGGCGTCGCGCGATGGATGTGCCACCCGCCGAGCTGACGGCCGAAGTGGCCTACCAGATCGGCGCCCTGGAGGTCTTCGCACGTGCGGCGGGGTCACGCGTGTCGTACGTGAAGCCGCACGGCGCGCTCTACAACCGCGTCGTGCACGACGAGGAGCAGGCGGGGGCGGTCGTCGACGGCGTACTGCTCGCGGACGCCTCCCTGCCCGTCCTCGGTCTCCCGTCCTCCCGCTTCCTGAAGCTCGCCGAGCGGGCGGGACTGCCCACCGTCACCGAGGCGTTCGCGGACCGCGCCTACACCGAGGAGGGCACCCTGGTGCCACGTTCCCAGGACGGCGCGGTGATCACGGACTCCGACGCAGTCCTCGAACGCTCCCTCGGCCTGGCCCGCTTCGGCGTCATGACCTCGCACTCCGGGGAGCGCATCCCGGTCCGCGCCCGCTCCCTGTGTCTGCACGGGGACACCCCGGGCGCGGTGGACATGGCCCGCCGGGTCCGTGCGGGACTCGAGTCCGCGGGCGTCCGTGTGGAGGCGTTCGCATGAGGGCCCTGCCGGTCGGTGACCGCGCCCTGCTCATCGAGGTCTCCTCGGGCGACGAGGCCCAGGCCCTGCACGCCGAACTGCTGCGCCGCCGCGCGGACGGCTCCTTCTCGGTCGCAGAGATCGTCCCCGCGGCCCGTACGGTCCTCCTGGACGGCCTGGACGACCCCGCGCGCATGGCGGCCCGTCTCGCCTCCTGGGACATCCCGGCACTGCCCACGCGCGCGGAGCAGGCGATCGAGATCCCCGTACGGTACGACGGTCCCGACCTGGCGGACGTCGCGGCCCTGTGGGGGGTGCCCGAGCAGGAGGTGCCGGAGATCCACGCGGCGGCCGAATTCCGCGTCGCCTTCTGCGGGTTCGCGCCCGGCTTCGGCTATCTGACGGGGCTGCCCTCCGGGTACGACGTTCCCCGCAGGGCGACTCCGCGTACGACGGTTCCGGCCGGTTCGGTTGCGCTCGCGGGCCCGTACACCGGCGTGTACCCGCGCTCCTCGCCGGGCGGCTGGCAGTTGATCGGGACGACGGACGTGGTGCTGTGGGACCACGCGCGCGTGCCGGCCGCGTTGTTGGCTCCGGGTACCCGGGTCCGTTTCGTACCGACGGGGCGCTCATGACCGACCGGGCGCTTTCCGTCGTACGTGCCGGAGCCCTGACCACCGTCCAGGATCAGGGCCGCCCCGGCCACGCCCACCTCGGGGTACCGCGCTCCGGCGCGCTCGACGGGCCCGCGGCGGCGCTGGCCAACCGTCTCGTCGGGAACTCCCCCGAAGCGGCCGTCCTGGAGACGACGGTCAACGGGTGTGCCCTGCGCCCTCGTTCATCCGTCACCGTGGCGGTGGCGGGCGCGCCCTGCCCGGTCACCGTGGACGGGCGCCCCGCGCCCTGGGGAGCGCCGGTACGCGTACCGGCCGGCGCGCTCCTCGACGTGGGTCCCGCGCGCGCGGGACTGCGCAGCTATGTGGCCGTCTCCGGCGGAGTCGCCGTGGATCCGGTCCTCGGCAGCCGCTCCACGGACCTTCTCTCCGGCCTGGGCCCCCCGCCTCTCACGGACGGCACGGTGCTGCCCCTGGGACGCCCCGGCGCCCTGCACGCGCGCGTGGACGTGGTTCCGCAGCCCGCGCCGCCGTCCGAGCTGGTGCTGCGGGTGACGCCCGGCCCGCGTGACGACTGGTTCACGGCCGCAGCCCTGCGCACCCTGACCACCCGCCCCTACCGGGTGTCCTCGGCGAGCAACCGCATCGGCCTGCGGACGGAAGGGCCCTCACTGGAGAGGGCCGTTTCCGGCGAACTCCCCAGTGAGGGCATGGTCCTGGGTGCCGTCCAGGTACCGCCCGACGGCAGACCGGTCGTCTTCCTGGCCGACCACCCGACCACCGGCGGGTACCCGGTGATCGCTGTCGTCCGCCCGGCCGATCTCCCGGCGGCCGCTCAGGCCGTCCCCGGCACGCCGGCCCGCTTCGTGGCCGTACGACGGCGGTGAAGCGGCGGCCCTGGGTAAGGCTCAACGGTCATACCGCATCCGGCTGTTGTTCGCTCACCGACAGGGCGGCCAGCGCGGCGGACACGGCGTGCGAGGCGCTCAGGTCGAGGCGTGCGCTGGTGCCGCGCGCCTTGTGGCGTACTTCGGCGGCGGCGAGAGTGAGCAGCTGCGGCAGCAGATCGGTGCACCGCCTGGCGACCCAACCGGTCCCGGCGGTGGCCAGCCACCAGAGGCTCGCCGACCGCGTGGGCACGGGAAACTCGGGTTCGGCCGAAGGCTGGACACCGGTGGCGATGCCCTGCTCGGCGAGCAGCGCGTGGAACCGGAGCGCGAGCGCCCGGTGCCCCTGCTCCCCCGGATGCAGTTTGTCCGCGCTCCACATCGCGCGGTCCTTCAGCCAGTCCTCCTCCGCGGCATGCAGATGCAGCGCCCCGTACCGCTCGGACAGCGCGTGCACCACCGCGTTGACAGCCCGCTGCCGCCGGGCCAGCGGCCGCGCCAGGGCACCCGGCAGCCCGAGCATGTAGCCGGGATCCGGCAGGCAGGCCGTCATCACCACCGCTCCCTGAGCCCGGAACGCCGCGTACACCTTGTCGAGACGGGCCGCCACGGAGTGGATGTCGAAGGTGTACCGCAGGGTGTCGTTGACGCCTATGACGATGGAGACCACGTCAGGGCCGAGCGCCATCGCCTCCGGCGTCTGGCGCTCCAGCACGTCACGCGTCTGGGCGCCGCTCACCGCCAGGTTGATGAACTCCACGGGCGCGTCCGCCGGGGCGAGCCCCTGCGCGAGCAGTGCGGCCCACCCCCGCCATACCTCCCCGACGGGATCGCCCACCCCTTCCGTGAGCGAGTCCCCGAGGGCGACGAAACGAAGCGGTCTCATCCCACGCCCTCCTGAAGGCGCGGCCGCACCTCGACCACCGCGTCGTGCGCGGCGAGGAAGCCCTCGACGGCGGTGCCCCATCCGAAACACTCGGCACGCGCGCGTGCGGCCTCCCTGCGCGCACCCTCGGGACGCCCGAGGAGCAGCCGCACCGCGTCCGCGAAGGAGTCCCCGCTGTCCGCGGCGGTGGCCCCGGCGGACCCGATGACCTCCGGAAGAGCGGACAGCGAGCTGGCCACCACGGGCGTACCGCAGGCCATCGCCTCCAGGGCGGCGAGCCCGAACGTCTCGGCGGGCCCGGGGGCCAGGCAGACGTCGGCGGAGGCCTGGAGCGCACCGAGCGCGGCGCGGTCCGCGAGGTGTCCGAGGAAGGTGACGGGCAACCTCCGCTCCCGGGCGCGCTGTTCGAGCCGGGCCCGCAGCGGTCCGTCCCCGGCGACGACGAGGACCGCACGCTGTCCGCGCCGCAGCAGCGCCTCAAGACCGTCCAGCGCCGTACCGGGCCGCTTCTCGACGGACAGCCTGGAGCACATCACGAGCAGGGCCTGATCCGCGCGTGCGTAGCGGGCACGCACCGCGGGATCCCGCAGCGAGGGGTCCCGCCCCTCCAGATCGACGCCAAGCGGGGCACGTACGACATTGCGGGCGCCGATCCGGACGAACTCGCGCTCGGCGAATTCCGTGGTGCACACGACACGTGAATAGGTGTGTGCCGTACGCACGTTGAGGGCGTCGGCGGTGCGCCGGGCCATCCCCTCGGGGAGCCCCCAGGTCCGCAGCACCCCGTCGGCGGTCTCGTGGGAGACCATCACGGCGGGCACCCGGGCCCGCCGTGCCCAGACACCGGTCCAGCGCAGGGTGGTCCGGTCGGAGACCTCCAGGCGGTCGGGTGCGAGCGACTCCAGGAGCCGGGCGACCCGCCGCTTGTCGGTGAGCACGCGGTAGCCGCCGGTGCCGGGCAGCACCGGCCCGGGCAGCGTGATGACGCGCCCCTGTTCGGTCTCACGGTCCGTGGCGCGCTCACCGGGGACGATGAGCACCGGCTCGTGTCCCGCGGCCCGGTAGCCGGTGCCCAGCTCCCGCAGCGCGGTGCGCAGGCCGCCGGATGCGGGGGCGACGAAGTTCGCGAGCCTTACGATGCGCAGGCTCATGCCGCCACCACCGTCCGTGCGGAGAGCACATCGCTGTAGTGCCCTATGAGCTGATCGCCGACGGCGGCCCAGGTGCGGCCCTCGACCATGTCCCGCGCGGCGGCGCCGTACGCGGCCCGCAGCGCCGGATCCCCGGCCAGGGACCACACCGCGTCGCGCACGGCGGCGGCGTCGCGCGGCGGCACCAGCAGCCCGGTACGCCCGTGGGCCACCAGGTCGAGCGGTCCGCCCGCGGCCGGCGCGACGACGGGCACCCCGCTGGCCATGGCCTCCTGCACGGTCTGGCAGAAGGTCTCGAAGGGGCCGGTGTGCGCGAAGACGTCCAGCGAGGCGAAGATCCGGGCGAGTTCGTCACCCGTGCGACGGCCGAGGAAGACGGCGCCGGGCAACTGTTCGGTGAGGCTGGTCTGGCTCGGCCCGTCCCCGACGATCACGACGCGGACGCCGTCCAGGCCGCAGACCCCGGCGAGCAGTTCGACCTGCTTCTCGGGGGCGAGCCGGCCGACATAGCCGACGATCAGCTCGCCGTTGGGCGCCAGCTCGCGGCGCATCGCCTCGTCCCGGCGGTCGGGACGGAAGCGGACGGTGTCCACGCCACGCGCCCACAACCGTACCCGGGGCACACCGTGTGCCTCCAGGTCGTGCAGGGCCACGCTGGACGGAGCGAGCGTCCGGTCGGCGGCGGCGTGCACGGAGCGAATGCGCCGCCACGCGGTGGCTTCGCCGGCGCCCACGTACGTACGGGCGTATCCGGCCAGGTCGGTCTGGTAGACGGCGACGGCGGGGATGCCGAGCCGCGCGGCCGCGGCCATACCGCGGACGCCGAGGATGAAGGGGCTGGCCAGGTGGACGATGTCGGCGCGGTGTTCGGTGATCGCCGCAGCGACGCGTCGGCTGGGGAGAGCGACGCGGACCTGGGGGTAGCCCGGGAGCGGAATGGAGGGGATACGGACGACAGGGCACGGCGCGGTGGCGTCGGGCCCGCTCCCGGCGGCGGTGGCCGGGGCGACGACGAGGGGAACGTGACCGCGATCGACGAGGTGCCGGGCGGTCTGAAGCGCGCAGTGGGCCACGCCGTTCACATCGGGGGGAAAGGATTCGGTCACGATGACGACACGCATACTCGTGTTGTCGCCCCGCTGGACGTGCCCGCGTCAACGTGGATCTTTCCGTACGGGGAACGTCCCATGAGCGTTGCGCTCCGCACCCGTCCAGGTCAGCCCACGTCCATGACTTCCTGACTCCCGGGTCACCGAACGTTCATACGGCGGGCATGTCCGGCCCGATTCTGCTCCGTACCGCGGTCTGTACTTCCGCCTCTTCGGCTGGATCTGCCGCCAGCCGGCGCAACTGATCGACAACACGTGCATCACCGGTCTCGGCGTGCCGTGCGGCGACCTCGCGGGTGGACTCCTCGCAGTCCCACAGGCACTCGACGGCGAAGCCGGCGGGGAAGGAGGGATCGGTGGCGGCGAGTGCGCGGGCGGCGCGCCCGCGCAGATGGGACGAGGCGGTCTCGCGGTACACATGTCGCAGGACGGGTGCGGCGCAGATGATGCCGAGCCGCCCGGCCCCGTCGACGAGGGTCCACAGCGTCGGCGCGTCGGGGCCCTCACCCCGTACGGCCTCGCGCAGCGCGCCCAGGACCAGTTCGCTGTCCTGCGTACCGCCCCGGCAGGCGAGCATCCTGCCCGCGGCGGCCCCCAGGGAGTCGGGCCGGTGGGCCCAGTTCCTCGCCCGTTCGACTGCGGCGACACTGCGCATCCGTTCGAAGGCCTCGACGGCGGCCTCGGCCGCGGCCGCCGAACCGGTGGCCGCCGCGCCCTCGATCAGGTCGAGGGCGTCGGGATCGTTGCTGTCGGCGAGATAGCGCAAGGCGGTGCAGCGGGCTCCGTCGTCACCGCCACGGGCGGCCTCGACGATCTCGGGCCGGTCCTCGGGGCCCGCGACGGCACTGAGGCAGCGGGCCGCGGGGACATGGAGCGCGGCTCCGCGTTCGATGCCCTGTTGGGCCCACTCGAAGACGGCCTGCACGCTCCATCCCGGGCGGGGCCCGGACGGTCGCATCTGGCGCTGCCAGCGGTCGAAGGAGCCCTGCTCCTGGGCCGCACGCACGCGCGTGGCGATGGATTGGCGCGGATCGTCGGCCCACAGCCGCCAGGGCCGTGGCTCGAAGGCGTCGCGCACGGTGGCCGCGAGTGCGGCCTCGCCCTCCGCGTCGGCCGGGAAACGGGCCAGTACGGGTGCGGCCAGGGCGCGCAGGCCCGCGTCGTCGTCGCGCAGGGCCAGCTCGTCGAGAGCCCAGGCCCAGTTGGCGCCGGACGCGGCGTACTTGCGCAGCAGTTCGAGCGCGTCCCGCCTGCCGTACGAGGCGAGGTGCCCGAGCACCGCGAGGGTGAGCCCGGTGCGTGACTCGCAGTCGTCGAGGACGTCCTCGACGTCGAAGAGGTGCCGCTCGATCTCGTCGAGCTCACCGCTCAGATCGAGGTAGAGCCGGGCGTAGTAGAGCGAGCGGTTCTCCACCTGCCAGTCGTGGCGGGGGTCGCTCAGCACACAGTGGTTGAGCGCCGCGAGCGCTTCGGCGCGCGGTGCGGTGAGCGCGTGCAGCGTGCCGTCGCCGCGGCCCCTCTGGAGCAGACCGAGCAGCGTACCGCTGGGCGCTATGACCGGATCGAACATGGGAAACAGCCTCACATCAAGCGTCGACGCAACCGGGATCCTGCATTACCTGGCCGCGTGACAACACGTCGGAGCGCCCGCCGTTTCTTGCTTGCTGAAGACCATCTTCCTCTGCCTCTCGTAGGTGGCCCATGCGGGCCGCATCACGGCCCGCGCGGTGCGGCAACACCTGCCCAGCCATCACGTCCGTGAATCACGACGTCATGATGACCCAGCGGTTCTTCCCGCCGCGACCGCATTTCCGGCGCCCCCGCACCGCCTCCCCCGTTTTTTGCGTTTCGCCTGGTCAGAGCATCTAAGTCATCGTGCACCGAACAACTCGAGCAGCTCGGCCTTGGCGAACATGCGCGCCGTGTCGACGGCCGAGGGGGTGCCCGCGGCCGGATCGGCGCCACTGTCCAGGAGCACCCGGATCACGGCTTCCTCGCCCTTGAAGACAGCACCGGCGAGCGGCGTCTGACCCCGGTCGTTGATGCGGTCCGCCTCGGCACCGCGCTCCAGCAGGGCGCGTACGGCCTCGGCATGGCCGTGGTAGGCGGCGAGCATCACGAGCGAGTCGCCACGGTCGTTGGTGAGGTTGGCGGGAACGCCGGCGTCGACGTACGCCACGAGCGCCTCGGTCTCGCCACGGCGCGCCAGATCGAAGATCTTGGTCGCCAGCTCCACGACCTCGGGGTCGGGGGCTTCACTCATCGGCCGGACCGCCTCTCACTGCAACCGTTCGGGTGAATCGCCAGGGTACTGGCTCCGGCGGCACATGACCGGCACGGCCTGCGGCAAGGATCACAACGGACTTGCCGGACGGAACAGACCTGTTCAGGCGGCCCAAATGGGTCCGCCACTCGGGTGAAATCAGCGGAAATTCACTCAGTTGCACCTTTTATCGTATGGATACATGCTGTGATCCTGGAAGAACTCATGGTGACTGTCCCCACGAACCAGGAGAGCTCAAATGATTCTGTCCATCTCAGGCGTCGTCCTCCTCGGCATCATCGTCTTCCTCTTCTTCAAGAAGGACGGGCTCAAGGGGTCGCATGCCTTTGTGGCCGCGCTGTTCGGGTTCTACCTGGCGAGCACGGCCATCGCTCCGAGCATCAAGGCCGGCGGGGAGAGCCTTGCGGGCCTCCTCGGCGGGATCAAGTTCTGACGTCCCTCCCTCTCGTACGCACCATCAGGAGACAGCAGTGGCCCGGCGCCCTCTCCCCCGCATTCTGAGCAACGGCAGCGCACAGATCGCCCGGAGCCGGGATCTGGCCCGGACGGCAGCCGACAGCGCCACCGACGTCCTCCACCCGCTGATCACGATCACTCGTGGACTGCGTCGGCTGGCAGGTGCCGGACGGCGCAAGTGGGCCGCCACGCCCAAGGACCGGCGCGGGCCCCTGCTGTTCCTGGTGGCCTCGGTGATCCTGGTCGTGGCACTGGTGCCGTACGGACCGCTGCTCGCCGTCATCACGCTGATGGCGGCGGCAGCCTGGGCGGGCCGCGAACGCACCGCCCCGGAGCCGACAGGCCCCGACGAGTCGCAGACCCAGCGCCTCCAGTCGCTGTACGAGGCCCTCGTCCCGTACTTCTCCGCGACCGAGGACCCCACCCCTCTCTACGCCCACGGCGGCGACTGGGAGAAGGCCTTCTCCTCGTACGACTTCGACGAGGACGGACGTGTGTCCCGGCTCCTCCTCCGCTACCCGGCGTACTTCACCGACGGCGAGGCGGAGTCCCGCGCCCGGATCGAGCAGCTCCTGCACGCCAAGTCCGGCCGCGGCCGCGAGTACCACTTCGAGTGGGACGAGGAGGGCAACGAGCTGAAGATCACAGTCCTTCCGCCGCTCCCCACCGACATCGCCGCCCAGCGGTTCGTGACCGCACCCGGCGAGACGGTCCTCGGCTTCACCGACCCCGCCGACGTGCAGCGCACGCTCCCCCTCACCTACGGCGAGGAACAGCGTGACGTTCCCCCGGTCGTCTGGCGCACGGGGGTCCGCTCCACGGAGCCGCATCTGCTGGTCGCGGGCGAGCCCGGCAGCGGCAGCACCACGCTCCTGCGCTCGATCGCCCTGCAGTGCCTCCAGTACGGCGACGTCGTGATCGTCGAGGGCGCGGGCACCGGTGAGTACGCCTGCCTGACCGGCCGCGAGGGTGTGCTGGCCGTCGAGTGCGGGCTCGCCGGGGCGCTCGCGAGCCTGGAGTGGGCCGCTCACGAGACGGAACGGCGCCTCATCGCCGCGAACCGCGCCCGTCAGGCCGGCCAGTCCGCGCCGGACGACACCAAGCACCCGCTGTGGATCCTGCTGGACCGCCCGAGCGCGCTGGGCCACTTCGCCGCCGTCGACGGCCGCAACGACCCCCAGTCACTCCTGCAGGTCCCCCTGCGCCATGGCCGCGCGGCCGGTGTCACGGTCGTCGTGGCCGAGCACTTCGACAGCCTGGACTCCCTCAGCGACGCCGTCCGCCAGCACACCCGCGCGCGCGTGGTGCTCGGTCCCGCGTCCTCCGCCCAGCTGGAAGCAGTCCTGGGCGCGCCCCCGCACACCACTCCCACCCGCGAGGTACCTCCCGGCCGCGGTTACGCCCGCCTGGGCACCGGGCCCGTCCTCCGCCTCCAGGTCCCGGCGACCCCGGACCCGTACGACGACGCGACCAGCGACACCCATCGCCGGGCGGTCCTGGACCTCCTCCCGGAGCGCACGACTCCGGCAGAGGCGGAGATCAGCCCGTCCGGCGTTTGAGGACGAGCGCGTCAGCGCGATACGGGGGTCTGGGGGCGGAGCCCCCAGATACGGGACGGGCAGGGGCGGAGGGGGCGAAAAAGCCCTCCGCTAAGCCACAAACGTCCGAGGCGTCTCACTCCCCGCACTTCCCCCCGTCTCCACCAACCGCGCCGCCGCAGCCAGCCGCACCGCCGCCTCCTCGGCCACCGCGCCCCCCACGGTGAACGGCAACCGCACATACCCCTCGAAGGCGCCGTCCACCCCGAACCGTGGCCCGGACGGCACGCGGACCCCCACCCGCTCCCCCATCTCGGCCAGCCGCGACCCCGACAGCCCTCCGGTCCGCACCCACAAGGTGAGCCCGCCCCGCGGCACCGAGAACTCCCACTCGGGCAGCTCCCGCCGCACCGCGGCGACCAGGTCGTCCCGGTTCTCCCGGGCCTGCGTCCGCCGGATCTCCACGGCCTGCTCCCAGCCCCCGGTGCTGAGCAGCCAGTTCACGGCCAGCTGCTCCAGTACGGGCGTGCCCAGGTCGGCGTACGCGCGCGCGGCGACCAGGCTGCGGATCACATCGGGAGCGGCCCGCACCCAGCCGATGCGCATCCCGGCCCAGAAGGCTTTGCTGGCGGACCCGACCGTGATGACGGTCGACCCGGCGGGGTCGAAGCTGCTCACGGGGCGGGGCATGTGCACCCCGTCGTCCAGGTGCAGTTCGCTCATCGTCTCGTCCACGACGAGCACGGTGCCCGCGGACCGGGCCGCGTCCACCAGCACCCGCCGCTGGTCCTCGTCGGCAAGGGCGCCCGTCGGGTTGTGGAAGTCGGCGACGACGTACGCGAGCCGGGGAGCCGAGTCCCGCAGGACCTGCCGCCAGCGGTCCATGTCCCACCCGGCGAGCCCCTCTGCCATGGCGACGGGCACCAGCCGGGCCCCGGCCTCGCGCATCAGCTGAAGGATGTTGGCGTACGAGGGCGACTCGACGGCGATCCGTTCACCGCGCCCGGCGAAGAGATGACAGATCGCGTCGATCGCTCCCATCGCCCCGGTGGTCACCATGATCTGCTCGGGCATGGTCGGTATCCCGCGCGCGGTGTACCGCTCGGCGAGCATCGAGCGCAGCGCGGGCAGTCCGGCGGGGTAGTCGCCGTGGGTGTGCGCGTAGGGCGGCAGCTCCTCCAGGGCGCCCTGGACGGCCCGGGTGAGCCAGGGCTCGGGCGCGGGCAGCGCCGCGCAGCCGAGGTCGATCATGGATCCGAGTGCCTCGGGCGGCAGCGGCTCAAGGCCGCGCGCGGGCAGCGGGTTCCCCGCGGGCACGGCGGTCCAGCTGCCCGCTCCGCGGCGGGACTCCAGGAACCCTTCGGACCGCAGCGCCTCGTAGGCCGCGGCGACCGTCGTACGACTGACGGACAGGGACAGCGCGAGTTCCCGCTCGGCGGGCAGCCGCGCGGCGACCGGCACCCGTCCTTCGAGCACCAGCAGCCGGATGCCGTCGGCGAGCGCGCGATAGGCGGGCGGGCGACGGGTGCCGGGCCCCGCGGGGCGCTCCTGCTGGGAGTTGAGGAGCCGGGCGAGCTGAGCGGCACCCACCGCCGAAGTCCACTGAGTCATGATTCCCAGTCCACCTTCCCCAAATTGGCCATGGATGTGGTTCCTTCTCAAGCCACAGAGTGTCATGAGTCAGGCCACGACCACCACAGGGGGCTTCATCTTGTCCACCCACCCGGAAACCGGACTCCTCAAGTCCGGACGGCTCCCGCGTCGACTGGTCCAGCTGTACGCCGGCCTGGCGCTGTACGGCGCGAGCTCGGCCCTGCTGGTGGAGTCGGGCCTCGGCCTGGAACCCTGGAACGTGCTGCACCAGGGGCTGGCCGAGCTGACCGGCCTGACGATCGGCGTGGTGTCGATCTTCGTGGGCGCGGCGGTGCTGCTCCTGTGGATCCCGCTCCGCCAGCGCCCGGGCCTGGGCACGGTCTCCAACGTGTTCGTGGTCGGCATCGCCATGGACGGCACCCTCGCCCTCCTGCCCGACGCGCACACCCTGGCCGTACGGATTCCCCTTCTCGTGGCGGGCATCCTGCTGAACGGTGCGGCGACCGGCCTCTACATCACCGCACGCTTCGGTCCGGGACCGCGCGACGGCCTGATGACAGGCCTGCACCAGCGGACCGGCCGCTCGATCCGCCTGATGCGCACGGCCATCGAAGTGGCGGTCGTGGCGACCGGCTTCGCCCTCGGCGGCACGGTCGGCGTCGGCACCGTGCTGTACGCCGTCGCGATCGGCCCGCTCGCGCAGTTCTTCCTGCGCGTGTTCGCCGTCCCCACGGCACCGGGCGGCAGCACGGTCGTTGCCACCGGTCAACCGGAGCGCGCCATACTTCCCGGGTGAGCACGCGTATACGCCACCCGTACCTCGACCACCCCGGCCCGATCCCCTTCGCACACCGGGGCGGCGCGGCGGACGGTCTGGAGAACACCCTGACCCAGTTCCGGCGGGCGGTGGAGGCGGGTTACCGCTACATCGAGACGGACGTACACGCGACGGCGGACGGCAAGCTCGTCGCCTTCCACGACTCGACCCTGGACCGGGTGACGGACGGGGCGGGCCGGATCGCGGACCTCCCGTGGGAGGACGTGCGCCACGCGCGCGTGGCGGGCAAAGAGCCGGTCCCCCTCTTCGAAGAGCTGCTCGAAACCTTTCCCGAGGTGCGCTGGAACGTCGACATCAAGGCGGAACCCGCCCTCCATCCCCTGCTCGATCTGATCGGCCGCACCGACTCCTGGGACCGTGTCTGCGTCGGCTCGTTCTCCGAGGCGCGCGTCTTCCGCGCCCAGCGCCTGGCCGGTCCGCGCCTCGCCACCTCGTACGGCACCCGGGGCGTCCTGGGGCTGCGGCTGCGCTCGTACGGCATACCGGCCGCGGTGCGCGGCTCGGCGGTCGCCGCCCAGGTGCCCGTGTCCCAGTCGGGGGTGCCGGTGGTCGACCGGCGTTTCCTGCGCGCCGCCCACGCGCGCGGGTTGCAGGTCCACGTGTGGACGGTGAACGAAGCCGATCGCATGCACCGGCTCCTGGACCTGGGAGTCGATGGCATCATGACCGATCACATCGACACGCTGCGCAGGGTCCTGGAGGACCGGGGCACCTGGGTCTGAGCCCACCGCGCGGTCCGTTCACGGGAAGCGAGGGGCACGGGTGGGCACTGACACCGTGCGCGCGGAAGCGGCCGACGAGGCCGCCGAGCGGCGGCGCGAGCAACACGGCTGGTACATGTACGACTGGGCGTGCTCCGTCTACTCGACGAGCGTGCTCACCGTGTTCCTCGGCCCTTATCTGACGTCGGTCGCCAAGGCGGCGGCGGACGCGGACGGCTTCGTGCATCCCCTGGGGATACCGATCCGCGCCGGCTCCTTCTTCGCGTACTCGGTCTCGGTGTCCGTGATCCTGTCGATCTTCGTGATGCCGATCGCGGGCGCGGCCGCCGACCGCACGGGCCGCAAGAAGCCGCTGCTCGCGGCTGCCGCCTATGTGGGCGCCGCGGCCACCACGGGCATGTTCTTCCTGGACGGCGACCGCTATCTGCTCGGTGGCCTGCTGCTGATCGTCGCCAATGCCTCGGTGGCCGTGTCGATGGTCCTCTACAACTCCTACCTGCCGCAGATCGCCCCGCCCGAGGAGCGCGACGCGGTCTCGTCCCGTGGCTGGGCCTTCGGCTACGCGGCGGGCTCACTCGTCCTGATCGCGAACCTGATCCTGTTCACGGCCCACGACACCTTCGGCGTCTCCGAGTCGACGGCGGTCCGCATCTGTCTGGCCTCGGCGGGCGTCTGGTGGGGCGCCTTCACCCTCGTACCGCTCAAGCGTCTGCGCGACGACCGCCGAAAGACCGCTGCCAGGACGGCGACCGCGCCCGGATGGCGCCAACTGGCCGCCACCGTGCGCGACATGCGCGGCAAACCGCTCACCCTGTCCTTCCTTCTCGCCTACCTCGTCTACAACGACGGCATCCAGACGGTCATCTCGCAGGCCTCGATCTACGGTTCGGAGGAACTGGGCCTCGGTCAGTCGACCCTGATCGTCGCCGTGCTGCTGGTCCAGGTGCTCGCGGTCGGGGGCGCCCTTGGCATGGGACGGCTGGCGCGCAGGTACGGCGCGAAACGTACGATCCTCGGCTCACTCGTCGCCTGGACCGTGACACTCGGCGCCGGGTACTTCCTGCCCGCCGGCGCGCCCGTCTGGTTCTTCGTGCTGGCCGCCGGCATCGGGCTCGTCCTCGGCGGCAGCCAGGCCCTGTCGCGCTCCCTGTTCTCGCATCTCGTGCCGAGCGGCAAGGAGGCCGAGTACTTCTCCGCGTACGAGATGAGCGACCGCGGAATGAGCTGGCTGGGCCCGCTTCTCTTCGGGCTCACGTACCAGCTGACCGGAAGTTATCGGGACGCGATCATCTCCCTCGTGGCCTTCTTCGTCATCGGATTCGTGCTGCTCGCGAGGGTGCCGGTGCGGCAGGCGATACGCGACGCGGGCAATCCCGTACCCGACAGGATTTAGCGCCGGAGGCCAAAGGCCGGTAGTGTACGCGTTTGGCCTGCCAGGCGTACCGTTACTGCGCGTCAAGATACTGAAACGCCGGGTGACATCTGCTGTCAGATGTGACAAACCGGGCGCTGGTGGGTACAACAAGGGGCGGCTACGACGGCGACGCATGACCCCGGAACGGGAATCTTTACCGCCGACCGGACGTTGACCGGATGACGACGACAGCGACACCTGTCCTGTGGGCGACAAGCCCGGGAGGCACGATTCATGAGTGAGCGAGCTCTTCGCGGTACGCGGCTCGTGGTGACAAGCTACGAGACGGACCGCGGCATCGACCTGGCCCCGCGCCAGGCCGTGGAGTACGCATGCGAGAAGGGACATCGCTTTGAGATGCCCTTCTCGGTCGAGGCGGAGATCCCGTCCGAGTGGGAGTGCAAGGTCTGTGGGGCCCAGGCACTCCTGGTGGACGGCGACGGCCCTGAGGAAAAGAAGGCCAAGCCCGCGCGTACACATTGGGACATGCTGATGGAGCGACGCACCCGAGAGGAACTCGAAGAGGTCCTTGAGGAGCGTCTGGCGGTTCTGCGCTCCGGCGCGATGAACATCGCGGTACATCCGCGGGACAGCCGCAAGTCCGCGTAACCCCTCCGGGGGTTGGGTGGCATACCACGAACGCACGCAGCCGCGGGCGCCGTACCTGATGGGTACGGGGTCCGTGGCTTTGTGCGTTCCGGGGGCGTCCAGGGGTGCCGACCCTGGGGGCCGCACCCCCAGGGCGACCGCTCAGCCGTTCAGCGGCGGGCGCGGGCCCGGCTCCTGTCGGCGGTCCTCGTCCCTGATGACCTCGCCCTGCACGACCTTGCCGTCCGGGCGGTGCATACGTGCCTGCTGGAAGGCGTCGCCCAGCGTTCCCGGGGCGGCCGCCGCGATCTTGCGGTCGATCGTCCGCTCCGCGTAGCGGCTGAGGGCCTTCTGGACCGGCGGGATCAGCAGAAGAAGGCCGACGGCGTCGGAGATCAGGCCGGGGAGCATCAGGAGGAGGCCGCCGAGCATCATCAGGCCGTTGCCGTCGCCCTTGCCGGTCCCGCTCTCGGGCGCCACCCCGCTCTGCTGCTGTTGCAGCGTCTCGCTGAGGTTGCGGAAGGCCCGGCGCCCGGCCCGCTTGATGACCACGGAGCCGAGGATGAATGCCGCGACAAGCAGCAGGAAGACCGTGAGGCCGCTCGCCGCGCCCGCCACCACGGTCAGCAGCCAGATCTCCAGCACCAGCCACACGGCGATGCCGAGCGGCAGGAAGGTGCGCAGCCGCGAGCGCCGCGGCCGAGCGGGGTACGTGGGAGTCGAAGCGCCAGTCGTCATGTTCCCAGTGTGCCTGGGCGCGGCTCAGTACGGGATAAGCGGATGATCAACAGCGCCTGTGGGCCGGGGACGGAACGCCTGCGAGGGCCTGGGCGCCCAACAGAGGCCGTACGTCGGTCGAATCGCCGTCAGCGGGACTTGCGCCCCGTGATCCGTCCCAACCGCTCCCCCACGCCCCAGGTGGTGACCCGCCAGAGGGCCTCCACGAGGATGTCACGGCTCATCTTGGAGTCGCCGAGTTCCCGCTCGACGAAGGTGATCGGCACCTCGACCACGTGATAGCCGGCCTTGACCGCGCGCCGGGCCAGGTCGACCTGGAAGCAGTACCCCTGGGAGGCGACCTCGGTGAGGCCGAGGCCTTGGAGGGTCTCGCTGCGGAAGGCACGGTAGCCGCCCGTGACATCGCGGATCGGCACGTCGAGCAGGACCCGGGAGTACAGACTGCCGCCGCGCGAGATGAACTCGCGGGACTTGGGCCAGTTCACGACCCGCCCGCCCGGTACCCAGCGCGAGCCGAGCACGAGGTCGGCACCCTTGAGGGCGGTCAGCAGGCGGGGCAGTTCCTCCGGCTGGTGGGAGCCGTCGGCGTCCATCTCGACGAGTACGCCATAGCCGTGCTCGATGCCCCAGCGGAAGCCCGCGAGATAGGCGGCACCGAGGCCTTCCTTGCCCTTGCGGTGCAGCACCTGGACCTGCTCGTCCTCGGCGGCCACCTCGTCGGCGAGTTTGCCGGTGCCGTCGGGGCTGTTGTCGTCGGCCACCAGGACGTGCGCCGCGGGCACGGCGGTGCGCACCCTGCCGACGATCTTCTTGATGTTCTCCGCCTCGTTGTAGGTCGGGATGATCACCAAGGCCGTGCCGAGCGGGCCGAACTGTCTCCCCTGGGCTTCCGCCGCCAGGGTCGCGTCGCCGTCGTTCACTGCTGCCCCTTCGAGTCCGTACGCAGGGGTCCACCATAGTGGCCCCAACCTGCGCTGCCACTCCGCGGCGTCGGTACGGGGGTGTCGATTCGCCAAGAGGCGGGTAAGAGGAAAACCCGCCCGGCGCAGCTCGCATGCTGCGGATCGGGGCCCGGCGCCCTTCGGGCCGACCAGGGACCCGCTGGCTGCGGGTCGACCGAAAGCCGTTGTCTACTGAACGTCCGGGCCCCACCCGGGTCACACCTGCCGACGTGTCGGAACGTTCCCTCGCCTCTCGTTGCGCGGGTGCTGGGCCTGGCTCCCAGTGGTGGTGCGCCGGTGCGGCACACCGCCCCTGACCCAGCGGCGCTTCGAGACCGCGCGGAAGTTCCCCCGTCGGACGTCCGGTGGTGGACCCGGCCGAACCTACCCGCCACCTGCGGCCAGCTGTCAACAGCCGCCTGACCTGCACTTTTACCCTCAAATGCCTGGTCAGTGCGGAGGATGCGCAGGTCGCGCGACGCGGCGGCGGGCGCTGATCGGAGCCGCGCCACCCCGGGACATCACTCGTTAGGCCGTACGAATACCGTCCGGCCGCCCACGACGGTGCGCAGGCAGACGGGCAGGTCGTTCCCGGGGGTCAGATCCGGCAGCCCCGGGGTGCCGGAGCGAGGGTCGGTGGACCACCGTGCGACCCGGTCGTCGGGGGCCTGCACGACGAGGTCCTCGGTGCGCCACACGGCGTAGTCGGCGGGCGCGCCCGGCACCAGGGCACCCGCGTCGTCCCGTCCGATCGCCCGCCATCCACCGCGCGTATGCGCCGTGAATGCGGCGCGTACGGACACCCGGTGCTCGGGCGTCCGGTGGAAGGCCGCCGCGCGGACGGTGCCCCACGGGTCGAAGGGCGTGACGGGGCTGTCGGAACCGAAGGCGAGCGGCACGCCGGTGCGCAGCAGGGCCGCGAACGGGTTGAGCGTACGGGCCCGTTCGGCACCCAGGCGTTGGACGTACATGCCGTCCTCGCCGCCCCAGAGCGCGTCGAAGGCGGGCTGCACGGAGGCGGTGAGGCCCAGCTCGGCGAAGGCCGCGATGGTCTCGGGGGTGAGCATCTCGGCGTGCTCGACGCGGTGCCGGGCGGCGCGCACGCGGGCCAGGCCGACCCTCTCGGCGGCGGCACGCACTCCTTCGACCACGGAGGTCACCGCGGCGTCCCCGATGGCGTGGAAGCCCGCCTGGAGGCCCGCCTCGGTGCACGCGGCGACATGGGCGGCGACGGCTGCCGCGTCGAGGTAGGCGGTGCCGGTGTGGGCGGCGTCGGCGTACGGCTGGTGCAGACAGGCGGTGTACGAGCCGAGAGAGCCGTCGACGAAGAGGTCACCGGCGGCGCCGATCGCACCCAGGGCGCGGACTTTGTCGATGTTCTGCTCTGCCCAGTAGCCGACGACCCGGGGGCCCGCCTCCTCCGCGGCGAGCCGCAGCAGTCCGGTGAAGTCGTCCTCGGAGGAGATGTCCGGGCCCGCGCACTCGTGGACGGAGCCGATGCCGAGGGAGGCGGCGTGGGCGAGCGCGGCGCGCTGGGCCTGGGTGCGCTGCTCCCCGGTGATGGCGCCGAGGGCGGCGGCACGGACGGCGTGGTGGGCGTCGCGGGTCAGCGGGCCGTCCTGGTACCCGGCGCGTGCGGTGACCCCCGGAACGAGGTCCAGGAGGGCGGTGGTGACGACGGCCGAGTGGACGTCGATGCGCGAGAGGTACAGCGGGCGTCCGCCGGTCGCCTCGTCGAGTTCGGCGCGCGTCGGAGGGCGTCCGCCGGGCCAGCGGGCGGCGTCCCAGCCGTGACCGAGGAGGACCCGGTCGGCGGGGCGGGCGACTGCGAAGTCCCGTACGAGGGCGAGCGCGGCGTCCAGGGAGGGGGCGTCGGACAGGTCGAGGCCGGTGAGCGCGAGGCCGGTCGAGGTGGTGTGCACGTGTGCGTCGGTGAACGCCGGGGTGACCAGCGCGCCTTCGAGGTCCACGATCTCGTCGACCCCGTCCGCGAAGGCGTCGGCGGCGCCCTCCGAGCCGACCCAGGCGACCTGCCCGCGTTCGACGACCATCGCGGTGGCGAAGGGATCGGCGGGACTGTGGACTTCTCCACCGCGCAGCAGCACGGTGTCCGACGGGGCGGTGCTCTCACTCATGGGGAACAGTCTCGCCCCTGCCGGCGCTCACCCCGCGCCGGGGGCCGTCAGATCCGGGGCGGCCGCGCCTCGTAGGGCGTCGACAGCACCACCGTCGTCCGTGTCGACACGCCCGCGAGGGTGCGCAGCCGGGCGAGGAGCTCCTCCAGCTCGTGCGGGGTCGAGACGCGCACCTTGAGGATGTAGTTCTCGTCGCCCGCGACACTGTGGCAGGCCTCGAGTTCGGGGACGCCGGCGAGGCGTTCCGCGATGTCGTCGGGGGCGCTGGGGTCGAACGGCTTCACCGAGATGAAGGCGGTCAGAGGCAGCCCGACGGCCTCCGGGTCAACGACCGCGGCATAGCCGCGGATGACGCCGCGCTGCTCCAGCCGGCGCACCCGCTGGTGCACGGCAGACGTGGACAGGCCCGTGGCCTTGCCCAAGTCGGTGTAACTCATCCGCCCGTCCGCGACGAGCAGCTGCACGATTTGTCGGTCCAGCTCCTCCATGGCGCAAGAACCTACAGGGCCCTTGATCCCGTCGGATACCTGAGCGGCGCAGGTCATACCCGGTTTGTGATGTAGCCGGGAGTGGCCCGCGAGGCGGCGGGGGGACAAATCCACCGGGTCGGGCACCTGCGGGCGGCATGTGACGAACGCCACATAGTCGGAACGGGGTCCGTGATGTTCTCGTGATTACGGCAGAGACGGGACGGGAAGTGCTTGCTGTGGTCGAGGCCGCAGTGCCTTGTCGGCCCACCCGAGGGGGAGAAACCCATGCAGAGTCTTAAGCGCCCTGGTCGTACCGCGTCCAAGCGGCAGCTGGCCGTGTCCGAACCCGAGCCGGAGGGCGTCGAACCCGACGCCCTGGACGGTGAGGAGTTCGACGCGTACGACACCTTCGAGATGTACCGGGTGATCTGCCCGGACTGCGCGCAGCCCATCGCGCTCCTGGCGGACGAGGAGGTCCTGCCCGAGCACGCGCTGTGTGCCTCGCCGTGGAACCCGTTCGGTCTCACGGTCTGCACCGGTACGGGCCGCGCGGCGGACGACGCACGGCCCGCGGACGAGACCACGGAACTCCAGGAGCAGGACACGGCCCTGCTGTTGACGCTCCCTCAGGGCCTCGACTGGCGGACCCAGCCGTTCTCGCACGTGGGCGGACCGAGTTCGCGCCCGATCCGCGTCCCCGAGATGCGGCGCCTGGCCGCCTGACCGTCCTCGCGGTTCCGCGACCGACGACCGGTCAACTCCAGTAGCTGCCCTGCACCATGGCTCGCAGGCTGTCGTGGTGCAGGATCAGTGTGTCCGGGTCCCGGGGGACGGTGACCTCGCCGAAGTGCGCCTGGCGGTAGGCGATGCGCAGCATCAGGATCGCGTGGCGCAGAGCGGCGTACAGCGTGTAGAAGTCCATGTCCCGCGGTGTGTGGCCGGTGAGTTCGGCGTAGCGCCGCTCCACCCGGTCGCGGCGCAGGAAGTCGGGCAGGCCCGCCTGGCCGAAGCTCACGGTGAGGTCCTGGAAGAAGCGGTGCAGATAGACGGTCCAGCCGAGGTCCACCTCGCGCGGGGCCAGGGCCGCCATCTCCCAGTCGAGGACGGCGACGGGTTCGAAACCGTCGTAGATGACGTTCCCGATGCGCGCGTCGCCCCAGTTGAGCACCGCCTCGCCCTCCTCGCGCGGCCACAGGTCGTCGAGCCGGGCGAAGGCGCTCTCGATGAGGGGCGAGCGTGACAGTCCGTCAATCACCCATTCGTAGTAGGTGCGTTGGGCCTCGACGTGGCGGCGCAGTGGGCTGCGGTCGCCCGCCAGGGACAGGAAGTCCGCCTCCCTCACCGGTACTTGGTCGTGGAGACGCGCCAGAAGTCCGATCGAGGCCGACTCGAGGAGTTCGCGCTCTTCGTCGCTCGCCGCGTGCAGCCAATTCCCCTCGTACGTATAGGGCATGACGTCCGGCGGCACTCGTCCCGCGATGCGTTCCATGACGAAGAACGGCGCCCCGAGCGGGCCCGGGTCCTCCTCCAGCCACAGCACGCGGGGCACGGGCAGGTCGGTGTGCTCCGCGACCAGCCGCATCGTGCGGTACTGCCTGGGCATGTCGTAGACGGGGAAGACCGTGTACGCCGCCGGGTCCGCCGCCAGTCTCAACGCGCAGGCGCGCAGGGGCGGTTCGGGGTGCTCGATGTCGAAGAGCAGGGTTTCGCTGGACATGCCGTTGGACTCGGGGACGGTCACGTTCACCGCCCTGGCGCCGGGGAGGCGGGTGGCGAGCCAGCCGGTCAGCCGGCCGGTCAGCTCCTGGAGGTCGCGTGTCGTCGTACGCGGGCGGGGTGCTGTGGTCATCTCAGGGCCCCTTCAGCGCGCGACCGAGTCGAATCCGGTGAAGCCGCTGGGATCGTGGCGGCCGAACGAGCCGTGCTCGAAGATCCCGTGCCCGGTCCGGCCGTTCAGCGTGAAGCGGGCGGCGTGGTCGATCACCCCGTACCCGGCGAGGGGGTGAGCCGCCGGGTCGGAGAGGTCGTAGACGCGGCGGTCGGTCCAGCCGCGGCCGCGCCAGGTGCCGTGCTGCCAGTCGTCGGCGGGCGGATAGCCGGCGCCCACGGCCAGCGGGGAGGAGGTGAGGACCTCCACGCCCAGTTCCATGGGCTTGCGGTCCGCCGGATGCGTGAGGTGGATGACGGCGGACGTGGGGTGGCGGGTACCCGGGCGGTAGGTGATGTCGGCCTGGGGCCAGCCGAGTTGGAGGTCGCGATGCCCGTCGCGTACGAGTGTGGCGTCGTTGAGGGTGCGATGTCCGTCGGCGTCCTCCTGGATGACGACCATCAGGAACCGGTCCTCGAAGCGCACCGGGCACCAGAGCCAGTGGAATCCCTCGGTCGGGTTCTCGTCCGCGAGCCGGCCGCCCTCCTCGCCCGGAATCGGGCGCACGCCCCAGCTGCGGTCGCGGGTGCCGGTCCACTCGCCCGCCCCCACGGGTATGTCCTCGCCGTCGACGCGGATCACCCCCTCGACACCGCCCGCCTGCACGAAGCGGCGCCCCTCCAGGGTGAGCCGGCCACCGCGGCGCTGGACGTGATGCGGCTCCCAGAGGGCGGGGAAGTCGGCGGTCCAGGTGATGTCGTACGACAAGGAGTCCGCCCGGGAACCCGGCAGTGCGTCGGTCTCCAACTGGAGCCGCAGCCGGCGCAGTGGCTCCTCGACCGTGATCCGCAGCGGCCCCACGGAGAGGTTCATCCGGTCGTCGCCGAGCGCGTCCGACGCCCGTACGGCGTGCAGGCGGTCCCCGTCCCGCAGGGTGGCGTACGCGTCGATCACCCCGGCGTTCGGATACACGCCGAGCCCCACGATCAGCAGCGCCCGCCCGCGGTGGTCGAAGACGTGGAAGATGCAGCGGTCGTAGGCGTTCCGGTCCCCGGTCGCCACATGCTTCATGGACAGGGGCACCTGGTGCACGGGGTACTCGTCGAGGGCAACGGGGCGGTCGTCGGGCACGGCAGGCCTCCCTGGGCGCGCGGCAGTTGACGTCACCCGGAGGGGTGCGGGCCCCCGGCGGCGCAGTTGACGGTACGTCAGATGCCTGCCGGGGGCCAGATCGCGCGCCCGTCCGAAGCCCCCGTACGGGCTCGCCGCGAACTCACGGTCGATTCCGGGGGCCGGTGTCCTGCCCGCCCGCCCATGCGTTGCCCCGGTATGACCCCCACATATTCAGCGACCGGGCGTCGGCGCAGGATCCTCGTTCCGGCTCCCGCAGAATCGGTTCAGCGGCCGGTTCAGCAGGCGCCGCCGCTCCAGGATCCCCCCATCTACCGCGCCCTCATCCGCACCTGGTCCGACCGAGGCCGTACGCTGCCGGGGCGCCACGACCCGGAGTGGGTCCGGCTGGCGTCGCCTTCGACGATGTACGGCCACGGGCAGTTCAGCGGGACTCAGGACCCGCGAGGTGACGGGCGATGACCATCCGCTGGATCTGATTGGTGCCTTCGACGATCTGGAGGACCTTGGCCTCGCGCATGTAGCGCTCGACGGGGAAGTCGGCGGTGTAGCCGTACCCGCCGAGGACCTGGACGGCGTCCGTGGTGACCTTCATCGCGGTGTCCGTGCACAGCAGCTTGGCCATGGCCGCCTGCTTGGAGAACGGCCGGCCCTCGTCGCGCAGGCGTGCGGCGGCGAGGTAGAGCGCCCGGCCCGCCTCGATCTGCGTCGCCATGTCCGCGAGCATGAAGCGCAGCCCCTGGAAGTCCGAGATCGGCCGCCCGAACTGGAGCCTGCCGGTGGCGTAGGCCAGGGCCTCGTCGAGGGCCGCCTGGGCCACGCCGATCGCGCAGGCCGCGATGCCGAGGCGCCCGGAGTCGAGCGCGGACAGGGCGATCGCGAAGCCCTGGCCCTCGTCGCCGATCCGCCGGTCCTCGGAAACCCGTACGCCGTCGAAGTGGACCTGTGCGGTGGGCGAGCCCTTCATGCCCATCTTCTTCTCGGGCGGCGCGGCACTCAGGCCCTCGGCGTCGCCCGGCACCAGGAAGGCCGTGATGCCGCGGGCGCCCTCGCCGCCGCTGCGCGCGAGCACGGTGTAGAAGTCGGCGATTCCGCCGTGGGTGATCCAGGCCTTGGTGCCCGTGATCACCCAGTCGTCACCGTCCCGTACGGCCTTCGTCCGCAATGACGCGGCATCCGAGCCCGAGGACGGTTCGGAGAGGCAGTACGCGCCGAGGAGGCCGCCACCGAGCATCGCGGGCAGATGTTCGGCCTGCTGCTCCTTGGTGCCGTAGTTCGCGAGGGCGTGGCAGGCGAGGGAGTGCACGCTGACGCCGAGGCCGATGGTGAGGCGGGCCGCGGCGAGCTCTTCGAGGGCCTGGAGATAGACCTCGTACGGCTGGTCGCCGCCGCCGTACCCGGAGTCATAGGGCAGACCGAGCAGTCCTGACTCGGACAGCAGGCGGAAGACATCGCGCGGGAAGTGCCCGGCCTCCTCCTGCTCGGCCGCCTGCGGGGCGATCTCGCGCTGCGCGATGTCGCGTACGAGCGAGATCAGATCCCGGGCCTCGTCCGTGGGCAGTTGACGGTCCACCGGCTGCGGGGCGCGGTCGGGCATGGGGACGCTCTCCTCCCTGTTGGGCACTGGCGAACGCTCACCTTGGGTGGGGTGGCTCCCGCTTGGTCTCACTGGCCTCGACCGATGCTGCCGTTCCGGGTTGCGGAACCTGCTGACCAGCGGCTGTGGCGCTGTGAGTATGCCCGATCGGAGGCACCCAGTCACCAGTTAACGACCGCTTACTAAAAGAAAGGGAAATTGGTCCGAACCATTGACGCACTGGTCTAGTCCTCCTAGGGTTCCTCCAACGCCTCACCGCGTTCATGCCAAACAGCACTCAGCAGGTCCCAGCACGACTCCCCCACGCTCCCCTCCCCCCACGAGGAGACATCGATGCGCAGACCGCACCGTCCCCGCGCCGTCTTCCGGGCGCTCCTGTCCGCCGCCTGTTGCGCCGTTCTCGGCGCGGGGCTGCTGGCCGGCGCCGGCGCCGCGACAGCCACCACCGAATCCGCCCCCGCCGCGGCCGACACGCAGGCCGGCGCCGCCCAGGCCGCCGCGGCCGGCTCCAAGGTCGTCGGTTACTTCACCGAATGGGGCACCTACGACCGCAAGTACTACGTCAAGAACATCGAGACCTCCGGCTCGGCGGCCAAGCTCACGCACATCAACTACGCCTTCGGCAACGTGACCGGCGGCCAGTGCGCGATGGGCGACGCGTACGCCGCGACCGACCGGACGTACACCGCGGCCGAGTCCGTCGACGGTGTCGCCGACACCTGGGACCAGCCGCTGCGCGGCAACTTCAACCAGCTGCGCGAGCTGAAGAAGCTGCACCCGAACCTCAAGGTCCTCTGGTCCTTCGGCGGTTGGACCTGGTCCAGCGGGTTCGGCGCGGCCGCCGCGAACCCGGCCGCGTTCGCCCAGTCCTGCTACGACCTGGTCGAGAACTCCAAGTGGGCGGATGTCTTCGACGGCATCGACATCGACTGGGAGTACCCCAACGCGTGCGGTGCCACCTGTGACACCAGCGGCCGGGAGGCGTACAAGAACCTGATGGCGGCGCTGCGTGCGAAGTTCGGCACGGGCAACCTCGTCACCTCGGCGATCACGGCCGACGCCACCAGCGGCGGCAAGATCGACGCGGCGAACTACGCGGGCGCCGCGCAGTACGTCGACTGGTACAACCCGATGACGTACGACTTCTTCGGCGCCTGGGCCGCCACAGGGCCGACGGCCCCGCACTCGCCGCTGACCTCGTACACCGGCATCCCGACGGCCAACTACTACACCGACGCGACCATCGCGAAGCTCAAGGGCCTGGGGATACCGGCCTCGAAGCTGCTCCTCGGCATCGGCTTCTACGGGCGCGGCTGGACCGGGGTCACCCAGGCGACGCCGGGCGGCACGGCGACCGGCGCGGCGGCGGGAACGTACGAGGCGGGCATCGACGACTACAAGGTGCTCAAGACGAAGTGCCCGGCAACAGGAACGGTCGCGGGCACGGCGTACGCCAAGTGCGGTACCAACTGGTGGAGTTACGACACCCCGTCGACCATCGCGACCAAGATGACGTACAAGAACGCACAGGGCCTGGGAGGCACCTTCTTCTGGGAGCTGAGCGGTGACACCACGAGCGGTGAGCTGATCAAGTCGATCAACTAGCCGTACTGGCAGGTCACTTGGGGCGGGAGTCCGGCGGCTCCCGCCCTTCGCTCATGCGTCCCGGCGGGCCGGCGCCGGGGCCACGTACGAGGGATCCAGCTCCTCGACCGCGCGCATGGCGCCGCCCAGCATCTTCACCAGCAGCTCGCGCATGGTGTCGCGCGGCAACACCTGGTCCTGGTGGCCGATCCAGTCGAGGGTCGCCCCCTCGACGCTGCAGAGCCAGCCGAGCAGGGCCATCCGCGGCAGGGGTGCGATCTCGCGCCGCCCGTACGCCCCTTCGGCGATGGTCTCGACGATGACCTCGCGTACGCCGTCCCGGACGGCCTGCACCTCGGCGTCGAAGCCGACTCCGCCGCTGATGATCGTGCGGTACGCGGACTGGTTGTGTTCGGCGTAGCGCAGATAGCCGTCGATGGTGCGGTGCACGCGCTGCGCCGGGGGGAGTTCGAGGCCGCTCGCCGCCCGGGAGACCAGCTCGGTGACCGAGTCCTCGATGATCGCGAGGTAGTAGCCGCGCTTTGACTTGAAGTAGTAGTAGATCAGCCCCTTGGCGACATGCGCCTGTCGCGCGATGTCGTCCATCGACAGCGCGTCGTACGACGTGTCGGCGAACAACTTGCGTCCGATGGCGATGAGTTCGGCGCGGCGCGCCAGTGAGCGGTCGGTACCGCGCGCTCTTGGACGCTCGACGCCACGCTGTTGACTACTATTCAATTTCGGTCCTGGTCTCCGGCTGCCGGCGGGACATCCGAAGTATGGCAGACCGACGCCACCTGCTCGTTCGACTCTCGTCGACCGCGCGGGCGCCCGCCGCGGGTTCAGCTCACAGCAGGCCCAGCTGCGTGACGAGCATGGCCAGGACGACCACGAAGGTCCAGCCGGCGAGGTGCTCAAGGATCTTGGGTCCGTCGTCCTTGGGGCCGCCCGTGCGGGCGCGGACGCGGGTGGCGGTGGCGGAGCTCGCGGTCATGGCATCTCGCTGACGTAGTGGTGCGGTGGACTCCCCCGCCTCCCGTCGGCTCCCCACCGACCCGACCACCTTGCCACCGGAACGGGTTTCAGTGGTAGAGACCTTGGTCACTCCAGACAAATCCGAACACTTCGATCAGCTTCGAATGGCTTCTTTTCCCACAACGGTCCCCGCAGAGTGTGCGTCTCATCACACGACAGCCAGCCGACCGAAAGGCCCTCGATGGACACGTTCCGGACGCCCCGCCGCAGCGCCCGTCTCGCCCTCGCGACCGCGATCACCGTGGCGGCCGCCCTGACGGGTCCGGTCTCGCAGGCCGCTTCCGCGAGCTCGGGCGCCCCTTCTCCCGGTGCGGCAGGGCTCGGCGACCCGATCTTCCCGCTCGACGGCAACGGTGGCTACGAGGTGAGCCGCTACACCCTCGACTTCGACTGGCAGGCCCCTAAGACCCCCTTCGCGGCGTCGACGACGATCAAGGCGACCGCGACACAGGCCCTGTCCCGCTTCAACCTGGACTTCGCGGGCAACACCCTGCACGAGGTGACCGTGAACGGGCGGCCGGCGGCCACCGTTCGCGACGGCGACGAGCTGGTGATCACCCCCGCGAGCACCCTCGCCCGGGGCAAGGCCTTCACGGTCGAGGTCACCTACACCGCCGACCCGACCCAGATCCGCCACCGCGACGACGCCATCGAGGACTACGGCTGGATCCCGACGCCCGACGGCACGGTGCTCTATCCGCAGCCCAACGGCGCCAAGATGATCTTCCCGTCGAACGACCACCCGAGCAGTCGCGCACCCATCACCTTCCGCATCACCACACCGGCCGGACTGTCGGCCGTGGCCAACGGCAGGCTCACCGACCGCACCGAGCAGGCCGACGGGCGCGTGCGGTGGACGTACGACTCCGAACAGCCGGTGGCGGCGCAGCTCGCCCAGCTGGCGATCGGCAGGTTCACCTTCGTCGACAGCACGGGCCCGCACGGGCTGCCGATCCGCGATGTGGTCCCGGACGACCTGGTGGCGCCGACCGAGCAGTACCGCAAGCTCACCGCCGGCCACATCACCTGGCTGGAGGAGCGGCTCGGCCCCTATCCCTTCAACCGGTACGGCCTCCTCGTCGGCGACACCGACCTCGGCGTCGCCCTGGAGACCCAGACGCTCTCCCTGATCCCGAAGGCCGACCTGCTCGGCGACCAGGTCAGCGCCGAGCGGAACCTGGTGCACGAGCTCACCCACCAGTGGACCGGCGACAGCGTGGGCATGAAGACCTGGTCCGACCTGTGGCTGAGCGAGGGCCACGCACGGTTCTACGAGCGGCTGTACTCCGAGGCGCACGGCGGCGTCAGCTTCGAAGAGACCATGAAGACCGCGTACGAGAATCACGACCAGTGGCGCCACGACTACGGCGCCCCGGCCGAACCGACCGAGCCGAACCTCTTCAAGCGGATGCGGTACGACGGTTCGACCCTCGTCCTGTACGCGCTGCGCGAGCAGGTCGGCCAGGAGACCTTCGGGAAGATCGAGCGGGCCTGGGTCACCAAGTACCGCGGAAAGACCGCGAGTACGCAGGACTTCGTCGACCTGGCGTCCAAGGTCGCGGGCGAGGATCTCGACGGTTTCCTGCACCCGTGGCTCTACGGCGCGAAGACACCGCCGATGCCGGGCCACCCCGACTGGGTGGTCACTCCGGTCCAGAGCTGAACCGACGGGCGGCCCCTTCACGGGGGTGAGGGGCCGCCCGTCTCCTCAGCGGACCCCGACCGCCGCGAGCGCCGCGAGCTGTCGCACCGACGGTTGCGCCGGGAAGTACAGGTAGCAGACGCCACCGGTGCCGGACGCGACGTTCCCTGCGGCGTTGTACCGCTTCGTGCGCAGCCAGATGTTCTCGAACTCGCGGCGCTGGTAGACGCGGCGCACCGCGGCGTCGTCGGCCGACGCCGGGTCGTTGGCGATCACATCACCGTCGGCGGTGAATCCGATGACGGTCATCAGGTGGCCCGAGGTGCCGTAACCCGCCCCGGTCAGCTCGGACTTGAGGAACGACTGCGACGTTATGGCCGGGATGCCGGCGGCGATCAGCGTCTCCAGCTCGGTCAGCGAGCCGAGCCGGGTCACCACGCCCTGGAGGTCCTTGTACGTCGACGCGTACGCGGCGTTGAAGGGCCAGTTGCCGCAGCCGGCGTACTGGTAGTCGTACGTGTAGCGGGCCGCGTGGCACACCTGCGGGTCCGTGAAGTCCGGGTCGACCCAGGCCAGTTGCTCCGCCGTCGGCTTGCGGCCCCAGTACTCGATGATCATCTGCGAGGAGGTGGGGCTGCACCAGGCCTCGCCGCCGTTGTCGTACTGGGGGTACTGGCCCGCGTGGGTCTCCTGCGAGTAGCGCGGGACCTTCAGCTCCTGGGCGAGGCCGGGCGTGGAGGCCGGGACGGTGAAACGGTCCGGGATGTCGGAGCCCATCGCGCCGAGCCGCCATACCGTGGGCGTGATCTTGGTGCCCGGGGTGCGGTACAGCGTCAGTCGCAGCCGGTAGGAGACCAGGCGCAGGCCCGAGGCCGCGTCGTCGATGGAGAAGGTGTCGGTCCAGACACTGCTCCTGCCGTCGCTCTGGTCGTCGACGGAGGTCCGCCTGATGTCCTGGTCGCCGGCCGCCCAGCGGCCCAGCACGTACCAGGGGGTCTCGGTTCCGTCCGAGTAGGTGCCCGTCAGCTCGACCTGGAGCCAGGTCCCGGCCGGGGTGTCCGCGTTCCACGAGGCGACGGCCTCGGTGGCGGGGACCGCGAGCTTGTGGAGGGGGGACGTCCAGGTCGCGTACTCCCAGATGGCGGTCCTGTTGGTGTGCGGGTCGGTGTACGTCATGGTGCCGGCCGGGGTCGCGATCACCAGACCGGGACGGACACCGGGCACCGCCCGCGTGCCTTTCGCGGTGCCGCCGCGCCAGTCGGAGTACGAGACCCAGGCGCGGTTGTCCACGGGACCGGACGGCGCCTTCGACGGCGCTTTCGACCGGGCACTCGCCGAGCGCTCGGGTGAGTCCGCGGCCGCCGCCGGACTCGCGGCACCCGCCGCGGCCGCGACCACCGCCGCGGTCAGGAGAGTTCTGCGGGACGGCTGTTCAGCTCTGTGCATGGATGAGTGACCCCCGGGTGTCCGATCCGAAACGGGCAAGTCCAGTGCGCGGGTGTGCGCCAACTATGAAGGCCGCCCCCGGCTTCTGCCAGCACTTTTGACCTCGCGGCGCCCACCAATATTGGTCGGGACCGGTGGCATGGCCCGGAACGCGGTGGACCCGGACGCGTGGCAGCCGCCCGGTATAGAGTTTTGATGAGAAATACGCCAGTAACGCACCCTCCCGGGATCTCCCATCCAAGACCTCGCCTCACATCTGCGCCGGCTGCCGCCCTCCTGCGGCCCGGTCCGCCTGATCGGAGTCGACGGCCACGCGGGCTCCGGAAAGACCACCTTCGCCGGGCGGCTGGCCGCGGAACTGGGCGGCGCACCCGTACTGCACCTCGACGACATCGCGACGCACGAGGAGCTCTTCGCCTGGACCGGGCGGCTGCTGCGCCAGGTGATCGAGCCGCTGCGGCACGGCGGGACGGCGCGCTATGCCCCGTACGACTGGACCGCCCGGAGCTTCGGACCGGTCCGCGAGCTGCCGCCGGCCCCCGTGATCGTCCTGGAGGGTGTCGGCGCGGGCCGCCGTGCGCTGCGCCCGTATCTCGCGCGGCTGGTGTGGATGGAGTTGCCGCACGACGAGGCGTGGACGCGTGGGCGGCGGCGGGACGGCGAGGCGCAGGACGAGTTCTGGGACGAATGGGTCTCCGCCGAGCGCCGGCACTTCGCCGAGGACCCCTCCAGGCCGTTCGCCGATCTTCTGGCGCGGCAGTGTTCCGAGGGATATGAGGTGCTTCCCGGGCCCACTGGGACCCTTGGACCGGACCTGGACATCACTCACGGTGATGGACCATCCGCAGTGTGCTGAACTTGTGAAGACCCTCGCGTGAGAAGTTCCTTCAGTGCCTCAACTCGGCTTGACCGGGGGGCCGTACAGGTCTTACGTTCTGAATGTGCGGCCGATCGAGGCCGCCCCGCAGACGCGAAGCCCCCGGTTGTTCCCCCGTGATCGGGGGCTTCGTTCTGCCCCGAGCCCGTTTCCGGACGCTCCGAGGCGCGATTCGCTCACCCTCGGTCACCAAGCCGAGTGCGCCCCATCTGCTCCCACCTCGTCGAACGAGGCGTGCGGCACCCTTCGGCCGGGCACTCCCTCGCAGGTACGATGCCTCTCGGTGCGATATTCGGACGGCTGCTCTGCGCACCGGTGCAACTCCCGTCCGCGGCACAGCGGTTCGACCTAGGCTGCCGACGGGCACCGGCCCGGCGGAGGACCATCGGGGGCACGGTTTGTGGGGGGACGGGATGGACTTCGGCACGCAGGGCCCGGAGGCCCCGGCCGACCTCGCCTGGCTGCGGGGGGTGGACGCCTACACGATGGGCGCCTATCCGCAGGCGGAGGAGGAATTCCGTACCGCGGTGCGGATGGACCCGGGGATGGCGGACGGCTGGCTCGGACTGCACGCGCTGCGGGTGGACACGACGACCGCGCTGCTCAGGATGTTCCGGCACCGGGAGCGCTTCGGGGAGCAGCGCACCCGCCACCGCCGTACCCTCAACTCCTGGTACTGGCTGGGCTGGTGGGTGCAGCCGGTCCTTGAGAGCCCGCGCGATCTGCTGCTCGCGCACGCCTCGCACTGGCTGGACGGACGCCATGTACCCGAGCTGGACCGGGCGTTGGCGGGCCTGCCGCCCGTCGACACCGACCCCCAGGTGCGCTTCCTGCACGCCTGCCGCGCGTATCTGGTCAAGGACTGGGAGCAGTTGGTCCGGCACACGGATCCGCTGATCCACGATCCGATGCTGGGCATCGAGGCCGGTCTCTTCGGCGGCATGGCCCGGGTGCGCCTGGAGATGTTCGGGCAGGCCGAGCCGCTCCTCTCCTCCGCCCTGATGCGCTGTCGCAGCGAGCAGCCGCAGCGCAAGGAGCTGCGGTACTGGCTGGCGCGGGCGCACGAGGGCACCGGGAGGTCCGCCGCCGCGCTGCCCCTGTACCGGGCCGTGCACCGGGTGGACCCCGCCTTCATGGACACCTCGGCGCGGCTCGCGGCGATCTCCGAGGGCGACGGGTACGACGAGGTCAGCGACCTCGCGGCGATCACCCTCGCCGGAGTCGGCCAGGACATGATGGAGGGGCCCGACGGCATCGATCCGCTGTTCGGCACCGAGGGGCGGGACCTGAAGCTCTCGGAGCCCGGCCTTGTGCCGCCGGGCGCGCTGCCGCCGGAGGCCGACGCGGTGCGCGAGAAGGCCGTGGTGCCGGTGCAGCCGCTGCCGCCGGGGCCGACCGACCCCTCGTTACTCGACGAGGCGCTCGCCGAGCTGGAGCGCATGGTGGGCCTGGAGCCGGTGAAGCGCCAAGTGAAGGCGCTCTCCGCGCAGCTGAACATGGCGAGACTGCGCGCCGGGCAGGGCCTCCCGGTCCAGCCGCCCAAGCGGCACTTCGTCTTCTCCGGCCCCTCGGGCACCGGTAAGACCACCGTGGCCCGCATCCTCGGCCGGGTCTTCTACGCACTCGGGCTGCTCGGCGGCGACCACCTGGTGGAGGCCCAGCGGGCGGACCTGGTCGGCGAATACCTCGGCCAGACGGCCGTGAAGGCGAACGAGCTGATCGACTCGGCCATCGGCGGTGTGCTCTTCGTGGACGAGGCGTACTCGCTGTCCAACTCCGGCTACGGCAAGGGTGACGCGTACGGCGACGAAGCCCTGCAGGTGCTCCTGAAGCGGGCCGAGGACAACCGCGACCACCTGGTCGTCATACTCGCCGGCTACCCCGAGGGCATGGACCGCCTGCTGACCGCCAACCCCGGTCTCTCCTCCCGCTTCACCACCCGCGTCGACTTCCCCTCCTACCGCCCGCTCGAACTCACCTCCATCGGTGAGGTTCTGGCCGCCGAGAACGGCGACGTGTGGGACGAGGAGGCGTTGGACGAGCTGCGCTCGATCGCGGGGCACGTCGTCGATCAGGGGTGGATCGACGAGCTCGGCAACGGGCGGTTTCTGCGGACGCTGTACGAGAAGAGCTGCGCGTATCGGGATCTGCGGCTCTCCGGCTACCCCGGCGTGCTGTCCCGGGACGACTTGTCGACACTGCGGCTGCCGGATCTGATGCAGGCGTACGGCGAGGTTCTCTCCGGGCGGGGGCCGCAGGATCCGTCGACGGCGTAGGTGGGGGGGGCGGCTCCGGGCGTTTTTTCGCCCCCTCCGCCCCTACCCGTCCCTTGCTTCTGGGGCTGCGCCCCAGACACCCTGGGTTGTTTGTTCGCTGCGGGGCGGTGGGGGCTTGTCGCGCAGTTCCCCGCGCCCCTTCAGGGGCGCGGGGAACTGCGCAGTCTTTTAGGGAGCCCCCAGGGACGGGAAGGGTAGGGGCGGCGGGGGCGAAGAAACCCCGTGCTCAGCTCGCCAGCGCCTGTGCCTCCTCCGGGGCCTCGCTCGCTCGGGGTTCCGAGACCCGTACCGGCGGCGCCGGAACCTCCCGGTGTGCCGGGTCGCGTACCTCGCCGACCAGGAGTTCCAGTACGTCCTCCAGTGCGACGAGGCCCACGACCTTGCCGGACGCGTCGGCGACCTGGGCGAGGTGCGTCGCGGCGCGGCGCATCACGGTGAGGGCGTCGTCCAGGGGGAGTTCGGCCCGCAGGGTCGTCATGGCGTGCCAGTTCTGCTGGGGCACCGCCCGGTCGGATTCCTCCAGGTCCAGTACGTCCTTCACGTGCAGGTAGCCCATGAAGGCGCCGTTCTCCGCGACCACCGGGAACCGGGAGTACCCGGTGCGGGCGGTGAGCGCGACGACCTGGCCCGGGGTGACCGAGGGGCCCACGGTCACCAGGGAGCCGGAGTCGAGGAGGACGTCCGTGACCGGGCGGGAGCCCAGCTCCAGGGCGTCCTCGAGGCGCTCCTGCTCCTCGGGGTCGAGAAGGCCCGCCTGGCCGGAGTCCTCGACGAGGCGGTTGAGCTGCTCACTTGTGAAGACCGCCTCGACCTCGTCCCTGGGCTCCACGCGGAACAGCTTCAGGATCATCCGCGCGCAGGCCCCGAGGCCCACGGTGACCGGCCGGCACAGCCGCGCGAACGCGACCAGGCCCGGGCTGAGCCACAGCGCCGTCTTCTCGGGCGCGGCCATCGCCAGGTTCTTCGGCACCATCTCGCCGATGACCAGGTGGAAGAAGACGACCGAGGCGAGCGCGATGACGTACCCGAGGGGGTGGATCACGCCGTGCGGCATGTGGACCGCCTCGAAGAGCGGCTCAAGGAGCTGCGCGACGGTCGGCTCGGCGACCGCGCCGAGCGTCAACGAGCAGACGGTGATGCCGAACTGGGCCGCCGCCATCATCTGCGGCAGTCGCTCCAGGCCGTACAGCACCTGTCGGGCACGCGCAGTCCCGAGCGGTTCGATCTGGCTGCGCCGTACGGAGACGAGCGCGAACTCGGCGCCGACGAAGAAGCCGTTGGCGAGCACCAGCAGGGCGGCGAACAGGAGTTGGAGCACGCTCATCGGACGGCCTCCGCGACAGGCACGGTCCGCACGAGCCGTACGCGTTCGGCGCGGTAGTGCCCGACCTGGCGCACCAGCAGCCGCCAGCCCGGCAGTTCCACCTTGTCACCGGCGGCCGGGATACGGCCGAGCAGATCGGCGACGAGGCCCGCCACGGTCTCGTACGGGCCCTCGGGCACGTCGAGGCCTATGCGCTTGAGGACGTCGACGCGGCAGCTGCCGTCGGCCTCCCACGCGGGCTTCCCGTCCTCGGGCGGTGCCGCCGCGAGTTCGGGCAGATCCTGTCCGTCGTGCTCGTCGCGGACCTCGCCGACGAGTTCCTCGACGATGTCCTCCAGGGTGACGACGCCCGCCGTGCCGCCGTACTCGTCGACGACGACGGCGATCGGCTGATCGCTGCGCAACTGCTCCAGTAGCGGCCGCACCGGCAGAGTCTCCGGGACCAGCAGCGGGGCCTGGGCGATCCGGCCGACGGGGGTGCGCAGCCGGTCCCGCGAGGGCACCGCGAGGGCGTCCTTGAGGTGGACCATGCCGACGATCTCGTCGATCCGCTCACGGTAGACGGGGAAGCGGGACAGGCCGGTGGCCCGGGTGAGGTTGACGACGTCCTCGGCGGTCGCCGACGACTGCAGGGCGCTGACCTTCACGCGCGGCGTCATGACGTGCTGCGCGGTCAGATCGGCCAGCGACATGGTGCGTACGAAGAGATCCGCGGTGTCCTGCTCCAGGGCACCGGCCTGTGCCGAGTGCCGGGCAAGGGAGACGAGTTCGCCGGGGGTGCGGGCGGAGGCCAGCTCCTCGGCGGGCTCGACGCCCAGGGCCCGTACGAGCCGGTTGGCCACCGCGTTGAGCGCGGCGATCACCGGCCGGAACGTGCGGGCGAACATGTGCTGCGGGCCCGCGACGAAGCGGGCGACCTGGAGGGGCTTGGACACGGCCCAGTTCTTGGGCACGAGTTCGCCGATGACCATCTGCACGGCCGCGGCCAGCAGCATGCCGACGACCACGGCGACGCCGGGCACGGCGCCCTCGGGCAGGCCGGTCGCGGTGAACGGCCCGTGCAGGAGTTCGGCGAGTGCCGGTTCGGCGAGCATGCCGACGACGAGTGAGGTGATGGTGATGCCGAGCTGGGTGCCGGAGAGCTGGAAGGACAGCTCCTTGAGCGAGTTGACGACTGTCGCAGCCCGTCGGTCGCCCTCGGCGGCCGCCTTCTCGGCGTCGGGCTTGTCGACCGTGACCAGGCCGAACTCCGCCGCGACGAAGAATCCGTTGGCGAGGATGAGCAGGAATGCCGCCCCAAGGAGCAGCAAGGGGATGATCATGCCGCCGCCTCGATATGTCGGAAGGGGGCGGCGCAGGTACTACAGGACGATCCGTCCATCGCTGGAGGGAGTCACTCCTCGGGTAGCTGGGGGCCTCTGAACACCGGGTGGCACATCAGTGGCGGAGGCGCGATGAAAACGCCTCCGCCAACAGATTAATCAAGACATGGGCCCGTGCGGCAGGGTGGAAGGGTGAGAGTCAGCCCTGATGTTCCTCGGGGTGGCCTGTGGAGCGGGCTTCGGCGAGGGCGCGCAGTGCGCGTGCGTCCTCGATCGCGCGGTGTTTGGCGATGCCCGGCTGGATGCCGAGCGCGGGCAGGCTGGTGCCGTCACTGAGGTTGAGGAACACCCAGGGATCGCCCGGCCGAAGGTTGACCTGGAGGATCTCCGCCCAGGCCAGGCGCCTGCTGCTGGCGATGTTGACGACGGTGACGCCGCCCTCGTCGGCGACGACCTTCGGCCTGGCCAGCATCAGGAGCACCCCGAAGATCAGGGCCCCGGTGACGATGAAGCTGAGTCTCTCCCCCGGGCCGAGCTGCTCCAGGAGCATCACGACTGTGGTCAGGACCACAAGGATCGCCACACCGGTGCTGACCAGGACGGCCCGGGTTCGCCGCGGCCGGAAAGTGACGGGCAGGGCGGGAAGTTCGGACATGGTCTTGAGGTCCTTCAGAGCCGGCAGGCGTGGATGGCCGTGGTCAGGATGGCCCGTGCTCCGAGCTCGTACAGGTCGTCCATGATGCGCTGCGCCTCCTTGGACGGGACCATCGCGCGGACGGCGACCCAGCCCTCGTTGTGCAGCGGCGAGATCGTCGGCGACTCGAGGCCCGGGGTGAGCGCGACGGCCTTCTCCAGGTGCTCGGCGCGGCAGTCGTAGTCCATCATCACGTACGTCCGTGCCACCAGGACGCCCTGGAGGCGGCGCAGGAACTGCTGCACCTTTGGCTCGGCGTCCTCGGTAGCGTCGGCTCCGACGCGGCGGATGACGACGGCCTCGGACTTCATGATCGGGTCGCCGAACACTTCGAGGCCCGCGTTGCGCAGCGAGGTGCCGGTCTCGACGACGTCCGCGATGACCTCGGCTACGCCCAGTTCGATGGCGGTCTCGACGGCGCCGTCGAGGTGGACGACGGAGGCGTCGACGCCGTGGTCGGCGAGGTGCTTGGCGACGATGCCCTCGTAGGAGGTGGCCACGGTCTTGCCGGCCAGGTCCGCGATGCCGGCCGCCGTACCGGGCTTGCCGGCGAAGCGGAAGGTGGAGCGGGCGAAGCCGAGCGGGAGGATCGGCTCGGCGTTGGCGCCCGAGTCGATCAGCAGGTCGCGGCCGGTGATGCCGATGTCGAGGCGGCCGGAGGAGACGTAGATCGCGATGTCGCGGGGGCGGAGGTAGAAGAACTCGACCTCGTTCTCCGGGTCGACGATCCGCAGCTCCTTGGACTCCCGGCGCTGCTGGTAGCCGGCCTCATGCAGCATCTCCGCCGCAGGTCCTGACAGGGAACCCTTGTTGGGGACGGCGATGCGCAGCATGAGGTCGGCTTCCTTTGTGTGAAGGGGTGTTCTGCAAACGGACGGAACTGTCTGATCTACCGGTGGGCGTACACGTCGTCCCTACAGATGGGAGTACACGTCGTCGAGGGAGATCCCCCGCGCGACCATCATCACCTGGACGTGGTAGAGCAGCTGCGAGATCTCCTCGGCGGCGGCTTCCTTGCCCTCGTACTCGGCGGCCATCCATACTTCGGCGGCCTCTTCGACGACCTTCTTGCCGATGGCATGGACACCCTTGCCGACCAGTTCGGCGGTGCGCGAAGTGGCGGGATCGCCGTTGGCGGCCTTGTGCTGGAGCTCGGTGAAGAGCTCCTCGAACGTCTTATTGGACATGGTGGTCCTCACCCTACGCGCTCACCCGCATCCCTCAGCGCCAGGGTTCAGATACTGAGCGGAGGGTCGCCGCGGTCGCCACGGCGGCGGTCACCGCCTCGTGTCCCTTGTCCTCGTTGGAGCCCGCGATGCCCGCGCGGTCGAGGGCCTGCTCCTCGGTGTCGCAGGTCAGTACGCCGAAGCCGATGGGGACGCCGGTGTCGATGGAGACCTGGGTGAGGCCCTGGGTGACGCCCTGGCACACGTACTCGAAGTGGGGTGTGCCGCCGCGGATGACGACGCCGAGCGCGACGATGGCGTCGTATCCGCGGCCCGCGAGGACCTTCGCGACGACCGGCAGCTCGAAGCTGCCGGGAACCCGAAGGAGGGTCGGCTCGTCGATTCCCAGCTCGCGCAGGGCGCGCAGCGCGCCGTCGACGAGGCCGTCCATCACCTTTTCGTGCCACTGTGCCGCGATGACCGCGACGCGCAGGTCGCCGCAGTTGCGTACGGACAGTTCAGGTGCACCCTTGCCGCTCACGTCTCTCCTCAGTGCTGCTGTGCTGTGCTGTTTCGCCGAAAGTACGGTTGCTACTGGTTGCCGCAGGCCGACACGGTGGTCGTGTCGAGCCAGGGCAGGTCGTGTCCCATCCGGTCCCGCTTGGTGCGCAGGTAGCGGAGGTTGTGCTCGCCCGCCTCTACGGGCATCGGCTCCCGGCTCGTGACCTTGAGGCCGTGCCGGACGAGCGCGTCGGTCTTGTCGGGGTTGTTGGTCATCAGGCGGACGCTCGCCACCCCGAGATCGTCGAGGATCTGCGCGCTCGCGCCGTAGTCCCGGGCGTCCGCGGGCAGACCCAGTTCCAGGTTGGCGTCGAGGGTGTCCCGGCCGCGCTCCTGGAGCTCGTACGCGCGCAGCTTGGACAGCAGGCCGATGCCGCGCCCCTCGTGACCGCGCAGGTAGACCACGATGCCCCGGCCCTCGGCCTGGATGCGCTCCATGGAGGTCTGGAGCTGGGGACCGCAGTCGCAGCGCAGCGAGTGGAAGACGTCGCCGGTGAGGCACTCGGAGTGGACGCGGACGAGGACGTCCTCGCCGTCGCCGATCTCGCCGTGGACCAGGGCGACATGCTCGACTCCGTCGGCGGTGGAGCGGTAGCCGTACGCCGTGAACTCGCCGAAGGCGGTGGGCAGTTGGGTCTTCGCCTCGCGGCGGACGGTGGGCTCGGCGGTGCGGCGGTAGGCGATCAGGTCCTCGATGGAGATGATCGTCAGGCCGTGCTTGCGGGCGAAGGGGATCAGTTCGGGGAGGCGGAGCATGCGGCCGTCCTCCCCCGCGATCTCGACGATCGCGCCGGACGGGCGGAGGCCGGCGAGGCGGGCCAGGTCGACGGCCGCCTCGGTGTGGCCGTTGCGGACCAGTACGCCGCCGGGCCTGGCCCGCAGCGGGAAGATGTGGCCGGGGCGGACGAAGTCGTCCGCCTGGGCGCTGCCGTCCGCGAGGAGCTGCAGCGTGGTGGCACGGTCGGATGCCGAGATCCCGGTGGTCACACCGTGGGCGGCCGAGGCGTCCACGGACACGGTGAACGCGGTCTTCATCGACTCGGTGTTGTCGTCGACCATCTGCGGGAGCCGGAGCCGGTCCAGTTCCTCGCCCTCCATGGGGGCGCAGATCAGGCCGCGGCACTCGCTCATCATGAAGGCGACGATCTCGGGGGTCGCCTTCTCGGCGGCGATGACGAGGTCGCCCTCGTTCTCCCGGTCCTCGTCGTCGACGACCACGACCGGGCGGCCCGCGGCGATGTCCGCGATGGCCTTCTCGACCGGATCGAGCGCGAAGTCCTCGATGTTGTCCCTGCTGTACCAGACCGGCGCTGTAGTCATGCCGGGGCTCCTTCCAGGACGGGCTGCCCGGCCTTGCGGGAGCGCAGCCACCAGTCGCGCATGCCCCACAGGACGAGCGCGCCGTAGACGACGTAGACGAAACCGGAGAAGGCGAAGCCGTTGGCGAAGTTGAGCGGGACGCCCACCAGGTCGACCAGCAGCCAGGCGAACCAGAACTCGACCATGCCCCGCGCCTGGGCGTACATGGCGACGATGGTGCCGACGAAGATGTAGGCATCCGGCCAAGGGTCCCAGGAGAGGGTCGGGTATGCCTTGAACAGGAGGCCGACCGCGAGGGTGCCCACGGCGGCCGCGCCGAGCAGCGCGCCGCGTTCGCGCCAGGTGGCGAACCGTACGGCGATGGAGCCGTCCTGCGCCTGCCCCTTGCCGCGGTTCCACTGCCACCAGCCCCACGCCGCGACGACCATGACGACGACCTGCTTGCCGGCGCTGCCGGACAGGTGGGCCGTGGCGAAGGCGGCGAGGAGGATGACACCGGACAGGAACTGGGCGGGCCAGGTCCAGATCGAGCGCCGCCAGCCGAGCGCGAGGGCGACCAGACCGATGGTGTTGCCGATCATGTCCGACCACTTGATGTGCTGGTCGAAGAGCGTGAAGGCCTCGGAGTTGAGCCAGTTCACCGCGCCGCCTCCTTGGTGCCGAGGAGGCGCTCGACGTACTTGGCGATGATGTCGACCTCGAGGTTGACCGGGTCGCCGGGCTGCTTGAGGCCGAGCGTGGTCAGCGCGAGGGTGGTGGGGATGAGGCTGACGGTGAAGTAGTCGGAGCCCGCCTCGACGACGGTCAGGCTGATGCCGTCGACGGTGATGGAGCCCTTCTCGACCACGTACCGGGAGAGGTCCGCCGGGAGCGAGATCTTCACGATCTCCCAGTTCTCGGACGGCTTGCGCTCGATGACCGCGCCCGTGCCGTCGACATGGCCCTGCACGATGTGCCCGCCCAGGCGTGCGCCCACCGCGGTGGGGCGCTCCAGGTTGACGCGGGAGCCGACGGCCAGGGCGCCGAGGCTGGAGCGGTCCAGGGTTTCCGCCATGACGTCGGCGGTGAACTCGTCGCCCTCGTGCTCGACGACCGTGAGACAGACCCCGTTGACGGCAATGGAGTCGCCGTGCTGCGCACCTTCGGTGACTACAGGGCCACGAAGTCGGAAGCGTGAGGCGTCGCCGAGTTTCTCGACGGCGGTGATCTCACCCAGCTCTTCGACGATTCCGGTGAACACTTCCCGGGTCCTCCTGCCTCATAGGGCACGGACTCCGGGGCCTGTCGAAGGCGACAGAATGAAACGGACTACGACACCGGGACGATGCCGAATGAGACTCGTCCCGTCGGGACAAGCCGAAACAATCGGCAGCGCGCACGAATGCCCGCCCGCCGCGCACTGCCTCCCATCCGGACTTTAACCGTCGGTCCAGGAATTTCACCTGGTCAACCGGCCGCTGGAAGCGACCGGGTCGCGGACTGTAACCGCCGGTTCGGACTTTCACCGACCCCGGAGTGCGCTGCTTCTGGTACATGGCCAGTGTGCCACGCCTGATCGACGCCCATGCGGGCGAACGTCTGTGGGCTGGCTCACAGGCCGCATGAATGGACTTCTGCGGGGTCGCGCACCAGACCAACTCCTGTATCGGGGCGCACGCTTGAGGCTTCGTGCCACCATCCACGGCCGATATTGGTCCATACCTATTGACCGCACTGGTCTAGTCCTCCTAGGGTCGCGATCATGGCCCCGCGAGCATCGGCGGGGCGATCACGACTTGCCGCACCCGCCCCCAGATCGGCCCGGCGGCGGTGACGGAGGCCCTTGCCCCGCCGCCGGGCCTCTCAGCCCGACCTCTGCCGGGCACCCGCGGGGTCTACCGTGCGGGCGGCGCGAACAGCTCGTCCTGTGCACCGTCGCGCGCCGTGAGCAGCGCGCCGCGCAGCACCGCACCCCCGCCCAGCACGCTCGCGCGCACCTCCACGGGCAACGGGGACATCCGCACGAGCCGCTCCGCGACCCGCGCGGCAAGTACGCTCCCGCCGGCCTGCCCGACCTCACCGCCCAGGACCACGCAGCCGGGGTCCAGCACGGCGACGACGGAGGCGGCACCGATGGCGAGGCGGTCGGCGAGGGCGTCGAGGAAACGGGCGGCCGAGGACTCCCCGTGCGCACCGGCCGCCGCCCCCTGCGCACCCACCGCCTTCCTCACCAGCGCCGCCGCGTAGGGCTCGTGCGGCACCCCCTCCGCCACGAGTCCGTACTCCGCCGCGAGCCCCGCGATCGCCGCCGCCCCGGCGAGGGAGTGGAAGCCGCCCTCGCAGTCCGTCGCCGACGGCAGGGTCGCGGTACCCGGTACCGGGAGGAAACCGATCTCGCCGGTGCCGCCGGAGGCACCGCGACGGAGGGCGCCGTCGAGGACGACGGCCGCGCCAGTGCCGTGGCCGAGCCACAGCAGCACGAAGGTGTCGCGGTCACCGGCGGCGCCGTCGCGCTGCTCGGCGAGGGCGGCGAGGTTCGTCTCGTTCTCGACCAGGACGCGGGCGTCGGGAAGGCGTTCCTGGAGGGCGGCGACCAGGCGGCGGTGCCACTCGGGGAGGCCGGAGGAGTCGCGGAGTTCGCCGGTGGAGGGGTCGATGAGGCCGGGGGCGCCGATGCCGACGGTGTGCAGCCGCTCGGCTCCGGCCTCCTTGGCCACGCGCTCCACCAGCGCCACCGCCTGCTCGACGGCGGGCCCGGTGCCCGCGTCGTCCGTGATGGGCACCGAAGCCCGCGCTAGTTCGGTGCCGAGCAGGTCGGAGACGACTACGGAGACGCCCTCGGTGCGGACGTCGAGGGCGGCCAGGTGCGCCCGGTCGGCGACGATCCCGTACAACCGCGCGTTCGGGCCGCGCCGCTGCGAGCCCGACTCCCCCACCACCGCGATCAGCCCGGCGGCGCTGAGCCGCTCGACGAGGTCGGCGACGCTGGGCCGGGACAGTCCAGTGAGCTGCTTCAACTGCCCTGCCGTCAAAGGGCCCTCCTGCTGCATGAGGCGCAGGGCGAGCCGGTCGTTGATGGCCCGGGCGGTGCTCGGAGATGCGGGCATGCCGGGATCCTTCCAGATCAGTAGGGGGCGGAGCCCTCGGTCCGGTTCCCCGGCCGTAAATTCTCTATTTATCAGGCAGGGTGCCTGATAGTTTACGACGGCAGTGCGGGGAGGACGTCCAGGAGGGGCAGCGGCACCATGAGTGAAGTGGTCTACGACATGCGCGAGTTGAAGCGCGCACGGTACGCCGTGGCCGCCGTGTTCGCGGTGCACGGCGCGGTCACCGGGTCCTTCGCGACCCGCGTGCCGTGGATCCAGGACCATGCGGGGCTCAGCACCGGCCAGCTGGGGTTCGCGCTCGCCTTCACGGCGCTCGGTGCGTCCGTCTCGATGCCGCTGGCCGGCCGGATCAGCCACCGCTTCGGTTCCCGCGCGGCCCTGCGCGGCCTGATGGCACTGTGGACGCTCGCCCTGATCCTCCCGTCGCAGGCGCCGAACCTGATCGGTCTGTGCCTGGCGATGTTCACCTTCGGAGCCACGGCCGGCATGGCCGATGTCGCCATGAACGCGCTGGGCGTCGAGATCGAGCGCGGGCTCGACAAGTCGATCATGTCCAGCCTGCACGGCATGTGGAGTGCGGGCGCCCTGACCGGCTCGGCAGGGGGCACACTCGCCGCCCACCTGGGCTCGGACGCTCGCGTGCACCACGCGCTGGCGGCGGCGACCCTCACGCTCCTCGGAGTGGTGGCCTGCCGCTGGGTGCTCGACCTGCAGCCCACCGCGGACGAAGAGGCACCGCCCCGGTTCGCACTGCCGCCGCGTTCGGCACTGCTGATCGGCGCGGTCGGGTTCTGCGCGGTCTTCGCGGAGGGCGCGAGCCTGGACTGGTCGGCGGTCTACCTGCAGGACGAACTGGGCAGCTCGGCCGGTCTGGCGGCGGCGTCGACGACCGGCTTCATGCTGACCATGGCGGTGGCCCGGCTCGTGGGCGACGCGGTGGTGAACCGCTTCGGCGCGGTGCGCACCGTACGGGCGGGTGGTGCGCTGGCCGTACTGGGCGGGCTGCTGATCGTCGTCGCGGACCACCCCGCGGTCGCGATGAGCGGATTCGCGCTCCTCGGCCTCGGCATCGCGGTGGTGGTCCCGCTCTGCTTCGCGGCGGCGGGCCGCAGCGGCCCCAACCCCAGCCAGGCCATCGCGGGCGTCGCCACCATCACGTACACCTCGGGTCTGGTCGCGCCGAGCGTGATCGGCTCGCTGGCTCAGGCGACGAGCCTGATGGTGTCGTTCGGTCTGGTGACGGTGCTGGCGGGCGGGCTCGTCGGCTTCGCGGGTGTGCTGCGCGCCGGCGACCGGGACCGGCCGAAGGTGGTCAGCCCGCCGAGCGCAGCAGTTCCCGACCCACGGCCTTGAACCGGTCGCTCCAGGGCGTCGGGCGCAGCGTCCCGGCGTCCAGCCGGACGAGCACCCGCGTGCCGTGCGCGTACGTCACCGCGCCATCGTCCGAGCAGAAGCGGAAGCCGTACGTCAGTCCGGTCGTCCCGAGCCGTTCCAGCCAGAGATGGACGGCGTACGCGCCGGGACGGTTCACCGGGACCTCGTAGCTGACCCGCAGCTCCTTGACCGCGTTGCAGAAGTCGCCCGCCGCCTCCCAGTCGCCCTCGAAGCCGCCGAAGCCCCGCTCGTGCCACAGCGCCGTCCAGGCGCGCTCGACCAGCACCGGGTAGCGGGCGTTGTGGAGCAGTCCGAGCGCGTCGAGGTCGTCGAAGTGGACGGTGACGGGGATGAGCCGCCCGTACGCGAGAGCGGGGGCGATCGGGGCTTCGGCGGTCACGGGCGGGGCTCCTGAGACGTACGGGACGGGAACACATGACTGAAACAACACCCCATCCTAAGCAAACGCTCAGAAGCCCCGGAGTCGAGTGCCCAACTCCCCGAAGCCCAGTGACCGGCTCCCTGCAGCCGAGTGCTCAGCCCGCGATCGAGTCCAGCTGTTCCGCGGCCGGCCGCAGCGCCCACAGGTCGCCGCCGGGGGGCGTTTCCAGCTTCGGAACCGCGGCCCGCGCCGCCTTGTCACCCGCGTCGGCCGCCGCGTGCACGACATCGCTCGCCGCGAACCGGTAGAACTCCAGCTCCGGGTACGGCCAGGGCTGGGCCCCGGTCGCGGCGGGCAGCAGATAGCCGACCGCCTTGAACAGGCTCTGCCCGTCCGGCCCTTCGTAGGACCACAGGTTCACGCCGACGTGCCGGCCGATGGCCGCGAGCCGGGTGTAGGCGACCAGGTCGAAGGTCGAGTAGTGCCAACTGCGGGTGCGGGCCAGCTCCTGGGGCTGGCTGCCGTCGGCGGCTATCTGCGGGTCGATCCGCTTGGCGCGCGCGTCCAGGACGGTCTGCCGTGCGAGATCCCGGTCGCCGGTCGCGTACGCCAGACCGGCGAGCAGCATGTCGTAGAAGGTGCCGTGGTTGTTCTTTGCGGCACCCTCCTCCTTGCCGAAGGCGCTGTCGGCCAGCCAGTCGCGGAAGTCGGTGTTCCAGGCGAGCATTTCGGAGCGGTCGGTCCTCGACCAGCCGGGGGCGCCCGTGTCCAGGATCGCTATGGCGTCCAGGACGCTCGTGTAGGACTGCGAGAAGTCGATGATGCCGATGGCCCGGCCGTCGTACTTGCAGGGGATGAACTGCCCGTGGTCGAGGTTCGGGTTCATCCGGGTGTCGGGGGCGAGGAACCAGGTGCGCAGGACGGTGGCGGCCTTCTCGGCGTACTTCTTCTTGCCCGTGTAGTACCAGGCCAGCGCGAGGTCGTAGGTGGAGTCGAAGACCTTCTCGACGTCCTGGCGGTCGGTGCCGGTGTCGACCTCGGGGTTGCGCTGGCCGTCGCGCTGGACGTAGGGGCAACCCCATGGATTCTCAACGGTCTTGGGCTGTGACGGCCACCAGTAAGGGGCCTGGCTGAGGTAGTCGTGAACGTCGCCGCCGGGGGCGGGCTTCGGCTTGTCGACGACCGTCCAGGGGCCCTGGTCCAGCCACTTGTCGGCGCGGGCCGTCAAGTACCCGAGCGTGCGCTTGAGTTGGGGATCGCCGCGGTCGAGGCGGACCTTGGTCTGCTGCAGCCGGGCACCGTCGAGGACAGCGGTCCTGGGGACCTTCGGCGCGGCCTGAGCCGCGGCGGAGGGGACGACGACGGCCGCCAAGGTGACCGCGGCCGCGAGCAGCACGACCAGTCGAGGTCTTGCACTCATCAGACACTCCGATCAGACATGTGAACGCAGTTCACGAGTAGGACCGTGCGAGCGTAGGGCCGCTGGTTACCCCTGACAATGGTCCGGACAGATTCACGTACAGAGAAAGTGAAGCCTCACCATGGACCTCGGCGTGCGCTGGAAACTGCACGGCGACGGGCGAACGCCCGCCCCCGGAGCGGTCGTCCGCCCCGATGAACGCCTCTCCTGGCCGCGCACCTTCGGGCTCGGCGCCCAGCATGTGGTGGCCATGTTCGGGGCGTCCTTCGTCGCACCCGTCCTGATGGGCCTGGACCCGAACCTCGCGATCATGATGTCCGGCGTCGCGACGGTCATCTTCCTGCTCGCGACGCGCGGCCGGGTGCCCAGCTACCTCGGCTGCTCGCTCTCCTTCGTGGGCGTCGCCGCGGTGATCCGCGCGCAGGGCGGCACCAGCGCGACGGTGACGGGCGCCGTCTTCGTCGTGGGCGTCGCGCTGTTCCTGGTGGGCGTCGCCGTGCAGCGGTTCGGGGCACGGATCATCCACGCCGCGATGCCGCCGATCGTGACCGGCGCGGTCGTCATGCTGATCGGCTTCAACCTGGCGCCGGTGACCGCGTCCACCTACTGGCCGCAGGACCAGTGGACGGCGCTCCTCGTGATGGCGTTCACCGGTCTGGCCGTCGTCTGCCTGCGTGGTTTCTGGTCACGGATCGCGATCTTCCTGGGCCTGATCTTCGGGTACGGGATCTCCTGGGCCTTCGACCGGATCTTCGGCCGGATCCACTCGGTGGACGCGAGCGGCAAGCTCACCGACCACTGGCGCCTGGACCTCTCCGCTGTCGGCAAGGCGGACTGGATCGGCCTGCCCTCCTTCCACGGCCCGTCCTTCCAGTGGTCGGCGATCCTCGTCGCACTGCCCGTCGTCATCGCGCTCGTCGCCGAGAACGCGGGCCATGTGAAGGCCGTCGGCGAGATGACCGGCGACCCGCTGGACGACAAGCTGGGCACCGCGATCTCGGCGGACGGCGTCGCGTCGATGCTCTCCACGGCGGTCGGCGGCCCGCCCAACACCACGTACTCCGAGAACATCGGCGTGATGGCCGCGACCCGCGTCTACTCGACGGCCGCCTACTGGGCCGCCGCGGGCTTCGCCCTCCTCTTCGGCCTCTGCCCCAAGTTCGGTGCGATCGTCGCGGCGATCCCGGGCGGCGTCCTCGGCGGCATCACCGTCATCCTGTACGGCATGATCGGCCTGCTCGGCGCCCAGATCTGGCTCAACGCCAGGGTGGACCTGCGCAATCCGCTGAACCTGGTACCCGCCGCTGCGGGCATCATCATCGGCGTCGGCAACGTGACCATGACGTTCACGGACACCTTCTCGCTGAGCGGGATCGCGCTCGGCACGCTCGTCGTGATCACCGGGTACCACGCGTTGCGGGCGATGGCTCCGGCTCACCTCAAGACGCAGCAGCCGCTGCTCGACGAGGGCACCTCTTCGTACGACGAGGACTCCGACCAGGAATCGGGCCAGGGCTCTCAGGTCGCCAAGTCGTAGGCGTACGAGGGCGAGAAGGTCCCCGGAGTGCCCTTGCAGCCATCCGACTCGCCCGGCAGCTTCACCCACAGGTAGGCGTCGATCCGTGCCTCTCCGGTGTTCAGGGTCGGTGCCTGCCCGATCCTCCGGCCCGACGGATCGCACCACTCGCCGTCGGCCGGGGCGCCGTTGCCGTTCCGGCTGGTGTCGATGACGGCGCCCAGACCCGCCGGGCCGCCGAGAGCGGACAGAACCTCCCGGGCGTAGGTGATCTCCGCGCTCGTACGGTGGAAGTTGGACACGTTGGTGAAGATGCCGTCGGAGGAGGCGGCCGAGGCGGCGCCCGCCTGTTTGAGGAGTGCGGCCTGGGTGGCGGCCGGGTTCCAGTCGGAGTGGCCTGCGTCGTAGTAGACGCGGGCCCTGGGGTTCGCCGCCTTGAGGACGCGGCCGGCACGGGCCAACGAGGCGAAGCGGTCGGCGCGTTGGCCGGCGGAGAGGCAGCTCGCCTGGGCGAGTGAATCGGGCTCCAGGATGACGATGACCTCGCTGGATCCGAGCCCGGCGGCGAAGTTGTCGATCCAGCCGTCGTACGCGTCGAGGTCGGGTGCTCCGCCTTCCGAGGCACCGCCGCAGTCGCGCCCCGGGATCGCATACGGCACGACGACCGGGACCCGGCCCTGCGCCGCGCCTCCCGAGGTGACCGCCCTGACCCGCCCGGCGATGGTGGACGGCGTGAAGTCGGCGAACCAGACCGCGGCCGGGCGGTCGGCTATCCGGGACTCGATGACCGAGCGCCGGGAGTCGCCGGGATGGTCCGCGACCCAGTCGAGGACCTGGGACTCGGGGTGGCGGTAGAGCCCGGCGGAGGCGGCCACGGTCTCCGTCTCCTTCTTGGTGGCGGACGGCTTCGGGCTCGGTTCCGGCTTCGCCGAGGCGGCTGACTTCGACGGGGACGGTGAGGCCGAGGCCGGGGTGGGTGACGGAGTCGGTACGGCGGGCAGCGGCAGGAGGCTGGGAGCGCGGGTCACCAGGGGTTTGGCGTCGTCGGAGGAGCGCCCGTCGCCGAGCGCGGACATCATCCCCGTGACGCTGCCGACCGCGACGACGACCGAGGCCGCCGCGACCATGGCACCGCGCCGGGCGGCACGCCTGCGCTCGGCCCTTCGCACGGCCGCGCGCTGCGCACGTAAGCCTGACACGTACTGCTCCCCCCACTCCCGCCACGGACGTGTTCCCCCGTTCTGGGGAAGCGTCCGGCCCGGCGGCACTGTGGTCAGCCTAGGACTGGGACGCTGCCCCCATGGCGCTGTTGGAACACTTCACCACTCCTGTAGACACCGTCGTCTCCCGTATGCGCACCCTGGACGCGACCCTCCCCGAGCGGGACGGGGTCGCGGTGTTCAACCGCGTCTACCTCGCCGTCACCGAGGAGCTCGACCGGCGCCTGGACGCCGGGGAGTTCCCGGACCCGGGGGCCGCGATCACGCTGGACGTCCGGTTCGCGGAGCGCTATCTGAGGGTGGCCGAGGAGGGGCGGGCGCCCGCCTGCTGGCGGCCGTTGCTGCAGTTCCGGCGGCATCCCGGGGTACGTCCGCTGCAGTTCGCGCTCGCGGGCATCAATGCGCACGTCGGGCACGATCTGGCGCTCGCGGTCGTGGACGCCTGTCGTACGCTCGGCTGCGAACCGGCTGAGCTGGAGGACGAGTTCGACCGCGTGGGCGATCTCCTCGTCTCGCTGGAGGAGCGCATCCGCGAAGAGCTGATGCCGGGTCCCGATCTCCTCCAGATCGCCGATCCGCTGACCCACCTGCTCGGCTCGTGGAGCCTGGACCGGGCGCGCGACGCCACCTGGGCCGCCTCGCGGGCCCTGTGGGCGCTGCGCGGACTCCCCGATCTCGCCGAGGAGTTCGGCGACCGCCTCGACGCCGCGGTGGGCTTCGCCGGGCGGATGCTGCTCACACCGCTGCCGGACTGATCGCCCGGCGCCCGGCCTCAGTCCTCCGGAAGCTCCACCGGCGCGATCTCGTCGTAGACGTCGCCAGGCCCGGGGTTGGTCGGGTCGGTCGCCCCGCCGAGCTGGTGCATGACGCCCCAGACGGCGTTCAGCGCGGTCTGCACGGCACCCTCGGCCCAGCCGGCGGTCCAGGAGATGTCGTCCCCGGCGAGGTAGATGTTCCGCTTGTCCTCGGGCAGCGTGTCCTGCATGAAGTGGGTGAACAGGCGCCGCTGGTAGCGGTAGTGGCCGGGCAGGTTGGCCTTGAAGGCGCCCATGAAGTAGGGCTCGTTCTCCCAGGAGACGGTCACCGGGTTGCCGATGACGTGCTTCCTGATGTCGACCTTCGGGTAGATCTCGCCGAGCGACTTCAGCATGACCTCCATCCGCTCGTTCGCGGACAGCGGCAGCCACTTCAGGCTGTCGTCGCACCACGTGTACGAGAGGCAGATGACGGCGGGCTTGTCCGGACCGTCGTCCAGGAGGTAAGTCCCGCGCGTCATACGGTCGGTGAGGGTCATCGACATCACGTCGCGGCCGGTGTGCTCGTCCTTGTCCAGCCAGAACGGCCGGTCGACCGGCACGAAGAGCTTCGAGCTCTCCATGTAGTGGGTCCGCTCCATCGCAGTCCAGTGGTCGATCGGGAAGAGCGAGTCGTCGCAGGCGATCTTCGAGAGCAGCAGCCAGGACTGGGCGGTGAAGATCGCCGCCCGGTAGGTGCGGATGTCGCCGTTCGCGTCCGTCACGGTGATCCGGTTGCCGGACGTGCGGTTCAGGCGGGTCACGGCCGGACGCGGGGCACCGTCGTGCAGCGTGGCCAGCGACGTCCCGTACGCCCAGTGCACGATCTTCTCCGGCTCGCGCTCCCAGAGGCGCAGCGGCAGCTGCTGCGAGCCGCCGACTATGCCGCGGTGGTGGTCGTCGGCCTCGGTGTAGACGACGCGCAGGATTTCGAGGATGGAGTTCGGGAAGTCGGTGTCCCAGCCGCCCGTTCCGAAGCCGACCTGGCCGAAGATCTCGCGGTGCCGGAAGGACTTGAAGGCGTCCGAGTCGCAGAGGAAGCCGTAGAAGGTCTGGTTGTCGAGCTTCTCGACCAGCTGGGCCCAGATCTCGCGGATGCGCGGGACATCGCGCTCGCGCATGGCCTGGTTCATGTCGGAGAAGTCGGCGCCCTCTTCGAGGCAGGCGTTCCAGGCGGTCGCGACATCGCGGTAGACCTGTGGCAGGTCGTCCACCGTCTCGGCGTAGTGCGACTCGCCCTTGAGGTCGACGACCGTCGAAGGCGTGCACTCCGCGAGGGGGTTGGGGAACGGCCGGGTCTCCAGGCCCACCAGGTCGATGTAGTGCTGCAGGGCCGTGGAGGAGGGCGGGAAGCGCATGGCGCCCATCTCGGCGGTGAGCGAGGGGTCGCAGCCGTCGAAGCCCACCGTCCGCAGCCGTCCACCGATCTGGTCGGCCTCGTAGACGACGGGCTTGAGCCCCATCTTCATCAGCTCATAGGCCGCGACGATGCCGGAGAGACCGCCGCCGATGACCGCGACCTCCGTGCCGTGCTCGGTCGCGGGTATCTGGCCGAGGCCCGCGGGGTGCGCGAGGAAGTCGTCGTACGCGTAAGGGAAGTCCGGGCCGAACATGGTGATCGGCGGCTGCTGCACGTCTGCGTGCTGGACGGCGGTGGGCACGGTGGACGTCATGGGGTACGGACTCCTTGCGGGAAAGCTGTTTCGGGGGGGGGCGGCGAAGGTCAGACGAGGGACCCGTAGAGGCCGGGGCGGCGGTCCTTCAGATACGGGTTCGCCTCGCGCGAGGCCGCCAGGAAGGCGGGGTCGGCGTCCGCGAGGACCAGCTGCTCGCCACGGCCGGCACGGGCCCGCGCGACTCCGTCGGGACCGGCCAGCGTGGACAGCCCGACGAAGTCGAACTCCCCTTCCTGGCCTGTGCGGTTGACGTACGCGACGTACATCTGGTTCTCGAAGGCGCGCACCGGCACGACCGACTCGGCCACGAACTGGAACGGGTGCATCTGCGCCGTCGGCACGAGCAGCAGGTCGGTGCCCGCGAGGGCGTGCGCCCGGACGTTCTCCGGGAACTCCACGTCGTAGCAGATCATGATCCCGACGCGCAGCCCGCCGAGCTCGGCCTGCACCACCGGCTGCTCGCCCGGGGTGAAGTGGTCCTGCTCGAAGCAGCCGAAAAGGTGGGTCTTGCGGTAGTTCGCGAGACGGGTGCCGTCCGCGGAGATCAACTGCGCGGAGTTGAAGACCGCGTCCCCGTCGCGCTCCGGGTAGCCGTAGGCCACCGCCACACCATGGCGGGTGGCGATCTCCGCGATCGCGTCCGCGGAGTCGCCGTCCGCGGGCTCCGCGAGGTGCGCGATGTCGTCGCCGATCGCGTACCCGGTCAGGAACATCTCCGGCGCCACCAGCAGCCCTGCGCCCGCCGCTGCGGCGCGGCCCGCGGCTTCGTCGAGGACCTTCAGGTTCTCGACGACCGAGCCGGGGCGGCCGGAGCTCTGGAGCAGGGCTGTGCGCATGCGTGATCCTTGCCGGTACGGAGGGGTTTGGGGGGCCAGATAGACGGTACGGGCGAGGGGCTCGGGGGGACAAGGAGGAGCCGTTGCGCGTGCGTGAACGATCCGTTGCGTGGGTGGGGGCCTGGCGGCGATTCGTTGCGCGGGTGGTGGGCGGTGAGTCTTTCGCCCCCTCCGCCCCTACCCGTCCCTTGCTTCCTGGGGCTCCGCCCCAGACCCCGCTCCTCAAACGCCGGAGGGGCTGAAAATTTCCCCGGCCGGAGCTGAATCTTTCAGCTCCGGCCGGGGGGAGATCTTTCAGCCCGTCCGGCGTTTGAGGACGAGGCCGTTCAGGCCGACAGCGGGGGTCTGGGGGGCGGCAGCCCCCAGAAGCAAGGGACGGGTAGGGGCGGAGGGGGCGAAAAACCCCTACCTCAGCCCGAACGTCGTGATCACCGCCGCGTGGTCCGAAGGCCAGTCGTTGCCCGCGACGTCGGGCCACGCCCTCGGGCTGCCGCAGACGAAGGTGCGGGAGTCGATCACCCGCAGCCCCCGATACAGCACATAGTCGATCCGGTCCTGCGGCTCGGCCCGCCCGCTGCCGTCCTCATGCTCGGCATGGACCGGGGACCACGTGTGACCGGGGTCACGGACAGGATCCGGGTGGACCTCACGGTACGAGTCCCGCAGCCCCACCTCCTCCGCAGCCTTCGTGACCGGCCACTCCACGTCAGGCCAGTCCAGATGCGAAGGAGCGTTGAAGTCCCCCAGCAGCAGAACCGGCGTACCGGCGTCCGAAGAGTCCTCGATCCGCCGGAGGATCTCCCGCATCTGGGCGAGCCGCACCCCCTCGTGGGCGATCAGATCGGCCGCCGGAAGCCCGTCGAAGCGGGCCTCGTACGGCCCGTACGGCGTGTAGTCGAGATGGGCACTCCAGACCGCAACCTGCCGCCCGCCGTCGAGCTGGATCCGCACCCCGGTCCCCCCGTAGAAGCCGACGTCCGGATCGCCGAGACGCGCGACGATCGGGTACCGGCTGATGACGCCGAGGTTGTCGCCGCCCCGGTGATGGTGCCAGCCGAGCGCGTCGGCGAGCTCCTGCGCCGCGGTGCCGTACGTCTCCTGGAGTGCGACCACGTCCACGCCCGTCTCGGCGATGACCTTGAGCTGCTTCTCCCGGTGGTCGTCGACCTTCGTACCGCCGTACCAGAGGTTCCAGCTCATCACCCGCAGCTCGCGGGGCGCGACCATGGCCCGCAGCCGCGCCGGCGTCACCTCCTCCAGGCTGGCAAGGACGGTGCGGCCGGGCGCGGGGGCGATCGGCGCGAGCGAGGGCACGGCGAGTACGGCGCAGCCCGCCGCCTCGGCGGAGCTGACGCCCGTCTGGGTGTCCTCGACGGCCACGCACGCGGCGGGGTCGACGCCGAGGGCACGGCAGGCGGCGAGGTAGGGGTCGGGGGCGGGCTTCGTGTGCTCGGTGTCGTCGGCGGTGACGGAGACGGTGAGGCGTCCGGCGCCGAGCGCTTCGAGGACGGTGTCGGCGACGGCGCGCGGCGACGCGGTCACCAGGGCGGTGGGTACGCCCGCACGGGCCAGCGAGTCGAGCAGTTCGAGCGCGCCGGGCCGGGGCACGATGCCGGTGCGGACGCGTTCGGCGAACTCCCGGTGCAGTTCGGCGGCGACCGCCTCGACAGGGGCCCCCGTGATGCCGCCCAGCCACGCCGCGGTGTACTCGACCGGACGCCCGAGCACCTCCGGCTGATCGGCCTTCGTCAGCCCGCGCCCGAGCCCGTCGGCCACCTGCTCCACCGCCTCCCACCACAGCCGCTCGGTGTCCACGAGCGTGCCGTCCATGTCGAACAGGACGGCTTGGAGGATGGGCCGGGGGGTGGAGCGGTGGGTCACGGAACTCTCTTTCACTCGACAGGGGCCCGAGCGGGCCCGACCGGGGGTGGTTCAGTTTGTGCGCGCGGCGACCAGGACCGGCCGCTCCGGCAGACTCACCGTCACCGAGGCACCCGATCCGAGCGACGCGGCTTCGTGCGTCGGCAGGTCGGCCTTGACCTCGGTGGCGTCGGCGAGCCGCACGGTGACCCGGGTGGCCGCCCCGAGGAACGCGGTGGCAACCACCCGGGCGTCACCGGTGTCGTCGGCCCGCACCCGTACCGCCTCGGGCCGTACGAGCACGTCCACCACATCCCCCTCCGCCACGGCGGGCGCTTCACCGTCGACCGGAAGCCGCTGCCCGAGCACCTCGACCAGACCTCCGCCCAGCCGTCCCGGAATCCGGCTCATCGTGCCCACGAACTCGGCGACGAACGCGGTGGCCGGCCGACCGTACAACTCGGCGGGTGCGGCGCACTGTTCGAGCTGTCCGGCCCGCATCACGGCGACGCGGTCCGCCATGGACAACGCCTCTTCCTGATCGTGCGTCACGAACAGTGTGGTGATGCCGAGTTCCTGCTGAAGCCGGCGGATCTCGTCACGAAGGCTGAGCCGCACCTTGGCGTCGAGGGCGGAGAGCGGCTCGTCGAGCAGCAGTACGCGCGGGCGCAGGGCGAGCGCGCGGGCCAGCGCGATGCGCTGCTGCTGCCCTCCGGAGAGCTGGTGCGGGAAGCTCTCCCCCTTGTCGGCGAGTCCGACCAGGTCGAGCAACTCTGCTGCGCGGGCCCGCCGTTCGGCCGTACGGACCTTGCGCATCCGCAGTCCGAACGCCACGTTGTCCAGGGCGCTCAGGTGCGGGAAGAGGCTGTACGACTGGAAGACCATCCCGGCGTCGCGGCGGTGCGCGGGCACGCGGGTGACGTCCTCGCCGTCGACCAACACCTCGCCGGAGTCGGGATGTTCGAACCCGGCGAGCATGCGCAGCGCGGTCGTCTTGCCGCAGCCCGACGGGCCGAGCAGGGCGAGGAGTTCGCCTGGCTGCACGGTGAGGTCGAGCCCGTCGAGGGCCACGGTCGAGCCGAACTCGCGGCGCAGGCCCCGGAATTCGACGGTGGCGGCCTTCTCGGACTTCTCGGACGTTTCCTGAAGGGTGGTGACAGTCATGGGTTCATCCCCGGGAGGCCGAAGCGGATGCTTTGGAGGAGCGGCCGCCGAACACGGCGAGCGAGAGGAGCAGCGCCCACGTGACGAGCAGGCTGAGTACGGACACCGCGACGGACAGCTGCGCCTGCGAGCCGCCGACGCTGTAGATCCACACGGCGAAGGGCTGGAAGCCGAGCAGCTGCGCGACCGTGAACTCGCCGAGGACCAGCGCCAGCGTGAGGAAGGAGGCGTTGAGCAGCGCCCCGCGCAGATTGGGCAGCACGACCCGGACCAGCGCCTGCGGCCAGGGCGCGCCGCAACTTCGGGCGGCCTCGACGAGGGTGCGTACGTCGACGGCGCGCAGCCCCGCGTCCAGCGCCCGGTACACGAACGGCAGCGCCATCACGACGTACGCCAGCACGAGTATGAACGGGAAGCTCGGGTTCTGGATCGCCACGAAGGTCTGGAACAGCGGCGTACGGGAGAGGTGTTCGGGCCCCCACTTGAGGACCGTGGAGATCCCTGCGACGAACGCGATCGGCGGCACGACCAGCGGCAGCGAGCACACCACCTCGACGACCGGCCGCAGCCGGGGCGCGCCGAGCCGCAGCGCGACCATCGCGGGCACCATCAGGAGCAGCACCACGGCGATGGTGGCGAGGGCCAGCTCCAGCGAGAGCAGCAGGCTGGAGGTGAAGCCCTCGGTGGAGACGATCTCGCTGTACGCGTCGAAGGTGATTCCCTGCCCCGGCACGTCCACGGTGAAAATCACGGACGCGCCGAGCGGCACCAGGAAGTACAGCGCGGCGAGGGCCAGCACGACCCACCGCCAGAGGTTCAGGCGAGCCATCGCGCACTCCGTCGTTGCAGGGGCAGGTACACGGCCATCACCACGCCCGCGATCAGGACCATGTCGAGGCTGAGCGCGAGGGCCACGTTCTCCTGTCCGACCAGGACGTTGCCTGAGATGGCGTCGGCGATCTGCAGGGTGACCAGCGGGACCGCGCTGCCGACCATCGCCGCGGCGGTGGCGTACGCGGCGAACGCGCTGCCGAAGAGGAGCACGAAGCCGCCGAGCAGCGAGGGCGCGAGCACGGGGAGGGCCACGTGCCGCCAGTACTGGGCGGAGGTGGCTCCGTTGTTCTGCGCGGCCTCGCGCCACTGGGAGCGCAGTCCGTCCAGGGCGGGCGTGATGGTGAGGACCATCAGCGGGATCAGGAAGTACAGGTAGACGATGACCAGACCCCAGAAGCTGTAGAGGTTCCAGCCCTTGTCGGTCAGGCCGAACTGCCGGGTCAGGACACCCGCGTTGCCGAGCGTGGCGACGAACGCGAAGGCCAGCGGTACACCGCCGAAGTTGGCGAGGACGCCGGACGCGGTGAGCACGGCCTCGCGCAGCGCGCGGAAGCGGGAGGTCACCACGGCCTGGGCGAGCGGCAGTCCGAGGACGGTCGCGATGCCCGCGGAGACGGCGGACAGTTTGACGCTGCCGCCCAGGGCGGTGAAGTAGGCGCCCTGGAGGGAGTCGGTCAGATTGGCCGTGGTGTACGAAGTGGCGCCGGTCGTCTGGTCCTTGACGGTGAAGGCGCCGTTCAGCATGGCGAGAGCGGGGATCCCGAAGGCGATCGCCACGACGACGAGCAGCGGGACGACGGGAAGCCAGCCGGCGACGCGGCGCCCGCGCTTCGGAGAAGCGGCGGGCACCACGTCGGCGGCCTCGGCGAGAGTCGCGGTCATCCGGAGACGGCCTTGCCCCAGCCCTGGGCCAGGACTTCCTTGGCCTTGCTCTGCTGGTCCTCGGTCGGGAAGCTCGGCGTGCCGGAGACCTCGGGGAGCTTGGCGGCGGCGGTCTTGTCGAGGGTGCCGGCCTTCTCCATGGCGGTCATCAGGGCCGGACGGGCGAACCCGGCGAGCCAGAGGTTCTGACCCTCGGCGCTGTAGAGGTACTCCTGCCACAGCCGTGCGGCCGCCGGGTGCGGGGCGTCCTTGTTGATGGCCTGGGAGTAGTACTGGGAGAACTTGCCGTCCTCCGGGACCGTGACCTTCCAGTCGACGCCCTTGGACGTGAACTCCTCGGCGTACCCGGCGTTCAGGTAGTCCCAGTCGATACTGATCGGCGTCTCGCCCTTCTCGACCGTGGCCGGGGTCGACTCGACCGGCGTGTAATTGCCGTTCTTCTTCAGCTCGGCGAAGAAGTCGAGGCCGGGCTGGATGTCGTCGAAGGAGCCGCCGTTGGCGAGCGCCGCCGCGTAGACGCCGCCGAAGGCCGAGCCGGACTTGGTGGGGTTGCCGTTGAGGGCGACCTGCCCCTTGTACTCCGGCTTCAGCAGGTCCTTGAAGGTGGTCGGGCAGGTCTTGACGCGCTTGGCGTCGCAGCCGATGGAGATGTAGCCGCCGTAGTCGTTGGTCCAGCGGCCCTGCGCGTCCTTCTGCCCCTCGGGGATGTCGGCGAACGTCGCCACCTTGTAGGGCGCGAGCAGCCCCTGCTGGGCGGCGCTCAGCGCGAAGGAGCTGCCGAGGTCGAGGACGTCGGGGGCGCGGTCCTGGCCCTTGCGGGAGGTGACGGCGTTGATCTCGTCCTGGCTGGTGCCGTCGGGGTTCTCGACCTCGATCTTGATGCCGTACTTCTTCTCGAAGCCGTCTATCAGGGCACCGTAGTTGGCCCAGTCGCGGGGCAGGGCGATCGCCTGCAGCGTGCCCTCCTTCTTCGCCGCCGTCACCAGGGCGTCGAGACCGCCGAAGTCCGCGGCCGAGGTCGCGGTGGCCGCGCTCTTGCCGTCGGCGGTGGTCGACTCTTCGGGGGCCGCGCCACAGGCGCTCAGGGCCAGTACGGCGACGACGGCGAGGCCGCCGGTGAGGACGACGGTCCTCGGCAGGAACACGGTCACGGTCTCTCCAGGAGTACGCACGAGGGTGTGATGGAGCAGAGAACTTGTCTGAACAAGTTGGCCATAGTAGGCCCGCTGCCGGTGTCGTGTTCGTAAAATCTGGCGAAACCCTGACCCGCGATTTCCTGGACAATCCGCGCGCACACGTGTCACCTCCGCACCTCGACTAGGCTGATCACTCTGTGCACAGTCACCGAATCAGAGGGGAAGCATGCCGGCGCGACACGAGGAGATCGCCGAGGAGCTGCGGCGGGCGATCGACCGCGAGGAGTACACCGTCGGCAGCCTGCTCCCGGCGGAGACCGAGCTCGCGGCGCAGTACGCCGTCTCGCGCGGCACGGTCCGCCAGGCCGTCGCGTCCCTGACCGCCGAGGGACTCATCGGCTCACGCCAGGGCGCCCGCCGCGTGGTGCTGGCCGGCCGCCGCAGCCAGAGCTTCGCCGAACTGCGCAGCTTCGCCCAGTGGGCGCGCGCGATGGGCCGGGAGGCCACCGGCCATGTGGTGACACAGGAGCGCCGCCCTGCGACAGCGGAGGACGCCGTGCGACTCCAACTACGCGAGAACACCACGGTGTTGCACGTGCTGCGCGTGCGCGGCCTGGACGGCGAGCCGGTCCTCCTGGAGCGCACCGTGTACGCCGACTGGATCTCCCCCGCCGTCGAGGCCATCGAGCCCGACTGCCCCTCCGTCACCCAACGCCTCTACGAGGACACGGGCCTGGTCTTCGCCTACGGAGAGCACGTCATCGACGCGGTGGCAGCAGGCGCCCAGGACGCCGACCTCCTCGATGTACGCCGCACCAGCCCCCTCCTACGAGTCCGCCGCGTCACCACGACCCGCGAAGGCCGCCCGGTGGAATGGTCCGACGACCGCTACCGCTCGGACGCGGTGAGCTTCAGCGTCCACAACTCGATAGGGAACAACGCGCTGGCGAGGAAGACGGCGGAGTAACGGCACGTGCAAGCGCCGCCAGCAGAAGCGCCCCTCAGGGGCGCGGGGAACTGCGCGACCAGCCACAGCCAGCCCGCAGCCGCCAACGAGACCCCCGAACCCCACTTACGTGGGCGACCCCGAAGAAAACCGCCGCAGCAACGGCGAAAGCACCAACACGGACTTCGTCCGCTCCACGAACGACTCCCCCGCGATCCGCTCAAGCACCCGCTCGAAGTGCCGCATGTCGGAGGCGAAGACCTGCACAACCGCATCCGCGTCCCCCGTGACGGTGGACGCGGCCACCACCTCCTGATACCGCTCAAGCCCCCGCTGAATGGTCTCCGGCGAGGTGTTCCGTCGGCAGTAGATCTCGACGAACCCCTCGGTCTCCCACCCGAGCGCCGCCGGGTCCACCCGCACGGTGAACCCGGTGATGGCCCCACTGGAACGCAGCCGGTCCACACGCCGCTTCACCGCGGGCGCGGACAGACCGACCTCTTGCCCGATGTCGGCATAGGAGCGCCGCGCATCCTCGGCGAGGGCGTGCACGATGCGTTCGTCGAGATCGTTCAGCACTGCGGGTGGTTCACTTCTCTACGGTGGCGATACGGGACCGGCGGTAGCCGTAACTGAAGTAGAACACGAGCCCGACGGCCATCCAGACCCCGAAGACCACCCAGGTGACGGTGTCGAGGCTGCCCATCATCCAGACGCAGAAGGCGAAGCCGAGCGCGGGCAGCACCGGCGACAGCGGCACCCGGAACGTACGGGGCATCTCGGGACGGGTCCGGCGCAGCACCACCACCGCGATGTTGACCAGCGCGAAGGCGAAGAGCGTGCCGATGCTGGTCGCGTCGGCGAGCTGTCCGAGCGGGATCGCGGCGGCGAGCACTCCGCAGAACACCGACACGATGAGGGTGTTGGCGCGGGGCACACCGCTCTTCGGGTGAACTCGCGAGAACACCTTGGGCACGAGACCGTCGCGGGACATGGCGAAGAGGATGCGGGTCTGGCCGTAGAGCACGGTCAGGACGACGCTGGCGATGGCGATGACGGCACCGGCGGCCAGCAGCGTGCCCCAGAAGGCGTCCCCCGTGACGTCCTCCATGATCCCGGAGAGCGCCGCCTCCGAGTCGGTGAACCGCTGCCAGGGCATCGCGCCGACGGCGACGGCCGCGACCAGGACGTACAGCGCCGTCACGATGATCAGCGAGAGCATGATGGCGCGCGGCAGGTCGCGCTGAGCGTTCTTCGCCTCCTCGCCGGCCGTGGAGGCGGCGTCGAAGCCGATGTACGAGAAGAAGAGCGTCGCCCCGGCGGCGCTGACACCCGCCATGCCGAGCGGCATGAAGTTCTCGTAGTTGCCGGAGCGGAAGCCCTGGATGCCGATCGCGCAGAACAGCAGCAGCGCGGCGATCTTCACCACGACCATGATCGTGTTGGCGCGGGCCGACTCACGGGCGCCGCCGAGCAGGAACGCCATCGCGAGCAGGACGACGATCAGCGCCGGCAGGTTGAAGATGCCCCCGTCGCCGGGCGGCGCGGAGAGCGCGTCGGGGATGGTGACGCCGATGGTCCCGTCGAGCAGCTCGTTGAGGTACTCGCCCCAGCCGACGGCCACGGCGGCGACCGAGACGCCGTACTCCAGGACCAGACACCAGCCGCAGATCCAGGCGATCAGCTCGCCCATCGTTGCGTACGCGTACGAGTACGAGGACCCGGCGACCGGGATGGTGCCCGCCAGCTCGGCGTAAGAGAGGGCGGAGAACAAGGCCGTGAGGCCGGCGATCACGAAGGAGAGGGTGACCGCGGGACCGGCCTTCGGGACGGCCTCACCGAGGACGACGAAGATGCCGGTGCCGAGGGTGGCACCGATGCTGATCATCGTCAGCTGCCACAGTCCGAGGGAGCGCCGGAGCGAGCCTCCCTCACCCTGGCCACCTTCGGCGACCAGGCGTTCCACGGGCTTGCGGCGCATGAGGCGCGCGCCGATGCCCGGGGACGGCGGGGCGGGCGAGGTGCGGGACTGCGGGGGTGCGCCTTGGTCGAGCACGCGGGTGGCTCCTTCATCGCTGCCGGTCGGAAAGGGCGGAGACCGGCGGCACCCCTGACAGCAGGGACCCGCCGAGCGGGGTCCCCGCCACACCAAGTACAGCTTGTGACCCTATGAGTCCGGGCTTCGCGGGCGTAATGCAGCAACCTTGCGCGCCTCCGCAAGATCGTTGCGTTCATCGCAGCTCGGCGCATGATCGTTGCGCGGGGCCTTTCGATGGTTGCGCGGAGCGCCTTTCAGCGGCCGTAGGCGGCTTGGCGAGCCGGTGGGCGCGAGCCGAGGTCAGCCCCCTCCAGACCCCCGCGACGGCTCGCAGTCAGCCCCTCCGGCCCGCCGCGACAGCTCGCGGTCAACCCTCCTCCGGACCCCCCGCGACGGCTCGCGCCCGCGCCACGTCGTCCTCGTCGAAGCCCATCTGCCCGGGCCGCCCGAACGCCTCCGCCTGCGTGTCGATCCAGCGGGTGTGCGCCTCCCAGGCGGCCTGCTTGCTGGTGCCGAGGGCCGCGCCGATCTGGGACCAGGAGGCGCCCGCCTCGCGGGCCGCACGGACGGTGAGCTGACGCCCGTACGCCGCCTTGCGGGCCACCACCTCGCTGAGCGCGAGGAGTTCGAGGAGCCCGGCCCGGTCGAGCGCCTCGGCGTCGCTCCCGGCTCCGGCGAGCGATTCCCGTACGCGCAGCTCGTCGAGGCGGGCCACGGCGGTCAGCAGGGTGTGCTGCGGCTCGATGCTCTGTGGTGTCGTCATGCCCTCAGCGTTGCGTCAAGCAAACTTGACGTCAAGACGGCCTGACGCACAGGCCCCGGGACGCCGACGACCCCCGCGGTCACACCACGGGGGCCGTACGAGAACGGGGAAAGCCGCCGTCAGCTCCAGCTGGCGTGCAGCGGCTTGCCCTCGGCATAGCCGGCCGCGCTCTGGATGCCCACGATCGCCTTCTCGGCGAACTCCTCGAGCGAGTTGGCACCCGCGTAGGTGCAGGAGGAGCGGACGCCCGCGATGATCGAGTCGATCAGGTCCTCGACGCCCGGACGGGACGGGTCGAGGAACATGCGCGAGGTGGAGATGCCCTCCTCGAACAGGGCCTTGCGGGCACGGTCGTACGCCGACTCCTCGCTCGTGCGGTTCTTGACCGCGCGGGCGGACGCCATGCCGAACGACTCCTTGTACAGGCGCCCGTTCGCGTCCTGCTGAAGGTCGCCCGGGGACTCGTACGTACCGGCGAACCACGAGCCGATCATGACGTTGGACGCGCCCGCGGCCAGCGCCATCGCGACGTCGCGCGGGTGCCGTACACCACCGTCGGCCCACACGTGCTTGCCGTACTTCTTCGCCTCGGCGGCGCACTCCTTCACCGCCGAGAACTGCGGCCGGCCGACGCCGGTCATCATGCGGGTGGTGCACATGGCTCCGGGGCCCACACCGACCTTGATGATGTCCGCGCCCGCCTCGATCAGGTCGCGCACACCTTCCGCGGCGACGATGTTGCCCGCCGCGATCGGGACCCGCGGGTCGAGCGCGCGCACCGTCCTGATGGCGCTGAGCATCGACTCCTGGTGGCCGTGCGCCGTGTCGATGACGAGCGTGTCGACGCCCGCGTCGAGGAGCTGCTTGGCCTTGCCCGCGACATCGCCGTTGATGCCGACGGCGGCGGCGATGCGCAGCCGGCCGTTCGCGTCGGTGGCCGGCGTGTACAGCGTGGCGCGCAGGGCGCCCTTGCGGGTCAGGATGCCCGCGAGCCTGCCGTCCTTGTCGACGGCGGGGGCGTAGCGGCGGTTGGCGTGGTCCAGCTTGTTGAATGCCTCGCGCGGCTCGATGTCCGCGTCGAGGAGCAGCAGGTCCTTGGACATGACCTCGGACAGCTGGGTGAAGCGGTCGACGCCGGTGAGGTCGGCGTCGGTGACCACGCCGACGGGGCGGCCGTCCTCGTCCACGACGACACCCGCGTTGTGCGCGCGCTTCGGCAGCAGCGCCAGCGCGTCGGCGACCGTCTGGTGGGGGGCGAGGACGATCGGGGTGTCGAGCACCAGGTGGCGTCCCTTGACCCAGGAGACGACCTCGGTGATGACCTCGATCGGGATGTCCTGCGGGATGACCACGAGCCCGCCGCGGCGGGCGACGGTCTCGGCCATCCGGCGGCCCGCGATCGCGGTCATGTTGGCGACGACCAGCGGGATCGTGGTGCCCGAGCCGTCGGGAGAAGCGAGGTCCACACCCTGACGCGAGCCGACCGCGGAGCGGCTGGGCACCATGAAGACGTCGTCGTACGTCAGGTCGTACGGGGGCTGGATGTCATTGAGGAAACGCACGTGCTGCACATCCCGGTCGATCAGAGGTGGCCCCCGGACAGGTCAGCCAGGGGGAAGAGCACGTACTTCATTGTCCCATGTCGCCGTGTATGCACTGCCCGGGCCGATCCTCCAGACAGTCGTGCTCACGGTTCGTGGCATCCTCCGACACCGCGCCGAGGACCGCCCGCTAGCGGGACCCGGCCAGCACCATCACCACGGCCAGCGGAGTACCCGTCCCCCGCCAGTGCGCCGCCGCGTCGGCGAAGATCTCCTGAAGCAGGCGCCAGTCGACGGGCGAGACCGCCGCGTACTCCTGCCAGCCCTGTACGAGGATCAGGCGGCCCTGCTGGGCGGGCCACCACTCGAGGTCGCCGAGGCAGTCGGCGAGGGCGTCCCAGTTGGCGCCGAACCAGTCCGGCAGGCGCAGCGCGGTGGCGCACGCCGTCATGAGTCCGGCCTTTTCCGTGACGCCCGCGAGGTCCAGGACCGCGGTCTCCCAGCCCGCCTCGCGCGCGGCTTCGAGCGCGGGCTCCACGGGCAGCTGGGCGGGCCAGGACAGGACACCGGCGGACGCGCTTCCTTCGAGCACCGGCGCGAGCGGGTCGTGCGTCATCTCAGCACCGCCCTGAACGACTTGTAGTGATCATCGGTGTAGTAGATCTCGCCGCCCTGCCCGGTGACAATGCGACGGGCTCCCCGATCACTCTCGCCGGGGGTTTTGACCGTGTATTCGTGGTAGTAGCCGCGCTGGTGCCGCGGCAGCTCCCGCTCGAAGTTCCCGAAGACCGCGCCGTCCTTGGCGTACGGGAAGGGGCCGCCCTCGTCGATGAGTGCGAGGGTCTCGCGGGCCTCGGCGGGGAGCCGGGTCGCGGCGACCGTGGGCAGGTCTCCGGCCCAGGACGGGGCCGACACGTCCGCGAGGACGGTACTGGTGACGGTGGGCGACGTACCGCTGTCGGTGGACGCGCAGCCCGTGAGCAGCACTCCGAGGCAGAGAACCAGCCCGGAAAGCAGACGGGGGACGAACCGCGGCAACATGACGTCGATGCTGCCACGGCCGCCCCCACGCGGCGCGTCGTACAAACTCTCAGAACCGGTCGGAAACCGTCCCACTCAAGCCCCTCAGGACCGGTCGGGATCGGTCCCCCCAAGGACCGGTCGGGATCCACCCGGCGCCCCCTCGGGACCCGCCGGGACCCGCCCGGCTCGGCCCCTCACGGCCCGTCCGGATCCGCCCGGTTCAGCGCCGGACGCGGCGTCGTCCCCGCCGTCATCAGATAGTCCGCGGCGGAGGTGTCCGTCACCAGGCTGGTGACGAGCCCGGACCGCAGCACCGCGTCGATGGCGGCGCCCTTGCGCTGACCGCCCGCGATCGCGACGACCTCGGGGATACGGCGCAGCCGGTCCGCCTCGACGGTGATGCAGCGCTCGCCCAGGTCACGCCCGACCCGGCGGCCCTCGGTGTCGAAGAGGTGCGCGGACATCTCCGCGGCGACACCGAGGGTGGCGTAGTGGGCGCGCTCCTCCTCGGTGAGCATGTCGTGCACCGTCGAGATGCCCGCTTCCCAGGAGCCGATGGACACGCAGGCGACCGTCACCTTGTCGAAGTACTCGAAGGCGCGGGCGATCCCGGTCTGGTTGCGCAGCGCGGCCGCGGTGGCCGCGTCGGGCAGCAGCATCGGCGCGTAGATCGGGTGGGCGTCGCCACCGGAGACCTGTGCGGCCCTGCGCACGGCCTCCACCGAACCGCGCTCGGCGGTCCCGGCGTCGTACACCCCCGTCAGCTGTACCACCGTGCAGGGCGGCAACCGGTCGAGCGCCGCCGCCATGTGGATGGTGGAGCGGCCCCAGGCGAGGCCGAGCACATCACCCTCGTTCACCAGCTCGCCGAGCAGGTCCGCGGCGACCTCGCCGAGGTTCTCGGGGTCGGGCGACTCCTGGGCCTCGGCCGGGGACTCCACCACGACCGCGTGCCTCAGTCCGTACCGGGCGCGCAGCGCGTCCGAGCGCTCCGCGTCCAGTTCTGCGGGGACGCGGATCTCGATCCTCACGAGATCCCGTTCGAGAGCGGTTTCCAGGACCCTGGCCACCTTGAAGCGGCTGACGCCGAACTCCTCGGCGATCTGGATCTTGGATTTGCCCTCGAGGTAGAAGCGGCGGGCCATGGCCGCCGCCTGCACCAGCTCTGCGGGTCCCATCCGCATGGCTGACCGGCCTGCCGACATACCCGACACGGCGATCTCCTCACTGCTGTTCACACTCTGGATTCGCCGTTCATCCTCGCAGATTCGGCGTACTTGATCAGCCCGGATGGGCGGCGTTCACGTTCCCTTCGGTCAGTGGTCGCACGCCCAGGACGCCTGGGCCGTCGCGTCCTGAGCCTGCGTGCGCAATGCACGTACCGCCTGGGCCGGGTCGGATGCCCCGTACACCGCCGATCCGGCGACGAAAACGTCGGCTCCCGCCTCCGCGCACCGCTCGATCGTCGACGCCGAAACTCCGCCGTCGACCTGAAGCCAGAGCTCAAGACCGTGCTTGCTGATCAACTCGCGAGTGCGCCGGATCTTCGGGAGCATGATGTCGAGAAAGGCCTGGCCGCCGAATCCCGGCTCGACCGTCATGATCAGCAGCATGTCGAGCTCGGGAAGCAGATCCTCGTACGGCTCGATCGGGGTCGCGGGCTTGAGCGCCATGGAGGCACGGGCACCCTTGGCCCGGATTTCGCGGGCGAGCCGCACCGGCGCTGCGGCCGCCTCCACATGGAAGGTGACGGAACCAGCACCCGCTTCTACGTACTGGGGCGCCCACCGATCGGCGTCCTCGATCATCAGGTGGCAGTCCAGCGGCGTGTCCGTCGCACGGGCCAGGGACTCTACGACCGGCACACCAAGCGTGAGGTTCGGTACGAAATGGTTGTCCATGACGTCGACGTGGAGCCAGTCGGCCCCTTCCACCGCCTTTGCCTCCTCGGCAAGACGGGCGAAGTCGGCGGACAGGATGCTGGGGTTGATCTGCACGGCCATGCCCCAAGACTGCCATGCCCGGGACCGGTTGCGATCCTCGGTCCAGACCTAGGCCGTTCTGCGGATGTTGTGCCACGGCGCAACATGCCATGCTGGGCGGCCCACCGGCTCCAAGAACGGCTACGGGGGTGGCCATGACGGCCCCACAGGGGAAGCAACGGCGGGGAATCGCCTGGCTTGTCTGCGGTAAGCGCAGCAAGTGGGCGGTGGTGGGACTGTGGCTCGTGCTGCTGGTTCTCACGGCACCGTTCGCCCAGAAACTCACCGACGCCCAGGACAACGACGCGGCCTCCTGGCTGCCCGGCTCCGCCGAGTCCACCCAAGTCCTGCAGATCTCCGAGGACTTCAGGCCGGAACAGATCCCGGCGGTCGTCGTGTACGCCCGCGACGCCGGCCTCACGGCACAGGACCGTGCGCAGATCACCGAGGACGCGGCCCAGATCAAGCAGCTGACCGCGCACGGCATCCGCGGCGCGGAGACCCGGGGACCGGTCTACGACCGGGAGACCGACCCGCGCGCCGCCCAGATCCTCGTCCCCATCACGATGGACGAGAAGGGCTGGGAGGAGATCTCGCCCGCGGTCGACTCGATCCGTGAGGTGACCGGCAAGGGCGGCGAGGGGCTCGCCGTGCACATCACGGGCCCGGGCGGTACGTCCGCGGACTTCTCCGAGGCCTTCGAGGGCATCGACTCCACGCTGCTGCTCTCGGCGCTGGGCGTCGTCATCGTGATGCTGTTGCTCACCTATCGCAGCCCCACCCTGATCATCGTCCCCCTGCTCGGCGTGATCGCCGCGCTGTTCACCGCGCAGGCCCTGATCTACTTCCTCGCCGAGCACGCGGGCCTGACGGTCAACGGCCAGAGCGCGGGCATCCTCACGGTGCTCGTCTTCGGCGCGGGGACCGACTATGCCCTGCTCCTGGTCGCCCGCTACCGGGAGGAGCTGCGCCGCCACGAGGACCGCCACGAGGCCATGGCGCTTGCCCTGCACCGCGCGGGCCCGGCGGTACTGGCCTCCGGCGCGACCGTCGTCCTGAGCATGCTGGTGCTGCTGGCCGCCGAGATGAACTCGACGCGCGGCCTCGGCCCTGTCGCCGCGATCGGCGTCGCGGTCGCGCTGGTCGCGATGATGTCGCTGTTCCCCGCCCTGCTGGTGATCTTCGGCCGCTGGATCTTCTGGCCGGTGATCCCGCACCTCGGCTCCGCCGATCCGACCGAGAACGGCATCTGGGCGCGCATGGGCCGCCGTATCTCGCTGCGCCCGCGCATGATCTGGGCCGTCACGGCGGCGGCGCTCGCGCTGCTCTCGCTGGGCCTGATCCAGCTGCGCGCGGAGGGCATCAGCAACGCGGACGCCTTCACCGGCAAACCCGACTCGATCGTCGGCCAGGAGGTGTCCGCGCGCTACTTCCCCGCGGGCAGCGGCGATCCGCTCGTCATCGTGAGCAACCGCGCCCAGGCCGAGGAGGTCGGTCAGGCGGTCGCGGCCACCTCCGGTGTCGTACCGGACTCCCTCGGCCTGCCACCCGGCACGAAACCCGAGTTCGAGGGCAAGGTCCTCTTCGAGGCGACCATGACCGCGCCCGCGGACAGCGAGGCCGCGAAACAGACGGTGGAGCGGGTCCGGGACGCCGTCCACGCGGTCCCCGACGCCGACGCCCAGGTGGGCGGCGGCACCGCGTCCCTGCTCGACATGGACAAGGCGACGACCCACGACAACATCCTGATCATCCCGCTGGTGCTGGTCGTGGTGCTGCTGATCCTGGGCGCGCTGCTGCGCGCCCTGATCGCACCGCTGCTGCTCATCGGGACGGTGGTGCTGTCCTTCGCGGCAGCGCTCGGCATCAGCGCCCTGGCGTTCCGGTACGTCTTCGACTACGCGGGCGAGTCCACGGACTTCCCACTCTTCGTCTTCGTCTTCCTGGTCGCCCTGGGCATCGACTACAACATCTTCCTGACCACCCGCATCCGCGAAGAGGCGGGCCACCAGGGCACCCGCAAGGGCGTGGTGACAGGCCTGACCGCGACCGGCGCGGTCATCACCTCGGCCGGCCTGGTCCTCGCGGGCACCTTCGCCGCGCTGGCCACACTGCCGATGGTGGCCTTCGCCGAACTCGGCTTCACGGTGGCGCTCGGCGTCCTGCTCGACACGTTCATCGTGCGTTCAGTGCTGGTCACGGCCCTGTTCCTGGATGTGGGACCGAAGATCTGGTGGCCACACCGACTGGCACACGAGGACGGCGGAGAGCCGCCGCCCCCGGTGGCTCCGTCGCAGGCTCCGGAACCGGCCTCACGGCCGGACTAGCTCCAGCTCATCCGGTCCGGCGGATGAGCGCCAGATACATCGCGTCCGTCCCGTGCAGATGCGGCCACAGCTGTACGTCGGGGCCGTCGCCCAGGGCCGGTACGCCGGGCAGGAGGGGGCGGGCGTCGATGAGCTCGGCGGCGTGCTGCTTGACCACGTCGTCGACCACGGCGCGGGTCTCGGCGAGGTGCGGCGAGCAGGTCGCATAGCCGACGACACCGCCGACGCGGACCGAGTCGAGCGCCGTGCGCAGCAGCCCGCGCTGGAGCGGCGCGAAGCCCTCCAGGTCCTGGGGACGGCGCCGCCAGCGGGCCTCGGGACGGCGGCGCAGCGCGCCGAGCCCGGTGCAGGGGACGTCCATGAGTACCCGGTCGAAGGTGCCGGACCGCCACGGCGGACGGGTCCCGTCGGCGGCGATGACCTGGTACGGCCCGGGGTTCCCGGCGAGCGCCTTCGCCACAAGACCGGCCCGGTGCGGCAGCTTCTCGGAGGCGAGCAGCAGGGCACCGCGCTCGGCGGCGAGCCCGGCCAGCATGGCGGCCTTGCCACCGGGACCGGCGCACCCGTCCAGCCACGCCTTGTCGGGCCCGTCGAGCGGCGCGTTCGCCAGGGCGATCGCGACAAGCTGGCTGCCCTCGTCCTGAACGCCGGCACGGCCTTCCCGTACGGCGTCGATGGCACCCGGTTCGCCGCCCTCGCTGAGTCGCACGGCGTACGGCGACCAGCGGCCCGGCAGCGCGGACTCCTCGCCGAGCACGTCGAGGAGTTCACCGGCGGTGGACCGGCCGGGCCGGGCGACGAGGGTCACTTCGGGCCGCTCGTTGTCGGCTTCGAGCAGATCCTCGATCCCGGCGCGGCCACCGCCCAGCGCGTCCCAGAGCGCCGAGACGACCCAGCGCGGGTGCGAGTGCACGACGGCGAGATTCTCCTCGGGGTCGTCGTCGTACGGGGGTGCGACCTGCTCGATCCATGTCTCGAGATCGTGCTGCGAGACCTTCCGCAGTACGGCGTTGACGAACTTGGCCCGTCCGTCGCCGAGCACCACGCGGGCGAGCTCGACGGAGGCGGAGACCGCGGCGTGCGTCGGGATGCGGGTGCCGAGCAGCTGATGGACACCCAGGCTCAGCACATCGAGCACCGGCGGGTCGACCTCGCGCAGCGGCCGGTCGACACACGCGGCGATGACGGCGTCGTACGTCCCCTGCCGGCGCAGCGTCCCGTACACCAGCTCGGTCGCGAGGGCCGCGTCCCGTCCGTCGAAGTCGCCCTTCTCGCGCGCCTTCCGCAGCAGCGGGGGCAGCACGAGGTTCGCGTACGCGTCCCGCTCGTCCACGGCCCGCAGCGCCTCGAAGGCGAGCATGCGGACCGGGTCCTTCTGGGGGCGGCGGTAGGGCTTGCCGGGCTTACTCGGCCGACGGGACTGCTCACTCACGAAAAAGGTGCTCCGGATCCGGGAAAAGGTGCGTCTCTCAGCGTACGCCGCGGGCTGAGGTCGAGCGTGACGGTGTCGCGCCCCTCTCGATGTTGCTGCCGGAGCCCGGTCAGACCCCGAGCCGCTCCCCGGAGGTGATGCGCACCCCGCGCGCCCAGTCCGCGGCACGCATCGGCTTCTTGCCCTGGGCCTGGACCCACAGCAGCTCGACGGCGTGCGAACCGGTCCCCACGTGCACGTTGTTCTTGCCCACGCCCAGCTCGCCCGGGGTGAGGTCGGTGCGGTCGGTCGCGGGGGCGACCTGGATGAGCTTGAGCCGCTCGCCGCGGAAGACGGTCCAGGAACCGGGTGCGGGGGTGCACCCGCGCACCACCCGGTCGACGCGCAGCGCTGGGGCGGACCAGTCGACGTGGGCGTCCTCGACGGTGATCTTCGGGGCCAGCGTGATGCCGTCGGCGGGCTGCGGCACGGCCTTCAGGCTGCCGTCCTCGATCCCGTCCATGGTCGCGGCGAGCAGTCCCGAACCGGCGAAGGCGAGCCGGGTGAGCAGGTCTCCACTGGTGTCGGTGGGGCGGATCTCCTCGGTGACGGTCCCGTAGACGGGTCCGGAGTCGAGCCCCTCCTCGATGAGGAAGGTGGAGGCACCAGTGATCTCGTCCCCCGCCATGATCGAGTGCTGCACGGGCGCCGCTCCGCGCCAGGCGGGCAGCAGCGAGAAGTGCAGGTTGACCCACCCGTGCGCGGGGATGTCCAGCGCGACCCGGGGCAGCAGCGCGCCGTACGCGACCACGGGACAGCAGTCGGGCGCGATCTCCCGCAGCCGCGCCAGGAACTCCTCGTCCCGCGGCTTCACCGGCTTCAGTACCTCGATCCCGGCCTCCTCCGCCCGCTGCGCGACCGGACTCGCGACGAGGTGCCGTCCCCGCCCGGCCGGCGCGTCGGGCCGCGTGACAACGGCGGCCACCTCGTGCCGCCCGGAGGCGATCAGGGCGTCCAGAGCGGGAACGGCGACCTCGGGGGTACCTGCGAAGACGAGCTTCATGGGTGGCGGTTGACCTCTCGGACGGGAGCGCTTCAATCCCGCGCGCACGCCGGGAGCGGCGGGATGCGGGGCAGCGCACCAGTCTATGCGGGGCGGGGGGTTGGGGGCGCGGGGGCGCCCCACGACGCAAAAACACCCGCACAGCGTCAACACTCCACCGGGGGCGTACGCCCCACGACGCGCCCCGTGCATATGCCCTTACGCCCCCGCAGCGTGACCACTCACCCTTAAACGCGTTGGTCAAGAAAGAGTTGACCACAACGGGCCGCAATCGCGGCCCGATCCTTTTCAACGCCGGTTCGAGAGGCTTGTTCATGGCCGACCACGCAACCCACGACGCCCAGGCTCGGGCCAGCCTGCACTTGCTGGTGCGGGACATCGAGCGGGTCCGCCGGCAGGTGGACGCACTGCGCACGCTCACCGCCCAGCTGGGCAACGTCTATCGCCCGCGCCGCTCCGGCCCCTCCGCGGGCTTCGTCGTCTACGGACGCGCCCCCGCCCCGACCGTCCGTCTCGCCCAGGAGCTGCGGGACAGCGTCGAGACCCTGGTCACGGCTGCCGTGGACTTCGACCGCTCACTGGGTTTCTCGTGGGACGCGGTGGGCTCCGCCCTCGGAGTCACCAAGCAGGCGGTGCACCGCCGCTACGGCGCCCGCCGCGCCACCGCCCAGGCCGCCGCGGAGGCGGAGCGCGCCACAGAGCCGGCGGGCAACCACACCGTCGCCGTCAACACCGGCATCCCCACGGTGCCGGTACCGACGGTCCCCGCCGCACGCTCCATGCCCACCCAGCCGACGGCGGGCAGCCCCACTCTCCGCGAAGAGGTGAGGCCCACCGCATTCCCGGGGCCGCGCAACGGCTGACCTTCCACCCACGCCTGCCTCCCGGCGCCGACAGGCCCGGGAGGCAGCTCCATGCCCACGCCCGCCGACACGCCTCACCCGATGTCCGGCGGATCGATCCGAATCCGTACGGGCTCGCTCCCCCCACGAGCCATCCGCGCCGCCTGCGCGGCCTTCAACGCCGCCGCCAGCGCGGCCCCGCTCCCGGGAGGCACCCGGACGAGGGCCCGCTCCCAGTGCTCACCGGGAGGTGGCCCTCCGGTCCGCCGAGGACGCCCGGCCTCCGTGACATGCATCGGCACGGGCCCCAACACCTCGGCATCACGGGGCAGTTCGGCCGCGTCGAGGAACCCCGCCAGTGCCTCCGGCGTACCGGACACGGCCGCCATCCGCGACACCGGCGGAAACCCGAGCTCGGCGCGCTCGGCGAGTTCGCGTACGGCATGCCCGACGGGATCCCACCGTACGAGCGCCTGCACGGGCCGCAACGTCGGCTCGGCGACGACGACCACGGTCCCTCCGGCACCCTGCGGACGCACCAGCGCCGCCGCCCCGATCCACCGGCGCAGAGCCTCCTCACCGGCTCGCAGATCGGGCCGGCCGAGCATCGCCCAGCCGTCGAGCAGCAGAGCGGCCGCGTACCCGCCGTCGGCGACGGGCTCGGCCCCCGGCGTGCTCACCACGAGCGCGGGCGCCCCCGGCACCGTGTCGAGCACCTGCTCCCGCCCCGACGTCCGTACGGGCACGGCGGGAAACGCCCGCCCCAGCTCCTCCGCGGTTCGCCGGGCCCCCACGATCTGCGCCCGCAGCCGGAACCCGCCGCACTCGGGACAGTGCCAGGCCGCCTCGTCCCGCCCGCACCACGTGCACCGCAGCGCCCCCGCGTCCTGCGCCTCCAACGGCCCCGCACAATGCCGGCACCGCGCGGCCGCCCGGCACTGCGCACAGGCCATCCGCGGCACGTACCCCCGCCGAGGCACCTGCACCAGCACAGGTCCGTGCCGCAACCCCTCCCGCACCACCTGCCAAGCAAGCGTCGGCAACCGCGCGGCCCGAGCAGCCTCGTCCCGCGCAAGATCCCCGTCCCCCACGGTCCGCACCAACGGCGCGACCCCCCGCACCTGCTCCCGCTCAGCAACCAGCGGCAACGCCCACCCACTCTCGACGAGCTGGGCGGCCTCGACCGTGCAACCCCAACTCCCCAGCAGGAAAGCGCACTTGTCGTGAGCGGCTCGCAGCAGGAGCACCTCCCGCGCATGCGGCTGAGGCGCGTGCAGCTCACTGTGACTGCCGTCCCCGTCGTCCCAGATGACGACGAGCCCCAGATCCCGCACGGGCGCGAACATGGCGGCCCGGGTCCCCACAACGGCCCGTACGGACCCACGCCGCACGGCAAGCCACTCCCGATACCGCTTCTCCGGCCCGGCCTCCGCGGTGAGCACGGCATGCCGCCCCTCCCCCAGCAGCGAGGTCAGCGCGGCGTCCACGCGTGAGACGGCCCGCCCGTCCGGTACGACCACGAGCGCACCCCGCCCGGAGGCGAGCGCCGCCGCCACGGCCCGCGCCAACTCCTCGGCCCAGCCAGGACCCGGCAAGGCGTTCCACACAGCTCTCGGCGCCCCACCCGCCGCGAGCGACTCCAGAAACGCCGCCCCCCGCCCGTACCGCGCCCAGGACCCCACCTCGGGCACCCCGGGAACCGGAAGCGGCGCGGGCGAATCCTTGCCCTCCGCCCGGGCATTGCGCGGCGGAACGGCCAACTGCAGCACATCGGCAAGGCTGCCCGCATACCGGTCGGCGACAGCGCGCGTGAGCCCCAGCAACTCCTCACTCAACACCGGCTCGGGCGAGACCACTTGAGCCAGCGCAGCCAAGGGCCCGGAGTAGTCCGACTCCGCGAGCCGCTCGACGAGAAACCCGTCGATCAGCCCCCCGCCCTCACGCCGCCCCTCACGCACCCGATGCCGCCCGGCCCCGAACCGCACCCGCACCCGCACACCGGGCTGCGCCTGCGCATCGAGCTCCTCCGGCACGGCGTAGTCGAAGTACCGGTCGAGATGCAGCACACCCTTGTCGACCAACACCCGCGCGACCGGCAACTCCTTCGCCAGCGCGGCCCCCCGCCACGTCCGCGGCTTCGCCTTGGGCGCCGCGGCCTTCCGCACACTCTCCCGAATCAACGCAAGCTGCTCGGGCGGCGCACCCTCCGCACCACCGTCACCGTCCCCATTCGCGCTGCTCACAGCAATATTCCTACCAGACCCCACTGACAGTGCCGCGCGCCCGGGATCGGCGGAGAAACACCGAGGCCCGGCACCCCCAAAGGGCACCGGGCCTCGCCACACAACCAGCCCTACAGGCCAACAGCCTTCCGCAGCGCTTCAACCCGGTCCGTCCGCTCCCACGTGAAGTCGGGCAGCTCGCGCCCGAAGTGACCGTACGCGGCGGTCTGGGAGTAGATCGGGCGGAGCAGGTCGAGGTCGCGGATGATGGCCGCCGGGCGGAGGTCGAAGACCTCGGTGATGGCGGTCTCGATCTTCTCGGCGTCGACCTTGGCGGTGCCGAAGGTCTCGACGAAGAGGCCGACGGGCTCGGCCTTGCCGATGGCGTAGGCGACCTGGACCTCGCAGCGGGTGGCGAGACCCGCTGCGACGACGTTCTTGGCGACCCAGCGCATCGCGTACGCCGCGGAGCGGTCGACCTTGGACGGGTCCTTGCCGGAGAAGGCGCCGCCGCCGTGGCGGGCCATGCCGCCGTACGTGTCGATGATGATCTTGCGGCCGGTCAGGCCGGCGTCGCCCATCGGGCCGCCGATCTCGAAGCGGCCGGTCGGGTTCACCAGGAGGCGGTAGCCCTCGGTCTCCAGCTTGATGCCGTCGTCCAGGAGGGCCTTCAGCTCGGGCTCGACCACGAACTCGCGGATGTCGGGAGCCAGGAGCGATTCCAGGTCGATGTCCGAGGCGTGCTGCGAGGAGACGACGACGGTGTCCAGGCGGACCGCCTTGTCGCCGTCGTACTCGATGGTGACCTGGGTCTTGCCGTCGGGGCGCAGGTACGGGATGGTCCCGTTCTTGCGGACCTCGGAGAGGCGGCGCGCGAGGCGGTGCGCGAGGTGGATCGGGAGCGGCATCAGCGCCGGCGTCTCGTCCGTCGCGTAGCCGAACATCAGGCCCTGGTCGCCGGCGCCCTGCTTGTCGAGCTCGTCCTCATCCCCCTCGACACGCTTCTCGTACGCCGTGTCGACGCCCTGCGCGATGTCGGGCGACTGCGAGCCGATGGACACCGAAACGCCACAGGACGCGCCGTCGAAGCCCTTCTTCGAGGAGTCGTAACCGATCTCGAGGATCTTGTCACGCACAAGCTGCGCGATCGGCGCGTACGCCTTGGTGGTGACCTCTCCGGCCACGTGCACCAGGCCGGTCGTGATCAGCGTCTCCACGGCGACCCGGGAATGCGGGTCCTCGCGCAGAAGCGCGTCGAGAATGGTGTCGCTGATCTGGTCAGCGATCTTGTCGGGGTGACCCTCGGTCACAGACTCCGAGGTGAACAGACGACGGGACACAACGCTCCCTGAGGTTGCAGCGGCTGCTGGCTGATCATTGGCGGACGGTCGGGGGCTGCGCCCGGCATCGTCCGAGAACAGTTTATCGGTCACACTCGCCTACAGGCCCACCTGTCTCGCTTCTCGGAAGCGCTGTGACCTGCGGCACGGGCATTCTCCGCTATGACGCTCGTTCTCCGCCAGGGTCGCCACGCCCGTTTTTGCGCGCCCTGAGGCGCCCGTTGAGGCAAATGAGACGTTCCCTCCAGCGGAGATTTCACGCGATTGAGACGTTCACCCGAGCCGGGGCACCACCAGATCCCACACGGTGTCCGCCAGCGCCTCCTTCGGCCCGTACGGCACCGGGGTCTCGCTGCCGTCGGCTCCGAGCACCACGGCCTCGTTCTCCTCGGCGCCGAAGGTCTTGCGCTCACCGACCTCGTTCACCACGAGGAGGTCGCAGCCCTTGCGCTCGAGTTTCGTACGTCCGTTGGCCAGTACGTCGTCCGTCTCGGCGGCGAAACCGACGACCACCTGGCCGGGACGGGACCGGTCCGCCGAGATCTCGGCGAGGATGTCCGGGTTCCGGACGAGCACGATCGGCTCCGGCTCCTGGCCGTCCTTCTTCTTGATCTTTCCTGCGGCGTACGCCGCAGGGCGGAAGTCCGCCACGGCCGCCGCCATGACCACCGCGTCGGCGTCCGGGACCGCCTTCAGCACCGCCTCGCGCAGCTGAAGTGCGGTTCCGACCTGTACGACGTCCACGCCGGCCGGGTCCGGCAGTCCGGTGTTGGCGGCGATCAGCGTGACCCGGGCGCCTCGCGCGGCCGCCGTACGGGCGAGGGCGTACCCCTGCTTGCCGGAGGAGCGGTTGCCGAGGAAGCGGACGGGGTCGAGCGGCTCGCGTGTGCCGCCCGCACTGACGACGACATGACGGCCGGCGAGATCCGGCTCGGCCACGCCACGCGCGAGCACCCGGCGGCACACCTCGTAGATCTCCGAGGGCTCGGGCAGCCGCCCCTTGCCGGTGTCGACGCCGGTCAGCCGCCCGACGGCGGGCTCGATGACGACCGCGCCCCTGCGGCGCAGCGTCGCCACGTTCTCCTGCGTGGCCGGGTGCTCCCACATCTCGGTGTGCATGGCGGGCGCGAAGACGACCGGACAGCGGGCGGTGAGCAGGGTGTTCGTGAGGAGGTCGTCGGCGATGCCGTGGGCCGCCTTGGCGAGCATGTCGGCCGTCGCCGGGGCCACGACGACGAGGTCGGCGTGCTGCCCGATGCGGACGTGCGGCACCTCGTGGACGTCCGACCAGACCTCGGTCGAGACGGGGTGGCCGGAGAGTGCGGACCAGGTGGCGGCGCCGACGAAGTGCAGGGCGGACGCGGTCGGTACGACGCGTACGTCATGACCGGACTCGGTCAGCCGACGCAGCAGCTCACAGGCCTTGTACGCGGCGATGCCGCCACTGACCCCCAGCACGACCTTGGGCTTGTCCACCGGGCCTCCCCACTCTCGAAAACGTTCAACCCCATGACACACCACAGGCCCGACAGTCGCGCTGCCGGGCCTGGGATGAAGAAATGCGACGAAAACCAATTACTACTGAGCGGGGCCCTCAACGGCCTCGGACGTCAGCAGGCCCGCGTTGATCTCGCGCAGGGCGATAGAAAGCGGCTTCTCGTGGACGTGGGTGTCCACCAGGGGACCGACGTACTCGAGGAGGCCCTCACCGAGCTGCGAGTAGTACGCGTTGATCTGACGGGCACGCTTGGCCGCGTAGATCACCAGGCTGTACTTCGAGTCGGTGGCTTCGAGGAGCTCGTCGATCGGAGGGTTGATGATGCCCTCGGGAGCGGTGATGGAAGAGGACACGCTCTGCCTTCCGAAAAGGGAAAAAGACCTGAAAGATCAAACAACTTCCATCAAGGCTAGCAGCTCACGCGCTACATCCTCGACGGAGGTGTTGACAAGGGTGACATCGAACTCGGTCTCGGCCGCCAGTTCGATCTTGGCCGCCTCCAGGCGACGCGCGATCACCTCGGGCGGCTCGGTGCCCCGGCCGGTGAGCCTGCGCACCAGCTCCTCCCAGGAGGGAGGGGCCAGGAACACGAGCAGGGCCTCCGGCATGGACTCGCGGACCTGCCGGGCGCCCTGGAGATCGATCTCCAGGAGGACCGGCACACCTGCCTCCAGGTGCTCCAGGACGGCCGTACGCGGCGTCCCGTAGCGGTTGCCGGCGAATTCGGCCCACTCGAGCAGCTCGCCGTTGGCGATCAGCTTGTCCATCTCCTCGTCACTGACGAAGAAGTAGTGGACTCCATGCTTCTCACCGGGGCGCGGCCTGCGGGTCGTCGCCGACACCGAGAGCCAGACCTCGGGGTGTTCCTTGCGCATATGGGCGACGACCGTGCTCTTGCCGACCCCTGAGGGGCCGGAGAGCACGGTCAGCCGCGGACGTTCACTCATGCAGCGATTATTCCAGCAATCCCGGTATGCCCAGGACTCAGGCGCCGGAGCCGCCGAACTCACGCTCCAAGGAGGCGATCTGGTTCGAGCCGAGGCCGCGTACACGACGGCTCTCGGAGATCCCGAGTCGCTCCATGATCTGCTTGGCGCGGACCTTGCCCACGCCCGGCAGGGACTCCAGGAGAGCGGAGACCTTCATCTTGCCGATGACGTCGTTCTCCTGGCCCTGCTTGATGACCTCGTGAAGGGAGGCGCCGGAGTGCTTGAGTCGATTCTTGACCTCGGCCCGCTCCCGGCGAGCCGCGGCGGCCTTTTCGAGCGCGGCTGCGCGCTGTTCAGGGGTAAGGGGCGGAAGAGCCACGCCTACGTCACCTCGGATGTCGAACTGTCGGATACGGACCGGTGAGGAACCTAGTCGCCCCACACCTGGGTAGCTACGAGCAACACGCTTGCCCGTTCGCTCTCGACGGAGACTAGCGGGCAAGTGCGCCAGAGTCAGCGAGAACAGCGGAAAAGTCCTGGTCAGCCTCCCCGGAGCCCGACATTTCCGACATATCTCCCCGGATTTGAGGATGTATTCAGACTCGGAGCGGACTCGGAGCCCTCCAAAGACACTCGTCGGAGGACTGCCGAACGCCCGTCGGAGGACTCAGGCAGCCGCCACAGCGGCCCTGATCTCCTCCGCGAAGCCTTCTGCGACCTCCCGCAGCGCGACGACATCGGGACCGTGACGCAGAACACCCCGGCTGACGTTCGGTACGACATTGCGCACCGCCGCGCCGAAGACACCCGCGAGATCGGCCGCGGTGGCCCCCTGAGCGCCGATCCCGGGCGCGAGGAGCGGTCCGTTGATGTCCAGGTCGTACGAGGAGAGATCGCCCAGCGTGGCGCCCACCACCGCCCCGAAGGAGCCCAGGGGCGTCTCCCCCGCGTTCTCGGCGGCGAGATGGGCCAGCATGGTCGCTCCGACGTCACGGCCGTCCGCACGGACCGCGTGCTGCACCTCGCCGCCCTCCGGGTTGGAGGTGAGCGCGAGGACGAAGAGGCCGGCGCCGCTCTCGCGGGCCAGCTCGACCGCGGGCTTCAGTGAGCCGTAGCCCAGGTACGGCGACACGGTCAGCGCGTCCGAGAACAGCGGCGCGTCCTTGCGCAGGAAGGTCTCCGCGTACGCGGCCATGGTCGAGCCGATGTCGCCGCGCTTGGCGTCCATCACGACCAGCGCGCCGGCCGCCCGCGCCTCCTCGACCGACTTCTCCAGGACGGCGATGCCGCGCGACCCGAAGCGCTCGAAGAACGCGCTCTGCGGCTTCAGGACGGCGACCCGGTCCGCCAGTGCCTCGACGACGGTGCGGCTGAAGCGCTCCAGGCCCGCGATGTCGTCCTCGAGCCCCCAGTCGGCGAGCAGCGAGGCGTGCGGGTCGATTCCGACGCACAGCGGGCCGCGGTCGTCCATGGCGCGGCGAAGACGTGCGCCGAAGGGTTCCAGGCTCATGCGGACTTCCTCACGTCGGCGCCGACCGCGTCGGCGAGGGTGGCGTACGGGCTGGTGCGGAGGCGGGCGGCGAGCCCCTTGTGGATGGCGCGTCCCCAGAAGGGGCCCTCGTAGATGAAGGCGCTGTAGCCCTGGACCAGCGTGGCGCCCGCCAGGATGCGCTGCCAGGCGTCCTCGGCGTCCTCGATGCCGCCGACGCCCACCAGGGTGATCCGGTCGCCCACGCGCGCGTAGAGGCGGCGCAGCACCTCCAGGGAGCGCGATTTCAGCGGCGCTCCGGAGAGTCCGCCGGTCTCCTCGACCAGGGAGGGCTGGGACTTCAGACCGAGTCCATCGCGCGCGATGGTGGTGTTCGTGGCGATGATCCCGTCCAGGCCGAGTTCGACGGCGAGGTCGGCGACCGCGTCGATGTCGTTGTCGGCGAGGTCGGGCGCGATCTTGACGAGGAGCGGGACGCGCCGGTCGGTGACCGCGCGGTCGGCGGCCTCGCGGACGGCGCTCAGCAGCGGCCGGAGCGCTTCCGTGGCCTGGAGGTTGCGCAGGCCGGGGGTGTTCGGCGAGCTGACGTTGACGACGAGGTAGTCGGCGTGGCGGGCCAGCCGCTCGGTCGACTTCACGTAGTCGCCGACGGCCTCCGCCTCGGGGACGAGCTTGGTCTTGCCGATGTTGACGCCGACGACGGTCCTGAAGACGGGCGTACGGGCCGCCAGGCGCTCGGAGACGGCCGCGGAGCCCTCGTTGTTGAACCCCATGCGGTTGATCAGCGCGCGGTCCGGCACAAGGCGGAACAGGCGCTTCTTGGGGTTGCCCGGCTGAGGCTCCCCGGTGACCGTGCCGATCTCGATGTGGTCGAAGCCGAGCATCGACATCCCGTCGATCGCGACGGCGTTCTTGTCGAAGCCGGCCGCGAGCCCGAAGGGACCGTGCATCCGCAGTCCGAACGCCTCGGTGCGCAGTTCCTCGTGGCGGGGCGCGAGCGCGGCCGCGACGAAGGTGCGGAGCACGGGCATGCGGGCGGCGAGGCGGATCCAGCGGAAGGCCAGGTGGTGGGCCTGCTCGGGGTCCATGCGCTGGAAGACGAGCCGGAAGAAAATCCTGTACATGATCAGTGTCCTCACGAAAGGCCCCACAAGACAGAGCCTCATGAAGAGGGGGACACCGTTTCCGGTGTCCCCCTCAGGGCTGCTAGTCGCGGGCCGCGGTCAGATGCTCGGCGTGTTCCTGCAGTGAACGCACGCCCACGTCACCGCGGTTGAGCGCGTCGATGCCCTGGACGGCTGCGGCGAGCGCCTGGACCGTCGTCAGGCACGGAACGGACCGTGCCACGGCCGCCGTACGGATCTCGTAGCCGTCGAGGCGGCCGCCGGTGCCGTACGGGGTGTTGACGATGAGGTCGACCTGGCCGTCGTGGATGAGCTGGACGATGGTCTTCTCGCCGTTGGGGCCCTCGCCCTCACTCTGCTTGCGTACGACGGTGGCGTTGAGGCCGTTGCGCTTGAGCACCTCGGCCGTGCCGGAGGTGGCGAGCAACTCGAAGCCGTGGGCGACCAGTTCACGCGCGGGGAAGATCATCGAGCGCTTGTCGCGGTTGGCGACGGAGATGAAGGCGCGGCCCTTGGTCGGCAGCGGACCGTACGCGCCCGCCTGCGACTTGGCGTACGCCGTGCCGAACACCGAGTCGATGCCCATGACTTCACCGGTGGAGCGCATCTCCGGGCCGAGCACCGTGTCGACGCCACGTCCGTGGATGTCGCGGAATCGCGACCACGGCATGACGGCCTCCTTGACGGAGATCGGCGCGTCGAGCGGCAGCGTGCCGCCGTCGCCGTTCGCCGGGAGCAGGCCCTCGGCGCGCAGTTCGGCGACTGTCGCGCCCAGCGAGATACGGGCGGCGGCCTTCGCCAGCGGCACCGCGGTGGCCTTCGAGGTGAAGGGGACGGTGCGCGAGGCACGCGGGTTGGCTTCGAGGACGTACAGGATGTCCCCGGCCATCGCGAACTGGATGTTGATGAGTCCACGCACGCCAACACCCTTGGCGATGGCCTCGGTTGACGCCCGCAGCCGCTTGATGTCGAACCCGCCGAGCGTGATCGGCGGCAGCGCGCACGCCGAGTCGCCGGAGTGGATACCGGCCTCCTCGATGTGCTCCATGACGCCGCCGAGGTAGAGCTCCTCGCCGTCGTACAGCGCGTCGACGTCGATCTCGATCGCGTCGTCGAGGAACCGGTCGACCAGGACCGGACGGGAGGGGCTGATCTCGGTCGACTCGGCGATGTAGGAGGACAGCCGCGTCTCGTCGTACACGATCTCCATGCCGCGTCCGCCGAGCACGTACGAGGGCCGGACGAGGACGGGGTAGCCGATCTCGTCCGCGATGGCCTTGGCCTCGGCGAAGGTGGTGGCCGTGCCGTGCTTGGGAGCCGGGAGGCCGGCCTCCGCGAGGACCCGTCCGAAGGCGCCGCGGTCCTCGGCGGCGTGGATCGCCTCGGGCGAAGTGCCCACGATCGGAACGCCGTTGTCCTTGAGCGCCTGCGAAAGACCCAGCGGGGTCTGGCCGCCGAGCTGCACGATCACACCCGCGACCGGACCGGCCAGTGTCTCCGCGTGGACGATCTCCAGCACGTCTTCGAGCGTCAGCGGCTCGAAGTACAGGCGGTCGGAGGTGTCGTAGTCGGTCGAGACCGTTTCCGGGTTGCAGTTGACCATCACGGTCTCGTAGCCCGCGTCGCTCAGCGCGAAGGAGGCGTGGACGCAGGAGTAGTCGAACTCGATGCCCTGGCCGATGCGGTTGGGTCCTGAGCCCAGGATGATGACCGCGGGCTTCTCGCGTGGGGCGACCTCGGTCTCCTCGTCGTACGAGGAGTAGAAGTACGGCGTGTTGGCCGCGAACTCGGCGGCGCAGGTGTCGACCGTCTTGTAGACCGGGCGGATACCGAGCGCGTGCCGGACCTCGCGGACGACGTCCTCGCGCAGACCGCGGATCTCGGCGATCTGCGCGTCGGAGAAACCGTGCCGCTTGGCCTCCGCCAGCAGCGAGGGATCCAGCTTGTCGGCGGCGGCCAGCTCGTCCGCGGTCTCCTTGATCAGGAACAGCTGGTCCACGAACCACGGGTCGATCTTCGTCGACTCGAAGACCTCCTCGGGAGTGGCGCCCGCGCGGATGGCCTGCATGACGGAGTTGATACGCCCGTCGGTCGGCCGTACGGCCTCGGCCAGCAGTTCGGCCTTGTCACCGGGCTCGCCCACGAAGGTGAACTGGCTGCCCTTCTTCTCCAGCGACCGCAGTGCCTTCTGCAGCGCCTCGGTGAAGTTGCGGCCGATCGCCATGGCCTCGCCGACCGACTTCATGGTCGTGGTCAGCGTGGAGTCGGCGGACGGGAACTTCTCGAACGCGAACCGCGGGGCCTTCACGACGATGTAGTCGAGCGTCGGCTCGAAGGACGCCGGGGTCTTCTCCGTGATGTCGTTCGGGATCTCGTCGAGCGTGTAGCCGACGGCGAGCTTGGCGGCGATCTTGGCGATCGGGAAGCCGGTCGCCTTGGAGGCGAGGGCCGAGGAACGCGACACCCGCGGATTCATCTCGATGACGATGATCCGGCCGTCGTCCGGGTTCACCGCGAACTGGATGTTGCAGCCGCCGGTGTCGACGCCGACCTCGCGGATGATCGCGATGCCGATGTCGCGCAGGCGCTGGTACTCGCGGTCGGTCAGCGTCATCGAGGGCGCGACGGTGATCGAGTCGCCGGTGTGCACGCCCATCGGGTCGAAGTTCTCGATGGAGCAGACGACCACGACGTTGTCGTTCTTGTCGCGCATCAGCTCCAGCTCGTACTCCTTCCAGCCGAGGATGGACTCCTCCAGGAGCACCTCGGTGGTCGGCGAGAGCGTGAGGCCCTGGCCCGCGATGCGGCGCAGCTCCTCCTCGTCGTGCGCGAAACCGGAACCGGCGCCGCCCATGGTGAACGAGGGACGGACGACGACGGGGTAACCGCCGAGCGTCTCAACACCGCCCAGGACGTCGTCCATGGAGTGGCAGATCACGGATGCGGCGGACTCGCCGTGCCCGATCTTCGCGCGGACGGCCTCGACGACCCCCTTGAAGAGGTCGCGGTCCTCGCCCTTGTTGATCGCCTCGACGTTGGCGCCGATCAGCTCGACACCGTACTTCTCCAGGACACCCTGCTCGTGCATGGAGATGGCGGTGTTCAGCGCCGTCTGGCCGCCCAGGGTGGGCAGCAGGGCGTCCGGCCGCTCCTTGGCGATGATCTTCTCGACGAACTCCGGGGTGATCGGCTCGACGTACGTGGCGTCGGCGATCTCCGGGTCGGTCATGATCGTCGCCGGGTTGGAGTTGACCAGGATGACCCGCAGGCCCTCGGCGCGCAGGATGCGGCACGCCTGGGTGCCTGAGTAGTCGAACTCGGCGGCCTGGCCGATGACGATCGGGCCGGAGCCGATGACCAGGACGGACTGGATATCGGTGCGCTTAGGCACGCTGGCCCTCCATGAGCTCTACGAAGCGGTCGAACAGGTAGGCCGCGTCGTGCGGGCCCGCCGCCGCCTCGGGGTGGTACTGGACGCTGAAGGCCGGCTGGTCGAGCAGCTGAAGCCCCTCGACGACCTGGTCGTTCAGGCAGACGTGGGAGACCTCGGCGCGGCCGTAGGGGGTGTCGGACACCTTGTCGAGCGGCGCGTCGACGGCGAAGCCGTGGTTGTGCGCGGTGACCTCGACCTTGCCGGTCGTACGGTCCTGCACCGGCTGGTTGATGCCGCGGTGGCCGTACTTCAGCTTGTACGTGCCGAAGCCGAGCGCGCGGCCGAGGATCTGGTTGCCGAAGCAGATGCCGAAGAGCGGGGTCCTGCGCGCCAGCACTTCCCGCATGACGGCGACCGGGCCGTCGGCGGTCGCCGGGTCACCCGGACCGTTCGAGAAGAACACCCCGTCGGGGTTCACGGCGAAGACGTCCTCGGCCGTGGCCGTCGCGGGCAGCACATGCACCTCGATGCCGCGCTCGGCCATGCGGTGCGGGGTCATGCCCTTGATGCCCAGGTCGACGGCGGCGACGGTGTACTTCTTCACGCCGATCGCGGGGACGACGTACGACTCCTTGGTGGCGACCTCGGCGGCGAGGTTCGCGCCCTTCATCTCGGGCGCCTGCCGCACCTCGGCGAGCATGGTGCCCTCGTCGGGCAGCGCGTTGCCGGAGAAGATGCCGACGCGCATGGCGCCGCGCTCACGCAGGTGCCGGGTCAGGGCACGCGTGTCGATGCCGCTGATGCCGACGACACCCTGGTTGCGCAGTTCCTCGTCCAGCGAGCGCCGGGAGCGCCAGTTGGAGGGCACGCGCGCGGGGTCCCGTACGACGTAACCGGCGACCCAGATCCGCTTCGACTCGGGGTCCTCGTCGTTGACGCCGGTGTTGCCGACGTGCGGGGAGGTCATCACGACGACCTGGCGGTGGTACGACGGGTCGGTGAGGGTCTCCTGGTAGCCGGTCATGCCGGTGGAGAACACCGCTTCGCCGAAGGTCTCCCCCACGGCCCCGTAGGCACGGCCGCGGAAGATGCGGCCGTCCTCCAGGACGAGTACGGCGGGAACCTTCGCGGCTCCCCGGGTGGAGGTCGTCATCGTGCGCCTTCCGTTTCCGTCGTGTTGATCATCTGGGTCAGGGTCTCGACCCATTGGTTGTGCTCTGCCGCGCGGTCGGAGCGGAAACCCGAGTCGATCAGCCTGTCGCCGTGCGCCCAGGTGACGACGAGCAGGCCGCCCTCGGTGAGGACCTTGCCCGCGATGCCCTTGTCGAGCCGGGCTTCGCGGAGCTGCGCGGCCGGGACGAAGAAGTCGGCCGCTCCGGGGCGTACGACGTCAAGGCCCGCGTCCGTCAGCGTGAGCTCGACCCTGCTGCGGGTGCCCAGGCCGTGCGCCACGATGCGGTCCAGCCACTGCCCGGCGGTGGTGGAGCCGTGGTAGCGACCGGTCAGCTCAAGTCTCACCGGACCGGGCTCGGACGGCGCGGTGGGCAGCTCCGGCAGGTCGCCCTGGAGGGTGCCGCGCCACTTCCAGCCCTCGCGCATCAGCCAGTAGAGGAGCGCGACGAAGAGGGCGAGGCCGACGAGCCAGCCGACGCGGGCGGCCCAGTCGGTCACTTCCGCCGACTTCTGTTCGGCGGCGATCATCATCTGAGGTGTCACGCGAGCTTCCCGTCCACGAGGGTGGCCTTGCCCCGGAGCCAGGTGTGCGTGACACGGCCCGGCAGCTCACGGCCCTCGTAGGGGGTGTTGCGGCTGCGTGAGGCGAAGCCCGCGGGGTCCACGGCCCCACGGTATTCCGTGTCGACCAGCGTGAGGTTGGCGGGCTCACCTGCCGAGACGGGACGGCCGTGACCCTTCGCCTGGCCGATCTCGGCGGGCTTGGCCGACATGCGGTCGGCGACGCCGGCCCAGTCGAGCAGGCCGGTCTCCACCATCGTCTGCTGCACGACGGACAGCGCGGTCTCGAGCCCCACCATGCCCATGGCGGCCGCGGCCCACTCGCAGTCCTTGTCCTCGTGCGGGTGCGGGGCGTGGTCGGTGGCGACGATGTCGATCGTGCCGTCGGCGAGCGCCTCGCGCAGGGCCAGCACGTCACGCTCGGTGCGCAGCGGCGGGTTGACCTTGTAGACCGGGTTGTACGTGCGCGCCAGCTCGTCGGTGAGGAGCAGGTGGTGCGGGGTCACCTCGGCGGTGACGTCGATGCCGCGGGACTTGGCCCAGCGGACGATCTCGACGGACCCGGCGGTCGAGAGGTGGCAGATGTGGACGCGGGACCCGACGTGCTCGGCGAGCAGGACGTCCCGGGCGATGATCGATTCTTCGGCCACCGCCGGCCATCCCCCGAGCCCCAGCTCGGCGGAGACGACGCCCTCGTTCATCTGGGCGCCCTCGGTCAGCCGCGGCTCCTGCGCGTGCTGCGCGACGACCCCGCCGAACGCCTTCACGTACTCCAGCGCCCGGCGCATGATCACCGCGTCGTCCACGCACTTGCCGTCGTCCGAGAAGACCGTGACCCCGGCCGCGGACTCGTGCATGGCGCCCAGCTCGGCGAGCTTCTTGCCCTCCAGGCCGACGGTGACGGCGCCGATGGGCTGCACATCGCAGTAGCCGTGCTCCTGGCCGAGCCGGTAGACCTGCTCGACGACACCGGCGGTGTCGGCGACGGGGAAGGTGTTGGCCATGGCGAACACGGAGGTGTAACCACCGCTCGCCGCCGCCCGCGTGCCGGTCAGAACGGTCTCGGAGTCCTCGCGGCCCGGCTCACGCAGATGGGTGTGCAGATCGACGAGCCCGGGCAGCAGCACCCTGCCCTCGGCCTCGACGACCTCCGCGCCCTCGTCGGAAAGTCCCGTACCGACCGCCTCGATGACCGAGCCGTCGATGAGTACGTCCTGCGGCTCGCCGCCGAGCACCCGCGCACCACGGATAAGGATCTTGCTCATGGTTCTTACTTCTCCTCGGTACGGGTGTGGGTGACGGCGGGCTCGTTGCCGCCAAGGAGCAGATAGAGGACGGCCATCCGGATCGAGACACCGTTGGCGACCTGCTCGACGACCGTGCAGCGGTCCGAGTCGGCGACCTCGGCGGTGATCTCCATGCCGCGGACCATCGGGCCGGGGTGCATCACGATGGCGTGCTCGGGCATCCGCGCCATGCGGTCGCCGTCGAGGCCGTAGCGCCGCGAGTACTCACGCTCGGTCGGGAAGAACGCCGCGTTCATCCGCTCGCGCTGCACGCGCAGCAGCATCACGGCGTCGGACTTGGAGAGCGTGCTGTCGAGGTCGTACGAAACCTCGCAGGGCCACGCCTCGACGCCGACCGGCACCAGGGTGGGCGGGGCGACGAGGGTGACCTCGGCGCCGAGCGTGTGCAGCAGGTCGACATTGGAGCGGGCGACGCGGCTGTGCAGGATGTCGCCGACGAGGGTGATCCGCTTGCCGGCCAGGTCCTGCCCTATCCCCGCGTCCCGGCCGACGAGCCGGCGCCGCATGGTGAAGGCGTCGAGCAGGGCCTGGGTGGGGTGCTGGTGGGTGCCGTCACCGGCGTTGATGACGGCCGCGTCGATCCAACCGGAGGTCGCGAGCCGGTAGGGGGCTCCGGAGGCGCCGTGCCGGATGACGACGGCGTCGACGCCCATGGCTTCGAGGGTCTGGGCGGTGTCCTTGAGGGACTCGCCCTTGGAGACGCTCGACCCCTTGGCGGTGAAGTTGATGACGTCCGCGGAGAGGCGCTTCTCGGCGGCCTCGAAGGAGATCCGGGTACGCGTCGAGTCCTCGAAGAAGAGGTTGACGACGGTGCGGCCGCGCAGGGTCGGCAGCTTTTTGATCGGCCGGTCGGCGACCCGGGCCATCTCCTCGGCGGTGTCGAGGATCAGGACGGCGTCGTCGCGGGTGAGGTCGGCGGCCGAGATGAGATGACGCTGCATCTTTCAGGCTCCGTAAGGCAGTTCAGGTCGGGAGAATCCGGGCATGCAAGCGCGCAGGTGCGCACTCAGGGGCGTACGGCTGAGTGCTACTGCTGCTCGCCCGTGGAGGTCCGCTTCGCGCCGAGCAGCACGGTGTCGCGACCGTCCTCCTCGGCGAGCTGGACCTTGACCGTCTCCCGCAACGACGTGGGGAGGTTCTTGCCGACGTAGTCGGCGCGGATGGGCAGTTCGCGGTGGCCGCGGTCGACGAGGACCGCGAGCTGCACGGCGCGCGGGCGGCCGATGTCGTTCAGCGCGTCGAGCGCCGCGCGGATGGTGCGGCCGGAGAAGAGCACGTCGTCGACCAGGACGACCAGGCGGCCGTCGATGCCGTCACCGGGAATCTCGGTGCGGGCCAGCGCACGCGGCGGATGCATGCGCAGGTCGTCGCGGTACATGGTGATGTCGAGCGAGCCGACCGGGATCTTGCGGCCGGTGATCTCCGCCAGCTTCACGGCGAGCCTCCGGGCGAGGAAGACGCCCCGGGTCGGGATGCCGAGAAGTACCACGTCGTCGGCGCCCTTGGCGCGCTCGACGATCTCGTGGGCGATGCGGGTCAACACCCGCGCGATGTCGGGGCCTTCGAGAACCGGCCGCGCATCGGCTTCGTATTGCTGCTTGTCATGCTCGGTGTCCATATGAAAACGGACCTCCTTCTCCGCCTCACGGGACGGATCATTAAAGGACGTCGGAATTGCGCCATCCACGCTACCAGCCCGGCAACGCGCCTGATCACCCCCCTTCAAGCCACCGCCGGCGACTCCCACCAAAGGGTCGGTCCGAACCATTCGGCTTGACGGGGGAGAGTAACGCTGCGTAACCTCACAGTGAGTCACCAGAGTCACCAGCCGCGCGGCCGAGCCGCACGTTGATACAGCGTCCGGGGAGCTATATGTCCAGCGAATACGCCAAACAGCTCGGGGCCAAGCTCCGGGCCATCCGCACCCAGCAGGGCCTTTCCCTCCACGGCGTCGAGGAGAAGTCCCAGGGACGCTGGAAGGCGGTCGTGGTCGGTTCGTACGAGCGCGGCGACCGCGCCGTCACCGTGCAGCGCCTTGCCGAGCTCGCGGACTTCTACGGGGTTCCGGTGCAGGAGCTGCTGCCGGGCACCACTCCGGGCGGGGCCGCCGAGCCGCCGCCGAAGCTGGTCCTGGACCTCGAGCGCCTGGCCCACGTGCCGGCCGAGAAGGCGGGCCCCCTGCAGCGCTACGCCGCGACGATCCAGTCGCAGCGCGGTGACTACAACGGCAAGGTGCTGTCGATCCGCCAGGACGACCTGCGCACCCTCGCCGTCATCTACGACCAGTCGCCCTCGGTCCTCACCGAGCAGCTGATCAGCTGGGGCGTCCTGGACGCCGACGCGCGCCGCGCGGTCTCCCACGACGAGGGCTGATCCCAACCAGCACTTCAGCAGAAACGTGCCGCCGGGGTGGCCGGAACACATCGTTCCGGCCACCCCGGCGGCTTTCTGCGGCCCTCGGAGCCTTCCCGGGTACCGGAACGCCGGAGGGCCCGCAGCAGACGTGCTGCGGGCCCTCCGGCGTTTTCGTGGCTTTCGCTCGCCGTCACGTACGTCTCGGGGCGCGTCCTAGGACTCGTCCCGGCGGAGCGACGGCTTCAGGTCCTTGAACCGGCCGAGGAGGCCGTTCACGAACGCGGGCGAGTCGTCCGTGGAGAACTCCTTCGCCAACTGCACCGCCTCGTCGAGCACCACGGCATCCGGGGTCTCGTCGACCCAGATCAGCTCGTAGGCACCGAGGCGCAGGATGTTGCGGTCCACGACCGGCATCCTGTCCAGCGTCCAGCCGACGGCGTACTGCGCGATCAGGTCGTCGATCCGGCGCACCTTGGTGGCGTACCCCTCGACCAACTGCATCGTGTATTCGCTCACCGGCGGCTGCCGGGTGTCGGTCCGGGAATGCCGGATCCAGTCCGCGAGGACCGTCAGGACGTCCACATCGCGCTGGTCGCCCTCGAAGAGGATCTGGAAGGCGCGCTTGCGGGCCGTGTTGCGGGCAGCCACGGTTAGCTGTTCACCCGGCCGAGGTAGTCGCTCGTGCGGGTGTCGACCTTGATCTTCTCACCGGTGGTGATGAAGAGCGGCACGTTGATCTGGTGGCCGGTCTCCAGGGTGGCGGGCTTGGTGCCACCGGTGGAGCGGTCGCCCTGGACACCGGGCTCGGTCTCCTGGATCACGAGCTCGACGGCGGCCGGCAGCTCGACGAAGAGCACCGAACCCTCATGCTGCGCGACGGTGGCCGTGAAGCCCTCGATCAGGAAGTTGGCGGCATCGCCGACGGACTTGCGGTCGACCATCAGCTGGTCGTACGTGTCCATGTCCATGAAGACGAAGTACTCGCCGTCCATGTACGAGAACTGCATGTCGCGCTTGTCGATCGTGGCCGTCTCGACCTTGACGCCGGCGTTGAACGTCTTGTCGACGACCTTGCCGGAGAGCACGTTCTTCAGCTTGGTGCGCACGAAGGCCGGGCCCTTGCCGGGCTTGACGTGCTGGAACTCGACGACGGACCAGAGCTGGCCTCCGTCGAGCTTGAGCACCAGGCCGTTCTTGAGGTCGTTCGTGGAAGCCACGGTTGCGGAATCTCCTGGACTGACGTGGACGACCCCGGGGCACGCACACAGCTCAGAGGCTAGAGCGCGAGCAGTTCCTTGGTCGTAATGGTGAGTAGCTCGGGTCCGCCGTCCGCCTCGGGGCGTACGACGAGCGTGTCATCGATCCGGACACCGCCCCGGCCCGGGAGGTGGACCCCCGGTTCGACGGTGACCGGCACGCAAGCGTCCAGTTTACCCATGGCCGCGGGGGCCAGCTGCGGGTCCTCGTCGATTTCGAGCCCCACACCGTGCCCGGTCAGCGGAGGAAGGCCTTCCGTGTACCCCGCGGAGTCGAGTACCTGGCGGGCCGCGCGGTCCACGTCACGGTAGGCGGCGCCGGGTGCCAGCGCCTCGCGTCCGGCGCGCTGGGCGGCGAAGACGAGGTCGTACAGCTCGATCTGCCAGTCGGCCGGTGAGGTCCCGATCACGAACGTACGGCCGATCTCACAGCGGTAGCCGCGGTAGGTCGCACCGAGGCAGACGGAAAGGAAATCTCCTTCTTCGACCCGCCGGTCGGTGGGCCGGTGTCCACGGCGTCCCGAGTTCGGCCCGGTGCCGACCGAGGTCGCGAAGGCCGGGCCGTCCGCGCCGTGGTCGACGAGGCGCCGCTCCAGTTCGAGCGCGAGATGGCGCTCGGTCCGGCCCACGAGGATCGATTCGAGGAGCTCGCCCAAGGCCTGGTCGGCGATCTCGGCGCCGATCCGCAGACAGGAGATCTCCTCCTCGTCCTTGATCACCCGTAGCTGCTCCACCGCACCGCCCAGGTCGGCGAGGCGCAGCCGCGGCGCGACCGAACCGATCGCACGGTGCCGGGTGACGGTCAGGTGGTGCTCCTCGACGGCGAGGGACTCGGCGCCCTGCGCGAGGGCCACGTCGGCCGCGGCGACGGCCGGATCACCGCCGGGGCCCGGCAGGGCCTGCACCCGCAGCGCCTCGTCCGGACGTCCCTCTTCGGCCTCGCCGCTCGGGGGGCCGCCGCAGAGCAGCAGATCCTCACCCCTGCCGAGCAGGAGGACGGCGCCGTGCGGGGCCGCGCCGGCGAGATACCTCACATTGGCAGGGCGGGTGACGAGCGCCGTAGCGCTGCCGCCGGCCGTACAACGCTCCCGGAGCCGCTCTCGGCGGGCCGCGTACACCTCTGACATGAATCGAGCGTACGAGCGGTGGCGGGATGGCGCCGGTTCAGCGGGGCTGGACGGGCGGCGGGCCGGTCCGGACTACCACTGGGGCGGGCTGGCGATCGACCGCGCGAGCACGTCGTCCAGGACACGGGCGGTGGTCGGTACGTCCAGCTGCGAGTTGTCGATGATGGGGAGCCCCGAGCCGTACCAGCCGGCCATCCGGCCGTGGATACGGGCGACTTCCTCGTCGGTGAGGCGGCGGTTTCCGGAGCGCTCGGCGTTGCGCTCCAGGACTATCTCCAGGCCCGGCAGCAGGACGACGGGCAGCAGCCCAGGCCCGACGTGCCGCTTCCAGCCGCCGAGGCCGACGACCGGTCGGTCCGGGAACACGGCGTCGTCGAGGATGCAGGAGATGCCGTTGGCGAGGAAGTTCCGCGCGGCGAATCCGCAGGTGCGGCGGGCCAGGCGGTACTGCGCCTCCGAATGGTCGTTCCACCCCGACTGAGGGTCGGCGAAGCCCGAGCGGACCCATTCGCGTACGTCGTCGAGGCTGATGTGGGCGGTGGGCACCCGGCGGTGGTCGGCCCAGTACTTGGCGACGCTGGTCTTCCCGGCGCCCGCGGGGCCGATGAGCAGGATGGCGAGCGTGGTGGACGTGGGGTCGGCCTGGCCGGCGGCGGGCGGCGCGCTCGGCCTGGCGACCGGTCCGCCCGGGGGCAGCTGCACATGGCCGGTGGTGTCCGGCGTGGGCGGCACGGGGGCGTGCTGCGGGGGCGCATGCTGCGGTACGTGCGAGTGGGGCGCCGCGTGTCCTGGCGGCGGGCCGGTGAAACCGGGGGCGGGCGGGGGCGGGGGGACGGGACCCGGGTGTCCGGGCTGCGGTCCGGCCGGCGACCAGCCGGCGCCCGGTCCCTGCCCCGGCTGCTGGGGCGGCGGCAGCGGAGCCCCCACTGCGTGCTGCATCCGGTGCCACTCCGTCTCGTGATCTTTGGCTCGTTCGCCGCCGGGACGCCTCGGTCGCGGCAGGCGATTGGGGCTGGCGAGCGAGGCTCGAGGCCCGCTCGCTACCGAACGGTACCTTCCCCGGCCGCCGTTGTGTGAACGGCCGGGGAAGGTGCGAAGTGCCCGTCGACCGGGGGCAAACCGGGCCAAGTGCGGGCTCGTTGGACGTTGCGTTCTTAAGTCACGCCGCAGCGAGCCGCCGATCCGCGCCTACTCCCCGACTTCGCCGTACGCGGCGAGGAGGACGGCCGGGTCGGGGCCCTCCAGGACGGTCGGCTTGGCGAGCCCGTCGAGGACGATGAAGCGCAGCAGGTTGCCGCGGGACTTCTTGTCGAGCTTCATGTTCTCCAGGAGCTTGGGCCACTGGTCGTGGCGGTAGCTCAGCGGGAGGCCGACGGATTCCAGGATCGTGCGGTGACGGTCGGCGGTCTCGTCGTCCAGCCGGCCCGCCAGACGGCCGAGTTCGGCGGCGAAGTGCATGCCGACGGCGACGGCCGCGCCGTGCCGCCACTTGTAGCGCTCGTTCTTCTCGATCGCGTGCGCGAGGGTGTGGCCGTAGTTGAGGATCTCCCGCAGCCCGGACTCCTTGAGGTCGCCGGAGACGACCTCGGCCTTGACCTTGATGGACCGCTCGATCAGCTCGGCGGTGTGCGGTCCCGCGGGCGTACGGGCCGCCTCGGGGTCCTCCTCGATGAGTTCGAGGATCACCGGGTCGGCGATGAAACCGGCCTTGATGATCTCCGCGAGCCCGGACACGAAGTCGTTGACCGGCAGCGAGTCGAGGGCGGCCAGGTCGCAGAGCACTCCGGCCGGCGGGTGGAAGGAGCCGACGAGGTTCTTGCCCTCCGCGGTGTTGATGCCGGTCTTGCCGCCCACCGCCGCGTCCACCATGGCAAGCACGGTGGTGGGGACGACGATCCAGCGCACCCCGCGCAGCCAGGTCGCCGCCACGAAACCGGCCAGGTCGGTGGTGGCGCCGCCGCCGACGCCCACGATGACGTCGCTGCGGGTGAAACCGGACTGGCCGAGCGCCTTCCAGCAGTAGGCGGCGACCTCGGCGGTCTTGGCCTCCTCGGCGTTCGGCACCTGGATGGCGACGGCCTCGTAACCCTGCTCGCCCAGGTCGGCGCAGAGCGCCTCGCCGGTGTCGGCGAGCGCCTCGGGGTGGATGACCGCGACGCGCTGCGCCTTGTCACCGATCAACCCGCCGAGCTCACCGAGGAGTTGACGGCCGACCAGCACCTCGTAGGGGTCGGTGCCCGCGGTGCCGCCGACCTGGATACGGGTCACTGCCTCGCTCATGCTTCCTTCAACTCCAGTGCGTCGAGGACCGCTTGGGCGACCTCTTCGGGGGTGCGGTCGTCGGTGGCCACGACCGCCCGGGCGACTTCGGTGTAGAGGTGGCGGCGCGCTTCCATCAGGTCACGCCACTGGCGGCGCGGGTTGACGGCCAACAGCGGCCTCGCCGCGTTCAGGCCGGTGCGCTTGACCGCCTCCTCGACGTCCATCGAGAGGTACACGACCTGGTGTCCGGCGAGCAGGGCGCGCGTCTCCTCGTCGAGGATCGAGCCACCGCCGAGCGCCAGGACACCGTCGTGCTCGGCCAGCGCCCGGTGCACCGCCCGCTTCTCGATCGCGCGGAAGGCCGGCTCGCCCTCGTCGACGAAGATGTCGGCGATGGTGCGGCCCTCGGCGGCCACGATGTCCTCGTCGGTGTCCCGGTAGGCGCACCCGAGCCGCTCGGCGACCAGCGCGCCGACCGTGGACTTGCCGACACCCATCGGGCCGACGAGGACGATCCGCGGAGGGGTCACCGCACGACCAGGTTCTCGAGGTAGCCGCGCACGTTGCGGCGCGTCTCCGGGACGCTGTCGCCGGCGAACTTCTCCGCCACCGCGTCCGCCAGGACCAGCGCCACCATCGCCTCGGCGACGATCCCGGCCGCCGGGACCGCGCACACGTCGGAACGCTGGTGATGCGCCTTGGCGGCCTCGCCGGTCGCCACATCGATGGTCGCCAGCGCGCGGGGCACGGTCGCGATCGGCTTCATCGCGGCGCGTACGCGCAGCAGTTCACCGGTGGTCAGACCGCCCTCAGTACCGCCGGAGCGACCGGAGGTGCGCCGGATGCCGTCCTCGGTGTGGACGATCTCGTCGTGCGCCTGCGAGCCCGGCACCCGCGCCAGCTCGAAGCCGTCGCCGACCTCGACGCCCTTGATGGCCTGGATGCCCATGAGCGCGGCCGCCAGCCGGGCGTCGAGGCGCCGGTCCCAGTGCACGTGCGAGCCGAGGCCCACGGGCACGCCGTACGCCAGCACCTCGACCACGCCACCGAGCGTGTCGCCGTCCTTGTGGGCCTGGTCGATCTCCGCGACCATCGCCTTCGACGCGTCGGCGTCCAGGCAGCGCACCGGGTCGGCGTCGAGCTTCTCGACGTCGGAGGGCTTGGGGTAGACGCCGTACGGAGCCTTCGCCGCGGCCAGCTCGACGACGTGCGAAACGATCTCGATCCCGGCCGTCTCCTTCAGGTAGGAGCGGGCCACCGCGCCCAGCGCCACACGCGCCGCGGTTTCGCGGGCGGAGGCACGCTCCAGGATCGGCCTGGCCTCGTCGAAGCCGTACTTCTGCATGCCCGCGAGGTCCGCGTGACCGGGCCGGGGCCGGGTCAGCGGCGCGTTGCGGGCCACACCGGCGAGGATCGCCGGGTCGACCGGGTCGGCGGCCATGACCTGGTCCCACTTGGGCCACTCGGTGTTGCCGACCATGATCGCGATCGGCGATCCGAGGGTGAGCCCGTGGCGTACGCCGCCCAGGAAGGTGACCTCGTCGCGCTCGAATTTCATCCGGGCACCGCGTCCATAGCCGAGCCGCCGCCGGGCCAGGTGGTCCGCCACCATGTCCGTGGTGATCGGCACGCCGGCGGGAAGTCCCTCCAGCGTCGCGACAAGTGCGGGTCCGTGGGACTCCCCCGCGGTCAGCCAGCGCAACCTGCTCAACGGTGCTCCTCATGCTCGCGCCCTGTACTGCTGCTGCGTACGCGCGTCCTCGCGTACGGCGACGGCGCGACCGGGTGCGCGGCCCTGGCCCGCCACCTCCGATCCTCCCACGTCCACGTATGAGAACCGGCCACAGGTCCATCAGGCGGACGGACGCGGCCGGGTCGGAAACGTGTCAGTGGGCGGCGAGGGCGTGTTCGCCGGCCTTCCGCATGGCGTCGAGCGGCGCAGGGGCGCGGCCGGTCATCTGCTCGACCTGGAGCACCGCCTGGTGCACCAGCAGGTCGAGTCCGCTGACCACCGCACCGCCGTAGGCGGACCAGCGTGCCGCGAGCTCGGTCGGCCACGGGTCGTACAGCACGTCGAACAGGGTGGTGGCCCGTTCGGGAATGGCCGCGGCCAGCGCGTCCGTCGTGCCCGCCGGGGTCGTGGCGATCACGAGCGGCGCGTGCAGCGCCTGCGCGGCGTCCGCCCAGTCCTGGATCCTCACCTCCACGTCGAGCCGCTCGCCCCACTGCCGCATCTCGGCGGCACGCTCCGCGCTTCGGACGTACGCGACGACCTCGCCGGTGCAGATCCGTGCGAGCGCGGCCAGCGCGGACGACGCCGTGGCGCCCGCTCCGAGGATCGCGGCGGAGTCGACCTGCTCGATGCCCCGTTCGCGCAGGGCGGCGACCATCCCGGGGATGTCGGTGTTGTCGCCGAGGCGCCGCCCGTCCTCGGTGAACACGACCGTGTTGACCGCCTCGACGGAGGCCGCCGTCTCGCTGATCCCGTCGAGCAGCGGAATGACGGCCCGCTTGAGCGGCATGGTCAGCGACAGCCCCGCCCACTCCGGTCCCAGTTGCCCGAAGAACCCGGGCAACGCCTCCTCGTCGACGTCGAAACGGTCGTACGACCAGTCACCGAGGCCGAGTTCCTCGTAGGCGGCGCGGTGCAGCACCGGGGAGAGGGAATGGGCGATCGGGGAACCGAGTACGGCGGCTCGGCGCTGGCTGTCGGTACCGCTCATTCGTCCTTCAGTTCTTCGAGGTACTTCTCGCGGTTGGCGTTCTGCTCTTCGTTCGTCTCCGCGAAGAGCGTCTTGTCCGCGCTGATCGATACGAAGTAGTACCAGTTTCCCTTGGCGGGCTTGAGTGCTGCCTGAATCGCCTCTTCGCCGGGATTACTGATGGGCCCGGGGGGCAAACCCCTGATCTTGTACGTGTTGTAGGGGTCGTCGATCTTCCGCAGGTCGTCGACCGAACCGGTTGCCAGCTTGGACTCGCCCTTCAGGTAGTTCACCGTCGAGTCGAAGTCGAGCAGGCCGTAGGTCTCGGTGTTGTCCGGCTTCAGGCGGTTGTAGACGACCGTCGCGACCTTTTCGAAGTCGTGCTTGTACTTGCCTTCCTTCTGGACGAGGCTCGCCACCGTGAGGAGCTGCAGCGGGTCTTCGAGGTCCAGAGCCTTGGCCTTCGACTGGAGGCCGAAGTCGGTGTACTTCTCGTTGGCGAGGTCGACCATCTGCTTCAGGACGTCCTTGGGCTTCATGCCCTTGGACACCGCGTAGCTGGAGGGGTAGAGGAATCCTTCCAGCGGGTCCTTGATGTCCTTGTCCGTGTTCGCCCAGTCCGGAAGACCGAGGGTCTCCCATTCCTTGTCGGCGACTCCCTCGGTCGTGCCCGACTTGATTTCGAGGCGTTTGTCGATCATCGCGTAGATCTCGGCGTTGCGCTTGCCTTCGGCAATGATCAGGTTGTCGCGACTGCTCGGGCTGAGCATCATTGCGACAGCGCTTTCCCCGGACATTTCCTTCTTGAGCGTGTAGACACCCGCCTGGATGGAATTCCCCTTGGGATTCTGCGACTGCGCAGCGACAAAAGCGTCGACACTCTTGACGACACCGGCATCCTTCAATGCCTGCCCGATCGCATAACCGCCGGAGCCCTTGGCAATGGTGACGTTCACGGTCGCGCTGGTGCCGTCCCCGGCGTAGTCGGGCGCCGCGCCGAAACGATTCTGATAGAACTGGTACCCGAAATAGCCGACTCCGCCGAGCCCGCCTCCGAAGACCAGCACGACCACCAGACAGGCACACCCGCTGCGGCGTTTCTTGCCGCCCTTGCCGCCGCGCCCCTTCTTGTCACCGCGTCCACCGCGGCCCTTCGGATCGTCGTCGTCCGAGTCGTCGTCATCGTCGCCGCCCCCGGCGAAGAAGGCGTGCTCGCCCTGATCGGGTCCGGGATCCCAGTCGGTCTTCGGCTCGGGCTCGGCACGACGGCGGGCCGGCGGCTCGGGGGGCGGGTAGGCGTCGGGGGTGCCGTACTGGTCGGGCTGCTGACCGCCGTACGCGACGGGCTGACCCCCGTAGGGGTCGGCCGGGTCGGCGGCGTAAGGAACCTGCTGCTGGTGCGCTCCGGTACCCCAGCCGCTGTTGTCGTACTGCTGCTGGCCCTGACCGCCGTACTGCTGCTGCCCCTGATCGACGTACTGCTGCTGACCTTGACCGGTGTACTGCTGCTGGCCCTGGCCGGGGTACTGCTGCTGACCTTGACCGCCGTACTGCTGCTGGCCCTGATCGGCATAGTGCTGCTGCGCCTGGTCGACGTACGGCTGCTGGCTCTGTCCAGGGAACTGCTGGTGACCCTGGCCTTGATACTGCTGCTGCTCCTGACCGTACGCACCCTGCTGACCGGTGGCCCAGTCGCCGTACTGCTGGTGCTGCTGCTGTTGTTGCGGCTGCTGCGGATAGTGCTGCGGCTGGCCGCCGTAGGGGGACTGGCCGTCGTCGGCCTGTCCTCCCCATCCGTCGTCCCCGAACAACGGGTCCTCCGGATGCCACGGTTCGGAGCCTTGGCCCCGGCCATACTCAGTCATTGATCCCCTAGAGCCGCGAGGCGGCGGCCGCACGGCGCTTGTGGCACCGCCTCCGTTCCGCCTCTTCTGCTGTGCGGCGGCTGTTCGAACACCGCCGCATCGCGCGGAACGTTACCGTATCGCGATCAGATGACCACTTCGACGCCCTCGCCCGGAGATTTACCCGACACCCGTTCGGACTCCAAGGCCTGCTGAAGGATAATCACGGCGGCGGCCTGGTCAATAACGGACCGGCCCTTCTTGGACTTCACGCCCGAGGCGCGCAAGCCCTGACTGGCCGTCACCGTGGTCATCCGCTCGTCCACCAGCCGCACCGGAACGGGAGCGATGCCCTGGGCGAGGTCCTGGGCGAAGGCGCGGACCTTGACCGCGGCCGGGCCCTCGCCCCCCTTGAGGGAGCGAGGTAGACCGACGATCACCTCGATGGGTTCGTACTCCTCGACGAGCTGCTTCAACCGGCGCTGCGCGGCGGGGACATCGCGCCCGGGAACCGTCTCGACCGGAGTCGCGAGGATCCCGTCGGGGTCGCACGAGGCGACCCCGATACGGGCGTCCCCGACGTCGATCGCGAGACGACGTCCTCTGCGCATGTCCACGGGCCCTACTTGGCCGTCTCGGCGACGAGCCGCTCGACCGCGTCGACGGCCTCGCCGATGGCGGCCGGGTTCTGGCCGCCGCCCTGGGCGACGTCCGGCTTGCCGCCACCGCCGCCGCCGAGGGTCTTGGCGGCCGTACGGACCAGATCGCCGGCCTTGAGGCCGCGCTCGCGGGCGGCTTCGTTGGTGGCGATGACCGTGAGCGGCTTGCCGTTGGCGGTCGTGAAGAGGGCGACCACGGCGGCCCGTCCGCCCTGGATGCGGCCGCGCACGTCGAGGACCAGCTTGCGCAGGTCGTCGGCGCTGGTGCCGTCCGGGACCTGGCCGGTGACGAGAGCGACACCGCGTACGTCCTTGGCGGAGTCGACGAGACCGCCGGCGGCCTGGAGGACCTTCTCCGCGCGGAACTTCTCGATCTCCTTCTCGGCGTCCTTCAGCTTGCCGAGCATGGCGGAGATCTTCTCCGGAAGCTCCTCGGGACGGCCCTTGACCAGCTCCTGGAGCTGGGCGACGACCGTGTGCTCGCGGGCGAGGAAGTTGTACGCGTCCACGCCGACGAGGGCTTCGATGCGGCGTACGCCGGAGCCGATGGACGACTCGCCGAGCAGCTTGACCAGGCCGAGCTGGGCAGTGTTGTGGACGTGCGTGCCGCCGCACAGCTCCTTGGAGAAGTCGCCGATGGTGACGACGCGGACGCGCTCGCCGTACTTCTCGCCGAACTCGGCGATGGCGCCCTGCTTCTTGGCCTCGTCGAGGCTGAGGATCTCGGCGTGCACGTCCAGGTCGCGGGCGAGCACCTCGTTGATCTGCTGCTCGACGTCGGTCATCACCGTGTGCGGTACGGCGGCCGGGGAGCCGAAGTCGAAGCGGAAGCGGCCGGGCTGGTTCTCGGAACCGGCCTGGGCGGCCGTCGGGCCGAGGGCGTCGCGCAGGGCCTGGTGGGTCAGGTGCGTGGCCGAGTGGGCGCGGGCGATGGACTTGCGGCGATGGGCGTCGATGGAGGCCTGGGCCTTGGCTCCGACGGTGACCTCGCCGACCTGGACGACGCCCTTGTGGACGTAGACCCCCGGGACCGGCTTCTGGCAGTCGCGGACCTCGACGACGGCACCGGTGTCGAGCCTGATGCGCCCGGTGTCGCCGATCTGGCCGCCGCCCTCGGCGTAGAACGGGGTGCGGTCCAGGACGATCTCGACCTCGTCGCCCTCGGTGGCGGCGGGTGAGGAGGCGCCGTCGACCAGGATGCCGACGATCGTCGACTCGCCCTCGGTCCGGTCGTAGCCGATGAAGTCGGTCTCACCGGCGGCGTCGGCGATCTGGCGGTAGGCGCCGAGGTCGGCATGGCCGGTCTTCTTGGCCCGGGCGTCGGCCTTGGCTTTGTCCCGCTGCTCCTTCATCAGGCGGCGGAAGCCGTCCTCGTCCACGGAAAGGCCCTGTTCGGCGGCCATTTCGAGGGTGAGGTCGATCGGGAAGCCCCAGGTGTCGTGGAGCAGGAAGGCCTTGTCGCCGGGCAGCACCTTGCCGCCGGCGGCCTTGGTGTCCGTGACAGCGGTGTCGAGGATGTTCGTGCCGGCCTTCAGGGTCTTGACGAAGGCGGCCTCCTCGGCGAGGGCAACGGTCTCGATGCGCTTGCGGTCGGAAACCAGCTCCGGGTACTGCTGGCCCATCATCTCGATGACGACGTCGACGAGGTCCTGCACGACCGGGCCACTGGCTCCGAGCAGCCGCATGTTGCGGATGGCGCGGCGCATGATGCGGCGCAGCACATAGCCGCGGCCCTCGTTGCCGGGGCTCACGCCGTCGCCGATGAGCATGACGGAGGTGCGCATGTGGTCGGTGACCACGCGCAGCGAGACGTCGGAGTCCGGGGCCGCGCCGTACTCGACGCCGGTGAGCTCGGTGGCCTTCTTGATGACGGCCATCGAGGTGTCGATCTCGTACAGGTTCTGCACGTCCTGCAGGATCATGGCGAGACGTTCGAGGCCGAGGCCTGTGTCGATGTTCTTGCTGGGCAGGTCGCCGAGGATCTCGAAGTCCTCCTTCGAGGTGCCCTCGCCGCGCTCGTACTGCATGAAGACGAGGTTCCAGATCTCCACGTACCGCTCGTCGTTGACGGCCGGGCCGCCCTCGACGCCGAACTCGGGGCCGCGGTCGTAGTTGATCTCGGAACACGGGCCGCAGGGGCCGGGGACGCCCATGGACCAGTAGTTGTCCTTCTTGCCGAGGCGCTGGATGCGCTCGGCCGGGACGCCGATCTTGTCGCGCCAGATGGACTCGGCCTCGTCGTCGTCGAGGTAGACCGTGATCCACAGACGCTCGGGGTCGAGCCCGTAACCACCCTTGTCCTGGGGCGAGGTGAGCAGCTCCCAGGCGTAGGTGATGGCACCTTCCTTGAAGTAGTCGCCGAAGGAGAAGTTGCCGCACATCTGGAAGAACGTGCCGTGGCGGGTGGTCTTGCCGACCTCTTCGATGTCGGGCGTCCGCACGCACTTCTGCACGCTCGTGGCGCGCGACCACGGCGGCTTGACCTCGCCGAGGAAGTACGGCTTGAAGGGGACCATGCCCGCGGGGACCAGGAGCAGAGTCGGGTCGTCCGCGATGAGCGACGCCGAGGGGACGACGGTGTGACCGCGCTCCTCGTAGAAGCTCAACCAGCGGCGGCGAATCTCGGCCGACTCCATCAGTGGTCCTCATTCCGGTTGTACGAGTACGTCGACCTCTCGACGTACTTCGGGTTGTTGCGGTTCTCGATCGCGGCGTGGCGTCGCTGGCCCGGGAGTTCGTGGTCGACGGGTGCGTTAAGGCCGAGCACCTCGTCGAGTTCGGCCTCCCGCTGGACCATTCCGTCGCGGACGTCGAGCGCGAAGTCCTTGAGCCGGTGGCCCGCGTCGATCGCCTTGTTCGCGGCCTGCGCCGCGAGGCTTTCGGGGGTCAGCTGCTTGAGCTTGCGATTGACTTTGGTGGTGGCCCACACACCGGCGGCTGCGCCCGCGGTGAACCAGAACGTACGGCGGAACATCGCTGCGTCAGTCCTTCTTCCGCTTTCCCCGTCGTGCGGACGGGACGGTGCGGCCCACGATCACGGTACGTCGGGACGCCTTGGGGGGCTCGTTCTCACGGCGGCCTCCGATGGCCCGGCGCACGCCGTAGCCGAACGCCGCGACCTTGACCAGGGGGCCGCCGAAGGTGGAGGCGACCGTGGTGGACAGCGCCGACGCGTTCGACGTGACCTCCTGGACGTCCGAGGCGATGGCGTCGACGCGGTCGATCTGGGTCTGTGCGGAGCGCACCGCCGAGGAGGCGTCGGCCAGCAGCGGGACGGCCTGGTCGGTCACGTCCGCCACGAGCTTGGTGGTCGCCCTGAGCGTCTGGGCCAGCCTCGCCAGCGCGACGGCGAGAAAGGAGACCAGGATCGCCCAGAAGACGGCCACCAGGATCCCGGCCACCTCTCCACCGGACACTGTGTGCACCCGCTCCCTGGTATGTGCATTGAACATCGGAAACCAAAAATTCAGTTTCCCGAGCCTATCGCGCCGGGGCCGCCGGTCCGTACCGCATTACCTCCGCCCGGCGCCAGAGTTGTGCGAAGCGATTGTACGGACCGCTTACAGGTCAGTACGCTCCGTGTTCCATGCGAGGCTCTCAGCGCTCCGACCGTTCACCGCTCGGCAATCTGCCCCTGGAACTCAACGCGTTCGTGGGCCGCTCGACCGAACTGGCGCGGCTCGCAGAGACCCTGGAGACGGCCCGCCTGGTGACCGTGACGGGCATGGGAGGCGTCGGCAAGTCACGGTTCGCGGCGCGTGCCGCGGCTCGGACCGAGGTCCGCGACGGGACTTGGCGGGTGGAACTGTCCGCGGTGCGCGAGCCGGACCTCGTCGAGCACGCGGTCGTCGCGGCCCTCAGCCTGACGGACCAGACGTCGAAACCGCCGCGCCAGGTCCTTGTCGACCATCTAGCCGAGCGCCAACTCCTGCTGGTCCTCGACGGGTTCGAGCACCTGGTGGACGTGTGCGCCTCCCTGGTGGCCGAGCTGCTCAGGTGTGCGCCGGGGCTGCGGGTACTGGCCGTGGGGCGCAGGCCGCTGGACGTCGAGGGCGAGTTGCTGTTCCCGCTGGCGCCGCTGGCCGAGCGGGAGGCGGCTGAGCTGTTCGAGAACCGGGCGGCGGCCCGGGTGCCGGGGTTCGCGCTGGACGACGGCAACCGGTCCGACGTACGGGAGCTGTGCCGGCGCCTCGACGGGATCCCGCTCGCCGTCGAGCTGGCGGCGGGGCGGCTGAGCGCCCTCTCCCCCGCGCAGTTGCTGTCCCGCCTGGAGGACCGCTTCCGGTTGCTGACGGGCGGGGGGCGCGACGCGCTGCCGCGGCATCAGACCCTGCGTACGGCGATCGGCTGGAGCCATGAACTGTGCACGCGCGAGGAGCGGCTGCTGTGGTCGCGCCTGTCGGTCTTCGCGGGGCAGTTCGACCTGGAGGCCGTCGAGTACGTGTGCAGCGGCGAAGGGCTGCACACCGACGACGTGCTCGACGTTCTGGGCGAGCTGCTCGCCCAGTCCGTGCTGTCCCGCGAGGAGACGGCGGCGGGCGTGCGCTACCGGATGCTGGACACGGTCCGGGCATACGGCGCCGACTGGCTGGAGGCCACGGGCGACGCGCCACGGCTGCGGCGTCGCCACCGCGACTGGTACATGGGCCTGGCCACCTGGTGCGAGCTGGACTGGTTCTCGCCGAGGCAGGGCGAGGTCGCCGCACGCGTCGAGACGGAGCTGCCGAATCTGCGCGGCGCCCTTGAGCACTGCCTGACCGAGCCGGGTGAGGCGCATCTTGGCCAGTACCTCGCGGGCACCCTCTGGTTCTACTGGGTCGGCTGCGGCCGGCTGTCGGAGGGGCGGCACTGGCTGGAGCGAGGCGTCGAACTCGAAAGCGATCGCGATCAGTCACGGCTCAAGGCGCTGTGGGTGCTTGGCTATGTGGCGGTTCTGCAGGGCGACATCGTGCCCGCCCTGACCGCCCTCCAGGAGTGCCGCGAGGAGGCGGACCGTACCGGCAATCCCACGGCCGTGGCGTACGCCGAGCACCGCACCGGCTGCCTTGCCCTGGTCACGGACGACATGCCGCGCGCCGAATCCCTGCTGCGCTCGGCCCTTGACCGCTACCACCGGATCGGCGAGCTCAACAGCAACGTACTGATGGGCCAGGTCGAGCTGGCGATGGCCCTGGCGTTCCAGGGGGATCTGCCCGGCGCGCTGAAGCTGTGCGAGGACGTCCGCCGGGTGTGCGAGGACCACGGGGAACGCTGGGCGCTGGCGTACGCCCTGTACGTCCTGGCGTACGGGGCTCAGGCAGGGGGCGACCAGGCGCGGGCCCGGCATCTCCTGGAGGAGGGCATCGGCATCGGCCATGCCTTCAACGATCTGCTCGGCACGGTCCTCGCGATCGAGCTGCTCGCGCTGGTCACCACAGCGGAGGGCGATCCGGCGGAGGCCGCGCTGCTGCAGGGGGCGGCGTCCCGGATGTGGCCGTCGGTGGGTCTGCCGCTGTTCGGCTCGGCGTACTACAACGCCCCGCACGAGCGGTGCGAGGCGCGTGCCCGAGAGCAGCTGGGTGACGAGCGGTACGAGGAGTGCGTACGGGAGGGTGCGGGCCTCGGGCAGGAGGCGACGGTGGCGCGGGCGCTGGGGCGGGCCGGGGCGCGGCCGCTCGGTGCGCTGCCGGCGCCGCGCGGGCTGCCTCCGGACATGCGGAAGCCCGCCGTCTCGCCCACCTCGAAGGGCGGGGAGACGACGGGCTGACGCGCAGGTGGTGCTACGTCCGCTGAGAGGTGATCAGCGGGCGTAGTACTCGACGACGAGCTGCTCGTCGCAGATCACCGGGATCTCCTTGCGGTTCGGCTCGCGGTCCAGGCGGAACGCCAGGGCGCCGAGGTTCACCTGGAGGTAGCGCGGGGTCTCGCCGTCGGGGGCGAACCCACCGGCGCGGGAGACCTCGAACAGCGTCTTGCTGCGGCTGCGCTCGCGGACCATGACGACGTCGTCGGGCTTGACGCGGAACGACGGCTTGTCGACCTTGCCGCCGTTGACCTCGATGTGGCCGTGGACGACCATCTGGCGGGCCTGGTAGATCGTGCGGGCGATGCCCGAACGCAAGACCAGCGCGTCGAGACGGCGCTCGAGCTCGATGATCAGGGCCTCACCGGTCTTGCCCTGGACCTTGGAGGCACGCTCGTAGGCGCGGACGAGCTGGCGCTCGGACACGTCGTACTGCGCGCGCAGACGCTGCTTCTCGAGCAGACGGACCTTGTAGTCCGAGTTCTGCTTACGGCCACGGCCGTGCTCGCCCGGCGGGTAGGGGCGGGCCTCGAAGTACTTGACGGCCTTCGGGGTCAGCGCGATGCCGAGGGCACGCGACTTCTTGACCTTGGGGCGGGACTGATTCGCCACTGTTTCTCTTTCCTGGGTTTCGGCTCACCAGAGTTAAGGGAGGTCGCATCCGCAGCCTGGGAAACCCTGCGGGCCCTTGTGGACCTGCTGGGCAGCCGCTCCCTGGACTGGGCACATACGTGCAGCACGCGAGTGGCCCACCGACCGTTTCCCGGTACCGGGAGGGTGGTGGGCTGCCCGCGACACCTTCGACGGTGCGCGACGCTCCTGGAATCCCCCCGTGGAGGCGGGGGCTCCGGCTGGATGTCCCGTTCTGGTGGTGCCGACCGGAGCCGGACACGGGACGCAGCGCTTCGAGGATTCTACAGGGTGGTCAGGCCCGCCCTCGACCGAGGTGCTTCCTGGTCCATTCCACCGCGTCCGCGTAGCGCGCCTCGGCGCCGTGGCGGGTCGGCGTGTAGTACTCCCGGTCCTTGAGCTCCTCCGGGGCGTACTGCTGGGAGGCGATGCCCTCGGGCAGGTCGTGCGGATACACGTACCCCTGTGCGTGCCCGAGCTTGGCCGCGCCCTTGTAGTGCCCGTCCCGCAGGTGCATCGGCACCGGTCCCGCGTGCCCCTTGCGTACGTCCTCCATGGCGGCGCCGATCGCCGTCGTCGCGGCGTTCGACTTGGGCGCCAGGGCGAGGGCGATGGTGGCGTGGCTGAGGGTGAGGGCGGCCTCGGGGAAGCCGATCATCGCGACGGCCTGGGCGGCCGCGACGGCTATGGGCAGCGCGTTCGGATCGGCCAGGCCGATGTCCTCGCTGGCGGAGATCATCAGGCGGCGGGCGATGAAGCGGGGGTCCTCACCGGCCTCGATCATCCGGGCCAGATAGTGCAGGGCCGCGTCCACGTCGGAGCCGCGGATGGACTTGATGAGCGCGCTCGCCACGTCGTAGTGCTGGTCGCCGTCGCGGTCGTACGTCACCGCGGCCCGGTCGACCGTTTCCTCCAGGGTCTGGAGGGTGATCTCCGGCTCCCCCTTGTCGAGCGCGGCCCCGGCGGCGGCCTCCAGGGCGGTCAGGGCACGGCGGGCGTCGCCGCCGGCGATCCGCAGAAGGTGCTCAGCGGTGTCCTCGGGGAGGGTGACAGCATCCTTGAGGCCGCGCTCGTCGCTGAGTGCGCGCTTGAGGAGGCCGCGCAGGTCGTCGTCGCTGAGCGGTTCGAGGGTGAGGAGGAGGGAGCGCGAGAGCAGAGGTGAGATCACCGAGAAGTACGGGTTCTCGGTGGTCGCCGCGATCAGCGTCACCCAGCGGTTCTCGACGGCCGGGAGGAGCGAGTCCTGCTGGGCCTTGCTGAAGCGGTGGATCTCGTCGAGGAAGAGGACGGTCTCCTTGCCGAAGCCGCCGGTGGCACGGCGCGCGCTTTCGATGACGGCGCGCACTTCCTTGACGCCCGCGGTGATCGCGGAGAGTTCGACGAAGCGCTTGTTCGTCGCCTTGGAGACCACGTACGCCAAGGTCGTCTTGCCGGTGCCGGGCGGGCCCCAGAGGATCACCGAGGAGGGCCCGGCCGGGCCCCCGCCGCTCTCCTCGACCAGTCGACGCAGGGGTGAGCCCGGCTTCAGCAGATGCTGCTGGCCCACGACCTCGTCGAGGACACGCGGGCGCATCCGGACCGCCAGGGGACTGCTGGACGGGTCCTTCTCCTGGCGCTCTTCCGCTGCGGCGGTGAATAGGTCGGGCTCCACGTGCAAAACCCTATGTCACGCCACTGACATTGCCCTCGGCGCTGTCAGCTCATCCAGAAGTCCCACCAGCGCGTCAGGATCAGCATCCCGATGATCCCGATGTGCAGCACCGGCAGCACCCAGGTGAACTCGCCGAAGAAGCTCTTCAGCCAGCTCGGCGCGGGCAGGAAGCCGTTGCGGATGTTGGACGAGGTCACGTACCAGAACATGATGATCGTCGCGACCCAGGCCAGGCAGCACCACAGGCAGAGCGAGTTGATGCGGTACAGCGACTGGAACTGCAGCCAGGTGCAGAATCCGACGCCGAAGAGCGTGCCGAAGTTGAAGGTCAGCCAGTACCAGCGCGGGAAGGTGGCGCGCGCCAGCAGGCTCATGCCGACGCCGATCACGATGGCGTACGCCGCGAGACCGAGCATCGGGTTGGGGAACCCGAAGGCCGAGGCCTGGTCGCTCTTCATGATGTTGCCGCAGGAGACGACCGGGTTCAGGCTGCACCCGGGCACGAAGTCCGGGTTCTCCAGGAGCTTGAACTTGTCGATCGTGATGACCCACGCGGCAAGAAGGCCGGCCGCACCGGTGATCACCAGCAGCAGGGCGAGCGCACGACTGCCGCCGACCGTCCGCGGAGCGGCGGCGGTGCGGTCTTCCCGGTCGGTGGAGACGTCCTTGACTGTCGTCTTGCTCATCACGCCGTTTCCGTAGCTTCGAAGGGGCCCCCGGGCACGGACATTGTGCCGCACGCGCGCGTGTGTCCACCGTTCGATGGACATAAGGAAGTACGCACGGTCGTCCCGGAGGGTTCGGTTCGGCGGGAGGCTCGTCGGCATGACAACTCATGCGGACCAACTCGCGGTGGACGTACGGGGCCTGCGCAAGCGGTACGGCGACGTGACCGCCGTCGACGGCATCGATCTCGGCATCCGGCGGGGCGAGGTGTTCGGCCTGCTCGGACCCAACGGGGCCGGCAAGAGCACGACCGTGGAGATCCTCCAGGGCAACCGGGGCCGGGACGCGGGCGAGGTCTCCGTACTCGGCGCGGACCCGGCGAAGGCCACGCGCGCGTGGCGCTCGCGGGTCGGCATCGTGTGGCAGGACGAATCCGCGCCCGCCGAGTTGACGGTGCGCGAGACCGTGCGGCATTTCGCCCGCTATTACCCGAAGCCCCGCGATCCCGAGGAAGTCATCGGTCTGGTCGGTCTGGAGGGGAAGGCCGGCAGCCGCATCAAGGCGCTGTCGGGTGGCCAGCGCAGGCGACTGGACGTGGCGCTCGGCGTGATCGGCGGCCCGGACCTGCTGCTCCTGGACGAGCCGACCACCGGCTTCGACCCGGCGGCCAGGCGACAGTTCTGGGAACTCATCCGGAAACTGGCCGACGAGGGCACGACGATCCTGCTGACCACGCACTACCTGGAGGAGGCGGAGGCGCTCGCGCACCGGCTCGCGGTCATCGCGAACGGCCAGGTCGTCGCCGAGGGCGAGCCCGCCGCGCTGCGGGAGCGCTACGGCACCGGGGCCACCGTGGAGTGGACGGAGTCCGACGGCACACCGCGCGCCGAGCACACCGACACACCCACACGTACGGTCGCGGAGCTGACCCGCCGCTTCGACGGCGAGATTCCGGGGCTGCGCGTGCTCCGCCCCACCTTGGAGGACGTCTATCTGCGACTGACCGGACAGGAGGACGGACGATGACCACGACCGCCGTACGCACACGTGGTGAGGCCATTGCCGGGCGGCTTCCCGGGGCCTGGGGGCTCGGTCTCCACCAGGGCGCCCTGGAGCTCAAGCAGTTCTTCCGCCAGCGCGAGCAGGTGGTGTTCACCTTCGCCTTCCCGGTCGTCTTCCTCTTCCTGTTCGCGTCGATCTTCAGCGACGACGTGGAGGGCGCGGGCATCACCGCCTCGCAGCTGTACGTCCCGGCGATGATGGCCGCGGGGATCATGTCCACCAGCTTCCAGTCCCTCGGCATCTCGATCGCGATCGAACGGGACGAGAGGGTGCTGCGGCGGCTGCGCGGGACGCCGATGCCACCGGCCGCGTACTTCCTCGGCAAGATCTGGCTGGTTCTCGTGACCGGCGTGCTGGAGACGGCGGTCCTGCTCCTGGTCGGCACGACGTTGTACGACGTCGATCTGCCCTCGGACATCGGCAAGTGGTTCGACTTCGCCTGGGTCTTCGTCCTGGGGCTCACGGCGTGCGCCCTGCTCGGCATCGCGATCAGCTCGGTCCCGAAGTCCGGCAGGAGCGCCACCTCCGTGGTCGTACTGCCCTTCCTGGTACTGCAGTTCATCTCCGGGGTGTACATCGCGATCGACACGATCCCGGACTGGATGCTGAACATCGGCGCGCTGTTCCCGCTGAAGTGGATGTGCCAGGGGCTGCGCGGTGTGTTCCTGCCGGAGTCGGCGAGCGTCCTTGAACAGGCGGGCAGTTGGGAGTTCGGGCGGATCGCCCTGGTGCTCGGGGCATGGTGCGTCGGAGGATTGCTGCTGTGTCTGCTGACCTTCCGGTGGAAGAACCGGCGCGACGGATGAGTGCCGGTGTCCCGGGCGGGCCACTCGACGCTCCGGGCTCGACGCCGGACGGACCGCGGGAACCGGACGGGCCTCGGGATACGCATGGGCAACGGGAGTCGAACGGGCCGCGGGAGTCGGACACCTGGGACCGCTCGTTCCTGCTGTGGGACTCGTACTTCGCGATCGTGTGGGTGGCCACCCTGGTGTTCGTGCTCGGCACGAACTATCCGGGGTGGCAGGTCCGCGTCGCCGCCGCGGGGCTGCTCCTGCTGCTGGTTCCCTGGTACGTGGCGGTCGGGCGCCCCGTCCTCACCTCCGAGCTCCCTGACGAGAGGCACGCCCTCGGCTACATCGCGGGGGCGATCGTGCTCTTCCTGCCACCCGGCGTACTGGTCGGCGAGACCCGCCTGATGACGTTCGCGCTCGTCCCCCAGTGCTTCATGGCCCTGCGCCTGCGCTGGGCCCTCACCGCCGTGACCGTCATCAACATCGCCCCGGTGGTGGGCTGGGCACTGCTGTGGTGGCCCAGCGACCATGACGTCTTCTTCAACTCAGTCTTCGCCGTGGTCACCCTCGTGTTCTCGGCGGTCCTCGGCAGCTGGATCATCCGCATCATCGAGCAGAGCCGGGAACGGGCTTCGCTGATCGCCGAGTTGGACGCCGGCCGTCATGAGATCGCCCGGCTCTCCGCCGCGCACGGTGCGCTCGCCGAGCGCGAGAGGTTCTCCCGGGAGATCCACGACACCCTCGCACAGGGCTTCACCAGCCTGCTGATGCTCGTCCAGGCCGTCGAGGCAGAGCTCGACCGCGATCTGCCGCAGGCCCGCCGACACCTTGCGCTGATGGCCGAGACCGCCCGGCAGAACCTCGCCGAGGCGCGGGCCCTGGTCACCGGAGGCACACCCGCCGACCTCGACGGCGCCTCGCTTCCCGACGCGCTGCGCCGCCTCGCCGCCCGCCATGACGCGACCGTCGAGGTGACCGGTCCCGTGCGCGCGGTCCCCGCCGCGGCCGAGGTGGTCGTCCTGCGCTCCTGCCAGGAGGCGCTGACCAACGCCCGCAAGCACGCGGGCGGTTCGGCTGCCGTCGGCATCGCCCTGGCGTACGCCGCCGGGGCCCTCACCGTGTCCGTGCGCGACGACGGCCCCGGTTTCGACCCCTCCGCGCCGGTCGGCGGCTACGGTCTGGCGGGCCTGCGCTCCCGGGCCACCGAGGTGGGCGGCACGGCGCAGGTGCGCAGTTCGCCCGGCGTCGGTACCACCGTCACCGTCCGCCTGCCCGTCCCAAGGAGTGGCTCGTGATCCGGATCGTCCTCGCCGACGACCATCCCGTCGTACGCGAAGGGCTGCGCGCGATGCTCAGCGCCGAGCCCGACCTCGAGGTGATCGCCGACGCGTCCAGCGGGCCTCAGGCGGAGGCGCTGGCCGCCGAACTCCGGCCGGACATCGTGCTCATGGACCTGCGTATGCCGGGTGGCGGGGGTGTCGACTCGATCGTCCGGATGACCGCGGCCGGGTTGCCGTGCCGGGTCGTCGTGCTGACGACGTACGAGACGGACCGGGACATCCTGCGGGCCGTGGAGGCCGGGGCGGCGGGGTATCTGCTCAAGGATCTCCCGCGTGGTGAGCTCGCGGACGCGGTTCGGGCGGCGGCTCGTGGGGAGACGGTGCTCGCCCCGTCCGTGGCGGCGCGGCTCGTCGACCAGCTCCGTACGAAGCCGGAGCGGCCGCGGCTGTCCGAGCGCGAGGCGGCTGTCCTTCGGCTGGTCGCCGAGGGGTGCACCAACGCGGAGATCGGGCGTCGGCTCTTCATCGGGGAGTCCACGGTGAAGACCCATCTGCTACGGGTCTTCGGGAAGTTGGGGGTTGACGACCGGACGGCCGCGGTCACCTCGGCGATGCGGTTGGGGTTGCTGGAGTGAGGTTTTTCGCCCCCTCCGCCCCTGCCCATTCCCGTCACTTGGGGGCTCCGCCCCCAAACCCCCGCTCCTCAAACGCCGGAGGGGCTGAAACCGGGCGGAGCCCGGAAGTACGGGATGGGCAGGGGCGGAGGGGGCGAAAAACCCTCAGCCCAGCCGCGCCCCAAGCTCCGCCACGACCCCATCCACCGCCACCGAGACCTGCTCCCCCGACTCCATGTCCTTCAACTGCACAACGCCTTCGGCGAGATCCCGCTCACCGGCGACGATCGTGTACCGCGCCCCCGACCGGTTCGCGTTCTTCATCGCGCCCTTGAGCCCCTTCGCCCCGTAGGAGAAGTCCGCCGCGACCCCCGCCTTGCGCAGCTCGGTGACCACACCGAAGAGCACCCGCCGGGCCTCCTCCCCCAGCGGCACCGCGAACACACTGGTGGACGCGGGGAGTTCGAGGGACACACCCTCGGCCTCCAGGGCGAGGACCGTACGGTCGACGCCGAGGGCCCACCCCACGGACGGCAGCGCGGGCCCGCCGATCATCTCGGAGAGACCGTCGTAGCGGCCGCCGCCGCCGACCGCGGACTGGGACCCGAGACCGTCGTGGACGAACTCGAAGGTGGTCCGGGTGTAGTAGTCGAGCCCGCGCACGAGCCTCGGGTCGTCCTCGAAGGAGACGCCCGCCGCCGTGATCAGCTCGCGCACCTCCTCGTGGTACGCCTTGCACGCGTCGCACAGGTAGTCACGCAGCAGCGGCGCACCCACCAGCTGCTTCTGGACGTCGTCGCGCTTGTCGTCGAGGACCCGCAGCGGGTTGATCTCGGCGCGGCGGAGCGTCTCCTCGTCCAGGTTCAGCCCGCGCAGGAAGTCCTGAAGGGCGGCCCGGTAGACGGGACGGCACTCCTGGTCGCCCAGGGAGTTCAGCAGGATGCGGAAGTCGCGCAGCCCGAGCGAGCGGTACGCCTGGTCGGCGAGGATGATCAACTCGGCGTCGAGCGCCGGGTCCTCGGCACCGATGGCCTCGGCGCCCACCTGTGAGAAGTGCCGGTAGCGGCCCTTCTGGGGGCGCTCGTAGCGGTAGTAGGAGCCCGAGTACCAGAGCTTGACCGGAAGGTTGCCCGCCTTGTGCAGGTTGGCCTCGAGCGCGGCGCGCAGCACGGACGCGGTGCCCTCCGGGCGCAGCGCCAGCCTGTCACCGCCCTTGGTCTCGAAGGCGTACATCTCTTTGGTCACGATGTCGGTGGACTCGCCGACCCCGCGCGCGAACAGCTCGACGTTCTCGAAGCCGGGCGTCTCGATGTAGCCGTAGCCGGAGTTGCGCAGCGGGGCCGCGATCGCCTCGCGAACGGCGAGGTACTTGGCCGACTCCGGCGGGATCAGGTCGTACGTGCCCTTGGGGGCCTTGAAGGTGCTCACGGGAAGTCTCTCGTCACATTCCTCGTCGGGGAGCGTCCGTGCTCCCGAGGCCGGCGGCCACTTCCCGCAGATACGGGTTGGTGGCGCGCTCCTGGCCGATGGTCGTCTGGGGGCCGTGGCCGGACAGCACCACGGTCGAGTCGTCGAGCGGCAGGCACACGCGGGCCAGCGAGTCGAGCATCTCGGCGTGCGAGCCGCCAGGCATGTCGGTGCGTCCGATGGAGCCGGCGAAGAGCAGATCCCCGGAGAAGAAAACGGACGGGATGTCCGTGTTCTCGGGCATCTGGAAGGCCACCGACCCCTTCGTATGGCCGGGCGCGTGCGCGACGGACAGCTCCAGGCCGGCCAGTTCCAGCCGCGCGCCGTCGGTCAGTTCATGGACGTCGTCCGGCTCCCCGACGGTCAGTTCGCCCATCAGCGGCATCCCGATGGAACGGCCGAGCGCCTTCTCCGGGTCGCTCATCATGTACCGGTCCTCGGGGTGGATCCAGGCCGGTACGTCATGCGCTCCGCACACCGGGACGACCGAGGCGACATGGTCGATGTGGCCGTGGGTCAGGATGACCGCGACGGGCTTGAGCCGATGCTTCCTGAGCGCGTCCTCGACTCCCTGGGTGGCCTGATGGCCCGGGTCGATGATCACGCACTCCTCACCCGCGCCGGGGGCGACCAGATAACAGTTGGTCCCCCAGGCCCCTGCGGGGAACCCGGCAATGAGCACGATCGTCCTTCGTTTGTGGCGTACGAGGTCATACGGCGTCGTACGGGGCGGGCGGCTGTGGATCAGAGCCTACCGGCGCTGCCGAATCCTCAGCGAACCCATATACGGTACGGGGCACACGCAGGCGGTCGGCTCACAAGACGCACGCGTCCCACTTGACGTACGAGACGCATGAGGAGAAAACCCGGTGGTCACCCAGGAGCAGCGGCGGCGTCAGCTCGCCCGGGAGAAGTTCTTGCGACAGCAGCAGCGGCGCACGGCCGCGCGGCGCAAGACACGTGCACGCAACGCCATCATCGCCTCGGTTCTCGGCGTCATCGTGGTGGGCAGCGTCGTGTCGTACGCGACCGGTGTGTTCAAGAACGACGACAGCAAGGCCGACGCGAGCGCGGAGGCGACCCCGAGCGCCTCGGCGCCGAGCGCGGCGCCGGATCCCTGCGAGAAGGCCGCCGCGGGCGAGGTGACGACGCTGACCTGGAAGAAGGAGCCGGCGATCACCATCGACAAGTCCGCGGACTACACGATGAAGATGGCGACGACCTGCGGCGAGATAGACATCGCGCTGAAGACGGCCGCGGCGCCGCACACCGTGAACTCGTTCAGCTTCCTCGCGGGCAAGGGCTTCTTCGACCACACGAAGTGCCACCGGCTCACCACCAACGGCATCTACGTGCTGCAGTGCGGTGACCCGACGGGCACCGGCTCCGGCACTCCCGGCTACACGATCCCGGACGAGAACCTGAAGGACAAAACCCTGACGGGGGGTGTGTACCCGGCGGGCACGGTGGCGATGGCCAACACGTACGACGCCACGACGGACAAGGGCCGCGACACGGGTGGCAGTCAGTTCTTCCTCGTGTACCAGGACAGTCAGCTGCCGGCCAACTACACACCGTTCGGAACTATTTCCAAGTCCGGAATGACGGTCCTGGAGAAGATCGCCAAAGCCGGCGAGAACACCGGCGCGGGCGACGGAGCACCCAACGCGACCGTCGTGATCAACAAGATGACCGTGACGAAATCCTGACCGCCAGCTGCGAAATTTCGGTCGCGCGGGATGCGGACAGCCGCCCCGCCGGTCGCCTATGTTGGCCGTGACGAAACTGTGGACGATGCCCGGGGGCGCTGACGCCTCTCGCAGGCATCATGTGGAGGAGGCGCTGTGAGCAGCGACCCGTGGGGCCGCGTCGACGAGACGGGGACCGTGTACGTGCGTACGGCCGATGGCGAGCAGGTCGTCGGTTCCTGGCAGGCCGGCTCGCCTGATGAGGCGCTGGCCTACTTCGAGCGCAAGTACGAAGGCCTGGTTGTCGAGATCGGCCTCCTCGAGAAGCGAGTGAAGACCACCGACCTGTCGGCGAAGGACGCGCAGACCGCCGTCGACCATCTGCGCGAGCAGGTGGACGCGCACCACGCGGTCGGTGACCTGGCGGCGCTGCGGCTGCGGCTGGACAAGCTCGTCGAGACGGTCGACGCGCGCCGTGAGGAGCGCAAGGCGCAGCGGGCGAAGCAGTCCGACGAGTCGCGGCACGCCAAGGAGGCGCTGGTCGTCGAGGCCGAGGAGCTGGCGCAGAGCGACCAGTGGCGCGCCGCCGGTGAACGGCTGCGGGCCCTTGTGGACACCTGGAAGGGGCTGCCGCGGCTCGACCGCAAGTCGGACGACGAGCTGTGGCACCGCTTCTCCCACGCGCGCTCGGCGTTCTCCAAGCGCCGCAAGGCGCACTTCGCCTCGTTGGACGCGCAGCGCGAGGACGCCCGCAAGGCCAAGGAGAAGCTGGTCACGGAGGCCGAGGCGCTGTCGGCCTCGACGGACTGGGGTCCGACGGCGGCGCGCTACCGCGAGCTGATGGCGGACTGGAAGGCCGCGGGCCGTGCCCAGCGCGAGCACGAGGACGATCTGTGGAACCGCTTCCGCGGCGCCCAGGACGTCTTCTTCGCCGCCCGCAGCTCGGTCTTCGCCGAGCGGGACGCCGAGCAGACGGAGAACCTGAAGCTCAAGGAGGAGCTGGCCGAGGAGGCCGAGAAGCTCGTCCCGGTGCAGGACCTGAAGGCGGCCCGCGCCGCCTTCCGCTCCATCAACGAGCGCTGGGAGGCCATCGGCCACGTGCCGCGCGACGCCCGCCCCAAGGTCGAGGGCCGGATGCACGCGGTGGAGCGGGCACTCCAGGAGTCCGAGGAGACCGAGTGGCGCCGGACGAACCCGGAGGCACGGGCGCGTGCCGAGGGTCTGACCGGTCAGCTTCAGGCAGCCGTGGACAAGTTGCAGGGCCAGATCGAGGCAGCTCGGTCGACCGGCAACACGTCCAAGGCGGACAAGCTCCAGAAGGAGCTGGACGGCCGTCAGGCGCTGCTCGACCAGGCTCTGAAGGGTTTGCAGGAGTTCGGCGGCTGAGGCCGGTCCGGGGCGGCTGGTTTTCCGCTTCTACGTAGAGGGGCTCCCGTACGTTGTGTACGGGAGCCCCTCTACGTAGTGCCCGATTCTGTGTAGTGCCCGGTTACGGCCTGCGGGCCGAGGTGACGCGGTACACGTCGTACACGCCCTCCACGCCCCTGACCGCCTTCAGGACGTGGCCCAGGTGCTTCGGGTCGCCCATCTCGAAGGTGAAGCGGGACGTGGCGACCCGGTCGCGGGACGTCTGGACGGCCGCCGACAGGATGTTGACGTGCTGGTCCGACAGGACGCGTGTGACGTCCGAGAGGAGTCGGGAGCGGTCCAGGGCCTCGACCTGGATGGCGACCAGGAAGACCGAGGACTGGGTGGGCGCCCACTCGACCTCGAGGATGCGCTCGGGTTCGCGGGACAGCGACTCGATGTTGACGCAGTCGTTGCGGTGCACGGACACACCGCTGCCTCGGGTGACGAAGCCGATGATGGGGTCACCCGGTACGGGCGTACAACAGCGGGCGAGCTTGACCCACACGTCCTCGACGCCCTTGACGACCACACCGGGGTCGGCGTTGGAACGGCGTTTGCGGCCGCGACCGCTCGGGGACGGGACGCTCTCGTCGATCTCCTCGGTGGCCGCCTCCTCGCCGCCGAGGGCCTGCACCAGCTTCTGGACGACGCTCTGGGCGGCGACATGGCCCTCGCCGATCGCCGCGTACAGGGACGAGATGTCGGGGTAGCGCATCTCGTGCGCGAGCGTGACCAGGGAGTCGCCGGTGAGGATGCGCTGGATCGGCAGGTTCTGCTTGCGCATCGCGCGGGCGATGGCGTCCTTGCCCTGCTCGATCGCCTCGTCGCGGCGCTCCTTGGAGAACCAGGCGCGGATCTTGTTGCGGGCGCGCGGGGACTTCACGAAGCCGAGCCAGTCGCGGGACGGGCCCGCGCCGGCCGCCTTCGAGGTGAAGACCTCCACCAAGTCGCCGTTGTCCAGGGTGGATTCGAGCGGGACCAGGCGTCCGTTGACCCGTGCGCCTATGGTCCGGTGGCCGACCTCCGTGTGGACCGCGTACGCGAAGTCCACCGGGGTCGCGCCCGCCGGAAGCGCTATCACGTCGCCCTTCGGCGTGAAGACGAAGACCTCGTTGCGGGACAGGTCGAAGCGCAGGGACTCGAGGAACTCGCTGGGGTCCTCGGTCTCCTTCTGCCAGTCGAGCAACTGGCGCAGCCACGCCATGTCGTTGACGCCGTCCTTGTCCTTGGCGTTGGACCTGGGCGCGTCCGTGCGCACCTTGGAGGCGCCGGCGGAGGGCTCCTGCTTGTACTTCCAGTGCGCGGCGATGCCGTACTCGGCGCGGCGGTGCATGTCGAACGTACGGATCTGCAGCTCAACGGGCTTGCCGTTGGGGCCGATCACCGTCGTGTGCAGCGACTGGTACATGTTGAACTTGGGCATCGCGATGTAGTCCTTGAACCGGCCGGGGACCGGGTTCCATCGCGCGTGCACCGTGCCGAGGGCCGCGTAGCAGTCGCGAACCGTGTCGACGAGTACGCGAATGCCCACCAGGTCGTAGATCTCCGCGAAGTCACGGCCGCGGACGATCATCTTCTGGTAGACGCTGTAGTAGTGCTTCGGGCGGCCGGTGACGGTCGCCTTGATACGGGCCGCGCGCAGGTCGGACTGGACCTCGTCGGTCACTATGGCGAGGTATTCGTCGCGCTTGGGGGCGCGCTCGGCGACCAGGCGCACGATCTCGTCGTACATCTTGGGGTAGAGGATCGCGAAGGCGAGGTCTTCCAGCTCCCACTTGATGGTGTTCATGCCCAGGCGGTGGGCGAGCGGCGCGTAGATCTCGAGGGTCTCGCGCGCCTTCTTCTCCTGCTTCTCGCGCTTGAGGTAGCGCATGGTGCGCATGTTGTGCAGGCGGTCGGCGAGCTTGATGACCAGGACGCGGGGGTCCTTGGCCATGGCGACGACCATCTTGCGTACGGTCTCGGCCTGCGCGGCCTCGCCGAACTTGACCTTGTCGAGCTTGGTGACGCCGTCGACGAGGAGGGCGACCTGGTCGCCGAAGTCACGCTTGAGCGTGTCCAGGCCGTACTCGGTGTCCTCAACGGTGTCGTGCAGCAGGCCGGCCATCAACGTGGCCGGGTCCATGCCGAGTTCGGCGAGGATCGTGGTGACGGCGAGCGGGTGCGTGATGTACGGGTCGCCGCTCTTGCGCTTCTGGCCGCGGTGCCAGCGCTCGGCGACCTGGTACGCCTTCTCGACCTGGCGGAGGGTCGCCGTCTCGATCTTCGGGTCGTTGCTGCGCACTATCCGCAGCAGCGGCTCCAGGACCGGGTTGTACGGGTTGGAGCGCTGTACGCCGAGCCGCGCGAGGCGGGCGCGTACGCGGTTGGAGGAGCCGCCGCCGGTGCGGGCGGGCTGGCCCGCGGCCGCCGGACGGACCACCGGGGTGTTCGCGGGGCGCTCGGGCTCGGGAGGGACCGGCTTGGGGCGTGGCTGCTCTGCCGCCTTGTCGTCCGGCGCGGACTGGGCGTGCTCGACCGGCCCGCGGGTGGCGTCCTTCGCGGGCGTGGCCACGGGGCCCGAGGTCGGTTCGGGCTTGGCGGCGATGAGTGGCTGGGCCTCGTCTGGCAAGAGGGCTCCTCGTGCGCGTTCCGGGTCCCCCGGTCAGGCTCCGGAGCCCCCATGGTAGCGATCCTGGGCTTCGGACTCTCTTTCGGCCGGTGAGACCGCTTCGTACAGAAGAAACACGAGAGGCGGGCGCCGGATTCCTCCGGGCCCGCCTCCGCGGTGTCCTACGGGTGTCTCAGGCCTTTCCTGAGGCCTTCCCGAGCCTTTCCACCCGGGGGTGGGGTCGGGTGGGGCTCAGACCTGCAGAAGCGCCTCCAGCGGTGCGCCCGCCAGGGACGGCACCAGGCGGTTGCGGCCGCCCAGGAAGCCGAGCTCCATCAGGACGGCGACGCCCGCGACCTCGGCACCCGCCCGGCGGATGAGCTGGAGCGAGGCCTCGGCGGTGCCGCCGGTGGCGAGGACGTCGTCGACGACCAGGACGCGGTCGCCCGCGGCCAGGTCCTCGGCGTGCACCTCGATCTCGGCGGAGCCGTACTCCAGGTCGTACGTCTGGCTCAGGGTCGCTCCGGGGAGCTTGCCCGCCTTGCGTACGGGGATGAAGCCCAGCCCGGCGCGGACGGCGACGGGAGCACCGAGGATGAAGCCGCGGGCCTCCAGGCCGACGATCTTCGTGGCCCCGCTGCGGACGGCGATGTCCGCCAGCGCGTCGGTGAGCGCCGTGAACGCCGCCGGGTCCGCCAGGAGCGGGGTGATGTCCTTGAACATCACGCCCGGCTCCGGGTAGTCGGGAACGTCGCGGATACGGCTGAGCAGCAGCTCCTCGATGCCCGTCATCGGCGCTTCCCCGAAGGACGGCCACGGCCCCGGTTGCGGGACGCGGGCTGGTTGCGGGGGCCGACGACCGCCGGGGTGGCGTCCTCCGCCTCGTCGTCGTAGCTCTCCTCGGCGACCGGCTCCTCCACGGACTCGCCCTTCGCCGCGGCCTGGGCACGCTTGGCGAGTACGCGCTTCCTGAGGGCCTTCATCTGCGGCTCGCGCTCCTTGAGGTCGGCGACGAGCGGCGTGGCGATGAAGATCGAGGAGTACGCACCGGCCGCGAGGCCGACGAACAGCGACAGCGAGATGTCGTTGAGCATGCCCGCGCCGAGAACGCCGCCGCCGATGAACAGCAGGGCGGCGACCGGGAGGAGGGCGACCACCGTGGTGTTGATGGAGCGGACCAGCGTGCCGTTGATCGAGCGGTCGGCGACATCGCTGTAGGTCCAGCGGGTCTGCTTGGTGATGTCCTTCGTCTGCTCCTTGAGGCTGTCGAAGACGACGACCGTGTCGTAGAGCGAGTAACCGAGGATCGTGAGCAGACCGATCACGGTGCCCGAGGTGACCTCGAAGCCGACCAGCGCGTAGATGCCGACCGTGATGGTGATGTCGTGGATCAGGGCGACGAGCGCGGCCACGGCCATACGCCACTCGAAGGCGATCGCCAGATAGATCACGACGAGGATCATGAAGATCACCAGGCCCTGCCAGGCCTTGTTGGCGATGTCCTCACCCCAGCTGGGGCCGACCAGGTCGGCGGCGATCTTCTCCGAGTCGACGTTCAGGTCCTTGGCGAGAACGGTCTTGATCTCGTCGGACTTGCCGGTGTCGATGCCGGCGATCTGGATGCGCAGACCGCCGTTGCCGAGCTTCTGGACGACCGCGTCGTGACCGGAGGCCTCTTCCGCGTACGTCTCGGCCTGGCTGACCGAGACGCTGGTCTTCTCGGTGGTGAAGACGGCGCCGCCCCGGAACTCGATGCCCATGTTCAGGCCGCCGACCGTCAGGCCGAGGATGGCCGTGATGGTGATCAGGATCGAGATGCTGTACCAGATGAAGCGCTTGCCGACGAAGTCGTAGCCGATCTCGCCGCGGTGGAGCCGGGCGCCGAGGGTGCCGAGCTTCGACATCTCACGCCTCCTTCGTGTCGACGGGGGCGGAGGGGCGACGGGTGCGGCGCAGTGGCGGCTTGGCGCCCAGTCGCTTCGGGTCGAGGCCGGACCAGCTGTGGCCGCTCGCGAAGAACTGCTTGCGGGCGAGGATCGTCATCAGCGGCTTGGTGAAGAAGAAGACGACGACCACGTCGAGCAGCGTGGTCAGGCCGAGCGTGAACGCGAAGCCCTGGACCTTGCCGACCGTGACGATGAAGAGCACCGCGGCGGCGAGGAACGACACGAAGTCGGAGACCAGGATGGTGCGCCGGGCACGCGGCCAGGCACGCTCGACGGCCGGGCGGAGCGTGCGCCCTTCGCGGATCTCGTCCCGGATGCGTTCGAAGAACACGATGAACGAGTCCGCCGTGATTCCGATCGCGACGATCGCACCACAGACCGCCGGCAGGTTCAGGGCGAACCCGATGGCGGGACCGAGCAGCGACATGATCACGTACGTGAGGACGGCGGAGACCAGCAGCGAGGCGATGGCGATGAGCGACAGGCCCCGGTAGTAGACCACCAGGTAGATGACGACCAGGGCCAGGCCGATCGCGCCCGCGATCAGACCGGCGTGCAGCTGCTCGCCACCGAGCGCGGCGGTCACCGTGGTGACGCTCGACTCGGTGAAGGTGAGCGGCAGGGCGCCGTACTTCAGCATGTTCGCCAGGTCCTGCGCCTCGGTCTGGTCGAAGGTGCCGGAGATCTCCGCACTGCCGCCGGTCAGCGCCTGGCTGACGTACGGGTCGGAGACGACCTCGCCGTCCAGGACGATGGCGAACTGGTTCTGCGGGGTGGTGTTCTGCGCGAGCGTGCCCGTGATCTCGGCGAACTTCTTGGAGCCACCGGACGTGAAGTCCATGGTGACCTTCCAGCCCGAGGCATCCTGCGTGCTGAAGACCGCGTCGGCCGACTTGATGTCCGTGCCGGACACCGCGGCCGGGCCGAGCACGTACTTCTGCCACTGGCCCCCGGAGTTCTGACCGCAGGCCACGGTGGAGTCGGTGGACTTGGCACCGTCACCGGCCGTGGCGCGGGCCGCCTTGTCGGTGCAGTCGAGCGCGGTGTACTCGGCCTGGAGCTTGGCGGTCGCCGCGTCCACGCTGGCGCTCGCGGACGGCGAGGCGCTGGCTTCGGCCGAGGCGCTGGCCGAGCTGGTCGCCGACGGCGTGGTGTCCGCCTTCAGGGCGTCGGTGACAGCACGGCCCTGGGAGGTGGCGGTGGCCGACGGGGTGGCGGAGGTCGCCTTGTCGGTGGCTTCCTCGGAGGCGCTGCTGGAAGGACTGCTCGACGCACTGCTCGAAGCGCTGCTGGAGGTGCTCGGCGACGGGCTGGCCGACGCGTCGGTGCCGGAGACCTCGGTGGCCAGGACCGGACGGAAGTAGAGCTTGGCGGTGGTGCCGACCTGCTCCCGGGCCTGCTCGGAGTTCGTACCCTTGGGGATGTTGACGATGATGTTCTTGTCGCCCTGGGTCTGGACCTCTGCCTCGGAGACGCCAAGACCGTTGACACGACGGTTCATGATGTCGACCGCGGTGTCCATGTTGGTCTTGTTGATCGCGTTGGGCTGGCCCGGTTCGTTCTTCGCCGTGAGCGTGATGCTCGTGCCGCCGGCGAGGTCGATGCCGAGACGCGGAGTGGTGTGCCCGGAGAGGAACATCCCCCCGGTGAGCGCCACGATGGCGATCAGGATGAGGGCCAGCGAGCGCCCCGGCCTGCTCTGGGCGCTCGCGCTCCGGCCCTTCTTCGGTGCTGCCACCTTCTCGTACTCCCTCTCGGGCCGCCTCACGCCGGGTGAGCGCGCGTGCGGCCATGACATGGTGTCGCGATTCCGTGCGAGGACCACACATCCCCTCGGCCGCGGGGCGCGAGCGGGTCGCGCCGCGGCCTGGGGGTGTGCCTACTTCGCGTCGGACTCGCCGTCGGTCTTCTTCGGCTCTGCTTCGTCGGCTTCTTCGGCCTTGGCCTCGGCGGGCTCGTCGGCCTTCGCGTCGGCGGGCTCGTCCGCGGCGTCCTTCTTGCCGAGGTCGATGGGCTTGTCGTCGGAAGCGTCGGAAGAGGCGTCGGCGGCGGGCTCGTCGGTCTCGGTGAGGGAGGAGGCGTCGTCCGGGACGACGGTGCCGTCGGACTTCAGGTCGTGCTCGACGCCGTGCACGATGCGGTTGTACTCGTCGTCGGACAGGACGGCGCCGATCGAGTTCTTGGCGAAGACGAGGTCGACGCCCGGAGCCGCGTCAAGGAGGACCGTCTCCTCGTTGACCTCCTTCACCGTCGCGTACAAGCCCCCGATGGTGCGGACGCCGGTGCCGGGCTGCATGTCATTGCGCATCTGCGCGGCCGCGTTCTGCTTGCGCTTGGCCGAGCGGGTCATCAGGAACATCGCCCCGATGAGCACGATGAACGGGAGGAGGGTCACGAGACTCACGGGTCGGAACTTCCTTCAGTCGACCGCGATGGTGAGCGGCCTGTTGGATGGGGGTATGTGCACCGCCGACAAGGGCGGCATCGGCGGAGTCTAAGCGAGTCCGCACTCAAGGAACAACGCTCAGCATCGCACCGGGGTTCCTGCACCGTGCGGTACCAGCGCCGTCACGCCCCGAACAGGTCTCCTTGTCCCTTTCCGCCGGTTGACCGGCGGGGCGGGGTGAGTCCGAGATGCGCCCATGCGGCCGGTGTCGCCACCCGGCCACGGGGAGTACGGGCGAGCAGGCCCTCCCGTACGAGGAAGGGCTCGGCGACCTCCTCCACGGTCTCACGCTCCTCCCCCACCGCGACCGCGAGCGTGGAGAGGCCGACCGGGCCGCCGCCGAAGAGCTTGAGCAGGGCTTCGAGCACGCCGCGGTCCAGGCGGTCGAGGCCGCGCGCGTCCACCTCGTAGACGGCGAGGGCCGCCGAGGCGATGTCCTTCGTGATGATGCCGTCGGCCTTGACCTGCGCGTAGTCGCGTACACGGCGCAGCAGGCGGTTGGCGATACGGGGTGTGCCCCGGGAGCGCCCCGCGATCTCGGCGGCGCCCTCGGTGCCGATCTCGACGTCGAGCAGGTGCGCCGAGCGGTGGATGACCCGCTCCAGCTCGGCGGGCTCGTAGAACTCCATGTGCGCGGTGAAGCCGAAGCGGTCGCGGAGCGGGGGCGGCAGCAGGCCCGCGCGCGTGGTGGCGCCGACCAGGGTGAACGGCGGCAGTTCGAGCGGGATGGCGGTGGCGCCGGGGCCCTTGCCGACGATGACGTCGACGCGGAAGTCCTCCATCGCCATGTAGAGCATCTCTTCGGCGGGCCGGGACATGCGGTGGATCTCGTCGAGGAACAGCACCTCGCCCTCCTGGAGCGAGGAGAGGATCGCGGCGAGGTCTCCGGCGTGCTGGATGGCGGGGCCGCTGGTGATGCGGATGGGCGCTTCCATCTCGGCCGCGATGATCATCGAGAGGGTGGTCTTGCCGAGGCCGGGGGCGCCCGAGAGGAGCACATGGTCGGCGGTGGCGCCACGCGCGCGTGCGGCACGAAGAACGAGGTCGAGCTGCTCGCGGACCTTCTCCTGGCCGATGAACTCGTCCAGGTCCTTGGGGCGCAGCGCGGCCTCGACGGCCTGGTCCTCGCGGTCGGCGACGGAGCCCACCAGCCGCTCCGCGGCGGCTTCGTCGGTCGGGTCGTCCCAGTTCATCTGCTTGTGCCTCGCGAGTGGTCGTGGGTGGGCCGGCGGCTGCGGGTCAGCGGGCGCGGTTCAGGGTCTGCAGTGCCGCCTTGAGGAGCGCTCCGACCTGGGGGGTGCCCTCGGCGGCCTCGGCCTGCGGAGCGACCGCGGAGACCGCCTCGTCGGCCTCGCGCGTCGCGTACCCGAGGCCGATCAGCGCGGCGTGCAGCTGGTCGCGCCAGCCGGTGCTGACCGGGGCGCCGATTCCGGTGCTGGTGCCGATGGGTGCGCCGAGCCGGTCCTTGAACTCCAGGAGGAGCTTCTGGGCGCCCTTCTTGCCGATGCCGGGGACGGCCATCAAAGCCTTCTCGTCACCGGCGGCCACCGCGCGGCGCAGGGCGTCCGGCGTGTGCACGGCCAGCATCGCCTGGGCGAGCCGGGGGCCGACGCCGCTCGCGGTCTGGAGCAGCTCGAAGGTCCCTCGCTCGTCGTCGTCCACGAAGCCGTACAGGGTCAGTGAGTCCTCGCGTACGACGAGGGAGGTGGCGAGCTTGGCCTGCTGTCCCATGCGGAGCCCTGAGAGCGTGTTGGGCGTGCACTGGACGGCGATGCCGATGCCGCCGACCTCGACGACCGCGGAGTCCGGGGCGAGGGCGGCGACCGGGCCGCTGACGAAGGCGATCATGCGGTACGGCCTCTCGATGCGGGTTGTGATGCGCGTTGTGATGCGGGGTGCGGTGCCGGTTTCGACGCCTGTTTCGACGCGTGCAGGGCGGCGGCCTGCTGGAGCCGGTTCTGCGCGACGGCTTGCTGCAGCCGGTTCTGGGCGGGCGCGCGCCAGATGTGGCAGATGGCGAGGGCGAGGGCGTCAGCCGCGTCGGCGGGCTTGGGGGGCATGTCGAGGCGGAGCAGGCGGGTGACCATCGCCCCGACCTGGGCCTTGTCCGCGCGGCCGTGGCCGGTGACGGCCGCCTTGACCTCGCTCGGGGTGTGCAGGGCGACGGGGATGCCGCGCCTGGCCGCGCAGAGCATGGCGACCGCGCTGGCCTGGGCCGTGCCCATCACCGTACGGACGTTGTGCTGGCTGAACACCCGCTCCACGGCGACGAATTCGGGCTTGTACTCGTCGAGCCACTGCTCGATGCCCTGCTCGATGGCGACGAGGCGCAGGCCCAACTCGGCGTCCGCCGGGGTGCGTACGACGCCGACGCCGCGCATGGTGAGGGGCCGGCCCGCGACGCCTTCGACCACGCCGACACCGCACCGGGTCAACCCGGGGTCAACCCCAAGTACTCGCACCCAACCCCTCCTTCGATCGCCTGTTTGTGCAGGCTATCGGGTGCCACCGACAAAGCGGCGGGCCGGCGGGACGTGTCCCGTCGGCCCGCCCACATCGCGGCATGCGCGGCAGCGCTACGCGTCGACCTTCGCCATGACCTCGTCGCTCACGTCGAAGTTGGCGAAGACGTTCTGCACGTCGTCGCTGTCCTCGAGGGTGTCGATCAGCTTGAAGATCTTCCGGGCGCCCTCTTCGTCGAGCTCGACCTGCATGGTCGGGACGAAGTTGGCCTCGGCCGAGTCGTAGTCGATGCCGGCCTCCTGGAGCGCGGTGCGCACCGCGACCATGTCGGTGGCCTCGGAGATGACCTCGAAGGAGTCACCGAGGTCGTTGACCTCCTCGGCGCCCGCGTCGAGCACGGCACCCAGGACGTCGTCCTCGGTCAGTTCGCCCTTGGGGACGATCACGACGCCCTTGCGGTTGAAGAGGTACGAGACGGAGCCCGGGTCGGCCATGTTGCCGCCGTTGCGGGTCATCGCGACGCGGACGTCCGAGGCGGCACGGTTGCGGTTGTCGGTGAGGCACTCGATGAGCACCGCGACACCGTTCGGGCCGTAGCCCTCGTACATGATCGTCTCGTAGTCGGCGCCACCGGCTTCGAGACCGGCACCGCGCTTGACCGCGGAGTCGATGTTCTTGTTCGGGACCGAGCTCTTCTTGGCCTTCTGGATGGCGTCGAACAGCGTCGGGTTACCGGACACATCGGCGCCGCCCGTGCGGGCCGCGACTTCGATGTTCTTGATCATCTTCGCGAAGAGCTTGCCGCGTTTGGCGTCGATCACGGCCTTCTTGTGCTTCGTCGTAGCCCATTTAGAGTGGCCGGACATCTGCCTGTCTCCTTCGCGTAACCCAACTCTTTAGGAACGCCAGAGATCCTACAAGGACTCCGGTGTCCGGTTCGCGCGCACCATGTCGACGAACAGGCCGTGCACCCGGTGGTCGCCGGTCAGCTCCGGGTGGAACGACGTGGCGAGGGCGTTGCCCTGGCGTACGGCGACGATGTGGCCCTCGTGCTCGGCCAGCACCTCGGTCTCGGCGCCCACGGACTCGACCCAGGGGGCGCGGATGAAGACGCCCTCCACAGGATCGCCCTCGACACCCTGGACGTCGACCGCCGCCTCGAAGGACTCGTTCTGGCGTCCGAAGGCGTTACGGCGCACGATCATGTCGATGCCGCCGACGGTCTCCTGGCCCGAGCGCGGGTCGAGGATCTTGTCGGCGAGCATGATCATGCCCGCGCAGGTGCCGTAGACGGGCATACCGTCCCGCACGCGCGCGCGGAGGGGTTCCATCAGGCCGAACAGGACGGCCAGCTTGGAGATGGTGGTGGATTCGCCGCCGGGGATGACCAGACCGTCGACCTCGGCGAGTTCCTCGGGACGCCTCACCGGCCTGGCCACGGCGTCGGCCGCGGCCAGGGCGATCAGGTGCTCCCGTACGTCACCCTGGAGAGCCAGGACGCCTATGACAGGAGTGCTCATGGGTGACTACCAGCCACGGTTCGCGTAGCGCTCGGCCTCGGGGAGGGTGTCGCAGTTGATGCCGACCATGGCCTCGCCCAGGTTGCGGGACGCGTCAGCGATGATCTTCGGGTCGTCGTAGAAGGTGGTGGCCTTCACGATGGCGGCGGCGCGCTTGGCCGGGTCGCCGGACTTGAAGATGCCGGAGCCGACGAAGACGCCCTCGGCGCCGAGCTGGCGCATCAGCGCGGCGTCGGCGGGGGTCGCGACACCACCGGCGGAGAACAGCACGACCGGCAGCTTGCCGAGCTCGGCGACCTCGCGCACGATCTCGTACGGGGCGCGCAGCTCCTTGGCGGCGGCGTACAGCTCGTTGTTGTCGAAGCCGCGCAGCTTGGCGATCTCGTTCTTGATCTGGCGCAGGTGGCGGACGGCCTCGACGACGTTGCCGGTGCCGGCCTCGCCCTTGGAGCGGATCATGGCCGCGCCCTCGGCTATGCGGCGCAGGGCCTCGCCCAGGTTGGTGGCGCCACAGACGAAGGGGGTGGTGAACGCCCACTTGTCGGAGTGGTTGACCTCGTCGGCCGGGGTGAGGACCTCGGACTCGTCGATGTAGTCGACGCCGAGGGACTGGAGCACCTGGGCCTCGACGAAGTGGCCGATACGGGACTTGGCCATGACCGGGATCGAGACCGCCTCGATGATCTCCTCGATCATCGTCGGGTCCGACATGCGCGCCACGCCGCCGTCCTTGCGGATGTCGGCGGGGACGCGCTCCAGGGCCATGACGGCCACGGCGCCCGCGTCCTCGGCGATCTTCGCCTGCTCGGCGTTGACCACATCCATGATCACGCCCCCCTTGAGCTGCTCGGCCATGCCGCGCTTCACGCGCGCGGTGCCGGTCGCAGTGGCTTCAGTGGGCTGTGCGGAGTTGGAGAGCGTGCTGGACACGGGTTGACCTCACTCGGTGAAAGAGGGCTTCTGCATCACCGAGGAAACGCGAGTGGACCAGGCCACAGCAAGGGCCAATGGGGAGGCGGTGGCTCATTTTCCTTCGCCCGCACTTGGCGAAAGACCTCACACACCGCCCTCGCGAGGCAGGGAACTCAGCCGCTCAGCTGATCGGACGGTCCGCCAGCGCCACCGGCGGCTCGTCGTCCATCTCGAAGGCCAGCGGGAACGGCGCGTGCCCGGCCAGATGGAACCAGCGGACCGCACGGTGCTCGCGGAGCGCGCGGGCGGCCCGTACGGCGTCGTTGTGGAAGCGCCGGGCCATCGGCACCCGCCGCACCGCCTGAGCCAGCTCCCCGGCGGCCTCCTCGCCCCCGGGCGCGGCCCGCACCGCCTCGACCTGCTGCACCTCTCCGAACACGGCACGCAGCGCCTGGCTCAGGTCGCTCTCGGCCACCTCACGCTGCTCCTCCTCGGCCTGCCGGGCCGCGTGCGCCGCCTCATACAGCACGATCGACGCGGCCGGATCGAGCACCCCGGACGTGGCCAGCTCCTGGGCGACCGAGGCACGGCGCAGCAGTTGGGCGTCGAGGGCGGCCCGCGCGGCGTCGATCCGGGCGTGCAGCCGGTCGAGCCGCCCCGCGGTCCAGCTCAGGTAGAGGCCGATCGCGGCAAGGCCGACGAGGATCCAGATGAGGGTTGGGGTCACGGGCGGCAAGGCTACCCGTGTGAGGTCACCGCTCTACGAGGCCCCGCGCCCAGCGGAAAGCACCGCGTCCGCTTCGAGAGGTGATCCCCCCGGACCCCAACCCACCGAACTCCACCGCCAGGTCCGGCCGGTTGAAGGCGGACCGCCTTCTCCCTCAGTCCCGTGCCATCCCGAACCGCGCCCGCAGTCCCGTCCGTTCATCGGTGGCCACCGCCGCCGCCCCGTCCGTCACCGTCTCGTACACGGACAGGATGTCCGCCCCGACGGTCGACCAGTCGAACCGCCGCACATGCGCGCTCCCCCGCTCGCGCAGCTCCGCGCGACGCCCGGGGTCACCGAGGAGTCGTACGGCGGAGGCGGCCAGCGCGTCCGTGTCCTCGTTGGCGAACAGCTCACCGGCCGCGCCGTGGTCCAGCACCTGCGCGAACGCGTCGAGATCGGAGGCCAGCACCGGCGCGCCCGCCGACAGGGCCTCCACCAGGATGATCCCGAAGCTCTCGCCGCCGGTGTTGGGCGCCACGTACACGTCGATGCTGCGCAGGAAGCGTGCCTTGTCCTCGTCGCTGACCATGCCGAGGAACTCGACGCGCGAGCGCATCTCCTCCGGCAGGTCCTCGACGGCCTCCTTCTCGTCGCCGCGCCCCGCTACCAGGAGCCGGGTCCGCGGGCGCTCCGCCAGGATCTTCGGCAGGGCCTTCATGAGGACCGGCAGGCCCTTGCGGGGCTCGTCGATACGGCCGATGAAGCCGAGGGTCTCGCCCTGCCACTCGGACTTGGGCTTGGCGCGGGCGAAGAAGTCGACGTCGACGCCGTTCGGGATGACGACGGCGTCGCCGCCCAGGTGCTCGACGAGGGTGCGGCGCGCGTACTCGCTCACCGCGATCCGCGCGCGGATCTTCTCCAGGGCGGGCTGGAGGATCGGGTACGCGGCGATCATCGCCCGGGAGCGCGGGTTCGAGGTGTGGAAGGTGGCGACGATCGGGCCCTGCGCGGCCCAGCAGGCCAGCAGGCCCAGCGACGGCGAGGCCGGTTCGTGGATGTGGATCACGTCGAAGGTGCCGTCGTGCAGCCAGCGCCGTACCCGGGCCGCCGACAGGAAGCCGAAGTTCAGGCGGGCCACCGAGCCGTTGTACGGCACCGGAACCGCGCGGCCGGCCGAGACGACGTACGGCGGCAGGGGTGTCTCGTCGTCCGCGGGAGCGAGGACGGACACCTCGTGTCCGAGGCGGATGAGGTGTTCGGCCAGGTCACGGATGTGGAACTGGACGCCGCCTGGCACGTCCCAGGAGTACGGGCAGACGATGCCGATCCTCACGGGGTCCTCTTCTCGGGATCCTTCGGGGGACCCTGGTCAGGACCCTGCTGGGGGTCCCTCCCGGGATCGAGGTCCTTGAGCCACAAGCGCTGAAGCATGTGCCAGTCCTCCGGGTGGTCGGCGATCCCCGTGGCGAAGGCGTCGGCCAGCGCCTGTGTCATGGCAGACGTCTTTTCGGCCCGGGTGCCTGACTCGGGTACCTCGACGGGGGGATGTACACGGCCCTGCATCACGGGCGAATCGTCGTACCAGAGCGTCACCGGAAGGAGCAGGGCGCCGGTCTGCTGGGCCAGCAGCGCGGGTCCGGCCGGCATCCGGGTCGCCTCGCCGAAGAACTCGACCTCGACGCCGGACGAGGACAGATCGCGCTCGGCGACCAGGCAGACCAGGCCGCCGTCGCGGAGCCGCCGGGCGAGCATGCCGAACGCGGTACCGCCGCTGTGCGGCAGGACCTCCATGCCGAGGCCCTCGCGGTAGGCGACGAAACGGTCGTACAGCGACTCGGGCTTGAGCCGCTCGGCGACCGTCGTGAAGGGCGTCTCCAGCTTGGTGGTGACCCAGGCACCCGCGAGATCCCAGTTGCCCATGTGCGGCAGCGCCAGGATCACGCCCTTGTCGGAGGCGATCCCGTCGGTGAGGTAGTGCTCGTCCTTCACCTCGAAGCCGGTCTTCACGCGCTCCTTGCTCCACGCCGGAAGCCGGAATGACTCCATCCAGTAGCGCAGATACGAGCGCATGCCCGCTCTGGAGAGTTCGGCGAGCCGCTCCGGGGTCGCGTCGGGCACCACGCGCGCGTAGTTGCTCTCAAGACGCTGGACGCCCTTGCCGCGCTTCTTCCAGGCGAGGTCGGCGATGGTCCGGCCCAGCCGGACGGCGACCGGCTCGGGGAGCTTCTTGACGGCGCTCCAGCCGAGCGCGTACGCCCCGTCCGTCAGCCGGTCCTGGAGACTGCTCACTTCGTGGTCCCGCTGCTCTGAGCCGCCGCCTCGGCCTCCGCCGCGGCGTCCGCCTCCGCGGACTCCCTGCGCACCGTCACGACCCGCTGGATCAGCGTGACGAGGCTGCCGACTGCGACGATCCACAGCGCGATGGGCAGCAGTACGTCGATGCCGGGAATCCCGAACTTGTGCATGCCGGCGAGGCCCGCCGCGACCAGTGAGATCACCAGACGCTCGGCACGCTCGATCAGTCCGTTGACCGCGACCGGCAGACCGATCGACTCGCCGCGGGCCTTCGTGTACGAGACCACCTGGCCGCTGGCCAGGCAGAAGATCGAGACGGCGCACAGGACGTTGTTGTCGCCGCTGCCCGCGTACCAGAGCGCGAAGCCGCCGAAGACCGCGCTGTCGGCGACCCGGTCGAGCGTCGAGTCCAGGAAGGCGCCCCAGCGGCTGGTGCGGCCGAGCTGACGCGCCATGTTGCCGTCGACGAGATCCGAGAACACGAAGAGCGTGATGACGATCGTGCCCCAGAAGAACTCTCCCCGGGGGTAGAAGACCAGCGCGCCCGCCACCACTCCGGCCGTACCCAGGAGGGTGACGGTGTCGGGGCTTACCCCCCGGCGGATGAGAAACGCGGCGAACGGCGTGAGGACACGCGTGAAGAATGCACGCGCGTACTTGTTCAGCATGGCCTTCCCGATGGTCGGTGTGGCCGCGCGGCCCCTGTTGGCCACCGGCTGGCCCATCGTAGCCACGCGCGCGCTTGTGCGACGGTCGGGCACCCGCGCCCCCGTGTCCCGGCGCGATCACACCGGTGTCATGGCGCGATCGCGTCCGCTGTATGGACGCACCGTGACGCGAGTGGAAAGCTCGAAGGCACCGCGGGCGTCACCGGAGCCGCCACCGCACGCGGCTTCGGCATGTCCGCGCCCACAGTGACCTCACCGTGTACGGGAGGCAAGGCCATGGGCGACAAGGCGAACGCACACCCCGGAGCCGCCGGCAGGGCTACGGCGGCCGACCACCCCGCGTCCGTACGGAATGTGGTGCTGGTCGGCCACAGCGGATCGGGCAAGACGACTTTGGTGGAGGCTCTCGCGCTGACGGCGGGAGCGGTGAACCGGGCGGGCCGCGTGGAGGACGGCGGCACCGTCTCCGACTACGACGAGATCGAGCACCGGCAGCAGCGCTCGGTGCAGCTCTCCCTGGTACCCGTCGACTGGGACGGATACAAGATCAATATTTTGGACACTCCCGGATATGCCGACTTCGTCGGGGAACTGAGGGCCGGTCTGCGAGCGGCGGACGCGGCCCTTTTCGTCGTCTCGGCCTCGGACGGGGTGGACGGCTCGACCCGGATGGTGTGGGAGGAGTGCGCGGCCGTCGGCATGCCCAGGGCCATCGTGATCACCCATCTCGAATCCGCGCGGGCCGACTTCGACGAGATGACACGCATCTGCGCGGAGGCCTTCGGCGCCGACGACCCCGACGCCGTACTGCCCCTGTACCTGCCGCTCCACGGCGAGCAGGGACCGGACGGGCACGCGCCCGTCACCGGGCTGATCGGGCTGCTCTCGCAGCGCCTGTTCGACTACTCCTCCGGGGAGCGCAAGGAGGCCGAGCCGGGAGCCGAGCAGCTGCCGCTCATCGAGGAGGCACGCAACCGGCTGATCGAGGGGATCATCGCCGAGAGCGAGGACGAGACCCTCATGGACCGCTATCTCGGCGGCGAGGAGATCGACCTCAAGACGCTTGTGCAGGACCTGGAGCGGGCCGTGGCACGCGGGACCTTCTTCCCGGTCCTCGCCGCCGCGCCGGCCGCCGACGGGGCCCGTCAGGGCCTCGGCACGGTCGAACTCCTCGAACTCGTCACGGGCGGTTTCCCCACCCCCCTGGAGCGCGAGGCGCCCACGGTCACCACACCGGACGGCAGAGCACGCCAGGTCAGCGCCTGCGACCCGGACGGGCCGCTGGTCGCGGAGGTCGTGAAGACCGCGTCCGACCCCTACGTCGGCCGTGTCTCGCTCGTACGCGTCTTCTCGGGCACCCTGCGACCCGACGAGACGGTGCACGTCTCCGGGCACGGGCTGACCGACCGGGGTCACGAGGACCACGACGTCGACGAACGTGTCGGCGCCCTGTCCGCGCCCTTCGGCAAGCAGCAGCGGGCCCTCACACACTGCATCGCGGGCGACCTGGCGTGCGTGGCGAAGCTGAACCGGGCCGAGACCGGCGACACCCTCTCCGCCAAGGACGACCCGCTCCTGATGGAGCCCTGGCAGATGCCCGACCCGCTGCTGCCGCTCGCCATCCAGGCGCACAGCAAGCCCGACGAGGACAAGCTCTCCCAAGGCCTGGGACGGCTGGTCGCCGAGGACCCCACCATGCGCCTGGAGCAGAACCCGAACACCCACCAGGTCGTCCTTTGGTGCCTGGGCGAGGCCCACGCGGACGTCGCCCTCGAACGGCTGCGCAACCGCTACGGCGTCCAGGTCGACGTGATCCCGTACAAGGTCTCCCTGCGGGAGACGTTCGCCGACAAGGCGGCGGGACGCGGCCGCCATGTGAAGCAGTCGGGCGGGCACGGCCAGTACGCGATCTGCGAGATCGAGGTCGAACCGCTGCCGAACGGCTCGGGCATCGAGTTCGTCGACAAGGTCGTCGGCGGCGCCGTGCCACGGCAGTTCATCCCGTCCGTCGAGAAGGGTGTACGCGCCCAGGCCGCCAGAGGAGTGGCCGCCGGCCATCCCCTCAACGACATCCGGATCACCCTGCTCGACGGCAAGGCGCACTCCGTGGACTCCTCCGACGCCGCGTTCCAGACCGCGGGCGCGCTCGCCCTGCGCCAGGCCGCCGCCGACGCCAGGATCCATCTCCTGGAGCCGGTGGCCGAGGTGACCGTGATGGTCGGCGACGACTATGTGGGCGCCGTGATGAGCGACCTGTCGGGGCGGCGCGGGCGGGTCGTCGGCACCGAGCAGGCGGGTGGCGGGCGCACGCTCGTACGGGCCGAGGTGCCGGAGATCGAGATCGGGCGGTACGCCGTCGATCTGCGCTCCCTCTCGCACGGCACCGCGCGCTTCAGCCGCAGTTACGCGCGGCATGAGCCGATGCCGCCTCAGATCGCCGAAAGGATCCGTGAACAGGCTCGGGACGCTTCGTAGTTGGGCTCTCCCGGGACTGGTCCAGTTTCCCTTCGCGTCGGCGGACGGCTTCGGTCGTCCGCCGACGGATGTCGGTCCCGGCCGATACTCTGAGAACCTGATCAAGACGATGACCTGATCAACAGGTGTGCGGAGCACGGAAGTCGGGAAGGCCGCAGGAGCGGAACAGCGGCAATGGGGGGCGGAAGTGGCGTTCGACGGATTCGATTTCACTCCTGGGGCGCAGGTGCCGCTCTCGGGCTCCGAGGGACAGACGGCCGCGACCTACGCCCTCGCCTCGGCGTCGTACCGGGACAGCGAGGTCGAGGAGATCCTCAAGGCCGACAACGAATGGCACAAGTCCACGGTCAAGCCCGGGAAGATCAAGCTCTTCGCGCCGAACCTGGGCGAGGCCTTCGCGCGCGCGGTGCAGGACCGCATGCTGGGCGTCGGCCGCAAGCCGCTCATCCAGTCCTTCGGCACCGAACCGCAGGTCGTCGTGGAGCACTGCCTCGCGGCGAACCGCATCCGCAGGGAGCGCGACAACTGGCTGTCGGCCGTGATGGTGCTGTGCGGTGTGCTCTTCCTGCCCGGGCTGCTGATATGGCTGCTGGTCTTCCAGATCCGGTCCACCATCGCCAAGCGTGAGGACAAGCGGGCCTCCGCCCTCGCCACCACGCTCCTGGTCGCGGTCGGCGCCCTCGCCGTGCTCTTCCTGCTCAAGATGCCGTTCACCGGCTTCTGGGCCTGGTATGCGCGTGCGTCGATCGTCCTCCCGGTCGTCGGCTGGCTCTGGGCCAAGCAGATCTGCGAGCGCACCGCCAAGGACCTGCGCGAGCGCTGGGGCAGCCTCCTGTCCGGCGGCGCCATCGGCGCCAAGATCCCCGAGGCGGTGCCCGGCAGCCCCGGCGAGTCCGCGGCCGAGCGGCTGCGTCAGGAACTGGCCCGGCTCAGCGCCGAGCAGCAGTCCAACTCCGTGTTCTACGCCGGGCCCAAGGGCATTCTCGGGATGGGCACCCGCTGGGGCAGCTGGCAGCTCGCCGAGGAGCTGGTGGCCCGCGACGCGGCCAAGGAGATCCACCCGTTCCGCAGCTGGGACGTCATCCGGTCCATCCACGACCAGCTCCGCATGCTGGAGCGCGGGCCGCTCAACACCGGCGGCTTCACCAAGCCGGTGATAAAGCACTGGATCGTCACGCCGATCGGCGAGAACGCCAAGGCGGTGTCCAGGCCCGGCGGTACGGATGTGGACGCGTACACGATCAAGACGCACGCCATACAGGACATCTGCAACAAGCAGCAGTTCGGCAGCGGTGACCGGCACTATCTCGGGGTCCAATGGACGCTCTGGGACGGCCAGTTGGTCATCACCATGCTGATCACGGTGACCGTGCTGCACGAGACGCTCCGCATCGAGGTCACCGGGCACGCGCTGGGGCCGGTGAACTCGCTGTTCACCAGCAAGCCGGAGGCGCCGACGAAAGAGGTCGCCAAGGCCGTCAAGTTCTGGGAGACCCGCAAGGTGAAGCTGCCGCTGGTCACCACCGACGAGGTTGTGCGGCTGGCTGCCCGGGCTCCCTTCACCTGGTATCCGCCGCTGCTGAACTGGCTCGGCGGCACGCTGGTGCTTCCCGAGCCGTTCGGGCTGCGGCACTCCTGGGCCGATCAGCCGTGGCGGCATCGCTTCATGGCCGACGATGCGTTGCGGGCGGCGGCGCCGGTGCTTCGTGTGGTGCACTCCGCTGCGATCAAGGTGCTTGAGGAGAACGGGGTGGACACGGAGCAGTTCGGGAACCGGTCGTCGTTCCTGAGTACTTCGGTGCAGGATCCGATGCCGCGGAAGGCCGACGTCTACGACGCGTAGGGCGCCTGCGGTTTGTCGTGGGTCGGGGCCGTACCGGAGCATCCGTCCTCGGTCTGGCGCGGAATCGGTTGCTCACCAACGTGCCGGTGTTGACGCGCCAGCCGCTGCGGGCGGACGTTCCGGCACGTCCCCTTCCGCCGGTGGGCGGCTCTCCCCCGGTTCCCTCCGCCGTCGTCCTGGTACGGGCCGCCCGCCTTGCGTCAGGCCGAGGCCGGCCAGGCATCCGCCAGCATCTTGCGGGTGTCCGCGAGGAGCTGGGGCAGGACCTTGGTGTGGGCCACCACCGGCATGAAGTTCGTGTCGCCGCCCCAGCGGGGGACGATGTGCTGGTGGAGGTGGGCGGCGATGCCGGCGCCTGCGACCGTGCCCTGGTTCATGCCGATGTTGAAGCCGTGGGCGCCCGAAGCCGTGCGGAGGGCTGTCATCGCCTGCTTGGTCAGCTCGCCCAGTTCGGCGGTCTCCGGGTCGGTCAGGTCGGTGTAGTCCGCTACGTGGCGGTAGGGCACGACCATGAGGTGGCCGCCGTTGTACGGGTAGAGGTTGAGCACCGCGTACACCTGCTCGCCGCGCCTGACGATGAGCCCGTCCTCGTCGGACTTGGCGGGGATCGAGCAGAAGGGGCAGCCGTCGTCGGCCCCCGGGCCGGTGGGCTTGTTCTCGCCCTGGATGTAAGCCATCCGATGGGGCGTCCACAGGCGCTGGAACGCGTCCTGGGTTCCCACTCCGATCTGCTGCTCCGGCTCACTCGTCATGAGGTGCAGCATATTGCTTCGCCCGTTCGCGGCGTGTCGGCGGGTGTCGAACAAATGGGTCCCCGGCCAAGCTGGGGCGATGGACGACGACAGCCGAAAGGCCCACTGGGACCGGCGCACCGAGATCCCGCTCGCGCTGGCCTCGATGCTGTTCCTGGCCGCGTACGCGATCCGTGTCCTGGGCCACGGGCTGCCCACGGCATGGCTGGACACCTGCCTCGCGGTGCTGTTCGCCGCCTGGGCGGTGTTCGCCGTCGACTACGCCGTGCGCTGGCGGCTGAGCCGACAGGGGCCCCGCTTCGTACGGACGCACTGGCTGGACACGCTTGTGCTGATCCTGCCTCTGCTGCGCCCGCTACGTGTGGTCAGGGTGTACGAGGCTGTGCAGCGGCGGCGCGGGCAACCCCGTCTCGCCCTTTACGCGCGCGTGATCGTGTACGCGGGTCTGTCCGCGCTGCTGCTCGGTTTCGCGGGCGCCCTTGCCGTCTATCAGCAGGAGCACGCGGCGCCGGACGCGTCGATCCGTACCTTCGGGGACGCCGTGTGGTGGACCTGCGCCACGCTCGCCACGGTCGGATACGGGGACGTGGTACCGGTGACGCCGATGGGGCGGACGATCGCGGCCGGAATCATGGCGGGCGGTCTCGCGCTTCTCGGGGCGGTGACGGGGTCGTTCTCGTCGTGGCTGTTGCAGGTGTTCTCGAGTGAGGGCGAGGACAGCGGAAAGCCCCCGGGGAGCTGAGCTCCCCGGGGGCCGCCGCTCGAACAGGCATCAGACCTGCGCGCGCTCCTCCACGACCTTCACGATCTTGGCGATCGCCTCGTCGAGGGGGATGCCGTTCTCCTGCGAGCCGTCGCGGTAGCGGAAGGAGACGGCGCCGGCCGTCATGTCCTCGTCGCCCGCGATGACCATGAAGGGCACCTTCTGCTTCTGGGCGTTGCGGATCTTCTTCTGCATGCGGTCCGAGGACCCGTCGACCTCGACGCGCAGTCCGGCCGCCTTGGCCTTCTTGGCGAAGTCCGCCAGGTACGGCACGTGCGCGTCGCCGATCGGGATGCCGATCGCCTGGACCGGGGCCAGCCAGGCCGGGAACGCGCCCGCGTAGTGCTCCAGGAGCACCGCGAAGAATCGCTCGATCGAGCCGAACAGCGCGCGGTGGATCATGACCGGCTGCTGCTTGGAACCGTCCGCCGCCGTGTACTCCAGGTTGAACCGCTTGGGCTGCTGGAAGTCGACCTGGATGGTGGACATCTGCCAGGAGCGGCCGATGGCGTCCTTGGCCTGTACGGAGATCTTCGGGCCGTAGTACGCGGCACCGCCCGGGTCGGGAACCAGCGGGAGGCCCTGCTTCTCGGCCGCCTCGCGCAGCGCGTTGGTGGCCTCCTCCCACTCCGCTTCCTCACCGATGAACTTCGGGGAGTCGTCGCGGGTGGAGAGCTCCAGCTCGAAGTCGTTCAGGCCGTAGTCGCGGAGCAGGTCGAGGACGAAGGTGAGCAGGGAGTCCAGCTCGCTCGCCATCTGCTCCTTGGTGCAGTAGATGTGCGAGTCGTCCTGCGTGAAGCCGCGGGCGCGGGTGAGGCCGTGCACGACGCCCGACTTCTCGTAGCGGTACACCGTGCCGAACTCGAAGAGGCGCAGCGGCAGTTCGCGGTAGGAGCGGCCGCGTGCCTTGAAGATCAGGTTGTGCATGGGGCAGTTCATCGCCTTGAGGCGGTAGTTCTGCCCGTCGAACTCCAGCGGTGGGAACATCGCGTCCGCGTAGTTCGGCAGGTGCCCCGAGGTCACGAAGAGCTGTTCCTTCGAGATGTGCGGGGTGTTGACGAACTCGTACTCCGCGTCCTCGTGGCGCTTGCGCGAGTAGGTCTCCATCTCCCGGCGGACGATGCCGCCCTTAGGGTGGAAGACCGCGAGGCCGGAGCCCAGCTCCTCCGGGATGGAGAAGAGGTCCAGCTCGGAGCCGAGCTTGCGGTGGTCGCGCTTCTCGGCCTCGACGAGGAAGTCGAGGTACGCCTTCAGCTCTTCCTTCGACGGCCAGGCGGTGCCGTAGATGCGCTGAAGCTGCGGGTTCTTCTCGCTGCCCCGCCAGTACGCGGCGGCCGAGCGCATCAGCTTGAACGCCGGGATGTTCCGGGTGGTGGGCAGGTGGGGACCGCGGCAGAGGTCCTTCCAGCACAGCTCGCCGGTCTTGGCGTCGAGGTTGTCGTAGATCGTCAGCTCGCCGCCGCCGACCTCCGCGTCGGCGCCCTCGGCGGCCTGCGCGGCGTTGCCCTTGAGGCCGATGAGCTCCAGCTTGTAGGGCTCGTCTGCCAGCTCCTCGCGGGCGGCGTCGTCGGTGGTGATCCGGCGCGAGAACTTCTGCCCGCGCTTCTGGATCTCCTGCATCTTCTTCTCGACGCGCTTGACGTCCTCGGGCGTGAACGGCTCGGCGACGTCGAAGTCGTAGTAGAAGCCGTCCTTGACCGGCGGGCCGATGCCCAGCTTGGCCTCGGGGAAGAGCTCCTGCACGGCCTGCGCCATGACGTGCGCGGTGGAGTGCCGCAGGATGTTGAGGCCGTCCTCGGAGGAGATCTCGACGGGCTCGACCTCCTCGCCGTCCTGCACGGCGTACGCGAGGTCCTTGAGCTCGCCGCCGACGCGGGCCGCGACGATGGTGCGCTCGCCGCCGAAGAGGTCGGCGGCCGTAGTGCCCGTCGTCACCACTCGCTCTTCCCGCTCGGAATCGCGTTGGATGATCACACGGACGTCTGACACCGGTCTCTCCTACCTGAAGGGCACGCGCGCATCTTCTATTGCGTACGTAATACGAGAGCGATCGTACCGAGACGTGGGGCCCCTACGCGAAACGGTTCCGGTCAGTCCCCGCTGCACGCCTCCTCGAAGAAGGCTGTGATCTCCGCGGTCTCCTGGATCGACTTCATCAGGCGGTCCCGCTCGGCCTCGTCGACCTGTACGGGTGCGACCCCGGAGGCGTCCGTGAGCCGGCGGAATCCGCCCCGGCTCTCCAGCCTCCCGTGCACCCGCACCGGCAGCCCGACCAGATGGGCATGGCCCGCGATCCGGTACGACTCCTCGTCGAGCGTCATCCGGACGTGCGGGACCTCCGCTCCGGCGATGACCCGAAGTCGTACGGTGCCCTCGCCGCGCGGCCCCGACCTGCGCATGCGTACGACGGCGCCGGTGAGGCGCACCGGCACGGACGGCTCCTCGCGCAGGAAGCGGGCGCCTGCCTCGCGCAGGACGGGCAGGTCGCCGGGCGAGAACTCGACGGGTTCGGCGGGCGCCGCGCAGCCCTCGGGTACGCCGGCGGCGGGCGCCCACTCCACGGCGATCCGGGCGCCCTCGGTGCCGCGGACGAGGGCCACCAGGGCTTCCATGAGCTCGTGGCTGACGCCGGCCTCGACGGCGGCATCGAAGGCGTCCATGCCGCCGGTGGCCCGCTGGTAGTCGATGGCCTCGCGGGCGGCGTACAGCGCCTGGTGCAGGCGTACGGCGAGGGGCCGCCCGGTGGCGACGGGCACGAAGGCGGTGAGCTGGCGTCCGCCGGGCTCGGCGCCCACGAGCACGTTCTCCAGGGAGGCGACGGCGGGCCTGCGGTGGCGGGCTCCGTAGTAGCCCGCTCGCGCGCGGGTGGCCAGTGCCCCGGCCAGCAGCATCTGGCGGGCGGCGGCGCGCAGTTGTTCCTCGACCGTCCAGGGCGCGGCGCCCACGGGTCCGGTCGGGACGTCCCGCCACCAGCGGATCTCGTCGCTGGGCACGGCGAGCGCGACCAGGACGTCGCGCGCGGACGGCGAGGCGCTGCGGGAGAGCGCGACGAGTGCCTCGCCGAGCAGGTCGTCGCTGTCGGGGAAGGCCCGGCTTTCCGGTACGAGCAGGCTCGTACCGCCGCCGCCGGGCCCGGGTGGGGTCCACCGGCCGTACCGTCCCGGTGCTCCGCCGCGCCGCTGCCAGCCGTGCCGGTGGAGCAGCGCGCTGAGCACGACGGGGTCGACCTGGGCGGGCTCGGGCGGCTCGTTCCAGAGGGCCTCGACCGGGTGCGGCCTGACCGGCCGCAGTACTTCGTCGATGGGGCGGTGCGTCACGGTTTTCCTCCCGTCCCGACCCGCGTCATGATCTCGCAGAGCGCACGGTCGTCGAAGATGCGCGCGGTCGGTATACGGACGGTGGTCCTGCGCCGGCCAGTGACGGCCTGACCGGCGAGGTTGATCCAGTAGCAGCAGTGCCGCAGGTCGAGGCGGTCGTGGCTGGCGCGCAGCCACTCGTCCTGCGACCTGGGCACGAGCATCACGACCAGTATTTTGTGCACCGAGACCGGGGTGCGGGCCAGCTTCTCCAGGTGGGCGTTGTCGAGCGTGAAGGAGAAGGCGGGGCCCGGCGGGTTCGGCGGTATCTGGTACGTGCACTTGAGCTGCACCTTGATGGTGACTTCGTCGTCGACCGTGTGCCCGGGGGCGCTGTGGCTGACGTGCCAGTCGATGCCGTTGTCGGGAAAGGGCTGGGACAGCGAGCAGCCCGCGGCCGCCGCGACGGCGTGCAAGTAGCCCACCTGCAATGTCTCCATGCAGGCGGTGGTGGCGAGTGAGCCTCGGTGGGGTGCCGTCCGCTGGGGCAGCAGCCCGCCCCGTTCGGGCTGCGCGAGTGCCATGAGTCCAACAGCCTTCCAAACCAGGTGTATCCCCGCGACGGGCCGCTGAACTGCGAAGACCCGTACCTCTGTTGTCTCCTTCCGGCGTACGGCGCAAACAGCCCGGGTATCACCAAACTGGCAGAAGACGGCGCGTCAGCTGCCGTGGGTGAACGAGGAGTTGTGTACGTATGACGTGCTGGTACGAGGGCCCCTTGGCCGCGTTCGACACGGAGACCACGGGCGTGGACGTCGAGACCGACCGGATCGTGTCGGCCGCAGTCGTCGTCCAGGACGCCCCGGGCAGCCGCCCGCGGGTGACCCGGTGGCTGGTGAACCCGGGAGTGCCGGTGCCCGCTGGGGCGACGGCGGTGCACGGGCTGACGGATGAGCATCTGCAGCGCAACGGCCGCTGGCCGTCGCCTGTGATGGACGAGATAGCCAGGGAACTGGCCGAACAGGCCGCGGCGGGCCGCCCGCTCGTGGTGATGAACGCTCCCTTCGATCTGACCCTTCTGGACCGGGAGTTGCGCCGCCATCGCGCTTCGACGCTCGACCACTGGTTCGAGACGAAGCCGCTGCGCGTGCTCGATCCCCGCGTCCTCGACAAGCACCTGGACCGCTATCGCAAGGGCCGCCGCACCCTCACCGACCTCTGCGCGCACTACGGCGTGGTGCTGGAGGGCGCGCACGACGCGGCGGCCGACGCGCTGGCCTCGATGGATGTCGTACGGGCGGTCGGGCGCCGCTTCCCGGCCCGCCTGGAGCGGCTCTCCCCCGCCGAACTGCACACGCTGCAGGCCGTGTGGCACGCGGCACAGGCGCGTGGACTGCAGGCGTGGTTCGCGCGCAGCGGCTCGGAGGAGGCGGTGGATCCGGCGTGGCCGCTGCGTCCGGACCTGCAGGCGGCCGCCTGAGCACGCGCACAGGGAAGGACCACGCACAGAGAGAAGAACACAGAAAAACCGGTCCGTCTGTGACGGACCGGCCTTCTCCGGGTGGGCGATACTGGGTTCGAACCAGTGACCTCTTCGGTGTGAACGAAGCGCTCTCCCACTGAGCTAATCGCCCGGGAACGCACCGAACAATACAGGTCTCGGCGGGTGTCGTTCAAACCGCTTCGTTCAGACCGCTTCCAGGTACGCCCTGAGTCCGCGTCGCCCCGCCCGCATCATCAGCGCGTGATTGGCGCGGAAGACGGGCCGCCCCGGCACCGCGAACCGCCGCAGCAGGGGCTTGTTCAGCACGGCCTCCTGGTCGTACTGGGCCCGGGTGCCCTGCCCGTCGGCGGTCAGCGTCCAGCGTGCCCAGCCGTCGATGTCGCCGGACATCGAGATCTCCAGGACGCCGCCCTCCGGATCGCGGCGCACCTCGCGCCCGGTGAAGGTCATGTCGTACGGCAGGGCCGAGCGGATCCGGATGACGCCGCTGTGCTCGTCGACGCGGGTCACCTCGCGCACCTGCGGCCACCAGCGCGGGTACTCCTCGGCCTGCTCGAGGACGACGTACACGTCGGCGGGCGGCGCGGGCAGGTCCCACACGCTGCGGAAACGGTAATGGCTCCAGTCCATGTACGGAGTGTGCCCGCCCGGGAGATGAGTACCGCCTGAGTACGCACACTCATGCCGGAGAACGTGACCGGGACCACACTCCTCTGCATGACCCACATCCCGCCACCGGCCGAGGAGTTGCGGTTCCTCGACAACGAGCTGCGGCAACTCGACGCACGCCGAGCCCAGTTGCTGGCCCGCCGCGCGTGGCTGCTCCACTCGCTGTACCCGGTACCCGCGCCCCGGCCCGCCGTACGCCGGCCCGAGACCACTGCTCCCAGCGTCCAGAACGTGCTCCTGATCCTCGGCGGCATCCTGCTGACCGTCGCCGCGATCGCGTTCACGCTGGTCAGCTGGGGTCACCTGGGGATCGCCGGACGGGCGCTCGTACTGGGCGCGGTGACAGTGGCCGCGCTCGGCGCGCCCGTCCCGCTGCTCGGGCGGAGCCTGCGCTCGACCGCCGAGTCGGTGGCGGGGCTGGGTCTCGCGCTGACGGTCCTTGACGCGTACGCGCTGTACGAGGTCGCGTTCCCGGACGCGGACGGCCTCGGGTACTCGGCCGTGGCGTCGGCGGTACTGGCCGCGGTGTGGACGGCGTACGGGCTCACGCTCGGCGCGCTGCGCCGGTCGCCCGGTGACCGGGCGCCCTCGATCAGCCCGTTGCGTCTGCCCCTGCCGCTCGCGACCGCGACGGCTCAACTCCCGCTGCTCCTCTGGGCGGGCGCGGCCGACGCGGGCGACCACACCATGACGGCCGCGCTACTGCTGACGGCAGCGTTCGACGCGGCCCTCGCCCTCCGGACGCCCGTGAAGTCCGTACGAATCGTCGCCACCATGGGCGCGTACGGCATGGGCGGCTTGGGCACCTTTGTCGCCGGCTGGCTGTCTCTGACGGCCTCCGGCACGAGCGCCGCCGCCCGTGCGGCGGCGCTCCTCCTCTTCGCCGCGGCGATCGCCCTGACAGCGGCATGGCAGTCCCCGAAGCCGCGCGCCGGCACCGGCTTCGCGCTGACCGGCGGCCTGATCGCGGTCGCCGCGGTCGGTGGCGTCCTGCGCCCGTCGCTGCCCGATGCCTGGACGGTTCCGGGCTATCTGGTGTGCGGAGTCGCTCTGTTGGCGGCGGCAGGCACCCGCCTCCCCGAGCCGGTGCGGCACGGTCTCGCCGTGGCCTCCGGCTGCGTACAGGCCCTCGCGGTGGTGTGGGCGCTGGCCCCGGTCACCGTCGCCCTGCTGGGCCCGGTCGACTGGGTCCGGAGCGCGTGGTCCGGTGCCCCGGCGAACGCCCGCGACGCGGTGACGACCGGCAATCCCTGGCCCCCGAACGCGGCCACGGCACCTCTCGTACTCGCCCTCGTCGCCGCCGTTCTCGTGGTGGCCGTCCGCGGCACGACCTGGCGCCCGCGCGCCCTGACCGGCGCGCTGACACTGACCTGGGCAACGGCAATCGTCCTCCCCGCGACCCTCGAACTCCCCTATGCGGCGGGCTTGTTGGTGCAAACAGTGGTGACAGCGGCTCTCGCGGCGTACGCGCTTCGGGCCCCGACCCCTGAGTCCCGCTTCGCCTCGCACCTCCCCCTCGCCGCCCTTGTCCTCTCCCTCCTCACTTCTCTCAGCCTCGCCTTGCTCGCTCTGGCCTCCGAGCCGGCGACTCTGAGCGTGCTGACCGCGCTGACCGCCCTGTTCGGGGCCGCCGCCCTGCGACCGCACCTCGGCCCGATCGCGGCACCGGCCGCCCTCGTCCACGGAACCGCCCTGACCTGCGCCGTCGGAGCTTCCCTCGGCTGGCAGCCGCAGCAGACCGCGCTGCTCGTCCTCGTCGTACCGGTCACCGCGGCACTGCTCGCGGCGCGCCTCGGCGCCTCCCCGACGACCATGTCCATCGAGGTGACCGGAGCCACCGCCGGGCTGCTCGCCGTCGGCCTCGCGGTCACCGATCCGCCGATGCTGGCCCTGGTCCTGGCCCTCTGCGGAGTGATCGCCGCGGGCACGGCCGTACGGGAGGACCGGCGCCCCGTCGGCTACGCGGCCGCTGCCCTGATCGTGCTGGCCACCTGGGTCCGCCTGGCGTCCTGGGACGTCGGCTCCCCGGAGGCGTACACCCTTCCGGTCACCGTCCCGGCACTCCTCGTCGGGGTCCTCAGGCGCCGCAAGGACACACAGGTCTCGTCGTGGACGGCGTACGGGCCGGGCATCTCCGTCACGCTCGTGCCGAGCCTCTTCGCGGCGTGGGGCGACGCGCACTGGCTGCGCCCGCTGCTGCTCGGCGCCGCGGCCCTCGCCGTCACTCTCGTGGGAGCCCGGCACCGCCTCCAGGCGCCACTGGTGATGGGCGGCACGGTGCTCACACTGGACGCGCTGCACGAACTCGCCCCGTACATCGCACAGGTGGCCGGCGCGCTCCCCCGCTGGGCGCCTCCCGCACTCGCCGGTCTGCTGCTGCTCGCACTGGGTGCGACGTACGAGCAGCGGATCCGGGACGCACGGCGGGTGCGGGAGGTGCTGGGGAGGATGAACTAGGCGGCCGTCACGAAGGCATCCTGTCGCCGAGAAGTGCCAGGTTCTCGATCGCCGCGAGGCCGTACAGCGCGGTGTCGTTCGTGTAGACCCAGTTGGCCTCGCTGCCAGGCACCAGCGTGACCGGGCCGGTCAGCTTCTCCGTGGTCCAGGGCGCCGACTCCTTGTAGCCGTCGGAGTTGTAGAACTTGTCCCACGCGCGCGTGGCGAGCTTCGCGTCACCGGTCTGGACGGCCGCGTAGGCGTCGAGACGTGAGTGGCCCTGGAACAGCAGCAGGGTGCCGAAGTTGGAGCCGTACCGGGCCACCTGTTCGGCCTTGGTCGCGTTGAAGTAGCGGCAGTAGTCGAGGTACGCGTCCTTGAACTTGGGCACGTCGACGAGGTCGATGAGTTCGGCGCACAGCTCGTTGAGCCCGAAGACCGCGGACAGGTGCGAGACGCCCACCACGGGCGCGGAGGCGATCGCGAACTTCCCCGTGTCGAGGTCGTACAGCCCGCTCCCCTGCACAAACCCGTTGGGCTGGGCGGCGATCGTCTCCATCGTCGACAGCACCCGCGCCTTGGCCTTCTCCCACTTGGGGCCCTTGCGCTCCCACTCCGTCAGCCACGCCGACACGAGCCCGCTCCAGTCCGTGCCGAAGCCGATCGACAGGGCGTGCCGGTCGGGTGTGTACGGCTCGGTGCGGATCTTGCGGATCGGGTCGAGGACGAGGAAGGTCTCGTCGGAGTCGACGTTGGCGTGCATGAGGTCGCCGACGCGCTCGTCGGCGGTGAGGAAGTAGTAGTAGCGCCGGTACGTGGTGTTGGCGATGCGCTGCTGTTTGGCGCTGTCGGCGTAGTGCTGTATGCCGTGCCGGGTGCCCAGGCCCGCCCATTGGCCCAGGTGGTAGACGTCGACCTCGCCGGTGTGCCGGGTCATCGCCTCGGCGAAGCGGAAGATGTCCGCGCGGCCGGAGCGCAGGTAGGCGAACCAGAGCCAGAGGTCGGGCGAGAGCTCGGAGTTGTCCCAGGCGTAGCCGCCGACGTCGTACCGCCACTGGTGTCTGACCGGGTCGTACGAGTGCATGACGTCGCCGTAGTCCCAGAAGCCGTACCAACGGCGCATCTCCACCTGGTCCTTGTAATAGGTGAAGAGGAAGTCGAGGTGGTCCTCGATCTTCGCCTTGGCGGTGGTGGAGCGGTCGGGTTCGGAGAAGAGACCGCCGAACACCTTGGCCTTGACGAGGTGCGCAGGCGGGGCGGCGAGTTGCGGCAACACCCGTACCGCCTCGACCTGTTCGGCGAGCGTCTCCGGCGAAGGCGTCGACTCATTGGCCCAGAAGAGGAGTTCGGAGGTGCGGGCGATGCCGTAGGGGGTGCCGAAGCCGGGCTCGTAGTCCTCGTAGGTGATGTTGAGGCCTTCGAGCTGTTCGGCGAAGGTGTCCTGGCCCATGCCGTCGTGGTAGAAGCGCAGGTCCATGGGCTGTGCCTCGGGCGACCAGAGCCAGAGGGTGACCTCGGCCTCGTCGGTGTGGGCGTCGCGGATGTCGAGCTGCGCCGGGTGCTTCTCCCAGAAGTCCCGCAGGCCGAAGGAGAATCCGCCGCTCGGCCCGCCGACGTATCCGAAACCGGAGGCCCGCTCGCCGCCGCCCGCGGGGATCCAGCCGTACCCCTTCTTCGTGCGCTTGCGCAGGCCGAAGCCGTCGGCGGAGAGCTGCGAGAGCGTGTAGTCGCCCCACTCGGGGATGTACTGGAGCCGGGTGGTGACCCGCTGGTCCCAGGTCGAGGGATCGGGCAGCTTCTCCCCCGCGAACTGCGCCGCCTGGACCGCCGCGCCCGGATCGCGCCGCAGCCCGGTGATGCCCTTCACCGCTTCCCGCAACAGACCGGTGCCGTCACCGCCGATGCGGATGTGCCGGTCGTACGAGGCGTCCCGCATCGGCACGGTGAAGCGGACACCGAGACCGCGGATGAAGTCGCCGCTCGCCTTGCCGGGCTCCTGCGTCCCGTCGAAGGTGACGGTGTGCACCATCCGGAACGACTCGGCGCCCGCGTAGAAGTACAGCCGGACCGAGAAGGGGAGCCAACTCCGGCTTCCCTTACGGTGCTTGCCGTCGATGCGGACGACGGCACGGACCGGACCCTCCTGCTCGACCTCGACCTCGGAGATGGCGCTCTCGAAGCGTTCGAACTTCTCCGCACCCTGATCCTCGTCCTCGATCTCGGGCTGCCGGATGAGCACGAGCCGGCCGTTCTTGGCGATCTCGGTGGACCCGCGGGTGACGGACTTGACGAGAGTGGAGCCGCTCTTGCCGATCTTCGCCGTGATGACCCCGGTCGATATGTCGATGGTGCCGCAGCTCTTGTCGACGGTGACCGACTTGTCGGGTGCGGCCGGCTCACCGGCGGCGAGGTTGAGCTTCCCCGATCCCGAACTGACCGCGTGGGCGGTCCACTTGAGGGAGCCGTCCGGCCAGTACGCGATCGGCCAGGACTGCACCGGGACGGCCTTGCCGTCGGCGTCCGTGAGCGCGAAGGTCTGGTCTTCCGCGTACGCACCCTTCGGCCAGGGCACGCCGACGGTGGAGCCGGGGGCGGCGCCGAGGCCGCCGTCCTCCAGCCAGTCCAGGGTGACGGGGTCCGCGTCGGCGGCCTCCGCTCTCGGCGCGGCCTGGGCGGTCGCGCTTCCTAGCGCCCAGCTGAACTGCGCGGCGGCTCCGGCGACGGCGGCCGCCTTGAGCAGGGACCTGCGGGGGATGGGAGACATGGCCTTTCCTTTCCGTGCGGGGAAGTCAGGGGCATGACAGATAGAGGTACGGCGCCCAGGGCGCCGACCTGCGAGGGACTCACCGGAGGCGGTGGCGCTCCTCGACGGCGACGGCCGCCGCCGCGACGGCCCCCAGGACGGGGACCGCCAGTGGTGCGACGAGCCAGGCGGAACAGGCCACCACGGCCAGTCCGCCGACGAGCAGGAACGACCCGGCCGGGTCGAGGACCGTGCGGCGCCCGGCGTCCGCGAGCAGCACGCGCCAGGACGCCCCGGGCTCCCAGACCGCCGCCGCGCGCAGCCCGGCGACGGCGAGCCCGATCAGCGCGAAGAGTCCGACGGCCCCGACCAGCGGGCCACCGGGGATCCCGGCGCGTACGGCCTGGACGTCCACCCAGACCGCGGCCGCCGCGGCCCAGCCGACGGCCCCGGCGATCCAGCCGCCCCGGACGGCCGTCCGGAAGTCGGCGGTGAACTCCCGCCAGCCACCGGCCTCATGGGTCGTACGCCGCCGCAGATGCCGCGCACCCGCGGCGAACGCGGCGGGGTAGGTGACCACCGGCAGCGAGGCCACCGCGATCCACACTCCGGTGAGCAGACACTCGGCGAAGACGGCGAACCGCTCGGCGAACGCGGATTCGCGCGGTGCCTTGCGCGCCTTCGCACGCGGCTGGCTGGTGCCCATCTCAGCCCTTCAGTCCCGAGGTCGCCATGCCGTCGATGAGGTACCGCTGGAAGGCGAGGAAGAACAGCAGCACGGGCAGCAGCGCGACCAGCGACATCGCGATCATGCCGCCGTAGTTGGCGACGCCCTCCTGGTCGCGGAACATCATCATGCCCAGCGAGACGGTGTACTTGCTGGGTTCGTTGAGGTAGATCAGCGGGCCCATGAAGTCGTTCCAGGCGTTGATGAACGTGAAGATCGCGCTGGTGATGAGCGCGGGCCGGCACAGCGGCAGCACGATCGACCAGTAGATCCGCAGATGCCCGCACCCGTCGAGCCGGGCCGCCTCGTCCAGCTCGCGCGGCAGGTTCCGCATGAACTGCACCATCAGGAAGACGAAGAACGCCTCGGTGGCCAGGTACTTGCCGATCAGCAGCGGCACATAGGTGTTGATCAGCTCCATCTTCTGGAACATCACGTACTGCGGAATGAGCAGCACGTGGTACGGCAGCAGGAGCGTGCCGATCATGACCGAGAACATCAGGTTGCGCCCCGCGAACCTGATCTTGGCGAAGGCGTACGCCGTCAGCGAGCAGGAGATGACGATGCCGACGACGGAACCGAGCGCGTAGAAGAGGGAGTTCTGGAAGAAGGTGGCTATCGAGATGTCCGCGATGCCGTCGGCAAGGCCCTTGAAGTTCCCGAGGATGGGGCTGGTCGGGAACAGGTCGAGGCTGCCGATGATCTCGCGGCTGGGCTTGAACGAGGCGCCGAGGACCCAGATGACGGGGTAGAGGACGACGGCGAGGACGGCCAGAGCGCCGAGGTGCCAGGCGAGCGAGCCGGAGCGCTTGCGGCCGCCGAGTTCCACGGGCTTGCGCAGGGTGGTGCTCATCGGGCGTCCTCCTCGTAGTGCACCCAACGTTTCTGCGACCAGAAGAGGACGGCCGTCACCAGCGCCACGGCGAGCAGCAGCATCCAGGCCATGGCGGACGCGAAGCCCATCTGGGACTCCTTGAAGCCCTTCTGGTACAGGTAGCAGGTGTAGACGAGCGTGGCGTCGGCCGGTCCGCAGGTGGCGTTGGAGACGACGTACGCCGAACCGAAGATCTGGAAGGAGTGGATGGTCTCCAGGAGCACGTTGAAGAAGAGCACCGGCGAAATCATCGGCAGCGTGATGTTCCAGAACCGCCGCAGCGGCCCGGCGCCGTCCACCTCGGCAGCCTCGTACAGCTCCCTCGGCACCTGCTTGAGCCCTGCCAGAAAGATCACCATGGGCGCGCCGAACTGCCACACGGTGAGCGCGACCAGGCTGTAGAGCACCCAGTCCGGGTCGCCGACCCAGCCGCCCGTGTGGAAGCCGAAGAACGACTGCGTACGGTCCACGATGGCGTCGTCCGAGAAGAGGGCGCGCCACACGAAGCCGACGGAGACGCTCGCTCCGATCAGTGACGGGGCGTAGAAGGCGGCCCGGTAGAAGGCCTGCCCGCGCCTGCTCTGCGCGAGCAGCAGGGCGACGCCCAGCGCAAGGAGCAGCTTCAGCGGCGTGCCGATGACGACGTACTTCGCCGTCACCTCGACCGACTTCTGCCACCGGGGATCCTCGAACATCTTGGTGAAGTTGTCGAAGCCGATCCACTGCGGTGAATTGAAGAGGTTGTAATCGGTGAACGCGAAGTAGAACGAGGCGGCCATCGGCCCCGCGGTCAGCAGCAGGAAGCCCGCGATCCAGGGCGACATGAAGAGATAGCCGGCGAGATTCTCCCGGCGCCCCCGCCGCTTTCGGTCGGCGGGGGCCGCGGGGCGTATCTCCGGGGCGTCGGGCGGAGAGTCCTTGACGAGCGTCACTGCGGTTCCCATCAGGCGGCGAGGGCGGTCTTCGCCTCGGAGAAGAACTGCTTCACCGCGTCGGCGACCTTGGTCGTGCCCTGCGACATGTCACCGGCGATACGCAGGAAGGCCGTCTCCGCGGTGTCCGCACCGGCCGGGTGCGGGGTGATGGTGCCGAGGACTCCGGCCGCGGCGACATCCTGCTCGTACTGCGCGATCGCCTTGCTGGGGGCGTCGGCCGGTGTGAACGCCTCGAACTGCTCGGTGGTGGCGAGGATGCCGCGGTCGTAACCCATGATCTTGCCGACCTCGGGGTCGTGGACCATGAAATTGATGAACTGGGCGACTTCCTTGGGGTGCTGGGTGCGCGCGGAGGCACTCAGCATGAGCGAGGCGAGGTACTGGCCGGTCTGCTTGCCGTCGGTCGTGGGAATCGGCGCGAGACCGTACGTGCTGTCGCCCTCCGCGGTGTAACGCACCGTGAAGTTGTCCCAGGTGAACTCGGAGGCGCCGTGCGCGGCCGAGAGCGAGGACTTCGGCTTGTCCTGCTCGACCCTCTTCGGGTCGGTGATGATCCCGGCCTTGACCCGGTTGTACGCGTCCGTCCACCACTCCGTCAGATCGGCCTCGTCGAAGCCGAGTCCGTCCTCGGTGAAGAAGGCCTTCCCGTTCTGCCGGAGGTAGAGGTCGTAGAGATACATGATCCCGAAGTAGCCGGTGTCACCCGCCACCTTCTGCGTGTCATGGATCTTCTTGAGGGCGGCGAAATACTCGTCCCACGTCCAGCCCTGTTCGGCCTTGATGCCGGCCTTCTCAAATACCTTCTCGTCGATGACAAGTGACATGGTGTTGGATCCGACGGGTACCCCGAGAATCTTTCCGTCGACCTCACCGACCTTTTCGACGCCGGCGCGGAAGTTCTCCAGGCTCAAATTGCCCGCTTCCACTTGGGGCTTGAGGTCGAGCAGCACGCTTCTCTTGTCGTACTTCCGCAGAAATCCCACGGCGTTCTGGAATACGTCCGGCGGATTTCCACCCGCGGCCTGGGTCTGGAACTTCTCCCAAAAGGCCACGTAGTCCTGGAAGTCCGTCTTCACCTTGATCTTCGGGTACTTCTTCTCGAAGAGCGCGATGGACTGGTTGATCCGCTTCGCCCGCTCGTCGGCACCCCACCAGGCATAGCGGATCGTGACCGTCCCGTCCCCGGAACCACTCCCCCCACCGCACCCCGTCGCCGCCGCCAGTCCCAGCGTGGCCAGCGAAGCTCCGGCCGCCTTGAGGACCGTACGCCTCTCAACACTCCCGTTGTTTCCCACAGTCGAGCCTCCCCGCGACGTCGTTGCCGCCTGCCGCATGAATCGTTTCAAGTAAGCGCTTGCTGGCACAAGGTACGGAGGGCTTTCGGGCGCGTCAATGATTCGGACAGGAATTGATGTGAGGCGGTCCGCCCGCGCGGCGGCGCGAACCAGAGGCCGGCTGCGACCGACGCCTTCGAGTGTGCAGGTCGGGCGGGTGGGGCCGACCCGCCGAACGGGATTCGAGGGATCGGGCGAGTTGCCGGTGGGGCTGAAAACAGACGGGGGTTGGGAGTCGGTCGGAAGGGCCGGCGGAACGGAGCGTGAGGGTGGTGGGGGGTGAGTTGCTTGGTGCGGCAGGGGCCGGGCCCGGCTGGGCCCGGGGGCGGTTCGGCCGCGGCGGGTTGACCGGGGAGGACCACGCGATTCGGGGGTCGGTGTGGGCTGATCAGAGGCCGGTACGACCGTGGAGTGGCACGCGGTGTCGGGCAACTGCCGGCCGACGTGCGGGACGGCCGGCTACAGCCCTCGGCACCCCCGCGGCTACCGAGACCAGGGGCGGCAAGGCGCACCCCTTCACATATCGCGGCCGACGCCGATCCCGGGGCTCCCTCCCCGCCACCGCCCCTCGCGCCGACAGGCGACACCACGGCCGCTCAGCCGGGCAGAAACGACGAAGGCGACCCGGTCCACGTCTTCCGTGGAGCTGGGCCGCCTAACGCGGTGGTGGGCGATACTGGGATCGAACCAGTGACCTCTTCGGTGTGAACGAAGCGCTCTCCCGCTGAGCTAATCGCCCGGGCGCAGGGAGAACATTACCCCATGTCAGGGGGTGGCTCCGACCTGCCGAGGCGCCATCACAGGCCCCGGGAGAACACCGTCACTCCTTGATGTTCCAGGGCATCTCGAAGCCGAACTTCCAGACGTAGACGGCACCGAGGCCCACGATGATCACAAGCCCGATCGTCGTGAGGATGATGTTGCGTCGCCGCACCTCGGGGTCGAGAGCGCGCTGCGTCGCCTCGGTGACCTTGCGCTTCGTCCAGCGGAGCACGAGCTGCGCCCAGACGAACTCGGTCGCCCAGATCGCCATGCCGCCGAAGATCACCAGCCAGCCGGGCCCCGGCAGCGGAAGCATGACCACGCCCGCGCCGACCACCGCGAGACCCACGATGAAAACGCCCACCTGCCAGGGCAGGTGCAGCGCGCGACGTGCCTTGATGAAATGCGGCGCCCGCGAACCGAGCGCTCGCTCAGCCTTCGTTCCGTCATCAGCCGTGGCGATCTCGCCCGGCTCGTCACTCCCCGTATTCATACGGCCAAACCCTACCCGAGAGAAACCAGTCACCGGAATGGTCCTATCCGGCGAACGAGCTCTCGGCCGGATGAGTTACGTAAAGGCACGCAAAACACTCAGAGGGGTTTACAACGGCACCGTAGGTGGCATGTCGATTTCGCCGACGTGCGAATCCCCGAGCGCACACTGAGCGAAAGGCCCTGGCGCTTATGAACACCACGGTCAGCTGCGAGCTGCACCTGCGCCTCGTTGTGTCGAGCGAGTCCTCACTGCCTGTTCCCGCAGGACTGCGGTATGACACGGCCGATCCCTACGCCGTGCACGCCACCTTCCACACCGGAGCCGAGGAAACCGTCGAGTGGGTGTTCGCCCGCGACCTCCTGGCTGAGGGCCTGCACCGGCCCACCGGTACCGGCGACGTCCGAGTCTGGCCGTCCCGGAGCCACGGCCAGGGCGTCGTATGCATCGCCCTGAGCTCCCCGGAGGGCGAAGCCCTGCTCGAGGCCCCAGCGCGGGCCCTGGAGTCGTTCCTGAAGCGAACGGACGCCGCCGTGCCCCCAGGCACGGAACACCGGCACTTCGATCTCGACACGGAGCTCTCACACATCCTGGCCGAGAGCTGACGAGACACCTGAGAGCCGCCCGGCGCCGTCCACTCGGGGAGACGGCTCGGGCTCAGACAACCGCATAGGGCGTACACCGGCGCCGTCGCCGCGGGCTTCCGCGGGGGCGGCGCCGGTGCGCGCCCGGGTGCCGCCATGGCTGCCCAGGCCGCCTGTGGCCTCGCCCCGGCAGGCAGGCCCCGCTCCCCCGCGCCGCGAAGCCACTACCATCGGCCAGCATCGGGCGGGCGCCCGCCCGACCCCCAGGCCAGGGAGCTGAACGTGCTGATCACCCACGACACCCGGTGTGCCCTCGACGCCGTGGTGGATCTGGTGAACACCGCGCCGGAGGACCACACGACGGACGACGGGCTCGCGGATGTCGCCTCCCTCGCCGATTTCGTACGAAAGCACGAGATCAGCGATGTCGGTGTGCTGTCCGAGTACGATCTCGCGGCCGTGCACAAGGTTCGCGGCAAGTTCGCCGGGATCTTCGCCGCCGGCGATCCGCGGGTCGCCGCCGCTCTGATCAACGAGTTGGTCGCCACCGCGGGCACCACGCCCCGGCTCACCGATCACGACGGCTACGACTGGCACGTGCACTACTTCGCGCCGGGCGCCTCGGTCGCCGACCACCTCGCCGCCGACTGCGGGATGGCGCTGGCCTTTTTCGTGGTGGCCGGGGAGCAGGAGAGGCTCCGCCGCTGCGAGGCCCCCGACTGCCGGCGCGCCTTCGTCGACCTGTCCCGCAACCGGTCCCGCCGCTACTGCGACAGCCGCACCTGCGGAAACCGCCTCCACGTGGCCGCGTACCGCGCACGCCGCAAGGAAGCGGCGGGCTGACGGACGTAGCAGCCCTCCACGCATCGCGAGAGTCGTCGGCGTCGTCGGCGGGGACACGCGGGCGTGGCCCTTCGGCCCGGCGCAGGGGGCGGCGGATTGACGGAGCCCTCAGCGGGTGGCGCCAGGGGCTCCGTGTACGGCTCAGAGCAGCAGCAGGTCGTGCAGCGAAGCCATGAGCAGGAGACAGCCGATCACCGCTAGGAAGATCATCAGCGGTGGCTGGGAGAGCGCGAAGAGACAACCACGCCGCTCCTGAGGCGGGGCGGCGGTGTCGCTCTGTGTTGTGTCCAGCATCTCGCGGGCGATGATGACGCAGCGGACACCTCTTCGGCGATCAACACGCCCGGAAAATACGGGAGTTCGCCGGATCCCGTGACGACGACGCTCGAACGTGACCGGTTACGCGCGCTCCGTGAGGTCTCTGTGTCGTTTCAGTCGGTCATATCCCGGTCATATGCCGTGCTTCTTCAGGATGGCCTCGATGTCGCTGAAGTCGTCCCCGGAGCCGGTGGCACGAGGTGCCGCCGCCGGCCGGGCGGCAGGGCGGACGGCCGGGCCCAGTGAGGGCGCCGACGCCGCGGGGGCCACCGCCTCACTCTGTGCGGCCCGTGCCGCCTTGCGTTCCTTGCGGGTCCCGCCGCCGCGCCGCTCCACGGCCCTCGTGGTCATGAACAGCAGCCAGGCACCGCCGAGCACGACGAAGCCCGCCCACGCGGTCGGACTGAACGCGGTGTCGGCCAGCCAGCCGACGACCCCGGTCATCACCAGGCCCACCGGCACGAGTGAGTAGGCGGCGATGCGCGCGGCCGCGAGGAAGCGCTTGCGGTAGGCCGTGACGGCGGCAATGCCCAGGCCTGCCGCGGATACGGCGGAACAGACGGTCTCGGCAATCATCCGGTCCTCCAGGCAGGGCTTGGTCGGGCAGGGTCGGTTCGTCCCTTCCATCCTGCACCGCCCGACGCCCGGTATGCCATGCCCTGGGCGGACCTCAGGGACAAATCGGGGTCGGCGTCCTCCCCAGGTCCCGGTCGGCCCGCGGAGACGGCGTACACCCTCGGTCCCGGTTGGGTCGCCCGCGCCTGGGCTGGGAGACTGGTGTCCATGAACGACTCCTCATCCGCACGTCCGGCTGCCGTCCTGGACGTCTGGTGCGCACTTCAGTGCCCCGACTGCCTCAGCGCCCTCGACGACCTGCGCGCGCTGCGCGCCCGCTACGGCGACCGTCTGGAGGTGCGGCTGCGGCATTTCCCGCTGGAGAAGCACAAGCACGCCTTCGCCGCGGCGCAGGCCGCGGAGGAGGCGGCGGAGCAGGGGCAGGCATGGCCCTACATCGAGGCGGTGCTCGGCCGCGTCGAGGAACTGGACCGTCGGGGAGAGCCCGTCCTGATCGAGGTCGCCAGTGAACTCGGTCTGGACGCCGAGGAGTTCGACACGGCCCTGATCGACGGCCGGCACATCCTGATCGTCGACGCCGACCAGGCCGAGGGCAAGGCCATCGGCGTGACCGGCATCCCGACGTACGTCATCGGCGGTGAACTCCTCGACGGCGGCAAGAGCCAGGAAGGCCTGCGCGAGCGCATCGAGGAGATCGCGGACCGGCTGCTGGCCGGGCAGGAGGCCTGACTCCCGCAGCGGGCCTCGTACTGCCGTTCACCGCCGCGTACTACAGCAGGCTCTTGTAGAGGTAGTACATCGTCGCCTCGTAGCCGAGCGACTCGTACAGCCGCTCGGCCGGCGTGTTGCCCGCGAAGACGTTGAGGGCGATGCGGCTCCTCCCGGCGGCCACCGCCTGGGCCTCGGCAAGGAGCATGAGCGTACGGCCATGCCCTTTGCCACGATGCGCCGCGTGAGCCTCGACGTTGTAGACGAAGGCGCTTCCGTCGCGCTCTCCCAGCCAAAGATCCCCGACTCGGCTGCCTTCGTGTTCCAGGACGCTGAGGAGCACGTTCTCGGTGGCGAGCCCTTGTGGCAGCAAATGATCGTGGTCCCGCTGCGACTTGGCGTACGCCTCCGCCTCTGGCACTCCACGGCTGATCCACGACTGCGCGTAGCCCTCCCTGCTCTCCCGGTCCCAGGCCTGGTACTCGGCCTGCGTCATGGGGCGGCCACGGCTCCCTGCGGGCAGTTCGGGCGGGGTCTCACCGAGTACCTTCTCCATGCTGCGGTTGCGGGTGACGTACCCGAGCGCCTTGGTGAGCCGGAGCCCGGCCTCGGCGTCCGCGGGAACCGCCGTCTCGATCCGCTCACAGCCCCAGCCGCGCGCCACCTCCTCGGCGGCGAGCGCGGCCACTGTGCCTCGGCCCCGCCGCCGGTCCGGCTCCTCGATGCGCAGCCGGCTGATCTGGGCGACGGACGGCCCGAAGACGGGATGCGTCGCGAGGTGTATCTCGCCCACCGGACGGCTGTTCACACACACTTGGTAGCGGCGCGAACGCGTCCCGTCGTCGGCGTGCTGGATCGGCTCGGTCGGCCGCAGGGTGGTGGTCATCAAAGGTGTTCTACCCGCTGCGGAGTCCCAGGTCAGCCGAATTAATTCCGCTTTTACGGATCGAGGTCGTTCCCGGCCCGCTCGTCGAAGACCCGCATCGCCTTGGCGGTCACCGGGCCCGGCGCGCCCGGGAGTTCGCGGGAGTCGACCCGATGGACGGCTTGCACATCCCGCAGCGTGGAGGTCAGGAAGACCTCCTCAGCGGTCTCCAGGACGTCCAGCGGCAGGTCGGTCTCCTTGGCGCCGGTCCACTCGACGGCGAGCGCGCGGGTGATGCCGGCGAGGCAGCCGGAGGCGACCGGCGGGGTGTGGATCTCACCGTCTAGGACGACGAAGACGTTGGACCCCGTGCCCTCGCACAGCCGGCCCACCGTGTTGGCGAACAGCGCCTCGGACGCGCCGTGTTCGCGCGCGCGGGCCAGGGCGACGACGTTCTCGGCGTACGAGGTGGTCTTGAGGCCCGTCAGGGCGCCGCGCTCGTTGCGGGTCCAGGGGACGGTGATCACGGCGGTGGTGTCGGGACGCCGACCGGACGCACCGAGGGCGACGACCAGGGTCGGGCCGTGTTCACCGCGGTCGGAGCCGAGCGGGCCGTGGCCGCCGGTGTACGTGATCCGCAGCCGGCCGAGCGGCATCGGGTTGGCTTCCAGGACGGCGGCGCCGGCGCGGCGCACCTCGTCGAGGTCGGGCTCGGGCAGCCCGAGACCGCGCGCCGAGCGGGCCAGCCGGTCGAGGTGGCGGGTCAGCGCGAACGGCTTCCCGTCGACCGCCTTCACGGTCTCGAAGATGCCGTCGCCCACGGTCAGTCCGTGATCGAAGACGGAGACGCGGGCGGCCTCGATGTCCTGCAGCCCGCCGTCGAGCCAGAGCTTCACTGAATTTCACCTCGCGCGTAAGTGCCGGTCCGTCGTTCGACGTGATGGTCCGGCCGGGGGTCCGGCCCGCGGCGGAGCCGTTGTCGGATGCGGCGTCCCCAGGGTGGACGCTGCACGTCAGGGTCCCCCACCTGCCTCGTACACCCCTGACGCTACCGCGAGGAGCCTGGCGGCCTTCAGCTCGGTCTCCCGCCACTCCCCGTCGGGGTCGGAGCCCCAGGTGATGCCCGCGCCTGTGCCGAACCGCAGCAGCCCTTCCGCCCGGTCGATCCAGAAGGTGCGGATACCGACAGCGAGTTCCGCGGTGCGGTGGTCGGCGTCGACCCAGCCGATGCCTCCGCAGTACGGGCCGCGGGGTGCCGTCTCCAGGGCGTCGATGATGCGCAGGGCGCTGGACTTGGGGGCGCCGGTGACGGAGCCGGGCGGGAAGGCGGCGGAGAGCAGCTCGGGCCAGCCCGCGCCGTCGCGGAGTTCGCCGTGGACGGTGGAGACGAGGTGGACCAGGCCGGGATGCTTCTCGACGGCGCACAGGTCGGGGACGGTCACACTGCCGGTGGCACAGACCTTGCCGAGGTCGTTGCGGACCAGGTCCACGATCATCACGTTCTCGGCGTAGTCCTTGTCCAGGAGGTCGGCCTCGGTGCGCCCGGTGCCCTTGATCGGGCCCGATTCGACGGTCCGGCCGTCGCGGCGCAGGAAGAGTTCGGGGGACGCGGTGGCTATGTCGACGCCGTGGCCGGGGAGGCGGATCGTTCCGGCGTACGGTGCCGGGTTGCCGCGGGCGAGGAGGGCGGTGAGTGCGTCCACGTCGGCGCCGGGAGTGATGGGCGCGGACAGGACGCGGCAGAGGTTGGCCTGATAGACCTCACCGGCTGCTATGTGCGCGCGGATACGGCGGACGCCCTCGGTGTACGCGGCGCGGTCGAGCGACGACTTCCAGTCACCGACTGCGGGACCCCGCCACTGCCCGGGGACCGGTGCGGGCACGGGTTCCTTGCGTACATCCCGGAAGCGGGCGCAGACGAGACGTCCCTCGAAGTCTGCGGACACGGCCCAGAAACCGGTGGAGTCCAGGGCGGATGGGTCGCAGGTCACATCGAGGAGACCGGTCGCGACGAGTCCACCGAAGCGGGCGAGAGGAGGGAGGTCGAGCACGCAGTCGAGTCTAGGGCGGGTGACCTGCGGGTGCCCCGACCGTGTCCTTGGAGTGGACGTACCGCAGCACGCTGCACAAACGCGTTTTTGTGCTGGCCCCGGAATCCGCTAGAGTTCAACACGTCGCCGGGACGCGTGAGCCGAACGGAAACGACAAGCGGACGTAGCTCAGTTGGTAGAGCGCAACCTTGCCAAGGTTGAGGTCGCCAGTTCGAACCTGGTCGTCCGCTCGCAGGAAGTGGGGGATCTTCCCGAACCCCCGCACTCCTGGTGGAGTGGCCGAGAGGCGAGGCAACGGCCTGCAAAGCCGTCTACACGGGTTCAAATCCCGTCTCCACCTCCAAGGACGATTAGCTCAGCGGGAGAGCGCTTCCCTGACACGGAAGAGGTCACTGGTTCAATCCCAGTATCGTCCACTGGTCCGCAAGGACTCGGTCCGTAAGGATCCCCGCGCGATTAGCTCAGCGGGAGAGCGCTTCCCTGACACGGAAGAGGTCACTGGTTCAATCCCAGTATCGCGCACGCAGCACCAGCAGTAAGCGTGGCTCAGGCCGCGTGACCTGCGCGATTAGCTCAGCGGGAGAGCGCTTCCCTGACACGGAAGAGGTCACTGGTTCAATCCCAGTATCGCGCACCAGCCGAAGCCCCCGGCCGTCTCGTACGGTCGGGGGCTTCGTCGTCTCAGGACGAGAAGAGCATGCGGCCGAAGCTCTTCTGACGGTGGCCGCCGTAGTGACCGCCGTGGCCTCCGTGACCGCCGTGCTGCGGGGCACCCCAGGCGGGCGCGGGCGTGGCCGGATATCCCTGCGGGCCGGCCGGGGGCGGCGGCGCGGGCTGCGACCACTGGCCCTCCATGCGGGTCAGTGATTCCAGCTCGCCGTAGTCGAGAAATATCCCGCGGCAGCCGCTGCACTGCTCGATCTGGACGCCATTGCGGTTGTACGTGTGCATCGGCGCATGGCACTTCGGACACTGCATGCTCGGCTCAACTCCTCGCCGTCGGTACTGCTTCCGCCAGGACAGACTCTGCCCGGCTTCGGTCGGTTGCACCCTACTTGGCGAAATCGTGCGCCAACTCGGGCGGGGCGCCGCTCATTCGGTCGCAGGCGTCGATCACGGCCTGCTCCACCTCGTCCAACGGGCGGCCCGCCGCAGCGGACTTGGCGATCGCCAGGGCGCCGGTCTGCACGGTGAGGGCGCGGGCCGCGACGTCCAGGGCGGGCCAGGGGTCGCCGTGGGCGGGGACGGCCGGGCCGCCCGCGTGCCGGTAGGCGGTCAGGAAGCGGGTCCAGTCGTCGGGCGGGAGCAGGCCGCAGGCGTACCAGGCGGCCGGGCGGGCCAGGTCCCAGGCCGGGACGCCCACGCCCAGGTCGTCGACGTCGATGAGGAGCCAGCGGCCGGTCGTCGCGGGGTGGCGTACGAGCTGGCCGAGGTGGAGGTCGCCGTGGCAGAGGGTTGTCGTGTCCGGCATGGGGGCTTCCGCGCGCGCCCAGGCCGGGAGGGCGGCCCAGGCGCGCAGCACCGGGTCGGCGGCCGGGTGCGAGCCCGCCGCCCGGAGCCGGCCGATCGCACGAGCCGCCTTGGCAGGGCCTCTCATGGGCGGCAGCCCGTCCGGCGCGGGTGCCAGGTGCAGGCGGGCCAGCAGGGTCGCGGCGGCCTCCCAGGGGGCCGCCGCGGGATTCTCCGGGTCGACGGGGCTGCCGTACGGCCAGAAGGTCACGAGGCGGCCGTGGAGGTCGACGGGGTCCGGGCGCAGCGGGGCGAGGAGGGTACCGGTGAGGGCGGGGTGCGCGGCGACCGACAAGCGACGGGAGAGCTCCGCCGGGTCCGTACCGGGTCCGTGCGCCTTCGCGACGGTGTCGCCGTGCCGGACTACGGTGCCGTCCTTCCGGTCGGCGAGGACTGTGTCGGGGTGAGCGCAGGCACGCTCCGCGTGGGCCGCGCCCCGCACCTTGGCGGTCAGCGCGGTCAGCACATCTGCGGTCACGACTCCCCCTAGGTTCGGTTCCCGGTGAGCCTACGCAGCCATCAAACCGCTCTGACCGCCACCATCAATTGAGGAACCACAACGGCGAGCAATTTGGTCCGCGAGAGCGGCGCCGGTTTAGGCGCAAAAGACGGCACAAAAACGCCCGCGCAGCTCCCCAGCTGCGCGGGCATTTTTTGCCGTCCGCCGCACCCCCGTCCCCACGGGGTTTCATGGCCGGATGTCCCCGCCCGGACCGCTCTTCCGGGCCTGGGGCGCCGCTCAGCGCCCCAGCATCACGCCCACGGACGACGCTTGTGTGACCACTGCTTCCCAGCCGCCGAAGACGACTACGAGCAGGGCCGCCAGGGGGAGGACCATTGCTGTCGCCACCAATGGGTGGCGCTGACCCTGGCGGCGGGTGCCGAACGCCGCGGCGTATGCCTTGCGTCCTTGCGTGCGGATCGCCGTCCGCGGTGCCGTGTGGGCCATGGTCCCTCTCCTGACCGAGCTTCGGTTGTGGTTGGCAGCGGCGGGTGTCTGACCTCGGGGGACGAGTGCTGCACCCGCCGCTTGACCTCAAATCTAGGTGCGCGGCGCCGATGGGTCGTCATGCCCTCGTACCGATTGGCGGGCCTCCCGGAGGATGACCGATGACCTGCGGAGTACTCCCCTGGGTGGAGACGAGGTCCTAGGTCTCAGGGTCTTCCCGGAGGGGGTGCCCGGTCTTTCCCGGCTATCCCGACTGTTCCGAGCTGTCCTCCCTGGGTACCGGCTGCTCCACCAGCGCCAGGACCCGGGTCGCCATGAAGCGGGCGGTGCGGACCACTGATCCGCTTCGGGTGACTTCGCTCACTTCTACGACACCTCGGCGTACCGCCGTCTCCACCCTGCGGCCCGCCCTGCTGGCCACCACCTCGTACGTACGTGTCGTGTCCCCGGCGTCCACGACTATCTCCACTCGGTCACCCTTCACGGGTTCAATCCCCCTTCTGCGACGGATGGTTGGGATCACAGCCGGCCCAAAGCCGCACTGTTCACACGCTCCCTGACCACCTTTCAAGTTTCCCACCCGGCACTGACAATCGATCGGGCCGAGAGGGCGCGGCCTCTGCGCGCCACCGGCCGCGTAAACGTAAGCTGTGGCTCGTCAAACGGACCGGGCAGCGGGGATGGACATGGCGATGATGCGCCTGAGGCGCGAGGACCCGCGTGTCGTCGGCTCGTTCAGGCTTCACAGACGGCTCGGCGCGGGTGGTATGGGCGTGGTCTACCTGGGCTCCGACCGGCGTGGGCAGCGGGTCGCGCTGAAGGTGATCCGGCCGGATCTGGCGGAGGATCAGGAGTTCCGGTCGCGGTTCGCGCGCGAGGTCTCGGCGGCGCGGCGGATTCGCGGCGGGTGCACGGCGCGGCTTGTCGCGGCGGATCTGGAGGCGGACCGGCCGTGGTTCGCCACGCAGTACGTTCCCGGGCCCTCCCTGCACGACAAGGTCACTGAGGAAGGGCCGCTGACCGCCGCCGATGTGGCCGCCGTCGGTGCCGCCCTCTCCGAGGGGCTCGTCGCGGTGCACGAGGCCGGTGTCGTACACCGGGATCTCAAGCCCTCCAACATCCTGCTGTCCCCGAAGGGGCCGCGGATCATCGACTTCGGGATCGCCTGGGCGACGGGGGCGAGCACGCTCACGCATGTCGGTACGGCTGTCGGGTCGCCGGGTTTCCTCGCGCCCGAGCAGGTGCGCGGGGCCGCCGTCACTCCGGCCACCGACGTGTTCGCGCTGGGCGCCACCCTCGCGTACGCGGCGACCCAGGACTCCCCCTTCGGGCACGGCAGTTCCGAAGTGATGCTCTACCGGGTGGTGCACGAGGAAGCCCAACTGCACGGCGTTCCGGACGCGCTGGCACCCCTCGTGCGGGCTTGCCTCGCGAAGGACCCGGAGGAGCGGCCCAGCACGCTCCAACTGTCGCTGCGGCTCAAGGAGATCGCCGCCCGCGAGGCACAGGGGCTGGCCGAGGTCCGCCCGCCCGCGCCGCGCTCCGATCCCGACCGGCCGACGGGGCGGCTTGCCGAGCAGTACACGGAGCGGTACACCGAGCAGCGCACCCAGCGGCGTCCGCAGGGCACTCCCCCGCCGCGTACGGGCGGGACGAACGGCGGCGGCGCACGGTCGGGGGCGCGCCCCGCTCCCCCGCGGAACACCGGCCGCTCCGGCAGCAGGCCCGCGCCCCGCAGCGGCACGGGGCGGCCAGGGCCCCGGACCACCGGTACCGGCCGGCGGCCCGCCAACCCGCGGCTGCTGCGTCAGCGGCTCTTCGTGTTCGTCGTGGTGACGCTGCTGGTGGCGCTGGGGATCGCGGCGGCGCAGGGGTGTCAGGGGCCGGCGCGGAGTCTCGAGGACGACGGTGGCGTACGCCAGGCCGTACATCAGGAGCAGTCCTACTAGCCCCTTCGCGGGGATCCGATGGCCGAGCGGTACTGGGGCTGACTCCAGCAGGAGTACTAGGGCTGCGGGCGGCCCGTCGCCACCGCGTAGAAGGCGACCGAGGCCGCCGCGCCCACGTTGAGCGAGTCGACGCCGTGGGCCATCGGGATGCGGACCCATTCGTCCGCGGCCATCAGGGCCTTGGTGGACAGGCCGTCGCCCTCCGCGCCGAGCATCAGCGCGACGCGGTCCATGCGGTGCGGGGCCGCCTCGTCGAGGGACTTCGCCTTCTCGTCGGGGGTGAGTGCGAGGAGGTTGAAACCGGCCTCGCGGACCGACTCCAGGCCCTTGGGCCAGGAGTCGAGCCGGGCGTACGGGACGGCGAAGACGGCGCCCATGGAGACCTTCACGCTGCGGCGGTAGAGCGGGTCGGCGCAGTCCGGGGAGAGCAGGACCGCGTCCATGCCGAGCGCCGCCGCGGAGCGGAAGATCGCGCCGATGTTGGTGTGGTCGTTGACCGACTCCATGACGACCACGCGGCGGGTGGACTGCAGGAGTTCGTCCGCCGTCGGCAACGGCTTGCGCTGCATGGAGGCGAGCGCGCCGCGGTGCACGTGGTAGCCGGTGACCTGTTCGGCGAGCTCGGGGCTGACCGCGTACACCGGGGCCGGGAGTTCGTCGATGACATCGCGCATGACGTCGACCCACTTGGCCGAGAGCAGCATCGAGCGCATCTCGTACCCGGCGTCCTTGGCCCGTCTGATGACCTTCTCGCCCTCGGCGATGAACAGGCCCTCGGCGGGTTCGCGCTTGCGGCGCAGTTCCACGTCGGTCAGGCCCGTGTAGTCGCGCAGACGCGGGTCGGCGGGGTCCTCAACGGTGATGAGATCGGCCACAGGGTGATACTGCCTTGTCCTGGGTGCGGTGCCAACGGCTGGGAAGAGGTTGCGTTACCGGGGGTTACTGCTTGGGGTTCCCGGGGCCCACGTTCACGACCTCGCCGATGACGACGACCGCCGGGGGCTTCACGTCCTCGGTGCGTACGGCCTCGGCGACCGTGGCCAGGGTCGCGTCGACGCGACGCTGGGCCGCCGTCGTGCCCTCCTGGACCAGGGCGACCGGGGTGTCCGCCGGCTTTCCGTGCGCGATCAGGGTTTCGGCGATCCGGCCGATCTTGTCGACGCCCATGAGCACGACCAGCGTGCCGCGCAGCTTGGCGAGGGACTGCCAGTCGACGAGTGAGCGCTCGTCGTCGGGGGCCACATGGCCGCTCACCACCGTGAACTCGTGGGCGACGCCGCGGTGTGTGACCGGGATGCCCGCGGCGCCCGGTACCGAGATCGAGCTGGAGATGCCGGGGACGACCGTGCACGGGATGCCGGCCTCGGCGAGCGCCTGGACCTCCTCCATGCCACGGCCGTAGACGAACGGGTCGCCGCCCTTCAGCCGTACGACGGACTTGCCCTGCTTGGCGTGCTCGATCAGCGCGTTGTTGATGGCCTCCTGGGCCATGAAACGGCCGTACGGGATCTTCGCCGCGTCGATCACCTCGACGTGCGGCGGGAGTTCGGCGAGCAGGTCGCGGGGGCCGAGGCGGTCGGCGATGACCACGTCGGCCTCGGCGAGGAGGCGGCGGCCGCGGACCGTGATCAGGTCCGGGTCGCCGGGGCCGCCGCCGACGAGGGCGACGCCGGGGGTGCGGGTGCGGTGGTGGGGGGCCACCAGGGTGCCGTCGCGCAGGCCCTCCACCACCGCGTCACGGATCGCGGCGGTGTGGCGGGGGTCGCGGCCGCGGGCGTCCGTCGTGAGGACAGCCACGGTAACGCCCTCGCTGTGGCCCGTGGCCGGGGTCCACGCCGTCGCGGCGTCGGCGTCGTCCGAGCGGACGCACCAGACGCGGTGGCGCTCCGCTTCGGCGGAGGCTTCGGCGTTCGCCGTGTGGTCGCTGGTGGCGATCAGGGCGTACCAGGTGTTCGCCAGGTCACCGGTCTCGTACGGGCGCCTCGTCCAGGTGATCTCGCCAGCGTCGGCCATCGCTTCCACGGAGGGGGTGGCCTGCGGTGACACGAGGTGGATGTCCGCGCCTGCCGCGATGAGTGCCGGGAGGCGGCGTTGGGCCACCTGGCCGCCGCCGAGGACTACTACGCGGCGGCCTGTGAGGCGGAGGCCTACGGGGTAGGCGGGGTGTTCGGCCATGGCGGTGCGGCTCCTCGTACGGGGTGGGGCTTTCGTGCCCTGGGTGGCCCCTGACGTGCGGATTTTATGGTGCGGGGGTGTGGGTGGCCGGGGTGGGGTGGGGGTTCTTTCCCCAAGCCCGCCCCTTCCCGAAACCGGGGGCTCTGCCCCCGGACCCCCGACAGTGCGGCCCGGTGGACGGCTGTGCCCACCCGTTCCGCCCTGCGGAACGCCTGCCCACAGCCGTGCAGGCTACTTCTCGGTTACCCCTGCCGAATCGAACGTCGCCACCTCGTGCATCGCCCTCGCCGCGCTCTGTACCACCGGCAGCGCCAGCAGTGCGCCCGTGCCCTCGCCCAGGCGGAGGTCCAGGTCGACCAAGGGGCGCAGGCCCAGCTTGTTCAGGGCGGCCACGTGGCCCGGCTCCGCGCTGCGGTGGCCTGCGATGCAGGCGGCGAGGACCTCGGGGGCGATGGCGCGGGCCACGAGGGCTGCGGCGCCTGCGCTGACGCCGTCCAGGATGACCGGCGTACGCAGGGACGCGCCGCCGAGGAGGAGGCCGACCATGGCCGCGTGTTCGAGACCGCCGATGGCCGCGAGGACGCCGATGGGGTCGGCGGGGTCGGGCTGGTGGAGGTCGATGGCGCGGCGTACGACCTCGGTCTTGCGGGCGAGCGTCTCGTCGTTGATGCCGGTGCCGCGGCCCGTCACCTCGGACGGGTCGGTGTCCGTGAAGACCGAGATGAGGGCCGCCGACGCGGTGGTGTTGGCGATACCCATCTCGCCGGTCAGCAGGGCCTTGTTGCCTGCCGCCACCAGGTCCCGGGCCGTCTCGATGCCCACCTCGATGGCCGCGATGACCTCCTCGCGGGTCATCGCGGGGCCGGTCGTCATGTCGGCGGTGCCCAGGCGGATCTTGCGCGGCAGCAGGCCCGGGGTGGCCGGGAGGTCGGAGGCGACGCCCACGTCGATGACGCAGACCTCGGCGCCCACCTGGTTGGCGAAGGCGTTGCAGACCGCGCCGCCGCCGAGGAAGTTGGCCACCATCTGGGCGGTGACCTCCTGCGGCCAGTGGGTGACGCCCTGGGCGTGCACACCGTGGTCGCCGGCGAAGATCGCGACCGCGGCGGGCTCCGGGATCGGCGGCGGGCACATCCGGGACAGACCCGAGAGCTGCGCGGAGATGATCTCCAGCATGCCGAGCGCACCGGCGGGCTTGGTCATCCGCTTCTGGCGTTCCCAGGCCTCGCCGAGCGCCTTGGCGTCCAGCGGACGGATGTTGGAGATCGTCTCGGCGAGCAGGTCGTGCGGCTCCTCGCCGGGCAGCGCGCGACGGCCGTACGTCTCCTCGTGGACGACCCACGACAGCGGGCGGCGCTTGGACCAGCCCGCCTGCATCAGCTCGGGCTCGTCCGGGAACTCGTCGACGTAGCCGACGCAGAGGTACGCCACGACCTCCAGGTGCTCGGGGAGACCCAGCGCGCGGACCATCTCTCGCTCGTCGAAGAAGCTGACCCAGCCGACGCCGAGGCCCTCGGCGCGGGCCGCGAGCCACAGGTTCTCGACCGCGAGCGCGGAGGAGTACGGGGCCATCTGCGGCTGCGTGTGGCGGCCCAGGGTGTGGCGGCCGCCACGGGTCGGGTCGGCGGTGACGACGATGTTCACCGGGGTGTCGAGGATGGCCTCGATCTTCAGTTCCTTGAACTGCTTCGCGCGGCCCTTGGGCAGCGACTTCGCGTACGCCTCGCGCTGGCGGGCCGCGAGTTCGTGCATCGAACGCCGGGTGTCGGCGGAACGGATGACGACGAAGTCCCAGGGCTGGGAGTGGCCGACGGACGGTGCCGTGTGGGCCGCCTCCAGGACACGGAGCAGTACGTCGTGCGGGATCGGGTCGCTGCGGAAGCCGTTGCGGATGTCGCGGCGCTCGCGCATCACGCGCAGGACGGCCTCGCGTTCCGCGTCGTCGTAGCCGGGTGCCGCCGGGCCGGTGGACTCTCGTACGTCTTCCACTGCGGCCGTGCTCTCTTCCTGGTCGGCGCCCTGGGTGTCCAGGTCGTCCGCTTGCTGTGCGACTACGGTCTCCGGGGCCGCCGGGAGGGGCTCCAGTACGGGGGTTGTGTCGACCTCGGGCGCTGGCTCGGCCTCGACCTCGGCTTCCACCGGCGCTGCCTCGCGGGGTGCCGGTACGGGAACGACCGGCTCCGTTTCGGCGGCGGGAGTCTGCGAGGTTTCCTCGGCGGGCGCGTCGGCCGTCTCCTGGACGTGGGCGGGCGCCACCGGGATCGGCTGCTCCGCAGGCTCGTCGACCGTGGGCTGCTCCTCCGTGGGGAAGGGCGGCACGGTCATGGCGTGCGGCGGGGTCGGGGCGAGGTGCGGGGTCGTCGGCACGGTGCCCTCGACGGGCACGAACTGGCCGAGGGAGTGGTCCGCATGAGGGTCGTGAGGAGCGTTCGGGAGGTCGGACGGGCCTGCGCCTGCTCCGTCGCCGTGGGCCGGGAAGTGTTCGGCGCCGGCCTGGAAGTGTTCGCCGTGGGCCTGGCCCATGGCTGCGTGCGAGGCCTGCGCGTGGGCGCCGACGCCTGCCGGGATGCCGTGCAGCGGTTCGGGGGCGTCCACGTCGGCGTACGCGGTGTGTGCGTCCACGGGGAATCCGGGGGCCAACTGCACGTGCGCCTGCGGCTGGGGCTGGGTCAGCGCGTGGTCGGAACTGTCGGGGGTGTCCGCGAACTGGGCGGCGGGGTCCGGGATGTGGACACCGGGGGACCCGAACTGGGCTGCCTGCGCCGGGAACTGAGGCGCCGGGTCGGTGATCTGCGGCGGGGTCGCGTGCGCTCTGCGCGAGTTCGGACGGGGTGCGAGGTTCGGCTCGGGTACGAGGTTCGGCTCGACCACGGCGTTCTGCTCGGGTGCAAGGTTCTGCTCGGCAACGGCGTTCGGCTCGGGCGCGAAGTGCTCACCCTCCGACGGGGCCGGCGCCTCCACGGCGAGGTGCGCGGGTGCGTACGCCTCGGCGGCGGGCTCGGCGTCTTCCGTCGACTCGGGGGCGTGCGATGCGTCCGGGGCCTCCGAGGCGGCCAGGAAGGGGGTCTCGTCCAAGGCCTGCGGAAGTTGCTGGTCCAGCGGACCGTCCGAGGAGGGCGCGAGCTCGGGAGCCTGCGCGGCCTCCTCCGCCGGGAGGGCGAAGGCGCCCGGGGACTCGGGAGTGTGCCCGAGCGCCTGGGCCCCAGGGGCGTCCTGCTCCTGGGAAGCAGGAGCGAGCCCCGGGAGCTGGGCGGCCTGCGGTTCCTGGGCGGCCACCGCGATCACCTCGGCTTCAGCCACGTCCTGCGCCTGTGCCTGGTCATGGGCGGCATGCTCGGCCGCAAGGACCGGAGCGGGCTCCAGGACCGGCGGCTCCTCCGCGCTCTGCTGCGGCTCCTGCACCGCCTCCGGGACGACCGTTTCTGCAGCCACCTGCTCCGGTCCCGGCTGCGGGACCCCCCACGGCACCGCGCCCTGCGGCGGGATCTCGGAGAGCTGCGGAACATCGAGGTACTCGGGCCCGGCCGTCGGCGGACCGGGGTGCCGTACGGGAGTTGCGGGGGCGGTGAACGGGGCGGCGGCAGCGGGGCTCACCGGCGCACCCGCGGGGCCGCGGTCGGCGAGTGAGCGCACCGGGCTCGCGGAGCCGTCCGGGGTCGGCGGGCCGAGGTGCAGCGGGCGACGGGGCGGCGTCGGCTGCGGGGCGGGCGCGGGGTCCGGCACGCGGACCGCACCGAGGTCGACCGAGCCGCTGTCCCGCCCGTCCGTCTCGTGCGGACCGGGTTCGTCCGATCCCGTCTCCTGCGGAGCCGACTCCTGAGCACCGGGCTCATGCGCCCCCGACTCGTACGCCCCGGGTTCCTGCAGCTCCGTCTCGTGCGGCCCCGGTTCCTGCGGACCGAGCTCATGCGGACCCGGATCGTGCAGACCCGGCTCGTGAACGAACGGCATCGGCGCCGGCGGCGGTACCTCGTTGCCCCACGCGCCCTGTGCTCCCGGCGCGCCCGGCATCAGGAGCAGGTCGTCGTCATCGGCGGGGTTCTCGGAGGGGTCGAGGAAGGTGTAGGCACCTGGCGCGAGGACGCCCGGCTGATCCACCATGCCTGCGTTCTCCGGCAGTCCCTCGCCCGGGACCTGGCCGGTGTCAGTCATGCGTACCCCTCGCCCATCGGTTAGTGCTTCCAAGTCCAGCTCGCCCGGAACGGCGCACCGACCGCCCCACGGTGAAGAACGAGCGCGCGTGCCCAGCGGCACGAACGACCGGCCAAGAAAGACGACAAAGCCATTAACTGGCATTGTCCCGGTCGTCCCGCCCTCACGTCACGTTGATCCGCGAGGGTCCGCTGTGGACTGCGCCACGTTGCGCGTCCTCCGGTTCTGCCGTACCACACACACCTCAAAACGGGCGCGTTTTCCGGACATTGGCCTACGAAAGGCTGATCCCCCGAGAGCGGTACAACGATCGGCCAGCCTACCGCGCGCAGTACGACAACAGGATCACGGGGCGCGATCGGGGAGACGGCCCGTGAGCAGGAACGCGACGCTCCGTTCCGTCTCCGTCCAGGCCCTCGTGTCGAGTTCGACGGACTGGATGAGCGCGCACTCGACCTGGTAGCCGTGCTCGGTGAGGCCTCTGCCGATGAGTTCGGCCGCGTCGCGGGTCGAGGCGTGCGTGACGATGACTCGTGGACGACGGTCGGCGACCGCCGAGACCACCGCGGCTCCGCCGCCCCCGACTCGTACGACATCGGGTTCGGGCAGGTCCTCCAGGATGTGCGGCGCGGCGCCGTGCACGATCTGCATCTGGACGCCGAAGCGGCGGGCGGAGTCCTCGGTACGGGCGCAGGAGCCGGGGTTCCGGTCGACCGCGATGACGGCGGCACCGGTGCGCGCCGCCTCGGTGGCGAAGGCGCCGCTGCCGGAGCCGATGTCCCAGACGAGGTCTCCGACGCGCGGCCCCAGGCGGGCGAGTTGGGCGGCGCGCAGCAGATCCGTTTCGCCTTCGCCGAGTGCGCCGCCGTACGCCTTCGCGGGCAGCGCCCAGCCGCGCGGTCCCGCACCCGGCTCGCGTCCGGCGATCCAGCCGCCGCCCTCGACCGCGGCCACGAAGCCGCCGATGACGATGACGACGTTGGGGTCGCGCCAGGTGTGGTCGGCGGCCTTGTCGGAGGTGAGGATCGTGACCTGTTCGCTCGCGGTGCCGAGTTCCTCGCAGATGACGAAGGTGCGGTGCACTCCGTCCATGAGGAGGCCGAGCTCGGCGGGGCCCGCACCGGGCGAGGTGAGAACGGCGACCTTCGTATGGGCGCGGCACACGTTCACCGCGCGTCGCAGGGTGCGGGGATGTGCGACGACCACCTCTGCGTCGTCCCAGGGCATTCCGGCGCGGGCGAACGCGGTGGCCACCGAGGAGACGGCGGGGACGACTTCGACCTCCAGGCCGAACTCGGGTCCGCGCAGGGTGCGTACGACGCCGAAGAAGCCCGGGTCCCCGTCGGCGAGGACGACGGCGCTGCCCCGGTGATTGGCGATCCGGCGGGCGGCGAGGGCGACGCTGCCGAGGCGGATGCGTTCGGCGGCCTTGGGCACCTCGGGGAGCGCCAGGTGATGGGCCGCGCCTGCCACCAGCGTGGCGGCGCCGAGAGCTGAGCGCGCCGCGGCGGTCAGCGGCGAGCCGTCCCAGCCGATCACCGTGACCCGGTCGGCCATCGTCGTCAGTCTCCAGAAAGGTCTTCGCAGGTCGTCAGGGGCAGGCCCGCAGGCGGGCTCCGTGAGGGTACCTGGTGCGGCCCGGCAGCGCCCGGACGGGCTCCGACGGGCTCCGGAGTGTGGGAGCGGTCCCGGGTTATCAGTTCCAGTCGGAGAACGACGTGAAACCACTGTCGGCGAACTGGTCGCCGACGCCGTCGAGGTCCTCCGGCAGGAGGCTCCACACGATGTAGTCGGTGCGCACGTCCGTCCAGCCGCCGTCCTCGGTACGGGTGCGCGCTATGCAGGCGCCCCGCAGGACACCTTCACTGATGCAGCCGATCTTCTGGGCGACCTGCTGCGAGGCGGTGTTGTCGGCCGCCGTGCGCAGTTCGATGCGCTCGAACTTCTGGTCGCGGAACAGCCATTGGGCGGTGGCGAGCGAGGCCTCGGAGGCGTAGCCCTCGCCGCGGGCCCAGGGGGCGATGATGTACGACAGTTCGGTGGACCGCACGTGCCAGTTCGTCTTGGCGAGCTGGATGATGCCGACCAGGCGCTGGGTGAGGAACTCCGTGACGGCGAGGTCGAGTCCGCGGCCCGCCGCGCGTTCGGCGGGCGCGTAGTCGGTGATCCAGGAGCGGGCGCCGTCCTCGGTGAAGGGCTGGGGCACCGCCGTCCAGGCCGCCACCATCTCGTCGTTCATCATTTCGGCCAGGGCGGAGACGTCCTCGTCCTCGAGCGCACGCAGAACCAACCGCTCCGTGCTGATGGAGATGTCGGGGAAGGTGCTTGTCATGCGCCGCTCCGTAACCTTCGGGAACCTCGGGCCCTCGGAAACCGTCGGGCCTGCTGAACTGCCCAGCATGCAGCATGAAACCACCGTGACGCACCACGGGGTCCACTCCGCGTTATGGAGTGGACCCCGTGCGGTGACGAGAGCCGTCAGCCGGAAGTGACCGGCAGGACCGAGCCCTTGTACTTGTCCTCGATGAACTTCTTGACCTCGGGCGAGGTGAGGAGCTCGGCGAGCTTCTTCACGCGCGGGTCGTCCTCGTTGCCCTTCTTCACCGCCAGGAGGTTCGCGTAGGGGTTGTCCTTCGCGGACTCCAGGAGGATCGCGTCGGTCGCGGGGCTGAGGCCCGCGTCCTGGGCGTAGTTGTTGTTGATGACCGCCACGGCCACGTCGTCGAGAGAGCGCGGCAACTGGGCGGGCTCCAGCTCCTTGAACTTCAGGTGCTTCGGGTTGGCCGTGATGTCCTCGGGGGACGCGGTCGTGCCGGCACCCTCCTTGAGCGTGATGACGCCCTTGGAGGCCAGGAGCTTGAGGGCGCGTCCCTCGTTGGTGACGTCGTTGGGTACGGCGACGGTGGCTCCGTCGGCGAGCTCGGTGACGTCCTCGACCTTCTTCGAGTACACGCCCATGGGCGGCAGGTACGGCTTGACGACCGACACCAGGTCCGTGCCCTTGGACTTGTTGAAGTCGTCCAGGAAGGGCTGGTTCTGGTAGAGGTTCGCGTCGAGCGAGCCCTCCTGGAGCGCGGTGTTCGGCAGGACGTAGTCCGTGAACTCCTGGATCTCCAGGTCGAGTCCGGCCTTCTCGGCCAGGTCCTTCTTTATGTACGACAGGACCTCGCCGGCCGGTACGGCGGTGGCGCCGACGACCAGGGCGTCGCCGTCACCGCTGCCGGAGTCCGAGCCCGAACCGCAGGCGGTGAATCCGAGGCCGAGGGCAACCGCGGCGGACACCGCAGATATGACGTGCTTGCGCATTGCGTTGACCTCTCTTGCTCCGGTCGCGTCCTCAGAAGGACGCGATGACGGAACCCTCGTACTTGTCCTCGATGAACTTCTTGACCTCGGGCGAGGTGAGGAGCTTCGCGAGCTTCTCGACGCGCGGGTCGTCCTCGTTGCCCTCCTTGACGGCCAGGAAGTTGCCGTACGGGTTGTCCTTCGCGGACTCCAGGACGAGGGCGTCCTCGGCGGGCGAGAGGTCGGCCTCGATGGCGTAGTTGCCGTTGATGACCGCGGCGTCGACGTCCTCCAGGGAGCGGGGGGTCTGGGCCGCCTCCAGCTCCTTGAACTTGAGGTCCTTCGGGTTCTTGGTGATGTCCGAGGGGGTCGCTTCGTTGCCCACGCCGTCCTTGAGCGTGATGATCCCGTTGGCGGCGAGCAGCTTCAGCGCGCGTGCCTCGTTGACGCTGTCGTTCGGGACGGCGATCGTCGCGCCGCTCTTGAGGTCGTCGGCGCTCTTGACCTTGCTGGAGTACAGGCCGAGCGGCTCCAGGTGCACCGTGACGACGGGCACGATGTGGGTACCGTTCTTCTTGTTGAAGTCGTCGAGGTACGGCTGGTTCTGGAAGTAGTTGGCGCCCACGGACCCGTCCTCGGTCGCCGTGTTCGGCGTGACGTAGTCGGTGAACTCCTTGACCTCCAGGTCGAGGCCCGCGTCCTTCGCCAGGTTGTCCTTGACGTAGTTGAGGATCTCGGCGTGCGGGACGGGGCTGGCGGCGACGATCAGCGGTCCGCTGGTGTCGGAGGCGGCGTCCTTGTCCGAGCCGCAGGCGGTGAGGCCGAGGGTGAGGGCTCCGGCTGCGAGGACGGCGGTGCTGAGCTTTGTGGCGTTACGCACGAAAAGTGCCTTTCCATGTGGGTGTAGCTGTCCCCGTGATGGGTGTGCGGGGAAATCTGCGGGTGGGTGAAGAGGTACTCAGGCGACCTTGCCGACGTCCGCGGTCGCTGGCTCCTTGGCCTTCAGCAGCCTGAGCTTCGGCGCGGCCCCGGACCGGCCACCGCGCCGGTGCAGCCCACGCGCGGCGTAGTCGCCGGCGAACTGGATGACCGAGATGACCACGGCGAGGATCCCTACGGTGATCCACATCAGCTCGGTCTCGAAGCGCTGGTAGCCGTATCGGATCGCGATGTCGCCGAGGCCGCCGGCGCCGACGGTGCCGGCCATCGCCGAGTAGCCGATGAGGGCGACGATCGTGGTGGTCGCGGAGGAGATCAGCGACGGCAGGGACTCCGGTACGAGGACCTTGCGGACGACGGTCCAGGTGTTGCCGCCCATCGACTGCACGGCCTCGACGAGCCCGCCGTCCACTTCACGGACAGCCGTCTCGACAAGGCGCGCGAAGAACGGGATCGCCCCGATCGCGAGCGGCACGATGGCGGCCTCGCGGCCGATCGTCGACCCGGTGAGCCAGCGCGTGAAGCTCATCAGCGCGACCATCAGGATGATGAACGGCATCGAGCGGGCGATGTTCACGACCTGCCCGATGACCCGGTTCGCCAGGACGTTCTGGAGCAGTCCGCCGCGGTCGGTGAGGACGAGCAGGATGCCGAGCGGGAGACCGCCGACGACGGCTATGAGCGTCGACCAGCCCACCATGTAGAACGTGTCCCAACATGCCTGGGACAGCAGCGGCTGCATCTCCGACCAGGTCACTTGGCACCATCCTTCAGCAGTACGGGCGCCTGGCCCTGAATGTCGATCTGCAGCCCCTGTTCGCGCAGGAACCCGATCGGCACGACGTTCTCCTCGTAGCGGCCGGGCAGTTCGATGCGCATCCGGCCGACCTGCTTGCCCGCGACGGTGTCCATCGCGGCACCGAGGATCGAGATGTCGATGTTGTAGGTGCGGGAGAGCTGCGAGATGACGGGCTGGGTCGCGGCCTCGCCGTGGAAGGTGACGTCGATGACCGTGCGGTCGTCGCCGGACGGGTCACCGCTGACCGGGAAGAGCGCGGCGGCCAGCTCGGAGCCGGGCGTCGCGAGCAGCTCGCCGACCGTGCCGGACTCGACGATCCTGCCGTTCTCCATGAGGGCGGCCGAGTCGCAGATGGTCTTGACGACGTCCATCTCGTGGGTGATGAGCAGGACGGTGAGGCCCAGCTGCCGGTTCAGGTCGCGCAGCAGCTGGAGGATGGAGCGGGTGGTCTCGGGGTCGAGAGCGCTGGTCGCCTCGTCCGAGAGCAGCACCTGCGGGTCGCCGGCCAGGGCGCGGGCGATGCCGACGCGCTGCTTCTGGCCGCCGGAGAGCTGTGCCGGGTAGGACCTGGCCTTGTCGGAGAGGCCCACGAGGTCGAGCAGGTCCAGCGCCTTGCGGGAACGTTCCTTCCCCGAAACGCCAAGGATTTCGAGCGGCAGCTCGACGTTGTCCTGGACCGTCCGCGAGGACAGCAGGTTGAAGTGCTGGAAGACCATTCCGATGTGGCTGCGCGCCCTGCGGAGCTCCCGGCCGGCCCGGGAGCCCTGCCCGGCGAGCGCGGTGAGGTCCTGCCCGGCGACGGTGACCGTGCCGGAGGTGGGACGCTCCAGGAGGTTGATGCAGCGGATGAGCGAGGACTTGCCGGCGCCGGACTGGCCGATGACGCCGTACACCTCGCCTTCGCGGACGTGTAGATCGACGCCGTCGAGGGCGGGGATCTCACGGCCGCGCGAGCGGTAGACCTTGGTGAGGTCCTTGGTCGTGATCACTGGGGTTTCCGTCACTGTCGAGTGCAGGGCGTGGGTGTGCGCCGGGCACGGGTGCATTCGGTCTTGAACGCGGCACGGTTCTCGCGGTGGCGATGGCATCCGGGGTGTGAAGAAGAATCGTGTGCGCGGGGCAGCGACCGTCACGTCCGGGGACGGACAGGGCGCGCCGGCTCGCTTCGGGGCGCGAGGCTCGGGGTGGTGCGGGGGCCCTCTAGAAGGCGCACATTCGACACATACAACGAGCACCGGGCGTCATGCTCGCCTCGGTCGCAAGGATGCGGCTGCTCGTCGTGGTCATGGGATCAAGTAAAGCAGACACACAGGAGGGGCCCACCACCGCTGTCCGTATACCGGACAGCGGTGGACGGCCTTCAGCCCCGGACGGAGATCTCCACTCCGTGCGCCGTGACCAGCGCGGACAGGGCGGAGAGGTTCTCGACCACGAGGTCGGCGTCCAGCTCGTGGGACTGGTGGGTTGTGGCCAACGCCACGGTGGTCATTCCGGCGGCGCGGCCCGCCTGTAGGCCCGCGGGGGCGTCCTCGAAGACCACGCAGCGGGCCGGGTCGACGCCCATTTCCCGGGCGGCGAGGAGGTAGGGCTCGGGGTCGGGCTTGCCGCGGGTGACGTCGTCGGCGGTGATCAGCGTCTTGGGGCGGATACCGGCCTCGGTGAGCCGTGCCTCACCCAGGCGCCGGGTGGCGGAGGTGACGACGGCCCAGCGCTCGGCGGGGAGCGAGTCGAGGAACTCGGCCGTCCCGGGAAGCAGCAGAACGCCGCCCGGTACGTCGTCGACCTCCAGCTGTTCGATGCGTGCGAGGGCCTCGGGGACGATGTCGGCGGGCAGCAGGTCGGCGACTATCTCGGCGGCGGGGCGGCCGTGCAGTTCGGTCCGGGCGAAGTCCTCGGCGGTGATGCCGTACTCCTCGTACCACCGGGTCCAGCAGCGGTTCACCGGCTCCAGGGATGAGACGAGTGTTCCGTCGTTGTCGAAGAGGAGGGCTTCAGCGTGGATCTTCATGCCTTCGACCCTACGGGGCACCCCGGGGGCGAACGCATCGGGTCTTTCGGCCCGTAATAGGGTCGCGGCATGCTTGATGCCCTGACGGTCGCGACCGCCGTCGCCGCGCTCGCGCTCGCCGCCTGGTGCGGCTGGGCCGCCTACCGCGATCAGCCCACCAAGGACTGGCACTTCATCGGTATGGCCGTGGTGTCGCTGCTCGCCGTGATCCAGCTGGTGGTCGGCATCGTCCAGCTGGCACGCGGCGAGAAGCCGGAGCAGGGCACGACGATCTTCGTGGCGTATCTGCTCGGCGCCCTCGCGTGCATCCCGGCCGCCGGCCTCATGTCGCTGACCGAGCGCTCCCGCTGGGGATCGATCACCGTGGCCGCCGGCGGCATCGTCCTCGCCGTTCTCGAGGTGCGGCTCTATGACATCTGGGGAGGCTGAGATGACGGCCGCGGAGGAGAACGGGACCGTGCCTCAGGAGAAGAAGCGGACGCGGCTCATCAGCGGGCCCGGCATGCTGCTGGTCTGGCTGTACGGCGTGATGGTCGTCGGCGCCGTCTCGCGCAGCGCCGTGCAGATCTCCACGGAGTTCGACAAGGCCCCGCTCGCCTACTCGCTCTCCGCCGTCGCGGGGCTCGTCTACGGCTTCATCACGTACTCGCTCGTACGCGGCGGTGAGAGGGCCCGCAGGGCGGCGCTGGTGTGCTGCGCCGCCGAGCTCGCGGGCGTACTGATCGTCGGGACCTGGACGCTGGTGGAGCCGTCCGCCTTCCCCGACGCCACGGTGTGGTCGGACTACGGGATGGGCTATCTGTTCATCCCGGTGCTGCTGCCACTGTCGGCGATGTACTGGCTGCGCAAGGCTGCCCGTACTGCCGCTCAGTAGCCGCCAGGCGCTGGCCGACGCGGTTCGGCTGCGCCCCGAAGGGGCGCGGGGCTGTGACATATGCGGCTCCGCCGCGTGGGCGCGACCAGCCACGACGGCCCCGCAGACAACGCACCGGCCTACCAGCGGAGCGCTTACGCGCTTGCCGCGAACGCGCCCGCGTGGGCGCCCTTCGCCAGGGTCACCAGCGTGAGGCGCTCGTCCACGCGCTCCGTGGAGACCTGGGCGTAGCCGTGCTTGCGGTACAGCCGCAGGTTGCGGTCGCTACGGTGGCCGGTGAAGAGCTCGAAGGACTTGGCCGCGCCGTCCGCGCCGAGCCTGGCCTCGATCGCGGCGAGCAGGCGCCCGCCCAGTCCGTGGCGCTGCATGCGCGGGTGGACGATGAGCTTGTTGATGCGGGCGGTGCCCTCGGCGTCCACGGCGCCGCGGACCGATGCCACCACCTCGTCCCCGAGCCGGGCCACCAGGACCGTGCCTTCGGCCAGCTCCGCCCTGAGGGAGTCGAGCGGCTGGGTGAGCGGCTCGATGCCGTAGTCGCCATACAGTGCCGCCTCGCTCTGGTAGCAGAGGTACTGCAGCTTGAGGATCTGCTCGGCATCTTGCGCGGTCGCCGCCGAGATGGTCACGCTCATGCCCATGTGTGCACGCCTCCCGCTCACCTGTTCCACCGGTCGTCCCTCACTCCTATCCCCGCGGTTCCCCGGCCGCAACCTCCGGCGTCAGCAATCGACGGAGACATCCCAGACATCGGGAACGTTCCGGACCCAGACTGCCCTGTGAGATACCCAACTCCCCCGCGATCTCCCGGTAGGTGAGGTCCTTCGGGGACAGCAGGGCCGCCAACAGGCTGGGACAGCGGCCGGGCAGGCGTCGTACCGCGTCGTGCAGCGCGCGATGGCGGGCGGCGGTCATCGCCTGCTGCTCGGGGCCGGTCCCGCGGTCGTCGGCGGGATCGGCGGCGTACGGCTGCTCGACGCGGGCCCTGCGGCGGCTGCGGCGGGCCTCGGAGCGGACCGCGCGGCGCAGCCAGCCCTGCGGGTCCACCGGTGGGCCATCCGTGTCGAGGCGCTCCAGGAGGCGCAGCCAGACGGCCTGTTCCAGGTCGCCCTGTTCGGCGCCGGACGCATATGCCTCGGCCGAGGCCTCGGCGGCGAGCAGTGGGCGCAGCGTGGCAACCATGTCGTGTGTCATATGCGGCACGACGCGGCCGCCCCGGCGGGTGGTTGCCGGGGCGGCCGTCTGTCACCCCAACCGGGGTGGCGGGGTCATCCGTTGACGAAGTCTGCGCGGGCGAGCACCCCGGTGTCGGCGTTGTCGGTGAAGACACCGTCGATGCCCGTCTCGAAGTAGACCTTGAAGACGCCGAAGACGTCACCGTAGGCGTCCGCGTCCGTGCCCTTGCGGTAGGCCGGGGGCAGGAAGGGGTTCTCGTTGCGCATGGTGTAGGGGTGCAGGATCAGGCCCTGCGCGTGCGCGTCCCTGACCAGGGTGGTCGGCTTGGTGAAGTCGCCGTTCGCGTCCTTCGGGATGATCAGGTTGAGCGTGGGGCCGATTCCCTGGGCGTAGGAGGCGATCTCCTTGAGGCCCTTGGGGGTGACGAGGTCGGCGACGGTGCGCGGGTCGCCGGTCGTGACGAAGTCAAAAGGCCGGGTGTTCGCGGCGTCGAGCAGGACCGCGAGCGGGTTGTCGACGAGCTTGTTCATGCGCTGGATGCTGGTCGGCTCGAAGGACTGGATGATGACCGGCGAGTTCCGCTTGTCCTTGCCCGCCTTGCGCAGCACCTTGGCGAGCTTCTCCTCGGTGCCGAGGCCGAGCGCCCGGAAGTACGTGGGGTGCTTGATCTCGGGGTAGATCCAGACCTGCTTGCCGCGCTTGCGGGTCTGCTCGTCCTGCCACTTGAGCACCTCTTCGAACGTGGGGATCTCCCAGCGCCCGTTGTAGAGGGTGTTGTGCGGACGGTTGGCGGGGATGCGCTCGATGGCCCGCAGGGTCTTCAGCTCGGCGAGCGTGAAGTCCTCCGTGAACCAGCCGGTGGTGGCGACCCCGTCAAGGCTCTTCGTGGTCTTGCGGCCGGCGAACTCGGGGTGGTCCGCGACATCCGTGGTGCCGCCGATTTCCGGCTCGTGACGGCATACGAGGTGACCGTCCTTGGTGGGCACCAGGTCGCCCGCCTCGACGACGTCCGCGCCGAGGTCGAGGGCCAGCTGGTACGAGCCGAAGGTGTGCTCCGGCCGGTAGCCGCTGGCCCCGCGGTGTCCAATGATCGTCGGCTTCGGCAGGCTCTGGTAGCCGCCGCCCGACTTCTGCGCGTCCGCCCGGGCCACGCCGGGCGCTCCGAGGACCGCTCCGCCCGCGCCGAGCACCGCGGCTCCGAGCAGCGTCCGCCGCGCGGTGCCCCGTTCCTGTCCGTCCGACTCCTGCGCTCCCATGACCACTCCCGCTGTATTGCCCCCGCGCCAGTTCAAATCGGGTCGATCGTAAGTTCCCTTGCGTGACGGGAGGGAGACCTGCGGCAGAACACGTGGGTGCCCCTGTGTGTCGTACGGAACAAGTGAGGTGACGGTCCGTCGGCATCGGAGCCGCCATGCGGGGTACGCGCACCACAGCGGCGCGTCGAACGGTCCTCGGGTGCGACGCGCGAGATCCGTCACATCGTCTCGCCCGTGTGACAACCGCTCACCGGCGCGCCACCGCAGGTAAACGTGCGTCAACAGTGCGTATCCACTCGGTGAACCCGATGTGCAATCACCCTGGAGCCGCGAGTATCGTCCTCACCTGCACAGACTCATACCGAATCCCTTGACACCGGAGGGCCCGTTGTCCCGCTTCGCGCTCATCAAGGCAGTGCTCGGACCGATCATGCGCCTGATGTTCCGCCCACGGGTGGAGGGTGCGGAGCACATCCCGGGCGAAGGTCCGGTGATCCTGGCCGGCAACCATCTCACCTTCATCGACTCGATGATCATGCCGCTGTTCTGCGACCGCCAGGTCTTCTTCATCGGCAAGGACGAGTACGTAACCGGCAAGGGCGTCAAAGGCCGTCTGATGGCCTGGTTCTTCACCGGCTGCGGCATGATCCCGGTCGACCGGGACGGCGGACGCGGCGGTGTCGCAGCGCTGATGACGGGCCGCCGGGTGCTGGAGGAGGGCAAGGTCTTCAGCATCTACCCGGAGGGCACCCGCTCCCCCGACGGCCGGCTCTACCGGGGCCGTACGGGCATCGCCCGGCTGGCGATGATGACCGGTGCGCCCATCGTCCCGTTCGCCATCATCGGCACGGACAAGATCCAGCCCGGCGGTGCGGGGTTTCCCCGGCCCGGCCGGGTCACTGTCCGCTTCGGCGAGGCCATGGAGTTCTCTCGGTACGAGGGGATGGACCGGGATCGTTACGTCCTGCGGGCCGTGACCGACTCCGTGATGACCGAGGTCATGCGGCTGTCGGGGCAGGAATATGTGGACATGTACGCCACCAAGGCCAAGGCGGCGTAGGCGCTCCGCTGGTTTTGCCGGGTCACTGCGGGTCGTTCGTTCACTGCCGGTCGTCCGTGGCTGGTCGCGCAGTTCCCCGCGCCCCTGACGGGGCGCCCCGGTTCAGCGGAGTTCAGGGGGCTGGTCCTCGGGTGGGCCGCCGTTCGCCTGATCGGCGCCGGGGGCCGGGAACCACAGGACGAACGTGGAGCCCTCTCCCACTCGGGAGAACAGTCGGATGTGACCGGCGTGGGACTCCACGATCTGTCGCACGATCGCAAGGCCCAGGCCGGCGTGGCGGTCGCGGCCGCCGCCGTTGCCCTTCGCCCGCCAGAATCGGTCGAACACGCGGGCCTGGTCGTCGTCGAGGATGCCCGGCCCCTCGTCCCGCACGGATATCCACAGCCAGCTCTCCGCCCGCCCGGCCGCCACGGTGATACGGGTCCCGGGCGGAGCCAGCCGTACGGCGTTGGAGAGCAGGTTGCCGACGGCCCGGCGCAGCGCGTCGTGGTCACCGATGACGGTCAGGCCCGTGGTCAGCCGGCGGCTCAGGACGAGCCCGCGTTCGGCCGCGAGCGACGCGAACTCCTCACACGCCTCGGTGGCCGCGGCGGCCAGGTCGACGTCGGCGTCGGCCAGCGCGGGCGCGCTGCGGCGGGCGGTGGCGAGGAGGTCCTCCACGAGGCGGGTCATCCGGGTGGTGGCCCGGTCCACGCTGCGGGCCGCGGCCTGGCGCTCCTGCTCGTCGGACTCCTCCGCGATGAGTACGGCGTCCAGGTTGGCGCGGATGATCGCGAGCGGGCTGCGCAGCTCGTGCGAGGCGTCGTCGATGAGCTGGCGCTGGGCGCGGAAGGCCTCGTCGAGCCGGTCGAGCATGGAGTCCACGGTGTCGGCGAGGTCGCGGAGTTCGTCCTTCGGGCCGTCGAGGCGGATGCGCTGCGACAGGTCGGTGGCCTGGATCTCGGCCGCCGTACGGGAGATGGAGCGGACGGGGCGCAGGGCCCGCCCGGAGAGCACCCAGCCGATCGCGAGGCTGGTGGCGGCGAGCCCGCCGAGCACGGCGAGGGAGAAACGGCGGAGGTTGGCGAGTGTCTCGTAGTTGACGGCCGCCTCGACCTCCTGGACCTTCACCGCCTCGATCTCCCCGACGTACACGTTGTCCACGTACTTCGAGGCCGTGAACTGTTTGGTGACGGGGTGCGCCTCGCCGCTCCGCTCGACCGCGAGATACGTCCCGCCGAGGACAAGCGCGGTGAGCACGAACAGCAGGCCGGAGTAGAGGACCGTGAGACGGAAGCGGATGGTGTGGGTGAAGGCGGGCAGGCGGAACGGGAGTTTCACAGCCGGCGGGCGAAACCTGCGAAGGGAGAGTTTCACGGCCGGCGGGCGAAGCCTGCGGAACGGGACTCTCACGGCGTCTCCTTGAGCCGGTAGCCCTGCCGGATCACCGTCTCGATCAGCGGCTCCTCGCCTCCGGTGATCTTCCGGCGCAGTGAACCGACCGTGACCCGCACGGTGTTGGTGAACGGGTCGGCGTGCTCGTCCCAGACGTGTTCGAGCAGTTCCTCGGTGGGCACGACGCGTCCGGGGCGGGTCATCAGATAGTGCAGGACGCCGAACTCCTTCGGCGTGAGCTGGAGCGGGCGTTCGCCCCTGAACGCCTCGAAGCGCGCGGTGTCCAGGCGGAGTTCGCCCACCTCGACGACCGAGGTGCCGCCGTCCTCGCGGCGCAGCAACGCCCTTATACGGGCGAGGAGTTCGGGCAGCGCGAAGGGTTTCACCAAGTAGTCGTCGGCGCCCTCGTCGAGGCCGCGCACGCGGTCGGCGAGGCGGTCCCGGGCGGTGAGCATCAGGATGCGGGGGCCGCCGGGGGTGGCCCGGACGGCCCGGCAGACCGAGAAGCCGTCCCCGTCGGGCAGATTGAGGTCCAGGAGGAGCAGGTCGTAGTCGTTGACGGCCAGTTTCTCGGTGGCCGTGTCGACATCGGGGGCCACGTCGACCGCGTAACCCGCCCTGACCAGGCCGAGTCTGAGCGCGACGACCAGGTCCTCCTCGTCCTCGACCACGAGCAGTCTCATGGGCCCAGCACCCGCCCTCCGTCATCGGCCGTTCCCGGCCGCTGTCAGCCGCCGTCGATGATCGCCCGCGCGGCGTCCATCGCGTCCGTCACGGGAATGGCGAATCCGATGCCGATGGAGCCGCCCCCCTGCTGGTCCAACGTCGCAATGGCCGTATTGATGCCGATGACCCGGCCGTCGGCATCGACCAGGGGGCCGCCGGAGTTGCCCGGGTTGATCGACGCGTCGGTCTGCAGGGCGCGCCGCTGCTCACCCTGCTCCCCCAGTGTCACCGTGCGGTTCAGTGCGCTGACGATGCCGGAGGTGACGGTGCCGCTGAGGCCGAGCGGGGAACCGATGGCCAGGACGGTGTCGCCGACTCCGGGCTGGGCGCCGGTGGCCAGTTCGGCGGCCTCCAGTCCGCGTGCCGTCTCGGGTTCGAGGACGGCGACGTCGTGGGCGGGATCGTCCCCGAGTACGTCGGCGCGCAGCCTGCGGCCGTCCTGGAGCTCTATGGTGACCTGCGAACTGCCGGACACCACATGGGCGTTGGTGAGGATGCGGCCACGCTCGTCGAAGACGAAGCCGGAACCCTGGCCGGCGTCCGTCTCGATCGACACGACGCTCGGCAGAACGCGTGAGGCGACCGCTTCGAGCCCGTTCGCGTCCTGCGCGGCGGCGCTGGAGGAGGAGTCCTCGGAGTCTCCGAGCGCCCCGGCCGCGTAGCCCGCCGCGCCGCCCGCGAGGACGGCGGCGACGATCGCGGCCAGGACGGGGCGGGGTTTGCGGGAGTTCCGTTGCCCCGGGGGCGGGGGTGCGAAGTACTCCGGCGACGCGTACGTCTGCGGCGATGGCACGGGCGTGACGAAGGGCGGCGGGGGCCGTCCGGGCAGGAACGACGGGCCGCGGGGCTCGCCGAGTCCGGGGTAGGGGTCGGGTTCGGAGCCGTCGGATGCCGGGCCGGATTGCCGGGCGGGCGCCCCCGACCCCGTCGGCCCAGCAGGCCCAGCAGGCCGGGACGGGCTCGGCGGGCGGGATGGGTCGGGACGGTCCGAATCGTCTGTGCGGGTGGGCCATCGGTCGTCAAACACGGTTGTGCCTCCTTGGTCGGGAACCGGAGGTGCGGGAGGTGCCGGACGTGGCCGGGGGGCGGGATGTTGCCGGACGGGCCGGATGTGCCGGACCTGGCCGGAACCGCCGGACCTGGACGGACGGGCCGGAGCCGCCGGACGTGACCGGAGGCGCCGGACCTGGCCGGAACCACCGGACCTGACCGGAACCGCCGGACGGGCCGGACATGGCCAGGGACCACCGGACGTGGCCGGACCTGGCCGGAGGCGCCGGACGGGCCGGACATGGCCAGACCCGGCCGAAGCCGCCGGACCTGACCGGAGGCGCCGGACCTGACCGGAGGCGCCGGACCTGACCGGAGGCGCCGGACCTGACCGGAGGTGCCGGACGGGCCGGACATGGTCGGACCCGACCGAAGCCGCCGGACCTGACCGGAGGCGCCGGACGGGCCGGAGCCGCCCGACCTGGCCGGGGGCCCCGGAACGTGGCCGGACCTGGCCGGGGGCGCCGGAAGGGCCGGACCCGGCCCCGAAGCCGCCGGACGCGCCGGACGCGCCGGACGCGCCGGTCACGGCAACCTGGAGAACCACAGCAGTGAGGTCGCGGCGGCGGCGAGCGCGGCGACGAGCCCCGCCGCGACGAACCACTGCCAGACCTCGCGCTCCTCGGTGCGGTATCCGACGGAGCTGCCGATGTCCTCGTACACCGCCTGGAGTTCCTCCCCCGTGGCGGCTTCGTGGAAGTCGCCGCCGGTGCGGGACGCGAGGTTCTCCAGGGCGGGACCGTCGACGGGGACGCGCATGGTGTCGCCGGACGGCAGGTCGACCGTCCCGTCCTCGGTGCCGTACGCGATGGTCGAGACCGGGATCTCGTCGGCGGCCACCTCCTCGGCGGCCGATTCGACCGAGCGGCCCTGGGTGTTGGAGCCGTCCGACAGGAGCACGATGTGGGCGGGCGGGGGCTCGGTCTCGGCCTGCCTGTCGAGGGTGCGCACGGCGTCGCGGGCGGCCAGGACGGCGTCGCCGATCGCCGTGCCCTGTCCCGTGGTGAGCCGTTCGATGGCCGAGCGCAGCAGCTCGCGGTCGGTGGTGGGCGGGACCGCGACCGTCGCGGAGCCGCTGAACTGGACGAGGCCCGCGTTGAAGCGCTCGGGAAGCCGGTCGACGAAGGCGAGCGCGGCCTGCTGGGCGGCCTCGAACCGGGTCGGCTCCACGTCGGTGGCCCCCATGGAGGCGGACACGTCGAACGCCACGACCACGGTGGCCCGTTCGCGCGGCACCCGCACCTCGGTGGTGGGCCGGGCGAACCCGACCACCAGCAGCGCCATCGTCGCGCAGAAGGCGGCCGCGGGAATGTGCCGCCGCCGGCCGGGCCGCTTCGGCGCCACCTTGTCCAGCAGGTCGAGGTTGGTGAACCTGACGGCGTACCGCCCGCGCCTGCGCTGCACCAGCAGGTAGGCGCCGATCAGTCCGGCGAGCGGCACCAGGAGCAGCAGCCAGCCGGGTGAGCTCAGGCCCATGACGCCTCCAGGGGTACGGAGATACGGTTCACGCGGCGCCGCCTCCCGCACGGCGCCGCCGGCTCTCGACATGGCGTACGACGTCACGCACCCAGTCCCGGTCGGTCCGCAGCCGGAGGTGGGCCGCGCCCGCACGACGGATGGACGCCTTGATCAACGCCCGTTGTTCCAGCGCGGCTTCGGCGTACCGCTCGCGCAACTTCCGTGAATGGGTGGGGATTTCACGTCTGCGGCCGGTCTCGGGGTCGACGACGGTGAGCAGTCCGACGTCGGGGAGCTCCAGTTCCCGCGGGTCGACCGTTTCGACGGCGAGCACCTGGTGGCGGCGTGCGACGGTCCGCAGCGGCTGTTCCCAGCCGACCTCCAGGAAGTCGGAGACCACGGCGACCAGACCTCGGGCGGGCAGGGCGCGCAGCGAGTGCAGGGCATCGGCGAGGGCGGTCCCGTCGGTCCCCGGTGTCACCCGGGGGCGGTCGAGTGCGGCGCGCCCGTCGGTCCCCGGTGTCACCCGGGGGCGGTCGAGTGCGGCGCGCCCGTCGGTCCCCGGTGTCACCCGGGGGCGGTCGAGTGCGGCGCGCAGGACGGTGAGCAGGTGGTGGCGGCCGGTGCGGGGCGGGATCCGGACGATGCCCCCCGGCCCCGTGATCTGTGCGCCGAGCCGGTTGCCCGCCCGCTCGGTGAGGAAGGCGACGGACGCGGCGGCGCCGACGGCCAGGTCGCGCTTCTCCATCCGGGCGGTGCCGAAGTCCATGCTCGCGGAGGCGTCGAGGACGATCCAGGTGGTGAGTTCGCGGTCGGCGAGGGTGAGCCGGACGTGCGGGACGGTGGTGCGCGCGGTGGCGTTCCAGTCCATCCGGCGCACGTCGTCGCCGATGACGTACGGGCGGGTCTCGGACGGCTCGCTGCCCGGGCCGGGGAACAGCCCCGGGTGGTCGCCCTGGAGGATGCCGTCGGGGCGGCGGGTGAAGAGCAACTCCAGGTGTTTCAGGGCCTGTTCGGGGGTGAGTTCGCGGAGGGTCGGGGAACCGGCGTTCACGGGGATGCCACCCCTTTCCGGGCTGCCGCTCATGCCGCTTCCCCTTCCGGGCGCGAGGCGGCCTGGCGCGGGCTGATCCGCGGCTGCTCCACCGCTGCCAGCACCTCGTCGACGATCTCGGCCCCGGTGACACCGTCGGCGAGCGCGTCGAAGGACAGTACGAGGCGGTGGGCGACGACCTCGTGGGCCAGGTCGTGCACGTCCTCGGGGAGGACGTAGGCACGGCCGCGCAGCAGGGCGAGCGCGCGGGCCGCCGCCACCAGGCCGAGCGTGGCGCGCGGGCCGGCGCCGTGCGCCAACCTGCGGTCGGGGCCCGCGAGTTCACGGGTCGCGCAGACCAGGCGTACGGCGTACTCGGCGACCGCGTGGTGCACGAACACCTCGTCCGCGGAGCGTTGGAGCGCGATCAGCCGGTCGGGGGTGAGGACGGGGCGCGCCCGCGGCGGGTCGACGCTCATCCGGTAGAGGATCGCGAGCTCCTCGGACTCGCTGGGTGTGGTGATGTCGACCTTGAGCAGGAAGCGGTCGCGCTGGGCTTCGGGGAGTTGGTAGACACCCTCGGACTCGATGGGGTTCTGGGTGGCGAGTACGAGGAACGGCTGGGGGACGGGGATGGTGGTGCCGCCGATGGTCACCTGCTGCTCGCCCATCACCTCGAGCAGCGCGGACTGCACCTTGGCGGGGGCTCGGTTGATCTCGTCGGCGAGCACGAAGTTGGCGACGACCGGGCCCGGTTCGACGCTGAACGTCTCCTGGGACGGGCGGTAGACGCGGGTGCCGGTGATGTCCGAGGGGACGAGGTCGGGGGTGAACTGCAGCCGGGAGAACCGTCCGCCGGCCACCTGCGCGAGGGTCTTCGCGGCGAGTGTCTTGGCGACACCCGGCACGCCTTGCAGCAGGCAGTGGCCGCGGGCCAGGACCGCGGTGAACATCCGCTCCACCATGCGGTCCTGGCCGACGATCACTCGCTTGACCTCGAAGAGGGCTTCTTCGAGGAGCTTGTCCTCGACCCCTCGTTCGTGGGCGGTCACAGCGCCTCGGCGGCGTCGGACGGGGCGGTGCCGCCGGTCCCGTTCTTCTCCGGGCAGTCGTCGTGGTCGGCGACCCCGGCGCCGGAGGTGCCTTCCTCGACGACGAAGCGGGTCCGCTCGGGCGAGGCCTCGGCACCGTCCGCGGCGATCGCGACACCGCCTCCGGCCAGGCCCGCCGCGGCCAGCATGGCGGCGGCGACATAGTTACGGGTACGACGTGTCATGGTCAGTGGCTCCTTCGGCCGTGTGGGACGACGTCCGGTACGGAGCCAAGACCATCAGGTGAGGGCGAAAGCGGGCTTAAAGCCGGCGTCCGCTCAGGGGTGTTCGGCGCCTACGGGTGTTCGGCGCTCTCCTCCAGCTTCTGCCCCCGCAGCAGGAACCACGCCGCCGCGGCCGTGACGAGCAGCACGATCGCCCCGATGCCGGCGGCGAGCGTGAGCCCGTCGACGAACGCGGTGCGGGCCGAGTCCATCAGGGCCGCCGCGGTGTCCGCGGGCAGCCCGGCCGCCGACTCGACGGCGCCGCCGAGCGACTCGTGGGCCTCGGCCGGTGTGCCGGCGGGGCCGGTGAATTCCGCGTACACGCTGGTCACGATCGAGCCGAGGAGCGCGATACCCAGGGCGGCACCGAGTTCGTACGCCGTCTCGGAGACCGCGGAGGCGGCGCCCGCCTGCTCCTTGGGCACACTGGAGAGGATCACGTCGGCGGTGACGGTGAAGGAGAACCCCGCGCCGATGCCGACGACCAGCAGCGCGGCGCCGAGCAGCGGATAGCCGGTGGACCGGTCGAGCAGGGTGAGCGCGGCGAGCGCCAGGCCGACCGCGGCGAGACCGCCGGAGACCACGGCACGCACCGAGAACCTCCGCGCGACCGTACCCGCGATCAGACCCGCCGCCACCGCGCCTATCGCGGCGGGCAGTTCGGCGAGTCCGGCCTCGAACGGGCCCCTGCCCTGCACGAGTTGCAGGTACTGCGAGAGGAAGAAGACCAGCCCGGACAGACCGAGGATGGTGAAGAGGTCGGCGAGCACGGCTCCGGAGAAGCCGCGGTGGCGGAACAGCCGCATGTCCAACAGCGGAGAGGGCAGCGTGAGTTGGCGTCGTACGAACCAGTAGAGGGCGGCGGAACCGAGCAGGCCCACGGTGACCGCCTGCCACTCGATGCCGTGTGTGGCCGCCTCCTTCACTGCGTAGACGATGCCGATCATTCCGACGAGTGAGAGGCCGACGCTGGTCAGGTCCCACGGGCCGGGGTTCGGGTTGCGCGACTCCGGCAGCAGCTTGATGCCGACGAGGACGAGGACGGCCATCACGGGCAGGTTGATCAGGAAGACCGAGCCCCACCAGAAGTGTTCGAGCAGGAAGCCGCCGACCACGGGACCGACCGCCGTACCGGCGGAGGCGGTCGCGCCCCAGATGCCGATGGCGAGGCTGCGCTCGCGCGGGTCGTGGAAGAGGTTGCGGATCAGGGCGAGCGTGGCGGGCATCAGGGTCGCGCCCGCGACACCGAGCAGCGCCCGCGCCACGATCAGCATCTCGGGCGTCGTCGCGTAGGCGTTGAGCACGGATATCGCACCGAACGCCGTGGCGCCGATCAGGAGCAGCTTCTTGCGGCCGATGCGGTCGCCGAGACTGCCCATGGAGACGAGCAGGCCCGCGATCACGAAGGAGTAGACGTCACCGATCCACAGGAGCTGCGTCCCGGACGGCTTCAGGTCCTCGCTGATGTACGGGGTGGCGAGGCCGAGGACGGTCGCGTCGACGGCCACCAGCAGCACGGCCAGGACGAGGACGGAGAGCGCCAGCCAGCGGCCCGGGCGCTTCTCCACCTCCGCCACGGATACCGGCTGCAGGGTGCTGGTCATGATTCCTCTCTCCTCAGAGCACCGCCGAGCAGCAGCTCGACGATCATGTATTGGAAGTCCTTGGCGGCGACCCGGCCCTCGGTGACGGCCCACGCCCCCGAGGCCATGAGCCCGTAGAGCGCCTCGGTGAGCCAGGCCGGGGTGAGATCGATACGGAACTCGCCGCTGTCCTGACCGCGCCGGAACAGCGCGGCGATTCCCGCGTCTATCCGGGCCCAGCCCTCGTTCTGCTCCTCGCCCTCGAACAGCTGGTTCTCGGTGTAGAGGAAGGCGAGCAGACCGGCCGCCTTCTCCAGCTCCTTCACCAGACGGCGGACGGCGTCCTGAGCACTGCCGTCGCCGAGGCGCGCGGCCTCCAGAGCCGCCTCGCACTCCTCGATACCGAGCGACTCCAGAGCCCGGACGAGCACGTCCCGCCCCGCGAACTGGCGGTGCAGCGTGGCCCGGCTGATCCCGGCCGCCTTGGCGACCTCGTCCATGGTGGCGGTGGATTTCCGGGTGAGCAGGGCGGCTGCGCTGCGCAGCACGTGTTCGCGGTCAACGGCCATGAGACAACCATAACCCATATGAGACGTCCATGTCTCACCAGAACCGTGCGGGTCTCACCCTTCACGGCCGATCAAGGTGCTCAGTGCCAGTGCAGCTGCCCGCGCCGCTCCCAGTAGGCGGCCGGCTCCTCGGCCAGTGCGTCGAGCCGGGCCAGCTGACCGTCGTCGAGGTCGACGACCGCCGCGTGCAGGTTCGAGGCGAGCTGGTTGACGGTGGCCGCGCCGGAGAGGACGACTCCGGCCCAGGGCTGCCGCAGGACGAGAGCGAGGGCGACCGCGTCGGCGCCGAGCCCGGTCTCCACGGCGATGTCCCGCACAACGCCCGGCGCGTGCTCCGCCGCGAGGCGTCCGTTGGCCATGCCCTCCTTGACGATCACGGTGAGTCCGGCGTCATGGGCTTCGGCGAGGGCGGGCGCGGCGGAGGTCTCCAGCGCGTTGTAGGTGGCCTGGACGGTACGGAAGAGCGGCTCGCCGTCGGCTGTCACGGCGAGCGCGGCACGGATCGCGTCGGCCTGGGCGGGCCCGCTGGTGGAGAAGCCGATCGAGAGCCCCTCGGCGGCCGCGTCGCCCAGCTTGGCGTGGAGCTCCTTGTCGGTGAGGGCCGGGCTGTCCGGGGTCACCGAGTGGATCTGGTAGAGGTCGAGCCGGTCGCCGAGCAGCCCGGCGGTTTCGCTGCGCTGACGCTCGTAGGCCTGGACGCTGTGGTCCTTGACCTCGTGTTTCTCGGCGTCGGTGGTCCAGTCGGCGGTGTAGGTGTAGCCCCACTTGCTGCCTACGACGATGTCGTCGATGTCGGGGCGGGCGTTCAGCCAGTCGGCGAGGAACTCCTCGCTGCGGCCGTAGGAGCGGGCCGCGTCGAAGTAGCGGACGCCCTGGAAGTATGCGGCGTCGAGGAGTTCGTGAGTACGGGCGCGCAGCGTCTCGACGCTGCGGTTCTCTCCGAGGTCGTGCTCTCGGCCGAGGTTGATGTAGCCGGGGCGGCCGACTGCGGCGAGGCCGAGTCCGATGTGGCACGTCGGGGTCGTTGCTGTGGCCAGTCGGGCGAAGGGCATCGCGGGCTCCGTTGGGTCGGCTCCGGTACGGTTCCTGACCAACGTAACCCGCGATGACCTTCGCTTCAGAGCTCGGGTTGTTGCGGTGGTTTGGAGACTGCGGGTGCGTCGTGGCTTGTCGCGCAGTTCCCCGCGCCCCTGACAGTCACCGCTTGTTCTTAGCCGTGGCCCACTCGTGCTGGGCCGCCACGTCCTGCTTCACCTCGGCCAGCTGGATCGCCACCGCGCTCGGCGCCGTACCGCCGCGGCCATCACGGGAGGCCAGGGCACCGTGGACGTTGAGGACGGAGCGCACCTCGGGGGTCAGATGCGCGGAGATCTTCGCGAACTGCTCGTCGGTCAGGCCGTCCAGTTCGATGCCGTCGGCCTCGGCGGCCTTCACGCACTCGCCAGCGACCTCGTGCGCGACGCGGAACGGCACACCCTGCTTGACGAGCCACTCGGCGATGTCGGTGGCGAGCGAGAAGCCGGCCGGGGCCAGCTCCTCCATGCGCTCGCGGTTGACGGTCAGGGTCGCCATCATGCCGGTGAAGGCGGGGAGCAGGACTTCGAGCTGGTCGCAGGAGTCGAAGACCGGCTCCTTGTCCTCCTGGAGGTCGCGGTTGTACGCGAGCGGGAGGGCCTTGAGGGTCGCCATCAGGCCGGTCAGGTTGCCGATGAGGCGGCCGCTCTTGCCGCGCGCCAGCTCGGCGATGTCCGGGTTCTTCTTCTGCGGCATGATCGAGGAGCCGGTGGAGAAGGCGTCGTGGAGGGTGACGAAGGAGAACTCCTTCGTGTTCCAGATGATGATCTCCTCGGCGATCCGGGACAGGTTCACGCCGATCATCGCGGTGATGAAGGCGAACTCGGCGACGAAGTCGCGGGAGGCCGTGCCGTCGATGGAGTTGCCCACGCTGCCGTGCTCGAAGCCCAGGTCCTTCGCCACCGCCTCCGGGTCCAGGCCGAGCGAGGAACCGGCCAGGGCGCCCGAGCCGTACGGGGAGACCGCCGTGCGCTCGTCCCACTGGCGCAGCCGCTCGGCGTCCCGGGACAGGGACTGGGCGTGTGCGAGGACATGGTGCGCGAAGAGCACCGGCTGGGCGTGCTGGAGGTGCGTGCGGCCGGGCATCGCGACGTCCGGGTGGGCCTCGGCCAGGCCGACCAGGGCGTCCTGGAGGTCGGCGATCAGACCGCCGATGACGCGGGCGTGGTCGCGCAGGTACATCCGGAAGAGGGTCGCGACCTGGTCGTTGCGGGAACGGCCCGCGCGGAGCTTGCCGCCGAGGTCGGGGCCGATGCGCTCCAACAGACCGCGCTCCAGGGCCGTATGAACGTCCTCGTCGGCGATGGTGCCGACCAGGACGCCTGATGCCACATCCGCTTCGAGCCGGTCGAGGCCCGCGAGCATGCGCGTCAGCTCGTCCTCGGTGAGCAGGCCCGCCTTGTGCAGCACGCGCGCGTGGGCACGCGATCCGGCGATGTCGTACGGCGCGAGGCGCCAGTCGAAGTGGACCGACGCGGACAGCTTGGCCAGGGCCTCGGCGGGACCGTCGGCGAAACGGCCGCCCCAGAGCCGTACGTCACCGCTGTTGCTGCTCACTTGCGTTGCTCCTCAGAGAAGTCGATGTGCCACCGCCTCCGCACCGAGGGGGTGAGGAGGCGGTCGTCAGGCTAGTACGGACGAGACCTACGCCAGGTCGCGCTGGGCCGCGATCTTCGACGACAGGCTGTAGATGTCGATGAAGCCCTTGGCCGCGGCCTGGTCGAACGAGTCGCCCGTGTCGTACGTGGCGAGGTTGAAGTCGTAGAGCGAGGTGTCGGAGCGCCGGCCCGTGACGACCGCGCGGCCGCCGTGCAGGGTCATCCGGATGTCGCCGTTGACGTGCTGGTTGGCCTCGTTGATGAAGCCGTCGAGGGCGCGCTTGAGCGGCGAGAACCACTGGCCGTCGTAGACCAGTTCGCCCCAGCGCTGCTCGACCTGCCGCTTGTAGCGGGCGAGTTCGCGCTCGACGGTGACGTTCTCCAGTTCCTGGTGGGCGGTGATCAGGGCGATCGCGCCCGGAGCCTCGTACACCTCACGGGACTTGATGCCGACCAGGCGGTCCTCGACCATGTCGATCCGCCCGATGCCCTGGGCGCCGGCCCGCTCGTTCAGCTGCTGGATGGCCTGCAGGACGGTGACGGGCTTGCCGTCGATGGCGACGGGGACGCCCGCCTTGAAGGAGATAACGACCTCGTCGGCCTCGCGGGCCTCGGCCGGGTTCGAGGTGTACTCGTAGATGTCCTCGATCGGCGCGTTCCAGATGTCCTCCAGGAAGCCCGTCTCGACGGCGCGTCCGAAGACGTTCTGGTCGATGGAGTAGGGGGACTTCTTGGAGGTGGCGATCGGGAGGTTCTTCGCCTCGCAGAAGGCGATCGCCTTGTCGCGGGTCATCGCGTAGTCACGGACCGGAGCGATGCACTGGAGGTCGGGGGCCAGAGCGACGATGCCGGCCTCGAAGCGGACCTGGTCGTTGCCCTTGCCGGTGCAGCCGTGCGCGACCGTGGTGGCGCCGTGCTTCTGGGCGGCGGCGACGAGGTGCTTGACGATCGTCGGCCGGGACAGGGCGGAGACCAGCGGGTAGCGATCCATGTAAAGGGCGTTGGCCTTGATCGCCGGGAGGCAGTACTCCTCGGCGAACTCGTCCTTGGCGTCCGCGACCTCGGCCTCGACGGCACCGCAGGCGAGCGCGCGCTTGCGGATGACGTCCAGGTCCTCGCCGCCCTGGCCGACGTCGACCGCGACGGCGATGACCTCGGCGCCCGTCTCCTCGGCGATCCAGCCGATGGCGACGGAGGTGTCCAGACCGCCTGAATAGGCGAGTACGACGCGCTCGGCCACGGGGTTCTCCTTACAGTGCATTCGCTGACATGCATGAGTATGCAGGACTCTGCATGATTCGTCAATTGCGGGCCGGGGCGGCAGGGCCTCCGTGAACGGATCCCAGGATTTCTTTGAACGCCCTTTGAACAAGGGAAACCGCTTTCCCGTATCTCTCCCCGACGCAGGCGCCGCGTTCGTACACCGAGAGGCACTCCGCCCGGCCGACCGCCGGGCGGCTCCCCGCCCCTGACCCGAGTGAGGCTTCCGCATGTCCAGGGCTCTTCCGAAGTACAACAAGCGCCGCATCGCCGTGATCGGTGGCGCCTCCGCGATGGTGTTGTCCGCTGCGGTGATCGCCGGCTCGGCCTTGGCCGGGGAGACCTCCAAGAACAGCGGCCAGAGCGCCACCACGAAGGCCGCGTCCCCGGGCACGGTGAACTGCCCGGCCGTCGCGCCGAGCCTGCCCGCGATCCCCGCCTCCGCGAAGGCCGAGGTCGACCGCAACCTCACCCTGCTCAACACCCAGATCGCGGAGGCCAACAAGAGACTGGTCGACACGGTCGGCCAGGGCGGCGCCAACTTCGTCCAGAACGCGATCCTCGGCCCCCTCAAGGACAAGCGCGTCGCCACCATCAACCGCATCGCGACGGCGATCGGACGCACCGCCGCCAAGCCGGTGGGCCTGGACTCACTCGCGCCGTGCGCGCTGAACGCGGCCGGAGGCGGCGCCGCCGCGACGCCGAGCGCACCGCCGGCCAGCACTCCGGCGAGCGCACCGGCGAACACCGCCGCACCCGCGGCCGGCGCCGTCGGCACGATCAGCTGCCCGGACGTCGCCTCTCGCCTGCCGGCGATCCCCGCCTCCGCGAAGGCCGAGGTCGACCGCAACCTGGCGCTGCTGAACACACAGATCAACGAGGCCAACACGCGGCTGGTGAACACGGTCGGCCAGGGCGGACCCAACTTCGTCCAGAACGCGATCCTCGGCCCGCTGGCCGACAAGCGCGTCGCCACCATCGACCGCATCGCCATCTCCATCGGCCGCACCGCGGCCAAGCCCCAGGGCCTGGGCACGCTGGCCACCTGCGCCCTCAACAAGTAACGGACTCCGTGGCCGCCCCGTCCCGCAGCGCCGACCCAGGCGGCCACGGAACCCGTAATTCCTTAGACAAAGTAAGGAACTTGCTCAATAATCGTTAGACATGGGAAAGACTTACGAGCGCATTGACGGTCGGCTGCGTACGTTCATCGAGGCGCAGCCCCTCTTCTTCACCGCGACCGCACCCCTGTCCGGGGACGGCACGGTCAACCTCTCGCCCAAGGGGCTCACCGGCTCCTTCGCGGTGCTCGACGAACTGACCGTGGCGTACCTGGACTTCGCCGGGAGCAATGCCGAGACGATCGCCCATCTGCGGGAGAACGGCCGGATCACCCTCATGTGGTGCGCCTTCCAGGGGCCGCCGAACATCGTCCGCGTGCACGGCCGCGGCGAGCCCGTCTTCCGGGACGACCCGCGCTTCGGGGAACTGCTCGCCCGCTTCCCGGGCATCGATGCGACCCAGCACGGTCTGCGCGCGATCATCGTCGTGACGGCCGAACTCGTCCGTGACACCTGCGGGTACGCGGTTCCCTTCATGTCGTACGACGAGGACCGCGATCTGCACGGCAAGCGCTTCGCGCGCGAGGACGACGCCTCACTCGACGCGTACTTCGGGAAGAAGGAGCACATCGCCACAAGCTTGGACGGCCTGCCCGGGCTGCCACTGCCGCTGCCTCCCACCCCAGCCTGAGCGCGCACCACTTGGGAAGCTTGCGCCACTGAGGTACGTGATGTCGGAGTCCGGACGTTTTGCCGATCTTCTTAATGGACACGATAGTTGTGCCATTTGACGGAATTCTCCCTTCCGCCGGTCTTAGCCCCTACGCTCGGCCAAAACCGCCCACCGGGCGTGAGTACCAGGAACAGATGGGGGATCCAATGTTCCGAGCCGCACGCGAACCTCAGAGCAAACGGCATATCCGCAACTCGTTCTTCGTTGTCGGCGAGGGCATCCTCGCCGACCCCGGGACCGACGGCCCGGCCCATCGGCCGCCGACGTCGACCATCGCCGCACTGCGCAAGTTCCAGTTCTCCCGGCTGGGCGAGCAGGCGGAGGACACTCAATTACTCGACCGGGCCACCCGTCAGGAACTCGCCGAGGCGATGACCGACCGGACCCAGGCACAGCCCGACTCCGACAACCCCAAGGTGCCGGCGGGCTTCACCTATCTCGGTCAGTTCGTGGACCACGACCTGACCCTGGACGCCACGGCGGTGCAACTGGACGAGGACATCACGGTCCAGCAGTTGCTCCAGGGACGCTCACCGGCTCTCGACCTCGACAGCCTCTACGGCCTCGGGCCGGAGAACCGCCTGGACCGCCGGTTCTACGAGGACGACGGCATCCGGCTGAAGACCGGCACGACCCAGGGCCTGGTGGACGGCGACGAGATCACCCGACTTCCGCTCACCGGCTTCGATCTGCCCCGCGTGGGCATCGGCTCACTGATCTCCGAGCGGCGCCGACCGCTGATCCCGGACGGGCGCAATGACGAGAACCTCGTCGTCGCCCAGATCCACACCGCCTTCATCCGCTTCCACAACCGGCTCGCGACCGACCTCCTCAACAAGGGCGTGTCCAGTGCCGTTCTCTTCGAGTCGGCTCGAGAGGCGGTCGTCAAGCACTACCAGTGGATGGTCCGCCACGACTTCCTCCCGAGGATCGTCGACAGCGCCATCCTCGACGAGGTCTTCACCAAGGGCCGCACGTACTTCGAACCGTCGGCACAGGACCAGGAACACCCGACGATGCCGATCGAGTTCTCCGTGGCCGCCTACCGTCTCGGCCACAGCATGGTGCGGGGCGCCTACAACTGGAACAGGGTCTTCGACAACGGCAGGGGCACACTGCCGCTCCTGTTCCGCTTCACCGGCACCAGCGGCATCCTCTCGCCACCGCCGGCCGACACCACGGACCCCGAGGCCGGCAGCTTCGAGCACCTTCCCACCAACTGGATCGCCGACTTCCGGCGCCTGTTCGACTTCCGCGCGGGCGGACGCGAGGACCTCGGCGTGACCGACGCGCAGTTCAACGTCGCGAAGCGCATCGACACCCTGCTGGTCAACCCGCTGGCCGACCTGCCGCTCGGCTCCTTCGGCGGTCGCGGACAGCCTCCGATCGACGCCGCCGAGCTGAACCTGGCGTTCCGGAACCTCACCCGGGCCAACATGCTGAGTCTCGCGACGGGCCAGCAGATGGCCGAGCAACTCGGCGTGAAGCCGCTGCTCCCGTCCGACTTCGACAACCGCCCCGGCGGAGTCCAGATCTCCGACGCGCTCAAGGAGAAGCTCGTCAACAACTGCCCGCTGTGGTTCTACATCCTTCGCGAGGCCGAAGTGAACGGTGGCGGCCGGCTGACCGGCGTCGGCGGGCGCATCGTCGCCGAGGTGTTCCACCGAGCCATCGAAGGCAGCCGGTACTCCATCGTCCGCGATCCGTTCTGGCGGCCCTTCCTCACTCCCGACCCGGCAAGGAAGACCCAGGGCCTCTTCGACATGACCGACCTCCTGCTGTACGCCTTCGAGGGCAGGGCGACTCTTCTCAACCCGCTGGGTCCGTAATAGCCGACCCCGTGGACACCGCGGATTCCGGGCACCCGTACGGGCGGCCCGGAATCCGTCTGCACACCGACGGACGGCGCCTGGACGGCCCACCCGGGCTGCCCCGACCGCCGGCTCCCCGTAGCGTCCGGTCCATGCGTCCCGGTGCCGCCGTCCTCCTCGTGTCCGCGTCCCTCCTCACCATGGCCGTGGCCCCGAGCGGCCCGCCTCCCCTTCCCGAACGGATGGCGGACACCGGCGGCGGCACCCAGCTCATCACCGCGCAGGCCTCGCGTACGTCCTCGACGAAGGGGACCGTCACCTGGTGGGACCGGCGCGACGGGCGGTGGGTGAAGGCCGGTTCGGTGGCCGCGCGCTTCGGTGCCAAGGGGCTGGTCGAGGGAGGCTCGCGCCGGCAGGGGACGAACACGACACCCACCGGTCTTTACGAGCTCCCGTACGCGTTCGGGATCAAGGCCGCGCCCGGCGGGACCAAGGCCCCGTACCGGCGGGTTCACCAGAAGTCCTGGTGGTGCCAGGACAACAACTCCCGCGCGTACAACCGGTGGACCGAGCCCCGTGCCTCCGACTGCCGCGCCGCGGAGTCCGAGCACCTGATCGCGTACCCCACGCAGTACGCGTACGCCCTCGTCATCGGGTTCAACTACGAGCGGCCGGTACGGGGGCGCGGCGCCGGCATCTTCCTGCATGTCAACGGGCGTGGGGCGACGGCCGGTTGTGTGTCGGTGCCCGGGGATGCGATGCGGCGGATCGTGAAGTGGGCCGATCCGGCGCGGAGGCCGCACATCGCGATCGGCACGGAGCGCGGGGCGACCGCCATCACCCGCTACTAGGCGCCGTTTCGGTCGGGGACCGTTGTTGACCGCGGGACCGCTGTGGCTGGTCGCGCAGTTCCCCGCGCCCCTAAAGCGCCGCCTGTTTCTCCAGGTCTCAGTGGACTCAGCAGCCCGTTGAACACTCCGCCGTCGCGCCACGTACCTCTGGGCCAAGGGGGACCCACCCCCTGCCCCGTCCCCACGGACGACCACGGAGGAACCGTGTCCACGATCGCCGGTGGCCGCGCCGCGCGGCGCCAGACCATGCGCCGTATCCGCCCGCGCCGCTCCCCTGCCGTCCCGCTGCTGCTCGCCGTCTGGGCGGGTGCGGCCGGGGTCATCTGGCTGTGGTGGAGCAACACCCCGTCCATCGCGGACCACACCAGCAGGATGATCAACGCGGGCCGGATCACAGGCCTGTTGGCCGGGTACCTGATGGCGCTCGTGGTGCTGCAGATGGCCAGGGTGCCCGCTCTGGAGCGCCGGGTGGGCTCAGACCGGGTGGCCCGCTGGCATGCGATGAGCGGCCGCTACACGCTCTGTCTGGTCCTCGCGCATCTCGTCCTGACGATGTACGGCTACGCACTCCAGTCCGGCCGGACCTTCGCCGACATCGTCCAGCAGACCATCGACTCGATCAACCAGCTGCCCGACATGGGCAAGGCCGCGATCGGCGCGGGTCTGCTGCTGGTCATCGGCCTGCTATCCATCGGCCCGGTGCGCCGCAGGCTGCCGTACGACACCTGGTACCACATCCACCTGCTCACCTATGCCGCCGTGTACCTGTCGTTCTGGCATCAGCTCACCACCGGCAACGACTTCGCCGTCCAGCCCGCCGCGACGACGGCCTGGTACGGGCTGTACGGAACGGTCACCGCGCTGGTGCTCTGGTACCGGGTGATCGTGCCGATCCGGCTGAACATGCGGCACCGGATGCGGGTCGAGGCGGTCATCGAGGAGGCGCCGGGGATCGTGTCGGTGCTGATCAGCGGGCGGAAGCTGCACCGGATGGGTGCCGAGGCCGGACAGTTCTTCCGCTGGCGCTTCCTGGCGCCGGGGATGCGGTTCAGTTCCCACCCGTACTCGCTGTCCGCGGCGCCCCGCCCCAACATGCTGCGCGTCACCGTCAAGGCGATCGGCGACCACAGCGCCGCGCTGCGCGAGCTGGAGCCGGGCACCCGGGTCTGGGCCGAGGGCCCCTACGGCGCGCTGACGGCGTCCAAGCGCAGCCGCGGAAAGGTGCTGCTGGTGGCCGGCGGCGTCGGCATCACTCCGATGCGGGCGCTGTTCGAGACCCTGCCCGGCGCCTCCGGTGACCTCACGCTGCTCTACCGGGCGAACAGCACCCAGGACCTGGCCCTGTGGGACGAGTTGGCGGTCATCTCCAAGGAGCGCGGGGCCCGGCTGATGTACGCGGTGAACAGCCCCGACGGGGAGCGCCCGGACATCTCGGCGGACAGCCTGCGCCGGAAGCTGCCGGACATCGAGAGCCATGACGTCTTCATGTGCGGGCCGCCCGGTTTCGCACAGCAGGTGTACGAAGCACTGCGCGGCGCGGGAGTCCCCGCCCGCCGCATCCATCACGAGTCGTTCGAGATGTGAGCGACGGGAGTCAGGAGCAATGAAGAAGAGCCATCCCCTCAGGCGTGTCGTGCTCGCAACCGCCGCCACCGTGTCCGGGATCGTCCTGCTGCTTGCTCTGAAGCCGGGGTCCGATCCGGCCTCCGCTTCGGCGCAGGGCGGAGCGGCCCAGCCGCCGGCGGCCGGGCAGGAGTCGCCGCAGGGCGGCTCGGAGCAGGCGGCTTCCGGCGCCCGTACGGTCACCGGAAGCGTGGCCGACACCCAGTACGGGCCCGTCCAGGTCCGCCTCACGCTCAGCGGCGACAAGATCACCAAGGCCGAGGCGGTCCAGGCACCCAGCGGCGGCCAGAGCACCACGGTCACCGAGGACGCCGTACCGAAACTCAACCAGGCGGCCGTCGCCGCGGGCACCGCCGACATCGACGCAGTCTCCGGAGCGACCTACACCAGCGCCGGCTACAAGAAGTCCCTCCAGTCCGCCCTCGACCAGGCCGCCGAAAGCGCCCCGGCCCCGGCGGAGTCGTCCGCATCGCCGTCCCAGCCGCCGGCGGCGTCGTCCGAGGCCCCCGCCCCGGAGGGCCAGACCGTCGACGGCGACGTCGTCCAGACCCAGTACGGTCCCGTCCAGGTCCGCCTCACCCTGAACGGCACCACGATCTCCAAGGCCGAGGCCATCCAGGCACCCAGCGGGGGACAGAGCACGGAGGTGACCGGCAATGCCATACCGAAGCTCAACCAAGCGGCCGCAGCCACCCAAAGCGCCGACATCGACGCCGTCTCCGGAGCTACCTACACCAGCGCCGGCTACAAGAAGTCCCTCCAGTCCGCCCTGGACAAGGCCGGTGCCTGACCCTGCGGAGGCCCCTCCCGCGCTGCGCCACGTGGAGGAGGTCATGGGCACCGTCTTCTCTTTCGACGTACGCGGCGGCGAACCGGCCGCCGTCCAGACCGCGTTGGAGGAGGCGATCGCCCAACTCCACCGGGTGAACGAGGTGTTCAGCACCTACCGCGAGGACAGCCAGATCTCGCGTCTCGCGCGCGGTGAGCTGACGGTCGCCGAGTGCGATCCGGAGGTCGCCGAGGTACTCGACCTGTGCGCCGAGGCGGAGCGGCTGAGCGAGGGCTGGTTCAGCACGACGTACGAAGGACAGCTGGACCCGACCGGTCTGGTGAAGGGCTGGTCGACCGAGCGCGTGGCCCGGCATCTCACCGTGGCCGGGGCGAGCGGCGTCAGCGTGAACGGCGGCGGCGACGTCCAGTTGTGCGGTGTGCCCGGACCGCAGCGGCCGTGGCGGGTCGGCGTGGCGGATCCGCTCCGCCCCGGTTCACTCGCCGCCGTGGTCTCCGCGGCCGGCGCCGACGAACTCGCCGTCGCCACCTCCGGCACCGCCGAACGCGGCGCCCACATCGTCGACCCCCGCACCGGCAAGTCCGCCGTCACCGACCTGGTCGCCGTGACGGTGGTGGGCCCCCGCCTGACCTGGGCGGACGCCTGGGCCACGGCGGCTTTCGCGATGGGCTCCCGACAGGCCCTGGACTGGCTGGAGTCACTCCCCGACGTCGAGGCCCTGCTGATCACGGCGGGGGACGAGGTCAGGTGTACGGGGGGCTTGGCTCAACGTCTCGGGTGAATTGGAGCGCCCCGTCAGGGGCGCGGGGAACTGCGCGAGCAACCACAACGGGTCCGCACCCGAAACGCCAGAGGCGCACCCCGATCCGGGGCGCGCCTCCAACGTCGCACACGTCAGTGATTGTTCTGAGCCAACCGCAACAAGTGGTCGGCCAACGCCTGCCCCCCGGCAGGCTCCCGACTGATCAGCAGCAACGTGTCGTCCCCTGCGATCGTCCCGAGAATGTCCTGCAGCTCGGCCTGATCGATCGCCGAGGCCAGAAACTGCGCAGCCCCCGGAGGGGTCCGCAGCACCACGAGGTTCGCCGAAGCCTCCGCGGAGATCAGCAGCTCCGAGGACAGCCGACGCATCCGCTCCTCCTTCGCCGACTCCCCCAGCGGCGCACGGGGGGTACGGAATCCCCCCTCGCTCGGCACCGCGTAGATCAGGTCGCCGTCGTTGTTGCGGATCTTCACCGCGTTCAGCTCGTCCAGATCCCGGGAGAGCGTCGCCTGAGTGACGTTCAGCCCGTCGTCGGCGAGAAGCTTCGCCAACTGGCTCTGGGAGCGCACCGGTTGCCGGTTGAGGATGTCCACGATCCGGCGGTGGCGTGCGGTGCGGGTCTGCGGTACGGCAGGCCCTGCGTGCTCGTGGTCCTGCGCCTGACTCATCGTCGTCTCATTCCCCGGATCGTCCTTCCCCGTTGACCGCGTGCAGGACTCCGGGCAAGGCCTGGAGGAAAGCGTCCACTTCGTCGTCGCCGAGGTTCAGCGGCGGCATCAGCCGTACGACATCGGGGGCGGGCGCGTTGACCAGGAGACCGGCGTCCTGAGCCGCCTGCTGCACCTGCGGTGCGAGCGGCTCGGTGAGCACGATACCCAGGAGCAGGCCCGCACCCCGGACATGGTCGATCAACGGGTGCCCGAGTGACTCGATTCCGTCCCGCAGTTTCTCGCTGGTGCGCTTCACGTTCTCGAGGAGTCCCTCGGACGCGATCGTGTCGAGTACGGCGAGTCCGGCGGCGCAGACGACGGGATTGCCGCCGAAGGTCGTGCCGTGGTGGCCCGGCTTCAGCAGCTCGGCGGCCCGGCCGAAGGCGACGGTCGCGCCGAGCGGCAGCCCGCCGCCGAGACCCTTCGCGAGTGTGACGACGTCGGGCAGGACACCCTCGTGCGCCTGGTACGCGAACCACGATCCGGTACGGCCGACGCCGGTCTGCACCTCGTCCAGGACGAGGAGCGCGCCGTTCGCGGCGGTGATCGCGCGGGCGGCCTTCAGATAGCCGACCGGGGGCACGACCACGCCGTTCTCGCCCTGCACCGGCTCGATGATCACCAGTGCGGTGTCCTCGGTGACCGCTTCGGCCAGCGCCTGCGCGTCGCCGTACGGGACATGCGTGACGTCACCGGGCAGCGGCAGGAACGGCTCCCGCTTGCCGGGCTGGCCCGTGAGCGCGAGTGCACCCATGGTCCGGCCGTGGAAGCCGCCCTGGGTCGCCACCATGTGTTTGCGGCCGGTCAGCCGCCCGATCTTGAACGCGCCCTCGTTGGCCTCGGCACCGGAGTTGCAGAAGTACACCCGGCCGTCCCGCCCGAAGAGCTGGAGCAGCCGTTCGGCGAGCGCGACGGGCGGCTCGGCGACGAAGAGGTTCGAGACATGGCCGAGCGAGCCGATCTGCTTGCTGACCGCCTCGACGATCGCCGGGTGGGCGTGCCCGAGCGCGTTGACCGCGATACCGCCGACGAAGTCGAGGTACTCCTTGCCGTCGGCATCCCACAGCCTGGTGCCCTCACCGCGTACGAGGGGCAGCCGCGGGGTGCCGTAGTTGTCCATGAGTGAGCCCTGCCAGCGCTGGGTGAGCTCCTGATTGGCGGTCACGCGTCCCCCTCGGTCCCGTCGTCCGGCACGACCATCGTGCCGATCCCCTCGTCGGTGAAGATCTCCAGCAGGATCGAGTGCTGGACCCGGCCGTCGATGACGCGGGCGGTGGTGACGCCGTTGCGGACGGCGTGCAGACAGCCCTCCATCTTCGGCACCATGCCGCTGGCCAGCTCGGGCAGCAGCTTCTCCAGCTGGGAGGCGGTGAGGCGGCTGATCACCTCATCGCTGTTCGGCCAGTCCTCGTAGAGACCCTCGACGTCGGTGAGGACCATCAGGGTTTCGGCACCCAGCGCCGCAGCGAGTGCCGCAGCCGCCGTATCAGCATTGACGTTGTAGACATGTCCGTCGTCCTGGGAGCGGGCGATAGAGGAGACGACCGGGATACGGCCGTCGGAGAGCAGCGCCTCGATGGCGCCCGTGTCGATCGCGGTGATCTCGCCGACCCGCCCGATGTCGATCAACTCGCCGTCGATCTCGGGCTGGTGCTTGGTGGCGGTGATGGTGTGCGCGTCCTCGCCGGTCATGCCGACGGCGAGCGGCCCGTGCTGGTTGAGCAGCCCGACCAGCTCACGCTGCACCTGTCCGGCAAGGACCATGCGTACGACGTCCATGGCGTCCTCGGTCGTGACCCGCAGGCCCGCCTTGAACTCGCTGACGATGCCATGCCGGTCGAGGGCGGCGCTGATCTGCGGGCCACCGCCGTGCACGACGACGGGCTTGAGGCCGGCATGGTGCAGGAAGACGATGTCCTGCGCGAAGGCGGCCTTCAACTCCTCGTCGATCATGGCGTTGCCGCCGAACTTGACGACGACGGTCTTGCCTTGGTGCCGGGTCAGCCAGGGCAGCGCCTCGATGAGGATCTGGGCCTTGGGCAGCGCGGTGTGCTTACGAGTAGTGCTCATGACGAGTACGCGCTGTTCTCGTGGACGTAGTCCGCGGTGAGGTCGTTGGTCCAGATCGTTGCGGTCTCACTGCCGGCGGCGAGGTCGGCGACGATGTGGACCTCGCGGTAGCGCATGTCGACGAGCTCGCGGTCCTCGCCGACGCCGCCGTTCTTGCAGACCCAGACGCCGTTGATGGCGACGTTCAACTGGTCCGGCTCGAAGGCGGCTTGAGTGGTGCCGATGGCGGACAGGACGCGGCCCCAGTTGGGGTCCTCGCCGTGGATCGCGCACTTGAGGAGGTTGTTGCGGGCGATGGAGCGGCCCACCTCGACGGCGTCGTCCTCGGTCGCGGCGTTCACGACCTCGACCTTGATGTCCTTGCTCGCGCCCTCGGCGTCCCGGATGAGCTGCTGACCGAGGTCGTCGCAGACCTTCCGTACGGCCTCCGCGAACTCCTCGTGGTCCGGGGTGACTTCGGACGCACCGGAGGCCAGCAGCAGCACGGTGTCGTTGGTCGACATGCAGCCGTCGGAGTCGACGCGGTCGAAGGTGACCTTCGTGGCCGCCCGCAGCGCCTTGTCCAGTACGTCGCTCTCGACGTCGGCGTCCGTCGTCAGGACCACGAGCATGGTGGCGAGGCCGGGGGCGAGCATGCCGGCGCCCTTCGCCATACCGCCGACGGTCCAGCCGTCGCCGGTGACCACGGAGGTCTTGTGGACGCTGTCGGTGGTCTTGATGGCGATGGCCGCCTTCTCGCCGCCGTGCTCGCTGAGGGACGCGGCCGCCGTCTCAACTCCGGTGAGCAGCTTGTCCATCGGGAGCAGGATGCCGATGAGGCCGGTCGAGGCGACGGCGACCTCGGCCGCGTTCAGCCCGAGGGTTTCGGCCACCTTCTCGGCGGTCGCGTGCGTGTCCTGGAAGCCCTTCGGCCCCGTACAGGCGTTGGCGCCACCGGAGTTGAGGACGACGGCGGTCACCCGGCCACCCTTGAGGACCTGCTCGGACCACAGCACCGGCGCGGCCTTCACGCGGTTGGAGGTGAAGACGCCCGCGGCGGCCGGACGGGGCCCCTTGTTGACCACGAGGGCCAGGTCGGGGTTGCCGTTCTCCTTGATCCCGGCGGCAATCCCCGCAGCCGTGAATCCCTTTGCTGCCGTGACACTCACGGTGCGACTCCGATCGTGGAAAGACCCATGTCCTCGGGAAGCCCGAGGGCGATGTTCATGCTCTGGACGGCACCGCCCGCGGTGCCCTTGGTGAGGTTGTCGATGGCGCTGATCGCGATGATGCGGTGTGCGGCGGCGTCGAAGGCGACCTGCACCTGAACGGCGTTGGAACCGTAGACAGACGCCGTCGCGGGCCACTGGCCCTCCGGAAGCAGGTGTACGAACGGCTCGTCCGCGTACGCCTTCTCGTATACGGCCCGTACGGACTCGGCGGTGACGCCGGGCTTCGCCTTGGCGCTGCAGGTGGCGAGGATGCCGCGCGGCATCGGGGCGAGGGTCGGCGTGAAGGACACGGTGACGGGCTCGCCCGCGGCGGCGCCGAGGTTCTGGATGATCTCGGGGGTGTGCCGGTGGCCGCCGCCGACGCCGTACGGGGACATGGAGCCCATGACCTCGCTGCCGAGGAGGTGCGCCTTGGGCGCCTTGCCGGCCCCCGAGGTCCCCGAGGCGGCGACGATCACGGCCTCGTTCTCCGCGAGGCCCGCCGCGTACGCCGGGAAGAGCGCCAGCGAGGTGGCCGTGGGGTAGCAACCGGGTACCGCGATGCGCTTGGACCCCTCCAGCGCCGCGCGGGCACCCGGCAGTTCGGGGAGGCCGTACGGCCAGGTCCCGGCGTGCGCGGAGCCGTAGAACTTCTCCCAGTCGGCCGGGTCCTTCAGCCGGAAGTCGGCTCCCATGTCGACGACCAGGACATCCGGGCCCAGCCGCTCGGCGACGGCGGCGGACTGCCCGTGCGGCAGCGCGAGGAACACGACGTCGTGGCCGGCGAGGACCTCCGGGGTGGTCTCCTCAAGGACGCGACCGGCGAGCGGCAGCAGATGCGGCTGGAGCGCGCCCAGGCGCTGGCCGGCATTGGAGTTGCCGGTCAGAGCGCCGATCTCGATCTCAGGGTGCACCAGGAGCAGCCGCAGCAGTTCCCCGCCCGCGTACCCACTCGCTCCCGCCACTGCCGCACGTACCGCCATGGAACCCTCCTCCTTGATGGCATGACTATACGTATCGCTGCACGTTTATGCAATCTGCTCAGTGGCAGGCCGAGTGCATAGGATCGCCGGCATGACCCTGCGACCTGCCCTGGTGAACATAAAGGCTCTTGACGACTCGGCGGTCGGCCGGTTCTGGGCGGAGGCGCTCGGCTGGCGTGTCACCAGCGGGGGTTCCGGCGCGACCGCCGCTCAACCCGTCGGCTTCGACTGGCTGGACCCGGCCGGAGTATGCATCGACGTCATCGCCGTCCCGGAACCCAAGACGGCGACGAAGAACCGTGTGCACCTCGATCTCGCCACCACCTCCGCGGCCCATCAGGCGGAGTTGGTCGCGCGCCTCCGGTCTCTCGGTGCGACGCCCGCCGACGTGGGCCAGGGCGACGTGCCGTGGACGGTCCTCGCCGACCCGGAGGGCAACGAGTTCTGTGTGCTGGAGCCCCGGGACGTCTACCGGGACACTGGGCCGATCGCCGCGGTGGTGGTCGACTGCGTGGATCCGCGGGCCATGGCCCGGTTCTGGGGCGAGGTGATCGGCTGGACCCTGCACGAGGTGACCGACGACCATGCGGTGTGGCGCTCCGACAAGGGTGTCGGCCCGTATCTCGAGTTCCTCCGCAAGCCCGACGTGAAGACCGTGCCGGACCGCGTCCATCTCGACCTGGTGCCGGACCCCGGTGATGACAAAGCAGCTGAGGTGGCCCGGTTGCGGGCCCTCGGCGCCACCGACCTCGACGTCGGCCAGGGCGAGGTCCCGTGGACGTGCCTGACCGACCCGGAGGGCCACGAGTTCTGCGTCCTCGCCCGGTCCTGACACGGAGCCTTGTCGAGTCACAGCCGGTTGCCGGACAGACCGCCGCCACCGCAGCTACCGTCGGGCTCATGACAACTTCTGACGATGCCCTTCTGGCGGAGCAGATTGCCTACTACCGGGCCCGCGCCTTCGAGTACGACCGGGTCTACGCCGAGCGGGCCGACCTGCGGGAGCTGGTGGCCGCGCTCGACGGCCTCCCCGTCGCCGGGGACGTGCTGGAGCTGGCCTGCGGTACGGGTCAGTGGACCGGGGCGCTGGCCGCGCGGGCGCGCTCGGTGACCGCTGTCGACTCGGCGCCGGAGGTGCTGGGCATCGCGCGTGAGCGTGCCGGGTCCCCGACGGTGGAGTTCGTGCAGGCCGACGTGTTCACATGGCGGCCGGAGCGCCGCTACGACACCGTGTTCTTCGCCTTCTGGCTCAGCCATGTCCCGGCGTCCCGCTTCGGGGACTTCTGGGCGACCGTCGCCGCCGCGCTGGCCCCGGACGGCAGAGCCGTCTTCATCGACGAGGGCCTTGCCGGGGCGGCCCTCGAGGACGTCTCCTCGGAGGTCCGCAGCCTCGACGACGGCAGCGAGTACCGGATCGTGAAGATCTACCACGAGCCCGCGGCGCTCTCCGGCGAGCTCACCGCGCTGGGCTGGTCGGCCGAGGTCCGACCGCTGGGGAACTTCATCGTCGGTGTGGCCGAGCCCCCGACGCCGCTCTGAGGGAGATCAGGAGCGCTGAGCGGCCTCGTCGGCCTTCTTCTCCTTGATGCGGACCGCTTCCTTGCGGACCTCGGCCTGGGTGGCGCGCTCCCGCAGCAGCCACTCGGGACCCTCCGCCTTCAGCGCCTCGATCTGCTCCGTGGTGAGGGCCTCGGTGACTCCGCCCCGGGCGAGACCCGCGATGGAGACACCCAGCTTGGCGGCGACCACCGGCCGGGGGTGCGGGCCGTTGCTCCGCAGGTCCACCAGCCACTGGGGCGGTTCGGCCTGCAGCGCGGCCAGCTCGGTACGCGAGACGACGCCCTCCTGGAACTCGGCGGGGGTGGCTTCGAGGTACACACCCAGCTTCTTCGCCGCGGTCGCGGGCTTCATGGTCTGGGTGTTCTGGGGCGACGTCATGGTGTCAAGGGTAACGAGCGGATGGGCAGCCGCCGACCAGCATGGCCCCGTACGCCCCCTGTGACCACCGGCTCCGCGTGCGCCGCGCACCGGCACGGCCGGTAGCCTGGCGGGGTGACTGGCTCCGAGGCATCCCCGTCGTTCAAGCTCGCGTACGTTCCGGGGGTGACGCCCGCGAAGTGGGTGCGGATCTGGAACGAGCGACTGCCCGACGTCCCGCTGACCCTCGTCGCGGTGTCGGTCGCGGAGGCCTTCGACGTGCTGCGGGGCGGCGGCGCCGACGCCGGTTTCGTGCGCCTGCCGGTCGACCGTACGGACCTCAGCGCGATCCCGCTCTACACCGAGACGTCCGTGGTCGTGGTCCCCAAGGACCATGTCGTCGCGGCGGTCGACGAGGTGTCCACGGACGATCTCGCCGACGACATCGTGCTGCATCCGCTCGACGACACCCTCGGCTGGGAGCGCCTGCCGGGGCAGCCCGCGATCGAACGCCCCGCCACGACGGAGGACGCCGTCGAACTGGTGGCGGCCGGCATCGGCGTCCTCGTCGTCCCCCAGTCGCTGGCCCGCCTGCACCACCGCAAGGACCTCACCTACCGCCCGGTCACGGACGCCCCCGAGTCGCGCATCGCACTGTCGTGGCCGGAGGAGAGGACCACCGACCTGGTGGAGGACTTCATCGGGATCGTCCGAGGGCGAACCGTCAACAGCACCCGGGGACGCGCCCCCGCACCGGCCCCGGCCGAGCCGAAGGCCAAGTCCAAGCGCCCCGAGACGGGCGGCGGCGCCCGGCGCAAGCCCGTGGTCGGCAAGTCGACGGGCAAGAACCCCCGGAGCGGCGGCTCCGGGGGTGCCAAGGGCGCCAAGCGCGGCAAACCCCGCCGCGGCCGTTCCTAGCCCGCTCGTTCCTTACCGGTCGTCCTTTCCTTACCGGTCATCCCTGTTTGATTCTGAGGAACGTCACGGAGTTCGCCGGGAAGGTGTACGTGAACCTGTCGGCGACCCCCTCGAAGGTGGACCTAACCGGGGCGACCGCCGTGCTCGTCTCGGTGTTCACCGCGTCCGGTGCGGCCTGGAGCGTGGTCACGGCGGCCTTGCGGCCCACCTTCGCCCCGCCCAGGTCGATCGCCGTACGGGCGTCCGCCGCCTGGGCGTTGACGACCTTGACGATCAGGTCGCCGCTCTTCGCGTCCCGGGTGACGACCTGCCGGAACGGCTCGGCGGGCTTGTCGTCGGTGAAGCTCCCCCACTCCTGGCCGTCAAGGAGGAGCGTCACCTGACGGCCTCTCACCTTGATGTCGATGTCGTAGGCGCGGCCCGTCTCGATGGACCCCGCCTTGGAGACGAGCGTCGACTTGCCGCCGTCCACGGCCTGTTCGACCGCCGAGGTGGTGTTGTTCCAGCCGCCGAGGTTCCACCAGTAGTAGTTCCCGGTGTCCTTGACGCCGAAGGCGACGAGGAAGCCCTCCTTGCCGGACTTCTTGGTGGCCTTCACGTGCAGGTCGTAGTCGTGCCAGGCCGGATCGCCCGCCTGGACCATGGTGTTGGTCGCGGCCTCGTCACTCTGCACGTACTGACCGTCCTGGACGCTCCAGCTCCCGGTGCCGGTGTGGGTCCACTGGGACGCGTCACCGCTGAAGTCGTCGCCGAGCAGCGCGGTCCCGTCGGCGCCGGTCACCTTCGCATCGTCGTACGCCGCCGTGGTCGCCCATGTCGACAGGCCGACGGCGCCCGAGATGGGGCCGCTCACCGAGGGCGTGGTGGTGGCGGTCGAGGGCACCACCCGGTCGCCGACGTTGCTCATGAAGAGTTTCTGCACCTCGTAGTCGGCCGATCCCCATGAGGCGTGGTTGTTGAACCAGATCAGGTCCGGGCGCCATTGGACATAGTCCTCGTTGGCCAGCAGCGGGGCGTACGAGGCGAGTTTCACGACGTCCGCGTTGCGTTCGAGACCGGTCATGAACGCGGCCTCGGAGAGGGCGTTCTTGAAGGTGTTGCCGAGCGACGCGTACTCGCCGAGGAAGACCTTGGGGCCGTTCCTGTCGTACGAGTCGTAGCGGTCGTTGTTCTGCAGGAACCACTGCGGGCTGTTGTAGTAGTGCTCGTCGACCATGTCGACGTTCGCGTCCCGGTTGAGCTGCCAGGCGGTGTCGAAGGTCGAACCGGAGTCGTCCGGGCCGGAGTTGGAGATGACGGTGACGTCCGGGTACTCGGCCGCGATGGCGGTGCGGAACTCCGTGAAGCGGGCGAAGAACTCGGCCGGCAGGTTCTCCTCGTTGCCGACTTCGAGGTGGGTGAGGTGGAAGGGCTTCGGATGGCCCATCGCCGCCCGCTTCCTGCCCCACTCGCTCGTCACGGGCCCGTTCGCGAACTCGATCAGATCGAGGGTGTCCTGGATGTGCCGCGCGAGCAGGGCGTCGTCGTCGGTGGCCTTGTTCTGGCCGCAGCCAGTGACTAGGGCGGGCACCACGGGCAGCGGCATCGCGCCGATGTCCTCGGAGAACTGGAAGTACTCGTAGTAGCCCAGTCCGTAACTCTGGTTGTATCCCCAGAAGTTGGAGTTCGTCGCGCGCTGCTCGACGGGGCTGATGGTGTCCTTCCACTGGTAGGAGCGTTTGCGCTCGTAGCCCGACGCCTCGTCATATCCGGCCATGCTCCCGGTGTTGACCAGGCAGCCGCCCGGAAAGCGCACGAAGCCCGGGTTCAGCGCGGCGATCTTCTCGGCGAGGTCCCCGCGCAGACCGTGCCCCTTGTACGTGTCCCGGGGCAGCAGCGAGATCATGTCGAGCGCGACCGGGCCCTCGGCCGCGACGGTGAGGCGGCCCGTGGTGCTGCTGCGGGTCGCGGTGAACTTCGCCCGGTACTTGGCCCAGCCGCCGCGCGCGGTGACCCGGCGGGCCTGGGCGAGCGCGCCGTCGGCGTCGTGCAGCGTCACGGTCAGGGGCGCCGCCGCATCCGCGCGTGCCCAGACCGAGAAGTCGTACGCCTCGCCGCTCTCGACGGAAATCCCGGTGTTGTAACCGGAGTTGGTGACGGACGAGCCGCCGTCGAGGGCGAGATAGGTGCGGTTGCGGGCGTTGAGGCGCCCGTCGTCGCTCAGGGCCCCCGCGGTGCCCGAGGTGGCCCAGGACGTGAGTGGGGTGTAGGAGCGGTTGTCGGCGGTGCTGTACTCGAACGAACGGTTCTGCACCAACTCCGCGTACAGGCCGCCGTCCGCGGCGCGGTTGATGTCCTCGAAGAAGACGCCGTACATGGTGTCGTCGATCCTGGCGCCCTTGGCGGCCGGATCCACGGTGATCGCGTAGTCGGTGACGTCCTCGGCGTTCGCGGGGGCCGGGACGACGGCGGAGGCCACCAGGAGGGCGGTGGCCGTGAGTCCGAGTCTCCAGCGGGTGCGGGTGCGTGACATGGATACTCCGCGGCTCTGTAGTCTTGAGTTGTTCGAAATGTCGGACAGTGATCAGCACTTCGAACGGCAAGATAGGGAGGGGGCCGGAGGGCGTCAATGGGTTGTGCGGCATCGGATGTGACGGAAAGCAGGACGGGATGGGCGAGTTCTGGCCAGTGGCCGACGTGCTGGCGTACCTGGCCGGGAGCTGGCGGGTGGAGCGCGCGGTGCGGGATCTGGCGGGCGGTGCTGAGGGGCACTTCACGGGGACGACGGTTTTCGGACCGCTGGAGCACCCGGAGGACACGGGTCTGCTGCACCACGAATCCGGCACCTTCGTATGGCAGGGCACGCCCAGGCCGGCGGAGCGGACGCTGCGCTTCCTGCCGGGAGACCGCGCGGGCACCGCGGTCGTACGGTTCTCCGACGGCCGCCCCTTCCACGACCTGGACCTGAGCTCCGGGTACTGCCTCGCCGACCACCCCTGCTCGGCGGACCTCTACCAGGGCGAGTTCACGGTTTTCGACGAGCACCACTGGCGGACCGTGTGGCGCGTCGCCGGGCCCGCGAAGGACCTCGAACTCACCACGGACTACGCACGCGAGGGCTGGGAGTAAGCCCCCTCGAAGCGCAGGTTCCAGCGCCCCGCGCGGCCCGTCACGGTGATCGTCGACAAGGGGCGGACGTCCACGTTCCAGTACGTCGAGGGCGGTGCCTTCAGGGCGTAGACCAGGGCGGCCCGGACCACGGACGGTTCGGCCACCGCGACGATGCGGCCGCCATCGTCGGCGGGCCGGGTGTCGAGCCAGTTTCCGACGCGGGCGATGAAGGACATCAGCGATTCGCCGCCGTGCGGCGTGGAGCGCGGGCCGGCGAGCCAGCTGTCGACGGCCTCGGGCTCGCGGGCCATCGCCTCGCCGAGCGTGAGACCGCGCCAGCGGCCCATGTCGCAGTCGCGCAGCGCGAGCTGGACGAGCGGCGCGTAGCCCAGCGCGTCCCCGGTGGCCCGGCTGCGCGGTGTCGGTGAGCAGTAGCGCAGCTCGGCAGCCGCCAGCGGCACCAGCTCCGGGGCGGCGCGCTGCACTTCCTCCCAGCCGGCCTGGTCCAGCGGCCGGTCGTCCTCGAAGCGTTCGGCGAGCAGCGAGGAGCTGCGCGCGGCGGCGACGAACGTGACCCGAAGATGCATGCGGTGATCGTGGAACGCGGAACTCCGCAGGTCAAGAGGGGTTACGGAGGGTACACGCGGGCTCACTGCAGCATGAGTGCCATCCACTGGTCCGGCCTCTCGAGGACCTTGAAGCCGAGCTTCTCGTAGACACCGTGCGCGTCCGCCGTGGCGAGCAGGATCCGGCGCAGACCGAGTGGTTCGAGGTGGTCGCGTACGGCGGCGACCAGGGCGGTGCCCAGTCCCTTGCCGCGGACCGATGGGTCCACGTAGACGTCGCAGAGCCATGCGAAGGTCGCCTCGTCGGTGACCACGCGTGCGTACGCGACCTGCTCCCCCGAAGCCCCGTCGTACACCCCGAAGTTGAGCGATCCGGCGATCGCGCGCTCCTGCTTGTCTCGCGAGCGTCCGGTGGCCCAGTACGCGTCGGTGGAGAGCCAGCGGTGGACGCTGTCGACGTCGATTCGGGCGGTGTCGGCGGAGAACTCGTAGCCCTCGGGGAGGCTCTGGGTATCGGTCATGCCGGGAGACTCGCAGCTCAGGGCGCCGGGGGTCGAGCGGTTTTTCGCCCCCTCCGCCCCTACCCGTCCCGTACCTGGGGGCTGCGCCCCCAGACCCCCCTGTCGCGCTGACGCGCTCGTCCTCAAACGCCGGACGGGCTGAAAGACTCTCCGGCTCAGGCGAGATTTTCAGCCCAGCACCTCGTCACAAGCCACCCGCAGTCTCCGTACCCCCTCCGTGATCTCCTCCGTCCCCGCGACCGCCGCGAAGCTCAACCGCACGTGGGCGGCGGGGGGTTCGGCGCTGAAGTAGGGGCGGCCCGGGGTGACGGACACGCCCGCGCGGAGGGCGCCGGCTACGAGGGCGGACTCGTCCGTGCCGTCGGGCAGGCGCAGCCACAGGTGGTAGCCGCCGGACGGGATGTGGGGCAGGGCGAGTTCGGGGAGCTTCAGCCGCAGTGCGGTGGTCATCACGTCCCGGCGGGTCTTCAACTCGGCGGCGACGGCGCGCAGATGGCGGGGCCATGCGGGCGAGCCCACGAGTTCGAGCGCGGCTTCCTGGAGCGGGCGCGGCACGAAGAAGGTGTCGACGACCTGGATGGCGCGCAGCCGCTCCAGGACGGGGCCCCGCGCGGCCAGCGCACTCACCCGGAAGCTCGGCGAGGTCACCTTCGTCAGTGAGCCGACGTACACGACGACTCCGTCGGGATCCTCGGCGGCCAGCGGACGCGGCAGCGGGCCCGCGTCCTCGTGCACGAGACGTCGTACGAAGTCGTCCTCCACGACGAACGCACCGGCTTCCCGCGCGATCCGCAGCACCTCACCGCGCCGCTCGGGCGCGAGTACGGCGCCGGTGGGGTTCTGGAACAGCGGCTGGCAGACGAAGACACGGGCGCCGGTGGCCTTGAAGGCGTGGGCGAGCAGGGCGGGTTTCACCCCGTCGGCGTCGACTGGCACCGGCACGGGCCGCAGTCCGGCCGCGCGGGCGATCGCCAACATGCCGGGGTACGTGGGCGATTCGACGAGCACCGGTGCTCCCGGCGGCGCGAGCGCGCGCAAGGCGGTGGTGAGCGCGGACTGACCGCCCGCCGTGACGAGCACCTCGGCGGCGGTGATCGCACCGCCGATCCCCCGCGCGAACCACTCCCGCAGCTCCGCGAGTCCCTCCACGGGCGGCCGGCCCCAGACGCCGGGGCGTCGGCCCGCCCTGGACAGGGCCGCGCCCATCGCCCGCTCGGGCTGCAGCGACGGGTGCAGATAGCCGCCGTTGAACTCGACGACACCGGGCGGCGGAGCGGCGAGTGAGACCAGGACTCCGGAGGCGTCCACCGTGCGCGGCACTAGTTCGGCCGCGGCGTCCGCGCTGAGCGTGACCTCCTGCCAGGAGGTGTCCCCGGCGGGCGCGGCAGCCGCACGCGGCTGGGCCCGGAACGCACCGGCCCCCGGCCGGGTGAGGACGAGCCCCTCGGCGGCGAGCTGCGCCAGCGCCCGGGACACGGTCACCGGGCTCACCCGATACCGCTCGACGAGCGCCCGACTCGAGGGCAGCTTTCCACCAGGAGAGTATCGGTTCAGTTCTCGTCGCAGCTGATTCGCCAGGTCACCCACACTGCTACGCTCTTGCATGAGAGCCAAGGATAGCGCTACCGCCAACACCCGAGTAGCGGTTCGCACGTCTCCGCGGACCGCCGCAACCGCGCTCCCCGCCTCTTCGGAAGCGGTCCCCTCCGCGCCCGCCCACCGCTCCGGCACCTTGCAGGCCGCCCTCGGCGTCACCGCCTTCTCGCTCACGTTCCCCGCCACCGCCTGGGGCCTGGAGGGCTTCGGCCCCTGGTCCCTGGTGGCCGTGCGCAGCGTCCTGGCCGCGGTCATCGCGGGCGGCTGCCTGCTGGCGCTGCGCATACCCCTGCCGGTCAGGCGTCACTGGACGGGGCTCGCCGTCGTCGCCGCCGGAGTCGTGCTCGGCTTCCCGCTGCTGACGACGCTCGCGCTGGAGACCTCCACCACCGCCCACGCGGCCGTGGTCGTCGGTCTGCTGCCGCTCACCACCGCGCTGTTCTCGGCGCTGCGCACGGGGGCACGGCCCTCGCGGACGTTCTGGGTGGCGGCGGTCGCGGGCGCGGCCGCGGTGATCGCGTTCACCGTGCAGCAGAGCGGTGGCGCCCTGACCAGCGCGGACGCCTATCTCTTCGGCGCGCTGCTGATCTGCGCGGCGGGATACACCGAGGGCGGACGGCTCTCCAGGGTCATGCCCGGCTGGCAGGTCGTCGGCTGGGCACTGGTCCTTTGTCTGCCCCTCACGGTGCCGGGTGCGCTGATCGCGCTGTCGCAGGAGCCCGTACACCTGACCGCGCACAGCGTGACCGGGCTGCTGTGGGTGGCGGCCGGATCGCAGTTCCTCGGCCTGGTCGTCTGGTACCGCGGCATGGCCGCGATCGGGATCCCGAAGGCCAGCCAGTTGCAGCTGGCGCAGCCGCTGCTCACACTGGTGTGGTCGGTACTGCTCCTGGGCGAGCACCTCACACCGGCCGCACCCCTGACGGCCGCCGCCGTACTGATCTGCATCGCGGTCACCCAGCGGACCCGGGACTGACGGACGGGCAAGGGCCGGGCCAACCGGCGCCACCAGTCGTAGACTTGCGACCACGGACCGCTACTCCCGCAGATGACGAGGAGGCCGTTCAGATGCATGCAGTCGAGGGCGACCAGCTGGTGCAGCACGGCAGGGTCGTCGGGCAGCAGGACAAGATCGCAGAGATCGTCGAAGTGATGGGTACGGAGGGCACTCCCCCGTACCGCGTCCGCTTCCAGGACGGGCACGAGGCGGTGTGCTCACCGGGCCCGGACTCCGAAATCCGGCACAAGGACACAGGCCACTGACTCAGTACGAGGTTTCCGTCGGCCGTCTTGTACGGGTTCACCAGACGAGGCGGCCGTCCTCGGCCTTTCCGTACGTTCGCATCTCATCGGCGAGGGAATGGAAGTAGTCCGCCAGGGAATCGTGGGTTTCGAACCTGTTCAGGTCCCCGTCGCTCCACCTGCCCGGCATTCCTGTGCCGGTGTCGATGAACCGGCCGTAGAGCCAGTCGGTCTCCACCGCGAAGGGGACCCAGTCGGGGTGCCATCCCAGGGTTTCGCAATCCGGATCCGGTGACGGCTCCATGGCTTCCAGTCCCCTACGCCATTCGCAGACCTTCACGATCTGCGCCACAGACAGCAAGTGCCAACCAGAGGGAAGGAAGCTGCTCCCAGGGGCGGCGTAGTGGCCTTCATCGTCGGCCATACGCACACCATTGTTGGTCAGCAACCACGTCCACATCTCCTGCGGAAAGCTCACGCCGAGGCGCGCTTCGGCATCGACGATCATCTTTGGCGTCGCAGGGCCGCACAGGGCAGCCGCGCTCTTCGGGGCGTTCCGCTCCAGCCATCGTGTGACACGGCCCCACGCCTGCCGTACGTCCTCCGCCTCGCGTGACCGTATTCCACCCATGACCGATCTCCAGGTTCAGTAGTGATCGGCGACCACGCGGGCCATGGCGCCGATCCGGTCCGCCCCGACCTCCTTGGCGGCGAAGAAGACGTGCCCCTTCACCTCCGGATACCGCGCGGCCAGCGTGAGATGCCGGGACAGCTCGGCCGGATCCTGCCAGGCCGCGGGCTGCGCCGGATCACCGGCCTTGTACAGCGCCTCCCCTACGTACAGCCCCACGCCAGTACCCTCGGCCGCCTTCGCCCACCAGGGCACCAGCTTCGCGTAGTCGGCGGCGGCCAGGCCGACATTCCAGTACAGCTGCGGGACGATGTAGTCGATCCAGTGCTCCCGGACCCACTTCCTGGTGTCCGCGTACAGATCGTCGTACGTCTCCACACCCGCCGTGGTCGGCGAGCCGAGCGGATCGGTCGCGGCGTTGCGCCACACCCCGAAGGGGCTGATCCCGAAGCGCGCCGCCGGCCGGATCTGCTTGATGCGGGCCGCCATTTCCAGCACCAGCCGGTCGATGTTGTCGCGCCGCCAGGCCGCCCGGTCGGGGAAGCCCGCGCCGTACGCCGCGTACGCCGCGTCGTCGTCGAAGACCTGTCCGGCGACCGGATACGGGTAGAAGTAGTCGTCCCAGTGCACGGCGTCGATCGGGTACTTGCGCAGCGCGTCGAGCATCGCGTCCTGGACGAAGGCGCGGACCTGCGGGAGTCCGGGGTTGTAGTAGAGCTTCCCGCCGTACGGGACGACCCAGCCGGGATGCTCGCGGGCGGGGTGTTTCGCCACGAGCCTCGTCGGGTCGGTGTGGTTGGCGATCCGGTACGGATTGAACCAGGCGTGCAGCTCCAGGCCGCGCGCGTGCGCCTCCGCGACCGCCGTGCCCAGCGGGTCCCAGCCGGGGTTCCTGCCCTGGACTCCGGTGAGGTACTGGGACCACGGCTCGTACGACGACGGCCACAGCGCGTCGGCCGTGGGGCGCACCTGGAACATCACGGCATTGAGACGGCGGCGTACGGCCGTGTCGAGATGGGCGAGGAGTTCGCTGCGCTGCTGGGCCGCGGTCAGCCCGGTGCTCGAGGGCCAGTCGCGGTTGGAGACCGTCGCCAGCCACATCCCGCGCATCTCCCCCGCCGCACGAGGCCCCTTCGCCCTGGCCGCGGCGTCTCCCGCGGTCGCGAATCCCGACAGCGTCGCCGCCGCGGCCAGCGCGAACGCCCGACGTGACAGTCGCCCCATCCCCACACCCCCTACACAACGGATCCGTCCCGTCACGGATCGTCTCCTCGCACAGCATGCCTGACCCGCACGATCGATCATCGATACTTGGGAGTAACGTGCACGATCGGAGCAGGCACCGCACAACGGGGAACCTGCCAAGGCCGATGATCAGCGGAAAGGGACGATGTGACCGACATCGAACGCGTCGGAGTGGTGGGCTGCGGCCAGATGGGAGCGGGCATTGCCGAGGTGTGCGCCCGCGCCGGTCTCGACGTCAAGGTGGCCGAGACCACCGGCGAAGCCCTGGAGATCGGCCGTACCCGGCTCTTCAACTCCCTCTCCAAGGCGGCCGAGCGCGGGAAGATCTCCGAGGAGGAGCGGGACGCGACACTGGCGCGGCTCAGCTTCACCACGGACCTCGGTGAGTTCGCGGACCGCGACCTGGTGATCGAGGCCGTCGTCGAGAACGAGCAGGTGAAGACGGAGATCTTCCAGGTCCTCGACCAGGTCGTGACCCGGCAGGACGCGATCCTCGCCTCCAACACCTCCTCGATCCCGCTGGTCAGGCTCGCCGTCGCCACCTCGCGTCCCGACCAGGTCATCGGCATCCACTTCTTCAACCCGGCCCCGGTGCAGAAGCTCGTCGAGCTGATCCCGGCGCTCACCACGTCCGAGGGCACCCTCAGCCGGGCGCAGGCGCTCGTCGAGAAGATCCTCGGCAAGCACGCGATCCGCGCCCAGGACCGCTCGGGCTTCGTGGTCAACGCGCTGCTGATCCCCTATCTCCTGTCCGCGATCCGGATGTTCGAGTCGGGCATCGCGAGCCGCGAGGACATCGACAACGGCATGGAGCTGGGCTGCGCCCACCCGATGGGCCCGCTCAAGCTGTCCGACCTGATCGGCCTCGACACGGTGGCCTCGGTCGCGTTCTCGATGTACGACGAGTTCAAGGAGCCGCTGTACGCCGCTCCCCCGCTGCTCCAGCGCATGGTGGACGCGGGCCGGCTGGGCCGGAAGTCAGGCTCGGGCTTCTACACCTACGCCTGATTACGCACGGTGAAACGCAGGCTCACGCGGGCCCGGCACCCATGGGGGTGCCGGGCCCGCGCCATTCACACACCGTGTGTGCGCCGGGCCCGCATATGCCCCTCGCACACGCTCCCCACGCGCCCACCAGGCGAGTTGACTTTCCGTGCGCATGTAAAAGGACGTGACGACTACGGAAAGGAGCGGACTCGTGACCGCCGACCCCGAGCATCCCGTGGCACCAAGGGAACTCGCAGAGTTACGCCGGTCCATCGAGGTGGGACTCACCCGCATCGAGGGCGGACTGGCACTGCTCACTCAGCGCGACGACCAGACCGCCAAGGATCTCGACGACCTGAGCGCACGGGTCGTCGCCCTCGAACACACCCGCTGGCCCCTGCCCACCCTCGCGGCTGTCGCGGCCGTGGGCGCGGTGGCCGTGGCGGTCTGGCAGGCTCTGGGCCACTAGGTTCCTGGACGCCGCGTGGGGGGTGGATCAGGGCAACGCGTCCTGCCCGAGCCTGAGATGGTGCAGAAGGAGCAGTGCGGCAGCCATGTTGGCGGCCGGGACCTCGCCGCGGGCGACCATGTCGGGGACGAGCTTGAGGGGAACCCATTCCCGACGGTCGGACTCGAAGTCGTCCACGGGGTGTCCGATGTACGCGCCTTCATCGGCCCAGAAAATGTGGTGCCGGGCGTCGGTGAGCCCGTTGGAGGGCTCGACGCTCATCAGATGGCGCAGGGGTCCTGGTCGCCAGCCGGTCTCCTCCTCCAGTTCGCGGGCCGCCGCGACGGCGATGTCCTCGCCGTCCTCGACGACGCCCGCCGCGAGCTCCCATCCCCAGCTGTCGGTGATGAAGCGGTGCCGCCACAGGAGCAGCACCTCGTTGGCCGCGTTCACCACGGTGGCCACGGCCACGGGCCGCAGCCGTATCAGAAAGTGATCCAGGTGCCGGCCGTCCGGCAGCTCCACATCTGCGAGATTGACGGTGAACCAGCGATTTGCGTACACAGTTTGTTCGTTCTGTTTCGTCCACTGCACGGTTCTGCCACCTTCCGCCGAGTAGATGGCAATATGGCAGTAGGAGCCTCCTGACAGCAGGCGCACAGCGGCGCACGGTGCTGGGCGGGTTCGGTGTTCTACAGCGGTACGCGCAGTGCGCCGTCGATGAGTTCGGCGGCCTCGGAAGTGCCCGCGCACCCGCTGGCCACCAGATGTTCGCGTACCGCGCGGAGTCTGTCACGCAGCCGCTGGGACTCCATCCCCCGCGCCTGTTCGGCCATTTGAAGTGCGGTGGCGACCGCCTTGTCGGCATTGCCCTGGCGCAGTTCGATCTGGCTGAGCACGGCGAGCCGGTGCACCCGTCCCCGGTCGTGGGCCGGATTGTCGACGGCGGCCACGGCGTGCTCGTCCGCCGCCATCAGGTCGCCGAGGCTGAGCAGCGCCTCCGCCACCTGTACGTTGACCAGGCCCGGCTGGACATAGCCGGTCTCGTCGGGCTCGTAACCGCGCCGGATACGGTCGGCGGCCTGCTCGGCACGCCGGATGCAGGACAGCGCGCTGCTGCCGTCGCCGAGGTGCGCGTACGCCTTGGCCTGCATCGCGTAGAGGTCGGAGGCGAGCGCCGGAGTGATCTGTCGCCCGGCGGCGCGCAGCGCGGCCTCGGCGAAGGCGACGGCCTGCCGGTGCTCACGCATGAACAGCGACTGGTTGACCAGGAGGGCTATGACGTACGCGCCAAGTCCCCTGTCCCCGCTGGCCTTTGCCAGGCGCAGCGCCTGGTGGAAGTAGCGCTGGGCGAGTCCGTGCGCGTCGGAGTCGTAGGCGCAGATGCCCGCGATGGCCACCAACCCGCCGGTCGCACGGTGGAGTTGGCGTCCGGTTGCGTCGGTGTAGCTGCCGCGCAGCAGCGGCGCCGTCTCGGAGTTGAGGAAGCCGACGATCCGGGTGCGGGTCGCGATGCCGCCCGCCTTGCGGTACATCTGCTCGTAGTGGGCGCGGGCCGCGCGGAGCATCTCGATGTCGGCCATGCTCACCTGGTGGCGTCCGCCGCGTGAGACGTCCACGTCCTCGGGCGGGTTCTCCCACTCCCACACGGGCATCACGGCGGGTGTTCCGGTGACGGCCGGCGCGCCGAGGATGTGCGGGCGCTGCTGTTCGTCGGAGCGCCACAGCGCGGTGGCCCGCTCGACGAAACCGGAGAGTGTGGTGCCGTGCGGGGTCGACGGCTCACCGGGTACGCCGAGACCGATGTCGTCGAGCGTGACGGGCCGGTGGAGTCTCCCCGCGAGCACTTCACAGATCAGGTCGGGCACCTGTCCGCGCGGGCGCTGCCCCTTCAACCACCGCGCCACGGCGGTGTGTTCGTACCTGAGCGCGAGACCGCGCGCTCGCCCCGCCTGATTGACGTGAGCGGCGAGCCCCGCATGCGAGATGCCGGCCTCGTCGAGAATCGCGTCGAGCAGAGTGTTGGGCTGCATGGAGGCCCCCCGGGTGACTCGGTGCCGTCAGAGTAGTGCGTCCTGTTTCACACGGGGTGTGAACGGAGTGCTCGTATCCGGGCAGTACGCGCGCTGTCGCAGAGCGTTTCCGGCCGGTTGACTGAATTGCCTCGCAAGAGGCCGGCCGGGCCGCCGGCTCCCCCTCGTACAGTGCGGCGGCCCGCATCCGCGCCGTCCGCCCAGCTGCCTGCCCGACACTCCGTGGCGGGGCGGACGGCGACACTCCGTTGGTTTCGCCGGGTCACTGCGGGTGCTTCGTCGGCTGCGGGCGCGTGGGGGCTTGTCGCGCCCACGCGGCGAAGCCGCATGATGTCACAGCCCCGCGCCCCTGAAAACCCTGCGCTCACGTCACTTGATGGGCCACCGGGTGGGACAGCTGCGCGGGTAACCGTTTGCGGTCGTTGCGCAGTACCAGCAGCGCTATGTCGTCCGCCGGCATCCCGCCCGTGTGGCGCAGGACCTGGGAGAACACCGAGTTCAGCACGGACTGGGGCGAGACCGGCTGGACTTGGACGGCGTCGGTGAGCGCGGCAGGCAGCGGGAAGAACCGGCCCCCTGCGTCACGCGCGTCCTCGACTCCGTCGGTGTGCAGGAAGAGCCCCTCGCCCGGCATCAGTTGACCGCAGCGCACGACGGCCAGCTCGGCCGGGAGCGGGAACGGCCCCAGCGGGGGCAGAGGATCACCGAACGCCAGCCGCGCCACATGACCGCGTACACCGGCCGGTTCGACATGGCTGCGCAGCAGATACGGCCACGGGTGACCGCAGTTGAGGGCGTACACCTCGCCGTCGCGGCGGATCTCCAGGAGCAGCAGGGTGACGAACTCCTCGGCGACCGGGCTGTCGGGGTCGAGGCCGGACGAGGGGTGCTCGGCACGGGCCCGCTCACGCAGATGCCGGGCCAGCGCACGCTCAAGTCTCCTGAGGACGCAGCCGAGTTCGGGCTCGTCGTGCACGGCCTCACGAAAACTGCCGAGGACGGCGGCGACGGTTCCGATGGCGCCGATACCGTGCCCGCGGACGTCGCCCATCACGACCCGTACACCGTGCTCGGTGGCGATCACCTCGTACAGATCACCGCCGACGCTCGCGCCGCGGTCCGCGGAGAGCTGTGCCGCGGCGACGTTCAGCCCGTCGATCCGCGGGGGCAGCGGCCGCAGCAGCACGCTCTGGGCGGCGCCCGCGACCTCCCGGATCTGCCGGAGCTCCCGCAGCAGCGCCGTTCTGACGTGGAGTATCAGCCCGGTGCCGACCGCGAAGAAGACGGCGCAGGTGGCCATCCGGGCACCGAACCCGTTCTGCTGCGCGAGCGGACAGGCCAGCTTGTACGTGATCGCCATCGCGCCCCAGACGGTGGGCAGCCCCAGGCTGAGCACCCGCCGCAGCGGTTTCCGGTCGGCCCGCCGGACCGCCCGGCCCAGACCGATCCGGAGGCCACGCCTCCTGCCCGGTCGCCGTCTTCCTCCGCGCACCGCGCGGGCCAGCACCCGCGCATGCGTACGGGGCGTTGCCCTGCAGGGTGCCCCACCAGCCTTGATACGGATCATGCCGATTGGCCCCCCAATAGGCCCTGACAGCACAGACGGCCTCCACGAGGCCGGTCCGATTCTGTCGACCGCATGCCCCGATCGGGCCAGATCGCCCGGACTTGTCACCCGAATGAGTGAGGAGTCTTCGGACACATGCATTTATGCATGTGAGCGCAGGGGGAAACGCGCCCCGAAAGGGGCGCGGGGAACTGCGCGGCCGGCCACGGACGACCCGCAGCCGACAAACACCCCGCAGTTCCCCGGTACTTCAAGCGGAGCTAGCTCCGCAACACCGCCCCGGTCCGCTCGCCCGCGAGGGCAACCGCCGCGTCGCGAGCCTCGGAGGCCTCGTCGACGGTCAGCGTGCGGTCGGCGGCACGGAACCGCAGCGCGTACGCCAGGGACTTCTTGCCCTCGCCGAGCTGCTCGCTGTTCTCGTAGACGTCGAACAGCCGGATGGACTCGAGGAGTTCACCCGCGCCCTCGCGCAGCGCCGCCTCGACGTCCGCGTGGTGCACCGACTCGTCGACGACCAGGGCGACGTCCTGCGTGGCGACCGGGAATCCGGAGATCCGCGGCGCCTGCAGGGCACCGGTGCCGGCCTGCTCCAGGCGGTCGAGGTCGAGCTCCATCGCGCCGGTGCGTGCGGGCAGGTTCAGCGCCTTCAGCACACGCGGGTGCAGCTCGCCCGCGTGCCCGACGACCCGCTCCTCCCCGTCGATCACCACGGCGAGCTCGGCGCAGCGGCCCGGGTGCCAGGGTCCGTACTGCCCCTGGCGGACGATCAGTTCGACGCCCACCTCACCGGCGACGGTCCGCGCGGCCTGGACCGCGTCGGCCCAGTCGGCCGGGCGGCCCTTGCCCCACCAGCCGGCCTGTTCACGGGCACCGGCGAGCACCACACCCACATGCCGGGGCTGGACGGGAAGGACGGCGGTCAGCGCCGCGATCTCCTCGTCGGTGGGACGGCGGTCGACGGGCAGCCGCACGGCGACCCGCTGCTCCTCGCGCGGGTGGAAGACCAGGCCGGTCTCGAACAGCGCCAGGTCGTGCGAGCCCCGGCCGTCGTTGCGGCGCAGCGCACCGAGCAGCCCCGGCAGCAGCGAGGTGCGCAGCGCGGGCTCCTCGTCGGAGAGCGGGTTGACCAGCTTGACCACCCGGCGGTTCGGGTCGTCCGCCGCCAGGCCGAGCTGGTCGAAGACTCCCTCGCTGACGAACGGGTAGCTCAGCGCCTCGACGTAACCGGCCCCGGCCAGGGCGCGGCCGACACGGCGATGCAGCCGCTGGCGCTCGGTCAGGCCGCGGCCCGCAGGGGGCCTGGGCAGCGTGGAGGGCAGGTTCTCGTAGCCCTCCAGGCGGATGACCTCCTCCGCGAGGTCGTTCGGCGCCGCCAGGTCGGGCCGCCAGGACGGCACGGTGACGATCAGCTCGTCCTGCCCGTAGACGTCGCAGCCGACCTGCTGGAGACGGCGTACGACGGTCTCGCGGCCGTAGTCGACACCGGCCACCTTGTCCGGGTGGTTCGCCGGAGCGGTGATGGTGTGCGGCGCGGACGGGGCAATGACCTCGGTGACCCCGGCGTCGGCGGTGCCGCCCGCGAGGAGGACCAGGAGGTCGACGGTGCGCTGGGCCGCGGCGGAGGCGGCCTCGGGGTCGACACCGCGCTCGAAGCGCTTGGACGCCTCGGAGGACAGCTTGTGACGGCGCGCGGTGCGGGCGATGGAGACCGGGTCGAAGTGCGCGGCCTCGATCACGACATCGTTGGTGGCGCGCTCGGTGTCGTCGTGGTCGGCGATCTCCGTGTTGGCGCCTCCCATCACGCCCGCGAGGCCGATGGGACCGCGGTCGTCGGTGATCATCAGGTCCTCGGCGTCGAGGACCCGCTTGGCACCGTCGAGCGTGGTGAGCTTCTCGCCCTGCGCCGCCCGGCGCACACCGATCGTTCCCTGGATGAGGGAGCGGTCGTACGCGTGCAGGGGCTGGCCGACCTCCAGCATCACGTAGTTCGTGACGTCGACGGCGAGCGAGATGGGGCGCATCCCGGCCTTCTGCAGCCGGCGCTGCAGCCAGATCGGGGAGCGTGCCTCGTTGGAGAGTCCCGTGACGGTGCGCGCCGTGAAGCGGTCGCAGCCGGCCGGCTCGGAGACCTGTACCGGGTAGCCGAACGCGTTCGGGGCGGGTACGTCCAGGAGCGCCGGGTCGCGCAGCGGCAGCCCGTACGCGATGGCCATCTCGCGGGCGATGCCGCGCAGCGACAGGCAGTCGCCGCGGTTGGCGGTGACGGCGATGTCGAGGACCTCGTCCACGAGCTCCAGGAGCTCGATGGCGTCGGTGCCGACCTCGTGCTCGGGCGGCAGCACGATGATGCCGTGCGAACCGTCGTCGCCCATGCCCAGCTCGTCGCCGGAGCAGATCATGCCGTGCGAGGTCTTGCCGTACGTCTTGCGCGCGGCGATCGCGAAGTCGCCGGGCAGCACGGCGCCCGGGAGGACCACGACGACCTTGTCGCCGACGGCGAAGTTGCGGGCGCCGCAGACGATCTCCTGGGGCTCACCGGTGCCGTTGGCCTGGCCGACGTCGACGGTGCAGAAGCGGATGGGCTTCTTGAAGCCCTCCAGCTCCTCGATGGTCAGTACCCGGCCGACGACGAGGGGGCCCTTGAGGCCCGCGCCGAGCTGCTCGACGGTCTCGACCTCGAGGCCTGCCGAAATGAGCTTGGCCTGGACGTCGCGCCCGGTCTCCGTCGCCGGCAGGTCGACGTACTCCCGCAGCCAAGAAAGCGGGACCCGCATCAGATCTCCATCCCGAACGGCCGGGTGAACCGGACGTCACCCTCGACCATGTCTCGCATGTCATCGACGTTGTGGCGGAACATCAGCATCCGCTCGATGCCGAACCCGAAGGCGAATCCGCTGTACTTCTCGGGGTCGACGCCCGCGGCGACCAGCACACGGGGGTTGACCATCCCGCAGCCGCCGAGCTCGATCCAGCCCTCGGAGGAGCAGGTGCGGCAGGGCCGGTCGGGGTTGCCGACGGACTCGCCGCGGCAGACGTAGCACACCATGTCCATCTCGGCGGACGGCTCGGTGAACGGGAAGAAGTTCGGGCGCAGCCGGGTCTTCATGTCCGGGCCGAAGAGCGCCTGGACCATGTGGTCGAGGGTGCCCTTGAGGTCGGCCATGGTCAGGCCCTCGTCGATGGCGAGCAGCTCGACCTGCATGAAGACGGGGGTGTGCGTGGCGTCCAGCTCGTCGGAGCGGTAGACGCGGCCCGGGCAGATCACGTAGACGGGCGGCTCGCGGTCGAGCATCGAGCGGATCTGCACCGGTGAGGTGTGGGTCCGCAGGACGATGTTCGACTCCTCTTCGTGGCCCTTGGGGCCCTGCACGAAGAAGGTGTCCTGCATACCGCGCGCCGGGTGGTCCGGGCCGATGTTCAGGGCGTCGAAGTTGAACCACTCGGCCTCGACCTCGGGGCCCTCGGCGACCTCGTAGCCCATGGCCACGAAGACGTCCTCGATACGCTCCGAAAGCGTGGTCAGCGGGTGCCGGGCGCCGGCCGGTACACGGTCGTACGGCAGTGTGACGTCCACTGCCTCCTCGACCAGTACACGGGCGTCGCGGTCGGCCTCCAGCTCGGTCTGGCGGGTGGCGAGGGCCTTGTTCACCGCGCCGCGGGCCTGGCCGACGAGCTTGCCGGCGGAGGCCTTGGCGTGCGGGGGCAGGGCGCCGATCTCGCGGTTGGCGAGGGCCAGCGGGGAGGTGCCGCCGGTGTGGGCGACCTTGGCCTCCTGGAGTGCGTCGAGGTCACCGGCGGCCGCGAAGGCGGCGAGCGCCTCGTCCCGCATGCGCTCGATCTCTTCCGGTTTCAAGGCCTCGACCTCTACTGGGTCGTACGACTTATTCGGTGCCGACATCTCTTCCCGTGCTTCCGGTTGGCTGGCGGATGGTCCCCGTCCCGACTCGGGGGACGCCTTGTCCCTGGAACGGGGACGCAAAGGTGCCAAAGGCCGAGTCTAACGGGGGTGGGGCCCTGTCCCGGACGGGTGTCCGCGCGAGGCCCCGGTACGAATGCGCCCGTGGGGCCTCTTCGGCGTCAGAGCAGATACGCCGGTGTGCCCACGGGCAACGTAAATCGGAATTCGGCGCCGCCGCCGGGGGCGCGGCCGACCGTGATGGTGCCGCCGTGGGCCTCGACGATGCCCTTGACGATGTAGAGCCCGAGGCCCGTCCCGCCGCGCTTGCTGCCCCGCCAGAAGCGGGTGAAGACGCGGTTCATGGACTCCTCCGGGATGCCGGTGCCCTCGTCGCTCACGGTGACCGACGTCGCGGCGTTCGCCGCGTCCTCCCGGTCCTCCCGCTCACGCGGGGACGCCGAGGGCGTGACCTCGATGGTGACGGTTCCCTCGCCGTGGCGCACCGCATTTTCGATCAGGTTGCTGAGCACCTGGTCGACCTTGTCGGGGTCGGCCCACAGGGCGGGCAGCGGATGCTCGATGCGCACCAGGAAGCGGTCGGCCGACTGGCCGGAGGCGACGTAGGCCTGGATGTGGCGGCCGACGGCGGCACCCATGTCGACGGGCTGGCGGCGCACTTCGAGCCGCCCGGAGTCGATCCGCGAGATGTCGAGCAGCTCGGCGATGAGCCGGGTGACCCGGTTGGCGTCGGCGTCGACGGTCTCCAGCATGAGTTTCTTCTGGTCGTCGGTGAAGCGTTCCCACTTGGCCAGCAGGGTGGCCGTGAAGCCCTTGACGGAGGTGAGCGGCGAGCGCAGTTCGTGCGCGACGGTGGCGATCAGCTCGGCGTGGCTGCGCTCGGTGCGGCGGCGGGCCTCGGTGTCGCGCAGGGAGACGACGACACGGCGGATCGGGCCGGTCGGGTGCGTGCGCACGTACCGCGCGGAGACGAGCACTTCGCGCCCGCCGGGGAGCAGCAGATTCCGCTCGGGCTGTCCGACACGGATGGCGAGACCGCCGTACGGGTCGGTGACCTGCCACCACCTGCGGCCCTCCAGGTCCTCTAACGGGAGGGCCCATTCGAGCGGGCGTCCGAGGGCGTCGGCGGCGGACACGGCGGCGATGCGGGCGGCGGCGGCGTTGAAGCAGATCACGCGGCCGCGCTCGTCGGCGACGACGAGTCCGTCGGGGAGGTCGTCGGGGCCGATGCCGAGTCCGGCTCCGGGGCCTGCTTCGAGTTCGGCTCCCTGCTCGGCTTCCCGGTCGGCTCCGAGTCCGGCGGCGTCACCGCGCCGGGACGCGGGCGTACCGCGCACGTCCCGTGCTCGCGGCGCCTTCTGCGCACCGCTCGTGCCGACACTCATCCCCGTACCCCACCTCTCGTCCGGCAGTGGGCCCCGAGCAGGTCACCCTACTAGCTCTGGGTGACGGAACGGCACCCTCCGGAGGCGCGCTGTGCACGCGCGGACGCGTAGAGACATACGGCCGCGGCGGTCGCGAGGTTCAGGCTTTCGGCTTTTCCGTGGATGGGTACGCGCACGACGGCGTCCGCCAGCGCACGCGTCTCCTCCGGAAGCCCCCACGCCTCGTTCCCGAACACCCAGGCGGTCGGCCCGCCCATCGTCCCCTTGTCCAGCTCGTCGTCGAGGTCGTCCTCCCCGGCGCCGTCGGCGGCGAGGATCCGCACACCGGCGTCCTTGAGCCCCTGCACGGCACGCTCGACGGGCACACCGACGGCGACGGGCAGATGGAACAGGGAACCCACCGAGGCCCGTACGGCCTTGGGGTTGTACAGATCCACGGACGCGTCGGTGAGTACGACGGCCTCGGCACCGGCGGCATCGGCGCACCGCAGCACGGTGCCGGCGTTCCCGGGGTCGCGCACATGCGCGAGTACGGCGACGAGCTTGGGCCGCGCCCCGAGGATCTCCTCGAAGGGGGTGTCCAGGAAGCGGCAGATGCCGACAAGACCCTGCGGCGTGACGGTCGTCGAGATGTCGGCGATCACGTCCTCGGCGGCGAAGTGCACCCGCGCGCCGGCGTCCAGAGCGTCCTCGACGATGTCGGCGTACCGCTCCCCCGCCTCGACCGTCGCGAACAGTTCCACGAGGGTGGCCGTCCCGTCGGGACGGTGCGCCGCCGCTTCCCGCACGGCCTGCGGTCCCTCCGCGAGGAACAGCCGGTCCTTCCCCCGGAAATTCCGCTTGCCGAGCCGCCGGGCGGCGGAGACCCGGGGCGACTTGGGGGAGATCAGTTCAGGGGCGGCAACCATGCGACTCACCTTTGGGGAGGGGGACCTCAGGGGCGCGGGGAACTGCGCGAGCAACCCACCACCACCGGCAGACGGAGGACAACGGACGGCGACAGACGCAACCGGACCCGTAGGCCGAGGGCCTACGGGTCCGGTTGACCGGCTCGACGCACGGATCAGGCGGCAGCCTTGGGCGCGTTGACGTCCGACGGCAGCGCCTTCTGGGCGACCTCGACGAGCGCGGCGAACGCGTTGGCGTCGTTGACGGCCAGCTCCGCGAGGATCTTGCGGTCGACCTCGATGTTGGCCGCGTTCAGACCCTGGATGAAGCGGTTGTAGGTGATGCCGTTGGCGCGGGCAGCGGCGTTGATGCGCTGGATCCACAGCCGACGGAAGTCGCCCTTGCGCTTCTTGCGGTCGTTGTAGTTGTAGACCAGGGAGTGGGTGACCTGCTCCTTGGCCTTGCGGTACAGACGCGAGCGCTGACCGCGGTAGCCGCTGGCGGCTTCGAGGATCGCCCGGCGCTTCTTGTGGGCGTTGACTGCCCGCTTGACGCGTGCCACTTGTTAACTCCTTGTAGCGGGGCCGTGGTTGGACTCACACGGCCCGAAATCGATGGGGTCCCGGTCCAGACGTACGGCGCGCGGCGATCGAATGATCAGGCGCCGGTACGTCACTTGCCGAGAAGCTTCTTGATCTTCTTGGCGTCGCCCGGGGCCATCTCGGCGTTGCCGGTGAGGCGACGCGTCACTCGGGACGACTTGTGCTCGAGCAGGTGGCGCTTGCCGGCGCGCTCACGGAGCACCTTGCCGGAGCCGGTGATCTTGAAGCGCTTGCTGGCACCGCTGTGCGACTTGTTCTTCGGCATAGCGCCGTTCTCTCCTCGTCAGTGGCGTTCCGGTGCCCGGTCGTGAAACCGGGCACGGTGGAACGTCATATGTATCGGTTGACATCCCTGGACTGGTGTCCCTGGACTCCCCGGACTCTCGTCCTGGGCTCCCGGGGCCTTCGCCCTGGGATCAGGCCTCGGCTGATGCCTCGGCCGGAGCCTCGGCGGTCTCGGCGTCGACGTCGTCCACCTCGGGAAGGTCGTCGCCCGTGTGATTCTGCGACTTGCCCGGGTTGGCCTTCGCTTCCGCCTTGCGAGCCGCCTGGGCCTCACGGGCCTCGGCCATCGCCTCGGTCTTCTTCTTGTGCGGACCGAGAACCATGATCATGTTCCGGCCGTCCTGCTTCGGATTCGACTCGATGAACCCGAGGTCCTCGACGTCCGTTGCCAGACGCTGCAGCAGTCGGTAGCCGAGCTCCGGCCTGGACTGCTCGCGACCACGGAACATGATCGTGATCTTGACCTTGTCGCCCTGCTTGAGGAACCGGACGACGTGACCCTTTTTGGTGTCGTAGTCGTGCGGGTCGATCTTCGGCCGGAGCTTCATTTCCTTGATGACCGTGTGCGCCTGGTTCTTGCGCGCCTCACGGGCCTTCATGGCCGACTCGTACTTGAACTTCCCGTAGTCCATGAGCTTGCAGACGGGCGGACGAGCGCTCGCCGCCACCTCGACCAGGTCGAGGTCGTACTCCTGCGCAAGCTCCAGGGCCTTGGCAAGCGGAACAATCCCGACCTGCTCGCCGCTGGGACCGACAAGTCGCACCTCGGGAACGCGAATCCGGTCGTTGATGCGGGGCTCGGTGCTGATGGATCCTCCTCGGTAGCACCACACGGCGGTCTGGCGGACAGCCGTGTATGTCTCTGATGACATTTGGACCAACCGACGCGGGGCATGAAAAATGCCCCGGACGGGACACAGGCGGGGCTCCAAGGATTACCGGAGCACCGCCGCGGTGATCCGCGGGGCGCACATCGGGCGACTCCATCGTCCGTACGGAACGATGGTGACCGCCTGACCGGGTGACCCGCCGTCCCGGAGGACGGTCAGGTGGGAGATCGGAGCCTCCACTTGTGGGCCGGGCACGCTACATGTTTCTGGGCGCGTCCGACCGGTCGTTACACAAGGTTAGCAGCTTGGCCCGATAAGGGCTAACCGAGGCCAACTGGGGACGGCCCCCGCCCGGGACCTATCGTGTGGGGTATGAGTGACACCCCTCCCCAGACGCCCGACTACGACACCATGACCCGCGACATCGCCGAGGTCCCCGCAGTCGAGGTGATCGTAACGGTCGCCGTCAACCTGATGAGCGCCGCCGCGGTGAAGCTCGGCCTCACCGACGAGGGCGACGAGTACAAGGACCTGGACGAGGCCCGCAAGCTGGTGCACGCGCTGGCCGGGCTGCTCGACGCGAGCGCGACCGAGATCAGCTCCTTCCACGCGGCCCCGCTGCGCGACGGCCTCAAGTCGCTCCAGCTGGCGTTCCGCGAGGCGTCGATCGTCCCGGACGAGCCGGGCCAGGGCCCCGGCGAGAAGTACACGGGCCCGATCTACGGCTGACCCCTCTTGCTGACGCTTACTGACGTACGTACAAGGGCTCGCCCGGCGGCGTCGCCCCGGCCGGCAGGATCGCCAGGTCGAGGCCGCGCACCAGGCGGGCCCTCAGTGTCTCGTCGGCCGCCAGCCGTTCGGCGATCGCGCGGGCGGCCTCGGCCGGGACAGCGGACGGGTCCAGTACGAGGGCCAGGGTGCCGTCCGCCTGCCCCGGGCCGAGATGAGCGCTGAGTACGGCGGACTCGGCGGCGACGGCCGCGCGTACCGCTCCGGTCACGGCCGGGTCGGCGAGGGGATCCGTGTTGGTACGCCCTTCGGCGAGTGCGAGCAGCGCGGGTCCTGTCAGTTCGTAGGGCACCGGACCCGCCAGGTCGAGGACGAGGGTGTCGGCCTTCTCGTGCGCGGCGGCCTGCAGGGCCTGGTGCAGGGGTACGGCGACGGGGCGGGCCTCGGGATCCCAGCGGGCCAGTGACTCGGTGGACGTGAAGGCGGGCAGCGCGGTGCGGTTGCCTGCCTTCAGGGTCGGAACCGCCATGTCGCTGGTCTTCTCGTGGCGCAGCCCGTTCGCGTCCTCCTCGAACTCGCCGAGGACGGCGACGACGGGCACGAGCAGCCGGGCGCCCTTGAGCGCCTCCAGGACCGGCCCCACCGCGGTGCGGTCCTCGGCCCAGGCGGTGAGCGCAGCGCTCAGCCGGGGATCGGCGGAGCCGTCGTCGTCGGAGAAGCCGGGGTCGGGAATGTTCTTGTTCGCCACGATCCCCGACCCTATCGGGGGGATGCTGCTGCGCTTGTGCGGCCCCGGAAACCTTGACTTGACAGGTCTCATGGGATTCTCATCCATCCATGACGCACATTTCACACGCGTCTAACCACGGACACAGGCCGGGCGCCCAGCATCGCGGGATGGACCGTCACAGAGCCAGTCGACGCCGTGCCCGCCCGTCCGGGCGCAGGCCCCTCGTCTACGCCGCGGTTGCCTCGGTCGTGCTCGTGTGCGGCACGGCTGCCGGGGCCGTATATGTGAAGGCCCAGGCGCACGACGGCCAGGACTTCGTATCGTCGTCCGCTGCGCCCTCGGCGACGCCGAGTGTCAGCGAGGAGGCATCGGTGGAACCCGTCACAGCGCCCGAGGTGGACCGGGACGCGCTGCTCGCCGAGGCGATGAAGTCCGTGACGGTCCAGGACGGCGCGAAGATCTCGGTGGCGGTCCTCGACGTCGACTCCGGCGAGAGCGCCTCGTACGGCGAGGGGGCCTTCGACACGGCGAGCATCGTCAAGGTCGACATCCTGGCCACCCTCCTGCTCCAGGCGCAGGACGCGGACCAGGAGCTGACGGCGTCGGAGAAGGCGAACGCCACCCTGATGATCGAGAACAGCGACAACACGGCCGCGACCGCCCTGTGGGACGCGATCGGACGGTCGGACGGCCTCGACACCGCGAACAAGAGCTTCGGGCTGACCGGGACGGCGGGCGGGGACGGCGCGCTGTGGGGGCTGACGCAGACCACGGCGGCCGATCAACTCACCTTGTTGCAGCAGGTGTTCGGAGACGACTCGAAACTCAGCGAGACCTCGCGGACGTACATTCAGGGGCTCATGGGTGAGATAGCCGTCGATCAGCAGTGGGGGGTGTCGGCGGCGGCCGACGGTTCCGAGTGGGCCCTGAAGAACGGGTGGCTGGCACGCAGCACGACCGGTCTGTGGGACATCAACAGCATCGGGCGGGTCACCGCCGACGGCCACGACTACCTGGTCGCGGTGCTGTCGAACGGCACCACGACCAAGACGACGGGGATGACGCTGGTCGAGGGGGCGGCGAAGGCGGCGGTGTCGGCGTTCCAGGACACGACCGCCGACACCGTTACGGCCACGGCCACCGGCTAGTTCCTACGGTCAGAAGGCGCCGTGTTCGCGCGGATGCCTGCGGCCCCGCCACAGGACGACCGCCGCGGCCAGCAGGGCCGCGCCGAGGCCGCCGGCGAGTGGGCCCGCCCAGCCGGCGGTGTCCGTGTCGTCCTCGGGGGTGTCCGGGCCCGGTCCGAAGTACTCCTGGCCGTACGCCGCCTGCAGCCCCTCGGGCTTGAGCTTGCCGCCCTGCTTGATGGCGGCCGCGGGGTCGACGAAGCCGTAGCCGCGGGAGTCGTCGCGGCCGCCGGTGGGAGAGTTGCGGGCCGTGTCCTCCAGGAGCTGCTTGATCTGGGCCGGGGACAGGCCGGGGTGGGCCGCCTTGATGAGTGCGACCGCGCCGGAGACGAACGCGGAGGCCGCGCTCGTGCCCCAGCCTTCGTAGTACTGCTCGTCCGGGTCCGCGATGACGACGTCGACGCCGGGGGCGCTGACGGTGGCGTACCAGCGGCGGGTGGAGAACGAGGCGCGGGTGCCGTTGTCGTCGACGGCGGTCGCGGCGATCACGCCCGGGTATGCCGCCGGGTAGGAGATGTGGTCGCCCTTCTCGCCGCCGTTGCCGGCCGAGGCGACGACGACGGCGCCCTTCTTCAGGGCGTACTGGACGGCCTCGTCCTCGGCGGGTTCGGGGTGGGCGGACGCCGAGTCGTCGCCCAGGGAGAGGTTGATGACGTCGGCGCCGTGGTCGGCGGCCCAGCGGATGCCCTCGGCGAGGGCGTTGCCGCGGGTGTTGCGGGCCTTCGTACGGGAGGAGTCGCCGTCTTCGAGGATGACCCGGACGGGGAGGATCTTGGCCTCGGGGGCTATGCCCATGACGCCGTCGGCGTCGTCGTAGCCGTGTCCGTGGCCGGCGATGATCCCCGCCATGGCGGTCCCGTGCCGGGCCCACGCCCGGTCTCCGCGGGTCGCTCCGAAGCCGATCATGTCCTTGCCGGTGAGGACGTTGCCCTCCAGGTCGGGGTGCTGGTCGTCGACGCCGGTGTCGAGGACTGCGACGGTGATCCCCTCACCCTTGGTGGTCCGCCAGGCCTCCTGGGTGTGCATCGCGTCGAGGGCCCACTGCTGGGCGCGTATGCCGTCGGCGTGCGCGGCGGTCGAGGGGACCAGCGCGAGGGAGGCGGCCAGCAGGACGCTGAGGACGCCGGCCCTGCGGATGCCGAGGCCCGCCGTCCTCCGAGCGCTGACGCGGTCGGCCCTGCGGGTCATGACGGCTTCTCCGTGGCCGAGGTGACCGTCTTGCGGAAGCCTCGCTCTACGCGGTCGGCGAGGCCCTGGGCGTCATGGCCGAGGCCGGCCTGTGCCGGGGCGGTGGTCGCGCCGGACTTCATGGCGTCCTGGGCGGGCTGCGGGTCGGTGACGGCGCGGCCGTCGGCGAAGCCGGAGACGGCGTAGACGACGACGGGGGCGTCGGTGAGGACCGACACCGTCCAGGAGGCGCGCTGGTCGTCGCCGAAGCCGGCCGCGACGGTGCCCTCGGCGGCGTACGGGCGGGGCATCAGGTCGGTGCGGCTGTCCAGGCCCTCTTTCTGGAAGCGGGTCCTGAGGGCGGTCATGGCCGTGGCGTCCGCCTTGGTGAACAGCAGGCCGACCGTGGTGACGAGGCTCCGGGTCGCGTCCGTGTACGTGGCGCGCAGCAGCCGCAGGCAGCCCACCGGCGCGAGGGCCTTGCGCAGGAGGGGGTCGAAGGCGTCCGCGCAGCCGGTGTCCGGGGCGACGGCCACCCGCGTCCACGTGCGGTCGGCGCCGCCGGGTCCCGCGCCCTCGCCCTGCACGGTGGGCGGGAAGAGCTGGTCCACGGGCACGCTGTGCCAGAGCTCCCCGGCGGCCGCGAACTCGCTCCGCGCGTCGGTGCCGGCCGAGCTGTCCCCGGTCAGCCAACTTCCCGTCACCGCGCCGCCGATGAGGCCCAGCCCCAGCACGACACAGGCCGCGGCTGCCAGGGTCCTGGGCCGGCTGCGTCCGCTGCGGGGGCGTACGCGCACGGAGTCGTCGTACGTCTCCGGCCGGCCGAAGGACACGAACGGGCGCTCCACGGCCGGGGTTTCCGACGGGGGTGCGGGGGCCGGGGGCGGTGCGGGTGCCTCGGCCGGGACGGGCCGCAGCCGCCTGGTCGTCTCCGAGGGGCCCTCCGCGGGCACGGTGGTACGCCGGTCGCCGGGCGCCGGGGGCGCGTCGGGGAACCGTGCGGAGGCCGGCGGCGGGGGTGGGGGCACGGGGCCGGGCCGCGGACCGGGGAAGCGCAGGGTCTCCTCCTCGCGGCGCGGGGCCGCACCGGGCGACTGTGCCGGGGCACGCGGCGCGTCCGGAGTCGGCACCTCCGCATCTGTGGAGAAATCGAAGAAGTCGAACGAACGGGGCGGCGACGGTACGCGGGGAGCGCGCGCGGTATCTGACGACCCCGGGTTCTGGTCGCCCTCCCGGGGCCCCGATCCACGCTGGGGCGGAGTGGACCCGACGCCGTTCCCCGCCGAGGGCGGGCCCATCGGGCGGGGCGGACGAGTCGACGGGACGCCGCCCGCCGGAGGCGTCTGCGGACGCGACGGGGCTCCGCCCGGTATCGGGGGCATCGGGGGCCGTCCCCCCGGTGCCGGGGCCTTGGTGCGTGACGGCGGCAGGGCCTCTCCGGTCGCAGCGGGCCCTCCTGACGGAGGAACCGCGCCTGGCGCAGGGCCCCGTTCCGGCATGGAGGGGCGACCCGACGACGAGGGCTGGGCGGACGAGGGTCTGCCCGACGATGAGGGCTGGGGCGACGACGGGCGCCCCGGCGACGAAGGCTGGGACGACGACGAAGGCCGCCCCGGCGCAGAAGGCTGCGACGAGGGCCGCCTCGGCGTCGAAAGCTGATCCGGCGTCGAACGCCGTCCCGGGGTGGAGGGCTGGGCCGGAGGCCGCAGCCGGTCCGAAGGGGACGACTGGTCGGACGTCGGCAGTTGTCCGGCCGTCGGAGGCTGATCCGGCATCGGCGAACGGCCCGGCCTCGAAGGCTGGGCCGGGGTTCGCGGCCAGTCCGAAGACGACGGCTGATCCGGCGTCGGAGCCTGGGCCGGTGGCGGCACATGACCTGGCCTCGAAGACTGCGCCGAGGATCGCGGCCAGTCCGAAGACGACGGCTCATCCGCCGTCGGAACCTGGGCCGGAGCCGACACACGACCCGACCTCGAAGACTGCGCCGGAGATCGCGACCAGTCCGAAGACGACGGGTGATCCGGCGTCGGCAGTTGTCCGGTGGTCGGAGGCTGAGCCGGCATCGGCGAACGGGCCGGGCTCGAAGACTGGGCCGGAGGCCGCGGCCAGTCCGAAAGCGACGGCTCATCCGGCGTCGGTGGCTGTCCGGTGGTCGGAGGCTGGGGCGGTGTCGGCGAATGGCCCGGTCTCGGAGGCTGGGGCGGAGCCTGCGGGCCGTCCGGGGATGGCGGCTGGTCCGGGTGGGGCGGGGTGGCCGGGCGGGGAGGGGCCGGTGGGCGTGGGGGAATTGAGGCGCGGCGCGCTTCCGTGCTCATGCACCCCCCGTTTCCTCGTACCCGGGCCGTCGGCTCGCCTCGGAGCTCTTCCGGGACCTTGCAGTTGTTGCGAGCGGGGAGAGCGTCCGTTCGGGTCGCCCGCCACGGGCACGCATACCCGCGCCGGGGGGCCGTCACCCCGGGCGCACCCCGCCCGGGCAAGGTCGTTCCTCCCTGCGTGCGCGTCACTCTACGGGTTGACGCAGGCCTGGCGGGAACCAGTCCGCCGGCCCGGGGCATCTGCCCGGATCGTCCCCCTACCCTGCGGTAATCCTGTCTGGCAGGCTTCGGTCATGACTGCCCGCGCCGCAGACCGGGCCCGCTACGACCGGGCCACCACTCACCTCGACGCCCCTGTCGCGATCGTGGATCTGGAGGCCTTCGACGCGAACGCGGACGATCTCGTCCGCAGGGCCGGCGGCAAGCCGGTCCGTGTCGCCAGCAAATCCGTGCGCTGCCGCGCCCTGCTCGAACGCGTCCTGGCCCGGGACGGCTTCGCGGGGATCATGTCCTTCACGCTCGCCGAGTCGATCTGGCTGGCCCGCTCCGGCTTCGACGACATCCTGCTCGCCTACCCGTCCGCCGACACCAAGGGCTTCGCCGAGCTGGCCTCCGACCCCAAGCTCGCCGCCGCCGTGACCGTGATGGTCGACGACCCGGCCCAGCTCCACTTCATCGACGAGGCACGCCAGGGCGGCACCGAAGTCGTGCGCGTCTGCCTGGAGTTGGACACCTCCCTCCAACTGCTCGGCGGGCGGGTCCGGGTCGGCGCCCTCCGCTCACCGCTCCGCTCCCCCGCCCAACTCGCCGAGATGGCCCGCGCGGTGACCCGGCGGCCCGGGTTCAAGCTCGTGGGGATCATGGCGTACGAGGGTCACATCGCCGGTGTCGGGGACGCGGTCGACGGGCGGCCCTTCCGCTCGCGTGCCGTCCGCCTGATGCAGGCCACCGCCCGCAAGGAGCTCGTCCAGCGGCGCGCCGAAGTCGTCCGTGCCGTACGGGCCGTGGAGCCGGACCTGGAGTTCGTGAACGGCGGCGGCACCGGCAGCGTGCAGCACACGGCGGCCGAGGACGCGGTCACGGAGATCGCGGCGGGGTCGGGGCTGTACGTGCCGCGGCTCTTCGACAACTACACCTCGTTCAGCGGGCGTCCGGCCGCGCTGTTCGCCCAGCCCGTCGTCCGCCGGCCGGGCGTCGGGATCGTGACGGTGCTGGGCGGCGGCTATCCGGCGTCGGGTGCCGCGGGTCCCGACCGGCTGCCGGTTCCCTATCTCCCGGAGGGGCTGAGGTACGACCCCCAGGAGGGTCCCGGCGAGGTGCAGACTCCGCTGATCGGCGCCCCCGCGGACGACCTGCTCATCGGCGACAAGGTGTGGTTCCGGCACGCCAAGGCCGGGGAACTGTGCGAGCGGTTCGACACGCTCCACCTGGTGGCCGGCGACTCGGTGACGGCGGCCGTCCCGACGTACCGCGGGGAGGGGCACACCTTCCTCTGACGTCCGTGGCGTCTACGGGGACGCGCCGATGCTGCTGCCCACACCCCCACCGGTGTCCGCGTCGCCCACCGGCCGGATCCCCTTGGTGATCCTGTCCATGTCGGACAGCGGCGGCCCGTCCTCGCCCGCGTCGAAGGCGAACCTGACGATGACCAGCGCCTGGGAGCCCGTGCTGGACGGGAACGCCAGCGACTGGACGTAACCCCCGGGTCCCGCGACGGTCTTGACCCGCCAGCGCACGAGGTAGCCGGCCCGCCCGGCGACGGCGACCGGACCCGCCTTCACCTGCTGGTGCGAGTCGATGCCGTTGTAGGGGCGCCGGTTGACGAGGTCGCGGTCGTACGCGCTGTCCGCCGCGTCCTCGATGTCCTGCTTGGCGAGGACCTCCGGGGACTTCTCGTCGTTCCCGGTGACCGTGCGCGAGGCGACCCGGCCGCGGCGGCACAGACCGGGGTCGCCGGGGCAGTCGTACGTGCCCGGCGTGGTCATCACGACATCGTCCTCGACGACGTTCTTCGGTCTCGCCCAGCCGTCGGGCAACGGAAGTGTGATGCCGTTGAGTTCGTCCACGACGACCGTCGGATCGTCGGCCCCGGAATCGTCGGTCTGCGGCTCGGAAGGGGGCACGGTGGTCGGCGCAAATGTCGGCGTGATCGTCGGCGTGGTGTTCACGGCCGCGTCGCCGGTGTCGTCGCTCCGGGTGAGGATCACGGCGCCGGTGACGATCGAGGTGACCAGGACGGCTCCGGCGACGACGAGGGCGACGGCCTTGGCGCGGCCGGAGCTCCCTGCGGGGAACTCCGGCCGCGCCAACGGCTGTTGGGGTACTTGGGGCTCGCGCCGGTGGTCGGTCCACGCGGTCCCGTCCCACCAGCGCTCGACGAGCGGGTACGACGGGTCGCGGTACCAGCCGGGCGGAGGCGTGCTGCTCATCCCGGCACTCTAGGACGTACGTCGAAGATCAGTACACGGTGTCCTACAGGGGCGTGACGTACGCGCCCGAGATTCCGCCGTCCACCAGGAAGTCGCTGGCGTTGACGAACGAGGAGTCGTCGCTGGCGAGGAACGCGACCGCCGCGGCGATCTCGTCCGCCTCCGCGAACCGGCCGACCGGGATGTGCACGAGGCGGCGTGCGGCCCGCTCGGGGTCCTTGGCGAACAGCTCTCGCAGCAGCGGGGTGTTGACCGGTCCGGGGCAGAGGGCGTTGACCCGGATGCCCTCCCTCGCGAACTGCACGCCCAGTTCACGGGACATGGCCAGCACACCGCCCTTGGAGGCCGTGTACGAGATCTGCGAGGTCGCCGCGCCCATCCGGGCCACGAAGGACGCCGTGTTGATGATGGAGCCCTTGCCCTGACGCCGCATGTAGGGGATCGCGGCCTTGCAGCACAGGTAGACGGAGGTGAGGTTGACGTCCTGGACGCGCTTCCAGGCCTCCAGGCCGGTTTCCAGGATGGAGTCGTCGTCGGGCGGCGAGATGCCCGCGTTGTTGAAGGCGATGTCGACCGAACCGTAGGTGTCGTACGCCGTCTTGAAGAGCGCCTCGACCTGTTCGGGGTCGGTGACGTCGACCTTGACGAAGATCCCGCCGACCTCCTCGGCGGCCGCCTTGCCGCCCGTCTCGTCGATGTCGCCGCAGACGACATGGGCGCCCTCGGAGGCGAGCCGGTGCGCGGTGGCGAGACCGATGCCGCTGCCGGCGCCGGTGATGACGGCGGTACGGCCGACGAGGCGGCGGCAGATGATGTCCGGGGTCGATGCGGTCACTGTGCGGGGCCCTCCGTGCTGATGAAGACGTTCTTGGTTTCGGTGAAGGCGGTGAGGGCGTCCGGGCCGAGTTCGCGGCCGATCCCCGACTGCTTGAAGCCGCCGAAGGGGGTCCAGTAGCGGACGCTGGAGTGGGAGTTGACGGACAGGTTCCCGGCGCGGACGGCTCCCGAGACGCGCAGGGCGCGGCCGACGTCACGGGTCCAGATGGAGCCGGACAGGCCGTACTCGGTGGCGTTGGCGAGCCGGATCGCGTCCGCCTCGTCGTCGAAGGGGAGGACGACGGCGACCGGCCCGAAGACCTCCTCGACGGCCACGCGCGCGTGGGGCTCGACGTCGGTGAGGACGGTGGGCGGGAACCAGAAGCCCGGGCCCTCGGGGGCCTTGCCGTGGATGCCCGGCGCGTCGGCGGCGACGTACGAACGCACGCGTTCCAGTTGGACCCCGGAGATCAGCGGGCCCATCTGGGTCCGCTCGTCGGCGGGGTCGCCGACGACGACGGACTCGACGGCGGGGGCGAGGAGTTCGAGGAAGCGGTCGTACGCGGAGCGCTGGACGAGGATGCGGGTGCGGGCGCAGCAGTCCTGGCCGGAGTTGTCGAGGAAGGCCATGGGAGCCGCAGCGGCGGCGGCATCGATGTCGGCGTCGGCGAAGACGATGTTGGGGCTCTTGCCGCCGAGTTCGAGGGTGACGCGCTTGAGGAGGGCCGAACCCTTTGCCAACACCTGTTTACCGACGGCCGTTGAGCCGGTGAAGACGATCTTCGCGACGCCAGGGTGTTCGACGAGCGCGTTGCCCGCGACGGGGCCGGCACCCGGGACCACCTGGAAGAGGTCCTCGGGAAGGCCGGCCTCCAGGGCGAGTTCGGCCAGTCGCAGCGCGGTCAGAGGTGTCGTCTCGGCGGGCTTGAGGATGACGGCGTTGCCGGCGGCGAGCGCCGGGGCGGTGCCCCACGCGGCGATCGGCAGGGGGAAGTTCCACGGGGCGATGATCCCGACGACGCCGAGCGGTTCGAGGATCGTGATGTCCAGGCCGCCGGAGACCGGGATCTGGCGGCCGGTCAGCCGCTCCACTCCCCCGGCCGCGTAGTCGAGCAGATCACGGACGTTGCCCACTTCCCAGCGGGCGTTGCCGATCACGTGTCCGGCCTCGCGGACCTCAAGCAGGGCGAGTTCTTCAAGGTGTTCGTCGACGACGACGGCGAAGCGGCGCAGCAGCCGGGCCCGCTCCCCGGGAGCCAGAGCGGCCCACCGGACCTGAGCCCTTCCCGCCCGTACGACGGCGGCGTCGACGTCCTCCACCGTGGCGCCCGGGACGGTGGCGATGACCTCCTCGGTCGCCGGGTTGAGGACATCGAGTTCGTGCAGCTGCGACAAGTTCGGCCTCACAGACGTTCGAAGGAGCGGCGCAGCTCCCAGTCGGTCACCGCGGCGTCGAAGGCGTTCAGCTCGACGCGCGCCATGTTGCGGTAGTGCGCAACCACCTCGTCGCCGAAGGCGGCCCGGGCGACGGAGCTGTTCTCCCAGAGCTCGGCCGCCTCGTGCAGGGTGGTGGGGACGTGCTCGTACCCGGCGGTGTACGCGTTGCCCGCGCAGGCCTCCGGCAGCTCCAGCTTCTGCTCGATGCCGTGCAGACCGGCCGCGACGAGTCCGGCGACGGCCAGGTGCGGGTTGACGTCACCGCCGGGGAGCCGGTTCTCGAAGCGCATCGAGCGGCCGTGGCCGACGACTCGGAGGGCGCAGGTGCGGTTGTCGTAGCCCCAGGCGACGGCGGTCGGGGCGAAGGAGCCCGGCTGGAACCGCTTGTAGGAGTTGATGTTCGGGGCGTAGAGGAGCGAGAAGTCGCGGAGTGCGGCGAGCTGCCCGGCGAGGAAGTGCCGCATGATCTCCGACATGCCGCCCGGGTCGTCGGAGGAGCCGGCCATCACATTGGTGCCGTGCTTGTTGGCGAGCGAGAGGTGGATGTGACAGGAGTTGCCCTCGCGCTCGTTGTACTTCGCCATGAAGGTGAGCGAGACGCCCTCCTGGGAGGCGATCTCCTTGGCGCCGGTCTTGTAGACGGCGTGCTGGTCGCAGGTGACGAGGGCCTCGTCGTACTTGAAGGCGATCTCGTGCTGGCCAGGGTTGCACTCACCCTTGGCGGACTCGACGACGAGGCCCGCGGCCTGCATGTCGTTGCGGATGCGGCGCAGGAGCGGCTCGATCCGTCCCGTCCCAAGGACCGAGTAGTCGATGTTGTACTGGTTCGCCGGGGTGAGGTCGCGGTAGTGCGCGTCCCAGGCCTGCTCGTAGGTGTCCTTGAAGACGATGAACTCGAGTTCCGTGCCGACCTGCGCGGTGAGGCCGAGCTCGGCGAGGCGGTCGAGCTGGCGGCGCAGGATCTGGCGGGGCGCGGCCACCACCGGGGAGCCGTCGTTCCAGGCGAGGTCGGCGATGAGCAGGGCCGTACCCTCGTTCCAGGGCACCCGGCGCAGCGTGCTCAGGTCGGGGTGCATGGCGAAGTCGCCGTATCCCCGCTCCCAGGAGGACATCTCGTACCCGTCGACCGTGTTCATCTCGGTGTCGACGGCCAGGAGGTAGTTGCAGCCCTCCGTGCCGTGTTCGAGGACCTCGTCGAGGAAGAAGCGAGCGGCGAACCGCTTGCCCTGGAGCCGGCCCTGCATGTCGGGGAAGGCCAGGACGACGGTGTCGATCTCGCCGCCCGCGACGAGGGCGTGCAACTCCTCGACGGTGAGCGGGGGTGTGCGGTCTGCCACCGGAAAAGCCTCCTTGGGTCAGCCGAGAGTCATAAGGTATTGCTGAGAACCATTGCTTGGGAAGGGGGCACGACCAGATGACGCAGGCGGGTCCTGAGGGCGCTCCGGGCGGCGTGGGCGGCGGTCCGGCGGGCCTGGACGACCGGCTCACGCCGGTGCTGCGGCCGGTGCGGGCGGGCAACGGTTTCGAGGAGGCGCTGGAGCAGATCCTCCAGGTCGTCCGGCTCGGCCTGGTGCCGGGCGGCGAACGGCTGCCCGCCGAGCGGGAGTTGGCGGAGCGGCTCGGGATCAGCCGGGTGACGCTGCGCGAGGTGCTGAAGGTGCTGCAGGACCAGGGGCTGGTCGAGTCGCGGCGCGGCCGGTACGGCGGCACGTTCGTGCTGCCGAGGGCCGACGCGCCCGGCGAGCACGAGCTGCGGCGCCGGTTCGCCGAGGTCGACATCGAAGACGTGCTGCGCTTCCGCGAGGTCCTCGAGGTGGGCGCGGCGGGCCTGTGCGCGGCCCACGGCCTGGACGACGAGCAGGCCGACCGGCTGCGCGAGGCGCTCGCCCGCACGCACGACGCTCCGCTGGCCGACTACCGCCGCCTGGACACCATGCTCCACCTCACCCTCGCCGAACTGTGCGGCTCCCCCTCGCTCACCGCCCAGTACGCGGCCGTACGCGCCTCCGTGAACGACCTCCTCGACTGCATCCCGCTCCTGGTACGCAACCTGGAGCACTCCCAGCGGCAGCACATCGCGCTGGTCGAGGCGGTACTCGACGGGGACGCGGACGGGGCGCGGGAGATGATGCGGGAGCACTGTTCGGGGACGGCGGCGCTGCTGCGGGGGTTCCTGACGTGAGGCCGCCGGAAAGGTATCGGGGCGTTCCATTGAGCTCGAAGGAGGCGGCGTGGACAGGCCGTTGATCGGTGTGAGTACGTATCTGGACTCCAAGGCGCGCTGGGGCGTCTGGGAGCTGGAGGCGGCGTTGCTGCCGGTCGGCTATCCGCGGCTCGTGCAGCGGGCAGGCGGGCTCGCCGTGATGCTGCCGCCGGACGATCCGGCGTACGCGGCGGCGGCAGTCGCCCGCCTCGACGCGGTGGTCGTCGCGGGCGGGCCTGACGTCGATCCCGCACGCTACGGCGCCGAGCGCTCCCCCCGCACCGGGCCCCCCGCGCCGGAGCGCGACGCCTGGGAACTCGCCCTGATCGAAGCCGCGCTGGCCTCCGGCACCCCGCTCCTCGGCATCTGCCGGGGCATGCAGCTCCTGAACGTCGCCCTCGGCGGCACGCTCGTCCAGCACCTCGACGGGCATGTGAAGGACGTCGGGGTGTTCGGGCGCCATGACGTGACCCCGGTGCCCGGCAGTCTGTACGCCGGTGTCGCGCCGGAACCGACCGCCGTGCCGACCTACCACCACCAGGCGGTGGACCGTCTCGGCGCCGGCCTGCTGCCTTCTGCGCACGCGCTGGACGGGACGGTCGAAGCCATTGAACTCGCCTCCCCCGCCTGGGTGCTGGGGGTCCAGTGGCATCCCGAGATGGGTGAGGATCTGCGGGTCATGCGTGCGTTGGTCCAAGCCGCTTCCTGAGCCACTCCAGGGCCGCGTCGCCCTGAGCGCGCTGGAAGGGGCGCAGGGTCGGCAGGCCCGGGGGCGGAGGCTGCCGGGAGTGCTGGACGAAGAAGCCGGCCAGGCCCGCCAGGGTGGCCGTGACGCCCTCGGGGTCGGCGTCCCTGCCCAGCGGGTGGGCGGTGAAAACCTCTTCCGGGTCCGGGCCGCCCTGGGCACGGACGCACGGCAGCATCACCAGCAGGTCGAACCAGGGCGCGGCCCTCATGGCGTGCGGCCAGTCGACGAAGACCACGCGCCGGTCTTCCGTGAGGAGCAGGTTGTCCGCGCGGAGATCGCTGTGCGCGAGGGTGTCGCCCGCGGCGAAGTCGCCCCAGGGGGCGGAGAGTTCGGCCAGCTCTCGCAGATGACCCGCGGTCCACGGGTCGAGGCCCTCGCCGGTGTCGCCCTCGTCGGCCATGCGCTGCCAGCCGCGGAACGAGTCCGCCATGGCTTCCGTCACTCTTGGCGCGTCCACCGGTGACGGTGTGAGCCTGCGGCTCAGGTCGCCCACGGCGTCGAGGACCAGCCTCAACTCGGGCTCTCGCCAGGGGACATGCGGCTGGCGTCCCTCCACGTCCTCGAAGACGAGGGCTACCCAGGTGCCGTCGTCGTAGCCGCCGAGGAGGCGGGGCGCGGGGGTGCCCGGTGGCAGCGCGGCGGCGTTTCTCGCCTCCCTGCGGTGGAGTTCGGGGCTGTGGGGGTTCGTGTCGGCGCTGACCGCCTTCACGAACGCGCGGTGGCCGTTCGCCGCGGTGACGCGGGCGGCTACGCCGGGTGAGAAGCCGCCGTGCTGGGTGACCGCCTCGGTCACCGGGGCGCCGAGCACCTGCGCGACTGCGTCGCGGACGGGGTGGGGTAGGTCTCCCCACGGGGTGCGGACGCCTGCGGCGGGCGGGGCGGTCGGGGTCATGTCCCGCATGGTGCGGGGGGCGAATCGGGTTGCGCCAGCGGTTTTTCGCCCCCTCCGCCCCTTCCCGTCCCTTGTTCCTGGGGGGCTGCCGCCCCCAGACCCCCGCATCGCGCTGACGCGCTCGTCCTCAAACGCCGGACGGGCTGAAAGATCTACCCCGGCCGGGGCGAAAGATTTCAGCTCCGGCCGGGGAGAGATTCAGCCCTCCGGCGTTTGAGGAGCGGGGGTTTGGGGGCGGAGCCCCCAAGTGACGGGAACGGGTAGGGGCGGAGGGGGCGAAAAAACCAACCCCTCACACCCCCCGCGTAAGCGACAACAGATCGCGCGCCGGCCCCGTAGGCCGATGCCCCGTCGGCCACACCGCCCGTAGGGACCGCCGCAGTTGGACATCCGACAGCGGAATGCTCACCAGCCGGTGGGCGGAGAGCTCCTCACCGAGGGCCAACTCGCTCAGGACCGCAGGCCCCGCACCACTGACGACCGAAGCCTTGACCGCCGTCGTGGAGGACAGCTCGATGAGCGGCCGGGCGAGACCGCCAAGGGCCGTATCGAGGACCTGCCGCGTGCCCGACCCCTCCTCGCGGAGGATGAGCGGCGTCGACGCCAACTCCGCCGCAGACAGCGGCGACCGACGACGCGCCCACGGATGAGTCGGCGCCGTCACCACGATCAGCCGATCGTGGGCGATGACCGCGGAGTCGAGCCCGGCCGGCACGGTCAGGCCCTCGACGAACCCGACGTCGGCCTCGCCCGCGAGAAGGCGTTCGGCGACGGTCGCCGAGTTCCCGGCGAGGAGGGACACAGCCGTGTCGGGACGCTGCGCGCGGAGCGCGATGAGCCACCCCGGCAGGAGGTACTCGGCGATCGTCATGCTCGCCGCGACCCGCAGCCGCGAGTCACGACGATCCCGCAGCGCCTGCGCCCCCGCGTCGAACGCCTCGGCCGCCTCCACCACCCGCCGCGCCCAGTCCGTGACCAGCGCCCCCGCGTCCGTGAGACGGGACCCGCGCGGTGAACGGTCGACGAGGCCCACGCCGAGTTGGCGTTCCATCGAGCGGATCCGGCCGCTGGCCGCAGGCTGCGTGATGCCCAGTTCGCGCGCGGCCCGCCCCAGACTCCCCAGCCGGGCCACCGCGAGCAACAGCTCCATCGCCCCCAGATCCGGCACCCGGTGCGCGATTCCCGTCCGCTCCTCAGCACTGCCACTCATAAACCCAGCTTATGCCCTCATAGAACGGTGCTCCCTGGTGGGGAGCGCCCCGCGGCGGGACCGTGGAGACATGGTCACCGCAGTCCAGCCCGCCACGTCGTTCTCCAAGGCCGGAGCCTCACGGGCCACCGCCCTCCGGTATCTCGGCCCGAACTGGTACGCCTCGGTGATGGGCACCGCGATCGTGGCCACGGCTGGCGCCGGACTCCCCGGAACCGTTCCGGGCCTGCGGACCCTCTGCGCAGCCGTCTGGGCGCTGTCGCTCGCGATGCTCGTGGTCCTGCTCGCCGCCCGGACCCTGCACTGGACGTACCACCGCGACCAGGCCCGCGCCGGCCTCCTCGACCCTGCGACGGCCCCGTTCTACGGCTGTCTGTCCATGGCCCTCCTTGCCGTGGGCGGCGGCGCCCTGGTCGTGGGCCAGGACTGGATCGGCACGGAGGCGGCGGTCGCGCTGGACGCCGTCCTGTTCAGCGCCGGTACGGCTCTCGGTCTCACCTGCGCGGTGGCCGTCCCGTACCTCATGGTGGTCCGGCATCGCATCGAGCCCGGACAGGCGAGCCCCGTATGGCTGCTCCCCGTCGTGGCCCCGATGGTGTCCGCGGCCCTCGGCCCGCTACTCGTCCCGCATCTTCCCGCCGGGCAGGCGCAGGAGACCCTCCTCCTCGGCTGCTTCGCGATGTTCGGCCTGAGCCTGCTGGCCACCTCGCTGATGCTGCCGCTGATCTTCGCCCGGCTCATCACCGGCGGACCGCTCCCCCTCGCCCTCACTCCGGCCCTGTTCCTCGTACTGGGCCCGCTCGGGCAGTCCACGACCGCGGTCGGCAAGTTCGCGGACTTCGCGCCCGGCGTGGTGCCCGCCCCGTACGACCGGGGCTTCGGCACTCTCGCCGTCCTCTACGGAGTCCCCGTGATGGGCTTCGCGCTCCTCTGGCTCGCCCTCGCCACCGCGATGGTGCTGCGCGCCCGCCGCCGGGGCATGGGCTTCTCGATGACGTGGTGGGCGTTCACCTTCCCGGTGGGGACCTGCGTCACCGGCGCGGAGGGGCTGGCCCGGCACACCGGTCTCGTCGCCTTCGACGGGCTCGCGGTCGCGCTGTACGTCCTGCTCGTGGCGGCCTGGTCGGTGGCCGCAGTCCACACCGCCCGCGGCCTGGTCAGCGGCGAGCTGCTCGCAGCGCCTCGCCCAACAGCCGCGGAGCCCGCGCCAGCGAGGGCCCGTACCAAGTGAGCATGCGTCCGTCGACGAGCGCGCAGGGCACGCCCTCGAACGCCTCGGGTCCGTCCTCGGCGGTGAAGCGGTACGGCTCGTCGGGCAGGACCACGAGTTCGGGTGCCGCCGCCCTGAGCTCGGGCAGTGGGATGCGCGGATAGCGGTCTTCGTGGTGCGCGTACAGGTTGTCGACGCCCAGGCGGGCCAGTACGTCACCCGCGAAGGTGTCCCGGCCGAGCACCATCCAGGGCCGTCGCCAGATGGGCACGACGGCGGTCGTACGACGGTCCGGAACCACCGGCTCCGCCCACGCCTTCTCCGCCTCGTCCAGCCAGCGCGGCCGGGCCGGCGCCCCGCACGCCCGCAGCACCCGCTCCAGTTCGCGGAAGGCCCCCGGCACGTCCCGTACCTCGGTGACCAGGACCTCGATGCCCGCCGCTCGCAGGGCGGTCAGGTCGGGTTCGCGGTTCTCCTCCTCGTTGGCGACGACCAGGTCGGGGGCGAGCCGCACGACGCCCTCGACGTCGGGGTTCTTGGTGCCGCCGATCCGGACGACGTCGAGGTCCGCCGGATGGCTGCACCAGTCCGTGGCGCCGACCAGGGCTCCGGGCAGGGACAGGGCCACGGCCTCGGTGAGCGAGGGCACGAGCGACACCACGCGGGGGGCGTCAGCGCCTGCCAACGTTGTGGCGGTCCTCCACCGCGTCGATGTGGTCGGCGACCTCGACCACGATCACCCGGGTGTCCGGCACGGTCGCCCGCCACCGGTGCCGCACGCCGCCCGTCAGATACATCGTGTCGCCGCGCCCGAGGCGATGGGCACGCCCCTCCGCCTCGACCTCGACGGCGCCGTCGACGACGTACATCAACTTGTCGTTGCGGAGCTGGAGTTCGCGGCCCTCGTCGTGGTCGCCGGTGAACTCGGTGGCGTGCAGCTGGTGGTGACCGCGCACCAGGGGGCGCACTCGCGCTTCGGGGGCGTACTCGGCACTCTCGGCGCGCACGACGTCGACGCTGCACGCCGGGTCGGCGGCGGCGAGCAGCTCGACGGCGGTGGTGCCGAGCGCGTCGGCGACTCTCTCCAGGGAGCTCTTGCTGGGCCTGGCCCGCTCGTTCTCGACCTGGCTGAGGAAGGGGACCGACAGGCCGCTGCGCTCGGCAACGACGGCGAGGGTGAGGTCCAGTGCACGGCGGCGCCGCCGTACTGCCGCGCCCACCCGAAGGGGCTGTTCTTTGTGGTCGCCCATCGCTCCGGCTCCCTCCCTCGAATCGTCGGTCCGCCGCTACTACGGCTACTGCTTCGGTCCACTACTTCTGATGAGTTGTTTGCACCCTACGCATGTTCGGCAAACCGTTTCACGCACCCGTCACATCGCCGTCACATGGAAGGAGCGTCAGGGTTACAGTTCGCGCCAATAGACGAGCTGGCCCGCTTCCCCGGGCGCCGCACCCTCGCCCGGGACGAAAACGCTGACCAGCAGGGCCGGATGCCCGTCCGGGTCGGTGAGCAGGGTCGCGGACGGGTTGGCGAAGGCCTGGCTCGCGCCATGGGTGCGCAGGGTCAGCCGGTCGGCCCGTCCGGTCGCCGGATCGTAGGCGTAAGTCCGCCAGCTCCCGAAGTCCTCGCGCCACCGCTGCCCCTCTATCAACACCAGCTCGCTGCCCCCGAGTTCGAGGGACGAGCGGTCGCCTATGTTGCCGCCGGTCCCCCAGGCCTCCAGCGCCCGGTCGAGGCGCTGGTCGGGCTCGGCGTGCCAGGTCGTGAAGTCCCTGAGTGTGGCCCGGAGTTGACGGTCGGTGTCGCACTGCGCCCGGTAGTGCCCGGTGAGTTCGACCGTGCCGTCGTGCACGGAGGTGATGTCCGGCGTGCCCTCGGCGCAGCGCGAGAGGGTGCGCGGCGCGTCGTAGGCGTGGGCGGGCTTCCCGGCCAGCAGGGCGTCGAGATCGGCGTAGCCGCGTACCGCGATGTGGTTGTCCGGATCCTTCTCGTACGCCAGTAAGTAGCCACCGGCTACGTAGCCACCGGCGCCGTCGGCGGCGAGCGTGGGCTGACTGGTGCCCGCGCCGAAGTCGTGGCGGCGGGTCCAGGTGCGCAGATCCGTGGAGGTGGCGACGGCCGAGTGGAAGCGGCCGTCGGCGAGGGTCGAGTGGTAGACGGCGAGATAGGTGCCGTCCTGCGTCCGGATGATCTGCGCGGTGTCCATGGTGCGGCCGGTGTCGTCCCGCAGGTCGTACACGAAGCCGTCGGCGTCCCGGACGTCCCCGACGAGCGAGGCGAGCCTCGCCGTGGCGGCGGACACCGGCTCCGCGCTCGCACCCGGCGGCACGGCCGTCACCAGCACCACGAGGAGGGCGACGAGGTGGCCTGAGCGGAGCAGGGATCGCACGGAGGTCTCACAGGAACGCAGGGAGGAGGGGAGCCGAGCGTACGGACGAGTCGCGGGCGCGGGGAACTCCGCGAGGGGTGGCCTTCGCCACACGGGACACGCGACCCGTGCGACGAAGGGTCACCCCTCGCCGAACCACCTGGGAACTACTTGCGAACTACTGCGGAGTCATCCGCTCCACCATGTCCGGGTGCTCCTTCAGCCACGCGGCCACGGCGTCCTCCTCGTGCCCCTGGCCCTGGTCCTTGATCTCGGACTCCAGGCTGCCGAGTTCGTCCTCGCTCATCTTGAAGTTCTTGATCCACTCGGTGAGCTGCGGGTACTGCTCCGGGAAGTCCTTGCTGGAGATGGTCCGGATCGTGTTGCCCTCGCCGAACAGCTTCTTGTCGTCCGCGAGCTTGGTGAGCTCGTACTCGCTGTAGGCCCAGTGCGGGGACCACAGGACGACGGCGACGGGCTCCTTCTTGGCGTAGGCGCGCTTCAGCTCGGCCAGCATCGCGGGCGTGGAGCCGTCGACGACCTTGTACTCCTTGTCCAGGCCGTAGCCGGGCAGCACCTTCGTCTTGAGCAGGTTCATCTCGCCGGTGCCCGGTTCGATGCCGATGATCTTCCCGCCGAAGGTGTCGCCCTTGCCCTTGAGGTCCGCGAGGGACTTGACGTCCTTCACGTACGAGGGGACGGCGATCTCCAGTGAGGTCGGCTCGTACCAGGTGCCGAGGTCTCTCAGGTCGTTCTTGTGCTGATCCCAGTAGTTGGACTGGGCGTACGGCAGCCAGGCGTCGAAGTTGAGGTCGAGGTCACCGGAGGCAAGGCCCGTGTAGACGGGGCCGACGTCCATCTGCTTCATGTTCATCGTGTAGCCGCGCCGGGCCAGGACGTTCTTCCACAGGTAGGTGACGGCTACGTCCTCGTCCCAGGGGAACCAGGCGACGTCCAGCGCGCGCTTGGTCTCGGCACTGGCCGTGCTGGTCTTGACCGGGGCCAGCTTGTCGACGACGCCGGGGTTCTTCTTCAGCCAGGCGCGCACGGCGTCCTGCTGCTTGCCCTGGCCGGCCTTGTTGATCTCCGACTCGAGGCTGGTGAGCTGCTCCTCGGTCATCTTGAAGTTCTTGAGCCACTCGCCGACGACCGGGTTCTCCTGGGCGAAGCCCTTGCGCGAGAGCGTGTGCACGCCGTCGCCGGAGCCCCAGGCGGCCTTCGGGTCCTTGAGCTTCTTCAGGTCGTAGTCGCTGTACGCCCAGTGCGGCGACCACAGGGTGACGACGATCGGCTCCTTCTTGGAGTACGCGCGCTTCAGCTCGGCCAGCATGGCGGGCGTGGAGCTGTCGACGACCTTGTACTCCTTGTCGAGCCCGTACTCCTTGAGCACCTTGGTCTTGAGCAGGCTCATCATTCCGGCGCTGGACTCGATGCCGGTGATCTTGCCGCCGAACTCGTCGGCCTTGCCCTTGAGGTCCGCCAGGGAGTTGATGTCCTTCATGTACGAGGGGACGCTCAGCTCCAAGGACGTCGGGCCGTACCAGGAGCCCAGGTCGTCGAGGTCCTTGCCGTACTTCTTCCAGTACTGCTCGTGGGTGACCGGCAGCCAGGAGTCGGTCTCGAAGTCGATGTCGCCCTGAGCGAGGGAGGTGTAGAGGGGGCCCGCGTCGAGCTGCTTCGTCTCGACCTCGTAGCCGCGCTGCTCCAGGATCTCCTGCCACAGGAAGGTGGAGGCGACGCCCTCGTCCCACGGGATGTAGCCGATGCTGATCTTCTTGCCCTGGCCGACGTTCTTGCTGTCGGCGGCGGTGGACGTCGAGTCCGTGCCGCCGAACATACCCATGCCGCCCGCGACCAGCGCGAGCACGACGACGCCGACCATAGCCACGGCCGGGCGGGGGCGGTAGGACCAGATCTTCAGGCCCTGTGCGGCCCGCAGCCTGGCGGCGGCGCGGCGGCCGAGCGGCGAGACCTGGGTACCCAGGGCGCTGGTCATGCGGTCCAGGTAGATCGCCAGGATGACGATGGCGACGCCCGCCTCGGAGCCGAGGCCGACGTTCAGCTGGCCGATGGCCTGGTTCACGTCGCCGCCGAGGCCGCCGGTGCCGACCATGCCGGCGATCGCGGCCATGGACAGGCCCAGCATGATGACCTGGTTGACGCCCGCCATGACGCTGGGCAGGGCCAGCGGCAGCTGGATGCGCAGCAGGGTGTCGCGGGGGGTGGTGCCGAACGCGTCGGCGGCCTCGACCAGTTCCTTGTCGACCTGGCGGATGCCCAGCTCGGTCATGCGGACGCCGGGGGCCAGCGCGAAGATCAGGGTGGCGACCATGCCCGCGGGGGCGCCGGTGCCGAAGAACAGGATCGCCGGGATGAGGTAGATCATCGCGGGCAAGGTCTGCATGAAGTCGAGCACGGGGCGCACGACACTGCTGACCCGGTCGGAGCGTGCCGCCCAGATGCCCACGGGCACCGAGATGACGAGCGCGATGAGTGTCGCCACGAGGACGAGCGAGAGGGTCACCATCGCGTCCTCCCACAGTTCGAGGGAGTCGATGAAGGCGAATCCCACGAAGGTGAGGACACCGGCGGACATGCCGCGCAGCCAGAACGCGATCACGGCGAAGATGCCCGCGAGGAGGAGCGGTTGCGGGGCCTGGAGGACGGCGTTGATGCCGTCGTAGGCGCCGTCGAACACGGTCTTGAAGAAGTCGAAGAGCCACGCCATGTGGTTCAGGAGCCAGTCGACGGCGTCGTTGACCCAGTCACCGAAGGGAATCCTAGGCACCGGCCTTCACCGCCTCGTCGCGCGGCGTGGCACAGCGGACGGGGGTCCCCTGCTCATCGCCGAGGTAGCCGACGAGCCGTTGTCGCGGGACGACACCGACCAGTTTCTGTTTCTTGTCGAGCACCGCGACGGCGTGCGACACGCGGGCGCTGATCGCGCAGAGTTCGTTGAACGGCGTGGTGGGCGTGGCGGTTTCGCAGGCGCAGTCCGCCTCGTCGCCGCGCAGGTCGGTGTCCATGACGGACTCGGCGGTCAGCACGCGGGAGCGGTCGACGTCCTGGGTGAAGGAGGCGACGTAGTCGTCGGCGGGGCGCACCAGGATGTCCTCGGCGGTGCCTATCTGGACGATGCGGCCGTCGCGCATGACGGCGATCCGGTCGCCCAGGCGCATGGCCTCGTTGAGGTCGTGCGTGATGAAGACGATGGTCTTCTTGAGCTTCTTCTGGAGTTCGATCAGCTGGTCCTGCATGTCGCGGCGGATCAGCGGGTCGAGGGCGCTGAACGACTCGTCCATCAGCAGCAGATCGGCGTCGGTGGCGAGCGCACGGGCCAGGCCCACGCGCTGCTGCATACCGCCGGACAGCTCGTCGGGCCAGGACTTCTCCCAGCCCGCGAGGCCCGCCAGCTCAAGTGCCTTGGCGGCACGCTCGTTGCGCTCGGCGCGCGGCACGCCCTGTACGCACAGGCCGTAGGCGGCGTTCTCCAGGACGCTGCGGTGCGGGAAGAGCGCGAAGTGCTGGAAGACCATGCTGATCTTCTTCGCCCGGACCTCGCGCAGCTCGCGGGCGCTGAGTTTCGTCAGATCCTGACCGTCGAAGCGCACATGGCCCCCGGTCGGCTCCAGCAGTCCGTTGAGCATGCGCAGCAACGTCGACTTGCCGGAACCGGACAGGCCCATGACCACGAAGATCTGGCCCGGCTCCACCGTGAAGGAGGCGTCGATCACCGCGGCGGTGATGCCGTCGGCGCGCAGTTCCTCACGGTCGACTCCTTGTTGGAGCCGCTCCATCGCCTCTTCGGGTCGTCTGCCGAACACCTTGTACAGGTGCTCGGCTTCTAGCCTGGATGACACGTGTGCCTCTCGGTCGGACGGTTTGAGCGCTGCGACGGTGGAGCGCTTGAACGGCCGGTTTGTTGAACGTCGGACGAATGCCGGACGAACGACGGTTGAACACGCAACCGGCCTTGCTCAGAAGCGGCGCCTGCCCCCGCTTATGCGGAGCAAACACGAGAGTGGTTCAGGTCACGTTCCGGGGCGGTCGCTGTCAGTGCCGTACGGCATGATTTGAGGCGTGACCAGACGCCTGATGCTGCTCGACACCGCTTCCCTGTACTTCCGGGCCTATTTCGGGGTTCCCGACTCCGTGAAGGCCCCGGACGGCACGCCTGTGAACGCCGTGCGCGGGCTGCTGGAATTCATCGACCGCCTGGTCAAGGACCACCATCCCGACGACCTGGTGGCCTGCATGGACGCGGACTGGCGCCCGCAGTGGCGGGTCGACCTGATCCCGTCCTACAAGGCGCACCGCGTGGCGGTGGAGACCGAGACCGGCCCGGACGAGGAAGAGGTGCCGGACACGCTGTCCCCCCAGGTGCCCGTCATCGAGGACGTCCTGGACGCGCTGGGCATCGCACGTGTGGGCGTCAAGGGGTACGAGGCGGACGACGTGATCGGCACCTTCGCCGGACGCGCCACCGGCCCGGTCGACATCGTCACCGGCGACCGCGACCTGTACCAACTGGTCGACGACAAGCGGGGAGTCCGCGTCCTCTATCCCCTCAAGGGCGTCGGCATGCTCCAAGTCACCGACGAGGCCTGGCTGCGCGAGAAGTACGGCGTCGACGGCCCGGGTTACGCGACTCTGGCGCTGCTGCGCGGCGACCCCAGCGACGGGCTGCCCGGTGTCCCCGGCATCGGGGAGAAGACGGCGTCCAAGCTGCTCGCCGAGTTCGGTGACCTGGCCGGGATCATGGCCGCCGTCGACGACCCGAAGGCCAAGCTGACGCCCTCGCAGCGCAAGCGCCTCGACGAGTCACGGCCGTACGTCGCCGTGGCACCGACCGTCGTCAAGGTCGCCGGCGACGTCCCCCTGCCGGACGTCGACACCGCGCTGCCGCACGCGCCGCGTGATCCGGCGGCACTGGACGAACTGGCCGTACGCTGGGGTCTGGGCGGTTCGTTGCACAGGTTGCTCTCGACTCTTCAGGTTTGAGGTGTTAACTAGAGAGAGGTGCTAACTTAGGCAAGCCTAAGCAATGTGAATTTGGAGGCCTTCATGGCAGAGCGTCCGGAACGCAGGACCCCGAAGCCCCGCTCCGCACAGGTGGTGCGGACCGAGCGGCTGACACCGCACATGCAGCGGGTCGTCCTCGGCGGCGAGGGCCTCGCCGAATTCACCGCGGGCACCAGTACCGACCATTATGTGAAGCTGCTGTTCGGCGCCGAAGGTGTCACCTACCCCGAGCCGTTCGACATGAAGGTCATCCGCGAGGAGTTCCCGCGCGACCAGTGGCCCGTGACGCGCACGTACACGGTGCGCCACTGGGACGCCGAACACCGCGAGCTGACCCTCGACTTCGTGGTGCACGGCGACGAGGGCCTCGCCGGCCCCTGGGCGGCGAACGTCCAGCCGGGCGAGCTCGTACGGTTCATGGGTCCCGGCGGCGCCTACGCACCGGACGCGAGCGCGGACTGGCATCTGCTGGCCGGTGACGAGAGCGCACTGCCCGCGATCGCGGCCGCCCTGGAGGCGCTGCCCGACGGCGCCGTGGCGCACGCCTTCGTCGAGGTCTCAGGGCCCGAGGAAGAGCAGAAGATCAACTCCGACGTGGACGTCGTCTGGCTGCACCGAGGCGGTCGGCCCGTCGGCGAGGCGCTCGTCGAGGCCGTACGCGCCCTGGAGTTCCCCGAGGGCCGGGTGCACGCGTTCGTGCACGGCGAGGCTGGCTTCGTGAAGGAGCTGCGCCGGCTGCTGCGGGTCGAGCACGAGTTCTCGCGCGAGGACCTGTCGATCTCCGGCTACTGGCGGCTCGGCCACAACGAGGACGGCTGGCAGGCGACGAAGCGGGAGTGGAACGCGCAGGTGGAGGCGGAGCAGGAGGCGTCCGCCTGAGGCGGGCCCGGGCGAACGCCGAGAGGCGGCCACGCGTCACGCGAGCCGCCTCCTGACGCTTCCGGGTGAGTCACTTCTGGCTGACGCTTCCGGGTGAGTCACTTCCGAGTGGGCTACACCGACCGCTGATAGGACCTGAACGTCCGGATCGACAGCCACACGGCGGCGACCGCCAGCGCGAGCAGTGCGCCGCCCCGGCTGAGCACGTCACCCCAGTCGGGGTCCGCGGACAGCGCCGAACGGCCCGCCACCATCGCCCAGTTGAGCGGGTTGAAGTCGGCGATGTGCCGCATCCAGCCGGGCATCTGGGAAGGCGCCATGAACGCCGTGGACAAGAACGTCAGCGGCAGCAGCAGGAACGTGTTGATGCCGATGATCGACTCGCGCTCCTGGACCAGCATGCCCAGCGCGTTGGACAGCGCCCCGAAGATCGTACCGAGCAGCACCGAGGCGACGATCAGGATGAGGACGCCTCCGATCCCGCCCGGATACTCCGCGCCGCCGAGCAGTCCGAGCAGTCCGATGATGACCGACTGCAACGCGGTGACCAGGCCGTTGTTGACGACGTTGCCGTTCATCAGGGCCGCCCGGCTGACGGGCGTGGTCAGGAACCTGTTGAGTGTGCCCCGCTGGATCTCGTCGAGCGTGGTCATGCCCGCCCACATGTTGGAGCTGAGCGCGCTCATCACGACCACGCCGGGCACGAGGTAGTCCAGATACGAGGTGGTGCCGAAGCCGCCCAGCTCGACGACCTTCTTGAAGAGGTTGCCGAACAGGAACAGCCAGACCACCGGCTGGATCAGCGTGATCAGCAGGAACGCCGGCTGGCGTACGAACACCATGAGTTGGCGCTGCGTCATGTACCAGGTCTGGGAGACGGCGGTGCTCATCGCGCACCTCCGGCGAGGGCGAGGTTCCCGGTGGAGTCGGCTGCTTCGGCCTCCGCCTCGGAGTAACGGCGGCCCGCGTAGCGGAGATAGACGTCGTCGAGCGAGGGCCGGGCCACGGTGGCCGCGGCGACGGTGACCCCGGCCCGCTCAAGTGCCCCGAGCAGGGCGGGCATCGCGGCGGCTCCGTCGTCGGCGCGGACACTGATCCGGCGCCCGTCGAACAACGCCTCGTGCACGCCTCCCAGTTGGGTGAGGGTTCCGTTCAGCAGCGTACGGCCGGCTTCGCCGATCGCTTCGCGAAGCTCCAAGTGGACGGCGTCCCCGCGGAGTTCGCCCTTGAGGGCATCCGGTGTGCCCTCGACCACGACTCGGCCCCGGTCGACGATCGCGATGCGCTCGGCAAGCCGGTCGGCCTCTTCCAGGTAATGCGTGGTCAGCAGGATGGTGAGGCCCTCGTCCCCGGCGAGGCGGGCGATCTCGTCCCACATCGCGTTGCGCGCCTCGGGGTCCAGGCCGGTGGTCGGCTCGTCGAGGAAGAGCACCTCGGGGCGGTGGACCAGGCCGAGGGCGACGTCGAGGCGGCGCCGCATACCACCCGAGTAGCCCTTGACCGGGCGCTTCGCCGCGTCCGCGAGTGTGAAGCGGTCGAGCAGCTCGTCCACCCGGCGGCCCAGGTCGGCGCCTTTCAACCCGTAGAGCCTGCCCTGGAGTTGAAGGTTCTCCCGGCCGGTCGCCACCGGGTCGGCGCCGGAGCTCTGGGCGACCACGCCGATCGCACGGCGCACCCGGTCCGGATGGCGCAGCACGTCGTGGCCCGCGACGGTGGCGGTGCCCGAGTCGGGGCGGGCCAGGGTGGTGAGGATCTTGACGGTGGTGGACTTGCCGGCGCCGTTCGGGCCGAGCAGCCCGAAGACGGTGCCCGCCTCGACGGTCACGTCCATGCCGCGCAGCGCGGTGACGTCACCGGGATAGGTCTTGATCAGCTGACGCGCCTGCACTGCGGGCGCACGGGTATTCATGACGACTGCTCTCCTTGTGAGCGGATGACTACAGATCCGCAGGCAGCGGATGTGGACCGATCCGCGTGAAGAGCGCCGGGCTATCCTGGGTGTGCCGCACCTCGATCGCCTGGCCTGCCTCACCGCGGGTCCGGTTCGGGGTTCGAGACCCTGGCGGGGCTGCTCCAACAGCTCTGCCGGGGTCTGTTCATGTCGGGTCACTTGTCGACGGGGCGGTCCTCCAAGTCCTGGAACTCCGGCGGCATCTCCCCGGTCTCGTGGAAGCTCCGCCAGGCCTGCACCCCGGGCAGGGCGCCTGCCTTGATCTCCCCGAGGAAGCCGCGGACCCACTCCGCCTGCGCCTCGACCATGTGCAGTTGGTACTCGGTCTCCACGAGGAAGATCCGGGGCAGCGTCTCGTACAGCTTCTCCAGCGCCCCCCTGCCACTCGCGGCCTGCACCTCCAGGGAGTTGAGCCGCTCTTCGAGCAGGCGCGTCACCTCATCGGGGTGCAGCGCGCCCATCAGCGAGAGCGCGGTCTCGAAGATCGGGTACTCCCGCGCCGGGACGGCCATCAGGTCGGAGAGCCACTCGGTCATCTCCTGGCGCCCGGAGTCGGTGATGCCGTAGATCGTGCGCTCCGGACGGTTGCCCTGTCGCTCCACGTCCGTGACCTCGACGAAGCCGTGCTTCTCCAGGTTCTGCACCACCGTGTAGAGCGATCCGTAGTTGATCTTCGTGCTGGTGTCCTTGCCCTGACGGCGCAGGGTCTGGGCGATCTCGTACGGATGCATCGGCTTCTGCCAGAGGGTCGCCATCACGGCAAGCGCCAGCGGGTTGCTCAGCTTGCGCCGCTTCAGTGCCATGACGACCTCACCTCGTCTCCGAATATCCGTAGCCGAACATATCGCGTCTCCGAAGCAGTCGTCAATAGACACGATGTATCGCGATTCGGAGCCGGGCGGAAGAGCGTTCCGAAGCCCGGGGCCGAGGGCGCTTCGAAGCCCGGCGGAAGGGCGTGAGGACTTAGGCCCGCCCCAGACATGGCCACGTCACACGAGCGAAACAGGCCCTCCCTAATTTCTGTCACCCGACAGGAATACCGCCCACCCTTTCGCGCCGAAGGCAGGTGCCACGTGACGACCACCGCCCCCTCCGACGTCCGCCCCGACCCTCCCGAGTCCCCCGGAGACGGCTCCCTCGCCCAGTTCGGCTACCGCCAGGAGCTGCACCGCAGCCTCGGCCGGTACGCCTCGTTCGCCGCCGGGTTCTCCTTCATCTCCGTACTGACGACCGTCTTCCAGTTCTTCGCGTTCGGGTACGCGTTCGGCGGCCCCGTCTTCTTCTGGACCTGGCCGGCCGTCCTGGTGGGCCAGTTGCTGGTCGCCGCGTGCTTCGCGGAGCTGGCCGCGCGCTATCCGATCTCGGGAGCGATCTACCAGTGGTCCTCGCGGCTCTCGAACCTCTCCTTCGGCTGGTTCGCCGGCTGGATCATGGTGATCGGGCAGATCGTGGTGGTCGCGGCGGCGGCGCTCGCGCTGCAGATGGTGCTGCCGGCGATCTGGTCGGGCTTCCAGCTGGTGGGCAGCGATCCGACGCCCACCAGTGCCGACGGCGCGGCCAACGCGGCGGTCTTCGGCGTGCTCCTGCTCGTCCTGACCACGCTGGTGAACGTCCTCGACAACCGGGTGATGTCCCTGATCAACCGGGTCGGTGTGACCGCCGAGATCATCGGCGCGGCCCTGATCATCGTGCTCCTGTTCACCCACTCCGAGCGCTCCCCCGGCATCACCTTCCACACCGCCGAGGGCAGCACCGGCCTCTTCGGCGCGCTGATGGTGGGCTCCTTCATGGCGGCGTACGTGATGATCGGCTTCGACAGCGCGGGCGAGATGAGCGAGGAGACCCGCGATCCGCGCCGTACCGCACCCCGCACGATCCTCACCGCGCTCGGCGCGGCGGGCCTGCTCGGCGGTCTGATCGTCCTCGGCGGACTCCTCGCCGCCCCGAGCCTCACCGACGGACGGCTCGGAGTCGAGGGCCTCAGTTACGTGCTGACCAGCACCCTCGGCGACGGAGTCGGCCGCGCGCTCCTCGCCGACGTCGTGGTGGCCATCGCGGTGGCGACCCTCGCGATCCAGACGGCCGCCTCCCGGATGCTCTTCTCCATGGCCCGCGACGGCCAGCTCCCCTTCTCCGCCCGCCTCGCCAAGGTCAACCCGCGCACCGGCATGCCGAACGCCCCGGCCCTGGTCGTCGGCGTCCTCGCGGCCGCCGTACTGCTCCTCAACTTCGCCTCCCCGGAAGCCTTCCTGGCCATCGGCACCACCTGCATCGTGATGCTGTACCTGGCGTACGCGATGGTCACCGGCCCTCTGCTGGTGCGACGCCTGCGCGGGCAGTTCCCCGGCGCGGACGGCGTCGACGAAGAGGGCCGCCCCCTCTTCTCCCTCGGCCGCTGGGGCGTCCCGGTCAACGCGATCGCCCTCGTCTACGGCCTCTTCATGACCGTCAACCTCGCCTGGCCCCGCGCGGCGGTGTACGACCCGGCGGGCGGGCACTGGTACTTCCAGTGGTTCACCATTCTGTTCTTGCTGGTCACCGTAGGACTCGGCTTCCTGTGGAGGGCTGTCAGTACCCAACGAGGGCACTCGGCGCCAGAACTTGCCCCTGCGGAACCCCTCCCGACACCGACTCAATAGCGTCCGCGGCGGCATCCTCGGCACGAGGGTGCCGTGAGTGAGCGCAAGTAGGGGCAGGAGCCCACCACATGACGAAGGCCCCGCCGGAATCCCACCCGGCGGGGCCGAGTCGCGTACGGCTACGGCACCGGCAAGCTCGTGCACGACGGGTCCTCCGCACACGCGTCCAACGCCTCCCGGTTCGCATCCTGCTGGACGCCGCTACCCAGTGCGGGTGGTGGGCCCCGTGCTGCTCAGACCCCGCATCGCGCTGCCGGCCCGGCGAGTAGCACCTCGCGGGTGAGGGTGAAGGCGTGGCCGCAGCCGATGAATTCGATGCCGGTGCCCTCGGCCATCAGGATGATCTGGTGCGGGCGGCGTCGGCAGGCAAGGCAGTGCCGGCCGGCCCACGTTCCACCACTGGGGCGGCACCATCGTGCCCCCGGCTACTCCGACCCCATCCAGTTTCAGTCAGGCAATTCTTACGACGCCTCCCATGTGGCTGGCGATGGCCCCTCCAGCGAGGTGGCCTTGCAGGCTCCCCGTTGCCAGGCCCGGCGCATCGTAGAAATTGCGGCCCCGGTCAAGGCCGGCCACCCTGCCTGAATCCCGCACGAAATCCGATGCGACAGGGACGGTCGGTGCTGCTGCGAGGCGAAAGGACTTGGGGATCGCTGCCATTGTGGCCAGAACCAGCCATTCCCCAGCGGGACCCGCGCATCGCACCATAGATGAATGAAGAGCTACAACTCCGCGCGGGAATTGTCAGTGCCGAGCGTGTTGTGCCCATTTCCGGTCACATGCGACGAGACGGCGGCTCGCAAGGCGGACGAGGAAATCGTCGAGTGGGCGCTGAGCCTTGATCTCTTCCCGGGACAGCGGACTGAGCTGAACGGCTACCGGTTCGGCACGTTCGCCGCGTTCACGCACCCTGACGCAGTCGACCACGATCACCTGATGCTCGCGGCCCGCAACATAACCGCCCTGTTCGCCGCGGACGATCACTATTGCGACGAGAGAATCGAAGGCGTCAGCCTCGCCATGAGCGCCTCACGGCTCGCGGGGTCGTTGACCGCGCTGGAGAACGGCTCCCGGCTGCCCGACTGCCCCGCGACCGAGGGCTTTGTCGGCAGTGACCCAGTGGCACGTGCGCTCCGCGAGACCGCGGAACACATCACACGCTTGGGCACCCCGGCGCAAGTAGGCCGTCTGCGCCACGAGACCATCGCCACGTTCCTGGCAATGGCGGCGGAAAACGCATGGCGCAACGCGGGGCACGTTCCCGATCCCGCGGAGTACCTGGCCCATCGCAAGTACAACGGGGCCATGGCCTGCCTGGTACTGATCGATGTCGTCGGCGGCTACGAACTACCTGTCCGTGACTGGGAAGATCCTGGTGTCCGGTCTCTGTCGCTCGCTGCCTCATTGATGATCATGCTGGTGAACGACCTGTATTCGGTTGCCAAAGAGAGCGCTGACATCGGGAGCCACAGCTTGCCCACCGTGCTCTCCGCACGCCACGGATGGTCTCTCGAACGGAGCATGTGCGCGACCGGTGAGCTCCACGACCGCCTCATGCGTGCGTATCTGCGTCTGGAACCCGACGTCGCGCGCCATGCCTCGCCCGAACTCACCCGCTACCTCGCCGGACTGCGGCACTGGATGCGGGGAAATCTCGAATGGCACACCCTCACCGGACGACACAACAATCGCGTGGGACGCCCTACCCCTAGGACAGGGCCTCATGGTCCCACCCATGACCGAACAAGGGCCGACGCTCACTACTCGGCCACCGCCGGTGTCTGCCCACACTGCGGGGACCGCCACAACGCAGCCACAGCGGTTGCGTAAACCAACCCGGAGCGGATCAGGGAGCTGGTGACGTCGAGGGCAGCTCCCTGACCTGCGGCACAAGAACGGCCGGGCGATGGAGCGCGAGCCCGGCACGCCACGCCCCTCGTATGCTTGATCATGATGAGACGCCGTATCCCGCCCCCGCCCTCTCCCCTGCCGCAGCGCGACGGGGTGGATCCGGTACGGGTGCGGTTGCCGGCCGGGGACGCGTGGGCGACCGTGCGGGATCATCTCGTGGCGCGGCTCGCGGCCGGGGCCGGGGTGATCGACCGAATGCTCGACGCGGGGCAGATCGTGGACGTCACCGGGCGTCCGGTGACACGGGACTTGGCGTACGTACCAGGGATGTTCGTCTGGTTCCACCGGGAGCTGCCGGACGAGGAGCAGGTGCCCTTCGCGGTCGACGTCATATACCGGGACGAGCACCTCGTGGTGGCCGACAAACCGCACTTCCTGGCCACCACCCCGCGTGGCAGCCATGTCGCCGAGACGGCCCTGGCGCGGCTGCGGAGGCAGCTGGGCATCCCTACGCTCGGCGCGGCGCACCGGCTGGACCGGCTGACAGCCGGGCTGGTGCTGTTCACCGTGCGGCCCGAGGAGCGCGGCGCGTACCAGTCGCTGTTCCGGGACAAGCAGGTGACGAAGGAGTACGAGGCCGTGGCGCCGTACGCCCCTGGACTGGCCCTGCCCCGCACCGTACGCAGCCGGATCGTCAAGGAGCGCGGGGTCTTGGCGGCCCGCGAGGTCGAGGGCGAGCCCAATGCCGTCAGCCGGGTCGAGTTGCTGGAGCACGAGCACGAGCGTGCCCGGTACCGGCTGATGCCGCGTACCGGGCAGACGCACCAGCTGAGGGTGCACATGAGCGCGTTGGGGGTGCCGATCCTCGGCGATCCCCTCTATCCCGTGGTGACCGGCCCCGTGCCGGACGGCGACTTCCGGCGCCCGCTCCAACTGCTGGCGCGGGTCCTGGAGTTCACCGATCCGGTCACGGGGCACGAGCACCGGTTCGTCAGCCCGCGTGCGCTGCGGGCCTGGTCGTCGTACGAGGAGTGGGCGGGGTAGCCCCGGTGACCGGTCGTCTCAGTCGCCGCGCCACCAGCGCATGAGGCGCCGGAACACACCCGGCCGGCGGGCCGGTGCGGGCGCCGTCGCCGACGTGGGCTCGCCGGCCCGGATGGCGGGTTCCGGAGCCGTGGGCTGTGGCTGCTCCGTGCTGACCTGCCAGTTGTTCGGTCGCTGCGGCGGCACCGGGTTGATCGAGGGCCGCTGCATGACGTCCTGCTGGGGCTTCGGCGCGAACTTCACCGGCAGTTCCACCAGGTGCCGGTTCGCGACGGACGACCGCCAGCGCAGCTCGTCCTCCCCGCAGGCGAGTTGGATGTCCGGCACACGGGTCAGCAACGCGTCGACGCCGACGTCGGCGATGGCGCGGCCGATGTCCTGGCCCGGACATTCGTGGGGACCGCCGCTGAAGGCGAGATGGGAGCGGTTGCCCTGCATGTTGACCTCGAGGTCGGGCCGGACCCGCGGGTCGACGTTGCCCGGTGCCATGCCGAGGAGGAGTCCGTCACCCTTGCGGATGTGCTGGCCGCCCAACTCGGTGTCCTGCTTGGCGATGTAGGCGAAAACAGTGCTGAACGGCGGCTCGTCCCACAGGGACTGCTCCACCGCCTCGGGCACCGTCATCTGGCCGCCGTTGAGCTGAGCGCGGAACCCCGGGTTGGTGAGCACCTCCCGCAGCACGTTGGCGAGGAGGTTGGCGGTGCTCTCGTACGCGACGATCAGGACCACGCGCAAGTGCTGGCCGATCTCCTCGTCGTCGAGCCCCGCCGGGTGGTTGATGAGGTGGCTGGTGAAGTCGCCCTTGGGCTCGGCCCGGCGGCGGGCGGTGAGCCGCATCAGGGCATCCATGACGTACTGGTTGCTGGCGATCGCGGTCTGGGTGCCCTTGAGCATGTCGCGGGCTGCCTGCACGATCCGGTCACCGTACTCGTCGGGCATGCCGAGGATCTCGCACATCACCGCCATCGGCAGGTGCTCTGCGAACTGGCTGACCAGGTCGGCGCTGCCCTCCTCACAGAATTGGTTGACGAGGTGCTGGGTCGCGCGGTTGATGTAGCGGCGGATGCCTCGGTGGTCGATGGTCGACATGGCGCCAGTGACCGCGCCACGCAGCCGCAGGTGCTCGTCGCCCTCGGTGTGGCAGCAGATGGGCTGCCGGGCGAAGTGCGGCATGAGCGGGTGGTCGGGCTTGACCGTGCCGTCCTGCATGGGAGTCCACAACCGGCTGTCCTTGCAGTAGTGCGAGGGGTTCCGCACCATGTGCATGTTCTCGCCGTGGCCGAGCACGACCCAGATCGGCACGTCCTCGTGGAGCAGCGCCGGGGCCACCGAGCCGTGCTCGGCCCGCAGTTCCTCGTACACGGCTCCCAGGTCCTCGGCGCCGGGGCCGTACAGCCGGCGCACTCCGCCGGGACCGCGGCTGTGGGCGGGGCAGCCGGGCGGCGGGCCGAGCGTGGGGTCGTCCGTACTGGTCGGGGAATGGGATTCAGGCGTCACGGTGATCGCTCCGAAACTGAAGTGGATCCGTTGTCTTGGGGGTTGGCGTATCTGCGTACGGATTCGGTACGCACGGGAGGGCTCAGGCGCGCGCCATGGCCAGCGAGTGCAGGAAGCTCATCAGCTTCATCAGGACATCCCGGCTGGAGGCCCTGCGGCGCGCGTCGCACTTGATGATCGGGATGTCCTCGGAGAGGTCGAGCGCGGACCGCAGCTCCTCGACCGGGTAGCGGGGCGCGTCCGGGAAGTCGTTCATGGCGACGACGAACGGCACACCGCGTTCCTCCAGGCGGCCGATCACGTCGAAGCTGACCTCCAGCCGGCGGGTGTCGATCAGGACGACCGCGCCGAGCGCTCCCTCGAAGAGGCCGTTCCAGAGGAACCAGAAGCGTTCCTGGCCCGGCGTGCCGAAGAGATAGAGCACCAGTTGTTCGGTGATCGAGATCCGGCCGAAGTCCATGGCGACGGTGGTGGCCGTCTTGGTCTCGGAGCCGTAGTTGTCGTCGACTCCGATCCCGGCCTGCGTCATGGTCTCCTCCGTGGTCAGCGGCTTGATCTCGCTGACGGAGCCCACCATGGTCGTCTTGCCGACTCCGAAACCGCCGACGATGACGATCTTCACAGCTGCCTGGGTGGTGTGCGGCAGGTGGTCCTCGGCGCGAGGACCCGTGATGGTGTCAGAGCTTTTGAAGTCCATGCATCACCGCTTCGAGGAGGGAACGGTCGGGGAGCGCCGAGCGGACGATCGGGGCGCGCGCCTGTACCAGTTCGGCCGCCAGCAGCTCGGTGAGCAGGACGGTCACCACGCTGACGGGCAGATTGAGATAGGCCGAGAGTTCGGCCACGGACAGGGGGGCCGAACAGAGCCGGATCAGCGCCGACTTCTCCGGCTGGGCGTTGGACGGCGGCGCCTCGGCGCGCGCCACGATTAACGTGACGAGGTCGAGGGCGGCCCGGTCGCCGCCCTCGGCCCCGCCCGTGAGCAGATACAGGCGCTCGGGGTTCTTCCGGTCCTGGCCGTCCTGCGGAGATCCCTCTTTCGGGGGTCCCCCTCGGGAGGGGTCTTCGTCGAGAAGTCCCTCGATGGGGGGTCCCGCGGGTTCTTCCTTGGGGTAGCGCCGTCGGCGTTGCGGAGGAGTCATACGGTCTGCCCGTTGCGCCGCGGCGGACTCGTCAGATGGGCGCCGATGCGGACGACGAGGTCGCGCATGCGGTTGCTCATCAGGCCGGGCTCCGCGGTCTGGTTGGCGAGGACCGCGAGATAGGCGTTGGGTCCCGCCGACATCAGGTAGAAGTAGCCGCCGTTGATCTCGATGATGACCATGCGCATCCGGCCGTCGCTGTTGGGGATCTCGCTCGCGACGGCTCCGGCCAGGCTCTGCAGGCCCGCGCAGGCCGCGGCGACACGGTCGGCGGCGTCCGGGTCGCCGCCGTACCGCGCGATGCGCAGCCCGTCGGCGGAGAGCACCACGATCTGCTGGACGCCGGGTACCCCGTCGGCGAGTTCCTTGAGCATCCAGTCGAAGTTGGCTCGCTGCTGGATCACTTGGGGTCCCCTTCGTCGTCGGCCTCCACAGGGGCCGGCTTGATCGTCGTGCCGGTTGCGGCGGCCGGGTCCGGGTCGCCTTTCAGCCCTTCCATGAACGCCTCGACCCACAGGCCGGGTTCGGGCTCCTTCTCCTCCAGGACGGGTGCGGCCGCCCATGAGGGCGCTGCGGCCGCGCGGGCCTCGGCGGCCTCGGCGTCCGCGCGGGCCTCGGCCGCGCGCTGGTGGAAGGAGACCTTGACGCGGCTGCGGCGCTGCGGCAGGCCGTTGGGCGTCCACTCGGTGACCTGGGGGACGTCGTCGTCCTGGGAGTCGCCGTCCGGCGTGGTGAGCCGGGGGCCGGTGGTCGGGCGGCGCTTCTTGGGCTTGCGGTTGGGGCCCTCGACTCCGCCGGTGTCCATGGTCGGAACGGAGTCGATGCCGATGCCGTGCGCGAGGCCGGGGGCGTCGTCGGTGGTGAGCATGTTCCGCGGCGCGACGAGAACGGCGCGGACACCGCCGTACGCCGACTGCCTGAGCGAGACCTGCATGTTGTACATCTTCGCGAGCCGGCCGACGACGGCCATGCCGAGCCGCGGGTTCGCGCCGAGGGCGTCGAAGTCGACTCCGAGGGCGGCCTGCCGGAGCAGGTCCTCCGCCTTGTCGCGGGCCTCGTCGCTGAGGCTGACGCCGCCGTCCTCGATCTCGATGGCGATGCCGGTCTGCACCTCGATGGCGGTGACGTGCACCCTGGTGTGCGGCGGCGAGTAGCGCGTGGCGTTGTCGAGGAGTTCGGCGACGGCGTGGATGAGCGGTTCGACGGATACGCCGTTCACGGCGACCTCGACGACGTTGTGCAGCTCGATGCGGCGGTACTCCAGGATGCGCGACATCGCGCCGCGCAGCACGCTGAACAGCGGTACGGGCTCGGGCCATTGGCGTCCGGGGCGGCCACCGCCGAGTACCGCGATGGAGTCGGCGAGGCGGCCGATCAGCGCGGTGCCGTGGTCGATGCGCAACAGGTCGTCGAAGACCTCGGGGTTGCGCCCGTGGTCCTCCTCCATCTCGCGCAGTTCCTTGTTCTGCTGGTGGATGATCGCCTGCACACGGCGGGCGATGTTGACGAAGGCTCGCTGCGCGGAGTCGCGCATCGATTCCTCGCGGTCGATGATCGTGAGCACGGTTTCCAGCAAGTCGCGCTGCGGCTTGGGGAGTTCGCCGAGATCCGGATCGGTCCGGCCGAGGTTGCGGATCACTTCCCCGGGAGAGGCGCCGGCGTGCAGTCGGTCGAGCCCGACGGGCAGGACCTCGCGGGAGAAGTGCTGGATCTCCTGATCGTGGGCGGCGATGCGCTGTTCCAGATGTGCGGTGCGGTACGCCATGTCGTCACGCAGATCGCGGGCGACGCGGCCACGCCGTACGGCTTCAGCGCCGATCGCGACGACCAGAAGTGTCGCGATGGCTCCGCACCAGCCGACGGCGGCGCGGGCCGGCTCCGTCACCGATGCGACGGCGGCTCCGGTCGCCGCGGCCATCACTATGGCCGGCAGCAACAGCACGCGCGCGTAGGGAAGTTCACGGCCACCGGGAGGCGATTGAACACTCACCATGTATGCCCTCTGAGACAAGTCGACTGGGGGATCGGGGAAGTTTGTGGGGGAAACGGCATGGTTCAAACTGAATCTTCGGAACTTTTGGGAACAAGCGCACGAATACATCTCAACTCGGTGCGCTGCGGGCGAGCTTAGTCCGACCGGATCAACGCCGTGTCATATTCAGCAAGCACCTGAAATCGCCCATGCGACAGGAGTACCCTCGGCTCATTTGTACGCTGTGACGTCATTCGCACACGCTGCGTGATGGCGTACGGGCATGCGAAAACCGCCCCGGAGAGGGCCCGTCGGTCAGATTCCGGCGATGCGCAGCGCCGCGTCCGCGGTGGCCTCCGCGAACGCGGACACCGGCCGTTCCGGATCGGAGCGGTGCACGAGGATCACGCCCTCGATGAGGCCGAACAGCAGATCGGTCCGCAGATCCAGCTCACTCTTGGCGAGCGCGCCCCCCGCGGCCGTCGCGGCGAGCAACTGCCGGTAGGTGTCCTTGAGTTCGGCCCGTACGGCATGGAAGCCGGCGAAGCCCTCGGCGCGCACCTCGGGCAGCAGATAGAGACCGCCCAGGTTGTGCGGGCCGCCGCAGAGCAGCTCGACGTCCGTGCGGCACAGCTCCCACAGCCGGTCCTCGGCCGGGGTCGCGTCGTCCGCGAGGAGCTCCCGGGCGAGAGTGAGCGAGGGCGTGACCGTGGACTCCAGGAGCTCGGCGAGCAGCTCCTCCTTGCCGGAGACGTAGTGGTACATCGACGCCTGCCGCATGCCCGCGCGCTCGGCGACGGCCCGGGTGGTCGTGGCGGCGTACCCGCGGGTCGTGAACAACTCGGCGGCGGCGTCGAGCAGTTCGTCGCGCGGCGACAGACCACTGTCCGGCCGCTGAGCCGCACGCGGCCGGCCGACCCGTCGTCCACCACCGGTTCCCATGTGTTCGATCCTCGCACATCGGGTCACGCGGCGATCACCGTGAGGGATCGGTAACCGGACGGCAACACACGGGACACGGCGTCGACCCTCCCCGCTCCTAATTTCTGTCGAGCGACAGAAATGTCGAGCGACGGAAATGACGTCGCTGGACTGAAACCCCGGAGCCGGAGGACCCGCGATGGCGACAGCAACCCCATACGGAGCACGCGCCCACGCCCGCTCCCAGGACGGGACCCGCACCGAGGCCATGCCCGTCGTCCCGGCCAGCGGCTGGCCCGCGCCGCCCTGCGAGGCCGGCCACCTGGTGTGGGCGGAGACCGTGGCGGGCGGCAACTACACGCACCGGGTGCTGGCCCGCGGCACCGAACTGCGCCTCACCGACCTGACCGGCGACGCCTGCGCGCATCTGCTCCTGCACGTCGCCGACCGCCCGTGGGAGCGCCTGAACGTGGCGGACACGGTCAAGGTCCAGTGGAACGCGTACCTCGGCGAGGGGCAGCTCCTCCTGTCCGACCAGGGCCGCGTGCTCGCCTCGCTGATCGCCGACACCTCCGGACGGCACGACGCGCTGTGCGGCACCTCCACGCTCGTACGCAATACCGCGCGGTACGGGGACGGCACGCCGCAGTCCGCGTCCCCGGCCGGGCGCGAGCTCTTCAAGCTGGCCGCGGCCAAGAACGGACTCGAACCGCGCGATCTGCCGCCCTCGCTCTCCTTCTTCCAGGGCGTGGGGGTACGCGACGACGGCTCCCTCGACTTCACCGGCTCGGCAGGGCCTGGCGGCAGCGTGACCCTGCGCGCCGAGCAGGACGTCACCGTGCTGATCGCGAACGTGCCGCATCCGGCCGATCCCCGTCCGGAGTACGTCAGTTCACCGCTGGAGGTGCTCGCCTGGCGCTCGGAGGCGACCAAGGCGGGCGATCCGCTGTGGGAGGCCACGCCCGAGGGCTGCCGTGCCTTCCTGAACACCGCCGAATTCCTTGCCGCGAGGGGGCTCATATGAAGACCGTGGAAGTACCGGCCCGCGCCGCCTGGTCGTCCGTCGTGCGCGAGGGCGGGACGCTCACCATCACCGACCTGCACGGCAACCAGGCAGTCGACTTCCTGGTGTACGACGCCCACGACACGGCCGTCCGCTACAGCGCGCCGGACACGATCCACGCGCAGGGCAACCTCTTCCTCACCACGGGCGGTGTGCTCATGTCCAACGAGCACACCCCGCTGATGACCGTCGTCGAGGACGAGGTCGGCAGGCACGACACGGTCGGCGGCGCCTGCTCCAAGGAGTCGAACACGCTCCGGTACGGGTATCACACCTGGTCGCAGCACGCGTGCGTGGACAACTTCCTCGCGGAGGGCGCCAAGTACGGGCTTGGCAAGCGGGACCTGGTCTCGAACATCAACTGGTACATGAACGTGCCGGTCGAGAAGGACGGCACCCTCGGCATCGTCGACGGCATCTCTGCCCCGGGGCTGAAGCTGACCTTGCGCGCCGAGCGCGATGTGCTCGTCCTGGTCTCCAACTGCCCCCAGATCAACAACCCTTGCAACGGCTTCGAGCCGACCGCGGTCCAGATGACCCTTGGGGCTCCGGAATGACCTTCGACACGCTGCTCGTCGCCAACCGGGGCGAGATCGCGGTCCGGATCATCCGGACGGCCCGCGAACTCGGCCTGCGCACGGTGGCGGTGTACTCCGATCCGGACCGCTCGGCACCGCACGTACGGCTGGCCGACGAGGCGGTGCGGCTCGGCCCCGCGCCCGCCAAGGAGTCGTACCTCGACGCCGAGCTCGTCCTCAAGGCGGCGATGGAGACCGGCGCCGGGGCGATCCACCCGGGGTACGGCTTCCTCTCCGAGGACGCGGACTTCGCGCGGCGCTGCGAGGAGGCGGGGATCGTGTTCGTGGGGCCGACGCCGGAGCAGCTGGAACTGTTCGGGGCGAAGCACACGGCGCGAGCGGCGGCTCAGGCGGCCGGAGTGCCCCTGGCGCCGGGCACTGGGCTCCTCTCCGGCCTGGCAGAAGCCCTTCTCGAAGCCGGGCGCATCGGCTATCCCGTGATGCTCAAGGCCACCGGCGGTGGCGGTGGCATCGGTATGTCGGCATGTCGCTCAGCCGATGAACTGACCGAGGCCTGGGAGAGCGTGCAGCGCGTCGCCGCGGCCTCCTTCTCCTCCGCCGGGGTGTTCCTGGAGCGGCTGGTGGAGCAGGCCCGCCATGTGGAGGTGCAGGTATTCGGCGACGGCCGGGGCCGCGTGGTCACCTTCGGCGACCGCGACTGCTCGCTCCAGCGCCGCAACCAGAAAGTGCTGGAAGAGGCTCCCGCACCCGGACTCCCTGCCTCCGTACGTGAGCAACTCACCTTCGCCGCACGTGACTTGTGCGCGTCGGTCGGCTACCGCTCGGCCGGAACCGTCGAGTTCGTGTACGACGCCGCCCGCCAGGAGGCGTACTTCCTGGAGGTCAACACCCGTCTGCAGGTGGAGCATCCGGTCACCGAGGAGATCTACGGGGTCGACCTCGTCTCCTGGATGCTGCGACTGGCGCGCGGGGAGTCCGATGTCGTACGTGACCCCGGGGCGCCCCGGGGTCACGCCGTCGAGGCACGGGTGTACGCCGAGGACCCCTCGCGCGAACACCGGCCCAGCGCGGGCCTGTTGACGCGCGTCGAGTTCCCCGGCGGCGTCCGCGTGGACGGCTGGGTGGAGACGGGGACGGAGGTCACGACCTCGTACGACCCCATGCTCGCGAAGGTCATCGCCTACGGCTCGGACCGGGCGCACGCGCTGGAACGGCTCGACGAGGCGCTGGCCAGGACCCGCGTCGACGGCATCGAGACGAACCTCGGACTGGTGCGCGCGGCACTCTCGGAGAGGTCCTTCCGGGCCGCGACGCATTCGACGGCGACGCTCGCCGAGGTCTCCGATCCGACACCGCGCGTCGAGGTCGTCTCGGGCGGCACGCTCACCACCGTCCAGGACTGGCCCGGCCGCACCGGCTACTGGCAGGTCGGGGTGCCGCCCTGCGGCCCGATGGACGACCTGTCCTTCCGGCTCGGCAACCGGGCCCTCGGCAACCACGAGGGGGCACCGGGTCTGGAGTGCACGCTCCAGGGACCGGCCCTGCGCTTCACACACGCCACGACCGTCTGCGTGACGGGTGCTCCGGCGGCGGTCACCGTGGACGCTACGACGGTCGCGCAGTGGGAGCCGGTCACGGTGCCGGCGGGGTCCGTCCTGGAGGTCGGCACCCCCACCGAGCACGGTCTGCGCACGTACGTGCTCTTCGCGGGCGGCGGCCTGGACGTGCCCGCGTTCCTGGGCAGCGCGTCCACCTTCACGCTGGGCCGGTTCGGCGGGCACGGTGGGCGGACGCTGCGGACGGGAGATGTACTGCACGGGGGCGCGGTGGCCTCCGGTACTGCGGTGGCGGCTGCCGACCGACCGGTCTTCGCGGCGCGCTGGCACATCGGCGCGCTCGAAGGCCCGCACGCCGCCCCGGAGTTCTTCACCGAGGAGGACATCCACGAGTTCTACGCCGCCGACTGGAAGGTCCACTTCAACTCGGCGCGCACGGGCGTACGGCTGGTCGGCCCGAAGCCCCGCTGGGCGCGCAAGGACGGCGGCGAGGCAGGCCTGCACCCGTCCAACATCCACGACACGCCCTACTCTGTGGGCGCCGTCGACTACACCGGCGACATGCCGGTGCTGCTCGGCCCGGACGGCCCCTCGCTCGGCGGCTTCGTCTGCCCCGCGACGGTCGTCAGTTCGGAGCGCTGGAAGCTCGGGCAGCTCCGGCCCGGTGACACGGTCCGCTTCGCGCCGGTCGCCGACGACGGCTCGGCGCGGGCCGCGATCGTCGACGGCGGCATACTCGCGCGGGACGGCGACGTGACGTACCGGCGCTCCGGCGACGACAACCTGCTGGTCGAATTCGGTCCCATGCAGCTGGACCTGGCCCTGCGCATGCGGGTGCACGCGCTGATGGAGGCGGTGGCGGGCGCCGAGCTGGACGGGGTCACGGACCTCACCCCGGGCATCCGTTCCCTGCAGATCCAGACGGATCCGCGGCGGCTCCCGCAGCGCGAACTCCTCGCGTCCGTACGGCAGATCGTGGCGACGCTCCCACCCAGCGACCAACTCGTCGTCCCCTCCCGCACGGTCCACCTCCCCCTCTCCTGGGACGACCCGGCCACCCGCGAGGCGATCGCCCGCTACATGGCGGGCGTCCGCGACGACGCCCCCTGGTGCCCGTGGAACATCGAGTTCATACGGCGCGTCAACGGCCTCGACTCGGTGGACGACGTGTACCGGACGGTCTTCGACGCGGAGTACCTCGTACTGGGCCTCGGCGACGTCTACTTGGGCGCGCCGGTGGCGACACCCCTTGACCCGCGCCACCGCCTGGTCACCACCAAGTACAACCCGGCGCGCACCTGGACCGCCGAGAACTCGGTCGGCATCGGCGGCGCCTACCTCTGCATCTACGGCATGGAGGGTCCCGGCGGCTACCAGTTCGTCGGCCGTACGACCCAGGTGTGGTCGCCCTGGCAGCAGCGCGGCGCGTTCGAGCCGGGCTCGCCCTGGCTGCTGCGCTTCTTCGACCGCGTCAAGTGGTACCCGGTCGAGCCCGACGAACTCCTAGACCTGCGCGCCGACATCATCTCCGGCCGCTTCGTCCCCAGGATCGAGGAGGGCGAGTTCTCCCTCGCCGCGTACGAGTCCTTCCTCACCGAGAACGCCGACTCGATCGCGGAGTTCCGGGCCCGGCAGGGCGGCGCGTTCTCCGCGGAGCGGGATGCGTGGGAGGCAGCGGGCGAGTTCACCCGGGCGGAGTCCGCGTCCACTCCCGCGGCTCCCCCCGCCGAGGTGACCGTCCCCGAGGGCGGCCGCCTGATAGAGGCCGAATTCGCCGCGTCGGTATGGCAGCTGAACGTCCGGCCCGGCGACGAGGTGACCCTCGGCCAACCCCTCCTGGCCCTGGAGGCCATGAAGATGGAGTCCAGGGTCCCCGCCCCGATGAACGGCGTGGTGACCGAGATCCTCACGAAACCGGGAGACCAGGTGGAGGCGGGGACGGCACTGATGGTGCTGGCGCCGGCGGGTCCGACGGTGTCTTGAAGTCCCTTCCAGGGTGTGGTGTGTGGGCAGGCGTTCCGCAGGGCGGAACGGGTGGGCACACACCACCCACCGGCCCGCAGTCGAACACGAGACCCCAGCCAAGGAGCACCGATGTCAGCCGTCACCCGAGTCCAGAGGGCATACGCCCGCATCGAGGCCACCGACCGCCCCGAGGTCTGGATCGACCTGCGCCCCCAGGCGGAGGTCGAGCAAGAGGCGAGGAGCATCGACGAACGCGTCGCCGCAGGCGAGCACCTCCCCCTCGCAGGCAAGCTCCTCGCCGCGAAGGGCAACATCGACGTGGCAGGCCTCAAAACCACCGCCGGCTGCCCGGCATACGCGTACACCCCAGAAGGCGACGCGCCAGCAATCGCCCGGCTCCGAGCCGCCGGCGCGATCATCCTCGGCACCACGAACCTGGACCAGTTCGCCACGGGCCTGGTCGGCACCCGCTCCCCCCACGGCGCGGTACGCAACGCCTACGACCCGGCCAGGATCAGCGGCGGCTCCAGCTCAGGATCGGCCGTCGCCGTAGCCCTGGGAATCGTCGACCTCGCCCTCGGCACGGACACCGCAGGCTCGGGCCGGGTCCCCGCCGCCTTCAACGGCATCGTCGGCCTCAAGCCGACCCGCGGCCTGGTGCCGACGACCGGCGTCGTCCCCGCCTGCGCCTCCCTCGACTGCGTGACCGTCTTCGCCCGTACGCTCCCGGAGGCCGAGCAGGCCGTCGCGTACATGACTTCCCCATCGGAACGCGAGCTCCCGGCACTCCCCCAACGGACGCCGGGCCCATGGCGCATCGCCGTCGCCTCCACGGCGCAGCTCGGGGAACTGGACGAGGGCTGGGCGGAGGCGTACGCAGCAGCCGCGGCGCAACTCACCGCGGCCGGCGCCGAGTTGCGCACCATCGACCTCACCCCGTTCACCGAGGCCGCCGCGATGCTCTACGAGGGCGCGTTCGTCGCCGAGCGCTACACCGCCGTAGGGAGCTTTGTCGACAAGTTGATCACCGAGGGCGGCGAGGGGCTCGACCCGACCGTCGCGGGAATCATCACCCGCGCCCGGGACATCCCGGCCCACCAGCTGTACGCCGACCAGGACCGACTGACGGACCTCCGTACCCGCGCCCTCACCCAACTCGGTGAGGCGGACGCCCTGTTGCTGCCGACCGCCCCCGGCCACCCCACCCTCGCCGAGGTCGCCGCCGACCCACTGGGCGCCAACGCCCGCCTGGGCCGCTTCACCAACTCCACGAACCTCTTCGACCTGGCCGCGGTCGCCGTCCCCGCGGGCTTGGTGAACGGCCTGCCCTTCGGCGTGATGCTGATCGGCCCGGCGTTCACCGACGAACGCCTCGCCCGGATCGCGAGCCTGCTCCAGCCGCAGCTCCGGATCGCGGTAGTGGGCGCACACCTGTCCGGTCAGCCGCTCAACCCCCAGCTCCTCTCCCTGGGCGCGGAGCTGGAACGTACGACAACCACGGCCCCCGTCTACCGCCTGCACGCGCTGCCCACCACGCCGCCCAAGCCGGGCCTGGTCCACGTCAGCCCGCAAGGCCCGGGCGCCACCATCGAGGCCGAAGTCTGGCGCCTCCCCGCCGAGGGCCTGGGACACCTGCTCGCCGAACTCCCCCGCCCGATGACCCTGGGCCGCGTCGAACTGACCGACGGCAGCCAGGTACCCGGCTTCCTGTGCGAACCGTCCGCACTCGAAGGAGCGGAGGACATCACGGGGTACGGAGGCTGGCGCGCCTACCTCCGCTCTATTAGCCCCTCCGGCGTTTGAGGAGCGGGGGTCCAGGGGGCACGGCTCTTAGCGGGGGTCCAAGGGCCGCAGCCCCTGGCCGGGATCCAAGGGGCGCAGCCCCTGGCGGGGGTCCAGGGGGCAGCGCCCCCTGGCGGGGCCTGGGGCGGAGCCCCAGAAGGACGGGAAGGGTAGGGGCGGAGGGGGCGAAAAACCTCCCCGGCTCCCCCACCCACCCGCACCGCACAACCCACCGCCTACCGCCCCGCTCCCCTCAACCGGTCACCCGACCGACGAGTAGGCCACCACACCCCGCAACAGCCCATCCACCGCCTTACGCGCGTTCTTCGCAACCGACGAACCGGCCGCCCCGGAAACGGGCGCCGCGGCCGAGATCTGCCCCAGCACATCAATGACCTGCTTGCACCACCGCACAAAGTCACCCGCAGGCATCTCCGCCTCCCGCAGCACCTCGTCGAGCCCCTTGCCGGAAGCCCACTCGTACGCGGCCCAGGCAAACCCGAGATCCGGCTCGCGCTGCCCGACCCCCTCGGTCTGGGTGATCCCGAAGTCCTCCTCAAGGGCGTCGAGCCGCCCCCAGATCCGCACCATCTCGCCCAGCGCGGCCTTCGCCTTGCCCGACGGAACCTTCGGCGCCATCGCATCGTCGGCGACCCGCGACTCGTACACCAACGCCGAGATGCAGGCGGCGAGTTCGGGAGGGCTCAGTCCCTCCCAGACCCCGGCCCGCAGGCATTCGCTGGCGAGCAGGTCGAGTTCGCCGTACAGCCGCGCGAGCCGCTTGCCGTGTTCGGTGACCTCGTTGCCCCGCAGGTAGTCGAGCTCGGTGAGGAGCGCGACGATGCGGTCGAAGGTGCGGGCGATGGTGTTCGTCCGACCCTCGATACGACGCTCCAGCTGCGAGGTGTCACGCAGCAGCCGGTGGTAGCGCTCGGCCCAACGGGCATGGTCCTCACGGTCGTTGCACCCGTGGCAGGGGTGCGCCCGGATCGCCGTGCGCAGCCGGGCGATCTCGCGGTCGTCGGCGGCCTCGGCACGCTTCTTGCGGTGCCGGTCGGCGACGATGTGCCCGGCCTTGGTGCGCAGCGCGGACGCCAGATCGCGGCGGGACTGCGGCGAGCGCGGGTTGAAGGACTTCGGGATCCGCATCCGCTCCAGTGCCTCGACCGGCACCGGGAAGTCCATCGAGGCCAGCCGCTTGACCTGGCGCTCGGCGGTGAGCACCAGCGGGCGCGGCCCGTCGTGGTGCTCGAAGCCACGGTGGCCGTTGGACCGGCCGGCGGGCAGCCCGGGGTCCAACACCAGGGCGAGACCCGCGTACTTGCCGGTGGGTACGTGGATGACATCGCCGGGCTTGAGCTTCTCCAGCGCGACGGCCGCCTCCGCGCGCCGCTGTGCCGCGCCCTGTTTGGCCAGCTCGGTCTCGCGGTCCTTGAGCTCGCGGCGCAGCGTCATGTACTCCTCGAAGTCCCCGAGGTGGCAGGTCATCGACTCCTTGTAGCCGTCGAGCCCTTCCTCGTTGCGCTGCACCTGCCGGGAGATCCCGACGACCGACTTGTCGGCCTGGAACTGCGCGAAGGACGTCTCAAGGAGCTCGCGCGAGCGGTGCCGCCCGAACTGCTCGACCAGGTTGACCGCCATGTTGTACGACGGCTTGAAGCTGGAGCGCAGCGGGTATGTGCGGGTGCCCGCGAGTCCCGCCAGGTGATCGGGGCTGATGCCGCGCTGCCAGAGCACCACCGCGTGGCCCTCGACATCGATGCCGCGGCGTCCGGCGCGACCGGTCAGCTGGGTGTACTCGCCGGGCGTGATGTCGGCGTGCTGTTCGCCGTTCCACTTGACGAGCTTCTCCAACACCACCGAGCGGGCAGGCATGTTGATGCCCAGCGCGAGGGTCTCGGTCGCGAACACCGCCTTCACCAGGCCGCGTACGAACAGTTCCTCGACGACCTCCTTGAACGTCGGCAGCATGCCCGCGTGGTGGGCCGCAATGCCGCGCTCCAGGCCCTCGAGGAACTCGTAGTACCCCAGGACGTGCAGGTCCTCGGTCGGGATGGAGGCCGTGCGCTCCTCGACGAGTTCGCGCACTCTCACGCGCGCCTCTTCGTCGTTCAGCCTCAGGCCCGCGTACAGGCACTGCTGGACGGCGGCCTCGCAGGCCGCGCGGCTGAAGATGAACGTGATGGCGGGCAGCAGTCCTTCGGCGTCGAGCCGCTCGATGACCTCGGGCCTGCTCGGCGTCCACACGCGCGAGCGCTGTCTGCGCTCGCGCTCCCGGTCCGCCTCGCGCATGGCGCGGCCCCGTTTGCGGTCCTGGTACGACGGGCGGCTCGCCTCCATCCGCGCGAGGCGCGTGAGGTCGGGGTTGACGGCCTTCTTGTGGCCCTCGCCCTCCTCGAAGAGGTCGTACATCCGGCGCCCGGCCAGCACATGCTGGAAGAGCGGCACGGGCCGGTGCTCGGAGACGATCACCTGGGTGTCGCCGCGCACGGTGTCCAGCCAGTCGCCGAATTCCTCCGCGTTCGACACCGTCGCCGAGAGCGACACCAGTGTCACCGACTCGGGGAGGTGGATGATCACTTCCTCCCAGACGGCCCCGCGGAACCGGTCGGAGAGGTAGTGCACCTCGTCCATCACGACATAGCCGAGTCCGAGGAGGGTCTGTGAACCCGCGTACAGCATGTTGCGCAGCACCTCGGTGGTCATCACGACCACCGGAGCCTCGGAGTTGACGCTGTTGTCACCGGTGAGCAGGCCGACCTTGTCCGCGCCGTAACGGCGGCAGAGATCGGCGTACTTCTGGTTGGAGAGCGCTTTGATCGGCGTCGTGTAGAAGCACTTCTTGCCCTGCTGGAGGGCGAGGTGGACGGCGAACTCGCCGACGATCGTCTTGCCCGAGCCTGTGGGCGCGGCCACGAGCACACCCTTGCCCGATTCGAGTGCCTGGCAGGCCTCGATCTGGAAGGGGTCGAGGCCGAAGTCGTACATCTCGCGGAAGCCGGCGAGAGCGGTGGCCTGCTCGACGGCGCGCTTCCGTGCTGCCGCGTACCGCTCGGCCGGGGAGAGGTCCTCTGTCATCGTGCTTTCGAGACTACCGGGAGGCACTGACAACAGGACGATCAATATCCGGATCCGCACCTGTGAAACCGGGAATCCCCGCAGCTCAGGGAATCGCCACCCGCACAGCACCGCGCACACACGCAGCCGTGAGCGGCAGCGGGCCCAGCGGCTCCCCGTCCGCGTACCCCGTGACGCCCTCGGCGACAAGCTCCACTTTGGCCGCCCGGTGCACGGCGACCTTCGGATGATCGAGATGCGTACCCCGGTAGACCCTCGGAAACACCTTGAGGAGAGTCGTCCGGCTGCAGTCCCCGACCACCGTGACGTCGAACAGCCCGTCGCCCAGATCCGCGCCCGCGCAGATCTTCATGCCGCCGCCGTACGACGATCCATTGCCGACCGCCACGAGCGTCGCCTCGATCTCCTGGACCGCGCCGTCGTCGAGCGTGATCCGGTAGGGGATGGGCTTGAAGGCGGCCAGTTCCGCGAGCATCGCGAGGTCGTACTTGAAGCGGCCGGTGGGCCATCTCATGCGGTTTCCACGGTCGTTGACCCGGGAGTCGAAGCCGGAGGCGAGGACGGTGCCGAACCAGGTGCCGCCGACCCGCCCCAGGTCGACATCGCGCAGCCGTGCCCCCTTGAGCGCCTCGGCGATCAGCCGCCCGGCGGCCGCCGGATCACGTACGGGCAGGCCCAGGGCCCGCGCGAAGTCGTTCCCGGTGCCGACGGCGACCAGGCCGAGCGGGGTGCGCGTCCCGGCGACGGCCTGCAGGGCCAGATTCGCCATGCCGTCGCCTCCGACGGCCACCAGGGCACCCGTTCCGTCCGCGACCGCTGCACGCGCGCGCGTGAGGGCGTCTGCGGCGTTCTCGCCGAGGACCGTACGGACGGAGAACCCCGCCGCGCGCAAAGCAGAAGCGGCCGGCTGCGCCGCGTGGGCGCCCCGGCCGCGTCCCGCGGTGGGGTTGACGAAGAGGGTGATCTCGCTGGTCACAAGCCTGACCCTACGAGTTCTCCGCGCTTGGTCAGGTCACGTCGTCATAACCGTTGACGCGGTCCGAGCTCGCCTGCTCCGGCAGTGCCGCCCGGCTGGCCGACACCGTCTCGACCTCGCCGATGGCCTCGGGGGTGAGATCCAGTTCGGAGGCTTCGTCGTCGGCCGGTCCCGCGGCGTCGCGGCGGCGCCTGCGCCGGTCGTTCAGCAGCGAGAAGGCGACCGCGCCGAAGTACAGGATCCAGATCGGACCGGCGAGCGCCAGCATGGTCAGCGGGTCGGTGCTGGGCGTGGCCACGGCCGCGAAGACCGTGATGCCCATGATCATGCCGCGCCACCAGCCGAGCATCCGCTTGCCGGTGATCGCCCCGGTGAGGTTGAGGAAGACCAGCAGCAGGGGCAGTTCGAAGGAGAGGCCGAAGACGAGCACCATGCGCGTGACGAGGTCGAGCAGATCGTCCAGCGGCAGGAGGTTGTCGGTACCGCTCGGGGTGAATTCGATCAGCACCCTCGCCGTGGTGGGCAGTACCGAGTACGCGAAGTAGGCACCGCCCAGGAACAGCGGGGCACCCGTGCCGACGAACGCGTAGGCGTACTTCTTCTCGTGCCGGTGCAGACCGGGGGCGACGAAGCCCCACAGCTGGTAGAGCCAGACCGGCGAGGCCAGGACGACACCGGCCATCAGCGACACCTTCAGCGCGAGAGTGAAGGGGGTGAGCAGACCGTTGATCGTGATCTGCGCGCACGGCTCGGTGGACGTCGACTTCGCCAGTTGCTCGAAGCTCTGCTCACAACCGACCGAGTCGAGGATCGGCCTGGTGATGAGGTTGATGATGTCGTTGTAGAAGAAGGCGGCGACGACGGTGACAGCGACGATGGCCAGCATCGCCTTCGCAAGCCGGTTGCGGAGCTCACGAAGGTGTTCCGCGAGGGGCATCCGCCCCTCGGGATCCTTCTCCTTCTGGCGGGCAGGCTTCAGCAACCCACGTTCCCATCTCGTGCGGCGGGCCGGAGGTCACCGGCCCTGCGTCAGCGCTTGGTCGTCGAGTCCGTCGGCTCGGTGACCGGGCGGGAGCTGGTCACGTCGCCGGGTGCGGCCTGGATGGTGCGCTGAACCGGGGGCTGCTCGTCGGTGGCCGGCGGGGCGGCCGGAGCGGCGGCCGTGTCCTGGCCCTCCGTCTTCATGGCCTTGGCCTCGCTCTTCAGGATGCGCGCGGACTTGCCGAGGGAGCGCGCCATGTCCGGAAGCTTCTTCGCGCCGAACAGCAGGATGATGACGACGAGGATGAGAATGATCTCGGGAGCGCCGAGCCTTCCGAACATAAGTCTTTACCTTCTCACCGAGGCGGCATGGAATGGGGGCTGTCCGATCGGTCGGACATGTGTCCGACCGTCGCGCTGACAGCGATCGTAACGCTCAGGGGTAAACGCGGGGCAATCCCTGTGCGTACTCCCAGTTCGCGACCCGCGCCTCGTTTATCCGGGCCGCGACCAGCAGCGTACCTGCCGTTGCCACCAAGGTGACAGGGCGAAAGCCACTCAAAGCCCGGCGAACCCGTGACTCACAGCGCATCCACAGAGCGTGCCGTGGTCACGGCCGCGCGCTCCAGGTCCTCGGCGGCCCTGCCGATGCGCTGCGCGGAATCGGAAACCTGTCGTCCCAGACGCTCCGCTTCGAGGAAGACACGGACAGCGAGCACGCCGAGAACGGCGATTCCCAGGAAACCCACAGCGATCGCAAACATCGGCCAGAACATGACGCCGACCCTAGACCTTCCTAGCCGGTCGAGTGCAGGCGCAGGGTCCGGACCCCGCCCCCGGTGAGGAGTTCGACGATGCGTTCACCGGCGGGCTTGCGGACGGCGGCCCCGCACTCCGGGCAGGTGAAGGAGTAGAACGTGGTGCGGCTGGAGGCGCCGATGGCCAGCATCAGGGCGCTCGCCCTGAGCTCGAAGTGAGTCCGGCAGTCGGGGCAGCCGGCCCTGAACACCGTCTCGACCACCCTTCTCATCCCGGCGAACGCGGTCACGACCGTCATCTCCGGCCCGCCCGAGGACACACCGGACCGCTCCGAGGCTCCGGCCCTCCCCGCCACACCGGTCTTCTCCGACGCACCAGACATCGTCGACGTGCTCAAAGCCCCTGCTCCTGCCTGTCGTACGGCCCGTCCTGAGCTCCCTGTGGCACGTCGTAGGCCGCGAGGGCCTCGCGGGCCGCCTGCTGGGCACTGTCCGCGAGATCCTGCGGCGACACGATCCGGCCGTCCCGGCCCAGGCGCAGCGCCAGCCGTCGCAGCGACGTGGGATCGGGGGTCCGCAGGGTGATGCGCAACCCGCCGTCCGGCAGCTCGTCCGCGCTGTCGTGCGGGTAGTACTCGGCGACCCAGCGTCCGCCGGGGCCGACCTCCACGACCACCTCGGGGTCCTCGGCCGCCGGCTGCACCAGCCCCTCGGAGAGGTCCCGCATCTCGATCTCGGGCGGCGCGGACGGCTCGTCCAGGATGCGGATCTCGGCGACACGGTCCAGCCGGAAGGTGCGGCGCGCCTCCGAGCGGCGGCACCAGGCCTCCACATAGGTGTGGCCGACGCTGACCAGGCGGATCGGGTCGATCTCGCGCTCGCTAAGCTCGTCGCGCGAGGGCGAGTAGTAGCGGATCCACAGCCGGCGCCGCTCCGAGATGGCCCGGTCGACGTCCGCGAAGACGCCGCCCTCGGATTCGAAGGTGACCGAGAGCCGGGAGCTGGCCCCGGCCGCCTCGCCGGAGGCGGCCTCCACCTTGGCGGTGGCGCGCAGCAGTGCCTGCCGGTCACCCTCGCGCAGTCCTGGCAGTGTGGAGACCGCGCGGGCGGCCACGAGCAGCGCGGTCGCCTCGTCGGCGGCGATCCGCAAGGGCTCGGCCGCGTCCGCGCCGAGGGCACCCGGGTTCCGCCACCAGATCCGGTCACCGTCGGTGTCGATGTCGAGCAGATCGCCGCCGCGGAAGCTGGTCCCGCACAGCGGCAGCACGTCGAGGTCGGAGATCAGCTCGTCCTCGGTGATCCCGAAGGCCCGGGCAACATCGCTGACGCGCGCGCCGGGGCGCTCGCGCAGATACGTCACCAGGGAGAGCATCCGCCGGGTCTGGTCGATCGCGTTCGTCGGCCTGGCCGGTTTTCCTGCCACTTTCTTACGTTCCCCCTCAGCCCTTGGCCACGGCGCGCAGCCGGTCCACGACGTCCGCCCGCAGCTCGGACGGTTCCAGGACCACCACATCGGGCCCGAACTCGACCAGCCAGGCGTCCAGACCGTGCCCGTACGGAATCTCCAACTCGTCCCAGCCGCCCTCCAGTTCCCGTACGGAGACGGCCTTGGCCCGCAGCGGGTAGCCGGCCCCGGTGCGCAGCCGGATGAGCGCGGAGCGGTCGGCGATCTCGCCGGCCCAGCCCGCGACCGTCTCGCGCACGGTGACGACATCGGGCACCTCGGCGGTGTACCGGCCCGCCCGGGTGCGGACCTTGCCGGTGATCCGCGAGAGCCGGAAGACGCGCTCGGCTCCGCGGTCGCGGTCCCAGCCCGCCAGGTACCAGTGGCCGCGCCAGCATTCCAGGGCCCATGGTTCGACATGGCGGGGTTCGGGGCGTACGGCGGTGGCCTTGCGGTAGTCGAAGGAGACCGGGCGGCGGTCGCGGCAGGCGAGCATCAGCGGCTCGAAGGCCGCCTCGTGCACGGGGATGTGCGGTTCCAGCGCGCCGTGAGGCTCGTACGGGTCGACGTCCTCGGGCAGTCCCGCGGCGCGCAGCTTCTGCAGGGCGCCGCTCGCGGCACCCGCGAGGCGGGCCTGCTGCCAGACCTTGGCGGCGAGCCCGAGGGCGGCGGCCTCCTCGGCGTCCAGCGTGATGGCCGGCAGCCGGTTGCTGTCGCGGCGCGCGAGATAGCCGACCTCACCGTCGAGGTTCTCCACCGTCTCGATGACCAGGCCGAGTTCGCGCAGATCGTCCTTGTCGCGCTCGAACATCCTGTTGAAGGAGTCGTCCGAGCTCGCCTCCAGATAGGCCTCGATGGACTCGCGAAGTTCGCGCTTGCTGAGCGGCCGCCGTGTCCCCAGCAGACACAGCGCCAGGTTCATCAGCCGCTCGGCCTTGGCAATGGCCATCGACGCCCTTCCTATGGTGCTTCCGACCGATGACCGTACCGCTCCGGACAGTCGTGGCAAAAGCCGAGGGCCCATGCCCGGACAGGCATGGGCCCCAGATGATCAAGTCCGGTCAGACTTCGCCAGATGATGTACGAAGATCGGACTGTGACCCTCGCGATCCTCTCGATCAGACCGCGACGAGGTCGCAGACGAAGATCAGCGTCTCGCCGGGGCCGATCCGGCCACCGGCGCCGCGGTCGCCGTACGCGAGGTGCGACGGGATGACCAGCTGGCGGCGGCCGCCGACCTTCATGCCCTGCACGCCCTTGTCCCAGCCGCTGATGACCTGGCCGACGCCGAGCTGGAACTCGAGCGGGGTGCCGCGGTTCCAGGAGGCGTCGAACTCCTCGCCGGTGGAGAAGGCCACGCCCACGTAGTGGACCTTGACGAAGTCGCCGGCCTTGGCCACCGCCCCGTCGCCCTCCCAGATGTCCTTGATCTCGAGGTCCGCCGGGGGCTCGCCGCCCGGGAAGTCGATCTCGGGCTTCTCGATGCTCACGTCTCTAGCTCCTGCTTGTTCGCGTAAAGGCCTTAAAGCAACACCGACAGTCTCACATCCCCGAAGGCGTTACATCTTCGCCAGGATGTCGACCGTGAAGACCAGCGTGGAGTCCTTGCTGATGCCACTTCCCTCCGGCGGGCTGTCGCCGTAGCCCAGGCTCGGCGGGACGACGATCAGGACACGGCTGCCGACCTTCTTGCCGGTCAGACCCTGGGCCCAGCCCTTGACGACCTGCGTCAGCGAGAACGACGTCAGCGCGTCCCTGCTGTACGTCGAGTCGAACTCCTTGCCGTCGGCCCACAGCACGCCCTTGTACTGCACCAGGACGGTGCTGTCGGCCGCGAGCTCCGCGCCGTCGCCCTCGAGGATGTAGTTCGCCACGAGCTTCGTCGGGGCGTCCGACTTCGGTACGTCGATGGAGGGGGCCTTGCCATCGGTGTTGGTGCCGACCTTCGGAAGGTCGATGTTGTCCTGCGCGACCGTCTTGCCCGCGGCGGAGCTCTTGGAGTTGAAGGTGTTCTGGATGTCGACGACGAACACCAGGGTGTCGGTGCCCTTGATACCCGCCTGCGTGTTCCCCTCCGTGCCGTAACCCCAGGTCGGCGGCACGGCCATCTCGACACGGCTGCCGACCTTCTTGCCCACCAGGCCGTAGCGCCAGCCGTCGATGATGCTGCCCTGCGCGAGCTGGATGAGCAGCGGCGTCTTGCGGTCGTAGGAGTTGTCGAAGACCTTCGCCGTCGCCCAGACCTGGCCGAGGTAGTGGGCCTGCACGTAGTCGTTCTCCGCGACCGTCTTGCCGCTGCCCGCGATGACCGTCTTGACGGCCAGGTCCTTCGACGGGTCACCGCTGCCCTTGGCGACGGTCGGCTTCTCACCGAACTTCGTACCGGCCGTGATGCCGGGCAGCGGACCGTCGACGATCTTCGGCGGCGGTGCCGCCGAGGCGGAGGCCGAAGCCGAAGCCGACGGGCTGCTGCTGGACTTGGCGGTGTCCGAGTCGTCGTCACCGCATCCGGCGAGTGTGACAAGTCCAGCGGGTACGGCTAGAAGGAGTGAGCGTCGGCGCACGGTGGGGGCCCTCGTATCGGTCGATCTTGGCTGATGGAGTGCGCGCAACTCTACGACGTGAGAAGGGCGCCGTACGGAAAACGTACGGCGCCCCGCGTTGCGTTCCGCAATCATGGCCGGAACACTCGGCTCACATTCCCGCGATCAGCTTCTCCACCCGGTCGTCGACACTGCGGAACGGGTCCTTGCACAACACGGTGCGCTGTGCCTGGTCGTTGAGCTTGAGATGCACCCAGTCGACCGTGAAATCCCGGCGCTGCTCCTGAGCACGCCGGATGAAGTCCCCGCGCAACCGGGCCCGAGTGGTCTGCGGGGGCACGGACTTGCCCTCGAAGATCTTCAAGTCGTTGCAGATGCGGGCGGCTTGCCCCTTCCTCTCCAGGAGGTAGTAAAGACCTCGCCGACGGTGGATGTCGTGGTAGGCGAGGTCTATCTGCGCAACGCGCGGGTTGGACATGGTCATGTTGTGCTTCGCCCGGTACCGCTCGATGAGCTGGTACTTCATGACCCAGTCGATCTCGGTGCCGATGCGGTCGAGGTCCTCGGACTCGATCGAGTCCAGCGTGCGACCCCACAGCTCCAGAACCTGCTCGACGACTCCGGTACGGATACCGCGGCGCTCCACGAAGTCCACGGCCTTCTCGTAGTACTCGCGCTGCACGTCCAGCGCGGAGGCCTCGCGGCCGCTGGCCAGACGCACCTTGCGCCGGCCCGTGATGTCGTGGCTGACCTCGCGGATCGCCCGGATCGGGTTCTCCAGGGTGAGGTCACGCATCACCGTGCCCGCTTCGATCATGCGCAGGACGAGGTCGGTCGCTCCGACCTTGAGGAGCATGGTCGTCTCGGACATGTTCGAGTCGCCGACGATGACGTGCAGCCTTCGATAGCGCTCGGCGTCCGCGTGCGGTTCGTCACGTGTGTTGATGATGGGCCGGGAGCGGGTCGTAGCGGAGCTGACGCCCTCCCAGATGTGCTCGGCACGCTGGCTCACGCAGTACACGGCGCCACGCGGAGTCTGCAGCACCTTGCCTGCACCGCAGAGGAGCTGCCTCGTGACGAGGAACGGAATGAGGATGTCCGCGAGCCGGGAGAACTCCCCGTGCCGGGCCACCAGATAGTTCTCGTGGCACCCGTAGGAGTTGCCTGCCGAGTCGGTGTTGTTCTTGAACAGATAGACGTCGCCCGCGATTCCTTCCTCGTGCAGGCGTCGTTCGGCGTCTACCAGGAGTCCTTCGAGAATGCGCTCGCCGGCCTTGTCGTGGGTGACCAGTTCGGTCACGTTGTCACATTCGGGTGTCGCGTATTCCGGATGTGATCCCACGTCGAGATAGAGGCGGGCACCGTTCCGCAGAAAGACATTGCTGCTGCGGCCCCATGACACGACACGGCGGAAGAGGTACCGCGCCACTTCGTCGGGAGACAGGCGACGCTGTCCCCTGAACGTACACGTGACGCCGTACTCGTTCTCCAGCCCGAAAATGCGGCGGTCCATGACTGAACATTACGCCCGATCGCCTGAGCGCAAACGGGGTTCGACGGCACGGTTTGGATCATTTTCCGATGAGACTGCAACCACCTCCGTGTTCCCGGTAGCTGCGAGAACCCGCCCCGTGGCCAGCAGAACCACCAGCGCGGCGGCGCCGGCGGCACCCGGTACGGCGAAGCCCCACACCGCCCCGCCCCACTCGACGACGGGGCCCGCGAGACCCGTTCCGACGGACGCGCCGACGGTGAACGTCGTGACAAGCCAGGAGAACGCCTCGGTGACGGTACCCCTGGGAGCGTGCCGGTCGACAAGGACGAACGCGCAGGCGATGCAGGGCGCCAGGAACACCCCGGCGAGCGCGGTGAGCGCCGTCATGGCGACCGGCCCCGGCACCAGCATCAGCGGCACGTAACACACCGCCAGGAGCGCCACGAGCAGCCGCAGTCGCCGCTCCGGCGCACCGGTCCACTGCCGCGCGCCGTACACAGTGCCCCCGACGAGCGCCCCCAGGCCGATCCCCGCCATCAGCCACCCGTACACCGCGTCCCCACCATGCCCGTCCGCGTACGACACCGAGGCGACCGTGATCGAGCCGAGCGCGATCCCGACGAACAGGAACGCGCAGAGCAGGGCCACCAGACCCGCCGAGCGCAGCGCGCCGAGCCAGTGCGCCTCGCGCGGAGCCGAGCGCCACGCGCGCGAGGGGGGCGACACGACCACGGAGAGGGCACCCAGGACACCGATGACGTTCAGGACGAGCAGCGCGGCCGGGGCGGACCAGAGCGCCACGCACAGCGTCACGAGCAACGGCCCGACGGTGAACATGATTTCCTGCGCCACGGCGTCCATCGCGTACGCGGTGTGCACCTGCTCCTCCTTGCGGAGGACGGAGGGCCACAGCGCTCGAAGACCGCCCTCCAGGGGCGGCGTGAAGAGCCCGGCGACCACCATGGCGACGTACGCGACCGGCAGCGGGTCGGTGCCCGAGAAAGCGAAGAGAGCCATCCCAAGGGCCGAGACGAGCGCGGCCGGCAACTGCACACGCGGCTGCCCGTACAGATCCACGAGCCGCCCGAGCAGCGGCTGCCCCACGGCGTTGCCCACCCCGTACACGGCGGCCAGCGCACCCGCCAGGCTGTAGCTGCCGCCCTCCGCGCGGATGAAGAGCACGACGGCGATGGCGGCGGTCGCGTTCGGCAGCCGCCCTATCAGCGTCCCGGTGAGCAGCCGGGCAGCATGCCTCGCCCGGAGGATCTCCAGATATCCCGCGGCCATGACGGTGCCCTTCTCGTAATCCCGTGGCGCCCGAAGTTTTACGTATAACTTCCTCTTCCATACGTACCATGTGCGCAGTCCGCGAGTCCAGACGAGGGAGCAGGTCGACGGTGGCACGAGGTAGCACGCGCCCCACGAGCCGGGACGTCGCCCAGGCCGCCGGGGTCTCCCAGGCCGCCGTCTCGCTGGTGCTCGGCGACAAATGGCGCGGCCGGGTCTCCGAAGCGACAGCGCAGCGGGTCCGGGAAGCCGCCCAGGAGCTCGGCTACCGCCCGAACCTCGCCGCCCGCAACCTCCGCCTCGGCCGCACCCGCACCGTCCTCCTCGTGGTCCCCGCACTGACCACCGAGTTCTTCGCCGGCGTCTACACCGGCGCCGCCCGCGTGGCGTCCGAGCACGGCTTCGGAGTCGTCCTCTACCCCTCCCCCGAGGGCATCGGCCCCGCCCGCGACCCCTTCGGCTCGGCACGCGCGGCCCTGGACGGCGTGATCGCCTCCTCCATGGCCGCCGACGCCCTCACCGCGATCCGCGGCGACCAGCTCCCCCTGGTCATGCTGGACAGCGACCCCGCAGGCAGCCTGGGCGCCGCGACCGTCAACCTGGACATCAGGGACGGCGTACGACAGGTCGCCGAACACCTCCTCACCCTGGGCCACCGCCACTTCCTGCACCTGGCGGCCGACATCCCCTCCTGGACCTTCGAGGTACGAGCCCAGGAACTGGCCGCACGCCTGGCAGAGGTCCCCGGCACAGAACTCCGCACAGCCCGCGCCCCCATCTCCATAGAGGGCGCCCTACAGGCCGCCGAGACCGCCCTGAGGACCCCCGGCCCCCGCCCGACAGCCCTGGTCTGCGACGACGACAAACTAGCGGCAGGCGCCTACAAGGCAGCCCGCCGCCTGGGCCTCCACATCCCAGAAGACCTCTCGATCACCGGCCTGGACGACCTGGCCCTCTCCAGAGCCATCGACCCCGAACTGACCACAGTCCGCCTGAACGCAGAACTATTCGGCGAACGAGGCATGCAAGCCCTCCTGGCAGTCCTGGAGGGCAAGACACCCCCACAGGGCGACATCCCGGTAGAACTGGTAGTACGAGGCTCCACGGCCCCACCACGCCCCTCAGGCCCCTAAGGGCCTGCTCCCCCATGCAGCCGCAGCCGCAGCCGCGAACGCACGGAAGGGGCCGGGGGCCGGTACATCAAATGCCCGTCGCATACGTGGTCACCACGCCTCCCGCCATGACAGCAACAGAAGTGTCCATCAAGCGACGGGCGGATGTACCGGCCCCCCGCCCCGACCCACCCCCCGACCCGCAGGCGCCCAGAAACGACGCGTGCCCCGACCGCCAGGGCCGGGGCACGCCGAGCAACCGCAAAACCAACGCTCACTCGTCGTCTTCGGGATCCTCCGCCTCGGTAGCCGTCGACGCCCCATCCGCCTCAAGCAACCGAGCCAACTGCCGCCCAACAATCCGCTTGAACTTCCGCTGCTGCGGCCGCGTCCGATCAAGAATCGCAACCTCGAGCCGCTCCGCGGGAATCTCCCGCTCCCCCCCGTTCGCCTCACGGGACAGCGACTGCACGGCCAGCTTCAACGCCTCGGCAAGCGACATGCCGTCCTCATGGCGCTGATCCAGATACGTACTGATCTGCTCGGCATTGCCACCCACAGCGACCGACCCGTGCTCATCCACGATCGACCCGTCGTGCGGCAGCCGGTAGATCTGATCGCCCTCGGGGGTCTCCCCCACCTCGGCGACCACGAGCTCCACCTCGTACGGCTTCTCGGCCGCACTGGAGAAGATCGTGCCCAGCGTCTGGGCGTACACATTGGCAAGACCGCGGGCGGTCACATCGTCACGGTCATAGGTGTAACCCCGCAGATCGGCATAACGCACCCCGCCGATCCGCAGATTCTCGTACTCGTTGTATTTGCCGGCCGCGGCGAAGCCGATCCGGTCATAGATCTCGCTGAACTTGTGCAGCGCACGGGACGGGTTCTCGCCGACGAACACAATGCCGTCGGCATACTGCAGCACGACGAGGCTGCGGCCACGGGCGATGCCCTTCCGGGCGTATTCCGCCCGGTCGGCCATCGCCTGCTGGGGTGAGACATAGAACGGCGTCGACACCGGTTATCCGTCCCTTCCTGTCGAATCTTTCGAAGTCACTGGATCACTTGCCAAGAAGCCGCTGCGAGAACAGCGTTCAAGCGGCCGCTGTCAGAGCAGCGCGGCCCGCGGACCGTCGGGCTGCTCAAGGCGCCGCTCCAGGATCGAGCGGGCGATCTCGGAGGACTCCTCGTCTCCCAGACGGCGGAATCCGTCCTCGGTGATCACGGTGACGATCGGGTAGATCCGGCGGGCGACATCGGGACCACCGGTCGCCGAGTCGTCGTCGGCCGCGTCGTACAGGGCCTGGACGACGAGGGTCGTGGCCTCCGCCTCGGTCAAATCCTTGCGGTAGAGCTTCTTCATGGCACCGCGCGCGAAGACCGAGCCGGAGCCGGTGCCGGCGAAGCCGTGCTCCTCGGAACGGCCGCCGGTGACGTCGTAGGAGAAGATGCGCCCCCTCTGGCGGTCCACGTCGTAGCCCGCGAAGAGGGGAACCACGGCGAGGCCCTGCATGGCCATACCGAGGTTGGAACGGATCATGGTGGACAGACGGTTGGCCTTGCCCTCCAGGGAGAGCGTGGCACCCTCCACCTTCTCGAAGTGCTCCAGCTCCAGCTGGAACAGCTTCACCATCTCCACGGCCAGACCGGCCGTACCGGCGATACCCACCGCCGAGTACTCGTCGGCCGGGAAGACCTTCTCGATGTCACGCTGCGCGATGACATTCCCCATGGTGGCCCGCCGGTCACCGGCGAGAACCACACCACCGGGGAACGTGACGGCAACGATCGTGGTGCCGTGCGGCGCCTCGATCACGCCCTGCGTGGGCGGCAGTTGCCGCTTGCCCGGGAGCATCTCCGGCTGGTGGTCCGACAGGAAGTCCATGAAGGACGACGACCCGGGCGTCAGGAAGGCAGCCGGTAGACGCCCGGTGCTACGAGTGTTGGCTTCCACGAGGATCCCTCCAAGTAGGCGGCAGCCCGACGAACTGCGTCGGGATCGTCTCCCAACTTGCCGATGGCCGAATTGCAGTTGAAGCACAGTACGCCACGGACCCTACCCGTCTCGTGGCAGTGATCCACATGAATGGCCGGAGCTTTCAGGCAGATCACTCAGAGCCCCATTTGAGAGGCGACCATCGCGTCACGCTCGGCTTCGGTCATGCCGTACTGGCGCTTCAGGTGATCCTCTCGACCCCTGACAGCTCTACAGGCCTTACCCCGTGTCGACAGCCCGTCCGACGCCGACCCTCTTGCCGAGCGCCTTCCTGCGCCGCCGGTAGTGCGCGGCCGAATATTCCGCCACGCACTCCCGGCACCGCACTTGCAGCCCGTCACGCCGGTTCCTGCCGGCAGCGAACGAAGCAAGCGGCAACACCCGACCACGCCCGGTACATCGCTTCACCTCAAGCGAATCCGGCATGCCCGCTATTGTCCACCTTTTTGCACAAACGAGCGCACGAAGTCCTCTGCGTTCTCCTCGAGCACATCGTCGATCTCGTCCAGAACCGAGTCGACATCGTCGCTCAGCTTCTCCTGGCGTTCCTTGAGGTCCTCGGTAGTCTGCGCGTCCTGCGCCTGCTCCTCGACCTCTTCAGTGGAACGCGTGGCCTTCTGCTGTCCGCCGCCGGTGTCCTTGGTCGCCATAAACCCTCACCCCGCTCGGTTCGACGTTCTTGATCAGACCCTACAAGCAGGGTCCGACATCGGCCCCGCAGTTGCTACAACGTCCGGGAGCCACCTCGATGATTCCCGGACGCGGCTGCTTTCCACCCCGATCCGCCACTTCGGCCGCGCAGGCCCCGCCGCGGCCGCTCAGCCGCCCGACAGGACCTTGACCAGGTCTTCTGCCGTGCGGCAGCGGTCGAGGAGCTCCTTGACGTGATTACGCGTTCCGCGAAGCGGCTCCAGGGTTGGGACGCGCTGGAGCGAGTCCCGGCCCGGCAGATCGAAGATCACCGAGTCCCAGGAGGCCGCCGCGACGTCGTCCGCGTACTGCTCCAGGCAGCGTCCGCGGAAGTACGCCCGGGTGTCCTCGGGCGGCTTCGTACGGGCCCGCTCGACGTCCTGCTCGTCCAGGAGTCGCTTCATCTTGCCGCGCGCCGCGAGGCGGTTGTAGATGCCCTTCTCGGCGCGTACGTCGGCGTACTGGAGGTCGACCAGGTGCAGCCGGGCGGCGTCCCAGTCGAGGCCGTCACGGCGCTGGTAGCCCTCCATGACCTCCCGCTTGGCGACCCAGTCGAGCTCTCCGGAGAGGCTCATCGGGTCGTTCTCCAGGCGGTTCAGGGTGTCCTCCCAGCGCAGCAGGACGTCCACAGTCTGGTCGTCGGCGTCGGACCCGAACCGTTCCTCCACGTACTTGCGGGACAGCTCGAAGTACTCCATCTGGAGCTGGACAGCGGTGAGTGTCCGGCCGCTGCGGAGCGTGACCAGGCGCTTGAGTGTGGGGTCGTGGGAGACCTGGTGGAGGGTGCGGACGGGCTGGTCGACCGCCAGGTCCACGGCGATGAAGCCGTCCTCGATCATGGAGAGGACCAGGGCCGTCGTGCCCAGCTTGAGATAGGTCGAGATCTCGGAGAGGTTCGCGTCGCCGATGATCACGTGCAGCCTGCGGTACTTCTCGGCGTCCGCGTGCGGCTCGTCACGGGTGTTGATGATCGGGCGCTTCAGGGTCGTCTCCAGGCCCACCTCGACCTCGAAGTAGTCGGAGCGCTGGCTGAGCTGGAAGCCGTGCTCGTGTCCGTCCTGACCGATACCGACGCGGCCCGCTCCGGTGACGACCTGGCGTGAGACGAAGAACGGCGTGAGGTGGCGCACGATGTCCGAGAAGGGGGTCTCCCGCTTCATCAGGTAGTTCTCGTGCGTGCCGTACGAGGCGCCCTTGTTGTCGGTGTTGTTCTTGTAGAGGTGGATCGGCTGGGCGCCGGGGAGCTGGGCCGCGCGCTCCGCGGCCTCCGCCATGATGCGCTCGCCGGCCTTGTCCCACAGGACGGCGTCCAGCGGGTTGGTGACCTCCGGCGAGCTGTACTCCGGGTGAGCGTGGTCCACGTACAGCCGCGCCCCGTTGGTGAGGATGACATTGGCCAGGCCGATGTCCTCGTCCGTGAGTTGGCTGGAGTCGGCGGCCTCGCGGGCGAGGTCGAAGCCCCGCGCGTCCCGCAGCGGGTTCTCCTCCTCGAAGTCCCAGCGGGCCCGCCGGGCCCGGTGCATCGCCGCTGCGTACGCGTTGACGATCTGGGACGAGGTGAGCATGGCATTGGCGTTGGGGTGGCCGGGGACGGAGATCCCGTACTCCGTCTCGATGCCCATTACTCGCCGTACGGTCATGCGGCCCTCCTTGCCCGGCAGCGCCCTCGGTCGGGGACGCTGCTCAAGTACCGCTGGTGCTCCGGTGCGTGTGCGGTGCCCGACCCCGCAACGCGCGACTCGGCGGTACGAAAGAGCCTAGAGCGCCTTTGCGCTGGTGGGGAGATCATTTGCGTCATTGCCTCGCTCCAGCCTTGACCCGAAAAACAGTCGGCTGCGGGTACCCGCGAAGGGCACCCGCAGCCGCCCTGTCTTTTACAGGTACTGACCGGTGTTGGCCACCGTGTCGATGGAGCGTCCGGTGTCCGCGCCCTGCTTTCCGGTGACCAGGGTACGGATGTAAACGATCCGTTCGCCCTTCTTGCCGGAGATTCGGGCCCAGTCGTCCGGGTTGGTGGTGTTCGGCAGGTCTTCGTTCTCCTTGAACTCGTCCACGCATGCCTGGAGGAGGTGGGAGACCCGAATGCCCTTCTGGTTCTGGTCGAGGAAGGCCTTGATGGCCGCCTTCTTGGCGCGGCCGACGATGTTCTCGATCATGGCGCCGGAGTTGAAGTCCTTGAAGTACAGGACTTCCTTGTCGCCGTTGGCGTACGTGACCTCGAGGAAGCGGTTCTCCTCGGACTCGTCGTACATGTGCTCCACGGCGGTCTGGATCATGTTGTTGACCGTGGCCGCTCGGTCACCGCCGTGCTCACCGAGGTCGTCGGAGTGCAGCGGAAGGCGCTCGGTGAGGTATTTCGCGAAGATGTCCTTCGCGGCCTCGGCGTCCGGGCGCTCGATCTTGATCTTCACGTCGAGTCGGCCGGGGCGGAGGATGGCGGGGTCGATCATGTCCTCGCGGTTCGAGGCGCCGATCACGACCACGTTCTCCAGGCCCTCCACGCCGTCGATCTCGGCGAGCAGCTGGGGGACGATGGTGTTCTCCACGTCCGAGCTGACGCCTGATCCACGGGTGCGGAAGAGGGACTCCATCTCGTCGAAGAAGACGATGACGGGGGTGCCCTCGCTGGCCTTCTCACGTGCACGCTGGAAGACGAGGCGGATCTGCCGCTCGGTCTCACCGACGTACTTGTTCAGGAGCTCGGGGCCCTTGATGTTGAGGAAGAAGCTCTTGCCCGTGGCCTGTCCGGTCACCTCGGCGACCTTCTTGGCCAGCGAATTGGCGACGGCCTTGGCAATGAGCGTCTTGCCGCATCCAGGAGGCCCGTACAGCAGGACGCCCTTGGGCGGCCGCAGTTCGTGCTCCTTGAAGAGGTCGGGGTAGAGGTACGGGAGCTCGACCGCGTCGCGGATCAGTTCGATCTGGTTGCCCAGGCCGCCGATCTGCTCGTAGCCGATGTCCGGGACCTCTTCGAGGACGAGTTCCTCGACCTCGCTCTTGGGAACGACTTCGTAGACATAGCCGGAACGGGGTTCGAGAAGCAGGGCGTCGCCGGGGCGGATGACGACGTCCAGGAGCGGCTCGGCGAGCCGTACCACCCGTTCCTCGTCTGTGTGCCCCTGCACGAGTGCGCGTTCGCCGTCCTCGAGGATCTCCTTGAGGGTGACGATCTCGCCGACGCTCTCGTACTCCATGGCCTCGACCACGTTGAGGGCTTCGTTGAGCATCACTTCCTGGCCGCGCCTGAGCTCTTCGAGCTCCACGCTGGGGCTGACGTTCACCCGGAGCTTGCGGCCCCCGGTGAAGATGTCGGCCGTGCCGTCCTCGTTGGCCACGAGGAAGACACCGAAGCCTGCCGGCGGCTGTGCGAGCCGGTCGACTTCTTCCTTGAGGGCCACGATCTGGTCGCGGGCCTCACGGAGCGTGTTGGCGAGCCGCTCGTTCTGAGCGGACACGCCGGCCAGGTTCGTCTGCAACTCGACGATCCGCTCTTCGAGAATCCTCGTGTGCCGCGGAGAGTCGGCGAGCTTGCGTCGCAGGACGGCGATCTCCTGCTCAAGGTAGGCAATCTGCCCGGCGGGGTCATCGGACCCTCTTCCCGGGCGGATGCCGCGGTTCATGTCGTCGTCGTGGGCTGCCACGGTCCTCACCTCCTCCAAGGGGAGCTGGACGCTTCCAGACCCTACCTGGGTGGGTGTCGATTGAAACCCCTAGATCACAAAGACTGTCGGGGTGTGTCCGATCTTCACCCTTGCGCTCTCCCTCACGCCAGGGGAATACCCACCCAACATGATTGGGAAGCGGACGGAGGTAGGGTCGAAGTGTTCAACACCCGTCAGAGCTGGCCCGACTTGCAGGGATTTCGGGTGGCTCGGCGCAGGAAACGGCAGGAGAAGTGACCGTGCAGCAGGAGGCCGGAGTCGGCGGCGAGGCGCTTGAGGTCTGGATCGACCAGGATCTCTGTACCGGGGACGGGATCTGCGTCCAGTACGCGCCCGAGGTCTTTGAGCTGGACATTGACGGCCTGGCGTACGTGAAGGGCTCCGGCGACGAGCTGCTGCAGGTCCCGGGCGCCACAACGCCCGTACCGCTGCCGCTTCTGCGCGATGTGACCGACTCCGCGAAGGAGTGTCCGGGCGACTGCATCCATGTACGTCGGGTTTCGGACAAGGTCGAGGTGTACGGGCCTGACGCGGAGTGACGCATGACGCACTCCGCGTCACCGTAGTCTGCTTTCTCACACCCTCCGCGGCGCGGAGGGTGTTCTCATATGCCTGGAGCTTCGGGGGGCGTTCACACGCCCTGGGCTCCGGAGGGCGTCGAGCGGACGAACGCGCCGTTCGTCCACTGCCACTTGGCGAGATCCTTCACGTCGGGGCAGCAACTCGGTACGTCGGGCGAGGAGTAGCCGAGGAGTGTGGCGGTGACGGCGCCGTCACTCAGCGCGAAGTCGGTGACGCTCAGGCGGTCCTTGGGGTCGACCAGGGTGGCCACGACTCGGGGCTTGGTCTCGTCCGCGGCCTGGGTGAGGACGTAGACGCCGTTGGGCGGGGTGCCCGAGCCCGCGTCGCAGCGGACCACGGCTACGGTTTCCGGCCGCCCGTCGCCGTCGAGGTCTCCGGAGGCCTTCTTCTGGACGAGGACTTTGGTGGGCCCGCACTCGATCGGGAAGTCGACGCCGGACGGATCGGGAGCCGCTGCGGAGGCTTGGGCCGGCTTCGCGTCGGGACCGGCGGCCTGGGCCGCTGTCGCCGGGTCGGGCTGCAGTACGGAGGAGAGCGCGACGACTCCGGCGATGGCGGTGGCCGTGGCGACCCACTGGATGGGGCTGGTGTGCGTGTGTGCCAGTTCCGGGACGGCGGATTGCTGCACTAGGAGTGTCTCCTGTGAGGGCTGTGCCGGTGGGGGTGTCCCGCATGGTGCCACACGTCACAGTGCGGTGGAACGGCGGGGTCAGGACTTCTGACGGACTTCTGGCGGCGCGTCAACAGGAAAGCACTGTGGCCGAGTTCCCCGGCTGTCCCGGGAACTCGGCCACAGTTGTGGTGCGTTGGTTACGTCAGCGGCCCATGCCGCCGTCGGCGTTCGGACCGGTGTAGTCGTCGCCGTAGGAGCCCTTGGAGGGGCGGCGGCGGCGCATGGGCGGCTCGACTCCGTCCGCGAGGCGGCGGGCGGTGAGCAGGAAGCCGGTGTGGCCGATCATCCGGTGGTCCGGGCGGACGGCCAGGCCTTCGACGTGCCAGTTGCGGACCATCGACTCCCAGGCGGTCGGCTCGTTGAAGGAGCCGATCTCGCGGATGGACTCGACGGTCCGCGCGAGTTGGGTGGTGGTGGCGACGTAGCAGCAGAGGATGCCGCCGGGGACGAGCGCCTTGGAGACGGCCTCCAGGCACTCCCACGGGGCCAGCATGTCGAGGACGACGCGGTCGACGTCGGTGTCCGACAGGTTGTCCTGGAGGTCGCCGACGGTGAGCTGCCAGGCGGGGTGCTTGTCGCCGAAGTAGCGCTCCACGTTCTGCTGGGCGATCTCGGCGAAGTCCTCGCGGCGCTCGTAGGAGTGCAGCATTCCCTGGTCGCCGATGGCGCGCAGCAGGAAGGCGCTGAGGGAGCCGGAGCCGACGCCGGCCTCCACGACGCGGGCGCCGGGGAAGATGTCGGCGAAGGCCAGGATCTGCCCCGCGTCCTTGGGGTAGACCACGGCGGCGCCGCGGGGCATGGACAGGACGTAGTCGGGGAGCAGGGGGCGCAGCGCGAGATAGGCGACGTTCCCCGTGGTGCGGACGACGCTGCCCTCGGGAGCACCGATCAGCTCGTCGTGCGGGAAGGAACCCTTGTGGGTGTGAAAGTTCTTTCCGGCTTCGAGCGTGAACGTGTAGTGGCGGCCCTTGGGGTCGGTCAGCTGAACCTGGTCCCCGACCTTGAAGGGCCCGCGCCTGCGGGCGGCACCGGTCGGTTCGGACATGTGACCAGCCTACCGGTCCTGGGAGCGGTGGCGGACCACTGTCAGGACGGCCGGGCCATGGCCTTCACGAAGGCGCGTTCCACGTCGGCCGCGGACAGGACGCCGTAGATCTCGCCGGACTCCTCGACCACCAGGTACTCGGTGGCGGGGTTCGCGCGCAGGGTGTCGAGGAGGTCCTCGCCGGCGAGCTCGGCGGAGACCCGCATGCCGTCGGTGAGGTCCTGGGCGAGGCCGCTGACCGCGACCCAGGGGCGGCGGTGCTCGGGTACGCCGACGATGGCGGCCTCGCGGACGAGGGACAGCGGCTGGCCGTCGGCGTCGACCACGACGAGGGCGCGGGCGCCCGCGTCGTTGGCGCGGCGCAGGGCTTCCGAGAGCGGGGTGCTGGTCTCGACGGGTACCGCGCGCCGGGTGAGTGCGCGGGCACGAAGTTCCGGGAGGTGTTCGCGCAGGCGGGCCATGCGGAGGCTGTTGCCGGCGCCGGTCCAGATGATCGCGGCGAGGATCGCGGCGAGCAGCGCGTCCATGACGGTGTCCATGCCGCCGATGTCCTCGGAGGCGTCGCCGAGTGCTCCGGACTGGGTGAGCAGGGGCAGCCCGATCAGTACCGAGACGGCGAGGGCGCGGCCCACCCAGGCGGCGGCGATCGTGCCGCTCATCGGCTTGCCGGTGATCTTCCAGACGACGGCGCGGAGCATGCGGCCGCCGTCGAGGGGCAGCCCGGGCAGCAGGTTGAAGACGGCCACGATCAGGTTGGAGATCATCAGGCCGCCCAGGAGGACGCCCGGCACGGTGCCGGGCTCGACGGTCTGCATGGCGAGGTAGAAGACGCCGGAGAGGACGAGGGAGAGCAGCGGGCCGACGAAGGCAAGGACGAACTCCCGGCCGGGGGTCTCGGACTCCTTCTCGATCTCCGACACCCCGCCGAAGAACTGCAGCTGGATCCGGCGCACCGGCAGCTTGAAGCGCAGGGCGGCGACTGTGTGGGCGAGTTCGTGGACGAGTACGGAGGCGTAGAAGGCGACCGCGAAGAAGAGGGAGACGAGGTAGCGCAGGGCGCCGAGTTCGGGCAGCACGCGGTCGAGCTGGCCGCCGAACACCCAGGTGATCAGGGCGGCGACGAGGAACCAGCTGGGCGCCACGTACACGGGTACGCCGAAGGGGCGTCCCATGAGCAGTCCGCCGCCGGGTCCCTTCTCGCGCCGCGGTGGCCGTCCCTTGCCGGTGCCGGACTTGGCGAGGGTCCGGGCTCCCTTGGTCCCGGGGTCACCCGGCGCACCGGTGTGCGGGTGGGCGTCGTCCGTGGGGTCGGGGTGGGCCTGGGGCTGGTCGGAGGCGTCGGTGCCGGGCTCGGCTGCCTCGGCCGGGCGGGGTGCGTCGGGGTTCTCGGTGCTGCCGCCCGGTTCCGTGGGCTCGGGCCCGGTGGGGTCCTGAGGCTCCTCCCGTCCGGGGCGCGTGGCGTCCGCGGCCGGACCCGTGGAGGCCTGGGGCCCCTCGTGGCGCTCGGTCGCTTCGTCGGTACCGGACCGCGGCTGCCCGCTCCCGCCGCTCTCGTCCACGATGTCCCCTCGTTCGAAGCGTCCCCCGCTCCCGATCATGCGGAGCAGGAGGGTCTGTGGTCGATGGTATGCGGCTGTCGCGATGCGTTCCGCCCCGGCACCCCCTCTGTTTTCCGCGCCGTCGCACGAGCCGTGGGTGGGTCACTGTCAGTGGTGAGCCGTAAGGTCTGTCGTCATGGAAACCAGCACCGAGGGCGTCGTGGAGACCAGTGCCGAGGGCGTGGTCGAGGCCGGTACCGGCGCCGAGCCCGGCGAAGCCGTGGCGGCCCGGGCGGCCGTGGCGCCGGCGTCGCTCTCGCCCTCGCGCGCGAGCGACTTCATGCAGTGTCCACTGCTCTACCGGTTCCGGGTGATCGACAAGCTCCCCGAGAAGCCGAGCGAGGCGGCCACCCGCGGCACGCTGGTGCACGCGGTGCTGGAGCGGCTCTTCGACGCCCCTGCGACGGAGCGTACGGCGCCGCGTGCCACGTCCTTGATCCCCGGCCAGTGGGACCGGCTGCGCGAGACCCGCCCCGAGGTCGTGGAGCTGTTCGCGGACGATCCCGAGGGTGAGCGTCTTGCGCGCTGGCTCGGCGAGGCCGAGCGGCTGGTGGAGCGCTGGTTCACGCTGGAGGACCCGACGCGGCTCGAACCCGCCGAGCGGGAGCTGTTCGTCGAGGCGCGGCTGGACTCCGGGCTCAAGCTGCGCGGCATCATCGACCGTGTCGACGTGGCGCCGACGGGCGAGGTGCGGATCGTCGACTACAAGACGGGCAAGGCCCCCAGGCCCGAGTACGCCGAGGGTGCCCTGTTCCAGATGAAGTTCTACGCCCTGGTGGTGTGGCGGCTGAAGCAGGTGGTCCCGCGTCGGCTCCAGCTCGTCTATCTCGGCAGCGGTGACGTCCTGACGTACGACCCGGTGATCGAGGACCTGGAGCGCGTCGAGCGCAAGCTGCACGCGCTGTGGGAGGCGATCCGGGAGGCCACCGAGACGGGCGAGTGGCGGCCCCGGCCCACCAAACTGTGCGGCTGGTGCGATCACCAAGCGGTATGTCCGGAATTCGGCGGTACTCCCCCGCCCTATCCGCTGCCGGTCAGGGCGCCGGAGTCGGGTGGTGACTCGCAGGGCAGAATGGGGCCGGACTAGCGAAGGAGACTTACGTGGCCATCCGCGTCCTACTGGTCGATGACCAGCCGCTGCTGCGCACCGGCTTCCGGATGATCCTGGAAGCGGAGCAGGACCTTGCGGTCGTCGGCGAGGCCGGCGACGGTCTCCAGGCGCTCGACCAAGTCCGCGCCCTGCAGCCCGATGTGGTTCTGATGGACATCCGCATGCCGCGGATGGACGGTGTCGAGGCGACCCGGCAGATCACCGGCCCCGGCCGGGACGGTCCGGCGAAGGTGCTGGTGCTGACGACCTTCGACCTCGACGAATATGTGGTGGAGGCGCTGCGCGCGGGCGCCAGTGGCTTTCTGCTCAAGGACGCACCGGCCAATGAGCTGGTGCAGGCGATCCGGGTGGTCGCCTCGGGCGAGGCGATGCTCGCGCCGAGCATCACGCGCCGGCTGCTCGACAAGTACGCGAGCCATCTGCCGTCCGGTGACGATCCGGTGCCGGACACGCTGCACACGCTGACCGACCGCGAGGTCGAGGTGCTCAAGCTGGTGGCGCGCGGGCTGTCCAACGCCGAGATCGCCGCCGACCTGTTCGTCAGCGAGACCACCGTCAAGACGCATGTCGGGCACGTCCTCACCAAGTTGGGGCTGCGCGACCGGGTGCAGGCGGCGGTGTACGCGTACGAGAGCGGGTTGGTGCGCCCCGGCGCGCAGTAGACCCGTACGACAGCGCAGAGGGCGGTCCCTTCCTCCGGGAGGAAGGGACCGCCCTCTGTGTGCGCGGAGCCGGGGTCAGTCCTTGCTGATCTCCCAGAAGCGGAAGACGGTCGAGGCGTCGAGGCAGTACTCCAGGCCGTAGACGTTGTCGCGGACGACTGCGTACTGCTTGGCCTGCCAGAGCGGGATGATCGGCAGTTCGTCGGCCACGATGTCCTGGAGCTTGCCGTAGTCGGCCTCGGTCGAGGCGCGGTTGCTCTCGGCGGCGGTCTCCGGGATGAGCCGGCCGGTGATCGTGCTGTTGGTGTAGTTGTTGCTCAGCACGTTGCCCTCGCCGAAGAAGGGCGCCGTGAAGTTGTCCGGGTCCGGGTAGTCGGGCACCCAGCCCTTCACGTACACGCCGTACTTGCCGTCGGCGATGTCCTTCTCGTACTCGTCGAAGGCGACGGACTTGACGGTCGCGTCGAAGAGTCCGCTGGCGTTGAGCTGCTTGGCGATCGCCTTGAACTCCTGGTCGGTGGACGGTCCGTAGCGGGACGGCGTCGACCAGAGGGTCAGCTGCACCTTGTCGGTGATGCCGTCGGCGCGCAGCGCGGCCTGGGCCTTGGAGCGGGAGGGGCTGGCGCCGTAGGTGTCGAAGAAGGCCGTGTTGTGGCCCGCGATACCGGCCGGGATGATCGAGTAGAGCGGCGTCGCCGTGTCCTGGTAGACCTCGTCGACCAGGGCTTCGCGGTCGAGGAGGTAGGCGATGGCCTTGCGCACCGAGAGTTGGCCCGCCACCGGGTCGTCCATGTTGAAGACGAGGTGCTGCACTTCGGCGCTGGTGCCCTCGACGACGTTGACGCCCGTGCCGGTGGAGGTGTCGCTCTCGATGTCCGCGATGTCGTCGGCGGCGAGGCCTCGGTAGGCGATGTCGATCTCGTTGTTCTCGAGCGCGGTCTTCAGGGCGGTCTGGTCGCCGTGGAAGAACTTCAGCGTCACGCCGGAGTTCTTCACCTTGGCGGTGCCCTTGTAGCTCTCGTTGACGGAGAAGACGGCCTCGTTCTCGCCGAACGATTCCAGCTTGTACGGGCCCGAGCCGACCGCCTCGTTGTCCGTGCGCAGTCCGTTGTCCGCGTACTGCTGGTGGTCCACGATCGAGCCGGCGCCGGAGGCGATCTTGCTCGGGAAGGTGGCGTCGGCGTACTTGAGCTTGAAGACGACGGTCTTGGCGTCCGGTGTCTCCACCGTGTCGAGCATCGGGAACATGATCGCGGGACCGGCGTCGTCGTTGATCTTCAGCATGCGGTCGAAGGAGAACTTGACGTCCTCAGAGGTGAGCGCGTCACCGTTGCTGAACTTCAGCCCGCTCTGCAAGGTGCACGAGTAAACCTTCGTGGCGGTGTCCGTGAACGAGCACTCCTTGGCGGCCTCGGGCTCGGGCTCCGTACCGCCCTTGGGGAAGCTCAGCAGCGACTGGAAGACGTTGTTGAACAGCAGCCAGGAGCCCGGGTCGTAACCGGACGCCGGGTCGGTGGCCAGGACGTCGTCGGACATCCCCATCACGATGGAGGAGCCGCTGCCCCCGGAGCCGCCCGACTGCGAGCCGCAGCCGGCGAGCAGGCCGACGGCCAGCCCCGTCGCGACGGACAGGACTGGCCACTGGTTGCGCATGTTCACGTGCGTGTGCCTTGTCGTTGGTTCTCAAGAGTGCCGGATCTCGGGGCACCGGATCGCGGAGCACCGGATCGAGCGGGCGCCGGGCCTGCGGGCAGGCCCGGCGACGGCAAGCCGGGTCAGCCGCTCACTCCGCGGCCGAGCTCCCACAGCTGGAGGGTCGAGGAGGAGTTGAGCGCCCACTCGGCACCGGTGATGTCGTCCCGCGCGGCGATGTACTGCTTGCCCTGCCACAGCGGCAGCACCGGTACGTCCTTGGCCACGATGTCCTGGATCTCGGTGATGCTCTTCGAGGCGGTGAGGCGGTCGGCCTCGCGCCGGGACTCCGGGATCAGGCTGTCGATGATCGTGCTGTTCGCGTACGGCGACTTGAGGAAGTTGTCCTTGTCGAGGAACGGCGCGAGGTAGTTGTCGGCGTCCGGGAAGTCCGGGAACCAGCCCATGCCGTAGACCTCGTACTCGCCCTTGCGCTCGGCCGGGACGAAGGTGTCCCAGGGCGTGCCCTTGATGTCGACGTCGAACAGGCCGGTGGCGTTGAGCTGCTGCTTCAGCTGCTCGAACTCGTCCGCGGTGACCGAGCCGTAGTGGTCGGTCGTGTAGTTCAGGGTGAGCTTCACCGGGGTGGTGATGTCGGCCGCGGTCAGCATCGCCTCGGCCTTGGTGACGCTCGGGTCCCCGTACTTGTTGAAGAACGAGTTGGAGTGACCGGTGATGGTGGCGGGGACCAGCGAGTAGAGCGGGTCGGCGCCCGTGCCGTACACCTTGGAGACGAGCTCACTGCGGTTGATGACCTGGGCCATGGCCTGGCGGACGGCCGTGGACTTGACCGCCGGGTCGTCGGTGTTGAAGGCCAGGTAGCGGATCTCGAGGCCGGGCATCTCGATCAGGTCGATGTCGCTGTCCGTGGCCGCGCCGAGCTTCTTGATCTGCTCCGGCGACATCGAGCGGGTCATCAGATCGATGTCGCCCTTGTTGAGCGCGGTGCCCATGGTGTCGGCGTCCGAGAAGGAGCGCATCTCGACCTGGCTGTTCTTGACCGTCAGAACACCCTTGTAGTTGGGGTTCTTGGTGAAGACGCCGTTGACGAGCTCGTCGTCCTTCACCTCGGCCTTGAACGTGTACGGGCCGGAGCCGTCGATGCTGAAGCCGTCGCGCAGCTTGTCCTTCTCGTAGTCGTCGGGGTTGACGATGCCGGCGACCGGGGTCGACAGCTTGAACGGGAAGGTGGCGTCCGCGGTCTTGAGGTGGAAGATCACCTCGCGGTCGCCCTGGGTCTCGACGGTGTCGACCGTGGACAGCAGCGCGAACACACCACTGTCGGCCTGGATCGCCATGGCGCGGTCGATCGAGTACTTGACGTCCTTCGCGGTGACGGGGTCGCCGTTCGCGAACTTCAGGTCCTTGCGCAGGGTGCAGGCGTAGCGCTCGTTGCCCGTGTCGGTGAAGCCGCACTCCTCGGCGGCCTCGGGCTGGGGCTCTCCGTCACCGCGCGGGATGATCATCAGCGTCTGCACGGTCTGACGGAGAATGTTCCAGCTGCCGACGTCGTAGGCGTACGCCGGGTCGAGGGGAGCCGGGGCATCCTTCGAGGCGATGAACCGGTCGGTGGTACCGACGACGATGGGGTCGCCGCTGTCGCCCCCACTGCCGGACCCCCCACAAGCGGCGAGCACCGGGGCGAGCAGGCCGATCACGGCCGGCAGCACCAAAGTCTTGCGGTTCATGCTCGAGTTTCTCCAGAGCTGTAGATTCCGCGGCCCGGCATACAGGGGTGGTGTTGCGGGGTCACAGGGATACGGCGATGTTCTCGCGATGACATTAGTCCGCACGGCCACTGAGGCCCCCAGTGACTGGAGTTGAGCTCCCATCACGCTGCGAGACCGGGCGTGGACACACCGATAACGCGGCAGTGGAAGGATTCGTGCAGGCTTTCACCAATCGGGACACAAGGGCACGTCACCCACCCCCCAAAGGGTGTCGATGGCATATGCCAGACCCGATGTCGACCCCTCGGCGAGTGGCGAACCTCACAGCATCAACTCAGCCGGGGAGCACCGGAATTCAGCCATCCCGCCGGGATTGAATTCCCTCAGGGGGTTCCGTCGCAGATCCACCGGCGGTTCTCCGGGAGTCGCTCGGGGCCTATTCGCGCATTCGGTTCCGCACGCTGGGTGAACGTCTAGCGCATTTCCGTCATCAGGCCGCGGAGAAAAGGCAGGTCGACCTCTTCCAGGGAGGTCACGACGGTGCGCCGGGCGGCTGGCGCGATGGGGGCGATCGAGGGCACGGCGACCACGTGGCAGCCGGCGGCCTCGGCGGCTGCCACGCCCGTCGCGGTGTCCTCGATGACAGCGCACCGGGCCGGTGCCGCGCCGAGCCCCGCGGCGGCCAGCAGATACGGGTCGGGGAACGGCTTGGTCCGCTCCACCTCGTCGCCCGCCACGGTCAGCGCGAAGTGCTGGGGGCCGAGCGAGGTCAGGATGCGGTCGATGATGCGCCGGTGCGAGGCGGAGACCAGGGCGGTGGGGATCTCGTGCGCCGCCAGTTCGGCGAGCAGTCTGGCCGCCCCCGGCATCAGCGGCAGCGAGTGGCCGATCCGGGCCTCGAACCCGTCGTTCAGCAGCACCGTCAGCTCGGCGACGGTGATGTCGGCGCCGGTGGCCTCGATGAGGAAGCCGGCGCTGCGGGTCATCGGGCCGCCGACCACCACATGGCGCCAGGACTCGTCGAGCACATGACCGAGGGACGCGAAGACCTCGGCCTCCACCTCCCACCAGAAGCCCTCGGTGTCCACCAGAGTGCCGTCCATGTCGAGGAGCACGGCCTCCAGGGCAGAGCCTTCGGCCGTACGGGTACCGAGCGCGGGGACCGTACTGGTCATCCGGGCGCACCTCCTTGAGGGACGATCAGGCCGGTCGCCCTTTTTTGCCAAAGGGGCAACCGGCCTGCAGTGGACCGACCAGTGTACGTCGTGTCCGATCAGCGCGCGTTGAAGTACTTCGCCTCCGGGTGGTGGATCATGATCGCGTCGGTGGACTGCTCGGGGTGCAGCTGGAACTCCTCGGAGAGCACGACGCCGATGCGCTCCGGCTCGAGGAGCTGGGCGATCTTGGCGCGGTCCTCCAGGTTGGGGCAGGCGCCGTAGCCGAGGGAGAAGCGGGCGCCCCGGTACTTCAGGGCGAACATGTCCTCCATCGCGTCCGGGTCCTCGCCGGCGAAGCCGAGTTCGGAGCGGACCCGGGCGTGCCAGTACTCGGCGAGCGCCTCGGCCAACTGGACGGACAGACCGTGCAGTTCGAGGTAGTCCCGGTAGGAGTTGGACTCGAAGAGCTTGGCGGTCTCCTCGCCGATCCGGGAACCCATGGTGACGACCTGGAGGCCGACGACGTCGATCTCGCCGGACTCCTCCGGGCGGAAGAAGTCGGCCAGGCACAGTCGGCGGCCGCGGCGCTGGCGCGGGAAGGTGAAGCGGGTCCGCTCGTTCCCGGCGTCGTCCAGGATGATCAGGTCGTCGTCCTTGGACACGCACGGGAAGTAGCCGTAGACCACGGCCGCTTCCAGCAGGTTGTCGGTCTGCAGCTTGTCCAGCAGACCGCGCAGCCGGGGCCGCCCCTCCGTCTCGACCAGTTCCTCGTACGTCGGTCCATCGCCCGCGCGGGCCTGCTTCAGGCCCCACTGGCCCTTGAAGAGCGCCCCCTCGTCGAGCCAGGAGGCGTACTCCTTGAGCTGGATGCCCTTGATCACGCGGGTGCCCGCGAAGGGCGGGGTGGGCACGGGGTTGTCGACGGCGACGTCGGAGCGGACGTGTCCTTCTTCGGGGTGCTCCTCGACCTCGGCGGCAGCGACCGCCGGACGCACCCGGCGCTGCTTCAGCTCGGGCAGCACGGCTCCGGGCACGCCCCGCTTGACCCCGATCAGCGCGTCCATGAGACGCAGGCCCTCGAAGGCGTCGCGGGCGTAGCGGACTTCGCCCTCGTAGATCTCGTACAGGTCCTGCTCGACGTAGGCGCGGGTGAGAGCGGCGCCGCCGAGGATGACCGGGTAGTCGGCGGCCATCTTGCGCTGGTTGAGCTCCTGAAGGTTCTCCTTCATGATCACCGTCGACTTGACCAGCAGCCCCGACATCCCGATCACATCGGCCCGGTGCTCCTGGGCCGCGTCCAGGATCGCCGACACCGGCTGCTTGATGCCCAGGTTGACCACGTTGTAGCCGTTGTTCGACAGGATGATGTCGACCAGGTTCTTGCCGATGTCATGGACGTCGCCGCGCACCGTGGCCAGCACGATGGTGCCCTTGCCCTCCGCGTCCGACTTCTCCATGTGCGGTTCGAGATAGGCGACCGCGGTCTTCATGACCTCGGCGGACTGCAGCACGAACGGCAGCTGCATCTGGCCCGAGCCGAACAGCTCGCCGACCACCTTCATGCCGTCCAGCAGCGTGTCGTTGACGATGTCGAGGGCGGGGCGGGTCTGCAGGGCTTCGGCGAGGTCGGCTTCGAGGCCGTTCTTCTCGCCCTCGATGATGCGCCGCTTGAGCCGCTCGTCCAGCGGCAGTGCGGCCAGTTCCTCCGCCCGGCCCGCCTTCAGGGACTTGGTGGTGGCGCCCTCGAACAGGGCCATCAGCTTCTGCAGCGGGTCATAACCCTCGGCGCGGCGGTCGTGAATGAGGTCGAGGGCGGTCTGCACCTCTTCCTCGGTGAACCGGGCGATCGGCAGGATCTTGCTCGCGTGCACGATCGCGGAGTCCAGGCCGGCCTTCACGCACTCGTCCAGGAACACCGAGTTGAGGAGGATCCGGGCGGCCGGGTTGAGGCCGAAGGAGATGTTCGACAGTCCGAGGGTGGTCTGGACGTCCGGGTGACGCCGCTTCAGTTCGCGGATCGCCCCGATCGTCGCGATGCCGTCCTTGCGGGACTCCTCCTGGCCTGTGCAGATGGTGAAGGTCAGGGTGTCGATGAGGATGTCCGACTCGTGGATGCCCCAGTTCCCGGTCAGATCCTCGATCAGGCGCTCGGCGATGGCGACCTTGTGCTCGACGGTGCGGGCCTGGCCCTCCTCGTCGATGGTCAGCGCGATCAGCGCCGCACCGTGCTCCTGCGCGAGCCGGGTGACCTTCGCGAAGCGCGACTCCGGGCCGTCGCCGTCCTCGTAGTTGACCGAGTTGATCACCGCACGGCCGCCGAGCTTCTCCAGCCCGGCGCGCAGCACGTCGACCTCGGTGGAGTCCAGCACGAGGGGAAGGGTGGAGGCGGTCGCGAAGCGGCCTGCCAGCTCCTTCATGTCCGCGACGCCGTCCCGGCCCACGTAGTCCACGCACAGGTCGAGCATGTGCGCTCCCTCACGGATCTGGTCCCGCGCCATCTCCACACAGTCGTCCCAGCGGGCCTCCAGCATGGCCTCGCGGAACTTCTTCGACCCGTTGGCGTTCGTCCGCTCACCGATCGCCATGTACGCGGTGTCCTGGCGGAACGGCACCGTCTGATAGAGCGAAGCGGCGCCCGGCTCGGGGCGCGGGTCACGTGCCCCCGGGGCCGTGCCGCGCACCCGCTCGACGACCTGGCGCAGGTGCTCCGGCGTCGAGCCGCAGCAGCCGCCGACCAGCTGGAGGCCGTAGTCGCGGACGAAGTTCTCCTGCGCGTCGGCCATCTCGGGCGGGGTGAGCGGGAAGTACGCGCCGTCCTTGGTGAGGATGGGCAGGCCCGCGTTCGGCATGCACATCAGCGGCGTACGCGAGTGGCGGGCCAGATAGCGCAGGTGCTCGCTCATCTCGGCCGGGCCCGTCGAGCAGTTCAGGCCGATGAGGTCGATGCCGAGCGGCTCCAGCGCCGTGAGCGCCGCACCGATCTCCGAGCCGAGCAGCATGACGCCGGTGGTCTCAAAGGCGAGCGAGCAGATCAGCGGCACTTCCAGGCCCAGGGCGTCCATCGCACGGCGCGCGCCGACCAGACTCGACTTGGTCTGCAGCAGGTCCTGCGTGGTCTCCACGATCAGGGCGTCCGCGCCACCGGCGAGCAGGCCCTCGGCGTTCTGCTGGTAGCCGTCGCGCAGTACGTCGTACGCGATGTGGCCGAGCGACGGCAGCTTGGTGCCCGGACCGATCGAGCCCAGCACCCAGCGCTGGCGGCCGTCCTTGGCGCCGAACTCGTCGGCGACCTCGCGGGCGATCCGGGCGCCCGACTCGGACAGTTCGAAGATGCGGTCGGCGATGTCGTACTCGCCGGCCGCCGAGTGGTTCGATCCGAAGGTGTTGGTCTCGACGCAGTCCACGCCCACGGAGAAGTACTCCTCGTGGACGGACCGGACGATGTCGGGGCGGGTGACGTTCAGAATCTCGTTGCAGCCCTCGAGATTCTGGAAGTCCTCCAGCGTCGGATCCTGCGCCTGAAGCATCGTGCCCATCGCGCCGTCGGCCACCACGACACGGGTGGCGAGGGCCTGGCGGAGTGCGTCGGTGCGCGCCCGGCTCTCGGAAAGCTCGGACGGAAGGGACGGGTTCGGCAACGAGGCCATGAAGGTGCTCCCTGGAGTGCGACGGCTGTCGGCTTTGCGCTTCCCATGGAAGGCGCACGCCGTCAGGGTAGCCCGGAGCGCGGCCGTAGGGTCAGGGGCGTCCACGGGACGGACCCGCGTGGCGCACGCGACGGCGGAGCTCAGACGGACGAAATATGTGGCGACCATCCATTAGCGGGAGGTAGCCATGGACCGGTAGTGTTCGACATTGCCGAACGGCGGCAGTGAATCGCGCGCCGTCGGTCGAAGGGGACGGAGGCAGCACGGCGATGGCACGGAACATCCAGTCGCTCGAACGGGCGGCAGCGATGCTGCGGCTCCTCGCGGGCGGCGAGCGGCAGCTCGGCCTGTCGGACATCGCCTCCTCGCTCGGTCTGGCCAAGGGTACTGCGCACGGCATATTGCGGACCCTTCAGCAGGAGGGCTTCGTCGAGCAGGACGGCGCATCCGGGCGCTATCAGCTGGGAGCCGAACTGCTGCGGCTCGGGACCACCTATCTCGACGTGCACGAGCTGCGGGCGCGCGCCCTGGTCTGGACGGACGATCTGGCCCGCTCCAGCGGCGAGAGCGTCTATCTGGGCGTGCTCCACCAGCAGGGCGTACTGATCGTGCACCACGTGTTCCGACCGGACGACAGCCGTCAGGTGCTGGAGGTCGGGGCCATGCAGCCGCTGCACTCCACGGCGCTGGGCAAGGTCCTGTCCGCATACGATCCGGTCGCCCACAGCGAGGTCCTGGAGGCCGAGCGCAAGGTGTTCACGGCGCGTACGACGAGCGAGCTGGACGAGTTCGAGGTCGTGCTCGACCTGACCCGCGCGCGCGGGTACGCCGACGACGTCGAGGAGACCTGGACGGGCGTGGCCTCGGTCGCCGCCCCCATCTACAACCGGCGGCGCATGCCGGTCGGCGCGGTGGGCATCACCGGGGCCGTGGAGCGGGTCTGCAAGGACGGCGAGCTGCGCCCCGAGCTGATCGCGGCGGTACGGGACTGCGCCCGCGCGGTGTCGCGGGACCTGGGCGCCGGACGGTTCTGAAACTCACAGTTTTCTGAGGTTCGTACAAGAGAAGGCCGGGATGCCAAGGGCGTCCCGGCCTTCGTCGTTCGCTCACAAGATCGACAGCTCACGGCAATCCGTAACGATCGCGTTTTCGAGAACAGAGCTCTTGACGTGCCGGTAACACGAGAGCAAGACTCGCGTCCATCGGTCGGCATTGTCGAACACCTAACGGCAATACGCGCTAGAGTGTGACAACGCCAAGGGCCGCATCGCTCTCTCTCCCTGAGAGCAACGAACCACCGGTGGGACCCGGGGTTCGGCTTCCCCTGGACGAAGGACAAAGGAGTCGCGGGTGTCCAGCTCCGACATCTTCATCGGCGAGACCATCGGTACCGCCGTTCTCATCCTGCTCGGCGGTGGCGTGTGCGCCGCCGTCACTCTGAAGGCCTCCAAGGCACGCAACGCCGGGTGGCTCGCCATCGCCTTCGGGTGGGGTTTCGCGGTACTGACCGCGGTGTACATCTCGGCGCCCCTTTCCGGCGCCCACCTCAACCCGGCCGTGACACTCGCGCTCGCGATCAAGGACGGCGGATGGGACGACGTCCCCATCTACTGGGCAGGTCAGCTGCTCGGCGCCATGATCGGTGCCGCACTGGTCTGGGTCGCCTACTACGGCCAGTTCCACGCGCACCTCACGGACCCCGAGATCGTCGGCGAACCCGGCGCGAAGACCAAGGCCGTCGAGGCGGAGGAGAAGGGCGCGGGCCCCGTGCTCGGCATCTTCTCCACCGGCCCGGAGATCCGGAACGTGGTGCAGAACCTCGCCACCGAGATCATCGGCACCTTCGTGCTCATCCTCGCGATCCTCACGCAGGGCCTGAACGGCAACGGCGACGGCCTCGGCACCCTGGGCGCCCTGATCACCGCGCTCGTCGTGGTGAGCATCGGCCTCTCCCTCGGTGGCCCGACCGGCTACGCGATCAACCCGGCCCGTGACCTCGGCCCGCGTATCGTGCACGCCCTGCTCCCCCTGCCCAACAAGGGCGGTTCCGACTGGAGCTACGCCTGGATCCCGGTCGTCGGTCCACTGATCGGCGGCGCGATCGCTGCGGGCATATACAACGTCGCCTTTGCTTAAGAGCATCGCTTGAGAGCCGCTTTCCCCACAGCAACTCTGAACAGCAGCGCGCCGTAGATACAGCCCCCTTCAGGCCCCTTCACACGGAACTTCAGGAGCACACCGTGACCGACGCACACACCGCAGGCACTTCCTCCCACGGCACAGGGCCGTTCATTGCGGCGATCGACCAGGGCACCACGTCCAGCCGTTGCATCGTCTTCGACCGGGACGGCCGCATCGTCTCCGTCGACCAGAAGGAGCACGAGCAGATCTTCCCGAAGCCGGGCTGGGTCGAGCACAACGCCACCGAGATCTGGACCAACGTCCAGGAGGTCGTCGCCTCGGCCATCGAGAAGGCCGGCATCACCCGCGACGACATCAAGGCCATCGGCATCACCAACCAGCGTGAGACCACGCTGCTGTGGGACAAGAACACCGGTGAGCCCGTCCACAACGCGCTCGTCTGGCAGGACACCCGCACGGACGCGCTCTGCAAGGAGCTCGGCCGCAACGTCGGCCAGGACCGCTTCCGCCGCGAGACGGGCCTGCCGCTCGCCTCGTACTTCGCCGGTCCCAAGGCCCGCTGGCTCCTCGACAACGTCGAGGGCCTGCGCGAGCGCGCCGAGGCCGGCGACATCCTCTTCGGCACCATGGACAGCTGGGTCATCTGGAACCTGACGGGCGGTGTCAACGGCGGCCGGCACGTCACCGACGTCACCAACGCCTCCCGCACCATGCTGATGAACCTGCACACCATGCAGTGGGACCCGAAGATCGCCGAGTCCATCGGCGTTCCGCTGAACATGCTGCCCGAGATCCGGTCCTCCGCCGAGGTGTACGGCGAGATCACCGGCGGCAGGCTCGGCGAGCTGCTCGGCGGCATCCCCGTCGCCTCCGCGCTCGGCGACCAGCAGGCGGCCCTGTTCGGCCAGACCTGTTTCTCCGAGGGCGAGGCCAAGTCCACGTACGGCACCGGCACCTTCATGCTGATGAACACCGGTCACAAGGTCATCAACTCCTACAGCGGGCTGCTGACCACCGTGGGCTACCAGATCGGCGACCAGAAGCCGGTCTACGCCCTTGAGGGCTCCATCGCCGTCACCGGTTCGCTGGTGCAGTGGATGCGCGACCAGATGGGCCTGATCAAGTCAGCCGCCGAGATCGAGACGCTCGCGTCCTCGGTCGAGGACAACGGCGGTGCCTACTTCGTGCCGGCCTTCTCCGGTCTCTTCGCCCCGTACTGGCGTCCCGACGCCCGCGGTGTGATCACCGGTCTGACCCGCTATGTCACCAAGGCGCACATCGCGCGCGCCGTCCTGGAGGCCACCGCCTGGCAGACCCGTGACGTCAGCGACGCCATGACCAAGGACTCGGGCGTCGAGCTCACGGCCCTCAAGGTCGACGGCGGCATGACCTCCAACAACCTGCTGATGCAGACCCTGGCCGACGTCCTGGACGCCCCCGTGGTGCGCCCGATGGTCGCCGAGACCACCTGCCTCGGCGCCGCCTACGCCGCCGGTCTCGCCGTCGGCTTCTGGACCAACACCGAAGACCTGCGCGCCAACTGGCGCCGGGCCGCGGAATGGACCCCCAACATGGCCGCGGAGACTCGCGACCGTGAGTACAAGAGCTGGCTCAAGGCCGTCGAGCGGTCCATGGGCTGGCTCGATGACGACTCTGCCGAGGAGTAAGAACCCGCATGACCACTCAGTCCACCCAGCAGTCCGTACCTGCCCTCGGTACGCGCCCGGCCTCCGGCTCGGCTGTGTCCGATTCCAAAGCGGTGAGTCGCGCCGAGACCCGGGAGCAGCTCTCCAAGGCGTCGTACGACCTTCTCGTCATCGGCGGCGGCATCCTGGGCATCTCCACCGCCTGGCATGCCGCGCAGTCCGGGCTGCGGGTGGCACTGGTGGACGCCGGCGACTTCGCCGGTGCCACCTCGTCCGCCTCCTCCAAGCTTCTCCACGGCGGTCTGCGCTACCTGCAGACCGGCGCGGTGAAGCTGGTGGCGGAGAACCACTTCGAGCGCCGTGCGGTCTCCCGCCAGGTGGCCCCCCACCTGGCGAACCCGCTGACCTTCTACCTCCCCGTGTACAAGGGCGGCCCGCACGGCGCCGCGAAGCTCGGTGCCGGTGTGTTCGCGTACTCGGCGCTGTCCGGCTTCGGGGACGGCGTCGGGCACCTGCTGAGCCCCTCGAAGGCCGCGCAGGACGTGCCCGAGCTGCGCACCGACAACCTCAAGGCCGTGGCCGTGTACGGCGACGACCAGATGAACGACTCCCGGATGGCCCTGATGACGGTCCGCGCGGCCGTCGAGTCCGGTGCCGTCGTCCTCAACCACGCCGAGGTCACCGGGCTGCGCTTCACCAATGGCCGGGTGACCGGCGCGGAGCTCAAGGACCGTCTCTCCGGTGACGAGTTCGGTGTCTCCGCGCGCCTGGTCCTGAACGCGACCGGCCCGTGGGTCGACCACCTGCGCAAGCTGGAGGACCCGAACGCGGCGCCGTCCATCCGCCTGTCGAAGGGCGCGCACCTGGTCCTGAAGCGCACCGCCCCCTGGAAGGCCGCGCTCGCCACCCCCATCGACAAGTACCGCATCACCTTCGCCCTCCCCTGGGAGGACATGCTGCTGCTCGGCACCACCGACGAGGAGTACGAGGGCGACCCGGCGGACGTCGCGGTCAACGAGAAGGACATATCCCAGATCCTGGACGAGGCCGCGTTCTCCATCCGCGACCAGCAGCTCTCCCGTGACCTGATCACGTACTCCTTCGCCGGTCTGCGCGTGCTGCCCGGCGGGCCCGGCGACACCTCGAAGGCCAAGCGCGAGACGGTCGTCACGGAGGGCCGTGGCGGGATGCTGTCCGTCGCGGGCGGCAAGTGGACCACCTTCCGGCACATCGGCCGCACCGTCATGAAGAAGCTGGAGTCGCTTCCCGGGCACCCGCTGGGCGAGGACTTCGAGCCGATCTCCGAGCTGCCGAAGAAGATGCCGCTGCCTGGTGTCGCCAATCCGCGCGCGGTCGCGCACCGCCTGCTCGTCGACGGGCCTGCGCCCGGGCCGCGCATGGGGGCCGACACCGCCAAGCACCTCGCCACCCACTACGGCTCGCTGGCCTTCGACATCGCGCGGCTCGCGAAGGACGACGCGTCGCTCGCCGAGCGGGTTCACCCCGACGCCCCGGAGATCTGGGCGCAGGTCGTGTACGCCCGGGACAACGAGTGGGCCGAGACCGCGGACGACGTGCTGCGTCGGCGTACGACGCTGACGATTCGGGGGCTTGCGACGGACGAGGTGCGGGGGAAGGTTCAGGACCTGCTCGACAAGTAGGTCCTGCGGTGACGTGAGGGGGCTCCCACGGGGGGGGAGCCCCCTCACGTGTGTGCTGCCGAAGGGCGAGAGGCGGTGTTTTTTCGCCCCCTCCGCCCCTACCCGTCCCTTGCTCCTGGGGCTCCGCCCCAGACCCCGCTCCTCAAACGCCGGAGGGGCTGAATCTTTCCCCGGCCGGCGCTAGAGATCTTTTAGCCCGTCCGGCGTTTGAGGACGAGGCCGTTCAGGCCGATAGCGGGGGTCTGGGGGCGCAGCCCCCAGGAACGGGACGGGAAGGGGCGGAGGGGGCGAATACCCGCCGTGTTCAGCCGAGCGCCTCGATCACGGCCCGTACGTCCTCGGGGCCAGTCAACTCAGCTCGCCTGAGGATGAGTTCACGTCCCAGAAGCAGGGCTCGGCGGGAGGCCGGTACCGGGTCGGTCAGGGTCGTCAGGTCGGTGAGGTGGGCGAAGCCGATGATTCGGCGGATGATCTCCGTGCCGGCGAAGCCGAGAGACTCCGTCCAGAGTCGGGCCAGAAAGCGGTCGAGGTAGGCGTCGTCGAAGAAGGTGTCGACGCGGGTCGGCCACAGACGGCGGAACTCGGACTCGAACGCCTCCCAGGACAGCCGGAGTTGGTCCCCGTGGTCACCGTAGATACCCAGGGCTGCCGCACGCGCTTGAGACACGAGCGTGTTCGCCCAGTACAGACCGAGGTCGAAACCGATCGGGCCGACGAAGGAGAACTCGGGGTCGAAGACCCGTACCACCGGGGCGCCTTCGCGTACGCCGACCATGACGCTGCCGGTGTGCAGGTCGCCGTGGAGCAGGGCCTGACCGCTCGTCATGAAGACATGGCGGAGGTCCGCGACCTCGGTGCGCAGCCGGGCGTCGGCACGGAATTCGGCGGCCAGGTCGGCCAACTCCGGGTGCCAGTGGTTGTGTTCGTGCTCGATGTAGGGCTCGGAGAGCACCACGTCCTCGGTGATCTTGCACAGCTCGGGGCTCACCGAGGCCGCGATCAGCGCCTTGCGGTCGGCGGAGGACATGCCGAAGTCGCTGGTGGCGAAGGAGAGTTGGGCGACGAACTCGCCGATCCGGGCGGAGGTGTCCGGGCCGTACGACCCGCCCTCGTTGAGGACCGTGCGCAGGACCTCCAGGTCGGACATGTCCTCCATGACGAGGGCGTAGTTCTCGGCGTCGTAGCCGTGGATCGCTGGGATCTTGTCCGGGGCGACCTTGGCGACCTGCTCGTAGGCGCGGGCCTCCGCGTCGGCGCGCTCGGGGCTCATCGGCCAGGAGGGGCCTGCCACGCGGACCCAGGGCAGGGCCTGCTTGACGGCGAGGCCCCGGGTGCCGTCGGCGGAGGTGGCGAGGAAGACGCGGTTCATGTTTCCGTCGGAGACCTCGCGCACGTCGAGGTCTCCCCCACTCCAGTGGCCGCGCTCGCGCAGGTACGCGGAGACGTCGTCCGGCTCCAGGATGCGGTAGCCCATCGTGAACTCCCTTATGCGGTGCGGCGCTTGGACAGGGTGAAGCTGAAGACCAGGGCGAGGATGAGTACCGCGCCCTCGACGACGTCCTGTGTGTAGTACGGCAGTCCCTTGATGGTCAGGCCGGTGGTGATGATCCCGATGAGTACGGCGCCCAGGGCCGTGCCCCAGACGTTCGGGCGTCCGCGGCCGAGGACCGACGTGCCGACCAGGGCCACCGCGACGGCCTCGAGGAGCTGGGAGGTACCGGCCGAGACATCGCCCTGGCCGATGCGGGCGGCCAGGATCAGGCCGCCGATGGAGGCGAGGACGCCGGAGAGGACGTACGCCAGGGCCCGGTAGGCGCCGACGCGAATGCCGGCGAGGCGCGCTGCCTCGGGGTTGGCGCCGATCGCGTACAGGACGCGGCCCCAGCGGGTGCGGGCCAGGAACACCCAGGCGATGACCGTCAGTCCGCCGAAGATCAGGACGGAGACGGGGATGCCGAGGAGGGTGCCCCGGTCGATGCGCAGGAAGCCCTCGGTGAATCTGCCGGGCGCCGTGGTGCCGTCGGACTGCGTCATGCCGGGGGTGATGGACTGCCCGTCGACCAGGATGAGTTTGGTGCCCTGGATCACGAACATGGTGCCGAGTGTGGCCAGCATGTCGGGGATCTTGAGGACGACGATCAGCAGGGCGTTCAGCAGACCGGCCAGCGCGCCCGCCGCGATGACCGCGAGGATCGCGACCGCGCCGACCTGGTTGTAGGAGACCATCGTCTTGGCGGCGACCGTCACGCCGAGCCCGGCCACCGCGCCGACCGACATGTCCATTCCGCCCACCGCCATGGTGAGCGTGACGCCGAGGCCGAGGATCGCGGCGACGGAGACGTACCGGAGGGTGTCGAGCAGCGTCGCCGAGTCGCGGAAGGACGGCTCGCTGATCGCGAAGTACGCGAAGAGTGTGACGGTGACGAAGATGAAGCCGTATTTGATGACGGCGTTCTGGACGCGCGGGCCGGCGGCGAGCGGGGACAGGGTCGCCGTCTTCGCGGGGGCGCTCTGCGTGGTGGTCATGGCGTACTTCCTGGTGTGACCGGTGTCGGGCGGAGTGTGACCGGTGTCGGGTGGACGCCGAAGGTTGTGTCCGGTGTCGGGCGGACGCCGACGGCTGTGCCCGGCATCAGAGGGACGCCGAGATGGACTGGATCACGCGGTCGCGTTCCGCTTCTTCGCCGTACGCGTCGAGGCGGATCTCGCCCGCCGCGAGGACGACGACGCGGTCGGCGACCTCCAGGATCTCGTCGACGTCGGCTGACAGGACGAGGACGGCGGCGCCCTCGGCGGCCAGGGTGCGGGCGCGGCGGCCGATGTCGCGGCGGGCGCCGATGTCCACGCCTCGGAACGGCTCGTCCAGGATGAGGACGCGCGGGCTCTCGGCGAGCCAGCGGCCGACGACGACCTTCTGCTGATTGCCGCCGGAGAGTTCCTCGACGGTGCTGTGCTCGTCGCGGGCGACGACGCCGAGCTGCTCGATGGTGGCGCGGCCGAGCGCGTCCTCCCTGGTGCGGCTCACGAGCCCTGCCGTGGAGAGGGACTTGAGGAACGGCAGCGAGATGTTCTGCGCCAGCGACCAGCCGGGCACCAGGGCGTCGGCGTGCCGGTCCTCCGGTACGAGGTGTACGCCGGCGGCGATGGCGTCGGCGGGGCGGCGCGGCTCGTACGGTTTGCCGTCCAGCCCGACCGCTCCCCCGGTGAAGCGGTCGGCGCCGAACAGACCGCGGGCCAGTTCCGTCTTGCCCGCGCCCAACAGGCCCACGACGCCGGTGACTTCGCCGGCCCGGATGTCGAGGTCCTGGGGAGTGTGGCCTTCGAGGAGCGGTACTCCGCGCAGCGAGAGGACGATCTCGCCCTGGTGCCCCGCCTTCTGGGGCCGTGCAGTGGTCGCCTCCTGTGCCTGGGCGAGCATGGCGCGCAGGGCGCTGTCCCAGTCGAAGGGCTTGGTCTGGTCCTCGGTGAGACGGCCGTCTCGCAGAACGACCAGGCGGTCGGCGAGTGCGTCGATCTCGCCGAGCCGGTGGGAGACGTACAGGACCGCGATGCCCTCGTCGCGCATCCGCTCGACGAGCGCGAAGAGGCGTTCCGCCTCGGTGGCGGAGAGCGCGGAGGTCGGCTCGTCGAGGATCAGCAGGCGCGGGCGGGTGGCCAACGCGCGGGCGAGGATGAGCAACTGCCGGTCGGAGATGCCGAGTTCGGTGACGTCGCGCTTGAGTACGGCGTCGCTCCAGCCGAGGTCGAGGGCGGACTGGATCTCGCGGGCGCGGGCCAGCAGGCGGCGGCCGTTCAGGAAGGGGTTCCCGCGGCTCTGGGCCAGCTCCTCGAAGACCAGGTTCTCGGCGACCGTGAGGCCGGGGACGATGCCCTCGCCGATCCGCTGGTGGACGGTCTGGATGCCCAACTGGCGGGCGGCGAGAGGGGAGTGGAGCGCGGCGGGCTCGCCGTTCACGCGCACTTCCCCGCCGTGGTCGGTGTGCACGCCGGACAGGATCTTGATGAGCGTGGACTTGCCCGCGCCGTTCGCGCCGAGCAGCGCGACGACGCTGCCCGGGGCGATGTCCAGCGAGACGGACTCCAGGACCGTCCTGCCTCCGAAGGCCATGCTGACCTCACGGAGGCGAACCGCGGCGCCGGTGTCAAAAGGCCCGTCAAAAGGCGTGTCAGTGGGCGACATTGGGGATCCAGTCCGCGGTGCTCACCTTGGACAGGTTCAGCTCGGGCAGCGCCGCACGCAGCTGGTCCATGTTCTCGATCTTCTTCTCACGCAGGAAGTCCTGGGTGATGGCGACGGCAGGGAACTCGACCGAGGTCTTGTTCAGCTGACCGGCCAGTTCCAGGGCGGCGGTGCGGACCACGGCGGCGCCGACGGCGGAAGGGTCGGTGCCCGCGGTGGCGACCCACGGGCTGTCCGTGGCGGTCATGTTCTGGATGTCGGCGTTGGAGACGTCCGCGCCGAAGACCTTCACCTTGTCCTGGAGCTTCTTGTTCTGGACGGCGAGGACGGTGCCCTTGGCCAGCTCGTCGTAGGGGGCGAATACGCCGGTCACGTCGGAGTGCTGGGTGAGCGCGGCGGAGACGAGGGGAACGTTGTCGGTGGCCGTGGAGTCGGTCACCTTGCCGACCTTGAACTCCTGCTTCCAGCCGTTGGCGTCGGCGGTCTTCTTCCAGACGCTGTCGCGCTTGTCGAGGGCGGCGTACCCGGCGACGTTGACGTAGCCGACCTTGGCGTCCTTGCCGAGTTCCTCGGTCATCACGTCGAGGACGGCCTGGGCCATGCTGGCGTCGTCCTGCTTGGTGGCGACCACCGACTTGTTGGTCTGCTCGACGTCGTAGACGACGACTTTGATGCCCTTCTTGACGGCCTTGTCGATCTCCGGCTGGATCGTGGCCGGGAAGCCGTGGTCGACGATGATGGCCTGTGCCCCGGAGTTGATGGCCGAGGAGAGGTCGGTGGCCTGCTTGGCGTTGTCGGCCTGGGCGTCGTACACGGTCAGGTCGATGCCGAGGGCCTCGGCCTGTGCCTTGGCGCCGTTGCCCCACTGCTCGAAGTAGTCCCCGGCGCCGCTCTGCCGGACCAGGGCCACCTTGACCTTGCCCTTGCTGAAGGGCGCGGGCTTCGCGGCGGTCGCCGCGGAGGCCGAGGCGGCCTTGTCCCCGGTGCTCTGCGAGGCGTTCGTGGACTGGGAGCAGCCCGCGAGCAGGAGGGCGGAGGCGGAGGCCAGCGACAGCGCGGCGAGGGGGACACGGGTACGGGACATGGGTGCTCCTGGGCAGGGCGGCGCGAGGGGGTGAAGGGGGAGGGCGTGCGTGACCCGGAGCATCGGAGGAGAACGCGCCACTACCGCGGACATGGCGGGAGCCCAGGGGGCTCGGGCGACTTGGCGCTCCGGGTGAGGTCAGCGACAGCGGGCTGTGGTCGACCGGAGCAAGTCCACGTACAGCCGCCGCACGAGCAGCAGCGTCTTCATAAGGAGATCATGAGAACGTTTTCAGCCAGGCGTCAAAACCCGTGACCTGAATTCTCAGTGGTTGAGACAACAACTTCGTCACACCCGGCCGACCGCCCGCCTGGAGTTACCATCTCGGGACCGGCACCCGACCCGGGACAGTGAGGCTTTCCGATGACGACACCAGGCGCGACAGCGAAGCGACGCTGTACCGGCGCGGCGTGTCGCGGCTGACGACCACAGCCCCGAGCCTTTCGCGCGTCCCGCGGCCCCGCCGCCCGTGTCCCTCCCCCCACCGGCTACTCGTCTCGGTATCCGGACATCCCTTCCAGCCCCCTGGAGTTGCTCCCATGACCCTGCTGACGACCTGGCCCGAGACCGGCTCGGAGACCGTCGTGCGCCGTTCCTCCGACCCCACCGAGATCGCCGCCGCGCTCGCCCCGATCGGCGTGCGCTACGAGCAGTGGCCGATCCGCGAGGACGTTCCCGCGGACGCCGACAGCGACACCGTGTTCGCCGCGTACGGCCCGGAGATCGAGAAGCTCAACGCCGAGGAGGGCTTCACCACGGTCGACGTGCTCGGCCTGCACCCGAGCGAGGACCCCGAGTACCCGGTGAAGGCGAAGGCTGCGCGCGCGAAGTTCCTCCAGGAGCACACGCACGACGACGATGACGAGGTCCGGTTCTTCGTCTCGGGATCCGGGATCTTCTATCTGCACGTGAACGGCGAGGTGCACGCCGTGTACTGCGAGAAGGGCGACCTGCTCGGGGTGCCGCGCGGCACGACGCACTGGTTCGACATGGGCACGAAGCCGGCCTTCACCGCGATCCGCTTCTTCCACGAGGAGGACGGCTGGATCGGCAGCTTCACCGGCTCCACCATCGCCTCCCGCTTCCCGGACTACGACACGATCGACGCCGGGTACGCGAAGGACAAGGCCTCCGCGTGACCGAGCACTTCGACATCGACTCCGTGGTGCTCGACATCGAGGGCACCACGAGCGCCACGGGGTTCGTCGTGGACGTGCTCTACCCGTACTCGCGCTCTCGTTTCGGAGCGGTGCTCTCGGAACGGAGCGGCGATCCGGACGTGGTGCGGGCGGTCGCGCAGGTGCGCGAGCTGATCGGCGAGCCGGACGCTGATGCCGTACGCGTCGAGAAGGCGCTCAACGAGTGGCTCGACGAGGACCGCAAGGCGACCCCCCTCAAGACCCTCCAGGGCCTCATCTGGTCCGAGGGCTTCGCGCGCGGCGACCTCGTCTCGCACTTCTATGACGACGTGGTCCCGGCGCTGCGCCGCTGGCACGCGGCGGGCGTACGTCTGCACGTGTACTCGTCCGGCTCGGTGGCCGCGCAGCGCGCGTGGTTCCGGTCGAGCCCCGAGGGCGATCTGCTGCCGCTCGTCGAGGGGTTGTACGACACGGAGAACGCCGGGCCGAAGCAGGAGCCCCGGTCGTACGCGACGATCGCGGCCGCGCTGGGCGAAGCCCCGGGCCGCATTCTCTTCCTCTCCGACCGGCCGGGCGAGCTGGACGCCGCGCGTGCGGCGGGCTGGCAGGCCGTGGGCGTACGCCGCCCCGGGGAGCCGTATTACGAGCAGGGCGTCGGCGATCACCCGCAGGCGGGGACGTTCGACGAGATCACCATCGCAAGGAGCACCGCATGACCGTCGTGACCTCAGCCCTGGACCTGGAGGAGGCGGGCGCGGTCCTGGCCGCCGAGTCGGCCCGCTTCGCCTCCTTCGGCTGGATGCGCGGCACCTCGGGAAACCTGTCGGTGGTCCTGTCCCGCGATCCGCTCCGCCTCGCGGTCACGGCGAGCGGGCACGACAAGGGTGAACTGACCCCCGCCGACGTGGTGTTGGTGGACGGCGCGGGCGCGGCGGTGTCGGGCGGCAGGCCGTCCGCCGAGGCCGAGCTGCACGCGCGCGTGGCCGCGCTGACCGGTGCCGGTGCCGTCGTCCACGTGCACACCGTCGCGTCCGTGGCCATGGGCCGTCGTGAGCCTGGCGGCATCGTGTTCAAGGACGTGGAGATGCTCAAGGGCGTCGGCCGGCCCGCCCACGACGTCGAGGTCACCCTCCCCGTCATCGCCAACAGCCAGGACATGAAGGTCCTGGGCGACCGCCTGGAGGCGGCCCGCAACCCGCAGATGCCGGCGGTGGTCGTGGCCGGCCACGGCCTCTACGTCTGGGGCACCGACCCCCGCCAGGCCCGCCACCACACCGAAGTGGTCGAGTGGCTCCTGGAGTTGGAACTGACCCAGCGCTGATTCCCGCTGATTGAAGAGGGGCCCGAGTCGGTGACTCGGGCCCCTCTTCAATGCACCCCCACAGCAGCGCCCCTCAGGGGCGCGGGGAACTGCGCGACCAGCCCCCACCATCCGCACTCAAAACACCGCCCCCGACGCTGAGTTATCGCAACCGTGCCCCCGGCAGCTCCCCCGCCGACACCTCCAGCACCCCCCGCTCGGTGACCAGCCCGGTCACCAACCGCCCCGGTGTCACATCAAACGCAGGATTGTGCCCCCGCGACCCCGCGGGAGCCGTCCGCACCCCCGCCCACTCCAACACCTCGTCCTCGCCCCGGAGTTCGATGTGAATGTCGGCGCCCGAGGCCGTCGACAGGTCCACGGTCGTGGTGGGCGCGGCCACCAGGAACGGCACCCCCGCATCCGCACAGGCCAGTGCAACGCCCACCGTGCCGACCTTGTTGGCCGTGTCCCCGTTCGCAGCGATGCGGTCCGCGCCGACGATCGCCGCATCGACCTCGCCGCGCAGGATGGTGCCCGCGGCGGCGCCGTCGGCCTGGACGTAGTGCGGGATGCCCTCCTGGACCAACTCCCAGGCGGTCAGGCGTGATCCCTGGAGCAGGGGACGAGTTTCGTCGGCGTACACGACCTCGACAAGGCCGCGCGTGTGCAGTTCACGTATGACGCCGAGGGCGGTGCCCCAGCCGGCGGTGGCGAGCGCGCCGGTGTTGCAGTGGGTCAGGATGCGGAGCGGCCGGCCCAAGTCGGTGCGCTTCAGGAGCCAGTCGGCCCCGAACGCCCCCATCGCCCGGTTCGCCTCGACGTCCTCGCGCTGGACGGCGGCCGCCTCCGCGAGGACCGCTTCCAGTCCCTCGTCGAACCGGGTCAGCACGCGGTCGACGCAGACCATGAGGTTGACGGCGGTGGGTCGCGCCTCGCGGATCCGGGCGACCGCCGCGAGCACCTGCGCGCGGTCCCATCCCTCGCGCTCGCCCTGCAGCAGGGCGAGCGCCACGCCGTACGCCCCCGCCGCCCCGATCGCCGGAGCGCCCCGGACGACGAGCCGCTGTATCGCGTCCACCAGGTCGTCCACGGTGCGGATTTCGCGGGTCTCGGTGCGGTGCGGAAGCACGGTCTGGTCGATGAGCGCGAGACTGCTTCCGGTCCAGTCGACGGCGCGCAGTTCCTGGGGCATAACGGGGCACTCCTGATGTTCCGAAGGTGCGCGACACCGTACATGACCTCGAAGAACCACAGTTCGAGACAGTCGGGCAGGTGTCCTAAAACCGGTGTTACAGTCCAGCACCCGCAGGCCCGAGACCGACACGAAGGAGGGACCTGTGCTGCTCACGAAGCGTCGCTTCCTCGACTTCGGCCGGTGCGCCGCCGACGGCTGTCGTAGCTGACTCGCAGTTCAGCTCCCGCCGTAACCGTCACCGCCCCACCCTCACCGCTCGGCCCCCTCGCGCCCCCGCACAGCGTGCCCTGCCGCAGCCTCCGGAAGGTCATCCCGATGTACCGCAGAAACCGCCGTTCCCTCCAGTTCGCCGCCCTCGCGGCAGGCACCGCGCTGCTCGCCACCGCCTGCAACGCGGCCGCCAAGGACAGCGCGTCCGACAGCTCCGCGAGCAGTGGCAAGTCCTTCACGCTGGTCACTCCCGACCCCGTGGGGCAGAACGAGTTCCTGAAGCTCGCGGTCACCGGAGTGAAGGCGGCGGCCAAGGCCCACGACGGGACGCAGACCGTGTATCAGTCCTCGGACACCGCGTCCGAGCAGCAGAACGTGCAGGCCGCGGTGGACGCCGCGCCCGATGTGATCGTGCTCATGGGCTTCGAGTTCGCCGACCTGGTCGCACAGCAGGCCGAGGCCCATCCCAAGCAGCAGTTCCTGATGGTCGACGCGTGCACGACGAAGACGTACAAGAACGTGAGTTGCGCGACATTCCGTGAGCACGAGGGCGTGTACCTGGCGGGCGCCGAGGCCGGGCTGCTCAGCGAGAGCGGCAAGGTCGGCGCGGTGGACGTCCTGGACACGCCCCAGTTCCGGCGCTACAGCGACCCGTTCGCGGCCGGCGCCAAGGCGGTCGCCGCCAAGACGACCGCCTCCACGCGCTTCGTCGGCGGCCAGTCCCCGTTCGACGACTCGGCCCGCGCCAAGGAGCAGGCGAACGCGCTCCTCGCCAAGGGCACCGACCAGATCATGGCGGCGGCCGCGGCCGGCAACTACGGCGTCTTCGAGGCGGCGAAGGCCAAGGGCGCCTACGCGTACGGCGTCGACGTCAACCAGTGCACCTCGGCGCCGGGCACGGTCGTGGACAACGTGATCAAGAAGACCGACGTCGCGGTGGAAGAGGGCATCAAGCAGGTCCTCGACGGCAACACGGGCAAGACGATCTCGTACGGCCTCAAGGAGGGCGGCATCAGCCTCACCGGCCTGGAGGCCGGCGTCGACACCTCCAAGTGCGTCATCGCCGACCACAAGGACGTCCTGACGAAGGTCGAGGCGCTGCGCGATCAGATCGTGTCCGGAGAGCTGAAGGTCGATGACCCCGCAGCCAGTTGAGACCGAGGTTGTCGTCGAGCTCCGGGGAATCACCAAGCGGTTCCCCGGCACGCTCGCCAACGACGCCGTCGATCTGACCGTCCGGCGCGGCGAGATCCACGCCCTGATGGGCGAGAACGGCGCGGGCAAGTCCACGCTGATGTCCGTCCTTTACGGGATGGAACGCCCTGACGCCGGTTCGGTGCGGATCGACGGGCGCGAGGTGTCCTTCGGCGACCCCGGCGACGCGATGGCCGCCGGGCTCGGCATGGTGCACCAGAGCTTCAAGCTGTTCGACTCGCTGACGGTCGCCGAGAACGTCGTCTTCGCGGCCGAGCCGCGCCGCTTCGGTCTCCTCGACCGCGCGGCGGCGCGGCGCCGGGTGCGCGAACTGGCCGAGGAGCACGGGCTCGCCGTCGACCCGGACGCCCGGGTCGGTGACCTCCCGGTCGGCCTGCGGCAGCGCGTGGAGATCCTGAAGCTGCTGCACCGCGGCGCCCGTACGCTCATCCTCGACGAGCCGACCGCGGTGCTGACCCCCGCCGAGGCCGACGCCCTGTTCACGGTCCTCAAGTCGCTCACCGCGCAGGGCCGTACGGTGATCCTTGTCACGCACAAACTGCGCGAGGTCCTCGAAGGCAGCGACAACGTGACGGTGCTGCGGGACGGCCGCGTCGTCGCCCGGCTGCGCACCGCGGAGACGAGCGCCGACGAGATCGCCGCCGCGATGACGGGCCGCGCGGTCGACCTGGACCGCGTGCACGCCACGGGCACCCCGGGTGACGTGGTGCTGGACGTGGAAGACCTCGCCACCGACGCGGTACGTGAGGTCCGGCTGACCGTCCGGGCGGGCGAGATCGTCGGTATCGCGGGAGTCGCCGGCAACGGCCAGAGCGAGTTGATCGAGGCGCTGGCCGGGCTGCGGCCCGTCACCGGCGGCCAAGTCGCCCTGCGGGGCCGGGACATCACGCACGCCTCGGCGACCGAACGGCGCGCCCAAGGCCTCGCGTACGTGCCCGAGGACCGGCACGCGGTCGGCACCGCGCCCGCCGCGTCCGTCGCCGACAACCTCGCGATGGGCCATCACCGTACGTCGCTGTCCTCACGGCACGGACTGCTGACGCCCTCGGCCGTACGGGCCCACGCGCAAGGTCTCGTCGAACGCTTCGGCATCAAGGCGTCCTCGCCCGAGGTGCCCGCCTCCGCACTGTCCGGCGGCAACCTCCAGAAGCTGCTGATCGGCCGCGAACTCGCCCACGACGCCCCGCTGTTGCTCGTCGAGCAGCCGACGCGGGGCGTCGACATCGGTGCCATCCAGAACATCCACGACGAACTGGTCGCCTACCGCGACGCGGGCCACGCCGTCCTGCTCGTCTCGGCCGAGCTCAGCGAGATCCGCGCGCTCGCGGACCGGGTGCTCGTGATGTACGAGGGCCGCGTGACGGCGACGTACACGAAGGACGAGGCGGACGAACGGACGCTGGGCCTGGCGATGGCGGGCGGCAAGGCCCCCGAACAGCCGCCGGTGCAGCCCCCGGTAGAGGTCGGAGACTGACATGACCCGAATAACAGGGGCCCTGCGCTCCCCCGTCACCTTCTCCGTCCTCGCCGGAGTCGTCATCGGCGCGCTGTTCCTGGTGGGCACGGGCGCCGATCCGGTCTCCGCGTACGGCGCCGTCATCAGCGGTTCCCTCGGCTCCGACGGCATCGGCTCGACCCTGTCCACCACCACCAGCGTGCTCGGCATGGCGCTCGCGCTGGCGATCCCGCTGCGCGCCGGGCTCATCAACCTCGGCGGCGACGGGCAGTTGGTGCTCGGCGGCATCGCGGCGGCGGTAACCGGCCTCTACTCACCACTGCCCGCGCCGCTCACCGTCGTCCTCGCGATCCTCGCGGGCATGGCGGCGGGCGCCGGATACGCGGCCCTGGCAGCGCTCTGCGAGAACCACCTCGGCGTACCGCTCCTGGTGAGCAGCCTGCTGCTCAGCTATCCGGCCTCGTCGCTCGCCTCGTACCTGGTGCGCTATCCGCTCAAGGAGCCCGGCTCCAGCCTCCCCCAGACGCGTCAACTGCCCGACGGGGTGGCCCTGCCCGCCTTCGGCGACTCCACGGTGACCGTCGGCCTGCTGCTGATCGTGGCCGCCGCGGCCGCGTACTGGTTCGCGGACTCCCGTACGGCGGTCGGCTACGAAATCCGGATGACCGGCCTCAACTCCCGCTTCGCCGCCTACGCGGGCGTCGAGCGCAAGGGACTGACGCTCAAACTGATGGCGGTGTCGGGCGCACTCGCCGGACTCGTCGGCGCCATCGGGGTGTTGAGCTTCCCGTACCGCTTCCTCGACGGCGCGCTCACCGCCCCCGGGTACACCTGGACGGGTCTGACGGCCGCGCTGCTCGCGGCGGCGGGCCCGCTGGGCACGGTCCTCGCCTCGTTCTTCTTCGCCGTACTCGAGGTCGGCGGGCTCTCCATGGAACGCACCACCGAGGTGCCGCGCGAACTGACGCAGGTGCTGCAGGCCATCGTCATCGTGTTCCTGGCGGCCCGGCTGCGCTTCCCGAACAAGTGGCTTGGAAGGTCCCGGGAGTCCCGGCGGCTTCGGCAGAAGGAAGCCGTGTGATGTTCTTCGACTCCGATCTCCTCATGTCCGCGCTGCGCGCCCTCACTCCCATCCTGCTGGCCGCGCTCGGCGGCGCGATCTGCGAACGCGCGGGCGTCTTCAACATCGGCCTCGAAGGCATGATGCTGATGGGCTGCTTCACCGCGGTGACCACGAGCTGGTTCACCGGCAGCCCCTGGCTGGGCGTCCTGGCGGCCGCACTCGCCGCCGCCGTGTACTCGCTGATCCTCGCCGTCGGCACGGTGACCCTGCGCGGCGACGCCGTGGTCCTGGGCATCGCCATGAACCTCCTCGCCGTCGGCCTGACCAGCTTCCTGCTGCGTACGGTCTTCGGCGTGCAGGGCACTTTTGACGATCCGTCACTTGCCGGTCTGCCGTTGGTCGGTGGCTTCTCACCGCTCGCGTACGTGGCATGGGCCTCGGTCGGTGTCGCGGCGCTGATGCTCTCCCGGCACGTGTGGGGCCTCAGGCTGCGCGGGGTCGGCGAGGCGCCCGAGGCGGCGGCCACGCTCGGGGTGAGCCCGGCGAAGTACCAGTACGCGGCGGTGCTCGTCTCCGGAGTGCTGTGCGGCCTCGCCGGAGCCCAACTCGCCCTCGGCAACGTCACGTTGTTCTCCGAGAACATGACGGCCGGACGCGGCTGGATCGCCGTGGTCGCGGTGATGCTCGGCCGTGCGCTGCCCCTCGGTGTACTGCTCGCCGCGCTGCTCTTCGGACTCGCGGAGGCCGCGGGCTTCCGTCTTCAGGGCCTCGGCCTGCCGCAGCAGGCGACCGACGCCGCGCCGTACGTGGTCACACTCGGCGCCCTCTTCCTCACGACGGCCCGCCGCCGTCGCCGTACCCGCCCCGCTGGAGCCGTCTCATGACCCAGGACCTGTTGCCCATCACCCGCATACCCCGCACGGGCCTCCCTCCGCAGGCCCTGGTCGTCGGGGACCCGGCGCGCGCCGCGGCCGTCGCGGCGCTGCTCGACGGCGCCGAGGAGGTCTCGTACCACCGCGAATACCGTGTGTTCAGCGGGAGTTGGAAGGGCCTGCCGGTCACCGTCGCCTCGCACGGGGTCGGCGCGCCCGGCGCGATCCTGCTCTTCCAGGAGCTGGCCGACGCGGGCGTCACGACCTTCCTGCGCTTCGGCACGGCAGGCGCGATGCGCCCCGGTATCGGTGACGGCGATCTCGTCATCGCGGAGGCCGCCGTACGCGACGACGGTGTCACCCAGCAGCTGCTGCCGCCCGAGTACCCGGCGGTGTCCTCCCCCGAGGCGGTGCTCGCGCTCCAGCGCGCGGCCCGCGCGGCGGGCGCCCCGCACCACCGGGGTCTCGTCTGGACCCGGGCGGCCTTCCAGCCCGGACTGATCCCGCTCAACACCTACGACAACGCGGGTCTCGCCGCTATCGAGATGGAGCTGTCCGCGCTGCTGGTCACCGCCTCACTGCGTGGCCTCGTGGCGGGCGGCGTGCTCGTCGTCGACGGCGCGAACGCGGACGAGCTGGTCGACGAGGAGAACACCGGCGGCTACAACCCGCACCGCGATGTCGTGGCGGAGGGCGTGGAGCGAGGGGCCGTTGTGTCTCTTGAGGCACTACGGCTGCTGGCCGAGGAGCACGCGGAGTCCGAGGAGCACGCGGCATGAGTGAGCGCGCTGACGTGGTCTCCGCTGATCTGCTGGTCGAGGGCGGGGACGTCCTGACCGTCGACGAGGCCGGAACCCTCGTGCGCGACGGTGCCGTCGCCGTCCGCGACGGCGAGATCCTGGCCGTCGGTCCCGCCGAGGAACTCCGTACGCGGTACGCGGCCACCGACACCCTCGACGCGAGCGGCTGCCTCGTCCTCCCCGGCCTTGTCAACACCCACACCCACCTGGCGATGACGCTGTTGCGCGGCCGCGCGGACGACGTCACGCTCCAGGGTTTCCTGGAGCGGGTGCTGCGCTGGGAAGCGGAGTTGCTGTCCCCTAAGAACGTCGCGGCGGCGGTGCGGGTCGCGATCGCCGAGAGCGTACGGGCGGGGGTGACCTCCGCGCTCGACATGTACTGGTTCCACGAGGCGGCCGAGCAGGCGGCGCGCGAGGCGGACTGGCGGCTGCACACCGGGCCGACCTTCATGGACGTACCGAACGCCCCCGACGGCATCGCGTACGAGGACCGGCTGGAGTGGGCGCGCCGCGATCTGACCGACCGCGCGACGACCCGGCCGGGCGTCCGTCCCGTTCTCTTCGCCCACTCGACGTACACCCTCTCCCCCGAGCAGCTCGTCGAAATAGCCGCGCTGGCAAGGGAGTTCGGAGCGCTGCTGCACATCCACGCGGCGGAGAACGCGACCGAGGTCGCCACCGTCGAGGTCGCCCACGGCAAGCGTCCGGTGGAACTGCTCGACTCGCTCGGGCTGCTCGGCCCCGACCTGCTGCTCGCGCACGCCGTGGATCTGACGGGTCCCGAGATCGCGGCCCTCGCCCGCACCGGCACGTCGGTCGCGCACTGCCCGGTCTCCAACCTGAAGCTCGGCTGCGGTATCGCCCCGGTCCCGAGGCTGCTCAGCGCGGGCGTGACCGTCGGGCTCGGCACGGACGGCGCCGTCAGCTCCAACACCCTGGACATGCTGGGAGCCGTCAGGCAGGCGGCCCTCGTCCACAAGGCGGCCGGCGATCCCACCGCGGTCGGCGCCGAACAGGCGGTCCGCATGGCCACCATCGAGGGCGCCCGCGCGCTGGGGCTCGGCGACCACCTGGGCTCCCTTGAGGCGGGCAAGCGCGCCGACCTGGTCGTGCTCGACCTCGACGCGCCCCATCTGAGGCCGCTGCACGATCCGTGGTCCACGCTCGCGTACGCCGCGCACTCGGCGGACGTACGGGACACGGTCGTCGACGGCCGGATCCTGATGCGGGACCGCGCGCTCACCACCCTCGACGAGCCCTCCGCACTGGCCGACCTGGAGGCCCTCGCCTGACCTGACGTCGGATTCCGTGTCCCGTTCAGCCCGCTGACCCTCATAATGGCTGAGACATCGGACGTCTGAGCGGATGCCTTGGCGACATCCCGAACGGCACGCTGAACGACAGGGAGGCCCGCCATGGCAGTCACCGACGAGGCGATCGAGAAGATCAAGGGAATGATCGTCTCCGGCTCCCTGCGCCCCGGCGACCGGCTCCCCAAGGAGAGCGAACTCGCCGCCGAACTCGGCCTGTCCCGCAACTCCCTGCGCGAGGCGGTGCGCGCCCTGTCGCTCATCCGCATCCTGGACGTCCGGCAGGGCGACGGCACCTACGTCACCAGCCTGGATCCCCAACTCCTCCTGGAGGCGCTGAGCTTCGTCGTCGACTTCCACCGCGACGACACGGTGCTCGAGTTCCTGGCGGTCCGCCGCATCCTGGAGCCGGCCGCCACGGCGATGGCGGCCTCGCGCATCAGCGAACAGCAACTGAACGCACTGACCGCCCAGTTGGACCTGCTGGGCGACGAGCCCTCGGTGGAGGAACTCGTCGCCGCCGACCTGGAGTTCCACCGGGGCATCGTGCAGAGCTCCGGGAACTCGGTGCTCTGCTCCCTCCTCGACGGCCTCTCCGGGCCCACGACCAGGGCCCGGATCTGGCGCGGCCTGACCCAGGAGGACGCGGTCAGCCGCACCCTGCACGAGCACCGCGCGATCCTCACGGCCCTGCGCGACCGCGACGCGGAGGCGGCCCGCTCATGGGCGACGGTGCACATCGCGAGCGTGGAACAGTGGCTGCGCTCGACCCTGTGAACCGCGCCACGAAGACACCTCTCACCCGCTCGGCATCCCGGACCGCTTCGACCCGGCCCGGCGGGCGCGAGGTGACTCCTCGGATGACTGGGGGGTGTTTCAGGGTGACGGTCACGCGTGTTTCCGGCCCCTCGGCGGGGCAGTGATCCGTTCACTCCCCCGTGCAAGGGGGCTGCGGAGGCCCCCTTCGCACGCCGTAAGGTTGGGGCGTACGTGAGGGCACGTCGGAAGGAGGCACTGGGTGATCGAGCTCGAGGGGGTTCCCGAGCTGGTCGACCCGGTCATGGTGGCCGCGTTCGAAGGCTGGAACGACGCCGGCGACGCCGCCTCCACCGCGGTCGCGCATCTGGACAAGGAATGGAAGGGCGAGGTGTTCGCGGCGCTGGACGCCGAGGACTACTACGACTTCCAGGTGAACCGCCCCACCGTGTGGCTGGACGGCGGTGTCCGCAAGATCACATGGCCGACGACAAGGTTGTCGGTGGTCCGGGTCGGCGGCGACAAGCCACGTGACCTGGTGCTGGTCCGGGGTATCGAGCCGTCGATGCGGTGGCGCTCGTTCTGCAACGAGCTGCTCGGCTTCGCGCACGAGCTGGGCGTGGAGCTGGTGGTGATCCTGGGCGCCCTGCTCGGTGACACCCCGCACACGCGTCCGGTGCCGGTCAGCGGGGTGACGTCCGATGCGGACCTGGCCCGCACCATGGACCTGGAGGAGACCAAGTACGAGGGCCCCACGGGCATCGTCGGCATCCTCCAGGAGGCGTGCACACACGCGGGCGTACCGGCCGTGTCCCTGTGGGCGGCCGTACCGCACTACGTGTCGCAGCCGCCGAACCCGAAGGCGACGCTGGCCCTCCTCAACCGCCTGGAGGACCTGATCGACCTGCGTATTCCGCTGGGCGAGCTGCCCGAGGACGCGCGGGCCTGGCAGCTGGGCGTCGACCAGCTGGCCGCCGAGGACAGCGAGGTCGCCGAGTACGTCCAGTCGCTGGAGGAGGCCCGGGACACCGCTGAGCTGCCGGAGGCCTCGGGCGAGGCGATCGCCCGTGAGTTCGAGCGGTATCTCCGCAGACGGGACGGCGGCGGTCCGGCCACGCAGGCCGGGGGCCACGCCACCGAGAGCGGCGAGTCCGCGTCGTTCCTCCGGGACGGCCCGGCAGGCCGCACCCGGCCGCCGAAGCCGCAGCTGCCGGAGACGGACGCGGAGTCCGGGACGGACCACGGCACCGGGGCGGACGACAAGAGCAACACGGACGACAAGACCGGCACGGACGACAGGACCGGCACGGACGGCGAGGGTCCCGACGACACCTCCGAGGACTCCTAGGACCTTCCGGATTTCCTCGACGAACTGAACCACCAGGGGCGGTGCGCAGGACGCGCACCGCCCCTGCTGTGTAGCGGGACCGGTCGAGCGGTCGACAAGCGCTCCCGCCCCGTCGCATGACACCCGTCTCCTCAGCCTTTGGCTGGTTTGCCTCGTGACAACTGTTTCAGGACGGATTGCACAGGTTGCCCAATTCAACTTGTTTTCAAACCAAGTTGACGGCATCGGGGGTGGACGACTCGCCGTGCGAGGAGCAGGGTGTGCCCCGAAGGCGCGGCCCGGGGACGGGACATGGCACCGCGTCATCCCGCGACAGAGCACCCGTATGGACCGAGCCAAGAGCACCCGCATGGACCGAAGGGAGCGGTACGCGATGACCGACCAGGTACAGCCGGCGCAAGGCCCGGGAACGTCCGGGCCGGGGCCCGACGGAGCGGGATTCACCTACCGAGGAGCCGAGCAGGAGCTGATCGTCGTCGCACGTCCTGAGGCCAGGCTTCGTGCCCGGACCGAGGGCGTCCGTTCGGCGGTGGGCGCCGATGTGTCGGCCCTCAACATGTTCCTCAGCGACGAACAGCTCTCCCTGGAGCCGCTGTTCGGCAGCGAGGAACGTCTGCAGCAGTCCGCGGCGGCGGCCACCGAGAGCGGCCCCGACCTCGCACTCTTCTACCGGGTGCGCGGCGTCGAGAGCCGCGCCCAGGAACTGCGCTCACGGATCGCGGCACTGCCTGAGATCGACACGGCTTACGTGAAGCCGGGCGCCGTACCGGCCTCCGTGGGGTCGGTCGGGCAGAGTGCCGACAACAGTCAACGAGTGAAGGAAGGGGCGCCCGTCACCCCGGACTTCACCAGCCGCCAGGGATATCTGCGCCCGGCGCCCGAGGGGATCGACGCGTACTGGGCCTGGCAGCGGCCGGGCGGTACGGGCCAGGGCGTGACCGTAATCGACGTGGAGGGGGCCTGGCAGCTCGGCCACCAGGACCTGGCGGGGAAGCTCGCGGGCGTCGTCGTCGGCACCCCGCTGACCGACCTCGCCTGGCGCAACCACGGCACCGCCGTCATCGGAGTGATCGGCGGTGACCGCAACGAGCACGGGATCACCGGCATCGTGCCGGACACCGTGACCGCGGCCGCGTCCTTCCAGAGCATCGGCACGGCGGCCGCGATCCACGCGACGGCCGACCGGCTGAGCCCGGGCGACATCATCCTGATCGAACTGCACGCTCCAGGCCCGCGGTTCGACTTCGAGGAGCGCGACGACCAGCAGGGCTACATCCCGGTCGAGTGGTGGCCGGACACCTTCGCGGCCGTCCGGTACGCGACCGCCAAGGGCGTGCTCGTCGTGGCGGCCGCGGGCAACGGCGCCGAGTCGCTCGACGACGGGGTGTACGAGCGCCGCCCCGCCGAGTTCCCCGAGTGGTGGCGCAACCCGTTCAACCCCTCCAACCAGTCCTCCGGCGCGGTCCTGGTCGGTGCGGGCGCACCGCCGCCCGGCACACACGGCCGCGACCACGGCCCGGACCGCTCGCGGCTCGCGTTCTCCAACTACGGGGCCCGCGTGGACGCGCAGGGCTGGGGACGCGAGGTCACGACCACCGGCGGCTCCTGGGACCGTCCCGGTGACCTGCAGGGCGGTGCCGAGGAGATCGGCTGGTACACGGACACGTTCTCCGGTACCTCCTCCGCCTCTCCGGTGGTGGTCGGCGCCCTGGCCGCACTGCAGGGCATGCTGAAAGCGGCCGGGCAGGTACCGATGTCCCCGGAGCGTGCCCGCGCGGTGCTGCGGGCCACGGGCACCCCGCAGCAGGACGCGCCGGCCCGGCCCGCCTCCCAGCGGATCGGCAACCGGCCGGACATCAAGGCGGCGGTGACCCATCTGCTGCCGGACGCGGTCGGCTCGGGCCTGGCCGAGCGGTACTGGGACGAGCTGCTGCCGTACCCGCGTGAACTCCCGCCGAGGCTCCGGCTGTTCGTGGCCGGCGACTGGCGCAACCTCAACAACCCGTCCCCCGAGATCCGCCAGGCGGTGCACTCCGCCTTCGCGGGAGGACGGCCCGACGTACGTGTCTGGTTCTCGGACGACGAGATCGTCGGCCTGGTGGTCACAGGCTGAGGACCTGATCGCCACGTACCAGCGAACCGCAACCAACCATTGATGGAAGGTGGCACCCGCATGAGCATCACCCCGCAAATGAGCCAACAGGGGCAGCAGTTCCCAAGCACGTCGCCGTACCAGCAGCAGAATCCGGGCCAGCAGCAGCCGTTCGGACAGCAGATGCAGCAGCCCTTCGGCCAGCAGCAGCCGTACGGACAGCAGCCGTTCGGGCAGCAGCAACAGCAGCCGTTCGGCCCCCAGGGCATGAGCGGATCGCTCGAGCAGCTCCAGCAGCTCGCCCAGCAGCAGCCCTACCAGCAGCTGCTGCAGCAGCTGAGCCAGCAGCAGCAACAGCAACAGCCGTACGGACAGCAGCAACAGCAGCCGTTCGGGCAGCAGCAGGGCGAGCAGCAACAGCAGCAGATCGAGCAGCAGGTGCAGCAGCAGCTGCAGCAGGTCACGCAGTCCGCGCTCCAGCAGATCTCGACGCAGGCTCTCGTCGCCGGTGTGGCGAACGGCTACATCGACATCGTGCACCCGCTTCCGGGGCAGCCGCGGCAGATCTTCCTGCGCATCAACAACCAGTTCCGCGTCCTCAACAACCCGACCCCGCAGGCCCACGACGAGATCCAGGAAGCCTTCGCCTTCGGCCACCAGGTCATCGGCGTCTGGGACACCGGTTCTCCCGCGATCCTGCGCAGCGTCCGGGTCCAGCGGATCTGACCGGCGCGCGAGTCGGGCTTCGATCCCGCTGATTCTCGCGTGAACCAAAAGGGGCGCTTCCTCCTTCCGGAGGAAGCGCCCCTCTCTCAGGGCCACCAGGGCGTCCGTCTTACAGGGCCACGCCCAACAGAGCGTCCACGGAGCGCGATACGACGCCGGGGGCGCCCTCGTCCGTACCGCCCCGCTCGTGCTGGAGAGCGGCCCAGCGGTCGACCGCGGCGAGCGCGGACGGCGCGTCCAGGTCGTTGGCGAGGGCCTCGCGGATCTCCTCCACGAGCGCGTCGGCGGACGGCCCGTCGGGGCGTGAAACGGCGGCCCGCCAGTTCTCCAGCCGCGCGACGGCCTCTTCGAGAACCGAGTCCGTCCACTCCCAGTCGGCCCGGTAGTGGTGCGCGAGCAGGGCGAGCCGTATGGCTGCCGGGTCGACGCCGTCGCGCCGGAGCGTGGACACGAAGACGAGATTGCCCTTGGACTTCGACATCTTCTCGCCGTGCAGCGCGACCATGCCGGCGTGGACGTACGCCTTGGCCATCGGGAACTCGCCGGTCAGCACCTGGGCGTGCGAGGCGCCCATCTCGTGGTGCGGGAAGGCGAGGTCGGAGCCGCCGCCCTGGACGTCGAAGCCCATCCCCAGGTGGTCGAGGGCGATGGCGACGCACTCGATGTGCCACCCGGGACGGCCTCGTCCGAGCGAGCCGCCGTCCCAGCTGGGCTCACCCTCGCGCGCGGCCATCCACAGCATCGGGTCGAGCGCGTTCTTCTTGCCCGGACGCTCCGGGTCGCCACCGCGCTCGGCGGACAGCAGGCGCATGGCGGCGGCGTCCAGGTTGGACACCTTGCCGAAGTTCGGGTCCGACTCGACGGAGAAGTACACATCCCCTTCGAGCTCGTACGCCGCTCCCGCGTCCCGCAGCCGCTCGACGAGCGGGACGATCCCCGGTATCGCCTCGACGGCGCCGATGTAGTGCTTCGGGGGCAGCATCCGCAGGGCGGTCATGTCCTCGCGGAAGAGGGCGGTCTCCTTCTCGGCGAGCGCCACCCAGTCGATGCCGTCCCGCTCCGCGCGCACCAGCAGTGGGTCGTCGACGTCGGTCACGTTCTGGACGTAGTGAACCTGCCGCTTGGTGTCGAGCCACACGCGCTGCACGAGGTCGAACGCGTTGTAGGTCGCCGCGTGTCCCAGATGGGTCGCGTCGTACGGCGTGATGCCGCATACGTAGATACGGGCGACGGGACCGGGGTCAAGACGGACGAGCCCACCGGTCGCAGTGTCGTGAATCCGGAGGTCGCGGCCCTCACCAGGCAGGGCGGGGACCTCAGAAGCGGGCCAGGCATACATGCCATGAGCCTAACCGGCCGGAAGTTACGTATACGAACCGGACCAGGCCTGATGGCCGGGAAGCCGTCCTTGCGCGACGCGCTGCACTGTGCACCGGCGGTGTGCCGCCGCCCGGCGTCCGGGCTGGGCTTGGGGTCGGTACGCTTACCGGCGCTGGCAGGGCGCCGCTGCGCCCACCCGTGCCGCCCCTAGCGGCACGCATGCCCGCAGCTACGCGAGCGACGTCACACCGGCGGCCAGGGAATCGCAGGCCACTCCCCGCTCGGCTCAGGATGCTTCCCCGAGGCCAGCATCGCCGAGACCCGCCCCCGCGTGGCCTCCACTTCCGCGGAGGTGACAAGTTCGGCCAGCCGGGTGGCAAGCGGCCCGCCGGGCACCAGCCCGTCCCGCAGAGCGGAGAGCACCGAGACCGCCTCCGCGGTCAGAGACTCCCCCGCCCACCCCCACAACAACGTCCGCAGCTTGTTCTCGGCATTGAAGGTGACCCCGTGGTCGATGCCGTACAGCCGCCCCTCACTCCCGGGCAGCAGATGCCCGCCCTTGCGGTCCGCGTTGTTGATCACGGCATCGAGCACGGCCAGCCGCCGCAGCCGATCGTCGTCGGCGTGCACGAGCAACGCCGTCCTCCCCTCACCGACCTCGGCGAAGCCGATCGCCTTCCAGCCCTCCGCGGGCTCCTCACCGTCCACCAGGGCCAGCAGCTCGGCTTCGGGGGCGGCCTCGATCCAGAGCTGGACCATGCCCTCGCCGTACGGCCCGTCCCGCAGCACCGTGGTCGGCACGAGCCCCCACCCGGTCGCCTCGGACACCTCGTACGCGGCGACCTCGCGCTGCGCCAGGTTCCCGTCGGGGAAGTCCCACAAGGGGCGCTCCCCGGCGACGGGCTTGTAGACGCAGAACGCGTCCCGGCCCTCGTACGAGACGGAGCAGTACAGCACCGCGTTCGAGGCCTCGCGGATCCGTCCGCGCACCTTCAGCTCGCCCTTGGCGAGCAGCTCGGCCGTGGTCACGCTCCGCGGCGGTATCCGTTCTGGCGCGGACATACGTGTCCTTCCGGGTCGAGCGGGAGGCTGCACAGCGGGCAGGGCGGCCGGCCTGCGTTGACGACGTCGAGCGCCCGCTTGGCGAAGGCCCGGGCCTGCGCGCCGGTGAGCCGGACCCGGAGCATCGGCGGACCGTTCTCCTCGTCCTGGAGCAGCCGCTCCTCGGCCTCGGCGAGGTCCTCCTCGGAGTCGGCGTCGAGCTCCACGAGGGCCTGCGCCTCGACGATCATGCGCTGCTCGTCACCGTCCCAGGCCAGCGCCATGGTGCCGACCCGGAACTCCTCCTCGACGGGGGCGTCGAGGGGCGCGGTGTCGGACACCTCGGTGGGAGCCACGGCCGGGACGGGCGCGCTTCCCCCGGTACGCCGTACGACCTCGTCGAGGAGTTCGTCCATGCGCTCCGCGAGGGCGGCCACCTGGGTCTTCTCCAGAGCCACGCTGGTCACCCGGGGGCCCGAGGTGGCCTGCAGGAAGAAGGTACGGCGCCCGGGCAACCCGACCGTACCGGCCACGAAACGGTCCGGGGGGTCGTAGAGGAACACCTGACGGGACACGTCCTGTCTCCATTGATTTCGGCATGAGGACCGGCTTACGGCGTCGGCCCGCATCGACTGCTGACAAGTCTGCTGACAACTGCGAATGCAACTACGGATGACAACTGCTGCGCTGCTTCGACCGCTTCACCCTACTGCGGCCGACGATCACGGTGCGCCCGCACCGCCCCCGACGGTGGCGTCACCGCTCGGGGGTTCCTCGCGCGGCGCCAGGGACGCGAAATCGCCGGTGTCCCCGAGGCGCACGAGGAACGGCCGCATCCGTGTGTAGCGGATCGCGGTGATGGAACACGGTTCAACAGAGATCCGCTGGAAGAGATCGAGATGAAGTCCCAGTGCGTCCGCGACAAGGGATTTGATGATGTCGCCGTGCGAGCACATCAGGTACACGGCGTCACCGCCGTGATCGCGCTCCACGCGCGCGTTCCATTCGCGCACCGCCTCGGCGGCCCGCGTCTGCATGGCCCGCATCGATTCGCCGCCGGGGAACGCCACCGCGGAGGGATGCGTCTGGACGACCTCCATCAGCGGCTCGTCCATCAGCTCGGCGAGTTTGCGGCCGGTCCAGTCGCCGTAGTGGGCCTCCCCGATGCGCTCCTCGGCGTGCACCCGCAGTTCCGGCCGTGCGTCGAGCAGTGGCCGAACGGTCTCCTGGCAGCGTTGCAGGGGGCTCGTGACGACCTCGGAGATCGGCAGCGCGGCGAGTCGCCCGGGCAGTGCGGCGGCCTGCTGGGCGCCGCGCTCGTCGAGGGCGACGCCGGGCGTCCAGCCGGCGAGCAGTCCCGCGGTGTTGGCGGTGGAACGTCCGTGCCGGACGAGGATCAGGGTGGGCATGCGGCCCAGCGTAAACGGACGCCCATGCGACCTGGTCCGGGCCGCCGGAGGCAGTGGCCGGAGTGCGCCCCCTCCCGTTCGGCGGAAGAATACGCTCCGTGATCGTCGACTCCGCCATCTACCGCGACGGGCGCCGGACGGAGGGCCCCGACGACCTCTCCGACGCCCTGGCCGAGGCCCGTGCCGCGGGCAACACGTTCCTCTGGATCGGGCTGCACGAGCCGACGGAGCGGGAGTTCGACCTCGTCACCGAGGAGTTCGGACTGCACCCGCTGGCCGTCGAGGACGCCCTCAAGGCGCACCAGCGGCCCAAGCTGGAGGTGTACGACGATTCGCTGTTCATGGTCCTCAAGCCGGTCGTGTACGAGCCGGACAGCGACGCCGTTTCCACCGGCGAGGTCATGATCTTCATCGGCGACTCCTTCGTGGTGACCGTCCGGCACGGCGAGGGCTCGCCCCTCGCGGCCGTACGCCACCAGCTGGAGGCGGACCCCGGGAAGCTCCGGCTCGGGCCCACCGCGGTGCTCTACTCGATCGCCGACGCGACCGTCGACCACTATCTGGAGGTGGCGACGGAGCTGGGGACCGACCTGGAGGAGCTGGAGGCCGAGGTCTTCTCGCCGACTCACGGCGGCTCGCGGCACACCGCGTCGCGGATCTACACCTTCAAGCGGCAGATCCTGGAGTTCCGCAGGGCCACGGTCCCGCTCGCGGTGCCGGTGACCCGGCTGGCGGGCACGGGCCCCTACGGCACTGCCGTGCCCTTCGTGGACGAGAAGGCGCAGCCGTTCTTCCGTGACGTGAACGACCATCTGATGCGGGTGAACGAGTCCGTGGAGAGCCTGGACCGGCTGGTCTCGGACATCCTCTCGGCCCATCTCGCGCAGATGAGCGTGCGCCAGAACGACGACATGCGGAAGATCTCCGCGTTCGCGGCCATGGCCGCGGTCCCCACGCTGATCGCGGGCATCTACGGCATGAACTTCGACCACATGCCCGAGCTGCACTGGCTGTGGTCGTACCCGGCGGTGATCCTGCTGATGGTGACCCTGGAGATCCTCCTGTACCGGCTCTTCAAGCAGCGGGGATGGCTGTGATCGGGCCACGCGCGCGTGGGCCACGCGTTCACGCGAACTCGGGTGCCGCCGCCGCGGGACCGCCCATCGCGTCGCGCCGCTCGGGCGTCCTGAGGGAGACCATCCGGCGCCACCCCCCGGCCCGCTCGTAGGCGTAGACGGCGTGGATGCCCGCGGCGAGCGTCGCCGACTTGGCCCTCGGCCAGTCGAGAATGCGCCCCATGTGGGCCATCACGGCGAGGCTGACGTCCCGGTAGATCCGGATCTCGGCGAGCGCGCACTCGCGCAGCGTCCGCTGGATGTCGCGGCCGTGTCCTGCGTAGGCGAAGCGCAGCAGTTCCTCGTGGCAGTACGCGAGGTGGTTGTCCTCGTCGTTGGAGATCATCTTCACCGCGCGGCCGATGTCGGGGTCGTCGGCGAAGTGCCTGCGCAGCAGCTCCATCTGCTCGGAGGCGCGCTGTTCGGTGACCCTGCTGTGGGCGAGATACGTGACGATGTCCTGGACGCTCAGCGGCTCGTCGCTCTTGAGCTTGTCGTGCGCGAGGCCGATCCCGTGCCGCTCCAGGAGCATGGTGTAGTCGGTGTCGGAAGGGACCTCGACGGGGGTCAGGCCGCGCTTCTTCATGAGGGCGTTGAAAATCCGCCCGTGCTTGTCCTCGTCCGCGCCATGGCGGGTGATCTTGGGTACGAGTTCGTGCTCACTCGGCGGGACGAGCGCGGCGATCCGCGCGTTCTCCCAGCCCCCTTGCGACTCGCCGCTGGCAGCGATGGAGCAGAAGAGACGGAACGACTCGTCGTTGTCGAGGATCTCCTGGAACAGACTCTTGGCCGAAAGCATCACTGCCACCTCCATGCAGGGTTTCCGCAGAAACCGAGTCAAATGGGTTGGCAGGAGCCCGGCAACCGATATGTCGGACAACTCCGCCAAACGAAGGACGGAGTGGGACGCTCAGGGGCGTAACCCAAGGGGCCCCTGGCGCGTTGTTCCCGGTGACGGCCGTGGCGGGGAAGACCCCCGAGCCCCCACCACGGCCGCAGAACTTTTCTCCGGGACATCCGCCGCGTTACGCCAGACCGGCGCGCTCCAGGGCGTCGCAACCGGCCCGGAGCGAGGCGATCCGGTCCTCCAGAGTGAGGCCCGCGGGGGCCAGCGTGAGCGTGGTGACCCCGGCGGCCGCGTAGGCCTTCATCCGGTCGGCGATGCGGTCGACCGAACCGAGCAGCGTGGTCTGGTCGATCAGCGAGTGCGGAATGGCCGCCGCGGCGCCCTCCTTGTCGCCGGACAGGTACTTGTCCTGGACCTCGGCGGCCTCCTTCTCGTACCCCATGCGCTGGGCGAGCTGGTTGTAGAAGTTCTGCTTGCGGCTGCCCATGCCGCCCACGTACAGCGCGGTGTACGGCCGGAACATGTCGGCCAGCGTGGTCACGTCCTTGTCGTCACCGAGCGCGATCGGCAGCGTCGGGCAGATGTCGAAGCCGTCCAGCGTCTTGCCGGCCTTCTCGCGACCCGCGCGCAGGTACGTGATCGCGGTGTCCTCCAGGTGCTCGGCCGAGGGGAAGATCAGCAGGGCGCCGTCGGCGATCTCACCGGTCTGCTCCAGGTTCTTCGGGCCGATCGCGGCGATGTAGAGCGGGATGTGCTCGCGCTCCGGGTGCACGGTCAGCTTGAGCGGCTTGCCCGGGCCACCCGGCAGGGGCAGCGTCCAGTGCTGACCCTCGTAGGAGAGCCGCTCGCGCGTCATGGCCTTCCGTACGATCTCCACGTACTCGCGGGTGCGGGCCAGCGGCTTGTCGAACTTGACGCCGTACCAGCCCTCGGAGACCTGCGGCCCGGAGACGCCGAGGCCGAGGCGGAAGCGGCCGCCCGACAGCGAGTCCAGGGTGGCGGCCGTCATCGCGGTCATCGTGGGCTGCCGGGCCGGGATCTGGAAGATGGCCGAGCCGACGTCGATGCGCTCGGTCTTGGCGGCGACCCAGCTGAGTACGGTCGCCGCGTCCGAGCCGTAGGCCTCCGCGGCCCAGCAGACGGAGTATCCGAGCCGGTCGGCCTCCTGGGCGACGGCGAGATTGTCCGCGTCCATTCCGGCGCCCCAGTAGCCGAGGTTGATCCCGAGCTGCATGGCCGATTCCCCTTACCGATCAGTAACGTCCCTTGTCTCCGAGACACTAGCGCGCTGGTGGGCGCTGCGGCAGGGACGGGCTGGGTCCTGTCGCCAAACTCCCGTCGTTCGCCCGGAGGGCGGGCCCCGCGGCGTCTGGTGCGTGCGATCGCAAGGCGCCGGAATGTCCTCGTAGCGGAGCTACTAGGATTTTTCGGCAACGCAGCGAGCGTGCGTGCCAGCCGCCGCGGGGCAGGCGGGAGTTTGGCGACAGGACCCACAAGCCCTCCGGCGATTCAGGTTGTCCACAGGGCCCCACGCAGGGAGTTGTGGCCAGTAATCTCGGCGTCCATGGAGCAGAGGCATCTCGGCCGTACAGGCCTGCGTGTGTCCCGGATCGGACTCGGCACCCTGACTTGGGGCCGGGACACCGATGAGCATGACGCGGCGCACCTGTTGAAGGCGTTCTGGGAAGCGGGCGGGACCCTCGTCGACACCGCGGACGTGTACGGGGACGGGGAGGCCGAGTATCTGCTCGGACAGCTCATAGAAGGGCTCGTGCCGCGCCGGGACCTGGTCATCTCGACGAAGGCGGGGAGCGTGCCCGACCCGGACCGCCGCTTCGACGGCTCGCGCGGACATCTGCTGTCGGCCCTCGACGCCTCGCTCACCCGCCTCGGCACCGACTACGTGGACCTGTGGCACGTCCACGCCTTCGACCCGGGGACACCCCTGGACGAGACCCTCCAGGCGCTCGACCTGGCCGTCAGCAGCGGCCGCGCGCGGTACGCGGGGGTGTCCAACTTCTGCGGCTGGCAGCTCGCCAAGGCGGCGACCTGGCAGCTGGCGGCGCCCGGGGTGCGGACCCGGCTGGCCAGTACGCAGATGGAGTACTCCCTGCTCCAGCGCGGCGTCGAACGGGAGGTGCTGCCGGCCGCCCTCGACCTGGGCGTCGGCCTGCTGCCCTCCTCGCCGCTCGGGCGGGGCGTGCTCACGGGCAAGTACCGGCAGGGGACGCCCGCCGACTCCCGGGGCGGCTCCGAACATCTCGCGCCCTTCGTCGCGCCGTACCTGGACGACGCGGCGAGCAGCATCGTGGACGCCGTGACGACCGCGGCGGACGGCCTCGCGGTGACACCCCTGCAGGTGGCTCTCGCCTGGGTCCGCGACCGGCCGGGCGTCGCCGCCCCGATCATCGGCGCGCGCAACGCGCAGCAGCTCACGGCAGCGTTGTCAGTGGAGACCCTTAGTCTTCCTGACGAGATCTGCCGGGCGCTCGACGACGTGTCAGCACCGGTGCACCACTATCCCGATCACGACTGGAGCACGCTGTGAGCACGGAGCCCGAGACCACGGAGGACGCCGAGCCGGGGGCGCCGGGCGCGGGTGCGGCCGACGGTCCGCAGACCGCGGACGGGACCGCACCCCAGGGCGGTGACGCGGGAGCGGAAGCCGCGGAAGGGACCGAGGCCACCCCGGCCGAGGGTTCCGAAGCCGCCGCCAAGCTGTCCGAGGCCGCGGCCGAGTTGGCGGCCCAGCGTCTGGAGCGCGAGCGGATCGCACGGCGGAAGGCGGAGAAGCAGGGGCCGGTCGAGGCCGGGGCCAAGCTCAGCGGGAAGGCCGCCGATCTGCTCGCCGCCGTACGGGCCGTGGAGAGTGGCGAGAAGCCCGTGGCCAGGGCGTTCCGTGAACCCGAGCCGGCGCCCCGCGGTGCCGCGCCGGAGCCCGTGCGGCGGCCTCAGCCCGTTCTCGCCCCGGCCGGTGCGCCGTCGGCCGTCGCGCCGGAGGCCGTCGGGACCGTACGAGCGGTACTCACCGAGGGAGGTGCGCCCGACGCACTCGCGCCGCAGGTCGCCGCCGCTCTGGGCGAGGGCGCGGACGATCAACTGCGCGAGGACCCCTGGCAGTTGCTGCGGGTCCCCGGGGTGCGGCCCGAGCAGGCCGACCAGTTCGCCCGGGCGCTGCTCGGCGCGGAGTGCGGCCCGGACGACGAGCGGCGGGGCCGGGCGCTCACCGTGTGGCTCCTCGAGCAGGCGGCGATCGCGGGGCACACCGCCCTCGACGCGTCGGCGCTCGCCGCCGCGCTCGCCCAGCGCTCGGTGCCGGACCCGGACGCGGCCGTGCAGAGCGCCCTCGCCGAGGGCGAGGCCCTGGTCTTCCAGGACGCGCTCGACACCCCCGACACGGCGGCCCCCGCGCCGGAGGGGGACGAGGAACCCGAGGAGCGCCCGGTCCGCGTCCTCGTCGGCCTGGAGCAGTACGCCCTGGCCGAGGAGAGTCTCGCCGACGGCCTGGCCCGGGTGGTCAACTCCCTGCCGAAGGAGGACGCGACCGACTGGGCGTCCGCCGCCGGTTCCGCGTCCGGTTCCACCGCGGAACTGATCCGCGCCGTAGCGGGTCACGGCATCGTCCTGCACACCGGCGGCGAGGCGTCCCGGGCGGAACCGGCGGCGCTGGTCGCGGCGGCGAGGGGGCTCGGCCTGCGGGCGTACGCCGCCGCACACACGCCGGACGGCCGCCGCCGCTTCGCCGCGCTGCTCGGGGCGACGGAGGACACGGGAGCGCCGCGGGACGGCGGTGCCGACCACGACCGGCCCGAGATCACGGTCGCCGGTCTGCTATCCGGCGCCGAGGGCCCCGGACGGGATCCGGAAGGCGCCTTCGCCCTCGACCTGCTCGTCGTCCTGGACGCGCCGCAGCTCGATGTCGAGACGGCGGCGATGCTGGCCGAGTCGCTGCCGGACGGGGCGCGGCTGGTGCTGAGCGGGGACCCGGGGGTGCTGTGGTCGGCGGGTCCCGGGCGGGTCTTCGCGGACCTTCTCGCCGCTCGCGTCTGCCCGCAGGTGGCCTCGCGGACACCGGACCCCGGGCCCATCGGCGAGCTGGTGTCCGGCATCGGGATCGGTGAGCTGAACCAGGTCGAGGCGCCCGGCAAGGAGGTCGTGATCGTCCCGGTGCGTGACGCCGGTGAGGCGGTGCACCGCACGGTACAGCTGGTGGCGGACTCGGTACCCCGCGCGATCGGCATCCCCGCCGAGCAGACACAGGTGATCACTCCAGGGCACGGCGGCGCGGCCGGCACGCGCGCGCTGAACACCGCGCTCAAGGAGCGGCTCAACCCCGGCCCCGGCCGCTTCGGCGGCTTCGACCCGGGCGACCGGATCGCGTACTCCCCCGAGCCGGGTCGTACGGTGCCCGGGCACGTGGTGAAGGCCGACGCCGACGGGCTGCACCTGGAGTGCGCGGGCGCCCCCGTCGTCGTACCCAAGGAGCGGGTGGAGCAGTCCGTGCGGCACGGCTGGGCGCTCACCGCGCACCAGGCGGTGGGCCTGCGCCTGCCCGCCGCGGTCGTGGTGCTCCCCGGTGACGCCGCGCAGTCCCTGACGAGGCCCTGGATCTACACGGCCTTCGGCCGCGCCGAGCGCCACCTGTCCGTGGTCCACGGGGTGGACCAGGCCCTGGCGCGGGCGGTGGCGGAGGTCCCGCAGAAGCCGCGCACGACCCGTCTGCCCGCCCTGCTCAAAGCGCAGGTGCCGGTGCCCGCGCCGGCGGCGAGCTGAACCCCGTACGCACAAAGGTGGCGGTCACCGGGCTCCGGTGACCGCCACCCCGTACAAAAGGCTCGGCTCAGCGATCCGCGTCCAGCGGTTCCAGATCGGAGTCGGGGCCGAGGTCGTCCTCGAGATCCTCGTCGTCCGAATCGTCGTCGAAGACGGCACTGACGTCGAAGCGGCAGACCACGCGCTGCGGGTCGATCGATTCGAACGGGGCCTCCAGCCATTCGCCGGGCTCGGCGGCCTCGTCCGCGGCTGTCACCCAGAGCGTGGAGTCCCCCTCCTCCAGGCCGAACTCCTTGTGCCGGGAAGCGATCTCGTCCGGTTCGAACTCGCCGAACAGGACACCGAGCGCCCCGTGCACGGTGCCGGCCGCCGCGTCGAAGGCCGCGCTCACACTGGCTCCGTCCTCCTCCACGGCCTCCACCCGCTGGGCCTGCGCCAGCAGGCGCTGTGGCTCCACCACCGCGTAGTCCCGGCGGATCAGCACGCTCAGCGCGTTCGGCTCCTCCGGGCCCGTGTACGGCGGCAGCGTGTCTTCCGAACCGGGGATCTCGAAGGGCGTGACCTCGTCGTAGCGGTCGTAGAGGAGCTCGTCGTACTCCTCGGCCGCGGCGGCCAGCTCGTTGAACGCCTCGTATACGGCCGGGTCGTCATCGCCCGTCCTGCGCTCGACCGCGGCCAGGTGACGGTCGAGCGCGGTCTTGATCGCCTCGGCGGCGGCGCGTACCTCGGCAGCGGTGGGCTGCACAGCATCAGACATAGTGCAGACGCTATCCGTACAGAGCCTCTGCCCGCACAATAGATGCGATGCCGGAATACGAATTTGTCGACGTGTACGTGCCACGCGGGGTTTCCCGCAAGGACGCTACACGCCTGCTGACAGACCATGCGGAGTACGGACACTGGGAGTTGGACCGTCTGAGCCTGCTGCGCGACGGCAGCCGCAAGGTGCGGCTGCGTCGGCGGATCATCCGTCAGATGCGCGCGACATGGTGAGCGAAAGAGGCTGAAACGGATCCGGCCCCGCCAGTGCGGGGCCGGATCCGTTCCGCTCACCACGGAGAGGTTTGTGACGTTCTACTCATACCTGTGCCGGTTACGCCGCCGATCGCGCCCTGCGGTACAGCACGGCGCCGCCGAGCAGTGCGCCGACACCCGCCGGGACGATCACGCCCAGCGGCAGGTCACCGCCGGTGTGGGCGAGCTGCTCGACGCCCTCGGGCTGCGTGACGGACCGCGCGCCCAGGTGGTCGGCGTGCGCGGAGCCGCCGGCATTCTGCTCGCCCCAGCCGACCGGCCCGGCGGGGTTGCCCGGGGTCCCCGGCGTAACCGGGTGGCCCGGCGTCCCCGGAGTGCCGGGCTCGCCCGGGTGTCCCGGCTGCCACGGCTTGCCCGGAGTCGGCGCCTCGGGTCCGCCGCCGGGCGGGGTGCTGGAGTGCCCGCCGCCCGTCCCGTTCCCGCACTCGTTGCCCGTCACGGCGTTGCCGATGCCGCCCACGTTCACGCTGTTGCCGCAGATGTTGACCGGCACGTCGACCGGCACCTGCACGTGGTTGCCCGAGCCGACACCCGGTGAGTCACCGGCGTGCCCGCCCGCCTGCGAGCCACCACCGGAGTGAGACCCTCCATCCCCGTAGCCGCCCCCGGACGAACCGCTCCCGCCGCCCTTGTTGGCGCACTTGTTGCCCATCGCCGGGTTGAGCAGCCCCACGACGCTCACGGTGTTGCCGCAGACGTTGACCGGCGCGTGCACCGGCGCCTGCACCGTGTTGCCCGACAGCACGCCGGGCGAGTCCGAACTGGAGCCGTTCGCACCCGAGTCGGCATGTGCGTGACCGCCGGTGACGGCGAGTACGCCACTCGCTGCCGCCACGGTCATCAGGCCCTTGCGGGTGACCTGTCGCATAGCTATATCCCTGCCTTCGCCCTTGGCTTGGACCATCCGGAACGCGCACGCACCCGACCGACGCGTGCGCGGAAAAGCCGGTCGGCCCCGGAGCGCATGGCACGCGCTCCGGGGCCGACGAGCTCAAACCCTCATGGGATGAGGTGCAACGTCACTTGTTGATGCAGGTGTTGCCGAAGGCGGGGTTCAGCAGCCCGATCACCGAGACCGTGTTACCGCAGACGTTCACCGGGACGTGAACGGGCACCTGGATGACGTTGCCGGAGGCAACACCCGGGGAACCCACAGCGGCACCCTGGGCACCCGAGTCGGCGACGGCCAGGCCCGCACCCGCGAGAACCAGACCACCGGTGGCGGCCGCAGCGGCGACGATCTTCTTGATCATTATTCCTCCTTGTTGGCAAATGCGATCCCAGCTTCGGATCGCATCACCTGTAACGAGGGGGAAGTAATGGGGCTACGCGCTTATCGTCTCATTCACTCTTCTCAGTCAATTCCGCACAGGCTGGCGAATAGTGAAGTCGCGTTTCAGTGGGCCAATTCACCGCACAGCCCGGCCCGTTCAGGAAGCGTCGATGAAGCGGTCGAGCACGCGTACACCGAATTTCAGCGCGTCGACCGGCACCCGCTCGTCGACCCCGTGGAACATGCCCGCGAAGTCCAGCTCCGGCGGCAGCTTCAGCGGCGCGAAGCCGAAGCAGCGGACGCCGAGGTCGGCGAAGGACTTGGCGTCGGTTCCGGCCGACAGCATGTAGGGGACGGCGCGCGCGATCGGGTCCTCGGCGGACAGCGCGGTCTGCATGGCGTCGACGAGGGCCCCGTCGAAGGTGGTCTCCAGCGCCTTGTCGGCGTGCACGTCCTCGCGCTTCACCTTCGGGCCGAGAATCCGGTCCAGGTCGGCGAGGAATTCCTCCTCGTAGCCCGGCAGATAACGCCCGTCGACGTGCGCGGTCGCCTGCCCCGGAATCACATTGACCTTGTAACCCGCGCCCAGCTGGGTCGGATTGGCGGTGTTCTGCAGGGAGGCGCCGATGAGCTTGGCGATGCCGCCGAGCTTGGCGAGCGTCGCGTCCATGTTCTCCGGGTCGAGCTCGGTGCCGAGCGCGTCGCCGAGTTCGTCGAGGAAGTGCCGCAGCGTCTTCGTCACGCGGACCGGGAACTTGTGCCGCCCGAGCCGGCCGACGGCCTCCGACAGCTCGGTGATGGCGTTGTCCTTGTGGATCATCGAACCGTGCCCGGCGGTGCCGTCCACGGTCAGCTTCATCCAGTGCATGCCCTTCTGGGCGGTCTCGACGAGATACAGCCGCAGCTTCTCGTTGACCGTGAAGGAGAACCCGCCGACCTCACCGATCGCCTCGGTGACGCCCTCGAAGAGGTCCGGGTGCTTGTCGACCAGATGCCGCGCACCCCAGGTGCCGCCAGCCTCCTCGTCCGCGAGGAACGCCAGGACGATGTCGCGGGGCGGCTTGCGCCCGCTGCGCAGCCGGTCCCGTACGACCGCCAGCGTCATGGCGTCCATGTCCTTCATGTCGACCGCGCCCCGGCCCCACACACAGCCGTCGGCGATCTCGCCGGAGAAGGGGTGGTGGGTCCAGTCCTGGGCGTTGGCCGGTACGACATCGGTGTGGCCGTGGATGAGCAGCGCGGGGCGTGAGGGGTCCTCGCCCTCGATGCGGGCGACCGTGGAGGCGCGCCCCTGGTGGGACTCGAAGATCTGCGGTTCGAGCCCCACTTCGGCGAGCTTCTCGGCGACGTACTCGGCGGCCTTGCGCTCACCGGGCCCGGAGTGGTCCCCGTAGTTGCTGGTGTCGATCTGGATCAGCTCGCGACAGAGGTCCACGACCTCGTCCTCGCCAGAGACGCCCCTGGCCGTGTTCGACTCGCTCACGCTGCTTCCTCCCACTGTCACTGCTGGTGGTCCCCCCTCATCCTCTCTCCGACCCCCGCCCCGTCCAAGGCCGGACCCGGCCCGTCACACGCCGTTCACGCGGGAACGGGGCGTGATCGGGCGCCCTCGGAAGCCTGGTAATGTTTCCTCTGTCGCCGCGAGGGAAACCCCGCGCGACAGACACCTTGTCCGGGTGGCGGAATGGCAGACGCGCTAGCTTGAGGTGCTAGTGCCCTTTAACGGGCGTGGGGGTTCAAGTCCCCCCTCGGACACCAGATGGTTCTGTGCGAACGGTGCCGGCGGATTCTCCGCCGGCACCGTTCGCGTTTCGTCGTCGTGCGTCGACTCCGCGCGGCCGTCAGCGGGCCAGCGCCGGGGCCTGTGCCGGGATCGCGGGGGCGTGCGGGTAGGCGGCCGCCCGGTGCTGGAAGGAAAGGATCTTCGGGTTCTGGATGATGCCGTCGCGGATCTCGATGGCCTTGCTGACCGTGGCGTCGGCCTCCCATGCCGCGGGGCCGCTCATGACCTTGCGCAGGTAGGGAAGGAGCGCCTCGCTGATCTCCCAGGTGGCGGAGTTCCACATGTGGGAAGGGCTGTGATCCACCCCGTAGTAGTGGCAGCCAGGACCCACCGTGGGCATGGGGTCGCCGAAGGTGGTCGGGCGGGCCCATGCGAAGCCCATGCCCTCGTCGCAGGCGACGTCGACGAAGAAGGTCCCCGGCTTGAACTGGGCGAGTTCCTCGTCGTTGACGAACATCAGCGGCGCGTCTGTGTCCTGCAGGACACAGTTGACGATGATGTCGAACCCGGCCAGGTACTCCGCGAGCGGCGCGGAGCCGGCCGCGGTGATGGCCCGCAGCTTCGACGGATCGTCCGCCTGCTCCTCGAAGTGCCCCATCACGACCGACGGCATCGGCGAGGCCACCGCGGCGGCGGCGCGCTGGGTGAGCACGGTGACGTCGGAGACGCCCATGGCGCCCAGGCCCGTGACCGCTCCGCGCGCCGTGGCGCCGAAGCTGATGACCACCGCGCGCAGCCGGCGCCCGTAGCTGCCGGTCAGCCCGCCGAGCTGCAGGGCGTGCAACACCGAGCAGTAGCCCGCGAGTTCGTTGTTCTTGTGGAACACGTGGACGCTGAAGGCGCCCGTGGAGGTCCAGTGGTTCATGGCCTCCCAGGCGATGAGGGTCAGCTGCCGGTCGATGGCGAGCTGGGTCATCTTGTCGTCCTGCACGCAGTGCGGCCATCCCCACAGCACCTGGCCCCGGCGCAGCTCGGCGACGTCCTCGTGCATCGGTTTGGGCAGCAGCAGGACATCGCACTCGGCGATCAGCTGTTCGCGGGAGCGCAGACCGGCGACGAGCGGTCGCAGGGCGTCGTCGGCGACGCCGAAGCGCTCGCCGTAGCCGCGTTCAAGGAAGATCTTCTCGCGTACGTCCGGGCCGATCCGGCCGAGGTGCGCGGGGTGCAGGGGAAGTCGGAACTCGTTCTCCTTGTTGGAGGAGGCAAGGACTCCCAGACTCATCAGGCTCGTGCGGCTCATACGCTTCCTCGTCATTGAGTTGTTGTCGTTCGGAGCACCTTGTGAACGGGGAAGCCCGCTAACTCGGGGCGCGGAACGGGACACGGAACTCAGTGCGGGAGGTCGAGCGAGCAGTCATGGGGCGGCCCATTTCCGCCGGGCACGAGGTGCTCCGGCCTTGCCGTTCCCCGAGGGCGACGCTGTGACGGATGACGGCGTGCGAAATGCGCTCGGTACCCGCAACCGTACTCCCCTGCGGGCTCCTCGAACCCCGCTGACGTGCGCAGGGCGAAGAGCGCAGGTCACCAACTCCGGGTGGAACCGGACCCATTGCATTGCCGTACGACGTGTTACGGCAAGATGTGGGGCAGATCTCGTCAGAGTGACAGATCCCCACGTCAGAGCACCACCAGGGCACCGGAATCACTGGTTCCAGGGGCTCCCCGACGCCTCCTCACATGGCTGACGTGCAGGTACGCGACTAGCGTCGTACTAAAATTTCACGCTTGTTTGGAGCTGGACCGGAATATCCCCAGGCGTACCTGCGGGCCCACCAGCGCCCCGGACGCTCCGGGAACACCACGTGAGGACCCGATGGCAGCCCTAGAGCAAGGCCCTGCGCTCGCTCTGTTCGACGAGGAGGTGCGAGCGGAGTTCGGTGACCGCGCGCGCTTCTCCGCCTCCTCCGCCGCCTCTCCGCGCACGCTCGTGGACATCCTCGACGCCTCTGTCCGGGCGTACCCCGACGAGCCCGCCCTGGACGACGGCGAGCGCTCGCTCACCTACCGTGCGCTGGCCGTCGAGGTCGAGGCGCTGCGCCGCAGGCTCGCGGACGCCGGGGTCGGCCTCGGCGACCGGGTCGGCGTCCGCGTCCCCTCCGGCACCAATGACCTGTACGTCGCCATCCTCGCCGTGCTGGCCGCCGGCGCCGCCTATGTGCCGGTGGACGCCGAGGATCCGGACGAGCGGGCGGAGCTGGTCTTCGGGGAGGCTCAGGTGCGCGCGGTCGTGGGGGCCGGGCACGAGCTGACCGTCACCGGCAGGAGCGAGGTGCCCGCCGCGCGGCCCGGCACCGAGCACGACGCCTGGATCATCTTCACCTCGGGCTCCACCGGCAAGCCCAAGGGCGTGGCCGTCAGTCACCGCAGCGCCGCCGCCTTCGTCGACGCCGAGGCGGACCTCTTCCTGACCGAGGAACCGATCGGGCCCGCCGACCGGGTCATGGCGGGCCTCTCCGTCGCCTTCGACGCCTCCTGCGAGGAGATGTGGCTGGCCTGGCGCTACGGCGCCTGTCTGGTGCCCGTGCCGCGTTCCCAGGTGCGCAGCGGCGCCGATCTGGGGCCCTGGCTGGTGGAGCAGGAGATCACCGTCGTCTCGACCGTGCCGACGCTGGCCTCCCTCTGGGAGCCCGAGGCGCTCAACGAGGTCCGGCTGCTGATCTTCGGCGGCGAGGCCTGCCCGCCCGAGCTGGTGCAGCGGCTGGTGACCGAGGGCCGCGAGGTCTGGAACACCTACGGGCCCACCGAGGCGACCGTCGTCGCCTGCGCCTCCCTGATGACCGGCGAGGAGCCGATCCGGATCGGGCTGCCGCTGAACGGCTGGGAGCTGGCCGTCGTCGACGAGGCCGGGGAGCCGGTCGCGATGGGCGACAGCGGGCAGCTCGTCATCGGCGGGGTGGGGCTCGCCCGCTATCTCGACCCCGAGAAGGACGCGGAGAAGTACGCGCCGCTGGAGTCGCTGGGCTGGGAGCGGGCGTACCGCAGTGGTGACCTGGTCAAGGCGGAGCCCGAAGGGCTGATCTTCCTCGGGCGGGCCGACGAGCAGATCAAGCTCGGCGGGCGCCGGATCGAGCTCGGCGAGGTGGACGCCGCACTCCAGGCGCTGCCCGGTGTCGCGGGTGCCGCTGCCGCCGTACGGACCGCGCGCAGCGGCAACCAGCTGCTCGTCGGCTATGTCGTCACCCAGGACGGCTGGGACCATGCCACGGCCGTCGAGAAACTGCGCGCCGAGCTGCCCGCCGCCCTGGTCCCGCTGCTCGCGCCGGTCGAGGACCTGCCGACCCGGACGTCCGGCAAGGTCGACCGCAACGCGCTGCCCTGGCCGCTGGAGAACCTGGAGACCGGCGGCGCGAAGGAGCAGCTGTACGGCACCGAGGCCTGGCTCGCCGAGCAGTGGAGCGAGGTCCTCGGCATCCCCGTCGCCACCGCGTCCGACGACTTCTTCGCGATCGGCGGCGGCAGCCTCGCCGCCGCCCAGCTCACGACGAAGCTCCGCGCCCGCTATCCCAGCGCCGCCGTCCTCGACATCTACCAGCAGCCCACCCTGCGCAAGCTGGCCCGGCACCTGGAGAAGTCCCGGCAGGACGACGGCGCCGAGCGGGTCATCGCGCCGGTCCCGCTGCGGACCAAGGCGACCCAGCTCCTCCTGCTGATCCCGCTGTTCACCCTGCTCGGCCTGCGCTGGACGGTGGCGCTGGCCGCGCTCGGGAACGTACTGCACTGGTTCGGGCCCTATCCGTGGGCGCCGACGGCCTCGTGGTGGCTCGTCGCCGCCGGGGCCCTCGTCCTCTTCAGCCCGCCGGGGCGGCTCGCGATCGCCGCGGGCGGTGCGCGGCTGCTGCTGCGGGGCGTGAAGGCGGGCCGCCACCCGCGCGGTGGGAGCGTGCATCTGCGGCTCTGGACCGCCGAGCGGCTGGTCGAGTTCAGTGGCGCGACCTCGCTGACCGGCTCCTGGCTGGAGCGGTACGCGCGCGCCCTGGGCGCCAAGATCGGCCCCGACGTGGACCTGCACTCGCTGCCGCCGGTGACCGGCATGCTCAAGCTGGGCCGGGGTGCGGCCGTGGAGTCCGAGGTGGACCTGTCGGGGCACTGGCTGGACGGTGACCGGCTGGAGATCGGCCCGGTGAAGGTGGGCGCGCACGCCGTGGTCGGTACGCGCAGCCTGCTGTTCCCGGGTGCGCGGGTGGGCAAGCGGGCCGAGGTGGCCCCCGGATCCGCCGTGGCCGGGCATGTTCCAACCGGGCAGCGCTGGGCCGGAGCGCCCGCCGTCAAGCTCGGCAAGGCGAAGCGGGCCTGGCCCAAGGAGCGCCCGGCGCGTGGCACGTACTGGCGCGTGATGTACGGCGTGACCGGCTTCGCGCTGTCCGCGCTGCCGCTGGTCGCGGGCCTTGCCGCGCTGCTCGTGGCGCATGAGTTCGTGAGCGCGGACGCCGGGCTCGCTGAAGCCCTGCGGGGTGCGGCGGTGGCCCTGGTGCCGGCGACGCTCGCCTTCGGCCTCGCGTACGCGCTGCTGCTCCTCATCGCCGTACGACTGCTGAGCCTGGGGCTGCGCGCGGGTACGTATCCGACGCACAGCCGGATCGGCTGGCAGGCCTGGACGGTCACGCAGCTGATGGACCGCTCGCGGGACACGCTGTTCCCGCTGTACGCCGGGCTGATCACGCCGGTGTGGCTGCGGCTGCTCGGGATGAAGATCGGGCGGGGCGCCGAGGTCTCCACGGTGCTCGCGCTGCCGAGCCTCACCACCGTGGGTGAGGGCGCGTTCCTCGCGGACGACACGCTCACCGCGCCGTACGAGCTCGGCGGTGGCTGGGTGAAGATCGGGCGGGCCGAGATCGGGCGCCGGGCGTTCCTCGGGAACTCCGGGATGACCGCGCCGGGCCGCAGCGTGCCGGACGGCGGGCTTGTCGGGGTGCTGTCGGCGACGCCGAAGAAGGCGAAGAAGGGCAGCTCCTATCTGGGGCTGCCGCCGATGAAGCTGCCGCGTGCCACGCAGGGCGGCGATCAGAGCCGTACCTACGACCCGCCCGCGCATCTGCTGTGGGCGCGCGGTCTGGTGGAGCTGTGCCGGATCGTGCCGGTGTTCTGCTCGACGGCGCTCGCCGTGCTGACGGTGGCCGCGCTGAGTGCGCTGGGGGCCTGGGCCTGGGCGCTCGCCGGTGTGGTGCTGCTCGGCGTGGGTGTGCTCGCGTGTGTGCTGTCCATCGTGGCGAAGTGGGTACTCGTGGGGCGGCACCGGGCGGGCGAGCACCCGCTGTGGAGCAGCTTCGTGTGGCGCAACGAGCTGGCGGACACCTTCGTCGAGGTGGTGGCCGTGCCGTGGCTGGCCGGTTCCGTGCCGGGTACGCCGCTGATGACGGCGTGGCTGCGCGGGCTCGGTGCCCGGATCGGCAAGGGCGCCTGGGTGGAGAGCTACTGGCTGCCCGAGACGGACCTGGTGTCGCTCGGCGATGCTTCCACCGTGAATCGGGGCTGTGTCCTGCAGACTCACCTCTTCCACGACCGGATCTTGCGGACGGATACTGTTGTCCTCCGTGAGGGCGCCACCCTGGGCCCGGGCGGAATCGTCCTGCCCGGCAGCACCGTCGGGGCCCGCTCCACACTGGGTCCCGCGTCGCTCGTGATGGCGGCGGAGTCCGTTCCCGACGACACCCGCTGGCTGGGCAACCCGATCGAGTCATGGCGTTCATAGAAGAGAAGGCCGGATCGGATACGAAGGGCGGTGTACCGGCACGTCGTACGAGCACAGGGCAGGGAGCAGACGCAGCAGTGAGCGTTCAGCAGACAGTGGGATCGGACCCGTACTTCCCGGCCAACGGTGATCCCCGCTACCGGGTGCACCGGTACGAACTCGCGCTGGACTACCGCCCTGGCCCGAACCGGCTCTCCGGCACCGTGCGGCTCAACGCCATAGCGGGCCGCTCCCCGCTCACCGAGTTCCACCTGAACCTGGCCGACTTCCGGATCGGCCGGGTCCGTGTCGACGGCAAGGCACCGCACTACACGCACCGCGGCGGCCGACTGCGGATCCGCCCCCCGAAGCCGATCCGGGCCGGTGCCGCCTTCACCGTCGAGGTGCACTGGGCCGGCAATCCGAAGCCGGTGAACAGCCCCTGGGGCGGGCTCGGTTGGGAGGAGCTGGAGGACGGGGCCCTGGTGGCGAGCCAGCCGGTCGGCGCACCCTCCTGGTACCCGTGCAACGACCGCCCGGCCGACAAGGCCGCGTACCAGATCTCGATCACCACTCCGTCCGCGTACTCGGTGGTGGCCGGTGGCCGGCTGCTGACCCGTACGACGCGGGCCTCGACCACCACCTGGGTCTACGAGCAGTCGGCGCCCACGTCCAGCTATCTGGTCGGCCTTTCGATCGGGAAGTACCAGACGGTGCTGCTCGGCGACCCGGGCCTCGGCGGCGTGCCGCAGACCGGCCATCTGCCCGCGGACCTGCTCTCCGAGTTCTCCCGGGACTTCGCCCGGCAGCCCGCGATGATGGAGCTGTTCGAGGATCTCTTCGGGCCCTATCCGTTCGGCGAGTACGCGGTGGTGGTGACGGAGGAGGAGCTCGATGTCCCCGTCGAGGCACAGGGGTTGTCGCTGTTCGGCGCCAACCACCTGGACGGGGCGCGGGGTTCGGAGCGGCTGATCGCGCACGAGCTGGCGCACCAGTGGTTCGGCAACAGCGTGTCCATCGCGGACTGGCGGCACATCTGGCTGAACGAGGGGTTCGCCAAGTACGCGGAGTGGCTGTGGTCGGAGCGTTCCGGCGGCCGCGCGGCGCAGCAACTCGCCGCCGCCGCCCACCGGAAGCTGTCCGCGCTGCCGCAGGACCTGTGTCTGTCCGACCCGGGGCGCAAGCTGATGTTCGACGACCGGCTCTACGAGCGCGGCGGGCTCGTCCTGCACGCGGTGCGCTGCGCGATGGGCGACGAAGACTTCTTCCGCATGCTGCGGGGCTGGGCCACCCAGCACCGGGGCGGCGCAGTCACGACAGCCGCTTTCACCGCACATGTGACCCGCTACGCGGCCGAACCCCTGGACGACCTGTTCGCCGCATGGCTGGACAAGAGGGCGCTCCCTCCGCTGCCCTCGCCCGCGGCCTCACGGCTTCCGGCGCGGCCCACCTACCCGCCGACCAACGCCGACTCGGCGTAGACGCAGAGAGATTCATTCGCAGCCATGACCAGTCGCTCCTGCCCGTGTGGGCTCCCCCAGTCGTACGAGCAGTGCTGCGGGCGCTTCCACGCGGGCGCCGCGGCCGCGCCGACCGCCGAGGCGCTGATGCGCTCGCGGTACGCCGCCTTCGTACAGCGGGACGAGAAGTACCTGCTGCGGACCTGGCACCCGCGCACCCGGCCCTCGTCCGTCGACTTCGATCCCGGGATGCGGTGGACCGGTCTTGAGATCCTGGAGACGGGTGACGGCTCCGCGTTCCACTCGGCGGGGACCGTGACCTTCCGGGCCTCCTACCGGGGCGGCTCGCTGCATGAGCGCAGCCGCTTCGAGCGGGTCGACGGAGCGTGGGTGTACGTGGACGGCGACTTCATCCAGTAGCCGTTGCGGCGCTTACGGCGCCAGTATGTCCAGCTCCTGGAGCGCGCCCACCGTGATCTCGCGGGTGAGCGCCTCGGCGCGGGCCGCGTCGCCCTCGCGGACGGCCTCCGCGACCTGGACATGGAGGGTGACGGCGGCGGGGTCGGGGTCCTCGAACATGACTTCGTGGTGGGTGCGGCCCGCCAGGACCTCGGCGACGACGTCGCCGAGCCGGGCGAACATCTCGTTGCCCGAAGCGTTGAGGATCACCCGGTGGAAGGCGACGTCGTGGACGAGATACCCCTCCAGCTGGTGGCCGCGTGAGTTGGCGACCATGCCGAGGGTGCACTCGGTGAGTTCGGCGCACTGGGCGGCGGTGGCGTACTTGGCGGCGAGGCCCGCGGCGATCGGTTCGACGGCGGAGCGCAGCACGGTGAGCGAACGCAGCTGGTGGGGGCGGTCGGCGCCGGCCAACCGCCAGCGGATGACCTGAGGGTCGTACACGTTCCATTCGACCTTGGGGAGGACCGTCACGCCGACGCGGCGGCGGGACTCGACCAGGTGCATGGATTCGAGCACCCGGACCGCCTCACGCATCACGGAGCGTGACACCTCGAAGCGCTGCGCGAGTTCGTCCGTGCGCAGCACGCTGCCCGGCGGGTACTCGCCCGCGGTGATCGCCGGCCCGAGGGTCCCCAGTACATGTTCGTGCAGGCCCCGGCCCCGTGTGCTCATGGGGCCAGCGTACGAGTCCGCGGCTCGGAACAAAAAGTCAGACTTATATGTCACAGACTCTTGAATTTGTCGTACCTAATGGGTTTCAGTGGCGTCGACATCAGATGTCTCAGGTGTCGACGAAGACGATGAAGACAGCGAGAGCACGATGCAGCTGACGCAGACCCCCCACGTCGTCGTGGTCATGGGCGTCGCAGGCACCGGGAAGACCACCATCGGTCCCCTGCTTGCGGCCCGGCTCGGCGTTCCCTACGCCGAGGGCGACGACTTCCACCCGCAGGCCAACATCGCCAAGATGTCGGCCGGGACCCCGCTCACCGACGACGACCGGTGGCCGTGGCTCGACGCCATCGGGCGCTGGGCGCACGAGCGGGCGGGGCTCGGCGGGGTGGTCAGCAGCTCTGCGCTGAAGCGCGGCTACCGGGACCGGCTGCGGGCGGCGGCGCCCGGGGTCGTGTTCGTGCACCTCACCGGTGACCGCGCACTCATCGAGGACCGGATGTCGCACCGCCAGGGGCACTTCATGCCCACGGCGCTCCTCGACTCCCAGTTCGCCACCCTCCAGCCCCTGGAGGAGGACGAGGCGGGTGTCGCCGTGGACGTATCCGGTGACCCCGGAGAGATCACCGAGCGGGCCGTGGCCGCCCTCCGCGACCTGCCTCAGCCCTCCAACTAACCCCTTTTGGCTATCTTCCCCACGTAAGGAACCACCGTGACCAGACTCAGCGTCGAGATGCTGGCAGCGGACACCGTCGAGCCGATCACCTCGGCGGGCCATGCTCAGCTGGGTATCGCCGTGCTTGCGGGCATCGCGGTCATCGTCCTGCTCATCACCAAGTTCAAGCTGCACGCCTTCCTGGCCCTGACCATCGGCTCGCTCGCCCTCGGCGCGTTCGCCGGGGCACCGATCGACAAGGTGATCGTCAGCTTCACCACCGGACTCGGCTCGACCGTCGCCGGTGTGGGCGTCCTGATCGCCCTCGGCGCGATCCTCGGCAAGCTGCTCGCCGACTCCGGCGGCGCCGACCAGATCGTCGACACGATCCTCGCCAAGGCGGGCGGGCGCGCCATGCCGTGGGCGATGGTGCTGATCGCCTCGGTGATCGGTCTGCCGCTGTTCTTCGAGGTCGGCATCGTGCTGCTGATCCCGGTCGTCCTGATGGTCGCCAAGCGCGGCAACTACTCCCTGATGCGCATCGGCATCCCGGCCCTCGCCGGCCTGTCCGTGATGCACGGCCTGATCCCGCCGCACCCCGGCCCGCTGGTCGCGATCGACGCGGTGGGCGCCAACCTCGGCCTCACGCTGGCGCTCGGCATCCTGGTCGCCATCCCCACGGTGATCATCGCGGGTCCGGTCTTCTCGAAGTACGCCGCCCGGTGGGTGGACGTCCCGGCCCCCGACAAGATGATCCCCGCCCGCGCCTCCGAGGAGCTGGAGAAGCGCCCCGGCTTCGGCGCCACCGTCGCGACCATCATGCTTCCGGTCGTGATGATGCTGGCCAAGGCGCTGGTGGACATCGTCGTGGACGACCCCACGCACATGATCCAGCGTGTCTTCGACGTCGTCGGCTCTCCGCTGATCGCGCTGCTCACCGCCGTGATCGTGGGCATGTTCACCCTTGGCCGCGCGGCCGGCTTCACCAAGGACCGGCTGTCGACGACCGTCGAGAAGTCGCTCGCCCCGATCGCGGGCATCCTGCTGATCGTCGGCGCGGGCGGCGGCTTCAAGCAGACGCTGATCGACTCCGGTGTGGGCCAGATGATCCTGGACATCTCCAAGGACTGGTCGATACCCGCGCTGCTGCTGGCCTGGCTGATCGCGGTGGCGATCCGGCTCGCGACCGGTTCGGCGACCGTGGCCACCATCTCGGCGGCCGGTCTCGTCGCGCCCCTCGCGGCCGACATGTCGACCGCGCACGTCTCCCTCCTGGTGCTGGCGATCGGCGCGGGCTCGCTCTTCTTCAGCCATGTCAACGACGCCGGGTTCTGGCTGGTCAAGGAGTACTTCGGCCTGAGCGTGGGCCAGACCATCAAGACGTGGTCGGTCATGGAGACGATCATCTCGGTGGTGGCGGGCGGTCTGGTCCTGCTGCTCTCACTGGTGATTTAGGGGTACGGGTATGAGTCACCCTCTGTTCGACATCAGCGGCCGTACGGCGCTGGTCACCGGGTCCAGTCGCGGCATCGGTCTCGCGCTGGCGCGGGGCCTCGCGGAGGCCGGCTGCACGGTGGTGCTCAACGGGCGCGACGGCGAACGGCTCAGCAAGGCCGCCTCCGAGCTGCCCGGTGAGGTCCACACCGCGGCGTTCGACGTCACCGACGGTCCGTCGGTCGCCGCCGGAATAGCGGATGTCGAGGAGCGGGTGGGCCCGCTCGACATCCTCGTCAACAACGCCGGCATGCAACTGCGGGCCCCGCTCCTGGAGTTCACGGACTCCGACTGGCACCGGATCCTGAACACGAACCTGACGAGTGCGTTCCTCGTCGGGCGTGAGGCCGCGCGCGGGATGACCGAGCGCGGCCACGGGAAGATCATCAACATCTGCTCCCTGCAGAGCGAGGTCGCCCGTCCGGGCATCGCCCCGTACGCGGCCACCAAGGGCGCGCTGAAGATGCTCACCAAGGGCATGTGCGCGGACTGGGGCCCGCACGGGGTGCAGGTCAACGGGCTCGGGCCCGGTTACATCGAGACCGAGCTGACCCAACCCCTGGTGGCCGACGAGGAGTTCAGCGCTTGGGTGCGGCGGCGTACGCCGGCCGGGCGCTGGGGCCGTACGGACGACCTGGTCGGCGGGGTGCTGTTCCTCGCCTCTCCCGCGGCGGACTTCGTCAGCGGGCAGGTGCTGTACGTCGACGGCGGCATGACGAGCGTGCTGTGAAAGGGGCCTCGGAGATGCTCGGTTGCGTGATCCACGGACAGGGCGACCTGCGGGTCGACGAACTGCCCGTGCCCTCCCCCGGCCCCGGCGAGGCGCTCGTCGCCGTCCGGTACGGCGGAGTGTGCGGGTCCGACCTGCACTACTGGCGGCACGGCGGGGTCGGCGACTTCCGGCTGCGGGAGCCGATGGTGCTCGGACACGAGGTCGTGGGGACCGTACTGTCGTACGGTGACGGTGCATCAGGTCCCGTACGGGGTACGGCTGTTGCCGTGCACCCCGCGACTCCGTGCGGTGTGTGTCCCGAGTGTGCCGATGGGCGCCGGAACGTGTGCCGTGACACCCGGTATCTGGGCAGCGCGGCGCGGATGCCGCACGTCCAGGGCGGGTTCTCCGCCCAAGTGACCGTGCCCGCCGAGCAGTTGCGGGCACTGCCCGCCGGGCTCGACCTGCGGCGGGCGGCGCTCGCCGAGCCCTTGTCCGTCGCGCTGCACGCGGTACGGCGGGCCGGCTCGGTGGCCGGGCGGCATGTGCTGGTGACCGGGGCCGGGCCCATCGGCTGCCTCGTGGTGGCCGCCGCGAAGGCGGCGGGCGCCGCTCGGGTGACGGCCACCGATCTCCTGCCGGAGGCACTGGCGTACGCGGCCTCGGCGGGCGCGGACCCGGTCGTACGGGCCGACGACCCCGGCGATCCCGGGTGGCCGTCGGAGGTCGACGTCGCCATCGAGGCGTCCGGTGTCGCCGCGGGGTTGGACACCTGCCTGCGCCTCGTACGGCGTGGCGGGGTCGTCGTGCAGCTCGGCATGCTGCCGCCGGGGCTGAGTTCCTTCGCGGGCAACCTGGTCGTCAGCCGGGAGATCGAACTGCGGGGCGCTTTCCGCTTCGACACCGAGTTCGACGACGCGCTGACGCTGCTCGCGGCCGAGCCGGCGTTCGACGGGCTGATCAGCGCGGTGGTGCCGGTGCGGGAGGCCGAATCGGCGTTCACCCTTGCCGCCGACCGCGGCCGGTCCTGCAAGGTGCTGCTCGACTTCGCCTCCTGAGCAACCTCTGGCCACTGCTGTCGCTGCCTGGCGGAATCGGCTTCCCGCCGGGCGGCGACGGTCCCATGATGGGAGACCTGTCCCCGGGGCCGCCCACGGCCGCCTGCCTGTTCCGTGGCGCCCAGGGGCGATGGCATCGGGGGTGTCATGGGGGCTTCGCTCGGAGTGCGCATAGCGGGGGTGTGCCTGGCGGGCACCCTGGCGATCACGACGGCGCTCGCCTGCGAAGACCACGGCGGCGGGCGGGACGGCTCCTTCGGGGGCGGGACGAGCCGGCCGGGCGGGGCAGTGAGTGGGGGAACGGACACGGGGACAGCCGCTGGTGCGCCCACCGCGCAGCCACCTGACAACGACTCGATGAGCGTGTCCGGCGGGTCCGACGGACCGGGTGGATCCGGTGATTCGGGTGGATCCGCCGAGAGCAGCGGCTCAGGAAGCTCGGGCGGCACTCCCGGCGGTTCCAGTACTCCCAGTCCTCCCAGCACTCCCGGCGTTGGTGGCCTTGTCGAAGCCCCCGCCTGGCTCCCGCCGGGCCCGGGCTCGCCCGACGCCGGGAACGCACCCGACCCCGAGAGCGTCTACGACGACCTCCGCATGACCCCCTCCGACTGCCGGGACACCCTGCGGGGCATCTCGGCGGAGGCCGGCTGGCGGATACTCCACGGCCTGGCCAACGCCTGCGCCGCCGTCCAGGGCCAGGGCGGCAGCTGGGCCGACGCGGCCTCGGACTACGCCGCCGCCGCGGATGGGCTCAGGACCTGCAAGGACCGCGCCGCGTACGCCGTACTGGGCGGGATCCTGCAATTCCACCGACAACACCCGTCGGCCACGGTGCCGTTGACGAGTTCTCCGCCCGGCAGGAACGCCTGCGACTTCGAGATCGCGGCGGTGAACGTGGTCGACCGCACGGAAGCACGGCCGGGCGACGCCGTCACGATCGAGGTCCACGACACCTACTTCGACCACGGGGAGCTGCGGACCAACGCCACCGTCCTCATCGACGGCGAGCCTCTCGGAACCGGCCCGCAGCTCGTGTCGGGGTCCGGCGACCGGGCGGTCATCTGCGTCGCCGCCCCGAGCCTGGCCACCGAGCAGTATCCGAAGTCCGTCAGCGTGACGGTCCGGTACGGCGCCTCGGCGACCAAGGAGAACGCCTTCACCGTCGTGGCCCCTGACCCCGCCCAGTCGCCCGGCGCGCCCGCGAGCGTCTGCCCGCAGGCGACCACCGGCAACGGCTCCGCGTCACCGTCGCCGTGAGGTCAGCGGCGCCACAGCGGATGCTCGCGCTCCGCCCACTCCCGGCTCACCGAGCCCGTCCGCAGGCCCCGTCGCGCCTCCGGATCGCCCAGCGCCATGCCGATGTGACCGGCCAGCACGATACCGATCGTCAGGGCCAGCCAGTCGTGGACGAACGTCGCGCTCGTGCGCCACATCAGCGGGGTGAGGTGGGTGAACCACATGATCAGCCCCGTGCCCACCATCACCAGCGTCGCCCCGGCGATCCAGGCCGCGTAGACCTTCTGGCCCGCGTTGAACTTGCCCGCGGGCCGGGCCGAGTGCCGCTTGTCGCGGCGCAGGGCGGCGCGCAGCCAGACGCGGTCGTGCGGGCCGAAGCGGTTGAGCCGGCCCAGGTCGGCGCGGAAGGCGCGGGAGGCGAGGCCCGCCAGGACGGGGACGGGCAGGGCGAGGCCGGCCCACTCGTGGATGCGGACCACCAGCTCGCGGCGGCCGACCAGCTCGGCGAACTGGGGGACGTACAGGCATGCCGCGGTCACCACGCACACGCCCATGAGCAGGGCCGTCACCCGGTGCACCCAGCTCTCCGTGCGGCTGAAGCGCCGTACGCGGGAGGCGAGGGCCGGGCTGTGGTCAACTCGTAGGTTCATCGTCGCGTCCGTTCGAGCGGCCGACCCAGGCGTCCACGTCGTAGCCCCGTTCCTCCCAGTAGCCGGGACGGACGTCCTCGGTGACGGTGATGCCGGAGAGCCACTTGGCGGACTTGTAGAAGTACATGGGGGCGACGTAGAGGCGGACGGGGCCGCCGTGGCTGTGGCCGAGGGCCTTGTCCTGCATGCGGTGGGCGACCAGGACGTCGGGGCGCCGGGCCTGTTCGAGGGTGAGGCTCTCCGTGTACATGCCGTCGAAGCAGGTGAAACGGATCGCCCCGGCCGTGGAGCGCACTCCCGCGGCGTCCAGGAGGTCGGACAGGCGGACCCCCTCGAAGGGGGTGCCCGGCACCCGCCAGCCCGTGACGCACTGGACGTCGTGCACGAGCCGGGTCTGCGGCAGGGCCTTCAGCTGGGCGAGGGTGTACGAGGTGGGGTGGTCGACCAGGCCGTCGACGGTGAGGCGGTAGTCGGTCGCGTCCTTGTGCGGGACGGACGACGCCACCGAGTAGTAGCGGAAGCCGCCGCCGTTGGGGAGCAGGCCCGTCAGTCCGGTGGGGTCCTTGTCGGACGCGCCGGCGAGGAAGGATTCGAGGCCTCGCTGGAGTGTGGGGGCGGCCAGCACGCCGAGGGCGCCGAGTCCGAGTGTGCCGAGGAACACCCGGCGGCCGACCGGCGCTCCGCGCTCCTCGGGGTGTTCCGGTTCCCGGGCTCGCGGTCGTTCCGGCTCCCGCTCGCCGGGATGTTCAGAGTTCACCTACTGATTCGAGCACCCGCGACCCCCAAAGGGCCAGGGGCGGCGGGTGCTCGTCAGAATTCCGTAACCACTTATTACGCGCTGTTGAGCAAGGGTGCCGTTCAGGAAGCGGATTCCGCCGCCTTGTCCAGTTGGAACGCCTCGTTGCCGAGCCCGATCCGGGCGTGCGCCTCGGGCTTGCGGGAGCGCAGCACCAGGCCCTGGACCAGGCCGGCGACCAGCGCCGCCCCGACGATGGACGGCAGCAGCCAGCTCAGCGTGGAGCCCGGGCCCGCCCCGACCAGGACGTCGAAGTCCTTGACCGTGTAGACCGCGATGACGAGCAGGGCGGTGCCCGAGACCGCAGCCGTGGCAAGGCGCCAGGCCTGGGCCCGCGCGGCGCCACGGCGGGCGAAGAAGACGATGACGGAGAGCGAGGCGGCCGCCATCAGCAGGATCACGCCGAGCGCGCCGATGTTGCCGCCCCAGGTGAACAGCTGCAGCACGGGCGCGGTCGGGTCACCGATCGGCTTGTCGTCAGCGATCGCGAAGCCGATCACGACGACCAGGGACACGGCGGTCTGGAGCAGCGAGCCGGTGCCGGGGGCACCGCTCGTGCCCGTGGTCCGGCCGAAGGCGGACGGCAGCAGTCCCTCCCGGCCCATGGCGAAGGTGTACCGCGCGACGACGTTGTGGAAGCTGAGCATGGCCGCGAACATGCCGGTCACGAACAGGACGTGCAGTACGTCCGTGAAGGTGCCGCCGAGCCGCGACTCGGTGAGGGAGAACAGCAGGCCCGGCCCCTGTTCCTGGGACGCGCCGACGATCCCGGAGGGGCCCGCCGCGATGGTGAACGCCCAGCTGCTGAGCGCGAAGAAGACGGCCACTCCGCCGACCGCGAAGAACATCACGCGCGGCACCAGGATGTGCGGCTTGCTGGTCTCCTCGGCGTACACGGGGGCCTGTTCGAAGCCGAGGAAGGCCGCGATGCAGAAGCAGAGCGCGGTGCCGACCCCAGCACCGGTGAGGGTGTCCGGGTTGAAGGCGTGCAGCGACAGGCCCTCCTTCGCCGGGTCGGCGACGGCGGCGAGGTCGAAGATGACGACCAGGGCCACCTCCACGATCAGCAGTACGCCCAGCACGCGCGCGTTGACGTCGATCTTCAGCCAGCCGAGCGCGCCGACCAGGAGCGCCGCCGCCAACGCCGGTATCCACCAGGCGATTTCGAGTTCGAGGTAGGTGGCGAACAGTCCGGAGACCTCGAAGCCGAAGATGCCGTAGATGCCGACCTGCAGGGCGTTGTAGGCGACCAGCGCGACCAGCGCCGCGGCTGCCCCCGCGGTGCCGCCGAGGCCGCGCGAGATGTACGCGTAGAAGGCTCCGGCGTTGTGGACGTGGCGGCTCATCTCGGCGTACCCGACGCTGAAGAGCACCAGGACCACGCCGAGGATGACGAAGAGCAGCGGCTGCCCGACGATGCCGATGACCGCGAATGTGGTGGGCATGACACCCGCGACCACCATGAGTGGTGCCGTCGCCGCGAGGACGGAGAGCAGCAGTCCTCCCGTGCCGAGCCGGTCGGCGCGCAGTGCGCGGTCCTGGCCCTTGAAGGTGCTGATGCCGGCCTCGGCGGTGGCCGGTCCGCCCGCGCCGGCCGTACTCGATGTGCTCGACGTACTCGAACTGCCCGTCGTCATCGCGGGGTTGTCCTTTCGGATGTTCGGATGTCCGGTTTTCGGGGGGTGGCGCTCAGACCGTGCCGAGCGCGCTGTCGCGTGCGGCACGGAAGGCAAGGTAGGGATCTCGGTCCGGGTACGACCAGGGCGTCGGGGTGGCGTGCTCTCCGATGCGGTGGAACAGGGCGGCGGCCTCGGCGGCCCGGCCCTCGCAGAACTTGGCGTGGGCAAGGAAGTTGAGGTCGACGTGGCGGCGCGGGTGGTCGTCGCGCTCCCACTCCAGCCACCAGTCGAAGGCGGCCTTCATGACCTGGCGGGCCCGGCGCCCGAGCCAGTGCTCCGAGGCGACCGGGTCGGCGGACTCGGCGCCGGCCAGGACGCGAAAGCGCTCAGCGTGCGCGACGACCGGGAGAATGGCCAACGGCGAGTCGGCGGGGGCCTGTTCGGCGGCCCAGTTGGCGAAGTCGTAGACCTCGTGCAGCGGGTCCTGGCCCGCCTTGGCGCCGCGCTCGGCCAGCCGCGCGACCATCAGATGGTGGGCGTGATGGTGATCGGCGTATCGGTGGCGCACCTCGTCGAAGAGCCGGACCACGTCCTCCTCGCCGCCGATGGAGCGCTCAAGGATGAGCAGGCCGAGCCAGGGCGTGGGGTCGGCGGGCACGAGTGCCGCGGCCGTGCGGCAGGCCTCGCGGGCGCGCTCCGGGCGTTCCTTCCCCTTCAGTGCCTGCTGCACGGTGGCACAGCCGAACAGCACGGCCGCGTCGCCGGACTCGGGTTCGGCGAGCTGCCAGTCGCGGACCCAGGCGAGCGCGGCGGGCTCCTGCGCGAGAACGGTGACGCGATGGCCCCGGCGGTCCCAGTCGTCTCCGGTTCCGGCGAGCAGCGCGCGGACCGCGGTCCATCGCCCCTGGTTCAACGAGGCGCGCGCGGCGACGAGTTCGGCGTCGTCGAGCGCGGCGTCGAAGGCCTGAGCCGCGCGCTTGCGACCGCGGCCGAGGGATGGCGGGGGTGGCGACACCGCGGCGTTTCCTCACTGGGCGCGGTTTGTCAGGGACTGATCACGCACAGCAAAGCCGGAGCCATAGGTTCCCGTCAAGTGCGGCCGGATTCTCTACACGATTCACCGGATCGCTACAACGTTTCAACCACCCTCGCGGGCCGGGGTGTTGATCCCACAGCCCGCTCCCGTCCACCACACGGGGGTCAGTTCACCGCCTTGGCCGCCGCCCTGCCCGCCGCACGCCCGGAGAACAGGCAGCCGCCGAGGAACGTGCCCTCCAGCGAGCGGTAGCCGTGGACTCCGCCGCCGCCGAACCCGGCGGCCTCCCCCGCCGCGTACACGCCCTCCAGCGGGTCCCCGCCCTCGGTCAGCACGCGCGAGGAGAGGTCGGTCTCCAGGCCGCCGAGGCTCTTGCGGGTCAGGATGTTGAGGCGGACGGCGATCAGCGGGCCGGCCTTGGGGTCGAGGATGCGGTGCGGGGTCGCCGTACGGATCAGCTTGTCGCCGAGGTAGTTGCGGGCGCCGCGGATCGACATCACCTGGAGGTCCTTGGTGAAGGGGTTCGCGATCTCCCGGTCGCGCGCGACGATCTCGTGGCGCAGCGCGGCCTCGTCGATGAGCGACTCCTTGGTGATCGCGTTCATGCCTCGTACGAGCGCGCCCAGGTCCTTCTCGACGACGAAGTCCACGCCGTTGTCCATGAACGCCTTGACCGGACCGGGCACATCGGCGCGTGCCCGCCCGATGACGTCCCTGATGGACTTGCCGGTGAGGTCGGGGTTCTGCTCCGAGCCCGAGAGCGCGAACTCCTTGCCGATGATCTTCTGGTCGAGCACGAACCAGGTGTAGTCGTACCCGGTCTTCATGATGTGTTCGAGGGTGCCGAGCGTGTCGAAGCCGGGGAAGAGCGGCACCGGCAGCCGCTTGCCGCGGGCGTCGAGCCAGAGCGAGGACGGCCCCGGCAGAATGCGGATGCCGTGGTTCTCCCAGATCGGGTTCCAGTTCTGGATGCCCTCGGTGTAGTGCCACATGCGGTCGCGGTTGATGAGGTGCGCGCCCGTCTCCTCGGCGATCGCCAGCATCTTGCCGTCGACGTGCGCGGGCACACCGGCGACCATCCGCTCCGGCGGCTTGCCCAGCCGCTCCGGCCAGTTGGCGCGTACGAGGTCGTGGTTGCCGCCGATGCCTCCGGAGGTGACGATCACCGCCTGGGCCTTGAGCTCGAACGCGCCGCTGACCGTGCGGCTGCTGGCCTGGCCGCGTTCGATGCCGGACGGCTCCAGGATCTCGCCGGTGACGGTGTCGACGGCGCCCGCGCTGCGGGACAGCGCGGTGACGCGGTGCCGGAACTTCAGCTGTACGAGGCCTCGGGCGACGCCCGCACGCACGCGCCGCTCGAAGGGTGCGACCAGGCCGGGGCCCGTCCCCCAGGTGATGTGGAAGCGGGGCACCGAGTTCCCGTGCCCGTTGGCGTCGTAGCCGCCGCGCTCGGCCCAGCCCACCACCGGGAAGAAACGGACGCCCTGCTGGTGCAGCCAGGAGCGCTTCTCGCCGGCCGCGAAGTCGACGTACGCCTCGGCCCACTGACGCGGCCAGTGGTCCTCGGCACGGTCGAAACCGGCCGTTCCCATCCAGTCCTGGAGGGCCAGGGCATGGCTGTCCTTGATCCGCAGGCGGCGCTGCTCGGGGGAGTTCACGAAGAAGAGCCCGCCAAAGGACCAGTGCGCCTGGCCACCGATCGACTGCTCGGGCTCCTGGTCGAGGAGGATCACCTTGCGGCCTGCGTCGACGAGCTCCGCGGTCGCTGCGAGCCCCGCGAGGCCCGCTCCGATCACGATCACATCTGCGTCGTAGGCCATGGGCCCGTCCTCTCGGCATTCCGACTGACCGGATCGGTGTGGGCCTGAAGTTCCCCATGAGGCTGGTCATGAGGTTCGTCACGAACCGATCGGCTTCGTCGCAGGTTGATGAGACATTTGAGGTGTGGAAGGCGGTGGTCGCCGATGGTGCTCGACCACTCGTTGTTACTGATCGGTCAGATCCTTCGGCAAGAAGAGTGACCGAGTCAACTGCCCGGATCCGGGTACTGTCGGGGGCAGGCCCCGGCCCGTGGCACTACAGTCGGCGCGATACGCACCCGTGGCCCGCACTGACTCCCGATGTATCGAGGTACACAGCGTGTCGGTTCTCGTTCTGGTCCTCTCTGTGAGCGCGGCCTGTTGTCTGGGCTTCGGGTTCGTGCTCCAGCAGAACGCCGCCTCGCACGCCCCCCTGAGCGACTTCCTCTCCCCCCGCCTGCTGCTCGACCTCGTCCGGGTGCCCCGGTGGCTGGGCGGCATCGGGCTCATGGTGTGCGGCATGGTCCTCGGCGCGATCGCCCTGGGCAAGGGCGAGATCTCCCTGGTGGAGCCCCTGCTCGCGACGAACCTGCTCTTCGCGCTCGCGCTCTCCCGCCACCAGACCAAGCAGCCGCTGGGCCGGCAGGGCTGGGCCGGGCTCCTGCTGCTCGCGGGCGGGGTCAGCGCGTTCATCGTCGCCGGGCAGCCGGAGGGCGGTGACGCCGTCACTGATCCCCTGCGGCACTGGCTGATCATCGGGGTCATGGTGGGGATCGCGCTGCTGCTCACCGCGTACGCGAAGCGGACCCGGCTCAGCTCCATGCCCGTGCTGCTCTCGCTGGCCGCGGGTCTGCTGTACGGCGTCCAGGACGCGCTCACCCGGGTCAGCTCGCAGCGCTTCGGCGACGGCGGCTGGTCCGAGCTGCTCACCGGCTGGCAGCCGTACGGGGTTCTCGTCCTCGGCGTGACGGGCCTGGTCCTTGTGCAGAGCGCCTTCGAGACCGCGCCGCTGCGGATGTCACTGCCCGCGCTCACCGCGGCGCAGCCGATTGCCGGGATCGTCTGCGGGGTCGGATTCCTCGGGGACCAGCTGCGTACGGACGCCGGGGCGCTCGCCTGGGAGGCGGCGGGGCTCGCGGCCGTCGTGGTGGGGATCGTGCTGCTCGGGTTGCATCCGGCGATGCCGCGCGGGACGTCCGCGGCGAAGCCGACGCTGGATCTTCAGCCGCACTGACGGAGACGGGCGACCTCGGGCCGGTCGGCCCGCGCGGTGCGGTCCTGTTTGGATGCGGTCCGGTCCTGCTTGGATGAGGCCATGAGTGCCGCCGACGAGATCCTCGACATCGTGGACGAGAACGACCAGGTTATCGGGCAGTCCCCGCGCGGCGAGGCGTATGCGCTCGGCCTGCGCCACCGGTGCGTGTTCATCCAGGCCAGGGACGCCGAGGGCCGGATCTTCGTCCACCGGCGGACGCCCACCAAGCTGGTGTTCCCCTCCCTGTACGACATGTTCGTCGGCGGAGTCGTCGGCGCGGGCGAGACCTACGACGACGCGGCCCTGCGGGAGGCCGAGGAGGAGCTCGGCGTCTCCGGGCTGCCCCGTCCCGTTCCCCTCTTCAAGTTCCTGTACGACAACGGGGCCGGCCAGACCTGGTGGTCCGCCGTCTACGAGGTCCGCTGCGAGCTCCCGGTCGACCCGCAGGTCGAAGAGGTCGCCTGGCACCGGTTCCTTCCCGAGGACGAGGTGGAGCGCCGCCTCACCGACTGGACCTGGGTCCCCGACGGCTTGGCGGCGTACGAGCGGCTCAGGGACTATCGCTCGCTGAGCTGAGCCGATCCGCTCCCCCGCCGAGCGCGTCGGCCAGCGCCCGCGCGTGGTCGGGTGTGCCGCCCAGGGCGAGTGGCAGGACACGCGGGCTGTAGCGCCCGTCGCACACCGCGAGGGGGCTCGGTCCGGCCGCGCCACCGCTCAGCGGGCTCCCACCCTGCGTCACCCACGTCGGCCCGTCCCAGAACGGGTGGTCGAGGAGCCGCTCGGCCACTCCGGGTGCGGCCTGCGGCTCGACCCCCACGGAGGTGAGCGCGCCGGAGATCCTCGACTCCGCCTCGGCCACCGGCACGTCCGCGTCCCCGAACGCGGGCAGCAGGAGGAGGAGCCGCAGCGCGGGGTCGCGTACGCCCTCGGCCCGCGCCGGGGCCGAGTCGGCGACGGCGACCAGCTCGGGCCAGGACAGCCCCGGGCCGCTGAAGTGGCCCTCCAGCGAGGCCAGGGGCGCATCCCGGTCCCAGTCGGGGTGCGTGATCAGGTAGTCAGTGCCGGGGTCGTCCGGGAAGTTGCGGTGGACGATCCACAGCAAGTGCCCGCCGGCCAGCGGTATTCGGTAGGCCGGCCAGACTTCCCGCGCGCTGTACAGCGCCTCGGTCGCGGCGTCGACGTCCGCCTCGTCGGCGCCGAAGAGTCCGGGCTCCTCGATGAACTCGTCCCAGCCCGGGAGGAAGTAGGCGGGCCAGAAGCCGGCCAGCCCGAGCAACTCCTCGGCGGGGGCGATGCCGTGGCCGGGCTCGGCGTACCGGGCCAATGACAGGGGAACGTCCATGCTTCGAACGGTAGCGAGCCGCACTGACAACGCTCCCGGTAGGGTCCAGGGCGTGATCGAATTCGTACGGAACGTCCAGCTGTGGTTCGCGCCCCGGGACGTCGAAGCGGAGGGCAGCACGCCCGACTACCGCTTCTCACTGGCGAACGAGCGGACCTTTCTGGCGTGGCTGCGCACCGCGCTGGCGCTGATCGGCGGCGGCTTCGCGGTGGACCAGTTCCTGCCGGACCTGCGGTGGGGATGGCGTGTCGGCCTCGCTCTGGCCCTGCTGGCGGCGGGCGTGCTCTGCTCGCTGCGGGCCGTCAACCACTGGGTGCGGTGCGAGATCGCGATGCGCAAAGGCGAAGACCTGCCCGTGTCGCGCTTCCCGGCCGTGCTGAGCATCGCGGTCGCGGTCGTCGCCGTGGCCATGGTCGTCGTCGTCCTCTTCGGCTGGGAAGGATGACCGCGCCCGCCCGGGAACGGGAGCGTGACCCGGGCCTGCAACCGGAGCGTACGAGGCTCGCGTGGCGGCGTACGACCCTGTCGAGCACGGTGGCCGCCGTACTCGCCGCGAAGACGACGCTGCACGGCGGGCTGTCGGTGACCGGAGTCGTGGTCTGCGCCCTGTGCTGCGCGCTCTGGCTGGGTTTCCTGGCCATCGCCCACCGCCGTATCCGCGTGCTCACCGCGCCGGGCCCGGGCGGACCGCCCGCGCTCGCGCCCCGGCACGCGACGGTCGCGACGCTGTGCACGGTGGCGCTGGCGGTGTGCGCGGCGGCGCTGGTGTTCTGAAGTGGCGCTGGTGTTCTGAGGTGGCGCTGGTGTTCCGAGGTGGCCCGGGCGGCGTCGGCACGCGAGTCGGAATGGCACGATTTAGGATGCTTTCTGGCGCTAGCCTGACGTCGTTTCCCACTCCCCACCACCTCCGAAGGTGAGCACGATGACCACCCTCCACGCGGAGCACTCAGCGCACGAGCACGCCCACGGCCCCACCTGCGGTCACACCGCCGTGCCACACGGCGACCACGTCGACTACGCGCACGACGGGCACCTCCACCGGGAGCACTCCGGGCACTGGGACGAGTGCGAGCCGAGCGGTCACACCGCGCACGACGGGCACGGTCACCAGCACGGCGACGGTTGCGGGCACCCCGCGGTCGAGCACGGCGACCACGTCGACTATGTGCACGACGGGCACCGGCACGCCGAGCACGAGGGGCACTGGGACGACCACTAGGCGGTCCGGATCCTCGGCGTCTCCCCCTCATCTCCCCGGCCGCCCTGGCTACCTTGGCTCCCGGGAGGGGAGACGCCGATCACGTTTCGTTCACCCGCTGGACGACATACCGACTGGTCGGCATCATGGTCACTACGTGATTTCCGTGTGCCGAGGAGCAAAGATGCGCCCAGACCACCCGCCGGGTCTCGATCTCCACCAGTTGCAGGGCCTGCTCGACCGTGAGCGGCCCGGGCTGGTGAACGGTCCGCTGACCGGCCGGTTGATCGAAGGCGGACGGTCGAACCTCACCTACGCGGTCACGGACGGCACCGCGAAGTGGGTCGTCCGGCGGCCCCCGCTCGGCCATGTGCTCGCCACCGCGCACGACATGAAGCGCGAACACCGGGTGATCAGCGCACTGCACCCCACGGCGGTGCCGGTGCCGAGCCCGGTGATCCTGTGCGAGGACGAGTCGGTGCTCGGAGCGCCGTTCTACGTCATGGAGTTCGTGGAGGGCACGCCGTACCGCACCGCCGAGGAACTCGTGCCGCTCGGCCCTGAGCGCACCCGCGACGCGGTGCTCGGGCTCGTGGACACGCTGGTCGAGCTGCACTCGGTGGATCCCGCCGAGGTGGGCCTCGCGGACTTCGGGCGCCCGGAGGGCTTCCTCGACCGCCAACTGCGCCGCTGGGGCAAGCAGTTGGACGCGTCCAGGAACCGGGAGCTGGCCGGGATCGACGAACTGCACGCGGCACTGGGCCGGGCGCTCCCCGACTCCCCCGCACCCGCGGTCGTGCACGGCGACTACCGGCTCGACAACGTGCTGATCGGCGCCGACGACCGGATCAACGCGATCCTGGACTGGGAGATGTCCACGCTGGGCGATCCGCTCACGGACCTGGGCCTGCTGGTGATGTACAGCATCCCTCTCGAAATGCCCAACTCCCCCATCAGCACGACCGCTTCGGCCGCCGGACACCCGCACCCGGCCGAGCTCGTCGAGCGGTACGCCGCGCGCTCGGGGCGCGACGTGTCCGCCGTCCCCTGGTACACGGCGTTCGCGTGGTTCAAGCTCGCCGTGATCCTGGAGGGCATCCACTACCGCTACACGCAGGGCCAGACGGTCGGCGCCGGCTTCGACCGCATCGGCGAACTGACCCCCGTCTTCATCGAGCACGGCCTGACCACCCTTCAGGAAGGCTGATCCGCCATGGACTTCGCATTCGACGCCCGCACCGAGGAACTGCGCGGGAAGCTGCTCGCCTTCATGGACGAGTACGTCTATCCGGCGGAGGCCGTCGCGGAGGAGCAGCGCGCTCGGCTGGCCTCGCCGTGGGACACCCCGGCCGTGGTCGGGGAGTTGAAGGCCGAGGCCCGCAGGCAGGGACTGTGGAACCTCTTCCTCCCCGACTCCGAGTACGGCGCCGGCCTCACCAACCTCCAGTACGCGCCGCTCGCCGAAATCACCGGCCGCAGCCCGCACTTGGCGCCCACCGCGCTGAACTGCGCCGCGCCCGACACCGGCAACATGGAGGTGCTCACCCAGTTCGGCGACGAGCAGCAGAAAAAGCAGTGGCTGGAGCCGCTGCTCGCCGGTGAGATCCGCTCCGCGTTCGCGATGACCGAGCCCGAGGTGGCCTCGTCCGATGCCACGAACATCACCACGCGCATCGAGCGGTCCTCCGACGGCTCCGACGAGTACGTCATCACGGGCCGCAAGTGGTACATCTCCGGGGCGATGAACCCGGACTGCAAGATCTTCATCGTGATGGGCAAGACGGACCCGGAGGGGTCCGACATCCGCCGCCAGCAGTCCATGGTGCTCGTGCCGCGCGACACCCCCGGTGTCGAGGTCCGGCGCGCCATGCAGGTGTACGGCTACGAGGACCACTCCCACGGCGGGCACGCCGAGGTCGTCTTCCATCAGGCCCGGGTCCCCGTGACCAACCTGGTCGGCGAGGAGGGCGGCGGCTTCGCCATCGCCCAGGCCCGGCTCGGCCCCGGCCGTATCCACCACTGCATGCGGCTGATCGGGATGGCCGAGCGGGCGATCGAGCTGATGTGCCGGCGGGCCGTGTCCCGTACGGCCTTCGGCAAGCCGCTGGCCCAGCAGGGCGTGGTCCAGAACTGGATCGCGGATGCCCGTGTCTCCGTGGAGCAACTGCGCCTGCTGGTCCTGAAGACCGCCTGGATGATGGACACCGTCGGCAACAAGGGCGCCCACACCGAGATCCAGGCCATCAAGATCGCCACTCCGCGCACGGTCGTCGACATCCTCGACAAGGCGGTTCAGCTGCACGGCGCGGGCGGCGTCAGCCAGGACTTCCCGCTGGCCGAACTGTGGGCGAGCGCACGGACGTTGAAGCTGGCGGACGGACCGGACGAGGTGCATCAGCGGTCGCTGGCCCACCGGGAGATCAAGAAGTACGTGTGACGCCGAGGCAGGCGTGCGGTGAGCGCCTGCGACACGAGGGCCGGTGAGGGCCGACACGCCCTCACCGGCCCTCTCCCCCGAGCGGTGTCGGTCAGTTGCGGGTGGTCGCCGAGAGCGTCCACCCCTGGCGGCACTTCAGTCCGAACGTGCCCTTGTCGCAGCCCTCGACCTTGAAGCTGTAGGTCCCAGAGGTGTGCTTCTGGACCCACATCCCGCCGGAGGTGCCGCCGCGCAGAGTGACCTGCGTGCCGCCCGCGTCGGCGGCGCTGGTGTAGCGGACCAGGAACACGTCGTAGTGGTACGGGTCGGTGGGGCCCCAGTTGAAGTACGCGTAGCCGTTGCGCTCCCAGGCGGCCACCACCATCTCCTGGCCCTGACGGGGCGAGAAGGTCACGTTCCCGCTGTCGAAGTACTGCCGCTTGCCGAGCTTCGTCCCGTTCGCCGACTTGACGGTCAGCACGTTGGTCCGCGGACAGCCGAGCATGCCGTTCACGCCGCCCAGATCGCTCCAGCGCTCGTAGATGTAACTGTTGCTGAGCAAGTGGCCGCACGCCGACGGTGCCCCCGCCGGAGCGGCCGTCGCGGCGGGCACGGCCACCGTGCCGCCGAGAGCAAGTGCCGAGCCCATGGCGAGGCCCACCAGACGCCGGTTGACTGAAAGCATCACTGTTCTCCCCCGTTGCCGGTCCGGCGGCTCTTCCACCGGCCCGCTCCTACGAGCATCGGGCCGTGGGGGCCCGGGAGTTGAGGGGGTACCGCCGGGCGGTCGCCGGAAGTTCTCCCGGGTGGACCGGGAACCGTTCCCATGACACCCGGGCGTCCGGCCAGGACGATGGCTCACATGGAGGACGAGTACGGGCGAAGCCGGCGGCGCGCTGTCACGGCGTATGTGCTGCTGGTCCTGGCGCTGGCGCAAGTCACCGTCGGTGCGGGGGCGTTGGCGGTCGCCGGGGTGTCCGGGGCGGACCTGATCCACTACGACATGGTCATCGACCTGGCGGTCGGTCTCGCCTATCCCGTCTGCGGCACGGTGATCGCGCTGCACCGTCCGCGCAATCCCATCGGATGGCTGCTGATCGTCTACGGGCTGGGACACGCGTTCACGGGCCTGTCGACCGGCCTTGCCGTCGAAGGACTGCGGGCGGGCTGGTCCCCCGAGGCGCTGCACGTGCTCACCACGATCGGGCGGCACACCTGGATCGTCGCGAGCTCGACGGCGTTCGTGATCGTGTTCTTCCTGTTTCCCGACGGGCGGCTGCCCGGCCGCCGCTGGCGCTGGGCGCTGATCGCCCAACTGGTGGCGTCGCCCCTGGACATCGCCTACTGGTCTCGTTACGACTGGGGGCTCTACGACGGCACCCCAGCCCAGCCGTCGTACTTCCCGGTGTCACCGGACTGGTTGCCCGTCCTCCAGCGCGTGGTGACCGTCAAGGCCTGTCTCGTCCTGGTCGCCGTCATGGCCGTCATGTGGCTGCGCTACCGCCGCGGCGGGGAACAGGACCGCCGCCGGCTTCTGTGGCTGCTCGCCGGGGTACTGCCCTTGCTGCTGAGCATCATGCTGCAGGTCTTCGGCTTCCCGCCGGTCTACACGTCGTACGGCACCCTGCTACTGCCGATCGCCATCATGATCGCGGTGATCCGGCACGAGTTGCTCGACATCCGGCTCGTGGTCTCCCGGGGGCTGCTGTACGGAGCGCTCACCGTCGGGGTGGTCACCGCCTACGTAGGCCTCGTCACGTTCCTCCAGTCGCTCCTCGACCCCCATCCCGAACTGCTGGGACCCGCCCTCATCTCCGTCGTCCTCGCCGTCTCCTTCGAGCCCGCCCGCCGTCTGCTGCAGCGCACGGTCGACCGAGCCCTCTACGGAGACCGCCACGACCCGGTCCGCGCGGTCTCCCGGATCGGCGAGCGCCTGGCCGGGGGCGGCGTCGGCGCGGTGTCCGAGGCGGTGGGCGAGGGACTGCGGCTGCCGTACGCCCGTCTGGCGGCCGAGTCCGGGGAGCCGAGCGGCAGTTGGGGAACTCCGGGGAAGCTCACACATGTCGTGACGCTGGACTACGACGGCCGTCGCGTCGGTGAGCTGGTGATCGGGCTGCGGCCCGGCGAGCAGCAGGTCACGCCGGCCGATCTCGCGGTGCTGGAACTGCTCGCGGTGCCGCTGGCGGCCGCCCTGCACGCCACCGATCTGTCCCGGCAGCTCCAGCTCTCCCGGGAGCGGATCGTCGCCGCGCGGGAGGAGGAGCGTCGCCGGATCCGCCGGGATCTGCACGACGGGCTCGGGCCGACGCTCGCCGGGGCCGCCTTCCAGGCCGACGCCGTACGCAATCTGCTCGCGTTCGATCCGGAGCGGGCGGCCGGGCTGCTCGCCGAGCTGCGGGCCGAGATCGGCGGGGCGGTCGGGGAGATCCGCCGACTGGTGGACGGACTGCGTCCGCCGGACCTGGACCAGCTGGGGCTGCTCGGTGCCCTGCGCGAACGCTCGGCACGGCTGTCCTGGCGCGCGGACGGCACTCCCATCGTCATCCGGGTGCGGGCCCCCGACCTGCTGCCGCCGCTGCCCGCCGCCGTGGAGGTCGCCGCGTACCGCATCGCGACCGAGGCCCTCACCAACGCGGCCCGGCACGCCCGTGCCACCCGCGTCGACCTCCGCATCGAGATCGGCGACGGCCTGCGCCTCGAGGTCTGCGACGACGGCTCCCCGGTGGACGGGGAGACGGCATGGCGCCCCGGGGTGGGCATCACTTCGATGCAGGAGCGCGCCGCGGAACTCGGCGGCAGCTGTGTGGTGGGGCGGGGGCGGGTGGCGGCGACACTGCCGCTCGGGGAGCCGCCGTAACGGGGCGGGAACCGCACGAGCGACCTGGATTTCGTGGAACGGCTGGGGAGGCGGGCAATGGAGTCGGAGCACGCGGAGCCGGCGTGGGCGCGTGGTGGTGGCGAAGTCGAGGGTGCGCTCAGGGTCGTACTCGCCGACGATCACCCCGTCGTGCGTACGGGGCTGGCCGCGCTGTTGGAGTCGGTGCGGGACGGGACGCCCGGAGTGTCCGTCGTGGGGGTCGCCTCCGGCGGGCGGGAGGCGGTGCGGGCCGCCGTGACCCTGCGCCCGCACGTGGTCGTGATGGACATCCGGATGCCGGACATGAACGGCATCGAGGCGACCCGGGAGATCGGCCGGGTGGCGCCCGCGGTGGCGGTGCTCATGCTCACGATGGTCGAGGAGGACGACTCGGTGTTCGCGGCGATGCGCGCCGGGGCCCGCGGCTATGTGCTCAAGGGCGCCGGTCAGGACGAGATCGTCCGGGCGATCAGAGCGGTGGCCGCCGGGGAGGCGATCTTCGGTCCGGGTGTGGCGCGGCGCGTACTCGGGCAGCTCAGCCGTCCGCTGCCTCAGCCCGACCCGTGCCCTGCGCTCACCCCGCGCGAACGGGACGTGCTCACACTGATTGCCGCAGGGACGCCCAACGCGACGGTGGCGGCCCGGCTCGGACTGTCCCCGAAGACGGTCAGCAACCACATGTCGGCGGTACTGGCGAAGCTGGGCGTGGCGGACCGCACGGAGGCGGCGGCCTGGGCCCGCGAGGCGGGACTCGGGCCGACCGTGGATCCGTAGCCCCTCAGGACCTCAGCCGCACAGGCCCTCAGCTCCTCAGGGCCGCAGCGCGCGCAGCAGCAGGTCCGCCAGCTGGTCGGCGACCTGTTGCGGGGTGAGCGGGCCGTCGGGGCGGTACCACGTCGAGAGGTGGTGCACGGAGCCGAAGTGGTAGTCGACGACCAGGTCGGCGGGGGTGGCCGTGGAGAAGACGCCCTTCTTCTGGCCCTCCTCGACGAGCGCGCGGAAGCGCTCGTGGTACCGGCGGCGCTCGGCGCGTACCTGCTTGTGCTTCTCGGGGCTGAGGTGGTGCATGGAGCGGAAGAAGATCGACGCGTCGTCCAGGTTGTCGATCGTCGTGACGACCACGTCGGCCGCCGCGCCCCGCAGCCGCTCCTCGACGGGCGCGTCGGAGTCCGCGAAGGCGTCGAGGCGCTCCTGCTGGATGCGCAGCACGCGCGCGTAGACCTCGTGCAGGAGGTCGTCCTTGGAGCCGAAGTAGTGGTAGAGCGCTCCCTTGGTGACGCCCGCCGCCTCGACGATCTCCTGCACGGAGGTGCGGTCGTAGCCCTGCTCGGCGAAGAGCCGGGTGGCGGCGGCCAAGAGCCGCTGCGGGACGGGCGTACCGTCACCGTCCGTCGTCCTGGGCACTGCCGCCACCTGCCTTCCTCGATGTCCTGGCTGTCTACTGGGTCTCTTGCGACCGGGAACGCAGCTCCCGACGGAGGATCTTCCCACTCGCCGTCTTCGGCAAGTCGGGCAGGATCTCCACCTGCCGCGGATATTTGTAGGCGGCCAGTCTCTCCTTGCAGTACGCGGCGAACGCCTCGGGGACCTCATCGGCGCCCGGGCGCAGGCTGACGTACGCCTTGACGGTCTCGCCGCGGTAGCCGTCGGGTATCCCGACGACGGCCGCCTCGCGCACCGCGGGGTGCGTGTAGAGGACGTCCTCGACCTCGCGCGGCCACACCTTGAAGCCGGACGCGTTGATCATGTCCTTCTTGCGGTCGACCACGTAGAGCCAGCCCTCGGTGTCCATGAAACCGATGTCGCCGGTGCGCAGTTCGCCGTCCGGGAAGGTCTCGGCGGTGGCTTCGGGGCGGCGCCAGTAGCCGGGCACGACCTGCGGCCCCCGTACGACGATCTCGCCCTGCTCGCCGAACGGCACCTCCTGGCCCTGGTCGTCGAGGATGCGTACGACGGTGTCGGGGCCCGGCACGCCCACGGCCAGCGTCCCGGAGACCGGGTCGACGGGAGCCTCCAGGGCGGGCGGTACGGAGGCGCAGGGGGCGGTGCACTCGGTGAGTCCGTAGCCGTTGCGGATGTACGGCCCGAAGCCGGCGCGGAACTTCTCGACCAGGGCGGGCGGCAGCGGCGCGCCGCCGGAGGAGATGTTCCGGAAGGAGGCGAAGTGCTCGCGCGTGACGGCGGGGTGCGCGGCCAGCGCCATGAAGGCGGTCGACGGGCCGACGGTGTAGAGCGGCTTGTGCTCGGCGAACGCGTCGAGGACGGCACCCGCCTCGAAGCGGTAGGCGAGGACCAGCGTCCCGGCGCTGTTGAGACAGGCCACGAGCTGGCAGACCATCCCGGTGATGTGGAACAGGGGCGCCATCGCGAAGTAGACGGGCGCCTCGGGCAGGTCGAGGCCGGTCCGCTGCCGTTCGGCGTTGTACATGATGTTGCCGTGCGTGTTGGTGGCCCCCTTGGGGGCGCCGCTGGTGCCCGAGGTGTAGCTGATCAGCGCGACATCGGCCGGGCCGGGATCGCGGTCCCCGGGCGCCTTGTGGCCCTGCCGGGCGACGGCCACGAGGTCTTCGGCGTCCGATGCCTGCGGGAGCCGTTCGAAGGTCAGCACGCGCGCGTCGTTACGGGTCTGGAATTCCAACTCGCAGGCGGTGAGTGCGATGCGTACGGGCGAGTCGGCGGCCGTCTCGCGCAGATACGCGTCCCAGGCTCGGTCGGAACAGATCAGCGCCGCGACCTCGCCGTCCCGTAGGACGTGGGCGACCTCTCCCGACTTGTACATGGGGTTGACCGGCACGACGGTCGCGCCCGCCTTCCAGGCGCCGAGCAGGGCGAGCACGAAGTGCGGGGAGTTCTGCAGCAGGATCGCGACCCGGTCGCCGCGCTCCAGGCCACGGGCGGCGAGGTGCCCGGCGACGGAGTCGCTCAGCTCGTCGACCTCGCGGTAGCTCAGCCGCCCGTCGAAGTAGGCGAGGGCGGGGCGGTCCGGCACCGTCTCCACGGCCGCGCGCAGGGCGTGCACCAGGGAGTCGGCGGGGCTCACCGGTGCGCGCTGGACATCGTTGAGCAGGGCGAGCCAGGGCTGGGCGGCGTACGCGGAGACGGTCACTGGCCGGACTCCCACTTCTGCTGGATGTGGTTCATGTTCGTCAGCCAGCGGTCGGGGTCGGTGGCCCGCGCCTGGTAGTACCCGGCGACCTCGGGGTGCGGCAGGATCAGGAAGCGGTCCTCCTCGATGCCCGCGAACAGGGCGTCCGCGACGTCCTCGGGCTCGATGGCGGTGGGCTGGAGCACCAGGTCGCCCGCGCTGCCGGTGGCGGCGAGCATGTCCGTGCGCACGCCCTGCGGACAGATCGCGTGGACCTTCAGGCCGCGATGGCGGTACGTCAGCGACAGCCACTCGGCGAAGGCGTACACACCGTGCTTGGTGACGGCGTACGGCGCGGCGCCGATCATGGTGAGCAGCCCGGCCGCCGACACCGTGGAGACGAATCGGCCGCTGCCGCGTTCCAGCCAGGCCGGGAGCAGTTCATTGGCCGCGCGGACGTGCGCCATGACGTTGACGTCCCAGGCGAGCGCCCAGACCTTGTCGTCGGCGGCCTCGGTCCCGCCCGAGGCGAGGCCCGCGTTGGCGCAGTACACGTCGACCGTGCCGCCGAGGGCGTCCCGGGCCTCGGCCACGATCGCGGACGCGTCGCCCGGGACCGCGATGCCGCCGATCTCGTCGGCCACCACTTTCGCCTTGACGGCGTCCAGGTCGTTCACCACGACTCTGGCCCCCGCGGCGGCGAAGCGGCGGGCCAGCGCGGCCCCGATACCGCCCCCCGCTCCGGTGACGATCACTCCGGCATCCTGCACGGCTTCCACCATCGGTCTCCTTCGACGCGACGAGAATCGGCTCTGCTGCATCGCCAGACTAACCAGTCGGTATGTAGCGAGGGAAGGGCGCCCGCCACCCTGTGAGAAGGGCGACTGCACCCAGTCCAGGGGCGCGGGGAACGGCGCGACCGGCCACAGGCGGCCCGCAGCCTACGAACTTCCGGCGGAAGCGCCTAGCGTGCCTGTGTCAGCCTTCCGCGATCACGGAGGTCACACCATGCGCTTGTCCAGACGGACACTGCTCGCCGCCGGCACCACCGCAGCGGGCCTGGCGGCGGTTCCCTCAACCGCAGAGGCCGGCACACGGCTGCGCACCGGCTTCGAACGCCTCGCCGCAGGCGGCTACACCCCCCTCGACGGGCAACGCGTCGGCATCGTCACCAACCCCACCGGCATCACCCGCGACGTACGCCACATCGTCGACGTCATGCACGCCGACGACCGTGTGAACCTGACTGCCGTCTTCGGCCCCGAGCACGGCTTCCGCGGCACCGCGCAGGCGGGCGGCTCCGAGGGGCGTTACGACGACCCGGCGACCGGACTGCCCGTCTACGACACGTACTTGAAGAGCGGCCGGCCCCTCGCCGACATCTTCACCGCCTCCGGCGTGGACACCGTCGTCTTCGACATCCAGGACGTGGGCGCGCGCTTCTACACGTACATCTGGACGCTGTACGACTGCATGGAGGCGGCCCAGCTGGCGGGCAAGCGCTTCGTGGTGCTGGACCGGCCGAACCCGGTGACCGGACGAACGGCCCAAGGCCCCGTCCTGCACAAGGAGTTCGCGACGTTCGTCGGACGGCAGCCGATCGCGCAGTCGCACGGGATGACGGTGGCGGAGCTGGCACGGCTCTTCAACGGGGAGTTCCTGACGACACCGGTGGTACTGGAAACCGTGCTGATGTCGGGCTGGCGGCGGTCGGAGTTCTACGACGCCTCCGGTCTCCCCTGGGTACCGCCGAGCCCGAACATGCCGACGGCCGACACCGCGCTGGTGTACTCCGGGACCTGTCTCTTCGAGGGGACGAACCTGTCCGAGGGACGGGGCACGACCCGCCCCTTCGAGCTGCTCGGCGCGGAGGGCGTCGACGGGAGCTGGGCCGCAGCGGTCGGCCAACTCGAGTTGCCTGGCGTGCACTTCAGGGAGGCTTACTTCGCTCCCACCTTCTCCAAGTTCCAGGGCAAGACCATCGGCGGGGTGCAGATCCACGTGCACGACCGGGCCGCGTACGACCCCGTGCGCACCGGAATCGCCCTCCTGGTGACCGCCAAGAAGGTCTGGAGCGGCTTCGCCTGGCGCGCCGACAACTGGATCGACAAGCTGACCGGGTCCACGAGTGTCCGCACGATGATCGACGCGGGGGCGACGGCCGACGAGGTCGTGGCCGCCTGGCAGGGCGAGTTGGCGGCGTTCCGGAGCGTGCGCAAGGAGTACCTCGTGTATCGATGAAGTGTGCCCAGTGCCCGGCGTATGGCCAACCTCAGCCGCCCGCAGGACGATGCGCCCACATCGCACCGCCTACGGGGGCCGAAGGGGGCTTCGTCATGACCGATCCGGAAATGAGTGTGACTCCGTACTGGGAACTGACCTTCGACGCGGACGGAGACGTGGACGCCCGGCAACGGGACCGGCTGGTCAAGGAGTTGGCGCAGCGCAAGGTCGGCGACCTGATCGTCTTCTCGCACGGCTGGAACACCGACCGCTCCGGCGCGACCCGCCTCTACAGCCGCTTCTTCGAACCCGTCCCGGCGCTCGTGCCGAAGGCCCGCCTGGGGTACGTGGGTGTGCTGTGGCCCTCGATGCGGTTCTCGGACGAGCCGATCCCCGACCTGCCTCCGTCGGTGGCCGCCGAAGTCCCCGCGACCGCGCGGCCGATGCTCGACAAGGGCACCCGGCACTCCCTTCTCGAGGTGTTCCCCGGCCGGGCGACGATCGTCGAGCAGATCGCCCGGCTCCTGGACCAACAGCCGGACGAGGAAGCCTCGTTGGAGGAGTTCGGCCGTCTCGTACGGCTGCTCGTCGAGGTCCGGCCAGGGGGGCCGCAGGCCTCCTTCGCCGCGGACACGCTGACGGAGGGGGAACCGGCGGGCGACCCCCTGATGCTCTTCGGGGACACGGCGACGGTCTGCGGCGAGTTCGCGCAGGCACTGGCCGAGCTCGAGGGCCCCGGCGGCGCTTCGTTCGCCATGCCGCGCCTGTGGGACGGCGCGCACGAACTGCTGCGCCAGGCCACCTACTACGCGATGAAGCGACGGGCCGGCACGGTCGGTGAGCGCGGCCTCGGTCCCGTGATCGGACGACTCGCCAAGGCCTCACCTGAGGTGCGCGTCCATCTCGTCGGGCACAGTTTCGGCGGGCGGCTGGTCTCCTTCGCCCTGCGCGGACTGCCCGAGGGCGTGCGCGCGGTGAAGTCCGTGACACTGCTCCAAGGAGCCTTCTCGCACTATGCGTTCGCGGCGCGACTGCCGCACGACCCGCGAGCCAGCGGTGCGCTGAACGGCCGACAGAACCGCATCGACGGCCCTCTGGTGTGCTGTTACTCCCGCTTCGACTCGGCACTCGGGACGATCTATCCGCTGGCCTCCCGGATGGCGAACGACTCCCGGACGGTCACGGCGGACTTCGGGATCGGCATCGGCCGCAAGCTGGGCCCCGAGTGGGGCGCGATGGGGCACGACGGGGTGCAGGCGGTGGCGGGCACCCGCGCCTTCACACTGGCCGAGGCCCTGAAGGCGAAGCTGCCCGCCACCGGATGCGTGAACATCGACGCCGCCTCGGTGGTGAAACGCGGCGGGTCCCCGTCCGGAGCCCACAGCGACATCTGTCACCGGGAACTGGCGCAGGTGATGCTGGCTGCGGGGCGCGTGCGGTGACCTTGCCGGTCAACGGACGTGGACCAACGGGCGTGGACCAACAGTCGTAGGCCAACGCTTGTTGACCATCCGCGTCAGCCAACACCCGTTGGCACAACACTCGTTGGCCAACGGGCGTAGACGAAACACCTGTTGCCCAACGAACGTAGACAAACGCCCGTTGGCCAACAGCCGTAGGTACTGCCCCGTCACCGGTGCGAAGTGAACTCCACCACCTGCTGGTAGGTCGGACGGTTCTGCCAGCTGATGCTGTAGTGCTTGATGCCGCCGAGCGTCCGCTGGACGATCGAGTCGGCGCACCACTGATCGCCCGCCGAGCACTGGGCGTCACCGGGGTAGACCTGGGCCGCGGTCTTGCCGGCCGCGGTCTTGAGGGTGCTGATCAGGATGTCCCGGCAGCCGCCGAGGGTGCCGCCGCCGCAGTACTTCTGCGCCAGCGGGCCCTGCACGGACTCACCGAGCACCGACCGGATGTCCTTGTCGACATAGCTCCACCACCCGTACTGGAAGGAACTTCCCGCGTGCGAGCCGGTCGGACCGTGCCCGGCCGACGGCGCCTCGTCGATGGGGAGGCTGGTGGTGATCGCGGTGTACAGGTCGGTGCCGAGACCCGGTTCGAACTCGGCCTTCACCAGCAGCGGCCACCACGCGTCCAGGATGCGGATCGCGTCGGCGTTGGCGTAGGTCTTCGAGCCGAACGAGGTCTCCGTGCGTTTGGACCCGGCCGTCACCCAGGCGGACAGCTTGCTCACCGCCGCCGCGGCCGCGGTATCGGTGACTGGTTGGCTGTTGACGACCTTGAGCAGGTCCGGGAGCACGTCCTCGGCCCGTAGATCGGCGACCGCCGCGTCGGCCATCGCCTTCGTGAGCGAGGCTCTGGTCACACCACCCGCGGTCACGAGTTTCTTCACCCGGTCGTCGATGAGGTTGCCGCGATGGACGGAACCGTTGCCCCAGGGAGCCGTCGCGTAGTCCTGGGCCACCTTGTTGTTCCAGGAGATGTAGTAGTCCTGGTCGATGTCGTTCGGGTGCGCGGACGCCGGGGTGTAGGTGGCGGTGTTCGTGGCCGGATTCCAGCCCTGCCACTCGTAGGCGGCCTGCGCCCACACCGGGAACTCGGCGTCGACGCCGGAGGCGCGCACCGGGTTGTTGCCGCTGTTGTAGTACGCGGTGTGCGACGAGTCCGCGTAGAACCAGTTGAAGGTGTAGTTGATGTGCTGCGTCGCGGCCTGGAAGGTCTCCGGGCTCTTGACGTAGTCGGGGTCGTTGAGCATCTGGAAGCCGATGATCGAGTCGGCTTCGTGCATGTAGGAGGAGCGCAGGCTGGTGTAGGCGACCTTCTTGCCGTCGACCGTCGCACGATGGGTCACCGGGCCGTACTTGGTCCGGTAGACCTGCATGCGGTACGAGCCCGCCGCGGTGCCGTCGGCGGTGGTGGGCACCCAGGAGTTGGTCTGCTCGATCTTCTCCATGGCCGTGCAGGTGCCGTGGTAGAGGTAGTGGTAGTCGTCCTGGCACAGCTCGACGGCGTACGTGTCGATGATGTCCTGGCCGGAGGTGGTCGCGCTCCAGGAGTAGTCCTGGCCGCGACCGAGTTCGACGTACATGCTCAGCCCCGCGAAGGAGGCGCCGCGGGCGCTGATTCCCGGGCCCTGGATCTCCTGGAGCATCAGGAGCTGGGGCGCGAAGTAGCCGGTCTGGGGACCGAAGACGGCGATCGGGTGGCCACTCGCGGTGTGATCACCGCTCACCACGAGGGCGTTGGACATGCCGCGTTTGGCCGAGGTGAGGGCAGTGGCGGCCGCCGCGGTCGAGGTGGCGGTGGCCGTCGTGGTGGCGGCGCTGCCGGTGCGGTCGTAGACGAGCTGCTCCTCGGCGACCGTGCCGGCGGTGGGCAGTGCCTGGCCCTGTGCGACCGCGGGCTTCGTCGCGTACGGGAAGCTCTGGCCGTCATGGAGGGTGAGGGCGGCTTCCGGGTCGTTGCGCTCGCGGAAGGACTCCCACACCTTGGTGCCCTCGGTCACTCCGTACTGGGACTGGGCGGCGAGGAGTGAGATCGCGTTGCTGACCTCGCCGCCTCCTCCGGAGCCGAAGAGCGCGCCGATGACGGAGGCCAGCGCGACCAGGTCGGTGAGCTTGAAGTGCTCGATGGTTCCGGCGTTGGTGATGGAGTCCTTGTGGCCGGTCAGGACGTACTCGCCGGGGAAGTAGCGGCCGCTGTCGGAGGCGTCGATGTAGGCGTTGATGCCGGCGACGTAGGCGGTGACGTCGGCGAGGGCCTGCTGGCCGCGGGCGCCGTTGTTGGCGGTGGCGCTGTCGATCTGGGCCTGCAGATCGGCCTCGGTGTACGGCGCGCTGCGCCAGAACTGCTGCTCAAGGCCCTGGTTGGAGGGGTCACCGCCCGCGAAGGGGGTCAGCTTGCCGCGTCCGACGTGCCGGAAGACGTCCATCAGCCACAGCCGGTCCTGGGCGGCGGCGTATCCGGCGCCGAACTCGGTGCCGTAGCGGGTGGTGCCGGTGATGTGCGGGACGCCGGTCTTCTTGTCGCGGACGATCGTGACGTCGGTGCGCCCGGCGGGGTTCGTGGTCGACTCGACCTGGTCGGCGGCGACTCCGAACGAGGCGTCGTTGAAGAAGGTGTTGATCTTGGCGTCGGTGAGTCCGGAGTAGCCCGAGGCCAGGTTCGCGTAGGGGCCGAGCTGGTCCTCGGCGTGAGCGGGCTGGGAGCCGAAGACCTGGTTGAGCAGGATCTGCGCGAGGGTCGCGTTGCCGTTCTCACCGGGCGGCAGGATGTCGGAGCACTGAGCGCCGCAGTAGTCGTTGGCGGCGGCCGCCGTGACCGCCGTCCCCGCGGCAGACGCTTGGGTAAGGGGAGACAAAAGACCGGCAATGAGAAGGCATACGGATGCTGCCTTCAGGAACTTGGGCAATCTGCGGGGAGTTCTCAGTCTGTCCAGGATGGTGCGTGGGATGCGCCGTGTCATGGCAGCTCCTCGCGACGGGGGTGGGCCGGACGTTACCGCCGGTATCCCCGCGTTTGAAGGTGAACATGCGTCACTTTTTGGGATTGGGGTGTCCGTTGGGAGCTCCCCGCCTCACGGCGCGCCGCCCGTCGCGGCATTGGACAGACGGACAACAGGCAGCTCACAGGGTTCAGGGGTAGGCCATGAGGGGTTCGGCAGATGGCTTATGGGTGGTCATCGGAAATCGGATGGAGCCGAATCGCTTGTCGATACGTCTATTCGGCGAAGTCCGTACAACGACGACGCCGAAGTGACCGAAGTACAGGTGCAGGTGTGACGGAGGTGCAGGGCGATGGCCGGTTTCCGGAGTCTGGCGAGACAGGTGCGAGATCCGAGGAGTGATCTGGCACTGCGGCGCTACTCACTGCGCAAGTGCCTTGAGAGGTTCGCCCCTTACGGGCATCGGGCGACCTGGGACCATCTGAGTTCGCGGGCCGGTTTCGGCCCCGAGGACCGCTCCCCCGATCCAGCGCGGCTCGTGGCCGCACTGGACGAACTGGAGGAAGCCCGCTCCGTCTGGCTCGCCTATGAGGCCGGGTTCGCGGAGCGGCGCAAGAAAGAGAAGCACGACGGGCTGCGCAGGCCGGGCACCGTGGACGACTGGCACCGGCTGACCTGGGGCGGTTTCGGCGTCGCGTGGTGCGACGACCCGCGGGTCCACCCCCATGAACCACTGGCCGAGGTACTGCGCCGGCTGATCGCCGCACTGGAACGCGAGCCGGGTGCGGTGTGCCCGGTGTGCGCGGGCGGGCGCCTCGACTGGAAGTACGACCTGGCACACGAACCGTCGTCGGGTCCTGTCTGCACGCGCTGCGGAATAGTGGTGCCGCGGCCTGTTCTCACCCCGGAGGCGCTGGCGGAGGCCCGGCGCGGACAGCTGCTGCTCGCATCGGCGTGAGTGTTCGGCCGGATCGGCCGGCCGGGAACTGCGGGTGAGCCGTCCGCCGCGGGTTGTTCGTGGCCGGGCGCGCAGTTCCCCGCGCCGGAGTTGTCAGTGGCGGGTGCCACTATCGAGGGCATGGTGCAGGTCTGTGTGAACGGAACCCGGGGAGCCGGTGACGGCGCCTTCGTGCCGTTGTCGCCCGGGGACATGGCCGAGTCCGCGGCCGGAGCGTCGGACATCCATGTCCACCCCAAGTCTCCCTGCGGGGACGACACCTTGTCGCCGAAGGCGCTCACTCCGACGCTGGAAGCAATACGGGCACGGGTGCGCGTCCCGGTCGGCGTGACCACCGGCGCCTGGGCCGAGCCGGACCCCGCGGCCCGCCTGGAGCGCGTCCGCTCCTGGACCGTCCTGCCCGACCACGCCTCGGTCAACTGGCACGAGCCGGGCGCCGAGGAACTCGCGGCGGCGCTCCTGGACCGCGGAATCGGCGTGGAGGCGGGCATCTGGTCCGGCACGGAGGGCGCCGCGCGGTTCGCGACGTCACCTCTCGGACCACGGGTGCTGCGCGTCCTCGCCGAGGTGATGGACACCTCGCCCGACACCGCGGAGAAGTCTGCCCACGCACTGCTCTCCGACCTGGGCACCGCCCACGGCCGCCCCGTCCTGCTGCACGGCATGGACGGCGGCACCTGGCCGGTGCTGCGACTCGCGGGGCGACTGGGGCTCGCCACCCGGATCGGCCTGGAGGACACGTTGCTGCTGCCGGATGGTGAACTGGCCATGTCCAACGGTCAGTTGGTCGCCCATGGCCTCGTTCAGTATCAGCACGGGCAGGCTCGGCGCTCGTCGTAGGGCAGGCCAACGCGGCCGAAGATCCCGACGCTACCAGCCGCAAATCCGCTCGCTCCAGCCCTTTCCCGTCCGGACAGTTGGGGGCGATGAAACACAGCTGAGGAACCCGAGGAGTCCCCGATGTCGACGCTGCGCGTCACCGCCGAAGTGCTGACCATCCATGAGCATCCCAACGCCGACGCCCTCGAACTGGCCCAGGTGGGCCTGTACCGGGCCGTCGTCGCCAAGGGCGCCTACCGCACCGGCGAGCGGGCCGTCTACATCCCGGAGCAGTCCGTGCTCCCGGCCGGGCTCATCGAAGAGCTGGGCCTGACCGGGCGGCTCGCGGGGAGCAGGTCGGACCGGGTCAAGGCCGTACGGCTGCGCGGTGAGCTGTCGCAGGGCATCGTCTGCCGCCCGCAGGCGCTGGCGGAGGTCGACCTGACGAAGGCCGCCGAGGACGGGACCGACTTCGCGGAGGCCCTAGGCATCGTCAAGTGGGTGCCGCCGATCCCGCCCACGATGAACGGCGACGTCGAGTCCGCGACCGATCTGCTTCCCTGGGTCGACATCGAGAACATCCAGCGGTACCCGGACATCTTCGCGCCGGGCGAGCCGGTCGTCCTGACCGAGAAGCTGCACGGTTCTGCCTGCCTGCTGACGTACCTCGCCGACGAGGGCCGCGTCCATGTCTCCTCCAAGGGCTTCGGCGCCAAGTCCCTCGCCCTGAAGGAGGATCCACGCAATCTGTACTGGCGAGCCGTGCACGGCCATGGCGTTCCGGAAGCCGCCGCCCGGCTCGCCGAACGGCTCGGCGCGCGCCGGGTCGGCATCTTCGGCGAGGTGTACGGAGCCGGCGTACAGGACCTGACGTACGGCGCCGACGGCCGCCGCGAGACGCTCGGTTACGCCGTGTTCGACGTGTCCGCGGAGATCGACGGCGAGATCCGCTGGCTGGACGCGGCGGCGCTCCTCGACGGCGAACTGCCGCTGGTTCCAAGGCTGTACGAGGGTCCGTACGACATCGACCGCGTCCTGGAGATCGCCTCGGGCCGGGAGACCGTCTCCGGGCGCGAACTGCATCTGCGCGAGGGTGTCGTCGTACGTCCTGCCGCCGAGCGGTACAGCCCGGTGACGGGTGGCCGGGCCATCGCGAAGGCGGTCAGCCCGGCGTATCTGACACGGAAGGGCGGCACGGAGTACGAGTAGGCGGAGTACGAGCAGACCTACGGGTCGGATGTACGGAGCCCGCCGTTCAGCGGCAGTCCTCGGGCTCCTTCTGCGGCGCGGCGGGAGGAGTGGCGCGCTTGTCCGGTCCGGTGGCCGGGCGGGCGCGTTCCGCCATGAGGCGGGAGCCTGTCAGGCGCTCGCCGAAGACATCGTCCGGGTTGGAGAGCACGCAGGTCTCCAGGGACAGGCAGCCGCAGCCGATGCAGTCCGTCAGATGGTCCCGCAGGCGGCTCAACTGCTTGATGCGGTCGTCGAGTTCGGAGCGCCAGGCCTCCGAGAGGCGGGCCCAGTCCTCCTTGGTCGGGGTGCGCTCCTCGGGGAGTTCGGCGAGCGCCTCGCGGATGGTGGCGAGCGGGATGCCGACGCGTTGCGCGGCGCGCACGAAGGCGACGCGGCGCAGTGCGTCGCGGTGGTAGCGGCGCTGGTTCCCGGTGGTCCGGCGGCTGTTGATGAGGCCCTTGGACTCGTAGAAGTGCAGGGCGGAGACTGCGGCGCCGCTGCGCGCCGACAGCTGGCCGACGGTCAGCTCGTGGATCTTCTCAGGGATCTGGGGCACCCCTCCAACCCTACCCACCTCGCCACCCGTCCGGTCCGTTGACAACCGGCCCGCACCCGACCATGCTAAGCAGTCGCTTAGACATTGACATGCGGGAGGCCAGGGACATGGCAGAGCCGAGGATCTTCAAGTCCGCCGACGAGCTGAAGTCGGGCGTGGGCGAGCAGTTGGGCCACAGCGACTGGCTGGAGATCGACCAGAAGCGGATCGATCTGTTCGCGGACGCCACGGGCGACCACCAGTGGATCCACGTGGACCCGGAGAAGGCCGCCACGGGCCCCTTCGGCACGACCATCGCGCACGGCTATCTGACGCTCTCGCTGCTCCCCGCGCTGGTGCCGCAGGTGATGCGCGTCGAGGGCATGAAGATGGGCGTCAACTACGGCACCAACAAGGTCCGCTTCCCCGCGCCCGTCCCGGTGGGTTCGCGGCTGCGCGCCACCGCCGTCCTCACGGAGGTCGCCGAGGCCGGTGGCGGTGTGCAGGTCACGGCGACGGTGACGGTCGAACGCGAGGACGGCGACAAGCCGGTGTGCGTGGCGGAGTCGGTGTCCCGCTACTACTTCTGAGACTTCCGGGCCGGCCCCACGCGGCTACGGCTTCGCCCCCACCATCCGCAGTACGAGGTCGGCGTAGAGCGCGCCGACCTCGTCCGGGGTCCGGAGCCCGTTGACGTTGAACCAGCGTGCCACGTCGATGCAGAGCGAGAGCACCGCGAGCGTGGTGCCCGGCACGTCGGGCACGTCGAACTCGCCCGCCGCGACACCGTCCTGGATGATGCCGCGCACGGAGGCATCGGTCTGTCGCCGCAGGGCCACGATCTCCGCACGCGCCTCGGGACCGAGTGCGTCGAGCTCGTACTGCACGACGCGCGCGGTGGTGTGCTGCGCGGCATGCCACCGTACGAAGGACCGCACGGCGTCCGAGAGCCGCTCGGCGGCGCTGCCGTCACCCTCCGCGGCGGTCCGCAGAATGTCGACCGCCCTGTCGTGCCCGATCCGGCTGATCCGGTGGAGCAGCTCTTCCTTGGTCTTGTAGTGGATGTACAGCGCGGCCGGGCTCATGCCCGCGCGGCCCGCGATGTCCCGGGTCGTCGTCGCGTGGTACCCGCGCTCGGCGAAGGCCTCCACGGCGGCGACGAGCAGCCGCCGGGCCGCGTCCGGGGTGACCTCGGCCCACGGCTGCGTCTCGCCGCCGGCCGTCTCCTCCGCCGTACTCATCGCTGGTTCGCCCCTTCCACTGGCAGGGTGACACCATACCCCCGAACCTGAGCGAGCGCTTAGCATGCCCGCTCAGGGCGGATCAGAGCTTCTCGAAGGGGTCGTGTTCGGCGAGCAGCTTCTCGAGTCTCGCCTGGTCGACCCGGCTGACGATCTGCCCGGCCTCCTGACGGTCCCGGATCACCTTGGCCAGGGTGAAGGCGGAGGTGACGAGGTAGAGGACGGCGATTCCCAGGAAAGAGCGCACCCAGGCGTTGGCGTCCAGCTTGAAGATGCCGATGGCGGTCGCGACCATGGCGATGGCGAAGGAGGCGACCGCCTGGCCGTAGAAGGCCGCGGTGGACTGCTGCTTGACCGGTGTCTCACTCATGGGAAACAGGATCGGCCGTGGTCCTGCGGCCCACATCCGCCCGGATACTCAGACGCGTACTCAGAACACCCCGGCCGGCATCCGGACACCGGGACCCCGTCGCCCTCGTCCGGTGCAGTGCCGTGGCCTCGATCTCAGAAGGCCGAAATCCCTGTCAGCGCCCGCCCGATGACCAGCTTCTGGATCTGACTGGTGCCCTCGTAGAGGGTCATCACGCGGGCGTCGCGCAGCAGCTTGCCCACCGGGTACTCGTCGATGTAGCCGTAGCCGCCGAAGACCTGGAGGGCGTTGTTCGCGGCCCGCACGGCGGCCTCGGAGGCGAAGAGCTTGGCCTTCGAGGACTCGGTGGCGAACGGCAGCCCGCGGTCGACGAGATCGGCGACCCGCCAGGTCAGCAGGCGCGCCGCGTCCACGTCCACGGCGATGTCGCTGAGCAGCTCCTGCACCAGCTGGTGATGGGCGATGGTCTTGCCGAACTGCTCCCGCTCGGTCGCGTACGCCACCGCCGCGTCCAGCGCCGCCTGGGCTATGCCGACACAGCCCGCGGCCACCGACATCCGCCCCTTGGCGAGCGCGGACATGGCGACGGCGAAGCCCTTGCCCTCCGGCGCGATCATCGCCGAAGCGGGGACGCGCACGTCCTCGAGGACCAGTTCCGCCGTGGCCTGCCCGCGCAGTCCGAGCTTGCCGCGGATGGTGCGGCGGGACAGTCCCGGAGTGTCGGTCGGTACGAGGAAGGCGGAGACGCCCTTGTGTCCCGGGGCGTCGGTCGACCGGGCGAAGAGGAGTACGACATCGGCCCAAGTCCCGTTCGTGATGAACATCTTGGTGCCGTTGATGACGTAGTCGTCGCCGTCGCGCGCGGCTTTCGTCGCGAGGTTGCCCGCGTCCGAGCCGGTGCCGGGCTCGGTGAGCCCGAAGCATCCGACGTACTCGCCGGAGGTCAGCCCCGGCAGCCACTGGCGTTTCTGCTCCTCGCTCCCCCAGTACGCGATCGTCTTGGCGACGAGGCCCAGCGAGACGGACACGATCCCGCGCACGGAGGAGTCGCCGCGGCCCAGCTCCTCCGTCACCAGGCAGTACGTGAGGTGGTCGCCGCCGCTGCCGCCGTACTCCTCGTCGATCGTGAGCCCGAGGAAGCCGACCTCACCCAGCTTCTTCACGATGGACCGGTCGACGTCCTCCGCGCGGTCCCACTCGATGACGTGCGGGGCGATCTCGCGGTCCACGAAGTCCTTGGCGAGCCGCCGGACGGCGGTCTGCTCCTCGCTGAGCTCCAGGTTCATGACGAGTCACCCCACTACATTTTAATTAGCACTGCTAGTTTCCAGGCGCAGCCCTACTATGTGCGCCATGGCCCGACCGCGCAAGCCCCTCCTCAGCACCGACCGCATCGTCGGCGCGGCACGTGCGCTGGTGGACGCCGAGGGACTGGCCGCCGTCTCCACGCGGCGGCTCGCGGCCGAACTGGGGGTCAGCGGGCCCTCCCTCTACAACCACTTCCCGACCAAGGACCAGATCCTGGAAGCGGTCGCCGACTCGGTCAGCGCGCAGGTCGACCTGTCGATGTTCGAGGACGGGCGTGACTGGCGTACGGCGCTGCACGACTGGGCCGTGTCCTACCGGGCGGCGCTGCGCGACCATCCGAACATCGTGCCGGTCCTTGCGCGGGGGCCCGGGCGGCGGCCTGCCGGGCTCCGGCTCGCGGATGCCGTCTTCGGCGCGATGGTCGAGGCGGGGTGGCCGCCGTCGCAGGCCACGTCCATCGGCGCGCTGATGCGCTACTTCATCATGGGCTCCGCCCTCGACTCCTTCGCCGGCGGCTTCGTCGACGACGCGGCGGCGTACGATCCCGCGGACTATCCCCACCTCGGGCAGGCCCATCTCCTCGCGGAGCACCAGGAGAAGATCGACGAGCGGGCGTTCGAGGTGGGGTTGAGGGCGTTGCTGGATGGGTTGGCGGTGCGGTTCGAGGGGCTGGGGCGGGGGGAGTGAGGGGTTTTTCGCCCCCTCCGCCCCTACCCGTCCCTTGTTCCTGGGGGCTCCGCCCCCAGACCCCCGCTTTCGGCCTGGACGGCCTCGTCCTCAAACGCCGGACGGGCTGAAAGATCTCTCCCCGGCCGGGACTGAAAGGTCTGCGGGGGAAGATTCAGCCCCTCCGGCGTTTGAGGAGCGGGGGTTTGGGGGCGGAGCCCCCAAGTGACGGGAATGGGCAGGGGCGGAGGGGGCGAAAAGACCACCACCCACCACCACCCTTCGGTGCCCGCCGAACCGTTCCCAGCGCATGCTGGACGGCATGACAAGGGCGAGGAATCCGGCAGGCCCGGGACTGGCGGCGCTGGCAGGGCTGATTGCAGATGAGACGCGGGCCTGCATTCTGCTGGCGTTGCTCGACGGCCGGGCATGGACCGCCGGCGAGCTGGCGCGGCACGCCGGAGTCGCCCCGTCCACCACCAGCGAGCACCTCGGCAAGCTGGTCGCGGGCGGCCTGCTCACCGAGGAGCGACAGGGCCGGCACCGATACGTACGGCTGGCCGACACCGGCGTCGCCCAGCTCGTCGAGGATCTCGCCGCCCAGGTCGCACCGACCGCCGACAGACGCCCCCGCACCCTGCGGGAGGCCGGCGCCGGATCCGCGATGTCCCGCGCCCGCACCTGCTACGACCACCTCGCCGGCCGCCTCGGCATCACCCTCACCGACGCCCTGACCGACCGCGGCCTCCTCCGCCAGGACACCGGCTTCGCGCTCACCGACGCCGGCCTCCGCTGGTTCGACACCGCCGGCATCGACCTGGACCGCACGGGCAGACGCCCTCTCACCCGCGCCTGCCTCGACTGGACCGAACGCCGCCCCCACCTCGCGGGCACCGCCGGCGCGGCCCTGTGCCGCCATGCGCTGGACGCGCGCTGGTGCGTACGCATCGGCTCGGAGCGAGCGGTCAAGGTCACCCCCGAAGGCGAACGGGCCTTCACCGACCTCCTCGGCATCGAGGCCACGGCGCTGCACTGAACGAGGGCGGCACCGTCCCCCCAGGCACAGCGTCCGAAATCCGCCAGACCCCGCCTCCGCGCCCACCTAGCCTCAGGAGCATGATGACCACCCCGGCCCAAGGCACCGCCCGGCGAACCGACAGACTCGCCGCGGGCGCCGCGACCGTCACCGTCGTGCTGTGGGCCTCGGCCTTCGTCTCGATCAGGAGCGCGGGTGCCTCGTACTCGCCGGGTGCGCTCGCCCTCGGAAGGCTGCTGGCGGGCGCCGTCACGCTGGGCGCCATCTGCCTCGTACGCAGGGAGGGTTGGCCACCGCGTCCGGCCTGGCGGGGCATCGCCGTATCCGGCGTGCTCTGGTTCGGCGTCTACATGGTGGCCCTCAACTGGGGCGAGCAACAGGTGGACGCCGGTACGGCCGCGCTCGTCGTGAACATCGGCCCGATCCTCATCGCCCTGCTCGGTGCCAGGCTGCTCGGCGACGCCATGCCGCCGCGCCTCCTCGCGGGGATGGCGGTGTCGTTCGCGGGGGCGGTCGCCGTGGGGCTCTCGATGTCCGGCGGGGGCGGCTCCTCGGTCCTCGGGGTCGTCCTGTGTCTGCTCGCGGCCGTCACCTACGCGGCCGGGGTCGTCGCCCAGAAGCCCGTCCTCGGCCTGGCGAGCCCGCTCCAGGCCACGACGTTCGGCTGCCTCGTCGGGGCGGTCGCATGCCTGCCGTTCGCCGGACAACTCGTCCACGAAGCGGCGGACGCGCCCGTGTCCGCGACGCTCAACATGCTTTACCTGGGCGTGTTTCCGACCGCGCTGGCGTTCACCACGTGGGCGTACGCGCTGGCCCGTACGACGGCGAGCCGGATGGGGGCGACGACGTACGCGGTGCCGGCGCTGGTGGTGCTGATGTCCTGGCTGTTCCTGGGCGAGGTCCCCGGGCTGCTGACGCTCGCGGGCGGGGTGCTGTGCCTGGCAGGGGTGGCGGTGTCCCGGTCCCGCCCGAGGGTGGCCGCGCCGGAGCCGGAGCGGGAGCCCGACCGGGCCTGAGCCCGGGCGGTTTTCGCCCCCTCCGCCCCTACCCGTCCCTTGCTCCTGGGGGCTCCGCCCCCAGACCCCCGTATCGCGCTGACGCGCTCGTCCTCAAACGCCGGACGGGCTGAAACCCCAGCCCCGGAACGAAACCGCCGCCCTCTAAAAGACCACCACCGCCCGTCCCCCCTTCCCCGCCACCATGTTCCCGAACGCCCCCGGAATCCCCTCCAGCCCGATGCGCTCCGTGACCAGTGACCCCAAGTCCAGGCGTCCCGCCCGCACATGCTCCGCCAGTACCGGCAGATCCCGCGCCGGGTCGGAGTTGCCGTACACGCAACCGGAAAGCGTCCGACCCCAGTGGAAGATCTCCAGGGCGTTGAAGGTGACCTGCTGGTCCTTGCCGCCGATGCCGACGACGGTGGTGCGGCCGCCGCGTCGGGTGGAGTCCCAGGCGGTGCGGATGGTGACGGCGCGGCCCACGCACTCGACGGCCACGTCGACGCCCTGCTTGCCGGTGAGGGCGCGGATCTCGCGGGCGGTGGTGTCGGAGGCCACGACGTAGTCGGTGGCGCCCGCGTCGCGCGCGAGCGACTCCTTGGCGGGTGAGACATCGACCGCGACGATCTTCGAGGCGCCCGCGATCCGGGCCGCCTGCAGCGCCGCGAGACCGACTCCGCCGACCCCGAACACCGCGACGGTCTCGCCCTGTCGGACCTTGGCGGAGTGGTGGACGGCACCGTATCCGGTGAGGACGGCACAGCCGAGGAGGGCGGCGTCGGTGAGGGGTACGCCGTCCGGCAGGGGGAGTACGCATCCGGCGGCCACGACGGTCTCCTCGGCGAACGCGGCGACGTTCAGGCCGGGGTGGAGATCGCTCCCGTCGGAGGTGCGCCGGGCGTAGACGTCACCCGCGCCGCTCAGCGCGTTGGCGCACAGCCACACCTCGCCCAGCGAGCAGGTGTGACAACTGCCGCAGGACGGCGCCCAGTTGAGGACGACTTCATCGCCCGGCGCGATGTGCGTGACGCCGTCCCCGACGGAGATGACGGTCCCGGCGCCCTCGTGGCCGAGGACCGCGGGGACGGGCACCCGCATGGTGCCGTCGGACAGGGAGAGGTCGGAGTGGCAGACCCCTGCGGCGGCGAGCCGCACGCGGACCTGGCCGGGACCGGGTTCCGGCAGGTCTATCTCGGCGATCTCCAGAGGGGCGCCCACGGCGGGAAGTACAGCTGCGCGAACCACGTGCGTGCTCCTGAGGCCTAGAACTGAAGGGACTTGGTCTGGAGGTACTCGGACAGCCCGTGCGAGCCCAGCTCACGCCCCACGCCCGACTGCTTGTAACCCCCGAACGGGGCCAGGGGGTTGAACCGTCCTCCGTTGATGTCGACCTGCCCGGTGTCGAGTCGCCGCGCGAAGGCGACCGCCTCCGCCTCCTCGGCCGCCCAGACGGCGCCCGCGAGCCCGTACACCGTGCCGTTGGCGATCCGGACGGCTTCCTCCTCGTCCTCGTACCGGATGATCGACAACACCGGCCCGAAGATCTCCTCCTGGGCGATCGTCATGTCCGGTGTGACGTCGGCGAAGACGGTCGGGCTGATGAAGTACCCGTGCTCGCGCGGGGATTCAAGTCCGCCCGCGACCAGTCGCGCGCCCTCGGCGACACCCTTCTCGATGTAACTCCGCACCCGGGACCGCTGCTTGGCGCTCACGACCGGGCCGATGCGATCGCCATACTTGGCCGCGGCCGCGGCGGCCAGCCCGACGGCCCCCTCGTACTGTGAGGTGTGCACCAGCATCCGGGTCCAGGCGCTGCACGTCTGACCGGAGTTGGACATCACGTTGGCGACGCCGACGTTGACGGCCTTGGCGAGGTCGGCGCTCGGCAGGATGACATTGGCGGACTTGCCGCCGAGTTCGAGGGCGACCCGCTTGACCGCCGCACCGGCCGTCCCGCCGATCCGCCTGCCGACCGCCGTGGAACCGGTGAAGGAGACCAGGTCCACGTCCGGATGTTCGGCGAGCGCCTGACCCGCGACCGGGCCGAGGCCGGTGACGAGGTTGAAGACACCCGCCGGAAGGTCCGCCTCGGCCACCGCCTCGGCGAAGAGCTGGGCGGTCAGCGGGGTGTCCTCGGCCGGCTTCAGGACCACCGTGCAGCCGGCCGCCAGCGCCGGGGCGACCTTGGCGACTATCTGGTGCAGCGGGTAGTTCCAGGGCGTGATCGCGCCGACCACTCCGACGGGTTCGTGGTAGACGGTCGAGTTGCCCACCTTCTCCTCGAAGGCGTACGTCGCCGCCAGCTCGGCGTACGAACCCGCCACCAGGACCGGCACCCCCGCGTGCACCGCCTGCGAGAACGGCAGCGGCGAGCCGAGCTCGGCCGTGACGGTCTCCGCGATCTCCTCCTTGCGTGCGACGAGCACGTCGCGGAGGGCGGCCAGCTTCGCGGCCCGCTCGGCGGGCGGGGTCGCGGCCCAGCCGGGGAAGGCGGCACGGGCGGCCCGTACGGCGTGATCGACGTCCGCGGCGGTACCCGCGGGGACCCGGCCGATCACCTGCTCGTCGACCGGGTTCACGACCTCGATCGTGTCCGCGCCGGCGGCGGGGCGCCACTCGCCGCCTATGTACATGCCGTGATGAGCCTTCATCGTGTTCCTCCCGGGCAGGGCAGCGTCGCCCGCCCTCAAACTAGCGGTGTTAGTTTTCCGGCACCAGGGTGCCAGGGTGCCCAAGTGCCCGAGAAGCTTCACGCGGTCACCGGCTCACGTACCGCGTGCGCGGCCCCGCGTATCCGTGAGATGCGCGAAGACGACGACATTGCTGGCGTACCCCTTCTTCCGGTCGTACGTGCCGCCGCACGTGATCAGACGCAGCTCGGGGCGCCCCCTGTCCCCGTACACCTCCTTGTTGGGGAAGTGCGCCTTCTCGTACGTCTTCACCGCGTCCACGGTGTAGACGGCGGTCCGCCCGTCGGCGCGCCGGGCCTCGACGAGTCTGCCGGGCCGGAGTTGGCCGATCCCGGCGAATACGGCGGGCCCGGTCCTGGTGTCGAGGTGGCCGACGGCGACAGCGGTGCCCGGCTCGCCCGGCGTCGGTCCGTCCTTGTACCAGCCGACGAGTTTGGGGTCGTCCACCGGAGGAGCGGTGAGCCGCCGCTCCCGGTCGAGCCCGAGGCCGATGACCGGTGCCTCCAGGCCGAGGTACGGGATGGCGAACGAGGCCGCCGGGGAGCGGGGCAACGGCCTGGGCGGGGGCTTCGGCCGGGCGGGTCGGGCCGGCCTGGTGGGCGCGGGGCGGACGGGTTTCGCGCCGCCGCGCCCATCGGCATCGGCACGGTGGGATTTCGTACCGCGCCCTTCGCCGTCACCTTCGGCACGGTGGGACTTCGCGCCGCGCGCGCCGTCGCCGTTGTCAGCGGCGACAGGAACCGGGGCCGAGGTCCCGGCCGCGTCCGTGGGTTCGTCCTCCCCCGCCCACCAGACGCCGCCCACCACCAGACAGACGGACATCACGAGGGTCCGTGTCAGGCGGTAGGCGCGCGTCCGGTACCAGGGCCTGCGGGCGCGTCTACGCCGCGCCATCGGGGCGGCGGCGCAGCCGGAGGTACACGGCTCCCCCTGCCACGACAAGGCCTACGGCCGCCGCCCCGGCGACCGGCGCGAAGTCCTGGGTGTGGGCGAGGCCGCCACCGCCCGCAGGGGGCCCGCCGTGCGGTCCGCCGGGACCACCGCCGGGTCCGCCGGGGCCGCCACCCGGGCGGTCCGGGCAGTTGACCTTGAAGACCTTGTGCTTGCCGGCGCCGTTGCCGCCGTCGATCTTCCAGGTGAGTTTGTACTGCCCGTCGGGCAGCGTCAGGTTCGCCGTCCGGCCCGCACCCGTGTCGAGGGTGATCTTCCCGCCGAGGGTGGCGCCGCCGGTGACCGCGGGCTGTGTCACGAGGGTCCAGGTGATGCCCTCCGCCACGTCGAAGTTGAAGGCGTCGAGGTAGAACAGGCACACCTTGGGCTGGTTCAGGCGGGCCTCGACGGCCGTGCCCACCACATGGACCTTGACGGTGCCGTTGTCACCGGGAGCGGCGACAGCGGCCGAGGCTCCGGTCAGGGCGGATCCCACGACGGTGAGGGCCGCGAGGGCGACGGCACTCCGGCGACGGCCTGGAAGGGACGAGGTGGGCATGCGAGTTCCTCCGAATCAGGTGATTGTCATACAAATTGCACATACACCTGATTCCCTTTCACATCTGCGCCGGAAAAAGCGGCAGCAGCGCCCGACACTCCGTCAGATATCGCTCTTACGGCGCAGGGGCACCCGACTACGGGCGGGCTCACCACCGCCCGCGGCCTCCGGCTTCGCGGGCGAACGCAGCGCGATCCCCGACGACACCAGCAACAGCGCACCCAGCATCACGAACGGCGCGGCCACCCCCGCGACTCCGGCGACCAGGCCCGCGGCGGCCGGGGCGGCGACCTGGCCGAGCCGATTGCCGGTCAGCCGCAGGGCCAGGGCCGTGGAACGGGCGCCGTCGGGGGCCGCCTGGACGACCGTCGTCATGGACAGCGGCTGACCGACGCCGAGGCAGAACCCGAGAACCAGGAGCATGGCAGCCAGCGCCCACACCGGCACCGGCAGCGCGATGCCCGCACACAGCAAGCCCGCCACCAGACACGTCACGGTGAGCAGCGCGGCCCGGCCCAGCAGCCGCAGCATCGGCGTCATCACCAGCCGGCAGGCGATCGTGGCCGCCGCTCGCAGGCTCAGCAACAGGCCGATCACGGACGGCGCGATGCCCCGGTGCTCACCAACGACCGGCAGATACGCCGTAAGGATGTCCGTCGCCGACAGCACGGCGAGACTGATGAAGATGCCCGCGGGGACACCCCGGGTGCGCAGTATGCGGCCCACGGGGACGCGGTCGCCTTGTGCCGTACGGGACTTGGCGGGCGTACGGTGCTCGATGCGCCACAGCGAGGTGAACGAGACCGCGGCGACCCCGCCCGCGACCAGCAGGGCCAGCGCACTCGTGCCCGCCATGTCGGAACCGCCGATGAGAGTGCCCGCGGCGATCGGACCGACCAGCTGGCCGAGGGAGGCGCCGATGGTGAAATGGCCGAAGTTGCGGTCCTGTTCGTGCGGCGCGGACTGACGGGCGACGATCGACTGGGCGCCGATCACGAAGCACAGGTGGCCCAGTCCCATCACTCCGCTCCACGCCGCCATCGCCGTGAGCGAATTCGCCCTGCCGCTGAGGGCGCAGCCGCCCGCGATGAGCACGACGCCGATGGGCAACAGCGGTGCGCAGCGGCCGTGGTCGGTGCGGCGGCCCAGCGGTACCGCGGCGAAGAGCGGCAGGAGGGCGTAGACGCCCGCGATCACGCCGATCGCGCGCTCGTCGGCGCCAAGGGCGAGGGCCCGGTAGGAGACGGCGGGCCGCGCCATCGACACCGCCCCCTGAGCGAAGCTGAAGGCGATGACGAGGCGCAGCAGCCAGCCGCGGTTTCCACCGGGGCCCATGGTTCTTTACCTCCTGGAGGAGTCGTACGGGTACGAGCGTCAGATGATCCCGAACAACAGTCCTGCCCCGAGGATGATCAGACATGTGAGCGCGGCCCACTTCACCACGAACCTTGTGTGGTCGCCGAATTCGACCTTGGCCATGCCGACCAGGACGTACACGGCCGGGACCAGCGGGCTCGACATGTGCAGAGGCTGGCCGACGAGCGAGGCGCGGGCCATTTCCAGCGGGGTGACTCCGTGGGCGGCACCGGCCTCGGCGAGGACCGGCAGGACGCCGAAGTAGAAGCCGTCGTTCGACATGAAGTAGGTGAGCGGGAGGCTCAGCACGCCGGTGACGAGGGCCATGTGCGGGCCCATGCTGGCCGGGATGATGTCGACGAGCCACGTGGCCATGTGGTCGACCATTCCGGTGCCCTGGAGGACGCCGGTGAAGACGGCGGCGGCGAAGACCATGCCGGAGACGTTGAGGACGTTCTCGGCGTGGGCGCCGAGGCGGGCCTTCTGGTCGGGCATGTGGGGGAAGTTGACGGTGAGCGCGAGGGCGGCGCCGAGCAGGAACAGCACCGGGATCGGCAGCCACTCCATGATCATGGCGGTGAGCAGGGTGAGCGTGAGCAGCGCGTTGAACCAGTAGAGCTTGGGGCGCAGGGTGGCACGGTTGGGGTCGAGGACGGCGAAGCCGTCGTCCTCCTCCTCGGACCCGTCGGCGTCGGCGTCCGTGCCGGAGCCCGAACCACCGGTGCTCACGGCCTTCTTGCCGAGGTCGACCGAGCCGCCCTTGGTGGCACCCGTACCCGTACCCGCACCGACCAGAACCGTCTCGGTCTCCTGCGGCTCCAGCACCTCGTCCAGCGTCAGCACGCCGAGCCGCGTGCGCTCGCGGCGGCCGAGGACGTACGAGAGCACGAAGACGCCGAGGAGGCCGACGGCGAGGGCCGGGATCATGGGTACGAAGATGTCGCTGGCGTCGAGCTTCAGGGCGGTCGCGGCGCGGGCGGTGGGGCCGCCCCAGGGGAGGGTGTTCATCACGCCGTTGGCCATGGCGGCGACGCCGGTCATCACGACGAGGCTCATCTTGAGGCGCTTGTACAGCGGGTACATCGCCGAGACGGTGATCATGAAGGTGGTCGAGCCGTCGCCGTCGAGGGAGACGATGGCGGCCAGCACGGCGGTGCCGACCACGATGCGCAGCGGGTCGGCCTTGCAGAACTTCAGGATGCCGCGCACGATCGGGTCGAAGAGCCCGACGTCGATCATCACTCCGAAGTAGACGATCGCGAACATGAGCATCGCCGCGGTGGGGGCGAGGCTGGTGACGCCGTCGATGACGTAGTCACCGAGCTTGGCGCCCTTTCCGACGAACACACAGAAGAGTGCCGGAATCAGCACGAGCGCCGCGATCGGCGACATCTTTTTCAGCATGATCAGGACCAGGAAGGTCGCGATCATGGTGAAGCCGAGGATGGTCAGCATGAGTTGGATACCTAACGTTCGCCCTTGAACTCCCACCTGGGACGGCGGTGCGAGTGACGTTAGGTCGGGTGCGCAAGTCTTAACAAGACGTTGACACGCGAGCAATAAGCGCAAAACTCCAGGTCACAGCTTTGCTCAGCTCACGGGTGTCAGCTCGACGGGTACGCCGTTGAGGACGGCGGTCCCCGACAGGGGGTCCAGGAGGCTGCCGTCGAGGAGCTGGTTGACGTTGACTCCGGGGTCGAGTGCGGCGTGACTCATCCGGGTGCCGGGGCGGTTGTGTCCCCAGCCGTGCGGCAGGCTCACCACTCCGCGCCGCACCGTGTCCGTGACCTCGGCGGGGGCTGTGACCTCTCCCCCGGCGCCTTTGATGCGGACGGCCGCCCCGTCGGCGAGTCCGAGGTGTTCGGCGTCCTCGGGGTGGATGTGCAGGGTGCAGCGGTTGGAGCCGCCGGTGAGGGCGGGCACGTTGTGCATCCAGCTGTTGTTGGAGCGCAGGTGGCGGCGGCCGATGAGGACGAGGGCCGTCGGGCGTTCACGCAGGGCGGTCCGCAGTCGCGGAAGATCGTCGACGATCGGTGCGGGCAGCAGCTCGATCCTGCCGCTCCGGGTCTTGAGCGGTTGCGGCAGTCGCGACCGCAGGGGTCCGAGGTCGATGCCGTGCGGGTGTGCGAGCAGTTTCGCGAGGCTCAGCCCGTCCGGTCGTACGCCGAAGCCGTCGCCGTACGGGCCGAGGCGCAGCATCATGTCGAGCCGTCGCTCGGGGCCGTTGTCGCCGGTGAGCAGGCCGGCGAGTTCCTGTGGGTCGCGGCCGTGCACCGGTGAGTGGGGCTCGGTGACTGACTTGCCGAGTGTGCCGGCGATGACCATGGTGTCGAGGGCGGACGGGTCGGCTCCGTGCATGCCGGTGGCGGCCAGGGTCAGGCGCGCGAGGATCTCGGTCTCGGCCATGCGGCCGGGTTCGAGGGGGACGGGGGCGCGGGTGTAGCGGACCTGGTTGTGTACGGCGAGGGTGTTGAAGGCGAAGTCGTGGTGGGCGCTCTGTGAGGGCGGGGGCGGGGGGAGCACGACGTGGGCGTGGCGTGAGGTCTCGTTCAGGTACGGGTCGACGCTGACCATGAAGTCCAGTGAGCCGAGGGCCTTGTCGAGGCGGTCGCCGTCGGGTGCGGAGAGTACGGGGTTGGCGGCGACGGCGATGATCGCGCGGATCGGCTCGCCCTGTTCGGTGGCGGTGTCGATCTCTTCGGCGAGGGCGGCGATCGGCAGTTCGCCCTTGGCTTCGGGGTGTCGGCTCACTCGTGAGTGCCAGCGTCCGAGGGCGAAGCCGCGTCCGGGGCCGGTGGGTCGGGGGGTCTTGTCGGTGGCGGCCTGGGGGAAGAGGGCGCCGCCGGGCCGGTCGAGGTTGCCGGTGAGGATGTTGAGGACGTCGACGAGCCAGCTGGCCAGGGTGCCGTGGGGAACGGTGCAGCTGCCGATGCGGCCGTAGACGGCGGCGTTGGGTGCGGCGGCGAGTTCGCGGGCGAGGGCGCGGATGGTGTCGGCGGGGACGTCGCAGGCCTCACTGGCGGCTTCGGGGGTGAAGTCCCGTACGGCTTCGGCGAGTTCGTCGATGTCCTGGAGGTACGGGGTGAGGTCGCCGGGTTCGGCGAGCTTCTCTTCGAAGAGGACGTGCGTCATGGCGGCGAGGAGCAGCGCGTCGGTACCGGGCCTGATCGCCACATGCCGGTCGGCGAGTTTGGCCGTGCGGGTGCGTCGCGGGTCGATGACGGTGAGTGTGCCGCCGCGGGCCCGTAGGGCCTTGAGTTTGCCGGGGAAGTCGGGGGCGGTGCAGAGGCTGCCGTTGGATTCCAGGGGGTTGGCGCCGATGAGCAGGAGGTGGTCGGTGTGGTCCAGGTCGGGCACGGGGATCGCGTTGGCGTCGCCGTAGAGCAGTCCGCTGGAGACGTGTTTGGGCATCTGGTCGACCGTGGAGGCGGTGAAGATGCTGTGGGTGCCGAGGCCGGTGAGCAGGACGGGCGGGTAGAGGGCGCCGGCCATGGTGTGCACGTTCGGGTTGCCGAGGACGACGCCGACGGCGTGCGGCCCGTACCGCTCGGCGACCGGTCGCAGCCCTGCGGCCACCGCGTCGAAGGCTTCTTCCCAGGTGGCTTCGTGGAGTTCGCCGTCCTTGCGTACGAGGGGGGTGCGCAGCCGGTCCGGGTCGCCGTCGGCGGCTCCGAAGGAGGCGCCCTTCGGGCAGATGAACCCCTTGCTGAGGACGTCCTCGCGGTCGCCCCGGGCGCCGGTGACCCGGGTGCCCTCGATGGTGAGCGTCAGCCCGCAGGTGGCTTCGCACAGGGGGCAGATGCGCAGGGCGGTGCGGGTGTCGGGGGTGGTGCCGGTGGTGCGGGACACGGAGTCCTCCCGGAGGCGGTGGCAGCGTTGGCACACGGACTGGGGCCGAGCATACCGACCGGTAGGCATGCTGGGGAGGGCTCTCCGGGGGGCAGGTCGGAAATCCGCGAGCCGGCCCCCGGGTGGGTATCTGGGGGCCTGGGCCACCGGTACGGCCGGTCGCCCGGCGCTCCGACAGCTCAGTCGAGAACCCGTTCCAGATAAGCCCGGAGCAGTACCCGCGTCTCCTCGATGATCCGTTCGTCTCCCTCGGGGGCGAGCCGGAATGCGAGGTGGACGAGGGTGTCGGCGGTTTCGACCGCGATCAGGAAGACGCGGCGGAGATCTTCGTCGGGGGTGCGTTCGAGGTAGCCGGAGAGGAGTTCGGTGAGGCGGTCGGCGACGCGGGTGTTGGGTTCGGCGCGGGAGCCGACCGGGATCTGGTTGCCGAAGTCGACGAGGGAGAAGCCGGGCGCGGTGCGCTTCATGGCTATGTATTCGTCGAGTACGGCGTCCACGGCCGCGCGCCAGCCTCCCGGGGCCCCCCGCTCGCCGTCCGTCTCCCGGAGGCGGTGGGTGACGCGGTCGGCATAGTGCTCGAGATTGCGCTGGGCGAGCGCGTCGGCCATCGCGCGTTTGTTGCCGAAGAAGCGGTAGACGGAGCCGATGGGTACGCCGGCCCGCTGGGCCACGGCCCTGGTGCTCAGGGCGTCGTAGCCGACCTCGTCGAGGAGGTCGGCGCAGGCGTCGAGGATTCTGGTCAGTCGTTCTGCGCTGCGGCGTTGCACGGGCGCTCGGCGCAGCGAGGTCGCATGGGGCACGGGCTTCATGATGCCTTTCCGCCGGGGTCCGGTGAACCTCCGGTATCAGTACGGGCCTCGCTGCCGCTCGTACTCATCGAGGGCTCCGGCGGTTCGGTCGTGTACGACGTCTCCTTGGCCTGCGACGACGTGACGTCCGCGGTGCTCTCGACCGGCTCGTCGTCCACGGCCCACACGGTGCGGTCGTCCGCGTAGAGGCGGGCGGTGACCTGGTGCGTGCCGCGGGGGACGAGGTCGCCGGGGAGGTGGTACTCGGCTGTGCGGAGGGTGGCGATGTCCCGGCCGTCGAGGTAGAGGAGGGCGATGCCGCGTCCCGGGACGGCCTTCGAGCGCGTGCCGGCGGGTGAGAAGCGGAAGTGCTCGACGGTCAGTCGCACGTCCCAGCCGCCGTCGGTGTCCGGCTGGACCTCGATGGCGACCTCGGGTGCGCCCTTCTCGTCGATCTCGCGGTAGCGCCGCCCTGCCTCGTCGGTCTCGTCGAGCAGTTCACCCACGGGCGAGGCCGATGCTCCGTCCTTCCGCTCGTGCGCATCACCGGTGCCGCAGCCCGCCGGTCCGCCGAGCAGGGCGCAGACCGCGAGCGCGGCGAGCAGTCCACGCGTCCACGACATGCCGGGGAGCGTAGAACATCGCACTGACACTCGGATCCCCCTGAGGTCGGGTTCCTGGCGAAACAGCGACCCCTGAGTCGTACGCCCTCTTGCGTGCGCCGGAGCTGATTCCTATGGTTGAGCATAGGAATCAGGTGCAAGGGAGTGATCATGAGCGGGGACGCGAGGAAGACCGCCGAGGGGCTGGTCTACCTGACCGGATTCGGCAACGAACACAGCTCGGAGGTGGTCCCGGGGGCCCTGCCGCACGGCCGCAACACGCCGCAGCGGGGACCGCTCGGGCTGTACGCGGAGCAGTTGAGCGGTTCGGCGTTCACCGAGCCGAGGGCGCGCAACCGGCGCTCGTGGCTGTACCGGATCCGTCCGTCGGCCGCGCACCCCGCGTTCACGCGTACGGACAACGGCGCGCTCCGTACGGCCCCCTTCGCGGAGACCGTGCCCGACCCCAACCGGCTGCGCTGGAACCCGCTGCCGGAGCCCGAGGCCGGCACCGACTTCGTCAGCGGCCTCTGGACCCTCGGCGGCAACGGCGACGCCACCCAGCGCACGGGCATGGCGGTGCACCTGTACTACGCCAACTCCTCGATGGAGCGGGTGTTCAGCGACGCCGACGGCGAACTGCTGATCGTGCCGGAGCACGGCGGACTGCTGCTGCGCACCGAGTTCGGGCTGCTCCATGTGGAGCCGGGACAGGTGGCGCTTGTCCCGCGTGGTGTCCGCTTCCGTGTGGAGTTGCTGGACGAGAGTGCCCGCGGTTATGTGTGCGAGAACTATGGGGCGCCCTTCCAGCTGCCCGACCTGGGGCCGATCGGCGCCAACGGGCTGGCGAACGTACGGGACTTCCTCGCGCCGGTGGCCGCGTACGAGGACGTCGAGGGTCCGGTCGAGGTGGTGAACAAGTTCTGCGGCAACCTCTGGACGGCGACGTACGACCACTCGCCGCTGGACGTGGTCGCCTGGCACGGCAACCACGTGCCGTACATCTATGACCTGCACCGTTTCAATGTGATCGGCACCATCAGCTACGACCACCCGGACCCGTCGATCTTCACGGTGCTGACCTCGCCGAGCGACACCCCGGGGCTGGCCGGTGTCGACTTCGTGGTCTTCGCGCCGCGTTGGCTGGTGGGCGAGGACACGTTCCGGCCGCCGTACTTCCACCGGAATGTGATGAGCGAGTACATGGGGCTCATCAAGGGGGCGTACGACGCCAAGGCGGAAGGTTTTGTACCGGGGGGCGGTTCGCTGCACAACATGATGTCGGCGCACGGTCCGGACCGGGAGACCTTCGACCGGGCGTCCGCCGCCGAGCTCAGGCCGCAGAAGGTCGACGACGGGCTCGCCTTCATGTTCGAGACCCGCTGGCCGGTGACCGCCACGGCGCAGGCGGCGCACGCGGAGCACCTCCAGCAGAGGTACGACGACGTGTGGCAGGGCCTCCAGCCGCACTTCCGCGCTGCCGAATGACCGTCGTGGCCCGGGCCCGATTCCCGTCGCCCACGGCGCTCCGCCCGTCGCGCTGATCGTCATCGCCCGTTGCACTCAACGCCCACGACCGGTACGGATACCCTCGTGACCTCCTTCGCCCCGGATTCGATCGTCCTGAACCGCAAGCTGCCGCTCTGGTATCAGGTGTCGCAGTCGCTGCGTGCCTCGATACTCGGCCGCTCCGCCCAGGACCCGCTGCGGCTGCCCACCGAGGAGCAGTTGGCGGAGCACTACGGGGTGAGCGTGCTGACCATGCGGCAGGCGCTCAAGGAGTTGGAGAACGAGGGGCTGATCACGCGCCATCGCCGGCGTGGCACGTTCATCGAGCCCACCGCGCAGCGGGGTGCGCCGGTGCGGCTCCTTGGCTCGGTCGACGCGATCGTGGCGCAGCAGTCGGGGATGACGACGGAGCTTCTCGACCACGGCGCGGTGCCCGTGTCCGCCGAACTCGCCGAGTACTTCCCCGATCTGGCCGAGGTGGGCTCGTATCACCGGCTGCGCGGCGACGAGAAGACGGGTGAGCCGACGAACCACGCGCGCAACTACGTGCGTCCCGAACTGGCGGCGCTGATCGACCCGGAGGACCTGGTGCGCTGGCCCATGACCAAGGTGCTGCGCGATGTGGTGGGCGTCCGCATCAGCCGGATCACCGACACGGTGGAGGCCCGGCTCGCGGACCCGGAGACTGCACGGCTGCTCCAAATCCCGTTGCTCAGCCCGATCCTGCACTACACGGGCGTCACCCACGGCGAGGACGGCCGCGCCCTGGATGTGGCCCGCATCCTCTACCGCGGTGACCGTTTCTCCTTCACGGTCACCCTCGACGCCCACTGACCACGTCGTGGACCACGTCGTACGATGCCGAGCGTGACGCACGACGACGACGCTCCGCTCCTCGCGGACCTCATGCCGTGGTCGGCCGCTCCGCCGAGGCTGGGCCGGGGGTGGCCGACGGCTCCCGACGCCGTGTCCCTGAGGGCGCGGTGGGACGCGCTCGTGAAGGCCGAAGGGCCGGAGCGCGAGGCGCTGTTCGGCGTCACGCGCTCGCGTACGCCGCGTTCGGCGGTGGCGCAGTTGCCGGGGCAGGCGAGCGGGACGGGCCGGCTGACGCGGGAGTCGGGTCCCTGTGCGGAGCCGGTGCGTGTGCTGCACGGTCCTTTCGACGAGCAGTGGCTCATTCCGGACCACCGGCTGATCGACGCGGCGCGTCCGGAGTTGTGGCGGGTCGCCGACGAGCGGCAGCTGTTCGTGGTCGAGCAGACGGTGGTGCCTCAGTCGTCGGGGCCGGTGTTGCTGATCGCCTCCGTGCTGCCCCTGAGCGCCGGTCGCGGAGGCCGCGTCCGGCCCCTCTACCGTCGCCCCGGCGGGCTCGAACCGAACCTGGCGCCGGGCCTGTTGGACCACCTCCGCACCCGCCTCGGCCACTCCCCCGAACCCGTCGACGTCCTCGCCTGGACGGTGGCGATCGCACGGGCGGGCCGCACCGGACCCGCCGTCCCGCTCACCGCCGACCCCGAACTCTGGGCGCACGGCGTCGACTTGGGGCGCCGGATGCTGTGGCTGATGCGGCGTGACGGGGAGCGTCCCAAGCTCCCCGGGGGCCGTCGCCCGTACGTCCGCTCCCCGCTCCCGGCGCTCCCGGTCGACGTGCACTACGACCGCGACGAGGAGGCCCTCCTTCTCGACGAGGGCCGGATCTCCCCCGTTCCGCCCGAGGCCTGGGACTTCGAGGTGGGCGGGGAGCGCGTACTGGAGCAGTGGTTCGCGGCCCGGACGGAGCCGCCCGAGCCGGGCACCCTGGAGGCGATCCGGCCCGCCACCTGGCCGCAGGCCTGGACGTCCGAGCTGCTCGAAATCGTCACGGTACTGGCGCTGCTCGCGGAACTGCGGCCTCAGCGGGCCGAGTTGAAGACCGGAGCGCCGATCACAGCCGCCGAGCTGCGCAAGGCGGGCGTGCTCCCGGTGGCGGACGCGGCACGCCGACCCGCCTCGGTGCTCGACCATCACGAGGAAGGCCCGGAAGGCCAGTTCGCGCTGATCTGACGGACCTACCTGAGGCACAGCGCCCCGTCAGGGGCGCGGGGAACTGCGCGCCCAGCCACAGACGGCCCGCAGTCTCCAAACGACCCGGAGTTTCTAACCGTCCTCCAAGCGGAGCGCAAACGCGTCGAGTACTCGCCCCAGCGCCCGCTCGAACACCGCCTCCAGGTCGATCGGCCCGGCGTCCTCCATGAACGCCGCGGCCAGCCGCGGATACGCGCCGGTGGCGATCCGGCCGCCCAGATAGCCGATCCGGACCGCGTTCTCCTGCTCCTCGGACCAGGGCAGGGAGCGGGTCCGCTCCGCGGTGGCCAGTTCGTTCCCGACGTAGGTCGTCACGACGCCGTTGACCATCGCGATCAGCTCGAACTTCGTGCCGTAGGGCGCTTCGAGGGGGTCGAGGCAGGTCAGACAGTGCTCCAGGTAGCGCAGCGCGTTGGGGCTGAAGCCGTAGACCGGGGACATCAGTCGCGGCAGCCAGGGGTGGCGGTGCATGAGGGTGCGGGTCTGGTGGGCGACCCGGAGCATGTCGGCGCGCCAGTCGCCCGAGGGGTCCCAGTTGTCGTGCTCGCCGCTGATGGCGTCGACCATCAGCTCGTACAGGTCCTCCTTGCGCGGGACATAGTTGTAGAGCGACATCGTGCCGCAGCCGAGTTCGGCCGCGACGTGCCGCATGGAGACCCCGTCGAGCCCCTCCGCGTCCGCGATCCGCACCGCGGCGGCCGCGATGTCCGCACGGCTGAAGGCAGGCCGCGGACCACGGCCCGCACGCTCGGGACGAGCCCAGATCACTTCGGGTACGGCACTGCGCCCTGGCATCGGTCGATCACCTCGGAACCCATCCTAGTTACGTACACCGTACGTAGTGCGCTATGGTCCACCCATGACGACTACGTACGCTGTACTTAGTGAAGGTCTGGAGAAGCGTTTCGGGGAGGTCCATGCCGTCCGGGGGCTGGACCTCGCGGTCGCCGAGGGCACGGTCTGCGGGATTCTCGGGCCGAACGGCGCGGGCAAGACCACGGCCGTACGGCTGCTCACCACACTGCTGCGACCGGACGCGGGGTCCGCGCGTGTCGCCGGGCACGATCTCGTACGGGACGCCGGTGCCGTACGCCGCTCGATCGGGGTCACCGGGCAGTACGCCTCGGTGGACGGCGACCTCACCGGGCGCGAGAACCTGCGGCTGTTCGCACGGCTGCACCGGGTGCGGGGCACGGCGGCGCGGGCGGCCGAACTCCTCGACCGCTTCGGGCTCGCCGAGGCCGCCGACCGGCCCGCGTCCACCTACTCGGGCGGTATGCGGCGCCGCCTGGACCTGGCGGCGAGTCTGATCCGGCGCCCCGAGGTGCTCTTCCTGGACGAGCCCACCGCCGGGCTCGATCCCGCGAGCCGCAACCAGATCTGGGAGGCCGTGCACGCGCTCAAGGGCGAGGGCACGACCGTGCTGCTGACCACGCAGTACCTGGAGGAGGCCGATCAACTGGCCGACGACATCGCGCTCGTGGACCGGGGCAGGGTCGCCCACACGGGCTCACCCGCCGAACTCAAGGCGCTCATCGGCAGTTACGCGGAGGTGGTCGTCGCCCACGCGGAGGCGCTGCCCGGGGCGGCGGCCGTCCTCGACCAACTGACCGGCAACGCACCCTCGTTCGACCAGGAGCGGCGCGCGGTGGGCGCCGTGACCACCGACCCGACCCTCACGCTGCCGCGTCTCGTACGCGAACTCGACGCCGCCGGGGTGCCGTTGCTCGACGCGAGTCTTCGTCCGCCGACGCTCGACGACGTGTTCCTGCGTCTCACCGGAAGTCTGACCCCGGGCCTGCCCGCCGACCCGACCGCCGGTCTGCCCGCCGGCCCGACCGACCACAAGGAGCTTGTGACATGAGTGCGTTGGCGTACGACGGCACCGCGATGCTGGGCCGGAACCTGCGGCGGATGCGGCACAGCCCCGGGCTCTTCATCCTCACCCAGGCCATGCCGATCAACATGCTGCTGTTCTTCGGCTATGTCTTCGGCAGCGCGCTCGCGAATCCCGGGCAGGAGTACCGCGCCTTCCTGGTCCCCGGGCTGCTGGTGGCGACCGCGGCCAACGGGATCATGACCGGCATGTTCCAGGCCGCCCAGGACTCGCACCGGGGCGTCATGGACCGCTTCCGCACACTGCCGATGAGCCGGGCCGCCGTACCGCTCGGGCAGGCCGCCGCCGACCTCGTCGTCACGACCGTCGGTATGGTGCCGCTGATGCTGGTCGGGCTCGCGGTGGGCTGGCGGATCGACGGGTCGGCGCTCGAAGCGGTGGGCGCCGTAGGGCTGTTGCTGCTGTTCCGGTTCGCGATGACCTGGGTCGGCATCCTGCTGGGCCTCGCCTCGCGGAGCGAGGAGGCTGCCGGGCAGCTCGGTGCCGCGACCTTCATGCTGCCGCTGCTGTCGAACGCGTACATCCCCACGGACAATCTGCCGGCCTGGCTGCGAACGATCGCCGAGTGGAACCCGATCAGCGCGGTGACCACCGCGATGCGGGACCTGTTCGGGAACGCGCCGGTACCGGCGGACGGCGCCTGGCCGGTGACACATCCCGTCGCCGGGTCGCTCGCCTGGTGCGCGCTGCTCATCGCGGTGTTCCTGCCGCTCGCCGTCCGCAGGTACGCACACGGCGGTCGGTGAGCCGCGGGAGGCCCCCCATCCGGCCGGCCGCGCCCAGGACGTTCGCCCGTCCACCTCCACGGATGACAAAGACTCGACGCGGGAGACATGATCCCCCGCATGCAGCCACTCCCCCTCCCCCTTGAGGGCATCACCGTCGTCGCCGTCGAACAGGCCGTCTCGGCGCCCTTCGCGACCCGCCAGCTCGCCGACCTCGGCGCCCGCGTGATCAAGGTCGAGCGGCTCGACGGCGGGGACTTCGCCCGGGACTACGACACCGCGGCGGCCGGTCTCGCCTCGCACTTCGTGTGGTGCAACCGGGGCAAGGAGTCCATCGCGCTCGACCTCAAGGACCCGCGCGGCCTCGATGTCGTACACCGTCTCGTCGCGGACGCGGATGTCTTCGTGCAGAACCTCGCGCAGGGTGCGGCGGCGCGGCTCGGCCTGGACGCGGCCGCGCTCTGCGCCGCGCATCCTCGGCTGGTCGCCGTGGACATCTCGGGATACGGGGCGTCGGGGCCGTACGCCGGCAAACGCGCGTACGACATGCTCGTGCAGTGCGAGGCGGGGCTCGTGTCGGTGACGGGGACGCCGGAGCAGCCGGTGAAGGCGGGGATTCCGGCGGCCGACATCGCGGCGGCCATGTACGCGTTCTCCGGGGTGCTCGCGGCGCTCGTGCGGCGCGGTACGACAGGGCGCGGGGGCCCGGTCGAGGTGTCGATGCTGGAGGCGCTCGCGGAGTGGATGGGGCATCCGCTGCACCATGTGATGCACGGAGGAACTCCCCCGGCGCGCACGGGTCTCGCGCACGCCGTCATCGCGCCGTACGACGCCTATCCCACGGCGGACGGCGGGCGGGTGCTGCTCTCCGTGCAGAACGACCGGGAGTGGCGGCGGCTCGCCCAACAGGTGCTTGGCCAGCCGGAGTTGGCGGACGATCCGGCGTACGCGACGAACCCGGCGCGGGTCGCCAACCGGGCGCGCACCGATGCGCTGGTCGCGAAGGCCCTGGGCGCGCTCGGCGCCGATGAAGCGGTGACCGCGCTGGAGAGCGCGGGCATCGCGTGCGCACGTCTGAGGGACGTACACGAGGTCGCGGAACATCCGCAGCTGGCGGCCCGGGACCGGTGGCGGGAAGTCGGCTCACCGGTGGGTCCGTTGCGGGCGTTGCTGCCGCCGATCACGCTGCCGGGCGGGGAGGAGGCACGCATGGGGGCGGTACCCCGGCTCGGGGAGCACACAGGAGCGGTGCTACGGGAGTTGGGGATGACGGACGCGGATGTCAGGGGGTTGCTGCGGGACGGCGTGGCTCGGTGAGGGGGCGGGCGGGGTTCCGCCGCCGATGACGCCGACGGATGGGGAGGCGGATGCCCCGGCGCCGGGGACGGGGATACGGCGGGCACGGCCGCGCCGCGGATGTCGACCGGGCGAACGTGACGCGAGCCGCACCCGAAGAGCACATCGGGGTGAGGGGCCGGAACTTGCTGCCGCCAGGCGATGGGGAGGGCCGACATACGCATCGGCGATGCGGCGGGCACGGCCGGAGCCACGCTCAGAGCAGACCCGGGTGGGAGTTCAGGTCTCGCTGCCGCCGGGAGGGCCGACATACGCGTCGGCGACACGGCGGGCACGGCCGACGCCACACTCGGAGCAGACCCGGGTGGAAGGTCAGGTCTCGCTGCCGCCGGGCGGCGGGAGGGCCGACATACGCGTCGGCGATACGGCGGGCATGGCCGGAGCCACGCTCAGAGCAGACCCGGGTGGGAGTTCAGGTCTCGCTGCCGCCGGGCGGTGGAAAGGCGGGCACGCGGGGATCGACGGGGGGTGTGGCGAGACCCGCGTCCGGTGGTTCACCGGGCGTTGCTGCGTGCCGTGGGGATGACGGGCGCGGAAGCGCAGCGCTGCGCCGGGTCGGTGGTCCGCCGGGCGCGGGTCGGGAACGCCGGTGCCAGCCGCTGCTCAGCGGCCGCCGAACAGCGAACGGCGCAGCCGCTTCAGCGGTGCGAAGAGCGAGACCCGCCTCACTCGCGCAACCCTGCTGCTGCTGTCGTGCGCGGTGTCACGCGAGGTGAGCTCGCGCATCAGCGAGGTCGCCTCGATCGTCTCGCGCTGCGGGATGGCAGGGCCACCCAGCACAGCGAGATGGCGGTCGAGGCGCGAACTGGTCGCGCTGCTCCCGCACGTGATCGCAGGGACACGTGCCCTGCTGCGCACTGTTATCTGTTCCATGTCACTCCCCACCCGTACGAGTCCACCCGGCCCGGGCAGGCTAACCCTATCGCTCCCTCGTGGCACTCGTGTATCGCGGGCACATGATTCACCTTCCCTGTAAGGGTGTTGACGATTACTCTCCGAATCCAACCGATTCCAGGGCGAGTTGGACAACTGGTGCGGTAGTGGGCTGCACGGAACCGCCCGGGGGTTCGACCGTGACAGCGAGTGACGTAGCGGTCGTATTCAGTCCGTCGGCGACCAAGGGCGTGTCACCGTCGAAGAGTCCGAGGGAGCGCGGATTTTCGTTGGGGCGCATGAGCCACAGCTGGTGCACGCGCCCCTCGGAGGGGGTGCCGTACCCGCTGAGTGTCACGACGGCGCGCCGTTCCGACGCGGAGGCGACCACGCCGATACCGCGCCCCTCAGCGTCCCGGTCGCCTGCCGCGCGGGCGTCGGGCGCCGCGAGAACGTGGGCGATCTCACGTGCCTGGGCGCGCTCCTGGTCCAGTTGGTCCTGGGTCCGCGTCGCCTGCACGGCGAAGAGCGAGGCGACGACGAGCGCGGCGGCGGCCGTGGCCGTGGCGAGCGGTGCGAGAAGCGGGCGGAAGCGGGGTCCACGCGCGCGTACGGGCTGATGAGCCCCCCGCGCGCGGGGCGCGTGGAAGGGCGACGGCTCCTGCGGTGTCGTCCGTACGGCGGTCAGCACCCGGTCCCGCAGTGCCGCCGGCGCCGGCGCGGCCGTGGACCAGGCGAGGCGCATCGCGTCCTCGGCGAGCGCCCGGACCTCCGCGGAGCAGCGCGGGCAGTCGCGCAGGTGGCGTTCGAAGCGGCGGCGTTCCTCGGGTTCGAGGGCGTCCAGCGCGTAGGGCGCGGCCAGTGAGTGCAGGTCACGGCGCAGCAGACGGTCGAGAACACTCATGCGACACCTCCCAGGCAGTCGCGCAGTCGCGTCAGTCCGTCGCGCATGCGGGTCTTGACCGTGCCGAGCGGCAGGGAAAGCCGTTCGGCGACTTCACGGTAGGTGTAGCCGTCGTAGTAGGCGAGGGTGACGGACTGGCGCTGCAGGGCGGTGAGCCGGTCGAGGCAGCGGCGGACCCACTCGCGTTCGAGTCCGGCCTCGACCTCTTCGGCGACCTGGTCGAAGGCGGGGTGGTGGGCGCGCTGTCCCTCGCGCTGCTCGCGCTCGGTGGCGGCACGGGCGCTGCGGACCCGGTCGACGGCCCGCCGGTGCGCGAGGGTGAGTATCCAGGACAGGGCGCTGCCTCGCCCCGGGTCGAACCGCGCGGCGGAGCGCCAGAGTTCGAGCAGCACTTCCTGAGCCACCTCCTCCGACTGGGCGGGGTCCCGCACCACGCGGCGCACCAGTCCGAACACCGGCCCGGACACCAGTCCGTACAGCTCCTCGAATGCCTTCTGGTTGCCTCCGGCCACGAGCACCAGGAGTTCGTCCGCCTCCACCCGTTCCCCCTCTCCGGCCGCGTACGGCCCGTCCGTTCACTTACGTGTTCGCAGCGAGCGCGCCCACGGATGGGTTACGGATCAGGGAACCGAAAACGCGGGTCCGCCGCCGGGGAAACGGACTTGTCGCCGCGACAACCTCTGGAGAAACAGTGCTCTCCGCTGAAACAAGCTGTGAAACCCGCCGTAAGAACGTTTGGGATTCGACCAATCCACCCCGGCGACCGCTCCGAATGGCGTGCGTCAGGCAATTGGGACGTGAGGACGGACGGCATGACACCTATCTTCAGGAGTGGCGCGGGGCGCAGGAGTCTCGCGACCCTCGTCTGTGGTGCGCTGGCCGCCGGGGGGCTCGCAGCCGCCGGCGTGACCGTGTTGGTACCGGGGGCGGCCTCCGCCTCCAGCCACCGGGAGGCCCCGTTGATCTCGGGGGCTCCGCAGTACGACAACACGGACGTGTACGCGTTCGTGAGCCCGGACAAACCGGATACGACGACCATCGTGGCGAACTGGATCCCCTTCGAGGAACCGGCCGGCGGACCGAACTTCTTCACGTTCGCCGAGGACGCCCAGTACGACATCCACATCGACAACAACGGTGACGCGCAGGGCGAGTTGCTCTACCGCTACACGTTCAAGACGCACGTCAAGAACGGCGACACCTTCCTGTACAACACGGGTGCGGTCGACAGCCTCGACGACCCGGACCTCAACATCACGCAGACGTACGACATCGATCTGCTGCGGCTGAAGAACCAGAAGCTGATCTCGAAGACGAAGGTCGCGGACGATGTGCCGGTGGCCCCGTCGAACGTCGGCAAGGCGTCGATGCCGGACTACGGCAAGCTGCGCGACCAGGCGGTCCACGAGCTCGCGGGGGGTTCGACGACGTTCGCCGGCCAGGCGGACGACCCGTTCTTCCTGGATCTGCGGGTCTTCGACCTGCTGTACGGCGGCAACCTGTCCGAGGTCGGGCGGGACACCCTCAAGGGCTACAACGTCAACTCGATAGCCCTGCAGGTGCCAAGTCACATGATCCAGGAGTCGGCCGAACAGCCGATCGTCGGCATCTGGTCCACCACTCAGCGCAAGGACGCGAGTGGTCACTTCACGCAGGTCTCCCGGCTCGGTATGCCGCTGGTCAACGAGGTCGTCAACCCCATCAAGGACAAGGACAAGTTCAACGCGTCCTCGCCCTGGAACGACGGCGACTTCCTGAAGAACGTGACCAACCCGGAGCTGCCGAAGCTCATCGAGGCGATCTACAAGATCCCGGCACCGACGGAGCCGCGCAACGACCTCGTCGACGTGTTCCTGAAGGGTGTGGAGGGCCTCAACCAGCCGCCCCACGTCACCCCGGCGGAGGAACTGCGGCTCAACACCTCGATCAAGCCGGTGGCCAAGCCCAAGCGGCTCGGTGTGCTGGACGGCGACACCGCGGGCTTCCCGAACGGGCGTCGGCTCACCGACGACGTGCTGGACATCGCGCTGCAGGTCGTCGAGGGTGAACTGGTCGGTTCCAAGAACGACTTGGGCGACGCGGTCGACAAGAACGACAAGAAGTTCGGCCACACGTTCCCGTACCTGGCCAACCCGACCTCGGGTTCGCGCGGGCCACTCGCCAAGGGCACGACCAGCGGGACCGACGTGCGTAGCCAGCTCGGTGACGCGCTGAAGCCCGCGGGGTCCTCCGGCGGGACCGACACCATGCTGATCGCGGGCTCCGCGGCGGCGGGTGCGGCCGGGTTCCTGCTGATCGGCACCGGCCTCCTGTGGTGGCGCCGACGGATGAACCGGGCCTACTGACCCCGGTTCACGGATCCGCAGCCGGGCCACTGACCCGGCTGCACCGATCCCCGGCCGGGTCCGTCGACCCGGCCCACCGACTGGCGCGGCCCGCACGTATCCATCCCCCACGGCGCGGGCCGCGCCGCTCCGCCCCCACAACGACCGTTTCCACCAAGGACTTTGAGGAGAGGGCATGTCCCCGCGTACGAACGACAGCGCGCCGGAGAGCGAACGCGGCAGCGAGCCCGCGGACCGCGCCGCGGAGGCCATGCCCGAGGAGAGCCCCGTGGGTGCCACGGGGGCCGGCACCGGTTCCGAGACCGCGGCACCGGGCCCGGCCGCGAGCGAGGCCGGGGCCACGACCGAGGCGGACGACGATGCAGTCGAGGCCGAGGCCATGACCGAGGCGGCCGCCCCGGCGATCGACGAGACCGCCACCGGGGCAGGCGATCCGGCGACCGACGAGGGTGCCTGCGAGGCCGAGGCCACGACCGGGGCGGCCGCCCCGGCGGCCGACAGGACCGCCACGGCGGCAGGGGACAAGTCCACCGACACGGCCGTCGACAAGCCAGGCGACGATGCAACCGGCAAGGCCGTCACCGGGGCAGACGACAAGATGACCGACACGGCCGCCGCCGAGGTGACGGACGAGACGACCGACGCCGTGTCCGACGCCGTCACCGACGAGCGCGTCGCCGCCGTCCGTCGGCTGTCCGCCTCCGGCCGCCGCCGACACATGGCCCAACTCGCCTTCTGCGCATCCGCGTTGGCCGTCGCTCTCACCGCCGGTGCCATTGTGGTCGGGGCCGTACGGGACGACGGCGGAGCGGCGACCGTCGCGTCCGTCCCCGTCGGGGTGTCGCCGCAGTTGCTGGCCGGCGGGGATCTCGACGCGAGCATCACCGCTCTGCAGGCCCATCTCCGGTCCCAGCCCAGGGACTTCGGCAGCTGGTCGACGCTCGGGCTCGCGTACATCGAGCAGGCCCGCACGAAGGGCGATCCCTCCCGGTACCCGCAGGCTCAGCAGGCGCTCGACCGGTCTTTGAAGCTGCGCCCCGACAACGATCCCGCGCTCGCGGGCCGTGCCGCCCTGGCCGCCGCCCGGCACGACTTCACCGGCGCCCTGAACTACGCCGACCAGGCGCTGAAGCAGAACCCGTACAGCGAGCGTGCCCTCGCCTCCCGTATCGACGCGCTCGTCGAACTCGGCCGCTACGAGGACGCGTCGAAGGCGGCCGACACCGCCGACTCGCGCCGCCCGGGTGTCCCGGTCTTCACGCGGTACGCGTACGTCCAGGAGCTGCGCGGCGATGTGAAGACCGCCCGCCGCGTCCTGGAGCAGGCGCTGGACACGGCGACGACCCGCGGCGACGTCACGTACGTGGCGACCGCGCTCGGCCAACTCGCCTGGAACCAGGGCGAGTACGACTCGGCGCTCACGTACTACGCCCGCGCGCTCGCCGCCGACGACACCTATCTCCCCGCACTGGAAGGCCGGGCCCGCACCCAGGCGGCGCAGGGCGACCGCGCGGCGGCGATCACCGGCATGGAGCAGGTCGTGGAGCGCTATCCGCTGCCCCAACCACTCGTGGAACTGGGCGAGTTGTACGAGGCACGCGGCAAGGAGGGTGACGCGCAGAAGGCGCGAGACCAGTACACCCTGGTGGACGCCTGGGTCTCGCTGGCTCGTGCCAACGGCGTCAACGCCGACCTCGACACCGCCCTGGCCGCCGCCGACCACGGTGACAAGGAGGCCGCGCTGAAGGCGGCCCGCGCCGAGTGGGCCCGCCGCCACACCGTGCACACCGCGGACGCCCTGGCGTGGGCGCTGCACGTCAACGGCCGTGACGAGGAAGCCCTGCCGTACGCCCGCGAAGCGACGGCCACCGGCTACCGCAACGCGTCCTTCCTCTACCACCGCGGCATGATCGAGCGCGCCACCGGCCACGGGAAGGAGGCCGACGCCTCCCTGAAATCGGCCCTCGACCTCAACCCGGGATTCTCACCGCTGGGCGCCACCGCGGCCCGCAAGGCGCTGGAGGCCGACAAGTGACCCGTACACTCCGCCGCGCGCTCGGATCCTGCGCGGCCGTCCTCACGGCCGCCTGCGCGCTCGTCCTCGTCCCCTCCGGACACGCGAGCGCGCATCCGCTCGGCAACTTCACGGTCAATCGGTACGACGGTCTGGTCGTCGCCCCCGGACAGCTGAGGGTGGACCATGTCGAGGACCTCGCGGAGATCCCGGCCACCCAGGCCGAGCCGCAGATCAAGAAGCTGGGGATGACGGACTGGGCCCGTGAGCGGTGCGAGACGGCCGCGCGCGACAGCGAGGTCACCGTCGGCGGGAACGAGGTCCCGCTCACCGTCGGCACGAGCGTCGCGCGTGTGCGGCCCGGGCAGGCGGGGCTCAACACCCTGCGCGTGGAATGCCGGTTGACGGCCGCGCTCCCCGAACAGGACACCGTGGACGTCGGTTTCCGGGGCGCAGGGGCAGAAAAGGGGCCGGGCTGGCGGGAGATCACGGCGCGCGGCGACCGGATGACGCTCGCCGCCTCGGACGTACCGAAGGAATCGGTGTCGCGGCAGCTCACCGAGTACCCGCAGGAACTGCTCTCGTCACCGGCCGACACCGCGTCCGCGTCGCTGCGGGTGCGGGCCGGTGGCCCCGCGCTGGTCGAGGACGGCCGGAACGCGCCGGCCGACTCGGTCCTCCCACGCGGCGCCGACCGCTGGACACAGGCGCTCGACTCCCTGGTGGCCCGCCACGACCTGACGATCGGTTTCGCGGCCCTCGCCCTGCTCATCGCGGTGGGCCTCGGCGCCCTGCACGCGCTCGCGCCGGGCCACGGCAAGACCCTGATGGCCGCGACGGCGGCGGCCCGCGGTGGCCGGGCGGGCCTGCGTGACGTCCTGCCGCTCGCCGCCTCGGTGACGGTCACCCACACCCTGGGCGTGGTCGCCCTCGGCCTCCTGATCACGGCCGGTTCGGCCGCGGCGCCCTCCGTGATCGCCTGGCTGGGTGTGACGAGCGGTCTCCTGGTGACGCTGGCGGGCGCCACGCTCGTACGCCGGGCCTGGCGCAACCGGGCACCTGGGCACGGACACGGACACCCCCACGGGGGCGGGCATACGCACGACCATGACCACGGGCACGCGCACAGCCACGCGGATGGCCACGCGCACGACCATGAACACGGTGACGCGCACGACCACGGCCACGCGCACCCCGACCACCCGCACGACCACGAGCACGCCGAGCAGCACGAACGCCCCCTGGTCCTCGCGCACGCCCACGCGTCCGCCGAGGCCGCCCCCCACCACAAGCCCCACACCCACCAGCCCGCCCCGGCCCCGGCCCTGGCCCCAAAGGCCAAGCGGACCCCCCGCCCCCTCGAACACACCCACGGCGGCTTCACCCACACCCACGCCATCGCCCCCACCGTCCGCGGCACGATCCTGCTCGGCTTCGCCGGGGGGCTCGTGCCCAGTCCCTCGGCGGTGGTCGTCCTGGTGGGCGCCGCGGCGCTGGGACAGGCGTGGTTCGGCTTGCTCCTCGTTCTCGCGTACGGCGTCGGGCTGGCGCTGACGCTCACGGCGGCCGGGTTCGCCGTCGTGAAGCTGGGCGACGGGGTGACCCGGGCGCTGGCCCGCCGCCCGCGGCTGGCCGGCGGGCCGGTCGTGGCCCTGCTGCGAAGGACGGCGCCGCTGGGATCGGCGCTGGTGGTCGTAGCCCTTGGGGCTGGATTGGTGTTCAGGGGGGCGGCATCCGTCCTCGGCTGAGCTACTTTTGGGGAGAAATCACGCGGATGCGCAACGGATACGAAATGGGGGACACCCGTGTCCGAAGATCCGGGCAGTGAGCGTGTGATCGCGGGGCGCTACCGGCTGCTGTCGCCCGTGGGCGAAGGCGGCATGGGCACGGTGTGGCGCGCCCGTGACGAGGTGCTCCAGCGCGAGGTCGCCGTGAAGGAGGTCCGGGCGCCCGCCGGGATCCCGGCGCACGACGTCGATCGGATGTACGCGCGTCTGGAGCGGGAGGCATGGGCGGCCGCCCGTATCTCGAACCGCAATGTGGTGACGGTGTACGACGTGGCCACCGAGGACGGCCGCCCCTGGATCGTGATGGAGCTGATCCGGGGCCTGGCCCTCTCCGATCTGCTGGACGCCGAGGGCCCGGTCCCCCCGCAGCGGGCAGCGCACATCGGCGCCGAGGTGCTCGCCGCGCTGCGTGCCGCGCACGAGGCCGGGGTGCTGCACCGGGATGTGAAGCCGGGCAACGTCCTGATGTCGAACGACGGACGGATCGTGCTGACGGACTTCGGTATCGCGATGGTCGAGGGCAGCTCCGCGCTGACCATGACCGGCGAGGTCATCGGTTCGCCCGAGTTCCTGGCTCCTGAGCGGGCGTTGGGCCGCACCCCCGGTCCCGAGTCGGACCTGTGGTCGCTGGGGGTGCTGCTGTACGCGGCGGTGGAGGGCAACTCGCCCTTCCGGCAGAACACTCCGCTGAGCACCCTGCGGGCCATCGTCGACGAGCCCTTGCCGACACCGCACCGCGCGGGCCCGCTCGCCCCGGTCATCGAGGGGCTGCTGGCCAAGGACCCGGCCGAGCGGCTGACCGCCGAGCAGGCCGAGCACGACCTGCGGATCATCGCCGCGGGGGGCACCCTGGCCACCCCGGGCTTCGGCCCGCCTCCCCCGAGCCAGGAACAGCCGACGGTCGCGGCGTTCCCCCAGGCTCCCCCCGGATCGACACCGCCGTCGCCGTACCCGTCGGCTTCCGCCACCGTTCCCGCGACCACCACCACGTCGGAGCCCGACCGCAATCGCCGCGCCGCCGTCGTCCTGATCGCGGGGATGGTGGCACTGGCCCTCGCGCTGGCCGGACTGACGTACGCCCTGCTGAACCGCGACAACGGGGACGGCGGCGGGGGTGCCGCCATCAGCAGCGGCACCAACAACGGTGCGGGCGGCGCGAGTTCGGAGACAGGGGACGACAACAGCGGGAGCGACCAGGGTGCGAGTGGCGCAGGGACGTCCAGCAGCCCGCCGCCCAGTGAGAGCCGGAAGACCACGCCGCCGCCCGCCCAGTCCGTACAGGTGACGGTCGCCGGCGCGCACACCGACTACTCCGGCGCCTGCCCGCCTCCCGAAGCACAAGCACCCACCTTCACGGCGACGTTCACGGTCGGCCGGGTACCGGCGGAGGTCCAGTACCGCTGGGTGACGGAGACCGGCGAGGTGTCGGACCCGGGCTGGAAGACCCTGTCGTTCCCCGCGAACGGCGGCAGGACCCAGCAGAAGTCGGTCGTCGTGACGACGTACGACGAGTCGGGGACGTACGAGAACAAGATCGGCGTGGAGGTCCGCAGTCCTGTGCACGCCACGTCCAACTCGGTGCCGTTCTCGGTTGCTTGCGTGACGGAGACCCCGACGGACGGGGCCTCCGCTACCGCCTCTCCCTACTAGGGGGTCAGACCACAACCAGGTCAGGCCACGGCGAGGTCAGGCCACGGCGCTGAAGACCGGCAGATAGCCGCCGGACTGGCCCGCTGCGGTCGGGTGGTACGACTCACCGATGTTCAGCCAGTTCACGCTGTGCAGCCAGGCGCTGCCCGAGCAGATCTCGTGGCCGGTGAAGGTGCCCCTGACGTCGCCGAAGGTGAAGCCGTGGTTGGCGGCACGCTTGGCGATCGCGCTGTCCAGATAGTCGGCGGCGCCGTTGATCGCGGCTCGCTCGGCCTCCGAAAGGCCGGTCAGGCAGCTGCCGTTGAGCTTGTAGAAGCGGGGGTAGCCCAGGACGACCACATGGGCGGACGGGGCCTTCGCGCTGATCGCCGAGTAGACGGTGTCGAGTTTGCCGGGGAGTGTCGAGTCGACGTACGCCTTCGCCGTGGCGATCCGCGAGAGGCAGGAGCTCTCGGACTGGAGCACACACGTCGTCATGACGTCGGCGAAGCCCGCGTCGTTGCCGCCGATGCTGACGGAGACGAGGCCGGTGGAGGAGTTGAGGGGGGTCAGCTGGTTGGCGACGACATCACCCGTACGAGCGCCGGAGCAAGCCGTGAAGCTGAACGACGAGGGTGAATGCGCGGCCGCCCAGAGGTAGGGGTACGCCTTCGTGCTGCGCTTGCAGTCGCCGCTGGAGCCGATGTAGCTGCCCGCGCCGACACCGGAGGAGTAGGAGTCACCGAGGGCCACATAGCCGGTGGCCGCAAGGGTTGAGGACGCCTGCGCCGCCGGGGCCCCGGTAAGGGCGATGCCGACGGCGAGGAGGAGTGAGGTCACGTATGCCGTAATTCGGGAACGTCTCATGGAACCTCCCTTTAGCAGGATCTCTGCCATAACTTTCGTACCAGCTACGCGTGTTGACAGGAAGTGTCCATGCCAAGACTTTCAGGGCCTTTCCGGTCACTACCCTGTGTGTTCGCCATGAGTTTGATTACGTGCTCATGACAGAGTCGTGACAAGGGGTCAACTCCCTTGAGTCGAACCGGGAGATCACCGAGTCTTTACCTCGGCCCGAGGTGGAACGCGACACTCCGAGCTGTGCGCCCGATCTCGCGCACCCCCACACGCGCGCGCCCCACCCAGGCGCCGCCGCCCGAGGAGGACTCCCTCGTAATGGCACAACTGCGTAGCAAGAAGATCCGGATCGCCGCGATAACCTCCGTGGCGACCGCAGCCCTTGTAGGCGGATTCACCGCGCTCCCTGCCCAGGCCGCCCCGGCCAAGGGCACGGTGCTCGCCGCCGGCTCCCCCACGGCCATCAAGGACAGCTACATCATCTCGCTGAAGAAGACGGCCGGTTTCAAGGCCTCTTCGAGCGAGGGCAAGGAACTGATCAGCGAGTACGGCGGCACGGTGAAGAAGACGTTCGGCGCCGCGCTGAACGGCTACACGGCCACCCTCTCGGCGGAGGAGGCCGCGAGACTCGCCGCCGACCCGTCGGTCGCCACGGTCGAGCAGAACCAGACGGTCCACCTCACCGACACCACGCAGACCAGCGCCCCCTGGGGCCTGGACCGCATCGACCAGGCGGCGCTGCCGCTCTCCACCACGTACACCTACCCGGACACCGCGGGTGCCGGCGTGACCGCGTACGTCATCGACACCGGCGTCCGCATCACGCACACCCAGATCTCCGGGCGCGCCGCCTACGGCTACGACGCCGTCGAGGGCGACAGCGTCGCCCAGGACGGCAACGGCCACGGCACCCATGTGGCCACCACCATCGCGGGCTCCACCTACGGTGTCGCCAAGAAGGCGAACATCGTGGCGGTCCGCGTGCTCGACAACGCCGGCTCCGGCACCACCGCGGGCGTCATCGCGGGCATCAACTGGGTGACCAGCAACCACAGCGGTCCCTCGGTCGCCAACATGTCACTCGGCGGCGGCGCCTCCACCACGCTGGACACGGCCGTGGCGAACTCCATCGCGAGCGGCGTGACCTACGCGATCGCGGCGGGCAACAGCAACGCCAACGCCTCCTCGTACTCCCCCGCCCGGGTCGCCACGGCGATCACGGTCGGCGCCACCACCAGCACGGACGCCAGGGCCAGCTACTCCAACTACGGCTCGGTCCTGGACATCTTCGCCCCCGGCTCCTCGATCCTCGCCGGCTACAACACCAGCGACACCGCCACCGCGACGCTCTCGGGTACGTCGATGGCCACGCCGCACGTCGCGGGCGCGGCCGCGATCTACCTCGCGAGCCACACCTCCGCCACTCCGGCGCAGGTCTCCACGGCCCTGGTGAACGGTGCCACGTCCAACGTGGTCACCAGCGCGGGCACCGGCTCGCCGAACAAGCTCCTCAAGCTCGTCCCGTAAGGCTCCAACTCACCTGATGTGAACGGCAGTTCCCCGGAGGCAGCCGGCGCCTCCGGGGAACCGTTGTTCTACGGACGGGGGTGTGTCTCGCGAACGGCTTCCGCATCTTGACGGCCACGCGTACGCTGCGCGACATTGAAGCCCGGCATCCGGCGCTTCGGGGGGCAAAGTCGCCAATGCAGACCATACGACGCATCAGCACATCTTCATCAGGTATCGCGGAGGAGACGGGGCAGGGTCCGGGGAGGGACCTGCTGCCGCTGCTCGCCGGTGCCGCGACGGTCGTGGGGGCCGTCGGCGCGATCCTCGCGTTCGCCGACGTGGACTCACCGCTGCGCGGGCCGTTGACGCTGTTCTTCCTGCTCGCCGCGCCGTCGGCCGCCATCGTGGCCGCGCTGCGCGGCCTTGAACCGTTCGGCCGCGTCCTGGCCTCGGTCGCCGGAGGGGTCACCGTCAACATGCTGGTGGCCCAGGGCATGCTGGCCCTGCACCAGTGGTCGGTGCCCGGTGGGATCGCGGCCGTCACCGCGATCAGCACCCTCATACTCCTGCTGGTACTGGTACGGAGACCGCGTGGCCGTGCCTCGAGCGGGCGGGCCTCCTGACGTGGGCATCAGCGTGTACCGTCCCGGCGAGCTGACAGCGGCCGACCGGGCGGCGTGGACCGCCCTGCAGTCGAAGGCCCATCTGAACGGCTCGCCCGAGCTGGCGAACCCGTTCCTGTCCCCCGAGTTCGCGCTCGCGGTGGGCCGCTGCCGACGCGGCGTGCGGATCGCCGTCGTACGGGAGAACGGCGAGGGAGTGGCGTACTTCCCCTTCCAGCGCACCGGCACCGGCATCGGCCGGGCCGTCGGCATCGGCGTCTCGGACTGCCAGGGGGTCGTGCACCGTCCCGGCTTCACCTGGGACGCCCACGAGCTGCTGCGCGCCTGCGGACTCGCCGTCTGGGAGTTCGACCACCTGGTGGAAGGGCAGGCGCCGTTCGAGGCGGGCGCCTCCGGCACCTTCCCCTCCCCGGTCATGGACGTCGACCAGGGGTACGAGACGTATCTGGGCCAACTGCGCGAGCGGTCACCGAAGTTCACCAGGACGACGCTCGCCAAGGAGCGCAAGCTCGGCCGGGACGCCGGCGAGGTGCGCTACGTCCACGACGAGCGCGACCCCGAGGCGCTGCGCACCCTGATGGAGTGGAAGTCCGCGCAGTACCGCAGGACCGGGCGCAGCGACCGCTTCGCGCACCCCTGGATCACGCATCTGGTGCAGCAGCTCTTCCACACCCGCTCCGAGCAGTTCGCGGGGATCCTGTCGGTGCTGTACGCGGACGGCAAGCCGGTCGCCGGGCACTTCGGGCTGCGCTCCGGACGCGTTCTGGCCTGCTGGTTCCCGGCGTACGATCCGGCGTTCTCGAAATACTCACCGGGGCTGATCCTGCATTTGCGCATGGCCGAGGCGGCCGCCGCCGACGGAATTGCCTATCTGGATCTTGGGCGGGGCCAGAAGGAATACAAGGACTCCCTCAAGACACGGGAACTCGCCGTGTCGGAAGGGTGGGTGACCCGGCGTCATCCGATCGCCATCGGGCACAGGGCGCGCCGCGCCCCGGTCCGGGCACTGCGCAATGCGGTGCTGGCCAGGCCGGAGCTTTTCGAGCCGGCCGACAGGATCCTCAAGCGGATGGGCAAAATCCGTTCGAGGCATTAGGTAACGGTCAAACCATCAAAAATGCGAGGCCTTCGTTCCAGGTCTTGCCATACGGTCTCATTCATCAATACCGTCGTACATCTCACCCGCATCGGGCCATCAACGCATATGCGATCTAGGGGAGGGCTCAAGATCGCGACGACGGCCCGGAGCGGGGCGCGGTAGGGGGGTGCCGTGCTCGGTGACCACTTGTGCCGAGTCGTCCGCGCGACCGGCTTTTGCGTTTTCTGAAAGCCGGCAGCTTTGCCAGCTCACCCGGCAAGCACGGAGATCAATTTCGTTGTGCCGTAAGTGAGAACCCCCCTTTCGAACCGGACAAAGAGCCGGACCGCCCAGGGGCGGGCGGTCCACCGGACGAGAGGGACCAGAACCATGAGCTCAGTCCTGCGCCCAGCGGTTTCGGGCCAAGATCCGACCATGGCCGCCAAATACCGGCCGATCTCCTCTCACCTGGCCATTGCGCCACCGGTGAGTGTGGTGATTCCGGCCATGAATGAGGCCGACAATCTTCCGTACGTCTTCAAGACACTTCCCGACTGGATTCACGAAGTGGTTCTTGTGGACGGCAATTCCACCGACGACACCGTCGCAGTGGCCCGCGAACTGTGGCCGGACGTCAAGGTCGTCAAGCAGCGCGGAAAGGGCAAGGGGGATGCTCTGATCACCGGGTTCGAGGCGTCGACCGGCGACATCATCGTGATGGTCGACGCGGACGGCTCGGCCGACGGCAACGAGATCGTGTCGTACGTCTCGGCACTGGTGTCCGGGGCGGACTTCGCCAAGGGCTCGCGGTTCGCCAACGGCGGCGGCACGTCCGACATGACACCGATCCGCAAGCTCGGCAACCATGTGCTGTGCGCGGCCGTCAACGCCAAGTTCGGCGCCCGCTACACCGACCTCTGCTACGGATACAACGCGTTCTGGCGGCACTGCCTGGACAAGATCGAGCTCGACTGCACCGGCTTCGAGGTCGAGACCCTGATGAACATCCGGGTCGTCAAGGCGGGTCTCAAGGTCCAGGAGATCCCGAGCCACGAGTACCTCCGCATCCACGGCTCCAGCAATCTGCGGGCCGTGCGGGACGGGATCCGGGTCCTCAAGGTGATCCTCAAGGAGCGTTCCAACCGGCGTGCGCTGCGCCGCAGGCCGCACGCCGCTCAGCTCAACTCGGGCCGGGGAGAGGTGTCTTGAGCGAGCATGACATCGCGCGTATCTCGGTGGTCGTCTGCGTCTACACCGAGGACCGCTGGGAGGACATCCTCGCGGCGGTCTCCTCGGTAGGGGCGCAGTCCCTGCCCGCGCTGGAAACGCTCCTCGTCGTGGACCACAACGCCGCCCTCCTGGAGCGGCTGACCAGGGAGTACAAGGAGACCGACGGGGTGCGGGTGCTCGCCAACGCGGGCCCCCGCGGCCTGTCCGCGGGCCGCAACACCGGCATCGCCGCCGCGCGCGGCGGGATCATCGCCTTCCTCGACGACGACGCCGTCGCCGAGCGGGACTGGCTGCGGTACTTCGCGTCGGGTTACGCGGATCCGCGGGTCATGGCCGTCGGCGGCCGCACGATGCCGATCTGGGCGTCGGGACGCCGGCCCGCCTGGTTCCCCGAGGAGTTCGACTGGGTGGTGGGCTGCACGTACCGGGGTCTGCCCCCGGGCCGGGTCCAGGTCCGCAACGTCCTCGGCGGCAACGCCTCGTTCCGCCGTACGGCGTTCGACGCGGCCGGGGGCTTCGCGACCGGCATCGGCCGCGACGGCGACAAACGCCCGCTGGGCTGCGAGGAGACGGAGCTGTGCATCCGCCTCACCCGCGCCAGACCGGACGCGATCCTCCTGATCGACGACCGGGCGGTCATCCACCACCGGGTGCCGGAAGTACGCGAGCACTTCGCGTACTTCCGCACCCGCGCGTACGCCGAGGGCCTCTCCAAAGCCCTCGTCGCCCGAAGTGTCGGCGCGGACAAGGGACTTGAGTCCGAGCGCCGCTACACCACCCGGGTGCTGCCCGCCGGAGTCGCCCGCGGACTGCGGGACGCGGTACTGGCACGCCCGGGCGGCGCGGGCCGCGCGGGAGCCATCGTCGCCGGAGTCCTGACGGCCGCGGGCGGGTACGCACTCGGAAGCATCCGGGCCCGCAGGGGCGGCGCCACGTTCTCCGTCGTGGAGATCGAAGGGCCCCCGTCCACCGCGACCGACGACGAGGAGGCCGCGGCATGAACGCACCCGTGCCGATCCTCATGTACCACTCGATCGCGCACCAGCCCAACGAGGCGACGCGCGAACTGTCCGTCACACCCGACGCCTTCGCCGAGCAGATGGCGCTGCTCTACGAGCAGGGGTTCACCCCGGTCAGCACGGCGCGCCTTGCGGCGAGTTGGCGCGAGGGCGGACCGCTGCCTGAGCGGCCGGTCCTCGTCACCTTCGACGACGGCTACGAGGGCGTGCACCGGCACGGGCTGCCCGTGCTCGCCAAGCACGGCTTCGCGGCCACGCTGTTCGTCTCGACGGGGTGGATCAGGGGCGCGTACGACACCGGGGGCAGCCTCGACACCATGCTGGACTGGGACCAGGTGCGCGAACTCGCCGCCGAACAGGTCGAGATCGGCGGGCACAGTCATACGCACCCGCAGATGGACCAGCTCGCCGAGGACGCGCTCCGGTTCGAGGTGCTGCGCTGCAGGGAGATCATCGCCGACGAACTGGGCGCAGGCCCCGCCTCGTTCGCGTACCCGTACGGCTACTCCAGCCGCCGGGTGCGCCATGCGGTGCGTGCGGCGGGCTTCGCCCAGGCGCTCGCCGTCGGCAACGCTCTGGCGCGCCGCCGCCAGGGGCCGTACGCCCTGCAGCGCGTCACGGTGCGCCGCAGCACCGGTATCGAGGAGTTCGAGCGGCTGGTCGAAGGCCGCGCGATCGCCCTCAACTTCGCCAGGGACCGCGCCCTCACCAAGGGGTACGCCATGGTCCGAAGAGCACGACAGGTCCGCCGGAAGGCCATCAGTTCCCGTGTCTGACACGACGACCACCACCGACGCTTCATCGCCCACCGCCGAGGCGCCCGCACGGCGCACGGGCCGCCGACTCCGCCTGCCCGGCCGGGGCAAGGGCGGGAGCGGAGGAAACCAGCTGTTCCGCAACGCCTACGCCCTGATGCTCAACACCGGTATCTCCGCGGTGCTCGGGCTCGGCTACTGGCTGGTCGCCGCCCGCTACTACTCCGAGACCGCGGTCGGCCAGGGTTCCGCCGCGATCGCCGCGATGAAGCTCCTCGCCGGACTCACCGCGGTGACGCTGACGGGCGCCCTGGCGCGCTTCATCCCGGTCGCGGGCCGCGCCACCGGGCGCCTCATCTTCCGTACGTACGCGGGCAGTTCGGTGGTCGTGGCGGCGGCCGCCGTCGTCTTCCTGCTCACCCTGAGCGTCTGGGGACCCTCGTACCGGTTCCTGCACGGACCGCTGCCCGGCCTCGGCTTCGTCCTCGCGGTCGTCGCCTGGTCGCTGCTGACGCTCCAGGACGGGGTGCTGACCGGCCTGCGCAGCGCGCTGTGGGTGCCGGTCGGCAACACCGTGTTCTCCGCGGTGAAGCTGGTGCTGCTGGTCGCCCTGGCCTCCGCGATCCCCGCGACGGGCGTCTTCGTGTCGTGGGTCGCGGCGATCGCCATGTCCGCCGTGCCGCTCGGCTGGCTGGTCTTCCGGCGCCTGGTCCCCCGCCAGGTGAAGGCGACCAAGGAGGACACCGAAGCCCCCTCGATCAAGGAGATCGGGCGCTTCCTCGCGGGCGACTACACCGGCTCGCTGTTCTCCCTCGCCGTGGTCTACCTCGTCCCGGTGATCGTGGCCTCTCAGGTCAGCTCCGCCGACAACGCGTACTTCTACATCACCGCGACCATCGGCGGCACGGTCAACCTGCTCGCCATCAACATGGGCGCCTCACTCACCGTCGAGGGCTCGCACGATCCGGCACGGCTGGCCTCGAACACCCGGGCCGCGCTCAAGCGGATGGCGCGGATCATGCTGCCGGTGGGCGCGCTGCTGTTCCTCGGCGCGCCGTTCATCCTGCGTGTCTTCGGCCAGGGGTACGCGGACGCGGCGACACCGCTGCTGCGCTGGTTCGCCATCGGCGGGCTGCTGCGGGTCGTCATGGAGACGTACTTCGCGGTCCTGCGCGCCCAGAGCCGCACGGCCGGACTCGCCTGGCTCCAGGGCCTGTTGTGCGCCCTGGTGCTCGGTCTGACGGTGATCCTCCTCCCCCGGATGGGGCTGACCGGCGCGGGCGTCGCGGAGGTCGCCAGCCTCGCCGTGATCGTGACGATCTCCGCGCCCCGGCTGTACAGGATCCTGCGGACCGCGCCCGCCGAGGTGCCCGCGGGCGCGGCACCGGACGGGGACCTCGCCGACCTGGGGGCGCGCGAGGTGCCCACGTCGAAGCGCGGGCCCGCGTGGGCGCTGGACGCAGACACCCTCACCCTGGGCCTCCATGTCGACTTCGACCACCTGGAGCGCCGGCCGGACGTGCGGCCGGGACCGGGGACGCCACCCACCGGCTCACCGGCGGTGCGGCCCGTTCACCGGCCGACCTGGGCGCAGGGAACGAAGCCGTCGGTGGTCGGGCTGCCCGTGGAGGCACGGGAGCCGGGTTCGGAGGCGTCGCTGGGCCCGTCGGAGGCTCCGGAGATAGACGCCCCCTTCGAGGCGGAGGGCGCGGACAGCGCCCCTCCAGGTGCGCGGGGCGTGACATCCGGCGGCTCCGCCTCGTGGGCGCGACCAGCCACGACGAGCCCGCAGTCGGCGGACAGCACGGACGACCCACCCCCGTCCCCGCGCGAGCTGCTACGCCACCCGACCAAACCGGGGGTGGTCCTCGGTTGCATGCTGATCTCCGCTCTGCTCCTCTACTGGGTCCCCGCACTCACCCTCGACGACAGTGCCCTGGACCGCATGGGCGGGCTCGGCCTGATCTCCGTGCTGCCCCTGCCGACCCTCGTCGGCGCCGCCCTCCTGATCACGGTCTTCGCCTCACTGCTCTGGATGGCCCGCGAACACAAGGGGCTCCTCCTCGTCACCCTGCTCGCCACCGTGGTCTCGCTGCACGCGCTCCCGGCGGTGATCGAGACCGAGCCGCGGTTCGCGACGGCCTGGCAGCACCTGGGATTCCTGGACTACATCGACCGCACCGGATCCGCCGTACCCGACCTGGACGCCCGCTGGAGCTGGCCGGGCTTCTTCGCGGCGGCCGCGTTCGTCGCGAAGGCCTGCGGGGTCAGGGACCTCACCGAAGTGATCCGCTGGTGGCCGCTGGCCATGCAACTCCTCTACCTGGCACCGATGTTCCTGCTCGTACGCTCGATGCGGGCGAGCTGGCGCGCCAAGTGGACCGGCATCTGGATCTTCGTACTCAGCGGCTGGGTCGGCCAGGACTACTTCTCCCCGCAGGGCTTCACGTATCTGCTGTACCTCGCCTTCGTGGCGATCCTCCTCGTCTGGTTCCGGGCACCGCGCGTCCTCTGGACGAAGAGGCGGCCCGGCGAGGCCGAGGTCGAGCCGACGAACCGGCGCCAACAGGCCGTGCTGCTCATGGTGTTGATCGGCCTGTTCGCGGCGACCGTACCGGCCCACCAGCTCACCCCGTTCGTGATGCTGGGCGTCCTCGCGGTCCTCGTCCTCGTCGGCCGCTCCGAACTGCGCGGCCTGCCCATCCTGTTCGCCGTACTGGTCGCCGTCTGGGTCGGCTTCATGGCCGAGCCCTACTGGTCGGGGCACTTCAACGAGCTGTTCGGCGGGGTCGGCGGCGTGGGCGGCAATGTGTCCTCGTCGGTCTCCGGGCGTATCGAGGGCGGCAGTTCGACCCACAAACTCGTCCTCTACACTCGCGTGCTGCTCGCCGCCGGCGTGATGACCCTCGCCTGCTACGGCTGGTGGCGCCGCCGCGAGAACAAGTACCGCGAGCGCTCGCTGCTCGTCCTCACCTTCGTGCCGTTCCTGGGCTTCGGCATGCAGTCGTACGGCGGCGAAATGGCCCTGCGCGTCTTCATGTTCGCCCTCCCGGGCGCGGCCATGCTCGCCGCACTCGCCCTCTTCCCGCGCACCGGCGTCACCGCGAAGGAACGGGACAGGGACCGCGTGAGCCTCGCACCGCTCGCCGCCCTGATGGCGGGCCTGGTCCTCATGGGCGGCTTCCTGGTGGCCCGCTGGGGCAACGAGCCCTTCGAGCGGATCAGGCCCGGCGAAGTCGCCGCCATGGACTACGTGTACGCGCACGACGATCCGACAGTACGGCTGCTGTGGATGAGCAACGACACCGTCGAGAACGTCACGCCCTCGATTCCGTGGGGCGCGCGGGACATGGAGAAGGTGGAGTACCTGCCCACCCTTGCGCCCGTCGATCCGGTCCTGGTGTCGGGCCTGGTCAAGGCGCTCAAGGACGCGGGCCTGAACTCGTACCTGATGATCAACCGCAGTCAGGTGGTCTACCTCCAGCTGGACGTGGGCTATTCACCGACCTGGCAGACCCGGCTCCTCAAGAACCTCGACGAACGACAGGAACTGAAGAAGGTCTTCGTCAACGACGACGTCACGATGTACGCACTGCGCAAGCAGCCCGAGGGCGAGATCCCGAAGGCCGATCCGGGGCCGATCGGGCCTCAGGTGACGTGGACGCCGTGGTCGGTCGTGGGGGGTCTCGCGGCCGTCGCGCTCATCGTGCTGCTGACGGCGAGGGAAGCCGTACGGGTCGCGGTCCGGCCCAGTGTGCGGCAACTGCGGTGGCTGCAGAGCAGCTTCTGGTTCTCGCTGCCGCTGCTCGCGGTGCTGCTGGCTTCGCTGGTGCAGCGGTTCCTGACGATGAAGTAGACGTGTGCCCAGCGGATACGAGGGTGAAGTGGCTCAGCGTTCAAGCCACTTCACGCCGTACGCGCCCAACTCGAGCTGCTTCCCGTCGACCTTGGCGCTGATCGACCGGTCCAGCGTGTTGACGACGAGGACCGTCCTGTCGGTGGCGAGGACACGGACGCGGGGCACGTCGGCGGCTGCGACGGACACCGTCTCGTACGCCGTCCCCGGCGGGAACTCCCTGCCGAACCGCGAGACGAGGTCGAGCATCGGCAGGGCCTCACCGCCGTCCGCGCTGTCCGTCGGCGTCCACAGGCAGCCCGCGCAGTCGGGGCCCTTCTCGTTCTCCGGGTTCCAGTAGAAGCCGGAGGTGGCGCCGCCGCGGGCCATCGCGATCAGACCGGCGGCCTGGACGGCGACACGGCGGGTCTCGGACCAGCCCTCGCGCTCGTCGTCGCCGTCGGCCGGTTCGACGTAGTACTCGGCCCACCACAGCGGCAGGTCGCCCGTCCGCTCCCGCACCCACTCGCCGACGGCCGTGAACTTGTCGGTGGCCGCGAACTCGTCGGGCAGCAGCTCGTCGTCGTTGGTGTAGCTGGACCCGTCGACGACGACGAAGTCCGCGCCCGCCTTGTGCTTGTTCCAGTAGTCGAAGGCGTCGAGGACACGCTGGTCCATGGTGCCCCAGGAGCCCTTCACGGTCGGCGATGCGTCATGCGTCTGACGCGGGTCGAGACTGTCCATGACGAGATACGGCCCGCCGACCATGATGTCCTCGTCCACCTTCTTCAACGCCTTGTAGACCAGGTTGTAGAGCTCGGTGTAGCCCTCGTAGTCCCAGCGGGCCTTCGAGTCGTTCCAGAAACCCTTGAACTCGTTCCAGACGATGAAGTGGCGTACGTCCGGATAGCGCTTGGCGACGGTCACGGCGAGCGCGGCGAAGTCGTCGTAGTGCGCGGGGTCCGGAGCGGTCTCCAGAGCGGCCTCGCTCCAGTCGGTGTCGCCGGACTCGCCGCCCTTCATCCAGTCCGGGGAGCAGCACAGGGTGACGACCGGGGTGCCGCCCGACGCACGCATGAAGTCGACACGGCGGTCCATCTCGACGAAGTCGTAACGCCCCTTGGACGGCTCGGGGTTACCGGCCCCCCAGCCCATGATGTGCTGGATCTGCGGCAGCGGCTGCTTCGAGAGCAGCCCCTCCACGCGCCCGGTGGCCGCGGCGGGGCCCTCGTCGGCGCTGAACTGGGTGTGTGTGAAGCCCCAGCCGACCTCCGGCTCCGCCGCCCCGGCCGGGGCGGCGGGCGTGCCGTGCACCTTGTCCCCGTCGCGGGTCGTGCCCTCGGTGCCCGCGCCGTCCCCGGGCAGGGTGTTGAGCAGGGTCACCAGCAGGGCCAGCGCGACCGCTCCCACGCCGAGCACCGCGGTGAGCCGCCACCGCCGAGTTGCCGAATTCCACCCATGACGTCCCATCAAGGGCAACAGTAACGGCGGGGGTCGGCGGGGGAACAGGTTCCGGATGGTCGCGGCTCCGCCCCGTTCCGCGACGGCTGCGACACCGGCCGCCTCGCGGGCGCCTCTCGGACACCAGGCCGAAAGCCGGTTGAGCTGGGGCCCCGCACGAAGGACAACTGGGACCAGGCCGCGGAAATCGAGTGCACGGGTTCCCTTGGTGACGGATCATGGCGGCATGTCTGCCAACCCACACGACGCTCTGCCGATCAGGCTCAACGTCGATGACAGCGACTCACCGTCGGACGTCATCGACGCGCTGTTCCTCGGCCGCTTCGCGACGGGCGAGCAGCCTCACTCGCACGCCGTCAACATCGACCGCGTACGGTCCGGGGCGACGCTGCTCCCGCCGGGCGCCCGCGTGCTGCGCTCCGCCCGCGACGACGACCGCAGCGCGACACTCGCCGAGGGCGACGGCTGGACCCTGCTCGTCTCCCGCTGGAACCGCGGCGCCGACGTCACCGTCACCGCGACCAGTACGGAGCTGGCCGAGAAGGTCCTCGACCAGGCCACGGACGGCGCGGCCGACGAGCCCGAACCCCAGCCGGAGAACGTGACGATGGGGTTCTGGTACGTGTCCCCGCGCCGCGGCCCGCACCGCACCACACGCCAGATCTCGGCCGGCACCTGGGACGAGGTGCGGCCGAACTACACCACGCCGGTCGCGGACGCGATGGACACCCTGATGAAGACGACCCCGGAGGACATCGCGGGCCGGCTGCTCCTGCTGCACGGCCCGCCCGGGACGGGCAAGACCTCGGCCCTGCGCACCCTCGCGCGCTCCTGGCGCGACTGGTGCCAGGTGGACTGCGTCCTGGACCCCGAGCGGCTCTTCTCCGACGTCGGATATCTGATGGACATCGCGATCGGCGAGGAGGACGGCACGGGGAAGAGCCGCTGGCGGCTGCTCCTCCTCGAGGACTGCGACGAGCTGATCCGCGGCGAGGCCAAGCACACGGCGGGCCAGGCCCTGTCACGCCTGCTCAACCTCACGGACGGCCTGCTCGGCCAGGGCCGCAACGTCCTCGTCGGCGTCACCACCAACGAGGACCTGGAGCGCCTCCACCCGGCCGTCGTCCGCCCCGGCCGCTGCCTCGCCCGTATCGAGGTCGGCCCGCTGACCCGCCGCGAGGCCGTGAACTGGCTCGGCACCGAAGAGGGCGTCTCCCGCGAGGGCGCGACCCTGGCGGAGCTGTACGCGCTCCGCCGGGGAACTTCTCCGACGCAGGTACCGGATCCGCGGGAGGGGGCGGACGCGGGGCTGTATCTGTAGGGGGCGGCCAGTCGAACCCCGCCGGGACGGCGATCGGCCACGACGGCGGTCTTCGGCGGTGCCGGACCCTTCGCAGCCGATCCGGCCCGGCGGGGACCGTCTGGGCCCTGGGCGCCCCATCCGCGTATACGACTCCCAAGCGCCCCCGGCGTCCAGGCGCCCCTACCCCCCGTACGCCGCCCGCAGGGCATCGCGCGCCGCGTCCAGCGCGGCGGACTCCGTGAGGCCCAGGCGGCGTACGCGCTCGGCGTAGGCCTGCGCCGCCGTCGCCGCCTCGCGCTCGGCGGCCGAGCCCGCGGCGGCCACGACCGTCCCGTTGCGGCCCCGCGTCTCGATCACCCCGTCCGCCTCCAGCGCCCGGTACGCCTTGGCGACCGTGTTCGCGGCGAGGCCGAGCGACTCGGCCAACCCCCGCACGGTGGGCAGCCGGTAGCCGACCGGAAGCGCCCCGGACCGGGCCTGCTCGGAGATCTGGGCGCGCACCTGCTCGTAGGGCGCGGCCCCCTCATCAATGTGGATCTTCAGCGTCACGGGCCGATTGTCCCGCACCCGGCGGAAAATGAGAGGCACCCGTACACAGCCCACGCGTAGCGTGCGTCTTCATGACAGTGATCGTTCGTGACGTCCGACCCGACGACCGGCGGGACGCCGAGGGCTTCGCCCGAGTCCGCCACCTCGCCCTCCCCTTCATGCTGCACACCCCCGATTCCGTCGCTTACGACGCCACCCACGCTCACCCCGACGCCCACTACCGGCCTTTGCTCGCCGAGCAGGACGGCGAAGCGATCGGCACGGCCAACGTCGGCATCGTGCACGACAGCCCGGAGGCCGACCAGGGCTATCTCAACGTGTATGTCGCTCCGGACAGCACACGCCGGGGCGCGGGCTCGCTCCTGGTCCGCGCGGCCGAGGAGCACCTGACGGCAATGGGCGCCACGAAGCTCTTCGCCTGGGTCCTGGACTCCCCCGCCAACCGCGCCTTCGCCGAGAAGCACGGCTACCGCGCGAGCCGCTCCGCGCACTTCCTCCGCCTGGACCTGGCGAACGGCGTCCTGCCACCCCGTGAGGCCCTCCCCCCGGGCGTCGAACTCCGCAGGGCCTCCGACTACGCCGCCGATCCGCGCCCCCTGTTCGACCTGGACGCGGAGACGACGGCGGACGAACCCAGCGACGTCGACTACGAGTTCACGAACTACGAGGCCTGGCTCCAGGAGACCTGGAACCACCCCCTCTTCAGCGCGGAGCTGACCTCGGTCGCGGTCGTCGACGGCCGCCCCGCCGCGTTCAGCGCGGCCCGCACGGACGGCGGCACCCGCTACGGCACGGTCATGACGGGCACCGCCCGCGCCCACCGCGGCCGCGGCCTCGCCAAACTCGCCAAGAACGACTCCCTGCGCCGCGCCCGCGCCGCCGGCTTCACGGAGGCGTTCACGGGCAACGACAGCGGCAACGGACCGATGATCGCGATCAACAAGTGGTTCGGCTACGAGATCTGCGCGACGGAGGTGCGCTATGTCCGCGAACTCGGCTGATTCCCTCCCCCGGTTGGAGATCGTCCTCGTCAAGGCGGGCCGTACGAAGATCCGTTACCCCGCCGAGCTGCTCGCCGACGACGGCAACCGCGTCACCGTACGGGCGCCGTGGGCGGGCGAGGGCGTCCGCGACTTCGGCTTCGTACGCTTCGAGGCGGGCGATGTCTTCACCGAGTACTACTGGCGGGACCGCTGGTACGCGGTGAAGGAGGTCCGCGACGCCGAGGGCGTACTGAAGGGCTGGTACTGCGACATCACCCGCCCGGCCGTCGTCTCCGGCACCTCCAGGGGTGCCGCGGTCGAGCTGGTCGTCGAGGATCTCGACCTGGACCTGTGGCGCTCCGCCGACGGCACGGCCGTACTCCGCCTGGACGAGGACGAGTTCGCCGCGAGCGGCCTGAAGACCACGGATCCGGCGGCCGCGACCGCCGCCGAGAACGCCTTGGACGAACTCGAACTCCTCGCCCGGAAGGGTGACTTCGAGGACCTGCTGACCTAGAAGGCCTTTCGCTCAGAGGCCGGCCACCACCGCGTACCGCTCGTCCTCGACCTCCCTCCCCCACAGCCGCGAGTCGTCCGAGAGCCGCTCCACCCGGACGTCCGCCGCGAGGGGCTCCAGGAGCGCGGTGAGCCGGTCGGCGGATATGCCGACCGGGCTCACCGTCCCCCAGACGCCCTCGACGAGGACGAGCCGCCCGCCGGGGCGAAGGAGTCCGCACCAGTGCCGCAGGACGCGCCCTGGGTCGGGCAGCGTCCAGAGCACATGGCGGCAGAGCAGGACGTCGAACAGCTGCTCACCGACGGGCGGTACCGCCGCGTCACCGACCAGGAACACCGCGTCACGCCCGGCGAGCTTGGCGCGGGCCAGGTCGACCATGCCCGGCGAGAAGTCGACCCCGGTGACGTGATGCCCCCACCCGGACGCGAGGAGTGACAGGCTGCCGGTGCCGCAGCCCAGGTCGAGGACGTCGCAGGGCCGCTCCGGCAGCCACGTCCGCAACCGGGCCGCCCAGGCCTCCCGTACGACGGGATCGCGCAGCCCGTGGTCCGGCTCCTCGTCGAAGGTGACGGACTCGGCGTCCCAGTCGACGTCAGCCCCTGGAATCACTGGATTCATCTCGTTGTTACTCGCCATGTGCACCAGGGTGACAGTCACCACTGACAGTCGAATCGTGACTGGCACCACAGACAGATCGCGACCGATGAGGAACTCTCCCCGAAAGGGTCTACCTCCGTGTCACCGCGGACATAGGTAGACGCAAGGAGGCAGCCATGCGCCGCGTAACCCTGCAGAAGCCCCTGAGGAAGTCGGACACCCGCCGCGTGCGGGACGAGGCCGACGAGCGCCCGGTCGAGCGTCCGGAGATCCGAAAGGACATCGCTCGCACGTGGTGGCCGGACGGGTGAGGGCCGCCTGCCCGCCCGGCCATGAGAACCCCGAGAACCGTCAGATGAGCCGCTTGCGGTAGTGGATGCGGTCGTACGGACCGTCCACGCGCCGCTCCGTGACCTCGTACCCGTACTTCGGGTAGATCTTCTGGTTCTCCCACATCATCGCGTTCGTGTAGAGCCTGACCTCGGGCAGTCCGAGGGCGCGCGCGTGTGCGTCCACGAACGCCAGCAGCCGTCGTCCCACGCCCTTTCCATGGGCGTCGGGACGGACGGCGATGCTGTCGAGGTACAGATGGTCCTCGTACGCCTCGATCACCACGAGGCCCGTCACGGGCTCCCCGGTCACGAACACCCGCCCCGCCGCCACGTTCGCCGCGTGGTCCGCCTCCATGGGCTGCGGCACCACTCCGATGCGTTCGATGTAGTGGTGGTACGCCGCGTCGGTCACGGCCTTCACCGCTGGTACGTCGGAAGCGACGGCCGGACGGACAACGAAGTCACTCAAGGCATCTGCCTCTCTCGGTGCATCTGTCATGGCGCGAACGCTACCTACCTGATCGCAGTCTCAGCGCTCCCTTAACGCCGCCATAAGGATCTCCATCTCCCGCCTCCAGCAGGCGATTTCGCGGTTTCTTCGGGCTAGCTTGCTGATCGCCCCCACGGGTTCGGCCCACAGGTTCAGCCCACGCATCCGGGACGTTTCGAGGAGTTCCCCCATGACCGCCGCCATGCCCACTCGCCGCAAGGCCGCCGCGATCGCCGTCGTCGGTGTCGCCCCGCTCGCTCTCACCGCGCTCGCCGCCGCGCCGGCCGCCGCGCACGGCACGATGGGCGACCCGGTCAGCCGGGTCTCCCAGTGCTACGCGGAGGGTCCGGAGAGCCCCAAGTCGGCCGCCTGCAAGGCGGTTGTCGCGGCGGGCGGCACGCAGGCGCTCTACGACTGGAACGGCATACGCATCGGCGACGCGAACGGGCAGCACCAGGCGCTGATCCCGGACGGCAAGCTGTGCAGCGCGAACAGCGACGAGTTCAAGGGCCTGGACCTGGCCCGCGAGGACTGGCCGGCCACGAGCGTGAGCAGTGGCTCGTACACCTTCAAGTACCGGGTGACCGCGCCGCACAAGGGCACCTTCAAGGTCTATGTCACCAAGGCCGGCTACGACCCGTCGCAGCCGTTGGCCTGGGACGATCTGGATCTCCAGAATCCGGTCGCCTCGGCCACCGACCCGGCCGCGTCGGGCGGCTTCTACACCTTCTCCGGCACCCTCCCGCAGCGCTCCGGCAAGCAGCTGCTGTACGCGATCTGGCAGCGCTCGGACAGCCCCGAGGCCTTCTACTCCTGCTCGGACATCACGTACGGCGGGAGCGACAGCGGCACCAGTGACGACAGCGGTGACAGCGGCAGCGGCACGACGACCACCGCTTCTCCGGCCCCCGCCCCGACCGCCTCGGCGCCCTCCGACGAGCAGATCGAGGCCGGTACCGACAAGTCGACCGTCGAGCACAGCGGCCACGGCGACAACGACGCCAGTACGTCCGCGGAACCCACCACTGCCTCCCCGGTCGCGGAGACCTCCACCCCTGCCACCCAGGTCGAGGCCCAGGCGGCCGGCGCCTCGGAGAACCTCGCCGAGACCGGCGGAGACGGCACCACCCCGTACCTCGCGGTCGGCGGTGCCGCCGCCCTGGCACTCGGCGCGGCAACACTGTTCGCCTCGGTCCGGCGCCGCGCGGTGAGCGGCGGACGCCACGGCCGCTAGGCCTTGCGGGGTCTGTCCGGCGGCTCAGGCCGGACAGACCCCGGCCGCGTGCTCAGCCGAGCACGGACAGGCAGGTGGTCGCGGTGGCGTGGGACGGATCGAGCGCGTTCGCCACCTCGTGGAAGGCGATGCGGTCGATGAGGCCGATCGCCGCGTGCTCGGAGAGGTCGACGGCGCACAGGTCCTGCAACAGGACGTTGTGGACGTCGGATCCGGTGAGGAACTGTGAGCGGTACGGCGTGACCACCTCGTCGTACTTGGTGGCGATGACCGTGTAGTGGACGCCCGCGACGGTGTCGCCGCCCGCGTTGAGCTTGGTCAGGAACGCGGATCCGGCGATCTGGTCGGCGAGTGCCGGAGTCGCCGTGGAGAGCAGGTCCTCGGCGCCGGGGAAGTACGCCAGCAGGTTGGTGAGGCCGCTGAGGGTGGTGCCGTGGTTGTCGGGCGCGATGCCGACGAGGGCGTTCACCTTGGCGGCTCCGCCGAGGAACTTGAGGTAGTAGCGGGGCATCATCCCGCCCTGCGAATGACCCACGAGGTCGGCCTTGGCCGAGCCGGTCGCGGCGAGCACTTTGTCTACGAAGACCTGGAGCTGCTCGGCCGACTTGTCGATCGGGCCGAGGCCGTTGAAGAGCGGGACTCCGGGCAGTTGCCCGTAGTCGAGGGAGTAGACGCAGTAGCCCCGGTTCACCAGGTAGGGCGCGAGGGCCAGCCAGTTGTCGACGGAGTTCGCGAAGGTGCCGTGGACGAGGACGACGGGGCGGGGGTGGGCGGCGGACGGTTTGCAGGAGTAGTTGTTCCAGCCGCTGCTCGCCGCGGCGGCCTCGGCGGCGGTGGCAGGGACAGCGGTGGCGGTGGCGGTGGCGGAGGCGGTGGGGACGATGACGACCGTGGCGGTCAGAACGAGCGCGGCCAGCGGTCTGAGCATTCGCTTCCAGGGCAGCATCGTGTGATCTCCTTGCGGCTCAAGGGAGTTGCGACGGCGTACGCCCTGTGATCCGGATCACGAGGATGCTGTTCACTCGTCAAGTTACGAGTGAGTAGTCCAAGTGTGAAGTTACGCGTCAGTAAAAACTTCCAGCGGTAGTCGGTGGCTGTGATAGAGCCACTGACGAACCGTCACCAGGCGGGCCTGATGGGACCGTAGGGCGCAATGCGCGCCAAACGGTCGCGCAACGCCCGAACTTCACCCTCGCCGAGCAGTTCGACCCACGGCCGAACGGCCTCCGCCGCCGCTTCCTCCGCCGCACGCGTGCAGGCCCAGCCGAGCTCGGTCAGCACGAGCAGCCGGGCGCGCGCGTCATCGGGATGCGGCCGCCGCTCGACATACCCCTTGCGCACCACCTCGTCGACGAGCTGACTCGCGGCCTGCTTGGTGACCCCGAGATGCGCCGCGAGGTCGGTGACCGTCGCCCCGTCCGGTGCGAGCCGTGCGAACGCGAAGCCGTGGGCGGGCCGCACCCCCTCGAACCCCCGGGCGACGACGCCTTCATGGATGCGTTGCGTCAGCTCACCGGCGGCGGCGAGCAGGACGGCGGACAGGGCCATGGCCTCGGAGTTCTGCACGGAAGCATTGAAACACCCTTGACGACTTGGTCAAGTAGCTTGACTATGTATCAAGTGGTCAAGCCGCTTGACTACATACCCATCGCTGAGGGAGATCCGTATGCCCGTAGTCCGCTCCTCCGAAGGCCTCGTCCACGAGATACACGGCGCCCGCTTCGTCTCGTACGCCACTCCCCGCACCGGCAGCAAGGAGCTGTGCGCCTGGCGGGGCGAGATCCCCGCCGGGACCAAGGCCCCCGTGCACACCGTCAACCGGGAGGAGATCTTCCATCTCCTCTCCGGCGAACTGCTGATCACCCTCGACGGCCACGCCGAGCGGATCACCGCGGGCGACACGGTGATCATCAACCCGGGCGCGACGTTCGGCGTCGAGAACCCCACCCAGGAGACCGCGACCTCCTGGGTCACCACGTCCATCGGCCTCCGGGCGGAGCTGGCCGACGGCACGGTCATCACTCCGCCGTGGGCCAACTGACCTGACGGGCGAGCAAGTCGAGCGCTGCTGCCCGGCCTCTTGAAGGAGGCCGGGCCAGGCCCCTGGGCGCGCGGGGACTACTGCACGGTGCTCTCCTCGTCCCGGTCGGCTTCCGTCACGGCCTGTTCGGCCGGTCGCTGCTTGTGGGTGTGCTTGCGGCCGGGCAGAACGGCGATGACGATCAGGGTTCCGGCGGCCATGATGATGCCGCCGAAGAGGCTGGTGTGGGCGATGGCGTGGGCGAAGGACTCGTGGACCGCGTCGACCAGGATCTGGGCCTGCTGGAGTCCGCCGGTCGGGGTCTTCGCGACCTGCTCGGCGACGGCGAGGCCACCACCCACCGAGTCCTTGGCGGTGTCCATCGCGGCGGCCGGGAGGTGACCGCCGACCAGGCCGGTCAGCTTGTCCTTGTAGGAGGTGGCCAGGAGCGAGCCGAGGATGGCGATGCCCAGGGAGCCGCCGAGTTCCAGCGCGGTGTCGTTGGCGCCGCCGCCCACGCCCAGCTCCGACTCGGGGAAGGACCCCATGATGGTGTCGGTGGCCGGGGCAACGCTCAGGCCGATGGCGAAGCCGAGCATCAACAGAGGCGCCAGGAAGTCGGTGTACGCCGAGCCCGACTCGATCCGCGTGAGCAGGAAGACGCCCGCCGTGCCGATCACCATGCCGGTGCCCACCACCAGCCTCACCCCCAGCTTCGGGGCCACGCGCCCGGTCACCGCGGCGCCGAGGAACACCGCTCCGGCCAGCGGCAGCAGCCGTACACCCGTCTCCAGAGCGTTGTAGCCGAGGACGAACTGCAGGAACTGGGTGGAGTAGTAGATCGCGCCGAAGGTGCCGAAGAAGAAGAACAGCACCGCGAGCATGGATCCGCTGAAGGGGCGCTCCTTGAACTTGCGCACGTTCAGCATCGGGTGCGGGTGGCGCAGCTCCCAGGCGACGAAGGCCGCCAGGCCGACAACGGCGACCACGGCTGCGACGATCGGGCCGGTGCCCCAGCCGAAGTGCGGGCCCTCGATGGTCGCGTAGACCAGGGAGCCGACGGTGACGATGGAAAGCAGGCCGCCGACATAGTCGATGGCGCCCATCTTCTGCGCTTTCGACGGCGGCACCAGGAGCAGCGCGCCCGCGATGCCGACGATCGCGAGGGGGACGTTCATCAGGAACGCGGAGCCCCAGGCGTGGCTCTCCAGGAGCCAGCCGGCGATCAGTGGGCCGGCGGCGATGGCGAGGCCGGAGGTGGCGCTCCAGACCGTGATGGCCTTGGCCCGCTCGCCTCTGGGGAAGATCGCGACCAGCAGGGACAGGGTGGCCGGCATGACGACGGCGGCGCCGACGCCCATGATCGCGCGGGCGACGATGACCAGGTGGGCTTCGTCGACCAGGCCGCCCATCACCGAACCACTCGCGAAGATCAGCAGGCCCAGGATCAGTGCACCGCGACGGCTGTACTTGTCGCCGATCGAGCCCAGTACGAGCATCAGCGCGGCGTACGGGACGGTGTAGCCGTCGATGACCCACTGCAGGTCGCTACTGGACAGACCCAGGTCCTTGGTCATGTCCGGCGCGGCCACGATCAGTGACGTGTTCGCCATGACGACGATCAGCAGGCTCAGGCAAAGCACCAGCAGTCCCCACCAGCGCCGTGGATAGGGCTCCGTCATCTTCTCGACGGGGGTGTTGACAACGAGCGGCATCGAAAGCTCCTCGGCAGGAGGCGAAGCGGAGGCTTCGGAGGTTCGCGGATCGGGGTGAGCGGTGCGGGGGCGGCCATCGGCCTCTGGGGCACCGCGAGCAATTAATTGCCCATCGATGTGCAGACTAGTTTATTGCCCGTTGGTGTGCAACTATCGGGCTGTCCTCCCACCGGCGACCGGAGGTCCCGACATGACCGGCGCATACGTCACAGACGCCGCAGGACGCAGCCGTACCCGCCTCACGCGGGACCGGATCCTTGAAGCGGCAAGGCAGGAACTCGGCCGCGATCCCGACAGCAGCGTCGGTGGCATCGCCGAGGCGGCAGGTGTGGTGCGTCGTACGGTCTACGGCCACTTCAGCGGCAGGGCGGCGCTCGTGGAGGGGCTGGTGGAGGACGCCGCGCGGGCGCTGCGGCAGGCACTCGCGATCCCGGAGGATCGTGCGTCGGACGTCGTCACGGCGCTGGCGCGTTTCGTCCTCGCGGTGTGGCCCGTCGGTGACCGCTACCGCATGCTGCTCCGGCTCGCTCCCCAGGACCTCGGGGCCGAGCGGGTGGCCGAGGTCCTCGCCCCCGCACGCGACACGGCAGCGGCGATCATCGCCCGGGGGCAGCGGCAGGGGGTCTTCCAGACCAGCATTCCGCCCGGCCCGCTGAGCCGAGCACTGGAGGGGCACCTGCTGGGGCTCCTGGAGTGCGTGAACGCCGGGACCTGGACCGACGACGGCACACGTGCCGCGACCGCCGCCCTGATCGCGATGGGGGTGGACGACGGCCTCGCCGTCGCCCGCGTCCGAAGACTCGGCCGGTCCGAGTGGATCGGCTCCTGAGCCCCGGACGCATTGCCGGCATGAGGCTCAGACGCATTGCCGACCTGACGCCCAGACGCACTCCCGAAGAACTTCCCACGCGCGTTTCCCGAAGAGGACACCCATGTACCAGTCCCAGTCATATGACGAACCCGTCGGTGCGCCGTCCTACGGCGACACCGCCGTCCACGCGAGCCCGCCGGCGCCGAGGCGGCGGCGCCGGATCGTCGTCGCCGCATCCCTCGCGGCATTGCTGATCGGTGCCGTCGTGGTCGACCGGGTCGCCGCGGCCCGCGCGGAGAGCCGCATGGCCGAGGCGTTCCAGGAGGGCATGGGAACCGCTGAGCGGCCTTCGGTGCACGTCAGCGGCTTCCCCGTGCTGACCCAACTGGCCGGGGGCAGCCTGCGGCACGTCGAACTCACCGCCCATGACATACCCGCCGACGATACGACGCGGCCCCTGCCGGTGACGGAACTGACCGTCGGCCTGGACGGGGTGAGGGCCTCGGGCAGCGCCGATGAGGCGCATGCCCGCAGCGTGAAGGCGACCGCCTTCCTGTCGTACGAGGACGTCTCAGGCGCGCTCGGCCTGGACGTCTCACAGGGCGACGAACCGGGCCGGATCAACGCGACGATCAGTCTGCCGCTCGCCGGAGACGTGACCGTTGGTGCGGCCGTTTCGGCGGCGCCGGGGAACCGCATCGCCTTCAGCGACGTACGTGTCGTCCAGGGCGAACTACTCCCCCCTCTGAAGACATTGCTCGACAAGGCCTTGGAGGAGCCCATTCCGGTGCGGAACGTACCCGAGGGGCTGCATCTGCGGTCGGTCACCACCACGGCGAACGGGATCGACGCCCGCTTCACCGGCCGCTCGGTCACCTTCCGGCCGAGCTCGTCGTCCAGCACGTAGGGGCGGGGGGCGTGATCAGTCGTGCGCCGAGTCCAGCATGAGGGCGACCGGGATAGCAGTACTGATGAATTCATCATTTTCGGCCATGAACACCTTGACGCCAAGACCGTCACACTTGATGATTCCCTCATTGCCGCAATGTTGCACGGAGGGCACCATGTCTGAAATCCATGTCAACGGGGCTGAAGTCAAGACGGCCCACCAGGACCTCCACAGCGAGCAGGGAGCCCTGCGCGGCGAGCATCCGGGCAGATCCCGGAATCCCGTGATCAAGGTGGCGGACCTGGCCTGGCTCGAATTCGAGAAGCCCGACCTGGACCGGGCCGAGGTCTTCGCCCGCGACTTCGGCTTCCACGTCGCCGCGCGCACCGAGGGTGAGCTGTGGCTGCGCGGCAGCTTCGCCGGCTCGCCCTGCATGGTGATCCGGCGCGGGCGTGCGTCCCGTTTCATCGGCCCGGCGTTCCGCGCGGCCGAGCGGGCCGACCTGGACCGGCTGGCCCGGGCCACCGGCACCGACGTGCGCGACGCGGACGTCCCCGGCGGCGGCAAGACGGTCGGCCTGCTCGACCCGTCCGGTTTCCCGGTGCGGGTCGTGCACTGCGCCGAACGGCTCCCGGAGCTACCGGAACAGCAGCCGCTGCTGCTCAACTTCGGCACCGAACACCGTCGTACGAACACCACTCAGCGCCCGCCGCGGGAGCCGTCCCGTATCCAGCGGCTGGGCCATGTGGTGCTGGAGACGCGGGTGTTCGCCCGGGCCCTCGACTGGTACCTGGACACCCTCGGGATGATCGTGTCCGACTTCCTGTTCCTGGACGGGCAGCGCGAGCGCGGCCCGTCCATGGCGTTCCTGCGCTGCGATCTGGGAAACCTGCCGGCCGACCACCACACCCTGGCGATGCATCTGGGACCGGGCAACGGCTATGTGCACTCCGCCTATCAGGTGACCGACCTCGACTCGATCGCGGCCGGTGGCGAGTACCTGAACGAGCGCGGATACAAGCACAGTTGGGGCATCGGGCGGCACATCCTGGGCAGCCAGCTCTTCGACTACTGGCGCGACCCCGACCGCTTCATGCTGGAGCACTTCGCCGACGGCGACCTGTTCTCCTGCGACCTCGAACCCGGCTGGGCGCCCATGTCGACGAGCGGGCTGGCCCAGTGGGGCCCACCGGCCACCAGGGACTTCCTCGGTACGAGCCCTTCGCCGCAACGGGTCCGCGATGTGATCCAGGCCCTGCGCGGCGACAACGAGATGGACCCGGCGCGTCTGCTGGGTCTGCTCAAGGCCGCCAACTCCTGACCTCCACCCCCTCCGACAAAGGCAATGACATGAGCACCAACGTCCTGCGCACCGCCGACGGCTGGTGGGTCGTCCTCGGCGACCGCGCCGTCCTCGTCGACACCAAGGCCGTCACCACCGCCGAACTGATCGCCGACCGTGCCACCGTGCGAGAGGCAGCCCTTTCGGGCAAGGCGGGCCCGCCCGTCACCGACCTGGTGGCCCTCACCCCGGTGACCACCCCCTGCCGGGTGGTCGCCCAGATGGTCAACTACCGCAGCCACGCCCGCGATTCGGGCTTCACCGGTGACATTCCGCCCGCCTTCTTCCGCAAGGCGTCCGGCTCGGTCAGCGGCCCACGCGAGAGCATCGTCCGGCCGCCCCACGTGAAGTTCCTCGACTACGAGATCGAACTCGGCCTCGTCATGGGCGCACCGCTGCCGGTGGGCACCGTGGTGGAGGAGCAGGACCTGCCGTCGTACGTCGCCGGACTCGTGATCACCAACGACGTCAGCGCGCGTGACGTACAGCTGACCAAGACGCAGTTCTACGAGAGCAAGTCGTACCCGACCTTCACGCCGACCGGCCCTTACCTGGCGCTCCTTGAGCCGGAGGACTTCACCCATCTCCTCGATCTGCGGCTGAAGTTGTCGGTCAACGGTGATCTGCGTCAGGACCGCACCCTCACCGACATGATCGTCCGCCCGGCGCAGGCCCTCACCCTGCTCGCCCGCTTCCAGACCCTGGACCCCGGCGACCTGCTGCTCACCGGCACCCCCGGCGGCACCGCCCTCAAAGCACCGCCCAAGCCGGTCGAGAAGATCGGCGCACTCCTGCCACCCGCCGTGAAGTGGAAGGCGTTCTTCAAGACCCAGGCCAAGAACCCGCACTACCTGCGCACCGGAGACGTGATCACGGCGACGATCGCGACCCCGGACGGCCGGATCGAACTCGGTGAGCAACGCACACCCGTCACGCACGCCGAGCAGAACCCGAAGTGAGCCGCACATGAGCGCCGAGCACGACCTGCCACATCTGATCGCGTCGTCATGGACGTCGTCGCGGCCGGGGGCCGGGACTTGATGGACGCCACGGCCCGGGCATCGCCTCCGCGCACCGCGCGCAACCCCCACATGTCCCAACGGACCGTCGAGGAAAGCTTGTTGAGGAGAGCCGCACAATGATCAGGCCTTACCCGGAACCCTTCACCACACCTGATCCGCAGGCCGTCGCCGGCAGCCGCATCGTGGACTTCGCCCGCCGTGTCGGCGTGGACGGCACCGACTACGCGGCTCTGCACCGCTGGTCGGTCACCGATCTGACGGGCTTCTGGGGCGCGTTGTGGGAGTACTTCGACGTCGACGCGGACACCCCGTACGAGCGGGTGCTGGCCGAGGAGACCATGCCCGGCGCCCGCTGGTTTCCGGGTGCCACCCTCAACTACGCCCACCACGCCCTGCGCAACCTGCCCTCCGACGGTCCGGCGATCATCGCCCTGGACGAGACCGGCACCGGCTACGAGGTCACGGGAGAACGGCTGCGTGCCCAGGTCGCCTCCGTCGCGGCGACCCTGCGCGACTTGGGCGTGGAGGCGGGCGACCGGGTGGTGGGCTACCTGCCCAACACCCCGCACGCGATCGTCGCGTTCCTGGCTGCCGCGAGCCTGGGTGCCGTGTGGTCGGTTTGCGGCCAGGACTACGCGCCCCAGGCGGCCGCCGACCGGTTCGCGCAGCTCGAACCCACCGTGCTGATCGCTGCCGACGGCTACCTCTTCAACGGCACCACCCACGACCGCCGCGACGCCGCCCTCGAACTCGCGGGCGCGCTGCCGACGTTGAAGGCGACGCTGCTGGTGGACCACGTGGGTCTGCCGTGGCCGTCGAGGGTGTACCCGTCGCTGGTCGTCCCGTGGGAGGACGCGTCCACCCGCACCGAGGAACTCGCCTGTACGCCGGTGCCGTTCGACCACCCTCTGTGGGTCGTGTTCTCCTCCGGTACCACCGGCCTGCCCAAGGGCATCGTCCACGGCCATGGCGGCGTGCTGCTGGAGCATCTGAAAACCCTGGGCCTGCACTCCGACCTGGGCCCCGGAGACCGCCTCCTGTGGTACACCACCACCCACTGGATGATGTGGAACCTGGTCGCCTCGACGCTGCTGACCGGTGCCACGACGTGCACGTACGACGGCAGCCCGGCGCCGCTCGCCAACCTCGACATCCTGTGGAAGCTGGCCGCGCGTCACCGGGTCACCGTCTTCGGCACCAGCCCCCAATACCTGCTGGGGATGGCCAAGTTCGGCATCGACCCGTCCGGACACGACCTGTCGTCCGTCCGCGTGGTGGGCTGCACCGGCTCCGCGCTGCCCGCCTCGGCCTACCCCTGGGTCCGCGACCACGTGGGCGAGCGCGTGCTGCTGGCCTCGATCAGCGGCGGCACTGACGTGGTGTCCGGCTTCGCCGGTAGCGCACCCAACACCCCGGTCTGGGCAGGGGAGTTGTCGGCTCCCCATCTGGGCGTGTCCCTTGCGGCGTACGACCCCGAGGGCTTCCCGGTAGTGGACCAGGTCGGCGAGCTGGTCGTCACCCGGCCCATGCCGTCGATGCCGCTGTACTTCTGGAACGACGTCGACGGCCGCCGTTACCACGACGCCTATTTCTCGACGTACCCCGGCGTGTGGCGGCACGGCGACTGGATCACGGTCACGGGACACGGTTCGGTGACCGTGCACGGTCGCTCGGACAGCACGCTGAACCGCAACGGCGTACGCCTCGGCAGCGCCGACATCCACGACGTCGTCGAGCGTCTCCCCGAGGTCAGCGAGGCCCTGGTCATCGGCGCGGAGGAGCCCGACGGCGGCTACTGGATGCCGCTCTTCGTGGTCCCCGCGGCCGGGGTACCTCTGGACGACACTCTCCGGGAGAAGATCCGCGACGCCATCCGCAGTGGAGCCTCCCCGCGCCACGTACCGGACGAGATCCTCGAAGTCCCGGGCATCCCGCACACCCGCACCGGCAAGAAACTTGAGGTCCCGGTCAAACGTCTGCTCCAGGGCGCTTCGGTGGAGCAGGTCGTCAACCCGGCCGCCGTGGACGAGCCCGACCTCATCGACTACTACGTCCGCCTGGGCGCCGAACGCCGGGACAGGTCCGTATGACGACCGCACAGATCGCCCTCGCCGTCGTGCTCTCCCTCGTCTTCCTCCCTCTGGGGCTGGCGAAGATCGCCGCGGTGGCGTTCATGCGCCAGGCGGCAGCGCATCTCGGCATGTCATCGGGTCTCTACCGAGTCATCGGCACCCTGGAGGTGGCCGGGGCCGCAGGACTGTTGCTCGGGCTGGCTTCGGTGCGGGTCGGAGTGGCCGCCGCGATCGGGCTGGCGCTGCTGATGGCCGCGGCCGCGGTGGTTCACCTACGCCACGGTGACCCGCCGGTCCGGTCCCTGCCCGCCGCTGCGCTGGCCGTGGCGGCGGTGGCGTACGCCGGGGTGGCGGTGGCCGCCGGCTGACGGCTCGGGATCTTCGCCGTCTCACGAAGGTCTGCGTCGACTCCGACCGCATGCCCGTAGAAGGCGCGTTCCGGCATCAAGGAGACCTGTCCGACGGGGCGGGCGACCTGCCTGATGAGGCGGGCCGATCGTCGGGTGCGGTCACGGATCGGGCCGGGGCTTGCATGTCAGAATGGGCTGCCCGTTCTTCGTCCGGCTTTCATCGAGGTTCTTCCGTGTCCCAGCCTGTTGGCCGTGTGCCGCAGCGACGTAATGCACGGTCCAACCGGGCGCGCATCCTGGCCACCGCGCGCGAGGAGCTCGGGCGGAACCCCGACATCACCCTGGAGGAACTGGCCCGCGCCTCCGGTGTTGTCAGGCGCACCCTTTTCGGGCACTTCCCCGGACGAGCGGCGCTCCTGGAGGCGCTGGCCGAGGAGGCCGCCGAGGCTCTTCAGGCCGCCGTTTCGGCTGCGGAGAAGGTCGCGGAGCCTGCCGAGCGGGCGCTGGCGCGCTTCTCGTTGTCGATCTGGCCGGTGGGTGACAGGTACCGGATGCTCCTGGCGCTCGCCCAGCGGGACCTGGGCATGGAACGTGTCGCCGAGATCCTCGAACCCACCCGAGTCAAGGGCACGGCCATCGTGGAGCGGGGGCAGCGGGACGGTGTCTTCCCCTCCCATCTGCCACCCGCGGTGCTGAGCGCCGGTCTGGAGGCGATGACGGTCGCTCTGCTGGAGGCGGTCAACACCGGGGCGCTGGAGGACGACGGGACGCGTACGGCCGTCGCCACGCTCATCGCGGCCGGTGTGCCGGAGAAGCAGGCGCGCGTCGTGGTCGACGACGTGGCCGCCACGGCCGCGGAGGGACCGTAGCCGACGGCTGAGCCGCGGCGCGGCTGTGGACACGGAGGTTCGAACGGACCCCGGCGCGAAGGCGCCGGGGTCTTGTCACATGCGCCACCGCTTCTTTAATTACCCCCGGATGTGCAATTATCTGATGGTGCTCCTGTGGCTTGACGGGTCGGCGTGCTGCCGACCCCTGCTCAGGCCCCGCCTTCCCGACCCGTAGTGGAGAAGCCAGTGAACTTCGGCGGACCAGACGACCTGACCTTCTCCCACCCGGTGCCGGTGGCCGTCGTCGGCGGCCGGTACGAGCTGCGCCTGCTGCTCGGCTCCGGGGGTATGGCCGAAGTGCACCTCGCGCACGACGTCCGACTCGACCGTCTTGTCGCGGTGAAGACCCTGCGCGCCGATCTCGCCCATGACCCGGTGTTCCAGGAACGGTTCCGCCGGGAGGCGCAGTCGACGGCATCGCTCAACCACCCGGCCATCGCCGCGGTGTACGACACGGGCGAGGACGCCTCCATGCCGTACGGCGGCGGATGGGAGGGCGCCGGCTTCCCGCTGCCGTACCTCGTGATGGAGTACGTCGACGGGACGACCCTGCGCGAAAGCCTCTACTCCGGACCGCCGTTGACCGTCGAACGCGCCCTGAGCCTGACGGCCGACGTCCTGCGGGCCCTCGCCCACTCCCACCAGCAGGGCATCGTGCACCGGGACATCAAGCCGGCCAACGTCATGCTGACGCGGGCCGGTCGGGTCAAGGTCATGGACTTCGGGATCGCCCGCGACGCGCGGGACACCGGCATGACGCAGACGTCCGTCGTCATCGGCACCGCCCAGTACCTCTCGCCGGAACAGGCGCTCGGGCAGGACATCGACGCCCGGTCCGACCTGTACTCGGTGGGCTGCCTGCTGTACGAACTGCTCACCTTCCGCACGCCGTTCACCGGCGAGACGCCGATCGCGGTGATGTACCAGCACATCCAGGAGGCTCCGCACCCGCCGAGCCTCTACAACCCCGAGATCGGTCCCGACGTGGACGCGATCGTCCTGCGCGCCCTTCAGAAGGATCCCTGGTACCGCTACCAGTCCGCCACGGAGATGCTCGGTGACATCGAGGCACAGTTGAGTGCGAGACCGTCGGCGGCGGGTGCCGCGCCCCGGACGGAAGGGACCGGCGACTCATTCGACGGTGACGACTCGCACGGTGGCGAGGAGGAGCCCGGGCGCCGCCGGGGCAGCGTGGCGCTGGTCGTGGCCGGCGTCGCCGTCCTGGTCGCGGCGCTGGTCGTCGGCTGGTTCATGTTCGGCCGGGGTGCGGCCGACGACGGCAAGGTGACCGTTCCGGTTCTGGTCGGCAGGACTCTCGATGAGGCTCGGAACGCGGCGGACAACGTCGGCCTCACGGTCACCGTGGCGAAGCGGGAGTCGTGCGCCGACCAGCCCACGGGCCACGTCTGCACGCAGAGTCCGGCGGACGGCGAACTCGACAAGGGGCAGGCCGTGTCGGTGACTGTCTCCACCGGCGCGCCGAAGGTGGAGGTGCCGGATGTCGTCGACAAGGACGAGGACGACGCGTCCCGCATCCTGGAGGACAAGGGTTTCAAGGTGAAGGTCCGGCACGTCGAGTCCTCGGAGGACCCCGGCACCGTCCTCAAGCAGGATCCCGAGGGTGGCGACAAGGTCGAGAAGGGCACCGAGGTCACCCTCGCGGTGGCCAAGGAGGCCGAGAAGTCCACGGTCCCGGACCTCACCGGCAACACGGCGAGCGAGGCCCGGAACCTGCTGGCCGAGCACGACCTGAAGCTGGGCGACACGACGGAGGTCGACAGCGGAGCCGAGGCCGGCACTGTCGTCGGCCAGAGCGTCCCCTCCGGCGAGGAGGTCGAGCCCGGCTCCACGGTCGACGTCCAGGTCGCCAAGGCCGTGGAGACCGTACAGATCCCCACCGACATCGTCGGCAGGACCCTCGCCGAGGTCCAGGACGAACTGGGCGGGCTCGGACTCCAGGTCAGTGTCGCCTCCGGGTACTCCCAGGCGTCCGACGCCGTGGTGGCGTCGAGCACCCCGGTGGCGGGGAGCGAGGTCGAGGCGGGCAGCACCGTGATCGTCGTGACCGAGGACACGAGTGACGAGTCGTCGGACAACGGGACACCGGCCGGCGACACGGCGACGGCGCCGACAACAGCGACATCGTCGTCGGCGGACGGCGGTCAGTGAGACCTCACCACCGTCCTGACGTCACCAACGCCCGACGTCAGGATGGTGGTGGCCCTGTCGCGGGCGGGGGCGAGGATGTCCGGGGCGCTTCCTCGTCAGTCGAGATCGGGCAGCGGGCGCCAGGCGATTTCACGGGCATCCTCGGGCGGGACGCCCAGCATGCGCAGCAGCATTTCGACCAGGCCTGACGCCGCCTCGTCGCCATCGCGCTCGGGTCGGGCGAACCGGAGCTCCACCAGTGCCAGCAAGGAACCGCCCAGGGCGGTCACCGCGGCGGTCGGGTCGGTGATGGTGAAACGACCGGAGGCGATGCCGACCTCCACGTCGCGCATGGCGCGCGGCGCCAGGCCCGAGTCCGAGTGGAGGTGGCTGAGCCCGCGGTGGCGCAGGACCTGCATCAGCTCGGGCCGGGAGTCGGCCAGGCGCGCGCTGAGGCGGAAGCCGCCCGCGACGAGTTCCGCAGGGTCATCGACGTCTTGCAGGTACTCGTCGAAGGCTTGGCCAAGCTCTTCGAGAGCGTCCCGCACCGCAGCGTCGAACAGCTCCGCCTTCGACTCGAAGTGGTTGTAGAAGGTGCCGAAGCCGACGTCCGCCCGGTCGGCGATCGTCTGGATGCTCGCGCTGGTGTCGCCCGTCTCGGCGAGTATCTGCCGGGCCGCGCGGACGAGCGCCTGACGAGTCTCGGCGCGGCGTCGTTCGAAGCGGTTACGGGGAGGCGCTGACGTGGGCATACGTGCGACTCTATCAATATGCCCCATCCGCCACAGTTCTGATGAGGTAGTCAGTACATCGCCGATGGGGCCCAATTCCGGCGGCAGACTGCTACTTGAGGAATTCCCGAAGTACGGTGACTGTCTCCTCGGGAGCTTCGAAAGGCCAGAAGTGGCCGGAATCGAAGAGATGCACACCGCTTCCTTGTGGGAGCTTCGCGACAACCAGAGGATCGGTATAGAACTCGCGGGGCTGGACGGGGTCGTCCGCTCCTTGCAGTAGCAAGACGGGGCACTTCCACTGGGGGATGAGTCGGGTACGTCGCTCGACCCATTCCTGACGGAACGATGAAGAGTTGAAATAGCGGGGAACGGCAGTACTGATGCCGTCGTAGCTGAACTCCTGCACAGTCCGGACCAGGTCCGATTCCTTCACTTCGCGTTCAGTGAGCAGGGAGTAGGCGGTGACGACGAGTCGGCGGGCATCGGCCAGCATGGAATGAGCGTCGGGCGAGGTGAACATTTCCTGCTGGGGATGAAGGTCGGGATGGAGGTGCCAGAGGTGCTGCTGTCCCCGGCCGTAGCGGATGACGCGGTTCCCCATCAGCGCCGCGAGGTGGTCGCCGACCGGAGTCCCCCTGTCGTGCGTGATCAGGCTGAACCGCTCTATCCGAAGCTGGTCCAGCAGGGCTGCGAGCTGGATGGCAACTCCCTCCTGACGGAAGTCACCGGTGCCCTTCTCCGACTGTCCGTAGCCCTTCAGGTCAATGGCCAGGCAGCGGTAGTCGGAGCCGAGGGCCTCAAGGGCGTAGTGCCACTGCCACCAGGAGTCAGGTACGCCGTGAAGGAAGACGACAACAGGAGCATGGGCAGGACCACCCTCGACGTAGTGCCAACGCACAGTTTCGCCGTCACCGGGTGAGTCGACGAATCGGTGCGTGAAGGTGATCTTGCCCAGACGCTCCTCGTCGCCGTCCGCGTCGGGGGCACGTGGCGGCGTTTCGGGTAGCTCAGGCAGGAGTTGGTCCACCCTGGACAGCCTGTCGAACGCCTTTTCCAGTCCCGCGTGGACACGTGACGGAGGCGTTGTGTACTCGTACGGAGTTGTGTCATGGAACATGGCGGAGTCCTCCAGAACTTCCTGGCTCGGGTGCGGCAGCCCGCCTTGAATGACGGGCTCAAAAGGGAGATGTTCGTGATTCCGCTGCTTGCGGCGGAATCCGAGTTGGGGTCCACGACGGGTTGGCCGCCTGGCGCGCGATCATCGCGTGGCACTCCCCGACAGAGCGGCGAGTTCGGTCTGCTCGACGGATCCGCGAGTGGTGCAGAGAAATGGTGCCCAGACGGCTGTGTCGATGAAGTCCCGGCCGCCCGCCGGGACAACGTCCATCACGACGCGGTCGGGCCGCAGCAGAACGGCGTCGGCGCGGCCCCGCCGCAGCCAAGCGGCGAGGGTGCCGTCGTCGCGGAGCTCGGCCACGGGCACTGCCCGGACGCCGAGCCCGTGGGCGAGTGCTTTCAGCGAGGGAGAGGGTTCGGCGGCGGTCAGGATGGTGAACGTGTCGCCGAACGCCTCGTCGAGACGGGCCCGCCGCCCGTCGGTGTCGATCCACGGTTGCGGGCATTGGGATCCCACGAGGCGGCTGCCCCGGCGGGTACGGCGTCCCACGAGAGGCCCGGAGGTCAGTGCCGGGCTGAGGTCGCGGCCGGCCGCCTCGGCCAGGCCGGGTATCCGGCAGGCCACGGCCAGAAGCCTGCGGCGCATCGCGGCGGCGCCGTCCTGACCGCCGGTCATGGCCCAGCCCATGGCGACCGCGAGCCGGATCACATGCCGTGCGTGCGGCTTGCGCTCACTCTCGTAGGTGTCCAACAGCCGCTCGTCGGCGCCCTGTTGGAGGGTGCGGGCGAGCTTCCAGGTGAGGTTGTACGCGTCGCGCAATCCCGAGCACAGCCCCTGTCCGATGAACGGCGGCATGAGGTGGGCCGCGTCGCCGAGGAGAAAGACCCGTCCGCTTCGCCACCGGTCGGCGATACGCGCCCGGAAGGTGTACACCCTCCCGCGGATGACCTCGAAGTCCCCGTCGTACGAGGGCGGCAGCCACGGGGCGACCAGCTCGCCGACCGGCTCGTGCTCGTCCTTCAGCCGGAACTCCCAGCGGTAGCGGTCCTCACCGACGCGCATGAAGGTCGCCGGCCGGTCCGGGTCGCAGACCTGGTCGACGCCCTCCCAGCAGCGGACGTCGGCTGTCGTGCGCACGTCGATGACGGTCCAGCGTTCGTCGAAGCGCAGGTCCTCCCATACGGCGCTGATGGCCTCGCGGGTGAGGCTGTTCGCGCCGTCGCAGCCGAGGACCGCGTCGGCCCACAGGTGATGCTCTCCGTCGTGTGCGCGGTACGTCACGCGCACCGGACCTTCGGTGTCCGGCCCGATGCCGGTGACCTCGACCCCGCTCCGCAGTTCGCACTCCGGGCGTCCGGCCAGGGCGTCGCGCAGCAGTCGCTCCAGTGCGGGCTGCTCGAACATGCTGGTCTGCGGATAGCCGTGCAGGCCCTGCTCAAGGCGGCGGAACTCGGCCATCACCCGGTGCCGGGCGTCGAGCAGCCGCAGACCGTTGCCCGGTCGGGCTATCGCGGCGAACGCCTCGCCGACGCCCGCGGCCTGGAGGATCCTGCGCACCTCGTCGTCGACGACGAGGGCACGAGGCAGCGGGTAGATGTCCTGGTGGCGTTCCAGGATGACGCTGCGGACTCCGTGCCGGGCGAGGAGGAGGGCGGCGGTGACGCCTACTGGTCCGGCACCGATGATGACGACGGGGGTGTGCGGCAGGTGGTGTTCGGCGCTCATGTGCGGCTCATTTCGGGTTCTGCTTGGCGTGCGTGACGGGTGTGCGTGGATCACCGAGGTCGGTCCGACCGTCCGGGGTCGCGATCGTCGCCGTGATCACGTCACCGGAGCAGGAGGTCGCCGGGTCCAGGGTCTGGAGCGGGCGAGCAGGGTGCGGGCCGGTGCCGGGCGGACGATCATGTCGGTGAAGGCGCGGTCCTGGTGCAGACCACCGTTGACCGAGGTGGCGCGACCACACCCGCGCAGAGGGCCCTGCGCACCGTGACGTTCCCGGGAGAGCCTCGCGACGTGGGCTGCTCCCGCCACACATGTTTTGCGCATGGTGCCCTCCCAGCAACGTTGCCGTAATGAGGAAATTATCAACTCTGGTAATTAGATCGTCAATAGATCGACCTTTGTGATGTGATTGTTTCATCAGAACTGGCGAGACTATGTATCATGCGGCCGCGTTGACTCCATGCCCATCGCCGACCTCTGACGTCCGGCGTCCGGCATCTAATTGCCCGACGATGTGCAATTATGTTGTCGCGCCATGGCTCCCGCCCGCACCTCCGACCTTGTGGAGAAGCCTTGAATCTCGGCGGACCAGAAGACGTGACCGTTCCCCACCAGGCTCATCCGGTGACCCTCTTGGGCGGCCGGTACGAACTGCGCTCGCTGCTCGGCTCCGGCGGCATGGGCGAGGTACACCTTGGTCATGATCGGCGGCTCGGCCGGAGCGTGGCCGTGAAGACCCTGCGCGCCGATCTCTCCCACGAGCCGGGACTGCAGGAGCGGTTCCGGAGGGAGGCTCAGTCCACCGCGTCGCTCAACCACCCCGCGATCGCGGCGGTGTACGACACGGGCGAGGACACGACGTACGGGACGGGGACGCCGTACCTCGTAATGGAGTACGTCGACGGCGTGACTCTGCTGGAGGCCTTGGACTCAGGGCCGCCACTGACTGTCCAACGTGCCCTGGAAGTGACGGCGGGTGTCCTGCGCGCCCTCGCCCATTCCCACCAGCACGGCATCGTTCACCGGGACATCAAACCGGCCAACGTCATGCTGACCTCGACCGGAGAGGTGAAGGTGATGGATTTTGGGATTGCCAGGGACACGCGGGACGTCGGCATGACACAGACATCCGTCGTCATGGGGACCGCCCAGTACCTCTCACCGGAACAGGCGATGGGGCAGGAGATCGGCGTCCGGTCCGATGTGTACTCCACCGGCTGCCTTCTGTACGAACTGCTCGCCTTCCGCACGCCGTTCACCGGCGAGACGCCGATGTCGTTGATGTACCAGCACACCCAGGAGACCCCGAGCCCGCCGAGCGTGTACAACCCCGAGGTAGGCCCCCGGGTTGACGCGATCGTCCTTCGGGCTCTGGAGAAGGATCCCGCCCATCGCCACCAGTCCGCCGAGCGCATGCTCGCCGACATCGAGGCTTACCTCCGTGCGGAACCGCTCGTGTCGCGTGCCGAATCACCGCCGATGGAGGGCGACTTCGCGGACGACTTCTCCGGTCCGGAGGCGGGCCGCAGCCGCGGAGGAGGGGCCGCGCTGATCACGGCGGGCGTGGCTGTCGTCATCATGGCGCTGGTCCTGGGCTGGTTCATGATCGAGCGCGGTACGGCCGATGACGGCAAGGCTGATGTACCCAACCTTGTCGGTCGGACCCTGGAGGAGGCCCGGCGCGCGGCGGACAATGTCGATCTCACCGTCACCGTCGACAGACGGGAACCCTGCGCCGACCAACCGAAGGACCACATCTGCGAACAGAGCCCCAAGGAGGGGGAACTCGCCAAGGGCGAGGCAATCTCTGTCGCGATCTCGACGGGGGCACCCAAGGTAGAAGTGCCGGATGTCACGGACAAGGACGAAGACGACGCGTCCCGGATCCTGGAGGACAAGGGCTTCAAGGTGACGGTGCGGCACGTCGATTCACATGAGGACCCAGGGTCGGTGCTCAGCCAGGAACCCGGCGGAGGTGAGGAGGCCGAGAAGGGCACCGAGGTGGCCCTGAGGGTGGCCAGGGCGGCTGCCAAGGCCACGGTCCCTGACCTCAATGGCGTGACCACGGACGAGGCCGGAAAACTGCTGGCCGCGCGGGGCCTGGAACTGGGCAGCACAACCGCGGTGGAGAGCAGCCGCGAGTCCGGCACCGTGGTCGGGCAGAGTCCAACCGCGGGCGAGGAGGTTGAGCCGGGTACGGCGATCGACGTCAAGGTCGCCAAGACCGTGCGGACCGTGCGGATACCGACTGACATCGTCGGCAAGACACTGGCCGAGGTCCATGACGAGCTGAGCGCGCTCGGCCTTCAGGTCAGTGTTGCCGGCGGGCACTCCCGGGCCACCGATGCCGTGGTGATGTCGAGTACTCCGCAGGCGGGAAGCGAAGTTGAGGTGGGAAGCACCGTGGTCGTCGTCACGGAGGACGCCGGCACCGATCAGCCGGAGGAGGGCACGGCATCGGGCGGCGGCACAGGGGGCAACAGCCGTGGCCCTGACGGCCCGGAACCTCCGTTGCCGCTACCCCTCCCGTGAGCCTGTTCCGCACCAGCAACAGCAATGTCGCCGCGGTCCGGCTCTGGCTTCGTCCATGGTCCGTCGTCATGGAACCCGGCGATGAGGCGCTGCCGAGCGCCTCGAGTGCGGCACCCGCTTCGAATCGCATACATGTTCGATGCTGGTCTATTGTGGTGTCACCACCCCGGAGGGACCGGAGTGGCGATGCGGAGACAGGGGGCAGTCAGTGGCGAGGTGGTACGGATGCGCGGTTTTACGCATCTGCATGCCGTCTCCGGGTTCTCCCTGCGGTACGGCGCCTCGCACCCCGAGCAGCTTGCGGAGCGGACCGCCGAGCGGGGAATGGACGCGGTCGCCCTGACCGACCGGGACACCCTCGGCGGCGCCGTCCGCTTCGCCAAGGCCGCAGGCCGGGCCGGCATCCGCCCCTTGTTCGGGGTGGATCTCGCGGTAGAGGCGCCCCCCGAAGCGGCTGGACGCACGCAGCGGCGACGCGCACCGGCTCGTGGCGGTGCCTTCGTCGACGAGTCGGCGCAGCGCGTGGTCTTCCTTGCCCGGGACGGGGCCCGCGGCTGGGCCGAACTGTGCCGGCTGGTGAGTGCCGCACACGCGGACACGGCGGGCAGCAAGCGCCCCTCGCTGCCCTGGGACGCCCTCGGCGGGGAACACCTCACCGTGCTGCTGGGCCCCGCCTCGGACGTCGGCCGTGCTCTGGCGGCGGGGCGCCCGGACCGCGCCGCGCAGCTGCTCGCGCCCTGGCGGGAGCGGTACGAGGACGCGGCACTGCGCATCGAGGTCGTCTGCCATGGCCGCAGCGGTACCGGCCCCGGTTCGCTGCGGCTCGCGGCCCGTGCTCTCGGCTTCGCCGTCGACCAGCGGATCACGCCCGTCCTGAGCAATGCCGTGCGTTATGCCGACCCCGGCCAGGGCCCGGTCGCGGACGTCCTGGACTCCGCGCGCCGCCTGGTGCCGATCGATCCGCGTGGCGAGCGCGACTGCGGCGAGCGGTGGCTCAAGCCCACGGCGGACATGGCTCGTATCGCCGAGCAGGTGACCGAGGCCGCCGGATACCGCGCGAACACCGCCCGTCGGCTGCTCGAGGTCACCGAGGAGACCGCCGCGGCCTGCCGTGTCGACCCCGAGGACGATCTGGGACTCGGCCGCGTCCACTTCCCCGAACCGGGGCTCGTCGGTGCCCATCGGCGCACCCCCGAGCGAGTGCTGCGTTCGAAGTGCGCCGCCGCCATGCTGCTGCACCACTACGACCGCGACCGCCACCGCTGGGAGCGCCTCGAGGACGAACTGCGCCTGATCGAACGGATGGGATACGCCTCGTACTTCCTCACCGTTGCCCAGGTCGTCGCCGACACCCGCGAACTCGGCATCCGGGTCGCCGCCCGCGGCTCCGGCGCGGGTTCCCTGGTCAACCACCTCCTCGGGATCGCCACCGCCGACCCTGTCGAACACGGTCTGCTCATGGAGCGTTTCCTGTCCGACAAGCGCGCGGAGCTGCCCGACATCGACATCGACGTGGAGTCCGCCCGCCGCCTGGAGGTCTACCGGGCGATCATCGACCGCTTCGGCCCGGAGCGGGTGGCCACCGTGTCCATGCCGGAGACCTACCGGGTGCGGCACGCCGTGCGCGACGTCGGCCTTGCCCTCGGCCTGGACCCGGCCGAGGTGGACCGGCTTGCAAAATCGTTTCCTCACATCCGGGCCCGGGATGCCCGTGCCGCCCTGCAGGAACTGCCGGAGCTGCGCGGCATCGACCCGGAGGCGTACGGCCCGCACATGTGGGACCTGGTCGAGGCCCTGGACGCGCTCCCGCGCGGCATCGCCATGCACCCGTGCGGCGTGCTGCTCTCCGACGCGACGCTGCTGCGCCGCACTCCCGTGATGCCGACCAGCGGCGAGGGCTTCCCGATGTCCCAGTTCGACAAGGAGGACGTCGAGGACCTCGGGCTGCTCAAGCTCGACGTGCTCGGGGTACGCATGCAGTCCGCCATGGCGCACGCCGTCACCGAGATCGAGCGGACCACCGGGCACCGCATCGACCTGGACGACGCCACCCAGGTGCCGCCGGACGACCCGAAGACGTTCCAGCTGATCAAGTCCTCGCAGACTCTGGGCTGCTTCCAGACCGAGTCACCCGGCCAGCGCGACCTCATCGCCCGGTTGCAGCCCGAGACCTTCCACGATCTCGTCGTCGACATCTCGCTGTTCCGGCCGGGACCGGTCGCGGCCAACATGGTCGATCCGTTCATCAAGGCCCGGCACGGGCGGCAGGCGCCCCGCTGTCCGCACCAGGACCTGGAGCCCGCGCTGCGCGAGACGCACGGCGTGGTGGTCTTCCACGAACAGATCATCAAGATCCTGTCGGTCATGACCGGCTGCACCCTGGCCTTCGGCGACTACACGCGGCGGGCGCTGTCGAACGCCGACCAGGTCGGACGAGTACAGGCGTGGTTCGCACAGGAGGCGCGCAAGCGCGGATACGAGGAGGAGGTCGTCAAGCGGACCTGGGAAATCGTCGAGGCGTTCGGGGCGTACGGCTTCTGCAAGGCGCATGCGGTCGCCTTCGCGGTGCCCTCGTACCAGTCGGCGTGGCTGAAGGCCCATCATCCGGCCGCCTTCTACACCGGGCTCCTCACACACGACCCCGGAATGTATCCGAAGCGGCTGCTGCTCGCGGATGCCCGGCGGCGGGGGGTGCCGATCCTGCCGCTGGATGTGAACGCGTCGGATGCCGCCTATAAAATCGAACTGGTGTCTGATGAATGGAGTGATCGGCCCGTCCACGGGATCCGGCTCGCCCTGTGCGACGTACGCGGGATGAGCGAGAGAGAGGCGGAGCGGATCGTCGCGGGGCGCCCGTACAGCTCGCTCCAGGACTTCGTCTCCCGGGCCCGGCCGTCCCGGCCGGTTGCCGAACGCCTCGCCCAGGTCGGTGCGTTGGACGCCTTCGGCCGCAACCGCCGCGACCTCCTTCTGCACCTCGCCGAGCTGCATCGCGGCCAACAGCACTCTTCACAAGGACAGTTGACGCTGGGTGCGACCGACGGGTCCCAGAGTGCGGTCGCCCCTGCCCACCTGCCCGACCTGGACGATGTCGAGCGGCTCGGTGCCGAGCTCGGGGTGCTCGGCATGGACGCCTCCCGCCATCTCATGGGCGATTACCGGGAGTTGCTGGAGGAACTCGGCGCGGTCTCCGCGAAGCAGCTGAAAGACCTGCCGCACGGGCAAGTAGTGCTCGTCGCCGGCGCGAAAGGGGCCGTTCAGACCCCGCCGGTCCGTTCCGGCAAGCGGGTCATCTTCACCACGCTCGACGACACGACAGGCCTGGTGGACTGCGCGTTCTTCGAGGACAGCCATGACGCCTGCGCGCACACCGTCTTCCACTCCTGGCTGCTGCTCGTGCGCGGCGTGGTGCAGCGCCGTGGCGGAGGCAGCGGCAAGGCACTGTCGGTGACCGGCTCCGCCGCCTGGGACCTCACCGAACTGGCCGAGCTGCGCAGCGAAGGCGGCCTGTCGGCGGTGACGGAACAGCTCACCCGGACCGGCCCGCCGCCGGGCAGAGGCGCAAGCAAACGCAGCCTCCAGCTGGAGACCGGTTACGCGCTGCATCCGTGGGCGGACCTGCAGCCGCCCGGCGAGTCCGTCAAGCAGAGCCGCAAGCTGTGGCACCAGAGCCCGGGGAGCGCAGGATGAGCATCCTCTACATCCACTTCCACGACCTGTCGGACGAGCGGATCCACTGCCGTCTTCTCGCCCTGCTGGCCGAGTACACCCCCGTGGTGCAGGCGCTGCCACCGGACGCCGCACTGGCCGACGTCTCCGGCAGCCTGCGCTACTTCGGCACGGACGCCACGGCACTGGCCGAGCGCATCCGGGCACGCACGGGAGGGCTGTACGGGCTCCGCTCGACGGTCGGGGTCGCCGAGAACCCACTGCTCGCCCGCATGGTCGCGGCCGACGGCCCGCCCTCGGCGGTGCGCACCCTGCCCGACGACATCGACACGGTCACCGCCTTCCTCGCGAAGAAGCCCGCCGCCGCGCTACAAGGTGTGGGCCCTGCGACCGCCCGCACCCTGTCCTCGTACGGCCTGGACAGCGTCGGCAGGATCGCCGCCGCACCGCTCGGCACGCTGCAGCGCATCCTGGGCGCCACTGCCGGCCGCCGCTTCCATGACGCGGCGCGTGGCCTCGACCCGACACCGGTGATCCCCTCAGCGGCGTCCCGCTCGATAAGCGTCGAACACCGCTTCCCCCAGGACGAACTGGACCGGGAACGGCAGCGCGCCGCCCTGCTCTCACTCACCGACCGCCTCGGTCTGCAGCTGCGCGCCGAGTCCCAGGCCGCGCGCACCCTCACCCTCAGCGTCCGCTACGCAGACCGTTCGACGACAACCCGTACCCGGAAGCTGAGCGAACCCACCGCCCACACACGCTCCCTGACAGCACTCGCCTACGAGCTCCACGACCGGCTCGCCCTTCAGCGCGCCCGCGTCCGCACCCTCTCCCTGCGGGCGGAGGACCTGATCGCCGCCGAACTGGCCTCCCACCAACTGGCCTTCGATCCGATCGACGAGAAAGCCCGCCGCATCGAGGCCGCCGCTGATCGCGCCCGGGACCGGTTCGGCCCCGGGACGGTGCGTCCGGCAGGAGCGGTGACACCCGGCGTCGCATGAAACCGGCTTCCGCGGTGGTACGCCCGCCCCCGGGTCGGCAGTACGCCCGCAGCACGCCACACACGAGAAAGCCCCGCCCCCGCAACGCGCGCGGGGACGGGACTCCGTCTCTTCAGTGAAGCGGTGAAGCCGTGAAGCGGTAAATGCGGTGAAGCCGTCAGCCGATCGAGGACCCCGTCGCCGACAGTGCCTCCGTGACCGGCTGGAAGAAGGTCTCTCCACCGGAGGTGCAGTCGCCGCTGCCGCCCGAGGTGAGGCCGATCGCGGTGGAGCCCGAGAAGAGCGAGCCGCCGCTGTCACCGGGCTCGGCGCAGACGTTCGTCTGGATGAGCCCGTTGACGATGTCGCCGTTGCCGTAGTTCACGGTGGCGTCCAGGCCGGTGACCGTGCCGCTGTGCACCTGGGTCGTCGAACCGCTGCGGGTCACCGACTGGCCGACGGTCGGGTCGCCGGCCTGGGTGATGGCCTGCGCCGAGCCGTTGTAGAGGTCGACCTCGCTCGGGTGGTCGACGTCGGCGGTGTACTTGACCAGGCCGTAGTCGTTGTCCGGGAAGCTGGACTGCTCGTTGGTGCCGATCTCGGTGCCACTGGAGTCCGACCACGTCGAGATCGCCTCGGTGCAGTGCCCCGCGGTGATGAAGTACGGCTCGCCGCCCTTGACCACGTTGAAGCCGAGCGAGCAGCGGCCGCCACCGCCGGTGATGGCGTCGCCGCCCGCGATGAAGGGCTTGAACTCCCCCTTCGTACGCTGGAGTTCGGCCTTGGAGCCGAGTCCCTCGACGACCTCGGTCAGCTTGGCGAGTTCGGCCTTGGAGACCGTGCTGTCCGCGGTGACGACGACCTTGTTGGTCGCCGGGTCGGTCGCCCACGAGGTGCCGGGGATGGTCGCGTCGTTCTTGAGCGTCGTACGGGCGCTCGTCAGCTCGGCGAGGGAGTTCTCGACGATTCTGGCCTGGGCGCCGGCCGCCTGGACGGTCTTCGCGGCGGTCTCGTCGAGCACGTTGACGACGAGAAGCTTGGCCTTCGCGTCGTAATACGTTCCCGCGGCGTCGGATCCGAGGTCCTTGCCGAGGGTCGAGGCGAGCTTTCCGGCCGCCGCGATCGAGAGGGTCTCGGGCGCGGGGGTCTTCGTCACCTCGCTCGCGTTCGCAGTCTGGAAGGTGACTCCCGCGGCGACCAGTGCGGCGATGCCCGCACCTGCCACGGCGGCACGCCGCTTGGGTATGCGTCGGTGCTTCAAGTTACGTCCTCCTGTGGGGGGAGCGGCCGGGAGGTTGTGGGGACCTCTCCGACCGGAAGGCGTACGGACATGTACCCGGCTCACAACAGAAAAGGCCGCGTCCATGCCAATTTGTTCGTCACCCACTATTCCCAGCCTGACAGGGGGCACACAAGGTCGACTTCAGGACGCGCGTAGACAACGGGCGTGCGCCCCCACGGACTTGACCCTGTGTGGTCAGGCCACGTGGGTTCCCAGTGCAAACACTGCGTGCGAGTGCCCGTTGCGCAGCCTGTGAGGTCTAGTCCTGTCTTGTTTTCGACTACTCGGAGCCAGATTCCATCGGGGGCTCGGCGGGCGGGAGTTGCTCCTGCACCGGTTGCTGAGGCGCTGCCGCCGGAGGTGCCGGACTCTGCTGCGCCCGTTCCAGGAACCGCAGCAGCTCCACCGGGAAGGGCAGTACGAGCGTGGAGTTCTTCTCGGCCGCGACCGCCACCACCGTCTGCAGCAGCCGCAGTTGGAGCGCGGCGGGCTGCTCGGACATCACCCCGGCGGCCTCCGCCAGCTTCTTCGACGCCTGCAACTCCGCGTCGGCGTTGATGACCCGGGCACGGCGCTCCCGGTCGGCCTCGGCCTGCCGGGCCATCGAGCGCTTCATCGTCTCCGGCAGCGATACGTCCTTGATCTCGACGCGGTCGATCTGCACACCCCAGCCGACCGCCGGGCTGTCGATCATCAACTCCAGGCCCTGGTTGAGCTTTTCGCGGTTGGAGAGCAGATCGTCGAGATCGCTCTTGCCGATGATCGAGCGGAGCGAAGTCTGCGCCATCTGCGAGACCGCGAACTGGTAGTCCTCGACCTGGATGACGGCGTCGGCGGCGTCGATCACCTTGAAGTAGATGACGGCGTCCACCCGGACCGTGACGTTGTCCCTGGTGATGCCGTCCTGCGCCGGCACCGGCATCGTCACGATCTGCATATTGACCTTACGCAGCTTGTCGACGAAGGGCACGATCATCGTGAACCCGGGGCCGCGCACCTGCGTGCGCAGGCGGCCGAGCCGCAACACCACGCCCCGTTCGTACTGTTTGACGACACGGGCCCCGGCCATCACATAGACCAGCCCCACCGACGCGACGGAAACTCCCGCCGCCACCAGCTCCTCCACCATTACGGCCCCCAGGGTCCGAAGTGGGCGCATCAGGCATGTACGTCGACGGTAACTCCGTCACCCGAGCAAGGGCGAGCCCCCGCACGTCAGTTGAGTGCGGGGGCTCGCCTGTTGCCGGCTGCACGGTCAGGTCGTGCGAGTGCCGATCAGATGTCTGCGCTGATCAGGATGGTGCCGGTCTAGAAGACGCTGACGCCGTAGGCGCTCAGGGCCTCCACGACGGGCTGGAAGAAGGTCGTGCCGCCGGAGGTGCAGTTGCCACTGCCGCCCGAGGTCAGACCGTAGGCGATACCGGAGCTGGAGTAGAGCGAGCCGCCGGAGTCGCCGGGCTCGGCGCAGACCGTGGTCTGGATCATGCCGTAGACGATGTCGCCGCCGCCGTAGTTGACGGTCGCGTTGAGGGCGGTGACCCGGCCGCTGTGCGTGCCGGTGGTCGAGCCGTCACGGTAGACCGTGGCGCCCACGGCCGGAGTGCCCGCGCTGGTGATGTCCACACCACCTGCGGTGCCCGCCTTGGCGATCGTGGTGTTGGTGTAGCGCACCAGACCGTAGTCGTTGGTCGGGAAGCTGGAGCCGGCGGTCGGGCCGAGGACCGTCGTACGGCCGGAGTTGGAGTACCAGGTGCCCGCGCCGTCGGTGCAGTGACCGGCGGTCAGGAAGTAGTACGTGGAGCCGCTGCGGACGTTGAACCCGAGGGAGCAGCGCCAGCTGGTCGCGTAGATGGCGTCGCCGCCCTGGATCAGCTTGTTGATCTTGCCGGGGGTGTGCTTGATCTGAAGGGCGCCGGCGTTGCCGCCCGCGGTCTCCTTGATCTCCGCGATCTCCGCCGCGGAGACGGTGCTGTCGACGGTCACGACGACCTTGTTGGTCTTCGCGTCGACCGCCCAGGCGGTGCCGGGAACATCGGCCTTGAGCACCGAGGAACTGGCGCTCTTCAACTCGGAAGCGCTGAAGGGCTCAGCGCCGCTCGCACTCGAGGTGGGGATGGTGACAGCAGCTGCGGCCACGAGTCCGGTGGTCACGGCGATCAGCCGGGTCCGTCTCGCTATACCGCTGCGGGGGGTGGTGCGCTTGATCCTCACGTTTCGTTCCTCCGAAGGGAAGTCGTGGGGCCCGCGTGGGGTCGGGGCCCGTGAGGCGCAGCCAGAGACACCTCTGCCCGGATTCCGGACAAGCCGTGCTCCTGGGAAGCGCTGAGGGGGAGTATTCGACCGTGCGACCAATGTCCGCAAGGGCCCCTTTCGGTCATGCAGGGTTCAACTGACCAACTGCGCAAGAGGGTTGATCTTGCACCGGCCATGCCCGGGAACTACGCGTGTTGACAGCCATTGACCATGTCACCGCAGTGACCACCGGCGAGCGCCGCCCTCATCGAGCACGACCACCGGGCGAGCGGGGCACTGGCCGAGAATGGCGCATTCCTGTCATGCACACAGTCAATTCACAGAGAGATGCGTCCGGCCGCGCGAACGCGCGCCGACGAAGACCACCGTCGGCGCGCGCATGCCGGAAACCGGACGACTCAGAGCAGGTTCCGCTCCCCCGCCTCGACCGCCGTACCCAGGGTGTTCCCGGGCGGCGGGAACGGGCAGATGAAGTGGTCCGCGAAGGCGCACGGCGGGAGCACGGTCCGGTTGAAGTCCACGGTCGTACGCCCCTCGGCGTCGGGCGCCGGGGGCCGCAGGAACCGGAAGCGGTAACTGCTCTCCCCGCTCGTGGAGTCGGCGAACACAGCCCAGAGCGAGCCGTCGCCCTCGACCGAGACCTGAAGCGTGAGGTCCTGTCCGTCGAGGGTGAAGGCGAGCACCCCGCCTAGCCCCAGCCCGCGCGCCCGTCCGTCCGCGTTCTCGACGCGTACGGTGCGGCTCTCGCCGTACGGCGTGAAGTGCCCCGGCACCGACCAGCGCGGGTCGTACTCGGTCGCCTCGATGCCCTTGAAGGCCTGCCGCGCGGGCGAGCCGGGGTCGAAGTCGCGTACGCCCCAGATCTCCTCCCGCACCAGAACGACGAACCGGCGCTCGCCGTGGCCGACACGGGCCTCGCCCGCCGGACCGAGGTCGGCGCCGAGCGTGACCTCACCGGTGAAGGGCTCCCCGTCCACGGTGAGGCCGTCCTCGGCCGTCGCCGTCAGTACGACCGCGTCGTCCCCGGCGGTCCATCGCCCCGGGATACCCGGAAGTCGCCCCTCCGGGTGGTCCTCGATCCAGTGGGTGCCCGTGAGAGCGAGCGGTCCATGGGGCGCGGACACCTTCTCGCCGCGGTGCTCGTGCCAGTGCTTCCAGTCCTCGGATGCGTCCGTCGTCATGTGATCAACCCTTCCACACCGGATCCGGCAACCCGAGGTGTGAGCGCAGCGTCGTGCCCGTGTATTCCGTACGGAACGCGCCGCGCTCCTGGAGCAGCGGCACCACCCGGTCCACGAACTCGTCGAGGCCGCCGGGTGTCAGATGCGGTACGAGGATGAAGCCGTCGGCGGCGTCCTTCGTCACGAACTCGTCGAGCTCGGCGGCGACGGACTCCGGAGTGCCGATGAAGGACTGCCGGCCGCCCGCCTCGATCATGGTCTGCCGGATGGACAGGCCCTTCTCGCGCGACAGGGCCCGCCACTTCTCGGCGATCGCGAAGGGGTCGGCGATTTTCACGCGCCCCTGCACCAGAGCCGACTCCGGATCCGGGTCGATGTCCGGAAGGGGCCCGTCGGGGTCGTACGAGGAGAGGTCGACGCCCCAGATCTGCTCAAGGGCGAGGATCGCGTGCTGCGGCGAGACCTGTAGGCGGCGGATCTCGGCGGCCCGCTCCTGAGCCTCGGCGGCGGTGTCGCCGAGCACGACCGTGACCCCGGGCATGATCTTGAGGTCCTCGGGCGCCCGCCCGTACTTCGCGAGCCGCCCCTTCACGTCGGCGTAGAACTCCCGGCCCGCCTCCAGGGTCCCGTGCCGCGTGAAGATCACGTCGGCGGCCGACGCCGCGAACTCACGGCCCTGCGGCGAGTCCCCGGCCTGGATGACGACTGGGTGCCCCTGCGGTGAGCGCGGCACGGTGAACTCCCCCGCGATGTCGAAGTGTTGACCTCGGTGAGCGAAGGGGCGAGGCAGCCCTTCAGGCGTCCAGGAATCCCACAACTCCCTTGTGGTGGAGAGGAATTCGGCAGCGCGCGTATAGCGGTCGGCCCGGTCCAGGAAGCCGCCGCGCCGGAAGTTCTCCCCGGTGAAGGCGTCCGAGGAGGTCACCACGTTCCAGGCCGCCCGGCCCCCGCTCAGATGGTCCAACGTGGCGAACCTGCGGGCGAGTTCGTACGGCTCGTTGAAGGTCGCGTTGACCGTGGCGGCGAGCCCGAGCCGCTCGGTGACGGCCGCGAGCGCGTTGAGCACGGTGATCGACTCGGGCCGTCCCACCACGTCCAGGTCATGGATACGTCCCTTGTGCTCGCGCAGCCGCAGCCCCTCGGCGAGGAAGAAGAAGTCGAACAGACCGCGTTCGGCGGTGCGCGCGAGATGCTCGAAGGACGCGAAGTCGATCTGGGAACTGGACCGCGGATCGGCCCAGACGGTGGTGTTGTTGACGCCCGGGAAGTGGGCGGCGAGGTGCAGCTGCTTGCGTACGGTCATGACGTTCCCCCTGCCACGGCGTACTGGTTGGCGGGCCGGGCGAGCCCCAGGTGCTCCCGGAGGGTGCTGCCCGGATAGAAGGTGCGGAACAGGCCGCGGTGCTGGAGCAGCGCCACCGTTCCGTTGACGAGTCGTTCCAGGTCACGGAGTGGTTCGACCGGCGTGAGGTGAAAGCCGTCGGCGGCGTCGGCCTCGTGCCAGGAGACGATCAGGTCGGCGAGGTCGACGGGGCCGCCCCGGTACAGCGGGCCCTGGGCGGTCTGCCGGGGTCCGCCGCCGCCGTGGCCCGGCTCGGCCGCGTGCTCGCCGTCACCGAGGTCGACGGTGAGTCCGGCGAGGACCCGCAGGTCGTCGGGGTCGCGCCCGAACCGCGCGGCCCCGTCCCGCAGTTCGGCCCGTACCGCGCGGGCCTGCGCCGGGCGCGCGACCCGTACGAGCGCCACATCGGCGTACCGGGCCGCGGTCTGCCGGGCGTGGCTCTCGGTCGCGTCGACGACCCGGACGGGGTGGCCCTGCGGGGGTCGCGGCACGATCGAGGGGCCCTTCACCGAGAAGGTCGGGCCCTCGAAGTCGACGTAGTGCAGCTTGTCCCGGTCGATGAAGCGGCCGGTCGCCTCGTCGCGTATCTCGGCGTCGTCCTGCCAGCTGTCCCACAACCGGGCGGCCACGTCGGCGACTTCACCGGCCTCCCGCCACAGCGCGTCGGCGGGCGCGGCATGCCGTCGGCCGAACAGCCGCGCCTCGCCCTCGGACGTCGAGACGTCGATCCGCCAGCCGGCCCGCCCATGGCTGACCCAGTCGAGGGTCGCCACGGCCGCCTGCACATGGAAGGGCTCGGTGTGCGTGGTGGTCACGGTCGGCACCAGGCCGACCCGGCGGGTGACGGGCGCGACCCGCGCGAGCACGGCGAGCGCGTCGGGCCCCGGCCGCGCGAAGGTGTCGCCGAGCGTCACGAAGTCGAACGCCCCACGCTCCGCGAGCTGCGCCAACTCCACGTAGGAGGCGGCATCGTAGGCCGCCCGCTGATCGAGAGCGGCGGCCAGGTGCAGCAGCGCCCGGCCGTTCGGTGCGGTCATTGAGTGGAACCTTTCAGCGGGGAGCAGAGGAGCAAGGGGGCGGCGGGATCTGTGCGGATCCCGCCGCCCCCCGCACGGACTACGACTCGGTCTTCGGCAAACCCGGGGGGTTGATCTCGGACTTCTCGACGGCCTCGGTCGTCAGCCCCCAGCGCTTGAGCACCTCGGCGTACGTACCGTTCTCGATCACGTGGTCGATGGCCGCCGCGTAGGCCTCCACGAGGCCGCTGTCCTTCTTCGTGGTGGCCGCGATCTTGCCCTGGAGCTTGTCGCCGGCGCCGGAGAGCGTGCCGACGATCTCGGTCTGGCCGGCGGACGCGACGTGGTAGGCGGCGGACGGGCTCGGGCCGAGATAGGCGTCGATACGTCCCGACTGGAGCGCCAGGTAGTAGTCCGTGTCCTTCTGGTAGTACTTGATGTCCACGGGCTTCAGACCGGCGTCCTCGTTCTGCTTGCTCCAGTCGACGAGGATCTTCTCCTGGTTGGTGCCGGAGGAGACGGCGATGGTCCTGCCCGCGACGTCCTTGGGCTCCTTGACCGTCCAGTCGACGCCCTTCTTCGCCTCGAACGCGATGTTGTCGAGGCGGTAGGTCGCGAAGTCGTACTTCTCCTTGCGTTCCTCGGTGACGGTGACGTTGGAGAAGACGGCGTCGAACTTGCCGCTGTCGAGCCCGACGAAGAGGTTCTCCCAGGAGACCTCCTCGTTGTCGAGCTTGAGGCCGAGGGTGTCCGCGACGAGCGTCGCAAGGTCGATCTCCGAGCCGATCCGGGTTTTGTCGTCGGTCGCGTAGAACCCGAGTGGCGGCGAGGCGTCGGCACTCTGGCCGAGCTTCAGCGTGCCGCGTTCACGGACGGCCGCCGGCACGAGCGCGGCGATCGAGTCGACCTTCTTGCCTCGGACGCGGTTCTGGTCGGGGCTGACGTTGATGTTGCCGACCTTCTTGGTGTCCGAGCCGCCCGTCCCGGTCGCCGCGTCACTGTCACCGCCGCAGGCGCTGAGCAGCGGAGCGGTGACAAGGGCGGCGATGGAGACTGCGAAGGTGCGTCGGGACAGCATGGGCGAACTCCTATGAGGGATAAGGGATTTCAAGAGACGTTCCAGAAGGAACGGGGCTTCAGAGGACCTTGGAGAGAAACGCACGGGTCCGTTCGTGCTGCGGCTTGTCGAGTACGTCGCCGGGGGCGCCCTGCTCGACGACGCGGCCGTCGTCCATGAAGACAACGGTGTCGGCGACCTCGCGGGCGAAGCCGATCTCGTGCGTGACCACGATCATCGTGGTGCCCTGGTGGGCCAAGTCCTTGATGACGTCGAGGACTTCACCGACCAGCTCGGGGTCGAGCGCGGAGGTCGGCTCGTCGAAGAGCAGCAGCTTCGGCTCCAGGGCCAGCGCCCGGGCGATGGCGACCCGCTGCTGCTGACCGCCGGACAGCTGCTTCGGGTAGGCGTCGGCCTTGTCGGAGAGCCCGACCCGTCCGAGCAGCTTCCGCGCGGTCTCCACGGCGTCCTTGCGGGGCCGCTTCAGCGCGGAGACCGGCGCCTCGACGATGTTGTCCAGCACGGTGAGGTGCGGGAAGAGGTTGAAGTTCTGGAAGACGAAGCCGATCTGGGTGCGCTGCCTGAGGATCTCGCGCTCGCGCAGCTCGTACAGCTTGTCGCCGGAGCGCCGGTATCCGACGAGGGTGCCGTCGACGCTGATCCAGCCCTGGTCGACCTTCTCCAGATGGTTGATGGTGCGCAGCAGCGTCGACTTGCCGGACCCGGAAGGACCGAGGACGACGGTGACCTCGCCGGTCCGCACTTCGAGGTCCACGCCCTTGAGCACTTCCAGCGAACCGAAGCTCTTGTGTACGGACTTGATGTCGACCATGACGGAGGTCGTGGGCGCGCTCATCGCACGGCTCCCTTGGCGTAGTGACGTTCGACGTAGTACTGGAGGACGGAGAGTGCGCTGGTCAGGAGGATGTACCAGGCGGTGGCGACCATCAGGAGGGGTACGACCCTGCCGTTGCGCCCGTAGATGACCTGGACTTGGTAGAAGAGTTCGCCGATCGCCATGACGGAGACGATGGAGGTTCCCTTGAAGAGGGAGATCACCTCGTTGGCGGCGTTCGGAAGGATCGAGCGCATCGCCTGCGGCAGCACGATCCGCCGGATCTGCCGCAGCTTCGGGATGCCCAGCGCGGCCGCCGCATCCAGTTGCCCACCGTCCACGGCGAGTACGCCCCCGCGCACGATCTCCGCGGCGTACGCGGCCTGGTGCAGGGCGAGTCCCAGCACGGCCGCGCTCATCGCCCCGACCAGGCCCATCGTGTCGAAGGAGTAGAACCCCGGCCCGAAGGGGATCCCGAACTGCAACTCCGGGTACAGGTAGGCCAGGTTGAACCAGAACAAGAGCTGGACGATGAGCGGGATCGACCGGAACGCCCAGACATAGCCGAAGGCCACGGCCTTGAGGAACCGGCTCTGCGACAGCCGCATGAAGGCCAGCACGATACCGAGCGCGAAGCCCAACGCCGTTCCGTAGAAGGTGAGTTGCAGCGTCGTCCAGACCGCTTTCAGGACGACCTCGGCGGTGAAGAACTCGGCGAAGACCTCCCACTCCCAACCCGCGTTGGTGACGAGTCCGTGGACGAACTGCGCGAGGAGCACCGCCGTGGCGGCGATGGCGGCCCAGCGCCAGGGGTGCCGGACGGGCACCACCCTGAGCACGCCGAGGTCCTCCGGCTCGGAGGCCGTTTTGGACAGGGGTGGATCACTGGTCAAAGACATGGGGTTCCTCGGGGCATGGTGGGAGGGGGCGGAGCGTCAGGCCGCGGCCGGACAGGACCGCGGAGCGTCAGGCCGCGGACCGACAGGACAGCGCGCGCAGGAACGCCAGCACGGCACGCGCCGCCGCGTCGTTCTGCCGGAAGGCCGGCCCTCCGGTACGCGGCCGGGTGAACGCCCCCGAGCCGCGCGCGTCGGTGTGCGGGCCGAGCGCGAAGCGCCGGGGGTGCGGGGTGCCGGAGCGGTCCAGGACCCGGCCGTCGGCGGGGTCCACGGCGAGCAGTCCCTCGGGAGTCGCGGCGGCCCCGTCGGCGTACAGCTCGCGCAGCAGTTGGTCGCTGGTGCGCTCGACCGTGGGGTGCGGCAGCCGTGCCTCGACGAGCGCGCGGGCCTCGACCGTCGCGCCGGGCACGGTGGCACTGCCCGCCCGGAAGACGCCGTCCTCGGCGGTGACGGTCATGTCCGCGCCCACGAACTTCAAGATCCCGGCCCGAGACAGGGCCAGCATCTGCCGCAGCCGCGGTCCGGGCGGCCCGGAGGCGAGATAGCTGAAGAAGCCGTGCCACCACGGGCCGATGTCACCGAGCCGGACCAACTGACCGTATACGGAGAGCAGTCCGAGGAAGACGGCGAGGTCCGGGCTGTTCGACGGGTCGTGACGCCGCGTCAAGTCCCCTTCGATGTAAGCACGCAGGCCCGTCTGCAGTTCCTCGTACGAGGTGTGCCGCACCCCGTCGAGCGGGTGGTCGAGGGCGGCGAGGTCGATCCGGTCGACCGGATCGGGAACGGCGGACGCCACCAGTGCCTGGATCTCGGCAGCGTCCGAGGCCGCGTACTTCTCCTCGAAGTCGCTCCAGGCCATCCGCGTCCGCTCGGGGTGGGCCGCGAACAGCCGGTGGTAGTGCGCGAACCCCAGCTCCTTCTCGACCAGCGGCAGGACATCACGCCGGAAGTCGAATCCCTCCGGGCGCGCAAGGAGCTCGTCGATCTCCGCGGGCCCCAAGAACCTTGGCAGCGGCGGCCGTTCGCCCTCCCAGTCGTAGCCGATCTTGGAGTGGTAGGGCACCCCGCGCCGTGAGCCGACGTGGAGGATCGGCTCACGCCCGGACGGGATGTACGTCTCTCCCTCGTGACGTCCGCCGCGCCCCTCCGTCAGCAGCACCATCAGGTCGACGAAGGCGAGCCCGAAGCCGCGCACGAGAACGGGTTCGCCCGCCTCCAGCGCGGACAGGTCGCTGTCGGCGGTGAAGTCCGGCGGCAGGTGCACCAGCCCATGGCGTTCCGCGTACGCCGCCAATTCCCTCTGCTCGTCGTCGAGTTCGGCGTCGAGGTGACCGAGCGCCAGGACCACGAGGTCGGCGTGGAGCGGTTGAGGCAGGCCCTCCAGCCACACCTGCTGGCGACCGCCACGGGGTCCCTCGACGCGCAGTGCGCGGCGCGGGTGGTGCTGGACCCGGACGCCCGACGGCAGGGCGGCCACGGCCCGTTCGTACACCCAGCGCAGGTACGTGCCCTGGCGCTGCCGGTCCGCGAAGACGCGCCCGTCGAGGCCGGCCCACTCGTGCAGCGTGGGGCCTTCGAGCAGCGGCCCGTCCATCGCCACCGTCTCATCGGTGAACATCGTGGCGTCCTGGGCCTGCGAGTTCATCCACAGCAGCGGCGACTGCTCCTCGCGCCAGATGCGTCCGGCGCCCGGCGGATAGGGGTCGACGAGATGGATGTCGAAACCCGCGGAGCCACCGAGAACTGCGACGCCCCCGGAGCCCTGCGCGCCCGAATCCCCGTACAGCTCAGGCAGGTTGGCGGCGATCCGCTCCAGGACACCGGTCCCCCGCGGCCCGGCTCCCACGATCACCAGCGAGGGCCGTCCGGCGCTCATCGGGTGCGCTCCGAACCGCGCGCGTAGTGCCGCTCCACGTAGTACTGGCCGACGCTGAGCACCGAGGTGACGATGACGTACCAGAGCGTGGCGACCATCAGCAGGGGCATGACCTGGTAGGTGCGGTGGTAGACGAGCTGCACCGAGTAGAGCAGGTCCTGTACGGCGATGACGCTGACGATGGAGGTGCCCTTGAGGGTGCCGATCAGCATGTTTCCGGCCGGCGGCACGATGGAGCGCATCGCCTGCGGAAGCACGATCTTCCACCAGCGGCGCCACCGGCTCAGCCCGAGCGCCTGCGCGGCCTCGATCTGGCCGCGGTCGACGGAGAGGATGCCGCCGCGCACCACCTCGGCGGCGTACGCGGCCTCGTGCAGGGTGAGGCCGACGATGGCGACGGTGACCGGGCCGAGCAGGTTCACCGTCTTGATCCCGAGGATCTCCGGGTACAGCACTCCGATGTTGAACCAGAACAGCAGCTGCACCAGGATCGGCATCGAGCGGAACAGCCAGACGTATCCCCAACTCACCGCCCGCAGAACGGGGTTGGAGGAGAGCCGGAACGCGGCGAGCAGGGTGCCGAGGGCGAAGCCGAGCGCCATCACGAGCGCGGTCAGCCAGAGGGTGAGCCAGAGTCCGCGCAGGACCGCGGCGGTCGTGAAGTAGTCGCCCACGACGTCCCACTGGAACGCGTCGTTGCGCACTACGGAGTTGAGGGCGAGCCCGAGCAGGACCAGGACGACGACGGCGGCGGTCCACTGGCCCAGACGGCGCTGCGGGACGATGCGCAAAGGCACCGCATCTTCCGGTGCGGCCACCTTGGTAAGGGTGTCGGAGGACATGCGAAGGCTCCGTGATGCGTCGAGTCGAACACGGTGATGCCTTCACACGGGCCGCACGGCCACAGGGACCGTACGGACCACACGGCGCGCCACGAGGACGCCCCACGGCCGAGCCCCTCAGCATGGCCGTCCGTCGAGAGTACGGGGCCGTTTCCCGTCCCTGTCAAGGGTGTCCACACTGTGAGCGCTACGTCTCATGTCAGTTGACGCAGAAACGGATGCCTGTTCCACTTACCCCATGCATTCGCAGCAGTGGCTGGTCACGCGCTCCCACATCGACTTCGGTCGAGTGTGGTCCTCTTCCTGTTGAGCTGACCTCTGGCGCCCTCTCTGACGGGCGCTTTCTGCTTTTCTCCGGCGCCGCCTGAGCGCCGATGCCCACGCCTTCACACGCGTATCCCGCGCTCCCCTCGCGCACAGAGCTCTCTTTTCCCGCCGCCTTCCCGGCTGCCCTCTGCCTGCTTACTCCCTGCCTTCCGTCTGTCTTCCGCCTGCTCAGGAGATCCGTACGCCATGAGTACGCCCTCGCGACCCCGTAGTCGCCATTTCATCCCATTTGCCCTGGTCACCTCCGTGGCGCTGCTGCTCACGGCGTGCGGTTCCGGTGACTCGGGAAGCACGGGCTCCGGCGGAACCGACGCCCAGGCCGCGGTCAACAACGACGGAATCCCTACAGCGGACGTGCTCTCGTCCGTCGAGAAGGACGCGGCGGCGGCCAAGTTGCTGCCTTCCGGGACCACCGGTCTCAGCATCGCGGTCAGCGTCTCCGGTCAGCCGCCGGGCACCTCGTACCTGGAGGACGGCAAGACCCTCGCCGGACAGGACGTCGACTTCGCCAACGCGGTCGCGAAGACCCTCGGCATCGAACTGGACTATGAGGCCGCGAGCTTCGAGGCGATCCTGCCGGCCCTCGACAGCGGCAAGTACGACCTCGGCATCGGCAACTTCGGCGTGACCGACGAGCGCCGCAAGACGATCGACTTCGTCACCTACGTCAACGACGGCCAGGGCTTCGCCACCCGCGACGACAGCGAACTGACGAAGATCACCGACCTGAAGCAGCTGTGCGGCCTGAACGTCGCGACCGCCGCGGGCACGACCTTCGAGGCGACCCTGGAGGACAACAAGAAGGTCTGCACGGACGCCGGCAAGGACGCGTACAAGGTGCAGACCTACAGCGAGCAGGGCGCGATCTGGTCCTCGCTGCAACAGGGCCGCAGCGACATCGTGATGAGCACGATCAACGGCCTGCGCTACGCGGTCGCCCACCAGGAGGGCGTGAAGTTCCTCAACGAGTACCACCGCCTCGACGTCGGCTTCGCCTTCAAGAAGGGCACGAAGCTGGCGCCCGCCTTCCAGGCCGCGGTGAACGAACTCATCGCGGACGGGACGTACGACAAGATCCTCAAGAAGTGGGGCACGACCGGCTCGGAGATCGAGAAGTCGGAGATCTCACCACCGGAGATCAAGGACTAGCCCCACTACTCAGCAGGGCCCCCTACTCAGCCGGCCCCAAACTCAGCAACTGCAGCCGCAGTCGCACCCATCGCAGCCATCACACCCGTCACAGCAATCGCCGCAGCAACTGCAGCAGTCGCCGCACCCACCGTCGCCGTTGCACTGAGCGCAGGGCCCTTCCCTGCGCTCTCTGGACCACGGGTCCTCGTACTCGCAACAGCACATCTGGCACGTACAGGCCAGTCCCGCCCACACCAGGCAGCCCGCGACGAGCCCGCGCCGGTCGCGGTGCGGCGGCTCCGGGGGAAGCGGCGGTCCGCCCGGGCCGCCGGGCGGCGCGTACGGTCCGGTCGGCGGGCCGTATACGTCCGCCTGATGCAACCCGTGTGCGCACGAGCTCGTACCGAAGGCGCGGTCCACGGAGTTCCGCAGCTCGTGCGCGAGCAGGGTGTGCGCCAGCCTGTCGTCACTGAACTCGACCTCGCGCAGCGCCAGCCGTATCCCGTGCAGCGCGTCGTCCGCGAGCCGCCGCGCCTCCACGAGCGACGTGCCGGTGGCCGTCAGCGGGTTCCAGGCTCCCGACACGGCGTCAGTTTCCCTGTCCTCCACGGCATCCAGGAGATGCGCGAGCCGCCCGAAGAGCCGCCCGGCCTCGGCGAGCGGCACGGCGTTGCCGGGTCGCCCGGCGAGTACGGCGGTGTGCGCGAAGGCCGCGGCGGTCGCGGTCTCGGTCGGCTCGGTGACGGTCAGCAGCGGCGTCCCGAGCCCGGCCAGCGCCTCGACACCGATCTGCCGGTCCACCGCGTCGACCAGCACCGCGGTGTCGAACCCGACTTCCGCGCCGGTACGCGCACCGGCGCGCCCCCAGCTCCTGGCGACCCGACGCGCCGCGAGCGCCACCGGCTTGCGCGCCAACAGCCCGTCCCCGTCCGCCACGTGGTCGCGCACCTTGGCCGACGCCAGCACCAGCGAGACGGCGGCGGCGAGCCGCGCGCCCTCGCCCTGCGCGACGGACGCGGTGCGCATACCGCGCAAGGGACAGGGCCCCGCCGTACGCCGCCACCCGGTGACGCGCTCGGCCTGAGCCTCCGTCAAAACCGATACCAGCAGCCCGTCATAGTTCGTGACGACCCGGGCGAACTGACCGTGGTCCCCGCGCAGCGCGAGGCACAGCCCGCACAAATGCGCCATCCACTGGGTCTTGAGCCCCTCACCGAGACGGTGCCGGCAGGGCCTGACTATTCCGAACACGACACTCCCCCGTGACCTGTACGACGTTGAGCTGCGGCATCGTATCGACCACCCCGTTCACCCGTACGCACCGCTCGTCACCCATACGCCGTGAAGAATCATATTTCACTCCTAGTCAGCAGCCGTACACAGCAAGACCCTTGGGAAACGCGGGCTCTCGACGTATTCGCTGTGCACCAGTACCGTCACGAAACCCCCGCGCGGCGTCTATCCACTTGGCGCGACATCCGCATCATGGACGACCATGGGGATGCGGAAAGCAAGAAAGACCGCTGTGAGAGGAGGCGTCCATGGGATCGGTGCGCAAGGCGAGTGCCTGGCTTGGCCTCGTCGACGACAACGATGACGAGCGTTACTACGACGACGACAACTACGCCGAGGGCCAGGCGACCGGCGATGCCTGGGTCACCGACCCTCGTGTGAAGGTCGCGTCCGAGACGGCGGAGGAAAAGGGCCGCCGGATCGGCACGGTCACCCCGGACAGCTTCCGGGACGCACGTGGAATCGGCGAACTCTTCCGGGACGGCGTCCCGGTCATCATCAACCTCACGGCCATGGAGCCCGCCGACGCCAAGCGCGTGGTGGACTTCGCGGCCGGCCTGACCTTCGGCCTGCGCGGCACGATCGAACGGGTCGCCACCCGCGTCTTCCTGCTGACCCCTGCCAACACGGAGATCGTCAGCGGCGAGGCCGCGAGCCGTCAGCAGGACGGTTTCTTCAACCAGAGCTGAGGCAGGGCCGCTCACCGGCCCTGCCTTGCCGGGGTCCTTGCGGGTTCTTCCGGGGTTGCGAGTTCTTACCGGAAGGCATCGAGTCCGGTGAGCGCCTTGCCCAGCACGAGTTGATGCATTTCGACGGTGCCCTCATAGGTGAGCACCGACTCCAGGTTCGTGGCGTGCCGCATCACGGGGTATTCGAGCGAGATGCCGTTGGCGCCGAGAATGGTGCGGGCGGTCCGGCAGATCTCGATCGCCTCCCGCACGTTGTTGAGCTTCCCGAAGCTGACCTGCTCCGGACGCAGCCGCCCCGCGTCCATGCGCCGCCCCAGATGATGGGCGAGCAGGATCCCCTTGTGCAGTTCGACCGCCATGTCGGCGAGCTTGGCCTGGGTGAGCTGGAAGCCGCCGATGGGCCGCCCGAACTGCTCGCGCGTCTTGGAGTACTCGACGGCGGCCTCGAAACTGGCCCGCGCGGCGCCCATCGCGCCCCACACGATCCCGTACCGCGCGTGCGACAGACACGCCAGCGGCCCCTTCAGCCCGGTGACCTCCGGCAGCACGGCATCGGCGGGCAGCCGTACGTCGTCCAGGATCAGCTCACTGGTGACGGAGGCCCGCAACGACCACTTGTGCTTGATCTCCGGAGCGGAGAACCCGGCCGCGTCGGTGGGCACGACGAACCCGCGGATCCCGTCGTCGGTCTGCGCCCACACCACGGCGACCCCGGCGACGGACCCGTTGGTGATCCACATCTTCCGCCCGTTGAGGACCCAGTCCCCGCCGTCGCGCTTGGCGTACGTCCGCATGGAGCCCGGGTCGGACCCGTGGTCGGGTTCGGTGAGTCCGAAGCACCCGATGACGTCGCCGGAGGCCATGGAGGGCAGCCACCGCTGCTTCTGCTCCTCCGAGCCGAACCGGTGGACGGCGTACATCGCGAGTGACCCCTGCACGGACACCAGCGACCTGATCCCGGAATCGGCCGCCTCGAGCTCCAGGCAGGCGAGCCCGTACTGCACGGCGGACGCCCCCGCGCACCCGTACCCCTGGAGCGACATCCCGAGCGCCCCGATCCCGCCCAACTCCCGCGCCAGCTCCCGGATCCCGGGCAGCTCCCCCTTCTCGTACCACTCGGCGACGTAAGGCAGCACCCGGTCCGCGGCCCACGCCCGCACGGTGTCGCGGATCGCCAGGTCCTCCGAGTCCAGAAGGTCGTCGATACCGAGGGGGTCGGCGGGGTCGAAGGGTGGCAACTTCGAGGACGCGGACATGGCACAGCCTCCGGAACTCTAAAACTAGCGCCGCTAGTTACGAATACGGCGCCGACGTTACGACGCAGTGTCCCGTACGTCCAGTGACCCACGGACGGACAGCCGCCGACGGCGGATCACCCCCACGGGAGACCAGCACTTCGCAACGAGGCTGAACGGGCGGTGCGCGGGCGGGAGAACTACACGGGCACGCGGGATGCCGCGACTTCCCGGGGCGCCGGAATCTCCGCCGAGCCCGCCGCAGGCGCCCCGCACTCCATGACCCGCGGCAGCCTCAACGCCATGGCGGCCCCGAGCAGCAACAGCCCCGCGCTGACCAGCAGGGTCACATGCAGCCCATGCACAAAGGAGTCCCGAGCGGCATGCCGCAGGGCAGCACCAGGATGCCCGCCAAGCCGCGCAGCAACCTCGTACGCCTCTCCCAGGGAGTGCCCCGCCGCCTTGGAATCGGAAGCCGGAACCCCCGGCACCGACGACAGCCGTGGCGTGTACGCCGCGTTCATCACACTCCCCAGGAGCGCGATCCCGATCCCGGCACCCAGCTGGTACGAGGTCTCCCCGATCGCCGCGGCCCCGCCGGCCTGCGCCGGAGGAGCCTCGCTGAGCATCGACTCGTACGCGCCGAAGAGCGTCATCTCCAGCCCGAACCCGAGAAGCATGAACCCGAAGAGCAGCAGCCCCGTGTTGTCACGCCCGCCCATCGGCGTGAGCATGACGACCGCGGCCGCGGTGATGCAGAACCCGGAGCAGACCATCGCGCGCGGCCCGAACCGCCGCAGCATCTTCGCCCCGGCGAGCCCCGACGCCATCGCCGCGACGGTGAGCGGCAGCAGTCGCAGCCCGGTCTCCAGCGGCGAAAGGCCGAGCACGAGCTGCAGGTACTGGGCGGCGATCAGCTCAAGACCGACCAGGGCGAGCATGGCGAGCACGATGCAGCAGACGGACGTGCTGAACGCGGGCCGCGAGAACATCCGCAGATCGACCAGCGGATGCTCGCGCCGCCGCTGCCGCCGTACGAAGGCCACCATCAGCGCCGCACCCGCCAGCAGTGGCACCAGCGTGAACGGGCTGAACGGCGCCTCGCCCCCGCCGAGCCGCTTCACACCGAGGACGATCCCGAAGAGTGCGGCCGCGCCCATGAGCGCGCCGACGACGTCCCAGGGCCCTTTCCCGTCGCCCTTCGACTCGGGCAGCAGCAGTCGCCCGATGGGCAGGCTGACCAGCATCAGCGGGATGTTGATGAGGAAGACGGACCCCCACCAGAAGTGCTCCAGCAGAAAACCGCCGAGGAGCGGTCCGACCGCGGCGCCCACGGCGGCCACGGCACTCCAGATCCCGATCGCGAGCGCCCGCTCCCGCCGGTCGGGAAAGACCTGGCGCAGGATGGAGAGCGTCGCGGGCATGATCATCGCGCCGCCGACGCCGAGCAGGGCGCGCGCGCCGATGAGGACCTGCGCGCTGTCGGCGAGGGCCGCGAGTCCGGAGGCGACGCCGAAGAGCGCGTACCCGAGGAGAAGGATCCGCCGGCGGCCGACGCGGTCACCCAGCGTGCCGAAGAGGATGAGGAGCGAGGCGCAGACGAGCGGGTAGACGTCGACGATCCAGAGCAGCTCTATCCCGCCGGGCTTGAGGTCCTCGGTGACCGCGGGCACCGCGACGTGCAGCACGGTGGCGTCGAGGGCGACAAGGAGCAGGCTGACGCAGAGGACGACAAGGACGACCCAGCGGTTGGCACCGACCCCGGTCTCCCGACGGCATCGCGCAGCGGCCGTAGTCGTCCCGGACATGCACTACCTCCCAGATGTTCCCTCGCGTTCGGCGGGACCGCGGGGTGGGGACTCCCTGCGGTTGCGGCCTGGGAGAGCGGAATCCCGGCCCACGCAACAAAGGCGAGTGAGCCGTCAGCGTACGCGAGTTCCCGCCAATGACGCGTGGCGGACCTCTCACGTTCCTCTCAAGGGGGTGTGGCGTACGCCACGCTCCACCTGGCACGCGGGGCCTTGAAGGGCCGGGCTCCCCTTGGGGCAGCACGCCCCGGCGGGTCCCCCGGTTCCGCGGGCCGCCGATAATCGAGCCCGTGACCGATCTTGAGACGCCCGTAGTGACGCCGCCCCGCACGGGCGCCCTGCGCCGGGCCGCGCCCGCCCTCCTGGGTTACGCGGCCGTGCGCGCCCTGGGCCTCATCACCCTGGCCGTCTGGAGCGCGGCGAACGGCAAGAGCGCCCACACGCTGCTGACCGCCCGCTGGGACTCGCTCTGGTACACCCGGGTCGCCGGCCTCGGCTACGGCTACGAGGTCCGCCTCCCGAACGGCGACGTGCACTCGAATCTCGCGTTCTTCCCGCTGCTGCCCTGGCTGGAACGGCTCGTCTCGGCGCTCACCCCGCTGTCGTACGCGGACGCGGGCCTGCTCGTCGGCACACTGGCCTCGCTCGCCGCGGCCTGGGGGATCTTCGCGGTCGCGGACCATGTGTACGGGCGCCGGGCAGGTGTCTGCGCCGTGCTCGTGTGGGCGGTGCTGCCCATCGGCGTCGTGCAGTCGATGGCGTACAGCGAATCCCTGTTCACGGCGCTCGCCGCCTGGTCGCTCTACGCGGTACTGACCGGCCGCTGGCTGACCGCGGGCACGCTCGCCGCGCTCGCGGGCCTGACGCGCCCGGTGGGCGCCGCGGTCGTCGCGGCCCTGTGGGTGGCGGCGATCACCTCGTTCGTACGGGACACGCCGACCGCTCCGGACACCTCGTACGGACGGAATCGAAGTGCGCCGCATCCGGACGGCGCCCCCGCGTGGCGGCGCGCCCTCGGCATGCTCATCGCGCCCCTCGGCGCCGCCGGGTACGTCCTGTGGGTCGGCCACCGCACGGGCGGGGGGCCGCTGGGCTACCTCGACGTCCAGGCGGGGTGGGGCAACGGCTTCGACGGCGGGTACGCTTTCGCCCGCTTCGTCGGCGACAAGTTCACGTCCTTCCCCTCCGCCCTGGCCGGCGTGGGGCTGATCGTCGGGGTCGCGCTGGTGGTGTGGCTGTACGTGACGTGCGTACGGCAGGGCCAGCCGCTGCCGCTCCTGGTGTACGCGGGGATCGTCACCGCGCTCGCCCTGTGCGCGTCGGGCTACTTCGGCTCGAAACCGCGCCTTCTGCTCCCCGCGTTCCCCCTGCTGCTGCCCCTCGCGGTGGCCCTGTCCCGGCTGCGAACGTCCAGGTCAGCGCTGGTGCTCGGCGGCGTGGCGGTGGCCTCGGCGGTCTACGGGGCCTTCTGGCTGAACGGCACCGGGCCGCCATGATCGACTCCATGACGACCGGTGAGCGGCCAGAGAATTCCACACCAGTTCCAGGTGAACGGAAATATAAGAGACATAAAACCGAACTCACACTTGATCGATGGAATTGAAGGATCCGGCCAGGGAGGATTAGCGATTCATTGGAAATTGACATCATCCTGAGAGGAATCCCACATCACATCGTCATCACAAAGCGAGTGATTCGACCTTGAACGGAGCTCACTCGCTGTAACGTCGATTGAGTGCGTACCGAACGAACCCTCAACCGTCTGGACCGGGTCTTCGCCCGGCTGGACCGTGAGCCGGAACGACCGGCCCACATCGATGTGCCGAAGATGAGTCGGCACAGGGTTGTGCTCTTCGCGGCAACCCTGGCCTTCTACTTGGCCATTGTGTGGGCCGTGGCGATCACGTCGTGGCTGGTCCGGTTCGACTGGCAGGTCATGTTCTTCCGGCCCTATCAGCAGTGGCCGGAGATCCACGCGTTCCTCGACTACTACGTGGTGCTCGGCCAGCGCGGCCCCACCGCGGTGATGGTCTGCGCCTGGCTGGGCTGGCGTTCCTGGCGGCAGCACACCCTGCGCCCGCTGCTCACGCTGGGCGCCTCGCTGCTGCTGCTGAACATCACGGTCGGCGCCGCCAAGATCGGCATGGGCCGCCTCGGCCCGCACTACGCGACCACGATCGGCTCGAGCGAGATGGGTCTCGGCGGCGATATATTTCCTTCGGGTCACACCGCGAACGCCGTCGTGACCTGGGGAATCCTGGCCTATCTGGCCTCGACCCCGCGGGCCAGGCGCTGGCTGTCCGCGGTCTCCGCCGTGGTCTCCCTGGGTGTCGGTCTGACCACCGTCTACCTCGGCACGCACTGGCTGAGCGACGTGGTCCTGGGCTGGGCGGCGGGGCTGCTGATCCTGCTTGCGCTGCCCTGGGTCGAGCCGATGATCGCCCGCGCCGAGGTCTGGATCTTCGCCCTGCGCGACTCCTGGCGCGCCCGCCGTGCCCGTCCCGCGCCTGCTCAGGCGCCCGCTCCGGTCGGCGTGCCCGTCATGGTCACGCAGCCCACCAACGTGGACGGGGAGGCTCCGGCGCGCGAGACGGTCAGCGGTTCCCTCCCGCCCCGGGCGCCCGTCTACCTGGCTCCGGGCCCGCACACGGCCCGCTCCGAGCGCACCCCGGTCACACCGATCGGCAGCCGCCGTCCGCCGCACTCGGACCGCGTGCCGCGCACGACCAGCAGCACCCCGGTCCGCCCCGCGACAGGCGGCTGAGCACACAGAACCCGCGGGGCCGGTACGCACAGCCTGTCCCCGCACCGCGAAGGCCCCCGGCTCCTGACGAGCCGGGGGCCTTCGCACATCTCCGTCGGCGGCGCCGTCAGCCCTTCCAGCAGCGGGTCACCCTGCCGTCACTGACCTCGAAGTTCAGCCGCCCCGCGCGGTACTCCATGGTGATGATCGTGCCGGGCGGCAGCGAGCGCACCGTGGACCAGCCGCGCTCACGGGCACGGCGCTCGGCGCTTCTCGCCTCCAGCCCGACATAGGTCTCCGTACTGTCCTGGGGCTCTGCGGGAGGAGTGGGAATGGGTGCCATGAACGCCACGTTAGGCGGCCCTTCGCCACTGGGGAAGCCCAACCCCGCACCATGCGCCGCTTATCCCTCACCGGTCACATTTCTGTCACAGGACCACGACACGCGTTTCAGCCGAACTCCGTCACACGTACGGGGGGTTCGGTAGGTGTTTCGCACGCCTTCGAACGTAATTCGGGACTACGGTGACGCCGTCCCGAATAGCCCATTGGAATGTGCGGAGCCGGTCGTGCTGCGCGGCCTTTCCATTCCGATTCCGGGGCGTGTCCCGGAAGCTGACGCCGCATAGGAAATACACGGTTCCAGCACACAACCCCCGCACGCCCTCTGTCGGAGCACGGGGCGACGCGAGCATCATGGCGTGAGCTCAGCAGGCCCGGAAGGCGATCACGAAGGGGCGAGCGATGGGGACGGACACCGCGCAGGCGGCAGCGCGACCCGTACGGATCAAGCAGCCGGGGCGCGTGATCATCGACTGGCTGACCACCACCGATCACAAGAAGATCGGGCACCTCTACTTGATCACGTCGTTCGCGTTCTTCCTGATCGGTGGCCTGATGGCGCTGCTGATGCGCGCCGAACTCGCCCGGCCCGGTCTGCAGCTCATCGACAACAACCAGTTCAACCAGATGTTCACCATGCACGGCACGATCATGCTGCTGCTGTTCGCGACCCCGACCTTCGCCGGGTTCGCCAACGAGATCATGCCGCTGCAGATCGGCTCCCCGGACGTCGCCTTCCCGCGGCTGAACATGCTGTCGTACTGGCTGTTCCTCTTCGGCGGCCTGATCGTCCTCGGCTCGCTCCTGGTACCCAGCGGTCCCGCCGCCTTCGGCTGGTTCGCCTACGCGCCGCTCAACAGCCTGGAGCGCTCGCCGGGCATCGGCGCCGACATGTGGATCATGGGGCTCGCGCTGGCCGGCTTCGGCACGATCCTCGGCGCGGTCAACTTCATCACGACGATCATCGGGATGCGCGCGCCCGGCATGACGATGTTCCGGCTGCCGATCTTCACCTGGAACACCCTCTTCACCTCGATCCTCATCCTCTTCGCCTTCCCGGTGCTGGCGGCGGCGCTGCTGGTGCTCGAGGCGGACAGGCGGTTCGGTTCGCAGGTGTTCGACGCGGCGAACGGCGGGGCGCTGCTGTGGCAGCACCTGTTCTGGTTCTTCGGGCATCCCGAGGTCTACATCATCGCGCTGCCGTTCTTCGGGATCATCACGGAGATCCTGCCCGTCTTCAGCCGGAAGCCGATCTTCGGCTACCTGACGCTGGTCGCCGCGACGATGGCCATCACCGGTCTGTCGGTGGTCGTGTGGGCGCACCACATGTTCGCGACCGGCGCCGTGCTCCTGCCGTACTTCTCGTTCATGTCGTTCCTGATCGCGGTGCCCACGGGTGTGAAGTTCTTCAACTGGACCGGCACGATGCTCAAGGGGTCCCTGTCCTTCGAGACCCCCATGCTGTGGGCCGTCGGCTTCCTGGTGTCGTTCCTGTTCGGCGGCCTGACCGGGGTGATCCTGGCCTCGCCGCCCCTCGACTTCCATGTGACCGACTCGTACTTCGTGGTCGCCCATTTCCACTACGTCGTCTTCGGCACCGTCGTCTTCGCGACTTTCGGCGGCTTCTACTTCTGGTGGCCCAAGTTCACCGGCAAGATGCTCGACGAACGGCTCGGCAAGATCCAGTTCTGGACGCTCTTCGTCGGCTTCCACACGACGTTCCTGGTGCAGCACTGGCTGGGCGCCGAGGGCATGCCGCGCCGGTACGCCGACTACCTGGCCGCCGACGGCTTCACGGCACTCAACACCCTCTCGACGATCGGCGCGTTCCTGCTGGGCATGTCGACGCTGCCGTTCCTCTACAACGTCTGGAAGACCGCCAAGTACGGCACCAAGGTCGACGTCGACGACCCCTGGGGCTTCGGCCGCTCCCTGGAGTGGGCGACCTCGTGTCCGCCACCGAGGCACAACTTCAACACGCTGCCCCGGATCCGCTCCGAGTCCCCGGCGTTCGACCTGCACCATCCCCAGTACGCGGCGGTGTCCCCGGCTCCTGAGCCCGCTCCAGGGCCCGGGACAGCCGGTCCCGCGTCGTCCTGATCGCCCCGGTGAGTTCCGCGGGCTCGACCACCTCGAACTCGAAGCCGGTCATCATCACGTGAAGCACCATCACATCGAGGCTCGCTGCCCCGGCACGCAGGATGCAGCTGTCCTTCCCCTCCGCCTCCAGCGTCCCGGCGGAGGGCGAGATCCGCTCGGCGGCCTCCTCCATGGACACCAGCAGCCTGATGACGGCATGCGAGGCGTACACGCGCGTGGAGACTCCTTTGGAGACGTACGCCGCCAGGTCCTCGGCCGGTGGCGTACGGGGCGTGAAGCGCGGTCCGTGCGGCGGCGTGGGCGTGATGCGGTCCACCCGGAACGTACGCCAGTCCCCGCGGTCGACGTCCCAGGCGACCAGGTACCAGCGGTGCTCGGTGCACACCAGGCGGTGCGGTTCGACGGTACGGCGGGTGGGCGCGCCGTCATGGCTGCGGTAGTCGAAGCGGAGCCGCTCGGCGTCCCGGCAGAGGTGGGCCAGCTCGGTGAGCACGGCCGGGTCGATGGCTGACGGCTGTGGGCCGCGCAGCATCGGCACGGTGAACGCGTTCAGGGCGCCCACGCGGCGGCGCAGCCTGTGCGGCAGCACCTGCTCCAGTTTGGCGAGCGCGCGTACGGAGGTCTCGCCGATGCCCTCGATGCCCTGCCCAGCGGCCGTCCGCAGGCCGACCGCCACGGCCACCGCCTCGTCGTCGTCGAGCAGCAGCGGTGGGAGCTCGGCGCCCGCGCCCAGCTGGTAGCCGCCGCCCGTGCCGGGGCTGGCGTTGACGGGGTAGCCCAGCTCGCGCAGCCGGTCCACGTCACGGCGCACGGTCCGGGGCGTGACCCCGAGTCTGTCCGCCAGGTCTGCCCCGGACCATTCGCGGTGGGCCTGCAGCAGCGAGAGCAGGCGCAGCAGTCGTGCCGATGTCTCCAACATGGGTGTGAGTCTGGCAGCCCTTGCGGACAGCGGCTGTCCGCAAGGGCGGGGCTGGGGGTGGGGTGGTTTTTTCGCCCCCTCCGCCCCTACCCCGTCCCTTGCTCCTGGGGCTCCGCCCCAGACCCCGCTCCTCAAACGCCGGAGGGGCTATTTCTAGCCCGTCCGGCGTTTGAGGACGAGCGCGTCAGCGCGACAGCGGGGGTCTGGGGGCGCAGCCCCCAGGAACGGGACGGGAAGGGGCGGAGGGGGCGAAAAAACCACCCCACCCCCAGCTCACCCCCTCAAGGCCGATAACCCAGCTGCGGCACCTCGAAGCAGTTGCTGTTCATGTCCCCTTGGGAGACCCAGCCCCGGTCGTCCTCCCATCGGGCCACCGAGACACACGTACGGCGCGTCGCAGGCGGCTCGGACAGCCGGTCGTAGACGACAGGAACCAGCAGCCCGTCGGCGCTGTACGGCTCCCCCCGGTTCATGAACCGGTCTACACACGCGCGCGTGACCCCCGTCGACGCACAAGACTCGGCCGCGTCCGAGAACCACATGGCGGCAGCCCACCCCTCCAACTGCCACTGGGAGTGGGTCTTCAGCCCCTCCGTCGCGTCCCGGAACTCCCGTACGGCCGCATCCCCGGTGTCCGAGTAGTTGCGACTGGCCCCCGTCGCCCACAGCGCGTTGCGGCACCGCGGCGAATCCTTGTAGTCGGAGGCAACGGCGGACGTCCAGTTCTGCACGTTGGTGACCTTGGCGATGACCGAGGCCCCGACCGCGTCCATGGCCTCGCAGAGCTGGGCGTTGCCATGCGTGTCGAGGGCGTCGAAGACGAGGTCGGCGCCCTGTTCCTTGAGGTCGGCCGCGGCGGCACGGAAGTTGGGGAGCGCGAAGTCGACCTGTTCGGTGACGACCTTGTAGCCCTCGGCCTTGAGGCCCTGGGCGACGAGCCGGGCGTAGGCGGCCGAGGCGGACTGGTTGTAGGAGACGACGGCGGCGGTGCGGGCACCCTGTTCGCGCTTGAAGTAGCGGTAGACCTCGGTGCCCCCGTACAGCTCACCGTCCCAGCCGGGCGTGCCCGCGCGAGGGGCGAGGCTGCCGTAGATCCCGTAGAGGTACGGATAGGTGTCGTAGGCCGGCCCGATGGGCTGACCCCCGATGTCGGGCACGCGCGCGTGGGACACGCGAGGGGCGCCCGCGTAGTCGAGGGCGGTGGTGGCGACGAGAGCGACGACCTTGTCCTCGTCGACGAGCCGGTGCACGCACTCGTTGTTGCCGACCCCGCTGCCGCCGTCGTCGCACAGCCGCACCTCGACGGGGCGCCCGCCGATGCCGCCGCGCGCGTTGAGCCGGTCGAAGTAGGCCTTCGCCCCATCGCGCGGCCCGGTGAAGGCGGAGCCGCCGACGGGGCTGGTGGCGCTGGTGATGATCCCGACGCGGATCGGGGCGGTGTCGCCCTGCCGGGTGGGCGTGGACCGGTTCTCGAAGTCGCTCTCCGGGAGGCGGCTGCCGCAGGCCGCGCTCAGCAGGAGCAGCAGGCCCGCGGCGAGGGCCTCAGCAGCCCGGGCCCGGCGACGCATTACCGCTCAGTTGCACCAGCGCGCAGAGCGTGTTCACCGACACCTTCCAGGTGCCGTCCTGCTCGACCGCCGTTCCGGAGGCGCCCGGCAGCGCGGTCGCGCCCTCCAGGAGCAGCGAGTACGTCACGTTCGCAGCGGTCGGCGAGGTGAACTCGACCTTCTCGACCTCGGCTTTCACCTGCTGGCCGCGCTGATCGCCGCTGAAGCCCTCCAGGACCTGGGTCATCTGGTCGCCGTTCTCCAGGACGGCCGTCTTGTCCTTCTGTGCGACGGCCGGGTCGAAGAACTTCTCCCAGTTCTCCTTGATCTCCTGCTCGGCCGCCGCGGGATCGGCCGGAGCCGTGGGGCTGGGCTCCGCACTGGTGGACTGCTCCACGGAGGGGGTGGGCGGGTTCGTGTCACCGCCGCCGCTCTCGTCGCTGCACGCCGTGAGGGCCGCGGCCAGGAACAGGACCACCGCTGCCGCCACCCCCCGGCCGTTCCCCCGCCTGAGGTCTGTCCCGAGAACCATCTGGCTCACCACCGGGTGTCGGACCGGGCCCAGGTGCGCCCGGTGCTTTCAGGGTCAGCTTGCAGAAGGCATAGTGCAAGCCATTGGCTGACATGGACAGTCAACGGACCAAACACACGACGTGCTGGAGCCCCGGATGCGGACAGCTCGACTGCGGACTGTGCACCCCGTCCTGTGGGCGGGGTGGGCCGCGCTCGCCGCGGGAGCGGTGTTGTGCGTGATCGGCTGGTACGGCATCTCGGGCGAGCGGTACGCGGAGCGGCAGCTGCCGTTTCTCGCCTCGTGCACGGTGCCCGGCGCCGCCCTGATCATCGCGGGCGCGGTACTGCTCACCCACGGCAGGAACGCGCTCGCGGCGGCACGCGTGGAGGAGCTGTACGGGCTCCTCGTCGCGGCGGAGCCCGCCGACGTGGACGAGTCCGGGCAGGCCGCGGCCGTGCCCGTCGCCGTCAGCGGCGAGCTGCTGACGGTGCCGGGCGGCACGCTGTGGCATCGCGCGGACTGCCCGCTGGTCGCCGGGAAGGCGGAGGCCGTGCCGGTGGACTCGCTGCTGCTGGCGAGCGGGGAACTGGGGCCCTGCCCGATCTGCGAACCGTCCGCCGCCGATCCGGACGACTGATGGCGTCACTGACGTACGACCTCACCCTCGCCGGTCTCTCGGTCGGCAGCGCCGCCGCCCTGACCGGGATCGGGCTGATCGTCACCCATCGGGCGACCGGCGTGCTCAACTTCGCGCACGGCGCGATCGCGATGGTGTGCGCGTATCTGCTGCGCCAGTTCACGGTCGAGTGGGGCTGGCCGCTGTGGCTGGGCGCCGCGGTGACGCTGCTCCTTGTGGCCCCGGCGATCGGCGTGATCCTGGAGCGTTTCGTGTTCCGACCGCTGTCCGTCCTCGGCAGTGACCCCGCGCAGACGCTCGTCGCGTCCATCGGCGTCTTCGTCCTGCTGGTCGGCGGAGCCGCCCTGGTGTGGGGCACCGGGGCGCGGGCGGACGCGCCGACGCTGGTGTCGGCGGACCCGTGGGGGCAGTTGGCGGTGGCCGTCGCGCTGGCCGTGGGAGTCGGTGCCGTCACTCGCTGGACCCGCATCGGCACGGAGCTGCGCGCCGTTGTCGACGACCGCTCGCTCGCCGTACTCGGCGGCATCGACGCGGACCGGGTCGCCGCGGCGGGCTGGGCGTTCGGCTCGTTCACAGCCGGTCTGACGGGCGTGCTCCTCGCCCCCTACGTACGCCTCGACCCGTACGGCATGCCCCTGCTCGTCATGGAGGTGCTCGCGGTCGCCGTGGTCGCCCGGATGCGCAGCCTCCCGGTGGCCGTCGTGGTGGCGCTGGGCATCGGGGTCGCCCAGAGCCAGCTGACCCGCCTGCACCCGTCCGGCTGGGGTGAGCCGCTGCTCCAGGCGGTCGGCGCGAACCTGTTCGTCGTCGCGCTCCTGATCGCGGCCCTCGTCCTTCCCGGCATCGGCACCCGCGACGCGCTCCCGCGCACGGCGACGGCCCGCGTGGCGACGCCGCCGGGTGCATGGATCGTGGCGGTCGTCCTCTTCCTGCTGCCCCTGGGCTTCGCGGGCTCGGACCTGCATACGTCGGTTCAGGTGCCGGCGCTGGGCGTGGTGCTGCTGTCGTTGGTCGTGGTCACCGGTCGCGGCGGCCAGATCTCGCTCGGGCAGGCGGCGTACGCGGGTCTGGGCGCCCTCTTCACGGCCCTGCTGGCGGCGGGCCGCTTCCCGGGCCTGCCGCGGCTCCCGGAACTGGCCGCGCTCGCGGTGGCGGTGATCCTGGTCGCCCCGCTCGGTCTCCTGACCGGCTGGCCCGCCATCAGCCGCCACGGTCTGGCCCTCGCCCTCGCCACCTTCGCGGTGGGCGTCGGCGTCAGCCGCTTCGTCTTCGCCCAGCCGTACGCCGTCTCCGGCCTGTCCCTCGACCGCCCGGCGGGCTTCGACGGCGACCGCGCGTACTACCTGCTCGAACTGGCCCTACTGGCCTGCGCGTTGCTGGCCGCAGGCATACTGCGCCGCGGCCGTACGGGCCGGGCCCTGGCCGCGATGCGCGACCACGAGTCGGGCGCGTCGGCGGCGGGAGTCCGCGTTCCTGCCCTGAAACTGACCGCCTTCGTGGCCGGCGCCGCCCTGGCCGCGCTGGGCGGCGGCATGCTCGGCATGGGCCTGCGCGCTTTCGACGCGACGGCGTACGACCCCGTCCGCGGCCTCCTCTGGTTCGCCGCGGTCGTCGTCCTCGGCGCCGACAGCGTGCTCGGCGCCCTCGCCGCCGCGGCCCTGCTCGTGGGGCTCGACGCGGGGGCGCGCGGCGGAGTGGCGGCGGCCCTCATCGGCGTACTGGCCGTCCTCGTCGGCCGCTTCCCCGGAGGCCCGTACGAGGCCCTGCGCACCGCGGCTTCCCGGCTGCGCCTGCGCCGCCGGGCGACACTCACGCCCTTGGGGGCCCGCGTACGACGGCAACTGCGGCCGGTGCGACCGAGGATGGCCGGGGAACTGGTACCGGCGGGTGCCACCGCGATGACATCCGCGAGGCGGCACGCACCGGGCGAGCCGGGCCGACGGCTCCTGGGCGTACCAGGGGTACCCGAGCGCGGACACGGTCCGGCCGGCTCCCACCGCCCCCTCGCCCCGAGGCCGGCACCCTCCGGGCAGCGGCACCCGGAACCACCCGGACAACGCGGCCTCTCCGAGCCGGTCCAAACACCCCCGGGGCCCGGCGCCGAGCCGCCCCCCGACACTGCGCCGCTCACCAGTACCGAGCGGCCAGGCATCGACAGTCAGGCACCAGGCGCCGAGCAACCACAGGGCAACACCTCGACCGACGGTCCGGGCGGACCCCGGCCCGACCACACCAGCGCCGAAACACCCCTCCATGCCGCCACGCCACCCAACACCCCCGGACAGCCCGGAACCCACGGGAAGACGCCAGACACCGGGCAACCACAGGGCAATGCCCCTGCCGACGGTCCTGGTGAACTCCCGCCCGACCACACCAGCGCCGAAACACCCCGCCATGTCGCCACACCGCCCAACACCCTTGGAACCGACGGAAAAGCGTCAGACACCGAGCAACCGGGAAGCACGGCACAGCCGCGCGGTGATGCTCCCGACTCGGAACCCGGCGAGCCCCGGAGTCGACGGGACGACTCCGGACCACGGCCCAGCCGTGCGTCCGCCCAGGATCCGGGTCGGCCCCCTGGCCGACCGGACGGTGCCGTGCGGGCGGGTGGCGCCGCGCAAGCGCGCGGGGACGCCACAGCACCGCCCGGCCCGGCGGGTGGCGTCTCGGCCTCGCGGGCCGCACCCCGCCGCTCGCACCCCCCTCTGGAGCCCACCAGCCTCCGCGCCCGCGGGCTCCACGTCACGTACGGGGGTTTCACCGCTCTCGACGGTGTCGACCTCGATGTCCGGCCCGGGCGGGTCACCGCCGTAGTGGGTCCCAACGGCGCGGGGAAGAGCACCCTCTTCCACTGTCTCGCCGGGACGCTGCGCCCGGCGCGCGGGCAGGTGCTGCTCGGGGAGCGTGACATCACCCGGCGGGCCGCGCACGCCCGGACTCGGCTCGGGATCGCGCGGACCTTTCAACAGCTGGCGGTTTTCCCCTCGTTGACCGTGGCCGAGAATGTTCGGGTGGGTGCCGAGCAGGGGCGGATCCCCGATCCGGGGGCCGTGGAGCGGGCGTTGCGCCTGTTCGGGCTCGACGGGCCGGTGCGGGCGCTGCCCGCGGCGGGGCTGCCGACCGGGACGCTCAGGCGTGTCGAGCTGGCGCGGGCGCTCGCCGGGAATCCGCGGGTGCTGCTGCTCGACGAGCCCGCCGCGGGGCTCGACAGCGGTGAAGTGGCCGCCCTCGCCCGCGTGTTGCGGGCCCTCGCCGCGGACGGCATGGCCCTGCTGGTCGTGGAGCACGATCTCGATCTGGTCGCCGACCTGGCCCATACCGTCCATGTCATGGCCGCGGGACGGATCGTCACCTCCGGGCCCGCCGACCGCGTACTCGAGACGGGGACCGGCGGATGAGCATCGCCCTGCGCCACGCGCGCGTGCGCTACGGCCCCTTGGAGGCCCTGCACGGCGTGACCCTCGTAGCCCCCGGCCCCGGCGTCACCGTGCTGCTCGGCCGCAACGGCTCCGGCCGTACGACCGCGCTGCGCGCCCTCGCGGGGGCCGTACCCCTGTCCGGCGGCGCCGTCGTCTGGGACGGCGTGGACGTCACCCGGCTGCCCGCCTACGAACGCGCCCGGCGCGGACTGTGCCTCGTCCCGGAGCGCCGGGCCGTCTTCGGCTCGCTCACGGTCCGCGAGAACCTCGAACTGGCCGCCCCCGAGCACGACTTCACCGCCGCCCTCGACGCCTACCCCGAGCTCCTCCCCCTCCTCCCCCGCCGTGCGGGCACCCTCTCCGGCGGGGAGCAGCGCATGCTCGCCCTCTCCCGCGCCCTGCTGGCACGCGCGCGCGTGGTGCTCGTCGACGAGCCCGCGCAGGGCATGTCACCGACGGTCGCGGCACGGACGTACGAGCTGCTCGGCGGCCTCGACGCGTGCGTGGTGGTCGCGGAACAGCGGGTGCCGCCCGGCCTGCTCGAGAGGGCCGGCCGGACGGTGTACGTCCACGAACTGCGCCGCGGCGCGGTCGTGTTCAGCGGAGAGGCGGCCGAAGCGACACGGGGGCCAGGGGTGACAGGGGCGGGCCGAACAGGGCACGGACCGAGATCCGGGCGCCGCCCGAACCCTTCGGGATGACGAGCAGTGTGCCCACGTTCAGCCGGTCCGGATAGGCCCCGATCATCTGCTTGTTGGCCTTGTAGAGCGCCTGCCAGCCGCCCTTGACCTGGTACTTGCGGGCGATCGACGAGAGCGTGTCGCCGCGCTTCACCACATGCGTACGGCCCTGGAGTCCGTACCTCTTGGCACAGACGGGCCAGGCCTCCCATCCCTGGGCCGCCAACACCCCCTCGGCGACGGTGATCTGCTCCGCGCGCGTGGCCAGATCGGCACGCGCGGCGTACTTCAGGCCACCGAACTCCTTCCAGGTCGGCTGCCAGAACTGCAGTCCGCCGTAGAAGCCGTTCCCGGTGTTCGCGTCCCAGCGGCCGCTGCTCTCGCAGTCGGCGAGGCAGCCCCAGGGCCACTGGTCCTTGACGCAGTCGTAGGACACCCGGGCCGCCTGAGGGCCGGGAAGCGGTGGCGGTGGCGCGGCCGTCGCTCGGGAAGGGGCGAGTACGGCCAGCGCGGCGGCGATCACAGCCGCGTACCGAACGCACTTGCCCGGCATGGTCGATGGGAACCGCGTGGGATGCATCGGCCCACGCTAGGCAGCCCGCCACGCGCGCCCGGCCAGCCGCGCCAGGCCCGGCCGGGGCCCCACCCGGTCGGCGGACCGACCGGACAGGACCCCCGCTCTCAAGGGCGACGGGAGGGGCTCAGAGGTCGAGCCGCTGCCCGGGCAGGATCAGGTCGGGATCACCGCCGATGACTGCCTTGTTGGCGGCGTAGATCTTCCGCCAGGTGGTCCCGTGCGACGCTGCGATCGTGCTCAGCGTGTCGCCGCTGCGGACGGTGTAGTCGCCACGGGACGAACTCCGGTTCGTGTGGTCGTCTGCCGGGCGCGCAGGCGCCTTCGACGGGGCCGACTCGGGCGCCGACTTCGGTGTCGACTTCTTGGTGGCCGAGCCTCCGGCCGACCCGGCGCCCGAGGACGCGGGCGCGCTTCCGTACGCTCCGGCCCGCGCCGAACAGGTGGGCCACGCGCCCCATCCCTGTGCGCGCTGGACCTTGGTGGCGACGGCTATCTGGGCTTCCCTGGAGGCGTTGTCGGCGGTCGCCGCGTAGGCGGCACCGCCGTACGCGCGCCAGGTGCTTGCGGAGAACTGGAGCCCTCCGTAGTAGCCGTTGCCGGTGTTGATGTGCCAGTTTCCGCCGCTCTCGCACTGGGCGATGCGGTCCCACACTCCGCTGTCGGCCGCGGCGGCGTTGCCGGTCGCGGCGAGCAGTCCGAGCGGGGCGAGCAGGGCCGCCCCGGCGAGGACAGCGGTCGTACGCGTCGTACGACCTTTATGAGTGTTGTTCTCGGCACACGCGGACATGTAATTCCTCTCCACGGACCCGGGGTCCCCCAGGACGGGGCGCGACTCCCTGCGCGTATGACACGGTTGTCGCGCTCCGCCCCGTCCGCCGGAGGCTGTGCTGCGAGCTGGCTGGTTCGGCCGGCGGACGTACCCGAGCGGTGCTCGTTGCACACGGTCGAGGAATCTATGGAGCCCGTCGCCCGATATCAACCAACTCCTTGTCATTCGAGGCCAGTTAGCCGTTACCGAGGGTATCGTCGATTTTCAGCCACCCACTTCATTGGGTGATTTCATGATTTGTCGACCCGTCACCCTGACGATCTGTGACCCACCTCACCGAACCAACTTCCCTGGTACACCTAGAAGTTGGCTCGGAGTGACGAATTCCGCAGGTGACCTCACCCTGCGCGCCGGATGGTTCGATTCCGTTCGCTCCCGGGCGTGACTCCCGCCACAGATCGCCCGTTGTCATCTTCATGAGCCGGGGACCCCCCGGCTCATGAGCCGGGAGCCACCCGGCGACGCCACGCACCGCATCCCGAGGAGCCACCGTGCCGCGCATGCTCGACGTCAGCGACGACGTACGCGCCGAGATCGGCGACGAAGAAGCCGACCGGCTGCTCGCCGGAGAGAACGCCCCGGGCAGTTACGACTGCACGTCCTGCCGCACCCAGGGCGACTCGGAACAGGAGCGCACCAGCACCGTCCTGTTCATCGGCGACGAGACCGCAGTCCTAGCCTTCGCCCACGCGTCCTGCCTGCCCTCGCAGGTCGTCCAGGTCACCGAGGAGCAACTCCAGGGCGCCGTCCGCTCGATCACCGCCGAGGGCGGGCCGGCCGGCGCCGGGTCCGAGCAGGCCGTGCTCGGGGTCACCAGCGGACTCGTCCTGATCAACGGCGAGTTGCACCCGGCGCTCGTCGTCGAACCGACCGGGCCCATCGTGCGCCCCGGCTCGACCGACATCGGCGACGACTTCCTGCCCCTCCTCATCGAGCAGGGCTTCATGCCGGTGACCCAGCTCAACTCGGTACCGCCCGTGCTGCACGGCTGGTCCGTGCTGCTCGCCGCCGGTCAGTTGCACGCCGTGCTCCAGCCGGGCACCGGCGGCGGCTCGCCCGTCGCCTGGTGGCAGGCGCACCAGGCGCTCCAGGTCGCCGACAGCTGGCGCGCGGCCGCCAACAAGCACCAGCAGGTGCTCCTGTTCGCGGCCCCGGTCGGCTCGATCGGCCGCCAGCCCCGCGAGGACCTGCTGCGCGACGCCCTGGACAAGGCCGCCGCCAACGGCAAGCTCGTAGGGAGCGCACTGCCGCTCGCCGGAACCTGAGCGTTCCGCCCTGCCTGCGCCAGTTCGGGCGCACAGGGCAGTATCCGTCCGGCGGCGGGGTCGTTGGCACGTACGTGCACACCTACGACGTCCCCCGCCGCCAGCCCTTCCAGCCGGTCCAGTCCGTGCGACCGGCCCAGGATCCTCCGGGCGGCCCATCGGCCACGCCGATCTACGACGCGCTGTACGCCGAGTGGGTCAAGTCCTTCAGGGCCCTGCCCGGCGACCGGCACGGCGAGGAGGAGTTGGGCTTCGCGGCCTTCGGGAGCCTCCCGCAGGGCACGAACTCGTTCAGCTCGTACAGCCCGCACAACTCCTACAGCTCGTACAGCGCGGGTGCGTACTCCGCGCGGCAGCACACGAGCGGGCGGCAGCAGCACAGCACCGGAATGCACCACGTCCCGGCCGCGCTGCCGCCCGCGCCGCGCAGGGGTCTCTGAGGGCCAGAACAAAGGGCGATGGGGGCGGCTCCTTGAGGAGCCGCCCCCATCGCCGTTTGTGGCTACTTCCTCTTGGCGCCGCGCTTCTCGCGCACCCGCACCGAGATGTGGATCGGCGTCCCCGCGAAGCCGAACTCCTCGCGCAGGCGACGCTCGATGAAGCGCCGGTAGCCGTGCTCGATGAAGCCGGAGGCGAAGAGCACGAACCGCGGAGGCCTGGTGCCCGCCTGCGTACCGAAGAGGATGCGGGGCTGCTTGCCGCCGCGGACCGGGTGCGGGTGGCCGGCGACCAGCTCGCCGAGGAAGGCGTTCAGACGGCCGGTCGGGACGCGCGTCTCCCAGCCGTCCAGGGCCGTCTCGATCGCCGGGACGAGCTTCTCCATGTGCCGCCCGGTGCGCGCCGAGACGTTCACTCGCGGCGCCCAGGCGACCTGGAGGAGCTCCGTCTCGATCTCGCGCTCCAGGTAGTAGCGGCGCTCCTCGTCGAGGGTGTCCCACTTGTTGAAGGCGAGGACGATCGCACGCCCGGCCTCGACGGCCATCGTCACGATGCGCTGGTCCTGGACCGAGATGGTCTCGGACGCGTCGATGAGAATGACGGCGACTTCGGCCTTCTCCACCGCGGCGGCCGTACGCAGCGAGGCGTAGTAGTCCGCGCCCTGCTGGAGGTGGACGCGCTTGCGGATGCCCGCCGTGTCGACGAACTTCCAGGTGATACCGCCGAGTTCGATGAGCTCGTCGACCGGGTCACGGGTGGTGCCCGCGACCTCGTTGACGACCACGCGGTCCTCGTTGGCCACCTTGTTCAGCAGCGAGGACTTGCCGACGTTCGGGCGGCCGATGAGGGCGATACGGCGGGGTCCGCCGACCGCGGTGCCGAAGGTCTGCGCCGGCGCCTCGGGCAGGGCCTCCAGGACGGCGTCCAGCATGTCGCCGGTGCCGCGGCCGTGCAGCGCGGAGACGGGGTGCGGCTCGCCGAGGCCCAGGGCCCAGAGGTACGAGGCGTCGGCCTCGCCGCTCAGGCCGTCGACCTTGTTGGCGCACAGGACCACGGGCTTGCCGGCCTTGCGCAGCAGTCGTACGACCGCCTCGTCGGTGTCCGTGGCGCCGACCTTGGCGTCGACGACGAAGACGACCGCGTCGGCCGCGTCGATCGCGTACTCGGCCTGCGCGGCCACGGACGCGTCGATGCCGAGGACGTCCTGCTCCCAGCCGCCGGTGTCGACCAGCTTGAAGCGGCGGCCCGCCCACTCGGCTTCGTAGGTGACGCGGTCGCGGGTGACGCCGGGCTTGTCCTCGACGACGGCCTCGCGGCGGCCGATGATCCGGTTCACCAGGGTCGACTTGCCGACATTGGGACGGCCGACGACGGCGAGCACGGGCAGCGGACCGTGGCCCGCCTCCCCGATCGCGCCCTCGACGTCCTCGACGTCGAAGCCCTCTTCCGCGGCGAGCTCCATGAACTCCGCGTACTCGGCATCGCCAAGCGCCCCGTGCTCGTGCTCTGCCGAGCCGTCGGGCTGGATGTGGTCGCTCATGAAGTCCGTACCTCGTCGTTTTCGTGGTGATCGGTGGACCGCCCGCACATCGGGAGATCCACTACTCAAGTGTCGCCTAGTGCCCGGTGGGGCGCCCGGCGTTTTCCCGGCGTCCGGTGAGACGCCTGGCGTCCTCCAGGTGCGCGGTCAGCTGCTTCTGGATGCGTACGGTCGCCTCGTCGAGCGCCTTGCGCGTACGCCGTCCGCTGCCGTCGCCCGCCTCGAAGGGGTCGCCGAAGACGACGTCGACCCGGCTGCGCAGCGGGGGCAGCCCCTTTATCAACCGGCTGCTCTTCTCGGAACTTCCCAGTACCGCCACCGGGACGATCGGCGCCCCGCTGCGTACGGCGAAGTACGCGAGCCCGGCCCGCAGCGAGGCGAAGTCCCCTTCGCCCCGGCTGCCCTCCGGGAAGATCCCGAGGACGCCGCCGTTGTCCAGGACGCCGAGCGCCCCGGTGATCGCCGTGCGGTCGGCGACCGAGCGGTCCACCTTCAGCTGACCGATGGAGAGCAGGAAGGGGTCGAGCGGGCCGATGAACGCTTCCTTCTTGATCAGGAAGTGCGTGGGCCTGGGCGCCACGCCCATGACCATCGGTCCGTCGATGTTGTGCGCGTGGTTCACGGCCAGGATCACCGGGCCGCTCGCGGGAACCTTCCAGGCGCCGAGAACGCGCGGCTTCCACAGCCCGTACATCAGTCCGACGCCGATACGGCGCCCGACCTCGGCACCCCGTACCGATGGTGCTTCGGTCACTTCGCGGCCCGCTTCTCCTCGACGAGGGTGACGACGCACTCGATGACCTGCTGGAGTGTGAGGTCGGAGGTGTCCACCTCGACCGCGTCGTCCGCCTTGGCGAGTGGGGACGCCTTGCGGCTGGAGTCGGCCGCGTCCCGCTTGACCAGGGCCTCGCGGGTGGCGTTGATGTCGGCACCCTTCAGCTCGCCGCTGCGCCGGGCGGCGCGCGCCTCGGGGGACGCGGTGAGGAAGATCTTCAGGTCGGCGTCGGGCAGCACGGTCGTCCCGATGTCACGCCCCTCGACGACGATCCCGGTCTCCGCGCCGGCGGCGATCGAACGCTGCAGCTCGGTGATCCGCGCGCGCACGTCGGGCACCGCGCTGACCGCGCTCACCTTGGAGGTGACCTCGTCCGTGCGGATCGGGCCCGCGACATCGGTCCCGTCGACGGTGATGGCCGGCGCGGCCGGGTCGGTGCCCGAGACGATCTCCGGCTTGCCCGCCGCGGCGGCGATCGCGCTCGGGTCCGTGACGTCGATCCCGTTGCTCACCATCCACCAGGTGATCGCCCGGTACTGGGCGCCGGTGTCCAGGTAGCTCAGCCCGAGCTGTGAGGCCACGGCCTTCGAGGTGCTCGACTTGCCCGTGCCGGAGGGGCCGTCAATCGCGACAATCACAGCCGGTACGGTCCGGGCGGCGCCGTTTTCCACGGTGGGAACACCTTCCTGGTGCGGGGCGGAGGCTTGTACGGGACACGAGCGCGCCCCGCACAAGGTTACTGGCTCCACGGACCCCGGCTTACTGGCCCTTCCAGGGGCCATCACGAGCGAGCTGTCGCGCGGGGGCTACTGCCGCAGCGCCCAGCCCCGCTCCCGCAGCGCGGCACTCAGCACCGGCGCAGCCTTCGGCTCCACCATCAGCTGCACCAGACCCGCCTGCTGCCCGGTCGCGTGCTCGATGCGTACGTCCTCGATGTTGACCCCCGCCATCCCGGCGTCCGCGAAGATGCGGGCGAGCTGACCGGGCTGGTCGTCGATGAGGACGGCCACGACCTCGTAGTCGCGCGGCGCCGAGCCGTGCTTGCCGGGAACGCGGACCTGGCCGGCGTTCCCTCGGCGCAGGACGTCCTCGATGCCGGTGGCGCCCTCGCGCCGCTTGGCCTCGTCGGAGGACTGGAGGGCACGCAGGGCCTGGACCGTCTCGTCGAGGTCGGCGGAGACGTCCGAGAGGAGGTCGGCGACCGGGCCGGGGTTCGCGGACAGGATGTCGATCCACATCCCGGGGTCGGAGGCCGCGATACGGGTCACGTCACGGATGCCCTGGCCGCAGAGGCGTACGGCGGCCTCCTCGGCGTGCTCCAGGCGCGCGGCGACCATGCTGGACAACAGGTGCGGCATGTGGGAGACCAGCGCGACGGCCCGGTCGTGGGCGTCCGCGTCCATGACGACCGGTACGGCACGGCAGTGCGAGACGAGTTCGAGGGCGAGGTTGAGCACCTCGGTGTCCGTGTCCCGGGTGGGCGTCAGGACCCACGGGCGCCCCTCGAAGAGGTCCCCGGTGGCGGCCAGCGGACCCGACTTCTCGCGGCCCGACATGGGATGCGAGCCGATGTACGAGGACAGGTCGAGGCCGAGTGCCTCCAGCTCCCGGCGCGGGCCGCCCTTGACGCTCGCCACGTCGAGGTAGCCGCGCGCGACGCCGCGCCGCATGGCGTCCGCGAGCGTGGCGGCCACGTGCGCGGGCGGTGCGGCCACGATCGCGAGGTCGACGGGCCCCTCGGGCGCCTCGTCCGTGCCGGCGCCGAGCGCGGCAGCCGTACGGGCCTGCTCGGGGTCGTGGTCGGTGAGGTGGACCACGACGCCGCGGCCCACGAGGGCCAGGGCGGCGGAGGTGCCGATCAGTCCGGTTCCGATGACGAGGGCGGTTCTCACTGGGCGATGTCCTTGCGGAGTGCGCCCGCGGCGCCCAGGTAGACGTGCGCGATGTCGGCGCGCGGCTTGTCGGACTCGATGTGCGCGAGGAGTCGTACGACTCGGGGCATCGCGCCCTCGATCTCCAGCTCCTGCGCGCAGATCAGCGGTACGTCGACGATGCCGAGCTTGCGCGCGGCGGCCGCCGGGAAGTCGCTGTGCAGATCGGGCGTCGCGGTGAACCAGATGCTGATCAGGTCGTCCGTGGTGAGGCCGTTCCGCTCCAGGACGGCGGTGAGCAGCTCGCTGACCTGCTCGTCCATGTGGCCGGCCTCGTCCCGTTCCAGTTGGACGGCGCCCCGGACCGCTCGTACCGCCACGGTGATGCTCCTTGCTGATGTACGTACACGTCTTGTCACACCAGCGTAGTCAGCCCGCAACGCGCCGGTGCGCGGCGCCCGCCTGACGAGACGGCAGCCGCGCACGCGGCACAGGGCGTCAGACCTGCTGCGCCTTGATGAGGTCTTCGAGGGAGGCGGACGGCAGCTCGCCGTTCGGGGACAGCTTGTCCACCGCCTGGGGCAGGGTCTCGGCGATCGACGTCGCGGCCTGGTCGGGGGTGACGCCGGCCTGTTCGGCGACCTGCTTGAGGGTCTCGTCGGGCAGCGCCTGCTGGATCTGGGCGCCGGTCACGGACTGGTTCCGGCCGGTGCCGACCCAGGAGTCCTTCTGCTCGGTGAGCCCGGATCTGGTGAGCATCTCCAGGAGTCCGCCCAGGGGGTTGCCGCCACTGCCCGAACCGCTCCCCGAGCCGCCGGCCAGGGACTGGAGCAGCGCCCCCAGGATGCCCGCGCCGGAACCGCCCGACGCACCGCCCTGGCCGCCGCCGAGGAGACCGCCGAGCAGGCTGCCGAGATCGTTACCCGCCATGGTTGGTCACGCCTTTCGAGTGCGGCCGGGAGCAGGTCACCGCCCGGCCTGAGACCCTGCCAATGTCACGTGAATCGCCCTATTCTGCCACTTGTAGTGAGAACACACCCGTGCGCCTCTGGACGCCGGGGCGTGGATCCGCTCTCATAGCGGGAGACTCGCCTCGGGGGAGGCCCGTATGGCCCGTATGAAGCGTCCAGGACCCGTTCTCACCCTTCTCGCGGGACTGGTGCTCGGCCTGTTCCTGCTGTCGCTCAACGCGACGACGGGGACGAAGAGCGCCTCGTCGTCCCAAGTGGAGGCGCCCGCCGCGTCCACCTCGCCGAGCCCCAAGTCGAGCGCGACGCCGAGCCCGTCACCCACGAAGACCACCGCGTCGCCGACTCCGTCGAAGAGCGCGCCGCCCAACGCCGACTACGCGGGCCGTACCGACGACGACTCCTCGGCGGTCGCGGTCTCCGTGCGCGACGGCAAGGCGATCGCGTACTTCTGCGACGGCCACGACAAGGAGTCCTGGCTCAAGGGCGACATCGAGGACGACGGAACGATGAAGCTCACCGGCAAGAACGGCGCCGAGCTGAACGGCACGCTCCAGAGCAAGCGGATCCGCGGCACCGTCGACCTCGAAGGGCAGCGCTACGGCTTCACCGCCGACAAGGCCGTCAAGCCGTCCGGGCTCTACCGGGCGACGGCCACCGTGCGCGGCGCCCTGGTCGACGGCGGCTGGGTCGTGCTGCAGGGCGACGGCCGCGATCAGGTCGGCATCGTCAACCGCGACGGCGAGCCCTCGGCGGCGCCCGACATCGACCCGGAGACCGGCGCCGTGACGATCGACGGGGAGCAGCTCACCGCCGAGCCCGTCACCCCGTGACCTCTCGTTCCCCTCATCCGACCCCCTCTCGTGCAGGGAGCCGTTCATGACCGTGGATCCGAACGCCGCCACCCAGGCCTTCCCTCCTCCGCAGCCCGTACCCGGCCGTCCGCACCCGGCCCGCTATCTGGTCCCGGTCCTGGTCGCCGGGGCGGTGGCGGTCGGCCTCGGGGTGTACGGCAAGGTCCACGACCCGGCGGGGACGGCATTCAACATCGCCGGCTTCAGCAGCACGGGCGCCGTGAAGTCATGGCTGGCGACGGTGGCGTTCGCCTTCGCGCTCATCCAGGTCGTCTCGGCGTTCATGGTGTACGGGAAGCTGCCGGGGCCGAGCTGGTCGGCGGTGCTGCACCGTTGGTCGGGGCGGATCGCGTTCCTGGTGTCGGTGCCGGTCGCGGTGCACTGTCTGTACGCGCTCGGCTATCAGACGTACGAATCGCGCGTTTTGTGGCACTCTCTCCTGGGTTGCTTCTTCTTCGGTGCCTTCAGTGCCAAGATGCTGCTGCTCCGTTCGGAGCGACTGCCCGGCTGGCTGCTGCCGATCGTCGGCGGACTCGTGTTCGCCGTCCTCACCGTCATCTGGCTGACGTCCGCCCTCTGGTTCTTCCGCACCTTCGGAGTGACGACATGACCCATCGCCCGACGAGGCGCACGATTCTTCTCGCGAGCGGCGCGGCGGCTCTCGTCGCGGGCTGCAGTGAGTACGGCGGCGACGACAGCGGCGACTCCTCGTCCGCCTCCGCCTCCGCCGGACAGGTACTGGCCAAGACGACCGACATCCCGGTCGGCGGCGGCAAGATCTTCAAGGACGAGCAGGTCGTGGTGACCCAGCCGGAGAAGGACCAGTTCAAGGCCTTCACCAACATCTGCACCCACCAGCAGTGCCCGGTGGCGAACGTCTCGGACGGCACCATCAACTGCACCTGCCACGGCAGCAAGTTCAGCATCGAGGACGGCTCGGTGGCCAACCCGCCCGCGACCCAGCCGCTGGCCGAGAAGCAGATCAAGGTCGAGGGAAATTCGATCAGCCTGGCGTGAGGCGGCACGTACGCTCCCGGACATGGATCCCCAGGCCCTGGTGCGCGACCACACGATCTACTCCTGCGTGATGGGTTCGCGCGCCTTCGGCCTGGCCACGGACACCAGCGACACGGACCGCCGGGGCGTGTTCCTCGCCCCGACCCCGCTCTTCTGGCGCTTCGAGAAGCCGCCGACCCATGTCGAGGGCCCGGCCGAGGAGCAGTTCAGCTGGGAGCTGGAGCGCTTCTGCGAGCTGGCCCTGCGCGCGAACCCGAACATCCTGGAGTGCCTGCACTCCCCCGTCGTGGAGCACGTCGACGACACGGGCCGCGAACTCCTCGCCCTGCGCGAGGCGTTCCTCTCCCTGCGGGTCCACGAGACGTTCACGCGCTACGCGCTCGGCCAGCGCAAGAAGCTGGACGCCGATGTACGTCAGTACGGCGCCCCCCGCTGGAAGCACGCCATGCATCTGCTTCGGCTTCTGATGAGCGCCCGCGATCTGCTGCTCACGGGCGAGCTGACGATCGACGTGGGCGATCAGCGCGCACCGCTGCTGGCGGTGAAGCGGGGCGAGGTTCCGTGGCCGCGGGTTGAGACGTGGATGACGCGCCTGGCGATGGAGTCGGACGATGCGGCCGACCGCAGTCCCCTCCCCGCCGAGCCGGACCACTCCCGCGTCGAGGACTTCCTCGTCCGCACCCGCCGAGCCTCAGCCCTCCGGTCGACCCCTGAAACCTTCCGGACCGCCTCGGAGACCCTCCAGTCGGACCCGGACGACGAACGCGTGCAGGGCGTCGTACGCGGACGGAGCCTCGGGCAGCGCTGACAGGCCCTGCGCCTCGTCCAGCAGAATGCGCAGCCGCTCCACATCGGCCTCCACGCGCGCGTGGCGGACGTCCGCGGCCCCGTGCTCCCGCTCCGCCTTCGCGGCGATGAGGTCCGGCAGATAGGCGGGAGCCCCGGTCTCCCCGATCAGCGCGCGAAGATCGGCCTGTACCTCGCCACTGCGCATCAGATGAATGCCGGTGAGCAGCACGCGGAACGTGTAGAGCAGCGGCTTGAGTTCGCCGGTCTTCTCGAAGAGCCGCCACTGCGTGGTCGCGAACCCCATGTAGTGGTGGGCGTGATGACGGGTGAGGACGCCGGGGGCGAGAGCCGCCAGTTCCCGGTGGGCGTCGGTGGTGTGCACGACGAGCGGGGAGAGCAGCTGCTCCAGCACATAGCCGTTGCGGCGCAGCATCAGCCGTACGAACTTGCGCAGGTCGTGGGTGACCAGGTCCATCTCGACGCCGTCCCGGTCCCACATCCGGGAGCGGGTCTCCTCCGGCTCGCGCAGCCCGACCAGTTCGGCCGCCGGCAGGAGGTGGACGCCCCGCAGATCGACGTCCGAGTCGCGGGACGGGAAGCCGTAGAGGTGTGCTCCGGAGACGGTGGCGAACAGCACGGGATCGGGCTGCTCGGACACCACCGCCTTGAGGTCGATGTCGAGGAGGTCGGTCATCCCTCAAGCGTCCCAGAGCGCTCCCAGCGACATGAGGTCGCCTTGGTACTCGATGCGGTCGGCCCAGGACGTCGGCCAGGCGTCCGAGCCGTGGTAGGCGCCCGCGAAGGCGCCCGTGAGGCAGGCGATGGAGTCGGAATCGCCGGAGGTGCAGGCGGCCCGGCGTACGGCGGTGAGGGGCTCGTCGACGAACAGCAGGAAGCACAACAGGCCGGTGGCGAGCGCCTCTTCGGCGACCCAGCCCCCGCCGGTGGCGAGGCACGGGTCGGACTCGGGCGAGACCGTGCGCACGGCGTGCCGGAGGTGGTCGAGGATCTCCAGGCACTCGTCCCAGCCGCGCCCGATGAAGTGCTCCGGCGTGGGGTCCTGGCCGCGGGTCCACAGGTCGCCGAGCCAGCGCGAGTGGTAGTGGTGACGGTTCTCGTACGCGTACGACCGCAGCCGGCCGACCAGTCCCATCGGCTCGGTGCCGTTCGCGAGGAGCCAGATCGCGTGTGCCGTGAGGTCGGCGGCGGCGAGCGCCGTGGGGTGCCCGTGGGTGAGGGCGGCCTGCAACTGCGCGGCGCCCGCGCGCTGTTCCTCGCTCAGCCCGCGTACGAGTCCGACGGGCGCCACGCGCATGTTGGCGCCGCAGCCCTTGGAGCCGATCTGGCTGGCCTCCTGCCAGGGCCGCTTCTCGTTCTTCAGGAGGTTGCAGGCGACGAGGCAGGTGCGGCCGGGCGCGCGGTTGTTCTCGGGCGACTGGTACCAGTCCACGAACTCCTCGCGCACCGGCCGCTCCATCCGCAGCGGGCCGAGCAGGCCGCGGTCCATGGCCGTCCGCAGTCCGCGTGCCAGCGCCAGCGTCATCTGGGTGTCGTCGGTGACGATCGCGGGCCTGGGCAGGTCCATCTCGCGCCAGGGGCCGCACTTGGCGAGGATCGCGGGCACGGAGTTGAACTCGGTCGGGAACCCGAGAGCGTCGCCGAGGGCGAGGCCGAGCAGGGATCCGGTGGCGGCACGTTTAGCGAGCGTCGTGGTGGTCATGTGGGTCGTCCTTCCTGGGTGGGACGCAGCAGGGGTGGGTGCAGGGTCTTGGCGCCGCCCGCGCGGTACAGCGCGGCGGGTTTGCCGCGGCCTCCGGTGAGGCGTGCGGCACCAGGGACCGGGTCGACGAAGCCCGGCGTGGCGAGGACCTTGCGCCGGAAGTTGGGCCGGTCGAGCGCGGTGCCCCACACGGTCTCGTACACCTGCTGCAGCTCTCCGAGGGTGAACTCGGGCGGGCAGAAGGACGTGGCGAGACAGCTGTACTCGAGCTTGGAGCCGATGCGGTCGTGGGCGTCGGCGAGGATCCGGTCGTGGTCGAAGGCGAGCGGACCGAGCGCGTTGTAGCGCAGCCATTGGGCCTGCGCCGCGTCACCGCCGCCGTGCGGCTCGGGAGGGTCCGCGAGCAGCGCGGCGAAGGCGACGGAGACGACGCGCATCCTGGGGTCGCGGCGGGGTTCGCTGTACGTCCTCAGCTGTTCGAGGTGGAGCCCGGAGATGTCCGACAGGCCGGTCTCCTCGGCGAGTTCGCGCCGGGCCGCCGCCTCCGCGGACTCGTGCGGCAGCACGAAGCCGCCGGGGAGCGCCCAGCGGCCCATGTACGGTTCCTGCCCGCGCTCGACGAGCAGCACCTGGAGCACGCCCGCACGGACGGTCAGGACGGCGAGGTCGACGGTGACGGCGAAGGGCTCGAACGCGTACTTGTCGTAGCCCTCGGGTGCGTTCCCGCCAGGCGCGCGGCCTTCCCGTGCGAGCACGCCCACCCACCCCCTATTTATAGTCAGAACGACTAATAGTCATTACGACTATAAGGAGGTGGGCGGGCTCACACAACCCTTTAACTGGGCTGCTTCGAGGCCTTGTTGGCGGGTCGGGAGGGTGCGAACGCCGCCACCGCCGCTCCCGCCGCAGCGGCCCCTGCCGACACCCACAGCGCGGGCCCGCACCCCTCGACGAAAGCCTCCGCCGAGCCGTAGCCCCCGTACCGGCTGAACACGGCCGCGGCGACGGCTACTCCGAAAACGCCGCCCAGTGCGCGCAGCGCGCTGTTGACGCCGGCCGCCACGCCCGCGCCGCCGGGCGGCACCGACGAGGTCACGGCGTTCGCGATGGTGGGGAAGGCCAGGGAGATGCCGATGCCGGCGAGGATCAGCGGCACGACCAGGCTGCCGTAGCCGACGCCGGGCTCGATCTGCCGCGCCAGCAGCCCGAGTCCGACCGCCTGGAGGACCAGGCCGGTCAGCATGAAGGGCCGGTTCCCGAACCGGTCGGCAAGCGCGCCCGCGAGCGGCGAGACGGCCAGCGGCATACCGGTCCACACGAGGATCCGGACGCCCGCCTCCAGCGGAGAATTGCCCAGGCCGAGCTGGAAGAGCTGCGTGATCATGAAGATCGAGCCGAGCAGCGACATGAACATCAGGAAGATCGTGCCGTTGGCGGTGGAGAAGCCGCGCCGCCTGAAGTACGCGACCGGCAGCATCGGGTACCGCGCCCGCTGCCGCTCCCAGCCGAGGAAGGCCGTCAGGAACACGACTCCGACGGCCAGCGCGCCCAGCACTTCGGCACTCCCCCAGCCCGCCTCGGGCGCCCGTACCGGCGCCCAGGCCAGCCCGGTCAGGCCTGCGGCCGCCAACAGCAGGCCCACGGCGTCGAGTTGGGGACGGGGACCGTAGCTCTCGCGGAGTTTGACGGTGGCCAGGGGAAGCATCGCGAGCCCGAGCAGCACGTTCAGCCAGAAGATCCACTGCCAGGACAGGCCCTCGGTGACGGCGCCGCCGAGCACGGGCCCCGAGGCGACCCCGAGTCCGGTCACGCCGCCCCACACGCCGATCGCCACGCCCCGTTTCTCGGCCGGGAACGCCTCACTGATCAGGGTCAGCGTGAGCGGCAGCAGGACGGCCGCTCCTGCGCCCTGGACCACGCGGGCGGCGATGAGCTGGCCCGGGCCGCCGGCGAGCGCGGCCATCGCCGAGGCCAGGGTGAAGACGGCCAGCCCGACGACGTACATGCGCCGCCGCCCGAACCGGTCGCCGAGCGCGGCGCCGGTCAGAGTGAGACAGGCGAAGACCAGGTTGTACGCGTTGAGCGTCCACTCCAGTTCGGACAGGCTCGCCCCGAATTCGGCCCGCAGGGTGGGCAGCGCGGTGACGACGACCACCACGTCGAGGGAGCAGAGCAGCGCTCCGAGCGCGGCCAGAACGACGGTCCACACCCGCCGTGGCGGAGCGGCACCGGCGGCTGGTTCGCGGACCGGGACACGCAGGGTGTCAGCCATGACGGTTCCTTTCGTGAGGTCGGGGGATCACTCACGGAAGGCAGACCGGGCCCGGTCCGGAAAGGAATCGCGGCGGGCTCGGACGCCGCCCCAGGAAGGCCAGCAGCCGGTCCTCGGGCCGTGGCCAGGACGACGGCGCGCCGACCGGTTCGGCGAAGCGCACACCCCGGTCGGCGTCCGCCACGGACCACCGCGCCACGGGGAGCAGTTCGGCGGCGAGGGCCGGCGGAATCGGCCGCGACCGCCCGCACGCCTGCGCCACGTCCCATCCGTGTACGGCGATCTCGACGGCGCCGACGGCCGCCAGGAGCCCGAGATCCAGCGACCGGTCCCCCACACCCACGGAAGGCTCGGCCGACGGCACCTCGCCCGACATCACCGCCCAGGCGCCGAGCAGTGCGCACGCCCGCTCCCGGAAGGCACACACGGGATCGGCGGCGGCCGGCGAGGGACACAGCCCGACACGCCCTGCGGCGACGCCTTCGTAGAGCGCCTCCACCGAGTCGTCCAGATGCCGGAGCAGCTCCCCCAGGTCCCACCCGGCACACGGCGTGGCCCGCCCGAGGCTCCCCGGCACCACGACGGCGACGCTCCCCAGCGCATACGCCAGCGACCGCTCCAGCAGCTCCCCGGAGTTCACGAGAGCACCTGGGACAGCCCGAAGTGCTCGAACAGCCCGGTGTCGAAGAAGGCGGTGATCCTGGTGATGCCCGCACCGCTCACGTCGAGAACCTGCACGGAGTGCGCCCGGTGCACCCCGTCCTCGCCACGCGCGTACGCCCCCACCGCCGGCTGCCCGTTGGCCCGCGTGGGCACCATCCGCAGGCGCCCCGCGTAGCCGACCCGCGTCCCCAGGAAGCGCATCACGTCCTTCTTGCCGCTGAACCAGTCCGGGTAGGGGGGCATTTCAAGCTCGACGCCGTCCTGGAGGAGCCCCAAGAGCGCGTCCATGTCGGCGTGTTCGAAGGCGGCCATGTAGCGGTCGAGCAGCTCGCGGTCCTCGGGGCCGTCGGGTTCGGTGACGAGTTCCTCGTCGGGCGCCAACTCGTCGAGCCGGGCACGCGCGCGTTGGAGGCTGCTTTTGACCGCCGCCGTGGAGGTCCCGAGCAGTGCGGCGACCTCGGGCGCCCGCCAGGCCAGCACGTCCCGGAGGATCAGCACGGCCCGCTGCCGCGCCGGCAGGTTCTGCAGCGCGGCGACGAGTGCGAGCCGCAGACTCCCCCGCGCCGCCACGACGGTCGCCGGGTCCACGAGCGCGTCCGGCAGCGGCTGCAGCCACGGGACATCCGTCACAGGGGCCCTCAGAGGCCCCTCAGGCGCGTCTCCCGGCCCGCCGAGCCCGGAGGGCAGCGGACGGCGCACACGGCCCTCCAGAGCCGTCAGACACGTATTCGTGGCGATCCGATGCAGCCAGGTCCGCAAGGACGCCCGGCCCTCGTACCCCTCGTACGACCGCCAGGCCCGCAGATACGTCTCCTGCACCAGGTCCTCGGCGTCGTCGACCGACCCGAGCATCCGGTAGCAGTGCGCGAGCAGCTCCCGCCGGTACGGGCCGGTCAGCCGTACGAACTCCTCGCGCTCCGTCGTGGCGCCCATCGCGCGCTCCCTTCGCTCACCGGTACAGACCGGCGGGGAGCCGAAAACGCATCGGCCGGTCCCGGGGCAATCCCGGAACCGGCCGAAACGGCGGTCACCCCTAGAGGCCCTAGAGGTCGACCTCTTGCATGAGCATCCCGACCTCGGTGTTCGACAGGCGGCGCAGCCAGCCCGACTTCTGGTCGCCGAGGGTGATCGGGCCGAAGGAGACGCGCACCAGCTTGTCGACCGGGAAGCCGGCCTCCGCGAGCATGCGGCGCACGATGTGCTTGCGGCCCTCGTGCAGGGTCACCTCGACCAGGTAGTTCTTGCCGGTCTGCTCGACGACGCGGAAGTGGTCCGCCTTCGCGTAACCGTCCTCCAGCTGGATGCCGTTCTTGAGCTGCTTGCCCAGGTCGCGCGGGATCGGGCCCACGATGTGCGCGAGGTAGACCTTCTTCACGCCGTACTTGGGGTGGGTCAGGCGGTGCGCCAGTTCACCGTGGTTGGTGAGCAGGATGACGCCCTCGGTCTCGGTGTCGAGCCGTCCGACGTGGAAGAGCCGCGTCTCGCGGTTCGTCACGTAGTCGCCGAGGCACTGACGGCCCTCGGTGTCCTCCATGGTCGAGACGACACCGGCGGGCTTGTTCAGCGAGAAGAACTGGTACGACTGCGTGGCGACGGTCAGCCCGTCGACCTTGATCTCGTCCTTCTCGGGGTCGACGCGCATGCCCTGTTCCAGGACGATCTCGCCGTTGACCTCGACCCGCGACTGCTCGACCAGCTCCTCGCAGGCACGCCGCGAGCCGTAGCCGGCGCGCGCGAGCACCTTCTGCAGGCGCTCGCCCTCCTCCTCGGCCCCGGGGTGGGTCTTGGGCGTCTTGATCTCCGGCCTGCCCGCGTACCGGTCGCGGTTGCGCTCCTCGGCCCGCGTCTCGAACTCGCGGGAGCGCGCGGGCTCCGTACGGCCGCCGCGCTGCTGGCTCTGCTTCGGGCCGCCCTTGGCGCCGCCGCGGGCCGCGTTGCCGCGACCGGACTTCGGGCCCTCGTGGGTCGCCGAAGGGCCTACGTCGTAGCGGCGCTCCTCGGGACGGGGCTTGCCGGCGCGCTTCGGCTTGTCGTCGCGCCCTCCCGCGCTCCTCGGCTGGGAGCCACCGCCGCCACCGCCGCCACCGGCGGTCCTGGGGTTGCCGCCACCGCCGGAACCGCGGGGGCCACCGCCGCCGCCGGAACCGCGGGGACCGCCGCCCCCACCGCTCCCGCGCGGACCGCCGCCACCGCCGCCGGACCCGCGGGCGTTGCCGCCCCCACCGGTCCCGCGGGGGTTGCCGCGCCCGCCGCTGTTCCTGCCACTACCGCTGCCACTGCTTCGCATCAAAGTTCCGTCGTCGTCGTGTCGTCTGCATCTGCATCCGGTGCATCCGGATCGAACGACGGGACCCCTTCCAGCGTCTCGGCTTCGATCGCGTCCGCCTCTGGGAGGAAGGGCGCGAGCTCCGGGAGCTCGTCCAGGCCGCGCAGGCCCATTCGCTCCAGGAAGTAGTTCGTCGTCCTGTACAGGATCGCACCTGTTTCGGGTTCCGTGCCCGCCTCCTCGACCAGACCGCGCTGCAGGAGGGTCCGCATCACGCCGTCGCAGTTCACTCCGCGGACCGCGGAGACCCTGGATCGGCTGACCGGCTGACGGTACGCGACGACCGCCAGGGTCTCCAGGGCCGCCTGGGTGAGCCGGGCCTGCTGCCCGTCCAGGACGAAGCGTTCGACGGCCGCCGCGTACTCGGGCCGTGAGTAGAACCGCCAGCCCCCGGCAATGAGCCGCAGCTCGAAGCCCCGTCCCTGGACGGTGTACTCGTCGGCCAGCTCGCGCAGAGCAGCCGCGATCCGCCGCTTCGGCCGCTCGAGGATCTTCGAGAGGTGCTCCACGGTCGCGGGTTCGTCCACGACCATGAGTACGGCCTCCAGGGCGGGCTTGAGATCGAGGTCGGCGACGGTGCGCGGCCCCTCCGGGATCTCGGTGGTGTCCTCGCTCACGCCTTCTTCTCCTCCTTGGGCACCTCGGGCTTGGGCACCTCGGGCGGCCGGTCGAACTCGTCCGTCACCCTCGGCTGCTCGTCACTGTCCCCACCGGTCCAGCGCACGACGAGCTCCCCGAGGGCTTCTTCCTGGTCCAGCTCCACGGCCTTCTCGCGGTACAGCTCGAGGAGGGCGAGAAAGCGGGCCACGACGGTCAGGGTGTCGTCGGTGTCGTCGACGAGGTCGCGGAAACTGGCCGCCCCCAGCTCCTTCAGCCGCGCCACCACGATCCCCGCCTGCTCCTGCACACTGACCAGCGGCGCGTGGATGTGATCGACGTACACCTGCGGCTTGGGCCTGGGCTGCATCGCCTTCACGGCGAGCTTGGCGAACCCCTCGGCGCCGATGCTGATGACCACTTCGGGAAGCAGCTCGGCGTGATGGTCCTCCAGACCGACGGTACGGGGGTAGCGGCGGGCCTCCTCCTCCAGCCGGGCCTGGAGGATGTCCGCGATCTGCTTGTACGCGCGGTACTGCAGCAGCCTCGCGAAGAGCAGGTCCCGCGCCTCCAGGAGCGCCAGGTCCGCCTCGTCCTCGACCTCGGCCGACGGCAGCAGCCGTGCCGCCTTGAGATCGAGCAGCGTGGCGGCGACGACGAGGAACTCGGTCGTCTGGTCCAGATCCCAGTCCGGCCCCATCGCCCTGATGTGCGCCATGAACTCGTCGGTGACGCGCGACAGCGCCACTTCCGTGACGTCCATCTTGTGCTTCGAGATCAGCTGAAGCAGCAGGTCGAAGGGCCCCTCGAAGTTCGCGAGCCGCACCTTGAAGACACCGTCGTCGGGCTCTGCGGGAGCCTCGTCCTCAGCGGGAGCCCCGGTTTCTGCCTCGGGCTCGGGTGCCGGCTCCGGCGTGGGCTCGACAGGAGCGAGCGGCTCCGGCTCGGCCTCCACAGGAGGCACCACCGGTTCCTCGACCGGAGCCGGGAGTGTTTCCTCGACCGGAGCCGAGGGCGTCCCAGGACCCTGCCCCAGAACACGCCGACGACCGGCACCAGGGCCGGCGGACGGGACGGAAGCGTCGTACGAGGGCATAGCGCTCGCAGGCTACCTCCTACCGCCCACGAAGCCGTCGTACGAGAATGCTCGCGTCCCCACGGGATTCGAGATCGGCGAGGACGACGGCGACCGCCTCACGGACGATCCGCCCACGGTCGACCGCGAGCCCGTGTTCGCCCCGGAGCACCAGACGGGCGTGCTCGAGATCGATGAGCTCCTCGGCGGAGACGTACACGGTGATCTTCTCGTCGTGGCGCTCCCGGCCACTGGGCTGCCGACGCCCCTGTCCCTGCCCCTGGCCCCGCCCGCGCTTGCGCGAGGACTGCCCGGCGGCAGAACCTTCCTGCGCCGCCTGACCTGGCCCCGAGCGCTCCGGAGCCGCACCCCGGCTGCGGGAGCCCCCCGAGCCGGAGTCGGCCGCGACATGTTCGTCGCCCTCACCGTCACCGCCCTGGACGGGCACCGACTGCGGTGCGTCCTCCCCGGCGGCCGCCGCGTCGCTCTCGCCCGCGGGTGCCGGCACCCGGGCCTCGCCGTTGGTCCGGCGCGAGGGCGAGGACGACTGGAGCGCCATTCCCCCGGTGGTACGGAACAGTTCGTCGGCCCCCGGCAGACTCACTCGGCGTGACACCGGGCGAGCACCTCCCTGGCGAGCTGACGATAAGCGGCGGCACCTACGGAGTTGGAGGCGTACGTGGTGATCGGCTCTCCGGCGACGGTGGTCTCCGGGAAGCGCACCGTGCGCCCGATGACCGTGTGGTAGACGTGCTCGTCGAAGGCCTCGACCACGCGCGCGAGCACCTCACGGCTGTGCACCGTGCGGGAGTCGTACATCGTGGCGAGGATGCCGTCGAGCTCCAGCTCGGGGTTGAGCCGCTCCTGGACCTTCTCGATGGTCTCGGTGAGCAGCGCGACACCGCGCAGTGCGAAGAACTCGCACTCCAACGGCACTATCACCTTGTGAGCGGCCGTCAGCGCGTTGACGGTGAGCAGGCCGAGCGAGGGCTGGCAGTCGATCACGATGTAGTCGTAGTCGGCCATCAGCGGCTTCAGGGCGCGCTGGAGTGTGGACTCGCGCGCGACCTCGCTCACCAACTGCACTTCGGCGGCGGACAGGTCGATGTTGCTGGGCAGCAGGTCCATGTTCGGGACCGCCGTCTTCAGGAGCACGTCGTCGGCCACCATGCCCCGCTCCATGAGCAGGTTGTAGACCGTGAGGTCGAGCTCCATCGGGTTGACGCCGAGACCGACCGAGAGCGCGCCCTGCGGGTCGAAGTCGACGAGCAGGACCCGGCGTCCGTACTCCGCGAGCGCGGCACCCAGGTTGATGGTCGACGTGGTCTTGCCGACGCCGCCCTTCTGGTTGCACATCGCGATGATCGTCGCGGGGCCGTGGTCGGTCAGCGGGCCCGGGATCGGGAAGTACGGCAGCGGGCGCCCGGTCGGACCGACGCGCTCACGGCGCTGACGGGCCGCGTCGGGCGCGAGCGTGGCCGCGTACTCGGGATCGGGCTCGTACTCGGCGTCGGGGTCGTAGAAGTGCCCCTCGGGCAGTTCGTCGTAGTCGGCGAAGTGGGTGCGGTTCTCGCCACTTCCGTTGCCGGCCATGGCGTTCACGTGATGGCCATCCATGCTCGGGTGTGCTGTCTGAGTCATCCGGGGACTCTTCTGGGCTGCGAAGGTGCGGACAGCGACGGAGCCGACAGCCTCGAGCCCCGTGGGGCCCTGGCCCCGCGTCGGCATTCCTGGTTGACCACCCCCGGGAGTAAATGTCGACTCATTCACAAGTCGTCTTACCTCCTTGGTGACCAGGAAACTTCTCGATAGGTCAGCGTGGCACCATGCCGACGGTTGGCGACTCTATGGCGTGTCACCGGTCCGCAGCAACACAATCCGCCGGACCCGACCCGATGTGTCGGTAACCGAACACCCCTCTGTCAAGGGCGTAAGGCCGTCGCACGGCAGGTTTCACCGGTGTACGAATCGGTTAAAGAGTTACGTTCGCGGCGAGTTGAACGAGTGTCACAAAGTGACCCGACACACACCCGGCCGGACCTTGTCGGGCAAGGTCCGGCCGGGTGTGCGGTGTTGACGACGCGTGTTGACGTATCGCCTTTTTACCCGTTGATGACTTAACCGAGCAGGGACTCGAGCTCGACGTGTTCGAGGCCGTGCGCCTCCGCGACCTCGCGGTAAACCACCTTGCCGTCATGGGTGTTGAGACCCATGGCGAGCGCCGGGTCACGACGCAGCGCCTCGGCCCAGCCGCGGTTCGCGAGCTCCACGATGTACGGGAGCGTGGCGTTGGTGAGCGCGTAGGTCGACGTGTTGGGCACGGCGCCGGGCATGTTGGCGACGCAGTAGAAGACCGAGTTGTGGACCGGGAAGGTCGGCTCGGCGTGGGTGGTCGGACGCGAGTCCTCGAAGCAGCCACCCTGGTCGATCGCGATGTCGACAAGAACACTTCCCGGCTTCATTCGCGAAACAAGTTCGTTGGTGACGAGCTTCGGCGCCTTGGCGCCCGGGATGAGGACGGCGCCGATGACGAGGTCGGCGTCCAGCACTGCCTTCTCCAGCTCGAAGGAGTTGGACATGATCGCCCGGACCTTGGTGCCGAAGACCTTGTCCGCCTCGCGCAGCTTGTTGATGTCGCGGTCGAGCAGCGTGACATGGAAGCCCATGCCGACGGCGATCTGCGTCGCGTTCCAGCCGGAGACCCCGCCGCCGATGACGACGGCCCGCGCGGGCTGCGTGCCGGGGACACCACCGGGGAGCACGCCACGGCCGCCGACCGAGCGCATCAGGTGGTAGGCGCCGACCTGCGGGGCGAGGCGGCCCGCGACCTCCGACATCGGGGCGAGCAGCGGCAGCGCGCGGCTGGGCAGCTCGACCGTCTCGTATGCGATCGCCGTGGTGCCGGACTCGACGAGCGCGTCCGTGCACTCCTTGGAGGCCGCCAGGTGCAGGTACGTGAAGAGCGTCTGGTCCTTGCGGAGGCGGTGGTACTCCTCCGCGATGGGCTCCTTGACCTTGAGCAGCAGGTCGGCGGTGGCCCAGACCTCGTCGGCGGTGGCGATGATCCGCGCACCGGCGGCGACGAACTCGTCGTCCGTGATCGAGGAGCCGACGCCGGCGTTCTTCTCGATGAGCACCTGGTGGCCGTGGCGCACCAGCTCGTGCACGCCGGCGGGGGTGATGGCCACCCGGAACTCGTTGTTCTTGACCTCGCGGGGGATGCCGACCTTCACGTCGATCACGGTCCTTGGCTCAGAGGGTTCTGGGGCTGTGCATGCCGAGGCGATGCGAGCCGGGGCATTGCATGTCATACCCGACGTACGGCAGCACAACGGGAGACACCACGAAAGAACGCGGCGGAGCCAGTCTAATGAAGGGATTCCCTCTGTCTAGCCTTTCAATGCATCAATCTTCTTCGGATGTACTACGGATTTCGCAGGCGTTAGCGTCTTGTTCCCTGGCCGATGCGCTCTCCGGGAGCTCATCACCCAGCATGCGCTCGGCCGCACCCCGGTGCAGCCGGGCCGCCGCCGGGTCGCCGAGCCGGTCCAGCGTGTCGGCCAGCCTGAGCTGCAGCGCGGCCTGCAGTCGTACGTCGTCGGCACGGCGCGCCCACTCGGCCGCCTCCTGGCAGGTGCGCAGCGACTCCTCGGGCCGCCCGGCGTACTCCTGGACACGTGCCATCTCGCTCAACGCCCTTGCCTGGGCTGCCACATCGCCGTTCTTGCGGTGCCCGGCGACGGCGGCCCGCCAGTTGCGCAGCGCCTCGCCGTAGCGGCCCGCGTAGGTGTGCGCGGTGGCGATCCGGCCGTACAGCCGGGCGGCGTCCACGCGCTCGTCGCGGGCGAGCCGGTCGGCGAGCGCCCGCCCGTACCAGTCGGCCGCCCGGTCGTAGTCCCCGAGCTCCTGGTGGGCGCCGCCTACGGATTCCATCGCGCGGCCGGTCGCATACGGGTCGTTCGCCTCGCGTCCGGCGTCGAGGGCGGCCCGGTAGCGGACCAGGGCGTCCGCCGTACGACCCGTCTGCGCGTCCAGATCCGCGAGGTTCAACAGGGCCGCGGCCTTCTCGCGGGGCAGTTTCCGGCGCTCGGCGACGTCCAGGACCAGCCGGTGGATGCCGTACAGCTCGGGCGCCGCCGCCTGCGTACCGACATGCGCGACCATCGCCCGCACCAGCGCGGCCATGAGGCGGCGGGCCAGCGTGTCCAGCTCGCCGTCGGCGACCGCGAGGCGGGCCGAGGCGAGCAGCGCGGGCTGCCGGATGCGCAGCCAGTCGGCGGCGGCCCGGGGGTTCGGGAACCGCAGGGCGCGGGGCATCCCGGCGAGTTTCTCGCGGGCCGGCGAGCTGTCGGTCTCGGTGATGGCGCGGCAGGACACCAGCAGCCGTACGGTCCGCTCCAGCATCCGGGCGCGGGCCAGCTGGAGCTCGGCGGGGCGGTCATGGGTCTCGGTGAGGGCGTGCAGCAGCGGCAGCAGGCAGCCCGGCACCTCGTACTGCGGCAGCGGCGACTCCACGGGCCGCAGGAGGCCGAGCGCGGCGAAGTCGTCCAGTGTGGTGCGGGCGGCGTTGACCGAGCAGCCCGCGAGCGCGGACGCGGTGTGCGGGTCGACGAGACCGGCCGGGGCGAGGGAGAGCAGTCGCAGTATCCGCGCGGCGGCGCTGGGCAGCGAGGCGTACGTGAGCCGGAAGACGCGGGCCAGCGGCGAGCCCTCCTCACCGTCGGAGCGCAGCTGCTTGGCGAGGTCGGCGACAGCCGCCTGGGGGCGCGTCGCGAGCCAGCCGCCGGCGAGCACCAGGGCGGCGGGCTGGCCCGCGCACAGCTCGACCAGGCCCTCGGCGGCGAACGGGTCGACGGTGATGCGCACCGAGCCGGTGAAGCGGCCGAGCAGGTCGAGGGCGGACTTGGTGTCCAGGCCGCCGAGGGTGCAGGGGCGGACGTCCGCGATGCCGGTCAGCGGCCCGCCGGAGACGGCGACGACCAGACACTCCGGCGTGTCCGGGAGCAGGGCGTCGACCTGCTCGGCGTCGGCCGCGTCGTCGAGGACGAGCAGGACGCGGCGGACGGCGAGTGCCTCGCGCAGCGACTCGCCGAGGTCCTCGGCGCCCGCCCCGGGCTGCGTGGGGCGCTCCAGGGCGGTGAGCAGCTCCCGTGCGGTGCGCTCGGTGGGGACCGGGGTGCCGTCGGGTTCGGTGAGCTTGGCCCGCAGCACACCGTCGGGGTAACTCTCGGCGACCTGCTCCGCGAGCTCCTCGGCGAGCGCTGTGCGGCCCGAGCCGGGCTTGCCCGCGATGAGCAGCACGCGCGCGCGTGGCGCCTTGCGGCCCGAGATGGTGTCCAGGCCCGCGCGCTCGATGTCGGCCCGGAGTTCCTTCAACTCTCTTGTACGACCCAGGAACTGACTCTCCGTAGGAGCGGACTCGGCAGCCGGGCGCTGCCCCTCTGCCGACACCTTCGTGCCGCCGTTGTCCACCGCCTGATCCGTCACGGGCCACACTCCCGTCCCACTGCACGCGCAAACCCGCCGGGTTTCCGGACGGGGCGTTTTCAGAGCCTAGTTCACGCTCTGCGACGATCCGTGCGGAGCGCGGCGGGTACATCCCCCGATCGGATCAGGCGATCGTAGGACTGTCTGCGTCAGACGGGTGTCAGGCGGGCGCCGGCAGGCCGTCAGACCTCGAAGGGCCGCGCCGGCCACGGCGCCTCCGCCGGGCGCAGCGCGTCGAGGCCGCCGCCGTGCCGCGCGGCGACCAGCGAAAGTACGCCGACGACGAGGCAGTTGTTGTGCAGCTCTCCGGCGAGTACGCCCCGTACGAGCTCGTCGACGGAGACCCGGGCCAGCTCCATGTCGGCCTCTTCGTCCTCGACCTCGAAGCGCTGTCCCTCGGCCTCGGAGAGGTCGCGGGCCAGGAAGATGCGGACAGCCTCGTCGCAGCCGCCGGGCGTGGTGTAGGCGTCGGTCAGGACACGCCAGTTCTCGGCCTTGATGTGGGCCTCTTCGTAGAGCTCGCGCTGGGCGGCGTGCAGAGGATTCTCGCCTGGGATGTCAAGGAGTCCGGCCGGGACCTCCCAGAGCTTGTGGCGGACGGGGTGGCGGTACTGGCGCAGCACCAGGACGCGGTCCTGGTCGTCGAGGGCGACGATGGCCACGGAGCCGGGGTGGACCTGGTAGTCGCGGCGGACGACCGATCCGTCGGGCATGACCACGTCGTCCGTGCGGACCGAGGTCTTGTTGCCGACGAAGGGGGTCTCACTCGCCCTGATCTCCCACTCCTCGGCGGTGTCCTTGATGGTCATGCCCTGTCCTCCCACACGTGCAAAAAAGAAGCCGGCCCCGCACAAGAAACCGTTACCTGTACCCGCAACGGAAAACGGGGTGCGCGCCTCGAAAGGCACACACCCCGGCCACCGTACAACCCTTGCGTCACTTGCCCGTCTTGCGTGCCACCGCGGCCTTGACCAGGCCCGCGAAGAGCGGGTGCGGGCGGGTCGGACGCGAGCGCAGCTCGGGGTGCGCCTGGGTCGCGACCAGGTACGGGTGGACGTCGCGCGGGTACTCGACGTACTCGACGAGCTTGCCGTCCGGCGAGGTTCCGGAGAACTGCAGACCGGCCTTCTTCTCCAGCTCGGCGCGGTAGGCGTTGTTCACCTCGTAGCGGTGACGGTGGCGCTCCTCGACGTACTCCTTGCCGTCGTACACCTCACGCGCGATGGAGCCCTCGGCGAGCTTCGCCGGGTACATGCCCAGGCGCATGGTGCCGCCCATGTCGCCCTCGCCCGCGACGATGTCGAGCTGCTCGGCCATGGTGGAGATGACCGGGTGGGCGGTGCCGGAGTCGAACTCGGTGGAGTTGGCGTCCGCGATGTCGGCCAGGTTGCGGGCGGCCTCGATCACGATGCACTGCAGGCCGAGACAGAGGCCCAGCAGCGGGATCTTGTTCTCGCGGGCGTACTGGATGGCGCCGACCTTGCCGGACACGCCGCGGTCACCGAAGCCGCCGGGGATGCAGATCGCGTCGACGTCGCCGAGCTGCTTGGCCGCGCCCGCCGGGGTCTTGCAGTCGTCCGAGGTGACCCACTTGATCTTCACGCGGGCCTTGTTGGCGAAGCCGCCGGCGCGCAGCGCCTCGGTCACCGAGAGGTAGGCGTCGGGCAGGTCGATGTACTTGCCGACGAGCGCCATGTTGATCTCGTGGAGCGGGTTGTGCACACGGTCGAGCAGGTCGTCCCAGGCCGTCCAGTCCACGTCGCGGAACGGGAGGTCCAGCTTGCGGACGACGTATGCGTCCAGGCCCTCGGTGTGCAGCACCTTCGGGATGTCGTAGATCGACTTGGCGTCGATGCACGCGACCACGGCCGCCTCGTCGACGTCGCACATCAACGAGATCTTGCGCTTGATCGCGGTGGGGACGTCGCGGTCGGCGCGCAGCACGATCGCGTCCGGCTGGATACCGATGTTGCGCAGGGCCGCAACCGAGTGCTGGGTCGGCTTCGTCTTCAGCTCCCCGGAGGGGCCGATGTACGGGAGGAGCGAGATGTGGACGACGAACACATTGTCGCGGCCGACCTCGTGACGGACCTGGCGGACCGTCTCCAGGAACGGCAGGGACTCGATGTCGCCGACCGTGCCGCCGACCTCCGTGATGACTACGTCGACGTCATCGGTGGCCATACGGCGAATGCGGTGCTTGATCTCGTTGGTGATGTGCGGGATGACCTGCACGGTGTCGCCCAAGTACTCGCCGCGCCGCTCCTTGGCGATGACCGTCGAGTACACCTGGCCTGTAGTGACATTGGCGGAGCCGTCCAAGTCGACGTCGAGGAAGCGCTCGTAGTGTCCGATGTCGAGGTCGGTCTCGGCGCCGTCGTTGGTGACGAACACCTCACCGTGCTGGAAGGGGTTCATGGTGCCCGGGTCCACGTTCAGGTACGGGTCGAGCTTCTGCATGGTGACCCGCAGGCCGCGCGCCTTCAGCAGTGCACCCAGACTCGAGGCCGTGAGGCCCTTGCCGAGGGAGGAGGCGACACCCCCGGTGACGAAGATGTGCTTTGTCGTCGTGGCTGCATGGTTTCGAAAAGCAGCGGGCGTCATGGCCAAGAGGGGGCTCCCGTGGTCGCGGTCTGGGGTGCGTGCCGGCATGGTGTCCGGAGATTTCCGGAGGCGCCGTCGCTGCGGTTCGGGGGTTTTTCTCCCACCGGTCCACGGGCTACCAGGGTATCAGCGACGGGAGGAGGCTGCTTCCGGCCACGCTCCGCACACAAGTCGCCACGCGCCCCACACGCCACTCACTCGATCGGCCCAGCCGGGTTACCTGGAGCGGCACGCGGATCTTCCACGTGCGTCGTATCCTGCTCGGACACTCGCTGCCGAGCCCGGCCGACACACGGCACCATCCCCGTCCGTATCCCGGAACACGAGAGCTCGTCAGTTCGTTTCGCAACGACAATCGCACCGACTAATTGACGTTTCGTAACGACACACACAAACCAACGTTGCGACGCACTACCAACGTTCCCTTGACCGCAAGAGCAACCGCCCCTCAGGGGGTGACGTGGCCGTTCGACTGGAGATGCACGTGGCCGGGCGCATCGAGGACTACGCACTCATCGGAGACATGCAGACAGCCGCGCTGGTCTGCCGGGACGGCACAGTCGACTGGCTGTGCCTGCCCCGCTTCGACTCCCACGCCGTCTTCGCAGGACTGCTCGGCACGGAGGAACACGGATTCTGGCGGCTCGGCCCGGCGCACGCGGCCGACGCCAAACCGCCGACAGCGGCGCGCCGTACCTACCGCGGCGACTCGCTGATCCTGGAATCCGAGTGGGACACCCCACGCGGCACGGTCCGCGTGACCGATTTCATGCCCCCGCGTGACGGCGCGCCGCAGCTGATCCGGATCGTGGAGGGCGTCACGGGCCGGGTCCCGATGCGCTCCGCGCTCCGGATGCGTTTCAGCTACGGCCGTGTGGTGCCCTGGGTGCACAAGCACGAGGGCCGGACGGTGGCCGTCGCCGGTCCCGACTCGGTGTGGTTCGACACCGCCTGCGAGACCTACGGCAAGGCGCTGACCACGTACGCCGACTTCACGGTGGCGCCCGGTGACCGGATCGCGTTCACCATCTCGTGGGAGCCCTCGCACAAGGCGCCGCCCGCGCTGCCCGAGCCGGAGGAGTCGCTTGAGGCCACCGAGGAGTTCTGGCGCGACTGGGTCGACCAGTGCACGTACCACGGCCCCTACCGCGAGGCCGTCGTCCGCTCCCTGATCACGCTCAAGGCCCTGACGTACGGGCCCACGGGCGGCATCGTCGCCGCGCCCACGACCTCGCTCCCGGAGGAGATCGGCGGCGTACGCAACTGGGACTACCGCTACACCTGGCTGCGCGACGCGGCCATCACCCTCTCCTCGCTGCTGCGCACCGGCTACCGCGAGGAGGCCCGCGCCTGGCGCGAATGGCTACTGCGCGCGGTCGCCGGCGACCCCGAGAACCTGCAGATCATGTACGGCATCGCGGGCGAACGGGAGTTGGGCGAGGCGGAGCTCCACTGGCTTCCCGGGTACGAGAACTCGGGACCCGTACGGGTCGGCAACGGCGCCGCGGGGCAGCTCCAGCTCGACGTGTACGGCGAGGTCACCGAGGCCCTGCACCTCGCCCACATGACGGGCCTGTCCCGCAACGACTACGCCTCGCTCCTCCAGCTCAAGCTGATCCGCTACCTGGAGGACCACTGGGACCAGCCGGACGAGGGCATCTGGGAAGTCCGCGGCCCGCGCCGCCACTTCGTGCACTCCAAGGTGATGGCCTGGGTCGCCGTCGACCGCACCATCAAGCTGATCGAGTCCGGTGACGCCGACGGTCCGCTGGAGAAGTGGCGCGAGCTGCGCGACGACATCCACCGGGACGTGTGCGAGAAGGGCTACGACAAGGAACGCAACACGTTCACGCAGTCGTACGGCTCCAAGGAGCTGGACGCCTCGCTGCTCCTCATCCCGCAGATGGGCTTCCTACCGCCCGACGACAAGCGCGTGATCGGCACGATCGAGGCAATCCAGCGCGAGCTGTCGACCTCGGACGGATTCATCCTGCGCTACCCGACGAGCGGCGAAGAGGCCGGCGTGGACGGCCTGGCGGGCGACGAAGGTGCCTTCCTCGCCTGCTCGTTCTGGATGGCGGACGACCTCGCGATGATCGGTCGGGTCGACGAGGCCCGCAAGCTCTTCGAGAAGCTGCTCGCGCTCCGCAACGACCTGGGCCTGCTCGCCGAGGAGTGGGACCCCCGGCTCAAGCGCCAGGTCGGCAACTTCCCGCAGGCCTTCAGTCACGTTCCGCTGATCGACACGGCGCTGCGGCTGACGGCCAGCGGGGCGTACGGAGGCTGAACGCGCAGCAATGCGCCTCAATGTGGATGAACGCGTCTGAATCCTTCTGAACGCGCCCAATCCACCGCGCCCGCCTACGCTGAGAGCAGTCCTGTCCCCTGCTGAAAGGGGTCGGCTGCCATGGCTCCCCTCTCCAAGGCGGGCGCGGCCCTCGCCGCGCTCCGTGCGGATCTGTCCGGCGAGGTGTTCGCCCCCGACGACCCGGGCTACGACGAGGCCCGGTCGGTGTACAACGGGATGATCGACCGGCGCCCGGCGGTGATCGCACAGTGCGCGAACGATGCCGATGTCGTCCGTTCCGTGCGTTTCGGGCGGGAGCTGGACCTCCCGATCGCGGTGCGCGGCGGCGGCCACAGCGTGGCCGGCATGGCCCTGAACGACGGCGGTCTGGTGGTCGACCTGCGCCGGATGCACGAGGTGACGGTCCACCCCGGATCCCGGTCTGTACGCATCCAGGGCGGCGCCCTCATGAGCCATCTCGACCACGCCACCCAGCCGTACGGCCTCGCGACCACCGGCGGACGCGTCTCGACCACCGGCGTCGGCGGTTTCGTACTCGGTGGCGGCAGCGGCTGGCTCGACCGGACCATCGGTCTAGCCGTGGACAATCTGCTCGGCGTCGAGCTGGTGACGGCCGACGGCAGGACGGTCCGCGCCACCGAGGCGGAGAACCCGGAACTGTTCTGGGCCCTGCACGGCGGCGGCGGGAACTTCGGTATCGCCACCGCGCTGACCCTGAAGCTGCACGAGCTGCCCGAGTTCTCCATCGCCATGCTGATGTACCCGCCGGAGAGCGGCCCGGAGGTGGTCGGCCTCTATCGCGAGATCATCTCGACGGCACCGCAGGAGGCGAGCGGCGGCGTCATCTACCTGACCGGCCCGCCCGAGGAGTTCATCCCCGAGCACCTGGTCGGCAAGCCGCTGTGCGCCGCCCTCCTGACGTACGCGGGCGGCGAGGAGGACATGCGCAAACTCGCCCAGCCGCTCCTTGCGCTGCCGCACGAGGCCGAGGTCGTCACCGCCCTCCCCTACGTGGACTTCCAGTGCATGCTCGACGACCCGCCCGGCATGCGGAACTACTGGTCCGCCGAGTACCTGACCGGTCTCCCCGACGAACTCGTGGACGTCTTCTGCGCACTCGGCGACACCGTTCCCGTACCCACCACCCAACACGTCCTGTTCCCGCAGGGCGGCGCGATCGCCACGGGCCCCACCGAATTCCCGGTGCCCTACCGGGACGCGCCCTGGGCCGTGCACCCCTTCGGCGTCTGGGAGGACCCGGCGGACGACGAACGCTGCGTCCAGTGGGTCAAGGGCGTCCGCTCCGCCGTCCAGCCGTGGAGCACCGGCGCGGTCTACCTCAACTTCATCGGCGACGAGGGCGCCGACCGGGTGGTGGCCGGCCTCGGCGCCGAGAACACCCGGCGCCTGGCCGCGGTGAAGGCGGAATACGACCCCGACAACGTCTTCCGCTTCAACCACAACATCGCCCCGGTGCCAGGCTGAGCACTCCCCAAGGGCAGCGCACGCCAGGGGCCGGAGATGTTCCGGGCCGCGTCCGCGGGTAGCGTCCGGGAGCATGAACAGCCGTTACGACACCCAGGGCGCCGGAATCACCGTGCAGCGGGCACTGGAGCTGCCCGGGCTGCGCGGTGGGCTCCCGGAGATCCTCGCGGGAGCCGACCGGCTGCAGCGCACCGTGCGCTGGGTGCACGCGGGCGAGGTCCCGAACATCGCCTCGCTCCTCAAGGGCGGCGAACTCCTCCTGACCACGGGGTACGGCCTCGGCACCCGCCCCGCCGAACAGCGCGCGTTCGTCCGCACGCTGGCCGAGCGCGGTATCGCGGCCCTCGTGGTGGAGCTCGGCCCGCGCTTCACCCGGCTGCCCGCCGCCCTCGTGGACACGGCCAGGTCCGCCGGTCTCCCGCTCGTCCAGCTGCACCGCGAGGTGCCCTTCGTGGCCGTCACGGAGGAGATCCACACCGAGATCGTCAACGGCCACTACGCCCTGCTCCAGCAGGCCGAGGAGGTGCACCGGCGATGTACGGAGGCCCTGCTCGGCGGGGGCGGCGTACCTCAGGTCCTCGGCATTCTCGCGGACTTCAGCGGCAACCCGGTGTTCCTGGAGACGGCGGAGGGACAACTCCTGTACGCCGCCGGGTCCGGGGGCGCGGGCGCCGATCCGCTCCAGGTCTGGGAGGGGCTGCGCGGCCAGCACAAGGAGGAACCGCCCGCCGGGACGACACTCGTGGACGTGCCCGGGGGCGGCCCCGGCACCGGCTCGGTCCGCGCCCGGCTGGTCCTGCTGCCCGTCAACGCCCCGGTCGCCCCGGTGCACCGGCTCGCGACGGAGCGGGCCGCCGGCATCCTGGCCGTCGTCCTGATGCAGGCCCGCCAGGAGGAGGAGCTCGCGGCGCGCGGACGCGGCGACTTCCTCACCGACCTCGCCGAGGGCCGTATCGAGGCCGAGGACGCGCCGGCGCAGGCCCGGGTACTGGGCTTCAAGCCCGGCAGCAGCCCGCTCCTGCCGGTGGTGATGCGGCTCGCCGACGGCCTCTCCCCCGGCGGCGGCTGGGCGGTCCTGGCCCGCGCGGTCGCCGAGGAGCTCGCCTCGGTCGGGGTGCCCGTCCTGCTCGGCGTACGCCCCGTAGAGGGCCGTGTCCCGCTCCTGCTGGGCCTGCGCTCGGAGTCCGAACGCTCGGCCGTCGCGGACCGGGTCGCGGCGGCGCTGCGGGCGGGCGTGGAGCGCGCGGGCATGCAGCGGCCCGGCGCGCAGCCGCCCGTGGTGGTCGTCGGCGTCGCGGGCGGCTGGGCGGCGGCCTCCGCGGGCCTGCGGCACGCGGCGGAGACGGCGACGGCCGCGCAGGGCCTGACCGACCGCCCCTGGTACGACGCCCGCCGCCTCGACATCGACCTGCTCCTGTGGCGCCTGCGCGACCACCCGGACCTGGCGGCCTTCGTGGACCGCGCCATCGGCCCCCTGCGAGACCACGACAACCGCTCCAAGCCGCCGCTCCTGCCCACCCTGGAGACGTACCTGGCCCACGCGGGCCGCAAGGCGGAAACAGCCCGGGAGCTGCACCTCAACCGCCAGACGCTCTACAACCGGCTGGCCCGGATCGGGGAGTTGCTGGGCACGGACCTGGACGACCCGCAGACGGTACTGGCGTTGAGCCTGGCGCTGCGCGCGCGCAGGCATGTGTCATAGAGGCATGTGTCGTAGGGGCGCAGGGCCCGCTCAGGGAAGCGGTCGCGCCTGCGTCAACTCGTCGTAGACACTCAGCACTTGGGCCACTGTGTCGTCCTCGGTCGGCCAGGTGGCGGCCTGTCGGACACCCTTCTCCCTGAGGAGTTCCCGGCGCGCGGGATCGTCGAGAAGGCGTACGACAGCTTCGGCGAGCGCCTCCGCGTCTCCGTACGGGACGAGTTCCGCCGCGTCGCCGACCAGTTCGGGGATGCCGCCGACGGCGGTCGCGACGAGCGGCACGCCCACATGGAGGGCCTCCTGCGCGAGAACGGAGCGGGACTCCCAACTGCTGGGCAGCAGCGCGAGATCGGCCGCCGCGAGGAGTTCCGTGATGTCGTCGCGCCGCCCGACCAGCCGGACGGGCAGGCCTTCGTCCTCGATACGGCGCTGCAGCTCCGTCCGGAGCGGCCCCTCCCCCGCGATCACGAGCAGCGGCAGGGGATCGAGGTCCCGCCACGCGCGCGCGGCGTCCAGCAGGGTGTCGTAACCGCGGTGCCGGTCCAGGGAGGCGACGGCCATCAGCAACGGGCGGTCGGTGGCGCCGAGTTCGGCTCGCGACTTGTGCCGCAGCCGGTCGGGGTCCCCGTTCTCGACGGAACCGCGCGGCACCGGGAACGCGACGGCGGCGAGCCGCGCGTCGCGAGCGCCCCTGCTGCGGGCCCGGTCCACCAGGTCGGAGGACGTGCCGAGAACCACGGCGGCGGCCTTGGCGACCCGCCGTTCGAGGAGGCGCAGCAGATGCGCCCGTGCACCCTCGGCGTGCGAGCGCGTGTGCCAGGTGACGACGAGCGGGATACGCCGCCCACTGAGCGCCAACGCGGCCCTCAGCGCCGCATGCAGTCCATGCGCGTGCACCAGGTCGGCGTCCGCGCAGGCCGTCCGCAGCGCCGCCACGGAGGCGGGATCGCTGCTGCGCGGCACCGGAACGTGCCGCGCGCCCACCCCGCTGAACCCGTACACGTGATCGGCGTCGCTGGGGGCGCACACAGTCACCCGCACGCCCCGGGCGACGAGACCCGAGGCCAGCGACCGCACATGCGCGCTGCTGCCCGCGCTCCCGCCACCGAGCACCTGGACGGTGCGCAGCGGCGACTGGCCGTGCGGTGAGTGGCTGCTCACGTGGCTCACGTGGCCGGGGCTCCTGGTTCGGCGTCGGACGGTCACGAAGAAACGTACAGAAGATTCCTGCGGAGAAACGTACAGAGGGGGTGTACCGCACGTCGCGCTCCGCGTACAACGCCAAGGATGCCAGGCCGCACGGGCGTTCCGGCACCGCCGCCCGAACGCGATCGCGACGGCGTGGGCAACTCGGGGGCTTCAGTCACTCACATGAGTGAGAAGTGGCGGGTTTTCGTGCGGGTTTGTCCGGGGGGCCGCTGTACGTGGGACGGCGGGCCGCGGAAGGCACTCCGCGGGCGGCGGGCGGCGGGCGGCGGGCGGCGGGCGGCGGGCGGCGGGCGGCGGGCGGCGGGCGGCGGCGCATCGGACCTCGGTGCCGCGGACCGCAGGTGCAGCGGACCGCGGTGCCGCGGACCGCAGGTGCAGCGGACCGCGGATCAGCGGCACAGGTGACGGGCGAGCCGCACAAGCCCGCGCATCGTCGCTCACCCCAGTGACCGCGCCACCTCGCTGACCTTGTCCCCGTACACCGTCGCCGCCACCAGTGCCGCGGCGTGCGCGACGAGCCCCGCCCGGCCGTTGCCCGCGGCGATGGCGGTGCCCAGGGCCGCGCCGAGCGCGTGGGCGCCGGTGTCGCCGATCATCGCGCGTTCGCCTAGGTCGTCGGGGAGTACGGCCGTGGCGGCGCCCATCGACACGGCGGACAGCTGCCCCGCGGTCCCGCCTCGCAGCAACCCGGGCGCCCCCAGGGCGAGTACGACACCGGCAGCCCTCCCAGGACGCACATCCACGAGGTTGACGAAGTGCGCGGTCCCGGCGATCACCACACCCGCGAGCAGCTTGTCGAGGGCCCGCTCCTTGAGCATCGCCCCCGCCACCAGCCCCGCCGCCGATATCCCGAACAACTTGACCGCCCCGCTGGTCACTTCACCGTCCCGCAGCGCCCCCAAGTGCGCCCGGAACCCGCGCCGGGGATCACCCGCCCCAGCGACATCGTCGTACGCACCACAAGCACCGGCAGCCAGCACGGCGAACCCCGCCGCACGATGGGCCCGCGCCGCCCCGAGCGCCGCCCCCACGGCAGCGGCGGGGCCGGCGTACAGCTCGACGGTCCGCCCGGCGTAGTTCTCACGCTCCCAACGGCTGGGGCCACCCGGCGCCTTGGCGCGCAACGCGGTGATTCCGGCGCGGGTGAGGGCGAGGGCGGTTCCGAATGCGGCGGTCCTGCCATTGCGTGTGATCATGCGCGCAACTTTAGGAGGGTCGCGGAGCGGGCCGGATACGGGGACCGCGGAGCGGGCAAACAAGGGCGGGCGGGCGGGAAAACGCCGCGGAGCGGCGGAGAACGGACCGCGGAGCGGTCAAAGCCACGCCGCGGAGCGGTCAAGGCACCGTCGCGGAGCGGCGGAGATACCCCCCGCCCGCCGACGGCTACCCGTCGGCCCTGGCCGTCGCCAGCAACTCCTCCGCATGTGCCCGAGCCGTCTCCGAGTCCTCCTGCCCGGCCAGCATCCGGGACAGCTCGCGGATCCGGTCCTCACCCTCCAGGACCTTGACCCCGGACCGGGTCACGGACCCGTCGTTGGTCTTCTCGACCAGCAACTGCCGGTCGGCGAACGCGGCGACCTGCGGCAGATGCGTGACGACCACGACCTGCGCGGTCTTCGCGAGCCGGGCGAGCCGCCGCCCGATCTCGACCGCGGCCTTGCCACCGACTCCGGCGTCGACCTCGTCGAACAGATACGTCGGCACGGGATCCGTACCCGCGAAGACGACCTCCACAGCGAGCATCACGCGCGAGAGCTCACCGCCGGAGGCGCCCTTGGCAATGGGCCGGGGCGGCGCGCCGGGGTGCGGGGCGAGCAGCAGCTCGACCTCGTCGACGCCTGCGGGACCGTACGCGACCGTTCGGCCGCCGAGTTCCACGCCCTCCGGGTCGTCGGTCTGCCGGATCTCGAACGACACGCGCGCGTGCGGCATGGCGAGCGAGGCCAGCTCGGCGGTCACCGCGGCGGCGAACCGTTCGGCGGCCTCCGTACGGGCCTCCGTCAACCCCTGGGCGAGTCCGCCCAGTTCGGCACGGAGCGCGTCCCGCTCGGCGGTCAGTTCGTCGATCCGCTCGTCGTCGCCGTCGAGTTCGAGGAGCCGTGCGGCGCCCTGCTCGGCCCAGGAGAGCACGGCGTCGATGTCCTCGCCGTACTTGCGGGTGAGTTGGGTGAGCGCGGCCCGGCGCTCCTCGACCGCCGCGAGCCGCAGCGGGTCGGCGTCGAGGTCGTCGGCGTACCCGGCCAGTTCCCCCGCGACATCGCGCAGCAGGATGTTGACCTCGCCGATCCGCCCGGACAGCGCGCCGAGCGCGGAGTCGTGCGACCGTACGGCCTCGAGCGCCCGATGCGCGCCCGCGACGAGCGTCGCCGCGTCGATGCCTTCAGGGTCCTCGGGATTGCCCGCGAGCGCCGCGTGCGCGACCGTGGCGGCCGACGCCAGCGCCTCCGCGTGGCCGAGCCGCTCGGCCTCGGCGGCCAGCTCCACGTCCTCGCCCGCTCGCGGTTCGACCCCCGCGATCTCGTCGAGCCCGAAGCGCAGCAGGTCGGCTTCCTGAGCCCGTTCACGCGCGCGCGTGGTGATCTCGTCCAGCTCGCCCGAGATCGCGCGCAGCCGGCGGTAGGCGCCCGCGTACTTGGCGAGTGGCACGGCGACCGCGTCCCCCGCGTACCGGTCGAGCGCCTGCCGCTGCCGGGACAGCTTGAGCAGCCCCTGCTGGTCGGTCTGACCGTGCACGGCCACGAGCTCGTCGGCGAGCTCGGCGAGCACCCCCACCGGCACGGAGCGTCCGCCCAGGTGCGCCCGTGAGCGCCCCTCGGCGGAAACGGTACGGCTGATCAGCAGCGCCCCGTCGTCGAGTTCGGCTCCGGCCTCCTCGGCCCGTACGACCGCGGTCCCGCCCGGGGGTACGGTGATCCGTCCCTCCACGACCGCGTTCTTGGCTCCGATCCGCACGAGCGCCGGGTCGGCGCGCCCGCCCAGCAGCAGCCCGAGGCTGGTGACCACCATCGTCTTGCCCGCACCGGTCTCACCGGTCACGGCGGTGAAGCCTGGCGACAGCTCGACCACCGCGTCGTCGATGACTCCGAGCGACCGTATCCGCATCTCCTCCAACACGGACACGACCTTACGAGGTCGGGCCCGGGATGTGCGACGGCCCCCGCCCCGTTACCGCGAAGCCGCAGGTGACAAGGGACCACAAAGGGTGCCTTGTCACCCACGGGAGTGGAACGCGCCCCGCCCGAGGGCGAACCGCTAGTGCGGTGCCCCGCGCCACCCGGAAACCGGCAGAGCGAACTTCGCCACCAGCCGGTCCGTGAACGACGCGTGATGCAGCCGGGCCAGCCGCACCGGCACAGCCCCTCGCCGAACCTCAACGCGCGCCCCCGGCGGCAACTCCACGGTCCGCCGCCCGTCGCACCACAGCACCCCCGGCGGGATGTGCGGCAGCACCTCCACGGCGAGCACCGAATCCGGCGAGGTCACCAGCGGCTTCGCGAACAGCGCGTGGGCGCTGATCGGCACCATCAGCAGCGCCTCGACCTCCGGCCACACCACGGGTCCGCCCGCGGAAAAGGCGTACGCGGTCGAGCCGGTCGGCGTCGCGCAGACGATCCCGTCGCAGCCGAAGCCGGTCACGGGCCGCCCGTCGATCTCCAGCACCACTTCGAGGAGCTTCTCGGCGGACACCTTCTGCACGGCGGCCTCGTTCAGCGCCCAGTCGGTGTGCACGATGTCGCCGTTCTGGTGCACGACGACATCGACGGTCATCCGCTCCTCGACCTCGTACGCCTTGGTCACCACCCGGTCGACGACCTTGTCGAGGTCATCCCGCTCGGCCTCCGCGAGGAAGCCGACGCGCCCGAGGTTGACGCCGAGCATCGGCACCCCGGAAGCCCGGGCGAACTCGGCGCCGCGCAGCAGCGTCCCGTCACCGCCGAGGACGATCAGCAGCTCGCACCCGTCGAGGCACTGCGGAGTGGCCTCCTTGACCAGCTCCACCTCCGGTGGCAGCGGCAGGTCGGCGGCCTCCGCCTCCAGCACCCGTACGCCGATCCCGGAGCGCAACAGCCCCTGGACGACGAGTTCGGCGCTGCGGATCGCAGCGGGCCGCCCGGTGTGGGCGAGCAGGAAAACAGTACGAGCTCGGGTCTGTGTCAACGCGGCCCCTCCGCCACTGCACGGTCAACGTCTGCCGGATCGAGTTCGGGTGCCCCGGCACGCAGCCACAGAAAGTACTCGACATTGCCCGACGGGCCGGGCAACGGGCTGGCCGTGACCCCCCGCACACCGAGCCCGAGCCCCCAGGCACGCGCGGCCACACCGCGTACGGCCTCGGCCCTCAGCTCCGGGCTGCGCACGACACCGCCGCTCCCGAGCCGTTCCTTCCCCACTTCGAACTGTGGCTTGACCATCATCACCAGATCGGCGTCGGGCGCCGCGCACCGCGCGAGGGCGGGCAGCACCAGGCCGAGCGGGATGAAGGACAGATCCCCGACAACAAGATCCACGGGCTCCCCATCGATCGCCTCCAACGTCAACTCGCGTACGTTCGTACGGTCCTTGACGGTGACGCGTTCATCGCTCTGCAGAGACCAAGCAAGTTGACCGTAGCCGACGTCGACGGCGAGCACATGGGCGGCGCCCGCGCGCAGCAGTACGTCGGTGAAGCCGCCGGTGGACGCTCCGGCGTCCAGCGCCCGCCGTCCCTCGACCTTCAGCCCCTGCGGAACGAAGACCTCCAGCGCACCGGCGAGCTTGTGTCCGCCGCGCGAGACGTAGTCCGGGTCGCTGTCGTCCTGGGTGACCACGATCGCGGCCGCGGTCTCCACCTGCGTGGCGGGCTTGACCGCGAGGGTCTTGCCCACGGTGACCCTCCCCGCGGCGATCAGCTGTCCGGCGTGCTCACGCGAGCGGGCGAGCTTGCGGCGGACCAGCTCGGCATCCAGGCGGCGGCGTGCCACTCCTGCCACGTTCGGTTCAGCTCCTGCGGTCGTACGTCGTCGGGGGCGCCGGAGGTCCCGGGCGGGCGTCGAGCGCGGTGAGCGCGTCACGCAGCCCCCGGTGTACATCCTCGTACACCTCGATGTGTCCGTCCGTGGCGAGGTGGTCGGCGTCGGCCAGCCGGTCGAGCTGGGCGTCGATCTCCGCATTGCCCGTGGGTGTGCGGGGCACGTTCAGCGGGGCGGGGGTGGCAAGGTCGTACGCGGGGCCGGCATCGACCGGAACCTCCGGCTCCGGGACCTCGTCCTGCGGAGACGGGATCTCCGGCACTGAGTCGCTCATGCCCCGACGCTACCGCGAAGCCCTGCGGTACCGTCGATCACGATGGCGACGATTGAGGAGTGCCGCACGGCGCTCGAGAAGCTCTCGGACAACATGGCGAGCGCCGAAGGGGACGTACGCACCGCTGCGGCCCTGGACCGCTCGCTGAGCTGCCGTATCACCGACCTGGACATCACCTTCGTAGGACGTCTCCGGGACGGCCGGATCGAGGTGCTCGACACACTCCAGGGCCCGCCGGCCGAGAAGGCCCAGATCCGGCTCACGATGAGCGGTGACGACCTGGTCGCGATGGTGAACGGCGAGCTGAACTTCGCGAAGGCCTGGGGCTCGGGCCGGGTGAAGCTGGAGGCGGGCCTGCGCGACCTGTTCCGGCTCAGGACCCTTCTGTAGCCGACTTCCGCCTCAGGACCCTTCTGTAACCGACACCGACGCCTTGGCCGAGTCCGACGCGACCGTACGGGCCTTGCGCGCGGCCGGCACCACCAGCGGCGTCCCCGTCTCCGGGTCGTCGATGACCTGGCAGCGCAGCCCGAAGACCTCCTCGACCAGGCCGGCCGTGACGATCTCGCCCGGCGCGCCCTCGGCGATGACCTCGCCCTCGCGCAGGGCGATGAGGTGGGTGGCGTACCGGGCGGCGTGGTTGAGGTCGTGCAGCACGGCGACCAGGGTGCGGCCCTGTTCCTCGTGGAGTTCGGCGCAGAGGTCGAGGACGTCGATCTGGTGCTGGATGTCGAGGTAGGTCGTGGGCTCGTCGAGGAGCAGCAGCGGTGTCTGCTGAGCGAGGGCCATGGCGATCCACACGCGCTGCCGCTGTCCGCCCGACAGTTCGTCGACATAGCGATCGGCGAGCTCGGCGACTCCGGTCGAGGTCATCGACTCCTGGACGACCCTCTCGTCCTCCGTGGACCACTGGCGCAGCAGCCCCTGGTGCGGATAGCGGCCCCGGCCGACCAGGTCGCCGACCGTGATCCCGTCGGGCGCGATCGACGACTGCGGCAGCAGCCCGAGCGTCCTGGCCACCTTCTTCGCGGGCATCGACTGGATGACCTGTCCGTCGAGCAGTACCCGCCCCTGGGAGGGCTTGAGCATCCGTGAAAGGGCGCGCAGCAGCGTCGACTTGCCGCAGGCGTTCGGGCCGACGATCACGGTGAATGAGTTGTCGGGGATCTCCACCGACAGCTTCTCCGCGATGACGCGCTGGTCGTAGGCGAGGGTGACGTTCTCGGCGGACAGGCGGTTCACGGTGCTGGTGCTCCTCTTGGTGTTCTCGTTCGCTGCGGCGCTCATATCCGGCCCGCCTTCCGCTCCGTGACAAGAAGCCACAGCAGATAAACCCCGCCCAGGACCCCGGTCACGACACCGACGGGCAGTTGGTCGGCGCCGAAGGCCCGCTGCGAGGCCCAGTCCGCGACGATCAGCAGGGTTGCGCCCATGCACATGGAGGGCACGATGTTCGGCCCCGGCGAGCGGGTCAGCCGCCGGGCGAGCTGCGGCGAGGTGAGCGCCACGAAGCCGACCGGCCCCGCGGCCGCGGTGGCGCCCGCGGTGAGCAGTACGGCGGCCACCATCAGCAGCAGCCGCGTCCGCTCGACCCGCACTCCGAGCGCGTACGACACGTCGTCGCCCATCTCGATCATGCGCAGCCCTCGCGCGTTGCCGAGGACAAGGGGTACGAGGACGGCGCACATGATGAGCAGCGGCCATACCTGGGTCCAGTCACGGCCGTTGAGCGAGCCGGTCATCCAGACGATCGCGCGGGCCGCGTCGACGATGTCGGCCTTGGTGATCAGATAGCCGTTGACCGCCGTGACGATCGCGGCGACACCGATACCGACCAGAACCAGTCGATAACCGTGCACTCCTCGTTTCCAGGCGAGCAGATAGATGGCGGCACCGGTCACAAGTCCGCCGACGAGCGCCCCGAGAGCGACCTGGTTCGCGCTCCCCGAGAACAGCACGATCATGATGAGCGCGCCGGCCGTCGAGCCCTGGCTGAGGCCGAGCACGTCCGGACTGCCCAGCGGATTGCGGGAGATGGACTGGAAGACCGCCCCGCCGAGCCCGAGCGAGGCCCCCACCAGCAGACCGACGAGGACCCGCGGCAGCCGCAGGTCGCCGACGATGTACTCCTGGATCGCGGTCCCCTCGCCGAACAGCGTCTTGAGGACGTCCGCGAACGAGATCGGGAAGTCGCCGGTGCCGATCAGCACGACGCTCGCGGCGAGCGCGGCCGCGATCAGCAGGACGACGACGGTGAACGCCCGGACGTCGAACCGGACCGACAGCCCGCCGCGCGTCCGAACGGCTCGGGTACCCCGGACACGGAGGGCCGGGGGGCGGGTGGCCGGATCATGTGTGGTGGTCACAGCTGCGCCGTCCTCCGCCGTCGTACGAGATAGATGAAGACAGGGCCGCCGAGGACCGCGGTGACGATGCCGACCTGCAACTCCGCGGGCCGTACCACCATCCGTCCGACGACATCGGCGCCGAGGAGCAGCACGGGCGACAGCACGGTCGCGTACGGCAGGATCCAGCGCAGGTCGGGCCCGGTGAAGGACCGGACGACGTGCGGGACCATCAGACCGACGAACACGATCGGCCCGCAGGCGGCGGTCGCGGCTCCGCAGAGTACGGTCGCGGCGGCCATGGAGAGCGCGCGGGTGCGGTTGAGGTTGGCGCCGAGCGCGCGGGCGGTGTCGTCGCCCATGGTCACGGCGTTCAGCGGCCTGGCGAGGGCCAGCGCGAGGACCGTGCCGACCGCCAGGAACGGCAGCACCTGCCTGATGGTGGTGTCGGTGGCCGAGGCCAGTGAACCGACCGTCCAGAAGCGCATTTTGCCGAGCGCGGCGTCATCCATGATCATCACGGCTTGCAGATAGCCGTAGAGCGCGGCGCTGATCGCCGTACCCGCGAGCGCGAGCCGCACCGGGGTCGCCCCCCGGCTGCCGCCGAGGAACCAGACCAGCGCGCCGACCGCGGCCGCCCCGAAGAAGGCGAACCAGACGTAGCCGCTCAGGCTCGTGACGCCGAAGAACGTGATGGCGGTGACGACCGCGGCGGACGCGCCCGCGTTGATCCCGAGCAGTCCGGGGTCGGCCAGCGGGTTACGGGTGAGCGCCTGGAGAACGGCTCCCGCAAGCCCCAGCGCGGCGCCGACCAGCAGGCCGAGCACGGTACGGGAGAGCCGGTCGCCGACCACGACATCGGCGTACGTCCCCGAGTCGTGGAACAGGCCGTGCCAGACCTCGTCCAGCGGCAGCGCCTTCGCGCCGATCGCGATGCTCGCCAACGCGACGAGCACCAGGAGTCCGACGGACGCGAGGAGCCCAAAAGCACGTATCGCCCGGCGGGTTGGGGGCGCGGGGGCGGTCTCCGCGCGCTCTTCAGGGGGACTGTCAACCAACACGCAGTTAGGTTAGCCTACCCTCCCATTGCGCCTCGATCCCGAGTCGCCCCTGATGAGCCGCTTGCTGCTCCCGCTGTTGCTCCTCTTGGCGCTCCCCTTGCCGCCGCCCTGTCGCTCCCCTGCCGTTCCCTGGTCGCGCCCGATGAGCCCTCCGCGCGCTCAGAGCCCCAGCCGCGCCAGCGCCTTCCCCCCGTCCAGCTCGCACGTCCCGTCCCCGGCCGCCGACCACGCCGCCGCGCACAGCGCCCGCAACCCGTCGAGAGCCTCGCCATCCCCCTCCAGATCCAGCCGCTCGCTCCCGGCCGTCGCCGTCCAGCCGCCACAGCGGAAGCCCCCGGTCACCTCGACGACCTCCTGCTGCCCCGTGAGCAGACCGCGCAGATCGGCGTCGACGTACGTCGGCCGGTGCTGCGGCGGGGCGGCGAGCAGCTGGGCGCCGTCCGTGACGCCGGTCAGCACGAGCAGCGAGTCCACCTCACCGTTGAACGCTCCCTCGATGTCCGTGTCCAGCCGGTCACCGACCACCAGCGGCCGCTCGGCACCGGTCCGCAGAATCGTCTCCCGGTGCATCGGGGGCAGCGGCTTCCCCGCCACCTGCGGCTCGGCGCCCGTGGCGATGCGTACGACCTCCACCGCCGCGCCGTTCCCCGGGGCGATCCCGCGCGCGCTCGGGATCGTCAGATCGGTGTTGGACGCGAACCACGGAACCCCGCGCGCGATGGCGTAGCACGCCTCCGCGAAGCGCCCCCAGGGCAGATCCGGGCCACCGAACCCCTGGACGACAGCGGCCGGATCGTCATCGGCCGACTCGACCGGTTCGAGCCCGCGCTCACGCAGCGCGACCCGCAGCCCCTCACCTCCGATGACCAGCACACGCGCGCCGGCGGGCACTTGCTCGCTGATGAGCCGCGCCGCGGCCTGCGCCGAGGTGATGACGTCGGATTCCTCTGTCGGTATCCCCAGCTCCGTGAGGTGCCCGGCCACTACATCAGGCGTCCGCAGCGCGTTGTTCGTGACGTAGGCGAGACGCATCCCGCCCGAACGGGCCGTGCCGAGCGACTCAACCGCGTACGCGATCGCGTTCCCGCCCGCGTACACCACCCCGTCCAGATCGAGCAGAGCCGTGTCGTACGCCTCACTCAGGGCCTGCGCACTGCCCTCGGGCCGCGTCCTTACGGTCTGACTCATTCCGCATCGCTCCTCGTTCGATCCCTTTGCCCCGATCATCGCGCATGCCACTGACACACTTACGATGCCTGAATGAACTATGCAGGTCCCGCGCACGTACCCGCACGCATGGGCCTTGATCTGAACCCCTTCCGGGGCCTGCGCTACGACCCCGACCGGGTCGGCAGCCTGGCCGCCGTGACCTCACCGCCGTACGACGTCGTCGTACGGCCGGACGGTCTGCTGCACCTCGAATCCGCGGACCCGCACAACATCGTCCGGCTGATCCTCCCGCAGGACTCCACCCCCACCGCGCGCAACCAGCAGGCGGCCGAAACCCTGCACCGCTGGCTGTCCGAGGGCGTCCTCACCACCGACACCGAGCCGGGTCTGTACGTCTACGAACAGCGCGACGGCGGCATGCTGCAACGCGGCATCATCGGCGCCCTGCGCCTGTCGGAGCCGTCGGACGGCGTCGTCCTCCCCCACGAGGACGTGATGCCGCACGTCATCGCGGACCGCGCGGCCCTGATGCGCGCCACCTCCGCCAACCTCGAACCCCTGCTGCTGACCTACCGCGGCAACGGTTCCCAGGTCGGCACCGCAGCCGTCATCGAGCGCACCGCCCAGCACCCGCCGCTCCTCTCGACCACCACGGAGGACGGTTTCAGCCACCGCCTGTGGGCGGTCACCGACCCCGCGGACCTGGCCGAGATCCAGACAGATCTCGGTCACCACCAGGCCCTCATCGCCGACGGCCACCACCGCTGGGCGACGTATCTGCGTCTACGCGCGGAGCACCCCTCCCCCAGCCCCTGGGACTACGGCCTGGTCCTCCTGGTCGACACCACGCGCTACCCGCTCCGCGTCCGCGCGATCCACCGCCTCCTGCACCGCCTGCCGGTCGCCGAAGCACTGGCCGCCCTCACCGGCTCCTTCCGCATACGCCACCTCGACGTCCCCCTCTCCGAGGCCCTGGACGCCCTGGCCGCGGCAGCCGCGGACGGAAACGCCTTCCTCCTTGCCGGCGACGGCGCCTTCCACCTGGTCGACCGCCCGTCCCCCGACCTCCTCGCCCGTACGATCCCGGGTGACCACCCCGAGGCCTGGCGCACCCTCGACGCGACCGTCCTGCACGCCACGCTCCTCGAACACGTCTGGGGCATCCCGGAGGACTCGCCCGAGCACATCGCGTACATCCACGACACGGCGGCCACGGTCGACAAGGCGGAGCGCGACGGCGGCACCGCGGTCCTGATGCATCCGGTCCGCGAGGACGTCGTACGCGACCTCGCCCGCCAGGGCGTCACCATGCCCCGCAAGTCGACGTCGTTCGGCCCGAAACCGGCCTCGGGCCTGGTACTGCGGGCACTCGCACGCTGAAACACGGACGGGCGGAACCCCTTCCGGAGTCCCGCCCGTCCGCGTCTACGTCTCTTGCGTGGCGTCAGTCCTGGGGCGCGGCCTTGGAACCGTCCTCGTCGCCGTCCTGTTCGCCGTCACCGTCGTCCGTCGTCCGCTCGTCCTCAGTGTCCTCGTCCTCGTCCTCGAACTCGGTCACTGTTTCGATCTTGGACTCGATCGGAGCCGGCACGTCCGTCGCCGCCGTCTCGTCCTCAACCTCGTCTTCGTCCTCGTCCTCGTCCTCGACGAACGCGTCGACGAACTCGACGCCGTCCAGCTCGGCAAGCCGGTCGGAAGCGTCCGTGCTGCCGTCCTTGTCGGACTCGATGGCCTTCGCGAACCACTCGCGCGCCTCGCCCTCGCGACCGGCGGCGAGCAGCGCGTCGGCGTAGGCGTAACGCAGCCGCGCGGTCCAGGGCTGCACGGAGTTCGAGGCGAGCTCCGGGCTCTGGAGAGTCACGATGGAGGCCTCGATCTGGCCCATGTCCCGTCGCGCACCGGCGGCCACGAGACGCATCTCGACCTGCCCGGCCTTGTCCAGCTTCTGAACCTCAGGCGCACCGGCCATCTCCAGCGCCTTCTCGGGCCGGCCAAGACCACGCTCGCAGTCCGCCATGACCGGCCAGAGGTCCACGCCACCCGTCATACGGCGCGCTGCCCGAAACTCGGCAAGCGCCTCGCTGTACTTCTGGCTCGCGTACGCGGCGAAACCGGCCGCCTCCCGTACGGCGGCGACACGCGACGCCAGACGCAGAGCAACCTTCGAGTAGCCGTACGCGCCCTCGGGGTCCTCGTCGATGAGCCGGGCGACCATCACCAGGTTCTTGGCGACATCCTCGGCAAGCCCCTTCGGGAGGCTCATCAGCTCCTGACGTACGTCCTTGTCGATCTCGTCGCCGGTGACGTCCTCGGGGATCGGCAGCCGCTTGATCGGCTCACGGTCCCGGTCACGGTCGTCACGGAAGCCGCCGCCACCGCGCCGGTCGTCACCACGCCGGTCGTCCCGGCCTCGGAAGCCACCGGGGCGCTCGCCCCTGTCATCACGACGCGGGCCGGCACCGCGGTCGTCACGACCACGGAAACCGCCGCCACCGCTGCCTCGGCTGTCGTCACGCCTGTCGTCGCGGCGGAAGGCCGGACGGTCGTCCCTGCGGTCGTCACGACGGGCATCGCCACGGTTGTCGTCCCGACGGAAACCACCACGGTCCCCGCTGTCACGCCGATCATCACCACGGAACCCACTGCCGCCACGGTCATCATCACGACGCGGACCACTACTCGGACGCTCATCACGACGGAAGCCACTACCGCGGTCGTCATCACGACGGGGACCACTGCTGGGCCGGTCGTCACGACGGAACCCACCACCACGGTTGTCATCACGGCGGTTGTCATCGCGACGGAAGCCACCACGGTCCCCGCTGTCACGCCGGTCGTCACGACGGAAGCCGCTACCACCGCGGTCGTCATCACGACGGGGACCACTGCTGGGACGGTCGTCACGCCGGAACCCGCCACCACGGTTGTCATCACGGCGAGGGGCGCTGGGACGGTCATCCCTGCGCGGGCCACTCGGGCGATCGCCGCCCCGGAACGGCGGACGATCCCCGTCGCGACGGAATCCGCCGCCTCCGCTGCCTCGGTTGTCGTCACGCCTGTCGTCGCGGCGGAAGGCCGGACGGTCGTCCCGGCGGTCGTCACGACGGGCATCGCCACGGTTGTCGTCCCGACGGAAACCACCACGGTCCCCGCTGTCACGCCGATCATCACGACGGAAGCTGCTACCGCCACGGTCATCATCACGACGCGGACCACTACTGGGACGGTCGTCACGACGGAACCCGCCACCACGGTTGTCATCACGGCGAGGGGCGCTGGGACGGTCATCCCTCCGCGGGCCACCACTGGGACGGTCGTCACGACGGAACGCCGGACGATCCCCCTCGCGACCGCTTCCACGGTCATCACGACGCGGGGCGCTGGGACGATCGTCACGCCGGAACGGCGGACGCCCACCGCGGTCGCCCTCCCGCCGGTCGTCGCGGCCGCGGAATCCGCCGCCACCACGGTTGTCATCGCGGCGGTTGTCATCACGCCGGTTGTCTTCACGGCGAGGGGCGGCGGCGGGACGGTCGTCCCGACGGAAACCACCACGGTCGCCGGCGCTCCTGTCGTCGCGCCGGCCCTGACCGCCGCGGTCGCCTTCACGGCGATCGCTGTCGCGGCGCGGGCCCGCGCGGTAGCCACCGCGGTCACCACTGTCCCGGCGTCGCTGGTCGCGCTCCGGTCGCTCATCGGGAGAGTTGGTGGACATGGTGACTCCTGTCTTCGGTACCGCAAGTCATTCTCGCGCAGCCGGGTACCCGGCGCGCTTCGGGCTGTGTTTGTTTCAAAACACAAAAAAGGACCTCTGGTCCCAGCGAGTCGCTGGGACCAGAGGTCCTCAAGATTTGTTCGGCGGCGTCCTACTCTCCCACAGGGTCCCCCCTGCAGTACCATCGGCGCTGTGAGGCTTAGCTTCCGGGTTCGGAATGTAACCGGGCGTTTCCCTCACGCTATGACCACCGAAACCCTGTCAGACACCCCGCCGCAAAAGCGAGGCCTCGAACGGGCAGCGAACAAGCACACTTTTCAATTGAATTAGTGAAACTGTTCAGCCAGCACAACCGTTCGTTGTCTGGGAACTACACAGTGGACGCGAGCAACTGAGGACAAGCCCTCGGCCTATTAGTACCAGTCAGCTTCGCCCATTACTGGGCTTCCACATCTGGCCTATCAACCCAGTCGTCTACTGGGAGCCTTAACCCATCTAGTGGGTGGGAATACTCATCTCGAAGCAGGCTTCCCGCTTAGATGCTTTCAGCGGTTATCCCTCCCGAACGTAGCCAACCAGCCATGCCCTTGGCAGGACAACTGGCACACCAGAGGTTCGTCCGTCCCGGTCCTCTCGTACTAGGGACAGCCCTTCTCAATATTCCTGCGCGCGCAGCGGATAGGGACCGAACTGTCTCACGACGTTCTAAACCCAGCTCGCGTACCGCTTTAATGGGCGAACAGCCCAACCCTTGGGACCGACTCCAGCCCCAGGATGCGACGAGCCGACATCGAGGTGCCAAACCATCCCGTCGATATGGACTCTTGGGGAAGATCAGCCTGTTATCCCCGGGGTACCTTTTATCCGTTGAGCGACGGCGCTTCCACAAGCCACCGCCGGATCACTAGTCCCGACTTTCGTCCCTGCTCGACCCGTCGGTCTCACAGTCAAGCTCCCTTGTGCACTTACACTCAACACCTGATTACCAACCAGGCTGAGGGAACCTTTGGGCGCCTCCGTTACTCTTTAGGAGGCAACCGCCCCAGTTAAACTACCCATCAGACACTGTCCCTGATCCGGATCACGGACCCAGGTTAGACATCCAGCACGACCAGACTGGTATTTCAACGACGACTCCACCCGAGCTGGCGCTCGAGCTTCACAGTCTCCCAGCTATCCTACACAAGCCGAACCGAACACCAATATCAAACTGTAGTAAAGGTCCCGGGGTCTTTCCGTCCTGCTGCGCGAAACGAGCATCTTTACTCGTAGTGCAATTTCACCGGGCCTATGGTTGAGACAGTCGAGAAGTCGTTACGCCATTCGTGCAGGTCGGAACTTACCCGACAAGGAATTTCGCTACCTTAGGATGGTTATAGTTACCACCGCCGTTTACTGGCGCTTAAGTTCTCAGCTTCGCCACCCCGAAGAGTGACTAACCGGTCCCCTTAACGTTCCAGCACCGGGCAGGCGTCAGTCCGTATACATCGCCTTACGGCTTCGCACGGACCTGTGTTTTTAGTAAACAGTCGCTTCTCGCTGGTCTCTGCGGCCACCCCCAGCTCAAGCAGCAAGTGCTATCACCGGTGATGGCCCCCCTTCTCCCGAAGTTACGGGGGCATTTTGCCGAGTTCCTTAACCATAGTTCACCCGAACGCCTCGGTATTCTCTACCTGACCACCTGAGTCGGTTTAGGGTACGGGCCGCCATGAAACTCGCTAGAGGCTTTTCTCGACAGCATAGGATCATCCACTTCACCACAATCGGCTCGGCATCAGGTCTCACCCTCGTGTCATCCGGATTTGCCTAGATGACGGGCTACACCCTTACCCCGGGACAACCACCGCCCGGGATGGACTACCTTCCTGCGTCACCCCATCACTCACCTACTGCAGGTCTGGTCCGTCGGCTCCACCACTTCCCTTTCCCCGAAGGGTCCGGGACGGCTTCACGGACTTAGCATCGCCTGGTTCAATGTTTGACGCTTCACAGCGGGTACCGGAATATCAACCGGTTATCCATCGACTACGCCTGTCGGCCTCGCCTTAGGTCCCGACTTACCCTGGGCAGATCAGCTTGACCCAGGAACCCTTAGTCAATCGGCGCACACGTTTCTCACGTGTGTATCGCTACTCATGCCTGCATTCTCACTCGTGAACCGTCCACCACTAGCTTCCGCTGCGGCTTCACCCGGCACACGACGCTCCCCTACCCATCCCAGCCCCCGTTGGGGGTATGTGCTGGAATGACACGACTTCGGCGGTACGCTTGAGCCCCGCTACATTGTCGGCGCGGAATCACTAGACCAGTGAGCTATTACGCACTCTTTCAAGGGTGGCTGCTTCTAAGCCAACCTCCTGGTTGTCTGTGCGACTCCACATCCTTTCCCACTTAGCGTACGCTTAGGGGCCTTAGTCGATGCTCTGGGCTGTTTCCCTCTCGACCATGGAGCTTATCCCCCACAGTCTCACTGCCGCGCTCTCACTTACCGGCATTCGGAGTTTGGCTAAGGTCAGTAACCCGGTAGGGCCCATCGCCTATCCAGTGCTCTACCTCCGGCAAGAAACACACGACGCTGCACCTAAATGCATTTCGGGGAGAACCAGCTATCACGGAGTTTGATTGGCCTTTCACCCCTAACCACAGGTCATCCCCCAGGTTTTCAACCCTGGTGGGTTCGGTCCTCCACGACCTCTTACAGCCGCTTCAACCTGCCCATGGCTAGATCACTCCGCTTCGGGTCTTGAGCGCGCTACTAAAACGCCCTATTCGGACTCGCTTTCGCTACGGCTTCCCCACACGGGTTAACCTCGCAACACACCGCAAACTCGCAGGCTCATTCTTCAAAAGGCACGCAGTCACGAGAGTACATGCAAGCATGCACTCCGACGCTCCCACGGCTTGTAGGCACACGGTTTCAGGTACTATTTCACTCCGCTCCCGCGGTACTTTTCACCATTCCCTCACGGTACTATCCGCTATCGGTCACCAGGGAATATTTAGGCTTAGCGGGTGGTCCCGCCAGATTCACACGGGATTTCTCGGGCCCCGTGCTACTTGGGTGTTTCTCAAACGAGCCGTTGACGTTTCGACTACGGGGGTCTTACCCTCTACGCCGGACCTTTCGCATGTCCTTCGCCTACATCAACGGTTTCTGACTCGTCTCACGATCGGCAGACCGTGAAAGAGAAATCCCACAACCCCACATACGCAACCCCTGCCGGGTCTCACACGCATATGGTTTAGCCTCATCCAGTTTCGCTCGCCACTACTCCCGGAATCACGGTTGTTTTCTCTTCCTGCGGGTACTGAGATGTTTCACTTCCCCGCGTTCCCTCCACATACCCTATGTGTTCAGGTATGGGTGACAGCCCATGACGACTGCCGGGTTTCCCCATTCGGAAACCCCCGGATCAAAGCCTGGTTGACGGCTCCCCGGGGACTATCGTGGCCTCCCACGTCCTTCATCGGTTCCTGGTGCCAAGGCATCCACCGTGCGCCCTTAAAAACTTGGCCACAGATGCTCGCGTCCACTGTGCAGTTCTCAAACAACGACCAACCACCCACCACCCCACCCTCACGGGCGAGTTCACTGGGGCCGGCAACTGAAGATCCAGACCTTGCGGCCGTACCTTCAGACACCCAACAGCGTGCCCGACACCCCACTCCACTCGTGATCAGCTTTCCACGCCCTCCTAAGAGAGCAGTACTTGCAGCCCGAGATGGACCGAGGTGCCGAATAATCAACGTTCCACCCATGAGCAACCAGCACCGGACGTACGCCGATGTACTGGCCTCTGACCTCACCCCGGAGGGATCGGTAAGAAGTGCTCCTTAGAAAGGAGGTGATCCAGCCGCACCTTCCGGTACGGCTACCTTGTTACGACTTCGTCCCAATCGCCAGTCCCACCTTCGACAGCTCCCTCCCCACAAGGGGGTTGGGCCACCGGCTTCGGGTGTTACCGACTTTCGTGACGTGACGGGCGGTGTGTACAAGGCCCGGGAACGTATTCACCGCAGCAATGCTGATCTGCGATTACTAGCAACTCCGACTTCATGGGGTCGAGTTGCAGACCCCAATCCGAACTGAGACAGGCTTTTTGAGATTCGCTCCGCCTCGCGGCATCGCAGCTCATTGTACCTGCCATTGTAGCACGTGTGCAGCCCAAGACATAAGGGGCATGATGACTTGACGTCGTCCCCACCTTCCTCCGAGTTGACCCCGGCAGTCTCCTGTGAGTCCCCATCACCCCGAAGGGCATGCTGGCAACACAGAACAAGGGTTGCGCTCGTTGCGGGACTTAACCCAACATCTCACGACACGAGCTGACGACAGCCATGCACCACCTGTACACCGACCACAAGGGGGGCACCATCTCTGATGCTTTCCGGCGTATGTCAAGCCTTGGTAAGGTTCTTCGCGTTGCGTCGAATTAAGCCACATGCTCCGCTGCTTGTGCGGGCCCCCGTCAATTCCTTTGAGTTTTAGCCTTGCGGCCGTACTCCCCAGGCGGGGAACTTAATGCGTTAGCTGCGGCACCGACGACGTGGAATGTCGCCAACACCTAGTTCCCACCGTTTACGGCGTGGACTACCAGGGTATCTAATCCTGTTCGCTCCCCACGCTTTCGCTCCTCAGCGTCAGTAATGGCCCAGAGATCCGCCTTCGCCACCGGTGTTCCTCCTGATATCTGCGCATTTCACCGCTACACCAGGAATTCCGATCTCCCCTACCACACTCTAGCCTGCCCGTATCGACTGCAGACCCGGGGTTAAGCCCCGGGCTTTCACAACCGACGCGACAAGCCGCCTACGAGCTCTTTACGCCCAATAATTCCGGACAACGCTTGCGCCCTACGTATTACCGCGGCTGCTGGCACGTAGTTAGCCGGCGCTTCTTCTGCAGGTACCGTCACTTTCGCTTCTTCCCTGCTGAAAGAGGTTTACAACCCGAAGGCCGTCATCCCTCACGCGGCGTCGCTGCATCAGGCTTTCGCCCATTGTGCAATATTCCCCACTGCTGCCTCCCGTAGGAGTCTGGGCCGTGTCTCAGTCCCAGTGTGGCCGGTCGCCCTCTCAGGCCGGCTACCCGTCGTCGCCTTGGTGAGCCACTACCTCACCAACAAGCTGATAGGCCGCGGGCTCATCCTTCACCGCCGGAGCTTTCAACCCCCCTGGATGCCCAGAGGAGTGTTATCCGGTATTAGACCCCGTTTCCAGGGCTTGTCCCAGAGTGAAGGGCAGATTGCCCACGTGTTACTCACCCGTTCGCCACTAATCCACCCCGAAGGGCTTCATCGTTCGACTTGCATGTGTTAAGCACGCCGCCAGCGTTCGTCCTGAGCCAGGATCAAACTCTCCGTGAATGTTTTCCCGACTGCGTCTAATTAAAGACTGCGGGGCGACACCACGAGAGCGGAACCCTCCCGAGGAATAATCGGAAGAGTTCACAGCGTCCTCGCTGATGTTTTTCTTCAAAGGAACCTCGTCCCGGCCATGATGGCCGGAGACGGGGTATCAACAAACTTGGCGTTGATTTTTGGCACGCTGTTGAGTTCTCAAGGAACGGACGCTTCCTTTGTACTCACCCGAGAGACTCTCAGGCTTTCCTCCGGGCAGTTTCCCTTCGGTCTTGCGTTTCCGACTCTATCAGACTCTTTCGTGTCCGATTCCCTGTCGGCGGGTTTATCTCGGGCCTTTGAGCGCTTTCGCGTTCCGGCCTTTCGACATTCACTACGTTAGCCGATTCCCTCCGCAACTCATAATCGAGTTCCGCGAGTTCGAATTAAGGCATGCAGGCACGCCGAATTCGCCCCCGCCGAGGGGAGTCGTAGGTAGTGGGTTGGCCGCTCTCGGCTGCTGGCTGAACGCCGTAACCGGTTCAAGCGGCTCGGGCTACATTACGGACCCCCCAGGGGCGAGTCAAGTTCGGGGACGTCGGGGCGTATGGGCTCGATAAGGGCTCACCGTTGCGTCGTTGGCGATCCAGAAGCGCCATGGGTGGACGCCCCCGTCACCTGCCACCCCGGTACGGGGACCGCTGCGTACCTGGTCGGAGTGGACAGGGGTGCCCGTGAGGAGGGTCAGTGGAGCGCCCTCGGGGGCGCAGGCGTCGGTGCCATCGAGGGTGCGGTCCACGTCCAGGGCCGTGGCCAGGCGGGCGGGCCCTTTGGCCAGTTCCTTGTCATTTCGGGCCGAGAGTCGACGTTTGCGGGCGAGTTCTGCACCCTCGGTGACCTCGCCGGCGCGGAGCAGGACCGCACAGGCCTTGCCCTCCGGACCGCACACCAGGTTCATGCAGTGCCACATGCCGTAGGTGAAGTAGACGTACACGTGTCCGGGCGGACCGAACATCACGTCGTTGCGGGGTGTGCGTCCGCGATAGGCATGCGAGCCGGGGTCGTTCGGGCCGTCGTACGCCTCGACCTCTGTGAGGCGGAGCTCGATCGGACCGTCCGGGGTGCTGCGTACCAGGGTGCGCCCCAGGAGGTCGGGGGCGACATCCAGTACAGGGCGGTCGAAGAACTCGCGTGTGAGGGGCGTACGGTCAGTGGCCGCGATCATGGCGTCCGAGCGTAGTCCAGATGGGTGCGTGTCGGCGGGGTGGTCAGGGGGCGTCCCCCTTGCAAGGGTGAGGGCGCGGAACCGGCCGCGGTCGGATCGCGTTTGTAGGGATCAAGGGATTCAGACAGACATCAGGACAGAACAGGCGTTGCCTGGGGAGGAAGTGACATGGGGTTCAAGCGGCTGCTTGCGAGCCTGGGGGCCGGTGGGGCTTCGGTCGAGACGGTTCTGACCGAGGTCAACACCGTTCCGGGCGGCGTCGTCCAGGGTGAGGTGCGGATCCAAGGAGGGTCCGTTGCCCAGGCGATCGAGGGTCTGTCGGTCGGTCTGCAGGCCAAGGTCGAGGTCGAGGGCCAGGATCAGGAGTACAAGCAGGACGTCGAGTTCACCAAACTGCGGCTCGGCGGGGCCTTCGAGCTGCAGGCCAATGGTGTGCACGCGGTGCCCTTCGGGCTTGAGATCCCGTGGGAGACGCCGATCACCACCATCGACGGTCAGCCGCTGCGCGGGATGAACATCGGTGTGACCACCGAGTTGGCGATCGCGCGCGCCATCGACTCGGGTGACCTGGACCCGATCAACGTGCACCCGCTGCCGGCGCAGCAGGCGCTCCTGAACGCGTTCATCCAGCTGGGCTTCCGCTTCAAGAACGCGGACCTGGAGCGCGGACACATTCGGGGTACGCGGCAGAAGCTGCCCTTCTACCAGGAGATCGAGTTCTTCCCGCCGTCGCAGTACCGCGGGCTGAACCAGGTGGAGCTGAGCTTCGTCGCGGACGACCGTGAGATGGACGTCATCCTGGAGATGGACAAGAAGCCGGGCCTCTTCAGTGAGGGCAGCGACTCGTTCCGTTCCTTCAAGGTGGGGCTGCACGACTACCAGGGCACGGACTGGGCCGCGTACCTCAACCAGTGGCTGTCGGAGGTCGGCAGCAAGCGCAGCTGGTTCTAGGCTCGGCCGGGAACCGTCACCACCGATCAGGAGGTACCGAGGTGACCGAGCTCAAGCGGCCGCCGCTCCCCCACGACTTCCATCCGCCCGTGCCGTCCTTCACGGTCGCGAGCGATGATGTCGAGCCGGGTGCGACGCTCAAGGACGCTCAGGTCTATGCGGCGGGGAACACCTCGCCGCAGTTGCGCTGGGAGGGCTTCCCGCCGGAGACCAAGAGTTTCGCCGTGACCTGCTACGACCCGGACGCCCCTACGGGGAGCGGGTTCTGGCACTGGACCGTGTTCGACATCCCGACGTCGGTCACCGAGCTGCCTGCGGGCGCGGGTACCGGCAAGTTCGAGGGGCTGCCCGAAGACGCGGTGCAGGTGCGCAACGACTACGGGTCCAAGGACTTCGGTGGCGCCGCGCCGCCGCCCGGGGATCCGGCGCATCGGTACGTCTTCACGGTGTATGCCGTGGATCAGGAGAAGCTCGGTCCTGATTCGGATGCGTCGCCCGCGGTCGTGGGCTTCAATCTGCGGTTCCACACCCTGGCACGAGCCCAGCTGATCGCTGAGTACGCGGCACCCGCGGACAGCTGAGGGTTCACTGAACGTTTGCCCGCCCCTGGTCTTGGAAGTGATCAGGGGCGGGCATTTTTTATTGCGTTGTCCATCTCGGCGTGCCCGGCCAGAGTTGATCCAAGCCCGCCGGGGAGTGGGCTTGAGCGCATAGGAGGTGGGCTGGATGCGGGACACGCTGGTGCTGAATGCGAGCTTTGAGCCGCTGTCGACGGTGACGTTGAACCGAGCCGTCGTTCTGGTGCTGCAGGACAAGGCTGTCGTCGAGCAGGCCCACCCCGAACTCCGTATGCGCGGAGCCGCACTCGACATACCCGTGCCCCGGGTGATCAGGCTGTGCCGATATGTCCGGGTGCCGTTCCGAAGACAAGCTCCGTGGTCGAGGCGCGGTGTGCTGATCCGCGACCGGCACAGGTGCGCGTACTGCGGGAGGCGGGCGACGACCGTGGACCACGTGGTGCCGAGGGCGCAGGGCGGTCAGGACTCCTGGCTGAACACGGTCGCCTCGTGCGCGGAGGACAATCACCGCAAGGCGGCCCGTACGCCGGATCAGGCGGGTATGCCGCTGCTGCGGCAGCCGTTCGAGCCGACGCCGGCGGACGCGATGCTGCTGGCCCTCGGCCGGGACGACTTCGACGCGCTGCCGCAGTGGCTGGTGCAGCCGGCCGCGTAGACCGTCGTACGTGTCTGGGGCACGCCTTCCAATGAGAAGGCGGGCCCCAGACACGTACACGCGCGTTCGTCAGTCGGTGACGGAAGGCTTCTCGCGGCGCTCTGTGCCTCCGCCACCCGAACCGCCGCCCATCGGGCCGAAGTTGCCCATGGCGCCGCTCAGGCCCTTGAGCGCGTCGCCGATCTCGCTGGGCACGATCCAGAGCTTGTTGGCGTCGCCCTCGGCGATCTTCGGGAGCATCTGGAGGTACTGGTAGGCGAGGAGCTTCTGGTCGGCGTCTCCTGCGTGGATGGACTCGAAGACCGTACGGATGGCCTGGGCCTCGCCCTCGGCGCGCAGGGCGGCGGCCTTGGCCTCACCTTCGGCGCGCAGGATCGCGGACTGCTTCTCACCTTCGGCGGTGAGGATCGCGGACTGGCGGATACCTTCGGCGGTGAGGATCGCGGCGCGCTTGTCGCGGTCCGCGCGCATCTGCTTCTCCATCGAGTCCTGGATGGAGGTGGGCGGCTCGATCGCCTTGAGCTCGACGCGGTTGACGCGGATGCCCCACTTGCCGGTGGCCTCGTCGAGGACGCCGCGCAGGGCCGCGTTGATCTCCTCGCGGGAGGTGAGGGTCCGCTCCAGGTCCATGCCACCGATGATGTTGCGGAGCGTGGTGACGGTGAGCTGCTCGATCGCCTGGATGTAGCTGGCCACTTCGTACGTCGCGGCGCGGGCGTCGGTCACCTGGTAGTAGATGACGGTGTCGATGTTGACGACCAGGTTGTCCTGGGTGATCACCGGCTGCGGAGGGAAGGGCACGACCTGTTCACGCAGGTCGATGCGGTTGCGGATCGAGTCGATGAACGGGACGACGATGTTCAGTCCGGCGTTCAGTGTCCGCGTGTAGCGGCCGAAGCGCTCGACGATGGCCGCACTGGCCTGTGGGATCACCTGGATGGTCTTGATCAGGGCGATGAAGACCAACACCACCAGAATGATCAGGACGATGATGATCGGTTCCATCGTTGCTCCCCGTACCCTTCTCCGCTCGGTAATTCCTGAAGATCTTATGGTTGTTGAAGATCTTGCTGGACGAGTGTGACAGACAGTCGTCTGTGCTGTGGGGCGTTCGGTTCACTTGCGTCGTGCGAGGTCACATGACAATCGCCGTGGCTCCGTCGATGTCCACGACGTCCACCTCTTGGCCTACCTCGTAGGCCTGTCCGGAATCGAGGGAGCGCGCCGACCAGATCTCCCCGGCGAGCTTGATGCGGCCGCCGCCAGTGCCGTCGACCCGCTCCAGCACTACCGCCTGCTTGCCCTTCAACGCCTCTATGCCTGTGGCGAGTTGGGGCTGCTGGGCACGGTGCCGGGCCGCGATGGGGCGTACGACGGCGAGCAGTGCGACCGATACGGCGGAGAAGACGACGACTTGGAGTACGACACCGCCTCCGAGGCCCGCTGTGACCGAGCCGGCGACGGCGCCCACCGCGAACATCCCGAACTCCGGCATCGCGGTCACGACGAGCGGGATACCGAGCCCGGCCGCGGCGATCAGCCACCACACCCATGCGTTGATGTCGTCCACATGGTCATGGTAGGACCGCGGGTCCCGCCGCGGACAGGGCGCCGATCAGGTTGGAACACGCTTCTTACCGGGGGCTTCCCGAGGTTTGCGCGGTCAGGACATGGGCAGGCCCTGCGCGGTCCAGCGCTCGCCGACCTGTTCCACGACGAGCGGGAGGCCGAAGCAGAGAGAGAGGTTGCGCGAGGTGAGTTCGAGCTCCAGGGGGCCTGCGGCGAGCACCTTGCCCTGACGGATCATCAGGACGTGGGTGAAGCCGGGGGCGATCTCCTCGACGTGGTGCGTGACCATGATCATGGAGGGGGCGATCGGGTCACGGGCGAGGCGGCCGAGACGGCGTACGAGGTCCTCGCGGCCACCGAGGTCGAGGCCCGCGGCGGGCTCGTCCAGGAGCAGCAGCTCGGGGTCCGTCATCAGGGCGCGGGCGATGAGGGTGCGCTTGCGTTCGCCCTCGGAGAGCGTGCCGAACTTGCGGTCCAGGTAGTCGCTCATGCCGAGGCGGTCGAGGAAGGCGCGGGCGCGCTGCTCGTCGATGTCCTCGTAGTCCTCGTGCCAGCCGGCGGTCATGCCGTACGCGGCGGTGAGCACGGTCTGCAGGACGGTCTGGCGCTTGGGGAGCTTGTCGGCCATGGCGATACCGGCCACACCGATGCGGGGGCGCAGCTCGAAGACGTCGACCTTGCCGAGGGTCTCGCCGAGGATGGTGGCGGTGCCCTGGCTGGGGAAGAGGTAGCTGGAGGCGAGGTTCAGGAGGGTCGTTTTTCCGGCGCCGTTGGGGCCGAGGATGACCCAGCGCTCGCCCTCCTTGACCGACCAGGAGACCTGGTCCACCAGAGCCCGGCCCTCGCGGACCACGGATACGTCCTCCAGCTCCAGTACATCGCTCATGAGCGCGTTGTCTCCCATTGCAGTCTCGGCCGTCGCTTACGTCTGTGGACGCAGCCCCCAGGGAAAACCTACGCCACCAGTCGGCCGCTCCATTCCATCGGTCGGTCCTTAGGGTGGAGGCATGCTCTCGGAACCACGCTCAGGACGGCTGGCCGCATGGGGAAATGCCCTTTTGGCCGGACTTATTTCACCGGATGACGCGGTCCTCGCCATCGTCGGGGAGGACGCGGTGCACCGGGTCGAGGGGCTGCCGGGCGAGACGGGGCCGGTCGGCCTCACGCTCGCTCTCGGCCGGCTGCGCGCGCTCGGGGTGACCGGGCTGCGGGTCGCGCTGCCCGCGCCGGGGCATCCGCTCGGGCTCAGCGGACCGCCGGAATTCAACGCGCGCGCCCTCGACGCCGAGGAGGCCGTCATCTGCCACGGGGTGGCGCTCGGGCTCGTGCCCGAGGTGTACGAGGCCGGGCCCGACGGCGATGTCCATGTCGAGGTCGTCTGGCACTGCCTCGCCGTGCGGGAGGCGCCGCCGGCCGACGTGCCGTCCCTCGGGGAGGCCGAGCGGGAGCTGGCGGAGGCGTTGCGGGACGCCACGGAGGTGTTGTCGCGGCTGGATGTGGCCGGGTCGGGGCCGGTTGCCGAGGCGGCGGTCGAGGCGTATCGGGCTCGGGCGGAGCGGGGGCGCGAGGTGCTGGCTCCGGGGTATCCGCCGCGTGCGGTACGGGTGTTGGAGCTTGCCCAGCGGGTTGGGCTGCTGATCTCCGTCGCTTACGAGAACGGGCACGGTGGGGCTGTGAGTGCGTCGGAGATGGCGGCTCGGGCGGAGGCGTTGCGGCCGGTGGAGCGGACGGGGCGGCGGGCACAGGTGGCTGCGTACAACGCGTTTGTGGAGGAGCGGGAGCGGGGGGTTCGCTGAGCGGGGGTTCTTCGTCACCCGGGGTTGGGGCTGAGCTCGGGTGGGTGCGCGGCCCGGCGTTTGCGGGGTGCCGCTCTTTTGGGACGGGCGCCGCCCCTAGCGGCACGCATGCCCACAGCTAAGACGGGCGGTTGCAAGCGGCACGCGTGTCCGCAGCTAAGGCGGCAGCAAAAAGAGCCCCGCCGACCTGGTTCGGTCGTGGGGCTCTTCTTTGGTGGCGGACTTCAGTCGTTCACGCCCGTGTTGCCGAACGCCGGGTTCAGCGCGCCGATCAGGTTGGCGGTGTTGCCGACGACGTTGACGGGGATGTGGATCGGGAGCTGGGCGACGTTGCCCGAGGCGACGCCCGGCGACTTCACGGCCTCGGCCCCGGCTTCCGCGTCGGCGACAGCCGCACCGGCTGAGGCACCCGCGGCGATACCGGCGACGGTGAGGGCCACAGCGGCCTTCTTGGCGATGTTCATGAGAAGCGTTCCTCCTGCGATTGCGGATCCGACCCGGCCGCGGGTCGTACGCTGAGGAACGCCTGAAACATCCGTTATGACACGGGGGCCCTCACTGAACTGCCCATTCGGTCCATTGGGCCGACCAGCGGACAACCTGACCGGCCCCCGGGGGCACCCAGGGGCCGGGCGGTCATGATCGGTCCGGTGCGGACCTCAGTGGTTGACGCCGAGGTTGCCGAAGGCCGGGTTGAGAACGCCGATGACGTTCACGCTGTTGCCGACCGCGTTCACGGGGATGTGGACCGGGGCCTGGATGAGGTTGCCCGAGACGACGCCCGGCGAGCCCACGGCCTTGCCGTCCGCGTGCGAGCCACCGTCCGTGGCGGAGGCGAAACCGGCACCGGCGGCGACGAGGCCACCCGCCACCATCGTGACAGCTGCGGCCTTCTTCAGGTTCTTCACTTCTGAGCCCTCCTAGCGATCACTGCGGCAAGTCGCCGCAGCACGCACTGGAGAACGGCCGAGATCCACAGAGGTTGCGCCATTCGGGGGACATACACACGACGGTATGAATCTCAGCCCGGAGCGAGACCCTCCGAATTGCCGGTCACCCGGCCGCACCGTGCCGTACGGCCCACAGCGCGGCCTGCGTACGGTCGGCGAGGTCGAGCTTCATCAGGATGTTCGAGACATGCGTCTTGACGGTCTTTTCGGAGAGGACCAGCGCGCGGGCGATCTCGCGGTTGGAGCGGCCGTCCGCGATCAGGCCGAGCACCTCGCGCTCCCGCTCGGTGAGTGAACCCCCTCTCCCCTGACCCGAGTTGACCTCCTCCTGGGACAGCAGAACACCCGCCACCTCGGGCTGGAGCAGGATGTGCCCGGCGTGCACGGAGCGGATGGCGCCGGCGAGCGCTTCGGGGTCCACGTCCTTGTACACGTACCCGGCGGCGCCGGCGCGCAGGGCCGGGACGACCGTGCGCTTCTCGGTGAAGCTGGTGACGATCAACACGCGTGCGGGGTTGGTGAGTTCGCGGAGCTTGCGCAGCGCGTCGATGCCGTCCATGCCCGGCATCCTGACGTCCATGAGGACGACGTCGGGCTTCAACTCCTCGGCGCGGGCGACTCCTTCGGCGCCGTCGGACGCCTCTCCCACGACCTCGATGTCGTCCTGTATCTCCAGGAAGGTGCGCAGACCCCGGCGGACCACTTGGTGGTCGTCGACGAGCAGCACCTTGATTGCGTCAGCCACCAGGGACCTCCATCTCGATCGTGGTGCCCTTTCCGGGCGCCGATTTCACGGTGAGCGTGCCGCCGACCCCGCTCGACCTGTCGCGCATGGAGACCAGGCCCAGGTGGCGTCCCGCACTGCGTATCGCCGTCGGCTCGAAGCCGCTGCCGTTGTCGGTGACGCGCAGGACGGCGCCCTGTCCGTACCGCTCCAGGGTGACGTCGACCTGGGGCGCTCCGGAGTGCCGCAGGGCGTTGTGCAGGGCTTCCTGGGCGACGCGCAGCATGGCCTCCTCCTGGGAGGCGGGCAGCGCTCGTACGCCGCAGCTGCTGAAGGTCACGCGGGCGGAATGGGCTCGGTCGAGGACCTGGATGTGGGTGCGCAGGGTGGCGACAAGACCGTCCTCGTCGAGGGCGGTGGGGCGCAACTCGACGACCGCGGCTCGCAGTTCGTCGGCCGCCTCCGCGGCGAGCGCGGCCACCTGCTGGAGTTCGCCCTTGGCGCGCGCCGGGTCGCGGTCGACGAGGGCCGCGGCGGCCTGCGCGGTGAGGCGCAGGGAGAAGAGCTTCTGGCTGACGGCGTCGTGGAGTTCATGGGCGAGCCGGGAGCGCTCCTCGGCGATGGTGAGCTCGCGGCTGCGCTCGTAGAGGCGGGCGTTCGTCAGAGCGATCGCCGCGTGCTGGGCGAGGATCGTCAGGAGTTCCTCGTCGTCCTCGGTGAAGCCGCAACTGCCGTCCGGCTTGGGACAGTTCTTGTTGGCGAGGAAGAGCGCACCGATGACCTCGTCGCCGTCGCGGATCGGCAGGCCGAGGAAGTCGGACATGTCGGGGTGGGCGCCGGGCCAGCCCTCGAAGCGGGGGTCCTTGCGGACGTCGGCGAGGCGCTCGGGGCGGGCCTCGTGGAGCATCGCGGCGAGGATGCCGTGCTGGCGCGGGAGCGGGCCGATGGCCTTCCACTGGGCGTCGCTGATGCCGTCGACGACGAACTGGGCGAAGCCTCCGTGGTCGTCGGGGACCCCCAGCGCCGCGTACTGGGCGTCGAGCAGTTCGCGGGCCGAGGCGACGATCGTCTTGAGGACGTCGCGCACCTCTAGGTGCCTGCTCATGGCCAGCAGCGCGGCACTGACCGCGTACAGACCGGACCGGGGGCCTTGACTCATGACCCCAACGTACCGGCGGGGTGTGACAACCCGTATCGGACCTGTGGCTGCGGTCGCCTAGGCCGCTGGGCCTAGGGCAAAGGGCCCCGGATCTTCGCGACCCGCGTACGAGGCGGCGGGGGCGGTCCGGTTCCTACGTTGAGGTCATCGCCGATCGGAGGCGGTCGAGGACGAGGGGACGTGTGGGTCATGCCGGTAGCGATCATCACGGGGGCTTCGAAGGGGCTGGGGCGGGCGCTCGGTGCGGCCCTGGCGGGGCGCGGCTGGGATCTGGTGCTCGACGCCAGGACCGCGGGGGTGCTGGAGGAGACGGCGGTGGCGCTGTCCGCGTACGGGACGCGGGTGGAGGCGCTGCCCGGGGATGTCACGGACGACGGACACCGCGCCGAGCTGGTGGCGGCGGCCCGGAAGCTCGGGGGCGTCGACCTCCTGGTGAACAACGCGAGCGCGCTGGGTGCCGAACCGCTCGTACGGCTGGAGGGTCTGTCGCTGGACGGGCTGCGGCAGGCCCTTGAGGTCAACGTGGTCGCCGCGCTGGGTCTGATCCAGGAGGCGCTGCCCCTGCTGCGGGCGGCGCGGGCGGGCACGGTCATCGACATCAGCTCGGACGCGGGCGCCGAGGCGTACGAGACGTGGGGCGGGTACGGGGCGTCGAAGGCAGCGCTCGACCATCTGTCGGCGGTGCTCGCCGAGGAGGAGCCGGGGCTGCGGGTCTGGGCGGTCGACCCCGGGGACATGGGGACGGACCTGTACGCGGCGGCCGTACCGGAAGACGACGATCCGCGGCCGGCGCCGGACAGTGTGGTTCCGGCCTTTCTGCGGCTGCTCGACCGGCGCCCGGTCAGTGGTCGTTACGGTGCTCCCGCTCTGCTGGAGACTCGATGACGACCGTGATGGGGGTCCCCCCGTTCGGGCGCGGTCGCGAGTGGGGGAGCGTTCCGGAGGAGCTGTCGGCCCGGGTGCCGGTCGAGCAGCGGGGGGCGGGGCTTGACCGGGACTCCGTACGGCTGCTCGTCTCGCGCGGTACCGAGGTCTCGCACCACGAGTTCGTGGAGCTGCCGCTGCAGCTGAGAGCCGGGGACCTGCTCGTCGTCAACGTCTCCCCCACTCTGGCGGCCGCCGTCGACGGAAGGGTCGGGCGCGCGCGCGTAGTGGTGCATTTCTCCACGCGGGGTGATGACGGGCGGTGGGCCGTCGAGCTGCGGGATCCGGACGGAAGGGGCACCACGCGTGCGCGTGCGGGCGGGCCCGCGGGGACGGAGGTGCACCTCCCCGGGGACGTACGCCTCGTACTGGAGGAGCCGCTGGCCCCGCACAGCCCGCGGCTGTGGTGGGGGCGGGTGTCGGATCCGGACGTACCTCGGCTGCTGCGGCGGCACGGGCGTCCCATTCGCTACTCCTATACGGAGAGGGACCAGCCGCTGTCCGTCTATCAGACGGTGTTCGCGCTGCCGTCCGCCGACGGCTCGGGCAGTGCGGAGATGCCGAGCGCGGCGCGGCCCTTCACACCGCGCCTGGTGGCGGAGCTGGTGAGCCGGGGTGTGCAGTTCGCGCCGATCACGCTGCACACCGGGGTCGCGTCGGCGGAGTCGCACGAGCCGCCGTACCCGGAGAGGTACGAGGTGCCTCCGGCGTCGGCGCGGCTGATCAACGCGGTGAAGGCGGGAGACGGCCGGGTCGTCGCGGTCGGTACGACGGCCGTACGCGCCGTCGAGTCCGCGGCGGGCGCCGACGGGGTGGTCCGGGCGCGGGAGGGCTGGACGGACCTCGTGGTGACCACTGAGCGCGGCGTGCGGGTGGTCGACGGGCTGCTGACGGGGCTGCACGAGCCGGAGGCCTCGCATCTGCTGATGCTGGAGGCGATCGCGGGAGGGGCTGCGGTCGACCGCAGCTACGAGGAGGCGCTGAGCGGGCTCTACCTCTGGCACGAGTTCGGGGACGTGCACCTCATCCTCCCGGACGAGAACCCTCACTCAGGGCATTGCTCCAGCAACTGCTGGTGAGACCGGTGTCGGGCCGGTGTGACCCCGCGCACGGGACGCACATCACGTACTAGGGGGCATAGGAGATAAAGGGGACGTACGTGAGCGGGAAAGGCGTGACAGTCTGTCCCGATTTGCCCTTACAGGGTCCACTATCCAGCTTCGTACGTCACACCTTTGCCACGGGATTTTGCGACCGCTAAGAATGGCCTCCGTCGCTCAGCGCCGCGGGTTTCCACCCCGCGGCGCTTGTTCCGGAAACACTCTGTCCCCACCGGACCGGGAGCGACCTCCGCGCTATTCGAAGAGGTCCATCAGTCATGCCCAAGAACACCACCACTCCTGGTCATAGTCCCAAGCTGACCAAGGTCCACAAGCTTTCGATCGCCGGTGTCGCGACCCTCGGTGCCGCCGCCCTCGCCTTCTCCCTGGTGCCCGGCAACGCGGGGACCACCACGACCGACGCCAGCGTCTCCACGGGTCAGGTCGCCTACAGCGAGCAGCAGATCAAGGACGTGAAGGCCAGCGTCACCGACCAGCTGGCCGGCGCGGACCTGAAGGCCCAGGACATCGCGGCGAAGAAGAAGGCCGCCGACGCCGCCAAGAAGAAGGCCGCTGAGGCAGCGGCCAAGAAGAAGGCTGCCGCCGCGGCCGCCGCCAAGAAGAAGGCCGCCGAAGCGCGCGCGAAGGAGCAGGCCGCGAGCCGCTCCACCGCGCGCGTCGAGGTCGAGACCGTCGCCGTGAAGACGTACGCCAACAACCTCGACGGCTGGATCCGCGAGTCCCTCGACATCATGTCGAAGAACGGCATCCCGGGTACCTACGACGGTCTGTACCGCAACATCATGCGGGAGTCGACGGGCAACCCGAACGCCATCAACGGCTGGGACGTCAACGCCCAGAACGGCACCCCGTCGATCGGTCTGCTGCAGGTCATCAAGCCGACCTTCGACGCATACCACGTCGCGGGCACGGCCTGGAGCCAGTACGACCCGGTCGCCAACATCACCGCCGCCGCCAACTACGCGGCCGACAAGTACGGCTCGATCGACAACGTCAACAGCGCGTACTGAGGCCGGGCGCGGAGCTCTGACACGTACGCCGAAGGGCGGCACCCCTGCTGGGGTGCCGCCCTTCAGTCGTGCCCGCGCGCTTACTTGCGCATGACCTCGGGCTCGTGGCGGCGCAGCAGCCGCGCGACCACGAAGCCGCAGATCACGCCGATGGCGATCAGCACACCCATGTCGATGATCCACTGGCTCAGCTCGTGGTCCCACAGCGGGTCCCCGGGTTTGCCCGGCTGATACGGCAGCAGGACGTTCAGGTCCGCTGTCGTGCCCGCCGCGGCGACCGCCCAGCGCGAGGGCATCAGCCAGGCCAGCTGCTCGACGCCGACCTTGTCGAAGAGCTGGAAGAGGCAGCCGGTGAAGACGACCTGGACGATCGCGAACATCACCAGCAGGGGCATGGTCTTCTCGGCCGTCTTCACGAGCGCGGAGATGATCAGGCCGAACATCATCGAGGTGAAGCCGAGCGCCATGATCGGCAAGGTGAGTTCGAGGGCCGGCGCGCTCTTCAGCAGCAGGCCCTCCGCGGGCAGCTTGTCGCCGCGCGAGAAGAGACCGATGGCGCCGATGATCAGACCCTGCAGGATGGTGATCACGCCGAGCACGATGACCTTGGACATCAGGTACGCCGAGCGGGACAGGCCGGTCGCCCGCTCCCGTTCGTAGATCACCCGTTCCTTGATCAGCTCACGGACCGAGTTGGCCGCACCGGCGAAGCACGCGCCCACCGCGAGGATCAGCAGGATCGTGCTGCCGTCGCGGTTCGAGAACGGCGGGTTGCCGTTCTTCGGGCCGAGGGCGAGCCCGAACTCCGCGGGGATGAGCACGCTCACCACGCCGAGGACGGCCGGCAGGATCACCATCAGGCCGAGGAAGCCCCGGTCGGACACGATGACCGACGTATAGCGGCGGACCAGCGTGGACAGCTGGGAGAGCCAGCCCTGCGGCTTCGGCGGGCGCATCGACTGCGGCGGTGGCATGTGCACCGACTGCGCGGCGACGGCGTCGATGTCCGCGGCGTACATCTGGAAGTGCTGCGAACCCTTCCAGCGGCCCGCCCAGTCGTAGTCGCGGTAGTTCTCGAAGGAGGAGAAGACGTCGGCCCAGGTCTCGTAGCCGAAGAAGTTGAGGGCCTCCTCGGGCGGACCGAAGTACGCCACCGCGCCACCCGGCGCCATCACCAGGAGCTTGTCGCAGATCGCCAGCTCGGCCACGGAGTGCGTGACGACGAGGACGGTTCGGCCGTCGTCGGCGAGGCCGCGCAGCAGCTGCATGACGTCGCGGTCCATGCCCGGGTCGAGGCCGGAGGTCGGCTCGTCCAGGAAGATCAGCGACGGCTTGGTGAGCAGCTCCAGGGCCACGGAGACACGCTTGCGCTGGCCACCGGAGAGGGAGGTGACCTTCTTCTCCTTGTGGATGTCCAGCTTCAGCTCGCGCAGCACCTCATCTATACGGGCGTCGCGCTCCTGCGCCGTGGTGTCGGCGGGGAAGCGGAGCTTGGCCGCGTACTTGAGGGCCTTCTTGACGGTCAGTTCCTTGTGCAGGATGTCGTCCTGCGGGACCAGACCGATGCGCTGGCGCAGCTCGGCGAACTGCTTGTACAGGTTCCGGTTGTCGTAGAGGACGTCACCTTCGTTGGCCGGGCGGTAGCCCGTGAGCGCCTTCAGGAGCGTCGACTTTCCGGAGCCCGAGGGGCCGATGACCGCGACGAGCGACTTCTCGGGTACGCCGAAGGAGACGTCCTTGAGGATCTGCTTGCCGCCGTCGACGGTGACCGTCAGGTGGCGGGCCGAGAAGGAGACCTCACCGGTGTCGACGAACTCCTCGAGGCTGTCGCCGACGAGGCGGAACGTCGAGTGGCCGACACCCACGATGTCGTTCGGGCCGAGCAGCGCCGAACCGCCCTTGGCGATCGGCATACCGTTGACGTACGTGCCGTTGTGCGAGCCGAGGTCGCGGATCTCGCAGCGGCCGTCGGGCGTCGCGTGGAACTCGGCGTGGTGCCGCGAGACCTGCAGGTCCGAGACGACCAGCTCGTTCTCCAGGGCACGGCCGATGCGCATCACGCGGCCGAGCGAGAACTGGTGGAACGTGGTCGGGCTGCGGTCGCCGTAGACCGGCGGCGCCCCCGCGCCTCCACCGGGTCCCTGCTGCGGCGGGATGTTCGCGGCCTGCTGCGGCCGCTGCCAGCCCTGTTCCGGAGCCTGCTGCTGCGGCGGCTGCTGAGCCCAGCCGGGGCTCGCGCCCTGCGCCGCGAACGGCTGCTGCGGCTGCGCGACCGCGGCCGCGGCGCCGGACAGTTTCAGGCTCGGTCCGTCGGTCGCGTTGCCGAGGTGCACGGCCGAGCCGGGGCCGATCTCCATCTGGTGGATCCGCTGCCCCTGCACGAACGTGCCGTTGGTGCTGCCGTGGTCCTCGATGACCCAGCTACGGCCGTCCCAACTGATCGTGCCGTGCCGCCAGGACACCCTGGCGTCGTCGAGCACGATGTCCCCCTGCGGATCACGTCCGAGGGTGTATGGCCTGGACGCGTCGAGCGTCCAGGTCCTTCCATTCAATTCCAGTACGAGTTCCGGCACTCCATGCCCCACTGAGTTGTCCCCCGAAGTTGCCCCATCACAGGGAGTCTAGGGATGTCGAACATCGTGGGGAACTATTTCAGTTGGAGCCCCCTGACCGAAAGTCGGGCCTTGTGAAGGGTGCGTACGGGCGGGTTGCCCGTTTCCGTTGACGGGGTTGAAACCGGCCCGGAGAGTGGTAATCCCACGCGAGGGGGACATGCGCGGTGGTTCGCCGCGGCGCGGATCGGGGGGCTGATGATGAGCATCGAGACCACTGAGCACAGCGGGCGGATTCCGTGGGGAGACGTACTGCTGTCCGCGGTCGCAGCTGTGAGCTGGGCGTTGATCGGGATGGCGGGCACTGCCGCGCTCGGCCTGCATCTGCTCGGCGCGGACGCGGCGGGCTCGCTGGGGCCGATGACCGCTGCGGTTGTGGCGCTTGGGGCGGGTGGTTCGGTCACGCCGTCCGGCGATGTGTCGGCCTTCGGCCTGAAAGGGGCGGAGGCGACCACGGCCATACAGATCACGCCACTGGGTGTGGGCCTCGTGGGCGCGCTCCTGCTGTCGTGGTTCTTCTTACGTTCCCTGCGCGGAGCGGGAGTTGTGATCGCGCCGTCCGAACTCCTCGCGCGCGCGGGTTCGGTGGTCGTCCTCTTCGTGGCGATGCTGGGCGGGCTCGCCTGGGCCGGCCACGACATCATCACCATCGACGGGAGCGAGCTCGGGCTCGACGAGGTGACGGGGGGCGGCGGCCTAGGCGACATCACGGACCAGCTTCCCGGCGGGCTCGGTGACATCGGGGACATCGGGGGGTTGCTGCCCGACCAGATCGGCGACCTGGTGGACGCGAAGGCGGCCGTGGGGTTCACCGTCGACACCGTGCCGACGCTGCTCGGCGGCGCGGCCTGGGCGGCCGGGATCCTGGTGATCGCACTGCTGGCCTCTCGGCGTACGCCTCTGCCGCGCGGCTGGGAGGCCGTGCACCGGGTGGTCAGGCCGGCCGCGTCCGCGCTGGTCACGGTGTTGCTGGTGGCGGTCCTGGCCGGGTTCGCGGCGGCGGGGTACGCGGCGATCAGCGACGACAACCCCAAGCGGATCGCGGGCGCCGCCCTGCTCGGCGCACCCAACGGGGTGTGGCTCGGCATCCCGATCGGCCTCCTCGTACCCATCGACGGCCAGGCCACGGGAGAACTCGCCAAACTGCTGCCGGACCCCGTGGACGAGCTGCTCAGCATCAACTCCGACCAGCCCGTCACGCTCGGCCGTCTCGCCGAACTGGACGGACGGGTCTGGCTGTTGGGGGTCGCGGCCGCGATGATGATGTTGTTCGCGGGCGTACTGGCCGCCGCGCGTACGCCATTTGTACGGGCACGGGATGCCGCCGTTGCCGGAGTGCCGGGGGCCACAGATGTACGGGGTCAGAGTGCCCTCGGCTTCGCAGGACGCTGCGCTCTTCGGCTCGGGGTGGTGACGGCGCTGGCACTGCCGCTGCTGGCGTGGCTGACGGAGGTGTCCGTGGACGCCTCGCTGTCGGTGCTCGGCTTCGACGCGTTCGGCGCGGGGATCGAGCTGCACGGGCAGCTGGGCATGGCGCTGCTGCTCGGCGCCCTGTGGGGTGCGGGCGCGGGGGCGGTGGGGGCGCTGCTGGCGTACGCGAGCGGGGCCGCCGGGCACCGGGCGGCGCCGCTGGCACGGGGTGACGTGACGGCTCCGGTCGCTCAGGGGGCCGCGGAACTCCCCCGGCAGCCGGGACCGTACAGCCCGGGTACACCGCACCGGGCGCCGAACCCCGACACCAATCCGTATCTGCGGATCCCGGACGAGTTGCGGGAACCCGAGGGCGGCCGGCGGGCCGAGCGGGCGCGGCCGCCCGACGTCTACGGCGCGCCGACGGTGATCGGGCCGTATACGCCGCCGCCCGCGCCGTCGAAGCGGCGGCCGCGGTCGCGGAGCGCGCCTCCTCCGCCGCCGCCCCCGCCCGAGGAGGGGCCGCCGCCACCGGGGAGTGCCCGGCGGCGGGACTGAGCGTCGCCCGGAGCGACCGGTGCGTGGCGCGACTGCCGTCCTCGGTGGCCGTCGCTGCCGGGACATGCCCACGCCATGAAGCGGACACCCAGTGTTTCCTGTCCGCAGGGCGGACCTCAGGGGCGGAAGGCACAGGGTGCCCGATACGGTGGATACCACCATGAGCGCATCGCAGACCTCTGATGTCCCCACACTTCTCGTCAAGATCTTCGGCAAGGACCGGCCGGGAATCACCGCCGGACTCTTCGACACCCTCGCCGCCTACTCCGTCGACGTGGTCGACATCGAGCAGGTCGTCACCCGTGGCCGGATGGTGCTGTGCGCGCTCGTGACCGAGCCGCCCGGCGGGCTCGAAGGTGATCTGCGGGCGACCGTCCACAGCTGGGCGGAGTCGATAAAGATGCAGGCGGAGATCATCTCCGGCCACGGTGACAACCGGCCGCGCGGGCTCGGGCGCTCGCTCGTCACCGTCCTCGGGCATCCGCTGACGGCGGAGTCGACGGCCGCGATCGCCGCGCGGATCACGAAGGCCGGCGGCAACATCGACCGGATCTTCCGGCTCGCCAAGTACCCCGTGACGGCGGTCGAGTTCGCCGTGTCCGGTACCGAGACCGAGACGCTGCGCACCGCCCTGGCCCCCGAGGCCGCGGGGCTCGGCGTCGATGTCGCGGTGGTCGCGGCCGGGCTGCACCGCAGGGCGCAGCGCCTGGTCGTCATGGATGTGGACTCGACCCTCATCCAGGACGAGGTGATCGAGCTCTTCGCCGCGCACGCCGGTTGCGAGCAGGAGGTCGCCGAGGTGACGGCGGCCGCGATGCGCGGAGAGCTGGACTTCGAGCAGTCGCTGCACGCGCGCGTGGCGCTCCTGAAGGGCCTTGACGCCTCCGTGGTGAACAAGGTGCGCGAGGAGGTACGGCTGACGCCGGGCGCGCGCACGCTGATCCGTACGCTGAAGCGGCTCGGCTTCCAAGTCGGCGTCGTGTCCGGCGGGTTCACGCAGGTCACCGATGACCTCAAGGAGCGGCTGGGGCTGGACTTCGCTCAGGCCAACACCCTGGAGATCGCCGACGGGAAGCTGACGGGAAGGGTCACCGGCGAGATCGTGGACCGCGCGGGGAAGGCGCGGCTGCTGCGCCGGTTCGCCGCCGAGGCGGGTGTGCCGCTCGCCCAGACGGTGGCGATCGGCGACGGCGCCAATGACCTCGACATGCTCAACGCGGCCGGCCTCGGCGTCGCGTTCAACGCCAAGCCGGTCGTACGCGAGGCCGCGCACACCGCCGTGAACTTCCCGTTCCTGGACACCGTTCTGTATCTGCTGGGCGTCACGCGCGAAGAGGTCGAGGCGGCGGACATGCACCTGGACGACCACTGAGCCGATGAGTCACTGCTGAGCTGCTGAGCTGCTGAGTGCAGGCTGCTCGCGACGGGGGCCCGGCACCGTGGTGGTGCCGGGCCCCCGTCTCTTGGTTCGGTCGGGTTACTCGCTCGGCGCCCAGTAGTCGATCAGTGTGGCCACTCCGGGCTCCAGGGATTTCCAGGAGCCGTCGAAGGAGAGCACCGCGAAGGCGGCGGCGGGGAAGCCGCGGCCGTTCATCCGGGTGCGGGCGTCGCCCTCGGCCTGTCCGGCCAGGATGTCGGCGAGGCCCTGTACTGCCGGGTTGTGGCCGATCAGGACCACGTCCTGCGCGTCTTCGGGGGTTTCGTTGAGTACGGCGATCAGCTCGCCCGGCGAGGCTTCGTAGAGCCGCTCCTCGTAGACCGTTTTCGGCCGGTGCGCGAGCTCGTGGACGGCGAGCTTCCAGGTCTCGCGGGTCCGGGCCGCGGTGGAGCAGAGGGCCAGATCGAAGGGGATGCCGGTGTCGGCCAGCTTGCGTCCGGCGACGGCTGCGTCCTTGCGGCCCCGGTCGGCGAGCGGCCGCTCGTGGTCGGACACCTGTGGCCAGTCGGCTTTCGCATGCCGGAAGAGGACAATCCTGCGGGGTTCTGCGACGCTCATGCGTCCCAGCTTCGCATGAAACACGCCATGGGGCGCAGGGAGTTGACTCGCTCACCCGGGAGGGGCCATGGGGGCTCCTGGGGCGGGGGTACGGGGCGGTTGGGGACGCCGGGCTGAGCGGTGGGAACGTCCTGGCCTGAGGGTTACGGCGCCTGGTGCGGGGCGGGGTGTGGCCCCTGCTGGGCGGGGGAGCGGGCGCTTGGCTCGAACGTACTCACGGTGGCGGCATGGGGCGGAGCAGAGCACGGTGCCGGGCACGGGGCAGGTCCTGGCCCTGCTGGGCGGCGGATTGCGGCACTGGGCGCGGAGGGCTCATGGCGCGTGGCGGAACGCGGTGGTCAGCTTGGAGCGGCTTACGGCGCATGGCGCGCGGCCGGTCGGCTTGGAGCGGCTTACGGCGCATGGCGCGCCGCGGAGCGCGGCGGTCGGCTGGGGCGAGGTTGCGCCCGCTGCGCGGCGGAGCGCAGTTTGTCGCGCGGACAGCTCACAGTGCGTGGCGCGGACGGCCACGGTGCCTGGCGGCTGGCGGCTGGCGGCTGGCGGCTGGCGGCTGGCGGCTGGCGGCTGGCGGCTGGCGGCTGGCGGCTCATGGTGCCTGCGCGCCGGATCACGGTGCCGTGTGCAGGACCGTCCGCTGGACGTGCTCGAAGACGTCGGTGATCGCGGGGGCGCCGCCCGCCGCGTGGGCGTCCACCGGATTGAGTATCAGGAGCAGCAGGGTGACGAAGGCGAGCGTCGGCAGCGCGAGGGCCCACCAGGGCAGCCGGATGTCGACGCGGACCTTGGTCGCCGGGTGGGGCGGGATGTGCGTAGGGGCCGACATGCCGCCTCCGTGGGTCTTCGAGTGGTCCGTGGGCCGCGTCCTCGCGGCCACAACTCGAAGTTACGGAATCCGGAGCCCTCAACCCATCCGGTGATCCACCCACTTGACCCTGACACTCACCCCCTAGGGGATGGTGGTGCTAGCCCCACCATGGCCGCCGAGCGTGCGTCTCGAGGACCTCGCCGGGCACAGTGACGGCGGGGCGGTCAGGGTGAGGCGATCGTCGCGATGATGCCGATGATCACGGTGATGGCGAGGAACGTGCCGAAGACGAGGAGCATCTTCTTCTGGCCGTTCGGGGGGTTCGGATCGAGCACTGGCATACGCCCAGTCTCGCACCCTTCGCCCGCACCCTCACGGGTGGGGTCGCAACCTCACGGGCGGAATCGGACCCTCGCCGGCAGGACCAGGGGGCGGACACGAGCCACATCGGACCCTCACGCGCGGGATCGGCGTGCGGCCTCGTCCTCAACCGTGCGGTTGCGGCCCGCGAGGACGCCCACCGCGATCTGCGGGACCATCAGCCCGGCCATGAGCGCGAGGGGCAGCCCCCAGCCGCCGCTGTGCTGGTAGAGCACGCCCACGAGGAGCGGTCCCGGGATGGAGAGCAGATAGCCCGCGCTCTGCGCGAAGGCCGAGAGCTTGGCCACGCCCGCGCCGGTCCTCGCCCGCATGCCGACCATCGTGAGGGCCAGCGGGAAGGCGCAGTTGGAGACGCCGAGCAGCAGGGCCCAGGCCCAGGCGCCGCCCGCCGGCGCGAGGTAGAGGCCCGCGTATCCGGCGAGACCGCAGAGGCCGAGCGCGACCACGATCGGCCCCTGGTGGGGCAGGCGCGTGGCGAGGCGCGGGATGACGAAGGCCAGCGGCACGCCCATCACCATCGTGACGGCGAGGAGCAGGCCCGCGGTGCCCGCCGGGACTCCCGCGTCACGGAAGATCTGTGCCATCCAGCCCATCGTGATGTACGCCGCGGTGGCCTGGAGCCCGAAGAACACGGCGAGTGCCCAGGCGGTACGGCTCCGGGTGATCCGCAGCGCATCGGGCTCGTGCGGGACGGAGCCGGTACGCACGGAGGACCCCCCGGAATGCCTCTGCGGGACGGAGCCGGTGCCCACGGAGGCCCCCGCGGAATGCCTCTGCGGGGCGGAGCCCCCGGATGCGGCAGACCCCCGCCGGCCAGGAACACCGAACACGGAGGAACCCTGCTGCGCCCGACCGGCGGCACCCCTCTCCGGTCCGGCCCCCCGAACCCGTGCGAGCGGTATCCACGGCAGTACCGCCACCGCCGCAAGACCCGCCCACACCACGAGCCCGGACCGCCAACTGCCGCCCAGGGCGCCGGTCATGGGCACGGTCACCGCCGCCGCGGACGCGGTGCCGAGCGCGAGGGCCATCGAGTACAGGCCCGTCATGGAGCCGACCCGCTCCGGGAACCAGCGCTTGACGATCACCGGCATCAGGACGTTGCTGACGGCGATGCCCATGAGCGCGAGCGCGGTGGCGGCCAGGAAGCCGGCCGTGTTCCCGGCGTACGGCCGGATCGCCAGGCCCGCCGCGATAGCGGCCATGCCCGCGCAGACGACGGCGCCGGGCCCGAAGCGGCGGGCGAGCCGCGGGGCCATGGCCCCGAAGACCGCGAAGCAGAGCGGCGGCACGGAGGTGAGCAGCCCGGCGACGCTGCCGCTCATGCCGAGCCCGTCGCGCACCTCTTCCAGGAGGGCGCCGAGGCTCGTGATCGCGGGACGGAGGTTGACGGCCGTGAGGACGATGCCGACGACCACCAGCCGCGTCATCCACGCGCGCGTGGCGGGCGTTTCGGTCCCGGTCTCCGTCTCCGTACCTGCGGAGCTGCGTATGTGTGTGGACGTCATCGTCCGGGTCTCCTCGCTTGCCATGTCCCCCATCATAGAATCATGGGATGATTGGTTGTCCAATCCCCTTGCGCTAGTCTCCGGAGCCTCCGGCCCCGCACGAAGGACCGTCATGCCGCTGAGCCACCCCCGCCGTTCGGCGCTGTCCGAGCAGGTCATCGCCGAGCTGCGGAACCAGATCACCTCGGGCGAGTGGCCGGTGGGCTCCCGCATCCCCACCGAGCCGGAGCTGGTCGAGCAGCTGGGCGTCGCCCGCAACACGGTCCGCGAAGCCGTCCGCGCGCTCGCGCACAACGGTCTGCTCGACATCCGCCAGGGTTCGGGCACCTACGTGGTGGCGACCAGCGAGCTGGCGGGCGTGATGCACCGCCGCTTTGCCGACGCCGATCCGCGGCACATCGCCGAACTGCGCTCCACGCTGGAGTCGAGCGCCGCGAAGCTGGCCGCCGAGCGGCGCACCGAGCGCGATCTCAAGCAGCTGGACAGCCTGCTCGTACGCCGCGAGGAGGCCTGGGAGTCGGGTGACGCGGAGGCTTTCGTGACCGCCGACGCGACCTTCCATCTGGCGGTGGTGGCCGCGTCCCACAACGACGTCATGTCGGCGATGTACGCGGACCTGGGCGAAGTGCTGCGCGACTGGCTGCGCGAGGACGTCGGCGAGGAGCTGACGCCGGAGACGTACATGGACCACGCCAGGCTCGTGGACGCGATCCGCGAGGGCGACGCGGAAACGGCCGCCAGGGAGGCCGGGGGCTATCCCTTCCTGTGCCGCCCGGGACGGCTCGACCCGAAGGAGCCGGACGTCACTTCTGGTGGCTGACCCAGACCGACCGGATCTCCTTCCAGCACCGGCCGGTCAGTCGTACGGTCTCGGCCGGCCCCGCGCCGACGGGGGCGCCGTCGCTGTCGATGTCCCACCAGCGGTCGCACTCGATGTGCAGGCGTACGCGATCGGTGTCCACGTAGGGGTTGTGGCAGTACGCGACGGCTTGCGAGCCGGTGACCGTGGTGCGGCACTCGGCGCCGAACGGCTGTGGCACGGCCGGATTCTCGGACCCCACGCGCGTGTGCGGCACGGCGTCGGACGGCAGAGCCGTCACGAGAGCGACAGCGGCGAACAGCGGAGCGAAATGGCGGGAAAGGCGCACAAGGGGACCTCCTCGGCCGTACGGCTGCGGGGCGGTGCGTCCTTCCAGCGTGCGTGGTACGCCGTCCCGGATGCCCGTCAAATAGGCCTAACGGGTGACGCCCCGCTCCCCGCGCGCTGCGGGAGACGGGGCGTCGGCCTCGTACGAGAAATTCGGCCTCGTAGGAGAAAGTGCGCGAATCTACGGGAAGTCACGCACCGATGGCGTGCAGACCGCCGTCCACGTGGATGATCTCGCCCGTGGTCTTCGGGAACCAGTCGCTCAGCAGGGCGACGATGCCGCGGCCGGCCGGCTCCGGGTCCTTGAGGTCCCACTCCAGCGGGGAGCGGCTGTCCCACACGGCGGCCAGGTCGCTGAAGCCCGGGATGGACTTGGCGGCCATGGAGCCGATGGGGCCCGCGGAGATGAGGTTGCAGCGGATGTTCTGCTTGCCCAGGTCACGCGCCATGTAGCGGCTGGTGGCCTCCAGGGCGGCCTTCGCCGGGCCCATCCAGTCGTACTGCGGCCAGGCGTACTGCGCGTCGAAGGTGAGGCCGACGACGGAGCCGCCGTTCTGCATCAACGGCAGGCAGGCCATGGTCAGCGACTTCAGGGAGAAGGCGGAGATGTGCATGGCGGTGGCGACCGACTCGAACGGGGTGTTGAGGAAGTTGCCGCCGAGTGCGTCCTGCGGGGCGAAGCCGATGGAGTGCACGACGCCGTCGAGGCCGCCCAGCTCCTCGCCGACCAGGTCGGCCAGGCGGGCGAGGTGCTCGTCGTTGCTGACGTCGAGCTCGATGACCTTGGTGGGCTTGGGGAGCTTCTTGGCGATCCGCTCGGTCAGCGTGGGCCGCGGGAACGCGGTCAGGATGATCTCGGCGCCCTGCTCCTGGGCCAGCTTGGCGGCGTGGAAGGCGATGGAGGACTCCATCAGCACACCGCTGATCAGGACGCGCTTGCCCTCGAGAATTCCGCTCATGGTGATCAGTGACCCATGCCCAATCCGCCGTCTACGGGAATGACGGCTCCAGTGATGTACGAGGCGTCGTCCGAGGCCAGGAACCGCACCGTCGCGGCCACCTCCTCGGGCTGCGCGTAACGGCCCAGCGGCACCTGCTTGATGATGGCCTCACGCTGGTCGTCGCTGAGCGCCTTGGTCATGTCGGTGTCGACGAAGCCGGGCGCGACGACGTTGAAGGTGATGTTGCGCGAGCCCAGTTCACGGGCGAGCGAGCGCGCGAACCCGACCAGGGCGGCCTTGGAGGCGGCGTAGTTCGACTGGCCGGGGCCGCCCATCAGGCCGACGACCGACGAGATCAGGACGACACGGCCCTTCTTGGCGCGCAGCATGCCGCGGTTGGCGCGCTTCACGACGCGGAAGGTGCCCGTGAGGTTGGTGTCGAGGACGGACGTGAAGTCCTCCTCGGACATGCGCATCAGGAGCTGGTCCTTGGTGACGCCCGCGTTGGCGATCAGCACCTCGACCGGACCGTGCTCGGCCTCGATCTCCTTGTAGGCCTGCTCCACCTGCTCGGTGTCGGTGATGTCGCACTTGACGGCGAGGCAGCCCAACTCGGTGAGGGCGGTCGGCGGCTCACCGGAACGGTATGTGATCGCGACCTTGTCGCCGCCCTCGGCGAACGCGCGGGCGATGGCGAGGCCGATGCCCCGGTTGCCTCCGGTGACGAGAACCGAGCGGCTCAACGGATCACCCTTTCAATAACAGTCTGGAGCCCCTGCAGGACAGGCGCCTTACTCGAAAACCTATCGGTCCGGTCCGGCCCGCGAAGAATCGGGCACCGACAGTGGCTCAGGTGACTCGCTGTCGGATTCCTACAGAAAGCCGTGGTCGACCGACCGAAAGCGATAGTCCGCAGGGCGAGAGGCGCGGTCCGCAGACCGAAAGAGGCGACCGGCCGACCGAAAGGCGCGGCCGGCAGCGGAAAGGCGTGGCCTCCGGGCCCGCCCGCGCGACATGATCGGACCGACAGGCCACGACAGCAGGGAGACCTCCGTGCCTCATTCCATCGACGAAGCCTTCACGGCACTACCGCTGCGCGCCCTGGCCGATGCCGCGCTCGCGCGGGCCCGTGCCCTGGGCGCCGATCACGCCGACTTCCGGTTCGAGCGGGTGCGCAGCGCGGCGTGGCGGCTGCGGGACGCCAAGCCCGCCGGGTCCTCGGACACGACGGACCTCGGGTATGCGGTGCGTGTGGTGCACGGCGGGACCTGGGGGTTCGCGTCGGGGGTGGACCTGACGATGGACGCGGCCGCGAAGGTCGCGTCGCAGGCCGTGGCGATGGCGAAGCTGTCGGCCCAGGTGATCAAGGCGGCCGGGTCCGACGAGCGCGTCGAGCTGGCGGGCGAGCCGGTGCACGCCGAGAAGACGTGGATCTCCGCGTACGACATCGACCCCTTCTCCGTACCGGCCGAGGAGAAGGCCGGGCTGCTCGCGGAGTGGAGCTCGCGGCTGCTCGCGGCCGACGGCGTCAGCCATGTCGACGCCTCGCTGCTGACCGTGCACGAGAACAAGTTCTACGCGGACACCGCCGGGACCGTGACCACACAGCAGCGCGTACGGCTGCACCCGCAGCTCAACGCCGTCGCCGTCGACGAGTCCAGCGGCGAGTTCGACTCGATGCGGACCATCGCGCCGCCGGTCGGACGCGGCTGGGAGTACCTGACGGGCACCGGCTGGGACTGGGAGTCCGAGCTCGAGCGGATTCCGGAGCTGCTCGCCGAGAAGATGCGCGCGCCGAGCGTGGAGGCGGGGGTGTACGACCTCGTCGTCGACCCGTCCAACCTGTGGCTGACCATCCACGAGTCCATCGGGCACGCCACCGAGCTGGACCGGGCGCTCGGCTACGAAGCGGCGTACGCCGGGACCTCCTTCGCCACCTTCGACCAGCTGGGCAAGCTGAGGTACGGCTCCGAGCTGATGAACGTCACCGGTGACCGGACCGCCGAGCACGGGCTCGCGACCATCGGGTACGACGACGAGGGCGTGGCCGGGCAGTCCTGGGATCTGGTGAAGGACGGAACCCTCGTCGGCTATCAGCTCGACCGGCGCATCGCGAAGCTCACCGGGTTCGAGCGCTCCAACGGGTGCGCGTACGCCGACTCCCCCGGCCATGTGCCCGTGCAGCGCATGGCGAACGTGTCGCTCCAGCCGGATCCCGCGGGGCTGTCGACCGAGGATCTGATCGGGAGCGTGGACCGGGGCGTCTACGTCGTCGGTGACCGGTCCTGGAGCATCGACATGCAGCGCTACAACTTCCAGTTCACCGGGCAGCGGTTCTTCAAGATCGAGAACGGTCGGATCACGGGCCAGCTGCGCGATGTCGCGTACCAGGCGACGACCACCGACTTCTGGGGCTCGATGGCCGCGGTGGGCGGCCCGGGGACGTACGTCCTGGGCGGCGCCTTCAACTGCGGCAAGGCCCAGCCGGGTCAGGTCGCGGCGGTCTCGCACGGCTGCCCGTCGGCCCTCTTCAAGGGCGTCAACATTCTCAACACCACGCAGGAGGCCGGTCGATGAGCACGACGTCTCGTACGAACAAGCCGCACGAGGTTGTCGAGCGCGCCCTCGAACTCTCCCGCGCCGACGGCTGCGTGGTGATCGCCGACGAGGAGTCGACCGCGAACCTGCGCTGGGCGGGCAACGCGCTGACCACGAACGGCGTCACGCGCGGGCGCACGCTCACCGTCATCGCCACCGTCGACGGCCGCGAGGGCACCGCGTCCGGGGTTGTCTCCCGCTCCGCCGTGACCGCCGACGAGCTGGAGCCGCTGGTGCGGGCCGCCGAGGCCGCCGCGCGCGGCGCCGGTCCCGCCGAGGACGCCCAGCCGCTGGTCAACGGCGTGCCGGAGTCACCCGACTTCACGGACGCGCCGGCCGAGACTTCGTCCGCCGTCTTCGCCGACTTCGCGCCGGCGCTCGGCGAATCCTTCGCACGCGCGCGTGCGGGCGGCCGCGAGCTGTACGGGTTCGCCAACCACGAGCTCGTGACCAGCTACCTCGGTACGTCGACGGGGCTGCGCCTGCGGCACGACCAGCCCAAGGGGACGCTGGAGCTCAACGCCAAGTCGCCGGACCGTACGCGTTCGGCGTGGGCGGGGCGCTCGACACGGGACTTCAAGGACGTCGATCCGGCCGCGCTGGACGCCGAGCTGGCCGTACGGCTCGGCTGGGCCGAGCGGCGCATCGACCTGCCGGCGGGGCGCTACGAGACGCTGCTGCCGCCGACCGCCGTCGCGGACCTGCTGATCTACCAGCTGTGGTCGGCGGCGGCCCGGGACGCGGCAGAAGGCCGGACGGTGTTCAGCAAGCCCGGTGGCGGCACCCGCGTCGGCGAGAAGCTCACCGAGCTGCCGCTGACTCTGCGCAGCGACCCGAACGAGCCCGGCCTGGAGTGCGCCCCCTTCGTCCTCGCGCACTCCTCCGGCGACGACGCGTCGGTCTTCGACAACGGACTGCCCCTCGAAGCCACCGAGTGGATCAGCAGCGGCGAGCTGAAGCACCTGTCCACCACCCGGCACAGCGCGGGCCTGACCAAGCTCCCGGTGGCGCCGTCGATCGGCAACCTGATCCTGGACGGCGGCGCGGACCGCTCCCTGGAGGAGATGGTCGCCGCTACCGAGCGCGGTCTGCTGCTGACCTGCCTCTGGTACATCCGCGAGGTCGACCCGGCGACCCTGCTGCTGACCGGGCTGACCCGGGACGGCGTCTACCTCGTCGAGAACGGCCAGGTCGTCGGTGAGGTCAACAACTTCCGGTTCAACGAGTCGCCGGTGGACCTGCTGGGGCGGGCGACGGAGGCGGGGCGGACCGAGAAGACTCTGCCGCGCGAGTGGAGCGATTGGTTCACTCGGGCTGCGATGCCCGCGCTGCGCATCCCGGACTTCAATATGAGCTCTGTCAGTCAGGGCGTATAACCTCGTACGAGCTCGACCGGACCTTCCAAGGAGATACGAGAACCGTGACGGACATCGTCGACGAACTGCAGTGGCGGGGGCTGATCGCCCTCTCCACTGACGAGGACGCATTGCGCAAGGCGTTCGCGGACGGTCCCGTCACGTTCTATTGCGGCTTCGACCCGACCGCGCCCAGCCTGCATCTCGGCAACCTCGTGCAGATCCTCACGATGCGCCGGATCCAGCAGGCGGGCAATCGCCCGCTGGGCCTGGTCGGCGGCGCCACCGGCCTGATCGGTGACCCGAAGCCGAACTCCGAGCGCACGCTGAACTCCCCCGAGGTCGTCGCCGAGTGGGTGGGGCGGCTGCGCGCGCAGATCGCACCGCTGCTGGACTTCGAGGGTCCGAACGCCGCGGTGATGGTCAACAACCTGGACTGGACCCAGGGCCTGTCGGCCATCGAGTTCCTGCGTGACGTGGGCAAGCACTTCCGGGTCAACAAGATGATCGCGAAGGAGGCCGTCTCCCGGCGGCTCAACTCCGACGCGGGCATCAGCTACACCGAGTTCAGCTACCAGATCCTGCAGGGCATGGACTTCCTGGAGCTGTACCGCAGGCACGGCTGCACGCTGCAGACCGGCGGCAGCGACCAGTGGGGCAACCTCACCTCGGGCACCGACCTGATCCACCGGGTCGATCCGGAGGCCGTGGTGCACGCGCTGGGCACCCCGCTGATCACCAAGGCGGACGGCACCAAGTTCGGCAAGACGGAGTCCGGCACGATCTGGCTGGACGCCGAGATGACCACGCCGTACGCGTTCTACCAGTTCTGGCTGAACGCGGACGACCGGGACGTCTCCAAGTTCCTGCGCATCTTCAGCTTCAGGTCCCACGAAGAGATCGAGGAGCTGGAGAAGCAGACCGAGGAGCGCCCCCAGGCCCGCGCCGCACAGCGCGCGCTCGCCGAGGAACTGACGACGCTGGTGCACGGCGCCGACCAGACGGCCGCTGTGATCGCCGCGTCCAGGGCCCTCTTCGGTCAGGGCGAGCTGTCCGAGCTCGACGAGAAGACGCTGGCCGCGGCCCTCTCCGAGGTGCCGCACGTCCAGGTCGCCGAGCTCGCTCCGGTGGTGGACCTCTTCGCGGAGGTCGGCCTGGTGGCCAGCAAGTCGGCCGCGCGCCGCACGGTCAAGGAGGGCGGCGCGTACGTGAACAACGCGAAGGTCCCCGCCGAGGACGCGGTCCCCGCCAAGGAGGACCTGCTGCACGGGCGCTGGCTGGTACTGCGCCGCGGCAAGAAGAACCTGGCGGCGGTGGAGGTCACGGGAGGCTGAGGTCTCGCGTACGTACGGCGAAGGGGCGGGCCCGTGACGGGTTCGCCCCTTCGCCGTACGTACGCGAGGTCAGGCTTTCTGCTTGTTGCCCCGTACTGCCATGTAGGCCATGTCTCCGAGGAAGACGATGACGACCGCGGCCGCCAGCTGCAGCCCGTGCCGGCCCCAGTCGATGCCGCTCGTCTCGTCGATCCCGATGCCGCGGGCGATCGCGTTGCCGACGATGGCGCCGATGATGCCGAAAACGGTGGTCAGCCAGAGAGGGCTGTGCTGCTTGCCCGGAAGAATGGCCTTGGCCAGCAGGCCCAGCACAAACCCGACGATGATCGCCCACAACCAGCCCATGTCTGCCTCCTAGTACGGCTCTACGTGAGCAGTACGCCCAGTTTCGGCCTGTCCGCCATACGGCGCATGTCGGGCGGAGCCATACGCGGTACGACGCAGCAAGTCCGGCCCGTCGGAACAGGCCCCGGTCTCGAAGACGACGCAGCCACGGCGTAACGTGGAGCGTGTTCGGGCCTGCTTCCCTGACCGGGTCCGGACCGGGCACGGGCCGTGGAGAGTCCGACACAGGCGGGTGGTGGAACGTGCTGCGGAAGCGGAGCGACAGCCAGGTCTTCCGGATCACCGGGGCCAGGCAGGGGCTCGACGAGGACGTACGGGGCAGGCAGCGCCGCTATGTCATCTCGATGTCCGTCCGCACGGTCGCCGTGATCCTCGCCGCCACCCTCTGGAACGTCGAGCGCCATGTCGCTTTTGTTGCCCTCGTACTGGGCATACTCCTGCCGTACATCTCCGTGGTGATCGCCAACGCGGGCCGCGAGAACGCGCCGTCACTGCCGTCGACGTTCGTCGCCGCACCCACCCGTCCGATGATCGCGCCACCGAGGCAGGAGGGCTTCGCGGACTCCGTGCCCGAGGATGTCGCGGCCGACCCCGGGACGCGGCTGCGGGCCGAACCGCACGACCCGAGCTGACCCCCACCCGGCCCTCCGCCGCCCCCGGGCCGACCATGGAGGATCCGCCGGAAACGGAATCCAAGCAGGCACCAAGCTCAAGAAAAGCTCAGATCAATCATGTTGTTCCGGTGCCAGGCACCGGGTCCCCCGTGACATACTTCGTACGCGCTCCGCATCCCCCGTCGGAGCGACGGACCGACGCCGGGCAGCTCCCCCCGTGGCTGCTCGGCGTCGCCATTACGGAGCTGTTTCCGGAGCCGCCCCGGCGCCGTCTAGGGTGGGGGCGTGACCTTCCCGTTCTTCCCCGATGACTCCCCCTCCACTCCCCAGTGCTCGGCCAAGGCCTGCCGCGCCGACGCGGAGTGGGTGCTCGCGTGGAACAACCCGAAGCTGCACACTCCGGAGCGCCGCAAGACGTGGCTCGCGTGCGAGGACCACCGCGAGCACCTCTCCAAGTTCCTTGGTGTACGCGGGTTCCTCAAGGACGTGGTGCCCTTGGCGGAGTGGGAGTCGGACTCGGACGAAGCCCGCTAGCCGCCGATCGCCGACATCGGCCGCTCCGGCTGGAGGAACGTCGGGTCGTCCAGGCCGGATCCCGCCTTCTTGCCCCACATCGCGAGCCGCCATATGCGGGCGATCTCCTCGTCGGGGGCGTCCGAGCGCAGGGCGGCGCGCAGGTCGGTCTCCTCGCGGGCGAACAGGCAGGTGCGGACCTGGCCGTCGGCCGTGAGACGCGTACGGTCGCAGGCCGAGCAGAACGGGCGGGTGACCGAGGCGATCACGCCGACGCGGTGCGGGCCGCCGTCGACGAGCCAGCGCTCGGCGGGGGCGGAGCCGCGCTCGGCGGTGCCCTCCTCGGTGAGTTCGAAGCGGGTGCGCAGCGAGGCGAGGATGTCACCGGCGGTGACCATGCCCTCGCGCTTCCAGCCGTGCTGGGCGTCCAGGGGCATCTGCTCGATGAAGCGCAGCTCGTAGTCGTGCTCGACGGCCCAGGCCAGCAGGTCCGGGGCCTCGTTCTCATTGAGGCCCGGCATCAGGACCGTGTTGACCTTGACCGGGGTCAGGCCGGCGTCGCGGGCGGCTTCGAGGCCGTCGATGACGTCCTTGTGGCGGTCACGGCGGGTGAGGGTCTTGAAGGCGTCGGGGCGCAGGGTGTCCAGCGAGACGTTCACCCGGTCCAGGCCCGCCGCCTTCAGGGCCGCGGCCGTGCGCTTGAGGCCGATGCCGTTGGTCGTCAGGGACATCTGGGGGCGGGGTTCCAGGGCGGCGACCCGCTCGACGATGCCGACGAGGCCGGGGCGCAGCAGGGGCTCGCCGCCGGTGAAGCGGACCTCGGTGATGCCGAGGGTGGTGACGGCTATGCCGATGAGGCGGACGATCTCGTCGTCCGTGAGCAGCTCGGACTTGGCAAGCCACTGCAGGCCCTCTTCAGGCATGCAGTACGTGCAACGCAGGTTGCACTTGTCGGTCAGCGAGACGCGCAGGTCGGTGGCCACCCGGCCGTAGGTGTCGATGAGCACGTGGGCCCCCTCCCCTCGATGCGGTTCATTTCTGTCAGACACCAGCGAGCCTACGTGACAGGACTGACATCGTGAGAGGCCCGATCCCACGAGACACGGCGCGGCCGCGTCGTAGAGATCTACGACGCGGCCGTCACCATGGAGTGATCAGTGCGCTCCGGTACCGGTGAGGGAGCGAACCTCCAGCTCGGCGTACTTGCCGGTGTCCGGCTCCTCCTTCGAGAGGAGGGTGCCGAGCCAGCCCAGCAGGAAGCCGACCGGGATCGAGATGATGCCCGGGTTCTCCAGCGGGAACCAGTGGAAGTCGACGTCCGGGAACATCGACGTGGCCTTGCCCGAGACCACCGGTGAGAACAGCACCAGGCCGACCGCCGTGGTGAGACCGCCGTAGATCGACCACAGTGCGCCCTGGGTGGTGAACTTCTTCCAGAAGAGGCTGTAGAGGATCGTCGGCAGGTTGGCGGAGGCGGCGACCGCGAAGGCGAGTGCGACCAGGCCGGCGACGTTCAGGTCGCGGGCGAGGGCGCCGAGCCCGATGGAGACGACGCCGATGGCGACGGTCGCGTAGCGGGCCGCCCTGACCTCTTCCTTCTCGGTGGCCGTGCCCTTCTTGATCACGTTCGCGTAGATGTCGTGCGCGAAGGAGGAGGACGAGGCCAGGGTCAGACCGGCGACGACCGCGAGGATCGTGGCGAAGGCGACCGCCGAGATGGTGGCGAGCAGGATCGCGCCCCAGGCCGAATCGACGCCGCCGAGGTGCAGCGCGAGCAGCGGGGCCGCCGTGTTGCCCGCCTTGTTGGAGGCGATGATCTCGTCCTGCGAGATGAGGGCGGCGGCGCCGAAGCCGAGCGCGATGGTCATCAGGTAGAAGCCGCCGATGATGCCGATCGCCCAGTTCACGGACTTCCGCGCGGCCTTGGCGTTCGGGACCGTGTAGAAGCGGATCAGGATGTGCGGCAGACCGGCCGTACCCAGCACCAGCGCGATGCCCAGCGAGATGAAGTCGATCTTCGACGTGGTCGTGAGGCCGTACTTCAGGCCGGGCTCCAGGAAGGCCGAGCCCTTGCCGCTGTTGCTGGCCGCCGAGCCGAGCAGGTCGGAGATGTTGAAGTTGAACTTGAGCAGCACCAGGAAGGTGATGAGCAGGGTGCCGCCGATGAGCAGGACGGCCTTGACCATCTGCACCCAGGTGGTGCCCTTCATGCCGCCGATCGTCACGTACACGATCATCAGCAGGCCGACGAGCGCGACGATGCCGACCTTGCCCGCGTCGCTGGTGATGCCGAGGAGCAGCGAGACCAGGACGCCCGCGCCCGCCATCTGGGCCAGCAGATAGAAGATCGAGACGACGATCGTGGAGGTGCCTGCCGCCGTACGGACCGGGCGCTGGCGCATCCGGTACGCGAGCACGTCGCCCATCGTGTACTTGCCGGAGTTCCGCAGCGGTTCGGCGACCAGGAGCAGCGCCACCAGCCAGGCGACCAGGAAGCCGATGGAGTACAGGAAGCCGTCGTACCCGAAGAGGGCGATGGCGCCCGCGATGCCGAGGAAGGACGCGGCGGACATGTAGTCGCCGGAGACGGCGAGCCCGTTCTGGAAGGCGCTGAACTGGCGCCCGCCGGCGTAGAAGTCGGCCGCGTCCTTGGTCTGGCGGCCCGCCCAGACGGTGATGACGAGCGTCGCCACGACGAACACCGCGAACAGGGAGATGATCAGCGGCCGGTGCTCGCTGGCTTCACCGGCCGCGAGAACGAACTGGGGGCTCATTCGCCGCCCTCCATCCGGGACTTGATGGCTTCGCCCTTGGGGTCGAGGTTCGCGGCGGCGTGCCGCGAGTACCACCAGGCGATGAGGAACGTGGTGAGGAACTGGGCGAGACCGAGCACCAGGGCGACATTGATGTTGCCGAAGAGCTTGGTGCCCATGAAGTCGCCCGCGTAGTTCGAGAGCAGGACGTACAGCAGGTACCAGGCGATGAAGCCGATGGTCAGCGGGAAGGCGAAGGAGCGGTGGGAGCGGCGCAGTTCACCGAACTCGGCGCTCTCCTGCACCTCGATGAACTCCTGGGTGGAGGGTGCGTGGGGTTCTGTCTTCGAGGGGGGCGGTGCGTCGGTAGCCACGGAGTCTCCTCGCGTTGCGGGTGCGGTGACGACGGTGGACGGGGGCGAGTCGGAGCTCGCGGACGGGGACGGGCTGGGCACGGACATGGCTGTTTCTGACCTCACGTTTACGCGGACCACGTGGTCCGGACGGCGATGTCAGGTGTCCACGGGCGTGATCCAACAGGGGGCACGATCGTGCTGGTGCTCCCTGCTCAACGTCACGGCGCCACGCATGGACCGGTTCAACTCGCATCGTTTCTTTCGGAAGTCGTTCTCGGAAGTCATTGCTGGCCAGGTCGGGCGGGAGGTAGCTTCGGCCTGCACCACTCCGTCATGTACCTGCCCGGGCACCACCCGTGTTCGGGCAGCTCGTTTTCCGGATGATGTGGAGATCCCATGGCTCATCTGCGTTCCAGACGCCGCCTCGCCCTCGCGGTGCCGGTCGTTCTGTCGCTCACCGCCTCGCTCGGCTTCCTGCCGGGTGCCGCCACGGCCGCCCCGCTCGCGGCGACCGCCGCGACCAGCGCGGATGGCCCGGTCCTGCCGTACGTGGTCAACACCAAGGCCGACCACCGCACGGTCGCGTCGGTGAAGAAGGCCATCGCCAAGGCCGGCGGCACCGTCGTCATCGCGTACGAGAAGATCGGTGTGATCGTCGTCCATTCGGCCAACCCGGCCTTCGGCGAGCAGATCCGCAAGGCCCGCGGAGTGCAGTCGGCGGGTGCGACGCGGACGGCGCCGCTGACCGCCGCGGGGACCACGGACGAGGGCGCGGCGCAGATGCTCTCGGCCGCGGACGCCGCCGAGTTGTCGCAGAGCGCCGCGGCGGGCGCGGAGCCCCTCGAGGCCGACCAGTGGGACCTGCGCGCGATCGGCGCCGACAAGGCCGCGAAGATCAACCCGGGCAGCAGGAACGTGACGGTCGCCGTGATCGACACCGGCGTCGACGACACCCACCCGGATCTCGCCCCGAACTTCTCCGCCTCGCAGTCCGCGAACTGCGTGGGCGGCAAGCCGGACACGACGTACGGCGCCTGGCGCCCCGTGGACGCCGACCACTACCACGGCACGCATGTCGCGGGTGAGATCGCCGCGGCCCGCAACGACATCGGTGTGGCGGGCGTCGCGCCGGGTGTGAAGGTCGCGGGCATCACGGTGGCCGAGCCGGACGCCGGCCAGCTCTTCTTCCCGGAGAGCGTCGTCTGCGCCTTCGTGTTCGCCGCCGACCACGGCGTCGAGATCACCAACAACAGCTACTACGTGGACCCGTGGCTCTACAACTGCATGGACGACCCCGACCAGCGGGCGATCGTCGACGCGGTGAACCGGGCCCAGCTGTACGCCCAGAAGAAGGGCACCCTCAATGTGGCCGCGGCGGGCAACTCCAACGACGACCTCGACTCGGACGCCCTCGTCGACGAGTCCAGCCCCGACGACTCGACGCCGGTGCCCCGCACGATAGACCCGCACGAGTGCTTCGACATCCCGACCCAGCTGCCGGGTGTCGTCACGGTGAGCTCGACCGGCGTCAACAGCACCAAGTCGTACTTCTCCAGCTACGGCTACGGTGTCGTCGACGTCGCGGCGCCGGGCGGCGACCGCTACCAGATCCCGGACACGCCGTCGCAGAACGGCCGCATCCTCTCCACGATGCCGAACAACCAGTACGCCTTCCTGCAGGGCACGTCGATGGCGTCGCCGCACGCCGCGGCCGTGGCCGCGCTGCTGAAGTCCAAGTACCCCAAGGCGACCCCGGCCCAGCTGCAGGCGCTCCTCAAGGCCCAGGCCGACAACCCGGGTTGCCCGACCGACCCGTACGACGGGAACGGCGACGGTGTCGTCGACGCCACCTGCGTGGGCGGCAAGCGCCTGAACGGCTTCTACGGGGCCGGGATCATCAACGCGCTGCGGGCGGTCAAGTAGCCGCGGCGACAAGCAGGCCCGACCGGTGCGGGGCGGTGACGCCCCGCACCGGCGTGTCAGGATCCGTCGATCAGTTTCTGCACCTCGGGCGGCAGTTCCTTGTTCGAGTAGACGGCGACTAGCCGCGCGTCCGCAGGCGTGTCGCCGACCGCGATGGCCATCTCGGGTGGGATGCCGTCCACCTCGTAGGCCGTCATCGTGTCCGCCGGCAGGGTCTCGTCCTGACCGCCGGTGTCGTCGCACGCCGGGTGGGTGGCGGTGCCCAGCTTTCCGCCGGCCTTGAACGTCACGTCCGCGACGTCCTCGTACGTCCGGTCCTGGTACAGGATCCGGTAGGCGCAGGACGCCGCCCCGTCGCCGTCACTGCTGCTGCTCGTCGTGCACGCCGCGACTGCCACGGCCAACGCCGTCAACATCAGTGGCAGAACCGCGGATCGCCCGGACCATCTCATCGACGCCTCCATGGGGGCTGCCTAGTAGACACTGCGCAGCGCCAGGATCTCGCCCTTGCCGAGCGTCCTGGCGATCGTCTTGCACCTGAACGAATCCGTGTACATGGTGAGGTTCTCGTGCCCCGCCCCGACATGACCGAGCCCGAAGATGTGTCCGGCCTCGTGCGTACCGACGGAGCGGACGTCGAAGTACCTGTTCGCGCAAGTGCTGGTCGGCTTGTTCGTGAAGTCCTTGTCGTACGTGTTGAAACGGACGTCGGCCTCACGCAGATCGTTCTTCACCCCCGGCATCGACCAAGTGTACGAACAGGTCGTGGCGACGGCGGTGTCCTTGATGTCGCCGGCGTCCCACACGCTCAGGCCGTCCTGGCCGGTGCACTGGCTGCTCTTGTTGACGCTCGCCTCCCGGCTGGTGGTGGCCAGGTAGTTCTCCTTGGCGCCGACCGAGTCGGTGTAGCCGCAGTTGTTGTAGCTGTCGGTGATGTTGTCGAGGGCGTCCATGAACACGTATATGGCGTCGTTCTTGGACAGCCCGGCGGGCAGACCGCCGTCGCCGATGTACCAGGTGTAGGTGCCGTACTCCTTGCGGTCGTCCGTCTTGTACGCGCCGTCGCTGCAGGCCGACGGGGAGGCGGCGGCGTCCACGTCGGCCACCTCGGCCTCGGTGGAGGAGTCAGCGGAGTCGGTGACCGTGTCCGCCTCCGCCGGGACGTCGGACGCCGGGTCGGGTGTCGTCGACTCGGGCATGTCGTAGCCGGCGGTGGAGGAGTCCGCGGTGGCTCCCTCGAGGAGGTAGGAGATCTTGCCGTCCGCCGCGACCTCCAGCGTGAACCCGTGTGACTCGCCGTCCACGGTGAGCATGTCGACGCTCACGGCCATGCCCGGCTCGGGCACGGTCACACCGGCACCGTCGTGGACGACGACCCGTCCGACCGCGCCGCATGTGATCACGGACGAACCGGTGGGCAGTTGCTCGACGCCCAGTTCCCCCGTCTCGGGAAGCTTGCACTCGGTCGTACCCGCCTGTGCGCTGCCGGCGAAGGCCGACAATCCGGCCACGAGCGCGAACGCCATGACCGATCTTCCTACGAGCCCTGGGTTTCTCCCAGCCACTCTCCACCCCCTGAACTCGGCTCCGCCGTACGGGACTTGATCAATGTCAGTGGAGAGTAGTCACCAATTGATCGCAAAACTTTCACAGTTCAAGACAAATGATCGCGCAGCGAAGGACGGGCTCTCCGGCGCGACTTCTGCGCCGGACGGCTGTTCACGGCGGTGCGCCGGCATGCGGAGCCATGGCCGACGCCCGGTCGTCGTCCGCAAGCCTGAACATGCCCTGCTGTCTCTGCCGATTCCGGTTGGTGTTCCGCTGCTTCCCGTTCCGCCCGCGGGTCGCCCGTGCCGACGTACCGGGCGGATTCCGGAACATCCGAAACGTGGGGAGGCAGGACAGCGGGCCGGAACGGCCTGTTCCCGACTCACGGAATCCCGCCCCGGCATGCCTTCGCTGTCACCCCGGGTCGACATATTGATTCAGTACACCCGGCATAGTGCCTCTATGACTGCTGAGGACACCGAGTTCGTCTGGTCGGCCCTGGGTGGCGATCCCGCCCTGGTCCCGCGGATCTCGAACGTCGCACGGGGTGGGGTGCTGGAAGCACGGCTGCCCGTACGGGAGTTGGCGCGGGCCTGTGTCGGGGCCTGCGCGCTGGCGGGCGCCGAGCTGGGGGCGCTGCGGGCAGGGCTCGCCGACGTGCCCGAGGTGCGGGTCGACGACGGGGCCGTCGCCACGGCGTTCGTGAGTGAGCGGCATCTGCTGGTCGACGGGCGGGCGCCGGTGAACTTCGCGCCGCTGTCCCGGTTCTGGCGCGCTGCGGACGGCTGGGTGCGGACGCACGCGAACTATCCGCATCACCGGGCGCGGTTGCTGGGCGCGCTCGGGCTGCCCGGGGACGCGTCGGTGGACGCCGTCGCCGGTCGCCTCGCGGAGCGGTCCGCCGTGGACGTGGAGGACACGGTGTGCGCGGCCGGGGGCCTCGCCGTCGCCCTGCGTACGGCGAAGGAGTGGGCGGCCCACGAGCAGGGGGCGGCGGTGGCGCGCAGGCCGCTGCTGAGCCGGGAGCGGGTCGGCGACGCGCCGGTACGCATGCTCGCGCCGCTCGCCGGTGATCCGCTGCTGCCCGCGGCGGGCGTACGCGTCCTGGACCTCACGCGGGTCATCGCGGGCCCGGTCGCGACCCGTACGCTCGCCCTGCTGGGCGCCGACGTCCTGCGCGTGGACTCGCCGCGACTGCCCGAACTCCCCGACCAGCACGCCGACACGGGCTTCGGCAAGCGGTCCGCCTCCCTCGATCTCGACCTCCCCGGCGACCGGGAGGCCTTCGAGGAGCTGCTCGCCGGGGCCGACGTCGTCGTCACCGGCTACCGGCCCGGCGCCCTGGACCGGTTCGGGCTCACCTCCGAGGCGCTGGCCGAGCGGCGGCCGGGGCTGGTGGTGGCGCAGCTGTCGGCGTGGGGCGGGTACGGGCCGTGGGCGGGGCGGCGGGGCTTCGACAGTCTGGTGCAGGTGGCCACCGGGATCGCGGTGACGGAGGGTTCGGTGGAGCGGCCCGGCGCGCTCCCCGCGCAGGCCCTCGACCACGGCACGGGGTATCTGCTGGCCGCCGCGGTGCTGCGTTCGCTCACCGAGCAGGCGGAGGAGGGCGGGACCCGGCTCGTACGGCTGGCGCTGGCGCAGACGGCGGCGTGGCTGGTGGGCGGGCTCGCCCCCGGGCCCGCGGACGGCTCGTACGAACCGGGTCCCTGGCTCGCCGAGACCGACAGCGACCTGGGGCGTCTGCGGTACGCCCGGCCACCGGTGTCCTTCGCGGGCGGGCCGCACGACTGGGCACGGCCGCCGGTTCCGCTGGGGACGGACTCGGCCCGCTGGGCCCGGGCCTGAACCGCCCGGACGACGGACGTACGGTTCTGAGTCGCCCGCCGACCGGAGACGTACCCATGGGCGGAATGCCGTTCCGCCAGTTGTTTCCCTGCACTTGCCCCGATCTGTGACAACTGGTGAAGATCTTGAGGTGACGTTGATAAGACCCACCGCCGAGGTGGCCGACGCGAACGAGCCGGCGCGGCGCGGCGCCACCGGACGGGCCGTGGCCCTGCTCGCCCTGGTGGCGGTGGCGGCCCTGATCCCGCTGCTCGGCCCGCGCACCGCGCTGGACGGCACCGGAGAGGCCGCGGCCCCCGGCGCCGGGGGCATCGCCCTGCTGCGCGCGGTGCTGTTCGCGGCGCTGTGCGTCCCCGCGGGCGAACTGTTCGCGGCCCGGCTGGCCCGCCACGTGGGTGCGCCTCTGGAGGACGCGCCCCGCAGTTGGGCACCGTTCGCCGCGGCCGCCGGTTTCGTGGCCGCGCTCGGTCTTGCCTCGGTCGTGGCCACCGGGAATCTGCTGCCCCATCACCTCTCCGACATGGACGTCGGCGGGCTCTACCAGACCCGGGAGGGCAAGCTCGCGCTCCTGGAGGTCAACGCGTTCGGGGTGGCCGGCCTCTGCGCCTTCTACCGCCGCCCCGCCCTCCAGGTGTGGCCGCTGGCCGCGGTGGCCGTCGCGGAGGCGCTGCGCGCCCACCCCCCGACGGAGGACAGCCCACTGGTCGGCTCCGGCTTGACGCTCGTGCACGTGATCTGCGCGGCGCTGTGGGTGGGCGGTCTGCTGTACGTCCTGCGGATGCTGCGCACACTGCGGAAATCGGGTCCTACGGAGACGGGGATCGCGCTGCTCGGCCTCTACGCGCGCGTGGCGGCCGTCCTGTTCGCGGTGCTCACCGCGACGGGCACCTGGAGCGCGCTGCGCCGGATGCCGCCCGGGACGGTCCTGGACCAGCTGACGACGACGGCGTACGGGCGGACACTGCTCGCCAAGATGCTCCTGGTGCTCGCCGTGGCCGTCCTGGCCCTGTGGGCGCGCCTGCGGCTGCGCCGGGCCACGGACCCGCTCAGCGCCTGCTCCCCCGCGCGCGCGGAGGTCCTGGCACTGGGCATGGTCGTCGTGGTCTCGGGCGTACTGACGGCGCTGCCGCTGCCGATCCGGTGGTGAGCCCGACGGACGGCGCCAGCCCGCTGACCAGCGCCTTGCCCGGCGAACGGCGTCAGTTGGTGACGAGCACCTTGAGAGCCGTGCGCTCGTCCATCGCCTTGTAGCCCTCGGGCACGTCCTCGATGCCGACCGTCCGGTCGAAGACGGGCGACGGGTCGATGGTCCCGTCGAGGATGTCGGGCAGCAGCTCCGGGATGTACGCGCGCACCGGCGCGACCCCGCCCCGCAGGGCGACGTTCCGGTCGAACATCACGCCCAGATCCAGCCCCGTACCGCTGCCGTGCGGAACCCCGACGAAGCCGATGGCGCCGCCGTCGCGGGCGATGTTCACGGCCGTCTTCATGGACTGCTCGGTCCCGACCGCCTCGACGACACAGTGCGCGCCCTGGCCCCGGGTCAGCTCCCGGACGGCCTCGACGGCCGCGTCGCCGCGCTCGGCGACGATGTCCGTGGCTCCGAAGAGGCGCGCGATGTCGGTGCGCACCTGGTGGCGGCCGAGCGCGATGATCCGCTCGGCGCCGAGCCGTTTGGCGGCCAGCACGGCGCACAGCCCGACGGCGCCGTCCCCGACGACGGCGACGGTGGAGCCCTTCCGGACCCCCGCGCCGAGCGCCGCGTGATGGCCGGTGCCCATCACGTCGGACAGCGTGAGCAGCGCCGACAGGAGGTGGTCGTCCGAGGCCGCGTCCTTGGGCAGTTGTACGAGGGTGCCGTCGGCGTAGGGGACGCGGACGGCCTCGCCCTGCCCGCCGTCGTACCCGACGGCACCCCAGAAGCCGCCGTGCTCGCAGGAGGTGGTGAGCCCTTCTCGGCAGTAGTCGCACACTCCGTCGGACCACATGAAGGGGGCCACGACCAGGTCGCCGCGCTTGACGCCGGTCACCTCGGAGCCGGTCTCCTCGACGATGCCGAGGAACTCGTGCCCGATCCGCTGCCCCGGCTGCCGGGCCGCCTCGCCGCGGTAGGCCCACAGGTCGCTGCCGCAGATGCAGGACCGCAGCACCCGCACGACCGCGTCGGTGGGCAGCTGCACCACGGGCTCGGGCACGTCCTCCACGCGCATGTCGTACGGGGCGTGGATGGTGGTGGCGCGCATGGCGAGGGTCCTTCTCGTGCGGGGCGACGGTGAGATGCGCTCAGGGGGTGGTTGAGCGCATCTCACCGTACGCCGCCATCGGCGCCGAACGCGCGCCGAGGGTGCCCAGCACGCCGTTGACCAGCAGGAACTGGGCGGCGACGTACGTGAGCATGATCCAGAAGTCGGGCCTGGGGAGCTGCGGCCAGTCGGCGACCCCGGTCGCGATGAGCGTGTCGGAGAGCATGAAGAGGGCGCCGCCCACACCCGCTACGGGCCCCAGCCGTGTCGCGCCGTACGCCATCGCGGTCAGCAGCAGGCTGTATCCGGCGACGGGGAGGCGCAGTTCGGCGGGCAGGCCGGGCCACAGCAGGGTGACGGTGGCGGCGAGGGCGATGCCGTACGCACCGGCGAGCCATGCTCCACGCGCGCGTGGAGCGCTCTTGAAGAGCGCGAGGTAACAGACGTGCCCCGCCGCGAAGGACGCCATCCCCGCGAGGAAGGCGGGTTCGGCGTCGAGGAGGAGCAGGGTGTCGCCGCCCCAGCCGAAGAGCAGCGCGGCGATGAGCAGCCGGGGTCCGCCGCGTGCGGCCGCATGGGCGGCGAGGAGGGGCATCAGGAGAGGCTTCGCGAGCATGTGCCCGGGGTCGAAGTCCGCGGCCAGGGAGACGAGGTCCGCGGCAGCCGCCGCGCCGAAGGAGACGAGGAGCACGCGCGCGAGGCGTGGGTTCACGCGACGGGCTCCGTGACCGGCGTCTTCGGAGCGGCCGCCGGCGCGGGCTGCCAGCCGGGCCCGCGGAAGACCCGCCCCGCCCGCTCGCGCCAACTGCCCGCCGCCTTCAGGTCCCTGGCGATGGCGGCGTACTCGTGGGTGGCGACGCGCAGGGGGTTGTACGTGGAGATGTTCTTGGTGAGCCCGTAGACGGGCCGCTCGGTCTCCTCGGTGAACGACCCGAAGAGGCGGTCCCAGACGATGAGGATGCCCCCGAAGTTGCGGTCCAGATAGCCGCCTTGGGAGGCGTGGTGGACGCGGTGGTGGGAGGGCGTGTTGAAGACGAACTCGAAGGCCCGGGGCAGCTTGTCGATGCGCTCGGTGTGGATCCAGAACTGGTAGACGAGGTTCGCGGACGAGCAGAACGCGAGCGCCGCCGGATGCACGCCGAGGGCGATGAGCGGGACGTAGAAGGGCCAGACGGTCCAGGTCGTCCAGGGCTGGCGCAGGGCGGTGGTGAGGTTGAACTTCCGGCTGGAGTGGTGCACGACGTGGCAGGCCCAGAGGATGCGGATGACGTGATGCCCGCGGTGCGACCAGTAGTAGAAGAAGTCCTGTCCGAGCAGCATCAGCGGGACGGTCCACCACAGGACGGGGACGCTCAGGGGCGTCAGTTCGTAGATCGCCGTGTAGAGGGCGACGATCGGGATCTTCCACAGGAAGTCGAAGGCGAGGGAGCCGAGTCCCATGCCGACGCTCGTCGCGGCGTCCTTCGCCTCGTACCCCGCGGCGTCCTCGTCGGGATGGATCCTGACGCTCACCATCTCGATCACGGTGAGCAGCAGGAAGGCGGGTATCGACCACAGCACGACATCGGGCAGGTTCGGCATGGGTGAACCGTAGGACCGCTGGTGAGCCCCGGCTAGGGGTTGTTACCGACAAGTATTACCGGCGGTACGCGCTTACTTCTTGGTGATCTCCGCCAATGGCCGGGGCTCTGCGCGAGGGCCCCGGCCGGATTCACCCCAGCAAGACCCCCGCCGCGTACGTCACCGCCATCGCCAGCCCGCCCCCGACCACGTTCCGCAGCACCGCCCGCCGCGGGTCCGCCGCCCCAAGGCCCGCGCTCGCCCACCCGGTGAGGACCAGGGCGGCGAGGACCGACACCACGGTGACGGGCACGCGCCAGTCGCTCGGCGGGAGGACGATCGCGAGCAGCGGCAGGAGCGCGCCGACCGTGAACGACAGGAAGCTCGCCCAGGCCGCGTTCCACGGGTTGGTGAGGTCGTCGGGGTCGATGCCGAGCTCCACGCGCGCGTGGGCCCTGAACGCGTCCCGCTCGGTGAGTTGCTCGGCCGCCTCGCGGGCCACGTCCCGGGTCAGACCCCGCTCCTCCAGGAGTTCGGTCAGTTCCTCGAGTTCGGCCTCCGGCTGTTCCCGAAGCTCCCGTCTCTCCAGCTCCAGCGCGGCCTTCTCGGAGTCCCGCTGTGTGGACACCGACACGTACTCGCCCGCCGCCATCGACATGGACCCGGCCAGCAGGCCCGCGAGCCCCGCCGTGAGCAGCGTCTGGCGGTCGCTGGTGGCGCCGGCCACGCCGACGACGATGCCCGCGGTGGAGATGATGCCGTCGTTGGCGCCCAGGACGGCGGCCCGCAGCCAGTTGAGCCGTGAACCGAGGCTGCCGCCGTGCGCCTCGTCGTGCGTAGGTTCCGTCACACGGGGAGGATCGCACCCCGGGCGCCACCGGTGACGTATCGACCCGTCACCACACCCGTACCGATCCTCCCTTCGCGAACACCGGGCTCGTGGCGTCCGCCGGCGGCTCCCCCAGCGGCTCCGCCAGCTCCTCCACGGTCGGTCCCACCTTGGCCGCGATCGGGTCAAGGAAGCCGAGGTCGAAGCCGTACACGCGGGCCGCGTTGCCGCCCACCATCGCCGCGATCTCCTCCTGCGGCAGACCCGCGTACGCGATCCGCAGGCCCTCCCGGGAGTAGGGGTGGGTGCCCTCGTCGTGCGGGTAGTCGCTCCCCCACATGATCTTGTCGAGCCCGATGCGGTCGCGCAGCGGCACCTCGTGGGGGCGCATGAAGCTCGCGCCGACCCAGCAGTTGTCGCGCCAGACCTGCGAGGGCCCCTTGCCCATCGAAGCCGCCAGGCCCGCGCCGAACTTGGACTCCGCGGTGGACGACCTCGTCGCCGCTGCCACCAGTCGGCCGTGGTAGTAGTCGAGCATGTCGAGCACGCCCGGAATCCAGCCGGAGCCCTGCTCGGTCAGGACGAGCCGCAGCTCCGGGTGGCGGCGGAACGCGCCCCCGAACACCAGGTGCCACAGCGCCCGGTGCGAGAACCAGGTCGTCTCCACCATGAAGACAGCACGCGCGGCGGGCTCGTCCCCCAGTGGCGGCGAGGCCGAGCCCGCGTGGTGGTTCACGGGCACGCCGAGCTCCGCGCACACCGCCCAGATCGGGTCGTACGTCGACGAGTAGAGCTCGGGCAGGCCCGAGCCCGGGGGTGTGCCGGGCAGCATCAGCCCGCCCTTGAGCCCCGCGCCGGCGGCCCACCGGATCTCCTTCACCGCTTCGTCCACGTCGTTCAGCAGGATCTGGAAGACGCCCGCGCGGCGGCCCGGCGCGGCGGCGCAGAAGTCGGCGAGCCAGCGGTTGTGGGCCCGCAGCCCGGCCCACCGGCGCTCGAACTCCTCCGCCGTCGGCGCGGGCGCCATCAGGGAGGCCGACGGGAAGAACGGCGGGATCGTGTTCGGGAAGACGACCTCCGCGACGATCCCGTCCGCCTCCAGCTCGGCAAGGCGCCGTTCGGAGTTCCAGTTCCTGTCGGCCGTGTCGGCGAGCAGGTCCTCGTACGGGTTGACGTAGGTGGCCGCCCAGGAGTCGAAGTCCTCGTGGTGCTCCTTGGCCAGGTACGGCCGGTAGTCCAGGAGGTCGGCGCCCGCATGGCAGTCGGCCGAGACGACGGTGTAGCGATCGTTCACGGGGTCACCCCCAGAGTCGGGAAGTCGTGGTCGGTGAGCCAGTGGCGGCCCACCTCGCGCGAGCGCGCCCAGGACGCCTCGACGGCCGACTGGTGGTCGGACTGGCCGAGTTCGGCGGGGGTCGGGCCGATGCGCCGGGCGAGCGGGGTCAGTTGTTCGACATCGAAGCCGAAGACCTCCGCCGCCGCGAGGCCGAGCATGCGGCGGGTCTCCTCGACCGGTATGTCGTGGAAGGTTTTCGACAGCCACGCGCGCGTGTCGGGCCAGGTGCCTTCGGGGTGCGGGAAATCGCTGCCCCAGAGGATGTTGTCGACGCCGATCTCGTACCGCTGGGCCAGTTCACGGCGCTTGGTGTTCGTCGCGCAGATGAAGACCTGACGGTCCAGATACTCGTGCGGGGGCCGCTTCAGCTCCGCGAAGGGCGACAGCTTCTTGCCGCCGTGCGCACCCAGGTAGAGGCGGTCCATGAACCAGAGGAGGTTCGGCAGCCACCAGCAACCCGACTCCGCCACCCCGAACTTGAGCCCCGGATGACGCTCGAAGACCCCCGCCCAGAGGAGGAACCACAGCGGCCGGGCGGGCCACCAGGTCACCTCGCTCACATAGATGCCCAGGTGGTCGCCGTACTCGTGGCGTGGCGCGGCCCCGGAGTGGGTCACCACCGGCATGCCGCACTCGGCCGCCGCCGCCCACACCGGGTCGTAACGGCGGTCGTGGTACGGCGCCTTGTCGACCCACATGGAGGGGATCATCAGGGCGCCGAGCCCCGACTCCTTGGCGCGGTACACCTCGCCCACGACCCGCGCGACGTCGCCGGTGATGGGCAACAGGGCGACCCCGCAGTGCCGTTCGGGGTTCTGCCCGACGAACTCCGCGAGCCAGCGGTTGTGCGCCTGCGCGCCCGCCATGCCCAGCTCCGGGTCCTGGTCGCCGGAGAGCCCGAGGCCCACACCGAAGGGAGCGGCCGTCCGGCTGTCCACCGCGTCCGCGTCGGGGAAGACCACCTCGGCGGCCACCCCGTCGCCGTCGAGCTCCTTGAGCCGCTGCGCGCTGTCCCAACCGCCCTTCAGGCCCTCCTCGTTGTCCTGGAACCACTTGTCCGCGAACGCCTCGTTCCGGACACCGAGCCGCGTCATCTCCTCGCGGCGCGCGTCACGCCCCGCGAGGAACTCGTCGAAGGCCCGGTGGAAGCGGGCGTCCAGATAGGGCCGGTACTCCTCGGTGGGGAGGCCCGCGTGGCAGTCGGAGGAGATGATCAGGTACGGGTCCTGCGGGTCCGTCATCACGACTCCCTCAATCCAGAATGAAGTTCTCCAGGTACGCCGGATCGGCCCGGTCCAGCATCGATTGCGACCTCGCCCGGATCTGCCGGTCGCTGTGCTCGCTCTCGGGCAGCAGCCAGAAGCGGTCGGCACGGATGCCGTCCGCCACCAGGTCGGCGACCTGCTCGACCGGCGTGAACCGCACCTCCTGGCCCGCCTCCTTCATCGCGGCCTCCCACTGGTCGAGGCTGCGGTACGGGGTCTTCCTGGGCCGCTCCTTGGCGTACCGCGTCGGCCGGTTGCGGTGCGACTCCCACAGGCCCGTACGCAGCATGTGGGGCCCGGGGAAGAGCACGGAGGCGCCCACGCGCGCGTGCTCCGCCCTGAGGTGCGCGTACAGCGACTCGGTCATCGTCACGACGGCCGCCTTGGTCACGGCGTACACGGAGGCGGTGGGCAGCGGGGCGATCCCGCCGTCGCCCGACGAGGTGTTGACCACGTGCCCCGGCTCGCCCGAGGCGATCATCCGCGGCACGAACGCCTGGATGCCGTGGAAGACGCCCCAGACGTTGACGGCGAACGCCCACTTCCAGTCGTTCGGGTCGTGCTCCCACATCCGGCCCTCGGCTCCGGAGCCGACACCGGCGTTGTTGCACAGCACGTGCACCGCGCCGTACGTCTCGTACGCGTCCTCGGCGAGCGCCAGGACCTCCGCGCGCTCCCCGACGTCCACCACGCGCGCGTGCACCTCGGCCCCGTCCTCCCGCAGCCCGGAAGCGGCCTTCTCCAGGGCCCCTTCCTCGACGTCCGCGAGCACCACCTTCAGCCCGTCGGCGGCGAACCGCCGCGCCATCGCGAGCCCGATGCCGCTCGCCGCGCCGGTGACGACGGCGACCTGCCCTTCGCGCAGCTCCATCAGACGCTCCCCTCGGGCGGCCCGTCGAGGATCTGCTGCGGATCGTCGTAGCGCTGGTGGATATACGGCAACAGGGCCTGGGCGCTCACACGTTCGGCGACCCGGCCCCGCTGGTCGGTGGTCTTCTCGCCGAGGGTGATCTCGACGAGCCGCCGTACGGGGAGGTCGGCGACCGGGTCGTACATCGACTCGCGCAGCACGACGTCCCCGGTCACGCGCTCCAGCTTGCGCACCTTCTCGTTGCGCACGCAGTGCACGAGGACCGGCTCGGCGTCGAAGCCCGAACCGTCCACCGCGGGAAGGAACTTGAAGTAGAAGTCGGTCTTCTGGGCGGGCTCGGGCAGCGGCAGGTCACCGCTGACGGCGCCGCGTACCTCTACGAACGCGATGCCGTGCCGGGCCAGTGAGGCGCGTACGACGAGACCCTCGCGCTCGACGGTCACCTCGCCGAGCTTCTTGGGCTCCCCGAAGACCTCGCGCCCGCCGATGAGGGCCCGTTCATGGGTCATCGGCATGACGAGCGGGTACCAGCCCTCGACGCCGTCGTGCGCGGCGGCGACCGCGAACGAGCCCGCGCCCAGCGGGTATCCGGGCAGGTCGACCTTGCTGATGTTGACCCGCACCAGGGGCCGCCCGGTGGGTTTGAGCGGGGGCGGCAGGACCGCCGCGACCGCGTCCGGGTCGCTCTCCCAGACGGCGACCACGCCGGTCGACCAGATGTCGGGGAGCTTGGAGCTCGCTGTGCGCGCGGCGGCGATCTCCGCCTCGGTCCGTGCGCCGTACCTCACTCGTGCCATGTCTCGTACCGCCCTTCGCAGGCCGTCGTCCACCGGGCGCGCAGCACGTTGGCACCAGGCGGGCCAAAGGTCCATAGCCATGCGCACCGGGCTTCGCTCCGATCCCGCGCGGGCGGGACTCGGGAGAAACCCGCGCAACTCCCCGCGCTCGCCGCACGGGCCGCCCGCGCCGTGCGCTTCTGACGGGTACTCCGAAGAGTGCGGAGTCGGGGACGGGACTGTCAGTCGCGCCCCGTATTCTCAGTGACCATGCTCGAAGACCTGACCACCGCAGCGTCCCCAGTCTCCTGGCCGGCCGCGTATCCACAGGGGTACGCGGTCGTCGACGTGGAGACCACAGGCCTGGCCCGGGACGACCGGATAATCTCGGCGGCCGTCTACCGGCTGGACGCGCGCGGTGAGGTCGAGGACCACTGGTACACGATGGTCAACCCGGAGCGGGATCCGGGCCCTGTGTGGATCCACGGCCTGACGAGCGACGTACTCGAAGGCGCCCCGCTCTTCCCGGAGATCGCCGAGGAGTTCGCCGCCCGGCTCGCGGACCGCGTGCTCGTCGCGCACAACGCGGTCTTCGACTGGTCGATGATCGCGCGGGAGTACGCACGCGCTGAGCGTGAGGCGCCGGTACGCCAGCGGCTGTGCACCATCGCGCTCTCCAAGGAGCTGGGACTTCCGCTGCCCAACCACAAGCTGGAGTCGCTCGCCGCGCACTTCGGTGTCGTACAGCAGCGGGCGCACCACGCTCTGGACGACGCGCGCGTGCTGGCCGAGGCGTTCCGGCCGAGCCTGCAGGCCGCCGCGCACCGCGGTGTCCGGCTGCCCCTCCTCGAATGCCGTCCGCTCACGGAGTGGTCCTCCGCCCCGTCGATCGGGCGGCAGCAGTCCGGCAGTTACCCGTCCGGGAGTTGGCGGCCCTCACGCAAGCGCCCCGCCTGCCCCTATCCCAACCCGGGCCGTTACGAAGAGGACAAACCACTCAAGCAGGGCATGCGGATCGCGTTCTCCGGAGACACCTCCGTCGACCGCGAACTGCTGGAGGACCGCGCCGTCGAGGCCGGGCTGCATGTCGCGACGAGCCTGTCCCGGCTCACCAGCCTGCTCGTCACGAACGACCCGGACTCCAGTACGTCGAAGGTGGTCAAGGCCAGGCAGTTCGGGACGCCGGTGATCGACGAGGCGGCGTTCGGGCAGCTGCTGCGGGATGTGGAGCCGGCGTCAGGGCGGCGGGCCTGACCGAGGTGGGCCCGTCAGACGGGTGATTGCGGGGCGACTCGCCCGGCGTCCGCTCGCCCGCGCCGCCTCGGCGCCCCACCCTGTGGCGCATGGCGAGATGTGAAGTATGTGGCAATGACTACGGCATGTCGTTCGAGGTGCACGCGCAGGGCGTGGTGCACGTCTTCGACTGCTTCTCCTGCGCGATCCACCGGATGGCCCCCATCTGCGAGCACTGTCGCGTCCAGATCATCGGCCAGGGGGTCGAGGTCGAGGGCCACTGGTTCTGCGGCGGGCACTGCGCCCGCGCGGAGGGGAAGGTGGGGATCATCGACAAGGTCTGAGCCTCCCCCGGAGCCGGGCTCCGCGCCCGGTTCGACGCGTACCCCCCTCAAAACGCCCCACGACCGAGTTGTACGGTCGTGGGGTGTACCGCTTCCTGTTGTCCCGGCAGTGGGTGATTCTCACCCTCCTGGCCCTCGCGCTCATCCCCACGATGATCAAGCTGGGCTTCTGGCAGCTGCACCGCCATGAGCACAAGGTGGCGCTCAACACGGTGATCGCCAACTCCCTCGGCGCCACTCCGGTGCCCGCCGAGTCGCTCACCGCGCCGGGGCAGACCGTCACGCACGACGACCTCTACCGCCGGGTGACCGCGAAGGGCCACTTCGACACCGCGCACGAGGAGGTCGTACGCCGTCGCACCAACTCCGACGGTGAGGTCGGCTACCACGTCCTGACCCCGTTCGTCCTGGACGACGGCCGGGTCCTCGTGGTCAACCGGGGCTGGATCGCGGCGGACGGCGCGCAGAGCGCGTTCCCGAAGATCCCGGCGCCCGCGACGGGCGAGATCACCGTCACCGGACGGCTGATGCCCGACGAGACGACCGCCGAGAGCGGCATCAAGAACGTCCAGGGCCTGCCCGACCGCATGGTCATGCTGATCAACAGCGAGCAGGAGTCGAAGCGGCTCGGCAAGCAGGTCCTCGGCGGCTACGTCGAGCAGACCGCCCCGACACCCAAGGGCGACATCCCCGAGCTGATCCCCGCCCCCGAGCACAACGACATCGGTCCGCACATGGCGTACGCGGTCCAGTGGTGGCTCTTCTCGACGGGCGTCCCCGTGGGCTGGGTGATCCTGGTCCGTCGCGAACGCCGTGACCGGGCGGAGGCAGCGGCGGCGCAGGCCACACCGGAGACGGCTCCGGCACCCGTCTAGCACCGGAGCCCGGTCCGCGGAGCCCGGGGACCTGCATCCACGCCACTCTGGCGGCCCGATTGACCGGCCTCCCGCTCGGGAACCCGTCCACCGTGCAACGACGCATCGAGGACTACGCGCTCATCGGGGACGAACAGACCGCCGCGCTGGTAGGACGGGACGGCTCCGTCGACTGGCTGTGTCTGCCACGGTTCGACTCCGCGGCCTGCTTCGCCGCACTCCTCGGCGGCGACGAGCACGGCCACTGGCGGATGGCGCCCAAGGGTGCGGGCGACTGCACCCGGCGCGCCTACCGGCCCGACACACTGGTGCTCGACACCGAGTGGGACACGGACGAGGGCTCGGTCCGGGTGACCGACCTGATGCCGCAGCGCGACCGCTCCCCCGATCTCGTACGCATCGTCGAGGGACTGAGCGGCCGGGTGACCATGCGCGGTCTGCTCCGGCTGCGCTTCGACTACGGCCTCGTCGTGCCGTGGATGCGCCGGGCGGACGGCCATCGGGTGGCGGTCGCCGGACCGGACGCGGTGTGGCTGCGCAGCGAGCCGCCCGTGCACACCTGGGGCAAGGACTTCCGCACCCACTCGGAGTTCACGGTCGCCGAGGGCGAGAAGGTCGCCTTCGTCCTGACCTGGCATCCCTCGCACCGGCCGCGCCCGCCGCTCTGCGATCCCTTCGAGGCGCTGCGCGTCAGCGTCGAGGACTGGCAGGCCTGGTCGGCACGCTGCCGTTACGACGGCCCGCACCGGGACATCGTCATGCGCTCCCTGATCACCCTCAAGGCCCTCACCTACGAGCCGACCGGCGGCATCGTGGCCGCCCCCACCACCTCGCTGCCCGAAGAGCTGGGCGGCGTCCGTAACTGGGACTACCGCTACTGCTGGCTGCGCGACTCCACCCTCACGCTCGGCGCGCTCCTGTCGGCCGGCTACCACGAGGAGGCCGAGGCCTGGCGCGACTGGCTGCTGCGCGCGGTCGCGGGCGATCCGGCGGACCTGCAGATCATGTACGGCCTCTCCGGCGAGCGCCGGCTGACCGAGTACGAGATCCCCTGGCTGCCCGGCTTCGCCCGCTCGAGCCCGGTCCGGATCGGCAACGACGCCGTCAACCAGTTGCAGCTGGACGTGTACGGCGAGGTCATCGACTCGCTCTCGCTGGCCCGGAGTTCGGGCATGCCCGTCAAACCGCACATGTGGCGGGTCCAGGTCGCGCTGATGGAGTTCCTGCGCACCGCGTGGCGGCAGCCGGACGAGGGGATCTGGGAAGTGCGCGGCCCGCGCCGGCACTTCGTGTACTCGAAGGTGATGGCCTGGGTGGCCGCCGACCGCGCCGTACGCGCCCTGGAGGACGACCCGAGACTCGGCGGAGACCTGAACGGCTGGCGTGCCATGCGGGACGAGGTGCACCAGGAGGTGTGCGAGCGCGGCTACGACCCGGAGCGGAACACCTTCACGCAGTCCTACGGTTCGCGCGAGCTGGACGCCTCACTGCTGCTCATCCCCCGCGTCGGCTTCCTGCCGCCCGACGATCCCCGGGTGATCGGCACGGTCGACGCGGTCCGCGACGAGCTCGGCCACAGCGGTTTCCTGCGCCGCTACAGCGTCGAGGAGAGCGAGGTCGACGGACTCCCGGGGGGCGAGGGCACCTTCCTTGCCTGCTCGTTCTGGCTCGCGGAGGCGCTGCATCTGACGGGCCGTACGCGGGAGGCGCGCGAGCTGTTCGAGCGGCTGGTGGCGCTGGCCAACGACGTGGGTTTGCTCGCCGAGGAGTACGACCCGCTCGCCGGCCGCCAGCTGGGCAACTTCCCGCAGGCGTTCAGCCATATCGGCCTGGTGAGCACCGCCCTCGCCCTGTTCGGGGGCGAGGGGACAGAATAGGGGCCATGGATCTTGGACTGAAGGACCGTGTGTACGTCGTCACGGGAGCCACCCGTGGCCTGGGCAACGCCGCCGCGCGTGAACTCGTCGCCGACGGCGCGAAGGTGGTCATCACCGGGCGCGACGAGAAGACCGTCACCGAGGCGGCGACCGCGCTCGGCCCGAACGCGGTCGGGGTGGCCGCCGACAATGCCGACCCCGCGGCCGCCGCTGGGCTCATCAAGGCGGCACGGCAGCACTTCCACCGCTTCGACGGCATCCTGATCAGCGTCGGCGGCCCGGCTCCCGGGTTCGTCGCGGACAACACGGACGAGCAGTGGACGGCCGCGTTCGAGTCCGTCTTCCTCGGCGCGGTCCGGCTGGCCCGCACCGCCGCCGCGGAGCTCGGCGAGGGCGGCGTCATCGGCTTCGTGCTCTCCGCCTCCGTGCACGAGCCGATCCCGGGTCTGACGATCTCCAACGGGCTGCGCCCCGGCCTCGCCGGCTTCGCCAAATCCCTCGCGGACGAGCTGGGCCCGCGCGGCATCCGCGTCCTCGGCCTGCTCCCGTCCCGCATCGACACGGACCGCGTCCGCGAGCTGGACGGCCTCTCGCCCGACCCGGACGCGACCCGCGCGGCCAACGAGTCCCGCATCCCGCTGCGGCGCTACGGCACTCCGGACGAGTTCGGCCGCACGGCCGCGTTCCTGCTCTCCCCGGCGGCGTCGTACCTGACGGGCATCATGCTGCCGGTGGACGGCGGCATGCGGAGCGGGTTCTAGGGACTCTGTCCGCGAGGCTCAACTCACGCGCTCGGCACGGTGTTTGACCCCGCGGAGGCGCACCTCGGCGGGGAGCGCGGCAAGGCCCGCCGAGTCGCGTGCGTGCGCGAGCGCCTCCGTGGTCAGCGAGTGCAGCGCCTGCCCCGGGTCCACGTGTGGTTCAAGGAGCAGCTGCACACGCGCCTCGGGGCCGCTGCGCCGCCCGGTCAGATGGACCTGCGCCCGCTGGACGCCGTCCAACTGCCCGGCCTCATCGGCCAGTACGCCCTCCAGGGCCCGCCCGCGCAGCAGCGCACCCTCGCCGTCGCCGGTGTCGACGAGCACCTCGGCGAGCCGGCGCCGCCGCAGCACCGCCGACAGCCACCACAGGGCGAGCAGCACGAGCAGCGCGAGGACGGAGATGACCACCGGCCACCACCAGCCCTCGTCCCGCCACCGCGCGCGGTCCGCGTCGCTGAGCAGCACGTCGTGCCGCCCGTCGTGGATCCACCACGAAGGCGGGTTCGCACCCAGCCCCACCGCGAGCACCGAGCCGCCGAGGACGAACAGCGCCAGCCCGATGACGCCCAGGAGTACGCGGTTGACGATCCGGAGCATCCGTCTCATCCCTTCCGGCGGGGGCGGGCGACGTGCACCGACAGGGCGGGCGGCCGGGAAAGGCCGAGCCCCTTGATGCCGTCGGCGAGGGTGGCGTCCAAGTCGGCGCGTACGTCGTCGAGTTCACGGAAGTGGGAGACCGCCCGGACGTCGACCTTCTTCCGTCCCGTACGGACGCGGACCGACTGGACTCCGGCGACCTCCATGGCCCGGTCGCGCAGCGCGGTCGCGGCGGCGTCCCGGTACAGACCGGCCCGTACGTCGGCGTGGGTGCGCCGCATCGGCAGTACGTCGCGCAGTCCCGGCGTCGCCGCCAGGACGATCAGCCAGAGCCCGACGGCCGTGGCCACTCCGGCGCCGACGAGCACCCAGGTGTCGTCGAGGGGGCGTTCGGCGAGCTGTTGGGCCAGCGACCTGCGCCAGTGCATGGCGGGCCGGTCGGCGCGTACGGCCGCGACGTCGTACAGGAAGGCACCCGCGCCGACGAGGACAAGCACCGCGAGAATCCCCGCGGGGACGCGGCGCGCCGACCAGAAGCGGCCTTCTCCCCCGCCTTCGTCATCGAGGGTGGGCAGCGGTTCGTAGGCCGCCGCGGAAGCGGACTGGCCGAGTTCGGTCTCGGCGGCCTTCTCCAACACGGGCAGCCCTTGGGTACTGCCCTCGGATCCCTGGGACTCGCTCATTGCGTCCTCCCGTGTGCCGCGCCGGGCGCCTGCACCAGATGCAGCCGCTCCACCTGGACGGCCACCTCCGGTACTTCCATCCCCGCCAACGCATCTACCCGCTCGGCGACATGACGACGCACCGCATTGCACCGGCCACCGATGTCGGAGGGATAGTCGAGTTCGAGGCTGACGCGGATGCGGGCGGTGTCGTGGTGTACGACGACCGTGGCGTGCGGGGGCGCGGCGTCAGGGGGCAGCGCATCCAGCACCTCGCGCGCAGCCTGCCCGGCGATCTTCGCCACGACCCGGTCGGCGATCCGGGTCGCGCCCCGCTCGGCCGGCGCGATGTCCGTAGCTCGCCGCCGTAGCTCACCGAGCCGGTCGGGCTGAGAGGGCACGCGTCACCGCCGCCGGTCGTCGCGGGAACGGAAGAAGTCACCGACGTCCAGGTCCCCTTCGAGGAACCGACCGACGACGAAGCCGATGGCACCGAGGGCCGCCACCAGGAGGAAGGCCCCGAAGCCCCCGAAGTACCCGGCGAAGCCCAGCGCCATTCCGGCGATCATGCCGATCACGGCCAAGCTCATGGTGCGCTCCTCAGCAGTTCTGTGGCTGGTTCGAGCGGATTGGTGGCTGGTTCGAGCGGTCTGGTGGCGGGGTTGGTCTATTCAGCGTCCAGGGTGTCACTGGAGTCGCGACTCCGGCTCCTCGTCCTCTTCGTCCGGCAGCTTCACGTCGCTGACGGCGATGTTGACCTCGACGACCTCGAGTCCGGTCATGCGCTCGACGGCCGCGATGACGTTCTCCCGCACGGCGCGGGCCACGTCCGCGATCGACACGCCGTAATCGACGACGATCTCCAGGTCGAGCGCGGTCTGCAGCTCCCCGACCTCGGCCTTGACACCCCGCGAGACGGACTTGGTACCGCCGGGCACCCGGTCCCGCACCGCCCCGAAGGTCCTGCTGAGCCCGCTTCCCATCGCATGCACGCCGAGTACGTCGCGGGCCGCGAGCCCGGCGATCTTCTCCACCACTCCGTCCGCGATGGTGGTCCGCCCGCGGGTCGCGGGGTCACCACCGCCACGCTTGGTGGGCTTGCGCGTCCCCAGCGGCTCTTTCTCGCCGTCGGGGGTCTCCGGCCGCTTCCGCTCCGTCATGTCGGTCATCGCCGTACATCCCTTTCGGTCGTCGTCCTTCGCCCACAGTAAGTGGGGTTGCCCGCTCCCGCGCCGGGGATGCGGCAGGCTGGAGCAATGACGGCGGACGGGTGGGCTCAGGTTGTACGGCATCAGCTCGGACTCGGCAGGCTGCTGCCCCTCGGCGGCCCGCGCGACGGCGCGTGGATCACGGAGGGCGCCGCCGACTCCGTACTGCGGCACGCGGCGGCTCCCGTACGCGGAGTACGCCTCGGCACGCTCCGGATCGCGCTCGCCGACCCCGACCAGTCGTACGAGCCCGCGGTGCCCCCGCCGCCCAGCGCGCTGCCGCCGGGCCCCCTCCGCATCACCGCGGAGTTCACGGCCTCGGCGGACCCCACGGCCCCCGGCGTCGAACCTCTCCCGACGACGGCGGCCCGCCTGCGCCAGTCCCTGGCCACGGCGGCCACGGAACGGCTCGGTCTGACGGTCACGGAGGTGGACCTACGGGTCACGGGCCTGGACGCCAACGAAACCCCCGCGGCCGTACCGCGGGACGACGAGCACCCGGCCGCCGAGCCGACGGGCGCCGACGAATCCCGGGTCGCCATCGCCACCCTGTCCGTCCCGGGCGTGATCCACCTGACGGACACTTTGGGACGCCCGGTACACATCCAGGACTCCCGGGGTGGCGACTCAGCCCTGCCACGCCGCCACGTCCGCATCGAAGTGGCAGTCTCCGGCCGAGCCCTCGATGTGGCCCGAGAGGTCAGAACAGCAGTCACAAACACCCTGAAGGACACCCCATCAGTGGCGGTACTGGTAACCACGGCCCACTAGAGAAGCCCCTTCAGGGGCGCGGGGAACTGCGCGACCAGCCCCCACCGGCCCGCAGCCGGCGAACGGCCTCAGTCCCCCACACCGGCAAGGTCGCGCAGGCGGCGAGCCTGAGCGGCACGCTCGGCGCCACGCTGCTCCTCGTAGGTACGATCCTGCACCCCGCGCAACAACGCCTTCGTCTCAACGACGGCATCCCGCGGCGCCGCAACCAACGCCCCGACGAGGTCCCGTACCGCGTCATCAAGCTGCCCACCGGGCACCGCAAGGTTGGCAAGCCCCGTGCGCTCGGCCTCCTCGGCCAACACGAACCGCCCCGTCGCGCAGATTTCCAGCGCACGGGCATACCCCACGAGGCTCACCAGCGGATGCGTCCCGGTGAGGTCGGGCACAAGGCCCAGGCTGGTCTCGCGCATGGCGAACTGCACGTCGTCCGCGACGACGCGCAGGTCACAAGCGAGGGCAAGCTGGAACCCCGCACCGATGGCATGCCCCTGGACGGCGGCGATGGACACGAGGTCGCTGCGCCGCCACCAGGTGAACGCCTCCTGGTACTCGGCGATGGTCGCGTCCAGCTCCGCGTCGGAGCCGCGCGCGAGGTCGATGAACGACGGCTCGCCGTCGAAGCCCTCGGGCGTGAACGCCTGCCGGTCGAGCCCCGCGGAGAAGGACTTGCCCTCGGCGCGCAGCACAACCACACGGACGGTGCCCGGCAGTGACCGACCGGCCTGCGTCAACGCCCGCCACAGCGCGGGACTCTGGGCGTTGCGCTTGGCCGCGTTGGTCAGCGTCACCGTGGCGACCGAATCGTCGACGGTGAGCCGTACGCCGTCCTTGTCGAGAACGGGGTCGAGCGAAGCCATGGACGCCTCCGATGCGTGCGGTCAGAGCGGATGCCGAATGACGACATCCTTAAGTGACTGCACAGTAACCACCCGGTCGATCACCGGACCGACCGGGTGGTCACCACCGAAGCCGATGGGGACGCCCGGCCTCAGGCCGAGGCGGCCTTCTTGCCCCGCGTCGCTCCGCCACGCCCACGAAGCGTGACGCCCGATTCGCTGAGCATCCGGTGCACGAAGCCATACGAACGGCCGGTTTCTTCGGCCAGCGCTCGAATGCTCGCACCGGAGTCGTACTTCTTCTTCAGGTCTGCCGCGAGCTTGTCGCGCGCGGCGCCGGTTACCCGGCTGCCCTTCTTCAGAGTCTCGGCCACCCGTGCCTCCTCATGGGAAGTGCGCTCTGGACTCTCATGATCACCCCTCCCGGGCCTCATGGCCACCCATTCGGCAAGGTCCGTAAGACAAGGTTTTGACGACAGGAGCCCATCCCCACGACTGGAATCTGTGATTCCGCCGTGTGGTGTCCATACGGCCGAACGGGTTCATCCGTGAAGTGCCAGGTCAGAGACGCAGAACGGCCGAGCCCTTGGGATCAAAGGGCTCGGCCGGAAAATCGATGTAGGACACACCTCGGTACGAGGAGATCTCACACCATTGATGGATCACGGATCGGCCGAATGATCCATACGCAGTGGATCAGTCATTCGATCAAGCGGCGCTGACCGGCCGCCCGGGGCTCAGGGACAGGCCCGCAGGCTCAGGCGAGGGCCACCAGGTCCGCGTAGTCCGCGCCCCACAGGTCCTCGACACCGTCGGGCAGCAGGATGATGCGCTCCGGCTCGAGCGCCTGGACCGCGCCCTCGTCGTGGGTGACGAGGACGACGGCGCCCTTGTAGGTGTGCAGCGCGCCGAGGATCTCCTCGCGGCTGGCGGGGTCGAGGTTGTTGGTCGGCTCGTCGAGGAGGAGGACGTTCGCGGAGGAGACCACGAGGGTCGCGAGCGCGAGACGGGTTTTCTCGCCGCCGGAGAGGACGCTGGCCGGCTTGTCCACGTCGTCCCCGGAGAACAGGAACGAGCCGAGCGTCTTGCGGACCTCGACGAGGTCCAGGTCGGGGGCCGCGGAGCGCATGTTCTCCAGGACCGTGCGCTCCGGGTCGAGGGTCTCGTGCTCCTGCGCGTAGTAGCCGAGCTTGAGGCCGTGGCCCTCGACGACCGAGCCGGTGTCGGGCGTCTCGACGCCGCCGAGGAGCCTGAGGAGAGTCGTCTTGCCCGCACCGTTCAGGCCGAGGATGACGACGCGTGAGCCCTTGTCGATGGCCAGGTCGACGTCGGTGAAGATCTCCAGGGAGCCGTACGACTTCGACAGACCCTCGGCCATGAGCGGGGTCTTGCCACAGGGCGCGGGCTCCGGGAAGCGCAGCTTGGCGACCTTGTCGGAGACCCGCACCGCGTCGAGTCCGGCGAGCAGCCGGTCGGCCCGCTTGGCCATGTTCTGCGCGGCGACCGTCTTGGTGGCCTTGGCGCGCATCTTGTCGGCCTGCGAGTGCAGTACGGCGGCCTTCTTCTCGGCGTTCTGCCGCTCGCGCTTGCGGCGCTTCTCGTCGGCCTCGCGCTGCTGCTGGTAGAGCTTCCAGCCCATGTTGTAGACGTCGATCTGGGCGCGGTTGGCGTCCAGATAGAAGACCTTGTTGACGACCGTCTCCACGAGGTCGACATCGTGGGAGATCACGATGAAGCCGCCGCGATACGTCTTCAGGTAGTCCCGCAGCCACACGATCGAGTCGGCGTCGAGGTGGTTCGTCGGCTCGTCGAGGAGGAGCGTGTCGGCGTCCGAGAACAGGATGCGGGCCAGCTCGATACGGCGGCGCTGACCACCGGAGAGCGTGTGCAGGGGCTGGTGGAGCACCCGGTCGGGCAGGTTGAGCGCGGCGGCGATGGTGGCGGCCTCGGCCTCGGCGGAGTACCCGCCCTTGGTGAGGAACTCCGTCTCCTGGCGCTCGTACTGCCGCATGGCCTTGTCGCGCGTGGCACCCGAGCCGTTGGCGATGCGCTGTTCGTTCTCGCGCATCTTGCGGATCAGGGTGTCGAGGCCCCGGGCGGAGAGGATGCGGTCGCCGGCGAGTATGTCGAGATCGCCGGTGCGCGGGTCCTGGGGCAGGTAGCCGACCTCGCCGGAGCGGGTGACGTTGCCACCGGCGGGGGTGCCCTCACCTGCGAGGACCTTGGTGAGCGTCGTCTTGCCCGCGCCATTGCGGCCGACCAGGCCGATGCGGTCGCCCTTGGCGATACGGAAGGTGGCGGACTCGATGAGGAGACGGGCGCCGGCGCGCAGCTCGATACCGGAGGCGGAGATCACGGACAGACTCCAGGGCAGGGTTGTTGGCGGGGTGGACGGCTGAGGACGTTCCCGCCGTCTAATGCGCGAGGAGAATGGCCATGGGCCAAGTCTAACGGGGCCGTGCAACCATTTTTTCTGCGTTCGGGTGTCCGGCACTGTGACGCTCATTGCCCAGGGGCGTGCGGTCCGGGGTGATCCTGCCGAGGTCGTCCACCGCGATGATCTCGCCGGTCCAGGAGCCGGTGGCGGCGTCGGCGGGGCAGGGCTGTGCGATCAGGAGCGCCGTACCGAGGCGCACAGCGCGCGCGGGAGCGAACTCACATCCCCGTCCGGCGGGCAGTACCCAGCGCAGATCGCCGTCCGCGATGCGGTAGGCGGCGATGCGCTGCGGGGTGACGACGGCGAGCATGCGGGCGCCGAGAGGCCGCAGTACACCGTTCCCCCCGTGGTCCGCGAGCCATGGCGAGGTGCCCGGAAGGGCCCGGTGCCAGCGCACCGCGCCGCCGTCGCCGCGCGCGGTGTCGGTGACCAGCCCGTCGTCCCAGATCGCGATCGCTTCCCCGCGCGCGGGGACCACGGCCAGCGGACGACGGCCCTCCCGCGCGTAGGTCCAGCGAGGGCGACCTGTCTCCGTGTCGTACGCCTCGACGGCGTCCCTCGTCGTACGCAGCGGCGGCCGTGCCTCGTGCTCCACGCGCGCGTGGACGGTGATGTGGTCCCCGTAGGGGGTGGGCCTGGCTTGGTACGCCGCGGCGATTACGGGGACCGCGAGGAGGAGGGCGAGGGCCGGGGGGAGTAGACGGTGGAGGGGGCGGGAGCGGGGGTGACACGGGTGGTCCTGGGGCGCGGATTCCGTGGGCGGCACGGTCGCGGGGCGTGGCAGGGCCGCGGACCCCTGCGGGGCGGGCTCGTCGGCCGGGGGGCGGGGTGGTGCCGCGTCCGGAGGTCGGGGTGGTGCCGCGTCCGGGTGCGGGGCCGTCACCTCGACCGGTAGAACAACCACCTTTCCCCCTCTTCGCCCATTCGGTCCACGGATCAGGCGCAGAGCGTAGGCGTGGGCCGGCGAAGTGGCTGCCGGGACACGGCGGGTGGGCGGGGGCGTCCCCCGTTCGGACCTCCGCTCGGGGCCGGGGTCCTGGGGGCGTACGAGGATGGCGCCACGGAGCGACGTACGGCAGAGGGTGGTGCGCCCATGCAGTTCGACGACGACGCCGACCTGGACACCTCCGAGGTGCAGGACGTGCGCGGGAGCCGGATCCCCGGTGGCAAGGCGACCGTGGGCGGCGGCATCGCCGGGCTGATCGCGCTCCTCCTCGGGCTCTTCCTCGGGGTGGGCCCCGACCAGCTCGGACTCTCCTCCGGCAGCGACGAGCCCGCGGTGACCGCGTCGTCGCTCGCGCAGGTACAGCAGACGTGCAGGACAGGGCAGGACGCGAACACCAAGGACGACTGCCGCATCGTGGCGGTCGTCAACAGCGTGCAGACCTACTGGACGCAGGAGTTCGCGCGCCGCAGCGGCACCTACACGCGCTCTCCCACGGTCCTCTTCGGCAGCCGCGTCGGCACGGCGTGCGGCACCGCGACCTCCGCCGTGGGGCCCTTCTACTGCCCGGGCGACCGCAAGGTCTACCTGGACCTGGGCTTCTTCGACGAGCTGCGCACCAAGTTCGGCTCCAGCGGCGGCCCGTTCGCGCAGGCGTACGTGGTGGCGCACGAGTACGGGCACCATGTGCAGGACCTGATGGGGACGCTGGGCAGGTCGCAGGACGGTGTGACCGGCGCGAACAGCAACTCGGTGAGGGTCGAGCTGCAGGCCGACTGCTACGCCGGGGTGTGGGCGCACCACGCGACGACCACGAAGAACCCGTCGACGGGCAAGCCGCTGATGACGAGCCTCACGGACGCCGACATCCGCGACGGCATGGACGCGGCGGCGGCCGTCGGCGACGACCGGATCCAGGAGAGGTTCCAGGGCCGGGTGACCCCGGAGACCTGGACGCACGGCTCGGCCGAGCAGCGGCAGCAGTGGTTCCACCAGGGCTACAGCACCGGCGACATGGCCCAGTGCAACACCTTCCGCTGAGCCCTCGCGGCCGCTCGCCGGGGCGTTGTCAGTGCCCGGTGCCAGACTGGGCAGCGGATCGGATTCCGGCGGTGGGACGAGAGGGAGTGATCGGCATGGCAGGCATCGACGGCGGGCGCCCGAGCATCTACCCGACACTGTTGTACGCGGACGCGAAGGCGGCGATCAGGCAGCTCACGGAGGCCTTCGGCTTCACCGAGCTGTCGGTGTACGAGGGCGAGGACGGCGCGGTGATGCACGCAGAGCTGACGCAGGGGAACGGCGCGGTGATGCTCGGCTCCAAGGGCACCGGCAGCGTCTTCGACGGCGCGATGAAGGGCGCGGGCCCGATGGGGGTGTATGTCGTCGTGGACGACGTCGACACACACCACCAGCAGGCCGTGGACCACGGCGCGGAGATCCTGATGCCCCCGACGGACCAGGAGTACGGCTCGCGGGACTACATGGCCCGGGACATCGAGGGCAACATCTGGAGCTTCGGCACGTACGCCCCCGAGATAGCGGCGTAGGCGCCTCCCGGGCAAGCGCCGGGCGTCCGGTCAGTTCCCTCCGGTGTGCACTTGGAAGGCGGCCCGGCGGACGGCCTTGGCCAGCGCCGGGTCCGGGTGGGCGGCGGCGAGCGCGACCAGGACCTGCACGGTGCGGGGGTGCCCGACGGCGCGCACCTCGTCGAGGAGCATGGGCACGGTGGGCTGCACCGCTGATTCCAGGTGGCGTACGAGGAGCGGTGCCTCCCCGTGGTCGGCGACGGCGGCGGCGGTGTCGACCCAGAGCCAGGTGGCCTCCGTGCGGGTGAGCACCTCGTGGGCGTCCTCGGGGTCGTGGCCGTCGTGCACGGCGAGCCACAGCAGGGCATAGGGGCGCAGCGAGGTCTCCTCGGCGACGGCCCGCACATCGGGTTCGGCGGGGGCGCCGACCACGCGCAGCGCCTCGAAGGCGAGCCCGCGGGTGAGGGCGTCCTCGCCACGGGCGGCGTCGAGGAGTTCGGTGACGGCGCTGCCGACGGGGCGGGCAGCGAGCCATGCGCGGTACTCGGCGCGGGCCGCGTTCGGGCGCAGCTGGGCGCAGCCGCGGAGCATGTCCTCGGCGGAGGCCTCGATGTTCCCGGCGGGGCTCTGCGCGGCGACGCAGATCTGCTCCAGTTTGACCCAGACCGCCCAGCTGCCGAGCGGGGTGAGGGTGGCCTGTCCGTCGGCGCAGGTGAGGGCGCCCACGGAGGCCAGGGCATGCAGGGCCCAGTCGAGGAGGGGGGCGAGCGGGGTGTTCTCAGCGGCGGCCTGGGAGACCGGTTCGGGCTGGGGGCCGTAGGGGATTTCGCAGCGCTCGGTGCGCAGTTCCGTGACGCGCTGTTCGAGCAGGTCGAGGAGTTGCTCCATGGGGACGGGCCCCGCGGAGAGCTGGAGGAAGGAGAGCACCTGGGGCATCGCGGAGACGACTTCGGCGACGGCGGACGGTTCGTGGTCCGCGGGCTCGGGATAGGCCAGCGACCAGGCGTCGAAGAGGGCGACCCAGCCGCGCAGTACGGCGCTGTCGTCGCGGTTCCAGGCGCGCAGGCGCCAGCCCGGGCGGGCGTTGCCGCCGTGCACCTCGATGAGGCCCGCCAGGCGTGCGGTGTCCCAGTCCGCGCGGACCTGAACCGGGGTCAGCCCCAGTTCGGCGGCGGCCCGTTCGGCGGAGGCGTCGGAGAGGGTGCCCTTGCCGTCGGGCGTCGCGCCGTCGCGCCCGGGACCGAGTGCGGCGTCGGCCCAGCGGGCCACGCGGGCCGCGTCGGACAGGCCGGTGCGTGCCATACGGGCCAGTTCCCCGGGCGGCGGAGTGCCTTCGGGCGGACGCGGTGCGGGGCGGGGCGAGCGGCGCTGGGTCACCGCTCGGGGGGCGGCAGCCAGGGGCCGCGGGCGGACGAGTCGGAGCCTGGAGTCGCGCGGATTACGGGACGTCACGGGTGCAGTCTTCCGGTTGACAGTCCGAAAACCCAAACGGAATGAGGCTTGGCCCTTCCGAGGGCCCCGCCCGCAAGCCCCCGTTCAGCCGGAACGGGCCCGTCCGCGCACGGCGGACAGGCCGAAAACAGCCCCTCCGCAGCTTCTACATCAGCGGTGTGAGGAATCGGCGCAGGGCCTCTTCGTAGCCTTCCGGGTCGGCGTTCCACATGGCGCCGTGCGGGGCGTGCGGGACCGTGCGCAGGGTGACCAGCTCCGGACGGCGCTCGGCGAGGCGGCGTGAGGGGCCCCAGGGGGCGATGGTGTCGTCCGGGCCGTGGACCAGCAGGGTCGGCACCTTGAGGTGGTCGGGGTGCGCGGCGTTCTCGATGCGGTCGCCGCGTACGCCCGTGCGGCCCTGGGCGGCGCGTACCGCGAGCGGCAGCAGGGCGCTGGGGGTGTGGCGGGCGGTGGCGAGGGCGCGCAGCGTGGTCTCCCAGCTGAGTACGGGTGAGTCCAGCACGAGGCCGGAGATCCGCTCGCGCAGTGCGGAGTGCGCGGCGGCGCGCAGGGCCATCGTGGCGCCGGTGGACCAGCCGAACAGGACGACCTGGTCGGCGCCGTAGCGCACGGCGTAGCGGATCGCGGCGTCGAGGTCGCGCCACTCGGTCTCGCCGAGGTGGTTGAGACCGTCCGGGGAGCGGGGGGCGCCGAGGTCGCCGCGGTAGGCGAGGTCGAGTACCGGGAACTGGTGGCGGTTCAGGAACTCCAGCACGTTCATGGGGTGTTCGCGGGTGGTGCCCAGGCCGTGCACGGTGATCACCCAGGTGTCACGGACGCCGGGCACGAACCAGGCGGGCAGGGAGCCGAGTTCGCCCGGGACGTCGATGTCGGCGTGGTCGAGGCCGAGGGCGGCGCTCGGGTTGCCGATGTGGACGTTCGGAGTGAGCCACACTTTGTCGCCGGGCTCCAGGGTGCCGTGGGTGACGCGGTCCAGGCGGCGTACGACCGTGTCGGCGGGGTGGGGCGTGGCCTCCATGACCGGACCGACGACCGCGTGGGAGCCGTCGCCGGCGAGGCCGTACCTGCCCGGGCGCAGCGAGGCCAGGGCACGGGTGAGCGTGATCCCGCCCGCCGCCGTGGCGTGCACGGTGAGCCGGGGCTCGGTGGGCAGCGGCCTGCCGGGCGACGCCTTCAGCGCGGCGTCGCTGGCGAACCGGCCCGCCGCGACGGAGGCCGCGCCCGCGGCGATGGCTACGGTGACGGCTGCGGCCGCCGCTTTGACAGTGCGCACGCGTTCAGTCTCCCGGGGGAGCCCGTTATCGGCCAGCGGGAGCGGGGCTCGGGATGACGTCTTCGCGGCGAGGTGGGGCCGTTGTTTTCGGTGGTGTGGGTGTTGCGGGCCCACGGGCCCGTCGGGGGCTTCGGGGTCGGCTGCGGGCCAAGGTGATGCGGGGCGCAGGGGCTTTCGGCGCGCCACGGCGGGGAGATTCGTCCGCGCTGTCTCACGGACGGAACGCCGGGCCGCCGGATGGTTCGGCACCGCCGAATCGGTGCGTCCGGGTCGAGCGCCGCTGCGGCGGAAAGACCCCGCCGCCCGGCGCGGCGGGGTCGAGCCCCGCTTGGCGGAGCGCCAAGGGGCACCAACCCCCGCCCTCGCGCAGGTGGAGAACCTCCAGCGCGCCGTCCGCCCCGCCCGCCTGCGAGCTCGCCCGCCCAGTCGTCCCACCGCCTGAGGACTCACCCCACCAGTCCCCCACAAGGAACTCCCAACCCCACGAACGCAGCCCCCTACCCCCGTTGCCCATACCCCTTGAGCCGCTCCCCCGCCTCCTCCACCTGCTCCCGTGTCAGCAGCGAGGGCGACAGTCCCGGTACCGAGGAAGCTGTCAGCCAGACCCGGCACATCCACTCCAGTTGGGCGGTGCGGTCGTAGGCCTGGCCGAGGGACGAGCCGTGGGCGATCGTGCCGTGGTTCTGGAGGAGGCAGGCGGTGCGGTGGGTGAGGGCCTGGCGCATGTTCTCGGCCAACTCCGGGGTGCCGTAGGTCGCATAGGGGGCAACACGGACCGGGCCACCGAGATCGCCCGCCATGTAGTGGATCAGCGGGAGCTCGGGGACGAGTGTCGAGACGGCCGTCGCGTGCGGGGCGTGGGTGTGGACGACGGCGCGGGCGTCGCTGGAACGGTAGACGGTGAGATGCATGGGCAGTTCGCTCGTCGGAAGGAGCGAACCGCGCACCTGTCGGCCGTCGAGGTCGACGCCGACGATGTCGCCCGGCGTCAGCCGGTCGTACGGGACTCCGGTCGGCGTGACCAGGACCGTGTCCCCGACGCGTACCGAGACGTTGCCCGACGTACCGACGACCAGCCCGTCGGCCACCGTGCGGCGGGCCGTCGCGACGAGCTCGTCCCACGCCCGCTCCTCCGCGCCCCGCACATCCGGCGCGTGCCGCTCACGCGCCACCTGTGCGCCCTCCCGCCCGCCCCGATCGCCCCGCGCGTCCCGCCGCTGTTCAGCCATGCCGCGATCCTGCCAGGCACTGTCGCCAACGCGGCGTCGGCGAGGGCACTTTAGGGCGGAATCCACGCGTCCGTAAGATCGCATATGGGCATAGATCGACCCTCTGTGGGGGATTGGCCGGAGATCGACGAGCTTTCGATGATCTTCCAGTAGCCTCTGGGGGATTTGTCACGCACGTCGCCATTCCGGGGGGAAATATGGCTCGTGATCACAGACCGTCCCGCCACCGCGCCCGCGTCATCGCGGCCACCGTCACGGCGCTCACCGTCGGGGGGACCGCTCTCGCCGAGGCTCCCGCATCCGCAGCAGGCAAGCCCAAGGGGCACGACGTCTCCTCGCACCAGAAGAACGTCGACTGGCAGAGCGCCAAGGCGAAGGGCGCACAGTTCGTCTACGTCAAGGCGACCGAGTCCCACACCTACCGCAATCCCTACTTCAGCCAGCAGTACAACGGGGCGCGCGGCGCCGGCATCATCCGCGGTGCCTACCACTTCGCCCTGCCGAACAAGTCGTCCGGCACCGCCCAGGCCGCACACTTCGTGCGCAACGGCGGCGCCTGGCGCGGGGACGGGTGGACGCTGCCGCCCGCGCTCGACATCGAGTACAACCCGTACGGCAAGAACAAGTGCTACGGCCTGACCAAGGCCAAGATGGTGAGCTGGATCAAGGCGTTCAGTGACGAGACCAAACGGCAGACCGGACGCCGTCCGGTGATCTACACGACCACGCACTGGTGGAACACCTGCACCGGCAGCAGCCGCGCCTTCGGTGCGAACCACTCCCTGTGGCTAGCGCGCTACGACTCGGCGACCGCGGGAGCGCTGCCGGCCGGCTGGTCCTTCTGGACTTTCTGGCAGTACGACAACAGCGGCAGCCTGCCGGGTGACCAGAATCTCTTCAACGGCTCCACCGCCCAGCTCAAGAAGCTCGCCAGGGGGTAGCGCAAGTACCGGAATCCGTTGTTCCGCCTGTGTTCGAGACGTCGAGCCGGGCACCGAAACAGCCATCGAGCCACCCCTTCAGCACCATCGAAGGGGTGGCTCGACACATGAGACACTTTCAATGCCCCGCCAGTTCACTTTCCGTTCATTCAGGTTGCCTACGGTCCTCCTGCCACTGACGTCCAACAGAAGCCTGGGTTAATGGAACACATCACGCTCCTCCTCGGAATCGTGATCGTTACCGCTCTCGTGTTCGATTTCACGAACGGTTTCCACGACACCGCCAATGCGATGGCGACGACCATCTCGACCGGCGCTCTCAGACCGAAGACGGCGGTGGCCATGTCCGCCGTGCTGAATCTCGTCGGTGCTTTCCTCTCCGTGGAGGTCGCCAAGACGATCTCCGGCGGCATCATCAACGAAGAGGGCATACGCACCGAAGTGATCTTCGCGGCGCTCGTCGGCGCCATCCTGTGGAATCTGCTGACCTGGCTTCTGGGTCTTCCGTCCAGTTCCTCCCACGCACTCTTCGGCGGCCTCATCGGCGCCGCGGTCATGTCGGCCGGCTGGTCGTCGGTGAACGGCTCGACCGTCATCACCAAGGTGCTGCTCCCCGCGATCGCCGCGCCCGTCGTGGCCGGACTCGCCGCGATGCTGGCCACCCGGCTGACGTACAAAATCGGCAGCCGCGCCGACGAGAAGGCGACCGCCAAGGGGTACCGCGCAGGTCAGATCGCCTCCGCCGGCCTGGTCTCGCTGGCCCACGGCACGAACGACGCGCAGAAGACGATGGGCATCATCACCCTCGCGCTGGTCACCGGCGGCGTGATCGCGCCGGACTCGAACCCTCCCACCTGGGTCATCGTCTCGGCCGGAATGGCCATCGCGCTCGGCACCTACCTGGGCGGCTGGCGCATCATCCGCACCATGGGCAAGGGCCTCACCGACCTCGCGCCGCCGCAGGGCTTCGCCGCCCAGACCAGCGCGGCCACGGTCATCCTGGCCTCCTCCCACCTGGGCTTCTCGCTCTCCACCACGCAGTCCTGCTCCGGCGCCGTGATGGGCTCGGGCCTCGGCCGCAAGGGCGGCGTCGTCCGCTGGTCGACCGCGAACCGCATGTTCATCGCCTGGGGCCTCACGCTCCCGGCGGCCGGCCTGGTCGGCGCGGGCGCCGAGTTCCTCACCAAGCAGGGCACCTGGGGCATCGTCCTGACGGGCGCCCTCCTGGTGGCTGGCGCGGGCACCATCTGGCACCTGTCGCGCCGCCAGCCGGTGACCATCGACAACGTGAACGAGGTCGACGCCGAGCCCTCGGGCGTCGTCACCGCGGCGATCGCCGCGGTCACCCCGCCCCCCGCGGGCCCGCTCACCGGCGACCTGAAGGCCACCATCCCGTCCCCGGACGCGGAGCCCACCGCTCCGGCCACGGTGTAAGGAACGAACAGCATGCACATCGACTGGGCAGCCCTCGGCTCCGTCTTCGGAGTCAGCCTCGTGTCCACCGTGGCCCTCGTCGGCCTCTTCACCCTGGGCATCGTCGGCCTCTCCAAGCGCGAGTCGGCCTCGGCGCAGGGCGGCTCCGCCGCTCTCGCGGTCACCGGCGCGTACGCCTGCTTCGCGGCGTGCGCGGCGGCGGTGGCGTACGGGATCTATCTGATCGTGGCCTGACCGTCTCCCCGACCACAGCCTCGCGGCCGGTCACAAAAAGGCCGAAACCGGATGGGACGCACTCTCCAAGTGCGTCCCATCCGGCTTTTTTCTGCCCCTGAGCCCCATGCCCCTCACCCGATCGAGTGCATGCGATGCAGCGAAGTGACATATGGCATAATGCCACCAAGCTCTCTGATAGCGTCGGTCGAACATACGGCTCCCTGCCATATGCCACGGCATGGAGCGGTCACGACGAGAGCGAGGAGCCACCATGCCGAGGGATGTCGACCCGAGCCTGAATCGCCGCAGACTGCGGATCGCGCTCCGCAAGGCCCGCGAGGCCACGGAGCAGTCACAGGGGCAGGCCGCCCATGCCCTCGACTGGTCACTCTCCAAGATCATGCGCATCGAGCAGGGCACGGTCAGCCTCTCGGTCACCGATCTGCGCGCTCTGCTCCGGCAGTACGAGGTGACGGACCCCAAGCGCGTCGCGGAGCTGGAGGAAGCGGCACGCGGTTCGCGGGGCGCCAGCTGGTGGGTGGAGTACAACGACATTTTGGGGCCGGGTTTCGGCCAGTACCTCGGATACGAAAGCGCCGCCGCGTCGATCCGTACGTACAACCCGATCGTGGTACCAGGTTTTCTGCAGACCGATGAATACGCGATGGCGCTACTCGCGCCGCGGGTGGACGAGGAGCGAGCCCGGCGCATCGTGGAGCTGCGTACCGCGCGGCAGGAACGCACGATGGAAGGCGAGGATCCGCCGTGGACCTTCTTCGTCGTCGACGAGGCCGCACTGCACCGGCAGGTCGGCGGACCGCGTGTGCAGCGTGCCCAGTTGCAGCACCTGATCGACGTCTCGAAGCGCCCCAAGGTGTCCCTCCAGGTGCTCCCCTTCACCTCGGGCGCCCACTACTCCACCCTGGAGAGCTTCATCCTGCTCGGCTTCATGGATGACGACGACCTCCTCTATCTGGAGGCCCAGGGGAACAAGTCGACCCGTGACGAGCACGAACTGATCGTGCGCCACCAGGAGTGTTTCGAGTATCTCCGCGAGATCGCCTTGGGCGGAGAGCAGGCCACGGACCTGATCAGCCGGATCAGGGACGGTATCGACAGCAGCTGACCTCCGGGGCCCCAGGAGCCCGGGAGAAGCAAGGAGGCCTTGTATGCTGCCAGCCGCGTGGAATGAGTGGTGGCGGGAGGTCTTCACTGCCATCGGGCGGGCACCCTGGCGTACTGGCGGTGCGGATGGTACCCAAGGGACCGCTGAGCCCACCACCGGTGCCGGTCATCCGTCCGACGACGGCGGCGGACGAGGAGGTGAAGGCGGCGACTCCGATGCCGACGACACCCCCTCCGCCGACTCGGCGCTGTGGCAGACCCCCGTCGCCGACCTCTCCTACAACCAGCTCGTCCGTGACGCAATGGCAGACCAGGGTCGTACGGACCGGATGGACACCCTGGAACGTCATCTCACGGACGATCACCTCCGAGTCTTCATCACGAAGATCCTTTACTGCACCGGTTGCATCCTGGTCCTGGTGGTGGGCCTCGCCGGGCTGCTCGCCGTCATGGCCGCCTGCCGGCTGACCAACCCGTGGCTGATGGGCACCGCGACCGGGGTCGTCATGACCCCGGTGGTCGCCTTGAGCCGTCAGCTGACCAAGCTGATAGCGCAGGCCGGGACGACGGAACCCACGCTCAGCGACGACCGCCGGGCCGTGATCCCCGCTCAGCGGCCCGAGCTGCCGGCGGACAGGCAGTCGGCGGACGGTCCTTCCTGAACTCCGCGAAACCCCACCACAGGCCGGAGGCGACAGCAGCCGCCGCGGCCACCGCCACCCAGGTAGCCAGCCGCGCGGCCAAGCCGTCCACCAGCAGTGAGGCGGCCGCTCCGGTCAAGGCGGCCGCGGCGCCGAGCACCGCGCACATCAGCACGGTCCCCAGCGACGTGGAGGCCTTCCACGCTCCCCCGCGCAGGCCGTTGGCCACGTGCCGGATCTCGGTCAAATGATGATCAGTCATATGTCTCCCCCTCAGCCTTCGGATCCCCCTGGGCCGACGAGACGGTCCGAGTCGGCGAAAGCCGTCACAAACGCCTGCCAGTGCCAGCCGGGGAAGGCGATATACGACTCGAACGGTTTCCCCGAGTCACGGATGATCACCGCGCCCCCGACGAACGCCACCTCGACGCACTGGCCATCGGCTCCGCTGTAGCTGCTCTTGCGCCAGGTGAACCCGCTTGAGTCTTCATTGCGCACGCCTACCTCCTGCTGCCCGAGAGCCGGCGTCCCCCGATGCGCGTCCATCTCTGTCCCCCATGTCGAGCCACGATAGCGCCGTGATCTTGGTCGGCACAGAGGGCCACCGTGAGCCGCCCCACCACGCCACAACGCGGAAGCAACCACCCTCGAACCGCTCCCCGATTGTCACATTCCAGTCTATGAAAGCTCTTTTTGTCGGCCTAGGGGAAAACCGACCCTGTGTGGGTCTCAGCACACTCCTTCGCCCCAGGTCAACAGCAAGTTGACGGGTCTTCCAACCCCATGGTGGACTGCCGGAGCCAAGTACGGCGGCAAGAGAGGAAGCCGGTGCGAATCCGGCGCGGTCCCGCCACTGTCACCGGGGAAGACATCCCCGGAAGCCAGGAACTCTCACCGTCGGTCTCTTCGAACCAGGGCGCGGACACCCTGAGTGAGGACATATCGCCATGCGCGGCTGCCCAAGTGCCATGCGAACAACGGTTGTGCCCGACCTGACGGTCGGCTGAACCGGTGCGTGCCGATCGCGTCTTCGCGTACGGCGCCGCCGCCGGCCTTCTCGGTGACCTGCTGCTCGGCGATCCCCGCCGGGGCCATCCGGTCGCCGCGTTCGGACGCGCCGCGGGAGCCGTCGAGCGGGTGCTGTGGCGGGACCACCGAGGGTGGGGCGCACTGCACACGGCCGTGTGCGCGGGCGGCGCCACCGGGCTCGCGGCGCTCGCGAGTCGTTCCGTACGTGGATCCCGTACCGCCTCCATCGCACTGACCGCCGCCGCCACTTGGGCCGTCGTCGGGGGGACCTCGCTGGGCCGGGAGGCCCGCGCGATCGGCGGCGCGCTCGAAGCCGGCGATGTCGAGGGGGCCCGGGAGCGGCTGCCGCATCTGTGCGGGCGGGATCCGCAGTCGCTCGACGCGGACGGGATCGCCCGGGCCGTCGTCGAGTCCGTCGCCGAGAACACCTCCGACGCCGTGGTGGGGGCTCTTGTGTGGGGCGCGGTGGCCGGCGTTCCCGGGCTCGTCGGGTTCCGCGCCGTCAACACGCTCGACGCGATGGTCGGGCACAAGTCCGCCAAGTACCGGCGCTACGGCTGGGCTTCCGCGCGGCTCGACGATGTCGCGGGCTGGCCGGGCGCGAGGCTCACCGCCGCTCTCGCGGCCGCCGCCGGAGACGACCCGCGGGGCGCCGCGCGCGCCTGGCGGGTGGACGCCTGCAAGCATCCGAGCCCCAACGCCGGGCCCGTGGAGGCTTCGTTCGCGGGGGCGCTCGGTGTGCGGCTCGGCGGGACCCTCGCCTACGGGGGAAGGGTCGAGCACCGGCCGGTACTGAACGGGAAGGGCCGCGCCGTCGCGGTCGGGGACATCGAGCGGGCCGTACGGCTGTCGCGGCGCGTCAGCTGGCTCGCGCTGGGTGTGTGTGTCGCCGGGCGGCTGCTGAGGCCCCGGGGAGGGAACTCATGAGCGGCGGCGGGCTGCTGATCGCCGGAACCACCTCCGACGCGGGCAAGAGCGTCGTGACCGCCGGGATCTGCCGGTGGCTGGTGCGCCAGGGCGTCAAGGTCGCGCCCTTCAAGGCGCAGAACATGTCGCTCAATTCCTTCGTGACGCGTGAGGGCGCCGAGATCGGGCGGGCGCAGGCCATGCAGGCGCAGGCCGCTCGTGTGGAGCCGACCGCGCTGATGAATCCCGTGCTGCTGAAGCCGGGGAGCGACCGGAGCAGTCAGGTCGTGCTCATGGGGAAGCCCGTGGGTGAGATGAGTGCGCGCGGCTACCACGGAGGGCGGCAGGAAGCGCTGCTCGGGACCGTGCTGGAGTGCCTCGCCGAGTTGCGGGGCACGTATGACGCGGTGATCTGCGAGGGGGCGGGGAGTCCGGCCGAGATCAATCTGCGGCGGACGGACATCGTGAACATGGGGATCGCGCGCAACGCGCGGCTGCCCGTGCTCGTCGTCGGTGACATCGACCGCGGGGGCGTCTTCGCGTCGTTCTTCGGGACGGTCGCGCTGCTCTCGCGCGAGGACCAGGAGCTGGTCGCCGGGTTCCTCGTGAACAAGTTCCGCGGGGATGTCTCCCTCCTGGAGCCGGGGCTCGACATGCTCCACGGGCTCACCGGGCGGCCCTCGTACGGCGTGCTGCCCTTCCAGCACGGCCTCGGGATCGACGAGGAGGACGGGCTGCGGGTTTCGATGCGGGGCACGGTCCGGGAGTCGGTGGTGGCCGACCCCGTCGGCCAGGACATCCTGCGGGTCGCCGTCTGCGCCGTCCCCCTGATGTCCAACTTCACGGACGTGGACGCGCTGGCCGCCGAGCCGGGTGTCGTCGTGCGTTTCGTGGACCGGGCCGAGGAGTTGGCCGACGCGGACCTCGTCGTCGTACCGGGGACCCGGGGGACGGTGAAGGCGCTGGAGTGGCTTCGGGAGCGCGGGCTCGCGGACGCGATCGCGCGACGGGCCGCCGAGGGGCGGCCCGTGCTCGGTATCTGCGGCGGCTTCCAGCTCCTCGGCGAGCACATCGAGGACGAGGTCGAGTCGCGGGCAGGTCATGTCGACGGGCTCGGGCTGCTGCCCGTACGGGTGCGGTTCGCGCGGGAGAAGACGCTCACGCGGCCCGTGGGCGAAGCCCTCGGCGAGCCCGTCGAGGGGTACGAGATCCACCATGGCGTCGCCCAAGTCACCGGCGGAGAGCCCTTCTTGGACGGGTGCCGGGTCGGTGAGGTCTGGGGCACGCACTGGCACGGCTCGCTGGAGTCGGACGAGTTCCGGCGCGCCTTCCTGCGCGAGGTGGCGGCCGCCGCGGGCCGTCGTTTCGTGCCGGCCGCCAGTACGTCGTTCGCGGCGCTGCGCGAGGAGCAGCTGGACCGGCTCGGCGATCTGATCGAGGAACACGCGGATACGGACGCGCTGTGGCGGCTCATCGAGTCCGGCGCGCCGACAGGACTGCCTTTCATTCCACCGGGAGCGCCCGCATGAGCACAGTGTTGTTGTTGTCGACCGCCGACACGGATCTGCTGGCGGCCCGGGCCTCCGGCGCCGCGTACCGGATCGGCAATCCGACCCGGGTGGACGTCGCCGCCGAACTCCCCGAGCTCGTCAGGGGCGCGGACCTCGCGGTCGTACGGCTCCTTGGCGGCAAGCGTGCCTGGGAGGACGGGCTCGCCTTCCTCAAGGCGTCGGGCATTCCGACCGTCCTGCTCGGCGGGGAGTCCGTCCCCGACGCGGAGTTGATGGCCGAGTCGTCCGTGCCCGCCGGTGTGGTCGCCGAGGCGCTGCGCTATCTCGTCGAGGGCGGCCCGGAGAACCTGACCGAGCTGGCCCGCTTCCTCTCCGACACCGTGCTGCTCACCGGCGAGGGCTTCGAAGAGCCGCGGAAGACGGCCGAGTTCGGCGTCCACGGCGAGCGTGCGTTCGTCGAGGGGCGCCCGACGATCGGCGTCCTCTTCTACCGGGCGCACGAGCTGTCCGGCAACACCGCCTTCGTCGACACGCTGTGCGACGCGATCGAGGCGCGGGGTGCCAACGCCCTTGCCGTGTACTGCGGTTCGCTGCGCGATGCCGACGCGGGGCTGTACGAGATCCTCGGCAAGTCCGACGCCCTGGTTGCCACGGTCCTCGCGGCGGGCGGCGCCCACGCCTCGAAGGCCTCCGCGGGAGGTGACGAGGAAGCCTGGGACATCGGGGCGCTCGCCGACCTCAACATCCCTGTGCTGCAAGGGCTCTGCCTCACCTCCTCGCATGCCGCGTGGGAGGCCTCCGACGCCGCCCTCTCCCCCATGGACGCGGCGATGCAGGTCGCGATCCCGGAGTTCGACGGACGGCTCATCACCGTGCCGTTCTCCTTCAAGGAGCAGGGCCCGGACGATGTCCCGGTGTACGTCGCCAACCCCGAGCGGGCCGCGCGCGTCGCCGGAATCGCCGTGCGCCACGCCCGGTTGAAGTACAAGCCGAACCAGGACAAGAAGCTCGCGCTCGTCTTCACCGCCTACCCGACGAAGCACTCGCGGGTCGGGAACGCGGTGGGTCTCGACACGCCCGCCTCGGCGGTGCGGGTGCTAGACGCGCTGCGGGGCGCCGGGTACTCCCTGACCGAATACCCGGACAACGGCGACGAGTTGATCCACCGCCTCATCGCGGCCGGCGGCCACGACGTCGAGTGGCTGACCGAGGAACAGCTCGCCTCGGCACCCGCACGCGTGCCGCTCGCCGACTACCAGGCCTGGTTCGACAAGCTCGACCCCGAGCTGCGGAACGGGATGGTCGAGGCGTGGGGCGAGCCCCCGGGCAACCTGTACGTCGACGGGGACGACATCGTGCTGGCCTCCCTCCAGTTCGGGAACGTCGTCGTGATGATCCAGCCGCCGCGCGGCTTCGGCGAGAACCCGATCGCGATCTACCACGACCCGGACATGCCGCCGTCGCACCACTACATGGCCGCGTACCGGTGGCTGGAGAACTCGTTCGGCGCCGACGCCGTCGTCCACATGGGCAAGCACGGCACGATGGAATGGCTGCCGGGCAAGGGGCTCGGCCTCAGCGGAGGCTGCGCGCCCGACGCCGTCCTCGGTGAGCTCCCCCTCATCTACCCCTTCATCGTCAACGACCCCGGCGAGGGCACCCAGGCCAAGCGGCGCGGGCACGCCACGGTCGTCGACCACCTCGTACCGCCGATGGCGCGCGCGGACACGTACGGCGACCTGGCGAAGCTGGAGCAGCTCCTCGACGAGTACGCGCTCGTGTCCGACCTGGACCCGACGAAGGCGCCGGCCGTGCGCGCGCAGATCTGGACGCTGGTCAAGGCGGCCGAGCTGCACCACGACCTGCATGTCGACGACCAGCCGGACGACGGCGACTTCGACTCGTTCGTCATGCACATCGACGGCTATCTGTGCGAGATCAAGGACGTGCAGATCAGGGACGGCCTGCACATTCTCGGCGGCGGCCCGGAGGCCGAACCGCGCGTGAACCTCGTACTGGCCGTGCTGCGGGCCTCCCAGGTGTGGGGCGGTACGGCCAACGCGCTGCCCGGTCTGCGGGCCTGCCTCGCCGAGCATTTCGGCCTGGTCGAGAAGGAGTTGCTCGGCGAGCCCGGTGCACCGGTGAAGGTGCCGGACGGGCTGACCTCGCTGGTCGAGGGGCCTGCGCGGTCCGGCGCCGACGCCATCGACCTCCTTGAGCAGCTGTGCCGCCGGTTCGCGGAGGGCATGGAGGAACGCGGCTGGGATGCGGCGGCCGTCCCCGCTCTCGTACGCGAGGTCGTGGGCGTCGAACTCCCGGACGCCGTCGCGGTGTTGAAGTTCGCCTGCGACGAGGTCGTACCGCGGCTGGCGAAGACAACGGACGAGATCGGACACATCCTCAAGGCACTTGACGGCGGATACATCCCGGCGGGTCCGTCCGGGTCCCCGACCCGCGGGCTGGTCAACGTCCTGCCGACCGGCCGCAACTTCTACTCCGTCGACCCCAAGGCGATCCCGTCCAGACTGAGTTGGGAGGTCGGACAGTCCCTCGCGGACTCGCTGATCCAGCGGTACCTGAGCGACACCGGCGCGTACCCGACGTCCGTCGGCCTCACCGTCTGGGGCACCTCCGCCATGCGCACCCAGGGCGACGACATCGCGGAGATCCTCGCGCTGCTCGGCTGCCGCCCGGTGTGGGACGACGCGTCGCGGCGCGTGACGGGCTTCGAGATCGTGAGCCTCGAAGAGCTGGGCCGGCCGCGGATCGACGTCACGGTCCGTATCTCCGGGTTCTTCCGAGACGCCTTCCCGCACGTGGTCGGTCTCATCGACGACGCGGTACGCGCGGTGGCCGAGCTGGACGAGCCCGCCGACGGCAACTACGTACGCAAGCACGCCGACGAGGACACCGCCGAGCACGGGGACCGGCGGCGCGCGACGGCCCGCATCTTCGGCTCGAAGCCGGGCGCGTACGGGGCCGGACTGCTGCCGCTGATCGACGCGCGGAACTGGCGCTCCGACGCGGACCTCGCCGAGGTGTACGCGGTGTGGGGCGGCTACGCGTACGGGCGCGGGCTCGACGGGCGGGCGGCGCGCGGCGACATGGAGACCGCGTTCAAGCGCATCGCCGTCGCCGCCAAGAACGTCGACACCCGCGAGCACGACCTCGTCGACGCGGACGACTACTTCCAGTACCACGGCGGCATGGTCGCCATGGTGCGGCATCTGACGGGCACCAGCCCCGAGGCGTACGTCGGTGACTCCGCCACGCCCGACCAGGTGAAGACGCGGACCCTCGGCGAGGAGACCCACCGGGTCTTCCGCGCCCGCGTGGTCAACCCCCGCTGGATGGCGGCGATGCGGCGGCACGGCTACAAGGGCGCCTTCGAGATGGCGGCGACCGTCGACTACCTCTTCGGGTACGACGCGACGGCCGGGGTCGTGGACGACTGGATGTACGAGAAGCTCAGCGCGGAGTACGTCTTCGACCCCGAGAACCGGGACTTCATGAAGAAGTCCAACCCCTGGGCGCTGCGCGGGATCACGGAACGGCTCCTTGAAGCGGCCGACCGCGGGCTGTGGGCCGAGCCCGACGCTGACACCCTTGAGCGGCTGCGCGCCACCTATCTGGAGCTCGAAGGCGACTTGGAGGGCGACGACCAGTGAGTACTCCCTTTCCGTTCACGGCCGTTGTCGGCCAGGACGACCTGCGGCTCGCGCTGCTGCTGAACGCGGTGTCGCCCGCGGTGGGCGGCGTGCTGGTGCGCGGCGAGAAGGGCACCGCCAAGTCCACCGCCGTGCGCGCCCTTTCGGTGCTCATCCCGGAGGTGGACGTCGTCGCCGGGTGCCGGTTCTCGTGTGCGCCGGCCTCCCCCGATCCCGCCTGCCCGGACGGGCCGCACGAGGTCGGGCCCGGTACGAAGCGTGCCGCGCGGATGGTGGAGCTGCCAGTCGGTGCCTCCGAGGACCGGCTCGTGGGTGCCCTCGACATCGAGCGGGCGCTCGCGGAGGGCGTGAAGGCCTTCGAGCCGGGGCTGTTGGCCGACGCGCACCGCGGGATCCTGTACGTCGACGAGGTCAATCTTCTGCACGACCACCTGGTCGACCTGTTGCTGGACGCGGCCGCGATGGGTGCCTCGTACGTCGAGCGCGAGGGTGTCTCCGTACGGCATGCCGCCCGTTTCCTGCTCGTCGGGACCATGAACCCCGAAGAGGGGGAACTGCGGCCGCAGTTGCTCGACAGGTTCGGGCTGACCGTCGAGGTCGCCGCCTCGCGGGAGCCCGATCAGCGGGTCGAGGTGGTGCGCAGGAGGCTCGCGTACGACGACGATCCGGAGGGGTTCGCGGCCCGTTGGGACGACGAGGAGTCGGCCGTACGGGCGCGGATCGTGGCGGCGCGTGAGCTGTTGCCGTCCGTGCTGCTCGGGGACGGCGCGCTGCGGCAGATCGCGGCGACCTGCGCGGCCTTCGAGGTGGACGGTATGCGCGCCGACATCGTGATGGCGCGGACGGCGACCGCGCTGGCCGCGTGGGCCGGGCGGACCGAGGTGCTCGCGGAGGACGTACGGCAGGCGGCGCTGCTCGCGCTGCCGCACCGGCGGCGGCGGAATCCCTTCGACGCGCCGGGACTTGACGAGGACAAGCTCGACGAGACGCTGGAGGAGTTCGGCGGACAGGGCGAGGGCGAAGACGATCCGGATCCGGACGGGCCCGGTGGCGGCGGGCAGCCTCCGCAGGAAGACCCCGATGACGGTTCCGGGCCGGGCGAAGCCCCTGCGCAGGCCGAGTCCGGCGAGGGTGGGCAGCCTCAGGGCGGCGGTGAGCAGTCCCCCGTACGGGCCGCCGAGCCCTTCCGTACGAAGGTGCTGAGCGTGCCGGGGCTCGGGGAGGGTGCCGCCGGGCGGCGTTCGCGGGCGCGGACCGAGCATGGGCGGACGACAGGGTCGCGGCGGCCCCAAGGGGCGCTCACCAAGCTGCACTTGGCGGCGACCGTGCAGGCCGCGGCGCCGCATCAGCTGGCGCGCGGGCGGTCGGGGCGCGGGCTCGTCGTACGGCGGGACGATCTGCGGCAGGCCACTCGGGAGGGGCGTGAGGGGAACCTCGTGCTCTTCGTCGTGGACGCCTCCGGATCGATGGCGGCGCGGCAGCGGATGAGTGCCGTGAAGGGTGCGGTGCTTTCGCTGCTGCTCGACGCGTATCAGCGGCGGGACAAGGTGGGGCTCGTGACCTTCCGCGGGTCCGCCGCCGAGGTGGCACTGCCGCCCACCTCTTCGGTGGACGCGGCCGCCGCGCGGCTCGAATCGCTGCCCACCGGTGGGCGGACACCGCTCGCGGCCGGGTTGCTGCGGGCGCACGACGTGCTGCGGGTCGAGCGGCTGCGGGATGCCGCGCGGCGGCCGTTGGTCGTCGTGGTGACGGACGGGCGGGCCACGGGTGGCCCGGAGCCGGTGACGCTCGCGGGGCGTGCGGCGCGGCTGTTCGCGGCCGACTCGGTCGCGTCCGTGGTCGTGGACTGCGAGGCGGGGGCCGTACGGCTGGGTCTTGCCGGGCAGCTCGCTGTGGAGCTCGGGGGCACCGCGGTGACCTTGGACGAGTTGCGGGCCGATTCCATCGCCGGTCTGGTCAGGGACGTGCAGGGCAACAGCAGGAGGGCCGCGTAATGCCGCAGGGGCAGCCGAGTGTCGTGCCGGACGACGGGCTGACGACACGTCAGCGGCGGAACCGGCCGCTCGTCGTGGTGCACACGGGGGTGGGAAAGGGGAAGTCCACCGCCGCGTTCGGGCTCGCCCTGCGCGCCTGGAATCAGGGGTGGCCCATCGGGGTGTTCCAGTTCGTCAAATCGGCGAAGTGGAAGGTCGGCGAGGAGAACGCGCTGCGGGTGCTCGGCGCCAGCGGCGAGGGCGGGTCCGTCGACTGGCACAAGATGGGCGAGGGCTGGTCCTGGGTGCAGCGCGACTCCCAGATGGACAACGAGGAGAAGGCGCGCGAGGGCTGGGAGCAGGTCAAGCGGGACCTCGCCGCCGAGACGTACCAGCTGTACGTGCTGGACGAGTTCGCCTACCCCATGCACTGGGGATGGATCGACGTCGACGAGGTCGTGGCCGTGCTGCGGGACCGGCCTGGGACCCAGCATGTGGTGATCACCGGGCGCAACGCTCCCGAGAAGCTGGTGGAGTTCGCCGATCTGGTGACCGACATGTCCAAGGTCAAGCATCCGATGGACGCCGGTCAGAAGGGCCAGAGGGGCATCGAGTGGTGATTTCCGTTCCTCGGCTGGTCATTGCCGCGCCTTCGTCGGGCAGCGGCAAGACCACCGTTGCCACGGGGCTGATGGCGGCGTTCGCCTCGCGGGGGCTCGCCGTGTCCGGGCACAAGGTGGGGCCCGACTACATCGATCCCGGGTATCACGCGCTCGCCACCGGGCGTGTGGGGCGGAATCTCGACGCCTATCTGTGTGGGGCGGAGTTGATCGCGCCGTTGTTCGGGCATGGGGCCCGGGGGTGCGATGTCGCTGTTGTCGAGGGTGTGATGGGGCTGTACGACGGGGCCGCCGGGGAGGGGGAGTTGGCCTCCACGGCTCATGTGGCGAAGTTGCTGCGGGCGCCGGTGGTGCTGGTTGTCGATGCTTCGTCGCAGGCTCGGTCCGTGGCCGCGTTGGTGCATGGGTTCGCGTCCTGGGATCCCGAGGTGCGGGTGGCCGGGGTGATTCTGAACAAGGTGGGGTCCGAGCGGCATGAGGTGATGCTGCGGGAGGCTCTCGACGAGTCCGGGGTGCCGGTGCTCGGGGTTCTGCGGCGCGCTCCTCAGGTGGATACGCCTTCTCGGCATCTGGGGCTGGTGCCTGTTGCCGAGCGGCGGGCGGAGGCCGTTTCGGCGGTTGGCGCGATGGCCTCGCAGGTGCGGGAGGGGTGTGATCTCGGGGCGCTGCTTGCGTTGGCGCGTAGTGCTCCCGCGTTGTCGGGTGCGGCTTGGGATGTGGCTGAGGTTGTTGTTTCCTCGCCCCCTCCGCCCCTTCCCGTTCCCGAACTCGGGGGCTGCGCCCCCGAACCCCCCTTCGCCCGAAGGGCTCGTCCTCAAACGCCGGACGGGCTAAAAACACCAATCGTCGCCGTCGCCGGAGGGCCCGCCTTCACCTTCTCCTACGCCGAACACGCCGAGCTGCTCACCGCCGCCGGGGCCGAAGTCGTCACCTTTGACCCTCTCCGTGATGAGCAACTGCCCGAAGGTGTCGGCGGGTTGGTCATCGGAGGCGGGTTCCCCGAGGTGTACGCGCCTGAGCTGTCTGCCAATGAGCCGTTGCGGAAGGCTGTTGCGGCGCTCGCCGAGCGTGGGGCGCCGGTCGCCGCCGAGTGTGCCGGGCTGCTGTATCTGTCGCGTGAGCTCGACGGGCAGCCCATGTGCGGGGTCATCGACGCCAAGGCCCGTATGGACGAGCGGCTGACGCTCGGATACCGGGACGCCGTCGCCGTGTCCGACAGTGTGCTCGCCGTGGCGGGGACGCGGATGCGCGGGCACGAGTTTCACCGGACCGTGGTCGAGCCCGGCGCCGGGGCGGCTCCCGCCTGGGGGGTGCACGCCCCTCGGAAGCGGGTCGAAGGTTTCGTACAACAAGGTGTGCACGCGAGTTATCTGCACACGCACTGGGCGTCGGAGCCCGGTGTCGCCCGTCGGTTCGTGGAGAGGTGCCTGACGTCATGAGCAGCAAGCTGATCGGGGTCGGGGTCGGGCCCGGCGACCCGGAGCTGGTGACCGTCAAGGGCGTCAACGCTCTGCGCGCCGCCGAGGTCGTCGTCGTACCCGTGATGGACACGGGAGAGCGGGGGCGAGCGGAGGCGACCGTCCTGCACTACGTGCCCCAGGAGAAGGTCGTCCGGGTCGTGTTCGCGCTGAACGAGCGGACCGACCGGGGGCGGCGTGAGGCCGCCTGGGACGCTGCCGGGGAGCGGGTGGCCGGGCTGCTGCGGGCGCACGCGACCGTGGCCTTCGCCACCATCGGCGATCCCAACGTGTACTCGACGTTCACCTATCTCGCGCAGACCATCGCGGAGCTGGTGCCGGGGACCGTCGTCGAGACCGTGCCCGGTATCACCGCCATGCAGGATCTCGCCGCGCGGTCGGGGGCGGTGCTCACGGAGGGGACCGAGCCGCTCACCCTCGTTCCGGTGACCGCGGGGGCGGCCGTGCTCAAGGACGCCCTGAACGGGCCCGGCACCGTCGTCGCGTACAAGTTCGGGCGGCAGGCCCAGGAAGTGGCCAAGGCGCTGCGCGAGACCGGGCGGCTCGACGACGCCGTGTGGGGGTCCGCGCTCGGTCTCGAGAACGAGTCCATCCGGCCCGCGGCCGAACTCGACGGCGGGCCGCTGCCCTACCTCTCCACGCTCATCGCGCCCGCGCGGCGCGAGGGCGGACGCGGCGGGAAGTTGTGAGCCGTCCCGGCGAGGGCTCAGCCCGCGAGGCCCACCACCAGCCAGATGAAGCCCGCGCCCGCGATCGTGCACAGCAGGGTCGAGCGGGCGGGGTGTTCGTGGTGTGCCTCGGGGAGGATCTCGGCGGCGGCGAGGTAGAGGAGCACGCCGCCGAAGAGGCCGAGATAGCAGCCGAGCAGTCGCTCCGGGATGGTGACGAAGAGCGTCGAGGCGGCGCCGGCCACGGGGGCCACCGCGTCGGCCACGAGCATCATGATCGCCTTGCGGCGGTCGTTCCCGTACAGGCTCGTGAGCGTGTAGGTGTTGAAGCCGTCCGCGAAGTCGTGGGCGATCACGGCGAGGGCCACCGCCAGGCCCATTCCGCCGCCTACCTGGAAGGCCGCGCCGATCGCCACGCCGTCCATCGCGCTGTGGCCGACCATCGCGGCGGCCGCCGTCAGGCCGACCTCCGGCGCCCGGCCGCCGTTCTCCTCGGCGCCGTGCGCCGCCTGCCGGGCGGCCAGCAGGCGTTCCACCAGGTGGGCGAGGAGGAATCCGGCCACGAACAGCAGCAGCGCGGCCGGTACGCCGAACACCTCGTCGCCCGCCGCGCTCAGCGCCTCCGGCAGCAGATCCAGGCCGACCACGCCGAGCATCAGCCCGCCGGCCAGGCCGAGGACCAGATGACGGCGGTCGGTCACCCGCTGTGCCGTCCAGCCGCCGGCCAGCGTCATCAGGAACGCGCCGAGCGCGACGAGGACCGCCATAGCCCCTTGCTATCCGATCAACCGCCGTTCACGCACGCCCGTGGCCCCGTGTCCGCGTGTACGCCCTGAAGTTTCGTCACGCACGCGTCACGCACGCACCGTTCGAGCGCACTGATGTTCCGCATGTTCCGCATGTTCTGTAGGAGAGGACCCCATCCCATGGCCGATGCCCCCACCGGCAAGGTGACGATCGTCGGTGCCGGCCCCGGCGCCGCCGACCTGCTGACGTTCCGCGCCGCGCGCGCCATCGCCGAGGCCGACGTCGTGATCTGGGCGGCCAGCCTGGTGCAGGCGGAGGTCCTCGACCACGCGCGCGAGGGCGCGGAGATCCTGGACTCGGCGACGATGTCCCTCGAGGACGTCGTGGCCGTGTACGAGCGGGCCGCCGAGGAGGGGCTGAAGGTGGCCCGCATCCACTCCGGCGACCCGGCGCTGTGGGGCGGCACTCAGGAGCAGCTCGACCGGTGTGCGGACATCGGGGTCGAGACCGAGATCATCCCGGGTGTCTCGTCCTTCTCCGCCGTGGCCGCGCTCGCGCAGCGCGAGCTGACGATTCCCGAGGTCGCGCAGTCCGTGATCCTCACCCGGCTCGGCGGCGGCAAGACGCCGATGCCGCCGGGCGAGGAAGTACGGGAGTTCGCCCGGCACGGGACGACGATGGCGCTGTTCCTGTCGGCGGCGCGCAGCGGTCAGCTGGTGCGCGAGCTGCTGGAGGGCGGCTATCCGACGTCCACGCCGGTCGTGGTGGCGTACCAGGTGACCTGGCCGGAGGAGCTGCTCGTGAAGTGCACGATCGAGACGCTGGAGGAGACGGTCAAGGAGCACAAGCTCTGGAAGCACACCCTCTTCCTGGTCGGCCCCGCGCTCGACGCGAGCGGCACGCGCTCGCACCTCTACCACCCCGGTCACTTCCACGAGTTCCGCAAGGCCGACCCGCGGGCGCGTGCGGAACTGCGCGCGGAGCGGAGCGCGGCTCGCAGCGCGGCTCGCAGTGCGGCTCGTAAGGGCAGTCCATCGTGACCACGGCGGTGGGGACAGGTGTGATCACCGTCTTCGGTACGGGTACGGGGGCGCCGTTGCCTCCCGAGGCGGTGTCCGCCGTTGCCGAGGCCGGGCTCGTCGTCGGGGCCCGGCGGCATCTGGCGGCGGCACGGCTGCCGGAAGGGGCGGAGCGCGTCGTGCTCGGTCCGCTCGCACCCGCGCTCGACGAGATCGAGCGATACGTGAACAAGGTGGACGAGCAGGGGCGGGTCGTCGTGCTCGCCTCCGGTGATCCCGGGTTCTTCGGGATCGTGCGGGCGCTGGCCGAACGCTTCGGGGCGGAGCGGCTGGACGTCCGGCCCGGTGTCTCGTCCGTCGCCACCGCCTTCGCCCGGCTGGGGCTGCCCTGGGACGACGCCGTGGTGGTCAGTGCGCACGGCCGTGATCTGCGTACGGCGGTCAACGTCTGCCGGTCGCAGCCGAAGGTGGCCGTGCTGACCGGTCCCGGCTCGGGACCCGCGGAGCTGGGCGCCGCGCTCGCCTACCGCTGCGGGGACCGTGTGCTCTTCGTCGCGAGCGCCCTGGGCAACCCCGGGCACGAGCGCGTGGAGCGGGTCACGCCCGCGGAGGCCGCGGCCCGTGACTGGGGTACGGCGGTGAGCGTCGTCCTGTGCCTGGACGAGTCGCGTGCCCTCGCCACCGTGCGGACCATGGCCGGGCCGTCCGCCGGACCCGTCCAATGGGCCCTGGACGAGAGCGAGTTCGCCCACCGCGACTCGATGATCAGCAAGTTCGAGGTACGGGCACTCGCGCTGGCCCGGATCGGGCCGCGGCTCGGCGAACTGGTCTGGGACGTCGGCGCGGGCTCCGGGTCCGTCGCCGTCGAGTGCGCGCGGTTCGGTGCCGCCGTCACCGCGATCGAGAAGACGCGGGACGGCTGCGACCGCATCCGCGCCAACGCCGAGGCGCACGGCGTCGACGTACAGGTCGTGCACGGCGCCGCGCCGACGGTGCTGTCCGATCTGGACGACCCGGACGCGGTCTTCATCGGCGGCGGCGGGCGCGAACTGCCCGCCATCGTCACGGCCTGCGCGCGGCGGGCCAGGCGGGCCGTCGTCATCGCCATGGCCGCCCTCGACCGGGTTCCCGCGGCCCGGGACGCGCTCACCGGTGCCGGGTTCGACTGCGGCGGCGTACTGCTGCAGTCCTCCCGGCTCGCGCCGCTGCCGGGTGGCGTCGACCGGCTCGCGGCCACCAATCCCGTTTTTCTGCTGTGGGGCGTCCGGCCTCCGGCCTGTACCGAAGGAGTCCCCCAGTGATCGGCCTGATTTCCGCCACGGCGGCGGGCGCGGCTGCCCGTGACCGGCTGGCCGCGGCTTGGCCCACGCGTGCGCGGGTGTACGAGGGGTCCGTCGGGGACGCCGTTCGGCGGGCGTTCGCCGAGTGCGACCAAGTCGTGTGCTTTCTTGCGACGGGGGCCGTTGTGCGGCTACTGGCTCCGCTGTTGAGCGACAAGGCGTCCGACCCGGGGGTCGTGTGCGTCGACGAGGGCGGGCGGTTCGCCGTGTCCCTCGTGGGGGGCCACGGGGGTGGCGCCAATGAACTCGCCCGCGAGGTGGGTGAGTTGCTCGGGGCCGAGCCTGTGGTGACCACTGCGACCGACTCCGTCGGGGTGCCGGGGCTGGATACGCTCGGGTTTCCTGTGGAGGGAGACGTCGCCGGGGTTTCTCGGGCCATGTTGGACGGGGAGCCCATTGCGCTTGAGGCGTTGGTCAGTTGGCCTCTGCCTGCGCTGCCGTCGAATGTGGGGAGCCCGGCGCTGGAAGCTGTGCCCACCCGTCCCGCCCTGCGGGACGATTGCCCACAGCGGTACCGGATCTTCCTCACCGACCGTGTCCTTGAGCCCGCCGACCGTGAAGTGATCCTCCGTCCACCCTCCCTCGTCATCGGCATCGGCGCCTCCAAGGGTGCCCCCGTCGACGAAGTCCTCGGGCTCGTCCAAGACGCCCTGCGGGACGCCGGGTTGTCGGTGAAGTCCGTCGCCGAACTCGCGACCGTCGATGCCAAGGCCGGGGAGCCGGGCATCGTCGGAGCCGCCGAGCGGCTCGGGGTGCCCGTGGTGACGTACGGCGCCGAGGAGTTGGCGGGCGTCGAGGTGCCGAACCCCTCGGACGCGCCGCTCGCCGCCGTCGGCACTCCCTCTGTCGCGGAGGCCGCGGCGCTCGTGGGCGGGGGTGAACTCCTCGTGCCCAAGCGGAAGTCGGTACGTGCGGACGGGCAGCCGGCGATGGCCACCTGTGCGGTCGTACGCCGGGTCGCGCGCGGTCGGCTCGCGGTGGTCGGGCTCGGGCCCGGTGCCCGTGATCTGCTGACGCCGCGCGCGAAGGCGGAGCTGCGGCGGGCGTCCGTGCTCGTCGGGCTCGACCAGTACGTCGACCAGATCCGCGATCTGCTGCGTCCGGGTACCCGCGTTCTGGAGTCGGGGCTCGGCGCCGAGGAGGAGCGGGCGCGTACGGCGGTCGCGGAGGCCCGGCGCGGGCAGGCGGTCGCGCTGATCGGCAGCGGGGACGCGGGGGTGTACGCGATGGCGTCGCCCGCGCTGGCCGAGGCGTCCGACGACATCGACGTGGTCGGGGTGCCCGGGGTGACGGCCGCGCTGGCGGCGGCGGCGATCCTGGGCGCGCCGCTGGGGCACGACCATGTGTCGATCAGCCTCTCCGATCTGCACACTCCGTGGGAGGTCATCGAGCGTCGGGTACGGGCGGCGGCCGAGGCCGACATCGTCGTGACGTTCTACAACCCGCGCAGCCGGGGCCGGGACTGGCAGCTTCCCAAGGCGCTGGCGATCCTCGGCGAGCACCGGGAGCCGACGACGCCGGTCGGTGTCGTACGGAATGCTTCACGGCCGGACGAATCCAGTCGTCTCAGCACTCTCTCGGGACTCGACCCGGCGACGGTGGACATGATGACCGTGGTGACCGTGGGCAACACGGCGACCCGTGAGGTCGCCGGCCGTATGGTGACGCCGCGCGGCTACCGCTGGCAGGAGGAGGCCAAGTGAGCGCTACGACCGGGGTGCCCCGAGTGGTGCACCCGATCGAGCAGGAGTCCTTCCGGCGGCTGCGCACGCGCCTGGACACCTCGCACTTCCCGCCGCTGACGCGGGCGGTCGTGGAACGGGTCATCCACTCCGCGGCCGACCTCGACTACGCGGCGGATCTCGTCACCGACGAACACGCCCTGGAGCGGGCGCATGCCGCGCTGCACGCCGGGGCGCCCGTCGTCGTCGACGTCGAGATGGTCGCGGCTGGCATCACCCGCCGCGACACCGTCTGCCGCCTGAAGGACGCCAAGTCCGGCCCGGGGCTGACCCGTTCGGCACACGCGATCCGGCTCGCGTACGAGGATGTCGGGCCCGGCGCGCTCTGGGTGATCGGCTGTGCGCCGACCGCCCTGGAGGAACTGCTGACCCTGAACGCCGACCCGGCGCTCGTCATCGGTCTGCCCGTCGGTTTCGTCGGCGCGGCCGAGTCCAAGGCCGCGTTGCGCGAGAGCGGGCTGCCTTCGGTCAGCAACGTGTCCGAGAAGGGCGGCTCCGCGGTCGCCGCGGCGGCGCTCAACGCCCTGCTGTACCACCCCGTATCCAAGGCTTTCGAGCCCGCTAAGGAGAAATCGTGACCACCCCGTCCCCCGCCCTGCTCATCGCCGGACACGGCACCCGGGATGCGGCCGGAGCCGAGGCCTTCCGTGACTTCGTAAGGGAGTTGGGGCGCCGGCACCCCGAACTGCCCGTCGCGGGCGGGTTCATCGAGCTGTCCCCGCCGCCGCTGGGTGACGCCGTGGCCGAGCTGGTCGAGCAGGGGGTACGGCGTTTCGCCGCCGTTCCGCTGATGCTGGTGTCCGCCGGGCACGCCAAGGGGGACATCCCTGCGGCGCTGGCCCGTGAGAAGGAGCGGCACCCCGGGATCTCGTACACGTACGGGCGCCCGCTGGGCCCGCACCCGGCGCTCCTCGCCGTCCTCGAACGGCGCCTCGACGAGGCCCTCGGCTCCACTTCCCGTACTCCCCAGGACCGGGCGGATGTGACCGTCCTGCTGGTGGGGCGCGGCTCCACCGATCCGGACGCCAACGCCGAGGTGCTCAAGGCGGCCCGGCTGCTGTGGGAGGGCCGGGGTTACGCGGGCGTCGAGACGGCGTTCGTGTCGCTGGCCGCGCCCGATGTGCCGTCCGGGCTCGACCGCTGCGTGAAGCTGGGCGCGCGCCGGATCGTCGTCCTCCCCTACTTCCTCTTCACCGGCATCCTGCCGGACCGGGTGCGCCAGCAGACCGAGGGCTGGGCGGCCGCGCATCCGGACGTCGAGGTGCGCTCCGCCGATGTCATCGGTCCCGAGCCGGAGTTGCTCGACCTGGTCATGGAGCGCTACCGCGAGGCCGTGCGGGGCGACCTGCGGATGAACTGCGACTCCTGCGTCTACCGCATCGCCCTGCCCGGCTTCGAGGACAAGGTCGGCCTGCCCCAGCAGCCGCACTTCCATCCCGACGACGACGGTGACCACCACCACGGACACCACGGACACCACCATGAAGGCCATGCACACTCCCACGCACACTGAGGGCGCGTCCGACGGCGACGCACACGATCTGCGGCACCACGGGGACGCCGAGGTGCGCGACGACGGTTCGGCGCTCGTCGATCTCGCGGTGAACGTCCGCGCGGACACGCCTCCCGAGTGGCTGCGCGAGCGGATCGCCGCCTCGCTGACCGGGCTCGCGGCCTATCCCGACGGGCGGGAGGCGCGGGCCGCGGTGGCCGCGCGGCACGGGCTGCCCGTCGAGCGGGTGCTGCTCACCGCGGGGGCCGCCGAGGCCTTCGTGCTGCTCGCGCGTGCCCTGAAGGTGCGCCGGCCCCTGGTCGTGCATCCGCAGTTCACCGAGCCCGAGGCTGCGCTGCGGGATGCCGGGCACTCCGTCGACCGTGTTCTGCTCCGCGCGGAGGACGGTTTCCGGCTCGACCCTGCGGCCGTTCCCGAGGACGCGGATCTCGTCGTGATCGGGAATCCGACCAATCCGACGTCCGTGCTGCATCCGGCTCGTCTGATCGCCGAACTCGCTCGGCCCTGGCGGACGTTGGTCGTCGATGAGGCGTTCATGGACGCCGTGCCGGATGAGCGGGAGGCGCTCGCCGGGCGGACGGATGTGCCCGGGCTCGTGGTGTTGCGCAGCCTCACGAAGACGTGGGGGCTGGCCGGGCTTCGTATCGGCTACGTCCTCGCCGCCGCCGAGACGATCGCTCAGCTGGAGCGGGCTCAGCCGTTGTGGCCGGTGTCCACGCCCGCGCTTGCGGCGGCCTCGGCGTGTGTGTCCTCCCGGGCGCTCGCGGAGGCCGCGCACGCTGCTCATCGGGTTGCGGCGGATCGGGCCCATCTGGTGGCTGGGCTCAAGGAGTTCGAGGCGGACGGGTTGTGGGTGGTGGAGCCTCCGGAGGGGCCGTTCGTGCTGGTGCGGCTGCCTCGGGCCGGCCTTGTGCGGCGGCAGTTGCGGGGGCTGGGGTTCGCCGTGCGGCGGGGGGACACGTTTCCCGGGCTGGGTGAGGAGTGGATTCGGCTGGCTGTTCGGGACCGGGTGACTGTGAACGGGTTCTTGCTGGCGTTGGATCGGGCGGTGACGGTGGTTGGGGGGTGACGGGGGTGGTTTTCGCCCCCTCCGCCCCTACCCGTCCCTTGCTCCTGGGGCTCCGCCCCAGACCCCGCTCCTCAAACGCCGGAGGGGCTGAAACTTTCCCCGGCCGGAGCTGAAATCTTTCGCCCCGGCCAGGGAAGATCTTTTTAGCCCGTCCGGCGTTTGAGGACGAGCCCTTCGGGCGAAGCGGGGGTCTGGGGGCGCAGCCCCCAGGAACGGGACGGGTAGGGGCGGAGGGGGCGAAAAAACCCTTCCCTCACCCCCGACTACGCCGCCCCAAAGCCACCGCTCCCCCACCCACCGCAAGCAACACAACCGCCCCACCCACCACATACGGCGCCATCGCCCCACCCCCCGTCTCCGCAAGCCCCGCCTCCGCAGGCGCCCCGTGCGGCTCCACGCCCGCCACGGGAGCGTCGGACGCGTCGGACACGACCGGCGCCTCACACGTCGCCCCCGCCAGCGTCACCGTCCCCTCCACCTCGGCCACATTCAGCTTCAACGGGTTGATGGACACCTTGAGTTCGAGCGCGGACGCGGCCGCCGTGCGGGACGTGGTCGACGTCTTGGAGAGGTCGAGCCGGACGGAGCCGACGCCGGGCACGTCCACCGCGGTCGGGCCGCCGGCGGACAGCGTCACCTTCTTGCCTAGGACAGTGACCCCGCCCAGCAGATTCGACGTGGCCACGGGCTTCTTGCCCGCCTCGCAGGTCGCCTTCGAGGTGACCGACTCGACCTCGATGAGGGAGAGCAGCGGAAGCCCGGGAACATGGACCTTCGCATGGGCGAGGTTCGTGTACCCCTCGGCCTTCCGAGAGGACACCGTCGCCTTCGCGGCGGCGACCTCCGCACCCAGCACACTGAACGGCTTTCCGCCTTCGACGCCCTCCAACCGGGCGGTGAGCGCGGTCTTTTCGGAACTCTGCGGCGCCCGCACCTCGTTGAGGGAGACGGTGAGCGGAACGTTCAGCGTCTTGTTGAGCAGGGACACGTCGAGCCCGGTACGCAGCACGACGGCGCTCGCGCGGCCCTGCTGGTCGGTGTCATCGGTCGCGTGCGCGGACACCGCCCCGGCGAGCGCGGCGGGACCTGCGGCCAGGGCCGTCGCGGCGGCGACGGTGGCGAACCGGCGTGCGGGCATGCGGAAGTTGTTGCCGTTCAAGGTGGGGGACCCCTCGTAAGAGACATGCTTGGGACCCGGTCAGGATTACGCACAGCGAGTGAACCGTGAGCGATCCTGCGTGACTTCACTCCAACGTGGCTTTTTAGTGTGCGCATTCGAATGCCCAGGCACGGATGTTCCACGACGCCACCCTCACACCCCCATATCGACCGGCGCGCCGGTCACCACCCCGCGCGCGGGGTGAAAGTGCTCAACGAGACGGCGAGCCGACACGTCACGCCCCGTCAACATCGCTCACAGTCCGGAACTCACCTTTCCATTTTGCATGCTCTTGACAAGCTTTTGGAGGGTCCTGATAGGACAGGTGCGCTTGGCGATTCCTGTGCGTCCGCTGTGCCCACGGGGACAAGGAGCCCACCACATGGCAACCTCAGACCGCACCCATATCCGTTTCGCCCCCTTCCTCCACCGCCCCTTACGCCGCTCCCGCCTCCGCACCGCGGTGATCGGCATCGTGGCGTCGGCGATGATCGTGGCCGCCGCCCCGGCGGCCCCCACCGTCCAGGACAAGGCGAGACCCGCCGCCGCGTCCGGCCCCGACACCAGCGATCCACGTGACGGCTGGCGCCCCAACAGCGAACGCGGCGACGACAGGAACGAGGACCCGCTCAAGGGCGAACGGCCCGCCGGTATCGCCCTCGACCGCACCCGGGGCGCCGGCTCCGTCCGCCCCGCGGCCGCGGGCGAGGCCGACGGCGTACGGATCGAGGAACCCCGCACGGCGCACGCCACCGGTGCCGACCTCGTCTGGACTCCGTACCCGGGCAAGGACCTTCAGGAGTACGAGGTCCACCGCTCCACCGCGAAGGACTTCAAGCCGACCGCCGAGACGCTTCTCGCCCCGGTGGACCGCGACACCCGTACCTTCGCCGACCGTTCCGCGTCCCCCGCGCCGGTCGGCGACGAGGGCAGGACGTACCACTATCTCGTCGCCGTGCGCACCAAGGGCGGAGAGCTGCTGACCAGCCCGGTCCGCGCGGTTGAGCTGCCTGCCCTCGGGCAGGTCGCCCAGGGCGAGAAGCTGCTCGCCGCGCCCGAGGCCGAGACGTACTTCCTGCCGTACACGCCGGCGCGGGTCGTCCCCGGCGAGACCTCCACCGTCGAGGCGACGCTCACCAACACCACCGGCACGGTGTGGAAGAAGGGCGAGCGCGTCCTGTCGTACCGCTGGACGCTGGACGGCAAGGACGTCACCAACCTCCTCAACAAGGACGCCACCCCGCTCCCCCAGGACGTGCCTCCGGGCGGCTCCGTCACCTTCGACGCGCAGCTCAAGGCGCCGGTCCTGATCGACCCGCTCGACAAGCGGCTGACCTTCGGCCTGGAGTGGGACCTGCGGGAGAAGGCCACCGGCAAGTGGCTCTCCGAGACCGACGGGGTGCCGCCGTCCAAGCACCAGGTGACCGCCGAGTACCCGACCTCCGACCAGCTCGGTCTTGAGGACTTCTACTCCTACGCGGGCAAGAACACCGGCGCGGGCTCCGCCCTGACGAGCAACCTCTACGCCGGGAACGCGGTCTGGTCGTACAACGCCTTCTCGAACCCGTCCCTGGGCTTCTCGACCTTCCTGCGGCTCTCCTACAACTCGCAGGACGCCTCCTCCACTCCGGCCGGACCGGGCTGGTCCCTGCAGGCTTCCTCGCCCGTCCGGCTCGGCACCCCGCTGGACTTCCATCCCTCCGCACTGCTGCCGGCCCGCATCACGATGACCGACGGCGACGGCACCAGCCATGTCTTCAGCAAGAACAAGAAGGGCGAGTGGGACTCCCCGTCCGGGGTCCACTTCAAGGTCAGGCAGTTGGAGAAGAGCTGCCTGCTGCACCCGCACGAGCGGGAGGCCTGGGAGTTCCTGCGCCCGGACCGCACCCGGTTCCTCTTCGACTGCCAGGGCTATCCGAGCGCCATGGTGGACAAGAACGGCAACCGGATGGAGTTCACCTACGAGCAGCGGCTGCTCGGCCAGAAGCTGCTGAAGTACGTCACCGACGCCGAGGGCCGGCGCACTCTCACCGTCGACTACTGGGAGAAGGGCGAGCCGTACTCGTACCTCGACAAGGACGGCGAGCTGCGCACCGGTGACCACCTCCTCAACCCGTTCATCATCGACAAGGTCCGTTCCGTCACCGACATCTCGGGGCGGCGGATCGACCTCACGTTCACCGAGAAGGGGCTGCTCGGGCGGCTGACGGACGGTGCGGGCGCGGACGACAAGCTGCGCAAGGAGTTCGGGTTCACCTACGGCAAGGAGCTCGACCACCCGGGCATCAAGCTGGTCGGGGTCACCGACCCGCTCGGTCACGCCACCGAGCTCGACTACATCGGCCCGCACGACGACAAGGACCAGCTGCCCTACCTGGGGTACACCAAGTCGATCAAGGACCGCCTTGGCGGCCTGACCGGTTACCGCTACGCGGACCCGGACGGCCATGACGGCAAGGCGGCGCAGACCGTCGTCACCGACGCCGAGGGCAATCCGAGCACTCAATTGCTTGACAGCTACGGGCGGCCGGTGAAGCTCACCAACGCCAAACGGCAGACCACCAGGCTCGCCTGGGACGCGGACAACAACGTCACGCGCCTGGAGGAGAACAACGGCGCCACCCGGACCTGGAAGTACGACCCCAAGACCGGCTATCCGCTGGAGGTCAGGGACGCCGAGGCGGTCGAGAACGACCGGCCCGCCGCCGCCCTCACGTACGCCACGGGCGAGAACGGCTACATCGCCGACCTGGCACAGCGGGTCTCCCCCGAGGGCCGGGTCTGGCGCTTCGGCCATGACGCCGTGGGCAATCTGACCTCGGTCACCGACCCCAAGGGCGTCACGACCGAGCCCGAGGGCGACTACACCTCGACGAGCACCTATGACGCGCGGGGCCGGCTCACCGCCGCCACCGACGCCAACGAGCACACCACACGGTTCGAGGACTACGACCCGTCCGGCTATCCGCGCACCATCGTCGACGCGCTCGGCGAACGGACGCGGACGACGTACGACGTGCGCGGCAACGTGACCGAGCTGGAGGAGGCCAACGGGGCGACGACGACGCAGACGTACGACCTGTTCGGGCGTCCGCTGGAGAACCGGATCCCCAAGGACCAGGAGGCGGGCGACTTCCTCGTCACACCGGCGCCGGTGTACGACAGGAACGACAACACCGTCGAGTTCACCTCCCCCAACGGCGCGTCGAGCACCAGCCGTTTCGACGCCGCCGACCAGCAGGTCGAGCTGGTGCAGCCCGGCGACGAGGCCGGCGACCCGCTGCGGCGGACGACGTACACGTTCGACAAGGTCGGCAACCAGCTGACCTCGACGCAGCCGAAGGGCACCCTGACCGAGGACCCCGACGACTACACCACGAAGATCACCTACAACGAGATCTACCAGCGGATCGCGACCGAGGACGCGGCCGGTCACCACGCCACCGCCGGGTACAACGATGTCGGCGATCTGGTCGAGGTCGTCGACGCGCGCAAGGCCGAGAGCCAGGATCCGGACGACTACACCAGCCGGTTCCGCTACGACCTCGACCACCGGCTCCTTGAGACGACGGACGCGACCGGCAGCTCGACGACGAGCACCTACGACTGGGACGGGCTGACCACCGCCACCACGGACGCCGACGGCAACCGCGCCGAGCTGGTCCTCGACGCACGCGCCGCCCTGGTCGAGGCGCGCACCCCGCACGAGAAGAACGGCGACGACACCGTCTTCCGCACCACCCGCTTCGAGTACGACGAGGCGGGCAACCAGACCCGGGTCATCACCCCGCGCGGCGTCGAGACGGGCGGGGACCCCGAGGACTTCGCCTCCGAGACCGTCTACGACGAACTGAACCGGGTCAAGGAGACCCTCACCCCCTACGACCCGGACGACGAGCGCTACAACAAGCCCGACCGGACGACCTACGAGTACGACCAGGTCGGCCGGCCGGTGAAGGTCAGCGCCCCGCCGTCGGAGGGCCAGTCCGTCCGCAACGAGACGCGGTACAGCTACTTCGACACCGGCTGGATCCGGACGTCCACCGACGCCTTCGACATCAAGAACACCTACGAGTACAACGAACTCGGCCAGCAGATCCAGAACACCCTGACCAGCGCGGGCGGTTCGGTCTCCCGGACCCTCAACTCCTCCTTCTATCCGAGCGGCGCGCTGAAGTCCCGGTCGGACAACGGCGTCCCGGTCGGTCTCCAGGTCGCGCTCGTCGACAACTCCGACGTCAACAACACGGCGACGCAGGGGACTTGGGACGAGGTCACCGCCGAGGGCTCGTACGGCTTCAACGCGCAGACCCATGCCGCGGGGTCCGGCGAGTCCCGGTTCGTGTGGCAGCTGAACATCCCGCAGAACGGCGCCTACACGGTCTACGTCCGCAACCCGAAGGTCGAGGGCGCGGCGAAGGACGCCACGTACGAGATCAAACACAAGGACGGAACCGAGGAGAAGACCCTCGACCAGACCGAACTCCCGGGTGAATGGCGGTCGCTGGGCAAGTACGCCTTCGAGGAGAACGCCGGCCAGGCCGTCACCCTGACGGACAAGGCGACCGGTGCCGTCGTCGCGGACGCGGTGCGGCTGGTCCGCGACAACTCCGGCGACACCGACAACGAGAACAAGGACTTCTCCTACCGCTACGACGCCAACGGCAACCAGACCGAGATCACCGACCGCAGCCCGGGCGTCGAGGTCGACCGCTACACCCTCGGCTACGACGGGATCAACCAGCTCACCAAGGTCGTCGAGCACGACGGGGACTCCGTCCGCAACACCGCCGAGCTGACCTACGACGCCAACGGCAACACGCTCACCACCACGCACGACCTGACCTGGAGCAAGCTGGAGTACGACGTCCTGGACCGGGTGGAGCGGATCACCAACGCCGCCTCTCCGACGGCCGGGGACCAGCAGGTGACCAGCCTGGAGTACACCTCCCGCGGTGAACTCGCCGAGCAGACCAAGCCCAACGGCAATGTCCTCACCGTCGACTACTACCTCGACGGGGCGACGAAGCGGACGAGCGAGAAGAAGTCCGACGGCACCGTCGTCGCCGAGCACGCGCTGACCTACAACGCCAACGGTCACAAGCTCGAGGACGTCCTCAAGGTGATGGACGCCGACGACCACGGCGACACCGTCGACAACACCTACGCGTACGGCTACGACCCGCAGGACCGCATCGCCAAGGTGACGAAGACGGGCGACGACGAGGCGACGGAGGAGTACCGGCACGACGCCGCCGGCAATGTGATCCGGCAGACCGTCGACGACACCACGACCACCCACCGCTACGACCGCAACCGGCTCCTCACCTCCACCGAGGACGGCGCCTCCTCGACGTACAACTACGACCCGCTCGGCCGTCTCGACACCGTCTCCTTCGGCGGCGAGACCATCCAGAAGTACCGCTACGACGGCTTCGACCGGCCCGCCTCCATCACCGCGGGCAGCGGCGACGCGGCGAAGACGACCCGGATGACGTACGACGCCTTCGACCGCACGGTCAAGGAGTCCCAGGGCAGCGGCGACGACGCGAAGACCACCCTCTTCACGTATCTCGGGATCACCTCCCTGTCCCTGCGGGAGGAAGTGACGGACGAGTCCGTGACGTCCTTCCAGTACGCCTCCTGGGGCCAGAAACTCACCCAGATCAAGGACGAGGAGGAGAAGGACCCCGAGACCACCCAGTACGCCTACCACCCCCACGGTGACGTCGAGGCGCTCACCGACAAGGACGGCAACACCAAGGCGACGTACGGCTACACCGCGTACGGCAAGAACGACAACGCCCAGTTCACCGGCGCCGACAAGCCCGGGTCGGGCGGCGAGGAGCCGTACAACTCCTACCGGTTCAACGGCAAGCGCTTCGACTCCACGTCCGGCACCTACGACATGGGCTTCCGGACCTACGACCCCGGTCTGAACCGGTTCCTGACCCGCGACATGTACGGCGGCGCGCTCGCCGACATGGGCCTGACGACCGACCCGTTCACCGGCAACCGGTACGCCTTCGCGGGCGGCAACCCGGTCTCGTTCGTCGAGATCGACGGCCACCTGTTCGGGATGTCGTGGTCGGACATCGGTCACCTGGCCCTGGACGTCGTCGGCCTGATCCCGGCCGTCGGTGAGATCGCCGACCTCGCCAACTGCGGCTGGTACGCGGCCGAGGGCAACTATGTGGACGCGGGCCTGTCCTGCGCCTCGGCGATCCCGTTCGCGGGGTACGGCGCCTCGGCGGCCAAGGCGGTCAAGTACGGCGACGAGGTGATCGACGCCGTCGATGCCGCCAACGACGTCCGCCGTACGGCCGACAACGCCCTGCCGCCGGCCGGCGCCGCTCCCCCGGCGGGCGCCGCCCCGCCCGCGAACGCGGCTCCGCCGGCCAACGCCGCTCCGGCTCCGGCTCCGGCGAATCCGGTGCCCGCCCCGGCCCCGGCACCGCCGAAGGTTCCGGAGCAGCCGCCCAGCAGCGGTGCGAGCTGCAAGGTCCGCAACAGCTTCACTCCCGGCACCCAGGTCCTGATGGCCGACGGCACCACCAAGGCGATCGAGGACATCCTGGTCGGAGACCGGGTCGCGGCCTCCGACGTCGAGACCGACGACACCCGGTCCCGTGCGGTGACCGCCACCATCACCGGCAAGGGCGCCAAGCACCTCGTCAGGCTCACCGTCGACACCGACGGCCGTGCCGGGGACGCCACGTCGACGATCACGGCCACGGACGGCCACCCGTTCTGGCTGCCCGACGTGGGCCGTTGGGTGGATGCCGGCGACCTGAAGCCCGGGCAGTGGCTGAGCACGGGCAGCGGGAGCTGGATCCAGATCACGGCCGTCGACCCCTGGTCGGCGAAGGCGACCGTCCACAACCTCACGGTCGCCGGGGTCCACACCTACTACGTGGTGGCCGGGGGCAGTCCGGTCCTCGTACACAACGGCTGCGGTCCGGACGATCTCGAAGAGGGACTGCAACAGGCGGCCGACGCGGCGAACCAGTTCGCGAACCCCGGGGGCATGACCGGCGCCCTGCACCTGCCGGGCTGGAACGGTCCGATCCCCGTGTCCTCGGGCAGCCGCAACCTCAGCCCGTCCTACGCGGGCAACCTTCCGCCCGGAGCGACCAGTCAGAACTTCCACCACCTGGAAGCGCAGGCGGCGGGCGCGATGCGGGCCCAAGGTGCCACCGAGGCCCGGCTGTTCATCAGCGGCAACTACGTCTGCGGAGGATGCACGGCCGCACTGCCCACCATGTTGCCGTCGGGCGCGACGCTGACGGTGATCTTCCGGGACGCGGGGGGTGCGATCCGTCAACTGCCCTTCCTGGGGCGTTGACCGTCTGACTCATCCCGCTCCGCGCTCATCGGCCCCGGCGACCTCGTGTTGCCGGGGCCGATGGCCTGCCTGACGGCGGTCAGGTGAACGGCTTGATCCAAGGGATGTCGGTCATGTCGTCCAGGTAGGCCAGACGCTCGGGCTCCGTGGTGGCCACGCGCACCTCCGCGAATCCCGGCCTGTTCTCCCAGGGGCTTCCGGGGGCCATCGCGGGCCCCGTCGCGGCGACCAGGGTGTCGCTCATGAAGATCCGGCCACCGGGTCGGGGCGAACCCCAGCCGCCGAACGCGATCCGTGTCATCGGCGCGAGGACGGAGTCGAGCCGGTGCTCCTCCACCTGGGCGCACTCCCGCCACGAACTGCCCGTGTACGTGGCCTCGTACAGGACGCTGTGCGTCAGGAGTTCCGGGAGGCTCTCCGGGCACCGCTGCCATGGCTCGTAGAGCTCGGCTTCGTGGACCACGTCCGGATCCGCGGTGCCGAACGCCCACCGCCAGTCACCGGTCGCGTCCTCCATGAAGACGGCCGTGCGGTCGTCGCCCGCCTTCACCTGTTCCGGGGCGATCATCCGGTTCACCGTCATGAGCGGGGCCGACCACCGGGACGCGAGGCTGTGCCACTCCTTGAGGGAGGCCGGCAGCCAGTCGCAGGTGGTGGGGAGCGTCCCGGACGGGCCGTCGGGAGGGCCGTACCAGCGCTCCAGGAATTCGGGCACGTCGATGGTTGCCGGATCGATCATCTCCGCCAGCGCTCCCTCGTTGAAGGCAAGTGACTCTCTCTGTACCGGGATCCCGGGGATCCCGTGGCGCCTAACCCACGACCCGCCCGTTCAGCACGATCCGTCGCGGGGCGGCCAGCACGCGTACGTCCGCCCGCGGATCCCCGTCGTACACCACGAGGTCCGCGGGCGCCCCCTCGTCGAGCCCCGGCCGTCCCAGCCACCGCCGCGCGCCCCACGTCGTGGCCGACAGCGCCTCGACGGGCGGGATGCCGGCGGTGACGAGTTCGGCGACCTCGCCCGCGACGAGGCCGTGGGCGAGCGAGCCGCCCGCGTCGGTGCCGACGTAGACGGGGATCCCGGCGTCGTACGCGGCGCGCACGGTGTCGTAGCGCCGTTCGTGCAACTGCCGCATGTGCGCGGACCACTTGGGGTACTTCCCGTCGCCGCCGGCCGCGAGCTGCGGGAAGGTCGCGATGTTCACCAGCGTGGGGACGATCGCGACGCCGTGCTCGGCGAAGAGGGGGATGGTGTCCTCGGTCAGGCCCGTCGCGTGCTCCACGCAGTCGATGCCCGCCTCGACCAGGTCCCGCAGGGAGTCCTCGGCGAAGCAGTGCGCGGTGACGCGGGCGCCGAGGCGGTGCGCCTCGGCGATCGCGGCCTCGACGGCGTCCCGGGGCCAGCAGGCGCTCAGGTCGCCGGTGCCGCGGTCGATCCAGTCGCCCACGAGTTTGACCCAGCCGTCGCCGCGACGGGCCTCCTGGGCGACGTACGCGACGAGGTCCTCCGGCTCGATCTCGTGCGCGAAGTTCCGGATGTAGCGGCGGGTTCGGGCGATGTGCCGGCCCGCACGGATGATCTTCGGGAGGTCTGCGCGGTCGTCGATCCAGCGGGTGTCGGAGGGCGAACCCGCGTCCCTCAGCAGCAGGGTGCCCGCCTCGCGGTCGGTCAGCGCCTGCTTCTCGGCGACGTCGGCGTCGACGGGGCCGTGCAGGCCGAGCCCCACGTGGCAGTGCGCGTCGACGAGGCCGGGCAGGGCCCAGCCCTCGACGGTACGGATGTCACGGGCGCCGGCGGGGCGCTCGTACGAGATCCTCCCGCCGACGACCCAGAGTTCGTCCCGGACGTCCTCGGGCCCGACGAGGACCCGTCCCCTCACGTGCAGCACGGTGCGATCGCTCATGGACTGCACCCTAGTTGGGGCCCTGGTCCCCCTTGCCCACCTGGTCCGAGACCTCTTCCTCCACGTCCGCCATCGCGGGGTCCAGCAGGCGCGACAGGAAGTGGCGGGTCCGCTCGTGGCCCGGGTTGCCGATGACCTGTGCGGGGGCGCCCTCCTCGACGATCACGCCGCCGTCCATGAAGACGACACGGTCGGCGACCTCGCGCGCGAAGGTCATCTCGTGGGTGACGACCATCATCGTCATGCCCTCGTCGGCGAGCATCCGCATGACCGCGAGTACGTCGCCGACGAGTTCGGGGTCGAGGGCCGAGGTGGGCTCGTCGAAGAGCATCACCTCGGGGCCCATGGCCAGGGCGCGGGCGATCGCGACGCGCTGCTGCTGGCCGCCGGAGAGGGAGGAGGGGTACGCGTCGGCCTTCTCGGAGAGGCCCACGCGCCGCAGGTTCTCCGCGGCGATCCTGGCGGCCTCGGCCTTGTCCCGCCTCAGTACCCGGCGCTGCGGCAGCGTGAGGTTGTCGGTCACCGACAGGTGCGGGAAGAGGTTGAACTGCTGGAAGACCATGCCGATACGGCGGCGTACGGCGTCGATGTCGACGTCGGGGTGCGTGACCTCCGTACCGCCGACGAAGACCTCGCCCTTGGTGGGCTCCTCCAGCAGGTTCACGCAGCGGAGCAGCGTGGACTTGCCCGAGCCGGACGGGCCGATGACGCAGACGACTTCACCCGAGCCGATCTCCAGGTCGATGCCGCGCAGCACCTCGTTGTCGCCGAAGGACTTGTGCAGGCCCTTGACCTGGATCTCTGGTGTCGCGGACGTGCTCACTTGGTGGCCTCCCCGGCCTTCGTCTCGAGGCGGCGCACGACGAAGCCGAGCGGGATCGTGACCAGCAGATAGCACAGGCCCGCGACCAGGATCGGCGTGGAGTTGGCGGTCTGGCTCGCCAGGTCGCGCCCGAACTTGGTGAGTTCGCGCTCCTCCAGGGTGACCCCGAGGAACAGCACCAGCGAGGAGTCCTTGAAGAGGAGGACGAGTTCGTTGGTGAGCGGCGGGATCACGATGCGGAACGCCTGCGGAATGATGATCGAGACCATGGCCCGGGCGTGCGAGAAGCCCAGTGAACGGGCCGCCTCCATCTGTCCCTTGGGCACGGCCTGGATGCCCGCGCGGATCGTCTCGGCCATGTAGGCGGCCGAGACCAGGCCGAGGGCCAGGGCCACCTTGCCGTAGGTGCCGCCGGGGATCTCCGTGCCCGGGAACGCCAGCGGTACGGCGACACCCACGAACACGAAGATCAGCAGGGCGGGCAGGCCGCGGAAGATCTCGATGTAGATGCCGGCGACCCAGCGGTAGGGGCCCACCGGGGACAGCCGCATCAGGGCGACGACCATGCCGAGCACGAGTCCGAAGACGAACCCGGACATGGTGTAGAGCACGGTGTTCTTCAGCGCCATCGTGATGACGTCGGGGAACATCTGCGTGACCAGGTCCCACTGCGCGAACTGGTTCTTCAGCCGCCCCCAGTCGGCCGTGGCCGCGAAGGCGACCACGGCCGCGACGAACACGACGTACTGGACACCGCGTGACAGCGCCCGCTTCTGACGCCGGGTCAGGCCGCTTTTGCGGGGCTGGAGTTGTGCGTCGGCTCCACTCATGAGGCGGACGGGGAGGCGGAGGCCGCGGCGGCGTCGTACGGGCCGATCCACTTCTCGTACAGCGTCTTGTACGTGCCGTCGGCCTTCGCGTCCGCGATCGCCTTGTTGATGGCGTCGACGAGCGCGGTGTTGCCCTTCTTCACCGAGAAGCCGTACTGCTCACCGGTGTTGATGTTGTCGGCGACCTCGAAGGCGTCCGCGTTGGCCTTGTCCTTCAGCCAGCCCTGGACGACCGGGTAGTCGATGATGACGGCTTGGACCTGGCCGGTGCGCAGGCCGTTGAGGAGGGCGTCGGAGGACTCGAAGGAGACGGGGTCGAGGCCGTGACTCGTGGCGTAGTCCTCGCCGGTCGTCTGGGCCTGGGTGCCGACCTTCTTGCCCTTGAGGTCGGCGAAGGAGGTGATGCCGCTCTTCTTGTCGGCCAGGACGGCCTGCGTCGCCTCGAAGTAGGGGTCCGAGAAGTCGACGTTCTTCTTGCGCTCGTCGGTGATCGTCATGCCGGCCGCGGCGAGGTCGCACTCGCCGGAGTTGAGGAACGCGCCGGTCTTGAAGTTCTCGAAGGGCGTGTCGATGAACTCCTGCTTCACACCCAGGTCCTTGGCGACCAGGTCGATCAGCGAGACGTCGAAGCCCTGCACCTTGCCGTCGATCTCCGACTGGAAGGGCGGGTACGGGAGGTGGGTGCAGGTGGTGATCTGACCCGCCTTGACGAGCTTGACGCCCTTGACGGTGGTCGAGCCGCCGCCGTCGTCCGAGGAGCAGCCGGCCACGAGCAGCAGCCCGGCCGTCGCGGTGGTGGCGGCCAGAAAGCGGGTTCGGCGTCCGAGGACCGAGTTCACGGAGACCTCCTGTGGGGGGACTGAGAGTTCTGATTATAAGGAAAGGTTTGACTCACTCAAATCAATCCGATGGTCACCGCGCCGTCCGGCCTCAGAAGTCGCCGGTCCGAGCCGGTGCGGTGTCGCCGGTTACCCTCTGATCCATTGCCCCCCAAGGGCCCCGTTAGACCCTGTGAGCGAAGAGAGCACCGTCGTGACCCACCCCTTCCTGGACCTGGCCCCGCTCAGCGCGGCGCACTTCGCGTCGATCGAGGACCGGGTCGCGCGGCTGCTCTCCACCGAGCAGGACGTCGTGATCATGCAGGGTGAGGCGCTGCTGCCGCTGGAGGGAGCCATCCGTGGCACCGCCGGTCCCGGCACGACCGCGCTCAATGTGATCACCGGTCCCTACGGGCAGACCTTCGGGGACTGGCTGCGGGACTGCGGGGCGACGGTGATCGACCTGGCGGTGCCCTTCCACACGGCTGTCACCGCCGCCCAGGTGCGGGAGGCGTTCGCCGAGCATCCGTCGATCGACTTCGTGTCACTGGTGCACGCGGAGGCGGCGACGGGGAACACGAACCCGGTCGCGGAGATCGGTGAGGTCGTACGGGAGCACGGGGCGCTCTTCTACCTCGACGCCGTCGCGTCGATCGGGGCCGAGCCGGTGCTGCCGGACGCGTGGGGTGTCGACCTGTGCGTGATCGGGGCGCAGAAGGCGATGGGCGGGCCCGCCGGGGTGTCGGCCGTGTCGGTGAGCGAGCGGGCGTGGGCGCGGATGGCCGCCAATCCCGCGGCTCCGCGCCGGTCCTACCTCTCGCTCCTCGACTGGAAGCAGCGGTGGGTCGACGGGGGCCGGAAGGCCTTGCTGCACGCGCCCGCGCAGCTGGAGATGCTGGCCCTCGAGGCGTGTGTCGAGCGGATCGAGGGCGAGGGGCTCGACGCGGTGATGGCGCGGCACGCTTCGGCCGCGGCGGCCACCCGGGCGGGGGCGCTCGCCCTGGGCGGGGGGCTTGAGCCGTATGTGTACGAGGCGGTGGACGCGGCACCCGTCGCCACGACGCTGCGGGCGCCGTCGGGGGTCGACGCGTCCGGGCTCGTCGCCAAGGCGCTGGCCGCGGATCCGGTGCTGCCGTTGGTCGCGGGCGGGGGTGCGCTCGCGAAGTCGATGATCCGGGTGAACCACTACGGGCCCGATGCGACTCGGGGGGTCGTGCACTCCAGCCTTGCGGCGCTGGGCGCTGCGCTGGCCGAGGCGGGGCTGGCCGTTGACCTTGAGGCGGCTCGGCGGGCTGTGGCCGGGGCGTGGGGGTGAGCGGTGGGGTTTTTCGCCCCCTCCGCCCCTACCCGTCCCGTACCTGGGGGCTCCGCCCCCAGACCCCCGTTTCGCGCTGACGCGCTCGTCCTCAAACGCCGGACGGGCTGAAAAAGAATATGCGCACCCTTATCCTGTTGTTAATTCAGCGCAGCTTCCCATATTCTCCTGCCCGCTTTTTTCGTGCGTAAACGCTAAGATTTCGCGAACGCCAACCTCGTAATTCGGGCACATCTCGTGGCGATTACGTGGCTGTGACGCACTCCACAAGACGTCCACTTCGTGGTGAATTTTACGCTTAAAACGGGATAAAATGGAGCCGTTTCGTGCGGCCGACGCGCCCGCGTGATAACACGCGGGCACCTTGTGCGTAACCCCGTGGGGCAATGCAATTTCAAATTTCCCTCGGTAAATTCAATCCGCATGACTGCTGCACACGCAGACCCGCAAGCGGAATTCCTGGAAATGCCGGAAGGCCTTCGGATCGACCGTCCGGAGGTGGCCGACGGGGCCGCACTCTGGCGTATCGCCAAGGACTCCCGGACCCTCGACCTGAACTCCTCGTACAGCTATCTGCTGTGGTGCCGTGACTTCGCCGGCACCTCGGCGGTGGCGCGGGACGCGGACGGCGCGCCCGTCGGATTCGTCACCGGGTACGTGCGGCCCGAGCGGCCGGGCACGCTGCTCGTGTGGCAGGTGGCCGTCGACGGCGCCCGCCGCGGGCGCGGTCTCGCAGGGGCCCTGCTCGACGGTCTGACCGCGCGGGTCGCCGGGGAGCGGCGGACGACGGCCGTCGAGACCACCATCACGCCGGGCAACACCGCCTCCGAGCGGCTGTTCACCTCGTACGCCGCACGCCACGGCGCGAGTGTCGAGCGTGAAGTGCTGTTCCAGGCGGGGCAGTTCCCGGACGGTGCGCACGACCCCGAGGTGCTGTACCGCATCGGGCCCCTGTCGCTCTGAACCCCACCCGGTTTCGAACCCCCACCCGGCTTCGAACTCCCACGACTTCGAACCCCCCACGACTTCGTCTCCCAGGAGGAGATTCGCTGTGACCATCACCCAGCCCGACCTGAGCGTCTTCGAGACCCTGGAGTCGGAGGTGCGGAGCTACTGCCGCAGCTGGCCCACCGTCTTCGACCGGGCGCAGGGCAGCAGGATGTACGACGAGGACGGCCATGAGTACCTGGACTTCTTCGCGGGCGCCGGATCACTCAACTACGGGCACAACAACCCGGTACTCAAACGGGCGTTGATCGACTATCTGGAGCGGGACGGTGTCACCCACGGTCTCGACATGTCGACGACCGCCAAGCGCGCGTTCCTGGAGTCCTTCGAGAAGGTCGTGCTGCGGCCGCGCGATCTGCCGTACAAGGTCATGTTCCCGGGGCCGACGGGCACCAACGCCGTCGAGTCCGCGCTGAAGCTGGCGCGGAAGGTGAAGGGGCGCGAGGCGATCGTGTCCTTCACCAACGCCTTCCACGGGATGTCGCTGGGCTCGCTCGCCGTGACGGGCAACGCCTTCAAGCGGGCCGGCGCCGGCATCCCGCTCGTGCACGGCACCCCGATGCCCTTCGACAACTACTTCGACGGCCAGGTCCCGGACTTCCTCTGGTTCGAGCGGCTCCTGGAGGACCAGGGCTCCGGGCTCAACAAACCCGCCGCCGTGATCGTGGAGACCGTGCAGGGCGAGGGCGGCATCAACGTCGCGCGGCCCGAGTGGCTGCGGGCCCTCGCCGCGCTGTGCGAGCGCCAGGACATGCTGCTGATCGTCGACGACATCCAGATGGGCTGCGGGCGTACGGGCGCGTTCTTCTCCTTCGAGGAGGCGGGGATCGTGCCCGACATCGTCACCGTGTCCAAGTCCATCTCCGGGTACGGACTGCCCATGTCCCTGTGCCTGTTCAAGCCCGAGCTGGACATCTGGGAGCCGGGCGAGCACAACGGCACCTTCCGCGGCAACAACCCGGCGTTCGTCACGGCCGCCGCCGCCCTGGAGGCGTACTGGACCGACGGCTCCGCCATGGAGAAGCAGACCCGCGCCCGCGGCGAGCAGGTCGAGCAGGGGCTGATCTCCATCACCGAGGAGAACCTCGCCGACGTCAAGGAGTACCGGGGACGGGGCCTCGTCTGGGGCATCGAGTTCAAGGACAAGGAGCGCGCGGGCCGCATAGCGCAGCGCGCCTTCGAACTCGGGCTGCTCGTCGAGACCTCGGGCCCCGAGAGCGAGGTCGTCAAGCTGCTTCCGGCGCTGACGATCACGCCGGAGGAGCTGGACGAGGGGCTGCGCACCCTCGCCCGCGCCGTACGGGAGACGGTCGCCTGACCGCGTACGGCACCAACCGCGTGTACAGCACCAGCAGAAAGGCAGTAAGTCACCGTGATAGTCCGTTCGTTCAAGGACATCGAAGGCACCGACCGGCATGTGAAGGCCGCGTCCGGCACCTGGGAGAGCAAGCGCATCGTCCTCGCCAAGGAGAAGGTCGGCTTCTCGCTCCACGAGACGACGCTGTACGCGGGTACCGAGACGTCGATGTGGTACGCGAACCACATCGAGGCCGTGCTCTGCGTGGAGGGCGAGGCCGAACTGACCAATGACGAGACCGGCGAGACGCACTGGATCACGCCGGGGACGATGTACCTCCTGAACGGCCACGAGCGCCACACGATGCGTCCCAAGACCGACTTCCGGTGCGTCTGCGTCTTCAACCCGCCCGTCACCGGACGGGAGGACCACGACGAGAACGGCGTCTATCCCCTGCTGACCGAACCCGAGGAGGTCTGAATCCCATGACCACGCTCACCGATCTCTATCCGAGCCGCGGCGCCACCGAGGTGTCCGCGCCCCGCCGGGACCCGGTCGTCTGGGGCGCCCCCGGCACCCCGGGCCCGATCGCGGTGTCCGAGCTCCAGGCGTACGAGCGCGACGGCTTCCTCCCCGTTGAGGAGCTCATCGACGAGGACGAAGTCACCGTCTACCGGCAGGAGTTGGAGCGGATCATCACCGATCCCGCGATCCGCGCCGACGAGCGGTCCATCGTCGAGCCGAAGTCGCAGGAGATCCGGTCCGTCTTCGAGGTGCACCGGATCAGCGAGGTCTTCGCCCGCCTGGTGCGCGACGAACGGGTCGTCGGCCGGGCCCGGCAGATCCTCGGCTCCGACGTGTACGTCCACCAGTCGCGGATCAACGTCAAGCCCGGCTTCGGGGCGAGCGGCTTCTACTGGCACTCGGACTTCGAGACCTGGCACGCCGAGGACGGTCTGCCGAACATGCGGACCGTGTCCGTGTCGATCGCGCTGACCGAGAACTACGACACCAACGGCGGCCTCATGATCATGCCGGGGTCGCACAAGACGTTCCTCGGGTGTGCGGGGGCCACGCCGAAGGACAACTACAAGCAGTCGCTCCAGATGCAGGACGCGGGCACGCCCTCCGACGAGGCCCTGACCCGGTTCGCCACCCGGCACGGCATCAAACTCTTCACGGGCAGGGCCGGTTCGGCGACCTGGTTCGACTGCAACTGCATGCATGGCTCGGGGGACAACATCACCCCGTTCCCGCGCAGCAACGTCTTCATCGTGTTCAACAGTGTGGAGAACGCGGCCGTGGAGCCGTTCGCGGCGCCGGTGCGGCGGCCGGAGTTCATCGGGGCCAGGGACTTCACGCCGGTGAAGTGAGTCGCCTGTGCGGTGAGCCACCGGTGAGGTGAACTACAGCCAGGCCAGTGACGCCGCCCTCGTCAGTACGTTGGCGACGGCGGCGTCGTCCCCCACCGCGCCCCGCGGTACGTCCTCGGGTGTGTACCGGCCGCCCACCAGCAGGCAGAAGTCGACGGGATCCAGGACGAGTTCGGCCCGTACGGGCTCGTCCTCGGAGCCCAGCACCCACTGGGCGTCGGTGCCTGCCCCGGTCACCGCGAACAGCACCGGGGGCGCCGCGGACCCCAGCGCCATGCCGAGGATGCGGACGGCGAGGCGGACGAGCTGCCACAGGTGCGGATCCGGCGGCGGGGGCACGGGGAGCCCGAGGGCGCGCCCGATGTCGTCGGTGTGGATCCACGCCTCGAAGGCCCGCACGACGAAGTGGTCCGCGACGGGCAGCCGTACACCCATCAACGTCGTGGCGACGGAGGCCAGTTCGGAGTCCCTGGCCTCGGGCGTGGCGAGGAGCGCCCCGGCGCGCGCACTCCACGCGGCGACGGTCTCCTCGGGCGTACGCCCCTGCTCGTACGCGATCACGTCGGCGCTCCGCGCGGCCCAGACGTCCTCCCATCGCGTCCCCTCCGGCACGGGCGCCGATGCCGGCACATGCGCGTCGAGGCCGAGTTTGGTGGCCAACGGCTCGTCGGCGGCGATCAGGTGGGCGACGGTGCTGTGCACGTCCCAGTCGTGCACGACCGGCGTACTCCACGGTCCGTGTCCGTCCAACTCCCGTAGCAGCGACTGCAGTCCGGCGACCGCGGCGGCGTAGGGGGCGGCGTGCGGGGCCACCCGGGGCGCCGCGGGCCGGGTGCGCAGGGCGAGGGCGAGTGCGCTCCCGGACTCCTGTGAGCCGTTGGCTGCTCCCGGGGGCCCGTCCAGGATCCGGACCGTCTCCCGCAGCCGTTCCGCCTCCGCCGCGCAGGACTCGCAGTCGGCGAGATGCGCGGGGACCGTCCGCCGTTCGGCGGCCGGCAGCGCGCCGAAGGCCCAGGCCGCCAGCAGGTCCCGTACGTCTTCGTGCTCGGTGCTCATCACATGCCGCCCTTCCGGGACATGGCCGGCATGGCGGCCGCACCTCGCCCCGCTGAGCCCACCATACGCACGCCAGGCCCGCCCGGAGCCACCCCCGCCGCCATCACGCACCCCTTTCCAGTGCCGGATCCGGTGGATCGGCAAGGGACTCCGCGAGCTTGCGCAGGGCCGAGCGCAGCCGGGTCTTGGCAGTGCCCTCGGGTATGCCGAGCTCCACCGCGGCCTGGCGGTAGGTGCGGCCCGCGAAATAGGCGAGGTGGACCACTTCGCGCTGGGGTCCCGGGAGTTCGGCGAGGGCGGTGTGCAGGAGCAGCGAGCGTTCCCGGTCGACGACCGTCTCGTCGGGGCCGGGCGCGGCGTCGGGGATGGCGTGCAGCGCCGAGTCGTCCGCGCGGACGTCCTTGCGGTGCCGGGCCTCGCTTCGCACCCAGTCCACGGCCCGCCGGTGGGCGAGCATGGACAGCCAGGTGCGCAGCGAGCCGCGGCGCGCGTCGAAGGCGTACGGCCTGCTCCACAGCTGCGCGAAGACCTCCTGCGCGACATCGTCGGCGGCGGCCGGGCTGCGGGTGACCCGGACGGCCACCCCTCGCACGAGCGCGCCGTACGCGGCGTACACCTCGCCGAGCGCGGACTCGTCCCCGTACACCAGCCGCCGATGCAACTCGGCGTCCGCGAGCGTAGGTTCCACCGGCACCACCACCTCGTGGTGCCCTTCCTAGCGCCCCCGCGCACCCCGCGCCAGTGGGCAAGGCGCTCAGCCGGACAGGACGTCCAGCAGTCGGTCGACATCGGCGGCGGTGTTGTACAGGTGGAAGGCGGCCCTCAAGTTGCCCGCCCGGTCCGAGACTTCCACTCCGGCTCGGCTCAACTCGGGCTGGAGGCGGCCGAGTCCGGGCACGGAGACGATGGCCGAGCCGGGGGCGGCGACGGGTTCGTGACCCAGTCCGTGCAGGCCCGCGCGGAAGCGGTCGGCGAGGCCGAGGTCATGGGCGCGTACGGTGTCGACGCCCAGTTCCTCGATCAGTTCGAGGGAGTGCCGGGCGCCCGCGTACGAGAAGAGGCTCGGGCTCTCGTCGAACCGCCGTGCGGAGTGGGCGAGTTCCTCGACGGGGCCGTAGCAGCTGTCCCAGGGATGCTCGCCCGCGACCCAGCCGGCGAAGACCGGGATGAGCCCGCCGAGGTCCTCCGGAACGACCAGGAAGGCCACTCCGCGCGGGCACACGAGCCACTTGAAGGCGACGGAGGAGACGTAGTCGTACGCGTCCGCCTCGATCGGCAGCCATCCGGCGGCCTGGGACACGTCGACGTACGTACGGGCCCCGTGCTCGCGCGCGGACTCACGGATCGCCGGCAGGTCGGCGATGCGTCCGTCGGCGGACTGTGCGGCGCTGACCGCGACGAGCGCCGTGTCCGGGCGCACCGACTCGGCCATCCGCTCCAGCGGCACCGTGCGTACCTTGAGGTCGCGGCGCATGTGGAACGGGTTCACGACGGACGTGAAGTCGGCCTCCGCGGTGAGGACTTCGGCGCCCTCGGGGAGCGAGGCGGCGATCAGGCCGGTGTAGACGGCGACCGAGGCCCCGGCCGCGACCCTGCGGTCCGGGACGCCGACCAGTCGTGCGAAGGCGGCCCTGGCCGCCTCCACGTCCGCGAACATGTCCTGCGGCTGCCCTGCCGCCACGGACTCGACGCCGGCCCGCATGGCGTCCACCGCGCGGACCGGGAGCAGCCCGGTGCTCGCGGTGTTCAGGTAGGTGTTCTTCGGGGTGAACTCGGCACGTACGAGAGTCTCGAAGGTCTCCATACGACCACTCTGCGGCCCCGTGAACTCCCCGTCCATTGCCGATTTCTACGTGGATCCGCCAAGGACTGCTTATACATGTCCTCCGACCTGCGCTTTTCAGTTCTGCGGTACGGCGCACCCGTCCGGTCCGCAGACCTCGGAGTCGTCGGAGGCCTGCTGGATCAGCTTCAGCGGCGGGCGTTCGCCCCACGCCTGCGTCAGCGCCTGGGCGAAGACCTCGGCGGGCTGGGCGCCGGACACGCCGTACTTGCGGTCGAGGACGAAGAAGGGCACGCCGTTCGCGCCCAGCTCGGCGGCCTCGCGCTCGTCGGCGCGCACGTCGTCGGCGTACGCGGCGGGGTCGGCGAGCACCTCGCGGGCCGCGTCCTTGTCGAGCCCGGCGGCGACGGCCAGCTCCACGAGCCGCTCGTCGTCACCGAAGACGGACCGCTCCTCGGCGAAGTTCGCCCGGTAGAGGGCGCCGATCAGCTCGTCCTGCCTGCCCTGCGCCTTGGCGAAGTGGAGCAGGCGGTGCATGTCGAAGGTGTTGCCGTGGTCGCGGTCCCGGGTGCGGTACTCGAGCCCCTCGGCGGCGGCCTGCGTGCCCAGGTTCTCCTCGCCGGCCTGCGCCTGCGCCTCGCTCATGCCGTACTTCTTGGTCAGCATCTTCAAGACCGGCTGGATGTCGCCCTTGTCCCGGTTCGGGTCGAGCTCGAAGGAACGGTGCACCACCTCGACCTGGTCGCGGTGCGGGAAGGCGTCGAGCGCCTTCTCGAAGCGGGCCTTGCCCACGTAGCACCAGGGGCAGGCGATGTCGCTCCAGATCTCGACGCGCATGTCTTCGGCTCTTTCCAGGTCGTACGGGTACGGAGGCGCCCTCCGCTCACTGTGTGAACGTTCAAGCGGCGCGGCTCATTCCCCCGTGCTCACCGTGAAACCGAGCGTCACATGGTGCTCGCCCGCCACGGGATCCCGGTCCCGGGCCCAGCCCTGACGGGCGTAGAAGGCCTGGGCGCGCTCGTTGTCGACGTGCACGTCGAGGGTGGCGGTGCGCTTCCCGTCGGCCTGCCACTCCTCCACGCAGGCCGCGTGCAGGTCCGCGCCGATGCCGGTCCTCCAGTGGTCCGGGTCGACGTGGAACTGGAAGAGGGTCACGGTGTCGGCGGGGTCGTTCTCGGCGGTGCGGAAGGAGGCGATGCCCACGAGATGTCCGTCGCGCACCGCGCACAGGACGTGGCCGTCCGGGCGCTCGATGGCGCCACGCCAGCGCGCGGGCCAGTCGAAGCCGTCCTGCGGCAGGCCGTCCGGATAGTAGGTGGCGCGGGCCCGGGTATGCAGCTCGGCGATGGCGGTGGCCTCGCTGGGCAGGGCGGTCCTGATCAGCAGGGAACCGAGGGTGCGGTGGGTTCTGATCACGCAGCGGAGGACGTGACCGACTCCGGTGTGGTTCCGAGGCGGCTGAACTGGGTGCGGTACGCGCTGGGCGTCAGACCGGCACGCCGGACCAGATGGGCGCGGAGCGAGTCGGCGGTGCCCAGGCCGCTGGCGTGAGCGACCTGGTCCATGGGCAGGTGCGTCGTTTCCAGGAGTTCCTTGGCGCGTTCGATGCGCTGGTGGAGGAGCCACTGGAGAGGGCTGACGCCGCTCTCGGCGTGGAAGCGGCGGGTGAGGGTGCGCACGCTGACGCCGGCGTGGCGGGCCAGGTCGGTGAGGGTGAGCGGCTTGTCGAGGTTGCGCATCGCCCAGCCGCGGGTGTCGGCGCAGGCGGTGCCGCGCTCGGGCGGCAGCGGTGTCTGGGTGAACTGGGTCTGGCCACCTGGCCGTACGGGGGCGACCAGCGCGGTGCGGGCCACCTCGTTGGCGACGGCGGCGCCGTAGTCGGTGCGGACGATGTGGAGGCAGAGGTCGATTCCGGCGGCGTACCCGGACGACGTCATGATCTGACCGTCCTGCACATAGAGGACGTCGTCCGTGAGGTCGATCCGCGGGTACCGCCTGCGCAGTTCCTCGGCCTGGTTCCAGTAGGTCGTGGCCCGGCGGCCGTCCAGCAGGCCCGCCTCGGCGAGCACGAACGCGCCGCTGCAGATGGACGCGATCCGCTTGCCCGCGGCGGCTGCCTCCCGCACCGCCCCGACCGTTCGCGGGTCGGGCGTGTACCGCTGCCCGGTGCCCACGATCACGACCATGTCCGCGTCCCGCACGACGTCGAGACCGTGCCGAACGTACAGGTCGAGGCCGCCGGTGGTGGGGACCGGGCCCGGTTCCGGGGCGCAGATGACCACTTCGTAGCCCGGACCACCGTCGACCTCGACCTTGTCAAGCAGGAGTTCCGGGATGGCCAGGTTGAACATCGAGACGGGCGTCGCCGCGACGACGGCCACGCGGCGGGGGCCGCTCGACCGGGTCGAGGGGCTCGAAGGAGTCGAGGTGGTCGAGGTGGTCGATCGGGCCATGGCCAGAACCTCCGGACGTATGGCATTCAGGCCACTACTGTACCGCCGCGCAGATCCGCAGCATGGAGGCATGTCGACCAACCAGACCACCGAAACCGGGTCTCCCACCCATCAAGTCCTCGATGCTTCCGCCAAGTTGGGGCGCTCCCCCGCCCTCACGCTCACCGCCGCCCTCCTCGGCTTCGCGCTGATCACACTCGACGCGTCCGTCGTCAACGTGGCGCTGCCGTCGATCGGGGCGACGCTCGGGGCCGGGATGTCGGGACTGCAGTGGGTCGTGGACGCGTACACGCTGTCCTTCGCGGCGCTGATGCTGTCCACCGGGGCGTTCTCGGACCGGGCCGGGGCGAGCCGCGCGTACGGGATCGGGATCACGGTGTTCACTCTGGCGTCCGTGGCCTGCGGGCTCGCGCCGAGTCTGCCGGTGCTGGTCGGTGCGCGCGTCGTACAGGGCGCCGCCGCGGCCGTGGTGCTGCCGGCCTCGCTCGCGCTGGTGCGGCAGGCGTACGCGGATGCCGCGAAGCGGGCACGCGCCGTTGCCCTGTGGGCGGCGGGCGGGTCGGTCGCGGTGGCGCTCGGGCCGGTGGCGGGCGGTGCGCTGACCACGGTGTGGGACTGGCGGGGGATCTTCTTCATCAATGTGCCGTTGGGGGCGGTGGCGCTGGCGCTCCTTGTCCGGGCGCCTGCTTCGGAGCGCCGGCCCGCGCCGCTGGACCTGCCCGGACAGCTGGCGGCGGTCGTGACCCTCACGGCGGTGACCTTCGCGGTCATCGAGGGCGGTACGGCGGGCGTGGTCTCGCTGGTGGTGGCCGTGGGCGCGGGTCTGGTCTTCGTCCGGGTCGAGGCGCGGCAGGCGCATCCGGTCGTGCCGCTGGGGCTGTTCCGCTGCCGGAACGTGAGTGTGGCCGTCGCGGCGGGGGCGGCGTGCAGCGTGGCCTTCTACGGCGTGGTGTTCCTCTTCTCCCTGTTCTTCCAGCAGGTCCAGGGGAGTTCGGCGCTGTACGCGGGGTTGATGTTCCTCCCGATGACCGGGCTCATCGCCGTCACCAACATCACGGCGGGGAAGCTGGCGGGGCGGTTCGGGCCGCGTTTGCCGATGGTCCTCGGTCAGTCGCTGGCGGTGGTGGGGCTGCTGGTCCTGCTGTACATCGACGCGTCCACCCCGCCTGTGGTGGTGGCTGTGCTTCTCGTGCCGATGGCTCTGGGGTGCGCGTTGACGATTCCGCCGTTGACGGCGGTGATGATGGATGCGGTGCCCTCCGACCGGGCGGGGCTGGCGGCGGGGGTCCTCAACTCGGCCCGGCAGGTCTCCGGGGGGCTTGCCATCGCTGCGTTCGGGTCGCTCGTGTCCGGGGGGTTCGAGGCGGGGTTGCGGGTGAGTCTTGCGTTGAGTGCGGGGGCGCTGGCTGCGACGGCGGTGGCTTCGGTGGGGTTGCGGGTGGCGCGCTAGGGAGTTGTTTCGCCCCCTCCGCCCCTACCCATTCCCGTCACTTGGGGGCTCCGCCCCCAAACCCCCGCTCCTCAAACGCCGGAGAGGCTATCTCCAGCCCGTCCGGCGATTGAGGACGAGGCCGTCCAGGCCGAAAGCGGGGGTCTGGGGGCGGCAGCCCCCAGGTACGGGACGGGTAGGGGCGGAGGGGGCGAAATCAGCTTCCGTCTCTCAAGTCCCGCGGCCAGTTCGGCCGGAACTCGATCCCGTCGTACGTCACCACGCAGCCCTCCCCCATGGGGGACTGAGTCATGAAGCCGACCAGAGCAGCCCCGGTCTCCTTCTCGTCGCCGAGAGTGAAGAGGCGGACGAAGGTCCAGTGGGCGCCGTCGCGAGAGGCGTGGAACGCGAAGGCGCGGCCGGTGCGGCTGATGCGGAGCCAGACGGAACTGCCGTCGACGGTGAAGGAGTTGGCGTCGTCGGAGTGCCCCCGGGTGACCACCGTGCAGACGGTGGGGACATCCGGGGAGTACTCCAGGCAGAGCTTCGCCCAGGCCCGCTCCCCCACGTGGACGTAGAGCACGCCCGCATCGAAGGAGCCCGAGAAACCGACGGTGACCCGCGCGATCAGCTGGAAGTCGCCCTCCGGCGCACCGAGCAGGCGAGGCGCGTCGGAGGCGGCGTCCAGAGCCTCACCGGTGGGCGGCACGAAGCGGTCCTGCCGCGCGCCCGCCCAGCCGGTGAGCACCCCGTCCTCGTAGGACCAGTGACCGTCAGGCCCGTAGGTGCGAAGCCGGAACGGGAGTTCGGGAAGTTCGACGTCCATCCGCCGAGTGTCCCAGGCCTGCCCTGGCGTGTCCCGGGCGGCTCTCACTCAGCGTTCCAGCCGGCCGTCGTAACGGCGCGGCAGCCCCAGCGGGTTGTCGTCCCGGAGCTCCCGCGGCAGCAGCGCCTCGGGCGCGTTCTGGTACGCCACCGGACGCAGCCAGCGCTCGATGGCCGTACCGCCGACGGAGGTCGAGGTGGACGTCGTCGCCGGGTACGGGCCGCCGTGGTGCTGGGCGGGAGCGACCGCGACGCCGGTCGGCCAGCCGTTGACCAGGACACGGCCCGCGAGCGGGGTCAGCTCGGCGAGGATCTCCGCGCCGCGCCCCTTGCCCGCCGCCTCCTCGGTGGAGAGCTGCACGGTCGCGGTGAGGTTGCCGGGGAGACGGGAGAGGACCGCGCTGGCCTCGGCCTCGTCCTCGTAGCGCGCGACCACGGTGAGCGGGCCGAAGCACTCCTCCAGGAGCAGGTCGTGCTCACCCTCGGTGGCAAGCTTCCGCGCGGGCACGGTCAGGAAGCCGGGGCTCACCGTGTGCTCGCTGCCGGCGCCCGGGGTCACCGGGGCGTCCACGTCGGGGAGCTGGGCGCGCTCGGCGACACCGGCGATGAAGTTGTCGCGCATGCGGTGGTCGAGCAGGACGCCCGCGTCGGTGTCGCTGACCGCGTCCGTGAGGGACTTGACGAACCGGTCGCCCGCCGCGCTCGCGGGGGCGAGGACGAGCCCCGGCTTCACGCAGAACTGGCCGACGCCCAGGGTCATCGAGCCCGCGAGCCCGGCACCGATCGCCTCGGCGCGCTCGGCCGCCGCGGCCTCGGTGACCACGACGGGGTTGAGGGATCCCAGCTCGCCGTGGAAGGGAATCGGCACGGGGCGCGCGGCCGCCGCGTCGAAGAGGGCACGGCCGCCGCGTACGGAACCGGTGAAGCCCGCCGCCGAGATCAGCGGGTGCCTGACCAGTTCGACGCCCGCCTCGAAGCCGTGGACCAGGCCCACGACGCCCGCGGGGATGTCGTGCCGGGCGGCGGCCCGGCGCAGTACGGCCGCGACCAGCTCGGAGAGCCCCGGGTGGTCCGGGTGGGCCTTGACGACGACCGGGCAGCCCGCCGCCAGCGCGCTCGCGGTGTCGCCGCCGGCGACCGAGAAGGCGAAGGGGAAGTTCGACGCGGAGTAGACGGCGACGACGCCCAGCGGCACCTTGTAGCGGCGCAGGTCCGGGATCGGCGGGGTCGCGGTGTCGTCGGGGTGGTTGATCACGACGTCGAGGAAGGCGCCCTCGTCGACGATGGTGGCGAAGGCCCGCAACTGGTAGCAGGTGCGGGCGAGTTCGCCGGTGAGCCGGACCGGGCCGAGCGCGCTCTCCGCGTCCGCGGCCTCGACGAGGTGGTCCTTGGAGCCTTCGAGCAGGTCGGCGGCGGTGCGCAGGAAGGCGGCGCGTACCGTGCGGTCGGCGAGGGCGGGGCGCGCGGCGTGCGCGGCGCGGACGGCCTCGTCGACCTCCTGGGCTGTGGCCTCCACCGCAACCTGTTCCCGCTGCTTCCCGGTTCGGGGGTCGACACTCCAGACTGGTGCTGCTGCCACCGCGGGTCCCTCCAAGATGTGATGCCGCAGTTCTGTGTCACTCACCAGGGGCGTTCGATATGCTGAACGCTGTCTCTGATGGTGAATATGCTGTTGGAGACTATTTCCCGTCCAACGAAGGGGTCAAGGGCGATGTCGGCAGTCGAGACAGGCGGCGGGGCGCAGGTCAAGTCCGCGGTGCGGACCGTTGAATTGCTCGAGTACTTCGCCGGCCGGCCCGGTATGCACTCCCTCGCCTCCGTGCAGGAGGCCGTCGGCTATCCGAAGTCCAGCCTGTACATGCTGCTGCGCACGCTCGTGGAGCTCGGCTGGGTCGAGACGGACGCGACGGGCACGCGGTACGGCATCGGCGTACGGGCCCTGCTTGTCGGCACCTCGTACATCGACGGCGACGAGGTGGTCGCCGCGGCCCGCCCGACCCTTGACCGCCTCTCCGACGACACGACGGAGACCATCCACCTGGCCCGCCTGGACGGCACGAACGTCGTCTACCTCGCCACCCGGCAGTCGCAGCACTATCTGCGCCCCTTCACCCGGGTCGGCCGCCGCCTCCCGGCGCACTCGACCTCGCTCGGCAAGGCGCTGCTCGCCACCCACACCGACGAGCAGGTCCGCAAGCTGCTCCCCGAGACCCTGCCGGCGCTCACCGAGCACACGATCACCGACCGGGAGAAGCTCATCCAGGAGCTGCACCAGGTCCGGGAGCAGGGCTTCGCCGTGGACCGCGAGGAGAACACGCTTGGCCTGCGCTGCTTCGGCGTCGCCATCCCGTACCGGACGCCCGCCCGCGACGCGATCAGCTGCTCGGTGCCCGTGGCGCGCCTGACCCCCGCGCATGAGCAGATGGTGAAGGACGCGCTGTTCGACGCCCGCGACCGCCTGACGCTGGCGACGCGGAGGCTATGACCGGGGAGCCCGCTCACGGACGGCGGGCTTCATGAACGGTGTATGAGAAATGCGGGCGGAAGGGAACGATTCCCTCCCGCCCGCTCGTCTTTCTGAGCGGGATGAACAAGACGATCAGGCGGTCCGCCGTCTTCACTCTGCTGCTCGTGCTCGCCCTGCTGGTCAGGGCGACATGGGTGCAGTTCTACGAAGGCCAGGCGCTCGCGGACGACAAGGACAACCGGCGGAACGCGATCGAGCAGTACGCGAACCCGCTCGGGAACATCATCGTGGCCGGAGACGCGATCACCGGTTCGGCGGAGACGACGGGAGACCTCAAGTACAAGCGCACGTACACGGACGGCAGTCTGTACGCGGCGGTGACCGGCTACAGCTCGCAGGTGTACGGGGCGACGCAGCTGGAGGGCATCTACCAGGACCTGCTCGACGGCACGGACATCCAGCTGAAGACCCCGCTGGACACGATCACCAACAAGCGCGCCGACCCGGGTGACGTGGTCACGACGATCGACCCGGATGTACAGAAGGCGGCGTACGAGGCCCTCGGCGACAAGAAGGGCGCGGCCGTCGCGATCGACCCGACGACCGGAAAGATCCTCGCGGTGGTCTCCACCCCGTCGTACGACCCCTCGCAGCTCAGCGCGGGCGACACGGACGCCTGGACGACGCTGACCAAGGACGCGGACAAGCCGATGACGAACCGGGCGCTGCGCCAGCCGCTGCCGCCGGGCTCGACGTTCAAGCTGGTCGTCGCGGCGGCCGCGTTGGAGGACGGGCTGTACTCGGACGTGGACGCGAAGACGGACAGCCCGAACCCGTACACGCTGCCGGACACGACCACGGAGCTGGCGAACGAGAACGCGTCGGCGCCCTGCGAGAACGCCTCGATCCGGGTGGCGCTGCAGTACTCGTGCAACAACGTCTTCGCGAAGATGGCCGTCGACCTGGGCCAGGACAAGCTGAAGACACAGGCCGAGAAGTTCGGCTTCAACGACGAGTCGCAGGACGTGCCGGTGCGGGCGTACACCAGCGTGTATCCGTCCGACATGGACAAGTCGTCCACCGCGCTCACCGGCATCGGCCAGTTCGATGTGACCGCGACCCCGCTCCAGATGGCCATGGTGTCGGCCGCCATAGCGAACGACGGCAAGCTGGTCACGCCGCACATGGTGTCGCAGACCAGTGACTCCGACGGCAATGTGCTGACGAACTACGACGACAGCACGGAGACCAAGGAGATCGTCAGCTCCTCCACGGCCCAGCAGCTCCAGTCCGCGATGCAGACGGTCGTCGAGGACGGCACGGGCACGAACGCGCAGATCTCCGGCGCGACCGTGGGCGGCAAGACCGGTACGGCCCAGCACGGCGAGAACAACAGCCAGACGCCGTACGCCTGGTTCACGTCGTACGCGAAGTCCGACTCGAACGACAAGGAGGTCGCCGTGGCGGTCCTGGTCGAGCAGTCGGACGCGGCCCGCTCGGAGGTCAGCGGCAACGGCCTCGCGGCGCCGGTGGCCAAGGCGATGATGCAGGCGGCGCTCAAGGACTGAGCAGCCACCACGTGTACGGAAGGGCCGCCCTCGCACCCCTGGAGGGCGGCCCTTCACGTCATTCGATGCCGAGCTTGCGCGTCACTTCACGCCGAACAACTGCTCAAGCGGGTCGATCGCGAAGTACACCAGGAACAGCGCCGAAGCTCCCCACAGCAGCCAGTGCACCTCCTTGGCCTTCCCGAGGACCGTCTTGATCAGGACGTACGCCAGGAACCCGGCGCCGATCCCGTTGGTGATCGAGTACGTGAACGGCATGACCGCGATGGTCAGGAACGCGGGGATGGCGATCTCGTACTTGTCCCAGTCGATGTGCTTGACCTGCGTCATCATCAGGAACCCGACCGCGACGAGCGCGGGCGCGGCGGCCTGCAGCGGCACGATCGTGAGCAGTGGGGTCAGGAAGAGCGCGAACGCGAAGAGCCCGCCGGTGACCAGGTTCGAGAAGCCGGTGCGGGAGCCCTCGCCGACACCCGCCGCCGACTCGATGTACGAGGTCGAGGAGGACGCCGAGGCCGCGCCGCCGGCGACCGCGGCGGCGCCGTCGATGAGCAGCACGCGGCCGAGGTTGGGCACCTTGCCCTCCTCGTCGAGGAGGCCCGCCTCGGCGCTGATGCCGACGACCGTGCCCATGGTGTCGAAGAAGTCGGACAGGACCAGGGTGAAGACAAGGAGGACGACGGTGATGGCTCCGGTTTCCCCGAAGGCGCCGAACAGGCTGAAGTGACCGAGCAGTCCGAAGTCGGGTGAGGCCACGATGTCGTCGGGGACCTTCGGTGTGGTCAGGCCCCAGCTCTTGATGTCGGCGATCGAGTCGATGATGATCGCCACGATCGTCATGCTCACGATGCTGATCAGGATCGCGCCCTTGACCTTGCGCGCGAGCAGCCCGATGGTCAGCAGCACGCCGAGGCAGAAGACGAGGACCGGCCACCCTGAGAGCAGGCCCGTGCCGCCCAGCTGCACCGGCACGGTGGTCTGCGCGATGTCCGGGATGCGGGTGACGAACCCGGCGTCGACGAAGCCGATGAAGGCGATGAAGAGGCCGATGCCGACGCTGATCGCCTGCTTCATCGGTTGCGGAATCGCGTGCATGACGGCTTCGCGCAGCCCCGTCACCACCAGCACGCAGATCAGCAGGCCTTCGAGGACGATCAGGCCCATCGCGTCGTCCCAGCTCATCAGCGGGGCGATCTGGAAGGCGACGACCGCGTTGAGGCCGAGGCCCGCGGCGAGCGCGAGCGGGAGGTTGCCGCCGACGCCCATGATGATCGTCATGACCGCGGCCACCAGGGCGGTGGCGGTGGTCAGTTGGACCGCGTCGAGCTGGTGGCCGAACTTGTCCTTGGCGCTGCCCAGGATGATGGGATTCAGGACAAGGATGTAGGCCATCGTGAAGAACGTGGCGAAGCCGCCGCGTATCTCACGGCCGAAGGTGGAGCCCCTGGCGGAGATCTTGAAGAACTGGTCGATGCTGTTCGCCGGGGGTGGCGCGGCACTTGGCCGGTCGGCCACCTTCTGGGAATCGGACATGGCGATACTCCTCGTTGCCTGCGTGCTGGGTGTGCGGATGCTGGCTGGATTGTTCCCGCGTTGAACCGCTTTCAGGTTTTCCCCGTGTTACGGAATCGAGTTCGGCCTGCCATACGTCGTTCGAAGCTCCGTACGAGTGGCTGGTACGCTCTCGCATCTCGCCCCACGGGCACACCAATTCTTCACGGGTGACACAGGGGAGCCGTATACGCACGCGCCTTCACCGGCGCCGGAAGTCGCAGCGAGGAGAGGTCCCGTGGGCACTGTCGTCGACGACGCCGCCTCCGTGGAGTTCCACGCCTTCTTCGAGCGGCACTACGCCGAACTGGCCCGCCTGGCCCACCTATTGACGGGCGAGCCGGACGCCGCCGACGATCTGGCGGCCGACGCGCTGCTCGCACTGTGGCACCGCTGGGACCGGGTACGCGCGGCGGACCATCCGGCGGCGTACGCGCGCGGTGTGGTCGCCAACCTGGCCCGCACCCGGATCCGCAGCGCGGTGCGCGAGCGCCGGCGGATCACCCTGTTCTGGTCGCAGCGCGACGACAAGACGGAGAACCCCGACATACCCGGCGTGGTGGATGTCCAGGACGCCCTGCGCAGACTGCCGTTCCGCAAGCGCGCGTGTGTCGTCCTGAGGCATGCTTTCGACCTCTCGGAGAAGGACACCGCGCTAGCCCTGGGCATCTCGGTCGGTACGGTGAAGAGCCAGACGTCGAAGGGCATGGCCGAACTGAAGCGGCTCCTCGGCACCGACGAGGCGCCGATGCGGGTGCACGTGGGAGTGCTGCCCACGGGCGGAGCCGGAGGAAGGGACCGATGAGGAAGGCGCAGGACGTGCACGACGAGCTGCGCGCCGGGCTGCGTGAGGCGGCCGAGGCGCACGAGCCCGACCGCGCGCGCATCCTGGCCCGGGTCGAGCGCGGGATGGCGGGTGCCGAAGACCGGCCCGTGCGGCGTGCGACGCGTCCGCCGGTGTTCGGCTGGGCCCGGGTCGTGAGCGCCACGGCCGCGGTCGCCGGCGTTCTCGCGGTGGGCGGCTACGCGGTCGCCTCGGCCGTGAAGGACGAGCCCCCGCAGCAGACCGTCGCGGTCTCACCGACGCCCGAGGTCTCGCCGGACGCGACGAGCCGGGCGCCGGTCCCGCCCGCCCCCACGCCCAGTTCCGGTGCGTCGAAGCCGCAGGAGACGCCGAGTTCGTCCCCGTCGGCCACCCCGTCGCCGAAGACCTCCGCGCCCGCCGCGGATCTTTCGGCCGACGCGGGCGGCGAGGACGGGCCGCTGTGGTCCGACGGCTCGGTCGACCCGCACAGCAACGAGTTCTGGGCGCAGAGCAATGTGACCCTCAAGAACTCGAAGGAACTCACCTCGCTCACCGTCGAGTTGAAGGTCGAGCAGACCGGCGGGGTCACCAACGCCGGCGCCTGGCGATCGGCACCCGAGGACGACTTCACGACGACGGTCGTCGAGAAGGACGGGTTCCTCGTCTACACCTGGGTGCTCAAGCCGGGCCACACGATCTGGCCGGGCGAGTGGGTGTTCGCGGGCCAGTACGACCACGACCGCGGCGGCCGCGACGCCAAGGACGACGGCTATGCGGCGACCGCGGGGACCGCGGACCAACAGCTGGACGTGGCGGGCGACTTCGCGAGCCAGAGCACCGACGAGGGCGACTCGTAGGCGACCAGTAGGGAACTTCTGTAAAGAAGTCCTGCGGACACGGCAACCCGTTCCTCAGCAGTGGCGACCAGGAGACGCAAGGCCCTCCTCCCACTCAAGGAACACTGGTTCATGACTGCACGAGTTGCACCGCGCGTACGCCGCCGCACGACGGAGCGCCGTCGATGAGCGCGCACAAGAGACATCTCACCCGGCGCCGCCTGCTCGCCGCGTCCGCCGTGGGCGTGGCCGGTACGGGTGCCGCGGTCGCGGCGGGCACCGGCCTCCTCTCCTCCGCTTCGGCCGCGACCTTCGGCTACACGGACGACGGCTCCAACTACGTGATCACCACGGGAGCCTCGCTCGTCCTCAAGGTCTCCAAGTCCACCGGCGACATCACGTCGCTGGCCTACAAGGGCAAGGAGTACGAGGGCTACGGCGGCAGGCACTCGCATGTGGAGTCCGGGCTCGGCGCCTCCACGGTGACCATCAAGCTGTCCGGGTCGACGATCCTGGTGAAGGTGGCGCACGGTTCGATCACCCAGTGGATCGCGGCCCGCAGCGGCCAGAACAGCGTCTACCTGTGGACGGACAAGGCCGACGCGTCCTTCACGGCGACCCGCTTCATCGTCCGCCTCAAGGCCGGGGTCTTCCCCAACGAGGGCCCGGACTCCTGGATCGAGGCCTCGGACTCGGTCATCGAGGCCAGTGACGTCTTCAAGCGCGCGGACGGCACGACGCACTCCAAGCACTACTCGGGCAAGCGCGTCATCGACTACGACCACATCGGCTTCACTACCGGTTCAGCCGCCCTGTGGCTGGTCCGCTCCAACCACGAGAAGGCCTCCGGCGGCCCCTTCTACCGCTCGCTGCTGCGCCACTCGAACGACGGCGGAGCGGCGCTGTACGAGATCCTGCACTACAACCAGGCCCAGACGGAGCCCGAGCGCTACGGGCTGCAGGGCCCGTACGTCCTCGACTTCACGGACGGCGGCGCGCCCTCCTCGTCGCTGTTCCACGCGAACCTCGACACCTCGTGGGTGGACGGCCTCGGCATCACCGGCTGGGTGGGCAAGGGCGGCCGCGGGAGGGTGGCGGGCGTCGGCCTGAAGGGCATGGACGCGAAGTACGCGTACACGGTGGGCTTCGCCAACTCCGACGCGCAGTACTGGGCGAAGGCCGCGGCCGGCACGGGCGCCTTCTCCTGCAAGGGGATGCTGCCGGGGACGTACACCCTCACGGTCTTCAAGGGTGAACTCGCCGTCCACACCCGCCAGGTGACGGTGACGGCGGGCGGTTCGACCGCCCTGAACAGCCTCACCATCGGCGGCGATCCGAGCAGCGCCTCCGCCATCTGGCGGCTCGGCGACTGGGACGGCACGCCCGGCGAGTTCAAGAACGCCGAGCTGATGACGTACGCGCATCCCTCCGACGCCCGCGCGGCCAAGTGGACGGGCAACGTCACCATCGGCAGCGGCGGCGAGGCCGCGTCCTTCCCGGCGTACATCTGGAAGGACGTCAACGACGGCATCCTTCTCTACTTCAAGCTGACCGCCGCGCAGGCCGCCGCCGCGCACACCCTGCGCGTCGGGGTGACGGACGCGTACATCAACGGCCGTCCGCGGGTGAGCGTCAACGACTGGGTGTCGCCGATCCCTTCGGCGCCCACGCAGCCTTCGACACGCTCGCTCACCACCGGTTCCTACCGGGGAAACAACCAGACGTTCGTTTTCAACGTCCCTTCCAGTGCGTGGAAAACGGATGTCAGCCAGTACAACGTGCTGAAACTGAACGTGGTCAGCGGCTCGACGGGCTCGGCGTTCCTGAGCCCCGGCACGTCGTTCGACTGCATTGATCTGCTGGCCTGAGCCCCCCTCGGCCGGCAGAGGAACGCCCCGCCGGTGACGACCGACGGGGCGTTCGCGTCCTTCAGGGGCGCGGCCCTTCAGGGGCGCGGGGCTGTGACATATGCGGCTCCGCCGCGTGGGCGCGACCAGCCACATACGGCCCGCAGCCTGCGAACCGGCCTAGTTCATGGTCGAGCCAATCGCCGTGGAGCCAGTCGTAAGAAACGTGGTCGGGGGAAGCGACCCGCTCGACTGCCGAGAGGCGTACGCCGTCGTGGCGTCAGTCGACTTGAAGGACGGCGCGGCAACACCACTGTCCCAGTTGTTGGCCGCGGAGACCGTGGAGGAGCCGAGCTTCCCCAGGCCCCCCTTGTTACCCACCGCGAGATTCCTGGCGAGCCGCGCCTTACCGGTGGCGAAGTAGAACCCCGCCTCGGCATTGGCATACGCGGTGTTCCGGTTCAGCACAATCGCCCCGGTGTTGGAGTTCTCGGTGAAGCCGTTCAGCGTGTTGTCCCAGGCCGAGTTGTTGTTCACGACGTGCGCGACGGTGACACCCCCGCCGCCCAGCTTGAAGCCGTTGCCGTTGCCCTCGAAGGCCGCGTCGCTCCAGCGGTTCTTGCCGTTGCCGAACGCCCAGGAGTGCTCGATGGTGACGGGCGAGGAGAACTGCCACAGGTCGAGGCCGTCGTCCGAGTTGTTGTAGAGCCGCGCGCCGGTGATCCTGTTCCCGGTGCCGGACCCGAATTTCACAGCGATGCCGTCGGCGTTCTGCCCGTGCCCCGCGGCGTCGTAGTTGCCGTAACTGTCCAGGTTCTGCACGAGGTTGTTCGTCGTGCCGTCGCCGCGCAGGGTGAAGCCGGAGTCGCCGTTGTTCGCGGTGACGAGGTTCTTGAAGATGCCGCCGACGGACGAGGTGACGACGAAGCCCTGGGCGGGCGAGTTCTGCCAGGTGATGTTCTGGACGGTCCAGTAGTCGCCGTAGATGCCGGCGAGCCAGGACCCGGCGGCCAGCTTGGAGCCGTCGATCTTCACCTTCTCGCTGCCGTACGCGGTGAGCGTGATCCGGGCCGAACTGGTGCCGTTCGCCGTGGACTTGAGGGTGTTCGCCGGGGTGTACGTACCGGCGCGCACCTGGATGGTCGTACCGGCGGCGGCGTTCGCGACGGCCGATTCCAGCTGAGCGGTGCTGGAGACGGTGACCGTGGTGCCCGCGGCCTGCGCTTCGCCGCTGTCCGAGAGGCCGAGGTAGACGCCACCCGCCCCCGCGGCGACGGCCACCGCGGCGGCGATCGAGAGCGTGCGGGTCTTGCGATGGCGTCCGATGCTCTGACGCACGGGGCGGTTCCTTTCCTGGGGAATGGGGGTGACGAAGCGGGCCGGAGGGGCCGCCCCGGCCCGCTTCTGTTCTCTGGTCGCCGCCGTGGCGCAAAGGGTTGCCGAGCCCCCGCGAAAACGATCGAAATTTTCGCTCGCTCCCGTCCCGCCCACACCGATTGACGCACCGTCCCCAACTGTTGACACTCCGAAGACGGTTCATCCAACAGAATCCATCAGACCCCCACAGGATGTGTCATGCGAAGCCGCACCGCCCGCACGCTCCTGCTCCCCCTGTTCGCCCTCCTCCTGGGCCTGCTCGCCGCCCCGCCAAGCCCCGCCGCTCAACCCGGAGCACCTCACGTGAACAAGCAGAAGTACGCCGGCTACCTCTTCGCCTACTTCACCGGCGAGGGCACCGCCGACGGCGAGCAGATCCGCTACGCCCTCAGCCGCGGCAACGACCCGCTGCACTGGCGGGAGTTGAACGCCGGCCGGCCCGTCCTCACCTCCGAGCTGGGCGAGAAGGGGCTGCGCGATCCGTTCGTGATCCGTTCCCCCGAGGGCGACAAGTTCTATCTGATCGCCACCGACCTGAAGATGTACCGCAACTCCAGCGGCAGTTGGGACTACGTCCAGCGGCACGGCAGCAAGTCGATCATGATCTGGGAGTCCACCGACCTGGTCCACTGGACCGACCAGCGCCTGGTGAAGGTCTCCCCGGACACCGCGGGCAACACCTGGGCCCCGGAGGCCTATTGGGACGAGTCGCTCGGCGAGTACGTCGTCTTCTGGGCCTCGAAGCTCTACGCCGAGGACGACCCGGACCACACCGGATCGACGTACAACAAGATGCTGTACGCCACCACCAAGGACTTCCGCACCTTCAGCGAACCGAAGGTCTGGGACGACCCCGGCTACTCGGTGATCGACTCGACCGTCATCAAGAACAAGGGCAGTTACTACCGCTACACCAAGGACGAGCGCGACCCCACCTCCTCCAGCCCCTGCTCGAAGTTCATCACCGGTGAGAAGTCGACCAGCCTCACCGACACCTCGTACGACTTCGTCGCCGACTGCATCGGCAGCGGTTCTATCGACCGCGGCGAGGGCCCGACGGTCTTCAAGTCCAACACCGAGGACAAGTGGTACCTGTTCATCGACGAGTACGGCGGCCGCGGCTACGTCCCCTTCGAGACGACCGACCTCGACTCCGGTGACTGGACGATGTCGACGGACTACCAGCTGCCGGCCAGCCCTCGGCACGGCACGGTGATGCCGGTGACGCAGGCGGAGTACGACCGGTTGATGGCCGCGTATCCGGTGAGCCCGGCGTCGGTCGTGGACGCGACGGCACGCGGGCAGAAGGGGTACGCCCTCGTCACCGAGGCGTCCTCGAAGGTGGTGCTGCCGATGAAGGCGGACGCCGAGCTGTCGGGCCTTGCCCCGCGCCTGTGGGTCGGTGCGGGTGCGACGGTCACGCCCGCCTCCGGTACCCGCCGGGACTTCCGCAAGCCCCAGAAGTACACCGTGACGGCGGCGGACGGAACGAGCCGGACGTGGACGGTGGAGGCGGTGCCCACGCGAAGTCCCGTGCTTCCCGGGCTGAACGCCGACCCGGACGTCCAGTACCTGGACGGCCGTTACTGGATCTATCCGACGACGGACGGCTACCCGGGCTGGAGCGGGACGAGTTTCAAGGCCTACTCGTCGAAGGACCTGGTCCACTGGAAGGACCACGGCGTGATCCTCAACCTGGGTCCCGACGTGTCGTGGGCCGACAAGAACGCCTGGGCTCCGGCGATCGCCGAGCGCGACGGCAAGTACTACTTCTACTTCTGCGCCGAGCAGTCGATCGGTGTCGCGGTGGCCGACTCCCCCGCCGGTCCCTTCAAGGACGCACTGGGCGAACCCCTGGTGGCGAAGGGGCAGTTGTCGGGCCAGATGATCGACCCGGCGGTGTTCACGGACGACGACGGCCAGTCGTATCTCTACTGGGGCAACGGGCGCGGCTATGTCGTGCCGCTGAACGACGACATGGTGTCCTTCGACGCGACGAAGGTGCAGGACATCACCCAGGCGGACTTCCGCGAGGGGACCTTCGTCGTGAAACGCCAGGGCACGTACTACTTCATGTGGTCCGAGGACGACACCCGCAGCGAGAACTACCACGTCGCCTACGCGACGGGACCGTCCCCGCTCGGCCCGTGGACCAAGCGGGGCACGATCCTGTCCAAGCGCCCCGAGTACGGCATCAAGGGGACCGGCCACCACTCCGTGGTGAACACCCCCGGCACGGACGACTGGTACATCGTCTACCACCGGTTCGCCCTGAACGGTCCCGGCAAGCCGGGTGGCGACGGCACACACCGGGAGACGACCATCGACCGCATGACGTTCGCGGCCGACGGCACGATCGAGCCGGTGGTGCCGACCCTGGGGTCGATCAAGCCCGTATCTACGAACTAGCTGACGTAGTACGTCGGGTTCGGGAGCTTGTACGTCTTGTCGGCGTAGCCGCCTTCGAGGTCCGAGTACTGGTCGCCGAAGTTGGCGACGACGTCGTACCCGAGGGACTCGATGTGCTTGCGGGTGCCGGACTTGTACTGCACGGTGGTGCAGTTCCAGGCGGCGGCCGTGGCGCAGGCGCTCAGGTACGACGGCGGGTTGGCCGCGTCCTTGAGGAACATGTGGTCGGCGTCGAGATTGATGTCGGCGCCGACCTTCTTCAGGTTCGCGACCGCGGAGGCGCGCTGCGACTCCTTGAGGCCCGAGTTGTAGAAGACCTCGACACCCTTGGACTCGGCGTACGCGACGAGTCCGGGGGTGCCGAAGACGGCCGGACGATCGGCCTTGGCCACGTACTCGGCCCAAGTGGCCGAGCTGTACGTGTAGTTGGACTTCTTCTCGTAGTCGAGGGAGAGCAGCAGCGTGTCGTCGATGTCGAAGACGACCGCGGGCTTCTCGCCCTTGTGCTTCGCCTTGTCCGCGACCTTCTTGATGTACTTCTTCGCGTCGGCCTCGATGCGCGCGAGGTCCTTGGCGTACGGGCTGTCCTTGGACGCCTGGTACACGCCATTGCTGTCGAGCGTGGTGCCGTAGTAGGTGTCGATCTCCTGCACCAGGAGCCCGATGTTGTGGGGCTCGGTGGTGCTGTTCGCCGTCGACTGGTCGGCGGTGGCGACACCGGTGCCGTACAGGGCGGCACCGGCGACGGCACAGGTGGCGGCGATGGCCGCTATACGCAGTGGCTTATGCATGACAGGTTTCTACGCGCGTAACCCGCCCGAGCGCGAGACTCGTTGCCTGATGGTTACCGAGTCCATAGACAACCTTTAGGCCTCGCGCTCCCTGGCCGGTTTCAGTTCATCGTGGCGCCGATCGTCGAGGACCCCGTGGTCAGGAACGTGGTCGCGGGCAACGCGCCGCTGGACTGGCGGGAGTTGTACGTCGTCGACGCGTCCGTGGAGATGAAGGACGGGGTGGAGATGCCCGAGTCCCAGTTGTTGCCCGCGGAAGTCACCGAGGAGCCCTTGGAGACGGCCGCCGAGCCGTTGCTCACGGCCAGGTTCTTGCCGAGCTTCGCGGAGCTGGTGGCGAAGTAGTAGCCGTACTTGCCGTTGGCGTACGCGGTGGTGCGGTTGATGACGATCGCACCGGCGTTGGAGTTCTCGGTGAAGCCGTTGCCCGCGTTGTCCCAGGCGGCGGAGTTGTTGACGACATGCGCGACGACCTCGCCGTCGCCGCCCAGCTTGTAGCCGTTGCCGTCGCCCGCGAAGGCCGAGTCGGACCAGCGGTTCCTGCCGTTGCCGAAGGCCCAGGTGTGCTCGACGGTGACGGGCGAGGAGAAGGACCAGAAGTCGATGCCGTCGTCCGAGTTGTTGTAGAGGCGGGCGCCCGTGATCAGGTTCCCGGTGCCGGAGCCGAACTTCACGGCCACACCGTCCGCGTTCTCGCCATGGGTGGCGGCGTCGTAGTGGCCGTAGGAGTCGATGTTCCTGACCGTGTTGTTGACGGTGCCGTCGCCAGTGAGCGTGAAGCCGGAGTCGCCGCCGTTGATGGTCTTGATGTTGCTCCACACCGTGCCGGTGCAGGACTGGCAGACGACGGCGCTGTCCGGCGAGTTCTGGAAGGTGATGCCCGAGACGTTCCAGTAGTCGGCGGTCAGCTTGAAGATCCAGCCGCCGGCGGGCAGCGAGGAGCCGTCGATCTTCACCGTCTCCGAGCCGTACGCCTGGAGGGTGACCGGGCTCGACGAGGTGCCGTTGGCCGTCGACTGGAGTGTGGCCGTCGGGTAGTACGTGCCGGCGCGCACCTGGATGACGGTGCCTGCCGTCGCGCCGGAGATCGCGCTGGTCAGCTCGGCGGTGGTGTCCACGACGACGGTCGCGGCCTGGGCCTGGGTGGGGAGTGCGGCGAGGCCCCCGCCCAGCGCCAGGGCGGCGCCGAGGGAGAGAGCGGTACGACGAGACATGGAGTGCGGTCCTTTCGTCGATTCAGCGATTCAGCGATTCGTTCGGGACTCTCTGGTGCTTCACGGGCGCCAGTCGCCGAGATAGGCCGCACGGGTGTGCGTCTCGGCCTCCGCGTCCGTGAGTTGGGGACGGTTCTCCGGCACGGTGATCTCCGCGCCGGGGCCGGTGTTGCGGTACTCGCGAAAGCGCATGGTCTGCCACGGGTAGGCCTCGCGCATGTTGATGTAGGGCGTGGTCGCGTCGATGCCGGCGCCGAGTCGCGTCTCCCGTACGACGAGCGAGGGCCAGGCCGTCGTCTCGTACGAGGGCACCCAGGGCCGCGCGATCTTGTACGCCCCGTCCTCGGCGCCGGAGGTGATCCGGCCGCCCACCGCCAGGAAGCCGTACGGGTTCGCGCGGGCCGTGGAGGGCGCGAAGACCATCCCCTCGGGTCTGAAGGCGACGTCCCGGTCGAGGGTGTGGAAGTGACAGCGCTCGAAGACGGCGGTTGCCCGCCCGAAGACGAAGTCGACGTCGCCCTCGATGTAGCAGTCGCGGTAGTACTGCCGGTCGAAGGCGGTGAGCGCCGTGGTGTCCGCGAACAGGGTGTCCTGGTGGCCCAGCAGCCGTACCTGGGAGAAGTGCGAGCGGTCGCCGGTGACGTACGCGGCGACGGCCTGCGTTCCGGTGATCTCCGGATGGTCCGCGCGCAGCCAGTCGTTGGCGATCGTCAACTCGCGAACGGTCAGGCCGGGCGCCGCCGAGGTGAAGGTGGCGGAGCCCGCGGTGCCGTACGTCCCGGAACCGTCCGGCTTCTGCGTCCCGTTGGCGTTGTCGTACACGATGACGGCGGTGCGCGGGTCGCGACTGGCACCACGGATCGTCAAGTCCCCTTTGTTTGCAGGGATGTTGACGACTTCGCGATAAACACCTGGGTGCACGACGATCGTCCAACCGGGGCCGGTCACGGCGTCCACGGCGGCCTGGACGGAGCCACCGGGACGGACCTGGAGAGTGCGTCCACGCCAGGGCGCCCAGTCGCCGAGATACTCCTCGCGCGTCGCGAACTCGGCCTGCTCGTCCGTGAGTTGAGGCCGGTTGGCCGGGACGCCGATCTCCGCCCCTGGACCCGTGTTGTGGTACTCGGCGAACCGCTGGCTCTGCCACGGATAGGTGTCCGACATGTTGGTGTAGGGCGCCACCGCGTCGATGCCGGCGTCGAGACGTGTGTCGCGGACGGTCAGCATGGGCCGGGCCGTGGTGTCCGAGCCGGGCACCCAGGGGCGGGCCAGCTTGTAGTAGGCGTCCGGGGCCCCGCTGGTGACACGGCTCCGTGTGACCAGGTAGCCGCGCGGGTTGGCGACGGCGGTGGACGGTGCGAAGACGAAGCCGTACGGGGCGGTGGCCAGGTCGGTGCGGTTCAGGGTGTGGAAGTGGCAATGCTCGTACACGGCCGTCGCGCGCCCGAAGACGAAGTCCACGTCGCCCTCGATGTAGCAGTGCGCGAAGTACTGGCGGGCGACGGTGCCGAGCGCCATCGAGTCGGCGTACAGCGTGTCCTGGTGGCCCAGGAACCGGCAGTGCTCGAAGGCCGAGCGGTCGCCCTGCACCTTGATGGCGACGGCCTGGGTGCCGGTGATCCCGGGGTGTTCGGCGCGCAGCCAGTCGTTGGCGAAGGTGATCCAGCGGGCGGTGAATCCATCGGCCTGCACGGTCGTGGTCGCGGACCCGGTCGTGCCGTAGGTGCCGCCGCCGGGCTTGGGCGTGCCGTTGGCGTTGTCGTACACGATCACGACATCGCGCGGGTTCTCGGAGGCGCCGATCCAGGTCATCTCCGTGCGGTCGATGCCGACGGCGACGGTTTCGCGGTAGATGCCGGGCGCGACGACGAGCGTACGGCCGCGACCGGCCACGGCGGTGACGGCGGCCTGGACGGTGGTGTGGTCGCCGAGGCCGCCCGGGTGGACGTACAGGGTCTGTCCGGTGAGGCGTGCGGACGGCGAACCGTAGCGCCCGAAGGGGGCGCGTTCCAGGGATCGGGCGGTGGGGGCCGCGAGCCCGAGAGCCAGTGCGGCTCCGGTGCTCGCGACGATGAACGCCCTTCTGCTGAGCGGGAGTTCGGCCATGGTCAGCAGATCTCTCCGGCGCCCGCACGGTGGTCGACGATGCCGGGAACGGCCCTCGGCGAGTCCACCTTCGTGCGCAGGGTCGGCGTCCACCCGGCGCCGGACTGGAGCGTCTCGGCCGGGATCTCCGCGTTGTGCACGGCGATCAGGTCGACGAGCGCGCCGTTGACGTAGTTGCTCTCGGCGGTGAGCGGCGCCTCGCTCCACTTCTTCAGGGTCTTGGCGGCGCTGATGCCGTCCGGCAGCGAGAAGGCGTTCTTCTCGGCGTACAGCTGCGAGGCGATACCGACGCCGAAGGAGTACGAGTACGACTGGCCCTCGGCGACCACGAAGTGGTTGTTGTACGCGTCGACCTGCCCGAAGCGGACGCGCGGCGCACGCTCCACGATGCCCTCGAAGAGGTTGTGGTGCAGCGTGACCTTGAGCTTGCCGGTGTCGGTCGAGGCGGCGCTGTCGCTGTTGCCGATCATCAGGGTCTTGTCGTGGTCCTGGAAGGAATTCCAGGACGCCGTCACGTAGTTGGCGCCGCGCACGATGTCGAGGAGGCCGTCGTGCTGCTGGTAGACCTCACCGAAGTACGTCGGCAGCGTGCTGTCGGGGTAGCGGCCGTCGCTCAGGGTGTTGTGGTCGATCCACACATGGGTGGAGCCGTAGACGACGACCGCGTCGTACTCGGAGTTCCACGCGCCGGTCGCGCCGTCGGTCGGGTCCCACTGCGGGAAGCAGTCGAGCGGGGCCTCGAAGGTGAGGTTGCGGAGGATGACGTTGTCCACGCCCTTGATCTGGAGGCTGCCGCCCCTGATCCCGGCGTTCTTGCCGACGCCGAGGATGGTGGTGTTGGCGGGGACGTTCGCCTTGATGACCTTGTCCTGGTTGGCGGCGGAGACCGCGCGCAGCCCTTCGGGGCTGTCGGCGGGCTCCCCGGAGAGGTCGGTGTCCAGACCCCAGTTCTCAGGCGAGTACTTCTCCAGATAGGCGGCGAAGTCGTAGCCCTCCGCCTCGAAGGCCGCGCAACCCTCGGCGACCGGATCGATCGTGCCCTTGACCCTGATGATCTTCGGTGCCGTTCCGCCCGCGGCGAGCGCGGCCTTGAACTCGGCCCAGGTGGTGACCGTGTAGACGTGGTCGGCGTCGGCGTCCGAACCGCCGGTGGTGCCGGCGCCCTCGGAGCCCCAGCCGTCACCGGCGGCGAGGGCCTGGCGGCCGGGATCGCCGGTGTGCGCCTGCGCCGTGGTGCCCGTGAGGGCGAAGACCAGCGCGGTGCACCCGACCAGCGAGGCTATGACGCGTGCATGACATACCTGTGTACTCATTGTGCGGCTCTCTTTCCGTCGGATCAGGAGGTCAGGCGGTGGGCCAGGTGATCCACGACTCGGGAAACTCTTCGCCGAGACGGCGTACGTCCCGGGGCGCGAGCACCCTCCGGTGCAGCAGCCCGGCGGCGACCAGACGGGCCACGGCGATCGCCCCGGGCGGGTTGGTAACTGTTTTGCGCCGGGTTGGATCACTTCTTCACTGTGCGTTGTCACTCGATGGGGTGATGGTTGAGGTTTCGGTGGTGTGTCGGGTGGCGCGGCGCGTAGCTTCGCTGGCGAGATCCGCTCACTGCAGCTCCGGCTGCGGGAGGGTTCGGGGACTGGAAGGTGTGACCCGCTAAACCCCTCGGTTGTTTCGTGGGGGCCGCACGACCAGAGGATCGTGCCGGGTGAGCTACCAAAGGGCTGATCCGGATCGTCCGTGAGCGGGCCAAAAGGGGCGGAACCGCCCCGGTTCGGACCGGCCGCGGCACCCCTCGGGGAGCGTCAGACGGCCGTCGCCTGACCGGGTAGCACCCGCACCCCGCTGCCAAGACCGTTCGGGCGGCAAGCACCCACGCTGCGGCGCGAGTGCCGAGTTGGCCTACTTTGGCCAACCAACCTAGGAACGGTTGAAGTGCGTGTTGTCCTGCTCGGGAGGGCCATGCCCCAGCCGGTCTCGGGGGCAGCGTCGGCGCACTTTGGGTGGCGGTTGAGTCACCCGTGTTGTAGAGGATGGGGGTGCGGCGGCTCGTACGAGCCGCCGCGGCGGCAGCAGCGAGGGCCGCGCTGGTGCTCTGTCTGCGGGTAAGGGACACAGAGGTGCACCTTTCAACAGCCGTTACGGAGACGCCCCTTCAGGGGCGCGGGGAACTGCGCGACCAGCCACAGCCGGCCCGCGGCCGGAACACAACGGTTCAGACCACGGACCGACCCGCGGCATCAACGTCAGCCCTGCTGTGCCGCCCACTCGGCCTGAGCGGTGTTGAGCTGCTCGGCAACCGTGTCGAGGAACTCCTCCGCCGACATCTTCCCGAGCAACACCTTCTGGAAATTCGGCTCGTTGTCAGCCTTGGAGATCGTGTTCCAGTCCGGCAGGTAGTACGGCAGCTGCACAATCTTGGTGCTGCCACTGCTCAAGGCCTCCGCGGCGAGCTTCGTAGGCTCGGCCTCGTCGATCCAAGCGTCCTGCGCGGCCTCGGTGTTGGAGGGAATCGCCCCAGCGGACTCGTTCCACTTGCTGTTCGACTCGTGCGACGCGGCGAACTCGATGAACTTCCACGCCGCCGTCTTGTTCTTGCTGGACTTGAACAGAGCGAGCCCGTCGACGGGGTTGGAGACCTGCACGCGCGTGCCGTCGTCCGAGGTCGGGTTCGCGAGCCCACGGAACTTGTCGACGCCGAGCGCCTTCACGTGGTCCTGGTAGGAGCCCAGGTTGTGGTTCAGCATGCCGATCTTGCCGCTGTCCCACTGGGCGACCATCTTGGTGAAGTCGTTGTTGACGTCCGCCTCGGGGGTGTCCTTCTTGTAGAGCGCGACGTACTTCTCCAACGCGGCCACGTTCTTGGGGTCGTTGACCGTGGTCTTGTCACCGTTCCAGAACTCGGTGATCCCGGTCTGGCCGTACATCGCGTCCAGGGCCTGCGCGATGGAGCCCGCGCCGCCGCGGATGGTGTAGCCGAACTCGTTCTTGTCCCGGTCGGTCAGCTTGTCCGCGGCCTCGTAGAACTTCGTCCAGGTGGTGGGCGCTTCCAGGCCCGCCGCCTCGAACAGGTCGGTGCGGTAGTACAGCACACCGTTGCTGGCCGAGGTGGGAATCGTGAACAGCTGCTCCTGGCCACCCGCGGCGGTCACCGACTCGACCATGCCCTCGTTCAGCTTGCCGTTGAGCGAGCTCTTCGCCAGGCGCGAGTCGAGGGGTTCGAGGGCGTTCTGCGCGGCGATCCCGGCGAGCATCGCGGCGCCGACCCCGCCGACGTCCGGCAGGCCGCCGCCCTGGATGGAGGTGTCGTACTTGGACTGGACGTTCTCGGCGGGCACTCCGACGTAGTTGACCTTGATGTCCGGGTACTTCTTCTCGAAGTCCTTGATGATCTCCATCCAGATGTCACGGCGGACGGCCGTGTTGTTGTCCCAGAAGGTGATCTCGCCCTTGCCCGAGCCCTCGTCGCCCTTGTCGCCGCCGGCACCACTGCCGTCGTCGCCACAGGCGGTGGCGGTCAGCGCGAGCACGGCGCTCACCGCGACGGCCGCGGCCGCACGTCGCCCGCCTCGGCTGCTTCTGCGAATACTGATCTTCATTGATCGGCTCTCTTCTTCTGGATGGGAACAGTGGTGTGCAGAGGTCAGTGGTGGGCGTAGGGCGCCCAGCCATCGGCCCCGGACAGGTAGTCGGCGACCGTGTACGCGGCCGCGTCGGCGTCCGGCAGCTGCGGCCGGTCGGCGGTGACGGCGGAACCGGGCCCGTACGTCCGGTACTCCGCGAATCGCGCGTCCCTCCACGAGAAGCCGCTCATGTCGGTCCACGGCGAGGACTTCACCGCGGCCGGCAGTTCGGTGTCCCGGATCAACACCTGTGCGACGGCGTCGACTTCGCCGCCGGGGTGCCAGGGCCGGCCAAGGTGGAAGGACTCGGCGGGGGCGTCGCTCACGATCCTCGACCGGGTGATCAGGAACCCGTACGGGTTGCCCTTCCAGGTCGAAGCGGCCGTGATGTAGCCGTTGTTGGTGGCCGAACCGCGGCTGAGCGCCTTGATGACGGAGCGCTCGACGACGGTGGTCGCGCGTCCGTAGATGAAGTCGACATCGCCCTCGATGTACGAGTCGCGGAGGTAGACCCGGCTGATGGCGGTCAGGCTGGGGCTGTCGGTCATCAGCGTGTCCTGGTTGCCCAGGAAGGCCGTGTCCTCGAAGACGATCCGGTCACCCGTCGTCTTCATCGCGAGGGCCTGCTCACCGTTCAGCTCGTGCGCGGCCTCGTCGAAGTCGTTGCTGAAGGTGAGGTTGCGCGCCGTGACGTCGTTCGCCGCGATCCGTACGGTGGCGCTCCCGGTGGAACCGCCGTACGCGGCGGGCGTGTCGTGGACGATGACGGTGTCGGAGCGGTCCTGTCCGGTCCCCCGCAGCAGAATCCGGGGCTTGGTCGCGGGGACGAACACCTTCGCCCGGTACGTTCCGGGCGCGATCGACACGGTCACCGCGCTGTCGTTGCCGTCCGGGACGGCGTCCACGGCGGCCTGGACCGTCGGATAGTCGGCGGGGACGTTCAGTTCGACGGCGCCGATCCTCTTCTGCGGCCCGGAGAAGCGGGTGACGAGGGCCGGGACGGCGGAAGCCGGGTCCAGCCGGTAGTCGTAGAAGTCCCGCGGTTCGAAGGCCGCACCCCACTCGTCGTGCCGCCCGGCGGCGTTCCGCAGGATCGAACCGCGCTGCACCAACTCTGCGGTGGCGTCGGCCTGGTAGGGGTGCTGGACACCGTCGTAGTAGCTGTTCTCGATGACCATCTTTGTCTGGCCGCGCGACCAGTTGCCGTACGTCCACACCGGATCGCCGTCATCGACCTGCGCCGAGAGGTAGTTGTTGTAGAGGTGCGCGTAGGCGCAGTTGTCGGCGGACGGGTTGCGCTGCTTCGTGCCGGTGAACCAGTTGTGGTCGATGGTGATCTGGGTGAGCACATTGGTCGTCCAGCCGATCCCCAACGCCTTGTTGTGGTCGGCGAACCGGTTGTAGGAGACGGTGATGTACTGGCTGTCCTTGCGGATGTCGAGCAGCCCGTCACCCATGTGCGTGAACCTGTTGTGGTCGATCCACACGTGGTCGGCGGTGTCCATCTGGATCGCGTCGAAGTCCTGCGTCTTGCCGTCCCAGTCGCCCTCGACGTAGGAGTCCCGGATCGTCAGATTGCGGATGATCACGTTGTGGGTGCCGGGGTTGAGATGAAGCTCCCCGTGGACGATCTCGCCGGTGTCGCCGACGCCGATGACCGTCTTGTCCGAGGCCACCACGATGTCCGAGCCGAAGGGTTCGACGGCGATCGCCCCGGACACCCGGATGATGTACGGCTCCTCGGCGGCCGCGTACCGGGCGAGTGAGGCCTGATCGGTGACGGTGACGACCTTGCCGCCCGCACCGCCTGTGGTGCCGCCGTCGAGGGAGGCGAATCCGTGGGCCCGGTCGGTCCAGCGGTCGGCCGACGAGGCGGTCCCGGAAGCGCGGTCCGGTACGGGTGCGGCGGCCTTCGCCTGGCCGATCGCCCCCAGGGCCAGGGCGGCCACCAGGCCCACCACGGCGGCCAGGGTTCTCCCCAGGGGCGGCGACCCCGGCAAGCGCTTGCTATGGAGGTGCGTCATTGCGGCTCCCAACAGGCGTACGGATGGCAGGAAGTGACCCTCAGGGGGTCGCGGTGATGCGGAACTGCGTGAACGAGGCCGCGCCGGCGTGTCCCCCGCCGACGGGCGCGAGCGCGAAGAGTCCGAGCAGGGCGCCGACCCAGCGCCAGGGGGTGGCGGCGAAGACCAGGCCCGAGGGCCGCCGGCCGGCGCCGACGTCGTAGAAGAAACGGCAGCGCGCTCCGGCGCCGATCTCGATCCAGAGCCGTGCCCGTCCCTCGGGCGCCGCCACCGGATGCGCGCCCTCGCGCTCCCGCTCGGCGACCGACTCGGCGAACCGGTGCACGAGCTGCACCGACCCTTCCTCCACCCGCTGGAGCCCGATCCAGCTGAAGGCGTCCCCGAGGACGGCGAGCCCGGCCCTGGCTCCCAAGTCCTCGCTGTTGAGCGACAGTTCGACCTCGACGGTGGCGGCGATCCCGGGCAGCCGCTGGGTGAGGACGTTCGGTAACTTGCGCAGATCGTGCGCGTCGACGGTCCGTACGCAGGTCAGCCGCAGTCCGTCGGCGGAGTGCTGGGTGGCCCAGCCGTCCTGCGGGTTGGCGGTCCACTGCCACTGGCGTCCGTACCGGCCGCCGGGGAAGTCGTCGTCGGTGGCGGGCGCGGACGGCGGCTGGGTCGGCAGATCGGGCTTCTTGTGTACGGCGACGGGGGCACCCTCGTCGCCGAGTACCGGCCAGCCGTCCGGTCCCCAGCGCATCGGCTGGAGGTGGACGACCCTCCCGTACGGGCCGCGCTGCTGGAAGTGCGCGAACCAGTCCTCGCCGTGCTGCGTGCGCACCCAGCCGCCCTGGTGCGGTCCGTTGACCTCGGTTCCGCCCTGTTCGAGGACGACCCGCTCCTCGTAGGGGCCGAAGAAGTCGCGCGAGCGGAAGGCGCCCTGCCAGCCGGTCTCCACTCCCCCGGCGGGGGCGAAGATCCAGAACCAGCCGTCGTGGCGGTAGACCTTGGGCCCTTCGAGCGTGAACCAGCCGGGCAGCCGGTCGGCGTCGACGATGACCTTGCCTTCGTCGAGCAGTCCGGTGCCGTCGGGCCGCATCCGGTGTCCGGTGAGCCGGTTCTTGACCCCGGAGCGGGACTTGGCCCAGGCGTGCACGAGATACGCCTCGCCGCTCTCCTCGTCCCACAGCGGACAGGCGTCGATGAGCCCCTTGCCCTGTTCGACGAGGTGCGGGCGGGTCCAAGGTCCCCTGATCTCGGGGGCGTTGACCTGGAAGATGCCCTGGTCGGGGTCGCCCCAGAAGATCCAGAAGCGGTCGTCGTGGTGTCGCAGGGACGGCGCCCACACTCCGCAGTCGTGCCTCGGCTTCCTGAACTCCTTGGCGGGTTCGAGGAGTTGGAGGGCGTGCCCGACGAGCGTCCAGTTGACCAGGTCGCGCGAGTGCAGCAGCGGCAGGCCCGGGACGCGGCCGAAGCTGGAGGCGGTGAGGTAGAAGTCGTCGCCGACACGTAGGAGGTCGGGGTCGGACCAGTCGGCGTCCAGGACCGGGTTGCGGTAGGTGCCGTCGCAGAGGTCGGAGGAGGGCAGGGCCATCAGGGGCTCACCGCCTTCCGTACGAGCGCCGCGGCCTCGCCCCGTCCGAGGCGGCCGTCGGCGACGACGGTGACGATCCGCCGTACGACCGTCTCCCCGGCCGCGATCGGCAGCCTTTGGTCGTGGGCGAGGGAGGAGCCGACGCCCGGGTACTCGGTGGTGCGTACGAACCACGGGTCGCGGCGGGTCTGTTCGGTGGCCCCGGCGAAGACGAGGGTCCAGCCGGCGCCCGCGAGGCCGACCCAGTCGGCGCGGCTGCCGTGCACCGCGTCCTCGCCCTCGGTACCTGCGGTGAAGACGTGCGGCGCTCCGGCCTCCTTGCGGGCGCGCCAGAAGAAGCCGCCGTAGGCCGCGCCGGGCCGCCCGTTGGTGGCAGGGCTGCCCAGAGACAGCGCGTCCGGGGTCGTATTGGTCAGCGAGAAGGTGAAGTCCAACGCCCAGGCGGTGTCGGTGAGTTCGGTGGCGGCGACCGTACGCCGTTCCCGTAGCAGCTCGCCGCCCGCCGCCGCCCAGCGCAGCTCCTCCACGAAGCCGTCGGGGTCGCGCAGCTGGAAGCTCAGGTGCCGCTGGGCGCCGTGGTTGTCCAGCTCCGTCGGCCCCTGGTCGCGTACATAGGTGCGCCCGCCCCAGAAGTTGTGCCCCTCGACGTCGGGAACGGCGACACCGACGCCGAGGTGGTGTGCGTGGTCGGCGGGGCTGAGCTCGGTGACAGCCGTGCCGGCCAGGGTGGTGACGGGGTGCAGATACGGGCGCGGCGAATGACGGGGCGACAGCTCGGGCCGGGTGACGTAACGGCCGACCGGGCGGTCCCCGATCCGCAGGACCAGCGAGTCGTTGTTCATCGGGTTCATCGCGTGCTCACCTCGTTCGGGAGCGCCCAGGAGGCGCCCAGCTCGGAGTAGAGGGCGAGGGTGTCGGCGGCGGCGGCCACGAGTCCGTCGATGCCGTGGACGACCCGGCGGTTCTCCCCGGGCAGCAGCTCCCAGGCGTCCGCGGGCAGTTCGACCGGGTCGGGGGCCTGCCGGATCGCCTCGACGACCTTCATGAACGCACCCGTCGATGCGGGGGTGACCAGCAGCTCGGCCCCGTCCGTCAGGTGCTCGACGAGGTTTTCGAGGAGGTCCGTCCTGTCGTACTGGAGCTCCTCGGGGCCGCGCCCGGACCGCTGCACCAGCACGCGGTCCTGCTTGTACCAGAAGGTGATCCGCCCGCTGGCGCCGTGCACCAGGACGTACGGTTCGTCGGGCCGCTCGGCGCAGAGCGTGGCGGCGACGGTGATACGGCCCTTCGCGGTGGTGACGCGCACGCACGAGGTGTCGTCGGACTCGATGTCGTTGGCCCGCAGCAGCTCGGTCTCGATCCGCTCGACGTCCTCGGCGCGGGTGGAACCGTCAAGGGCCAGCGCGGTGGCGACGGCGTGCGCGAGCGGATTGGTCAGCACTCCGTCGATCACATCGGCGCCGTTCATGCGCCGTCTGCCCGCCCAGGGTGCCCGCCGGTAGTACGCCTCATCGCGCGCCCAGGCCCCGGCCGCGCCGATCCCGACGACCGGGCCGAGCGCGCCCTCGGCGATCAGCTTCCGGATCGCGGGCACGGCGTGCGAGCCGAGCGACTGGAAGCCGATCTGACAGACGACTCCGGCGGCGGCGACCCCGTCGGCCATCCTGCGGAACTCGGCGTACGACGGCGCGGGCGGCTTCTCCAGGAGCAGGTGTACGCCCTTCGCGGCGGCGGTCAGCGCCAGGTCGGTGTGGGTGGGAATGGGCGTGCAGATCACGGCGATCGCGGCGCCGGTGGAGTCGAGGAGGGCGCCGAAGTCGGCGGACTGTTCGGGGAGTTGATCCGAGTCGAGCTCCTCCTCGGTCAGCGGTGTCAGCTCGCAGACGCCCGCCAGTCGTACAAGCCCCTTGTCCTGGAGCCGGCGGATGTTCTCCAGATGCCAGCGGCCGTGACCGCGGGCCCCGGCGAGGACGACCGGCACCGGAAGTGTCTTCCTGAGCGTGCTCATCCCTTCACCGCCCCCGCGCTGAAGCCGGTGATCAGCCACTTCTGGATGAACGCGAAGACGATGACGACCGGTACGGCGGCGATGATGCCGCCCGCCGCGAGCGCGCCCAGGTCGACGCTGTCGGAGCTCATCAGGGTGTTGAGGCCGACGGGGAGGGTCTGCTTGTCCTGGTTGCTGAGGAACATCAGGGCGAACAGGAAGTGGTTCCAGGAGTGCACGAAGGCGAAGGAGCCGACCGCGATCAACCCGGGCCGCAGCAACGGCAGTACGACGACCCGGAAGGCGGTGAAGCGGTTGCAGCCGTCGACCCAGGCGGCCTCCTCCAGGGAGTACGGCACGTTCCTGATGAACCCGCTGATCAGGATCATCGACAGGGGCAGCTGGAAGACCGTCTCGGCGATGATGACGCTGCCCAGCGAGTTGAGCATCTGGAGCTTGGCGAAGATCTGGAAGAGGGGGACGAGGAGCAGCGCGCCCGGCACGAACTGGGAGCAGAGCAGCGCGAGCATGAAGGCGCGCTTGATCCTGAAGTCGAAGCGGGCGAGGGCGTATCCGCCGGCGAGCGCGACGACCGTGGTCATCACGAGCGTGGCGACGCCGACGAGGATGCTGTTCTGGAAGTAGGTCCCGAAGCTGCGCTCGGTCCACACCTTGTCGAAATGCTCGAAGGTCATGGGCCACGGCACGAGCGAGGTGGAGCCGGCCGGGCGGAGCGCGAAGAGGAGGATCCAGTAGAAGGGGATGAGGGTGAAGAGCAGGTAGATGCCGAGCGGAACGTAGATCTGCCAGCGTGGGACCTCGTCCCAGGCGCGGCGGTTCTTCCGTGGGCGCTGCGGCTCGGCCCTCACGTGTGCGGGGGCGGGGGTGACCTCGACGGCCTCCTTGGTGATCACTTGTCTCCGCCTCCGAACTTGCTCAGCCGCAGGTAGACGATCGAGCAGAACAGCAGGATCACGAACGCGACGGTAGTGAGGGCGGACGCGTAGCCGAAGTTGTGGGCGTCGACGCTGGTGTTGGCGATGTAGAGGGGAAGGGTGGTCGTCTCGCCGGCCGGTCCGCCGCCCGTCAGGGTGTAGAGCAGGTCGACGTTGTTGAACTCCCACACCGCGCGCAGCAGCGTGGACAGGACGATGGCGTCCTTCAGGTGCGGCAGGGTGATGTGCAGGAACTGCCGGAAGCGGCTCGCGCCGTCGACCTCCGCGGCCTCGTACAGGTCCTTGGAGACGGACTGGAGGTCGGCGAGGATCAGGATCGCGAAGAAGGGGACTCCGCGCCACAGGTCGGCGACGACCGCGGCCGGGAAGACGGTCGAGGTGTCGGAGAGCAGGCTGGTGCCGTACGTGCCGATGCCCGCGTCGGCGAGGTAACGGGTGATACCCGTCTGGGAGTTGTAGAGCAGCACCCAGATCGCGGAGGTCAGCACTCCGGAGACGGCCCAGGGTGAGAAGACCAGCGCGCGGCCGATCGCCCGCCCGACGAAGGTCTGGTTGACGATCAGCGCGAGGGCGAGACCGAAGAGGAGTTGCAGTCCGACCTCGACGAAGACCCACTTGGCGCTGAAGGTCAGCGTGTCCCAGAACTGCGGGTCGTCGGTGAAGGCGTGCACGAAGTTGTCGAAGCCCGCGTAGCCGTTCCGCCACGGCTTGGTGGGGTTGTAGTTCTGCAGGCTGTAGTAGAAGACGCTGATGACCGGGTAGGCGATGAAGCCCAGCATCAGCAGGCCCGCCGGGGCGATCAGCAGATACGGGAGCCTGCGGGGCGTCGCTGAGCCACGGCGCCGCCGGGGTGGCGCCGCGGGCTGTTTCGCCACGGCTGCGGCTTGGGCCATGACTGTTCTCCGTTCCTGTGCATGGAAGCGTCATCGTGGTGAAGCGCTTCGCGTACGTCGTTCGACATCTCGACCACAGTGGGCGGGGGATTCGTGTCCCCTCAGCCCGCGTACGGGTCCTGCACCTTGCCCGGCCGGGCCAGAAACGCGAAGTCGCAGCCGGTGTCCGCCTGGGTGATCTGTTCGCTGTAGAGCGCTCCGTAGCCGCGCTCGTACCGCTCGGGCGGCGGTGTCCACTCCGCCCGGCGCCGCGCCAACTCCTCGTCGTCCACTTGGAGTTGGAGCGACCTTCCCTCGACGTCGAGGGTGATCGTGTCGCCGGTGCGCACCAGCGCGAGCGGGCCGCCGACGTAGGACTCGGGTGCCACGTGCAGCACGCAGGTGCCGTAACTCGTGCCGCTCATCCGGGCGTCGGAGATCCGCACCATGTCCCTGATCCCCTGCTTCAGCAGATGGTCGGGGATGGGCAGCATCCCGTACTCGGGCATGCCCGGACCGCCCTTGGGCCCTGCGTTGCGGAGCACCAGCACGCTGTCCGCGGTGATGCCCAAGTCGGGCTCGTTGATGGTCCGTTGCATGGTCTTGTAGTCGTCGAAGACGACGGCGGGGCCGGTGTGCTTGAGCAGGTGCGGCTCGGCGGCTATGTGCTTGATGACCGCGCCGTCGGGGCAGAGGTTGCCGCGCAGGACGGCGACTCCGCCCTCGTCGGCGACGGGGTTCTCCCTGGTCCGGATGACATCGTCGTTGTGGACCTGGGCGGTTGAGAGCTGCTCGCGCATGCTGTCGTACGACACCGTCGGCCGGTCCAGGTGCAGCAGATCGGTGATCCGCGACAGGAACCCGGGCAGGCCGCCCGCGAAGTGGAAGTCCTCCATCAGGTAAGGGCCGCCGCCGGGGCGGACGTTGGCGAGCACCGGCACGGTCCGCGCGATCCGGTCGAAGTCGTCGAGCGTGAGCGTGACGCCCGCGCGTCCGGCCATGGCGATCAGATGGATCACCGCGTTGGTGGAACCCCCGAGCCCGAGGACGGTCGTCACGGCGTCCTCGAAGGCCTCCGCGGTGAGGAGCTCGGACAACTTCCGGTCCTTGTGGACGAGTTCGACGATCCTGAGCCCCGAGGCGGCGGCCATCCGGTCGTGCCCGGAGTCGACGGCGGGGATGCTGGACGCGCCCGGCACCGTCACCCCCAGCGCCTCGGCGGCGGCCGTCAGCGTGGACGCAGTACCCATGGTCATGCAGTGACCGGGCGACCGGGCGAGCCCGCTCTCCAGCTCGGTCATCTCGCAGTCCCCGATGAGCCCGGCGCGCTTGTCGTCCCAGTACTTCCACATGTCGGTGCCGGAGCCGAGGACTTCATTGCGCCAGTGCCCCGGCAGCATGGGCCCGGCGGGCACGAAGACGGCCGGCAGGTCGACGGAGGCGGCGCCCATCAGGAGCGCGGGCGTGGACTTGTCGCAGCCGCCCATCAGCACGGCCCCGTCCACGGGGTAGGACCGCAGCAGTTCCTCGGTCTCCATCGCGAGCAGGTTGCGGTAGAGCATCGGGGTCGGCTTCTGGAAGGTCTCGCTGAGCGTGGAGACCGGGAACTCGAGCGGGAAGCCCCCGGCCTGCCACACCCCCCGCTTCACGGCCTGCGCCCGGTCCCGCAGGTGCACATGGCAGGGATTGATGTCGGACCAGGTGTTCAGGATCGCGATGACCGGCTTGCCCAGGTGCTCCTCGGGCAGATAGCCGAGCTGGCGGGTCCGGGCCCGGTGGCTGAAGGAGCGGAGCCCTTCCGTGCCGTACCACTGATGGCTTCTGAGGTCCTCGGGGCGCTTCATATGGACCATCCCGCGGCGATGGCGGCGACTTCCGCGCGCTCGTCCTCGGGCAGCGGCTTGCTCGGCGCGCGGACGTCTCGGCGGCACAGGCCGAGCGAGGCCAGGGCCTCCTTGACGACGGTCACGTTGTTGGCGGAGGCGTTCGCCGCGCGCAGTTCCTCGAAGCGGCGGATCTGCTCCCAGACCTTCATGGCGGCCGGGTAGTCGCCGGATCGAAGCGCTTCGATCATGTTCAGCGAAACGGCCGGGGCGACGTTCACGAGCCCCGAGGTGAAGCCGGTGGCGCCCGCCGAGAAGTACGAGGGCGCGTACGGCTCGGCGAGACCCGCGACCCACACGAAGCGTTCGAGCCCCGCGTCCCGCGCGAAGGCGGCGAAGCGGGCGGCGTCCGGCACGGCGTACTTCACACCGACGACGTTGGGGCAGTCGTCGGCGAGTTCGGCCAGCCGTTCACCGGGGAGCAGCGGATTGCGGATGTAGGGGACGACTCCCAGCTCGGGCACGGACTCGGCGATCGCCCGGTGGTAGTCGACCCAGCCGCCCTCCGACACATACGGGTGTATGGGCTGATGGACCATCACCATCTCGGCACCGAGCTCGCGTGCGTGCCGCGCGGAGGCCACGGCGGTCGGCACGTCGTGCCCGACCCCGACCAGGATGACGGCCCGGTCGCGCGTCTCCTCGATGGTCAACTCCGTGACGAGCTGCCGCTCTTCGGGTGTCAGGGCGTAGAACTCACCCGTATTGCCGTTCGGCGTAAGGGTCTTGACGCCTCCTTCGAGCAGTCGACGCAGCAGGGCCCGGTGGGTGTCGCGGTCGATCGTCCCGTCCTGCGCGAACGGGGTCACGGGGATCGCCACGACCTCGGCGAGCGCCGCCCGCTGGGTCTCGTACGTCGCTGTCATGCCTGTCCGTCCTCTTTCCGGCCCCGGGGGAAGGCCTCGTCCTGGCCTTGGGGAAAGGCCTCGTCCTGGCCCTGGGGGAAGGCCCGTTGCACGAACGACTCGATGTGCGCGTGCAGCGCGGCGGCCGCGCCGTCGGCGTCACCGTCGAGGGCGAGCCGCAGGATCTCCCGGTGTTCGGCGGCCTCGCGCTCCCAGGAGGGGTTGGCTGCCCAGGCGACTGCGGAGACCAGCGCGGCCTGGTCCCTTACTTCGTCGAGCATCCGGCCGAGCAGCGGATTGCCGCAGGGCACGTACAGGGCGCGGTGGAACTCCCGGTTGGCCAGGGAGCGTTCGGCGGTGTCGGCCGCTTCGTCGGCGCGGGTCAGGGCGTCGCGCGCCGCGTCGAGCGAGGCCTCACGACGGACGGCACGGCGCAGTGCCTCCGGCTCCAACAGCAGCCGTACGTCGTACACCTCGCGCGCCATGTCCGCGTCCACCATGCGCACCGTGACGCCCTTGTACTGGTTCATCACGACGAGCCCGGTACCGGCCAGGGTCTTGAGCGCCTCCCGCACGGGTGTCTTGGACACCCCGAACTGTGCGGCGAGCTCGGTCTCGACCAGAGCCTGTCCCGGGGTCAACTGCCCGGTGAGGATGCGGTGTTTGATCCCTTCCAGCACGAACTGCGTGCGGGACGGAATCGGCGTGGGCACAGAGGTCATGCGCGCCTCTCGGATCTCTCGGATCTCACATATCGCGTCTCATATATGACGTACGAAGTACGACGCGTTGAAGGTAGGAGCGCGCCGGTGCTTCGTCAACGCTTCTGACAAAAGAAGTCCGAGCAACGGGCGGACGGAACCCGGACGGTGAGACTCCACATCAACCGGCTCAGGAGTATGTGGGGCCCCACCATTGTCACTTTGACCGCGTACAGCCCAGGATCCTCGGCACCCCCACAGCCCAGGAGGACCCTCCATGACCACGGCGCCCTCGCAGGAACCGGAACTGACGGTGCGCAAGGAGAACTGGCTGGCGCGCATGGCGCTGCGCTTCACCGCCTTCACCGAGAAGTGGCTGCCCGATGCCCTCGGCTTCGTCCTTGTGGGCACGTTCGCGGTCTTCGCGCTCGGGCTCGCGACCGGCGAGAAGCTGTGGGGCGCGCCGTCCGATCCGGCGGCGACCACCGGATACGGCCTCATAGACGCGTGGGGACAGGGTTTCTGGTCCCTGATCACCTTCACGCTTCAGATGGCGATGATCATTATCGCGGGGTACGCGGTCGCGGTCTCCCCGCCGGTCGGCCGGCTGATCGCCAGGATCGCGCGGGTACCGCGCACCCCCCGCGTCGCCATCGCGTTCACCGCGGCCGTCGCCATGGTGAGCGCCTACCTGAACTGGGCCTTCAGCCTCATCTTCACGGCGATCCTCGCCAAGGAGATCGCCCGCCGGGTCGCGGGCGTGGACTACCGGGCGCTCGGCGCGATGGCCTTCCTCGGTCTCGGCACCGTGTGGGCCCAGGGCCTGTCCGGTTCGGCGGCGCTCCAGGTGGCCAGCGCGGTGTCGAGTCCGCCCGCCGTCCAGGAGGTCATCGCCGAGGGGCGGGGCAGCGGCCTCATCCCGCTGACGGACACCATCTTCCTGTGGCAGGGCATCGTCGCCACGGCGATCGTCTTCGTGGTCGCGGTCGGCACGGCCTGGCTGCTGTCCCCCTCCCCCGAGAACGCGAAGACCGCCGAACAGCTGGGCATCGAACTGGGTCCCGGCGTCGACGAGGAACGCACGCTGCTGCGCCGCAGCAGGCCCGGGGAGTGGATCGAGCACAGCCCGGTCTTCGCGATCCTGCTCTTCGTGCTCGGCGCCTGGTACCTGGCACGGCACTTCGCCGAGGCCGAGGGCAACGCGCTCAACGCCCTCGACCTGAACACGATCAACCTGATCCTCATCCTGCTGGCCCTGATCCTGCACTGGCGTCCGGTCCGGCTCGCCCAGGCGGTCAAGGACGGCACGCCCGCCGCGTCCGGCGTCCTGCTCCAATTCCCGCTGTACGGCGGCATCTTCGGCATGATCGCCTTCACCGGGCTGAGCAAGACCATCGCCGGCTGGCTGGTGTCGGTGTCGAACGAGTTCTTCTATCCGGCCTTCATCGCCGTCTACAGCTGCGTCCTCGGCGTCTTCGTCCCCAGCGGCGGCAGCAAGTGGGTGATCGAGGCGCCGTACGTCCTGGACGCGGGCAACCAACTGGGCGTGAACCAGGGCTGGATAGTCGTGGTGTACGACCTCGGCGAGGCGAGCGCCAACCTGCTGCAGCCGTTCTGGATGCTGCCCACGCTGACGATTCTCGGACTCAAGGCCCGCGACATCATGGGCTACACCTTCGCGATGTTCCTGGTCTGCTTCCCCCTCGTGCTCGTCCTCGTCACCCTGCTCGCCCGCACGCTCCCGTTTCCCTGATGCCCTGATCCGCGGCGACGCCTACGGCTTCCAGTAGGGGTCCCGTCCGCTGAGCCCGATGGTGCGATCCAGCAGCGGCGCGTCGTCGGGCACCGGCACCACGGGCCCGAAGATCTCGCCGCGGCTCGGATCCTCGGCCGAGGCCAGCAGGAATTCGTACGACATCCGCAGGGCGGCGGCATCGGGCTCGTACTCCTGGCCGGTGGCCCGCGCGAGGTCCCAGCCGTGCACGACCAGCTCGTTGGTGGCGACGGCGCCCCCGACCGCACCCGGCAGGGACACACCGCCGGCCCGGGTCTCCCCGGTCCAGGCGGCCGGGTCGCGCCAGGCCTCGGCGAGCTCGTCCATCACCTCGGGCAGCGCCTCGCGCCAGCCGGGCCCGACGTCCCGGCGGAGGTCGGGCTGGTGTCCGTGGTGGGCCCCAGATCCTTGCGCCCGGCGTCCCGGAACGCGGCGGCGAGCCCGAGCAGGTGCCCGAGCATGTTGTGCACCGCGAGTTCCGGACAGGGGGTCCCGCCCGCCAGCTGCTCGTCGGTCACACCCGCCGCGAGGCTCGCGACGATCCGGGCCTGCGGCCCCAGGTCGGGAATCCGGTCGGTCATCCGCTTCTCCTCAGAGCTCGTACACGTCTCCACTCATGGGGTAGACCGGCGAGCGTACGGAAACTCATCGCTCCCTCCCTCAAGATTGCCCTCAGGATGCTGTTCAGGCGTTCGAACCGCCGGGATCCTCGATGGCAGAGGCCCGCGAGAAGGAGAGCCGTCGTGAAAGCGATCGTCCAGGATGCGTACGGAACCGCCGACCTGCTGGAACTGCGGGAGATCGACCGACCCGTACCCCGGGACGACGAGGTGCTGGTCGAGGTGCGCGCCGCCGGTGTCGACCCGAGCGTCTGGCATCTCATGACGGGCAGGCCCCTGGTGGCCCGTGTCGTCCTCGGAGTCCGCAGGCCCAAGAACCCCGTGCGGGGCTGGGACGGCGCCGGGCGGGTGGAGGCCGTCGGCGCGAAGGTGACCGAGTTCAAGCCGGGCGACGAGGTGTTCGGCAACTGCGACGGCTCGTTCGCCGAGTTCGCGCGCGCCAAGGCCCGCAGGCTGGTGCTCAAGCCGACCGACGTCACCTTCGAACAGGCCGCCGCCCTCCCCGTCTCCGGCATGACCGCCCTCCAGGCGCTGCAGGGGAAGGGCCGCCCCAAGCCGGGCGATCAGGTTCTCGTCATCGGTGCCTCCGGCGGTGTCGGATCCTTCGCCGTCCAGCTGGCCGCGATGTACGGCGCGGTGGTCACCGGAGTCTGCGGTCCCACCAACACGGATCTCGTACGTTCCCTGGGCGCCGCCCACGTCCTCGACTACACCCACGAGGACGTCACCGCCGGATCCGCCCGCTACGACGTCGTCGTCGACTGCGCGGGCCTGCGCCCGCTGCCCCACCTGCGCCGCGTCCTCGCCCCGCGCGGCACCCTAGTCATGGTCGGCGGCGAGGGCGGCAGCGCCTTCTTCGGCGGGATGGGCCGCGAGATCCGGGCCTCCCTGCTCTCCCCCTTCGTCGGCCAGAACTTCCGCAACCTCGTCTCCCTCACCCGCCACGAGGACCTCCTGACCCTCAAGGACCTCGCCGAGAACGGAAAGATCACCCCGGCCATCGACCGCACCTACCCTCTCGCCGAGGCCGCCGACGCCATCCGGCACCTGGAGCGCGGCCATCCGCGAGGCAAGCTGGTCATCACGATCTGACGGCGCCTTATAAGGCATCTGCCTGATCCCTGAGCGCCCGCCTTAGCGCAACGCTGACGAGCCATGGCGACATGGACAGTCACGCGCGTCCTGCGGGACCGCAACGCGGGTTTGTATCTGAGCGCGGTCGTGGTCTCCGGCTTCGGCTCGTCGGCGCTGTGGCTGGTGTCCGGCATCTGGGTCAAGGACCTGACCGGCTCGGACGGCCTGGCCGCCCTCTGCGTCTTCGCCCTCTGGGCCCCCACGCTCATCGGCCCCGCCCTGGGCACCCTCGCCGACCGCGTCCGCCGCAGGCCGCTCCTCATCGCGGCGAACCTGCTTCCGGCCGCGCTGCTGCCGGCCCTCTTCGCCGTGGACGCGCCGGACCGCCTGTGGATCCTCTTCGCGGTGCTCCTGGTCTACGGCGCCGCCGGCGTCGTCCACGACGCGGCGGAGTCGGCGCTGATCGCCTCGGCCGTCGACAAGTCCCTCCTCGGCGACTTCAACGGCCTGCGCATGACGGCCAACGAGGGGATGAAACTGGTCGCCCCGCTCGCCGGGGCGGGCCTGTACGCGGTGTACGGCGGGGCACGGGTCGCACTGCTGGACGCCGTGACGTTCGCGCTGGCCGCGGGCGTATACGCCCTCCTGCGCTTGCGCGAGACCCCGCCGCCCAAAGCCACCTCGAGCTGGCGCACGCAGACCGCCGAAGGCGCCCGTCATCTCTGGGCCCACCCCCGGCTGCGCCCCCTCGTCCTGGCAGGCGGCACCACCATGTTCTTCGCGGGCGTCAACGGCGCGACGGTCTACGCCGTCGTCGAGGGCCTCGGCCACTCACCCGCGTACGTGGGTCTCCTGTACGCCGTCCAGGGCGCCGGCTCGGTGGCGATCGGCCTGGCCGCGGGTCCTCTCCTGCGCCGCCTGGGCGAGCAACGGTTCGCGGGGTACGGCATCGCGCTCACCGCCCTGGCGGTGACGGCTCGTGCGCTCCCGTACGACGCGGTGGTCCTCGCCTCGGCCGCGGTGGTCGGCATCGGCCTCCCGTGCGTGCTGATCGCGGCGCTCACCGCGGTCCAGCGCGAGGTCCCGACCGCACTTCTGGGCCGTACGACCGCGACCGCCAACACCCTGATGTTCGCTCCGAACGCGATAGGTCTCGCGCTGGGAGCGGGCCTGGTCGAACTCGTCGACCACCAGGTGCTGTTGGCGGTACTCGGGACGGTGCGACTGGTGACGGTGGTGCCCCTGCTCGGGCCTCAGCCGAGCCGCGAGAGGGCCTGAGTCACCAGCGACAGATCCTCGTCGGACGCCAACCCCGCGTGATACAGCCGCACTTCGCCGGCCCCTTTCCCGACTGCTCGCGCCACGTCCTCGCCCAGAGCCGCCGGACGGCCGCCCATGCCGCTCACCACGGTGAAGTTGGCCGCCAGCACGCTCCCGCCAACACCCCTGTCGGCAAAGGGAGTCAGCAGCCCCGAACCGCCGGTGCAGGGCACGACGACACCATCGGCCACCGACAGAACGTGCTCGGGATCCACCCCGGCATTCGCTCCGCAGTGGTACGAGACCGGGTCCGCGTGCAGCAGAATCCGGAACCCCTCCGGAGCGGCCGCGCGCACCGCGGCGACCGCCTCCGACTGGAGCGAGCGCGCCACGGAGTCCCGCCAGATGCGCGTGGCCCCGGCGAGCTCACTCCCGAGCAGCTTCTCCACGGCCTCCCAGCCCCCGGCCGGAGTATCACCCCGCCACACGGGCTCCAGAGCGCGCCGGACGGCGATCGCCAACTCCTCGGGATCCAGCCCCTGTTGCGCGTAGCCCTCGCGGCACGAGGGGCAGAAGCACAGCGACATCAGGTACTGCCCGGCCTCCCCGAGGCCCACCCCCGCCGTCTTGTCGTGGGCGTGGAGATGCGCGAGCCCGTACCAGCCGAGGGACTCCAGCTCCGTACCCCCGGCCCCGGGCCGCACCGCCGCCTCGACGGCCAGTTCGACCAGGTACGCGCGCGTGCCGGGCTGGGCGATGCACGGTGCCCACGGATAGCGGTCCCCGTAGGCGTTGACCACGGAGGTGTCCGGAAACTCCTCCCCCATACGGGAGTTGTGCGCGAGCACCACCCAGGTGTGTACGTCGAGACCGGCCCCGGCGAGCGCGTCGGCGGCCGCCCCGTACGCGTCGCCCGGCGCCCAGTCCCCTGCCGCGTACGGCCGGAGCCGCCGCCCCTCCCACCGCTCGTCGGCAGGGTAGAGCACGGCGGCGTGCGAGGCGGTGACGATCCGGTGCCTGGGGTGCCGTGGCGTCAGGGCGCGGGTGGAGTGGTACGCGGAGGCGAGCGTCGCCTGCCGGACGCCGAGCCCGGCGATCCGCCCGGCGGCCTCCGGGTCTCCGTTGACGTCCCAGGGGTAGACGAACGCCGACGCCTTCACACGCCCTCCTCGATCAGCGAGTACCCGCGCTCGATCAGCTGCGCGAGCTGCTTCACATGGTCCTCGGTCGGCTCGTGCAGCGGCGGCCGCACCTCACCCACGTCCAGCCCCCGCAGGCGCACCCCGGCCTTGACGAGTGAGACGGCGTATCCGCGGCCCTGGGCGCGCAGATCGACGAACGGCCGGTAGAAGCCGTCGAGCAGCCGGTTCACGACCTCGTCGTCCCCGGCGTTGAGCGCCTTGTGGAAGGCGAGGGCGATCTCGGGAGCGAAGCAGAACACGGCGGACGAGTACAGCGTGATGCCCACCCCCCGATAGGCGAGGCCGGTCAGTTCCGCCGTGGGCAGCCCGTTGAAGTACAGGAACTCCCCCGGCACCTCGCTGCGCACCGCACTCACGATCCGCTGCATCAGGTCCAGGTCCCCGAGCCCGTCCTTGAACCCGATGATCCCCTCGGTACGGGCCAGCCCGACCACGGTCTCCGGTGTGAACACGGCGTTGTCGCGCTGATAGACGACGACCGGCAGCGCTGTCGCCGCCGCGAGCTCCCGATAGTGCCGCAGCAGCCCCTCCTGCCCGGCCACCACGAGATAGGGCGGCATGGCGAGCAGCCCGTCGGCCCCGGCCGCCTCCGCGAGCCGCGCGAACCGCACGGCGAGCGCCGGCCCGTACCCAGCGCCCGCGACGACCGGCACGCGTCCGTCCGCCGCCTCGACCGCCGCCCGCACGCACGCCTCGAACTCCTCGGGCGCGAGCGCGTGGAACTCCCCGGTGCCGCAGCAGGCGAAGACGGCGGCGGCTCCGGCCTCGACACCGCGCCGCACATGCTCCCGGTAGACGTCCAGATCGACGCCGCCGTCGGGACCGTACGCGGTGACAGGGAAGAACAGCGGCCCACTGGGGATGCTGAGCCGAGCGGCAAGGGGGGCTGACGTCACGGACTCTCCCTAAGCGGTGCACGCTTCACGGTGCGCGTCTCTCGATGCATGTTCTCTCAGTGCACGTTTCTGATCCACGTCCATATTTCTGAACGCGACCACGCTAAGCCGCGACCTTGGGGCCGGTCAAGCGCACGAACTCGCAACACGGAGGCGGATTTCCCGCCTCCGCGCGAGACTTGACGCAGCCCGTCGACAATCCTTAGCGTGTCCATGGATGTGAATGTGGTACACACATGCGCATGCTTGGCGTCTGGTGACGCAACCTGATCAAGCTGACGATCGATCCAAGGAGACCCGAGGATGCCCGCTCCCCGCACCGTCCTGCTCACCGGCGCCGCCGGCGGCGTCGGCACCCTGATGCGGGGGCTGCTGCCGGAGTACGGCTACGAACTGCGCCTCCTCGACCTGCTCCCCATCGAGGGCGAGCCGGACGCGATCACCGCGGACCTCTCCGACAGGGCGGCGCTGCGCGAGGCGGTCCGGGGTGTCGACGCGATCATCCACCTCGCGGGCATCTCCCTGGAAGCCTCGTTCGACAAGATCCTCAAGGCGAACATCGAGGGGACGTACAACCTGTACGAGGCGGCACGCGAGGAAGGCGTCCGACGGATCGTCTTCGCCTCCTCCAACCACGCGGTGGGCTACGCCCCGCGCCCCCAGGGCGACGACCCCCTCATCCCCATCGACACACCGCACCGCCCGGACACCTTCTACGGTCTGTCGAAGTCCTTCGGCGAGGACCTGGCCCAGTTCTACTGGGACAAGCACGGCCAGGAGACGGTCTCGGTCCGCATCGGCTCCTGCTTCGCCGAGCCCACCAGCGTGCGCATGCTCTCCGTCTGGATGAGCCCCGAGGACGGCGCCAGGCTCTTCCACGCGGCCCTCACCGCCGAGGACGTAGGGCACACGGTCGCCTACGGCTCGTCCGCCAACACCCGCCTGTGGTGGGACCTCGCGACCGCCCGCGCGCTGGGTTACGAGCCGCGGGACGACTCCGAGCCGTACGCCGAGAAGCTCATCGCCGAACAGGGCGAGCTCGACCCGGACAACCCGGACCACGCACACCTGGGCGGCCACTTCACCACGCACCCGCCGATCTGGCCGTACTGACAGAGGCACCGCCCTTTCGGGCGACGACGTCCGACTACGGACCGTGATTTCACCGGCACTCCTTGAGCGGACGGGCACCGAACGGGCCCGTCCGCTCCCTCATTCGGGCACGCTCGCTGCCCGATCTCACGTCCGGCCCAGGTCCGAGGCGGGCAGTCCGCCAGGAAAACGGGCGGAGACGGGCACCATCGGGCGTGTAACAGGCCTGGTCAGCGTCGCAAACCGGCTGTAAAACTTCCCCCAAGGCCCGAGCACGGCCCGAACGGGCAGTGCCGGAGCAGCGGAGAGGCAGGTGTCGGCCATGACTGCGGAAGAGAGACAGCGCGAGATCATCAAGGCCGCCCGCCGTACGGGTGCCGTCGATGTCACCACGCTCGCCGCCGAGTTGGGCGTGGCCAAGGAGACCGTCCGGCGCGACCTCCGCGCCCTGGAGGACCACGGACTGATCCGCCGCACCCACGGCGGCGCCTATCCCGTGGAGAGCGCGGGCTTCGAGACGACACTCGCGTTCCGGGCCACCAGCCATGTCCCCGAGAAGCGCCGGATCGCCCTAGCCGCGGCCGAACTGCTCGGGGACGCCGAGACGGTCTTCGTCGACGAGGGGTTCACCCCTCAGCTCATCGCCGAGGCGCTGCCCCGCGACCGGCCGCTGACCGTGGTCACCGCCTCCCTCGCCACCGCGGGCGTACTCGCCGAGGTCGGCAACACCACCGTGCTCCTGCTGGGCGGCCGGGTACGCCCCGGCACCCTCGCCACCGTCGATCACTGGACGACGAAGATGCTCGCCGGGTTCGTCATCGACCTGGCGTTCATCGGCGCCAACGGCATCTCCCGGGACCACGGCCTCACCACCCCGGACCCCGCGGTCTCGGAGGTCAAGGCCCAGGCGATCCGCGCTTCCCGGCGCACCGTCTTCGCGGGAGTGCACACCAAGTTCGGAGCGGTCAGCTTCTGCCGGTTCGCCGACGTCTCACAACTGGAAGCGATCGTCACGAGCAGCCAGCTCCCCTCGTCCGAAGCCCACCGCTACGCGATGCAAGGACCCCAGGTCATCCGCGTCTGATCCCAGCCCGACAGCCCGATCACCCCCGTCCGGAAACCCAACTCACCCTCCACCAAGGCACCGCCAGAGCCGTCCCCACCCCTTATCTCCCCATACGCCCAGGAGCATCCCATGCGAACCAAGAGCCGCCGGAAGCCTCGCAATCTCGTGATAGCGGCTGCCGTAGGAACGCTGATCACCCCACTGCTCGCCGCGTGTTCAGGAGCCGGAGGCTCCACCAGTTCCAGCGGTGACTCGATCAACGTCCTGATGGTCAACAACCCCCAGATGGTGGAGCTGCAGAAGCTCACCGCCGACAACTTCACCAAGGACACCGGGATCAAGGTGAACTTCACCGTGCTCCCCGAGAACGACGTCCGCGACAAGATCAGCCAGGACTTCGCCAACCAGGCCGGCCAGTACGACGTCGCGACCCTGAGCAACTACGAGATCCCGATCTACGCCAAGAACGGCTGGCTGCACGACCTGGACTCGTACGTCGCGGGCGACAAGGCCTTCGACCAGGCCGACATCCTGCCGCCGATGACCGAGGCCCTCACCGCGGAGGACGGCAAGCTCTACGGGGAGCCCTTCTACGGCGAGTCGTCGTTCCTGATGTACCGCAAGGACATCTTCGAGAAGAACGGGCTGACCATGCCCGCCAACCCCACCTGGACCCAGGTGGCGGACTTCGCGGCCAAGATCGACGCCGCCGAGTCCGACATGAAGGGCGTCTGCCTGCGCGGTCTGCCCGGCTGGGGCGAGGTGATCGCTCCGCTGACCACCGTCGTCAACACCATGGGCGGCACCTGGTTCGACAAGGACTGGCAGGCACAGCTGGACTCGCCGGAGTTCAAGAAGGCCACTCAGTTCTACGTCGACCTCGTCCGCAAGCACGGCGAGGCGGGCGCCGCCCAGTCCGGTTACGCGGAGTGCCTCAACAACATGACGCAGGGCAAGACCGCCATGTGGTACGACGCCACCGCGGGCGCGGGCTCCCTGGAGGCCGCCGATTCCCCGGTCAAGGGCAAGATCGGCTACGTCCCGGCGCCGGTCGAGGAGACGAAGAGCTCCGGCTGGCTCTACACCTGGGCCTGGGGCATCCAGAAGGCCTCCGACAACGCCGAGAACGCGTGGAAGTTCATCTCCTGGGCGTCCGGCAAGGACTACGAGAACCTCGTCGGCAAGAGCATCGGCTGGGCCAACGTCCCGGCCGGCAAGCGGACCTCCACCTACGACATCCCGGAGTACCGCAAGGATGCCGCTGCCTTCGCGGACGTGACCCGGGAGGCCATCGCGTCGGCGGAGCCCGAGAACCCGGGAGTGCAGGAACGCCCGGCGCCCGGCATCCAGTTCGTCGGCATCCCCGAGTTCACGGACCTGGGAACCAAGGTCTCCCAGGAGATCAGCTCGGCCATCGCCGGCAAGCAGTCCGTCGACAGCGCGCTCCAGAAGTCCCAGGAGCTCGCCGAGCAGGTCGGCAAGAAGTACGAGGGGTCATGACCATCACCGCCACTGCCCGAGTCGCGGCGGCAGGCAAGCCGCCGCGGCCGGCACCACCGTCGAACCGCATGCGTGCCTGGGCCACCCGAGCACCGCTGCTGCCGGCTCTCATATTCATGATCGTCGTGACGCAGCTGCCGTTCGTGGCCACCCTGGTGTACTCGTTCTTCGACTGGAACGCCCTCTACCCGAACGACCGTCACCTCACCGGATTCAGCAACTACGCCGACGTCCTCACCACGGCCGACCTGCGCAAGTCGGTGTGGACGACCATCCTGCTCACCGTCGCGGTGGTACTGGCCAGCCTGTTCCTCGGCCTGCTGCTCGCGCTGCTCCTGGACCGCAAGTTCCCCGGCCGCGGAGCGGTGCGGACGATGCTCATCGCACCGTTCCTGCTGGTCCCCGTCGCGGCCGCGCTGCTGTGGAAGCACGTGCTCTACAACCCCGAGTACGGCCTCTTCAACGGCGTACTGCACTGGATCGGCGGCGACAGCGCACCACAGCCCGACTGGATCTCGAACACCCCGCTCCTCGCGGTCGAGGCCTCACTGGTCTGGCAGTGGACGCCGTTCATGATGCTGATCCTGCTCGCGGGGCTGCAGAGCCGCGACCCCCAGCTGATCGAGGCGGCGCGCATGGACGGCGCGAGCGACTGGCAGTTGTTCGTCCACATCACCCTGCCGCACCTGCGCCGCTATCTGGAGCTCGGCGTACTGCTGGGGTCGATCTACATCGTGCAGAACTTCGACGCGGTGTTCACGATCACCTCCGGCGGGCTCGGCACCGCGAACCTGCCCTACACGATCTACCAGACCTTCTACCAGGCGCACGAGTACGGCCTGGCCTCGGCAGCCGGCGTCCTCGTCGTGATCGGATCACTCATCCTCGCGACCTTCGCCCTGCGCGTCGTGTCGTCGCTCTTCAGGGAGTCCCGCTCATGACCACCACAGTGACCACACCCCCGCCGCGCAGGCGCGCGCGCAAGGGAACCGCGCTGGGCGTGATCGCCTGGCTCACGGGCATCCTGTTCGTCCTTCCGATCCTCTGGATGCTCCTCACCTCCTTCCATTCCGAGGCCGACGCGGCCACCAACCCCCCGTCGCTGGCCGCCTCCCTCACCTTCGACAGCTACCGGGAGTTCTTCGGCGTGGACGGCGGGGCGAGCCCCTGGCCCGCGCTGATCAACTCGGCCACGGCCTCGATCGCGTCGACGATTCTCGTCCTGGTGCTGGCGCTTCCCGCCGCCTACGCGCTGTCGATCCGCCCGGTGAAGAAGTGGACGGACGTCCTGTTCTTCTTCCTGTCGACCAAGATGATGCCGGTGGTGGCGGGCCTGCTCCCGATCTACCTGTTCGCCAAGAACGCCGGCATGCTCGACAACATCTGGACGCTGGTCATCCTCTACACCGCGATGAACCTGCCGATCGCCGTGTGGATGATGCAGTCCTTCCTCTCCGAGGTGCCGGTCGCGATCATCGAGGCCGCACACATCGACGGCGCGAGGCTGCCGACGATCCTCACCCGCGTGGTGGCCCCCATCGCGCTGCCGGGCATCGCCGCCACAGCCCTGATCTGCTTCATCTTCAGCTGGAACGAACTCCTCTTCGCCAGGGTCCTCACCGGCGTGGTGGCCGAAACGGCCCCTGTCTTCCTCACCGGCTTCATCACCAGCCAGGGCCTGTTCCTGGCGAAGGTGTGCGCCGCCTCGCTCGTCATCTCCCTGCCGGTGCTCGCCGCGGGGTTCGCCGCTCAGGACAAGCTGGTCCAGGGCCTGTCGTTGGGAGCCGTGAAATGAAGGCCGCAGTCATCGAGTCCGTCGGCCGCGCCGTGGTGGCCGAGGTCCCGGACCCGACGCCGGGCCCCCGAGAGGTCGTCGTCGAGGTCGCCGCCTGCGGCCTCTGCGGCACCGATCTGCACATCCTCCAGGGCGAGTTCGCTCCCAAGCTGCCGATCGTGCCGGGTCACGAGTTCGCGGGCGAGGTGGTAGGCGTAGGCACCCAGGTAACGGAACTCTCGGTCGGCGACCAGGTTGCCGTGGACCCCTCCCTCTACTGCTACGAGTGCCGCTACTGCCGTACCGGCCACAACAACCTCTGCGAACGCTGGGCAGCGATCGGCGTCACCACAGCCGGCGGAGCCGCCCAGTTCGCCGTCGCCCCAGTGGCCAACTGCGTCAAGCTCCCGGAACACGTGCGAACCCAGGACGCGGCCCTCGTCGAACCGCTCTCCTGCGCGGTACGCGGCTACGACGTCCTGCAGTCCCGCCTGGGCGCCCACGTCCTGATCTACGGCTCCGGAACGATGGGCCTGATGATGCTGGAACTGGCGAAGCGCACAGGAGCCGCAAGCGTCGACATGGTGGACCTCAACCAGCAGCGCCTGTCGACGGCCCAACTACTGGGAGTCTCCTCCTCCGCCACGACCGCCGACGAACTGGACCGCCCCCAGGGCTGGGACCTGGTCATCGACGCAACCGGCAACGCAGCAGCGATCCAGGACGGCCTGAACCGCGTCGCAAAGGCCGGCACCTTCCTCCAATTCGGCGTGGCCGACTACGCGACCCGCGTAACCATCGACCCGTACCGCATCTACAACCAAGAGATCACGATCACCGGCTCCATGGCAGTGCTCCACAGCTTCGAACGAGCGGCGGAACTGTTCGCCACCGGTGTCCTGGACCCCGACATCTTCATCAGCGACCGCATGCCGCTGACCAGCTACCCGCAGGCGCTGGAGCAGTTCGCGTCGGGAGTGGGAAGGAAGATCGTAGTAGTGCCATAGGTACGAATGGGGGCGCCCGAGCCATCTCTTCCTCAGGTAAGGGAACGGTAAAGCGCCCCCGCTCGTTACCCCAGTCATGACAGCTATGACCCCCGGCTCGAACATCCCTCTCCCCGTCGCCCGCGTGACGGTGGACGTCGCCGCCCCGGTGCGGCTCGACGTTTCGAGCCTGCTGCTCACCGCCGACGGCAAGGTGCGCTCCGACGACGACTTCATCTTCTACAACCAGCCCACGGGCCCGGGAGTGACCTACCGCTCGGGCGGCGGCACGGCCCCCGACGCAATCGTGGTCGACACGACCGCGGTCCCCCCGGGCATCGAGAAGATCGTCGTCACGGCAAGCCCGGACGCGGCGGGCCAGACCTTCCAGGGCATCGAACCCACGGCCACGATCCGCAACGCGGACGACAACTCCGTACTGGCGTCCTTCACCCCGCCCCAGCTGGGCTCGGAGACGGCCCTGGTCATCGTGGAGGTCTACCTCCGCAACGGCGCCTGGAAGGCCCGAGCGGTAGGCCAGGGCTACTCCAACGGCCTGGCAGGCATCGCCACGGACTTCGGCGTCTCGGTCGAGGAACCGGCCCCGCCCACACCCCAGCCGACGGCCCCGCCCGCCCCTGTCGCACAACCCCAGGTGACGACCCCGCCGCCCCCGCCCGCTCCCCCCACCGCGACCGCCGCCCCCACCCCTCCCCCCTCCGGCAAGATCAACCTGGACAAGGGCCGGGTGAGCCTCCAGAAGAACCAGACCGTCTCCCTGGTCAAGGGCGGCCGCCCGCTGCTCTCCCAGGTCAAGATGGGCCTCGGCTGGGAGCCCGCGTTCCGCGGCAAGGACATCGACCTGGACGCCTCGGTCATCGCGTACGGCCCGCAGCGCAACCACATCGACAGCTGCTACTTCGGCAAGCTCTCCATCGTCAACGGCGCGATCAAGCACTCCGGCGACAACCTCACGGGCGAGGGCGGCGGAGACGACGAGGTGATCGTCGTAGACCTGGGCCGTCTCCCCCAGGAGGTCACGGGCCTGGTCTTCACGGTCAACTCCTTCTCCGGCCAGAAGTTCACCGAGGTGGCCAAGGCCTACTGCCGCCTCCTGGACGCAGCCACAGGCGAGGAACTGGTCCGCTTCGACCTGACCAGCGCCGAAGCCCAGACAGGCGTAATCATGGCCAAGCTCATCAAGCAGTTCTCCGGCGAATGGGAAATGACAGCCCTGGGCGACTTCGTAAAGTCCCGCACAGTCCGCGGAATGGTAAAGCCGGCGGCCCAGTCCCTCTGACCACACCGCCCCCCACGCGCCACACCGGACCCGGCGCCCCACCGCCCCGCCCCCTCCCGCACTCGCACCCACAAGACAACGGAAGGGGGCGTGCCGGTACGTCCAAAATGCCCGTCGCGTACGTTCGCGTCACCGAACCCGTCTCCACTTGCCCAAGGCCTGATCCGGCGGCGACGGGCTTGGACGTACCGGCACGCCCCCGACCCACCCCACCCCCCGTGGGCGAGACCCGCTACGCCCGAAGCCCCTCCGTAAGCAGCGACAAGTACCGCCGAATGTGCGCCGACCCACCATTCGCCAACTCCGACGCGGTAGCCACCCCATGGGCCAACCGCAACACCTCGATCGGCAACACGTCCCCCCGCAGCGTCCCCTCCCGCTGAGCCGCGTCAACGAGCCGAGTGGCGGCCCCCTTCACAGAGACCCCGCACGCGGTGACCACAGCGGAGCTCCCATCCGTGACGGCCGACCCGAGCAACGCCTTCAGCCCACGCACCTGGATCATGGACATGCTGAGCTCGTTCAGCCACTCCACCAGCGCCTCGCCGGGCGGCAACCCCGCCGCGATCTCATCCGCACGAGCGGCGATCGCCTCGATGCGGTCGACGTACACGGCCTCCAACAACGCCTGCCGCGTAGGAAAGTGCCGGTACAGCGTCCCGGACCCGACCCCGGCCTTCTTCGCGATGTCGTCGAGCGACGCACCCTCCCCATGCTCGGCGAAGGCAACCGCCGCCTCTTGGAGCAGCCGCTCATAGTTCCGCCGCGCATCCGCCCGCATCGGCTTGACCTGCGCCATTCAGATACTCCTTGCCAACCGGGGACCCTCTCCGTATCTTACCGAGAGTCAAACGGAGACAGTCCCCGCTTACTGCCGCGCGCGGCCAATGCTGCCCGCGCACACCTCATCCGGGGACACCAGACAGGGAGCATCCCATGTCCACCCCGTCCACCAGCACCATCCCACCCGAAGCCGCGTCCCGGCAGTCACTCAGGCTCGGCGCCGTCCTGTTCGTCATCGTCGCCGCCTACCTGATGGTGGGCGTCGACTCCACTGTCGTCAACGTCGCTTTACCGGACATCCAGCAGGATCTCGGCTTCACCCCCACCGGCCTGTCCTGGGTCCTCAACGCCTACACGCTCGCCTTCGGCGGCCTGCTCCTCCTCGGTGGCCGCGCCGGCGACATCGCGGGCCGCCGCCGTACGCTCACCGCCGGCGCCCTGCTCTTCGCAGCGTCCTCCCTGCTCGGCGGCCTCGCCACCGAAAGCACCTGGCTGCTCGCGGCCCGCACGCTCCAGGGCGTGGGCGCCGCACTCATCGCCCCCAGCACCCTCGCCCTGATCACCACCAACTTCCCGGAGGGCCCGCGCCGCCACCACGCCCTCGGCATCTACACCTCCATGGCCGGCATCGGCGCCTCCATCGGCCTGGTCCTCGGCGGCATGCTCACCTCGTGGGCGTCCTGGCGCTGGTCCCTGCTGATCAACGTACCGATCGGCGTCGGCGTGGCCCTCGCCCTGCCCCGCTTCGTGACCGAAACCCCGCGCCACACGGGCCGGTTCGACCTGGCGGGTGCGCTCACCGGCACGGCCGGAATGAGCTCGCTCGTGTACGCGTTCATCCGCGTCTCGGAGGAGGGCTGGGGAGACACACAGGCGGAGCTCGGCTTCGGCACGGCGGCGGCCCTGCTCATCGGCTTCACCCTGATCGAGTCCCGCGCGGACCAGCCGATCATGCCGCTGCGCCTCCTTGCCGACCGCAACCGCGCGGGAGGCTATGCGGGCGTCCTGCTGCTGCCCGCGGGAATGTTCGGCGCGTTCTACTTTCTCACCCTGATCTGCCAACGGGTCCTGGAGTACAGCCCGTTGCGGGCGGGCTTCGCGTTCCTGCCGATGACCCTGGCGATGTTCACGGTCGTGCGCTTCGTACCGCGGCTCCTGTCGCGCCTCGGCGCCAAGCCGGTGCTGCTCACCGGCATGACTCTGCTCGCCGGTGCGGCCGGGTGGCTGTGGCGGCTCGAACCGGGCGACGGGTACCTGACCGGTCTGCTCGGCCCACTGCTCCTGATCGGCGTGGGGGTCGGCCTGAGCTTCATGCCGCTCAACGTGACGATCCTCGCGGGCATCAAACCGCGCGAAGCAGGCGCCGCCTCCGGCCTGCTGCAGACCCTCCAGTGGCTCGGCGGCACACTGGGCCTCTCCATCCTGGTCACCGTCTACGGCACGGCGACCCGGCACGCGACCGAGTCACCCTCCGAGATCCTCACCGAGGGCGCAGCGCGCGCGTTCGGCGTCGGCTCACTGATCGCGCTCACCGCCCTACTGCTGTCGGCGTTCGTGATCACCGACACCAAGCCGACCAGGACCGCCAAGCCGAAGACCGCCGCCTAGAACAACGCACTGTAGGCATTCAGCGCAGGCTGCCCACCCAGATGCGCGTACAACACGGTCGAGTCCCCCGCGATCTCCCCCCGCGCCACCAGATCCACCATCCCGGCCATCGACTTCCCCTCGTACACGGGATCGGTGACCATCCCCTCCGTCCGGGCGGCAAGCCGCATCGCGTCCAGCGTGGCCTCGTCGGGTATCCCGTAGGTCCCCGCGTGATACCGCTCGTCCAACTCGACGTCCGCCTCGGTCAACTCCTTCTCCACACCGATGAGTTGCCCCGTCCCGTGGGCGATCCGGGCGACCTGCTCACGGGTACGGGCGGGCGCGGCCGACGCATCGATCCCGATGACGCGCCGCGACCGCCCACCCGCTTCCTCCAGGGCGGCGAACCCGGCGACCATGCCCGCCTGGGTCGACCCGGTCACCGAACACACCACGACGGCGTCGAAGAAGACCCCCAACTCCCGTTCCTGCTCGGCGACTTCATAAGCCCAGCCGGCGAAGCCCAGCCCGCCCAGCGGATGATCGGAGGCCCCCGCCGGAATGGCGTACGGCTTGCCACCCCCCTCCTCCACCTCCCGAAGCGCCTGCTCCCAGCTCTCCTTGAACCCGATCCCGAACCCGGCCCGCACCAGCCGTACGTCGGCCCCGGCGAGCCGGCTGATGAGAATGTTCCCGACCTTGTCGTAGACGGAGTCGGGCCACTCCACCCAACTCTCCTGAATCAGCACGCACTTGAGCCCGGCGCGCGCGGCACAGGCCGCGACCTGACGGGTGTGGTTGGACTGGACCCCGCCGATCGAGACGAGGGTGTCGCAGCCCTGGGCGAGCGCGTCGGCGACGAGGTACTCCAGTTTGCGGGTCTTGTTCCCGCCGTACGCGACACCGGAGTTGCAGTCCTCGCGCTTGGCCCAGAGCGAGGCGCCACCGAGGTGCTTCGTGAGCCGCTCCAGCGGGTGCACGGGCGAGGGACCGAAGAGCAGAGGGTAACGGGCGTACGAAGCAAGAGACATGGGTCCTCCACGGTCAGGATCAGGATCAGGTATCGAGATCGGCCAGGTCTTCGAGGCCACGCCAGATCTCCGCCGTGACGCGGACGGCCTCGTCCGCGTCGCCGCCGGCGCAGGCGTCGATCAGCTGGTCGTGCAGCCCGGCCGAACGGCAGTTGCCGCCCTCGCCGAACCGGCGCCGCTCCAGGCGCCGGATGAGCGGGGTGTAGCGGGCGATGGTGGCGGCGGCGGCACGATTCCCGCTCACCCGGACGAGTACGTCGTGCAGCTCGTCGTCGGCACGCAGCGCGGCGGACACGTCACCATCGCGCACGGCCGCGGCGAACCGCGCGTTGGAGTCCCGCATGGCACCGACGTGGTCGGCGAGAAGCCGGGGCACGGCGGCCCGCGTGACCAGTTCATGCATGGCGCCGACGACGGCCGCGGCGTCCCGCACATCGGCTGCGACCACAGGGGTCACCCGCGTATAGCTCTGCGGCTTGGACTCAAGGAGGCCTTCGTCGACGAGCCGGGAGAAGGCATCCCGGACGGGCGCCCGCGAGAGCCCGAGCCGCTCGGCCAGCTCGGCGTCCCGCACGACGGCGCCCGGCGCGATGTCGCCGGCCACGATGGCGTCCCGTATCGCCTCGTACGCGCGGTCCCTGAGCAGGGTCCGGGGTATCGCTTCCATGAACTGAAATGTTAGATGTCAGATCAGCGCCGCACAAGAGTGCGACCCGCAGAAGACCACGACCCACGCCAGTGCGCGACGCACAAAACGGTGCGACCCGCACCGAAGCACGGGCCGCACTCACACGGGACTCACTCAACAGGCCCAAGGCCAGTCCGCGTCCCGAGCCCCCTCCAGCAGCGGCACCATCCGAAAGGCCCCGTCCGAAAGCCCTCCGAACACGTGCCGGTTCCCCCGCCCGGACGGACCGTGCCCCGCCCGGTACCCAGCCAGGTTCCACGTGTAGACCGGCACCTGCGCCGGGACCTGCTCGGTCGGGTCGCCGTAGTGGCTGGCCGCGGCCTGCTCGTCGGTGACGATCAGCACCCGGTCATGCTTCTTGAAGTGCTGCCGGACGGCCTCGGTGGTGTTGGTGCCGCCGAGGTCGCCGAAGCGCTCGAGCACCTTCAGCACGGACTCACCGCGGCGGAACTTCACACGCTTGCTGCTCGTACCGAACTCGACGAGATCCGCGTCCGCCGCCCGCAGTGCGAGCGCCGTACCGAAGATCGCCGCCGCGTCGGCCCGGTTGAGCTCGGACCGGTCCGACAGCCGCGAGAAGAACATCGAGCCCGACCGGTCGACGAGGACGAGCGTCCGCCCCGGCAGCGCGGGCACATTGGCCAGCGAGTGGCCGAGCGCCTGCTCCAACGGGTACGACCAGCGCAGCGAGGGCGCGTGCTGGTACGCGGCGAGGTAGCGGAACGGGAACTGCCGCGAGCGCGCCACCTCGGCCGGGTCACTGATCTTCGCGGCGACCTGAGCCGCCACTTCGTCACTGACACCCGCCTCGTCGAAGTTCCGCAGGTTCCGGACGAGCGCCATCGCACCCATGGACGGGATGACGGCCTCCCAGGCCGCCTTGTCCATCGGTCCCTGCAGCCAGCCGGCCAGCGCCTCCCAGGTCATGCCCGCCTCCGCCAGGCGCTGCGCGCCGTGCGCTCCGGTCACGACCTTGCGCCGCTTGGCGGGCCGCAGCGCCATCAGGTCACGGTGGGCCGCGAGTACGGGCAGCGACTTGGGCACCACGGCGGTGTCCGGGTTGTGCCGCCGGTCCAGCGCGTACTGGAACAGCTCGCCCTGCCACGGCTTGCCGGGGTCCGGCGCCGCGTGCACCAGGTTGAGGATGTCGCCGAAGCGGTACCCCTTGGACGCGGTGTCGTACTTCAGCAGCGACTTGCCGTTGTAGAGACGTCGTACGGCGTCGGCGATGCCCCGCTTGACGGGCTTGGGCACGTTGCGGCCGTACTGGGAGGTCCAGTAGGCGAGCAGCTCGCCGGGCTCGTCCGGGCGTCGCAGTACGGAGGCGATGACCTGGCGGTTCGTCGGGCCGTCACCATCGGTGGCGCCCGCGTCGAGGCGCGCCTTCACGTACTCGGCGGCGCCCACGATCGAGGCCGTACGCAGGTTGCCCTCGCCGCGGAGCCAGCCGAGCAGGGCTGCCGTCCACGACGGGTCGGCGACGGCGAGCTCGCGCACCAGCACGGCGAACCGGTCGTCGCGGTCCGCGCCGGTCTCGTAAAAGGTCCGCTGCGAAACGAAGTTGGCCACGGCGAGCAGAAAGAGCTCGGAACGCGGGTCACGCTCCTGACCACGGCCGCCCTGATAGGTACGGAGCACACGCCCCGTCGACGTCACACGCGAAGTGGGCTGAGCCTTCGCGGACTTGATGTTGAAACGTGCCATGGTGAATTCCCCCCGAATTCATTGGTGTATCGGAGGGAGGCGCAGCAAAAGGAGTGTGCCCGAGGTCGGAATCGGCGACGGTCGCTTATAACTGGCGCGTCTTCCATTCCGCCACACCGACCCGGGGTCGATGACGGGATTCGAACCCGCACGAGGAATCTTCCCCACCAGTTCCCGAAGTATCCGCTGCCTGCGCACCGGGCACACACCATGAGCTGCGCCTCCCGAGATCAAAGTCGGCGGCGGCCTGGATTCTTGTCGAGAGAAGTAGCCGCAGCCTTCGCACCGGGAGGTGCATGAAGTTGTGGTGTCCAGAGTTCAAAGCCGGCGGAACCGACGTAGGTGCTCTAACCCCTGAGCTACACCGGCGCGTTGTACCGGTGACGGGACTCGAACCCGCGGCCGCCCCATTATCAGTGGAAGTAGGTCCTGCCTTCGCACCTGGACATGCATCACTGTAAGAGGCGTACCGCGGGACGGGCGAGCGAATTAACTAGCCGCGCTTCTGGCGCTTCCAGGGGCCCTTGATGGCCAGCATGATTCCCGGCACCTGGATGTTGGCGAACAGGGTCTTGCCGTCGGGCGAGAACGTGACGCCGGTGAACTCGCTGTACTCCGGGTCCGCTTCGGTGCCGATGTTCAGTTCGTTGCGTGCGATCGGGTACGTACGGCCGCTGTCGGTGGCGCCGAACAGGTGCTGGATGCCCTCGCCGTCCTCGGCGATGACGAGCCCGCCGTACGGGGAGACGGTGATGTTGTCGGGGCCGTCGAAGGCGCCGTCGACGGACGGGTCGGGGTTCACGCCGATCAGGACCTTCAGGGTCAGGGTGCGGCGCTTGGGGTCGTAGAACCAGACGGCGCCGTCGTGCGCCTGACCGGGGCTCTCGGTGCGGGCGTACGAGGAGACGATGTACACGCCGCCGTCGCCCCACCACATGCCTTCGAGCTTGCGGGCGCGGGTGACCTGGCCTGTGGTGAACTGCTTGCGGACGGAGACCGTCCTGGCGTCACGGTCGGGGACGTCGACCCAGTCCACGCCGTACACCGTGCCGATCTTCGTGGCGCGGGAGAGGTCGTCGACGAACTTGCCGCCGGAGTCGAAGCACTTGAAGGCCTGGTACGCGCCGGCGTCGTCGGCGAGGGTGGCCAGCTGCCCGTGTCCGTGCTCGAAGCCCTGCGGCGGGGTCCAGCGGTACAGGAGCCCGTTGGGGCCCGAGGCGTCCTCGGTGAGGTAGAGGCGGCCGCGCTTGGGGTCGACGACGACGGCCTCGTGGGCGTAGCGGCCGAGCGCCTTGATGGGCTTGGGGTTCTTGTTGCGGCGGCGGTCCTCGGGGTCGACCTCGAAGACGTAGCCGTGGTCCTTGGTGAAGCCGTTGGTGCCGGTCTTGTCCTCGGTCTCCTCGCAGGTGAGCCAGGTGCCCCAAGGGGTGTTGCCGCCCGCGCAGTTGGTGGCGGTGCCCGCGACGCCGACCCATTCGGCGACCTGGCCGCCGGGGCGGATCTCGACGACCGTGCAGCCGCCGGCCGCGGCCGGGTCGTAGACCAGACCCTCGGTGAGCGGCACCGGGTGGGGCCAGTTGGCGCGGGGACCGGCCAGCTCGTGGTTGTTGACCAGTAGGGTGGTGCCGCGCGGGCCGTCGAAGGTGGACGTGCCGTCGTGGTTGGACGGCGTGAACTCGCCCGACTCCAGCTTGGTCTTCCCGCTGTAGGTGATGACGCGGTACGAGAACCCGGCGGGCAGCGCCAGCAGGCCCTTCGGGTCGGGGATCAGCGGTCCGTAGCCGACGCCGTGCTTCTGGTCCGCCGACTCCGCGTCCACGCCTTCACTGTCGGTCTCGGTCTCCGTGGACGCGAGGGCGTTCGGCGCGGTGGCGAGGGCGCCGACGCTGCCGGCCAGCACGACACCGGCACCGGTGACCGCGGATTTACTGGCGAAGTCCCTGCGGGTGAGCGACATGTTTTCTCCTGTGACGGTGGAGTGGGACTGTCGTGGGGGGCGGGGTGGCGGACCTCGTTTCGGCCACACGGTCCCGCCCACGCCTGAACGGGAGTTGAACGGGGGCAGACTTCCGATGTCCCGCTTCCGTGAACCCGTCCGAACCGCCCGCATTCGAAGCCATGGTTTCCGGGCAATCCTCGTAAACACGGCCAACACGCACAGATCACGCCAAAACTCGTAGTGAATTCCGGACGAGGGCGCGGCACGGCGGCAGGGGCCAAACCTCTCCCCTGCCGCCGTACCGCGCCCTCAGCCCCTCACCACACCGTCACCACTCCACGGCCGCACCGCCGCCCCGCCACCCCTCAACCCCCTTGCTGCGACCGCGCCTTGAACGCCGCCTTACGGGCCTCCTTGGCCACCTTCTTGTCCGGGTGCAGCCGCCCCATCGCCTCCAGCACGTCCGGCGTGGCCGGGTGCTCGACCCGCCAGGCCGCGGCGAAGAAGCCGCTGTGCTGCTGGGAGAGACCCTCCACGAGGGCTTGCAGTTCCGCCGAGTTGCCTTCGGCCGCGAGCTGCGCGGCCAGGGTGTCGATGGTGAGCCAGAAGACCATCGCCTCGGAGGGAACGGGCACGTCGGCCGCCCCGTGCTCGCTCAGCCAGACCCGTGCGAGCCCGCCCAGCTCGGCGTCGTCGAGGACTTCACGGAGGGCCGGTTCCGCCTCCATGCCGACGAGGGAGAGCGCCTGCTGACAGCGGAGGCGGCGCAGCGGCGCCCCGGCGTCGGCTCCGCGGGCCGCGGCGAGCAACTCCCGTGCGGCGGGCAGGGGTTCACGCCTGGCGAGCCACTGCTCGGTCTCGGCCTGTGCCGCGGCCGGCGGGAAGGCGGACGTGCCGTCGAGGAGCGCGTCGGCCCCCTTGTCGGCCAGGTCCCCGACCGCGGGGGCGGACATTCCCGCTTCGAGGAGCCGCGCCCGGATCCCGTACAGGCCGAGCGGGGTCAGCCGTACCATCCCGTAGCGCGTGACATCCGTGTCGTCGAAGGCCGCAGGCTCCGCGGGCTCCTCGTCCGGCTCCGCCATCAGCGCCTCGTCGACCGGCTGGAAGTCGACGATCCCGATGGGCTCCAGGAGCCGGAACTGGTCGTCGAGCCGCATCATCGCGTCCGACACCTGCTCCAGGACGTCGTTGGTCGGCTCCCCCATGTCGTCGGGCACGATCATCGACGCGGCGAGGGCGGGCAGCGGCACCGGACCCTGGTCGGGCCCTTCTTCGCCCACGGTGAGCAGGTACAGGTTGCCGAGCACCCCGTCGAGGAACTCGGCCTCCGCCTCCGGATCCCAGTCCAGGGAGGAGAGGTCGACCTCCCGGCCGTCCTCCATCGCGCCGACGAGGTCGTCGAGGTCGGGCACGCTCGCGTCGGCCAGCACCGTGTCCAGTGCGCCCAGCCACACTCCGAGGACGTCCTGCGGCGCCCCGGAGGTGAGCTGTGCGAGGTCCTCGCCCGCGGTGACCGTGCCCTCCTCCTCGTCCACGATCTCGATGAGCCCGATGTCCACGGCCACCCGCCAGGCCTCGCTGGCGAACGCGGCCGCTTCGTCGCCGTCGAGCCCGAGTTCGGCGGCGGCCGCCGGAAGCTGTTCCTCGGCGAGTTCGCCGCCCGCGCCGACCCGGGTGTCCGGACCGGCCCAGCGGGCCAGGCGTGCGGCGCGGGAGAGCAGCGGCGCGGCGAGCGCGTCCCGCGCCAGCTCCGCTTCGGAGTGCAGCCGCACCGGCGGCAAGGGGGAGCTGTCTGACATCAGCTGGGTTCTCCTCCGGACAAGCAGGACATGCGGTGCGGGCAGGCAATGCGGGCAGGCATCGCCACCACCCGACGGAAGCGGCGCAAGCCATCCAAGCAACACCGGCAGTGCAAGCGCCGCACCGACGGCTCAGCCTAGACGGATTTCCACCCATGCCGCCCGGTTCATGTCCCTGACAGGCGACGTACACCGCTGAAACCTTGACAACTCCCCCGCCCACGCACGAGATTGACGCGCGTAGAAGTACGACGGTCGCCAAGCCCACCTGCTTCTACGCGCGTCACCGGCCCCCACGCAGGCCGCGCTCCCCCACCGCTCCACCCTCGTCCCGGCGCTCAAGTACGTCCCCGGAGGGATTCCCTTGCCGAGCAAGAGAACCGCGCGCATAGGCGCGCTGACCGTCGCCGCGGTCTGTTCCACCGTCTCCGCCGTGGTGCTCACCACACCGGCCCACGCGGACACCATTCACATTCGCGATATCCAGGGCACCACCCGGATCTCCCCGTACGCGGGCCAGGCGGTCACGGACGTGGCGGGCATCGTCACCGGCGTGCGCACCTACGGTTCGTCGCGGGGTTTCTGGATCCAGGACCCGAACGCGGACGACAACCCGGCCACCAGCGAGGGCGTCTTCGTCTTCACCAGCTCCGTCCCGAAGGTCGCCGTCGGCGACTCGGTCACGGTGTCGGGCACGATCTCGGAGTACGTCCCGGGCGGCGCCTCGTCCGGCAACCAGACGATCACGGAGATCACCAAGCCGGTGGTGACCGTGCTCTCCAGCGGCAACGCCGTCCCGGCGGCCACGGTCGTGAACGCCAAGTCGGTCCCGGGCGTCTACACCGCCGCCGGCGACACGGCCGCGAGCGGCTCGGTCAACGGCCTCGCCCTGGAGCCGAAGAAGTACGCCCTGGACTACTACGAGTCCCTGGAGGGCATGAACGTCCAGGTCTCCGACGCCCGCGTGGTCACCGCGACCGACCCGTACACCGAGCTGTGGGTCACGGTGAAGCCGCGTGAGAACGCCAACCGCCGCGGCGGCACGGTGTACGGCTCGTACACCTCGCAGAACACCGGGCGGCTGCAGATCCAGTCGCTCGGCGCGACCGCCGACTTCCCGACCGCGAACGTGGGCGACGAGCTCACGGGCACCACCGCGGGCCCGCTCGACTACAACCAGTTCGGCGGTTACACCCTCGTCGCCAACCAGATCGGCACCCTGGAAGCAGGCGGCCTGGAGCGCGAGACGACGCAGAAGCAGTCGCGGAGCGAGCTGGCCGTGGCGACGTACAACGTCGAGAACCTGGACCCGGGCGACGCCTCCTTCGAGGAGCACGCGGCCGCGATCGTGGACAACCTGCAGTCGCCCGACATCCTGTCCCTGGAGGAGATCCAGGACAACAACGGCGCGAAGAACGACGGCACGGTCGCCGCCGACCAGACCGTGCAGAAGCTGATCGACGCGATCGTCGCGGCGGGCGGCCCGGCGTACGAGTGGCGCTCCATCGACCCGCAGAACAACACCGACGGCGGCGAGCCCGGCGGCAACATCCGCCAGGTGTTCCTGTTCAACCCGGAGCGGGTCTCCTTCACGGACCGCGCGGGCGGCGACGCGACGACCGCCGTGGGCGTCACGAAGGTGAACGGCAAGGCGGCCCTCACGGCCTCCCCCGGCCGCATCGACCCGGCCAACACGGCCTGGACGACCAGCCGCAAGCCGCTCGCGGGCGAGTTCGTCTTCCGCGGCAAGACGGTCTTCGTGATCGCCAACCACTTCGCGTCGAAGGGCGGCGACCAGGGTCTGACCTCGCAGTACCAGCCGCCGACGCGCAGCTCGGAGACCCAGCGCCACCTCCAGGCGACCGCGGTGAACACCTTCGTCAAGGAGATCCTCGCTACTCAGAAGAACGCGGACGTCGTCACTCTCGGCGACATCAACGACTTCGAGTTCTCCGACACGACGCAGCTCCTGGAGGACGACGGCGCGCTCTGGTCGGCGATCAAGTCGCTGCCCAAGAGCGAGCGTTACACGTACGACTACCAGGGCAACAGCCAGGTCCTCGACCAGATCCTGGTCAGCCCCTCGATCTACAAGGGCTGCGACTTCGAGTACGACAGCGTGCACATCAACTCGGAGTTCAACGACCAGATCAGCGACCACGACCCGCAGGTGCTGCGGTTCAAGCCGTAACCCCGTGTACGGATGAGCCCGGCCCCGTCGTCCGGGGGGCCGGGCTCATCCCATGCCCGGGATCACAGCCCGGGTTCACGCGGCGAAGACGCCGTTCAGCCAGCCCTGCCAGGCGGCTTCGTTGCGCTTGCCGTCGGCGTCGGGCGCGAAGTCGTGGACGCTGATGCCCACCGGCGCGCCCCAGTGGTTGCGCCCGAAGAAGCGGATGAGGGCGTTGTCGGTGCGCAGTCCGATGAAGTACGGGTTGCGGTAGTCGAGTACGGCGTCGAGGAGCTCGCCCTCGGGCCCGCGGGCCTGCACACGCGCACCCACGGCGGTGTCGTCCGCGAGGCCGAGCGCACGTCCTACGGCGGTGAAGGCGTCGGACGCCGTGGACGCCTCGGGTCCCTCGAAGGTGGCGAACGCGAGCGGGCGGCCACGGAAGTGCGTCACGTACTCGCCCATGGTGTGCAGGTAGAAGGCGTTGTGCTTGTTCGCACCGTCGTACTGGTTGTCCCAGTCGTCGACGAAGATGCCGCTGTGCACGTACCGCACCCAGGCCCGGCGACCGCCCTCGCGCGGCTCGATGGTGTAGTCGAGCTGATTGAGGGTCTGCTGGGAGATGCCGTCGACGTCCTCGACACGGTTCGTGTAGCGGTGCGGCGGGTCCCAGACCGTGATCTTGGACCCGAAGGGGCCGGCGCCGCCCTCGCGCGGCTCGGGCGCCTCCATCGGCCACAGCCAGCCGCCGACTCCTTCGGTGATCGCGTCCCACACCTGCTCCGGCGTGGCGTCGATCTCGATCTCGTGGGCGCTCTCGAATTCCTTGGACATGGTGGTCACTCCTCGGTACTGACATCGGCACTGATGGGCAATTCGGCTGCTGGGGTCCCCTGTTCGCCCGTGGGGCGGAGCGTGGGGTGGACCGCGACGACGATCCGGTGGCTCCTGCCACCTTCGGCGTCGGGTGCGTCGTACTTGCGGATCAGCCCGCTGACACCCGCCGTCAGCTCCTCGATGAACGCGGCGCGGTCGGCTGCCGAGCCGAACGTCACCTCGCCGTCGAGCGCGTACGTGGCGAGCCCCTTGCGGGCCTTCGCCGCGCCGGTGATCAGCGAACCGACGTCCCCCACCAGCCGGGCGCCGAGCGCGAGCAGCCAGCGGGCGGACAGCTGGTCCCGGAAGCGGTCCGGATCGGGCCGTACGGCGGCCAGCGCGAGCGGCGAGATGACGTACGACGCGGCGGTCGCGCGCATCAGCCGCTCGGTGACATTGCCCTTGCGGCGTTCGCCCGCCAGCTCGACAAGACCGTGCCGCTCCAGCGTCTTGAGGTGGTAGTTCACCTTCTGCCGGGGCAGCCCGACCTTGCCGGCCAGCATGGCGGCCGAAGCGGGCCCTGCGGCCAGCTCCGCCAGCAGTCTGGCCCTTATCGGGTCCAGCGAGACGGCGGCGGCCTCTGCGTCCTCGATCACGGTCACGTCCAACATGACTCCACCGTCTCACCGAAAACTTTTTTTGTCCAGACGGTTGGAGTCGTCGGTGGTGTTCCATGAGCGTGCCGCACACCAGTTCGATTCAATGGGCGTACGATCGCTCTCCACCCGGGCAGGCGATCAGCCGGACTGCGTCCCGCGCTCGTCAAGCCGGGCCAACTGACTCTGGAACCAGTCGAGTCGGGCCTGCAACAGGGCCGCCTCGGCGACCAGCTCGGACACCCCGAGCCCGGAGGCCGTGCCGAGCCCGCCGGTCACGTCCACCGCACCCCCGGCGGCGGCCCGGACCCGCAGTCCGTCCCCGGCCAGCCGCGCGAAGGAGGCGAGCGACAGCGACGTACGACCGCGTACGCACCCTGCGCACGCCGCCGTCAGGGCGCGCCAACCCGGCCTGCCCCAGCCCGCGTCGGCCAGCGCGCCGGCCACGGCGCCGCACGTGCACGGGCCGACGGTCGCGGTCCGCACCCGCTGGCGGGCATAGCGGAAGCCGCGTTCGAAACGGATGTAGGAACCCAGGACGGAGACTTCGAGGAGAACGGCCGCCCGGTGTTCGGCGGTACACAACAGCGCCTCGGCGGTGGCCCGTTCGTGCACGCAGTGGAAGCCGCAGTCGCAGCGGCGGTGCGGCGCCCGGTGCCGCCGCCCGTAGACGCAGCCCGCCTCGTCCAGCACTCCGTACGGCAGTGCGCCGCCGAGCGAGACGCCGGTGAACCCGGCCCGGGTGCCGTCCTGGGACAGCACCGGGTGGGCGATCTTGTATCCGGTCGGCGGCTCCGTCGGGCGTTCCTCGGGGAGCCGCAGCCTCATCGGGCGACCGGAACCTCTTCGGGCGCGGACGCCTCCAACTCCTGGATTTCCTCAGGAAGTTGAAGCTCTTCGTCCTGCACGTGGGCCTTCTCTTCCGCGACTCCGGTGGCGAGTGCCTTGCCGAGCCTCATGACGCCTCCCGCGATCTGCCGTCGACTCCGTCCTCGCCATGGTGACCCATGGGGGCCCGAGTTGGCACTAGGGCCTCGACAGGGCCGCCCGCCAAATGATTAGCGTCCATTGCCCATACCTCGTAGAAGAATTAAGTGGAGCTTCACGATCGGGAGGCCGACACTACTCCCATGACCACCTCACCTCACGGCACTCCCCCCTTCGGCCGCGCCCTCTGCGCCATGATCACGCCCTTCACCGAGGAGGGTGCGCTGGACCTCGACGGGGCACAGCTGCTCGCCGACCGACTGGTCTCCGAGGGCTGCGACGGGCTGGTCCTGTCCGGGACCACGGGTGAGTCGCCGACCACGACGGACGCGGAGAAGTCCGCGCTGGTGCGGGCGGTCCGCGAGGCGGTCGGGGAGCGGCCGTCGATCGTGGCGGGCGTGGGCACCTTCGACACCCGGCACACCGTCGAACTGGCCCTGGAGGCCGAAAAGGCGGGCGCGGACGGCGTGTTGGTGGTCACGCCGTACTACAGCAAGCCCCCTCAGGAGGCGCTGGAGGCGCACTTCCGGGAGATCGCGGACGCGTCCGGCCTGCCACTCGCGCTGTACGACATCCCGGGCCGCACCGGCACCCGCATCGAGCCGGACACGATCATCCGCCTCGCCGAGCACCCGAGGATCGTGGCGGTGAAGGACTGCTCCTACGACTTCCTCGGCACCCAGAAGGTGCTGGACCGCACAGACTTGGCGTACTACGCGGGCTGCGACGAGCACATCCTCGCGCTGTACGCGGTGGGCGCCGCCGGTTACGTCAGCACGGTCGCGAACGTGGTCCCGGCCCAACTCCGGGCGATCCTGGACGCGTTCGAGGCGGGCGACACCCCCGTGTCCGCCCGCCTCCAGCAACGGGCCACGCCGCTCATCGAGTTGATGATGTCGGCGGGCCTGCCCGGTACCGTCACCGCCAAGGGCCTCCTGGCCGAACTGGGCATGCCCGCGGGCCCGGTCCGCGCACCGCTGCGGCCCGCCGGCCGCGAGGCGGTCGACGGACTGCGGGCGGCTTACGAGGAGTTCACGGCCTGCTGATCAGCGCTCGGCGAAGACCGGCTCCCACTCCTGCCGGGAGAGGTCCACGTTCTGCTCCCGCACCCCGCTCAGCGGTACGGTCCTGTCGCTGCCGATCGTCACCAGCACGAGCTGCGGCCGGTACAGCTCCGAGCCCGCGGTCCGCTCCCAGGCGATCAGCCGATGGTCGTCGACCCAGGCGAGCAGCGTCCCCCCGCGCACCTTGGTGATCTCCTTGCCGGTACGGGGATCACGGATCGCGGAGTACGACTTGTCGGGCACCTCCTTCGCCAAGCCGCCCGCGGCGAGCGTGCCGTCCGGGGACAGCCGTGCGTCGACGTCCCACCGCAGGTACCGCTCGTTCGCGGGCGCGTCGACCGCGTCGCCCCCGAGCTCGTAGTACTGCTGCATCCCGGCACGCTCTCCGACGATCCGCGAGTACACCAACCCGCCGTCACGGCTGAACGCGAAGTCCTCGCGGCCGTTGATGTCACGGCCGGCAGGGACCTTGTTCCACATGCCCCCGCCGCCCCCGGCGAGGTCGAGGACGAGGAAGCCCGTCCGGCTCGACTGGCCACCGAAGGACGACATCCAAGCGGCCTCCCCGTCGGAGCTCGTCACCCACTTGCGCAGGTCGGGGTTCTCGCCGTACGTCGTCGCGACGAGCTTCTGCCCGTCGCGCGAGAACGCCAGCCCTCCGACTCCGGGGACGACCGGGATCCACCGCTGGACCTTCCCGGTGGTCAGGTCGAGCAGCCCGATCCGGTGGGCGGGCAGCTCCCGTTCCAGTACGGCAGCGGTCTTCATGCCGGGGGCGACGGCGACGAAGGACCAACGGTCGTCCTTCTCGTACCGCCCGGTCCTCTGATCGAGGAGCCAGTAGGTGCGGGCGTTAACACCGCGGTCGTCCGTCTGCGCGACGACCTCCGCCGTGTAGTACGCGGCCAGCGCCACGTTCCCCGCCGCGATCAGGTCACGCGGCGGCGACTGGTCCGGATGCGCGCTGGTTCCGCTGCCGTCCAGCAGGCCCGCGGGCCGCACGTCGTCCTTGCCGGAGTCCAGCAGCGGCACAGCGACGGCGATGGCGACCACGGCGGCGGTGGCCGCGGCGACGGACGCGAGCGTACGGGTACGGCGGCGTCGGCGGGCGGTGAGCACCCGGTCGGCGAACCCCGGTCCCGCCGGGGCCTGTTCGACGGCCTGCTCCCGGAGGGAGTCACGCACGAGTTCCTCGACGTTCACGGACGCACCTCCACGGGCGCATAGTCACGGGACGGCTGCGGCTGCTCGGTGGCGGCCGGTCCGAGGGCCCCGAGTTCGGGCGCGAGGGTGCGCAGGCGGGCCAGGGAGCGGTGGGTGGTGGACCGTACGGTGCCCACGGAGCAGCCCAGCAGCCGCGCCACGTCGGCCTCGGGCAGGTCCTCGAAGTAGCGCAGCACGAGCACGGTGCGCTGGCGCGCGGTGAGCCGGGACAGCGCATGGCGCATCACCACGCGCAGCTCGGCGGCGGCCGTGGCGTCGGAGCCGGGCAGTCCCGCCTCGGGCGGCTCGGCGACGGTGACCTCACGTCTGCGCCACTTCAGTCGCCAGCGGCTGACCTGCTGACGGTAGAGAATCCGCCGTACATACGCCTCGGGCTCGTCGATCCGCTGCCACCGCCCGGCCGCCTTGGCCAGCGCGCTCTGCAGCAGATCCTCACCGGCGTGCCGGTCCCCGCCGCTGAGCAGCACAGCCGTCTTCAACAACGCAGACGACCGGCTCTCCACGAACTCCCGGAAACTCTCCAGCCCCGCGCCATCCATCGTCACCGTCTCTTCCCCGACGGCACCTGTGCGCCGCCCCTGTGCCCCTTGTGACGCGCGCGGCGGCGTCCCGCTATGCCACCTGACGTGAAAAAAGTTGTCGGCACACGGTAATGGGCCGGGGCCCGTACCGCGTCCGTGCGCGGTACGGGCCCCGGCCCGGTGCGGCAAGCCGCGTCAGTCCCACTTGTACCCGTCGCCGAACAGCAGGAAGTGCTCCAGCACGTCCTCCATCGGGTCGTCGATCTGGCCGGTGTTGACCAACCCGATCCGGGGGCCGTTGTGCGAGCCGGTGTTGGTCTCGTCGGCGTGCGCGGTTCCGCACGACAGCGAGCACAGCGCCGCCACGGCCAGCAGTCCGGTCAGCGGACGGACCCCGGCCCTCGCCCACTCGTTCGTCATCGTTGAACCCCTCGTCTCATCGGTTCGGCTTCTGATCGGATCCTGCGTGCACCCGTTCATCTGCCGAAACCGCCCCGAGGTCACGCTGAGTAACCCATAAGTGATCATGTGGTGTTGGAGCGCGGAGCACACGCGGGCGCCCCCTCACGCCATGTTGTGAGGGGGCGCCCGTCGCGAACTGTGGGTGCGGCGCGATCAGTTGTGGCTGTGCAGGACCTCGTTCAGCCCGCCCCACACCGCGTTGTTCGGCCGCGCCTCGACCGTTCCGGAGACCGAGTTGCGGCGGAAGAGGATGTTCGAGGCACCGGAGAGTTCGCGGGCCTTGACGATCTGTCCGTCCGGCATCGTGACGCGGGTGCCTGCGGTGACGTACAGACCGGCCTCGACGACGCACTCGTCGCCGAGTGCGATCCCGACGCCCGCCTCCGCACCGATCAGGCAGCGCTCGCCGATGGTGATGCGGACGTTGCCGCCGCCGGACAGCGTGCCCATGGTCGACGCGCCGCCGCCGATGTCGGAGCCGTCGCCGACCACGACGCCGGCCGAGATGCGGCCCTCGACCATCGAGGTGCCGAGCGTACCGGCGTTGAAGTTGACGAAGCCCTCGTGCATGACGGTGGTGCCCGCGGCGAGGTGCGCGCCGAGGCGGACACGGTCGGCGTCGGCGATGCGGACGCCCTTCGGCGCGACGTAGTCCGTCATGCGCGGGAACTTGTCGATGGACGTGACGGCCAGGTGGAGGCCCTCCGCCCGGGCGTTCAGGCGCACCTTCTCCACGTCGTCCACCGCGACCGGGCCGAGCGAGGTCCAGGCGACGTTGGCGAGGTGCCCGAAGATGCCGTCCAGGCTCTGGCCGTGCGGCTGTACGAGGCGGTGCGAGAGGAGATGCAGGCGCAGGTAGGTGTCGTGCGCGTCGATCGGCTTCTCGTCCAGCGATGCGATGACCGTACGGACCGCGACCACTTCAACACCTCGGCGCGCGTCGGGCCCGATGGCCTTCGCGGCGCCCTCGCCGAGCAGCTCCACGGCACGCTCGGCGGACAGCCGCTCGGTGCCGGCCGGACCGGGCTCGACGGAGAGCTCGGGGGCGGGGAACCAGGTGTCGAGGACGGTGCCGTCGGCGGCGACGGTGGCAAGCCCGGCGGCAACGGCGCCGGTGGTGCGGGGTGCAGTCGTGTCGGTCATAGGGGAAACCTAACTTGGCGGGGCCCGCGCGGGCGAACCGGTGCGCCCGGCATCTCACGTGCCGGGCGCACCGGACGGTTCAGGGCCGTTCGCCCTCCTTGTCCACCACCGCCAGGGAGAGACGGGCGACGTCGATGATCACGTCACCCTTCTTCAGATCCGGCTCCGAGCCGGCGCTCCCTGCCACGAAGCGGATTCCGGAGTAGAGGCAGGTGCTCGGGTCGATCAGTGTCTCGTTCCCGCTGCTCCCCAGGTACAGCGCGACGGCGTCACGCCCGGCCGCGTCCTGGACCTGCTTGGCCCGGATTCCGGGGATGGTGGCCAGCGCCCGGTAGATCTTGGCGAGCCCTTCGGGGTCGTAGACGTAAGCGCGGCTGAGGACCGTGGTGAGCGCCCGGTACTCGTGTTCCGTACGGGTCTCGGAGTCGTCGGTGACGTAGAAGAAGGCGCGTGCCTTCGCCCGTACCTTCGCCGGGTCGTCCGGGAGGCTCTTGAGGAACTCGTACTCCTCCCTCGGCGAGTGGTCGTCGCCGGCCCGGCCGTCCTCCATCTTCGGATCGGCGTACTTCGTCCAGTTCTCGCTGGTCTGCGGTCCGGGCTTCTCGTCGTCCGTGACGTTCGTCTCGACGGTCCTCGTGTAGATCCACTGCCCGTCGTGGGCGGTGACCGCGGGGCCGGCCGCGATCACGTCCGCGGCGTCGTTCAGCAGGGCCTTCGCGCTGCCCAACTTGAGGGTGTAGCCCGGTCCGGCGCCCGGCTGGACGCCCTCGGTGCCGCCGAGCACCTGCGTGCCGATCACCGCGACCACCGTGATCGCGGCCACCGCCCCGGCCACGGCGTACCGCCGGCTGACCCGGACCCCGTACGGGCGGGTGCCTCGGGCCTGCTCCCCTAGCAGCCGCTGCCGTCCGGCCGCCAGCTGTGCGCGCGTCGCCTCGGGGGCCCCGGCACGCAGTTCACGGACCGTCGTCATCTCGTCCATGGTCAGACCACCTCCGTGGTGTCCAGCGTGAATGCGGGGTCGGCGCCGAGCGCCGAACGGACCTTGCGGCGGGCCCGGTTGAGCCGGGAGCGGACGGTGCCGACGGGGATGCCGAGCGCCTCGGCGACCTCGGTGTACGTCAGATCCGCCCAGGCCACGAGCAGCAGCACATGCCGGTCACCGGCGGACAGACCGACCAGCGCCCCGGCGAGTGGGGCGTGCGCCGACTGCGCGGTGACCCGGGCGTCGGCACGCTCGGCCCAGGACTCGGCGACCGGGTCGTGTCCGGTGCGGGCCAGCGCCCGCAGGGCCCGCACCTCGGCTCGGCGCTGCTTGCCGATGAGGTTGCCCGCGATGCCGTAGAGCCAGGGCCGGGCGTTGGGACGGTCGGTGTCGTAACGGACGCGGGTGCGGAAGGCGATGAGGAACGTCTCCGCGGTGATGTCGTCGGCGGCTCCCACGCCGAGGCGGCGCGTCGCGTAACGGTGGATGTCGGGGGCGTAGCGGTCGTAGAGGCGCGCGAAGAGTTCGGGTTCGTCCAGCGACTGGGCGACGACCTCGGCGTCCTGGGACGCGTCTGGATCTGGTGGTCCGGTCAAGTCGGTGGCCTCCGTGGGCGTGATCGGGGTGAGCATGTCACCCGCTGTTCCCCGCGGACGCGAAAAGGGTTCACGCCCACGCGTCGGGTTCACGCCCCCGCGTCGACGATCCGCGCCAGCACCGTCCGCGCGTACTCCTCGTCGAACGGCACGTCCGTCAGCAGCACCTGCAGGCAGAGTCCGTCCAGCATCGCGACCAGTGCCCGCGCGGTGACCGGGTCGGTGCGGCGGGTCAGCCGCTCGACGAGGTCCGCGGCCCACTCGGCGGCGACGGGGCGCAGGGCCGGGCGGCGGAGCGCGGCCAGATACAGCTCGCACTCCAGCTCCACGCCGGTGCGGTCGCCGGCCAGCCACTCCCCCATCAGGCCCGCGAGTTCCGCGGCCAGGTCGGTGCGCGGGTCCTCGATGCCGCCGCGCGAGGCGACCACCTTGGCGAAGCCCTCGTTCGCCTGGCGGAGCGCGGCGACCATGAGCTCGTCGAGGGTCTTGAAGTGGTACGTGGTGGAGCCGAGCGGCACATCGGCCTCGGCGGCGACGGAGCGGTGGCTCAGTCCGGCGATGCCCTTGGCGCCCACGACCCGGATCGCCGCGTCGATGATCCGCTGGCGCCGCTCGGGGTCGTACCGGCGCGCCATCAGTGCGCCCCGCCGAGGTTCAGCAGCACGACCCCGCCGATGATCAGCGCGATCCCGGCGAGCTTCGCGGCGTTGAGCCCCTCGCCGAGGAACACCATGCCGATCGCGGCGATGACGGCGGTCCCGGCCCCGGCCCAGATCGCGTAGGCCGTGCCGACCTGGACGGTCTTCAGGGTCTGCGCGAGCAGCACGAACGCGATGACGTACCCGAGGAGGGTCACCAGCGACGGCCACAACTTGCTGAAGCCGTCGCTGTACTTCATGGCGGTGGTGGCGGCCACCTCCGCGGCGATGGCTCCGGCGAGCAGTACGTATCCCATGCGTACGAGTGTACACATCGTTGCGTACGCCTGTACACAACGGGCGTCGCTGGACCTCGGAGGGTCGGTGAGCACAGCGGAGAAACAGCCGACACACAGCCCAGGTCGACATTCCGGACGGATTTCCGCCCACCATGATTGACGCGCGTAGACGACACGCGTAGAACACCGTCCGTACATCGGCCGGTAACACCCAGCCCTTAGAAATCTGCGCGACCGGTCAAGCAAGCAGTCACGCACGTCCATGCACCAACTCCCCCCGCTCTTCCGCTCGTTGAAGGGACGCACATGGACAGAACACTCGGGCTCGGCGCTCGCGCCATGGCAGCCGCTCTCGTCGCGTCGGGGGCGCTCGTCGCCCTCCCCCACCCGGCGCACGCGGCCACCGTCACGATCTCCGCCCTCCAGGGATCGACCCGCATCTCCCCGTACAACGGCACCTCGGTCACCACCACCGGCATCGTCACCGCGATCCGCTCCACCGGCTCCTCGCGCGGCTTCTGGATCCAGAGCGCGAGCGGTGACGGGAACGCTGCGACCAGCGACGCGGTCTTCGTCTACAAGGGTTCGACGACGCCGAGCACCGCGGTGGGCAACAGCGTCACGGTCACCGGCACGGTCGCCGAGTACTACCCCGGCTCCGCCAACGGCAGCCAGTCGCTCACCGAGATCTCCGGCGCCACGTGGACCGCCAACTCCACCGGGAACACGCTGCCTTCGGCTACGACCATCAGCAACGCGACGGTCCCCGCCACCTACACGCGCACCAACAGCGGCGGCTCCATCAACTCGTTCACGCTCGCCCCGGCGACGTACGCCCTGGACTACTACGAGTCCCTGGAGGGCATGCGCGTCACGGTGGGCAGCGCGCCGGTCGTCGGCGCGAGCAACGAGTACGCCGAGCTGTGGGTCAACGTCAAGCCCACACAGGTGACTTCGGCGCGCGGCGGCTCGCTCTACTCCTCGTACAGCAGCCAGAACTCGGGCCGCGTCCAGATCGGCACGCTGCTGTCGACGGCCTTCCCGACGGCGAAGGTCGGCGACACACTCTCCGGGGCCACCGGGCCGCTCGACTACATCGCGTACGGCGGCTACACCCTCCAGGCCACCACGCTCGGCACGGTGACCTCGGGCGGTCTCGCCAAGGAGACCACGGCCACGCAGTCGACGGGCCAGCTCTCCGTGGCGACGTACAACGTGGAGAACCTCGACCCGACCGACGCCGCCTCGAAGTTCACGGCGCTCGCCTCGGGCATCGTGGGCAACCTCAAGTCGCCCGACATCGTGGCTCTGGAGGAGGTCCAGGACAACAACGGCGCGACGGACGACGGTACGGTCTCGGCCACCACCACCCTGTCCACGCTGATCTCCGCGATCACTGCCGCCGGCGGACCCACGTACTCGTACACCCAGATCAACCCGACGAACGACGCCGACGGCGGTGAGACCGGCGGCAACATCCGGCAGGTCTTCCTCTACAACCCCGCACGTGTGGGCTTCACCGCCCGCGGCACCGCGACGGCCACCACCGCGAACTCGGTGACCACCAGCGGCGGTCTGGCCCAGCTGACCTACAACCCGGGCCGGATCGCGCCCTCCAACTCGGCCTGGTCGGCCAGCCGCAAGCCGCTGGCGGCCGAATTCACCTTCGGCGGCGAGAAGTTCTTCCTGATCGCCAACCACTTCGTGTCGAAGGGCGAGGACTACTCACTGCACAGCCAGTACCAGGACCCGGCCCGCGCCTCGGAGACCCAGCGCACCAACCAGGCGGCGCAGGTCAACTCCTTCACCGACTCGATCCTCGCCGCCCAGTCCACGGCGAACGTGATCGTGCTGGGCGACCTGAACGACTACCAGTTCTCCACCACCGTCTCGACCCTCAAGGGCGGTGTACTGACCGACCTGGTGGACACCCTGCCCGCCTCGCAGCAGTACACCTACGTCTACGACGGCAACTCCCAGGTCCTCGACCACACCCTGGTCAGCTCCGCCATCACCTCGTACGACTACGACCTCGTCCACATCAACAGCGAGTTCCCGGACCAGACCAGCGACCACGACCCGCAGGTCGTCCGGATCACTCCCTAGCGGTCAGGCTCTGAACTCCGAGCCTGTGGCCGTCAACCGACAGGCCACAGGCCCCGGTTCGCGCACCCGCGCCAGGCGGTCGAACATCCGCCGCTTGGCGTGGGCGGCCCGTCGCAGCATCTCCACCCGCCGGTAGCGCAGCAGTTCGGCCGGGTCGGGGCGGACGGCGCCGGCGAGCTCGTAGCCGTACGAGGTGAGCCGGTCGCCCAACACGTCGTCGCACAACCGGATCTGAGCCGGGGTCAGCCGGTTGGTCCAGCTTCCCGCCCGCGAGCTGTCCAGGGCGCCGTGCGTACGGCGGTGCCAGGTCTTGCGGGCGGGCACCGCCACCTCGGCGACCCGGTACGGCTCACGCATCTCGGGGGCGTACTCCTCCCCCAAGTACCGGCACACTCCCCTGAGTTGGCTCTCTGGATCGGCCACGAGGTCCTCGAAGCGCAGCTCGTGCCAACTGCCGGGGCCCAGTTTCCGCGCGCAGGTCCGCGTGGTGTCCATGACCTGAGCCCAGGTGGCCACGGCCTCGTGGAAGCCGCGATGCCACCAGGGCATGCCGAGCAGCGAGGCGACGCAGTCCCGTCCGTCGCGGACGAGGTGGATGAACTGCGCGTCGGGAAACAGTCGCAGTATCTCCGGCACATGGAGGGCGTACGCGGGCCGCTTGTCGCCCCAGCGCACCTTGCCGTGCTCCTCGGCGTACGCCTTGAGCGCGATGCCCAGCGCCGACCCGAGCGTCGGCGGCCCCTCGGTGATCCGCTCGGCCACGCGCTTGGCGTCCACCCCCAGCTCGTGGAACCGTGTCTCCTCGCGCCCGGTGATCCACTGTGCGAGCCCGGCCCGGTTGCTCCGCTCCCGCAGATCCCCGAAACCCAGTCGCCCCTCGTACGCGGGCAGCACGAAACGCGTCTCGGGCGGCAGCGCGATCCGCGGATGGGCGTGCAGCATGAGCTGCAGAAGTGTCGTCCCCGAGCGGGGACAGCCGAGGACGAAGACGGGTCGTACAGAAGCAGACACGGCCCCAGACTGTCGCGCCGCCATGAGCCCGGCCTGGGACGGCGCTGAGAATGCCGTGTGAACTCCGGGGCGCCGGGGGTGCCGCCGCACGCCGTCCCCGCGCGCGGCAGGGCCGGGAATTCCGCTGGATCACTGAGGGAAACGGCTGCTCGGAGCCCATCCGGTCCACTACTGTTTCACCAGTCGCGCACGTGTTCCCCACGGTTACCGCCGTTCACGTGCCTGCGCCCCTCTCTTGTGCCAAGACCAGATGCTCCTGGCCCAGACCAGAAGACGAATCCGCGTTCGCCATGGGCGACGCTGGAGGAACGCGCATGCCAGAAAAGAACCCGGAGCCCGGGCCCGACCAGCCCACCGGCTTCGCGGAGAGACCCATCCCCTCAACGGAGATCGCCGCTTGGAGTCCCACACCGCAAGGCGCCCCCTACCCGGCGGAGCTGCCGCCCTTCGCAAAGATCCCGATGCCCTGGGAACCCGATGAGGCTCCGGAGGAGGCACGACTGCCGGGCACCCGGCGACTGTGGCTGGCCGGCGGGCTCGCCATAGCGGTGCTCGTCGCCACCGCCACCGCAATCGCCGTACTGGACAGCGGTGCTGACACACCGTCACAGGAGCGGGCGAACCGGCCCGCCTCCGACACGGGCGTCCCGTTCGTACCCGGTGTCTCCGCCTCGGCCACCGAGGCGGCCGTGGCACCGAGCGGCAAGACCGGCCTGTCCTCCCCCGCGCCGGCCGCCGCCTCACCGAAGCCCTCGGGACAGGGATCCGACAGCAAGCCCGTCACCCCGGCGCCGAAGCCCAGCACGTCCAGCAAGCCCCCGGCGGCCGTCTCCGCGCTGACGTCGGTCCAGTCGGTCAACTACCCCGACCGGTACTGGCGCGTGAGCAACAGCGTCGTGGGGCTCGACCAGGTGAGTTCCCAGAGTTCGGCCGCGGCCAAGCAGAACTCGAGCTTCAAGCGGGTCAAGGGACTCGCGGACCCCTCCTGCTACTCCTTCGTCACCGTCGCCGGCAACTACCTCCGCCACCGCGAATTCGTCCTGCGCGCCGAGCACAACGACGGCTCCGACCTCTTCAAGAAGGATGCGACCTTCTGTCCCCGGCCGACGTCATCCTCCGGCGCGATCATGCTGGAGTCGGTCAACTACCCGGGCCGCTACCTGCACCACGACGACTTCCAGCTGCGCCTGGACAGTCCGGACGGACGCGACAACCACCGGCACGACCGTGACGACCGCGAGGACTGGACGTTCCGGCTGGTGAAGGGCTTGGGGAACTGGAGCTGAGCCCGGAAGACCGGAGCTGAGCCCCGGAAACAGCTGTGGCCCCCGGCGCACTGCCGGGGGCCACACACGTACACGCGCGACTCAGACGTTGAACACGCGGAACTCAGACGTTGAACCCGAGCGCCCGAAGCTGCTCGCGCCCGTCGTCCGTGATCTTGTCCGGGCCCCACGGCGGCATCCAGACCCAGTTGATGCGCAGCTCGTTGACGATGCCGTCCGTGGCGGACTTGGCCTGGTCCTCGATGACGTCGGTGAGCGGGCAGGCCGCGGACGTCAGGGTCATGTCGATCGTCGCGATGTTCGCGTCGTCGATGTGGATGCCGTAGATGAGGCCGAGGTTGACGACGTCGATGCCCAGTTCGGGGTCGACGACGTCGTACAGCGCCTCACGGACCTCTTCCTCAGAGGCCGGCTTCATCTCAATGGTCTCGCTCATGCCGTCTTCCTTTCGGCGGCGTCCGAGCCCAGTGCCTGGGCCGTCGCATCCTTCCACGCCATCCAGCTGAGCAGCGCGCACTTCACCCGGGCCGGGTACTTGGAGACGCCGGCGAACGCGACCGCGTCCTCCAGCACCTCCTCCATCGCGTCGTCCGGCTCGATCCGGCCCTTGGACTGCATCAGCTCCAGGAAGGTCTCCTGGGTCTTCTGCGCGTCGGCCAGGTCCTTGCCGACCAGCAGCTCGTTCAGCACCGAGGCCGAGGCCTGGCTGATGGAGCAGCCCTGCCCCTCGTACGAGATGTCCGCGATCCGGTCGCCGTCGTACTTCACGCGCAACGTGATCTCGTCGCCGCACGTGGGATTGACGTGGTGCACCTCGGCGTCGCCATCCCGGAGACCGCGCCCGTGCGGGTGCTTGTAGTGGTCCAGGATGACTTCCTGGTACATCGAATCAAGCTTCACGACTCAGCCAGCTCCTCAGCCGAAGAAGTTCCGTACGTGCTCCAGCCCGTCGACCAGTGCGTCGACCTCGGTCGGCGTGGAGTACAGATAGAACGACGCTCGTGTGGTCGCAGGAATTCCGTACCGCAGGCAGACCGGCCGTGCGCAGTGGTGTCCGACCCGGACGGCGATGCCCTGCTCGTCGAGGACCTGGCCCACGTCGTGCGGGTGGATGTCGCCGAGCGTGAACGAGATCGCGGCGCCGCGGTCCTCGGCCGTCGTCGGGCCGATGATCCGCAGGTCGGGGACCTCCAGGAGCCGCTTCACCGCGTACTCGGTGAGCGCGTGCTCATGGGCGAGGATCTTGTCCATGCCGATCGCGGACAGGTAGTCGATCGCCGCGCCGAGACCGACCGCCTGGGCGATCGGGGGCGTGCCCGCCTCGAACTTGTGCGGGGCGGGAGCGTACGTCGACGAGTGCATCGACACGGTCTCGATCATCTCGCCGCCGCCCAGGAACGGCGGCAGGTCCTCGAGCAGCTCCTGACGGCCCCAGAGGACGCCGATGCCCGTCGGGCCGCACATCTTGTGGCCGGTGAAGGCCACGAAGTCGGCCTGGAGGGCCTGTACGTCCAGCGGCATGTGCGGCGCGGCCTGCGAGGCGTCGATCAGGACCAGGGCCCCGACCTCCTGAGCCCGGCGCACTATCGCCTCGACCGGGTTCACGGTGCCCAGGATGTTCGAGACGAGCACGAAGGAGACGATCTTCGTCTTCTCGGTGATGATCTCGTTGATGTTCGAGAGGTCGAGGCGGCCGTCGTCGGTGAGACCGAACCACTTCAGCTTCGCGCCCGTGCGCTGCGAGAGCAGCTGCCACGGCACGATGTTGGAGTGGTGCTCCATCTCCGTGATGACGATCTCGGTCTCGTGGTCGACCCGGTAGGGCTCGTCGGCCCAGCCGAGCATGTTGGCCACGAGGTTGAGCGACTCGGAGGCGTTCTTGGTGAAGATCACCTCGTCGCGGCTCGGCGCGTTGATGAACGCGGCGACCTTGTCGCGCGCGCCCTCGTACAGCGCCGTGGCCTCCTCCGCGAGCACATGCACACCGCGGTGGACGTTGGCGTTGTACCGCTCGTAGTACTCGTTCAGGGCGTCCAGCACCTGGCGCGGCTTCTGCGAAGTCGCCGCGTTGTCCAGGTACACGAGCTTCTTACCGTCGTGGACCTGACGGTCCAGGATGGGGAAGTCCTTGCGGATCGCCTCGGTGTCGAGGAGGCCCGGCAGCTGCGTCACGCGGATACGCCACCCTTCGTGTAAGCCTCGTACCCTTCGTTCTCCAGCTTGTCGGCGAGTTCGGCGCCGCCGGACTCGACGATCCGGCCCGCGGAGAAGACGTGGACGAAGTCGGGCTTGATGTAGCGCAGGATGCGCGTGTAGTGGGTGATGAGCAGGGTGCCCACCTCGCCGCTCTCACGGACGCGGTTGACGCCCTCGGAGACGACGCGCAGGGCGTCGACGTCCAGGCCGGAGTCGGTCTCGTCGAGGATCGCGACCTTCGGCTTGAGCAGTTCGAGCTGAAGGATCTCGTGGCGCTTCTTCTCACCGCCGGAGAAGCCCTCGTTCACGTTGCGCTCGGCGAAGGCCGGGTCCATGTTGAGGCGCTCCATGGCCTCCCGGACCTCCTTCACCCAGGTACGCAGCTTGGGGGCCTCGCCGCGGACGGCCGTGGCGGACGTACGCAGGAAGTTGGAGACGGAGACGCCGGGGATCTCGACCGGGTACTGCATCGCCAGGAACAGGCCCGCGCGGGCGCGCTCGTCGACGGACATCTCCAGGACGTCCTCGCCGTCGAGGGTGACGGTGCCGCCGGTGATCGTGTACTTCGGGTGGCCCGCGAGCGAGTAGGCGAGGGTCGACTTGCCGGAGCCGTTCGGGCCCATGATGGCGTGGGTCTCGCCCTGCTTCACGGTCAGGTCGACGCCCTTGAGGATCTCCTTCGTGGCGTTGTCGGCCTCGACGGTGACGTGCAGGTCGTGGATTTCAAGCGTTGCCATGGGTTCCTCAGGACTCCTGGGTGAGGGAGACGAGCACGTCGTCCCCTTCGATCTTTACGGGGTATACGGGGACGGGGCGCGTCGCGGGAAGGCCGGACGGCTTGCCGGTGCGGAGGTCGAAGCTGGAGCCGTGCAGCCAGCACTCGATCTGACAGTCCTCCACCTCGCCCTCGGAGAGCGAGACGTTCGCGTGCGAGCAGATGTCGTTGATCGCGAACACCTCCCCCTCGGTCTTCACGACCGAGACCGGCGTGCCGTCGAGTTCCACCCTTTTCGGGGTGTCCTCCTCCAGCTCGCTCAGCCCACAGGCGCGTACGAACGTGCTCATCAGACCGACGCCTCCAGCTCCTCGTCGATCCTGGCGAGAAGGCGCTCCTGGATGTCGTCGACTCGGATCTGCTGGACCAGCTCGGCGAAGAAGCCGCGGACCACCAGACGGCGGGCCTCGTCGGCCGGGATGCCGCGGGCCATCAGGTAGAACAGCTGCTCGTCGTCGAAGCGGCCGGTCGCGGACGCGTGACCCGCGCCGACGATCTCGCCCGTCTCGATCTCCAGGTTCGGCACGGAGTCGACCCGGGCGCCGTCGGTCAGAACCAGGTTCCGGTTCATCTCGTACGTGTCCGTGCCCTCGGCCGTGGCCTCGATGAGGACGTCACCGATCCACACCGCGTGGGCGCCCTCGCCCTGGAGCGCGCCCTTGTAGGCGACGTTCGACTTGCAGTGCGGGGCGTTGTGGTCGACCAGGAGGCGGTGCTCCTGGTGCTGACCGGCGTCCGTGAAGTACAGGCCGAAGAGCTCGGCCTCGCCGCCGGTGCCGGCGTACGCGACGCGCGGGTGCAGGCGTACGAGGTCGCCGCCGAAGGTGACCACGAACGACTTGAACGTGGCGTCCCGGCCGATCAGCGCGTTGTGCTGGGCCACGTGCACGGCCTTGTCGTCCCAGTCCTGGACGGAGACGACGGTGAGCTTGGCGCCGTCGCCCAGGATGTAGTCGACGTTTCCGGCGAGGACGGCGTCACCGGTGTGGTCGATGACGACGACGGCCTCGGCGAAGGCTCCCAGCTCGACGACCTGGTGGCCGTAGGCGACCCCGCCCTCGCCGTGCACGGCGATGCGGATCGGCTCGGTGAGCACCGTCTCCTTGGGGACGGTGACGACACCGGCCTTCTCGAACGCCGAGTACGCCTGGGCGGCGATCCGGTCCACGGGGGTGCCGGCCTTGCCGAGCCGGACGTCGTCACGGCCGACGGTCTCGACGAGGACGCCCTCGGGCGCCTCGATGTCGACCTTCAGGCCGTCACCGGTGGCGACCGCGGTGCCGTCGTGCAGCCCGCGCAGCCGCTCCAGCGGCGTGAACCGCCACTCCTCCTCACGGCCGTGGGGGACGGGGAAGTCCGCCACGTCGAAGGACGGGGGCGCGCTCATGCGCGTGGCGACGGTCGACTCGGCGGCCACCGCGATCTGCCCGGCGGTGGTGGACCCCACCGGAATGTTCTGAGCCTCAGCCATGGCTGTCGGTCTGCTCGCTTTCTTGCGTGAGTGGCTTGACGGGGACGGCGATCGGCGATTAGCCGACCGCGCCCTCCATCTGGAGCTCGATCAGCCGGTTGAGCTCGAGGGCGTACTCCATGGGCAGCTCCTTGGCGATCGGCTCGACGAAGCCGCGCACGATCATCGCCATCGCCTCGAACTCGGTCATGCCCCGGCTCATCAGGTAGAAGAGCTGGTCGTCGCTGACCTTGGAGACGGTCGCCTCGTGACCCATGGACACGTCGTCCTCGCGGACGTCGACGTACGGGTACGTGTCGGAGCGGGAGATGGTGTCGACGAGCAGCGCGTCGCACAGCACGTTCGACTTGGAGCCGTGGGCGCCCTCGCCGATCTCGACGAGACCGCGGTAGGACGTACGGCCGCCACCGCGTGCCACGGACTTCGACACGATGTTGGAGGAGGTGTTCGGCGCCATGTGGACCATCTTGGAGCCGGCGTCCTGGTGCTGGCCCTCGCCCGCGAAGGCAATGGACAGGGTCTCGCCCTTGGCGTGCTCGCCCATCAGGTAGACGGCCGGGTACTTCATGGTGACCTTGGAGCCGATGTTGCCGTCGATCCACTCCATGGTCGCGCCCTCGTACGCCACGGCGCGCTTGGTGACCAGGTTGTAGACGTTGTTCGACCAGTTCTGGATGGTCGTGTAGCGGCAGCGGCCGCCCTTCTTCACGATGATCTCGACCACCGCGGAGTGCAGGGAGTCCGAGGAGTAGATCGGCGCCGTACAACCCTCGACGTAGTGCACATAGGCGCCCTCGTCGACGATGATCAGCGTCCGCTCGAACTGGCCCATGTTCTCCGTGTTGATACGGAAGTAGGCCTGGAGCGGGATCTCGACGTGCACGCCCTTCGGCACGTAGATGAAGGAGCCGCCGGACCACACGGCGCTGTTCAGCGACGCGAACTTGTTGTCGCCGACCGGAATGACGGTCCCGAAGTACTCCTTGAAGAGCTCCGGGTGCTCCTTCAGCGCGGTGTCGGTGTCCATGAAGATGACACCCTGCGCCTCGAGCTCTTCGTTGATCTGGTGGTAGACGACCTCGGACTCGTACTGGGCCGCGACACCGGCGACGAGGCGCTGCTTCTCCGCCTCCGGGATGCCGAGCTTGTCGTACGTGTTCTTGATGTCCGCGGGCAGGTCCTCCCAGGACGCCGCCTGCTTCTCGGTGGAGCGCACGAAGTACTTGATGTTGTCGAAGTCGATGCCCGACAGGTCCGAGCCCCAGTTCGGCATGGGCTTCTTCTCGAACAGGCGCAGGCCCTTGAGACGGAGCTTGGTCATCCACTCCGGCTCGGACTTCTTCTGGGAGATGTCGCGGACGACGTCCTCGTTGATCCCTCGCTTGGCAGAGGAACCGGCCACGTCGGAGTCGGCCCAGCCGTATTCGTAGTTGCCCAGCCCGTCGAGCTCGGGGTGGGCAGTCTCCTCGATGGGGAGCGTCATGCGGGGTTCCTCCCGGCGGTACTTGCAGATGCGTTGGGTAGATCGGAAACGGCCTTGGAAATCTTGGGGATGAACGTGGTGCACACGCCGTCGCCGTGGGCGATGGTGGCCAGCCGCTGCACATGCGTGCCGAGCAGCTGCGAGAAGATCTCGGTCTCCGCCTCGCACAGCTGCGGGAACTGCTCGGCGACATGGGCGACCGGGCAGTGGTGCTGGCAGAGCTGCTCGCCGACCGGTGCGCTACGCGCCGTAGCAGCGTACCCGTCCTCGCTCAGGGCCTTGGCCAGGGCTTCGGTGCGCTTCTCGGGGGCGGCGGCCGCTATGGCCGCTCGGTACGCGCCCGCCTGTGCGGCGATCCTGGCGCGGGCGAAGGCGACGACCGCCTCGTCCCCGCCCTCGCGCTCGGCGATCCAGCGCAGGGCGTCCGCGGCAAGCTTGTCGTAGGACTGGTCGAAGGCGTCCCGGCCGCAGTCGGTCAGGGCGAACACCTTGGCGGGGCGGCCGCGCGTGCGCGCTCCGTACACCCGCTGCTCACGTGCTTCCACGATGTCGTCGGCGACGAGTGCGTCGAGGTGGCGACGTACGGCGGCCGGGGTCAGTCCCAGCCGTCCGGCGAGGTCGGTCACCGTCGAGGGGCCGTGGTCCAGGATGGAGCGCACGACGCGGTTGCGCGTGGAGCGCTCACCGGTCGCGAGTTCCTCCTGCGGAGCCTCGCCAACGTTTTTCACAACGCCATTGTTGCGTAATTCCTCAGAGCCTGACAAGCCGCGCCCGAAGCGTGGACGGTGCCGTGCATCACTTAGGTATACCTAAGCTGACCTGCGGAAACGATCTTTGATCGATCAATTCGGTGGCGCCGGGCCGGGCTCTCGGGGACACTGCCGAACCATGCCGACACCCCCTCCCACCGGCCCACTCGTCACCCGAGGCACAGTCTCGGCACAGCTGCTGTCGTTAGGTGTACGCCCAGGCGAAACGCTCCTTCTGCACTCCTCGCTCAGCTCTCTCGGCTGGGTCTGCGGCGGAGCCGTCGCCGTCGTCCAGGGACTGCTCGACACCCTCGGCCCCGACGGGACCCTGGTGGTCCCCACCCAGTCCGGCGACCTCTCCGACCCGGCGCTGTGGAGCAATCCGCCGGTACCCGAGGAATGGTGGTCGGCCATCCGGGCGGCGATGCCCGCGTACGACCCCCTCGTCACCCCCGCACGCGGGGTCGGCGTGATCCCGGAGACCGTACGCACCTGGCCCGGCGCCCTGCGCAGCGCGCACCCGCAGACCTCGTTCGCGGCGATCGGCCCGGGCGCGGCGGCGGTCGTCGAGGGCCACGCGCCGGACTGCCGCCTCGGGGAGCGCAGCCCGCTGGCCCGGCTGGAGGAGATGGGTGCCCGGGTGCTGCTGCTCGGCGCGGGATACGACACGTGCACCGCCTTCCACCTGGCCGAATACCGGATCCCGTCGCCGCTGGTCGAGGTGGGTCGGCCGTCCCCGGGCGGCTGGGAGGAGGTGACGGAGGTGTCGATCAGCTCCGAGCGCTTCGACGAGCTGGGCTCCGACTTCGAACGCGACCGTCCCGTCGTACGGGGCAAGGTGGGCGCGGCCGGCACACGGCTGTTCCCCGTGGCCGACGCCGTGGCGTACGCCGAGCGCTGGCTCGCGCTGCACCGGCCACGGGAGCCGTACGTGGATGCGGCACCCCGTGCCCGAGAACCCCGGACCCGTCCCTAGACTTGCTCCTCATGCGAAGCGAGCCCGTGGTCCAGGTCCAGGCCTTGGTGAAGAGGTACGGCAGGAAGACCGCGGTGGACGGCCTCGACCTGGTCGCCGAGGCGGGCATCACCGCCGTACTCGGACCCAACGGCGCCGGCAAGACGACCACGGTCGAGACCTGCGAGGGGTACCGGAAGCCGGACTCCGGCACGGTGCGCGTCCTGGGCCTCGACCCGGTCCGGCAGGCCGGGGAACTGCGCCCGCGGATCGGCGTCATGCTCCAGTCCGGCGGCGTCTACTCGGGCGCGCGGGCCGACGAGATGCTCCGCCACGTCGCGAAACTCCACGCGCACCCGCTGGACGTGGACGCGCTGATCGAACGACTCGGTCTCGAAAGCTGCGGCCGTACGACGTACCGGCGGCTGTCGGGCGGCCAGCAGCAGCGCCTCGCACTGGCGATGGCCGTGGTCGGCCGCCCCGAGCTGGTCTTCCTCGACGAGCCGACGGCGGGGCTCGACCCGCAGGCCCGCCTGGCCACCTGGGACCTGGTCCGCGACCTGCGCACCGACGGTGTCTCGGTCATCCTCACCACACACCACATGGACGAGGCCGAACAGCTCGCGGACGACGTCGCGATCATCGACGCGGGCAAGGTCATCGCCAAGGGCTCCCCCGACGAACTGTGCCGCGGCGGCGCCGAGAACACCCTGCGCTTCAGCGGCCGTCCGGGGCTCGACGTGGCGTCCCTGCTGAAGGCCCTCCCGGCGGACAGCACGGCTGCGGAGCTGACGCCCGGCTCGTACCGGGTCGGCGGCAAGGTCGACCCGCAGCTGCTCGCGACGGTCGCGTCCTGGTGCGCACAGCACGGGGTGATGCCGGAGAAGATCTCCGTCGAACGCCACACACTCGAAGACGTGTTTTTGGAACTGACCGGCAAGGAGCTGCGTTCGTGACCACCGCCACCGCCGGTACGTACACCCCGAAGCCCGGGGCGGCCCCGCTCCCCCGGATGATCGCCACGCAGGCGGTCCTCGAGACGAAGATGCTGCTCCGCAACGGCGAGCAGCTCCTCCTCACGGTCGTCATCCCCACCCTCCTGCTGGTCCTGTTCAGCGCGGTGGACATCGTCGACACGGGTTCCGGCAAGGCGGTCGACTTCCTGGCCCCCGGCATCCTCGCGCTCGCCGTGATGTCGACGGCGTTCACGGGCCAGGCGATCGCCACGGGCTTCGAACGCCGCTACGGCGTCCTGAAGCGGCTCGCCGCCTCACCGCTCCCCCGCTGGGGCCTGATGGCGGCGAAGACGGCGTCGGTCCTGGTCACGGAGATCCTCCAGGTGATCCTGCTGACAGTGATCGCCCTCTCCCTCGGCTGGTCCCCGCACGGCAACCCCCTCGCCGTCCTGCTCCTCCTGGTCCTCGGCACCGCCGCCTTCTCGGGCCTCGGCCTGCTGATGGCCGGCACCCTGAAGGCGGAGGCCACCCTGGCCGCCGCGAACCTGGTCTTCCTACTCCTCCTCGTCGGCGGCGGCGTGATCGTCCCCCTCGACAAGTTCCCCTCCGGCGCCCAGGACGTCCTCGGCCTGCTGCCGATCTCGGCCCTGTCGGACGGATTGCGGGATGTGCTCCAGCACGGGGCCGGGATGCCGTGGAGGGACCTGGGGATCCTGGCGGTGTGGGCAGTCGTGGGGCTGGCGGCGGCGGGGAAGTTCTTCCGCTGGGAGTGACGCCCTGGGGGAACGGCGCCCGGCCGTCCTGACGTCTCGCGGGAGTGACGTTCGCACGGAGTGGGAAGAGACGCTCCGTGTTCGAGTCCGTGGAAGCCTCGGGTCAGCGTGCTCTGCAACCGCTGCTGCACGACGTCGTCTTCTGTGTCGCCGCGCCGGCGTTCGCCGCTTCGTCCCGTGACGGGCAGCTGAGAGGCATCCGGGCAGAGGGCTTCTACGACCACGACCGCCGTCTGCTGCACACGCTGTGCCTGCTCCTGGACGAGCGCGAACCCGAACCCATAGGTGTCCAGCCCCTGGGCCCGCACCAGGTGAGGTTCACCGCCGTCCACCGCTACCCACGGGACCGGACCGACGACCCGACGCTGATCGTCGAGCGCATCCGGACCGCCGGCAGCGGCGAGACCATATCCCTGCGCAACATCGGCACCGCCGAACGCCGATTACATGTGCAGCTGGCTGCTGCGTCGGACCTCGCGGACATCGCCGACGTCAAGCGCGGACACAGCCGCCCGGTACTGCGCTGCGCGGCGGCCCTGTCCTCCCTTGCCTGGCGCTCCCCCGGCGGCCGTGCCCGGATCACCGTGGTGTCCGGCCCGAAGCCCGAGACCTCCGGGGGCCCCGAAGGGGGAACCATGACCTGGCCCTTGGTGGTATTGCGCCCCGGAGAGAGCTGGCAGGTCGAACTCGCCGTCACCGGCCGCGCGGTGCCGACACCGCCGGGACACCCCGTCGCGCCCACCACCCCCGCTCCCTGGAACGACCCGGTGGTCACCGGCGACCGGCGGCTGATGGGGCTGGTCAGGCGGGGGCTCGGCGATCTCCGTGCGCTGCGCCTCGCCGACCCGCAGCGCACCGCCGACACCGGACCCGAGGACCAGTTCATCGCCGCGGGCTGCCCCTGGTACCTCACGCTCTTCGGCCGGGACTCGATCTGGTCGGCGCGGATGATGCTGCCGCTGGGCACGGACCTGGCCCGCGGCACCCTCTGGGCACTGGCCCGCCGACAGGGACGGGTGCACGACCACTACCGCGAGGAGGCACCCGGAAGGATCCTGCACGAACTGCGCCCGGCGGAGGCCCAGCACGGCCACGGCCTGCACCTGCCCGCGTATTACTACGGATCCGTGGACGCCACACCGCTGTTCGTGACACTCCTGGTCGAGGCCTGGCACTGGGGCCTGTCCGACGAGGACGTGACCGCCCTGCTGCCCCACGCGGAGCGCGCCATGGACTGGGTCGTGAAGTCCAGCGGCCGCGACGAGGACGGACTGCTGCGCTACTACCCGCGCGCCGGAGGCCTCCGCCACCAGTCGTGGAAGGACAGCGACGACGCGGTACGCGACGCCGAGGGCCGGCACATCGAACCCCCGCTGGCTCTCTGCGAAGTCCAGGGATACGCGTACGAGGCGGCCGTGGGGCTCGCCTCACTGCTGAACAGCCGTGGCAACCGCGAGGCCGCCCAAGGCCTGCTCGTCTGGGCGGACAGCCTGCGGAAACGCTTCGCCGACTCCTTCTGGATACCCACGAGGAACGGCCCCGCGTCACGCTACGTGGCCATCGCCGTGGGCCAGGGACTCACGCCAGTGAGCGGTCCTGCGTCGAACATGGGCCAACTGCTGTCAACAGGCATCCTCGACCCCGAGGGCCCCGGCGACATCGCCGCCTGGCTGGCGGACGACGAACTCAATTCCGGCTGGGGACTGCGCAGCCGCTCGGCCGCCGTACCCGGTTTCAACCCGCTGAGCTATCACGGGGGTTCGGTGTGGACCCACGACACCGCGATCGCCATACAGGGTCTGTGCGCGACCGGCCGCCACGAGGAGGCAAGCCGACTCGTGGACGGCCTCCTGGACGCCGCCACCTACTTCTCCTACCGCATGCCCGAGCTGTACGCGGGCGACGCCCGCACCGAGGACTCCCCCGCACCGCTCGCCTACCCGGCCGCCTGCCGTCCGCAGGGCTGGTCGGCGGCCTCAGGCGTGGCGGTACTGTCCGCCCTGCTCGGCCTGAGGCCCGACGTCACCAGCCGAACGCTGCACGTACGCCCCGTGCCGCAGTGGCCGATGACGGTGCGTGGGCTGGTCCTCGCGGGTCAGCGCCTGACCGTCGAAGTGGACAGGGAGGGGGCGGCCAGGGTCTCGGGGCTGCCGGAGGGCTGGCGGGTGGCGGACTCGTAGGAGTCGGGGCCTGCCGCCAGGAGTCTCCGGTATTCGGCGAGCATCGGTTTGACGTAGGCCCGTTCCAGGTCGAAGTGGGCACGGACGTGCTTGCGGGCCGCATGTCCGGTCTTCCTGGCCAGCGAGGGTTCGGTGAGCAGGGGCCACAACTCGTCGGCGAAGCGGGACGCCTGCTTCTTCGCGTCCTTGTCGCGGACGACCAGCGTGCTGCCGCCTTCACCCAGCCCTCCCGCACCGGTGGCCACCACGGGACGGGCCGCGCACATCGCTTCCAGAGGGGCGAGGCCCATGGGCTCCTTGAAGCGCGAGGGGTACACCACGACGGTGGCCTCCTGGTACAGCTTCCGCATGTCCTCGATGCCTGCGGGCCTGAACTCGACGTCCTGCCCCGGTCCTTCCGTCAGCTCGCACTCCTCGACGAGCTTGGACAGTTCGCCGCGGAACTGACCGCGCTCACCGTGGAAGTCGACCGTCTCGAACGGGTCCGTGAGGACCAGCCGGGGGCGCAGCAAGGCCAGTTCCCCCTCGCATCCCTTGGCACGCTCGACGAGGAGCTTCAGCATCAAGATCGCCACTTCGGCGCCCTTGTTGGGGATGAGCCGGGCCGGCAGCAGAACGACCGGATGCAAACCTGGCTCGTCCTCGACCTCCGGAATGCTCTTGTACTGGAGCGTGTCCACGCCCAGATAAGTGCGTTGCACTTCCTGCCGTAGCACCTCTGTGCACTCGCTGACCAGGAACTCCGACACCGCGTGATGGACGTCCCAAACGGCACACTCCCTCGCGATCCGATCGTCCGCGTCGGTGCGCCAAAGGCTGTGATACGTGTGCAGCAGCACGAGGTTCAGTTCGCTCTGAAGAGCCTTCAGAGCACGTGCCGGGACGCTGGAGAAGTGGTGCAGATTGTGGCCATGGACCAGCCGGATGGGGTCGCCGGACGCTGTGAGCCCGCTGCGGAACCACTCGCGCAGTTCCTTCAAACTCGCTTCGTTGTCCTCATGACCGACCGACAGATCGAGCAGCTTGTGCCGGATCACCCTCACGCCGTCACACGGCCGAAGGGCGCCGACCGATCCGGTGAACACGGTGACCCGATGGCCCCGGCCCACTAACGCCTTGGAGTAGTCCCAGAGATGGGTTTCCACCCCACCGACGACGGGTGGGAACGACCAGTGGACCAGCCCGATGTGCAGCTTCTGCCCCTGCTGGGCATTGGCCGCCCCACCGGATCCTGCCTGCTGCTGGCCCACCGCGCCTCCGCGAGTCGTAGATGCCCGAAACGCAGAATCAACGACTAGTACAGGATGAGGACACTGATAGACGCGGCTTGGTTCCGTGCGGTTGCCTGGTTGCGTGCGCCACCGGCGAGGACAATGGACTGTAGTACACGCGCGGCGACCGGGGGGCACGATGGCGATACAGGTGAGGCGTTGGGGATTAGGCGACCGCAACGGCTCACTCGTAGCCCGGCGTCGCTTCAACACCGCTCTCAGCTCCCTGACCGGGGCAGGGGCGGTTTTTTTATCCGTCCTCGCACAGGACACCCACGGAACGCCCCTCATCTTCCTGGCCTCAAGTGCCGGTGCTCTGGGCGGCGTTTCGGCGATAACCGGTTACTTCGTACATCGCTCCCGCCCCACCCCCTCCGCCATCGGCAGCGCGGACCATGACCCGATGTACGTACCTCCGCCCAATCTCCCCACCCTTTCGCGCTACTTCACCGGTCGTAGCGACGAACTCAAGGCTGTCTCAGAGGCGTTGAGGCCAAGGGAACGCAACAGCGGAATGCGGGTGTGCGTGGTGCACGGGCGGGCCGGGCTGGGCAAGACCCAACTGGCCGCCGCTTATGCCGACGGCCGTCTGCGCCAGCACCGCTCGCTGGTCTGGTGGCTCCACGCCTCCAGTTACGAACGGCTCATGGGCGAGTTGCTCGAACTCGCCGCCTGTCTGGGCATACCGGAGCACAACTCGAAGAGCGTGATGCTCAACCGGCTCTGGGGCAGGCTGCGGGACACTCCCGGCTGGGTCCTGGTCTACGACGACGCGCAGGACGACAGCCTGGGCCCGCTGAACGAGCAGACGAACGACGTGCGACCCTCGCTCCTGCCCAGGACGGGACACGGGGAAGTACTCATCACCACCCAGCGGCGCGAGGGCTGGGAGAACCTCCCCGCCGACTCGGTCGAGCGGATCGCACTGCCCGACCTGAACGCCGACGACGGACTCGCCCTCCTGACCAAGCGGATCGGCGCCGAGGACGACGAAAGGGCGCTGGTCGAACTGGGCACCCAGCTGCACTGGCTGCCCCTCGCCCTGGACCAGGCAGGGGCGTACATCGCGGATGCCGAGATCTCCGTGAAGGAGTATCTGCGCCGGCTCCCCGGCCATCCCATCAGCAGCGCCGCCGCCACCTTCCGGCTCTCGATCGAACGCATCGTCTCCGCCGAGCCGGTCGCCGAGGACCTCATGCGGCTGTGCGCCTTCCTCGCGTCGGAGGACGTACGGCGGGACATGCTGCTGCGCCATCCCCTGGTGATCCCCTCGCCCTTGAGGGAAGTGATGGAGGACCAGGCCGCCTTCAACCGCGTGGTCCGGAGACTGTCCAACCACTCGCTGCTCAGCCGCAGCGGGGACAGCCGGGTCGCCAGCGTCATCTACGCCATGCATCCGCAGGTCCAGTTCTTCGTCCGTGAGGGCATGGACACCCAGGCCAGGCTGCTCTGGTCACAGTCCGCGGTGCAGCTCCTTGAAGCCGCGTTCCCCGTGGCACCCGAGCTGCTGGACGAGCGTGCCGCCTGTGAGACGTTGATGCCGCATGTCGAGGCGGTGTCGGCCGAGCTGGTGTGGGGAGCCGACACGGACGACCAGGAGTACGGGGCGGCCCGCGACCCCAAGGCCCTGGCCAGGCTGCTGCACCGGGTCGGCATCTACCAGGAGCACCGCTGCGACTGGGTGCACGCCCTGGAGTACTTCGAGAAGGAGGCGGCACTCCGCGAGACCCACCCCGGTGACGCCCTGGGGCTCGCCACCGCGCAGCTCGCCGTGGCCCGCCAGCACTATCTGCTGGCGCATCTCGACGACGCCGAGGCGCAGTGCCGCCTGGCACTGGACCAGTGTCTGCGCCGACCGGACGATCCCGCCTTCCTCCCGTTACGGGCCCAGTGCCTCCGGCAGCTCGGCGGCATTCTGCGCGAGGACACCCAATTTGCCGAGGCGCTGGAAGCCGTGGAACAGGCGATAGACATCTACGAGCGCCACGGCGCCGAGTGGGACGGGCTCGACTGGGCCATCGCCGAGCAGGAGGTCGGCATGATCCACCGGAACGCCGGCCAGCTCGCCGAGGCGCTCAGCTGCTATGAACGAGCCGCCAGGAGGATCCCGCGACGGGGCGAGGAACCCCGGGAGCATCTGGTCTTCAAGGCCATGCTCCAGCGTGACACCGGGATCGTCGCGCAGGACCGCGGGGATCTGGAGACCGCCGAGCGGGAGCTGTCCGAAGCGTTCTCGGCCTTCCGGGCGAACCGCGGCCCCGACGACTTCGAGACCTCCCAGGTCGCCAAGTTCCTCGCGGACGTACGCCGCCGCCAGGGCGAGGAACTCCGTGCCCGCGCCCGCGACACCTACAACCCGTTGCTGTGGCGGCGCCTGCGCCGGGACTCACGCGCACGCCTGCGGGAAGCCGCCGAGTTGCTGGCCCCCGTCGTCGAGCTGCACCGCAAGCGCCGCGAGGCCGAGGACCACAAATACGCCGCCTGTCTCAACAAGCTGGGCTCCCTGCAACACGCGCAGGGCCGGACGGCACAGGCCCTGCGGACGCTTCGCGAGGCCGAAGGCATCTACGTCGCCCGATACGGACGCGGGCACCACTACCGCGCCAAAACGCTGTCGCGACTCGGCCCGGTACTGCTCAGCACCGGTGACCGACCGGGCGCGGAGGACACACTGCACGAAGCCGAGCGCATCATCCGAGGACGGCTGAGCGACGTCCATCCCTCACTGAGCGCCGTGTACGAGCGGCTGGCCCTGTGCACCACGGACGCACAGCGGGCGGCGGACTTCCGTACCCGTGCACAGCACATCAAGGACGCGATCGGGGGCGGGACGCCCACACACACGTAGCCTTCGTCCAGCCCAAGAGCCGCGCACGCGATCTGTCCGGACATGCCCACCCCGCGTGAATTCATGCACAAGCCCCGGCCTAGCATGGAGCCCGTGCCAAACGTGACCCGAGCCGACGCCGTAGCCGCCGTGCGCAACCCGCTCGCCTTCATCGCCGAACGCTGGACCCCGACGAACCGGACGGTGCAGCGCGCGGCTCTGGCCGCGCTCGTCATGGCCGTGGTGATCGTGGTCACCGGTGGTGCCGTACGGCTCACGGGTTCGGGCCTCGGCTGCCCGACCTGGCCCAAGTGCACCGACGACTCGCTCACCGCGACCAGCGCGATGGGCTTCCACGGCGCCATCGAGTTCGGCAACCGCATGCTGACGTACGTGCTGTGCGCGGCGATCGGCTGGGCGACCATCGCCGCGCGCTCGCAGAAGCCGTACCGGCGGGGTCTGACCCGGCTGGGCTGGGCGCAGTTCTGGATCGCCATGAGCAACGCGGTGCTCGGTGGCATCGTCGTGCTGGTCGGCCTCAACCCGTATACGGTCGCGGTCCACTTCCTCCTGGCCACCGCACTCATCACCGTCGCCGCCCTGATGTGGCAGCGCACCCGCGAGGGCGACGCGGCGCCGCGCCCCCTCGTCGGCAAGCCGGTGCAGCAGATGGTGTGGGTGCTGGTCACCGCGACCATCCTGCTGATCGCGCTCGGCACGGTCGTCACCGGCGCGGGCCCGCACGCCGGCGACTCGAGCGAAGTCGAACGCATCCCGCTGGACTGGGAGAACGTCACCAAGCTGCATTCCGTGCTGGCCTGGATCGTCGTGACGCTGACCTTCGCCCTGTGGTTCGTCCTCAAGGCCGTCGACGCCCCCAAGGGCCCCCTCGACCGCACCCGCGACCTGTTCCTCATCCTCCTCGGGCAGGGCGTCATCGGTTACGTCCAGTACTTCACGGACCTCCCCGAAGCCCTGGTCGGCCTCCACATGTTCGGCTCCTGCCTGGTGTGGATCGGCGTCCTCCGGGTCCTGCTGTCGCTGCGCGAACGACCGGAGACCCTGGCGGACGTGCCGGGCCCTTCCACCGAAACGACGCTCACACGCGCGTGAACCCGTCGTACGTGGCGTACGTGGCGTACGTAGTGACCAGGCCGTCGATCGCGGGGCTCAGGTAGCCCCCTGGTCAGCTCGGCCGGCGGGACAGCCACGGCGGGGCCGGATCCCCGTACCGCCGTCCGCGTCGGTCATGAGATCGAGCCTGGAGGGCTCACTCCACCCCGTACACCCGCCGCGCGTTCCCGGCCGCGATGAGCCCCGCCACCCGTTGCGCGTCCGCCAGCGACCAGGCGCCCTCGGCGACCCATGTGCCGAGCACCCGGGCGAGCGCCTCGCGGAACAGGCGTGCTCCGACCACATGGAGTTCGGGCAGCCCATGTGCGCCGCTGGAGAAGAGGAGCTTGCCGAAGGGCGCCAGTTCCAGGATCTCGGAGAACACGGCCGCCGCCCGCGCCCCGGTGCGCACAAGGGCGGCGCCCAGGTCGGCGTACACATGCGGGAAGACCCCGGCGAGGTGCGCCGCGTGCCGGTGGTACGGGTAGCCGTGCAGCAGGACCAGATCGGTGCCGAGCCCGGCCGTGGCGCGGGCGAAGTCGGTGAGCAGGACGGGGTCGGTGCGGTCGATGCGCAGGCCCGGTTCGCCGAGTCCGGCATGGAGCTGGAGCGGCAGGCCCGAGGCGATAGCGATCCACAGCAGGTGTCTGAGCAGCACCGGGTCGCTGAGCGCCCCGCCCACCCGGCGCCGCGCGAGCCAGCGCCCCGCGGCACCCCGTACCTCTCCCGGCCCCGGCGGCTCGGGCGCGAGCGCCAGACCGTGCCGTACGCCCGCGACAGAGGTGAAGGCCACGGCGTTCGCGGCGGCGCCGTGGACGGACTCCGCGAGATTGGCGAGAAACGATTCGACCGTGCCCGAGGTGTCCGCGACCTGTTCGGCCAGCAGCTCCAGGCGCACGATCTCATGCGCGTCGGCCGCACCGGAGGAAGCCATCTCGCCAGGGCCGGTCAGATCGCCGGGCAGCCCGGTGTCGACGAGATACGTCGTGATGCCACTGCCGCGCAGCAGCCTGCGGCCCGACTCCAGTACGCCGAGTTCGCGACGCCGGGCGAGATAGCGGGCGGGCGGACAGTGCGGCTCCAGACCGAGCAGCGGCGGACACCAGCGGCGTACCGCGAAACCGGTCTGGGTGTCGAAGAAGGTGGTGCCCGGGGCAGGCGGGCCCTCGGTCCTGGCGAGGTGGGCCTCGAAGGTGCCGAGGCCCAGCTCCGTCCTCAGTACGCCATGGCAGTACTGGTCCACCAGGGACGGCGTTTCGATCATCCGGACTCCCGCGACTGGACCGTGCCTTCTCAGGTCCTAACGGGTGAACCGGGTATCAGGTGTTGCTTGCACACACCCCGTGCGAAGAGCCGACGGTTGTCGGCCTCTCCGGACGCGTGATCGTCAGCCCTTGCTCGGAGCGCCGAGCTGAATGCCCGCCATCCGCTTCCACTCGTACGGCCCCGTCTTCACCTTCGCCGCGAACTCCCCGTCGAACTCTTCATGAACAGTGATTCCGGCCTTCTTCACGGCCTGCTCGGCGATCGCGTACGCGGGAGCCACGAGGTCGCCCCAGCCGCCGTCGGCACCGACGAGCACGATCCGGGCGCCGCGCTGCCCGATGTACTCCACATGGCCTTCGGCCCCGCCGTGCTTCTCGGCGAAGGCGGCGATCTCCTTGGCGAGCCTGGCGGCCTTGCGCTCGGCCTTGGCGGCCTGCTTGGCGTCGGTGCCCTCGTCAACCTGCTGCGTGTCTGCCATGGCCAGGATGCTACCGACGGGTAGATCAAACGGCGACGGGCGGGGTGCGTGGCTTTGACCACGCACCCCGCCCGTCGAAATCCCGTCGAAATCCCAGAGAGGACTGAATCCCGGAGAGGCCTAGCGGAGGAAGGGATCCACCGCGACCGCCACGAACAGCAGCGACACATAGGTGATGGACCAGTGGAACAGCCGCATCTCCTTCAGCTTGCCGCCCGTCGCCTCGCCCTTGGCGCGGTTCTGCAGCGCGTGCGCCTCCCACAGCCACCAGCCGCCGGCCACCAGGGCGACCGCCGTGTAGAACCAGCCGGTGTAGCCGAGCGGGGTGAGCAGCAGCGAGACGGCGACCATCACCCAGCTGTAGAGGACGATCTGCCGGGCGACCACCTTGTTGGAGGCGACGACCGGAAGCATCGGCACGCCCACGCGCGCGTAGTCGTCCTTCACCTTCATCGACAGCGGCCAGTAGTGCGGCGGCGTCCAGAAGAACATGACGAGGAAGAGGATGACCGGGGCCCACGACATCGAGTTGGTCACCGCCGACCAGCCGATGAGGACGGGCATGCAGCCGGCGATGCCGCCCCAGACGATGTTCTGCGACGTACGGCGCTTGAGGATCATCGTGTAGACGACCACGTAGAAGAGGAGTGCGCCGAGGGCGAGCCAGGCCGAGAGCCAGTTGACCGTCAGGCCGAACAGGAGCGTGGAGACCACGGCGAGCGAGAGGCCGAAGGCCAGGCACTCGCGCGGGCTGACCATGCCGGTGACCAGCGGGCGCTGCGAGGTCCGGTCCATCAGCGCGTCGATGTCCCGGTCGATGTACATGTTGAGCGCGTTGGCGCCGCCCGCCGAGAGGTAGCCGCCGAGGCAGGTGAGGAGCACCAGCTTCAGGTCGGGCACCCCCTGCTGGGCCAGGAACATCACCGGGACGGTGGTGATCAGCAGCAGCTCGATGATTCGTGGCTTGGTCAACGCCACGAAGGCCATGACACGGGCCCCGAACGGCCGATGTTTCGGGCTGCTGCTCGTCCCGAGCACCCCCGGTGGACGGGATTCGACGGCCGTCACGCACACCCCTGACAGAGACATCCCAGCAAGCCCCCGGGTGTGAACTCCCCGTAAAGGCTCGCGCGTACCACGCCACTGTAGACGTTGCCCATACCCCGACATTCGCGGGGGTGGGTCGTGTTGGCGGACGTCCCACCGGAGGCGTGGCGACGCACGCGCAACGGGCGTGACGAAGCTCGATTGAGCACTCGGACGAGCGGCTCCGTATTCACTTGCCGAATGCGGAATGGACCAGTCGGGAGGCGGATCCCGGCGACTCCCGGCAGTCTGGAATGACTCGAAAAAACGCACGTACTTACGGGGGTAGGCTCGACAACGGCCGGTGGGCGCACGCGCGCCGGCATTCGACATGTGGAACATGTGGAGAGGAGCCCTGACCCAGGGTGAGCACCAAGCCGACCACCACAGACCTCGAGTGGACCGAGTTGGACCAGCGGGCTGTGGACACCGCCCGCGTCCTGGCCGCCGATGCCGTACAGAAGGTCGGTAACGGCCATCCCGGTACGGCGATGAGCCTGGCGCCCGCCGCGTACACCCTCTTCCAGAAGGTGATGCGGCACGACCCGGCGGACCCCGACTGGACCGGACGCGACCGTTTCGTGCTGTCCGCGGGCCACTCGTCCCTGACCCTCTACACCCAGCTGTACCTGGCCGGTTTCGGCCTGGAGCTGGACGATCTCAAGGCCTTCAGGACGTGGGGCAGCAGGACGCCCGGTCACCCCGAGTACGGGCACACCCCCGGTGTGGAGACGACGACCGGCCCGCTGGGCCAGGGCATCGCCAACGCGGTGGGCATGGCCATGGCCACCCGCTACGAGCGCGGCCTGTTCGACCCGGACGCGCCGCAGGGCGAGTCCCCCTTCGACCACTTCATCTTCGCGATCGCCGGTGACGGCTGCCTCCAGGAGGGCATCTCCGCCGAGGCCTCCTCGATGGCCGGTCACCAGCAGCTCGGCAACCTGATCCTGCTGTGGGACGACAACCACATCTCGATCGAGGGCGACACCGAGACCGCGGTCTCCGAGGACACCGTCAAGCGTTACGAGGCGTACGGCTGGCATGTGCAGCGCGTGGCCCCGAAGCCGGACGGCGACCTCGACCCGCACGCCATCTACAACGCGATCGAGGCCGCCAAGGCGGTCACGGACAAGCCGTCGTTCATCGCGATGCGCTCGATCATCGCCTGGCCCGCCCCGAACGCGCAGAACACCGAGGCCGCGCACGGCTCGGCGCTCGGCGACGACGAGGTCGCGGCCACCAAGCGCGTCCTCGGCTTCGACCCGGAGCAGACCTTCGAGGTCGCCGAGGAGGTCCTCGCGCACACCCGCGGGGCCCTGGACCGCGGCCGTGAGGCCAAGGGCGAGTGGGAGAAGGGCTTCGCGGCCTGGCGTACGGCCAGCCCGGAGCGTGCCGCCGAGTTCGACCGCATCGCCGCGGGTGAGCTGCCCGAGGGCTGGGAGTCGCAGCTTCCGGTGTTCGAGGCGGGCAAGGGTGTCGCCACCCGTGCCGCGTCCGGCAAGATCCTCCAGGCCCTCGGTGCGGTCATCCCCGAGCTGTGGGGCGGCTCCGCCGACCTCGCGGGCTCGAACAACACGACCATCGACAAGACGAGCTCCTTCCTGCCGGCGGACAATCCGCTGCCTGAGGCGAACCCGTACGGCCGCACGATCCACTTCGGTATCCGCGAGCACTCGATGGCCGCCGAGATGAACGGCATCGCGCTGCACGGCAACACCCGTATCTACGGCGGCACCTTCCTGGTGTTCTCCGACTACATGCGCAACGCGGTGCGACTGTCGGCTCTCATGCACGCGCCGGTGACGTACGTGTGGACGCACGACTCGATCGGGCTCGGCGAGGACGGTCCGACCCACCAGCCGGTCGAGCACCTGGCCTCGCTGCGCGCGATCCCCGGTCTGAACGTCGTCCGTCCCGCGGACGCCAACGAGACCACGATCGCCTGGCGCGAGATCCTCAAGCGCTACACCAAGGTGTTCGGCAAGGGTGCCCCGCACGGCCTCGCGCTGACCCGCCAGGGTGTACCGACGTACGAGGCCAACGAGGATGCCGCCAAGGGCGGTTACGTGCTGTTCGAGGCCGAGGGCGGCTCGCCCGAGGTCGTCCTCATCGGCACCGGCTCCGAGGTGCACGTCGCCGTCGAGGCGCGTGAGCAGCTCCAGGCCGAGGGCATCCCGACCCGGGTCGTGTCCATGCCGTGTGTGGAGTGGTTCGACGAGCAGGAGCAGGGGTACCGGGACAGCGTCCTGCCGCCTTCGGTGAAGGCGCGGGTCTCGGTCGAGGCCGGTATCGGTCTCACCTGGCACCGGTTCGTCGGGGACGCGGGACGCATTGTTTCGCTGGAGCACTTCGGTGCTTCGGCGGATGGCAAGGTGCTCTTCCGCGAGTTCGGTTTCACTGCCGAGAACGTCGCATCCGCCGCCCGGGAATCGATCGCCGCAGCCCAGCGCTGACGCTGGTACACGACACGTAGGAGATGCAATTTCCATGACAGACGCACTCAAGCGCCTCTCCGAGGAAGGCGTCGCGATCTGGCTGGACGACCTGTCGCGCAAGCGGATCACGTCCGGCAACCTCGCCGAACTGATCGACCAGCAGCACGTCGTGGGCGTCACCACCAACCCGTCGATCTTCCAGAAGGCGATCGCCGGCGGCGACGGTTACGAGCAGCAGCTCACCGAGCTCGCCGCCCGTAAGGTCACCGTCGAAGAGGCGATCCGCATGATCACGACGGCGGACGTCCGTGACGCCGCCGACATCCTGCGCCCGGTCTTCGACGCCACCCAGGGCCAGGACGGCCGGGTCTCGATCGAGGTCGACCCGCGCCTTGCCCACAACACGACGGCGACCGTCGCCGAGGCCAAGCAGCTGGCCTGGCTGGTGGACCGCCCCAACACCCTCATCAAGATCCCGGCGACCAAGGCGGGCCTGCCCGCGATCACCGAGGTCATCGGCAAGGGCATCAGCGTCAACGTCACGCTGATCTTCTCGCTCGCCCGCTACCGCGAGGTCATGGACGCCTACCTCGCGGGCCTGGAGAAGGCCAAGGCCGCCGGCCTCGACCTCTCCAAGATCCACTCGGTGGCGTCGTTCTTCGTGTCCCGCGTGGACACCGAGATCGACAAGCGGATCGACGCCCTGGGCACGGACGCCGCCAAGGCCGCCCGTGGCAAGGCGGGTCTCGCCAACGCGCGGCTCGCCTACGAGGCGTACGAGGAGGTGTTCGCCTCTGGCGACTATTCGACACAGCCCTCCGACCGCTGGGCCGCCCTCGACAAGGCGCAGGCCAACAAGCAGCGCCCGCTGTGGGCCTCGACCGGCGTCAAGGACAAGGCGTACAAGGACACTCTGTACGTCGACGACCTGGTCGCGCCGAACACGGTGAACACCATGCCGGAGGCCACGCTCGAGGCCACCGAGGACCACGGCCAGATCACCGGCAACACGATCGCCGGTACGTACGAGCAGTCCCGTGCCGAGCTCGACGCGGTCGAGAAGCTCGGGATCTCGTACGACGACGTGGTCCAGCTCCTGGAGGACGAGGGCGTCGAGAAGTTCGCGACGTCCTGGAACGACCTGCTCAAGTCGACAGAGGCAGAGCTCCAGCGCCTCGCCCCCTCGGAGGGCTGAAACCTTGTCAAGCAGCAACCCGCTGCGTGACCCCGCAGACCGACGGCTCCCGCGTATCGCGGGGCCGTCGGGCCTGGTCATCTTCGGCGTCACGGGCGATTTGTCACGTAAAAAGCTGATGCCCGCCGTATACGACCTCGCCAACCGGGGTCTCCTCCCGCCGGGCTTCTCACTCGTCGGATTCGCCCGGCGCGAGTGGGCCAATGAGGACTTCGCACAGGAGGTCCACGACGCGGTCAAGGAACACTCCCGCACGCCCTTCCGCGAGGAGGTCTGGCAGCAGCTCGTCCAGGGCATGCGCTTCGTACAGGGCACCTTCGACGACGACGACTCCTTCGAGCGGCTGCGCACCACGATCGACGAGCTGGACAAGGCACAGGGCACGGGCGGCAACTTCGCCTTCTACCTCTCCGTGCCGCCGTCCGCCTTCCCGGTGGTCATCAAGCAGCTGAAGAAGCACCACCTGGCCGAGCAGGCGAACGGCTCCTGGCGCCGCGCGGTCATCGAGAAGCCCTTCGGACACGACCTCAAGTCGGCCGAGGAGCTCAACGCGGTCGTGCACGAGGTCTTCGCCCCGGACCAGGTCTTCCGCATCGACCACTACCTGGGCAAGGAGACCGTCCAGAACATCCTGGCGCTCCGCTTCGCCAACCAGATGTTCGAGCCGATCTGGAACCGGTCCTACGTCGACCACGTACAGATCACGATGGCCGAGGACATCGGCATCGGCGGCCGCGCCGGCTACTACGACGGCATCGGCGCCGCCCGTGACGTCATCCAGAACCACCTGCTGCAGCTGATGGCGCTCACCGCCATGGAGGAGCCCGCCTCCTTCGACGCGGACGCGCTCGCCGCCGAGAAGACCAAAGTGCTCGGCGCCGTGAAGCTGCCGAAGGACCTGGGCAGGAACACGGTCCGCGGACAGTACGCGGCCGGCTGGCAGGGCGGCGAGAAGGCCGTCGGCTACCTCCAGGAAGACGGCATCGACCCCAAGTCGAAGACCGACACGTACGCGGCCATCAAGGTGGAGGTGGACAACCGCCGCTGGGCCGGGGTCCCCTTCTACCTGCGGACGGGCAAGCGCCTGGGCCGCCGCGTCACCGAGATCGCGGTCGTCTTCCAGCGCGCCCCGCACTCCCCCTTCGACCACACGGCCACGGAGGAGCTGGGCCAGAACGCGATCGTCATCCGCGTCCAGCCCGACGAGGGCATCACGGTCCGCTTCGGCTCCAAGGTCCCCGGCACCTCCATGGAGATCCGGGACGTCTCGATGGACTTCGCTTACGGCGAGTCCTTCACGGAGTCGAGCCCTGAGGCGTACGAGCGCCTGATCCTCGACGTCCTCCTGGGCGACTCGAACCTCTTCCCGCGCACCGAGGAGGTCGAGCTGTCCTGGAAGATCCTCGACCCGATCGAGCAGTACTGGGACAAGCACGGCAAGCCCGCCCAGTACCCCTCGGGCACCTGGGGACCCGTCGAGGCGGACGAAATGCTCGAGCGAGACGGACGGAGCTGGCGTCGCCCATGAAGATAGATCTCACGGACACCACAGCCAGCAAGATCAACAAGGCGCTCGTGAAGGGCCGCCGGGCCATCGGCACCCCCGCCGTCGGCATGGTGCTCACCCTCGTCATCGTCACCGACGAGGAGAACGCGTACGACGCCCTGAAGGCCGCCAACGACGCCTCCCGTGAGCACCCCTCGCGCACGATCGTGGTCGTCAAGCGCGTCTCCCGCTCGCCGCGTGACCGCACCCAGTCGCGCCTCGACGCCGAGGTGCGCGTCGGTGCGGACGCGGGCACCGGCGAGACTGTCGTCCTGCGGCTCTACGGCGAGGTCGCGGACCACGCCCAGTCCGTCGCGCTCCCGCTGCTCCTGCCGGACGCGCCGGTCGTGGTCTGGTGGCCGGTGGGCTCGCCGAGCGACCCGGCCAAGGATCCGCTGGGGGCCCTGGGGCAGCGCAGGGTCACCGACAGCTACTCGTCGGAGAAGCCCGTCGACGAACTGCGCACCCGCGCCGAGAACTACGAGCCGGGTGACACCGACCTGGCGTGGGCCCGGATCACCCCCTGGCGCTCCATGCTGGCCGCCGCCCTCGACCAGGTGGACTGCGAGGTCATCTCGGCGGAGGTCTCGGGCGAGGAGTTCAACCCGAGCGTCGAACTGCTCGCCATGTGGCTGGCCGACCGGCTGCATGTGCACGTCCGCCGCGGGGTCTCCTCCGGTCCTGGGCTGACCCAGGTGCGGTTGGAGACCACCGGTGGTCCCGTCACGCTGCATCGCCCGGACGGAGCGATGGCCACGCTGACGCTGCAGGGCCAGCCGGACCGCGCGGTGGCGCTCAAGCGCCGCGAGACCTCCGAGCTGATGGCGGAGGAACTGCGCCGGCTCGACCCGGACGACACCTACGCGTCGGCTCTGCGGTTCGGGGTGGACCGGCTGGGAGGGACTCCGTCGTCGGCGGAGAAGTCTCCGCTGCCCACCCGGACTCCGGCGTCCGCCGTGTCGGACTCGGCCTCGAAGAAGTCGGCGTCCTCCGGCGGCGATGTCGGCCGGCCCACTCCGGCGCAGATGCCCCCGGCCAAGGGGACGGCCAAGTGAGCACTCCGCAACTGGTCGTCCACCGCGACAAGGAGCTGATGGCGCAGGCCGCCGCGGCCCGGCTGATCACGAAGATCGTGGACGCGCAGGCCTCGCGCGGCTACGCCTCGATCGTGCTCACGGGCGGCCGCAACGGCAACGGGCTCCTGGCAGCGCTGAGTTCGGCCCCCGCCCGGGACGCCGTCGACTGGGGCCGCCTCGACCTGTGGTGGGGCGACGAGCGGTTCCTGCCCGGGGGCGACCCGGACCGCAATGACACGCAGGCCCGTGCGGCGCTCCTGGACTCCGTGCCGCTGGATCCCGCCCGGGTGCATGCGATGCCCGCGTCGGACGGCCCGTACGGCTCCGACGTGGACGCCGCGGCGGAGGCGTACGAGGCCGAGCTCGCGAAGGCGGCGGGCCCCGAGAACCACGGCTCCGTCCCCACCTTCGACGTCCTGATGCTGGGCGTCGGACCGGACACCCACGTGGCCTCGCTCTTCCCCGAGCTGCCCGCGGTACGGGAGACCGAACGCACGGTGGTCGGCGTCCACGGCGCCCCCAAGCCCCCGCCGACCCGGATCTCCCTCACCCTCCCCGCGATCCGCTCCGCGCGCGAGGTGTGGCTGCTGGCGGCCGGCGAGGACAAGGCCCAGGCCGCGGCGATCGCCCTGTCGGGCGCGGGCGAGGTACAGGCCCCGGCCGCCGGCGCCCAGGGCCGCTCCCGCACCCTGTGGCTCCTGGACGCGGCAGCGGCTTCCCAGCTGCCGCGATCGCTGTATCCGCCGGCTTCGGCGTGAGGGTAGGGGCGGCGGGGGATTTTTTTCGCCCCCGCCGCCCCTACCCATTCCCGTCCCTTGGGGGCTCCGCCCCCAAACCCCCGCTCCTCAAACGCCGGAGGGGCTGAAAATTTCCCCGGCCGGCGCTAGAAGTCTTTAGCCCGTCCGGCGTTTGAGGACGAGCGCGTCAGCGCGATACGGGGGTCTGGGGGCGGAGCCCCCAGGAACGGGACGGGAAGGGGCGGAGGGGGCGAAAAACCCACCGCCCACCCGGCTAACGCCCCCGCAGCTCCCGGTACTTGGCCACAAGCGCCGTCGTTGACGCATCAAGCCCAGGCACCTCCGCCCCCTCCGTCAGCGCCGGCTCGATCCGCTTGGCAAGCACCTTGCCGAGCTCGACCCCCCACTGGTCGAAGGAGTCGATGTTCCAGACGGCGCCCTGGACGAACACCTTGTGTTCGTAGAGGGCGATCAACTGCCCCAGCACCGACGGCGTCAGCTCACGCGCGAGGATCGTCGTCGTCGGGTGGTTGCCCTTGAACGTCTTGTGCGCCACCAGCTCCTCCGGCACCCCCTCCGCCCGCACCTCGTCCGGCGTCTTGCCGAAGGCCAGCGCCTGCGTCTGCGCGAAGAAGTTCGCCATCAGCAGGTCGTGCTGGGCGACCAGACCGGGCAGCAGATCGGCGACGGGCTCGGCGAAGCCGATGAAGTCGGCCGGGATCAGCTTCGTACCCTGGTGGATGAGCTGGTAGTACGCGTGCTGCCCGTTGGTGCCGGGCGTCCCCCACACGACAGGACCCGTCTCCCACTCCACCGGAACTCCGTCCCGGTCCACCGACTTGCCGTTGGACTCCATGTCCAACTGCTGCAAGTACGCGGTGAACTTGGACAGGTAGTGCGAGTAGGGCAGCACCGCGTGCGCCTGGGCGTCATGGAAGTTGCCGTACCAGATGCCCAACAGGCCCAGCAGCAACGGGACGTTGGACTCGGCGGGCGCCGTGCGGAAGTGCTCGTCCACGATCCTGAACCCGTCGAGCATCGACCGGAACTGGTCGGGCCCGATGGCGATCATCAAGGACAGACCGATCGCCGAGTCGAACGAGTACCGCCCGCCGACCCAGTCCCAGAACTCGAACATGTTCGCCGTGTCGATGCCGAAGTCCGACACCTTCTCCGCGTTGGTCGACAGCGCCACGAAGTGCTTGGCGACGGCTTCCTGACCGGCCTTCAGCTCGGTCAGCAGCCAGTTCCTGGCCGAGGTCGCGTTGGTGATCGTCTCGATCGTGGTGAACGTCTTCGAGGCGATGATGAACAGCGTCTCCGCCGGGTCGAGGTCCCGTACCGCCTCGTGCAGGTCGGCGCCGTCCACGTTCGACACGAAGCGGACCGTCAACTCCCGGTCGGTGAAGGAGCGCAGCACCTCGTACGCCATCGCCGGACCGAGGTCGGAGCCGCCGATGCCGATGTTGACGACATTGCGAATGCGCTTGCCCGTGTGGCCGGTCCACTCGCCGGAGCGGACGCGCTCGGAGAAGCCGGCCATCTTGTCGAGCACCGCGTGCACGGCCGGTACGACGTTCTCGCCGTCGACCTCGACGACCGTGCCGCTCGGGGCACGCAGCGCGGTGTGCAGCACCGCGCGGTCCTCGGTCGTGTTGATCTTCTCGCCGCGGAACATGGCGTCCCGCAACCCGAAGACGTCGGTCGACGCGGCCAACTCACGCAGCAGCCTCAGCGTCTCGTCGTTGACCAGGTGCTTGGAGTAGTCGACATGCAGATTGCCGACCTCGAGCGTGTATCCGGTACCGCGCCCGGGATCGGCGGCGAACAGGTCGCGCAGGTGGGTCCCCTCGAGCTCCTCGCGGTGCTTGGCCAGCGCGGTCCACTCGGGGGTCTGGTTGAGCCTGCTACGGCTTTCTGCGTTCATCTCGGACTTCCGCCTTCTTTCCTGCCTGTGCTGCTGCGTACCTTGCCCCGCTGCCGGTCCCAACCTAATTGATCAGGGCTTGACGTGAGCTGTCGTAGCACCGTCGCCCGGCTCAACAACAGATACGTCGGGCAGACACGCAGGTATCAGCGAAGTGACGGCGAGTGCGAACAGCACGGCCGCGAACAGCGCGGGCCCGTTCAGCCCGTACGCCCCCGCCACAGCACCTCCGAGCAGGGCACCGACCGGCGCCCCGGAGGTCGAGGCCGTGCGGAACGCGGAGCTGATGCGGCCCACCATGGCGTCCGGGCTGCGCTGCTGCATCAGCGTGACCTGATTGACGTTCCACACCATGTTCATCGCTCCAAGCAGCGCCATGCCCACGACGACGGCGCCCAGGTGCCGGACCGTGCCGATGAGCACCAGCGCAGAGGTCTGGACGCAGCCGCCCAGGAACAGGCTCCGGGCCCGTCCGACCCGGCGCGCCAGCCGCGGGGCCAGCACTCCCCCGGCCAGGCTGCCGACCGAGAACGCGGTCATCACGGCCGCGTACTCCGCGTTCCCCGCGTGCAGCCAGCCCGTCACATGGAGCACGAGGGTGGCGATGAGCGCGCCCATGCCGATGTTGCACAGCAGGGTGGCCACGCACATGGCGCGCAGCACACGGTCGCTCCACAGGGCGCGCAGCCCTGCGGCTATCTCGGCTCGCAGGGTGCTACCGGCCGGGCGGGGCTGCCGCTCGGGCATCTGTATCCGCAGGGAGGCCACGAGCGCTGCGGCCAGCAGATAGGTGACCGCGTCTGCCGCGAACGGCATGGCGGCCCCGACGACGAGCAGGAGCGGCACGAGGGGGCTCGCCAGCAGGCCGCCGGCGAGCTGCTGCCCGGTCATCAGCCGGGCATTGGCACTGCCGAGGGCGGCACGGTCCACCAGGGACGGCAGCAGGGCGGTGGAAGCGTTGTCGAAGAGGGTCTGGAGGGTGGTCAGTGTGAAGGCGAGCGTGATCAGCAGGACGATCGACGCGTGCCCCAGCCCGACGGCGAGGGCGAAGCCGGCGACCAGCGTGCCGCGTACGGCGTCCACCGCCCACATCGCGCGCCGCTGGTCCACCCGGTCGGCGATCGCCCCGCCCAGCAGGCCGAAGAGGAGCCAGGGCAGATATCCGCAGGCCGTGACGGAGGCGATGACGAACGGATCGTCCGTGAGCTGCACGGCGAGCAGCGGCAGCGCGGCGGTCCGCAATGCGTCCCCGAACCGCGACACCACAGCCGCGGTCCACAGCCGCCCGAATCCCCCGCGCCACGCGGGCGCCGCTACCTCCGCCACGTCCGTCGTCGTCACAACGCCCCCTTCGGTTCCGCCACTTCAAGAACCGTAGAGGGCACCACTGACAATCGATCTCGGCGCAGGGGAAGGGGCCGCACGTGGGTCACGTCGGCACCCGTAAGCGATACGGCTCCGGCCAGGCACCCGTGGGTACCCGGCCGGTTTCAACTACTAGATTTCGCCCCGCAGTTTGGCGAGCGCCTCGGCGAGGATCGCCTCGCCGTCCGCGTCGCTGCGCCGCTCCCGTACGTACGCGAGGTGCGTCTTGTACGGCTCGGTGCGCGGCGGGTCCGGCGGGTTGTCCCGGTCCTGTCCGGCGGGAAAGCCGCAGCGCGGGCAGTCCCAGGTGTCGGGAACCTGCGCGTCGCTGGCGAAGCTGGGCTGCGTCTCGTGCCCGTTGGAGCACCAGAAGGAGATGCGCAGCCGAGGCGCGGACTCGCCACGCTCGGCCTCGCCCATCGGCCCCGCCCCGACCCGGCTTCCTCGGATCGCGTTGCCACTTGCCACGGTCGTAACTCCCTGCGTGATGGTGCCGCGAAGCGAGTCGGCGTGACGCTTCGCTGCGAGCGCCTCAGTCTACGTAAGGCCCAACGCGCGTCCAGTGATTGGAGTTACACCCCCGCCCCTAGACGCAAGCCCCATGATAGGTCGCGATTTCCGTCGCGTACCGAACATGGGGCCTTACGTGCGCAAAGTGCGTGCGTAATGTGCAGTTGTACCGATGTGGGACGGCCAATGTCGGCCGTTGGTCAGTTGTTGACCTTCATCAGGATGCCGAGCGTGACAATGCACGCGAACCAGAGCAGACCGATCACCACGGTGATGCGGTCGAGGTTGCGCTCGGCGACCGAGGAGCCACCGACGGACGACTGCATGCCGCCACCGAACATGTCGGAGAGGCCGCCGCCCTTGCCCTTGTGCATCAGCACCAGCAGCATCAACAGCCCGCTGAAGACGATCAGGGCGATCGAGAACCCCATAACCACGGCTGGACCAACTTCCTCGGATCTGGACGGACGACGGGGGCCGGGTGGCTGCCCACCTGGCCCCCGCTAGGGTACGACGGATCGCCGCTACCGCATACTCGCGGCCGCGAGCCCTCGGCTCACTGGTCCCGGAAACGGACGATCTTGACGAACTCGTCGGCGTCCAGGGAGGCACCGCCGACCAGCGCACCGTCGATGTCGGGCTTCGCCATGATCTCCGCGACGTTCCCGGACTTCACCGAGCCGCCGTACTGGATACGGACGGCGTCGGCCACTTCCTGCGTGTACAGCTCGGCGAGCTTGCCGCGGATCGCCGCGCAGACCTCCTGGGCGTCGTCGGCGCCGCAGACCTTGCCGGTGCCGATGGCCCAGACGGGCTCGTACGCGATCACGATCGACTCGGCCTGCTCGGCCGGGAGGTCCTTGAGTCCGCCCTCGACCTGGCTGAGCGTGTGCGTGACGTGGTTGCCCGCCTCGCGGATGTCCAGCTCTTCGCCGACGCACAGGATCGGGGTCAGGCCGTGCTTGTAGGCGGCCTTCACCTTGGCGTTGACGATCTCGTCGGTCTCGGCGTGGTACTGCCGGCGCTCGGAGTGGCCGATCGCCACGTACGTGCACTTGAGCTTGGCCAGCATCGGGCCGGAGATCTCGCCGGTGTAGGCACCGGAGTCCTGCGCCGAGATGTCCTGGGCGCCGTACTTGATCTTGAGCTTGTCGCCGTCGACCAGGGTCTGCACGGAGCGCAGGTCGGTGAAGGGCGGCAGGACGGCGACCTCACAGGCCTCGTAGTCCTTGTCGGCCAGGGCGAACGCGAGCTTCTGGACGTGCGCGATGGCCTCGAGGTGGTTGAGGTTCATCTTCCAGTTGCCCGCCATCAGCGGCGTGCGCGTGCTCATGTAGGTCAGTCCTCCAGTGCGGCGAGGCCGGGGAGCGTCTTGCCCTCGAGGTATTCGAGGGAGGCGCCGCCACCGGTCGAAATGTGGCCGAATGCCGTCTCGTCGAAGCCCAGGATGCGGACGGCCGCGGCGGAGTCGCCACCGCCGACGACTGTGAAGGCCGGGGAGTCGAGAAGGGCCTGGGCGACCGCCTTGGTGCCCTCGGCGTAGTCGGGGTGCTCGAAGACGCCCATCGGGCCGTTCCAGAAGACGGTGGCCGCGTCGGTGAGCTTCGAGGCGTACAGCTTGCGGGACTCCGGACCGATGTCCAGGCCCATCTGGTCGGCCGGGATGGCGTCCGCGGCGACGGTGGTCGGGTTGGACGGAGCCTTGGTCTTCAGGTCGGGGAACTGGGCCGCGACCACGACGTCGACCGGGACGAGCAGCTCGACGCCGTTCTTCGCCGCGCGCTCGACGTACTCGGTGACGGCGGGCAGCTGGTCCTCCTGGACCAGGGAGGCACCGATCTCGTACCCCTTCGCCTTGAGGAAGGTGAAGGCCATGCCGCCGCCGATGAGCAGCTTGTCGGCCTTGCCGAGCAGCTGGTCGATGACGGCGAGCTTGTCGGAGACCTTGGAGCCGCCGAGCGCGACCACGTAGGGGCGCTGGACGTCCTCGGTGAGCTTCTTCAGGACGCCGACCTCGGTGGCGATGAGGTAGCCGGCGTAGTGCGGAAGGCGCGCCGGAAGGTCGTACACGGAGGCGTGCTTGCGGTGCACCGCGCCGAAACCGTCGCCTACGTAGACATCGGCCAGGGCCGCGAGCTGGTCGGCGAACTCGCCGCGCTCGATGTCGTCCTTGGACGTCTCGCCGGCGTTGAAGCGCAGGTTCTCGATGACCGCGACCTGGCCGGGCTGGAGGCCGTTCACCGCGTCGTGGGCGGCGGGGCCGATGGTGTCCTGGGCGAACGCGACGGGGGCGCCGAGGAGTTCGGCGAGCCGCTCGGCGGGCTGCAGCAGGGAGAACGCCGGGTCCGGGGCGCCCTTGGGGCGGCCCAGGTGCGAGGCGACGACCACCTTGGCGCCCGCGTCCGCGAGGGCCTGGACGGTCGGCAGGACGGCGCGGATGCGGCCGTCGTCGGTGATGAGGCCGTCGGCGAGCGGCACGTTCAGATCGGCGCGGACGAAGACCCGCTTGCCGTCCACGCCTTCGGCGAGAAGTTCGTCGATCGTCTTCATAAAGGGACTCCTAGGGAGGGCTCTTCAGATCCGAGAGGGCTGATCGATCACTACGTAGCACAGGGCTCGGACAGCGCGGCGTGCGCTGCCCGAGCCCTGACTCACATCGAGTTGCCTGCTCTGGGACTTAGAGCTGGCCGCCGACGAAGACCGTGAGGTCGACGAGGCGGTTGGAGTAGCCCCACTCGTTGTCGTACCAGCCGAGGATCTTCACCGTGTTGCCCTCCTGGACCATGGTCAGGGAGGAGTCGAAGGTGCAGGAGGCCGGGTCGCCGACGATGTCCGAGGAGACGATCGGGTCCTCGGTGTAGGTCAGGTAGCCCTTGAGGTCGCCGTCGTCGGAGGCCTTCTTGAACGCGGCGTTGACCTCGTCCTTGGTGACCTCGCGCTGCAGCGTCACGACGAGGTCGGTGGCGGAACCGGTCGGGACCGGGACGCGCATCGCGATGCCGTCGAGCTTGCCCTTGAGCTGCGGGAGGACCAGGGCGGTGGCCTTGGCGGCGCCCGTCGTGGTCGGGATGATGTTCTCGGCGGCGGCGCGGGCGCGGCGCAGGTCCGAGTGCGGGAAGTCCAGGATGCGCTGGTCGTTCGTGTACGCGTGGACCGTCGTCATCAGGCCCTTGACGATGCCGAAGTTCTCGTCGAGAACCTTGGCCATCGGCGCCACACAGTTGGTGGTGCAGGAGGCGTTGGAGATGACGTGGTGGTTGGCCGCGTCGTACTTGTCCTGGTTGACGCCCATCACGATGGTGATGTCCTCGTCCTTGGCCGGAGCCGAGATGAGGACCTTCTTGGCGCCGCCGGCGATGTGCTTCTCGGCGTCGGCCTTCTTGGTGAAGATGCCGGTCGACTCGATGACGATGTCGACGCCCAGGTCGCCCCACGGGATGTCGGAGGGGTTGCGCTCGGACAGCACCTTGATGGTGTGGCCGTCGACGGTGATCGTGTCGGCGGTGTGCGTCACCTCGGCCTTGAGGCGGCCCAGGATGGTGTCGTACTTCAGAAGATGAGCAGTGGTCGCGGTGTCACCCAGGTCGTTGACAGCCACGATCTCGATGTCAGCACCCTGCTCCAGCAGCGCGCGGAAGTAGTTGCGCCCGATGCGGCCAAAGCCGTTGATGCCTACGCGGATCGTCACGAACCGATCTCCTCGTTAGGTACGCCGACTCAGATGTCGGCGAGTTGTATGGGATGTCCCCGACCGCCTACGACCCTACCTCCCTGAGGCCCCCGGGGTGACATCGAGTCGGCGCATACACGGCAGGGCGGTCCGTACCCACCAGTAGGGGTACGGACCGCCCGCCATGTTCATGCGATTGTCACGCAGAGTCAGCTCTTCAGCGCGGCGAGAGCCTTCCCGATGAGGGCCGTCCGGTCGGCCGCCGCGGTGACGTGCTCCAGGCCGAAGCCCAGCAGCACGGTGTCGTCCGTGGTGACCGCTCCGTACGTCTTGAAGAGCTCACCGGAGAGCCCCCAGTCCTGGACGACCGCCGGGCTGCCCGCGGGCGGTCCGGGGACGCTCCAGGGGCCGAGCGAGGTCTCGAAGCCCTCGATCGCGCCGGCCGTGCCGCCGATGACGACAGCGGCGTTGTCGGCGAGAACTCCGTGACCGCCCGAGCCCGGGTCGGTGATGTAGCTGAGCGACACCTCCACCGTCTTTCCGGCGTACGCGGAGAGGTCGAAGTTGACCTGCTGCCATCCGTCGGAGGCTCCGGTGAAGCTGTTCCAGGAGCCGCTGGTGCCGGTGGGCGTGCAGGCGCCCGCGCCCAGGGTCAGATAGCGGGTGAGGGCGGGATGCCCCTGGATGAAGAAGCCGGCTTCGCACTCCGCGGGAACGGCAGTGCTGGTGGCGCCGCCCTTCTCCGGGAGCGTGGTCCAGTCGTCGGCCCCGGCCGTGTGCGCTTCCAGCACGGCGTGGTCGTACGCCTCCTCGGTGTCCCACAGGAGCTGCGTGCGCAGCGTGGGCGCGTCGGCCGCGCTCACCCCGGTGAGGTCGATAGTGCGGGTGAGGCGGTTCCAGGCGTAGTCGGAATGGGTGACGGCCGCCATGGACGCGCCTTCGTAGGGGCCGTACGGATTGACGGTCCCCGGGTACTGTCCCGCTCCCGCGCTCGTGAACTGGGGGAACGTCGCCGCGGGCAGGGTGTCCGAGGTGACGCTGTAGGCACCCGCCGCGTTGAGCGGGTTGCCGGGTGCGTCACCGAGTGCTCCGGCGGCGCCCGCGAGCTTGCCCGACCCGGTGAAGGCCGTGGCCCCGGGAGTCGTCGTACGGGAGTAGGCGCCCAGGTAGTACTGGCTGAAGTCGTTCGTCAGAGCGCCCGGGAGTGCGACGGTACCGCCCGCCTGCTCGCCGGCCTCGATCAGCTTGCCGCCCTCGTTGAGATAGGCGCGCAGCTGGAGCTGGGTGGTGTAACCCGGCCGGTCGGCGCCCGTGTAGTGGACGACCGTCTTGAAGTGGCCGAGCACGCCGAGCGCGTCGGGTGCTCCCAGCGCCGCGACGTCCCAGACGAGGGGCTTGCGGCCGTTGGCCTTGAGCGCGTCGACGTACGCCTGGGTCTGGGTGGCGCTCGTGGTCTCCTCGGCGATCACAAGGGTGTCGGCGCGGGGCCGTTCGGCGATGGTGTACGTGAAGTGCTCACTGGAGGTGGGCTTTCCGCTCTTCGTCTCTCCGGTGAACCACACCTCGACCTTGTCGCCCGGGACGCCGTCCTGGACGAGGGCGCGATACTCGTCGAAGTAGAGGTTGTCCTCGCCTCCGAAGGTCTCGCCGCCCTCCCAGGGCTCGAGCGCCTGGTCCCACGTACGGCCGCCGTTGACGCGGTACTTGAGCTCCTTGTCGCGTACGGACTTCCGGGCGACGACGGAGATCTCCTGGTCGGCGCCGCGCGAGTACGAGGTCGAGAAGGCGGCCGGCGTGAAGTCGGCGGCCTTCAGTCCGAGCGAGGAGGACGGCTGGTCGGGGTGGACCGCGCTCTCAGCGACGGAGAGCGCGAACGGGACGTTCTTCGCGAACTCCTGCTGGATCAGCTTCTCGTCGTCCGGGAAGGTGAAGATCGACTCGCAGTCGGCCGCGTTCCAGGCGTCGTTCGGGTCGATGTTCGACGCGGTCTGGCAGGTCGACATCTCGGGCGTGTACATCGCCAGGCCGTTGACGTTGGACGCGTGGCCGTCGGCCTCACCGTTGGTGGTGTACAGCTCGGAGGAGACCTGCGGGCGATAGCCCGGGATCGCGGGGTTCTCGGGCGTACCCGCCAGGGCCTCGTACAGCACGTCGTCCGGGCTCGGGGTCGCCACCTGCCAGCCGACTCCGTAGAGGATCAGTTCGGCCGCGGAGTGGTAGTTGATGCCGTACGTGAAGCCGATGCGCTTCTCGAAGGCGTCGAGTGCCTTGGTCTCGGGCTCGGAGCCGGCGCTCGCGCCGCGGTACGTCTGGCTGGTGGGGTTGGGCGACGAACCCTCGTCGTCGTAGCCCCACTTGTAGGCGAAGTTGCGGTTGAGGTCGACACCGTCGCCGGTGGTGATGGCGCCGTCGCCGTTCACGTCACGCATGTTCTTGCGCCACTGGCGGTCACCGTCGGCGTCGAACGTGAAGTCGTAGCCGTCGGGGTTGGCGGAGATGACGAACCACAGCTCGGTCGAGTCGACGATCTTCTTGATGCGTTTGTTCGTCGAGTAGTTGTCCAGGTAGTAGTGCATCAGACGCCGTGTCATCTCGGGCGTGATCCACTCACGGGCGTGCTGGTTGGACATGTACAGCACGGAGGGCTTGGCGCCGTCCTTGGTCTTCTTGGCGCCCTTGGTGAGCTTGAGCGCCAGAATGTCCTGCCCCTGGAGGGTCTTTCCGATGGAGACGACCTTGGTGAGGTCGGGGTGGGCCTGGCCGGTCTTGACGATCTCCTCCTGGAGATTGCCCGCTCCGCTGTACGGGCGGTACACACCGTCCCCCGCGGCCGCCACCCGCGCCAGCGCCTTCGCCGAGACCTTGTGCTCGGCGAGGTCGACGCCCTTGTCCTCCAGCTGATCCGCCTGCTTGTCGGTGAGGTAGACCTCGACCTCGGCGGTGCCCTTCTCCGGTACCTGCTCGCCGAGTTCGTGTGCGTCCTGACCGGCCGCCAGCAGCAGGGGTACCTGCTCCTGTGTGACGTCGGCGCGGAACACCTTGACGGCGTCCGCGGCCGGGTCGGCCGAACTGCCGTTGTCCGCCTGAGCCATGGGCGCCAGGCTCGCCCCGCCCAGCATGAGTGCAGCGACGGCGAGGATCGATCTCGCTCTTCGTCTCATGAGCCCCCCTTGCAGTTGTCCGGCACATCTGTGCGCAGACGCCAGGCTGGTCACGCTCCATGATCATGTCAAGACGGCATCAAAGAGAGGCAAAAAGCTGCTGGTGCCCGAATCGGCACCAGCAGCTTCCGGCATGAACTACGCGCTCCGCCCGGTCAGTTGTCCGCCAGGCTGCCGCACGGGGCTCAGACGGCCATGTTGTCCGCCATCTCCTCGGTGAGGTTCGACTCCGTCCCGGGGATGCCCAGGTCCTGGGCCTTCTTGTCGGCCATCGCGAGCAGACGGCGGATACGGCCGGCGACGGCGTCCTTGGTCAGCGGCGGGTCGGCGAGCGCTCCCAGCTCCTCGAGCGAGGCCTGCTTGTGCTCCATACGCAGTCGTCCCGCGGCCGCGAGGTGCTCCGGCACCTCGTCGGCGAGGATCTCCAGGGCACGCTGCACCCGGGCGCCCGCGGCGACGGCGGCACGGGCCGAGCGGCGCAGGTTGGCGTCGTCGAAGTTGGCGAGACGGTTCGCCGTGGCGCGGACCTCGCGGCGCATCCGCCGCTCCTCCCAGGCCAGCACCGATTCATGGGCGCCGAGCCGGGTGAGCAGCGCCCCGATCGCGTCTCCGTCCCGTACGACCACGCGGTCCACGCCGCGGACCTCGCGGGCCTTGCCCGCGATCTGGAGCCTGCGCGCCGCGCCGACCAGGGCGAGCGCCGCCTCGGGGCCGGGGCAGGTGACCTCCAGGGAGGACGAGCGGCCCGGTTCGGTGAGCGAGCCGTGCGCCAGGAACGCGCCGCGCCAGGCCGCCTCGGCGTCGCAGGTCGCCCCCGAGACCACCTGCGGGGGCAGGCCTCGGATCGGGCGTCCGCGGCCGTCGACGAGTCCCGTCTGGCGGGCCAGCTGGTCGCCGCCCGCGACAACGCGCACGACATAGCGGGAGCCGCGGCGCAGACCGCCGGGGGCCATCACGATCAGTTCGGAGCTGTGGCCGAAAATCTCCAGGATGTCCCGCTTCAGCCGGCGCGCCGCCATCGCGGTGTCCAGCTCCGCCTCGATCACAATCCGGCCGCTCACCAGGTGGAGGCCGCCGGCGAACCGCAGAATGGCGGAGACCTCCGCCTTTCTGCAGCAGGTCCGGGTGACGGGGAGCCGGGAAATCTCGTCCTTCACCGCTGCCGTCATCGCCATGGGCCGATCCTTCCATGCATCCGAAAAATACGGTCGTACGCGGCGGCCAACAGCTCCGGGTCGTGCCTCGGAGATCCATCGGTCCGGGCCACCGGCGCCAGCTCGACCGCGGCGCCGAGCCGCTTGGCGGCATCGGTGAGCAAGTCGCGGTCGGGCACGGCGGCCTCGTCGGCCAGCACCACGTCCAGGGCGAGTTTAGGGGCGTGTCGTCCCAAAACCTCCAAATGACGCTGCGGAGAGAAGCCATCGGTTTCTCCGGGCTGCGGGGCGAGGTTCAGGGAGAGTACCCGGCGCGCCTTCGTCTGGATGAGCGCGTCGAGCAGCTCGGGCACGAGCAGGTGCGGGATCACCGAGGAGAACCAGGAGCCCGGTCCGAGCACCACCCAGTCCGCGTCGAGGACCGCCGCGACGGCCTCGGGGACCGCGGGCGGGTCGTGCGGCACGACGTGCACGGACTGCACCTCACCGGGTGTGAGCGCCACGGTGGCCTGGCCCCGCACGGTGTCGATGTCGTCGGGCCGGTCCGGGTCGTGCCCCTTGACCAGGGCCTGGAGCTCCAGGGGTACGGCGGACATGGGCAGCACCCGGCCGTGCGCGCCGAGGAGCCTGCCGACCAGGTCCAGGGCCTGCACATGGTCGCCGAGCTGCTCCCACAGGGCCACGATCAGCAGGTTGCCGACCGCGTGCTCGTGCAGGTCGCCCTTGGACTGGAAGCGGTGCTGGATGACGCGGGCCCAGGTCTGGCCCCAGTCGTCGTCGCCGCACAGCGCGGCCAGGGCCTTGCGCAGGTCGCCGGGCGGTAGCACGCCCAGTTCGTCGCGCAGGCGCCCGCTGGAGCCGCCGTCGTCGGCCACGGTGACCACGGCGGTGAGGTCGCCGGTGATCCGGCGCAGTGCGGCGAGCGAGGCGGACAGGCCCATGCCGCCGCCGAGGGCGACGACCTTGGGCTGGGTACCGCGGCGGCGCGGCTTGGCACCGCGCGCCACCGCGGGTTTGCCGCCCTGGCCCTCGGGGGTCACCCGGCGCAGCCTGCTCAGCCGCAGAGCGGCACGTCCGGTCACTCGCGACCCATGTCCCTGTGCACGACCACGGTCTCCACGCCCTGGGAGACGAGGCGGGCGGCGAGCTTCTCGGCGGTGGCGACCGAGCGGTGCTTGCCGCCGGTACAGCCGACCGCGATCGTCACATAGCGCTTGCCCTCACGGCGGTATCCGGCCGCGATGAGCTGGAGCAGCTCGGCGTAGCGGTCGAGGAACTCCTTGGCGCCGGGCTGGTTGAAGATGTACGCCGCGACCTCTTCGTTGAGGCCGGTGAAGGGACGCAGCTCCGGGACCCAGTGCGGGTTGGGCAGGAACCGCATGTCCGCCACCAGGTCGGCGTCGACCGGAAGGCCGTACTTGAAGCCGAAGGACATCACGGTGGCCCGCAGCTCGGGCTCCTCCTCGCCCGCGAACTGGGCGTCCATCTTGGCGCGCAGCTCGTGCACGTTGAGGCTGGAGGTGTCGATCACCAGGTCGGCGTCGCCGCGCAGCTCGCGCAGCAGTTCACGCTCGGCGTCGATGCCGTCGACGATGCGGCCGTCGCCCTGGAGGGGGTGCGGGCGGCGCACCGACTCGAAGCGGCGCACCAGCGCCTCGTCGGAGGACTCCAGGAAGACGATCCGCCGGGTGACGCTCTTGGACGCCAGGTCGGCGAGGGACTCGCGGAGGTTGTCGAAGAAGCGCCGGCCTCGTACGTCGACGACGACCGCGATCCTCGCCACGTTGCCCTGGGAGCGGGCGCCGAGCTCCACCATGGTGGGGATCAGCGCGGGTGGCAGGTTGTCGACGACGAACCAGCCGAGGTCCTCCAGGCACTTGGCCGCCGTCGACCGGCCGGCGCCGGACATCCCGGAGATGATCACCAGCTCGGGGATGGCGGCGTCGGGCACCGCGGTCGTGTCCACCGTCGTACTCTCCTGTGCGCTGTCGGTACCGTCCGCACCGTTGTCGGGCTGTGGTTCGTTCACCTGGCCGTCGGTCCGTACTTCGCTCGCTCGACCGTCGTCGGTCCCTGGTTCGTGTTCCTGTCGTTCGTTCTCGCTCATGTCTCCTGCCCCCGTCGCTTGTCCGAGGCGCCCGCGGTCACGGGCTCCTCCGGGGAGCCCGCCGTCGTTTCGGGCGCCCCGTCTTCCTCGTCTTCCATGATCTCTCCAGTCGCCGTGTTCACGGCGGGGGCGGCCGGGGCCGCCTGGGCGAGGGCCACGGCGATCATCTCGGCCGTTTTACGGCCTATCCCGGGCACCTCGCAGATCTGGTCGATTGTCGCGGATCGCAGCTTTTTCACCGAACCGAAGTGCTTGATCAGTGCCTGCTTGCGCGTCTCGCCCAGGCCCGGCACGTCGTCCAGGGGGCCCGACCTGAAGCGCTTGGCCCGCTTGACGCGCTGGTAGGTGATCGCGAAGCGGTGGGCCTCGTCACGGACCCGCTGCAGCAGGTACAGGCCCTCGCTGGTGCGGGGCAGGACCACCGGGTCGTCGTCCTCGGGCAGCCACACCTCCTCCAGGCGCTTGGCGAGGCCGCAGACGGCGATGTCGTCGATGCCCAGCTCGTCCAGGGCCCTCTTCGCGGCCGCGACCTGCGGCTTGCCGCCGTCGACGACCACGAGCTGCGGGGGGTAGGCGAAGCGCTTGGGGCGCCCGTCGTCCTCGGTGAGCGCGTTCTCGCCGTCCGCCCACTCGCCCGTCTTCTCCTTCTCGGCGATGTAGCGCCTGAAGCGGCGGGTGATCACCTCGTGCATGGACCGGACGTCGTCCTGGCCCTCGAAGCCCTTGATCTGGAAGCGCCGGTACTCGCTCTTGCGCTGGAGCCCGTCCTCGAAGACGACCATCGACGCCACGACGTCGTCGCCCTGGAGGTGCGAGATGTCGTAGCACTCGATCCGCAGGGGCGCGCCGTCCAGTTCCAGTGCCTCGGCGATCTCCTCCAGCGCGCGGGAGCGGGTGGTCAGGTCGGAGGCGCGCTTGGTCTTGTGCAGGACGAGGGACTGCTGTGCGTTGCGTCGCACCGTCTCCATGAGCGCTTTCTTGTCGCCGCGCTGCGGGATGCGGAGGGAGACGTTCGACCCGCGGCGCTCGGTCAGCCATTCCTGGACGGGCTCCGCCGGGTCGGGCAGCGCCGGGACGAGCACCTCCTTGGGGACGGAGTCGCCCGTCTCCTCCCCGTAGAGCTGCTGGAGCGCGTGTTCGACGAGGTCACCGGTGGTGACGGCCTCCACCTTGTCGGTGACCCAGCCGCGCTGGCCGCGCACACGTCCGCCGCGTACGTGGAAGATCTGCACGGCCGCTTCCAGCTCGTCCTCGGCGACGGCGATCAGGTCGGCGTCGGTCGCGTCGGCGAGCACGACCGCGCTCTTCTCCATGGCCTTCTTCAGGGCCTCGATGTCGTCGCGCAGGCGGCCCGCCCGCTCGTACTCCATCTCCTCGGCCGCGTCCGTCATCTGCTTCTCGAGGCGGCGGATGTACGTCCCCGTACGCCCTGCCATGAAGTCGCAGAACTCCTCGGCCAGGTCACGGTGTTCGTCGGCGGAGACGCGCTCGACGCAGGGGGCGGAGCACTTGCCGATGTAGCCGAGGAGGCAGGGGCGGCCGGTGCGGACGGCGTTCTTGAAGACGCCGGCGGAGCAGGTGCGTACGGGGAAGACGCGCAGCAGCAGGTCCACGGTGTCGCGGATCGCCCAGGCGTGTCCGTAGGGACCGAAGTAGCGCACGCCCTTGCGCTTGTGGCCGCGCATCACCTGCACGCGCGGGAACTCCTCGTTCATCGTCACCGCGAGGTACGGATAGCTCTTGTCGTCGCGGTACTTGACGTTGAAACGGGGGTCGAACTCCTTGATCCAGGAGTACTCCAGTTGCAGCGCCTCGACCTCCGTGGACACGACCGTCCACTCCACCGACGCGGCCGTGGTGACCATGGTGCGGGTGCGTGGGTGGAGTCCGGCCAGGTCCTGGAAGTAGTTGGCCAGGCGCTGGCGCAGGCTCTTCGCCTTCCCGACGTAGATCACCCGGCGGTGCTCGTCGCGGAATTTGTACACCCCGGGAGAGTCCGGGATCTGTCCCGGCTTGGGGCGGTAGCTGGAGGGGTCGGCCATGTCTCACACCCTACTGGCGAGGGCTGACACCACGGCGGCCTCCCGGCTCCGCCTGTGGACAGAACGTAGGGCAGGTCTCAGCGCGATTCCAGGAACGTCAGGACGGCCAGGACGCGGCGGTGGTCGTCGGCGGCCTCCGGGAGGTGCAGTTTGCCCAGGATGCTGCGGACATGCTTCTCGATGGTGCCCTCTGTGACCCACAGCCGACGGCCGATGCCGGCGTTGGAGCGGCCCTCCGCCATGAGCGCGAGAACCTCCCGCTCGCGGCCGCTGAGGAAGGACAGCGGGTCGTCGCGCCGCTGGGCCGAGAACAGTTCCCGCACCAGGGAGGGGTCGACGACGGAACCGCCCCGGTGGATCCGGTCGAGCGACTCGATGAACTCGTCCACGGCCGTGACCCGGCTCTTCAGGAGGTACCCGACCTTGTGGCCCCCGGCCAGCAGCTCCAGGGCGTCCTCGACCTCGACGTAGGCCGACAGGACCAGGATGCCGGTGGCCGGGTGGAGGTCTCGGATGGTGCGGGCCGCCTTGAGGCCCTCGGTCGAGTGGTGGGGCGGCATTCTTATGTCGATGATCGCCAGGTCCGGGCGTTCGTCGGCGACCAGCTCCAGGAGCCGTACGGCGTCACCGGCCTGCCCGGCCACTTCGTAGCCGACGCGCTCGCAGAGACTCGCGAGGCCCTCCCTGAGCAGGATGTCGTCGTCGGCGAGGACGACCCGTCCCCGCGCGGGCTGCTGATTGGCGTCCATGGTCCCGGCTTCCGTTACCCGCGTGAGTGGCGCGATTCGCCCCCAACAGCCTGCCGGAACGCGGGGGTTACGGCTAGCCGGAAGCGGAATTGGGGGCTGGCGGTGACGACACGCGGACATCGCGGGGCCATGCTCGAACCAGTGCAGATGCAAGGGGCCGGCCGTCCCGGGCGAGGGACGGCGGGCCACTTGGCAGAAGGGCAGCGGGAGATGCGGCGGACGCGGATCGAGAAACGACGGCGGTCGGTCCGCGTCCGCCCGTACGAGTACGAGCACGAGGTGCGGTCCTTCCGCGACGCCCTCGACCCGCGGGATCCCGACATCGTGCGCGCCAAGGGCCTGCGGCTGGTGCGGCGCGACGGCACCGCTTGCTCATAAGCGCCGCTCATAGGTGTGCGCCCCAGGCGGTCACACGTCCGTCGGCGGTTCCCGCAGCGGCAGCCGTACGGTCAGGGTCGTGCCGCTTCCCGGTGGGCTGGTGATGCCCAGCCTGCCGCCGATCGCCTCGACGCGGTCCACGAGCCCGATGAGACCGGAGCCGCCGCCCAGGTCGGCACCACCGCTCCCGTCGTCGCTGATGGTCACCTCCAAGACGTCGTCGTGCGTCCGCGCCTCCACCTGTACGACCGTGGCGCGCGCGTGCTTGACGGCGTTGGTGAGGCATTCGGAGGTCACGTAGTAGACGGCGACCTCGGTCCGTTCGGGAAGGCGGTCGGCGGGCAGCAGGAGATCCAGCTCCACGGGGACCGCGGAGCGGCGGGCGAGGGCTCGCAGGGCGGGTCCCAGACCGCCTCTGGAGAGGATCGCGGGGTGGATGCCGCGGGAGATCTGCAGCAGGTCCTCGAAGGCGTCGTCGAGGCCCTTGCCTATGTGCGCCAACTGCTGGGAGACATCGGCCGATCGGTCCTCCATCATCGACTCGGCCGTCCGCAGGTCCAGCTGGAGCGAGACGAGGCGCTGCTGGACACCGTCGTGCAGATCGCGCTCGATACGGCGCCGCGACGCGTCCGAAGCGGCCACCACGCGCGCGCGTGAGGCTCTCAACTGGGCCTGGCTGTCGGCGTTGGCGATGGCGGTGGCGACGAGTTCGGTGAAGTCCGCGAGCCGGGACTCGGTGCCCGGAGGCAGCGGCTCCGGGCCCGTGGAGGCCGCGACGACGGCACCCCACAGGCGGTCGTTCACGACGATCGGGGCGCCGACCGAGCGTCCGGCGCGGGCCGGACCGCGGGTGTGGGCCACCTCTGCGGCCGCCTCCTCACCCGCGCCGGTATCCGCGTCGGCCGAGCCGAGAACCGTGACGGCGCCGTCGGCCTCGTACCGCAGGACGGCCGCAGGGCCCGTGCTCAGCACCATTCCGACTTCGCGCGCGACCGCCGCGAACACCTCGTGCGGCGGGTCGCCGCGGGCCACGAGGGTGGCGACACGGCGCAGCGCGGCCTGCTCGCGGTCGGCGCGGCGGCTCTCGGTGACATCGCGCGCGGCGGCGTAGACGAGGCCCTCTCCGCGCACCGGGCGGGCACTCCACTGCAGCCAGCGCTCGGTGCCGTCGGCGCGCAGGCAGCGGTTCTCGAACTCGGCGGACTCGGCGCCGTTCGCCAGGCGGTCGAGGACGGCACGCGTGCGTGCCCGGTCCGCCGGGTGGACGAACTCCAGCCACGGCTTGGCGAGCAGCGTGCCTGCGGGGTGGCCCAGGGTCCACTCGAAGGCAGGGTTCAGCCGCTTGAAGTAGCCGTCGGTCCCGCAGATGCACAGCAGGTCCAGGGAGAGGTGGAAGATGCTCGCCAGTTCCCGCTCGGCCATGCGACGCCGGCCGTGCGCGGCGGCGAAGGACGCCATAGTGCCGTTCATGCCCCCCAGCAGTTGCGCCCAGGTGCCGTCGAACGCGGCGACATCCGCGCGATGGCCGAGCCGGTTGTCGTCGATCGCCGTGCTCATGGTGCGGATCTCGGCAGCGAGGCGCTCGCTGGTCACATGGAGTTCGCGGAAGGTGTCGGCGACGACACCTATCTCGTCGCGCCCCTTGTAGTGGACGTCGTACGACAGGTCGCCCTCGGCGAGGGCCTTGGCGCCCTCGGACACCTCGCTGAGCGGCCGCGAGATGGAGCGGCCCAGGACCAGGGCGAGGACGGTCACGGCGAAAAGGACCCCTACGGAGAGGGCGAGTTCGCGCTCGCCCCGGGCCTGGGCCGCCTTCAGACCCTGGTCGGCGTCGGCGGCGAGTTCGCCGGCCGCGTCGTGCGCGATGCCGCGCAGAGCGGTGAGCCGGTCGCCGGAGGCCGTGAGCCAGCGCTCCAGGGAGGGGAGTCGCAGCTGTGCGCCCTCGACTGCCAGGAGGGTCTCCCGGGTCGCGCGCACGGTGCGGCCGGCGGGCTGCAGCAGCACGCCCGCGAGGCTGGCGCGGAGCGGCCCTGAGGCGGTCTGGCGGAAGGTGTCGAGCTGGGCGGCCTCCAGGGCGGACCAGCGGTCGGCAGAGGCGCCCTGGCCGTCCGGGTGGGGCGTCGCGAGCAGGGCGGTGAGCGCGGCGCGTTCGCGCTCGGCGGCCTCGATGGCGCCCAGGACCGCCAGATAGGCGTCACCGGCGCGGCCCGAGGCCCGCGTGGGACGGCCGGAGTCGAGGCGGCGGACGGTGTCGAGCAGATACGTCGCGACGGTCGCGTACCTCTGTTCGATCTGCGCCGCGGTGAGCGCACCGCCGCCCGACTCCACACGGACCGCGTGGAGCTGGTTGTCCACGGACCCGAGGACGCCGGAGACGTCGGGCTGCCCCTCGTGTCCGGAGGCGGCGCCCTCGGCGGCCGCGAGTGCGCGGTCGGTGGCCCGCCGGGCCGCGTCCCGATCGGCCGCCGTGTCCGCCCGGTCCGGAGCGGCCTCGGCGAGGACCTCGGCGAGGCGTTCGCGGGCGACGGCTTCGTAGAACCCGGCTGTCGCGAAGGACACCTCGGTCGAGGCCTTGAAGTCCTTGAGGGTGCGCGCCTCGTTCCACTGGGCCATCGCGGAGAGGACCGTGAAGGCGAGCAGCCCGGCGACCGGCGGCAGGACGAGCAGCATGAGCTTGGTGCGCACCCGCAGCCGCGCGAGCAGCGGCGGGCGGGCACCTGCCACGCGCGCGGGGCGCCGGCGGCGGCGTACGAGGAGGCGGGCGCCCCGCACACCGGGAGCGAATCTCATGGCCCGTCGGCCGGGTAACCCTGGTGATCGGCCAGATCCTTGTCGATCTCGCTGACCGCCCGGTCGAGTGCGGCCTTGACCGGAGCGTGTTCGACGACGATCTTCGCGAAGGCCTTGGAGAAGGCCAGGGTCACGGCGGGGTAGGCGGGCGTCTGCGAGCGTGGCCTCGCCACTGTCCTCAGCTGATCGATGAACAGACGCTCGGGGCCGCCCTCGGCGAAGGCCGGCGAGATCTTCACGGCGCTGTTCGTCGCCGGGATCGCCCCGTTCGCCTGCGTCATACGGCGGATCTGCTCGGGCTTGAGCAGATAGGCGAGAAAGCGCCAGACCGCGTCGCCGTCGGTGGCTCCGGTGGTGACACCCCACTGCCAGGACCCCATGCCGGTGACCGTGCCCTCACCGAAGTCGGGCAGCGGGACGATCTTCACGTCACCAGGGAACGCCTTCGTGTACTCGCCGTACATCCAGTGCCCGACCCAGGAGATCGGACTGCGCCCCCCGGTGAAGGCCTTGTCGTCCTTGTCGGGATCGATCAGCCCTTCCTTGGACCAACTCTGCATGGTGGTGAGCGCTTCGACGGCTTCCGGGCTGTTCAGGAACCCGTCGGCCGTGCGGTGCGTCCTGGGGTCGATGAGATCGCCGCCGGCCGACCAGACGGCGGGCGCGAAGCCGTAGGTGTTCCATTCGCCGCCCGAGGACGAGTAGTTGAGCCGGAGGTCGAGCGGGCGCTCGTAGCCCTGTCCGCGGAGTTTGTGGAGGATGCCGGTCAGCTCGGTGGCCGTCCAGGCGTCGTCCGGGCCGCTCGGGACACGGATGCCGGCCTTCTTCAGGATCGAGGGGCGTACGTACAGGCCGAGGCCGGAGTCGAAGGTGCCGACACCCCACAAACGGCCCGCATAGGTGCCCTGTTCGCGGATCGAGGGCAGCAGATCCTTCTTCACGCTGTCGGGCACACACGAGTCGATCGGCTTGAGCTTGCCGGACCAGGCGTAGTTGTAGAGGTTCGGGCCGTCGAAGTCGAGCAGGTCGGGCAGTTCGCCGCTGGCGGCCGCGGATTCGACCAGATCCGTGTACGGGCGCTCCTCGGGCAGCGCGATCAGTTCGACCCGTACGGCCTTCTGCCCGGCGTTGAAGTCCTTGACCTGACTGCGCAGCGTTTCGAACTCCCCGCTCGGGCCCGCATGGAACCACATGGTGATGTCGGTGGTTCCGTTGAGCTCTCCGTCGCACGTGGTGTCCCCGCGCGCCCCGGGACGCTTTCCGTCGTCCCCTCCCCCACCGCATCCGGCCAGAAGGAGGGCCGCACAGAGCGCTCCAGAGAGGAACACCCGCCGGGTTCGCGTTGGTTTCCGTTGGAGCAACTCCATCGTGAACTCCCATACGACCGGCGGGACACGGCCACCCCAGGGCATCGACATGCTACCGCCCGTGACTCGCCGCTGCTCTCCGTGAGCGTGAAACTCCGCTTCCGGCAAAGGACTTCAGCACTTTCCGGCTAGCTGCAAGGCGCACCGGTCCACCCGTTGAGAAGCTGCCAGCATGTCCATGCGCTGTCTCCTCGTCGACGACAGCGCCCAGTTCCTGGAGGCCGCGCGTGCTCTGCTCGAACACGGCGGGGTGCAGGTCGTCGGTATCGCCTCGACGGGCGCGGAAGCCCTCGCACGAGTCGCCGAGCTGTCCCCGGACGTCGCCCTGGTCGACATCGACCTCGACGGCGAGAACGGCTTCGACGTGGTGCGGCGGCTCGCGGGCGATGTACCCGCCGTCATCCTCCTCTCCACCCATTCTCTGGAGGACTTCCAGGAACTCGTCGCGGCCAGCCCGGCCCACGGCTTCCTCCACAAGTCGGCGCTTTCGGCGCCGGCGATACGGGAGTTGCTTGGACGCGAGGGCTAGGTGACTGCTGGGGGCGGGCGTACGGTCGCCTGGACGCGAGGGTTGGACGACCGCCGGTCGCGAGCATGCGGCCGCATGGACGCCGGGGTTGAGTGACTGCTGAGGCGCGTGTTGCGCATCAGGTGTTGTCGCGGCTTGGTCAACACGCTTCAATGCGGTGGAACTTGAGGCCGCGAACGGCGACACGCGCGCGTGAACTGACCCCGCGCGCCGACCCGGTGGCCCCGACCACCCGCACGAGCGGCCTGACCAGCCGTCGTGAGCATTCACAGAAAGGCCCCTGCATGCGGCACGGCACACAGCACGCGGACCTCGCCATGGCGGAACTGGAGACGGCTCTGCGGGGCGGCCCCTTCCATATCGCGCTGCGCGCCGCGATCGCCGCCCGCGGGCTGCCCCTGCAGCGGGTACAGCACCACTTGTCGCGGTACGGGGTCAAGGTCGGGGTGACCAGCCTGAGTTACTGGCAGCAGGGCGCCCGGCGCCCGCAGCGCCCCGAGTCGCTGCGTGCCGTCCGCGCCCTGGAGGAGATCCTCCAACTCCCGGACGAGTCACTGATCCGACTGCTCGCCAAGGCCGAAGAGCACCCCGCCCCGGATCGCCCCGCGGGCCGTTCCTACCGCGCTCTCGTGGAGGCCTCCGGCGTCCTGGAGCAGCTTCTTGCCGAGCTGGAGTCGCCCCTCGACAGCGGGCTGCACACGCTCGGCCACCACGAATGCGTACGCATAGGCGCGCACCGCGAGCTGATGGGCCGCGAGTCGCACCACATAGTTCGCGCACACAAGGAGGGCGTGGACCGCTATGTGGCCATCCACCATGGCGACCCGGGCTGCGCTCCGGAGCGGATGGCGGTACGCGCTCTGGAGAACTGTCGTACGGGGCGCGTGCGTTGGCACCGGGACACCGGAGTGCTCGTGGCCGAGCTGCTCTTCGACACACGGCTGCGCCCGGGCGACACGTACCTCTTCCGCTACGGCTTCGACGACGGCACGGCCGGGGTGTCCAGCGAGTACGTACGCGGATTCAGCTTCGCGGGCGGGCAGTACGCCCTCCAAGTGCGGTTCGCCGAGGAGACCTTGCCCGTGCGCTGCCACCGGTTCACCCAGCACTCGGCGGCGGCCCCGCGCAGTGGCCGCCAGGAACTGGCGCTGAGCGGTCACCATCGCTCGGTGCACCTGGTCGAGCCGCGGGTGCGGTCGGGGATCGTGGGGATCGGGTGGGACTGGGAGTAGCCGCTCCCGGTCACCGGCTCGGGCGGGCACATCCGGCAACCGCACGTCCGGCGCGGGGTGGGTGCGTGACCCAGGCACACGTAAACGCTTACGTAAGCGTTTACGTGTGCCTCCTGATGGGATAGGTTCCCTCGCGAGGAACCGGGTCCCAGGGGAGGAAACGCATGGCGACGATGGTCGATGTGGCCCAGCGCGCCGGCGTGTCCACCGCGACGGTCTCGCATGTACTCAACGACACGCGTCCCGTGCGGCCGGCCACACGCCAGGCGGTGCTCGAAGCGATGGACGCGCTCGGCTACACGCCCAACACCCTGGCCCGTTCTCTGGTCACCTCACGCACACGGTCCATCGGTCTCGCGGTGTCGGCGATCAGCAACCCGTACTTCACGGAAATCCTGCAGGGGGTCGAGGCCGGAGCGCTGGAGCACGGCTACGGCCTGCTCATCGCCGATCCGCACGACGACCCCGAACACGAGCGGAAGGTCGTCCAACTGCTGCACGAGCGCCGCGTCGACGGCATGATCGTCGCGCCCTCTGCGGATCCGGACGAACTGCTGGCCTACCTCGGAAAACACGACGTGCCGACCGTGTTCCTGGACCGGCTGGTCGACACGCCCACCGATACACCCGCCGGCATACCCGCCGAGTCGCCCGCCGACGACTCTTCGGGCGCACTTCACGGCACCTCCTTCCGCTTCGACCAGGTCTGCGCCGAGAACGCCGAACCCATGGCGCAGTTGGTCACGCATCTGGCGGAACTGGGCCACAAACGCATCGGCCTGGTCGCGGGCCTGCCCGGGCTCAGCACCACGACCGAGCGGATCTCCGGATACCGGCACGGCCTCGCGAACGCCGGACTCCCCTACGACGAACGGCTCGTGGCGCACGGCGACTCGCAGTCCGCCGCCGCCGAGAGCGCCACCCACGCGCTGCTTTCCCTCGCGGCACCCCCCTCCGCGCTGGTCACCGGCAACAACGCCATGACGATCGGCGCACTGCGCGCCCTGCGCGAGCGAGGCCTGTCCGTGCCGGACGACCTGGGGCTGTGCTGCTTCGACGACTTCGCCTGGGCGGACCTGTTCACTCCCCGGCTGACCGCGATCTCCCAGCCCAGCAAGGACATCGGCACCCAGGCCGTCCGGCTGCTCCTGGAACGGCTCGCGTCGCCCAGCCGTCCGGGCCGTACCGTCCGGCTGCCCTCCACCCTCGTCCACCGCACCTCGTGCGGCTGCCCCGAGGATCCTGAGAAACCCGGGGCTTTCGCGAGCCCCGGGCGCCCCCAGAGCACCGAGAAAGGACCCGTGTCGTGATCGTCGTCGCCGGTGAGGCCCTGATCGATCTGGTACCGCAGGGCGCGGGCGCGCTCGTCGGCCTGCAACCGGCGCTCGGCGGCGGGCCCTACAACACCGCCGTGGCACTGGGCCGCCTCGGCTCCCCCACGGCTTTCTGCTCCCGGGTCTCGTCCGACGCGTTCGGCGACGCACTCCTGAACGGGCTGCGCGAGGCGGGCGTCGATGTGTCGTCCGTGCAGCGCGGAGCGGAGCCGACGACCCTCGCCGTCGCCTCGATCGGCGCGGACGGCTCGGCCTCGTACTCCTTCTACGTCGAGGGCACGGCGGACCGCCTCTTCACGGCCCCGGCCCAACTCCCGGACGAGACAAGGGCGGTGTCCTTCGGCACCTGCTCGCTCGTCCTGGAGCCGGGCGCGAGCGCGTACGAGGAGCTGATGCGAACCGCCGCCGCCCGGGGCGTGTTCACCACCCTCGACCCGAACATCCGGGCCGGACTGATCCCCGACGCGGACGCCTACCGGGCCCGGTTCAAGAGCTGGCTCCCGTCGGTGGCCCTCCTCAAGCTCTCCGAGGAGGACGCCCTCTGGCTCGGCGGCACCCCGCGCGAGTGGCTGGCGTCCGGTCCCGCCGCCGTGGTGATCACGCAGGGCGGCGACGGTCTGACGGCGTTCACCCGCGACGGCTCGGCGCACTCCGTGCCCGGCGAAGAGGTCGAGGTGGTGGACACCATCGGCGCCGGCGACACGGTGAACGCGGCACTGCTGCACGGCCTGGCCGCACGCGACGCCCTGTCCCCAGCGGCCTTGGCGGACCTGGGCCCCGAGGGCTGGACCGACCTGCTGCGCTTCGCGGCCCGCGCGGCGGCGATCACCTGCTCCCGAGCGGGAGCGGAACCCCCGTACGCATCCGAACTCAACGTCTGACGGTCCGTCCCTCAGCCGCTGACGGCCCGCAGTGCCCCTGGCCGGCGCCCGTTGAGCCGGTCCAGTGCGGTGGCCGTGGCGTCGTCGGCGGGAAGGTGCACGACCATGCGGTGACCGTCGTCGGGCAGGGCGAGCGTCTCGTACGCCAGGCGCAGCGGGCCGGCCTCCGGGTGGATGACGAGCTCGGTCCCGGCACGCCGCGGCAGGGCGGGTACGGCGGCGAGCCGGTCGGCGAAGGGGGCTCCCGCGGTCACCGTCAGCTCATCTGCCATGGCGGTGACATGAGGGTCGTGGAGCGGCGCTTCATGCCTGAGGTACGCGACCTGTTCGTCGGCCAGCCGGTCCCAGTCGGAGTAGGCCGCGCGCGCCCGCTCGTCGGTGAACACGTACCGGAGGATGTTGGGCTGCTGCCCGTCGAGCACTCCGAGCGGTCCGGCGAGGCTTCGATAGCCGGTGGTGTACGCGAGGATGTCGCCGATCCAGTTGATGAGCACGGCAGGTGCGGGCTCCAGCCCGTCCAGCATCGCCCGCACTGTCGGGCGGACGGTGCGGGTGGGCGCCGCCGCCGCGGAGCACAGCACGGCGTCGTGGCCGGCCTCCTTGACGATCCGGCGCAGCAGGATCCGCTCCGCCACCGGCAGACCGAGCGCGTCGGCGAGCACGCCCAGCACCTGGGCCGACGGATTGCGGTCGCGGCCCTGTTCGAGCCGGGTGAGGTACTCGACGCTGATCCCGGCGAGCGTGGCCAGCTCCGAGCGGCGCAGCCCGGGCGTACGACGGCGCGGCCCGGTCGGCAGCCCGGCCTCGGCGGGTGTGATCGCTTCACGGCGTGCGCGCAGGAAGGTGCCCAACTCGTTGTCGCTCACCGGTAGAACGTACAACGTGTGCGTCACCGGATCGTGGCCCTGTCACTACCACCATCCGCCCGGTCTCCCTCCCGCTCTCCGGTCGGCGCAGGGTGGAGCCATGACCTACGACAACTCCACGACCGCGCATGCCGCTTCACTGCCGCTCGCCACCGGCGACTGGGAACTCGACCCTCTTCACTCGGCCGTCAACTTCACCATTCGCCACCTCGGGATCGCCAAGGTGCGCGGACGCTTCGGTGAGGTGAAGGCCGGACTGTACGTCGGTGGGACGGCCGACGATGTGAGGGTGAGCGCCGAGATCGCTCTTGCCTCCATTGACACCGGGAACCCGGACCGCGACGCGCACACACGCTCGGCCGAGCTGCTCGACGTCGAGAAGCGTCCGACGATGGCGTTCCGCTCGACCCGGGTGTCCGGCGACGGTGAGGAGTGGTCGATGGAAGGGGACTTGACCATCGGGGACGTGACCCGTCCGGTGACGTTCGCCGTCGAGTTCGGCGGGGTGGTGGACTCCCCGGTCGACAGTCGCAGGCACGCTGGGTTCGAGGCGACGGGCGAGATCCGGCGCAGCGACTTCGGCCTCGATTTCGGGACCGGATTCCTCGGTGATGTTGTCAAGGTTCAACTGGACATGCAGTTCGTCGAACCGCAGGAACAGGGCGGCTGACTGTGCAACGGACGGCGCCCCACGGGGAGTTCCCGTGGGGCGCCGCTTATTTGATGACTTGTCAGGCCTTGCGGGCCCGCGTGGTCTTCTTCGCGGGGGTCGCCTTCTCCGTGGCCGTCGTCTTTGTGGTCGTCGCCTTTGTGGCCGTCTTCTTCGTGGCCGCGGCTGCCTTCTTGGTCGCCGTGTTGTTGACGGCCCTGGTGGCCGTCTTCGTCGGGGTCGACCTGGCCGCCACGGTCTTCTTGGCCGCCGCCCTGCGCGGGGCCTTCACGGAAGTCCCGTCGCTGATCCGGTCTGCGCCGAGGACCTCGCGCAGGAACTTGCCGGTGTGGCTGGCCGGAACCCCGGCGACCTCCTCGGGCGTGCCCTCGGCGATCACGAGACCACCGCCGTTGCCACCCTCGGGACCCATGTCGACGACCCAGTCCGCGGTCTTGATGACGTCGAGGTTGTGCTCGATGACGATGACCGTGTTGCCCTTGTCGACCAGGCCGGACAGCACCGTGATGAGCTTGCTGATGTCCTCGAAGTGCAGACCGGTGGTCGGCTCGTCGAGCACGTACACCGTGCGTCCCGTCGACCGCTTCTGGAGCTCGGAGGCCAGCTTCACTCGCTGCGCCTCACCACCCGACAGCGTCGGCGCGGACTGGCCGAGCCGGACGTAGCCGAGACCGACGTCGTTGAGCGTCCTGAGGTGGCGGGAGATCGCGGGCACGGCCTCGAAGAAGCCGAGCGCCTCTTCGATCGGCATGTCGAGGACCTCGGAGATGGACTTGCCCTTGTAGTGGACCTCCAGGGTCTCCCGGTTGTAGCGCGCCCCGTGGCAGACCTCGCAGGGGACGTACACGTCCGGCAGGAAGTTCATCTCGATCTTGATGGTGCCGTCGCCTGAGCAGTTCTCGCAGCGGCCGCCCTTGACGTTGAAGGAGAAGCGGCCGGGCAGGTAGCCCCGCACCTTCGCCTCGGTCGTCTCGGCGAACAGCCTGCGGACGTGGTCGAAGACTCCGGTGTACGTCGCCGGGTTGGACCGGGGGGTGCGGCCGATGGGCGACTGGTCGACGTGCACGACCTTGTCGACGAGGTCGTCGCCGTCCACGCGCGTGTGCCGCCCCGGAACGCTCCGCGCACCGTTGAGCTCGCGGGCCAGGTGCGTGTACAGGATGTCGTTGACCAGAGTCGACTTGCCGGAGCCCGACACGCCGGTGACGGCCGTGAGGACACCGAGGGGGAAGGACACGTCGATGTCCTGGAGGTTGTTCTCCCGGGCGCCGTGCACGGTGAGCCTGCGGCTCGGGTCGGCGGGGCGGCGGATGTCCGGAAGAGGGATCTCCCTCTTGCCCGACAGGTACTGCCCGGTGATCGAGTCGGGATTGCTCAGCAGTTCCTTCAAGGAACCGCTGTGCACGACCTTGCCGCCGTGCTCGCCCGCTCCGGGGCCGATGTCGACGACCCAGTCGGCGACCTTGATGGTGTCCTCGTCGTGCTCGACGACGATGAGCGTGTTGCCCATGTCGCGCAGGCGGACCAGGGTTTCGATCAGGCGGTGGTTGTCGCGCTGGTGCAGGCCGATGGAGGGCTCGTCGAGGACGTACAGGACGCCGACGAGTCCGGAGCCGATCTGGGTGGCCAGCCGGATTCGCTGGGCCTCGCCGCCGGAAAGCGTGCCGGCCGCCCGGTTCAGGGACAGGTAGTCGAGGCCGACGTCGACCAGGAAGCGCAGCCGTTCGTTGACCTCCTTCAGCACGCGCTCGGCGATCTTCTTGTCGCGCGCGTTGAGCTTCAGCTTGCCCAGGAAGTCAGCGCAGTCGCTGATGGACATCGCGGAGACCTCGGCGATCGACCTCTCCATGACGGTGACCGCGAGAACGAGCGGCTTCAGGCGGGTGCCCTCACAGGTGGGGCAGGGCACCTCGCGCATATAGCCCTCGAAGCGCTCGCGGCTGGCGTCGCTCTCGGCCTCGCTGTGCCGCCGCTTCACGAAGGGGACGGCCCCCTCGAAAGCGGTGGTGTACACACGCTCGCGTCCGTACCGGTTGCGGTAGCGGACCTCGATCTGCGTCTTGTGCCCGTAGAGGAGGGCCTTCTTGGCGCGCTGCGGAAGACCGGCGAAGGGGATGTCGGTCCGGAATCCCAGCGCATCGGCGAGGGCGCCGACGAGACGGCCGAAGTAGTCCTTGGTGTGCCCGTGCGACCACGGGTGGATGGCGCCCTCGTCGAGGGACTTGTCCTCGTCCGGGACGATCAGCTCGGCGTCGACCTCCATGCGCGTACCGATACCGGTGCACTCGGGGCAGGCGCCGAAGGGCGAGTTGAAGGAGAAGGAGCGGGGCTCCAGCTCCTCGAAGGACAGGTCGTCGTACGGGCAGTACAGGTGCTCCGAGTACATGCGCTCGCGCTCGGGGTCGTCGGCGGGGAGGTCGACGAAGTCGAGCACGACCATGCCGCCGGACAGGCCGAGGGCGGTCTCCACGGAGTCGGTCAGGCGGCGCTTGGCACCGTCCTTCACCGTGAGGCGGTCGATGACCACCTCGATGGTGTGCTTCTCCTGCTTCTTCAGCGTGGGCGGCTCGGTGAGCTGGATCGTCTCGCCGTCGACCCGGGCACGGCTGTACCCCTTGGTCTGGAGATCGGCGAAGAGGTCGACAAACTCTCCCTTGCGCTCGCGCACGAGCGGCGACAGGACCTGGAAGCGGCTCCCCTCCGGCAGCTCCAGGACCTTGTCGACGATGGCCTGCGGCGACTGGCGCGTGATCGGGCGGCCGCACTCGGGACAGTGCGGCTTGCCGATGCGTGCGAAGAGAAGGCGCAGGTAGTCGTAGACCTCGGTGATGGTGCCGACCGTCGAGCGCGGGTTGCGCGAGGTCGACTTCTGGTCGATGGAGACCGCCGGGGAGAGGCCTTCGATGAAGTCCACGTCCGGCTTGTCCATCTGCCCGAGGAACTGCCGGGCGTACGAGGACAGCGACTCGACGTAGCGGCGCTGCCCCTCGGCGAAGATCGTGTCGAAGGCGAGGGAGGACTTGCCCGACCCCGACAAGCCCGTGAAGACGATGAGCGAGTCGCGCGGAAGGTCGAGCGAGACATTCTTGAGATTGTGCTCGCGCGCTCCACGGACGATGAGACGGTCGGCCACGCCGGTCCGCACCTTTCTTGAGAGAAGTGACAGGGGCGAGGCCCCCATCGTTTTCAGACTAGGGGGAGCCACTGACAGCGCCGGGTCGGTTTCCCTGGTTCACAACAATCCCGGGCCATCCAGCATGCCCGACGCCGCGCCCGAGCCTATAGCACGTGCATTCGATTTGCGGGGCTGGTCAACGGCCTTCACCCGAACGTGTGGCGGGGCTATCGTCGAGCCCATGAACGATCATGTGCGTGACCTGGCGTCTGTACGTGACGCAACCGAACGGCTGCTCACCGCAGCAGCCAAACTGGACAACGTTTCCGCGGCCGAGCCGTCACGGCTTCCCGGCTGGAGCCGCGGCCATGTCCTCGCCCACCTCGCCCGCAACGCGGACGCTCTGGTGAACGTCCTCGCCGGACGGCCCATGTACGTCTCCGGGGAGGCCCGCGACTCCGAGATCGAACGGGACGCCCCACGCCCCCTGAACGTGCAGCTCACAGACGTGCGTGAGAGCGCCGAGCGTTTCCAGGAGGCCGGCGCCGTGCCCGCGGACTGGTCCCGCACCGTGGAGCTGCGCAACGGGGTCACGGACTCCGCGTCCAGGGTTCCGTTCCGGCGGTGGGTCGAGGTCGAGCTGCACCATGTGGATCTGGGCAGCGGGTACGAGCTGGAGGACCTCCCCGAGGAGTTCACTCAGCGCGAGATCGACTTCCTTGCGGACCGATTCCGGGGCCACCCCGACGTACCCGCGTTCGTGATCGAGGAGGACGACGGCCGCCTGATTCCCTCCGGCCGCCGCGAGGGAGAACCGATCACCGTCACCGGCCGCCGGGCGGACCTGCTCGGCTGGCTCGCCGGGCGCCGCGGCGGTTCGGCGCTGACCGCCGACGGCGGCCCGCTCCCCGCCCTCCCGCCGCTATAGGCTGCCGACATGACGTACAGCGGAGCGGTGAAGGTCGGCGGCCCTGCCGATGTGCACGAGTTGCAGGACCTGATGATCTCCAAGGTCGCGGTCGGCCCGATGGACAACAACGCCTATCTGCTGCGCTGCCGGGCGACCGACGAGCAACTCCTGATCGACGCGGCCAACGACGCCTCGACCCTGCTCACGCTGATCGGCGACGACGGCATCGCGTCCGTGGTCACCACCCACCAGCACGGCGACCACTGGCAGGCACTCGCCGAGGTCGTGGCGTCGACGGGCGCCCGCACCTACGCGGGCCGCGACGACGTCGACGGCATCCCGGTGCCGACCGATGTCCCGGTCCAGGACGGCGACACGATCCGGGTGGGGCGCGTGGAACTCACCGCGCGCCACCTGGTGGGGCACACGCCGGGCTCGATCGCGCTCGTCTACGACGACCCGCACGGGCATCCGCATGTGTTCACGGGGGACTGCCTCTTCCCGGGCGGTGTGGGCAACACACGCAAGGACCCGGCGGCGTTCGCCAGCCTCATCCACGACGTCGAGACGAAGATCTTCGATGCGCTGTCCGACGAGGCCTGGGTCTACCCGGGCCACGGCAACGACACGACACTGGGCGCGGAGCGGCCCCATCTGCCGGAGTGGCGCGCGCGGGGGTGGTGAACCCCGCAGGGTGGTGAACCCTGATTCGGGGCGCGAGTCCGGGCGTATGCGCCCAGCGCACATCGCGCGCACTTGCCCCGCGCACGCCAGTCGGGCGTACGCCCGCGCGTGAGCCACACACACGCGCCCCCACGCGCTTCGTAATCACGCGCCCCGTGTGAACCGAGCACACGCGCCGGTGCCACGCGCGCGCTCCCGGTGTACGCCCCGGCGCAGTCCAATGGGTGCAGCCCCGTGCAGGATGACGGCTCCTGCGCGGATGGGCCGCCGGCCTATCGATCCCCGCCCTCGGCCGGCGGCCCCGGCGAAGGGTCTCAACGGGACGCTCGGCGGACCTTCTAGCGTGCGTTCACAAGAACGCAACACCCGTTCCCACTATGCGGACAGTTGTGCTTGTGACCTCGACAAAGAGGACGCCGCACTGTCACTCTCCCGCCATGCCTCTCGCCCAACGCGCCTTGCGCCGCACCGCGTCCGCCGCCACCGTCGCCCTGCTCGCCGTCGTCGCCGTGGGCTGCGCCCCGCAGCCCGAGGACAACGCGGACGCATCGCCCTCCGCGAACGCCTGCGACAAGGGCAAGTTGGCCACCGAGACGTCGGGCAAGCTGACGATCGCGACCGACGAACCCGCGTACGAGCCGTGGTTCAAGGACGACAAGCCGGCCAACGGCGAGGGCTACGAGTCGGCGGTCGCGTACGCCGTGGCGAAGCAGCTGGGCTACGCCGAGAGCGACGTCGTCTGGCAGAGCGTCCCCTTCAACAAGGCCTTCGCGCCCGGTGAGAAGACCTTCGACTTCGACATCAACCAGGTGTCGATCAGCGCCGAGCGCAAGAAGGCCGTGGACTTCTCGTCCGGCTACTACGACGTCCGGCAGGCCGTCATCGCGCTGAAGGACTCCAAGGCGGCGAAGGCGACGAGCATCGCGGACCTCAAGGACGTGAAGCTGGGCGCCCAGGTCGGCACCACCAGCCTCGACTACATCAACGACGTCGTGAAGCCGACCGAGGCCCCGGCCGCGTACGCGAAGAACGACCAGGCCAAGTCCGCGCTGAAGAACGGCCAGGTCGACGCCATCGTGGTCGACCTGCCGACCGCCTTCTACATCACCGCGGCCGAGGTGACGGACGCGAAGATCGTCGGACAGTTCGAGAACATCGGTGGCACGCCCGAGCAGTTCGGGCTCGTTCTCGACAAGGGCAGCGCGCTGACCTCGTGCGTGACCGATGCGGTGGACACCCTGCGCGAGGACGGCACGCTGGCCTCGATCGAGAAGCAGTGGCTGTCCGACGCCGTCGACGCTCCCGTACTCAAGTGACGGTCGTGAAGGACGAGCCCGGCAGCGAATCCGGCGAAGGGGACATGCGCGAGGCGTACGTCCCGTCGCAGCGGCGGATCGAGCGGGAGCGCTACAAGCGCACCCGCTCCCGCCGCGCCACCGCGATCGCGGCGCTCTCCACCCTGATCACCGGCGTCGTCCTGTACCTCGTCGTCGTCAACGCGCCCGGCTGGCCACGCACCAAGGAGACGTTCTTCAACGCGCAGTACGCGCGCGAGGCGTTCCCCAAGGTCCTGGAAGGGCTGTGGCTCAACGTCCGCCTGCTCCTGATCTGCGGTGCCGCGGTGCTCGTCCTCGGCATGCTGATCGCCATCGCCCGTACCCTGCGCGGGCCGGTCTTCTTCCCGCTGCGGGCGCTGGCCGCCGCGTACACCGACTTCTTCCGCGGTCTCCCGTTGATCATCAACCTGATGATCGTGGTCCTGGGCGTCCCCGCGCTGCGGCTCCAGGGCGTCACGGTGGACCCGATCCTGCTGGGCGGTACGGCGCTCACGCTCACGTACTCGGCCTACGTCGCCGAGGTGTTCCGCGCGGGCATCGAATCCATCCACCCCTCGCAACGCGCCGCGGCCCGCTCGCTCGGCCTCACCAACCGGCAGTCGCTGCGGTTCGTCGTACTCCCCCAAGCCGTACGCCGCCAAGTGCCGCCCCTCCTCAACGACCTGGTGTCCCTCCAGAAGGACACCGGACTCGTCTCGATCGGCGGCGCCGTCGACGCGGTGCGCGCCGCGGACATCATCGTGGGCCGCAGCCTCAACTACACGCCGTACATCGTCGCGGGACTGGTCTTCGTCGCACTGACCATCCCGATGACCCGCTTCACGGACTGGGTCACGGCCCGGATGGACCGTCAGCGGGCACAGGGAGGGACCATATGACCGCCGCTCCGGTTCTGCGCATGGAGTCCGTCCGCAAGACCTTCGGTGAGTCGGTCGTACTGCGGGACGTCGACCTCGAAGTCGCCCCGCACACGGTGACCGCCCTGATCGGCGCCTCCGGCTCCGGCAAGTCCACCCTGCTTCGCTGCGCCAACCTCCTTGAGGACATCGACGACGGAGCGATCTGGCTGGACGACGAGGAGATCACCCATCCACGAGCCGACCAGGACGCGGTACGCCGCCGGATCGGCGTGGTCTTCCAGGCGTACAACCTCTTTCCGCACATGACCGTCCTGGAGAACATCACCCTCGCTCCGCGCCGTGTGCACGGCGTGAGCCGCGCGGAGGCGGAGGCGCACGCCCGTGAGCTGCTCGACCGGCTCGGACTCGGCGCCAAGGCGGGCGAGTATCCGGACCGGCTGAGCGGTGGCCAGCAGCAACGGGCGGCGATCGTCCGCGCACTGGCCGTACGCCCGCGGCTGCTGCTCCTGGACGAGATCACCGCCGCCCTCGACCCGGAGCTCGTGGGCGAAGTGCTCACCGTCGTCCGGGACTTGAAGGACGACGGCATGACCATGGTCCTGGCCACGCACGAAATGGGCTTCGCCCGCGAGATCGCGGACCAGGTCTGCTTCCTCGACGGCGGCGTGGTCCTTGAACGCGGCACGGCCGAGGAGCTCTTCGGGAACCCGCAGCAGGAGCGGACGCAGCGCTTCCTGCGGCGCATCGTGGAGGCGGGGCGGCTCTGACACACGGCGGTCGCGCGCCCCGCATCCGGCGGATCTCCGTCCACCCCACGCCGTCAGGCCTCCGTCCGCCCCGTCCCCGCGAGCGCCGCGACCCGCTCCACCGCGAAGGCGTACCCCTGCACACCGCATCCCGCGATCACTCCGTCGGCGCGGAGGGAGACGTACGAGTGGTGCCGGAACTCCTCGCGCTGGTGGATGTTGGAGATGTGGACCTCCACCACCGGAAGGCCGTCGCAGGTGTTGAGGGCATCCAGGATCGCGACGGAGGTGTGCGAGTAGGCGGCCGGGTTGATCACGATCCCGGCGTGGTTCAGGCGTGCCTCGTGGATCCAGTCCACCAACTCGCCCTCGTGGTTGGACTGGCGGAAGTCCACCGTGCCGCCGTGCACGGCCGCCGCCTTGGCGCAGATGGCCTCGACCTCGGCGAGCGTGTCCGAGCCGTAGATCTCCGGCTGGCGCTGCCCGAGAAGGTTCAGGTTGGGCCCGTTGAGGATCATGATCGGGGCGTTGGCGAGTGTGCGGGGCACAGTTCCTCCGGTCCTTCCAGGTCTGCCGGTCCTTTGAGGACCGCTGCTCAGACCCGGTTTATCACGGTGCGCCAACGCGGTACCGCCCCTTACCCTCCCGTCATGACGACGCCCTCGTACCCTCCCAAGCCCTCGCCGGGCGACCAGGTAGCGGTCATCTCGCCGTCCTCCGGACTCCCCGGGCTCCTCCCGCTTCCGTACGAGCTGGGGCTGGAGAGGTTGCGCAAGGAGTACGGCCTCGAACCGGTCGAGTATCCGGCGACCCGGAAGATGGGCTCGACACCTCAGGAGCGTGCCGACGACATCCACGCGGCGTTCGCCGACCCGACGGTCAAGGCCGTCATCTCCTCCATCGGCGGTGACGACCAGATCACCGTGCTGCCCTTGCTGGACCGGGAGTTGATCCGCGCGAACCCGAAGCCGTTCTTCGGGTACAGCGACAACACCAACCTCCTCGCGTACCTGTGGAACACCGGAATCGTCGGCTACCACGGCGGATCGGTGATGTGCGAGCTCGGTCGCCCCGGTGCCATGGACCCGTTGACCGCCGAGTCGCTGCGGGCAGCGCTGTTCACCTCCGGGCCGTACGAGCTGCGCGCTGCCGACCGATTCGGTGAGGTCAACAGCCCCTGGGAGGACCCGGCGACCTTCGAATCCGAGCCGCCGACGGAACCGGGCGGGGGCTGGACCTGGCATCGCCCGGACCGCGTCGTCGAGGGCCGTTCCTGGGGCGGCAACGTCGAGATCCTGTCCTGGCTGTTGATGGCGGACCGCGAGATCGCCCGTGATCCTTCCGTGTACGACGGTCATGTGCTGTTCCTGGAGACCTCGGAGGACATGCCGAGAGCGAGCGACGTCTTCTGGATCCTGCGCAGCATGGGCGAGCGCGGTCTGCTGCAACGCTTCGCGGCGCTCCTGATGGGCCGCCCCAAGGCGTGGTCGTTCGAGCAGCCCAACGACGCCGATGCCAGAGCCCGTTACGTACGGGAGCAGCACGAGGCGGTGCTCCGAGCCATCGACATATATGCGCCCAACATGCTGGTCGTCCTCGATGTGGACTTCGGTCACACCGATCCGCAGATCGTCATCCCCTATGGAGGCACCATCCGCGTCGACGGGCCGGCCCGGCGCATCACGGTCACCTACTGACACGGAACGAGCCTCCGCACGCCCCCGTAACCGCCGATCACCGTGGGTAGTTGACGCGGCATGCAAGACGTACACACAGTTAAGACACCTTCCATGCTCCGGCTCGCGGCCGCCTCGCTCGCCGGGACGGCCATCGAGTTCTACGACTTCTTCGTCTACGGCACCGCGGCCGCGCTGGTCCTCGGGCCGCTGTTCTTCCCGACGTTCTCTCCACTGGCGGGGACACTGGCGGCCTTCGCGACGTTCGGCGTCGGCTTCGTCGCACGCCCGCTCGGCTCGGTGCTCTTCGGGCACATCGGGGACCGGCACGGACGGCGGCCCGTCCTGGTCGCCTCACTGCTCATGACCGGCGCGGCGACTGTGGCCGTCGGCTGCGTACCGACGTACGACACGATCGGTGTGGCCGCTCCCGTACTCCTTCTGGTGCTGCGTTTCCTGCAGGGGCTCGGACTCGGCGGGGAGTGGGGCGGGGCGGTGCTGCTGACCGCCGAGCACGCGCCCGCCGAGCGGCGCGGACTGTGGTCGAGCTTCCCGCAGATCGGCCCTTCGCTGGGGTTCGTGTTGGCCAACGGCGTGATGCTGGTGCTGTCCATGACCCTGTCCGACGCACAGTTCGCGGCATGGGGGTGGCGGGTGCCGTTCTGGGCGGCGGGGGTGCTCGCGGCGGCGGGGCTGTGGCTGCGCAGTTCGCTGGTGGAGAGCCCGCAGTTCCTGGAGATGCGGGACCACGCGCGCGTGCCGCTCGCCGAAGTGGTGCGTGATCACTGGCGGTTGGTGCTGCTGACGGCCGGCGGCCTGGCGGTCGGATACGCGGTGTTCTACGCGGTGACGACCTGGGCGCTCGCCTACGGCGTCGAGCGGCTCGGGGTGAGCCGTACCGTCATGCTGTCCTGCATCATGGCCGCCGTGGTGGTGAAGGGCTCCCTGACGCCCTTGATGGCGCTGCTCGGTGACCGCTACGGACGGCGGCCGCTGTGTCTGGTGGGCTGCGCGGGCGCGGCGTTGTGGATGTTCCCGATGATCGCGCTGCTGTCGACCGGTGAACCCCTGCTGATGTTCCTCGGCTTCTTGGTGGCGCTGATCTCGTTCATCACGATGTTCGCCGTCATCGCCGCGTATCTGCCGGAGTTGTACGAGCCCCGGGTGCGCTGCACCGGAGCGGCGGTGGGCTACAACCTGGGCGGGGTCCTCGGGGGCGCGCTCACCCCGATCGTGGCTACGGCGGTGGCCCAGGGAGAAGGCGTGCCCTGGGGTGTGGCCGCCTATCTGACGGGGATCGCACTGCTCAGCCTGGGGTGCTTCGCACTGCTGCCGGAGACACGGCCGGTGCCGCGGCTGGCGGTCGTGCCGGCCGCGGAGTGAGGACCACTTGCGGCACGAACCACCGGGCGACGGGCTTTAAGGGGTTGATCGCTAAGGGTTCATCGTTAGGGGTTGATCGCCAGCTCCAAGTACGCCGCGAACAGCACCAGATGGACACCGCCCTGCAGCGGCGTGGCGCGCCCGGGGACCACCGTCAGGGAGCTGACCACCACGGTCAGCGCGAGCAGCACCATGTGGGTGGAGCCGAGACCGAGCACGAGCGGTCCGGAGAGCCAGACGGAGGCCAGCGCGACGGCCGGGATCGTGAGTCCGATGCTGGCCATCGCCGAGCCGAGAGCCAGGTTGAGGCTGGTCTGCACACGGTCGCGGCGGGCCGACCGCAGTGCGGCGATGGTCTCGGGGAGCAGCACGAGCAGGGCGATGATCACACCGACGACGGAGTGCGGCATACCGGCCGCCTCGACCCCGGACTCGATGGTGGGCGACACGCCCTTGGCGAGGCCGACCACGCCGACGAGGGCCACGCCGAGCAGGCCCACGCTGATTCCGGCCGTACGGGCGGACGGGGCGTCGGCGTGGTCGTCCGCCTTGATGACCTCGCCCTGCCGGGTGATCGGCAGGAAGTAGTCGCGGTGGCGCACGGTCTGGGTCGTGACGAACAGGCCGTACAGGACCAGCGAGGCGAGCGCGGCGAAGGTGAGCTGGGCCGTGGAGAACTCCGGGCCCGGCTTGCTGGTGGTGAAGGTAGGGAACACCAGGCTGAGCGTGGCGAGCGTCGCCACGGTCGCGAGGGCGGCCCCGGTGCCCTCCGCGTTGAAGACCGCCAGGCCGTGACGCAGTGAGGCTACGAGGAGGCACACCCCGACGATGCCGTTGCAGGTGATCATCACGGCCGCGAACACCGTGTCGCGGGCCAGGGTCGAGCTCTTGTCGCCGCCGTCCGCCATCAAGGTGACGATGAGGGCGACCTCGATGATCGTGACGGCGACGGCGAGGACCAGTGAGCCGAAGGGTTCCCCGACCCGGTGTGCAATCACTTCGGCGTGGTGCACGGCGGCCAGCACCGCTCCGGCGAGAACCACCGTCACCAGCGCGACGACCGCGGCGGGCAGGTCGCGCCCCCAGGTGAAAGCCAGCAGGACCAGCGCGATCACGGGTACGACGGACGTCCATTGCGTCGTGAGTGACCGGAACCGAACGATCATGCAGTGATCCTTTCAGGCGGACAGGAGCCCCGCATTCCGGTGATGCGGGGCTCCTGTCCCGGGACCGGGCCGTTACTTCAGCTCGGTCATCTCGCGTACGTCGCAGTCGGTGAAGGAGGGCGGCCTGGTACACAGCGCGGCCAGTTGTTCCGCCATCTTGGTCGTCTCCGGGTCGTTGCTGTTGCGCATCGCGTCCTCGTGCGACTCGAACTCGATCAGCACGAGATAGCGGTTGGGCACGTTGCGGTCCTGAAGGACGAGACGGTGTGTGGGACCGCCGGTGCGGCCCGCGGCGCGCTGGGCCGCCTGCTCCACCAGTTCCCGCATCTCGTCCATGCGCTCGGTCTCGAAGTCGATGATCTGCACGAACTTCATGGGTGCCTCCACCCGGCCGGGCCTCCCCTGGCCGGGGAGCGCTCAGGACCCAAGCAAGCACCGGGAGCGGTGCTCGGCAATTCGCCGCGTACCGCTCCCGGGGATGGTTGTTCCTACGTCCGGGATGGTCAGACGTCGATGCTGTCCTTCGGAGCGCCCTCGGTCTCTTCCCGCGCCGCCTGCTTCTTGGAGGCGATCAGGCTGGTGATCGTCGTGACGACCAGGACGGCGCAGATCACGCCGAGGGAGACCGGGATGGAGATCTCAGGGACGTGAACCCCCGACTCGTGCAGCGCGTGCAGCACCAGTTTGACTCCGATGAAGCCGAGGATGACCGACAGGCCGTAGCTGAGGTGGACCAGCTTCCTGAGCAGGCCGCCGATGAGGAAGTACAGCTGTCGCAGACCCATCAGCGCGAACGCGTTGGCCGTGAAGACGATGTACGGGTCCTGGGTCAGGCCGAAGATCGCGGGGATCGAGTCCAGTGCGAAGAGCACGTCGGTGGTGCCGATCGCGAGCATCACGACCAGCATCGGCGTCATGACGCGCTTGCCGTTCTGCTGGATCCACAGCTTGGTGCCGTGGTAGCGGTCGGCCACGCCGAAGCGTCGCTCAGCGGCCTTGAGCAGCCGGTTCTCCTCGAAATCCTCGTCCTCGTCGTCGGCCCGGGCCTCCTGGATCAGCTTCCAGGCGGTGTAGATGAGGAACGCGCCGAAGATGTAGAAGACCCACGCGAAGTTCGCGAGGACCGCGGCGCCGGCGGCGATGAATATCGCGCGCAGGACCAGGGCTATGAGCACACCGACGAGGAGCACCCGCTGCTGGTACTGCGTGGGCACCGCGAACTTCGCCATGATCAGGACGAAGACGAAGAGGTTGTCGACGCTCAGCGATTTCTCGGTGATGAAGCCGGCGAAGAACTCTCCGGCGGGCTGGCCGCCGGAGAAGACGAGCAGTCCGAGCCCGAACATTCCGGCCAGGGCGATCCAGACGATCGTCCAGATTCCGGCTTCCTTGATGGATACGTCATGCGGCTTGCGGCCGATGAAGAAGTCGACGGCGATGAGGGCGGCAAGGCCCGCGATCGTCAGGACCCATAGGGTCACGGAAACATCCACTGCGCCTCCGGCAGTTCGTAACGGCAGATTTCAGCGTCGTCGCTGCTGGAGGTCTCTTCCGCCCGTGGCGGCCGTGGCGCGTGATGCGCCCGGTGCCTGCGGACCGACGCCCCGGGATCTGGCCTGATCCGTATTGACGGGTACGCCGCAGTAGATAGGGAGTACTCCCCTCCGTGAGGAAAACAGTACCCGAACTACCAAGGAAAGGTAAAGAGATCAGTAAAAGAAAGACCAAGTCCACAGGTCAGGGGACTTTACCGATCCTTGGTACACCCCCTGAAGGGCTCAGCGGTTCCAGGAACGGCGGGCCGCCGCAACCTGCGTGAGGACCTGCTGGAGCACCTGACTGCCCGGTGGGACGAGCGCGGGCTCGTACGTCCAGGCATGCCCGACCCAGGGGTCGGCGAGGTGGTCGTCGGGCACCGGGGTGAGTCGCAGCAGCGAGCGCCAGAGCGGGTCGAGCAGCGGTCCGTAGGCCTCGGCGTCCTCCCGGTCGGCCACCATCATCAGGTGGACGCCCACGGCGGGCCCCTCGTCGGCGAGATAGCGCAGCTGGGTCACGGCGCGGTCGTCGAAACCGTGCGGGAAGTCGTTGACGATCAGCAGTTGTTCAGCGGTGTCGAGGTCCGGGGGCAGCGAGTCGGCCGCTCCCCCGCGGACCGCCATCTGCACCAGGTCGACGCGCTGGGTGAGCCGGGCCAGAACGTCGGCCACCCCCGCGGCTCCGACGGCGGGCTGGCCGTCGAGCACTCCCGACCGCACCAGCGGCGTGAGGGACGTGGCGCCGGAACCGGCCGGATCTATGACGTGCACCGTGAACTCGCCCGCGGGATGGACGGCGAGCAGGCGCCCGGCATGCGCCACCGCCGTGTCCATGGCGAGGCGACGCAGTTCGTCGGAGTCGGTGAGCGAGTCGCCGAGGGCGGCGCGGCCGCTGTCGATCCACAGCCCGCGCTCCAACGGCAGCCGGACCAGCATCGGAATGCTCAGACTCTCGCTCTCGGGCAGACGGAGATCACCCAGGCGCAGGGCCATCGGAACCTCCATGGGCACCCGGTAGGCGTGCCAGACCGGGTTGTCCCAGCGCGCGTACGCGGTGGGCAGCGCGGGCTCGACGACATCGGCCTCGGCACCGAGCTGCGCGAGATCCCGGTCGAGGGCGGCCCGGGCCTGGTCCACCAACTGGGCGTGCTTGGCCTGAGCCGCCTCGCGCGCGGCGTCGCCCTGCCCGCCGATCCGGCTGCGCGGGTCGGACAGGACCTTGTCGAGCTCCTGCTCCATCCGCGAGTCGGCGAAGTCGACGGCGCTGCGGTACGCGGCGGTGGTGCGGGCCAGGTCCTCGAACATGCCCCACACCTGGTTGTAGAGCCGCTCCTCCATGGACCAGCCGGTGGCGTCGCCCGCGACGGGCTGGGCGGGCTGCCCTGGCTGTGCGGGTGGTGCGGTCGGCGGGGGCGGAGGCGGCGCCGGGTTCTGCCGGCCGGGGTGGCTGTAATTGATCGGGCCACCGGCGACGGGGGCGGACGGCTGAGTGACGGCGGACGAGTCGGGCTGCGAAGCGCCCGCGGGGTAGTTCGCCTGCGGGGCGGTGTTGCCTTGCGCACCGGGCTGGTCGTACGGGGACTGCGGTGGCGATACGTTCCCGGAGGCGCCCTGGGGCGGTCCCGCGTACGGCTGGTCCCCTCCCGTCGCCGAGGTGGCCGCCTGTCGTGAACGGTCCGCGTCCGGCGTACGGGGCGGGGGCGCCGCCACCGAGCGGGCCAGTCCCTGGGCCACCGCCTCGTTGATGCTGCCCGCGAGCTGCCGCGCTTCGGGCAGGCCCTGGTCGGCGAGGAGTTCGGCGAGACCGCCCGCGTATCCCTGGCCGACCGCGCGGACCTTCCACGCGTCCTGTCTGCGGTAGAGCTCCAGGGCTACAACGGCCGACTCGGCGTCCAGGCCGGTGACGGTGTAGCTGGCGACCTCGGAGCCGTCGAGCCCGGTGACCGCGACGAAGGGGGCGGCGACGGCTCCGAACCGGACCGGGCCGCCGACCCCGGAAGGCAGCGCGAGCAGCACACTCACCCGGTGCACCGCCTCCGACAGGGCGTCCAGGTCGAACGCGAGGCGGTGGTCGGCCGCCGCCTGCCTGGAGACCTCGAGCCCGGGCAGAGTGGGCGCGCCCGGGTGGGCCACCCACTCGACGCCGCGGACCCTGCCCTGCTCATCGCTGAGCGTGGCCCCGGCCACGATCGGCTTGCCGGCCGAAACGCGGACCTCAAGACGGACCTGGGAGAGCGGATGGTTCTGCCCCCGGACCAGCTCGGCCGTCATCGCCTTGTCCCCCTATGTCGCTTCGTGTGCTGCGCGCCGGGCTGCCTACAGCTGCGGCAGGATCGCGGGCATCAGGTCCTGGAACGTGCGGCCGTTGGCCGGCGTGCCGATGGCCGTCATCTGCCAGCCCGTACCCGCCCGGTGCACCTTCGCCATGATCTGGGCCGTGTACTGCCCACCGCCTGCGAGCGTGTAGCGGGCGAGCTCCTGGCCGTTGGTCTCGTCGACCAGACGGCAGAACGCGTTCTGCACCTCCTGGAACGTCTGGCCCGTGAAGGAGTTCACGGTGAAGACGATCTGGTCGATGTGGACCGGGATGCGCTGCAGGTCGACGAGGATCGACTCGTCGTCGCCCCCCTGACCCGCACCGCCGACGAGGTTGTCACCGGTGTGCCGCACGGAGCCGTCGTCGCTGACGAGGTGACGGAAGAACACGACGTCGACAGGCTGCTTGTCGGCGAACAGCACGGCGGAGGCGTCGAGGTCGATCTCCCGGGTGCGCGAGCCGAACAGGCCGCGCCGGGGTGCCGCCTGCCAGCCGAGCCCCATCCGCACCGCGGTGAGGGTGCCCCCGCCCTTCTTCTCCAGACTGATGGCCTGACCCTTGGTCAGATTGACGCCAGGCCCACCGGGCGTACCGCCCTTGGATACGTCGACCACGCGTTGATCCCCTCTCGAACTGTCCCCTGTTTCCGCGGAGTCCACGGATGACCAGAACCCTACGCAGCGGCACTGACAGTGCCGAACCCTGGGGCGCACTTTGTGTCGGTCTTGCAACACAGTGCGTACAGGCCGGGGTCCGGCACCGGTATAAGGGCGTCAGGCGAGCCCGCCCTCCTTCATCTGCCGCAGCTCCTTCTTCATCTCGGAGACCTCGTCACGCAGCCGAGCCGCGATCTCGAACTGGAGATCGGCCGCCGCGGCACGCATCCGCGCCGTCATCTCCTCGATCTGCCCGGCGAGTTCGGCCGCGGGACGGTCGGTCGGAACCGTCTCCTTGCCCTTGCCCTTGGCGGACTTGGCCGCCTTCCCGCCGAGCGCGGGCACCGGGGCCTTGGCTCCCTTGCCCTCGCTCCCCTTGCGGTAGCCCGAGCCGAGCAGCTGCTCGGTGTCGACGTCCTCGCGGGCGATCTGCGCAACGATGTCGTTGATCTTCTTGCGGAGAGGCTGCGGGTCGATGCCCCTCTCCTTGTTGTAGGCGACCTGCTTCTCCCGGCGGCGGTTGGTCTCGTCGATGGCCTTCTCCATCGCCGGGGTGATCTTGTCGGCGTACATGTGGACCTGGCCGGACACGTTTCGCGCCGCACGGCCGATGGTCTGGATGAGGGAGGTGCCCGACCGCAGGAACCCTTCCTTGTCGGCGTCGAGGATCGCCACCAGGGAGACCTCGGGCAGGTCGAGGCCCTCACGGAGGAGGTTGATGCCGACCAGGACGTCGAACTCGCCCGCGCGCAGTTCCCGCAGCAGCTCGACTCGGCGCAGGGTGTCGACGTCGCTGTGCAGATAGCGCACCTGGATGCCGAGCTCCAGGAAGTAGTCGGTGAGGTCCTCGGCCATCTTCTTGGTGAGCGTGGTGACCAGGACGCGCTCGTCCTTCTCGGTGCGCTTGCGGATCTCGTGCACCAGGTCGTCGATCTGGCCCTCGGTGGGCTTGACGACGACCTCGGGGTCGACGAGACCGGTGGGGCGGATGATCTGCTCGACGAAGCCGTCCCCCCGCGAGAGTTCGTACTTCCCCGGGGTCGCCGACAGATAGACCGTCTGCCCGATGCGCTTCTGGAACTCCTCCCACTTCAGGGGACGGTTGTCCAGCGCGGAGGGCAGCCGGAAACCGTGGTCCACGAGGGTGCGCTTGCGGGAGGCGTCGCCCTCGTACATGGCGCCGATCTGCGGGACCGTGACGTGCGACTCGTCGAGGACGAGCAGGAAGTCGTCCGGGAAGTAGTCGATCAGCGTGTTCGGCGGGGAGCCGGGCTCGCGGCCGTCGAAGTGCATCGAGTAGTTCTCCACGCCGGAGCAGGAGCCGATCTGGCGGAGCATCTCCAGGTCGTACGTCGTACGCATGCGCAGGCGCTGGGCCTCCAGGAGCTTGCTCTGCTTCTCCAGCTCGGAGAGGCGCTCCCCCAGCTCCTTCTCGATGTCGTTGGCGGCGCGCTCCAGTCGCTCGGGACCCGCGATGTAGTGGGACGCCGGGAAGACGTGCAGCGAGGTGTCGTCACTGATGACCTCGCCAGTGAGCGGATGGAGCGTGGAGAGGGCCTCGATCTCGTCGCCGAACATCTCGATGCGGACGGCCAGCTCCTCGTAGACCGGGAAGATCTCGATGGTGTCGCCGCGGACCCGGAAGGTGCCTCGCGCGAAGGCCACGTCGTTGCGCGTGTACTGGATGTCCACGAAGCGGCGCAGCAGGTCGTCGCGGTCGATCTCGTCGCCGACCTTGAGCTGGACCATCCGGTCCACGTACTCCTGCGGTGTACCGAGGCCGTAGATGCAGGAGACCGAGGCGACCACGATGACGTCGCGGCGGGTGAGCAGCGAGTTGGTCGCGGAGTGGCGCAGGCGCTCCACCTCCTCGTTGACCGAGGAGTCCTTCTCGATGTAGGTGTCCGACTGCGGGACGTAGGCCTCGGGCTGGTAGTAGTCGTAGTACGAGACGAAGTACTCGACGGCGTTGTTCGGCAGCAGCTCGCGGAACTCGTTGGCCAGCTGGGCGGCCAAGGTCTTGTTCGGTGCCATGACGAGCGTGGGGCGCTGGAGCTTCTCGATCATCCACGCGGTGGTGGCGGACTTGCCGGTGCCGGTCGCACCCAGCAGGACGACATCCTTCTCACCTGCGCGGATGCGCTTTTCCAGCTCGGCGATGGCCGCCGGTTGGTCACCGCTCGGCTGGTAGGGGCTGACGACCTCGAAGGGCGCCACCGAACGTTCGATCTTGGATACGGGCCGCATGGAATCAACCGTACGACCCCGCACTGACAACGGTGCCGGATCACCAGTTCTGCGGGGTGCGGGAGCTCCTGCGTCCACGGTCCCGGCCGGGGCGGAGCGGCGGGCGGCTACCGGGGTGCGGGACGGCCGGGTGGGCGGGGATGCCCGGCCTGTTGTCCTTGGGTGTCCAGTCGGGCTTCCCCATGACCATCAGGGGGTCGAACATCACGACGACGCCCGCCAGGCAGAGGAAGACCAGCGGGCCGATCATCATGGGCGCGATCAGGGCGGCGGACGAGTCCCCGACGGGAGTGCTGGACGTGCTGTGCAGATGGACGCTGAGGGCGGCCATGCCGGTGTAGTGCATGCCGGTGACGGCGAGTCCCATGACGAGGCTGGCGCCCACACTCCAGAGGAATCCCCTGACCTGCCCGGCCGCCCACAGGGCGGTGGTGGCTGCGACGACGGCAATGACGACCGAGGCGGAGACGGTGAGGGTGTTGTACTCGAGCTTCCCGTTGAGGCTGATGCTCGCCATGCCCAGGTAGTGCATCGAGGCGACTCCCAGGCCGGTGATGGTGCCTCCGGTGAAGAGCGCCGTTCCGGTGGCTCCCTGGTAGCCGACGATGAAGATCCCGATGCCGACCATCACGATGGCCACGCCCAGGCTCGCGAACGTCAGCAGTTTGTCGTAGCGGATCGGGGTCTCCTCGACCGTGAACCCCATCATGGCGATGAAGTGCATGGTCCATATGCCCGAGGCGATAGCGGCCGAGCCGAGCGCGAGCCAGCCGGCCCGCCAGGAACGGGCGACGAGCAGCGATCTGGTGGTGCAGCGCAGCCCCAGCGCTCCCCCCAGGCAGGCCATGAGATATGCCACTACCGGTGTGACGAGTCCGTAACTGAAGCCGTCGACCGTGCCCTGCATGCGCGGCTATCCTTCCCGCCCGGTTTCGCCCGGAATTTTCTGAATTGCCCCCACCCTCGGAACCGTAAGAACGGTCAGGGTTGAGGCAGAGAGTATGACCCCCACCGGAGGGGTCGAACGATTTTCCGGCAAAGAAACACGGCCTCGCCCCACTTGTGCGGCGCCAGTGTGTGGACTTGGCCGACCCCATTCAAGATGTGGCCATCCCGCGCCCGGGGGTACACATGCCCGCGGACCTGTGCCGGTGTCCGCGCCGCGGGCGTTGTCAGTGGTGCGCCGTACGGTGGATCGCATGAACAGCCACGGGCAGAACGAGCAGCAGGTCGTGTGGACCGTCGTCGGCACGGACATCGGTCCGCTGCTGCTGGCGGCGACGCACGACGGCCTGGTGAACGTCGTGTTCCACGCCACGGACGCGGTGCGCGACAAGGCGCTCGACCGGCTTGCCTCACGCCTGGGCAGCGAGCCGGCCGAGGCACCTGACTCCCCGCTCCTGGCCGAGCCGATATGTCAGGTCACGGCGTACTTCGCGGGCGAGCGGCGTGACTTCGAGCTGCCGCTGGACTGGTCGCTGATCTCCGGGTTCAACCGCCAGGTGCTGCGCGAGCTGGCGTCCGGCGTCCCGTACGGCGCGGTCGTGGGCTACGGCGACCTGGCAGGCCGGGTCGGCCAGCCGGGCGCGGCGCAGGCCGTGGGCGTGGCCATGGGCTCGAACCCGCTGCCGGTCGTCGTGCCGTGCCACCGGGTCGTCGAGCGCGACGGCGGTATCGGGGGCTTCGGGGGCGGGCTGGAGACCAAGCGGAAGCTTCTCGCGCTGGAGGGGGTGCTTCCGGAGCCGCTGTTCTGACCACCCTCGGCGGGCGGGAGCGTGACTCACCGATGAGCCACGCCCTTGCGGTGTCCCCAGAGCGGTGCGGGCTCCGCGCCGAGCAGGCCCTCAGAGGCTGATGTGGTACGCCTTGCGGAGCGTCTCGTGGACGGTCCAGGTCGTGCGGTCGCCCTCGCGCAGGATCGCCGCGTCGCCAGGACCCACCTCGATGACGTCACCGTCCTCGACCTCGATCGTGGCGCGGCCGCTCACGACAACGAAGAGCTCGTTCGCCTCGGTGTCGGTCACCACACCGGGCGTGATCTGCCAGATGCCGCGCAGCTGCTTGCCGTCGGCCGACTCCCACAGCACCTTGCCCGTCACGACCGGGTCGCCGGAGACGATCTGGGCCGGGTCGAGCGGCTCCGGCTCGAGCTCGGCATCGGGGATGTGCACAGCGAAGGACGGCGTGGCCTGGGTGTTCGTGGTCATGAGCGGTCACCTTAAGGGCAAGCCGTCATCAGGGACCAGAAAGCCCTGGCGCGAAGGGTGGCCGGACCGCACGCCTGGTAGCAGACTCCGCCATGCGCACAGCCGCTGGCGTCCGAAGCAACGGGGCCGAAGGGACGGCGATCAGGCATGAGCGGAAACAGGGCAGTCGCGTATCTCAAGCCGGGTGCGGTGGAGGTCAGGACCATCGACCACCCGACGCTTGAACTGCAGGACGGGCCGGGAGTGGCACCCGACAACGTCGGCCGCAAGTGCCGGCACGGGGTCATCCTCAAGGTGCTCGCCAGCAACATCTGCGGAAGTGACCAGCACATGGTGCGGGGCCGTACGACCGCGCCCGAGGGGCTGGTCCTCGGACACGAAATCACCGGAGAGGTACTGGAACGCGGCCCGGACGTCGAGTTCATCGAGGTCGGGGACATCGTCTCGGTGCCGTTCAACATCGCCTGCGGGCGGTGCCGCAACTGCAAGGAGCGCAAGACCGGCATCTGCCTGAACGTCAACCCGGCCCGGCCGGGCGCCGCCTACGGCTATGTCGACATGGGCGGCTGGGTCGGCGGGCAGGCCGAGTACGCCATGGTCCCGTACGCGGACTTCAACCTGCTGCGGTTCCCCGACCGGGAACAGGCACGGGAGAAACTCCTCGACCTCACCATGCTGTCGGACATCTTCCCGACCGGTTTCCACGGCGCGGTCACCGCGGGCGCCGGGGTCGGTTCGACGGTGTACGTCGCCGGAGCGGGCCCGGTGGGTCTCGCAGCCGCGGCCTCGGCGCAGCTCCTCGGTGCCGCGGTCGTCATCGTCGGGGACCTCAACGCCGAACGCCTCGCCCAGGCACGGAGTTTCGGCTGCGAGACCGTCGACGTGTCACGCGGCAGCGTGGAGGACCAGATCGCGCAGATCCTCGGAGAGCCCGAGGTCGACGCGGCGGTCGACGCGGTCGGCTTCGAGGCCCGGGCCCACGGCCCGAACGCCCAGGAGGCGCCCGCGACCGTCCTGAACTCGCTGATGGGCATCACGCGCGCGGGCGGCGCCCTGGGCATACCCGGGCTGTACGTCACGGACGACCCTGGCGGGATCGACCAGGACGCGCGGACCGGGACGCTGAAGGTGCGGCTCGGCCTGGGGTGGGCGAAGAGCCATCGCTTCGCCACGGGGCAGTGCCCGGTGATGCGGTACCACCGGGGGCTGATGAAGGCGATCCTGCACGAGCGCGTGCACATCGCCAAGGCGGTCAACGCCACGGTGATCAGCCTGGACGACGCGCCACGCGGCTACGCCGAGTTCGACCAGGGCGCCAGCCGCAAGTACGTACTCGATCCGCATGGGGCACTGGCCGGCGTACGGCCGGTCTGAGGTCCTGAAGGGGTGCCCACGCGCGCGTGGGCACCCCTTCGCGCGCTACTCGTAGTGCCGCGCCTCGAAGACGTTTCCGTCCGGGTCACGGAAGTAGAAGCTGCGCTTGGCCATTCCGCGGGCGCCGAAGGAGTCGTACGAGAATTCCGAGACGGGGACGGCCCGCTCCTCCAGACGTGTCCGCAGCGCCTGGAAATCGTTCCCCTGGAGGGACAGGCAGACGTGGTTGACCGGGTGGCCGGCGCTGTCGGCACCTCCGGGGACCATGTTCATGTACGCCGCCATGGGGAGCGGCATCAGATCGAAAATGGTCTCTTCATTGAGGCGTACGGAGGGGAACGGCGCCTTTCCCGCGGCGAATTCGGTGACCCTCAGGGGCTCCAGGCCGACCGCCTGCTCGTAGAAGCCGGCCGAGGCGACCGGATCGCGTACCCAGAGGACGACATGGTCGAGACGTGTCGAGTTGTCCGTCATGCCCCCAGGCTGGGGGCGCGCGGCGGCGGTCGCAAGGGTTTGACCTGGCGTGCCGCTCGCCAGAGATGAGGAAAGACGACCGACCAACAGGAGGCAGCCGCGTGATCGTGGTGTCCGAAGAGGTGCGAGAGGCGCTCGACGCGCGCCGGCCGGTGGTGGCCCTGGAGTCGACGATCATCGCGCACGGGTTGCCGCGCCCGCGCAATCTGCAGGTCGCTCTGGAGCTGGAGGATGTCGTACGGCAGGAGGGCGCCGTCCCCGCGACGATCGCCGTGCTCGACGGGAAGCCCCTTGTCGGACTGGACAAGGAGCAGTTGGAGCGCGTCGCCAACGAAGACGGGATCCGCAAGCTCGGGCACCGTGATCTGCCGCTCGCCGTGGCGTCGGGAGCGAGCGGGGCGACGACCGTGTCCGCGACGGCGCTGCTGGCCGCCCGCGCGGGCGTACGGGTGTTCGCGACGGGCGGGCTCGGCGGGGTGCACCGGGAGTGGACGCTGACGCAGGACGAGTCCGCCGATCTGGGCCTTCTTGCGCGTACCCGGATCACGGTGGTGTGTGCGGGCGTCAAGTCGATCCTGGACGTGCCCGCGACGTTGCAGCGCCTGGAGACGCTGGGCGTGGCGGTGGCCGGGTACGGGACGGAACGGTTCCCCGGCTTCTACCTGTCCGACTCCGGGCACCCGGTGGAGTGGACGCTTCAGTCGCCCGGGCAGGTGGCGGACGTGATGCGCGCGCAGGACACGCTGGACGGTCCCGAGTCGGCGCTCATCGTCGCGAACCCCGTCCCTGAAGAGGAGCAGCTCGATCCCGCGCTCCACGCGCGCGTGCTCGCCGACGCGCTGCACGCGTGCGAGGCGGAGGGTGTGACAGGGCAGGCGGTGACGCCGTTCCTGCTCGACTATCTGGTGCGGCACACGGACGGCGCCTCGCTGAGCGCCAACCTCGCGGCGGTACGCGGCAACGTACGCCTCGCGGGTCGGATCGCGGCCGCCTGGGCCGGGGCGGCGTGAGCAGGACGGATCAGGCGGCTGCCGGGCTCGGCGGAAGCGCGCCCACGGGGGCGCTGCTCGTCATCGGTGACGTGGTCACCGACGTCGTCGCCCGGCACCACGGGCCACTCGCGGCGGGCACCGACACCGCCGCCACGGTACGTACCCTGCCGGGTGGGGCGGGCGGCAACGTCGCGTGCTGGGCGGCGTATTGGGGCTGCGCGGACGTGCGCTTGCTGGGACGGGTGGGTGCGGATGCGGCCGTATGGCACGAGCGCGAGCTGACGGCTTGCGGGGTGCGTCCCCTGCTCGTCGTCGATCCGGAGGCGCCGACGGGAACGGTCGTCTGCCTGGTGGACACGGGTGCTTCGGCGGAGCGCACGTTCCTCACGGACAGCGGGGCCGCGCTGCGGCTCGAACCCGGCGACTGGTCGGCCGCGTTGCTCGACGGGGTCGCGCGGCTGCATCTTTCGGGTTACCTGTTCTTCTCCGAGTCGGGGCGGGGGCTGGTGTCGGTGGCGCTGGAGTCGGCACGCGCGCGTGGCGTGCCGGTGAGCCTGGACCCGGCATCGGCGGGGTTCCTCACGCAACTGGGCGTGGACCGCTTCCTCGCACTCGCCGAGGGCGTCGACGTCCTGCTGCCCAGCCGCGACGAGGCCTTCCTGCTGACGGGGTTGCCCGATCCGGCGGACGCGGCGGCCAAGTTGAGCCATCACGTCCCCCTGGTCGTCGCCAAGCAGGGCGGCGACGGAGCCCTGGTGGCCCGTGCGGGCGCCGTCCACGCCCGTGTTCCGGCATCGCCCGCCACACCCCACGACACCACGGGCGCGGGCGACGCCTTCACCGGAGCGTTCCTCGCCGCCCTGCTCTCGGGCGCGGAGCCCGAGGAGGCAGCGGTGGAGGGGTGCGGGGCGGGGGCGATGGCGGTGGAACGGGTCGGAGGGAGACCGCCGGCGAGTGCGTGACGGCGCCTTCGCCGACTCCCCTTACTCCTAGCCTTTGCGGCCCCCGGTACTCCTAGACCTTGCGCCCCCAGGCCGAGATCATCGGTGCCGTCGTCAGGTCCAGGGAACCGGAGGTCACGTTGGCCAGGTGGCGGTCGATCTCCTCGTGGGTGGCGAGGCCCGTGGTGACGAGCTGGTCCCGGATCTGGCGGATCGTCGCGGATTCGAGCTCGGCGCAGGCCGGCGAGGTGACGGGGAAGTACGCGTCGGCCTCCACGCCGCGCAGCCCGGCCTCGCGGAGCAGGCGCGGGAGTTTACGGCCGTACGCGAGATCGGCGCCGCGCTCCGCGAGCAGGCTGCGCAGTCCCTGGCGCAACCGGTTCGCGAGCTGTTGCTCGGGGCCGTACTCGTCGAGGCAGAGCAGCGGCTGCAAGGCGGGGTCGGCGTCCTCGACGAGGAGCCGGCCGCCGGGCCGCAGAGCCTTGATCATCGACCGCAACGCCCGCTCCCGGTCCGGCACATGAACCAGCACGAGCCGTGCGTGCACGAGGTCGAAGCCCTCACCCGGCGGCTCCTCGGCACCCACGTCGTGGACGCGTACCTCGACCGGCGGGCGGGCGGCGGGGGCCACCAACGACGTGTCGATGTCGGTCGCGATGACCCGTCCGGTGGGACCGACCTTCTTGGCCAGCCAGGACACCACGGACGTGCCGCCCGCGCCGACCTCCCAGCAGCGCCAGCCGGACCCGATGCCGAAGCGCTCGATGTGCCGGAACGTCGTGGGGTCGAAGAGAGTGGCGAAGGCGTCGAAGCGCTGTCCCGCCTCGGTCTGCCGGTTGTCGAGGAGATACCCGTCGGTTCGCGTCATGGCGAGATCATCCCAGTTGAACCGCTTGTCCGGAATCGCCGACGCTCCCGTTGGCGACACTCACCCACAGCCAGCCGTGTCGGTGAACCGGAACGGAATGCTCCGTTCCCACAGGCTTCCCCGGCGATCGAACCGGCCTGGCAAACTGGCACGCCAAGGCGCAAAGTGCGGCGCGAGGGGATCCACGCAAGGAGATCCAGATGTCCATGGCAGGGAATCTGCGGAAGGTCGCGGGCCTCGACAAGGTCAGCGGCCTCCGCAAGGTGGCGCGGCTGGCACGGCGACACACCCGTGTCGACCTGAGCCACCACGCCAGGTCCCCGCTGGGTACGGCAGTAGTGAACTGCGTGGCCTACCAGGACGGCGCCAGAGTCCCCGGCGGCCGCGATCTGGTCGACACCGTGGAGCGGATCCGCAAGAAGGACAACGGCTTCGTCTGGCTCGGGCTGCACGAGCCGACGGAGCGGGAGTTCGCGGGCATCGCCGACCTCTTCGACCTGCACCCCCTGGCCGTCGAGGACGCGGTGGAGGCCCATCAGCGTCCGAAACTCGAGCGGTACGACGAGACGCTGTTCGCCGTGTTCAAGACGGTCTGCTACGTCGAGCACAAGGAACTGACGGCGACCAGCGAGGTGGTGAACACCGGCGAGATCATGGTCTTCGTCGGTCCCGACTTCGTCATCACGGTGCGGCACGGACGGCACGGGTCGCTGGGCCCGCTGCGCGAGGAGCTGGAGTCCGATCCCCAACAGCTCTCCAAGGGGCCGGCCGCGGTGCTGCACGCGATCGCTGACCATGTGGTCGACGACTACGTGAATGTCACGGACTCGGTCCAGGCGGACATCGACCAGGTCGAGGCCGATGTCTTCGCCGAGAACGGCGCACGGGCCGACGCGGGCCGTATCTACCAGCTCAAGCGTGAACTCCTCGAACTGAAGCGGGCCGTGGCTCCGCTCGCCCGCCCGATCCAGGAGCTCACCACCCGGCCGATACGGGTGATCGACCCGGAGATACAGGCCTACTTCCGCGACGTCTCCGACCACCTGATGCGGGTCACCGAGCAGATCGCCGCCTTCGACGAGCTGCTCAACTCCATCCTTCAGGCACACCTGGCACAGGTCACGGTGTCGCAGAACGAGGACATGCGGAAGATCACGGCGTGGGCGGCGGTCATCGCCGTGCCGACGATGGTCTGTGGGGTGTACGGCATGAACTTCGACAACATGCCGGAGCTGCACTGGCGGTACGGCTACCCGCTGGTCATCAGCGCGATCACCGTCGCCTGCCTCGTCCTGTACCGGGGGTTCAGACGCAACGGCTGGCTGTGAGGCCCAGAACGCCTCTCGCCCGGTACGGCCGACCGGACGAGAGCGCGCGGATCGACGAGGTCAGCTCGTCGCGCTCCTCGCGTAGACGCTCTCGACCCAGGCGGCGAGCTGTTCGTCCGTCAGGTGCTGGGCCAGGTCGGCCTCGCTGATCATGCCGACCAGGCGCTTGTTCTCGATCACGGGGAGCCGGCGGATCTGGTGCCCCTTCATCTCCTGGAGCACCTCGCCGACGTCGGCACCCGACTCGATCCAGCGCGGAGTGCCCTGGGCCATCTCGCCCGCGGTGACCCGTGCCGGGTCGTGGCCCATGGCCACGCACCCGACCACGATGTCGCGGTCCGTGAGGATGCCGCAGAGCCGTTCGTTCTCGTCGCTGATGGGCAGGGCGCCCACATTGAGCTCACGCATCAGCTGGGCGGCGCGGTCCAGGGTCTCGTGGGCGGGAATCCACTGGGCACCACGGTGCATGATGTCTCCGGCGGTGGTCATGAAGTACCTCCCGGTGCCGGACGGCCGGCGCGGCGCGAACGCACCGCTAGTCCCGGCGCCCTACATTCTCGCCGCGCGCCCGGAGAAACGCACCCGGAAGTTCCCGGTTTCGGGTCAGAGTTCCCGGTTCCGGATCAGCCGGATCAGCCGGATCAGACAGAGAAGCCGACGATCTTCTGCGGGACGACGCGGATGATCACGCGGACCTCGTCGCCCTTCTCCGCCGGCGGGTCGATGCCGAGGTACTTGTGCGAGAGCTCGTACGGGAGGCGTTTGGCGTCGTCGGGGAGGATCTCGGCGGTGCCGCGGATCTCCACGGAGGTGTAGGGGTTGGCGAGGTCGAAGACCGAGAGGCTGATGCGGGGGTCCCGCTGGAGGTTGCGCACCTTTTGGCGTCCGGCGGTGGAGGAGAACAGCACGGTGTCGCCCTCACGTTTTATCCAGACCACCGAGTTCTGGGGAGCGCCGCCGGGGCCGAGGGTGGCGACGCTGGCGAAGTTTTTGGCATCGAGGAGAGCGCGGGCCGATTCACCGAAGGAGATCGTCATGACCATCAGCATAACTACATGCACGTGCATGCAGAAGGGTTTCGCGCAACTGATCGCGATCAGCCGTTCCACGCCGGATGGCGCGGGTCGTCGGCGCGCACCAGGACATCGGCCGTGGCACCCGGGTCGGTCTCGGTCTCGTAGCGCGCGAAGGCGGGGAGGGTCCACTGCTCGGCCTCGGGGGTACGGCGGCGGAGTGCGCCCTGGGAAAGGAGCACATGGACGCTGAGGTCGAAGGGGAACCAGTGGCGAAGGAGGAAGGGGCCGTGCAGCAACAGGGGGCTGCCGGGCGCGAGTTGGGCGTACGGGCTGCGGGTGGCGCGGTCGGTGGCCGGGTCCCAGAGGTCGGGCAGGACGCGGCCGTCACCACCGGGTTCGAGGGGGCCGAAGACCTCGCGCCACAGCGCGCCGGTGTCGAACCAGCCGTCGTAGTACGACTCCACGTCCTCGCGGCCGTATTCAAGCCGCAGCGACGAGGGGCGCAGGAAGCCCTCCGTGCCGACCACCAGCGAGGACCGGCCGCGTATGCGGAGCGCCTCGGAGACTCGGTGTGCGAGGTCGCCGGGGCGGGCGGCCGGGGCACCGTCGAAGGCGATGCGCGGCCAGGGGCTGCCGTCGTCCGGTTTCAGGTCGAGCAGCCGCTCGGCGAGGAGGTCGCCGAGCCGTTCCCAGGTGATCGCTTCGAGTCGCACAGGGCCCATGATGCCGCCATCAGGATGCGATCTCGTAGGCGTGGCGAGGGTCTGGGGGCGTGGCACTCCAGGCGTGAGCGGCGTCGGGGAGCGGCATCCGGGTTGCCCGAATCCGGTGGCTGCCTGGGGATGGCCCGCCGACGACGTACATCCCGGGCCGGACGGGGGAAGGAAACACGTATGGGCCCGATCACAACTCCCGCGCACCGCACCGGACTTCTCGTGGTCCAGCCGCTCAAGAAGCGGCAGTGTGCCGAGTGCCGGACCGGGCCGCTCACGCTGTTGGTACTGGAGGAAGGGGCGCCGCGGTGCCTGGACTGCGCGGATCTCGGGCATCTGGTGTTCCTGCCGCGGGGCGACACCGCGCTGACGCGGAGGTCGCGGGAGGGGAGTGCGCTGTCGGCTGTGGTGGTGCGGTTCAACCGGCGCAGGAGCCGGTACGAGCGGCAGGGCGTGCTCGTCGAGGAGGCGGCGCTCGCCCGGGCCGAGGAACGGTGCCTGGCGGACGCGGAGGCCCGGCGGCGGCGCCGGGCGCGGGACGCGCGGCGGCGGGAGGCGGCGGGAGGCGGAGGATCTGCGGTTCACGGAGGCGTTCGAGCGGGAGATCCGCCGGATGTTTCCCGGCTGTCCGGGCGACCGGGCGCGGGACATCGCGGCGCATGCCTCGGTGCGCGGGAGTGGGCAGGTCGGGCGCAGTGCCGCGGGCCGGGCGTTGTCCGAGGTCGCGGTGGGCTCGGCGGTGCGGGCGGCCGTGCGGCACGCGGACACGGGGTATGACCAGTTGCTGATGAGTGGCTTGCCTCGGTATGAGGCGCGGCGGCGGATCTCGGGGGTGGTGGAGGACGTGCTGCGGGGGTGGCGTGGCGGGGAGGTGGCGCCGTGACTGGTGCGTGCGGGCACCTCACCGTGCTGGGTGGCTCCATCGCCGGACGCTTGATCCCGGCCCGATTCAGGCCCGGCGGGCTGCCTCGTCCCGGGCGACCGGCCCGCCCGCACCGACGTAGAGGCGGGATTTCGCCCCCTCCGCCCCTACCCGTCCCGTACCTGGGGGCTCCACCCCCAGACCCCCGTGTCGCGCTGACGCGCTCGTCCTCAAACGCCGGACGGGCTGAAAAGACCTTCCCCGACCCCGGGCTGAAGAGCGGCAGCCCCCACGGGTGGGTGGGGGATCGGGATGGCACCGCCTCGCCCTCAAACGCCGGACGAGCTGAATGATCTCCCCGGAGCTGAAAAGCGCGGCCTCCACGGGTGGGTGGGGGATCGGGACGGCGCCGCCTCGCCCTCGATCGCCGGACCGGCTGAAAGATCTCTGCTCGGCGTCAGAAGGTCCCGTGGGCTGGACGCTCACACATGTCTCCGCGTCCCTCGGCCATGGTCACCGTCGCCGTCCGGGCTTTCACTAGTGGTGATGGACTTTGGGGTCGATGTGGGAGTGGACATGATCGATGGGCCGTACTTCGTGCTTACGTTGCTGGGTGTGCTCGGCTGTGGGCTGGTGGCCGGGGTGTTCTACGGGTTCTCGACGTTCGTGATGCGGGCGCTCGCCGAGTTGCCGCCCGCGCAGGGGGTCGCCGCGATGAAGTCGATCAATGTGGTCGTGCTGCGGCCGGCGTTCATGCTGGCGTTCATCGGGTCGGCGTTGCTGTGCGCCGTCCTCGCGGTGGTCACGTTCGTGCTGTGGCCGGACGAGGGGACGGTGGAACTGCTGCTGGGCAGTGCGCTGTATCTGTTCGGGTGCTTCGGGGTGACCATCGCCGCGAACGTCCCGCGCAACGACGCGCTCGCCAAGATGGACCCCGGGAGCCCGGAGGCCGCCGCGTACTGGCCCACGTACGTGCGCGAGTGGACGGTGTGGAACCACGTGCGCACGGCCGCGGCAGCCGCCGCGTCGATCTCGTACGTCCTTGCCCTCGCGTGAGTCGTCGTCCGAGTCCTCAGCTGAGCGGCGGGGCCCACGGAGGCGACGTATCGTGGCGGGAAAGGAGTGCCGCCCGAAGGCCGTGGGCCGAGGACGTCCGACAGCTGCGCGGCGCCGTGCCCCTACGTGTACGCAAGGGAGACGGCCATGGCCGATCCCAAGGGATTTCTCACCACTCCGCGCGAGGAGTACCCCCGCAGGCCCGTCGGGGAACGGGTGCGGGACTGGAACGAGGTGTACGTCCCCGGGGCGCTGCTGCCGATCATCAGCAGGCAGGCCGACCGCTGTATGGACTGCGGGATCCCGTTCTGCCACGACGCCTGTCCGCTGGGCAATCTGATCCCCGAGTGGAACGATCTCGTCTCCCGGGACGACTGGCGGGCGGCGAGCGACCGGCTGCACGCGACGAACAACTTCCCCGAGTTCACCGGGCGGTTGTGCCCCGCGCCGTGCGAGGCAGGCTGCGTGCTCGCGATCAACCAGCCGGCGGTCACCATCAAGAACGTGGAGGTCGCCATCGCCGACCGCGCCTGGGCGGACGGTCTCACACCGCCACGGCCACCGGACCGGCTCTCCGGGCGGACGGTCGCGGTCATCGGGTCGGGGCCCACCGGGCTCGCCGCGGCGCAGCAGTTGACGCGGGCCGGGCACACCGTCGCCGTGTACGAGCGGGCCGACCGGATCGGCGGGCTCATGCGGTACGGGATCCCGGCGTTCAAGATGGAGAAGCGGCATCTGGACCGGCGACTCGGTCAAATGCGGGCGGAGGGAACCAAGTTCCGTACGTCGACGGTGGTCGGGCGGGACATCGGGGCGGCGGAGCTGCGGGCGCGCTACGACGCCGTGATCCTTGCCGTGGGCGCGACTGCCTGGCGTGAACTACCCGTACCTGGGCGGGAGTTGCAAGGCATTCATCAGGCGATGGAGTACCTCCCGCTCGCCGACCGGGTCTGTGAGGGCGACCTCGAGACGTCTCCGCTGTCCGCCGCCGACAAGCATGTCGTCATCGTCGGCGGCGGGGACACCGGCGCGGACTGCCTGGGGACCGCCGTACGTGAGGGCGCGGCGTCCGTGACCCAACTCGACATCTACGCGCAGCCGGAGGCGGAGCGCGACGAGGACGCCGAGCCCTGGCCGACGTATCCGAAGATCTACCGGCTCTCGGCCGCGCACGAGGAGGCCGGTGCGCTGGAGACGGCGCCCGCGGCGGACGCGGACGCGCGGCTCTTCGCCGCGTCCACGCTCCGCTTCACCGGGGACGCGGCCGGACATGTGCGCTCGCTGCACCTCGTCGAGGTGGACGCCGGGCGCCGCCCGGTTCCCGGTTCCGCACGGACGCTCCCCGCCGACCTGGTGCTGCTCGCGCTCGGCTTCTCCGGGCCCGACCGACACGACGGCCTGATCGACCAGCTGGGGCTCGCCCTCGATCCGCGCGGAACGATCACCCGTGACGCGGAGTTCGCGACCAACGTCCCCGGGGTGTACGCCGCCGGGGACGCGGCCCGCGGCCAGTCCCTCATCGTGTGGGCCATCGCCGAGGGCCGCGCGGTGGCGGCCGCGGTGGACCGCAGGCTGACGGGCGGCAACTCGCGGCTGCCGGCACCGATCGGGCCGTACGACCGCCCGATGACGGTGTAGGCGGACCCGTCAGGCACGCTCGTCAGCGGCACTCGTCAGCCGCGCTCGTCCGTGCCCGCCACCTTCGCCGTCGACAGCGCCACCCGGTTCCAGGTGTTGATCGTGAGGATCAGTGCCAGGACGTGGGCCAGTTCCTGGTCGTCGAAGACCGCCGCGGCCTGTGCGTAGACGTCGTCCGGGACGCCTCCGTCGGCGACCAGGGTGACCGCCTCCGTGAGGGCGAGGGCGGCGCGCTCCTTCTCCGTGAAGAAGTGGCGGGCCTCGCGCCACACCGCGACCATGTGCAGCCGGTCCTCGCTCTCGCCGGCCTTGCGGGCGTCGTTGGTGTGCATGTGGAGGCAGTACGCGCAGTGGTTGAGGTGCGAGGCGCGGATCTGGATGAGCTCGACGAGGGCGGGGTCGAGTCCGTCGCGGGCCGCCGCGTCGAAGCCGATGAGCGCCCGGAAGACCTTCGGGGCGGACTTCGCGAAGTCGAGGCGGGCGTTTTCGGCCACGGCCGTTCCGGCAGCCTCAGCGAAGTTCGCGCTCGTGTTCGTGTTCGTCGTCATGACCATGAATCTACGGGCCCAATAGACCCGCTGTAGGGTGCATTTTTGTGGCAGAAACATGGGTCAATTCGGCGGAGCGGATCGGTGCTGACCTGCATCTGGAGATGGCCGGGTCCGGTGGGCGGCGGGCCGTGCTGATCCGTGCCCTGAGGGAGGCCGTACGCAGTGGGAGGCTCACGCCGGGCACCCGGCTGCCGCCGTACCGCTCGCTCGCGGCCGACCTGGGCGTCGCGCGCAACACGGTCGCCGACGCGTACGCCGAGCTGGTCGCCGAGGGCTGGCTGACCGCCCGGCAGGGCTCGGGCACGCGGGTCGCGGAGCGCGCCGAAGCGCAGGGCGCCCCCGCGCGCGTACCGAAAAAGGCACCTCCACGCGCGCGTGGACCACGGCACGACCTGCGGCAGGGCACACCGGACGCGTCCTCGTTCCCGCGCACCGCCTGGCTCGCCTCCTACCGGCGGGCCCTCCAGCAGGCGCCCAACGAGGCCTTCGGGCCCGGCGATCCGGCGGGCCGCGTCGAACTGCGTCACGCGCTCGCCGAGTACCTGGCACGCGCGCGTGGCGTGCGCGCAGAGCCCGGGCGGATCGTGATCTGCTCCGGTTTCGCGCATGCCCTGCGGTTGCTCTTTCCCGCGGTGCTACGGGGCCCACTGGCCGTCGAGTCGTACGGCCTAGGCTTCCACCGCGAGCTGCTGACCGCCGCGTCCGTACGGACCCTGCCGCTGCCCCTGGACGAAGACGGCGCCCAGGTCGGCGAGTTAGGCCGGGATAGGGCCGTACTGCTCACTCCCGCGCACCAGTTCCCGACCGGCGGACCGCTGCACCCCGAACGGCGTGCAGCCGTGATCGACTGGGCACGCGCGCGTGGCGGCGTGATCCTGGAGGACGACTACGACGGGGAGTTCCGCTACGACCGCAAGCCGGTCGGCGCCTTGCAGGGCCTTGACCCGGAGCGGGTGATCCACATCGGCTCGGTCAGCAAGAGCCTGTCGCCCGCGCTGCGGCTCGGCTGGATGGTCCTTCCGGAGCGGTACGTCGATGGTGTGCTCGCGGTCAAGGGCGAGCGGGAGGCCTGGGCGGGCGTACCCGATCAGCTCGCGCTCGCCGACTTCATCGCCTCCGGGTCGTACGACCGTCATGTGCGGCGCATGCGGCAGCGGTACCGGAGGCGCCGTGACCGTCTCGTCGCCGCGCTCGCCGCACGGGCCCCGCACATCGAGGTCACCGGCATCGCGGCCGGGCTGCACGCGGTGCTGCGACTGCCCCCGGGGACCGAGCAGTCCGCGGTCAAGGCGGCGGTCTGGCAGGGCGTCGCGCTCGACGGGCTGAGCGAGTTCCGGCATCCGCAGGCGGTGATGTCCGCGCCGGACGGCCTTGTCGTCGGGTACGCGACGCCTGCTGAGCACGCCTATGGGGCAGCACTTGACGCGTTGTGCGGGGTGCTGCCACCGGGGTGACCCGGGCCGCCACCGGTCGTCGCCGGTTGTCGCCGGCCGTCGCTGGCCAGAAAGTGACCTCCAACCGACATACAAACCAACCACGGTGGGATCATTGAGCGTAGGAGGCGTGTTGCTGTCGCGGCCGTGAACCGGTCATGACGGTGGCCCGCCCCCAATCCTTCGTTCCGTCGTCAGGCGCAGGGCCACCCCCGCGCGTCCCCCCTGTTGACGGTCGGTCCTGGAGGGTGAGCGATGACAACGCTCGATGAACGTCATGAAGACGGGGCGCGCGACGGGGAAGAGCTCAGGGGCGGGAGTGCGCTCGCGGCGCGCGGCCTCGATGCCGTCCCCCTGGATCAACCCACGGCCGCACTCCCCCAGTTCGCAGGTTCCAAGGCCGCGCATCTCGCGCGAGCGGCACGCGCCGGGCTGCCGGTGCTTCCCGGGTTCGTGGTTCCGTACGAAACCTCCGGTATCTCCGGTGTCTCCGGTGTCTCCGGTGTCTCCGGCACCTCGGGTGATCCCGCCGCCCTCCGCCACGCCTGGCACGAGCTCTCCCGTGGTGGTGCCCGGCCCCTCGTCGTACGGTCCTCGTCTCCGCAGGAGGACACGCAAGAATCTTCCCTGGCGGGCCAGTTCGCCTCCGTGCTCGACGTACGCGGCTGGCGGGACTTCCGAACGGCGATACGGACCGTTCTCGACTCGGCCCACCGGTCCGACGGGAGCACCGCGCCGATGGCGGTGCTCGTGCAGCCGATGCTGAGCGCCCGCGTCGGAGGTGTCCTGTTCGGGGCGGATCCGGTCGAGGGGCGGGCGGACCGGATGCTGGTGAGCGCGGTGCGGGGCGGTCCCGACACTCTGGTCAGCGGTGAACAGCCCGGCACGAACTACTCGTTGAACCGATGGGGCCGGGCCCTTCGGACGGAACCGCCGAGCGGTGCCTCTCCGGAGCACGAACCGCCGCTCACCTCCGCCCAGTTGCGCCGTCTGGCCCGGCTCGCGCGGCGCGCCCGGCGCGTGTTCGGCGGCCCCCAGGACATCGAGTTCGGCTTCGACGGGGACGGGCGCCTGTGGCTGTTCCAGAGCCGCCCGATCACGGCGATGGCGGCACGGCCCGCGCGCCGGGCACGGCTGCTCGGGCCCGGGCCGGTGGCGGAGACGCTGCCGGGACAGTTGGAGCCACTGGAGGAGGATCTGTGGCTGGCGCCCATGGCACGCGGGCTCGCCGCCGCGCTCGACATCGGAGGCAGCGCGCCACGGCGGCAGCTGCGGGCGATGCCGGTCGTCACGGCGGTCGGCGGGCGCGCCGCCGCGGATCTGCGGCTGCTCGGGGTGGTACCCGCTGCCCACCGCCGGCTGGCGTTCCTCAACCCGGCGCCCGGCGCCCGCCGTCTCGGCGCGGCCTGGCGGGTGGGCCGGCTGACCGCGGCGCTCCCGGGCCTGGCGATGGACCTCGTCGCGGATGTCGACCGCCGGCTCACCGAGACCCCGCCGCCCGTCCAACTCCCCAGGCCGGCCCTCGTCGCGGCCCTCCGCTGGACCCGCGTCACCCTGGTCTCCCTGCACGCCCAGGAAGCCCTGGCCGGGGCCCTGCTCCCGGAGAACCGCACGACCACGGCCGCGGGCACCGCCCTCGTCGCCCTCGCGGAAGCCCGCGCCCAGGGCGTCCCCGACAACCGGATCGTGGCCGCGGAGCCGGTGGTCCTCGCGCTCGTGGCGCCCAGCCTGCGGGGGGAGTTGCGCCTGCCCGGGGGCTTGGGGGACGAGACCCGGATCCGGCGCGGCACGGGAGACGTGATCGGAGCTCGGCCAGGCGCGGGAGACGAAACCGGAACCTGGGAGGGCGCGAGAAACGAAGTTGGACCCCGGCAAGGCGCGGGAGACGAAACCGGAACCCGGCAGGCCCTGGGGAACAAGACCCGGCCGGGCCCTGGTGACGCGACCCTGCGGCGCGCGGCCGAGGAGGCCGGACGAGGCGGCGATCACGCCCCCAACTCCGGGCAATACAGCGCCAGTCCCGCCACCGTGGCCACCCTCCGCCGCACCTCCCCCGGCCCACTCCCCCCGCGTGAAACCCTCCGCCTCCGGATCCGCTGGGTGCAGGAGTTGCAGGTGCGGCTGGTTCGTGAGGGGGCGCTCAGGCTGACGGTTCGCGGCGGGCTGAGCGATGCGGGGCGCGTCGGGCTGCTGCGGTGGGAGGAGTTCGTCGCGGCGCTGGAGGGCGCTCGGCTGCCGGGGGACGTGGAGGAACGGCTCCCCCGGTCCGTGTCCGCTCCGCTCCCCGACGCGTTCCGGCTGGCCGACGGCGGCGTGGTCATCGCCGAACGACGGCGGACCGGCGACGGGGCGCGCGGTGTGGCCGGCGGACGCGCCGCCGGTACCGCCTGGGACGGCATCGGACCCCGCCCTCCGGACGCCGTCCTCGTCGTACGCACCCTCGACCCGACGCTCGCGCCGCTCCTGCCGGGTCTCGCGGGACTGGTGGCCCAGACCGGCAGTCCGCTGTCCCATCTCGCCGTGCTGGCAAGGGAGTTCGGCCTGCCCACGGTCGTCGGCGCGGACGATGCGGTACTCCGGTTCCGGCCGGGCTCCCGCCTCACGGTCGACGGCACCACTGGTGACGTACATCTGCTGACCGGCCAGGTGTCGGGGGCCGCGCGATGAGGCGCGTCGCGTACCTCTTCGGAGGCTCGGCCGCCGCGGGCGCGGGCGTGTACGTCGTCATCTACCTGTACCGGTGGCAGTGGCAACGGGCCATCCTCTGCGGGGTGTTGCTGCTCGTCGTGGAGGTGATGCTGCTCGGGATCGTGCTGCTCGGGCGGCTTTCGCGGATCGAGGAGCGGATCGAGGAGCGGATGCGCGAGACCGACCGGCGCCAGGAGGACGCGTTCGCCCGACTCCACCGACAGGACGCGTCGGGCCGGTCGCGGCAGGAGGACGTACTCGCCCGGCTGCGGCAGGGGGAACCGTCGAACGACCGGTTCCGCTGGCTGGACGACACCGGCAGCCACTCGTACGTCTTCGTGCCCGTGCTCATGGTCACCGGGGTGCTGCTGTCCGGGCTCGCCTGGCTGGTGCAGCGGATCGCGTCGGTCACGGCACGGCCGTCGGCCGAGCGGCACCTCGCCGGGCGGCTGGCGATCCTGGCCGCGCCGGACACAGCAGGGAACACCGACCTGGACGACCTGCCGCCGATCGGCGCCCGGCGCGACCGGGGCCGCACCGTGCGCCTGATCGCCGCCGGCGTCGTCGGTGCCGTCCTGCTCACCGCGCTCGTGGGCGCCCTCGCCGAGCTCACCCAGACCCGCGAGGAGCACGGGAACGACTCCGAGGCGACCTCCGTACTCGTCCGGATCGACATGCGCGGCAAGGACATGACGGCGGAGCGGGGGACCCTCGCGGCGCACCAACTCTGGGAACGCTGCCGGGACTCGACGTCCGTGCCACTGAGCCGGGCCACCCTCGGCAGCCTGGGCGACGGCCTGTACGCCGGTGTCGTGCGGCCCGCGCTCACCGACCACGACCGTATGAGGCTGACCGGCTGTCTGGAGGACGCGAGCGTCGACCGGACCCACCTCACGGTCGTCGGCATCGGAGACACGGACGCGGACGACGACTGAGCCGAGCGCCGACGACCGGGCCGGACCCGATGCCGGCGCCCGGCTCCGCGGCCGAGGCCGAGGCCGAGGCCGAGGCCGAGGCCGAGGCCGATACCGGACCCGGCACGCGTCGTACGCACAACGCCCATATCGCCGCCCCGGGTTACGATGCGAACGCGCCCATCGTCCCCGATCACCCCGGGTCGCCCATGGCTGTCGTCACCGCACCCCCGCCCCAACGCGCCCTGCCCGCACGCCGGTTGCGCAGAACGATCCTGCGGTACCTCGTCGGAGTCACCCTCGGCTATCTCGCCCTGTGGGCCACCGGCGCGCTCGGCGTCCTGGCGCTGTCGTACTGGGCCCGCGAGGAGACCCCTGCGCCCGAAGGAACGCACTCGGTGCAAGGGGTCCACAACTTCCAACCCGTCGGAAAGCAGGGGACGTTGTGGCGGGGGGCCGCACCCTCGCCCGAGGGCTACCGGGCGCTCGCGCGCCTCGGTGTCACCACGGTCGTCGATCTGCGCGCCGAAGACCTCACAGCGGCCCAGCTCGCCGGTCCCCACAGGGCCGGACTCGATGTCGTACGGCTGCCCGTCCGGGACGGGCAGACCCCGACGCCCGGCCAGGTGGAGCGCTTCCTCCAGGTGGTCGGCGAGGCATCGGGGCCGGTGTTCGTGCACTGCGGTGCGGGGGTCGGCCGTACGGGGGCGATGGCGGCGGCGTATCTCGTACGGACCGGACAGCAGTCGCCGCCGGCGGCGGTCCGGCGCAATCTCGCGGTCGGACCGCCGTCGATCGAGCAGATCTACTACGGGCTGAGTCTCGGCCCGGACCACGCGGACCAGCCACCGTTCCCGGTGATCGCGATCAGCCGCCTGGTGGACGCACCACGCCGCATGTGGTCCTGACTCTAGGCCGGCGTCACCGCTTGCGCGCCACCGCCCCGTAAGTCCATGCCATGGCAAGTGATCAAGTCAGCACCAAGATTAGGGAGTTGAGACAAAGAAAGCACAACGTGAACAGGACAGAAGGACATAAGGGCAGCAGAACTCAGGACAGCAGGAAGTCCGCCTCCCCCGCCTTCGCCCCCTGGATGAACGCGGTCATCTCACCGGGCGTGTAGATCAGGGCGGGTCCGTCCGGGTCCGCCGACTGGCGGACCGCGATGCGCCCGTCCGCGAGCTTCATCGCCTCCAGGCAGTTGCCTCCGTTGCCGCCGCTCCACGGCTTGTGCCAGCCCTCGCTGCCCAGTTCACGGGCGGGCATTCCGTTGTAGATGCGCGCGTTGCGTATCCGCGACTTCATGCGTTCCATTCACAGCTCCTTGCGGAGATCCCGGAGGATCTCCTTCGTGCGATGTGCAGTAGCGGCCTGAGCCGCCATGCGGTCCATGACCTCGAGGTGGGTCGCCACCTCTGAGCGCGCGTCCAGGTAGACGGCGCCGGTCAGGTACTCGCTGTAGACCATGTCCGGGAGTTCCGGCACGGCAAATCGGAAGAGCACGAAGGGCCCGTACGTGCCGGGGTGCGGTCCCGAGGAGAACGGGATCACCTGCAGCGTCAGGTTGGGCAGCTTCGTGGCCTCGAGCAGTTTGTCGATCTGGGCACGCATCACCTCGGGGCCGCCGATGGGGCGGCGCAGGGCCGTCTCGTCCATCACGGCCCAGATCCGGGGTGCATCCTCACGAGTGAGCAGATCCTGGCGTTGCATGCGCAGCGCCACATGGCGCTCGATGTCCTCGGGTCTCGTCTGGCCGATGGCGCCCGCCTTCAGGACGCCACGCGCGTACTCCTCGGTCTGCAGGATGCCGGGCACGAAATGGGGTTCGTACTGCCTGATCAGGGCTGCCGCGCCCTCCAGGCTGACGTACATCGAGAACCAGCCCGGCAGGATGTCGTGGAACCGCTGCCACCAGCCCGGCCTGTTCGCCTCCTCGGCCAGGAGGACGAACGCGTCCGCCTCTTCGTCGGAGACGCCGTACGACTTCAGAAGGAGCTGGAGGTAGGGAATTTTGAGGGAGACCTCTGCCATCTCCATGCGGCGGACCGTGGCGGGTGCGACACGCAGCACACGCGCGGCCTCCTCACGCTTGAGACCCGCGCGTTCCCGCAGGTCGAGCAGGCGTCGGCCGAGAACGACCTGGCCGACCGTCGGCGCGGACCGCGGTTCACTCACGTCCCACCTCCACAGGGTGACTCACAGGCGGTTCACAGGGTCCTGACAGTCCGGACGGCGCCGTTCGGGGTCCGTTCCACGATCCCAACTGGCGCCGCTCGGCGTGCTGTTGCGAGCAGTGTGCCACGCGCCTTCACGGAGTCACACAGCACTCTGCATTTTTCATAGTGGCTCTTGCCAAGTGTTCACGGCGGGGCGATAGTGGCAAGCGTGACTCCGTCCGTGCCGTTAGGAACAGACGCCGCCGAGGACCGCTGCGGTCCCGGCGCCGCCGCCCAGGACCGCCTTGGTCCCGGTGCCGCCACCGAGGACCGATCCGGTCTCCGTGCCGTCGCCGGGCCTCGCTCCGGTGTGGCCGCCGAGCGCCGGTTCCGCTTCGAGCTGGCCGCGCACCCGGGCTCCGTGGCCCGGGCCAGACGTCTGACCGACGCCTGGCTGTCCGGCTGGGCGGTGTGCGAGGACACCTGCGACTCGGCGACCCTCGTCATCTCCGAGCTGGTCACCAACGCGATCGTGCACACCGCCGGTGAGCGGGTCGTCTGCGAGCTGCACCACGACGACGACCTGGTGCGGATAGCCGTACGTGACGAGGGCTGCGCCCCGGGTGAGCCGCGCCCCTCGCCCCAGCGGCCCGAGGAGGAGCACGGGAGGGGATTGCTCCTCGTCGAGGCCATGTGCAGAGCCTGGGGGGCTCAGGAGACGGGCCCCGGGCTGCTGGTCTGGGCGGAGCTGGAGCACTCTTCGAACCAGCGTTCGACCAGTCGGCGTGACGTGGACACCGAGCCCCGCTCCGACCTCGGGTGGAGCGCGAAGAAGCCTCCGGCCGACGGCCGGGGCGCCGGGACGGAAGCATGCTGGGGGATGGTGTTGTGAGGGGTACGTCGGTCGCGGGGCCCCGGGCGCAGGTCCTGAGCCTGGACACACTCGTCCGCCTCAAGCGCACGCAGCAGGCGTCCGGGCCGCTCAGACGTCTCCTCGTGCCCGAGGGCATGACCGTGCCGCTGGGGTGCGACGCGGTGTCGGTGCCCGCCCGGTTCGGACCGCTGCTGCTGCCGCGGCTGCCCCGCGTGGGCTGTGTCTACGCCGACCGGGCGAACTGGTGGTGGATCGTCCCCTCCGACTCCGACGTCGCCCTTGAGTGGCCGGCGCCCGCGCACTACGCCACGGGCGCGGTCGTACCCGACGCACCCCACACCCCCGGGCTCATCCACAAGCCCGCCGGCACCGTTCCTTACACCCCGCCGATCCCCCTCTATCTGGCCGTGTGCCAGGTGACGGGAACGACACCCGTCTGGTCGCGTCCGATCAGCGCGTAAGTCCCCCGACCGGGTCTCACCGGCGCAACCGAGTGCGCCGGTATCCGAAGTGCGCCGGTTGCCGCGAAACTCCGCGGCCGCCCCGGGTGGAGCGCCCCGTTCCTGGGGAATGCACCGTTCGTCCACTCCGGGGGAGGCCAACGGTGAGAAAGTCCGCGAGGAAGTCCGTACGGGAGCCGGCGGGGAAACCGGCACCCGATCCAGCGGCGCGGAAGTGGGCCTGGCGGAGAACTGCCCGGCGCGGCGAGCGGGACGACGACAAACCGGCAGCGTCCGAATCGGAGCACCTGCTCTTCGGCGGTCCGCTCCGCTACGACATGGGCTGGTCCCAACACTCCGACGCCTTCCTCGAGTTGAACTTCCGCGCCATGGTGACGCGGCTGCCGTCCCTGCTCACGTCCAGTTTCCGGCTCGCCTGGAAGGCGGACCGCCGCGCCGCCCGTATCGTGCTGGGCGCCGAACTGGCCCGCGGCGCGGCACAGGCGGTGAGTCTGCTGGCCGTCAACAGCGTGCTGGGGCGGCTGCTGGCGAGCGGCCCGGTCGAGGACCGGTTGCGCGGGGCGCTACCGGCGCTGATCGTCGTGGCCGCCGTGATGCTGCTCGCCGCACTGCTGCGGGCCGCGTCGACGTACGCGACCGGGCGGCTCGAGCCGAAGGTCGAGCGGGTCGCGACCGAGCTGTATCTCGAACGAGCGGCGGCCGTGGAGCTGGCCGCGATCGAGGACGACGCCTTCCACAAGCTGCTCGACACCGCTCAGTACGGCGCCCACTCCGCCCGCCGCATGATCACGATCGCCGCCCGGGTCGTGAACGCGATGATCTCGCTGTGCGCGGCAGCGGGTGTCCTGACCGTGCTGCATCCCGTGCTGCTGCCGCTGCTCGTGACGATGACGTTGCCGAGCGCGTGGAGCGCGCTGACGAACGCCCGGCGCCACTACCAGTCGTTCCACACCTGGGTGCAGCACATCCGCGCCGGGCGCCTGATCAGCAACCTGCTCACCGAGCCCGCCGCGGCTCCGGAGATCCGGGTGCACGGCGTCGGCCCGTTCCTGCTGCGCCACTACCGCTCGATGTCGGAGACCGCCGAGGCCGAACAGGCGCGCCTGGCACGCCTTTCCGCCCGCACCGGCCTGATCGCGGCGGCCTGGACCGGCCTCGCCACCGTGGCGACGTACGCAACCCTCGGCGGACTGCTGCTCGCCGGTGCGATGGCACTCTCCGTCGCCGGTACGGCGGTGATCGCGATCCGCACCGGCTCCGCGAGCCTCGGCACGCTCGTCCTGGAGGTCAACGCCCTACACGAGGACGGCCTGTTCGTGGGCGACCTGCAGCGCCTGTACGTCGAGGCGGCCGAGCGCGCGATCCCCGTGGGCGGCGATCCGCTCCCCGACGATCCGCGCGAAATACGCTTCGAGAACGTCACGTTCACCTATCCGGGCACCTCGACCCGGCCCGCGCTCGCGGAGGTGACCCTGAACGTGCCGCTCGGCAAGATCGTGGCGCTGGTCGGCGAGAACGGCTCGGGCAAGACGACGCTCGTGAAGCTGCTCGCGGGCCTGTACGCGCCCCAGAGCGGCCGGATCCTGTGGGACGACGTCGACGCGGCGACCGCCGACCGGCATCAACTCGCCGAGCGCATCGCGATGGTGGCGCAGGACTTCAAACGGTGGCCGTTCACGGCCCGCGTCAACGTCGCGGTCGGCCGCGCCTCGGCGCCGCTCACGGACGAGCGACTCGCCTCATCGGTGGCCGAGGCGGGAGCGGAGGACGTCGTGGCGGATCTACCCCGCGGTCTCGACACGCTCCTCGCCCGCGGCTTCAGCGGCGGTCACGAGCTGTCGGGCGGGCAGTGGCAGCGGCTCGGCATCGCGCGGGCCGCGTACCGGCGCGGCGCCATCCTGATCGTGGACGAACCGACGGCGGCGCTCGACGCCCGGGCCGAGCTGGAGGTCTTCGAGAAGATCAGGGCGCTGGCGGGCACCGGCCAGACCGTCATCCTGATCACGCACCGGCTGGCGTCCGTACGCCACGCCGATCTCGTGCACGTGCTCGACCAAGGCCGCCTCGTGGAGTCCGGCAGCCCGGACGAACTCCTGGCCACGGGTGGCGTCTACGCGGAGCTGTACTCGCTCCAGGCGGGGCAGTTCACCGCGAAGGTGGCCACCAGGGAAGCCGGTTGATCACCGGGGAGGCCGCCCGCCTCACTCGACGAGGTCGCCGACACGCAGAACCACCAAGAACGCGTCCGTCGAGAGATCCATGACCACTTCCACGGCCTGGCCCTCCTTGCGACGCGCCTGCGCGAACTCCTCCGCGGGCCAGGACCCACGCGGCCCACCTGCGGGGAAGCGCTCCAGCACCGTTCGCCCGTTCACCTTGTACCTCCACGTAGCGCTGCTCTCGTAGAGTTAAACGCCATCCATGGGGTGAACGGCTCGCTACGTGACGGTACTGAGACGTAGTCGACACTTCGTCGCAGGTTCGATGTGAGGGTGTTTTCGACCCGTTCACACCTTTTGCGGATGCGTCGAGCCGTACGCGAATCAGTCCGCGTACTCGTCGTGGTACCGGATCCGTTCACTGCCCGCGGGTGCTCCCAGCGCCGATGAGCGCCCCCTGGGCTCCTCCCATTCCTCCTGCCTTCCCAGCGCGGTGAGGTCGAGGAGGCTGGTCGTGGAGCCGAGCCCGTCGAGTCCGCGTTCGTACGTCGAGTACGTGTGGAAGACACGGTCACGCTCCCGCAGGAAGCAGCTCATCCCCGGCCGCTCGTAGGGCTCTTCGCCGCCGAAGGATGCCTGGTAGTCGTAGTTGAACTCGTTGTCGTACGACGAGTACCACGGCACCGTCCAGCCCATGCGCGCCTTGAAGGGCAGGATTTTCGTGTGCGGTGCGCGGGAGACGGCGGCGAACTCCGTACCCCTGGCCCGCAGATGCGCGAGGTGCCCGATCTGGTCGAGGAACGCCGAGCAGCTGCGGCAGCCGGCGTCCCACTCCGGCGCGAACATGAAGTGGTAGACGACGAGTTGGTGCCGTCCGTCGAAGAGGTCGAGCAGCGTCGCCTTCCCGTCGCCGCCCTCGAACACGTACTCCTTGTCGACCTCGACCATCGGCAGCCCACGCCGCTCCGCGTTGAGCGCGTCCCGCGCACGGGTGGCGGCCTTCTCCTTGGCCAGCAGTTCTTCGCGCGCGGCGCGCCACTCGTTGCGCGAGACGATCTGCGGAAGCGTCATGTGCCCCTCCTACGAAACGGTGCCTTCTGTGGGTGGACCGGTGGGAGGAGCGGAACTCATCGGCGGTACCGGGATTTTCTGGAGAGATTTCCCGGCGTCAGTACGTCACCGGAAGCGCGAGCAGGCCGCGGGCGCGCAGGGAGGGCCGCCACCGCAGCTCGGCCGGGTCGGCGTCGAGCGCGAGGTCCGGGAGGCGTTCCAGGAGCGCGGACAGGGCGATCTCCGTCTCCAGGCGGGCCAGCGGCGCGCCCAGGCAGTAGTGGATGCCGTGGCCGAGCGCGAGGTGACCGGAGGCGTCGCGGCCGAGGTCGAGCCGGCCGGGGTCGGGAAAGCGGCGCGGGTCGCGGTTGGCGGCGGACAGGGACAGCAGGACGGTCTCGCCCGCGGCGACGGTGACGCCCCCGATCGTCACGTCCTCGACGGGGAAGCGCCGGATGGCAAGCAGTCCGGGCCCTTCGTGGCGGGCGAACTCCTCGACGGCGGCGGGGAGTCGGTCGGGGTTCGCCCGCAGTGCGGCCAGCTGGTCGGGGTGGGTGAGCAGCCCCAGGACGGCGTTGCCGATGAGCTGCACCGTGTTCTCGTATCCGGCGAAGAGGATGAGGAAGACGAGCGACATCAGTTCGTCCTCGGTGAGCCGGTCGCCCTCGTCCCGTACCGCGATCAGATCCGAGAGCAGATCGTCCGCGGGCTCCTTCCGCTTGGCCGCGAGGAGTTGGGTGAAGAACCCGAGCATGGCCAGGACCGCCTCCTTCGCCGCCGCCGGGCGTGCCGGGTCGGGTGCGACGAGCACGTCCGTCCAGACCCGGAAGTCCCGGCGGTGCTCGCCCGGAATCCCGAGCAGATCGCAGATGACGGTGATGGGAAGAGGCGCGGCGTACGCGGCGATGAGGTCCGTCCCGCCGTGCGGTCCGAGCGCGTCGAGGAGCCGGTCGGCGGTCTCCCTGACGGGGGTGCGCAGCTGCTCGATCCGGCGCGGGGTGAAGGCCCGTACCACCATGCGCCGGATGCGGGTGTGGTCGGGCGGGTCCATGTTCAGGAGGTTGGCGTCGAGGGCCGGCGGCAGCGCCAGCCCCTGGTAACTCCCGGGCAGCGCATGCCGCTTGTCCAGCGAGAGCAGCGGGTTCGCGAGGGCCTCGCGTACGTCGTCGTACCGCGTGACGAGCCAGGCGGGGTTGCCGTCCGTTCCGGCGATGCGGTGCACGGGGGCGGTGTCACGGAGACGGTCGTAGACGGCGTACGGGTTGTCGATGAGGCCCGCTGCGGGGTCCTGTGGGGTGGACATGGCTCCAGCCTAGGCACTGGGGATCGGGCGTCGCGCGCGGCTGTATCAGGTGTCGTGGTCCTGGATCAGGTGTCGTACTCCTGGATCCGCTTCCCGTGACTCCGGTCGATCAGTGCGGGCAGCCGCTCCCCCAACTCCCTTACGGTGGAGGGGAGGTCGAGTGTGAGCAGCTCGCGATCCCGCATCAGCACCCGGCCGTCGACGATCGTCGTCCGTACGTCGCCGGCGCGGGCGCTGTGCACGAGCGTGGCCGCGAGGTCGTGCACCGGCTGGGTGTGCGGCCCGGTGAGGTCCACCAGGATGATGTCGGCCCGACGCCCCGGCGCGAGGCTTCCGACCCGCTCGCCGAGACCGACGGCCCGCGCACTCTGGAGCGTCGCGTGGTGCAGGGCTTGACGGGATGTCAGCCACCGTGGATCGCCCTCGGTCGACTTCTGGACGAGTGAGGTGAGCGCCATGGCCTCCCACACGTCCAGGGAGTTGTTGGAGGCGGCCCCGTCCGTGGCAAGCCCGACGGGAACACCGATCTCACGCAGGGCGCGCACCGGCGTCGGACCCCACGCGAACTTCAAGTACCCGCGCGGCGCGGTCGCGACGGCGACGGAGCCCGCTGCAACCGCTCGCTCCAGCACAGGCAGATCGCGCTCGACGATGCCGGTGCCGTGCGCGATGAGCACACTGGTGCCGGTGCCGAGGATCCCGGTCCGCTCCAGGATCTCGATGGGTGTACGGCCGTGCCGGGCAAGGCTGTTGTCGGTCTGGTCGCGGCTCTCGGAGGCGTGGAGGTGTACGGGAAGGCCGTGTGCGCGGGCGAGTTCGGCGGTCGCGGCGAGGTCGGCGTCGTCCACGGTGTACGGGGCGTGCGGGGCGAGTGCGGTGGTGATGCGGCCGTCGGCCGTTCCCCGGTGCCGGAGCGCGAACTCCAGTGATTTCTCCCGGCCTTCGGGACCTCCCGAGGAGAAGAACGCCTCCCCCAGATGCGCGCGCAGCCCGCTCTCCGCCACCACTGCGGCGACGGTGTCCATCGAGAAGTAGTGGTCGGCGAAACAGGTGACCCCGCCGCGGATCATCTCGGCGCAGGCGAGCCGTGCCCCCAACTCCACGTCCCTGGCGGTGAGGTTGGACTCGATCGGCCAGATGAAGTCGTTGAACCACTCCTCGGCGGGCAGATCCTCGGCGATGCCGCGCAGCGCGACCATCGGCGAGTGCGTATGGCAGTTGATGAGGCCGGGCATCGCCACCTGGCCACGGGCGTCGATGCGCTCGACGGCGTCCACGGCGGACGCACCGCCGGTGACGGCCTCGATGACCCCCCCTCGTACGACGATCGAGGCGTCCTCGACGAAGACGGCCTCCTCGTGGTCGTCGTGCACGAGGGCGGTGCATCCGGTGATGAGGAGATCGGCGGGGCCCTGCGCGGCGGAGGCCGGGGACGGAGTCGCGGAAGACGGCGTCATTGCGTCACCGTACGACGGGGTCGTGCCACCGGGGGACAGGAACCGCGCATCCGGAGCCGGCCGCCCTGATGGCCCCCGTACCGAGCCCTCGACGTCACACGGCGACGGGCACCTCGGGCCCGTGCTTCACGCGCAGCCCCGCCCGCACCCGCCCCTCGGCCAGTTCGTGGAGGAGTTCGGCGATCCGCTCGGTGTGGCGGGGTGTGAGCCGCCCGTTGTCGTCGAGTTGGACGGCGCACGCCGTGGTCGTGTCGACGAGCCGTTCGAGGGTGGCCGCCACCTCGTCCGTGCCCTCCGCGTGCCGTGCGAGGGCGGGGAGTTCGGCGGCGGCGAGGTCGATCGCGGCGCGGGCCTCGGCGAGCGCGCGATAGGCCTCGCGGCGCAGGGCCCAGCGGCCGGCCTTGTCGTCCGTCGTGCCCTCGTTCAGCACATGCGCGAGGTAGGCGTCCGCTGCCTCCACGGCGCGGATGAGCCGGGCCCGTACCGTCCCCCCGCGCTGCCCGAGCGCCGGCAGATGCCCGACGAGCAGCACGATCCCGCAGGCCAGCAGCGTCTCGCCGATGCGGCTCCAGGCGGCCGGCGGCTCCCCCGCGACCATGACGAGGGCGAGTACGAGAACGGTGACGACAGCGGTCTGCGCGGCGAAGTGCCGCGTGGCGACGGGGATCAGGGCGCCGCAGACGGCCACGACGGCGACCAGCCCGGCGGGCCTGGGCAGCAGTGCGGCGAGCCCGGCGAAGACGATGGCGCCAAGGACGGTCCCCGCCGCCCGGCACAGCACGCGCGAGGCGAGCGGCCCGAGGTCGGGCTTGACGAGGAAGACGGCGGTCGCGGGGAGCCAGTACCAGTGGGAGTGGTTCCCGTACCACTGGGCGTGGTGCAGGGCCTGCGCCACGCCCGCGCTGGCGCCGAAGCAGAGGGCGACGCGGAGCCCGTACTCACGCCCTCCCGCGCCGAAGGCGGTGCGCGCGAGGGACAGGGCGGTACGGCGCCGGGTGTGCAGGTTCCTTCCGGTGCCGCCCCCGTCGAAGGCCTCGGCGGCGTGCAGCAGCGCGTCGTCGAGGGCGCGCAGGGCGGGCGCGGAGCGGGAGGGCGCGGGCAGTGGTCCGGTGTGCGCGCCGGTCCGTACGGCGGCGGCGAGCCGCCGGGGTCCTTCCGCGGCCCGCGCGGGCACCGTCTCTCCCACCCAGGCGAGCGCGGTCGCGGCCTCGGCGAGCGGCAGCGCGGCGGCGTACTGCGCGTGCAGCCGCCGCTCGGCCCCCGAGCTGGCGTACCGCCGCAGCCGGGGCCCGGCGAGCGCGTCCTGCGCGTGGTCGAGCGCGGCGGTGAGGGCGACGCGGCGGCGGCTCGCATCCGGCCCGCCGGCGGCGGCCAGCAGTTCGGCGATCGCCTCGTACACGGCGCCGACGGCGTCCCGCTCGCCGTCGAACCGGTAGTCACCGGCGGTGACCGCGGTCGTCGGCAGCGCGAGCCGCAGCCCGATGAGCCACGCGGCACCGGCGAGGTAGAACAGCGCACGCTGCCACCCGGGTTCGGGCAGCGGCATCCCGGCCCCGATGGCGCAGGCCACGAGCAGCTGCGTCCCGGCCCCGGAGGCGACGGGCCCGACGGCACTCATACCGCCCGCGACGAGCCCGAGGCCGGTGAAGAACAGGGTGAGGGCCACCGCCCCGACATGCTGTCCGGCGTACGACCCGACGAGCAGCCCTCCGGCCCCCGCGAGGCCGGGCACCCCAATCCTCCTGACCGCGGCCCGCCGACTCCCCGGCCTGTCGTTGATCCCGGCGAGCATGGCCCCGAGCGCGGCGACCACTCCGACGGACGGCCGCCCGGCGACCACCGCCACGAGCAGCAGCGGCCCGGCCGCCAGCGCACCCCGGACGACCGCACTCCAGGGCACGGGTCCCCGCTGGGAGCGCAGGGCATGGGCGAGCCAGGGCGGCAGGGCGACGCTGGGGAGTGGCACGGGGCTCCTGTCGGGCGAGGGCGGGGGCGCCTTCGGGCGACATCGGCCGGGCTGTTGTGGTGCCTACGGTAGATCGCGTTGCTGGAGGGAATGGGACGCAAGTGTTTCGGCGAGGTGACGCTTCACGTGGGCGCCGCGTTCTTTATGAACGCAACCCCTGTATGAAGGCGAATACTGAGTCTGGAGCGGGAGTCAGTTCCCGCCGGCCACCGCCTCCCGCAGTGCCGCGAGCTCCCCGTACATCGTCCCGCCCGGGCAGTCCGTCTCCATCCAGTCGCGGTGGCCGCTGATTTCGGGGACGTCCTTCTTCGTGGCGTTGACCGGGTTGGTGTACGTGGCCTGGGCCTTGGGGTCGACGCCGTGGAGGCGGGTGAGGACGCGGGCCAGGCGGGTGAGGGCTGTGCGGGCGGCGTCGGTCGGGCCCTGGTCGACCAGGGTGCCGAGGAGGGCGATGCCGAGGTTGCCCGAGTTGAAGCCGCCCACGTGGAAGGCGGTGACGAGCTTGCCGGCGGCGTCGTGCGCGGGGATGCCGTCGGCGCCCGAGTAACGGCCCTCGTAGATACGGCCCTTCTCGTCGATGAGGAAGTGATAGCCGATGTCGCCCCAGTCGTTGGTGACCGCGTGGAACTGGTAGATCGCGCGCACCGTGGCTGCCGGGTCCGGGTCGCCGTTGGGGGTGTCGGTGTGGTGGACCGTGATCGTCTGGAACGGGTAGTACACCGTCGGCGAGTTCTCCGTACCGTCCGCCTTGAAGCGCAGCGACTCGTCCGCGCCCCAGGCCGCGCGCGACAGATAGGCGACGCCCCGCATCCGGGTCGTGTCCTTGGGTACGGCCACCTCGCGCTGCGGTCCCCGGGTGGTGTCGAGGGCCAGCGAGCGCAGACCGCTCGCACCGTCCGGTGCCTTCAGCTCGTAACCGGAAGCCTGGTCGGCGGGGATGAGCAGCGCGCCGCCGTTGCTGCCCGAACAGCCGCTGCCGCTCAGGGACTTCCACGCTCCCTTGCCTCCGCCCGCGTCGGTCAGCCGGATGCCGCCGCCCGCGGTTTCGCTCGTGCCGGCCCAGCTCACACCCACGTAGCCGATGGGGAAGGCCGCCTCTACGGGCGCTTCGCCGGTGGCCGCCTTGGCGCGGGTCCTGGGGAAGGTCTCGGAGGTCGTACCGGCCCCGGCGTTGGCGTCGGTGGCGCCCGAGTCCGTCGTGTCGGACGTCGTGCCGGACGTGGTGTCGGACGTGGTGTTCGCCATTACGACGGGTGTGAGCGCGGCGCCTGCCGCGACCGCGCCCGCGGCGCCGATCAGCCCGCGCCGTGTGACACGGGACCGGACGCGGTGGGAGGTGGGGGGAACAGTCATGGGAGGCGTCCTTCGAGGTTCCTTGGAGATTCAACGGAGCCTACGGCTCCGGGTTACCGCCTCGCCCCACACGCCCCGGCACAGTCACCGGATGCACCCCTCTCCCGCCCACGTTGTCCGCGAATTCCACCTGCCATTCGAACTCGACGCCGACGCACGGTAATTGACACGTACACGCAACGCCTGGGAAAACACCGCTTCCTACGGTCGGCGGCGAGCGTCTGTCGCCGACCTGCTAGGAGCCGTGTTACGTGAAGATCGCCCACCGTACTGCCGCCCTGCTCTGTACGTTCGCCGTCGCCGCGGGGGTCTCGCTGTCCAGCGCGAGTGCCCAGCCCAAGGAGAAGGAGGATGTGCCCGAGGTCGCCGTGATCGGGACCGGCGGCACCATCTCCGGAGTCAGTACCAGCCGCGTCTCCTTCCAGGACTACAAGTCGGGGCAGCTCGCGATCTCCAAGATGGTGGACGAGTTGCGGCCCGAGGTGGACGGGCTCGCCGATGTGACGACCGAGCAGTTCGGGAACAAGGGGTCGAGCGGGTACTCCATCGCGGACTACCGCAAGCTCACCGCGTCCGTCGACGCCGCGCTCAAGAAGAACGACGCGGTGGTGGTGACCACCGGTACGGACACCATGGAGGAGTTCGCGTACTGGCTCGACCTGACCGTGCGCAGCGACAAGCCGGTGATCCTCACCGGTTCGATGCGGCCGTGGACGGTCATCGGTACCGACGCGCCCGCCAATCTCTACAACGCGATCAAGCTGGCCGCGAGCAACAAGACGAAGTGCTACGGCACTGTCGTCATGCTCAACGACCAGATCCAGGCCGCGCGGGAGGTCCGCAAGACCAACGCTCTGCGCATGGACACCTTCGAGAGCGGCCCCTCCGGCGAACTCGGCGTCATCGACCAGGACAACATCCGGCTCAACCGGGCGCCGGCCCGCGTCCAGAAGTGCGGCAAGGCGAGCTGGCGTACACCCTTCGACCTGGACCGGATCGTCGGCAAGGTGAGTGACAAGTCGAGCACGCCTCTGCCGAGGGTGGAGATCGCGTACTCCTACCAGGACGCCGGCGGTGAGGCGATCACGGCGTTCGCGGACGCCGGGGCGAAGGGCATCGTCACCGCGGGCACGGGCGCCGGCGGTATCTCGCCCGCGATGACGACCGCGCGGACCGAGGCGGTGAAGAAGGGGGTGACGTTCGCGTCGACCACCCGTACCGGTTCGGGGGCGGTGTACGGCTCGTCCGACACCACCGGCGTCATCGGCGCAGAGGATCTGACCGCACAGAAGGCCCGGCTCCTCCTGCTCCTCTCACTCGCGGCGACGGACGACGAGAAGCAGATACGGACGTGGTTCGCGACGCTGGGGACGGCGCAGTTCACCACGAAGTGAGGGGCGACTGCCGGTCCGCGGGCAGGGGCGTGCCGGCAGTGGGTCGGGGCGACTCGACCCCTCGACGTGGACCCGATATTCGTGGACCCGATATTCGGATGCGGCCCCGCCCCCATGCCCCACATCATCGGCAGGTTGCCCACCGCCGCCGCCGAAGGCCCAATCCGGGCCGAAGCCGCAGATCCCCGGGAGCCCGCATGGTCCAGCGCGTCACCGTCCCCAGCCTCTTCACCCCACCCCTCTACTCCCACGCGTCCGTGGTCGAAGCGGGCACCAAACTCGCCTTCCTCGCCGGGTCCGTACCCCTCGACGCCAAGGGGAACATCGTCGGCGAGGCCGATCCCGTACGGCAGGCCGAGCAGGTGCTGGCCAACCTCGACGAGCAACTGCGCGCGGTAGGCAGCGACATGGCACATGTCGTGTCGACCGACGTGTACGTCGTCGGCAGTGAGCCTGCGGTGCTGTCCGCGGTCTGGGAGGTCGTCGAGGCGTCCGGGCTCAGCGTCGGCCCGCACTCGTCGACGCTGATCGGGGTGGCCTGCCTCGGGTACACCGGCCAACTGGTGGAGATCACGGCGACCGCCGTAGTGCCGGAGCCGGAGACGGACCGCGTTTAGGGCGTACCCGCGTTCCGCGCCAGCTCCAGCGCGTACGACTCCCACCACTGCCCGGCCGCCGGCCCGCCCCGGCACGTCCCGTCCGACTCCCCCGGCCGTTTGATCCACACATACGCGTCGATCAGTGGATCCCCCGTCCGGGCGGTCGGCGGCGTACCCAGGGCCCTGCCCGGCGGATTGCACCAGGAATCCGTACCGGTGTAGGGCCCGTTGCCGTTCCTGCTCGTGTCGACGACGAAGTGGGTGCCGCCGAGGTCCTCCGACAGCGATTTCCCGTACGCTGAACTGGCCGCGTTCGTCTGGAAGTTGGAGACGTTGAGCGCGATGCCGTCCGCGCCGGCGACCCCCGACTCCGTCAATCCGTCAGCCATGCGCCATGTCTCGGGGATCCAGGCGGAGTTGCCCGCGTCGAGGTAGACGCGGGTGCCCGCTTGCCGCTTGAAGCGGTCGACGGCGTACGCGAGCAGCGCGTACCGCTCCTTCGCCACGACCCGGGTGCAGCCCGCCACCAGCTGGGCCACGGCGTCCGGTTCGACGATCACGTATGCGCCCCGGTCGCCGAGGCCCGCCGCGAACTCGTCGACCCAGGTGCGGTAGGCCCTCGCGGTCGGGGCTCCTCCGCCGGAGTAGGCACCGCAGTCGCGGTTCGGAATGTAGTAGGCGACGAGCACAGCCGTACGTCCCTGGCGCGCGGCCGCGGTCGTACGGTCCCGTACGACCGCTTCGGGGCCGGGTCCGTTGAGCCACTCGGCCTGGGCGCGGATGGCGATGCGGTCCATGAGCAGGGCGTCCGCGGTGCGTCCGGTGGCCCGCCACTCGGCGGCCTGCCGGGCGGCGCGGGAGTCGGGGTCCACCCAGAAGGGGTCGTCGACGGCACCGGAGGCACCGGTGCAGCAGAGACCGACGAGCGCGGCGGCCAGGAGTGCTCTCAGCGACGGCACGGGCGGCTCCGTTCACGGGGTTGGGCCGGCTGTCCGGTCCTCCCCAGAGGGTGCGGTCAGGGCCCGCCGGCGCCCTGCCGTCCACGGCCGGGTCGCCGCAGGATCACTCCGACGGAGGCGAGCCCGCACCCGTACTCGCGCCCGTCCCCGTCCCCATCCCCCGGGGAGAACCCCACGTCCGCCGCTTCGCCAACGGCTTCGCATAGCTCCCCGCCCGGCTGGTCGTGAGCCCCAGCGCGACGAGCGACTCGGCGAGCTTGACCGCCGCGGCCACCCCGTCGACGACGGGCAGTCCCAGCTTCTCCCCCACCACCCGCTGCAGCCCGGTCATCCCGGCGCACCCGAGTACGAGCACCTCGGCGCCGGCCGCCCGGGCCCGCTCGGCGGCGGTCACGAAGGCCTCCTCGGTGCGCTGGGCGTCGCCGAGGTCGAGGACGCCGAGCCCGGTGCCGACGACGGCGGCGCAGTGGGCGGCGACCCCGGCCGCGTGCAGGCTGTCCTCGATCTGGCCGCGCGAGCGCTCCAGGGTGGTGACGACGCCGTACCGCCGACCGAGCAGGCACGCGAGATGGGCGGCTGCCTCGGTGATGTCGACGACGGGTACGTCGACGAGTTCCCGGGCGCCCTCGCGTCCGTGTTCCCCGAACCCGGCCATGACGACGGCGTCGTAGGGACCCTCGTACGTCCGCAGGGTGTCGAGGACGGCCGCCGCCGACAGGTGACTGTCGAGCCAGCCCTCCGCGGACTCCGGTCCCCAGGCGGGCGTCAGTCCGGTCACGGTGGTGCCCGGGCCTGCGGCGGCCCGGGCACCCCGTACGATCTCCTCGGTCATCTCCTGCGTCGTGTTGCAGTTGGTGACGACGATCCGCACGCTCAGCCCTCCACAGGGGCGGGGGCGGTCTCGGCGGCCGCGCGCTCCGAGCGGCACAGCACCGCGTACAGTCCGGCCGCCAGCGCCGTCCCGATGAACCACGAGTACGGGGCCACGTCGCTGAAGTCCTTCACCAGCGCGAGCACCGCCGCGACGGCCGCGGAGGGCAGGAACGCCCACAGGGCCTTGGGGTTGACGCCCTTCCGGTAGTAATAGGGCGATCCCGGCTGGGCGTTGAAGAGCTGGTCGACGTCGACGCGGCCGCGCTTCACCCAGTAGTAGTCGAGCATGATCACGCCGAACAGCGGTCCCAGGAAGGCGCCGAGGCCGCCGAGGAAGTAGTTGACGACCGTGGGGTTGGAGAAGAGGTTCCAGGGGGTCACCAGGAGCGCGGCCACCGTGCTGATCATGCCGCCGATCCTGAAGGTGATCTTCTGCGGCCAGACGTTGGCGAGGTCGTACGCCGGTGAGACGAAGTTGGCGACGATGTTGACCCCCATGGTGGCGATGGCGAAGGTCAGGGCGCCGAGGACGAGGACCCAGGTGTTGCCGACCTTGGCGACGAGCAGCGCCGGGTCGGTGATGGCCTCGCCGAACACCTCGATGGAACCGGCCGTGACGATGACCGAGACGATCACGAAGGCCGTCGAATTGATGGGCAGGCCCCAGAAGTTGCCGCGCTTGACGGTCTTGTAGCCGGGCGCGAAGCGCGAGAAGTCGCAGAAGTTGAGCATCAGGGTGCCGTACGTGGCGAGGATCAGCCCGATCGCGCCGAACCACTGCCGCCACTGCTCGCCGACCGACACCGGGTGCGGGGTCGAGGTGAGGGAGATCGTCCAACCGGCCTTGGCGAGAACCCAGATGGCGAGCGCGATCATCACCAGCCAGATGGCCGGGCCGCAGAAGTCCTGGAACTTGCGGACCGACTCCATGCCCTGGCTGATGATCATTGCCTGGATCAGCCAGAGCGCGACGAACGACACCCAGCCGAGCGCGTCCAGGCCGAGGAAGGAGTGGTGGGTCCAGGACTCCAGGCCGGGCCAGGCCGCGAGCAGCATCACGTTTACCGCGACCGACGCCAGATAGGTCTGGATTCCGTACCACATGATGGCAATGACAGCCCTGATCAGCGCGGGGATGTTGGCGCCCCAGACGCCGAAGCTGATGCGGCTGACGACGGGGAAGGGCACACCGGTGCGCTGCCCGACCCGGCCCATCAGGTTCATCCCGACGTAGATGATCACGAAGCCGACGAGCAGCGACGTGAAGATCTGCCAGACGTTCATGCCGAGGACCAACAGGCCTGCCGCGAACGTGTAGTTGCCGAGGTTGTGGACGTCGGACATCCACATGGCGAAGAGGTCGAAGACCTTCCAGTTCCGCTTCTGCGCGGGCGCGAGGTCTTCGTTGGTGAGGCGGGGATCGGGGACGAACGCGGCGGTGCCGGTGGCTTCGGCACGGTCGGCGAGGGACACGGGGCCTCCATGGGCGAGGGGACGGAAGGCGGCCTTTCGGTCTTGTTCGGTACAGCTTCGGCGTGGCATTGACGTGGCTTTGGCTGGCTTTAGCCCGCCTTTGGTATACCAAACTGTCGTCATGGTCCCGCCGCCGATGACGCCCGCCCATGTCCTTGCAGTTACGACTCCGTAAAACACCCCCGAAGTCGGCGAACATGGACCCATGACGAAGATCGAACCCCTGGGTGCGGTGCGGGAGCGCGTTCTCGCCGCGCTGCGGCAGGAGATCATCGCCGGACGGCTGCGCCCCGGCGACCGGCTGGTCGAACGCGAGCTCGCCGAGCGCTTCGGGGTCTCCCGCGTCCCGGTCCGCGAGGCGATCCGTTCGCTGGTCGGCGAAGGGTTCGTGCACTTCGAGACGCCGCGCCGCACGGTGGTGCGCCGGCTGACCCCGACCGACGTGAAGGAACTCTTCGAACTCCGCGAGGCCCTAGAGGTCTACGCCGCCGGGCTCGCCGCCTCCCGCTCCACGCCTCAAGACCTCGCGGAACTACGGGAGTTGCTCGACCAGGCGGCGACCGCGACCCGCGCCGGGGACGCCGAGACCATCACCGACATCAACACCCGCTTCCACGACCGCATCCTCGCCATGGCGGGCAACAGCCTGCTGATCTCCGTCATGGAACCCGTCGACGGCCGCCTGCGCTGGCTCACCCGGCAGAACGAGGAGTGGCCCCAACTCCTCACGGAACACCACGAGTTGTACGACTCCATCGCATCCGGCGACCCGGACCGCGCCCGCGCCCACGCCCTCGCACACGTCCAGGCCAACTACCGGTCGACGGTGCGCCATCTCTTCGGGGAGGGCTAGCGAACCCGTACGGCCGGCGAACCCATACAGCTGGCGCCCCTCAAGCGACTAGCCCGGGTGCGGCTTCGTAGGCAGCCCCGCCGCATCCGCCGCCGCGCTCAGGACCTCCCGCAGCATCGCGGGGGTCAGCCGCCTGGTGAAGGTGTTGCGCTGGCTGACGTGGAAGCATCCGAAGAGCTCGATCGAGCCGGACGCGAGCGGCGCCCCGGGCGCGCGCGGCGCCCCGAGGGTGAGCCGCGCTCCGTGCGCGAACGCGGGGCGGGGCCGGGGCACCGTCCACCCCGCCTCGGCGAAGGCGGGCAGCGCGGCCTGCCACCCGAAGGCTCCGAGTACGACAACCGCCCGAAGTGAGGGCCGCAGCAGCTCCAGTTCCCGCACGAGCCACGGCCGGCAGGCGTCCCGCTCGTCCGGGGTCGGCTTGTTGGCCGGCGGAGCGCAGTGCACGGGCGAGGTGATGCGTACGCCGTACAGTTCCAGCCCGTCGTCCGCGCTCACCGCGGTCCCCCTCGACGCGAGCCCCACGTCGTGCAGCGCCGCGTAGAGCACATCGCCGGAGCGGTCCCCAGTGAACATCCGCCCGGTCCGGTTCGCGCCGTGCGCGGCGGGCGCGAGGCCGACGATCAGCAGGGACGCGTCGGCGGGTCCGAACCCCGGGACGGGCCGCCCCCAGTACGTCTCGTCGGCGAAGGCCGCGCGCTTGGTACGGGCCACGTCCTCACGCCACTCCACGAGGCGGGGACAGGCCCGGCACCCCGTGATCCGCCCGTCCAGCTCCGCAAGACCGCCGACGTCCATGCCACCACCGTACGACCGGGGCGGTCAGGGCGGTCAGGTCATCGCCGCACCGGCCGCCACGAACCCGCAGATCAGCAGGAACAGGATGGCGAGGAGCGGCCAGATGAAACGGAGGTACTTGTTGTAGCCGACCTTGGCGAGGGCGACGCCGCCGATGGTGACGGCGGTGGTGGGGACCCAGAGGTTCATCCAGCCGCTTGCGGACTGCCAGGCGGTGACGACCACCGCGCGGGAGACTCCCGCGAAGTCGGCGAGCGGGGCGAGGATCGGCATGGCCAGGGTCGCGTGGCCCGAGGTGGAGGGGATGAGGAAGGCCAGCGGCAGGTTCACGACGAAGACGATGATCGCGAAGACGCCGGAGGAGGTGCCCTTCACGACGCCCTCGATGGAATGCAGCACGGTGTCGGTGATCTTCGAGTTGTTCATGATCACGGTGACTCCGCGCGCCAGCACGATCACCAGCGCCGGGGAGATGAAGTCAGCCGCGCCCTGGATGATCGTCGCGCTCAGCTTCTGCTCGCCCATCCGCGCCAGCAGCCCGATCAGCACCGCCGCACACAGGAACAGCGCCGCCAACTGCGGGAAGGACCAGCCGAGTTCGAAGCCGTACGGTGTCGCGTCCGCCTCGCCCGTGAGCGCGCTCGCCCAGGGCACCACCGAGAAGATCATGAAGGCGAAGACCAGCGCCGTCGCGACCAGGACCGCCTTGTGCAGGCCGGTCAGCTCGGGCACCACGCCCGCGGCCTCGCTCGCCTGCTCGCGGTCGCCGGGCAGGAACCCGGTGAGCGACCGGTCCGGGTTCCGCTGCACGCGCCGCGCGTACCGGACGACGTACGCGATCGTCACCACTGTCAGCACCACCCACATCACGAACCGCAGCACGATGCCGTCACCGAGCGAGATGTCCGCGGCGGACGAGGCCACACCCGTCGCGAAGGGGTTCACCGTCGAGCACAGCACGCCGATCCCGGCGCCGAGAATGATCGTGCCGACGGCCACCATCCGGTCGTACCCGAGTGCCAGCATCAACGGCACGATCAGCCCGTAGAAGCCGAGCGTCTCCTCGGCGAAGCCCTCCACCGTGCCGAGCACGGAGAACACCACCATCACTCCCGCGATGAGCAACGCCCCGCGCTCGCGCAGCCGGTGGGCGAGCCGGCCGATGCCCCGGTCGAGGGCGCCCGTGGCGAAGACGACGGTGATGAAGGCCCCGATGGCGAGCACGAAGAGGAACACGCCCGCGCTGCCGTACAGTTCACCTGCCATGTCGGGCCCGACCTGCCCGCTCTTCTCGTCCTGGACGCCGTAGAGGCCGTTGACGGGAGAGAGGAAGAGGTCGTTGAGCCGGTCGACGAAGCTCTGGCCGGAGTCCACCCGGTGGTAGGTGCCCTGGACAGGTGCGCCCGCGTCGTCGCGGTCGTACTGCCCGGCCGGGATCAGAAACGCCAGCGCCCAGACCGCGATCGTGACGATGGCGAGGACGGTCAGCGCGCTGGGAAAGGTGAACTTCCGTTTGTGCGGTGGCTCTTCATGCTGCGGCTCTTCGGTCGCGGTGGTGGTCACGACGTCCCCTCGGCAGACGCCCCCTCGCCCCGGAAGCCGGCCGCGTACTCCCGTACGAAGGCGCACATCGCCACCACCGTGTTGCGCAGCTCCGAGAAGAGCACACGCTCGTTGGGGGCGTGCAGATTGCACATGCTGTCCTGCGCGCCGAAGAGCAGCACCTCGGCGTTCGGGGCGGCCCGGGCCAGCCCGTTGACCAGCGGGATCGAACCGCCCGTCGCGACGTACGAAGCGTCCTCGCCCCAGGCCTCGCGAAGCGCCGTGAGGGCGGCACGGTAGGCGGGACCGCCGGTCGAGGCCTCGTAGCCGGGGCCCGTGTCGCCCGGCGTGACGGTGAGCGGGATGCCGAAGGGCCGCAGCGAGCGCAGATGCTCGACGAGCCTCGCCCGCGCCTCCTTCGCGTCCTGCTTCGGGTGGAAGCGGAGGTTGAGCTTGGCGCGGGCGTACGGCACGACGGCCGACGCGGCATGCTCGACGCCCGGCGCGTCCAGTCCGATCACGGTGATCGCGGGCCCGCTCCACAGCCGCTCACCGAGGCTCCCGCTGCCGATCAGCGGCAGCCCTTCCCGTACACCGGCCAGGCTCCGGAACTCGTCCTCCCTGTACGTCGTCCCCGTCCACTCCTCCCGCCTGAGCCCCGCCACGGCCACGTCACCGTGCACGTCGTGCAGCGTCGACAGCGCCTTCAACAGGACCAGCAGCGCATCCGGTGCCGCGCCGCCGAACTCCCCGCTGTGGCGCGGCTCTTCGAGCGTGCGGACCTCGACGATCACCTCGGAGGCGCCGCGCAGCCCGGTGGTCAGCGTGGGCGTGCCCGGCCGCAGATTTCCCAGGTCCGCGATGACCATCGCATCGCACGCGAACCGCTCGGGATCACTCGGCGGATAGTCGTCGAAGGGGCTGCCGTACTCCTCCTGCCCCTCGAACACGATCTTCACCCCGACCGGCGGCCGCCCCTCGTACGCCCGCAGCATCCCGAGATGCGCGATCACGTTCGACTTGTCGTCGGCGATCCCGCGCGCCCTGAGTCCGCCCTCGACGGGCGTCGGCTCGAAGGGCGGCGACAACCACAGCTTCTCGTCGCCGGGCGGCTGCACGTCGTAGTGCGAGTAGAGGAGGACGGTGGGCGCGTCCGGGCTCGGCGGCGGGATCTCGGCGAAGATCACGGGGGCGGTGTCGGGGAGGTCGATACGGTCGATCCGCTCGACACCAGCCTCCCGCAGCAGCCGTACGAGGAGATCGTGCGCCTCCTGGACCGGCTCGGCCGGAAATCCGGGGAAGGCGACGGAGGGAATGGCGGCGAGCCTCTCCAGGTCGGCGCGAAGGCCGTCCATCAACGCGTCGACCTTCGCTGCTGTCTCCACGTGTGCCCCTCGCTGTTTCCTGTTGCTGCCTGCTGCGGCCTGTGCCGCCTACTGCTGTCCGGACGACCTCAGGCAACAGCCTCCGGGCTCCCCCGAGCCGTCGCATCCGGGGTGAGCCGTGCGACGGAAATTCCCCCGGCCCGCCCGGGCCGGGGGACTAAAGTCGAGGCATGGCTTCAGAGGGTGCGGACGTCGACGTCGATGCGGGTGCCGACGCAGATGTCGACAAAGGCGTCGAGAAGGGTGTCGAGAAGAAGGACGCGGGCGACTCGGCCGATGCCGTAGCCGCGGCCAAGGCCGCCGGCCCGGCCGGCGGCGAGAGCGTGCGGGTCGACAGCTGGATCTGGTCCGTGCGTCTGGTCAAGACCCGCTCGATGGGTGCCACCGCCTGCCGGGGCGGGCACGTCCGCGTGAACGGCGAGCGCGTCAAGCCCGCGTACGCCGTGCGCGTCGGCGACGAGGTACGGCTGCGGCACGCGGGCCGGGAGCGGGTCGTCATCGTGAAGCGCGTGATCCGCAAGCGGGTCGGCCCGCCCGTCGCCGCCGAGTGCTTCGTCGACAACAGCCCGCCGCCCCCGCCGCGCGAGGCCATCGCCCCCGCGGGCATCCGCGACCGCGGCGCCGGCCGCCCGACCAAGCGCGACCGCCGCGAGATGGAACGCCTGCGGGGTCTCTCGGGCCCACAGGCCGGATCCGACGGCTCCTGAACCCACGGCCACCGGCGCCCAGGAGAACACCCGAGTCCAGGAACACCACTGGCCGGTACGACGTCGGGGGCGCCCCAGAACCAGCGGGACGCCCTCGACGTCGTACCGGCCGTCGGCCGGCCTGTGGTCACGCCCGTCGTCGCACCAGGCGGAGCAGCTCCGTGGTGTGACTCCGGCGGGCCCACGCGATCAACGCCAGCGGCAGGATCAGGATGAGCGGTGTCGCCACGTACGGACCGTGCAGGACCGTGAGGTTCACGATGAACGCACCGACCATCAGCGCGCTGAGTGACACCGCCGCCACCGAGGACAGCAGCGGGATCAACAGCGCGATACCACCGGCGAGTTCGAGCACGCCGATGATGTACATCCCCGTGCTGCCCCACCCGAGCTTGTCGAAGCCCTCGGCCGCCGACGGGTGCGCGATCAGCTTGGGCAGCGCGCTCGCGAGGGCGAAGAAGAGGCCGAGCGTGATCTGCAGGGCGCCGAGGGAGATCCGGGCGCCGCGGCTGTGGGAGGTTCCGGCGGTGGTGGCGGAGGAGGCGCGGCTGACGGAGGTGACGGGGACGATGGTCTCGGACATCGGGGTCTCCTGTGTGAAGCGGTCGCTGTTGCTTTCACAGAGGTAGACCGGGTGGGTGTCCGGAACTCATCGGCGTGGGAAGGGATTTGATTCGCCCCCTCCGCCCCTGCCCGTTCCCGTCTCCTGGGGGCTCCGCCCCCAGACCCCCGATCGCCCGAAGGGCTCGTCCTCAAACGCCGGACGGGCTGAAACCCCCTCCCCAAGCCGAACAGCTCAGCTCTTCACCGCCCTCACCCACACCCCGTCCTCCGTCAGATACCGGTCCACCTTCAGCCCAGCCTCCCCCAGCGCATCCTCGAACTGCTCCTTCGTCAGCGGTCGTGCCAGGAACGTCTGCGTCCACGTGGCGTCCGGGAACAGGTACTCCGCACGTACCGAGTCGACCCCGTCGCCGACCGGTTCCGCCGACACGACCCGTATGGTGAAGCCGGTGGGGTCGAGTCGCTCACGGGGCACGTTCGTGTGGTAGTCCGCCGCCTCTCGCTGGATCAACACACAGCCGCCCTCCGCGACATGGCCTGCGCATGTCTCCAGCATCCCGCGCCGCACCTCGACGTCCCCGGCGTGCACGAGGAACGACGCGAGCATGACCACGTCGAACGTCTCGTCCAGGTCGAGGCCCTCGATCGGGCTGCATATCGTGCGCGCCCCTCGGACCCGCTCCAGCATCTCGGCCGACTCGTCGACGGCCGTGACGGTGAACCCGCGCTCCAGAAGCGGATGGGTCACCCGCCCCACCCCGCTGCCCAGTTCCAGGATGTGCGCGCCCGCCGGCACGGCCGCGCTGATGATGTCCGGCTCGTCACCGATGGACAGACGCGAATACAGCTCGACCGCGCAGCCGTCCGGAGTGATCGCACCGGGTCCGGTTCCCTCGTACCCCTCACGCATCTCAATCTTCATACCCGTCCAACGGGCGGCCTCCGCACGGCCGTTCCCACCCCGCCATCACTCTTTCGGGTGGATCACAACGCGAACCAGCCGTGCCCCCCGTACCAATGCCCACCCGCCCGCAGATGATCCCCCACCGCCCTCTCGACGCTGTTGCGCCGCGGCAGTCGCTCGACCGGCAGCTCCGGATCACCGAAGACGAAGCCGACGGGCACCCCGTCGTCCGGGGTCGTCTCCTCGTAGGCGACCTCGAAGCGGTCCTGAAAGCGGACGATGTTGGAGTCCGCCGGCAGGTACCGCTTGAGCTGCGGATCGAGCAGCCAGGAGTGGCAGATGGCGACGTCGTAGCGCTCGTCGGGGTAGTGCAGGGCGAAGAACTCCCGTGCCAGGGCGAGCGAACGGTCGCAGGCGGCCGGACTCAAGGGGCCATGGAAGTCGGTGATGTGCAGGCTCAGGCAGTAGTCGCCCGGCCCTGGAGCGGGCCCTCCGCCCGGCCCCGTCACCGCGACGGCCCGCCCCATCCGCTGCCCCAGCCGCGCCCGCTGGAACTGCAACCGGCCCAGCTGGAACAGCTCACCGTGGAAGTGCAGGGAGATCCACCACGGGAACAGCAGCCCAGAGGTACCGAGCCGTCGGTGGTGCACGGCCACATGCCGGCCGAGGTCGGCGAGGGTGTGCCGGGACACGTCGTCCGGGATACCGCGCGAGCGGTGATAGGCGCGCACGAACGGGAGCGCCGCGACAAAGACGTACAGGTGGAAGCAGCGCCCCAGCGCACCGGTCGACGCCGGGAACGGAGGCGGCTCCCACCCCTTGCCGATCTCCCCCATGTCCCGCACGAAGCGGCGGACGCACCGCGCGAGGAGTGTCATCGCCCCCGGGTCCGCCACCAACCGGGCCCGCAGCGCGACGAGTTCGTTGATGTGCTCATGGGCCACGGTCAGGTCGAGCAGGATGTCCGGCAGCTCGTCCGCGTCCGGTAGCAGCGCCTCAACGCCGGGCGCGCCCTCGCTCTCCAGATCCCTCAGCCAGTCGGCGAGCCTCGCGTCCGCCCGCAGCGCCTCCAGCAGCACCTTCGCCTCCCCCGTCGTCCGACCGTCGTCCCGTGGTGAACGTGCACCACGAAGAGTACGTTTTCCGGGTAGGAGTAGTGATCCGGATGCGTACAGGCAGTGAACCGACGACAGCGCGCAGTGCTCTGCGGATGCGTTTCTGGCTGAGCGCCTGGGGCCTGATCTGGGCGACCGCCGGGACCGCCGGATTCGCCCTGGCCGGGCGGCCGGGATGGGCAGCCGCCTGCGGCGTGCTGTGGGTGATTGTCACCGTGGACATGGCCATCGTCCTGCGGCACATCCACCAGGGCCCGCACTACCAGCCGGGCCGCGACATCCCGCCGTACCGCCCACCGGAACAACACCACCCGTGACCGGTTCAGAGCCCGCGAGAGCTACCGGGACCTACGAGTCGAAGCGCGCCGCTTCCAGATACTGCGGCTTCGGATCGAGCGCCGCCGCCAGCCTGAAGTGGCGTTTCGCCTGCTCGGGGCGGAGCTGACGCTCATAGGTGCGGGCGAGCGCGAAGTGCGCGAACGCGTTGTCCGGCTCGCGCTCCAGAACGATCGTGAACTCCAGCTCGGCGGGACGCAGTTGCGCGGCGGCGAAGAAGGCACGCGCGCGCAGCAGCCGCGCGGCCGTGTTCTCCGGATGCGCGTCGATGACTGAATCGAGCAGCTTCACCGCGCCCCGCGGATCGCGGGCGGCGAGCAGCTGCTCGGCGGCGCGGAAGTCGATGACATGCGTCTCCGGAGTACGTCCGGTGGAACCGCTGGTCTCGGGCACGGCTGAGTCCTTCCCTCACTGCACGGGTTCAACGCCCCGATCGGGGGCCCCTATTCCATGGTCATCGTCACTGGGCGCTCATCGTCGTCGTCACTGGGCACTCATCGTTCGTCGCCACAGGACGCCCATCGTCCGTCGCTCTGAGGCGTCCGCCCTCGTCGTCACACCCATCCGCGGCCGCCGGCCTGCGCCGCCCGCCGCCCGCCGTCGGACATCGTCACAGAGCGAGCCGCCCGAGCACCAGGCCCAGCACGATCAGCGCCCCGCCCGCCGCGACGAACGCCCAGTCCGCTCCGGCGCGCTCACTGCCGAGCAGCACCGTCTCGCGCGGGTCGTCGGCGTCGTACGCGAGACGTATGTGACCGCCCTCGGGCAGCGGCTGACGCGGGCTGCGCGGCACCGGCGACACGACCTCCACCACGCGGCCGTCCGCCGTCTCGAACTGCAGCAACGGCCGGTCCAGGCCCGGCTGCGGAGGTTTCACCAACGCCTCGGCGACTTGCCCCGCCGCGCTGATGCGCCGCGTCTGCCGCAGGCCGTACGCCCCCGCCAGCAGCGCCAGCAGGCCGCCCAGAGCGGTCAAGGCCGCGAGTACGACCACTCCCCCACCCCCATTCAGGTCGCCCTGGCCGCTCGCTCCACGAGGTCTGCCCATACCTCCCGTACGCGGCGCTCCAGGTCCTCGAGAGGTACGTCGTTGTCGATGACGACGTCGGCGATCTCCAGGCGCTTGTCGCGGGTGGCCTGGGCGGCCATGCGCGCGCGGGCGTCCTCCTCGGTCATGCCGCGCAGCCGTACGAGACGGTCGAGCTGAGTGCGGGGACTGGCGTCGACGACGATCACGAGGTCGTACAGCGCGGCAAGGCCGTTCTCGGCGAGGAGGGGCACGTCGTGCACGACGACGGCGTCTTCGGAGGCGGCGTTCTCCAGGTCGCGGGAGCGGGCGCCCACCAGGGGGTGCACGATCGAGTTGAGGGTGGCGAGCTTCTCCGGGTCGGCGAAGACGATCGAGCCCAGCTTCGGCCGGTCCAGGCCTCCGTCCGGTGCGAGCACGTCCTCGCCGAAGGCCTCGACGACCGCCGCGAGCCCGGGAGTTCCGGGCGCGACGACCTCACGCGCGATCCTGTCCGCGTCGATCAGCACCGCGCCGTGCTCGACGAGCAGCCGCGAAACCTCGCTCTTGCCGGCGCCGATACCACCGGTCAGGCCCACTTTAAGCATGCCCAGAAGCTTAGGGCCCGCCTCTGACAACGGCCCCTGAGCCCCCGGCGAGGGGTCAGCCCTCGCCTTCCCGCTCCGCCAGGAACCGCTCGAACTCCAGCCCGATCTCGTCGGCCGACGGGATGTCCACCGGTTCGGCGAGCATGTTGCCGCGCGTCTCCGCGCCCGCGGCGGCGTCGTACTGGTGCTCAAGGCCCTGGACGAGGGCCACGAGCTCCTCGTCGCCCTCCTGGATCTGCCGGTCGATCTCGGTCTGCGTGCGGTGCGCCTCGGTGCGCAGGGAGTGCGCGATCGCGGGCAGCACCAGGCCGGTCGCGCCGGTGATCGACTCCAGGACGGTCAGCGCGGCGTCGGGGTACGCGGAGCGGGCGATGTAGTGCGGCACGTGCGCGGCGACGCCCAGGATGTCGTGCCCCGCCTCCATGAGGCGGTACTCGACGAGCGCCTCGGCGCTGCCGGGGACCTGCGCCTCGTCGAAGGGGCTGCGGTGGCCCGGCACCAGGTCGGTGCGGTTGCCGTGCGGCGTGAGGCCCACGGGACGCGTGTGCGGGACGCCCATGGGGATGCCGTGGAAGTTCACGGAGAGGCGTACGCCGAGCCGCTCCACGACCTGCTGGACGGCGGCGGCGAAGCGCTCCCACTCGACGTCCGGCTCGGGGCCGGAGAGCAGCAGGAAGGGCGCGCCGGTGGCGTCCTGTACGAGCCGTACATCAAGGGTCGGCTCTTCGTAGTCGGTCCAGCGGTCGCGCTTGAACGTCAGCAGTGGACGCCTGGCCCTGTAATCAACAAGCCGGTCGTGGTCGAAACGCGCCACAACCTGGTGGGGCAGCGTGTCGAGCAACCGGTCGACGATCTGGTCGCCGGTCTCGCCCGCGTCGATGTATCCGTCGAAGTGGTAGAGCATGACCAGTCCTGCCGACTCCTGGGCGAGCGCCATGTCGACAACAGCCAAGCCCTTCGGCTCCCATGCGTACAAACCCTGCGGATCAAGCACTGTGACCGCTCCTCCTCGTGTTCGTACTGCACAACGTGGTGTGGAGCGCGGGCATTCCCCTCCAGCGCTCCACACGGTCACCTCTTACCGACTTTTCAGCCTCCACGAGCGGCTGGAAAGACGACTGCGAACGGTCACGAACTACTACAGGAGCGTCACGCGGACAGCACGCGCGCGTGGAGCGCGGTGACCGCCTTGCGCGCGGACGTGAACGCGCCATGCTGCCAGGCGTCGGTGTAGCTGAGCCAGTCGCCCGCGAAGTAGACGCGTCCGGTGGGCTCGTTCAGGGGCTTGTAGCGGGCGTCGTCGGGGCCGCCCGGTGTGTCGTGCCAGGCGGCCTCCAGGTGGGGCGTCTGGCGCCAGTGGTGCGAGAAGGAGGACGCGAGTTCGGTGCGGTACTTCTCGCCGTAGATCTTCACGCCCGCGGCCACCGCACGCGTCTCGCGGGCCTTGGGGGTGAGCTTCGCGTACGAGTCCGCGTCGTCGCCGTAGTTGTAGTAGCCGATCATCACGCCCCGCTCGCCGTGGAAGCCGTACGAGGGGTGCCAGATGTGGGTGACGTCCTGGTCGGTCTCGGTGATACCGCCGTAGATTTTGTGGTCCAGCTCCCACCACCGGGAGCGGTACTCGAGCCCGATCTTGCCCGCCGACGAGGGAGTGATCGCCTCCAAGGCGCTCTGCACTCCGGAGCCGAGGTTGTGCGGGATCTTGGCGAGGATGTTGGGCGGCAGGGCGCCGATGCAGTAGTCGGCGTCGATGGACCTGGTGCGGCCGCCCTGGGTGTAAGTGACGGTGACGCCACTCCCCTTGTCGGTGATTTTCGAAACGGCCGCCCCTGTACGGATGCGCCCGGCCCCGATCGCCTTCGTGAGCGCGCGCGGTATCTGGTCCATTCCGCCGACCGGCTGGAACATCAGCATCGCCTGGTCGAACCCGAACTCGAAGGAGAAGTAGCGGCCCACCCCGCTGGCGAAGACCTCGGAGGCGGACTGGACGTCGCCGAGGAGCACGCCGGGGGTTCCGGCGGCCGCCGGGACCGTGGTGTATCCGCGGCGCTCACCGCCCTCGTAAGCCAGCTTGTCGCCCAACTCCCCGAAGTCCTTGAGGAACTCGACGAGCTTCTCCTGGTCGGTGGCGGTCAGCTCCTTGTCGAGAGCACCCTTGTCGGTGGCCTTGGCGAGCAACTCGGAGACATAGCCGTAGACATCGGCCTTCGCGGTCCGGTACCGCATCGGCTTGGTCATGCCGGTCGACTCGTTGTAGATGTACGCGTCCGCGTTCGTGTTGGTGAACACCTCGATGGGGACGCCCAGTTCGCGGCAGTAGTCGAGGGTGACCATCCACTGCGGGAGGCGGGCGGGGCCCGCGTTCATGTACTGGCCCTCGCTGAACCGGGCCTTCTGGGTGTTGCCGTAGAGGTCGGTGGTCGAATCACCGCCGCGGACCGTGAAGTTGCGGCCGCCGGTGCGGTCCCTGGCCTCCAGGACCGTACAGTCGTAGCCGGCCTTGCCCAGTTCGTATGCCGCCGCGAGTCCGGCGATGCCGCCGCCGACGATGACGACCTTGGCGGCGCCGCGCCCGGTGAGGGTGAAGTCGCTCGATTTCAGGGCGCGGAAGGGCTGTTCACGCTCCGCGGCCTGCGCGTTGGGCGCGAGACCGAGGGCTCCCATGGTGGCGAACATCGCGCCCGCACCACCGGTGAGACCCACATTGCGCAGGAACGAACGCCGGCTCGCACCCGGCCCACTCTGAAGTTCTGCCATGGCTCGGCTCCTCTGTCGATCTTGATCGATCAGGGAAGCCTCCCAACGTCCCGTTACGGCACGTCCGTTGCTCGTGTATCCCCCACGTTTCTGCAACCCCGGCGACACAGCGGACACCCGCGCAGGGCAAAGGAAACGCACTGCGGGCCCGCACCCAGAAGGGTGCGGGCCCGCAGTTACTCACCGACCAGCTGGAGCCGGCTCAAGCGATCAGCTCTGGCCTCCGGCCAGCTTCTCGCGGAGGGCGGCCAGGGCCTCGTCCGACGCCAGGGCGCCGGAGGTGTCGTCCGACTCCGAGGAGTACGAACCACCCGTGACGCCCGCGGCAGCACCGGCGGCGGGGGCGGCAGCACCCTCGGCCTCGGCCTGCGCGTCCGCCTCGCGGGACTTGATGACCTGCGCCTGGTGCTGCTCGAAGCGCTGCTGCGCCTCGGCGTACTGGGTCTCCCACACCTCACGCTGGGATTCGAAGCCCTCGAGCCAGTCGTTGGTCTCGGGGTCGAAGCCCTCGGGGTAGATGTAGTTGCCCTGGTCGTCGTACGACGCGGCCATGCCGTACAGCGTCGGGTCGAAGTCGACCGAGGCCGGGTCGGCACCGAAGGCCTCGTTGGCCTGCTTCAGCGAGAGGCTGATGCGACGGCGCTCGAGGTCGATGTCGATGACCTTGACGAAGATCTCGTCGTTGACCTGGACGACCTGCTCCGGGATCTCCACGTGGCGCTCGGCCAGCTCGGAGATGTGGACCAGACCCTCGATGCCCTCGTCCACGCGGACGAACGCGCCGAACGGAACGAGCTTCGTGACCTTACCCGGGACGACCTGACCGATCTGGTGCGTCCGGGCGAACTGCTGCCACGGGTCTTCCTGCGTCGCCTTGAGCGACAGGGAGACACGCTCGCGGTCCATGTCGACGTCGAGGACCTCGACGGTGACTTCCTGGCCGACCTCGACAACCTCGGAGGGGTGGTCGATGTGCTTCCAGGAGAGCTCGGAGACGTGAACCAGACCGTCGACACCACCCAGGTCCACGAACGCACCGAAGTTGACGATCGAGGAGACGACGCCGGAGCGGACCTGACCCTTCTGCAGGGTCGTGAGGAACGTCTGGCGGACCTCGGACTGGGTCTGCTCGAGCCAGGCACGGCGGGACAGGACCACGTTGTTGCGGTTCTTGTCCAGCTCGATGATCTTGGCCTCGAGCTCCTTGCCCACGTACGGCTGGAGGTCGCGGACGCGGCGCATCTCGACGAGGGAGGCCGGCAGGAAGCCACGGAGGCCGATGTCGAGGATGAGACCACCCTTGACGACCTCGATGACGGTACCGGTGACGATGCCGTCTTCTTCCTTGATCTTCTCGATCGTGCCCCAGGCACGCTCGTACTGAGCGCGCTTCTTGGACAGGATCAGGCGGCCTTCCTTGTCCTCCTTCTGGAGGACCAGGGCCTCGATCTCGTCGCCGACGGCGACGACCTCGTTCGGGTCGACGTCGTGCTTGATCGAGAGCTCGCGGCTCGGGATCACGCCTTCGGTCTTGTAACCGATGTCGAGGAGAACCTCGTCCCGGTCAACCTTGACGATGACGCCATCGACGATGTCGCCATCGTTGAAGTACTTGATCGTCTCGTCGATCGCGGCGAGGAATGCTTCCTCGTCACCGATGTCGTTGACCGCAACCTGCGGAGTGGTGGCGGTGGTCTCGGTGCTGCTCGTCATGTGGGAAAGGGCTCCGGTACGGACAGTGAGTCGTAGGTACTGCTTACGCCGGGAGCCCGTTTCGCTCTGCAGAAGGCCGGACAGCCAAGGAAGCGCCGGATCCGGAGGGTGTTTGTGACAAACACCGCCGGTGGCGCCCCGAAAACCGAGGGGTCATACATACAGATGCGAGCGCAACCTGCTACGTCTGAGGTGCGCAGGCCCGCAGCGCAACTTGTAGCATACGGGGGCAGCCGGACAGGGTCAATGCGCGAAGGCGCACACCCGGGGCGGATCGCCGCATACCCGGCACAAGACCTGTCTCACGAGGCCACGCGGGCCGTACTTCGCCCCTGCCGTGACGTTCCCGAGACGGGTTGAGACGGAAGAGTACGACGAGGGAGCCGATCATCCAAGAGCCCGAACCGTTCGAGCCCGAAGCCACCCGACGCGACGCGGATGTCACGGAGAGTTCCCGCGCCAATCGCGGCTGGTGGGACCGGAACGCGGACGAGTACCAGACCGAGCACGGCACCTTCCTCGGAGACGACCGTTTCGTGTGGTGCCCCGAGGGGCTCGACGAGGTGGAGGCCGAGCTGCTCGGCCCGCCGGAGGACCTCAAGGGGAAGGACATCCTGGAGATCGGCGCAGGCGCGGCCCAGTGCTCGCGCTGGCTGGCCGGGCAGGGGGCGCGCCCGGTGGCCCTCGACCTCTCCCACCGCCAGCTCCAGCACGCACTGCGGATCGGCGGAACCGTGCCCCTGGTGGAGGCCGACGCGGGCGCCCTGCCGTTCGCGGACGGCTCCTTCGACCTGGCGTGCTCGGCGTACGGTGCGCTGCCGTTCGTCGCCGACCCGGTGCGCGTGCTGCGCGACGTGCGCCGGGTGCTGCGTCCCGGCGGCCGTTTCGTCTTCTCGGTGACGCACCCGGTCCGCTGGGCCTTCCCCGACGAGCCGGGCCCCGAGGGTCTGTCGGTCGCCTCCTCCTACTTCGACCGCACTCCGTACGTGGAGCAGGACGAGGAGGGCCGCGCGGTGTACGTCGAGCACCACAGGACGATCGGCGACCGCGTCCGCGACATCGTGGCCGGCGGCTTCCGCCTCCTGGACGTCGTCGAGCCGGAGTGGCCCGCGTGGAACACCCAGGAGTGGGGCGGCTGGTCCCCGCTGCGCGGGAATCTGATCCCGGGCACGGCGATCTTCGTCTGCGTACGAGACTGAGCGGGTGATCCGTTACGACGCCCTGGACCTGCTGCCCGTACGCGGCGCGCTGCCCGGCCTGAGCGATTCCCTTCAGGCGCACGGCGCGGCGGTCCTCGTCGCACCGCCCGGTACGGGCAAGACGACCCTCGTGCCCCTGGCGCTGGCCGGACTGCTGGACGAGGGCCCGGTACGCCGTGTCGTCGTCGCGGAGCCGCGCCGTATCGCCGCCCGGGCGGCCGCGCGGCGGATGGCGTGGCTGCTCGGGGAGAAGGTCGGCGAGAGCGTCGGGTACACCGTGCGCGGGGAGCGTGTCGTGGGTCCACGCGCGCGCGTGGAGGTCGTCACGACCGGTGTGCTGCTGCAACGGCTCCAGCGGGACCAGGAGTTGACGGGCGTCGACGTGGTCGTGCTCGACGAGTGCCATGAGCGGCATCTGGACGCCGACACGGTGGCCGCCTTCCTGTTGGACGTGCGGGCGGCCCTCCGCCCGGAGCTGCGGCTGGTGGCCGCGTCCGCGACGACCGACGCCGAGGGGTGGGCCCAGCTGCTGGGCGACGCGCCCGTGGTCGAGGCCGAGGGGGTCTCGTATCCGGTCGAGGTGGTGTGGGCGCCGCCCGTGCGCCCTGTGCGGCCACCCCATGGGATGCGCGTTGACCCGGTACTCCTCACACATGTGGCGTCGCTGGTGCGCCGGGCGCTGGCCGAGTACGAGGGGGACGTCCTGTGTTTCCTCCCCGGGGTGGGTGAGATCGCGCGGGTCGCCGGGCAGTTGGGGGATCTCGGCGGTGTCGAGGTGCTCCAGGTCCATGGCCGGGCGCCGGCCGCCGTGCAGGACGCGGTGCTCTCGGGCGGGGCGGGGCGCCGGGTGGTCCTCGCCACCTCGGTGGCCGAGTCGTCGCTGACGGTTCCGGGGGTCCGGGTGGTCGTCGACTCCGGGCTCGCGCGGGAGCCGCGGGTGGACCACGCGCGCGGTCTGAGCGCGCTGGCGACCGTACGGGCCTCGCAGGCGGCGGGGCGGCAGCGGGCGGGGCGGGCCGGTCGTGAGGCACCGGGGCGGGTGTACCGCTGCTGGTCAGAGGCGGAGGACGTGCGCCTCACCCGCTTCCCCGCGCCCGAGATCAAGGTGGCCGACCTGACGGCGTTCGCTCTGCAGGCGGCCTGTTGGGGCGATCCGGACGCGTCGGGGCTCGCGCTCCTCGACCCGCCGCCGGGCGGCGCGATGGCCGCGGCGCGCACGGTGCTGTCGGCCGTGGGTGCCGTGGACGCCGCGGGGCGGGCGACCGAGCGGGGTGTGCGCATGTCCCGGCTCGGGTTGCATCCGCGACTCGCCCGGGCCCTGCTGGACGCGGCTCCCGTGGTCGGCGCGGACCGCGCCGCCGAGGTGGTCGCCCTCCTGAGCGAGGAGCCGCCACGGGAGTACGGCGACGATCTGGCGGCGGCCTGGCGGGCGGCCCGGCGCGGCGGCGACGCCTACGCGGCCCGCTGGCGCACGGAGTCCCGCCGTCTGCGCACGTCGTCCACGGCCCTCACCGGATCGTCGGCCGGTGCCTCTCAGCCGGGTGCCGGGGACGACCGGGTGGCCGGCCTCGTCGCCGCCCTGGCCTTCCCCGAACGGGTCGCGCGGGCTCGGGGCGGGTCCCACCTCATGGTCTCGGGGACCCGGGCCGAGGTGTCGGAGGGTTCGGGGTTGCGCGGGGCGCCCTGGCTCGCCGTGGCCGTCGCGGACCGGCCCGTCGGCGCCGGGCACGCGCGCGTGCGACTCGCGGCCGTCATCGACGAGGAGACCGCTATGCGGGCCGCGGCGAGCCTGCGCTCCAAGGGCGACGAGGTCCACTGGGCCGACGGCGACGTCGTCGCGCGGCGGGTCGAGCGGCTCGGGGCCGTGGAGCTGGCGGTGCGGCCGATCAAGAACGCCGACGCCGGGCTCGTACGGGACGCGCTTCTTGAAGGGCTGCGGGAGGAGGGGTTCGGCCTGTTGCGGTGGTCGGCGGACGCCGAGGTGCTGCGGCGGCGGCTCGCGTTTCTGCGGCTGCACCTGGGCGACCCCTGGCCCGACGTGTCCGACGACGCGCTGCACGCGCGCGTGGACGAGTGGCTGGAGCCGGAGCTGAGCCGCGCCCGGCGGCGGGCCGATCTGGCGCGGATCGAGGCGGGGCAGGCCTTGAACCGTCTGCTGCCCTGGGCCACCGGGGACGCCGCCCGTCTCGACGAGCTCGCGCCCGAGCGGATCGGGGTACCCAGCGGGTCCAGGATCCGGATCGACTACGCGGACCCCGAACGGCCCGTCCTTGCCGTGAAGTTGCAGGAGATGTTCGGGCTGGCACAGACGCCCCGCGTCGCCGGTGTGCCCGTACTCGTGCATCTGCTCTCGCCCGCGGGGCGGCCCGCGGCCGTCACCGCCGACCTGGCCTCCTTCTGGAGGGACGGCTACAAGGCCGTACGGGCCGAACTGCGCGGGCGCTACCCCAGGCATCCGTGGCCCGAGGACCCGGCGACCGCCGAGCCGACGCGGTACACGAACGCGCGGCTCAGGCGGTGACCGGTTCGGGTTCCACGGCGTCCGTGGGCGCGGGATCGCCGCCGCGGCGGCTCCGTGCCTCCAGGTAGAGGGAGAGCGAGAGGAGTCCCGCGCCGAGGATCAGGAAGCCCCAGGGGAGGTACGTGGTCATCATCAGGACCAGGGTGCGGTTCGACTTGACCAGGTCGACGGTGTACTCGATGTAGTCCTCGCGCATTTTCACGTGCCCGGAGAACGCCGTCACCTTGTCGCGGTCCCCCAGGAGGGTGCCGCCGCGCAGCTCCTCCTGGTGGATCTCCTCGCCGTAGACGGGCGCTCCGGTGACCGGCTCCACCCAGAACTTGCGGACCGTGGTGTACCAGCGGGTGGTGCCCGTCTTGGCGATCGACTCCGGGGTGACGCCCTCCACGGGCAGGATCTTCGGGAACTCGACCTTGGTCCAGGGGATGGTCTGCTCGAAGTAGTAGACGTCTACGCCCCGGAAGTTCTGGGTGCCCTTGTAGTGGATGGGGGCCGAGGTGCGGGTCTGCGCGTCGAAGTACTCGTAGTCCCTTTTCTCCGTGTTGAAGGGCCACTTGAACTCGATGCCCTCGCGGGTGACGGGGTCGCCGTCGACCGACTCGCCGGTGGCGTGGACGGGGTCCTGGCTGTGCGCGTCGAAGATGTAGCGCTCGGGAAGCTTGGAGACCATCTCCCCGTCGGGGCCCTGGACGTAGGAAAGGGAGTCCCAGACGACGACGTCGCGGCCCGCGGTCTTCTCGATCTTCTCGGAGGCTTCGACGTTGCCCTTGAGGGTCTGCACGATGGTGACCTTGGGGACCTTCTTGGCCGTCATGGTGCCGTAGTCGAGGAGGGTCGCGTCCTTCGCCTCCAGGACCATGTCCTGGTACTGGTCGGCGGGGACCTTGGCCAGGCGCGGGAAGGCGTACCAGTGCAGCAGGGGGGACAGTGCCGCGAAGAACACGGCGAAGGCGAGCAGGACCAGGCTGACCTTGCGGCGCATGTCGGCGTCCTCCCTGTGCGCTATGGGTGTTCGGGGACGGTGGTGAGCATCGGCTTCGGCGAGGTCTTGCCCGCCGGTGAGCCCATGGCGGTGATCGTGAACACCAGGGCGAGCGCCACGGCGAGACCGATCGCGGCGGCTGTGAGGGCGCGCATGCGGGGCCTCCCCGAGGGCCGGGAACTGGAACTGATACGTCGTCAGGTCCGGCACCGTAGCAACGGCGGGGCGAGATGAGAACACGTTGCACACACAACGACGAGGGCGCCCCTCCGCCGGAAGCGGAGGGGCGCCCTGACCGTGCGCGTACGGACTACGACGTGGCCGTCGGCTCCGGCTCGGGCTCCGGGGTGGCCGCCGCGGCCACCGTCAGCTCGACCGTGAGCGTCGCGCCGCCCGTGGTGGTGATGCGGAGCAGGAACGTGCCGGTGGTGTCGTCCGCGTACAGCTTCGGGAGCTTCAGCAGACCGTCGGCGTCCGTGGTGAGGTCCGTGAGGGTGCGAACGGTGTTTCCGTCCGCGTCCTTGAAGTACGGGCCCTTGTCGTTCTCGGTGGCGTCGTCCGCCGACTTGATGAGGGTGGCGGTGGCCGCGACCTTGTCCGCGACGGCGCCGTCGTAGGTGGCCTTCACCTCGACCTGGTCCGCGAACTCGCCACCCGGCACGCAGGTCAGTGCGGTGTCGCTGGTGCGCACGAGGGTGTCGGCCTGGCGCGCGGTGACGCTCGCCGTGTAGTCGAGGCCGGTCAGCGTGCGGCCCACGACGGTGGTGCGGACGATGAAGTCGCCGGTCGTCTCTCCCGCCACGAGCGCGGGCGCGGTGGCCGTGCCGGCGCTGTCGGTGACGACCGTGGCGACGGTCTCGCCGCCGGTGAAGGTGGCGTCCGTGGTGTCGCCGACGATCGTGAACCGCACCCGGACCTTGGCGACCGCCGTGCCCGCCTTGGTCTCGGTCCGCACGGCGACGTTCTCGCCGAACGTGTCGCCGGCCGTCGCGGTGAGCTTCCCGGTACCCGCGTCCTCCAGGTGGTCCACCGTCGAGGTGGGGGTGGGAGTGGTGGGCGTCGGGCCGGGCGGGGTCGGGGTGGGCGTCGGACTCGTGGAACCGCCGCCTGTCGCCGGAGTGGTCGGCTTCGGAGTGCTCGGCGTGGTCGGCGTGGTCGGCGTCGGACTCGGACTCGGCGAGGTGGTGGCCCCGTCGGAGTCGTCACTGCGGTTCTCGGGCAGCGTGCCCGTGCCGTCCGGCACCTCGTGGGTGCCCTTGCGGTAGTACTCCAGCCACGACAGGACGGTGTTGAGGTACTCCGTCGAGTTGTTGTAGCTGAGGATCGCGCTGTTGAGGTCGGCCTGGTCGGACAGGTCCCAGCTGAACCGGCACAGGTAGTTGCCCGCCGCGAGCGCCGCGTCGTAGATGTTGTTGGGGTCCTTCTTGCCGTCGCCGTTGCCGTCCTCGCCCGCCCACTCCCAGGTGGACGGGATGAACTGCATCGGGCCGACCGCGCGGTCGTAGGTGCTGTCGCCGTCGTACGCGCCGCCGTCGGTGTCGCTGATGTTCGCGAAGCCGTTGCCGTTGAGGACCGGGCCGAGGATCGGGGTGATCGTGGTGCCGGCGGCGTCGACGTTGCCGCCGCGGGCCTGGCCCGACTCGACCTTGCCGATCGCGGCGAGGAGCTCCCAGGGGAGGTTGCAGCCCGGCTTGGACGCGCTGAGCGAGCCCGCCGCCTTCTTGTAGGCGTCGAGGACGGTCGCGGGTATGCCTGCCTCGGCTTCGCCGGTCGCGGCGGGGGTGCCGATGGTCGGCGTCGGGACGGGGGTGTTCAGGGGCGGAAGGTCCGTGTAGTACGGCGAGTTGCCGGTGGCGCTGCCGTCGCCGTTACCGTCGGGCGTGGACTCGGCGTCGGCGCCGGTGGTCTGTCTGCCCTGGCCGTCGGTGGTCACTCCCGGGGCCTGGGAAGCGGACAGAGCCGCGACAGCGGCCGCGGCCACGGCCGTGGTCATCGCTCCCTTGCGCAGCCTCGTACCGAAATGCGCCACCATTGAGTGAGTCCCTCCCATGGACAACCGCTTACGCGCCTTCTTGCCGTGCCCTTTGCACCTGTGCGCTTGCTTCTGGTGCGTTTTCTTCTGGTGCGTTTTCTTCTGCGTTTTCCGCCGGCATTCCACCGCGCTCCCCGGCACGGCGACCCAGGTGACCCTACGACAACTCCAGTCGCCCGGGCACCCGTTCGTGCCCGATTTTCACCAGTTGGCCATGTCCGATTGTGCGGTGGGCCACCGACAGGGTGTCCCCCCGAACAGTTCTCATGCGTCCCTCATACTGGACGCCCGCAGGGCGCAGGTGACCGCCGCGACCGACATACCCGGCCAACGTGAGCCGCAGGGGGACGACTTGCCCTTCACTCTCAGCCATGCCGCGGCCGTGCTGCCCGCTGTGCGCGGTGACGGAAGCGGCCGCGGCCGGCTGGTGCCGGCGGTCCTCGTGGCCGGTTCGTTCGCTCCCGACATGACCTATTACGCGGCAAGTGTGCTGTCCGGAGCGATGGAGTTCGGCGCCTTCACCCACTCCTTCACCGGGGTGTTCACCTTCGACGTGCTCGTCGCCTGGGCGCTCGTGGGCGCGTGGCTGGTGCTGCGTGAGCCGCTGGTGGCGCTGCTGCCGCGGGCGCGGCAAAGGCGTGTCGCGGGTCTGCTGCGCTGCGGGGCGGCACGTGGACGTCTGCGTCCGTCGCAGGTGTTGAGGTGGTACGTCTCGGCGGCGCTCGGCGCGCTGACGCATGTCGTGTGGGACGCGTTCACGCATCACGGCCGGTGGGGCGTGGAGCTGCTGCCCTTCCTGGGACGGGAGGCCGGGGGCTCGCCGCTCTACTGGTACGTGCAGTACGGCAGTTCGGCGGTGGCGGCCGTCGTCATCGCGCTCTTCGTGCTCCTCGCAGTGCGGCGGACGCCGTCGGGCGAGCCCGTGGGGGTGCCCGTGCTGTCCGGTTCCGACCGGTGGGCGGCCGGTGCCGTGATCGGGGGTTGCGCACTGGTGGGCGCGGTGCAGCGGGCTTCGCTCTGGATCGCCGGCCGGGGTACCGATGCGAAGCCCTGGGAGTGGATCCCGACGCTGTGCTTCGGCGCGGGCGCCGGGCTCGTGCTCGGCCTCGCGCTGTACGCGGTGGGGGTCAGGTTGTGGCGTCCCGCTCCGGCTCGTCCCAGCCCGGCAGCGGCTCGTACGGAGCCGAGCCGTCCGACTCCTCGCTGATCGCGCTCTCCGGGGTGGGGCTCTGCACCATGCCGCGCCCGTCGGCCAGGCCGCGCTTCTGGTTGAGTCCGCGGTGGACGGCCTGTGCGATGCGCTCGATGGTGCGCACGCCGTACGCCATCGTCGGGTTGTCGTGCGAGAGGACGACGATGCGGTACGTGCGGTCGGGGCCGGTGAACGCGCCGACGCTGTGCACGCGCCAGCCGTGCGTCGCGCGCGGCAGCCAGCCGTTCTTGACGTGGGCCTTCATGCCGCGCGGCATGCCGGCGGGCACGCCCCAGCGCTGGTCCCGGCGGACCTGGCTGAGCAGCTTCAGGCCGTAGGCGCGGGTCTTCAGGAACGAGCGGGAGTTGGTGAGCACGGCGAGCAACCGCATCTGGTCGGCCGCCGTGGTGCGGGTCAGGCCCCAGTAGCCCTTCGGGCCGAGGGCGGTGCCCTTCGTCCCGGCGCGGGCCAGGATGCGGCCCAGGTAGGCGTGGCCGAGGTCGGTCCACAGCCGCAGGGCGGCGGGGTTGTCGGACCTGGTGATCATCGGGCGGACGTTGGCCAGCTCCCAGCCGGTGAGTTTGCGCCCGAGTTCCTCCGCCCTGCGCAGGGCGCCCTCCATGATCACGACCTTGGCGACGCTCGCCGAGTCGTACTGGCGCACGCTCGCAAGAGCGCAGGTCAGGCCGGTGTCGTCGTCGTGCACCGCCACGGAGACGGTGCCCTGGCGGGACGACAGCGCCGCCCGGAGGTCGCGGGACATCCGGGCGGCGAGGTCGGGGTCACGGGTGGAGCGGCAGGCCGCGGGCACCTGCGCGGTGCTCGCGTGCGCGGCGACCGCGGGTATCGGCGCGAGAAGCGCCGAGACGACGGCCGTGGCTATGGCCGTGTGGCGGTTGAGCATGCGTATACCCATGCCCGCATCCTTACGGGCGCCTCGGGCGGGGGGCGCTTTTGCGGGGGCCACGCGGGTGACGCCGGGCGTACCTCAAGGTTCCGGGCGGCTGCCCCCCGGCGGACCCAGGGGTCCGCCCGGTCAAGCTGAACGCGGCCGGCGAAGTCCGGTGCGGTTCGGCAGCGCCCCGAAGGGGCGCGGGGAACTGCGCGACCAGCCCCCACCGGGCCCGCAGCGAACGAACCGCAAACACAGCGGAGCGCCCCGGCTCGCAGTGAACGAACCGCAAACCCAGCGGAGCGCTAGTGCGCAGCCGACTCCCAGTCGCCCCCGGAGCCGACGGACACGTCCAGAGGCGCCCGGAGCTGCACCGCGGACGCCATCTCACGGCGGACCAGTTCCTCAGTCCTGGCGCGCTCGCCGGGAGCGATCTCCAGGACGATTTCGTCGTGGACCTGGAGGAGCATCCGGGACTTGAGATCGGCGTCACGCAGGGCGCTGTCCACCTTGAGCATGGCGATCTTGACGATGTCGGCGGCCGTGCCCTGGATGGGCGCGTTGAGAGCCATCCGCTCAGCCGTCTCACGCCGCTGCCGGTTGTCGCTGTTGAGGTCGGGAAGGTGGCGACGGCGGCCGAACAGGGTCTCCGTGTACCCCGTCGCACGCGCCTCGTCGACAACCCGGCGCAGATAGTCGCGTACGCCGCCGAACCGCTCGAAGTACGTGTCCATCAGCCCGCGTGCCTCGCCCGCGTCGATGTTCAGCTGCTGGGAGAGGCCGAAGGCCGACAGACCGTACGCCAGTCCGTACGACATCGCCTTGATCTTGCGCCGCATCTCCGCGTCGACCGCGGTCCGCTCCACGGAGAACACCTGCGAGGCGACCGTGGTGTGCAGGTCCTCCCCGGAGGTGAACGCCTCCAACAGGCCCTCGTCCTCGGACAGATGGGCCATCACGCGCAGTTCGATCTGGCTGTAGTCCGCGGTCATGAGCGACTCGAAGCCCGCGCCGACCACGAAGCCGCGGCGGATCGCGCGCCCCTCGTCGGTGCGGACCGGGATGTTCTGCAGGTTCGGGTCGGTGGACGACAGGCGGCCTGTGGCGGCCACCGTCTGGTTGAAGGTGGTGTGGATGCGGCCGTCCACCGCGATCGTCTTGATCAGGCCCTCGACCGTCGACCGGAGCCTCGCCTGCTCACGGTGGCGGAGCATGATCACCGGCAGTTCGTGGTCGGTCTGCCCGGCCAGCCAGGCCAGCGCGTCCGCGTCCGTCGTGAAGCCCGTCTTCGTCTTCTTCGTCTTGGGCAGGTCGAGTTCGCCGAAGAAGACCTCCTGGAGCTGCTTGGGCGAGCCGAGGTTGAACTCGTGGCCCACGGAGGCGTGCGCCTCCTTCACGGCCTGCTGCACGGCTGCCGCGAACATCTGCTCCATGGCTTCCAGATGCGTGCGGTCGGCCGCGATGCCGTGCCGCTCCATACGGGCCAGCAGGGCGGACGTCGGCAGCTCCATGTCGCGCAGCAGATCGGCCGCGCCGACCTCTTCCAGCTTCTCGCCGAACGCCTCGCCCAGGTCGAGGATCGTGCGGGCCTGCACCATCAGCGCGTCGGCCTCGGCCTGGTCGTCGGTGCCGAAGGCGAGCTGCCCGTCGGCCGCGGCGGTGGGCCCCAGCTCCCTGCCGAGGTACTCCAGCGACAGTGCGTCGAGGGCGAAGGAACGGCGCCCCGGCTTGACCAGGTACGCGGCGAGCGCGGTGTCCATGGACACGCCCTCGATGGTCCAGCCGTGCTCGGCGAAGACCCGCATCGCGCCCTTGGCGTTGTGCATGACCTTGGGCCTGGCGGGGTCGGCGAGCCACTTCTCGAACGACGTGTCGTCGGCCTCGTCCAGCTGCGTCGGGTCGAACCACACGGCAGCGCCATCGGCGGCGGCGAGCGCGACCTCGGTCACCGAACCCGCGCCGAGCGCCCAGGTGTCGACCGTGGCGAGCCCCAGGACCTCCGTGCCGTGCTCGGCGAGCCACGGCTTCAGCTCGCCCGCGCCCAGCACCGTGCCGTCGAGTTCGACGCCCTCGGCGACCGGCTGCGTCTCCTCGGACTCCTCTGCGCCCGGGTCGACGGCGAGGAGCCGCTCACGCAACGACGGGTTCCGGATCTCCAGGGTGTCCAGGACCATCGCCACGGCCTTGCGGTCGTACGCGGCGCGCTCCAGGTCGGTGACCGTCCTGGGCAGCTCCACGTCCTTCACCATCTCGGTGAGACGGCGGTTGAGCTTCACCGCCTCCAGGTGGTCGCGGAGGTTCTGCCCGGCCTTGCCCTTGACCTCGTCGACACGCTCGACCAGCTCCGCGAACGAACCGAACTGGTTGATCCACTTCGCGGCCGTCTTCTCGCCGACACCGGGGATGCCCGGCAGGTTGTCGGACGGGTCGCCGCGCAGCGCCGCGAAGTCGGGGTACTGCGCCGGCGTCAGCCCGTACTTCTCGAAGACCTTCTCCGGAGTGAAGCGGGTCAGCTCCGAGACGCCCTTCGTCGGGTACAGCACCGTCGTGTGCTCGGAGACCAGCTGGAAGGAGTCGCGGTCGCCGGTGACGATCAGCACATCGAAACCCGCGGCCTCGGCCTGCGTGGCGAGCGTCGCGATGATGTCGTCGGCCTCGAAACCGTCGACCGCGAACCGCTCGGCGTGCATCGCGTCGAGCAGCTCGCCGATCAGCTCGACCTGGCCCTTGAACTCGTCCGGGGTCTTCGACCTGTTCGCCTTGTACTCGGTGAACTCCTCGGAGCGCCACGTCTTGCGGGAGACGTCGAACGCCACCGCGAAGTGCGTGGGCGCCTCGTCGCGCAGCGTGTTCGCCAGCATCGACGCGAAGCCGTAGATCGCGTTCGTCGGCTGGCCCGTCGCCGTCGTGAAGTTCTCCGCGGGCAGCGCGAAGAACGCGCGGTACGCCAGCGAGTGCCCGTCCATGAGCATCAGCCGGGGACGCGTCTCGCCGGAGGTCTTGTCGCTCTTCTTCGATGCTGTTTCTGCCACGACCCCGATCCTGCCACGTGCCACTGACAGTGAGAGCCCTCGCGGTCCGGCACGGTCCTTGTCGGCGCCTCGTGCGAGGATCGGAGACGTGCATCACACACGCAGGTGGATGTGCATCACACGTGCAGTTGAAGGGGTCCCCGCGATGGCCAGCAAGCCGCCCAAGAGCGATCCGGTTCAGGACGCGCCACAGGTCGCCGAGCCGAAGCACGCGGCAGCGGGGCTGCCGGCGATCGGGCACACCCTGCGCATGGCCCAGCAGCAGATGGGCGTGCGCCGCACCGCGCTCACCCTCCTGCGGGTCAACCAGAAGGACGGCTTCGACTGCCCGGGCTGCGCCTGGCCGGAGCCGGAGCACCGGCACGCGGCGGAGTTCTGTGAGAACGGCGCGAAGGCGGTCGCCGAGGAGGCGACCCTGCGCCGGGTCACCCCGGACTTCTTCGCCGCCCACAGCGTGGCCGACCTCGCCAGCCGCAGCGGCTACTGGCTGGGCCAGCAGGGCCGCCTCACCCACCCCATGTATCTGGCGGAGGGCGCCGACCACTACGAAGCGGTGCCCTGGGAGCGGGCCTTCGACATCGTCGCCGAGGAACTCGCCGCGCTCGGCTCCCCCGACGAGGCCCTCTTCTACACCTCCGGGCGTACGAGCAACGAAGCGGCCTTCCTCTACCAGCTGTTCGCCCGCGAGCTCGGCACGAACAACCTGCCGGACTGCTCCAACATGTGCCACGAGTCGTCGGGTTCCGCCCTCTCCGAGACCATCGGCATCGGCAAGGGCAGCGTCCTTCTGGACGATCTCTACAAGGCGGATCTGATCATCGTCGCCGGGCAGAACCCGGGCACGAACCACCCCCGCATGCTCTCCGCCCTGGAGAAGGCCAAGGCCAACGGCGCGAAGATCATCACGGTCAACCCGCTGCCCGAGGCGGGCATGGAGCGCTTCAAGAACCCGCAGACCCCCCAGGGCATGCTCAAGGGCGCGGCCCTCACCGACCTGTTCCTGCAGATCCGCCTCGGCGGCGACCAGGCCCTCTTCCGCCTCCTCAACAAGCTGATCCTCGACACGGAGGGCGCCCTCGACGAGGAGTTCATCGGCGAACACACCCACGGCTACGAGGAGTTCGCCGAAGCCGCCCGGGCCGCCGACTGGGACGAGACCCTGACCGCGACCGGTCTCACCCGGGAGAAGATCGACGAAGCCCTTCGCCTGATCCTCGCCTCCGAGCGCACGATCGTGTGCTGGGCCATGGGCCTCACCCAGCACAAGCACGCCGTGCCGACGATCCGCGAGGTCGTCAACTTCCTTCTGCTGCGCGGCAACATCGGCCGACCCGGAGCGGGCGTGTGCCCGGTCCGCGGCCACTCGAACGTGCAGGGCGACCGCACGATGGGCATCTTCGAGCGGCCCGCCCCGGCCTTCCTGGACGCCCTGGAGAGGGAGTTCGGGTTCGCGCCGCCGCGCGAGCACGGCTACGACGTCGTACGGGCCATCCGCGCGCTGCGCGACGGCGACGCGAAGGTCTTCTTCGCGATGGGCGGCAACTTCGTGGCGGCGTCGCCCGACACCGAGGTGACCGAGGCGGCCATGCGCCGCGCCCGCCTCACCGTGCACGTGTCGACGAAGCTGAACCGCTCGCACGCGGTCACGGGCGCGCGTGCCCTGATCCTGCCGACCCTGGGGCGCACCGAGCGTGATCTCCAGGGCGGCGGCGAGCAGTTCGTGACGGTGGAGGACTCCATGGGCATGGTGCACGCCTCACGCGGCCGCCTGGAGCCCGCGAGCGAGCACCTGCTGTCCGAGCCGGCCATCGTCGCCCGGCTCGCGCGTCGCGTACTCGGCCATGAATCCCGTACGCCCTGGGAGGAGTTCGAGAAGGACTACGCGACCGTCCGCGACCGCATCGCGCGGGTGATCCCCGGCTTCGAGGACTTCAACGCGCGCGTGGCGAACCCTTCGGGCTTCGCGCTCCCGCACGCCCCGCGCGACGAACGGCGTTTCCCCACGGCCACCGGCAAGGCCAACTTCACGGCCGCGCCCGTCGAGTACCCGAAGCTCCCCGAGGGCCGGCTGCTGCTGCAGACCCTGCGCTCGCACGACCAGTACAACACCACGATCTACGGCCTGGACGACCGCTACCGGGGCATCAGGAACGGCCGCCGGGTCGTCCTCGTCAACCCGGAGGACGCCGCCGCACTCCGCCTCGCCGACGGCTCGTACGTCGACCTGGTCAGCGAGTGGAAGGACGGCGTCGAGCGCCGCGCACCCGGCTTCCGCGTCGTGCACTACCCCACCGCCCGGGGCTGCGCGGCCGCCTACTACCCGGAGACCAACGTCCTGGTCCCGCTGGACGCGACCGCCGACACCAGCAACACCCCTGCCAGCAAGTCCGTCGTCGTACGTCTGGAACAATCGGCAACCGACTGAGCGTTTGCTCAGTGAGCCGGTGGGATCGATCCACAGCGATCCGCACACAGTGATCCACGACGGACGGAGTCGGGCCCGATGGGCGAGCAGCACACCGTGAAGTTCCCGCAAGAGGTCATCGACGAGTACGCGGCGCTCGGCGTCGACCTGCCCGCACTCTTCTCGGCGGGCCACCTCGGCCAGCGCATGGGCGTGCAGATCCTCGAAGCCTCCGCCGAGCGCGTCGTGGGCACGATGCCGGTGGAGGGCAACACCCAGCCCTACGGCCTCCTGCACGGCGGCGCCTCCGCCGTCCTCGCGGAGACCATCGGCTCCATCGGCGCGATGCTGCACGGCGGCAGCTCCAAGCTCGCCGTGGGCGTCGACCTGAACTGCACGCACCACCGCGGGGTGCGCTCCGGCCTTGTCACGGGTGTGGCCACGCCCGTGCACCGCGGGAGGTCCTCGGCGACGTACGAGATCGTCATCACGGACGAGGCGGACAAGCGCGTCTGTTCCGCCCGGCTGACCTGCATGCTCAAGGACGCCCCCACCGGCTGACCCGGACGCTTCGGCACCGGTGGTGACACCCGCCGGTGCCTGGCCGCTACGGAGCGGGTGCGGCGAGCCGGTCCCGGTCCGCGTCCGCCAGTCGGCGCCAGCGGCGGACGAGGGCGCTGGACACCAGGAAGACCAGTACGCCGTCGAGGGTGTGCCACAGGAAGTGCGTGCCCAGCGGGAACGCGCCGCAGACCTCCTCGTCCACCGTGCGGGCGGCCAGCGCGAGGGCGAACACCGCTGCCGCCAGGGCGAATTGCCGCCAGTGGGCGGCCCGGCCCGCGTCCGCGGACCCGCGCAGCGTCACCGCCAGACCGGTCAGCAGGAGCAGCACGGGGACGTACATGCCGGAGCGGTTGGGGATCAACCCGACGGCCGGCACGCCGAACACGGCGGCGAGGGCCCCGAACCCGGCCACTGCGAGCACGCACCGCCGCCAGGCGAGGCCGTAGAACCAGCGCAGGACGCACCCGAGGCAGAAGAGCACGAACAGCGTGATGGGCACGACGTCCAGCGCCTGGGACCACCGCGTCGCCAGCGTGTGGAAGGCGAAGCTGCCGATGCCGATGAGCGCCATGAGGGGGGCCAGGAGCCCGATGCTCGTGGGCACGGACCGACAGGACCTGAGGGTGTGCCAGATCGCCAACGCCGCGACGAGGAAGGCGAGGTTGGTCAACGCGTTGACGGGCTCGGCCCAGAAGGCCGCCGATCCCCGCTCGCAGTACTCGTCGAGGTGCTCGTTCCAGTTCACGGTCCTCATCCCGTCCGGCCTGTCCGGTCCGCATCCGTTGATCCCGGGCACCGGGCCCCTTAGCGTCAAGGTATGGGAACGGCAGGAGCCACCTGGACGCGGGCAGTTCTCGGGACGGGACTGACTCTCCTCACCGGCGTCCTGCTCACCGGGTGCGGGGAATCCGGCGCGGAGGACGGGACGACGACGGCCTCGCGGACCGGCTCCGGTACACCGTCACCGTCTGCTTCTCCCGCGGACACGCCGCCCGAGGAAACGCCTCCCGAGGACCTGTGCGCCCAACTCGTCTCGTTCTGGTCGCGAGAGGCTCTGGACCAGAACTCCTACGGGGACTACCAGTCGATGGGCCTGTCCAACGGGCAGTACGAGATCCTGATGAAGGTCGTGGACGCCGCCCGGGCCGAGGAGAAGCGCAAGGGCGAGGAGGCGGCCGAGCAGTTGATCGACCGCCGGGCGCGCGAGCTGTGCGCGGAGAGCTACCGCGACGGCGACCCGAGCGGAGGTCCCTGGCAGTGAGCGGCATCGGCCCCGTCGAACCGGGCGAAGGCACCCTCGCACGGGACACCCCGGATCCGGAGACCCCGCCACGCCCCAAGGTCCCGCGCGGGCCGCTCACGCGGCTGTACGCCCGGCACCGCCGCGCCACGCTCGCCGCCGGGATGTCCGCGGCCGTCCTCGTCGTCGGCGGCTATCTCTACGCCACCCGGCCCCGGCAGCCTCCGCCGCCCGCCCCGCCGTACCCCTCCCAGGTCACCGAGGTCGCCTACGCGGGCAAGGAGGACCCGTCTCCGAACCACCCGCGCGGGGCCTTCACCTTCGCGGTGGAGCTCACCGTGCGTTCCGGCCCCGCGGTCACCGTGCTGCGGATCGAACAGCCCTCCGCCGGCTTCTCCCTCACCTCGGATCCCCACCCCCCGTTCCGGACTAGGGCCGGTTCTCCCCACAGGATCACGATCACCGTGCACGTCAACGATTGCGCGAAAGTGCCCCGGAACGCCGGACTCCCTTTCCTGGACGTAACTCTGCGTAATACGCACGCAATACAAGTGCACAGCTTCATCCTGGGTGATCTATACGCACAAGACCTCTCGGAAGCACTCCAGGTAGCCTGCGGCAACAATTCCACGTCATCAGCAAAACCGTAGAACACTCCTGAACACACCCCGTCAGGTCCTGCATGTTCTCAGCATGCGGACAGGGCGAATCAGCCTGAATTCCGCTGTTCCACCCACTCAGTACCGCTCTGCATTACCTCGTGTCATAACAAGAGCGTCACAGCCTTCCCCAGACCCTCCTCGTTGTTCCCATCACCGGCTTAGAGTCACGCCCAGTCACCGCGCCAGGGATTCGAAATCATTTCGGCTCAGCTCAGCGCTCGACTCGGCCGCTTCCATGGGGGAGGGCCGCGCCAGGGAAAGGACTGACCGTGCGTCAACGTTCGTTCATCGCCATCACCGCCGCGCTGGCGGCGGGAGCACTCACCCTTACCGCCTGCGGCTCGCGCGACGACGAAGGCTCGAGCTCGGACGACAGTGGCACCACTGTCACCATAGGCATCGACGCCCCGCTGACCGGCGACCTGTCCGCTCTGGGCCTCGGCATCAAGAACTCCGTGGACCTCGCGACCAAGCAGGCCAACGAGCAGAAGTACGTCGACGGCGTCACCTTCAAGATCGAAGCCCTCGACGACCAGGCGCTGCCCTCCTCGGGCCAGCAGAACGCCTCCAAGCTCGTCGCCGACGACGCCGTCCTCGGCGTGGTCGGACCGCTGAACTCCTCCGTCGCGGAGTCCATGCAGAAGATCTTCGACGACGCCAAGCTCGTCGAGGTCTCCCCGGCCAACACCAACCCGGCCCTCACCCAGGGCACGGAGTGGAACACCGGCACGAAGACCCGCCCGTACAAGTCGTACTTCCGCACCGCGACCACGGACGCCATCCAGGGCCCGTTCGCCGCGCAGTACGTCTACAACGACTCGAAGAAGAAGAAGGTCTTCGTCATCGACGACAAGAAGACCTACGGCGCCGGTCTGGCCGCCACCTTCACCGAGGAGTTCAAGAAGCTCGGCGGCACCGTGGCCGGCACCCAGCACATCGACCCGGACACCAAGGACTTCTCCGCGGTCGCCACCCAGGTGAAGAGCTCCGGCGCGGACGTCGTCTACTACGGCGGCGAGTACCCGCAGGCCGGCCCGCTCAGCAAGCAGATCAAGGCCGCGGGCGCCAAGATCCCGGTGGTCGGCGGCGACGGCATCTACAGCGCCGACTTCATCAAGCTGGCCGGCGCCAGCGCCACCGGCGACCTCGCCACCTCGGTCGGCGCGCCGGTCGAGGAGCTCGCCTCCGCCAAGGAGTTCGTCTCGAACTACGAGGCCGCGGGCTACAAGGAGGCCTACGAGGCGTACGGCGGCTACTCCTACGACTCGGCCTGGGCGATCATCGAGGCCGTGAAGAAGGTCGTCGAGGACAACGACGGCAAGCTTCCGAGCGACGCCCGTGCCAAGGTCACCGCTGCCATGCAGAACGTCTCCTTCGACGGTGTGACCGGCAAGGTCTCCTTCGACGAGTTCGGTGACGCGACCAACAAGCAGCTCACCGTCTACGCGGTCGAGAACGGTGCCTGGAAGGCTGTGAAGTCCGGCACCTACACCGGCTGACCCCCACACCCGCACCACATACGAGCCGCGCGGGGCGCTGCACCACAGGCGCCCCGCGCGGACTCGCATCCGGCCCCCACTCGTCGAACATCCGACGTCCGAACGTCTCGGAGGACATGCGGTGAACGAACTGCCGCAGCAGCTGGTCAATGGCCTGCTACTGGGATCCATGTACGGGCTCGTCGCCATCGGCTACACAATGGTCTACGGCATCGTCCAGCTCATCAACTTCGCCCACGGCGAGATCTTCATGACCGGGGCCTTCGGCGCTCTCACGGTCTACCTGTACATCCTGCCCGACGGCACCACCATGTGGCTCGCGCTGCCCCTGATGCTCATCGGCGCCATCCTCGTCTCCACCACGATCGCCGTGGGAGCCGAACGGTTCGCCTACCGCCCGCTGCGCGGCGCGCCACGGCTGGCCCCCCTCATCACCGCCATCGGCCTCTCCCTCGCCCTCCAGCAGGCGGTATGGGCCTGGTACCCGGACGCCAAGTCCGCCATCACCTTCCCGAGCATCCCCGGCGGGCCCTTCGAGATCGGCAGCGTCACCATCCAGACCGGTGACGTCTTCCTCTTCGTCGCGGCGCCCATCAGCATGGCGATCCTCGCCTACTTCGTGATGAAGACCCGCACCGGACGCGGCATGCAGGCCACCGCGCAGGACCCGGACACCGCCAAGCTCATGGGCATCAACACCGACCGCATCATCGTGGTCGCGTTCGCCCTCGGTGCCGCCTTCGCCGCCGTCGGAGCCGTGGCCTACGGATTCAAGTACGGCCAGATCGACTTCCGCATGGGCTTCATCCTCGGTCTCAAGGCCTTCACCGCCGCCGTCCTCGGCGGCATCGGCAACATCTACGGAGCCATGATCGGCGGCCTCGTCCTGGGCCTCGCCGAAACCATGGCCACCGCCTACATCGCCGACGTCCCCGGCATGTCGCAGCTCGGCGGCCAGTCCTGGGCCAACGTCTGGGCCTTCGTACTCCTCATCCTCGTGCTCCTGTTCAGGCCACAGGGCCTGCTCGGTGAGCGCGTGGCGGACAGGGCGTGACACCGATGACCACACAGACCACCGCTCCCGAGACGCCCAGCACCCCGAACCCGGGAGAGCTCAAGGGCCTCGTCGCCATCCCCCCCACCATCGGCCGCGCCCTCGCCACCGGTGGCGGCGCCCTCGCCGTCGTCTCCGCCTTCCTCGCCTGGACCTGGACCGACGAGTTCCCCGGTGACCTCACGGTCTACGGCTACCCGGGCGGCCTCCAGGTCCTCGTCCTCATCGGCGGGGCCCTCACCACCTTGTTCGGCCTCGCCTCGTACGGCGTCAAGGGCCTGGGCTGGCTGGTACCCGCGGGCGCCTCCAGCGCCATCAAGCTCGCCTCGCTCGGCACCTTCGCCACCGCCTGGTTCACGGTCATCGCGATCACCGTCCAGCTCGGCGGCGTCGTCAACCTCGAACCCGGCGGCTACATCGTCGCCATCGCCACCCTCGGTTCCCTCCTCGGGGCGCTCTCCCTGCCGTTCCGGCGGCCGGAGCCCGACGTCGGCGACCCCGAGGACACCCCCCGCGAGCAGTTCCTCCTCGACGTACGCAACAAGGTCGCCGTCGTCAAGGCCGCCTTCGCCTCCGGTACCGCCACCCCGGCCCGCAAGCTGCCCGCGTACGCCGAGATCCTGATCATCGTCGCGGCGCTCGCCCTGGGTCTGATCGTCTTCACCTACGGCATCGGCACCGAGTACGACGAGCTCTTCATCGGCTTCCTCATCATCACGGGCTTCAGCTTCGCCGCCGCGGCCAAGGCCGGCCTCGTGGGCCGGATCTCCGCCCTTACCGCGAAGCACCGCAGTGTGACGATGTTCGGCGCGTTCGCCGCCGCCGCGGCCTTCCCCTTCACCCAGTCCGACGACCAGTACGCGACGATCGGCGTCTACATCCTGATCTTCGCCACCGTCGCCCTCGGCCTGAACATCGTCGTCGGCCTCGCCGGCCTCCTCGACCTCGGATACGTCGCCTTCCTCGGCGTCGGCGCCTACACCGCGGCCATGGTCTCCGGCTCCCCGTCCTCCCCCTTCGACGTCCACTTCCCGTTCTGGGCCTCGGCCCTGCTCGGCGCCGCCGTCGCCATGATCTTCGGCGTCCTCATCGGCGCGCCCACCCTGCGACTGCGCGGCGACTACCTCGCCATCGTGACCCTCGGCTTCGGTGAGATCTTCCGCATCACCGTCCTCAACATGGACGGCACCTCGGGCCCCGACGTCACCAACGGCTCCAACGGCATCGCGTCGATCCCGAACCTCAACATCCTCGGCTTCGACTTCGGCGCGGAACACACCTTCGCCGGCTTCACCATCGCCCGGTTCGCCAACTACTTCCTGCTGATGCTCCTCATCACGCTGGTCGTCGTGGTCGTCTTCCGGCGCAGCAGCGACTCCCGTATCGGCCGCGCCTGGATCGCCATCCGCGAGGACGAGACGGCCGCCCTCGCCATGGGCATCAACGGCTTCCGGGTCAAGCTCATCGCCTTCGCCCTCGGTGCCGCCCTCGCCGGGCTCGCCGGTACGGTGCAGGCACATGTCACCTACACCGTGACGCCCGAGCAGTACACCTTCGCCGCCGTCGTTCCTCCCAACTCGGCGTTCCTGCTCGCGGCAGTCGTCCTCGGCGGCATGGGCACGATCAGCGGACCGCTCGTCGGCGCCGCACTGCTCTACCTCATCCCGGCCAAGCTCCAGTTCCTCGACGACTACCAGCTCCTCGCCTTCGGTCTCGCGCTCGTCCTGCTGATGCGCTTCCGCCCTGAGGGCCTCATCCCGAACCGGCGCCGCCAGCTCGAGTTCCACGAAGACGCGGAAGCACCCACAGTCCTCAGCAAGGCAGGGGTCTGACCACCATGACTACCGAGACCACCACCCCGGCAGCCTCCTCCGGCGCCAACGCCCCCGGCGAAGTCGTACTCGACGCCCGCGGCGTCACCATGCGCTTCGGCGGCCTCACCGCCGTACGCAATGTCGACCTCACCGTCAACAGCGGCGAGATCGTCGGACTGATCGGCCCCAACGGCGCCGGCAAGACGACCTTCTTCAACTGCCTCACCGGCCTCTACATCCCCACCGAGGGCGAGGTCCGCTACAAGGGCGACGTCCTGCCGCCGAAGTCCTTCAAGGTCACCGCGGCGGGCGTGGCACGCACCTTCCAGAACATCCGTCTCTTCGCCAACATGACGGTCCTGGAAAACGTGCTCGTGGGCCGCCACACCCGCACCAAGGAAGGCCTCTGGTCCGCGCTCCTGCGCGGCCCCGGCTTCAAGAAGGCCGAAAAGGCCTCCGAAGAGCGCGCCATGGAGCTCCTGGAGTTCATCGGGCTGGCCGCCAAGCGCGACCACCTCGCCAGGAACCTCCCCTACGGTGAGCAGCGCAAGCTCGAGATCGCGCGAGCCCTGGCCAGCGAGCCGGGCCTCCTGCTCCTCGACGAGCCCACCGCCGGCATGAACCCGCAGGAGACCCGGGCCACCGAGGAACTCGTCTTCGCCATCCGCGACATGGGCATCGCCGTACTCGTCATCGAGCACGACATGCGGTTCATCTTCAACCTCTGCGACCGCGTCGCCGTACTCGTCCAGGGCGAAAAGCTCGTCGAGGGCGACAGCGCGACCGTCCAGGGCGACGAACGCGTCATCGCCGCCTACCTCGGCGAACCCTTCGAGAACGCCCCCGGTGACGAAGAGGTCGCCGAGGTCGAGGCCGCCGAGGCGAACGCCGACACCACGACGGACGCCGCGCCCGGCAAGGAGACCGACCGATGACCGCACTGCTCGAAGTCGAGGACCTCCGAGTCGCCTACGGCAAGATCGAGGCCGTCAAGGGCATCTCCTTCAAGGTGGAAGCCGGCGAGGTGGTCACCCTCATCGGCACCAACGGCGCCGGCAAGACCACGACCCTGCGCACCCTGTCGGGCCTCCTCAAGCCCGTCGGCGGCCAGATCAAGTTCAACGGCAAGTCGCTGAAGAAGACGCCGGCCCACCAGATCGTCTCGCTGGGGCTCGCCCACTCCCCCGAGGGGCGGCACATCTTCCCCCGCATGACCATCGAGGACAACCTGCGGCTCGGCGCCTTCCTCCGCGACGACAAGCCGGCCATCGAGAAGGACATCCAGCGCGCCTACGACCTCTTCCCCATCCTCGGGGAGCGCAGGAAGCAGGCCGCGGGAACCCTCTCCGGCGGCGAGCAGCAGATGCTGGCGATGGGCCGGGCGCTGATGTCCCAGCCCAAGCTGCTCATGCTCGACGAACCCTCCATGGGCCTCTCGCCGATCATGATGCAGAAGATCATGTCCACCATCGCCGAGCTCAAGTCACAGGGCACGACGATCCTCCTCGTCGAGCAGAACGCCCAGGCGGCGCTCTCCCTCGCCGACCACGGACACGTCATGGAGGTGGGCAGCATCGTCCTCTCGGGCGCCGGGCAGGACCTCCTGCACGACGAGTCCGTCCGGAAGGCGTACCTGGGCGAGGACTAGCTCCTTCCGCGCGTACGAGAAGGCCCGCACCCCCTTTGCCGGGGGTGCGGGCCTCTTCCGTGCGGCTTGGTCCGGCTAGCCCTTCGCGGACTTCTTCTCCTCGGCGTCCTGGATGACCGCCTCGGCGACCTGCTGCATCGACATACGCCGGTCCATCGAGGTCTTCTGGATCCACCGGAAGGCGGCCGGCTCGGTCAGCCCGTACTGGGTCTGCAGCACCGACTTCGCGCGGTCGACCAGCTTCCTGGTCTCCAGCCGCTGGCTGAGGTCCGCGACCTCCTGCTCCAGCTGCTTCAGCTCCGTGAACCGCGACACCGCCATCTCGATCGCCGGCACCACGTCACTCTTGCTGAACGGCTTCACCAGGTACGCCATCGCGCCGGCGTCACGCGCCCGCTCGACCAGGTCGCGCTGCGAGAAGGCGGTCAGCATCAGCACCGGGGCGATGCCCTCCTCGGCGATCTTCTCCGCCGCCGAGATCCCGTCGAGCTTGGGCATCTTCACGTCGAGGATCACCAGGTCGGGCTTGTGCTCCCGGGCCAGCTCGACGGCCTGCTCACCGTCGCCCGCCTCTCCTACGACGCTGTAGCCCTCTTCCTCCAGCATCTCTTTGAGGTCGAGACGGATCAGCGCCTCGTCCTCAGCGATGACGACGCGGGTCGTCAGCGGAGGCACGTGCGACTTGTCGTCGTCGGGCGCGTCTACGGGCTGGGGCGACTCGGGGGCGGTCACGGGGGCTCCTCATTACGGGCCGGGCAGTGCTGCTGCCCAAGAGCCTACCTAGCTGCAGCGAGCTGCGGTGACCCGGTATGCTTCCGGGCAGCCACTTGAGCCGGGTTGGTGGAACGGCATACACGGAGGTCTCAAACACCTCTGCCTGAAAGGGCTTGCGGGTTCGAATCCCGCACCCGGCACATTCTGCACAAAAAGCGGAGGTTCACACACGGTGAACCTCCGCTTTTCGTAGTGACTACTTGGGGCTGTCGTCCTCGCCGATGTGGTGCACCCGGACGAGGTTCGTCGAGCCGGAGACCCCGGGCGGGGAGCCGGCAGTGATCACGACGATGTCGCCCTTCTGGCAGCGGCCGTACTTCAGAAGCAGCTCGTCGACCTGGTCGACCATGGCGTCGGTGGAGTCGACATGGGGGCCGAGGAAGGTTTCGACGCCCCAGGTGAGGTTGAGCTGGGAGCGGGTTTCCTGGGCCGGGGTGAAGGCGAGCAGGGGGATCGGGGAGCGGTAGCGGGAGAGGCGGCGGACGGTGTCCCCGGACTGGGTGAAGGCGACGAGGAACTTGGCGCCGAGGAAGTCACCCATCTCGGCGGCGGCACGGGCCACGGCGCCGCCCTGGGTGCGGGGCTTGTTGCGTTCGGTCAGGGGCGGGAGGCCCTTTTCGAGGATGTCCTCTTCGGCGGCTTCGACGATGCGGCCCATCGTGCGGACGGTCTCGATCGGGTACTTGCCGACGCTCGTCTCGCCGGAGAGCATCACGGCGTCCGTGCCGTCGATGACGGCGTTGGCGACGTCCGAGGCCTCCGCGCGGGTCGGGCGGGAGTTCTCGATCATCGAGTCGAGCATCTGGGTGGCGACGATGACCGGCTTGGCATTGCGCTTGGCCAGCTTGATCGCGCGCTTCTGGACGATCGGGACCTGCTCCAGCGGCATTTCCACGCCGAGGTCGCCGCGGGCGACCATGATGCCGTCGAAGGCGGCGACGATGTCGTCGATGTTCTCGACGGCCTGCGGCTTCTCCACCTTGGCGATCACGGGGAGGCGGCGGCCTTCTTCGTCCATGATGCGGTGGACGTCCTCGATGTCGCGGCCGCTGCGGACGAACGACAGGGCGATGACGTCGCATCCGATGCGCAGGGCCCAGCGGAGGTCCGCTTCGTCCTTGTCGGAGAGGGCGGGGACGGAGACGGCGACGCCGGGGAGGTTGAGGCCCTTGTTGTCGGAGACCATGCCGCCTTCGATGACGGTGGTGTGGACGCGGGGGCCCTCGACGGCGGTGACTTCGAGGCAGACCTTGCCGTCGTCGACGAGGATGCGCTCCCCGGTGGTGACGTCTCCCGCCAGTCCCGGGTAGGTGGTGCCGCAGGTCTGGCGGTCGCCTTCGAAGCCTTCTTCGACGGTGATGGTGAAGGTGTCTCCGCGTTCAAGCAGTACGGGGCCTTCGGTGAAGCGGCCGAGTCGGATCTTCGGGCCTTGAAGGTCGGCGAGGATGCCGACGCTGCGGCCGGACTCGTCGGAGGCCTTGCGTACGCGCTGGTAGCGCTCCTCGTGGTCGGCGTAGGTGCCGTGGCTGAGGTTGAAGCGGGCTACGTCCATTCCGGCTTCGACCAGTGCCTTGATCTGGTCGTACGAGTCGGTGGCGGGGCCCAATGTACAGACGATCTTTGCTCGGCGCATGTTTCGAGCGTAGGCCTTACCGACGGGTAGGGAATTGGTGCCGCATGACTACTCAACAACCTTTGCGTGAAGGGTTATTGACAAGCGTTGAATTGTGCGCCGGGGTGCTCTGATGAGCGCGGGCGGTCGCTTTCAGTACACCCTCGGCCACAATTCCGATAACGCCTCCGTGGGGTTAGAGCTGGGGCGGTGCCATGGTGAAACGGGCGTTGACCTGAGCGTAGACACGCTGGCGTTGGGGTTCGAGGTCCAGGGGGGCGGCCTCTTCGGCGGCGTCCGCGGCGTAGGCCATGGAGCGCATGGCGCGGCCGGGGGCCGCGGGGTAGGGCGGTGGGGCGTTCTCGGCGCCGATGTCGGCGAGTTCGACGAGGGCGGAGAGGGTGGTGCCGAGGGCTTCGGCGTATTCGCGGGCGCGTTGGACGGCTTCGCGGACGGCTTGCCTGCGGGCCTCGCGGTGGGAGGGCGAGTCGGGGCGCAGGGCCCACCAGGGTCCGTCGACGCGGGTGAGGTCGAGGTCCGCGAGCCGGGTCGTCAGTTCCCCGAGGGCGGTGAAGTCGGTGAGTTCGGCGGTGATGTGGACGCGGCCGTGGTAGGCGCGGATGCGTTCGCCGCGGCCGTGCTTGGTGAGTTCGGGGCTGATGGAGAAGGCACCGGTCTCCACGTGTTCGACCGCGTCGCCGTAGGACTTCACGAGGTCCAGTGCGGTGGTGTTGCGGCGGGTGAGGTCGCTGAGGGCGTCGCGGCGGTCGGTGCCGCGGGCGCTGACGGTGATGCCGATGCGGGCGATCTCGGGGTCGACTTCCAGGCGGGCTTCGCCGCGCACCGCGATGCGGGGTGAGTCGGGAGTGCCGTAGGGGAGGGCGGGTTGGGGTTCCTCTGCGGTGGGTGCCATACGTCCCACTCTGTCACTGGGAGGCCGGTTGGGGTGCCCACAGGTCACCAGATCGAAACCTTCCGGACCTGTTGCGGTGGTGGCTCGTGAGCCAGAATCTACGCGCGTCGTTGACCGTTTCCCGAGGAGTCGCTGAGATGTCGTTGAACCGCCGTAAGTTCCTGAAGAAGTCCGCCGTGACCGGGGCGGGGGTGGCGCTGGCCGGGTCGGTGGCGGCTCCCGCTGCCGAGGCGGCCGAGGCGAAGAAGGGCGGGAAGCCCGTGAAGCGGTACTCCCTGACGGTGATGGGCACGACCGATCTGCACGGTCACGTCTTCAACTGGGACTACTTCAAGGACGCGGAGTACAAGGACACGGCGGGCAACGCGCAGGGTCTGGCGCGGATTTCGACGCTGGTGAACGCGGTCCGCAAGGAGAAGGGCCGTGGCAACACGCTCCTTCTGGACGCGGGCGACACGATCCAGGGCACCCCGCTGACGTACTACTACGCGAAGGTCGACCCGATCACCGCCAAGGGCGGTCCGGTCCACCCGATGGCGCAGGCGATGAACGCGATCGGCTACGACGCGGTGGCCCTCGGCAACCACGAGTTCAACTACGGCATCGAGACGCTGCGGAAGTTCGAGGAGCAGTGCCGTTTCCCGCTGCTCGGTGCGAACGCGCTGGACGCGAAGACGCTCAAGCCCGCTTTCCCGCCGTACTTCATGAAGAAGTTCCATGTGCCGGGTGCGCCGCCGGTCAAGGTCGCCGTTCTCGGTCTCACCAACCCGGGCATCGCGATCTGGGACAAGGCCTACGTCCAGGGCAAGTTGACGTTCCCGGGCTTGGAGGAGCAGGCGGCGAAGTGGGTGCCGAAGCTGCGGTCGATGGGTGCGGACGTCGTCGTGGTGTCGGCGCACTCCGGTTCGTCCGGCACGTCGTCGTACGGTGACCAGCTGCCGTACATCGAGAACTCGGCGGCGCTGGTGGCGCAGCAGGTGCCGGGTATCGACGCGATCCTGGTCGGGCACGCGCATGTGGAGATCCCGGAGCTGAAGGTCACCAACACGGCGACCGGCAAGACGGTGGTCCTCTCGGAGCCGCTGGCCTACGCGGAGCGCCTGTCCCTCTTCGACTTCGAGTTGGTCTTCGACAAGGGCAGGTGGACGGTCGAGTCGGTGGCCGCGTCGGTCCGCAACTCGAACTCGGTCGTCGACGACCCGAAGATCACCAAGCTGCTCAAGGACGAGCACGACGTGGTGGTGGCGTACGTCAACCAGGTCGTCGGTACGGCCACGGAGACTCTGACGACGGTCGAGGCGCGGTACAAGGACGCCGCGATCATCGACCTGATCACCAAGGTGCAGGAGGACGTCGTCAAGGCGGCGCTCGTGGGTACGGAGTACGCCTCGCTGCCGGTGATCGCACAGGCCTCGCCGTTCTCGCGTACGTCGGAGATCCCGGCCGGGAACGTGACGATCCGGGACCTGTCGAGCCTGTACGTGTACGACAACACGCTGGTCGCGAAGGTGATGACGGGCGCGCAGGTGCGGGCGTACCTGGAGTACTCGGCGAACTACTTCGTGCGTACGGCGGCGGACGCGGTGATCGACACGGCGAAGCTGACGAACGCGAACAACCGCCCTGACTACAACTACGACTACGTGTCGGGTCTGCAGTACGACATCGACATCGCGCAGGCCGAGGGTTCGCGGATCAAGAACCTGACGTACAACGGTGCGGCGCTGGACGACGCGCAGCAGTTCGTGCTGGCGGTGAACAACTACCGCGCCAATGGCGGCGGCGCCTTCCCGCACGTGGCGTCGGCGACCGAGGTGTGGGCCGAGTCGACGGAGATCCGTACGCGGATCGCGGAGTGGGTGACCGCGAAGGGTTCGCTGAACCCGGCGGAGTTCGCTTCGGTGGACTGGAAGCTGACGCGGGACGGCACGCCCGTCTTCTAGGACCGCGAGGGGCTCTGCGGGGAGGTTGGGCAGTCGGTTCGTCGGGCCGGCCATCGGGTGGGATGTGATGGACGCGGACGCACCGGCTGCTCAACCGGAGCAGACCGGGATCGGACCTGGCTCAGAGGGTTTTGACCCGTCGCAGGGTCAGGACTGGAAAGCGGCGAATTCCCACGTTCCGAGATCGCCTGGAACAAGGCACACCCGCGTTTGGCCGGTATTTCCGATAGAGCATTCCCGCCTGTCGGGCAAGGCAATTCGGCGCAAGTCAATTGTGCGTTTCCGCCTGCTTCCCTGCTGCCCGGCCGATCTGACCGGCGCCCGGCCCGGCCCGTAAGGGAAGGCGTATCCTACAGGTTCAGGAGGGATACGTCGAAGGCGTCGGCGACGGCCTTCGCGCCGGCGTCGTTGATGTGCAGGCCGTCGCCGGCGTTGAACTCCTCGCGGATCCGGTCGGCTCGGTCCGGGTCCGCGACGGCGGCGGCGATGTCGGTGATCGCGTCGAAGGGGTGGTCGCCGCCGCGCAGCCAGGCGTTGACCTCGCCGCGTACCGTCTGGCCCGTCTCGCTGTCGTAGCCCTCGTAGACGGTGCCGCGGTAGGGGCCGATGGTGGAGCCGATGACGGTGAGTCCGGCGGTGTGGAGGCGGTCGGCGAGAACGGTGAGTCCGGCGATGAACTCGTCGGTTGTGGGGAGTGTGCCGGGTTCGGGATGGGCGACGAATCCGGGCTGGCCGAGGTCGTTGAGGCCGATGTGGATCAGGACGTGGCTGACGCCGGGCACGTCGAGTACGTCGTGCCCGACCCGTGCCAGCAGGTGATCGCCGATCTCGTCGGTGAGCAGGCGGTTGCCGGAGATGCCGTGGTTGACGATCCAGCCGCGGGCGAGGCGGCGGCTCAGCTGGGCGGGGAAGCTGCTGTCGGTGCCGGGGGTGGTGAACGCGCCTTCGAGCCAGGAGTCCCCGAAGGCGACGGCGATACGGGTGTCCCGCGGTGCGAGCACATCGACACCGGCGATGAAGTGACCGGTCGTCAATTCCTCGGTGTCCTTGAGGACTTCGGCACGGCACTGGTCGCCGGGGGCGGCGTATCCAATGTCGTACGGCACGGCGGAGTAGGTGGTGAGCCCCGTGTCCCCGGGCAGATGGAGACTGACGACGAGCTCCTCCCCCGCGTGCACGGCCCGCTCGACCATGTCGCTGACGATCTCCTCGCCGACCGGGACGGTGATGCGCGCGGCGCCTTCGAAGAGCAGTGCGGTGTCTGTCGCGGGGGCGATGCCGGGGCCCTCGGTCCGTTCGGCGATGTGTGCCCGGGCGATCTCCAGCGGTCTCCTGCCGTAGCGGTTGCTGAGCCGCACCCGGAAGGCTTCGCCGCCGCCGGCCAGTCGTAGGGCCTGGCGTACGGTCTGGTCGGCGAAGCCGCGGGGTTCGAGGACATGGAGCGTCTCGTGGGGGCTGACGAGGGCGGAGCGGTACGCGGCGATCCATGCGGTGGTCATGCCGGGCCCAACATCCCCGCCGTCGGACTTCTTCCGCCGCTGCCCGCGCTTCCTACCTGCCCTCCACCAGGGGGGTCAGGGTGCGTTCCTGGCGGGCGGACGGGATCTGTGGCTGCTGTTCGAGTCCGAAGCTGGTGAAGGCCGTTCGCCGCGGGAGCGGGTAAGGGTCTTTACCGGTGAGGGAGTTGAGGATGGTGGCGCTGCGCCAGGCGGCGAGGCCGAGGTCGGGGGCGCCGACGCCGTGGGTGTGGAGTTCGGCGTTCTGGACGTAGACGTGGCCGGTGACGGAGGGGTCGAGGACGAGCCGGAACTGGTCGTCGATGCGGGGCCGTTCGGAGCTGTCTCGGCGCAGGTAGGGGTCGAGTCCGGCGAGGATGCGGCCGAGGGGGCGTTCGCGGTAGCCGGTGGCCAGGACGACGGCGTCGGTGGTGAGGCGGGAGCGGGCGCCCTGCTGGACGTGTTCCAGGTGGAGTTCGACCTTGGTGGTGGCGACGCGGCCCGCGGTGCGGACGGTGACGGCGGGGGTGAGGACGGCGTCGGGCCAGCCGCCGTGCAGGGTGCGGCGGTAGAGCTCGTCGTGGATGGCGGCGATGGTGTCGGCGTCGATGCCCTTGTGGAGCTGCCATTGGGCGGCGACGAGCCGGTCGCGGACGGGTTCGGTGAGGTTGTGGAAGTAGCGGGTGTAGTCGGGGGTGAAGTGCTCCAGACCGAGCTTGGAGTACTCCATGGGCGCGAAGGCCTCGGTGCGGGCCAGCCAGTGGATCTTCTCGCGTCCGGCGGGCCGGTTGCGCAGCAGGTCCAGGAAGACTTCCGCCCCCGACTGTCCGGCGCCGATGACGGTGATGTGTTCGGCGGTGAGGAACTGCTCACGGTGCTTGAGGTAGTCGGCGGCGTGGATGACGGGCACGCCGGGGGCCGCTACGAGGGGCTTGAGGGGTTCGGGGATGTTGGGGGCGGTGCCGACGCCGAGGACGATGTTGCGGGTGTAGGAGCGGCCGAGGGATTCGGCTTCCCCGTCGGTGTCGAGTTGGCTGAAGTCGACTTCGAACAGGGCCCGTTCGGGGTTCCAGCGGACGGCGTCGACCTGGTGGCCGAAGTGGAGTCCGGGGAGGCTGTCGGCGACCCAGCGGCAGTAGGCGTCGTACTCGGCGCGCTGGATGTGGAAGCGCTCGGCGAAGTAGAACGGGAAGAGGCGGTCGCGGTCCTTGAGGTAGTTGAGGAACGACCAGGGGCTGGCGGGGTCGGCGAGGGTCACCAGGTCGGCGAGGAAGGGGACTTGGAGGGTGGCGCCGTCGATGAGGAGGCCGGGGTGCCAGTCGAAGCCGGGGCGCTGTTCGTAGAAGACGGTGTCGAGTTCGGCGAGGGGATGGGCGAGGGCGGCGAGGGAGAGGTTGAAGGGGCCGATGCCGATGCCCACCAGGTCGCGGGGTGCAACGGCGGCGGGGTGTGGGGGATTGGGCGTCGGGCTCATCGGGGGGTGTGTCCTTCCACCAGTTTCAGGAGCGTGGCCAGGTCGCCCGGCCGGGTGTGGGGGTTGAGGAGGGTGGCCTTGAGCCACAGGCGGCCGTCGAGGGCGGCGCGTCCGAGGACGGCGCGCCCTTCGTGCAGGAGGGTGCGGCGTACGGCGGCGACGGCGTCGTCGGTGGCTTCGGCGGGCCGGAAGAGGACGGTGCTGATGACCGGCCGGTCGTAGAGCTCGAAGCCGGGGTGGGCGGCTATGAGGTCGGCCAACTCCTGTGCGCGGGCGCAGACTTGGTCGACGAGCTCGCCGATCCCTTCCCGCCCCAGTGTCTTCAGGGTGACGGCGATCTTGAGGATGTCGGGGCGCCGGGTGGTGCGCAGCGAGCGGCCGAGGAGGTCGGGGAGGCCCGCTTCGGTGTCGTCGTCGGCGTTGAGGTAGTCGGCGCGGTGTTCCAGTGCGGCGAGGTCGCCTTCGTCGCGGACGGTGAGGAGGCCCGCGGCGACCGGCTGCCAGCCGAGTTTGTGCAGGTCGAGGGTGACGGTGTGGGCGCGGGCGAGTCCGTCGAGCCTGCCGCGGTGCCGGTCGCTGAAGAGGAGGCCTCCGCCGTAGGCGGCGTCGATGTGGAGGCGGGCGCCGTGGGCCGCGCACAGGTCGGCGATCTCGGGCAGCGGGTCGATGAGCCCGGCGTCGGTGGTGCCGGCGGTGGCGGCGACGAGCAGGGGGCCCGGCAGCTCGGTGAGGGCTTCGCAGAGGGCGGCGGGGTCCATCGTGCCGGCGGGGGCGGGGACGACGACGGGGTCGGGCAGGCCGAGGAGCCAGGCGGCGCGGTGCAGGGAGTGGTGGGCGTTGGCGCCGTACACGAGCCGCACGCCGCCGTGTGCCTCTCGGGCGAGGAGGAGGGCGAGTTGGTTGGACTCGGTGCCGCCGGTGGTGACGAGCGCGTCCGCCGCGCCGACTTCGCGCGCCAGCGTCCATGTCACGAGTGCCTCCAGCTCGGAGGCGGCGGGGGCCTGGTCCCAGGAGTCCAGGGAGGGGTTGAGGACGGAGACGGCGAGGTCCGCGGCGGTGGCGACGGCGAGGGGCGGGCAGTGCAGGTGGGCGGCGCACAGCGGGTGGGCGGGGTCCGCGGCGCCTTCGGCGAGGGCTCGTACGAGGGTGTGCAGGGCGTCGTCGCTGCCCTGCCGGGGCAGTACGTCGCCGACCGCGTCCCGCACCCGCCGTGTCACCGCCTCCGGTCCTCCGGCGGGCAGCGGCCCTCCCCTCGCCTCGCCGCCCTCGCGCAACGCGTCGAGCACGGTGTCGAGCAACGGCCGCAGCGCGCCGGGGCCTTCGGGACCTGAGGCGAGGTGCGGCCTGCTCATGGGGTGTCCTCCGATGGGCGCGCGGCAGGGTGGAGTCCAAGCCTGTACGCAGATCGGGTCGGCGCGCCCGCGAAGGACAACGATCCGACCCAAAAGGGGGTACTGCCGTACGGAGGAAATGTGTTGGGGCGGCCGAGGTGCTAGGAGTCGTGCGCGCGGGCCGGGTTGACGCCGCGCATCGACCTGGGGCAAGGGCCTGTCCGGCGGAACAGGCCCTGAATGCTCAGCCCGTGAAGTCGGCCCGGTGGTCGACGGCCCATTCGGCGAAGGTGCGGGCCGGGGAGCCCGTGACCGCCTCGACCGTCTTGGTGATCTCGGGGCGTATGCCCACGGTGGCCGCGAGGGACTTCAGGACGCCCGGGAGCATCTGCGGCGGGACGTGCGGGAAGAGGTCCCGGCCCACCTCCTCGGACGGGACCTCGACGAAGCGCAGTTCGCGGCCGAGGGCACTGCCGATCGCGGCGATCTGCTCGCCGGTGGTGACCGCGGCGGGGCCCGTGAGGCGATGGACGGCGCCGGAGTGACCGTCGTCCAGGAGGGCGCGGGCGGCGACGGCGGCTATGTCGCCCTCGTGGATGGGCGCGGTGAGGGCGCCTGCGAAGGGGCCGCGGACGGTGTCGCCGGAGCGGATCTGCGGGGCCCACTGGCGGGCGTTGGCAGCGAACGCGTTGGGGCGCAGGAAGGTCCACTCCACGCCGCTGTCGCGGACCTGTCTCTCGACGGCGGCGTGCCAGGCGTAGATGGGGTGGGTCTCGTCGGCGCCCTCCCGGATGATCCCCGAGGAGAGCATCACGACGTGCCGGACGCCCGCCGCACGGGCCGCGTCGAGCACCGCTCCGGCCCGGTCACCGGTGGCCTGTACCTGGAGGAACAGTTTGGACGCGCCCTTGAAGAGGGCTGCCGGGTCGGTGAGGTCGAGGCGCGCGACCTCGGCCGCCGCGGGGAGCGTGGCCTGCTCCGGATCCCGGGTCAGGGCCCGCACGGGCCGGTTCTCGGCGACCAGACGGTCGACGAGCGCACGGCCCACGTTCCCGGTGGCACCGGTCACTACGATCATGCGTTCTCCTCCTTGGGCTGATCATCCCTGCCTCCCCGAGCCTAGGAGGGATGATCAGCCCGCCGCATCATCTTGCGGGAACCGGCTCCCGGACCGCCGGTCCTACGCCTCCCTGACCCGCAACGCCCGCCCCAGGTCGTCCAGTTGGTCGGCGAGCTTGCGGCGCAGGGCCGGGATGGGGTCGGCGTCGCGGAGGCAGGCCTCGCCGAGGGCGAGGGTCTCCGGGGTGACGGCGTGGACGGGGAAGGCCCAGCGTCCTGCGGCTTCGGCGATGGCGGGGCCGCGGCGGGCTGCGAGGGCCACCGCGTCGGGCCAGAAGCGCTCGACGTACTCCCTTACCAGGTCGGCCTGTTCGGGCTGCCAGAAGCCCTGGGCGGTGGCGGTGAAGAGGTAGTTGGAGAGGTCGTCGGTGGTGAACATCGCCTCCCAGGCCGCCTGCTTGGCCTGCGGGTCGGGCAGCGCGGCGCGGCAGCGGGCGGCGCCCTCCTGACCGGTGGCGCTGGGGTCCTGGACGAGTTCGGCGTCGATGACGGCGTCGTCGATCGCGCCGAGGACGGCGAGCCGGCTCAGGATGCGCCAGCGCAGCTCGGGGTCCAGCTCGGGGCCGCCGGGGACGGTGCCCTCGGAGAACCAGGCGCTGATGGTGTCGGGGTGGGCGGCGACGTCGATGAAGTGGCGTACGGCGGTGAGGCGCAGGCCGGGGTGCGAGCCGTCCTCGGTGCGGCGGATGAGGTCGCGGCACAGCGAGGTGAGGACGGCGAGGGCGGCGGGGCGGTCTTCGGGGCGCACATAGCGGTCGGCGACCTGTGCGGCGGCAAAGGACAGGACGCCCTGGACGAGCGCGAGGTCGGTCTCCTCGGGCAGGTGGGCGGCGGCGGTCTCCAGGTAGGCGGCCGGGGCGAGTTCACCGTCGCGGGCCATGTCGCGCAGGGTGTTCCAGACGACCGCGCGGGTGAGTCCGTCGGGGATCGCGGAGAGGCCGCGCAGGACGGTTTCCAGGGAGGTCCCGTCGAGGCGGATCTTGGCGTACGTCAGATCCGCTTCGTTGGGGACGACCAGGGCGGGGCGGCGGCCGGGGAAGCTCTGGGCCGCGTCGCCCATGGGCAGGTCGAGGCTGATGCGCTCACGCGGGACGAGGGTGCGGCCGTCGGCGGGTTCGAGGTCGTAGAGGCCGACCTCGACGCGGTGCGGGCGGCTGCCGTCGCGGTCGACGGTGAGCGACCAGCCGGGCCTGTCGTCGGTCACGGTGGTGGTGAGGGTGTCGACGCCGGTGGTGCGGAGCCAGGCGTCGGCCCAGGCGTGCACGTCCCGCTCGGTCGCCCCGGCGAGCGAGTCGATGAAGTCGGCGAGGGTGGCGTTGCCGAACTTGTGGCGGGCGAAGTGGGTGTTGATGCCGGCGAGGAAGTCCTTCTCGCCGAGCCAGGTGACGAGTTGGCGCAGTGCGGAGGCGCCCTTGGCGTAGGAGATGCCGTCGAAGTTGAGCATGGCGGACGCGGTGTCGGGGACGGCGTCCGGGTCGGGCGCGACGGGGTGGGTGGAGGGGCGCTGGTCGGCGTCGTAGCCCCAGGGCTTGCGGCTGACGCCGAACTCGGTCCAGGTCTTCGTGAACCGGGTCACTTCGGTGAGGGTCTGGTAGCCCATGTACTCGGCGAAGGACTCGTTCAGCCAGATGTCGTCCCACCAGCGCAGCGTGACGAGGTCGCCGAACCACATGTGGGCCATCTCGTGGGCGATGACCATGGCGCGGGTCTGCCGCTCGGTGTCGGTGACGGCGGAGCGGTAGATGAAGTCGTCGCGGAAGGTGACGAGTCCGGGGTTCTCCATGGCGCCGGCGTTGAACTCGGGGACGAACGCCTGGTCGTAGGAGTCGAAGGGGTAGGGCTCGTCGAACTTCTCGTGGTACCGGTCGTAGCAGGCGCGGGTGACGTCGAGGATCTCCTCGGCGTCGGCGTCCAGGTAGGGGGCAAGCGAGCGGCGGCAGTGGATGCCGAAGGGGAGGCCGCGGTGCTCGGTGCGTACGGAGTGCCAGGGTCCCGCGGCGACGGCGACGAGGTAGGTGGAGATCAGCGGGGTCGCGGCGGCTTCCCAGCGCCCCTCCCCCAGGTGTTCGGTGACGCCGTTGGCGAGGACGGTCCAGCCCTCGGGGGCGGTGATCGACAGTTCGAAGACGGCCTTCAGGTCGGGCTGGTCGAAGGCGGCGAAGACGCGCTGGACGTCTTCCATGAACAGCTGGGTGTAGAGGTAGGTCTCGCCGTCGGTGGGGTCGGTGAAGCGGTGCATGCCCTCGCCGGTGCGGGAGTAGCGCATGGCGGCGTCGACGCGCAGCTCGTGCTCGCCGGCGGTCAGTCCCTTGAGCGGCAGCCGGTTCTCGTCGAGGGTCCCGGGGTCGAGGGGCTGCCCGTCGAGGGTGACGGAGCGCAGCTCGGCGGGCTTCAGCTCGACGAAGGTGTCCGCGTCGGCGCGGACCGTGAACCGGATGACGGTCCGGGAGTCGAAGGTGTCGTCGCCGCCGGTCAGGTCGAGTGCGATCCCGTAGTGGTGGACGTCGAGGAGCTTGGCACGGGTCTGCGCTTCGTCGCGCGTCAGTACGGACATGGGGACATGCTGCCTGATGGGTCCGACAGCGCACAGAGGTGGCCCGCTTTACGGCCTTTGCCCCCGGCCCTGATGACGAGGTCCGGACCTGTTCCCTGCTACGAGGTCCGGTCCTGCCTCAGCTTCCCGTGGCGGGCCTCGCGCTGGAGGGGGACGCGGGTGTCGGGGTGCGCGAGGGCGGGGTCCGGGGTGTGTTCCTTGACCAGGGCGCGCAGTTCGCGCACTTCGCGTTCCAGGCTCTGGTAGCGCTGGTGGGTGTCGTACAGGTAGCGGACCTTGGTGCGCAGCGCCCAGGGGTCGATGGGTTTCATGACGAGGTCGGCGACGCCGAGGCCGAAGGCGGTGGCGGTCAGTTCGGCGTCGGGGCCGAAGCCGGTGACCAGGATGATGGGTATGTGCTGGGTCTGTCCCACGCGCCGCATGTAGCGCACGACGTCGAGGCCGCTGACGCCGGGCATGCGCACGTCGAGGACGAGCAGTCCGACCTGGCCGCGCAGGACCTCCTTGAGCGCCTCGTCGCCGCTGGTCGCCCGTGACAGGTGGTAACCCAGCGGGGCCAGGGCGCTCTCCAGGGCGTACAGCGTGTCCTCATGGTCGTCGACGATGAGGATCTTGGCGTCCGAAGGCATGGCCCGACGTCCCCTCGTTTGGACATACCAGCTTATGCCCGCACGGACTCACGACGTGCGCCCGCGGTGGAGAAGGAGTGCTCGGCACAAACGCGGCGCAGAGCGCTCAGCGCAGGATGCACGGTGGGGCGGGCCGGTGTCACTCCCCCGTGTCGGCAATGGTGTCGACAGTGCCGTCCGCGATGCGCTCGTGGTGCCGGATGACCTCGGCGATGATGAAATTGAGCAATTTTTCGGCGAAGGCCGGATCCAGCTTGGCGTTCTCGGCGAGGCTGCGCAGCCGGGCGATCTGGTGGGCCTCGCGGGACGGATCGGCGGGCGGCAGCTGATGGGCGGCCTTGAGGTGGCCGACCTGCTGCGTGCACTTGAAGCGCTCGGCGAGCATGTGGACGACGGCGGCGTCGATGTTGTCGATGCTGTCGCGCAGCCGGTCGAGTTCGGCGCGGACGGCCGGGTCGACCCGGGGGCCCGCGCCGCCGGTCGCCTCGTTGGTGTTGCTGGTGGTCATGGGGACCAACCCTACGTGGCGTGCACACACTCCCTACAAGCGTGTGGGCGCTCCCTATGTGTCGGGCGGACGCTCGATCATGGGTGGATCGTCGGGATCCGGTATCCGGTCGCTCCAGCCGCCGGGCACCGTACGGCCCTGCTGTTCCCGGAAGCGGACTGGTGCCATGCCGACGCGGCGGGTGAACAGGCGGGAGAAGTAGGCGGGATCGTCGTAGCCCACCTGTCGGGCGACCGCGGCGACGGGGAGGTCGGTGGCGGCGAGCAGTTCCTTGGCGCGGCCCAGGCGGATGCCGAGCAGGTAGTCCTTGGGGCTGCGTCCGGCGGCGCGGCGGACGGCGGTGCGCAGTTCGGCGGGGGTCATGCCGTGCCGGGCCGCGTGCTCGGCGACGGACAGTGGCTGGAACGCGTCACGGGCGAGGGCCCCCAGGACCGGGGAGCCGTCGGGCGCCAGATCGGCGCGGGCGCGGCGCAGCGCGACGAGCAGTTCGTGGACGGCGGCACCCGTCTCGACCTCCAGGAGGGGGTTGCCGCGGCGGGCGGCGCGGGCGATGCGGCCGACGACGGCGCGGGCGCCGGAGGCGTCGGAGAGGGGCACGACGGGCCGGCCCGGTTGGATGTAGCCGAGTTCGGTGTACGTCGCCGTAGCGGGCCCCGTGAAGTCGACGAAGCACTCGTCCCAGCCGGAGTCGGGCCCGTAGTGGTGCGGTACCCCGGGTACGAGCCAGATCAGGGCGGGCGCGGTGACGGAGAGGCGGTGCCCGTCGGGTGTCCGGTACCAGCCGCTGCCCGCGCTGATCACGACGGCCACGTGGTGGTCGAGGGTGCGGGGCCCCACGGTGGGCAGCTCGCCGTACTGGAGGCCGACGCCGAGACAGACGAGACCGAGCCGGTGGTGGGCGGGGTCGGGGGTGAAATAGCGCATCCAGGTGTGGTACATCCGCTCCCGCCCCTCCCCTTCGGCTCCTTTGGTCTGTCCAACCAGCCTTGATCTTTGTCCATGGACCGGGCCGTCGCCAGAGGTCAGGGTGGGCCCATGAGCGAGTTCACGGTGGGGGACACGGATTTTCTGCTGGACGGGCGGACGGTGCGGCTGCTGTCCGGCGCGCTGCACTACTTCCGGGTGTGCGAGGAGCTGTGGGGGCACCGGCTCGGGATGCTGCGGGCGATGGGGCTCAACTGCGTGGAGACGTACGTTCCGTGGAATCTGCACGAGCCGCGGCCCGGCGAATTCCGCGACGTGGAGCAGCTGGGGCGTTTCCTGGACGCGGCCCAGGAAGCGGGCCTGTGGGCGATCGTGCGTCCGGGCCCGTACATCTGCGCGGAGTGGGAGAACGGCGGGCTGCCGCACTGGCTGCCGGGCCGGCCGAGGACCCGGGACGTGGAGTATCTGCGGCAGGTGGAGCGCTGGTTCGGCCGGCTGCTGCCCGAGATCGTGCCCCGGCAGATCGACCGGGGCGGCCCGGTACTCATGGTGCAGGTCGAGAACGAGTACGGCAGCTACGGCTCGGACCAGGTGTATCTGCAGTGGCTGGCCGACCTGTTGCGCGCCGAGGGGGTGAGCGTGCCGCTGTTCACCTCGGACGGCCCCGAGGACCACATGCTCACCGGCGGTTCGATCCCCGGAATCCTCGCGACCGCCAATTTCGGCTCCCACGCGCGCGTGGCCTTCGAGACACTGCGCCGGCACCAGCCCCAGGGGCCGCTGATGTGCATGGAGTTCTGGTGCGGCTGGTTCGACCACTGGGGCGCCGGTCATGTCGTACGGGATGCGGACGACGCGTCGGGGGCGCTGCGGGAGATCCTGGAGTGCGGTGCGTCGGTCAACCTCTACATGGCGCACGGGGGTACGAACTTCGCGGGTTGGGCCGGCGCCAACCGGGGCGGCGGCGCGCTGCACGACGGCCCTCTGGAGCCCGACGTCACCTCCTACGACTACGACGCGCCCATCGACGAACTCGGGCGGCCCACCGAGAAGTTCTGGCGCTTCCGGGAGATCCTCGCCCAGTACGCGGACGGGCCGCTGCCCGAGGTGCCGCCGGCGCCCGCGGCGCTCGCCGGGCCGGCGCCGGTCGAACTTCATGGCTGGGCCGCCCTGGACGCCGTGCTGGACGCGCTGGGCGGTCCCGAGGCCGAGTACCCCGTGCCGCCCACGTTCGAGGAACTGGACGTGGACCGGGGGCTGGTGAAGTACGAGGTGACCGTGCCCGGCCCCCGGCAGCCGTACCCGCTCACCCTGCGCGGGCTGCGGGATCTGGCGGTGGTGTACGTCGACGGGGCGGCGGCCGGGGTGCTGACCGAGGAGGACACACGGCTCAAGGAGCCCGTCGCGGGGCACGCGCGCGTGGAGGTGTGGGTGGAGTCCCTGGGCAGGGTCAACTACGGGCCTCGCAGCGGCGAGCCGAAGGGCATCACCGGAGGCATCCTGCACGAACGGCAGTATCTGCACGGGGTACGGGCGCGGGGGCTGCGGCTGGACGCGCTCGACGACGTCGGCCCGGTCCCCTTCGGCGAGCTCCCCGCGGACGGCGCCCCCGGCCTGTACCGCGGCACCGTGACGGTGCGCGGCGCCGGGGACGCCTTCCTCGAACTCCCGGGCTGGACCCGGGGTTTCGTGTGGATCAACGGCTTCAATCTGGGCCGCTACTGGTCCGTGGGCCCGCAGCGTTCGCTGTACGTCCCCGGTCCTGTGCTGCGCGAGGGCGTCAACGAGGTGTGGGTCCTGGAGCTTCAGGAGGCTCCGGGGTCTCAGGAGACCTCGGTCACCTCGAAGGAGTCGAGCGAGAACTCCGCGGAGCCGCCGTCGACGATCTTGCGCAGCCCCACCCAGGCCTCACCCTCGGCCGGCGCGGTGAACTCGTAGGCCAGTTCCGTCGGTTCACTCGCCACCGGCAGGTCCGTGCGGTCGAGTTCGGTCGTCGTCGCTCCCTGGTCGACGGCGGTGATCCAGGCGTACTGCCCGGCCGTCTCGTTCTCGTGGCGGAAGGCGACCCGGTAGCGCCGCCCCGGCTCGAACCGGACCGTGTGCGGCACGGTCCGGTAGACCAGGCCGTCGTTCTCGCCGCGCGACTTGAGGGACTCCGAGCCGTCGATGACGTCGTCGACCGCCTTGCCGTTCCAGCCGCGCCCGGTGAACGGCGCGTGGCGTTGGGCGATGTGGGTGCGCGGGTCGTTGGCGCCGCCCGCGTCGCCCTTCACGAAGGGGCCCCAGCCCTGCGGGACGTTCTCGAAGTCCTCGAAGACGAGGGCGCCCTGCCTGGCGCTTCTGACGGCCGGCACGACGCGTACGTTGTCGAACCGCACGCGCGCGTGCCCCGCGTCGGCGCGCAGCGCGAGGTCGACGGGGCCGCCGCCCTCGGGCACGGTGAAGTACGTGAACATCCGCTGGAAGCGGGTGCCGTGCTTGCGGTCGGCCGCGACATGGTTGACCGCGGTGGACGTCCGGGTCCAGTTGGCGGCGGTGACGCCGTCCGCGGTACGCACCTGGAGCGACGCCTTGCGGGTGTCACCGGCGTTCTCGCCCACCTCGACCTGCACGGAGGCGGCGTAGGGGCCCGGCTTGAGGCGGGTGAGCCGCTGCGAGACGGCGGCCGCGCCACCGGAGGCGATCACCAGCTCGTAGTCGCCCAGGTCGCTGAGCTCGACTGAGGCGGGCCCGGTGACCGTCCACCCCTTCAGTGAGCCGGAGTTGAAGCCGGGGTCGGTCAGCGGGGTGGCCTGGCCCCAGGAGGGGGCGGGGGCGTCGGCGACGCGGGTGCGGTAGAGGACGTACGGCTGCTTGGGTGCGGCGTCGAGGGTGACCTTGCCGGCGCTTACGGGGACGTAGGACTGGAACACCCGTCCTTGGTCGGTGAGCCGGTACAGGGCGACCCGGGAAAGGCCCTCCCACGCGCGCGGGAGCCGCCAACTGCTTTCGCCGCCCGCCGGGTTGTAGTGGTAGAGCTTCGTGGGCTTCTTCGGCTCCCAGGGCAGGAGGTAGGTGCCGCCGTCGTAGACGAGTCGTCCGTCGGTGGTGATGCGGCGGGTGCCGTCCGTGTCGGACACCGAAGTGGACACCGGCCCGGAGAAGGTGATCTCGTGCTCGCCCCAGGTCCTGATCGGGTACGCCTGGAGGTACTTGGCGGGCAGTGAGTGGGCCCAGATCAGGTCGTAGAAGTAGGTCCAGTCGGTCTTGCCGGTCCAGCCCTCGAAGTTGCCCATGCGGGCGATGCCCAGCAGGGTGGGCCACTTGTCGGCGAAGACGTCCTTCTGGTGGTTGCGGATGAAGCGGATCAGGCGGGAGTTGATGCCGCGTGAGGTGTCGGGGCCGTAGTCGGTCTCGGTCGCCCAGTGCGACCACAGGGCGGACCGCTCCAGGCCGTGGCCCCACTCGGTGGTGACGTGCCAGCCCTGGTCGCGCAGGGCGCGCTGGAGGCGGTCGGAGGTCCAGCCGGACTCGCGGAAGACATCGAGGTAGATGGTGTTGAGGGCGGGGTCGGTGTCCGCGCGCAGGTCGGCGAAGCGCTTGACGACGTCCCCGGAGACGAGGTCGCGGCGCTGGTCGATGCGGTAGCTCTGGTCCAGCCAGTCCCACTGCTCGTTGGTCTTGTCGACGAGGGTCTCGGAGAAGGCGTTGGCCACGGGGTACGACTCGGTGGCGTTGACGTGGACGGCGAAGTCGCTGTTCCACTTCCTGCCCTCGCGGACAAGGGTGTTGAGGTCGTCGAGGCCGCCCGCGCGCTTGTTGTAGTTGCCCGCGTAGTCGGGGTGGGCTGAGTCGTGGCCTTCGGACTGGTAGCCCTTGAGGAGCGTGAACTGCCGCAGCCCGTCGGTCGCGAGGGAGATCCGTTTGACGTTGTCGAGGGTGGCGAGGAACGGATTGGTGGCCTGCGAGGCGAAGTTGAAGGGGATGTGCGGGACGACCCGCAGGTACTGCTCGTCGGCACCGAGCGGATTGACCATGATGTCGCGGAAGGCGATGGCCGCGTCCTGCCAGTCGACCGCTCCGTCGCCGTTGCGGTCACCGGTGACGATCACGGTGGCGTACGGGAGGGGCTCCGTCTCGGTCGCGGTGGCGGCGCGGTGGGTCCACTGGCCGGGGGTGAGCTGGACCTTGACATAGCCGTCCTTGCGGATGGTGCGCCGCCAGAACCGGCCGTTCTCCCAGGTGGCGCCCGCGGTGTTGGCGGGCTTGTCGTACACGGTGTTCGTCTCGATCGCGCCGCCGAGCGTGCTGTGCGCGAGGACCGCGTACGCGCATCCGGTCGCCGCCTGCGCCGGGGTCTCGGCGGTCGGAGTGACGAGGGTGTCGCCGCTCGCGGCCTTGTCCAGGCCCACTCGGGCGGCGAGGAGCTGGGCGCCGGGCTGGTCGCTGCGCACCGAGAGCAGGGAGAGGCCGGGGATGTGGAGGGTGCCCACGGGGAGGGTGGTCGTGTCGGCGATGGCCGTGACCCGCCACGTGACCCGGAAGCCGTCGACCACGATCTCGACGTCGATGGTGGCGCCGCCGTCGAAGGCGAGCCGGTACGTGACGCGGTCGCCGCCCGCGGTCGCGGTGACCGTCGGGGTGCGCGCGACGTCGTCGACGAGGACGGTGGTGAGCTCGTCCTCCTGGCCGTGCAGGACGGCTCCGGTGGCCCGGTCGATGTAGGAGACGATCCGCGGGAAGGCGGCGGCGACGCGGACTTCGAGGGCGCCGGAGCGGATGGCGAGGTCGTCGCCCGCGGCCGCCGTGGCCGTGCCGGGCACGCCGAGCGCGACCCCGACCCCCGCTGCGGCTCCGGCCGCGACGACGGCACGACGGCTGGGGATGAAGGTGTCTGCGGGCATGGCTGAGGGCATGTCTGAGGGCTGCAAGGCACTCCTCCTGGGGGCGGCGTTCCGTGCCGTCAGCCTGCGGCGCGTGACATGAACGTGCCCATGGACAAAGGAGGGACAGCAGTTGGACTAACGGAACGGACGCTTCAGGGACCTCGCTAGGGACCTGGCTTCGACACCTGGTGGAAGTGCCGTCCTGATGACCGCCCGGAATGCCCTCCGTACGGCCCGCCCAACGGTGGGCGCCCGCGACCGAGGCGGGTCGCGGGCGCCTACAAACCTGCGCGTGTGGCGTCAGAGAGTCAGAGCGTTGCCGCGGCGCTGGCTATCGCCGATGCGAACGTCGAGACCTCGGAGTAGACGCCGGGGGCGTTGGCGCGGGCGCAGCCGATGCCCCAGCTGACGATGCCGACCTGGATCCAGGCGTTGGCGCTGTCCCGGCGGAACATCGGGCCGCCGGAGTCACCCTGGCAGGTGTCGACGCCGCCGGCCGCGTAGCCGGCGCAGATCTCGTCGCTCGCGACGAGGCCGCTGTAGCCGCTGTACGAACGACAGGTGGCGTCACTGACGAACGGCACGGTCGCCTTCAGCATGTAGCGCTGCTGGGCGCCGCCCTCGGAGGCCGAGCCCCAGCCCGCGACGGTGAAGGTGCCGGTGTTGTACTGCGTGGTGGTGGCGATCTTCAGCGTCGACTGGGTGGTGATGGGCGAGGCGAGCTTGATGAGCGCCCAGTCCTTGCCGTTGCCGTTGTAGCCGGGGGCCCGGTAGACGTACGTGGACTTGACCTGGACCCGGCCGGTGGTGGACTGGAGGTCGACAACACCGGCGGTGGCGGTGATGCTGGTGTTGGCGCCGGTGCCGCTCACGCAGTGCGCGGCGGTGAGCACGATCTGCTGGGTGTAGAGCGCGCCGCCGCAGCCCATGGAGAGCCGGACCATGAACGGGAACTCACCCTGCGCGGCGCGGGTTCCGCCGACGACGGGCGCGGGCGCGGCCTGCGCGCTGGAGAGGGGCTGGAGCGAGACGGCCGCGAGAAGGACGGCGCCGATGGCGAGCGCTCTCTTGACGCCGGTGAATCTCTTCAGAAACTTCAACGTGCTTCCCTTCGTGGGGGGTTGAACGCGCGGCGGGGGAGCCGCACGTCACGCACAGCACTGGGCCGCGGCACCGGTAGCGCCGACGACCCGGATGCATGGCATGTTCCTGCCAAGCTGTTGCGGATTATGGAGAGCCCCCCGCGCCCCCGGCAAGGGCACCATTCCGGCCACCTCGGGTCAGCCACCCCCGCCCGCACCCCGCCGCCCGGCGGACCCCCGGCCTACAGTGGAAGTCGGTCCCGGCGTCTTCAGGGGGTGCGGACGTGGCGAACGGCGGACCCGTCGAGCACGGCTACCCGCACCTCGACACGGTGCGGGCCTCGATCACCGCGCTCTACAAACGGCTCTCGTACGACACCATCCACACCTTCGCGACCAGCGTGGCCCCCGCCGACGTGGCCTTCAGCGACACCGACGACCTGCATCTGGGCGCGCAGCGCGTGGCCCAGGAAATGGTGCGCCACTACCACCTGCCGGACGCCCGGATGATCGTCGGCTTCCGCGAGATGACGCACGCGGCGAACGTCGAACTCGCCGCGGGCCCCGAGTACTTCATCGAACTCAACGACCGGTTCCGCACCCACCGCCGGGACATCGGCGCGGCCCTCGCCCACGAGGTCATGCACGTCTACCTGCACCGCCTCGGCCTCGACTTCCCCGGCACCCGCGACACCGAGATCCTCACGGACACCGCGGCGACCTACCTCGGCGCGGGCTGGCTCCTCCTCGACGCCTTCCGCGAGGACGCGGACTCCTCGCAGAAGCTCGGCTATCTGACGCCGGAGGAGTTCGGATACGTCCTCGCCAAGCGGGCGCTGGTCTTCGGCGAGGACCCCTCGATCTGGTTCACCAGCCCGCAGGCGTACACCGCGTACAACAAGGGCATGGCGCAGGCCCGCCGCGACGAGCAGCAGCCCCCGCTGACCGCCGCCGGCTGGGCGGGCCGCCACCGCTACGCCAAGGACCGCCGCTACGCCCAGGACCACCACACCCCCGGCCCAGGGCCCGGCGTCCCCTACACCTTCACCCCCGACGGCCGCGGCCCGCTGCGTGTCTCGTTCCCCTGCCCGACCTGCCACCAGCGGATCAGGGTGCCGGTACGCGGCCGGGTACGGGCACGCTGCGCGCTGTGCCGGACGGTGCTGGAGTGCGACACGTAGGTGGCGAGACGTAAGAGGTGAGGCAGAACACCCCAAAAGCCTTTGCCTCACCCGGCCTTCGGGAGCGAGGGTCGAAGGATGAGCACGAACGACCCCACGGCGCTTCTCTTCACCGCTGTGTACGAGGGTGACGAGGACGCGGTCGTACGGCTGCTGCGCGCCGGCGCGGATCCGGAGTCCGTGGACGAGGACGGCCAGACGGTGCTGTACCTGGCGGCGGTGAGCGACCAGCCCGACATCGTACGGCTGCTCCTCGCGGCCGGCGCCGCGCCCGACCGGCTCAGCGCGGGCTCCGACGCTCCGCTGTGCGGGGCGGCGTGCGGCGGGCACACGGAGGTCGTACGTGCCCTGCTCTCGGCCGGGGCCGATCCCGACACGGTGGAGGAGCACGGGTTCACCGCGCTGGCGTGGGCGTTGCGGTGCGGTCATGTCGCCGTGACGGAGGCGCTCCTCGCGGGCGGCGCGGATCCGGACCGGGCCGGGCCGAGCGGTGAGCCCCCGCTGGTCGCGGCCGCGCGGCGGGGGGCGCCCGGCTGCGTACGCGCCCTCCTCACGCACGGTGCGCAGTCCCGCGCCGAGGCCCTCGCGGAGGCGCGCCGCTGGCTGGCCCTCGACGTGGAGGCCGAACTCCGCGCAGGCCTGCGCCAGGCCTACGGCCCCGACCGCCCCTCCGTCACCCACCGCTACCCGGCCGACGGGGGCGTCATCATCGAGGTCCAGATCCTCGACGCGGAGGGCCGCCCGATGGCGGGCAACGACCAGCAGACGGGGCACGCGGAGATAGTGACCCTTCTCGGTGGGTGAGGATCTTTTTTCGCCCCCTCCGCCCCTACCCATTCCCGTCCCTTGGGGGCTCCGCCCCCAAACCCCCGCTCCTCAAACGCCGGAGGGGCTGAAACTTTCCCCGCCCGGCGCTGAAATCGTTCAGCCCCGGGCGGCAGATCTTCGAGCCCCGGCCGGGGAGAGATCCTTCAGCCCGTCCGGCGTCCGAGGACAAGACCGCACCATCCCGATTCCCCACCCACCCACGGGGCCTCCGCCTTTCATCCCCGGCCGGGGAGAGATCTTTCAGCCCGTCCGGCGTTTGAGGACGAGGCCGTCCAGGCCGATAGCGGGGGTCTGGGGGCGGCAGCCCCCAGGTACGGGACGGGAAGGGGCGGAGGGGGCGAAAAAGCCACGTCACCCAGCCCCGTACACCGCCCCCGGCACCTCCGCCCCCGCCAGCAACTTCAAGGCGGCATCCCCCGCCCCCTCCGGAGTCCACCGCGCCCCCTTGTCCACACCGGGCCCCGCCCGCCACCCCTCCATCACAGTGATCCTCCCGCCCTCGGCCTCAAACACCCGCCCGGTGACCCCGGCACACCCTCCGGACCCGAGCCACACCACCAACGGCGACACATTCTCCGGCGCCATCGCGTCGAAGCCCGCGCCACCCTCAGGCGCGGCCATGGTCGACGCGAACACCCGCTCGGTCATCCGCGTCCGCGCGGCCGGAGCGACCGCGTTGACCTGAACCCCGTACCGCCCCAACTCGGCCGCGGCAACCAGCGTCAGCCCCACGATCCCGGCCTTCGCCGCGCTGTAGTTCCCCTGCCCGACGGACCCCAACAACCCTGCCCCGCTACTGGTGTTGACCACCCGGGCGAGAGGCGTCCGCCCGGCTTTGGCCTCCGCCCGCCAGTACGCCGCCGCGTGTTTCAACGGCAGGAAGTGCCCCTTGAGATGGACCCGCATCACGGCGTCCCAGTCGTCCTCGTCGAGGTTGACCAGCATCCGGTCGCGCAGGAACCCCGCGTTGTTGACGAGGGTGTCGAGGCGCCCGTACGTCTCCAGGGCGGCGCGCACGAGGGACGCGGCGCCCTCGGTCGTCGCGACATCGCCCCCGTGGGCGACCGCCGTCCCGCCCGCCGAGCGGATCTCGTCGACGACCTGCCCGGCGGGAGACCCGGGCCCGGGCGTGCCGTCGAGACCGACCCCGAGGTCGTTGACGACGACCCGCGCCCCCTCGGCGGCGTACGCGAGCGCGTGCGCCCGGCCGAGCCCGCGGCCCGCACCCGTGACGACGACGACCCGCCCCTCACACAGCAACGGTGCACTCATCCCAACTCTCCTCAGCTCTCCTTGTTGGCGGTCGCGGCGTCGAGGAAGGCGGGCCGCTCCCCGCCCCCGTGGACGAGCAGCGAGGCCCCGCTGATGTACGCGGCGGCGTCGGAGGCGAGGAAGACGGCGGCCTCTCCGACGTCGTACGGCTCGGCGAGGCGGCCCAACGGCACGGTCCGCGCGACGGCGGCGACCGCGTCCTCGTCCCCGTAGTGCAGGTGCGAGCGTTCGGTGCGGACCATGCCGACGACGAGGGTGTTGACCCGGACGTCGGGGGCCCACTCGACGGCCATCGAACGGGCCAGGTTCTCCAGGCCCGCCTTGGCCGCCCCGTACGCCGCCGTGCCGGGCGAGGGCCGCGTACCGCTCACGCTGCCGATCATCACGACCGCCCCCTTGGCCCGCTGGAGATGGCGGTAGGCGGCGAGGGAGGCGGTCAGCGGCGCGGTGAGGTTGAGCTCGATCACGCGGGTGTGGCGTTCGGCGTCGGACTCCGCGAGCGGCTGGTAGGGGGAACCGCCCGCGTTGTTGACCAGGACGTCCAGCCGGGGCAGGGCGTCGAAGAAGTCGCGGACGGCGGAAGGGTCACGCAGGTCCACCGACGCGAACCCGACGCCCTCGACCGGCACTTCGGGCGGCCTGCGCGCGCAGACCACGACGTCGGCGCCCGCCCGCACGAAGGCCCGCGCGATCCCGGCCCCGACCCCTCGGGTGCCGCCCGTGACGACGACGGTCCTGCCGCCGAGATCCACGTTGTCCACAGGCCCTCCCGCTGGGATGCATTCGCTGCTAGCTTCGAAATCGCACCTAACAAACGTTTGGTGGAAAGATAGCTGAAGGTAGCTGATGTGCCCATGGGTGTCTCCACCTCGACCCCGGAAAAGGGGATCTCCGTCGTCACGGTCGACTTCCCACCGGTGAACGCGCTGCCGGTGCGGGGCTGGTTCGACCTGGCCGACGCCGTCCGCGCGGCAGGCCGCGACCCCGGGATCCACTGCGTCGTGCTGGCCGCGGAGGGCCGCGGTTTCAACGCGGGCGTGGACATCAAGGAGATACAGCGGGACACCACCGGTCATGACTCCCTGATAGGCGCGAACCGCGGCTGCTTCGAGGCGTTCGCGGCGGTGTACGAGTGCGAGGTGCCGGTGGTGGCGGCGGTTCAGGGCTTCTGTCTGGGCGGCGGGATAGGCCTCGTCGGCAACGCGGACGCGATCGTGGCGAGCGACGACGCCACCTTCGGGCTGCCCGAGCTGGACCGCGGCGCGCTCGGCGCGGCCACCCATCTGGCCCGCCTGGTCCCGCACCACCTGATGCGTGTCCTCTACTACACCTCGCGCACCGCGACCGCGGCCGAGCTGCACGCACACGGCTCGGTGTGGCAGGTCGTGCCGCGCGCCGAACTGCGCGCGGCCGCCCTGGAGCTGGCCCGCGAGATCGCCGCGAAGGACGGCCGTCTCGTCCGGCTCGCCAAGGCCGCCATCAACGGCATCGACCCCGTCGACGTACGCCGCAGCTACCGCTTCGAGCAGGGCTTCACCTACGAGGCCGCTCTCAGCGGGGTGGCCGACCGCGTCCGTGACAGCTTCGGCAAGGAGGCCACTCAGTGAGCGACAAGACCATGTCGGCCCAGGAAGCCGTGGGCCGCCTGGAGAGCGGGATGACCCTCGGCATCGGCGGCTGGGGTTCACGCCGCAAGCCGATGGCCCTGGTGAGAGCACTGCTCCGGTCCGGGATCACCGATCTCACCGTCGTCTCGTACGGCGGCCCGGACGTGGGCCTGCTCGCCGCCGCCGGGCGGATACGGAAACTGGTGACCCCGTTCGCGACCCTCGACTCGATCCCGCTCGAACCGCACTACCGCGCGGCGCGCGAGCGCGGGGCCTTCGAGCTGATGGAGGTCGACGAGGCGTCGTTCATGTGGGGACTGCACGCCGCCGCGAACCGGCTGCCCTTCCTGCCGGTGCGCTCCGGGCTCGGCTCGGACGTGATGCGGGTCAACCCCGGCCTGCGGACGGTCACTTCGCCTTACGCCGATGAACTCACCGGCGTCAGGGAGGAGTTCGTCGCCATGCCCGCCCTGCGGCTGGACGCGGCCCTGGTCCACATGAACCGCGCGGACCGCGCGGGCAACGGCCAGTACTTGGGTCCCGACCCCTACTTCGACGACCTGTTCTGCGAGGCGGCGGACGCGGCGTACGTCTCCTGCGAGCGGATCGTCGACACGGCGGAGCTGACCAAGGAGGCCGCGCCGCAGACCCTGCTGCTCAAGCGGTCGAGCGTGACGGGTGTCGTCGAGGCACCGAACGGCGCGCACTTCACGTCCTGCGCGCCGGACTACGGACGCGACGAGGCCTTCCAGAAGCTCTACGCGACCACGCCGTACGCGGAGTTCGCCGAGCGGTTCCTCGGCGGCGACGAGCACGCCTATCAGAGCACCGTCCAGGCCTGGCAGAAGGAGCGGCACCAGTGAGTCCGACACCGGCCGAGTACTGCGTGATCGCGTGTGCCGAGGCCTGGCGGGACAACGGCGAGGTGCTCGCCAGCCCCATGGGCCTGATCCCGTCCATCGGCGCCCGCCTCGCCAAGCGCACCTTCTCCCCCGATCTGCTGCTGACCGACGGCGAGGCGATGCTCGTCGGCCTCGACGGGACCCCGGAGGGCTGGCTGCCGTACCGGCAGCACCTGACGATGGTGACCGGCGGGCGCCGGCACGTGATGATGGGCGCGAGCCAGATCGACCGCTTCGGCAACCAGAACATCTCGTGCGTCGGCGACTGGGCCAGGCCGAAGCGCCAACTGCTCGGCGTGCGCGGCGCACCGGTCAACACCCTCAACAATCCGACCAGTTACTGGATCCCGAAGCACTCCCGGCGCGTCTTCGTCCCGAAGGTCGACATGGTGTGCGGGGTGGGGTACGACCGCGCCGCCGCGGCGGGTCCGAGTGCCACCCGCTTCCACCGCATCCCCTGTGTGGTGACCGACCTCGGCGTCTTCGACTTCGCCACCCCCGACCACTCGATGCGCCTCGCCTCGCTGCATCCGGGCGTCACCGTCGAGCGGGTCAGGGAGGCGACGGGCTTCGAGCTGTACGTCCCCGACGAGGTGCCGTACACCCGCGAACCGACCCCAGCAGAGCTGGAGTTGATCCGCGAGGTCATCGACCCGTCGGGCGCTCGGGACCGCGAGGTTCTTGGGGCCGGCCCGATTCCCGGGGCCGCTGGGACCGGCGCCGCCAAGACCGGGGCCGCCGAGGCCGGATCAGCCGGGACCGGGCCGGCCAAAGCCGGGGACCGCTGATGGACACCGCGTTCACCCGACTCGTCGGCGTCCGCCACCCGATCGTGCAGACCGGCATGGGCTGGGTGGCGGGCCCCCGCCTGGTCTCCGCCACGGCGGACGCGGGCGCACTGGGCGTCCTGGCCTCCGCGACGATGACCGTGGACCAACTGCGGGACGCCGTACGGGAGGTCGGGTCCCGCACGGACGCGCCGTTCGGCGTGAATCTGCGGGCCGACGCGGGGGACGCGGGCGACCGGGTGCGGATCATCATCGACGAAGGCGTACGCGTCGCCTCCTTCGCGCTGGCCCCTTCACGCGAGCTGATCGCGGAGCTGAAGGACGCGGGCGTGGTCGTCATCCCCTCCGTCGGAGCGTGCCGGCACGCCGAGAAGGTGGCCGCCTGGGGTGCGGACGCGGTGATCGTGCAGGGCGGTGAGGGCGGCGGGCACACCGGGGAGGTGGCGACGACCGTGCTGCTGCCGCAGGTGGTGGACGCGGTCGGCATACCGGTCGTGGCGGCGGGCGGTTTCCACGACGGGCGGGGGCTGGTGGCCGCGCTGGCGTTCGGCGCGGCGGGCATCGCCATGGGCACGCGTTTCCTGCTGACCTCCGACTCGACGGTCCCGGACGCGGTGAAGGCGAGGTACCTGGCGGCGACGGTCAAGGACGTCACGGTCACGACGGCCGTCGACGGCCTCCCGCACCGCATGCTGCGTACGGACTTCGTCGACTCCCTGGAGAAGTCGGGCCGTACGAGGGCTCTCGCTCAGGCCGTCCGCCGGGCGGCCGGCTTCCGGAAGATGTCCGGCCTCTCCTGGCCCGCCATGATCCGCGACGGCCTCGCGATGAAGCACGGCAAGGACCTGTCCTGGAGCCAGGTCCTCCTCGCCGCCAACACGCCCATGCTGCTCAAGTCCGCGATGGTGGACGGGCGTACGGACCTCGGGGTGATGGCGTCGGGGCAGGTCGCCGGGGTGATCGACGACCTGCCCTCGTGCACGGAGCTGGTGGACCGGATCATGACCGAGGCCGAGGAGACCTTGAAGTCCCTGGAGCTGCTCAGAGCCGCTCGATGATGGTGACGTTCGCCTGACCGCCGCCCTCGCACATGGTCTGGAGCCCGAACCGGCCCCCGGTGCGCTCCAGTTCGTGCAGCAGGGTCGTCATCAGCTTCACGCCGGTGGCGCCCAGCGGATGGCCGAGGGCGATCGCGCCGCCGTTGACGTTGACCTTGTCCGGGTCGGCGCCGGTCTCCTTGAGCCAGGCGAGGACGACCGGTGCGAAGGCCTCGTTGATCTCGACGAGGTCGATGTCGCCGATGGACATGCCGGTCTTCTTGAGGGCGTGCGCGGTGGCCGGGATGGGGGCCGAGAGCATGCGGATGGGGTCCTCGCCGCGTACGGAGAGGTGGTGCACGCGGGCGCGAGGGGTCAACCCGTGTTCCCGTACGGCCCGTTCGGAGGCGAGGAGCATCGCGGCGGCGCCGTCGGAGACCTGGGAGGAGCAGGCGGCGGTGACGGTGCCACCGTCGATGACCGGTTTCAAGGCGGCCATCTTCTCCAGCGAGGTGTCCCGGCGCGGGCCCTCGTCGACCGTGGCCTCCCCGTGCGCCACGGTCTCGCGCGCGAAGCGGCCCTCGTCGATGGCACGGATCGCGCGCTCGTGGGAGCGGAGGGCGAACTCCTCCTGGTCCAGGCGGCTGATGCCCCACTTGGCGGCGATCAGCTCCGCGCCGTGGAACTGGTTGACGGGCCGGTCGCCGTAGCGCGCCCGCCAGCCCTCGCTGCCCGCGAAGGGGCCCTGTGTGAGGCCGAGCGGTTCGGTGGCCTGGCGGGAGGCGAAGGCGATGGGTATCTGGCTCATGTTCTGGACGCCGCCGGCGACCACCAGGTCCTGGGTGCCGGACAGGACGCCCTGGGCGGCGAAGTGCACGGCCTGCTGGGAGGATCCGCACTGCCGGTCGACGGTGACTCCCGGCACCTCCTCGGGCAGCCCGGCGGCCAGCCAGGCGGTGCGTGCGATGTCCCCGGCCTGCGGCCCGACCGTGTCGAGGCATCCGAAGACGACGTCCTCGACGGCGGCCGGGTCCACACCCGACCGCTCGACCAGGGCTTTGAGGACATGCGCGCCGAGGTCGGCCGAGTGGACGCCGCTCAGGCCTCCCCTGCGCCGCCCGACGGGCGTACGGACCGCTTCGACGATGTAGGCCTCGGCCATGACAACTCCCTCAGGGAAATGCGGACATGGGGCTCGCGGACATGGGTCATTCGCGTACGGAGATCCCGTCGAGCACCATCGACAGGTACTGCCGGGCGATCTCCTCCGGGCTGTGGTGCCCGCCGGGCCGGTACCAGGACGCGGCGACCCACACGGTGTCGCGCACGAACCGGTAGGTGAGCCGGATGTCGAGGTCGGCCCGGAAGACCTCGGCGGCCACACCGCGCTCCAGCGTGCTCAGCCACGCCTTCTCGAAGTTGCGCTGCGACTCGGTGAGGAACGCGAAGCGCTGCTGCGCGGCGAGGTGTCTGGACTCCTTCTGGTAGATCGCGACGGCGGCGCGGTGCCGGTCGATCTCCCGGAAGGACTCGGTGACCAGGGCCTCCAGGGTTTCCCTGGGCCCGAGTTCGGCGTCCAGGACGGTGTCGTACCCGTCCCAGAGCTCGTCGAGGAAGGTCCGCAGGATCTCCTCCAGCATCGATTCCTTGGAGTCGAAGTGGTAGTAGAGACTGCCCGCGAGCATTCCGGCCTGGTCGGCGATCTTGCGTACGGTGGTGGCGTTGTAGCCCTGCTCGGCGAAGACCTCGGCGGCCGTGTCGAGCAGTTCGCGGCGCCGCTCCGGCGAGGCGGTCACCTGGGGCTTCTTCTTGGTAGGCACGGACCCATTGTGGTCCTGCGCTCCTCGTAACCACGCATGCCGGCCGCCTCGCCCCTACGCGTGCTGGCTGCTGACGGACACGACTTCCCCGGTCATGTACGAGGAGTAGCCGGAAGCCAGGAACACGATCACGTTGGCCACCTCCCAGGGCTCGGCGTACCGCCCGTAAGCCTCGCGCGCCGTCAGTTCCTCAAGGAGTTCCGGAGTGGTCACCTTCACCAGGTGCGGGTGCATGGCGAGGCTCGGTGACACGGCGTTGACCCGCACTCCGTAAGCGGCGGCCTCGATCGCCGCGCAGCGGGTGAGCGCCATGACCCCGGCCTTCGCGGCGGCGTAATGCGCCTGCCCGGCCTGGGCCCGCCAGCCGACGACGGAGGCGTTGTTGACGACGACTCCGCCACCGGCCTGCTCCTTGAGCATCCGCAGGGCCGCCCGCGTGCACCGGAACGTGCCGTTCAACGTCACGTCGAGCACCTTCGACCACTGCTCGTCCGTCATGTCGACGAGGGCCGAAGTACCGCCGAGACCGGCGTTGTTGACGACTATGTCCAGGCCTCCGTGCAGTTCCCGAGCCGTGCCGAAGAGGGCTTGGACCTGGTCCTCGTCGGTGACGTCGCAGGGCAGCGAGGCGACACTCGCGGCACCGAACTCGGCTGCCAGGGCCTCGGCGCTCTCCTTGAGCCGCCGCGCGTGCGTGTCGCCGATCAGCACGCGGGCGCCCTCTTCGAGGAACCTGCGCGCGGTGGCTCCGCCGATGCCGGCGCCGGCCGCGGCGGTGATGACGGCCGTGCGCCCCTTCAGCAGCCCGTGCCCGGATACGTACGCCGGACTCTCGACGTCGCTCATGGCTCCACGCTAACCTACCAAACACTTGTTAGGGAAGGTTGCCGCCGAAGGGTTCCCCCCAAGGGTGCCGCCGAAGGGTGCTGCCGATGGATCTCGACCACTCCCCCGCCGACGAGGCGTTCCGCGCCGAGGCCCGGGCCTGGCTCGCGGCCCATGTGCCGCCCGTCCCCCTCCCCTCCCTGGAGACCGGGGAGGGCTTCGCCGCACACCGCGCGTGGGAGTCCGAACTCGCCGCGGACCGCTGGTCGGTGGTGTCGTGGCCGACGGCGTACGGCGGCCGGGGCGTGGACATCGTCCGGTGGCTGGTCTTCGAGGAGGAGTACTACGCGGCGGGCGCGCCGGGCCGGGTCAGCCAGAACGGCATCAACCTGCTGGCTCCCACCCTCTTCGACCACGGGACTGAGGAGCAACGCGCGCGCGTTCTGCCGCCGATGGCCACGGGCGAGACCATCTGGGCGCAGGCGTGGTCCGAGCCCGAGGCCGGTTCCGACCTGGCCTCGCTCACCTCCCGCGCGGTGCGCACGGACGGGGGCTGGCTGCTGAGCGGGCAGAAGACGTGGTCGTCGCGGGCCGCGTTCGCGGACCGCGCGTTCGGCCTGTTCCGCAGCGAGCCGGACACCCCGAAACCCCACCAGGGCCTCACCTACCTGATGTTCGACCTGCGCGCACCGGGTGTGACGGTCCGCCCGATCGGCCGCCTGGACGGCAGACCCGCCTTCGCCGAGCTCTTCCTCGACTCCGTCTTCGTCCCGGACGAGGACGTGATCGGGGAGGTGGGTCAAGGCTGGCGGGTCGCCATGTCGACAGCGGGCAACGAACGCGGTCTGACGCTGCGCTCCCCTGGCCGCTTCCTGGCCGCCGCCGACCGGCTGGCCGACCTCTGGCGCACCCATGGCGACCCCGCGGACACGGCCCTGCGCGACCGGGTGGCCGACGCGGTGATCGGCGCCCGCGCCTACCAGCTCTTCACCTACGCCGGCGCCTCCCGTTTCGCCGCCGGGGAGCCGATCGGTCCTGAGTCCAGCCTGAACAAGGTCTTCTGGTCCGAGTACGACATCGCGCTGCACGAGACGGCACTCGATCTGCTGGGCCCGGAGGGCGAGTTGGCGGACACCGACTGGTCCGAGGGCTATGTCTTCTCCCTCGCCGGACCCCTCTACGCCGGCACCAACGAGATCCAGCGCGACATCATCGCCGAGCGCCTCCTCGGCCTCCCGAAGGGCCGCCGCTGATGCGCTTCCTCCTCGACCCCGAGCAGCGCGCCTTCGCCGACTCGCTGAACGCGCTGCTGACGGCGGCGGACACCCCGCAGGTCATACGCGCCTGGGCCAACGGCGACCACACCCCCGGCCGCGCCCTGTGGTCCCGCCTCGCCGACGCGGGCGTCTTCGCACTCGCGATACCGGAGGCGTACGAGGGGGTGGGCCCCCTTCCCGTGGAACTGGCCGTCGCCTTCGTCGAGTTGGGCCGCCACGGGGTGCCGGGCCCACTGGTGGAGACGGTGGCCGCGGCCGCGCTGCTCACCGAGCTGGGTGAGTCGGGCCCCGCCAAGCGCCTGCTGCCCGCGCTGGCCTCGGGCCAGGCCCTGGCAACGGTGGCCCTGCCGGGCGGGGGCCCGTTCGTCCTGGACGCGGAAGCGGCGGACATCCACCTCTCGGTGAGCTCCCCAGGAGCCCCCGCAGAGGTCCACCGGACCACACCAGACACCCGCCTGCACCTCGGCGGCAACGGTCCGACGGGATCAGCACGCCCCTCCCTCGACCCCGCCCGCCACCTCACCCTCCCCCACACCACCGGTGAACTCCTCGCCACCGGCCCCCAGGTGACCCGCGCCGCCACCCAGGCACTCACCTGGGCCCGGCTCGCCACCGCCGCCCAGGCACTCGGTGTCGGACTCGCCCTCCTCGACCGGACGGTGGGGTACGTCAAGCAGCGCACCCAGTTCGGCGTCCCCATCGGCTCGTTCCAAGCCGTCAAGCACCAGCTGGCGGACGCGAAGATCGCCCTGGAGTTCGCGCGGCCCCTGCTGTTCGGCGCGGCGCTGTCCATGGCACCGGCCGACGTCGCGGCGGCCAAGGTCGCCGCGGGTGAGGCGGCGTACGCGACCGCCCGTACGGCGCTGCAGCTGCACGGCGCGATCGGCTACACGGCCGAGTACGACCTGTCGCTCTGGCTCACCAAGGCCCGTGCCCTGCGCACCGCGTGGGGCAGCCCGGCCGAGTGCAGGGCCGAAGTCCTCAGCGCTGTCAGTGGTGGTGCTCCTCGCTCGTGAGCTCCCGGTACTCCTCCGCCGTCGGCTTCGGGATCTGCGTGCCGGGCCCGTACATGGCCCGGGCGAGTCGCGCCCGCAGCTTGCGCGAGGGACCGACGCGGCGGGTGACACCGTTCGCGTCGACGAGCGGACCCACCTCGTACGGCGCTGCCTGGTCATGCTGGGTGAGGGCGAACCGCTGTGCCTGTGTGAGCGGTTCGTGGACCTCGACGAACTCGCCGTGCGGGAGCCGCTTGATGGTGCCCGACTCCCGTCCGTGCAGCACCTTGTCGCGGTCCCTGCGCTGCAGGCCCATACAGATCCGCCGCGTGACGACGAAGGCGAGCACCGGCACGGCGAAGAAGGAGATCCGCACGAACCACGTGATCGAGTTGATCGACAGGTGCAGATGCGTGGCCACGATGTCGTTGCCGCCGCCGATCAGCAACACCGCGTACAGACTCAGCCAGGCCACGCCGAGACCCGTGCGGGTGGGCGCGTTGCGCGGCCGGTCCAGGATGTGGTGTTCGCGGGTGTCCCCGGTGATCCATGCCTCGATGAACGGGTACACGCCGATCGCCAGCATGATCAGCGGGAAGAGGGAGAAGGGGATGAAGACGCCCAACGCCAGTGTGTGGCCGAAGGCGTTGATCTCCCATCCCGGCATCACCCGGATCAGTCCCTCGGAGAAGCCGAGGTACCAGTCGGGTTGGGCGCCGGTGGTGACCAGGTCGGGACGGTAGGGACCGAAGGCCCACACGGGGTTGATCGTCGCGATCGCCCCCATCATCGACAGCACCCCGAAGACCAGGAAGAAGAAGCCGCCCGCCTTGGCCATGTAGACCGGCATGAACGGCATGCCGACCACGGACTTCTCGTCCCGTCCGGCACCGGGGTACTGCGTGTGCTTGTGGTAGATGACCAGGATCAGATGGGCGACCACCAGGCCCAGCATGATTCCGGGCAGCAGGAGCACGTGGATCGGGAAGAAGCGCGGAATGATGTCGTGGCCCGGGAACTCTCCTCCGAAGAGGAAGAAGGAGAGGTACGTCCCCACGACCGGGACCGACAGGATCGCGCCCTGCGCGAAGCGGACGCCGGTGCCCGAGAGCAGGTCGTCGGGGAGCGAGTAGCCGGTCAGGCCGGTGATGATCCCGAGGAACAACAGGGTCCAGCCGAAGACCCAGTTGACCTCGCGCGGCTTGCGGAACGCGCCGGTGAAGAACACCCGCATCATGTGCACGAGCATCCCGGCGACGAACACGAGCGCCGCCCAGTGGTGGATCTGCCGGATCAGCAGTCCGCCGCGCACGTCGAAGCTGATGTCGAGTGTGGACTCGTACGCCCGCGTCATGATGACGCCGTTGAGGGGTTCGTACGAGCCGTTGTAGACGACCTCGATCCCGCTCGGCTCGAAGAACAGCGTGAGGTAGACGCCGGTGAGGATCAGGACGATGAAGCTGTAGAGGCAGACCTCGCCCAGCATGAACGACCAGTGGTCCGGAAAGACCTTGCGCAGGTTGGCCTTGGCCAACGGGTACAGCCCGAGCCGCCCGTCGGCCCAGTCCGCGAGCCGCTCGCCCTTGGCCGGCTGCACCGGTCGCGCGCCCATGAGTAGCCTTCCCCTCGGCTCCTCTCAGGGTGGCACGGCGTCCCGGCCAAGCCAACGGGTTCAACCTCGTGGAGTGACACCGACCACGGCGGTACGGCCCATCGCGTGCAGCACGGCCGCCTCCTCGCCGGTGAGCAGCGCGGCGTCGTACCGCCCCAGGGTCAGCCCGGCCACCTCGGCGCTCCCGTCGAGGGCGACCACGAGAACGGGCGCGGCGGGGAGGGGCAGGCGGCCGCGTACGACGGCGACCGTCGGGGCCGTGCGACCGGCTCCCCGGCGCCACATCACGTTGAAGTTCACGACCCGGCCGTCGAGCAGCCGGCAGTCGGTGGGGACGTCGCCCCTGAAGTCCTGGGGTACGTAACGGGAGTCGACGAGCCGCCGCTCCCCTCCCACGGTCAGGTCCATGCCCGCGCCCTCGACGACGGTGAGGGTGCGGTCGATCTCGGGGAAGGCCGAGAACGGCCCGTCCGCGGCGACCTCCGCGAGGCTCACCCGCCAGTCGAAGTCGTCCATGCCCGCGCCCTCGGGCGAGGCCACAATCTCGCGGGTCACCCCGCCCCCGTTCTTCCAGGGCACGGCGAGCCGTTCGACGGCGGGCAGGAGACGCACGGTCACTGGACGATCCCCTGCGCCCACGCCGCCGCCAGCCACTGCGGGAACTCCCCCACGATCCGGTCGTACAGCTCGCTGTCGGACACCCGCCGCGGATCCGAACCGGCGTGGAAGAACCCGGCGTTGTCGACGACGCGCTTCTGCGGCACCGGCAACTCGTCCAGCTTGCGCAGGAATTCGAACTGCTTGCTCCCCGGATCCCCGAACCCTATGAACTGCCAGAACAGCGGAAGCTTCGCCGCCTTGCACAAGTACCGTTCGGCGGCGAGCTTGTTGATCGGTCCGCCGTCGGTCTGGAAGACGACGAGGGCGGGGTCCTTGGAGCCGCTGTCCAGGTAGTGGTCGATGACCGCGTCCATGGCGAGGTGATAGCTGGTCTTGCCCATGTGCCCGAGCCCGGACACGATCTGCTCGATGCGTCCCTGATGGTTGACGAGGGCGATGTCGGTGACGGCGTCGATGTCGGTCGAAAAGAAGACGACCGGCACCGTCCCGTCGTCGTCCAGGTGCGCCGAGAGCCCCAGCACCCGGTCGGCCAGCGCCTGCACACTGCCGTCCTTGTAGTACGGCTTCATCGACCCCGAGTAGTCCACGACCAGGTACACGGCGGCCCGCTGCCCGCTCAGCCCGTGCTTGGTGAGGGAGACCCCTGCGCTCTTGTACAGACTGACCAGCGCGGGCGCGGTCTCCGCCACCTTGGTGAGGCTGATTCCGGCCATGCGGGGCTCCCGTCGCGCGAGGGTTGCAGAGGCCGAGATTACGTCACCACAGGCACGGGCAGGCACGGGCAGGCACCGCAGACCCCTGCCGTCCCACGTGCACCCCAGTGTTCGCTATTTTGTTCGCCGCAGCCCCACCGGCTCACCGTCCCGCTGTCACCCGCACACATCTCCCGAGGAGCCGACGTGGAGCCCGAGTCCGCCGTCACCACCTGCTACCGCCACCCCAAGGTGGAGTCGCATGTGCGCTGCACCCGGTGCGACCGCTACATATGCCCGGACTGCATGCGCGAGGCGGCCGTCGGTCACCAGTGCCCGGAGTGCGTGAAAGAGGGCGTCCGGTCGGTGAGACAGGCCCGCACCGCCTTCGGCGGCCGGATCTCGACGGCGCCCGTGGTGACGTACGTACTGATCGCGCTCAATGTGCTGGCCTACGTGGGTGAGCTGGTGCGCCCTGCGATCGTGGACCGGTTCGAGATGCTGGGCGCGGGTCTGGTGGGGTCGGACGGTCTGCACTACGTCTGGCAGGCCGTCTATCCCTCGGACTTCCACGCGGAGGGTGTCGTGGACGGGGAGTGGTACCGGCTGCTCACCGGCGCCTTCCTCCATCTGCCGCCCACGGAGGGCACCTTCGGGGTTCTGCACATCGTGATGAACATGGTGTCGCTGTGGAACATCGGCCGCGTCGTGGAGTCCCAGCTCGGCCGGGTCCGCTATGTCGCGCTGTATCTGCTGTCGGCGCTCGGCGGCTCGGTCCTCGTGCTGCTGATCGCGCCGAACACGCCCACGCTCGGCGCATCGGGTGCGATCTTCGGCCTGGGGGCCGCGTACTACGTCATGGCCCGCCGGCTGGGCGCGGACATGCAGAGCGTCAACCGTTTCATGGCGGGCCTGCTGCTGTGGCTGCTGATCTCCGCTGGGCTCACCTCCTGGCAGGGCCACCTCGGCGGTCTGCTGGTGGGCGGCGCGGTCACTCTCGCGTACGCGTACGCACCCCGTGACCGGCGGCGGACGCCGATACAGGCGGCGGTGTGCGTGGGGCTGCTGGTGCTCCTTGTGGTGTCGGCGGCAGCGAAAGTTATCGAACTGAAGAACGGGACAGCGTAGGTCTGCGTTTACTGTGAGCCCCATGAAACGCGCTGGTTGCCTGCTGCTCGCCGCCGTCCCGCTCCTCGCCGCGGCGGCGGTCTACCTCGTCTCGCCCGAGCACGCGGGTACGGCGCAGGCCCAGGCGACCGCGTCGCAGCAGCCCGGGCCCGACGCCAAGTCCCTGTCCGAGCAGGCGGCCGACGACGCACTGATCGCGGACCTGCCGCCCGGTCTCGCCGCGCCGGACAAGAAGGAGCTGGCCCAGAAGCTCGTGGCCAGCGCCGAGAACTCCACGCTGAACTGGCGCAGCACGTACGCCTACGTCGAGGACATCGGCGACGGCCAGGGCTACACGGCGGGAATCGTCGGCTTCTGCACCGGCACCCACGACCTGCTCACGCTCGTCGAGGACTACACGAAGTCCCACCCGGACAACGGCCTCGCCCGCTATCTGCCCGCCCTGCGCAAGGTCGACGGCACGGACTCCCACGAGGGCCTCGACGGCTTTCCGGCGGCCTGGCGCGAGGAAGCCTCGGTGGGTGCCTTCCGCGCCGCCCAGGACTCCGAGCGCGACAGCGTGTACTTCGATCCCGCGGTCCGCCTCGCCAAACTCGACGGCCTCGGCACGCTGGGCCAGTTCATCTACTACGACGCGATGGTCCTGCACGGCCCCGGCACCGGCGCCGACGGCTTCTACGGCCTGCGCGACCGCGCCATGGCCGAGGCCGACACGCCCTCCCAGGGCGGTTCCGAGAAGTCGTACCTCGACATCTTCCTCGACATCCGCCGCAAGGCGATGAAGGCCGACGACGTCCATCTCGACACGACCCGTGTCGACACGGCCCAGCGGAATTTCCTGTACGACGGGAACCTCGGCCTGGACACGCCGCTGGAGTGGAAGGTGTACGGAGAAACGTTCCGGGTGCCCTGACCCGCGACCCGGCAGTCAGGCCGGGCAGGGCCGGGACGCACCACGGCGCTCACCACCGTCCGGTCGGGGACAAGGCGAGCGCCGCGTTCAGTTCCGTACGCCTTTGTACGGGACGTCTGTTGGGGTGGAGCGTCAGACCATCAGTGAGCGGTCCGTCGGGCGGATCGGGGCCGGGAGTTCGCTGACCCCCGTCAGGAAGCGGTCGACCCCGCGGGCGGCCGAGCGGCCCTCCGCGATCGCCCAGACGATGAGGGACTGGCCGCGGCCCGCGTCACCGGCGACGTACACGCCGGGGACGTTCGTCGCGAAGTCGGCGTCACGCGCGATGTTGCCGCGTGCGTCGAGCTCCAGGCCGAACTGGGAGACCAGGCCGTTCTCGACGTCCGTACCCGTGAAGCCCATCGCGAGCGTCACCAGCTGGGCGGGGATCTTGCGCTCCGTGCCCGGCTTCTGGGTCAGCTTGCCCTCGATGAACTCGACCTCGACGAGGTGCAGCCACTGGACGTTGCCGTCCTCGTCGCCCTCGAAGTGGGTGGTGGAGACGGCGTAGACGCGCTCGCCGCCCTCCTCGTGCGCGGAGGTGACCTTGTAGAGCATCGGGAAGGTCGGCCAGGGCTGACCCGGGTTCCGCTCCTCGCCGGGCCGCGGCATGATCTCCAGCTGCGTGACCGAGGCCGCGCCCTGGCGGTGGGCGGTGCCCACGCAGTCCGCGCCCGTGTCGCCGCCGCCGATGACCACGACGTGCTTGCCCTCGGCCGTGATCGGGGGCGCCACGAAGTCGCCCTCCTGGACCTTGTTGGCGAGGGGCAGGTACTCCATCGCCTGGTGGATGCCCGTCAACTCCCGCCCGGGGACGGGGAGATCACGGGCGGTCGTCGCGCCCGCCGCGATGACCACGGCGTCGTACCGCTTGCGCAGCTTCGTCGCGTCGATGTCGCGGCCGATCTCCACGCCGGTGCGGAACTTGGTGCCCTCCGCGCGCATCTGCTCGATACGCCGGTTGATGTGCCGCTTCTCCATCTTGAACTCGGGGATGCCGTAGCGCAGCAGACCGCCGACTCGGTCGGCGCGCTCGTACACGGCGACCGTGTGGCCGGCCCGGGTGAGCTGCTGGGCGGCGGCGAGACCGGCCGGACCCGAGCCGATGACCGCGACCGTCTTGCCGGAGAGGCGCTCCGGGGCCTGGGGCGCGACGTCGCCGCTGTCCCACGCCTTGTCGATGATCGAGACCTCGACGTTCTTGATGGTCACGGCGGGCTGGTTGATGCCGAGCACGCACGCCGACTCACACGGAGCCGGGCACAGGCGGCCGGTGAACTCCGGGAAGTTGTTCGTGGCGTGCAGGCGCTCGGAGGCGGCGGACCAGTCCTCGCGGTACGCGTAGTCGTTCCACTCGGGGATCAGGTTCCCCAGCGGGCAGCCGTTGTGGCAGAACGGGATACCGCAGTCCATGCAGCGGCTGGCCTGCTTGCTGATGATGGGGAGCAGCGAGCCCGGAACGTAGACCTCGTTCCAGTCCTTGAGACGCACGTCCACCGGACGGGTCCTGGCGACCTCGCGGCCATGGTTCAAAAAGCCCTTGGGATCAGCCATTGGTCGCCGCCTCCATCATCTTCTCGGTGATCTCGGACTCGGGGAGTCCGGCTCGCTCGGCGGCGTCCTTGGCGGCGAGCACTGCCTTGTACGTGCTGGGGATGATCTTGCTGAAGCGGTCCACCGACGCGGACCACTCGGCGAGGAGCTTCTCGGCGACCGTCGAGCCGGTCTCCTCCGCGTGCCGGCGCACCACATCGTGCAGCCACGCGGCGTCGGCGTCGCCGAGGGCCTCGACGGCCCCGACGCTGCTGACGTTCACGTTCTCGGGGTTCAGGTCGAGGACGTACGCGATGCCGCCGGACATGCCGGCCGCGAAGTTCCGTCCCGTCTCGCCGATCACGACCGCGTGACCGCCGGTCATGTACTCGCAGCCGTGGTCGCCCACGCCCTCGGAGACGACCGTCGCGCCGGAGTTGCGGACGCAGAAGCGCTCGCCGGTGCGGCCGCGCAGGAAGATCTCGCCGCCCGTCGCGCCGTACGCGATGGTGTTGCCCGCGATCGTCGAGTACTCGGCGAGGTGGTCGGCGCCCCGGTCGGGACGGACGATCACCCGGCCGCCGGAGAGGCCCTTGCCGACGTAGTCGTTGGCGTCGCCCTCCAGGCGCAGCGTGACACCGCGCGGTACGAAGGCGCCGAAGGACTGGCCCGCGGAGCCGGTGAAGGTGATGTCGATGGTGTCGTCGGGCAGGCCCGCGCCACCGAACTTCTTCGTCACCTCGTGGCCGAGCATGGTGCCGACCGTGCGGTTGATGTTGCGGATGGCGACCTGGGCGCGGACCGGCTGGGCGTCGGTCGCGGAGTCCGCGGCCAGCGCGTCGGCGGCGAGCTTGATCAGCTCGTTGTCGAGCGCCTTCTCCAGGCCGTGGTCCTGCTCGATGACCTGGTGCAACGGGGTGCCCTCGGGCAGCTCAGGCACGTAGAAGAGGGGGGTCAGGTCCAGGCCCTGCGCCTTCCAGTGGGTGATCGCCCGCTCCACGTCGAGGTTCTCGGCGTGGCCGACGGCCTCCTGGATGGTGCGGAAGCCCAGCTCGGCGAGGATCTCGCGGACCTCTTCGGCGATGAAGCGGAAGAAGTTCACGATGTACTCGGCCTTGCCGGCGAAGCGCTCGCGGAGCACCGGGTTCTGCGTGGCGATGCCGACCGGGCAGGTGTCCAGGTGGCAGACGCGCATCATGACGCAGCCGGAGACGACGAGCGGCGCGGTCGCGAAACCGAACTCCTCGGCGCCGAGCAGCGCGGCGATGACGACGTCACGGCCGGTCTTCAGCTGGCCGTCGGTCTGCACGACGATCCGGTCGCGCAGGCCGTTGAGCAGCAGGGTCTGCTGGGTCTCGGCGAGGCCCAGCTCCCAGGGACCGCCGGCGTGCTTCAGCGAGGTGAGCGGCGAGGCGCCCGTACCGCCGTCGTGGCCGGAGATGAGCACCACGTCCGCGTGCGCCTTGGAGACACCCGCGGCGACCGTGCCGACGCCGACCTCGGAGACCAGCTTCACGTGGATGCGGGCCTGCGGGTTGGCGTTCTTGAGGTCGTGGATCAGCTGAGCCAGGTCCTCGATGGAGTAGATGTCGTGGTGCGGCGGCGGGGAGATGAGGCCCACGCCGGGGGTGCTGTGCCGGGTCTTGGCGACCCAGGGGTACACCTTGTGGCCGGGCAGCTGGCCGCCCTCGCCGGGCTTGGCACCCTGCGCCATCTTGATCTGGATGTCGTCGGCGTTGACCAGGTACTCGGACGTGACACCGAAGCGGCCGGAGGCGACCTGCTTGATCGACGAACGGCGCGCGGGGTCGTAGAGACGGTCCGCGTCCTCGCCGCCCTCACCGGTGTTGGACTTGCCGCCCAGCTGGTTCATGGCGATGGCGAGGGTCTCGTGCGCCTCCTTGGAGATGGAGCCGTACGACATGGCGCCGGTGGAGAAGCGCTTGACGATCTCCTCGACCGACTCGACCTCGTCGATGGAGATCGACTCGCGGTCCGACTTGAAGCCCAAGAGCCCGCGGAGCGTCATGAGGCGCTCGGACTGCTCGTTCACGCGGCCCGTGTACTTCTTGAAGATGTCGTAGCGGGCGGTGCGCGTGGAGTGCTGGAGGCGGAAGACCGTCTCCGGGTCGAACAGGTGCGGCTCGCCCTCGCGGCGCCACTGGTACTCGCCGCCTATGTCGAGGGCGCGGTGCGCGGGCGCGATGCCGGAGGCCGGGTACGCCTTCGCGTGGCGGGCGGCGACCTCCTTGGCGACGACGTCGAGACCGGCTCCGCCGATCTTCGTGGCCGTGCCGCTGAAGTACTTCTGGACGAAGGCCTGGTCCAGGCCGACGGCCTCGAAGACCTGGGCGCCGCGGTAGGAGGCGACGGTCGAGATGCCCATCTTGGACATGACCTTGAGGACGCCCTTGCCGAGCGCGTAGATCAGGTTGCGGATGGCCTGCTCGGCCCCGCCGTCGACGGCCTGCAGGAATGTGCCCGCGCGGACGAGGTCCTCGACGGACTCCATCGCCAGGTACGGGTTGACGGCCGCGGCGCCGAAGCCGATGAGGAGGGCCACGTGGTGGACCTCGCGGACATCGCCCGCCTCGACGAGCAGGCCCACCTGGGTGCGCTGCTTGGTGCGGATGAGGTGGTGGTGCACGGCGGCGGTGAGCAGCAGCGACGGGATCGGCGCGTGCTCGGCGTCCGAGTGCCGGTCCGAGAGGACGATCAGCCGGGCGCCGTTCTCGATGGCTGCGTCGGCCTCGGTGCAGATCTCGTCGATGCGGGCGGCAAGCGAGTCGCCGCCGCCGGAGACCCGGTAGAGGCCGGACAGGGTCGCGGCCTTCATGCCCGGCATGTCGCCGTCGGCGTTGATGTGGATGAGCTTGGCCAGCTCGTCGTTGTCGATCACCGGGAAGGGCAGCGTGACGCTGCGGCAGGACGCGGCGGTCGGCTCGAGGAGGTTGCTCGCGGGGCCCAGCGAGGAGCGCAGGGAGGTGACGAGTTCCTCGCGGATCGCGTCCAGCGGCGGGTTGGTGACCTGCGCGAACAGCTGGGTGAAGTAGTCGAAGAGCAGCCGGGGGCGCTCGGACAGGGCCGCGATCGGCGAGTCCGTGCCCATGGAGCCGAGCGGCTCACCGCCGGTGTTCGCCATCGGCGCGAGGATGATGCGCAGCTCTTCCTCGGTGTAACCGAAGGTCTGCTGACGGCGGGTGACCGAGGCGTGGGTGTGCACGATGTGCTCGCGCTCGGGGAGGTCGGAGAGCTCGATCTCGCCGGCTTCCAGCCACTCCGCGTACGGCTTCTCGGCGGTGAGGCCGGCCTTGATCTCGTCGTCCTCGATGATGCGGTGCTCGGCGGTGTCGACGAGGAACATCTTGCCGGGCTGCAGGCGGCCCTTGCGGACGACCTTCGCGGGGTCGATGTCGAGGACGCCGACCTCGGAGCCGAGGACGACGAGGCCCTCGTCGGTGACCCAGTAGCGGCCGGGGCGCAGGCCGTTGCGGTCGAGGACCGCGCCGACCTGGGTGCCGTCGGTGAAGGTGACACAGGCCGGGCCGTCCCAGGGCTCCATCATCGTGGAGTGGAACTGGTAGAAGGCGCGGCGGGCCGGGTCCATGGAGGTGTGGTTCTCCCACGCCTCCGGGATCATCATCAGCACGGAGTGCGGGAGGGACCTGCCGCCGAGGTGCAGGAGTTCGAGCACCTCGTCGAAGGAGGCGGAGTCGGACGCCTCGGGCGTACAGATCGGGAAGATCCGGTCGAGCTTGTCGTCGGCTCCGAACAGGTCGGAGACGAGCTGGGACTCGCGGGCCGCCATCCAGTTGCGGTTGCCCTTGACCGTGTTGATCTCGCCGTTGTGCGCGACGAAGCGGTACGGGTGGGCGAGCGGCCAGCTCGGGAAGGTGTTCGTCGAGAACCGCGAGTGCACGAGCGCGATCGCGGAGGCGAAGCGGCGGTCGGACAGGTCCGGGAAGAAGGGCTCCAGCTGGCCGGTGGTCAGCATGCCCTTGTAGACGATGGTCCGGGCGGAGAGCGACGGGAAGTACACGTCGGCCTCGCGCTCGGCGCGCTTGCGCAGCACGAAGGCCTTGCGGTCGAGGTCGATGCCCTCCGACAGTCCGCCGTCGGTCACGAAGACCTGACGGAAGACCGGCATGGTCGAACGCGCGGTGGCGCCGAGCAGCTCGGGAGCGATCGGGACCTCGCGCCAGCCGAGGACGGTGAGGCCCTCGTCGGCGGCGATCGTCTCGATCCGTGAGACGGCTTCGGTGATGCCGTCCTCGGGCAGGAAGGCGATACCCACCGCGTACGCACCGGCCGCGGGAAGCTCGAATCCGGCCACCTCGCGGAGGAAGGCGTCCGGCACCTGGGAGAGGATGCCCGCGCCGTCGCCCGAGTCGGGCTCGGCGCCGGTGGCTCCTCGGTGCTCCAGGTTGCGCAGAACCGTGAGCGCCTGCTCGACCAGCGCGTGGCTCGCCTCACCGGTGAGGGTGGCCACGAAGCCGACGCCACAGGCGTCGTGCTCGTTGCGGGGGTCGTACATACCCTGCGCTGCAGGGCGAGCATCCATGAAGGACCACTTCTGGCCATTCGTGGAGTGCTGGGACGGCTGGCGCGGCGTACGCATCGGCTCTCCCGTCGTCGTCGTGGCATATGCGAGTGCCGAGGGACGACGTTGGCCCTCTGCTTTATGTGCGCAAAATTTCGTGCAGGTTACATGATGGGGCGGTTCTCGGGAACCGGATACTGCGTTCCAACATGCGGACACCGGAGGGTCGCGGCGGGGGTACCGCGCGCAGCGGTGGAAGTTAAGGGGGCCTAAGCGGACAGATCAGTGCCCGTCGGCCCGGAGCGTGGCAGGCAACGTCACCCGCCACGGTTGTGCAGAGCGGGCCTCATTGCCCACAGCGCTTACGGCTCATGCCCAGTGGTTAAGCGTTCGAAACCGCCGAGTAACGGCTACTTATGCAGTCCCTTGCATAGGTGCCCGACGAGTCATCCTACGGCCGTACCGAACAAACTGCCCAGGGCGTACGTCACACCCGCCGCGGCACCACCGAGAGCGAGCTGTCGCAGCCCGCTGTACCACCAGGACCTCGCGGTCACCTTTGCCACGACCGCGCCGCACGCGAAGAGCCCGATCATCGCGAGCAGCAGCGCAGGCCACAGGGCGGTCGCACCGAGCAGGAACGGCAGTACGGGGAGCAGGGCGCCGAGCGCGAAGGAGCCGAAGCTCGACACCGCGGCGACGGTCGGCGAGGGCAGGTCGCCCGGGTCGATGCCGAGCTCCTCGCGGGCGTGTATCTCCAGGGCCTGCTCGGGGTCGCGGGACAGCTGCCGCGCGACCTCGCGCGCCAGCCCCTGATCGACACCGCGAGCCTCGTACAGCTCGGCGAGCTCCCGCTCCTCGTCCTTCGGGTGCTTCCTCAACTCCCGGCGCTCGACGTCGAGTTCGGCCTCGACGAGTTCGCGCTGCGAGGCGACGGAGGTGTACTCGCCTGCGGCCATGGAGAAGGCGCCGGCCGCGAGACCCGCGAGCCCGGTGATGACGATCGTCCGATGGGACACGGCCCCACCGGCGACGCCGGTCATGAGGGCGAGGTTGGAGACGAGACCGTCCATCGCACCGAACACCGCGGGGCGCAGCCAGCCACCGTTGACGTCCCGGTGGGTGTGGTTGTCGCGGTGCGCCTCGTGCAGCGTCGCCTCGGTCTCGATGATGGCCATGCGGGTCCCCTTGAGATACTCATCTTGGACTGGTTCTACTTTTTGATAACCACCAAACTACGCCGAGAATTTCGCACCCGCCAGCAAGGAAAGGCTGCGCTTACCTGCACGTTTACGGTCTTTCGCTCATCCGTGCCAAGTGACGCGCAGATGTCGACCGGGTGATGCTGAGGTGCGCGAGGCTCTGGTGAACCGCGTAGGTGGGACAGATCCGCAAAGGGTTCCGCGCGGGTTTCCCAGGTTTCCGCGCGTCGACTCGTCGCGAACGGCGGCGATGGAGCCCTGAGAGGAGAAGCACCCATGGCTTCCATCGCCTGCATTCCCTCGGCCCCGGCACCCGGGGACGCCGCCGGACTCCGCGAACGGGCGCGCGGCGCGCTGCTCGGCCTCGCCGTGGGAGACGCCCTCGGCGCGCCCGCCGAGAACATGAAGCCCTCCGAGATCCGTGCGAAGTGGGGCCGGATCACGGGGTACGTCGCCGAGCACCCGGCCGGGACCGACGACACGGAGTACGCGATCTTCTCGGGCCTGCTGCTGGCCCGGCACGGCTCGGCGCTCACCGTGAGCCATGTCGAGGCGGCCTGGCACCAGTGGATCGCGGACCGGGACGAGGGCCCCTTCCGGGGCGCCGGCTTCAGCGAACGGGGCACCCTGGAGAACCTCCGCCGCGGCCTCGCCGCACCGATCTCCGCCCAGCACCGGCACGCCTGGAGCGACGGGCTCGCGATGCGCGCGGCGCCCTTCGGCGTCTTCGCCGCGGGCCGCCCCGCCGAGGCGGCCCGCCTGGTGGCGATCGACGGCTCGGTGAGCCACGACGGTGAGGGCATCTACGGCGGCCAGGCGGTCGCCGCGGGGGTCGCGGCGGCCATGGCGGGCGCCCCGACCATCGCCGTCGTCGCCTCCGCCCTCGCCGTCATCCCGGACGACTCCTGGACCGCCCGCTCACTGCGCCGCGCGGTCGCCGTCGCCCACCGCGGCGAACGCGCGGTCCGCTCCGCGGTCGTCATCGGCGGCTACCCGTGGACCGACCTCGCACCCGAGGCCGTGGCCCTCGCCTTCGGCGCGTACGCGGCCGCCGACGGCGACTTCACCGAGTCCGTCCTCACCGCCGTCAACATGGGCCGCGACGCGGACACGACAGCCGCAGTCGCAGGCGCACTCGCGGGAGCAACCCGCGGCGCCTCCTCGATCCCGGCCGCCTGGTCCGCAGCGATCGGGCCCGCGGTCGGCAGCTGCCTCCCCTCCATGGCGGGACACCACGTACTGGACGTGGCAGAGCTGCTCACGCCCGGGGACGACGGGAAGTGGGGGGCGGGAGGGCTGGTACGGGATGAGGGCGGGCTCGTACGGGGCTGGGCCGGGCCTGCGCGAGAGGCCGGCCGGCCCGCGCGGGAGGGAGGTGAGTCCGTACGGGAGTGGGCTGGTCCGGTACGGGACCAGCGCGAACTCGCGCCGGACGCGGGCCCGGACGGCACGTGGCCCGGCCTCGCCCCGGACGCGTTCGTCCTCGCCGCCGACGAGGACGAGGTGCAGCGATGAACCCCGGCCTGGTGAGAGACGAACCGGACGAGGGCCCGGCCCCTTCAGCGGACTCCGCGCCCGCTACGGACTCCGCCCTCTCCATGGACAACGCCCTCGCGGCCTCCGCCCCCACGACGGCCTCCACCCTCACAGACTCCAACCCTGCGACGAACCCCGCCCTCACCACAGACATCCCCCTCACCGACCCCATCCCCGCGACGGCTTCCACCCGCACCACAGACACTGCCCTTTCGGCAGACGATGCCCTCTCCCCGGGCGCTTCCGCCCGCTCAGCGGACCATGCCCCCTCCCCGGATTCCCGCCTCTCCGCAGGCACCGCCCTTCCCACGGACTCCGCCCACCCGGCGGGCACCGCCACCTTCTCGGACTCCGCCCTCGTAACGGATTCCGCCCCCTCGGCAGGCGTCGCCCTCGCGACGAACCCCGCCATCGCCGCAGCCACCGCCCTCCCCACGGGCTTCGCCCTCAGCACGGCCCCCGCCCCCTCGGCGGGCTCCGACGGTTCGGCAGTCACCGCCCCGGCGGTGGGCCTCGTCGCCGCAGCCGCCCCCGCCCCCGGCGGTACGAGAGCCGCCGCCCTCCCAGGGCGGCCCCGCCGTATCGAAGGCCTCCTCCTCGGCCTCGCCGCAGGCGACGCGGCAGGCTGGCCCGCGGCCCGGCATCGGGCCGCGCGGATGCCCGAGTGGACGCGGCGGCTGACGCGGGAGTTGGACACGTTCGCGGAGCAGAACGCGACGACGACGCTGCCCGTGCCGATCGCGCTGAACCAACCGCCGGAGCCGCTGCGGCTGGGCCCGTCGGACGACGCGGAGTGGGCGGCGTTCGCGGCGGAGGCGGTGCTGCGGGCCGGGGACGCGACCGCGCTCGGGGACCTGAGCCGCGAGCGGCGGATGCGCGCGGCCATCGACCTGTCGTGGAACGCCATCGCCAGCGAGGTCGCAGCGGCGGCCGAACGCGCCCCCGAGGTCGAATCGGCCCTGCTCCCGCTCCGCGCCCGGATCTCCGTACGGGCCGGACTCGGCAACCTCGCCACCGGCCTGCGCCCGCCCGCCACCGGCCACGACAACCCGCACTACTTCGACGACGCGGCCTGCGTACGGGCCTGCGTGCTCGCCGTGGCACACCCGGGCGACCCCCGTCTCGCCGCCGAACTCGCCGAGTTCGACGCCCGCTACACCCAGGACGGCGACGGCGTGCACGGCGCCCGCGCGATGGCCGCCGCGATCTCGCTCGCCCTCGCCGGAGCGGACGTCGACGCCTGCGCGGACGCCGCTCTCGCCGAACTCCCCGAGTCGACGGAGATCGGCCGCAACGCCCGCCACGCGCTGAAGCTCGCTCGCGACAGCGAGGGCACATTCGCCCTGGTCCCCCTGCTGGAGCACCAGATCGTCGACCATGTGTACAGCTACGGCATCGCGGCGGCGGAAACCGTCCCCGTGGCCCTCGCCCTCGCCACCGCCGCACGCGGCCGGATCGCCGAGGCGGTGCCCGCCGCCGCGTGCCTGTCCCGCGTCGCCGACTCGGCCCCGGCCCTCGCGGGCGCGCTCACCGGCGCACTCGGCGGCGGCGACGCAATCCCGGCCTCCTGGCGCGACGCCTGCCGCACCCTCTCCGGCTGCGCCCTCCCCCGCCTGACCGGCACGGACCTGATCGGACTCGCCGACCTTCTGGAAGCGACGGAACTGAGCACCCCAGAGGGATGATTCGGGCATGACGCCCAAAGGAGCAGCAAGTCTGGAAGAGCGGATCACCGGAAGCCTGATCGGCGCCGCTGTCGGCGATGCCCTCGGCGGACCCGTCGAGGGCTATTCCCCCGAGCAGATCGTGGAACGCCACGGCGGCCGGGTCCACGGCATCGTCGGTCCCTGGAACGGCGACGCCTGGCGCACCGCCCGCCCCATCGCCCCGTACCACAAGGGCGACGGGCACGTCACCGACGACACCTTGATGACCCATGCGCTGGTACGCGTGTACGCCACCGTCCGCGACCACCTCGACGCGTACGCGGTCGCCGAGCACCTGGTCCCCGACCTCCTGGGCAACCCGCGCTGGATCCCCGAGCTGGAGGCCGAAGCTCTCCCTCTCCAGCGGATCTTCCTCGCCGAGAAGTGGCTCGTGGCGCGACTGCACTACGGTCACGTCGACCCCCGGGAGGCCGGCACCGGCAACATCGTCAACTGCGGAGCGGCGATGTACATGGCCCCGGTCGGCCTGGTCAACGCGGCCAACCCTGCGGGCGCGTACGCCGAGGCGCTCGACATCGCGGGCGCCCACCAGTCCTCGTACGGCCGCGAGTCCGCCGGAGTCTTCGCGGCAGCGGTGGCGGCGGCCTGCGTCCCCGGGGCCACCCCCGCCTCGGTGGTCGACACCTGCCTGGCCCTGGCGAAGGACGGCACGCGCGACGCCATCGAGGCGGTCTGCGAAGTCGCCGCCCGCCACACGAACTTCGAGTCGGCCCTTGGCCCGATGCGCGAGGCGGTGGCCCCCTACGACACGGTGGGCCCCGACTACCGGTCCCCCTCCCTCGGCGCTCGCCGCCCCTCCCGGCTGCACACGATCGAGGAACTCCCCATCGCCCTGGGCATGTTGGTCATCTCCGGCGGCGACTACGGCCACGCGGTCCTCGGCTCCGTGAACTACGGCCGCGACTGCGACTCCATCGCCACCATGTCCGGCGCCCTCGCGGGCGCCCTCGGCTCCGAGATCCCCCGCGACTGGGCCAAGACGGTCGCGGAGGCGAGCCGCCTCGACCTCGAAACCCCGGCGAAGTCACTCACGGAAGTGACCCAAGAGATCTTCGAACGGGACGTACGCCGCCGACGAACACACGAGACGGCGTACGCCGCACTGGCGGACCGACGGTGACACCCCTCCGCCTCACCTGGGTCCAGCCCGAGGACCTCCTCGGCCACGAACTAACCCAGGCAACCCAGGACGGCCGCGAACCCTCAGCCATCGCAGCCCGCTGGCGAGCAGCGGGCGGCCCGGAGGCCCCGCCCCGCGCGGGAGCGTCCCCAACTCCGACGTCCCCGTACCTCCGGGTCCTCGCAGAGGACCTCTTGGACGAACTGGCAGACCTGCCAAGCAGGTTGGCGGACCACGAGCCGACAGACCTGGCGCGAATCAGGGCTCACTGCCCGAACTGGCCGTCACCAGCTGCGGGCAATCGTGCCGCTGGGGCGGCACGGGTGGGCGCAGGCGGCACCCCGCAAACGCCGGGCTGCGCACCCACCCCCACGTCAGCCCCCACCCAGGCCAGCCTGGAAGCCGCCTGGCTAGGCCGAGCCGCAGGCTGCCTACTAGGCAAACCAGTAGAAAAGCTCCCCCTACAAGGGATCCGAGCACTGGCCCAAGCCACCGGAAACTGGCCCCTGCACACCTGGTTCACAGCAAAGGGCGTCCCCGAAGACCTCACCCACGCCCACCCGTGGAACAAACGCTCCGCCCCAACCTCCCTCGCCGAGAACATCGACGGCATGCCGGAGGACGACGACCTCAACTACCCCCTCCTGAACACCCTGTTGATCCAACGCCACGGCAGAGACTTCACCACCACCGACGTGGCCCGCCTCTGGCTGGACGAACTCCCCGCAGGCCGCACGTTCACCGCAGAACGCATCGCCTACCGCAACCTCCTCACCGGCATCGAACCCCCGAGAACCGCCCGCCACCGCAACCCGTTCCGCGAATGGATCGGCGCCCTGATCCGCGCGGACGTCCACGGCTGGACGAACCCGGGCGACCCCGCGGCCGCCGCGGAACAGGCCCACCGGGACGCCACCCTCACCCACACGGCGAACGGCGTGTACGCGGCGATGTTCACGGCGGCCACGATCGCCGAGGCGGCCACCGGACGCAGCGACGTCCACGCCTGCCTGCGCACCGGCCTCACGGTGGTCCCGCCCGGCTCCCGGCTGGCCGAGGCGGTCCGGCACGCCGTCCAACTCGCCCGTACGACAGAGGACTTCGACTCCGTCGTGGACGAACTGCACACCACCCACCGCACCTACCACTGGGTCCACGCCATCCCCAACACCGCCCTGATCGCCGCCGCCCTCACCCACGGGGACGGCGACTTCTCCGGCTCCATCTGCCGTGCGGTGTCCGGGGGTTGGGACACGGACTCGAACGGCGCCACGGCGGGCAGCATCGCGGGCCTGCTCGCGGGATCCCCCGCCGCGATCCCCGACCGCTGGACCACTCCCCTGAAGAACCGACTGGCCACGTCCATCGCCGACTTCAACGGCACCGGCTTCGACACCCTCGCCCAGCTGACCCACCAGCTCACCCGCCGGGAGGCACCCCGCCCATGACCCACATCGCCGTTCTCGGCTCCACGAACATGGACCTCGTGGCGTACGTCGCCAAGGCCCCGCAGCGCGGCGAGACCGTGACGGGCCGGGAGTTCCGTACGATCCCCGGCGGCAAGGGCGCCAACCAGGCGGTGGCCGCGGTGCACGCGGGTGCCGACGTCTCGTTGATCGGCGCGGTGGGCCACGACGCCTTCGGCAGCCAGCTCCGCTCCACGCTGGAGCACTCGGGCGTAAACACCGACCATCTGCGCACCACCGAGGGCCCGTCCGGCACCGCGCACATCGTCGTCGACGACGAGGGCGGCAACGCGATCGTCGTCATCCCGGGCGCGAACGCCACGGTCGCCGCCCTCGCCCCCGGCGACGAGGGCCTCATCGCCACCGCCGACGCCCTCCTGCTGCAGCTCGAAATCCCGCAGTCCGCGGTCCTCGCGGGCGCCGAGGCAGCCCGCAGCCACGGCGTACGCACCATCCTGACCCCGTCCCCCGCCCAGCCGCTGCCACCCCAACTCCTCGCCACCATCGACCTGTTGGTGCCCAACGAGCACGAGGCCGCCGCACTCACCGGCATCACCGACCCGCACGCGGCGGCCGCCGCGCTGCTCGACCAGGTCCCGGAGGTCGTCATCACGCTGGGATCGGCGGGCAGCCTGTACGCGGCCCGCGGCGCCGACCCCCTGACCGTGCCCGCGCCCCGGGTGACCGCCGTGGACTCGACCGGTGCGGGCGACACCTTCGTCGGCACCCTCGCGGTGGCGCTCGCCGAGGGCCGGGAGATGCCGGAGGCCCTCACCTGGGCATCGGCCGCCGCCGCGCTCTCGGTGCAGAAGGCAGGGGCGTCGTCCTCGATGCCGTACCGCTCCGAGATCGACGCGGCCGTGACGTCGCGAGCCACCTCATGAGCACGCGCCCGGGGCAAGCACCCCTCACCGGCCTGCGCGTCCTCGACCTCGCCACCCTCTTCGCCGGCCCGCTCGCCGCGACCATGCTCGGCGACTTCGGCGCGGAGGTCGTCAAGATCGAGCATCCGGCCAAGCCCGACCCGTCCCGGGGGCACGGCCCGTCGAAGGACGGCGTCGGCCTGTGGTGGAAGCTCCTCGGCCGCAACAAGCGCACGATCACCCTCGACCTGTCGAAGCCGGGCGGCCGCGACACCCTCCTCCGCCTCGCCGCCACCGCCGACGTCGTCATCGAGAACTTCCGCCCCGGCACGCTGGAGAAGTGGGACCTCGGCTGGGCGGAACTCTCGGCCGTGAACCCCCGCCTCGTCCTCGCCCGGGTCACCGGCTTCGGCCAGTTCGGCCCGTACGCGCACCGCCCGGGCTTCGGCACGCTCGCGGAGGCGATGAGCGGCTTCGCGGCGATCACCGGCGAGCCGGACGCCCCGCCGACCCTGCCGCCGTTCGGCCTGGCCGACTCGATCGCGGGCCTTGCGACGGCGTACGCAGTGATGACCGCGCTGACGGCCCGCGAGCGGACCGGCGAGGGCCAGGTGGTCGACATGGCGATCATCGAACCGATCCTGACCGTGCTCGGCCCGCAGCCGCTCTGGTACGACCAGTTGGGCCACGTCCAGCCCCGCACCGGCAACCGCTCGGCGAACAACGCTCCCCGCAACACCTATCGCACGGCGGACGGTTCCTGGGTCGCGGTCTCCACCTCCGCCCAGTCGATCGCGGAACGCCTGATGCGGCTGGTCGGCCGCCCGGAGCTGATCGACGAACCGTGGTTCGCGACGGGCGCGGACCGCGCCCGCCACGCGGACGTCCTGGACGAGGCGGTCGGCGCGTGGATCGCCGACCGCACCCGCGCCGAAGTCCTGGAGGCCTTCGAGAAGGCGGAGGCGGCGGTGGCCCCCATCCAGGACGTACGGGACGTGATGACGGACCCGCAGTACGAGGCGCTGGACACCATCACCACCGTCCAGGACCCCGAACTCGGCCCCCTCCGTATGCAGAACGTCCTCTTCCGGCTCTCCTCCACCCCCGGCGCGATCCACTGGGCGGGCCGCCCGCACGGCGCGGACACCGACACGGTCCTCGGCGAACTCGGCCTGACGGAGCGGGAGATCGACGCCCTGCGAGCGGAGGGAGCCCTGTGACCGCGGGGTCCCTCCCCCTCACCTGGCTGTACGTCCCCGGAGACCGCCCGGAGGTCGTCGCCAAGGCGCTGGTGTCGGGCTCGGACGTCGTTCTCGTCGACCTGGAGGACGCGGTCGCCCCGGACCGCAAGGAGTACGCTCGCGCCGCCACCGCGGAACTCCTCTCCGAGCCCCCGCCCGTCCCGGTCCACGTCCGCGTGAACGCCCTGGACAGCCCCCAGGCCGAGGCCGACCTCAAGACCCTCTCCCCGCTGCCCGGCCTGTCCGGACTCCGCCTGCCCAAGGTGACCTCGGCCGCCGACGTCGTACGGGTCGCGGAGGGCGCGACCCCTTCCGGCGGCGGCGCGATCCCGCTCTACGCCCTCCTGGAGACGGCCCTCGGCGTGGAGCAGGCCTTCACCATCGCGGCCTCGCACCGGGCCCTGCGCGGCATCGCCCTCGGCGAGGCCGACCTGCGGGCGGACCTGGGCGTACGGGGCGACGCGGGCCTGGACTGGTCCCGCGCCCGCGTGGTGGTGGCCGCCCGCGCCGCCGGCCTGGCCCCGCCCGCCCAGTCCATCTACCCCGACATCCGCGACCTCGACGGCCTCGCCGCCTCCTGCACCCACGGCCGCACCCTCGGCTTCCTCGGCCGCACCGCCATCCACCCCCGCCAGCTCCCGGTCATCGAGCAGGCCTACCTCCCGACCCCGGAAGAAATCGAAACCGCCGAGGCAGTCCTCAAGGCAGCCGCCACCGACCCCGGCGCCCAGGCCCTCCCCGACGGCAGCTTCATCGACGCGGCGGTGGTGGCAGGAGCCCACCGCACATTGGCGCTGGCACACCGAAGGAGCTGACGCGGGCGTCCTGGAAGCAGTGGCCCGCCGCAGCGCGGCGGGCCACTGCTTCCCGCCGCGACGGCGCTCGGCCACGGCGTACCCGTCCCGGCGGTGCCGAGCCCACGGAACCCGGCGCGGGCACGCGAAGGGGGCGCCGCATCCTGAGATGCGACGCCCCCTTCGACGTACAGAAAACCGTCAGCTCTTCTTGGCCGACCCGGCCTCGTCCTCCGCAGGCTCCGAGGCCTCGTCGGACTCCGAGACCTCGTCGGACTCCGGGGCCTCGGCGTCAGCCGACTCCGCGTCGGCCGATTCGGACTTCTCCAGGTCGACGGCATCACCGTCGGCCTCACCGCCGTCCTCGCTGTCACCCCCGCCGGAGGCCACCGCGGCCGGCTCCACGACCTCCTCGCGCCCAGGCCGCATCCGTGCCGAGAGCACGAGGTAGACCACCGCGAGGATGAACACCGCGATCGCGGTCCAGTTGTTGAGACGCATGCCCAGGACGTGGTGGGCCTCGTCGACGCGCAGGTACTCGATCCAGAAGCGGCCGACACAGTACGCGGCGACGTACAGCGCGAAGGCCCGCCCGTGCCCGAGCTTGAAGCGGCGGTCCGCCCAGATGACGAGGAAGCCGACGCCGACGCACCACAGGGACTCGTACAGGAACGTCGGGTGGTACAGCCCCGGCACCCGGCCGTCCGTCGAGGACGTGATCTTCAGCGCCCAGGGGAGGTCCGTCGACTTTCCGTAGAGCTCCTGGTTGAACCAGTTGCCCCAGCGCCCGATGGCCTGCGCGAAGACGATGCCGGGAGCGAGGGCGTCGGCCCAGGCGGGCAGCGGGATGCCGCGTCGGCGGCAGCCGATCCACGCACCCACCGCACCGAGCGCGATCGCGCCCCAGATACCGAGCCCGCCCTCCCAGATCTTGAAGGCGTCCACCCAGTCGCGGCCCTCGCTGAAGTACAGCTCGTAGTCCGTGATCACGTGGTAGAGCCGACCGCCGACCAGGCCGAACGGCACGGCCCAGACAGCGATGTCCGCCGTCGTGCCGGGCAGCCCACCTCGGGCGATCCAGCGCTTGTTGCCGAGCCAGACGGCTACGAAGACGCCGATGATGATGCAGAACGCGTAGCCGCGCAGCGGAATGGGGCCGAGATGCAGCACACCCTGCGACGGACTGGGAATGTAGGCAATTTCCATGGCAGGGTCGACGCTACCGTGCCCGACGCGACCCACGGCAAGCAGCCCGGCAACGGCTCCATAACGGGAGGTGCCCCCGGCCTGCGGGAAGCCGGGGGCACACACGTCCACAAAGGGCTCAGCCCTTGTTCGCCGCCTCCACCATCTGCTTCAGCTTCGCCGGGGTCATCGACTGGTCCGCGTAGATGTTCGTGCCGCCGAGCAGCACGGTCGGCGTGCCGCTGAAACCGCTGGTCTGGAAGGCGGCGTTCGACTTCACGACCCAGCTGTCGTGCGTGCCGTCGTTGACACACTTCTGGAACGCGGCCGTGTCCAGGCCTTCGACCTTGCCCGCCAGCTCGATGAGCTTGCCGTTGTCGGCGAAGGCGTCGTCGGTCTCCTCGGGCTGGTTCTCGTACAGCACGTCGTGGTACGCCGTGAACTTCCCGGCGTCCTGGGCGCAGGCCGCGGCGTTGGCGGCCTTGCGGGAGCCGCTCCCTCCCATGTTCCCGTCGATGATCGTGACGAGGTGGTACTCGACCTTCAGCTGGCCGGCGTTCACCAGCTCGTGGATCGTCGAGCGGTAGGCGGTCTCGAAGGACTTGCACGCCGGGCAGCGGAAGTCCTCCCACACCGTGAGGGTCGACTTCGCGGTGTCCTTGCCTACGGGGATCGCGAGGCTGTCCTTGCCCGTCGCGCCCGAGGGCGTCACGACCGGGCCGGAGGCGTCGCTCTTCTTGTCCTTGCCGGAGTTGGCGGCCACGACGCCGATCACCGCGGCCAGGCCAAGGACACAGACCACCGAGGCCCCCACGATCAGCGCCCGACGGCGCTTCTCCGCGCTCTTCTGCTTCTCTCGCTCGACTGCCAGCCGCTCGCGGGCATTGCGCTTTCCGTCACGGTTCTTCTCGCTCACATCCGGCAGAACGAACCGGGGAGGCGCAGCGCGCCTCCCCGGTCCCAGGTCCACCCGTTCGAGTGAGCGGATTGTCCGTTACGTACACACGGTCGCCGTCTGTTACAGCGCTCCTCGCACACCCTTCGCAAGGTCGGCGGCGAGCGCGCGTACGGCCTCAAGGCCGGCCGCCTCGTCCGGCGCGTCCAGGATCCGCTTCACGAACGCGGACCCGACGATCACGCCGTCGGCGAAGCCGGCCACCTCGGCGGCCTGCTCGGCGCTGGAGACGCCGAGGCCGACGCACACGGGCAGCTCGGTGGTGGCCTTGGTGCGCCGCACCAGGTCCTGCGCCTGGGCGCCCACCGACGCACGGGTGCCGGTGACGCCCATCAGCGAGGCCGCGTACACGAAGCCGGAGCCCGCCGCGGTGATCTCGGTGAGCCTGGCGTCCTTACTGCTGGGCGCGACGACGAAGACGGTCGCGAGCCCGTGCTTCTCCGCGTGCTCCCTCCACAGCGCCGACTCCTGCACCGGGAGGTCGGGCAGGATGCAACCGGCGCCGCCCGCTTCCGCCAGTTCGGCGGTGAAGCGCTCGACTCCGTAGCGGTCGATCGGGTTCCAGTACGTCATCACGAGCACCGGCTTGCCGGTCGCCTCGTACGTCTCCCGGACCGTCCGCATCACATCGGCGATCTTGAGTCCACCGCGCAGGGCGATGTCGTCGGCGGTCTGGATGACGGGGCCGTCGAGGACGGGGTCGCTGTGCGGCAGACCGACCTCGACGATGTCGGCACCCCCGTCGAAGACGGCCTTGATGGCCGCGATCCCGCCGTCGACGGTCGGGAACCCGGCAGGCAGGTACGCGATGAGCGCGGACCGCCCTTCCGCCTTGGCACCGGCGAGGGCGTCACTCAACAGCTGGATGTTGCCGCTCACTTGGCGTCCCCCTCGATCTCGGCGTTCTCGCCCTCGGCGTCCGCGGCGACGGACGCGTCGGTGTCGTACAGGCCGAAGTAGCGGGCGGCCGTGTCCATGTCCTTGTCGCCGCGTCCGGACAGGTTGATGATGATCAGCCCGTCCTTGCCCAGCTCCTTGCCGACCTCGATGGCTCCGGCCAGCGCGTGCGCGCTCTCGATCGCCGGGATGATGCCCTCGGTGCGGGAGAGCAGGCGCAGGGCCTGCATGGCGGCGTCGTCGGTGACCGCGCGGTACTCGCCGCGGCCGCTGTCCTTGAGGTAGGCGTGCTCGGGTCCGATGCCCGGGTAGTCCAGACCGGCCGAGATCGAGTACGGCTCGGTGATCTGGCCTTCCTCGTCCTGGAGGACGTAGGACCGCGAGCCGTGCAGGATGCCGGGCTCACCGGCGGTCAGCGTCGCGGCGTGCTCACCGGTCTCGACGCCGTGTCCGGCGGGCTCGCAGCCGATGAGGCGTACCCCGGCGTCGGGGATGAACGCGTGGAAGAGCCCGATGGCGTTCGATCCGCCGCCCACGCAGGCGACGGCGGCGTCGGGGAGCCGTCCGGCGCGCTCCAGGATCTGCCGCCGTGCCTCGACCCCGATGACCCGGTGGAAGTCGCGCACCATGGCGGGGAAGGGGTGGGGCCCGGCCACGGTCCCGAAGAGGTAGTGGGTGTGGTCGACGTTGGCGACCCAGTCGCGGAAGGCCTCGTTGATGGCGTCCTTCAGCGTCCGGCTGCCGGACTTCACGGCGATGACCTCGGCGCCCAGCATGCGCATGCGCGCCACGTTGAGAGCCTGCCTCTGGGTGTCGATCTCACCCATGTAGATGGTGCATTCGAGGCCGAAGAGGGCGCAGGCGGTGGCGGTGGCGACGCCGTGCTGGCCCGCGCCGGTCTCCGCGATGACGCGCGTCTTGCCCATCCTCCGGGTGAGCAGGGCCTGCCCGAGGACGTTGTTGATCTTGTGAGATCCGGTGTGGTTGAGGTCTTCCCGCTTGAGGAACACCCGTGCGCCACCGGCGTGTTCGGCGAAGCGCGGCACCTCCGTCAGCGCGCTGGGCCGCCCGGTGTAGTGGACGAGCAGGTCGTCGAGCTCACGGGCGAACTCGGGGTCGGACTTCGCCTTGTCGTACTCCACGGCGACCTCGTCCACGGCGGCGACCAGCGCCTCCGGGATGAACTTGCCGCCGTACGCGCCGAAGTACCCCTCGGCGCTGGGAACTTGACCCTCGGGGTCGGGAATGAAGAACTCGCTGGGCATGCGGCTACCTCGCAGGGGCGTCGGCCCCGGTTACAGGTCGGACAGGGGTTCACGTTATCGACGACGTACGCACGCATGCCTCCGGCGACGGGCCCCGCTGGGGAGCACCTTCGCCGGACCGATCGAGCCGCGCCGACTCTCCCACCCAGGCTTGGCCGGGACGGGCGCCGCAGGGCGGTTCTCTCCGCCGCGACGGCGAGAAACCCGACGGCGGTGATCGGCCGTGCCGAACCGGGCGGGACCCGAGCCGGACGGCGGAGCCGGGTTCCTCCCGCCGCGAGGGCGGAAAGGCCCACCGGCGTGGACCGACCGTGCAGGGTCCGGTCGGCTCACCCGCAGGGTGAAACCGCCCGGAACGGCGTCAGCGTGCGTGCGCGAGGCGCCATCGCATGCCGTTGACCTGGCCCGGCTCATCGCCGATGACATAGCGGACGCGGCGTCCGTGGACACGGCGCGCGGGCGCCCGGCAGCCACGCGGGCGGCAGCCCCGGGCGAGGCGGGCGTAGGCGTCCTGTGCGGCCGGAAGCGGCACGGCCGACCCCACGCAGGCCGAACCCCCGTCGGGGCGCAGGCCCGGACGATAGGCGGCGGTGGCGTGGGGCGAGGTGGGCACCGGGGTGTCAGCCCCGTCCGTGGCGCAGGGCGGGGTGGGCCCCCGCCGCTACCAGGTCGGAGACCGCCGTCTTGGGGTCGCGGCCGGTGACGAGGGACTCGCCGACCAGGACCGCGTCGGCGCCGGCGTTGGCGTACGCGATGAGGTCGTGCGGGCCGCGGACGCCGGACTCGGCGATCTTGACGATGCCGGCCGGGATCTCGGGGGCGACGCGCTCGAAGGTGGAGCGGTCCACCTTGAGGTCCTTGAGATTGCGCGCGTTGACGCCGATGACCTTCGCGCCGGCGTCCACCGCCCGCTCGGCCTCGTCCTCGTCGTGCACCTCGACGATCGGGGTGAGCCCGATGGACTCGGCCCGCTCGATGAGGGACTCAAGGGCGGACTGGTCGAGGGCGGCCACGATCAGCAGCGCGAGGTCGGCGCCGTACGCACGGGCCTCCCACAGCTGGTACGACGTGACGATGAAGTCCTTGCGCAGCACGGGGATGTCGACCTTGGCCCGGACGGCCTCCAGGTCGGCCAGCGAGCCGCCGAAGCGGCGCTGCTCGGTGAGGACCGAGATGACGGCCGCGCCGCCCGCCTCGTAGTCCGCGGCGAGGGCGGCCGGGTCGGCGATCGCGGCGAGCGCGCCCTTGGACGGGCTGGAGCGCTTGACCTCGCAGATGACCTTGACGCCGTCGCCACGCAGGGCCGCCACGCCGTCCTTGGCCGCCGGAGCCTTCGCCGCGCGCTCCTTGAGCTCGTCGAGGCTGACGCGCGCCTGCCGCTCCGCGAGGTCGGCACGGACTCCGTCGATGATCTCGTCGAGCACACTCACGCGAGCGGCCCCCTTCCCTGCGGTGGAGAGTTGAAGCGGTTGAGCAGCTGACCCGGGTTCACCGCCTCGGACGGCTAGGACGTGTCAGACGCGTCACTGCGATGGTATCCGGAGGAAGGCGTAGACCTCGCATCCGGTTGACGCCGGTCCCACTACCTGGACCTTTGTCATTTGATCAAGGGTGCAGCCAGCCACCGAAGGGCAGGTTCCGGACAACCGTGAAGACCAGCACCAAAGCGCCGCCGGTCCACCGCTGAACCCGCCCGAGTTCGATCCCCGCCGGACGCCCGCGCACCGACCGGACCACCCAGACGGTCCACACCACCGCGAAGCCCAGATAGCCCACGACGGCGAGCGCGTTGTCCGTGAGCGCCGCCGCGAAGTCCCCGTGGATGAAGGCGTGCGCACTGCGCAGACCGCCGCAGCCGGGGCAGTACACGCCCGTGAGCCGCAGCAGCGGGCAGACCGGGTAGTGCCCGGGCTGGTTGGGGTCGACGGCTCCGACGTACGCGAAGGCACCGACGACGGCCGCGAGCACCCCGCCGGGAACGGCGAGCCGCCGCAGTACGGCGCCGGCTCCGGACTCCGCGCCCTGTGCCACCCTCTGGGATTCGGCGTTCACCCCACGCATTCTGCCCCTCCCCCGCCCGGAACGCCCGTACGTGCGAGAGGCGGCCCCGGTACCTGCGCCGGAACCGCCTCTCACCAGGTCTACGGGACGCTCAGCCCTCGACGCCGACGGCCTCGCGCTCACGGGCCGGGTGCGCGGTCTTGGCCTTCGTCTTGCCCAGGCCCGCCGCCTGCATCACCATGCCGACGACACCACCGAGGCCGACGATGACCAGACCGGCCCAGAAGCCCAGCGGGTCGGCCAGCACCGTGAAGGCGCCGGAGACGCAGAACCCGATGAAGGCGATGGTGACACCGGTCCAGGCGGCCGGGGTGTGACCGTGGCTGCTGCCCGCCATGACTTGCTCCTCGTTGCTGTGTATGTGCTGCGTACGTGTGGTGGGTCGGACGCTCGACGACCATTGTCCCGTACTCGCGGGCATGAGGTGAGCGGGGGGTCTCTCCTCGCGCGTCGGTTCCGCCGGGTCGTGACGAAAGCCCCGGTCCTGAAGTCCCCCCGAGGACCGGGACCCGGGTGACTCAGGTCCCTGCCGGGTCAGGACCCGTCGGGTCCTCGCCCCGGTCGAGCGCCTTCCAGATGTCCTCGGGGCGGTCCGGGTCGACCGGCTTGGCCTTGCGTGGCCGGGGCGCCCCGTCGCGCTCGTAGCGGCCCGACATCGCGGGCCACAGCCGCCCGTAGCGCAGCGCGAGGAGACCCGCGAGGAGGATGAGGGCGCCGCCCGCGGCGGCGACGTACGGCCAGGCGGTGTGGCTGAGCGCGGCGGCGGTTGCGGCGGTGTCGCCGGAGGCGGCCGCGGCCTTCTCGTCGAGCGCGGAGCTGTCTCCGGCGCCGAGCACGGCCGCGACGACGATGCCCGCGCCGGAGAGCGCGAGCAGCGCGGAGACGAGGAAGCGTCCGGAGCGGCGTACCGCGAAGACGGCGACGAGCGCGGCGAGGCCCACTATCGCGAGCGCCGCGGGCACGCCCGTGACGTCGCTGCCGGAGGCGGTCAGCGGAAAGTCGCCGCCGGCCACCGTCGCGGTGCCCGCCGACCAGTTCTGGCGGGTCGCCAGCAGCGCCACGGCCGCGCCGAGGGCGCCGCTGAGCAGGGCGACGGCGAGGCTTCGGCGGCCGGACCTGGCGGGTCCGGCGGATTCGGATCGGGGGTGCGGAACAGCAGTCACGTACTCCACTATCGCCTGAACCCCGGGCGAACCGTCACCCGGGGTTCACGTGAGACTCGTCCTATTGCCCGAGCCGGTTCGCCGTGTGCACCGCGCGCAGCACCGCGGCGGCCTTGTTCCGGCACTCGTTGTCCTCCGCGACCGGGTCGGAGTCGGCGACCACGCCCGCCCCGGCCTGCACATAGGCCGTGCCGTCGCGCAGCAGGGCCGTACGGATGGCGATGGCGGTGTCGGAGTCGCCCGCGAAGTCGAGATAGCCGACGCAGCCGCCGTACAGCCCCCTGCGGGACGGCTCCAGCTCGTCGATGATCTGCATCGCGCGCGGCTTGGGCGCGCCGGAGAGGGTGCCCGCGGGGAAGCAGGCGGTCAGGACGTCGAAGGCGGTGCGGCCCGCCGCGACCCGGCCGGTCACCGTCGAGACGATGTGCATGACGTGCGAGTACCGCTCGATGGACATGAAGTCGACGACCTCGACGGAGCCGGGTTCGCAGACCCGTCCGAGGTCGTTGCGTCCCAGGTCGACGAGCATGAGGTGCTCGGCGCGCTCCTTGGGGTCGGCGATCAGCTCGTCTGCGAGGGCCTGGTCCTCCTGGACGGTGGCGCCGCGCGGCCGGGTGCCCGCGATGGGGTGCGCCATCGCCTGCCCGTCCTCGACCTTGACGAGGGCCTCCGGGGACGAGCCGACGACGTCGAATCCGTCGAAGCGGAAGAGGTACATGTACGGGGAGGGGTTGGTCGCCCGCAGCACCCGGTACACGTCCAACGCGCTTGCCGTGCACGGCGTTTCGAAGCGCTGGGAGGGGACGACCTGGAAGGCCTCGCCGGCCCGGATGCGCTCCTTGATGTCCTCGACGGCGTCCTGGTAGTCGGGGCCGCCCCAGAGCGCGGTGTACTCGGGGAGTTCGGAGGGCGGCAGCGCGGCGGGCGGCTGGGAGACCGCGCGCGAGAGGTCCGCCTCCATGGCGTCCAGGCGCGCGACGGCGTCCGCGTACGCCTCGTCGACGCCCGTGTCGAGGTCGTTGTGGTTGATCGCGTTGGCGATCAGCTGGACCGAGCCGTCCCAGTGGTCCATGACGGCGAGGTCGCTGGTGAGCAGCATGGTCAGCTCGGGGAGCTTCAGGTCGTCCCGTTCGCCGGGGCCGATCTTCTCCAGGCGGCGCACGATGTCGTAGCCGAGGTAGCCGACCATGCCGCCGGTGAACGGGGGCAGGCCCTCGCCGTGCGGAGTGTGCAGGGCCTCGATGGTGGCGCGCAGGGCGGCGAGCGGATCCCCGTCGACGGGGACGCCGACGGGCGGGGTGCCGAGCCAGTGGGCCTGCCCGTCGCGCTCGGTCAGGGTCGCGGCGGAGCGGACGCCGACGAAGGAGTAGCGGGACCAGGAGCGGCCGTTCTCGGCGGATTCCAGGAGGAAGGTGCCGGGGCGCTCGGCGGCCAGCTTGCGGTAGAGCGCGACCGGCGTGTCACCGTCCGCGAGGAGCTTGCGGCTGACGGGGATCACACGGCGGTCGGTGGCCAGCTTGCGGAAGGTCTCGAGGTCCATGGCGGCTGACCTTACTGATCCCGTGCCGGTACGCCGGAATCGGCGTCCTGGAGCGGTACGCCGAGCAGTACGTCGGCGTCGAAGCAGGTCCGGGCGCCGGTGTGACACGCCGCGCCCACCTGGTCGACCTTCACGAGGACGGTGTCGGCGTCGCAGTCCAGGGCGACGGACTTCACGTGCTGGAAGTGGCCTGAGGTGTCGCCCTTGACCCAGTACTCCCGGCGGCTGCGCGACCAGTACGTGCAGCGGCCCGTGGTGAGCGTGCGATGCAGCGCCTCGTCGTCCATCCAGCCGAGCATCAGCACCTCACCGGTGTCGTACTGCTGGGCGATGGCGGGGACGAGCCCGTCGGCGGCGCGCTTGAGACGCGCGGCGATCTCGGGGTCCAGGCTGCTGGGCGGGGGCGTGCTGGTCATGCGCTCCATTGTGCCGCGCCGGTGGGACGGGCCCGGCAGTTGTCCACAGGCCGGACCGCATGACCCCCCGTCCGCCACTGTCCACTGGGCGGAGTGTGGGGGTAGCCGTAGGCTGGCTGTATGTCGACCCATGCGAAGCGTGAACGACTTCTCCTCGCCGACCTGTTGGAGGCCGAGGGCCCGGACGCCCCCACCTTGTGCGAGGGCTGGAACACCCGTGATCTCGCCGCGCACGTGGTGGTGCGCGAGCGCCGCGCCGACGCCGCGGGCGGAACCTGGATCAAGCAGCTCGCGCCACGGCTGGAGCGGGTGATGACGGAGTTCGCCGAGAAGCCGTACGAGGAGCTGATCCAGCTGATCCGTACGGGCCCGCCGCGTTTCTCCCCGTTCTCGCTGAAGCAGATCGACGAGGCGGCGAACACCATCGAGTTCTACGTCCACACCGAGGACGTACGCCGTGCGCAGCCCGACTGGACACCGCGCGCCCTCGACCCGGTCTTCCAGGACGCCCTGTGGTCCCGTCTGGAGCGCACGGCCCGGCTGACGGGACGCAGCGCCCCTACAGGGCTTGTGCTGCGCCGGCCGGACGGCCAGACGGCGGTCGCGCACAAGGGCACGCCGGTCGTGACGGTGACCGGCGAGCCCTCGGAGCTGCTGATGTTCGCCTTCGGGCGGCAGCAGGTGGCCGATGTCGAGCTGGAGGGCGACAAGGACGCGATCGCGAAGCTGCACGAGGCGAAGCAGCTCGGTCTCTGACCGCTGCTCCGCATCGGGCGGCTGCTTCGGCGAGGACCCGCTACTTCGGAAGCTCGGCGCGCCGCAGCGGAGCCACGCACAGGGCGAGCACTCCACCGAGCCCGCAGACCGCCGCGCTGGTGACGAAGACGGGCCCGGTGCCCCACCAGCCGATCGCGGCGGCGGTCACCGGCATGCTGAGCGGTGCGAGGCCGAGGCTGACGATGCCAGAGACGGAGCCGACCCGGCCCAGGTAGGCGGGGTCGGCCTGGGTCTGCAGCAGCGCTCCGCACAGCGCGCCGCTGAGGCCCGCGAGCAGCCCGATGAGCAGGGCGACACCGACGGCGAGGGCGAGCGTGGGTACGTAGGCGAGCGAGCCGATCGCCACCGCGCCCGCCAGGATCGCCACCCCGGCCAGCCGCCCCGCGCGCGGCAGCCGCCCCCGCACGGTCAGCAGCATGGCGGCGGCCCCCGCACCGGTCCCGAACCCGGCGAGCACCCAGCCCATCCCGGAGGCGCCCCAGCCGCGCTGGTCGGCCAGCAGGGTCAGCCCCACGTTGAGCGGCCCGACGAAGCCGAGGTCGCCGAGCGCGATGGCGGCGATGAGCGGCGCGAGGACGGGGTGCCGGCGTATGTACCGCAGCCCGTCGCGGAGGTCTCGCCACGCGGTGCGCTCCGCGGCCTTGCCGTCGGCGGGCAGGTCCTTCATCCGTACGGAGACCAGCAGCGGCACCGACAGGGCGATCAGCATCCCCGCGAGTCCGAAGGCCGCCGCCGCGCCGCCGAGAGCCACGCAGAGGCCGCCGAGCGGGGCGCCCACCACGTTGGCGAAGCGGATCGCGAGGCCCCGCATGCCCTGGACGCGGGCGAGCTGGCCGCGGCTCGTGACGCGCGCCGGGAGGGCGCCCACGGCGGGCATGAAGACGGCGTCGACGGTGCCGAAGACGATGGCGAGCAGGGCGAGCAGCCACAGCCCCGGGCCGGTCGCGAACAGCAGCGCGGCCACCGCGAGGACGGCCGCGCAGCGCACGGCGTCACTGCCGATGACGACCTTCCGCGGTCCGAAGCGGTCGGCGACCACTCCCCCGCCCAGCATCAGCAGCGCCCGCGGCACGGCGCTCACGGCCATCACGAGACCGGCCTGCGAGGGCGTACCGGCCTGGACGGCCGCCCAGGACAACGCGATGTAGTAGACGTTGTCGCCGACCATCGACGCGGTGTAGGCGCCGAGCCAGCGCAGCACGTTGCCGTCGCGGTGGGCGGGCTTTTCGGGAGCGGCGGGGGCGGCCGGGGCCGAGGCCTGGCGCAGGGTGGTCGTGGTCACGGAACGCGTCCTCTCAGGGGCGGAACGGGAAGCCGTACATGTGCAGCGCGACGTTCTCGCGCCCTTCGGTGGCGCCTGCCGCTTCGTCGGCGCGGCCCTTGTCGTCGTACTTCCTGATGACCGTGAGCAACTCCTCCTTGAGCGCGCCGAGTTCGGCGGCCGTCAGGCGGAGCGTGGCCTCCGCGTCGGCGGCGGCGTCGTTCCACTCGGTGGGCCAGGTGGCGCGCTCGTCGAGGTAGCGCCGGTAGTGGTCGCCGCGCTCCTCGTGGAAGAGCCGGGTGAAGGCCAGGTGCGCGGCCTCCCTCTCGGGCGCGTCCCGGAAGTCCACGCCCCGGACGGTCACACCGTCCGAGGCGGGCTCCCACCAGCGCTCCCGGCCGTCCCCGCTGCGCGGCTCGGCCTCCTGGATCAGCCCGTGCTCGGCGAGCTTGCGCAGGTGGTAGCTGACCAGCGAGGGCGCCTCGTCGACCTGTTCGCCCAACTGGGAGGCGGTCGCGGCGCCGGTCACGTTCAACGCCCGGTACAGCTTCATCCGCAGCGGATGCCCCAGGGCCTTGAGCGTGCCCACATCCGTGATGCGGCGGTTCTCCTTGCTTGCCATGCCCCTAACGTAGATGTGAAAGAAAAATTGCGCAACTAAAATTGCGCAACTTCTCTTTCACGTCTGCGCGACGGCGCGTCTCGACGGTGTCCGCACACAGCTGAGCCCCGGCCACCAACCGGCCGGGGCTCAAAGGCGGACGACCTCAGCGAACGGGATACCCCGCCCCCTTCAGCGTCTCCTTCACCTCACCGATCCGCAGATCCCCGAAGTGGAAGACGGACGCGGCGAGCACCGCGTCGGCGCCCGCGGCGATGGCGGGCGGGAAGTGCGCGAGCCGCCCCGCGCCGCCACTGGCGATCAGCGGAACGGTCACGTGCTTGCGTACGGCCTCGATCATCTCGATGTCGTAGCCGTCCTTCGTGCCGTCCGCGTCCATCGAGTTGAGCAGGATCTCCCCTGCGCCCAGCTCGGCGGCCCGGTGCGCCCACTCGACGGCGTCGATGCCGGTGCCCTTGCGCCCGCCGTGGGTGGTGACCTCGAAGGCCCCCTCCGGGGTGCGGCGCGCGTCGACCGACAGGACGAGCACCTGCCGCCCGAACCGCTCGGCGATCTCGCGGATGAGATCGGGCCGGGCGATCGCGGCCGTGTTGACCCCGACCTTGTCCGCCCCGGCCCGCAGCAGCTTGTCCACGTCCTCGGCGGTGCGGACACCGCCCCCGACGGTCAGCGGGATGAAGACCTGCTCGGCGGTGCGGCGCACCACGTCGTACGTGGTCTCGCGGTTGCCGGAGGACGCGGTGATGTCCAGGAAGGTCAGCTCGTCGGCGCCCTCGGCGTCGTACACCTTGGCCATCTCGACGGGGTCGCCGGCGTCGCGCAGGTTCTGGAAGTTGACACCCTTGACGACCCGGCCGTTGTCGACGTCCAGGCAGGGGATGACTCGTACGGCGAGCGTCATGACTCGGAGGCCTCCCGGTACGCCTCCACCTCGACCTCGACGACCAGACTCGGGTCCACGAAACCGGAGACGATGATCATCGATGCGGCGGGGCGGACGGAGTCGAACAGCTCCTTGTGGGCGCGGCCCACGTCCTCCACATCACGGGCGTGGGTGATGTACATACGTGTACGGACAACATCGTCGCGGCCGAGGCCGAGCTGCTCCAGGGCCGCGAACGCGACGTTGAAGGAGTTGACCGTCTGCTCGTACGGGTCGCCCGCGGCGATCTCGCCGTTGATCACGGACGTGCACCCGGCGACCAGCACCAGACCGTTCGGCAGCTCCACCGCGCGGGAGTACCCGAAGGCCTCCTCCCAGGGCGCGCCGGTCGAGACCCGCCGTACGCCGCTCACAGGGCCGCCACCGTTGTCAGGGCCTCTTCCAGGGTGAACGCCTTCGCGTACAGGGCCTTGCCGACGATCGAGCCCTCGACGCCGAGGGGCACGAGCTCGGCGATGGCGCGCAGGTCGTCCAGGGAGGACACGCCTCCCGAGGCGACGACCGGGCGGTCCGTAGCCGCGCACACATTGCGCAGCAGCTCCAGGTTGGGGCCCTGCAGCGTGCCGTCCTTGGCGATGTCGGTCACCACGTACCGCGCGCAGCCCTCGGAGTTGAGGCGGTCGAGGGTCTCGTAGAGGTCGCCGCCGTCGCGGGTCCAGCCGCGGCCGCGCAGCGTCGTGCCGCGTACGTCGAGACCGACCGCGATCTTGTCGCCGTGCTCGGCGATGACCTTGGCGACCCACTCGGGGGTCTCCAGGGCGGCGGTGCCGAGGTTGACGCGGGTGCAGCCGGTGGCGAGCGCGGCGGCCAGGGTGTCGTCGTCGCGGATGCCGCCGGACAGCTCCACCTTGATGTCCATGGCGCCGGTGACCTCGGAGATCAGCTTGCGGTTGTCGCCGGTGCCGAACGCGGCGTCCAGGTCGACGAGGTGCAGCCACTCGGCCCCCGACCGCTGCCAGGCCAGCGCGGCCTCCAGCGGGGAGCCGTACGAGGTCTCCGTACCGGACTCGCCGTGCACGAGCCGGACGGCCTGTCCGTCGCGGACGTCGACGGCGGGGAGGAGTTCGAGCTTTCCGGAGGGCTTGTCCGAGGACTTGGAAGACATCAGAGGGTTCCGATCCAGTTGTTCAGCAGCTGCGCTCCGGCGTCGCCGGACTTCTCGGGGTGGAACTGGGTGGCCCACAGGGCGCCGTTCTCGACGGCCGCCACGAAGGGCTTGCCGTGCGTGGACCAGGTGACCAGGGGCGGCCGTATCAGCGGGTTCCCGACTTCGAGGGACCAGTCGTGGACGGCGTAGGAGTGCACGAAGTAGAAGCGCGCGTCGGCGTCGAGACCCGCGAAGAGCTGCGAGGCGGCCGGGGCTTCGACGGTGTTCCAGCCCATGTGCGGCACGATCTCGGCCTGGAGCGGTTCGACCGAGCCGGGCCACTCGTCGAGGCCCTCGGTCTCCACGCCGTGCTCGATGCCGCGTGCGAAGAGGATCTGCATGCCGACGCAGATGCCCATGACCGGGCGCCCGCCGGCCAGCCGACGGCCGATGATCCAGTCGCCGCGGGCCTCACGAAGGCCCTTCATGCAGGCGGCGAACGCGCCGACACCCGGCACCAGCAGCCCGTCGGCGTTCATGGCCTTGTCGTAGTCACGCGTTATCTCGACCTCGGCACCGGTGCGGGCGAGGGCCCGCTCGGCGGACCGTACGTTCCCGAATCCGTAGTCGAAGACGACGACCTTCTTCGGCGCGGTCAATTCCACACATCCAACCGGAGGACCCCCGCCACGAGACACATCGCGGCGCCGATCGAGAGCAGCACGATAAGGCTCATCGGCATCTTCTGCTTGACGAAGGAGTAGACACCGCCGAGGAGGAAGAGCCCGACGACGATGAGGATGGTGTTGAGGCCTGTCATGGCTTTACAGCGCGCCCTTCGTGGAGGGGAGGATACCGGCGGCGCGCGGGTCGCGCTCGGAGGCGTACCGCAGCGCGCGGGCCAGCGCCTTGAACTGGCACTCCACGATGTGGTGCGCGTTGCGCCCGTAGGGCACGTGCACGTGCAGCGCGATCTGGGCCTGCGCGACGAAGGACTCGAAGATGTGCCGGGTCATCGTCGTGTCGTACTCGCCGATCATCGGCGCCATCTTCTCGGGCTCGGTGTGCACGAGGTAGGGGCGGCCGGAGAGGTCGACGGTCACCTGGGCGAGCGACTCGTCCAGCGGGACCGTGCAGTTGCCGAAGCGGTAGATGCCCACCTTGTCGCCGAGTGCCTGCTTGAAGGCGGCGCCGAGCGCGAGGGCGCTGTCCTCGATGGTGTGGTGCGAGTCGATGTGCAGGTCGCCCTCGGTCTTCACGGTCAGGTCGAACAGACCGTGCCGGCCGAGCTGGTCGAGCATGTGGTCGTAGAAGCCGACTCCTGTCGACACATCGACCTTGCCGGTTCCGTCGAGATCGATCTCGACGAGGACCGACGTCTCCTTGGTCACCCGCTCAACTCTTCCGACGCGGCTCATGCGCTCTGCTCCTTCTTCAGTTCACGGACCGCGTCCAGGAACGCGTCGTTCTCGGCGGGGGTTCCGGCGGTGACCCGCAGCCACCCCGGGATGCCGTTGTCCCGGACCAGGACGCCCCGGTCGAGGATCTTCTGCCATGCCTCGTGGGAGTCGGCGAACCGCCCGAACTGCACGAAGTTCGCGTCCGACTCGGTCACGTCGTAGCCGATCGCGCGCAGTTCGACGACCAGCCGGTCCCGCTCGGCCTTGAGCTGCTCGACGTATCCCAGCAGGGTGTCGGTGTGCTCCAGGGCGGCCAGCGCGGTCGCCTGTGTGACGGCGGACAGGTGGTACGGCAGCCGTACGAGCTGGACCGCGTCGACGACCGCCGGGTGCGCGGCGAGATAGCCGAGCCGCAGCCCGGCCGCGCCGAACGCCTTCGACATCGTCCGCGAGACGACGAGATTCGGCCGACCTTCGATCAGCGGCAGCAGCGAGTCGCCGTGGCTGAACTCGACGTACGCCTCGTCGACCACCACCATCGACGGCTTCGCCGCCTGCGCGGCCTCGTACAGCGCGAGGACCGTCTCGGGCGGGACCGCGTTGCCCGTGGGGTTGTTGGGGGTGGTGATGAAGACGACGTCCGGCCGGTTCTCGCTGATGGCCTGCTCTGCGGCGGCGAGGTCGATCGTGAAGTCCTCGCCCCGCGGACCGGAGATCCAGCCCGTCCCCGTGCCGCGCGAGATGAGCGCGTGCATCGAGTACGAGGGCTCGAAACCGATCGCGGTCCGGCCGGGTCCGCCGAAGGTCTGCAGCAGCTGCTGGATGACCTCGTTGGAACCGTTCGCCGCCCAGACGTTGTCGACGCCGACCGGGTGCTTGCCGGTCCTCGTCAGGTACTTGGCCAGCTCGGTGCGCAGCTCCACCGCGTCCCGGTCGGGGTAGCGGTTCAGGTTCCGGGCGGCCTCGCGCACCCGCTCGGTGATCCGCTCGACGAGCGGTTCGGGCAGCGGGTACGGGTTCTCGTTGGTGTTGAGCCGTACGGGAACGTCGAGTTGGGGCGCGCCGTAGGGGGTCTTGCCGCGCAGCTCGTCGCGTACGGGGAGATCGTCGATCCCGGTCACTTGCTGGGCACCTTCCATCCGAACCGCGCCTTGATCGCCGCGCCGTGCGCGGGCAGGTCCTCCGCCTCCGCGAGCGTCACCACGTGGTGGGCGACGTCAGCGAGGGCGTCGCGCGTGTAGTCCACGATGTGGATCCCGCGCAGGAAGGACTGGACACTCAGGCCCGAGGAGTGGCAGGCACAGCCGCCGGTGGGCAGCACGTGGTTGGAGCCGGCGGCGTAGTCGCCGAGGGAGACCGGGGCCCAGGGTCCGACGAAGATCGCGCCCGCGTTGCGCACCCGGTCGGCCACGGCAGCCGCGTCGGCCGTCTGGATCTCCAGGTGTTCGGCGCCGTACGCGTCGACCACCCGCAGGCCCTCGTCGACGCCGTCGACGAGGACGATCGCGGACTGCCTGCCGCCCAGCGCGGGGACGATCCGGTCCTCGATGTGCTTGGTGGCCGCGACCTGCGGCTCAAGCTCCTTCTGGACCGCGTCGGCCAGTTCCACGGAGTCCGTGACGAGGACGGCGGCGGCCAGCGGGTCGTGCTCGGCCTGACTGATCAGGTCGGAGGCGACGTGCACCGGGTCGGCGCTCTCGTCGGCGAGGATCGCGATCTCGGTCGGACCGGCCTCGGCGTCGATGCCGATCCTGCCCGCGAAGTAGCGCTTGGCCGCGGCGACCCAGATGTTGCCGGGGCCGGTGACCATGTTGGCGGGCGTGCAGGACTCGGTGCCGTACGCGAACATCGCGACGGCGGTCGCGCCACCGGCGGCGTACACCTCGTCGACGCCGAGCAGCGCGCAGGCGGCGAGGATCGTGGGGTGCGGAAGGCCGTCGAACTCGGCCTGCGCCGGGGAGGCGAGGGCGATCGACTCGACGCCGGCCTCCTGCGCGGGTACGACGTTCATGATCACGGAGGACGGGTAGACGGACCGGCCGCCGGGCGCATAGAGCCCGACCCGGTCGACCGGCACCCACTTCTCGGTGACCGAGCCGCCGGGCACGACCTGGGTGGTGTGCGTCGTACGGCGCTGCTCGCGGTGGACCAGTCGGGCGCGGCGGATGGACTCCTCCAAGGCCGCGCGCACGGCGGGATCGAGCTGCTCGAGGGCCTGCGTCAGCGCCTCCGCGGGCACCCGCACCTGATCGAGCTTGACCCCGTCGAACTTCTCCGCGTAGTCGATCAGCGCCGCGTCTCCCCGATGATGCACGGCCTCGCAGATCGGACGCACCTTCTCCAGGGCGGCCGAGACGTCGAAGTCGGCTCGGGGCAGCAGGTCGCGCAGGGCCGAACCCTCGGGGAGGGCATCGCCGCGCAGATCGATTCGGGAGATCACGTGCCCAATTCTCTCAGACGGCGATAAGGCGCCGGACGCCTGTATCAATGGCTGATACAAGCCCCGGAAGATCAGCTTCACCATTAGCGTTCGGGGCGTCACTCAGCGGGCATTGAACGGTTGTCCGAAACCCGCGAGTAGCTGGGGATGACGTCTGTAGCTGGGGAGGAAGGGAAAAGTCGTGACCGAGGGTGCCGGCATCCGAAGTGGGGACCTGCCGGACGAGCTGACCGCCGCCGAGGCCGGAATGTGGCAGTCCTTCCGCAACGGCAGCGTGTACGACCTGCGCAGCGGGGACACGACCGCCGACGATCCGCACGGCGGCCATCCCTGGGGTCCCGAGCGCAGTGTGCGGGCCCGGATCGTGGCGTGGCTGCTGCTCGACGGGCCCCCCGCACTCCAGGGCCGGGTGGCCTCCCTGAAACTGACCGGCGTGCAGATCACCGACGTGCTCGATCTGGCGGGCGGCACCGTGGAGCCGTACGTCGAGCTGAAGGCGTGCCGGTTCGAGAAGGAGATCCTCTTACCGGAGGCCCGGTTCCAGACCGTACGACTGGTGAACTGCTCCGTGCCGCGCCTCGAAGCGGCCCGCGTGCACACCGAGGGCGACCTGCATCTGCCGCGCTGCCGCTTCCACAACGGGGTACGCCTGACAGACGCACACATCGGCACGGATCTGCTGCTCAACCAGGCCGTGGTCTACCGCGACCGGCGCGGACGATCGATCACCGGCGACGGCATGACCGTAGGGCAGGACCTCCAGGCCGAGATGCTGGAGTCGCACGGCGAGCTGAGCCTGCGCGGGGCCACCGTCGGCGTCTCGCTCAGCCTGCGCGGCAGCAAGCTGAGCAACCCGTACACGCGCCTCGCGCTGAACGCCCCCCAGCTGACCGTCAACCGCACGCTGTACATGACCCCCGCGGGAGTCGGTAATCCCATCCTGACCAGCGGGACCACCCCGGCGCGCGGCACGGTGGTGCAGCGGTTCGAGTGCCAGGGCGGGATCCGGCTTGACGACGGGCGGTTCGGGGACGCGCTCGACCTGGAGCGGGCCCGCTTCACCTTCGACGACGACCAGGAGCTGTCGCTGCGCCGGGTCCAGACGCCCGAGCTGCGTTTCCTCGGGGAGCGGCCGGAGCGCGGCAAGGTGGTGCTGTCGGGCGCCAAGGTGGTCAACCTGGTCGACAGGGCGGCCAGCTGGCCGGGGCCCGGCGGCCTCCACATGGGCGGCTTCGGTTACGAGAACCTCGTGCCGCAGGGCGCGTTCCCGCTGACCCGGCGCCTGGAGTGGGTGGCGGCGGCGACCGCCGAGTACAACCCGGAGCCGTACGAGCGCCTGGCCACCGTGCTGCGCAACTCCGGCGAGGACGAGGACGCCCGCGAGGTGCTGCTCGCCAAGCAGCGCCGCCGCCGCGAGACGCTGCCGCTGGCCGCCAAGCTCTGGGGGTACGCGCAGGACTGGACGGTCGCCTACGGGTACCGGCCGGGGCGGGCCGCCCTGTGGATGGCGGTGCTGTGGGCGGCGACCTCGGTCGCGTTCTCGCACGCCAGCCACCCGCCGATCAAGAGCGGCGAGCATCCGCCGTGGAACTCCTCGCTGTTCGCCCTGGACCTGCTGCTGCCGGTGATCGACCTCGGCCAGATGGGTTTCTGGCAGCTGCGCGGCGGCTGGCAGTGGCTGTCCGCGGTGGTGATCCTCCTTGGCTGGATCCTGGCGACGACGGTGGCGGCGGGGGCGACACGGCTGCTGCGGCGCGGCTGACGCACGCCTGACCTGCGGCTGCGGGCTCACCGGCCGACAGGTTGCTGACAGGCCCATGACAGGGAACTACCAGTAGAACATCAGTCACCTTTTACTCGTCCTTGACCATCTCCCCTACAACCTATTGACGGTTACGAAAGCTTCACCGCGCCCCCCTGGTACAGCTCCGACCTGCGGTTTTCAATGGTCTCCACCATGGCACTGCTGCGCGCGTTCATCCGTACCGCCCGGATGGCCCGGAACGCTTCAGGCCTCGCCGCCGGACTTCCCGCCGACGACGAGGTACTGCTCGACGCCCCGGACGAACGGCTCGGTCCCGTCCTCGTCGCGGCCGGCCGCGGCGACTACAACCCCGCGGCCAAGCTGCTCACCACCACACGTGAGGCCGCCGAGTGGGAGGACCGCGACCGGTACGCGACGCGCCTCGCCACCTTCGCGCGCTCCCGCGACGAGTGGCTCCGGGCATGGCAGGACGCCTCCCCGCACGACCCGGACGCCCTGCTGGTCAAGGCCCAGCTGGCGGTGTCCCGGGGCTGGGAGTCCCCGGCCCGCGTCGAGCTGCTGCGCGAGGTCGGCCCGCTGATCGCCGCCGCGGCGGAGGGCGATCCGCGTGACCCGGTGCCCTGGCGGATCGCGCTCGACCAGGCCCGCGGCACGAACGCCGGGCACACCGAGTTCGAGCAGCTGTGGGGCGAGGCCGTACGCCGTTCCCCGCACCACTACGGCTGCCATGTGGCCGCCCTGCGGTATCTGTCGGCCGCCTGGTACGGCTCGCACCGCGAGTGCTTCGACTTCGCCGAGCGGGCCGCGCAGGACGCGCTGCCCGGCTCCCTGGTGCAGGCGCTGCCGGTACGCGCCGCCTTCGCCTACCTGACCGAGGGCGGCGGGGCGCTGGTGCTGCACGAGCGCCTCGACGCGGCGGCCGACCTCGCGATCGCGGTCTCGGCGACGTACGCCGCCGGGGACTCGTGGCCCGCGGAGGTCCGCAACCTGCTGGCGTACGTCCTGGTCAGGCTGGAGCGCTGGGAGGACGCCCTGGAGCAGCTGCGCCTGATCGGCCCGTACGCGACGTCGTTCCCCTGGGACCGGGTCTCGGACGACCCCCTGGGCCAGTTCCTGGAACTGCGGGACGGCGTGCGTCTGGAGGTCGCCGCGGGCATGCCCCTGCATCCACGGAGTGAGCACGGCGGACGCGCCCGCTCCGGCGACCATTAGGCTTTCCCGTCGTGACCACCGTGCGGCTTCCGCTCTTCCCCCTGAACTCGGTTCTGTTCCCGGGGCTCGTGCTTCCTCTGAACGTTTTCGAGGAGCGCTACCGCGCCATGATGCGTGATCTGCTCAAGACCCCCGAGGACGAACCGCGCCGGTTCGCCGTCGTCGCCATCCGCGACGGCCACGAGGTCGCGTCCACCGCCCCCGGCATGCCGGACCAGACGGCGGTGCCCGAGCGCGGGCCCGCCGCGGGCTTCGGCGACGACCCGGCCAAGGCCTTCCACGAGGTGGGCTGCATCGCGGACGCGGCGACCATCCGGGAGCGCGCCGACGGCAGCTTCGAGGTGCTGGCGACTGGGACGACGCGCGTGCGGCTGGTCTCGGTCGACAGCTCCGGCGCGTTCCTCACGGCCGAGCTGGAGGAACTGCCCGAGGACCCGGGCGAGGAGGCCGGCGCGCTCGCCGAGGGCGTCCTGCGGGCCTTCCGCCAGTACCAGAAGCGTCTGGCGGGCGCCCGGGAGCGCTCCCTGTCCACCGGCGCCGACCTCCCGGACGAGCCGGCCGTGGTCTCCTACCTGGTGGCCGCCGCCGTGATGCTGGACATCCCGGCGAAGCAGCGGCTGCTGGGGACCCCGGACACCGCCGCCCGCCTGCGCGAGGAGCTGAAACTCCTGCGCGCGGAGACCGCGATCATCCGTAATCTGCCGTCGTTGCCGGCGTCGGACCTGACGCGCGGCCCGACGAGTCTCAACTGACGTAAGGCATCGGCACCTTGGCGAAGAAGTCGAAGAAGCAGCAGGCCGGGGGCACTCCGGCGACCGTGGCTCTGACGGCGGCGGACGTCCCGTACACGGTCCACGCCTACGAGCACGACCCCGCGCACCCCTCGTACGGCGAGGAGGCGGCCGAGGCGATGGGCGTCTCCCCGGACCGCGTCTTCAAGACGCTGGTCGCGGACGTCGACGGCGCCCTCGTCGTCGCGGTCGTCCCGGTGGCCGGCTCCCTCGACCTGAAGGCCCTGGCCACGGCGGTCGGCGGCAAGCGTGCCGCGATGGCGGACCCGGCGGCGGCCGAGCGCACCACGGGGTACGTCCGCGGCGGCATCTCCCCCCTCGGCCAGCGCAAGAAGCTCCCCACGGTCCTCGACGCCTCGGCCGCCGCCCACACCACGATCTGCGTCTCGGCGGGCCGCCGCGGCCTGGAGGTGGAACTCTCCCCCTCCGACCTGACCGATCTCACGGAAGCGGTCTGCGCGCCCATCGGCCGTGCGTGACCCCTCGACGAACGCCCCGTCCTCGGTTAAGCACGAGGGGCATGTCGAAGAAAACGCGAAAACGCAAGTGGCGCATCAGGAAACGCCGCTCCAACCACGGCCACCGGCCGGCCTGAAGATTTTCAGCCCCTCCGGCGTTTGATTTTCAGCCCCTCCGGCGTTTGAGGAGCGGGGTCTGGGGCGGAGCCCCAGGAACAAGGGACGGGAAGGGGCGGAGGGGGCGAAAAACCCACCCCCACCCCCCACCTGCCGGTCAACCCGCCGGAGGCACAGGCGGCGCCGTCTCGTACGGGCTCAGATACGGATCAGGATCCCGCGGCCCGAACAAAGCGGTCAGCCCAAGGTGCACCACGAGGGCAGACAGGGACCACGCCAACATCGCCCCCTTCGCACCCAGCTTCAACGGCGCGGAGAAGGTGACGTCCTTGCCCACTTCCTTGGCATGCGCCACCACGTCCTGGGTGGGCCCGAGCCAGATCCCGATCCGCCACGCGAGCAGCGAGCCGAGCAGCCCGCCGACCGCGAGAGCGACGACCAGCGGAACACCCCCGCGCCGCCGCCACAGGAACACGGCCAGCGCACTCACCGCGCCGAACGCGAGCGCCAGCAGAGTGAACGTTCCGTCGACCCCGATGGCCTGCTCCCCCTCGGTGTCCTTGAGGTACACCGCGGTGTCGTCGGCGATCAGCGGCACCGACGGTGCCAGCCACCACCACAGCACCCCGAGCAGTACCCCGCCGAGCGCCACGGCCACCGCGATCACGGCGGCCTCGCGCACTTCGGTCTTCATCCCGGGGCCGTCCTGTTCATATCCGGCGGCCTCCACCACACCATTGGCGGGCGGAACCTGCCAGGGGTCGTGCGAGGGCTGATGATGCGGCGGCGGAGGCGGAGTCAGCGGAGCGGTCACCCTGACATCGTGCCAGGCCCGCCTGTCAGCCGCGTCACCGGACGGCCGCCCGGCGGTACGCCCAGGTCGCCAGGGCCAGCGAGGCCACCCCGACACCCGCGCAGACAGCGAGGTCACCGAGGACGAGGGCCCAGTCGGGATGCGCGTCGAAGGTCCGCGCGAGAGCGTCGACCCCGTACGTCGAGGGCAGCAGATCCCGCCCGTACTGCACGACCGTCGGCAACCGGTCAGCCGGCAGCACGCCGAGGAGCAGCGCCGCCGACATCCCCAACTGCCCCAGCAGCGTGGCGAGTTCGGGCCGCGGCGCGAGCAGCCCGAAGGCCGCACCGAGCCCGGCGAGCGCGGCGCCCGAGAGCGGGATCACCAGGACGAGCACCCACAGGTTGGCCATCGGCAGCCCGAAGAGCAGACAGCCGCAGACGGCGGTGGCGATGGTCCCGGGCACCGTGAACGAGGCGTAGGCGCCCGCGGCGCCGAGCACGACCGCGGCCGGTGGCACGGGCAGCGTCGCGTAGTGGTCGAGCCCGCCGCTGGCGCGCAGCTGTCCGAAGTACTGGGCCAGGAGGTTGAGGGCGACGAAGGCCACGACGAGCACCGACGACCCGGCCACCACGGCCTGCGCCTCACCGCCGCCGTCCACCACGCCCCGCATCAGGATCATGATCCCGATGGACTGGAAGGTGGCCACGAACAGCAGCGGAATCCGCGCGACGCGCGCCCGGGACAGCTGCGCCCGGTAAACGGCGGCCAGCGACGGCCACAGCCGCGCGCGAGGCCCCAGTTCCGCGGCCTCGGGGACGTCCTCGGCCACGGGCAGCGCACTGCCCGGCAGCACCTCAGCGGGTACGACACTCACGTCGAGCTGCTCCTCTTCACTCCGGCAGCAGTCCTGTTCTCGAGGCCCACGACAGTCCGTACGGATTCCGCGCCCCCCGCACTCAAGGCGTCCACACCCAAGGCCCTCACGCCTTCACCAGCCCCTGTGTGGTGTCGCCGCCGAGCGCCAGATACACATCCTCCAGGCTCGGCGTGGCCAGCGTGAAGTCGTCGAGGGCTGCGAAGGCGGCGCCCCCGGTGACCGTGGCGACGACCGCGCGGGCCTCCTCGGGGGCGAGCCGCAGGGTCCAGCGCCGTCCGGACTCGACGGCGTGCTCGCGCAGCGCGGCGACCTCGGGAACGTCGAGCGGGGCACGCTCACGCCAGACCAGTTCGACCCGTACGGCGCCCGCGACCTGCTCCTTCAGCCCGGCCGGGGTGTCGCAGGCGATGACCCGGCCCCGGTCGAGGACGGCGACCCGGTCGAGGACGGTCTCGGCCTCGATGACGTTGTGGGTGACCAGCAGGACGGTCGTGTCGTGCTCGGCCCGGCGCCGGTCGACGGCGGCCCAGACGGCTCGGCGGGCGACGGGATCCATGCCGGTGGTCGGCTCGTCGAGGACGAGCAGCGGCCGCTCCCCCACGAGGGCGGTGGCGAGGCACGCGAGCCGCCGCTGCCCGCCGGAGAGCTTCTTCAGGGGGCGGGCGGCGATCGAGGTGAGGCCCAGCTCGTCGAGTACGGCGTCCCGCTCGGCCCGCGCCGCACGCAGCTCCAGCCCCCGCAGCCGCGCGGTCGTCTCCGCGGCGAGCGACACGGTCAGCTCGTCGAGGGCGGTGGACTCCTGTCCGAGGTACGCGAGGAGCCGCGCCGCCCGCTCGGGGTGGCGCACGATGTCGTGCCCGAGGATCTCCACGCTGCCGCTGTCGGGACGCAGCAGTCCGGTCAGCTGCCGTACGAGGGTCGTCTTGCCGGCGCCGTTCGGCCCGAGCAGCCCGAAGATCTCACCGCGCCGGACGTCCAGCCGTACCTCGTCGTTGGCCCGCACCTCGGGTGTACCGGGGGTGCCCCGTCGTCCGCGCATGGCCGGGTAGGTCTTGGTGAGACCGCGCACCGAGCACACGACATCACCCCTGTGCCCGTTGCGGACTGCCCCTGCCGTGCGCGTACTCACGATGGACGAGACTACGGGGTCCGATGCCCCGTTATGCGCTCGGGGCCTCGGCTCACTCCCCCACGGGCGCGTGTTCCGCCGCCGTACGCACGTCGATCTCGCGCCAGAACCCCGCCCGGATCGCGTACCGGTCGTGCTCGTCGATCTGGTCGTCCTTGTGCGTGAGCAGCCCGAAGCGGGCCGCGTAGCGCAGCAGTTCTCCGTCCACCCGGTGCGGAACGCGGGGATACATCGCGGACAGCTTCTGCAGATGGCTCTGGTCGGTGAGCCGCTCCATCCAGCGGCGCGCGAAGACCTGCCCCACCTCGTACGGATCACCGCCGACCGTCGTGATGTCCTCCTCGCGGTCGGCCCAGCGCTGCTCGGCGGAGGTGAGCTGGGCGAGCGTGGGCAGCGCGGCGGCCTCCGCGGACTCGGCGGCGCCCCCGGGGCGCTCGACCCAGCCCTTGTCGGAGGACCAGCGCAGGGTCGCGCTCGCGGGATGCTGGGCGGGCTGCGGGCCGGGCGCGCGCAGCGCGGCCAGGTCCTTCGGGGTGGGCACGCCCTTGGGCGCGGGCACCCGCTCCTCCGTGCCGTTCGGCGACTCGGCCGCCGGGCCGTGCTCCGTGTCCGGCGCCGACCGCTCGGCCGCGGCGGCGTGCGCCGACTCGGGCAGCGGCGCGGAGAGGATCGCGGCGATCTCGGGGCGCGGCGCGGGCGGCGGCGCGCAGATCCCGCCGAGCTCCTTGGCCCGTACGGCCTTGGTGATCCAGGCCCGGTCGAGCACGCGGCGCTCGTCGGCTTCGGCCACCAGGTCCTCGGACTGGTTGTAGTCCCCGTCGGCCGCCTGCACGGCCCACAGGTGTACGGCGACCCCGTGCTCCTTGGCGGCCATCATGCCCGGCAGCAGATCACCGTCGCCGGTCACCAGGACGATGTCGGAGCAGGCTCGGTTGCGGGCCAGCTCGGTCAGCTCGGCGTGCATGGCGGCGTCGACGCCCTTCTGCGCCCACCGCCCGTCGCTACGGGTCAGGGCGCCGAGCCGCACCGTGACACGTGGCATCACGCGCAGCCTGCGGTGCTCCGGCTGCGGTACCCGGTCGGGGGCGCCGTCGAACCAGTAGATGCGCAGCAGCGGCCGTTCCGTGTCGGACTCGGCGCGTTCGCGCAGGCCCTGGATGAGGGCGGCGTGGTCGACGGTGATCCGGGAACGGGAGGAGTCCCCGGCGAGAAGGCTGGCGGCAGCCCCGAGCAGATACCCGGCGTCCACCAGGACGATGCAGCGGTCCACGCGGTCCACCCTCTTTCCGGGAGGTTTGCTTTGGGCTTCCTTCGAGTCTGCCCGACCTCGCGGAGGTTAACGGCCGGAACTCGATCTTCGGCGTGGCGGATCGGAGTATCACCCTCCGACAGGGCTTATTACGCACGGTAATTCTCCGAAATGCGCCACTTCTCAGCCTATGTGAGTCTGGTCCCGGCCCTGGCCCCTAGAACCCCCCGTAGGAGGCAATCACCATGGCCAAGAACAAGAACCGCAAGCAGGGCGGCCAGCAGGACCGCTCCTCGCAGGCCGAGCGTGCGCAGGAGCAGGCCGAGAGGTCCTCGACGGAGGCGCAGCAGTCGCCGATGCCGCAGTCCCAGGGCAGCCCAGCGGACGTCGCCCGTAAGCACCAGAAGCGCTTCGGCCACAACTAAGGCCCGGCGCAGGGCTGTTGAAGCCCCACGGGGCCGCTGAGGCCCAGGCACACACCGAAGGGCGCATCCGGATTCGGATGCGCCCCTCGTGTACGCCGATCAACCGGAGGTGTCAGCCGGCCAGGCAGGACGGGCCGAGCAGCACCTTCAGGTCACCGAAGAGCGCCGGGTCCGGCTTCACCCGGTGCCGGTCGAGCCGCAGAACCGTGGTCTTGGTCGGGCCTTGGAGCCTGATGCGGACCTCGCTCTCGCCCTTGTGGTGGCTGAGGATCTCACCGAGCCGGCTCACCATCGGCGGGGTGATCCGGGTAGCCGGGATGGTGAGGATCACAGGCGCGTTGGTGCCCGCGTTCGACAGGTCCGGGACCTGGAGTTCCATCGCGACCAGGCGCGGCACGTCCTCGCGCTTGTCGAGGCGCCCCTTGACGAACACCACGGCGTCCTCGACGAGTTGGGTCGACACCAGCTGGTAGGTCGCCGGGAAGAACATGCACTCGATGGAACCGGCGAGGTCCTCCACCGTGGCGATGGCCCAGGCGTTGCCCTGCTTGGTCATCTTGCGCTGGAGGCCCGAGATGATGCCGCCGATGGTCACCACCGCGCCGTCCGCGTGCTCACCTCCGGTGAGCTGGGAGATGCCCGCGTCCGCCTTGTCGGACAGCACGTGCTCCAGGCCGAACAGCGGGTGGTCGGAGACGTACAGACCGAGCATCTCCCGCTCCTGGGCGAGCAGATAGACCTTGTCCCACTCGTCGGTCGTGAACTCGACGTCGAGTCCGAAGCCGGGCTCGCTGGTGTCCTCGTCGCCGCCCCCGAAGAGGTCGAACTGCCCCTCGGCCTCCTTGCGCTTGACCGCCACCACGTTGTCGATCATCGGCTCGAACTGCGCGGTGAGGCCCTTGCGGGTGTGCCCCATCGTGTCGAAGGCGCCCGCCTTGATCAGCGATTCGGTGGTCCGCTTGTTGCAGGCGACCGCTTCGACCTTGTCGAGGTAGTCGGGGAAGGAGCCGTACTTCCCCTTGGCCTTGCGGCTCCTGATGATCGACTCGACCACGTTCGTGCCGACGTTGCGGACGGCGGAGAGGCCGAAGAGGATCACGTCGTCGCCCTGGGCGGCGAAGTTCTGCTCCGACTCATTCACGTTCGGCGGGAGCACCTTGATGCCCATGCGCCGGCACTCGTTCAGATAGACCGCGGACTTGTCCTTGTCGTCCTTGACCGAGGTGAGCAGACCCGCCATGTACTCGGCGGGGTAGTTCGCCTTCAGGTACGCGGTCCAGTACGAGACCAGGCCGTACGCGGCGGAGTGCGCCTTGTTGAACGCGTAGCCGGCGAAGGGGACCAGGACGTCCCACAGGGCCTGGATCGCCTCGTCGCTGTAGCCGTTCTTCTTGGCGCCGGCCTGGAAGATGGTGAAGTTCTTCGCCAGCTCGTCGGGCTTCTTCTTGCCCATCACGCGGCGGAGGATGTCGGCCTCGCCGAGCGAGTACCCGGCGATGATCTGGGCGGCCTTCTGCACCTGCTCCTGGTAGACGATCAGGCCGTAGGTGACCGCCAGAACCTCCTGGAGGGGCTCCTCCAGCTCCTTGTGGATCGGCGTGATCTCCTGCAGCTTGTTCTTGCGGAGCGCGTAGTTCGTGTGCGAGTCCATGCCCATCGGGCCGGGACGGTAGAGCGCCGAGACGGCGGAGATGTCTTCGAAGTTGTCGGGCTTCATCAGGCGCAGCAGCGAGCGCATGGGGCCGCCGTCGAACTGGAAGACGCCGAGGGTCTCGCCGCGCTGGAGGAGTTCGAAGGTCTTGGGGTCGTCGAGCGGCAGGGCCAGCAGGTCGAGGTCGACGCCCTTGTTGGACTTCACCATCTTGACGGCGTCGTCCATGATCGTGAGGTTGCGCAGGCCGAGGAAGTCCATCTTCAGCAGGCCGAGCGACTCGCACTGCGGGTAGTCCCACTGCGTGATGGTCACGCCGTCCGTGTGCCGCACCCACACCGGGGCGTGGTCGACAATGGGCTCGCTGGACATGATGACGCCGGCGGCGTGCACGCCCATCTGCCGGACCAGGCCCTCGACGCCCTTGGCGGTGTCGATGACCTTCTTCACGTCCGGCTCGTTCTCGTACATCGCGCGGATCTCGCCGGCCTCGCCGTAGCGCGGGTGGGCGGGATCGGTGATGCCGCTGAGGTCGATGCCCTTGCCGAGGACGTCCGCGGGCATCGCCTTGGTGAGGCGGTCGCCCATCGCGTACGGGTAGCCAAGGACGCGCGCGGAGTCCTTGATGGCGTTCTTCGCCTTGATCTTTCCGTACGTGCCGATCATGGCGACCTTGTCGGCGCCGTACTTCTCCGTCACATACCTGATCACTTCGACGCGCCTGCGCTCGTCGAAGTCGATGTCGACGTCGGGCATGGAGACGCGCTCGGGGTTGAGGAACCGCTCGAAGATCAGACCGTGCGGGATCGGGTCGAGGTCGGTGATGCCCATGGCGTACGCGACGATCGAACCGGCCGCCGAACCACGGCCGGGACCGACCGCGATGCCCTGCTTCTTGGCCCACATGATGAAGTCCGCGACAACGAGGAAGTACCCCGGGAACCCCATCTGGATGATGACGTCCATCTCGTACTCGACCTGCTTCTGCCGGTCGTCCGGGACGCCGCCGGGGAAGCGGCGGTTCATCCCGAGGCGGACCTCCTCCTTGAACCAGGTGACCTCGGTGAACCCCTCCGGGATCTCGAACTTCGGCATGAGGTTCTTCGCCTCGAACATGCCGGCCGTGTCGATCTGCTCGGCCACCAGGAGGGTGTTCGCACAGCCCTCCTGCCAGGCGTCCGAGGAGTCCACGGCGTACATCTCGTCCGTGGACTTCAGGTAGTAGCCGGTGCCGTCGAAGCGGAAGCGGTCAGGGTCCGAGAGGTTCTTGCCGGTCTGGATGCACAGCAGCGCGTCGTGGGCGGTCGCCTCGTGCGCGTACGTGTAGTGCGAGTCGTTCGTCACCAGCGGCGGGATGCCGAGCTTCTTGCCGATCTCCAGGAGGCCGTCGCGGACCCGGCGCTCGATCTCGATGCCGTGGTCCATCAGCTCCAGGAAGTACCGGTCCTTGCCGAAGATGTCCTGGTACTCGGCGGCCGCCTTCAGGGCCTCGTCGGCCTGGCCGAGGCGAAGGCGCGTCTGGAGCTCGCCGGAAGGACAGCCGGTGGAGGCGATGAGCCCCTCCGACCACTTGGAGATCGTCTCCTTGTCCATGCGCGGCCACTTCTGCAGCCAGCCCTCGGCGTACGCGTCCGAGGAGAGCTTGAAGAGGTTGTGCAGGCCCGTACTGTTCGCCGCCCAGATCGTCTTGTGCGTGTAACCACCCGAACCGGACACGTCGTCGCGCTTCTGGTGCGGCTGGCCCCACTGGATCTTGCGCTTGTTGCGCCGGGACTCCGGGGCGACGTACGCCTCGATGCCGATGATCGGCGTGACGCCCATTTTCTTCGCCGTATGGAAGAAGTCGTACGCCCCGTGCAGGTTGCCGTGGTCGCTCATGGCGATGTGCGTCATGCCCATCTCATTGCAGGCATTGAACATGTCCTTGAGCCGCGCGGCACCGTCCAGCAGCGAGTACTGGGTGTGGACGTGCAGGTGCGTGAACGGCGGCTTTGACACGGCTTCGGCCTCCAAGAAGAACGATTGGCGACAGGCTGCGAACAGTCTGGCGGACAGCGTCGAAGTCTATGCCGGGGCACTGACACTCCGCGGGCCATCACACGTACCTTCATGCGGGTACTCGTGCACCGAGCGCGTACCTTCGTCCGGGAAATCCGGGCACTCCGGCGTTCCGTCGCACGTTGTAAGTGGACGGGACACCTGTCCTCACACGTCATGCACCACCTGCACCAGGAGGCACCCAGCGATGTCGGTCCCGCAGCTCAGCGACGAGCAACGCGGCGAGCAGATCCTCGCCGTCTTCGACACCGCCTTCGGCGAGCTCCTGGCCGCCGACCCGGCCGCGTTCCGCGTGAAGTTCCGCAAGATGGCGGCCTCCGCCTTCGCCTTCTACCGGGGCACCGCGGGCCTGTTCTACTACGACCTGGAGCAGGAGAAGCGGGGCGGCCCGTACCTGGACGAGCGCACCTCCCGCGTGTGGATCCACGGCGACCTGCACGCCGAGAACTTCGGCACGTACATGGACGCCCAGGGCCGCCTGATCTTCAACGTGAACGACTTCGACGAGGCGTACGTCGGCCCCTTCACCTGGGACCTCAAGCGCTTCGCGGCCTCCGTGGCACTCATCGGCTACGCGAAGGCGCTCAGCGACGGGCAGATCTCCGACCTGGTGCGCACCTACGCGGCCGCCTACCGGGAGCGCATCCACGCCCTCGCCACCGGCGCCAAGAGCGACGAGGTGCCGCCCTTCACGCTGGACACCGCCGAGGGCCCGCTCCTGGACGCGCTGCGCGACGCCCGCTCGCTGACCCGCTTCGGGCTGCTGGACTCGATGACCGAGATCCGTGACTTCGAGCGCCGCTTCGCACCCGGCGGCGGCTCCATCGAACTGGACGCGGCGACCCGCTACAAGGTGCTCGCGGCCTTCGACGGCTACCTGGAGACGCTGCCGGAGTCCTCGCTGAGCCGCCCGGACTCGTACCGCGTGAAGGACGTGGTCGGCCGGCGCGGCATCGGTATCGGCTCGGCGGGGCTCCCCTCGTACAACATCCTTCTGGAGGGCGCCACCGACGCCCTGGAGAACGATGTGGTGATCTACATCAAGCAGGCCCAGACCCCCGCCGTCTCCCGGCACATCATCGACTCCTCGATCCGCGACTACTTCCAGCACGAGGGCCACCGCACGGTGATCTCCCAGCGCGCCCTCCAGGCGCACGCCGACCCGTGGCTCGGCTGGACCGAACTGGACGGCGCGGGCCAGCTGGTCGCCGAGGTGTCGCCGTACGCGGTGGACCTGGACTGGGGCGACATCGACGACCCCGAGGAGATCGCCGCGGTCGTCGCGGACCTCGGCCGGGCCACGGCCACGATGCACGCGGCCGCGGACGACGAGAGCGGCCACTCGGAGCTGGTGCCGTTCTCCACCGAGCGGGCCATCGACGCGGCGATCGCGGCCGACGAGGACGGTTTCACGGGCCTCCTGGTGGACTTCGCGCACAGCTACGGCGCACGCGCGCGCGGCGACCACCAGATCTTCGTGGACCTGTTCCGTAACGGACGGATTCCGGGTCTGTAGCGGGGGACTAACTCACAGGGACCCTTTAGGGGTCTCCTACAGGAGCTCGTGACACACTCTCCCCGCTATGGACATATCCGGGACCCAGCTCAGAGCCGTACGCGCGGCGCTGTTCACGGCCATGGTCGTGACGCTCAGCACCGCGTCGCACGTGCTGCTGTCCCGGGTCCCGCTGCCGATGGGGACGGTGGCCGCGATCGCCGCCGCCGTCTTCGTCCTCGCCTACGCCTTGGGGGGCCGCAAGCGCGGCTTCGGTCGGATCGCCGCCCTGCTGATACCGCTGGAGCTGGCCGCCGACACCGTCTTCACCACGGGCCAGCACGTCTGTTACGGCAGGGCGGGCGGCCCCGTCGCGGGTCCGCTACGCTCGGTCGGTTTCGACGTGCTGTGCGGCGGGGGCGCCGTGGGCACCCCGCTGGCCCGGGTGACCGGCACCTCCGGCGACCGCGCCGCCGCCCTGCTCACCCACGCCGACCCGACCGCCGCCTGGCTGCTGCTCGGCGCGCACATCGGCGTCGGACTCCTCGCCGCCGCCTGGCTGCGCCGCGGCGAACGTGCCCTTGAGCAACTGCTGCGCGCGGCGGCCGCGTCCACCTTCCGGCCGCTGCTGATCGCGGTCGCCGCGGTGACGGTACGGCTGCTCGCCCCGGTACGCCGGCCTGCGCGCCCCACCCGCCGGGCGGCCACCGCGCGCACGCGCCTGTTCGTGCACTCCCTGGGACGGCGCGGACCGCCGAGCTCCCTCGCTTTCGCGTGAACAAGCCCGCCTGAGCGACAACACCTGAGCACCAGCAGTCCCCCATACGTATCCCGCGTACGACGTGTGCGCGTCCCACATGGAGATCACCAACATGAGCCAGCGGAACAGCAAGGCCGCGAAGACGGCGGCCCGTGAGCGACTGCGCGTCGAGCGCGAGCGTCAGGCCAAGCGCGACAAGGTCAAGCGCCAGGTCATCGTCGCCTGCTCCATCGTCGGCGTCCTCGCGATAGCCGGCGGCATCAGCTACGCGGTCGTCCAGGGCAACAAGCCCGACTACTGGGAGGCCGCGAAGGACGACAAGCTCGTCAAGCCGGCCAACACCACCGGCACGAACGGCACGACGGTCGTCGTCGGCAAGAGCACCGCCAAGAAGACCCTCGAGATGTACGAGGACCCGCGCTGCCCGATCTGCGCCCAGTTCGAGCAGACCGTCGGCGCGACCGTCGACAAGGGCATCGAGGACGGCGACTACAAGGTCCAGTACATCGGCGCCTCGTTCCTCGACAACAGCCTGTCCGGTGAGGGCTCCAAGAACGCGCTCAGCGCCCTGGGCGCCGCGCTGAACGTCAGCCCCGAGGCCTTCCTCGAGTACAAGACGGCGCTGTACTCGACGAAGTACCACCCCGAGGAGACCGACGACAAGTTCAAGGACGACTCGTACCTGATCGAGGTGGCGGACACCGTCTCCGCGCTGAAGAACAACACCAAGTTCCAGACGGCGGTCAAGGACGGCACCTACGACAAGTGGGCGCTGGAGATGTCCGCCAAGTTCGACGACAGCGGAGTGACGGGCACGCCGACCCTGAAGATGGACGGCAAGACGCTCACCGGCTCCGACGGCCAGAACGCCCCGATGACGGTGGCCGACTTCACCACGGCGATCGACGCGGCGCTCAAGGCCTGACGGTCCAGCGGGCTCACGGTCTGCACTTCGAGGGCCTGACGGGTCCTGCAGTCGCAAGGTCCGCAGACTTTGCGAGCCTGACGGGTCCAGCAGTCGAAGAGCGGGCGAACTTTTCGGAGTTCGCCCGCTCTCGTCTTGTACTGGCCGGTAACCTGCTCGCTCGTGACCAGTCGCTTCAGATCATCCGATCCCTCGGGCGCCGTCAACTCCCGCGCCCCGCGCCGCCGTACGGTCGTCAAGGCCGCGGCCGCCACCGCCGTCCTCGCCGGGCCCCTCGCGGCCGCCCTCCCGGCCCGCGCGGCCACCGAGGCCCCGGCCTTCCTGCACGGTGTCGCCTCCGGCGATCCGCTGCCCGACGGCATTCTGCTGTGGACCCGGGTGACACCCACCGCCGAGGCGATACCCGGCTCCGGGCTCGGCCCTGACACCCAGGTGAGCTGGACCGTCGCCACGGACAAGGCGTTCGGCTCGGTCGTCGCCAAGGGGTCCACCACCGCCTCCGCCGCCTCCGACCACACCGTGAAGGCGGACATCCGCGGCCTGCGGCCGGCCACCGACTACTGGTTCCGCTTCTCCGCCGGCGGCACCGACTCACCGTCCGCCCGCACTCGCACCGCCCCTGCGGCCGACGCCGCCGTGACCGGCCTGCGCTTCGGCGTGGTGTCCTGCGCCAACTGGGAGGCGGGCTACTTCTCCTCGTACCGCCATCTCGCGGCGCGCGGCGACCTGGACGCCTGGCTGCACCTCGGGGACTACATCTACGAGTACGCGACCGGCGAGTACGGCACCCGCGACACCGTCGTACGCCCGCACGCCCCGGCCAACGAGATCACCACCCTCGCCGACTACCGCACCCGGCACGGGCGTTACAAAACCGACCCCGACCTCCAGGCCCTGCACTCCGTCGCCCCGGTCATCGCCATCTGGGACGACCACGAGTTCGCCAACGACGCCTGGTCGGGCGGCGCCGAGAACCACACCGAGGGCACGGAAGGCACCTGGTCCACGCGCCAGGCCGCCGCGAAGCAGGCCTACTTCGAGTGGATGCCGGTGCGCCCCGCGATCGCGGGCACCACCTACCGCCGCCTCCGCTTCGGCAAGCTCGCCGATCTCTCGCTGCTCGACCTGCGGTCCTTCCGCTCCCAGCAGGCGTCCACGGGCAGCGGCTCGGTCGACGACCCGGACCGTACGCTCACCGGCCGGGCCCAGCTCGACTGGCTGAAGTCGGGGCTCAAGGCCTCCGACACCGCCTGGCGGCTGGTCGGCAACTCGGTGATGATCTCGCCGTTCGCCATCGGCTCGCTCGCCGCCGACCTCCTCAAGCCGCTCGCCGAGCTGCTCGGCCTCCCCAAGGAGGGCCTGGCCCTCAACACCGACCAGTGGGACGGCTACACGGACGACCGCCGCGAGATCCTGGCCCACCTGCGGTCCAACGCGATCCGCAACACGGTCTTCCTGACCGGCGACATCCACATGGCCTGGGCCAACGACGTGCCGGTGAACGCCGGTACGTACCCGCTGTCCGCGTCGGCGGCCACGGAGTTCGTCGTCACCTCGGTCACCTCCGACAACCTCGACGACCTCGTCAAGGTCCCCGAGGGCTCCGTCTCGGCCATCGCCGCGCCGATCATCCGCGCCGCCAACCGGCACGTCCACTGGGTCGACACCGACCGCCACGGCTACGGCGTCCTGGACATCACCGCCGACCGAGCACAGATGGACTACTACGTGCTCTCCGACCGAACGAAGGTGAACGCGACCTCGTCCTGGGCACGTTCGTACCGCACACGCAGCGGCACGCAGAAGGTGGAGCGGACGTACGACCCGGTGTGACCGGTGTGAGGACCCCGAAGATCTGTACTGTCACAGGCTGTCGAGGAAGCCGAGCGCCACCTTCCAGGTGGCCTCGGCGGCCTCCGCGTCGTAGTCGGGAAGATCGGGGTCGGTGTACAAGTGCCCCGCTCCGGCGTACCGGTAGACCTCCACATCGGCCCCGGCTCTCCGCATCTGCAGGTACCAGGAGCTCAGCCAGTCGTCCGTCTCGAACGCGTCGGGCTCGGCGACATGCAGCTGGACGGGCAGCTCGTCCACCGACGCGCTCGCCGCGATGTCCGAGGTGCCGTGCAGGAGCAGCAGTCCGCGGGCCTTCTCGTCGCCGAGCGCCAGGGTCTGCGCGACGGAGGCGCCGAGCGAGAATCCCGCGTACACCAGGCCGCGGTCGGAGTAGGGCGCGGCGGCCAGCACCGCGCGTCTGAGCAGCTCGTCCTTGCCGATCCCGTCGTTGAAGGCCATGCCCTCCTCCACGGTCTCGAAGGTGCGCCCCTCGAAGAGGTCGGGCGTCCACACCTCGTGGCCCGCCGCGCGCAGCCGGTCCGCCGCGGCGCGCACCGCGGGCCGGAGCCCGTAGGTCGAGTGAAAGAGCATGATGTTCATGGGCTCCATGGTGCCAGCCGGCACTGACAACGCCCTGCTCAAGGCCGTACGTCGGACCGGATCCCGCCCCGAACCCGGACCTGACCGGGAACTCATGTTCATGAGCCCCCTGAGCCGGTTACGGTCTCAGGCATGGAGAACGTGCTGCGCCCTCTGATCGTCCTCGGTGGCTCGGTCGTGCTCACGCTGCTCATCGGGTGGGCCGTCGACCTCCTGCTGCGACGGGCCGACGCCCGGCACAGCGAGACCGGGCTGTGGGGCCGGCTCCGCCGCGCCCGCGTCCCCTTCCAGTTCGTGCTGTGCGTGGCTCTGTTGAGAGGCTCGTACGACCAGGCCCAGATCGCCCGCGAGTACTCGGCCGACATCGGCCGGATCCTGACGCTGGTCCTCATCGGGTCCACCGCCTGGCTGATCGTGGGGATCGCGACGGCGATCGTCGAGACCTCGTACTCGCGCTTCGCGAACGCCCACCGCGACCCGGCGCGGGTCCGCCGGGTGCGGACGCAGGTGACGCTGATCCAGCGCGTGGTCTCGGCGGTCGTGGGCGTGGTGGCGGTCGCCGCGATGCTGCTCACGTTCCCGGCGATGCGCGCCGCCGGTGCCTCCCTGCTGGCCTCGGCGGGCATCCTCGGCATCGTCGCCGGTGTCGCCGCCCAGTCGACGCTCGCCAACATGTTCGCGGGGCTGCAGATCGCCTTCGGGGACATGGTGCGACTCGGTGACACCGTCGTGGTGGACGGCGAGTGGGGCACGGTCGACGAGATCACACTGACGTTCCTGACGGTCCGGACCTGGGACGAACGCCGGATCACGATGCCGGTCTCGTACTTCGTCTCCAAGCCCTTCGAGAACTGGTCGCGCGGCAGCGCCCAGATGACCGGCATCGTCTTCTTCCAGCTCGACCACTCCGCACCCGTGGACGCGATGCGCGAGCAGCTGCGGGACATCCTGCGCGAGTGCCCGGCCTGGGACGGCCGCGACTACGGACTGGCCGTCACGGACTCGACACCCAACACCATGGAGGTACGCGCCCTGGTCACCGCCAAGGACGCGGACGACATCTGGACGGTACGGGTCACGGTCCGCGAGCGGATGATCCGCTGGCTGACCGAGGAGCACCCCTACGCGCTCCCCCGCGTCAACACGGCGGACGCGGCGCTGCCACCGGGCCACACCAACGGCCAGGCCCCGCGCCCGGACCGCGGCCGGGCCCACGAACCGCCGCCGCGGACGGGCCCGGGGAGGGGCTGACGCGCAGGCGCGCGGGTACGCGGGTACGCGGGTACGCGGGTACGCGGGTACGCGGGTACGCGGGTACGCGGGTACGCGGCAGCAGCCGATCGTACGAACCCGCAGCCGCCAACGGCGAGAATCCCCCACGGGAGACGTGCACTTGTCATCGGGGCAGAAGCGGGCGGTGCGCGGGCGGGAGAGAACCCGCCCAGGCCCAGCGCCGCGTCACCGCAAGCTACGCACATCCAGATGCCGCAGCACCCGGTCCACGATCTCCGGATCCGCCCCCGGCTCACTCCGCGCGGACAACACCTCATGCCGAGCCGCGCTCATCATCTCCCCCTGAATCCGCCGGAATCTCTTGATCCGCCGGACCCGCTGCTCATGCCCCTCCCTGCGCTCCCCCTCCCCCGCCTCCGGACTGATCCGCAGCCCGATGTCGAGCGCCCGCCGCCGCAACTGCTCGGACACCTCGTCCGGCAGCTCCTCCACCGCCTCGATCTCCTTCAGCCTCCCCCGCGCGGCCTTGGCCGCGCGCACCGCGAGCTCTCTCTCGAAGGCCTTCTCGGCCTTGGTGTCGGCCTGCACTCCGAGCCTCTTGACGATCCAGGGCAGCGTCAGCCCCTGCAGTACCAGCGTCGCCATGATCACCCCGAACGCGATGAACACGATCTCGTCCCGGTCGGGAAACGCCGACCCGTCGTCCGTCTTGAGCGGAATCGCCAGCGCGAGGGCCACGGAGGCGACCCCGCGCATCCCCGCCCACCACATCACGACGGTCTCTCGCCACGAGATCGGAATGTCCTCGTCGTAGTCCCGTTTCGCATGCAGCCGCCGCGTCAGCCAGGTCGCCGGCAGCAGCCACGCCAGCCGTACGAACACGACGACGGCGACGATCGCCCCGGCCCACCCGAGCATCTCGCCCCACCGCCCGGACGCGGTCCTGATCGCGTTGTGCAGTTCGAGTCCGATCAGCCCGAACGCGACCCCGGTGACCAGTGTGTCCACCACGTCCCAGAACGACTGCCCGGCGAGCCGGATCAGGACGTCGTCGGCATCGGTGGCGTACTCGGCCAGGAAGAGCGCCGTGATGAGCACCGCGAGCACCCCGGACCCGTGCAACTCCTCGGCCAGCACATAGGAGGCGAACGGCACGAGCAGCGTCAGACCGATGTGCAGCGTGGCGTCGTCGAGCAGGCCCATCAGCTTGTTCGTGCCCCAGCCGAGCACGAGACCGACGACGAGCGCGATGACGGCGGACAGCACGAAGTCGAGGCCGGCCCGCCACGGCGAGAAGCTTCCGCTGACCACCGCGGCGATCGCGACGTGGTACAGCACGATGGCCGTCACGTCGTTGAAGAGCCCCTCCCCCTCCAGGGTCGACACCAGTCGGCGCGGCAGCCCGAGTTGACCGGCGACGGCGGTCGCCGCGACCGGGTCGGGCGGCGCCACGAGGGCACCGAGCGCCACTGCGGCGGCGATCGGCAACCCGGGCACGATCGCGCTCGCGACCATGGCCACCGCCGCGGTGGTGACGAACACCAGCGCCACGGCCAGCAGGAAGATCGGTCGTTTGTTGGCCGCGAACTGTCTCCATGACGTGCGCCGCACCGCGGCGTAGAGCAGCGGCGGCAGCAGCGCGGGCAGGATCAGGTCGGGCGGGATGTCCACGTTGGGCACGAAGTCCAGCACGGCGAGGACGATCCCGAGCAGCGTCATCAGCACCGGCGCGGGAAGCCCCAGCCGGTCTCCCAGCGGGACGCTCAGCACGGCCCCGAGCAACAGCGCGAACAACAGGGCCAACTGATCCACGGTCAACGCTCCGGCGAGGTCTGGGCGATCAAGGAAGATCCAGACCTCAAGCGTGCCACGCGCCTACGACAAAGCGGCGGCGACAGCTCGCGGCACCGCTCAGAGCGCTTTGCGCATCGCCCGGTGCGCGATGCCGGCGTCCTGGAACTCCGGGCCGTACGCCACGTATCCGAGCCGCTCGTAGAACCCCAGGGCATGCGTCTGCGCGTGCAGATCCACCGCGGCGAGTCCACGCTCGCGTGCAGCGTCCTCGATGCCGGTCACGATCGCGGCGCCGACGCCGAGCCCACGCGTCTCCCGCTTCACGGCGAGCCGCCCGAGCGAGCCGACGGTCAGGTCACCGTCGGTCTTCGCGGCGGCCTCCTCGCCGTACAGAAGGCGTCCGGTGCCCAGCGGCAACCCGTCCTCGCGGACGGCCAGCACATGCAGGGCCCCCTCGTCGTACGCGTCGTACTCGATGTCCTCGGGCACGCCCTGCTCGCCGACGAAGACCTCCTTGCGCACCGCGAAGCAGGCCTCGCGGTCGGCTGCCTCCTCGGCGACCCGCACCTCGTACGACACACTCACGCGTAGCTCTCCTCGCGGACCTTGTCGAGCGCCTTCTGGAGGTCCTCGGGGTAGCCGCTCTCGAACTCCACCCACTGCCCGTCACCGGGGTGCTCGAAGCCGAGCCGCACCGCGTGCAGCCACTGCCGGGTGAGCCCGAGCCGCTTGGAGAGCGTCGGGTCCGCCCCGTACGTCAGGTCGCCCACGCACGGGTGCCGGTGGGCCGACATGTGCACACGGATCTGATGCGTACGCCCCGTCTCCAGCTTGATGTCGAGGAGGCTGGCGGCACGGAACGCCTCGATGAGGTCGTAGTGCGTGACCGACGGCTTGCCCTCCGCCGTCACGGCCCACTTGTAGTCGTGGTTCGGGTGGCGCCCGATCGGAGCGTCGATCGTGCCGCTCATCGGGTCCGGGTGGCCCTGGACCAGCGAGTGGTAGCGCTTGTCGACGACGCGCTCCTTGAACTGCCGCTTCAGCGACGTGTACGCGCGCTCCGACTTGGCCACCACCATCAGGCCCGAGGTGCCGACGTCGAGCCGGTGCACGATGCCCTGGCGCTCGGCGGCACCGGAGGTCGAGATCCGGTAGCCCGCGGCGGCGAGGCCGCCGATGACGGTGGTCCCGGTCCAGCCGGGGCTCGGGTGCGCGGCGACGCCGACCGGCTTCACGATCACGACGATGTCGTCGTCGTCATGAATGATCTCCATGCCCTCGACGGGCTCGGCCACGATCTGCACCGGGGCGGGGGCCTGCGGCATCTCCACCTCGAGCCAGGCACCGCCGTGCACCCGCTCGGACTTCCCGACCACCGAGCCGTCGACCGTGACCTTCCCCGCCGCGGCGAGCTCGGCGGCCTTCGTGCGGGAGAAGCCGAACATACGGGAGATGGCGGCGTCGACACGCTCGCCCTCCAGACCGTCGGGCACGGGCAGGTTACGGATCTCGGGAATGGTGCTCACCCGTCGAGTATGCCGGACGGCTCCGACACCGCCCGACCACAGCCCGAACGTCAGTGCGCTCGGAGGCTCCGTACGCCGGCCCGGAGACTCAGTCCTTGTGGACGGTCCCGTCCGGGTCGAGCCCCCGGAAGGACAGCAGCACGATCAGGATGCCGCCGCACACGATCGCCGAGTCGGCCAGGTTGAAGACCGCGAAGTGCTTGGGCGCGATGAAGTCGACGACCGCACCCTCGAAGACTCCCGGCGAGCGGAAGATCCGGTCGGTCAGGTTCCCGAGCGCGCCGCCGAGCAGCAGGCCGAGCGCGATCGCCCAGGGCAGGCTGTACAGCTTGCGCGCCAGCCGCGCGATCACCACGATCACGGCCGCCGCGATCACCGTGAAGATGATGGTGAAGGCCTCACCGAGACCGAAGGCCGCGCCCGCGTTGCGGATCGCCTCGAACTTCAGCCAGTCCCCGATGATCTCGATCGAGTCGTGATGCTCCAGCTTCGCGACCACGATCATCTTGCTGACGAGGTCGAGGACGTACGCCAGGGCGGCGACCGCGAACAGGACGGCGATCCTGCGCTTGCCCCTGGGCCGCTCGTCCGGGGTCGCGGTCCCGTCCGCGCCGGACCCCTCGGCCGGGGCCGACCCGTCCGAGCCGGAGCCGTCGCCCGACGCCGCGTTCTCGTCGGACTGCTCCGGCCCGGATCCCGCCGCCCCTGGGATGTCCGGCGTACCGATGATGCGCTCCGCCTCTGCCACGTGAGTCCCTCAACCTAGGTTCCTGACTGAGGACGAGGGTACGACACGCCCCCTGGCGCCCACGTGCGCAGGAGCCCTCCCGCGCCGCTCAGTAGCGGCGTTCCTGCTTCTGCTTGCACTCGACGCACAGGGTGGCGCGCGGGAAGGCCTGCATCCGCGCCTTGCCGATGGGGTTGCCGCAGTTCTCGCAGAGTCCGTACGTGCCCGCGTCGAGGCGCTGCAGCGCCCGCTCGGTCTGCTCCAGCATCTCGCGCGCGTTGGCGTTGAGCGCCATCTCGGACTCGCGCGTGATGTTCTTGGTGCCGGTGTCCGCCTGGTCGTCGCCCGCGCCGTCGCCGGAGTCGCGCATCAGGCCCGCGAGCGCCTCCTCGGACGAGGTGATCTCGGAACTCAGCCGCAGCGCCTCGGACTGGAGCACCGCACGTGCCTCCGCGACCTCTTGGGGGGTCCAGGGGTCCTCGCCGGGGCGCACCGCGAGCTCGCCGGGCTCCACCACCGCGGAGACCCGCGCCTTGGGGACAGCGGTGGGCTTCTTCGCCGCCGTGGCCGTACCAGGAGTCTTCTTCGCAACCACCGTCGTGGCTCCCGTCGTCTTCGCGGCCTGGGCCGCGCCCTGGGCCGCGGAAGCGACCGCCGTCTTCGCCGTACTGCTGCTCTTCTTGGCGGCGCGCTTGGCACCGGCCCTCTTCGTAGTACCGCCCTTCGCCGCCCCGGTCTCCTCCGGAACGGCCTCCGCCACCGCGGCCTTCTTCCCGACGGTCTTCTTGGCCACCGCCTTCTTCGCAGGGGCCTTCTTTGCCGTGGACTTCTTGGCGGTGGCCTTCTTGGCCGCCGTTTTCGAAACCGCCGCCTTCGGAGTGGCCGTTTTCGAGGTGGCCGCCTCAGAGGTGGCGGCCTCAGAGGTGGCGGCCTCAGAGGTGGCGGCCTCAGAGGTGGCCGTCTTCTTGGTGGCCGCCCTGGACGCCTTGGCAGCCGTCCTGGACGCGTTCTTCACCGGCTTGGCGGCGGCACCGCCCTCCGCCGGTGTCCCCTGCGCGCTCTTCTTCCCACCCACATCCTTGGCCGCCGGACCCGTGGATCTGCCGGACGCCGACTGCTGTACGGCGGTCTTCTTCGCCACCATGGCCGCGGCCCCTTCACATATCGTGATCTTGCTCGCGAATCGTGCTGGGACGATAAATCGACTTCTGGCCCGCGGCAACGGGGCACACCAGCGATTCGTCCGCCCCGCGGGTCCCGCGCGACAAGCCTGCAAGCGTTGTGCCCAGCTCCCCGCCGGGTAATCCGCCGAGTCCGGTGTCCCAGGATCCGGACATCCACACCTCGCCATTCGGGTCACTTCGCAGGCCACCGGGGCACCCCGGGAAACCGGTCGGCCGCTGTCCTCGCGGCGCCGTACACTGGGCGCAGCGAGAAGCGTGGATGGGGACGAGTAGCGGCGTAAGCGGCCAAGAGCGACCCGGGGGCGGTGGAAGCCCGGGGGCGAGCGCGATGCGAAGATCACCCCGGAGCCGCCGGAAGAAAGCCTGGGCCCAGCGGCCAAGGCCGGTAGACCCGGTATCGCGACCCCAATGAGGGGGCTCACCGGCGCACACAGAGCACCGGAGAGCCAAGGAGGGTGGTACCGCGGGAGCGCGCCGCACACGGCGTCCGCAGCGGCTGCTAGGCAGCCGCACAGGCTCTCGTCCCTCCGACGGAAGGCAGAAAGTCCGTTGGAGGAAGTTCGCTGATGACAGCGCCGACGTACCGCCAGGTGCCCGCCCAGGTCGACCTGCCCGCCCTCGAGCACGCCGTGCTCGACTTCTGGGCCGAGCAGAAGATCTTCGCCAAGAGCCTTGAGCAGTCCGAGGGCCACCCCGAATGGGTGTTCTACGAGGGCCCGCCCACCGCGAACGGCATGCCGGGCGCCCACCACATCGAGGCGCGCGTCTTCAAGGACGTCTTCCCGCGCTTCCGCACCATGCGCGGCTACCACGTGGCCCGCAAGGCCGGCTGGGACTGCCACGGCCTCCCGGTCGAACTCACCGTGGAGAAGGAGCTCGGCTTCACCGGCAAGCAGGACATCGAGGCGTACGGCATCGCCGAGTTCAACGCCAAGTGCCGCGAGTCCGTGACCCGCCACACAGACGCCTTCGCCGAGCTCACCGACCGCATGGGCTACTGGGTCGACCTCGACGACGCCTACCGCACGATGGACCCCGAGTACGTCGAGTCCGTCTGGTGGTCGCTGAAGGAGATCTTCAACAAGGGTCTGCTGGTCCAGGACTACCGCGTCGCCCCGTGGTGCCCGCGCGACGAGACGGGTCTGTCGGACCACGAGCTGGCGCAGGGCTACGAGACGATCGTCGACCCGTCCGTGTACGTCCGTTTCCCGCTCACCTCCGGTCCGCTCGCCGGCCAGGCAGCACTCCTGGTGTGGACGACGACCCCGTGGACGCTGGTCTCCAACACCGCCGTCGCCGCGCACCCCGACGTCACCTACGTCGTCGCGACCAACGGCGAGGAGAAGCTCGTCGTCGCCGAACCGCTCGTCGAGAAGTCCCTCGGCGAGGGCTGGGAGACCACCGGCGAGACCTTCACCGGCGCCGAGATGGAGCGCTGGACCTATCAACGTCCGTTCGAGCTGGTGGAGTTCCCGGCGGACGTGGAAACCCACTACGTGGTCAACGCCGAGTACGTCACGACCGAGGACGGTACGGGTCTGGTCCACCAGTCCCCCGCCTTCGGTGAGGACGACCTCAAGGTCTGCCGCGCGTACGGCCTGCCCGTGGTGAACCCCGTCCGTCCGAACGGCACCTTCGCGGAGGACGTCCCCCTCGTAGGCGGTGTCTTCTTCAAGAAGGCGGACGAAAAGCTCACCGAGGACCTCCAGGAACGCGGACTGCTCTTCAAGCACATCCCGTACGAGCACAGCTACCCGCACTGCTGGCGCTGCCACACCGCGCTCCTCTACTACGCGCAGCCGTCCTGGTACATCCGCACCACGGCCATCAAGGACCGCCTCCTCCAGGAGAACGAGAAGACCAACTGGTTCCCGGAGTCGGTCAAGCACGGCCGCTACGGCGACTGGCTGAACAACAACATCGACTGGGCGCTGTCCCGCAGCCGCTACTGGGGCACTCCACTCCCGCTGTGGACCTGCGAGGAGGGCCACCTCACCTGCGTCGGCTCCCTCGCGGAGCTCTCCGAGCTGACGGGCACCGACCAGTCGAACCTGGACCCGCACCGCCCGTACATCGACAAGGTCACGTTCCCCTGCCCGCAGTGCGCGCAGACCGCGACCCGCGTCCCGGAGGTCATCGACGCCTGGTACGACTCGGGTTCGATGCCGTTCGCGCAGTGGGGATACCCGTACAAGAACAAGGAGCTCTTCGAGAGCCGCTACCCGGCGCAGTTCATCAGTGAGGCCATCGACCAGACCCGCGGCTGGTTCTACACCCTCATGGCGGTCGGCACGCTCGTCTTCGACAAGTCCTCGTACGAGAACGTGGTCTGCCTGGGCCACATCCTCGCCGAGGACGGCCGCAAGATGTCCAAGCACCTGGGCAACACCCTGCAGCCCATCCCGCTGATGGACCAGCACGGCGCCGACGCGGTCCGCTGGTTCATGGCGGCCGGCGGCTCCCCGTGGTCCGCGCGCCGCGTGGGCCACGGCACCATCCAGGAGGTCGTCCGCAAGACGCTCCTCACGTACTGGAACACGGTCGCCTTCCAGGCCCTGTACGCGCGCACGTCCAACTGGGCGCCCAGCGAGGCCGATCCGGCCCCGGCCGACCGCACGGTCCTCGACCGCTGGCTCCTGTCCGAACTCCACGCGCTCACCGACCAGGTGACGCAGGCTCTGGAGGCGTACGACACCCAGCGCGCCGGAAAGCTCCTGTCGGCGTTCGTCGACGACCTGTCCAACTGGTACGTACGCCGCTCCCGGCGCCGCTTCTGGCAGGGCGACAAGGCGGCGCTGCGCACCCTGCACGAGGTCGTCGAGACGGTCACGCGCCTGATGGCCCCGCTGACCCCGTTCATCACCGAGCGGGTCTGGCAGGACCTGGTGGTGCCGGTCACCCCGGGCGCCCCCGAGTCCGTACACCTCTCCTCCTGGCCGGAGGCGGACCTGTCCGTCATCGACCCGGAGCTGTCCAAGCAGATGGTGCTCGTACGCCGTCTCGTGGAGCTGGGCCGCGCCACCCGCGCGGAGTCGGGCGTCAAGACCCGCCAGCCGCTGTCCCGCGCGCTGGTCGCCGCGACGGGCTTCGAGACCCTGGACCGCGAGTTGCACGCACAGATCACCGAAGAGCTGAACGTCTCCTCCCTCGCCTCGCTCTCCGAGGTCGGCGGCTCCCTGGTCGACACGACCGCGAAGGCGAACTTCCGCGCCCTGGGCAAGCGCTTCGGCAAGGGCGTCCAGGCGGTGGCGAAGGCCGTCGCGGAAGCCGATGCCGCCGCCCTCTCCCTCGCCCTGCGCGCGGGCACGGCCTCGGTCGAGGTCGACGGCGAGACGGTGACCCTGGCCCCGGACGAGGTGATCATCACAGAGACCCCCCGCGAGGGCTGGTCGGTGGCATCCGACTCCGGCGCGACCGTCGCGCTCGACCTGGAGATCACCGACGAGCTGCGCCAGGCGGGCCTGGCCCGTGACGCGATCCGCCTGATCCAGGAGGCCCGCAAGAACAGCGGCCTCGACGTGGCCGACCGCATCGCACTCCGCTGGACCTCCACGAACCCGGCAGTCATCGCAGCCCTCACCGAACACACCCCCCTCATCGCCGACGAGGTCCTCGCCACAGATTTCGCCCAGTCCGAGGCGGACGACACCTACGGCCCCCCGTTCACGGACGAGCCCCTGTCCCTGACGTTCCGCCTGCGCAAGGCGTAACACCGAACGTCGGGCGGGCTGACCCGCCCGGCGTTCGAGGACGAGACGACGCCATCCCTATCCCCCACCCACCCGTGGGGGCCGCGGTTTCAGCCCGTCCGGCGTTTGAGGACGAGCGCGCAGCGCGACAGGGGGGTCTGGGGGCGCAGCCCCCAGGAACGGGACGGGAAGGGGCGGAGGGGGCGAACAACCCCCACCCCCGCCCCCACAACCCGCACAAGAAGGCCCGGGGCCACCAAGAATCTTGGTGGCCCCGGGCCTTCGGCGTTGCGTACCCCGCACAGCTGCCCGCAAGGAAGACGCGCAAAAGGGCGGGGCCCCCGAAACCGGGGGCCCCGCCCTGAACGCTGCCGACGCCTAAGGCGTACCGCAGGCCGTCAGTTGTCGTCCTCGTCGATGAGGAACCCACGCATCGGCGAGGGAGCCTGCTGCATCGGCGACGGCCCCTGCGGCCGCACCGGCGCCATCGGCTGCGTCATCGCCGGAGACATCTGCTGCTGCCCACCGTAGGAGGGGCCGGCCGGAGCCGGACCGCCACCCATCGGCCCACCGTAGGACGGCGCACTCGCACCGGCCGGAGCCATGGAGGGCGCGGAAGGCGACGGCAGCGACGCGGCAGCCGGAGTCCGCGGCGGAGCCAGCGAGTCATCGGCCTGGGTCTCCAGCTGACGCAGCTGGGACTCGAGGTAGGACTTCAGCCGGGTGCGGTACTCGCGCTCGAAGCCGCGCAGATCCTCGACCTTGCGCTCCAGCGTGGCACGGGCGGACTCCAGGGAGCCCATCGCGACGCGGTGCTTCTCCTGGGCGTCCCGCTCCAGCGCGTCGGCCTTGGCGCGCGCGTCGCGCTCCAGGCCCTCGGCACGGCTGCGGGCCTCGCCGACGATCTTGTTGGCCTCGGAGCGGGCCTCGGCGATCGCCTGGTCGGCGGTCTGCTGGGCCAGCGAGAGGACGCGGGCGGCGCTGTCGCCACCGGGACCCTGACCGGGCTGACCCATCTGCGGGCCGTGACCGCCCATGGGGCCACCCATGGGTCCGCCCATCGGGCCACCCATCTGCTGCTGCATCTGCGGCTGCATCTGGCCAGGGTGCTGCTGCATCTGCTGGCCGGGACCCTGCTGACCCATCGGGCCCTGGCCCATCGGCCCACCCATCGGACCCTGACCCATGGGGCCCTGGCCCTGCGGACCACCCTGGCCACTGGGACCGGCGGGCAGCTGCGGCGCACCGCTCGGCAGCTGGGGCGGGCCGCCCATGGGGCCGCCCATCTGCTGCTGCGGCGGGCCCGATATGCCGGCGGGCACGGGGGCACCCGGACCGCGCATACCCTGCGGCGGGCCCTGCTGCTGGTCCTGCTGCTCGGGGGGCTTGCGCATGCCCTGCTGCTGGTTCTGCGCAGCCGCGCGCGTGGCCGCCGCCAGTTTGGCGCGCAGGTCCTCGTTCTCGCGGAGCAAGCGAGTCAGTTCGGCTTCGACCTCATCGAGGAAGGCATCGACCTCGTCCTCGTCATAGCCTTCTCGGAGGCGGACGGTCGTGAACTGCTTGTTCCGCACGTCCTCGGGGGTCAACGGCATCTCTTCACCTCAACGTAGTCGTCGGCATTCGGCAAGACCGTATCGTTCACAGCCGGCTCACGACGGAGATCAGGATGTAGACGATGATCATCAGTACGAAGAAGGACAGGTCGAGCGCCACGCCCCCGAGACGCAGCGGCGGAATGAACCGCCGCAGAAGCTTGAGCGGTGGATCGGTGACAGTGTAGGTGGCCTCCAGAACGACCACCATCGCCTTGCCGGGCTGCCATGAGCGGGCGAACTGGAAGACGTAGTCCATGACCAACCGGAAGATCAGCACGATGAGGAAACACATCAGCGCGATGTAGAGAACCTGCCCGACCACGCTCATGATCCGTGCTTCCCTCTCCCCTGTTTCCGTACGTTTCCGTACCTTGACTCCGGTCCAGCGTCTCAGCTCTGGTTGAAGAACCCGCCCTCTGCGATACGAGCCTTGTCCTCCGCCGTGACATCGACGTTAGCAGGCGACAACAGGAACACCTTCTGCGTCACCCGCTCGATGCTGCCGTGGAGACCAAACACCAAACCGGCCGCAAAGTCGACAAGTCGCTTCGCATCTGTGTCATCCATCTCAGTCAGATTCATGATCACCGGGGTGCCCTCACGGAAGTGTTCCCCGATGGTACGGGCCTCGTTGTAGGTCCGGGGGTGCAATGTGGTGATCCGGTAAGGCTCTCGCTCGGACACGACCTTGGGCATGATCACCGGGGCGTTCTTCTCCATGCTTTGACGTTCTTGTGTGATGGACGCCACGGGGGCGATTCGCGCCGGACGCCCGGATTCCGCGGCCAGCGAAGCGGAATGCGGCACCGGATCGCGCTGCGCCGGAGGCTGCACCACTCGTACCGATTCGTCCCGTTGGGACTGATGCGCCTGGTGTGACTGATGCGACGGCTCATGCCGTCGACGGTCCCGCTCGGGCTCAGGGTCGAGCTCGGGCTCGAAGTCGTCATCGGGGTCGAATCCCCTGCCGTCGTACCCATCGTCCTCCACGAGGCCGAGGTAGACCGCCATCTTGCGCATCGCGCCGGCCATGCTCTGAGTCCTCCGCTCTGTGGTGGATCGGCTGACGAGTTGCCAAGTGCCCGCGATCCACGAGGTCGTTATGCCCGCCCATCGGCGGTAATGACCATATTTTCTGCTGTGGTCCGACTTCTTGGCGACGTTACCCGAGCCTGGGTCGGACTCCGAGTACCGCAGTACCGACGCGTACATGTGTCGCTCCGGCCGCCACGGCTTGTTCGAGGTCCGTACTCATCCCTGCGGACACCATGTTCGCAGCAGGATGCGTGCGGCGCATAGCAGTCGACAAATCCATCAGCCGCTCGAACGCCGCTTGTTGGCGTCCCGCGTAGATCCCGGTGAGCGGCGCGACGGTCATCAGCCCGTCGAGCCGGAGCCCCGGAGCGTTCGCGACGAGGTCGCCCAACTCTTCGATTCCACCGACTCCCACGCCTCCCCGCTCTCCCCGGCCGTCCTCCTCCGCGTCCAGCGCGACCTGGATGAGACACCCCACCTCGCGCTCCACCCGCACCGCCTCCTTCGACAGAGCCGTGACGAGCTTGGAACGATCGACGGACTGCACGAGATCCGCGTAACCGACCACGGAACGCACCTTGTTGGTCTGCAACTGACCGACGAAATGCCATGAAAGGGGCAGATCGGAACATTCCACCGCCTTGGGCGCCGCGTCCTGATCGCGGTTCTCGGCGACGTGCCGCACACCGAGTTCCGACAGGATCCGCACATCACTGGCGGGGTAGGTCTTGGTGACCACGATCAGGGTCACCTCTTCACGCTTGCGCCCGGCGGCCGCGCACGCCGCCGCGATGCGCTCTTCCACCTTCGCCAGATTTGCGGCGAGTTGAGCCTTACGGTCCGTCATGCCCATCAGTCCAGCCAGACATATCCCGCGAGCCGCCCCGTGGTGCGGTCGCGACGGTAGGAGAAGTGATCCCGCGATTCGAGCGTGCACACCGGCGACCGCTCCCGGTCGTGGACCCCGAGCCGTTCCAGCTGCGCGTGCACTCCGGCGACCACGTCGACCGCCGGTGTACCCCAGCTCGTCTCGCCGTACGCCGCGGGTTCGACGGCGGCGACTTCGGCGCGCATCGCTTCCGGCACTTCGTAGCAACGGCCGCAGACGGCGGGACCGGTGCGGGCGACGATGCGCGCGGGCTCCGCGCCGAGCGACTCCATGGCCTCGATGGCCTCGGGCACGATCCCGGCGACCATGCCGGGCCGCCCCGCGTGCGCGGCGGCGACCACTCCGGCGACCGGATCGGCGAGCAGGACCGGGACGCAGTCGGCGGTGAGCACGGCGAGGGCGAGGCCCCGGGTGGTGGTCACCAGACCGTCGACCGGCGGGGTGAGCCGCGTGGTCCACGGCCCGCCGACCTCGGCGACGTCGCTGCCGTGCACCTGGTTCATCCAGACCACCCTGGCCGGATCCAGTTCCAGTGACTTGGCGGCCAGTTCACGATTGGTGCGTACGGCGGCGGGGTCGTCGCCGACCGCTCCGCCGAGGTTGAGCTCCTCGTACGGAACGGCGCTCACCCCGCCCCACCTGTCGGTGAAGACGAAGTGCGCGCCGCTCACTGTGCTCGTTCCGGAGCGCTGTCCTATCACTTCAGGAAGTCCGGCACGTCCAGCTCCTCGGCCGCGCTGTCCGAGTACGAGCGGGACGGCGGGACCGGCGGGGAGACCGGAATCTCGTTCACCGGTTCCGGGGCGGGCGCCGACGTCTCCTTCGGCGTGACGCTGCCGAGGGAGCCGAAGGACGGACGGCTGTCGGAGGACCGCACCGGAGTGGGCTCCTCGCGCTTGGCCGAGGACGACCCCAGGACGGTGTCCCGCTTCGAGGGCGGCTGACCGCCGTCGAAGCCGGCGGCGATGACGGTGACCCGCACCTCGTCGCCGAGGGCGTCGTCGATGACCGCACCGAAGATGATGTTGGCCTCGGGGTGCGCTGCCTCGCTCACCAGCTGGGCGGCCTCGTTGATCTCGAAGAGACCGAGGTCGGAGCCGCCGGAGATGGAGAGCAGCACGCCACGGGCGCCGTCGATGGAGGCTTCCAGGAGCGGCGAGGAGATCGCCATCTCGGCCGCCGCCACCGCGCGGTCGTCGCCGCGCGCCGAGCCGATGCCCATGAGGGCCGAACCCGCCTCGGACATCACGGACTTGACGTCGGCGAAGTCGAGGTTGATCAGACCGGGCGTGGTGATGAGATCGGTGATGCCCTGAACACCCGACAACAGGACCTGGTCCGCCGACTTGAAGGCGTCGAGGACGGAGACCTGGCGGTCCGAGATGGACAGCAGCCGGTCGTTCGGGATGACGATGAGGGTGTCGACCTCTTCGCGGAGTTCGGCGATGCCGTCCTCCGCCTGGTTGGCCCGGCGCCGTCCCTCGAAGGTGAACGGGCGCGTGACCACGCCGATGGTGAGGGCGCCCAGCGAGCGGGCGATGTTGGCCACGACGGGTGCGCCGCCGGTGCCGGTGCCGCCGCCCTCGCCGGCCGTCACGAAGACCATGTCGGCCCCCTTGAGGACCTCCTCGATCTCCTCGCGGTGGTCCTCGGCCGCCTTGCGGCCGACGGCCGGGTTGGCTCCGGCGCCGAGTCCGCGGGTGAGTTCGCGGCCGACGTCGAGCTTGACGTCGGCGTCGCTCATCAACAGAGCTTGCGCGTCGGTGTTGATGGCGATGAACTCGACGCCCTTGAGACCGACCTCGATCATCCGGTTGATGGCATTGACACCACCGCCGCCGACACCGATGACTTTGATGACTGCGAGGTAGTTCTGCGGTGCTGCCACGTCGAAGGCCTCTCGCCTCGAGTTACGTGTCGTCGCCTCGCACGCTCGCGATCCGACGACTGATGCCGAATGGGACGGTCCGAACGCCGACCCGAACCCTAACGTTGAAGTTTAGGGTTACCAGTGTGTCTGTTCCTTGGACTCTTCCGAACAGGACACTAAGTCGACAAGTGGCGCACGTTCAACGAACACGCCGAACCTCCCGTTTTTCTTTTCACCCTATGTGATCAGCCGTAGCAGTGCCCAACCAGGGTGCTGGCCTGCGCAGATGTGCGTCAACTCCCCGATGACGCAGGGGCGGTGGGAACACTTACGTCGAAGTGCCGCGCCCCGGGAGCGGCTTTCATGAGAGCGGTGAGCGTACGCGCCTTCGCGGCGCCCTTCTCGCCACTCCCCCACTCGACGGTGCGGCCGCCCTTCAACTCCAGTGAGATGGAGTCGTAGGAACGGACCTTGACGACCTGGGTGTCGCGGGCGACGGCGGCCGGAATGTCACCGGCGACCGTCACGGCCTCGCGCACCAGCCGGTCGGTCCCGAAGCGGCGCAGGCCTGCCGACTGAGACACTGTCAATTCCAGCAGGGGCACGCTCTTCGGAGCATCCGAAACCGTCGCGAATCGCACGCCCTTGGCGTCCACTTCGACGAACTTTCCGCCCTTTTCTTCAATCAGGACCGGGGTGCGCTCGGTCACTTTCAGTCCGATTCCATGCGGCCAGGATCGGACGACATCAACCGAGTCAATTCGGGGCAATTTCCGGCGCAGCCGTTCCTCAATGGCCTCGGTGTCGACGGAAATCAGCGGGGATCCGACCGGAACACCGGCGGCTTCTCGCACTTGCTGATCCGTCAGCACCCGCATCCCGGAGGCCGAAACACGCTCCACGCGCAGCCAACTCGAGCCGTAGAGGACCCACACGGAGGCGGCGCCGAGCAACACCGCGGCGATCATAAGGATGATGAGCGTACGAGGCCTGGGCAACCGCCCGATACGCGGCGGCCGGGGCGGGCCGGACTCCAGCTTCTGCCGTTCACCGCGCTCGGCGGTCGTCGGTCCGGCCACGCTCCCTGCCTTCCCTCATACGTTCCTAGCGGTGGCGTGAGGCGATCGCCTCGTACACCATGCCGACGAGCAGGTCGTCGGCATCCCTGCGGCCGAACTCGCTGGCGGCGCGGGACATCTCGTACAGCCGGTGCGGGTCGCCGAGCACGGGCAGGACGTTGCCCTGGATCCACTCGGGCGTCAGTTCCGCGTCGTCGACAAGGAGTCCGCCGCCGGCCTTGACCACCGGCTGGGCGTTCAGCCGCTGTTCGCCGTTGCCGATGGGCAGCGGGACGTAGGCGGCGGGGAGCCCGACGGCGGAGAGTTCGGCGACGGTCATCGCGCCCGCGCGGCAGAGCATCATGTCGGCCGCGGCGTACGCGAGGTCCATCCGGTCCACATACGGTACCGGGATGTAAGGGGGCATTCCCGGCATCTGGTGGACCTGCGGCAGTTCGTTCTTCGGGCCGACCGCGTGCAGGATCTGGATACCGGCCTGCTGGAGGTAGGGAGCGACCCGCTCGACGACCTCGTTGAGGTGGCGGGCGCCCTGGGAGCCGCCCGAGACGAGCAGGGTCGGCAGCGCGGGGTCGAGGCCGAACGCGGCGCGGGCCTCGGGGCGTACGGCGGCCCGGTCGAGGGTGGCGATGGAGCGGCGCAGCGGGATGCCGATGTAGCGGGCGCCGCGGAGCTTGCTGTCGGGCGTCGAGACGGCGACCTGGGCCGCGTACCGCGAACCGATCTTGTTGGCCAGGCCTGGCCGGGCGTTGGCCTCGTGGATGACGATCGGCACACCGAGGCGCTTGGCCGCGAGGTAGCCGGGCAGCGCGACATAGCCGCCGAAGCCGACGACCGCGTCCGCCTTGGTGCGCTCCAGGATCTGCTCGGCCGCCTTGATGGTGCCGCGCAGCCGCCCGGGGACGGTGATCAGCTCGGGGGTGGGCTTGCGCGGCAGCGGGACGGCGGGAATCAGCGCGAGATCGTAGCCCCGCTCGGGTACGAGTCGGGTCTCAAGGCCGCGCTCCGTGCCCAGAGCCGTGATCCCCACGGTCGGGTCCTGCCTGCGCAGGGCATCCGCGAGGGCCAGCGCGGGCTCGATGTGGCCGGCGGTCCCCCCGCCGGCGAGTACGACATGCACCGAAATTCACCGCTCTCCGGACGAACGCGCCGCCGAGGCACGCCGTCGCATTGTGTTCCATCTCCGAGGCCCCGCGGCCCCCGCGGAGCCTCTCACCGCAGCCCGCTTTCTGCCAAAGCGAGGCTGCCGCATCGCGAGCGCCGCCCGCGCGGCGGGGTCCTCGCGCGCGAAGGCGATCAGCAACCCGATGGCGAACATGGTCGGCAGCAGGGCGGAACCCCCGTAGGAGAACAGCGGGAGCGGGACACCGGCGATCGGCAGCAGACCGAGCACCGCACCGACGTTGATCACGGCCTGCGCCGTGATCCAGGTGGTCACGCCTCCCGCGGCATACCTCACGAAGGGGTCCTCCGTGCGTCCGGCCACGCGGATACCCGCATAGCCTAGAGCCGCGAAGAGGGCGAGCACCGACAGCGTCCCCGCCAGGCCCAGTTCCTCCCCGGTGACGGCGAAGATGAAGTCCGTGTGCGCTTCGGGCAGTTGGCCCCATTTTTCCACACTGGCGCCGAGCCCCGACCCGAAGAGCCCGCCGGAGGCGAGGGCGTAGATACCATGCACGGCCTGCCAGCACTGGTCGTTGGGGCCGGGGTCGGTGGCACCGATGCAGGCGAGGCGGCCCATCCGGTTCGGGCTGGTCTTGATGAGGATGAAACCGAGCGTCAAGGCGATGGACAGCACACCCGCGAAGAGCCGGGTGGGCGCTCCGGACAGCCACAGCAGCCCGAAGAGGATGGCCGTGAGGATGATCGCCGTGCCCATGTCGCCGCCGAGCATGATCAGCCCGAGCAGCATGAAGGCCACCGGAACCAGCGGCACCAGCATGTGCTTCCACTGCGTCAGCAGCCGCTTGTCCTGTTTGCGGGCGAGCAGGTCGGCGCCCCACAGCACGAGCGCGAGCTTGCCGAACTCGCTGGGCTGCAGCTGGAAGGGGCCGCCGACGGAGATCCAGTTCTGGTTGCCGTTGACCGCCACTCCTATCCCCGGCACCTGCACCAGGATCATCAGGAAGACGGAGCCCGCCAGCATCGGATACGCCAGCGCCCGGTGCAGCCGCACCGGCATCCGCGAGGCGACGAAGAGCAGCACGCCACCGATACAGGCCGCCAGGAACTGCTTCCGGAAGAAGTAGGACCCCGGCAGCGACAGCTGGAGCGCCGTGATCTGCGAGGCCGAGTAGACCATCACAAGGCCGAGCACGGTGATCAGCAGACTGCCGCCGAGGATCAGGTAGTACGCGGTCAGCGGCCGGTCCCAGGCTTTGCGGGCGCGTACGTAGAGGGTGCGTACGGGGTTGTCGCGCGGGGGCCGGGCGGCGGCGGGCCGCTTCGAGGCCCGCTGGACAGGGGGGCGGCCGGTACGACTGCCGGGCATCAGCGGCTCCTGTCGCCGCGGGGCGGGACAGGCTGGCACAGCGCCGTGCCACCGGCGGAAAGCCGCCGGCGAAGCACCGACCACGATGGCGTCACGCGTCGCTCCCAAGGATCCCGGGCGCCCGGGACAGCGGCTCAGACCCGCCGTCAGGCGCTCGCGGCGCCGAGTTCGCGAACCGCTTCCGCGAAAGCGTCACCGCGCTTGTTGTAGTTGGCGAACATATCCATGGAGGCGCAAGCCGGCGCCAGCAGCACCGTGTCGCCCGCGTGAGCGAGCCCCCGCGCCTCCTGAACCGCCGCGAGCATCGCCCCAGTGTCGGTCCGGTCGAGGTCGACGACCGGTACTTCCGGCGCGTGTCGCGCGAGCGCTTCCCGGATGAGGGCCCGGTCGGCACCGATCAGCACGGCACCCCGAAGTCGCTTTGCCGACTTGGCGACCAGCTCGTCGAAGGTCGCGCCCTTGGCGAGCCCGCCCGCGATCCACACGATCGACTCGTACGCGGCCAAAGAGGCTTCCGCCGCATGGGTGTTGGTGGCCTTGGAGTCGTCGATGTACGCGACCCTGTCCACATCGGCGACGTGCGAGATGCGGTGGGCGTCCGGCCGGAAGGCCCGCAGACCGTCCCGTACGGCCGCGGCGGGCACCCCGAAGGCACGTGCCAGGGCCGCCGCCGCAAGGGCGTTGGCGATGTTGTGCGGGGCGGGCGGATTGACGTCCGACACCTCCGCGAGCTCCTGGGCGTTCTTCTGCCGGTTGTCGACAAAGGCGCGGTCGACCAGGATGCCGTCCACGACACCGAGTTGGGAGGGCCCAGGCGCGGCGAGGGTGAAGCCGATCGCCCGGCAGCCCTCCTCGACGTCCGCCTCGCGGACCAGGTCCTCGGTGGCCTTGTCGGCCGCGTTGTAGACGCAGGCGACCCGATTGCCTTCGTAGATACGGCCCTTGTCGGCGGCGTACGCCTCCATGGAGCCGTGCCAGTCGAGGTGGTCGGGCGCGAGGTTCAGTACGGCGGCGGAGTGGGCGCGCAGCGAGGGCGCCCAGTGCAGCTGGTAGCTGGACAGCTCCACGGCCAGGACGTCGTACGTCTCCTCGCCGAGGACCGCGTCGAGGAGCGAGACCCCGATGTTGCCGACGGCCGCCGTACGCAGCCCTGCCGCCTTCAGGATCGAGGCGAGCATCTGCACGGTGGTGGTCTTGCCGTTGGTGCCGGTGACGGCGAGCCATGGAGCCGCGTCCGGGCCCCTGAGCCGCCAGGCCAGCTCCACATCGCCCCAGACGGGGACGCCGGCCTCGGCGGCCGCGGCGAACAGCGGCTTGTCCGGCTTCCAGCCGGGTGTGGTGACGATGAGCTCGGTGCCTTCCGGCAGGGTGGCGCCGTCACCGAGGCGCACGGTGATGCCGAGCGCCTCCAGGTCCGCGGCCTGCGCCCGGGAGCGCTCGTCGTCGCCGTCGTTGACGACCGTGACGACCGCGCCGAGGCCGTGCAGCACACGGGCCGCCGGGATCCCGGAGACGCCGAGGCCGGCGACGGTGACGTGACTGCCCTGCCAGTTGGTCACTTCTTGGCTGCCCATCCTGCGTAGAAGAGGCCCAGACCCACGATCACGCACATGCCCTGGATGATCCAGAAGCGGACCACGACAAGGACTTCGGACCACCCCTTTAGTTCGAAGTGGTGCTGGAGTGGCGCCATTCGGAAGACTCGCTTGCCGGTCATCCGGAAGGAGCCGACCTGGATGACGACCGACATGGTGATCAGGACGAAGAGACCGCCGAGGAGCGCGACCAGGAACTCCGTGCGGGAGCAGATCGCGAGACCGGCGAGCGCGCCACCGAGGGCCAGCGAACCGGTGTCACCCATGAAGATCTTGGCCGGCGAGGTGTTCCACCACAGGAAGCCGAAGCAGGCGCCCATCAGGGCCGAGGCGACGACCGCGAGGTCCAGTGGATCTCGTACCTCGTAGCAGGCGGCCGGGTTGGTGAGGGTCTGCGCGTTGGCGCAGGACTCCTGGAACTGCCAGACACCGATGAAGGTGTAGGCGCCGAACACCATCGTCGCGGCGCCGGTGGCGAGGCCGTCCAGACCGTCCGTCAGGTTCACGCCGTTCGACATGGCCAGGATCATGAACAGCGCCCAGACCACGAACAGCACCGGGCCGATGGACCAGCCGAAGTCCTGCACGAAGGAGAGCTTCGTGGAGGCCGGGGTGTTGCCGCGGTTGTCCGCGAACTGCAGTGCCAGGACGGCGAAGCTGATGCCGACGATCAGCTGCCCGGCCATCTTCGCCTTGGCCCGCAGACCGAGCGAGCGCCGCTTGACGATCTTGATGTAGTCGTCCAGGAAGCCGACCAGGCCCATGCCCGCCATCAGGCCGAGCACCAGCAGACCCGAGAAGGTCGGCGCGTAGCCCGTGATCACCTTGGACATGAAGTACGCGATGATCGTCGCCAGGATGAAGGCGATACCACCCATCGTCGGCGTACCGCGCTTGGCGTGGTGCTCGCGCGGGCCGTCGTCGCGGATGTACTGGCCGTAGCCCTTGCGGGCCAGGAGCTTGATCAGCAGCGGGGTGCCGATCAGGGTCAGAAACATGCTGATGACTCCTGCGAACAGGATCTGCTTCATCATCGGGCGGCAACCTCACCCTCAACGCCGCTGTCGAGCAGCGCGAGCGCCACCCGTTCGAGCCCGACCGACCGGGACGCCTTCACGAGCACGACGTCCCCTGGGCGCAGTTCACTGCGCAACAGGTCGACAGCCGCCTGTGCGTCGGACACGTGCACCGACTCCTCACCCCACGAACCCTCGTTATATGCGCCCAGTTGGAGCCAGGACGCTTCCCTGCCCCCGACCGCGACGAGCTTGCTGACGTTGAGCCGGACGGCGAGCCGCCCGACCGCGTCGTGCTCGGCGAGCGCCTCGTCCCCGAGCTCGGCCATCTGACCGAGCACCGCCCACGTACGACGCCCTCTGCCCATGGCCGCGAGCGCGCGCAGGGCGGCTCGCATGGACTCGGGGTTCGCGTTGTAGGCGTCGTTGACGACCGTCACGCCGTCCGGGCGCTCGGTGACCTCCATCCGCCAGCGGGAGAGGGTGCCCGCCTCGGAGAGCGCACCTGCGATCTCGTCTGCGGACATGCCCAGCTCATGGGCGACGGCGGCCGCGGCGAGCGCGTTCGACACGTGGTGCTCACCGTACAGGCGCATGGTCACGTCACTGCACCCGGAGGGTGTGCGAAGGCTGAAGGAAGGCTGTCCACTCTCCGTGAGACGGACGTTCTCGGCGCGTACGTCCGCTTCGTCGGACTCTCCGAAGAGGATCACGCGCGCCTTCGTACGGGATGCCATGGCGCGTACGAGGGGATCGTCGGCGTTGAGGATCGCCGCGCCGTCCTCGGGAAGGCCCTCGACCAGCTCGCCCTTCGCCTGCGCGATCTGCTCGCGGCCGCCGAACTCCCCGATGTGGGCGGTGCCGACGTTGAGGACGAGACCGATGCGCGGCGGGGTGAGTTCCGTCAGGTACCGGATGTGGCCGATGCCGCGGGCGCCCATCTCCAGCACCAGGAACCTGGTCTGCTCGGTGGCGCTGAGCGCGGTGAGCGGCAGCCCGATCTCGTTGTTGAACGAGCCCGGTGTGAAGACCGTGGGTGCCTTGCTGCGCAGGACCTGCGCGATGAGGTCCTTGGTGCTGGTCTTGCCGGCCGAACCGGTCAGCGCCACGAGGGTCGCACCGAGCCGTTCGACGACATGGCGCGCGAGGGCGCCGAGGGCCGTCTGTACGTCCGCCACGACGATCGCGGGGACGCCGACGGGCCGGGAGGCCAGCACGGCGACCGCGCCCGCGTCGACGACCGCCCGGGCGAAGTCGTGGCCGTCCACGCGTTCGCCCACGAAGGCGGCGAACAGGCTGCCGTCCTTCACCTGTCGGGAGTCGATGACGACGGGTCCGGTGACCTGTACCGCCGGATCCGGTATGTCGTACGTCTGCCCGCCGACGACTGCTGCGATCTCGGCGAGGGAGAGGGCGATCACAAGTTCATCCCTGGGTCTTCTGGATAGCTTCGCGAAGCACCTGGCGGTCGTCGAAGGGACGCACCACCCCGGCGATGTCCTGGCCCTGCTCGTGGCCCTTGCCCGCGATCAGTACGGTGTCGCCGGGCCGCGCGCGGGCGACGGCGGCGGCGATGGCTGCGCCCCGGTCCTCGAAGACCTGGACCTCGCCGCGCTCGTGCTGCGGCACCTCGGCGGCGCCCGCGAGCATCGTGGCGAGGATCGCGAGGGGGTCCTCGGAGCGGGGGTTGTCGGAGGTCAGTACGGCGGTGTCGGCGAGCCGGGCGACGGCGGCACCCATGGGTTTGCGCTTGGTCTTGTCGCGGTCGCCGCCGCAGCCGAGCACCACGTGCAGCTGACCTGCCGTCACCTTGCGCAGCGCGCGCAGGACCGATTCGACGGCGTCCGTCTTGTGCGCGTAGTCGACGACGGCCAGATAGGGCTGGCCCGCGTCCACGCGCTCCAGGCGGCCCGGTACGCCCTGTACGGCGGCGATGCCGTCGGCGGCGGTCTGCGGGTCGAGTCCGGCCACGGCGAGGGAGACGAGCGCGGCGAGCGTGTTCGCCACGTTGAAGGGGCCCGCGAGCGGCGACCTGGCGGTGACCCGCTCGCCCTTGGGGCCGACGGCCGTGAACGTCGAGTCCATGGGGCCGACTTCGACGTCCTGGGCGCGCCAGTCGGCGTCGGGGTGCCCCTCGGCGGAGAAGGTGACGACGGGGACGGTGGCCTCCTTGGCCAGCCGGCGCCCGTACTCGTCGTCGAGGTTGATCACGCCCAGTTTGCTGCGTTTGGGCGTGAAGAGCTGCGCCTTGGCCCGGAAGTAGTCCTCCATGTCGGAGTGGAACTCCATGTGTTCCGGGCTGAGGTTGTTGAAGACGGCGATGTCGAAGATGCAGGCGTCGACCCGGCCGAGGACCAGCGCGTGGCTGGAGACCTCCATGGCGACCGCCTCGACGCCGCGCTCGCGCATGACCGCGAACAGCGCCTGGAGGTCGGTCGCTTCGGGCGTCGTGCGCTCCGACTTGATGCGCTCGTCGCCGATGCGCATCTCGACCGTGCCGATCAGGCCGGTGGAGCGGACCGTCTTCAGGCCGCCCTCGACGAGGTAGGCCGTGGTCGTCTTGCCGGAGGTACCCGTGATGCCGATCTGGAGCAGGTCGCGCCCGGGGTGGCCGTAGATCGTGGCCGCCAGCTCGCCCATCTGCCCGCGCGGGTCGTCCACGACGAGGACCGGCAGCCCGGTGGCCGCGGCGCGTTCGGCGCCCGTCGGGTCGGTCAGCACGGCGACGGCGCCGAGTCCGGCCGCCTGCGTCACGAAGTCGGCGCCGTGCAGGCGGGCACCGGGCAGCGCGGCGTACAGGTCGCCGGGGCGCACGGCGCGGGAGTCATGGGTGATGCCCGTGACCTCCACAGCGGTGCCCTGCGGCTTCTGGGCACCCAGCTGATCGGCGAGTTCCGCCAGGGGGGTGGCGGGGTTCTGAACCGGTCGTGGCGGCCCCGGATATGTCACAGGAACGCCCTTCTGGGTGGTTTGGGACTGATCAGCGTCTGGCACGGCGGTGAGCGTACCGGGCGCACCCCCGCCGGAGCGAAGTGAGGGCGTGGACGGGCCGTGCGGCGGGGTGTGCGGCACGGCGTGGTTCCCGGGATCGGGGGTGATCGTTGTCACGAGCGGTTCCTGGCTGTTTCCGTGCTGATCAGGGTGTGAAGGTCACGGGGAGATTCGCGGCCTTGGCCCCGGTGGGCGGTACCTGAAGAGTCTTCAGGGCGAACTCCATGACCTCCTTGTAGATGGGTCCACAGATCTGGCCGCCGAAGTAGCTGCCCTGGGTGGCGTTCTGGATCGCGCAGTAGACGGTGATCCGCGGGTTGTCGGCGGGTGCGAATCCGGCGAACGACGAGGTGTAGCCGTTGTACTTGCCGGTGGCCGGATCCACGCGGTTGGCCGTACCCGTCTTGCCCGCGACCCGGTAGCCGGGAATGCGCGCCTTGGTGCCGGTGCCCTGCTCGTCGTCCACGACGGACTCCAGCATCTGGGCGAGGGTCTTCGCCGTCTTCTCGCTGACGACCCTTGTCTTCTTGGGCTCGGGGGCGGGTGTGAAGCGGCCGTCGGCCCCTTCCGTACCGCGCACCAGCGTCGGCTCGACGCGTACGCCGCCGTTGGCGATCGTCGAGTAGACGGACGCCGCCTGCAGCGCGGTGAGCGACACGCCCTGGCCGAAAGGAATCGTGTACTGCTGCGAGGTCGACCAGTCTTCGGGGGGCGCGAGGATGCCCTTGGTCTCGCCGGGGAAGTCAAGGCCGGTGTAGCTGCCGATGCCGAACTTGCGCAGATACGAGTAGAGGACCTTGTTGGCCTCCGTCTGCGTCTTGCCGAGCTGGCCGACCGCCAGGATGGTGCCGATGTTGCTGGACTTGGCGAGCACTCCGTTGAGCGTCAGGTTCCAGGTCGGGTGGTCGATGTCGTCCTGGAAGAGCCGGTCGCCGCGCTGCAGCCGGTTGGGGACGACCACATGCGTCGCGGGCGTGGCGACGTTCTCCTCCAGCACGGCGGCCATCGACATGACCTTGGCGGTGGAGCCGGGCTCGTACGCGTCCTGGACGGCCCCGTTGCCCAGGGCCGCCGGGTCGGCCTGGGAGAGGTCGTTCGGGTCGAAGCCGGGCGAGTTGGCCATCGCGAGGATCTCGCCGGTCTGCGTGTCCTGCACTATCACGTACCCGCTGTCCGCCTTCGACTCCTTCACCTGCTCGGTGATGGCGTTCTGCGCGGCCCACTGGATGTCGCGGTCGATGGTCAGCTCGAAGTCGGAGCCGGCCACGGCGGGTGTCTCGGTGGAGCCGACGGTGGGCACCTGAAGGCCCCCGGACTGCGCGTACCGGATCTCGCCGTCCTTGCCGGCCAGTTCCTTGTTCAGCTCCTGTTCGAGCCCGCCGCCGCCCTTGCCGTCGGCGTTGACCCAGCCCAGTATCCCGGCGGCGAGATCCCCGTTCGGGTACACACGCTTGCTGGCGGGGACCGCGACGATGCCCGCGAGGACGTTGACCGTGCTCGGGTCGGTCTCGGCCTTGACCGCGAGCGTGCTCCTCAGGTCCTTGATCTGCTTCCAGACCTGAGGGGTCTGACGGTTCGCGAGCAGGGTGTAGCGCGTGTTCTTCGTCTTCAGTTTCTTGGTGACCGTCTCCGCGTCCTGGCCGAGGATCGGGGCGAGCAGCGCCGCGGCCTGCTCGGGCGCGTCCGGCGTCTTCGTGGCCTTCTGCGTGAACATCGTGGGGTCGGCCGTGATGTCGTAAGCGTCCACGCTGGTCGCCAGCTCTACGCCGTTGCGGTCCGTGATCCCGCCGCGTTCGGCGGCCAGCGTGCGCCCGACGTACCGGTTCTGCTCGGCCTTGGCGACATACGTGCTCGCGTCCACGGCCTGCACCTGGAGCAGCCGCACTACGAAGGCGATCATCACCAGGGTCAGCGCGAGACTGACCATGCGGAGCCGGGGGCGTGGGCTGCCGAGCCTGATGACACGGGGGCCGGCCGGCCTCGGCGCGCCCGGGCGGCGCGCGGGGCGGGCGCCGGGGCCCGGACGCCGCTGGCCCGAGGGTCGTACGGGCCTGGCGGGGCCGGGCACTCGGCGGCGCGGCGGTTCCCTGTCGGACACTTCCGTCACCTGCCGGGAATCGTGGAGGGCTGTGCGGACGGGGTGGCCGCCGACGGCTGCGCCAAGGAGGCGGCCGTGGACGGCGTCGGGGTGGGGGTCGGCGTCGGGGGCGCGGTCGGCGTCGGGCTCGGCGCGGGGGCGAGGACCTCGGGCGGGCGCACCACCGGGTTACGTGCGGCGGACTGCTGGGCGGCCGCTCCCGGGACGCCCTTGACGGTGCCGTCCGGGTTGAGGAAGGCCGGGTCGCCGCCGGGGACCATGCCCAGTTCGCGGGCTCGGCGCTGGAGAGCGTCGGGGGCGGCGTAGGCGTCCACGTCCCGCTGGAGCGCCTGCTCCTCGTCGGTCAGACTCTTGGTGTCCTTCTGCAGGTCGTCGAGCTGGAACGACCCTGCGCTGAGGGCGGAGTTCAGCACGAGGAGCCCGATGAGGCCGCCGCCGAGCAGGAGCACGACCAGTAGGACGAAGGGGGTACGGGCGGCCGTCCCGGCACCGGCCGGGAGAAGCCGGGCGAGCCTGGCGGCCCGCCCTCTCAGTTCGGGTTTCCTGCTCACGCGCCCTCCCTGCGGGTTCGGTTTCCCGGCTCACGGCCGCGCCGCGAGTTCGAATCTCCCACCCATGTCACCTCGCGGGTCGGGATCCCCAACTCGCTCCGCTCCGTGAGTTCGGATGTCCTACCCGGACGCCGACAACGCGTCTGGATCCCCAACCCACTCGGTCCCGTGAGTTTGGATGCCGCACCGAGTCGCGGCCCGCGAGTTGGGATGTCCCACTCCCTCGACCCCGCGAGTTCGGGTTTCCGACTCACTCGTCCTCCCTCTCCCCGCACCTCACTCGGCTTCCTCGCGGATGCGCTGCGCCCCCCGCAGCCGGGCGGGAGCCGCTCGCCGGTTCTCCGCGACCTCTTCCTCGGTGGGAAGTTCGGCACCGCGCGTGAGTAGCTTGAGCCGGGGCTGGTAGCGCTCGGGCACGACCGGCAGTCCGGGCGGCGCCGTGTTGGCGGCGCCGGCCGCGAACACCTGCTTGACCAGCCGGTCTTCCAGCGAGTGGTACGACAGGACGGCGATCCGGCCGCCGACGGCGAGCGCTTTCACCGCCGCGGGGATCGCCTGCTCCAGAACGCTGAGTTCGCCGTTGACCTCGATGCGCAGCGCCTGGAAGGTGCGCTTGGCGGGGTTACCGCCGGTCCGCTTGGCCGCCTGGGGAAGCGAGTCGCGGATCAGCTCGACGAGGCGCGCGCTGTTGCTGAAGGGTTCCTTCCCCCGTTCACGCACGACCGCCGACACGATCCGCTTGGCCTGCTTCTCCTCGCCGTACGCCCGCAGGATCCGCACCAGTTCGCCTGGCGGGTAGGTGTTGAGCACCTCGGCGGCGCTCATGCCGGTCGTCTGGTCCATGCGCATGTCGAGCGGAGCGTCCTGCGCGTACGCGAACCCGCGGTCGGTCTCGTCGAGTTGCATGGAGGAGACGCCCAGGTCGAACAGGATGCCCTGGACGCGCGGGATGCCCAGGCGGTCGAGTACGTCGGGGAGTTCGTCGTAGACGGCGTGCACGAGGGTCGCACGGTCTCCGAAGGGGGCGAGCCGCTCTCCGGAGAGGCGCAGCGCCTCCTTGTCGCGGTCCAGTGCCACGAGACGGGCTTCGGGGAACTGGGTGAGGAGCGCTTCGCTGTGGCCGCCGAGTCCCAGGGTGCAGTCGACGACGACGGCTCCGGGCCCGGTGAGTGCCGGGGCCAACATGTCCAGGCACCGCTGGAGCATCACCGGGACGTGTCGACTCTGGCTCAAGGGGCCCTCTCAGATCCGGCGCGGCGGCACGCACCGCCGGGTCCCCGCCCGCTCGAGAAGGGGAGGCCGCTGGCGCCGGGAGAGTGGCGTCAGCCGACCGGGAGCGGGAGGAGGCCGAGCCGTACGTACGCACCGCGCACGCGGGGAAACGCCGGAAAATCGCCGGGTCTCCGGGGAAAACAGTCCAGCAGGGAGAGCCTCGCCTCCCGCTTCGCGTCACTTTAGTCCACGGTGTCTCGCGGTCAATCAACCGGCATGCGCGTCGTGAGTCCCGCTCCCGATGAAGCCGTGAATCGGAAAGAACAACCCATACGGGCGAGCCGACACCGCCCGTGTGGGTTACCTCACAACAAGCCACGATGACGTTCTTTGTCCCCTCTCACCGCAGGACCACTTCATATGTGACCAGTACCGTCATAGGTATGACGACCTCCGCATCCGTTCCCACCGAGCCCGAAGGCGCCATATCCAGCGACGGCACGGTGACCGACCGTCTGGTCGACGCGAACCAGCAGTACGCCGCCGCCTTCACCGATCCGGGGATGGACGCCCGTCCCGTCCTGCACGTCGCGGTGGTCGCGTGCATGGACGCCCGGCTCGACCTGCACGCCGCGCTCGGCCTGGAGCTGGGCGACTGTCACACGATCCGCAACGCGGGCGGAGTCGTCACCGACGACGTGATCCGCTCCCTCACGATCAGCCAGCGGGCGCTCGGCACCCGCAGCGTGGTCCTCATCCACCACACCGGCTGCGGTCTGGAGTCCCTCACCGAGGACTTCCGGCACGATCTGGAGATGGAGGTCGGTCAGCGCCCCGCCTGGGCGGTCGAGGCCTTCCGCGACGTCGAACAGGACGTACGGCAGTCGATGCAGCGCGTGCGCACCTCTCCGTTCCTCCTGCACGCCGACGACGTACGCGGCTTCGTCTTCGACGTCACTACGGGTCTGCTGCGCGAGATCGACCCGGTCTGACAATCTTCATCGAGCCTTCACGGTGGCTTTCTGGGCCTCGTGGGAGCCTCTGTTCACTAAAAATCATGAACCAGGGACGACTAAAAGACCGCAAGGCAGACATATCGCGGCCAGTTATCCACAGGCGGATGACACGAACCGGTAACGGCAACAAGAATGCGGGTGTGGCGTCACGCGGAACTTTTCCCGCTTGGTGTCCGTGTTTTGGGGTGGGCCGGTCCGCACAGGGCGTCGGCCCGAGAAAGGGCCGAGGAGGGCCGGGTGACGACCTATGACGATCGAGCGAGCCTTACAGATCTGACCGCCACTGTGGAGCGTGTCCGCAGTTCGGTGGAAGGAGTGATCGAAGGCAAGCCTGAGGTCGTACGGCTTTCGCTGACCGTGCTGCTCGCCGAGGGTCATCTTCTGATCGAGGATGTCCCTGGCGTCGGCAAGACCATGCTCGCCAAGGCGCTGGCACGGTCCATCGACTGTTCGGTGCGGCGTATTCAGTTCACTCCCGACCTGCTGCCCTCGGACATCACAGGTGTGTCCATCTGGGACCAGCAGCGCCGGGACTTCGAGTTCAAGCCGGGCGCGATCTTCGCTCAGATCGTGATCGGCGACGAGATCAACCGGGCCTCGCCCAAGACACAGTCCGCACTCCTGGAGTCGATGGAGGAGCGCCAGGTCACCATCGACGGGACGACCTACGAACTGCCCAGCCCCTTCATGGTGGTGGCCACCCAGAACCCGGTCGAGATGGAGGGCACCTACCCGCTTCCGGAGGCCCAGCGCGACCGCTTCATGGCCCGTGTCTCCATCGGCTATCCCAGCGCGGAGGCCGAGCTGCAGATGCTGGACATCCATGGCGGGGTGAATCCGCTGGACGACCTCCAGCCGGTGGCGCACGCGCACGAGATCGTGAAGCTGATCGACGCGGTCCGCTCGGTCCACGTCGCCGACGCCGTCCGGCGGTACGCGGTGGAGCTGGTCGGGGCCACGCGCACGCACCCCGATCTCAGACTCGGCGCCTCACCGCGTGCCACCTTGCATCTGCTGCGCGCGGCGAAGGCGTCCGCAGCACTGAGCGGCCGGGACTACGCGTTGCCGGACGACGTCCAGGCACTCGCCGTGGCGGTCCTGGCCCACCGTCTGCTGCCCACGGCACAGGCACAGCTGAACCGGCGCACGGCCGAGCAGGTCGTCCAGGAGATCCTGCAGCGCATCCCCGTTCCCGCCGCGCCCCAGCAGCAGTCCGGCTTCACGGTGGGCCGCGGTGCCACCGCCTACGGCCAGCAGCCGCCCCGGAGGCTTGGATGACGCAAGGAGGGACGGGGTACACCGCCGAGGAGGACAAGGGCGGGCTGCGCACAGCGCTCGCCGGGCTCACCACGCGGGGCCGCTCCTTCCTGGCCGCCGGAGTCGCGGCCGCGATCTGCGCGTACGTCCTGGGGCAGAGCGATCTGCTCCGGGTCGGCCTGCTCCTGGCGGTGCTGCCGCTGGTGTGCGCGACCGTGCTGTACCGCACCCGTTACCGGGTCGCGGGCAGCCGCAGGCTCGCCCCCGCGCGCGTGCCCGCCGGTTCCGAGGCGCGGGTCCATCTGCGCATGGATAATGTCTCGCGGCTGCCCACCGGACTGCTGATGCTCCAGGACCGGGTGCCGTACGTGCTCGGCCCGCGGCCCCGGTTCGTCCTGGACCGGGTGGAGGCGGGTGGCCGCCGCGAGGTGTCCTACCGGGTGCGCTCGGACCTGCGCGGCCGCTATCCGCTGGGCCCGCTGCAACTGCGGCTCACGGACCCCTTCGGGATGTGCGAGCTGACGCGCTCCTTCTCGACGTACGACACCCTGACGGTCATCCCGCGCGTGGAGGCGCTGCCGCCGGTGCGGCTGACCGGTGAGGCGAAGGGGTACGGCGACGGGCGGCAGCGCTCGCTGGCGCTGGCGGGCGAGGACGACATAATCCCGCGCGGTTACCGCTACGGCGACGATCTGCGCCGGGTGCACTGGCGCCTGACCGCGCGCTACGGCGAGTTGATGGTCCGCCGCGAGGAGCAGCCGCAGCGTTCCCGCTGCACGGTGCTGCTCGACACCCGGGGCATCGCGTTCGAGGGCGCGGGTCCGGATTCGGCCTTCGAGTGGGCGGTTTCGGGCGCGGCGTCGTCGCTGGTCCACATGCTCGAACGGGGTTTCTCGGTACGGCTGTTGACCGACACCGGCAGTTCGGTGCCCGGCGAGGGCGCGGACGGTTTCGCGGGCGCGAGCCAGGAGTCGGCGGACGCGGCCGGGATGATGATGGACACCCTCGCCGTCGTCGACCACTCGGACGGCACGGGTCTGTCTCGTGCGTACGACGTGCTGCGCGGCGGGAACGAAGGGCTGCTGATCGCCTTCCTCGGCGATCTGGACGAGGAACAGGCGACGGTGCTCGCCAAGATGCGCCAGCGCAGCGGCGGGGCCGTCGCCTTCCTGCTGGACAGTGAGGCATGGATGCGGGAACCGGCCGATGTCCCCGGGCCGTTGGACAAGAGCGAGGATCAACTGCGCATGCTGCGCGAGGCGGGCTGGACGGCTGTGAGGGTGCCACGGGGGGCGGGGATCGCCGACCTGTGGCGTGAGGCGGACAGGCAGCGCACGGGCGTCGCGTCGACGGGAAGTACGGCGGGGGGTGGTGGCTCATGAGCGGGCGGGCGCGATTGGCGCTGTTCGCGGCGGCGGCCACTCTCATGGCCTCGTGTGCTCTGCTGCCGCTGGTGGATCCGGCGACCTGGCTCTTCCAGGCGGCGTTCCTGCTGGCGATCCAGTCCGGTGCGGGCGCGCTGACCCGGCGGGTTCCGCTGGCCCGGCCGCTGACCGTGGCGGTGCAGGCGCTGGTGACGTTGATGCTGCTGACGCTGGTCTTCGCGCGGCAGCAGGCCTTCCTCGGGATCATCCCGGGGCCCGAGGCCTTCAACCAGTTCGGGGTGCTGCTGCAGGCGGGCGGGGACGACGTCGGACGGTTCGCGATTCCGGCGCCGCTGTCCGACGGCATCCGGCTGATGCTGGTCGGCGGTGTCCTGGTGATCGGGCTCGCGGTGGACGCGCTGGCGGTGACGTTCCGCAGCGCGGCTCCCGCGGGACTCCCGCTGCTCGCGCTGTACTCGGTCGCCGCGGGGCTTTCCGGGGGCGGTGCCGCATGGCTGTGGTTCCTGCTCGCGGCCGCCGGCTATCTGATGCTGCTGCTGGCCGAGGGCCGCGACCGGCTCTCGCAGTGGGGCCGCGTCTTCGGCGGGGCGGCGACCCGCACGCCGGGCCCCGAACCTTCGAGCGGCGCCGTCGCACCCGTGCGCACCGGGCGGCGCATCGGCGCGGTGGCGCTGGGCATCGCTCTGGTGGTGCCGCTCGCCCTGCCCTCGCTCGACGGCGGTCTGCTGGACGGTGCGGGGACGGGCGTGGGCTCGGGTTCCGGAGGCGGTGGCACGATCTCCGCGGTGAACCCGCTGGTCTCGCTCCGCGACAGTCTGAACGTGGACGAGGACCGCGAGGTCATGTCGTACCGCACCAACACCGACGACACCCAGGACATGTATCTGCGGATCGTCTCCCTGGACGACTTCGACGGCACGGCCTGGAAGCCGGCCCAGCGGCACATCATCGACGTGCCTGACACGTTCCCGACGCCGAACGGTCTCGGGAGCGGCGTCCAGCGGACCGCGATCCAGACCCGTGTCTCGGCGGCCGACTGGTACGCGCAGGACTGGCTCCCCATGCCCTATCCGGCCACCCAGGTGGACATCGACGGCAGCTGGCGGTACGAGCCGGTGGGGCGCACCCTCGTCGGGGACCACGGCCAGAACACGCGAGGTGTGCAGTACGAGGTCACGAGCCTGCTCGTGCAGCCGACCGCGGAGCAGCTCGCGACCGCGCCTGAACCGGATCCGGCTCTGAAGCGCGAGTTCACCCAGGTGCCGGATTCGCTGCCCTCGGTGGTGGCGGACACCGCGCGCGAGGTCACCGCGGGCTCGGCCAACCACTACGAGCAGGCGGTCAAGCTCCAGGACTACTTCGCCGTGAGCGGCGGATTCACGTACGACACGGAGGTGCAGGTCGGCAGCGGTTCTGCCGCGATCGCGCGCTTCCTGAAGGACAAGGAGGGCTTCTGCGTCCACTTCTCCTTCGCGATGGCGGCGATGGCCCGCACGCTGGGGATACCGGCCCGCGTGGCGGTGGGCTTCACGCCCGGTTCCGCGCAGCCCGACGGTTCGATGACGGTGGGGCTGCGGGACGCGCACGCCTGGCCCGAGCTGTACTTCGAGGGGGTGGGCTGGACGCGCTTCGAGCCGACCCCGAACCGGGGCTCGGTTCCGGACTACACCCAGCCGGAGACGTCCGGCACCGATCTGCCGGCCGCGCCTCAGCCGACGCAGTCGGCGTCCGATGCGCCGGCCGCCTCGGCGTCGGCGAGCGAGAGCTGCACGGCGCAGGAGAAGAAGCTCGAGGCGTGCGCAAGCGAGTCCGCGCTGGCCGCGGTGGGCTCCGACGACGGCGGTATGCCGTGGCTCCAGATCCTGGGGCTGGCCCTGGCCGGACTCCTGGTCCTGGGGGTGCCGTTGCTGCCGATGCTGTGGCGCATGCGGATACGGGCCGTGCGGCTCGGCGCGCACGGGCGCACCGACGCGGATGCGGCGGTGTACACGCTGAGTGCCTGGCTGGAAGTGACCGATACGGCGTGGGACTACGGAATCGAGCCGGACGACTCGCAGACGCCTCGCAAGGCTGCCGCGCGGATCGTCCGTCTCGGGCTCCTCGAACCGACGGCGGCGGACGCGGTGCACCGGGTGGCGGCGGCTGTGGAGCAGGTGCTCTACGCTCCGCATCCCCGTCCGACGGCGGGCCTCGCCGAGGACGCCCGTCAGATCGCGGACGGCTTCCGCACCTTGGCGAGCCGTCCGGCCCGTCTCCGTGCACTGCTGGCTCCCCGCTCAGCCATCCGGGTGGTGTGGGCGGCGTCGGACCACTGGACGGCTCTGGCTGCCCGCCTGGCGGCCCGGCGAGAGACCTTGCTGCGGCGGCCTTCGGGACAGAACGGCTGACGACCCGTGCGTTGTGTGCGGCCCTTGCCCTGAATGAGGGCGAGGGCCGCACAGGCATCGGCACCGGGCGTACCTGTTGCGGAGCAGCCCTGCGTTGGGGCTGGGTCGGGGGTGGGTCGCGTAGCCCGGCGCTGTACGGGGTGCCGCTCTTTTGGGACGGGCGCCGCCCCTAGCGGCACGCATGCCCACAGCTACGACAGACGGGTGGGTGGGCTGCCGGCCCTCGCGGCACGCATGCCCACAGCTGGGCCTCGACTGCCGCAACGCGCGGTTCAGGGCGTGCGTGAGGGGGTGTCCACCGGACTTGGTGGACACCCCCTCAGGCGATGTCATTGACCGCGGCGCTCGGGGGCTATTGGCCACCCTGGTCGTCGCGACGACGCTGCCAGCGTTGTTCGATGCGGTCCATCATGGAGCGGCGCTGTCGGCCTTGGCTGCGGGCGGCCGGCGCGCCTGGCGCGGTCGGCTGTTCACCCGGCTTGGGGGCTTTGCGCCAACCGGTGACGGCAAGCACCGCGCAGCCCAGCATGACGAGGAATCCCACCACGCTTAGCCAGATCTGCACGGCGACCATTCCGGCCATGAGGAGCGCGATACCCACCAGGAAGCCCGCGACCGCCTGGTAGACCCGTCGCCGGGTATACGTACGCAGCCCGCTTCCCTCAAGCGCTGTCGCGAACTTGGGATCTTCGGCGTACAGCGCTCGCTCCATCTGCTCGAGCATTCGCTGCTCGTGCTCCGAGAGCGGCACGGAGTCCTCCTCATCGTGCAGTCGCCGGGGCGACCGGGGGTCCCCTTCAGGATAGGCAGGGAATCGCCCCCGTGAAACCCGCCCCTCTGCGCCAATTAGCCAACCGGAACCCGCCATGACAGCCGAATCCACTGAGGCGTGCATTCCCCAGCGAACGGCCCGTCATGCCGAACGGTCTCCCTCGATCATACGGCGCCGAGCGCCCGATCGGGGGGCCTGTGGCGTACTCCATCTGCAGCCCAGCCCCTGATCAGCGGCGCACCACGGGAGGCGGCTCAGCGCTCACCGGCCCCCTGCGTCTCACCGAGCACATGAAGCTGCGTCGCCACGGAGTGGAACGCGGCGAGTTCGGCGGCTGCCGCCTCCAGCTTCAGCAGGGCTTCCAGGGCCCCGGGCTCGGTGTCCACGAGGACGCCGGGGACCAGGTCCGCGAAGACCCGCACCCCGTGTACGGCGGCGACCTTCAGGCCTGCTCCCTCGACCAGCGCGGTGAGCTGTTCGGCGGTGAAACGGTGGGGTACGGGATCACCCTCGCCCCAGCGTCCGTCCGGGTCGTCGAGCGCCTGCCTGGCCTCCGTGAAGTGCCCGGCGAGGGCGCGGGCCAGCACGGCTCCGCCCAGGCCCGCGGCGAGGAGACTGAGGACACCTTCGGGGCGCAGCGCGTCCACCACGTTGCGGACGCCGTTGGCCGGGTCGTCCACGTACTCCAGGACTCCGTGGCAGAGCACCGCGTCGTAGCCACCGCGCTCGACGACGTCGAAGAGGCCGTGTGCGTCGCCCTGGACGCCGTGCACACGGTCGGCGACTCCGGCCTCGGCGGCCCGGCGCTCCAGCGCGAACAGCGCGTTCGGGCTGGGGTCGACGACGGTGACGCGGTGGCCGAGGCGGGCCACGGGCACCGCGAAGTTGCCGCTGCCGCCTCCGGTGTCGAGGACGTCCAGGGCATCCCGCCCCGTGGCCTTGACCCGGCGGTCCAGGGCGTCCTTGAGGACCTCCCAGACCACGGCGGTACGGAGAGAAGCGCGGGGGCGCATCGGGTCCGACACGGCAGTTGACTCCTCGGCGCGGCACCGCCTCTTGCACGGCGGAGCGATCGGGGGGCCTCCCGGGCCCTCTTGCGGGGCGGAAGGCTTCAGGCGCTTCCACCCTAATGGGCAGCGCAGCGAGTCATTACCGACCGCTCCGGAGTCACAGGGTGGATGCGGTGGACCGTGCGGCTCGCCCGAGGAAGCGGCGGTTCGCGGCCGCCGTGCCGGTCAGCCCGCGTCCGGGACTTGCCGGTCTCCGTCCTGCCGGGGCTGGGGCAGCACGGGCTGCAGCACCAGCATCCGCTCGACGAGGCGCAGGAACATCGCCACGTCGCGTATCAGGTCGTCGGCGTCGCGGCTGCCGGCCGCGCCCTGTATGCCCGCCTCGGCGCGGGCACGGCGGGTCGCTCCGGCGGCGAACAGCGCGCTCCACTCGGCGAGTTCGGGCGCGATTTCGGGGAGCACTTCCCAGGCGCTCCGGATGCGTGCCCTGCGTCGAGCGCTGGGTTCCGGGCGTCCCCGCGCGGCGAGGACGGCCGCGGCGGTGCGCAGGGCGGCCAAGTGGGCCGTCGCATAGCGCTCGTTGGGTGTGTCGAGGGCGGTCGCCTCGTCGAGTCCGGCGTGGGCCTGTGCGAGGAGTTCGAGGGCGGCGGGCGGGGCCGTGGTCCGGCGGAGCACGGGGTGCACGTCGCTCGCCGGGCCGGTCAGTGAGGGGGCAGGGCCGGTGGCGCGGCGCCGGTGGGAGGCGGCTGCGGATGAGTTGGCCATGACGAACCTCCTGTCGTCTGTGTGACGGCTCTGTGGCCGTATGTGTCCATCGTGAGGTATGCCACTGACAATCCGTCCTGACCTGGGCTTTTGCTTCGATCGAAGGTTCGAGCTAGTTTTTGCACTGACCAGTCAGTTCAAAAACCGGCGATGCCGGTTCCGGCTCGAAGAGGGGGAACTGTGGGCGAGCACCATGGAGTCGCCGTCAGCGCCGAGGGGTTCGGGCTCAAGGGCCCGCGCGGCTGGGCCTTCCGCGGCATCGGCATCGCCGCGGAGCCCGGCTCGCTGATCGCTGTCGAGGGACCGTCAGGTTCCGGCAGGACCTGCCTGCTGCTCGCGCTCAGTGGGCGGATGAAGCCGACCGAGGGGCAGGCCACGGTCGGCTCCTTCCGGCTGCCCAAGCAGATGTCCGCGGTGCGCCGGATCAGCGCTCCGGCCCATGTCCCGGGCGTCACCGACCTGGATCCGGCTCTGACCGTCGGGGAGCATCTGCTGGAACGGGCGCTGCTGCAACGGCGCTTCGGCGGTTCACTGCGGGGGCTGCTGCGGCCCCGCAGGGACCGGGTGACCGAGGCGAAACTGCGGATCGACACCGCGCTGACGGCCGCCGGACTCGACCGGGAGACGCTGCCCAAGGGTTCCCGGACGTCCGTACGCGACCTGGAGCGCCTGGAGGCGCTGCGGCTGTCCGTCGCGCTGGCTCTCATCGGACGTCCGCGCCTGCTCGCCGTCGACGACCTCGACCTCAAGCTGTCCGACGCCGAACGGGTCGAGGCATGGGTCTTGTTGAGGTCGCTCGCCGAGTCCGGCACCACGGTCGTCGCGGTGTGCAGCGAGGCCCCCAAGGACGCCGTCGTCGTGTCCACCGAGCCCAAGGCCGAGCCGGAAACCGCAGCCGAGCAGCAACACGGCGACGAGCACGCCGAGAACACCGACAACCACGAGAACGACAACAAGGAGACGGCCGATGCGTTCGCCGAAACTGGCCTCGCTTGAGCTCAGGCGCTTCGGCAGGGGCAAGCTCCCGCGCGCCGCGCTGGCCGCGCTCCTGCTGCTGCCCCTGCTCTACGGCGCCCTCTACTTGTGGTCGTTCTGGGACCCGTACAGCCGTCTCGACCGCATCCCCGTGGCGCTGGTGAACGCCGACAAGGGGGCGACCGCCGCGGGCAAGAAGGTCATGGCCGGCGACGACATCATTAAGGGGCTGCGCGACAGCGACACCTTCGAGTGGCACGAGGTGAGCGCGGCGGAGGCCCGGACGGGCGTCGAGGACGGCACGTACTACCTGTCGCTGACCATGCCGGGCGACTTCAGCGAGCGGATCGCCTCCAGCTCCGGGGAGTCGCCGGAGACGGGCGCCCTCCAGGTGCGTACGAACGACGCGAACAACTACATCGTCGGGCAGATCTCCCGGACGGTGTTCAGCGAGGTGCGCTCGGCCGCGTCCACGAAGACCTCCCGGTCCTTCCTCGACAAGATCTACGTCTCCTTCTCGGACATCCACGGGGAGACCGAGAAGGCCGCCAAGGGGGCCGACAAGCTGGAGAGCGGGATCGGCACGGCCGAGAAAGGGGCCGAGGATCTCGCGGACGGGCTGAAGGACGCCAAGAAGGGCAGCGGGAAGCTCTCCACGGGCCTGAAGAAGCTCAACACGGGCGCGGGTGACCTGGAGGACGGTTCGCGGCAGGTCGCGGACGGCACGCAGACCCTGGCCGACAAGGTCAACGGGGTCGCTGACGAGGTGGGCCCCTTCCTCAAGGACAACGAGAAGTCGATCGGCGACACGGCCCAGCTGGTCGCCGACGCCGCCTCGGGGATCCGCGCCAACCTCGGCACCCTGGTGAAGACGGCCCCGGCCGCCGCCAAGGGCGCGCACACCGCCTCCGCCGCGCTGAACACGGTCTACGAGGCACGCTGCGAGACCCTGCCGGTCCCCGACGCCGCGTGCCCCGACCTGAAGAAGGCCAAGCAGGCGGCCGCGGACGTGGCCACGGTCGCCGACGACGTGAACACACTGATCGCGGACCAAGACGGCGATCTAGACAAGCTCGACAAGAATCTGGCCATGCTCCAGAAGCAGGCCCAGGCGCTCGCCGACCGCTCGCCGAACCTCTCCGAGGACCTCGCCGACGCCGTCTCCAGGATCAACGACCTGAACGAGGGCGCCGGGAAGGTCGCCGACGGGGCGAAGACGCTGCACTCGGGACTCGGTACGGCCAAGACCGGTGCGGCGGACCTCGACACGGGCGTGGGGAAGCTGAAGACGGGCGCGAACGACCTCGACGCCGGCCTGTACAAGCTCGCCGACGGCTCCGGGACGCTCGCCGACGGACTGCACGACGGCGCCGACCAGATCCCCGACTACGACAAGGAGGACCGCGACCAGCGCACCGACGTCATGTCGGACCCGGTGCGGCTCGCCTCGCAGGACCTCCACAAGGCGCCCAACTACGGCACCGGTTTCGCCCCGTACTTCATCCCGCTGTCCCTGTGGGTGGGCGCGATGGTGGCGTACATGCTGATCCAGCCGCTCAACCGGCGCGCGCTCGCGGCGGGCGCCTCGGCCTGGCGCATCGCACTGGCGGGCTGGCTGCCGGTGGCCGCCATAGGCGTGCTGCAGACGGCGGCCCTGATGTCCGTGCTGCACTGGGCGATCGGCCTGCAGATGGCGCACGCGGCCGGGACGGTGGGCTTCCTGTTCCTGGTGACCGCGTGCTTCGCGGCGATCGTGCAATGGCTGAACGCACGCTTCGGAGCGGCGGGCCGGATCCTCGTCCTCGCCTTCCTGATGCTCCAGCTGACCTCGGCCGGCGGCACGTACCCCGTCCAGACCAGTCCGGACTTCTTCAACGCGATCCACCCCTTCCTGCCGATGAGTTACGTGGTCGACGCCCTCAGGAGGCTCATTACGGGAGGCGGCCTCGGGCCGGTCTGGCAGGCGTGTGCCGTCCTGGCGGCCTTCACCGCGGGCGCACTGGCTCTCACCGCCCTGTCCGCGCGCCGCAAGCAGGTGTGGACGCTCGACCGGCTGCACCCGGAGCTGAGCCTGTGACCGCGCACGGGACCGCTCCTGTGACAATCAGGGTCATGGAAAGCAGCAACACCACGGCAGGCGGCGGCAGCCGCCGCGAGGCGACCCGGCAGAAGCTCTACGAGGCGGCCGTCACCCTGATCGCCGAACAGGGCTTCTCCGCCACCACGGTGGACGAGATCGCCGAGCGGGCCGGGGTCGCGAAGGGCACGGTCTACTACAACTTCGCGAGCAAATCCGTCCTCTTCGAAGAGCTGCTTCGGCACGGCGTCGGCCTCCTCACCGCCTCCCTCCGGGAGGCTGCCGAGAAGACCGCCCGGGACGGCGGCAGCAAGGTCGACGCGCTGGACGCGATGATCCGGGCCGGGCTCGTCTTCATCGACCGCTATCCGGCCTTCACGCAGCTCTACGTGGCGGAGCTGTGGCGCACCAACCGGGCCTGGCAGTCCACGCTCATGGTGGTCCGGCAGCAGGCGGTCGCGGTCGTGGAGGGCGTCCTGCGCGACGGCGTGGCGAACGGCGAGCTCAGCGACGAGATCGACATCCCGCTGACGGCTTCCGCGCTGGTCGGCATGGTCCTGGTGGCCGCCCTGGACTGGCAGGCCTTCCAGCCCGAGCGCTCCCTGGACGACGTCCACGCGGCCCTCTCACGGCTGCTCCAGGGGCGTGTGAGCGGCAACCGCTAGCGACCGGCAAACGAGCGCGCACACGAAAGCGCCGGTCCGATGTGGCCGCGTCCCCCGCGGGCCAGTCGAACCGGCGCTTCGCCGTGCTCCCCCGTGCTCCCCCCGATCCCCCGTTGGGCCCCGTCCGGTCATCCCCGGGCCCCCGTGCCTCGCTCCCGCCGACGAATCGGCGGAAGGAGCGGCCAAGGGCGCGAGAACCGTTCCGCCGCCCCGTGTCGGCGGTACCGGAGCCGCGCCCCTTTCCGTGTCTCCACTCTCCCGTTCACGCAGGTCGGGCCCATCCGCGCGCGTACTCATCTCACTGGCTAGGTACGAATACTCAGCCGTACGCACTCAGGCCCAGGACGCACCGTTGCCGACTGGTTACGATCGCCCCCGTGTCCGTACTCCCCCTGGTCTTCACCAGCGGCTGGGCCAGCGGCATCAACGCGTACGCGGTGGTGCTGCTCCTCGGCATCTTCGGCGCGACCGGCCTGAGCGACGAGGTCCCGGAATCGCTTCAGCGCCCTGAGATCCTCGTCACAGCCGGCGTTCTCTTCCTCTGTGAGGCGGTCGCCGACAAGATCCCGTACGTGGATTCGCTGTGGGACTCGGTGCACACCGTGATCCGGCCCGTGTCCGGCGCGGTGGTCGCGGCGCTGCTCGCCGGGCAGAGCGGTTCGCTCTCCGATCTGGCGGCCGGGGCCATCGGCGGTTCGACGGCGCTGGCGAGCCACACCGTCAAGGCCGGCACGCGCATGGCGATCAACACCTCGCCCGAGCCGTTCAGCAACATCCTCATGAGCACCGCCGAGGACCTCGGGGTGGCCGGGATCCTCACCTTCGCGATGTTCCATCCGGAGGCCGCGGCGATCATCGCGGGCGTTCTGCTGATCTCCGGCCTTGTGGTGCTCTACTTCCTGGTCTCGCGGATCAGACGGTTCCTGCGCCGCAGGGCCCAGCGCCGGGAGGAGAGACGGCTGGCGGCACGGGTGGCCGAGCCACCAGGCTGATCCCTGCGCGAAAGGGCCGGGGCGGGACTGTCAGTGGCGGCCGATAAAGTCCCTGGCATGGCACGAATTGCGGTGATGGGCGCCGGGATGGGCGCGATGGCGGCCGCCGCCCGGCTGGCCGTCGCGGGCCACCGGGTGGTGGTGTACGAGCGCACGGCGACGTACGGCGGAGCGGTGCGCCGCTTCGAGCGCGACGGCTTCGCGTTCGACACGGGTCCGGGGCTCCTTGCGCTGCCCGCGGTCTACCGCGATCTGTTCCTCAAGACGGGCAAGGAGCCGCTGGAGGCGTGCGTCGAGCTGGTCCAGGTGGACCCTTCGTCGCGGCACGTCTTCGCGGACGGCACGGACGTCTCCTTGCCGAACGCGTCCCGCGCGGGTGTCGTCACCGCGCTGACGGAGGCGCTCGGCGCGGGCGCGGGCGAGCGGTGGGGTGACTTCCTGGTGCGGGCGCGCGAGGCCTGGGACCGCACGCGCAGGCCGCTCCTGGAGGAGCCGCTGTGGCCCAACTGGTCGGTGCTCGCCGAGCGCGACCCCTACCCCGCGGTGCCTCACAAGCGGCTGCTGCGCACCCGGCGGGCCGGCACCCTCGCCGAGGTCGGCGCCTGGGAGCTGCGCGACCCGCGCCTGACGGCCCTCCTGGAGAGCCACGCCCTCGCCTGCGGGCTCGACCCGCGCGTCGCCCCGGCGAGCGCCGCCGTACTGCCGTACATGGAGCACGCCTTCGGCACCTGGTATGTCCGCGGCGGCGTACGGGAGTTGGCGCGCGCGGTGTACGAGCGGTGTCTCGCGCGGAAGGTCGAGTTCGTCTTCGGCGCCGAGGTCAAGGGGATCGTCGAGAAGGACGGCAGGGCAGCGGGGGTCGAGTTGCGGGACGGGACCGTGGCCGAGGCGGACACGGTCGTCGGCACCGGGCCCTGGCGACTGAGCGGCATGAGCCGTCCCGAGTTGTACGTGGGGGACGACGTGGAGCCGAACCCGGAGGCCCTCTTCTCCGGCAAGGTCGTGGTCTGTCTCGCGCTGCGCGGCGCGCGTGAGGCGGGCGCCGCGCACCGCACGGTCGTCCACACCACCGACCGGGAGCCGGAACTCGACCTCTTCGGACTCGGTACACCGCCCGAGCGGCCGACCGTGTGGGTCGACCGGCCGGACGACCCGCGGCTGCGCCCGGACGACGCGCACGAGTCCGTGGTGCTCACGGCGACGGTGCCGTCCCAGGTCCATCACGACTGGACGGCGGCCGGAGCGGCGGACGCCTTCGCGGACCGCATGGTCGCCGCCGCCGAGCGGGCCGTTCCCGGGCTGGGTGAACGGGTGCTGTGGCGCGAGGTGCGCACTCCCGTGCACACGGAGGAGGAGACGGGCGCGCAGGGCGGCGGCATACCGGCGCCTTCGCTGGCGGGCGCGGCAGGGACCCTGCTGCATCCCGCGAACGGCACCCGCCTGCCAGGCCTGTTCGCGGCCGGCGGCTGGGCCCACCCCGGTGGCGGTCTGCCGCACGCGGGCATGTCGGGCGCGCTGGTGGCCGGACTGATCGTGGAAGGACCGGAGTTCCGGGGCTCGCAGTGACCCCGGTGCGCTGAACGGGAGGAGGCCCGCGCAAGGTCAGGTGCGGGCCGCCACTCAGTACCGGTACTGCTGCTCGTCGTACCCGGTGCCGTTGCCGTTCTCCTGGTACGGGTACGGCTGCTCCGGCGGTAGTTCGCCGCCGTACTCGTCGGTGCGCTGCTGCGGCACCCAGACGCCGCCGGGCGGGGTGGTCTCGGCGCCGTAGGTGCCGGTGGCGTACTGGTCCTGTCCGTAGCCCTGCTGCGTGTACTGCTGCTGCTCGCCGCCGCCGTAGGTGGTGTTGTCGTACGAGGCACCGCTGTACGTCTGCGTGCCGATGTACGGGTCGGAGTAGGCGGCGTACTGCTGCTGGCCGTTGTCGTAGCCGTACTGCTGCTGGTCGTAGCCGGAGTAGCCGTCGTACGCGTAGGCCTGCTGGTCCTGGGCCTGGGCGGCGGCCGCGTAGGACTGGTCGCTGGTGGCCTCGTAGGACTGGTCGGCCGCTGCCGCGTACGCGTTGGCGTCGTAGATGCCGTACGAGCCGGTGTCGTCGGGCAGGGGCTGCGGTTCGTAGACGGCGGTGGTCTCGGCGGCGTTGGGCCTGCCTGAGCCGGGCGGCATGAAGCGGTCGGACTGTGCGGGCGAGAAGACGTTGTCCTCGCCGGCGTACTCGTCGTCCTGGGGATTCACCATGCCGTCGGTCGCTTCGAGGCCGGAGACCTCCAGCGACGGATCCTGGTGTTCCGGCTCGCCGCGGCGGCGCTTGCTCTTGATCTTGTCGGCGCCCTGGCGGTTGCCGACGGCCCAGCCGGCCGCGAACCCGCGGCGGAACGACAGCGTGACGTACGTCTGGCCGACCGCGAAGGCAGCCGCGCCCAGACCGATGACAATCACGGAGGGAATCAGCACGCCGAGGACCACGCCGAGGAAGCCGGCGAAGGCGAGCAGCCGGTAGCGCAACCGCGCCTTGTACTGCAGCAGGACCTCGCCCAGCAGCCACAGTGCGACGATGCCGAACGCGATATAGAGGACCGTCCAGCCCATGTACGCCCCTCTCCCAGTGGCCGCTACGCAGTGTGTCGTACGTGGGTGCGACCGGTCTAGGCCTGCTGCGGGTGGTGCAGACCCAGATTGTCGTAAATTTCCAGCGTCGCCGTGGAGTTGTTGAGCGTAATGAAGTGCAGTCCGGGGACTCCCTCGGCCAGCAGCCTCGCGCAGAACTCCGTCGCGAACTCGATGCCAATGGAGCGTACAGCCGCTGCATCGGCTTTGGCTGTGAGGATTCGCTCTTTCAGGACGTCCGGAATCGAGGCGTTGCTGAGCTGCGGGAGCCTCTCCAGCATCTTCACACTCGTGACCGGCATGACCTCTGGAATCACCGGGGTCTCACAGCCGGCCGCGGCGACGCGGTCGCGCAGGCGGAGATACGACTCGGGGTGGAAGAACATCTGCGTGATCGCGTAGTCGGCGCCGGCGCGGCACTTGTCGACGAAGTGCTCGACGTCGATGTCCCAGGTCTCGGAGCGCGGGTGCATCTCCGGGAAGGCCGCGACGCCGACGCAGAAGTCGCCGGACTCCTTGATGAGACGGACGAGTTCGGCCGCGTAGGTCAGGCCCTTGGGGTGCGGCACCCAGTCGCCCATGGGGTCGCCGGGCGGGTCGCCGCGGACGGCGAGGATGTTGCGGATCCCGGCGTCCGCGTACTGGCCGATGATGTTGCGCAGTTCCGCGATGGAGTGATTGACCGCGGTGAGGTGGGCGACCGGGGTGAGCGTCGTGTCGACGACGATCTGCTGGGTCTCCTTGACCGTGCCCGCACGCGTGGATCCGCCGGCTCCGTAGGTCACGGAGACGAAGTCGGGTGCGACCGCCTCGACCCGGCGCAACGCGTTCCACAGGTTCCGCTCGCCCTTGGGGGTCTTCGGCGCGGAGAACTCGAACGAGTACGTCTTGTTGCCGGTCGCGAGCATGTCGCGCACGGTTCGTGCGCGGTCAGTCCTGGTGGAAGCAGATCCGAGGGCCATACCCGCAGGTTAGCCAGGGGGATCGGGTCCCCCAACCGAACAACCGAGAATTGTCCGATTTGTCGACTTCTTGTCCACCCCTCGGACAGTTTCTGGACAGCTTTTCAGGCCATCGGACCGCTAGTCGGACGGCTTCGCGCCGCTACTCGGACAGCTTCACACCGCACCGCGCAGCCGCTTCGCGAACTCTCCCGCCGCCGCTCCCGGGTCGTCCGCCTCAGTGATCGCCCGTACGACGACGACGCGGCGGGCGCCCGCCTCCAGCACCTCGTCGAGGTTGCCGAGGTCGATGCCGCCGATGGCGAACCAGGGGCGGTCGGTGCCCAGCGAGGCCGTGTACCGGACCAGGTCGAGGCCGGGTGCGTGGCGGCCGGGCTTGGTGGGGGTCGGCCAGCAGGGGCCGGTGCAGAAGTAGTCCACGCCCTCCTGGACGGCGGCTGCCGCGGCCTCGGACTCGGCGTGCGTGGAGCGGCCCAGGAGGACCTCGTCGCCGAGGATGGCGCGGGCCGCGGGAACCGGGAGGTCGCCCTGGCCCAGATGGAGCACGTCGGCACCGACCGCGTGGGCGACGTCCGCCCGGTCGTTGACCGCGAGGAGCTTGCCGTGACGTGCGCAGGCGTCCGCGAAGACCTGGAGGTGCTCCAGCTCCTCGGCCGCCTCCATGCCCTTGTCGCGCAGCTGCACGATGTCGACACCGCCCTCCAGCACCACGTCCAGGAAATCGGCGAGGTCGCCCTGGCGCTTGCGGGCGTCCGTGCACAGGTACACGCGGGCGTCGGCGAGCTGGGCTCGTGCGGCTGCGGCGGCATTGTCGGGCATGGGTGCATCCCCCGTTGTCGGTGCGTGGGGACCACGGCGGCCGGGGTGGTCCGTGGCCGCCGTGGTCCGAACGTCGGACGGTTGGTTCAGGTCAGACGGCGAGCGCCTGGGCGCGACGCTTCACCTCCGTGCCGCGATTCTCGCTGAGAGCCTGCGCGGGGGTACCGGGCAGGCTCGGGTCGGGGGTGAAGAGCCACTCGAGCATCTCTTCGTCGGAGAAACCGTCGTCCCGCAGGAGCGTCAGGGTGCCTGTCAGGCCCTTGACCACCTTGTCCCCGTCGATGAAGGCGGCGGGGACGTGCAGCGCGCGGTTCTCACCACGGCGTACGGCGATCACCTGGCCCTCCTTGACCAGCTGCCGGACTCGGGTCACCTCGACACCGAACTGCTCGGCGATGTCGGGGAGGGTGAGCCAGGCGGGGACGAGAGCATCGATCTTTGCGTCAATCTCGGTCACGGGACAAGCCTGCCATCCCGGACTGACACTCGGTACCCGAGTCCCGGCCCGACCGGGCGCAAAGCGCCCAAAACCTGCGAAGACGGCTCCCCGACGGTGGACCCGTTCCGCCTACGCCGTCGCCGTCTTCAGCGGGCGCGCCGGGTCCGACAGCAGCTCCGGGTCCATAAGGGCGCCCGCCTCGATGAGTTTGCGGCCCTGGGCCAGGTCCCTGGGGCGGCCGATCGCCAGGAGGGCGACCAGGCGGCCGTCGTGGAGCCAGCAGACCGTCCAGGCGGCGCCGGACGGGTCGCCGCGCCAGACGGTGGTGTCGGCGGGCGCGTGGTGACCGACGTACTGGACGAAGCGGCCGAACTGCTCGGACCAGAAGTACGGGACGGGGTCGTACGCGACGGGGGACTCGCCGATGATGTTCGCCGCCACCGTGCGCGGGCCCTGGAGGGCGTTGTCCCAGTGGTGGACCAGAAGGCGGTCCTCGTACCTGCCCGAAGGGAAGGAGGCGCAGTCGCCGACCGCGTAGACGTCCGGGGCGGAGGTGCGCAGATGGTCGTCGGCCACGACCTCGCGGTGGGCGCCGAGCTCGATGCCCGAGCCGCTGAGCCAGGCGGTGGCGGGGCGCGCGCCGATGCCGACGACCACGGCATCCGCGGGCACCCGGGAGCCGTCGTCCAGGACCACCGCGCCGGGCTCGACGCGCTCCACGCGCGCGTGGGTACGCAATGAGGCCCCGCTGTCCGCGTACCAGGCGGCCATCGGCGCGGCCACCTCGGCGGGCAGCGCCCCGGCGAGCGGCCGGTCGGCGGCCTCGACGACGGTCACCACGCACCCCGCGTCACGCGCCGCCGTGGCGAACTCGGCACCGATCCAGCCCGCCCCGACCACCACGATGTCGTGCTGCTGGGCGAGAACGGGACGCAGCCGCTCGGCGTCGTCCAGGGTGCGCAGCAGATGGACCCCGGGGACGCCCTCCGCGCCCGGCAGCCGGATCGGTTCCGCGCCGGTCGCGAGGACCAGGACGTCGTACGGCACCGGGCCCGTGGCGGTGTCCAGCTCATGGTCCTGAGGGCGTACGCCGAGCGCTTCGCGTCCGAGCTGCAGTTCGATGCCCAGCGCCTCGAAGTCGATGTCGAAGGCGGAGCCCTCGGCCTTGCCGAGCAGCACGGCCTTGGAGAGCGGCGGCCGGTCGTACGGCTGGTGCGGTTCCGCCCCGATCAGCGTCACGCCGCCGTCGAAGCCCTGTTCTCGCAGGGCGACCGCGGTCTGCACGCCCGCCATGCCCGCGCCCACGACGACGACCTGCCGTACCGTCCGCTCCTGAACCCGCGTCTTCTCGGTCACCTGATCACCATAGACAGCTGACAATTTGTCAGTCAGTGGGCGTGCTCGGTGACCTGTTCCACATCGCCCATCCTGACCTGTGCCTGGTCGGCGACCGGGGACAGGACGAGGCCGTCGAGCGAACGGGCCATGGACGCGGGCTCCCTTACTGAGACATACGGCAGCGGGCTAGGCTGGCCGACGTAAAGCACTCGCGGGAGTCCGGACGCACCGGGCTGAGAGGGAGGCTGGGACGGCCTCCGACCGTACGAACCTGATCCGGGTCATGCCGGCGAAGGGAGGGGCTGGACGCCCATGTCGCGTACACCGTCAGACACATCCCAGACATCAGACGCACGTCTCGCATCGCAGACATCAAGCACTTCAGACGTCCTTGTCATCGGGGGCGGAATCATCGGTCTTGTGACGGCTTGGCGGGCCGCGCAGCGCGGGTTCACGACCGCGCTCGTGGACCCCGAGCCCGGCGGTGGTGCCGCGCAGGTCGCGGCCGGAATGCTCGCCGCCGTCACGGAACTGCACTACGGCGAGCAGACCCTGCTGGGCCTCAACCTCGCCTCCGCACACCGCTACCCGGACTTCGCCGCCGAACTCACCGAGGCGACGGGCCAGGACCTCGGCTACCGCCGGTGCGGCACCCTGGCCGTCGCGCTCGACGCCGACGACCGCGCCCACCTGCGCGAACTGCACGCCCTGCAACGTCGGTCGGGGCTCGACTCGGAGTGGCTCAGCGGGCGTGAGTGCCGCCGCCTCGAACCGATGCTCGCGCCCGGCGTACGCGGCGGGCTGCGGGTCGACGGCGACCACCAGGTCGATCCGCGCCGGCTCGCCAAGGCCCTGGTCACGGCGTGCGAGCGGGCCGGAGTGGTGTTCCGCCGGACGTGGGCCGAGCGCCTGACCGTCGTACGGGACCGGGCGGCCGGAGTCGTCACCGCGGACGGTACGGAGCTGGCGGCGGGGCAGGTGGTCCTCGCCGCGGGGAGTCTCAGCGGGCGCCTCGCGGGCGTTCCCGACGCCGTACTGCCACCCGTGCGCCCCGTGAAGGGCCAGGTGCTGCGGCTGACCGTGCCGAAGCCGTACGCGCCCTTCCTGAGCCGGACCGTGCGTGCCGTCGTCCGCGGCAGCCATGTCTACCTGGTGCCGCGCGAGAACGGCGAGCTCGTCGTGGGCGCGACCAGCGAGGAGCTGGGCTGGGACACGACGGTGACCGCGGGCGGCGTCTACGAGCTGCTGCGCGACGCCCATGAGCTGGTTCCCGGGATCACCGAACTGCCGCTCACCGAGACGCGCGCCGGACTGCGCCCCGCGTCGCCCGACAACGCGCCGCTGCTCGGCCCCACCGAGCTCGACGGGCTCCTGCTGGCGACCGGGCACTACCGCAACGGCGTCCTGCTGACCCCCGTCACCGGTGACGCGATGGCGCATGCCCTGACCACCGGTGAACTCCCGGAAGTGGCACGCCCCTTCACCCCCAAGCGCTTCAGCCCGGCCCTCACGGAGCAGCCCGCATGAACATCCTCGTCAGCGTCTTCGTCAACGGAGAGCGGCGGCGGATCGCCGCGGGCACCGCTCTCGACACGCTCGTCGCGGCGCTCACCCCGGCCCCGTCCGGTGTCGCCGCCGCGCTCAACGAAACCGTCGTCCCGCGCGGGCAGTGGTCGTCCACCTCCCTCTCCGAGGGAGACCGCGTCGAAGTCCTCACCGCCGTCCAAGGAGGCTGACCCATGGCCGACGATCCCTTTGTCCTCGGTGGTACGTCCTTCTCGTCCCGACTGATCATGGGTACGGGGGGTGCGCCCAGCCTCGACGTCCTGGAGCGCTCGCTCGTCGCCTCCGGCACGGAGCTGACGACGGTCGCGATGCGGCGCGTGAACGCTTCCGTGCACGGTTCGGTGCTGTCCGTGCTCGACCGGCTTGGCATCCGCGTGCTGCCGAACACGGCGGGGTGCTTCACCGCAGGGGAGGCCGTGCTGACCGCCCGGCTCGCGCGTGAGGCTCTCGGCACCGACGTGATCAAGCTGGAGGTGATCGCCGACGAGCGCACGCTGCTGCCCGATCCGATCGAACTGCTCGACGCGGCGGAGACGCTGGTGGACGACGGGTTCACCGTGCTGCCCTACACGAACGACGACCCCGTCCTCGCGCGGAAGCTGGAGGACGTCGGCTGCGCCGCGATCATGCCGTTGGGTTCGCCCATCGGGTCCGGGCTCGGGATCCGCAATCCGCACAACTTCCAGCTGATCGTGGAGCACGCGCGCGTGCCGGTCATTCTGGACGCGGGGGCCGGTACGGCGTCCGATGCCGCGCTCGCGATGGAGCTGGGGTGTGCGGGTGTGATGCTCGCCTCGGCGGTGACCCGGGCGCAGGAGCCCGTGCTCATGGCCGAGGGCATGCGGCACGCGGTGGAGGCGGGGCGGCTCGCCTACCGGGCGGGGCGGATTCCTCGGCGGCACTTCGCCGAGGCGTCGTCTCCTGCGGAGGGGCTGGCCCGGCTGGATCCTGAGCGGCCTGCCTTCTGACTGCCGTCCGTGGTTGCTGCCTCAGGACTTCCCCGCCCGCGCACCGCCCGTTTCCACCCCGTTGAAAGGTGCGGGTCTCCCGTGGGGGTCCCCGCCGTCGGCGGCTGACTCCCGTGGGGGTCCCCCGCCACGGGCGGCTGACGCATGCCGCCCAGCTCGTGCGGCGTGCGTCACAGCTCGGCTGCAGTACAGCTCCGGTATCGGCTGAACGGGTGGGGGGTGACAGTGGCGGCTCGTACACTCACCTGCGTGGATACGACCCTTCAGGACCCGCTTGTCGGGCAGCTGCTCGACGGCCGCTATCGCGTGGACGCGCGCATCGCGGTCGGCGGGATGGCCACGGTCTACCGGGCCCTGGACACCCGCCTCGACCGCGTGCTCGCCCTCAAGGTGATGCACCCGGCCCTGGCCGCCGACGGCTCGTTCGTGGAACGGTTCATCCGCGAGGCCAAGTCGGTGGCCCGGCTCGCGCACCCCAATGTGGTGCAGGTCTTCGACCAGGGGACGGACGGGTCGTACGTCTATCTGGCCATGGAGTACGTCGCCGGGTGCACCCTGCGTGACGTGCTGCGCGAGCGCGGAGCCCTGCAGCCGAGGGCCGCGCTCGACATCCTGGAGCCGGTGCTCGCCGCGCTCGGCGCCGCGCACCGCGCCGGGTTCGTGCACCGCGACATGAAGCCGGAGAACGTCCTCATAGGGGACGACGGCCGGGTCAAGGTCGCGGACTTCGGGCTCGTACGGGCCGTGGACACCGTGACGAACACGACGGGCGCCGTCCTCGGCACCGTTTCGTATCTCGCCCCCGAGCAGATCGAGCACGGCACCGCCGACGCCCGCGTCGACGTCTACGCCTGCGGAATCGTCCTCTACGAGATGCTCACCGGCGACAAGCCGCACTCCGGGGACTCCCCCGCCCAGGTGTTCTACCAGCACCTCCACGCGGACGTACCGCCGCCGTCGGCCGCCGTGCCGGGGCTGGCGTACCAGCTCGACGAGCTGGTCACCTCCGCGACCGCGCGCAACCCCGCGGTGCGCCCGCACGACGCGGTGGCGCTGCTGGGACAGGTGCTTGAGGCGCGGGCAGGGCTCAGCGCCGAGCAGCTCGACGCCGTACCGCCGCAGGCCCTCGCCACGGGTCACCACAACGCCGAGGACCGTACGAGTGTGATCCCGCGCTCGCTGTCCGTGCCGCGCCCGCTGCCGGTGAACGAGCCCGCCGAGTACGCCGATGCCGCCGTGCTCAACGCGACCAGCCGGTTCGAGCGGACCAGCCAGTTCGCGTCCGAGCCGGGCCCGCCCTCGCGGCGCGCCCCGGGCAACTCCCGACGCGGGGTGCTCGCGATCGTCACGGCGCTCCTGCTGGTGCTGGGCGTCGGCGCGGGCGTCTGGTACATCAACTCCGGCCAGTTCACCAAGGTCCCGGCCGTCCTGGCGGTGTCCGAGACGACGGCCAAGGACCGGCTGGAGGCGGCCGGGCTGGACCTCGGGGAGGTCGAGCACGCGTACAGCGACACCGTGGAGCGCGGCACCGTCATCAGCAGCGACCCGGACGTCGGCGCCAAGATCCGTGACAACGACTCCGTGAACCTGACCATCTCCGACGGCCCGGAGACGGTGAAGGTGCCCGACCTCCAGGGCTCCACACTGGCCAAGGCGAAGGCGGCGCTGGAGGACGGCGGCCTGGCGGCGGGCCTGGTCACCCGGGAGTTCAGCGACGACGTTCCCAACGGCTCGGTGATCAGCACGGACCCGGAGGCGGGCACCGAGCGCCACGCGGGCTCGGCCATCGCGATCACCGTCAGCAAGGGCAGCCCGGTGGAGGTGGCCGACGTCACGGGAGCGTCGGTCGAAGACGCCACCGCGGAGCTGGAGGAGGCGGGTCTGAAGGTGAAGATCGCCTCCGCACAGGTCAATTCGGAGTTCGACAAGGGTCTGGTCGCCGAGCAGTCCCCCGGCGGGGGCAATGAGGCCGCCGAGGGCGACACGGTGACGCTGACGATCTCCAAGGGTCCCGAGATGATCGAGGTCCCGGACGTCGTGGGCGACAGCGTCGACGACGCGAAGCAGACCCTGGAGGACGCCGGGTTCCAGGTCGACGAGGACCGCGGACTGCTCAACCTCTTCGGGAACACCGTCAAGAGCCAGTCGGTGGACGGCGGAGACACAGCGCCCAAGGGCTCGACGATCACCATCGAGATCGACTGAGCCGCACCACGCCGACCAGTGAGCCGACCGATGACCACGAGGTCCGCCGACGGGGCGGGCGGGCGCGCGTGACACCCTGACAAGTGTGACCAGCAAGCAGCTCCGCAACCCCGTCGGCGGCCATGTCCCTGTGGCCGGCGGCCTCAACTCCGTCGGCCTGAGCTACGCCCGCGAGCTCAAGGCCGAGACCGTCCAGGTCTTCGTCGCCAACCCGCGCGGCTGGGCGACTCCCGCCGGGAACCCCCGGCGGGCCGAAGAGGACGCAGCGTTCCGCGCGGCCTGCGCCGCCGGTTCGATCCCCGCGTACGTCCATGCCCCGTATCTGATCAACTTCGGCTCGCACACCGAGGCGACGGTAGAAAAGTCCGTGGAGTCGCTGCGGCACTCGCTGCGCAGGGGCCGGGAGATCGGCGCGCTGGGCGTGGTCGTGCACACGGGGAGCGCCACCGGGGGCAGGGAGCGTTCCGTGGCCCTCGCACAGGTGCGCGAACACCTGCTGCCGCTGCTCGACGAGCTGACCCACGACGACGACCCGTTCCTCCTCCTGGAGTCGACCGCAGGTCAGGGCGCTTCGCTCTGTTCCCGCACCTGGGACTTCGGACCGTACTTCGAGGCGCTGGACGCCCATCCGAAGCTGGGTGTCTGCCTCGACACCTGCCACATCTACGCGGCGGGCCACGATCTGACCGGTCCGAGCGGGATGCATCAGACCCTGGACCTGCTGGTGGACACGGTCGGCGAGGGCCGGCTCAAGCTGATCCACGCCAACGACTCCAAGGATGTGGTCGGCGCCCACAAGGACCGCCACGAGAACATTGGCTCCGGCCATATCGGCGAGGACCCGTTCCGCGCCCTGATGACCCACCCGGCCACCGAGGGCGTACCCCTGATCATCGAGACGCCCGGCGGCAAGGAGGGGCACGCCGGGGACATCGAGCGCCTGAAGAAACTCCGGGAGTGAGGAATACCCCTAGGGGGTATGTAGTTGTTGCTCGCGACAGGAACCGCTACCTGACTCCGGGGGCTTCTCATGCAGCACGACGCGCACACCGGGCACACGCACGAAGGCCATGCTCACGGCATCGGCAAGGTCACCTGGTCCACGGCCGCCCAGGCGACCCTGCACTGCCTCACCGGCTGCGCCATCGGTGAGGTACTCGGCATGGTGATCGGAACGGCGTTCGGCTGGGGCAACGTGCCGACGCTCGTCCTGGCGATTACTCTCGCCTTCTTCTTCGGCTACCTGCTCACGCTGCAAGGCGTACTGAAGGCGGGCATCGGCCTGAAAGCCGCGATCCGGGTCGCCCTCGCCGCCGACACCCTCTCCATCGCCGTGATGGAGCTGATCGACAACGGCGTGGTCGTCCTGTGGCCGGGCGCGATGGACGCGGAGCTCGCGGACGCGGCGTTCTGGTGGGTTCTGGCCATCGCACTCGCCGCCGCGTTCGTGATCACCACCCCGGTCAACAAGTGGATGATCGGCCGCGGCAAGGGCCATGCGGTGGTGCACCAGTACCACTGACCGGCGCAGGAGCGGGAATCAGCCGGGACTCAGAGCTCGGGGCCGTCCCCGGGCTCCTCCTGGTACGAGTAGCGCTGCTCGCGCCACGGGTCGCCGACGTTGTGGTAGCCGCGCTCCTCCCAGAAGCCGCGGCGGTCCGCCGTCATGTACTCGACGCCGCGGACCCACTTGGGGCCCTTCCAGGCATAGAGCTGCGGCACCACGAGGCGGAGCGGGAAGCCGTGTTCCGCCGTCAGCAGTTCGCCGTCCTTGTGGGTGGCGAAGATCGTGCGGTCGGAGGCGAAGTCGTCGAGGCGGAGGTTGGAGCTGAACCCGTACTCGGCCCAGACCATGACATGAGTGACGGTGGGCGCCGGCGGGGCGATCTCCAGGATCGTACGGGCCGGAATGCCGCCCCATTCGGCCCCGATCATGCTGAACTTCGTGACGCAGTGCAGATCGGCCACGACCGAGGCGTACGGCAGGGCCGTGAACTCCTCGTGGGTCCAGCAGTGCTTCTCACCGTCGGCGGTGGCGCCGAAGACCCTGAACTCCCAGCGTTCGGGGCGGAACTTGGGTACGGGCCCGTAGTGCGTGACCGGCCAGCCGCGCTGCAGTCGCTGCCCCGGTGGAAGCTCCGACTGTGCCGCTTCTCCAGATTCACGCTCCACCGGCTGACCCATGACTCCATCCTGACAGACCTGGGGCAGTGCACATGACCAGCCAAAGTCGGATTCGGGCAACTCCTACTAAGCATGCACTTACTGGACGCCCTCCGGAAGCCGGTGCAAGGATGCGGCGCAACCTGCCAACTTCCCTTCCTGGAAGGAGCCTCTGCGATGCAGGGCGACCCCGAGGTCCTCGAGTTCCTGAACGAACAGCTCACCGGTGAGCTGACGGCGATCAACCAGTACTGGCTGCACTACCGCATCCAGGACAACAAAGGCTGGACCAAGCTCGCCAAGTACACGCGTTCTGAGTCCATCGATGAGATGAAGCACGCGGACAAGATCACCGAGCGCATCCTCATGCTGGACGGCCTGCCGAACTACCAGCGGCTGTTCCATGTGCGAGTGGGGCAGACCCTCACCGAGATGTTCCAGGCCGACCGGCAGGTGGAGGTCGAGGCGATCGACCGCCTCAAGCGGGGAATCGAGGTGATGCGCGCGAAGGGCGACATCACGTCGGCGAACATCTTCGAGGACATCCTCGAGGACGAGGAGCACCACATCGACTATCTGGACACGCAGCTCGAGCTGGTCGAGCAGCTCGGCGAGGCGCTCTACATCGCGCAGCAGATCGAGCAGCCGGACAGCTGACGGCCCGCTAGGCGGCCTCGTCCAGCGACGCGGACACCGGGAGCTCGGAGAGGACCGGCCGGCCCTCGTCCACCAGCTCGCGGCGCGGGCACGCGCCCCGGCCCAGCAGGGCCTGAATTCGGCGGACGCACGAACCACAGTCCGTGCCCGCCTTGCACTCCGACGCTATCTGGCGGGGGGTGCAGGCACCGCCCTCCGCGTGCTTCTTCACCTGCGCCTCGGTGACACCGAAGCAGTTGCAGACGTACACGCGGTCCACCTCCCGACGGGGATTTCGTAGGTCGTGCCATCCCGATGATCGGTGAGGCTAACCTAACCTTACCCGCCTGTCAGGAACCGTAAAAGTGCCGTGGGGCGCGGATCGTATGTGATCCGCGCCCCACTTCACGCTCCTGTAACAGCCGAAACAGCTGTCCGCCCGCTACTGGTCGCGGTACATCTCCGCGACGAGGAAGGCCAGGTCAAGCGACTGGCTCCGGTTCAGACGGGGGTCGCAGGCCGTCTCGTAGCGCTGGTGCAGATCGTCGACGAAGATCTCGTCGCCGCCGCCCACGCACTCGGTGACGTCGTCACCGGTGAGCTCGACATGGATGCCGCCCGGGTGGGTGCCCAGACCCTTGTGGACCTCGAAGAAGCCCTTGACCTCGTCCAGCACGTCGTCGAAGCGGCGGGTCTTGTGGCCGGAAGCCGCCTCGTAGGTGTTGCCGTGCATCGGGTCGGTGATCCAGGCCACGGTCGCGCCGGAGGCGGTGACCTTCTCGACCAGCTCGGGCAGCTTGTCGCGGACCTTGTCCGCGCCCATCCGCACGATGAAGGTGAGACGGCCCGGCTCGCGGTCCGGGTCGAGGCGCTCGATGTACTGCAGCGCGTCCTCGGCCGTCGTCGTCGGGCCCAGCTTGATGCCGATCGGGTTGCGGATCTTCGAGGCGAACTCGATGTGCGCGCCGTCCAGCTGACGGGTGCGCTCACCGATCCACACCATGTGGCCCGAGACGTCGTACAGGTGGCCCGTACGCGAGTCGACCCTGGTCAGCGCCGACTCGTAGTCGAGGAGCAGCGCCTCGTGGGAGGCGTAGAACTCGACGGTCTTGAACTCCTCCGGGTCGGTGCCGCAGGCCCGCATGAAGTTCAGCGCGTTGTCGATCTCGCGCGCCAGCTGCTCGTAGCGCTGCCCGGACGGGGACGACTTCACGAAGTCCTGGTTCCAGGCGTGCACCTGGCGCAGGTCGGCGTAGCCGCCGGTGGTGAAGGCGCGCACCAGGTTGAGCGTGGAGGCGGAGGCGTTGTACATCCGCTTCAGGCGCTCGGGGTCCGGGATGCGGGACTTCTCGTCGAAGTCGAAGCCGTTGACCGAGTCGCCGCGGTAGGTCGGCAGGGTCACGCCGTCGCGGGTCTCGGTGCCCTTGGAGCGCGGCTTGGAGTACTGGCCCGCGATACGGCCGACCTTCACGACCGGCACGGAGGCGGCGTAGGTGAGGACAGCGCCCATCTGGAGCAGGGTCTTGAGCTTGGCGCGGATGTGCTCGGCGCTCACGGCGTCGAACGACTCGGCGCAGTCGCCGCCCTGCAGCAGGAACGCGTCGCCCTTCGCGACGGCCGCCAGACGGGCGCGCAGCTGGTCGCACTCGCCCGCGAAGACGAGCGGCGGATACGACTCGAGGTCCGCGATCACATCGCGCAGAGCCTCGGCATCGGGGTACTCGGGCTGCTGCGCCGCGGGCAGGTCTCGCCAGGTCGCCTTGGCGGCGATGGCTTGGGAATCAGCGTTCACGGTCACCCCGTAAACATTACGGGGTCGTGTCGGGCGTCCATTCACCTGCTCATCAATTGAGACGGGGCGCGCTCGATCGGGGCGCGCTCCGGGCGGCCGTACGACGGGTGCGTACGGCCGCCCGGAACAGGCGAGAGGCGGCTAGTCCACGTCGAGCCGGTTGCGGTCGATGCTGATCTTCACACCGCCGTGGGTCTCGGTCGTGTCGCCCACGTACTGGTGGATGCGCTGGTGGTCGGGCCAGAGTTTCGCGGGGATCGACGGGTCCGTGGTCGTCGACTCACCGTTCCAGCGGGCGAAGTGGATCACGTCCGGCGGGGTGATCGTCTTCACATTGGCCACCAGGTCGGTGATCAGGGACGAGACGCTGCCGTACGCGCCCGAGCGGTAGCCCAGCTGGTGCAGGCGCTCGGTGTAGGCCCCGATGTAGGCGAGCACCCGGGCGGTCACGGTGGAGCCGCGGGTGTAGTGCTCCAGGTCGTTGTAGATCACCGACCCCTTGCCGAGGCCCAGCGCCGCGGCCTGTTTGGCCGCGTCGTCGGCGGCCGCGGTGCCCTGCGGCACCGGGTCGGTGATCGACGCACAGCCACCGCCGCAGCTGCCGCCGTCGGAGGACGGCTGCCGGCCGACGTACAGCGGGAAGAACCGCCAGCCGTTGGCGTACTGCGTCCGCACCCACCCGGCGGTGAGGTTCGGCTGGGCGCAGGCGCGGTTGAGGCCGCCGATGTAGATGCCGACGGCGCCGTATTCGGACGCGTCCCGCCAGGCGTTCATCGCCGACTGGCTCGGCGCGGTGCAGGCGTCGAAGCCCTCGCCCCGGAACGAGGTGGCGTCCGAGGGGACGGGCGCCACGGCCGTCTGCTCGGCCTGCGCGGCGGAGACGGGCAGACCGGCGCTGCGCAGGATCCGCTGGATGCTCCCCCGGTCGTCTCCGTACGCGGCGGTCACGGTGATGCGGTCCGCATCGGCCCGGTAGGTGTGGGCCGTGCGGTTCTCGGTGACGGCGCTTCCGGCGGCGGTGGCGGGCTGGATCAGGAGTGCTTCGGTACGTCCCCGCAGACGCGCCGGGCAGTCCTGCCGGCCGCCGGGCGTGCCGAGGTACACGGCGTGCCGGTCGAAGCGGACACAGGCTTCCGGGTTCTCCGCCAGGTCCACGACCTGCCAGGAGGCGGGGACGGTGAACTCGTGGCCCCGGTAGCCGACCTGGCTGGTGTCGTCGGATTCGGCGGGGCGCGGGGCCGACTGGGCGGCGCCGGGCCAGCCGGCGGCGAGGACCGCGGCTGCGGCGAGGGCCGTGAGCGCGCGTGCGCCGCTCCGGCGGGACAGGGGTGAACGAGCTGCGTGAATGACTCTCTCCTCGGTCGGGCTCCTCGGTCGGGCTGTGAACCCATCAATGGCCGCCGACCGTGCAGTCCGAACCCCGTGCCCGCGCGGTTCACGCTGTTGCCCGGCCCCCGGCGTCGGGTAGGGTGCGGCGCATGTTCGCGCATTCGACCCAGACCTGGTGGTGGACCGCTCATCCGGCGGCCCGCTGACTGCGCGTACTCAAAACTTCGCGAAGGCCGCCCGAGGGGCGGCCTTCGGCGTTTCCGGAGCCCGTTCCTCCTGCCTCTCCGATCTCTCCGATCTCCGAGTGAGAAGGAACAGGACCGATGAACCTGCTCGACCTGCTGGACGATCCCCGCCCGTTCGCCCTGCTGCGCCGCCGTACCTCTGGCCATGACCACGACACGGTCGAGGTCCTGCTCGGCCCTGTCAGCACCTGCGAACGCCTCGCCGACCTCCCCGACGAGGGCCTCGCGCTGATCCCCTACCGCCAGATCAGGGAACGCGGCTTCGACGTCCGCGACGACGGCACACCGCTCGCGGTGCTGACCCCGGAGGAGACGTACGAACTGCCGCTGGACCGAGCCCTGGCGGAGCTGCCGTCGCACGACGTGCGGGTCGAGGGCGGCGGCTTCGACGTCGCCGACGAGGAGTACGCGGGGATCGTCGGGCGCGTGCTCCACGAGGAGATCGGTAGCGGCGAGGGCGCGAACTTCGTCATCCGGCGTACGTACGAGGGTGAGATCCCGGGGTTCGGGAAGGCCGACGCGCTGGCCCTCTTCCGACGGCTGCTCGTCGGCGAGCGGGGCGCGTACTGGACGTACGTCGTGCACACCGGGGAACGGACGCTGATCGGGGCGAGCCCCGAGGTGCACGTGCGGATGTCGGGCGGCACGGTCGTCATGAACCCGATCAGCGGGACGTACCGCTACCCGGCCGGGGGCCCCACGCCCGAGGATCTGCTCGCCTTCCTCGCCGACGGCAAGGAGATCGAAGAGCTCTCGATGGTCGTCGACGAGGAGCTCAAGATGATGTGCACGGTCGGTGACATGGGCGGGGTGGTGATCGGACCGCGGCTCAAGGAGATGGCCCATCTCGCGCACACGGAGTACGAGTTGCGGGGCCGGTCGTCGCTGGACGTACGGGAGGTCCTGCGCGAGACCATGTTCGCCGCCACCGTGACCGGGTCGCCGGTGCAGAACGCGTGCCGGGTCATCGAGCGCCACGAGGTCGGCGGGCGGGGCTATTACGCGGGCGCGCTGGCCCTCGTCGGACGGGACGCGGGCGGGGCCCAGACCCTCGACTCCCCCATCCTGATCCGGACCGCCGACATCGACGCGGACGGGCGGCTGCGGGTGCCGGTCGGCGCCACCCTCGTACGGGGTTCGGATCCCGCGAGCGAGGTCGCCGAGACGCATGCGAAGGCGGCGGGGGTGCTGGCGGCTCTGGGGGTGCGGGAGGGCAGGCCGCGCGAGGAGGGCGTACGGCCGAAGCTGGCCGACGATCCGCGGGTGCAGGCGGCGCTCGACGGGCGACGGGGCTCGCTGGCGCCGTTCTGGCTGCGGATGCAGGAGCGGACCGACGCGCTGGAGGGGCACGCGCTCGTCGTGGACGGCGAGGACACGTTCACGGCGATGCTCGCGCATGTGCTGCGGTCGTCGGGGCTCGACGTGACGGTGCGGCGCTACGACGAGCCGGGGCTGCGGGAGGTCGCGCTCGCCCACGAGGGGCCGCTGATCCTGGGTCCGGGGCCCGGTGATCCGGGCGACGCCGACGACCCCAAGATGCGTTTCCTGCGCGGGCTGACCGCCGAGGTGCTGCGCACCCACCGTCACGGCGTGCTCGGCGTCTGTCTGGGTCATGAGCTGATCGCGGCCGAACTGGGGCTGGAGATCGTCCGCAAGGAAGTGCCCTACCAGGGCGCGCAGACCGGGATCGACCTCTTCGGGCGGACGGAGACCGTCGGCTTCTACAACAGCTTCGTGGCGCGGTGCGACGAGGAGGCCGCGAGGGAGTTGGCCGCCCATGGCATCGAGGTCAGCCGCAGTGAGGCGGGAGAGGTGCACGCGCTGCGTGGGCCAGGGTTCGCCGGCGTGCAGTTCCACCCGGAGTCGGTGCTGTCGCTGCGCGGCACCGGGATCGTGGGTGAGTTGCTGGGTCAGCTGCGCGGGACCAGCACGTTCTCCGAGCGGCGGCCCGCGGTGTAGTCGAGGACGTTGCCCAGGGTGGTGTCGATGATCTGGCCGACGGCGTCCACCGTGTAGTACGCCTGGTGGGAGGTGACCAGGACGTTCGGGAAGGTGACGAGGCGGGCCAGGGTGTCGTCCTCGACGGCCTCCAGGGACTTGTCGAGGAAGAAGAGCCCGGCTTCCGCCTCGTACACGTCGAGGCCGACGCCGGTGAAGCGGCCCTCGCGCAGTTGGTCGACGAGGGCCGCGGTGTCGATCAGACCACCGCGGCTGGAGTTCACGAGGATCGCGTCGTCCTTCATCGTGCGCAGGGCGGCGGCGTCGATGAGGCGCTGCGTCTCGGGCATGAGCGGGACGTGCAGGGTGATCAGGTCGGACTCGGCGAAGAGCTGTTCCTTGGGGACGTACTTCATGCCGAGGTCCAGGCAGGCCGGGTTCTCGGCGACGTCCCAGCCGAGCAGGTTCATGCCGAAGCCGTGGGCGATCCGGGTGAACGCCTCGCCGATCTTGCCGGTGCCGAGGACGCCCGCGGTGCGGCCGTGCATGTCGCGGCCCATCAGTCCGTCGAGACGGAAGTCGAAGTCGCGGGTGCGGGTGGCGGCGCGGACGATACGGCGGTTGACGGCCATGCCGAGGGTCCAGGCGAACTCGGCGACCGAGTACGGCGAGTAGTACGAGACCCGTGCGGCGGTCATGCCGAGGCGCTCGGCGACGTCGAGGTCGATGTTGTTGAAGCCGGTGGAGCGCTGGGCGATCATCTGCGTGCCGCCGGCCGCGAGGGTCTGCAGGACGTGGTTGCCCAGGCCGCAGTTGACGCTGGTGGAGATGATCTCGTGGCCGGCCGCGATGGGAGCGGTGTCCTCGGTCAGGAAGACGTCGAGGCAGCGGACGTCGTGGTGTCCCGCGAAGGCCTTCTGGATCAGGGGCCTCTCGTCGGACTGCACACCGAACGCCAGAATCTCCACCGGCTTCTCCCGTCCTGGAGGGTTATGGGCCGAATATCGAATATACGGCCCATAACCCCAGGTCGCCGGGTCGCCGGAGCGGCAGGACCCGCGGCCTCGGCCGCCTCAGCCGAAGAAGACCCCGACCTCCTCGTACAGCTTCGGGTCCACCGTCTTCAGCTTGGCCGTGGCCTCCGCGATCGGGACGCGGACGATGTCCGTGCCGCGCAGGGCGACCATCTTGCCGAAGTCGCCGTCCCGGACGGCCTCGATGGCGTGCAGGCCGAAGCGAGTGGCGAGCCAGCGGTCGAAGGCACTGGGGGTGCCCCCGCGCTGGACGTGCCCGAGGACCGTGGTCCTGGCCTCCTTGCCGGTGCGCCTCTCGATCTCCTTGGCCAGCCATTCGCCGACACCGGAGAGCCGGACGTGCCCGAAGGAGTCGAGCGAGCCGTCCTTGAGGACCACGTCGCCGTCCTTGGGCATGGCACCCTCTGCGACGACCACGATCGGGGCGTACGAGGCCTTGAAGCGGGAGGTCACCCAGGAGCAGACCTGTTCCACGTCGAAGCGCTGCTCGGGGATGAGGATGACGTTGGCGCCGCCAGCGAGGCCCGAGTGGAGGGCGATCCAGCCCGCGTGCCTCCCCATCACCTCGCAGACGAGCACGCGCATGTGCGACTCGGCGGTGGTGTGCAGCCGGTCGATCGCCTCGGTGGCGATGTTGACGGCGGTGTCGAAGCCGAAGGTGTAGTCGGTGGCGGACAGGTCGTTGTCGATGGTCTTCGGTACGCCGACGACGGGGACGCCGTACTCGTCGGTGAGGCGCGCGGCCACGCCGAGCGTGTCCTCGCCGCCGATCGCGATGAGCGCCTCGACATCCTGCTTGGCGAGGGTCTCCTTGATCCGGCGGATGCCGTTCTCGACCTTGAGCGGGTTGGTGCGCGAGGAGCCGAGGATGGTGCCGCCGCGGGGCAGGATGCCGCGCACGGCCGGGATGTCCAGCTGGACGGTGTCCCCTTCGAGCGGACCCCGCCAGCCGTCCCGGAAGCCGACGAAGTCATAGCCGTACTCCTGCACGCCCTTACGGACGATGCCTCGGATGACGGCGTTGAGCCCGGGGCAGTCGCCGCCTCCGGTCAGTACTCCGACCCGCATGGAAAGTCCCTTCGCCACGGTTGGCTGACGGGACTCACGCTAATAGTGATCCAGGTCACTTCAGTATGGTGCGGAAGGTCAATTCCGGTGAATTGTGCGGGAGTTGATCACTGACCTTCACTCGAAGGTGGGTAACCCGTGGTTTACGCGTCGTCCAGGCCGCGCTCTATGGCATAGCGAACGAGTTCGACACGGTTGTGGAGTTGCAGTTTGCCCAGGGTGTTCTGCACGTGGTTCTGGACCGTGCGGTGGGAGATGACCAGGCGCTCGGCGATCTGCTTGTAGCTGAGGCCCTTGGCGACCAGGCGGAGCACCTCGGTCTCGCGGTCGGTGAGCTGCGGGGCCCTGGGCTGGTCGCCGCCCGTGGCGGGCCCGGGGTCGGAGGCGAGCCGGCGGTACTCGCCGAGGACCAGTCCGGCGAGGCCCGGCGTGAACACCGGATCGCCGACGGCCGTGCGGCGCACAGCGTCGGTGAGCTCCTCCGTGGACGCCGACTTGAGCAGATAGCCCGTCGCGCCGGACTTGACCGCCTCCAGGACGTCGGCGTGCTCACCGCTGGCCGACAGGACGAGGACGCGCAGCGCCGGGTTGGCGCCGACCAGTTCCTTGCAGACCTGGACGCCGGGCTTGGCGGGCAGGTTCAGGTCGAGGACGAGGACGTCGGGCGCGGCTGCCTGGGCGCGGCGCACGGCCTGTTCGCCGTCGCCCGCGGTGGCGACGACGTCGAACCCGGCCTCGGCGAGGTCGCGGGCGACGGCGTCGCGCCACATGGGGTGATCGTCCACCACCATGACCCTGATCGGATCCTTGCGCTGCTCACTCATGCCCGCTCCACCTTCCCCCGCGAAACCTTCGAACCCTTCGAACCCTTGGGCGCCTTCGAATCCGTCGGCGCCTTCGGCACTTTCAGCTCGACCTCCGTGCCCTGCCCCGGGACCGAGATCAGCTCGGCCGCGCCGCCGATCTCGCGCAGCCGGCCGCGGATCGACAGGGCGACGCCGAGCCGCCCCTCCCCCTCGGCCTGGGCGAGCCGCCCCTCCGGGATGCCGGGGCCGTCGTCGCGCACGGTCACGATCACCGCGTCCGGCTCGTCCTCGACCAGGATCCAGGCCCTGGCGTCCGCACCCGCGTGCTTGCGGACATTGTCCAGGGCGGCACCGACAGCCGCGGCCAGCTCCTTGGCGGCGGCGGGGGCGAGCGGCACGGGCGCGCCAGGCTCGGAGAGCGTCACGCGCGCGGCGGCGTAGGGGGCGAGGAGCCCGCGCAGGTCGACGGGGCCCGCGGGATCCTCGTCGTCGCCCGGTTCGTCGACGGCTCGTACGACGGCACCGAGCGCGGCGTCCTCGGACACCCGGGAGACGGGCACCAGGCCGCCCGAGACCAGCGTGCGCAGCGCCACCTCCTGCTCACCGGCCATCCGGCCCAGCTCGGCGGTCTCGCCGCCGAGGGCGGACGCGCGCCGCTGCACCATGGCGAGGACCTGGAGCACGCCGTCGTGGATGTCGCGGGCCAGGCGTTCCCGTTCGCGGGTCGCGGCCTCGATCTCCAGGGCGCGGGCGAGGGTGGCCTCGGAGGCGCGGGCGACCTCGACGACGTATCCGATGGCGATGGAGGCGACCCAGACGAGGAGCACGTTGTGGATGGTGTCGCGGGTCGGAGCGCCGCGGTGGACGAGGTTGGCGGCCGCGACGAGCGTGGAGGCGAAGGCCGCCCAGCGCCAACCGCCCTTGATCGCGAACGCCAGGACGGATCCCGCGGTCCATATCGACGGCAGGGTCGGGCCGCCTGCGTCTATCCGGGCCGCGCTGTCGGCGACCCGGGTGAGCAGGATGCCGGTGAGCGCGATGGTCAGGTCGGCGGCGAGGAACCGCTTGGTACAGCTGGCCGCGTTGGCGACCCGGGGAAGGGTCGCGATGGTCCACACGAACAGGACGACGTAGTAGGCGATGGCCACCCAGGGCCGGTCGAACTCGTCGTACGCGGTGGCGAAGAGCCCGGTCGCGTACAGCATCGTCAGCACGCGGTAGCCGCTGAGCGCACGCCACAGCGGCTGCTCGACCGACATCCTCATGACTCGCTCGCGCTTGGCCATGTCCCCCACCCCATACCCCTGACGGACTCGCCTAAGAGCCGGCCCGTTCCGTGTCAGCCGCCGAGACAGCCGCTTCGGCCTCGGCGTCCTTCGCGGCCTTCTCCGCCTGCTTCTGCGCCTGTTCGGCTTCCTTGTGCGCCTGCTTCTCGGCCTTCGCCGCCTCCGCGAGCTGCCGCTTGGCGGCCGTCGCGTACACGTCGACGTACTCCTGGCCGGAGAGCTTCATGATTTCGTACATGACCTCGTCGGTCACGGCGCGCAGCACGAAACGGTCGTGCTCCATGCCGTTGTAGCGGCTGAAGTCGAGCGGCTTGCCGATGCGGATGCCCGGGCGCATCAGCTTGGGCATCACCTTGCCCGGCGGCTGGATCTTCTCGGTGTCGATCATCGCGACCGGAATGACGGGCGCTCCGGTGGCGAGCGCCACGCGCGCGAGGCCGCCGGGTTTGCCGCGGTAGAGACGGCCGTCGGGCGAGCGCGTGCCCTCCGGGTAGATACCGAACAGCTCACCGCGCTCGACGACGCCGATACCGCTCTTGACGGCCGCCTCGCCCGCGCCGCGCGCACCGGAGCGGTCCACGGGGAGCTGGCCGACGCCCTTGAAGAAGGCGGCGGTCATCCGGCCCTTGATGCCGGGCGTCGTGAAGTACTCGGCCTTCGCGATGAAGGTGACCTTGCGGTCGAGGACCGCGGGCAGGAAGAACGAGTCCGAGAACGACAGATGATTGCTCGCCAGAATGGCGGGGCCCTCGGCGGGGATGTGCTCGAGGCCTTCCACCCAGGGTCTGAAGGCGAGCTTCAGCGGCCCTCCGATGGAAAACTTCATTGCGCCGTAGATCAACCGAGTGCCTCCTGTGTCGTAGGTCAGACCTTAACCCGGAGCACTGTCAAAGGCCCCGACGACCCTGGTCGGTGTCAGTGCGGTCGCGTACGGTGAAGTACGCCTCGAAGCCCCGGGGCCATTTCTTGCTTCCGCCCGTCTCACGAACAGGAGACCGAAGGTGCCGGTCCTTCCTGGAGCCGAGCCGTTCCGCCATGAAGGCGGAGAGGTCGGCGTCCTTCTGTGCCACGGTTTCACCGGTTCCCCGCAGTCGCTGCGCCCCTGGGCGGAGTATCTCGCCGAGCGCGGTCTGACCGTCGCGCTGCCGCTGCTGCCCGGGCACGGCACGCGCTGGGAGGACATGCAGCTCACCGGCTGGCAGGACTGGTACGCCGAGGTGGACCGCGAGCTGCGCGCCCTCCGGGAGCGGTGCGCCCACGTGTTCGTCTTCGGCCTCTCCATGGGCGGCGCGCTGACCCTGCGGCTCGCCGCGAAGCACGGGGACGAGGTGAGCGGCATCGTCGTCGTCAACCCCGCGAACAAGGTGCACGGCCTGGCGGCACACGCCCTTCCGGTGCTCCGGCACTTCGTGCGCACGGTGCCCGGCATCACGAGCGACATCGCCAAAGAGGGCGGCGCCGAGATCGGCTACGACAAGGTGCCGCTGCACGCGGCGCACTCGATGCGCAACTTCTACCGAATGCTCGATGGCGAGCTGCCGCAGGTCACGCAGCCGATGCTGCTCCTGCACAGCCCGCAGGACCATGTGGTGCCGCCCGTCGACTCGGAGCGGATCCTCAGCCGGGTGTCGTCCACGGACGTGACGGAGATCCTGCTGGAACAGAGCTACCACGTCGCGACGTTGGACCACGACGCGGACCGGATCTTCGAGGAGAGCTACGCGTTCATCGGCCGGCTCGCACCCGGCGTCGGCAAGGAGTCCGACGCCGGTCGAGGGGTTCAGCAGGAAGGGACGGCCACCGGTGGCTGAGCACGAGGCGGACCGCGACGATTCCGAGGAGAAGGGCGTGCCCCTCGGCGATGAGCAGAGCGTGCCCTTCGACGAGGAGGCCGCATGGGAGGCGATCGTCTCCGGTTACGGCGAGGAGCCCAAGGACCCGCCCGGCGCGAAACCGTTCAAGTCGGTGGAAGACCTGGCCCTCCTCGAACCCGAGACGAACGACGACGCGGACACGGGCAAGGACAAGGACAAGCAGAGCCAGGACGACAAGGCCGAGGACAAGCCCGGAGACAAGCCCGCAAAGCCCCTCGGCAGCTCCGTGGCCTTCGCCCCCGGCGTGGCCGGCCCGCGTGACTTCGAGTCCCCCGAGCCCACGGACGACGACTTCGACGACACCGACGAGGGCCACTTCGTACCACCCGAGCCACCCCCGCTCCCCTCGGCCGACGCCACGGCCAAGTTCGCGTGGCTGGCAGTCCTCGGCGGCCCCGTGCTGCTCCTGCTGGCCGTCCTGCTCGGCTGGGACATGACCTGGTGGCTCGCCACCCTCGGCATCGGCGGCTTCCTGGGCGGCTTCGCCACGCTGGTGACACGCATGAAGAGCGACGACGAGGACGGCGACGACCCCGGCCGGGGCGCAGTGGTCTGACCGCGCCGCTTCCGTGGATGGGCGGCTGCGGGGCGTGCCAGGTGCCTGGGGCTGCGTTGTCGTATCTTGATCGCCATGCCTACGAACTCGTCCAGTGGGATCAGGGCGCTGCCCAACTCCCGTACTGAATCCGATGGTTCGGCTGTTGTCCGGGTCCTCAGCTACAACATCCGTTCGATGCGCGATGACACGGATGCGCTCGCGCGGGTGATCGGTGCCTGTGCGCCCGACCTTGTGCTGGTGCAGGAGGCTCCGCGGTTCTTCCGGTGGCGGAAGAAGCTGGCCCGGCTTGCGGCGGCTTCCGGGCAGATGGTCCTGTCCGGTGGGGCCACCGCGTCCGGGCCCGCGTTGTTGTGCTCCTTGCGGGCGACGGTCGAGCGGACCGAGGATGTTCTGCTTCCGCTCACGCCCGGGCTGCACCGGCGTGGGTTCGCCACCGCGGTGGTCCGGTTCGGTGGGGCCCGCCTCGGTGTTCTGAGCTGTCATCTCTCGCTGCAGAAGGACGAGCGCTACGAACAGGGGGGCATGCTCCTCGACCGGCTGGCCCGTCTTGGCACTCCGCATGCCGTGGTCGGGGGCGACCTCAATGAGCGGCCGGACGGGCGCACCTTCAAGCGGCTTGCCGGGGCCCTTCAGGACGGCTGGGCCACCCGGCCCTGGGGTGCTGAGCAGACCTCCACTCCCGAGGACCCGCACCAGCGTATCGACGCGATCTTCGCCACGGAGGGTGTGGAGGTCCTGGGGTGCGGGGTTCCGCTGGGTCTTGACGGTGTGACCGAGGGTGACCTCAGGAGGGCGACCGATCACCTGCCGGTGCTGGCCGCCCTCAAGGTGCCCGCCGGGTAGGAGCCGCGCCCGACGACGCTGGGCACGACGACGCCCGCCGACCCCGAGGGGCACGGCGGGCGCGCATCACACAGCGGACGTCACATGATCGGGTCCGGCTCCCGGGCCAGGTCCGCGGCCCCCACAAGCCCAGCCTTGTTCCCCAGCTGCGCCGCGATGACATCGGCGACGGGCCGCCAGTTGCCCCCCACCAGCCAACGCTTGTACGACTTACGAATGGGGTCGAGAACCAGCTCGCCCTCGTCCGACAGACCGCCACCGACGATGAAGGCGGACGGGTCGAAGAGCGAGGCAAGGTCGGCGAGACCGGCACCGGCCCAGCGGGCCAGCTCGCGGTAGGAGTCCACCGCGACCGGGTCCCCCTGGCGCGCGGCGACCGAGATGTGCTTGCCCTCGATGCCGTCGGGGCTGCCGTCGCCCAGCGCGAGCAGGATCTCCGCGTTCTCGGGTGTCGCGTTGGCCCGCTGCTTGGCGTACCGGACGAGCGCCCGCCCGGAGGCGTACTGCTCCCAGCACCCCTGCGAACCGCACCCGCACAGCAGCCCGTCCGGCACCATCCGGATGTGCCCGAACTCGGCGGCCACCCCGAAGTGCCCGCGGCGCAGCTTGTTGCCGATGATGATGCCGCCGCCGAGACCCGTGCCCAGCGTGATGCAGATGACGTTCCGGTGGCCCTTGCCGGCGCCGAACTTGTACTCGCCCCACGCGGCGGCGTTGGCGTCGTTCTCGACGACGACCGGCAGCCCCACCCGCGCTTCGACCTCGGCCTTGAGCGGTTCCTGCCGCCAGTCGATGTTCGGCGCGAAGTAGACCGTCGAGCGCTGGCGGTTCACGTAGCCGGCGGCACCGATGCCCACGCCCACGATCTCGTGCCCGGCGCGGGCACCCTCCACTGCGGAGGCGATGGCGTCCACGATGGCCTGCGGTGTGGTGGGGGTCGGCACCTTGTGGGTCGAGAGGATATTGCCTTCCTCGTCGACCACACCGGCCGCGATCTTCGTGCCGCCGATATCGACGCCGATGGTGAGTCCCATGAATCCCTCAGTTTCGGTCGAGCCCCGCTACGGCCAACCGTACCCGAGCTGCCATTAGTCCAAGTCGATGTGTTCGCCTGGACCGGTGCCCTCGTCGCGAGGATCCGTGTCCCGGGACGTCCAGCGCCGTTCCTGTGCCTCGACGGCCGAGCGATAGGCGGCGAGCAGCTCGGTGCCCGCGGCCGCGAGGTGGTCGAAGACGTCGGGGTTGCGCTCCATGACGGGTTCGACGGCGGCCTTGGCCTGCTGGACCACCTGGTTGACCATCTGCTGGGCGGCACCGCCCGCGACCGCTCCGAGCAGCGGAGACTGCATTCCGGACAGCTTGTCGGCGACGGCGTCGACGAGCTTGCGCAGCTCCTCGGCGGCCGAGCCGGGCGGTGCGCCGTACTGAGCGCGGCGGCGGGCCTTCTCCGCCGCGAGATCCTCGGCGGTCGCGGTCGCCCAGGCGTCGGCATCGACGTCGGACGCACGGACCTCGTCAGTCGCTTCCTGAGCGGCGTCGGACGTCGGGCGCTCTTCGCTCATGGCGGTTCTCCTGACTACGTTTCGTCCCTCCGACGTTACCCGAACGGAGGTACGCGGTTCACCGTGTCCGTGGCCACAGATCGGGGTCCGGCGCGAATCGGATCCTCAGCTCGCCCTCGCGCAGGGCGGCGCCGTCGACGGTGCAGCGGCGCAGGGCGGAGGGCAGCGGCACGATCCGGCGGAACTGCCCGGCGGTGACGACGAGTTCGTCGCCGCGCCGGATGAGGTCCAGCTCCTCGCGTATGGCGCCGGGGAGCGTGATGTGCCAGACGAGGACGCCTTCGTCGGCGAGGTGGTCGGTGAGGGGCCACTCGACGGGGGACGGCGTTTCGTTGACGACACCGGGTACGGGGAGCGCGCCGAGGTCGTCGGTACCGCGCGGGTCGTGCCCGCGGTGCGGAACCTCGTGGACGTCGTACGTCTCCTGCCACTCGTCGAGTGCCTTGCGCTGCTGGGCGGCGAGCGCGGCGAGCCAGGTGTCGTTCGTGGCATGGGGCAGCACGCGGTTCGCCACCAGGGCGTCGACGGAGAGGCCGCGCAGGGCGAGGCCCGTGCCGGCACTGCGTACGGCGTCGGTGCCTGCCGGCCCCGGCTCGGCGACCAGCCGTACGGTCGTGGCGCGGTCCTCGACGACCGCTTCCACGGCGGCCAGCTCGATGTCCCAGCGGGCCGCCGTCTCGTACAGCCACTCCGAGGGCATCGGGACGCCCGCGAGCCGGCCGAGGACGGGGCGCAGGGCGCGGGCCGCCTGGCGCTCCGCGGGGAGCAGGCGGCGCAGGTAGCGGCGGAGTTCCTCGGGGAGGGCGAGGAGGGCGAGGGCCTGGGGGGTCGGGGGGAGGTCGACGACGAGGAGGTCGTACGTGTCCGAGGTCGCCGCGTCGCGCAGGGCGCGGAGCAGGGCCAGCTCCTCGGCGCCGGGGAGGGGGGTGACTTCCTCGGCGTCCAGGCGGGCGGCGCCGAGCAGGTCCAGGGCGGTGCCTGCGCGGTTCTGGAAGGCGGTGAGGTCGGCGCGGAAGCGCTCTGCGGCGTCGGGGCGCCAGGCGGTGAGGTTGGGGCCCGCCTCCACTGGGGCGGGGCCTGTCCGTACGCCCAGGGCGGCGCCCAGGGTGTCCGTGCGGTCGGCGCTCAGGACCAGGGTGCGGGTGCCCTCGCGGGCGGCTTTCAGCGCGGTGGCCGCGGCGACGGTGGTACGGCCTGTGCCGCCGGGGCCTGTGATCAGGAGGGTGCGCATGAGGGTGAACGGTACCTGGGCTGGCGGGGGCGCCTTGGCGGGGTGGGCTCCGTTTTCGTGGCACCCGGCGCCTGTGCCGGCGTAGGGGCTTTTTCGCCCCCTCCGCCCCTACCCGTCCCGTACCTGGGGGCTCCGCCCCCAGACCCCCGTTCGCCCGAAGGGCTCGTCCTCAAACGCCGGACGGGCTGAAAGATCTCCGGACGAGCTGAAAGATCTCCGGCAAGGGCTAGTTGGTCTCCTCCACCCGCTTCTTCAAGCCGGCCAGCGCGCGGTCGATGATGACCTTTTCGGCCTTGCGCTTGATCATGCCGAGCATGGGGATCTTGACGTCGACCGTCAGGAGGTAGGTGACCTCGGTGGCGTCGGTGCCTGTGGGCTTGAGGATGTACGAGCCGTCGAGGGAGCGGAGCATCTGGGACTTGACCAGGGTCCAGGAGACCTCGTGGTCGCCGGTCCAGGTGTAGCCGAGGGTCTGGTCGTCCTTGATGGCGCCGGCGTCCATGACCAGACGTACCTGCTCGGCGCGGCCCTGGTCGTCCGTGGCGAGTACCTCCGCCTCCTTCACCTCGCCGGTCCAGTCCGGGTAGCGGGCGAAGTCGGCGATGACCGCCATGACATCAGCCGGTGCCGCCTCGATCGTGATGCTCGAACTGGTGTGTTCAGCCATCGCCGTGGCTCCTCCAGATACGGTCCGGTGAGGGAGGGTGGTGCGCACGTGTGTGCAGCGTGAAGGCTACCGCGCACCGGACGGGGCGCATTCACCCGCACCGGGTACGGGAGGGCGGCGGGCTCACCACTCCAGGGCCCACGGCCGCCCGGAGCCCGCGAAGTGACCCACGTTCACGCACTCGGTCGCCCCGATCCGCATTCTCCGCGCCAGCGGCTGGTGCACATGGCCGAAGAGCGAGTAGCGGGGCCGGGTGCGGCGGATCGCGTCCAGGAGGGCACGGCTACCGCGTTCGAAGCGGCGGGCCACCGTGTCGTAGACCAGCTCCGGGACCTCCGGCGGGATGTGCGTGCACAGCACGTCGACCTCGCCGACCGCCTCGATCTTCGCCGCGTACTCCTCGTCGCTGATCTCGTAGGGCGTGCGCATGGGCGTCATGAGTCCACCGCCGACGAAGCCGAAGACCCGGCCGCCGATCTCCACCCGCTCGCCGTCGAGGACCGTCGTGCCGGGTCCGGCGTACTCCGGCCACAACATCGGCATGTCGACATTGCCGTAGGTCGCGTACGTCGGCGTCGGGAACGCGCCGAACATCTCGGCGTACTGCTTGCGCACCGCCTTCTCGATGGCGGCGGCCCGGTCCGAGCCGATGCCGGACCACAGCCGGGCCCCGAAGTCCCGCGCCTCCTCGAAGCGGCGGGCGGTGCGCAGTTCGACGATGCGGTCCGCGTTCTCCACGCCGAAGAGGTCGGGGAAGATTCCGCGCGAGTGGTCGGCGTAGTCGAGGAAGAGTACGAGGTCACCGAGGCAGATCAGCGCGTCCGCACCGTCGCCGGCCCTGGCCAGGTCACGCGCGTTGCCGTGCACGTCACTGACCACATGAATGCGCGTCCTGCGGTTACCGCCTGGTGTGGGTGCCATGACGATCAAGCGTAGGCCTGTGCGGCATACGTGAATAGAAGGGGGCCGGACCTGCGGTTACTGGCCAGTCAAGAAAGCCGTGGACTACTGTGCGCAAAGGAACACCAACCTGTGTGACGCAGCGAACATCTCGTCGGACCCCCCTGTCGAAGAAGCCATACCGACGGGTAACGTCCGGGCAGTCCAGTCGTACTCAGGATTTCAACAATGATCTCTCTGAGTGCCTGCCCGAGCCTTGGACCGCACCGTCGCAGCACACAGAGTCGTGGCGTCGGCGCCCTATGAGGAGCAGCAGTCTTGCGCGAGTTCAGCCTTCCGGCTTTGTACGAGGTCCCTGCGGACGGAAATCTGACCGACATCGTCCGCAGAAACGCCGCGCAGCATCCTGACGTTGCTGTCATCGCCCGCAAGGTCGGCGGCGCGTGGACGGATGTCACCGCCACCGTCTTCCTTGCCGAGGTACGGGCCGCGGCCAAGGGTCTGATCGCGTCGGGCGTGCTGCCCGGTGACCGGGTCGGCCTGATGTCCCGTACCCGCTACGAGTGGACGCTGCTCGACTTCGCGATCTGGAGCGCGGGCGCGGTCACCGTGCCGGTGTACGAGACCAGCTCGGCGGAGCAGGTGCAGTGGATCCTCAGCGACTCGGGCGCGACCGCCTGCGTCGTCGAGCTGGACGCGCACGCGGCCGCCGTGGAGTCGGTGCGTGACCGGCTGCCCGCGCTGAAGCAGGTGTGGCAGATCGAGGGCGGCGGCGTCGAGGAGCTGGGCCGCGCCGGCAAGGACGTCACCGACGAGACGGTCGAGGAGCGCAGCTCGCTCGCCAAGGCCGACGACCCGGCGACCATCGTCTACACGAGCGGGACGACCGGCCGCCCCAAGGGCTGCGTCCTGACCCACCGCAGCTTCTTCGCCGAGTGCGGCAACATCGTGGAGCGGCTGCGCCCCCTGTTCCGTACGGGCGAGTGCTCGGTGCTGCTCTTCCTGCCGCTCGCGCACGTCTTCGGGCGGCTCGTGCAGGTCGCGCCGATGATGGCGCCGATCAAGCTGGGCATGGTCCCGGACATCAAGAACCTCACCGACGAACTGGCCTCGTTCCGGCCGACGTTGATCCTCGGTGTGCCGCGCGTCTTCGAGAAGGTATACAACTCGGCGCGCGCCAAGGCGCAGGCCGACGGCAAGGGCAAGATCTTCGACAAGGCGGCGGACACGGCGATCGCGTACAGCCGCGCCCTTGACACCCCCTCGGGCCCGTCTCTCGGCCTGAAGATCAAGTACAAGACCTTCGACAAGCTCGTCTACAGCAAGCTGCGGGCCGTACTGGGCGGCAAGGGCGAGTACGCGATTTCCGGCGGCGCCCCGCTCGGCGAGCGCCTCGGGCACTTCTTCCGCGGCATCGGCTTCACGGTCCTGGAGGGCTACGGCCTGACCGAGTCCTGTGCGGCGACCGCCTTCAACCCGTGGGACCGCCAGAAGATCGGCACGGTCGGCCAGCCGCTGCCCGGCTCCGTCGTGCGGATCGCGGACGACGGCGAGGTGCTGCTGCACGGCGAGCACCTGTTCAAGGGGTACTGGAACAACGAGGCCGCGACCGCCGAGGCCCTCGCCGACGGCTGGTTCCACACCGGTGACATCGGCACCCTCGACGAGGACGGCTACCTCCGGATCACCGGCCGCAAGAAGGAGATCATCGTCACCGCGGGCGGCAAGAACGTCGCCCCGGCCGTGATCGAGGACCGCATCCGCGCGCACGCGCTGGTCGCGGAGTGCATGGTGGTCGGCGACGGGCGCCCGTTCGTCGGCGCGCTGGTCACCATCGACGAGGAGTTCCTGGGCCGCTGGGCCACCGAGCACGGGAAGCCTGCCGGCTCGACCGCGGTGTCGCTCCGCGAGGACGCGGATCTGCTGGCCGCGATCCAGGACGCCATCGACGACGGCAACGCCGCGGTGTCCAAGGCGGAGTCGGTACGGAAGTTCCGGATCCTCGCTGAGCAGTTCAGTGAGGAGTCGGGGCATCTCACCCCTTCTCTGAAGCTCAAGCGGAATGTGGTTGCCAAGGATTACGCCGACGAAATTGAGGCGATTTACCGGGGCTGACGTGCCTACTCGCCGTAGGGGTGGGGGTTCCCCTGCGGCGTACCGGCCGTGGTTGGTTGCTCGCGCAGTTCCCCGCGCCCCTGAACGGGGCGTTGCCCCGCCAGGGGCGCGGGGAACTGCGCGGCCAGCCCGCGACTACCCGCAGTCGCCATAAGCCCTCAAGTGGCACCCCAACAGGCCCTACAACAGCTCCCGCAGCCGCCCCGCCAGCAGATCCCAGCGCCACCTCTCCTCGACCCACTCCCGCCCCCGCTCCCCCATCCGGCGCCGCAGCTCGGAGTCGCCGAGCAGGGTGGTGACACGGTCGGCGGCCTCCTCAGGCGAACCGCCCCGGACGACCCAGCCCGTCTCGCCGTCGAGGACGGCGTCCGGCGCGCCCCCGGAGTCGCCGGCGACAACCGGCAGCCCCGTCGCGGACGCCTCCAGATAGACGATGCCGAGCCCCTCCACATCGAGCCCGCCGCGCCGCGTACGGCAGGGCATCGCGAAGACGTCCCCCGCGCCGTAGTGGGCGGGGAGCTCCGACCAGGGCACCGCGCCGGTGAAACGGACGGAGTCGGAGACACCGGTCTCGTGCGCGAGCCCCCGAAGCTGCTTCTCGTACGGCCCGCCGCCGACGATCAGCAGCACTGCTTCCGGCTCCTTGGCCAGGATCCGTGGCATCGCGAGGATGAGGGTGTCCTGCCCCTTGCGCGGGACGAGCCGCGAGACGCAGACGACGACGGGGCGGTCGGTGAGCCCGAGCCGGGCGCGGACCTCGTCGCCGCCCGAGCCGGGGTGGAAGGTCTTCTCGTCGACGCCGGGCGGCAGTTGGACCATGCGCGAGGCCGCGTCCGGGGTGAGCGCGGCGGCGATCCGGGAGCGCGTGTACTCCCCGAGGTAGGTGATGGTGTCCGTGGACTCGCCGATCCGGCGCAACAGCCCACGTGCCGCAGGCAGTTGGGCCCAGCCGGCCTCGTGCCCGTGGGTGGTCGCCACGAGCCGCCGCGCGCCGGCCCGGCGCAGGGCAGGCGCCATCAGGCCGAGCGGGGCCGCCGCCCCGAACCACACCGACGTACAGCCGTGTTCCCGCAGCAGTCCGACGGCGCGCCGGGTGGCCGCGGGTGTGGGCAGCAGCATCGTCGTGCGGTCCCGTACGACGGTGAAGGGCTGCTCGGCGTCGAAGGCGGCCGTGGCCTCGGCGCCCTCGCGGCCGCGCTTCCAGGTGGAGGCGTAGACGACGATCTGCTCGGGGTCCAGACGCAGCGCCATGTTGTGCAGGAAGGCCTGGATGCCGCCCGGCCTGGGCGGGAAGTCGTTCGTCACGATCAGGGTCTTGTGCATCGTGTTCGACACTAGCGAACCTATACTCACAGCTCCGCACGGCCGCGCTTGATGGCTTCCGCACAGCACCGCGCGCCATCATGACCCCGCCAAAACATATCCACGGAGCACTCGCCGGAACGTGCGAGATCCGGACGAACAAGGGCCAGGTGCGAATGACGGGCGCAAGGGGGGCGAGGTTCCCGTACGCGATGCCGGCAACCTGGGGCCTGACCAGGCTGGTACTGCTGCTCTTCGTCTTCAGGGTCTTCGTCTTCCCGGGCCCGGACGTCACGAGCGACGTCTCGGTGATCTACCAGGGCTGGTACGAGGTCCTGCGCACCGGCACCTTCCCGCTGGACGACGTCACCTGGCAGTACCCGCCGGCCGCCGCCCTGCCGATCCTCTCCCCCGGGCTGCTGCCCTTCCTCGACTACGCGTCGGCCTTCTTCGTGCTGGCCTTCCTCGCGGACCTCGTGGTGTTCGGACTCCTCCAGTACGCGGGCCTGCGCTCCGGCAAGTCGCTGCGCGGCGCCTGGGTGTGGGTGATCGGCGTACCGCTGCTCGGGCCGACCGTGTACGCGCGGTACGACGTGATGGTGACGGCCGTCGCGGTGGCGGCGCTGCTCGCCGGAGCGCGCCATCCGCGGGTGATGGGGGCGCTCGTGGGCTTCGGGGCGATGCTGAAGGTGTGGCCTGTGCTGCTGCTCGTCGGGGCCGTCAAGCGCCGTGCGTGGGCCGCGGCGGCGGTCTCCGCCGCGGGGATCGCGGTGCTGTTCTCGGTGTCGATGCCGGGCGCCTTCGCCTTCCTCACCTTCCAGCGCGACCGGGGCACCGAGGTGGAGTCGCTCGGCTCCCTCGTCTTCCATGTGGCCCGGCAGTACGGCTGGGACGGGCAGGTGCTGCTCAACTACGGTTCCGTGGAGTTCCTCGGCGACGGCGTCGACCTGGTGAGCACGGTGGCGCTGGTGCTCACCGCGGTCTCCTTCGGCTGGCTGCTGCTGTGGCGGCTGTGCGCGAAACGGTTCCTGGCGAACACGCTCGCCGACGCCGCGTTCGTGGCGGTGCTGATGTTCACGACCACGAGCCGGGTGATCAGCCCGCAGTACATGGTGTGGCTGGTCGGACTCGCCGCCGTCTGTCTGTGCTTCCGGGGCAGCCGGATGGGTCTGCCGGTCGGCCTGGTGCTGATCGCCTCGTTCGTGACGGTCCTGGAGTTCCCGGTCTGGTTCTCGCACGTCGTGGTCAGCGACGGTCTCGGCGTCACCCTCCTCTTCGTCCGCAACGGCCTCCTCGTGATCGCCACCGTGACCGCCGCCGTGCTGCTCTGGCGCGACACGGTCTCCGAGCCCTCCCTGGCGCTCCCCGCTCAGGCGGCCCGCACCAAGGAGACCTCGGCGTCCTGACGCCCCGCCCACACCCGGAGTACGGCGCACTGCACCGTCATGGACAGCGCCAGGGCGAGGCAGATCCCGGGCAGCCCCAGCCCCGACAAGGCGTAGGCGAGCGGGAGTTGGACCACCGTCCCGAGCAGCGTCACCCGTAGCAGCAGCGGCGCTCCCCCGCTCCCCTCGAAGACCCCGCCGAGCGCGATGAAGCAGGCCAGCAGGACCAGGTAGGGCCCGACGCAGCACAGGAAGAGCACCCCCTGGTGCGCGACCTCGGGTCCGGCACCGAAGGCCGCCATGATCCAGGGCGCGAGGACACCGAGCAGGACCGCCGCGAGCAGTCCGACCGCCCCCGAGACGAGTACGGCCTGCCGTCCGACGGCACCGCGTTCGTCGCGGCCCGCGCCCCGCAGGTGCGCCGTGTGGATCGAAGCGGCCTGCCGGACCGAGTAGAACGCCATGGTCGCGACGTACATGACCTTGTACGCGATGGAGTAGGCGGCCACCGCCGTCACCCCGAGCCGGGCCACGATCGCGACCAGGACGAGCGCCCCGCCCTGCCGCACGGTGAAGTCGGCGGACATCGGCAGCCCGGTCGTCAGGGTGCGCCGGAGTGCGGCTCCGGTGGCCTCCGAAGGCGGGGAGCCCGCCGACTCGCGCAGCAGCCCGTTGCGGCGCAGGGCGCGCACCCCGGCCGCCAGGGCCACGCAGCGGCACAGCACGGTCGACACGGCGGCGCCCTGGACGCCGTACGCCTGGATGAGCAGCGGGTCGAGTCCGAGGATCAGGCCGTTGGCGAGGAGGGCCAGGCGCATCGGGGTGCGGGTGTCGCCGGTGCCCTTCAGGATGCCGTCGACGAGGTTCTGGGCGAAGAAGACGGCGATGCCCGGCAGGGAGATCGCGAAGTACCCGACGGCGAGGGACAGGGCGCGTCCGTCGCCGCCGAGGACGAGCCGGGCCAGCGGCTCCCGCAGCAGGTATCCGCCCACGGCGACCACCGGCGTCACCACCGCGAACAGCGCCCAGCCCCCGCGGACGGCCGCCCGGACCGCCCCCGGGTCCCGGGCGCCTCGGGCGTGCGCGACCAGGACGGTCGTACCGGAGGCGAAGACCAGGGCGACGCCGAGCAGCACGTTCTCGGCGTTGGTCGCGACGGCGACGGCGGCCACCGCGTCGCCGCCGAGCCGGGAGACCCAGACGGTGTTGATGATCCCGGCGGCGACGGAGGCGAGCAGGGAGAGGTAGACGGGGTGGGCGAGCGCGATGAGCTGCTTGCGATGGGCGTTCACACGGACTCCCTCGATGCGAGATACCTCGTTTAGAGGTAGCTCGATAAGAGGTAGCATGCCAAGGGCGAGACGCGCAATCGTCAACATCGGCCGCATCGTCCACGAGGAGTCGCCGCATGCTGGAGCTGTCGATCCTGGGCTTCCTGTCCGAAGAGCCCCTGCACGGCTACGAGTTGAAGGAGCGGATCAAAGCGCTGAGCGGCCATGTCCGCCCGGTCAGCGACGGCGCCCTCTACCCGGCGATCACCCGCCTGATCACCGCGGGCAAGCTGGACCAGCACGCGGAGCCGGGCAGCAGCGCGGCCCCCCGCCGCATCCTGTCGCTCACCGACCGGGGCCGCGAGGACCTCCTGGAGCGGCTGCGCCACCCCAAGCAGACGGAGATCACCGACCAGGTCCGCTTCAACACGCTGCTGGCGTTCCTGCGCCACCTCCCCGACCCCCGCGAGCAGGCCGCGGTGCTGCGCCGCCGCAAGGAGTTCCTGGACACGCCCGCGAGCTTCTTCTACCGGGACGGCCAACCCGTACGGGCGGAGGAGACCGACGACCTCTTCCGGCAGGGCATGCTCCGGGTGGCGCGGGCGACGGGCGAGGCGGAGCGCAAGTGGCTGGCGGAGGCCATCACACAGCTGGAGGGCTGAATCGGCCGAGCCTCAGCCGAGCTGCGCCCGCAGATAGTCCCGCCACAGCTCCGTGAACTCCTCCGGCGTCGTACCCAGCACATCCCGCAGCGCGTCCTCGACCGCCCCCGACCGCTTCTCGTGCTCACCCACGGCCCGGTAGAAGTCGTTGAGGCGGACCTCGCCCCAGCGGTCGGCGATCAGCCGGCAGGCCATCCAGCCGCCCTCGTACGCCTGCGCCAGCTTCCCCGCGTCCCCGGAGAACCCGAAGTCCGCGTCCTTCGGCAGCGCGGCCGGGACGTGCCCGTCCACGACGGCGCGCTCCAGCTCCGGCGCGACCTGTGCGGCGGTGCGCCCGCTGCCGAGGTAGCCGACCCAGTCCGCGTAGCCCTCGGAGAGCCACAGCGGGGTGGCGGCGGTGGTGTGGGTGCGGGTGGCGACATGCGTGGTCTCGTGGGTGAGGACGACCTGCTTGCCGAAGTCGCCGAGGACGCCGTACGCGTCGGGGTTGACGATGATCCGGTCCGCGGGCGCCTTCGCCGAGGCACCCGCCTCGCCGGTGGTGACCGCCGCGATGCCCTGATATCCGGACGCCTCGGCGCCCAGCAGCCCCGCCATGCCCTCCAGCGACTTCGGTACGAGCACGACGACATGGGCCGACCAGTCGGTGCCCCACGCCTGGGACACGGCGGGCACGGCACGGTCCGCGATGTCCGCGTAGTCGCGCAGCCGCTCGTCCGACTGCCCGACCCCCATCACGAGGCTGTGCTCACCCCGCAGGACCGTCACCGCCCCCTGCTCCCACAACTGCTCGCTCGCGTCCTTGGCGGGCTCGTCCGAGACGACGTACCACTTTCCGTCGCTGCGGGTCAGGCCCAGGTCGCGGGCGGCCGTCACGGGCGCCTTGTCGTAGCCCTCGACCCGGTAGCTCAGCTCGGCGTCGGCGGTGGCCCGGTCGCCGGAGCGGTGGAAGCCGGTCACGCGGTACGACCAGGCCGCCAGCGGGACGTCGCGGAGATTCCCGAACTCGGCGACGGAGGTGGCCGATTGCCCGGTGGCCCGGTACGCCGGCTCGTCCCGGTCCAGGACGGCCGCCGCCCGCCGGTCCAGCACCCGCTGCACCTCGGCCTGCGCGGTGTCCGAGGCGGTGGTGCCGCCGCAGCCCACCAGCACGGCGAGCAACAGCACCAGGGAGAGCCCCGCTCGCGACGCGCGCCTTCGACCAGCCACGTTCCCGATCGTACGGTGAGTTCGCGCGGGGTCAGACCCTGGTGACCGAGGAGACCGGCATCATGCCCACCGGGTCGTAGCGGACGGGCGCGCCCGGGTAGGGCGCGTGGATCACCTGCCCGTTGCCCATGTACATCGCGATGTGGCTGGCGTCGTCGCGGTAGGCGACCAGGTCGCCGGGCTGTGCCTGGGCGAGCGGCACCTGCCGTCCGGCGTTCCGCTGGGCCTGTGAGGTGCGCGGCAGACCGACCCCGGCCTGCCCGTACGACCACTGCATGAGGCCCGAACAGTCGAAGCCGCCTGGCCCGTTGGAGCCCCACACGTACGGACGGCCGAGCGCGGAGCGGGCCGCGGCGACGGCGGCGGCCGCACGCCCCGAGGCGGGGACCGCGCCCCCGAAGTCGGGCATGTCGGAGCGCCCGGAGCGGGACGCCCGGTCGTAGGCGTCGCGCAGGGAGTCCGGCAGTGCGTTGAGCAGCTGCCGCGCCCTGGTCAGCTTCTGCTCGACGGTGCGCTTGTGCTGGGCGACGGCCTTGCGGCTCTTCTCCAGCTCGGCGAGCTTGCCGGTGGCCTCCTCGCGCCGCTGGGCGAGGTCGCGCATGGCGGACTGGAGGTCCTTGAGTTCGCCGGCCTGGTGGGCGTTGATCCGGTCGAGCACGGCGGCCTTGTCGAGGTAGTCGTCGGGGTCGTCGGAGAACAGCAGCGCGAGGGACGGGTCGATGCCGCCCGAGCGGTACTGAGCCCCGGCGAGCGAACCGAGCGCGTCCCGCATGGTGTTGATGCGTTCCTGCTGCCGGGCGATCTCGTCCTGGGCGTCGCTCACCTGCTCGCGCAGCGAGTCGGCGCGCTCGTCGGCCTGGTTGTACTCCTCGGTGGCCTTCTCGGCCTGCTCGTACAGGCGGTCCACCTCGGCCCGGGTGTCGTCCTGCGGCGCTCCGGCGGCCGGTACGGCGCCGAGGGCCGCGGCGGCGGCGGACATCACGCAGACGGCGAAACCGGCGGCGCCGACGCCCCGGTCGAAGCCGGACTGTGCCAAGCGGCGATGGGACCCCACGAGTAGCCGCTCTCCCTTCCGCTGACGCTCCCCCGGAGTTGGGGGAAACGCGGCAGACAGTAGCCGTGCGACTACGCACCGGCCAAAGACCCCGGCGGGCACACAACGTGACACCCCGCCGGAGACGCAGGTCACCGACGGGGTGTGGGGTCAGCTCGAGTCACCGCGATTCGCCCGTTTGGGCGGCGTGGCGACAGGCTCCTGGGAGCGGGTGCGTCAGATGCGGACGCCGAACTGGAAGGGCATGTTGCCTATCGACTCGTAGCGCACGACCGTGCCGGAGCGCGGGGCGTGCAGCACCTGGCCGTTGCCCGCGTAGAAACCGACGTGGTGCTGGTCGCTGTAGAAGATGACCAGGTCGCCGACCTGGAGATCGCTCTGCGAGTAGATCCGGGTACCGGCGCTGGCCTGCGCCTGCGAGGTACGGGGGATGGCGATACCGGCCTGGGCGAAGGCCCAGGAGGTCAGACCCGAGCAGTCGAACGAGGAGGGGCCGGAGGCGCCGTAGACGTACGGCGAGCCGAGCTTGGACTGCGCGGCGGCGTACGCGGAGGAGGCACGGCCCGAGGCGGGAGCGCCGGCCCCGGCTGCGGCGGCCTGGGCGGCGGTGCTGGCCTGCGCTTCCTTCGCATCGAGGGCCGCCTGCTCCGCGGCCGTCAGGGTGTTGAGGAGCTTGTTCGCCTCGGCGAGCTTGGCCTGAACTTCCTTCTTGTTCTTGGCGAGCTCGGTCCGGGTGTCGGCGAGGTCCTTGAGCTTCTCGGAGGCTTCCTCGCGCTGCTGGGCGAGCGAACGCTGCTTCTCCTGGACCTTCTTCAACGTCTCGACCTGCTGATTGCTCAGCTGGTCCATCGTGGACGCCTTGTCGAGGTAGTCGTCCGGGTCCGCGGAGAGGAACAGCTGCACGGAGGGGTCGATGGCGCCGGTGCGGTACTGGGCGGTGGCCATCGAACCGAGGCCGTCGCGCAGGTCGTTGAGCTCCTCCTGGCCGCGGGCCACGTTGTCCTGGAGCGTGTCGATCTGCTTCTGGAGCTTGTCCTGCTTCTCCGTGGCGCCGTTGAGCTTCTCGGAGGCCTGCTCGGCCTCCTCCTGAAGCTTGTCGACCTTGGTCTTGACCTCGTCGACGCTCGGCTTCTCGCTCGGCGCGGCGTTGGCGGCGTTCGCGCTGAGGACCACGGCGGCTGCCGCGGCGGTGGTGAGCACGGTCACACGGGTGCGGCTCGGCTGCTTGGGACGACGGTGGGACGCCACGAAGGCGAGCTCCTTCTTCCTCCAGCCGCCTGCCGATTGCTCCGACGGGCGGGGCCCCCTCCACCGTCACTCCCAATGAGTGATCACCCGAGCGGAGGTTCGAGGCCTGACCCTAGTGACCTTCTTGTGATCAGTTCAAATCCTGATGGGAAAAATCTCGGTCACCGAGCGCATTCTTTGCACACAACTCACATGCAGTAATGCCCATTTGACAGTACGTTGCGTGAAGGTTTCGCCAATCCGGGCATCACGCCCAGACGTTACGCATGGTGCGTAGGTTGCCTTTGGGGCGTACGCCGCATCCGGCCGAACGCGTCGGCCCACGCGGGCTAACCGTGCGAGAAGCGCTTGAGGAGCACCACGGACGCCACCGGCCGCGCACCCGCCTTGGCGATCCCGTCGGCCACCTCACGGTCGGTGGAGACGACGATGACCGGCCGCCCCGGCGGCTCGGCGCGCACCAGCTGGCGGATCAACTCGTCCGCCGTGACACCGGGCTTGGAGAACAGCACCCGCACCCCGCGCGGCGGCGCGAGCAGCACCGGCGCGGCCAGCTCGGCCCCGTCGAAGACACACGTCACCTCGGCGCCGGTCTGCGCGGCGAGCTGCGAGAGCTGCCCGAGCAGCCGGAGCCGCTGCTTCTCCAACGGCATCTGCGGATAGCCGGTCTTGGTGACGTTGTAGCCGTCGACGACCAGATGCGCCTGCGGCAGCGCGAGCAGCTGGTCGAGGATCGCGGGGTCGTTTTCGGACAGCGCGCGGGCGGCGATGTCCTTCGGCGTCATCCGCCCCGGTTCGACCGCGTCGACGGTCTCGGCGGGCCGCACGGAGACGGGCGGCAGCGCGAGCTCCCGCCGCAGCCCCTGCGTGGCCTCGAGCACCGTGTCGAGCAGCAGCCGTACGCGCATGTCCTCGACGCTGCGACCCTCGCGCGCCGCCCTCCGTGTCGCCTCCAGGGCCGCCTCGGCCTCCCCGAGCCGCGCCTTGAGCCGCCGGGCCTCGCTCTCGGCCGCGGACAGCTGGGCCTGCCCCTCCGCCCGCGCGGTGTCCGTCTCGGCCTGGAGCTTGCGCACGGCCGCCTCGCCGCGCTTGACGTCACTGAGGGCGCCGCGCAGCTTGCGGTGAAGCGATTCGGCTTCCTTCTTCGCCGACTCCAGCTCCGTACGCAGCCGTTCGGTCTCCGCCTTCGTATGGCCGCGGGCCTCCGCGAGCTCCTGGCGCAGCCGCTCCAGCTCGGCCCGGCTCTCCTCGTCGGCGCGCTCGGCGTCCGCCCGCAGGGCCTCCTCGCCCGCGGCGGCCACCAGCTTCACCCAACCCGCGGGGCGCAGCACATAGGCCGCGGCCGCCACGTCCAGCGGATCCGCGGCCGGGGGCGGCGCGCCCGAGTCGAGGGCGCCGGTCAGCTCCGACTGCGCCTCTCTCAGTTTTTCGGCGATACGCTGCCTGAAGAGTGGGTCCGTCTCCAGCGCGGAGGCCATCGCGTTACCGGCGAACTTGGCCCGCCGGTTCGGCGCGAACCGCGCGAACTGCCGCAGCTGCGTGGGCAGTTCGCCGATGGTCAGCCCGCCGAAGCCGTCGGAGACGATCTGCACGACCCGCCGGCGCACGCCGTCGGGCAGCGGACGGTCGAGCACCTCGGCGGCGCCGTCGTCCGGCTCCCCGCCTGTGGTCTCCACCATCCGTCACCCCAATATCAGTGGGGCCCGCTCCCTCAGGAGCCGGCACCCGGCCTGTCCACGAGTTCCACCTGATCCAACGCGTTGCACCAGCGACAGCGCACCGACTCGATGGTCTCACTGACCACCTCGCGCTCCTCGACCTTGGGTTCCCCGGCGAGGTCGAGGTGCACATATTCGACGACCTTCGACGAGCGGGTCACGTCGAACCTCGTGAGGTTGCCGCAGAGCGTGCAGCGCCACCGGGTCTCGGCAGTCGGGAGGGGAACCGTCATGTGGTGTCGCTTTCCTTTTCCTTCTGGTGTCCGTACCGCACCAGTCTCCCTGGTGCGTATGGCTCGTAACCCTAAGGCCTGGCGGGTACTCGACGCTCGGCCGTCCACTGCGGCGAGGCGGTCTGTGCACATCCGTCCGGTTACGCCATGCTCTGCACCATGATCGGCAACTGGAGTACGACGGTCGGCAGGACGGTGCGGGTTCGGTCGGCGCCGGTGACGTACGGGCTGATCGTCCTGTGCTGCCTGATCTTCGTGATCGGCCCGGCTTCGGGACTCAATCCGGTGTACGGCACCGGGGACGAGCTGCTGGCCGCCCAGCGGGCCTACTTCCGCCGCTGGGGCGTGGTGCCCTCCGAACTGTTCACCGGGGACGCGCGCGCGGCGCTCACTCCCGCCACGGCCCTTTTCATCCACGGCGGCTGGCTCCACCTCCTCGGCAACATGCTCTTCTTCTACGTCTTCGGGGCGATGACCGAGGAACGCATGGGGCACGTCGAGTTCGCCCTCTTCTATCTGGGCTGCGGCTATCTCGCCCTGCTGGGCTACGCGGCCGCCAACGCCGAGTCCCAGCAGACCCTGGTCGGCGCCTCCGGGGCGATCTCCGCGGTGCTCGGCGCGTTCCTGTACCTGTTCCCCAAGGCCCGGGTGACCAGTCTCTTCCCGTTCCTCTTCTTCCTGCCGCTGCGCTTCCCCGCCTGGGTGGTGCTGCCCTTCTGGGTGACCCTGCAATGGCTGGCGGCGGGCCGCGTCTCGGCCGGCCCCGGGGTCGCCTATCTGGCCCACCTGGTGGGCTTCTCGCTGGGCTTCGTCTACGCGTGGGTGCGCTTCGGCCGTACGGCTAGAGTGAAAACCCCAGCCGCGGCCCCCGAGGGAGAAAACCAGCCGTGATCACCGCGATCGTGCTCATCAAGACCAGCGTCGACCGGATCCCCGAGATCGCGGAATCGATCGCCGCCCTCGACAGCGTCAGCGAGGTCTTCTCCGTCACCGGTACGTACGACCTGATCGCCATGGTCCGCGTGAAGGCCCACGACGACCTCGCCGACGTCATCCCCGGCATGATCAGCAAGATCCCGGGCGTCGAGGGCACGGACACCCACGTCGCGTTCCGCACGTACTCCCAGCACGACCTGGAGGCGGCGTTCGCGATCGGTCTGGACGGCTGAGAGCCGGTCCCGGTCAGGCGCTGACGTCCACGGCGGCGATTCCGCCCCCGGAGGGCACGTAGAGGCGCTTGCCGCTCAGCACCGGGCTGTGCTGGTCCTGCCCGGTCGACTTGCCGAGCGCCTCGCTCCACAGCGGCTTGCCGTCCAGGCCCAGGGCGCACAGGACGAGCCCGCTTCGCACATAGATACGGTCTCCGGCCACCACCGGTCCCGGCAGCCAGTCCCCGCCGATCTCGTACGTCCACGCGGTGGAGCCGTCGGCCGCCTTGATCGCCTCGACGGTGCCCTGCCCGGTGATGATCGCGAGCGACCGGTTCCCGGCGACCATCGACCCGGCGCTGTCCGCAGACAGGGCCCACAGCTCCTTGCCGTCCAGGCCGAAGGCGTGCCGGTTCGCCTCTCCGCCCGACTCGGCGACAAGGGTCTCGCCGACCAGCGCGGGCGGGCCGATGTCGAGGCCCGTGGCGACCGCCCAGACCTCGGTGCCGTCGGCGGCGTTCAGGGCCACCAGTTTGTCGCCGAAGGTGCCGGTGTAGATCACGTCGCCCGCCACCAGGGGGGTGCCGTTCGGACCGGCGGGCGTAGTAGTGCTCCACAGCACGGTGCCGTCGGCGGCGTAGCAGCGCAGCCCTCCCGCGTCGGTGTCGCCGGTGGCCACCACGACGCCCGCACCCGCGAGGACGGGCGGTTCGTAGCCGTTCTCGCCGAGGGTGCTGGTCCACTTGAGCTTGCCCGCCGCGTCCACCGCGCACAGCCGGCGCCGCACCCTCTCCTGGTCCCAGACGACGCAGAAGATCCCGTCCGGGGTGACGACGGGCGTCGACACCTCCTCGCCGAGCGCGAGCGCCCAGCTCCGCCCGCCGGCACGGGACAGCGCGTGCAGCTTCCCGTTCGCGTCCCCGAGGTAGACGACCTCGCCGTCCGGCGACACGGCGACGCAGGGTCCGTACATGCCGCCGAGCCCGGCAGCGTCGTACTGCCAGGCAAGGGCGGCGGGATTGTCCACGCCCGCCGCGGATGCGGTGTCGGGGGACTCCGGGGACCCCACTCCTTGTGTTCCGCTCTCCTGCCCGGGCCTCCGCAGCCACAGCCACCAGCCGGCTCCCCCGGCGGCGGCGACCACCGTCCCGCTCGCGGCAGCCGTCAACAGCCGCCTCCGCGAAGGCCGTTCGGGTGCCGGTGCGATGTCCGGCGCCGAAGCACCCGCGACCGTCACCGGGGCGACGTACTCGACGCGGCTCTCTCCCTCGCCCGACTCGCGCTCCGGAAGCCACCGTTCGTCCCCCGCGGCCGTCGCCGGTGCGGGGGTCAGCCACCCCGGCCGCAGCCCCGCCCGCAGGGAGGCCGCCGTGTGTCCGGCGGCCGTGACCACTTCCTCCGGGGTGGGCCTCTCCCCGGGCTCCTCCCGCAGACAGGCCTCGACCAGCGGAAGCAATCGCGCCGGGACCCCTGAGAGATCGAAGTCCCGCGTCATGATGCGCAGCAGGATCACCGAGTCCTGGCCCTCCCCGAAGGGCTCGCGGCCACTCGACGCGTACGCCAGTACGGCGCCCAGTGCGAAGACGTCACTCGGCGGTCCCACCTCGGAGCCGTTGCGGATCTGCTCGGGCGAGACGTATCCGACCGAGCCGACCATGGTGCCGGTGCGGGTCATAGCCGTCGCCTCCAGCGCCCGTACGATCCCGAAGTCGATGACCCGCGGGCCGTCCGGCGCCAGCAGGATGTTGGAGGGCTTGAGGTCGCGGTGCACCATGCCCTTGGCGTGGATCGCGGCGAGGGCCTCGCCCAGCGCGGCCGCGAAGGTGAGCACCGCGTCCTCGGGCAGCGGCCCGCCGTCGAGGACCGCGTCGCGCAGGTTCGGCCCGTCGACGAACTCCGTTGCCATCCAGGGCCGTTCACCCTCGGGGTCCGCGTCGACCACCCGCGCGGTGTACGTCCCGGTCCCGCCGACGGTCTGCGCGGCCCGCACCTCCTGGCGGAACCGGGCACGGAAGGTGCGGTCCTCCGCGTGCTCGGCCCGCACCACCTTCACGGCCAGCCGGAGTCCGGCCCGTGACTCGGCGAGATAGACCTCGCCCATCCCGCCCGAGCCGAGCCGCCCGAGCACCTCGTACGGACCGATCCGCCGTGGATCCGTCTCCCGCAGCGCCTGCACTCCCCGCAACTCCCCTGTTTGCCGTACGGCCGCCGAGGGGGAGCGTATACGCCGTGCTCCTGTCAGGCGATCACACGGCCGGGACGCAACGCCCGTCCTGCGTACGGTAGTTCCACTTCGCGCCATCGCTGACGAGCTCCTTGACCGCGCGGACGAAACGCTCGACGTGCTCGTCCGGCGTGCCCGCGCCGAAGCTGACGCGGATGGCGTTGAGCGACTTCTCGCCGGGCGCGGCCTCGGGGGCGCCGCACTCGCCCTGGGTCTGGGGGTCGCTGCCGAGGAGGGTGCGCACCAGCGGGTGGGCGCAGAACAGGCCGTCGCGCACCCCGATGCCGTACTCGGCGGACAGCGCGGCCGCGAAGTGCGAGCTGTTCCAGCCCTCGACGACGAAGGAGATGACGCCGACGCGCGGGGCGTCGTCGCCGAAGAGCGAGAGGACCCGTACCTCGGGCACCTCGGCGAGACCCGCGCGGACGGTCTCGATGAGCTGCTGCTCACGGGCGACGAGCGTGTCGAAGCCGGCCTCGGTGAGCGCCTTGCAGGCGGACGCGATCGAGTACACGCCGATCACGTTCGGCGAGCCGGCCTCGTGCCGGGCGGCGCTCTCGTGCCACTCCACGTCGACGCCGCCGTCCGTACGCCGGGACACCTTGCGGCTGGCCCCGCCGCCCGCGAGGTACGGCTCGGCCTCGCGCAGCCAGTCGGAGCGGCCCGCGAGGACACCGGAGCCGAAGGGGGCGTACAGCTTGTGCCCGGAGAAGGCGACCCAGTCGACGTCGAGGTCGCGCACCGACACCGGGTGGTGCGGGGCGAGCTGCGCGGCGTCGAGGACGATGCGCGCGCCGTGCGCGTGGGCGGCCGCGGCCAGTTCGCGCACCGGCCACAGCTCACCGGTGACGTTCGAGGCGCCCGTGACGCAGACGAGGGCCGGACCCAGCGGGTCGCGGCCGGCGAGCGCGTCCTCCAGGGTCGCGACGGCCTCCTCCGGCGTACGCGGGGCGTTCAGGTAGGTCACCCGCGCGTCCCGCCACGGCAGCAGCGAGGCGTGGTGCTCGGTCTCGAAGACGAAGACCTGGCAGTCGGCCGGAAGGGCCCCGGCGAGCAGGTTGAGCGAGTCGGTGGTCGACCGGGTGAAGACGACCTGGTCGTCCTCCCGGCAGTCCAGGAACTCGCCGACGGTGGTGCGGGAGTTCTCGAAGAGGTCGGTGGAGAGCTGGGACAGGTATCCGGCTCCACGGTGCACGCTGCCGTAGTAGGGGGCGTACGCGGCCACGTCGTCCCACACGCGCTGGAGGGCCGGGGCGCTGGCGGCGTAGTCGAGAGCGGCGTACGTGACCTCGCCACCGGTGACGAGCGGGACGGTGACATCACGGCCCAGAACGGGCAGCTGGGCACAGACGGTCTGGTCGGCGGCAACGGTGGAGACGGACATGGCGAGCTCCTGTGAGAGGCAGAGGGAATCACCACGCGAGCGGGTACGGGGACGTACGGCTCAGCGCGGGAAAAAGTGAAAGGGGTGTGCGAAGAGGGGCTCTGCGCCCTATCGCATTCGCTTGCTCACAGAAGGCTCCCTCGAATGACCAGGACCCCTGGGCTCCATCCCTCAATCGAGGGCGAGGGGTCCGCGCTTGCCGTAGACCTCGCTGCCTACGGCCTGGTCTTCACCCGGAGCACCCCGCCACGGACGGAGGGTTGCTGGACAGTCGGCCGGGGCCTCATGACTGTCACTCATGACCTGCCGAAAAACCTACGCGACCCGATCACGACACCGCAACCCGTGTCCGGATCCCGGAACGCGAAAGGGGCCGGACCTCTTCGGTCCGGCCCCTCCGCATCGCGAACGCGTCGGTCGCCACAGGCGCTACGCGTTGGTGGCCGCCACCCACCGCTCCAGCGTCCGCTTGGCCGCCCCCGAGTCGATGGCCTCAGCCGCCTTCGCCATCCCTACGCGGATCTGGTCCGCGAGCGGCCCGCCGTCCGGCGACAGGGCGACCAGCGCCGCCGCCGAGTTCAGCAGTACGGCGTCCCGCACCGGGCCCGTCTCGCCGTCGAGCAGCCGGCGCGCCACGTCCGCGTTGTACGTGGAGTCCGCGCCCCGCAGCGCCTCGATCGGGACCAGGTCGATACCGACGTCCCTCGGGTCGAAGGTCTCCTCGGTGACCTTTCCGTCCCGTACGACCCACACCCGGGACGTGGACGTGATGGTCAGCTCGTCGAGCCCGTCGTCGCCGCGGAAGACCAGTGAGGAGTTGCCGCGCTCCGCGAAGACGCCTGCCACGATCGGCGCCATGCGGGGGTCCGCGACGCCGACCGCCTGCGCCTTGACCCGTGCCGGGTTCGTCAGCGGACCGAGCGCGTTGAAGACCGTACGGATGCCCAACTGCCCGCGCGCGGCGCCCACATGACGCAGCGCCGGGTGGAACTTCACCGCGAAGCAGAAGGTGATCCCGGCCTCCTCGGCCACCTCTGCCACCCGCTTGGTCGTCAGCTCCAGGTTGACCCCGAGCTTCTCGAGGACGTCGGACGCGCCGGAGGCGGAGGAGGCCGCCCGGTTGCCGTGCTTGACGACCTTCGCGCCCGTACCGGCGATGACGATCGCCGACATGGTGGAGATGTTGACGGTCTTCGCCCCGTCACCGCCCGTGCCGACGATGTCGACGGTCTCCCCCGGCACCTCGATCACGTTGGCGTGCTCGTACATCATCCGTACGAGCCCGGTGATCTCCTCGACGGTCTCTCCCTTGGCCCGCAGCGCCACCGCGAACCCGGCGATCTGCGCGTCGGTCGCCTCACCGCGCATCATCAGGTTCATCGCCCAGGCGGTGTCGTCCGCGCTCAGGTCACGGCCGTCGAGCAGGCCGTTCAGCAACGCCGGCCAGGAACGGCCCGCCGCGGTGTCGCCTCCAGCGGGGTTCACAGCGCTCATGGTCGCTCCTGGGTTCTCAGAGAGGTACGAGGGTGGACTCACCCCCGTACGTAGGGGTGAGTCCACCCTATCCAGCCCGGGAGACGGCAAAGAGCCCCGTCCATGCAATGGACGGGGCTCCAGCCGTGGCGATCAGCGAGGATCGTCGGGGAGATCAGTGGTGGCCGTGGCCGCTCGTGATCTCCTTGTACTCCTCGACGGTGGGCTTGGGGATCTGCTGGTCCTCCCCGTAGTAGCCCTTGCTGAGCTTGGCGCGCAGCTTCTGCGAGCCCTTCACCTTGCGCTCGACACCGTTCTTGTCGACCGACGGGCCGATCTGGGCCGGCTCGTACTGCTCGTGCGCCGTGAGCGTGTGCAGAGCCGCCTGGCTGAGCGGCTCGTGGATCTCGACGAACTCACCGTGCGGCAGGCGCTTGATGATGCCCGACTCGCGGCCGTGCAGCACCTTGTCCCGGTCCCGGCGCTGAAGGCCGAGACAGATCCGCTTGGTGATGACGAACGCGAGGACAGGCGCGACGAAGAACGCGATCCTTACGAACCAGGTGATCGAGTTGATCGACAGGTGGAAGTGCGTGGCCCAGAGGTCGTTTCCACCACCGATCAGCAGAACCATGTACCAGGTGATCCACGCGACACCGAAGGCCGTACGCGTCGGGACGTTGCGCGGGCGGTCCAGGATGTGGTGCTCGCGCTTGTCGCCGGTGACCCAGGACTCGATGAACGGGTAGACCGCGATCGCGACCAGGACCAGCGGGAAGATGACCAGCGGGATGAACACGCCCAGGACGAGCGTGTGGCCCCAGAGGTTGATCTCCCAGCCCGGCATGAATCGGATCAGGCCTTCGGAGAAGCCCATGTACCAGTCGGGCTGGGCGCCGGTGGACACCTGGTCCGGACGGTAGGGGCCCATGGTCCAGATCGGGTTGATCGAGGCGATCGCCGAGACGGCCGCGATGACACCGAAGACCAGGAAGAAGAAGCCTCCGGCCTTGGCCATGTAGACCGGAAGGAGCGGCATGCCGACGACGTTGTTGTTCGTCTTTCCGGGGCCCGCGAACTGCGTGTGCTTGTGGTAGAAGACCAGGATCAGGTGGGCGACCACCAGACCGAGCATGATGCCCGGCAGCAGCAGTACGTGGATCGAGTAGAAGCGGGCCACGAAGTCGCCGCCCGGGAACTCGCCGCCGAAGAGGAAGAACGAGAGGTACGTGCCCACGACCGGCACGGACAGGACCGCGCCCTCCATGAAGCGCACACCGGTGCCGGAGAGCAGGTCGTCCGGGAGCGAGTAGCCGGTGAAGCCGGTGAACATGCCCAGGACGAACAGCAGGAAGCCGAACAGCCAGTTGACCTCACGCGGCTTGCGGAACGCACCCGTGAAGAACACGCGCATCATGTGCACGAACATGCCGGCGAGGAAGATCAGCGCCGCCCAGTGGTGGATCTGCCGGATCAGCAGACCACCGCGCACATCGAAGGAGATGTGCATGGTCGAGTTGAACGCCTCCGACATCAGCTGTCCCTGCAGCGGGACATAGCTTCCGTCGTACGTCACCTCGTTCATCGACGGGTGGAAGAACAGCGTCAGATACACACCCGTGAGGATGATGATGATGAAGCTGTAGAGGCAGATCTCACCCAGCATGAACGACCAGTGGTCGGGGAAGATCTTGCGCATGTTGGTCTTGGCCAGGGAGTAGATCCCCAGCCGGCCATCCGCCCAGTCGGCGACGCGCTCGCCCGCCGGTGCCTTCTCCCGCGAGGTCGACTCGCCCGAGTCGGGGGTTTTCGTAGTGCTCATCCGCGCTCCCAGAAAGCAGGACCGACGGGCTCTTCGAAGTCGCCGAGCGCCTCGAGGTAGCCCTCAGCGTTCACACCGATGCGCAGCTGCGGCAGGGCGTGACCGGCCGGGCCGAAGATCACTCGGGCACCGTCGGAGAGGTCGAAGGTGGACTGGTGGCACGGGCAGAGGACGTGGTGCGTCTGCTGCTCGTACAGGGAGATCGGGCAACCGACGTGGGTGCAGATCTTCGAGTACGCCACGATGCCCTCGTGCGACCACTCGAGTTCCTGCTTGTCCTTGATGTTGTCCGGCTGGAGCCGGACGATCATCAGGGCCGCCTTGGCGATCTCGGTCTGGAACTCCTCGTCGTGCTCCTCCAGGCCCTCGGGCTTGGCGAAGGTGAGCGAGCCGACGACGACGTCCGAGGGACGCAGCGGCTCGTTCGTGTTCATGTTGACGAGCTGCAGACCCTTGCGCCACATGGTGTGGCGGAGGCTGGTACCCGGCAGCGGGCCGAGGTCGCGCAGCAGCATGACGCCGGAGAGCGGGAACAGGGCCAGCGCACCGAACATCGTGTTGCGGATCAGCTTGCGCCGACCGAGCGCGGACTCCTTGGCGCCGTCCTTGAAGTCGGCCATGACCTTGGCCTTGACCTCGGGCGACGCCTCGATCGGGTGACGCTCGTCGGCGATCTCCACGTCGGACATCAGGGTGCGGGCCCAGTGGACCGCGCCCGCGCCGATCGAGAACAGCGCTACGCCGAGCGTCATGCCCAGCGCGAAGTTGAGCGCGCTGACGTGCCCGATCGGGAAGATGTAGACGGCCTCGTCGGCCGGGATCGCCACGTACGAGGCGATGAAACCGACCGTGGCCACCATCGACAGCGTGAACAGGAAGGCGACCACACGCTCGGAGCGCCTCGCTGCCTGCTCGTCGATGTCCTGGACGCGGTGCTCGTGGGGCGGCAGCCCCGGGTCGGCGAACGGGTCCTTCTCGTTCGCGACCGACACGGCACCGTGTCCATGGTCGTCGGTGGCCCGCTCGGCGGGCAGGTTCTCTTCTGGAATGTCTTGGCTACTCATCACTTCTTGGCCTTTGCGGTCCGAGCGGCGACCCAGACGGCGACAGCGATCAGGGCACCGAGTCCGAAGATCCAGGCGAACAGGCCCTCGCTGACCGGCCCGAGGCCGCCCAGGCTGAGACCGCCCGGCTCCACGGTGTCGTCACCGTTGACCGCGTCGAGGTACGCGATGATGTCCTTCTTGTTCTGCTCCGACATGATCGTTTCAGGGAAGGAAGGCATGTTCTGCGGGCCGGTCTGCATGGCCTCGTAGATGTGCTTGGCGGAAACACCTTCCAGGTCCGGCGCGAACTTGCCCTCGGACAGCGCACCGCCCTTGCCGGTGAAGTTGTGGCACTGCGCGCAGTTGGTACGGAAGAGTTCGCCACCCTTGGCGATGTCCGCGCCCTCGGGGCTGACCTGGTTCTCGGTCGGCACCGTGGGACCGGCGCCCAGCGAGGCGATGTACGCCGCGAGCTGGTCGATCTCGGCCTGCGAGTAGATGACCTTCTTCTTCGGGACCTGCGCGCCCGGCTGCTGGGCCGGCATACGGCCGGTGCCGACCTGGAAGTCGACGGCGGCTGCGCCGACGCCCACCAGGCTCGGACCGTCGGAACTGCCCTGACCGCCGGTGCCGTGGCAGCTTGCGCAGCCCACGGCGTAGAGCTTCTTGCCCTCGTCGATGGCAAGGGACTGGGCGGTCTCGTCGGCCTGCGCCTGGCTCGCGGGTGCGAACGCGGCGTACAGCCCCCCGGTGGCCGCCAGCGCGAGGAGTAGGACGACGACCGCCGCCAGCGGATGGCGTCGTCGTGCGGAGAGCTTTTTCACGGATTACCCCGGTGTCAGGATCTTCTGCGTCGATGCTTCTGGATGTTTTCGGGCGGTGGGCCCGATTACTTGATCATGTAGATCGTGGCGAAGAGGCCGATCCAGACGACATCGACGAAGTGCCAGTAGTAGGACACGACGATGGCGGCGGTCGCCTGCTCATGGGTGAACTTCCTGGCCGCGTACGTCCTGCCGAGGACGAACAGGAAGGCGATCAGGCCACCCGTGACATGCAGGCCATGGAAGCCGGTGGTCAGGTAGAACACCGAGCCGTACGGGTCGGAGGAGAGCGAGAGCCCGTCCTTCTTGACCAGTTCGGTGTACTCGAAGACCTGACCGCCGATGAAGATCGCACCCATGATGAAGGTGACGATGAACCACATCCGGAGCTTCTTCACGTCCCCGCGCTCGGCGGCGAACACGCCGAGCTGGCAGGTCAGGGAGGAGAGCACCAGGATCGTGGTGTTCGTCGCGGAGAACGGGAAGTTCAGGCTTGACGCCATTTCCTTCCAGTGATCCGGCCCGGTCACCGATCGCAGGGTGAAGTACATCGCGAAGAGGGCCGCGAAGAACATCAGCTCGGAACTCAGCCAGATGATGGTTCCGACGCTGGTGAGGTTCGGCCGATTGACCGACGGGTGCGCGTGCCCGGTTTCTACTGTCGTTGCTGTCGCCACGACCGACATTATGTCGGTCGCTTATCCCGCCCTCACCCCGGGGGGTGCCGTTCGGAGTGTTGATGGGGTGTGTCCAGCCCGTATGGCCCATCGAAGCCCTGTCCGAACCAGTGTTGACGAGGTGTTCGGAGGAGTAGCATCCGCCCAGCGGACCTTGTCCGTCCCGTCTCGATGACGCCGACGTCTCGGAGGAAGAATGCAGCCGACCGCCACGGTGCTGGTCTACAGCGACGACTCCAACACCCGGGAGCAGGTGCGGCTCGCGACCGGGCGCAGGCCGGCCACCGACGTTCCGCTGGTCGAGTTCATCGAGTGCGCGACGCCCGCCGCCGTCCTGACGGAACTGGACAAGGGCGGGATCGACGTCTGCGTACTGGACGGCGAGGCCGTGCCGATGGGCGGGATGGGTGTCTGCCGCCAGATCAAGGACGAGATCTTCAACTGCCCGCCCGTCCTCGTGCTGATCGGGCGGCCCCAGGACGCCTGGCTGGCCACGTGGAGCCGTGCGGACGCCGCGGTGACCTTGCCGGTCGATCCTGTGGAGTTCGCCGCCACGCTGGCCTCCCTGCTGCGGCGGAAGGCCCTCGCGGGCGCCTGAGAGAGGCTCTCCGCGCCCCGGTCTCACACGGACTCGGGGCGCAGCCTGGCCCGGTCCTGCGGGGACGGGCCCTCGGGGGCTCCGCCCACCAGGGCGCTGCCCTTGCGCCACTTCTTCCAGGTGACGTTCCAGTCCCCGAAGCCGTTGCCGAACGGGTCCATGTCCTCGCCGTACGAGTTGATGACCTTGACGATGTCGCCCTCGCGGAAGGTCTCGTAGAACCACGCAGCGTTGTCCGTGCTCATTCCGGTGCAGCCGTGGCTGACGTTGGCGTACCCCTGGGAGCCGGTGGACCAGGGCGCGGCGTGCACGTACTCGCCGCTCCATGTGACTCTCGTCGCGTAGTACACGGGCAGGTCGTAGGAGTCGGAGGTGCCCTCGGCGATGCCGATGCTGGTTCCGCGCATCCGTACGAAGTACTCCTTGCCCAGTACGACCTTGACGCCGTTGCGGGTCTCGAAGCCGGGCTTGCCGGTGGTGACGGGGATCTCGTTGATCGCCTCGTCGTTCCGGTAGACCGTCATCGAGTGCGCGGAGGCGTCGGTGACGGCGACCAGGCGGTCGCCGATGGTGAGCTTCAGGGGCTTCGCCTCGCCGCCCCAGAGGCGTTCGGCGACCTTGATGCCGCCGATGTTGCTGTGCGCCTGGATGGTGGCGTGGGTGGGCCAGTACTCCTTGGGGCGGTAGTGCAGCGTCTTGTCGTCCACCCAGTGCCAGGCGCCTTCCACAGCGGGCTTCGAGTCGACCTTGAGGGCACGCTCGACGACGGCGCGGGCGGCCTTGTCCTTGACGGGGACGCTCAGTTCGGCCGTGACGGGCTGGCCGACGCCGTACTTGCCCGCCTCGGGCCCGAAGGTGACGTTCAGGCGCTTCTTCGTCTTGGGGGTGCTGGTGTCGAAGTCGATGACCTTGCGGCCGGGTGCGCCGTCCTCGTCCTCCGTGCTCACGCGCACGGTGTAACGGGCGCCCGCGGCCAGCGGCGAGGTGCTGTGCCAGCGGCCGCCGTCGGCGGAGAGTTCGCCCGCCACGTAGCGCCCTGACGCGTCCGTGGCCGTGACGTCGGTGATGCGCCCGTCGTCACCGTCGGCGGTGATTTCCAGGGGCTTGTCGGGGTCGGCCTTGCGGCTGTCGCCGGACGGGCCGTTGAAGGAGATCTGACCCGCCGCGTCGTACGGCTTGGCCGAGAGCGGGTGGCCGTCGGAGCCGCAGGCGGTGACGCCCGCGCCGAGGGCGACCAGCAGCGTGGTGCAGCTGGCTACCGTGCGGAATCGCGGTGAGTGGTTCATGCGCTCACGCTATGAACCGCCGTCGGCTACGGCGCGCCGAGTGAGCCGTGCGAGGGACATATGGCGTGGCAAACGAGGGAGCCCGGACACTCCTGACGGAGTGTCCGGGCTCCCGGTGATCATCGCGTGCTACTGCGTGCGGTTCTCACCGTGGTAGTACTCGAAGACCCAGCCCCACAAACCGATCATGATGACCGGGGCCGAGAAGTACAGCAGCCACCAGCCGAAGACGACGCCCAGGAAGGCGAGCGCTCCGCCGATGCCGAGCGTGAGCGGCTGCCAGCTGTGCGGGCTGAAGAAGCCCACCTCACCGGCCTCGTCCGCGACGTCGGCTTCCTTGTTGTCCTGCGCCAGCGCGTCCACCCGCCGGGCCGTGAAGGCCAGGTAGTAGCCGATCATGACGCACAGGCCGAAGCCCAGGAAGAGCGCCGTGGTGCCGGCGGGCTCCTTCGACCACACGCCATAGACGATCGCCATGGCCAGGACGAAGACCGCCAGCCAGAGGAACATCTTGCCTTGGACCTTCACTTGCCCGCCTCCTTGCCGCCGGCGAGAGCCTTCTCACCGTGACCGGCGTTCTCGAGCTGGTCGAGAGCGGCGATCTCCGGGTGGTGCAGGTCGAACGCCGGGGATTCCGAACGGATCCGCGGCAGGGTGAGGAAGTTGTGCCGCGGCGGCGGGCAGGACGTGGCCCATTCGAGCGAACGGCCGTAGCCCCACGGGTCGTCGACCTCGACCTTCTTGCCGTACTTGGCGGTCTTCCACACGTTGTAGAAGAACGGCAGGATCGACAGGCCGAGCACGAACGAGGAGATCGTCGAGATCGTGTTCAGCGCGGTGAAGCCGTCGGCCGCGAGATAGTCCGCGTAACGACGCGGCATGCCCTCGGCACCCAGCCAGTGCTGCACCAGGAACGTGCCGTGGAAGCCGACGAACAGCGTCCAGAAGGTGATCTTGCCCAGGCGCTCGTCGAGCATCTTGCCGGTCATCTTCGGCCACCAGAAGTGGAAGCCGGAGAACATCGCGAAGACGACGGTGCCGAAGACCACGTAGTGGAAGTGCGCCACCACGAAGTACGAGTCCGAGACGTGGAAGTCCATCGGCGGCGAGGCCAGGATGACACCGGTCAGACCACCGAAGGTGAAGGTGATCAGGAAGCCGGTGGCCCAGAGCATCGGGGTCTCGAAACTCAAGGACCCCTTCCACATCGTTCCGATCCAGTTGAAGAACTTCACGCCGGTTGGCACGGCGATGAGGAACGTCATGAAGGAGAAGAACGGCAGGAGTACGCCACCGGTGACGTACATGTGGTGCGCCCACACGGTCACGGAGAGGCCCGCGATCGCGATGGTGGCGCCGATCAGGCCCATGTAGCCGAACATCGGCTTGCGCGAGAACACCGGGATCACTTCGGAGATGATTCCGAAGAATGGCAACGCGATGATGTACACCTCTGGATGGCCGAAGAACCAGAAGAGGTGTTGCCACAGCAATGCCCCGCCGTTGGCGGCGTCGAAGACGTGTGCCCCGAACTTCCGATCCGCCTCCAGCGCGAACAGCGCGGCGGCGAGCACGGGGAAGGCGAGCAGGACCAGCACCGCGGTCAGCAGCACGTTCCACACGAAGATCGGCATGCGGAACATCGTCATGCCGGGGGCGCGCATGCAGATGATGGTGGTGATGAAGTTGACCGCGCCGAGGATCGTGCCGAAGCCGGAGAAGGCCAGACCCATGATCCACATGTCGGCGCCGATGCCCGGCGAGCGGACCGCGTCCGACAGCGGGCTGTAGGCGAACCAGCCGAAGTCGGCCGCGCCCTGCGGGGTGAGGAAGCCACCGACCGCGATGAGCGAGCCGAACAGGTAGAGCCAGTAGGCGAACATGTTCAGCCGCGGGAACGCCACGTCGGGCGCGCCGATCTGCAGCGGCATGATCCAGTTCGTGAATCCGGCGAACAGCGGCGTCGCGAACATCAGCAACATGATCGTGCCGTGCATCGTGAACGCCTGGTTGAACTGCTCGTTCGACATGATCTGCGTGCCGGGACGGGCCAGCTCGGCGCGCATCAGCAGCGCCATGACACCGCCGATGCAGAAGAACGCGAACGACGTGACCAGATACAGCGTGCCGATCGTCTTGTGGTCAGTGGTGGTGAGCCACTTGATCACAACGTTGCCGGGCTGCTTGCGCCGTACCGGCAGCTCGTTCTCGTACGAGTCTTCGGCTGCGTCGGCGGCACCCTGAGGTTCGTTGAGGATGCTCACAGGTTGTTCGTCTCCCGGTTCTTCTCGGGGTCCGTCTGCTCAATGCCGGCCGGGACGTAGCCCGTCTGGCCCTTCTCCGCGAGCTCCTTGAGGTGGGCCTCGTAGCGCTCGGGAGAGACGACCTTCACGTTGAAGAGCATCCGGGAGTGGTCGACGCCGCAGAGTTCGGCGCACTTGCCCAGGTAGGTGCCCTCCGCATTGGGGGTCACCTGGAAGGAGTTGGTGTGGCCCGGGATGACGTCCTGCTTCATCAGGAACGGCACCACCCAGAAGGAGTGGATGACGTCACGCGAGGTGAGGATGAAGCGGACCGTCTTGCCCTCGGGGAGCCAGAGGGTCGGCCCGGGGTTGTTGGTCTGCGGGTTCCGCTCGCCCGGCGTGCCGACCTCGTAGACGCCACCGGCGTTGGCCGGGAAGTCTTCCTTGAACCGGTCCGGAATGGCGTCCAGGTTCTTGTCGGTCGTCGCGTCACCGGTGGAACCGTCGACGTTCTCGATGTAGTTGAAGCCCCAGCTCCACTGGTAGCCGACGACGTTGATGGTGACGTCGGGCTTCTTGTCGAGGCTGAGGAGCTTCGTCTCGTCGCGGGCGGTGAAGTAGAACAGCACCGAGACGATGATGAGCGGGACCACGGTGTACAGCGCCTCGATGGGCATGTTGTACCGGGTCTGCGGGGGAACTTCGACCTTGGTACGGCTGCGCCGGTGGAAGAACACAGCCCACAGGATCAGGCCCCAGACCAGCACGCCCGTGGCGAGCGCGGCCGCCCACGAGCCCTGCCAGAGGGAGAGGATCCTCGGACCCTCCTCCGTGACCGGGGTGGGAAAACCAAGGCGGGGAAAGTCCTTGTATGTGCAACCGGTAGCGGTAGCCAGGACCAGGCCCGCAGTCATTGCCTGCAGCAGCTTCCGCCGCATCGGGCGCCGCGGCGAGCGGTCGGAGCCGTTGGGACTCACGTAGCGCCTTCCCGAGAGTCTCGCCCGCGCTGGTTGGCTACGGCCTTCTCGCTGGTCGCTCGCCGCCCTGGCACACGGGCAGGGGTTTGGATGTTTATGCGGAGCAAACCCTACTGGACGCTATTTGGGGTCGCGCGGGGAGGGGGGCGCAACGCGCCGCTGGGTTTGGCGGAGGGGGTGGGTTGCCCTGTCCTGGGCTGCTTCTGACGGGGGGTTTGGGGCGCCCGATGGCTCGGGGGGTGGCTCTCGTATGGCGGCTGCTCGTTCGTTGTGGCTGATCGCGCCGTTCCCCGCGCCCCTATGGGGGCGCCCACCTGACCGGAGGATTTAGCGTTGCTGTGTGTCCTACTTCGATGCTGCTTCCGCCGCTCCTCTCCATCCCGTTGCCCGGCAGGCCCTGCAGGCCTCCCTTGACGAGGGGTGGGCGGATCCCGCACGTCTGTACAGGGAGGGAAGGCGGGCCCGGTTGCTGCTCGACGCGGCGCGTGAGGCGGCGGCCGACGCGGTGGGCTGTCGCCCGGACGAACTGGTCTTCACCTCGTCGGGTACGCGGGCGGTGCACTCCGGGATCGCGGGCGCGCTGGCCGGGCGACGGCGCGTGGGAAGCCACCTGATCGTGTCAGCGGTCGAACATTCTTCGGTGCTCCATTCGGCCGAGGTCCACGAGACGGCGGGCGGGTCGGTGACCCAGGTTCCGGTCGGCCGTACGGGCGCGGTGTCCCCTTCGGTGTACGCGGCGGCCCTGCGTCCCGACACGGCGCTGGCCTGTCTGCAGTCCGCCAACCACGAGGTGGGCACGGAGCAGCCGGTGGCCGCGGTGGCCGAGGCGTGCCGGGCTGCGGGCGTACCGCTGCTGGTGGACGCGGCGCAGTCGCTGGGCTGGGGCCGGGTGGAGGGCGAGTGGTCCCTGCTCACGGCAAGTGCCCACAAATGGGGCGGACCTTCGGGGGTCGGGCTGCTCGTCGTACGCAAAAGCGCGCGGTTCGCTCCCCAAGGGCCCGTGGACGAGCGGGAGTCGGGGCGGGCGGCCGGGTTCGAGAACATTCCCGGGATCGTGGCCGCGGCGGCGGCGCTGCGGGCCGTGCGGGCCGAGGCGGCCGTGGAGGGCGCGCGGCTGCGGGAACTGACGGACCGGATCCGGCTGCGGGTGCCCGAACTGGTCCCGGACGTAGAGGTGGTCGGCGACCCGGAACGCCGGCTGCCCGGCGTCGTCACCTTCTCCTGTCTCTATGTCGACGGAGAGACCCTGCTGCACGAACTGGACCGGGAGGGCTTCTCGGTCTCCTCGGGTTCCTCGTGCACGAGCAGCACGCTGACGCCCAGCCATGTCCTGAAGGCGATGGGTGTCCTGACCGAGGGCAATGTCCGGGTGTCGCTGCCGCCGGGCGTCCCGGAGGCGGACGTCGACCGGTTCCTGTCGGTGCTGCCGGCCGCGGTCTCCGCCGTACGGGAGAAGCTGGGCGCCCCGGCCGCGCCGGCGAAGACGCCCGCCGCCTCCGGCTCGCTCGTCGTGAACGCCCTGGGCAGGCGGTGTCCGATCCCGGTCATCGAGCTGGCCAAGGTCATCGGCGACGTCCCGGTCGGCGGCACGGTCCGTGTGCTGGCGGACGACGAGGCGGCGCGCCTGGACATTCCGGCGTGGTGCGAGATGCGGGGGCAGGAGTACGTCGGGGAGGAGCCGGCGGACCACGGCTCTGTGTACGTGGTCCGCCGGGTGTCCTAGTTACACCAGGTGGGCCTGGACCTCGGCGGCGGCGTCATGGCCGTACGCCTTGGTGAAGCGGTCCATGAAGTTGGTGCGGCGCAGCTGGTACTCCTGCGTGCCGACCGTCTCGATGACCAGCGTGGCGAGCATGCAGCCGACCTGGGCGGCGCGCTCGTGGGAGACGCCCCAGGCGAGGCCGGAGAGGAAGCCCGCGCGGAACGCGTCGCCGACGCCCGTGGGGTCGGCCTTGCGCTCCTCCTCGGCGCAGCCGACCTCGATCGGGTCCTCGCCGGCGCGCTCGATGCGTACGCCCTGCGCGCCGAGGGTCGTCACGCGGTGGCCGACCTTGCCGAGGATCTCCTCGTCGGTCCAGCCGGTCTTGGACTCGATGAGGCCCTTCTCGTACTCGTTCGAGAAGAGGTACGTCGCGCCGTCCAGCAGTATCCGGATGTCGTCGCCGCTCATCCGGGCGATCTGCTGGGAGAAGTCGGCCGCGAAGGGGATCACCCGGGTGCGGCACTCCTCGGTGTGGCGCAGCATCGCCTCGGGGTCGTCCGCGCCGATGAGGACGAGGTCGAGACCGCCGACGCGGTCCGCGACCGCCTTGAGCTCGATCTGGCGGGCCTCGCTCATGGCGCCCGTGTAGAAGGAGCCGATCTGGTTGTGATCGGCGTCCGTGGTGCACACGAAGCGCGCGGTGTGCAGCACCTCGGAGATGCGTACGGAGCCGGTGTCGACGCCGTGCCTGTCCAGCCAGGCGCGGTACTCGTCGAAGTCGGAGCCCGCCGCGCCGACCAGGATCGGCTTGGTGCCGAGCTGGCCCATGCCGAAGGCGATGTTCGCGCCGACCCCTCCTCGGCGTACGTCGAGGTTGTCGACCAGGAAGGAGAGGGAGACCGTGTGCAGCTGGTCCGCGACCAGCTGGTCGGCGAAACGGCCGGGGAAGGTCATGAGGTGGTCGGTGGCGATGGAGCCGGTGACTGCGATACGCACGGCGAGGACACACTCCTGCGAGGGGGATGTGGAAGGGCTGGCGTTGACAGTTCACGCTACCCGGTCGACGCGCGGGCTTTGAAGCGGCAAAAACTACCCGATAGTAGATCTTTCTTCGCGGGCTGAACCGTGCCTACGGTGCCGCTATGACAAACCTGAAGGTCCACGGCACCGCTCCGCAAGACCTCGAAGGCGATCTGGCTTCACTGCGCGGGGACTGCGCGCGGATGGCCGAGCACTGGACCGCGCCCGCCCCTGTCACCGTCCTCCCCGTCCCGCCCTCCCTCATCCACGGTGTGACGGTGCCCTCCACTTCGGCCCGGCTGCTGGACGCGATGTCCGACTACGGCGACTGACGAACCTGGAAAAGGCGGGCTGAAACAGCGCTCACAGGGAACCGTGCGCTCCCCCGCTGCGTCCCATCGCTGTCCCCCGTAAAGGGGATGCGGTATACGACCCTCAGCGCCCTTTTTCGGCGCCCCGTATTGAACGGGCCGGGTCGTCTGGACAGCAGTGGAGCCGAAGGAGCGATGCGGTGAGCACCGAGCGACCGGACAACGAGGCGACCGATTCCGCCGAGGGTGGCGAGACGGCGAAGCCGCGCCGGCGGCATTCCCCGGTGGCCGTCGCCTCGGTCGCGGCCGCGGTCCTGCTCGTCGGGGGCGGCGGGGCGTACTTCGCCACGACCGCGTCCGGCGGCGGGAACGGCGGCAGCGGCTCCGGGACACCCGGCGGCGACGGCACTCCCCCGGCACTCGCCCTCGACGGGTACTCCGAGAACGGGGCGAGTGACACGGACGGCGGTACGGGCGACACCAACGGCATCGCGCCCGGTGAGCCCAACCCCTACGGAGCGACCTATCGCGTGGACGGCGAGCTCCCCGACGGCCCGGACTCCGCGCCCGTGTACACGGCGAAGGGCGAGGTGACGAAGGCCGAGGTGGCGCGGCTGGCCGAGGCGCTCGGAGTGGCGGGCACCCCCCGGACGGACGGGGCCGACTGGACGGTCGGCGCCACGAACGACGCCGCGGAGCCGAACCTTCGGGTGAGCAAGGTCTCGCCGGGGACCTGGACGTACAGCTCGTATCTGCCGGGGACCGACAACTGCCCCAAGGACAAGCGCTGTGTCCCGGTCGGGTCCAGCGGCCTCGCCGGTCTGCGTCCGGGGGCGGTGAGCGAGGAGGAGGCCAAGAAGGCGGCCGCCCCCGTACTGAAGGCCGTCGGCCAGGACGACGCGAAGCTGGACGCCACTCAGCTCATGAACGACGACCGGGTGCGGGTGGTGAACGCGGACCCGGTGTTCGGCGGGCTGCCGACCTACGGCTGGACGACCGGCATCCAGGTCAGCTCCGAGGGCAAGATCCTCGGCGGCAGCGGCCAGTTGAAGGCGCCGGTGAAGGGGGACACGTACCCCGTCATCACCGCGCAGGAGACCCTGGACCTGATGAACGGGGCGGCGTCGGCCTCGGGCGGCGGAGCCAATGGCATCGGGGGCTGCGCCAGCCCCGTACCGCTGAAGGACCGGGACGAGGTGCCGTGCGAGGCGTCGACCGTGCCACCGTCGCCCGCGTCGGTGACCGTCGAGAAGGCCACGTTCGGGCTGGCGGTGCACTCGGTGGACGGGCGGCAGGCGCTGGTGCCGTCCTGGCTGTTCGAGGTGCGGTCCGCGGGCGCGGAGGACGTCCTCACGGTGACGCATCCGGCGGTCGATCCGCAGTACCTGGTCTCGCCGAAGGCCGCCCAGGACCCGACCCCGGCCCCCACGCCTTCGCTGACCGGGTCGACCACGTCCAGTGACGTCAAGGTGGAGGGCTACACCGCCGACGGCAAGGACCTGACCGTGAGCTTCTGGGGCGGGGTGTGCAGCAAGTACGCGGCCTCGGCGAGCGAGAGTTCCGGCAAGGTGACGGTCACCGTGACCGGTACGTCGGAGCCGGGCAAGGTCTGCATCATGATCGCGAAGGCGATCGACCTCACGGTGCAACTGGACGAGCCGCTCGGTGACCGCACGGTCGTGGGGACGAACGGCAAGGAGATCCCGAAGGGGACGGACCTCGGCGCCGGCGCCGTGGAGAAGTCGGCGCAGCCGCAGTAGCGGCGGCCAGGTCGCCGCGGTCCCCGAATCGGCCGTGAAAAGCGGCTGCGAGCACGCGAAGGCGGCGTCCCTGTCGGAGGGGGACGCCGCCTTCGTACGCGGGCAGCGGTGAGCCGGGCGCTCGACCGTGAGCGCGGTTTAGCTGAAGGAGTCGCCGCAGGCGCAGGAGCCCGTCGCGTTCGGGTTGTCGATCGTGAAGCCCTGCTTCTCGATGGTGTCCACGAAGTCGATGGACGCGCCGCCCAGGTACGGGGCGCTCATGCGGTCGGTGACGACCTTGACGCCGCCGAAGTCCTTGACGACATCGCCGTCGAGGGAGCGCTCGTCGAAGAAGAGCTGGTAACGGAGGCCGGAGCAGCCGCCGGGCTGAACGGCGACGCGCAGCGCCAGGTCCTCGCGGCCTTCCTGGTCGAGCAGGGCCTTGACCTTGGCCGCGGCCGACTCGGACAGCATGATGCCGTCGTTCACGGTGGTGGTCTCGTCCGATACGGACATCTGCTTCTCTCCCGGGTTGTACGGAGACTGCTTGCCGACAGTGCCAACCGGCGGGGCCGCGGATTCATTCCGGGCCGAGCGCGTGTCTTTGCCTTCTCCCTTCATGCTCGCACATGCCCACAAGCGCGGACAGCGGCCTGTGGACAACCCCACGGACACCCGCACGCCACCTGCCGTAGCGGCGTCCGGGATTCACGTCACATCGACGTTATGGCCGTCGTCAAAGTGACGTGAAGCAGTTATGATAGATAACGTCATTTCGACGAAAAGGCTTGTCCCGCATGTCCCGCCGGATCGCTCCCACGAGCCGGCGAGCCGCAGAACAGAAAGGGTGCGTGTCGTGACCACCGCCCAGACCCAGGAGCTCGACGTACAGCCGACGCCCCTCGCCCTGCTGCTGCTCGGCCGCGAGGCCGACCCGAGGAGCGAGCGCGGTGTCGAGTGCCCCGGAGACCTGCCCTCGCCGTCCGACCCGGACCTGGTGGAGCGTGCTCGCGCGGCCAAGGAGAAGCTCGGGGACAAGGTCTTCGTGCTCGGCCACCACTACCAGCGCGACGAGGTCATCCAGTTCGCCGACGTCACGGGCGACTCCTTCAAGCTGGCCAGGGACGCGGCCGCGCGCCCCGAGGCCGAGTACATCGTGTTCTGCGGCGTGCACTTCATGGCGGAGTCCGCGGACATCCTGACCGGCGACGACCAGAAGGTCGTCCTGCCGGACCTCGCCGCGGGCTGCTCGATGGCCGACATGGCCACCGCCGAGCAGGTCGCGGAGTGCTGGGACGTGCTGACGGAGGCCGGGATAGCCGAGCAGGTGGTGCCCGTCTCGTACATGAACTCCTCCGCGGACATCAAGGCGTTCACCGGCAAGCACGGCGGCACGATCTGCACCTCCTCCAATGCCCAGCGCGCCCTGGAGTGGGCCTTCGAGCAGGGCGAGAAGGTGCTCTTCCTCCCCGACCAGCACCTGGGCCGCAACACCGCCGTCCGCGACATGGGGATGGCTCTGGAGGACTGCGTCCTCTACAACCCGCACAAGCCGAACGGCGGCCTCACCACCGAGCAGCTGCGGGACGCGAAGATGATCCTGTGGCGGGGCCACTGCTCCGTGCACGGCCGCTTCTCGGTCGACTCGGTCAACGACGTGCGCGCCCGGATCCCCGGTGTCAACGTCCTGGTGCACCCCGAGTGCAAGCACGAGGTCGTCGAGGCGGCCGACTACGTGGGGTCCACGGAGTACATCATCAAGGCCCTGGAGGCGGCTCCGGCCGGTTCCAAGTGGGCGATCGGCACGGAGCTGAACCTCGTACGGCGGCTCGCGAACCGTTTCGCGAGCGAGGACAAGGAAGTCGTCTTCCTCGACAAGACGGTCTGCTTCTGCTCGACCATGAACCGCATCGACCTCCCCCACCTGGTGTGGACCCTGGAGTCCCTGGCGGAGGGCAACCTCGTCAACCGCATCGAGGTGGACCGCGAGACGGAGCAGTTCGCCAAGCTGGCGCTGGAGCGGATGCTGGCGCTGCCGTAGTCCGTACGGCTGTTGGGTAGGTAAGGGGCGCCGGCCATTGCCGACGCCCCTTACTCATCGCCCTAGTAGTTGCAGAGGTCCCGCGAGACCTGCGTCGGGTCGCTGCTCGCGCTGCCCCAGTTGTACTCGTCGAACTTGTTGGCCATCGCGCTGCCTTCTTCGACGATCACGTACGAGGTGTTGTCCCCCGCGTAGTCGGCGTGCCGGTACTCGTTGTCGGTGGTCTGCGACAGCCAGTCCGTCAGACCGCCCTGGTTGTTGAACATCGCGTGCTTGCCCCAGCCGACGTAGACGCTGGGCCGCTCCTTGCCGTAGCCCCAGTTGTCGGCGTTGATGTCGGCCGACTCGACCTTGGTCCAGTCGGACAGAGTCTTGTGGCCGCCGTGGGAGCTGAGCAGGAGCGAGGAGCGGGTCCACTTGTTGTCGCCCGCGTACTTCCAGGTGGTGACCACGTGCTCGAAGTCGTACGCGTGGCCGATGACACCGCTGAAGCCGTCCTTGGGGAAGAACAGCGTGTAGATGACCCGCACCTCGGTGCCGAAGCAGGTCTTCACCGTGGTGTACGTCGGGAAGTAGGTGCCGGGCGCGGCGCAGCCGTAGTCGGTGTCCGGCCACGGCTTCAGCTCGGCGGGCGGCGCCTGCTGGTCACCGTTGACGAAGGCGCTCGACGGCCAGCAGGTGTCGTTGCCGAGGGCACGGGCGAACTGCCAGTCAGGGGCTCCCGCGGCGATGAAGTCGTTGAGGTTGCCCTTCCATTCCAGCGGCTCGTTCGCGCTGGCGGTGGGGGCGGAGGCGAAGGTGCCGAGCACGGCGAGGGCCAGTGCGCCGAGGATCGTGCGGTGCGGGACGGCGGTGCGGAGGGGGCCGCGGGGGGCGTTCATGACGGTCCTTAGATCGGGGGGAACCGGATTGCTTTTGCGGTCGGACAGGGGGGCGCACCAACTCGCCACCGCCGTGAGGTGCGGCGGTGGCGAGTGAGGTCACGCGGGGAAGGGAGCCGTCAGCAGTAGAGGTTGGCTCCGGGCGTGACGCCGAGAATCCCGGTGAAGCGGTTGTAGGCGTCGACGCGGCTCTGGACCTGCGCGGGGTTGCGCCCGTCGCACTCCAGGGAGCCGTTGATGCTGCGGATGGTCTGGCCGAAGCCGGCGCCGTTGACCATGGCATTGTGCGGGGTCATGGTGCCGGGACCGTTCTGGGTGTTCCAGTACCAGAGGCCGGTCTTCCAGGCCACCGCGGCGTCGTTCTGCACCAGCCAGGGGTTGTTGAGCAGGTCGATGCCGAGCGCGTCGCCCGCGGCCTTGTAGTTGAAGTTCCAGCTGAGCTGGATCGGGCCGCGGCCGTAGTACGCCGCCTGGCCGGCCGGGCAGCCGTAGGACTGGCCCCAGTCGCAGTAGTTGGGGTAGTTCGCGGTGTTCTGCTCCACGATGTGGACCAGACCGCCGGTCTCGTGGTTGACGTTGGCGAGGAAGGCCGCGGCCTCCTGCTTCTTCACCGTGTCGCTGCCGGTGTTGGCGAACGCCGGGTAGGCGCTCAGGGCGGCCGTCAGACCGCTGTACGTGTAGAAGGAGTTCCGGCTCGGGAACATCTGGTTGAACTGCGCCTCGGTGACGACGAATCCGCTCGGGGTGCCGCCACCGCCGGTGGCCGGAGCCGTCCACTTCTGGTTCGCGGCGCCGGTGCAGGTCCAGATCTGCAGCCGGGTGCCGTTGGCCGAGTTGTTGCCGGCGACGTCGAGGCACTTGTTCGCAGCGGGGTTGACGATGTCGCGGGCGGCCGTCACGACCCATTGCTGGTTGGCGCCGCCGACGCAGTCCCAGAGGTGGATCAGCGCGCCGTCGGCGGTCGAGTTGTTCGAGACGTCCAGACACTTGCCGAGCGCCCGGATGGTGCCGTCGGAGCCGACGTTCCACTGCTGGGCGCCGGTGCCGTTGCAGTCGTAGAGCTGCACCGCGGTGCCGTTGGCGCTCGAAGCGCCCGCCACGTCGATGCACTTGCCCGCAAGACCGCTGATCTGGCCGGTGGCGGCCGCGGCGGGAGACGCGGGCAGCACGCTCAGCAGGCCCACGACGAGGGAGCAGGCGGCGGCGTAGGCCGCACGCCTCCAGCCGTTTCTCATGCCCATGTCATACCTTTCGCCGTTTTGCGCTCAAGTGGGGAGTCGAAAGAGGGGGGTTGAACCTTCGCAAGTCCTTCACCGCTTGTTTTAAGGCGTGAACGAAACCGCGTCAAGGCTCTGGTATGGACCAATTGGGAACGGCGTCCGAACAGGCCACAGAATGGCCAAAGGGCCCTGGTCCTGACGCGAGTTGCGCCAGGACCAGGGCCCGTCGAGAGGCGGGAAGGTCAGACTCCGGCAGGTTCCGGTGACTTGTCCTCGTCGCCCGCGGTGGCAGCGGTGGCAGCCGTCCCACCGGACTTCGCAGCCCGCTTGGCCGCCTTCTTCTTCGCCCGCCGCTCCTTGCGGAGTTCGACCACGGTGTACAGCGTCGGCACCAGCAGGAGCGTCAGCAGCGTCGACGTGATCAGGCCGCCGATGACGACCACGGCCAGCGGCTGGGCGATGAATCCGCCTTCGCCGGTGACGCCGAGGGCCATCGGAAGAAGGGCGAAGATGGTCGCGAGCGCTGTCATCAGGATGGGACGGAGCCGGTGCCGGCCGCCCTCGACGACCGCCTCGACCGTGCCGTAGCCCTGCTTGCGGTACTGGTTGATCAGGTCGATCAGCACGATGGCGTTGGTGACCACGATGCCGATGAGCATCAGCATGCCGATCATCGCCGGGACACCCATCGGAGTGCCGGTGGCGACCAGCAGACCGATCGCGCCGGTCGCCGCGAACGGGATCGACACGAGCAGGATCAGCGGCTGGATCAGCGAACGGAACGTCGCCACAAGGAGCATGAAGACGATCGCGATCGCCGCCAGCATCGCCAGGCCCAGCGCCGCGAACGAGTCGTCCTGGTCCTGCGAGACACCGCCGATCTCCGCCGTCGCACCCGCGGGCAGCTTCAGCGCGTCCAGCTTCGAGGTGAGGTCCGCGCTGACCGCGCCCGTGTTGTCACCGGTCGGCTTCGCCGTGATGGTGGCGGCCCGCTGCCCGTCGATCCGGGTCATGGAGACCGGACCGTCGACCAGTTGCACCGTCGCGATGTCACCGAGCTTCACGGCACCCAGCGACAGGTTCTTCAGCTCGGCGAGCGTCCGAGCCGGCTTCGCCGACTTGATGACGACGTCCCGCTCGGTGTCGTCCAGGATCGCCTTGCCGCTCGTCGTGCCGCGCACCGCCTCACCGACGGCCGCGCCGAGCGTCGCGTCGTTGAAACCGGCCGCCGCCGCCTTGGAGTTGGCCTTGACCGAGATACGCGGGACGCTCTGCGCCAGGTCGCTCGTCACGTCGGTGACGTCGTCCAGCTTCGCGACCTCGTCACGGACCTCTTCGGCCGCCTCGCGCAGGACGTCCGCGTCGGCCGCCTTCACGACGACGCTCAGGTCCTGGCTGCCGAACCCGTCCCCGGCCGCGACCGTGGTCGTACCGACACCGGAGAGCTTGCCGAGCCCCTCCTCGATACGGTCCTGGACCTCGTCGGCCGAGGCCGAGTCCTCCAGCATCACCTGGTACGAGGCCTGGTTGGTGTCCGTGCCACCGCCGAACGCGGCCATGAAACCGGACGAACCGATGGTGACCTGGTAGTCCTTGATGCCGTCCACGCCGGCGAGCATCTTCTCGACCTGCTGGGCCGAGGCGTCGGTCGCCGCCAGGCTGGTGCCCGGCTTCAACTCCTGCTTGACGGTGAGGACTTCCTGCTCGCCCTGGTCGAAGAAGTTGGTCTTCAGCAGGGGCGCCATGCCGAACGTGCCGACGAGGACGACGATCGCGATCGCCACGCTCGTCAGCCTGCGCCGGGTCGCGAAGCGCAGCACGGGAACGTAGAAGCGCTGGAGACGGCTGCGCGCCTCCTTCTCCTCGGCCTTGCGGCGCGCCTCCTCGGCGTCCGCCGGGGTGCCCTTGGGGGCGCGCAGGAACCAGTACGACAGCACCGGTACGACGGTCAGCGAGACGAGCAGGGACGCGAGCAGCGCCGCCGTGACCGTCAGGCTGAAGGAGCCGAACAGCTCGCCGACCATGCCGCCGGTGAGACCGATCGGCAGGAAGACGGCGACCGTGGTGAGGGTCGAGGAGGTGACCGCGCCGGCGACCTCGCGGACCGCCTTGAGGATCGCCTCCTCGCGCTCCTCGCCGTACCCGAGGTGCCGCTTGATGTTCTCCAGGACGACGATCGAGTCGTCGACGACCCGGCCGATCGCGATGGTGAGCGCGCCGAGCGTGAGCATGTTGAGCGACAGGTCGCGGGTCCACAGGACGATCAGCGCGAGGACCACGGACAGCGGGATCGAGACCGCGGTGACGAGGGTCGAGCGGATCGAGGCCAGGAAGACCAGGATGACCAGGACGGCGAAGAGGAGACCCAGCGCGCCCTCGGTCGTCAGACCGTCGATGGACTTCTTCACGGCCGGACCCTGGTCGCTGACGACGGTGATCGTCGCCCCCGCGCCCAGGTCCTTGCGCATGTCCGCCAGCTTGTCCTGGACCGCGTCGGAGATGGCGACCGCGCTGCCGTCGTGGTCCATGGTGACGTTCACGGCGAGGCTCGGCTCGCCGTCCGTACGCGTGATGGAGTCGGCGGTGGCCTGCTCCTCCTCGACGGTGGCGACGTCGGCGAGGCGTACCGGCTTCTTGCCCGGGGCGCCCGTGACCATCAGGTCCTGGATCTGCTTCAGCGAGGTGAAGCCGCCGCCGACCTGGACGGTGCGGTTGCTGCCGTCCTCGTCGAAGGAGCCCGCCGGGACGGTCACGCCGCCCGCCTGAAGCGCCTGGCCGATCGCGGCCGAGGTGAGCCCGGCCTTCGCCGTCTTCGTGGCGTCGGGCGTGACGGTGACCTGGAGGTCGCGCACACCGTCGACGGTGACCTGTCCGACCCCGTCGATGCCCTTCAGGTCGGGCACCACCGTCCGGTCGAGCTGGTCGGACAGCGCCTGCTGGTCCCTGTCGGAGGTGACGGCGAGGACCACGGTCGGGATGTCGTCCGTCGAACCGGCAATGACCTGCGGGTCGACGTCGTCCGGGAGCTGGACGCGGGCCCGGTTGACGGCCTGCTGGACATCGGCGACGAGCTGCTTGGTGTCGTTTCCGTAGTCGAAGGACGCCATGATCACGGCGTTGCCCTCACTGGCCGTGGAGGTGACGCCCGTGATGCCGTCGACGGATTCGAGGTTGTCCTCGATGGGCTCGACGACCTGCTTCTCGACCACATCGGGAGAGGCACCCTGGTACGGCGCGAGCACGGACACCATGGGCAGTTCGATGGTGGGCAGCAACTGTTGCTTGAGCTGGGGTATCGCGATCGCTCCGAAGGCGAGCGCGACGATCGACATCAGACCTATGAGGGCCCGTTGCGCGAGGCTGAATCGGGACAGCCAGGACATGGGTGGCGGGTCTCTCTTCTGTGGTGGCTTCTGAGGTGTGCGCGGCAGGAGGGGCACATCTGAGCGCCCCGCCTCACACCCTGAGCCATCACCGGTGGCCGATCCGTCGCCCCCAGGTCCATTTCCTTATGCGGCTCCTACTGCGGCCGCAGTACGCCCCGGTGGAGCTCACTCCACCCTTGGACGTACCAGCCCCGATTCGTACGCGATCACGACGAGCTGGGCCCGGTCCCGCGCGCCCAGCTTGGCCATGGCCCGGTTGACGTGCGTCTTCACCGTCAGCGGGCTCACTTCGAGGCGTTCGGCGATCTCGTCGTTCGAGTGCCCGCCCGCGACCTGCACGAGCACCTCGCGCTCGCGGCCGGTGAGCGCGTCGAGCCGCTCGGCGCGGGCGGGATCCCGCTCGTCGTCCAGGCCGTCACCCTGCGCGAGGAACTTCGCGATCAGCCCCTTGGTGGCCGCCGGGGACAGCAGCGCCTCGCCGCCCGCCGCGATCCGGATCGCGTTCAGCAGCTCCTCGGGCTCGGCCCCCTTCCCGAGGAACCCGGACGCGCCCGCGCGCAGCGACTGCACCACATACTCGTCGACCTCGAAGGTCGTCAGCATCACGACCCGTACGTGCGCGAGCCCCGGGTCGGCGGTGATCAGCCGGGTGGCGGCCAGCCCATCGGTCCCCGGCATCCGGATGTCCATGAGCACCACGTCGGCCCGCTCCTGCCGCACCAGCCGTACGGCCTCCGCGCCGTCGGACGCCTCGCCGACCACCTCCATGTCGGGCTCGGAGTCGACGAGCACCCGGAAGGCGCTGCGCAGCAACGCCTGGTCGTCGGCGAGCAGGACACGGATGGTCATACGGAGGCCCCCCTGGCAGGCGTGAGGTTCTTGACCGGAAGGATCGCATGGACCCGGAAGCCGCCTCCGTAGCGGGGACCGGCCGTGCAGCTCCCGCCGAGGGCGGTGACCCGCTCGCGCATGCCGAGCAGCCCGTGCCCGCCGCCCTCCTGCGGCGCGTGCTCGGCGGACTGCCCGGGCCCGTTGTCGAGAACGGTCACTTCCACGTTCGGTCCCACCCGTACGACGCTGACCTCGGCCTTCGCCTCCGGGCCCGCGTGCTTCTGCACATTGGTGAGGGCTTCCTGGATCACGCGGTACGCGGCGAGGTCCACGGCGGCGGGCAGGCCGGCGTCCTGCTCGGCGCGGGCCACCTCCACCGGGAGCCCCGCGTTGCGGAAGGTGTCGGCGAGCTCGTCGAGGCGTCCGAGCCCCGGAGCCGGCTCGGTGGGCGCCTCCGGATCCCCGGTCTGCCTCAACAGGCCGACGGTGGCGCGGAGTTCGTTGAGTGCGGACCGGCTGGCCTCGCGTACGTGAGCGAGCGCCTCCTTGGCCTGGTCGGGCCGCTTGTCCATCACGTGCGCGGCCACTCCGGCCTGCACATTGACCAGGGCGATGTGGTGCGCCACTACGTCGTGCAGATCGCGGGCGATGCGAAGCCGTTCCTCGGCCACGCGACGGCGGGCCTCTTCCTCCCTGGTCCGCTCCGCGCGTTCGGCGCGTTCCCTTATGGCGTCCACGAAGGCGCGGCGGCTGCGTACGGCGTCGCCCGCGGCGGCGGCCATGCCGGTCCACGCGAAGATGCCCAGGTTCTCCTGGGCGTACCAGGGCAGCGGGCCCGCCAGCATCGCGGCCCCCGTCAGGACGGTCATCATGAGCAGGCCCACGCGCCACGCCGTGTGGCGGTCCGTGGCCGAGGCCACCGTGAAGAGGGCAACGACGGCGGACATCGCGACCGGGGCTCTGGGGTCGCCGACCACCAGCTCCACGAGGGAGACGGTGCCCGTCGCGGCGAGGACCGTCATCGGGGCGCGGCGGCGGAAGACCAGGGTTGCCGCGCCGAGCACCATCAGGGTCAGGCTGAGGGCGTTCGGGGTGCGGGTGATCCAGGTCGCGCCGTTCTCCGCGTGGGGGTCCACGAAGGAGCCGGCCAGCATGCAGGCGAGGACGCCTGCGGCGAGCGTGGCGTCCACCGCCAAGGGGTGGGCGCGGGCTCGGCACCTCGTGCGCTCTAGGGGGGTGCTCACGCCGTTCACGGTACGGGGCGGTTGCGGGGGTTGGAACGGGTGCCGGCCGGCGCTGCCGGGCGGGTGGGTTTTCGCCCCCTCCGCCCCTACCCGTCCCGCACTTCCGGGCTACGCCCGGTTCAGCCCGTCCGGCGTTTGAGGACGAGCGCGTCAGCGCGACAGCGGGGGTCTGGGGGCGCAGCCCCCAGGAACGGGACGGGAAGGGGCGGAGGGGGCGAAAAACGTCCGCCCGCAGCCGTCAGCCAGGGATCAAGCCGTCGTCGCTCAGCATCTCGCGGACCTCCGCGAGGGTCGCGTCAGGGGACGGGAGGATCAGTTCCGACGGTTCCAGTGCGTCGTCGGGGAGCGGAGCGCCCAGGCGGCGGACCTCCTCCAGGAGGGCACCCAGCGTGCGGCGGAAGCCGGACTCGTCGCCGCTCTCGATCTCGGCGAGCAGCTCGTCGTCCAGCTTGTTCAGTTCGGTGAGGTGGACGTCGTCCAGCCTCACCTGCCCCTCCCCCATGATCCGTACGATCATGTCGCCCTCCTAAGGCGTGGGCTACTGCTTGTCGAAGCGGGGGGTGTCCTGCGGCTGGGACTGCGACTGGCCCTGACCCGTGCCGCCCTCGATCGCCGGCTTCGCCGCGGAACCACCGGCCAGCTCGGCCTTCATGCGCTGCAGTTCCAGCTCTACATCCGTACCACCGGAGAGCCGGTCCAGCTCGGTCTGGATGTCGTCCTTGGCCAGACCCGACTGGTCGTCGAGGGCACCCGAGGCGAGCAGCTCGTCGATCGCGCCGGCCCTCGCCTGGAGCTGCGCGGTCTTGTCCTCGGCACGCTGGATCGCCATGCCGACGTCGCCCATCTCCTCGGAGATGCCGGAGAAGGCCTCCCCGATCCGGGTCTGCGCCTGCGCCGCGGTGTAGGTGGCCTTGATGGTCTCCTTCTTCGTACGGAAGGCGTCCACCTTGGCCTGGAGCCGCTGCGCCGCAAGGGTGAGCTTCTCCTCCTCGCCCTGGAGGGTCTGGTGCTGCGTCTCCAGGTCGGTGACCTGCTGCTGGAGCGCGGCCCGGCGCGACAGCGCCTCACGGGCCAGGTCCTCACGGCCAAGGGCGAGCGCCTTGCGGCCCTGGTCCTCCAGCTTGGAGGACTGGTTCTGGAGCTGGTTCAGCTGCAGTTCCAGGCGCTTGCGGCTGGTCGCCACATCGGCGACACCGCGGCGCACCTTCTGGAGCAGCTCCAGCTGCTTCTGGTACGAGTAATCGAGGGTTTCGCGCGGGTCCTCGGCCCGGTCAAGGGCCTTGTTCGCCTTCGCGCGGAAGATCATCCCCATACGCTTCATGACACCGCTCATGGGCTTCGCGCGCCCCCTTCTGACGGACTCCAGCTCCAGGTACTGCAACAGAACCCACAGTACGGGCCCTGCATCCATTACCGCACTGTTCGGGGACGGATGCGCTCATCCCCAAGGACGACTGCGTACGACGCCGCTCCGGCGTAGGGAGTAGGTGGATCTCGGGGTCCACCAGGGGTTCCTGCGGAACACCTGGGGAATCCCTGCGAGCCCGCCCGGCGAAACCATGCGCAACGTCCCGTCTGTCCCAGTACTTTCCCAGTACAGACGTACGGTGTTGCCGGATCGTTCCCCACTCGAATGACGTCCATGCGCGCACACCGCGTACCCTTGGGTTTTGTGTTCCGTAGCCGTGCCAAGGAAGAGAAGGCCCCCGCCGACAAGGCGGGCGTGACCGACTCCAAGCAGACCCGTGACCCGCAGGCCCCCAAGGGCCGCCCCACGCCCAAGCGCAGTGAGGCCCAGACCCAGCGTCGCAGCGTGGCGAACACGCCGACGACGCGCAAGGAGGCGTCCAAGCGGAATCGCGACGAGCGTCGCACCGCGATGGAGCGGCAGCGCCAGGCGCTGGCCAACGGCGACGAGCGCTATCTGCCCGCCCGCGACAAGGGCCCGGTGCGGAAGTTCGCCCGCGACTTCGTGGACTCGCGGTTCTGCATCGCCGAGTTCTTCCTGCCGCTGGCCGTGCTCATCCTCGTGCTGAGCATGGTGCGGGTGGGCTCGCTGCAGAACATCGCGCTACTGCTGTGGCTCGTGGTCATCCTGCTGATCGTGGTCGACTCGATCGGCATCGCGATCCGCCTGAAGAAGCAGCTGAGCACGCGCTACCCCGACCTACCCAAGAAGGGCGCGGTCGCCTACGCGCTGATGCGCACTCTCCAGATGCGTCGACTCCGGCTGCCGAAGCCGCAGGTCAAGCGCGGAGAGCGGCCCTGAGCGCGACATCTTTCTCCGGGGGCGCGGTGGATGCCTGGCTGAGCAAGCTGGGCGGACTGCGTGATGTCGTACGGCAGGAGCTGGTGGCCCGGCAGCTCGACGAGCAGATAGCCGGGCGGTATCCCGTCGGGCAGCGGCTTCGGGTGCTGGACGTCGGGATGGGCCAGGGCACGCAGGCGCTGCGGCTGGCCCGGGCCGGGCATCAGGTGACCGGGCTCGAGCAGGACGCGAAGATGATCGCCGTGGCCCGTCAGGCACTGGCCGCCGAGCCCGAGGGCATCCAGGGACGCGTACGCCTCATTGAGGGCGACGGGCGCGAGACGGGCGTCCACTTCCTGCCGGGCAGCTTCGACGTGGTGCTGTGCCACGGCGTACTGATGTACGTCCAGGAGCCCGACCCGCTGCTGGCGGGCCTCGCGCGGATGCTGGCCCCCGGCGGGCTGCTCTCACTGCTCGTACGGAACGCCGACGCGCTGGCCATGCGGTCCGGACTCTCCGGGGACTGGGCGGCGGCGCTGACGGCCTTCGACACCACCGCGTACACGAATCGCCTCGGCCTCGACGTGCGCGCCGACCGGCTCTCCACGCTGACGTCGACACTCGCCGGCATCGGGGCGCCGTTGCGCGCCTGGTACGGCGTGCGGGTCTTCACGGACACCGCGGCCGACGGCGCCTCCCTCCCCGCGGACCTGGACGGTCTCCTCGCCGCGGAGGAACGGGCCGGGCGGACCGATCCCTATCGCCAGGTGGCGGCGTTGCTGCACCTGTGCGGGGTGCGGGGCTGACGACCCGTTCGGGTGCGCATCACAGGTCGGGGCAACTCCCCGAAAGGGACACTTCGGGCATGGATGCCTCCCGTACCCGTGCCCGGCTGTACCTCCCGCTGGCCGCGCTCGTCTGCTCCGCCGCTCTGATCGCCGGCTGCTCCGGCTCAGGGTCGTCGCCCGCGAAGGACGACACGACGACGCAGGCGGCGGCCCCGGCCGCGGCCAACGACCTCCAGGACGACTACCTGAAGGTGATCAAGGACGTACTGCCGTCGGTGGTGCAGATCCAGGCGAGCAGCGATCTGGGGTCCGGGGTGGTGTACGACGACAAGGGGCACATCGTCACCAACGCGCACGTGGTCGGGGACGAGAAGACCTTCAAGGTCACGACCGCCAACAACGAGGACGAGCAGACCGCGACGCTCGTCTACGCCTACCCGCAGCAGGACCTCGCCGTCATCAAGCTGGACAAGGTGCCGGACGGGCTCAAGGCAGCGGCCTTCGGGGACTCCTCCAAGGTGCAGGTCGGCCAGATCGTGCTGGCGATGGGGTCGCCGCTCGGGCTGTCGTCCAGCGTGACCCAGGGCATCGTGTCGGCGACCGGACGCACCGTCAGCGAGGGGAGCGGTGACGGCGGGACCGGCGCCACCATCGCAAACATGGTGCAGACCTCGGCGGCGATCAACCCGGGCAACAGCGGCGGCGCGCTGGTCGATCTCGACGGCCGGGTCATCGGCATCCCCACACTCGCCGCGACCGATCCCACCCTCGGGGCCGGCACGGCGCCCGGCATCGGCTTCGCGATCCCCGCGTCGATGGTCACGAAGGTCGCCGACCAGATCATCGAGGACGGCAGGGTCACCGACTCGGGGCGGGCGGCGCTCGGCATCACGGCCCGTACGGTCGTCGACGACGACTACCAGGCCGCCGCGGGGGTCGCCGTGGTCGAGGTGAAGAGCGGCGGCGCAGCCGACAAGGCGGGCATCGAGCCCGGCGACATCATCACCGAGCTCGGGGACACCGACATCACCACGGTCACCTCGCTCTCCGAGGCACTCGCCGCCGAGAAGCCGGGCGACAAGGTGACGGTGACGTACACGAGGGACGGGAGCGAGAAGACGGTGGATGTGACCTTGGGCGAGCAGTAGAGACGGCGGTGGGCACGTGGGTCGGCACGTGGGTGCCGGGGGCGGAACCCCGGCACCCGGCTGCGGCCCCGGCCTGCCTGCGCCTCCGAAGCCGCACGCAGGCCCGGCAGCCTCGACCGGCCTACGCCTCGGAAGCGGCGTGCAGGCTCATCGGCCCGTAGATCTGTGTGCTGTCCTCGAAGAGGAACACCTGTTCCGCACCGCCCTCAAGGAGCTCCTTCCACACCTCGCCGATCCAGGACTCCGCGTCCCCCTGCGTGGTGAACTCCTCGGGCTGCACCACGGGTTGGACCTCTGTCCCGTCGGCCTTCTCGAACCGCCACGTCCATGCCGCCATGTACGCCTCCCAGGTATGAGCACACTGCACAGCGGAAGCCGGACAAGATCCGGCTCCTGCCCGAAGCCTAGTCGGACCTGCAAGACCTCCGGGGACACGCGAAAATCATCCCCGTGGAACTGACTCTGCTCGGCACCGGCGCCCCAGACGGCCTGCCCCGCCCCGACTGCCCCTGCGCGGCCTGCGCGACCGCGCTCGGCGAGCACGCGCGGGCGGCGACCGCGCTGCTCGTCGACGGCACGCTGCTGCTCGACCTCACCCCCGGCGCGGCGTTCGCGGCCGCCCGCTCCGGGCACTCGCTGGGCGGCGTACGGCAGGTACTGCTCTCGCACCCGCACGACGGCCCCGCGGTCGAGGTGCCGGCCGGGCTGCCGCAGCCCGGCCGGGTGCCCGACGGGAGGGAGTTGGCGCTGCTGACGGGACACCGGGTACGGGCCGTGCCGATGGACGCGCCCGGCACGGGGTACGCGGTGACGGGGCCAGACGGGCAGCGGCTGCTGTACCTGCCGCCGGGCGCGGCGCCCGCCGGGCTGGACGTGAACGGCGACCCGCCGTACGACATGGTCGTCGCCGATGTCGTGGGGCGCCCCGACGCCCTCGCGAAACTGCGCGCGGTGGGCGCCGCCGGTCCGGCGACGGACGTGATCGCGGTGCATCTCGACCACGACGTGCCGCCGGGGGCCGAACTGCGGCGGCGGCTCGCGGCGGCCGGCGCACGTGCGGTGCCGGACGGGTCGACGCTGGACGTGGGCGTCTACGAGGACGTCCCCGACGTGCCGCGCCGCACGCTCGTGCTCGGCGGCGCGCGCTCGGGCAAGTCGGTGGAGGCGGAACGGCGCCTCGAGGCCTTCCCCGACGTCCTGTACGTCGCGACGGGCGGCACCCGCAACGGCGACAACGAGTGGGCCGCGCGCGTACACGCCCACCGCGAGCGGCGCCCCGGCTCCTGGCGCACCACCGAGACCTGCGACCTCGTCCCCCTCCTCGCGGAGAACGGCGCCCCCCTCCTCATCGACTGCCTCTCCCTCTGGCTCACCGACGCGATGGACTCCGTGAACGCCTGGGACGACGCGGAGTGGTCCGGCGGCGGGGAACGCGCACTCCGCGCCCGCGTGGAGGAGTTGACCACCGCCGTCCGGCGGACCCGCCGCACGGTCGTCGCCGTCTCCAACGAGGTCGGCTCGGGCATCGTGCCGGCCACGGCTTCGGGGCGGCGGTACCGGGATGAACTTGGGCGGTTGAACGCGGGGTTCGGGGCGGAGTGTGAGCATTTGTTGTTGGTGGTGGCGGGGCAGGCGGTGTCGCTACGGGGGTGAGGGGCCGCGGAGCGGCGCGGTGGTGGGGGCCGCGGAGCGGGCGGAAGGGGCGGGTGGGCGGGGGAAACGCCGCGGAGCGGCGGGGAGAAGGACCGCGGAGCGGGCCAAGGCGGGACCGCGGAGCGGGCAAGGCTTCAGCGGCGGGCGATGACGCGGTACGCGTTCGAGAAGCGGGTGCGGCGGAAGAGGGGGGCCAGCACATGGTCCAGGGCGACGGCTGAGGCGAGCAGGGGGGCGGACGCGCGCGTCAGGGCCGTACGCAGGCGGCGTTGGAGGACGGTGGGCGGAGCGGGCCGCCACGGCGCGTCGAGGCCGGGCAGAACACGGCTGAGGCCCAGCGCGAGGGCGCCTGAGAGGTCGTACGGGATGTGCGGTTCTCGGCGATCCGTCGAGACGATGACGCAGCCGAGCGATTCGAGTTCCGCCAGCAGATTGGGCAGCGGCATCAGATGGAGGTGGCGCGGCTGGCCGTACGACACCCACCACTTGCCGAGGAGCGGGCCGAACGCGCAGTCGGGGTCCGGGACTTCGACGAGGAGGTGTCCGCCGGGGCGCAGCACGGTCAGCGCGGCGCGCAGTTCCTCGCGCGGGTCGGGGGTGTGCTCCAGGTGGTGGAACATGCTGACGACGTCGTAGCGGGCGCGCAGCCGTTCGGCGATCTCCGGGTCGGTGAGCCTGCCGCGGTGCGCCTCCTCCACCCGTCCGGCGGCCCGCGCCTTGTCGACGCGCCGGGTGGGGTCGAGCCCGTCGAAGGCGGTGTACGGGTGGATCTCCTTGGCCACCGCGGGGAAGTATCCGTGCCCGGTGCCGACGTCGAGCCAGCTCTCCGGTTCGGGGTGGGGCAGCATCGCGCGGGCGGCGGCCAGATGGCGGCCGTGTCCGGCGCGGGCGGCGAGGATCCGCTCGGCGAGGCCGTCGTGTGCGTCCGCCTGGAGGTCGGGGTGGTAGTCCCGGTGGTAGAAGGCCACTCCCTCGGCCGTCAGCCGGGGGTTCTGGAAGGCGTGGGCGCAGTCCCCGCACTCGTCGACGACGAAGGTGCCGGGTTTGCGCTGCCGCAGGTCCGGTGTGCGGAGCCGGGTGCGCAGCCGCTTCGAGCCGCACCAGGGGCAGTCGTCCCGGCGCGGTTCGTGGAACCGGTCGGTGCCCTGGGCGAGTTCGCTCATCCAGGCGGCGCGGCGTTCGGCGGTCGGCTGCGGGGTGGGGGGCATGGGTGCTCCTGTTGTTCCTGCGTGCTCCTGTGGGGGGCGAAGAGCCGCACGAAAGCCGTACGACAATCCGACACAAAAGGTACGTAGCGGATGGCGATCTCAGGTGCACCGACGTGGCGCAGCCGTGTTCGATCGGTGCCGGTACTGTTCGGCGAATGAGCTCGCTTAATCTCGACGACTTCACCGATCTGATCGAGCGTCCCGACGGAGGCGTCCGCCGCGACGCCGAGGCGCACCGGGAGCGCCAGATCGTGCCGCCCGGCGCACTGGGCCGCCTCGACGACCTGGGTGAATGGCTGGCGGCGGCGCAGGGCGCGGTGCCGGTGCGGCCGATCGAGCACCCGCGCGCGGTGCTGTTCGCGGGCGACCACGGGATCGCCGGACTCGGTGTGTCGGCACGGCCCGCGGGCAGCGCCGACCAGTTGGTGCGGGCTGTGCTCGAGGGCGCGAGCCCGGCGTCGATCCTCGCCCGCCGGCTGGGCGTTCCGGTGCGTGTCGTCGACATGGCGCTGGACTGCGAGCCGGAGGGGCTGCCCGAGGAGGTCGTACGGCATCGGGTGCGGCGCGGTTCGGGTCGTATCGACGTCGAGGACGCGCTGACGGCGGAGGAGGCGGAGGCGGCGTTCCGCGCGGGTGTCGCCGTCGCGGACGAAGAGGCCGACTCCGGTACGGATCTGGTGGTGCTCGGCGACATCAGTGTCGGCGGGACCACCGCGGCGGCCGTGTTGGTCGCCGCGCTGTGCGGGACCGACGCGTCCGTGGTCACCGGGCGGGGCGGGCTTGCCATCGACGACCTCGCGTGGATGCGCAAGTGCGCCGCCGTGCGGGACGCGTTGCGGCGGGCCCGGCCGGTGCTCGGGGATCAGCTGCAGTTGCTCGCGGTGGTCGGCGGGGCGGATCTCGCGGCGATGACCGGGTTCCTGCTGCAGAGCGCGGTGCGGAAGATGCCGGTGATCCTCGACGGGGTGGTGGCGGCTGCCTGCGCGCTGGTCGCGCAGCGGGTCGCCTTCCGGGCGCCGGACTGGTGGCTGGCCGGTCAGAACAGTGGGGAGCCGGCGCAGGCGAAGGCCCTGGACCGGATGGCTCTGGAGCCGCTGCTCGACCATGGGGTGACGGTGGGCGAGGGTGCGGGCGCCCTCCTCGCGCTTCCCCTCGTCCAGGCGGCGGCCGCGCTGGCAGCGGAGCTTCCGGAGAAGGCCTCGCCCGAGGCCGCGGGCCCGGAAGAGGTCCCGGACGCGGAAGAGGTCCCGGACGCGGAAGAGGCCTCGGGTCATGAAGAGGTCGTCGGCCAGGAGAAGGAAGCGGAGTAGCCGGGGTAGCGGGTTTTCGCCCCCTCCGCCCCTACCCGTCCCTTGTTCCTGGGGCTCCGCCCCAGACCCCGCTCCTCAAACGCCGGAGGGGCTGAATTTCTCCCCGGCCAGCGCTGAAATCTCTCGCCGGGCCGGGGCTGAATCTCTCGTCGGCCGGCGCTAGAAGCCTTTAGCCCGCCCGGCGCCCCATATCATCCCCACTTATGGGAGATGCCCGAATTGTCGCCAATCGGGAACGGGGCGCCGCCCAGCGGGCCGCCTCCTTCGCGGTCTGGTACTTGCGTGTTGTCACGTTCGTGAACTTTCTGAGTGCCGTGTGGGTCTCCTTCGGGCAGGATCTGCGGCGGCACAACACCGAGAACTACTTCACCCCGTATCTGCTGACGGCGGGATTCGCGTCCGGCGTGTTCACGATGTTCCTGGCGATCACCATGCGCCGCCGGAAGCGGGCCGCGTGGATCCTGAACCTCGTGCTCAGCGGGCTGTTCCTGGTGCTGTTCGCCTTCGCGCTGGCGTTCCCGGAGATCCGGCGGTACCCGCAGAACTGGATCTCGTGCCTCCTGACCGCGGCCTTCGTGGCGTCGCTCGTCGTCGGCCGCCGGGAGTTCTACGCCAAGGGCGACCGGTCGAATCCCAAGCTGGCCGCGGCCGTCGCGATCGGCGGGCTGCTGGTCACCTCGCTGTTCGCCGCGTTCCTGGTGACGGTCACCAACCACGCCCACGACGCGCACCGTTCGACCTTCCTGGACCGCTGGCGCTACGGACTCCTGCGGCTCGTCTCGGTCGCCGCCGACGACTCCCGCTTCCCCGGGATCACCACGCCCAACTGGGTCAACGTCACCATCAACGTGCTCAGCACCTTGCTGATCCTCGCCGTCTTCTACGCCGCCTTCCGCTCCCGCCGCGCCGTCGACCCGCTCACCGAGGACGACGAGCGACGGCTGCGGGCGCTGCTCGACAGATACGGCGACCGGGACTCTCTCGGCTACTTCGCCCTGCGCCGCGAGAAGAGCGCGGTCTGGTCGCCGACCGGCAAGGCGGCCGTCGTGTACCGCGTCCTCGGCGGGGTCTCGCTGGCCTCCGGCGATCCCATCGGCGATCTGGAGGCCTGGCCCGGTGCCATCGAACCCTGGCTCGCCGAGGCGCGCGAGCACGGCTGGATCCCGGCGGTGATGGGCGCGAGCGAGGAGGCGGGCACCGTCTATGCCCGGCACGGCCTGGACGCCCTGGAACTCGGCGACGAAGCCATCGTGGAGACCGCCGAGTTCACGCTCGACGGACGGGCCATGCGCACCGTCCGGCAGGCCTACAACCGGGTCAAGCGCGCCGGGTACGAGGTGCGCATCCGGCGCCACCAGGACATCCCGGCCGACGAGATGGCGTACCTCCTCGAACGCGCCGACGACTGGCGCGACGGCGCCACCGAGCGCGGGTTCAGCATGGCGCTCGGGCGGCTCGGCCACCCCGACGACGGGCAGTGCATGATGCTCGAATGCACTGACGGGGACGGCGAGTTGAGGGCGGTGCTGTCCTTCGCGCCGTGGGGGCCGCACGGACTCTCCCTCGACCTCATGAGGCGCGACCGCGACTCCGAGAACGGGCTGATGGAGTTCATGGTGATCGAACTCCTCAACCGCGCCCAGGAGATCGGGATCACCCAGGTCTCGCTCAACTTCGCCATGTTCCGCTCGGTCTTCGAACGTGGTGCACGCCTCGGCGCGGGGCCGGTGCTGCGGCTGTGGCGCTCCCTGCTCAGCTTCTTCTCCCGCTGGTGGCAGATCGAGTCGCTCTACCGCGCCAACGCCAAGTACCGGCCCATCTGGGAGCCGCGGTTCCTGCTCTTCGAGAAGAGCGCGGACCTGCTGCGCATCGGCGTCGCGTCCGCGCGCGCCGAAGGGTTCCTGGAGGCGCCGGGCCTGCCGAAGTGGCTGCACCGAAAGCACCTGGAGTCGCACGGATGAAGTCGCACGGGTGAGGACACACGGATGAAGTCGCAGAGGTGAGGTCGCTCGCCCGCTGGGCCCGCGCCGAATGGGGGCTTGTGTACGTCACCGTGCGCGAGGCGCTTCTCAGGGAGCGGTGGCGGGCGATCCCCATGACCATCGGGACGGTCTGTCTGACGGCCGCCCTCCAGTTCGTCCAGAACCAGTCCTGGGGCTACCGGTTCGTCCAGGACATCGGCTCGGTCCGCGCCGAGGACCCGCTCCCGCTCGCCCTCGCACGCACCCCGCTCTCCCTCTTCGTACCGGCCCTCGATCTCCCGGTGTGGGGCGCGCTCGCGCAGCTCCTCCTGGTGTTCGGGATCGCCGAGATCTGTCTCGGCCGGTGGCGGACCCTCGTCATCGCGTACGCCGCCACGCCGGCCGGCACGCTCTACGCGCGCATCGGCATCGCGCTGGGCCCCGGCGGTCCGCTCGGGCTGCCCTCGGCGGACCGGCTGGTGGTCGACACCGGTCCTTCGGCGGCCGTGGTCGGTCTGGCCGTCTTCGTGTGCTGGCGCTGTCGCGCGTACCTCACGGGCGGTCTGGTGATCGCGGCGATGCTCGTCGAGGTCGCGCTGAAGGAGAACCTCGCGGGCGAGGAACATCTCGCGGCCATCGCCGTGGTGCTGCTGCTGTGCGGGACGTCCGCGTGGCGTCACCGAGCGCCGGGCAGCGAACGGACGGGCTCGGGGTCCGGTTTGCCGCCGATCCATTCCTGAAGCTTTCGGCTGGGGCCCGCCCAGCGGCGGTCGTGGTGGTACGCCCGCAGGGTGGACTTGGCCCGGGCGCGCGGCCGGCGCCGGTAGAAGCGCCTGGCCCAGGGCGAGCCGGGGCGGGCCAGCCGGACCGCGCCGACGATGGCGACGAACGGGACGATGACGCCGAAGATCGCCATGCGGGCCTTGCCCTTGCTCAGGGCGAGCAGCGCGATACCGAAGTTCACGAGGATGCTCACGATCACGCCGCCCCGGTCCTGGAGTTCCTCATCGGTGAGGTCGTTGACGCCGAACGGCAGGAATCCGCCGAGCACCAGCCCGACGAGGGCCGCGGTGACGACTACGACTTCGACGCTCTTGCGCCCCTCCTCGGTCCAGTAGACGTCGTCGAGATGCAGGATCAGCGCGAACTCGTCGAGCACCAGGCCCGTACCCGCTCCGAACACCACGGCGAACACGGCCGCACCGAATCCGTACCGGCTGCTGGCCACCGCCCCGAAACCGCCGATCACCGTCAGCACGACGCCGGGGACGACGTGGTGGATGTGCAGACCGCCCGCCTTCACATTGCCGAACGGGCCTTTGCCGGCCCGGATCATCCGGACGATGACCCGGGTGATCACAAAGGTCAGCACGAAGGAGGCGAGCGCCAGCAGCAGCGGCAGTTTCCCCGGCTCGATGATGTTCCGCTGCAACCAATGACCCATATCGCGCACTTTATCCACGACTGTCCATGGCCGCCGTACGGGCCCCCGGGACCCCCGGGTAACCTGCGCCGGTGTCCAAGACCCCCCTCCCCGACGCCCTCCGCTTCGCCTTCGGCACCCTCACCGTGTTCCCCGTGACGGTGACCCGCTGGGACCGTGCGGCCGCGCGCGGCGGGATGCTGTGCGCGCCCGTGGCCGGGCTGGTCGTCGGGGCGGGCGCGGCGCTGGTGGGGGTGGCGCTGCTGGCGATGGGCGCGGGCCCGCTGCTGGCCGCCGTGGCCACCGCCGCCGTACCGGCCGCGCTCACCCGCGGTCTGCACCTGGACGGGCTCGCCGACACCGCGGACGGGCTCGGCAGCGGCAAGCCCGCCGAGGACGCGCTGCGGATCATGAAGCAGTCGGACATCGGCCCGTTCGGGGTGATCACCCTGCTCTTCGTGCTGCTCGCCCAGGTGGCCGCACTCTTCCAGGCGTACGACACCTCCTGGGCCCGGGGCGTGCTCGCGGCCGTCGTCTCGGCGACCGCGGCGCGGCTCGCCCTCACGCTGGCCGCCCGCACCGGGGTGCCGCCCGCCCGCCCCGAGGGCCTCGGCGCGGCGGTGGCGGGCACGGTGCCGGTGCGCGGGGCGCTGCTGGTGGCGGCCGTGGTCGTCGGAGCGGCGGCGGGTGCGGGGGCGCTCCTCGGGACGTACGACCTCGCACGCGCCGCGCTCGCGGTCCTCGCCGCCTGCGTCGCCGCCGAACTGCTGCTGCGCCACTGCACGCGCCGTTTCGGCGGCATCACGGGCGACGTCTTCGGCGGCCTGGCGGAGACGGCGGCGACGACGGCGCTCGTGGTGCTGTCGCTCGGCTGACGTCGGCTCAGGCCGCAGGACCCGCCTCACCCAGCCCGAGCCCGTGCGGCAGCGTTCCCCATGGGTGCTCGCCCGCGCCCGGCACCGCGCAGTGCAGGCCGACGCCCCGCGCGCGGGCCGACTCCGCCACGTCGACGCCCGCCGGCACGCCGTGGACGAGGTGGCACAGCCGCGTCCCGGTACCCGTCCACGGTGGCGGGCGGTCCTCCCGGTACGTGTCCCAGGTGCCCTCGAAGGTGACGAGTACGTCGGCGATCCTGGCGTACGAGGGGTGCGGCGCCGTGCCGTGGTTGAGGGCGAGGGTGCCGCAGCCCAGCCCCCGGGCGGCTGTCGCGAGCCGCCGGTAGTACGCGAACCCGGCGATTCCCGAGGCGACCTGGTCGAGGAAGACGCCGTCGGTTCCGTACCAGGAGCGGTGCCGTGACAGGTCGCGTACGGCGGCGGCGCACGGTCTGCGGCCGTAGTCCGTGTCGGTGTAGCCGAGCACCCGCACGTCCACGGCGCGCAGCCGTTCGGCGACCGCGGCGAACGCCGGGTCGGGGCGTTCGCCGGGGCCGCTGGCCGGGTTCAGCACGACGGCGTGGAGGCGGGGTGCGGCGGCGATCAGCGCCTCCCATTCGGCGGGGCGGACGGACGGGTGTTCGTAGTAGGGCACGAGGAGGGACTTGCCGGGCGGGTTCATCGGTGGGCGGTCGCCCTTCCCAACAGGCCGCAGACGAGCCCGGTCTGGGCGCCGGCCGCCGCGCCGTTGACGATCAGGCCCACCCAGTGCGGGCTTCCGGCGTGCGCCGCCAGTGCCACGGTCTGGGCGAGCGCGGCGACGCAGCAGACCGAGGCGGTGCTCAGGACGGCGCCGAAGGACTGGAGCAGCAGTCCGGTCCACAGGACCACGCCGAGCAGGAGCAGTCCGGCGAGCCGTACGCCGCCGGTCGCCACGGGTGCGTGCGGCCACAGTGCGGACGTGGCGAGGCCGAGCGCGAGCAGCGCGGCGAGGTACCCGGTGAGGCACTGGACGAGGGTGCCGGACGTGGTGCGCCAGAAGTCCTTCGACGTACCGCTGGAGCGCAGCCCGGCGAGGCTGCCGCTGCGGAAGCGGAACAGCAGCCACTCGGCCGGGCCCATGCTCAGCGTCAGCGCGACCGCGGCAGGCGCGGCCACCGCGGTGTGCGCGTCGCCTGCCAGTACGTCGCCGAGCGCCACGTAGAGCACGAGGACTCCGCTGCCGAGTCCGAAGAGGGCGTAGGGCAGGGAGCCGGCGAGCCACGGGGCCGCGGTACGGCGAGGGCGCGCCGCCTCGGCAAGCGACCGCAGACGGGCGCCCCGAACGCCGGGCACGACGCGCGCCCTGCGCGGAGCAGCAGGGGCCGCCGACCGGTCGCCGCGGATCGCGGCGGTACCGCGAGAGCCCGCCGCTTCAGCGAGCGCCCGCAGGCTCGCACCCCGGGCGCCTGGCGTGATGCGGGCCTTGCGCGGAGCGTCACGGGCCGCCGGACGGTCGTCGTGGCCACGGTTCGGCCGTCCGCGGTCTCCGTTGGGGCCATCTGCCCGCCCACGTTCACCACTCGTGGTCGTCGACCCGGTCGTGGCCGGGCGCCGCCAGGTCACCCCGCCCAGCGTCCCGAACGGCAGCAGTGCCGCGAGCCCCGCGGACCAGCTGCCGTCCCCCGACTCCCGTACGGAAGGCGCCACTTCGAGCAGTGCGAGCAGGGCGACCGCTGTCAGTGAGCCCGTCAGCAGGAGGAGTCTCGTCAGGTCGGGGACCGGATGGAGCATGGCCAGGACCGCGCCCGCGGTCATCGGCAGCAGGGCGGCGAGCAGGGCCCGTTCGCGGCCCATCACCAGCAGTACGGTGGCGGCGCCGAGATAGCAGGACTGTCCGGCGGCGAAGGCCACCGCCGTCGGTGCGGCCGTGCCCGCCGCGGCCAGCGCGACCAGGGAGCCGAGCAGCACGCCCACCGGCGCGCCGACGAGCAGTGAGCGGCGGGCTGCCGAGCGGTCGCCCAGCCCCAGCAGGGAGTACGCCCGGTGGGCCAGCCCTTGGTTCCAGGTCCAGCCGCACAGCGCCCCGGCGAGCAGCGGGACCGTGCCGGCGGGGAGCCCGAACTCGCCCTTGGGGCCCGCGAGGAGTGGCGCCCCGAGTACGTATCCGAGGCCCGGCAGGGCGAAAACGACACCCCGCAACAGGCAGCCGAGGAGGCCGAGTTGCCAGGGGTCGTGGGGTGGGCCTGCCGGCTCGGGGTAGTGGCGCTCGACCCGTTCGTACAGTTCCTCCGCGAGGGCGAAGGAGTTCTTCATGCCGTAGCGCTCGCGTATCTGGTCGTCCGACATGCCGTCGGACTCCAGGAGCGCGGCTATCTCGTCGGGGTGGACGGCCGCGGCTATGAAGTCCCCCATGCGTATGGCGAGTTCGTCGACGGGGTCCGGCTGCGCCCAGCTCGGCGTGCGGCGTTGGAGCGGCACGTGCGGGAGTGTTTCCCCGTGTGCGCCGGGCGGCGTGCGAAGCGAACCGCTCACCAGCCGGTCCCGTCCGTGGCGACCGCCTGGTACCAGGGGTCGCGCAGTTCGACGGTCCAGTCGGCGACGGTCTCGACGGTGGGCTCGTACACCTCGGGCAGGCCCGCCAGTTCCTGGTAGATGGTGCGGAAGGCGTCCACGGAACGGCGCAGTGTGAACCGTTCGATGACCCGCTGGCGTGACAACTCGCCCAGTTCCAGGCGGCGTCGGTCGTCCTTCAGAAGGGTCAGCGCGGCGGCGGCCATCTTCTCCGGCTCGCGCGGAGGGACGACGAGACCGGTGTCGCCGACGGCCTCGCGGACACCGCCGACGTCGGTGGAGACCGTCGTACGGCCGCAGGACATCGCCTCGATGATCGAGAAGGGGAAGCCTTCGGAGATCGACGAGAGCATCACGACATGGCCTGCCGCGTAGGCGCGCCAGACCTCGCTGATGCGGCCCTCGAAGGTGAGCCCGTCGGTCACGCCCAGTTCGGCGGCGAGCTTCTCCAGGCGGGTGCGGTACTCCTCCCCGCCTGGCGGTACCGGCCCGAACAGCCGCAGTCGGGTCTCGGGCATTTCGGCGCGCACCATGCCGTATGCGCGGAGCAGTGTTTCCAGGTCCTTGATGGGGTCGACGCGGCCGCACCAGGTGAGGGTGGGGACTTCGGGCTCGGGTCCGGCGTGCGGGAAGGCGGCCGGGTCGACGCCGTTGTAGACCGTGCGGATGCTGTCGGCCTCGGCGCCGCCGCGCTCCTCCCAGCGGCGGTTGTACTGGTTGCACGGGGTGATCAGGTCGGCCGCCCGGTAGCCGAGGGTGTTCAGCTCGCGGTAGAAGCCGAGCATGAACGCCTTGACGGGCCAGCGCTGTTCGCCGCTGCGGTAGTTGAGGTAGCGCTCGCGCAGATAGATGCCGTGCTCGGTCAGCAGGAACGGGACCCCGTCCAGTCGGTGCGCGGCGAGGGCGGGCAGCGTGGCCAGGCCGCTGCTGACCGCGTGGGCCACGGAGTCCTCGGGGATGCGGATGCCGAGCGGGCGAAGTGCGTGCTCCAGCAGGTCCGTTGCCGTCAGCGCGTCGTGGACGGTGGGGCGTGCGGCGGCCGTCGGCAGATGCGGCATCGTCCAGATCCACATCAGCGAGCGCAGCGCGGCCTCGGTGCGCAGGGCCGCCGACAGGCCTCCGTCGCGGGCCAGTTCGGCCAGCCGGTACAGCGCCTCACCGAAGTCGCAGTGCGCGTCCGGGTCGAGGAAGGACAGCAGGAAACGCTCGTACGTGTCGATGAACCGGCGCCGGGCCCGGCCCTGCGGCGCCCGCGTGTGCCCCGGCCGCGGGCCCCAGGTCGGCACGGAGGTGTGCCGGCGGATGTTGGGCGGCAGCTCCCAGGTCACGGGTTCGCGGCCGCTGCCGGTGAGCGAGACGATGTGGAAGTCGACCTCGGGCATGCCCTTCACGAGCTGGTCGCACCAGGTGCTGACCCCGCCGTGGACATGCGGATAGGTACCTTCGGTGAGCATGGTGACATGACGGCCTGTACGCATCGCTGCGCGGCTCCCCCTGTTTTATGCGGATGTTCCAGGGGGAACTGCGGACCGCACGCCGACCGCTTGTCCGTCGTGGCCGGTCGCGCAGTTCCCCGCGCCCCTTCGGGGCGCTGCCCCCTACGGCAGGTTCAGCGTGAGAGCGGACTGCAGGAGCTCCGGCGTGGTCCAGGCCGAGCGCTTGCCCGCGTACGGCGTGCCGAACGCGGCGGTTCCGAGCAGGAGTTGCTTCTTGGTCCCTTCAGGTGCGGTCACCGGGATCTGCGTTCCGGACGGAGCCGTGACCGTGACCTTCGTACCGACGCGGTACGCCGTGACCTTGCCGTTCGCGACGGCCGCCCCCCAGGCGGTACGGCGCTGGAGTTCGGTGCCGACCGCACTCTGCCGGGGGTTCACCAGCGGGGTGTTGTCGGCGTGGAGCGCCTTGTAGCCGGCGAGCGCCTGGTCCAGGACCGGGTACAGGATCCGGCCCTCGGCGAGGTTGGACTGGTGCACGTAGTGCGGGCGCGGGTCGTTGCCGATGGCGTGCCCGAGTGCGGTGCGGGCCTCCCGCGGGACGATGTACGACGCGTAGCCGGTGGCCGTGTCCAGCGGTGCCGACAGGCACGTGGACGTGGCGTTGTTCTCGCAGATGCCGCTGCCGCCGTCGGCCCTGGACGTGTAGATCCAGTTGTACTCGTCGGCCATCTCCTGCGCCGTACCGGTGTTGTAGTACACGTTCATCGGATAGCGGGGCACGGTCAGCGCGCTGCCGACGGCGCGCTGAGCGGGCTCGCGGGAGTTGTCGGAGCCCGTCCACTTGACGCCGTTCGCGGACAGGGCGCCCGCGAGGTTCGGGTTGTCGGCGGGCTGCTGGGGCAGCGTCTTCAGACCCGAGTGCTCGCCGGTCACCAGCTCGGTGCGGTCGGTCGACAGACCGTGTGACTGGGCCCAGTTGTAGTTGTTGGCGATCTCCGCGGAGATGTCGGCCCGGCTCATGTACTGGGTCGAGCCGTCCGCGTTCTTCGCGCAACTCCACGGCACCGTCGCGGTGTTCTGCACGCAGCCGAGGAACTTGTGCGTGTAGGTGTGGTTCACCCAGCGGTACTTGGCCCTGTCGGCGAGCAGTTGGGTGGTGAGGGCGTCGGTGCCGCCGTTCTCGGTCTTCCACTCCTCGCCGGAGCCCGCGTTGAAGACCATGTCGAGGGTGAAGCCGCTGGCCTGCTGCCACTGTGCGGCGTACACCGCGTCGGCCGCGGTCATGCGGATCGGCGCGGCCTCCTCGCCGCCGCCGACGCAGTCGATGTCGCCGGGCGTGCAGTTGCGCTCGGTGTCCCAGCGGGCGTCGGGTGCGAAGACGTCGTCGACGTGGACGGAGAAGTAGTTCCTGCTCTGTCCGAGGTGAATGCCCTGGGTCAGCCATTCGACGATGCCGCGGGCCAGCAGCTTGAACTGCTGCTGGTTCTGGTTGTACGCGAAGGTCACCACGAGTTCGCGGCGCCCGTCGTGCGCGTACTGGCCGAGCAGGGTGCCGCCGGTCGGTGCGTCCAGGTAGCTGGTGAACCCGTCCCTCGGGTGGGCCGCGTAGCCGTAACTCTCCTGCACCGACGGGTCGTTGTCCTCGAAGGTCAGCGGCCCGTCGAGATAGCCGAACGGGCCCGCCGTGCCGGCCGCGGTGACCTGGGTCCGCGCGCCGTCCAGCGTGCCGGACCAGCCGCCGTTCTGGTCGGTGTAGTCGAGCCCGACCCCGGGGTGCGCCCAGGTGTAGGCGTCGACCTGCGGGATGCCGTACGTCCTCTCGTAGGTCTCCAGGGCGGTCTGCTCGGCCGGACCCAGGCCGAACGGTGCCTCGTTCGGCATGACGACGCCCTGGTACTTGGCCCGCGGGGTGCCGTTCACCGTGTCGCTCAGGAACGCCGCGTCGATGGTCGGGCGGCCCGGCGCGTCCAGGCTGACGAGGGTGTACGGGATGCCGGTGTTCTTCAGCTCGGCGGTGATGGCGCCGACCTGGCCCGCGCCGTTGTCGACGACCAGGACCTTGAGATCGATGCGCGGTGTGGTCGCCGCGGACGCGCCGGGTGCCCCCAGACCCAGCGCCAGCAGACCGGCGGCCGCCAGGACGGCGGACGCTCGTCTCCATCCGCACGAATATTGCGTCATTTGTTGCTCTCCCCCTCGAAGATCCCCTTTTGGCCGAACACGGCTGAACACAGCCGAAAACGGCTGAGCGCGGCTGAACACGGCCTGACTCGGTCGAACCGAGGAGGATCTGTGGAAATGTCGCGAAGCAGTGAGCGTCGCGCCCACCGGAACACGATGAGTGTTACTCAGGTCACCGGGAGTGAGAGGCGCGAAAGGGCCATGACGCCACCAGACGGTGAATGCTCGCAAGAATGAGCGAAACCCGGCCCCGAGCGTAGGCTCGTCACGGGTACTCGCCCGCCCCGGTAGGGACCGCCCTCAGGGCCGGATCTAGGGTCGATCGTCGGGCCCGGTCGACCCATCCCCACTCGGCCGAAGCAATTTCAACGGAAGCGAGATTTCACCACCGTGACTGCTCTCACTCTCAGCACCGCCGCGGCGTCCGGTCTGCGGGCCGACGCGATCGTCGTCGGTGTCGCGAAGGGCTCTGCCTCCAAGTCCGGGGGACTGGTCGTCGCCCCGGGCGCCGAGGCCGTGGACAAGGCGTACGACGGCGGGCTCGCCGGCATCCTGGAGACCCTCGGCGCCACGGGCGGCGAGGGCGAGGTGACGAAGCTGCCCGCGCCCTCCGGTTTCAAGGCCCCGGTCGTCGTGGCCGTCGGCCTGGGAGCGGTCCCGGAGAAGGACGACACCTACGGCGCCGAGGCGCTGCGCCGCGCGGCCGGTGCCGCCGCCCGCGCCCTCGCCGGTGCCAAGAAGGCCGCGTTCGCCCTGCCGATCTCGGACCCCGCCGACGCGGGCGCCGTGGCCGAGGGCGCCCGCCTCGGCGCGTACGCCTTCGACGCGTACAAGGAGAACGGGAAGAACGGCGCCGGCGCCAAGAACGGCAAGGCGCCGCTCGGCGAGGTCGCCCTCATCGGCGGCAAGCCCCGCGACGCGGCGTACAAGGCCGCGATCGCGCGCGCCACCGCCGTGACCGAGGAGCTCAACCGCGCCCGCGACCTCATCAACACCCCGCCGAACGACCTCAACCCGGAGTCCTTCGCCGCCGTCGTCAGCGCGGCCGGCAAGGAGCACGGCATCAAGGTGCAGGTGCTCGACGAGAAGGCCCTCGACAAGGGCGGCTACGGCGGCATCCTCGGCGTCGGCAAGGGCTCGGCCGCCGGTCCGCGCCTGGTGAAGCTGTCGTACACCTCCGCCAAGGCGACCAAGCACCTCGCCTTCGTCGGCAAGGGCATCACCTACGACTCGGGCGGCATCTCCCTCAAGCCCGCCGGGCACAACGAGACGATGAAGTGCGACATGAGCGGTGCGGCGGCGGTCTTCGCCGCCGTGGTCGCCGCCGCGCGCCTGGGTCTCGAGGTCAACGTCACCGGCTGGCTCGCGCTGGCCGAGAACATGCCCTCCGGTTCCGCGACCCGCCCCGGTGACGTGCTGCGCATGTACAGCGGCAAGACCGTCGAGGTCCTCAACACGGACGCCGAGGGCCGTCTCGTCCTCGCCGACGCGCTGTGGAAGGCGTCCGAGGAGAAGCCGGACGCGATCGTCGACGTGGCGACGCTGACGGGGGCGATGGTGCTGGCGCTCGGCAACCGCACCTTCGGTGTGATGGCGAACGACGACGCGTTCCGCGCCTCGATCGTCGAGGCCGCGGAGGAGGTCGGCGAGGAGTCCTGGCCGATGCCGCTGCCGGAGCACCTCCGCAAGGGGATGGACTCCCCCACCGCCGACATCGCCAACATGGGTGAGCGGATGGGTGGCGGGCTGGTCGCCGGGCTGTTCCTGCGGGAGTTCGTGGGTGAGGGGATCACTTGGGCGCACCTGGACATCGCCGGGCCCGCGTTCAATGAGGCCGGGCCCTTTGGTTACACGCCCAAGGGGGGTACGGGGTCGGCCGTGCGGACTCTGGTGCGTCTTGCCGAACTGACCGCCGCGGGGGATCTCGGTTAGCAACGTGGGGCGACTGCGGGTCCGTCGTGGTTGCTCGCGCAGTTCCCCGCGCCCCTAAAGGCGCGCTCCACGGCCCCGGGTGACAAAGTCACCCGGGGCCGTTTTGTCCGTTGGTCCGCCAAGGTGGGACGTGTCACACACCGGCCCGGCGTCTCGCTCGTCCCCGACAAGTGCGAAGATGGGTTCTCGGCAGGACAGGGCCCCCACCACAGGGCCGGAGAAAGAGCGGCCGGACACCAGCCGCCGCCCGGTCGCAGTTGACCGGCGTGAGGCGCACATGCATGGAGGACGTGACGTGGCGAACGACGCCAGCACCGTTTTCGACCTAGTGATTCTCGGCGGCGGTAGCGGCGGTTACGCCGCGGCGCTGCGCGGAGCCCAGCTGGGTCTGGACGTCGCCCTGATCGAAAAGGACAAGGTCGGCGGTACCTGCCTGCACCGTGGGTGCATTCCGACCAAGGCCCTGCTGCACGCGGGCGAGATCGCCGACCAGGCCCGCGAGAGCGAGCAGTTCGGTGTGAAGGCCACCTTCGAGGGCATCGACGTGGCGGCCGTCCACAAGTACAAGGACGGGGTCATCTCGGGTCTGTACAAGGGCCTGCAGGGGCTGATCGCCTCCCGCAAGGTGACGTACATCGAGGGTGAGGGCCGCCTCTCCTCCCCGACGTCGGTCGACGTGAACGGCCAGCGCATCCAGGGCCGCCACGTGCTCCTCGCGACCGGCTCCGTGCCGAAGTCGCTGCCGGGCCTGGAGATCGACGGCAACCGCATCATCTCCTCGGACCACGCGCTGGTCCTGGACCGCGTTCCGCAGTCCGCGATCGTGCTCGGCGGCGGCGTCATCGGCGTCGAGTTCGCCTCCGCGTGGAAGTCGTTCGGTACGGACGTCACGATCATCGAGGGTCTGAAGCACCTCGCCCCGCTCGAGGACGAGAACTCCTCCAAGCTGCTTGAGCGCGCGTTCCGCAAGCGCGGCATCAAGTTCAACCTGGGCACCTTCTTCTCGAAGGCCGAGTACACCGCCGACGGCGTCAAGGTCACCCTTGCCGACGGCAAGGAGTTCGAGGCCGAGGTGCTGCTCGTCGCCGTCGGCCGCGGCCCGGTCTCGCAGGGCCTGGGCTACGAGGAGCAGGGCGTCGCGATCGACCGCGGCTACGTCCTGGTCGACGAGTACATGCGCACGAACGTCCCGACCATCTCCGCCGTCGGTGACCTGGTCCCGACGCTCCAGCTCGCGCACGTCGGCTTCGCCGAGGGCATCCTGGTGGCGGAGCGTCTGGCCGGTCTCAAGACCGTTCCGATCGACTACGACGGTGTCCCCCGGGTGACGTACTGCCACCCCGAGGTCGCCTCCGTGGGTATCACCGAGGCCAAGGCCAAGGAGATCTACGGCGCGGACAAGGTCGTCGCTCTGAAGTACAACCTCGCGGGCAACGGCAAGAGCAAGATCCTCAACACCTCGGGCGAGATCAAGCTCGTCCAGGTGAAGGACGGTGCCGTGGTCGGCGTCCACATGGTCGGTGACCGTATGGGCGAGCAGGTCGGCGAAGCCCAGCTGATCTACAACTGGGAGGCGCTGCCGGCCGAGGTCGCGCAGCTCATCCACGCGCACCCGACGCAGAGCGAGGCGCTCGGCGAGGCCCACCTGGCCCTCGCGGGCAAGCCGCTGCACTCGCACGACTGACCGGCCCCGGCTGCACATCAGCCACCGGCCGTACGTCAGTCAACGCGTCGCACCTGGGCGCGACGACCACAGACTTCCGCACCATTCGTAAGGAGCAACAGAAACCATGGCGGTTTCCGTAACCCTTCCGGCGCTCGGCGAGAGCGTCACCGAGGGCACTGTCACCCGCTGGCTGAAGGCAGAGGGCGAGCGCGTCGAGGCCGACGAGCCGCTGCTGGAGGTGTCGACCGACAAGGTCGACACCGAGATCCCCTCGCCCGTAGCCGGTGTGCTCGCCTCCATCAAGGTCGCCGAGGACGAGACGGTGGAGGTCGGCGCCGAGCTGGCCGTCATCGACGACGGCTCGGGTGCGCCCGTGGCCGCCCCGGCCCCCGCCGCCGAGCCCGTGGCCGCCCCTGCCGCCCCGGCCCCCGTGGCCGAGGCCCCCGCGGCTCCGGCTGCCCCCGCCCCCGTCGCCGCCCCTGCCGCTCCGGCCGGTGGTGCCTCCGGTACCGATGTCGTACTGCCCGCACTGGGCGAGTCGGTCACCGAGGGCACCGTCACCCGCTGGCTGAAGGAGGTCGGCGAGGAGGTCGCGGAGGACGAGCCGCTGCTCGAGGTCTCCACGGACAAGGTCGACACCGAGATCCCGTCGCCGGTCGCCGGCGTACTGCTTGAGATCGTGGTCGGTGAGGACGAGACCGCCGAGGTCGGCGCCAAGCTGGCCGTCGTCGGCGCTCCCGGCGCGGCTCCGGCCGCGGCTGCCCCGGCGGCTCCGGCCGCTCCCGCGGCCGCTGCCCCGGCTCCGGTCGCCCCCGCGGCCCCGGTTGCTCCGCCCGCCCCCGTGGCTCCCGCTGCCCCGGTTCCCGCGCCCGCCGCTCCGGTGGCCGCCGCCCCGGCTCCGGTCCAGCCCGCGGCCCCGGCTCCCGCGCCGGTCGCGGCGCCCGCCCCCGTCACCCCGGCCCCGGCGCCCGCCGCGGTCTCCGGTGACGAAGGCGCGTACGTGACCCCGCTGGTGCGCAAGCTCGCCGCCGAGAACGGCGTCGACCTGGCCACCGTCAAGGGCACCGGCGTCGGCGGCCGTATCCGCAAGCAGGACGTCATCGCCGCCGCCGAGGCCGCGAAGAAGGCCGCCGCCGCTCCGGCTCCGGCCGCTGCTGTGACTGCCGGGGGCCCTGCTGCCGCCAAGAAGGCGCCGACCCTGGAGGCTTCTCCCCTCCGCGGCCAGACCGTCAAGATGCCCCGCATCCGCAAGGTCATCGGCGACAACATGGTGAAGGCCCTGCACGAGCAGGCCCAGCTGTCCTCGGTCGTCGAGGTCGACGTCACGCGGCTGATGAGGCTGCGCGCGCAGGCGAAGGACTCCTTCGCGGCCCGCGAGGGCGTCAAGCTCTCCCCGATGCCGTTCTTCGTGAAGGCGGCGGCCCAGGCGCTGAAGGCCCACCCGGCCGTCAACGCCCGGATCAACGTCGAAGAGGGCACGATCACCTACTTCGACACCGAGAACATCGGTATCGCGGTGGACTCCGAGAAGGGCCTGATGACCCCGGTCATCAAGCACGCGGGCGACCTGAACATCGCCGGTATCTCCAAGGCCACCGCCGACCTGGCGGGCAAGGTCCGGGCCAACAAGATCACCCCGGACGAGCTGTCCGGCGCGACCTTCACCATCTCCAACACCGGCTCGCGCGGCGCGCTCTTCGACACGATCATCGTGCCGCCGAACCAGGTCGCGATCCTGGGCATCGGCGCCACGGTCAAGCGTCCGGCCGTCATCGAGACGGAAGAGGGCACCGTCATCGGCGTCCGCGACATGACGTACCTGACGCTCTCCTACGACCACCGTCTGGTGGACGGCGCCGACGCGGCCCGTTACCTGACCGCGGTCAAGGCGATCCTGGAGGCCGGCGAGTTCGAGGTCGAGCTCGGCCTGTAACCGAACCGCTTGTGCGATGCCCCCGTCCGGAACTTCCGGGCGGGGGCATCGCATTTCTAGCGCGGCTTCAGCGTCTTGTCCGACCAGCCCCACAGCGTCTCCACCCACACGTTCGGAATGGACAGCTTGGCGGCGGGCGTCAGCCGCTCTGTCCGGTACGCCCTGAGGACGTCGTACGTCGCGTCGAGGCAGTCCCACGAGGTGAGCCTGCCGGTCTTCGGGTCCCTGCCGACGAGGAAGCCGCGGGCCTCGACCTTGCGGATCATCGCCCGGGCGGCCGGCACATCGCTCTTCGCGGAACCGGTGCAGCGGAAGCGGCTGTACGGGTGTTCCGACCTGCCGGGGTAGTACGCGTCCCGGGACATGTCGCTGAGCATGCGGGCGTACGTGCCCTCCGCGTGCCAGGCGCCGATGTCGCCGCCGGGCGGGGTGTGGAGCTTGCCAGACGGGTTCTCCACCGCGCCGTAGACCCAGCGGTTCGTGCCCGTGACCCGGAAGCCCCAGCCGACGTGCCCGAACTTCTGCGCGCCGTCCGGCTTGACGAAGACGCAGGCGCCGCCGGAGCCGGTGGGCTGCCGCTGCCCAGCCAACCCGACGACGGTCCCGGTACCTCCGCTCGGCTCCGCCGCCGCCCCCGTGGCCATCTGCTGGCATCCCGTCAAGCTCACAACCAGCCCTGCCACCACTGCCGCCATCGCCCGGCGAAGCCCGCGCTCGTTCATGTCGTCCCCCTGCTGTGCCCAGCGGCGCCCCTGTCGGCGACCCCTGTGCCGACCCCCACGCCGTGCGGGCCCCGCGAGTTCACGGGGTGACACGGACGTGACACCTCCGCACCGCACCCGGTACGGGTCTTTACAAATGGCGCAGCTCTGCGAGCGTGTAAGTCTCGTCTCACCTGCGCGAAAGCGCCCCTGTGCGCCTCTCCTCGGCGGGGGCGCGGCCTTATTGTCTAAACGTCAAACGCCCTTGGGGCCGGCACGCCCCCTGCGCAAGGAGCCCTCATGACCGCGCCCGTCGTCCACTCGCTGCGCGAACAGATCCGCGAGCACATCGTGGAGGGGATCGTCAGCGGGCGCTGGAAGCCGGGCGAGCGGATCGTGGAGCGGCGGATCGCGACCGAGCTGGAGGTCAGCCAGACGCCGGTGCGGGAGGCGCTGCGCGAGCTGGAGTCGCTGCGGCTGATCGAGTCGGCGCCCAACAAGGGCGTCCGCGTACGGAATCTGACCGCGGCCGACCTGGAGGAGAGTTATCCCGTACGGGCCGGTCTGGAGGCCATCGCGGCGGAGCTGGCGGCCGAGCGGCTCGCCCTGGACTGTTCGGCCCTGGAGCCGCACGTCACGGCGCTCTACGAGGCCGACCGGCTGTCCGACGGGACCGGCCAGGTCCGGCACACCGTCGGCTTCCACCGGGAGCTGGTCCGGGCGGCCGGGAACTCGGTCCTGCTGCACACCTGGGAGGGCCTGGGCATCGAGGTGTTCACGGCCCTGTCCATCCGCTGGCTGGGGACCGTACAGCAGTCGTACGCGGAGGAGCATGAGGCCCTTGTGGACGCATTCCGCCGCCGGGACCCGCTGATCGCGGACCTGGTGAAGGCGCACGTACTGGGTTGCGCGCCGCGCGCCTGAAGTGCGTGACACACACACCTCCACGCACGTGACACAGCGGAGCGCACCCTCGCTCACCTGCGAAAACCCTTTGAATCCAAGGCACCCGGTGCCCGCCTTGAAGGCACCCCGTGCCGACTTTCCCGATCTGGAGAAGTTTTCCCCTGGAACCCTTTGATCGATCATCGATCAGGGAGTTACAGTCACCCCGGGCTCCCACCAGAGCCCACCGCCCTGTCCTGCCAAAGACATCAAGGGCACCCGAAAACCCCTTACCGACGAGGGAACCCCCCTCCGCATCCGGAAGGCGGCGCAATGACCGACCCCACCGCAATCCAGCCGAGCGAGCTCGACCAGCTCCCGGACCGCGACCCCGAGGAGACCGCCGAATGGCAGGCCTCCCTGGACGCCGTCACCCAGGCGGCCGGGCCGCACCGTGCCGCGTACCTGATGCGCCGCACACTGGAGCGCGCCGAGGGCAACGGTCTCGCGCTGCCCAAGCTGCTTGAGACCGACTACGTCAACACCATCCCCACCGCCGCCGAGCCCGTCGCGGACGGCGACCAGGCGATGGAGAACCGGATCACCGCGTGGAACCGCTGGAACGCGGCCGCGATGGTGACACGAGGCAGCAAATACGGCGTCGGCGGCCACATCGCCACCTTCGCCTCCGCGGCCTGGCTCTACGAGACCGGCTTCAACCACTTCTTCAAGGGCAAGGAGGGTGACGGGTCCGGCGACCAGCTCTACATCCAGGGCCACGCCTCCCCCGGCATCTACGCCCGCGCCTTCCTCGACGGCCGGCTGACCGAGCACCACCTCGACCACTTCCGCCGCGAGTCCGGCGGCGACGGCCTGCCCTCGTACCCGCACCCGCGCCGCCTCCCCTGGCTCTGGGAGTTCCCGACGGTGTCGATGGGCCTCGGCCCGCTCTCCGCGATCTACCAGGCGCGCTTCAACCGCTACCTCACCAGCCGCAACATCAAGGACGTGTCCGCGTCCCACGTGTGGGCGTTCCTCGGCGACGGCGAGATGGACGAGCCGGAGTCGACGGCGGCACTCGCGCTGGCCTCCCGCGAGGGCCTGGACAACCTGACCTTCGTCATCAACTGCAACCTGCAGCGCCTCGACGGCCCGGTCCGCGCCAACTTCAAGATCGTGCAGGAGCTGGAGGCGCAGTTCCGCGGCGCCGGCTGGAACGTCATCAAGTCGCTGTGGGGCTCGGCCTGGGACGAGCTGTTCCGGCTCGACACGACGGGGGCGCTCGTACGCCGCCTGCGCGAGGTACCGGACGCCCAGGTGCAGACGTACCAGACCCGCGACGCCGCCTACATCCGCCAGGACTTCTTCGGCAAGGACCCGGCGCTCGTCGCGATGGCGCAGCTGCTGAGCGACGACAAGATCCTCGAGTGTTTCCACCTCTCGCGCGGCGGTCACGAGGCGAGCAAGGTGTACGCGGCCTACAAGGCGGCCGTCGAGCACAAGGGCGCGCCGACGGTGATCCTGGCCCAGACGGTCAAGGGCCACACCCTGGGCGAGGGCTTCGCGTCGAAGAACGCGAACCACCAGATGAAGAAGCTGTCGACGGACGAGTTCAAGCAGATGCGTGACCTGCTCGAACTGCCCATCTCCGACAGCCAGTTCGTCGACGGTGTGGTGCCTTACGGCCACCCCGGCGCCGACTCCCCCGAGGTCCGCTACCTCCAGGAGCGCCGCGCGGCCCTCGGCGGCCCGGCCCCGGCCCGCCGTACGCACGCGCTCGCGCCGCTGCCCGCCCCCGCCGACAAGACGTTCACGTCCTTCGACAAGGGCTCCGGCTCGCAGAACGTGGCGACGACCATGGCGTTCGTACGCCTGGTCAAGGACCTCGTACGCGACAAGCAGACCGGTAAGCGCTGGGTGCCGATCGTCCCCGACGAGGCGCGCACCTTCGGTATGGAGTCGCTCTTCCCGTCCCTCGGGATCTACTCGCCGAAGGGCCAGACGTACGAGCCGGTCGACCGCGACCAGCTGATGTACTACAAGGAGGCCAAGGACGGCCAGATCCTCAACGAGGGGATCACCGAGGCCGGTTCCATGGCGGACTTCATCGCCGCGTCCACCGCGTACAGCACGCACGGCGAAGCGATGATCCCGTTCTACATCTTCTACTCGATGTTCGGCTGGCAGCGCACGGCCGACCAGATGTGGCAGCTCGGCGACCAGCTCGGCCGCGGCTTCCTGGTCGGCGCCACGGCAGGACGCACGACGCTGACGGGCGAGGGCCTGCAGCACGCCGACGGCCACTCCCCCGTCATCGCGGCGACCAACCCGGCGGCCATGTCGTACGACCCGGCGTTCGCGTACGAGGTCGCGACGATCGTCAAGGACGGTCTGCGCCGGATGTACGGCGAGGCGGCGCCCGGCGAGGACCCGAACGTCTTCTACTACCTGACGGTCTACAACGAGCCGATCCCGCAGCCCGCCAAGCCGGCCGGACTCGGTATCGACGAGGGCATCGTCAAGGGCCTGTACCGCTTCAACACGGCCGAGTCGGCGGGGCTTTCCCCGGCCGCCAACGCCGCGCGCATCCAGCTCATCGGCTCCGGTACGGCGATCCACTGGACCCTCGCCGCTCAGAAGCTGCTGGCGGAGGAGTGGGGCGTGGCCGCCGACGTGTGGTCCGCGACCTCCTGGACCGAGCTGCGGCGCGACGCCCTCGACGCCGACGCGGCGCTGCTGCGCGGTGAGGAGCGGGTGCCGTACGTCCGCCAGGCGCTGCACGGCGCCGAGGGCCCGGTCCTCGCGGTCTCCGACTACATGCGCCAGGTCCCGGACCAGATCGCGCAGTGGGTCGAGCAGGACTACTCCTCGCTCGGTGCCGACGGCTTCGGTCTGTCCGACACCCGTGACGCCGCCCGCCGCCACTTCGGCGTCGACGCGGAGTCGATCGTCGTCGCGGCGCTCGCGCAGCTCGCGCGCCGTGGTGAGGTCAAGGCCACGGCGGTGAAGGAAGCGCGGGAGCGGTACGGACTGTAGGTTCCGGAGTTCTCAGGCGAAGGGGTACGGCGGTTGCCGTGCCCCTTCGCTGTCGGTGGGGCGCGTGCCCTTCGGTGTCAGTGGGGCGCGGCATCATGAACGTATGCGTGCTGCCCGCCTGATCAAGATGGTGCTGCTGCTCCAGTCGCGGCCGTCGATGACCGCCGCTGAGCTGGCTCGGGAGCTGGAGGTGTCCGAGCGGACGATCACCCGGGACGCGCAGGCGCTGTCGGAGGCGGGGGTCCCGGTGTACGCGGACCGGGGGCGGACCGGCGGGTACCGGCTGGTCGGGGGCTACCGGACCCGGCTGACCGGGCTTGCGCGCGGGGAGGCGGAGGCGCTGTTCCTGAGCGGGGTGCCGGGGGCGCTGCGCGAGATGGGGCTCGAGGACGCGGCCTCGGCGGCCCGGCTGAAGGTGTCCGCGGCGCTGCTTCCGTCCCTGCGGGACGCCTCTCGGACGGTGGCGCAGCGGTTCCATCTGGACGCGCCAGCCTGGTTCAGCGAGCCCAAGGCGCCCGAGCTGCTGCCCACGGTCGCGGACGCGGTCTGGGACGACCGGCGGATCACCGCGCGCTACCGGCGCGGGAAGGCCGAGGTGGAGCGGGACCTCGAGCCGTACGGGCTCGTGCTGAAGGCGGGCGTCTGGTACCTGTGCGCGCGGGTGCCGGACGCGGGCTCCTTCCGGGTGTACCGGATCGACCGGTTCACGGCGGTGGACGGCGCCGCGGACCGCTTCAGCCGGGAGGAGGGGTTCGACCTGCCGGGATTCTGGGCCGAGCGGGCCGAGGAGTTCGCCCGGTCCATCCTGCGGGCCGAGGTCGTCGTACGGCTGTCTGCCGAGGGCGTGCGAAGACTTCCGTACGTCGTCGATCCCGCGTCCGCACGGGAGGCGCTGGCCGCCTGCGGCTCGCCGGACAGCGGGGGCCGGGTGACCGTCGCCCTCGCCGTCGAGTCCGAGGAGGTCGCCCATTCGCAGCTGACGGGGCTCGGGGCGGAGGTGGAGGTACTGTCCCCGGCGGCGCTCCGTGACCGCTTCGCGGGGGACGCGGCTCGGCTGGCCTCCCTTTACCGGTGACCGCGCCTTTCTGGCACCGATCCCCGCCGCCTTGTACCGGTGACCGCGCCTTTCCGGCGCCGATCCCCGCCGCTCCGCGGCGGCTCTCCCACCCACCCACCCGACTCGCCCCGCTCCCCAGCACCCTTCTCCGCCGCTCCGCGACGGGTCTCCCACCCACCCGCCCGTCTCGGCCAGATGACACGGCCCCCTCGGAAATCCGCCCGAACCGGCGGTTTTACCTTCGGCATGTGCACGCATAACAATCTGCGGCACTCCACGTGCGTCCCTCCCGTCCAGGCCCGATGCTTGACCCGTGATGGACGAGACGGAGTTCTGGGAGCTGGTGGACGCGACCCGTGAGGGCGCCGAGGGTGACCCCGAGGAGCAGGCCGACCTGCTCGTCGAGCGGCTCCTCCAGACGGACCCGGACTCGGTCCTGGACTTCGCCCGGCACTTCGAGTCCCGCTACAACCGTGCCTACCGCTGGGATCTGTGGGGCGCGGCCTGGGTACTGCTCGACGGCGCCAGCGACGACGCCTTCGACTTCTTCCGGTGCTGGCTGATCGGCCAGGGCCGGGAGGTCTTCGAGGGCGCGGTGCACGACCCCGACTCGCTCGCCGACCTCGTGGACGACTTCGACGAGGAGATCGACGGCGACGGCGAGGAACTGGGCTACTCGGCGGACGAGGCGTACGAACAGCTCACCGGAGTCGTCGCCCCCGACCTGGGCATTCCGCCCGCGCCGCCCGAGCCGGAGGGTACACCGGTCGACTTCGAGAACGAGTCGGCGCTCGCGGAGACCTACCCCAAGCTGTGGGAGCGGTTCAGGGGCTGAACCAGCGGATCAGGCGCTCAGGAACCTCAGGTCGCCAGAGTCTTCCGGCGACCGGTGTCCGAGGGGATGTACGCCTGCGTCTGGTCGAGCTTCACCGCGTGGTACATCGGTGCCGCGTTGGCCTGGTCCAGGGCCGACGCCGTGACCGCGGCCGGCCCCAGGACGACCGTCACCATCGCGCAGACCACCGTCCACGGACCGCGCGCCGCCCTGGCCCAGCCGGCACCCTTCTCTGGGGTTTGCCTACGACTGCCGCTCATGATCCCCACCTCCAGTCAGTGCGTACGACGACGGTAGGACGCCCGGCTCTGGGAATTCTGTGAGCCACCTGCGGCGTGGCTGTGGTTGTCGCGGTGGTTTCGGCTGTGCACGCTCGCCGGAGTTTTCGGCGACGATCGGTATCAGCGACCAGGGTTTCCGTACCAGCGACCAGAGTTGAGGAGCCGCCCACCCCATGACCCCTTCCTTCCGTGCAGCCGCCGAAGCCATCGCCCCCGAACTGACGCTGCTGCGGCACGCGTTGCACCGCGAGCCGGAGACGGGTCTCCAACTCCCGCTCACCCAGGCGAAGGTGCTCGGCGCGCTCGCCGGGCTGCCGCTGGAGATCAGCCGCGGCAAGGCGCTCGGTTCGGTGGTCGCCGTGCTGCGCGGCGGGCGCCCGGGCCCCGCGGTGCTGCTGCGCGGCGACATGGACGCGCTGCCGCTCCAGGAGCTGGCCGAAGTCCCCTACCGGTCGCGGTTCGACGGGGTGATGCACGCGTGCGGGCACGACCAGCATGTGGCGATCCTGGTGGGCGCGGCGCGGCTGCTGTGCGCCAGGAGGCAGGAGCTGCCGGGCACGGTCGTCTTCATGTTCCAGCCGGGTGAGGAGGGGTACGACGGGGCCGGGCTGATGATCGGGGAAGGGCTGTTGGAGGCCGCGGGTTCGCCGCTCGTCGGTGCGTACTCGGTGCATGTGATGTCCAACGGGGCTCAGTGCGGCACCTTCCACGGCCGCGTGGGGACGCAGACGGCGGGCAACGCCGAACTGAAGGTCACCGTGCGCGGCAAGGGCGGCCATGGATCCACCCCTCACTCCGCGGCCGATCCGGTCCCCGTCGCCGCCGAGATGGTCCTCGCCCTCCAGAACCTCGTCACCCGTACGACCTCGGTCTTCGACCCGGTGGTACTCACCGTCGGTGTCTTCGCGGCGGGTACCAAGCTCAACATCATCCCGGGGACCGCCGAGTTCGAGGCGACGGTTCGCTCGACCTCACCGGAGGCGATGGCGGACTTCCTGCCGCGTGCGGTGCGGCTCGTGCGGGGGATCGCGGACGGCTGGGGTGTGGCGGCCGATGTGTCCGCGGAGGAGATCTACCCCGCGATGATCGCGGCGCGGGAGGCGGTGGACCTCGGCCGTGAGGTCGTGACCGACCTGTACGGCGAGGCCGGTTGGTACACCGCCGAGCACCCCATCATGGCGTCGGAGGACTTCTCCCGCGTCACCGCGGTCACCCCGGGAGTCCAACTGGGCCTGTCCGCCTGCCCGCCCGGCACCGACCCGGCGACGGCTCCGTTCAACCACTCCGCGTACGCGGTGTTCGACGACGCGGCGATACCGGCGGGGGCGGCGGTGCTGGCGGAGATGGCGTGGCGGCGGGTGCGGGCGTAGTTTTTTCGCCCCCGCCGCCCCTACCCGTCCCTTGTTCCTGGGGGCTGCCGCCCCCAGACCCCCGCTATCGGCCTGAACGGCCTCGTCCTCAAACGCCGGACGGGCTGAAACGGGGCGGAGCCCCGAAGGATGGGACGGGTAGGGGCGGAGGGGGCGAAAACCCTCGTCACCGCAGCGCCGCCCGCAACGCCCCCTCGATCGTCGGGAACGCGAAGGTGAAGCCCGATTCGAGAAGGCGCGTGGGAAGGACCCGCTGGCTGCCGAGGATGTCGTCGGACATGCCGCCGAGGGCGAGGCGGAGAAGCGGGGCCGGCGTCGCGAGGACGGTGGGTCGGTGCAGGACGCGCCCCATCGCCTCGGTGATCTCACGGTTGGTGAGGGGCTCGGGGGCCGTCAGGTTGAATGGACCCGACAGCGACTCGGTGTCGATCAGGTGCCGGATCGCGGCCACCTCGTCGTGCAGCGAGACAAAGCTCCAGTACTGGCCACCGGACCCCATCCGCCCCCCGAGCCCCGCCTTGAAGAGCGGGAAGAGCTTCCCCCAGGCCCCGCCCTTGCGGGCCACCACCAGCCCCGTACGGACGAGGACCGTGCGGACCCCCGCCTCCTGGACGGCAGCCGTCGCCCCCTCCCACTCCACGCAGAGGGAGGAGAGGAACCCGTCCCCGGCGGGCGCCGACTCGTCCACGGCCCGCCCGCCGGTGTCCCCGTAGAACCCGATCGCACTGCCGTTGACGAACACCCGCGGCGGCGAGTCGAGCGAGGCGACCGCGTCGGCCAGCGTCTTCGTGCCGAGCACCCGGCTGCAACGGATCTTCGCCTTGTACGCCTTGGTCCAGTACCGCGAAGCGACCCCTGCCCCCGCGAGATTGACCACCGCCGCACACCCTTCGAGTCGCGCCGCGTCGAGCCGGTGGCCCTCCGGATCCCACTGGATCTCGTCCTTCCCAGCGGGCGCGCGGCGGACGAGGCGGATCACCTCGTATCCGTCCGAGGTGAGGGAACGCGCCAGCGCCGACCCGATCAGGCCGGACGCACCGGCGATCGCGACGCGGGAACCGGGGGCAAGGGGTGAGTCGCTCATGGGTCCATACTGCCGCGCCCGGTCAGGAAATCACGGGGCCGGACAGGGCCGCCGTACAGTGATCCTCATGCCGGTTCCGCATATACGTTTCGCCGCCTTCGACGACGAGGACACGCTCGGCCGACTCGACCGCGTCACCTGGTCCACGCTGCACGCCGTCACGCCGCGCCCCAGTCCGCCGTACGAACCCTTCTACAACGAGCGGTTCGGGCCGCGTGATCACCTCGTCGCCGAGCTCGGCGACGAGGTCGTCGGCTACATCCGGCTGGGGTTCCCGACCCCCCTCCCCTGCAACTCCCATGTGCGGCAGGTCCAGGGCCTGGTCGTCGCCGACGAGGCGCGCGGTGCCGGGGTCGGGCGGGCGCTGCTGCGGGCCGCTCAGGAGGAGGCGCGGCGACAGGGGGCCCGGCGCATCACGCTGCGCGTGCTGGGGCACAACACCCCGGCCAGGAAGCTCTACGAGTCCGAGGGGTTCGTGGTGGAGGGGATCCTGCCGGAGGAGTTCCTGCTCGAAGGCTCGTACGTGGATGACGTACTGATGGGGCGTCACCTCTGAACCTGAGGTGCGCCCTCCTGAGCCCGAGGTGCCCTCCTGAGCCTGAGGTGCCCGTCTGACCCTGAGGTGCCCACCCTGATCAGCCCTTCTCTCCCCCCGCCGGACTGCCCGCGAGCAACGGACCCATTCCGCCCATGAGTTGACGCAGACACCGCACCGCCAGTTCGGCCGGGGAGCCCGGCCCCCGCACGTCCGCGTCCGTCTCCGCCCAGGCCTCCAGGGCGACCCTGATCGCGTCCGTGGCCGCCGCGGCGGCGAGGCGGGCCTCCAGGGGGTCCGCCTCGGCACCGGAGAGACGGGCCACCACCGGGATCAGCTTCTCCTCGGAGTCCTGGTTGACGCGGTACCAGACGGCGCGCAGGGCCGGGTCGTCCACGGCCGCCCGGAGCAGCGCGCGGGTCAGGTTCAGGCCCTCGGCCGCGTGTTCGTCGGGGCTGGACAGCGCCTCCTCGATCGCCTTCTCCAGTGCTTCGGGAAGCGCTGTTCCCGGTTCCGTCGCCGCGAGCAGGTCGCGCCAGTGGTCTCCGCCGGCGGAGAGCAGCGGGCCGACGGCGTCCTGCTTGTTGCGGAAGTACCGGTAGAAGGTGCGCAGCGCGACTCCGGCGCGGCGGGCGATGTCCTCCGCCGTGGTGCCGCCGGGGCCGTACTCCATGAAGAGTTCCGCCGCCGCGCGTGCGATGTCGAGCTGGGTCGCCGCCTTGCGTCGCTCGGTCAGGGAGCGGGCGGGCGGTGCGGGGGACGGCTGGCTGCTCACCGGAGAAAGAGTACGCCCGGAAACGGTGCGGGGGCGCTTTACGCCGACATGGCAAAACGTGCCACGCAGGCGGGCCGTCGGCCCCCGCTTCCGAGCGTCAGGAGGCGATGAGGTCGCCCGTGTCCACCGCCGCCGTGGCGTTCGCCGCCTGCCGGGCGTCGCCCGCGACCTCGTCCGCCGTCAGGACGTAACCCGTCTCGTCGTCGGAGGTCGAGCGGGCGAAGACGACGCCGTACACCTTGCCGTCGGTGGTGAGGAGCGGGCCGCCGGAGTTGCCGGGGCGGACGGTGGAGCGGATCGAGTAGATCTCGCGGGTGACGGTGCCCGTGCTGTAGATGTTCTGGCCCGTCGCGTCGATCCGGCTCGCGACCGTGGCGGCCTGGAGGTCGAGCCCGCCGTCCTGCGGGTAGCCCGCCACGACCGCCGAGTCGCCGCGCGTGGCCGTGTCGTCGAAGGGGAGCACGGGCGCCTCGAGGCCCGGGACGTACAGGACCGCGACGTCCTTCTGCGGGTCGAAGAGCACCACCGTCGCCTCGTACGCGCGGCCCACGCCGCCCACCCGGACGGTCGGCTCGTCGATGCCCGCCACCACATGGGCGTTGGTCATCACGTGCTCCGAGGTGTAGACGAAGCCGCTGCCCTCGCGGCCCTGGTTGCCCGAGACGCCCTCGACCTTCACGGTGCTCAGCTTGGCGGCGTTCGTCGCGGTCGCCGTGACGCTGTCCCCGGAGGGCTTCGCGACACCGGCCGCCGGCTCGTTCTCGAAGGGGTTGAAGACCTGCGGGAAGCCCGCCTCGGTGAGCGCCGAGGTCGCGCGCGAGAACCAGGTCGGTGTGGTCTCCGGCATCGCGTCCTGCACGGCGCCAAGGAGCGCGGAGTTGCGGATCGACTGGGTGACGACGGCGGACGAGGAGGCGCCCAGGACGCTCGCGGCCACCCAGGCCACCAGGAGCACGGCGACCGTGTTCGCCGCGGCCCCGCCGATTCCGTCGGCCACCCGCAGAGGCCCGGTGTCCAGCTCGCGGCGCAGCTTCAGCGCGAGCCGTCCCATCAGTTCGTGGCCCAGCACGGCGGGCACGAGCACCGTCAGCACGGCCGTCACCGTGGCCCCGGGTGTCCCCGGCTCCACCAGGTCCATCATCCAGGGCAGCACCCATACGCCGATGACGGCGCCGCCCACGAAACCGGCCAGCGAGACACAGCCGGCGACCAGGCCGCGACGGTAGCCGGACGCCGCGTAGGCCAGGATCACCAGCAACAGCAGGAGGTCGAGCAGGTCCACGGGGCCGCCTTTCTCTCGGGCCCCCTAGTACGCGTGACGCGGGCCCAGTGATCAGGCACGCGCGGGTGCCTGGACCTCTAAAAACGTCCCGGACCGGGCCGATGGTTCCGCGAAGGTTCCACCGGGTGGCACAACACACATCGCGGGGGGCGCGGTTCCGGGTCAGGGTGAGTGCATGCGTGTCTTCCGGAAGACGCGGGGGGCACGAATACGGGGTGGGGGGCGGGCGAGGCGTGCGGTGCGCCGGCTGCCCCTCTCGTCCCTGTCCCTGTCGCGGGGGGATCGGCCGCGGAGTGCGCGGTCCCGCGGCGCGTGGTCGCCGCGTGCCCGGTCACGGAGGGTGCGGCTGCCGCGGGCGGTTCTCGTCGGGCTCGCGTGTGTGCCCGGCCTTGTCGCCGTCCTGCTGCTTGTCGTGTGCGCCGTGCGGGTGGGCCGTACGGGGGACCGTCCGGCGCGGCCGCCGGTCGCCGCCCGGCCCGCCGTGGTCCATCCCGCGGCCAAGCCGCCCATCGTGCCGCGGTCGCGGTGGCTGGACGCCGAGAGCACACACGACCAGCCGCCCGCCCGCTACGACGACCGGGTCGTCGCCGTCTTCGTGCACCACACCGACTCACCGAACGGGTACGACTGCGCCGACGCGCCCCGCATCATCCGTTACCTGTACGCCGGGCAGACCGGCGCCCGGCAGTGGGACGACATCGGGTACAACTTCCTCGTCGATCGCTGCGGCACGATCTACGAGGGCCGCGCGGGGGGCGTCGACCGGCCCGTCACCGGGGCGCACGCGCAGGGCTTCAACCATCGGACGGCCGGGGTCGCGGCGATCGGTACGTTCACGGCGGGGACGCCGGTGCCGCGGGCGATGACCGACGCGATCGCCGCGCTCACCGCGTGGAAGCTCGGTCTCTCGGACGTCGATCCGCGTGCCACCGTCCGGCTGGTGTCCAGCAACAACCTCGCCCGGTTCGCCGCCGGGACGTCCGCCGTGCTGCCCACTCTGGCCGGCCACAACGACGGCTTCATGACCAGTTGCCCGGGCGCCGCGCTGACGGCCCGCCTGCCGGCGATCCGGGAGCAGGCGGCGCGCCTTCAGGGGCGGTGAGCGGGGGCCTGCGGGATTCTTTCGCCCCCTCCGCCCCTACCCGTCCCGTACCTGAGGTCTGCGCCCCCAGACCCCCGCTGTCGGCCTGAACGGCCTCGTCCTCAAACGCCGGACGGGCTGAAACCGGGCGTAGCCCGGAAGTGCGGGACGGGTAGGGGCGGAGGGGGCGAAAACCCACCCCGGGCCCACCCCCACGCACCCCCATGCGACCGTGCACGGCCCCCGCGCGACTTGCCCCCGGCGGACACGCCCCTACCCTCGATCCGAACTCGGGTATCCCTGGAGCCCGTTGGGGGCATGACGTCCCCACCCGGCAAGGCCGCCGCGCAACCTCGAGGAGGAGCACGTGCTAGAGCCCGCTCGCCTGGCGCAAGACGTGGACGTCGTCATCGTGGGGGCCGGGGTCGCCGGCCTCGCAGCCGCCCAGCATCTGACCAGGGCAGGCCTCACTGCCACGGTCCTGGAGGCCGCCCAGAACGTGGGCGGCCGCATGTCCACGGAAAAAGTCGACGGCTTCCGGCTCGACCGCGCGGGCCGGCTCCTCTCCACGGCGTACCCCGAACTACGCCGCACCCCGGGCCTGAACACCCTGACCCTGCGCCCGTTCTCGCCGGGCGTCCTGCTGCACAGCGACGGCCGGCATCACCGCGCGGCCGCCCCCAGCGCTCCCCGGAGCGCAAGGGGCGCACTCACCGCCGCGCGCGCCCTGGCGAGCGCCCCCCGCCTCCCCCGGCCACGCCCCCCGGGCGGAGCCCCCCGCCCCGGCCCCCTCGGCGGCCCCCTCGACCAGACCCGTCTCTCCACCGCGCTGGCCCGTCTCGCTGCCATCCCACCGGCCCGCCTCCTCGCCCGCCCCGATCTCCCCGCGGCACAGGCGCTGGCCGCCCGGGGCCTCCCGCCCCGCACGGTCGACGGCTTCCTGCGCCCCCTCCTCGCCGCGCTGCTCTGCGACCCGGCACTCCAGACCTCCAGCCGCTGCGCGGACCTGGCGCTGCATTCCTTCGCGACGGGCCGCCTGTGTCTGCCGGAGGGCGGCGCGGACACGCTTCCGGAACTTCTCGCGGCCTCGCTCCCGCCGGGCACGGTCCACACGGGCGTCCAGGTCGGCACGGTCTCCACGACCAGCGTGACCACGCGGGACCACGGTGAAATCACCTGCCGGGCCGTCCTGTTGGCGACCGGCGCGCGGGCGGCCGCCGAGTTGCTGCCCGGGCTCCACATGCCCGCCTTCCATCCGGTGACGGTCCTGCACCACACCACGGACGAGCCCCCGCTCTCGGAGGGCGCCCTGCTGCTGGACGCGGACAGGAGCGGCCCGGTGGCCCACACGGCGGTCATCAGCCAGGTGGACGCGACCCGCGCGCCGGCCGGACGGGCCCTCATCTCCTCGACCGTGCTCGGCACTCCACCCGCCGCCGCCCACCTGGACGCGGCGGTCCGCGCCCAACTGGCCCGCCTCTACGGGACGTCGACAGCGCGCTGGGAGCTCCTCGCGGTCCACCACGACCCCGAGGCGGTCCCCGCGATGCCCCCGCCGCACGACCTGCGCCGCCCGGTACGGCTCCTGGCGGGGCTGTACGTCTGCGGCGACCACCGCGACACGAGCACCGTCCAGGGCGCGTTGCACTCGGCCCGCCGGGCGGCCCACGCCGTGCTCATGGACCTGGGCTCCTCCCGCCCGGCGTTACTGGAGGAGCCCCTGGAGTCGGCGGCCTGAGCCTCAGCCCAGCGCCGCCACCCGCTCGCGGTACCCGCGTACGGGCGCCGCGTCCCGGTACGGCTCGAGCCGCCGCTCGAAGTCCCGTACGTACTCGACGGCCCGGACCGACCGCATCTCCACCGCCTGCACGGCGGCCTCGGCGCCCAACTGGCAGGCCTGGTCGAGCTCCCCGAGCCCGAGCCGCGCCGAGGCGAGCACCACACGGCAGAACAGCCGGCTGCGCGCATAGCCGGGCGCCCGCAACTGCAGCGAGCGCTCGGCGTGCTGCGCGGCGGCCCGGTACTGCTGGAGATCCCGATGGCAGTGCCCGAACTCGTCGGCGAGCTGAGCCTCGTCGAAGTGCCGTGCCCAGTAAGGGACTTCGTCGCCGGAGCGAGCCGCCTCCAGGGCCCGTTCGGCGCGCACCAGGGACGCCGTGCAGGCCCGCACCTCCCCCAGCACCCCGTGCCCGCGCGCCTCGACGGCGTGCAGCATCGCCTGCATGACGGGCGGCGCCGCCGATCCGACGCCCTGCTGGGCGACCCGCGCGAGTTGCACGGCTTCCCGCCCGTGCCCCAGATACACGGCCTGCCTGCTCATCGTCACCAGGACATATGAGCCGTACGCCCGGTCCCCTGCCGCCTGTGAGAGCCGCAGCGCCTGGACGAAGTACCGCTGGGCGAGCCCGTGCGCGGCGATGTCGTACGAGGTCCAGCCGGCGAGCCTGGTGAGGTCGGCGGTGGCGGCGAACAGGCGCCGCCCGGTCTGCTCGCCGTACGCGCCGCGCAGCATCGGCTCGGCCTCGTGCTCCAGGTAGCGGACCAGGGCCTGGCGGGCGTGGCCGCCGCCGTAGGCGTGGTCGAGGGTGCGGAAGAGTTCGCCCACCGAGCGCAGCGCGGCGATGTCGCCGCCGCTGACCTTCTGCCCGGGGCCGCGCTCGGTCTGGTTGCGCTGCCGGGGCACGGCGGGGCGGCCCTGCACGGGGACGCGTCCGGGCCCGGGGTCGCCGCGGCTCACCCGGTCGTCGGCCTTCCCGATGAGCCAGTCCCGGCTGGGGACGACGAGTCCCGCCGGGGTGAAGGCGATCTTGCGCAGTTCGGCGTGGCTGCCGGAGTCCTTGCGCCAGAGGCCGCTGACGATGTCGACGGCCTCTTCGGGGGTCGCGGCGAACTCCAGCCCCGCGTACACCGGGGCGCATGCGTCGAGTCCGAGGTCCTGTGCGCTGAGCCGGCGTCCGAGGCGGCGGGTGAACACCTCGGCGATGAGTGCGGGCGTGGTCCCTCTCGGCTGCTGGCCGCGCAGCCACCGGGTGACCGAGGTCTTGTCGTATCTCAGGTCCAGGCCGTGTTCGAGGCCGAGCTGGTCCACGCGACGGGCGAGACCTGCGTTGGAGAACCCCGCTTCTGCGATGAGCGCGGCGAGCTGGCGGTTGGGGGTGCGCTGCGCGGGTCGTTCCGTCATCTGCGGTGCGGTCTCCTGCCTTTCGGGCCTCTGCGCGGCCTTGGGGCCGCCGAGGTGGCCCGGATTGCCTGTGAGCAGCCCTTTTGGCCTGTTGAACGGCGCGAATGTAGCGGAGCGTGAGCGCGTGGTCGCACAATTCGACGGGCATTCATCCGATCGTGTGAGGATTGGCCACCGGGCTGACGGGCATCGGCCGGACGTACAGTGGCGTGGGCGCGTTACATGCCTGACGCAGGTACTTCGCTTGTTCCGCGTGCCTGACAAAGCTTCTAGGGAGGCGCTTGCCGTGAGTGAGTTGCGGTTCGTCCGTATGGGATTCGGTGCGGAGGCCGTCGAGTACCAGGAGGCCTGGGACGAGCAGCGGCGCGTGCATGCCGCCCGTTTCCTGGACGAGGTCCCCGACACCTGTCTCCTCCTGGAGCACCCGCCGGTCTACACGGCAGGCCGGCGCACGGCGGACAACGAGCGGCCCCTCGACGGCACCCCGGTCATCGACGTGGACCGCGGAGGCAAGATCACCTGGCACGGCCCCGGTCAGCTGGTGGGCTACCCGATCCAGAAGCTGCCGCGCCCGGTGGACGTCGTAGCACACGTACGACGTCTGGAAGATGCTCTTATCCGTACGTGTGCGGAGTTCGGCCTGGAGACGAGCCGCGTCGAGGGCCGCAGCGGGGTGTGGGTGCTGGGCGATCCGGTGGACCAACGCCCCGCGCTGGGCGGCCTCTCCCTGGACTTCGACCCGCGGCTGCACGACGAGGAGTTCGACGCCCGGCTCAACGGCCCCGAGTACGCCCCCTCCAACGCCGGCCAGCGTCGCGAGGACCGCAAGATCGCTGCGATCGGCATCCGGGTCGCCAAGGGCGTGACGATGCACGGCTTCGCACTGAACGTGAACCCGGACAACGTGTGGTTCGACCGCATCATCCCGTGCGGCATCCGTGACGCCGGCGTCACGTCCCTGGCGAACGAACTGGGCCGCGACGTGACGATCGCCGAGGTCCTGCCGGTGGCCGAGCGGCATCTGAGGGACGTACTGGAGAATGCGGAGCTGCTGCCCCGGGAGATCGAGCGGGCGTCGGCGTAGCCCAGCGGGAATGGGCCCCTGTTCCGCAGGGTTGCCCGTCTCTGAGACCGAAAACGAACGGGCGTACCCTGGTGTACGCCGAAGAATCGAAGCTACAGGGAGCCGATGTGTCCGCAGTCGCACCCGACGGACGCAAGATGCTGCGCCTGGAGGTCCGGAACGCCCAGACCCCCATCGAGCGCAAGCCCGAGTGGATCAAGACCCGGGCGAAAATGGGTCCCGAGTACACGAAGATGCAAGCCCTGGTGAAGAGCGAGGGTCTGCACACGGTCTGCCAGGAGGCGGGCTGCCCCAACATCTATGAGTGCTGGGAAGACCGCGAGGCCACCTTCCTCATCGGCGGAGACCAGTGCACCCGCCGCTGCGACTTCTGCCAGATCGACACGGGCAAGCCCGAGGCGCTGGACCGCGACGAGCCCCGCCGGGTCGGCGAGTCGGTCGTCACGATGGACCTGAACTACGCCACGATCACCGGCGTCGCCCGCGACGACCTGGAGGACGGCGGAGCCTGGCTGTACGCGGAGACGGTCCGCCAGATCCACGCGCAGACCTCGGGCCGTGAGGCCGGCCGCACCAAGGTCGAGCTGCTGGCCCCCGACTTCAACGCCGAGCCCGAGCAGCTCGCCGAGGTCTTCTCCTCACGCCCCGAGGTCTTCGCGCACAACGTCGAGACGGTCCCCCGGATCTTCAAGCGCATCCGCCCCGGCTTCCGCTACGAGCGCTCGCTGAAGGTCATCACCGAGGCCCGCGACTACGGTCTGGTCACGAAGTCGAACCTGATCCTCGGCATGGGCGAGACCCGCGAGGAGGTCAGCGAGGCGCTCCGCCAGCTGCACGAGGCGGGCTGCGAGCTGATCACGATCACGCAGTACCTGCGTCCCTCGGTGCGCCACCACCCCGTCGAGCGCTGGGTGAAGCCGCACGAGTTCGTGGAGCTGAAGGAGGAGGCCGAGCAGATCGGCTTCTCCGGTGTCATGTCCGGCCCGCTGGTGCGTTCCTCGTACCGTGCCGGGCGGCTGTACCAGATGGCCATCGAGAAGCGTGGCGCGTACGTCGCCTCGCAGGCGGTCTGAGCCGACGTACCGACACGTGCGAGGACCCCGTACGGCCTAGGCGGCCGGACACACCGAACCGAGCGATCAACGAGAGCGGTGGCACTGAGTGCCACCGCTTTTGTGTGAATCGGCGCACAAGCAACTCCCCCTTCACAATGGCTCGTTCAGCACAGTGGAGGCCTTCCCCGCAGATGAGGACGCTGTCAGGGGCGCGTCAGCGATCGTGGCTGGTGCATCAAGGTTTCATTGGCGTTTGACCGGTCGGTCACGCCCTGGTAACACCAATCAGTGACCCTGGTCTTACGCCACGTGAAGCACCCGCCAGAGCCGCCAACCCGAGGAGGGAACACCATCATGCAGGCTGCGCCCGTACGCGCCACCGCCATCCCGTCGTTCACCGATGCACTCCGTGCCGTCGAGTCGATCCTGATGAGCGGCGGCCAGCGCACCGCCCGTCGCAACGCCTGGACCTCCGTCCTGGAGGACCGCCGCCACGCCAAGGACAGGGTCGAGGCACAGCGCGTACTGGAAGCCGTCGCGACGCGTTCGTAACCCGCGTCCCGCTCCCCCTCGGTACTGCCGTCGTCGGCGCTTCCAGGGCCACGTAGACTTCCAGGCATGGCGAGGAAGGAAAGCGCAGCGGACGCCGCTGCCGAACCCGGGCGACTCAAGCAGATCGCTCTGACTTACAAGATGACCCGCAAGGCCGACTCCAAGATCGGTCTTGTACTCGCGGCTGTCGGAATTGCCACCCTTGGTGTCTTCCTCGCGATCGGCTTCTTGATCGGCCACCCGATCTATCTCGGCATCTTCGGCCTCCTGCTCGCCTTCCTCGCGACGGCGATCGTCTTCGGGCGCAGGGCCGAGCGAGCCGCGTTCGGGCAGATGGAGGGCCAGCCGGGCGCAGCCGCGGCCGTGCTGGACAACATCGGCCGAGGCTGGAGCACGACCCCGGCGGTGGCGATGAACCGCAGCCAGGACGTGGTGCACCGCGCGGTCGGCAAGGCCGGCATCGTGCTGGTGGCCGAGGGCAACCCGAACCGGGTGAAGAGCCTGCTGGCCGCCGAGAAGAAGAAGATGGCCCGGATCGTCTCGGACGTCCCCGTGCACGACATTCTCGTGGGCACCGGCGAGGGTCAGGTGGAGCTCAAGAAGCTCCGCACGACGATGCTGAAGCTGCCGCGCGTCCTTACCGGCCCCCAGGTCACCACGACCAACGACCGGCTGCGCGCGATGGGCGACCTGATGAGCAACATGCCGCTGCCGAAGGGGCCGATGCCCAAGGGGATGCGCATGCCGCGCGGCGGCAAGATGCGCTGACAAGTCTTGTTCCGATGCTCCCCGTCATGTGGATGACGGGGAGCATCTCTGTGTCGGGGGCTGTGTCGGGCTCTGCGTCAGGGGCTCTGTGTCAGGCCAGGGTTCTGAACGCCCGGTCGTAGTACACCATCGGGGATCCCTCGCCGAGGCGGACGCCTTCCACCCGGCCTATCAGGACCGTGTGGTCCCCGGCCGGGTGCCGGGCGTGTGCCGCGCAGTCCAGCTCGGACAGCGCCCGCTCGACCGTCGGCAGCCCGTCGGGGCTGAGGCACAGCCCGCCCGACGCGAACTTGTCGGTGCCCTTGGTGGCGAAGCGCAGTGCGAGCGGGCGGTGGTCCGGGGCCAGCACACTCACCGCGAAACGGTCGCAGCACTCGAACGACGCCGCCGAGTCGGCCGAGTTCGCCAGACACACGAGGATCATCGGCGGCTCCAGCGACACCGAGCAGAAGGAGCTGGCCGTGAATCCCCGGGGGGTGCCGTCCGCGCAACGGGTGGTCACCACGACCACGCCCGAGGGGAAGCGCGCCATCGCGGCACGGAACTGCTCGGGGGCCACCTCGGCACCCACCGCGTCCTGGCGATCCGTCATGGCGGCCGAACCGCCATCGATCTGCTGAACCATCGTCAACTCCCGGAGGACTGACAGGTGAGCGCTCTGCCTGGCCGCATTCGTGGCGATCGTTGATGTCGGTTACGGCAATGTGGCGGCCACCGACCGTGTTCGGGATGTCACGCGCATCCAGGACGACTATGCCGTCGCCGTCCCGGACGGGCAACCGGACGAATGGCCTCCCGGAAGCCTTCACCACCTGCGGCGACGCGGCACTCCTGACCCCGCACCCCGGGCGGGCGACGTTCAGGAGATACCGCCGAACGGGTGCCAAAAGCATCGCGCGGGGACGCGGTCATCGCACCGGCTCGGCCGGCTTGTCGCCGGACAGCGCCCAGGCGCCGTAGGCCGCGCCGGTGGTCTCGAAGGACAGCGCCACGTGCGAGGCGGCGCTGTTCACATCCCTCCAGAACCGCTGTACGGGGTCGGACGAGGACTGCCCCGACGTCCCGCTCGCGCGGAAGACCCGGTCGACCGCCGAGACCAGCAGTTCCACCGCGAGCGCGAGGTCCCGGGCGCCGCGGACCGCTGCCTCGCCCTCCGGCGGACACTCCGTGCCGTCGGCCACCGCCGCCGTCCGCAGGATGAGGAGTTCGGCGGCGTCCACCTCGGCGGCCGAGCGGGCCAGCGAGACCTGCGCCGACGGCATCTCGCGGACGGCCCGTCCCCGGCGGTCGACGCGCTGTCCGGTCCGCGCGATCCAGGCGCGCAGTGCGCCTCGGGCGGCCCCGATCAGCGGGGCGGCGAAGGGCAGGGCGTTCACGGCGTACATCGGGACGATGTGGCAGCGGGCGTCGGAGGCGGGCGCGCGGCCGGCGTGGACGGCCGACCGCGGCAGGGTCAGATGCTCGGGCACGAAGACGTCGGAGAGGAGGAGGGTGTGGCTGCCGGTGCCGCGCATGCCCACGGTTGACCAGGTGTCCTCGATGGAGAAATCGGCGCGCGGCACCGCGAAGAACAGCACCTCGGGCCGCTCCGGAGGGTTCTCGGCGTCCTTGGCCGGTACGGCCGCGCAGGCGAGCGCCCAGTCGGCGAAGTGCACCCCGCTGATGTACTTCCACTCACCGCTCAGCCGCCAGCCGCCGGCGACGGGCTCAGCCTTGCCGGACGGCATGAGCGCGCCGGCCAGCACCACGTCAGGCCCTTCCGCCCAGATCTCCGCCTGCCCCGCCTCGGGCAGGAACGCCGCGTACCGCCCGGCGTAGGCGGCCAGCGAGGCCGCCCAGGCCGCTGACGTACATCCTTCTCCGACCAGCGCCACCGCCGAGGTCAGCTCGGCGAAACCGCCGGTCTCGCCGCCGTGGGCGACCGGTACGAAGTGCCGCGCGAACCCGGCGTCCCGCACGGCGCGGACCACCTGCGGCGAGAGCTGACGGGCGGTTTCCGCCTCGTCGCTGTACTGGGCCGCGATCTCGGCTACCTGCGGCGCTCGGGCCACGATCGTCGACTTGCTGTCGTGCGACATGCTGTCCACCACCTCCACCGGGAATGGACGCAGTGTCCCCGGCACGGCTCATCACCGACCGGACCCCGAGCCGGTCGGGGCGATCCGTCACCCGACCGGCGTCACAACCGGCAAGGACAATCGCCGGCTGGAGACAGTCGCTAGCTGCGGACCTCGATCGTGCGGGCCAGGCGGTCGTGCAGGCCACGGCCGTCGCGGTCCCAGATCAGGGCCGGGATCGCCACGCACAGGAGCGCGGTGCGCAGGACGGCGCGCAGGGGGTTCAGACGGCCGCCGTTCTCGGGGACGATCCGCAGGCCGAACAGGCGCTTGCCGGGGGTGAAGCCGACCGTGCCGACGGTGAGGACGCCGAGGGTGAAGAAGAGGAGGAGGGCCCAGTTGCCGGTGGCCTGGTCGTAGCCGTCAGTGAGCAGGCCGTATGCGATCAAGAGGCAGAGGGCCCAGTCGACGACGAGGGCACCGAGGCGGCGTCCGGGGCGGGCGATCGAGCCGGGGCCCTGCTCGGGCAGACCGAGCTGCTCACCGCGGTAACCGAGCTCGACACCGGCTTTCTCCAAGGCCTCGCGCGGTCCGGAGAGCCATGATCCGATTGCATCCCTGTTGTCCACCCGTCCACGGTACTGCGGTCGTTTTGGCATGTGGACAGGTGGGGTATGCCGGACCTGATCCGGTTAACTTGGGCGAAACAAATGGGTCACGCTTGAGAAATCACCCGTCCCTAAGGTCGGGCTCAGCGTGTGCCACCGCACTGGCCGCACGAACGAACTACCACCCCGGTCCACAGTGGGCGGGAGTAGGAGGAGCTGGATGTTCCAGAACGCCGACGAGGCCAAGAAGTTCATCAAGGACGAAGACGTCAAGTTCGTCGACGTCCGCTTCTGCGACCTGCCGGGTGTCATGCAGCACTTCACGCTGCCGGCAGAGGCCTTCGACCCGACCGAGGAACTGGCCTTCGACGGCTCCTCCATCCGCGGCTTCCAGGCCATCCACGAGTCCGACATGGCGCTCCGCGCCGACCTGTCCACCGCGCGCGTCGACCCCTTCCGCCGCGACAAGACGGTCAACATCAACTTCTTCATCCACGACCCGATCACGGGCGAGCAGTACTCCCGTGACCCGCGCAACGTGGCGAAGAAGGCGGAGGCGTACCTCGCGTCGACCGGCATCGCCGACACCGCGTACTTCGGCCCCGAGGCCGAGTTCTACGTCTTCGACAGCGTCCGCTTCGACACCAAGTCGAACGAGGCCTTCTACCACATCGACTCCGAGGCCGGCGCCTGGAACACCGGTGCGCTGGAGGACAACCGCGGTTACAAGGTCCGCTACAAGGGCGGGTACTTCCCGACCCCGCCGGTCGACCACTTCGCCGACCTGCGTGCCGAGATCTCCCTGGAGCTGGCCGCGTCCGGCCTCCAGGTCGAGCGCCAGCACCACGAGGTGGGCACCGCGGGCCAGGCCGAGATCAACTACAAGTTCAACACGCTGCTCGCCGCGGCCGACGACCTCCAGCTCTTCAAGTACATCGTGAAGAACGTCGCGTGGCGCAACGGCAAGACCGCGACCTTCATGCCGAAGCCGATCTTCGGTGACAACGGCTCGGGCATGCACGTCCACTCGTCGCTGTGGGCGGGCGGCACCCCGCTCTTCTACGACGAGGCCGGCTACGCGGGTCTGTCGGACATGGCCCGCTACTACATCGGCGGCATCCTCAAGCACGCCCCGTCGCTGCTCGCGTTCACCAACCCGACGGTGAACTCGTACCACCGCCTGGTGCCGGGCTTCGAGGCGCCGGTCAACCTGGTGTACTCGCAGCGCAACCGCTCCGCCGCGATGCGTATCCCGATCACGGGCTCCAACCCGAAGGCCAAGCGCGTCGAGTTCCGTGCGCCCGACTCCTCCGGCAACCCGTACCTCGCCTTCTCCGCGCTCCTCCTGGCGGGCCTGGACGGCATCAAGAACAAGATCGAGCCGGCCGAGCCGATCGACAAGGACCTCTACGAGCTGGCCCCCGAGGAGCACGCGGGCGTCGCCCAGGTCCCGACCTCCCTCCCGGCCGTCCTCGACCGCCTTGAGGCCGACCACGAGTTCCTCCTCGCGGGCGACGTCTTCACGTCCGACCTGATCGAGACGTGGATCGACTTCAAGCGCACGAACGAGATCGCTCCGCTGCAGCTGCGTCCGCACCCGCACGAGTTCGAGCTGTACTACGACGTGTAAGCACGTCGCACCTGCCGTACGTCCTCGGCCGTGTCCTTCCCTTCGGGAGGGGCACGGCCGATGTGCTGTCCGGTGGCGAGTTATGACCGGGGCGGCTGGGAAGGACTACGGTCTCGGCGTCGTGGGGGGGGGGCAGCCAAGTGAACTCGGACACGATCACGGCCATATCGGCGACGGCGATAGCGCTCGGCTCTCTGTGGGTCAATTACTCCCAGACCCGAGCCAACCGGCTACACAACCGCCAGTCCGTCAAGCCCCTGCTGGTGATGCGACGCATCAAGGGATACGAAGACCGCAAGGCGGGCCTGCAGGTCATCAACGCGGGCCTCGGTCCGGCCATCGTGACCAACTCCGTGGTTCGACTCGACGGCGAGGACATCGGGCACTGGAACCATCACGCCCATGATCGTGTCTCGGAAAGGCTGCCGGTGTGGCCCAAGGTCTACTCCCTGCGACCCGGTGCCGTCGTCCTCGCGGGGCAGTCCGCCTTCCTGCTGCACCTCGACGAATTCAGCGAGGACGAGCACGACTGGTTCTGGGAGCTCATCACCCAACGGCTGGTGATCGAGATCCACTACGAGTCCCTCTACGGCGGCGAGGACTTCAAGGCGGCACCGCCCCCTTTCTGAGCCACCTCCCCCGCGTGTGCTCCCCATAAATAAGTGGCTCTTGACAGGCCAGATCTTTGCCCGCTGCGGAGCCGATCGGGGCCTGTCCATGGGGGCACCCGGGCGCACAATGGAAAGCGGGACGAGTGCCCGAGTGTGGGGTGATGCATGATGCAGAGCCGGTTCCAGAGCGATCGGCGGTTGACCGTGCGGATGACGGTCACGTTGTTTCTGCTCGGATTGCTGTACGTGGCCTTCATCGCCGCGTTGATCGCGCTGATGAAGTCCTGGGTGCTGGTCGTGGTGATCGCGGTGGCGTTCCTCGGGGCGCAGTACTGGTTCTCGGACCGGATCGCGCTGTTCGCGATGCGCGGGCGGATCGTGGAGCGTGAGGAGTATCCGCAGCTGCACGGGGTGGTCGACCGGCTGTGTGCCGTCGCCGACATGCCTAAGCCGCTCGTCGCCGTCTCCGATATGGACATGCCCAACGCCTTCGCGACCGGGCGGAACCCCGATCACGCGGTGCTCTGTGTGACCACCGGGCTGCTGCGGCGACTGGAGCCCGATGAGCTCGAAGGGGTGCTGGCGCACGAGCTGTCGCATGTGGCGCACAAGGACGTCGCGGTGATCACCGTTGCCTCCTTCCTCGGGGTGATCGCCGGGCTGATCGTCCGGTTCGCCTTCTACTCGCAGCTCCTGGGCGGCGGGCGCAGGGATCAGAACACGGCCCTGGTGTTCATGGCCGTCATGACGGTCTCCGCGGCCGTGTACGCGATCAGCTTCATGCTCATCCGGGCGCTGTCCCGGTACCGCGAGCTGGCCGCCGACCGGGCCGCGGCCCAGCTCACCGGACGGCCCTCGGCACTGGCGTCCGCGCTGACCAAGGTCACCGGGGACATCGCGAAGATCCCGTCCAAGGACCTGCGGACGGCCCAGGCCTTCAACGCCTTCTACTTCACGCCCGCCCTCGGCGCCGAACCGGGTATCGCGCGGCTGTTCTCGACCCACCCGAGCCTGGAGCAGCGGCTCGAACAACTGGCGCGGATCTCCGCGGAGTTGGGTGAGGCGGCGACACCGGGGAAGGCGGGCTGAGCATGGGGCTCCTGGACATCCTGCTGGGGCGCAGCAGACCCGTCGCGCCCGACCTCGACCAGCTCTTCGCCCTGCCGTCGGCCGCCATCACCTTGCAGGCGGCCGCCGGGTTCACTCCGACGGGGACGGGTGCGGTGTGCTTCGCGACCGTCGAGGGTGCGGCCTTCGCCGAGGCGCACAAGGAGGTACAGGAGCTGCTGGACGCGGACGCTGAGCGCCAGGGCCCTCCGGTGGAGGTCAGCCGGGACGAGTACGGGTACTCGTGGCTGGTCTCGCGGCGGGAGAGCGACGATCTGCCCGCGCTCGTGAGTGATCTGCACGCGGTCAACAGCGCGCTGGAGGGCGCCGGCTTCGGGCCGCAGCTGCTCTGCTCGGTGGCGGGCTTCCAAGGCGCCGACCAGCGGCGGCTCGGGCTCGTCTATCTCTACAAGCGCGGCACGTTCTATCCCTTCGCGCCGGTGGCCGGCGGTGGCCAACAGCGGGACAACGCGCTGGAGTTGCAGATCAAGGCCGCGCTGGCCGACGATCTGCGGATCGAGCAGGACCTGAGCCGCTGGTTCCCGATCTGGGGTGCCCCGGGTCTGTGACCCGGGGCACCGTTGTTACTTCTGCCGCTCCTGGCGCCGCGCCTCCATCGGACGTTCGCGGCGGTAGCGGCGCTCCCACTTGGCCTGACGGTCACGGCGGGCGCGGTAGGCACGATAGGTGGAGTCCGCGCGGCCCCCGGATCCGGACGCGCCTCCCGAGGAGGCGCTCGGTGCCGAGCTGGGCGCGGACGCCGCCGAGGTGCCGCCCCCGGTGCGGCCGTAGCGGACGTACAGGAAGAGCAGGGCGATCGCCGCGAGCCAGAGGACGTGGTTGGAGAAGCCCATGACGACCAGGATCGCGGTCGCTGAAATGATCAAGGTGCCCATGACGGGACTCCTTGCATGCGTGGGTGACTGGATCTTGATGGCGTGAAGGTCTTGCCGAATGACCGAGGGGGCGCTGGGGGAGGCTGCCGCCCGTCGGTGCGTAGAGACTAGCCCTGAGTCCGCCCGCTGATGCCCCTCGGGAGGAAAGCGGTGCTCAGCGCCTCCGGAACGCCTGTCCAGCGTAGGGAAGCGAGCCATCGGCGCGCATCTGTATTTCCCTCGACATATCCCTCACCTGCGCCCCTTCACTTATCGCCACAGAGCCGAACAGAATCGGCATACGGCGTGAAGAGGTGTCCCGCATGAGCAATCCGGGTGGCTGCCTGCCTCACACGTCCTGTGTCGCCCTGATCACGCCCGCCGTCACGGCGGCACCCAGGGCGGCGTGGTCGGCGGTGTTCTGGTCCGCGTAGCGCAGTGCGAAGTCCGCGACGGCGCGTTCGAAGGTGTCGGCGCCGCCGAGGTAGGCGGCGATCGCGATGCGGTCGCCCGAGCGGGCGTGGGCGCGGGCCAGGGCGGTGCCGCACAGGCGGGCGTAGGCGAGCAGCGCGTCGGGGGTCATGCCGGCGACGTCCGCGGAGCCCTTCATGTCCCGCAACTGCCGCCAGTAGAAGGCGCGTCCCTGCGGCCCGGTCATCCAGCCCAGGAAGATGTCGCTCGCCGCCTGCAGCAGGCGCTGCCCCGCGACGACCCGGTGCCCTGGATGGACGTACGGGCCGCTGGGCAGATGCTCTTCGAGTACGGATCTGCCGGCCTGCTTGATCTGGAGGAACAGCGGGTCGTCCGCGTCCCGTCCGGCCAGCAGCACGATGAAGCAGCGGGTGCCGACGCTGCCGACGCCGACGACCTTGCGGGCGGCGTCGACGAAGCGGTAGCGGTCGAGGAGGAGGCGGCGTTCCTCGGAGAGTGTGGAGCGGTAGTCGCTGAAGATCTTGCGGAGCGAGGCCATGTCGGTGACTCCGGCCGGCTCCAGGAGGGGCGGGTCCTGGACGATGCGGCGGCGTCCGTCGACGGTCTCGGTGAGTTTGCCGAGTGCGTGCAGGCTGGTGCGGCGGCGGGCGCGGGTGAGGCTCGACTCGACCCGCTTGCGGTGGTGGGCCGAGCGGACCAGCGGGAGCAGGCGGTCGGCGTCGATGCGCTCGTACCAGACCGCCAGTTCGCCCTTCCCCGCGAGCTGCCGGATGCCCTGGCGGTACTCCCCCACCGCGGCCTGGGCCGCGCTGTGGGCCTGCGCCTCCGTGTGCCCGTTCTCGCGGCCCGCCACCGCGACGCTGGCCGCGAGCCGTTTGACGTCCCACTCGAAGGGGCCCGGATGCGTCTCGTCGAAGTCGTTCAGGTCGAAGAGCAGGGTGCGCTCCGGGGAGGCGCACAGGCCGAAGTTGAGGAGGTGGGCGTCCCCGCACAGCTGCACCTTGAGCCCGGTGTGCGGCTGGGCCGCCAGGTCGGCGGCCATGACGGCGGCGGCGCCGCGCAGGAACGCGAACGGCGACGCCGTCATCCTCCCGTACCGGATCGGCAGCAGCTCCGGCAGCCGGTCCCTGCCCTGCCGTTCCAGTACGGCGACGGGGTCGGGGCGGTCGGCGCCGGGGATCCAGGCGGCGTGCGCGGAACGGGAGACGCGTTTGCGGGCCGCTCTGCCCTGTGCGGCGCGGTCCTGCGGGGTGGCCGTGGCGCCGATCGGGGCCACGGCCGTCACTTCCGCACGGCTCGGGCCACTTCGGCGGTGACGTCGCCGGAGAGTGTGCGGTTGCTGCGGGCGGTGGCGTCCTTGGCGGCGCTCGCCGCGACGTCGTTCAGCGTGACGACGACCGTGTCGAGGAGGTTGCCGCTCGGGTCGCGGAAGTCGATCTGCACGGCGTACGACTTCGACGAGGAGGCGGAGTTGGTGACGGTCACCTTCGCGGTGGCGCGCCCGTCGGAGTCGGTGCTCACGCCGCCGACCTTCACGTCGCCCTTGGCGTTCACGCCGTTCTTGAACTCGTCGAACTTCTGGCCGGCCTCGGCGGTGGCGGAGGCGAGGGTGTCGCCGAGCTCGGCCGTGGCGGAGGACAGCGCGTCGCCCGCCTCGGAGGCGGCGGACGCGGCCTCGGAGGCGGCGGACGCGGCCTTGGAGGCGGCGTCGGAGGGGGTGGTGTCGTCGGAGCAGCCGGTGAGGGGCGCGGCCAGGGCCGCCGTCGCGGCCACCGCCAGGGCCAGCCCTCGTACGTCGTGCCTCTTCATCGCGTCTCCCGACGTCGTCCCTCGTGCTCCTCCGGATTCCGCTCCTCGCGGTTGCCTCAGTCAAGGCGGGGAGCGGGGCGTACGCATGCCGGGTACGGCGATCGGGTGAGCTGCGCGCGAGGATGGGGATGGGAACGACGGCGTACTACGGGTGGGTGGAGACGCATGGGCGGACAGCGGCGGCACATCGGGGTGGCGGAGCGGCGGGCTCGGCTCGCGCTGGGGCATCGGCTCGCGGTGTCCGCGCGGGCGGAGAGCCCCGAGGAGGTCGCCGAGTCGCTGGTCGCGCTGCACGGGACCGATCCGGCGACGGTGTATCTGGCGGTCGGCGCGCGGCTGGCGGATGCCGGGAAGACGGTGGCGGAGGTCGAGCGGGCGCTGTACGAGGACCGGACGCTGGTGCGGATGCACGGCATGCGGCACACCGTGTTCGTGTTCCCGACCGGGCTCGCCGCCGTGGTGCACGCGTCGACCGGGCTCGTCATCGCCGCGAAGGCCCGTGCCGGGCTGGTCAAGGACATGACGACCGGCAGTGACGGCCGGCTGACCGGGGAGTGGCTCGCGGAGGTCGAGGCGTCCGCGCTCGCCGCGCTGGCCCGGCGCGGGCAGGCCACCGTGAACGAACTCACCCGGGACGAACCGCGGTTGAAGGAGCAGTTCACGTACGGGGCCGGCAAGAGTTACGAGAGTCCGCAGTCCGTGTCCTCGCGGTTGATGCGGGTGCTCGGTGTCGAGGGGCGGGTCGTGCGCGGGCGTCCGCTGGGTTCGTGGACGTCGTCCCAGTTCCGCTGGGCGGTCGCTCCGCCGCATCCCGGGCTTCCGGTCGGCGAGGCCCAGGCCGAGCTGTTGCGGCGTTGGCTGCGGGTGTGCGGGCCCGCGACCGAGGCGGACCTGAAGTGGTGGACGGGTTGGAAGGTCACCGACGTACGTCGATCGCTGGCCGCGGTCGGGGCGGTGGCGGTGCAGCTCGACGGCGGGGTCACGGGGTACGTGGCCGATGGTGACGACGGGCCGGTCGCCGGGCCCGCGGAGCCGTGGGCCGCGCTGCTGCCCGGGCTTGATCCGACGGCCATGGGGTGGCAGGAGCGGGACTGGTATCTCGACCCGGCCCTGCGGTCGGCCCTCTTCGACGGCAGCGGGAATGTCGGGCCGACGGTGTGGTGGGACGGGCGGGTGGTCGGGGGGTGGTCGCAGCGGGCCTCCGGTGAGGTGGTGTGGCGGCTGCTGGACACCGGCGGGGTCGGGCGGGAGGCTCGGGAGGGTATCTCGGCAGAGGCTGCGCGGTTGGGGGCCTGGCTGGGCTCGACGCGGATCACTCCGCGGTTTCGGACGCCGTTGGAGCGGGAGTTGGGGGCGGGGTGAGCCACCCCGATGCCGGGTGCCCTGCCGGAAGCAAGGCACCCGGCACCCGGGAATCAGCGCGCGTACCTCATCAGCGCCCGCACCATGTGGCACGTGATGTCCGACGGTGGGTGGACACCGATTTGCTGTGCGGTGGTGCGTATCTTCTCGTTGCGGGCCTGGTTCGGCATGTAGACGCCGGAGTCGAGCAGGGCGATCGCGAGGCGCATCGCCTTGAGCCGGCGGTTGTGCGTGACGTACCAATCGCGGGGGCGCCCCGGGGGAAGCGGGCGCTTCTCCACGGGCTCGTACGGCAGGTCCAGCAGGACCGCCCTCTTGGAAGTGGACTGGGTGGGCAGCGGCTTCAGTGCGGCAGCGGGCACGGACTCTCCTCCTGTCGCGGTCAGGGAACCCTCCGGACCCCCGGCGGCTCCCTCGAACACTGCTACCAGTTTACCGGCTCCCACTGACATCCGGGGAGTCCACAGCGTCCGCCAAATGGCCAGGTGGGCACGGTAATTGCCGCAGCGTCACAGCAGGTTTACGAGGTGCGCGTGGGACGACGTGAATTCGAACAGGACGGCCTCAGGCGCAACGGCGGAACCCGGGCCGGCGACGTATCGTGTGCGGCATGGAGATCTGGATCAATCCGGCCTGTTCGAAGTGCCGAAGCGCCATCAGCCTGCTCGATGCCGAGGGCGCCGACTACACAGTGCGCCGCTACCTGGAGGACGTACCGGCGCAGGACGAGATCCGTGACGTACTGGAGCGGCTGGGGCTCGAACCGTGGGACATCACGCGGACCCAGGAAGCCGTCGCCAAGGAGCTGGGGCTCAAGGAGTGGGCGAGGGACGCCGGTTCACGGGAGCAGTGGATCAAGGCGCTGTCCGAGCACCCCAAGCTCATCCAGCGGCCGATCATCACCGCGGACGACGGGTCGGCCCTCGTGGCACGCAGCGACGAGGCGGTACGGGATGCCTTGTCCCGGTAGCTCCTACCAGCCGCCAACTCCCTTGTGACCTACGTTACTTCGGTGACTCCTGTAACTGTTGAGTAACTCTGTTCGGCATCTCGTACCTAGCGACGTACCGCACCCCCGCACACAGGAGGCGCTCATGTCGCGCAGGAGAACCCTCAGCACCAAGAAGAAGCTCGCACTGCTGGTCAGCGCCGCGGCCGTGGCCGGAGGCGGGGCGTTCGCCTTTGCCGCCACCTCTAACGCGTCGTCGGTGCAGAACGCGGCGTCTTCGACGGTCTGTCAGGGACTGGCCACCGCGTTCGGCAACAACGAGAAGTTCATCGCCGACCAGCGGGCCGCCCCCGACGCGCAGTCGGAAGCCCGGATCGCCAACCGCGAAGCGGTCCTCGCGCAGATCAAGGTCCAGCAGGAAGCGTCCGGCTGCGAGGTCGGGGAGTCGGCTCAGGGCTCCCAGACCGTCGCGCCGCCCGCGGCCTCCACTCCCCCGGCAGCCTCGGCCCCCGCGGAGAGCGCCCCCGCCGAGGACACCGGGGCCGAGGCCGGCGCCGGTGCCGCCACCGGCGAGCAGGTCTGCAACGGCTCGACCGTCACCCTCTCCGGAGAGGCGGGCGCCCCGGCCGCGTCCAGCAACCAGTTCCCCGCCGGGACGCTGCTCAAGGTCACGAACCTGGACAACAACAAGTCCACGACCGTGGAGGTCACCGCGACCTCCGGAAGCTGTGCCCTGCTGAACAACGAGGCCTTCGAGCTGGTCCGGGAGCCCGGCAAGTTCCTGATCCGCAACGCGCTGATCGAGAAGGTGGGCTGACGGGACCGTTTGAACTGACGGGATCCGCATGACCGGGGTCCTGCCGCTATCCGGCCAGGAGCGGCAGGGCCCCTTCGCCGTACGCGCCCGCAAACCCATCGCATACGAGCGGTGGCACCCCGGGCAAGCAGATGGACCTTGCACGACCGACCGGCAGGGCCGCCGGTCGCGGTCGCGAGCGCCCCCGTCGAGTGATGCCGAGTGACAACGGGCACACACAGCTCAGGTAACACGGGGTTCACATTCGAGCAATGATCGGGAAATCGCCTGTTGACAGGCTGCCTTGCATCTACGCGGCGCCTCAGTGCCGCAGCGCCGCTGCACCCGCAAGTGCGACTGAAGACCCACCCCCGAAGGATGTGGCCCGTGACGTTCAAGGCTGAGTACATCTGGATCGACGGCACCGAGCCGACGGCCAAGCTCCGTTCGAAGACGAAGATACTGGCCGACGACGCCAAGGGTGCCGAGCTCCCGATCTGGGGCTTCGACGGTTCCTCGACGAACCAGGCCGAGGGTCACGCCTCCGACCGCGTACTCAAGCCGGTCGCCACCTACCCGGACCCGATCCGCGGCGGCGACGACGTCCTCGTCATGTGCGAGGTCCTGAACATCGACATGACGCCGCACGAGTCCAACACCCGTGCCGCGCTGGTCGAGGTCGCGGAGAAGTTCGCCGCGCAGGAGTCGATCTTCGGCATCGAGCAGGAGTACACCTTCTTCAAGGGTGCCCGCCCGCTCGGCTTCCCCGAGGGTGGCTTCCCGGCCGCGCAGGGCGGCTACTACTGCGGCGTCGGCTCGGACGAGATCTTCGGCCGTGACATCGTCGAGGCGCACCTGGAGAACTGCCTCAAGGCCGGTCTCGCCATCTCCGGCATCAACGCCGAGGTCATGCCCGGCCAGTGGGAGTTCCAGGTCGGCCCGGTCTCCCCGCTGGAGGTCTCCGACCAGCTGTGGGTCGCCCGCTGGCTGCTCTACCGCACCGCCGAGGACTTCGACGTCTCCGCGACGCTGGACCCGAAGCCGGTGAAGGGCGACTGGAACGGCGCGGGCGCGCACACCAACTTCTCCACGAAGGCGATGCGCGAGGGTTACGACGCGATCATCACCGCGTGCGAGTCGCTGGGCGAGGGCTCGAAGCCGATGGACCACGTCAAGAACTACGGCGCCGGTATCGACGACCGTCTGACGGGCCTGCACGAGACCGCCCCGTGGAACGAGTACAGCTACGGCGTCTCCAACCGCGGTGCCTCGGTCCGTATCCCGTGGCAGGTCGAGAAGGACGGCAAGGGTTACATCGAGGACCGCCGTCCGAACGCCAACGTCGACCCGTACCTCGTGACGCGTCTGATCGTCGACACGTGCTGCACCGCTCTGGAGAAGGCCGGCCAGATCTGATCCGCCCCGCTCGTGTGAAGAGGCGTCCACCGTCGCGGTGGGCGCCTCTTCGCGTTGTTTCACGAGCTTGCAGTATCAAGTTCACGCCAAGGAAGCGTCCGACCGGTGAGAGGACTCTCCTGCCCGGCGCCGGGTTCTGCTTCAATGGGGACATGGCCAGCTTCCAGAAGTACACCGCGACGGGTCGCCATGACCTCGAGCCGTTCTGGCCTTCCCGTCAGCACCATGACTTCGACCGGGTGTGTTGTCGCGCGATGAACGCGCGGGCCCTCTAAAGCCGACACCCGGCCTCCGGCCAGCGCGCACGACGTACGTCCTTGACGGTCCCGACCACGAACTCGCGGCCGTCGATCTTCCCGACGAACTTCTCGCGCGAAAGAGCTGACCTCTCATGGCGAACACCCGTTCCTTCTCCTCCCTCGCGACCGCTCCCGCGACCACCTCCACCGCCGGACGGCACCGACTGCGTGCCGTCGACCGGGACGAGGTGGTGGACGTCACCGACTTCCTGCCGCCGGGTGCCACCTGGCTGCCCGCTCCCCCGCACACCCTGCCCGTGCTCCCTGGCCAGCCGCCGATGATCGGCTACCTGGTCCTCGTGCCGGCCGACCAGCAGCCCCTGCTGCCGGTCGCCGTGCCCGACCGGCCCGAGCCGCTCGACACCGCGGGCACCGTCGGCGGTGGCAACCCGCTCGTCCGCATCGACACCGTGCAGCGCACCGCCCAGGTCGACGGGAGGCAACTCGACCTCACATACCTGGAGTTCGAGCTCCTCGCCCACCTCGTCGCGCACCCGCACCGAGTGCACACCCGGGACCAGCTGGTCACCACGGTGTGGGGCTACGGGCACGTGGGCGACGGGCGGACCGTCGACGTCCACGTCGCCCGGCTGCGGCGCAAGCTCGGCGCGCAGCACCGGCAGACGATCCAGACCGTGCGGCGCGTGGGCTACAAATACACGCCGCCGACCGGTCGTTGACCCTGCGGTCGACTGCGACTTCGGCTTCGGCTTCGGCTTCGGCTTCGACACCGCTCACGGCCGATCTTCTGTCAGCAGATTTCCGTTCCCTGCGGCGGGCCGTCCGGGCAGAGTCGTCGGTATGAGACTTCTGATGCTGGGTGGTACGGAGTTCGCGGGGCGCGCGGTCGTGGAGGCGGCGCTCGGGCGCGGCTGGGAGGTGACCGTCTTCCACCGGGGGCGGCACGAACCCCCCGCCGGGGTGCGGTCGTTGCACGGCGACCGCACCGCGCCCGACGGGCTCGCGGCGCTTGCGGAGGGTGACTGGGATGTCGTCGTCGACACCTGGTCGGCGGCGCCGCGGGCCGTACGGGACACGGCGCGGCTGCTGGCCGGCCGGGTCCGGCGGTATGTGTACGTGTCCAGCCGCTCCGTGTACGCCTGGCCCCGGACCGGCGGGGGCGACGAGGACGCCGCCCTCGTCGACGGGGCGTCCGCGGACGCCGAGCAGACCGACTACGCGCGGGACAAGCGGGGCGGTGAGCTGGCCGCGCTCGACTCCTCCGGGGCGGAGGGGGCGCTGCTGGTGCGGGCCGGGCTGATCCTCGGGCCGTACGAGAACGTCGGGCGCCTGCCGTGGTGGCTCAACCGTGTCGCCCGCGGCGGGCCCGTCCTTGCTCCCGGGCCTCGTGAACTCCCCCTCCAGTACATCGATGTCCGCGATCTCGCCGAGTGGATCCTCGGGGCGGTGGAGCGGGGGCTCGGTGGGGCGTACAACCTGGTCTCTCCTTCTGGGCATACGACGATGGGCGGGCTCCTCGACGCGTGCGTCCAGGTCACCGGGGGTGAGGGGGATCTGCGGTGGACCGAGGCGTCCGTGATTCTCGGGGCCGGGGTCGAGCCGTGGGGGCAGTTGCCGGTGTGGGTGCCGGGTGGGAGCGAGCTGCACGATGCGCTGCACGGGGCCGATGTGTCTCGGGCGATCGGGGCCGGGCTTCGGTGCCGACCGGTGTCGGAGACCGTCGCCGACACCTGGAGCTGGCTCCAGAGTCTCGGCGGGGTTGCACCCCAACGGGCCGACCGGCCGGCGGTGGGGCTTGATCCTGCGACGGAGGCGAAGGTACTGGGTCTGAGGTGAGATGTTTTTCGCCCCCTCCGCCCCTACCCATTCCCGTCCCTTGGGGGCTCCGCCCCCAAACCCCCGCTCCTCAAACGCCGGAGGGGCTGAATCTCTCCCCGGCCGGCGCTAGAAGTCTTTAGCCCGTCCGGCGTTTGAGGACGAGCGCGTCAGCGCGATGCGGGGGTCTGGGGGCGGCAGCCCCCAGGAACGGGACGGGAAGGGGCGGAGGGGGCGAAAAACCAAGGGGTGCACCCACCACCACCCCCCGCCGGGGTGCTCGGCCCAGTGACCCGCCCGACCCGGTCGGTGAGACTGGGCGCATGGATACGGAGAGCAGCCGGGTGCGGGCGCGAGCGCGGGACGTCGTCGTGGCGGGGGGACGGGGGCTCCTGGTCTGTGTGGTGGGGCTGGCCGGGTCGATCGCCCTGTTCGTGCTGGCGGTCGTGTCGATCGCGCTGGTCCCGATCGGCGTGGGGGTCGTCACGACACCGTGGGTGCTCACCGGCGTACGCGCCTTCGCGAACTGGCGGCGAGCGATCGCGGCGGAGTGGTGCGGCGTACGGATCCCGGCCACGTACCGGCCGATACCCAAGAAGGCCAACCCATGGGAACGCTGCTTCCGGATGCTCCGGGATCCGGCGACGTGGCGGGACCTGGCGTGGCTGCCGGTCGACATGACGGCCGGCTTCGTCACCGCGCTGCTCCCGGCCGTACTGCTGCTCTACCCCCTGGAGGGCTTCACGCTCCCGCTCGGCCTGTGGCGCGTCCTGACGGACTCGACGGGCGGCGACTGGTGGTACGGATTCGTGCCGGTCTCCGGACAGGGCACGGCGCTCCTCGCGGGCGCACTCGGCGCGGCGCTCCTCGCCGCCTCCTACTACCTCACCCCGCCCCTCCTGCGCGTCCACTTCCTGCTCACCCGCTCCGTGCTCGCCCCGGACGGGGGCGAACTCGCCGAGCGGGTACGCGTACTGACCGAGACCCGGCGCGACGCCGTCGACTCCTCGGCGTCCGAACTCAGGCGTATCGAGCGGGACTTGCACGACGGGGCACAGGCGCGGCTGGTCGCCATGGGGATGGATCTGGGGACCATCGAGGCGCTGGTCGAGAAGGACCCGGCGAAGGCGAAGGAGTTGCTGGCGCAGGCCCGCAAGTCCTCCGCCGAGGCGCTCACCGAGCTGCGGGATCTGGTGCGGGGCATCCATCCGCCCGTACTCGCGGAGCGCGGACTCGGCGACGCCGTACGGGCGTTGGCGCTGCGGCTGCCCCTCGCGAGCGAGGTGGACGTCGAGCTCGACGGCAGGCCCGGCGCGCCGGTGGAGTCCGCGGCGTACTTCGCCGTCAGCGAGGTGCTGACCAACGCGGTCAAGCACTCCGGCGCCGAGCGCGTGTGGGTGGACGTCCACCACAGGGACGGCATGCTGCGCATCGCGGTCACCGACAACGGCATGGGCGGCGCCCGGCTCGACGCGGGCTCCGGGCTCACCGGAGTCGACCGGCGACTGGGTACATTCGACGGCGTCCTGGCCGTCAGCAGCCCCGCGGGCGGTCCCACCATGGTCACCATGGAGATCCCTTGCGAGTTGTCCTAGCCGAAGACCTGTTCCTGCTGCGCGACGGACTGGTCCGGATGCTCGAGGCGTACGACTTCGAGATCGCCGCGGCGGTCGAGAGCGGGCCCGAACTCAGCCGGGCGCTGGCCGAGTTGGAGCCGGACGTCGCGGTGGTCGACGTACGGCTGCCGCCCTCGCACACGGACGAGGGGCTGCAGTGCGCCCTTGAGGCCCGCCGGAACCGGCCCGGGTTGCCGGTGCTCGTCCTGTCCCAGCACGTGGAGCAGTTGTACGCGCGGGAGTTGCTCGCCGACGGCACGGGCGGGATCGGCTATCTGCTCAAGGACCGGGTGTTCGACGCGGAGCATTTCATCGATGCCGTACGACGGGTCGCGGGAGGGGGTACGGCCATGGATCCGCAGGTGATCCAGCAGCTGCTGTCGCGGCGTTCGACCACCGACCAGCCGCTCGGACGGCTCACCCCGCGCGAGCTGGAGGTGCTGGAGCTGATGGCGCAAGGGCGCACGAACGCGGCGATCGCGGGTCAACTCGTGGTGACGGAACGGGCGATCGCGAAACACACCTCCAATATCTTCGCCAAACTGGGACTAGAGGTCTCGGATGACGACAACCGGCGCGTACTCGCGGTACTCGCCTATCTCGACCACGGACACCATTGACACCGTCGGCGGCGTTGACAGGTATTCAGCGGCGCTGAATATCATTCAGCGCTGTTACAAACCTGTTTTGGGAGATCAACTCCCGGAGAATCGGGGGCTTCTGCGCCCATTGTGACGGAATTGACCTCACGAACTTCTAAGATTTTCCAGGGTTTCTGAACACCCCACACGCCTCATGCGTATGGAATGGAGCCGCTTCACTCCTGTCGGGCGCCTCCGCTGCCCCGCAAGGAAGTCTGAGGAGTTCCATGGGACGCAATGCACGAAAACGACGTTCGCCACTGGCCGTTCGCGCTGTGGCCGCATCCGCGGCCCTCGCGATCGGGGGAGGCGGTCTGGTCTGGGCGAACTTCTACGCCTCGGCTCACGAGAAGAACACCACACAGAACAGCACCAAGGCCGCCGCCGCTCAGGTGGCCACGATCGACTGCCCCGATGTCGGTCAGCAGCTCACCGATGTACCCGACCAGGCGCGTGGGGAGGTCGACGGTGAACTGGCCACGCTGGACCAGCAGATAACCGAGGCCTACCAGCGTCTGGCCACCACCCGGGACGCGCAGACCCGGGACGCGAGCTTCGTCCAGAACGCGGTGCTCCAACCGCTGAAGGACCGGCGCGCGAACATCATCGACCGCATCCAGCTGGAGATCACCCGGGTCGGCGGTAACGCCCCGGACTCGCTGGACGGTCTCGCCCCCTGTACCGGACAGGCTGTGGAACAGCCGCAGACCAACGACGGTCAGGCCGGGGACGGCCAGAACGGCGACGGTCAGGACCAGGGCGGGGACGACCAGAACGCCGAGAGTCCCGCTCCCGGCGAGGACACCGGCGGGGACGACGCCGGTGAGGAGGCTCCCCCGGTCAACGGCGGTCAGGGCGGCAACGGCCCGTCGGCCGACGACTTCGTGGACATCACCACCGTCCAGGCCAACGCCCAGCTCGGCGTGGGCGCGAACGGTCTCCCCGCGAACGGGAGGTCCGGTTCGAAGGGCACCTTCACCACGAAGTGCGGCACCAACGGGAACGACAACCACAACACGGACAACGTGATCGTCGCCCCCGGTGTCACCAACGGCGCCCACCACCTGCACGACTACGTCGGCAACCAGAACAACGACGCTTTCGCGAGCGACGAGGACCTGGCCGCGGCCGACACCACCTGCCAGAACCAGGGCGACAAGTCCTCGTACTTCTGGCCGGTACTCCGTCTGCAGGACGGTACGCAGGACTTCGACCAGAACAACGCCGGTGGCGGCACCGAGGGCAACGTGGGCAAGATCCTGCAGCCCGTCAAGGCCCAGCTCAAGTTCGTCGGCAACAAGACGAGCAACGTCGTCGCGATGCCGACCGCCCTGCGCATCATCACCGGTGACGCGAAGGCCTTCATCAACGGCAACGCCAACGCCAACACGAACTGGAGCTGCACCGGCTTCGAGAACAAGGTGCAGCTGGAGGACAAGTACCCGATCTGCCCCGAGGGCAGTGACGTGGTGCGGACCACCAACTTCCAGAGCTGCTGGGACGGCCAGAACATCGACAGCGCCAACCACCGCACGCACGTGGCGTTCGTCCAGGCCGACGGCACCTGCGCCAACGGCTTCCAGGCGATCCCCCAGCTCCAGGTCCGTCTGGTCTACGACGTTCCCGCCCCGACCATCGAGAACGGCACGGTCGTGAACCCGTTCGCGGTCGACTCCTTCCCGGAGAACCTGCACAAGCCGATCACCGACCACAACGACTTCATCAACTTCTTCTCCACGAACACGATGAACAAGATGGTCAAGTGCATCAACACCGGCCAGAAGTGCACGTGATCCACTGAGGAACCTGAGGAACCACTGAAGAAGGCCGGCGGTGATTTCCACCGCCGGCCTTCGGCATTCCCCCCACCCTGCGCGGTCAGCCCGCGTGAGCGGAGTGCGTCGCGCCGTGTGTCGCACTGTGATCAGTGCCCACCTCCAGGGTCCCGCCGAGCTGGCCGCGCAGCGCCTTGACCACCTTCTGCTCGCCGACGGCGACCCACTTGCGGCCGACCAGGTAGAACCCGCCGTAGTCCTTGGCCCCGTTGATCCACTCGCGCTGGCCACGGTCGGTGGCGAAGGTCGCGAGGATGAACTTGCCGTCGGTGTTCTTGCAGGTGGCCTGGCGGATCTCGTCCGCGTCAGTGGTGAGGTTCGGGTCGCAGCCCGCCTCACTCGCGATGTGTTCCAGGCTGCCGGTCGCGGCGGCCGGCACCGCGTCGGTCGTGTCCTCGGTGGTGTCCTCGGCAGCGCAGCCGGTGAGCGCCAGCACCACCACGGCTCCGGCCACCGCGAGCTTCGGTCGCGTCAACCTCATACCTACGTACCTCCGTCTGTGTCGGCGCCCATGCCGCCGGGAGCCCTGTCGAACAAGGGCCCTTGCCCTGGATACGGCTCCCGCACGCCCAGCGCTCAAATCAGGAGCCCCGGTGGGCACACTATGACGATTGGGCACCTCCCACGCCCATAGGGCAGTGGGGGACGACGCGGCGGGTCTCCCCACGGTGATCAGCGTTCTCGCACCCCAACTGCCGCACTGTCAGCGGTCGGTGGCGAGCCATGCGCGGCTCCTGGCCGAGCCCGAGTAGCGGACGGCGGGTGACCAACCCCCGCGTCGCTCGTTTTGCGTGTGTGCAGTCACAGGATGTAGCCCCGCGCCCCGCACCCGCCTCAGGCCCGGTCGTCGACGTCGAGCAGGCCGAGGCCGCGCTCGTCGAGCACTATCCGCGACTGGTCCGGCTCGCCTATCTGGTGCTGCCGCCGAGCCTCGGCCGCAACCGCCGGGTGCTGACCGCACACGCCCTCACCCAGCGCGCGCTGCCCCGGGGCCGTACGTCCGGTGACGCGACGGTCATCCCGGCCCAGCAGACGGGCGGCGGCCGCGACGGCGACCCGGGCTACGCCTTCGTACGCCTCCAAGTGGTGCGTACGGCACTGGAGGCGGGCCTGCCGCTTGCACGGTGGGCGTGGCCGAAGCGGTCCCAGCTGCCGCCGCTGCTGCCCCAGGTGTGGGGGCTCAGGCTCTTCCCGCGTTCGGGCGGCGCCGACGAACTCGCCCTGGACCAGCGGCTGTCCGCGCTCTCCGGGCCCGCTCGCGCCGCGTACGTCCTGCGCGGCCTGGAGAAGCTGTCCGAGGCGGACGCACGGAAGGTGCTGACGGCGGCGGGCGTCGACGACCCGGGCGGGGCGCTCGCGGTGGCCGCCGGTGTGGAGGCGCAGGACTCACTGCTCGACTCCCCTGAGTTCGACCCCTGTTCGCTGCACGCACGGCCCACCGATCTGATGCGGCGCAGGCAGCACATGAAGGCCGCGCTCGCCGCCACCGCGGCCGTCGTGGTGTGCGGTGCGCTGCTCGGGCTGCCCGGCGACGGGTGGGGGCCCGACGGTGCCGCGGCGCCGCCGTACGCGCAGAACCCGGCGGCCCAGGCCGCCCTGGATCCGGCGCAGTTGACGATGGTGGCGGCGGGCGCCTGGCAGTCGTCCGCACGTACCGACTTCTCCGTGTGGCCCGCGCGCGGGAACCTCACCGGGGACAGCGCGCTGCTGCGGCGCGCGCTCGCCGTGTGGGCGCGACCCGGCGAGTCCGTGGCGGTCTCGGCGACCCCCGGCACCCCGTCCGGAGCGCCGCCCGGACCGCCGCAGCTCCTGTACGCGGGCGAGGTGGACCAGGCGCGCGTGGTGCTGCTCTACGACGGTCTGCGCGTCGCGCGGTACGCCGAGCCGACGGACGGCACGAACGGCGCGGCCCTCGACTTCGCCCGCGTCGACGGGGCGAGGGGAGCTGAGGCGGAGGCGGTGGTCCTCGGCCGGACCGACGGCAACGTCCGCTATCTGACGGCCCCTTGGGTGACCGAGGCCACCGAGCGGGACCTGATGAAACCGTCCTCCGGTGCGATGGACCTCACCCTCTCGGAAGACGGTGTCACCACCCCGCTGGCCAGCCCGGCCCAGCGGTCAGGCGCGTGCACCTCATGGAACGTGCTGCAACTGAAGGACAACTCCGGCACGCGCCTGCTGACCGACCTCGGCGAGCTGATCCCGGCGCACCTCACCTCGGGCCGTCCCTCGGCGTCCGGCGAGGCGTCCGGCGCCGAGGGGCTGCGGAACTGGGCGCCGTTCGCCTGCTCGCTGGCCTCCGTGCGCTCACAGGGCGTGCGGTCCGTGAACGCCTGGCAGTACGCGCGCCAGCAACTGCCCGACGCCGGCGGCAGCGCGACCTGGGTGTGCACGCGGGCCGACACCTGGCGGGGCGGCGGCACGCGCGTCCTCGCGCAGTTCCAGACGCCGGGCGGGGCGTACGGGGCGGTCGCCGCGAAGGCCGAGAACTCGCCCGCGTGCGGCTCCCGCGACCCCCATGTGCTGGCGGGCGTGCTGTGGAAGTCGGGTGCGGGGACCTGGTATCTCCTCGCGGCCGGCAGCAAGGACACCGCCTCGGTCAGCGCGAGCGGCGGGGTGACCGGTTCGGCGCAGGGCGCCCTGCTCGCCGTACGGACCAAGCAGGGGGCGCAGGCCGAGCTGAAGGGGAGCCTGGAGGACGGGCGGGACATCACCGGGCTGCGCTGAGGCTGTCCGCGACGTCTAGCTGACACACGCGTCAACAAGTCGGTGCACGGGGGTTCTCCCCGCGACTACCCGTCAGTACATTGACGGCATGTCTAACACCCGTGCCCGGCTGCCCCAGCCGGTGGACTCCGAGCGGATACCCCTGAAGGCGCGCAAGGTGTCGTTCTCCTGGGAGGACACGCCGTTGCACTGGGTGCCCGGCGATCCGTTCGCCACGCACACCATCAACGTGCTGCACCTGCTGCTGCCGGCCGGTGAGCGCTGGTTCGTGCATGTGTACAAGCAGGTGCTGCCGTACATCCGGGACGAGCGGCTGCGTGAGGACGTCATCGGGTTCATCGGCCAGGAGGCCATGCACGCGCAGGCGCACGACGAGGTACTCCCCCATCTCAGGGAACTCGGGCTCGACCCGACGCCGTACACCGCCCAGGTCGACTGGCTCTTCGAGAAGCTGCTCGGCGACCGGACGCTGCCGCCGGGCAGGGCCCGCAAGTGGTGGCTTATGGAGCGGGTCGCCATCATCGCGGCGATCGAGCACTACACCGCCTTTCTGGGCAACTGGGTGCTGAACGCGGAGGAGTTGGACCGGCGGGGCGCCGATCCGACCATGCTGGATCTGCTGCGCTGGCACGGCGCCGAGGAGGTCGAGCACCGGGCCGTGGCCTTCGAGCTGTTCATGCACGTCGACGGGGACTACCGGCGGCGCGCGCGGACTTGGGCGACCGCGTTCACGGCCCTCGTGTTCCTGTGGCAGCGCGGCGCGCGGTTCTTCATGGCGAACGACCCGACGCTGACGGCGGGCAGGGCGAGCTTCAAGGACTTCTACGTGAGCGGGAAGGCGGGAGTGCTGCCGTCGACCGGGGACATGCTCAAGTCCATACCGCGCTATCTCAGCCGGAGTTACCACCCCTCCCAGGAGGGGTCGACCGAGCAGGCCGTCTCCTATCTCGCCTCCTCCCCCGCGGCGCGGGCCGCGCTCGCCGCGGAGACGGGGGGCGCGTGATGCCCCGGCTCGGGACCGTCGCGGTGGTCGCGGGCGCCGCGCTGCTCGCCAGGCGGGCGATGCGCCGCCGTATCCAGGGCTCGCCGCTCTGGCCGCTGCCCGCCCTGGAGGAGCCGGTGTCCGGGCGGCCGCGGTCGCGTGCGCTGCGGCTGACGGTGCGCTCGTACGAGCCGGTCGCCGAGGGGGTCGTACAACTTCGCCTGGCAGGGCGGGACTTGCCGCGCTGGGAGCCCGGGGCGCATCTCGATCTGGTGCTGCCGTCGGGGCTTGTGCGGCAGTACTCGCTGTGCGGCGACCCGGCGGACACCTCGTCGTACACCGTCGCGACCCGGCTGGTCGAGGACGGGCGGGGCGGTTCGCGCGAGGTGCACGAGGGGGTGCGGGAGGGCGTGGAGCTGGAGGTGCGCGGGCCGCGCAATCGGTTCCCGCTCGTCGAGGCCCCGTCGTACGTCTTCGTCGCGGGCGGCATCGGGATCACCCCGGTGCTGCCGATGCTGCGGACCCTTCCCGACGGTGTGGAGTGGCGGTTGCTGTACTGCGGGCGGACGCGGGCCTCGATGCCGTTCCTGGAGGAGGTCGAGAAGCTGGGCGAGGGCCGGGTGACCGTCGTGGAGGGGCGGCCCGATCTCGGCGTCTTCTTCGCGGACGTGCCCGAGGGGGCCGCGGTCTACTGCTGCGGTCCGGACGGGCTGATGGCCGCCGTGGAGGAGCGGTTCCCCGCGGTCCATCTGGAACGGTTCGCGCCCCGCGCCGCCACCGGCGGCGCCTTCGAGGTCGAACTCCGGCGCAGCGGGCGGACGTTGGCGGTGCCGGCGGACTCGTCCGTACTGGCCGCCGTACGCGCTGAGCTGCCGAACACCGCGTACTCCTGCGAGCAGGGGTTCTGCGGGACCTGCCAACAGCGGGTCCTGGAAGGGGAGGTCGAGCACCGGGACGAACTGCTGACGGATGCGGAGCGTGGCGACTCGATGCTGATCTGTGTATCGCGGGCACGCGGTGGGAGGATCGTGCTGGACATGTGAACCGCCGAGGGCGGACCGGCCCGTTCCGGGCCGGATCCGATCGGTAAGGTGTTCGTATGACAACCGGGGTACGCCGCAGGATGGGTGTCGAGGAGCGGCGGCAGCAGCTGATCGGCGTCGCCCTCGAACTCTTCAGCCGACGCTCGCCCGAAGAGGTCTCCATCGACGAGATAGCCGCGGCCGCGGGCATCTCGCGACCGCTGGTCTACCACTACTTTCCCGGCAAACTCAGCCTGTACGAGGCGGCGTTGCAGCGCGCCTCGGACGATCTCGCGGGACGGTTCATGGTCCCCGAGGAGGGGTCGCTGGGCTCGCGGCTGCTGCGGGTGATGCATCGGTTCTTCGACTTCGTGGACGACCACGGGCCCGGTTTCGCGGCGCTGATGCGAGGCGGTCCGGCGGTCGGCTCGTCCACCACCAACGCGCTGGTCGACGGGGTGCGACAGGCCGCGTACATCCAGATCCTCTCGCACATGAATGTCGAGAACCCGCCCGCCCGGCTGGAGTTGGTGATCCGCTCATGGATCTCGCTCGTCGAGTCGACGGCGCTGATCTGGCTGGACGGACGGCGCATCCCGCGCGCCGAGCTGGAACGGCAGCTCGTGCACGACTTCGGGGCGCTGGCGGCGGTGAGTGCCGCCTACGACGAGGAACTGACCGAGCTGCTGCGCGAGTCGCTCAAGGGCGAGCCGGGCGACGGGCCGTTCAGCGACCTCGTCGTCCGGCTGATCGCGCTGGCGTCACCGCCGGCCGCGTAAGGGCTGCTACTCCTCGTACTTCCGGTACGACGGGTCGAGGTCGCGTACCTCGGCGGAGGCGTGGACCGCCGTGACCCCGTCCTCGGGCTCGATGTGCTTGCGCAGCAGGTCCAGTACGGCTTCGGTGAGCTGGGCCTTCGTCTCGTCGGTGCGGCCGGGGAGGAGGGCGAGCGTGACGTGCACGATGGCGGGCCCGCTTGTGCCTGTTACCGCCGCGTCTCCCACGACTTCGTCCTCGGTCCGCAGGACCCGCGTCTTGCACGCCTCGAGCCGCGCGGCCGCCACCTCGACGACAACCGGGTGCAGCGCGAGCGCGAAGGCGTTCCAGTCGACGTGATCGAGCCCTGGGGAGCGTTCGACGGTGATCTGCGGCATGGGCACTCCTGTTCTAGACGTATCCCGATCACCCTAGCCGCAGCGCAAGCAGCGCGATGTCGTCCTCCCGGTCGCGGCCGAAGGAGGCCAGGAGCGTGTCGCACAGGGCGTCCAGGCCGGGCAGGGCACCGGAGGCGGCCGCGCGGAGTTGCTCCATCGAGGCCGCGAGGTCGGTGCCCCGGGTCTCGATCAGGCCGTCGGTGATCATGAGGAGCCGGTCGGTGGGTTCGAGGAACAGCTCGGTGGGCGGCGGGTGGGGCAGGCCCACGCCGAGCAGCGGTCCGGCGGCCTTGGCGTAGTCGGCACTGCCGGAGTCCCGGATGATCAGCGGCGGGATGTGGCCCGCGTTGGCGATGCGGGTGCGTCCGGTGGCCGGGTCGATGAGGAGCAGGCAGACGGTGGCGGTGACGTCGGGGTGGTAGCGCTGGAGCATCCGGTCGAGGCGTTCGGCGAGCACGGCCGGGTCGCTCTCGTCGACGCAGTAGGCGCGCAGGGCGTGCCGGATCTCGACCATGACGGTGGCCGCCTCCAGCGAGTGCCCGACGACGTCGCCGACCGCGGCGAGCACGCCCTCGTCGGTGCGCAGGGCCGCGTAGAAGTCGCCGCCGATCTCGGTCTCCTGGGACGCGGGCACGTACCGGACCACGACGTCGAGGCCCGGCAGGTCGGGCAGCCGGTGCGGCTGGGGCAGGAAGCTGTGCTGGAGGGTGAGGGCGACGTGCCGCTCGACCTGGTACATGAGCAGCGGCTCGGCGGCGAGCGCGGTGGCCTCGGCGAGCCGGGCGACCAGGGCCTCGCCCTCGGGGTTCACCCGGCGCACCCCGCGGGTGGGTGTCGCGAGGCACACCGCGGCCCTGCCGTCCTGGATGGGGATCAGCGCCATCCGGGCGTCGTGCTGCACTTGTGGCCGGAAGAACCCGGCGGGCCACAGCGGCGCGGGCACCGTGGTGATCCGCACCCCGGCCTGCCCGCGGGTGAGCCGCCGGAGGAGACCGGCCACGGTCCGGTGGGCGCCCTCGTCCGGCATCGCGAGCGAGGTGCGGTCGCGTGAGGTGGCGCGGTACAGCTCGTCGTCCGGGCCGAGGACGAAGACGGCGGCGGGACCGCCGGTGAGCCGCGCGGTGCCCTCGGCGGCGGCGTCGGCGAGTTCCTGCGGTGAGCGTGCCGTCTGGATGGCGACGATCGTCTCCGCCAGCCGCGTCAGCCGCCGTGCCAGCGCCTGGTCGTCGGCCCGCAGCCGTGCGGCGCGCACCGCGGCCCGGACGACCGCGTCGATCTCCTCGGGCTCGGCGGGCACCGTCAGATACGCCTCGCCGCCCGCGTCAAGACCCTCGCACCGGTCGGCCGGGGCGACGGAGGCGGCCGAGAAGTGCACGACGGGCAGTCCGGCCATGTGCGGCCGGGCCTTGAGCCGGCGGCACAGCTCGAAGCCGCTCATGTCCGGCAGGCCCACATCTATGAGCGCCACGTCGGGCAGGGCGCCCTTGCGCAGCCGTACGTCGAGTTCGACGAGCGCCTCGGATCCGCTGGCCACCGGGACGACCTGGTAACCGGCGCGCCGCAGCACGGCACTCATGGCGTACCGGCTGGCCGCCACGTCGTCCACGACCAGCACGGTCGTATCTGTCCGCTTGCCGTTGACATCCATCTGCCAGCCTTTGGACACGCCGGTGGGGCAGACCGGGGTTCGGGGTCTGCCCCACCAAGGTAATGCCCTTTTCAGGAAGTCCGCGCAAATACCGCCACAGTGCGTCCCGGAACGGCGAACGTGCCCGAATTCGCCGCATACGTAGAGGACTTGACGGTGGAGTCCGCGCCCGCCGCCTGCACCGGATGCAGCGCGTACGCAGTCCCGGCCAGTGCGTCGACCGTCTGCTCCTGCTTGTCGGGGGTCGCGTTGAAGACGACGACGAGGTCGCCGAGCTCCATCGTGATCACGCCGGGTGTCTCGTCCGTCCCCGACAGCGGGAAGGAGAGCTTCGACTGCACCTGGTCGGCCGTGGCGAGGGAGAAGACGCTCTCCGTCGTACGGACCTTCTGCAGATCCTGGTACGCGGCCGAGGTGCCGTCGATCTGGTCGCAGCCCACCTTGACGGAGGTCAACAGCGGTGTGGCGTAGGGCCACTTGGAGGCGTTGTCGGCCGCCATCGGCAGCCCGCCTCCAAAGCCGTTGCCGTCCTGGCAGTTCCAGTGGATGCCGTTGAACCAGTCACCGCTGTCGTAGGAGTTGCGGTCCAGGGACTTGGAGCGCAGCAGGTCGGAGCCGGCCTGGGAGAGGGACGGGCCCTGCGAGAGGGTGGCCGTCGCCATGGCCAGGACCTGCATACGGGCCCGGTCGCTCGCGCTCGTCGCCGCGGGCAGTTTGTAGGTGAGGGCGTCGTATAGGGACTCGTTGTCGTGCGCGTCGGCGTACGCGAGGGCGTCTCCGGGCGCGTCCGCGTATCCGGCCGCCTGGCCGTTGTAGTCGACCTCGGAGCCCTGGACCTCCTTGCCGCTGGTGTCGGTGAAGCTGAACTTGGCGAGATTGCCACTGAGCCCGACCTTGATCAGGTCCTGGTAGTGGAGCAGGCGGGCCTTCTGCTCGGCCGAAGTGCCGTTGCTGGTCGAGGAGTTGGGGTCGGTGTAGAGGCCGGACGCGAAGCCCTGGACGCCGGGGTCCTCGTCGAAGGGGCCGCCGCCGCGTACGGCGTCACGCGCACGGTCGGAGAAGGTCGCGATGCCCGTCCCCGCCATGTTCTTCTGCGTGGCCTGCGTGAAGCGGGCGTCGTCGGCCACCTCGCCGAAGTTCCAGCCCTCGCCGTACAGGATGATCTTCTTGCCGTCGACGCCGTCCTTGGCCAGGGTGAGCGCGTCGAGGGCCTTGCGGACCGCGAGGATGTTGGCCTTGGGGTGGTGGCCCATGAGGTCGAAGCGGAAGCCGTCGACCTTGTACTCCTTGGCCCAGGTGACGATCGAGTCCACCACCAGCTTGCCCATCATGGCGTTCTCGGTCGCCGTGTTGGCGCAGCAGGTGGAGTTGGCGACGCTGCCGTCGGCGAGGAGCCGCTGGTAGTAGCCGGGCACGATCCTGTCGAGTACTGACGTGTCGGCCTGACCGCTGGCAGCGGTGTGGTTGTAGACCACGTCCATGACGACCCGCAGGCCGTCCTCGTTCAGCGACTTGACCATCTGGCGGAACTCGACCGTACGGTCCGTGCCGTCCGGGTCGGTCGCGTACGAGCCCTCCGGAACGGTGTAGTGGTACGGGTCGTAGCCCCAGTTGTAGGCGTCCTTCGCGGCGATCTTCGCCACGCACTCCTGCTGCTTGTCGGAGTCGGCCGGGTAGGAGGCGAGGTCGCAGTCGGTGGTCGCCTGGTCGGACTTCTTCTCGGGGATGGTGGCGATGTCGAACGCGGGCAGCAGATGCACGTACGAGGTGCCGGACTTGGCCAGTTCCCGCAGGTGCTTGGAGCCGTCGCTGTCCTTGTCGGCGAAGGCGAGGTAGGTGCCCGGGTTCTCGGCAGTGGAGTCCGCCACCGAGAAGTCCCGGATGTGCAGCTCCTGGATCTGGGCGTCCTTCAGCGCCACCGCCGCGGGCTTCTCGAGAGTCGACCAGCCGCTCGGGGCAAGGGACTTGGCGTCCAGGTCGACGACGAGGCTCTGCTCGGAGTCGGCGGTCAGGGCCACCGAGTAGGGGTCGGTGACCGTGTTGGTGACGACCTTCTGGACGGTCGGCGCCCACACCTTGACGACGTACCGGTAGGGCTTGTTCGCCCAGGACTTCTTGCCGGTGACGGACCAGACGCCGGTGGTGCTGTTCCGCTTCATGGCGACGGTGGAGCCGTCGAGGTCCAGGGAGACGCTCTGTGCGGTGGGCGCCCAGACGGCGAGCGTGGGTACGCCGTTGCGGAAGGTCGGGCCGAGGTCCGCCTTCGTCGCGTCGTACAGATCGTCGAGTACGCCCGCGATCTGGACGCCCGTCGCCGCGAGCACCGCTCCGTTCACGGCGCGCTGCGAGGCGACGATCTGACCGTTCAGCGCTTCACGGACCCTGTCCCGGTCGCGCGGGTCGACGGTCCAGGCGGTGTAGTCCTTGAGGTGCGGGAAGGCGGTCTTCTGGGCGTCGGTGAGGGTGGACTTGGACAGGCGGAGCCACTTGGCGTCACCGGTCAGCGCGCCGTCCTTCACCGCGATCGAACCGTCGCGCGAGTAGAGCAGCTGCGTGGACACGGCCGCTTCGGAGCCGTTCCAGACGACCGTGTTCCGGTCGATCCAGACCGCCTTGGACGTGGTCAGGTCGAGCGCGGCCGCACTGCCCGCCGGCTGCGGGAGCAGGTACTTCTCCTGGCCGTTCAACAGCCACACCTCGTGGCCGTTCGCCGTGAGGTCGAGCGACTGGTCGGTGGGGAGGTCCTTCTCGTCGCCCTTGTGGAGGATGTAACTGAGGCTGGTGGCACCCTCGGCGAGCGGCACCTCGTACACAGCGCCATAGGCGTCAGTGTCCACCGGTTCCAGGGGCTTCGACCAGTCCGTGCCCGTCGCGGCGCCCGTCCAGACGTGCAGTCCCCAGCCGTCGTAGTTCCCGTCGGCGCGGTGGTAGTGCACGACCGCCTTGGTCTTGTCCTGCGCCGGGTAGTCGGGCTTCTCGGTGAGGACGGCTTCCTTGCCCTGCTCGACCCAGATCTCGCCCGTCTTCGTGACGTCGATCGTGCGGTCGGCGGAGACGTCCTTGTTGCCGTCCTTGTCGATCACGAGATAGCCGACACTGGAGGCGCCGGGCTTCAACTTGACGTAGGCGAAGGCCCCGTAGGCGTCGCGGCCGATGAAGTCGTGGCCCTCGGGCCAGGTCGTCGCCTCGCCGTCGGCGAGGTCGCCCCAGGCGTAGAGCCGCCAGTCGGTGTAGTCGCCGTCGGTGCGCTTGTAGTGGACGATCGCGTAGTCGCGCGAGGAGGCCGTCGGGACCTCTTCGACGGGCGGGGTGCCCGTGACGGAGGTGGCGGTGGCGCTCGAGGTGCGTCCGGCCGAGTCGATGACAACTGCCTTGTAGCGCAAGGCGGTTCCGGCCGGTACGTCCTCACCGATGGCCTGGGTGACCTTGTACGGGGCGTGGTCGGCGGAGCCGAGCGTCTGCCACTTGGCGTTGCCGACCTGGGCGGCGAAGACGACACGGTTGAGCTGACCGCCGGTGACGTCGGCACTCAGCTCGACGGTGCCGGTGACGCCCGCGTCCGGTGCCTTCAGGGTGAGCGCCGGCTTCGCGGCGGGTGCGCCGAGCCTGCCCGCGGCCTTGAGGACGATCGAGGAACCGGCCGGGACGGTGACGGTGACCTTGCTGTCGGCGGTGCTGGTGACGGTGTCCTGGGTGCCGTAGATCCCGCGGAAGCTCATGTCCGCCGAGCCCGTGGCGAAGGTCGCCGTCTTCGCCTCGCCGGCGTTGTTCACTGCGACGACGTACTCGGTGCCGGTCTTCGCGTCCGTACGGGAGAAGGCGTAGACACCGGCGCCGTCGGCGGCGTACCGCTCCGTCTGGACGCCGTCAGCGAGGGCGGGGTTGTCCTTGCGGAGCTTCGCGAGAGCACTGATCTGCTTGTAGAGCGGTGCACTCGTGTCGTAGGCGTCGCTCGCGTGGGTGCGGTCAGTGCCGAGTTCGTCGTCGTCGAGGTAGTCGGCGGTCTTGGAGGCGAACATCGTCTGGCGGGCGTCCTTGTCGCCGCCCGCGCCGGTGAAGCCCTGCTCGTCGCCGTAGTAGACGACCGGGTTGCCGCGGCTGAGGAACATCAGCTCGTTCGCGAGCTTGTCCTTCTTGAGCAGCTCGGCGTCGGTCGCGTTCGGGTTGTCCTGGTTCAGGAAGTACCCGATGCGGCCCATGTCGTGGTTGCCGAGGAAGGTGACCTGCTCGTACGCGTTGGCCTTGTCCGTCGTGTACTTGTAGTCGTCGCCGAAGACCGAGGCCAGCTTCTGCGCGCTGCCGCCCTGGGAGGCGTATTGGCGGGCCGCTTCCTGGAAGGGGAAGTCGAGCGTGGAGTCGAGGCGCCCCTCGGTGACGTACGGCGAAGTGATCGACGTGTCGGCGGAGTAGACCTCACCGAACATGAAGAAGTCGTCGCGGCCCTGCTTCGCCGCGTACGCGTCGAGGGCGGTGGCCCACTGCGTCCAGAACTCCATGTTGACGTGCTTCACGGTGTCGATCCGGAAGCCGTCGATGTCGAAGTCGCGAACCCACTTCTCGTAGATCTTCTCCATGCCGCTGACGACCTCGGGACGCTCGGTCCACAGGTCGTCGAGGCCGGAGAAGTCGCCGTTCTCGGAGCTTTCGCCGGCGAAGGTGGAGTCGCCGCGGTTGTGGTACATCGTCGTGTCGTTGAGCCACGACGGGACCTTGGCGTCCTGCTTCGCGGCCGTCACGGTCGGCGTGCGCGGGAAGGAGTCCGCGTCGACCTCGGGGAAGTCCTGCGAACCGGCTGTACTGCCTGCGTAGGCGGCGTCGTCGAAGGGCTCGCCGTCCTCCGTCAGATACGGGAAGGCGCCCTTGGAGAGGTAGCCGTAGGACTTCTCCTCGTAGTCGACGACATCAGCGGTGTGGTTGGTGATGACGTCGAAGAAGACCTTCATGCCCTTGGCGTGGGCCTTGGAGATCAGCGTCTCCAGGTCCTTGTTGGTGCCGAAGTGCGGGTCGACCTGGGTGAAGTCGGTGATCCAGTAGCCGTGGTAGCCGGCCGAGGCGTTGTCGCCGGTGCCCTGTACGGGCTGGTTCTTGAAGATCGGCGCCATCCAGATGGAGGTGGTGCCGAGGCCCTTGATGTAGTCGAGCTTCTTCGTCAGGCCCTTGAGGTCGCCGCCCTGGTAGAAGCCCTTGTCGGTGGGGTCGTAGCCGGTCGACAGACGTGAACCGGTCAGGCCGCCCTCGTCGTTGGAGGTGTCGCCGTTGGCGAAGCGGTCCGGGAGGACGAAGTAGAACTGCTCGCGGGTCGCGTCGTTGCGGGCGGCCGTCTTGGCGAGGGCCGCGTCGGACGGAGGCGCGGGCGGAGTCGCGGCGCCGGCCGTGACGGGCTGGACGAGTGCTGCGGCGAGGGCGGCCACGGCGACAGCCGCGATCCGTCCGCGCCGCGCGGTGTGATGGGGGGTGCGGTGCGCCCAGGGCGCCGACCATCTCGGTATCACAGGCCTGAACTCCTTGCGATTACGGCTCATTCGGGTCCGACCCCACGCCGCGGCTCGGCTTCGTTGCCGGGCGCCGGCGTGACCGTATCGCTTACGAAAGGTTTACAGCAAGAGTCTTGAAACCGATGGCAAGAACTTTCACATCCGGCTCGGACAAAGGGCCCGTTCACCAGGACGTCGGTGAACGGGCCCTCTTCTGCCACCACTCAGCAGCTGGACTTGCCCGAGTAGATCGCCAGCGCCGTGTTCGTGCCGAGCGTCGCCGTGAACTGGCCCGAACTGTTCACCGTGACGGTCGTGTTGCTCTGGACGTTGCAGTACGTGCCCGCCGCGAGGGAGGTCTGGTAGGTGCGGGTCAGCGAGGACGACTCGTGGTTGATGGCCACGTAGCCCTTGGAGCCGCGGCCGAACGCGATGGCGTCGGCGCCGTTGTCCCACCAGTTGGTGACCGACTCACCGCGGGTGGTGTTGCGGAAGGCGACCATCGACTGGATCTCCGGCCAGGCGTGCTGGCACTTCCAGCCGTCCTGCCAACAGGCGTTGACCGTACCGTCGTTGGGCGGTCCGGCGTCCGTGCTGGACCACTCGTAGCCGGAGTTGACGTCCGGGGCGCCGTACGGCCAGGCGAGCATGAAGACGTTCGCGAGGGTGTAGTTCGCACCGTCCTTGTAGTTCAGGGTCGAGCCGTTGCGCTCGGTGTCGTGGTTGTCGACGAAGACGGCCGAGACACCGCTGCTCATGTAGCCCCAGCCCTCGCCGTAGTTGCTCAGGTAGGCGAGGTTCTCGTTGTTGAAGACCCGCTTGAGGTCGTACGCGTACCGGAACTCCTGGACGTCGCCGTTGCCGGTGTACTCGGTCGGCTGGACGGCCTCGCCCGAGCCGTAGATGACCTCCTGCTTCCAGTACACGCTCGAATTGCTCAGCCGGGACTTGATGTTGGCGAGGTCGGCCGCCGGCATGTGCTTGGCCGCGTCGATGCGGAAGCCGTCGACACCGTAGCCGAGCAGAGTGTTCATGTAGCCGGCGATGGCGGAGCGGACGTACGACTCGCCCGTGTCCAGGTCCGCGAGACCGACCAGCTCACAGTTCTGCACATTGGTGCGGTTCGTGTAGTCGCTGATGCTGGCGGTGCAGTCGTCGAAGTCGTACGAGGAGTACAGACCCGGGTAGTTGTACTTCGTGTACGACGAACCGCCGGTGCCGGTGCCGCTGCCCGCCGACATGTGGTTGATGACCGTGTCGACGACGACCTTCACGCCCGCGTTGTGGCAAGCGGTGACCATGTCCTGGAAGTCGGTGGCGTTGCCGAGCCGCCCGGCTATCTGGTAGCTGACCGGCTGGTACGAGGTCCACCACTGCGAGCCCTGGATGTGCTCGGCGGGCGGTGAGACCTGGACGAAGCCGTACCCGGCGGGGCCGAGACGGCTGGCGCACTCCGTCGCGACGGAGTCGAAGTCCCACTCGAAGAGGACGGCGGTGACGTCCTTGGTGCCGGGCGGGGAGGCCGCCGCCGTGCCTGGGGGTACGGCCACCGTGACCGCCAGGCCCGCCGCGAGGGCGAGCGTGGCGGCAAGCGTTTTCCTTGCCATGTGAGTGCTCCTGCACTTCCTTGTGCGGGTGGGGGGATCGGAACGTATCTCTTGCAGACAAGTTTCAGCAAGATGTCGAAAGAACTTCCAACTCCTGTATTGACGCGGACCCTTCGGCGGTCCCACGCTCCACACGAGCCGACGCCCCGCGCGTCCCGGTCGAGCCGGCCGGATCCGAGGAGGAGCCGCACCATGATGGCCTTAAGACGCAGAAGGATCACCAGGCTGCTGCTGACCGCCGCACTGGCTGTCGGCGGTCTTGCCGCGCTGCCCGCCCAGCAGGCCGCCGCGGCCGACACCGGTATACCCAACGGGGATGTGATCGCCAACCTGTGGGAGTGGAACTGGAAGTCGGTCGCCGCCGAGTGCACCGATGTGCTCGACCCGGCCGGATACGGAGCGGTGCAGGTCGCGCCGCCCGCCGAGTCGCTCAAGCAGTCCAACTTCTACTGGTGGGACGTGTACCAGCCGTACGCGTACAACCTGAACAGCCGTTTCGGGACGGCGACCCAGTTCAAGACCATGGTCGACACCTGCCACGCCGCCGGCATCAAGGTCTACACGGACGCCGTGATCAACCACACCGCCGCCCAGACCGGCACCGGCTACAACGGCACCGTCCTCACCAGCAAGTACGACACCCCGGACTACGACCCGGCCGACAGCAACGACTGCACCACGACGATCACGGACTGGACCAACCGCTACCAGGTCCAGCACTGCGAACTCCTGGGCCTGCCCGACCTGGACACCGCCGAGAGCGGCGTCCGCACGAAGATCATCGGCTTCCTCAACCAGCAGATCGACCTCGGTGTCGACGGCTTCCGGGTGGACGCGGCCAAGCACATCGAGGCCGCCGACATGAGCGCCATCGTCGCCGGTCTGCATACGACGACCTCGGGCTCGGCGCCGTACATCACGCAGGAGATCTACCCGGGCACCCCGCCCTCGCTCGACGAGTACTACGGCACCGGTGACGTCCTCGACTTCACCTTCGCCTCCCAGGTGAAGTCGCAGTTCCAGGGCGACATCGCCAACCTGTCGAGTTTCGGGAGCAGTTGGGGGCTGGCCACCGAGGCGAACTCCAACACCTTCGTCACCAACCACGACACCGAGCGCAACGGCTACTCGCTCAGCTACAAGGACGGCTCCACAGCCGTGCTCGCCAACGTCTTCCAGCTGGCCCGCGGCTACGGCACACCGTCCGTCTACGCCGGCTGGACCTTCGGCCAGAGCGACGAGGCCCCGCCGAACTCGGGCGGCTTCGTCACCGACACCAACTGCGCGAGCGGCTGGTCCTGCCTGGACCGCGACACCGCGGTCTCGGGCATGGTCGGCTGGCACAACGCGGCGACCGGCTACTCCGTCGCCAACTGGCAGTCCCCCGCGTCCAATGTGATCGGCTTCGGCCGGGGCGGCGCCGGGTTCGTCGCCATCAACAACAGTTCCGGCGCGAACACGTACGCGTACACGACCGGTCTCGCCGACGGCACCTACCCGAACGTGATCGACGGCGGCGCCACGACGGTCACGGTCACCGGCGGCAAGGCCACACTCACCGTGCCGGCCAAGGGGGCGGTCGCCTTCTACGACCCGGACTACATCTGCACCGTCAACTGCGGCGGCGGCAGCACCGATCCGGGCACCGGCACGGTGACGGCCACCTTCAACGAGTACGCGTCGACGACCTCCGGCACCGATGTGTACGTGGTCGGCTCGGTCTCGGCGCTCGGCAGCTGGAACACGTCCAGCGCGGTGAAGCTCTCCTCGGCCGGCTACCCCGTCTGGAAGACGGACGTCTCCGTGCCGCAGAACAGCAGCATCGAGTACAAGTTCATCAAGAAGGACGGCTCCGGCAACGTCACCTGGGAGTCCAACGCCAACAGAACGCTCACCACGGGCACTTCGGCCGTGGCGACCAACAGCTCCTGGAACGTGGCGAGCGCCAACGCCACAGACGTGACCTTCGGCGTGAACGCCACGACCAGCTCCGGCACCAACGTGTACGTCGTCGGCTCGATCCCGTCACTCGGCTCCTGGAACACCGCCGACGCGATCCCGCTCTCCTCCGCCTCCTACCCGTACTGGGGCAGGCTCGCGATCGTGCCCAGGTCGACGTCGTTCGAGTACAAGTACATCAAGAAGGACGCGTCCGGGAACGTGACGTGGGAGTCGGGCGCCAACCGGACCTACAGCACGGGTTCGGGGGCGGGCTACAGCGTGACCGACACCTGGAAGTAGGCAGGCCCTGCGAGGAGATGAGCGGTGCCCCGTGGACCGGGGCACCGCTCACACGCGTGTCAGACCGTCCACCACACGGTGACGTCCGCCGGCAGCTTCGCCTCGCCGCCGTCCTCCGAGAGGGTCACCTCGCCGCTGGCGATCAGCACGCGGCCGTACGCCGGGACGGTCACCGCCTCGGTGCCGGTGTTGGCGGTGCAGACGAACTCCCCGCGGCGGAAGGCGAGTACGCCCTCCGGTGCCCTCAGCCACTCGACGGAGTCGCCCGCGCCGAGGTCGCGCCGCTCCCGCCGGACGGCGAGCGCCTCGCGGTACAGCTCCAGGGTGGAGCCCGCCGCGCCGGTCTGCGCCTCGACGCTCAGCTCGGCCCACTCGGCGGGCTGCGGCAGCCAGCTGCCACCGCTTCCGAAGCCGTACGAGGAGCCCTCGCGGGTCCACGGGATCGGCACCCGGCAGCCGTCGCGGAAGCCGTCCTGGCCCGCGCCCCGGAAGTAGGCGGGGTCCTGGCGCACCTCGTCCGGCAGGTCCACGACGTCCGGCAGGCCGAGCTCCTCGCCCTGGTAGAGGTACGCGGAGCCGGGCAGCGCCAGCATCAGCAGGGTCGCCGCCCGTGCCCGGCGCAGGCCCAGCTCGCGGTCGCCCGCGGTGCGGATCTGGGTGCCGAGCCCGGCCTCGTTGGCGAAGCGGGTGGCGTGCCGGGTCACGTCGTGGTTGGAAAGGACCCAGGTGGCGGGGGCGCCGACCGGGCGCATGGCGTCCAGCGTGCGGTCGATGCAGGAGCGCAGCTCGGGTGCGTCCCAATGAGTGCCCAGGTACTGGAAGTTGAAGGCCTGGTGCAGCTCGTCGGGGCGCACGTAGTTGGCGGTGCGCTCGATGGTCGGGGTCCACGCCTCGGCGACGAAGATGCGCTCGCCCGAGTACTCGTCGAGGATCGTGCGCCACTGGCGGTAGACGTCGTGCACGCCGTCCTGGTCGAAGAACGGCATGACATCGTTGCCCAGGAGCTTCAGCTGCTCGTGGGAACCCAGGTCCGGCAGGCCCTCCGCCTTCACAAGTCCGTGCGCCACGTCGATGCGGAAGCCGTCGACGCCCATGTCGAGCCAGAACCTGAGGATGGAGCGGAACTCGTCGCCGACGGCCGGGTGTTCCCAGTTGAAGTCGGGCTGCTCGGGCGCGAAGAGGTGCAGGTACCACTCGCCCGGGGTGCCGTCCGGCTCGGTGACCCGCGTCCAGGCGGGGCCGCCGAAGATGGACTCCCAGTCGTTGGGCGGCAGTTCGCCGTTCTCGCCCTTGCCGGGCCGGAAGTGGTAGCGCTCCCGGAGAGGGGAACCCGGCCCCTCGGCGAGGGCCCGCTTGAACCACTCGTACTGGTCGGAGGAGTGGTTGGGGACGAGGTCGACGATGATCCGCAGGCTCAGCTCGTGGGCGTCGCGGATCAGGGCGTCGGCGTCGAGCAGGTTGCCGAACATGGGGTCGACGGCCCGGTAGTCCGCCACGTCATAGCCGGCGTCGGCCTGCGGCGAGGCGTAGAAGGGGCTCAGCCACACGGCGTCCACGCCGAGGTCGCGCAGGTAGGGAAGTCTGGAACGTACGCCCTCCAGGTCGCCCATGCCGTCACCGTTGCTGTCGGCGAAGCTGCGCGGATAGACCTGGTAGATCACCGCGTCGCGCCACCAGTCGCGATGTGCGGCGACGGTGGCGAGGACGGAGGTCGGGGCCTGGTCGGTGGAGTGCTGGCTCATGGCGTCCTTGATGCGATGGGGGTCCCCCGGTCGAGCGGAGCCGAGAGTGGGGGATTCGGGTCATGGGCGTGTATGGAGACAACGGGACGAGGCGGCCGCGGTGACAGCGGGGTCGGATGGTCACCGCGGCCGCCACCCGCGCGACAGGGTCGCGCGGGAGCTTCCGAGCGGGCGTCAGCCCTTCGTGCCGCCCGCGGTGAGGCCGGCCACCAGGTTCTTCTGCACAAGGTAGAAGAACGCGGAGACGGGTATCGCGACCAGCACGGCGGTGGCGGCCATCAGGTTGCGCTGCGCGTCGTGCTCGCTGACGAAGCTCTGCAGACCGACGGCGAAGGTGTACTTCGTGTCGGACAGCATGAACGTCGAGGCGAAGGCGACCTCGCCGAACGCGGTGATGAAGCTGTAGAACGCGGCAACCGCCAGGCCCGGCTTGGCGAGCGGCAGGATCAGCCGCGCGAAGGTACCGAAGGGGCTCAGCCCGTCGACGCGTCCCGCCTCGTCGATCTCGAACGGGATCGTGTCGAAGTAGCCCTTGAGCAGCCAGGCGCAGTACGGCACGGCGGTCGAGCAGTAGACGAGGATCAGGCCGAAGTAGTTGTCGATGAGCTGGAGTTCGGAAAGGATCTCGTACATCGGCACCATCAGTACGGCGACCGGGAACATCTGGGTGACCAGCAGGACCCACATGAACTTCTTGTAGCCGGGGAAGCGCATGCGGGAGACCGCGTAGCCGGTGGTTGCGGCGACCAGCACCCCGATGAAGGTGGTGCCGAGCGACACGACGAGCGTGCTCCACAGCCAGTCGAAGAACGGCGTGTGCTGGAGCACGAACGCGTAGTTGTCGAGCGTCATCTTGCCGAAGATGCGCCCGGGGTGCAGATAGTCGTCCTTGTCCGGGCCGAGGGACAGGTAGACCAGCCAGGCGATCGGGAACAGCGCGACGAGGCTGGCGACGATCAGGATGCCGTGCGAGGTGATCGACCCGGCGAGGCTGTTCTCACCGCGCCGGCGCGACTTGCGGGGAGGCAAGGCGTGGTCCGTGGGAACCTTGTCCGCCGGAGCGGAGCTCTGAAGTGTGGTGCTCATGGGGGCTCCTGCCTCAGTTCGCGAGCTGCTGCTCATTGCGGGCCAGCCAGCGTCGGTAGACGGAGGTGAAGACGATCAGGATGGACAGCAGCAGGACACCGTAGGCGGCCGACTGCGCGTAGTCGCGCGGCTGTTGGCCGAAGCCCAGGTAGTAGGCCCAGGTGACGAGGATCTGCGCGTCCGGGGCGGTGTCGCCGAAGAGCAGGAAGATGACGGCGAACTGGTTGAACGTCCAGATGACGCCGAGGAGTACGACGGTGGAGCTGACGGGCCGCAGTCCCGGCAGCGTCACGTGCCGGAAGCGCTGCCAGGCGTTGGCGCCGTCCATCTCGGAGGCCTCGTACAGGGTCGAGTCGATGGACTGCAGACCGCCGAGCAGCGAGACCATCATGAAGGGCACACCGCACCAGGTGTTGACCATGATGGCGGAGGTGCGCTGCCAGAAGGTCTCCTCCAGCCACAGCGGCGACGGCAGATGCAGCGCGTCGAGGGCGGAGTTGATGATGCCGTTGTCGGCGAGCATGAAGCGCCAGCCGAAGACGGTGACGAAGGTGGGTACGGCCCACGGCAGCACCAGGATGAGCCGGTAGAAGGTGCGCCCGCGCAGCTTCTGGTTGAGCAGCAGGGCGAGACCGAGCCCGATGGCGTAGTGGAGCAGCACGCACAGCGCCGTCCACACGATCGTCCAGATGAAGTGCGACCAGAAGCGGTCGTACGAGGTCGGGCCCCACAGGATGTCGGCGTAGTTGTCCAGGCCGATGAACTTGTAGGTGGCGTCGATGTGGTTGACGCCGATCTGGCGGGCCGAGTTGAGGCTGTTGGCGTCCGTGAACGTCAGGTAGATGCCCCGCACCAGCGGGTAGAGCACCAGCGCGCCGAGCACGATGACCACCGGAGCGATCATCGCGTACGCGTACCAGAACTTCTGGTACCCGTGCTTGAGACGCTGGAGCGGCCCGGGGCGCGGCCCTCGGTCACCACGGCGCTTACCGGTCGCGCGGTCGATGACGACTGTCATGGTTCGACACCTTCTGGAAGATCAGGGGTTGGGCGCACGCAGGCCGATGGCCGCCGGATCTGTCCCCCCAGTTCAGGCAGATCCGGCGGCCACACGGGGTCACTTACTGAAGTCGGGGACCAGCTTGGCGATCGCGGTCTCCGCGGTGCTCAGGCCCTTGTCCAGCGATTCGTTGCCGGCGGCGACCTTGTTCAGCTCGATGTCGAGCGGGCCCCACAGCGAGCTGTACTCGGGCAGCGCCGGGCGCGGCTGGGCGTTGACGAGCACCGTCTGGTAGCCGGCGATGCCCGGGTCGGCCTTGACGTCGGCGGTGTAGGCGTCGTCGCGGGTCGGCAGCGTGGAGTTCTTGAGGGCGATCGTCTCCTGGGAGGTCGCCGAGGTCATGAACTTCAGGAACTTCAGCGACGCTTCCTGGTGGGCCTTGTCCGAACCGGCGTACACCGAGAGGTTGTGGCCGCCGGTCGGGGCGCCCGCCTTGCCGGTGGAGCCGGCCGGGACGCTGACGATGCCGAGGTTGGCCTTGTCCTTGAAGGCCGAGCCCTTGTAGAAGTTCGTGATCTCCCACGGGCCCTGGATGATCGAGGCGACCTTGCCGCTGACGAACGCCTCCTGGATGTGGGCGTACGCGTCGACGGTGGTGTCGGCCTTGTGCAGGCCGCTGCCGTCGAAGAGGCCCTGCCAGGTCTCGTAGCCCTTGACCGCGGCGGCCGAGTTGACGGTGATCTTCTTGGCGTCGGCGTCGACGGTGTCGGTGCCCTCGCCGTAGAGGAAGGACTGCGCGTAGTAGGCCTGGGTCGATCCCCAGTAGCCGTCGACGCCCGTCTTCTTCTTGATCGTGGCGGCGGCGGTCTTGAGCTCGGCCCAGGTGGTGGGAGCCGCGACGCCGGCCTTCTCGAAGATCGCCTTGTTGTAGACGAGGGCGAGCGTGTCGGTGACCAGCGGCACACCGTACGTCTTGCCGTCGTACTTGGCCTGCTCGATCAGGCTGGGCTGGAACTTGCTCTCGTCCGCGAGGGCCTCGGTGCCGTCCAGCGGCAGGAAGTAGCCCTTCTTGGCGAACGCCGGGGTCCAGCCGACCTCGGAACGCAGCACGTCCGGGGCGCCACTGGCACCGGCGGCTGTGTCGAACTTGTTCTGCGCCTGGTCGAAGGGCACGTTGACGTACTTGACCTTGACGTCGGTGTTGGCCTTCTCGAATTCCTTGACCAAGGCCTGGTACGTCGGCGCCTCATTGGTGGCGTTGGAGGTGTCCCACCAGGTGATGGTGGTGGGGCCGTCCGACTTGTCGCTGCCGCTGTCACTGCCGCCGCAGGCCGTCGCCGCGAGGGCGATGGACGCCACCAGCGCGGTGGCCGCTATGCCACGCCGCATGAGATCTCCTTGAGGGTGAAAGCCCGAGTGGTTGAGGCAGCGGTCCCGCCCGCTCCCCTTGCCGACTTGCCGACTGCGCCGTTGCGTCCGCCGGGCGACGTGAACGTAACAGCGTTGTAAGCGACGCGAAAGACCTTGCAGCAAAAAAGTGCAAGGACTGCCGAGAGTTACGTGCCCGTGACCTCCACCCCAGAGGCCCGAAACCCCTGTACAAGGCCGCTCAGCAGACATGCGACCCCCTGTGCAAGACTCTGCAAGCTCTTGCCACACCTGCCGGGTGCGAGGATCATCACCCCGTCAGCGCCTTGCAGGAGCCACCCCCTGGCCACCCTTTCCCGCGGCGCACGCCCGGGACGCCGAGCCGACCACTACACGAGGGAGCGCGATGACGCAGCAGCCCGGAGCGGGCCGTTCAACCGCCCGCACACGGCGTCTGGTTGGTGGGCAAGGTGAGACCCGGCCGGTACAGTCCAATCCTGTGACCACACGGCTTGCCGACATCGCAGCCCAGGCGGGGGTCAGTGAGGCGACTGTCAGCCGCGTCCTGAACGGGAAGCCGGGCGTCGCCGCGACCACCCGCCAGACCGTCCTGGCCGCGCTCGACGTGCTGGGCTACGAGCGCCCCGTACGTCTGCGGCAGCGCAGCGAGGGCCTGGTGGGCCTGATCACGCCGGAGCTGGAGAACCCCATATTCCCCGCCCTGGCGCAGGTCATCGGCCAGGCGCTGACACGGCAGGGCTACACACCGGTCCTCGCGACCCAGACCCCGGGCGGCTCCACCGAGGACGAGCTGACGGAGATGCTGGTGGACCGGGGCGTCGCCGGCATCATCTTCGTCTCGGGCCTGCACGCCGACACCTCCGCGGACATGCAGCGTTACGACCAGTTGCGCGCCCAGGGCGTCCCCTTCGTCCTCGTGGACGGTTTCTCGCCGAAGGTCCAGGCGCCGTTCATCTCGCCGGACGACCGCGCGGCGATGGCCCTGGCCGTCACCCACCTCGTCTCGCTCGGCCACACCAGCATCGGACTCGCGCTCGGCCCCAAGCGGTTCGTGCCGGTGCAGCGCAAGATCGAGGGCTTCATACGCACGATGCAGGAGCAGTTGGGGCTGCTGCCCGCCGACATCGAGGAGCGACTGGTCCAGCACTCGCTGTACACGCTGGAGGGCGGCCAGGCAGCGGCCTCCGCACTCATGGACCGCGGTTGTACGGCCGTGGTGTGCGCGAGCGACATGATGGCGCTCGGCGCGATAAGGGCGGCACGTCAGCGCGGTCTGGACGTCCCGAAGGACGTCTCGGTCGTCGGCTTCGACGACTCCCCGCTCATAGCCTTCACCGACCCGCCGCTCACGACGGTCCGCAAGCCGGTGCCCGCCATGGGACAGGCGGCGGTACGGACGTTGCTGGAGGAGATCGGCGGGACGCCCGCGCCGCACAGTGAGTTCGTGTTCATGCCGGAGCTGGTGGTGCGCGGTTCGACCGCTTCGGCACCTGGGGACCGAAACCGCCCGTAATCCTCCCTGAGAAGGAGCACGGTCGGCCTCCTCTCGTCGTAGAACATGCGACCGGGACCCGACCAAGGGATGATCGGTGGGGGAAGGCTTTTCTGGCAGACTCTGTGTCTATGGGTGAGACAACCGTGACGACACTGGAAGGCCGGGAGCAGGCCCCTCCACAGCCCGTCGCGGAGGAGAAAGCGGGGCAGCGTTTCCTGCGCAGGTTGCGGACCCCGCGTCGCCCCCGCCTCTGGTTCGAGATCCTGCTCATTGCGGTGAGTTACTGGACGTATTCACTGATCCGGAACGCGGTTCCGGAGCAGCGGGGACAAGCCCTGCGCAACGCGGACTGGATCTGGCATGCGGAGCACCAACTCGGCATCGCCTTCGAGGAGTCCCTCAACCACGCCGTGAACTCGGTGACATGGTTGATCATCGGCATGAACTACTACTACGCGACGCTGCACTTCGTGGTGACGCTGGGTGTTCTGGTGTGGCTGTACCACTGGCACCCCGGCCGTTACGCGGCAACGCGCCTCGCCCTCTTCGCCACCACCGCGGTGGCCCTCGTCGGCTACTACTTCTACCCGCTCGCGCCGCCCCGCCTGATGAACGGCGGCAGCTTCGTCGACACGGTCCTGGTCCACCAGACCTGGGGCTCGATGGCCTCCGGCGACCTGAAGCACATGTCCAACCAGTACGCCGCGATGCCGTCCATGCACATCGGCTGGTCCCTGTGGTGCGGCCTCACGATCTTCGCCCTGGCCTCCACCCCCTGGGCCCGCATCCTGGGCCTCCTCTACCCGACGGCGACCCTGGTGGTCATCGTCGCCACGGCCAACCACTTCTGGCTCGACGCGGTCGGCGGCATGCTCTGCCTGGCCTTCGGCTTCACGGTGGCAAGGCTCTGGTACGGCGCACTGCCATACGCGCTGCCCCGATGGGTGCCGGGAACACGCGGAGCTCAGCTGCTGCCGATCAAAGCCTGACTCGACAGGCGGGCCGCCTCCCGCAAGCAGTCGATCAGCCCCCGCAGCGCAGGCTGCTCAGGAGCCGTCTCCCGCACCGCCACATAAATAGCCCGCCGAGGCTCAGGATCACGCACCTCACGGATGACAACATCCGGATGGAGACCCCCCAGCCCGAGCCGGGGAATGAGCGAAACCCCCAACCCAGCCGCCACAAACCCCTGAGCGGTCACATAGTCCTCACTCTCGACCACGAAGCGGGGCCGGAACCCGGCCACGGCACAAGCGTCGAGCTGAGCATCAAGACAGGACCCCGGCCACTCACTCCCGACCCAGGGCTCATCAGCGAGCTCCGCCAGCTCCAGTGCACGCTTCCCTGCGAGCCGGTGCCCCTTGGGCAGGACGGCACGGTAGGGATCATCCAGCAGCCGCTCCAGCCGTACGCCTTCGGGCCCGCCGGAGTCATCGGGCGGCCGCACGACGAGCGCGAGGTCGGCCCGCCCCTCCTTCACGTCGGGCAGCGGATCCTCGGGATCGACGAGCTTCAACTCGACCTGCACACCAGGATGTTCGCCCCGGAACCGGGCAATGGCAGGAGCCACCAGCGAGGCCCCCGCCGTGGCGAAGTAGCGCACCGCGAGCCGCCCCGTACGCCCGGCCCGCAGATCCCCGAGAGCGGTCTCCGCCTCGGCCACCTGCCGCCCGATGACATCGGCGTACTCGGAAAGCAACACCCCCGCCGCGGTAGGCCGCACACCACGCCCGACCCGCTCCAAAAGCTCGACCCCGGCCTGCTTCTCCAGAGCGGCGATCGCCTGGCTGATGGCAGACGGCGTGTACCCGAGATCAGCCGCGGCAGCGGTAACGGACCCACACCCCACCACAGCTGACAGAACCTGCATACGCCTCACATCAAGCATGCAGCACAGCTTAACAGTGCATGCAAAACCCTTCACTTGTCCTCACAAGTAAATTACTGGACCGTAAACGCATGCCACGCCACCTCGCGTCCTCCCTCCGCATGGCCACCCTCGCTCTCCTCTGGGGCTCGGGCTTCCTCTGGATCAAACTGGCCCTGAACCACGGCCTGTCCCCCGCCCACATCACGATCACGCGCTGCGCCCTGGGCACAGCAGTACTCCTGTTCCTGGCCCACAGGGCCAAACAACACCTCCCCCGCACCCGCAAACTCTGGACCCACCTGGCCGTCGCGGCCCTGCTCTGCAACGCCATCCCCTTCGCCCTCTTCGCAATAGGCGAGCAGACCGTCGACTCCGGCATAGCAGGCGTCCTGAACGCAACAACCCCCCTCTGGTCCCTAGTCATCGGCCTCTCCGTCGGCACGGACCGAGGCCTCCACCCCCTACGCCTGACCGGCCTCTTCCTGGGCTTCGCCGGCGTACTCCTGATCTTCGCCCCCTGGAACCAGGAAGGCCTGACCAGCTGGGGAGCCGGGGCCCTGCTGGCAGCCGCCGCAAGCTACGCAATCGCCTTCGCATACATGGCCCGCCACCTCACCACCCACGGCGCCCCCTTGGCCGTATCGGCAGCCCAACTCCTAACCGCCACAGCCTGGAGCACCCTGGCCCTCCCCACAGCAGGCACGGTGACCAACGCAGACGCCACAGCCCTGCTCTCCATCACCATCCTGGGCATCTTCGGCACAGGCATCACCTTCTACCTCAACTACCGCATGATCGCCGAAGAGGGCCCCACCAGCGCAGCAACAGTCGGCTACCTGCTCCCAGTCGTCTCAATAGCCCTGGGCGCCCTGATCCTGGACGAACAAATAGGCCTACGAGTAATCACAGGCATGGCCATAGTCCTGACAGGCGTAGCCATGTCCCGCAAAAACCCGAAACGACCAGAGCAAGCAGCGACCCCCGACGCACCCGCAGCCGCGAACGCACGGAAGGGGCCGGGGGCCGGTACATCACAAGCCCGTCGCGTACGTTCGCGTCACCGGACGCTCCCCTACTCACCCAAGGTCTGATCCGGCGGCGACGGGCGGATGTACCGGCCCCCGGCCCCGACCCCCCACCGAACCCCAAGGCGCCCGGGCCGAGACTCACGCCCCGTAGAACAGTTCATCCACCAGCGCCCGAGCCCGCCGAGTAATCCGCCGATAGTCGTCGAGCATGTCCCCCACATGCCCGGGCCCATACCCCAAGTACCGCCCCACGGCGGCAAGTTCCCGCCCATCGGACGGAAACGTATCCCCGGCCCGCCCCCGCACCAGCATCACCGCGTTCCGCACCCGCGTAGCCAACACCCAAGCCTCATCCAGAATCCCCGCATCCTCTCCGGCAAGGAGCCCCGCAGCACAAGCCGCAGCAAGACCCTCCCGAGTCCGGGTGGTCCGCAACCCCGGCTCCACCCACCCATGCCGAAGCTGCAGCAACTGCACAGTCCACTCGACGTCGGACAACCCACCCCGCCCCAGCTTGGTGTGCAGCGTCGGATCCGCCCCCCGCGGCAACCGCTCCGACTCCATCCGGGCCTTGAGCCGCCGAATCTCCCGTACGGCATCGTCCCCGAGCCCCTCCGCCGGATACCGCAGAGGATCGATCAGCTCGATGAACCGCCGCCCCAAGTCCGCGTCACCGGCAACGACTTCGGCCCGCAGCAAGGCCTGCGACTCCCACACCAGCGACCAGCGCCGGTAGTACGCCTCATAAGAATTGAGCGTCCGCACAAGCGGCCCGGACTTCCCCTCCGGCCGCAGATCCGCATCGATCATCAACGCCGGATCCGCACTCGGAATCTGAAGCAGCCGCCGCATCTCGGAAACAACACCATTGGCGGCCCGAGACGCCTCCTGCTCGTCAACACCGTCCCGGGGCTCATGCACGAACAGCACATCGGCATCGGACCCGTAGCCCAGCTCATGCCCCCCGAACCGCCCCATGCCGATGACGGCGAACCGAGTAGGAAGGGTCTCCCCCCACCCGTCCCGCACGACGGCCCGCAGCGTCCCGGCAAGAGTCGCAGCAGTCAGATCGGAGACCGCACCACCAACCAGATCCACCAGCGCCCCCTGGTCGGCGACGGCAGGATTCTCCTCGGTGCCGTACGAGGCAACGATGTCGGCGGCGGAGATACGGAACAGTTCCCGCCGCCTCACCCCACGCGCCGCCGTGACCGCCTGCTCACCCCCGGCGGCCCGCCCCACCGCCGCGAGGATCTCCTGCTCCAGATGGGCACGGGTCCGCGGTTCGAGCCCACCCCGGCCCCCGTCCCCGTCGCCGAGCAGGGCGACGGCCTCGGGGGCACGCATCAGCAGATCGGGCGCGAGCCGCCCGGCGGACAGCACGCGCGCCAGATTCTCGGCGGCGGCACCCTCGTCCCTCAACAGCCGCAGATACCAAGGGGTCTTGCCCAACGCGTCCGACACCTTGCGGAAGTTGAGCAGGCCCGCGTCCGGGTCGGCGGAATCCGCGAACCACCCCAGCAGCACAGGCAGCAACGTCCGCTGGATCGCGGCCTTGCGGGACACCCCGGAAGCCAGCGCCTCCAGATGCCGAAGCGCCGCCGCCGGATCGGCGTACCCGAGCGCGACCAGCCGCTCCCGAGCCGCGTCGGCGCTCAACCGGGTCTCGCCGGGGGCGAGTTGGGCGACGGCATCGAGCAGCGGCCGGTAGAAGAGCTTCTCGTGCAGCCGACGTACGACGGCAGCGTGCCGCTTCCACTCGCGGTTCAGCTCGACGACGGGATCGGCGCGCAGGCCCAACGACCGCCCGATGCGCCGCAGATCGGCGTCCTCCTCGGGCACGAGGTGGGTCCGGCGCAGCCGATAAAGCTGTATCCGGTGCTCCATGGACCGCAGAAACCGATACGCCTCGTCGAGCTGCACGGCGTCGGCACGACCCACATACCCACCGGCGGCCAGCGCCTTCAGCGCGTCAAGGGTGGTCCCACTCCTCAGCGACGTATCGGCCCGCCCGTGCACCAACTGCAGCAGCTGCACGGCGAATTCGACATCCCGCAAGCCTCCCGGCCCGAGCTTCAGCTCACGATCGACCTCGGCGACGGGGATGTTCTCCACCACCCTGCGCCGCATCTTCTGCACGTCGGGAACGAAGTTCGCGCGCTCGGCGGCGTGCCAGACGAGGGGCGCGAGCGTGGCGACGTAGCTCTCGCCGAGCACGAGGTCGCCTGCCACCGGCCGCGCCTTGAGGAGCGCCTGGAACTCCCAGGTCTTGGCCCAGCGCTGGTAGTACGCGAGGTGGCTGCTGAGCGTCCGTACGAGCGGCCCGTTCCTGCCCTCGGGCCGCAGGTTCGCGTCGACGGGCCAGATACTGCCCTCGACAGTGGTCTCGGAGCAGATCCGCATCAGATGCGAGGCAAGCCGGGTGGCGGCCTGGATCGCCTTGCCCTCATCGGCTCCCTCCACCGCCTCCCCCACAAAGATCACATCGACGTCGGACACGTAATTGAGCTCGTGGCCACCGCACTTGCCCATCGCGACGACTGCGAGCCGGCACAGCGCGGCGTCGTCGGGCGCGGCGGCCCGGGCGATGGCGAGCGCGGCACGCAGGGTCGCCGTCGCGAGATCGGCGAGCTCGGCGGCCGTCTGCGCGAGATCGGTCGTGCCGCACACGTCACGCGCGGCGATGGAGAGCAGGCAGCGCCGGTAGGCGACGCGCAGCGTGACGGGGTCGTCCGCCTCGGCGAGCCCCCGCTCGAACTCCTCCACCCCGGGATGCAGGTCCTGCGGCTCGTACGTCACGAGCGCCTGCCAGTCGTGCGGGTGCCGGGCGAGATGGTCACCGAGTGCCGCGGAGGCGCCGAGCACACCGAGCAGCCGGTCCCGCAGCGGCTTCGCCGCGATGAGCGTGTCGAGCAGTTCATGCCGCTCCGGGCGCCCGTCCTGCGCCTCGACGAGTCGTACGAGCCCGAGCAGCGCCAGATCCGGGTCGGCGGTGGCCCCCAGCGCGTCGAGGAGCACCGGATCGGCCTTTATCGGCGCCAGCTCGACACTCTCCAGAAGCCGCTCGGCGCCCGACGGATCGGTGAAACCGTGCCGCAGCAGCCGCGTGAAGGTACTGCTCCTGCGCCCCGGCGCCGTCATCCTCGGCCCTCCCGTCGGATCAAGGTCGTACGACCTTGAGCGTAACCGGAGAGCCCGGTACGAGCGCCGGGAGCGCAGCAGGGGGCGTTCAGCGGGCCACCACGATCGTCGCCGGACGGCCCGGGTCCACCCGCACCGTGCTGCCGGGGGTGCGGCCCGGGACGTCGATGCCGTCGGGAGGCGGTGCGACGGCCACGGCGAGCGGCTGCCCGGTGAGCGGAACCAGGATCTGTCGTACGGTGCCGGGTCGCGCACCGCCGGAGTGCGAGGCGTACTGGACCTTGAGGCACTGCGTCCGCAGGCTCGCCAGTACGTCCGTGACGGGAGCGCCCGCCTCGACCGCCGGGAGCACCACATTGCGGTTGGTCCGCTGGTCCAGGTCCACGCACGCGGGGCCGCTCGGTGGCGGTGCGGGCTGCCCGGGCCGACCCCCGTGCGGTGCGGACAGCGTGAGCCGGGCGAGGTCACCGGAGGCGGCGTTGGTGGTGTCGATGCGGATCGTGTCGCGGCGGAGCCACTGCAAGGGGTGGCCGTCGAGATCGGCTCGCACCCACTGCGCCGTGTCGACGAGGAATCCCGTCTCGGCCTGGACCTCTTCCGGGGGCAGCAGCTCGGGTGCCCTCGCCCCCGCTCGGGAGGCCCGTTCCGTCACCGCCTGAGGCCAGTGCCGCAGCACGACCAGCAGCTTGCCGGCGGGCCGGGCGAAGGGGTGTGCGCGGCCCGCGGACACCACGTGCGTGCCCGCCGGCGCGACGGCCGTCCGGGAAGCCCCGGAAACCTGGATGCCGCCGCGCGCGTCGACCGCGAAGCGCACGGCGGAGAACGCCGCACCGGCTCCCTTCGCCTCGGAGGCGGCCGCGGCGCCGGGCGCCGGGTCGCACCCCGTGCCCAGCAGAGCGGCGACCAGGGCGGCGGCGGCGCCGACGAGGGTCGCGGGGTGGCGCAGCGGAGGGTGCGGGTTGTCGTGCGAATCGCCGTGCGGGTTGTCGTGTCGGTGAGTACGCACAGCATGAATGCGCACAGCATGAGTGCGCAGGTGAGAACGCATGGGTGCCTCTGGGTCTCTGGATCCCCCGACGGCCGAACGACCGTCTGTGTCGAGACTGCGCCCGCCAACGTCCGTAGCCCATTCGGCATTTGACGAATCTCCGGCCCGCCGGGGCACCCCGGAGGCGTACATTCGCAGCAGGCGAAGACCGGCCCCGGGAGGCCGCCATGTCAGCAACCGGACCGACGGCCGAGGCCCATCTGCGGCGCATGGCGGACGTCCTGGACGAGGCCCGGCAGGGTCTCTCGGACGACGTGCCCCCGAGGTCCCTGCTCTTCGGTCTGCAACGGCTCGTCGACGCCGACTCGGCCAGCTTCTCGGAGATAGACATCCCGACCCGGCTCTGCTTCAGCCAGCAGGACACCGACCCGGACGACCCGGGCGAGGACTTGGTGGACGGCTACTGGCGCTGGCGCCACCAGCATCTGCAGTGCCTACAGGTCTCGCGGCCGCACAGCAGCCCCGAGACCACACAGCTGACGGACTTCATGTCGGTGCGCCGGCTGACGGGCCTGGCGATCTACACCGAGTTCATCGCTCCGATGAAGAGCATCGCGACCATCACCCTGCCCACCGCCCCGAACCGCACGCGCGTCTTCCAGTTCTTCCGCGAGGCCCCGAAGCCGTTCACAGACCGCGAAATGCTCACACTGCAACTGATGGCGCCGCACGTGTACGAGCTCTACCGAGAGGCGGCCCGCAGACGCCGCCCCCCGGTCCGCCTCACCCACCGCGAACTCGATGTCCTGCGCTGCCTCGCCCTCGGACTGAACACCCGGCAGATCGCCGAACAGCTCTCCGTCTCGCCCAGCACCGTCCGCAAGCACCTGGAGAACGCCTTCAGCCGTCTCGGGGTGTCCAGCCGGACGGCTGCGCTGGCCCGGGTGTTCCCGGAACAAGAGACGCCCTGAGCCGAGCGGCCCGGAGGTTCGCGCACGGGCACCGATGAATCCCGCTGTCGTGCGAGGTCTCTCCTCTGAAGGGACCATGTCGTTCCAAGGAGGAGAGCCATGTCCGATGTGGCACCGCAGACCGAGATCGACCCGCGCTACGGCAGCCCCGGAGCGGCGGCGACCCCCTGGCCGGAGGCCGTGGCGCGGCTGACCGCGGCCGAGCTGTACTGGTTGTCGACGGTACGGCCGGACGGGCGACCGCATGTGACGCCGCTGATCGGCGTCTGGCAGGACGGGGCGCTGCACTTCGCCACCGGCGCGCAGGAGCGCAAGGCCCTCAACCTCGCCGGGAATCCGCAGGTCGTCCTCACCACGGGCACCAACACCTGGGCCGAGGGCTACGACCTCGTCGTCGAGGGCGAGGCGGTCCGCGTCACGGACCACGCCCGGCTGCGCGGCCTGGCCAAGGCGTGGGAGGAGAAGTACGGCCCCGAGTGGCATTTCGAGGTACGGGAGGATGCCGAGTTCCAGGGCACGTTCCAGGGAGAGGGCGGCCCCGCTCTTGTCTTCGCTGTGGCGCCCCGCACCGCTTTCGGGTTCGGTAAGGGGGAGCCGTTCAGCCAGACGCGCTGGCGGTTCGAGTGATGCAGCAGATGCAGTAGATCCAGCACATGACGTCGTACGACAAAGGAGTCGTCCCATGGACATGACCCTCGAAGTGATCATGCTGCCGGTCACCGACGTGGACCGGGCCAAGGAGTTCTACCGGGACAAGGTCGGTTTCCACGTGGACCTCGACCGAGAGGTGATGGAGGGCGTGCGGATCGTGCAGCTGACGCCGCCCGGGTCCGGATGTTCCATCGCGCTCATCGACGGCCTCCCGATCCCGACGGGGACGCCGCAGCCGGGGACGTACCACGGTATGCAGCTGTGTGTGGAGGACGCCAAGGTGGCGTACGAGGAGCTGAGGGAGCGGGGTCTCGACGTCAGCGAGCCGCAGGCCTTCTCGCCGGAGGACGGCGCCACATTCATGTACTTCAAGGACCCGGACGGCAACGGCTGGGCGATCCAGGAGTACCGGCAGCGGGCGGCCAAGCCTCTGCACACGCTGCTCGGTGAACTGGCCGCGCAGCGGCAGTAGTTCACCAGCAGCAACACGACGCGGGAAAGCCGCGGTGCCTTGGCGCCGCGGCTTTGCGGCGGAGGGGACGACGAACCTTGAGCGCAGTTTCCAGCGGGCCCGCACTCACTGAGTCACAGCTCGCTCACCAGCTCACCGAGCTGGGAATCGGCGAGGGGGGCGTTCTGCTGGTGCACTCCTCCCTGCGCTCCCTCGGAAAGGTCGAGGGAGGAGCGGCCACCGTGCTCCGCGCGCTGCGGCGCGTGCTCGGTCCTGACGGCACCGTCGTCGTTCCCGCGTTCACCTCGGACAACTCGTCCACGTCAACCGCCCACCTGGAACGGGTCCGCGGCCTGAGCGACGAGGCCCGAACCACCTTCCGGGACAACATGCCACCCTTCGACCCGGCGACCACCCCGTCGACCGACGTGGGAATCCTGGCCGAGACCACCCGACTCCATCCACACTCCCTGCGCAGCGCCCACCCCCAGACCTCCTTTTCCGCCCTCGGCCCCCACGCCGCGAAGATCACCGCCGGCCATCGCCCCGACTGCCTCCTGGGCGAGAGCTCACCTCTGGCCCAGCTGTACGAGCTGCGCGCACAGATCCTGCTCATCGGCGTCGGCTTCAACAGGTGCACCGCCTTCCATCTCGGCGAGTACCGAGTCGACTCCCCTCCCCATCGGACCTACAGGTGCGTGGTCCGCCGCGACGGCCGGCGCCAGTGGTGGGAGTACGACGATGTCGCCTTGGACGACAGCGATTTCGGGGCGCTGGGGGCGGAGTTCGAGGGCGCGGGGTTGGGCGCGGAGGCGGCCGTGCGGGTCGGCACGGTGGGGGCGGCTCAGTGCCGGGTGGCGGGGTTCGTGGACGCGGTTGATTTCGCGCAGGGGTGGTTTCCCGGGCATCGGGTCGTCGGCCGCTAGTTCTGGGAGACGCCGTAGGGCCGACGGTTCGCTGCCGTCGGCCCTACGTGTCGTGTCAAAGCTGCTTACAGCACCGGCAGGTTCTTCCGCAGCTCGAACGCCGTCACCTCGGAGCGGTACTCCTCCCACTCCTGGCGCTTGTTGCGGAGGAAGAAGTCGAAGACGTGTTCGCCCAGGGTTTCGGCGACCAGTTCGCTGCGTTCCATGAGGGTCAGGGCCTCGCCGAGGTTCTGGGGCAGGGGCTCGATGCCCATGGCGCGGCGTTCGGCGTCGGAGAGGGCCCAGACGTCGTCGTCGGCGCCCGGGGGGAGCTCGTAGCCCTCTTCGATGCCCTTGAGGCCGGCGGCGAGGAGCATCGCGTACGCCAGGTACGGGTTCGCGCCCGAGTCGATGGAGCGGACCTCGACCCGTGCCGAGCCCGTCTTGCCGGGCTTGTACATCGGGACGCGGACCAGGGCGGAGCGGTTGTTGTGGCCCCAGCAGATGTACGAGGGGGCCTCGCCGCCGGCGCCCGCGGTGCGCTCCGAGCCGCCCCAGATGCGCTTGTAGGAGTTGACCCACTGGTTGGTGACCGCGGAGATCTCCGCGGCGTGCTTCAGCAGGCCCGCGATGAAGGAGCGGCCGACCTTGGAGAGCTGGTACTCCGAGCCGGACTCGTAGAACGCGTTGCGGTCGCCCTCGAAGAGCGAGAGGTGCGTGTGCATGCCCGAGCCGGGGTGCTCTGAGAACGGCTTCGGCATGAAGGTGGCCTGAATGCCCTGCTCCAGCGCGACCTGCTTCATGACCAGGCGGAACGTCATGATGTTGTCCGCCGTGGACAGCGCGTCGGCGTACCGCAGGTCGATCTCCTGCTGGCCCGGCGCGCCCTCGTGGTGCGAGAACTCGACGGAGATGCCCATCGACTCCAGCATGGTGATCGCCTGACGGCGGAAGTCCATGCCGACGTTCTGCGGGGTGTGGTCGAAGTAGCCGGAGTTGTCCGCGGGGGTGGGCCGCGTACCGTCCAGCGGGCGGTCCTTCAGCAGGAAGAACTCGATCTCCGGGTGGGTGTAGAACGTGAAGCCCAGGTCGGAGGTCTTCGTGAGGGTGCGCTTGAGGACGTAGCGCGGGTCCGCGAAGGACGGGGAGCCGTCCGGCATCAGGATGTCGCAGAACATCCGGGCCGTGCCCGGGGCCTCCGCGCGCCACGGCAGGACCTGGAAGGTCGAGGGGTCCGGCTTGGCGATCATGTCCGATTCGTATACGCGGGCGAAGCCCTCGATCGCCGAGCCGTCGAAGCCGATGCCCTCGTCGAAGGCCTGTTCCAGCTCTGCCGGGGCCACGGCCACCGACTTGAGGAAGCCGAGTACGTCCGTGAACCACAGGCGTACGAACCGGATGTCACGCTCCTCCAGTGTCCGGAGCACGAACTCCTGCTGCTTGTCCATCTTCCGCTTCCACCCATCCTTGCTGGTCAGGCCGCCTGCTCCCACGCCTCGGGGACGGTCGGGGCACCTGAGCATCCCACCACAACAGCATTTCATGCGCGTTGCCGACCTTGATCGGCCGGCCGACCTCGGTGTGAACGCCTCGCATACGGCAGGTGTCCCACTCCGAACCTCTGCCGAATCCCGCTCTGGTTCTGCTCTGATGCCCATAGTGCCTGCTCGGGGGCTCATCTGTAATGGGCGGCCCCTGTCCCACTACGATCAGCTGTCCCGACCGTCCCCCACGTATAAGGACTCGCCATGGGTTCCGCGAAGAACACGAGCAGCGCCTCGCGCAAGGCCCGCATAGAGGAGATGCGCCGCGCCGAGCAGTCCCGCGAGCGTCGCAACCGGATCCTCGTGATCGGCGCCAGTGTGGTCGTCGTCGCCGGGCTCGTCGTCGGTGGTGTCGTCCTCGTCCAGTCGCAGTCCGACAAGGACGACACCGCCGGCGACTCCAAGGCGGCCTCGGGGCGCTTCACCACGGGCTCCGACGGGGTGAAAACCTGGAGCGAGAAGCTTTCCCAGACGCACGTCACCAAGACCGTGGACTACCCGATGGAGCCCCCCGTCGGCGGTGACCACAACGCGGTCTGGATGAACTGCAACGGCGACGTCTACACCAAGGCGGTCGACAACATGAACGCCGTGCACTCCCTGGAACATGGCGCGGTCTGGGTGACGTACAACAGCAAGGCCGCGGACGCCGACGTGAAGGCTCTCGCGGAGAAGGTCAAGAAGACCCCGTACACACTGATGAGTCCCGTCGAGGACCAGGCGGACCCGATCATGCTCAGTGCGTGGGGCAAGCAGCGCACCGTGACCAGCGCGACCGACGCCAACGTCGACAAGTTCCTCGAGTCCTTCGTGCAGGGCGAGCAGACGCCGGAGCCGGGTGCCGCGTGCACCGGCGGACTGTCCCAGTGAACCGGATGAAACAGATCGGCTGGATCTCGGGGGCCGCGGCGGCGGTGCTCGTCGCGGCCGGGGCGATCACGTATGCGGTCGCTGACGGGGTGGGGGGCAGTGGCGACTCGGCGGTCGTCGTTCCCGCTGCCGATTCCGCCGACGCGGGGTTCGCCCGGGACATGGCGGTTCATCATCAGCAGGCCGTCGAGATGTCGTACATCGTGCGGGACCGCACCAAGAACGTGGAGGTACGGCGCCTCGCGTACGACATCGCGCAGACGCAGGCCAACCAGCGGGGCATGCTGCTGGGCTGGCTCGATCTGTGGGAGCTGCCGAAGGTGTCTTCGGACGGGCCCATGGCGTGGATGGGCATGGACGGGATGGTCTCCGGTGAGGACGGGGCGCTGATGCCCGGCATGGCGACCAATACCGAGCTGGAGAAGCTCGACACGCTGAGCGGTGAGGCGGCCGAGGTCTTCTATCTGCGGTTGATGACCTCTCATCACAAGGGTGGGATCCACATGGCCGAGGGGTGTGTGGAGAAGTGTGAGGTCGGGGTGGAGCGGAGGCTGGCCACGGGGATGGTGGAGGCGCAGCAGTCCGAGATCGACCTTATGGCGGGGATGCTGGAGGCTCGGGGGGCGTAGTCCCGGCCGGGTGCCTGGGGTTTGTGGGGGGGGCGGGGCCGGGGGCCGGTACATCCGCCCGTCGCCGCCGGATCAGACCTTGGGCGAGTAGGGAGCGTCCGGTGACGCGAACGTACGCGACGGGCTTGTGATGTACCGGCCCCCGGCCCCTCCCGTGCGTCTTCGGCTGCGGGCTGTGCCTCCCTCCGGCATTCGCTGACAGATCGTCAGTTTTGGTGGTTCGTGTTGCGTGCCGTCCCAAATGTCCGTCGGAAGTGGCCACTTGGGGTTTCCTTGGGCTGTTCATTTCCCTGGCATGGACGGTTCATCGTCAGAGTGGCCTCCATCGCGTGATCCATTCCCTGTGCACCCATGTGGCGCAGGGGTCTGTGCGGATCACCGAACCGACCACTACATGCGACGAACCACATCGCAGGGGGTTTTATGAGATCCAACCGCGCAGTGCTGCGCGCCGGGGTGAGCATGGCAGCGACACTGCCCCTGCTCGCCGGGGCGCTGGCGTTCGGCATACCCGTGGCCCAGGCGGCGGACGGTCCGAGCCGGGACACCCTCGCGGGTACGAAGCCCACCTGGGCGACGGCCAAGGCGGACAAGGGCGCCACGGCCGACGGTTCCCAGGTCTCCGCCCGGGTCTACCTCGCCGGCCGGGACGCCTCCGGTCTGGCCGCGTACGCCAAGGCCGTGTCCGACCCGGAGTCGGCCTCGTACGGGAGTTACCTCAGCGCCACGCAGGCGCAGAATCGCTTCGGCGCGACCGAGGCGCAGGTCGCCGCGGTGACTTCGTGGCTGAAGTCGGCGGGTCTGAAGGTCACCGGCTCCACGCAGCACTACGTCTCCGTGACGGGTGATGTCGCCGATGCCGAGAAGGCGTTCGACACCCAGCTGCACAACTACGCCAAGGGCACGAAGACTTACCGTGCGCCGTCGAAGACGGCCTCCGCGCCGGCCGCCCTGGACGGCGCCGTCCTGACCGTCACCGGCCTGGACAACGCCCCGCACAAGGCGACGCACAGCGACACCCTTCCGCCGCCGGACGCCGTGTTCAACAACGCCGGGCCGTTCTCCTCGTACTACGGCTCGAACATCGCGAGCACGCTGCCGGACGCGTACGGCACGAAGATCCCGTACGCCGTCCAGGGCTACACCGGCAAGCAGTTGCGCGCCGCCTACGGGGCGGGCACTAGCACCGGCAAGGGGGTGCGGGTCGCCATCACCGACGCGTACGCCTCGCCGACCATCGCGTACGACGCCGCCACCTATGCCAAGAAGCACGGCGACGCGGCGTACAGCAGCGGTCAGTTGCGCCAGGTGCTGCCCAGCCACTACACGAAGACCGAGGAGTGCGGGGCCGCGGGCTGGTACGGCGAGGAAACCCTCGACGTCGAGGCCGTGCACGCGGTCGCGCCCGGCGCGAGCATCACCTATGTGGGTGCCGCCTCCTGCTACGACGACGATCTGCTCGACTCGCTCAACAAGATCGTCGACGGGCACCTGGCCGACATCGTCTCCAACTCCTGGGGCGACATCGAGGCCAACGAGACGCCCGACATCGCGGCCGCCTACGACCAGGTCTTCCAGTTCGGCGCGGTCGAGGGCATCGGCTTCTACTTCTCCTCCGGCGACAACGGCGACGAGGTCGCCAACACCGGTACGAAGCAGGTCGACACCCCGGCCAACTCGGCGTGGGTGACGGCTGTCGGCGGTACCTCGCTGGCGGTCGGCAAGGGTGACAAGTATCAGTTCGAGACCGGCTGGGGCACCGAGCGGGCCGTGTTGTCGGCGGATGGGAAGAGTTGGACGGACTTCCCGGGTGCGTTCACCTCCGGCGCGGGTGGCGGCACCAGCAAGACCGTGTCGCAGCCCTTCTACCAGAAGGGTGTCGTCCCGGACTCGCTTGCCAAGGCGAACGGTACGGCGGCCATGCGTACCGTGCCGGACATCTCTGCGGTCGCCGATCCCAACACCGGATTCAAGGTCGGCCAGACGCAGACCCAGCCGGACGGGTCGCAGGCCTACAGCGAGTACCGGATCGGCGGCACCTCGCTCGCCGCGCCGGTGATCGCGGGTGTCCAGGCGCTGGCCCAGCAGGCTCGGGGCGGTAAGTCGATCGGCTTCGCCAACCCGGCGATCTACGCCAAGTACGGCTCGAAGGCGTACCACGACGTCACGGACAACCCCACGGGGGCCGGGCTCGCCGTGGCACGCGTCGACTTCGTCAACGGATATGACGCGACGGACGGGCTCACCACGTCTGTTCGCAGCCTTGGCAAGGACAGCTCGCTTCACGCTGTGAAGGGGTACGACGACGTCACCGGGGTGGGTACGCCCGCGAGCGGCTACGTCCAGTCGTTCCGCCGCCGCTGAGGTCCACGCGCCCGCCCCCGACGGAGGTCTCGTCGGGGGCGGGCGTACGTCCAGGGGGCGCGAGGTGCCGCCCGGCGCCCGCCACCCCATCGCGTCGCTCTGACGATTACACTGATCCTCGTGCCTCCACTGAACTTCCGGTCGCCCTATCAGCACGGCTTCGCACGCGTCGCCGCCTGTACGGGCCACACCGTCATCACGGACCCGCACGCCAACGCCGAGGCGGTCCTGCGCCACGCGCGCAGATGCGCCGACGAGGGCGTGGCCGTCGCCGTCTTCCCGGAGATGGTGCTGTGCGGCTACTCGATCGAGGACCTGCTCCTCCAGGACGCGCTGCTCGACCAGGTCGAGGAGGCGCTCCGGGACGTAGTGGCGGGATCGGCCCAGCTGCTGCCGGTGCTGCTCGTCGGTGCCCCGCTGCGCCACCGCGACCGGGTCTACAACTGCGCGGTGGTCGTGCACCGCGGCCGGGTCCTCGGTGTCGTGCCCAAGTCGTACCCGCCGAACTACCGGGAGTTCTACGAGCGCCGGCAGATCGCCTCGGGCGACGGTGAGCGCGGCGGCACGATCCGGGTCGGCGGGGAGTCGGTGCCGTTCGGCGTGGACCTGCTGTTCGCGGCGGACGACGTGGCAGGGCTGGTGCTGCACACGGAGATCTGCGAGGACATGTGGGTGCCGGTGCCGCCGAGCGCCGAGGCGGCCCTGGCCGGTGCGACCGTCCTCGCCAACCTCTCCGGCAGCCCGATCACCGTCGGCCGCGCCGAGGACCGCAAGCTGTTGTGCCGCTCGGCGTCCGCGCGCTGCCTCGCCGCGTACGTCTACGCGGCGGCCGGTCTTGGCGAGTCGACCACCGACCTGTCCTGGGACGGCCAGACCCTGATCTACGAGAACGGGGTGCTGCTGGCCGAGTCCGACCGCTTCCCGCTCGACGACCAGTTCGCCGTCGCCGACGTCGACCTCGACCTGCTGCGGCAGGAGCGGCAGCGGATGGGCACCTTCGACGACAACCGGCGCACGCATGGCGCCCGTACGGCCGACTTCCGGACGGTTTCGTTCGAACTCGACCCGCCCACCGGTGACTTGGGCCTGCGGCGGCGTATCGAGCGCTTCCCGTTCGTGCCCGCGGACCCCGACCGGCTGGCCCTGGACTGCTACGAGGCGTACAACATCCAGGTCGCCGGCCTGCAGCAGCGGCTCGCGTCGATCGGTGGCGCGAAAGTGGTCATCGGGGTCTCCGGCGGGCTCGACTCCACGCACGCGCTGATCGTCGCCGCCCGTGCGATGGACCGGGCGGGGCGTCCGCGCAGCGACATCCTGGCCTGGACGCTGCCCGGCTTCGCCACCAGCGACCACACCAAGGACAACGCGCACAGGCTGATGGCCGCCCTCGGCGTCACCGCGGCCGAGCTGGACATCACGCCGACCGCCCGGCTGATGCTGAAGGAGATGGGCCACCCGTTCGCCTCCGGCGAGCCGGTGTACGACGTCACCTTCGAGAACGTCCAGGCAGGACTGCGCACCGACTACCTGTTCCGGCTCGCCAACCAGCGCGGCGGCATCGTGCTCGGCACCGGTGACCTCTCGGAGCTGGCGCTCGGCTGGTCCACGTACGGCGTGGGCGACCAGATGAGCCACTACAACGTCAACTCGGGAGTGCCGAAGACGCTGATCCAGCATCTGATCCGCTGGGTCATCGGCAGCGACCAGTTCGGCGAGGAGGCGGGCAAGATCCTCGCCGCGATCCTCGACACCGAGATCAGCCCGGAACTCGTACCGGGTGAGGAGATGCAGTCCACCGAGTCGAAGATCGGCCCGTACGCGCTGCACGACTTCACCCTGTTCCATGTGCTGCGCTACGGCTTCCGGCCGTCGAAGATCGCCTTCCTGGCCTGGCACGCCTGGCACGACGCGGACGCCGGCGCCTGGCCGCCGGGCTTCCCCGAGGCCAAGCGAGTGGCGTACGACCTGCCGGAGATCCGGCAGTGGCTGGAGGTGTTCTGCCGTCGCTTCTTCGCGTTCGCGCAGTTCAAGCGCTCGGCCATGCCGAACGGGCCGAAGGTCTCGGCGGGCGGTTCGCTGTCACCGCGAGGCGACTGGCGAGCACCGTCGGACAGTTCGGCGACGGTCTGGCTGCGGGATCTTGCCCGCTTCGACTAGGCCGGGGACAATCCAGCCCCTCCGGCGTTTGAGGAGCGGGGGTTCGGGGGCGGAGCCCCCGAGGACGGGACGGGTAGGGGCGGCGGGGGCGAAGAAACGCTCAGTGGTGCACCGACTCCGCGTGCTCCGGCACATGCGAGGCCACCACACGCTCCCGGCCGCCCACTGACACCGGGCCCCGCTTGTCCACCACGTAGGCCACCCCGGCAACTCCCAGCCCCAGCACGGCCAGCCCCGCGCCCACGACCGCCGGGGACGTCACGCCGAGGCCCGCTGCGAGCGCGAGCCCCCCGATCCACGCGCCCCCGGCGTTGGCCAGGTTGAACGCGGCCTGGTTGGCCGAGGAGGCGAGGGACGGGGCCGACGACGCCTTCTCCATCACCATCAGCAGCAGCGGCGAACTGGTCACGAACGCCGCCGTGCCGAGCAGGACCACTGCGAGCGCGGCGCTCCACGCCGTCGCCATCAGTACCGGGAACAGTGCCAGGACCGCCGCGAGCGAGACCAGGCCGCCGAAGAGCGTGCCCCGCATCGACCGGTCCGCCAGACGCCCGCCCAGCAGGTTGCCCGCCGTGGCGCCGACACCGAACAGCGCAAGGAGCAGGGTCACGCTCGAGTCGGCGTACCCGGCGGCGTCCGTCAGCATCGGTGTGATGTAGCTGTACGCGGCGAACAGCGCGCCGAAGCCGGCGACCGTCGTGCCGAGGGCCAGCCAGACCGGGAGCGAACGCAGGGCGGCAAGTTCGCCGCGCAGGCCCGCGGCGGGCCCGTGAGTGCTGTCGCGAGGGACGAGGAGCGCCAGTGACACCACGGCCAGGAGGCCGATCACACTGACGCCGAGGAAGGTGGAGCGCCAGCCCATGTGCTGGCCCATGAGGGTCGCGGCCGGTACACCCACGACGTTCGCGACCGTCAGGCCCAGGAACATCAGCGAGACGGAGCGTGCCTTGCGTTCGGGGGCCACCAGGCTGGTGGCGACGACTGCGCCGACGCCGAAGAAGGCGCCGTGCGGCAGGCCGCTGAGGAAACGGGCTGCCATGAGCCAGTGGTAGTCGGGGGCGAGGGCGGAGAGCGCGTTGCCGGCGACGAAGAGGAGCATGAGGCCGATCAGGACCTTGCGGCGGGACACGCGCGCGGTGGCCGCGGCCAGGAGCGGGGCGCCGATGACCACGCCGAGCGCGTAGGCGGAGACCAGGTGGCCGGCGGTGGGGATCGATATGTGCAGGTCGTCCGCGACGTCGGGCAGCAGGCCCATCATCACGAACTCGGTGGTGCCGATGCCGAAGGCGCCCACGGCGAGGGCGAGCAGGGCCAGAGGCATGAGGGGCCTTTCAAGGGAATTGCGGGCGCGCGGCGGTGCGTGGGGACGTACGTGCGCGCAGGGCTGCGCCCGTGCACACCGATGTGCACGGGACGCGTAAGTTCATCTGTGGAACAAAGCCTCTCAGGCCCAGTATTCCAGGAGGTTAAGACCCGGTTGCCGAGATCTTCACGCGGGCGGCGATCGGAAGGTGGTCGCTGCCGGTCTCGGGCAGGGTCCACGAGGTCACCGGCTCGATCCCCTTGACCATGATCTGGTCGATCCGGGCCATCGGGAACGACGCGGGCCAGCTGAAGCCGAAGCCGCTGCCCGCCGCGCCCTGCGTGGAGCGCATCTGCGCGGTGACGGCGTTCAGGGCGCGGTCGTTCATCGTGCCGTTGAGGTCGCCGAGCAGCGCGACCAGCTTGATCGGCTCGGCGGCGATCGCCTCGCCCAGCGCGTCGGCGCTCTTGTCACGCTGGCGGGCGGTGAACCCGGCCTCCAGCTTCACCCGTACCGAGGGCAGGTGGGCGACGTACACGGCGATCGGACCCTCCGGCGTCGCCACCGTCGCGCGCATCGCACGGGTCCAGCCCAGCTTGATGTCCACGGGCTCGACACCGGTCAGCGGGTACTTGCTCCACAGTCCGACGGTGCCCTCCACCGAGTGGTACTTGTACGTCGACGCGAGCGCCTTCTCGTACGTCGGGACCGCGGTGGCCGTCAGCTCTTCGAGGGCCAGGACGTCGGCGCCCGACGCGGCCACGTCGGCGGCGGTGCCGGACGGGTCCGGGTTGTCCGCGTTGACGTTGTGCGTGGCGAGGGTCAGGTTGCCGCCGCTGCCGGTCTTGTCGGTGAGGAGCCCGCCGAAGATGTTCAGCCAGACGATCGCGGGCAGCAGCACGGCGATCAGGGCGGTCGCCGACTTCCGTACGAAGGCGAGGATCAGCAGGACCGGCACGGCGAGCCCGAACCAGGGCAGGAAGGTCTCCGTGAGGCTGCCGAGGTTTCCGATCACGTTCGGGATCCGCGAGTGCAGCACCATCACCAGCGAGAGGATCGCCGCGAGCGCGGCGAGGATCAGACCGCGGCGCCAGATGCCGCGGTCGCCGCGCCAGCCGTCGAGCAGGCGCCGAAGCCGGGACCCTCTGCGGTCGGGCCCCTGGCCGCCGCTGCCCGTCTCCGTCATATACGCCTGCGCCATACCGTCGCCTCACAACTTGCCGTGCACACCGACTGCCCCGCGGCTACGACCCTAGGGGATGATCCGTGTCGTTCCTGCCGTCCCATGACGGCCGTACGGGCACGAGGACGTACAACTTCGCTTCCGGAGTTCCGAATGCGGAGGTGGAACGCCTCCCCTGTGACGAAACCGGCACATTCGGCCCGTCAGAAAACATGTGCGCAGAGTGGCGTGAGCGGTCGCCTCGGCGGCTACGGCTTGGCGGGGCGCAGTCCCTCCAACACCCTGTCGACGATCTGCTCCGCGAGGTCCTCGGGGAGTGCGGACTCGGGGTGCATCACGGTGCGTACGAGCATGGGGCCGACGAACATGTCGTAGAGCAGTTCGATGTCGGTGTCGGCACGGAGCTGGCCGTTCTCCTGTCCGCGGCGCAGGACTTCCTGGCCCATCCGGCGCCTGGGGTGGATGACGGTCGTGTGGTACGCGCTCCAGAGCTTGGGGCTGCTCTTCATCTGGACGTAGACGTTGTGCAGGATCGCCGACGAGCGGTTGGCCAGGGCACGAAGACGCAGCGACTCCAGGAGGACGACGAGGTCGTCGCGCATCGAGGTGCCGGGGAGTTCCGGGTCCGGGGGCTCGGCGGCGCGCAGGACGTCGACGAAGAGTTCCTCCTTGCCGCTCCAGCGGCGGTAGATGGTCGCCTTGCCGACGCCCGCGGTGCGGGCGACGCGCTCGATGGAGACCTCGCCGAGGGGCACGCCCTCCTCCAGGAGTTTCATCACGCCTTCGAGGATGGAGCGTTCCACGGCCTCGCTGCGGGGGCGTCCCCTCGGGGGGCCCTCTTGCCTGTCCTGGCTGCCGGCGAGGCTCACGTCGAACTCCGTTTCTCTGTCGGACCTGGGGTGATTCTCCCTGGTGTACGCGGCTGGTCAGTGCTCCGCCTTCACCAACTCCACCTCCTTCTCGCCCTCCTGCGGCGCGGGAGTCCGGCCCGGCAGGAACAGGAACACGACCAACGCGCCGATGACGGCGACACCCGCGCCGCACAGGGCGGTGACGTGCATGGCGTGCAGGAAGGCGTCGTTGGCGGGGGTGATCAGGGCCTTGCCCTCGGGGCCGAGCCGGGCGGCCACACCGAGGGTGGCCTCGATGGACCCGCCGGCGGCGTCGCGGAGGCCGGCAGGGACCAGGGAGAGCTTGTCCTCGATGCCGCTGCGGTAGGCCGCGGAGAGGACGGAGCCGAGGACGGCGATGCCGAGTGCGCCGCCGACCTGGCGGAAGGTGTTGCTGAGGGCGGACGCGGAGCCCGCCTTCTCGCGCGGCAGGGCCTGCATGATCACGACACTGGTCGGGGTCATGATGTGCGCCATACCGGTGCCCATGAAGAAGAAGATGACTTCCAGGATCCAGATCGGCGTGTCCGCCTCCAGCGTGGCGAACGCGGCCAGCATCGCGGCGATGATCAGCAGCCCCGCCGTGCAGGTGGCCTTGTTGCCGAACCGGTCGACGACGAGGCGGGCGCGCGGCGCGAAGATGAGCTGGGCGACGGCGAGCGGCAGCATCAACAGACCGGTCTGGAGCGGCGAGTAGCCCCGCACGCTCTGCGTGTAGAAGACCGAGAAGAAGGTCACACCCATCAGCGCGAAGAACACGAGCGCGATGGCGGACATCGCGGCCGAGAAGACCTTGTTCTTGAAGTAGGTGACATCGATGGACGGGTGGTCGCTGCGCTTCTCGAACACGACGAAGGCGATCAGTACCGCGAGTCCGGCCGCGATGGTCAGGAGGACCGTCGGATCGGTGAAGTCGGCCAGCTCGCCGCCCTTGATGATGCCGTAGACCAGCAGGACGAGGCCGACGACGGACAGGACGACGCCGATCGGGTCGACACGGCCGGGGTTCGGGTCACGTGAGTCGGGAACCAGCCAGATCATCAGGGCGATCGCGATGATCACGATCGGGACGTTGACCAGGAAGACCGAGCCCCACCAGAAGTGGTCCAGGAGTACGCCGCCGGTGATCGGGCCGATCGCGATGGCGAGGCCGACGCCGCCGGCCCAGATGCCGATGGCCTTGGGCTGCTCGTCGCGCTCGAAGACGTTCATCAGGACGGAGAGGGTGGCGGGCATCACGAACGCGGCGCCGAAGCCCATCACCGCGCGGAACACGATGAGCTGGACCGGCGAGCCGGACTCGGCGGCCAGGGCCGAACCTATGCCGAACACGGCGAGACCGGCGAGCAGCATCTTCTTGCGGCCGAGCCGGTCGCCGAGGAGGCCCGCGGTGAAGAGCAGTCCGGCGAAGACGAGCGTGTAGGCGTTGATGGCCCACTCCAGCTCGCCCTGGGTGGCGCCGAGGCCGACGGGCTCGGGGGTCGAGATCGTCTTGATCGCGACGTTCAGGATCGAGTTGTCGAGCACCACGATCAGCAGGCTCAACATGAGCACGCCGAGGATGGCCCAGCGGCGCTTGTGCACCGCCTCGGACACGTGTCGTTCGGTAGCGGGAGCGGAAGTTGTCATGCGGCACAGCCTAGCGATATTCGATACGGCACCGTCTCGTATCGAAAATGCTTTACGGAGACCTTGCGAAGAGACCTAGGTCGCAGGGATGAGACCCCCCGGGTGGGTCTGGGGCCCGGTCTAGCCGCGATTGGCACGAGGTGCCACCATGGAGGTGATCCGGGGACGCCGTCAGGGCGCCTCGAGATGACAGAAGGAGCCGTTGCGATGACGCAGCTTTCGGCTGCCGCCGAGCAGCCCACGGAGGGTGTGCGCCCGTCCACCGACAGCAGCAAGGCGCTGTACGGGGGCAAGAGCACCCGACGTATCACGGTGCGCGACATCACCGCCGCCAAGGAGCGCGGCGAGAAGTGGCCCATGCTCACGGCGTACGACGCGATGACCGCGTCCGTCTTCGACGAGGCCGGCATCCCGGTCATGCTCGTCGGCGACTCGGCGGGCAACTGCCACCTCGGGTACGAGACCACCGTGCCCGTCACCATGGACGAGATGACCATGCTGTCGGCCGCGGTCGTACGGGGCACCTCGCGCGCCCTGATCGTCGCCGACCTGCCCTTCGGCTCCTACCAGGAGGGACCGGTCCAGGCGCTGCGCTCGGCCACCCGCCTCGTCAAGGAGGCCGGGGTCGGCGCGGTGAAGCTGGAGGGCGGCGAGCGCTCGCACCGCCAGATCGAGCTCCTCGTGGAGTCGGGCATCCCCGTCATGGCCCACATCGGGCTGACCCCGCAGTCCGTGAACTCCATGGGCTACCGCGTGCAGGGCCGCGGCGAGGAGGCGGCCAACCAGCTGCTGCGCGACGCCAAGGCGGTCCAGGACGCGGGCGCGTTCGCCGTCGTCCTGGAGCTGGTCCCGGCCGAGCTGGCCGCCGAGGTCACCCGCACCCTGCACATCCCGACGGTCGGCATCGGCGCGGGCCCGGAGACGGACGCGCAGGTCCTCGTCTGGACCGACATGCTCGGGCTGACCGGCGGCAAGATGCCGAAGTTCGTCAAGAAGTACGCCAACCTGCGCGAGGTCATGGGCAACGCGGCGAAGGCGTTCGCCGACGACGTCATCGGCGGAACGTTCCCGCTGGACGAGCACTCCGTGCACTGAGATCAAGTAAGGGCCTTGCGAGGTCCACCGAGCCACTGCGGCAACGAGGCGACCCGTCGAACTTCCCCCGTCGACGGGTCGTCGCCGTTTCTACACGCGCTCGCGCACCCTCTTCAGCAGCAGCGCCCCGTCCTCCCCCGCGAACCACCGCGTATGCCCCACGAAGTACTCGTACGCCAGCGCCGTGTTCTCCGCGGACCGGGTCACCCCGTGGAAATAGCCCATCTCGGAGAGCGCGAACTCGGCGTGCACGAGGGGCAGCAGTTCGGGCAGGGCGGCCGACTCGACCGCGCTGAGCGGGCGTACCGACGTGTAGCCGTCGAGGAGTGCATCCACGTCCTCGAAGCGGACCGGGCGGGACGGGTCCAGCCACTGCACCGTGTTGCGCTCGATGGCGGTGGCCAGGTCGTGGACGGCGGTCGTGCGGTCGCTGAGGCCGAAGTCGAGGACGGTGGACACCTCGCCGGACGCCGTGTCCCACAGCAGGTTCGAGGCGTGCCAGTCGTTGTGGGTCCAGAGCGGGGCGAGACGGCTGAGGTAGGGCAACAGGCGCTCGTAGAAGGGGAGATGGACCTCGCGCAGGTCGTCCCGCCAGGGGCGGCGCGCCAACGCGGCGGCGAGCGCCGGGCGCCCGGCCGCGTAGGCCTCCAGGGCGGCCTCGGGGTCGACCGCCGCGAACACGGTGAAGGAGGAGACCAGGTGCTGCGTGCGGCGGCGTGGGGCCTCGAACCCCTCTGCGGCCAGGTGCAGTTGGGCCAGTGCGGCACCGGCGGCACGGGCATGACGTACGGAGACGAAGGGCGACCAGGACAGCGCGTCCCGGTACAGGTCCGTCCCGGTCCCGGCCGAGTGGACCTCGTACACCCACTCCCCGCGCGCCTCGGCGCCCAGCACCTCGACGACCGGCGCGCCCCGCTCGCGCAGGTAGCGCAGGAAGGCGTGTTCCTCGGCCAGGCCTTCGAGGGTGCGTACGTCGCGGTGGTGGCGTTTCACGAACAGCCGCCGTCCGCCACGGTCGACGAGGGCGGCTGCGGACAGCGGGCGCGGGCTGCGCCACAGCACCCGCGCGGGGCCGACGACGGCCTCGACCTCGGCGTCGGTGAGCGGCGGCCAGTCGGGGGCGACGGGGTCGGTGCCCATGCCGTGGGCCAGCAGGCCGCTCATCCGGTCACCACCTTGTCCTGCTCAATCTTGTTCGGCCGGCCGCTCAGCGCGTCGAACAGGTGCCGCTCGGTCGCCGCGAACTCCGGTTCGGTCAGGGCCTCCAGGCCGCGCGGGCCCGAGCGTGGCACCTCGACACGCTCGACGACAGTAGCCGGGCGTGGCGAGAGGACGTGCACGGTGTCGGCGAGCAGGACGGCCTCGCGGATGTCGTGGGTGACGAGGACGACGGTCCAGCGGTAGCGCTGCCACATGTCGGCCAGCCACAGCTGCATCTCGGTGCGGGTGAGGGAGTCGAGCGCGCCGAACGGCTCGTCGAGCAGCAGTACGGGGCGCTCCAGGACGACGGTGCGCAGCAGGGCCGCGCGCTGGCGCATGCCGCCGCTGAGCTGGAAGGGGTAGGAGGACTGGAAGCCGTCGAGTCCGAAGGCCTCGAAGAGCTCGCCCGCCCGGCGCCGCGCCTCCTTCTTCCGTACGCCCTGGGCCTCCAGGCCGAGCGCGGTGTTGTCGAGCACCGTGCGCCAGGGGAACAGCAGGTCCTTCTGGGGCATGTACGCGACCTTGCCGGAGGCCACGGACGCGGGGGCGCCGTCGATGAGGATCTCGCCCGAAGTGGGCGTGTCCAGGCCGGAGATCAGGTTGAACAGGGTGCTCTTGCCGCTGCCGCTCGGGCCGATGACGGCTGCGAACTCGCCTGGTTCCACGGTGAGTTCGAGGTCGCGCAGCACTTCGAGTGGCCCGAACGCCTTTCCGGCACTTTGTACTTGGAGACCTCCTCGTACTTGGAGACTCATGTCCGGCCTTCCTTCAGCAGCGTCCGTTCCCAGGGCAGGACGAGCCGTTGCAGCAGATAGGTCGCCCGGAACAGGGCGATGCTCAGCAGGGCGGTGACCACGACCGCCGCGAAGACGAGGTCCGTGCGGAACGCGCTCTTCTGTGCCTGCATGTAGATGCCGAGGCCCTTCTCGGCGCCCGCGTACTCGGCGAAGACGGCGCCCACGACGGCGTAGGTGATGCTGACGCGCAGCCCGGTGAAGAAGTGCGGCAGCGCGCTCGGGACGCGGACGAGCCGGAAGGCGCGCCAGCGGCCGGTGCCGAGCGAGCGCAGCAGGCGCATGGCGTCGCGGTCGGTGGACGCGAAGCCCGCCGCCAGGTTGGCGGCGAGCGGGAAGAACGTCGTCAGGGTCACGACCAGCATCTTCGGCAGCAGCCCGAAGCCGAACCAGATGATCAGCAGGGGCGCCACGGCGACGATCGGGATGGTCTGCGAGGCGACCAGGAGTGGGTACAGGCCCCGGCGGGCCGCGGCCGAGAAGTCCAGGATCACGGCGACCAGCCAGGCGGCGGCGAAGGAGAGCGCGAAGCCGAGCAGGGTCTCCTGGAGGGTGGGCAGGGTCTGGTCCCACAGGTCGGTGCGGTTGGCCCAGCCCTGGTTCAGTACGCGGTCGGGGCTGGGCAGCACCGTCGGGTCGACGCCGGCGGCGGTGACGTACGTCTGCCAGCCGCCGACCACGACGGCGAGGACGAGGAGGGGTGGCCAGACGGCACGCAGTGCCGCTCTCACCGGGCGGCCGGGAGATAGTCGTTGGTGAAGAACTCCGAGGCGTCGGGGGCCTTGGTGAGCTTCTTGCCGTTCGCGTCGGTCAGCAGGCCGGACTTGAAGTCGAAGTCGGCGAAGTCCTGCCAGCGCTCGGCGCTCTGGGTGCCGATGGTGCCGTCCTTGGCCCGGTAGTACTCCTTGGCGAGCAACTGCTCGCTCTCCTTGACCAGTTGGGTGTTGGTGAGCGTGCTCTTGTTGGCCGCGATGAGCAGGTCGGCGGCCTGGTCCGGGCTATCGGCGGCGTACTCGTAGCCCTTGTCGACCGCGGCGAGGAACTTCTTGGCGATCTCCGGGTTGTCCTTCAGGTACTGGCCGGAGGAGGCGATGAGGGTCGAGTAGATCGCCGGGACTCCGTAGTCGGCGAGCGCGAAGTACTTGAGCGGCTTGCCCGTCTCCTTGGCCTCCAGGCCCTCCCAGGTCGGCATCGGCATCGCGAAGTCGGCCTTGCCCGCGTAAAGGGCCGCGTACGCCGAGGTGTTGAGCGTGATCTGCTTGAAGTCGCCCTTGCCGCCGTCCGCCTGGATGACCTTCTGGAGCAGGGCCTTCTCGTAGGGGGCGCCGAACCCCGCGTACGTCTTGCCGTCCAGGTCCTTGGGGGACGTGATGTCGTCGCGGTCGGCGCGTACGGAGACCGTGACGTTCGTCTTCTGGGTGACGGCGTACACCGACTTGATGTCCTGGCCCGCGGCGCGCGCGGTGGTGACGCCCTCCTGGTAGGAGATGCCGAAGTCCGCCTTGTGGTTGGCGACCAGCGTCTCGGGCGCGGTCGTGCCGTACGGCACGATCTTCAGGTCGATGCCGGCGTCCTTGAACCAGCCCTTCTGCTGGGCGACGTAGATCCCGGTGTGGTTGGTGTTGGGGGTCCAGTCCAGGGCGAGGGTGACCGTGGTGGTGCCGTCCTCGGCGGCGGCGGACGTGGAGTCGCCCGAGGCGCAGCCGGTCAGGGCGAGGGCGGCGGTGGTGGATATGGCGAGCAGGGCGGACGTACGGCGTCTCATGGGGATCCTCGAAGGGGGCGGCGCGGCGATGACGGGGACGTGGCGGTGTTGCTCACGCCCGACACAGCGCGCTGCTGACCCGCATCAGGTCCACGGCCATACGCCTCGTCAGATCCCTTGCCTGGCAGGTCACTTGGCGGCCGCCGGGGCATGGGCTTCGAGCAGGTCGTTGGTGTACGAGGACGCCCAGTCGCGGGCGTGCGCGATGGCGCCGTGCCGGGCGAGCCAGTCGGCGTACGGGCCCATGCGGGTCTCGTCGATCACGCCCCACCGGTCGTCGGCGCCGGTCCAGGTCGGGGCGACCAGGGCGAGGGAGCGGGCGATCAGGGGGCGGGAGAAGTAGGGGATCACGCGCTCCAACAGGGCGCGGGTGCGGTCCTGTTCGGCCGCCGCGGCCGCGTAGCCGCGGGCGGTGGCGGACAGGAAAGCGCGCACCAGGTCCGGGCGGGCTTCGGCGAAGGCTTCGCTCGTGCCGAGGAGGTAGCTGTGGTATCGGGGGGCGCCGATCTCGTCGACCGGCCAGGTCAGCCGATCGGTCTCGGGCAGGTCGCCGCGGAGGGCGTCCCAGGACCAGTAGTTGCCGAAGGTGGCGTCGGCTTCGCCGGCCGCTATGTCGTCGACGGTGAGTTCGCGGTAGCCGGCGTCGACGGTGATCACGGTGTCCGGGTCGCCGCCGTCGGCTGCGACGAGGTGGCGGACCATGGCGCGGCCGCGGGGAGTCGGGTTGTAGGCGAGGCGGCGGCCGGAGAGGTCGCGGGGGCGGGTGATCCCGGTCGAGCGGGCGGTCTGGATCGCTTCCAGGGCACGGTGGTTGACGGCGGCGACGCCGAGCAGTGGTGAGCCGTCAGCGGCGCGGCGGGCGAGGAGGCGGTTCGGCGGGAAGATGCCGAAGTCCACCTCGCCGCGGGTCAGGTACTCCAGGGTGTCACCGCGTCCCGGATCCTGGACGGCGAGTTCCACGTCGAGGCCGGCCTCGCGGTACCAGCCGCGGTCCCGGGCGACGTACAGACCGGCGGAATTCGGCCAGGGGTGGAAGTAGTCGAGCATGACTCGGACGTGCGACATCGGCAGACAACTCCGCGGACGGCAGGGCGGCACTCGGGAGTGCGGGCCTGGTGGGGAAAGAAGGAGGGGAGGGGGAGACCGCGTGGGTCAACAACAGGAGCGGGCCGCCGCGGCGGGCGCCGGGGGACACTGCTGCTCGACTGCTGAGGACATGCGGTACTCCTACGCGGGGCACGGAGGCCGTCGTCCGATCCGACCGGGATCGGGCAGTGGTCTCCGAGGCTCAAGTGGTGCGGTCGGCGTTCCCATGGGGATCGTCGCCGGACAACGCCGACTCGGATCCCAGACGCCCTCTCAGCCCAACCGGGTAGGGGCTCCCGCGTAGATGGCCGAAACCATAACCCCCGGCATCCATGCCTGCGCAAGCGTGATCCACCATGTGGGACCGATCTGCCCAGCCAGCGAGATGTCCCAGCTCAGGCGTGCTCCGCACATGCCCTCGGGTTAGCATCCCCGCCATGACCGACGCCCCGCTTTCCGGACTCCCGCTGCCCGGACTCCCTCTCCCCGGACCGCTGCTTCCCGGACCGCTGGTCGACGACGCCTGGCTCGCGGCCCGTCTCGACGACCCCCGGCTGGTCGTCCTCGACGCCACCGCGCTGCTTCCGTCGCCGGGCCACGACGGGGATTACAGCTCCGGCAGCGGCCACGCCCAGTGGGCCGAGCGGCACATCCCGGGCTCCCGCCACGCGGACCTCACGGGCGAGCTCTCGGACCACGAGGCGCCGTACCACTTCGCGGTTCCCGCACCGGAGGCGCTGGCCGCCGCGCTGCAACGGCTCGGTGTGCGGGACGGCAGCGAGGTCGTCGCGTACGACAGCGGGGGCGGCATCTGGGCGGCCCGGCTGTGGTGGATGCTGCGGGCGATCTCCGTGCCGGCGGCGGTACTCGACGGAGGTCTGCAGGCCTGGGAGGCGGCCGGACGGCCGGTCCTCGGCGAGCAGGAGGAGCCCGCTCCGGCAGCGGCGGGACCTCTCACGCCCGTCCCCCTCCCCCACGCCTGGGCCGCTCTCCCCGACGTCGACGCCGTCCTGCGCGGCGAGCGGCCCGGCACCCTCGTCTGCGCGCTTCCGGAGTCCGGGTTCGACGGCAGCGCGCCGACCCGGTACTCGCGGCGCGGGCACATCCCCGGCAGCCTGAACCTGCCCGGGCGGGGGCTGCTCGACGAGGCGGGACGGTTCCTGCCGCGCGCCGAACTCGCCGCGCGCGTCGGGGCGGTGCTCGACGACGCCGCCTCCCCCGTCGTCCTGTACTGCGGCGGCGGAATCTCGGCGGCCGGCGCCGCCCTCGCGCTGACACTGCTCGGCCGGGACGACGTCACGCTGTACGACGGCTCCCTGGAGGAGTGGTCGGCCGACCCCGCGCGGCCCCTCGTACAACAGGGCTGACCTGGGAGGACACCGTGGTGTCGGTGGCGTGTAGGCGGCTGTAGGCGAGCTGTAGGTGGTTTGTCGGTGGCGGCTGGCACCTTGATGGTCATGACGCGAATCGACAACAACCCCACAGGCGGCAGGGCCGCCGTCAGCGTACGGGGGCTGGTCAAGCACTACGGCGAGACCAAGGCGCTGGACGGTGTGGACCTGGACGTGCACGAGGGCACCGTCCGCGGTGTGCTCGGGCCCAACGGCGCCGGCAAGACCACCCTCGTCCGCATCCTGTCCACCCTCATCACCCCCGACTCCGGTCGGGCGACGGTCGCCGGTTACGACGTGCTGAAGCAGCCCCGGCAGCTGCGCCGCGTGATAGGGCTCACCGGCCAGTACGCCGCGGTCGACGAGAAGCTCTCCGGCTGGGAGAACCTCTACATGATCGGGCGGCTGCTCGATCTGCCCCGCAAGGACGCCCGCAGGCGTGCCGACGAGCTGCTCGAGCGCTTCTCGCTCACCGAGGCCGCCAAGCGCCCGGCGGCGACGTACTCCGGTGGTATGCGCCGCCGCCTCGACCTCGCCGCATCCATGATCGGCAGCCCTGCCGTGCTGTACCTGGACGAGCCGACGACCGGCCTCGACCCGCGCACCCGCAACGAGGTGTGGCTGGAGGTCAAGCGGATGGTCGCCGACGGCGCCACCGTGCTGCTCACCACCCAGTACATGGAGGAGGCCGAGCAACTGGCCTCCGAGCTGACGGTCATCGACCACGGCAAGGTCATCGCCAGCGGCCGGGTCGACGAGCTGAAGGCGAAGGTCGGCGGCCGTACGCTGCGGGTCCGCCCGGTGGACCCGCTGGAGCTGCGCCCGCTGGCCGGGATGCTCGACGAGCTGGGCCTCACCGGCCTCGCCACCTCCGCCGTGGACATCGAGAGCGGCACCGTCCTGGTCCCGATCCTCAGCGACGAGCAGCTCACCGCCGTGGTCGGCGCGGTCACCGCGCGCGGCATCACCATCGCCTCGATCAGCACCGAACTGCCCAGTCTGGACGAGGTGTTCCTGTCCCTCACCGGCCACAAGGCCAGTGCCCCGCAGGACAGCACCCCGGCCCGCGCCTACGAGGAGGTCTCCGCATGAGTACCGCCGTCATCGATGCCCCCCTCGCCGTGAAGGACGAGGCCCGCATCACCCCGCGCGCGCACGCGCGGCACATCGGCGCCCTGGTCCGCCGCAACCTGCTGTGGATCCGTCAGGACCCGGAGTCGATGTTCGACGCCATCCTGATGCCGGTCGTCTTCACCCTGCTCTTCGTGTACGTCTTCGGCGGCTCCATCGGTCAGTCGCTGGGCGGCGGCCAGGACCAGTACGTGCAGTACGTGGTGCCCGGTCTGATGGCTATGACCTGCATGAACATCGCGATGGCCGTCGGCACCGGCTTCAACGAGGACTTCCAGAAGGGGGTGATGGACCGCTTCCGCACCCTGCCGATCGGCCAGGGCTCCGTGCTCTTCGCCAAGATCGTGGTCGAGCTGATGCGGATGCTCGTCGCGACGGCGATCCTCATGGTCGTCGGCGTACTCGTGGGCTTCGACATCACGAACTGGCCGGGCCTGTTCGCCTCCGTGGGGCTCTCCGCCCTCTTCGGCTCGTCCCTGATGTGGATCTTCCTGGTCCTCGGTGTGACGATGAAGAACGCCCAGTCCGTGCAGGCCATGGGCTTCCTGGTCCTGATGCCCCTGCAGTTCGGGTCGTCCATCTTCTCCCCGACGCAGACGATGCCCGGCTGGCTGCAGAACTTCACCGACTACAACCCGCTGTCCTCGCTCGCGGACACCACGCGCGGTCTGATGGTGGGCGGCCCGGTCACGCACGACCTGTGGGTGACCCTCGGCTGGACGGCGGTGCTCACGCTGGTGATGGCGCCGATCGCCATCCACAAGTTCCGTACCAAGAGCTGACGTTGGGCAGTCGGAGCGAGGGCCCGGTCCGGTCCGCGTCAGATGAGGGCGGCGGCCTCCTCCATGGAGAGCCCGCCGCCTTCGGCGTACGCGGCCTCGTACGCCGCGTCGTCGAGCAGGGCCCGCAGGCCGGCCTCCGCCCTGGTGCGCATCTCGTCCTCGGCCGGGGCCGCGAAGTGGCCCGGCGGCAGGAAGTGGTCGGCGGCGCCCAGGAGTCGGGCCGCGTCGCGGGCGCGGTCTGCGCCGTACAGGCCGGTGAGGGCGATGACGGCGGTGGTCAGGTGTGCGGAGATCAGGTTCGGCGCGACCATCCGCGACAGCGGGTCCACGGACCGCTCCAGGGCCAGCCGCGCCTTGTCCCGGGCTTCCGCGTACCGTCCGTCGATCGCGTCCAGCCAGGCTTCGATGCCGATCACGTACCCGTCGAAGATGACGAACGAGCTGGCCGCGAACTCATCACGGAGCAGGCGTAGTTGCTCACGTCCCTCGTCGATCCGGCCGGTGCGGCCGAGCCACATGGTGAGGAAGAGCCGGCCCGCGGGCATGGCCTCGTTGACGGCTCCCTGGCCCTGCGCCAGCACCTCGCGCAGCATCCGCTCGCCCCGCTCGGGCTCGCCCAGCTCGATGAACATGCTGCCGAGGCGGACGCTCAGCACCGCCTCCTGGGAGCGGGCGCCGAGCCGTTCGGCGTACGCCTTCGCCTCCGCGTAGTCCGCGGCGGCAGGCCCGTACTCGCCCTTGCGCTCACGGGCCTCACCGCGCGCCGAGAGTGCCTCGGCGGCACCCCAGGCATCGCCGATGCGGCCGAAGATCTCCAGCGCCTGGTCGGCGTCACGGGCCGCGTCGCCCGCCCAGTCGGCGCGGTTGGCGAGGACGTTGGCGCGCATCTGGAGGGCGACGGCGAGTTCCCATTCGAGGCCGAGCTCCTGGCACGCGGTGATGGTCACGTCGATGACGGAGCGCATCCGGTCCATGTCACCGGTGAGCAGGACGGCGTAGAACCAGAGGCTGCCGGGGCTTCGGCAGGTCTGCGGGAGGCCAGGCCGGTAGGTCTCGGCGATGATGCGCAGCCTTTCCTGGCCGTCCGGGGACTGCCAGGTGGCCAAGTCCATGTCCATACCGGCGAGATGGACGAGGTGCACGCCCCGCCGTGCCTCTTCCAGGACCTCGGGGCGCAGCGGCGGCGGATCGGCCGTGCAGCTCTCGTACAGCGGGGCGGCCTGGCGCACGGGCGGTGCGAACGGGTCGGGGAAGAGGGCCATGACCTCGGCGGACCAGGTGCGGGCCTCGATGCGCTGGTCGCGCATCTGCCAGTACCAGTTCAGCGACAGGACCAGGCAGATGGCCTCTTGCTCGTCGCGTTCGGCCACGGAGTGCCGCAGGGCGGTGCGCAGGTTCTCGTACTCGCGTTCAAGGAGCGCGATCGCCGCGGCCTGGCCGTGTCCGCGCAGCACGGGGTCGGTGGTGCGGGCGAGTTCGCGGTAGTAGGTGAGGTGGGCGCGCTCGGCGGGCGGGCGGTCGCCGGACTCGTCGAGGCGCTCGCCCGCGTACTCGGCGACGGTTTCCAGGAGCCGGTAGCGCATCCCTCCGTCGGCCGAAGGGGCGGCCACGACAAGGGACTTGTCGACAAGGGAACCCAGCGACTCCAGTGCGGCGGGTCCGCAGACCGCCTCGGCGGCGGCGAGATCGCAGCCGCCCGCGAACACGGACAGCCGCCGCAGTACGTCGCGTTCGTCCTCGTCGAGCAGATCCCAGGACCAGTCCACGACGGCGCGCAGCGTCTGCTGCCGCGGCAGCACCGTGCGGGCACCCGAGGTCAGCAGGCGGAACCGGTCGTCGAGGCGGTCGGCGATCTGCCGCGGGGTGAGCATCCGCAGCCGGGCCGCGGCGAGTTCGATGGCGAGCGGCAGTCCGTCCAGGCGCAGGCAGATCTCGGCGGCGGCCGCAGCGGTCTCGTCATCGGCGTCGATCCGGAATCCCGGCCTGGCCGCCGCCCCGCGGTCGGCGAGCAGCCGCAGCGCGACGGGTTCGGGCAGCGGCTCCACGGGGCGCAGCAACTCCCCCGGTACGCCGAGGGGTTCACGGCTGGTGGCGAGCACCGTCAGTCCGGGGCAGCGCTCGAGGAGCTCCTCGACGAGGTGTGCGGCGGCGTCCACGACGTGCTCGCAGTTGTCGAGGATGAGCAGCATGCGGCGCTTGGCGCAGTGCTCGGCGAGCCGGTTGAGGGGGTCGTCGTGGCGCTCGGAGACGGCCCGCATCTCCTCGGCGCCGGCGCCGCGCAGCACGGTCTCGCGGGCGCCGACGGCGGTGAGCACGGCCTCGGGGACGGCCTTCGGGTCGTCCACCGGAGCGAGTTCGGCGAGCCACACCCCGTCCCGCGCCGCGTCGGCCACGGTCTCCGCCGCCTCCTGCGACAGCCTGGTCTTCCCCGCCCCGCCGGGCCCGAGCAGCGTCACGAGCCGTGCCGCCGCGAGATCGCCCCGGATGGTGTCGATGTCGGCCTCGCGGCCGACGAAGGAGGTGAGACGGGCGCGGAGGTTGCCGGGGCGGGCGGGTTGCGAGGTGGGGGTGCTCGTGTGCGCCGGGTCCAGCAACTGGGCGTGCAGGGCGCGCAGTTCGGGGCCCGGGTCCGAGCCGAGGCGGTCGGCCAGGAGCTGTCGTACGGACTCGTACGCGGCCAGGGCCTCCGCCGGGCGGCCCACGTCGCGCAGGGCGCGCAGGCGCAGGGCCTGGAGGGGCTCGTCGAGGGGGTGGCTGTCGCAGAGGGCGGTGAGTTCGGGCAGTGACCGTTCGGCGTCGCCGAGGGCGAGGGCCGCGGTGAAGCGGGCGCGGCGGGCGTCGAGGCGGCGGGTCTCCCAGCGGGCCGACTCGGCGGTGCGGTCCGGGAGGTCGGCGAGGGCCGGGCCGTGCCACAGCCCGAGGGCGTCGTCGAGGACGACGGCCGCCTTCGCGGGGTCGCCGTCGGCCAGCGCGCGGGCTCCCTCACCGGCCAGCCGTTCGAACCGGTGCAGGTCGATGTCGTCCGCGCCCGCGGTGAGCCGGTAGCCGCCGTCCACCGAGTCCACCGCGCCCGCGCCGAGCGCCCTGCGCAGCCGCCCGACCAGCGCCTGCACCGCCGCGGATGCGTCCGCGGGCGGCTCCCCGTCCCACACCTCGTCGACCAGGACGGACACCGGCACGGTCCGCCCGGGCCGCAGCGCAAGCACAGTCAGCAGGGCACGCAGCCGCGCCCCGCCGACCGGGACGGGCGTGCCGTCGGGGCGGAGTGCCTGGGTGGTGCCGAGGATGCGGTAGCGCACGGGGTCCATTGTCTCCGGTGGCGTCAGGGGCGGGGATCGGGCACAGGGGTTTCGACCAGGAGGCCGGCCTGGTCATGGCACCGGACGGCCCGGTCCTTCGTACGGGAACACCTGCCAGGGCCCCATCCCCCCACCCTCCCCGGAACCAATGGACGATCGCGAGACGTTTTCCGAACGCGCCCGGTACGGTCGGGCAGGCCGAGCTCATGCGTATCAGTCCAGGGAGCCCCATGACCACCGCAGCGACCCGCCGCAGTGACCGGAGGATCAGCCCCGTCTTCATCGGGATCGTGGCTGTGACGGCGGTGACCGGCTGGGCGACCTGGACCGGGTTCGCCGAGCAGCCCGGACTGGCCGCGTTCCTGTTCGTGACGGCCGCGTGGATCGTCTCGCTCTGTCTGCACGAGTACGCGCACGCGCGCACCGCCCTGCACAGCGGGGACATCTCGATCGGGGCGAAGGGCTATCTGACGCTCAACCCGCTCGCCTATACGCACGCACTGCTCAGCATCGTGCTGCCCGTCATCTTCGTGATCATGGGCGGGATCGGTCTGCCGGGCGGTGCGGTCTTCATCGAGCGGAGCCGGATCAAGGGTCGCTGGAGGCACAGTCTGATCTCGGCGGCGGGCCCGTTGACCAACGTCCTGTTCGCGATCGTCTGCACGGCCCCGTTCTGGCTGGACGCCCTGGACGGGGTGCCGGGCCCGTTCCGCTACGCGCTGGCGTTCCTCGCGCTGCTCCAGGTCACGGCGGCGATCCTGAACTTCCTGCCGGTGCCGGGCCTGGACGGCTACGGCGTGATCGAGCCCTGGCTGTCGCACAACATCCGCCGCCAGGTGGAGCCGTTCGCGCCGTTCGGCCTGCTCGCCGTGTTCGGGGTGCTGTTCATCCCGCAGGTGAACGCCGCGTTCTTCGACGCTATCTACTGGATCCTGGGCGGCCTGGGCATCGACGACGTCGATCGCTACTGCGGCCAGAACCTGTACCGCTTCTGGGGCGACGTCAACGAGTACTGCACCGTCGACCGGTGAGCCGTCAGCTCGTGAACCGTCAGCTCGTGACGGATCCGGAGTCGCCACGCGTCCTGCCGCGCCGGGCGTAGTACCACGTCATGTTCGACGACAGTCCGGCCATCAGCACCCACACGATCCCCAGCAGGCTGCCCTGGACGAAGGAGACCACGGCCGCGGCGACGGAGAGCAGACAGACGGCGAGGGCGTAGACGGCGAGGCGGGGCATGGGACATCGGCTCCTGTCGGGGGGACACTGCTTGCCACCAGTGTCCCCCACGCGGCTCAGACGTCCGTCACCCGCAGGCCCGCGTGGGCCTTGTAGCGCCGGTTCACCGAGATCAGGTTGGCGACCAGGGACTCGACCTGGTGGGCGTTGCGCAGCCGCCCGGAGAAGACGCCGCGCATGCCGGGGATGCGTCCGGCGAGCGCCTGCACGATCTCCACGTCGGCCCGCTCCTCGCCGAGGACCATCACGTCGGTGTCGATCTCCGCGATCTCCGGGTCCTGGAGGAGCACGGCGGAGAGGTGGTGGAAGGCCGCGGCGACCCGCGAGTCCGGCAGCAGGGCGGCGGCCTGCTCGGCGGCGCTGCCCTCCTCCGGCTTCAGCGCGTACGCGCCCTTCTTGTCGAAGCCGAGCGGGTTGACGCAGTCGACGACGAGCTTGCCGGCCAGCTCCTCGCGCAGGGACTCCAGCGTCTTGCCATGCCCCTCCCACGGCACCGCGACGATCACGATGTCGCTGCGCCGCGCGCACTCGGCGTTGTCGGCACCCTCCACGCCGTACCCGAGCTCCTCGGCGGCGCTCTGCGCGCGGTCCGCGGCCCGGGACCCGATGATCACCTTCTGGCCGGCCTTGGCGAGCCGGTAGGCGAGGCCCTTGCCCTGGGGACCGGTGCCGCCGAGTACGCCGACGACGAGCCCGGACACGTCGGGGAGGTCCCAGGGGTCCTTGGCGGGGGCCTTCTGAGCGGCGTTCGGTACGGCGTTCGGTGCGCTGTCAGTAGAGGTCATGGGCCGACTTTACGTGCGCCGGTCCGACGGGTGGGCGTCAGGTGAGAGCCGTCACGGGGATACGGCGGAAGGTGATCGTCTCGTACGCGCCGAAGTCGCCCGTCTCGTAGAGGAGTCCGACGGTCGTGGTGTCGACGCGTACGAGGTCGGAGTACCCGGCGGGCAGTCCGTCGACCGTGTGCGCGGGGCGCCAGGTGATGCCGCCGTCGATGGAGGCGCGCACGGTCATCAGGGCGCGGTAACCGGGGGCGGCGGGGCTGGAGTAGAGGAGCAGGTCGGGGTCGCGGAGCTGGAGCACGCTGCCCTGGACGACGGGGGCGGTGAGGCCGGCCTGCGGGCGGAAGGGTTTGACCAGGGTCTCGCCGCCGTCGCGGGAGTGGGCGTCGGCGCGGGTGCCGGGGGCGGTGGCGTGGTTGCGGGTGTTGAAGTAGACGCGTCCGTCGGGGAGTTCGGCGGCGGTGGTCTCGTTCGCGTTGATGTAGCCGTTCGGGTCGTCGTCCACGTATCCGATGCGCCAGGTCAGGCCGCCGTCGTCGCTCAGCAGGCAGTGGCCGCCGTTGTACTTGCCCTCGGTGCCGTTGTCCGTGCCCTTCGGCGGGAGGGAGTGGTTGGCGGGGACGACGACCCGGCCGGAGGTCAGCTGGAGGGCATGGCCCGGCGTGGTGGCGTACCACCGCCAGGTGTCCTTCTTCGTCTGCGCGGTGATGTCCGCGGGCCTCGACCAGGTGAGGCCTTCGTCGTCGCTGTGCTGGACCCAGACACGGCGGCCGTCGGCGGCCGACAGCTTGCCGCGGCGGATGGCGTCCTCGGTGGCGAGGGCCGTGTTGCGGACATGGACGAGCAGGACGCGGCCGGTGTCCAGGACGACGGGGGCGGGGTTGCCCGAGAGGTGCTCGCCGTTCTCGGCGGCGACCTGCAACGGGCCCCAGGTGCGGCCGCCGTCCGTGGACCGCTTCAGCACGATGTCGATGTTCCCGAAGTCGTCCCGGGAACCGACCCTGCCCTCGCAGAAGGCGAGCAGGGTCCCGGAGCCGGTGGCGACGACGGCCGGGATACGGAAGCTCGCGTAGCCTTCCTGGCCTGCCGTGAAGGGAACGGACGTCTCGATTTCCTCGGTGGCCGCGTTGTTCGTCATGTGTTTCTCCTTGCTGCTTGAATCGGCGCCCTCCCCAACTCGGGTGAATTCGTCATGAACTCCGGGTCACGAGTGGCTGGTTGCGGCAGGATCCGTCTCCATGGACGCCGTACGGGTCGCGTTGTTGCGTGAAGTGCTTGCCGGGACCGAGTGGTTGGGGGCCACGCGGCGGTTCGCCGGGGTGCTGCGGGGGTCCGTGGTGTCGTACGGGGGCGGGTTGCTGCTGGTGGGCACGGAGGAGTACGAGCCGTGGCATCTCGCCGCGCATCTGGTCGACGAGGCGGCGTGGTCGGGGACGCCGGAGCTTTCGCCGACGCTGGTGCGGCATGCGGTGCGGGCGGCCGGGCCCGCCCACCTTGCGGTGGGGCTGGGGCGTATCGAGGCCGCTCGGCGTGGGGAGACGTTGCTTGTCGTGTCGCCCGGGGTGCCGGGGGGTCCGCTGCTTGAGCGGGTTCATGATGCTCGGCGGGCCGGGGCGACTGTGCTTGCGCTGTCCGCGGGGGGTGGTGAGCTGCCGGCGTTGGCTCATGAGGTGCTGGTCGTGCCGGGTGGGCCCGAGCTCGACCTCGATACGGTTCAGCATCTTGTGAGTGCGGGGGTTGGGGAGAATGCGTTGCCTTCTCCGCGGGGGCGGCGGCGGATTCGGGACCGGCTGTCCCGGCTTGCGGATCAGTTGACGGATCCGCCGGCTGTGCGGTGGTGAGCGGGGGGGGCTTGCCGCTTCGCGGTTTTTGCCCGCCCGCCCACCCGACTCGGTCTTCCTGACCGCCTGCGGCGGGCACCGTCGAAAGACCTTTCCCGCCCACCCGCCCGACTCGCCTCTCCTCGCCGCCTTCGGCGGACAGCTCGCGCCGCGTTCGGCGGACAGCTCGCGGCGCGTTCGGCAGGTAGCTCGCGGCGCCTCCGACGGGGACACCGGGACCCCGCCCCGCACGTGCCACCCGCGGCCTCAGTCCTCCTCAGGCCCCGGCGCCGCGCCCTTCGCGTCGTGCCACTTCGGGTCCGTCTCCCATTCGAGGTTGCGTTCCCGGGCGATCTCCATCGCGCGCTGGGCCTCCGCCCGTGAGGTGTAGGGACCGAAACGGTCCTTGCCCGGGCAGTCGGGGCCTTCCTCGACCTTCTTGTGTTCCAGGCAGTAGTACCACTCGCCGGGCTTGCCGACGGTGCGCTTCTTGAAGAGGGCCATGACCGGCTCCTTTCGCCACGGACATGGTCCCCCACGCCCGCTGGTTAGACTCGCTGGCATGTCTGGCCAGTCGCTGCTCGTACCAGGGGAGCTCTCTCCCACCCGTCCCGTCCCGGGAAACATCAGGCGCCCGGAGTACGTGGGCAAGCCCGCGCCCACGCCGTACACCGGTCCGGAGGTGCAGACGCCCGAGACGATCGAGGCGATGCGGCTCGCCGGGCGGATCGCCGCACGGGCGATGGCCGAGGCCGCGAAGCTCATCGCACCCGGTGTGACGACGGACGAGCTGGACCGGGTCGCGCACGCCTACATGTGCGACCACGGGGCCTACCCCTCGACCCTCGGCTACCGGGCCTTCCCCAAGTCGTTGTGCACCTCCGTCAACGAGGTCATCTGCCACGGCATCCCCGACTCCACGGTGCTGCGCGACGGCGACATCATCAACCTCGACGTGACGGCGTACATCGGCGGGGTCCACGGCGACAACAACGCCACCTACCTCGTCGGTGACGTCGACGAGGAGAGCCGGCTGCTCGTCGAGCGGACCCAAGAGTCGCTCAACCGCGCCATCAAGGCGGTCAGGCCCGGCCGCCAGATCAACATCATCGGGCGCGTCATCGAGTCGTACGCGAAGCGGTTCGGGTACGGGGTGGTCCGGGACTTCACGGGGCACGGGATCAACTCCTCCTTCCACTCCGGTCTGATCATTCCGCACTACGACAGCCCTCATGCGACGACCGTCATCCAGCCCGGGATGACCTTCACGATCGAGCCGATGCTCACGCTCGGTACGCACGAGTACGACATGTGGGACGACGGCTGGACGGTCGTCACGAAGGACCGGAAGCGGACGGCGCAGTTCGAGCACACGCTGGTCGTCACCGACAGTGGCGCCGAGATCCTCACCCTGCCGTAATTTCCCTAGTTTCCGTAGTTTCCGAGCGGCAACCAGCCCGCCCTCAGCCCGCCCTGTCCACAGGGCGGGCTGTTCCATGTGGGCCCGGACGGGATTCGGGGTACGTTTTTACCGACAGGACGTCGGGAACCAGTTGACTTAGGTAAGGCTAACCATAGAAAATCCGACTGGCTGTCGCCTTGTCCTCACCACCGGAGGTCCACCATGAACTCGTCGGGTACAGCGTTCTCGACGCTCATCCGCACCGCCTCGCACGAGCAGCACACGGAGGCGGAGACCTCGACGTTCATGAGCGACCTGCTCGGCGGCAGGCTCGGGGTCGAGGCGTACGCGCGCTACACCGAGCAACTGTGGTTCGTGTACGAGGCGTTGGAGGCGGACGCCGGCAAGCTGGCGTCCGACCCGCTGGCCGGGCCCTTCATCCAGCGTGAACTGATGCGCCGCACCGCGCTGGAGGCCGACCTCGCCCACCTCCGGGGCCCCGACTGGCAGGCGACCCTCACCGCCCTGCCCGCGACCCAGGCCTACGCGGCCCGCGTCGCGGAGTGCTCCCGCACCTGGCCCGGCGGCTACATCGCCCACCACTACACCCGTTACCTCGGCGACCTCTCCGGCGGCCAGATCATCCGCGGCAAGGCAGAACAGACCTGGGGCTTCGCCCGCAAGGGCGACGGCGTGCGGTTCTACGTCTTCGAGGACATCACCAACCCCGCCGCCTTCAAGCGCACCTACCGCGAACTCCTGGACGGCATCCACGCCGACGACCTGGAGAAGCAGCGGATCGTGACGGAGTGCAAGCGGGCGTTCGCCCTGAACACGGCGGTCTTCCGAGCACTGGGGGAAGAGTTCCCGCTGACGGCGTGAGGGCATGACCCTTCCTTGAGCCCGGGCCGGGGATCTTTCGCCCCCGCCGCCCCTACCCGTCCCATCCTTCTGGGGCTCCGCCCCAGACCCCGCTCCTCAAACGCCGGAGGGGCTGAAAATCCTGCCCGAGCCGGAGAGTCTTCAGCCCGTCCGGCGTTTGAGGACGAGCCCTTCGGGCGATCGGGGGTCTGGGGGCGGAGCCCCCAGGAACGGATGGGACGGGTAGGGGCGGCGGGGGCGAAAAACACCCCTCCCTCACCCCCGCACCAACCGCACCCGACCCCCCACCTCAACCCATCCCCCCGGCTGCGGCGCCGTAAGTATCTGGGACCCGGCCCCCTGGGCGATGTTGAGCGCCCGCCCCAGCCGAGCCGTAAGGAGCAGCGCCGCCGCCCCCGTCGCCTCGTCCTCGACGATCCCGTCGTCCCGGCCGGGAAACGCCCGCGCCCGCACCCGCCCCGCGGCCTCGTCCTCCCACGCCCAGGCGTAGATCCACTCCCCGGACGGCGGCACGGGCAGCGCGTCGACCTCGGCGGCGGAGTCGTACCGCCGCACCGTACGCGCCGGTGCCCACTCGGCCCGAGCCTCGATCCAGCTGAACTCACCGTCCAGCCGGACCCCCACCACCCCGGCGGGCGTGACGAGTTCGGGCACATCGAGCAGCCAGCCCGCGCCGACGCACGGATGCCCGGCGAACGGCAGCCGCAGGGTGGGCGTGTAGATGTCGATGACCCCGCGCTCGGGGTCGTCCACGAACACCGTCTCGCTGAACCCGAGCTTCGCGGCGAACGCCTGCCGCTCCTCGACGTCCGGCATGACGGAACCCTCACGGACGACCCCGAGCTCGTTGCCGTATCGCCCGCCGGGCCCGCAGAAGACCCGCAGCACGTCGTAATCAGTCACTCCGGCATTCAAACACCACTCGTACAAGGAGCCCGCCCCCTCCCCCGTCCCCTCACCATTGAGGAGCGCATGGACGGATTCCGAACTCGCCCAGCCACGCCAAAAGCCGCTCCCGAGAAGTCCCGACAAGCCTCCCGCCGGTGAAGCGGGCATCGTCCGTGACCTCGGCCACGCACTCCGGGGGAGGCACGAAGCCGAGTGCCTCCCCGTCGCCGGTGAACTCAGCCTCCGCCAGAACCAGGCCCCGTAGCGGGCCCTCGAAGACGTCAACTCCCAAGGGAGGCACGCTGAACCGCGTCTTGGACAGCACCGCGGCGGGCAGCGAGGCGAGCAGGTCGTACTCGGCCGGGGACAGGTAGGTGTTCGTAATCAGCCCCTGGACGGCGCCCAGTTGACCGGCGGGAACCTTCTGGGTGAGTTTGAGTTCGCAGCCGCCGATGTCCGGACGCTCGGCCCGTCTCAGACGCAGACGCGTCCCCACCAGGTACCGGTCCGTGATCACCCGCGTGGCGGTGACCGACGAAGGAGCGGGAGGCCCCGCCAGCAGGAACCTTCGCTCCCTCTCGATACGCGCGTATTTCCCCGGGCTGACAACCTCGCCCCGCGACTCACCGGCTCGCTCCATCACGCACAGAGCGTCTCAGCCCGCCCTGGCCCACGGAACCGCCGACGAGCGGCCGGCCAGGGCTGGGGCGGGCTGTTGCATCAGTCGCGCCTATGGATATGGATGCGGGACTACGACACCGTACGGCGCCTGCGTACCGCGAGGACCACGCCCGCACCCGCCGCGACGGTCACCGCGGCGGCGGCGCCGAGTGCTCCGGCCGGGACGTCGGAACCGGTCGAGGCGAGCGAACCGGTGTCGCCGCCGGTCGTGGAGCCGGTCGTGCCGGTGCCGCCCGTGGTGGTGGACGTGGCCGAGGCACTGGGGGTCGACTCGTCGTCGCCGCCCGGCAGTTGGGCGTCCTCGTCGACGGCCACGGCCAGGTCCACCGGGTCGAGTTCGGTGCCTGTCGTGTAGAAGCCGCCGAACGCCTCCGCGCCCGCGTCCGTCAGGGTGGCCGTGACGTCGTCGAGCTCGATCACGTCGTCCTCGACCGTCAGCTGGGCCGACGGAGCCTTGAGCTTCGCGAGGACGACGTCCTCGGACTTCTCGCCGAGGCTTTCGACGTCGGCGGTCAGTTCGCCGGTGCCGCCGTCGAGCTCCGCCTTGAGGTCGCTGAGGGTGAGGTCGAGGCCGTAAGTGCCGTTGTCCTCATGGCCCTTGAAGTTCACCGCGCCCTCGAAGGAGGCGGAGAGGGTGTCGGCGTCGGTGTCGTAGGTGCCGGTGCCGTCCACGAAGGTGAAGACGCCGTTGCCGGTGGCCTGGGTCGCACCGCCGGACGCGGTGATCTCGCCCTGGGCGACGCCGCTCACGACGTACGTACGGAAGGACTCCTTCACGCCCCAGCCGAGCGTGCCGTCGGTGATCTCGCCCGCGGTCGGGGTCTGCGATGCGGACGCCGACGGGGACGGCGACGCGCTCCCGGAAGCGGACTCGGAGTTCGACGGCGACGGAGAGGTCGAGTCGGAGTTCGACGGGGACGGGGAAGTCGAGTCGGACGGGTCCGGGTCCGGCGACTGCGACGTCGTCTTCTGCACCAGCGTCAGCGGGTCCCCGGCCGCGTCCGCGTAGGACGCGCTGCCGAGGATGTCCGCCGCCTCAGCCGTCAGCTTGGTCGCCATGTCCTTCATGTCGCGGGTGACCGTCACCGTGGCGAGCGGCGCGTCCTCCGACTTCGTCGTGACCGGCGTCGCGCCCGTCGCCGAGGTGGTCGTCTTCGTCACGTCGGCGGTGATCTCGGTGGTGGCGCTGTCGAACTTCACGTCGGACAGGGTGATGTCGAAGCCGTGTGCCTGGGAGACGATGTTCAGGCTGCCCTTGAAGCCGAGGTCGAGCGTGTGCGCCGTGGTGTCGTAGGTGCCGGTGCCGTCGACGAAGGTGAACGCGCCGTTGTCCGCGGCCTGCGTGGCGCCGTCCGTCGCCGTGAAGGTGCCCGCCGCGTAGGTGGTCACGTACGTGCGGTACGACTGCTTGATGCCCCACGTCAACTCGTAGCCGCTGAGCGGGGTTTCGGCAGCCGCGGCGGTGGGCGCGCCGGCGGTGGCGAGCACGGTGGCACCCAGTGCGGCGGCCGTGGCGACGGCTGCGGCGAGGGCGAGAGGGCGGCGGGCTCTGACGGACATGAAGGTGGTTCTCCTCGATGGGTGGTCCGCCGAGTGGCGGACGGTGCAATGGGGTTCAGTCCTCGTCAGGGACTGCGGGGGCCTGGCGGCCACGGCGCCTGCGGACGGCGATCGCGTAGGCCGCGCCCGCCACCAGCAGGGCGCCGGCCGCGAGGCCGATGGGCAGGACCGGTGCGCCGTCGGAGGTGTCCGCGGCGGCCTCGGTCGTGTCGGTCTTGGCTTCGGCGGCCGTCTCCGGCGCCGAGGGGGTCGCGCTCCCGGTGGCCGAGCTGCCCAAGTCGGGCAGCGCGGGCAGGGCCGAGGCGTCGGTGAGGGCGACGGCGAGCGAGAGGGGGTCCATCTCGGTGCCCGCCTGGTACATCCCGCCGAAGGCCTTCGCGCCCTTGGCGGTGAGCTTGGTGGGCGCCTCGGTCAGCTCGACGAGGTCGTTCTTCGGGGTGAAGTCCTTTGCCGTGAAGGTGACGAGCGGAACCTTCTTGCCGGTGAAGTCCTCGCTGGTCACATCGGCATAGAGGGTGCCCTTGGCGTCCTCGACGGCTACCCGGACGCCGCTCAGCTTCAGGTCGAGACCCTGTTCGCCGCTGAAGCGCACCGCGCCCTCGAACTCCGCCTCCAGCGAGCGGTCGTCCTTCTTGTACGTCCCCTCACCGCCGGCGAAGCGGAAGAGGGCGCCGCCGTCCTGGGCTCCCGAGGACAGGGTCCACTTGCCCTGGGCGATGTCCCCGGTGACGTACTCGCGGAAGGTGCGGCGCACGCCCCAGTCGACGGCGCCGTTCGCGATCGCGCCCGAAGTCTCCTTCTTCGCGGAGGACTTCGTGGGCGTGGGTGTGGGCGTGCTCGACGCCTTCGGCGTGGCCGCCGGCTGTACGTCCGCGGACAGGCTCACCGGATCGAGCGCGGTACCGGCCGTGTAGTACCCGGCGAAGGACTGCGCGCCCTGTGAAGTCAGCGTGGCGGGAAGGCTGTTGAGCTGTACGGAGTTGCCGCCGCCCTTCATGTCGATCCCGCCGAGGGAGAGGGAGGCGAAGGGCACCTGTGAGGACGTCGTGACCGTCCCGGTGCCCTTCGCCTTGCTGGTGATGTCGACGTAGAGGGTGCCGCTGCCGCCGGAGATGCGGACGGTGGGGCGGCTGATGGTGAGGTCGAGCTGGTAGGTGCCGTCGTCCTCCTTGTGCCCGACGAAGTGGACCCCGCCGGAGAAGGAGGAGGAGAAGGCGCCGGTGGCGGCGTCGTAGGTGCCCGTCGCCGAGTGGAAGCGGAACTGGCTGCTGCCGACCGTGGCGGCGCCGCCGGTGAGGGAGTAACTCCCCTGGGCGATGGGCCCGGTGACATAGCTCTGGAAGGAGGACTTGATGCCCCAGTCGAGCCGCCCGCCCTGCACGCTGCGGCCGGCGGCGTGCGCGGCGGTGGCGGGGAGCAGCGCCCCCAGCAGAGCTCCGAGCGCGGCCACGCACACCGCGGTGATCGGGGCCCTCAGGCGCACGGGCATGGATGTCCTCCGGGTTCGGCGGTCGGTAACCGGCCACTCATGGCTGGAAAGGTAAGGCTAACCTAAGCTATCCCTGGCAGATGTCGGAAGAGGCCGAAGCGACTGAAAGCGGCCGGCCGTAACCGGCAGCGACCGGAAGCGGTCCAAAGCGACCGGAAGCGGACCGAGAGGATGGATGGACGAGCATGGATGGACGAGGATGAAGGACGGGACCGTGCGTCGTCGGCGCACACGAATGGCGGGCGCCCTGCTGTCCGCGCTCGCCCTTCTGACGGCCGCGACCGGCTGCGGGGGCTCGACCGGGAGCGAGGCGTCCACGAAGGAATCCGCGAAGGGATCCGCCGCCTCCGCCAACCGCGTCGAACCCCTGACGGACCCCGCGAAGCCCCAACTGCCCGTCACCGTGAGCTCGTCCGACGGCGAGAAGGTGACGGTCCGCGCCGCCGACCGGATCGTCCCGCTCTCCGGCAGCCTCAGCGAGATCGTCTTCACGCTCGGGCTCGGCGACCGGGTCGTCGCCCGTGACATCACCGCCACCTTCGACCAGGCGGAGAAGCTGCCGGTCGTCACCCGCAACCACGACGTCTCCGCGGAGAGCGTGCTCTCCCTGAGGCCGGACCTCGTCCTCGCCGAGACGACCACCGGGCCCGACGAGGCCATGGAGCAGATCCGCGACGCGGGCATCCCGGTCCTCGTCGTCGCCCCGGCGCAGGGCCTGGACGATGTGGGCCCGCGCATCCAGACGGTGGCCGACGCCCTCGGCGTACCGGCCGACGGGAAGCGGCTCACCCAGCGCTCGGAGGACCGGATCGCCGCCGTACGCAAGGAGATTCCGACCCGCGAGGAGCATCCGCGCGTCGCCTTCCTCTACCTCCGCGGCTCGGCCTCGGTGTATCTCATCGGCGGCAGGGGATCGGGAGCCACCTCGCTGCTCGAAGCGGCCGGAGCGGTCGACGCGGGCGCCGAGGCGGGTCTTGAGAAGGACTTCACGGCCATCACCACCGAGGCCCTGGCCCAGGCGGCCCCCGACGCGATCCTCGTGATGACCAAGGGGCTCGAATCGGTCGGCGGCGTCGACGGCCTCGTCAAGATCCCCGGCGTCGCGCAGACCCCGGCCGGGATGGAGCGCCGGGTCGTGTCGGTCGAGGACGGGGTGCTCCTCAACTACGGGCCGCGCACGGACCAGGTGCTGAAGTCGATCGTGAAGCAGCTCTACGGGGATGGGAGTTGACAATCCGGTTGACAGTCCGCGGCTTTTGACCCGCTCTTTACCGTTCCATGGGGTGCGGATTGAGCCACCGTGATCAAGCCGAGCCCATACACCGTCCATGAGAGCTGAATCACTGGACGGGCGGGTATCACTCAGGTAAGCCTCAGATAAGTTAGGTCGGCCTCACCTGGATCTATGCACTTCCTGTGACCCGCTGTGCCCTCGCCTTGGAGCCCGTATGCGCCCCGTCCGTCTCTCCGTCGCCACCGCCGTCGCCGTCGCGGCGGCCCTGACCGCCGTCACGGGCTGCACCGAGAAGAGCGATGCCTCCTCCAGCGATGACAACCTCATCGAAGTGACCGCCACCGACTCCAAGTGCGAGGTCTCCAAGAAGGAGTTCCCCGCCGGGCACGTCGAGATCGCCGTGGAGAACAAGGGCTCCAAGGTGACCGAGATCTACCTCCTCTTCCCGGACGACCGGATCGTCACCGAGCGTGAGAACATCGGCCCGGGCACCAAGCAGACGGTCACCGCCGAGGTGAAGGCCGGCGACTACACGATCGCCTGCAAGCCCGGCATGAAGGGCGACGGCATCCGCCAGGACGTCAAGGCCACCGGCGGCACCGTCGCCAAGCGCGACCCGCGGCTCGACAAGGCCGTCGCCGCCTACCGCAAGTACGCGCAGGCGCAGGCCGACGAGACGCTGCCCAAGGTCAAGGTGTTCACCGACGCCGTCAAGGACGGCGACCTGGAGGCCGCGAAGGCGGCGTACGCGCCCTCGCGCATCGGCTGGGAGCGCACCGAGCCGGTCGCCGAGTCCTTCGGTGACATCGACCCGAAGGTCGACTTCCGCGCCGACGGCCTCGAGGACGGCCAGGAGTGGACCGGCTGGCACCGCCTGGAGAAGGCCCTCTGGCAGGACAAGAAGATCACCGACGAGGACAAGACCCTCGCCGCCCAGCTGGTCACCGACCTGACCGACTGGCAGAAGCGCGTCGGCAAGGCCGACATCACCCCGACCTCCATGGCCAACGGCGCCAAGGAGCTGCTCGACGAGGTCGCCACCGGCAAGGTCACCGGCGAGGAGGAGCGCTACTCGCACACCGACCTGGTCGACTTCAAGGCCAATGTCGAGGGCGCGGAGGAGTCGTACAACCTCCTGAAGCCGGTCGCCGCCGAGAACGACGCGGCGCTGACGAAGGAACTCGACAAGCAGTTCGCGGCGCTGAACGCGCTGCTCGACCAGTACCGCGAGGACAAGACCTCCTACGAGTTCACCTCGTACGACAAGGTCGGCGACGCCGACCGCAAGGAGCTCTCGGACGCGGTCAACGCGCTCGCCGAGCCCCTGTCCAAGCTCGCCGCCGCCGTCGTGAAGTAAGCGAGGCTCACCCATGACGGACACCACGGAGACCACCAACGGCCCCTCGCCCTCAAGGCGTTCGCTGATCGGCTGGGGCGGTGCCGGGCTCGCGCTCGGTGCCGCCGCGGCCGGTGGTGCGGTGGCCATGACCCGTACGGGAAGCGACGTGGATCCGGCGGCCGCCGAGTCGGGCGCCGCGATCGCCTTCCACGGAGCGAATCAGGCGGGCATCGCGACGCCGGTGCAGGACCGGCTGCACTTCGCCGCGTTCGACGTGAAGACGGACGACCGCGCCGCGTTCGTCCAGCTGCTGAAGGACTGGACCGAGGCGGCGCGGCGGGTCACCGCCGGGCAGGCGGTCGGCGAGGGGGCGTACGGCGGTCTGGCCGAGGCGCCGCCGGACGACACCGGTGAGGCGCTGGGCCTCAAACCCTCGCGGCTGACCCTCACCATCGGCTTCGGGCCGTCCCTGTTCGAGAAGTTCGACCTGGCGGGCCTACGGCCGGAGGCCCTCGTCGACCTGCCGAAGTTCGCGGGCGACAACCTCGACAGGAACCGCAGCGGCGGCGATCTGTGCGTCCAGGCCTGCGCCGACGACCCGCAGGTCGCGGTGCACGCGATCCGCAACCTCGCCCGGATCGGCTTCGGCAAGGTCGTCATGCGCTGGTCCCAGCTGGGCTTCGGTAAGACCTCCTCGACGACGCCGGAAGCGCAGACCCCTCGTAACCTCATGGGCTTCAAGGACGGCACCCGCAACATCGCGGGGACGGAGACCGACCGGCTGCAGAAGTTCGTGTGGGTGGACGAGAAGGACGTCGACAAGAACTCGGCCTGGATGGCCGGGGGTTCGTACCTCGTCGCCCGGCGCATCCGGATGAACGTCGAGACCTGGGACCGCACTCCGCTCCAGGAGCAGGAGGACATCTTCGGCCGCGACAAGGGCGAGGGCGCCCCCGTCGGCAAGGCGAAGGAGCGCGACGAGCCGTTCCTGAAGGCGATGAAGCCCGACGCGCACGTACGGCTCGCGCACCCCGACTCCAACGACGGGGCGACGCTGCTGCGCCGCGGCTACTCCTTCACCGACGGCACGGACGGCCTGGGCCGCCTCGACGCGGGCCTGTTCTTCCTCGCATACCAGCGCGATGTGCGCACCGGCTTCATCCCGGTGCAGCGCAGCCTGGCCATCGACCCGCTCAACGAGTACATCCAGCACGTGGGTTCGGCGGTCTTCGCGATCCCACCGGGCGTCCGGGACAAGGACGACTGGTGGGGCCGGACGCTGTTCTCCAAGGAGGCGTAGCCGTGTTCGCGAACTACCTGATCGGCCTGCGCGAGGGGCTCGAAGCCAGCCTCGTCGTCTGCATCCTGGTGGCCTATCTCGTCAAGACCGAGCACCGCGAAGCGCTGCGGCCGATCTGGATCGGCATCACCGTCGCGGTGCTGATCTCGCTCGGCTTCGGCTTCGCCCTGGAGTACGGCTCGCAGGAGATGACGTTCAAGGCACAGGAGCTGCTCGGCGGTTCGCTGTCGATCGTCGCCGTGGGCCTGGTGACCTGGATGGTCTTCTGGATGCGGCGCACAGCCCGGCATCTGAAGGCGGAGCTGCACGGCAAGCTGGACTCCGCGCTGCTGATGGGCACCGGGGCACTGGTGGCCACCGCGTTCCTGGCGGTCGGCCGGGAGGGCCTGGAGACCTCGCTGTTCGTGTGGACGTCGGTGCACGCGGCCGGTTCCGAGGACGGCACCTTCAAGCCGCTGCTCGGCGCGCTGCTCGGCCTCGCCACGGCGGTGCTGCTCGGCTGGCTGTTCTACCGGGGCGCGCTGCGCATCAACCTGGCCAAGTTCTTCACCTGGACCGGCGGCATGCTGGTCGTGGTCGCCGCGGGCGTGCTGGCGTACGGCTTCCACGACCTCCAGGAGGCCGACTTCCTGCCGGGCCTGACGAACAAGGCGTTCGACATCAGCGGCGCCATCCCGCCGGACAGTTGGTACGGCACCCTCCTCAAGGGCGTTTTCAACTTCCAGCCCGATCCGACCGTCCTCCAGGTCACGGTGTGGGCGCTGTACCTGATCCCGACTCTCGCGATTTTCCTCGCCCCGGTAGGGTTCGCCTCCGGGAAGGGGAAGGTGAAGACGCCTGATGAGCAGGGATCGCAGGGTTCGCGGGGATCGCACCATTCGAAGGCTTCGTAGTCGCGGCCAATTCGCCCTGGCGACGGGCGCGGTGACCGTTCTGTCCTTGACGGCGAGTGGCTGCATGGTGGTGCACGGGGAGCGGGAGATCGTGCCGGCGGCGACCCAGGCGGAGGCCGCCCGCGCGCTCGAGGACTTCACCACGGCGTACAACGAGGCGGACAAGGCGTACGACCGCTCGCTGGACGCCGGCTACGTCACAGGCCCGCTCGCCGACATCGACGGCGCGAAGCTGGAGGCCGGGCAGAAGAACAGCCCGCAAGGCAACGCGGCGCACTCTCCGCTGGAGCTGACCGACGCGAAGTTCACCATCCCCGAGAAGGCGGGCTGGCCGCGCTGGTTCCTGGCCGACACCGACTCCAACAAGGGCTCGGACGACACCCGTTGGCTGGTCGTGTTCACCCGGGGCAGCGCGAGCGACGTGTGGGAGGCCTCGTATCTGACCGTCCTCGCCGCCGACGGCATACCGGAGTTCGAGAAGGACGCGGACGGCTGGGCGCAGCCGGTCACCGCGGACGACGCGGCCCTCGCGGTCGAGCCGGACAAGCTGGGCCAGGCGTACGCGACCTATCTGGCGAGCGGCGGCGACACCTTCGCGCCCGGCGCCTACACCTCGGAGCTGCGGGCCCTGCGCGAGAAGAACGAGAGCAAGCCGGGCCTCGCCCGGCAGTACGTCGACGAGCCGCTCAACTCCGGTGACTACGCGCCCGTCGGGCTGCGCACCAAGGACGGCGGCGCGCTGGTCTTCTTCACCACCCGCCACTTCGAGAAGCAGACCGCCGCTCAGGGCGTCGACATCAACGTCACCGACGCGAACATCAAGGCCCTGATGACGGGCGAGGTGAAGCAGTCCCTCACCCTGGAGTTCGTCGCCAACGAGGCGGTCCTCGACCCGGCGAAGGGGTCGGGGGACCAGCAGGTGGAGTTCCTGAGCCGGGTGCAGGGGCTGACTGGGGCGAAGGGCGAGTAGCGGAGGCGAGCGGTTCAGCCCCGGTGGGGCCAGGCCGCCAGCTGCTCCGAGCCGTCCCCGGCGTAGCGGGCGCAGGCGTCGGTCAGGATTTCGAGGATGGTGAGCGGATCCGGCAGGGGATGCTCGGGGCCCCGTACCCAGTCGACCGTCAGGTCACCGGGGAGCTGGGCGGGCGGCACCAGGACGTACGAGCCGCGGCAGTGCCAGCGCAGCCCCGGGTGCTCGTCCATCGTCTCGGGGTGGCAGTCCAGCTCGCAGGGCCACCACTCGTCCTCGTCCTCGGGCGTACCGCGGGTGGCCGTGAAGAAGAGCATGCGGTCGGCGCCGGACTGGGCGACGGGTCCCACCTCGATACCGGAGGCGAGCAGCCGCTCCAGCGCCTCGCGCCCCGCGTCCAGCGGCACGTCGAGGACGTCGTGCACCATGCCGGTCGCGGTGATGAAGTTGGCCTGCGGCTGATGCCGGGCCCACCGCTCGATCTGGGCGCGGTCGGTCGTGGACTGGGTCTGCCAGGCGAAGGAGATGGGGTGGCGCGCGGGGGTGGGACAACCGACGCGGTCACAGGAGCACCGGTACCCGGAGGGGTACGCGGCCTGCGCGAGCGGCAGCCCGGCGGCGGCAGCGGCGAGCAGCAGGGCCTCACGCCCGCTGCCGTCACTGGCGGTCTCCTTGGGGCGGCGGCCACGCAGCCACTGGGAGATCCTGCCCTGCGCGCCGGAGCGGCTGCCGAACTCTGCGCTCATGTATCGCCTCGCCTAGCCCTAGTTCCCCACGTCTTGCCCTATGGTCCCACCATCCTGCGCCCCGGGTGGCCAGAGCTGACATCCGGGGTAGGTGGGGGCGATGCGCTCTCGGCCGGAATCAGGCTTGTTTGCATGCTTTGGTGTGATTTATCTCGCCGTCCCGGTGGCCGCTCAGCGCGGGGCGAGGCCGTGGAGGGCGTAGTCGACGAGGGCGTCCGTGTAGTCGTAGGTGATCGGCCCGGTGTACTGGAGCCAGCGCTGGGCGAGCGGGGAGACGAAGAGTTCCAGGGCGATGCGCGGGTCGATGTCCTGGCGCACCTGGCCGGCGTCCTGGGCTGAGCGCAGCCGCTTCACGTACAGCTGGAGCTGGGGTTCGAGGAGCTTGGTCACGAACTCGACGCCCACCTCCTTGTTGACGACGCCCTCGGCGGCCAGCGCACGCGAGGGGATCTCGAACTTGGGGTCGAGGAGCTCGTCGACGGTGGCGCGCAGGACCAGCTTGAGGTCGGCCTCCAGATCGCCGGTGTCCGGGATCTCGTACGCCGCCTGCTCCCCCAGGATCTCGGGCCGGGCCGCGGCCTCCGCCGCCTGGGCGCTCAGGTCGATGAACGCCTCCAGGAGCACCTCGGCCTTCGAAGACCACCAGCGGTAGATCGTCTGCTTGCCGACACCGGCGCGGGCCGCGATGCCCTCGATGGTGGTCTTCGGGTAGCCGACCTCGCCGACGAGGGCGAGGGCGGCGTCGTAGATCGCGCGGCGGGACTTCTCGCTGCGGCGGGTGGAGTCGGGGGTGGGCTTACCCGAGGACGGGGTGGACTTCTGACCGGGCGTCTGGACCATGGGGCGAATTTATCAGGTTGACAAGACGTTGCGTCTCGCCGGACAGTGGTAAGCATCGAACGAGACGAACCGTCTCGTTGTGATCCGGAGGGAGACCCGGGATGAGCCGAGGCGGAAACGGAAACATGCTGGGCGTCGGCGGAACCCGCAGCAACCTGGGCCGCAAGGCGCTGCGCGGCGGGGGCCGGGGCAAGCGGGTCGGCGGGGGCCAGGATCCGCAGAGCCAGAAGCGGGAGCTGCTGCGCAGGCTGCAGGAGGGCCGTACGGAAGGCCACGCGGAGGAGGAACGGAGTTAGTCCCCCTGGGGCGGCGGCCAGGCGTCGCCCCAGGCCGCGTCGCGGGCCGCCCTGTACAGCAGGCCGTGGCGCTTGGTCACCGTGTCCCGGCGCAGGGACTCGTCGGGCTCGCACAGGTCCAGGAGCACCTGGCCCTTGCGGATCTGGGGCCTGCGGACGATACGGGAGGGGGCCGGGACCGGCGGGAAGCGGGTCGCGGCGACATAGCTGAACTTCTCGTCCTCGTACGGCAGGGAGCCGCCCTTGACCTGGCGGTGCAGGGAGGAACGGCTGACGCGGGCCGAGAAGTGGCACCAGTCCTCGCCGGGGACGATGGGGCAGCCCGCGCTGTGCGGACAGGGCGCGGCGATCCGGAACCCGGCGTCGATCAAGCGGTCGCGGGCCTCGATGACGCGGGCGTAGCCGCCGGGGGTGCCGGGCTCGATGATCACGACGGCCTGCGCGGCGGACGCGGCGGCGTCGACCACGGAGGCGCGGTCGGCGTCGGTCAGCTCGCCGAGAACGTAGGAGACGGTGACGAGATCAGTGCTCTCGATGGTGAGCGCTGCTCCGATACGAGAGCGGTGCCACTCGGCGGCCTTCAGCTCCGGGTTCGCCGCGGCGATTTCCCGGCCCAGTGCGAGCGCCGGTTCGGCCCAGTCGAGGACCGTCACCGGGCGGGTGCCCTCCCAGGTGGCGTTCACCGCCCAGGTCGCCGCGCCGGTGCCGCCGCCTACGTCCACGTGGCTGTTCGGCGCCCAGTCCGGGGCCGTGTCCGCGAACTCGTCCAGTGCCGTGCGTACCGCCTCGAACGTCGCGGGCATCCGGTACGCGGCGTACGCGACCACGTCCTCGCGGTCGCGGAGGATCGGGGTGTGGGTCGGGGTCTCGCCCCGGTAGTTCGCGATCAGCCGGTCGACCGCCTGCGTGGCCGCCTTCGGGGGGAGGCCGTCGAGGAGGCCGGCCAGGGCGGTGCGGAGGGTTTCGGCGGCGTTCACGTCGTGATTCTACGGTTGGGGGGTGGGGGCTGGGGTGGGGTGGGTTTTCGCCCCCTCCGCCCCTACCCGTCCCTGTTCCTGGGGCTCCGCCCCAGACCCCGCTCCTCAAACGCCGGAGGGGCTGAAACTTTCCCCGGCCGGAGCTAGAGATCTTTTAGCCCGTCCGGCGTTTGAGGACGAGCGCGTCAGCGCGATGCGGGGGTCTGGGGGCGGCAGCCCCCAGGGAGCAAGGGACGGGTAGGGGCGGAGGGGGCGAAAAAACCCTCAAGTCCCCCGCACCGCCCGCGCCACCCGAGTCCCCACCGCCGCCCTCGGCGCATTGTCGGCGGCCCGGCGCCGAGGATGCACCGTATTCGCCAGCAGCACCGCGAACGTGTCCGTCGCCGGATCCAGCACCAGCGACGTCCCCGTGAACCCCGTGTGCCCCGCCGCACCGCGCCCCGCGAGAGCCCCCATGAACCAGGCCTGGTCGAGGGCGAAGCCGAGGCCGGGTGGGGTGAGCATGAGTTCGACGAAGTCGGGGCCGAGGATGCGGGCGGGGCCGTAGGAGCCGCCCGCGAGGAGGGTGCGGCAGAAGACGGCGAGGTCGCGGCCGGTGGAGAAGAGGCCGGCGTGACCGGCCACACCCCCGAGGGCCCAGGCGTTCTCGTCGTGGACCACACCGCGGAGCATGCCCCGGTCGACCCTGGCCCACGGCCACCGCTGGTCCTCCGTCGCGGCCGCCCCCGGACACGGCCCGAACCGGGTGGCCGTCATCCCGAGCGGCCGGGTGATCCCGTCACGCACGAGGACGTCGAGCGTGCGCCCGGTGGTGCGCTCCAGGACGTACTGGAGGAGGAGCAGGTTCACGTCCGAGTAGACGTACTCCCCCGGCTCCGACACCGGCGCCTCCGCACGGAGCATCTCGAGCCGCGCCCGGTCGTCCGGGCAGTCGTACAGCGGGAGTTCGGGCCGCAGCCCTGAGGTGTGGGTGAGCAACTGCCGTACGGTGATGCCGTGTTCGGCGGCCGCCCGGAAGTCCGGCAGATACGCGCCGACCCGCGCGTCGATGCCGAGCGTGCCCCGCTCCAGCTGCTGCACCGCGGCGACCGCCGTGAACAGCTTGGTGAGGGAGGCGAGGTCGAAGGGGGTGCGGGCGGTCATGGGAACCCGTGCCCCGGGCGGCAGTTCGACCCCCGTGTCCGTCTCCTCGTCGTAGGAGGCGTAGCGGACCGCCCACCCCGCGGCCTCCTCGACGGCGATGACCGGGCCGCGCCCGGCGACCAGTACGGCGCCCGCGGCCCAGGGGTCCGCCCCGCCCGTGAGGGCGTGGACCTCCCGTACGAGGTGCTTCAGTTCTCCGGGGTCGAGCCCGGCCCGTTCCGGTGAGTCGATGCGCAGTCTCGGTGCGCTCAGCTGTCCGCCGCCTTTCAGTCCGATGTGCGTCTTCCCTGCCAGGGACGGCACAGTCCCACGAAGCAGGCGGCCGCCACCAGTACTGCGGCCAGTTGGACGACGGCCATCGGGACGGCGGTGCGCTCCCCGGCGATGCCGACGAGGGGTGAGGCGATCGCGCCGACGAGGAAGGAGGAGGTGCCCAGGAGCGCGGAAGCGGAACCCGCGGCGTGCCGGACGCGCATCAGCGCGAGTGCCTGGGTGTTGGGCAGGGCCACGCCCATCGCGGACATCAGCACGAACAGCGCGGCGGCGACCGGAACGAGCCCGGCCTCGCCGAGGACGCCGGTGGACATCAGCAGCAGCGCGGCGGCGGCGAGCGTGATGACCGCGAGGCCGACGGCGAGGACCTTGTCGAGACCGACCCGGCCGACCAGGATCTTGCCGTTGATCTGGCCGACGATCACCAGGCCGACGGAGTTGAGGCCGAAGAGCAGGCTGAAGGTCTGCGGGGAGGCGCCGTAGATCTCCTGGATGACGAAGGGCGAGGCGGATATGTACGCGAACAGCGCGGCGAAGGTGAATCCGCCGGTGAGCATGTAGCCCGCGAAGATCCGGTCGGCGAGCAGTCCGCGCATCGCGCGCAGCGCCTCTCCCACACCGCCGCTGTGCCGCTCACCGGGCGCGAGGGTCTCCGGCAGCCGGAACCAGACGACCGCGGTCAGCGCGATGCCGACCACCGTGAGGACCACGAACACACCGCGCCAGTCGGTGACGCGCAGGACCTGCCCGCCGATGAGCGGCGCGATGATCGGGGCGACGCCGGAGATCAGCATGAGCGTGGAGAAGAAGCGGGCCATCTCCATGCCGTCGTACAGATCGCGTACGACCGCCCGCGCGATGACGATTCCGGCCGCGCCCGCGAGGCCCTGGGCGAGGCGGAAGGCGACGAGGGTCTCGATGTTCGGGGCGACGGCGCAGAGGGCGGTGGCGACGATGTAGATGAGCAGGCCCACGAGCAGTGGTCTGCGCCGTCCCCACCTGTCGCTCATCGGGCCGACGACCAGCTGCCCGAACGCCATGCCCGCGAGGCAGGCGGTGAGGGTGAGCTGCACGGTCGCGGCGGGGGCGTGCAGGGAGTTCGTGACCTCCGGCAGCGCCGGGAGGTACATGTCCATCGCGAGCGGGGGCGTGGCGGCGAGCCCGCCGAGGAGCAGGGTGACGAGGAGTCCGGTGCGGCGGAGGGCGGCGGTGTCCCGTACGCCCGGCGATACGGCTGCCACCGTCTCTATGGCGTCCTCCGCGCTGTCCTGGTCCCGCGTGGTACGGCCACGCTCGGGCATGTGCCCCTCCCTCTCCGAGTAATCCGCCACCTATGCTCTCAGTTCGAACAGAGTGTTCGGGGTCACAGAGGTCACAGAGCGAGGGACCGGGGATGGCAGTGGATCGCGTGCGGTGGGGGATTCTGGCGACGGGTGGGATCGCCGCGGCGTTCACGGCGGATCTGGTGGACATGGCGGACGCCGAGGTGGTGGCCGTGGCCTCGCGGACGGACGCCTCGGCGAAGGCGTTCGCGGAACGGTTCGGGATTCCGAAGGCGTACGGGGACTGGGCGTCGCTCGCCGAGGACGAGGACGTCGACATCGTGTACGTCGCCACTCCGCACTCGGCGCACCGGGCCGCGGCCGGGATGTGTCTGGAGGCGGGGCGCCATGTGCTGTGCGAGAAGGCGTTCACGCTGAACTCGGGCGAGGCGGAGGAGCTGGTCGCGCTCGCGCGGCGGCACGACCGGTTCCTGATGGAGGCCATGTGGATGTACTGCAATCCGGTGGTCCGGCGGCTCAAGGCGCTCGTCGACGACGGTGTGATCGGTGAGGTGCGCACCGTGCAGGCCGACTTCGGGCTGGCGGGGCCGTTCCCGCCCTCGCACCGGTTGCGTGACCCGGCGCAGGGTGGCGGCGCGCTTCTCGATCTCGGTGTCTACCCGGTGTCGTTCGCGCAGCTGCTGCTCGGGGAGCCCTCGGACATCTCCGCGAGAGCGGTGCTCTCCGACGAGGGCGTCGATCTCCAGACGGGTGCACTGCTCTCCTGGGAGAGCGGCGCTCTCGCTTCGGTGCACTGCTCCATTCACGGCGGCACGCCCGTCGCCGCCTCGGTCACCGGCTCCGAGGGCCGCATCGACATCCCCGACGGTTTCTTCTTCGCGGACCGTTTCGTCCTGCACCGCGACGGCCGCGAGCCCGAGGAGTTCACGGCAGGACCGACGCACGGCCCCCGCAACAGCCTCAGGCACGAGGCCGCCGAGGTCATGCGAGCCCTGCGCGCCGGCGAGACCGAGTCCCCTCTGGTCCCCCTCGACGGCACCCTCGCCGTGATGCGGACGCTCGACACGATCCGGGACCGCATCGGCGTCCGCTATCCGGGCGAGGTCAACTAGCGGGACCTCAGGCCGGCTTCAGCCCCTGGTCGCCCACCTCCGTCACGAACGACGCCGCCGTCGTGATCGGAGCGCCCGGCGTCGTCACGGCGTTCACCGTCTTGAAGTCGGCCCGCGCGATCTCCCGCCCCAGCTCGACCGTCACATAGCCGCGCCGCCCGTTGTAGAGCTTCATGTGCGGGTTGGCTCCCGTGTAAGTGTCCCAGGTCGAGGGCTTGTCGGCGCCGTCCCGGCCGCTGGAGATCGACGTGGCGACGATCTCCGTGCCGAGGGTGCTGGACGCGGGGTCGTCGAAGTCGTCCTTGATGTCGTAGGCGTACGCGACGTGCACGTCACCGGTGAGGACCATCAGGTTCTCGATCCCGGCCGCCTTGGCCCCGTCGAGGATCCGGCGGCGCGAGGCCCGGTAGCCGTCCCACGAGTCCATCGACAGCCGCGCCGGGTGCGTGAGGTCGAGCTTGCGCTGCGCGAAGTTCACCTGCTGCGGCACGACGTTCCACAGGGCCCGTGAGCCGCGCCAGCCGTCAAGGAGCCACCGCTCCTGCGTCTCGCCGGTCATCGTGCGCGCCGGGTCGTCGATCTCGGGGCCGGGGAGGTCGAGGCCGTCGCCGTACGCCTGGTCGGAGCGGTACTGCCGGGTGTCGAGGATGTCGAACTGGGCGAGCCGGCCCCAGTTCAGCCGCCGGTAGAGCTGCATGTCGGGGCCTTCCGGCTGCTGCGGGCGGCGCAGCGGCTGGTTCTCCCAGTACGCGCGGTAGGCGGCGGCGCGGCGCAGCAGGAACTCCTCCGGCGGTACGTCGTTCTCGGGGATGTCGTCGGCGTAGTTGTTCTCGGTCTCGTGGTCGTCCCAGGTGACGACGAAGGGGTGCGCGGCGTGCGCGGCGCGCAGATCCGGGTCGGACTTGTAGAGGGCGTACTGCAGGCGGTAGTCCTCCAGGTTCACGGTCTCGTGGTTGAAGAGGTCGGGGAGCACCCGGTCGGTGTAGTTGCGGTAGCCGCCGACGGAGTTGACCGCGTACTCGTACAGGTAGTCGCCGAGGTGGAAGACCACGTCGACGTCGTCCTCGGCGAGATGGCCGTACGCGGTGAAGTAGCCGTCCGTGTAGGCCTGGCAGGAGACGGCGGCGAACTTGAGCCCTGACACCTGGGCGTGGGTGGCGGGCACGGTGCGGGTACGGCCGGTCTCGCTGATCCAACTGCCCGTCTTGAAGCGGTAGTAGAAGACCCGGTCGGCGGCGAGGTGGCCGACCTCGACGTGCACGGTGTGGTCGAACTCGGGGTGTGCGGTGGCCGTGCCGCGTCTGACGATCCGGCGGAAGCGGTCGTCGTGGGCCAACTCCCACTGCACGGTGACGCGTTCGGCGGGCAGACCGCCGTCGGCCTGGTACGGCACCGGGGCGAGGCGCGTCCACAGGAGGACGGAGCCGGGCTGCGGGTCGCCCGAGGCGACGCCGAGCGTGAAGGGGTCTTCGGTGATCTTCGCCGCGTCGAGTTCGGCGGCGCTCGCCACGCCCGCGGTCGGCAGGTTGACGGCGAAGGCGAGTGCGGCGGCCGCGCCGGTGGCGGTGAGGAAGCGGCGGCGGCCGATGTGACGGGCGACGGCGCGGAGTTCGGGGGCGTGCGGAGACGGATGCTTGTGGGCTGCGGGTGTCATCTTGGCCCTCCCCTGACAGTTGTGGTGCCTGTCATTGGAGTGGCCGGGATCGACGCGGGATTGGCGCGTACACAACAGTCAGATGGCGGACGGATGAGTTCCGCAAGGCGGACCCCGCTCAAAGCCTCACGTACGCTGCGGGGCCATGAATGCCATGCAAACGAAGATCGCGGTGGTCACCGGAGCGGGCTCCGGCATCGGTCGCGCGGTGGCGGTGGAACTGCTGCGCACCGGCTGGTCGGTGGCGCTCGCCGGACGCCGGCCAGGGACCCTGGAGGAGACGGCCGCCCTCGCCCCCGAGGGGCCCTCGATCGCCGTACGGACCGATGTCTCACGCCCCGAGGACGTCGACGCCCTCTTCGCGGCCGTACACGACCGCTTCGGGCGGCTCGACCTGCTCTTCAACAACGCCGGTACGTTCGGCCCCGGCGGCGTCCCGTTCGAGGAGCTGCCGTACGAGGCCTGGAGGCACGTCGTGGACACCAACCTCAACGGCGCGTTCCTGTGCGCGCAGGCGGCGTACCGGCGGATGAAGGAGCAGGACCCGCAGGGCGGCCGGATCATCAACAACGGCTCGATCTCCGCGCACACGCCCCGTCCGCACTCGGTCGCGTACACGGCGACCAAGCACGCGCTGACCGGCCTGACCAAGTCGCTGTCCCTGGACGGGCGTCCGTACCGGATCGCCTGCGGTCAGATCGACATCGGCAACGCGGCGACCGACATGACCGAGCGCATGCGAACCGGAACCCTGCAGGCGAGCGGGGAGACGGCGGTCGAACCGGTGATGGACGTCGCCGATGTGGCGCGCACGGTGCGGCACATGGCGGAGCTGCCCCTGGAGGCGAACGTGCAGTTCGCGACGGTGCTTGCGACGGCGATGCCGTACGTGGGACGTGGCTGAAAAGTCCACCCCTCGCCGCGCACCCGCCTCGTCAACTCCTCAACTTGCACAAACGGAAGCTGAACCTCCGGACCATAAAGCCCGGTAGCGGGCTTATGCTCAACATCTCCTCCATCAGAGCTTCACACTTGGAGCACGAGACTTCGGTACGGCCACGGTGTACACCACGGACCATACCGAGGGGGGAGGAGCAGCCGTCCGCGGCCCGGGATGGGGGCGGACCTCGCGCGGGACCGCGGGGTATGCACCGGTCCGCGGACGGCTGCTCCACAAAGGAACCCTCCGCGTCCGTCAGCGGCGATGGCTGCCGCCCCCGGAACCGCGTCCGCGACTGCGCATACGCATGGCGAGCGCGCCCGCGAGCAGCACGACGGCTCCCCCGGCCCCACCCGCCATCCCCCACGAGGACTGCTCCGCCTTACTGGAAGCGGAAGCACCGGCCGCCCCCTGCCGCGTGGGCGTCGCGCTCGCGCCGCCGCCCTCGCTGAGCGGTTCGACCAGCGTGCCCACGGGCTTGGCGCCGGCCCCTTTCCCGAACCCCCAGTCGAGCAGCGCGGCCGTCTCCTCGTAGACGCCGCTGCCGCCGCTCTCCGGGTGCAGCACGGTGACGAGGAGGGTCCGCCCGTCGCGGGTCGCCGCGCCGGTGAAGGTGTTGCCCGCGTTGCTCGTGTAACCGTTCTTGACACCGATCAGGCCGTCGTACGCCGCCACGCCGTCCGCGCCCGTCAGCAAGCGGTCGGTGTTCTGGATCTGGAAGGTCTTCTTGCCACCGGCCGGGAAGTCGGCGGTTTTCGTCGAGCAGTAGCCGCGGAAGTCGGCGCCGGCGAGGCCGTGCCGGGCGAAGAGCGTCAGGTCGTACGCGGAGGACAGCTGGCCCTCGTGGTCGAAGCCGTCGGGGCTGACCACCTTGGTGTCCAGGGCCTGCAGATCCTCGGCTTTGGCCTGCATCTGCGCGACCGTCTCGTCGAGACCGCCGTTCATGTGACTGAGCACGTGCACCGCGTCGTTGCCCGAGCGCAGGAAGACGCCGAGCCACAACTCCTCGACGGTGTACGTGGTTCCGGCCTGTATGCCGACGAGGCTGGAGCCCGAGGGAATCCCCGCCAGGTCGGCGGCGGTCACCGTGTGCTTCTCGGTCCGCTCGAACCTCTCCAGGACCGTGTCCGCGAACAGCATCTTCAGGGTGGACGCGGGTGCGAGGCGCCGGTGCGCGTTGTACGAGGCGAGCACCTCGCCGCTGTCGTGGTCGGCGACGAGCCAGGAGCGGGCGGTGAGGCCCCTGGGCAGGCCCGAGGCGCCGCTCACCTGGACGCCGGTGCGGGCGAGCCGCTCACCGCCGATCGTGGTGGCCGCCGAAGCGGGTGCGGCGGCGGCCAGCGGGACGGCGGCTGCGGCAAGGCCGAGGGCGGCACGACGGGAGAGCCGGGTGGAATCACGCATCCCGGGACCGTACAAAGGCAGTCTGTGACACCGCACGGCGGGGTGACAAAGGAAATCCACTGCGCTTCCAAAGAAACCGCAAAGCCCGCGAAGGCGGCGGGCGGGGACGCGGCAGCGGCGGCACGCCGCACCATGTGAATAGGGCGCGTGCCCAGGTGGAAAGAGTGCGGACCCGCCCCGTACGCCCATCCACCGTCCCACCGGGAGATACGCACCGGGCGGGCCCGCTGTTCTTCACCAAGAACCCACTCAACAGGCACTACCTGGCATTAAGCCCTAGGGAACTTAGGAATCAGCTGTCTGATGGAACATTTATAACGGGCCTCACTTTCTCAGCTCTTACACATCCCTTACTCAGGCCGACTCAAAGCTTTCTCCATAGCTTGTGGCCGCGCCCACAGCGGGCGCCAAGAACCTTTGAGGAACGGGATGTTTGGCATCTATCTCAAGCGTGAGCTGAGCCGGCGCAAGAAGGCGGCCCTGGTCATCGCCCTGGGTCTGGCGCTCGGTATCGCGCTGGTCATCACCGTCAACTCGGTGTCGGCCGGCATGCAGCAGGCCCAGGACAAGGTCCTGACGTCGCTGTACGGACTCGGCACCGACATGACGGTCACCAAGGCACAGGCAGCGCCCACGGACAGCGAGTCGGGCAGGCCCCGGTTCGAGTTCGACGCGGGCTCCGACAGCGACGACACCCAGAGCTCGGACCGCGTGATGACGCAGGGCGGGCAGGCCTTGAAGGCCTCGCTCGTCACCGACGTCGCCAAGCAGTCGGGCGTGGCGAGCGCGGTCGGCGCGCTGAGCCTGAACGTCACCAAGGTCGACGGCTCCTTCACCCAGGGCACGGCGGAGTCCGCCGCGCCCTCCGGTCAGGGTCAGGGCGGCGGCCAGGGCGGCCAGTCCACCGGCCAGCCGCGCGTGCAGGGCGGCGGCGCCAACTTCGACGTGAACTCGTACACCGTCGCGGGCGTCGACGTCACCAACCAGGACCTCGGCCCGCTCGCCACGTCGAAGATCACCACGGGCACGACGTTCACGACCGCGCAGACCAACTCGAAGGTCGCGGTGGTCAGCGCCTCGTACGCCAAGGAGAACGAGCTCACGATCGCCAAGACGATCACGATCTCCGACACCAAGTACGACATCATCGGCATCGCGACGCCCGACAGCAGCGAGTCGACCACCGACGTCTACCTGCCGCTGAAGCAGGCGCAGACGCTCGGCGACTCGGCCGACCAGGTCACCACGATCTACGTCACGGCGACCGACTCGAAGCAGATCGACACGGTCAAGGCGACCATCCAGAAGAACATCTCGGGTACGACGGTCACCACCTCCGCCGACCTCGCGGACACCGTCTCGGGTTCGCTGTCCACGGCCTCCAACCTCGCGACCAGCGTGGGCAAGTGGCTGTCCATCGCGGTGCTCATCGCCGCGTTCCTGGTGGCGGCGCTGCTCACCTCCTCCGCCGTCTCCCGCCGGGTGCGTGAGTTCGGCACCCTCAAGGCGCTCGGCTGGCCGTCCCGCAAGGTCACCCGGCAGGTCGTCGGCGAGTCCATCGTGAACGGTCTGATCGGCGGCGCGCTCGGCATCGGCATCGGTCTCGCCGCGGCGTACACGGTGACGGCGATCAGCCCGACGCTGACCGCGGAGCTCGGTTCCACGGCGAGCGCGGGTGGCGGCGGCCGTATGGGCGGCGGCGGCCCTGGCGCCCAGCAGGCGGCGTCCAACACCATGGACATCGCGCTCTCCGCTCCGGTCTCGATGACGACCATCGCGCTGGCGGCGGGCCTGGCCATCGCGGGCGGTCTGATCGCCGGTGCGATGGGCGGCTGGCGCGCCTCCCGGATGCGCCCGGCGGACGCGCTGCGCAGCGTCCAGTAACACGCCCTCGGGCAACCGGTCTTCGGGCCGGACACCCCTTGAGCTGGGGCGCCGCGTCCGTTCCCCCCGGGTCGCGGCGCCCCACCCCCCTTTCCTTCTTCACCTGCCTGCTTCATCTTCGGAGAACTCATGTACAAGCTCACTGGCGTCACCAAGCGCTACACGCGGGGCAAGGAGACGGTGGAGGCGCTGCGTGGCATCGACCTCACCATCGAGGACGGCGACCAGCTCGTCATCCAGGGCCCCACGGGCGGCGGCAAGTCGACGCTGCTGCAGATGATCGGCGGTCTTGACCGCCCCTCCTCCGGCAGCGTCGAACTGGACGGCGTGAACCTCGCCGAGATCAGCGAGGCCAAGCTGACCCGGCTGCGCGCCGAGAAGATCGGCATCATCTTCCAGTCGTTCAACCTCATCCCGACGCTGACCGCGCAGGAGAACGTCGAGACCGCGCTCGTGCCGCTCGGTGTGAAGCCCAAGGAGCGGCGCGAGCGGGCCGCCGAGGCGCTGGCCTCGGTCGCCCTCGGCGACCGCCTCACGCACGCCCCGTCCGAGCTGTCCGGCGGCCAGCAGCAGCGTGTCGCCATCGCGCGCGCCCTGGTCAAGAAGCCGAAGGTGCTCCTCGCCGACGAGCCGACCGGCAACCTCGACGAGGGCACCCGCGACGACATCATGGGCCTGCTCGAAGGCCTGTGGCACGAGTACGGGCTGACCTTCATCATGGTCACCCACGACTCGTCCATCGCCCGCCGCGCGCCCCGCCTCGCGACCATCAAGAAGGGTCAGATCACGTTGAAGGAGCAGAGCGGTGGCGCGGTGCGCCGCGCCCCCGCCCCTCAGCAGTTCGCCCAGTAGCCCCGTACGGCAGGGCCTTCGGAGGGCCGCTCACCGTCCCAGAACGCGGTCGACCTCGGTCAACTGCCCGGCGGTGAGCGGCCCTTTCGCGATCGCGCCCGCGTTCTCCTCGGCCTGGGCGACCGAGCGGAACCCGGGGATCGGGACGGTGCGCGGGCTGCGCGCCCACAGCCAGGCCAGCGCGCCCTGCGCGAGCGTACGGCCGTTGCTGGTGAGGATGGACCTGAGGGCGTCGACCCTGGCCAGCCACTGAGGGTCGGCGCCGGCGCTCTCGGTGAAGCCCGGCAGCCAGGCGGGCGGCGCGTTGCGGATGTCCCCCGCCTCCAGGGCGCGCCCCGCCGCGTGCTTCCCGGTCAGCAGACCCATCGCGAGGGGACTGCGGTTGATGCTCGCGAGGTCCGACTCCTCGCAGAGCGCCAGGAGTTCGGGTGCGTCCTGGAGGATGTTCAGGCGGTGCTGTACGGCCGCACAGTGCTCGCCCGCCGCGAAGACGGCCGCGCGCTCGGGGTCGTCGGTGCTCCAGGCGTAGGCGCGGACGAGCCCCTCGCGTACGAACTCCTCGCAGGTGTCGCGGAGTTGCGCCGCACGGTCCGGGTCGGCGTCGGAGATGTGCAGCTGGTACAGGTCGACGTAGTCGGTGTCCAGGCGGCGCAGTGAGGCGGTCAGCGCGCGGCGGGCGTACGCCGGGGAGTCGTCGCTGCCGAGGGCGATGCGGCGCTCCTCGTCGATCAGGTTGCCCCACTTGGTGGCGACGACCACGTCGGAGCGGCGCTTGCCGAGGGCGCGCGCGAGTACCCGCTCGCTGTGCCCGGTGCCGTACGCGTCGGCGGTGTCGAAGAACGTCACGCCGAGGTCGAGGGCGCGGCGAACCGCCCGTACGGACTCCTCGTCGTCGACCTTGCCCCAGCCCAGGGGCTGCCCGTCGGAGGTCGCCCATTCGCCGCCGATGGCCCAGCAGCCGAAGCCGAGGGCGCTCACTTCGATGCCGCTGCGGCCCAGTGTCCTGGTCCCGTTGGTGTGCTCGGTGGTCTCCATGCCTCCGGACGCTAGGAGTTGGAGTGCACACGAAGGCAAGGCCTTTTCCGGGAAGGTGCTTCAGGCCTGGCCTGTTTCGAACCGGGAGATCCTGCCTCCGTCGTCGACCGTGAAGCTCCACTTCGTCTTCATCTCGCCCCAGGTGTCGTTGCTGTAGTGGGCGATGAGGGAGAGGCCGCCCTTGGACTCGTTGTCGACGTCCATGTGGCCGTGGGAGGAGAAGATCTCCCGGTCGGTCCAGTCGGCGAGGTCACGGTCGGAGCCGTCGTCGGACATGGTGGCGCCGGGGGCGAGAAGTGCTTGGAAGGCGTCGCGGTCGTGGGCGTTCACAGCGGTGACGAACGCCCGGACGGCCGGGTCGCTGAGTTTGGCTACCTGAATCGTCATGCCAGCCAGAGTCACACCGCTCTCGCGGGCCCGCCACCCGAACGGCCGCGCGGGCGCGTCGGGTGGGGTGATCGGTGCGACGGTGGAAGTCCCTGCAGTCCGTCTGTTCACTCCGTACCTTCGCTCCATCCGTTCCCTCCGTCTGTTCACTCCGTCCGTTCCGGGAGTCACCGTGACTTGTTTCGACCGACGCGATCTGGGGCTGCTGCTGCTCCGTCTGGGCACGGGCGGCGTGCTGGCCGCACACGGGGCGCAGAAGCTGTTCGGCTGGTTCGGCGGGGGCGGGCTCGAAGGCACCGGGGCGGCCATGGAGTCCATGGGCTACGCGCCGGGAAAGGCGAGCGCGACGGCGGCAGGCCTCTCCGAGGCGGGCGGAGGCGTGCTGCTGGCACTGGGCCTCGCGACACCCGCCGCCGGGGCGGCGGCGGCCGGCGCGATGGCGGGCGCGGCGGCGGTGCATGCGCCGAACGGGTTCTTCGCCATGGGCGGCGGCTACGAGTACGCGGCGAGCCTCGGCCTGACGGCGGCGGGCCTCGCCGTGACCGGTCCCGGCCGGCTCTCCCTCGACCATGCGCTGGGGCACGCGGTGAACCGCGGCTGGATGGTACCGACGGCCCTTGGCGTGACGGCTGCGGTCACTGCGGTGGTCGTGGGGGCGCGGAACCAGCGGGTGCGGAAGCTGGCTGAGGGCGAGCAGGAGTCGCTGTTCGACGAGGAGGCGTTCAGCCAGCAAGTGGACGAGTAGGCACCCCCGGCCGACGATTGGGCATCCGGCCGCGGTCCCGGGGATGGGAGGCTGCTCCCATGGCTGACCGCGCTCACGAAGACGACGTCTGGGACACGATCGACCGGCTGTACGCCTGGCTGGACGCCAACCAGGCGCACACCGGACGGGAGTTGCTCCTCCTGCGCATGCTGAAACTCTCCGAGGAGGTCGGCGAGGTCGCGCAGGCGGTGATCGGCGCGACCGGCCAGAACCCCCGCAAGGGCACGAGCCACACCTGGGACGACGTACGGTCCGAACTCTGCGACGTCGCGATCACCGCCCTGGTCGCCCTGCGCACCCTGGCTCCGGACGCCCGCGAGGTGTTCACCATGCACCTGGCCGGTGTCGAGGAACGCTCGCTCGGCCCGTCGTCGGCGGACGTCAGGGCCTGAACTCGCCGTCCGCGGAGACCGCGACCTCGATGACGAGGGGTTCCGTGCGGTCGGCCAGCGTGGGGCACAGCGCGTCGAGCGTCTCGCACAGGTCCGGGTAGGTGTCGATCCGGCGGACCGGGCAGCCGAGGGACTCGGCGAGGCCGGCCACGTCGACCTCCTCGAAGGCGGGCCACGGCGGCTTGCCGCCCTGCTGGTCCGCGAGCCGGTCCATCACCGCGTAGCGGCCGTTGGCGAGGACGACGAAGACGGCGCCGACGCCGTAGTGGGCGGCGGTCCACAGGGACTGGATCTGGTAGAGCGAGGATCCGTCGCCGACGACGGCGACCACCGGGCGGCGCGGCTGTCCCATGCGCACCCCGATCGCGGCCGGCATCGCGAAGCCGAGTCCCCCCATGGCGGCGCTGAGGAAGCCGAGCGGCCGTCGGGCGGGCAGCAGGGCGTGCAGGTCGGGGCGGGAGGAGGGGGTCTCCTCCACGATCACGGTGTCGGCGGGCACGCGCTGTGCGAGCGCCGCGAGTACGTGGGTGGGACTCAACCGCTCCCCGGGGGCGGGTGGTTCGGGATGCGGAGTACGCGCGGCCGGCTCCGATATCGGCGGCCTGGGCGGGGTGCGGCGGGCGAGCCGGTCGCAGAAGTCCGGCAGCGCGGCGACCACCGCGAGTTCGGCGGGAGCGCGGTGCGCCTCGGCCGGGTCCTCGGTGACGACGACCACCCGGGAGCCGGTCAACTCCCCCGGCGTGTACGGGTATTGGCGCAGGAACGGCGCGCCCACGCAGAGCACCAGGTCGTACGGGGCGAGCGTGGCGCGCAGTCGCGGGCGGTCGGCGGGCAGGTGTCCGGCGAACAGCCGGTGGTCCTGCGGGAATCCGGCCCGCGCCCCGAAGGGCTCCTGCCACACCGGGCAGTCGAGCCGCTCGGCGAGGGAGCCGAGCGCGGTCCAGGTCCCGTCGCTGTCCGCGCCCGCTCCGACGACGAGGGCCGGCGCGGTGGCCCCGGCCAGCAGCGCGGCGACCTCGGCGACGACCGACGCGTCCGCCGACGCCGCCCGGCGCAGCACGGCCGGCGCGGGAACCGGCAGGTCCTCGGCCGGCTCCGCCCAGTCGTTCATGGGTACGAGGACCAGCGCGGGCCCCTTCCCCTCGCGGGCGGCGTGCACGGCCCGGCCGATGGCGCCGGGCACGTCCTGGGCGCGTACCGGCGACTCCACCCGGACCGGGTAGTCGCCGGCCAGGCCGTGCAACTGCCCGGCGAGGAACGGCTCCTGGGCGAGGTGCCTGCGGTCCTGCTGGCCCACGAGAACCACGAGGGGTGCCCGGTTGACGCGGGCGGTGGCCAGCGCGCCCACCGCGTTGCCGAGGCCCGCCGTCGTGTGCAGCAGCACCAGCGCGGGCTCCTCGCGCGCCAGCGCCCAGCCGGTGGCCGCGCCCACCACCGAGCCCTCGTGCAGGGCGAGTACGAACTCCAGGTCCTCGGGCAGGTCGGTGAGCAGGGACACCTCCGTCGAGCCCGGATTGGCGAAGAGGGTGGTCAGCCCGTGCAGACGCAGCACGTCGAAGGCGGCGTCACGGACGGTGCGGGTCACGGGGGTGTCTGCCTCAACGGCAGTCGCTCCAACGGCACTCGCACCAACCGCCGTCGTACCAACGGCACGCGTGCCAACCGCCGGCGCGCCAACGGCACTTGTCCCAGCCGTGCTCGCCTCGACCACACTCGCCTCCGCCTCTGCCTCTGCCTCGACCTCTGCCTCCGGCACCGCGCTCGTCTCCACCGCTCGCGTCACGACAAGGTGCTCCTTCGGTTCGCGACCTGGCCGCCCAGCCCCACGTTGGCCCGCAGCCACGCGGTCAGGGCCTCGGTGGCGCCGGCCTCGGTTCCGGCGGACTCCTCCCCCTTGCGGACGGAGATCATCCGCTCGACCACACGCCGGTGGTATTTGCGCACCGTGGCAGCGGCGACGGCGGGATCACGGCCGGCGATGGCGTCCACGATCTTCACCCGCTCGGGCTGGAGGGCGCCCGCGATCTGCCCCCAGTCCCCGCCCCTGCTGGCGGACAGCTTGACCGCGAGCCCGACCTGCACCTCGGTGATGAACCGGCTCAGCGCGGCGAGCAGCGGATTGTGGGAGATCTCGGCGAGCGTGGCGAAGAAGTGCTGGAGCGCGGCGGCGGACCGCTCCACGCCCTCGCCCGTCGCACTCGCCTCGGCCTCGGCCGCGGCCCGCAACCCGGCGATCTCCTCGTCCGAGGCGTGCTCGGCGGCGAGTTCGGCGGCGTACGCGTTGAGCACGGCGAGCAGGCCCATCACCTCACGGGCGCCGACCTTCTCGAACTGCACGACGGAGGCGATGGACACGGCGAGCAGGGTGTCGCCCTGCGCGTTGACCGTCGCCCGGCTGCCGTTGCGGGTGGTGACCAGACCCATCGCTGTCAGTACGCGGATCGCCTCGCGGATGGTGGGGGCGCTGACGTCGTACGACGCGGCCAGCTCCCGTTCGGAGGGCAGCCGCGCGCCGTCCGGCAGGGCGCCGGTGAGGATCTGCTCGCGGAGGTCCTCGACGATCTGGTCGGCCACCCGGCCGCGGTAGATCTTCGCGGGGGTATGAGGCACGGACATGACACTCCCAAGGGGGTTTCTGGACCTCGTCCCCCGAACCTCCATGGCCCGGGACCTCGATGGCCCATCCAACAAGAAAGCTAACCTACTAGGTAGGTTGAATTCAAGGCTTTCACAGCTCGTTCAGCGCTCCGATCGTTCAGCGCTCCGACTCGCTGGGGCGGATGAGCAATTCACTCACCGCGGCATGCGCGGGGCGAGTCACGACGTACTCGACGGCGTCGGCGACGTCCATGGCGCTCAGGCGTTCGTAGGTCCCTATCCTGCTCGCGAGTTCCTGCCGGACCCGCGGCGGGAACAGCTCGGTCTCCACCGCGGACGGTTCAAGGACCGAGACGCGGACCCGGCGGCCCGCCACCTCCTGGCGCAGCGCCTCGGTGTACGCGTTGAGCCCGTACTTGCTCGCGTTGTACACGCCCGTGGTCTTGTGGACGACGCGCCCTGCCACCGAGCTGACGTTGACCAGGTCGGCGACCCGACGGGGCTCACCGGCGGCCGCCTCGACCAGGTGCGGCAGGGCGGCGTGCGCGCAGTACATGTTGCCCAGCAGGTTCACACCCACCACCCGGTCGAACTCCGCGGGCGAGGAGTCCATCAGCGGGCCCCGCTGGGGCACGCCGGCGTTGTTGACGAGGATGTCGAGCCGCCCCCACGCCTCCACGGCGCACTCCACCGCCGCGCGGGCCTGTTCCGCGTCGGTCACGTCGGCCGGCACCGACAGCGCCCGCCCTCCCGCCGCGGTCAGCTCCGCGGCCAGCGCGGCGAGCCGGTCCTCGCGCCGGGCCACCAGCGCGACGGCCGAGCCCCGCGCCGCCAGGACGCGCGCCACGGCAGCGCCTATCCCGCTCGAAGCCCCGGTCACCACGGTGACGGTCCCCTTCAGATCAAGCTCGGCCACGGCCCACTCCTTCGGGTTCGTTCCCTCGATTCGAGGAAAAGCTCATCACCTACCTTGACACAAACCTACCAAGAAGGTTTCTTGGTTGTAGTGACGAACGGATGTCACCTGGAAAGCGCGCCGCGGTGGGACCCGCGGAAGCGCCGAAGGACCCGGACGGTCACGGACACAGTCATCAGCCCATCGGCGCGAAGCCGCCCCACACGCACCGGCCGCGCACGGGCTCGCATCGGATTACGGAGGACCGCGATGAAGATCGCACCGTTCGACGAGAACGCGTACAAGATGGACCACCCCCGCGGGACGGTCTCGTTCAACTACCTGCTCATGGGCGACCGGAGCAAGCCCATGGACAACTACCGCTACATCCTGGGCCGTCAGGAAGCCGACTTCCTGATGCCCCGGCACTGCCACACCTTCGAGCAGATCCGCCTGCCGCTGGTCGGCGACATGAACCTGGGCGAGCAGGGCATCCTGCGCGAGGGCGAGGTCGGCTACTTCCCCGAGGGCCAGACCTACGGCCCCCAGGACGACCCGCTGACCGACCCCAAGCAACTCCAGCTCGTCCTGCAGTTCGGCGGCGCCTCCGCGCTCGGCATGGGCGCCGGCCGCGGCCGCGGCCCCGACAACAAGGAGGCCCAGGCCGAACAGCGCGCGGTACGCGAGCAGCGGTTCCCCAAGCCGCGCTACAACGGCGTCGTGATCAGCAACCCGGACCACTACAACTGGCTCCCGGTGACCGGCTGGACCGGCGTCAAGCACAAGCCCATCGGCACCTACACCGAGCGGCAGTTCTGGATCGAGTTCCTCAAGATCGACGCCGGCGCCGAATGGGTCTCGCAGAGCGAGGACGCCCGCCGCCTGACGGTCGTCCTCTCGGGCGCGGGCACCATCGAGGACACCGCCGTCAGCAAGCTGGGTGCGGTGGACGCCGACCCCGGGGAGAAGGTCCGCTTCGCGGCCACCGAGGAACTGATCCTGTTCACCATCGGCCTCCCCCCGATCCAGCAGCCCGTCGAGCCCGACGACGACAAGTTCGTCACCTCCCTCACCGACGGCGGCATCCGGTTCGAGAACGCCAAGGACGCCGCCGACGGCTGAGCACGGCCGTGCGCCGACACGGGCCTAGCGGGGCGGCGGGGCGGCACGGTCGGCTCCTGGACGGGAGCGGTTGCCGTACGCCGTCTTCGGCCGGGCTTGCCCTGGGCCGGAACGGTGGCTCCAGGGCGACACCGGTCGTCCCCGCCGACACGGTGGCTCCTCGCCGACACGGTCGCTCCTGGCCGTACGCCGATACGGGCTGATCATCGACGTACGCCTGTATCGGCCGGTCGGAGCCGTACGGCGACGCCTGCCGCCGCCCACGGTTCGTCGGCGGGCGAGGCTGACGCGGCGCGGGCCTCGCGCCGGGCTGGATCGGCGCTCCGGTCGGTCGGCGTTCCGGTGGCGGGGCGACCGCCGGACGGGCCGTCGTCGACGGCGGTGTCCCTGCCGGGTCATGGCCGGGTCCCCGGGCCCCCTGACGGGCGGCCTCCCCCGGAAGCCGACTGCCGCCCCGGTGGGCCGTTCACCCCGGCAGACAGCCCTCGCAGGGCAACCACCGGAACGAACAGCACCTCGGGAAGCCCCTTACCCCGATTCCCGACCGACGGTCACCCGGCAGACCGGAGCCCCCACCCCACCGCCCCTCCAACCCGCACTCACAGAAAGCCCCCTCCTGTGAAAATCGCCACCCGGCGGACCCCCTTCGGCGACCGGCTCTGCTTCGCCGAAGTCATCCCGCACCAACTCATCGACGTCCAGGCCGCGTTCGTACGACGGCTGGAGACCCTGGGCGTCCACCGGGACGACGCCCTGGCCCGCTCCCGCCTCGACGTACCCGGTGACCTGCCCGCGCTCCTCCAGGCGGATCCCGAACTCACCGCGGTCCGGGCGGTGTTCGAGTGGGCCGTCGACCACGCCGACACCGGGGAGCTGCACGAGGACTGCCTCTGGTCCGACGAGGCCGGGCGTCTCGGCCCGGCGGTCGGACGGCCGCAGACCATCTGGTGCGTGCAGGTCAACTACCCGCGCCGGCGGCCCGAGGACGAGCCGCCCGGCTCCCAGGACAAGCCGAAGCCGGCGCTCCGGGGTTTCCTCAAGGCCATCGGCTCGCTGGCGGGACCGCACGACGAGCTCCGGTGTCCGGTCATCTCCGAGAGGGTCGACCCGGAGGTGGAGCTGGCCGTCGTCATCGGCCGCCGCTCGCGCCGGCTCACCCCCGAGAACGCCATGCGGGCCGTGGCCGGTTACGTCGGCTTCTGCGACACGGGCTCGCGGGACGTCTCCGAGCTGGACAGCAACCGCCTGGACCGCGCCCAGGGTTTCGACACGTACGGGATCACCGGGCCCTGGTTCGTCACGGCCGACGAGATCCCCGACCCGCACGACGTGCGCATCCGCTCCTGGATCAACGGCGAGCTGCGACAGGACGGCAGCACCGCCGAGATGTTCCATTCCGTTCCCGAGCAACTGGCCTGGCTCACCGCCGCGCTCACCCTGGTGCCCGGCGACGTGCTCTCGACCGGAACGCCGCTCCGCCACGGCCTCGTACGACCGGGCGACGTGCTCCGAGGAGAGGTCGAAGGACTCGGAGTCATCGAGAACAAAGTCGTCCTCGACGACTGAGTGGCTCAGCCACTCACCCACTGAGGCACTGAGGCACTGAGGCACTGAGGCACTCAACCACTGAGCCGCTGAGCCGCTGAGCGCCTGAGCGGCTGAGCGGCTGAGCCACTCACCCACTGAGCCACCGGAGGTCGGTCATGCCCGCACCACACCTGCAGATCATCGTCGGCAGCACCCGCCCGGGCCGCCGCGGCCACGCCGTCGGCACCTGGTTCCACGACCTGGCGGTCCGCCACGAGGGCTTCGGCATAGAGTTCGTCGACCTCGCCGAGGTCGGCCTGCCGCTGCTCGACGAGCCGCGCCCCCCGCAGCGCGGCCGGTACGACCACGACCACACCCGGCGCTGGAGCGAGACCGTACGCGCCGCCGACGCCTATGTGTTCGTCGTCCCCGAGTACAACCACAGCTACAACGCGGCGACCAAGAACGCCCTCGACTTCCTGGCGAAGGAGTGGGCGGGCAAGCCGGTCGCGTTCGTCGCCTACGGCGGTGTCTCCGGCGGTGCCAGAGCCGTCACCGCGCTGATCCCGGTCGTGTCCGCGCTGAAGATGATGCCGCTCTCGCACTCCGTGCACATCCCGTCCATCCGGACGGCGATGACCGCAGGTGGGACCCTCGAATCCTCCCCCGGGCTGGACGCGGACGCGTCGGCCATGCTGGACGAGCTGCTCCAGCTGACCGTCACGCTCTCCGCGGCCCGGCTCGGCGACCCGGTCGGGTGAGCGGGGACCCGGTCGCGGTGCCCGCCGGTGACGTTCCGGACGGGCGGCGCGTCCCCCGGATCGTCGTCAGCCAGAAGGTGGCGGTCGGCGTCGTCTACGTGGCCGGGCTCTTCCTGAGCACGCTGGACATGACCATCGTCAACGTCGCGCTCCCGTCGATCGGCCGCGCCTTCTCCGTGCCGTCCACCGCCGTCGACACGGTCTCGATCTCCTACCTGGTGAGCCTGGCCGTCTTCGTCCCGGCCTCCGGCTGGCTCGGCGACCGCTTCGGCGGCAAGCGCACCCTGCTGACCGCCGTCGCCGTCTTCACCGCCGGCTCGGCGCTGTGCGGGATGGCGACGAGCATCGGTGAACTGGTCGCGTTCCGTGTCCTGCAGGGCGCGGGCGGCGGCATGCTCGCCTCGGTCGGCATGGCGATGCTGCTGCGCGCCTTCGCCCCCGGGGAACGGGTGCGGGCCTCGGCGATCCTGAGCATCGCCAACGGCCTCGCGCCCACCCTCGGCCCGGTGGTCGGCGGCCTGCTGGTCACCGAGGTCTCCTGGCGGGCGATCTTCTACGTCAATGTGCCGGTCGGCGTCTTCGCGGTCGTGTTCGGCGTGCTGTACCTGCGCAACGAGCCCGCCCGGCCCACCGAGCGCTTCGACCTGACCGGGTTCCTGCTCGCGGCGTCCGGACTCGGCCTGCTGATGTACGGCGTCTCGGAGGGGCCCGAGCGGGGCTGGACCACGGCCCCGATCGCCGCCTGCGTGGCCTTGGGCGTCGTCCTGATCGCCGCGATGATCGTCGTCGAACTCCGCAAGGAGTCCCCGATGATGGACGTACGGCTGCTGTCGGACCGTCTGTTCGCGTCCGGTACCGCGGTGATGACCGTGCAGTCGGTGGCCTTCCTCGGCACCTTGTTCACGGTCACGCTCTACCTCCAGGACGAGCGGGGAATGACCCCGCTGGCCGCCGGACTGACCATTTTCGCCGAGGCCGTGGGCGTGGTCACCGGCTCACAGCTCGCCAGCCGGCTGCTCTACCGCAGGCTGCGCCCCCGCAGGCATCTGATGCTGGGCGCGGCCGGCACGAGTACGACCATCGCGCTGATGAGCCTGTGGCACACGGACACCGGTCTGTGGTGGGTCCGGCTGCTGCTCTTCGCCATGGGCCTCTCCGTCGGCCAGGTGTTCGTGGGCACCCAGTCCGCGTCCTTCGCCACGGTCACCTCGTCGTCCTCCGGCCGGGCCTCGACCCTCTTCAACGTCGGCCGCAGGATCGGCGGCGCGGCAGGAGTCGCGGTGGCCACCACCGTCCTGGTGTCGGCCACGGGCGGCGCGTCCGGCACCGGAAGCGCCCCGGACATGTCCGGCTACCGCGCCGCCTTCCTCACCGCCGCCGCGCTCAACCTGCTGGGCCTGTACGCGGCCACGCGGGTCAGCGACGCCGACGCGGCGAGCACGATCCCGCCTCCCCGGACCGGCCGGCGCAAGCATCGACCCCACCACGAAGGAGACCCCCTGGCCTCACCCGCTCCATCGGCCACCACCACCCCGCACACCCAGAACACCAAGAACACCAAGTACAGCCAGAACAGCCAGAAAGCAGAGGATCCACAGCCATGACCGGTCTGAGTCTGACCCAGGCATCCGAGATCGTCGACGCCGCGCTGAGCCACGCGCGCGACCTGGGACTGCGCCCCCTGACGATCACCGTGCTCGACCCGGGAGGCCACCCCCAGGTCGTCAAGCGGGAGGACGGCGCGGGCATCCTGCGCCCGCAGATCGCGCACGCCAAGGCATGGGGCTGCCTCGGCACCGGCTCGGGCGGCGCGGCCGGAGCGCGGCACGCGACCCGCGACCCCGCCTTCTTCGCCGCCCTGGCCTCGATCTCCGAGGGCCGCATCGCCTCCTCCCGGGGCGGTGTGCTCATCAGGGACAAGGAGGGCGAGCTGCTCGGCGCGGTGGGCGTCAGCGGAGAGCGGCCCGAGAACGACGAGCTCGTCGCAGTCTTCGGAGTGGAACAGGCCGGCCTGGTGGCCGACGCGGGCTGACCGCGCCGGACGGCCGGGATCCGCCCCCGGGACGGGGCGGATCCCGGTCAGCACCACCGGACACGGATGTACTCCAGCAAGGAGCCGCATTCCCCGTGGGGCGCCCCGCGCGCCCCGCACGGCATCGAAATGCCCGCACGGACAGCCGATGGGAAACTGAGGTGCACCATGGCAATGACGCCTGAAGACCTCGCGACAACCGCGATACCCACCCCGCCCGATCTCACCCCCAGGCGACGCGCACAGGCCCTGCTCATCTGCATAGCCGCCGCCTTCCTGACCCTCCTCGACGTGAGCATCGTGACCGTCGCGCTGCCCTCGATGGAGGAGCATCTGCACCTGACGCCCGCCGACGTCACCTGGTCGCTCGCCGGATACACGCTGACCTTCGGCCTGATGCTGGTCCCGGCGGGCCGCCTCGGGGACGAGTTCGGCCGGCGAAAGATCTTCGTCATCGGGATGGTGCTGTTCATCGTCACCGGCGTGCTGTGCGGAGTGGCGCCCGACGCCGTGTGGCTGGACGCGGCACGGCTCGCCAGGGGTGTCGCCGCCGGACTGGTCGCCCCCCAGGTCGTCGGACTGCTGCACCAGATGTACCCGGCGCGCGAACGGGGCCGCGCCTTCGGCTACTACGGCGCGACGGTGAGCCTGTCGACCGCGATCGGCCCGCTTCTCGGCGGCGTCATCCTGCATGTCTTCGGCACGGGCGAGGGCTGGCGCTGGGTCTTCTTCGCGTTCATCCCGCTGGACGTCGTCGTCCTCTTCCTCGCCCTGCGTCTGCTGCCGCAAGGCCACCGTGTGGAGGCGCGCCGCACGCTCGACCTGGTCGGTGTCCTGGTCCTCGGTCTCGCCGTCACGGCCGTGATGCTGCCCCTGCTGCAGAGCGGGGACTGGGTCGACCGCCGGTGGTGGCTGACGTGGACCGGCCTCGCGCTCCTCGTCGTCTTCGTCCTGCGGGAGCGCGCCGTCGCACGGCAGGGCCGGCAGCCGCTGGTCGACCTGAACCTGTTCCGTGAGCGCCACTACTGGGTGGGCACGCTGGTCGCGGCTTCGCTGTACGGCGGGTTCACGGGCATCTTCATCGTCCTGACCCAGTTCCTCCAACAGGGCCTTGGCTACACGGCGCTGCACGCGGCGCTGTCCATCGTGGCCTTCACCGTCGGTTCGGCGGTCTGCGGCGTGATCAGCGGCCGTATCGTGCACCGCGTCGGCCCCCCGCTGGTGATCGGCGGTACCGCCGTGACCGCCGTCGGGCTGGCCGCCACGGCCCTGGTGGTCGGCGGTTCCTCCGGCTCCGGGCACGCCCATGGGGCTGCTGCTCGCCGGACCGCTCCTGGTGGCCGGCTGCGGCGCCGGTTGCGTCATCGCGGCCAACCAGACCCTCGCCCTGCACCGTGTACCGCGCAAGGAGGGCAGCACCGCGGCCGGGGTCTACCAGACCGGCATGAAGATCGGCACCTCGCTCGGGACGGCGCTGGCGACCTCCCTGCTCTTCAGCCGGATCGCCGCCACGCACGGCGACTGGGCCGCCGCCGCGCAGACCGGCCTCATCGGCGCGGCCGCCCTGGCCGCCGTCGCCTTCCTCGTGGCACTGCCGGGCTTCACGCTCGGCAGGCGTGACGGCACGCCGGGCGTGGTGGAGGAGGAAGAGGTCGAGATGGCCAGGTGACGGTGATCCTCAAGAGGCGTTCACAGGAAGTCACTTCGGGCTCAGCACGCCCGCCGCCACGCGTCCAGCGAGAGCCGCTTCAGCATCGAGTCGAGGCCCAGCCGCTCGGCGGTGGGACAGAACTTCCCCGTGGACACCTCGTACTCCACATGGAAGACCGCCTTGCGTGCCTTGACGAACGGTGTGAGCGACGCGCACTCGTCGTACTCCGCGCACTGCTCGTTGACGGCGAAGTCGAAGTCCCCGACCAGCTGCGGGATCTGCTCCAGGTCGTTCTTCAGCCCGACGGCCAGGCCCCGTTCGTGTGCCAGGTCCGCGATCATGCGGTTGTACGCGAGCTGGTCCGCGGCGGTGAGGGGAAAGCCGGTCTTGTTGGTGTAGCCGTCCAGGAGGTCCGGCTCGACGGCGTCGAAGCCCTTGTCCCGGCACATGTCCATGCGCTTGGCCATGATGGGGCGCAGCACGTCGAGTTGGCGGATGTCGAGCCACCGCTCGCCGTCCCAGCCGTTGCCCTTGCCGAGCACGGCGGCGGGGAAGGCCTTGTGGTCGGGGCGGAAGTCCTCCCAGGCACCGGCGTTGATGTAGCAGATCACCTTGCGTCCGTCGGCGTGCAGGCGCTCGACCACGGCCGCGCTGTTCTCGTAGCCGTCGATGTCGTACACCGGGACCTGTACGGAGGTGTCGATCCGGCCACTGAGCTGCCATTGCCAGGCGGTGCCGGGGCGCGGCTGCCAACGGCCGGACTTGGCTGGGGTGTTGGTGGTGCAGCCCGCGAGGAGCAGGGCAAGGACCATGAGGGCAAGGGCGGTTGCGGATCCCGGCCGTGCGGCGTGCCTCAAGACGCTTCCCTCTCCAAGCTCGGCGGCAGGCCGCTCCACGGGTTCGCGCCGCTGCCCGGGACGGCGCAGTGCACGCCGGCCCCGCGCATCCGGGCGGTGCGCGCAGCGACATCGCAGAGCCCGTCCGGAACGCCGTACACCAAGTGGCAGAAGCGGTCGGGCGGATGGGCGCCGGTCCAGGCGGGCACCGTGAAATCGGCGTGGCGGTACGTCTTCCAGGTGCCCTCGAAGGTGACGAGGAGGTCGGCGAACTCGGCGTAGCCCGGGTCCGGATGGACGCCCGGGTTGAGGACGACGGTGCGGGAGCCGCAGACCCGGGCGGCGCGCACCAGCCGGCGGTAGTGGCGCAGCGGCCCGGTGCCGGAGGCGGTGCGGTCGAGGAAGGCGCCGTCGGTGTCGTACCAGCGGCGGTACCTGCGCAGGTCGCCGACGAGCGCGCGGACCGACCGGTCGCCGTATGCCGTGTCCACGTATCCGAACACCCGCACGTCCGCCTCGCGCAGCTGCGCGACCGCCTCGACGAAGGCCGGGTCGGGGCTGGCGCCGGGTCCGTCGGCGACGTTGAGGACGACGCCGTAGACCTGTGGACCGGCGCGGATCAGGGCGCGCCAGGCGGCCGGGTCCACGGCGGGGTGGACGTAGAGCGGGACGAGCAGCCCGCCCCGGCCGGGGACCGTCGCCGGGTCCGTCACGCCGGAACCCGGGTGTGCTCGGCCCACAGGCCGGTGAGCGAGTCGGTCAGTGTCAGTTCGGGCCGCCAGCCGAGGGCGTCCGCGGCGGCGGTCACGTCCGCCCGCTGCCAGGACACGGCCGACGACCGCTGCGATCCGGCGCCGCGTTCCTCGATCCGGCCCTGGAATCCGGCGGCCCGCGCCAGCTCCTGAGCAAGGTCCCGGGCGCAAGTGGCCGTGCCGCTGCCGATGTTGAGGACGGGTGGCAGGGGGCCGGGGCCGGTGGCCGCGAGCACGGCGGCCCGCGCCACATCCCGTACGTCGACGAAGTCGCGGTACGCCGACAGGTCGCCGACCCGGACCGTGCCGTCGGTCCCCGCGCGCCGCAGTTCCTCCGCGAGCCGTCCCGACAGACTGGCGGCGGGCGCGCCGGGGCCGACCGGGTTGAACACCCGCAGGACGACGGTGTCCAGGCCGGTATCTCCGGCTTCCGTCACCGCGTACGACCCGGCCAGCTTGGTCGCCCCGTAGGTGCCCTGCGGGCTGACCGGCGAACTCTCGGTGAGCGTCTCCCCGGCGGGCGTCGGCCCGTACTCGGCGGCCGATCCCAGGTGGACCAGACGGGCGCCGGGGGCCGCCTCCCGCAGCGCCTCGCACAGTACGGCGGGCCCGCGGGCGTTGGTCTCGGCCATGCGTACGGGGTCACCGCCGACGGCGCCCGCACAGTTGACGACGGTGTCCGGGGCGAGGGCCCGCAGGGACCGTGCGAGTCCGGCGACGGAGATGGCGGCGAGGTCCACGGGGAGGTTCACGGGCAGACCGGGGTTCACCGAGCGGCCGCCGCCGAGCACCCGCACACCCGCGAGGGTGCGCAGCTGCCCGGCGACGTGGCCGCCGAGGAATCCGGTGGAGCCCAGGACGAGGATGCGCATGATGCCGGGTCACACTCCCTTGAGCAGGGCGGGGCGGCGCGTGGTGAACTCCGCGTTGGCCCTGTCGTAGTCGTCCGGGCGGCCTATGTCGAGCCAGTAGCCGTCGAACTCGTAGGCGGCGGGCGGGGTTTCGGCCTTGAGCAGGTCCAGGACCAGTTCGTCGAAGCCGAGCGGCAGCCCGGGGGTGTACCCGTTGAGAGTGTCGCGGGTGAGTCCGTAGACGCCCATGGAGACCCGGTAGTCCATGCTCGGCTTCTCGGCGAAGCCGACGACCTTGCCGGCTTCGGTGGTGAGCACGCCGAAGTCGATGGCGACCGTACGCGCGTAGGTGGCGATGGTCAGCGGCGAGTCCGATTCCTCGTGACTGCGCAGTACGGCGCCGAAGTCGAGGTCGGTGAGGATGTCGCCGTTCATGACGAGGAAGTGCTCGGGCAGCCGGTCGAGCATGGTCAGCAGCGGGCCCATGGTGCCCAGCGGGCTGTCCTCGGTGGAGTAACCGACCCGCAGGCCCCACTGGGAGCCGTTGCCGACATAGGCCCGGATGATGTGGCCGAGGTGCCCGATGGCGATGGTGCAGGTGGTGAAGCCGGCTCCGGCGAGCTGCCGCATCACGATCTCCAGGATCGCGTGCTGGTCGCCGATGGGGACGAGCGGCTTGGGCAGGGCGGTCGTGTAGGGCCGCAACCGCACGCCTTTGCCTCCGGCCAGGATGACTGCATGCATCGTGGGGTTTCCTTCCGACTGTGGTCAGGTGTCGCAGGATTCCTGGGTTCAGGTATTCGGTAGGTCGGGGATTCGGTAGGTCTTGGGTGGGTCTTCGGTGGGTCGGGGAGCCGTCAGATGTTGTAGACGTTCGTCTTGTAGCGGGCGAGGTTCGCCGGGTCGCGGAAGAAGGCGATGGTCGCCTCCAGTCCCTCTTCGAGGCTGTGGGCGGGCTCCCAGCCGGTGGCGGTGCGCAGTCGCGACGCATCGCAGACCAGCCGCATCACCTCCGACCCGGCCGGGCGGATGCGCTGCGCGTCCTCGCGGACCTCCAGGTCGGCGGCCATCAGCTTGCCGATCAGGGTGACCAGGTCGCCGACCGAGATCTCGCCGCCGGTACCGGCGTTGAAGGTGCGCCCGACGACGGCCTCGGCGGGCGCGGTGCCCACCGCGAGGAAGGCCTGCGCGGTGTCCTTGGCGAAGGTGAAGTCGCGGGTGGGCCGCAGGTCGCCGAGGGTGATGGTCCGCTCCCCCGCCGCGACCTGCCCGATGACGGTCGGGATCACCGCCCGCATCGACTGGCGCGGCCCGAAGGTGTTGAACGGCCGCAGGGTGACCACCTGGGTGTCGAAGCTCGCGTGGTAGCTGTCGGCGAGCCGGTCGCCGCCCGCCTTCGAAGCGGCGTACGGGGACTGCGTGTTGATGGGGTGGTCCTCGGTGATCGGCACCGTCTGGGCCGTGCCGTACGTCTCGCTGGTGGAGGTGTGCACGAGGCGCGGGATGTCGAGCCGGCGGACCGTCTCCAGGACGTTGAGGGTGCCGGTGACGTTGGTGTCCACGTAACTGTGCGGCGCCTGGTAGGAGTACGGGATCGCGATCAGCGCCGCCAGGTGGTAGACGGCCTCCGTGCCGGCCAGCAGCCGGTCCACCGAGCCGGGGTCGCGTACGTCGCCGAGCACGACCTCGACGCTGTCCATCACGTCCTGCGGCAGGGTCTCCAGCCAGCCGTAGGAGGAGAAGGAGTTGTACTGGGCCATCGCGCGCACCCGGTGCCCGGCGGCGACGAGCGCCTCCACCAGGTGCGAGCCGATGAATCCCTCGGCTCCGGTGACGGCTACGGGTCCGGTTCCGGTTCCGGGTCGGGATTCGGTCACGGGTCTGTCTCCTCTGTTGTCAGGGTGATGCGAGTGACGGAGGCGGTGTCAGCGGTGGGCCGTGGCGCGGCCCAGCAGGGCGTACGAGATGAGCACCAGCGCGACGGCGGCGCAGGCGCAGACGAGTGGGCGGATGGCGGTGGGGCCGAGGGCCGCGCCCAGCGCGGCGGCCAGACAGATCGTGGCGGGCGGCCAGGCCGTTCCGAAGGCCTGGAGCAGGAGCGCGGTCCACAGGACGGCTCCCAGCGCCAGCAGCGGTCCCGGCGACACCCCGCGGATCAGGGTGGGCGCGGCCAGCACCGCCAGGTATCCGGCGAGGCACAGCAACAGCGCCCGCCCGGCCCGGAGTTGGAAGCCCCTGGGCGTGGTGCTGTGCCGCAGGGCGGCGAGGCCCAGGCTCCGGTAGCGGTAGAGGAGCCACTCGGCGACGCCCATGCTCAGGGTGAGCACGACCACGGCGGGCCCGTCGGCCGACGCGGCCATCAGTGTCAACGCCCCCGCCGCCAGGCCGAACAACGCGTACGGAAGAGAGGCGACGACGGGCGGCCCATTGCCGGGGCCCGCCGAGCTCTCCGCACGCCCCGACCGTACGATCTCGCGGGCAGCCAGCAGCACCGCCGCCGCGACGGTGACGAGGAGCAGCGCGGTGACGGCCCCCGGGCCGGGGTCCCACAGGAGCAGTGAGGCCGCTCCGGCGACCGTCGGGGCAAGTGCGAGCAGCAGATCCCGTTCGCGGCCAAGGACGAGGAGCACCGTGCCCGCCGCGAGATACAGCGCCTGCCCGGCGGCGAACGCGGCCATGGTGCCGGGCCCCGACAGCAGCAGCCCTGCCGCCATCGCGGCCAGCGCCCCGACCGGTGCCCCGACGCGCAGACTGCGCGCGGCGGCACGGCGGCCACCGCTCGCGAGCCGCACATACGCGCGGTGGGCCAGGCCCTGGTTCCACGCCCAGGCGACCAGCGCCGAGGCTGCCAGCCCGGCGATGGCGCCGGTGCCGCTCGCGAGAAGCCCGGCGCCCAACACGTAGGCCAGCCCGGGGAGTCCGAAGACCGCGCCGCGCAGTACGCACCGCCATGGGCTGGTCCGCCAGGGGTCCGGCGGCGGTTCCGGGTCGGGGAAGCGGCGGGGTACCCGTTCGTACAGCTCCTCGGCGACCTCGAAGAGGTCTCGCCGTCCGTAGCGGCCGGTGATCTGTTCCTGCGTCAGACCGTCCGACTCCAGTACGGCGGCGATCTCGTCCGGGTGTACGGCCGCGCCGCACACGTCCGCCAGGCGTTCGGCGAGTTCGTCGAAGGGGTCTTCGGCCCAGGAGGGGCGGCGGCGGAGGGGGCGGGGGGCGAGGGTGGGGAGGGCGTCGGGGGCGCGGAGGCCGGTTTGACCAGCCCGGCCCGCCGCTCCGGCTTGACCAGCCTGACCGGCGTGACCGGCAGCCGTGTTGTCCGGCCATCCCGCCGGGAAGCGTCGGCGGCCCGCGTGTTCGTGTGCGGTGTCGCCGTCGCCCGGGAGGAGGCGCAGGGGGCCGCTCACTTCGCGTCACCTGCCTGCCGGGTGCCGTGCGCGTGGGGGTGCTGGTGACGTTCGCACCCGCGGGGCGCCCCTTCGACGCGCCGCTCGCGTCCGGCGACCGACTCGTCGACGGACCGCTCGCGCTCCGTAACCGGCCCCGGCCCCTCGGCGCACGCCTCACGCTCGGCGACGAACCCACCGACGTACTGCCCATGCCCGGGGACGAACTCACCGTCGGACCGCCCACGCCCGGGGACGGACCCCTCGGCGTACCCCTCGCTCTCGTCGGCCACCCCGTCGGCGTACCGCCCGCGCCCCGCAACCGACCCCCCGGCGAACCTCCCGCGCGCGGGGACGGACCCCTCGGCATACCCCTCACGCCCGGCGGCGAACTCGTCGGCGGAGCTGGCGGGGGATCCGGCGACGGGCCTGGCGGAGGATCCTGCGGCCGACCCGTCCGCGGACATGGCCGCAGATGTGGCCGCGAACTCGCCGCGGATCCCGCCGAAAGAGCACAGCGTCCGCGCGATCACCCCGCCTCCCCCGCCCGCCGTACGCCGTGCAACGCAAGCTCCTGCTGCAGCTCGCGCCCGTCGGCGACACCGGACTCGGCGTACCGCTCGCGCCCGTCGGCGGCCCCCGCGGCGAGTTCGCCGTAGATCCCGCGGAAGGTGTCGATGGTCTGCCGGAGTGTGAACTGTTCGATCACCCTCAGCCGCGCGGCCTCGCCCATCCGTGCACGCCGAGACGGATCGCGCAGCAGCTCCAGCGCCGCCCGAGCCATCTCCCGCGGCTCGCGGGGCGGTACGACGAGGCCGGTGTCCCCGACCGCTTCCCGAACCCCGCCCACGTCGGTGGAGACAGTGGCCCGCCCACAGGACATCGCCTCGATGAGGGTGAAGGGGAAGCCCTCGCTGATGCTGGACAGCATCACCACGTTCCCCGCCGCGTACGCGTCGCGAATGTCCTCCACCCGGCCCTCGAAGACGACGGCGTCCCCGTCCCCCAACTCCTCGGCGAGGCCCTGGCAGCGCTCCCGGTAGGCCTCCCCACCGCGCGGAGTGCCGCCGAACAACCGCAGCCGCGCCTGCGGCAACTCCTCGCGTACGAGGGCGAAGGCGCGGATCAGCGTCTCCAGGTCCTTGATGGGGTCGACCCGTCCCGCCCAGGTGAGGGTGGGCGGTTCGGGTTCCGACCCGGCGGGCGGGAAGGCGCCGGGGTCAACTCCGTTGTAGACGGTACGTATCCGGTCGGGTGCGGTGCCACCGTGCTCCTCCCAACGTCGGTTGTAGCGGTTGCCCGGGGTGACCAGGGCGGAACGCGCGTAGGTCTCCTGGGCCAGCAGCCGGAAGAAGCCGAGCAGCAGCGACTTCACCGGCCAGCGGTAACCGCCCGTGCGGTAGCCGAGGTAGCGCTCACGGAGGTAGACGCCGTGCTCGGTGAGCAGCAGTGGCGTCCCGTGCAGTTGATGGGCCATCAGCCCGGGCAGCGCCGCCAGCCCCCCGCTGACGGCGTGCGCCACTCCGCCCTCGGGCGGTACGACGGACAGCGGCCGCAGAGCGTGCTCAAGGAGTTCGGTGGCGGTGAGCGCGTCATGCAGCGTCGGCCGGGCCGCGGCCACGGCTATGTGCGGCCGGTTCCACACCGCGGTAAGCGTCCGCAGCGCCTCCTCAGAGCGCATGGCCGCCGACAGCTCCCCCTTGCGGGCCCGGGCGGCAAGGGCGTACAGACCGTCGGCGAAGTCCGCCCCGGACGTCGGCGAGCCGGGCTCAAGGAGCGAGAGCAGGAACCGCTCGTACGTCCCGAGGAACCGCCGCAGCCGCCGCCCCCGGGGCGCGCGCCCGTCCGGCACCGGTCCCCACAGGGGGACGGAGACCACCCCACCCACATTCGGGGGCAGCTCCCACGCGAACGCCTCCTGGCCGGTCCCGGTGATCGCGACGACCCTGAAGCCGACGTCGGGCATCCCCCGTACCAACTGGTCGCACCAGACACTCACCCCGCCGTGCTGATGCGGATACGTCCCCTCCGTCAGCAGTGTCACCACCGCCTGATCGTCCGTGCCGGGCGGCGGCACGGCGTGCAGGAGTTCTCGCGTGGACATGCGTCTCATTCCCCCCAAGGAACGGTCAGTTCATGCCGCGGGCCTGGTCAAGGCCCGCGGTTCCGGCCGCGTGACGGCCGGTGTTGCCGTGTGGCAGCCTTCTACCCGGCCGCTGCCACTGCCGCTACCGGCGCCACCACCACGGCCGCCGTCTCCAGCGAGCCGCTGTCGACCCATCCGGATCTCAGGCCCGCGTACGGGCTGCCGAAGCCGGCCGTCCCGGCGGGCATGGTCGCCGGGGCCTGCACCCCGCTGGGCGCACTGATGGTGACGGTGTTCCCGATCCGGTAGGCGGTGACCTGGCCGCTGTCGACGGCGGCGTCCCAGGCGGCCCGGCGCTGCAGTTCGACGCTGATGTCCTTCAGCCCCTGGTTGACCAGCGGGGTGCTCTCGGCGAAGAGGCCCGCGTAGTCGCTCAGGACCTTCTCGAGGGCCGGGTACGCGATCCGCTCCTCGGCGAGATTCGACTGGTGGATGTAGTGCGGGCGAGGGTTGTTCGACAGCGCGTGGCCGAGCGCGATCCGGCTCTCGGTCGGGACGATGTACGAGGCGTACCCGGTCGCTGTGTCCAGCGGGGCGTCCAGGCAGGTGGTCGTAGTGGAACCGTCGCAGATCCCGCTGCCGCCGTCGGCGGCGCTGGTGTAGATCCAGTTGTACTCGTCCACCATCTCTGCCGCCTTGCCCGCGTTGTAGAAGATGTTCATCGGGAAGCGCGGCACCGTCAGCGCCTGGCCGACCTGCCGCTGCTGCGGGTCACGCGAGTTGTCGCTGCCCAGCGAGGTCACTCCGGTCGCGGCGAGCGCGGGCGCCAGGTTCGGGTTGTCGTCGGGCTGCTGCGGAAGCACCCTCATGCCCGAGTGCTCACCCGTGACGAGCTCGGTGTTGTCGAGGGTCAGGCCCTTCGCCGCGGCCCAGTTCAAGTTGTCCGCGATCTGCGCAGTGATCTCCGCCTCCGGGACCCACTGCACGTTCCCGGCCGAGTCGGTGGAGCACACCCACGGCACGACGGTCACGTTCTGCACGCAGCCCAGGAAGGGATGGTCGTAGGTGTGGTTCACCCACCGGAACGCGTCCTTGTCCGCGACGAGTTGATCGGTGAGCGCGTCCACCCCGCTGTTCTCGTCCTTGTAGGTCTCGCTGCCCGCTCCGTTGAACATGAAGTCGAGCGTCAGACCATGCTCCTGCGACCACTGCTTGGCGTACTGCGCGTCCGCGACCGTCATCCGGATCGGATCCTCGGTCCCCTCGTCCCCGGTGCAGTCCACGTCTCCAGGTGTGCAGTTCAGCTCGGTGTCCCAGCGGTCATCGGCACCGAAGACATCATCGACGTGCACCGCGAAGTAGTTGCGGTCGGCGCCCAGATGGACGCCCTGCGTCATCCACTCCACGATTCCGCGCGCGAGCAGCCGGTACTGCTGCTGGGCCTCGTTGTAGACGAACGTCACAACCAATTCCCGGCGCCCGTCGTGCACATACTCCCCAACCAGCGACCCACTCACCGCCGTGCCCGGGATCGGCGCCTCCACGTAGGTCGTGAACTCCGCCCCCTCCGCCTGCTGAGCAAGCGGCACCGCCAGGAACCCATAACTCTCCGACACATCAGCCGAGTTGTCCTCGAAAGGAACCGCCCCATCGAGATACCCGAAGGGCCCCGCCAGCCCAGCCGCGGTCACCTGCGCCGTCGCACCGTCCAGCGACCCCATGTACCCAGGATCCTGCGCCCAGTTGAGCCCCACGGCCGGCTGGGCATACGTGTACGCGTCGACTTGCCGAATCCCATACGCCTGCTCGTACGCCGTAAGCGCCGCCATCTCCGCCGACCCCGCCCCGAAGGGGTTGTCGTTCGGCAACACCACGGCCTGGAACTTCGCCCTGGGCCGCCCATCGACGGTGTCACTCAGAAAGCCCGCATCGATCTGCGGTCTACCCGCGTCACTCAAATCCACCTGGGTGTACGGCGTCCCAGCCCCCTCAAGCTCAGCCGCAACAGCCCCGGTAGCCGCGCCACCGTCATCGACCACCAACACCCTGAGGTCGATCCTCGGTTCCAACTCATCGGCGCTGGCCCCGGTCACCGGCGCCAGAAGCGTGACTAACAACGCCGCCGCGCAGACCGCAGCCTTCCGCGAAAACCCTTGCATGAGAGCCCCCCTGGGCTTACTACGTGAATTACCGCATGGCGAAAAACCACACCAGGACAGCAAAAAACCTTCTTGCACACCTACACCGAAACGAATAGAAAAACCCGCCGATAAGCAGCCCGCACCCGTCGGCCCGGACCCTTGCCGCCACACATCCTCCGACGACTTGAGGAGGTTTCGTGGTCAATTCGAAAAAGTTTCTCAGCCATCCCACGCATGTTTACCTTACGTAGCACGCCGTTCACACCCCGCACACGAGACTCTCCGGGAACTCCCAGGAAGGGGTGGGGGTTGGATCCACATCGGGGACCATCGTCGAGGTCGCAGCGCGTCGCACGCGCTCACCGCCTCCCAACCGACCCAAATAGCCGCCGAGTTGATCCGCGACGCAGGCGGCGGCCACAAGGAAGCTTCGACTTCAGCATCGGACTCGCTGGTGGGCGCTTGGGACTGCAAGCGTTTCGACGACTAACCATGGGGCGATGTGGCACGAATTCTGAAAGTCCCCTTCGACTCCAGCAGCGTCAAGGCGCACTAGGTCGTCGAATACAACCACCGGTTCGAGAACGATGACCTGAATGCACCCCTACCCATGGGCGACCCGGATCCGGGCCGGTTCTTCGAGCAAGTACCGGCGACGCTCACCGCCAGACCCCGGTCCGAGACGTCCGAAACCTGAGATCTGAGCGAAAGCCCGTCACGCGAAGCAACCGATCCACTACTCGACTCATCCATACTATGGTTCACTTGAGTATGTTCAATGTGAGCAAACTCGAAGGGTGACCCATGCCAGGCTTCGTAGGCCGCAAATCCGAGCTGGCCGCCCTGGAACGCCACCTCGCCTGGGTACGCGACGGCCGGGGCGACCAGCGCGGCCGGGCCCTGCTGCTCCGCGGCCGACGCCGGGTCGGGAAGTCCCGACTCGTAGACCTCTTCTGTGAGAGCGCCCAGGTGCCGTACGTCGTGCACCAGGCAACCCGGGGCGAGGACGCCCACCGGGAACGGGCCCGCTTCCTCGCCGAGGTCAGGCACTCCTCACTGCCCGACACCGAGCTCCTCGCCGGCGTCACGACCGTGGCCGAATGGGACACCGCCCTCCGCCAGCTCGCCGCGGTGCTCCCGGACGACGCCCCCAGCATCGTCGTACTCGACGAGCTGCCCTGGATGCTCGAAGGCGACCCGGTACTGGAAGGCACCCTGCAGACCGTGTGGGACCGGGTACTGAGCCGGAAACCCGTGCTGCTCATCCTCATCGGCAGTGACCTGGCCATGATGGAGCAGCTCTCCGCGTACGGCCGCCCGTTCCATCAGCGAGGCGTCGAGATGGTGCTGGCGCCCCTCTCCCCCTCCGAGGTCATGGCGATGACCGGGCTCCCGGCCGCGGACGCCTTCGACGCCCATCTGATCACCGGCGGGCTGCCGCTCGTCTGCCAGGAGTGGCAGGAAGGTGAGACCCGCGTCGACTTCCTCTCCCGCGCCCTCGACGACCCCACCTCCCCGCTCCTCGTCTCCGGCGAACGGATGCTGGCCGCCGAGTTCCCCACCGCCCTCCAGGCCAGACACGTACTCTCCGTGATCGGCAGCGGCGAACGAACCTTCGGCACGATCGCCGCAAAAGCCGGAGCAGCCGACCGACCACTCCCGCCCGGCTCCCTCAACCCCGCCCTACGCACCCTCGCCGACAAACGACTCATCGCCGTCGACACCCCTCTCTCCACCCGCCCCGGAGACCGCGACCGCCGCTACCGCGTCGCCGATCCCTACCTCCGCTTCTGGCTCGCCTTCCTCGAACAGGGGATCCCAGAGATCGAGCGCGGGCGGAGCCGGATCGTGGTCGAGGCGATCGAACGCGGATGGACGTCATGGCGCGGGCGGGCGATCGAACCCGTCGTGAGGGAGTCACTGGCCCGCTTACTCCCCGACAACACCTGGCCGCAGGTCCGGGAAGTGGGCGGCTGGTGGCCCCGTACGAACAACCCCGAGGTGGACCTGGTGGGAGCGGACCGCTCACCGGCGCGCGAAATCGCCTTCGTCGGCTCAATCAAGTGGCACGAACGCGGCCCCTTCGACCACCGCGCCCTGGCCGCCCTGGCCCGAGACGCCCTGTCCGTACCCGGCGCCGACGAGGACACTCCACTGGTCGCGGTGTCCCGCTCCGGGTTCACGGTGGATGGGCTGGCGGCTACGTACGAGCCTGAGCAGCTGATCGAGGCTTGGGGCTCCGGTGCGTGAACTGGCCGAGGCTGTTCGGGGCCCAGCCGGCTGACTAGTCGGGCTGTACGCCGGGAACGGATTCACCGCGGGCGAAAGCGGCTTCTCACCTTCCCCGGCGCTCACGTGGTCAGCGGCCGTGCACATCGCATGCACACCGGTTCGGCTTGATGTCGTGGAGAGGCTGTCAAAACACCACGCGCAGCGCAGTGAAACGCCCTCGCCTGCAAACTTCCTGGTGCACCCCAGCAGTTGAAGGCTTGCCAGGCGGCCCGTGCCCGGACCGACGGTCGTCTTCTGGCTTACGGCCATCAGGTCCCGGTAGATGTCGTCGAGGTCAAGGCCCTCGGCGAGCAGCCAGAGCGCCTCGTACGGGTCTTCCGGCATCAGCACGGCGCCTACGCGCTGGGGTGCGCGCGCGTGGACGAGTACTGAAGCATTTCCGTGGCTGTCGGTGGGAGGCCCTATGGTCGTTTCCACGTGCCACGACCGCATCAACTGCCAGGGGGGACAACGATGCAGGCGAAGGAGACGCTGTTCGCCGATCTCGTGCAGGGGAGGGCCCAGCAGTTCCAGGTGCCGCTCTATCAACGGACGTACTCCTGGACGGAGAAGCAGCTCAAACAGTTGTGGGGCGACATCCTGGAGCAGGCCGAGCTGATCGAGCGCGGGGAGAAGGCGAACACGCATTTCCTGGGGTCCGTTGTGCTGGCGCCGTCGCCGCAGAACGAGGCGACGTTCCCCCGCTGGCTCGTCGTCGACGGCCAGCAGAGGCTGACCACGCTCTCCCTCGCCCTGGCCGCGATCCGCGATCACATCAGGGATACCGAGCCCGACGAGGCCGAGCGCATCGACGAGGAATACCTGATCAACAAGCGGAAGAACGGCAGCGACCACTTCCGGCTGCTGCCGACCCAGGCGGACCGGCCTCAGTTCGCCGCTCATGTCCGGGGCCCGCTCACGGAACAAGCCGGCGGTGGTGTCGCCGCGGCCTACACCTACTTCCGCCGCAAGCTGGTCGAGGCAGCCGATCCCGCCGCCCCGCAGGACGTCTTCCGCATCGAGCAGGCCATCACCTCCCGGCTGACGCTGGTGGCGGTGACCGCCGAGCGCGCCGACAACGTGCACCGCATCTTCGAGTCCCTCAACAACACCGGACTCAAGCTCAGCCAGGCGGACCTGCTGCGCAACTACCTGTTCATGAAGCTGCCCACCCGCGGCGAGCACGTCTACGAGAGCTACTGGCTCCCGCTGCAGGACAGCCTGAGCAACGAAGAGCTGGAACAGCTCATGTGGCTGCAACTGGTCCTCGACGGTGACGACCGGGTACGCCGCCAGGATCTGTACGCGGCACAGCAGCAGCGCTTCGAGCACGGCAAGGCGAGCGAGGAGGAGATCGAGGCGTACATCAGGGAGTTGCACCGCAGTGCCGCTCTCTTCCGCCGTCTGCTCCACCCCGAGGAGGAGCCGGACGCGACGGTCCGTGCCCATCTGCTCCGCCTGGAATCCTGGCAGGCCCAGGTCACCTACCCCGCGCTGATGCTGCTGCTCGACCGGCGCGAGCGCGGGGACCTCGACTCCGCGGACACCGCCCGTTCGATGTCGTACGTCGAGAGCTTCCTGGTGCGCCGGATGATCTGCCGAGTCCCACCGAACAACCTCAACAGGATCTTCCAGGCCGTACCCGGGCAGCTGCCGCTCGACGTGCCCGTCGCCGACGGGCTGCACCAACTGCTCTCCGCCGACAACCGGTTCTGGCCCGACGACGACGAACTGCGCGAGAAGATCCAGAAGGCGCCCTTCTACCAGTTCGGACGACCACAGCAGCGCAAGATGGTGCTGCGGCGGCTGGAAGAGAGCTACGAGCATCCGGAGCCGGTGGACTTCGCCGCCGCGCAGCTCACCATCGAGCACGTCATGCCACAGTCGCCCGGCGACGAGTGGCTGCGCATGCTGGGCGAGGACGTGGCCGACGGAGAGAACGCGAAAGACCTGCACTCGCGGTTGCAGCACACCCTCGGGAACCTGACGCTCACCGCGGTCAACTCGGAGCTGTCGAACCACCCCTTCGAGCGCAAGCAGGGCCTGCTGCAGGGCAGCCACCTGGAGATGAACCGTCGTATCGCCGCGACCGAACGCTGGGGCGCGAAGGAAATCCTCGCCCGCGCCGACGAACTCACCGACCGTGCGGTGGCGTTGTGGCCGGCCCCTCTACGCGGAGTCGGCCGCGCGGAGCGCAGCCGGGACTGGCACCTGGCGCACCAGGTGCTCGCGGCACTCCCCCACGGCACCTGGACGTCCTACGGCGATCTCGCCGCGTTCCTCGGCTCCGGCGCCCAGGCGGTGGGCAACCACTTGGCGAGCACACCGGGGGTGGCGAACGCGTTCCGGGTGCTCACCTCAGAGGGCAAGGTCTCCGCGGGCTTCAGCTGGACCTCCGAGGACGAGGAAGGCGACGTCCGTTCCCTGCTGACCGCCGCCGGCGTCGCATTCACGGTGACCGGAGCCGCCGATCCCGCCCAACGCCTCACCGCCGACGACCTCGCCCTGCTGGTCACCGAGGACGACGACCAGGCCGAGAGCGCGGACACCGCACAGGGCGTGCCGAGCAACCAGGACGAGGAGACACGCGCCGACCGGTTCTTCCATCAGCTCGCCGCGGACGACTCCCCCGAGACGGTCGAGGCGGTACGCGCGCTCTTCGCCCCCTGGGAGGAACTCGGCGGCTGGATCGGACACGGGGCGGGCCAGGTCACGACCAGCGCGTTCCTCATGCTCGGGGAGGCGGGAGCGCCGGGCCGGGGCATCTGGCCGTTGACGCTCTATCCGGGCGGTGGGCGGGGCGGCACGGCAGAGGTGGTGTTCCAACACCTGGCCGCACGAGAACCGTTCACCGACCGGTCCCTGCGCGCCGAACTCCTCAGGCGGCTCAACGAACTGGAGGGTGTCGACATCCCGGAGGGCAAGCTGGAGCTGCGCCCCGGCTTCCGCCTGTCACTGCTGGAGAAGGACCGCAATCGAGAGCTGCTCGCCGAGACCCTGGCGTGGTTCCGGGACCGCTGGGAGAGGCGGGGCGCGGCCTGAGCGGACGCCGGGGCCCCGCCTCCCGCTCAGAGATCGTCCGGGAGCAGCCGGAAGGCGGGGTGGCCGGTCAGCGGTCGCATCATGCGGAAGTGCCGGTCCGTCGTGAACATGTCCGCCGTCTCGTAGGCGGCCGCCAGCGCCACGTTCATCGCGTCCGCGAGCCCCACTCCCGCACCGGAGTCCGCGTCGGCATACCCACGCATGACCGCGATGGCTCCGCGTAGGTGAGGGGCGGCGTCGGGAACCGTGAAGCGGCGTGCCTCGGCCTGCCGGGCGATGAGTCCAGGGCGTTCAGAGAGGCCGTGAGACCGATTCTCTGCGTCAGCAGGTAGTCGAGCTCGGCAAGGACCAACGGGGAGACCACGAGGTGGCCCACGCGGGCAAGCGCGTCCCTGTGGGCCGTGTGACGGGGATCCTTCGGTACGAACATCCGGTACAGCGCCTTGGTGTCGGCGATCGTGACCGGGATGTCACTCATCGCCTTCCTCCGAGATTCCCGCGTCACCCATGTCCCGCAGCGTCGCCTCGATCTCGTCGTTGTCGAGCGCGGGCCGCCGAGGTCCGGGAAGCCCAGGTCCCCCATCGGATCCGCACGGAAGGGATAGGCAGGGCTGGACGGCCGGGAACCACCGCCGGAGTCGTTCGAGTCCTCGTCGGTCACCGGCGACAGTATGGCGACCGGCCGCCCGTTCTTGGTCACGGTGATCCGCTCGCCGCGTTCGGCGGCGGCGAGGATCTTCGAGGCGTTCTGATTGAACTCGCGAGCGGTCGTCTCCATGTACTACACGGTGCTACCGCGCCTGCCGATACTCCGCCCAGACGGTCTTGCCCGGACCGTCGGCCCGCGGATGCCAGTCCCACCGCGCGGCCAGACGCGATACGAGGAGCAGCCCGCGGCCCGTCTCCTCGGTACCGGCGGTGTCCGGGACGGCGAGGAGCCGGGGAAGGCGCTCGGCGCGGGTGTCGGTGACCTCGACGCGCACGGTGCGGCCGTCGCCCGCGGCATGCACGCGGAGGTGGAAGTCGCGCCCGGATACATAGCCGTGCCGCACGGCGTTGGCGGTCAGCTCCGCGACGATCAACACGATGTCCTCGTGCGGTTCGGTGCCGTACGGGATGCCCCAGGTGTCCAGCCGGAGGGCCGCCAGGCGGCGGGCGAGACGGGCTCCGCGCGGTGTGGAGGTGAAGCACATCTCGAAGGTGTGGCCGGACGGGTCGGGGACAGTGGTCAAGTGCGGGGTGGGGTTGGCGAGTTGAGTGGGGGTGGTGGGGCTGCCGGGCTTGGTTGTCATGCTGACCACGGTCCCCCTGGTGGCGTAGCGTGACCAGCGGTGACGCACCGCGTGGACCGGCTGTACGCGCGGCGTCGGTACGGGTACGAGGCGCGCGGCGTTGCGGCGTTCCCCGCGGGGGCGTTGGGCCAGGGAGGCGATGGGTCGATGACGGAACTCAGGGGTACGGCGGCGGGGGACGAGGAGGCTCCGGACGCCGACGGGAGCGGAGCGGTCGTGAGTCTCGGGGACGGGTGGGAGAGCCACGACGGGGGCGGGCGGCGGCCGGAGGACGATGCCGGGCGGGGCGTGGTGATCGCGTTCGGGCACACCATGAAGACGCTGCGGCTGCGGGAGGGCCTGGACCGCGACACCTTCGGAAGGGCGATCGGGTACTCGGCGGCGACGGTCGCATCGTACGAGCAGGGACGGCGGATCCCGAGCTGCAGGACGATCGACAAGTCGGACGAAGTACTCCACGCGGCAGGGTTGTTGAGCGTGTGGAAGGACGAGGTGGAGCGGGCACAGTACCCGGTGTTCTTTCAGGGGATGGCGGCGCTGGAGAAGGAGGCCATTGAGCTGCTCTCGTACAGCGCGCTCGTGTTCAACGGCCTCGTCCAAACTGTGGAGTATATGAAGGCGCTGCTTGCCATGCGCCGTCCGCCGCTGGATCAGGAGACCATCGACCTGCGAGTGACCTCGCGGCTGGCCCGGCAGGACATCTTCGACCGACGGCCCGCGCCCCTGCTGAGCTTCGTGATCGCGGAAGCGGTGCTGCGGCATCGGTACGGTGGGAAGGAAGTACTGCGGGGGCAGTTGGAACACCTGCTCCTGATCGGTCAGAAGCAGCACGTTGAGCTCCAGGTCATGCCGCTCGAATGCGAGGACAACGCGGGCGTGAACGGGCCGTTCACCGTCGTCACGCGCAAGGACGGCAAGAAGTTCGTCTACGCCGAGGCCCAGGGAATCGGTTCTCTCCAGACCGACCCGGAACAGACGGTTCTCGCCGCCGCGCGCTATGGGATCATCCGATCACAGGCTCTCAGTCCGCGAGAGTCGATGAATTTCATCGAAGGGTTGTTGGCATCGCTATGAACAACGCTGAGTCCTCAACCGTCGCCTCGGCCCTTGCCTGGTTCAAGAGCAGCTACAGCGGAACCGAGGGCGGCGAGTGCGTAGAGGTCGCGGCCGGTACGGCAGTTGTACACGTCCGGGACTCCAAGGCCGTCGCCGGGCCCCTGGTCACGGTCTCGCGTGACGCTTGGGCGGGGTTCGTCGAGTTGATCTGACGCGATGTGATCGCTTCCTCCTGTGGCGCGCCGACCAGTAAGTAGGCTGTACCGGTCGTGCAGTCGTTGCACGAGTCGGGGGGGGTGTGCGGTGAACGGCGCGGCTCTGCCGTCAGTCCGGCATCGTGTCTCCCCCGGCCGCGCTCTTTACGGGCTTGAGTGCGTGTCGTGGCACGGGAAGGACACCTTCCTCAGTCAGATCCTTTACGGAGATGAGCGGGCCGGAACAGACCGCCTCCAGCACTTCCCGTTGAGCCGGTTCCTCCTGCACCAGTAAGCCGAGGATGTTGAGCAGCGTGAGCAACTCGGTTGTCCAGTCAGGAGACCAACGACGGGCTACCACATGATCCAGTTCCAGTCGTCGCTTGCCCGCCGGCTCCTTCCGGCGGTAGCCGAACCACTTGTCCAGGACGTTCATCCCGGAGACCTGATACTCCCTGGTGGATGGCGGCACGGGCGTGATGCATCCGGAGCCGATCCACAGGCGCTGCTCCTCTGGCTCGTATCGGAGGGCTTGCGGCATCCCCTCCTCCGTGTCCGGTATCTCCACGACACAGCGAGGACGGCCCGAGGGAAGCCGTAGCGTCTCGCGCGTACGTCCTTCTGCCTGATCCGCGAAGCGGTCGCCGTATGTGTGCAACCACAGCACACGGCGACCGAGGCGAACTGCGCGGTCCCACAGACGAACGTCTCCAGTCAGTGGTATCCGGACGCCAGGGTCTTCGAGGTTTTCTCGAAAGCGCTCCGTGTAGGAGGGATGGGAGACCACCCCGGCCATGTAGGCCAGGAAGTCTTCGGGCGCGACTGGCGTGGCGAGCCGTCGTGAGAGCACGTCGAGCAAGGCGGGAGCGATGTTGGGAGAATCGCCCTGTGCATCGCGGTAGAGCGGTCGGGCACAACCGCTGCGTCCGTTGAAGTAGTGCATGTCGGGGATCAACGCGCTGAACACGAGGGCCGGTCCGCTTACGACAGGGTGGGCGTTCTGCTCCACGGTGAACACCTGATGATCTCCCCGTACCCGCCAGAGGTCGGGCCGCGCGACCACCATCAGCCGATGATCCGGCAGGATCAACTGGCGGTCGAAGGATCGGTACCCAACCTGGACAGGATCGGGCTGAGGTCGCCGCTCCTGTCGTAACGGAGTTGCGTCGTAGCCGGTCGTTCCAGCAAGGGGCGTCACTCGGCTATCGATCGTGCGGTCCCTGGCCTCTCCGAAGAGTTTCCTGCGCTCGGATGGGTCGGCGCCCAGGAAGATCCGCCATCGCTTACGGAGCGTCGTCTCGTCCGGTGCGTAGACCCATACTCGGCCGGGCGTCACCCCCCGCGAGGACCACGGCATCAGGTCTCTGAGCAGGGGCGCACTCGTCCACAAGTCGTCTCCTTCCGGAAGGAAGGGGTCTGTGTCTCCCGTTGCGCAGTCCCGCCACTCGGGATCGTCAAGGGTCAAGCTGAGCAAACGCTGGGCCTTGTCGTCGCGATGCCCGTGCACTTTCAGGTGGTGCACGAGGGCACTGTCCTCGCGGTGGTCGTCTCGTCTACGCACGAATACTGCGATGCAGAGCTCTTGGGCGACATCCGGGAAGAGGCGGCTCGCCACGGCAGATCGCTGGCCTTCAGGGGAGAGATCGATGACCCAGCCTTCATCGGCTGATTTCCGCAGGTAGCGCCGCATGCCAGCGAACGCGCGGCTCTTCAGCCAGGCTTTCGGAGTGATGTAGGCAACCACGCCGAACGGTGCGTCATCGTGGGCGTCGAAAACTTTCCACGTACCCCAACGCCAGAAGAAGACGTGCAGGTTGGACAGTTTCGACTCGTAGGTACCGTTGCCGGCCAGTCGGAAGGCGTCGAGCGGTGGGTCTTCACCGACATTCGGATCACCTTCCTCGATCCACTTGCCCGCGCCCCGAGTAACGGCATCGTGGGGCGGGTTGCCGATCACCACCATGACGCGTTCGTCCCGCTTGACCTTGTTGGCCTGTCGGCGGGACTCTGCGAGAGGGCGGTAGGTGTGTGGGATCCAGTTGAACTCGGCCCTCGGGTTGTCGAGGGTGTCGGCCACCAGGAGGCGCAGTCCTTCTCTGGGAGCAGCAGAGCCATAGTCCTTCAGCAGTGCATGCATCCGTAGGTCCGCCACGGCGTAAGGGCCTATCTGACGTTCGAAGCCGATGAGTCGCTGCCCCACCAGCTGCCGGAGCCGGGGACCGAGTGCGCCGGCTCCCTCCTCCTCTGTGATGGTGGACGCCGCCCGTCTGAGGACGGACAGCAAGAAGGTGCCCGTTCCCATGGCGGGGTCGACGACGACCACTTCCGATGACGCGAATCCGGTCTCGATCCCGAAGGACCTCTTCAGAATCGCCTCGGTCAAACGAACCATGGCCTCGACCACACCGTGCGGCGTGTAGTACGAGCCGGTGCGCACGCGCAGCTCGCGATCGTAGATCTGCAAGAAGTCCTCGTACAGGAGGAGGTAGGAATCTCCGGAACCGTCGTCAAGCCGGCTCCAATCGACGGCTCCCACCACCCGCAGCAGCGTGTCGAGCGTGGTGGACAAGTCTCCCGTCGCCGACTCTTCGGTGAGAACGTCGAGAGCCTTACCCATCAGGGAGTGCCGCTTGCCCAGTTTCGCGGCGATGGCATGTACCGATTCGCCGTCGAATGCGATGCCTTCGACCCTTGCCAGTAGCAGGGCGAACACCACCGTCTGGCCGAACTGTTCAACGAACTCGTCGTCCGTTGTCTCAGGAAAGAGCAGCCGTCGCCACTCTTCGGCGATCTCCGTGAAAACGCGGCGGCGCCTGCCGGCCTTCTCCTGAACCATCGACTCGGCTACCTCGTCACAGAGCAGACGGCACAGTCCCGCGACGGACCGAATCAACTGTGTGGTGGTGCGAGGCGGCTTCGGCTGCCAGGTGAGGAAGTCTTGGAGCACCCTGGCCAAAGCCCCACCGTCGGGAGTGAGCCGTGTTCCCGATGTCAGGACTGAGCCCTTCATCCTGGCAAGTTGCCCAACGGGTTGGCCGCTGCGGTACAGCGCGAACTCGTCTCCGTCGCAGTAGAGGACGTTGGGCAGTAGTCGTAGCTTCTCCCACTGGGCGGCACTGTCCCCGGTGAAGAGAGAGGGGTCCGCCCCGCGCCCCGGTTTCTTCAATTCGATGTAACCGACGAGCGCTCCGTCGACTGACACCGCATAGTCGGGCCTGGCCCGCAGGTCCACGAGCGGGACCTCACCGGTCAGCGTGATGGTGAACCCCAAGCGTCCCCCGACAGCCCGTATCAAGGTCTCCAGCGGGCCACGGAGCTGATCCTCCTGCCACCCGCCGCCTTTTAGCTTCGGGGTGACCTCAGCTCCAAAGGCGGATACGGCCGCTCGTACGGCTTCCTCGTAGGTGCCGCGTTGATTTGCTCGTACCGCCACGCCGCCCCCTGACGGTCAAAGCGGCCGACGGCACCAGTGCGGACCTCACGGCCGCACCCTGCTCTCATTCGTCGGGGCCATCCCCGACATCACGCCATTACCAAATGTAATTAACAGGAAGCAGATTGTGAAGGGTGCGCCAGTACAAGTCCAGACCCTGGGGCGGACCCATGAATGATGTGGATATGAGTCCGTGCCCCCTACCGCCCTACGGGTCTGGTGCACGATCGCGGTGTAGCAGCCCCTGGTGCCCACCAGCTCGCCGAGCCGGCCGAGTGGGGCAGAAGGGGACGGCTCTGACCGATGCGCCGTCGTCACCGGGCAGCCAGACGGAGTCCAGCGACTCGTCGACGGTCTTGCCCCGCCTCGGAGCCGGATCCCACCCCGATCTCGTCGCGCAACTGCCGCACCAGAGCGGCGAACTTCGCGGAGTCCGCCTCGGTAAGGTTGTCGGCCAGCTCCGACAACCTCTGCAGGGCGGCGAGTTCGACCTCTCTGCCGCGTCGGTCCTTCTTCTTCTCCAGCGTCCTGATCCGCACGGAGACCGTGGCCCGCAGGGGCGCTGCCCCGTGGCGACCTCCCCGCCCCAGGGGTCGCGGCCTGCCCCGTGACACCAGCCCTCCCCAAATGGGACATACCGGACAATGATACTGAGTGCGCTCGACGCTTCCCGCCCCGCGGTCCGCCGCCTTCTGAGCCCCTCCTCACACCCCCAGGGCATCCGAGATAACCGGCCTGCCCCGTCGACGGGTTGGACGCACCGGACAATACGCGAGGGCGAATTCGACCCGGATTCGACCAGAAGGGTTCTTCAACTACTAAAAATGACCTCTGCCCTGCGGAAACACAGAGCGGCAGACGAGTCGGGCTATACGCCGGGTTCTGTCACCCAGCCGCCTCGCGGCGGCCGGGGAGACGGCCATCCATCTAGGGTCGGCGTTGCCGCCGGCCTCGTGCGGTCTACCCGCGGACTTGGGCGGGCAGCCCTCGAACGTCCGCGCAGAGTCGCTTTTTACGGCGGCTCCTTTTGACCTTGCTCCGGGTGGGGTTTACCTAGCCGCCTGAGTCGCCTCAGGCGCTGGTGGTCTCTTACACCACCGTTTCACCCTTACCGAGGACCGAAGTCCCTGGCGGTCTGTTTTCTGTGGCACTGTCCCGCGGGTCACCCCGGGTGGCCGTTAGCCATCACCCTGCCCTGTGGAGCCCGGACGTTCCTCGGGGAGGTTCACAAGAACCTCCACGCGGCCGTCCGCCCGGCTCGTCTGCCGTGTCGACCATGGTAGCGGGCGTGTGGCTCGTCTTGAGCCCGAGGCCGCCGTGGCCAGGAACGAGCCCGCCAGGATCAGGGTGAAGGACACCGCGACCGCTGTGGTCAGGGACTCGTCCAGGAAGGTCACGCCCGCCACCACCGCGACCGCCGGGTTGACGTACGTGAAGACGACCGCCCTCGTCGCGCCCGCCTCGCGGATCAGTTCCAGGAAGACGACGAAGGCGAGGGCCGTGCAGATGACGCCCAAGCCCGCGAGGGAGGCCAGGACCGATGGCGAGGGGACCTCGGAAGGCCAGGTCAGCGCTGCCGCGGGGGCGTACACCAGGGCCGCGAGCAGCAGGCACGGGGCTATCAGCTGGAGCGTGGGGACCGGCTTCAGGTAGTGCGCGACGATCAGGGGGGCGGTCGCGTAGCCGAGGACCGTGACCAGCATCTCCGCGAGGGAGCGGGCGTCGCCGCCGGTGAGGTGCGGGACGGTCAGGACCGCTACGCCGGCCAAGCCCAGGCCGAGACCGGTGATTCGGCGGGTGCCGAGGCGTTCGGTGTCGCCGAAGAAGCGGGCTAGGACGACTCCGACGATCGGTACGCCCGCGATCAGCAGGCCGGCCGTGGAGCTGGACAGGTGGCGTTCCGCGTCCGTCAGGGTCCACCAGGGGCCGATGATCTCGATAACGGCGAAGGCCAGCATCGGGCGCCAGTGTGTCCGTACGACGCGGACCAGGCCCCCCTGCCGTACGGCGAAGGGCAGCAGGAGCGCGGCGCCGAGCGCACAGCGGGTGAAGACCACCATGGACGGGGAGACCCCGTCCACCGCCACTTTGATCATCAGGTAGGGGATGCCCCAGAGGACTCCCATGAGGGAGAAGAGAAGCCAGCCTCGTGCAGTCATGGGGGCAGTCTCGGGCGGGTCGACGGGCGTGTCTTGAACGCTGTTGCGCGACGCCAGTTGCTAAGACCGCTACGCCGACGCGAACACACTCGCGCGGTACGCCGCCGGAGTCACCCCGACCACCCGCCGGAACCAGCGCGTCAGATGCGCCTGGTCCGCAAAGCCCACCAGGTCCGCGACCTCGGCGGGGCGCCGTCCGGCCTCGAGAAGACCACGGGCCCTGGTCACCCGGTGCTGGGCGAGCCAGGCGTACGGCGGCATCCCCATCGTCGTACGGAAGGCGCGTAGGAGCTGGTAGCGGGAGAGGCCGAGGTCGGCGGCGAGGGTGGCGAGTGAGGGCGGGCACTGCAGTTCGTCGGTGAGGCGGTCGCGTACGGCGTGGGCGATGTGGCCGGCGCCCGGGATCGTGTCGCACACCGGGCGGGCCGTGGAGTGGCGGCGGGCCAGGGCGGTGAGCAGCCATGGGAGGCGGGATTCGGCCTCCAACGGGTCGGGGCAGGCGCTGAGTTCGGTGTGTGCGGTGCGCAGGGCCGCGGCCAGTTCGGGGTCGTCGAGGAGTGGTTCGCGGAAGTGCGGGAAGGTCAGGGTGCCCTCGGTGAGGAGGGAGGGGGCCGGGTACATGGCGCGGTACATGTAGCCTCCGCACTCGGCGGGCCCGCCGGTGTGCGCCTCGCCGGGGGCGAGTACGACGATCGATCCCGGTCTGGTGCGGATCCGGCCGCCCCGGTAGTCGATGAGCTCGGCGCCTCCGACGCAGACCCCGACAGTGAACTCCGCGTGGGCGTGCGGCGCGTAACGGTGCCGGTCGAAGCGGGCGGTCAGCAGATCGAGTGGGCTCCCGTCGCGCCCGAGGGTGGCCCGGGTCCAGAGAGCCTGCTCACGTCCGCTCACGCCGTACCCCTCCGCAACCTCGACTCGCTGTCAGAGGTGCAACGCCTGAGCGCCCCTCTTCCATGCCGCGCTCAGGTCCGCGCCGGGAGCAGGTGGGGGGACCGAGGGCTCAGAGGAAGTCCGTCGTGTCCAGGTCGAAGGCGAACGGTTCCGGGAGGGCGAGCGGCTTGCCGAAGGGGAGCGTGCAGTGTTGCCGGTAGTCGTCCCGTTCCGGGTCGCTGAACAGCGTCACCGAGGAGGCCTCGCGATCGACGAGCAGGTAGAGCGGGATGCCGCCGCGGGCGTAGCAGCGGCGCTTGGCCTCGCCGGTCCCCGGCTTGGTGGGTGTGACCTCCATGACCATGGCGACACCGTCGCAGGGCATCCAGGAATCGGCACCCCGGAAGAGCCGTAGTTCCGTGCAGGTGAAGGTGCCGTCCGGGATCGCGTGGTTCTTCGGGTAGGCGCCGCCGCTCTTCAGTTTCAGGCCCTTGTTCCCCGAGAAGTCCATGTCGGTCCCGGACCGCCTTATCACCTGCTTCATGATCAGGCTGATGTAGTCCTCGTGGTCCCCGTCCGGCGGCTGTGTCACGACAATCTGCCCCTCGATCAGTTCGGCCCGGAAACCCTCCGGGGTTCCCAGGGCCAGAAATCCCTCCAGCAGGACCTCGCCCTGCGCGAGCGATTCACGTGCAGCGACAGTCAAGTCACGCCCCTCTCTCAGTCGCTCGCCAGACTGGGACATCGAGTGATCACCCGTCCATGAGATCGGGAACTGTTCCCTCGATCGTGGCCCACGACCGCCGACGCCGTCCGGCTTCGCCCGCCCGCCGCGAGCGTCGGCTTGACCCTGCCGCAACGTCAACGTTTCTACTGAGGTCATGCGGATCGGAGAACTCGCCACGGCCGTCGGTGTCACGACGCGGACCGTGCGGCACTATCACCACCTCGGGCTGTTGCCCGAGCCCGAGCGGCGGCCCAACGGGTACCGCGAGTACGGGCTGCGGCATGCCGTCGTCCTCGCGCGGATCCGGCGGCTGACCGAGTTGGGGCTCGGGCTCGCCGAGGTTCGGGACGTGCTCGCGGACGACGCGGGGCGCGAGCTCGCGGAGGTGCTGGCGGAGCTGGACGAGGATCTGGCTCGGCAGGAGGAGGCGATCCGGGAGCGGCGGGAGCGGCTGCGGGCGCTCATTCGCGAAGGGGTGCCTCCGGAAGGGCCCGTCTCGCCCGAACTGACCGCGTTGTTCGGGGAGATGGCGCACGGCCCCGAGTCCGAGTCCGAATCCGCCATGGCGGCTAAGGACCGCGAGATGCTGGCGCTCATCGATACGACGGCCGATCCCGAGGACCGGGACCGGCTGCTGGCCGCGCTGCGTGTGGCGTTCGCGGCGCCGGGTGCGGTGGAGCGGGCGCACAGGGCGTACGCGCTGCTCGACGAGCTCGCGGACGCGGATCCCGGGGACCCGCGCGTGGACGAGGCCGCACGGGCACTGGCCGACAGCATGCCGGAGGCCCTGTTGCCGAGGGGTGACGTGGACCAGGACAACAGCTTCCTACGGGCCTTCTTCGCCGACTTCCCGCCTGCCCAGGCGGAGGCGATCCGCCGCACGATGCGGATGGTCGCGGCGCGACAGCGTACGGATGGGAGTTCGCCATGAGGGCCGTGTACAGACTGCTACGCCGGCTCATTGCCCACGAGCTGCGGCTGATCGCGAGCCTCTGGCGGTGGGTGGCCCGGCGGCCCCACGGGGTGGGCGAGGGGCGCGGTTTCGGTCATGCGCGTGGGCAGGCCGCGATGATGTTCGGGTTCGCGTTCGTGTGTGTCGTGGAGACCGTCGGGATGTCGGTGCTGCTGCGTGATTATCCCGCCGTGCACCAGGTCGTCCTCGTCCTCGACGTCTACACGGTGGTCTTCGTGTTCGGCCTGCACGCGGCCTCCGTGACCCGGCCGCACGTGCTGGACTCCACCGCCCTGCGGGTGCGCAACGGCGCCTATGTCGACCTGCGGATACCGCTGGAGGACATCACCTCCGTACGCCGCGAGGTGCGCTTCACCCACGAACGGGAGGAGGGCGAGCTGAACCTCCCCGTGGGCGCCCAGACAGAGGTGACCCTCGAACTCGCCACCCCGGTAAGGCACTTCACCTTCCTGGGACGGGAACGGGCCGTCCATCTCGTACGTCTCCACGCGGACGACCCCGACGAACTCGTCCGGAGTCTCACGCGGGCGCGAACCGTACCTTCGCCGCTCCCGGGTCAGCCTGCGTGAGTCGGACCCGCAACCGCTCCCCCAGCGGCAGCGGCGCGGGCCCGCCCACCAGCCGGGCGAACACCGCCGGAGACTCCAACTGCACGGTCCCGACCGTGGGTTCGTGCTCCTGTACGTCCACCACGCAGCCGTCGAAGATCTCGCCGACCCGGTCCTTGAGCAGCGCCGCCTCGACGATGTCGACGCACTCGCGCTCGACGGTGCCCTGGCGCCGGGTGCCGTCGGCCATCTCCTTGGGGAGTTCGCCGAGGGCGGCCAACACCCAGTCGGGGGGCGGCTGTTCGGCGACGGCCGCGAGGCAGATCTCGGAGGCGTAGCGGTCGGCGAGGCGGCGCAGTGGGGCCGTGCAGTGGGCGTAGGGCGCGGCGACTGCCGCGTGTGAAGTGACCTCGGGGAGGACGCCGTCCTGGAACACCGTGTAGCCCGCGCCGCGGAGCAGCGTCGTGCACTCCTGGAGGAAGGCCGCGTGGTGCGGACGGTGCGGGTCGAGGGAGCGGATGAGTCGCGCGTACGAGACGTGGTGCGGCCAGTCGATGTGCAGGGCCTTGGCGGTACGGCGGAGGCGGCCGACCGCGCCGTCGGGTGCGGCGGGGAGGGTGCGCAGGACGCCGGTGCCGTGGGCGAGCATGAGATCGGCCGCGGCCATCCCGGTGAGCAGGGAGATCTGCGCGTTCCAGCCGTCGGCGGGGAGCGGGGCGCGGTAGGCGAGTTCGTACGTCCCGTCCATCCCGTCCGTCCCGTCCTTCTCGACGATCTCCTGCTCGGGGACGTTGAGCGAGATGCCGCCGCGCTCCACTTCGAGGCCCTCGCGCAGCAGCCCGACGACCTTCAGCAGCGCGAGCGGCTCCTCCGCCGTCCCGTCGTCGATCCGGCGCTGTACGTGCGCGTAGTCGAGCTTGGCGCGGCTGCGTACGAGGGCACGGTGCACGTCGACCGTCTCCGTACGGCCGTCCGCGTCGAGGTCGATCGTCCACAGCACGGCCGGGCAGGTCTGGTCCGGGAGCAGGCTGGCGGTGCCCTCGGAGAGCTGGGCCGGGTGCAGCGGGACCTTCTCGTCCGGGAAGTACAGGGTCGTCACGCGGCGGTGGGCCTCGGCGTCCAGGGCGCCGCCGGGTGCGACGAACGCGGCGACATCGGCGATCGCGTACCGGACGCGGAAGCCTCGCTCGCGGCGTGACAGGTGCATCGCCTGGTCGAGGTCCGTGGAGGTCGGCGGGTCGATGGTGAAGAGGGGGATGTCCGTCGCGTCGCGGGCGGGCAGGCGGGGTGGCCGCGCGGCTTCTTCGAGCACGTCGGGCGGGAAGCTCTCGGGTACGTCGAGCTCGGTACGCAGTGCGCGCAGGGCGGCCCGCAGGGGGGCCTCGGCTGCGCCGGTGACACGGATGCGACGGCGAGGCATGGGTCGAGCGTAGGCCGCGCCGCATCGACTGGCACTCCGGGCGGCGGCATCGACTGGCACTGCGGGCGGCCGGTCCGACCCTCCGGGCGCCGGTCCGACCGAGATCGCGGTCCTCGTCGACGAGAGCGCCGACCCGGTGCGCTTTCGCGTACCCCTTAGGCTTGCCCGGGCCAGATCCACCGTAGGGAGATACCACCGTGCTCGTGCTGTTGCCGCCCTCCGAAGGCAAGGCGCCCTCCGGCCGGGGAACCGCGCTGAAGCTGGAGTCGCTGTCGCTGGCGGGGCTCACCGAGGCGCGTCAGGCGGTCCTCGACGAGCTGGTCGAGCTGTGCCTCGGCGACGAGGAGAAGGCCCGCGAGGTGCTCGGGCTGAGCGAGGGTCTGCGCGGCGAGATCGCCAAGAACACGGAGTTGCGGACGGCGGGTGCGCGCCCGGCCGGGGAGATCTACACGGGGGTCCTGTACGACGCCCTGGACCTCGCCTCGCTCGACCCGGCGGCCAAGCGCCGCGCGAGTCGCTCCCTCCTCGTCTTCTCCGGCCTGTGGGGTGCGGTCCGGGTGACCGACCGGATCCCGTCGTACCGCTGCTCGATGGGGGTGAAGCTGCCCGCGCTGGGGGCGCTGGGCGCGTACTGGCGTACGCCGATGGCCGCCGCGCTCCCCGAGGCGGCCGGTGACGGGCTCGTCCTCGATCTGCGGTCCTCCGCGTACACGGGCGCCTGGAAGCCGAAGGGCGGGGTCGCCGAGCGGACGGCGACCGTACGGGTGCTCCACTCGCAGCTCGTGAACGGCGTCGAGAAGCGGTCCGTCGTCAGCCACTTCAACAAGGCGACCAAGGGGAAGATCGTGCGCAGCCTGCTCATGGCGGGTGCGGCGCCGAAGGATCCGGCGAGGCTGGTGGAGGCGTTGCGGGATCTCGGGTACGCGGTGGAGGTGGCGGCGCCCGGGAAGGCGGGCAGGCCTTGGGCGCTGGACGTGGTGGTGACGGAGATTCACTGACCCGTTCCGAATTGCGTTGCAGCATACGCAATGACCTTTGCGCATGTTGCGCACCCCGGGCAGGATGAGCGGCATGACTTCGCCGCTGCCCTCATCTCCGCATGCCTCCGTGCTGGACCTCGCTCCGGTCGTCCCCGTCGTCGTGGTCACGGACGCCGCCGACGCCGTGCCGCTCGCGCGGGCGCTGGTCGCGGGTGGGCTGCGGGCCATCGAGGTGACGCTGCGGACACCGGCTGCGCTCGACGCGATCCGGGCGGTCGCGGCGGAGGTGCCGGACGCGGTGGTGGGTGCCGGGACGGTTCTCTCGCCGGATCAGGTGGCTGAGTGCGTGGCCGCGGGGGCGCGTTTTCTGGTCAGTCCGGGCTGGACGGACGTACTGCTCGCCGCCATGGAGGGGTCCGGGGTGCCGTTCCTGCCGGGGGTGTCCACGACTTCGGAGGTCGTGGCGCTGCTGGAGCGGGGGGTGCGTGAGATGAAGTTCTTCCCGGCGGAGGCGGCGGGAGGTACGGCGTATCTGAAGTCGCTGGCGGGGCCGCTGCCGCAGGCTCGGTTCTGCCCTACGGGCGGTATCGGGCCGGTCTCCGCGCGGGAGTATCTGGCGCTGCCCAACGTCGGGTGCGTGGGCGGGAGTTGGATGCTTCCCGAGGACGCGGTCGCTGCGCGGGACTGGGGGCGGATCGAGTCCCTGGCTCGGGAGGCGGCGGCGCTGCGGCCTTGATGTCGACCCCCTCAGCGGAGGGCTACGGCCTTGATACCGGCCCTCCTCAGCGGAGGTGGGACGTGTCGTTGAACAGGCGCAGGCTCGCGTTGCCGTCCGCGTAGTACGCCACGGCGGAGAGGGAGGCCGCGGACAGTTCCATGCGGAACAGGGACTCCGGCGGGGCGCCGATCGCGAGGCGTACGAGGGTCTTGATCGGGGTTACGTGGGTGACGAGCAGGACGGTGCGGCCCGCGTACGCGGCGATGAGTTTGTCGCGGGTGATGGCCATACGGCCGGCGGTGGCCTCGAAGCTCTCGCCGCCGCCGGTGGGTTCTGCCTTCGGCGACTCCAGCCAGGCGTTGAGGTCGTCGGGGTAGCGGTCCCGTACCTCCGCGAAGGTCAGGCCCTCCCAGGCGCCGAAGTCCGTCTCGCGGAGGCCGTCTTCGACGGTCACGTCGAGGCCCAGGCGGGTGGCTACGGCTGCGGCGGTCTGCCTTGTGCGGGTGAGGGGGGACGCCACGATCGCCTGGATCGTGCCGCGGGCGGCCAGTGCGGTGGCGGCTCGTTCGGCCTGGTCGCGGCCCACGTCCGACAGGGACGGGTCCGATCCGCCGCTGCCCGAGAATCGCTTTTGCGGGGTGAGGGGGGTCTCGCCGTGGCGCAGTAGTACGAAGGTCGCGGGGGCGCCCATGTCCGGGGCTGTGCCCCAGCCGGTGGACGGGGCGGTCGTCGCCACGTTTCGCGCGGCTCGTACGTCGGCTTCGGTCTTTGCGGCTGGGCCGCCGGACGGGGGGCTGGCGGGAGTCTTCGGAGTGCGGGCCGCATGGGGCTGGTCGCGCAGTTCCCCGCGCCCCTGAAGGGGCGCTCCCTGACCCGGCGCGTCAGAGGCTGCGCCGCCCGATGACGGGGAACTGCCGGAAGTCTTCGCAGTGCGGGCCGCATGGGGCTGGTCGCGCAGTTCCCCGCGCCCCTGGAGGGGCGTTTCCGAGACCGGCGCTTCAGAGGGCACCGGCCCTGCCATTGCCGCCCTTACCCTTGCCGCGCCCGCCGATGCATCTCCCGGCGGGCCCGACGGCTCAGGCGCAGCCGTCCTCGTCGCCCTCGTGTCCAGCTCTGCCGTCGACGCCGACGGGGACCACTGTTCGCCCCGCTTGCCCGCGTCCATCGCCTCGTTGGCCAGGCGGTCGGCGTGTTTGTTCTGCTCGCGAGGGATCCACTCGTATGTGACCTGGGACGGTGGGAGGATGCGGGCCGCCTCCGCCGCCAGGGGTTTCATGTCGGGGTGTTTGATCTTCCAGCGGCCCGACATCTGCTCGACTACGAGCTTGGAGTCCATGCGGACGCGGATCGGGGCGGAGGGGTCCAGTTCGCGGGCCGCCTTCAAGCCGGCGATCAAACCCCGGTACTCGGCCACGTTGTTGGTGGCGACGCCGATGTACTCGGCGGCCTCCGCCAGGGTTTCCCCGGTGGCCGCGTCGATGACCACGGAGCCGTAGCCCGCGGGTCCCGGGTTGCCCCGGGAACCGCCGTCGGCCTCGACGATGAACTCCCGCACCGCACAAGCTCCTTAACAGGTCTTACAGGTCTTGCAGGTCTTAGAGACCGGACTCGGACGTGCGCACCAGGATGCGGCGGCAGTTCTCGCAGCGGAGCACCGTGTCCGGGGACGCGGCCTTCACCTCGTTGACCTCGGTGATGTTGAGCTCCAGGCGGCAGCCCTCGCAGCGGCGCTGGTAGAGGCGGGCCGCACCGACGCCGCCCTGCTGCTGGCGCAGCTTGTCGTAGAGCTTGAGGAGGTCGGCGGGGACGGAGCCCGCGATGACCTCGCGCTCCTTCGTCGCCGTGGCCGTCTCGCCGTCGAGCGACTCGTAGGAGGCGTCGCGGCGCGCGGTCGCGTCGTCGATCTTCGACTGGACGGAGGAGACCCGCCCGGTCAGTTCGGTGGACCGTTCCTGCGCGGACTCACGGCGTTCCATGATCTCCAGGACGACGTCTTCGAGGTCGCCCTGCCGCTTGGCGAGGGAGGTGATCTCGCGCTGGAGGTTCTCCAGGTCCTTGGGGGACGACACGGCACCCGAGTCGAGGCGCTGCTGGTCGCGGACGGCGCGCTGGCGCACCTGGTCGACGTCCTGCTCCGCCTTGGTCTGCTCGCGGGCGCAGTCGCTCTCCTCGGTCTGCGCGGCGACGAGCAGGTCGCGCAGTTGCGTGAGGTCCTTGTTCAGCGACTCGATCTCGGCGTGCTCGGGCAGCGACCTGCGCTTGTGCGCCAGCTGCTGAAGGCGCGCGTCGAGGGACTGGACGTCGAGGAGTCGGATCTGGTCGGCGGGCGCGGCGTTCAGTTGGGGGCTCCTGATGTATCGGTAGTCGAGGCCGCGTGGGCGGTCCAGGGGTCGGTGACCGTCTTGGAGACGTGGACGCGGAGTCCCCATCCCTTCCGGTCGGAGATCTCGTCGAGCTGGGCGGCGGCCAACTCGCACCAGGGCCACTCGGTGGCCCAGTGCGCCGCGTCGAGCAGCGCGAGAGGACTGTGGGCGCGGGCCTCCGACGCCGGGTGGTGGCGCAGGTCCGCGGTGAGGAAGGCGTCAACGCCCGAGGCGCGTACGTCGTCGAAGAGACTGTCGCCGGAGCCGCCGCTGACCGCGACGGTCCGTACGAGCGCCTCGGGGTCGCCCGCGACGCGGATGCCCTGCGCGGTGGCGGGCAGCCGCTCGGCGGCGCGTGCGGCGAGCTCGCGGACGGTGAGCGGGTGGTCCAGCTCACAGACCCGGCCGAGGCCCCGGCGGCCTTCCGGGTCGGTCGGGTCCGGCACGAGGGGTCGTACGACGCGGAGGTCGAGCGCGCCCGCGAGGGCGTCGGAGACTCCCGGGTCGGCGCGGTCGGCGTTCGTGTGGGCGACGTGCAGCGCAATGTCGTTCTTGATCAGGGTGTGCACGGCGCGGCCCTTGAAGGTGTCGGCCGCGACCGTCGTCGTACCGCGAAGGTAGAGCGGGTGGTGGGTGACCAGCAGGCCGGCGCCCAGCTTCACCGCCTCGTCGACGATGTCCTGGACGGGGTCGACGGCGAACAGTACGCGCGTGACCTCCTGGTCGGGGTCGCCGCAGACCGTGCCGACCGCGTCCCATCCCTCGGCCCGCTCCGGGGGCCAGAGGGCGTCGAGCGCGGCGATGACTTCAGACAGACGGGGCACGGGGAAAGGCTACCTGGCTCAGGCCGGTCCCCCACCGGCCGCGGGCCACTCCGCCGGGACACCGGCGACGGATCCGGCCGGGCCCCTGGCGACGGACGGGCCGCGGTCGCCCCGCTCCCCTCTCACGGTCCCTCCCCTGCACCCACCCCACTCCCCTCCCCCGCCGCCCGTCCCGTTCAGCACATCCGCCCCCGTTCCCTCAGGCGAATCGGGACATGGCCACCCTTATGTGTGAAACGTGCGCCCGGCGGTCCCACGTCTGTGCGTGCGAAAACTAGTTTCGTGGCCGGAGGTGACCGAACGATGACGGCCTGTGCCACCGAACCCGGGAACGGGGCGGCTGAGAACGAGTACGAGCCGGCCGCCCGCCCCGCCTGCGTGATCACCGCTGACGGAACGTACGCGGCACGCCTCGCCCTCGACGGCGAGTCCCAGTCCTGGTACCCGGAGCGCTGGACCCTGGACGGCGCCGAGCCGTACGCAGTACCGCTGCCCGCCCACCAGCCGGAGGAGCCCGGCACCGAGGTGCTGCCGCTGACCGACGGCCGGGTCCTGATCCACCGCGAGGCGGACGGGCGGCACGCGTTCTCGCTGCTGTACCCGACCGGGCCCGGCACCGGCGAACTGCCACTCGGTGCGGTGGAGTGCCCCGACGCGGACACCCGGCTGCGGCTGCTGCCGCCCGCGCCGGACGGGGATCGCGCGTACGCCCTCGCCGTGGGACGGGGGTCCACGGCGGTGTGGCTGGTGGCGGGCGGCGCCTTCGGGCCCGAGCATCTGGCGGAGGTGCCGGGCCGCTGCTCGGGCGGGGTCTGGCTGGACGGCACGGGACGTTTGCTGGCCCTGGACCGCTGCCAGGACGGTCGCACCAAGACGGTCGTCGTCGACCTGGAGCGCGGCGGCGAGGTGTCCCCGCTGCTGCAGATCGCCGAGACCAGCAACGACCGGCTGCTCCTCGCGGACCCCGACAGCGGACTGCTCCTCATCCGCTCCGACGCCCCGTCCCCGGGCCACGACCGCCTCGGCTGGGGCGTCCTCGGCAGCACCCTGCCGGTCCGCTTCCCGGAGAGCCTCCACCCGGCCGACTGCACGGTGACCCCGTTCGCGATCCAGCCCGGCCAGGTGCTGATGCCGGAGAACTGCGCGGTCGCCCTGCGCATCGACGGCCCGTCCGGCACCTGGGTGGGCCTGTGGCGCCCCGCCGAACGTCAGGTCCACCATCTCCCGGCGCCCGAGGGGTGGTTGACGGGGGCGGGCCTGTGGAGCAGGGATGGCATGCTCCAACTGCCGTACGCGACGGGGACGGTGGCGTACGGGGTGGCGAAGGTACAGGCGCCCGCGGCGCAACCGGAGAGGGCCACGCCCGCTCCCCCGGAGCCGGAACGGGCGGCCGCACCCCGCCCGGTACCTCTCCAACAGGCACCTTTGAGCGGACGGGATCATTCAGCCCGTCCGGCGTTTGAGGACGAGGCCGTCCAGGCCGAAGGGGGGTCTGGGGGCGCAGCCCCCAGGGACGGGACGGGCAGGGGCGGAGGGGGCGAGAAAAACCCGAGCCCCGCCGAAACCCCGGCCCTGACCGCCGGTTAGAATCCCCCGGCACAAGAAGGATCTTGTTTACGGGGTGAACACCAGATGAGCGACACCAGCACGATGGAATGGCCGACCACTGACGCCCAGGCCGAAGGCCACGGCAAGCACCGCGGCCCGGTGGTATCCGGCGGCGACGCGGACGCGACCCCGCAGGGCCGCCACCGCAAGCCGTCCGACCAGGGCAACAAGGCCTGACGACAGGTCGCGGTCACAATCGGCAAGGCAACTCCACGGCCCCGCTCGCTGTACAGCGAGCGGGGCTGTTCCGTGCGCCAAACCAGCAGCTAAGTAGCCGCCCGCAAAGGGCTACCCGCGCTTGAGCCCCAACACCTCCGCCGCCGCGAACGTCTCCCCCGTCGGCCGCTCGGCGTAATGCGGGGTGAGCAACGCATCCAGCTCGTCATAGGTGAAGGCGTCCTGCTTGCTGTCGAACTTCGCTGCCACCCGCGGGCGTTCGACGATCGCGACCATGCCGCCGTGCACGACGAGGAGCTGACCGTTGACGTGCGCGGCGGCGGGCGAGGCCAAGTAGCCGACGAGCGGGGCGACATGCTCGGGGGCGAGCGGGTCCAGGCCGTCGTCGGGCTCGGCGAGACCGGCGAACACGTCCTGCGTCATACGGGTCCGGGCGCGTGGGCAGATCGCGTTCGCGGTCACGCCGTACTTCGCGAGAGCCAGCGCCGTGGACGTGGTCAGCCCTACGATCCCGCCTTTGGCGGCGGCGTAGTTGGGCTGTCCGGCCGAGCCCGCGAGGAACGCCTCCGAGGAGGTGTTCACGATCCGCCCGTACACCGGGCCGCCCGCCGCCTTGGACCGGGCCCGCCAGTGGACGGACGCGAAGTGGGTCGTGTTGAAGTGGCCCTTCAGATGCACCCGGATGACCGAGTCCCACTCGTCCTCCGACATCGAGAAGACCATCCGGTCGCGCAGGATGCCCGCGTTGTTGACCAGGATGTCGAGCTTCCCGAACTCGGTGACCGCCAACTCGACCAGCTCGCGGGCCTGTTCGTGGTCGGCGACGTCCCCGGTGTGGGCGAAGGACCGGCCGCCCGCGTCACGGATCTCGGCGGCGACCTCCTCCGCGGGGGTGGCCGACGCCTCGCCGGAACCGTCGCGCCCGGACTGGCCGTAGTCGTTGACGACGACGGCCGCGCCGAGCCGGCCGAGTTCGAGCGCCTCGACGCGGCCGAGCCCGCGGCCCGCGCCGGTGACGATCGCGGCCAGCCCCTCAAGTGGCAGTGACATCAAGGTCCTCAGAGGTTGTGGCGGTCATGGAAGTCGCCTGGTCAGATCTCGATGCAGGTACGCAGCGCCGTGCCCGTCCGCATCTGGTCCAGCGCCTCGTTGATCTCGGCCAGCGGCACCCGGTGGGTGATCAGGCCCTCCAGGTCGATGCGCCCTGCACGCCACAGGGCGACGGTCCGCTCGTACGAACGCAGGACGTCTCCGCCGCCGTACATCGAGGGCAGGATCCGCTTCTCGTCGAAGAACAGCTCGAACATGTTGAGCTGGAGGAAGTCGTCCATGGCGCCCGCGCCGACGATGACTAGGGTGCCGCCGCGCCGGGTGTTCTCGTACGCGGTGCGGGCGGTGGCCGAGCGGCCGACGACCTCGAAGACGTAGTCGAAGCCCTCGCCCGCGGTGATCCGCTGTTTGGCGTCGGGGAGTTCGTCCGGTGAGACGGCCTGGGTGGCGCCGAACCTCAGCGCGGCCTCGCGGCGGGAGGCGACCGGGTCGACGGCGACGATCTCGGCCGCGCCCTTGAGCCGCGCGCCCTGGATCGCGGAGATGCCGACGCCGCCGCAGCCGATCACGGCGACCGACGAACCGGCCTCCACGTCGGCGGTGTTGAGGGCGGCGCCGAGTCCGGTGGTGACCCCGCAGCCGATGAGGGCGGCGATGTCGAAGGGCACGTCGTCGGGGATCGGCACGGCGCACCCGGCGTCGACGACGACCTCCTCGGCGAAGGTGCCGGTGCCCGCGAAGCCGAAGACGTCTCCGCCGGGGCGCTTGAAGTTGGGCGTGCCGGCGTTCATGAACCCGGCCAGGCACAGTTCGGTCTGGCCGCGCTTGCAGGCGGGACAGACTCCGCAGGCCGGCAGCCAGCAGACGACGACGCGGTCGCCGGCCTTGACGTTGGTGACGCCCTCGCCGACCTCGACGACCTCACCGGCGCCCTCGTGTCCGGGCACGAACGGCGCCGGCTGCGGCAGCACGCCGTTCATCGCCGACAGGTCCGAGTGGCACAGCCCCGTGGCCCGTACCCGGATCCTCACCCTGCCGGGACCGAAGCCCACGGCCTCGACGTCGTCATGGACTTCCAGTTTGTCCTGGCCTATCTCGTGCTGTACGGCTGCGCGCATGGTGCGGCTCCCCTCAGGAAGAACGTCACGGAAGAACGAGAGGGTTGAACGTCACGGATGAACATCAAGGGTGAACGTCACGGAGGTACGTACGACTGTCAGGCGTGTTCGACGAGGGTGTCGGCGAGGACCGGTGCCTCGTCCCGTTCGACCGCGGTCACCGTCACCTGGATCCCGGCGTCCTGCCGCCACATCCGGATGCGCAGGGTCTCGCCGGGGAAGACGACACCGGCGAAGCGCGTGGCGTACGAGCGGACGCGGGTCACGTCCCCGCCGAGCAGCGTGTCGACGACCGCCTTGAGCGTGATCCCGTAGGTGCACAGCCCGTGCAGGATCGGCCGGTCGAATCCGGCGAGTTTGGCGAACTCGGGGTCGGCGTGCAGCGGGTTCAAGTCGCCGGAGAGCCGGTAGAGGAGGGCCTGGTCCTCGCGGACCGGGCGGTCAACGGTCTTGTCCGCGGGGCCGGTCGGTGTTTCGAGGCGGGCGGATGGGCCGCGGTCGCCGCCCCAGCCGCCTTCCCCCCGTACGAAGATCTGGGCGTCGTTCGTCCACAACGGGCCCTCGGTGTCGGTGACTTCGGTGCGCATGACGAGGATCGCGGCCTTGCCCTTGTCGTACACGGCGGCGATCCGCGAGGTGGCCGTCGCCCTGCCCTCGACCGGGATAGGGCGGTGCAGCCGGATGCTCTGGCCGCCGTGCAGGACGCGGGCGAGGTCGACCTCGACGCCCGGCATGGAGAGGCCGCCGATCACGCCCGGGGAGCCCGCGCCCGCGACGGTCGCGAAGCTCGGCAGGACGTGCAGCCTGGACTCCAGGGTGTAGCGCAGCTCGTCCGGGTCGGTCGCGGGGCTCGGCCGGTCGGGATTGGCGCCCGCGCCGAGGCCGAGGTGGTAGAGCTGGACGTCCTTGTGACCCCAGGCGATCTCTCCGGCCCGGGGCTCGGCTGCGACGGCCTTGGCGGCGTCAATGGGCATGGGACTCCTGATCACTAGCGCGTACGTCATCCGGTTGTGGCATGGAGACCCCGGTGCGGCCGTCCGCACCGTCGGCCGCACCGAGGTCGACACTGGGCCGTGGAACCCGCCTCTTCTAGAACGCGTTCCAGTCCGGCGACCCCTTGTATAGCCCAGCGCCCAGTAGTTGTGAAGCCTCCTGACACCATGTCAGATCTGTGCCGGATCGACGAGCCGTGACATTTGTCCCGCCCAACTCCTTACAAACGCATCTGCCGGGCGGCGCCGCCGATCCGTAGCGTCGTACCCATCGCACGGACAGGATGGCCAAGGGGGAGAAGCGATGGCGTGGACGTGGAAGAGGAACTGCAAGACGGTCACCCTGCGGAAGTCCGGGGAGCCCGGAGCCGACGAGATGGGCCTGCCGCCCGGCGGCTTCGCGATGCTGCCGTGGCTGCTGATGGGTATGGGCGCGTTCTCCAACCTCGTCCAGGGCAAGACGCCGAACCCCTGGATCGGCGGTCTGGGTCTGTTCGCCTTCAACTCCCTCTACATCCATGTGGTGTTCCGCGCCTTCGCGAAGGAGTGGCGCCAGGCCCGCTCCACCCGGGTCGCGCTCGTCCTGATGGGACTGCTGACCTGCGGTCTCGCCATCGGGTACGGCGACTCCTGGCTGTGGTTCTTCCCGCTGCTCGGCCTCGCCGTGGGCTCGGTGGTCCGCGGCAAGCTCCTGGGCCGCCTCGCCGTCGGCCTGAGCGTGCTCGCGGGGACCATCGGCTGGTTCCACGAGGGCTGGACCGCGGTGAACATCGCGTACGGCACCTTCCTGTCCACCGCGGTGACCGCCGCGATCCTGTCCCTCTCCGACGCGGTACGGGAACTGCGCGCCGCCCGTGAGGAGTTGGCGCGCCGCGCGGTCGAGAAGGAGCGGCTGCGCTTCTCCCGCGACCTGCACGATCTGCTCGGCCACACGCTCTCGGTGATCGTGGTGAAGTCGGAGGCGGCCCGCCGGCTGGCCCACCGCGACCTGACCGCGGCCCTCGTCCAGGTCACGGACATCGAGTCGGTCGGCCGCCAGGCCCTCACGGAGATCCGCGAGGCGGTCACCGGCTACCGCGAGGGCAGCCTCGCCACGGAGCTGGACGGCGCCCGCTCGGTGCTGTCCGCCGCGGGAGTCGAGCCGGCCGTCCGCCGGTCGGGCACACCCCTGGCGCCCCAGACCGAGGCACTCCTCGGCTGGGTGGTCCGCGAGGCCGTCACCAACGTCGTACGGCACAGCGGCGCCGCCCGCTGCGACATCACCGTCGACGGCACCCCCGAACGCGTCCGCCTGACCGTCACCGACGACGGCACCGGCGCCTCCTCCACCCATCAGGAGCCCGTCGCGGGCACCGGACTCAAGGGCCTCAAGGAACGGCTCGCGGCGGCCGGGGGCTCGCTGGAGGCGGGACCGGGTTCGCGGGGCGGGTTCACGGTGTCGGCCGAGCTGCCGGTGGATCCGGAAGAGCTGAGGGATCCGCTGAGGGATCCAGGAGAATCACAGCTGGTCGGTCACCGGGGGTGAGCCCAGAACTCCGCCAGCGACCCCGGCCCATACTCTGACCCCGTGAACGAGATGCCCCGGGATCACCGGCCCGCCAAGTCCATTCGCGTCCTGCTCGCGGAGGATCAGGGAATGATGCGGGGTGCGCTCGCTCTGCTGCTGGGGATGGAGGCGGACATCCAGGTGGTGGCGCAGGTGTCGGCGGGGGACGCGATCGTGGACGCGGCTTTGACGCACCGGCCCGATGTGGCGCTGCTGGACATCGAGTTGCCGGGGATGAGTGGTCTTGACGCGGCGGCCGAGCTGCGCGACCAGGCGCCCGACTGCCGGGTGCTGATCCTCACGACTTTCGGCCGCCCCGGGTATCTGCGGCGGGCCATGGAGGCGGGGGCCGCGGGCTTCCTCGTCAAGGACGGCCCCGTGGAGGAACTCGCCCAGGCGATCCGGCGCGTGCTGACCGGTGAGACCGTCATCGACCCCGCGCTCGCCGCGGTCGCGCTGAGCGCCGGGCCCAATCCGCTCACCGCCCGCGAGTGCGACGTACTGAACGCCTCGGCGGACGGCGCCACCGTCGCCGACATCGCCACCAAACTCCACCTCTCCGAGTCGACCGTCCGCAACTACCTCTCCGCCGCGATCGGCAAGACGGCCACGCGCAACCGCATGGAGGCGATGAGGGAGGCCCGGCAGCAGGGGTGGCTCTGACACGCCGGGTTCGGGAGCGCCCTTCAGGGGCGCGGGGCTGTGTCCATATGCGGCTCCGCCGCGTGGGCGCGACCAGCCACAGCGGACCCGCAGCCGACACACACGACAGCTCCTAGTCCCGCGGCAACCCAAGAATCCGCTCAGCAACAACATTCAACTGAACCTGCGTCGTGCCACCGGCGATAGTCAGACACCGGGAGAGCAGAAAGCCGTGCACAGCCCGCTCCCCCGCCCCCTCGCACAACGCCCCCGCAGGCCCAAGGAGTTCGAGCCCCACCTCGGCAACCTTCTGCCGATGCACCGTCTGGATCAACTTCCGCACCGAGGCCCCCGCCCCCGGCTCCACCCCCGAAACCTGCCGCAGAGTCGTCCGCAGCCCAATGCAGGCCAACGCGTGCCCCTCGGCGATCAGTGCGCCGAGGCGCCCCGCGTCCACCCCGTCCCCGCGGGCGATCAACGCTTCAAGCCCCGCCCCGAAGTCCAACTGGTCGGCCATGTGCACCCGTTCGTTGCCCAGGGTGTTACGGGCGACCCGCCAACCGTCGTCGACCTCGCCGACGACCGCGTCCGCGGGAAGCAGCACGTCGTTGAAGTAGACCTCGTTGAAAAGGGAGTCGCCGGTGATCTCCTTCAGTGGGCGGATGTCGATGCCGTCGGTGTTCTTCATGTCGACGACGAAGTAGGTGAGCCCTCGGTGCTTGGGGGCGGCCGGATCCGTCCGCGCGAGGAGGATCCCGTGGTCCGCCCAGCGCGCCGAACTCGTCCACACCTTCTGCCCGTTGACGCGCCAGCGCCCGTCGGCGGTCCGCTCGGCGCGGGTGCGCAGCGACGCGAGGTCGGACCCGGCGTCCGGCTCCGAGAAGAGCTGGCACCAGAGGAGGTCCCCGCGCAGGGTCGGCAGGAGATAGCGCTCCTTCTGCCGGTCGCTCCCGTACGCGACGAGGGAGGGTACGACCCAGGTGGCGATGCCCAGACCGCTGATCCGCACGTCCGCCGCCGCCAACTCCTGCTGCACGGCGAGCTGTTGAACGGGGCCGGCGCCGAGCCCGTACGGCGGTGGCAGGTGCGGGGCGGCGTATCCGGTGGGTGCGAGGAGCCGTCGTACGGCCGCGGGATCGAGTCCGTGCGCGGCCCCGATGGCCTCCCGCGCCTGCGCCCGGTACGCGGACGCCTCCTCAGGCAGCTCCAGACGCAGTTCCCGCCTTACGCCGTCCCGCGCGAGCCCGGCCGCCCGCCGCAGGTGTCCGTCGCCGGGCCCGAGCAACTGCCGAGCAACCAGGGCTCGTCGCAGATACAGGTGGGCGTCGTGCTCCCAGGTGAACCCGATCCCGCCGAGGATCTGCACGCAGTCCTTGGTACAGGAGTACGCGGCGTCGAGGGCGACTCCGGCCGCGAGGGCGGAGACCGACTCCCGTACGCCGTCGGGCTCCTGGGAGGCCCGCGCCGCGTCCCAGGTGAGCGCCCGCGCCTGCTCGACCCGTACGAGCATGTCGGCGCACAGGTGCTTCACGCCCTGGAAGCGGCCGATGGGGTGGCCGAACTGTTCGCGGACCTTGGCGTACTCGGCGGCGGTGTCCAGCGCCCACGCGGCGGTACCGCAGGCGTCCGCCGCGAGGACGACGGCGGCGAGGTCGCGGACCAGCGCCGAGCCGGTGTCGAGGACCCGGTCGGCGGGGACCCGCACCCCCTGGGCCCGGACCTCGGCGGTCGCCCGCGTCGGATCGGCGCTCTCGTGGGGACGTACGAGGAGATCGGCGGCGTCCACCGTCACCCAGACCGTTTCACCCCCGGGCCGGGTGGCCGCCAGGACCAGCAGATCCGCGTCGGCACCCGACAGCACGGGCGGCGCCGTCCCGTCGAGCACGAACCCCTCGTCCACGGCCACGGCGGTCAGCGACCCCGCGCCCAAGGCCACGGCCCCGATCCGCGACCCCTCCCCCAAGGCCCGGACCAGCCCGTACGCCCCCGCCCGGGCCAGCACCACCGACGCCAGCACGCTCGCGGCGTACGGCCCCGGTAACGCGCCCCGCGCGGCCTCCTCGACGACCACGGCGAGATCGACGAGGCTCCCGCCCCCACCGCCGTACGCCTCCGGAAGGTGCACGGCGAGCAGTCCCTGTGCGGCGAGTCCGTCCCAGTAGGGGGGTCTGCCGCTTGCCGGCGCGTCGAGCAGTTTGCGGATCTCCTCGGGCGGCGCGGCCCGCGCGATCCAGCCGCGTACCGCTTCGGCCAGTTCCCGCTGCTCCGGCGTGATCCCGATGCCGACGCCGCCCATGCGTGCCTCCCCAAGGACCCGGACCCAGGGTTTTCCCCCGAGGTGCGCGCAAGACTAGAACACGTTCCATTCTGACGGTAGGTCAGATCCTCATGACTAGGTCAAGAATTCGTTAGCAGGCCGAAGCATCGGAATAGTTGCCCGGGCACACCGGGTTCACCTTGCACGTATCCCGCACGGATCACCCCCCGCTCACCCTTCGAGCAACCCCTCTTTCTTCGGCCTGGAGGCCTCACGTAATGACGCACACGACGACAGAACAGCCCACGCGGAGGCCGAGCGGCGCGATCGTGCCGGTGCTCGCCTTCGCGGGCATCGTTGTCGCGGTGATGCAGACCCTGCTGGTGCCGGTCATCAAGGACCTGCCGGAGCTGCTCGGCACCGCGCCCAGCAACGCCACCTGGGTGATGACCTCGACCCTCCTCGCGGGAGCCGTGGCCACCCCGATCATGGGCCGCCTCGGTGACCTGTACGGCAAGCGGCGCATGCTGATCCTGAGCCTGTCCGTGATGGTCGTCGGCTCACTGATCGCCGGTTTCACCAGCCAGCTGCTCGTGATGATCGTCGGCCGTTCCCTGCAGGGCTTCGCCATGGGCGCGATCCCGCTCGGCATCGGCCTGATGCGCGACATGCTGCCCCGCGAGAAGCTCGGCTCGGCGATGGCCCTGATGAGCTCCTCGATCGGCGTCGGCGGCGGACTCGCGCTGCCGCTCGCGGCCCTGGTCGCGCAGCACGCCGACTGGCACGCCCTCTTCTTCCTCGCCGCGGGCCTGGGCACCCTCTCGATCGTCCTCACCCTCGTCGCCGTACCGGAGTCCCCGATGCGCGCCAAGGGCACCTTCGACGTCCTCGGCGCGATAGGACTCTCCGCGGGCCTCATCCTCTTCCTGCTGCCGATCACCAAGGGCAGCGACTGGGGCTGGACCTCGGTCACCACGCTCGGCCTGTTCGGCGCCGCGGCCGTCGTCCTCCTCCTGTGGGGCGTGATGGAGCTGCGCGTGAAGGCCCCGCTGGTGGACCTGCGCACCACCGCCCGCCGCGCGGTGCTCTTCACCAACCTCGCCTCGATCATGGTCGGCGTCGCCTTCTACGCCGTCTCGCTCGTCCTGCCGCAGCTGCTCCAGCTGCCGAAGTCCACCGGCTACGGCCTCGGCCAGTCGATGGTCGTCGCGGGCCTGTGCGTGGCGCCGCTCGGCCTGACGATGATGTTCACGGCGCCGGTGTACGCCAAGATCTCCGCGAAGTACGGCCCCAAGGTCACCCTGATCCTCGGCATGCTGATCATCGCGATCGGCTACGGCGCGGGCCTCGGCCTCATGAGCGCCGCCTGGCAGACCATCGTCATCGCGGTCGTCCTGGGCGCCGGCATCGGCCTCGCGTACTCCTCGCTCCCCGCGCTGATCGTCGGCGCAGTGCCCGCCTCGGAGACCGGTGCGGCCAACGGCCTCAACACCCTGATGCGGTCGATCGGTACATCGGTGTCCAGCGCCGTCATCGGCATGGTCCTTGCCAACACCGCGAACAACGTCGGGGGCGTCGCCGTCCCCACCATGCACGGCTTCCGGGTCTCCTTCCTGATCGCCACGGGCGCCGTCGCCATCGGCCTGCTGATGGCCCTCTTCCTCCCCCGCGGGCGCCCGGCGACCGCGCCGCAGCTGCGCGCCAGCAGCGAGGAGGACGCCGCCCTCGAGCGGGCGCAGGAGATTCTCGGCGGCTTCCGCGGCCGGGTCCTCGACGCCGGCGGCGACCCCGTCGCCCGCGCCAAGGTCACCCTCATCGACCGGCGCGGCCGCCAGGCGGGCGCGACCCTGTCCGCGGAGGACGGCAGCTACGTGCTCGCCGTACCCGCCGAGGGCCCGTACGTCCTGGCCGCCAAGGCCTCCGGCCACGGCCCGCTCGCCTCGTCGGCGACGCACGCCGGGGACGAGCGTGCGGTCGACGTGGACCTGGCGCTGCCGGTCGAGGCCGTTCGGGCCTGAGCTGTGTGTTCTGTGCACCCCCGTCGCCCAGGCGACGGGGGTGTTGGTGCACCATGGGGCGCCCACACACACGTACGCCCTGTTCCGTACTGCTCCCATGGAGGAACCCCATGCCCGCGGCACCCAAGCCGGAGATTCTCGCCGCCTTCGAGGCCGCCAAGGGGTTCATGCCCACGGGTGAGGGGCTCGCGCTGTACGAGGCCGCCGTCGAGGCGGGCCGGCTGGGGCTGCCGCTCCTGGAGGTCGGCACCTACTGCGGACGCTCCACGATCCTGCTCGCCGACGCGGCGCGCGACGCCGGGGTCACGGCGATCACGGTCGACCACCACCGCGGCAGCGAGGAGCAGCAGCCGGGCTGGGAGTACCACGACCCGGCGACGGTCGACCCGGAACTCGGCCTCATGGACACACTCCCCACCTTCCGCCGCACCCTCCACAAGGCGGGCCTGGAGGACCACGTGGTCGCGGTCGTCGGCCGCTCGCCGCAGATCGCCGCCTTCTGGGGCACCCCCCTCGGCCTCGTCTTCATCGACGGCGGTCACACCGACGAGCACGCGTCCGGCGACTACGAGGGCTGGGCACCGCACGTCGCCGAGGGCGGGCTGCTGCTGATCCACGACGTGTTCCCGGACCCGGCGGACGAGTTCACCGGGCAGGCTCCGTACCGCGTCTACCTGCGGGCTCTGGAGTCCGGTGCGTTCACGGAGGTGTCGGTGACGGACTCCCTGCGGGTGCTGCGGCGTACGGGGCCGGGTATCTGAAGCGGCTGAGGCAGGGCCCGCCCGGCGGAAAATGGCTGGAGGCGGGCGCGGCCCCCGTGTTCACTTGGGCCGCATGATGCCTGCCGACCGACTGCTGGCCTTCGCGGCCATGTCGTTCCTGCTGATCGTGATACCCGGCCCCAGCGTGCTGTTCGTGATCGGGCGGGCGCTGGCTCAGGGGCGCCGTGCCGCGCTGACGACGGTCGTGGGGAACACGCTCGGGGCCTGCGTGCTCGTCGTGGCGGTGGCGCTCGGGGTCGGGGCCGTGGTGGAGCGCTCGGTGCTCGTCTTCACGGTGCTGAAGCTGGCGGGCGCCGCGTACCTGGTGTACCTCGGCGTCAAGGCGGTGCGGCAGCGGCGCTCGCTGCAGGCCGCGTTCACCGGTGACGGTCCCACGCGCGGCGGTCTGCGCACGCTGTGGGAAGGGTTCGCGGTCGGCGTGGCCAACCCCAAGACCATGGTGTTCTTCGCCGCCGTACTGCCTCAGTTCGTCGACCGGAGCCAGGGGCACGTCAGCGCTCAGATGCTGCTGCTCGGGCTGGTCTTCAATGTCATCGCGGTGGTTTTCGACAGCGCCTGGGGACTGGTGGCGGCCGGCGCGCGGAGCTGGTTCGCCAACTCGCCGCGGCGGCTCGCACTGGTCGGCGGTGTCGGCGGGCTCACGATGATCGGCCTGGGTGTGACGGTCGCCGCGACGGGCCGCAAGGAGTAGACGCGCAGGCTCGCGCGCCGTCCCCGGCACCCTGCGGACTGCGCGGAACGCCGCCCCGTAGGGTGGCACCCGTGTCGTACGTAGGCCCTGACTTCGATCCTCCCCAGCCGCGCCGCTCCCGGCGCGGGCCGCTGACCGTCGCGGTCGCCGCGCTGGTTCCGGGTGCACTGGCCGGGTGGCTGGTGTGGCAGGCGGTGGCCGACGACTCCGGCGGCGGTTCCGCCCCGCAGCAGGCGCGGGGGGCGACCTCCTCCGCGGCCGGGTCACCGACGGCGTCGAGCACCGGCGCGAGCGACAGCAAGGAATCGAGCCCCACGTCGTCCGCACCCGCCGCCCCCACCCCCCTCAAGGGCAAGGTCGTCGTCATCGACCCCGGGCACAACCCGGGCAACTTCCAGCACACTGCCGAGATCAACCGCAAGGTGGACATCGGCACGAACTCGAAGGAGTGCGACACCACGGGCACGGCGACCAACGCGGGTTATACGGAGGCTCAGTTCACGCTCGACGTGTCCCGACGGCTGCGTACGATCCTCCAACAGCAGGGCGCCACGGTGAAGTTCACCCAGAACGGCGACCGTTCCTGGGGCCCGTGCATCGACGAGCGTGCCGAGATCGGCAACAAGGCGCACGCCGACGCGGTCGTCTCGATCCACGCCGACGGCGCGGGCGCCGGCCAGCGCGGCTTCCACGTGATCCTTCCCGGGACCGTCCACGACGGCGCCGCCGACACCCGTCCGATCGTCGCGACGTCCCGTGATCTCGGCGAGCGCATCGCGGGCAACTTCGCCCGCGAGACCGGCACCGCGCCCTCCAACTACATCGGCGACGGCACCGGCCTCGACGTCCGCACGGATCTCGGCGGTCTCAATCTGTCAACGGTTCCCAAGGTGTTCATCGAGTGCGGCAACATGCGCGACAGCCAGGACGCTGCCCGGCTGACCAGCGGGGCTTGGCGGCAGAAGGCCGCAAGTGGGATCTCTGATGGAATCATGAGTTTTCTGCGCGAGTGACGATCAGTGCGTCGAACCCGGCGGACACCCTGATGAGGCGGGCGATAGTGTCGTCCTTACGATGAGGGGCCACCCCCGCGCTTCACACCAGGGCCTTACGGCGGCATGGTGGCAGCGACGCCTCCACCGATGACGAGACGACTGACGAAGGACCGACTGAAGTGAATATCCGCTCCCTCACTCGAGGCGACGGCGTGGTGATCGGAGCAGCGGTATTGCTCTTGATCGCCTCGTTCCTCGCGATCTACTCCATCGACGGGGCCCCCGACAACTACGAGATCCCGAATGCGTGGCAGAGCGGGCCGTTGTTGATGGGCGTCGTCTTCGCGGGCATCATCGGTGCCGCGTTGATCATTGTGTCCCATGCCCTTCCGCAGCCTCCCAAGGTCGCCGGCCTGGACCTCGGCCCGTTCGGCGTGGCGTTCACGGTCTTCGCCGCCTGGAGCGCGCTGGGGAACATCTTCGACCCGCTCGGCGGCACCGACAACGTCGGTAACGCCTCGGACAGCGGTGTCGACGCCGGCATCGGCCTGATCCTCATCGTCATCGCCACCCTGGTCCTCGCCGGTGCGGCCGTCGCGACTCCCCTCGTCCCGGCCCTGAAGGGCGCGCTCCTGCCCGCCCCCAAGCCCGCCGCGCCCCAGCCCTACGGCGGTCAGCCGCAGGGTGGTTACGGCTACCCGGGCGCCCAGCAGCCCGGCCAGCCCTACGGCGCGCAGCCGCAGCAGGGCCAGCCGTACGGCGGTCAGCCGAGCCAGCCGCAACAGGCGCCTGCCCCACAGATGCAGCAGCCGGCCGGGGACTTCTCCCCGTTCTGGTTCGCCGTGCCGGTGCCGCGTCCGCTGTACGCGGAGGACGGTTCGCCGACGCCGATCGCCGAACTGGCGCCGGGCACCTGGTACCTGGCCGTCGAGCAGCGCGGCCCGAGCCTGGTGGCGCAGACGCAGGACGGCCGTCGCGGTGTTCTGCAGGACACGTCGGGGATCCAGCGCGGCTGACACGCGCGTTCCGGTCATCCCGCACGGCCCCTCGCCCTTTCGGGCGGGGGGCCGTTGTCGTACGCTCGATCCGCCTATATCTGACGCACCGTCAGAACCCGGCGTCTGGAGGAGACATGCGGCTCGGTCTCGCACTCGGCTACTGGGGACGCGGACCCTCCGCCGACCACGTACCGCTCGCGCAGGAGGCGGAGCGCCTCGGCTACCACTCCGTGTGGACCGCCGAGTCCTGGGGCTCCGACGCCTTCACGCCGCTGACCTGGATCGCCGCGCAGACGTCAAGGATCAAGCTGGGGACGGCGGTTGCGCAGATGGCGGCCCGCTCCCCCACCACCACCGCGATGCACGCGCTCACCCTCGACCATCTCTCGGGCGGGCGCATGATGCTGGGCCTCGGCCTTTCGGGGCCGCAGGTCGTCGAGGGCTGGTACGGGCGCCCGTTCCCGAAGTCGCCGCTGACCGCGACCCGGGAGTACGTCGATGTCGTACGCCAAGTCCTCAGGCGTGAAGCCCCCGTCGAGCTGGACGGGCGCTTCCACTCCCATCCCTACCGGGGCCCGGACGGCACCGGTCTCGGCAAGCCGCTCAAGCCCATCACGCATCCTTTGCGGGCCGAACTGCCCGTCCTGCTGGGCGCCGAGGGCCCGAAGAACATCGCGCAGACGACCCGGATCGCGGACGGGTGGCTGCCGCTGTACTGGTCGCCGACCCGTCCGCAGGCGTACGAGGCCTCACTGACCGAGTTGCCCGAGGGCTTCCTCATCGCCCCCATGGCGCGCGCGCACGTCTGCGACGACCTCGCCGAAGGGCTGCTGCCCGTGAAGGCGATGCTCGGCTTCTACATCGGCGGGATGGGGCACGCGGCCCGCAACTTCCACGCCGATCTGATGGCGCGGATGGGCTTCGAGGAGGAGGCCCGGCGCGTCCAGGAGCTGTTCCTCGCCGGGCGCCGCGAGGAGGCCGTACTCGCCGTGCCCGACGCTTTCGCGGACGACATCTCGCTCGTCGGCCCGCGTGAACGCATCGCCGAGCGGCTGGAGTTGTGGCGGAAGGGGCCGGTGACCGACCTGCTGGTGCTCTCGACCGACCCGCACACACTCCGGGTACTCGCCGAGCTCAACTCCTGACCTCTCGGCTCAACTCAACTCAACTCGGCTGGGCTCAACTCAGCTGAATATGGCAACCGCGTCGACCGTCAGCTCCCGGTGACCGAGACGAACTCCGGTACGACGGCGTAAGGTGCCCCCTCCCTACCTGCAACCGACCAGGTCACAAGGTCACATGAGGTGACACCTGCCGCCGGACACGACAGTGCGCGGGTTGCCGCCGATTCAGGACACGCCGAGCTGCGAGGCGATGACGGTGTACTCGGGGTAGTGGTCGAGCCGCTTGATCTTGCCGTGCGCGAGTTCGAACACGTCGGCGCAGGGGGCGTCTATGCGCTTGCCGGTCGGGGGGATGGTGCGGCTGGGCGTCACCAGCGGGCCGAGGTGGGTGCCCTGTAGGCGCAACTGCACGAAGACCATGTTGCCGGACACGAAAAACCGCTCAAGCACACGGTGGATGTCGGGGAACGCCTTCGCGTAGTCCGCGATCGGCTTGTCGAGCGTGTTGCCGACGTAGGTGAAGGGGACCGACACGTCGGTGAAGGTCCCGTCCTCGGTGAACAACGCTGTCCAGCCAGGGATGTCCACGTCGTCGGCGATCTGATAGGCACGGCGAACGATGCTCTCGTTGTGGTGCCCCGTGGACTCTCCCTGGGAGTCGGCGGCGGCAGCCGGCTCGGCGAGGATACCGCCGGCCACGGCAGCGAGCGCCGGGATGGCCGCGATCTTCGCCGACCCGGCCAGGAACGAACGACGGTTCACTTGAGAATCGAAATCAGGCATGCTCGGTACTGCCTTTCACGATGGGCTTTGGGCGGACACAAGTGGCTCTGATCAGGGCCGGGGCTGCGGGTGCAGCCGCCGTCGGTGGCGTACGAACTCGACGTCGTCGCCGGTGCGGAACGGCACCGTGCCGACGATGTCTTCGGGCACGACGGTGCGCTGCCGTGTCAGGCCGGCACGCCGAGCTGCCGGAGCCTGACGGTGCCCATCGGGTAGCAGTCGAAGCGCTTGATCTTGTCGCCGACGATTTCGATCATGTCCAGGGTGGGGACGTCGACGCGCCTGCCGGTCGGTTGGAGGATGCCGCTGGCCGTCCGGAACGGGCCCAGGTGGGTGCCTTGCAGTCGCAGCTCCACCATGACCATGTTTTTGCCGACCACGTAGACCCGCCGAAGCTCGCGGTGCATGTCGGGGAACGCAGCGGCGAGACTCTCGACCATCGTGCCGAGCTCGGCGCCGCGGTAGGTGATGGGGACCGTCATCATGTTGAAGGTCCCGTCCTCGGTGAACGTGTCTATGAAACCGGCGGCGTCCACCACTTCGGCAAGTTCATAGGAACGGCGAGCGATCTTCTCATTGGGGTGCATTTCCAGTCCTCCTGGTTCACACGGCCGTTACCACCCGCAGGTGGAGCCGGCACACGAGGGATTCGAGCTCCGCCTTCACACCAATGACTTTAACACTCAAGTCATAGATTGAAACAAGGCTGCCGTTGCGGCAGTTGGGCGGCCTGGGTCCGAACGCGGGTCAAACACTCGAGCCGCATGGCGGGGGCGCGGTGGGGGCTGCGCCGCCGTCAGGGCGCGGGCCCCGCCGCGGAGTCAGGGCGAGGCAACTGCCCGGTGCGCGACCGGCGCGTTCAGCGTGCGGGGGAGTCGATGCGCCGCACGATGCGCTCGGCATCCTGGCCGAGTCGGCGCAGGCGCTCACCGGAGAGGTTGTCCACCACGAGCTGCCGAACATGGGCCACATGGCCGGGCGCCGCCGATTCCAGCTTCCTCACGCCGTCAGGCAGGAGGATGGCGTTGGTGAAGCGCCCATCACCCGGGCCCGGTTCACGCCGGACGTAGCCACGGTTTTCCAGTCGTTTCACCAGGTGCGACAGCCGGGACAGTGAAGTGCTGGTGCGCTCGGCCAGCACACTCATGCGCAAGGTCCGCTCAGGGGCCTTGACCAGCATGGCCATGGTCATGTACTCGACCATGCTCAGCTCGGCGTCGCGCTACAGCTGTGCGTCCAGGGCCCAGGGGAGTTGGGCCATCAGGCGGGCCACCGACATCCATGACGCCAGTTCGGCCGACGTGAGCCACATGTCGGCGCGCTCGTCCGCCTGCGGCGACGTGTCGGAGGTGGACATTTCGAGAGCGCATCAGGGCCGCCGGACACGGGATGGGGGCTCGGATCACTTGAATCTTCATGTGATTCAGGCGTAGACTTCGAACGTTGAATATTGAATGTCTTGGTTGCCTGGGGCCGGCAGGGTGGCAGCAACAGCTTTCGGTGACCCGATGGCCATCGGTGACGCCGCGCCCGTACCGCTCTCCCCCAGGTCCCCGCGCGGAGAGGAAGCGCATCGTGAGCGCACTGCTGACACCCAGGGTGGACGTACGGCGGGCCGGCCGCCGGTCGGCAAGCAAACTGTCCTGGCTCCAATCCAAACACTCGTTCTCCCTCGGTACCCAGCAGCCGGATCCGACCAACACGCACCACGGTCTTCCGCTGGTCAACAACGAGGATCTGGTGCAGCCGGGTACGGGCTTCGACACGCACCCGCATCGGGACATGGAGATCGTCACCTGGGTACTTCAGGGCTCGCTCGTCCACCAGGATTCCAGCGGCCACTCCGGCGTGGTCTACCCCGGTCTGGCCCAGCGAATGAGCGCCGGCACCGGCATCCTGCACTCGGAGAAGAACGACTCCTACCGGCTGGCCGGCGAACGTCCCACCGACCCGGTGCACTTCATCCAGATGTGGGTCCTGCCCGACGAGCCCGGCGTCACGCCGGGCTACGAACAGCTGGAAATCGACGGCGAGTTGCTGACCGGGGGGCTGGTCACGGTGGCGTCCGGCATGGACAAGCACGAGAACGCCAGCGCCATCCGGATCCAGAACCGGCATGCCGCGCTGCACGTCGCACGGCTGCGCCCCGGTCAACATGTGATGCTGCCCGAGGCACCGTACCTGCACCTGTTCACAGCCCGCGGCTCTGTGGACCTGGAGGGCACCGGCAAACTCAACGAGGGCGACGCGGTGCGTTTCACGGCGACGGGCGGGCACCGGGTCAGCGCCACCGAGCCCGCCGAGATCCTCGTGTGGGAGATGCACGCCACCATCGCCATGTGACCGGGAGCGTGGAGTGGCCGGCGTCACCCGGGGCCGGCGACCGCGCCACTTGAGCGAACCCGTACGGGTTTCATCCAGGATTCGCGGGCAACCCGGAGGGCATGGCCCCTGAGAATCGTTCCAACCCGGCGGGGACGGTCATCGCGCTCGTCGCGAATGCGATGGCCGTCATCATCGGTCTCTGGATCATCATGTATCTAATGGACGCGAACCGCGCCAACGACCTGGTGCAGTTCGTTCACGACGTGGCGGCGTGGCTTGCGGGCTGGTCCCGCGACCTGTTCACGTTCGACGAGGAATGGGCTCGCGTCGTCGCGGGCTACGGCCTCGCAGCCATCGTCTACCTCTTCGTCGGCCACGCCGTCGCCAACCGGATGCACCGGCGCTGAAACCCCGCGGACCTGGACCCCTACTGGCTACTGGCAGCAGTCGGGGTCCAGGCCCGTCGGAAGGCGTTCGCCGCTGAAGACGGCGCAGGTGGGTTCGTCGCCGCCCAGTGCGGCGACGGCCAGCAGGAGCGAGCCTGCTGTCCAGCTGGTGAGTTCCTCGGGCCAGATGGCCTGGTCCTCGAAGACGTAGCCGGTCCAGTACAGGCCGCTCTTCGGGTCGCGCAGGTGCTGGATGGACTGGAGGATCTCCAGGGCGCGGTCGGATTCGCCCACGGCCCAGAGCGCCAGGGCCAGTTCGGCCGATTCGCCGCCGGTCACCCACGGGTTGGGGACCACGCAGCGGACGCCGACTCCGGGGACCACGAAGCGGTTCCAGCCCTCCTCGATACGGGACTTGGCCTCGGCGCCGGTCAACGCGCCGCCGAGCACCGGGTAGTACCAGTCCATCGAGTAGCGGTCCTTGTCGAGGAACCGCTCGGGGTGCCTGCGGATCGCGTGCCGCAGCGCGCCCACCGCCAACTCCCAGTCGGGCTGCGGCTCTTCACGCTGTTCGGCGATCGCGAGCGCGCAGCGCAGCGCGTGGTGGATCGACGAACTCCCGGTCAGCAGCGCGTCGTCGACGGCCCGGCCGTCGGCCTCGCGCTTCCAGCCGATCTGCCCGCCGGGCTGCTGGAGCCGGAGCACGAACTCCATCGCCGCGTAGACGTTCGGCCACATCCGGTCCAGGAACGCGTCGTCGCCCGTCGCGAGATAGTGGTGCCAGACGCCCACCGCGATGTACGCGCAGAAGTTGGTCTCCAGGCCGCGGTCGGTGACGTCCTCGAAGTCCCCGTCGGCGTAGGCCGCGTACCAGGAGCCGTCCTGGTTCTGGTGGCGCGCGAGCCACTCGTAGGCGCGCTCAGCCGCCTCGTGCTCCCCCGCCGCGTCCAACGCCATGGCCGCCTCGGTGTGGTCCCACGGGTCCAGGTGATGTCCGCGGTACCACGGGATGGCACCGTCCGGGCGCTGCACCGCGAGGATCCCGCGCACCGTGGCGGCAGCCTGCTCGGCGGTGAGGACCCCGGGCAGGACGAGGTGTTCTGTCCGGGGAGTCGTCACGAAGCGTCCACCGCGGCGGAGTCGACGGGCAGGTGGGGCTTGGTCGCGTACGCCACGAAGCTCTTGCCGATCAGCGGGTTCAGCGCGTTCTCCGCGACCCGGGTGGCGAGCGGTTTCTTCATGATGTCCCAGACCAGGAGCTTGTGGTACGCCCGCACGGGCAGCGCCTTGTCGTTGTCGACGCCGAACGCGCACTTCAGCCACCAGTAGGGGCTGTGGAGGGCGTGCGCGTGGTGGGTGCCGTACGGCCGGAGGCCGGCTTCCTTGATCTTGCTCAGCAGTTCGTCCGCCTTGTAGATGCGGATGTGGCCGCCCTCGACCTCGTGGTACGCGTCGGACAGCGTCCAGCAGACCTTCTCGGGCCCGTAGCGCGGGACGGTGATCGCGATGCGGCCGCCCGGCCTGAGGACCCGGACCATCTCCGCGAGTACGCCCTTGTCGTCCGGGATGTGCTCCATGACCTCGGAGATGATCACGACGTCGAAGGACTCGTCGGGGAACGGCAGCGCGAGGGCGTCGCCCTCCATGGCCGTCGCGGTGGCCCCGGCCGGCGCCTCGCCCGCCTCCTTCATCGCCTCGAACCACTTGGCGACCTCGCGGATCTCCTCGCCGTTCTGATCCAGCGCCACTACCTGGGCACCGCGCCGGTAGCACTCGAACGCGTGCCGGCCGGCACCGCATCCGAGGTCCAGTACGCGGTCGCCCGGGGCGAGCGGGAACCGGGAGAAGTCGACGGTCAGCACGTGGCCCTGCTTTCGCGATCGGGGGCGGGATCTGTTGAGGCCGCGGAGCGGCCGGGAGGCTGGGGCGCGGAGCGGTGAGGGCTTGGCGGTTCGCCCACGGAGAGAGTGGCTTCGGCCGCGGAGCGGGTCATTGCCTCGCGGTACCGGGTCACCGTGCCCTCGGCGGCTCGGGCCCAGGTGAAGCGGGCCAGTACGCGCGCGCGGCCGGCGGAGCCCAGGCGGGCCCGGAGTTCCGGGTTGCCCAGGACTCGGCTCAGGGCGGCGGCCAGTGCGCCCGAGTCGCCGGGGGGCACGGCGAGGCAGGTTTCGCCGTCGGGGCCCGCGACCTCCGGGATGGCCCCGCCGGTGGTGGCCACGAGCGGCGTGCCCGTCGCCATCGCCTCGGCGGCGGGGAGGGAGAACCCCTCGTACAGGGAGGGCACACAGGCGACCTCGGCCGACCGTACGAGGTCGACGAGTTCGGCGTCGGAGATCCCCTTGACGAACTCGACGGCGCCTTCGAGGCCGTACCGCTCGATGGCCTGGGCGACGGGCCCGTCCTCGGCACGCCTGCCGACGACGACGAGGTGCGCGCCCGGGTGCTCGGTGCGCACCTTCGCGAGCGCCTCGACGAGGAAGACGAGCCCCTTGAGCGGCACGTCCGCGCTGGAGGTGGTGACGATCCGGCCCGGCACCTGCGGCACCGCGGGATCCGGCGAGAAAAGGTCGGTGTCCGCGCCGATGTGCACGACGTGGATGCGGTCGTCGCGTACGCCGAGGTGTTCGACGATCTCCTGGCGTGAGGTACCGGAGACGGTGAGCACGGACGGCAGGCGGCGCGCGACCCGCTTCTGCATGCGCGTGAAGGCGTACCAGCGGCGCACGGACATCCGCCGCTTCCAGCCCTCGGCGGCGTCCAGCTCCAACTGCCGGTCGACGGTGATGGGGTGGTGGATGGTGGTGACCAGCGGGGCACCGACATCGCCCAACAGCCCGTATCCCAGCGTCTGGTTGTCGTGGATGACGTCGAACTCGCCGCGCCGGGCCCGGAGATGGTGGCGGGCGCGCAGCGAGAACGTCAGCGGCTCGGGAAAGCCGCCGGTCCACATCGTGCCGACCTCCAGCGCGTCGACCCAGTCCCGGTACTCACCGCGCCTGGGGGTGCGAAAGGGGTCGGGCTGGCGGTACAGGTCGAGGCTGGGCAGCTCGGTGAGGCTCAGGGCGGGCAGGCCTTCGTCCAGCACCGGATAGGGCTGGGAGCCGATGACCTCGACATGGTGTCCGAGTCGGGCGAGCTCGCGCGAGAGGTGTCGTACGTACACACCCTGGCCGCCGCAGAACGGGTTCCCCTTGTACGTGAGGAGCGCGATGCGCAACGGTCGTTCGCCGTCGGCGGCCGCACCCTCCCCGGGGCCCGCCTCCATGGCCTCAGCGGTCACTCTCGGCCCCCTTCTCCCTGCACTTTCCCGCGAGATTACGCCGGGACGCTAATCTAGAACAAGTTTCAGACTTGATCGTTCAAGGAGCATTGAATCTACCGGCAGGTAGCGCCGCTGTGAGCGGTGGATCAGGTGATTCACGCCACGACGAGGTGGCATGGTCGCCCGGTCCGCACCGCGGTCGAATACGCTGCTGCGCCGACTCGTCGCTCCTCTCGCTGATGTCACGGAATGTCACGGAACGGGAACCATGCCTGCGGAAGCCAAGGCGGACACGAACAGCGCGCGACCGGGCTCGGGATCCGCCGCGCCGCACCCCCCGCGCACCACCACGCACTCCACCGAGTTCCCCGCCTCTCCCCCGCTCACCGAGCGGCAGGAGGCGCGCCGCCGCAGGATCCTGCACGCGAGCGCGCAACTGGCCAGCCGGGGCGGCTTCGACGCGGTGCAGATGCGCGAGGTCGCGGAGTCCTCGCAGGTCGCCCTCGGCACCCTCTACCGCTACTTCCCGTCGAAGGTCCATCTGCTGGTCGCCACCATGCAGGACCAGCTGGAACACATGCACGGCACCCTGCGCAAGAAGCCGCCGGCCGGGGACACGGCCGCCGAGCGCGTCGCGGAGACCCTGATGCGGGCCTTCCGCGCCCTGCAGCGCGAGCCCCACCTCGCCGACGCCATGGTCCGCGCGCTCACCTTCGCGGACCGCAGCGTCAGCCCCGAGGTCGACCAGGTCTCCCGGATGACCACGGTGATCATCCTCGACGCGATGGGCCTCGACGACCCCACCCCCGCCCAGCTCTCCGCCGTCCGCGTCATCGAGCACACCTGGCACTCGGCCCTCATCACCTGGCTCTCCGGCCGAGCCTCCATCGCCCAGGTCAAGATCGACATCGAGACGGTCTGCCGCCTGATCGACCTCACGGACCCACGTGACCAGCACTGACCGGGCTACTCCTCTGGCGGGAACACCGGCTCCCCGCTCCCCAGCAGTGTGATCATGATCGCCTCCACCGGGCACCCCTCCGCCGCCTCCAGGATCTTCTCGTTGGCGTCGGTCTCCGGGTCGGCCGGGTGGGACTGCATGCCGGTGTCGAGGCGGAACGCGTCCGGGGCGAGGTGGACGCACTGGGCCGAGCCGATGCAGAGGGAGCGGTCGACCTCGATCTGCCAGCGGTCGCCCATTGCTACGCCTCCCAGCCGGCCGGCAGGTGGATCATCTTGTGCTCCAGGAACTCGCTGAGGCCCTCGGGCCCGAACTCCCGCCCCAGCCCTGAGTTCTTGTAGCCGCCGAAGGGGCCGAGCATGTCGAGGCTGAAGGTGTTCACGTTGTACGTGCCGGTACGGACCCCGCGGGCGAACTCGATGCCGTGCCCGACGTCGGCCGTCCACACGCTGCCGCTCAGCCCGTAGTCGGAGTCGTTGGCGATCTTCAGCGCCTCGTCCTCGTCACCGTAGGGAAGGAGGCAGATCACCGGGCCGAAGATCTCTTCGCGGGCGATCCGCATGGAGTTGTCGACGTCGCCGAAGAGGGTCGGCTCGACGTACCAGCCGCGGTCGAGACCGGGCGGACGGCCGCCGCCGGTGAGGACCTTGGCGCCCTCCTCCTGGCCGATGCGGATGTAGTCGAAGTTCCGCTGCTGCTGCCGCTTCGCGACCAGCGGGCCGACCTGGGTCGCCGGGTCCAGCGGGTCGCCGACGACCAGCGCGCTCGCCGCCGCGGCGAAGGCGTCCGCGAACTCGTCGTAGCGCGAGCGGGGCAGCAGGATGCGGGTCTGGGCGACGCACGCCTGCCCGTTGTTCATCCAGGCCGCCCCGACGATCCCGGGGACGGACGTCGCGATGTCCGCGTCCGGCAGGACCACCGCCGCCGACTTGCCGCCCAACTCCAGTGTCACGCGGGTGAGATTGCGCGAGGCGACCTCCATCACGCGCCTGCCCGCCCCGACGGACCCGGTGAAGGACACCTTGTCGATCCCGGGGTGCCCGACCAGGTACTCGCTCACCTCGCGGTCCGCCGGGAGGATCGACAGGACGCCCTCCGGCAGCCCGGCGTCCTTCGCGATCTCCCCCAACAGATAGGCGTCCAGGGGTGATTCGGGCGACGGCTTGAGTATGACGGTGCAGCCGGCGAGGAGCGCGGGGGCGAGCTTGGCGGCCGCCACGAACTGCGGCACGTTCCACGGGACGACGGCCGCGACCACGCCCACCGGCTCCCGCCGCACGAGGATCTTCCCGAGGACCCCGTCGCGCGTCTCCTCGTACGTGAAACCGCGCGCGACCGTGATCGCCGCGTCCCACACCATCATCGCGCCGAGGGCCTGCGCGAGGACGCTCCAGGAGTACGGGGAGCCGTTCTCGGAGGAGATGACGCGGGCGATCTCCTCGTGGCGTACGGCGATCCCGTCCTTGATCCGGCTCACCACCTCCACCCGCTCGTCGAGGCTCATCCGCGGCCAGGGCCCCTCGTCGAAGGCCTGCCGCGCGACGGCGACGGCCCGGTCGACGTCCGCCGTCGACGCGTGCGGGACGCGTCCGATGACCTCTTCCGTGTGCGGCGAGATCACCTCGATGACGTCCTTGCCCAGCGGGTCCGTCAACTCCCCGCCTATGAACAGCTGTCCGTGTTCCACGAGCTCGGTCATGGCCGACTGCCTCTCCGGGGACGTTCCCTGACGGTTCATCAGATATGGAAACTGATACCAGTTCCACTCGGAGGAGTCCACGGCCCTCACACCACTTCGCCACACCTTCCGGATCTCCCCGGCTCTACGATGATCAAGTCAAGGGGAGGTAAACGGGGATGGCGAACAGCAGTGGGCGGGGCCGCCGGTGGGCGATCGCCGTGGCGGTTGTGGCACTCACCGTCTGCGGCGCCGGGTGGGCCGTTTCGGCGAACGGAGAGGCGCAGCACCCCGGGGTGTCCAGCCAGACGGCGACGCCCGCCACCCGGGACGAGATGATCCGCGACTGGGGCGAGACGCTCACAGAGCACGGGGAGCAGCTTCCCGACACCTCGAAGATGAGCACCGCGGAGATCCGGACGGGCTGGCAGCGGGCCATCGTCCAGTACGCGGAGCCTGCCGACATGCCGACCGTGTACCCGTGCGAAGGCCTGAAGGTTCTGTTCGACCCGGACTGCTGGTAATCGGCAACTCCCGTCAAGCCACGGCGGGTTGAGCACCTCCACCGCGCATCACCCGTCACTCGCCACGCGTCACTCCTCACGCACCACCCGACATCCATCACGCGGCATCCATCCTGCGTGCGATATGTCATGCCCGCGTCACAAATAAAGGACAAGGCAGATGAAACTCAAGCTCCTGACCACCACCGCGGCCTGTACCGCCGTACTGCTGGCAGGCCTGGTCGCCCCGGCCTCGGCGGCAGCCCCGGCGGCGACCCCGTCCGGCGTCGGCGTCGACGTCGAGACCAAGTCGCCCGAGGAGGTCCTGGCCTACTGGACCCCTGAGCGGATGAAGAGAGCACTCGCCGCCCCCGAGCGGCTGCCCTCAGTGCCCGCCGGGAACGTCAAGAGCGAGCGGGCCCTCGCGGGCACGTCCGCCGCCGACGCCGAGCATGTCACCGCTTCCGCCGACGCGGTCCAGCCCGCCGCCGGAGCCGCATCGCCCACCCTCGCCACCGTCTCCTCCACCGTCTCCACCCAGGCGGCAGCGGCCGCCGACATCGCAGTCGCCCAGGACGTCCCGGCCTCCACCTCCATCCCCAACGTCGTCGTGGGCAAGCTCTTCTACACCGAACCCGACGGCAGCCCGGGCGCCTGCTCCGCGTCGGTGATCGTTTCGGACACCGCGAACACCATCTGGACCGCGGCCCACTGCGTCCACCTGGGCGACGGCAGCGGGGACGCGGGTTGGTTCAGCAACTTCCAGTTCATCCCGGGCTACAAGGACGGCCAGGAGCCGTGGGGCGTCTGGGTCGCGGACCGGGAGTACGCGCCCACCGAATGGCTGGAGGAGGGTGACAGCGAGGAGTCCGACATGGCCGCCGTGGTGCTGTCCCCGAGCGACACGTACGGCAACATCCAGGACAACATCGGCGCGCTGGGCTACCAGTTCGGCTCCGTCACCGACTACGACGAAGCGTTCACCGTCGGCTACCCGGGCGAGGGCTACAACCGCACCGACATGGACGGCGAGCAGATGATGTACTGCTTCGGCAACACCGAGGACGCCTCGTCGCTGAACCCTCTGGACGACAGGCTGAAGATGGACTGCGACATGGGCAAGGGCGCCAGCGGCGGCCCGATGTTCATCGGCGCACTGAGTTCCAATCCGCAGATCGTCGGCGCCAACAGCCACTACGAGTCGGACGCCACCACGGATGAGCGCCTCGACGACGACCTCTTCTCCTCCACCCACGACGCCAACGCGGTGGCGGTCATCAACGCGGTCAACGACAGCGCCTGACCCATTGCCCGCACCCGTCAGGTGACTTGGGCTCCCATTGGAACTGGTTCTAGTTATAGTGGCCGGAACCGGCGACAGGGGAGCCCATGACGAAGGTGACCGACCACGGCGGGGGCGTACGGTCCATCGAGGTCCCCATCCCCGACAATCCCCTCGGGCACACGCTCGTGTACGTCGTCGACAACGACCGCGGCCCGGTCCTGATCGACACCGGCTGGGACGACCCCACCTCCTGGGACACCCTCGCCGAAGGGCTCACCGCCTGCGGCACCTCGGTCGCCGACGTGCACGGCGTGGTCATCACCCACCACCATCCCGACCACCACGGCCTGTCGGGCAGGGTGCGGGAGGCTTCCGGGGCGTGGCTCGCGATGCACGCCGCGGACGCCGCGATCGTACGGCGGACGCGGGAGAACCGGCCCGAGCGGTGGTTCGCGTACATGACGGCGAAGCTGACGGCGGCGGGGGCGCCCGAGGAACACGTGGCACCCCTGCGCGGCGCCCGCTCCAGCACCTTCCCCGGCTTCTCCCCCGCGCTCCCCGACCGCGAGATCGTCCCCGGCGAACTCCTCGAACTGCCCGGCCGCCGCCTCCGCGCGATCTGGACCCCCGGCCACACCCCCGGTCATGTCTGCCTCCACCTGGAGGAGACCCACCCGGCCCAACTCCCGGGCAACGGCCGCCTGTTCTCCGGCGATCACCTGCTCCCGCAGATCACTCCGCACATCGGCCTGTACGAGGATCCGGACGACGCCACCGTCACCGACCCGCTCGGCGACTACCTCGACTCCCTGGAGCGAGTCGGCCGTCTCGCCCCCGCGGAGGTCCTCCCGGCCCACCAGCACGCGTTCGCCGACGCCCCTTCCCGTGTAGGGGAGTTGCTCACCCACCACGAGGAACGCCTCACCGGCCTCCTTACGCTCCTCTCCGTCCCGCTCACCCCCTGGCAGCTCGCCGAGCGGATGGAATGGAACCGGCCCTGGGATCAAATCCCCTACGGATCGCGGAACATCGCGGTGTCGGAGGCCGAGGCCCATGTGCGGAGGCTGGTGAAACTGGGGCGGGCGGAGGCGGTGACGGGCAGCGATCCGGTGACGTACGTCGCCGTGTAGCCGCCACACCTTCGCGGTCCGGCACCGGCCCGACCCGTCAGCGACCGTGGGCCGCGTAGTCGAGGCCCTCCTCGTACGGCATGGTGTGCCCCTCCTGGTACGCCTGCTCGTAGGCCAGGTCACCGATCTCGTCGCGGACGCGGAGTTCGTGGGAGAGGCGGGTGGCGAGGAGGTCGGGTGAGTCCATCTGGGCGCGGCCGGTGAGTTCCCAGACGTGTTCGCCGATGCCGAGGAGGCGGGCCGCTCGGTGGCCGTCGCCGGCCGCGACGACCGCGGCGGCGAGGACGTCGAGGGCCATGGCCGCGCCGACCGTGTTGTGCATCAGGGCGTGTCCGGCAAGGGCGGTGCGGGCGTTGGCGACCGCCGCGCGGACGTCCCCGCGGGCCAGGTCCGTCTGGGCGACGATACCGTCGGCGAAGGCGCCCGCCCACGACTCGCCGCACTGCACGCTTGCCTCGTGCGCCTCCTCGGCCACCGCACGCGCCCGGTCGTGCTCGCCGCGCAGCATGTGCGCGAAGGAGAGCGCCACCCGGACCTGGAGCTGGGCGGCGCCGTACGCGTCCTCCCGGACGGACAGCCGGGGGGTGCCGGACAGCAGGTCGATCGCCTCGGACAGCCGTCCGCTCAGGGCCAGTTGGCCGCCCGAGACGTACGCGGCGGCCACCACCGCCACCGGATCGCCCTGCGCCTCGGCCGCCTCCGTGCACCGCTCCGCCCAGCCGGCCGCGGCCTCCAGGTCACCCTGGAGCAGCGCGACCGCGCCGCGTGCCCACAGGGCGCGGGTGCGGTCGGGTCCGGGGGCCGGGTCGGTGGCGAGCACCAGGTCCAGGCAGTGCTGGGCGTCGCGCAGATAGCCGCAGTGCCGCCAGAGGAAGCCGGCGTCGGCGGCCATGGCGAGGGCGACACGGCTGTCGGGTTCGGTGAGCGCGCAGTCCACGGCTGCACGGAAGTTGGCGTGTTCGGTGAGGACGCGCTCGCACCAGGCCGCCTGGCGTCCGGTGTTCCACTCGGCGCAGCCCTCGCGGGCCAGGCGCCGGTAGTGGTCACGGTGGCGCAGGCGTACGTCCTTCTCCTCACCGAGCGCGCGCAGCCAGTCGGCGCCGAACTCCCTTACCGTGTCGAGGAATTGGAAGCGTGCCGGGTCGGTGCGGTGGCGTCGCACGATGGACTGCTCGACGAGCCGGGCGAGCAGCTCGGCGATCCGCCCGGCGGGCAGCGGGCCGCCCGCGCAGACCTCCTCGGCGGCGTTCAGACAGAAGCCGCCCGCGAACACCGAGAGCCGGGCCCAGAGCAGCCGTTCCAGCGGTGCGCACAGTTCGTGGCTCCAGCCGATGGCCGTACGGAGGGTGTGGTGGCGCGGGGGTCCCGCGGCCTGCGGGGACATGAGCAGGTCGAGCCGGGAGGGGAGGTGTTCGCCGAGGCGGCCGTGCAGTTCGGCCAGGGAGAGTTCGGAGAGGCGGACGGCCGCGAGTTCGATGGCGAGGGGGATGCCGTCGAGGTGGCGGCAGACGGCTTCCACCGCGGGGCGGTTGGTGTCGTCGAGGGCGAATCCGGTGGCGGCCGCGCGTTCGGCGAACAGGGCCACCGCGTCGTCGGCGACCGGCAGCGGATCCACGTGCAGGACGCGCTCGCCCGGCAGGCCGAGCTGCTCCCGGCTGGTGACGAGGATGCGCAGCCCCGGCAGGACGGGCAGCAGGGTTTCGACGAGCACCACGCAGTCCGCGAGCACGTGTTCGCAGGAGTCGAGGATCAGCAGCAGCCGCTTGCCCTTGGCCCATTCGGCCACCACCTCGGTGACCGGTCCCGTCGACTGGTCGGCGAGCCGCAGCGCCTCCACGACGGCCAGGCCCACCAGTCCCGCGGTGTGCAGTGCGGAGAGCTCCACCAGCCAGACGCCGTCGGGGTAGGCGTCCCGGACCCGGGCGGCGGCCCGTGCCGCGAGCCGCGTCTTGCCGACCCCGCCGACCCCGACGAGGCTCACAAGGCGGCCGACACCGACCCCGGGGTCCAACTCTCCGTCCAGCCAGGCGAGTTCCTCGCCTCTCCCGACGAAACTCCGCGTCTCCGGAAGCAGATTGCCGGGACGGCGCTCTCGCCCCGTGCTCGTCTCGTCGCTCGTCTCGTCGGACACACCGACCAGTCTGACCTGGCCATGGTCACGCGTTACCGCTGTCCGACAACTCGGACAGAAAGGCGACAGGGCCCCGTCACTTCCGGGCACCTTTCGACGAGATGCGATCAACTCCCTGTTGGTGGCGTGAGGGAGGGCGATATTCGGTGATTGTCGGGTGAGTGAGTGATGGGCGAGAGGGAGCTGAGGAACGGATGGCCGCCACGGGCGGAGGCGGTGAGGGCGACGAGAGGTGGCCCGGGGACGCCACGAGGCCGACGCGCCGGCTGCCGGCTCAACTGGGCATCGAGAAGCGGGCACGGCGACGACTGCCGGCCCAACCGGACATCGGGAGACGGGCTAGGCGACGACTGCACACCCAACGGGACACCGAGAGACGGTCTCGGCGACGGCTGCCGACCCGGCCGGGCATCGAGAAGCGGGCGCAGGGACGCCTGTCGGTGCCGCTCGCGGCGGAGTGGCGGGCCCGGTGGCTGCTGCCCGCCCCGCTGATCGCCTGTCTGCTGATCGCCGTGCCGGATCTGCTCGTCTCCCGGGTGCCGCCGCTCATCACGCTGTTGCTGATCGGCCCGCTGCTCGCGTGCGTCAGGTTCGGGGTGCGGCACACCGTGATGGTCTGCTGCTGGTCGGCAGCGCTGGGCCTGGCGATGGGGATCGGCGACGGTTCGGTGCCGGGTTTCGATTTCGGCGTGCAGTGGAGCGGACTACTGCTCGGCTGCGCCTTCACCGTGTACGCGGCCCGGCAGCGCGAGCGGCTCATCGTGGCGCTCGCCCGGACCCGGGAGGTGGCCCGGATCACCCAGGAGGCGATCCTGCGGCCCATCTCCCGCACCCTGGACGGCACTCAGGTGCACACCCGGTACCACTGCGCCGCCCGCGAATCGACCGTCGGCGGCGATCTGTACGACGTCGCGGTGACACCGTACGGACTGCGCGTCCTCGTCGGTGACGTGCGCGGCCACGGCCTCGACGCCGTCCGGTTGACCGCCGAGACGATCGCGGGCTTCCGTGAACTCGCCTACACCGCGCCCACCCTGACCGCCCTGACCGGCGCCCTGGACGCCCGCCTCGCCCCCGAGCTGGGCCCCGAGGACTTCGTCACCGCGGTGTTCGCCGAGTTCTCACCCGGCGAGGTACGCCTCGTCAACTGCGGCCACCCGCCGCCCCTGCGCTCCGGCCACCGCGTCGAGTTCCTCGAACCCCTGGTCCCCACACCGCCGTTGGGCCTGCGCCCGGACCCCCGCCAGTACCGCGTACGACTCCAGCCCGGCGACCGCCTCCTCCTCTACACCGACGGCCTGACCGAGGCCCGCGACCCGGAAGGCACCCCCTTCCCCGTCCTGGGCGAAGCCGCCCTCGCCCTGCGCGAGCCCCTCCCCCAAGAGGCCCTCCACACCCTCTACACCCGCCTGACCGCCCACACCGGCACCACCCTCACCGACGACCTGGCCCTCGTCCTGTGTCAGCCGGCGGCATCGCCGATCCCGGTACGCACGCTGTGAAATGGCGTACGAGTCGGTCCTGACCGAAGTCAGTCGTCGAGGCCCCGGCTCGGGCCGTCGAGATGGCTCTGGGCGCAGGTGCGGAAGTCCGCCAGGAGGCGGCTGCGGTCGTCGGCGCGGGTCGCCAGTACGACGTGGCTCGGCTCGACGCCGTGCAGCGGGACCATGGTGAGGTCGGGGCGGTGGCCGCCCGCGACGGCCGGGATGATGGTCATGGCCTGGCCGTCGGCGACGAGTTCGAGCTTGTTCTCGAAGTCCTCGACCAGGGGTCCGTCTGGTGCCCGGCTTCCGTCGGGCCGGGGGTCGATGCGCCAGAAGGCGTTCCAGTCCGCGTCGGGCACGCGGAGCAGGGGTTCGTCGGCGATGTCGTCGAGGGTGACGGATTCCTTGCCGGCCAGGCGGTGGCCGATGGGCATGAGCAGGCCCCGGGGCTCGTCGTAGAGGACCGTCACATGCAACTGGTCGGTAGGAAACGGCAGTCGGGTCACCAGCGCGTCCACTCGGCGATCGAGCAGGCACCCGCGCCGTTCGTTCCACGCCACGTACAGGGCCTGTACGTCGGCGTCCCGGTGCCGGCGCCGCAGTGCGCGTACCGCCGGGGTGACGATGATGCCCATCGTGTACCCGATGGTGATCCGGCTGGGCTCGGCGGCCGCACGGGTGTGGGCCGCGGCCTGGGCGGCGGACCGCAGCAGCGCTTTGGCCCGGGGCAGGAAGACCTCCCCGGCCTCGGTGAGCCTGCTTCCCTGTGAGGTGCGGTCGAGGAGCCGGGCGCCCAACTGCTGCTCCAGGCGGCGGATCTGGCGGCTCAGGGACGGCTGGTTGATGTGGAGGACGTCGGCGGCACGGCCGAAGTGCAGGTTCTCGGCCACGACGGTGAAGTACCGCACCAGCCGCAGATCGAGGTCCGGCGGAGGCGGCGACGAGTCGGTCATGCCTGAATGGTATCCAGCTCCACTCGCCGACCAGACCGCTGCATGCATTCTGACCTGGGGTGATGCCTGTTTCGTATCGCCTCATACGGAACCGGCCTTGGACGCGGAACCCACGGCACGCCCAGAGTCCTGGACATAACCCGCAAGCCATGACTCGCAAGCCATAGCTGGCATGCCGTAACTGGCATGCCGTAAGGAGCGCACCATGCGCGTGTTCGTCACCGGCGCGACCGGATTCATCGGCAGCGCCGTCGTCCGCGAGCTCATCGACGCCGGGCATCAGGTACTCGGCCTCGCCCGCTCGGACGAGTCCGCCGCGTCACTGGCTGCCTCCGGGGCCGAGGTGCACCGCGGCTCCCTCGGTGACCTCGACAGTCTGCGGGCCGGAGCGGTGGCGGCGGACGGGGTGATTCACACCGCGTTCGTCCACGATTTCACCGACTTCGCGAACGCCGCCCGGACGGATCAGCGTGCCATCGAGACGCTCGGCGAGGCGCTCGCGGGAACCGGCCGGCCCTTCGTCGTCGCCTCCGGGACCGCGTTCGCGCCCGGCCGTCTCGTGACGGAGGAGGACGGGGTGCCCGAGTCGACCGTAGTGCCGCGGGTCTCGGAGCAGACGGCGCTGCCGTTCGCCGAGCGCGGTGTGCGCGTCTCGGCGGTGCGGCTCCCGCCGACGGTGCACGGCGAAGGTGATCACGGTTTCGTCCCGCGGATCATCGACATCGCCCGGGCCAAGGGTGTTTCGGCCTACCCGGGCGACGGTTCCAACCGCTGGCCCGCCGTGCACCGGCTCGACGCCGCGCACCTGTTCCGGCTGGCTCTGGAAGCGGCGCCCGCGGGAACACGACTGCACGGGGTCGACGAGGAGGGGGTACCGGTCCGCGACATCGCCGGCGTCATCGGCCGGCAGCTGGAACTGCCGGTGACCACCGTTTCCCGCGAGGAGACGGCGGACCACTTCGGCTGGCTCGGAGCCATCCTGGCGCTGGACGTCCCCGCGTCGAGCGCCCTGACTCGGAAGCGGTTGGGGTGGCAGCCCGTGCAGCCCGGGCTCATCCCGGACCTTGAGGAAGCCCACTACTTCAAGGGCTGAGCACCTGGGGCGGCAGGAGCCCACGTATCAACTCCTCGGCATCCCCGAGGACTTGGACCTCCGCCTCGCTCATCGTCGGATTGGCCGCCCGTCGCCGCCTCGCCTCCGTGAGGCCGGCGTCGGTCACGCCGGGTGTGCCGTCCCCGAGCATCGCGGTCAGTGCCTCACGAGCCACCTCCGCGTGGAGTTCGCCGCCGACGGCGACCTGGGCGAGGATCACGGCGGACATGCCCCAGTCGAGTCCGGGCGGACCCTCCTCGGTGTTGGCCCAGTCGATGACCTTCGGACCCTCGGGGGTGAGCATCACGTTGTCGGGGTGAAGGTCCAGGTGCAGGACGCGCACGGCGGGGTCGGCGGAGAGCCGGGCGGGCACGGCGTGCAGCGCGCGCAGCAGCCGGGCGAGGGTGACGCCGGCCTCCCGGGGGCCGAGCAGGCCCACTCCGAACGCCTCCAGCATGGTCGGCCCGGACAGCCGCTCCATCACCAGGTCGGTACGGGTCGCAAGCCGCACACCCGGCACCGGAAAACCGTGTCCCCGTACGTGTTCCATCACCGCGGCCTCGGCGGCGGCGTCGCCCCACCCCTCGCGGTCCCGCCGCAGTACCCACGCGGCGTCTATCTCGTAGACGTCCGCCGTACGCCCCGAGCCGAGCAGTCTCCCCGTCGTCCTCATGGCCCGAACCTACCCGGGGCGCACAGGCGGCCCTCAGGGGCTGTCCGGTGGGCCGGTAGAGTGAACGCGTCGTCATCACACCCGTACGGGGGGAAGCCGGTGCAAATCCGGCGCTGACCCGCAACCGTGAGCCACTTGAGCAGCCTGAACGGCTTGAACAGGTGGTGAGCCGGATCGCCACGTCCGGGACGTGACCGGCTCGTGCCATCGGCGGTCCGCCGGTGGTCGGCACCGTCGAGGCATACGGGGCCGGAGCCGCCCGGATACTCCTGCGTGCCCGGTGCTGCCCGGATCCCCCACAGGGGAGAGTCATGATTGTTCGCCGCAGCGCCGCGGTAGACGGCACGGCACGCGTCGGGGTACGCGCTACGGCACACGTCGCGGTACGTGCCGCGGTGTTGGCCGCGGTATCGGCCACGACCGTCGTGATCGGTACGGCCGTCGCACCGGCCGCACTGGCCGACGACGCGGCCTCTTCTGCCTCTTCCTCTCCCTCCCCGGCGGTTCCGTCCGGTCTGTACGGTTCCACCGACCCCACCTACGACGGCGTCTGGCGCCAGTCGCTGGCGCTGCTCGCCCAGCACACCGTGGGGGTGAAGCCCGCGGCCAAGGCCGTCGACTGGCTGACCGGGCAGCAGTGCGCGGACGGAGGGTTCGCTCCGTACCGCGCCGACGCCACCGCGAAGTGCGACGCCAAGACGATGGTCGACACCAACAACACGGCGGCCGCCGTACAGGCCCTCGCCGCCCTCGGCGGGCACGACTCCGAGACGGGCAGGGCCGTCGCCTGGCTGAAGTCCGTGCAGAACGCGGACGGCGGGTGGGGATACGTCGCGGGCGGGGCGAGCGACGCGAACTCCACGTCCGTGGTGATCGGGGCGCTGGCCGCCACGGGCGAGAAGCCCTTGGACGTCACCTCCAAGAGCGGCGAGTCTCCGTACGACGCCCTGGCGGAGCTGTCGATCCCCTGCGGCGCGGACGGTGGCGGCGCCTTCGCCTACCAGCCGGACAAGAAGGGGAAGCTCGCGGCGAACGCCGACGCGACCGCGGCGGCCGTGACCGGCTCGCTCGGCAAGGGCTTCGCCGGTGAAACCGTGAAGCCGGCCGGCGACGGCGCCTCGTGCAAGGCGGCCACCGGCGCCGACCCCGAGCAGGCCGCGCAGAACGGTGCCGCGTACCTCGCCGAGGCGCTCGCAAAGGACAAGTACCTCACGTCGGCGCTGCCCGGCTCCGAGGACCAGCCCGACTTCGGCAACACCGCGGACGCGGTCGTGGCGCTCACCACCGCGGGCCACGCCGACGCGGCGGCCGACTCGGTGAGCTGGCTGGAGAGCAACTCCGCGCAGTGGGCCGAGCAGAGCGGACCGGCCGCGTACGCGCAGCTGATCCTCGCCGCGCACGCCAGCGGCTCCGATCCGCGCGACTTCGGCGGCCGGGACCTCGTCGAGCAGCTGGGCGCGACGGGTCCTGCGCCGCAGGCGGCCGCCGGATCGACCGAGGAATCGACTGCCCCCAGTGCCGACGAGGAGAGCGACAGCGACGGGCCCGGCGTCTGGTGGATCGTCGGCGTCGGTCTCGTCTGCGGTATCGGCGTCGGCTTCCTGATCAGCGGCCGCAACAAGAGGCAGCAGCCGTGAGGCGACGCGGTACGACGGCCCTGGTCCTCACCGTTCTCCTCCTCCTGCTCGGTACGGCGGGGCAGGCCCAGGCCGCCGGCTACCGCTACTGGTCCTTCTGGGACCTCACCGGCGGCGAGTGGACGTACGCGACGCAGGGGCCGTCGACCGCGCGGCCGTCCGACGGCGACGTCCAGGGTTTCCGCTTCGCGGTGAGCGAGGACTCGCAGCAGGCGTCGAAGCCGCGCGGCGACACGGACTTCGCCTCGATCTGCGCCAAGTCGCCCGCCCAGCAGGACAAGAAGCGCGTGGCCCTCGTCATCGACTTCGGTACGTCCACGGACGCGCCGTCCGGCGAGACCCCACCGTCCCCGCGTACGGTCTGCGCCCGCGTCCCCTCCGACGCCACCTCCGCCGAAGCCCTGGCCTCCGTCGCGAAACCCCTCCGCTACGACACCAACGCCCTCCTCTGCGCCATCGCGGCCTACCCGCGAACAGGCTGCGCCGACCAGGTCTCCACCACCTCCAAGCCCAAGCCGCCCGCCCAAGGCGGCCCGTCCCTGGGCCTCCTGGCCGGAGCAGCAGCCGTCACGGCACTGGCCACCGCGGCAATCTGGCAGACCCGTCGCCGCCGCCGAAACTGAGCCAACGATGACAACGGGCAAGGACAAAAACGAGGCCGCGCCTCAGGCCCAACCTCGGAGCGGGGCACCGGCTCCGGCTCCCGCTGCCGCTCCGACTCCGGCCCCGGCTGCCGCTCCGGCTCCGGCTGCCGCTCCAGCTCCGGCTGCCGCTGCCGCTGCCGCTGCCGCTGCCGGCAAACGCCTCGCCCGGCGGGGGCGCGCCTCCCCCGCTACCGCTGTGGGCAATCGTCCCGCAGGGCGGGACGGGTGGGCACAGCCACCAGCGCCGGGCGCCGACAAAACAGGGGGCCACCTCCGACGCCGTAACCCCACGCCGGAGGCGACCCGCACCAACGCCGTCCACCCCGGCGCCTGGTGGATCTGGGCCCTGGGCCTGGGAACAGCCGCCTCCCGCACCACGAACCCACTCCTCCTCACCCTCCTCATCGGCGTAGCCGGATACGTAGTGGCGGTGAGAAGGAGCGAGGCCCCCTGGGCCCGCTCCTACGGCGCCTTCGTCAAGCTCGGCATAGCCGTACTCGGCATCCGCCTAGCCTTCGCCGTCGTCCTCGGCTCCCCCATCCCCGGTACGCACATCCTCGTCACCCTCCCCGAAGTCCCCCTCCCCCACTGGGCCCAAGGCATCCGCATAGGCGGCCGGGTCACCGCCGAGGGCCTGGTCTTCGCGCTGTACGACGGCCTGAAACTGGCCACGCTCCTCATCTGCGTAGGCGCGGCGAACGCCCTCGCCAACCCGGCGCGGCTCCTGAAGTCGCTGCCGGGCGCCCTGTACGAGGCAGGCGTGGCCGTCGTCGTCGCGCTGACGTTCGCGCCGAACCTGATCGCGGACGCCCAGCGACTGCGCGCCGCCCGCCGTCTGCGGGGCCGCTCCGACCGGGGCCTGCGCGGCCTGCTGCACGTCGGACTCCCGGTCCTGGAGGGCGCATTGGAGCGCTCGGTCGCGCTGGCGGCGGCGATGGACGCACGCGGGTACGGCAGGACGGCCGAGGTACCGCCCGCCGTCCGCCGCACCACGGCCGCCCTGACGCTGGGCGGCCTGCTCGGCGTCTGCGCGGGAACGTACGGCCTGCTGACCGCCGAAGGCGGGACGTACGGCCTGCCCGTACTCCTCGCCGGACTGGCCGCGGCGCTCGGCGGCCTGTGGCTGGGCGGCCGTCGCTCGCTGCGGACGCGGTACCGGCCGGACGCGTGGGGCGTACGGGCCTGGCTGGTCGCGGGGTCGGGGGTCGCCGTCGCCGCTCTGCTGATCGTCTCCGCGTCGTACGACCCGTCGGCGCTGCGCCCCGGCGTCGTACCCCTGGTGGCCCCCACCCTCCCGCTCTGGCCGGCGGCGGCGATCCTGCTGGGCCTGCTGCCCGCCTTCGTCACCCCGGCCCCCGCCCCAACTCCCAGGAAGCAACCCTCATGATCCGCTTCGAGGATGTCTCCGTGACGTACGACGGGGTCGCCGAACCCACCGTCCAGGGCGTGGACTTCGAGGTCCCCGAGGGCGAACTCGTGCTGCTGGTCGGCCCGTCGGGGGTCGGCAAGTCGACGATCCTCGGCGCGGTCAGCGGTCTGGTCCCCCACTTCACCGGGGGCACCCTGCGCGGCCGGGTCACGGTCGCCGGCCGGGACACCCGCACGCACAAGCCCCGTGAACTCGCCGATGTCGTAGGGACGGTGGGCCAGGACCCGCTGTCCCACTTCGTCACGGACACGGTCGAGGACGAACTCGCCTACGGCATGGAGTCGTTGGGCCTGGCGCCGGACGTGATGCGCCGCCGCGTGGAGGAGACCCTCGACCTCCTCGGCCTCGCCGACCTCCGCGACCGCCCGATCGCGACGCTCTCCGGCGGCCAGCAGCAGCGCGTCGCCATCGGCTCGGTGCTCACCCCGCACCCGAAGGTCCTGGTCCTCGACGAACCCACGTCGGCCCTCGACCCCGCCGCCGCGGAGGAGGTCCTCGCCGTCCTCCAACGCCTCGTCCACGACCTCGGCACCACGGTCCTCCTCGCCGAACACCGCCTGGAACGCGTCATCCAGTACGCCGACCAGGTCGTCCTCCTCCGCTCCCCGGGAGCCGCCCCCCTCCTCGGCCCCCCGTCCGAGGTGATGGCGGTGTCCCCGGTGTACCCACCGGTGGTGGCCCTGGGCCGCCTGGCCGACTGGTCCCCACTACCCCTGACGGTCCGCGACGCCCGCCGCAGAGCGGGCGCGCTAAGGGAGCGGCTGGCCACGACGGCACCGGCCCCAGTCACGGCCGCCACTCCCGGCAAGGCGGCGGCCGCCTCCGGCGCAACCCCCGCAGCCGGCCGGGCGGCCACACCCCACGAGGTCACGCCGAGCGGAGACAGTCCGGCCGACCCGGCCATCAAGGCGGCCGCCACGCAGTCCGAGGCCGTAAGGCCGCGCGCGAGTGCGGGTGCGGGCGAAGCAACGCAGGGCGCGGGTGCCAGCGCGAGCGCGGGCGAAGCAACGCCCGACGCGGGTGCCAGTGCCAGTGCGAGTGCGGGCGAAGCAACGCCCGACGCGGGTGCCAGCGCGAGCGCGAGCGAAGCGACCCCCAGCGCGAGTGCGAGCGAAGCAACGCACGGCGCGGGTGCAGGTGCAGGTGCAGGTGCGGGCGAAGCAACGCCCGACACGGGTGCCAGCGCGAGCGAAGCGACCCCCAGCGCGAGCGCGAGCGAAGCGACAGCGCACGCGCCGACCGCCGGCGCCCCCACCCCACCTCGCCCCGCACACCCCCGCCCCACCTCCTACCTCACCCGGCTCCTACGCAGGCACGCCCCCTACCCTCCAGCACCCCAGCATCCAGCCGAGGTCGAAGCCCTAACCATCCGCCGCGGCCGCGTCGAGGCACTCCGCCGCGTCGATCTCACCGCCGCCCCCGGCGAGACCATCGCGCTGATGGGACGGAACGGCGCCGGGAAATCCACGCTGCTCGCGGCGCTGGTCGGCCTGGTCGAACCGGCGGCCGGATCCGTGCGGGTCGGTGGGGCGGTCCCGCATCGCGCCGCCCCGCGGGACCTCGTACGCCGCGTGGGTCTCGTACCGCAGGAACCGCGGGATCTGCTGTACGCGGACACGGTGGCCGCCGAGTGCGCGGCGGCCGATGCCGATGCGGGCGCCGGGCCCGGTACCTGCCGGGCGCTGGTGTCCGAGCTGCTGCCGGGTATCGGCGACGACACGCACCCGCGTGACCTGTCGGAGGGCCAGCGGCTGGCGCTCGCGCTGGCCGTCGTGCTGACGGCCCGCCCCCCGCTGCTGCTCCTCGACGAGCCGACCCGCGGCCTCGACTACGCGGCGAAGGCCCGCCTGGTCACCCTCCTGCGCACGCTGGCCGCCGAGGGCCACGCGATCATCCTGGCCACCCACGACGTGGAGCTCGCCGCCGAGCTCGCCCACCGCGTGGTGATCCTCGCGGACGGCGAGGTCGTCGCCGACGGGCCCACCGCCGAGGTGGTCGTCGCGTCCCCCTCCTTCGCCCCTCAGGTCACGAAGATCCTGGCCCCGCAGCCGTGGCTGACCGTCTCCCAGGTCAGGGAGGCGCTCTCATGACCACCCGCCGGCCCCAGCGCCAGGCCCGCGCCATCCGCCTCGGACCCCGCTCCGTCCTCGCCCTGGCCCTCACCGGCGCCATCGGCCTCGCCGGTTTCACCTGGCCCCTCTTCGCCGACCCGTCCTCCCAGGTCAGCGCACACGCACAGGACGCGCCATGGCTCTTCGCGGGCCTCCTCGTCCTCCTCGTAGGGGTCGTCGCCGCGACGATCTCGGAGTCCGGTCTCGGTCCGAAGGCCGTGGCGATGCTCGGCGTACTGGCCGCCACCGGCGCCGCGCTGCGGCCGATCGGGGCCGGGACCGCCGGGATCGAGCCGATGTTCTTCCTGATGGTGCTGAGCGGGCGGGTGCTCGGGCCGGGGTTCGGGTTCGTGCTCGGGTCCGTGACGATGTTCGCGTCGGCGCTGCTCACGGGCGGGGTGGGGCCATGGATGCCGTTCCAGATGCTGGCCATGGGCTGGTTCACGATGGGCGCCGGGCTGCTGCCGGGCCCTGACCGGTTGCGCGGGCGCGCGGAGCTGGCGATGCTCGCCGCGTACGGGTTCCTCGCGGCCTTCGCATACGGCACCTTCATGAACCTCGCCGGCTGGCCCTTCATGGACGCCCAGGCCTCGAACGTCGCCTTCGACCCGGGGGACGCCCTCTCCGCCAACCTGGCCCGCTTCGTCGCGTACTGCCTGGCCACCTCGCTCGGCTGGGACCTGGGCCGCGCCGTCGTCACCGTCGTGCTGACCCTCACGCTCGGCGCGACCCTCCTCAAGGCGCTGCGCCGGGCCACGCGGCGGGCCGCTTTCGAGACCCCGGTCACGTTCGAACCCAGTTGATCTGCGGCGCCCGTCACACCGCCCGGCCGCACCCCGTGCACACGCGTACGCGGTCCGTCACACGCGGGGTGAGGCGGCCCACAGGACCTTGGTCACATACGAAGCGCGGTAGTAGTCGAAATTGATGACATGTACGCGCCCGCAACCCCTCTGACCTGGGGTTTGAGAGCCAGATCACACAAGGTACTTTCTACTCGCATGCGACCACCACTAGTAAAAGGGGTCATTGCGGACGGACCCTGAGCCTGTTTCTCTGGAGCAGTCGCCAGGCGCCGACGAGCCCACCCGGGCCGCGGCGCCCACGCATTCCCCGCCACGTACCGCGTGGCACCGGCGTGTGTACGACGACTCCTTGTCCCCGAAGAAAAAGGTTCTCCGTGTCCGTCTCCATCATCCGTCGCATCGCTTCCCCGAAGAAGGCCCTCACCGCCGCCGCCCTGGCCGCCGCCACGACCGGCATGGTGCTGACCGCCGCTCCGGCGCAGGCTGCGACAACCTCGGCCTCCTCCGCGAAGACGATCGCGCACAAGGTGATCCCGGACGCCGCGCAGTTCAACGCGTTCAGCAAGATCGTCGAGCACGAGAGCGGCTGGGACGTGGACGCCACCAACGCTTCCTCCGGCGCCTACGGCCTGGTCCAGGCCCTGCCCGGCTCGAAGATGGCTTCCGCCGGCTCCGACTGGAAGACCAACCCCGAGACCCAGATCAAGTGGGGTCTCAACTACATGAACGACCGCTACGGCAGCCCGGTCGGCGCCTGGAACTTCTGGCAGGCCAACGGCTGGTACTGAGCCGGACTCCCAAAGCGAGAAGTGCCTCCCAGGTTGGGTCAACCTGGGAGGCACTTGCCATGGGGCACCGCGCAGGTCGGGCCACGACCGCGGGACATCGCCGGGGCCCTGCAACCGACCTCAGAGGGTCGGGCTCCTCGGATCCGGTTCCTGATCACGGCGCAGCCCAGTCCGGTTGACCTGCCCCAGGCGCCCGAGGGCAGGCACCCCCTTCTGGGTGCACAACCATGTCCCGCACGTCCGGGAGAACGACTTGACGGGCACGGGCACGTCGGGGCGTCGGCTGCGATCTGACTCCCGGGGCCTCCCGCCGACATCCGATGGGCTTATCGGAATCGCGTGTTAGTCATTCAGTCTCGAAATTCCATTCCGCGTGATGCCGAATTGCCGCACAGATACATTTCCCTGGAATACTTTATCGGCTGTGCTAATTTCGCCGCGCGACACTGCGGCAGGTGAGCGCCATTTGTTTAGCGCTGCATTTGTTTGCAGTTCTCGGATGATGAAGTGGCTCACGCACGTCGCGCGAATGCGACGGTGGACTGGCCTCGTGCCCATGGGAGGACCTCGTAGTGACCCAATCCGTGCAATCGTCAGGACAGGCCGGAAGGCGCCGGAAGAGCAGATTGTCCGTAGGCATCCGGGTGGCGGCGACCGCGGCGGTTCTCGCTGTCGGGATGCTTCCGGCGCTGGCGTCGGCCCAGGCGCCGGCGCCCAGCCTGACGGGCAGCGACTTCGAGATCGACACCGACGCCAACCTGGTCGTCAACGACCCGAACAGCCCGGACGACTGGGAGACTGTCAACGAGGTCCGCAAGGCGGACACGCCGACCGGGGCGACGGACGAGTCGTTCGGTCAGGGCGCCAAGGAGGACACCGCCGTCCCGTCGGTCGTCGACGGCAGCATCCCGCCGAACAAGAGCGACCTGAAGTTCTTCGGCCTGTATCAGGAAGGCGCCACCACCGACGGCTTCCTGAACCTGTACTGGTCGCGAGTCCAGGAGCCGCAGGGCACCACGAACATGGACTTCGAGCTCAACCAGAGCGACACGATCAGCGCCAACGGCTACACCCACGTGCGTACGACGGGCGACCTGCTGATCACCTACGACCTGTCGCAGGGCGGCACCACCGCGACCATCCGTACCCGCACCTGGTCGGGGAGCGCCTGGGGGCCGGCGACCACTCTCGACCCGCAGAACGCCGCCGCCACGATCAACAGCACCGCGATCACCGCCGCCAACAGCGACGGCCTGGGCGCACACAGCGCGCGCACCTTCGGCGAGGCCCAGATCCGGCTGTCCGCGCTCTTCGGCAACAACACCACAACCTGCCGTTCGTTCGGCTCGGCGTATCTCAAGAGCCGCGCCTCGGACGCGTTCAACTCGGCGCTGAAGGACTTCATCCCGCCGACGGACATCGACCTCTCCAACTGCGGCAGCGTCCAGATCAACAAGACGGACGACACCGGCGCCACGCTGAACGGGGCCGAGTTCACCCTCTACAACGACAAGGCGCCGATCGGCGGGGTGCGCGGCACCGAGGACACCGTCACCAACCCCGTGCTGAAGTGCACGACCGCGGGTGCCGGTACCTGCACCATCCCCAACGTGCCGAGGGGCGAGTACTGGGTCGTGGAGACCTTCACGCCCGTGGGCCACGACACGGCGGCCGACCAGCACGTCACCGTCGTCGCCAACGAGACGGCGTCGCTCGACTTCGTCGACGAGCGGCAGAAGGGTGCGGTCCTGGTCACCAAGGTGCGCAAGCACAAGGCCGATGGTGCCGGCGACCACCCCCACAACAACGTGCCCTTCACCCTCACCAAGAGCGACGGCACCGTGGTGAGGGAGGGAACGACCGACATGCAGGGCACAGGCCGGGTCTGCTTCAACGACCTGCCCTTCGGCAGCTACACCCTGCACGAGGGTGACCACCCGGGGTACGCAGACAACCCCGACCAGACGGTCACCGTGAACAACCAGGCGAGCTGTACCGACAGCCCGTTCACCGGTGAGACCGCCACGTTCCGCAACACCCCGCTGACGGACGTCACGATCACCGCGATCCCGCAGGTGGACGGCGCGACCGAGTCGACGATCACCTGCACCGGACTGACCGGGACGGACGTCACGCCCACCTCGGCGAGGTTCGAGAACCTGCGTCCGGGTACGTACAACTGCCAGGTCGTCATCGACCCGTGAGTCACCGGACCAGGCTCGCGTGAACCGACACACAAGCCGCAGCGCCCGACGCGAACACGCGTCGGGCGCTGCGGCTTGTGTGCGTGCCCAGCTGTCACAGTGCGCCGGCCGGGGCCGCTACGGGATCCCTTCGCGTCCCGGCACAGTCGCCCCGGCCCGCCCGGCGGGCGAACTCCGCAAACCGGCCGCCGAGCACCACGAGGAACGCCGTGGGCAGGAACACCGCATCGCAGACGACCATCGCCAGGGACAGGAACGGGATGCCCATCAGGACCGCGATCCCGGTGCGCTCCAGCATCATCGCCACCAGGAGCACGTTCTTGGCCTTGCGGCTGGCGAGGGTGAAGGGGAAGGCAACCTGCATCATGACCGTGCCGTAGCTCAGCATGTCTGGTGCATATGGCTGGGCGCCGGATTGCCTCTGATCTCATCGGTGCAAAGAGCCCCCAGTCCTGGCCGAGCTCAGGCTGGCCGTAGGCGTCGATACGGTCGCGGTGCCGGGTGCTGACGGCGTTGGCCGGGGCGAGGGGCAGGAAGACCATGGCCAGATGGACCAGCGCGGCGTCGACGAGGAGGAGGGCGGTCATCGCGAGCACGGCCGCCGCCCACGGCGACCAGAGCAGCTCGCGGGGGATGTCAGCGGGTCGCTGCTTGTCGCTGCTCCGCATCGCCTAGAGCGGGCAGTTGTCCACCCGGAAACCGGTGAAGTTGATGCCGGGGTGACGGTCACTCAGCAGATCGGCCACGTCCTCCGTGGCGCCACCGCCGTACCACTGCGGGTTGGCGACGACTTCATAGATGGTCGGGTCGACCTGAGCCTTGTCACTGATGCCCTTCGGCGAACGCGGAGGCGCCTGCTGGAAGAAGGCGCTGTACTTCTCGTTTCCGGTGAGGCCGGTCGGGCCCCACGCCTCCGGGTAGTGGTTCTTCCAGAAGCCCGGCGAGCACCACTGCGCGTCCCCCGGCGGGGTGGTCGTGCTGGTGGTCGCGGTCGTGCCCGTGGTGCCGTCGTGCCCATGGTGCCGGTCGTGCCCATGGTCCCAGTCATCCCCGTGATGGCCGTGGTCCCGGTACTGGTTCGACTTGTGCGGCTTGCTGTGCTCGTCCTTGTCGCGCATGCCGAAAGTACGATGAGCAAGTTACGGATAGACCGCATTGGCCTTCCTTCTTTCTCGGTGAATTGGATCCCAGCCCAGCTGTCACCAACGGAATTCAGCCGAGGAAGTAGTGAGAAACGATGTGCTGGATACGCTGAATGGGCGGCAGGCGGCACCTGCAAAGAGGCTGGCCGCAGAGCGTTCCAGGAGCACCGGGATGAGGGAATTCCAAGCCCACTCGACGCGAATAGTTCAAAGCGTCAATTGCGATCTCCGCATTACTACACGAACAACGGCCACAGCCATGGTCCACTGGACCGGTGAGCACTGAGACACGAACGTGTGACCCCGAGGCACGCGGCCTCCCCCTCGTGGCCGTGCTGCTGGTGCTGACGGTGGTCAGCGGGCTGATCGACGCGGTGAGCTACCTGGGGCTCCACCACGTCTTCACGGCCAACATGACCGGCAACGTGGTCGTGCTCGGCTTCGCCGCCGCCGGGGCCCCGGGCTTCTCGGTGTCCCACACGGCGGCGTCACTGGGCTGCTTCCTGGCGGGCGCGGTGGTCGGCGGCCGCGTCTCGAGGTGGCTCGGCGGCGGATCGCGCCGCACCTGGGCCCGGGTGACGCTCGCCGCCGAGGCGGTACTGGTGGGCGCGGCGTCGGTGGTGGCCTTCGCGGCCCCGGACGCGACCGGCACGACGTACGCGATCATCGCTCTCACCGCCCTCGCCATGGGCCTGCGCAACGCGACCGTGCGCAAGCTGGGCGTACCCGACCTGACGACCACCGTCCTGACGATGACGCTGACCGGCATCGCCTCCGACTCCCGCCTGGCCGGCGGCAAGGGCACCCACTCCCCGCGCCGCGCCGCCGCGGTCGTCGCGATGCTCGCGGGCGCGCTGCTCGGCGCGTGGCTGGTGCTCCACCACGGTCTGGGCGTTCCGCTGCTCATCTCCGCCGTGGCGGTGGGGGTCCTGGCGGTGACCGCGTCGGGGCGGGAACGGTGACGGATCGGCCGGGAGTACCGGCGGAAGCTGATTGCGTCAGGCCGATGATGTGCGGATGAGCTCGTCGGTGACCCACCGTGCGACGTCGGCGGGGTAGGGCGCCGGCAGTCCGAGGACGATGTGCCCGAAGCCGGCGTCGATCGCTTCGGCGATCGCGTCCCGGGTGACGCCGGGCCGGTCGTAGGAGACCGCCAGGTGGATGGAGCGGGTGATCGAGGCGGGGTCGCGGCCGATCTCGGCGCAGTAGCGGTCCAGGAGTGCGCTGCGGTTCCTTACGTCTTCCATGTCGCCGCCGGGGATGTTCCACAGGTCGGCGTGCTCGGCGACGATGCGGAGCGCCGCGGCCGAGCGTCCGCCTATGAGGATCGGCGGGTGGGGGCGCTGGACGGGTTTGGGGTTGCCGAACGCTCCGGTGAGGTGGTGGTGGGTGCCGTGGAAGTCGAAGGGTTTCTCCTCGGTCCACAGCCGACGGATCACCATGCAGGCTTCGGCAAGGCTCTCCACGGCGTCGGCGGTGTCCAGGAAGGGCAGACCGTGTGCCGGGTACTCGCGCCGGGCCTGCGGAGGGCTGGGGCGCGAGCCGACGCCGATGCCGAAGTCGAGCCGTCCGTCGGAGACGATGTCGACGGTCGTGGCGATCTTGGCCAGCATCGCGGGCGGCCTGAACCGGTTGCTGGTCACCAGCAGGCCGAGTCGCAGTCGACGGGTGTGGGCGGCGAGGGCCGAGAGCAGCGTCCAGCCTTCGTGGGCCGGTCCGTCCGGGTCGCCGCCGATCGGCATGAGGTGGTCGAACAGCCACGCGTGCTCGATCTCCGGGATCGTGTCGGCCTCGCGCCAGACGCGCAGGATGTCCTGGTAGTCGACCTGCATGGGGGCGGTCATGATCCCGAAGCGGGGGCGGGATGTGTGGTGCGGCATGGGTGGTTCCGTCCTTTCGAGGACGTTCCTTTCGAGGATGTGGAGACCGTTCCTCGCTCCGCCGAGGACGCTCAGCGGCGCCGCAGCGACGGATCGAGCAGCGCGGGCGGAGTGTCGTACTTCTCGTGCGCGGCCAGGTCGACACCCGGGGCGACGATCGCGTCGATCGCGTCGAGTACGTCGGCGGAGAGCACGGTGTCCGCGGCGGCGAGCTGCGAGTGGAGGTGGTCCGGGGTGCGGGGGCCGATGATCGCGCTGGTCACGGCGGGGTGCGCGGTCACGAATCCGAGCGCGAGCTGGATCAGCGTGAGGCCGGCCTCGTCGGCGACCTTGGCCAGCTGCTCGACCGCGTCGAGCCTGGCCCGGTTGGAGGGGATGGTGGTGTCGAAGCGCTGCGGCATGAACTTCGAGCGGCTGGTGGTGATTTCCCGGCCCTCGCGGATCGCACCCGACAGCCAGCCCGAGGCCAGCGGGCTCCACACCAGCACACCGAGGCCGTACTCCTCGGTGACGGGCAGTACGTGGGTCTCGATCCCGCGCTGGAGGATGGAGTAGCTGGGCTGTTCGGTGACGTAGCGGCTCAGGTGATGCTCGCGGGCGGCCCACTGGCCCTGCACGATCCGATGGGCCGGGAAGGTCGAGGAGCCGAAGTAGCGGATTTTTCCGGCGCGTTGGAGGTCGGTCAGGGCCGACAGCGTCTCCTCGTCGCTGGTACTCGGGTCCCACCGGTGGATCTGGTAGAGATCGACGTGGTCGACACCGAGCCGGCGCAGGCTGTTGTCCAGCTCGGTGACCAGCCAGCGGCGCGAACTGCCTTGGTGGTTGCGTTCGTCGCCCATGGGCATGCCCGCCTTCGTGGCCAGCACGATGTCGTCGCGGCGGCCGGCGATGGACTTGCCGACCATCTCCTCCGACTCGCCGTCGCTGTACATGTCGGCGGTGTCGATGAGGTTGATCCCGCCCTCGATGGCGGCGTGGACAAGGGCGGTGGCCTCGTCCTGGGTGATGCGCCCGATCTTGCCGAAGTTCATCGCGCCGAGTGCGAGGGAGCTGACCTGCACACCGGTGCGGCCCAAGGTGCGGTACTGCATGACTGTGTTCCTCCATTGCGGGGTGAAGCGTGGCGGCAGTGCGTGGGTTGGTTGTCGGGCCCGCGCTCTGCCATCATGGGCAAACGGAACCCCGTTCCGGAACGAGACGATACGGAACACTGTTCCGTTTAGCAAGCCTCAGTGGCGGAGGGAGTGGCGCGGTGAGCGACACCGACGAGGGCGCGGGCCCGGGGCGCACGGTCCAGCCCAAGCGGGCGGACGCCCGGCGCAACAAGGAGACCCTGCTGGACGCGGCCGCCGCGGTCTTCGTCACCTCGGGCGTGGAAGCGCCGGTGCGCGACATCGCGGCCAAGGCCGGTGTCGGGGTGGGCACGATCTACCGCCACTTCCCGGCGCGGGCGGACCTCATCATCGCCGTCTACCGGCACCAGGTCGAAGCCTGCGCCGAGGCCGGTCCCGCCCTGCTGTCGAGCAGCGCGACGCCGCACGCCGCACTGGCCCAGTGGATCAACCTCTTCGTCGACTTCCTGGTCACCAAACACGGACTCGCCGGCGTACTGCAGTCCGACAACACCGGCTTCGACACACTGCACACGTACTTCCTCGACCGCCTCGTACCCGTGTGCACCCAACTACTGGACGCCGCAGCCGCATCCGGCGAGATCCGCTCCGACCTCAAGGCCTACGAACTCATGCGCGGCGTCGGAAACCTCTGCATCGGCGCGGACAGCGACGCCCAGTACGACCCCCGCCGACTGGTCGAACTCCTCGTCGCGGGACTGCGTCTACCAGACTGACCGGTTCGAATGAGTCCGCGACCCTGCTCGCGGCAGTGGAGGCCGGGGAGATGCCGTCGAGGTGGAGCCGTCACACTCCCAGCTCGTCGAGGAGCCGGAATAACAACTCCTCCGCGAGGTCCGAGTCCTCCTGGGCGAAGACCTCGACGAGTCCCGGAAGATCCGGCGTGCGGCCCGCCTCGCTCGCCCACGCAGCCGCCGTGTGCGCAGCTGCCTCCGCGGACGGGAACTCGGCGTCGAAGTCCTCGTCGTCGTCCTCGCAGTACGCCTCGGTCGCCTCCCGCACAAGACAGGCCTTCCAGTGCCCGCCGGCCACTGAGAACCCCTCCACGTGGACCGCGTCGCTGTCCAGCACGAAGCCGGTCAGGGCCGGCGCCCCCGTCTCACCAGCCAGTTCGGCGACCAGCGCGGAAGCGTCGTCCGCGAGGTCCGGGCCCGAGTACTGGCCGACCTGCCAGCCACCCGCCCGCCCGCCCGCCCGCCGCCAGTGTTCCTGCATACCGTCGTGGCGTTCGATGACGGCCGACAGCCCGTCGAGCGGAGCCTCACTCCGGCACACGACGAACGAACCCCAGAAACCCATACGGCCCCTTCCCCTCCCGCCTGTACGCCAGTTCCTATGCGCCGGCCGAACGCCGGGCAAGCCGCTCGCGCGCCCAGGCGACGAGAGGCGGAAAGGCACCGCCTGCCTCGGCCTTGTCCACCAGGGCCGCCACATCCGCCACCGGATCGTCGTCGATGCGCAGCATGATCTCGCTGATGTCCGCGCTCTTGAGCCGCAGGAGGCCGTCGTTCGGGTTGGTGCGCGTCTGAGCCAGGAGAGTCTTGCGGTCCAGCAGGGGCACCATCCGCGGGAGGGCAACCTCCGTGAGGGCACGGGCGAGTTCGCGCCCGCACACCTCACGCGTGTCCGGCTCCGCGAAGACCCACCGGGACCGGAACGGCATCTCCGAATCGGGCTGATGAGCGACCTCCGGCGGCGGAATCACCTCGTACTTCGCCAGCGCACCGCTGCTGTCGGGCGGCGGCGGAGTCTCGTACTCCCGGTTCAGGAACGCCCATTGGGGCAACGGAACGACCGAGAAGAACACGTCGAAGACGTACTTCTCCGGATCGACGGCCTCCGGCCAGACCTGCATGAACAGATGATCGCCATTCGGCGCGGCCAGCCGGAAGGTCCGCCCTTTCTTGGCGAAACCGGCTGCCTTCATCACGGGAACCACGTGCTCCCGAACGAGGGTGTCCAGTGGGTTCATGTCCACTGCCTGCCTTTCAGCTCACGCGACCAGCCACGTCGATGGTGTCGTACTCGTGATCCACCGGGCTGTGGACGGTGAGGTCGGCGTAGAAGGGATAGCGCCGCAGACTCGCCTCCAGCGCGGGCCAGTTGTCCCACACGCCACTAGTCCGCAGTTCCTTTCCGCCCCCTTGGAACAACTCGTCGACCAGAATCTGGGAGTCGGTCAAGGCCGGCGGATCCAGGAAGAAGGAGTCGACCGCGGTCCGGAACCACCGGGCGAAGGCGTCTCCGCGAGACCCGGCCGACCGCTCGTCGAGCGTGGCTTCGTTATGTACGTCCATACCCGAACCCGTTGCTCCTTACATGGCCGGAGCCGAGGACCAGGTCGGCGCCGACTCAGTTCTGCTTGGTGAGAAGCTTTTCGACGGCTGGCGCGTCTGCCTCGCCGATCAGAATGCGGAGCTCCCCCTTGCCGGGAACGCCGTACCGCAGCACCAGAAGTCCTGTCCGCCAACTCGAGTCCCTGTGGATCCACTCGCTCGGCGGAAGAATCACGCTTTTCCCACCCCTCCCGGAGAAAGTGACCCCTCCACCCGATCCGGTAAGAATCTTCCCGTAAGTGAATCCCTTTTTCTTGATTTCATCCGGCCAGGACAACCGGCAGGGAATCTTCACCGACCCGCGTTCACGCAAGTCCTCATTGCGCCGCGATGCCCTTTTTCTGTTCGCAAAGCGAACCGCAGCCGCCGCAAGCCCGGCGACAAGCAGAAGCAAACCCTGAGTCCATACCGTCACTGAAGGGTCAGCACCTTGTTCTCGTCCTCCTGTGTGGCCCACAGGACGGTCTTCCCTTCGGATTCGCCGGTCCACATAGTGGCCGAGCAGCCGTCTTCGAAGCGGATCAGCACGGAGGTCGAGTCACCGTCGTCGATGGAACTCCACGTGCCGTCACCCGACTTCTTCTGGAGTCCTTCCGAGGAGCAGGAGAAGTATTTCAGGGTGAGGCCGGCCGCTGAGAAGACCTTGTTCTCCTTCAACGCCAGCTCGGCTCCCTCGCCCGTCCAGATGCGCACCAGGGAGGCGTTCTGGACCAGTTTCCCTTCCGGATACTGCCCGTAGTCCGTAGACACGTAGCAGCCGGACACCAGAAGGACCGCGACGGTGGGTACCGCCACCCGCCTCAAGGCCGCCCACAGCCAGGCGCTACGGCGCTCCGTGCCTGGCTGTTCTCGGTGCTCGCTCACCCGTCCCCCGTTCATCAATTGAGAATCACCACACGGAACGTGATGGTCATGAAGTGCGACTGCATCGCGGATCCCGAGGTGAAGGGCCGGCTCGCGATGATCCCGTCGTTATCGTAGCCCTGCACCATTCGGTCGGCAGCCGTCCCGTAGCCCGTGACGATGTGGGCGAAGGAAGACATCGTCATGTTGTTCTCGATGGTTATGCGTGCCTGCACACCGGTCGAGTTGGCACGGAGGATCTTGTACTTCGCTCTGTACGAACCGAGAACGGCTGTCGAGGTGTTGTGGTCTCCGGTGAGGATGGACCACTGGTCCGTCAGGAACTGGCGGATCTTGCCCGCCATGTCCTTCTTGCCGATCGAGTACGCCTTGAGTTCGCCCTCGAGCTGACCCTGGGTCCACAGCCGCATGATGCTCCGACGCTGCGCGGCGGTGATGTCGCTCATGCCGACCTGTTGTGCGACGCGGCTGTCCTCGCCGTAGGTGGTGGACCCTTCGAGCAGCCCCGCCGCCCACTTGATGCCGACCGTCCGGAGATCGTCGTCGCCTCCCCCGAGGACCGCGTCCTCAGGGTTGCAGCTGATCAGGACAGGCACCGTGGCGCACTCACGTGCCTTCAGATAGTCCGGGTGCGCGACACCTGGCGGGATGTAGGGGAGGTTCGTCGGTACGGGGCCCACCACGGGGCCAGGTGTGTACCCGCCGCAGGGAGCGAGCGGAACGACACCACAGGTCGGCGAACCGCCCGTCTGGCCCGTGCTGCTCGTGGTCGCGGTGCCGCTGTCGCCGTCGTGGCTGGATCCGTCGTAGCTGTCGGACTCCGGGTCGTTCTCCGGCTTGTACGTGCCGTACGTGCCGTTGCTCCCTGAGCAGAAAGAGGAGGGGTAGCAGGACTCCAGGCCGGTCGGGTCGGACAGGGTGGCCGGGTTGCTGTTGGCATAGGTGTAACCGTTGAGGGACTGGGCCTGGTCGGTGCTGAGGACCGGGTCGACGCTGACGAAGCGTCCGATCGCCGGATCGTACTCACGGGCGCCCACGTGGGTGAGTCCAGTGCTCGCGTCGGCGGTTTTCCCGAGGAAGCCCTTGTCGTCCGCCCAGGTGCCGGTGCCACCGGAACGCGTCGCGCCGAACGGGGTGGTGTAGCGCTTGGTGATGCCCTGGGTCGTCGCGTCGATCGCCAGCGAGGAGGTCCCGTGCTGGTCGGAGGCGAGCCAGGTCAGGGTGTTGGTACCGGACTTGTTGCTGCGCAGCGCGATGGTCGAGCCCGCGACGGTGTAGTTGCGCTGCGCCCAGTACTTGCCGGTGCCACCGTCGAGGTGGACTTCGGTGGCACCGATGTAAAGGACGGTCTCTCCGGCGGTGTCGCGGCGGATGAGGAGGTTGCCGTCGGCGCCGTACACGTACCCGGTGGTGCTGCTGCCCTCGACCACCTTGCCGAGCTTGCCCTCCTCGTTCCACACCAGGGACTGGGTGGCGTTTCCGTCGGGCCGGGTTGTGGTGTTGCCAGTGCCGTCGTAGGCGTACGTGGGAGTGACGCCGGTGCAGGAGGTCGCCGTGGTGACAGCGGTCACGGCGCGGACCTGGGTGCTGCCGTAGCAGTACGTCTTCTTGGTGTCGCTCCCGCCGGTTGTGTGGGTGGTCTCGGAGGCGCGGACACCGGAGTCCTGGTACGCGTACGACGTCCAGTACGGGCTGGCCCCACCGAGGTTCGCGGTGGTGCGGCCGGTGGCCGAGCAGTCGGCGGTCTTCGGGGTCCACGCCTCGGTGAGACGGCGGTAACCGTCGTACGCGAAGCACTGGTTGTCCACTGCCGACGTCCCGCCGAGGGTGGTGGGGTCGGTGATGGCGGTGACGTTGCCGACGTCGTCGTACGTGTAGTTGAGCTCCTGGAGTTCGAAACCGTGGGTCTGGTCGGTGACCACGGACTGGGTGAGGCGGTCGGTGCCCTCCTCGAAGGTGTTGGTGATGTACGCCTTCTTGGTGCCGGTGGCGGTGGAGGTGCCCAGCGTCAGCTGTTCGGTCTGGCCGAGCGCCGAGTAGCTGGTGCCCAGCAGGTATCCGCTCTCACCGGACATCGCGGTGGGCAGTCCGACCGCGTTGTAGTCGGTTTCGATCTGCTCGGCGGCCAGGCCGCCGACCGCTGGTTCCTTGGTGTATTTCTGGGTGCCGTCGATGCTGTAGTAGGTCGAGAAGTCGAGCGTGGCGGACGGGAGTGCGCCGGTTTTCACCAGGTCGTCGCCTGCGGGCAGTTGAAGCTGAGTGCCCTCGGCCCGGTACAGGCTGTCGTAGGCGGTGACCTTGCTGGTGTAGGCCGTGCCCGAGGTGCCGCTGCCGCCGACGTACCGGACCGAGGCGTCGAGCTTCCCCTTGGCCAGGGTGTCGTAGGTGTAGGCGGTGAGCTGGTTGGCGGCGACCTGCTCCTCGGCGGTGGAGGTGAGGTCGGCCGTGGCCGGGGCGCTCCAGGTGCCCGAGACCCGACCGAGCAATTCGTACCCGGTGATGACCACACGGCCTTGTGCGTCCTTGGTCCAGGAGACCTGGTCCAGGACGGTGTAGCCGGTGGTGGTCGTCCCGGTGTCCGGGTCGGTGCTGGATACCTGGCGGCCGTACAGGTCGTAGCGGTCCGACCAGACGGAACCGCCGGGCCCGGTCATCGTCTGCTGCTTGCCGTCACGGGTGTAGGTGAACGACGTCGAGGTGTAGGGGACTCCGGTGCCCGAGCCGTAGCCGGCGTCGGCCGGGGAGGTGCCGGAGTACTCACGCCGCTCGGTGGTGCGGCCCAACGCGTCGGTGATCACCCGGGTCGCCGAACCGCCGGCCAGCGCCGTGGTGGCAGTGGAGTCGCCGGTGTAACCGGTCGTGGTCGTCCACTTCTTCACCCCGTAGGTGTACAGGGTGCTGCTGGTGATCCGCTCCGCTCCGTCATAGGTCGTCGCCGTCTGCTGGGCGGCCTCGCCGTACTCGGCACGGGTGTACGTGCCGCTCGGGGTCTTGTCCTGGTCGAAGATCTGGGCGTACGTCTCGTAGGCCAGGCCCCGGCTGTCGTAGCGGGTGTCGGTCAGCATCCGCCCGCCGAGCGGGGTCGGCGACTGGGTCTGCAGCGGACGCAGCAACGCGTCGTAGACGCTGTAGGTGGTGTTGTAGGTGTCGCCGTCCGCCTTCAGGGTCCCCGTGGATGTCCAGGACGGTGCACTGTTGGTGACGGAGTAGGCGTACGTGTAGTTCGCGGCCTGCGACGACGCGTGGGAGCGGTTGGGCAGCCAGACCGCGGTGACCCGGCCCAGCGCGTCGTAAGCCGTCTCGGTCAGCTTGGTGTTGACGTCGTAGACCTTGACCGCCGCACCGCGCGCCGGATCCACATACGTGATGATCTTCTGGGTCTTGACGTTGGTGACGACGGTCCGGGTCAGCGGGCCCGTGTCCGTCGGCGTGTAGGCCGTGGTGGTGGCGTTCCCCGCCGCATCGGTGACGGACAGCGGACGGCCGAGTTTCGCCGTCGCCGTGTCGTAGGTCGTCTTGGTGAGCGTCTGCCACCCGGTGGGGTTGCGTTCGCCTCCGGTCGCCGAGGCGGGGTAGGCGCTGGCGCGTCCGGTCCAGGTGCCGAGGCCCAGGGTCGGGGTCTGGGTGGCGCTCCACGCCGTGGTCGAGGCGTTGTCGTAGACGGTAGCGAGGTCGGAGAGCACGTCACCGCGAGTGGCGGTGCTCGTCGGCAGGGACAGCGCGGTCTCGGCGACCGTGCACGACTGGCCTACCGTACGCGCGCGGGAGACAAGGGCGTTGATGCCGACACTGTCGTTGCGGGCGTACCAGGTACGGGTGCAGGTCTCGTCGCCGGACTTGGCGGTGTCACCCGTGTCGTTGGCGGTCGCGGCCATGCCGTAGTCGTCGTATGTGGTCGAGACGGTGCGGGAGCGCCAGTTCGACGAGGCAGTCAGGTAGGTGTGGGTGGCGGCCTTGCCGGTGCGGACGTAGTACGCCTCGGTGTCCGCGTACGACTTGTGCTGCGTGGCCGTCTTCTTCGACCAGAGGTCGTTGACCGTGACGGTGACGGGGGTCGAACCGCTATAGGTGATCTGTTCACGCGGGAAACCCGCGTACGGTTCGCTGTCGGTCTGGTCGGCGACGTCGAGGCCGCTGACGTCCACCCCTGCCACGGTGGCAGAACGCCGGGCGTCCGGGTCCAGCGTGCCGTCCGACTTGAGCAGCCGGTCGCCGTTCATGCCCTGGAGATAGACCGAGACCGACTTGGTCTGGTTGCTGCCCACACCCTTCGTGGTGGTCACCTGGCCGTAGCCACGCCAGATGGACCAGGTGCGTTCGTCGGCAGGAGTGAAGGGATTGTCGTTGTAGTGCCAGGCGGGCGCGGAGTAGGAGTACGCGTTCTCCACGGCGTCGTTCTTGCCGGTCGGGTCGGACGTGTTGACCGCGAGAACCCGGTACTTGTGGAACCAGTCGATGGAGGCGTTCTCGGCCCCGTTGATGTTCCAGAACTGCGGATAGCAGGACTTGGTGTTCTCGTCCGCGGCACTCGGCATGTTCGAGCCGCGCACGCACTCCGGCTCGGAGAGGGTGACCCGGGTGATCGCGCCGGTCTCGGAGGTGACGCTCTCGATCCGCGGACGGCGCAGCGGCAGGATGTTGTCGGTGGCGTCGACCCGGTTCTTGCGCATCTGGTAGGTGAAGTTCACCGGCGGCAGCGCGATGTCGGTGCCGTTCTTGCCCGTGTGCCGGATGCTCTTCAGCGTCAGCGTCTGGTCACTGGTGTCCCCGATGTCACCACCGTCCAGGAACTCCTGCGTGAACGCCCACGAGTCGACAGCCGTGAAGGCACTCGTGGCCGCCGACCAGACGAACGTGTCGGTCTGGGTGAGCCGCTTGCGGCTGAAGAAGGACGGTCCCGTCGCATCGCAGTCGGCGTCCTTCTTGCAGATCGCGTCGAAGGGCACGTCGGGCCAGTTGTCGGAGGTGTCGTCCGTCAGCTCCGAGCAGTCGGTCGCGGTGCAGCGCTCGGCGTAGGTGAAGGTGACCTTGTCGGAGGTCACGCCGGAGAAGAGGGCGGTCGCGCGCTGGCCGTAGAGGATCTTGCTGAGGTAGCCGCCGCGGATGTACTGGGTGGTGGCGGTGTCGGCGCCGTTCTTGGCGTAGTAGTTGGTCTCCGGCGTGTACCAGTACGACATGGCGTTGCCTCGGAGGTCCTCCACGTAGTCGAGGTTCCAGCGCCAGGCCTGGGTGACGGAGCGGTCGGCGAAGGCGGAGCCCTGGTCGTAGCCGGGCTCGCCGGAGTCGTCACCGTAGACCGGAACAGTCCATACGGAGTCGGTGCGTTCGGTGCCGGCACCGGGCAGCTTGTTCAGACCGAAGACGTACTTGCTGCCCTCACCGGTGACGACCGTCCAGTACTCGCCGTTGCCGTCGCCATTGTCCGCGCCGGTGGAGTGCGTGACGGTGGAGGCGTCGTCGTCCTTGAGCCGCCACACCCCGCTCGTGTCGTCCTTGACCAGCTCACTGGACTTGCCGTTCAGGACGAGCGAGGCGTTCTCGTACTTCCAGCACAGGTCACCCTTGTCGTCCTGGCCGTCCTTGTCACAACTGCCGTACGACCGCTCGACGTAGGACGAGGAGGAGAGGTCGAAGCCCTCGCCGAGCTGGGTGGCCTGGTTGTTGGTGGACGCGGTGCGCCCGTCGATGCTGCCCGAGTCGTACGACAGTCCCAGCGACGGAGCCGGACCGGCTGCCGCGGGCGGGGTGTCCAGCTCGTACGACCAGTTGAACGAACCGGAGGAGCCACCGGCCTGCCAGGTCGAGGACGAGGCGAGCGGGGTCGCGGAGTAGTCGCCGGAGCCTGACGCGGAGGTGGCGGACGTGGCGGACAGGGCCAGCACGGTCGGCGCGGCCGAGGAGGACGCGGCCAGTGCGACGTCGGCGGAGAGCGTCTGTCCGGCGATGTCGTTGCTCGCCTTCAGCGGCGTGCGCTCGTTGCACGCTGCCTTGTCGGGCGTGGTCAGGGCACAGGCCGGCAGCTGTACGAGGCCGAGGCGGCCCGACCAGCCACCACCGTAGGCCGAGGCGAACTCCGAGTAGTCCAGGGTCAGATGAGCCCGGCCCGGCTGGGAAGCCGTCGCGGTGAACACAACACCCTTGATCCCAGCGGCCGTTGTCGCCTTACGGTCCAGCACCCGGATCGTGGAGTCACCGGAGGCCTCATTCCCCACACTGCCCCGCGCGACCGTGACCGGCAGCCCACCGGCCTCGACCGCAGCACGACCCGACCGGGTGCCCGGGATGGCAACCGTGACCCTGCCGGGCGCGGGCCACACCGCATCCTGCTCGGCCACAGCACGATCGGCCTGAGCCTCGTTCTCCTTCTGCGATTCGGCGACATCCGCGCGAGCCTGCTTCGCCCCCAGGCCGGTGACCGCGCTCACGTCGCTGTCCCGCTGCTCCGGCACCTCCGGCCGCCCCAGCCCCTTGGTCGCCGGGGTCACCGCCTGCGCGGCGGGTAACGCACCCGTGGCGGTCAGCGCGAGCGCCAGCACCACTACGACGCCCGCACGTCTGCCGCGCAGCCAACGAACCACTCTTGTACCCGTGTTCACGACAAACCCCCGTCAGGCACGACCACCCGCGGCGGCCGGAGAAGGAAAAAGGGAAGAAGGGATGGGAAAGGAGCCAGATGCCTTCTCACACTCGGAGAGGCTTTTCCGGGAATCGCCGGAACTTCCTTCTTCTCAAGCCGACATGACGATCCATCACATCTGACAGCACAACAGCCCCCGTAGCCGCACAGCTTTCGCACTGAGATCACAGTTGTACTCAGATTGACCGCACACCGTCAAGGTTTCAACGGGTGTATTGATCCACACACCGATCCGACCACGCATCGATTGCGCACCGGCAAAGGGAACGGAATCAAACAGTCCGTAAATTGGCGAGGAATTCGGGCAACTCCGATCTCCGCCTTCCGGTGCCCCACTCGGAGATGCGGAGGAATTCATACCGATCACACGTATTCGCCGGTCTCAGACGCCGCTCGCATCCTCCAGGACCAGGCGCATCTCCGGATGGGCGGGGTGCGCGCGGGGAATGCCGGGCGGAAGTACAGGCGCGAGCACTCTGAAGATCGCGTGCATCGCGTGGTCCGAGTACCCCGCATGCGTCTCGGTGGCCTGCAACAGCAGCCCACCGCTGCTCAGTTCCTCGATCCGGTGGAACACCCCGGTCGCGGCCAGCCGCTGCCGGCCGCCCAGCCGGGCCGCCAGTTCGCTCGGCACACCGGTGACCCATGCATAGCCCCGCAGATGCGAACGGGACTCCCGCAGGGACTTCCTGTGGGCTCGGCGCAGCCCCGCTTCCAGGTTGGTGGTTTCGGAGAAGTTGAGATGTTCCACGCGTACGAAGACCGGATCAGTGCGGTCCAGCGCCTCGGCGAGGAAGTCCACGATGCGCGCGCAGAACTCCGGATCGCCGGTGCGCTCACCCGCCGTCGTCCCGACGGAAAGCGCCGCGTAGCTTCCGTCGCTGCGCAGATACGACCCGTTCACGCGACCAGCCACGTCGATGGTGTCGTACTCGTGATCCACCGGGCTGTGGACGGTGAGGTCGGCGTAGAAGGGATAGCGCCGCAGACTCGCCTCCAGCGCGGGCCAGTTGTCCCACACGCCGCTCGTCCGCAGTTCCTTTCCGCCTCCTTGGAACAACTCGTCGACCAGGATCTGGGAGTCGGTGAAGGCCGACGGATCCGGGAAGAAGGAGTCGACCGCGGTCCGGAACCACCGGACGAAAGCGTCCCCTCGGGACCCGACCGACCGCTCGTCGAGCGTTGCCTCGATGTGTAAGTCCATACCCGGAGCCTCGGCTTCCATCGCGGTCTCCCCATCATGTCGTCGCACACCCCGCCGGCCGCCGTCAGGCCAAGTCCAACGGATTCACGCCCGTGCCCAGTCCGTCGTTTCGACGAAGTCTCTGATCTCCGCCATTCCGGTGCGCCACTCGGAGATGCGGTTGCCGTCCTCGTCCACGACGCTGTGAGGCTGTACGGAGAGCCACGGAGCGTCCTCACGGAACGGCACCTCCACATCCGCGTCCACGCCCGAGCCCTCCAGGAAAATGACCGAGTTCTGCACGAAGACGTCGTCTCCCTGCCGGTAAAGCGGCCAGCAGAATACGAAGTTGCTCGTCTCCGGCTCGGTGATCGACGACATCAGGCACGACACCGCTGTGTCGCTTTCCTCGAGAATCCGCAGCGCGCGGCGCCAACTCCGCAGATAGTCCTCGGTTCCCCAGTAGGAGAGATTCATCGGGAAGGACTCCGCGAAGTCCCCCACACTGATCCGCCCCGCCGCCTCGGGAGACCCGGTTGATGCGTCTCCCGAGGCGGGACCGTCGACCACCTCGATCGCGAAACGGTTATGGCTTGAGGTAGTTGAGGTCTGGGTCGTAGGTTCCAATGCGCTGTCCTCTGCGGTTGAACATCTTCCAGCCGTCCGTCACATTGTGACCGGTGTTGTCGCGCGTGATGTAGTTCTTGCCGTTGAAGAACACGTCTTCGCCATGAGAGTCGAAATGCGCCTTATTCGTGGGAATCCGCGTCTTGTAGCCGAGGGCGGCGGCCCGGTCGCCGTCCGTGGGCTTGTAGAAATTCCGGTTCGCATCGCTCCTGTCTTTGACCTTCGACGGGCTGTAGGGGTCTCCTTCGACCCCGGGAGCCGGCTTGTAACCGGGCTTCGACTCCGTGACGGGCGGGGCCGGGGGATCGCCCGGCTTGCCCTTCGGCTTCCTGCCGCCGCTGCCGACGGCCATGCCCAGCGCGGCGGCGGTCGATTCCGGATTCAGCCCGTGCCGCTCGCCCCAGGCGATGTACCGCTTGGTGAGGCATTGCCCCTCGATGACGCAGGAGGGCGTGTAGAGCGCGCTCGTGAGGTCGATGACCGTCGTGACCGGCATGCCCAGGCCGAACAGGAAGTTGCCCACCGGGTTGCTGTTGTTGTTTTCGGCGACCCACTGCCGCACCGTCGGGTCCAGGGCCCAGGCGGGGTCGAAGTACGGGAGCGGGCTCGGCACTTGGCCGCCACTGATGGTGCTGATGCCGCCACCGCCGAAGAGGGTGCCGCTACCGGTCGTACTGGCCGTGCCGTGCTGCTCCCGCTCGGGGTGGTACACGGAGTCGCTGTCGGGGACGCCGTTGCTGCATCCGGTGATGACCCCGCTCATGCACTCGGGGGTGCCGAGACCCGAGGGGTCGGAGAGCGTGACGGGATTGTTCTCGCTGTAGCTGTAGCCGTTGAGGGACTGGCTCTTCCCGGTTTCCAGCAGCGGGTCGACGCTGATGAAGCGGCCGGTCGAGGGGTCGTACTCGCGGGCGCCCAGGTGGGTGAGCCCGGTGCCCGTGTCGACGGCCTTGCCGAGGAAGCCCTTGTCGTCCTTCCAGGTGCCCGTGCCGCCCGAGCGGGACTGGCCGAAGGGAGTGAAGTAGCGCTTGGTGACGACCTGGTCGGTGGCGGTGAGAGCCAGCGTGGAGGTGCCGTGCTGGTCACCGGCGAGATACACCAGGCTGTCGGCGCCGGACTTGTTGGTGCGCATCGCGACGGTCGAGCCCGCGACACCGTAGTACCGCTGGGCCCAGGTCTTGGCCGTGCCGGAACTGTTGTCGAGGTGGACCTCGGTGCTGCCGAGGTAGAGGACGGTGTCCCCGGACGTGTTCCGCCTGATCAGGAGGCTTCCGTCAGCGCTGTAGACGTACCCGGTGGTACTGCTTCCCTCGGCGAGGGAGCCCAGGCTGCCCTCCTCGTTCCAGGCGAGGGACTGTGTCGCGACGCCGTCCGGGCGGCCGGTGGTGTTGCCGGTCGTGTCGTAGGCGTAGACCGGGGTTACTCCGGTGCAGGAGGCCGCGGTGGTGACGGCCGCCAGCCGGTGGGCCTTCGTACTGTCGTAGCAGTAGGTCTTCTTGGTGTCGCCGGCGGTCGTGTGAGTGGTCTCGGTGGCCCGCAGACCGGAGTCCTTGTACGTGTACGAGGTCCAGTAGGGGCTCGCGCCACCGAGTCCCGTCGTCGTGCGCCCCGCCGTCGAGCAGTCGGCCGCGGACGGGGTCCAGGCCTCGGTGAGGCGTCGGTAACCGTCGTAGGCGAAGCACTGGTTGTCGGCCGCGGAGGTCCCGCCCTGGGTGGTGGGGTCGGTGATGGCGGTGACGTTGCCGGCGTCGTCGTAGGTGTAGTTGAGCTCCTGGAGTTCGTAGCCGTGGGTCTGGTCGGTGACCACGGACTGGGTGAGGCGGTCGGTGCCCTCCTCGAAGGTGTTCGTGATGTACGCCTTCTTGACGCCGGTGGCGAGTGAGGTGCCCAGGGTCAGCTGCTCGGGTGCGCCCAGTGCGGAGTAGGCCGCGCCCAGCAGGTATCCACTCGTGCCGGACAGCGCGGTAGGCAGCCCGAAGCCGTTGTACTGCGTCTCGACCTGCTCGGCGGCGAGCCCGCCGGCCGCGGGCTCCTTTGTGTACTGCTGGGTGCCGTCGATGTTGTAGTACGAGGAGAAGTCCAGCGTGGTGGACGGGACCGCACCGGATTTCACCAGCGCATCGCCCTCGGGCAGCACCAGCTGGGTGCCCACGGCGTGGTACAGCGCGTCGTAGGCGGTGACCTTCTGGGTGTAGGCCGTGCCCGAGGTGCCGCTGCCGCCGACGTAACGGACGGAGGTGTCGAGCTGCCCCTTGGCCACGGAGTCATAGGTGTAGCCGGTGAGCTGGTTCGCGGCGACCCGCTCCTCGGTGGTGGAGGTCAGGTCGGCCGTGGCCGGGGCGGTCCAGGTGCCGGAGACGCGGCCGAGCGGGTCGTAGCCGGAGATGACGACGCGTCCGGCCGCGTCCTTGGTCCAGGAGACCTGGTCCTTGTCGGTGTAGCCGGTCGTGGTCCTGCCGGTGTCCGGGTCGGTGGCCGAGGTCGCACGGCCGTACAGGTCGTAACCGAAGGACCAGACGGAGCCGTCCGGTCCGGTGACCGTGAGCTCCTTGCCGTTGGGCGTGTAAGTGGTGGAGGTGGACGTGTAGGGGGCGCCGGTGCCCGACCCGTATGCGGGGTCGGCCGGGGAGGTGCCGGAGTACTCACGCCGCTCGGTGGTGCGGCCCAGCGCGTCGGTGATCACCCGGCTCGCCGAGCCGCCGGCCAGGGCGGTGGTGGCGGTGGAGTCGCCGGTGTAACTGGTCGACGTGGTCCAGCGCTTGACACCGTAGATGTAAAGGGTGCTGCTGGTGGCCCGTTCCGCTCCGTCATAGACGGTTGCGGTCTGCTGGGCGGCCTCGCCGTACTCGGCACGGGTGTAGGTGCCGCTCGGGGTCTTGTCCTGGTCGAAGATTTCGGCGTACGTCTCGTAGGCCAGACCCCGGCTGTCGTAACGGGTGTCGGTCAACAGCCGTCCGCCGAGCGGGGTCGGCGACTGCGTCTGCAGAGGACGCAGCAACGCGTCGTAGACGCTGTACGTGGTGTTGTAGGTGTCACCGTCCGCCTTCAGGGCCGACGTGGACGTCCAGGACGGCGCGTCGGCGGTGAGGGAGTAGGCGTAGGTGTAGCTCGCGGCCTGCGACGAGGACCGGGAGCGGTTGGGCAGCCAGACGGCGGTGACCCGGCCCAGCGCGTCGTAAGCGGTCTCGGTCAGCTTGGTGTTGACGTCGTAGACCTTGGTCGGGGTGCCGCGCGCGGGATCCAGATAGGTGTAGCTCTTGTAGGCCTTGGCGTTCGTCACGACCGTGCGGGTCAGCGGTCCGGCGTCCGTAGGGGTGTAGGCGGTCGTGGTGGTGTTGCCCACCGCGTCGGTGACGGACAGGGGGCGCCCGAGTTTCGCCGTCGCGGTGTCGTACGTGGTCCTGGTGGCCGTCTGCCAGGAAGTGGGGTTGCGTTCGCCTCCGGTCGCCGAGGCGGGGTACGCGGAGGCCCGGCCGGCCCAGGTGGCGAGCCCCAAGGTGGGCGTCTGACTCGCGCTCCAAGCGGTCGCCGAAGTGCTGTCGTAGACGGTCGCGGTGTCGGAGAGCACGTCACCGGGGGTGGCGGAGGACGTCGGCAGCGACAGCGCGGTCTCCGCGACCGAGCAGGACCGTCCGACCGCACGGCTGCGGGAGACCAGGGAGGTGATGCCGATGCTGTCGTTGCGCGCGTACCAGGTGCGGGTGCAGGTCTCGTCACCGGACTTGGCGGTGTCACCCGTGTCGTCGACGGCCGAGGCCATGCCGAAGTCGTCGTAGCTGGTCGCGAGAGTACGGGTGCGCCAGTTCGACGAGGCGGTCAGGTAGGTGTGGGTGGCGGTCTTGGCGGTGCGGACGTAGTACGCCTCGGTGTCGGCGTACGACTTGTGCTGTGTGGCCGTCTTCTTCGACCAGGGGTTGTTCACCGTGACGGAGACGGGTGCCGAACCGTCGTAGGTGATCTGCTCGCGCAGGAAGCCGGCGTAGGTGTCACTGTCGGTCTGGTCGGCGACGTCCAGGCCGCTGACGTCCACTCCGGCGACGGTGGCCGAGCGGCGGGCGGTGGCATCGAGGTCACCGGCCGCGTTCAGCAGCCGGTCGCCGTTCATGCCCTGGAGGTAGACCGACACAGTCTTGCTCCGGTTGGTGCCCACGCCCTTGGTGGCGGTCACCTGGCCGTAGCCGCGCCAGGCGGACCAGGTGCGCTCGTCCGCGTCGACCAGCGGGTCGTCGTTGTAGTGCCAGGCGGGCGCGGAGTAGGAGTACGCGTTCTCCACGGCATCGTTCTTGCCGGTCGGGTCGGAGGTGTTGACCGCCAGGACCCGGTACTTGTGGAACCAGTCGATCGAGGCGTTCTCGGCCCCGTTGATGTGCCAGAACTGCGGATAGCAGGACTTGGTGTTCGTGTCGGCAGCACTCGGCACGTTGGAACCGCGCACGCACTCCGGCTCGGACAGGGTGACCCGGGTGATCGCACCCGTCTCCGAGGTGACGCTCTCGATCCGCGGACGGCGCAGCGGCAGGATGTTGTCGGTGGCGTCGACCCGGTTCTTGCGCATCTGGTAGGTGAAGTTCACCGGCGGCAGCGCGATGTCGGTGCCGTTCTTGCCCGTGTGCCGGATGCTCTTCAGCGTCAGCGTCTGGTCACTCGTGTCCCCGATGTCACCACCGTCCAGGTACTCCTGGGTCAGCGCCCAGGAGTCCACGGCCGTGAACGCGGCACCGGAGGCCGACCAGGCGAAGGTGTCGACTTGAGTGAGCCGCTTGCGGGTGAAGAAGAACGGGTCCTTGGCGTCGCAGTCGGCGTCCTTCTTGCAGATCGCGTCGAAGGGCACGTCGGGCCAGTTGTCGGAGGTGTCGTCCGTCAGCTCCGAGCAGTCGCTCGCGGTGCAGCGCTCGGCGTAGGTGAAGGTGACCTTGTCGGAGGTGACTCCGGTGAACAGGGTGTCCGCACGCTGCCCGTAGAGGATCTTGCTGAGGTAGCCGCCCCGGGTGTACTGGGTGGTGGCGGTGTCGGCGCCGTTCTTGGCGTAGTAGTTGGTCTCCGGCGTGTACCAGTACGACATCGCGTTGCCGTTGAGGTCCACGACGTAGTCGAGGTTCCAGCGCCAGGCCTGGGTGACCGAGCGGTCGGCGAAGGCGGAGCCCTGGTCGTAGCCGGGTTCGCCGGAGTCGTCACCAAAGACGGGGACCGTCCACACCGACTCGGTGCGCTCGGTGCCCGCGCCAGGCAGCTTGTTCAGGCCGAAGACGTACTTGGTGCCCTCGCCGGTGACGACGGTCCAGTTCTCACCGTTGGAGTCGCCGTTGTCCGCGCCGGTGGAGTGCGTGACGGTGGAGGCGTCGTCGTCCTTGAGCCGCCACACCCCGCTCGTATCGTCCTTGACCAGCTCACTGGACTTGCCGTTCAGGACCAGCGAGGCGTTCTCGTACTTCCAGCACAGATCCGCCTTGTCGTCCTGACCGTCGTCGTCGCAGCTTCCGTAGGAACGCTCGATGTACGACGAGGAGGACAGGTCGAAGCCCTCACCGACCTGGGTGGACTGGTTGTTGGTCGAGGCGGTACGACCGTCGATGCTCCCCGAGTCGTACGACAGTCCCAGCGACGGAGTCGGACCCACAGCGGCGGGCGGCGTGTCCAGCGGATACGACCAGGTGAACGCACCGGACGAACCGCCCGCTTCCCAGGTGGAGGACGGGGACAGCGGGCTCGCCGAGTAGTCTCCGGAGCCCGAGGCGGACGCCCCTGAGGTGGCCGCCAGGGCAAGCACGGTCGCCGAAGACAGCGCCACGTCCGCCGACACGGCCTGCCCCGCGACGTCGTTGTCGGAAGCCAGCGGCGTACGAGTACGGCAGGCGGCCTTCTCCGGTGTGGTCAGGGCGCAGGCCGGCAGCGCGACGAGACCGAGCCGTCCCGACCAGCCGCCGCCATAGGCCGAGGCGAACTCCGAATAGTCCAGGGTCAGATGAGCCCGGCCCGGCTGTGAAGCCGTCGCCGTGAACACAACACCCTTGACCCCAGCGGCCGTTGTCGCCTTCCGGTCCAGCACCCGGATCGTCGAATCACCCGAGGCCACATTCCCCACACTGCCCCGAGCCACCGTGACCGGCAGCCCACCCGCCTCAACCGCAGCACGACCCGACCGGGTGCCCGGAATGGCAACCGTCACCCGGCCGGCCGCCGGCCACACCGCATCCTGCTCGGCCACCGCCCGATCGGCCTGAGCCTCGTTCTCCTTCCGGGACGCGGCGACATCCGCACGAGCCTCACCTGCACCCAGACCGGTGACCGCGCTGACATCGCTGTCCCGCTGCTCCGGCACCTCGGGGCGGCCCAGCCCACCCGTCGCGGCCGTCGCCGTCTGCGCTGCGGGCAACGCGCCCGTGGCGGTCAGCACGAGCGCAAGCGCCACCACGACGCCCACGCGCCCACCGCGCAGCCAACGAACCACTCTCGTACCGGTGTTCACGACAAACCCCCGTCAGGCACGGTCGCGACCACACCGGCGACCACGGAATGGAAAGGAGGAAAGGAGAAGGAGTGGGCAGGGCGCCCGCCGACGTCAGCGGGCGCCCTGCGCGTGCGGCCGTCAGCCGCCGGTCATCGTGTCCACCTGAGTGCCGTCCGCCGCCGCGCCCACCCAGATCCGGATGTCCGAGATCCGGCCGGGCAGGTAGTGGCCCCACGCGCTGCCCACGTACGCCTTGCCGGCCGCGAACTCACCCGAGCCGACCACGGCCGTGTACGGGGTGTCGATGTCGTTCTGCGTCGAGTCCAGGTAGAGCGCGACGGTGCCGCCCTGCGCGTCGTACACCCCGGTCAGCCGCACCCGGCTGCCGACCACCGCCGCCTCGTCGGAGTCCGCGGCGGTGAAGGTGCCGTCGGCGGCGAGGCGGCCGAACCGCCAGAAGCCGACGGGGACTTCGTAGGGGTTGTCGTCGTCGTCGAACCGGGTCTCGGTGCCGGTCTGCTCGTACCAGAGGCCCCAGGCGGAGCCGTCCGCGGTGCGCTGGCCCAGCACCTGGCCGATGTAACCGGTGCCCTTGGCGTTCAGCGCCGCCTGGTCGAGTTCGACCTCGGTGGTGACCGTGAAGGAACCCGTGTCGTCGACGACCGGTCCGGTGACCGTGGCCGCGTCGTTCGTGCCGTCCATGACGATCGCCTCACCGTCCAGCGAGGCGCCCCCGGACAGGGTGAGCGTGCGCTCCGTGTAGCCGGTCAGGGTGTCGGCGAGCGTGGTCGCGGTGACGCTCGCGCCGTCCGGGTTCCAGGCGCCCACCATCTCGGTGGCCGTTGCCGTGCCGGTCGAGTCCAGCAGCTTGGCCTCCTTCGCCACGTCGCCGGGCTGCAACGCCTCCTGGAAGACGGCGGCCTCGTCGATGCGGCCCTTCCAGTACTGCAGGTACGTGCCCGACACATAGCTCGCCCTGCCGAACTGCAGGGTCCCGTCGGGTGTCTGCTTCTCACCGCCTGCGGGCACGGTCACCGGGCCGCCCTGGGCCCGGCCGTTGACGTACAGCTGGATGGTCTTCGCGTCGGCGTCGTACACGCCCGCCACGTGGGTCCACACACGCAGCGGTACGCCCGCCACCTCCGCGCCGGCGGCGACGTACTGCCGCGCGCCGCTGCTGTCGGTCCAGTTGAAGCGGAAGATCCACTTCTTGACGCCGCCGGAGTAGTAGAGGGAGAAGCCCGAACTGTCGCTGCCCGTCTGGGACATGACGGTGCGGTAGTCGGTGTTCTCCGTCAGGTACGCCCAGGCGGAAACCGTGTACGAGGACTGGGTGTTGACGGCCGGAGCCGAGGTCGCCGCGTATCCCGTCTGCCGCGTCGGGTCGGTCACGTCGTTCAGCCACAGCGAACGGTCCGAGGAGCCACGTCGTCCCAGCGACGACCAGCCGCTGCCGGTGGTGTAGAGGGTCGCCGGGTGGCGCGTCCCCGCCGTCGTCGCGGAGTCGGACGCGACCGTCTCGCCCGAGCCGACCGCGCTGTCGTTGAACTGCCAGCGCCCGGTGGCCCCTTGGCTCTCCTGGACGTTGAACCGCACGCTCGCGATGGCGCCCCAGCGTCCGCTGCCCACGTTGTCCAGTGCCCGCACCTGGAGCACCTGGGTGCCGGCCAGTTCCGGTGGGATCTCCTTGGTCACGGCTGTCGTTCCGGGTATCGCGGCCGACCAGGTCTTGGACGAGGACAGCTTGTAGCGATAGGCGACGACCGTGTTAGTGTCACCCGCCGCCGGGTTGAAGATGAACTTGCCCTTCACGCCGGGGCCGCCGGCGGGCACGCAGTCGTTCGCCGTGCACAGCGAGTACGGGCTGCCGAACGTGATCAGCGGCGCCTTGGGAGCCGTCGTGTCGACCTTGAAGTAGCACCAGCCCTTGGTCGTCACCGTGCTGGACGACTGCAGATAGCTGTTGCCGCTGTTGTAGTAGGAGCGGGTGAACACCGCCATCCGGTACGTCCCGCCGTCCGTCAGCGTGATCGGCGAACTGACCGACACCTTCTGGTTGTCGTTGACGTACCCGGGGCTGACCGGCCGCACCGGCTCGGTCACCAGGTCCCACGCGGTGCCGTTCTTCTTCTGCACGTAGAAGTGCGCACGCAGGTTCGCGTCGTTCTCACCGCCGGCGAGGGTCTGGACCACCCCGGTGAGCGTGGGCGTCGGGTCCGAGAGCACGTCGGGGTCGTCCGCGTCCGTCTCGCAGGAGGAGATCTCCCCGGACAGAACACCGGGGCTGGTCGGCGGCGCGGGCACGCCCACGTAGGTGACGTCCAGGACCGCGTCGTCGTCGAACCGCTTCCAGCCGTTGGGGTCCGACTCGTTGTACGCCTTCAGCATCAGCGTCAGCCGGGAGAAACCGCCGGCCGCGAACGCCTTCACCGTGTTGGTGAGGTTCTCGTAGTTCTGCGCCGGGTCGTCGTTGAACTCGATCGGAGCGTCCGGCTGATCGGGGTCGCACGCCGTTCCACGGCCGGCCGAGACGGTGCGGTCGCCCATGATGTCCCAGTTGCTGGTCGGACCCGGCCACCTCGTCGCCGACGAGATGTTCGGCGTCCGAACCAGCTGCACCGTCGTCTTCTCGCACGACATCGACCACCGCTCGGTCACCCGGAACGTGGCGTCAAGGACCCGCTTGCCGCGCAGCGCGGTCGGCGCGAACTCGAAGTACATCCGCTGCTTGTAGCCCGAACCGCAGTAGTAGGAGTAGCCGCCGGTGACATACGTGCCGCAGTAGCCGACACCCTCGCCGTCCGAGCCGCCGGAGAAGTTGTAGAAGGTGTCGCCGTCCGAGGACAGCAGCGTGCGCTCGGACTCGCTCCAGGACACGTCGGGGTCGATGTACAGCGGGTAGACGGTGTCGTCACCGGTCAGCAGCGCGGAGTCGGGCACGACGGTGATCGAGTCGGTGTCCGCCGTGACCGGCAGGACGGCGGATGCGTCGCCGTCACCGGGACCTTCGGTCGGGTCGGAGGCGGTCTCGCCGTCGCCGTCCTTGACGGGCTCGTCCTCGGCGGCGGTCAGCGACATCGCCGACACCCCGGACGCCGCAGCCGCGTCCCCCGCGGAGTCCCACTGCCGAGCGGCAGGCGTACGGAACACCGCGTTGCCGTTCTCGTCGACGGCGTCCAGGCCGCCGCCGGTCCCGCCGCGCAGGGTCAGCCCCTCGGTCTCGACGGGGAAGTCCAGCTTCGTCAGGTCCTCGTGGGCCGCCGCCTCGGGCGTCTTGACGACGAGCACCTCGCGGTAGCCCTCGGTGGTCGCGGTCAGCCGCAGGTCCACTCCGGGCAGCACCTCCGCGTACACCGCCGAGGCGCCCTCCAGGGTCGGCTCGGGCAGGGTGCCCGGCCAGCCGACCGTCAGCGACCTGCCGCTCTCCTCGACGGCCACCAGGTCGGCGCCGTCTCCCCCGCCGGAGAAGGACACGTCCGCGACCGCCGCCTTCGGGCCTACGGTGCCGTCCGCCCGCCGCTCCAGGGTCGCGTCCGGCTCGGCCCACGATCCGTCCTTCCGCTGCACACGGACGGGCACGGTGGACTGACTGAGGGAAAAGGTGAGACCGTCCGGATTCGCGTATGTCGTCGTGTATTCGGTGCGTTCACCCGCGATCTCCACACGTTCGCCGGTCTCGGCCGCCTTCGCGGCGGCCTTTTCGCCCTCGGAGAGGCTTTTCGGAGAATCGGCGGAAAGCGAATTCGCGTGCGCCTTTGGGGCGATTGCCGTGACACCGGCCGGAATCCCCACCAGTACGGCCATGGACGTCACGAGGACCGCGACATCACGCAACTTCCCTCTTCGCACGCCGACATGACGATGCATCACATCTGACAGCACAACAGCCCCCGTAGCCGCACAGCTTTCACATTGAGGCCACAGTTGTACTCAGATTGATCGCACACCGTCAAGGTTTCAATGGACAACTGATCGACCGCGCGCCGTCGACGGGATCAGAATTGAACAACTGGTTAACCGAGGGGTAATTCACGGGATACGGGGCGATCCAGGGACCGGTATTTCGAACACGCGGCCCCCTCTTGGACCGCCCCGACCCATCGACCGGCGGACTACAGCCGCTGAATGATCGTCCCGGTGGCCAGCCCCCCACCCGCACACATCGTCACAAGCGCGAACTCCTTGTCCCGCCGCTCAAGTTCATGCAGCGCGGTCGTGATCAGCCGCGCCCCCGTGGCCCCCACCGGATGCCCGAGCGCGATCGCGCCGCCGTTGACGTTGACCTTCTCCAGGTCCTGTTCGAAGACCTGGGCCCAGCTCAACACCACGGACGCGAAAGCCTCGTTGATCTCGACGATGTCGATGTCCTTCAGGGACATGCCGGCCTTGCCGAGCACCGCCCGTGTCGCGTCGATCGGCCCGTCGAGGTGGAAGTGGGGGTCGGAACCGACCAGCGCCTGCGCCACGATCCGCGCCCGCGGGCGCAGCTTCAGTGCGCGTGCCATCCGTTTGGACGCCCACATGATCGCGGAGGCGCCGTCGGAGATCTGGGAGGAGTTGCCCGCGGTGTGGACGGCCGTGGGCATGACCGGCTTCAGCCGGGCCAGCGCCTCCATGGTCGTGTCACGGAGCCCCTCGTCCCGGTCGACGAGCCGCCACATTCCCTGGCCCGCCCGCTGCTCCTCCTCCGTGGTGGGCACCTGTACGGCGAAGGTCTCGCGCTTGAAGCGTTCCTCGGACCAGGCGATGGCGGCGCGCTCCTGCGAGATGAGGCCGAGCGAGTCGACGTTCTCGCGGGTCAGGCCGCGATGGCGGGCGATGCGTTCCGCCGCCTCGAACTGGTTCGGCAGGTCCACGTTCCACTCGTCGGGGAACGGTTTGCCCGGCCCGTGCTTGGATCCGGAGCCGAGCGGCACCCGCGACATCGCCTCGACGCCGCACGAGATTCCGACGTCGATGACGCCCGCCGCGACCATGTTGGCGACCATGTGCGAGGCCTGCTGCGAGGAGCCGCACTGGCAGTCGACGGTCGTCGCCGCGGTCTCGTACGGCAGGCCCATGGTGAGCCAGGCGGTGCGGGCGGGGTTCATGGACTGTTCGCCGGCGTGGGTCACCGTGCCGCCGACGATCTGCTCGACGCAGTCGGCCTGGATGCCTGTGCGGCCCAGGAGTTCACGGTAGGTCTCGCCCAGGAGGTAGGCGGGGTGCAGATTGGCGAGCGCGCCGCCCCGCTTGCCAATGGGGGTGCGTACGGCTTCGACGATGACGGGTTCCGCGACCATGGGGGCTCGTCCTCTCCTTGGGCCTGTCCACCCGCGCGGCGCGGGCGTCCCGGCCACCCGCCGCGCCGAACTAGTACGCGTTCTAGTTCTGTGTGCAGTCTGCTGAGCCAACCCCCCGCGCCGCAAGGGTCGTGCAGCCGTGGAAGTCGTGTTCCGTACAGATCCCACACATGATTCGGGCCGCCGCGCCCCTTGCTAGTTGTAGAACCCGTTACTACCTTCACGGCAGTTTCCCGTTCCTGATGCACCGTCAGAGAACACCGCAGAGAACACCGTCAGAGAACCAGACCGTCAGAGGACCGTTGAACGGCGGGAGTTGCCGATGCCCTGTCCAGCGCTGCCCGACGGGTTCGATTTCACCGACCCCGATCTGGTGCTCCACCGCATACCCTTCCCCGAGTTCGCCGAGCTGCGCGGAACGGAACCGGTCCACTGGATCCCCCAACAGCCCGGTATCGCGGGCTTCCAGGACGACGGCTACTGGGCCGTGACGCGCCACGCGGACGTCAAGTACGTCTCCACACACCCCGAGTTGTTCTCCTCGTTCCTCAACACCGCCGTCATCCGCTTCCACGAGCACATGCCGCGCGAGACGATCGAGATGCAGCGGCTGATCATGCTCAACATGGACCCGCCCGAGCACACCCGGGTCCGGCAGATCGTGCAGCGCGGCTTCACCCCGCGCGCGATCCGCTCCCTGGAGGCGGCCCTGCGCGCCCGCGCCGGTTCGATCGTCGAGCACGCGATCGCCGGCGCGGGTCCCGACGGCGCCTTCGACTTCGTCACCCAGGTGGCCAGCGAACTGCCCCTGCAGGCGATCGCGGAGCTCATCGGCGTCCCGCAGGACGACCGGGCCAAGATCTTCGACTGGTCCAACAAGATGGTGGCGTACGACGATCCGGAGTACGCGATCACCGAGGAGGTCGGCGCCGAGTCGGCCACCGAACTCATCTCGTACGCCATGAACCTGGCCGCCGACCGCAAGCAGTGCCCGGCCAAGGACATCGTCAGCACGCTGGTGGCGGCCGAGGACGAAGGCAACCTGGCGTCGGACGAATTCGGCTTCTTCGTACTGCTGTTGGCCGTCGCCGGCAACGAGACGACCCGCAACGCCATCACCCACGGCATGCACGCCTTCCTCACCCACCCCGACCAGTGGGACCTCTACAAGCGCGAGCGCCCGAGCACCGCCGCCGAGGAGATCGTCCGCTGGGCGACCCCGGTCATCTCCTTCCAGCGCACCGCGACCCAGGACACCGAACTGGGCGGGCAGCAGATCAAGAAGGGCGACCGCGTCGGCATCTTCTACTCCTCCGCCAACAACGACCCCGAGATCTTCGACCACCCGGAACTCTTCGACATCACCCGCGACCCCAACCCCCACCTCGGCTTCGGCGGCGGAGGCCCGCACTTCTGCCTCGGCAAGTCCCTCGCCACCCTCGAGATCGACCTCATCTTCAACGCCATCGCCGACGCCATGCCGAACCTCCGCCTGGCCGGCGACCCCCGCCGCCTCCGCTCCGCGTGGCTCAACGGCGTCAAGGAACTCCAGGTCAGCCATACCTGACACGCCGTCAACCGAGCTCGGGCCGACGGCCTCCCGGCACCGTCGGCCCGTCTCACGGAAGGCGCGGGCGCCCCCGTTACCCCATAGTCCCCCGTGACGCCCGCAGCCCCCGCTACCGCCCCGTAGCCCCCCGTTGCCCCCGCAGCTCCCGTGCCCCGTCAGCTCTCGCCGAGCGTCGGGTAGTCGGTGTAGCCCTTGTCGTCGCCGCCGAAGAACGAGGCGGGGTCCGGGGCGTTGTACGGGCCCTCGCTCTGCAGCCTGGCCGGCAGGTCCGGGTTGGCCAGGAACAGCGCGCCGAAGGCGAGGATGTCCGCGACGCCGTCCTCCACCAGGCCCAGCGCCTTGTGGTCGGTCGGGCCCTCCGTCGCCGGGTTGAGGATGAACGTGCCGCTGAACAGCTCGCGCAGCTCCAGCGTGATGTCCCGGTAGCCCGGGGTCATCTCGACGATGTGCAGATAGCCGAGGCCCAGCGGCTCCAGTGCCTCGACCAGGGCCGGGTAGGTGGCCTTCGGGTCGGTCTCGGCGATGTCGTTGTAAGGGTTTCCGGGCGAGATGCGCAGCCCGGTCCGCTCGGGGCCGATCGCCGCGGAAACGGCCTTCGTCACCTCGACGGCGAAGCGGATGCGGTTCTCGACCGAGCCGCCCCACTCATCGGTACGCAGGTTGGTGTTGTCCGCGATGAACTGGTGGATGAGGTAGCCGTTGGCGCCGTGCAGTTCCACGCCGTCGAAGCCGGCCGCGACCGCGTTGCGCGCCGCATCGACGAACTCCTCGATGACGGCGGGGATTTCGCCGGCGGCCAGCTCGCGCGGCGCGATGAAGTCCTTCGGCCCCTCTTGCGTGTAGAGCTGTCCGTCGGGGGCGACGGAGGAGGGCGCGACACTGACCCGCTCCTCGTCCGGCCAGAGCACCGGGTGGCCGATCCGCCCGGCGTGCATGATCTGCGCGAAGATCCGCGCACCCTTGGCGTGCACGGCGTCGGTGACCTTGCGCCAGGCGGCGACCTGCTCGTCGGTGTGCAGGCCGGGCGTGTTCGGGTAGCCCTGGCCCTGTACGGAGGGCTGGATGCCCTCGGTGACGATCAAGCCCGCCGAGGCGCGCTGGCTGTAGTACTCGACAGTGGACTCGGTGACCGTGAGGCCCTCGCCGAATGCGCGGCTGCGGGTCATCGGCGCCATGGCGATGCGGTTCGCGAGCCGCGTGCCGGACAGTTCAATGGGGTCGAACGCGGTGGTCATAGACGCTCCCGGAGAGTTACATGGTCGGCCAAACATTTGCGCCGGAAGCCACTGTAGCGCATTACTTGGCCGACCAATGTTATCTTCGGGTGAGTACCATCGGTATCTCAACCGGGGGTCGTACGGGCCACTGGATCGCCGCCGCGCAGAGCGCGGCACCACGGCGGACGGACATCCCCCGTCGCCGTGGGGACCTGGGCAAGGAGGCCGCGTTGTCCGCCACTCCCGGGGCACCGGAAGACCCCGCCTGTACCGCCGAGTTGCTGCCCGCGGCGGCCCGCGGCGGTCCCGTCAGCCATGCCCTATCCCGGGTCGCGCGACTCCATCGCATCGCGATGGGCAGGGTGCTCAAGGGCGCGGGCCTCTATCCCGGGCAGGAGCATCTGATGATGCGCCTGTGGGAAGCCGGTCCCCTTCGGCAGTCGGAGCTGATCAGGGCGGTCGCCCTCGATCCCTCGACGGTCACGAAGATGCTCCAGCGACTGGAGCAGACCGGGCACGTACGTCGCTGCCCCGACCCAACGGACCGGCGCGCGGTGATGGTCGAGGCCACCGACGACAGCTGCGCGCTGAACGCCGAGGTGGCAGCGGCCTGGACGAATCTGGAGGAGTACACGCTCGCCGGGCTGGACACGGACGAGCGTGCCGAGCTTGCCAGACTGCTGGCGAAGGTCGAGACGAATCTGTGCACGGAGACGGCGGACTGTCCGGAGTCGGCCGTGACCATCACGGCCGACGCGACGGCCGGTACAGGCACGGGCACGGGCCGAGGTCGCGGCGCAGGAGCCCGGACCGATCCTCAGGCGGGCGCTTCCTCCTGAACCTGCGAGGCCGGTTGGACCGGGTGGGGCCGGCCGGACCGGCGAGTGCGGCTGTCGGGCGGTTGAATCCGGCTACTCGGCGGGGGAGGCCGAATGTCGGACGGGTGAGTCCGGCTACTCGGCGGACGACTCCGACCGTTGGGCGGGTGAAACCGGCCGGATCGCGAACGACGAACGGTACGCCCGCGGGCTCGTCCCGAGCCGCGCCGCGAAGTGCTGCCGCATGGTGACCTCGCTCCCGAAGCCCGCCCGCCGGGCGACCTCGGGCATGGAGAGACCGGTCCGCTCCAGCAGCCTCTGCGCGGCCGCGATCCGCTGATCCAGCAACCAGCGCACCGGAGTTGATCCGGTCGCCGCCGCGAAGTGCCGTGCGAAGGAGCGCGGCGACATCCCGGCGCGGGCTGCGAGCCGGGGAACGGTGAGCGGCTCGTGGAGATGCCCGAGCGCGTACTCGCGTACGGCGGCCAGCGCGTCGGCGTCCGGGTCCGCGGGGGCGGCCGGATGCTCGATGAACTGCGCCTGGTTGCCGGTCCGGAACGGCGCCGTGACCATCGAACGGGCGACCGCGGCGGCGGCCTCCGCGCCGTGAACGGTACGGACGAGGTGCAGGCACAGGTCGATCCCGGCTGCCGTCCCCGCGGCCGTCCAGATGTTGCCGTCCTCGACGAACAACGCGTCCGGCTCGACCCGCACCCCCGGATGCCGCTCCCGCAGCAGGTCGATCAGATTCCAGTGCGTCAGCGCGCGACGCCCGTCGAGCAGCCCCGCCTGCGCCAGCGTGAAGGCACCGCCGCACAGCGCCGCGATGGTGGTACCCCGGGCGTGGGCACGCCGCAGCGCCTCCAGTACGGGTCCGGGCGCGGGCGTCACGTGATCATCGAGCCCCGGGACCACGATCAACTCGGCCCGCGGCAGCCAGGCCAGCGTCCGGTCCGGCGTGACCGAGAGCCCGCCGCGCATCGCCACGGGGGCAGGGTCGGCGGCGACCCGGCGCAGGTCGAAGGCGGGTACACCACGGTCGGTCCGGTCCACTCCCCACACCTCGGTGATGATGCTGACGTCGAAGGCCCGGACGCCGGGGAAGGCGAGGAGCGCGATGCGATGGGCGCGTGTCGTCGACTGGGTCACCCTGGCAGTAAACCATCGAACGCTGGCTTCCTGCCCCCTGGGGCGAGCGAGCGGACGGCGGCACGATGGACCGTATGGAGATCACAGAGAACGCGGCGCTGATAGTGGTGGACGTGCAGCAGGGCTTCGAGGAGATGGCGTCCTCGATCCCGCGCAACAATCCCGCCGCCGACGAGAACATCGCCTCCCTCATCGCGGCCTGGCAGGACACGGGCCGCCCGGTCGTCTTCGTACGGCACGACTCGACCAAGCCGGACTCGCCCCTGCGGCCGGGACAGCCGGGCAACGACTTCAAGGAGTACGTCGAGCAGCGGCGCGGCCTCGGCAAGGGCCCGGAGCTGTTCATCACCAAGACGGTGAACTCGGCCTTCTACGGCACCCCGGACCTGGACGCCTGGCTCAAGTCCTCGGGCATCACCCAGATCGCCGTCGCCGGCATCCAGACCAACATGTGCGCGGAGACCACGGCCCGCATGGGCGGAAACCTCGGCTACGACGTCCTCTTCGCCTTCGACGCCACGTACACCTTCGACCAGGCGGGCCCGTTCGGCTGGCACCTGACCGCAGACGAACTGAGCCGCGCGACCGCCGTGACGCTGCACGGAGGGGACTTCGCGAGGGTCGTGACGACGGAGGAACTGGTGACGGCCGCAGTCGCGGGCGGCTGAGCCTCGCGGAGGATTTCTCATCACCGAAATCCACTTGAGCATTCAATCGACAACCTGCCTCACCTCGGCCAAATTCCCGGAATTCAGGTGACGTTCCTCGCCTTGCGGATGCCAGTGACTTGAATGTTAAAGTCACACCACGAGCTGGCGCTCAAGCCTCAGCCCGACCGCACCGTCCCCTCCCGGGGACGCGTCAACGAGGAGATCGTCATGAAGATCTGGCAGCGCATCGCCCTGGGGGCAGCCCTCACCGCCACGGTCGGCGGCCTGACCACCGCAGGGGCCATGGCGAACGGGAAACCTTCCGGCAGCCGGCCCGACGGATTGGCCGCGGCGGCGGCGTCCCACTGGAACGAGTCCGCGAAGGTCGCGGCGAACAAGCGAGTGGTGGAGGGGTTCATGGAGGACGTCCTCAACCAGCACAACGGGAGTCACGCCGCCCGGTATCTGACCAGCGACATGCAGTGGCACGGCGGGACGGTCGGCACCGTGCCCGGCGGAGACAATGTCGCCGGGCTGATGACGAGCGTCGTGACCTCGATCCCCGACCTGCACGCCGAGGTGCAGGACATCTTCGGCCAGGGCGACAAGGTCGTCGTCCGCCTGGTGGTCACCGGCACGCTGAAGGCCCCTCTGCTGGGCATTCCCGCCACCGGGCAGTCGGTCAAGTGGGACGCGATCGACGTCTACAAGCTGCGCAACGGCAAGATCAGCGAGGAGTGGGCCGGCGAGGACTGGAGCGCGTTCCTCAACACCACCGGCACCTACAAGGCGCCCTGGATTCAGTGATCCGCACCCGACACCGGCCCGGCGCGACTACGCCGGGCCGGTGTCGTTTCAGCGTGCGGGCGAGTCGATGCGCTGGAGGATGCGCTCGGCGTCCTGGCCGAGGCGGCGCAGCCGTTCGGCCGAGAGATTGTCCACCACCAGGTGGCGTACGTAGGCGACATGAGCGGGTGCGGACGACTCGAGCTTCCGCATCCCGTCGTCCAGCAGGATGGCGTTGGTGAAGCGCCCGTCCACGGGATCGGGCTCACGCCGGACATAGCCACGGCTCTCAAGCCGCTTGACCAGGTGCGACAGGCGGGAGAGCGACGAGCTGACGTGTTCGGCCAGCTCGCTCATCCGCATCGTCCGCTCGGGCGTGTCGGCCAGGATCGCCATGGACATGTACTCGGCCATGCTCAGGCCCGCGTCGCGCTGCAGTTGCGCGTCAATGGCCCAGGGCAGCCGGGTGACCAGCCTGGCCACCGACAGCCACGACTCCAATTCGCCCGGACTCAGCCACAGGTCCGCGTGCTCGTCGGACGCCACCGACTGGTCCGTATCGCTCATCTTGGCAGCATATAACGGAACGACTCATGACTTGAACACTCAAGTCATGAGCTCATACCCGTTACGCTCCGAACTGGGCGACGAAGGCGGTGAAGGCGGCCGGGGTGAGGGCGAGGGCGGGGCCGTCGGGGACCTTGGAGTCACGAACGGCGATGGTGGCGCAGGGGGTTGAGGCGATCTCGACGCACTCGCCGCCCTGGTCGCTGCTGTACGTCGACTTGCGCCAGGCCAGGGGGCCGAGGGGCGCGCACTGGCCGCCCTGGTCGCCGCTGTAGCTGGACTTACGCCACTGAATCCCGGTCGGAACCGCGTTGCTCCCCATAGCGTTCCTCCATTACGTGCCGGATCAGCCCCGCCGAATCCTTGAGGGAGAGAGCGGCGGCCTGTAGATGATCGTAACGGAGCGAACAGTCCTTGACAGTGTCCGGGTTGGCGGTCGGATGCCCCGTCCCGTAACCCTCGGTGTAGACGATGTCCGGGTCACTCGCGAAGCGGAAGAGGGTGTAGGAACCCGTCAGCCCGGCATGAGCCCCAGCCGAGTACGGCAGCACCTGGATGTTGACTCGGGGGTTCTCCTCGAAGTCCAACAGCCGGGCCAGTTGGCCCCGCATGGTTTCCGGACCGCCCATCTCCTGGTAGAGCGCGGCTTCGCTGATGACCGCCCAGAGCACCGGCGGCTCGGCCTTGTCGAAGATGCGCTGCCGCGCCAGCCGTACGGCGGTCCGGTCGTCGAGCCTGCTGGAGTCCAGCGCGCCGAGCACGGCACGCGCGTACGCCTCGGTCTGCAGCAGCCCGTGCACCATGTGCGCCTGGAAGGTACAGATCTCGATCGCCCGAGCCTCAAGCTCAGCCACCTGCTGGAACCAAGCCGGAAGCTGACTCCTCAACACCAGCCCCACCAACCGCGACAGCAACCCCCCGGTCCCCAACGCCGCATCCGCCCGCTCGCTGAACACATCCGTCGGCAGTTTCCGAGCCGTCTCGATCTGCCCCACCAGCGACCCGGTGTAGTTGACGACGTCGCCGAACTCCTTCTGCGTGAGCCCGGCGGCCTCTCGATGCCGCCGCAGCTCGAAACCGTAGTAATCGAGCGGCGACGCGCTCGGATCGAGGACGCTGATGTTGGTCACGGACGGCCCCTCTCACCCAACTCGGCTTGCGAGCCAGTTGTGTTCGGTCGGTAGCTCAGCGTAGCGAACGGCCGCCACGATCGTCCTGTGAACGAACTCATTCCTCCCCCACCCGTCCAGTACGGCATGCGCTTCACGGTCGGCGAGCACTCGGCAGGTCATGTCCGGCGGATCGTCCGCGCCTACCTCCGCCACTGGGGCATGCCGGGCCTGACCGACCCCGTCGGCCTGGCGATCACCGAGCTGCTCGCCAATGTCCTGCGTCATGTCCCGGACCGGCACTGCGAGTTGCTGGTCCTGTGGCAGCCGTACGGCGTACGCGTGGAGGTGTCGGACAGTTCGGCCGAGCTTCCGACCGTCTCGGCGCCCGACAACGACTCGGAAGGCGGCCGAGGCCTCGTCCTGGTCGAGGCGATGACCGACGAGTGGGGTGTGGAGCCGACCGGCGGCGGCAAGACGGTGTGGTTCGAGTGCGGGACACCCAAGGAGGACGAAAGGCATTAGAGGGGTCCCGGAATGGCTTCGAAGTCACAACAACCCCTCGACACAAGGTAGTTGGGGCTTCACCATGGTGCCCCATGGCATATGCCGACGGATGAGGCATGCCGAGCCAGGGGGGGTTGCTGTGGGATACGAACGACTGCCGCGCGAGTACCGGATGAGACCGTCCCGGAGGAACACGTTCCTCGTGGTGATCGTCGTGGGCACCCTGGTCGTGATGCTGCCCATGGTGACCGCCGACGACTTACCCGCCGCGTTCAAATACCTCTTCCTCCTGGGATGGGTGGCGCTCTTCGGGTGGCTCTTCTACGCCACCCTGCGCTGCTCCACCACCGCGAACATCAAGGCGCTCGATGTACGCGGCATGATCAGGCACCGGCGCTTGGCATGGGAGGACATCCAGGACATCAGGTCGGAGTTCAGTGCGGCGGGGGCGGCGCAGAGCGGTGCGGCCAGCGTGCTGGTGCACGCGTACGACCGGAACGGCGCCAAGGTGCTGCTGCCGTTCGTCGACGACATTCATGTGAACGTCGAGCATGAACTCACGCTGCTGCTGGAGGCATGGCAGGAACTGCGCGGTGAGGACTGGGCACCCGACCCGGCGGCCGCCGTCCTCATCGACCGGCGCGATGCCCGCCAGGCGGCCCTCATGGCCGGGTTCGCCGTCGCGATGATCGCGCTCATCCCGCTGACCGTACTGATGCTGCTCCCACTCTTCGTCGACATGCCGGAGTGGCTGGAGTCGATCCTGTCACCGCTCACGGTCATGGGACTGGGACTGCCCTTGATCTTCGTACTGACCGCGCTCTCCACGTACCGCAACCGCCGGCCCAACGCCTGACATTCCGACGGCCGTGCGGACGACCCGAACGAGGGGCGGTCGCCGTCAGCGCGACAACCGCCCCTCGTTCACTGCGTGTTGCGGGGCTCAGGCCGAGGACGGGCGGTACACCGCAATGCGTGCCATCTCCACTGGAGCGGCGTACCGGTTCCAACTGGTCCATGTGGAGTTGTTCTTGATCCGCGAGTTGTACGTCCCGGTGGTGAGCTTGGGGAAGCTCACGTGACCGACCCGGTCGTCGTTGTACTGGATCTCGTGCTCCGCGGTGCCTGCGATACCGGAGGACTCCGACACGTAGCCGTCGTGGAAGGCCGACATGGTGGTCCAGTCGGTACCACCACTCATAGCGGAGTCGGGCATGGTGCTCGGGAGCGAATCGAGGAACGCGCTGCTCGGCCGCATGTCCTTGCACTGCTGCCACACGAACCTGCAGAGGCCGTCGTTGGTGCTGCCGCCGTGGGGGGTGGCGAGCGTCGCGACGTCCTCGATGTAGAGGTAATCCGGGAAGCCCGCGGCGTGGATTTTGGTGTAGTGCAGCGCGGCACGGACGACGAGACCACCCATGGAGTGGGCGACGACGTCGATCTTCTTACTCCCCTTCGAGGGCTTTGAGAAGTTGTCGTAGACGTAGTTGGCGAATGCCTGGGCCACCACCCTGATCGGCGTGTCCTTGTTGCCGGGGAACTCGTGGCTGCAGTTCGTGTTGGCTTTGTAGTAGCCGAAGGTCAGAAGGCTTCCGCGCCACCCCTTGTCCGCGAAGTGATTACGGGCGGCGGACCAGGTAGTGCGGCAGTCGTGTCCGGACTTGGTCGGATCGCCCTGGATCCCGTGCACGAAGATGACCGTGTTGGTGTTCGTGGTCGACCGGGCCGGCGCCGCACTGGCCGGCGTGACGGTGAGCACGGTGACGGCAAGTGCCAGCACCGCGGAAAGAAACAGCGTGAGCCGTCTCAGCAATCCCTGCATGAAGATCCCCCGTGATTGATGATCGATTCCGCCCAGGGCGGCCTGGTGCGAAGTTAAGGGACGGGCTGGAGAAGCACATGTCACGCGAACACGTGACAGCGCCGCCGCCCGTGGCCCTGCGGGGATGCCATGAGAGAGGCATCCCCGCAAGGTCCGGGCCCCGTCAGCCTCGGCTACGCGGAAGCAGAGGTCAGGTCGCCCACCTGTCGCAGGTGCTGGCGTTCACCCAGCGGTGCGAGCTGATGGAGTTGTTGGCCGAGTAGCCGCTGGTGAAGTAGTTGTCGGTGAGGTCTGAGGCGTAGCCCTCGTTGCGGGAGAGGCAGGTGTGGCCGCCGGTCCAGCCCGTGCCGGTTCCGTTGAAGAACTGGACCTCTTGGAAGTTGCCCTTGTTGAGGATGGACGAGGCCTTGTTGGAGTCGACGCCCCAGTCCGAGTCGTTGCCCGAGACCTTGCCGAGCTGCCCGACGCAGTCGACATAGTCGTAGGCGTACATGTAGCCGGCTGTGGCGGCCGAGTAGTTGTCGGAGCAGGTCTCGGCGGCGTGCGCGGCGGAGACGGGGACGACGGTTCCGAGAGCGGCCATGCCCAGGACGGTCAGGGTGGCGGACAGTTTTCTCATGGGTGTAACTCCTCGATCTTCTGATGGGTGGGACTCCCCGCGGCCATGACGCCACGGAAATCTTCGGTGGGGCGCCTACCGGTTTTCGAGGTTCCTGGCCCGGGAAAGGGCGGTCATCCTCAGCTGCTGATAGGTCGCGAACTCTTCGGGGTAATCACGAAGTGTCTTTTCCCTGTATTCACCTTCGAGGGAACGCGCGGTCTCCCCGAGGGAAGTTTCACGGGCGCACTCGGCCTCGGCCACAGCCAATTTCACCTCGGCGCTCTGGGCTTGGGACGCATTCATTCCCTTGACCAGAGACTCCCGTTTCTGGCGTATCTCGTCCGGGCTCCCGAAGGGGTTTCCCGACTCGTTCATGCATCGGGACCATGCCTTGACCGCGGTGACCAGGCGCTCGTCCCGGAGAATCTGCGGGACATACAGCGGAGTCAGTCCGGTCACGGTCTTCTTGACCCGGAACCAGGTCGGATAGTCGCCGTAGAGCCGCTCCTGCGCTTCGACGTGACAGCCTTCGCGTGGTGTACGGATGGTGCCGCCGGACGGCAGCCCGACGGATATGGCGTCGTCGAAATCGCCGTCGAGCGCGCGGGAGTAGCGGATGCGCTCCTGCTCGGGGAGTGCGTTGTGGTAGGTGACATTGGGGTGACTGAGGCGTGCCTTCTCGGCCGCGATGTCGAAGGGCCGGCCGTAGCCGTAACGGCGAGCCCACTCCACGTCGTCCACCACGTACGCCCCGGCCTTGCGTTCCGCGACGCTCGCCACCGGCGCCGGCCAGTACGGGTGGCCCTGACGCTCCATGCACTCCTCGACGAGTTCTTCCTCCGCGCGGTCGACCTCGACCTCCTCCGCGACGGTCAGGTCTCCGACCTTTTCACCCGGCCCGCCGACCGCCTCGCCTTTCTGCGGCCGTTCCATATCCTTCGGGTTTCCGCTCTCGGCCTCGCAGCCGGCCACCAGGCAGACGATGAGAGCCAGTGAAAGAAGGACGGAAGATTTTCCCTTCACTCGAACTTCGGATAACACCCGAGATTCCCCCTCCAACACCCGAGATTCCCCCTCGATCGGCCCGGTACCGAAGATTACGTGGCGGTCTGGGGGAAGGCATGTCACGCGAACGCGTGACAGCGCCGCCGCCCCTGCGCCGCGAGATATCGCAAGTGCCCCTGTCGGTCGCGCTCGCGTTCGTCTAAGCTCGGCAGCCGGTCTCACGGGCATGCGGAGGAAGCGTTGTGAGGAAAGCGGTCGAAATTCCCTCACTTCTCTTAGCGGAGGCGGGAATTCCTTTGGCGGAGATTCCGTGTTGACTCAGGGGCCCGCCCAGCTTCAGCTTCGGCGCAAGTCGGCGCGCCTGTCCGCTGTCCTGCGAGCGGTCAGTTCCGTCGGGGCGGCCGTGGTCGCCGTGGTCGGCCTCGCACCGCCCGCCCGCCCCGCCTGGGTGGCCGTCGCGGTCGTCGGACTGCTGGTGTGGAGCGGCCTGTTCACCGTCCTGATGTTCCGGCCGGAACATCCTCCCTGGCTCTACGCCGGTGACATCGCCGTCGTCCTGGTGCTCTGCCTGGCGCACGGCAAGCTCGTCCCGGCCGAGGTCCTGGGAGCGAGCGCGGGCAGCGGATGGGTCGACATGGTCGCCAGCACCGGCGTCTTCATCGCCCAGTTCGTGCTGCGGCAGCCCTGGGCGATGGCGGCGGCGATCGCCATCGCGGTGGCCTACGCGGTGGGCGCCCCCGGCGTACGGGAAGCCCCCGTCATCCTGGTGCTCCAGGGGCTGCTGGCCGCCGCTGTCGTGGTCCTGCTGCGGCATGGCGCGCGCAGGGCGGACCTCGCACTGTCGGGGGAGGCGTCGGCGCGGGCGTCGGCGCGAGCCCGGTCCGCCGCCCGGACCGACGAACTGGAGCAGCAGCGGCTGCTGCACGACACCGTTCTCGCGACGCTCACCATCGTGGGCACCGGCAGCATCACCCGTGACTCCGCCGCGCTGCCGGAACGGGCCGCGGCCGACCTGGCCGTCATCGAGAACCTGCGGGCGCACCCCGGCGCGGCACGCGACGCGGCGCACGACCCCGCACCGCTGGATGTCGCGCTGCGCACCCTCGTACTGACGCGCCGCGTCGGACTCCCGCCGCTGGACATCGAGTTCGACGTGCCGCCGCTGGACCTGCCGTACGAGGTCGTGGTGGCCCTCTCGCAAGGGGTCGCCGAGGCCCTGACCAATGTGGCCCAGCACGCGAACACGCACGCCGCCCGGGTCACGGCCCGGCGTGCCGGGGAGGGCGTCACCGTCGAAGTCCACGACAGCGGAAGGGGGTTCGACCCCATGACCGTCGCCTCCCACCGACGCGGACTGCGGGAATCGGTCTACGGCCGGATGCGTGCCGTGGGCGGCAGCGCCCGGGCCGAATCGTCCCCCGGCGCCGGCACCCGGGTCGTGCTGAGGTGGGAACCATGACCGCCGACGTCGTGAAGGGCATGGTCGCCACCCGTTTCGCCAAGGCCGTCAACATCGGTCTTTTGGTGATCGTCGGCGTCTGGCACCTGGGCCTGGACACCCTGCTGGTGCTCAGGGGCTGGCCGGTGTACGAGCCGAGGGCCGCCGCCGCGGGCTCCTGGCTGGCCCTCACGGTCGTCCTGACGGTCGGTGCGGTCCTCCTGCTGCGTTCGGCGCTCGGCACCCGCACCGCGCGGATGCTTGCCGGGGCGGCGCTGGTCACCGGCGTCGTCGCCACCGCCGCGTACCCGCCGGGCGAGGCGATCGGCGATGTGAGCTGGGCCGGGAACACCGTGGGCTGGTTCGGCGTACTGCTTCTGATACAGCGTCCGCTGTGGGAGCTGATCACCCTGCTCGCCGCCAACACGGCTGTCACGGTGGGCTTCCTGGCCGCCGACGGCGCACTCGACCATGTCACCGTCTCCCGCCTGCTGGCCATGATCTACACCACCGCCGGTATCCAGTTGACCTTCGCGTACCTGGCACGGCAGCTCAACGACGGTGCGAGGGAGGCCACCGAGATCGCCGCGGGACAGGCGGAGTACCTCGCCCGCGCGACCGCCGACGAGACCGTGCACGCCGAGCGCCGGCGCCGCTACGAGTACCTGCGCATCAGGGTGGAACCACTGCTGAGTGGTCTGGCGGAACGTCGACTGGACCCGGCGGACACCGTCGTACGCCAGCGTGCCGCCGTGGAGGCGGCCCGGCTGCGGAGGCTGTTCGTGGAGACGGACGACACCCCCCACCCGCTCCTGCACGAACTGCGGGCCTGCGCCGATGTCGCCGAGCGGCGTGGCGTCCGCGTGACCCTGCTGGCCTACGGCGAGCTGCCCGACCTGCCGGCCTCCGCCCGCCGCGAACTGGCCGAAGGAACCCTGCTGGTCCTCGCAACCGCAGCCACCCGAGCGCGCGTGACCGTGGTGACGACACCCGAGGACGTGGTGGTGAGCGTGGTGGCCGACGCCCCGCCGGAGACGCTCGTGGAATCGCCGGGCCCGCTCACCGTGTCCGCCGCGTACGACCAGGAGGAGGATCAGTTGTGGTGGGAAACCCGATGGCCCTTACGTCCGGCTCCCTGACCGTTGCCATCGTCGACGACCACCCTGTCGTCATCGAAGGCATCCAGACCTGGCTGTCCGAGGAGCCGCGGATCGCGGTGGGGCACACCGGCGAGACCACGGAGGTGGAGCCCGGCGTCGCGGATGTCCTCATCCTCGACCTGAATCTGCACGGCAGACTCGTCATCGACGACCTCGCCACCCTGGCCGCGGCGGGCCAACGGGTCATCGCCTTCTCGCAGTTCACCGAGCAGCACGTGGTGCTCGAATCGCTGGAGGCCGGCGCCTGCGAGTTCGTCGCGAAGAACGAAGGACGGGCCCACCTGGTGAACGCGGTACTGGCGGCGGCGGGCGACAGACCGTACGTCACGCCGACGGCCGCGGGCGTCCTCGTCGGTGACCGCGGCGCGAGCAGACCCAAGCTGTCCTCGCAGGAGCGCACCGCCCTGCTGTGGTGGTTCCAGTCCATGTCGAAGGCCTCGGTCGCCCGGCGCATGGGCGTATCGGTTCACACCGTCGACGTGTACATCCGCCGCGCGCGAGTCAAGTACGCGCAGGTCGGCAGAACCGCACCGACGAAGGCGGACATGCTGGCCCGTGCGATCGAGGACGGCTTGGTGACGCCGGACGACATCACAGGCTACGAGTCGGCGGCGGTCAGCGGGGGTTGAGCGGTTCTCCCGGTGGTGAAGGCCGTGGTGAAGGCCCTCACAGCAGCCCGAGATCCCGCGCCCGCAGCGCCGCCTGCGTACGGTCGCGCAGTGCCAGGCGGCTGAGGATGCGGGAGACGTGGTTCTTGACCGTGCCCTCGCTGAGGTACAGGCGTGCGGCGATCTCCCGGTTGGTGTGGCCGTGCGCCAGGAGCCGCAGGATGTCCGTCTCGCGCGGGCTCAACGAGACGGCGGGGGCGGCCTGTTCAACGGGGCGGGGCGACGGCAGGGCGGCCGTCAAGTGGCGGGCGACGGTCGAGTCGAGCTGGGTGACGCCCGCGTGGGCCAGGCGTACCGCTTGGGCGAGTTCCTCGGCGGGGAGATCCTTGAGCAGGTAGCCGTGGGCTCCGGCGCGCAGGGCCTGGACGACGTACTCCTCGTCGTCGAAGGTCGTCAGCATCACGACCCGGCACTCCGGCGCCCGGCCGCGCAGCACGGCCACCGCCTCGACGCCGTCCATCTCCGGCATCCGTACGTCCATGAGGACGACGTCCGGGCTCAGTTCGAGGGTCTTCGCGACGGCGTCCCGGCCGTCGACCGCCGTGCCGACGACCTGGATGCCGGGTCGGATGGACAGCAGGGAGGCGATGCCGTCGCGGATGAGCCGCTGGTCGTCGACGACCAACACCCGTACGCGCACCAGCTCTTCGTCCATGTCACCTCTTCCCTGTCACGTCTTCCCTCGTGGAACCGTCACCGTAAGCCGCGTACCCGCCCCCGGCCCGCTCTCGATGTCCACACTCCCCGCCACCAGTTGCACCCGTTCCCGCATCCCGACAAGACCGAACCCACCGACGGCCGCGTCCGGCGCGAAGCCCAGGCCGTCGTCGGACACGACCATCCGCGCCGCCTCCCCCTCCAGGCAGACCACCACCGTCACCCGCGAAGCCCGCGCGTGACGCCGCGCGTTGGTCACGCCCTCCTGCGCGGCCCGATACAACGCGGTCAACTCGGCTGCTCCGTAAGCGTTCTCGTCTCCGCTCACCTCGACGGTGACCCGCGGCGGCGTCGCTCCGTCCTCCGCGAGCCCGGCCAGCGCGACCGAGAGCGAAGGCCGCGCCGCCTCGTCGCGCAGCGCACGCACCGACTGTCGTACGTCGCCCAGCGCGAGCCGCACCGACCGGCGGGCCTCGTTCAGCGCGCGCTGGGCCGCGTCGGGGTCCAGGGCCCGGAAGTCCGAGGCCATCTCCAACTGCACGGACATCGCGGTGAGATGGTGCCCGAGGCTGTCGTGGATGTCCCGGGCCAGGCGGTTGCGTTCGGTGGCGGCGGAGAGTTCGGCGACCCGTGCGGCGTACTCCTCCAACTCACGCCGTGCACGCTGCTCGCCGACGGCCACGGCGGCCATGGAGAGCGCGAGGACCAGGCCGACGGTGAGCATCAGCAGGTCGGACACGTGCTCCAGGTCGCGATACCAGCCGGGTGCGGTCAGCACGTACACGGTGAGCAGTCCGGCCAGGCACAGGGCGCCAAGGGCGAGCGCGGTCGTGCGGCCGAAGGCGAAGTAGGCGGTGAACGGCAGCAGCACGAAAAGGACTTGGGACAGTCCCGAGGAGTCGAGGACCACGACCGCCCCGATCAGAGCGCACCGCGCGAGGAGCAACGGCAGCCGGGCCGCCCCGCCCATGCGGTGCCCGGCTGCCTCCAGGGCGAAGAGCGCCCCGATCCCGGCGACGAAGCCGGCCGTCCGCCACCACCCCGTCGGTCCGGGGCCGGCCACCGCGTAGTACAGACCGCCGACGAGCACCACGCCGTACAGCAGCGGAGCCACCCACCGCACGGGCACGAACACCGCCATAGGCACCCCCTGTCGTCGCCAGGCTAAGCGGATGCCGTCCCGTGAGTGAGACCGGCGGCAGAACTCCGGTCAGGTAGGGCCGGACGGCACATGCCGAACGGCCGCACCGAGCGCGGGAGATGGTGACTTCCGTCCGCCGGCCTGGCCGCTCTGCACCTCCTCGCCGCCCTCGACCGCTTCTTACGGTTGCCGCCCTGCCCCACCGTCCGAGCAACCGGAGATGTCCGATGTCCTCGCCCAACACCTTCCGTACCGCCGCCCTGTGCGGAGCCCTGTCCGGCCTGCTGCTCGCCTTCCCCGCGCTGATCGAGGCGTTCACCGGGGAGACCTCCGCGACGAGCGTCCTGTTCGCCCTCTCCCCCGCGTTCGCGCTGCCCCTGCTCACCGCGCTGCACCGCCGGCAGAGCGCGCTCACCGGCCGTTTCGGGGACATCGCCCACACCGTGAACCTCGTCGGTCTCGGGCTGTTCGGCGGTGCCGCGTTCGCCGCGAACCTGGTGCTGTTCTACTTCGATGACGCCGTCCTGGACGAGGCTCTGGCCGGCGGCCCCACGGTTCCCGTGCTCATCGGTTCCGCGGCCGTGTTCGCCGTGGGCTGCGCCCTGTTCGGGGCGACGCTCATCCGCGCGCGGGTGTTCCCGAGGATCCCGTCGTGGGGATACGCCGTCGTCCTGCCGCTGTTCGCGTTCCTGACCTCGCTGCCCGACTCCCTGCTCACGGTCGCGCTGCACATCCTGGTCGGCGCCGTCCTGGTCCGGCTCTCGGCCGCGCTGTGGCAGGTGGAGGCAACGGCTTTGTCCACGCCGCGACTTCCAGTGGCCCCCCGCTGAACGTTTCCGGTCCATCTCGCGTCTACACACTTGGCACAGCCGACCCGCACCTTCGAAGACTTCGAACGGAAACCCAGAGCCGTGGCCTCTGCCGCACTGACCGACCTGACCCTCGTCCGGCCGGATCGCACGGCCCCGCCCCGGAACCATCCCGTCCGCAGGTTCTGGCACCGCCACCGCCTCCCGCTCCTCGCGACGCTCCCCACGCTCCCGCTGTACGCCGTGTGGTGGGTGTTCCTCGCCACCGGCGGCGGCGACCTCGCGGCCCAGGAGGCATGGGCGGAGTTCGCGTCGCGGAACGGCGGATCGGCGTACAACCTGTTCTGGTACGGCGGGATGCACACCGCCAACTACAGCCTGATATCCCCGTACTTGATGGCCGCGCTGGGCGTGCGCACGGTGACCGTGGCCTCCGGGCTCGCCGCCACCTGGCTGGCGGCCGTGCTGATCGGCCGTACGGGGATACGGCGGCCGGTGGGCCCTGCGCTGCTCGCCTCGCTCGCGCTGTGGTGCAACGTCGCGTCGGGGCGTACGACGTTCGCGCTCGGTGTGGCGCTCGGGCTCGCCGCCTGTGTGCTGCTGACGCGAGAGCGGCGGCTGCTGCTCGCGACGGCGTACGCGGCGCTCGCGACGATGGCGAGTCCGGTGGCCGGGCTGTTCCTGGTGGTGGTGGGGGCGGCGTATCTCGTCGTACGGGACCGGGTGCGGGCCGCAGTGCTGCTGCTGCCGCCCGCTGTCGTGGTCGGTGCGACCACGCTGCTGTTCCCGTTCAGCGGCGAGCAGTTGATGCCCGTAGGGCGTATCGGGCCGCCCGTGCTGCTCGGGCTGACGGTGGCCGTGCTGGCCCCGCGCGGCTGGCGGGTGGCGCGGTGGAGCGGCGTCGTCTACGCGGCCGGGACCGTCCTGACGTATCTGATCCCCTCGCCGGTCGGCACGAACGTCGAGCGGTTCGCGGAACTGTTCGCACCGGCCGTACTGCTGGCGGTGCTGCTGGGCGCGCCGCGTCTCAAGCCCCTGAGGCGCACCGCGCTGGTCGCGGCCCTCTGCTACTCGCTGTTCTGGGTCGGCCAGAAGACCGTCGACGACCTGGAGGTGTCGACGAACGTGCCCGCCTGGGCGGCCGACACCCAGGGCGTCGTCACCGCCCTGGACCGGCTCGGCGCCGACCGCACCCGCGTCGAGGTGGTCCCGGCCCGCAACCACCGTGAGGCCACCGCGCTCGCCCCGCACGTGAACCTGGCGCGCGGCTGGAACCGCCAGCTCGACATCGAACGCGGCCGGCTCTTCTACGACGGCACCTTCTCGGCGACGGCCTACCGGGCCTGGCTGGACCACTGGGCCGTCGGCCTCGTCGTCCTGCCCGGCGGCAAACCGGACGGGTTCGCCGAGGAGGAGGCCCGCCTGCTCCAGCACCCGCCCGCGTGGCTGGAGCCGGTGTGGAGCGACGCCCACTGGCAGGTGTTCCGCGTGCGCGACGCGGCGCCACTGGTGTCGGCGCCCGCCTCCGTCGTACGGACCACGAGCGCCGAGGTCGACGTGCGGGTGCCGAAGCCCGGCTCGGTGACCGTGCGGGTCGCGTACTCGCCGTGGCTGCGCGCCGACGGGGGCTGCCTCACGCAGGACGGCGAGTTCACACGCCTGACGGTCTCCCGGCCGGGCGAGTACCGCATCAGCTCCGAATACGGCCCGTCACCGGGACCGGTTCCTCCGTGCTGACCTCGACCGGTTTCATCAGCGTCCGGGGCCGCGGGCCCTGGAGCAGATACGTCAGCCCGAAGCCGGCGCCCACGACCATCGCGCCGCCCACCGCGTCGAGGATCCAGTGGTTGCCGGTGGCCACGATCGCGGAGGCCGTGAAGAATGGGTGCAGCAGGCCCAGTGCCTTCATCCACCACTTCGGCGCCAGGATCGCGATCACGAGCCCGCACCACAGCGACCAGCCGAAGTGCAGCGAGGGCATCGCCGCGTACTGGTTCGTGAGGGCGGTCAGCGTGCCGTAGTCCGGCTTGGAGAAGTCCTGGACGCCGTGCACCGTGTCGATGATGCCGAGGCCCGGCATCAGGCGCGGCGGGGCCAGCGGGTAGAGCCAGAAGCCGACGAGCGCGAACAGGGTGGCGAAGCCGAGCGCCGAGCGGGCCCAGCGGTAGTCGGCGGGGCGGCGGACGTAGAGCACGCCGAGGACCGACAGCGGGACGATGAAGTGGAACGACGTGTAGTAGAAGTCGAAGAAGCCCCGCAGCCAGTCGACCTTCACGACGGCGTGGTTGACCCAGTGCTCGATGTCGAGCTGCAGGAACCGCTCGATGGACAGGATCTGGTCCGCGTGGTGCTCGGCGGTGACCCTGCCACCGGTGTTGGTGCCGCCCGTCGCGGCCAGCCTGACCTGCTGGTACGCGGAGTAGCCGACGCGGATCAGGAGCAGTTCGAGCAGCAGGTTCGGGCGGCTCAGGACCCGGCCGAGGAACGGGAGCAGCGGGACTCGGGACCAGCGGGTCGGGACGGCGGGCGCGTACTCGGTGGGGATCGGCCGGCGGTAGTACTCGGACGTGCGGGACAGGAACGGCACGGCGAGGGCGGCGGCGAGCGCGGCGATCAGCACCACGTTGTCGCGCAGCGGGTAGAGCGCCGGCATGTTCGGCAGCATCATCTTCGCGGGCAGCGTGATGACGAGGATGACGGCGACGGGCCACATGTAGCGGTCCGAGGTCTTCTTGCCGACCCGTCCGACCACCGCGAGCAGCACCCACAGCAGCTGGTGCTGCCAGGTCGTGGGCGAGACGGCGACCGCGACACAGCCGGTGATCGCGACGGCGAGCAGCAGCTGCCCGTCGCGCGCGTAGCGCACGGCCCTGCGCAGACCGAAGAACGCGACGGCCGCGCCGAGCAGCAGGAAGAGGGCGATCTCCAGCGGGCCTTCCAGGCCGAGCCGCAGCAGCGCGCCGTGCAGGGACTGGTTGCCGAGGTCGTCCGCCTTGCCGCCGAGCCCGACGCCCGCCAGGTGGTGCACCCAGTAGGTGTACGAGTCGTGCGGCATCGCGGCCCAGGCGAGCGCGGTGAGGGCCCCGAAGGTGGCCCCGGTGGTCGCGGCGGCGTGTCTGCGGCCGGTGAACCAGAGCAGCGGCGCGAAGAGCAGCACGGTGGGCTGCAGGGCGGCGGCGAGGCCGATCAGGACGCCGCTGGCCCGCTGCCCGCGTACGGCGAAGCAGCCGAGCAGGACGAGCAGCACCGGGATGATGCTGGTCTGGCCGAGGTAGAGGGTGTTGCGCACCGGCAGCGACAGCATCAGGAGGCTGATCGCGACGGGGGCGGCGAGCAGTGAGGCCCGCCGGGTCACGGGCTTGGGCAGGGCGCGCGCCACGACCAGGCCCATCGCGACGACCAGGAGCAGGGTTCCGAAGGTCCAGCCCCAGCCGAGGGCCTGTTCCGCCGAACGGGTGAGAGGTTTGAGGACGAGTCCCCCGAACGGGGTCCCGGTGAACTGCGACGAGTCGTACAGCGACCCCTTCACATGCAGGACGCCGTTCTGCCCGACCCAGGTCTCCAGATCCGTCAGCCGCTCCCCCTTCGGGGTGCTCAGGACGACGGTGAGCTGCCGTACGGCCAGCACCGCGGCGATCACCCACAGCCCGATGCGGACAGCCTTCAGCCGCGCCTTCGCCGTCTCGGCCGCCCCCGCCCCGAAGGCATTACCCGCTCTTCCGCCGTGCTCCACATTCGCCACGCCGCGTCGGCCCTCCCGCCCCGTTCGTCCCACGCGTCCCACGCGTGGGTACCTGTACCGGTCCCCTTGAGGCTCACACCGCCTCCGATGTGAGACGCAGGCAACCCCCTCTTCACCTGACGTCCTTCCATCTTTTGTCCGGATGACGATAGTGCGCGAACGGTTCAGTTCCACCCCAGGTCCGCGACTTAGATCACAGACGGCCCCCCGAAAGGCCCTCTCCGGCCAGGTCGTCGCGCCTGCGTACGCCGCATTTATGCGCACTGCGCGGTTAGCTGCATACGGCACGTAATGCCGTCGGGCGCCCCTATGGTCGCTTTTCGGTCCTCCTCCGGGCGGACCGCGCCCTTGTCCCCGACGAAAGGAAGGCCCTTGCCGACCGCCACAGCCGTCGCACCCCGGACCGCTCCCCGCTCAGACGTCACCGTCACCGACCCCGCACTGGTGAAGCGCGCCGTGAAGGCCGCCGCCCTGGGCAACGCGATGGAGTGGTTCGACTTCGGGGTCTACAGCTACATCGCGGTGACGCTGGGCAAGGTCTTCTTCCCCTCGGGCAACCCGACCGCACAGCTCCTCTCCACCTTCGGCGCCTTCGCCGCGGCCTTCCTCGTCCGCCCGCTCGGTGGCATGGTCTTCGGCCCGCTCGGCGACCGCATCGGCCGCCAGAAGGTCCTCGCGCTCACCATGATCATGATGGCGGCGGGCACCTTCGCGATCGGCCTGATCCCGTCGTACGGCGCGATCGGCGTCGGCGCTCCCCTGCTGCTCCTGGCCGCCCGCCTCGTCCAGGGCTTCTCCACCGGCGGCGAGTACGCGGGCGCGTCCACCTTCATCGCCGAGTACGCCCCCGACAAGAAGCGCGGCTTCTTCGGCAGCTGGCTGGAGTTCGGCACGCTCGCCGGATACATCGGCGGCGCCGGTCTGGTCACGCTCATGACCGCCCTGCTCTCCACCGAGGACCTGCTCTCCTGGGGCTGGCGGATCCCGTTCCTGATCGCGGGCCCGATGGGCGTCATCGGGCTGTATCTGCGGATGCGGCTCGAGGAGACCCCGGCGTTCGCGGCGGAGCTGGCGAAGGCCTCGAAGCAGGAGAAGGACCGCCCGAAGGTGCCGCTGCGCGAGCTGGTGACCGGCCAGTGGCGGGCGCTGCTCCTGTGCATGGGCCTGGTGCTGGTCTTCAACGTCACCGACTACATGCTGCTCTCGTACATGCCGAGCTATCTGACCAGCGAGCTGAAGTACGACGAGACGCACGGCCTGCTCGTCGTCCTCGGCGTGATGGCGCTGATGATGATCGTGCAGCCGTTCGCGGGCGCGCTCACCGACCGGATCGGCCGCCGCCCGGTGATCGCGGCCGGCTGCGCCGGCTTCCTCGCGCTCTCCGTCCCGGCCGTCCTGCTGATCCGCCAGGGCAGCCTGCTCGCCGTCGCGCTCGGCATGGGCGCCCTCGGCCTGCTCCTGGTCTGCTTCACCGCCGCGATGCCCGCCGCGCTCCCCGCCCTCTTCCCGACGAAGGTCCGCTACGGCTCGCTGTCCATCGGCTTCAACGTCTCCGTGTCGCTCTTCGGCGGCACGACTCCGCTGGTGGTCACGGCCCTGATCGGGGCGACCGGGAACATGATGATGCCCGCGTACTACATGATGGCCGCGGCCGTCATCGGCGGCGTGGCCGTGTGGTTCATGACGGAGTCGGCGGGCCGCCCGCTGCCGGGCTCGGCCCCATCCGTCGAGTCCATCGACTCCGCCGAGTCCATCGAGTCTGCCGACCGCTGATCGCCGGCCGGGGCCCGGCCGGTGAACACGCGGCAATCCGCTGGAAACCCTCGGCGCCCGCGACTAGATTCACCTCTCGGACTAGTTAGCGCATCTAACTAGGCATACGAAAGGCATGGTGCATGAGCGAGTCGCAGCTCTGGAACGACGTCGACGACTACTTCACCGCCCTCCTCGCCCCCGCCGACGACACCCTGGCCGCCGCACTCAGCGACAGCGACGCGGCCGGACTGCCCCCCATCAACGTCGCGCCGAACCAGGGCAAGCTGCTCCAACTGCTCGCCCAGATCCAGGGCGCCCGCCGCATCCTGGAGATCGGCACGCTCGGCGGCTACAGCACGATCTGGCTGGGCCGCGCCCTCCCGGCCGACGGCCGCCTGATCAGCTTCGAGTACGACCCAGCACACGCCGAGGTCGCCCGCGGAAACCTCGCCCGCGCGGGCCTCGACAAGATCACCGAGGTGCGGGTCGGGCCCGCCCTGGAGTCACTCCCGAAGCTGGCCGAGGAGAACCCGGAGCCCTTCGACTTCGTCTTCATCGACGCGGACAAGGTGAACAACCCGCACTACATCGAGTGGGCCGTCAAGCTCACCCGCCCCGGCAGCGTGATCGTCCTCGACAACGTCGTACGGGAGGGCGCGGTCACCGACGCGGGCAGCACCGACCCGAGCGTGCGGGGCACCCGGGCCGCGCTCGAACTGATCGCCGCACACCCGAAGTTGAGCGGTACGGCGATCCAGACGGTGGGGAGCAAGGGCTACGACGGCTTCGCACTCGCCCGAGTACTGGCCTGAGGCCACTGTTCACACTTCGTGGTAGAAGCCCACGTTCACGCTGTACGGGCCGGTGCGGTCCAGGATGACGATCTCGCCGGAGCTGCCCGCGGGGAGCCTGGCCGTGCCGCCGTACGGGAGCGGCTGGGTCAGCTGGCCGGCCAGCGTCAGCCGTACCTCGGACGAGGGCTCGGGGCGCGAGCCCTGCAGCCACGTGACCTGCCAGGAGCCGTCCGGGCCGCACAGGAACTCCAGGTGCACCCGGGACACGAACAGCCAGTCGTCGGGGGTCGCGAGACGGCACACGGCCTTGTCCCTGCCCACCCGCAGCATGGCACCGGGGTCGCTCGGTGCGTCGGCCATCAGCATCCCGGCCGTCGCACCCGCGTCCGCCCCGGTGACCGAGGCCATGGTGAGTTCGAGCACGTGCGCTCCTTCAGTTTCCTGCCGGTCCAATTGTCCACGTACGGAGCGTGCTTGACGCGCCGCCGCCGCATGATAGTTCGCCCCGTCGCCCCTGCGCGCAGCCTCCTGCACAATGGACTCATGACCGAGCGCAAGCCACCCGGTGTCAGCTTCGAGTCCTGGATCGACAGACAGATCCGCGAGGCGGAGGCGCGTGGGGAGTTCGCGGAGCTTCCCGGTGCGGGTAAGCCGATGCCCGCCATCACCGACACGTCGTACGACGAACTGTGGTGGATCAAGCGGAAGATGGCCCGCGAGGGCCTGTCCGTCCTGCCTCCCACCCTCGCCCTCCGCAAAGAGGCCGAGGACGCCCTCGCAGCGGCCGCCGCGGCCCCCTCCGAGCGGGTCGTACGCCGCATCATCGAGGACATCAACACCAAGATCCGCGAGGTCATGTTCAAACCCCCACCCGGCCCTCCCCTCGGCCTCAAGCCCTACGACGTCGAGAAGATCGTCCAAGACTGGCACGAACGCCGGGAAGGCCCGGCGACCCCCCAATGACAACTGAGGCCGCGCCCCGGGACATGGTCCGGGGTGCGGCCTCAGTGATGTCGACCGGCGGGTGTTGGTGGGGTGGGGTTTTTCGCCCCCTCCGCCCCTACCCGTCCCGTACTTGGGGGCTCCGCCCCCAAACCCCCGCTCCTCAAACGCCGGAGGGGCTGAATCTTTCCCCGGCCGACGCTGAAATCTTTCGCCCCGGCCTGAGATCTTTCAGCCCGGCCGACGGTGAAATCTTTCAGCCGGGGCCGGGGAAGATCTTTTAGCCTGTCCGGCGTTCGAGGACGAGACGGGCCATCCCGAACCCCCACCCACCCGTGGGGTGAGGCTCCGCCCTTCAGCCCGAGCCGGGGAAGATCTTTTCAGCCCGTCCGGCGTTCGAGGACGAGACAGGCCATCCCGAACCCCCACCCACCCGTGGGGGCTCTGCCCTTCAGCCCGGGCCGGGGAAAGTCTTTCAGCCCGTCCGGCGTTTGAGGACGAGCGCGTCAGCGCGATGCGGGGGTCTGGGGGCGGCAGCCCCCAGGTACGGGACGGGTAGGGGCGGAGGGGGCGAAAGAAACTTCGGTCCGGCAACGTCACCCTGGCCCCGCCGGGGTCAGAACCTCAGCAGGCGTTCCGTCACCTCGCGGTAGTCGCGGAGGGCGATTCGGAGCTGTTCGGTGTCGGCGCCGGTCTCGTGCCAGGACGTACGCAGCTTGGTGCGACGCCGGGCCACAGCGTCCGCGAACCGCGCGGCGAGCTCCTCCAGCACCTGGTCGGCCTCCTCCACGGAGTCCCGGGGCCCGTCGACGAACCCGCCGACCGCGTGCCGCATCCGCAACTCGTACTTGTCGCACTCGTCCTGCGGGAGAAGGCGGGCGTCGTGTGCGTCGGGCCGCCCGCGGACCGCCGTACCGCTGACCGCCCTGTCGGCGGAGGCGCCGACGCCCTCACGGAACCCCGCCCCGGAAGCGGGCCGAACCGGGGTGGCCCGGTGCACCCCCGTGTCCTCGCTCAGCAGGGTCTTCCGACCCGCCGGGGCCTCACCCCCGGGCGCCGGGTCCGCACTGCTCTTCGTCGGATCCGGGCGCGCCTGGTCCTTCGTGTCGTCGGCCGGCATGTCCTTCACGTTTCTCAACTCCCCTTCGCCTGGCGCCTGGTGAACGACCAGGGCAGGTGGGTTCGGCCCGCGGGCGCGGAGCCCTCCGGGCGGTCGGATGCGCTCGGCGCGGCGGTCGGCTTTTCGACCGCACCGTTGCGCGAAGAGTCCTGGCGCGTCGGGGTCACCAGTTCCTCGAAGAGGGCGCGCGCCTCGAGCATGGCCTTGCGCAGCCCCTCGGTACCGGCGCCGTCACCGTCCGGGGTACGGCCCAGCGCGGCCCGGTGCACCCGGCGATAGCCGAGAACATGGGGGCCGTGGTGGACGGAGAGCGCCGCGTACTGCTCCTCGTACTGGCCGTCGGGGAACCCGCGCGCCCCGGCCACCTCACCGATCAGCTGATCGGCCTCGGCCACGGCCTCCCGGGGCGACTCGACGAAGCGTTCCTGGGCGGCCGCCCAGCGGACCACGTACTTTTCGCGGACCGCGGGCTCCAACGCCCGCTCCCGCAGCGAACCGTGCCGCCTCACGCGCTCCGCGAGGTCGTGCTCGGCGGCCTTGGTGTCGCCGTCGTGCCGGGCGACGGTCCGGTCGTATTCGGGCCCGAAGCGCCGCTGCAGGCTGCGTCCGCCCTGCGGCCTTCGAGCGAGGAGGGTCATGGCGGCCGCGACAACGGCAACGGCCGCCACGATCACGATCAGAGCGATGATCACGCCTGTGGACATGGGTGCCTTCCCGAGTACTCCGACTTGCTCGACTTGCTCGATCTGCTCGAACTGCTCGACCCAACGGGCCGGTACCCGCACCGGGTTGCCCGCAGAACGCCTCTCAAACAGGGGCGCCCCGGAGTCGGCCCGCCGAAATCCGCTTGCGGACCACGTACGGCAGCTCGTGACAATGACCGCCATGACCCGTACGCCGGCTTCCTGGACCGTCGCCCCCGAACCCTTCGACTCCCCCGTCGCCGCCGCGCTGTGGCGGGCGTACTACACGGAGGTCAGCGACCGCTGGTACCTGCTCCACGAGGGGCACCCGACCGATCCCGCGGAGCTGGAGCGGGAGGTCGCCGCCGACACCGGGGACTATCTCGCGCCGCCCGGCGGGGTGCTGCTGGTCGCGCGGTACGACGGCGAGCCAGGCGGCACGGCGGGCGTGCGGATGCTCGACGCGGGCACGGGTGAGCTGAAACGGGTCTTCGTCAGCGAGCAGCTGCGCGGCAAGGGCGGCGGCCCCGTACTCCTCGCGGCGGCCGAGGAGGCGGCACGCGCACTCGGCGCCGAGCGGCTGATCCTCGACACGCGTGGCGACCTGGTGGAGGCACGCGCGCTGTACGCCCGGCACGGTTACCAGGAGACCGAGCGGTACAACGACGACATCTACGCCGAGCACTGGTTCGAGAAGCGGCTCGGCAGGTAGGCGCCACGTCAGACCCTGCGCTGCGGCACCGTCCCGTCGTGCGGACGCTCCTCGTCGGACCCGCACAACTCGGCGTTCAACTCCTCTACCAGCTGGACCAGATCGGTCGGGCGGTCCGGCCCCCACCAGTCACCGAGCAGCTCCGCCAGGGACTCCTCACGCGCCCTGGACAGTTTCAGGGCGGCCGCGCGGCCCCCGTCCGTCAGCACGAGGTCGAGCCCCTCGCGGACGGCGAGCCGGCGCTCCTCCACCTGCCGGGCCGCGGCCATCACGACGGGCAGCGGTACGGCGCTGCGCTCGGCCAGCTGCGCGGGCTCGGCCCACCCGTACTTCCTGATACGCAGCAGCAGCCAGCTCGCGGCGGGCAGCAGGTCGTAGCCGGCCCGCACGGTGATCTTCTCGTAGATCTCACGCCGCCCCTCCCTGGTGCCGAGCACGGACAGCGCCCGGCACACCTCGTCGTACGAGGAACGCTGCACCGGATTGCTCGCGAGCGTCTGGGTGGCGTCCGGCGCCGTGACCGACCCGCGCAGCTTGTCCTCGCGCAGGAACCAGGCCAGTACGAAGCCGAGAAGGGCGACCGGGGCGGCGTACAGGAAGACGTCGGTGATGGACGAGGCGTACGCGTGCAGGACGGGCGGCCTCAGCGCGGCCGGCAGGTCGGCGATGCCCTTCGGGTCGGCCTTGAGCGTGTCCACGCTGGCGCCCGCCGGGAGCTGCTGTCCGCCGAGCGCCGTCGTCAGTTTGTCGCCGAGGCGGCTCGCGAAGACCGTGCCGAAGATGGCCACACCGAACGAGGCGCCGATGGAGCGGAAGAAGGTGGCGCCCGAGGTGGCGACGCCCAGATCCTCGTACGGGACCGCGTTCTGCACGATCAGCACCAGTACCTGCATGACCAGGCCGAGGCCCAGACCGAAGACGAAGAAGTACGCGCTCATCTCGCCGGTGCTGCTGAACTCGTCGAGCTGGTGGAGGAGGAGCAGGCCGAGGGCCGTGACCCCCGTACCGGCGATGGGGAACACCTTCCAGCGGCCGGTGCGGCTGACGATCTGCCCGGAGGCGGTGGAGGCGAGCAGCAGGCCGAACACCATCGGCAGCATGTGCACGCCCGACATCGTCGGCGTCACGCCCTGGACGACCTGGAGGAACGTCGGCAGGTAGGTCATCGCGCCGAACATCGCGAAGCCGACGATGAAGCTGATCACGGCGGACAGCACGAAGGTGCGGATGCGGAACAGCTTGAGCGGGAGGACGGGTTCCGCCGCCCTGCGTTCGACCGAGACGAAGGCCACGGCCAGTACGACGCCCAGGACCGTGAGGCCGATGATCTGCGGCGAGTCCCAGTCCCAGGTGGTGCCGCCGAACGAGGCCACCATGATCAGGGAGGTGGCGACCGCGGCGATGAGGAGGGTGCCGAGGTAGTCGATGACGTGCTTCGCGGACTTCCTCGGGACGTGCAGGACCGTCGCGATCACGACGAGCGCGACGACGCCGATCGGCAGGTTGATGTAGAAGACCCAGCGCCAGCTGAGGTGTTCGGTGAACAGCCCGCCGAGGAGCGGGCCGAGCACACTGGTCGTGCCGAAGACGGCGCCGAACAGGCCCTGATACTTGCCGCGTTCGCGCGGCGGGACGAGGTCTCCGACGATCGCCATCGACAGGACCATCAGTCCGCCGCCGCCGAGGCCCTGAAGCGCACGGAAGCCGATCAGCTGCGGCATGTTCTGCGCGAGGCCGCACAGCGCGGAGCCGATCAGGAAAATCACGATCGCGGCCTGGAACAGCTTCTTCCGGCCGTACTGGTCGCCGAGCTTGCCCCACAGCGGGGTCGCCGCGGTCGACGCGAGCAGGTACGCGGTGACCACCCAGGACAGGTGGTCCAGGCCGCCGAGATCGCTGACGATCGTCGGCAGCGCGGTCGACACGATCGTCTGGTCGAGGGAGGCCAGCAGCATGCCGAGCAGCAGTGCGCCGATCGAGACGAGGACGCTGCCGTGCACGTGCTCGCCGGCGTCCGTGGCGGCCGCCTCGCGCCGTCTGACGGCGCTCTCGTTCACGCCAAGCGGCGCGGACGGCCCGCCGTCCGTGCCGTGCCCGTCCTCGGTCATGCAGACCTCCCGCCCTGCCCTAGGGCCCCGGTGGCGTCCCGGTCACCCTCCATCCTGATCGGTGTGACCGGTTATGGCCTGTTGAGTCCCGCGGAGGGCGGGATTCCGGGGGCTCCGGGGAGATTGTGTGGGGGACGTACGGATAACCTCGGGAGTTCCTCAGGGGGAGCCACAGGGGGAGGGACCCACGCGTGACTGAACCGAACGGGCATGTCTGCCCCGAGTGCGCGGCGCCCCGCGCGCCGGACGGCAGCCCGTCGTGCGCCTGTACACAGCGGGCGTCGGACGCGCTGCGTGATGCGCGCACTGCGGAGGCGGCTGCGGCGGAGGACTTCGATCCGTTGCGGATCCGGCCGTACGTGGAACTGGAGCCGGGGGACGCGGACACGGCTGTGGTGCCGGTGTCCGTCGCTGTTCCTGGGTTCTCCGACGACGCGTCCGACGGCTCCGCGTCGACGATGCGGCTGGCCGCCGTGCCGAGCGGCGTCGGCGTGCCTCCGGACGTACCGCCCCGGCGCGGGCGTCGGCGTCGTATCGCCCTCCTCGCCGTCGCCGGGGCCGTGGTGACGGTCGTCGCCGCGGCGGGCTTCGCCAGTGGGCTGTTCTCGTACGACACTCCCTCGCGGGACGGCGCGCTGCCGGACGCCGTACGGGCGAGCGTCCCTGAGGCGTCCGCCACGTCCGCCTCGGCGTCACCGTCGACAAGCGCCTCGTCATCGCCCCCGGCGCCTGCCGCCCCGGCGCCGCCGCCCAGCACGACCCCCTCACGGTCACCCTCGTCGACCGCGTCCTCGACCCCGTCCCCGTCGGCCACCCCGTCCCAGACTCCGACGACCGAGCGTGCCACCGGCTCGGCAGAGGCCACCGGCGACGAAGACGAATCGAACGACGGACGCCAGACCCAAACCCTGCGCCGCGGCGACGAGGGCCCCGAGGTCACCGAACTCCAGCTCCGCCTGACGCAGTTGGCCCTCTACGTCGGCGATGCCGACGGCGAATACGACAACCAGCTCGAAGAATCCGTACGCCGCTACCAGTGGGCCCGGGGAATCACGGCCGACGACCTGGGCGTGTACGGCGAGGCGACCCGGACAAGCCTGGAAGCGGAGACGACGGAGCCGTGATCGCTTCGGCCGGGTGGGTGGGTCGGGGGCGTGCCGGTACGTCCCGCCCGTCGCCGCCGGATCAGACGTCGGGCTAGCAGCGAGCACCCCGGTGACGCGAACGTACGCGACGGGCATGCGGACGTACCGGCACGCCCCCTCCGGCCGGTGGGCGGCTGCGAGCATTGTCCCCACTCCGGCCGACAGGCCTTCCACCCGTCCAGCGTCTGAGGCAAGGCAGCACCGTCCCCATCCCCACCCACGGGGGCCACACCCTCCACCCCCGGGCAAGCACCATCCAGCCCGTCCAGCGTCCGAGGACAAGCCAGCACCATCCCGATCCCCCACCCACCCACGGGGGCCACACCATCCAGCCCGACCGGCGTGTGAGAACGAGCGCCGCCATCCCAACCCCCCACCCACCCGAGGGGGGCATCTTTCAGCCCGTCCGGCGTTTGAGGACGAGCGCGTCAGCGCGATACGGGGGTCTGGGGGCGGAGCCCCCAGGAACAAGGGACGGGTAGGGGCGGAGGGGGCGAAAAAACCCTTCCCCGCACCCGCGCCGGCCCCTCAGCCTCACCCCACGAACAACCGAATCCCCCCACCGTCCACACCCTCGACCCGCACCTGCGTGAGGTCCCGAACCAGCGCATCGGGACGGTGGACCCCGGCCCGAGGGCCAACCCCGACGACCCGCATCCCGGCCGCACGCCCCGCCGAGATCCCCGCCCCGGAGTCCTCGAAAACGACACAGTCCTCGGGCGCGACGCCCAGTTCGGCGGCCCCCTTGAGGAACCCCTCGGGATCCGGCTTGCTCGCCCCGACGGACTCGGCGGTGACCCGCACATCGGGCAGCGCAAGCCCGGCGGCAGCCATCCGCGCGGTGGACAGCCCCACGTCCGCGGAGGTCACCAGCGCATGCGAAAGCCCGGCAAGGGACGCCAGGAACTCCGCCGCACCGGGAACCGCGACGACGCCGTCCATGTCGGCGGTCTCCTCGGCGAGCATCCACGCGTTGTCCGCGTAGTTCTGTTCCATGGGCCGGCTCGGCAGCAGCACGGCCATCGAGGCGTACCCCTGCCTGCCGTGGACGACCTTCATGACCTCGTCGCCGTCCAGCCCGTGCCGGTCGGCCCAGCGGCGCCAGACGCGCTCGACGACGGCGTCCGAGTTGACGAGGGTGCCGTCCATGTCGAGCAGGAGGGCGCGGGCGTTCAGAACGGTGGGAGCCGTCATCGGCATGCTCCAGGGCGCGGAAGACGTGGGAAACGCGGGAAGGCAGGAAAGGCTGGAAAGGCTGGAAAGGGGACCGGTCACGGCCCCCAGGGACAAGGTGACCCCGCCCGCCGGTCAGGGAGTGCGGGCGGGAGTCACTTTGTTCCTACACGATACAAAAAGGGAGGGGCTCGGCGCCACCGCTTCTGACCAGGTGCTTTACCAACACGCCCACAGAAAGTCACGTCTCGGACAACAGGGAGACACCGCTAGTACGCCGCACGGACACCCGCTCGACCGAGCACAGGGAAGGGCCGGACCGACCACCTCAGCCCGTCACCGCCTCGAACAGACTCCACACCCCGAGCCCCAGCATCAGCAGCGCCGCAACCTTGGTGATCAGCCGCAACGGCACCCGCTTCATCAGCGCCTTGCCGCCCACGATCCCGAGCCCCGCGACCGCCCACAGCGCAAGCACCGCACCGAGACCGACGGAGAGCGGATCGTCGTAGCGGGCCGCGAGGTTCGCCGTCATGATCTGGGTGAGATCGCCGAACTCGGCGACCAGGATGAGCATGAAGCCCGTCCCGGAGACCTTCCAGAAGCTCTGGTTCGCCGGCTTGCGGACCTCCTCCTCACCCTCGTCCTTCTTCATCAGGAGCACCGCGGCACCACCGAGGAAGAGCACGCCGGTGAGGGCCTGCACGATCTGCTGCGGCAGCAGGGTCAGGACGCTGCCCGCCGCCACGGCGAGCGCGACATGGAGGGCGAAGGCGGCGGCGACGCCGGCGAAGACGTACGAGGCGCGGTAGCGGGTGCCTAGGACGAGTCCGGCGAGCGCGGTCTTGTCCGGCAGTTCGGCGAGGAAGACGACGCCGAAGACGACGGCCATGACGCTGAAGCTGATCAAAATTCCTCAATCGGTCGGGCTGCCCCACCGAGAGTGCTGTGACTGCGACGCGACACCTCGGCACGGCAGCACACAGGGACACCCGTACGAGAACGCACGGATGACGCACAGGTTGTGCACTGCTTGCCGAAGGTCTCGCTGGCCGGCCCCGTGAACGAGGTCTGCCTCCGGGCGCCGGCTCAGACGAGCTGAGCAGTATGTCGACGGTCCGGCGAAGAGCTACTCCCCTTCTGCGCCGTCCATCGTACGGGATGGCGGCGGGGGCTCCGTAGGGTCTTTGGTCCCGCCGCAGGCGTAGGAGTTCTGGTTCGCGAGATTCGGTCAGAAGTCTTGATGTGTCATGAGCACGTCACTAGCTTCTCACCTGACGCACATCCTCTGGAAACACGCCGCCGCAAGCATGTGCTAGCTCGCCCCCAACGGCCCCCCACTCCACTGGAGTTCGCATGCCTAAGGTCTACGCGCGTCGACGGCTGAGTGTACTCGCAGCCGTCACCGGTCTGATAGCCATGGCCGGGATTTTCAACGGCCCGACCGCCTCCGCCGCGCTGCCCACCCCGGTCAGCGCCGCCACCGCCCGCACCTACCTCGCCTCCCTCACCGTCGCGACCGAGGACCGCACCGGCTACGACCGCGATCTCTTCAACCACTGGATCACCATCTCCGGCACCTGCAACACCCGCGAGACGGTCCTCAAGCGGGACGGTTCCGGCGTCGTCACCGACTCCGCCTGCGCGTCCACCAGCGGCAGTTGGTACTCCGTCTACGACGGTGCCACCTGGACCCTCGCGTCCGACCTCGACATCGACCACCTCGTGCCGCTGGCCGAGGCCTGGGACTCCGGCGCCGACAGCTGGAGCAGCGCCACCCGCCAGGCGTTCGCCAACGACCTGACCCGCCCGCAGCTCATCGCCGTCACGGACAACGTGAACCAGTCCAAGGGCGACCAGGACCCGGCCACGTGGATGCCCTCGCGCACCGCGTACGCCTGCACGTACGTCCGCGCCTGGGTCCAGGTGAAGTACTACTACGACCTCTCGGTCGACTCCGCCGAGAAGACCAAGCTGACCTCGGTCCTCAGCGGCTGCTGATCCGGCGCGATTCACAGAGTCGCGGTTCCCGGAACCTCCCCGCCGACCTCCGTCGTTCCGTACCGTACGGGGCGACGGAGGAGGCTGATCAACTTGGCGGAACTGCGCCTGGGACCGCTGCTGAGGTACGTCGACGGCTCGTCCGCGACCTTCTGGGTCGAGGCGAGCCGTCCGTGCACCGCCGAGGTGCGCTGCGCCGACGGTACCCGCGGCGAGGCCCGGACCTTCCAAGTCGCCGGGCACCACTACGCGTTGGTGCCGGTGAGCGGACTGACCCCGGGGACGAGGACCTCGTACGAGGTGCGCCTTGACGACGTACTCGTCTGGCCGCTGCCCGACTCCGGGTTCCCGCCTTCGGTCGTCAGTACCCTCGACGGCGGGGCCGTCCGGGTCACCTTCGGCTCCTGCCGCTGGGCCGCGCCGCCCGAGGACGAGAAGGACCCGGTGGGACCGGACGCCCTTGACACCCTGGCGGCCCGCATCGCCGGGGCTCCGGAAGGCGAACGCCCGGACGTGCTGCTGCTGTTGGGCGACCAGGTGTACGCGGACGAGGTCTCCAAGGCCACCCTCAACTGGATCGCCGCCCGCCGCGGCCTCGCGGACCCTCCTGGCCACCAGGTCGCGGACTACGAGGAGTACACCCGCCTCTACTACGAATCCTGGCTCGACCCCGAGATCCGCTGGCTGCTGTCCACCGTGCCCAGTTGCATGATCTTCGACGACCACGACGTCATCGACGACTGGAACACCAGCGCCTCCTGGGTCGCCGACATGCGCGCCACCCCGTGGTGGCGCGAGCGGATCCTGAGCGGTCTGATGTCGTACTGGGTCCACCAGCACCTCGGCAACCTCTCCCCGCGCGAACTGTCCGAGGACCTCCTGTACGCCGCCGTCCGCGAGACCCCCGACGGCACCGACGTGCTGCGCGCCTTCTCCGCCCAGGCGGACGCCGACCCCGCCTCCGTCCGCTGGAGCTACCGCCGCGACTTCGGCCGCGTCCGCGTCGTCATGCTCGACACCCGCGCGGCCCGCGTCCTCGACGAGAAGGACCGCCGGATGATCGACCCCGGCGAAGCCAAGTGGCTGCGGGAACAGGCGCTGGAGGCGCCGGGCTCGTACGACCATCTCCTCATCGGCACCTCCCTGCCCTGGCTGCTTCCCCCGCTCATACACGACGCCGAGACCTGGAATGCGGCGCTGTGCGAGGGGAAACGGGGTGAGCGGTGGGCGCGGTTCGGCGAGAAGATGCGCAGGGCGGCCGATCTGGAGCACTGGGCGGCGTTCCCGTCCTCGTTCGAGGCGCTCACGGAGTTCATCGCCCAGGCGGGCTCCGGGGACGACGCCCCGGCGACGGTGTGCGTGCTGTCCGGGGACGTGCACCACGCGTACGTCGCCGAGCCGACCTGGCCCGGCGGCGACCGGCCCGCCGCCCGGGTGCTCCAGCTGACCTGCTCCCCCGTCCACAACTCGATACCGCTGCACATAAGGCTCGGCTTCCGCTTCGGCTGGAGCGGCCTCGGCCGGGCGATCGGACACCGGTTCACCCGGCACGGCCGCTGCGCGCACCCGCCCGTCGAGTGGCGCAGGGCCGGCGGCCCCTGGTTCGGCAACCAGCTGATGACCCTGACGCTGCGCGGGCGTTCCGCGTCCCTGCGCCTCGACCAGGCACGGGCCCTGCGCGGCGGAGGCGCCCGCCTCGAAACCGTGGAGGAGTCCGTACTCGCCCCCTAATAGGCGCATTGCGTACGGTTGTTGTGCGCGTTGTCCCTGATGCTCGTGAGGCATCCCACACCTGACGCCGATCATCCGCCCCAGGTCTCGGCTCCCGCTCCGTACGACGGCATGATGAGGCGGACCGTCCGCTTCCAGCGGGCGGTTTGCTGCCCAGCGCCCCACACGCCCGGGAGTCACCCCTTTGTCCGCACCACCCGCCGCGCCCGCCGGGACCACCCATGCCTCGGTCGCCCTCGTCGGCGCGGGCCCGCGCGGCACCAGCGTCCTGGAACGCCTCTGCGCCTCCGTGCCGGAGCTCCTCCCGGCCGGCGCACGACTGACCGTCCACGTCGTCGATCCCGCCCCACCGGGCCCCGGCCGCGTCTGGCGCACCGCGCAGTCGCCGCAGCTCCTGATGAACACGGTGGCCTCGCAGGTGACCCTGTTCACCGACGAGAGCGTGGACTGCTCGGGGCCGATATGCCCGGGGCCGAGCCTGCACGCGTGGGCGGGCGGCGAGCTGGGCCCCGACGACTATCCGACCCGCGCCCAGTACGGCCGTTACCTGGAGTGGGTCTTCGGCAGGGTCGTGCGCGAGGCGCCGTCCGAGGTGCGGGTCGAGGTGCACGCCGCTCGCGCGACCCGGCTCGACGACGCGCGCGACGGCCGTCAGACACTCACCCTCTCCACCGGCCGCACCCTGTCGGGCCTCGCCGCCGTGGTCCTCGCGCAGGGCCATCTGCCGGTCCTCGCGGAACCCGCGGACCGGAACCTCACCTCGTACGCCGAACGGCACGGCCTGCGCCGCGTGTTGCCCGCCAACCCGGCCGACGTCGACCTCTCCGCGCCCGCCCCCGGCGAGCCGGTCCTGCTGCGCGGCCTCGGCCTCAACTTCTTCGACCACATGGCCCTGTTGACCACGGGCCGCGGCGGCCGCTTCACCCGCACCCGCCAGGGCGGCCTGCGCTATCTCGCCTCGGGCGACGAGCCCCGCTTGTACGCGGGCTCCCGCCGCGGCATCCCGCACCAGGCCCGCGGCGACAACGCCAAGGGTCCCTACGGCCGTCACCTTCCCGTCGTCCTCACCGACGACGTGATCGCCGGCTTCCGCAAGCGGGCGGACTCCGGTGACGCGCCCGACTTCCTGCGCGAGATATGGCCGCTGGTCGCGAAGGAGGTGGAAACGGTCTATTACGAGGGGGTGTTGGGGCGAGCGCGGTCCGAGTGCGGGTCCGAGTGCGGGTCCGGGTCCGGGCAGTTCAGGGACCGTTTCCTGGGCGTCCCCCACCGGAGCCGCCAAGAGGCCGCGCTTCTCGACGAGTTCGAGGTTCCCGCCGCCGACCGCTGGTCCTGGGACCGTATTTCGCGTCCGTACGCCGGACAGGTCTTCGCGGGACCCGATGCCTGGCGGGACTGGCTGCTCGGGTATCTGCGCGAGGACGCCGAGCAGGCCGCGCTCGGCAATGTCGAGGGTCCGCTCAAGGCCGCCCTCGACGTGCTGCGCGACCTGCGCAACGAGCTGCGGCAGATCGTGGACCACGGCGGCCTGTCGGGCGCTTCGCGCCGCGAGCACCTGGACCGTTGGTATACGCCGCTCAACGCGTTCCTCTCCATCGGGCCGCCCCGGCAGCGCGTCGAGGAGATGGCGGCGCTGATCGAGGCGGGCACGCTGACCGTTCTCGGGCCCCGCCTCGAAGTGCGGGCCGAGGACGGGGCCTGGGTCGCGCACTCCCCCGACGTGCCGGGTTCCGCCGTACGCGCGACGACGCTCATCGAGGCCCGGCTGCCGGAAGCGGACGTGCGGCGGACGGCCGACGAACTGCTCGGGCGACTGCTGAAGACGGGCCGGTGCCGCCCGCACACCGTCGACGGTTACGAAACCGGAGGGCTGGACGTAACACCTCGCCCCTATCGTCTGATCGACCGTCAAGGACAGGCGCACACAAGGCGGTTCGCGTTCGGCGTGCCCACGGAAGGTGTGCACTGGGTGACCGCGGCCGGGGCCAGACCGGGGGTGGATTCGGTCACGCTTTCGGACGCCGACGCGGTGGCGCGGGCGGTGCTGCGGGTGACGCTACGTGCGACGACGGCCGAAGCGGAAGCACAAACGGAAGCGCGGGCCGAGACCGGCCCGTGGCCGAATGTTGAACTTGCAAGCATTGATTAGGTTCACCTAACGTAGGTGGCTCACTCGGTTCCGTCCCCACGACCGGTCCGCCCCACATGACCGGCCCGACCGAAGGAGACCCCCCATGTCCGGACGCCTCAACAGCGCCCAGCCCTACGCCGTCGGCCTGTTCCGCATGGTCGTCGGCCTGCTCTTCGCCTGCCACGGCGCCGCCTCACTCTTCGGCGTCCTCGGTGGCGCGATGGGCGGCGGCAGCATCGACGCCGGCACCTGGCCCGGCTGGTACGCGGCCGTGATCCAGCTCGTCGGCGGCACCCTCGTCCTGCTCGGCCTCGGCACCCGCGCCGCCGCGTTCATCGCCTCCGGCTCGATGGCGTACGCGTACTTCGACGTGCACCAGCAGGGCGCCCTGTGGCCGATCCAGAACGGCGGCGAGGCCTCGGCGATGTTCTGCTGGGCCTTCCTGCTGCTGGTCTTCACCGGCTCCGGCGCCTTCGGCCTCGACCGCGTCTTCACCTCCCGCACGGCCTCGGACCCGGCGGACAAGCGGACCTCGGAGCCCGTCGCGGCCTGATCGCTCACGCGACGGCGCGCATCCCGTCGTACGAAGGCGGCGCCCATCCCCTTGTACGAAGGGGTGGGCGCCGTCGCCGTACACGCTCAGCCCGTTCCGGTCACCCATCCGAACGGAACCGTGAAGCAGCCCACCCGGGAGCCGCTCATGCCCTTCTCGTCGTGCAGCACCACGGAGGAGGCCCCGCCGCGCCTGAAGCCCCAACTGTGCCGGGCACTCGCCTCGCCCGCGCCCTGCGCGTCGGCCTTGAAGTCCAGCCAGACCTCGTTCTCGTCATTGGCGTAGGCAGGGTCCTTCGACGGCTGCACGGGATCCACGACGTGCTGGTAGTGCCCGCCCGCGGCGGCGGGATCGGCGGCGCACGGCTTCTGGTGCACATGCGCGCCGTACGCGTACCCGGGCTTCAGCCCCTCCACCTTCAGCCGCACGGTCGTCGCCCCGCTCGCCTCGGTGTGCTGGCTCACCACGATCCGGGCGGCCGCGGGCACGAGCGACATGTCGTACGTCACTGCCGCCGACGGGACGAGGGCGGTGGGCGGCGCGAAGCGCGCGTCCGTCTTCATCCAGTAGCCGTCGGGGGCGGCCGTACCGCCGCTGCCCGTCGCCAGTACGGCCGACGCCAGAGCGCCGACGAATATCCCTGCCACCATCGCTGTCCAACTCCTCTTGGGTCTGTGCGCACCCCCACCGTGTCGATCCCCCTGCTTCGTTGGTACGGGAAGTCGGCGCCGCTCGCCGTGCGGAGACGGCAGCCGGGTGAACGTGATGTGAGAGACCCACGAGCCCCCCGTGGAACTCCTGTCACACCTGACGCGTACGCTGTATGGCTGTCACAGGCCGCCTTGCCGCTCCCCGCTACGCCGCGGCGTGGTTGTGCCTACGGGGGAGTTACAGGGGAGTGTTTCGGTGCTTGAGAGTGTGGGGTCGCTGACCGGCAGCCCATGGATCTACGCGGCGGTGGCCCTGTCGGTCCTGCTCGACGTCTTCCTGCCGGTGCTGCCGAGCGGCGTACTGGTCATCATGGCCGCCACGGCCGCGGCGGCGGGCACCGCGACGGGCGAGGTCCCGCAGGCGGTGCCCGACATCCTGTTCCTCACCCTGTCCGCGGCCACCGCCTCGGTCCTGGGCGACCTGGTGGCGTACCGCCTGGCCTGGCGCGGCGGCGAACGCCTCGACCGGGCCATCGCCCGCTCCCGCCGCCTGACCAGCGCGCAGGAACGTCTCGGCGCGGCCCTCGCCCGGGGCGGCGGCCCGCTGGTCGTCATCGCCCGCTTCGCCCCGGCCGGCCGCTCGGTAGTCTCACTCGGCGCCGGCGCCGCCCACCGCCGCGTCCGCGAGTTCCTGCCCTGGTCGATCCTCGCGGGCCTGTCCTGGGCCGTGTACAGCGTCGCCCTCGGCTACTTCGGCGGCCAGTGGCTGGGCGCGACCTGGCTCGCCACGGGGGTTTCACTCGTGGCACTGTTCGGCGCGGGCGCGGGGGCGGCGTACCTGATGCGGCGGCCGGCCACTGAGGAGCCGGACGGCAGGGCCTGAGCGGATCGGGCAGCGCCCCATAGGGGCGCGGGGAACTGCGCGACCAGCCACGACGAACCCGCGGCCGACGCACCGGACTTGCAGCGGAGCGCTCAGGCCCGCTGGGTTGCCGCCCCGCGTACTTCCAGGTCGGCCAGGAGTTCGGCGGTGGCCGCCGCGATCGCCTCGACCGCGTGGTCGAAGACCTCACGGTTGTGGGCGGCGGGGGCCCGGAAACCGGACACCTTGCGGACGTACTGGAGCGCGGCGGCGCGGATCTCCTCCTCGGTGGCCTCTTCGGGGATCACGGGCGGGCGGAGTGTCTTGATGCTGCGGCACATACGTCCAGTGTCGCGCGTACCGCAGACAACGTCTGCCGCCCCCGGGGTTTCGGTACGCCCGTACCGGCTGCGATGATCCACTCCGAGGCGGCCACCCTTCCCGGGGGCCGACCGACGAGAGGATCTGACGACCATGAACACAGAGCCGACCACACGCATGACGGTCGCCGTCCTGGGCCCCGGCGGCATCGGCGGCCTGCTCGCCGCGCTGCTGTCCCGTGCCGGCCACCGGGTGATCTGCCTGGCCGGGGACGAGACCGCGCGGACGCTGGCCGCGGACGGCATCCGCGTACGCAGCGGGCTCTTCGGCGACTTCACGGCGCGTGTCGAGGCGGACACCGAGCTGCGCGAGCCGGTGGACGCGTGCCTGATCGCGGTCAAGGCCACGGCGCTCGACGCGGCCCTGGAGCGGGTCCCGGTGAACGCGCCGGGCGACGCCCTGCTCGTACCGTTCCTGAACGGCGTCGAACACCCGGCGGCCCTGCGCGAGCGCTACGGTCCGAGCCGGGTGGCGCCCGCGGTGATCCGCGCGGAGTCGACTCGCGTGGCCCCGGGGCTGATCGAGCACGACAGCCCCTTCGCGGAGGTCGACCTGACCGGTGAGACGGTCGGGCGCGAGCAGCTGGACGCTCTCGCGGAAGCCCTGGCCGGGACCGGCCTCGGCACCCGCGTCCAGGACGGCGAGGCAGCGACGCTGTGGGGGAAGATGTCCTTCCTCGCGCCCCTCGCCCTGCTGACCACCCGCTACGGACTGCCTCTCGGCGACGTACGCACCCTCCACCGCGAGGAGTTGACGGCGCTGGTCGAGGAGACGGCGGCCGTCAGCACCGCGTGCGGCGCCCCGGCCGACCCGGCCGCCGCCCTCGCCCGCTACGACTCCTTCCCGCCCGGCACCAAGTCCTCCATGCAGCGCGACGCCGAGGCGGGCCGTCCGCTCGAACTGGACGCGATCGGCGGGGCGTTGCTGCGGGCGGCCGAGCGGTACGGGGTGCCCGTACCCGTGGCGAGCGGGCTGGTGCGGGAGTTGGCGGCGGCGGGTCACTGACCCGCCGCCTGCGGCCTCCAGGGGGCCGGAGCCTCGTCAGGGGCGGGTCTTCGCCAGCAGCTCGACGACCTCGGCCGTCGTCCCCGTCTCCCCGAGGCGGGGGAAGATCCGCTCGACGCTGTTGCGGTGGGTGTCGGCGTCGATGTCGGTCATCGCGTCGGTGGCGAGGGTGACGTGGTAGCCGTGCTCGTGGGCGGCGCGGGCGCTGGACTCCACGCCGATGCTGGTGGCGACGCCGGCCAGCACGATCTGGGTGATCCCGCGGCGGCGCAGGTGCAGGTCCAGGTCGGTGCCGTAGAACGCGCCCCAGTTCCGCTTGGTGACGGTGATGTCCTCGGGGTGCCCGGCCAGCTCGGCGGCGATGACGTCCCAGCCCTCCGGCCAGGTGCGGGGGTGGCTGCCGCCGTCGATGCGGCCGGGCGCGGCGTCCGATCCGTCGGCGGCCGCGGTGACCCGCACGAGGACGACGGGGAGGCCGTGGCCGCGGAAGGCCTCGGCGAGCAGGCCCGCGCGCGCCACGACCTCGGCGCCGGGGTACGGGGCGAGGCCCGGGTTCCCGACGATCCCGTTCTGGAGATCGACGAGGACGAGCGCGGTACGGGAGTCGAGCGTGGTGAGAGCCATGGTCAGGCCTTTCCAGATCCAGAAACGGGGGTGCCGGGGGTGATGGTGCGGAGGGAACGGTCGATGAGGGTCACGGCCAGGAGCAGCACGGCTCCGGCGAGCATGAACAGGGCCAGCTCGTGCAGCCCGTGGGTGTCGGCGCCGTGGGCGAAGAAGGCCGCAGTGGCGGCGGAGGCGCCCATCGCGCCGAGGTAGGTGAAGGTGCGCAGCAGTCCGGCGGCGGAGCCGATGCGGTCGGGGTCGGCCTGCCGGTAGAGGGCGGTCTGGTTGGCGAGGCCGTTGAGACCCTGCGGTACGCCCATGAGGACGCCGGCGGCGGCGAGCAGCCAGACCGGGGAGCCTGAGCCCACCACAAGGAGCACCGCACAGCCGGCGATCTGCGCGAGTCCGCCGACGACCAGCTTGGCGCGGACCGCCTCGCGCCGTCCGGTGGCGCCGGCGACGGCCAGCGCGGTCAACGACAGCGGCAGCAGGAGGAGTCCGGCGGCGGAGGCGTGCAGCCCGCGCCCCTCCTCCAGCCACTGCGTGAAGCCGTACAGGAACGCGTACACGGCGGTGAAGGCCAGGAACTGACGCAGGAAGGTGGCCAGCATGGGCAGGTTCCCGCCGAGCACCCGCAGATCGATGAAGGGCTCCGCGACGCGCAGTTCCCGCAGGACGAGCCCGCTGCCCGCGACGGCTGTCAGCCCGAGGAGATACAGGCCGGCGACGCCCGGGTTCATCAGGAACAGCATCAGCGAGACGAGCATCGCGGCGAACAGCGCCATGCCCACGAGGTCCACGGCCCGCTTCGCAGGCGGCGTCTGGAACGAATGCTTCGGCAGGCGCAGCGAGCCGAGCACCAGACAGGCCAGCGACAACGGGATGTTGACGGTGAAGACGATCCGCCAGCCGCCCGCGCCGATGAGCAGCCCGCCCAGTGTGGGGCCGATGACGACGACACCCTGGTTGGCGACCGAGAGCGCGGTCAGGACTCCGGTCGGGCTGTCGTGCCCCGTGCGCTCGGCCTCGCTCCGGGTGAGGTACATGGACGCGGGATACGCGGCCGACGTACCGAATCCGAGCAGCACCCGGGCGGCGATCAGCACGCCCAGGGAGGGGGCGAGGGCACCGAGGAGTCCGGCGATCCCCACCAGCGCCGTACCGGTGAGGTAGAGGCGACGGGGTCCGTACGTGTCGACCAGCCGCCCGATGACGGGCTGGCCGACGGCGGTGGCGAGGTAGAGCGCGGAGACGAGCCACGCCGTCTCCGAGGGCGGCGCCCCGAACGCGGCCCCGATCGGCACCAACGCCACCGCGATCATCGAGGAGTTGACCGGGTTGAGTACGGAACCGAGGATCATCGGGGCGATCAGCCGCCGGTCGAAGCCCGCCGGGGCCGCGCGCGGCGGTCTGGTGGAGCGGGCGAGTTTCGGTATCACTGCCGGGTGAGCCGTTCCAGTACGGCCATCGCCTCGACGACGGTCTGCCGCTCGGCCTCCGTGCAGCGGTCCTGGAAGGCCCGGGCCAGCCACTCCTCGCGGGCCTGCCGGGTGCCCTCGACACGCTCGCGACCGGCGTCGGTCAGCGTGACGAGCTGACGCCGGCCGTCAGTCGGATCCGGGCTGCGCTCGATCAACCCCTGCTCGTCGAGTGCGGCGAGCGTGGTGGCCATCGACTGCGGGCGGACCCCCTCTGCGGCCGCCAGCGCGCTGGCCGTGGCGGCCCCGCTCTTGCTCACCAGGGTGAGGGCGGACACCTGCGAAGGCGTGAGGTCGTCCGTCTCGGAGACCTCCCTGATCCGCCGCCGCAGCCGGCTGAACGCCACGCGCAGATCGAGTGCGGCGCGGGCGGCGGACTCGGAGATGCCCTCGGCGGCCTCGGTGTCTTTGTCCATGCCGCCAAGCTAATTTATTCAGTCTGGACTGTCCAGTTGCAACTGAACAGTCTGGACTGAGGCAGCCTCTCTTTAGGCGCAACCGACGGGTTGCACCTAGAGCCCCTGTTGTGCAACCCTGGGGTTGCAAGTCAATGGCGGCGACGAACGGAGTCAGCTCATGAGCTCGGACCGGATCGAACGCGAAACCCTGATCTCGGCACCCCTGGAGCGGGTCTGGTCGCTGGTGGCCCAGCCCGGGTTCTGGGTGGCCGACAAGGCGAGTCTGCCCGGCACCGTGGCCAAGGAGGGCGAGTCGATGGTGGCGAAGAACGCCGAGCACGGCGACTTCCCGGTGCGGGTGGAGAAGGTCGAGCCGCCGACGTACCTGGCCTACCGCTGGACCAGCGCATTCCCTGGAGAAGAGCTGCGCGAGGACAACAGCACCCTCGTGGAGTTCACGTTGACCCAGGAAGGCGACCAGACGCGGCTGCGCGTCGTCGAGAGCGGGTTCGCTGCGCTGGCCGGGTCCGAGGAACTGCGCAGTCAGAACCTCAAGGACCACAGCGAAGGCTGGCCCCTGGAGCTCGACGCGCTCAAGACGCGCGCGGAACAGCCGTCCACGTGACGGCAGAACGTCCCGGCGCCGCCGAGGCCGTCGACAGCGTCCTCGGCGCACTGGCCGACCCGACGCGACGCCGGCTGCTGGACCTGCTCGCCGCCCAGGGCGAGGCCACCGCGACGACACTCGCCGAACGCCTTCCCGTCTCCCGGCAGGCCGTGGTCAAGCACCTCGCCGTCCTGGACTCCGCCGGGCTGGTCTCCGGCAGCAGGGTCGGACGCGAGGTCCGGTACGCGGTACGGCCCGCGGCCCTCGACACGACGGCACGGTGGATGGCCTCACTCGCCGCCGACTGGGACCGGCGACTGGCGAACATCAAACGCGTGGCGGAGGCGGCGGAGCGGGGGGCGGGTACGGGGTCGGGGCCGGGGCCGGGGTCGGGGTCGGGGTCGGGGTCGACGCGATCCGACTGACGGGGTTCGGGTTCGGCACGACCCGACCGACGGGACTCAGGCTCGGGCTCGACCCGACCCGACCCGACCCGACCGACGGGATTTCAGGCTCGCTATGACTCGACTGCTCGACTGAAAGGACGCAGGTTATGGACTCGTCAGCACTCCGCAGCGCCTACGACGACTTGCTCGCCGCGGCGGCTCGCCCCGACCTCGGCGACGCGGACGACGGAGGATGGAACGCCGACCAGATCCTGGCCCATCTCCTCAGCGTCGATGCCGCGACCGCGGCGGTTGCCCTCGGCGTCGTCGCCGGCTCGCGACCCACCTTCGACAACCGGGTCTCCCTCGACACCTGGAACCTTGACCGGATCGTCGGCGAGCACGCGGACAGGGCGGCCCTGATGGAACACGTCCGAAGCCAGGCCACCGTCCTGTGCGACATCGCCGATCAGCTCAACGAGGAAGCCGCCTCGGTCCTGGTGCCCGCGCTCCTCCTGTCCAACGACACCCTCGTGGCGGACCAGCCGATTCCGCTCGCAGGCCTCATCAACGGCCTCGCCGAGAACCACGTGCCAGGGCACACCCGACAACTCCTCGACTTGCGCGTCACAACCCCTGGACACGCCTGAAAGTCGCCGATGCATTGACCCTTGGCAGGCGGCGCGCTTTCATCGCGTGAATCCTTGTGAGTCCTCTGCGCAGGGCCGGGGGCACGGGATACGGGGGGCGGCTGTGGCCGTCCCCCGCCGAAGGGGGAGCCACCTGATGAGACCTTCCTTACGCATCACCATGACCGCCGTTCTGGCAGTCATGGTCTCCTGTCTCGCCTGGCCTGCGGGGGCCGCCACCGGCGACTTGGTCCCAGGCACCGAACGGATCAGTGTGGCCCCCGACGGCACCGGCGGAAACAATCACTCGACGGACCCGGTGGTCAGCGCGGACGGACGCGTCGTGGCCTTCGCCTCGTCGGCGAGCAACCTGGTGGCCGGAACGGACGTGAGGAACAGCAGCGTCTTCTACCGGACGGCTCCCGGCGCACCGCTGCGCCGCGTGGTGGTGCCCGGCGAGACGACGTCGACGCCCCAACTGTCCGAGTCGGGGCGCTACTTGACGTTCACCTCGTACTCGGCCACGACCGCGACCTCCTCCGTGCACGTGATGGACCTGCACACCGGGCTGATCGAACGCCTTGCGCCCGCGATGGACGAGGGCTACCAAGTGTCGTACGGCATCGCCCCGATCAGCGCGAGTGGACGGTACGTCGCCTTCGTGGCCCGGCCCACCGTCGACGAACACGGCGCGTTCGCCTGCCGGGTCATGCTCCTGGACCGCCGGACTCAGCAGGTGCAGCGGGTCAGCCGGCCCTCTGACGGCTCCAAGAACTTCCACCAGTGCCAGCAGATCTCGATGAGCGCCAACGGCCGCAAAGTCGCCTACCTGGAGGGCTACTCCGGGCCTGCCACCGACGACCAGGGCGACATCCTGGTGTACGACCGGGTGACCGGGCGGACCGTACAGGCGGATGCCACCCATGACGGTGCCCCGGCGGACATGTCGGCGATCGCTCCGGTGCTGAGCGCCGACGGCTCCAAGGTCGGCTTCAACTCCCAGGCCACCAACCTGGTCCCGGACGCCGACCCGAACGACGGCTGGAACGCCTTCATCCGTGATCTGCGCACGGGCACCCTCCAGCGGTACGACGGCCGGTCCCCCACCGATCTCACCCTGGTCTCGGATCTGTCGGTGAACGGCTCGAAGCTGCTCCTGAACACGGCGGACGCGAACCGCAGGACACTGGGGCTGATCCTGCGCGATCTACGCACCGGCCACGAGGAGTTGCTGTCACCGGGGCAGGACGGCAGTCCCGTCACCGTGGGGCGAGCGGCGCTGAGCGCGGACGAGTCGACGGCGGTCTTCGACTCCTACTACCCCGGCCTGGTCCCCGATGACACGAACCTGATCGGGGATGTGTTCGTCCGCACCTTGCGCTGAGCCGCAAGCGGACGACCGGGCGACAGAACGACGAAGGGCAAGGAGAGTTCGCACTCCTTGCCCTTCTCAAGGTATAGCGCACAGGGGGGCTTGCGGCAAGGCCCGGGTGGTGCCGCAGAATAGTCCGGCCAAGGCCAGGACCTGCGGAAATGGCAGATTCACGAAGCGCGTGCCTCCGGGCTGCGCGGGGCGCCCGGCCGAATCCAGTCTCGTTGAACGGGGTATCGATGATTGACGTGATCGTGGTCGGCGGCGGACCGACCGGCTTGATGCTGGCCGCCGAGTTGCGACTGCACGACGTACAGGTGGTCGTGCTGGAGAAGTTGACCGAGCCGACCACGCAGTCCCGCGGACAGGGCCTGCACGCGCGCAGCGTCGAGATGATGGACCAGCGCGGCCTGCTCGACCGGTTCCTCGCGGTCAGTGAGAAGTTCCAGGTCGGCGGTCTCTTCGGTGGCATCGCCAAGCCGTGGCCGGACCGGTTGGACACGGCTCACCCGTACGGCGTCGCCACCCCGCAGCCACTCACCGAGCGGCTGCTCAACGAGCGTGCCCTCGAACTCGGCACCGACATCCGGCGCGGCTGCGAAGTGGTCGGGCTGAGCCAGTCCGAAGACGGGGACGGGGACGGGGGCGAGGCCGGAGTGACCGTCAAGCTGGCGGACGGCACGCGGCTGCGCTCGCGCTACCTCGTCGGGGCCGACGGCGGCCGCAGTGCGGTGCGCAAGCTGCTCGGCGTCGGTTTCCCCGGCGAGCCCGCCAAGGTCGAGACGCTCCTCGGCGAAATGGAGGTGACCGAGGATCCGGCGACGATCGCCGCCGCCGTCGAGGAAGTCCGCAAGACCCAGCTGCGGTTCGGCGTCGCCCCACCCGACGAGGACGGGGTGTGCCGCGTAGTCGTGCCCGCCGACGGGGTGGCCGAGGACCGTGCGACCGAGCCGACCCTCGACGACTTCAAAAAGCAGTTGCGGGCGTTCGCCGGCACCGACTTCGGCGTGCACTCGCCGCGCTGGCTGTCCCGGTTCGGCGACGCCACCCGGCAGGCCGAGCACTACCGGGTCGGCCGGGTGCTGCTGGCCGGCGACGCGGCGCACATCCACCCGCCGACCGGCGGACAGGGGCTCAACCTCGGCGTGCAGGACGCGTTCAACCTCGGCTGGAAGCTCGCCGCCGCAGTCAACGGCTGGGCTCCGGAAGGGCTGTTGGACAGCTACCACACCGAACGGCACCCGGTGGGCGCCCGCGTGCTGGACAACACCCGCGCGCAGATCACGCTCCTCGGCACCGACCCGGGTGTGACCGCGCTGCGCGAGCTGTTCTCGAAGCTGATGGACTTCGAGGAGGTGAACCGGTACGTGACCGGGATGATCACCGCCGTAGAGATCCGCTACGACTTCGGCGAGGGCCACGAACTGCTCGGCCGCCGGATGCGGGACGTGAAGCTCAAGCAGGGTCGCCTCTACGAGCTGATGCACGGCGGCCGCGGCCTCCTGCTCGACCAGACCGGCCGCCTTTCGGTGGCGGGTTGGGCGGACCGGGTCGACCACGTCGTCGACGTAAGCGAGGAACTGGACGCGCCCGCAGTGCTGCTGCGGCCGGACGGCCACGTGGCGTGGATCGGTGAAGACCAGCAGGATCTGCTCGACCACCTGCCCAAGTGGTTCGGCGCCGCGACCGGTTGAGCCCACAGCCCCGCAGTCGCGGTTCGGTCGACTGAGTTGGTTTCGGTCACACTCGTTGTGACCGACCGGCTCAGCCGGCCCCACCTTCCAGGGCCGGGCCAACGCGCTGTGCCATCCTCTGCGCACCCGCCCCGAAGGTGCTGGGTCCCGCCCCCTGCACTGTCTGGTGGCTCAGGCCTACCAGGTGAGTTCGAGGGAGCCGCCGACCCGCAGGGCGTGCCAGCGGTCCGCGTGTTCGTCGAGGCGGGTGACGATGCGGTCGACGATCGGGGAGACCTCGTCGGCGCGTACATACGCAGGGAGGGTCTTCGCGTGGCCGCGGCGTACCTCCCAGACGGGCACCGCGATGCCCGCCAGTTCCTCCGAGCGCGCCATGTCCGCCCGCGCCTGCGGCGACGGCTGTGTCGGCTTCGACTTGCGACGGCGGGCCGCCTTGTTCCGCTCGGCGGGGTCCGCGGGCCAGAACAGGCCGTTGTCCCCGGCGGCCAGTCGCCCGTACACCCCGAGCGCGATCCCCGCTTCCGCCTCGACCAGGAAGTGAACCAGGTCGTGCGGCAGGTAGGGATGTCCGCCGGGTCCGTTGCGAGGAGCCAGCGCCGCGCCGGTCTCGCGGTGCACCGAGATGTCGTAACTCGTACCGGGGCCCTTGGTGAAGACAACACGCATGCCCGAAACGCTAGGCGCCGACCCCGCACCCCCGCACCCCGTTTTCCACCGGCTACAGCCCAGCCGCACGACGGGCGACCTCTGATCCGCGATCCCGCCGAGCCGTCAGTCCCACGATCAGTCCCACGATCAGTCCCACGAATTGAACAGCGTCGCGCCGAGGGTATTCGGCTGCCAGTGCTTGATCTGTTCCCACTCCGCGGCGGACAGCGCGGAGGTGTCCAACTCCTCCAGTGGCGAGAGGAGAAGGGCGCCGCTCAGGACGAGGAAGCCAGTGTCGCCGAGGGCCGCGGCCCATGGAGGGGGTTCTTCGAACTCGTCGGTGTACTCGTAGCGCCTGTCCCTCACGAAGGCGATCAGTGGGCGATGGGCGTGGAACAGCGCGACGTGCATGCCGTCCCGATCGACGGGCGTGGCGCTGTGGAAGTTCTGCGGGTACTCCTGCTCGGTGAAGTCCGTGACTCGCCCGCGCGCCGCACGGGCCACCGCGTACCAGGCAGCACGGCAAGCATGGGGATCGGTACTCGGTCTCGAAGGGTCATCCCGGTCGCGGAACCCCGTCACACCGCGCTCCAGGCGGAAAGCAGACCGCGAACCGTCCAACTTCCCCCCTCTGACCAGGCCGATCACGCTTCGATGGCACGAACTTACTGATGGGCGAGGTCCGGTGACAACGCCCAACCCAAGCAATACCCAAGGAGCTGCGAGGTCGCAGGCCGGATCGCCTGCGAAGAGGTCGCCGAAGTCAATCACGCCGGAGAAGGTGCCGTCCGCGGTGAGAACGTTGGCCGGATGCAGGTCGCCATGGAGCCACAGTGCCGGGCCCGCCGCCCAGTGGGGCGCGGCGGCGTCTTCTCAGACCGCGCGGACGGCGCCCGGATCGCAGCCCCAACTCGGTGGCCGAGGCGAGCTGTTTGGCGAACCCCTCCGCATGGTCGGCCGGCGGCCCCGCGATCACGACCGGCGGGGTAGCCCCCTCCGACCCGACCGGCGGGATGGCCCGAGCCTCCGCTAAAACCCGTTGGCGGACCACGGCGCCCACTGCTACTTTCCCGGAGGCCGTGCGAGAGAACGAGGAGGTGGTACCCGTGAACGCAGAATCGACATGGGTGCTCCCCTCCGGGGTCACGGTCGGGCGATAGGTCGTCCGGGAGCGCCGTCTCTGAGCCCTCCCGAAAGGCACGACCATGCATTTCACTTCCGAACAGCGCCTCGACGACGGCGTCCTCGAGCGCGAATTCACCCTCGGTGAGATCCCCGGCATCCTGTGGACGCCCGAATCCGCATCCGCACCTGCGCCGCTGATCCTGCTCGGCCACCCCGGCGGACTGCACAAGATGTACGCCCGCCTGGCGGCCCGGGCCCGGCACTCTGCGGCCACGGGCTTCGCCTCGGCCACCATCGAGCTCCCCGGAAGCGGTGACCGGCCCCGTTCCGCCGCCGCCGAGCAGGCCCGCTCCGACCTGCGCCGGACGCTGGAGGCCGGCGAGCCGGTCGGCGAGGAGATCGTGGACCGGCTCGTCCTCCCGCTGGTCGAAAAGGCGGTCCCGGAATGGCGGACCACCCTGGACGCCCTCCTTCAGCTGCCCGAGATCGGCGGCCCGGTCGGGTACTCGGGGGGAGTGATCGCCATCGGAACCCGGCTGGCGGTGGTCGAGCCGCGAATCTCGGCCGCCGTTCTGTTCGCCGGGAGTTTCGTCCCTCGCGCCATCCTTGAGGAGGCCCGCCAGGTCACCATTCCGCTGCACGTCCTGCTGCAGTGGGACGACGAAGGGAACGACCGGCAGCAGGCCCTGGATCTGTTCGACGCCTTCGGCTCCAAGGAGAAGACGCTGCACGCCAATCTGGGTGGGCACACCGGCGTCCCGCAGTTCGCGGGGGACGCGGCGGCCCAGTTCTTCACCCGGCATCTGAGCTAACCGCCGACCACCCCCGCCGTCAGGCCGGCAGCAGACGGTGGTGGGCAGGTGCACGGCGGGCAGGATGCCGCTCATCGAGGACAGGCCCCGGCCCTCGTCGATGGCGGTGTCCGGCAGACACACAACCGCCCCGATCGCGGCGGTACCGGCCATCGGCGGTACCGGCCGGTCGGGGCGGCACCCGGCCACCAGCCCCCCAACGTCACTGTCCCGTGACATCGACTCTTGAGTGTGTGCCATCGAAGTTTGAGTGACGTCGCCTCCATTGAACGGCTGCCTACCAGTTGCCACCCTGTTCAGATCGGCCGGCGACTCACGATGGGGAAACATGTTCAGTCTGCAGGGAAGGTCATCTCGGAACAGTCGGACACTTGTTGTCGCTTCCAGCACCCTGTTCGCCTTGGTACTCATCCTCGGGACCCCATTCATTCTGAACCTGCTTGCCCCAGACGATCTGGACTGGGCGCGGCTGAGCAACGTCAGCCAGACCTACGGTGCGCTGTCCGTGCTCTTCTCTGCAGCTGCACTGGCGGGGGTGACTGCCTCGTTGTGGTATCAGGCTCGCCAGACACAGATAGCCCATGAAGCCGCGCGGCGCGATGCCCATCGAGAGCTGATCATCCTGGCGCTCGGCGACCCTTCGCTCCTTCCGTGCTGGGAGCCGCCGCAGACGCCAACGACCGCCACCCGGAGGAAGCAGATCCTGTTCACCAACCTCATCGTCACCAACTGGGAGTCCGACTTCAGGCTCGGAAACCTTGGCGAGGCCGCACTCCGGGACATGTTCAACGGCCACTTCCAGGGTGAGATCGCACGCGAGCACTGGGTGAACGGTGGGCCTGGGTGGCGCGTCACGGCGGAGCTCTCCGCCGACCCGATGCGACGCCAGTTCGTGAAGATTTGTGACGAACGCTACGCGCGCGCCGTCGCCGACGGCCCTCCGGTCGCTCCTGGTCAGTACTTCGAGCCCGCTCCGTAGCTGGCCAGATTGCTGGAGAGTCGATAAGCCTCAGAGGGGCTGGTCTGCGAACCGATCAAACTTCGGTGGCACACGCTCAACGGTCGATGACACAGGACAGTCACACCCGTTCGCGTGAAGTCCCCGAAGGAACTCGCATCCCAAAATCGAACAGGCGTACCATTGCCGTGTGGCTGCGACCTATGACTTTCCGAGTGACCTCCTGGCCGGTCAGGAGGAGCTGCATCAGGTCCGGGCCGAGCTACTGGCCCTGCTGAAGCGACTCCCCTGGTCGGTCGAACCCCTGGACGGCTTCAGCGACACCAACGGCTGGCGCAAGGTGGAACGCCCCGCCTCGCCCGGCTGGACGGCGGACGAACAGGCCGAGGTGGAGAAGCTCCGACAGCGCGAGCGCGAACTCGCCGTGTTCGTGAGCTGCCACCGCTTCTGGTCGCAAGTCACGCCCGCGGAAACGGTCGACGCCCGCGCGAGCCTGAAGCACGCCCACGAGGACCCGGCGTGAACGCGAAGGCTCAGTCCGCCTTCGGAGGAGTCCGAGGAGTCCGGGGCGTACGCAGAGTCCGCCGGAGCGTCTCGAAGGCCGTGGGGCGCGGGCGGTCCGCAAGGAAGTCCCGTACGCGAAGAGCGCATTCCGGCGGGCCCTGAAGGCTGGTGTCGACGTCGAGGTCATGCAGTTCGTGGGAGTGGACCTCGTCGTACTGCATGGCGGCCAGCCCCCGCTGCCGGTCCCCGCGTTCGGCCTCGCGCCGCTCCAGCTCGGGCAGCGGACAGCGCACCCCGACCAGAACGGTGTCCTCGGGCACGAGCAGGTCGAGAAGATCGAGCAGCCGCCAACGACGACTCAGCGGATGGTCGACGACGACGTTGTTGCCACCCGCGGCCATACCCGCGACGGCCCGGTGGAAGCCCTTGACCGTGCGATCGATCTCCGCCTGAAGATCCTCGTCGGCCAACTCGCCACCGCCGCGCATGGAATGGAAGACGTCCACCGGCATGTGGAACCACGTCCCATCGAGGACACCGAGCAGTTCCCGGGCGATGCTGCTCTTGCCGGAGCTGGACGTGCCGTTGAGCAGGATGACCGTGCCCCCGGTCTTCGTTTCGGGGATACGCGCGTGATCCGGATCCGCGGTGCCCGGAGCCGCCTCGGTCGCCATGGTGCCGTCCCTACCCTGTCAATGAGCCCGGCGGACCGGGTAGGACGCCTGAAAGGCCAACCGCTGATCGGCTCCCTCACCGAGCGCCCCGAGCACATCGTCGAACGCCAGGAACTCCTCCCACCTCGTCCGGCCACTCGCCACGGCCAGCCGGGCGACCACGAGATCCTCCAGCTCCTGGACGCGCTTGTTCTTCCAGATCTTGTCCGCCACGCTCACCAGCAGATCCTCGACCCCGATGTCCGGTCCGTTCCAGGCCGCGTGGGTCCCCGCGAACCGGGCCAGTTCCGCGCCGACGCCCTGACCCAGCAGCAGTTCACGTCCGGCCTCCTCGTGCGCGGAGCCGGGCCCGGACAGTTCCCCGACGTGCACCGTCTTCCCTATGTCATGCGTGGCCGCCCCGAAGAGCACGGCATCACGGTCGAAGCGCAATGCCGGCTGCCGCTCCTCCAACCAGCCGACAAGCCGGTGCGCGACATCGTGAACGGCCCGCAGATGAGCCGCGAGACGCGGAGGGGCGTCGAGCTTCTTCAGTAGCTCCGCCACTCGGTCCGGCAGCGGGCGCAGGGGCGGGTTTCCCGTGTCGTGCAGGGCCCGCAGCAGCAGATCAGGAGACGTCACCGCGCCAGGATAGGAGCCGGGAAAGCTCAAGGCCCAGGTCCCCGGGTTAACACCCGCTGACCTGGGCCTCTCTCATGCCCCGAACCTGGTGGGCGCGGACGGTTTCGAACCGCCGACATCCGCCTCGTAAGTTCGCTCCAACTCGTCCTTGGCATGGCCCAACCACGCGCGCGAGCGTCATCCGTAGGCGCCCAATGCCGCAGCGGTCCGTGGGTGTTGATGTCAGCGTTGGATGTCAGCGGAACAGCTCCGGCGCGGGGCAGATCTCCAAGGGCTCGTCCGGCCGATCCGCCCAGTTCCACCAGACGTGCCGACTGGTACACCGCCACAGTGATCGGCAGCTCCGCCGGCCGTCGTCGTTGCGCTTGGAGAGCACGACGCCACCAGACTTCAGGGGCTGCCCGCATTCGGGGCAGGGCAGAACGTCGCTGGCCATGCGCCGCACACTAACCCGAGCGCCACTCAAGCGCCGCCCCTGATCAGTGCAGCCGAACTCTCACCTGATGGTTGTGCTCAACGTGGTCGATGACCTCACCGCGAATGCGTACCCCAAGAGCGGGCAGTCCCATCCCCTCGGGCATGGCAATGATCTCGGCAAGCCCCATGGCGTCCGGAACTCCGTCAACACGGATGAAGACGCCGAAGGGCTGACGTGCGATCACTTCTCCTGCGACGGAAGCCCCCAGAGGGAGACCTGCAAGCGTCGCCGTCCAGACTTCCTCCCGCGACTGCCCCGGCACATCGGGGCGGCGCGTTGGCCAGTTGTACTCGTCCATAGGCAGATCATGACCTGCCGAGGAGCCCGCGACTACTGCGTTGTAAGGGCGGGTGTGCGGGACGACGAGGGTGCGCAGGCCAACCCTGGGCCGGAGAGTTCCCAGCTTGGCGGCCCCCCTGGACCGTCGCGAGCCGTCGTTGACCGTGGTTGACCGCACGATGTGGCACGGCTATGGCACGCGACCTGTTCGTCCCGAAGCAACTTGGGCAGCCGCTCCACCTGGAACTGAGTGCCTCTAACTGCCGCGCTCGGGGATTCAAGCCTGAGTATTACTTGGCTCGGCTGACCTGTCCGTCATGCTCATCAGCCACTACGCCTCACTCGATGAAGCGACCTCTAACGGCCTCTAACGATTGATCGGGATCTCGTAGACGATCTCGCAGTGAGCGGCGGGCACCACGATGTCGGCCGTCTCGACGGGCCGCCCCTGGTCGCTGTAGTACGTCCGCCGGATATGCGTGACAAGCGCGGCCTTCTGGATGCCGAGAAGTGAAGCCTCCTCAGCGGTCACTTGCCGCGGCTCAGGCTGCTCCACGGCGTGGCTGACGGTGACACCGATCTCGGCCATGCGGTTTACGACGCCTGCCCCGGCGTGCGGCCCTCCCTCGGGGAGAACGACGAGAGTGCCGCCGGTGAGGTCGTACGGCTCCCAACTCGTCGACAGCTGCACCGGCTTGCCGTCGGCGAGGAACTCGTACGCGGTACGGACACATAGGTCGCCCTCGGCGATACCGAGACGCGCCGCGATATCCGCAGGCGCCGGGACTTTGGCGTCGGTCCGGCTCTCCCAGTCGCCCTGTCTGCCTACGGCCTTCATGTCCGCGCGAAACGGGGAGCCCTCGGGTTGCTCGCGCGCCGACGAGCGGACAACCCGTACACGCCGCCGGGGCTCGGCGACGTAGGTGCCAGAACCGGCGCGGCCCTCCAGCACACCTTGGGAGATCAGCAGCTCCTGCGCTCGGCGCACCGCGTTCTCGCCCACGCCGAACTCCTGGCCGATCTGGTGGCGGGATGGGAGCCGGTCCCCCGGTGTCCACACGTGCTCCGCGATCCGCCGCCGGAGTTCGTCGGCGATGCGGAGATAGGGCGGCTGCTCAGGCATATAGAAAATCTAGTCCACTAGCTCTAATCTAGTTAACTAGCCTCACTCAAAGTGTTCACCGGTGACGGAGGCTGTCCTGTGCCTACTTCGGAGGCAAGCGCGGAGGCCATCGCCGCGCGGTTATCCGCCGCCGGGCTCACCACACGCATGGAGGAGCACGACAGCTGCACGTCGATCGAAGCGGAGGTGCCGGAAACACTCTCCGCCGAGTCATGGCGGGAGGTCCTGGAAGTGGTGGCCGAGGCCGATCGATTCGGGCTCATCGCCACCAACCTGAACGGCCGCACACTCTGGGCGGTCGTACGCAAAAGGGTCCCCACGACGGGCGATGTCGGGGGACCTGCCATCAGCGATCGGAGCTGAGCAGCGTGCTCAACCGTATCCGTCGTGCCGTCTCGCTCACCAGTGAGCGGTACCTCCGCAAGGGCAGGCACCGCCGCCCCTTAACCTCCGCCCGGCCGATGGCCACTCCCCCGGGATTGCCTGACGGGCGAATGCCCTTCCTGGGACAGCGTCGCGAACACGCGGATGCTCTCGTAGGTGAGGAGACGGCACTCGTCCGTCCGTATGTGCTGGCCAGTGAGGAACGCACGCGAGAGCGTTCGACGGCAGGGACTCATCCGCTCCCTGCCGACACCTGGTTCGCCACAGCGGGGGCCCGTTGATGCCTCTTCACCAGCAGCCTCGCATCACGCATGTGGAGGCCGACCCCTACCGGTCGGGCTCGTGCCGGGTCGGTACGCACCACGCGTGCACGGAGTTCTCCCCGGCCGCAGCGCCGGTTGACGTTCCGGTGATCTACGAAGCATGCGATTGCGCCTGTCACACGGCCACGACTCGGGACCCATCTGCGGAGGTGGCGCGGTGAGGGGATGGGAACCCAGGGGCACGCCGGCCTCCACCATCGAGATCACCTCGACCAGCGTGCAGTGCGGCGACGTCATTCAGGTCGGCGGCCAACCATGCCGGGTGACCGACCTCTTGCAATTGCCCCACGGCGCCAAGCAGCTTCTGTTCGATTCGGGCGAACTCCTGACCATGCACACGCGGACCCGTCTCGTCGCCGTGCGTGTCCCGAGAAGGCGGTGATCCAGTCCATGCCTTCTCGCCGTCACGGGATTGCCGATGACCTCCGGAACCAGATCGCCACCGGTCGGATCAAGGCTGGCGAACGCCTTCCCTCTGAGGCCCAGCTAGCCGCTCGATACATGGTGAGCACGGCGACCCTGCGGAGTGCTCTCGCAGTGCTTCAAAGCGAAGGCCTCGTCGAAAAGATCCACGGCAAGGGGAACTTCGTTCTTCACCCCCTCCAAAAAATCACGTACATCGGTGGCCGGGTCACGCTGGACACCCGGACCGCGGCTGAGGCACCTCTCCGCGTCACTGTCCGAACAACCAAGATCCGGGCGCGCGGGCATCTGACGGCTCTGCTCAAGGTGCCGACCGGTAGTCCCCTGACCGAGTTCCTCTGCCTCAACCATGAAGGGGAATCGCCACACAGCCTGGCTCGTATCTACGTCCGCCGCGACCTGGTGCCGGCCGCCGTGCTCGGCGAGTCGCCTACGTGCGAGGAGGCAGTGGCGAGGCTCGCCCTGCTGCGCCCTCCATCAGTCCACGTCCGGGAGACAGTGAGCGTTCGCCTCCCGACACCGGACGAGGCCTCGGCCCTTCGGATCAGCTCTGCCTTGGCGGTTCTCGCAATTACGCGAGTGACGGCCGACGTCACTGGGCGCGTGGTCGAGGCTGCGCTCCTGGTGTTCCCCGGGGACCGCGCCGACGCGGTCTTCACCACCCACCACGTGGTCGACGAAAGCAGGACCCAAGGATGAAAGCCCGAAACGAGTTAAGGCTTCTCCCGTGGTTGGGGCCGGATGGCAAGCCCTGCTATCTCAGCACGGACGACAGCGATGGCTACATGTCCCGCCTCGCAGACAACATCGAAGCGATCCAACTCGGGATGGCGGCCGAACTGCTGAAGCAGGCTCAAGAGTTGCTCGACGACAGGGATACGAAGACGGAGGAGCTGCGACTTCTGGCAACGAAGCTGACTGAAGCCTTGCAGGACGCGCTTCGCGTAGCGACCAGCCGCGGTCATCGCCTGACGACTCCCGAATCTCACTGTTCCTGAGGGGAAGGGAACCGAGAAGCCGCGACTGCCGACGGCGACCTTCATCTAGCAGTAGCGCGCACCCATGGGAAGAGAGGCCCTGGCCTGGGATGGTGGCCAGAGCCTCTCTCATGGCGGGGCCAAGTTGGTCGGGGGCGACAGCGGCGCCCTCAGCTTGGAAACTCCCGGGATTCCCCGCTCGATCGGGCACGAGTGGGGCACGGCAGCCTTCTGATCCGTAGCTCTACAGAGATCGGTCAACTGAGGTCATACAGGCCCTCGTGAGGTCCCTCAGAGACGCTGCCGGTCATGGTCGGTTGCTGTGGTTGCTGTACAGCACGGGCGATGGCTCACATCGGGAACCGTGCCTGGGAAAGCCTGTGCGGCCCGTGGCAGCGATCGGACTACGCCTTGATCGCCGTGACCAGAGCTGCGAGAGAGCTGATCACCATCGCGGCCGCCACAGCCCAACTGACCAAGTTGACGCGGTTACTCTGACCGGTATCCTGGTCGCGATTTTCCGATACTGATTCGATATCGGCAATCGGGAATCCGTTTCCGGGATCAAATCCCTGGTCGCCGTTCCCCGGCTGGTTCATGGCACTCCTTGATCTGGTCGGTTCAGCCGTCCGTCTCGGCTCGGCTGGCGCGACGCCCCGTCGTCTCGATTGCCGTCGGTGACGGGGCGTTTTGCTGACTCAGGAAGGTATCAGGGCTCATGAACGGGCCACCGTCTCCGGGGAAAGACTCGGACGACAACACCTGTTTCCATTCGGCCTGAGTACGATCCACGGGGATCGTTGGACGCACTTTGACCTGCACTGTTTCTGGTGACGAAAGTGCGGTGTATTTTTCTCGCGCTTTCAGGGAGTCCAATTCACCCTGATTCGCGACGGCGTGCGAATGGCTGATTTTGGCCGCACGGTCATCACCTGCATCGGCTTATCCGACGGCCTACGCGCTGATTGGCAACTCCCTTGCGCGTAGGCGGGCTTGGGCCCGCAGATCCTTCAACCGGCTGTGGAACGCGTTGCGGCGGTTCTGGTCGAGGTTCAGCGGGAGGTCGAGTTGAGAGGTGAACTGTGACTCCAGGGCCCACAGTTCGTCCTGCTCGACCCAGCACACTTGCGCGTTGTCCGCCATCCACTGGCTAAGGGCGGCTTCACCCGCCTTGCCGAAAGTCATCCGCTTACCGCTGCCCACGCGGCGCAGCTCAAGTCCGAGTAGGCAACCGAGGGTGAGCCGCAGTGTCGAGCCGGCCACGTTGCCTCGGTAGTGGTAGCGCACCCGCTTGCGCAGGTTCTGGGTACTGGTTCGGTTCGCCATGTAGCGCGGGGCTATGCCGACGTAGAGGAGGCGCCCGACGTCCAGGTCCGAGTGGGGTGTTCGCTCGAAGTGCCATCCGTAGACCCCTGCAACCGCTGCTACAGGGCTTGGACGCATCAACACCTGCTGCGCTGACCACAACCGGTCAGGACTGATGAGAGCGGTAGCTTCCACGAAGCCTCCAGGCGCGCCACGGCTGACCGTCGCAGGCTACTGCTTGACGCCGACAACACATTCGCGGCCTGCGCAGCTGCGTGACATCAGCTTGGGAAACTGCGGGCATTTGCGGCCGGTTCGAGCGCTGAACTGGGCGAACGGCAGGGGTGCGGTCTCGTCAGGCCTGGCCGCTTCACCGTGATTCCCCGCTGTTCCCCGCACGACCTGGCACGGCCTGGCACGGCCTCTCTGGGACAGTGGCGGCTTCAAACTGTCACGCCCGGCTGCCATGATTGCTGTACCGCAACAGACTTCGGCACGCGTTCGACTGCAATGGCCGGCCTGAATCCTCTTCACTGGAGGCATGGAACTAGTTGCGCCACCGGTCAGATGGACACCGGACAGGCACCGGGTAGGCACGAGATCCCGCCTGGGGAAGTGTGCCTGGAACGCCCCGTGCCCCAAGGAGGCCGTATGGAGCGTGCATGTTGAGGACAAAGGTGGCGACAGTTGGTGGGCCGTATGCGAGGAACATCGTGCCTCCTCAGCGGTCTTGAGCACTGAGCGCCCGGCTGACTAGCACACGGCTCCGGAGGGCCCTTCGGTCCCGGACGTGTGCGCAGGCCGCAGGCGCTCGACTGATCATCTAGGCGTGGCTCGTCCACGGGTAGTCCACAGATGTTCGGGCGCTGGCCTGAGTGAACGGTCGGGCTATGGCCGCGCATACACCCTCTTCAGTGCGGACGGGTGCCGCCGTACCTCGATGAACGATGCTGACGGATGCGAATGACGTACGCGCTCTTGTCGGACCACCCATCATGACTTTGAGCCAGCTTCAACAGCCTTTTCTAGCTTTTCGGACCACTGCTTCGCCGACTTCCCGCTCTCGTGGTCAGTCAATGTGTTCTCAACATAAGGAAATTCCCAGTTTCCGTAGTACGAAATAACCAGTGCCGCACGTGCAAAATCCCTTGTAAAGTTTCGTTTTGCGGGTCTTATGGCTTCCGCGGACAAGAACTCTCTCAACTTTCCGTCTTGCGGCACAGAGATTTCTTCCACATGCAATGCGATGGGAAGCCGCCAGATGCACCATGCGGCAGTTCTCTTGAAGTCCTCATACTCGCTATCATGCCAGGCCGAAATACAGGAAGTTAGTACCTTCTGGAGCTCGCTGTCAGTCCACGGAACTTGCTCGCCTAGCCAGGCAAGCGCCCAGAAAGACATAGAAGCGACACTTGGGTCGCCTCCACTATTCTCCAGTACATCGATCACAAGCGACTTGTACTCGGCAAACATTTCAGCTGAAGGCATCTCCTCTTGGGGGACGACCTCCTGCTGATCATCAGCGTTCTCTCCTTCAGGGCGGTCATCGTGTTGCTGGCGTGAGTAAGCGAGAAGCATCACGCAAGCGATGCCCGAGATCACGTCTTTCTGTGAAGTAGACCGAAGTAGAGAGACTACCTCTTGGGAAAAGTCCTCGCCGCTAAGCACTGTCAGAATGGCTAGGCTGGAAATTGCCGCCGCATACTCCATAACATGTTCATTGTGCGTAAGGTACCCAGACCAGATAACCTCCGGAATCTCGGCTGCAAACCTCGACTGAATAATGCCCTCAACTACATTTGTTTCATTTAGGTTGACGTTACGAATCAAGCAGTCCAAGGCCTTTCGCACCTGCTGAGGAGAGATTTGCACCTCATCAACAAGGCACTGCAGCAATGTTTCACCGACCAGCGTTTCTGCCTCTTCGCCCCTTTCGATGGCGTCAACTGTGCCGCGCGTTTCAGGGGAATCTAGAAAATCGATAAGCATGTCAATCATCAGCTTGGCTCCGCGGCTGCCTGAAAGAACGGTGGCCAGTGGAATTACCTCAGACCAGGATTCGTCCTCCAAATAGGGAAAGAGGATCTGGGTGTAATCGTCCTTCTCTTCACGTAGAGGGTTCCAGGACTCGACGCAGGCGCGGGCTGCAAGGTATTCCTGGAAGGTTAGGTGCTTGAATTCGTACAACGGTCGTAGTTGGCCATCCTCGATAATGTGGCCGCTCTGCACGAGCAGGCTGCTTCGGTCCTCCACCCTTTCGATTAGCTCAGTGGCAGACATCCGGGCGTAGCCAAGAACCTCCGGCATTTGGGTACGAGATTCTTCGAATAGGTCCCTCAGCCCCTTGGCACTGATGCTCTGCCGATTAGACGTCATCATGGAAAAGGCTGCGTATGCTAATTGAGGAAGCGCTTCATCTTGGTCAATTGGCGTATGTCCCTCGGTGTTCCAGGTCATCAGCAGTACTTCGATCGCCTTGTCATACAGCACGCTACGCTTGGGCGGAAGTTCACCAAGCCACCGCTGCACAAGAAGCAGGGTGGCGAGAAGGAGCGGATTGATAGCCAGGTCAAGCACTCTAGGCTGGCTAACAATCGACTGAGCGATCTTGTTAGCGGATTCCGTCGTTCCCCCGACCACTTCGTGCTGCCATGCCCGGCTAAGAGTGAAGATATCTTTTACCGAGAGATCTGCGATGCGGAAAAGGGAACAGACAGAGGACATTGCCCCTGAAACAGCTCTGAAGCCAGCTTCCCTGCACGTGATAATTACCCGCACAGCGGGATAAGTCCCAATGAAGGTTCGCAGTTGTGCTGCGAACGCTGCTCGATCACCGGGGTCACTGATCTCGTCAAGGCCGTCAACCAAAAGGAGTGCTTGCCCATGCTTTAGAGCGTCTGAGACGCGACGGGAAAAGGCCTCTCTGAGATGTGGAAGCTCAGCAAAGCGAGGGAGATCCTGGATTAGCTCTGTGACCGGTTTTCTTACCTGTTCACCCAGTTGTCGACATCGAATGAAAAGCGGGAACCAATCGGTCTTTGGAAGCTCATCTCCAACTTCGTCACGCCGTTCCGCTGCGGCGTATGCCACAGCTAGTCGTTTGAGGAGCGTAGTTTTCCCCGCCCCAGGCGCGCCGAGGATTGCTACGTGCTTATGCGATTTGATGGTCTCGCTTACGGTGATTCTGGATGTGTTCGTCTTACTCAATGATGGATTGCTACTCTTTTCCGCTTCCCCCTTTTCTGTCTTTGGGATAGCCGAAAGGTGTAGCGGAACATATATGGATTCGAGTCGGATTCTTTTGCCGCCGACTTCCTGATCCGCGGGGAGTCCTTCGAGTGTGACTCCTCCACATTCGCGCTCCAGGTATGCAAAGTAGGATGCTGTTGCCTGGTCTTGCCTGGGCGATGAATCTGGAACGTCACGCGGTGCAACGTACGTTAGGCCCGTGAAGTTTCTCGCAGAAATTGCGTCCGCCTCGACGATGCTGGTGACCAGGTCCTCATCCAGTCCATATCCGTCGGCGTGAATCAGGGTGTAAATCGTGTAGCGGCCCCCTGTTTTAAAATAGAAGGCCCAAACCCATCCGATTTCGTGAATGACAAGAGAGCAGCGCTGGCCTAGGATTGCTCGGTCAGGCAGCTCCGGACACGTCGATGCGACAATGACTGCCTGCTCACGGCTAACAATTACGCGACCTCTAACGAGCTCATCGACAATCTTTGGAGCATCCATCAGAATGAGGCGCTTCCCTGCATCTTCTTCCTGTTCGTACGCAGGTGCTGTAAAACCCCCGAGTGAAACAAAATAGGGAGTCAGCTCTAGCTCGCTTTTTCTGGAACGTTCGACCTGTACTGCTCCGGCGAATTTATTGACGTCACTCCCACCTGTAGCACCTTTGGTCGCCTTGCATTCTGCGATCAGCGTGCGCTGCTCGGTTCTATGCTTTCCTGTAATATCGATTTCTCTTCCCGCCTTATGGACATTCAAAGAGAAATCTTCATATCCGAGGGCGTGGAACAAGTCTTGGATCGCTCGGCCGAATAGATCGCCCTTTTTATTATTGTCGGACTCGAGGACGCTGATTTTGACTCGTTCCTGACTGTCCGACATCGGCTCTCCTGCTTGTTAGTGGTGCGACCGCTCACGAGTAGTTTGCCGGATCGGCGGGTTACATGAGGGGCATTCCAACTAACTTCTCAGTGACGGAGTCAAGCAGGCGGGGCGCCGTCCATCGGTTGCGAACGACGCCTGTGCAGCTCTTGCGTCAAGCTGCTCCTCGATGCGAACTACAGGCATGAGGGTCGCTCAGATCTACCGACCTGGTCACGGGCGTGATAGCAGCTCGGAACGGTCATCTGCGGTCGCCATGGTTGCTGTACTTCCGTGCTGTACACAAGCCGTCGCGGGATGCCAGGCGTCAGGGGCTGAGCCCAAGGCTCAACGATTCGCGCATGACGACACGGAGTCGGCGGAATGCGTCGTCGTACGGGGTATGGATGGCCTGCCAGTCTGGGGAGTCGTCAGCCACGATGATGTTGGTCGTGGCTATGGCTACTCGCATAGCCCGCAGCCGATCGTAAGCCTCGTGAGCAGCGCTGTACACGCTTGGTGACGCCACCAGGAACAGCTCGTATCGTGCTGCCATCACATGGCGTGAGCGAAACGCTTCGACCACTTCGGCGTTCGCGATGGGTGTCGAATGACTCAGCGCGAGCGCCTGTAGCGCAGCCTCGGTCTCGGTGAGTGCAGTAAGGTACCGAACGCACGCCGTGCGTTGCAGTTCTACATGATGGTGTCCTCGCTCTCGCCTGGCGCGAACAGCTTCAACGACCAGTGTCGAGCCCACACCGAACACGCCGCCGCTCAACGTGCTGATCAAGGTCAACCATTCCACTCGGTCAGCGTATGAGCAGAACGCAGTGACTAACAGGCGCATTCCCAGCGCATTGATGGCTTAGCCGGCTCTGACGAGGCCGGCGGAGTCTCAGTGACTGAGCCAAGCCGTCGACGATCTTGAAAACCGTCGCGGCGCGAGTCACCGTGGGTTCAAATCCCACACCCACCGCGCAGCTTGACGGCCCCTGACCAGGTAAATCGGTCAGGGGCCGTCGTGTTGCATCTTGTCCGTGGGTGCCCGTTATTCCCCGGGGCTCCCCGCTCGATCGGGCACGGCAGGGGCACGGCCTCTTTAGAAGGCGCTCTGCCACCAACGATGCGGTGGGTCGCCGTAAGGCACGGCGTCGGGACGTTCGACGATCTTCAGATCGAGAGGCTGGACGATCCTGCGGAGCTCCCGTGAGCTCTTCTTGGGGAGAGCACAGATCGCTAGCTCCAGTAGATCTCGCTCGTCCGCTGGTTCGGGGCAACAGTCCAGGACGCCGCACCGGTCGCTGAACGGCGAAGGGAGCTGATCTCTTGATGCCCTTGCGATGGCAGCCCACCGGGAGAGAGCCTGCTCGATCAGACCGGGCTGGAGCCGCGTCCGCTCCAACTGAATGATCTGTGCCCGAGCTGGGCCGGAAAGCCGACTGATCCTTGAGTAGTTGCGATGTGCACCAAAGTGCCTGCTGTTCGCCCGGAGGCGTGAGGGGCGCCTACGCGGCATAGCCCTTTCGGCTGGGAGTCATGAACAGCAGTCTGACACGCGGCTGGGTTGATGCGAAGGTCGGTGGAGTCTCAACAGGGGGCAAGGCAGAGGCTCTCTTCCGTCGGGTTGAGGGACCCTGGCCAGCCGCAGGATTGGAAGCTGCGCCCTCATCCTTATCAGGTCAATGACGGCAGTCCGGAGCGCTGGCGTGATCAGCCTTCCGTACCGGTGCTTGGTCCACTGACGCTCGGTGCTCACTGCCGTTGTTCGCCCCTGTTGGTGTCACCCACTGGTGTCAGAGGGTAAGGGACTTGACGGCCCGCTCCCGCACCATCTCAGGACTTCTGCCTCAGTTTTCGCGATCAGGACATCTGATCATCGGCCGAGATCGAAGATAGCCAAATGCTCGAAACTGCACTCAAAATTTTCAGCATCGTGCTTCAAGTTCTCGGTTTGGTTGCGACAGCAGTTGGCCTGTTCAACACATTCAAGGACACCTCAGCTCCGGGCGATCGCTTCTTGGCTCGCGTGATGGCGACTGAGCTTGGGGTAGTCCGACAGCTCTGGGGCGGTGTCAAGCGCCTCTCGCGTCGCCTCTTCGGACGTCCGCGAGCGACAGTGGTTCAGGGCCTCGGTACGGCCTTCGAAGTCAGCTTCGCAGGAAGCGCTCGGGGCATCGTCCAGTTCGGGCCGTTGCCTGACCCAGTTGCGGACCCCGATGCCTTCAAAGTTGCGGTTGAAGACCGCCTGAACCGTGTGCACAAGTTGGCCCAGGACGTGCAACACGACCTAGAACAGGAAACGAAGGCACGAGAGAAGGAAAACCAGAAGATCGGTAGTGATCTCCAGGCTCGCCTCACAGCTCTCGATGAGGAAGCAAAACGGAAGACGATTCGTGGCCTGCATGAGCAGGTACTCGGTCTCTTCAGTGTCGCTCTGGGGCTTGCAGTGCAGAGCATCCTTGATCTGACCTTTTGACCCCTCACCTACATCTCTACCTCGACCACCACTCTCCCCAGCTCCCATCCCGTCTGCCGTCGCCCCACACACCGTGGAGCGGGCGTGGTTCAGGGCGTCAAGGTGGAGCGCGCCACTGTACGAACGACCTTGACGCCCTGGGCCGCGACTGCTCGGCTCTGCCTGGGTCGGCGGTGGACGGGATGGGAGCTCCCCGCGCACGCCACACTCGGCCGGCACTCGCGAACGGCGCCCCCTCCATCCCGGAGTCGGAGCGCCCCCGCCGGAGGCATCGTCTTGACTGTCGCCGCGTTCGTGCGGTGATCGCCACTCATCGGCCCGGCCTATTCACCCGTGGGCGCGCGTCGGCGCAGCGCGGGCCGAAGGCATGAGCGCGGAGGGTGGCGGAGCCGGGAAGCGCGCCCGGCGGAGCGGAGCGCAGCCGGACTTGATCAACGTAGGGAAAGCCCTATCCCGCTCGGATGAGGCGCTTGTGTCCGGTCCCGGGAGATGCTCGACGGCCCTGGCAATCAGAACGCTAGGGCTCAGCTGCTGGCAGGGGCAGTTGGTCGCTGATGCCCGCACTTCAGCTCCTCGCCGCTGGCGTCGAACACCTTGTAGTCGAGCATCTCTTTGTGAGGGTCGCCGTCCTCGTAGAGCCACACCGTGATGAGGTTCGTCGCAACGACCACTTCCACGACCTCCGGCACACCGGGAACACCCTCGCCGCGACCGGTGGGGCGACCACGCGCGAGCTGATGCATCGCATGGGCCACTCGTCCGTGCGGGCCGCGCTGATCTACCAGCACCTCGTCAACGGTCGCGACCACCAGATCGCCGACTACGCCGACGGGCAGATCAGGAAGGTCAAGCGGCCCCCGCAGGATCCTGCTGGCACGTAAGTGGCACGGCACCGAACGCTCGCCGAGAAAGATCAAGGCCCAGGCACCCGGATTCACACCGGCTGACCTGGGCCTTGTCCATGTCCCGAACCTGGTGGGCGCGGACGGTTTCGAACCGCCGACATCCGCCTTGTAAGGGCGGCGCTCTACCACTGAGCTACGCGCCCAGGACGAGTCGACAGCCTACATTGCCCGGGGGGATGCCTCGCAAACCCGTATCCGGGGACCGGGCCTGGTCGATCAGGGGCGGTCCGGGGGTTTTCCCTACCTCTTATCCGGGAGTGACCCGGATCCCTCCGGGGCCCGTGGATCCGTACGGTCGAAGAGCGTCGGAAGAGCAGGTGCCCAAGAGGCCCGGCGCATGTCGACGTACTTCTCAGGGGGAGATCTTCATGGCTCGCACCGTACGTACCCGTCGTACCCGTACTCGCTCGACGCGTACCCGCGCGGTGGCCGTCACCGGTGCCGTCGCCGTCGTGGCCCTGCTCGCCGCCGGGTGCGCCAGTGCCGGGGACGACAAGGACCCCGAGCAGCGGTCCTTCGAACTGCAGGGGCGCACGCTCACCGTCGACTCGGACGACTCGGCGCTCGAACTCGTGGTGGCGGACTCGGACGAGGCCGACAAGGTCGAGGTCACGCGCTGGTTCCAGGGCAGTGTCGTCGTCGGCGGGGACCCCAAGGTGACCTGGAAGATGGACGACGACCGGCTGGTGCTGCGGCTGAAGTGCTCGGGTGTGGTCGCCGACTGCTCGGCCAAGCACCGGATCGTGGTCCCTCGCGGCGTCGCCGTCACCGTGAAGGACGGGGACGGCAGCGTGCGCGCGCAGGGGTTCAAGGACGCGCTGAACATTCGTACGGGGGACGGTTCGGTCCGGGTGACGGACTCCTCCGGGGCGCTGAACCTGCGTACGTCCGACGGTTCGGTCCGGGTGACCGGCTCCTCCGGGCCGCTGAACCTGCGTACCTCCGACGGCTCGATCCACGCGGACGGCGTCGACTCGCGGCGCGTGCAGGCGCGCACCGGCGACGGCTCCGTACGGCTCGAACTCGACGCCGTACCGGACCTGGTGGAGACCCGCACCGGGGACGGTTCCGTCACGATCGCGCTGCCTCAGGAGACGTACCGGGTGACGACGGAGACCGGTGACGGGTCGGTGGATGTGTCGGTGCCCCGGGCCGACGCCAGTTCTCATGTGGTGTCCGCCCACACCGGCGATGGGAAGATCACGGTGCGAACCGCGAACTAACCAGCCCGTGTGTTCGTCCTTAACGGGTGGGAGAATGACACCGGGCAGGGCGGATCACAGCACGGGAGAGGGATGTGACGGCGACACCTTCACAGCCGTACACGCCGTTTGTGCCATGCGCACAGGCAGAAGGTGGTCGCCCTCCGGGTTCTCGGACAGGCCGCGCCGCCGGGATCCCGTACGCCGCTCGTGACGCGCTGACCCTCATGGCCCTGCCACTGCTCCTCGCTCTCGCGCTGCCCGCGGCCTTCGCGGGCGGCGGCACGCGGCGCTGGTTCGGCGGGCGCTCCGAAGGTCAGCGGGCCGAGGCGCAGGCCGCGAAGGACTCCGCCGCGGCCGCCTTCTACGAGCTCGACACCGCCCAGCGCGATCTGCGGATCTCGATAGAGACCATCACGGCCGTCGACGCCTCCCCCGCGGCCCGCCGCGCCGTCTCCGACTTCGAGGCGCTGGGGCGGCGCATCGACGAGGCCAGCCAGAAGTACATCACCGCCGTCGACGCCCACGACCTCGACCGTGACGACCTGGAGGCGTCGGTCGCCGCGCAGGCCCGTACCGAGCTCACCAGCGCCAAGGACGAACTGGGCCGGGTCAAGCAGCAGCTGGACCGCTTCGAGCAGGGCCTCGAACCGCTGCTCGGCAAGGCGGAGACGCAGCTCGCCCGGCTTGCCCCGTCCGTCGAGCGCGCCCGCCAGTCGCTGCTGGCCGCCTCGAACGCGCTGGACGGCGTACGGGGATCGGGGCTCAAGGCCGACGATCTCGCCGCCCGGCTCGCCACCCTCGGGCCCGAGCTGACCAAGCTCAACCAAGGGGCCGGGCAGCATGGCGTACCAGAGACGCTGGAGCGCGCCGAGCGGGTCTCGAAGGAGGCCGAGGGGGTACGGGCGGAAGCCGAGCGGCTGCCCGAGCGGGCGGCCGAGATCGACCACCGGCTGGTCTCGCTGCGCACCCGCGCACAGGCGCTGACCACGCGCGCCGGGCAGGTGGAACCGGTGCTCAGCGAGCTGCGGCGCCGGTTCACGGCCCCTTGCTGGCAGGATCTCCAGCACGTACCGGAGCAGGCCGCGGAGAGCGTACGGCAGGCCGAGCTGAAGCTGAAGGAGGCCCGGACCGCGCGCGACGAGCAGCGCTGGCCGGACGCGACCTCCCTCCTTTCGACGGTTCGGGCGCTGCTCAACAACACCGACGAGGCGGTCTCGGCGGCGGGCGACCGGCTGAGCCGGCTGAACGCCGTGTCGAAGAACCCGCGGCAGGAGATCGACCGCACCCGCTTCGCCATCCGCGACGCCCAGCGCCTCGCCATGTCGGGCCGCAACACCCCCGACCCGCGGCACGCCCGCCCGCTCGACGAATCGGTGGCCCGCCTGGAGCGCGCCATCACCACGCTGGAGGGCCGCCACCCCGACTACTGGCACTTCCTCACCGAGACCGAGGCGGTACGGCAGACGGTGGGACGGGTGGTCTCGCAGATCCGGGAGGAGCGGGGCGGCGGGGCCTGACACTGCCTACTGCGCCGGGGTTGGCGATCCGGGCACCCCGGGCGGATGCTGAAGGTACGTACGGCCTCCGCCAAGAGCTGAGCGTGAGGAGGCGGACAATGGCCACACACGCACTTCGCCCGGGAATCAGGCGGCGCATCAACTTCGACGAGCATCTGCCCGTCGATCACCGTCTCAGCACCTTCTACCGGATCGGCGCGGGCCTGATGGGCCTCGTGCTGCTCGCGTTCGGCATCCTGGGCCTCATCGACAGGGTCGGCTTCTTCGACACCCGCGGGGACCAGGTCGCGGGGCTGAGCACCAACGGCGCGCTCAGCGTGCTGTCGATCTGCGTCGGACTGCTCCTGTTCGTGGGGATGGTGATCGGCGGGAACTTCGCCTCCACCCTCAACATGATCCTCGGCGTCGTCTTCATCCTCAGCGGCTTTGTGAACCTGGCGCTGCTCGACACCGGCTACAACTTCCTCGCCTTCCGCATCCAGAACGTGCTGTTCAGCTTTGTGGTGGGCGTCCTGCTGATGTTCTTCGGGATGTACGGGAGGGTCGGCTCGGCCCTGCCCCACGACAACCCGTACTGGAAGTCCCGCCATCCCGAACAGCAGGAACACGAGCAGCGGCTGCGCGCCAAGGCCCACGCGCTCGCCCTCCAGAAGGCGAACCCGCGCGAGCTGCGCAAGTGACCCTCGTCGCCGGCACCGGGCGCCCGCTAACCTGAGCCCCATGCCTCGCTATGAGTACCGCTGCCGGACCTGCGGCGACACGTTCGAAATGAGCCGCCCGATGGCGGAGTCCTCCGCTCCGGCGGCCTGCCCGGCCGGCCACGACGACACGGTGAAACTCCTGTCGACGGTCGCGGTGGGCGGCTCGGCCTCAGCCTCGGCGCCGGCACCGGCCCCGGGCGGAGGTGGCGGCGGCTGCTGCGGTGGGGGCTGCTGCGGCTGACCCTCCGGGCGGCCGCTGGCCCTCCGGGCGCGTCGCATGAGCGTCAGAGACCAGACGCCTATACGTCGGAGACCAGGCGCCGTACGGCCTCCACAACCGCTCCCCGATGCGAGCGCAGCAGCGCCTCGTCCAGCCCCCCGGGCGCCACGGCACTGGTAGGTGTCCACGCACCGGCCAGGGCCAGTACGAACGTGAGGAGATCCTCGGCGCTGAACGCCCCGGGGACGCTGCCGTCGGCCTGCGCCTGGGCGATCGCCGCGGTCTTCTGCTCCATCGACGCGGCCAGGCGTACGGGCCCGGGGCCCTCACCGGTTCGTTCGAGACGGTTCCAGGTGGCCAGCCGCAGCTGGTGCGGGTTGGCGATGAGGTAGTCGAACAGCTTGCCCGCGTAGTCCGGGAGATCGCCCGGCGTGAAGGGGACGTCGTCCAGGACCCGCGTCACGTGCAGGTCCATGACGATGTCGAAGAGCTGGTCCTTGTTGCCGAAGTACGTATAGATCTGGGCCTTGTTGACCTCGGCCGCGGCACCGATGCGGTCGATACGGGCACCGGCGATGCCGTAGGCGGCGAATTCGTCCGTGGCCGCCCGCAGGAGTCTGGCCTTGGCGGCCTCTGAATCGCGGGTCCGTGGAGCGCGGGGTGTCTCAGGCATGCCTCCAGAGTAAAGCAAATAAACGTTCAGTTGCCCCCGACCCCGAACGGCGCTACTGTCTGAATGAGCGTTTCTAAATGAACGTTTAGTTGTTAGACAGGACGGGCAAGATGATCGTCTACGACAAGCTCTACATCGGCGGCCGCTGGACCGACCCCACCGATCCCCGGCTCCTCGACATCCGCTCCCCCCACGACCGCTCCCTGCTCGGCCGCGCCGCCCAGGCCACCACCGCCGACGTCGACAAGGCGGTGGCCGCCGCCCGGGAGGCCTTCGACCACGGCCCCTGGTCGCGCACCACCCCCGAGGAACGACAGGCCTTCGTCGGGCGCCTCACCGAACTGCGGGCCGCCCGGGCGAAGGAGATCGCCGCCCGCATCAGCGCCGAGACGGGCGCCGCACTCTGGTTCGCCGAGTGGGGTCAGCCCGCCCTCGACAAGCAGGCCGACGCCTATCTGCGCGCCGCGCGCTCCTTCGGCTGGGAGGAGCCCCTCGACCCCACCGGCGCGTCCGGCAGCCTCGTACGCCGTGAGCCGATCGGTGTCGTCGCCGCGGTCATCCCGTGGAACTCCCCCTACATGGCCGCGCTGGTGAAGATGATCCCGGCGCTGCTGGCCGGCAACACCGTGATCCTCAAGGCATCGCCCGAGAACTCGCTCAGCATCATGCTGCTCGCCGAGATCTTCGACGAACTCGGCCTGCCGGAAGGCGTGGTGAGCATCCTGCCCGCCGACCGCGCCACCAGCGAGCACCTGGTCTCGCACCCCGAGGTCGACAAGATCGCCTTCACCGGCTCCACCGCCGCAGGCCGCCGGATCGCCTCCATCGCCGGTGAACAGCTCAAGCGGGTCTCCCTGGAGCTGGGCGGCAAGTCCGCCTCGATCATCTGCGAGGACGCGGATCTCACCGCGATGGCCAACGGCCTGAAGTTCGCCTCCTTCGCGAACAACTCGCAGAACTGCCAGGCCCACACCCGCATCCTCGCCCCCCGCAGCCGCTACGACGAGGTCGTCGGCGTACTGAAGGACCTCGTGGAGTCGCTCACCGTGGGCGACCCCACCGACCCGGACACCTTCATCGGCCCGATGACCAGCGAAGTCCAGCAGCAGCGGGTACTCGACTACATCCGGATCGGCATCGACGAGGGCGCCCGCGTCGTCACCGGCGGTCCCGGGTCGCCCGATGGCCTGGAGGGCGGCAACTACGTACGTCCCACCCTCTTCGCCGACGTCGACAACGGCATGCGCATCGCCCAGGAGGAGATCTTCGGGCCCGTGATCGTGGTGATCCCGTACGAGGACGAGGAGGACGCCGTACGGATCGCCAACGACTCCGCGTACGGCCTGGGCGGCGGCGTATGGAGCACCGATCCCGAACGCGCGCTTGCTCTCGCCCGCCGTGTCCGCACCGGCTTCTTCATGGTCAACGCCGCTCCCGTCGGCTTCGACGGACCCTTCGGCGGCTACAAGGCGAGCGGCATCGGCCGCGAGATGGGCGCCTTCGGCCTGGCCGAGTTCGTCGAGCTCAAGACCATCAACGTCTGACCGTCCCGGACCGTCAACGTCTGACCGTCCCTGACCATCAGCGTCTGACCGCCCCGGACCGTCAACATCCGCTCCTCACAGGAAAGTTGAGAGACTCATGTCCAAGACCTGGCTCATCACCGGCAGTTCCCGCGGCCTGGGCCGTGCGCTCGCCGAGGCCGTCCTCACCGCCGGCCATCAACTCGTCGCCACCGCCCGCAAGCCCGAGCAACTCGACGACCTCGTCCGGCGGTTCGGCGATCAGGTCCGTGCCGTCGCCCTGGACGTCACCGACCCCGCGGCCGCCCGTGCCGCCGTCCGGCACGCGGTCGACTCCTTCGGGCGGCTCGACGTCCTCGTCAACAACGCCGGTTACGCGGACGTCGCCTCCATCGAGGACGTCACCGAGGACGCCTTCCGCGCCCAGATCGACACCAATCTGCACGGCGTCGTCAACGTGACCAAGGCCGCGCTGCCCGTGCTGCGGGAACAGGGCAGCGGGCACATCGTCCAGATCTCCTCCGTGGGCGGACGCGTCGGCACCCCCGGCCTGAGCGCGTACCAGGCCGCCAAGTGGGCCGTCGGGGGCTTCTCCGAGGTCCTGGCCCAGGAAGTCGCCCCCTTCGGCATCAAGGTCACCGTCATCGAGCCGGGCGGACTGCGCACCGACTGGGCCGGATCCTCGATGAGTACGCCGCCGATCAGCGACCCGTACAAGCCCGTCATCGAACCCATGGCCGGGTTCCTCAGCCAGGCCGACGGCACCCAGCCCGGCGATCCCGCCCGGGCCGCCCAGGCCATCCTCCACGTCACGGAGGCCGCCGACCCGCCGGTGCGCCTGCTGCTCGGCAGCGACGCCGTCGCCGTGGCCGGTGCCATGGCTCAGAACCTGGCCGCCTCGGACGCCAAGTGGCGCAAGGTCAGCGAATCGATCGACTTCGACGCCTGACCCAGGCTCACCTAGGAAGCCTGCCGGACCCCGTCCAGGAACTCCCGCAGGATCCGCTCCCCCGCCGCGACCCCCAGCTCGGGCAGAGCCGTGACCGTGGGCGCCGTCCACCCCGCCTCCGCCAGCTCCCCGTGCCCCGGGCGCCAGCCCCGGTCGGCCGCGAGGAGCAGGTCGGCGTCGAGCAGGGAGTCGCCGGCCGCGAGAGTGAGCGTGCTGCCCGTGCGGCGGGCGACCTCGTGCATGGCCGCGCTCTTGGTGAGCGGTTTGGGCACGGCGTAGATCTTGCGGCCCTGGAGGGAGACGGTCCAGCCGCGGTTCTCGGCCCAGACGGCGAGTTCCTTGACCCAGTCCTCGGGGAGCAGTTCGCGCTCGACGACGAGGTAGGCGAAGAGGTCCTCGGCGACCCGGTGCTTGCGGACCCAGGCCGGATCGGCGGTGGCCTCCATGTGCTCGCGCACCTCGGTGAGGGAGGCGCACTCGCTCGCCAGCCGTGCGGTCACCCGCGCGTGCCAGTCGGCGTCGGACACCCCGTCGACCAGCAGGTGCCCGCCGTTGGCGCAGATCGCGTACTTCGGAGCCGGGCCCGGCAGACTGATGCGCTGGTACTGCTTGCGCGTGCGGGTCGTGGTGGGCACGAAGTCCGCCACGCCGCCGAGTTCGGTCAGGAGAGCGGCCGCGGTCTCCGTCATGTACGACAGCGGCTTGCTCTCGTGCACCTCGACGCAGAGCAGCCGGGGCGCCACCGCGTCCGGCATGGTCAGCGCGAGGGCGGCGCTGGAGTAGATGAGCGTGCGGTCGAGGTCGCTGGCGACGAGCACCTTGGGCGAGGCCGACGCGGAAGTCTCAGACACCCCGGACATCAGACCGTCACCGCCTTGCCGTCGGCACCCGTCGCGCCGCGCGTGTACTTCGGGTGGATCAACCCCACGCAGGTGTAAGGGAGTTCGGCGACCTCCTCGACGGGCACCCCGCGCTGTTCGGCGAGCAGGCGTACGTGGTCGAGATCGGCGCCCGCTCCGGCGCGGGCCAGGATCTTCCAGGGCACTCGGCGCAGCAGCACGCGGGTGGTCTCGCCGACGCCCGGCTTGACGAGGTTCACGTCGTGGATCTCGTACTCCTCGCTGATCCGCTCGACCGCCCTCCAGCCCTCCCAGGTGGGGGTGCGGTCGGCGGCGAGGAGTTCCTTGGCCTGGGCGCAGGCCGCGTCGGCGACCTCGGCGAACCGCGCTGCCACGGCGTCCAGGAAGTCGACGGAGACGTCGGAGCCGGCGAGTTCGCGGTAGAACTTCGCGCCGTGGAAGTCGTGTTCGCCGACCAGGTCGGAGCGCAGCACGGTGCGCGAAATCAGCCCGGACACCGTCGAGTTGAGGCAGGCGGAGGGGATCAGGAAGTCCTCGCGGGTGCCGTACGTCCGTACACACGAGCCCGGGTCGGCGAGCACCGCGATCTCCGGGTCGAAGCCGGTGACTCCCTCGGCCTCCTCGAACTCCTTTATCGCGTCGGCGAGTTCGCGGGTGATCGCGCCCTTGCCGGTCCAGCCGTCGACGAACACGACGTCGGCGGGGTCGTGGTGGGCGGCCAGCCAGCGCAGCGCGTTGGCGTCGATGCCGCGGCCGCGGACGATGGAGACGGCGTAGTGCGGGAGGTCGAGGCCGTGCCGGTGCTGTGCCCAGCGGCGCATCAGCACGCCGACCGGGGTGCCGGCGCGGGCGAGCGACACGAGCACCGGGCGCGGTGAACGCTCGGCGAGAACCAGTTCGGTGACCGCGCCGACGGCCTGGGCGATGCGGGCGGCCGAGGTGTCGAGCGCCGCGTGGAACAGCTCCTGGTAGTGGGCGCTCGGCTGGTACTCGACGGGCAGCGACTCCGCGTAGTGGGCGCCGCCACTCTGGATGGCCTCCTCGCGCTCCTCGGTCGGCGCCTCCAGCGTCACGTCCGAGAGGTCCTGCAGCAGCCAGCCGACGTCTTCGGGTGCGTACGAGGAGAAGGCTGGGCCGCGGAGGGGCTCGGGGAGCATGGAGGGCCTTTCGGTGGACGGGCGCCCGGGGACGTACGAAGGGACGACGGCGAGCAGGACGTGCGGGGTGTGCGCGGCGAGCTGCGCCAACAGACCGTCGGCGGCGTGCAGTTCGGGGGTGTCGGCGGTGGAGTCGACGACGGCGACCACGGCGTCGAAGCCGGCGCCGGCGACGTTGTAGGCGTAGCGCTCGCCGGGGCCGTCGTCCGGGTTGTCGTGGGCGGGGAAGACGATCCGGCTGCGTATCGCGTAGCCCGGGTCGTCGAGGGCGAGCACCGGGGACCGGGTGGTCGTGGAGTAGCGGACCTCGGCGGCCACGACCTGCTCCAGCTCTCGGGCCAGCCGCAGCGGCGCGTACATCAGCTCCTCGAAGCCGAGCACCAGCACCCGCCGGGCGTCGTCCGGCAGCGCGTCGGCGAGCCGTGCGGCCAGGGCGGGCAGGGCGCCGTCCAGGCGTATTCGCTGCCCGGGCGCGAACCCGTGCCGCCCGCCGTCGGGAACGCCGCGCGGCCAGCCGAGCCCGACTCGGGCGACCTTCCCGGTACTCGGCCGAGCGGGCGCCACAGGCGCCGACTCGTGCTCCGTGACCAGCGCCTGCCCCTTCTCCAGCACCCCCTCGGGCAGCCGCACCGTCCCCGACGCCGCCGTCACCAGATCCACCCGCGCCCCGATCTCGCGGGCGAACTCGTCCAGGCGCCCCATGTCGGCGGCGGACCGCATGTCGACGAGCGCCACGACCACGTACCGCTCGCGCGGGTAGCGGGCGTGCAGGTCACGGATGGTGTTGAGGATCGTGTTGCCGGTGGAGAACTCGTCGTCGACGAGGACCAGCGGGCCCGAGCCGGAGAGCAGGCCGGGGTTCTCGGGGAGGAGCAGGTGCGAGGTGGCGTGCGAGTGGGACTCCTCGAAGCCGCCCGCGCGGGCGACGCCGGGGACGGGGCGGCGGGTGGAGTGGAGGTAGGGCGCGAGGCCCACGCCGTCCGCGACGCAGTGGCCGAGCCCGGTGGCCGTCTCGGCATAGCCGAGGACGACCGCCGCCCGGGACTCCGCCTCGCCGAGGAGCTCCCGGACCCGCCGGCCGAGCGCGAACCCGTACCCGTACACCACGGACGGCGACTGCGGCACATGCTTGCCGAGCACGTTGGACACGAGCAGATGCGCGCGCTTGGGGTTGCGCCGCAGCGCGAGCCCCAGCAGTTCGCTCAGCTTCTCGTCGCCGACGAGTTCGACGCCCAGCCGCTCGGCGACCCAGGTCCCCGTCCACACCACGTTGTTCATCAATTCCTTGTCGGTATCGGTATCGGTAGAAGTACGAGCCACTACGGCCGGCCGGGCCGTTTCAGTGGGGAAGCCCGGCGGCGAGCAGATCCACGAAGTCGATGCCCTCGTTGGCGACGCCGAAGACCTCGGCGCGCTGCAGGGTGCGCTCCGCCCAGGCGCGGTGCGGCTTCACCTCGTTCATCTTGTTCGTGTACGCCGAGCGCAGCACGCCACCGCCGCCGCGCTCGGGCCTGAGGATGTCCTGCGCGTCGCTGTACTCCTCGTGGCTGACGACGGACAGCGCGTGCACGGCCGGTACGTGCGAGGGGTGGATGCAGGTCTTGCCGAGCAGGCCGTTGGCCCGGTCGAGGGCGATCTCGCGCAGCAGCCCGTCCATGTCGTGCTCGATCAGCGAGGCGCGCAGGTCCTCCGCCTCCGGGGTGAAGGGGCTGCGGCGCAGCTGCGGCTTGAACATGCGCTCCTGGACGCGGAAGTACTCCCACACGGGCCCGGTCACCGTGAAGCCGGTGCCGTCGGCCCGCCCGAGCAGGTTGACCACGTCGGCGATCACGGAGGCGACGATCTGGACGTCGTACGCGGTCATGTCGGGCGCCCTGCGGAGCCCGTACGCCGAGCAGAAGTCGGTGACGCCGAGGCGCAGCGCGAGGACGCGGTCACGGTACTTGTCGACCGTGCGGTGGATGCCCTCCAGGGTCTCCCTGCGGCTCTCCACGTACATCAGGCCGGGCGATTCGAGGACCGGCATGGCGAACAGGCGCCGCCCGCTCGCGCTCTCGGCCGCCGTGAGCGCCTCCAGGAACGGGACGCCCCGCTCCTCGGTGAACTTCGGCAGTACGAATCCGGACAGCAGCCGCACCGCCGGGCCGAGCCGTTCGACGAGGTCGGGGATCTGCTCCGGTTCACGGACCCGTACGAAGAGCAGCGGCAGCTCGGAGGTGCCCGGCCGCCCGGCGAGGTCGGTGAACTGCCGGACCAGGTTCTCCTCGGCGCCGATGACCTCGGCGTCGTCGATCGAGTCCTCCAGGCACAGCACCATGGAGACGACGCCGCGCCCGGCCTGTTTGATGATGTCGTCGGCCAGCTGCGGCCTGGTCGCGGGGCTGTAGAGGGTGGCTCCGAGGGCCGCCGCGAGCACGCGGGCCGGTGATTCGGCGGTGAAGAGGCTCGGCTCCCGGTAGAAGAGGCGCTGCCGCTCTTCCGGGGCGATATGACCAAAATGACGCATGAAACTCCCCCGGAGCGGCTAGGCGGCCTGATCTGATGTGGCCGGTAATAGTACGTATGGATCCATGTCAGGGGTTCCCACCGGGCATGAAGTTCAGGTAACTCGGCCATGTCACCTGTTCTTCGATCCCTGGCGGGGATCTTCACCCCCGCATTGTCGTGACCAGGCCCCAGAGGGCAGGATGACCGCATGACGCACGCGATGCTGAAGGGGTCGAACGTCCCGCTGGACGCCACAGCGGTGCGCGCCGTGCTGCGCTGGACACCCGGACAGGGGGTCCCGGACGTGGATGCCTCGGCGCTGCTCCTCGGCCCCGAAGGTCGTGTGCGATCCGACGAGGATTTCGTCTTCTACAACCAGCCCCGCCACCCCTCCGGCAAGGTCAGGCTGCTCGGCAAGAAGCGTGGGACCGAGGGTCTTACCGACACGATCCAGACGGATCTGGCCGGTGTCGAGTCCGCCGTCGGACAGATTCTGCTGGTCGCATCGGCGGAGGACGTCACCTTCAACCGCGTACGGGGCCTGCGCATCCTGTTGTACGACGCGACCGTCGCGAACGGCGAGCCACTGGCGTACTTCGACATCAAGCCGGAGACCGGCGCGGAGACGGCGCTGATCTGCGGCGAACTGTACAGGCGCGACGGCGGCTGGAAGTTCCGGGCGCTGGGCGAGGGCTATCTGAACGGCCTGCAGGGGCTGGCGGGCGACTACGGGATCTCTGTGGACGAGTCGGAGGCCGCCGCGGCCGCACCCGACGCCCCCGCCTGGTCCGCACCGGCCCCGGCCCCCGAGACCTCCGTACCGCTGCCGCCCGAGCAGCCCGCCCCGGTGCCGCAGCAGCCCGCGTACGGCTACCCCGGGCCCCAGACGGCGCCCGCGGCCGCCCAGCCCGCGTACGGCTATCCACAGCCCGCCAGTCAGCCCGCCTACGGCTACCCGGGCCCCCAGACCGCGCCGGCCGCGGCACCCGCGTACGGCTTCCCGCAGGCGGTCGGCGCGCTGCCCGACCCGGACTTCAAACTCCCGCCGCAGGGACCGCAGTTCATCGGCCGTTGACGTCCGCCCGGTAAGTCCGGCGCCGGGGAGTCGACGTACGCCCGCCGCTAGCGGGCGGCCTTCGACTTGTACCCCCGTCCCCACTGCAGCCCCCAGCCGTACAGCCGGTCGAGTTCGGCCTGGAAGCCGTACACGAACCGCACCTCGCGGCGCACGATCAGCTCGCCCTTGACGTTCTCGATCATCACGACCGCGCAGGAACGGGCCTGCGGATGGCGTTCGTCGAGGCTGATCTCGACGCGTGGGCCGTTGCTCGGAAAGAGCGTGACGATGGCGTGCGTACGGTCGAAGGCGGGGGTCTGGTCGTAGATGTAGACGAAGACCAGGAGCCGCTTGATGTCGTCGCGGTGGTCGAGGTTGACGTAGATCGTCTCGCCGGACGCCGAGCCGAAGCGGTCGTCGCCGCTGAGTTTCACGAACGGCGGGCCGTTGAGTTCGCCGAAGAAGCTGCCCAGCGGCTGGACGACGCCCTTGGAGCCGTCCTTGAGCTCGTACATGACGCCGAGGTCGAGGTCGACGTTGACCATGCTCTGGGTGTGCGCCTGGACCACTTCCGGCTTGAACGTACGGAAGGGGTGGCGCAGCAGGCTGCCGCGTTGCGGCCCGCCTATGTCGGAGGTGCGCATCCGCCAGGACAGGTTGATGCGCAGGTTCCCGGTGGCCGCGCCCTGCTTGGTGAGCGAGACCGTGTGGTTGCGCTTGGTCAGCTCGATGGAGTTGGTGGACGCGCTGCCCGAGTCGAAGTCCGCCGAGCGCCCGCGCCACAGGTCCTGCCAGATACCCATTCCCGCCCCCACGTTCCCTCGGTATGCCGCGGGGCGGCCGCGAGGACTCGTCCTCGACGGCCGCCCCGTTCAGAGCGTTCCTCACCGGGACCCGGGTCACACCCCGGAACCCGGACCGGGATCAGACCCCGGACGACACTTCGGCCTTGTCGTCCGAGCTCTCACCTTTTCCCTCGGCCGCTGCCAACGCCCTGTTGCGGCGCACGGAGGACCAGAAGGACCAGGCGATCAGGACGACACCGACGAGGCCGGTGATGACCTCGTTGATCTCGAACCGGATGGTGATGAGCAGGATCGCCGCGAGGGCGCCGATCGCGTAGTGCGCGCCGTGCTCCAGGTAGACGTAGTCGTCGAGGGTGCCCTGGCGGACCAGGTAGACCGTGAGCGACCGGACGTACATGGCGCCGATGCCGAGGCCGAGCGCCATCAGGATGATGTCGTTGGTGATGGCGAAGGCGCCGATGACGCCGTCGAAGGAGAAGGACGCGTCCAGGACCTCGAGGTAGAGGAACATGAAGAACGCGGCCTTGCCGGCGAGCACGACCATGGTGGGCTGCTTGCCTGCGCGCTTGGCCTCTTCCTCGGCCTCGTGTTCGCGCTCCTCCTCCTCTTCGAGACGGTTCTCGAAGAAGCCGGAGAGGCCGCCGACGATCAGGTAGGTGATGAGACCGCCGACGCCGGAGAGCAGGACCGTCTCCGCCTTGTCGGCGTGCCCGGCGTGCAGATGGGCTTCCGGGGCGAAGTACAGCGCGGAGACGAGCAGGACGATCAGGGCGATGCAGACCGACAGCATGTCGACCTTGCCGAGCTTGGCCAGCGGGCGCTCGATCCAGCCGAGCCACTTGATGTCACGGTCCTCGAAGATGAAGTCGAGGAAGATCATCAGCAGGAACATGCCGCCGAAGGCCGCGATCGCCGGGTGGGCGTCGGTCACCAGTTCCTGGTAGCGGTCCGCGTCGTTCAGCGCCAGGTCGACCGCCTCGATGGGGCCGAGCGAGGCGCTGATCGCCACGATCAGGATGGGGAAGACCAGCCGCATTCCGAAGACGGCGATCAGAACACCGACGGTGAGGAAGATCTTCTGCCAGAACGGGCTCATCTTCTTCAGGATTCCGGCGTTGACCACCGCGTTGTCGAAGGACAGCGAGATCTCGAGGATGGACAGGATCAGTACGATCCCGAACGCGGTCCATCCGTCGATCAGCACCGCTGCGACCAAGCCGAGCGCGGTGACCGCGAACGACCAGCCGAAGGTTTTCAGGACCACTGGCTACCCAATCGTGAGTTGGGGGGTGACCCCCGGACGAAGTCCGGAGAGGGTTTCACCCCCCGCCGTACCCGGCTTTACGAAACGTTGACTCCGAAGTCTAGAGCGATGCCCCGCAAGCCCGACGCGTACCCCTGTCCCACGGCCCGGAACTTCCATTCGGCGCCGTGGCGGTAAACCTCGCCGAAGATCATCGCCGTTTCCGTGGAGGCGTCCTCGGAAAGGTCGTAGCGGGCGAGTTCCTGGCCGTCGGCCTGGTTGACGACGCGGATGAAGGCATTGCTGACCTGGCCGAAGGTCTGGCCGCGGTTGTCGGCGTCATGGATCGAGACCGGGAAGACGATCTTGTCCACGTTGGCCGGAACCTTGGAGAGGTCGATCAGGATCGACTCGTCGTCGCCCTCGCCCTCACCCGTGAGGTTGTCACCGGTGTGCTCGACCGAGCCGTCGGGGCTCTTGAGCTGGTTGTAGAAAACGAAGTACTCGTCGCCGAGTACCCGCCCGGAGTTGCACAGCAGTGCGCTGGCATCCAGGTCGAAGTCGGCTCCGGTGGTGGAACGCGCGTCCCAGCCGAGCCCGATCAGTACCTGCGTGAGGTTGGGTGCGGCCTTCGAGAGGGAGACATTGCCCCCCTTGGCGAGCGTGACGCCCATGATTGTGGTCCTCCCCGAGGTCATACGTTGAGTTGGCGAGCGCGTCCGGCGCCGCACGTGAAGTGTGCGGCGCCGGACGGTTGAGCCGTAGGGCCTTTACTCAGACGTTGACGCCGAAGTCCTGCGCGATACCGCGCAGGCCCGACGCATAGCCCTGCCCGATGGCACGGAACTTCCACTCCGCGCCGTGGCGGTAGAGCTCGCCGAAGACCATGGCGGTCTCCGTCGAGGCGTCCTCGGAGAGGTCGTAGCGCGCGATCTCCGCCTCGCCGGCCTGGTTCACCACGCGGATGAACGCGTTGCGGACCTGGCCGAACGACTGCTGGCGGTTCTCGGCGTCGTAGATCGAGACCGGGAAGACGATCTTCTCGATGTCGGCCGGGACGCCGGCGAGGTTGACCTTGATCTGCTCGTCGTCGCCCTCGCCCTCACCGGTGGTGTTGTCCCCGGTGTGCTCGACCGAGCCGTCCGGGCTCTTCAGGTTGTTGAAGAACACGAAGTTGGCGTCACTGCTGACCTTGCCCTCCGCGTTCGTCAGGATGGCGCTGGCGTCGAGGTCGAAGTCGGTGCCGGTGGTGGTGCGGATGTCCCACCCCAGACCGATGATGACCGCGGTCAGTCCCGGGGCCTCCTTCGAAAGCGATACGTTGCCGCCCTTGCTGAGGCTGACTCCCACGAGTCCTCCATTGGTGTCCAGGGGCGGGATGCCCCGTCTCGCGTTTGGTATCGGATCAACGAGTCGATCCTAGTGACGGGTTCCCGCACCTTGCAGGGCTTGGGACCGAACAATCACAGGGTGTCGAGCGCCTTGACGTACTCGTTCAGGTCACGCGCGTCCGGCAGGGCGTTGACGACGGTCCAGCGGACGACGCCCTCCTTGTCGATGATGAACGTGCCGCGCACCGCGCAGCCCTTGTCCTCATCGAAGACGCCGTACGCGCGCGAAGTGTTGCCGTGCGGCCAGAAGTCGGAGAGCAGCGGGTACTCCAGGCCCTCCTGCTCGGCGAAGACGCGCAGGGTGTGGATGGAGTCGTTGGAGACGGCCAGCAGCTGGGTGTCACGGTCGGTGAACTGCGGCAGGTTGTCCCGCAGGGAGCAGAGCTCACCCGTGCACACACCCGTGAAAGCGAACGGGTAGAAGAGCAGCACCACGTTCTTGTCGCCGCGGAAGTCGGACAGCTTCACGGTGGCACCGTGGTTGTCCTTGAGCTCGAAGTCCGGGGCCTTGGTGCCGACCTCGATCGCCATAGTCACACGCTTCCCTTCCAGGGGGCTGTTCGGGTGAGCCCAGCCTACGCAGGGGCACACGCCAAACGCCGGACGGGCTGGGAGAACCCAGCCCGTCCGGCGTTTGAGGACGAGGCCGTCAGGCCGAATATCCGGGGGGGTCCGGGGGCGGGAGCCCCCGGAGTCAGTTACCCGGCTGAATCAGACGAGCGTCACCGCTTGCCGGACTTGGCCCCCTTGGGGGTGACCAGCCGGCTGCCGCTCCAGTCCTTGCCCACGCTGGCGCTCTTGGTCGCAGACAGACCCGCGGTCGTCGCCGCTTCGGCGATGTCGCTCGGCTCCACGTAGCCGTCCCGGCCGGTCTTCGGCGTCAGCAGAAGGATCGTGCCGCCCTCTTCGATGTACGTGGTGGCATCCACCAGTACGTCGGTCAGGTCGCCGTCCTCGTCGCGGAACCACAGCACCACGGCATCGGCGACGTCGTCGTACTCCTCGTCCACGAGCTCGCCGCCGATGACTTCCTCAATGGCCTCGCGGAGCTCCTGGTCGACGTCGTCGTCGTAGCCGATCTCCTGGACCACCTGCTCGGGCTGGAACCCCAGCCTTGCGGCAGGGTTCGTCCTCTCCTCCGCGTGGTCCGCGGTCGCGCTCACGGGTTGCCTCCTGATCATGTTTCTGGTTGGGGGTCTCCCCCGGCTCTGTCGGAGCTGGAGGAAGTCTTCTGGCCACGCGCGTGCGCGAAGCATTGGCCGTAGTCCACACGGACGGGGCGGATCGCGCAAGTACCCGGCCGTCGAGACCGCCGAAACGGTGACGTTCCCGGCGGTGTCGACGCAACTCCAGGCATGGAATCGCGGCACCTGGTGACGCACACCACACCCTTCTGCCCGGTTTGCGAATTTCGGAACCCTTGGAGGGTACGAGACCCGAACGACTTTGCGGAACGCGTCACGGACTGAGCGTATCGTTGCGTTTTGGCCGGGCACGTCCCAACGTACTGCGCGAACGTCTCGGTTACCTCTCGGTAGAGATGACGATTCCGTTCGCCGGGTACACGATGGGGAACGGTGTGAACACAGAGAAGAACACCCCCCAGACCGCCCTTGGACACCCCCTCCGACAGCGAAGGAACAGCGTGGCTTCCGGATCCGATCGCAACCCGATCATCATTGGCGGCCTTCCCAGCCAGGTCCCGGACTTCGACCCTGAGGAGACTCAGGAGTGGCTCGACTCCCTCGACGCCGCCGTCGACGAGCGCGGCCGTGAGCGCGCCCGCTATCTGATGCTGCGGCTGATCGAGAGGGCCCGCGAGAAGCGCGTGGCCGTGCCCGAGATGCGCAGCACGGACTACGTCAACACCATCGCCACCAAGGACGAGCCGTTCTTCCCGGGCAACGAGGAGATCGAGCGCAAGGTCCTCAACGCGACCCGCTGGAACGCGGCCGTGATGGTGTCCAGGGCCCAGCGCCCGGGTATCGGAGTCGGCGGCCACATCGCCACCTTCGCCTCCTCCGCCTCGCTCTACGACGTGGGCTTCAACCACTTCTTCCGCGGCAAGGACGAGGGCGACGGCGGCGACCAGATCTTCTTCCAGGGGCACGCCTCGCCGGGCATCTACGCCCGCGCGTTCCTCCTCGACCGGCTGAGCGAGCAGCAGCTCGACGCCTTCCGGCAGGAGAAGTCGAAGGCGCCGTACGGGCTTTCCTCGTACCCGCACCCGCGCCTGATGCCGGGCTTCTGGGAGTTCCCGACCGTGTCCATGGGCCTCGGCCCGCTCGGCGCGATCTTCCAGGCGCGGATGAACCGCTACATGGAGGCGCGCGAGATCGCCGACACCTCCAAGTCGCATGTGTGGGCGTTCCTCGGCGACGGCGAGATGGACGAGCCGGAGTCGCTCGGCCAGCTGTCGATCGCGGCGCGCGAGGGCCTGGACAACCTGACCTTCGTCGTCAACTGCAACCTGCAGCGGCTGGACGGCCCGGTGCGCGGCAACGGCAAGATCATCCAGGAGCTGGAGTCGCAGTTCCGGGGCGCCGGCTGGAACGTCATCAAGCTGGTCTGGGACCGCACCTGGGACCCGCTGCTCGCCCAGGACCGCGACGGTGTCCTGGTCAACCAGCTGAACACCACGCCGGACGGCCAGTTCCAGACGTACGCCACCGAGACCGGCGCGTACATCCGCGAGCACTTCTTCGGCCACGACCACCGGCTGCGCGCGATGGTCGAGAACATGACCGACGACCAGATCCTGCACCTGGGGCGCGGCGGTCACGACCACAAGAAGGTGTACGCGGCCTTCGCGGCGGCCAAGGCGCACAAGGGCCAGCCGACCGTGGTCCTCGCCCAGACCGTCAAGGGCTGGACGCTCGGCCCGAACTTCGAGGGCCGCAACGCCACGCACCAGATGAAGAAGCTGACGGTCGCCGACCTCAAGGGCTTCCGCGACCGGCTGCACATCCCGATCACCGACCAGCAGCTGGAGGGCGGCGCGCCGCCGTACTACCACCCGGGCCGCGACTCGGAGGAGATCCAGTACATGCACGACCGCCGCAAGGGGCTCGGCGGGTACGTCCCGACGCGCGTCGTGCGGTCCAAGCCCCTCGTGCTCCCCGAGGACAAGACGTACGCGAGCGTGAAGAAGGGCTCGGGTCACCAGTCGATCGCCACGACCATGGCCTTCGTGCGGCTGCTCAAGGACCTCATGCGGGACAAGGAGATCGGCAGGCGGTTCGTGCTGATCGCGCCCGACGAGTACCGCACCTTCGGCATGGACTCGTTCTTCCCGAGCGCGAAGATCTACAACCCGCTCGGCCAGCAGTACGAAGCCGTGGACCGCGACCTGCTGCTCGCGTACAAGGAGTCGCCGACCGGGCAGATGCTGCACGACGGCATCTCGGAGGCGGGCTGTACGGCCTCCCTGATCGCCGCGGGTTCGGCGTACGCCACGCATGGCGAGCCGCTGATCCCCGTCTACGTCTTCTACTCGATGTTCGGTTTCCAGCGCACCGGTGACCAGTTCTGGCAGATGGCCGACCAGTTGGCGCGCGGTTTCGTCCTGGGCGCGACCGCCGGTCGTACGACTCTGACCGGTGAAGGGCTTCAACACGCGGACGGGCACTCGCAGTTGCTCGCCTCGACGAACCCCGGCTGCGTCTCCTACGACCCCGCGTACGGGTACGAGATCGCGTACATCGTCAAGGACGGGCTGCGCCGGATGTACGGCCCGGACAGCGAAGACGTCTTCTATTACCTGACCGTCTACAACGAGCCGATCCAGCACCCGGCTGAACCGGAGAGCGTTGACGTGGACGGCATCCTCAAGGGCATCTACCGCTTGAAATCCGGCGACCAGGGCACCATCCCGGCGCAGATCATGGCCTCCGGTGTCGCGGTGCCGTGGGCGGTCGAGGCGCAGCAGATCCTGGCCACCGACTGGAACGTCAAGGCGGACGTCTGGTCGGCGACCTCCTGGAACGAGCTGCGGCGCGAGGCCGTCGAGGTGGAGCGGCACAACCTGCTGCACCCCGAGGAGGAGCAGCGCGTCCCGTACGTGACGCAGAAGCTGTCGGGGGCACAGGGTCCGTTCGTCGCCGTCTCCGACTGGATGCGTTCCGTCCCCGACCAGATCTCCCGGTGGGTGCCGGGGACCTACCAGTCCCTGGGCGCGGACGGCTTCGGCTTCGCGGACACGCGTGGCGCGGCCCGGCGCTTCTTCCACATCGACGCGCAGTCGATCGTGGTCGCGGTGCTCACCGAGCTGGCGCGCGAGGGCAAGGTCGACCGGTCGGTGCTGAAGCAGGCGATCGACCGCTACCAGCTGCTCGACGTGTCGGCGGCGGACCCGGGTGCCGCGGGCGGCGACGCGTAGGCGCTCCGCGCGAAGGCCGGTAGGTATCTGCGGGTCGTGGGGGCTGGTCGCGCCCACGCGGCGGAGCCGCATGACGTCACAGTCCCGCGCCCCTTTCGGGGCGCGGGGTTCCCTACGATGCGGGCATGAAGCAGCAATCCGCCCAGGTCCGCTGGGAGCGGCGCACGCAGCGGCCGCTGCTGGGGTTCGCCCTGGCCTTCGCCGTCGCGTACGCCGTGCCGATCGTGTGGCCCGGGGCGGGTCACGACGTGGCCTCCGTGTGCACGGCCGTGGAGTGGGTGGTGTGGGGCGCGTTCGCCGCGGACTACGCCGCGCGGCTCCTACTGGCCGAGCAGCGCAAGGAGTTCGTACGTACGCACTGGCTGGACCTGATCGCGGTGGTGCTGCCGCTGGTCCAGCCGATCCGGCTGCTGCGGCTCGTCTCCACACTGCTGCTGGTCGGGCAACGGGCCCGGATCGCCTCGCAGATACAGCTCACGACGTACGTCGCGGGCTCGGTGGTGGGCCTGTTGATGTTCGGCTCGCTCGCGGTGCTCTCCGTGGAGCGGGAGTCGCCGAACGGGAACATCAAGACGCTGGGCGACGCGGTGTGGTGGTCGTTCACGACGATGACGACGGTGGGGTACGGGGATCACGCCCCGACCACCGGCCTGGGCCGCGTACTCGCGGTCGGCCTGATGCTCTCCGGCATCGCCCTCCTCGGTGTCGTCACCGCCAACATCGCCGCCTGGTTCATCTCCCGCTTCGAGATGGACGACGTCGAGGAACGCCGCCAGACGGCAGCGATCACCGCCCTCACGGAGGAGGTACGCGCCCTGCGGGCGGAGGTGGCGGCGCTTTCGCGGGGCCCGGTGGCGGAGGCCGGCATGCTCTCCGGGGTTCCGGTGCCAGGAGCGGCGGAGGAACACTCGCACCCACCGCAGGTACAGCGGTAGGGACCGGGACAGACCGACGGCGCGCTGCCCCCCTCCGGCAGCGCGCCGCAGTTCTGGTCGTCCTCCAAGGCCGTACGGAGGACTTGACCCACTGTGACGTGCGGCGCGTGCCGGGTGCGAGGGATCTTTAGCGTTGTCACCCTGATAGGGGAAACGCCCCTTGAACTCCGCCTAGATGTGCCCGGCTCCGGCGCCCGCCTCCGCGTTCTCGCCCCGCTTGGTGAGCAGCGCGACGAAGACGGCGACGACGGCGACCCCGGCGGCGACCAGGCAGGCGAGGCTCATGCCGGAGATGAAGGTGTCGTGCGCGACACCCGTGATCTGCGCGGCGACGGCTGCCGGCGTATCCGGCGTGACCGGCGCGGCACCGACCTGAACCGCCTCGGAGGCCGCGTCCAGCTGCTCGGGCGTGAGCGGCGGCAGCTTGGCGTCGGCCCAGTTGCCCGCGAGGTCGCCGTCGACCTTGGAGGCCATCACGGCGCCGAGGACGGCCGTACCGAGGCTGCCGCCGATCTGCATCGCGGCCTGCTGGAGACCGCCGGCGACACCGGAGAGCTCCATCGGAGCGTTGCCCACGATGACCTCGGTCGCGCCCACCATGACCGGCGCGAGACCGAGGCCGAGACCGGCGAACCAGAGCGACATGACGAAGCTGCCGGTGCCCGTGTCCAGCGTGGACATGCCGTACATGGAGATCGCGGTGAGGGCCATACCGCCGGCGAGCGGGATGCGCGGGCCGGTCTTGGTGATCAGGAAGCCGGCCAGCGGCGAGCCCACGATCATCATCCCGGTCAGCGGGAGAAGGTGCAGACCCGCGTCGACGGGGCTCATGCCGTGCACGTTCTGGAGGTAGAAGGTGACGAAGAACAGGCCGCCCAGGAAGGCGATGGCCATCAGGACCATGAGGACCACGCCCGCCGACAGCGGCACCGAGCGGAACAGCGCCAGCGGGATCAGCGGTTCCTTCACCCTCTTCTCCCAGAGGGCGAAGAGCACGAAGGCGAGCACCGAGACGAGCAGGAAGGTCCAGGTCAGACCGTCGCCCCAGCCCCAGGTGGGGGCCTTGATGAGGGCCCAGACCAGGCAGAACATGGCGCCGGAGAGCAGGGCTATGCCGAGGATGTCGAAGGAGCGCGGCGCGTTCTCCGCGCGGTGGTCGGTCAGGATCAGCACGCCGAGGACCAGCGCGATGACGCCGACCGGCACGTTGATGAAGAACACCGACTGCCAGCTGACGTGCTGGACCAGCAGACCGCCGAGGATCGGGCCGCCTGCGGTGGAGGCGCCGATGACCATGCCCCAGATGCCGATCGCCATGTTCAGCTTCTCGGCCGGGAAGGTGGCCCGCAGCAGACCGAGCGCGGCCGGCATCAGCAGCGCGCCGAACAGACCCTGCAGGACACGGAAGGTGACCACCAGGGCGATGCTGCTGGAGAACCCGATGGCTCCGGAGGCGGCGGCGAAGCCGACGACGCCGATGAGGAAGGTCTGCCGGTGACCGAACCGGTCGCCGAGCTTGCCCGCGGTGATCAGGGTGACCGCGAGAGCGAGGAAGTAGCCGTTGGTGATCCACTGGACATCGGCGAAGCTCGCGCCGAGGTCCTTCTGGATGGCGGGGTTGGCGATGGCCACGATGGTGCCGTCCAGGGCGACCATCATGACGCCTACGGCAACGGTGAACAGGGTGAACCACGGGTGGCCGCGCAGCCCCCGGGTCGGCGTCGGCCCGGAGACGGCAGCCGGGGCCTTGTCGGCCGGGCCCGTCGGGTCGACGGTGGTCTGACTAGTCATACCTTCGAGGCTAGTGACAGCCACTGACAGTTGACAAACCAATTCACAAGTCGGTAACTGTCACGTCACTCGCGGATACCCTGAACCGGGCAGACGGTTCAGATGGTGCAGACGGTCCGAAAGCGAGCGGCCAGAGGAGAGGGACCATGGACACGGCGGACCGGACCGGCCCGGCGTCACGGCCAGGCCTTGGCGAGCTCAAACCGGGGCTGCGCGAGCTCAAGAAGCAGCGCACCCGGGACGCCCTGCTGCGGGCCGCCCTCGAACTGTTCACCACCCAGGGGTACGAGCGGACGACCGTCGACGAGATCGCCGAGGCCGTCGACGTCTCGCAGCGCACCTTCTTCCGGTACTTCGCGGGCAAGGAGGAGGTCGCCCTCTTCACCCAGCGGATCGGGGAGTCGCACTTCCTCGCCGCCGTACGCGAACGCCCGCTCCACGAAGCCCCGTTGGAGGTCCTGCGGCGCTCCGTAGTGGAGAGCTGGGACACCATCGGCGAGGCGATCGAGGCCGTCATCCCGATCGAACTGCACATGCGCACCTTCCAGTTGATCGAGTCGACACCCGCGCTGCTCGCCGTACATCTGCGCCGCTCCGCGGAAATGGAGGAGGAGATCGCGCGGCTGATCGCCGAGCGCGAGGGGCTCGACGTGGACGCGGATCCGCGCCCGCGCGTCGCGGTCGCCGTGTTCGGCGGGGTGATGCGCGTGACGAGCCGCCTGTGGGGCCAGGGCGAGGACATCAGCGTCGAGGCGATCCGCGAACTGACCCTCTCGTATCTCGACAACGTGGGGCCCGCGTTGGCGGAAACATGGCGTACGGAATAACGCCCGTCGTACAGAGGGTCGCCGGACCGGCGCCCGCAGCACCGCCCCACTCGCACACAGAGTCACATCTCGCGTACAGCAGACCCGAATTCACTTACCCAGCGTGACCATTTAGCTCAATTTGAACCCGATTTGCACCAATCACCCCATCCGAAACGTGATCCGTACCACTCGGTTAACGCGAGACACTCCCGTTCTCCTAGTGTGTCCTCTTAGTGACTTCCTTCGACGCATCCCCCCAACTGAACGTCTGGCGCGCACTGCTCGCGCTGGCCGTGGTTTTCGTGATGCTGGCCACCAGTGGCTGGACCGCGATCCACAGTCATCGGGGGTCCTCCGCCCTCGAAGCCTCGCGCTCCGCGTGGGAGCGCGGCACCCTCGCCGGGCACCCGCTCCCGGACGCCGACTCCGCGCCGGGTCTCGTGGCCCGCTTCTTCGCCTCGCTCGACGCCGGCCAGCGCGACCGTCTCGCCCACCGCTACCCCCTCGCGGTCGGCAACATGAACGGCGCACCCGTGACACTGCGCTATCAGGCGAACCACCTCGCCCTGGAGAAACAGCGCAAGGTCGAGGTCAAACGCATGCACGACACCCGGCTCTCGGAACTCGGACAGCACGAGGCGGGCCGCCGTATGCACCGCTACGAGGCACTCCTCACCGAGGGCCGGAAGATCCTCGCCTTCGACCCGATGGGATCGGGCCGGGTCGCCGAGGTCTTCGGAAACCTCGACACGGCCGAACGCGTCTCGGTCGTGGTACCCGGCGTCGACACCGACCTGCTCACCTTCCAGCGCACGGTCAAGGAGTACTCCGCGCCCGTGGGCATGGCGCACTCCCTCTACGCGGCGGAGCACGCGGCCGACCCCACGACGCATACGGCCGTGATCGCCTGGGCCGACTACACCGCGCCCAGCGGGCTCGGCATCGACTCGGCCACCGCGATGCGCGCCGAGGAGGGCGCTGTCCGGCTGAACGCGCTGGTGCGGGCGCTGCCCGCGGGCTCGTCGGTCGCGCTGTACTGCCACAGCTACGGCTCCGTGCTGTGCGGGGTCGCCGCCCACGAACTGCCCTCACGGGTCTCCGACATAGCGGTCGCCGGCAGCCCCGGCATGCGGGCCGACACCGTCGCGGGACTGGGCACCTCCGCCCAGGTCTGGGCGATGCGGGACTCCGACGACTGGATCCAGGACGTACCCCACCTGGAGGTCGGAGGGCTCGGACACGGCGCCGACCCGGTGTCGACGGCGTTCGGGGCACGGGTCCTGTCCGCGCAGGACGCGAAGGGCCACACCGGCTACTTCGAGCCGGGCACCGACAGCCTCCGCAACTTGGCCGAGATCGGCATCGGCGCGTACGACGCGGTGGACTGCGCACACACGGATCAGGGGTGCCGGACGGGTTTGTCCGACGGGTCGTCGGACGGACGCGCGTAGAAGCGACAGGAACTGCGGTCCGCCCAGGGAGGCGACGGAGGCCCCCGTGCCGCATACGATGGCCCGCATGGGTGACGTACTGGCCGGATTTCATGCCGCCTGGGAGTTCGAGTCCGACTCCGTGCTCATCCGCTTCGAACGGGGAATCCGCACGCCGAAGCTGTTCCAGGCGCTCGGCGAACGCCGTATCCCGCTCGAGGCGATCGCGGCGGTGACACTGACGCCCGGGAAGCGCGGCACGGTCGTGCTGCGCGCGATCCCGAGACCGGGCGCCGATCCGCTGGTCGAGGCGGCCGCGGGACAGCTCAAAGAGGGGTGCGACCCCTACCGGCTCGTGCTGCCCGCCGAGCGCGAGACGCTCGCCGAGTACTACGCCGACGAGCTGCGCGCGCAGCTCACCACGGACGACGAACCGGCCGAGCGGTATCTCGTCGCACCGCCCGAGGCGCCGCTGCAGTTCAAGGCGTACGACGGGAAGGCGTCCTTCGACGGCAAGTCGGTGTCCTTCCGGTGGTTCTGGACGGGGGCCTCGTCGGCGAAGTGGAAAGCCGGCGACCAGACCTTCCCCGTCGCCGCCCTGAGCGGGGTCGAGTGGCGCTCCCCCGAGGTCTTCGAGGGCCATCTGCGGCTGCTGCGCCGCGAGCCGGCCGTCGCGCAGCCCGCGCAGGCCGATCAGGATCCGGCGGCGGTCGTGTTCGGGCTCGGGTATGGGCCGGTGCATGAGTCGCTGCCGTTTGCGGCGGCTGTGCTGGCGGCGGTGCGGGGCTCGTCTGCCGCGGTTCTGGCACCGGCCGCCGTGCCCTCCGCGGGCCGCCGGGATCCGGCCGACATCGCCGAGCGGATCCGCCACCTCGGGGAGCTGCACGAGGCGGGACTCGTCACGGACGAGGAGTTCTCGACGAAGAAGGCGGAGTTGCTGGCGGAGCTTTGAGGGGGGTGGGGGGATTTTTCTCGCCCCCTCCGCCCCTACCCGTCCCTTGCCCCTGGGGGCTCCGCCCCCAGACCCCCGTATCGCGCTGACGCGCTCGTCCTCAAACGCCGGACGGGCTGAAAGACCTCCCCTGGCCCGGGCTGAAAGATTGCAGCGTCGGACGGGCTGAAAGATCTGCCGCCGGGGCGAAAGATTTCAGCGCCGGCCGGGAAAATCAGCCCCTCCGGCGTTTGAGGAGCGGGGGTTTGGGGGCGGAGCCCCCAAGTGACGGGACGGGCAGGGGCGGAGGGGGCGAAAAACCCTCCACCCCAGCCGACTACTCCCGGCCCGCCGACGTGAACGTCATGTCGGAGTAGCGGTCGCCTGCGACCTTCGCGGCAATCGGCTCCAGGAGGCCCAGGTCGGCGTCGCTGAGGACGATGCGGGTCGCCGCGGCGTTTTCGGTGACGCGCTTGGCCTTGGTGGTGCCGGGGATCGGCACCACGGTGAGCCCGTGCGCGGCGGCCTGCTGCTGGGCCCAGGCCAGGGCGACCTGGCCGAGCGAGGCACCGTGCGCGTCCGCGACGACCCGCACTGGCTCAAGCAGCGCGGCATTGGCGGCAGCGTTGTCCCCGGTGTACCGCGGCTGCTGCCGCCGGAAGTCTCCCGCCGTCAGATCGGTCTCGGCGTTCGCGAAGGACCCCGTGAGGAACCCGCGCCCGAGCGGCGAGTACGGCACGAGCGCCACGCCCAGCTCACGCGCCACCGGCACGACACCCGCCTCGATGTCGCGGCTGAACAGCGACCACTCCGACTGCACGGCGGCGATCGGGTGCACGCCCTGCGCCGCCCGCAGCTCCCCGCCGGTGACCTCACTCAGCCCGAGGTGCTTGACCTTCCCCTCGCGCACCAGCTCGGCCATGACGCCGACGGTCTCCTCGATGGGGACGTTCACATCACGGCGGTGCATGTAGTAGAGGTCGATCACGTCGACGTCCAGTCGGCTGAGGCTCGCCTCGACGGCCTGCCGGATGTACGGCGCGTCGTTGCGGATGATCCGCTTGGTCGGCTCGTCCGGCGGGATCGACAGGGCGAACTTCGTCGCGATGACGAGTTCGTCGCGGTGTGCCTTGAAGAACGGCGACAGGAACTTCTCGTTCTCGCCCTGCCCGTACGCGTCCGCGGTGTCGTAGAGCGTGACGCCGAGCTCCAGCGCCCGCTCCAGGGCGGCCCGCGCCTCATCGGTGTCCGCGGGACCGTACGCGAAGCTCATGCCCATGCAGCCCAGGCCCTGCACCCCGACCTCGGGGCCTCCGGTACCGAGCTGCACCTTCGCGATCTTGCTGTCCGTCATCAGGACCTCTCCGACGCCAGGGCCCGCCCGGCGTCCGCGTAGAAAGTGATCTTGCGGTCGAGCACCGCGAGCGTGTCCTGGAGCTCGGCGATCCGGGACTTGACGTCCCGGCGGGTCGCTTCCAGGAGCTCGTAGCGCTCCATGTAGGTGTGGTCGCCCTCGCGCACCAGCTCCGCGTACCGCACCATGTCGGCGACCGGCATACCGGTGAGCCGCAGCTTGCCGACGAGGCCCAGCCAGTCCAGGTCGCGGTTGCTGTAGCGGCGCTGCCCGGTGTGCGAGCGGTCGATGTGCGGCATCAGCCCGATCCGCTCGTACCAGCGCAGGGTGTGCGCCGTCAGGCCGGTGAAGGCGACGACCTCGCTGATCGTGTAGTTGTCCTGCCCGTCCGGCCGCCGCGACTGCTGCTCGGGGGGCACGACACAGACGTCGGGGCTGGTACCGGTCTCGGCGGCCTCGGCCGTGGTCTCCATCACCGTCATGACCACCACGCTAAAACCTTGGAGTGCACTCCAAGCAAGCGGAAACCGATGAAAATCCCGTGACGCCTCCCGGTCGCGGTGTCTACGTTGCAGATCATGAGTCTTGTACGCCGTGCCGTGCCCGAGGACGCCGAGGAAGTACTGCGCCTGCGCCAGGTGATGATCGACTCGGTCTTCGCGACCGAGTCGTCCAGCGCCTGGCACGCCGACTCGCTCCCCACCGTACGCAGAAGGCTGGCCGACCCCGACGGGGACTTCGCCGCCTTCGTCGTCGACCATCCGGACCGGCCGGACGCGCTGGCGGCGCTCGTCGCCGGGACGATCGACTACCGGATCGGGCGCGCGGGCAATCCGCACGGCGCGATCGGATACGTCTTCAGCGTGGCCACCGATCCGGACGCGCGGCGCCGCGGCTATGCCCGCGCGAGCATGGAGACGCTCCTCGACTGGTTCCGCGAACGGGGCGTCAGGGCGGTCGACCTCAGCGCCTCCGCGGAGGCCGAGCCGCTGTACGCCTCGCTCGGCTTCGAGCGCAAGCCGGACCCCTCGATGCGGCTCCAGCTCTGAGCGGCTTAGGCTCGGACGCATGTCCCTGCAGAGCCTGGCGTTGATCGAGAACTGGCCCGTTCCCACGGCCGCGGCTGCCGTCGTCCGCGCGGACGGTGCGGTGCTCGGAGCCCATGGGCCCGGTGCGCGGCCCTTCGCGCTCGCCTCGGTGACCAAGCCGCTTGCCGCGTACGCCGCCCTCGTCGCGTACGAGGAAGGCGCGATCGAGCTCGACGAACCCGCCGGGCCGGCCGGATCGACCGTCCGTCATCTCCTCGCGCACACCTCCGGGCTGGCCTTCGACGAGCACCGGGTGACGTCCGCGCCGGGTGAGCGGCGGCTGTACTCCAACGCCGGGTTCGAGGTGCTCGGGGAGCACATCGCCAAGGCGACGGACATTCCCTTCGGGGAGTATCTGCGGCAGGCGGTGCTGGATCCGCTGGGGATGGTGTCGACCTCGCTCGACGGGTCGCCCGCCAAGGACGGGGTGTCGACGGTGGACGACCTCGTCCGCTTCGCGGCGGAGGTTCAGTCGCCGCGGCTCCTCGACCCCCGTACGGTCGCGGAGGCGATGACCGTTCAGTACGCCGGCACGAAAGGTGTCCTCCCGGGTTACGGGCACCAGAACCCCAACGACTGGGGGCTCGGCTTCGAGATCCGCGACTCCAAGTCGCCTCACTGGACCGGCTCTTCGTCCTCGCCGCGGACCTTCGGCCACTTCGGGCAGTCGGGTACGTTCCTGTGGATCGACCCCGCCGCAGGGGTAGCCTGCGTGGCCCTCACGGACCGGCCGTTCGGCCCGTGGGCCGCCGAGGCGTGGCCACCGTTCACGGACGCGGTCCTCGCGGAGCTGTCGGGCTGAGCCGGGGTTGGGTTTTTTCGCCCCCTCCGCCCCTACCCGACCCGTACCTGGGGGCTCCGCCCCCAGACCCCCGTATCGGCCTGGACGGCCTCGTCCTCAAACGCCGGACGGGCTGAAAGATCTCCCCCCGGCCGGGGCGAAGATTTCAGCGCCGGCCGGGGAAAGATTCAGCCCCTCCGGCGTTTGAGGAGCGGGGTCTGGGGCGGAGCCCCAGGAACAAGGGACGGGCAGGGGCGGAGGGGGCGAAAAACCCCACCCGCACGCCCGCCGCCTACATCCCCGCCGTCATCTCCCACACCAGTACCTCCGCAGGAGACCCCGCCACCGCCTCCAGGTCCTTCGCGTCCGTGACGCGGGCGGCGTCGCCCGGGCCCAACTCCTCGCCGTCCAGGCGGATTTCGCCGCGTACGACGTGGACGTACACGCACGCGGCGTCCGGCACAGCCGTCCGCTCGCCGGCGGTGAGGCGGCGTACGTGGAGCATCGCGCCCGCCTCCGGGACGGCGTACGGCGTGGAGTCCGCGATGCCGTGGACGACCTCGTAGGCGGGATCGCCGCCGGGCTCCAGCGGGGCCAGCCAGATCTGGACGAAGGTCAGCGGGTCCGTGCCGTCGTTGCGTTCCACGTGGCGGACACCGCCCCCGGCGCTGAGGCGCTGGACGTCCCCGGGGCGGACGACCGACTCGTGGCCGGTGGAGTCGAGGTGGGTCAGCTCCCCCTCGACCACCCACGTGACGATCTCCGTGTGGCTGTGCGGGTGCTCGTCGAAGCCGGCGCCGGGCGCGAGCCGCTCCTCGTTGCAGGCGATCACCGCGCCGAAGCGGAGGTTGTCCGGGTCGTAGTGGGGGCCGAAGGAGAAGGCGTGGAGCGAGGAGATCCCGGTCGCCGGGTCCCCTCCGCTGTAGCGCTCGTCGGCGCGGCGGACATCCATCACGGCCCCACCGTAGCCCCCGCCCCCGGGCTCGCCCGGCGCTTACTTGCGACCCGCCGCGGCACACCTCCGTCCGGATAAGGCAGTCTTGTCCCGTGCCCGAACCCGAAACCAGCAACACCGCACGCCCACCGCTCGACGTCCGCGCACACGCAGCGACCCTGAAGCGGCTGGAGAAGTCGGCCGGGAGTCTCGCCGCGCAGGCCATCGCGCGGATGGACGAGACGCTGCCGTGGTACCGGGCCATGCCCCCGGAGAACCGTTCCTGGATCGGGCTTGTGGCCCAGGCCGGAATCGCGGCCTTCACCGAGTGGTTCCGGCATCCCGACGCCCCGCAGGCCATCTCCACCGATGTGTTCGGGACCGCGCCGCGCGAGCTGACCAGGGCGATCACCCTGCGTCAGACCGTCGAGATGGTGCGAACGACGATCGAGGTGATGGAGAGCGCGGTCGCCGAGGTCGCGTCGCCGGGTGACGAGTCCGTGCTCCGTGAGGCACTCCTCGTCTACGCCCGTGAGATCGCCTTCGCGACCGCCCAGGTCTATGCCCAGGCGGCGGAGGCACGCGGCGCCTGGGACGCCCGGCTCGAGTCGCTCGTCGTGAACGCCGTGCTGTCCGGGGAGGCCGACGAGGGCGCCGTCAGCCGGGCCGCGGCGCTCGGCTGGAATTCACCCGAACATGTCTGCGTGGTGCTGGGCACGGCGCCCGACGGTGACAGCGAGCTGACGGTGGAGGCGATCCGGCGGGCCGCCCGGCACGCCAAGCTCCAGGTGCTGACCGGGGTGCTCGGGGACCGGCTGGTCGTCATCGCGGGCGGCAGCGACAATCCGCTCGCCGTCGCCAAGTCGCTGATCGGGCCGTATGCCGCCGGATCCGTGGTCGCGGGCCCCATCGTGCCCGACCTGCTCGCCGCGACCCGCTCCGCGCAGGCCGCCGCCGCCGGGCTGAAGGCGTGTTTTGCCTGGCAGGACGCGCCGCGGCCGGTGCTGGCGGACGATCTGCTGCCGGAGCGCGCGATCGCCGGTGACCCCGCCGCCCGCGATCAGCTGGTGGAGGAGATCTACAGACCGCTGGAGGAGGCGGGCTCCGCGCTCCTGGAGACGCTCGCCGTTTATCTGGAACAGGCGAGCAGCCTCGAAGGCGCGGCCCGCATGCTCTTCGTCCACCCCAACACCGTGCGCTACCGGCTCCGACGTGTGACTGACGTCACCGGTTGGTCGCCCTCCGATGTACGCTCCGCGTTCACGCTGCGGATCGCGCTGATCCTGGGGCGTCTGGCCGATGGAGATCCTCAGGCCTAGGCTTTTGTCGGGGACCTACAATTCCCCCTCGTGTTCTTCGTCCCTGTCCCCACGGGCGGTCGTGGCCGTCCGCAAGAGAGAGTGTGAGAGTGCTCGTACTCGTCGCTCCCGGCCAGGGCGCTCAGACGCCCGGCTTCCTGACTCCTTGGCTCGACCTCCCCGGCGCAGCGGACCGCCTCGCCGCCTGGTCCGACGCCATCGGGCTCGACCTTGCCCACTACGGCACGCAGGCCGACGCCGACGCTATCCGCGACACGGCCGTGGCGCAGCCGCTGCTCGTCGCGGCCGGACTGCTGTCCGCCGCCGCGCTGGGCGAGGTGACCCCGGGTGCCGTCGCGGGCCACAGCGTCGGTGAGATCACCGCCGCCGCGTTCGCCGGAGTGCTCGACGACTCGGCCGCGCTGCGGCTCGTACGCAAGCGTGGTCTGGCGATGGCCGAGGCCGCAGCCATCACGCGGACCGGCATGTCGGCGCTGCTCGGCGGCGACCCCGCGACGACGGTCCCGCACCTGGAGAAGCTCGGCCTGACGGCGGCCAACGTGAACGGCGCGGGCCAGATCGTGGCCGCCGGCACGCTGGAGCAGCTCGCCGCGCTCGAAGAGGACAAGCCCGAGGGCGTACGCAAGGTCATCGCGCTGAAGGTCGCCGGTGCCTTCCACACGCGCCACATGGCACCCGCCGTCGACGCGCTGGCCAAGGCCGCCGAGGAGCTGGCTCCCGCGGACCCGAAGCTGACGTACGTCTCGAACAAGGACGGCAAGGCCGTCGCCACCGGCGACGAGGTCGTCGCCCGGCTCGTCGGCCAGGTCGCCAACCCGGTCCGCTGGGACCTGTGCATGGAGACCTTCAAGGAGCTCGGCGTGACCGCGCTCCTTGAGGTGTGCCCCGGCGGCACCCTGACCGGTCTGGCCAAGCGCGCCCTGCCCGGTGTGAAGACGCTCGCGCTGAAGACCCCCGACGACCTCGACGCGGCTCGCGAGCTCATCGCCGAGCACAGTGCCTGACAAGGAGCTTGAGAGCATGTCGAAGATCAAGCCCAGCAAGGGCGCACCGTACGCACGGATCCTCGGCGTGGGCGGCTACCGCCCCGTCCGGGTCGTGCCGAACGAGGTGATCCTCGAGACGATCGACTCGTCCGACGAGTGGATCCGTTCGCGCTCCGGCATCGAGACCCGGCACTGGGCGAACGACGAGGAGACCGTCGCCGCGATGTCCATCGAGGCGTCCGGCAAGGCGATCGCCGACGCCGGGATCACCGCCGAGCAGATCGGCGCGGTCGTCGTCTCCACCGTGTCGCACTTCAGCCAGACCCCGGCCGTCGCCACCGAGATCGCCCACAAGCTCGGCACGAACAAGGCCGCGGCCTTCGACATCTCGGCCGGCTGCGCGGGCTTCGGCTACGGCCTCACCCTCGCCAAGGGCATGGTCGTCGAGGGTTCCGCGGAGTACGTCCTCGTCATCGGCGTCGAGCGTCTCTCCGACCTCACCGACCTGGAGGACCGCGCGACGGCCTTCCTGTTCGGTGACGGCGCGGGCGCGGTCGTCGTCGGCCCCTCCGACGAGCCGCACATCGGCCCGACGGTCTGGGGCAGCGAGGGCGACAAGTCCCACACGATCAAGCAGACCGTGCCGTGGGACCGTTTCCGCATCGGCGACGTGTCCCAGCTGCCGCTCGACTCCAAGGGCGAGGTCAAGTTCCCCGCCATCACGCAGGAGGGCCAGGCGGTGTTCCGCTGGGCCGTGTTCGAGATGGCGAAGGTCGCTCAGCAGGCGCTGGACGCGGCCGGGATCACCTCGGCCGAGCTGGACGTCTTCATTCCCCACCAGGCCAACGAGCGGATCATCGACTCGATGGTGAAGACACTGAAACTGCCGGAGCACGTCACGGTCGCGCGCGACGTACGCACCACCGGCAACACGTCGGCCGCCTCGATTCCGCTCGCGATGGAGCGGCTTCTGGCGACCGGCGAAGCGAAGAGCGGCGACACCGCGCTCGTCATCGGCTTCGGGGCGGGTCTCGTGTACGCCGCCACGGTCGTTACCCTCCCCTAGGCACACCGTCCGGATCTTTCCGGCCGGAGTACCGCCTCACCCTCTGGATACATACCGAAGGAGCGCCTGACATGGCCGCCACTCAGGAAGAGATCGTCGAAGGTCTCGCCGAGATCGTGAACGAGATCGCCGGGATCCCCACCGAGGACGTCCAGCTGGACAAGTCCTTCACCGACGACCTGGACGTCGACTCGCTGTCCATGGTCGAGGTCGTCGTCGCCGCCGAAGAGCGCTTCGACGTCAAGATCCCGGACGACGACGTCAAGAACCTCAAGACCGTCGGCGACGCGACGAGCTACATCCTCAAGAACCAGGGCTGATCTCCCGATCAACTTGGGCTGACCGCCCGATCCCTGGGCTGACTGCCCCGCCACCCGGCGGTGGCGCCGCTGAATCCTCGTATCCGTTGGAGAAAGAATTCCCGTGAGCCCGACCAATCGCACCGTGGTCGTCACCGGTATCGGCGCAACCACACCGCTGGGTGGCGACGCAGCCTCTACCTGGGAGGGCCTGGTCGCCGGACGTTCCGGCGTCCGCGCCCTGGAGCAGGACTGGGCCGCCGAGCAGGCGGTCCGTATCGCGGCACAGATCGCCGTGGAGCCCGGCGAGGTCATCCCCCGTCCGCAGGCCCGCCGCCTGGACCGCTCGGCGCAGTTCGCGCTGATCGCGGCCAAGGAGGCCTGGGCGGACGCCGGTTACACCGACCGGGCAGGGGAGGACGACAGCGTCGACCCCGACCGGCTCGGCACCGTCATCGCCTCCGGCATCGGCGGCGTGACCACCCTCCTCGACCAGTACGACGTGCTGAAGGAGAAGGGCGTACGCCGCGTCTCCCCGCACACCGTGCCGATGCTGATGCCGAACGGCCCGTCCGCCAACGTCGGTCTGCTCGTCGGTGCCCGTGCCGGTGTGCACACCCCGGTCTCCGCCTGCGCGTCGGGCGCCGAGGCCATCGGCTACGCGATCGAGATGATCCGCACCGGGCGCGCCGACGTCGTCGTCGCCGGTGGTACGGAGGCGGCCATCCACCCGCTGCCCATCGCCGCTTTCGGCAACATGATGGCGATGTCCAAGAACAACGACGACCCGCAGGGTGCCTCGCGCCCCTACGACGTCGCGCGCGACGGCTTCGTCCTCGGTGAGGGCGCCGGCGTCCTCGTCCTGGAGTCGGCCGAGCACGCCGCCAAGCGCGGTGCCCGCGTCTACGCCGAGGCGGTCGGCCAGGGCATCTCCGCCGACGGCCACGACATCGTGCAGCCGGAGCCCGAGGGCCGCGGTATCGCCCACGCGCTGCAGAACCTGCTCGACAACACCGACCTGGACCCGGCCGAGATCGTGCACGTGAACGCGCACGCGACCTCGACGCCGGCCGGTGACGTGGCCGAGCTGAAGGCGCTGCGCAAGGTGTTCGGCGACGACGCCGATCACATGGCGGTGTCCGCCACCAAGTCGATGACCGGTCACCTGCTCGGTGGTGCGGGCGGCGTGGAGTCGGTCGCGTCGGTCCTCGCCCTGTACCACCGGGTGGCGCCGCCGACCATCAACGTGGAGAACCTCGACCCTGAGGCTGCGGCCAACGCGGACATCGTGCGGGGTGAGGCGCGGAAGCTGCCTGTCGAGGGGCGGATCGCTGCGCTGAACGACTCGTTCGGGTTTGGTGGGCACAACGTGGTGTTGGCGTTCCGGACGGTCTGATTTCTGACGTAGCTGTACTGAACCGGCGTGTGGCCCGAACCCCTCGGAGGGTTCGGGCCACATGTTGTTTGTCGGCTGCCCGCCGGTGGGGGCTTGTCGCGCAGTTCCCCGCGCCCCTAAAGGGCGCTCTCCTGCAGGCGCGTGTCAGAAGTGCGGGGCCGTTACCGTCAGACGACCTGGTGGAGCCAGCGGACCGGGGCGCCCTCGCCCGCGTACCTGAAGGGTTCCAGCTCGTCGTCCCACGGTTTGCCCAGGAGCTTGGCGAGTTCGGCTTCGAGGTCTGTCTCGCCTCGTTGGGAGCGGAGGAGGGCGGCGCGGAGGCGGTCCTCGGGGATGAGGATGTCGCCGTGGATTCCGGTGACGGCGTGGTAGATGCCCAGTTCGGGGGTGCAGCTGTAGCGCTCGCCCTCGGCCGTGGGGCAGGGCTCGGCGGTGACCTCGAAGCGGAGCATCTGCCAGCCGCGCAGCGCGGAGGCGAGTTTGGAGGCGGCGGAGACCTCGCCCTTCCAGGAGAACTCTGATCTCCAGGTGCCCGGCGAGGCGGGCTGCCGGATCCAGTCGAGGTTGACGCGCGTGCCGAGCACTCCGGCGACCGCCCACTCGACGTGCGGGCACAGCGCGCGGGGCGCGGAGTGCACGTAGAGAACTCCACGTGTCGTCACTGGGGCCTCCGGACAGAGCGACGCATCTTGTAACTTAGCGGAACGGCAGTGGCGGGGCGGCCACGTGGCGAGGCTACCGTGCGGCGGTGCAAGGAGTGTGACGTACCGTCGGTCCAAGCGCCCAGAAATATTGAGGTTTCACCCAAGGGGACGCGGTGCTGACCGACCGTGTCTGCCCGGGTGGCGACCGACCCTGCACAACGAACGAGGGGACCAGGGGATGCGGAAGCGTAGCCACCGTTCACGGGCAGTCCTCGCCGTTGCGGCGGCGGCCCTGCTGGGTGTCGCCGGGTGCGACGCCACCGGTGGCAACTCCCCGGCGCCACAGGGCACCGAGGCGAAGGTGCGGCCGTCCCCGAAGCCCACGCCGGCCTGGGACCGCAGCCCGAAGTCCGTGGCCGCGGTCGGCGACTCCATCACGCGCGGCTTCGACGCGTGCACCGTGCTGTCCGACTGCCCCGAGGCGTCCTGGGCGACCGGCAGCGACACGGAGGTCAACAGTCTCGCCGTACGGCTGCTGGGGACGGCCGGGGCTGCCGAGCGCAGTTGGAACTACGCAGTGACCGGGGCGCGGATGGCGGACCTGCCCGGGCAGATGGCTCAGGCCGCCGCGGAGAAGCCGGAGTTGGTGGCGGTGATGGCGGGGGCCAACGACGCCTGCCGCTCGTCCGTCTCGGCGATGACGTCCGTCGCCGAGTTCCAGGCCGACTTCGAGGACGCGTTGGGCACGCTGCGCGGTGCGCTGCCCAAGACCCAGGTGTACGTGTCGAGCGTGCCGGACCTGAAGCGCCTCTGGTCCGAGGGCCGCAGCAATCCGATGGGCAAGCAGGTCTGGAAGCTGGGCATCTGCCCTTCGATGCTGGAGAACGCGGACTCCCTCAACGCGGCGGCGACGCTGCGGCGTGACACGGTGCAGGACCGGGTGGAGGCGTACAACAAGGTGCTGGAAGAGGTCTGCGCCAAGGACAAGTACTGCCGTTTCGACGGTGGCGCGGTCTTCGACTACCGCTTCGGGACTGATCAGTTGAGCCACTGGGACTGGTTCCATCCGAGCAAGAACGGCCAGGCGCAGCTCGCGGAGATGGCCTATCGCGTGGTGACGGCGAAGAAGCCGGTGGCCTGACGCGCGCTGACGTGACGTCCCTCCGGTCGCCGTCGGCCGGAGGGACGTCACGTCGGCGCGGGAGTTCTCAGAGCAGGGCCTCCAGGAGGATGGGGAGGTCGGTGAGGCGTTTGCCGGTGGCGTTGAAGACCGCGTTGCCGATGGCCGCCGGGACGCCGACGATGGTGATCTCGCCCAGCCCCTTGACGCCGATGGGGTCCGCCTGAGGGTCCTCGGTGTTGATGAAGGTGGCGTCGAGTTCGGGAACGTCGGCGTTGACCGGGACCAGGTAGTCGGCCAGGCTCGCGTTGACGATCCGGCCGTCGCGGTGGTCCGTGTAGGTGCCTTCCAGCAGGGCCATGCCGATGCCGCCGACCATGCCTCCGATGGCCTGGCTGTGGGCCAGCTTGGGGCTGATGACGCGGCCCACGTCGTAGGCCGCGAAGATACGGCGGATGCGGACGAGGCCGAGCAGCGGGTCGACCGACACCTCGGCGAAGACGGCGCCGTATCCGTAGGTGGAGATCCTGGTGTCGATGGTGCCCGGCCCCCAGGTGGCCGTGGCTTCCAGGCTGGGCAGGTCGGCTCGGCTCAGGATCTCGCGGTAGCTGTCCCTGGTGCTGTCGTCGTCGGCCAGCCGGAGGTAGCCGTCGGCGGCGGTCACTTGGGCGGGGTCGGCGCCGTGCAGGGGCGAGGCGGTGTCCGCGACCGCCATGGCGATGAACTTGTTGCGCAGGGCGTTGCAGGAGGTGAAGGTGGCGGATCCCACGCTGGCCATGGTGGTGGCGCCCGCGTGCGGGGGCGCGGTGGGGTAGGTGGAGTCGCCCAGTCTGAAGGTGACTTTCCCGGCGGGCAGGCCGAGCGCGTCGGCGGCCACCTGCATGACGGACGTGGTGGTGCCCGGGCCCATGTCGCTGGTGGCCGTGGCAACCGTCGCCGTCCCGTCCGCGTCGATCCGCGCGCGCGAGCCGACGTCGCGGCGGTTGTTGTGGTACGAGGCGGTGGCCATCCCCATGCCGATCAGCAGATCGCCCTCGGTGCGGCTGCGCGGAGTGGCGGCGCGCCGCGACCAGCCGAAGCCGCGCGCCCCGGTCTCGAAGCATTCGCGGAGCTTGCGGATGGAGAACGGAAGCTTGGTCACCTCGTCCCTGGTGGGTTCGTTGCGCAGCCGCAGCTCGATGGGGTCGACGCGCAGATCGTGCGCGAGTTGGTCCATGGCCGTCTCCAGGGCGAAGGCGCTGGTGACGACACCTGGTCCGCGCATCGAGGACGGTGACTGGGCGTCGATGGCGGTGATCTGGTACTTGGTGCTGGTGTTGGGGACTCCGTAGAGGAACTTCGGCAGGTCGGTCATGCCCTCCTCGTACTCGTCGTAGCGGCAGGTCTCGGTGCGTACCTCGTAGAGGAGACCGTCGACGCGTCCGGCGGCGTTGGCCCCGAGGGCGAGGCGCTGGCGGCTGGCGGGGCGGTAGCCGGTGCCGTAGTAGAACTGGCGCCTCGTCAGGACGACCTTGACGGGTTTGCCGACCTCGCGGGCGGCGAAGGCGGCCAGGGTGACGTGGTCGTAGGCGCGGATGGCGCTGCCGAATCCGCCGCCGACGAACTCGCTGAGGACCCGGACGTTGCCCACCGGGATACCGAGCGCGCCCGCGACGGTACGGGCCGCGCCCTGGACCCACTGGGACTTGTCCCAGAGCGTGAGCCGGTCGCCCTCCCAGCGGGCGATGGTCGACGGCAGCTCGATGGGGTTGTGGTTCTCCCGGCTGATGGTGAAGTCGAGATCCACCTTGTGGGGTGCCGACCTGAAGGCGCCCTCCGGGTCTCCGCGGCTGTAGTCGGGGTTCGACGGGGCCGTCACGGAGGTGGCCGTGGAGCTGTTGAAGTCGGTCATGACCTCCTGCCGGTTGTACGTCGCTTCGACGAGGGACGCTCCATGCGTCGCCGCCTCAAGGGTGTTGGCGAGGACGAGGGCGATCGGCTGGCCGTAGAACACCAGCTCGGTCACCGAGTGGGCGAGCGTCAGGCTGCTGAAGTCGGTCAGCACGCGCACCACACCGGGGTGGGCGCGGGCCGCGTCCGCGTCGATCGCGGACACCGTGCCTCGGGCTGCCGTGCTGTTGACGATGACGCCGTACAGCAGCCCCGCGAACCGGTGCTCGGCCGCGTAGGTTGCGGCGCCGGTCACTTTCAGCCGGGCGTCGACGCGGGAGAGCGCCTGCCCCACAACGGTGTCGGCCATCACTGCCCTCCGATCGTCATCAGCTGTCGGCGCACCGTGCGTTCGATGAGCGCGATCTTGAACTCGTTCTCGGACAGCGCGGTCGCGCCGTCCGCGGCGAAGGAGGCCGCGTCCGTCCAGGTCTTGCGGCCGGGGCGTTTGCCGACCAGTGCGCGCTCCACCTTCGGCAGCCGCCACGGCACGGTCGCGACTCCGCCGACCGCCACGCGGGCACCGCGGATGACGCCGCCCCTGATGTCCAGCGCGACGGCCGCCGACGCGAGGGCGAACTCGTAGGACTGGCGGTCGCGCACCTTGAGGTAGCCGGAGCGCCGTGTGTGCGGACCGGCCGGGATCTCCACGGAGGTGATGAGTTCCCCCGGCTTCAGGCTCTGCTCGCGTTGCGGGGTGTTGCCGGGGCGCAGGAAGAACTCCTGGACGGGGATGGCCCGTTCGCCGCCCACGCCGCGCACGTGGACGACGGCGTCGAGGGCCACGAGCGCGACGGAGAAGTCCGAGGGGTGGGTGGCCACGCACTGTTCGCTGGTCCCCAGGATCGCCTGCATACGGTTGTCGCCGTCGCGGGCGTCGCACCCCGTGCCGGGGGTACGCCGGTTGCAGGCCGAGTGGACGTCCCGGAAATAGGGACAGCGCGGGCGCTGCATGATGTTGCCGCCGATGGACGCCATGTTCCGGAGCTGCGCCGAGGCGCCCAGCTCCAGCGACTGCGCGACGACGGGGTACAGGGAGCGCACCCGCGGATGTGCGGCGAGTTCACTCATCCGCACCAGGGAACCGACCTGGACTCCCGAGGAGGACACCGAGATGTCCTTGTAGGGAAGGCCGTTGATGTCCACCACGCGCGGTGGGCGTTCGACGGTCTCCCGCATCAGGTCGACGAGGGTGGTACCGCCGGCGATGTACCGGCCGCCGGCGGCGCCGGCGGTCAGCGCGGCTTTTTCGGTGCCGGCCTTGCTGAAGGCAAAGGGATGCATGGCAAGCTCACCTCTCTTTGGCGGTCTGCTCGATGGCCGAGACGATGTTGGTGTAGGCGCCGCAGCGGCAGATGTTGCCGCTCATCCACTCGCGGATCTCCTCCGGGGAGTTGGTGTGTCCCTCCGCGATGCAGGCCACCCCGGAGAGGATCTGACCGGGCGTGCAGTAGCCGCACTGGAGGCCGTCGTGGTCGATGAAGGCCTGCTGGAGAGGGTGCAGTTCGTCGCCGTCGGCGAGCCCCTCGATCGTGGTGACCTCCGCGCCGTCGTGCATGACGGCGAGGGTGAGGCAGGAGTTCACCCGGCGGTCGTTCACCAGGACCGTGCAGGCTCCGCAGGCGCCCTGGTCGCAGCCCTTCTTGGTGCCGGGCAGGTCCAGGTGCTCGCGCAGGAGGTCGAGCAGCGAGGTCCTGGTGTCCACGGACGCCGACCGCTGCTCGCCGTTGACCGTCAGCCTGACCTCTGACTCCTGCACGGCGGCGGACGGTGTCTGCGCCTGCGCGCTGTCGGACGTGAACGCCGTGCCCAGCAGGGGCACACTCACGACCGCCGTGGACGCCACAACAAAACTGCGCCGATTGATGGTGGATGCTTCGTCGAACGTATCTGACATATGCCATGCCTTCCGGTATCCGAGAGCGATGGGACCGACTCACCAAACCCTTCGAGAGAGCTCGGTCAGCCGCGCTCAGGCATTCCCTCCTGGAAAGCTCTGCCGAGGAAATGCGCCCGGTTATCGTAACAGCGAAAACGCCGCTATTTGCGATATGAAGGCACTATGAAGCTTCGATGAGACGCATGGACGTACTCGGACGGAGTCTGGTACATCAATAGTGTTCAGTACGGAGGGAATATATGCGTGATCTGCTCCCGGCTCTCACTGGCTGGTTCGACGGAAAAAGGGCGTTCGCCGTCGCCCTGGTGACCGCGGTGGAAGGAAGTTCGCCGCAACGCCCCGGCGCCATGTTCGTCCGAGGACCGGAGGGTGAAGCGCTCGGCGGGATCTCGGGCGGATGCCTGGACGCCACGCTCTACGAGCTGGCAGGTGAGGTGCTGGCCGACGGCCGCGCCCAGGTGGTGCGGTTCGACAGCGGGTCGGACGACCTGTTCGAGCCCGGTCTCCTGTGCGGGGGAAGCATGGAGGCCCTTGTACGGCGCGTCGACCCCGGCACGGACGAGGCCTTCGGGGCGGCCCTGGCGTCACTCGCCCGCGGGGCCGCGGTCACGCTCGCCCTGACCGTCGGCAGTGTCCACCCCGAGCATCTCGGCTCGACCCTGGTCATCACTCCGGAATCGATCATTGGCACACTCGGCGCCGAGGAGTGGGACCGTGAATGTCTGCGTCGCCGGGCCGTCGGAGATTCCGGCGTTCTGAATATGAAGAACGACTCCGGTGAGAAGACCTCATTTTTTATCCACGAGATCTCCGCGCCGCCCAGGATGCTGCTGTACGGGGCTGTAGATTTCGCGCGCGCACTCTCGCAGGTCGGGGCATTTCTGGGATATCACGTGACCGTGTGCGACGCGCGTGCGGTATTCGCCATTCCTGAACGGTTCCCGTACGCCCACGAAGTCGTCGTCGACCGGCCGGCGCGCCATCTCAGTGATGTGGAAACCGATCGCGACACGGTCGTGGTATCGCTGTCGCACGACCCCAAGTTCGATATCCCCCTGTTGTGTGAAGCACTTCGACGTCCGCTGGCCTATGTGGGGGCCATCGGGTCACGTCGTACGTGCGCCGAACGGAGCAGGTCGCTGATCGCGGCGGGTGTGACGGAGCGCCAACTCGCGCGTCTGCGGGCTCCCGTCGGCCTCGACCTGGGCGGACTCACCCCGGAGGAGACCGCCTTGTCCATCGCCGCCGAAGTGGTCGCGGTACGCCATGGCCGCCCGGCCACACCTCTTCGTGCCGGCACGGGGCCGCTGCACGCGGAGGCCGCCGAAGCATGTGTCCCACTCGCCCGTCCTCTGTCGATGCGGGCATGACCAGGCCGTAGCGCGGCGCAAGGCGTTCGATCGTGACCGGTTGGCCTAGGCTTTCGATCATGTACGACGAACTCTTCGGCACTCTTCCCGACGGCACCCCGGTCCACCGCTGGACGCTGGAGCGTTCCGGCGTGCGGGTGCGGGTCCTGACGTACGGCGGGATCGTGCAGTCCGCCGAGGTCCCGGACCGGGGAGGGCGGGCCGTGGACGTGGTGCTGGGCTTCCCGGACCTGGCGGGGTATCTCGCGCATCCGGAGCCGTACTTCGGGGCGCTCGTCGGCCGGTACGCGAACCGGATCGCGGGCGGCCGCTTCCCGCTCGACGGCCTGACCTACCACCTGGCCCAGAACAACGGGACCAACTCCCTGCACGGCGGCGAGCGCGGCTTCGACAAGCGCGTGTGGGACGCGGAGCCGGTCGAGCACGGAGTCCGGCTGTCGCGGGTCGCTCCGCACGGCGAAGAGGGTTTCCCCGGGCGCCTGGAGGTCTCGGCGACCTACACACTGGACGAGGGTGGCGCGCTGCGGATCGCGTACGAGGCGGTCACGGACGCGCCGACCGTGGTGAACCTGACGAACCACACGTACTGGAATCTGGGCGGCGGCGGTTCGGGCAGCGCGGGCGGGCACGAACTCCGCATCGCCGCCTCACGGTTGACGCCGGTGGACGCGGATCTGATCCCCACCGGGGAGTTCGAGGGCGTGCACGGCACGCGCTTCGACTTCCGGGAGGCACGCAAGGTGGGCGCCGGGTACGACCACAACTTCGTGCTCGACAAGGGGCTAACCGGGACGGCCGTCGAGGTGGCCGAGCTGCACGATCCGGCCTCCGGGCGCGTACTGACCGTGGCGACGACCGAGCCCGGCCTCCAGCTCTACACCGCCGACCACCTGGACGGCTCGGGGCCGTTCGCACCCGGCGACGGCATCGCGCTGGAGACACAGCACTTCCCCGACTCCCCGAACCGTCCGGATTTCCCGAAGATCGAGCTGCGGCCGGGCGGGGTGTACAGGTCGGAGACCGTCTATGGCTTCGGGGTGCGCGACTAGGAGTTCTCCCCCGAGCCCCGGCCCGGATGTCAGGTTCCGGACCGGGGCTGCTCGGGAGGACGGCTCGTCCTGGCTCAGACCGTAATGGTCGAAGCGAGGCGACGGTCCGCGATCGAACGTCCTGCCTGGATCTCGTACGAACCCTTCACAAATGCCCACGCCTTCGCCGTCTCGTCCCAGATCTCGAAGGCGCGGTCGGGCAGTTCCACGACGGCCTCGACGCTCTCGCCGGGTCCGGCCTCGACACCGGCGAAACCGGCGAGCCAGCGGGCGGGGCGCTCGGCGTCGGTCTCCGCCGGGGCCAGATAGACCTGGACGACCTCGCGGCCTGCGCGCTCGCCGGAGTTGCGGACGCGGATCCTGGCGGTGGTGCCGTCGACCTCGATCGACTCGTACGTCCAGTCGGTGTAGCCGAGGCCGTGCCCGAAGGCGTACGAGGGGGTGGCGCCGGCCTTGTCCCAGGCGCGGTAGCCGATGAACACGCCCTCGGTGTAGGCGAGTTCGCCCTCGGTCGGGACGACCTGGGTGACCGGGGCGGCCGCGAGGGATCCCCAGGTGGTGGGCAGGCGGCCGCCCGGCTCGTGGGCGCCGGTGAGGACGTCGGCGAGGGCGGCGCCGCCCTCCTGGCCGGGGAACCAGCTCAGCAGAACGGCCGCGACCTCGTCCCGCCAGGGCAGCTCCACCGGGGAGCCGGAGTTGACGACCACGACGGTGTTCGGGTTGGCGGCGGCGACGGCGTGGAGCAAGTCGTCCTGGCGGCCGGGGAGTCGGAGGTCCTTGCGGTCGAAGCCCTCGGACTCGACGCGGTCGGTGGTGGCGACCACGACGACGGCGGTGTCGGCGGCGCGGGCCGCCTCCACGGCCTCGGCGATCAGTTCGTCTGCGTCGCGCTGCGGCTCCTGGTGGGCGAGCGCGAAGCCGATCACCTTCATGGGGATGCCCTCGGGGAGGGTGACGACGTGGGTGAGGGAGACGTTCACCGGTTCACCCGCGGTCAGTTCGGCCTGCGCGCGGGGCACCGGGGCGCCGAAGAAGGTCAGGAACGGGTCGTCCTCCTCGGTGCGCTGGACGTCGTCGAAGTACGTCGTGCCGTCGACGGTGAGCGTGAAGCCGCCGAGGCCCTTGATGCCGAAGGTGTGCGGGCCGCTGTCGCGCGGGGTGAACGTGCCGGTCAACTCGACGGTGTGGAGGGTGTCGTGGGTGACGCCGGCCGGGAGGTCGTCGCCCATCCACTGGATCTGGCCGTTGGGCGCGGAGCCGCTGCCGATGACCTCGCCGGCCGCGTCGCGGCAGACGGCTCGCAGCTCGAACCCCTTGTCCGCGACGGCGAGTTCCTCGTTCGGGTCGGCTCCGACGGCGTACGTCAGGCCGCCTTCGGGGAGGGCGGCGGTGAGGCCGTCGAGGGGCGAGACGATCCGGGCGGGGAAGACGGTGGCGGAACCGCCGCCGAGGACTCGGGCGTCGCGGGCGGCGGCGCCGATGAGGGCGACCGTGCCGGGCCTGAGCGGGAGGGCGCCTTGGTTGCGCACGAGTACGAAGGCACGGCGGGCGATCTCTCGGGCCAGGGCCTCGCCGTCGATGGCGGCGGGCGGCTCGGTGACGACCGGTTCGGCGCCGTCCAGGATGCCCACGCGGGCGGCGAGGCGCAGGACGTTGCGTACGGCCTCGTCGACCGTCGACTCCTCGACGCGGCCGTCGCGTACGGCTTGCGCGAGCGGTTCGCCGTACACCGTCCTCGGTCCGGGCATGGCGACGTCGAGGCCGCCCTCGATGTCACCGGTCGTGGAGCGGGCGGCCATCCAGTCGGAGACATTGAATCCGTCGAAGCCCCATTCGCCGCGCAGGATCTCGTTCACGAGGTAGCGGTGCTCGGTCATGGTCGTGCCGTTGACCGAGTTGTAGGCGGTCATGATGCCCCAGGGGTGGGCGTTCTCGACGATGGCCTCGAAGGGGGCCAAGTAGAGCTCGCGCAGGGCGCGTTCGGAGACGAGGTTGTTCGCCGTGAAGCGGTCGGTCTCGGCGTCGTTGGCGACGAAGTGCTTGACGGTGGTGCCGACGCCGCCGGACTGGACGCCGTTCACATAGCCGCTGCCGATCGCGCCGGTCAGGTACGGGTCCTCGCTGTACGCCTCGAAGTGGCGGCCGCCGAGCGGGGAGCGGTGCAGGTTCACGGTGGGCGCGAGGAGCACGTGGACGTTCTTGCGGCGGGCCTCCTGGGCGAGGAGGGCGCCGGCGCGGCGGGCGAGGGCCGGGTCCCAGGTGGCGGCGAGCGCGGTCGGGGACGGGAGCGCGATGGAGGGGTCGTCGGCGGTCCAGTGGACGCCGCGGACACCGATCGGGCCGTCGGACATGACCAGGGACTTCAGGCCGATCTCGGGGAGCGCGGGGAGCGACCACATGTCCTGCCCGGCCAGCAGCTTCGCCTTCGCGTCGATGCCGAGCTCGGCGAGCGCGGCCTCGACGACCGCCTCGCGGGCCTGGTCGGCCGTGCTTCGGGTCGCGTTTGCGGCCGTGCTTCGGGCCTGGCTTCCGGCCTGGCTCTCGGCTCGGCTCCCGGCTCGGCTCTCCACTGTCTCCGCCACGGCGGCACCTCCTCGTTGAAGTCCTTGGACCTCCTCATCCTGCACCCGTTACCTGTAGAGCGGTAGGTTTCGTTATCTTGACGTTATTTTCGGGTGATCGGATGCCGATACCGTGGCTCCATGACGACCAGGACCAGGAGTGAGGAACGGCGCGCGGAGATCGTGCGCGCGGCCCTGGAGGTGATCGCCGAGCGCGGCTACCGGGGTGCGAGTCTGGCCGCGGTCGCCGAGCGTGTGGGCCTCACCCAGCAGGGGCTGCTGCACCACTTCCCCACCAAGGAGGCCCTGCTCGTCGCCGTCCTCAAGGAGCGCGACCAGTGGGACGCGGTGCCGGACACCCAGTGGCGGGTCGATCTGCTCACCTCGCTCGTCGAGTACAACGCCATGCGGCCCGGGATCATCCAGACCTTCTCCGCACTGCTCGGCGAGAGCGTCACGGAAGGGCACCCCGCCCGTGAGTTCTTCACCCAGCGGTACGCGGCCGTGCGGGCGAGCATGGCTTCGGTACTGCGCGCCGAGTACGGGGAGCGACTCCCCAACGGACTCACTCCGGAGCGCGCCGCCCCTCTCCTGGTCGCGGTGATGGACGGACTCCAGTACCAGTGGCTGCTCGACCCGGAGTCGGTGGACATGCCGGGGGCGTTTCGGGACTTCCTTACGCTGCTGGGCGAGAATCCTTCGCCGGACTCCCTGCTGGACTCCCCGCCGGGCGAGGGCTGACCGCCGCGACGACCTCCACCTCCACGAGGGCCTCCGGCTTGAAGAGGCGGGAGGCCTCGAACGTCATGCTGGTGGGCGCGGTTCCGGTGAGGAACTCCCGCCGTACGGCGCCGTATTCGTGGAGCTTGTCGATGTCCGTCAGGTACGTACGGATGTTGATGATGTCGGCGAGGGACGCGCCGTGCGCTTCGAGCAGGGCGTCGATGGCCTCGAAGACGCCGCGGCTCTGGGCGGCGAGGTCCGCTCCTTCGGCGACCTGGCCGGAGAGGTACAACAGGGCTCCGCCGCCCGGGAGTTCGACGCGCGCGACCTGGGAGTAGTAGGCGTTGGCGGGCTGCGGTGCGGAGGGCGGGTTGTCCAGCGTGATCTGCACGGGGTCCTCGGGTTCGTCAGGTTCTTCGGGCTCTTCGGGCTCTTCAGGTTCGGGTTCGTCGGGTTCGTCAGGATGATCGGCGGATGTGGGCCACGGCCTTCGCGATGTCCTCGTGAACGACGGCCGGGTCGGCGGCGGCGCGCCTGAACTGCTCCAACACCGCTTCCATGACCGGGAGTCGGGCCGCCTTCGTCGCGAGGTCGGCGTCCTTCACGGCGAGCGCGGTGTCGAAGTGCACGCCTTCGGCGAAGGCACGGCCGACGGCTCCGCCCAGCGGGCCGTTCGTGAGGACGGCGCGCGCGGTGTCCTCGTCGACACCGAGGGCGTCCGCCAGGCGCATCGCCTCGGCGACGAGGGCGACCCCGCCGACGACGGAAGTGTTGACGACGAGCTTGAGTGCGGCGCCGGAGCCGAGCGGTCCGGTGCGAGTGACCGTGCCGAGGTGAGCCAGCACATGCTCGACACCGGCCACGTCACCGCCCGCGAGGATGCCGAGCCGGCCCGCGGCGGCCCTGTCGGTGCTGCCCGCCACAGGCGCGTCGACGAGCGTCACGCCGTCCTTGAGCCGGGCGGCCAACTCCTTGACCACATCAGGGCCGACGGTCGACATCTCGACCCAGTACGCGCCCGGGCGCAGCTCCGGCACGACGGCGTCCGCGACCGCGTGGAGCGCCGCCGGGCCGGCGAGCATCGTGATCACCACGTCCGCGTCCCGCACGGCGTCCGCCGGGGTCGCGGCGAGCGTGGCTCCCTCGGCGGCCAGCGGCTCCGCCTTCGCGGCGGTGCGGGTCCAGACCGTCAACGGGTGCCCGGATCCAAGGAGTTGGCGGGCCATAGGGGCGCCCATGTGGCCGAGTCCGAGAAAGGCGATCTTTTCCATGCCTTCGACGCTAGGCACACCGAGGCAATGCGACAAGCGAATGTCTAGCATGGGTCCCATGCCGAACACGCATGACGCGTATGACAATGCCGATCTGCAGGGCGACGCGACCCATGAGGACGCGCCCGATCTCTCGACCGTGTGGCTGCGGGTGTTCCTGGACGTCGCCCGGCACGGTTCGTTCACCGTGGCGGCACGGACACTCGGGTGGACGCAGTCCGCGGTGTCGCGGCAGATCTCCTCCCTGGAGTCGGCGCTCGGCGGGGCACCGCTCTTCGACCGGCTGCACCGGGGCGTACGGCTGACGGAGGCCGGGCAGGTCCTCGTGCCGCACGCCGAGGCCGTGGTCGAGCGGCTGCAGTCGGCGGAGCGCGAACTGACGGCGCTGCGCGAACTGACGGGCGGACGGCTACGGGTGGGTGCCTTCGCCACGGCCGACGCCGCTCTCGTCCCGCAGGCCATCGCCGCCTTCCGCACCCGTCACCCGGGAGTGCGCCTCACCCGCGAAGAGGGGTTCACGCCCGCGCTCCTGGAGCGGCTGTCCGCCGGCAGTCTGGACCTGGCGATCGTCTCGACGACGGGCCGGGCGCCACTGGACGCGTACACCCTGCACCACCTCCTCGACGAGTCCCTCTACGTAGCCGTCCCCGCCGGCCACCCGCTCGCTGCCGAGCCCTCGGTACGGCTCCCCCAACTCGCCGACGCCGACTGGATCTCCGGCACCGCCCGCCCCGAGGGCACCCTCCTCGACGCGGCGCTGCGGCACGGCTTCCGCCCGCGCGTCGCGCACGTCGTGGCCCAGTGGACCGCCAAGCAGGGCTACGTCGCCGCCGGACTCGGAGTGGCCCTGATCCCGGCGCTCGCCGCCGAGTCCGTACGTCCCGACATCGCGCTGCTCCCGGTGCGCGACGAGGACACGCCCGCACGGGCCGTGTACGCGGCGACGGCACGGGGGCGTTCCCTGGCGCCCGCGGCAGAGGCGTTCCTGCAAGCGCTCCGGGAGGCGGCCGCGAAGATCCCCACCTGAGCCACGCGCCATGGCGTACGTCCCATCCGTCACGCGATACTGCGGCCACCCGGCAGCACCCCACGGCGACGGAAGGCCTGAATTCCCTTGACGCACATACGTATTCGGATCGGCGTACTCGGACTGACCCTGGTGGCGGGGCTCGCGGCGGCGCCCACCGCGTCCGCCGCCGTGCCGTCGACCGCCGAGGCCCCCACCGTGGAGGAGCTGCGGCTCGACAAGGCCGCGCCCCAGGAGATCCTGCGGCGTTCCGGATTCGACACCGTGGCACCGGAGTTCGCGCAGGCGCTGGACAGCGCCGATTCGTACGCGCAGGCCGAGCGGGCCGCCGTACAGCAGGGTGCGCGGCTGTGGCAGCGGGCCGTCGACCGGGCGCAGGGCCGGGGTCCGGCGGGCGGTGACCTGAGCCGGGACGACGACCGGCCGCTGTACTGGGCGCGGCTCGGTATGACGCGTGAAGTACGCCAGTGGGAGCCGGAGTTCGGGCTCACGGATGCCCAACGGGACAAGCTGCTGGCCAAGTTGGAGGTGACCTCGCGCGGTCAGGACGCCATCCACTATCCGCCGGCCAAGGGCGTGAAGCGGATCCTGGTCACCGGGTTCGACCCGTTCACGCTGGACCGTGACATCCGGATCTCCAACCCCTCCGGGGCCACCGCCCTCGCCCTCGACGGCACGACGATCCAGACCGCGGACGGCCCGGCACGCGTCGAGACCGCCATGTTCCCCGTCCGCTGGCAGGACTTCGCCGCCGGAACGGTGGAACGGACGCTGCGCAAGCAGCTCCCCCGCGTGGACCTGTTCACGACGGTGAGCCAGGGCCGGGTCGGCCGGTTCGACGTGGAGCGGACCAACGGGGCCTGGCGGGGCGGCTTCCCCGACAACGAGAACCTCTCGCGGACCGAGACCATCCCCGTCACCGATCCGGCCTCGCAGCCGCAGTGGACGTCGACGACCCTTCCGTACGCGGAGATCGTGGCCGCGAACACGGGCCGCTTCCCGGTGTACGACAACACGTCGGTGACCGAGATCCCGGCGGGCGGCACCACTCCGGTCGTACGTCCCCTCGGCCCGACCCCGGGTTCGACGGCCCGTGCCGGGGGCGGTGGTGACTACCTCTCCAACGAGATCGCGTACCGCGCGACGCTGTTGCGCAACCGGCTCGGGCTGCAGTCCTCGCTTCCCGGCGGGCATGTCCACACCCCGGTGCTGCAGTTCGGCACGGGCAACACCGACCCGGCGACCGGGGTGGTGACCGACCCCCAGTTCGTACAGAACCGGCTGGACATCATCGCGCAGGTGCGGGCGATCCTGACGGTGGCGGTGGACGCGGGTCAGGCTTCCTGACCGGGGGACCGGGAGACCGGGAGGGCGTGGACGCCGGTCAGCCCGCTGACGCCGGCTCCTGGTCGTCCGCGCCGTTCCTGTCCCGGTCGCCGTCCGTCGTCTCCTCGCCCAGCAGGTCGCGGGCCATCAGTGTGGCGCCCGCGACCGCGCCGGGCATCAGGAAGACGGCGACGAAGGGGACCAGGAAGGAGACCGCGAGGGGGGTGCCGAAGCCCCAGATCAGGGTCTTGCGGGAGCGGAGGAGGGTGAGGCGGTCGCGGAGCTCGACGCGGCGGCGTTGCAGGGCAACCCCGGCCAGCTCCTCCGTCAGGAAGAAGCCGGTGACGAAGAAGCCGATCAGCGGGACGGCCGTCTGGCCGACGAACGGGATGAAGCCGAGCGCGAAGAGCAGGACGCCCCACAGGGCAGCCCTGGCGACGATACGAAGGCTGTCGCGGGCCGAGATCAACAGCTCACGCCACAACGGCAGGCCGGACTCGGGGGCCGTGCCGTCCGGGGAGACGTCCCGGTCGACCTTCTCCGAGAGGTTCTCGTAGAAGGGCTGGCCGATGAGGAGGGTGACCGCCGTGAAGGTGACCACGGAGAGGAGAAGGGCGAGCGCGAACAGTACGGCGGTCAGGAAGCCGCGGAAGAGGCCCTGCCAGGGGCTGGTCCAGTCGTCCGCGAACGGGGTCGACCAGGTGATGAAGTCGTCGCCGTACATCGCCAGGGCGACGAGGGCCGCCGCGTACAGCACGAGGGTGATCAGCCCCGGGAGCAGGCCGAATCCGTACTGTTTCCCGTGCCTCGCCACCCATCGCTGGCCCTGTAGCAAGTAGTTGAAGCCCACCCCGAAGTCGCGCATGGGGGGAACTTTAGCGTCGATGGTTCATGGGGGTTCGTCGGCTGCGTGACGGACGCAACTCAGGACGTCTTCGTAGCGGACCGCTTCGCGCTTTTGCTTCTGTTGGTGCCCGTACTGGTGCGCCTTGGCTTTGCGGGCACGCTCTTTCGCGTCGTGACGCTCTTTCGCGTCGTGGCCTTCTCCGTGCGTGCCGCCGTCCGCGACGGCGCTGTCCGGGTCTGTGCAGTCCGGGTCGGTGCTGTCGGCCACTTGAGCTCGATCTCCAACTCGATCTCCCCATCACCGATCTCGACCTCGATCTCGCTGCGAAGGTCGTCGGGGATCCGCAGGCTCAGAGTTGCCGGGCCGAGTTCCAGTTCTGCATCCTCACCTTTCCTCAGCGCGGCTGCGAGTGCCGTGAGCTGGTCAGCCGCTTCAAGGCGTGTCAGCGAGCGCTTCTGCTCGAACTTGAGGTCCTTCATGGGTGTCTCCGATCCGGAAGCGACCTGGATGTCGGGCCGCGCCTCGTTCCAATCTCGGCCCACCGGGATCGCACCGCACCTCGGGGTGCCCGACCGGCGCGAGGCCAGGAAGGGTTCTAGGGTTGTAGGGAGCTTCGCGTTCGCGGAACCCGGTTCTCTCCGCCACGTAGCTCTCTCGGGCTCGAAAACTCACCAGGAGGGCATGCGACATGTCCACTGCATCTGAAACCCGTGTCCTGGACACCCTCGCCGCCATGACGGTCGACTCGATCGAGCGATGCGGGCTGGCCCCGGACATGCTCATCCTCACGCGCATCGCGGCACTCGCCGCCTCGGACGCCCCGCCGATCTCCTACGTGGCCCATATCGACCCCGCTCTGCAGGCCGGTCTGACCGCCGAACAGTTGCAGGACGTCCTGGTCGCCATCGCGCCCATCGTGGGCACCGCCCGCGTCATGACGGCAGCGGGCCACATCGCCACGGCGCTCGGCATCGTCATTGCCGTCGCCGATGCCGAGATCGAGGCTCAGGGCTGAGAGCGGGCGCTCCCCGCCGGCGTCGGTGATCCGCCGCGCTGCGGCGGATCACCGGCGCGTCGGCTCACCGGAACCGTGCGTTCACCCTGAGCCGTCGATTCCATCGCGTTGAACGGTGCGCGCACGCAGCGTGCGACCGGCACGAACCCCGGCCCGCACTGCGGGGTCACCCGCCGGGGTGGTTGACCACCTGCTGCCCATACGGCCCACCTGGGCGTGCCGTATCGCCGTAAAGCAGCGGAAATGGAGGGAGGCCAATCCCCGGGAGCCCCCATGACCAACCCGCACGAGTCGTCCGAGCCCGAAGCCGCCCCGGAGGGGGCCGCAGGTGACGCGACCGGAAGTGGGCACAAGCACGGCTCGGCGGCCACGCGGATCACGCGGAAGATCGCCTCGGCAGTGCTCATCGTCCTCACCTGCATCCTGGTGCCGATCGCACTGCTCACGGTGTGGGTGCACGGCATCGCTCTGGACACCGACCGGTACGTGGCGACGGTCTCGCCGCTGGCCTCGGATCCGGCGATCGAGGCCGCAGCGGTCAACCGCATCACCCAAGCCGCCGACGTGCGGGTGAACGGCAGCCAGGCCGCAGCGGACATCGCCGCCTGGCTGCAGTCGCAGGGACTACCGCCGCGGGCAGCGAACGCCGTGAAGGGTCTGGGCCCGCAGCTCGACTCCGTGGTCAACGACACGGTGGAGAAGGTGGCCACACGCTTCGTGGAGAGCGACCGTTTCGAGCGGATCTGGACGAACGCCAACCGGGAGGCCCACTCCGCGGTCGTGCACGCGCTCACCGGCGAGGGCCGTGGAGCCGTGGGCGTGAACGGCGGAACAGTCACCCTCGACGTCGGCGAAGCCGTCGACCAGGTCAAGGAAGCACTCGTGGACGCCGGCCTGTCGCCGGCCGCCAAGATCCCCGACGTCAACAAACAGATGGTGCTCTTCCAGTCCGACCAGCTGAAGAAGATCCGCGACGGTGCCCATCTGCTGGACGTGATCGGGAACTGGTTCCCCGTGCTCGTCGTGCTGATCGGCGCGGCCGGTGTGCTGCTGGCCCACCGGCGCCGCCGGGCCCTCGCCCGTACGGCTCTCGGCGCGGCCTTCGCCTGCCTGATCGTGGCCATCGGCCTGGTCGTCGCCCGCCGCTACTACCTGGACCACCTCCCGGCCCAGGTGCAGTCGGAGGCCGCCGCAGCGGCCATCTTCGACACCCTGTTGCACTTCCTGCGGGTCAGCCTGCGCACGGCGATCGTGCTCGGCGTGATCATCGCGCTGGGCGCCTACCTGATCGGCCCCGGACGGCTGCCACGCGCCGTCCGCGGCACATCCGAGCGCGCCGCGGACTCCACAGCAAAGTGGGCGTACGGCCACCAGGTCCGCACCGGCCGGGTGGGCACCTGGACCCAGGCCCACCGCCACTGGATCGCCCTGGCCGCCCTGCTGATCGTGGCCCTGGTCTTCGCACTCTGGAACCACCCGACAGTCCTGACCATCCTGCTGCTGGTCGTCATCCTGCTGGCCGTACTCGCACTGCTCGCGCTCCTCGCCGCCTCCGGCCGCGTCACCCTCGACGCCGAGCGGGTGGCGCCACCGCGCCCGGAGGGGGGCGAGTGACGCTCTGGCAGTCCCGTCACCGGCCCGTCGGGGCGCGCCGGAACGGGAGTGTCTGACACGGACGTCTTGGGGCCCGCCAGGGACAGGTGAGTCACTGGGGTCTGTTCGGCTGACGGGTCGTCTGGATGCGGTGTCGGTGGGCTGCGGTGGGGGTCGTTGGTGTGCTTCGGTGTTGAGGCGGTGCTGTGTCAGTCGCCGGCTGGTACGGCTGCCAGGAGATTGGGGACGCCGCAGGCGCCGGCGAGGAGGTCGGCGTAGGCAGTGAGGATGCGGCGGGTGTCCGTGAGGGCAACGCGGAACTCGTCGGATTGGGGCCAGAGCCGTTCGTGGTCACGGCGTGAGCGATCGGCGGGGCGCTGGTTCTCCCAGTCCTCCAGCACCGGGTGCCAGCGGGCGAGCAGGGGGCGGATGCCGAAGTTGAGCATGGCGACGGCCAGGTAGCCGAAGTTGTACTGCCCGTTGCGCTTGGGCTCGGCCACCTCCGGGCCGTGTTGGCGCAGCACGTCGCGAGTGGTGGCAAAGAGTGAGTACATGCTGGTGAGCGCCTCGCGGAGGAGGCCCTCGTCGACTCTCAGGGGTACCACTGATACCCGCGTCACCAGCTCCACGTAGACCTCCCAGGCCGCGCGCCGTTCAGCGTCGTTCGGCTCCCATGTGCCGGAAATCTCCAGCACATGCAGGTTCAGCTTCACATCCACGCTTTTCGGCGCCCGCACCATTACTGTTCCCCTCGGCTGCCTACGGAGTGTCCTCAGGTCTTGCTGACTCACGTTACCGGGATGATCTATCGGTAACGTGCGGCGAGCACGGAAGGCGCCGACAGTGTGGCCAACCACCGTCTGTTGAATTCGAAGGCTCTGCGGTCCGTCCGGTGGAGGACTTCGAAGCGGTCTATGCCTGATCTGTGGTTGTGGGGTCCGGGCGGGCGGTGTCATCTCCCCCTTGTGGTGGAGGTTCCGCCTGGGGTTGCGTGGCGTTCATGACCGCTGTCGCAGCGTCGTCCGGCAGCAGGTTGTCGATGATGGACCGGAAGGCGTCGTCGCCGATGAGGGCCCTCTGTTGGCCGAGCCAGTAAAGGGCGGTGCCGGGCGGACTTCCGATCTCCAGCTGAAGCGTCAGCGCCTGCAGCGTGTAAGGCACGCCTTCTGCCGGGCGCTGTTGCGCAGTACGGAGTACGCCTAGCTGACCGTAGCTGGTGGCGATGCCGGAGCGGTCGCCCAGCTCCTCCTTGATGGTGAGGGAGGCCCGGTAGTGTTCCTCGGCCTGCTCGTAGTCCCCCCGCAGTTGCGCGATCCTGCCCAGCTGACCGTAGCTGCTGGCGATGCCGGAGCGGTTGCCCAGCTCCTCCTCGATGGCCAGGGAGGCCCGGTAGTGTTCCTCGGCCTGCTCGTAGTCCTCCCGCTCCTGCGCGATCCTGCCCAGCTGGTGGTAGCTGGTGGCGATGCCGGAGCGGTTGCCCAGCTCCTCCAGGATGGCGAGGGAGGCCCGGTAGTGTTCCTCGGCCTGCTCGTAGTCCCCCCGCACCTGCGCGATCCTGCCCAGCTGGTGGTAGCTGCCGGGGATGCCGGAGCGGTTGCCCAGCTCCTCCAGGATGGCGAGGGAGGCCCGGTAGCGTTTCTCGGCCTGCTGGTAGTCCCCTCGCTCCTGCGCGATGATGCCCAGCTGGTGGTAGCTGCTGGCGATGCCGGAGCGGTTGCCCAGCTCCTCCAGGATGGCGAGGGAGGCCCGGTAGCGTTTCTCGGCCTGCTGGTAGTCCCCTCGCTCCTGCGCGATGATGCCCAGCTGGTGGTAGCTGCTGGCGATGCCGGAGCGGTTGCCCAGCTCCTCCTTGATGGCGAGGGAGGCCCGGTAGCGTTTCTCGGCCTGCTGGTAGTCCCCCCGCAGCTGCGCGATCATGCCCAGCTGGTGGACGTAGGCGGCGGCAGGACTGGAGCGTGCGGGGACCCAGGTGAGGGTCTCCTCAATCAGGCGTTGTTCCCAGTCCCAGGCTCCCCAGGTGTGCAGCTGGGAGCACACATGCTGCGTGACAGCATCGGCTTGGTCGAGGTCGCCAGCCTGGTGATGATGATGGCGTACCTCGATGAGCTGAGTGATGTCGTCGACAGGAGGCTGGGGCCGTACGTTGACGCACCATTGCCAGTACGCGGCGGCCCGCCGATGTGCGGCTTCCAGAGTGTCGGGACGGGCGCGCTGCCGGAGCGCGTCGGCGGTCCAGTGGTGCACCGTCAAACCGCTGGGCCGACTGCCCGGCTCGTCCTGGGGCGCGGGGGCCGGGGAGACCAGCCCCAGTTCCAGCAGCCGTTTCAAAGCGTTCCCAGCCTGGCCGTCCAAGTCGACCGGGGGCCGCTGGAGCTCCTCCCGGATGCTTTCGTATTCGGTGATTGTTTCGGGTGTCAGGCCGTAGTTGTTGTCCGGTCCTGCTCCGGCCGCACGGGCCTGGGTGATGCGCGTGTTCATTGTTTTGAGGCGCTGCAACAGGGCGGGGTCGGGCTGGGGGGGTGCGGTGAGCTGTGACAGCTGCCAGGCGGCACCTGTGCGGTCGACTGGGGTGCGGTAGGCGGCCAGGCCGTCGAGCAGTTGGCGCGCCCCGGGTACGTTGTCGAGCTGGTCGAGCAGGGTGTCGAGAAGGATGTCGTCCACGGCGAGGGTGACGGTCTCGGCCAGCGCCGTGTCCAGGTCGCCCTCCACGTTTGCCAGCCAGCGCTCGGGATCATGGATGCCGCGAGTCTCCAGCGCGGCTTCCATGCGGTCGGCGATGTCGGGGAAACGGGCCTGTCCGCCGCGCAGCAGGGCGTCGAGGTACTCCAGGGCCCGTGGGTGGCCTCCGACGTCGGTGTACGCGCGGGTCTGGTCGGCTGGACTGAGGGCGTCCAGGCCGGGCAGTCGCCAGATGAGTTTGCGGGTCTCCGCCAGCGACAGGGGTCCCAGGTGATGAGCGGTGAGCCGAACGTGGGCGCGCTGGGGGAGGCTGAAGGGGTAGCGGCTGGTCACCAGCAGCCGTGTGCGGGGGCTCGCCGCCGTCCACGCGGCCAGCAGATCCGCCAGTGCCGGGTCGGACGGCTGTCGGCCGTCGCCGGACGTCGTGCGGGTGAGGAGGTCTTCGGCGTTGTCCACGATCATCAGTACCGGGAGCCGTGGCAGCACGATCTGACGGACCAGCTCCCAGCGGTCCCGCCAGGGTGAGCGGGCGTCGGTCAGCGCCACCGCTACCCGCCGCAACGGGTCAGTTTCCGGCAGGTCCGCGGCCAGGCAGTATGCGTTCAGGCGCTGCCGCAGTGTCTCCAGGACGGCGTCGACGGTACGGGTCGTGGTGGCCGAAACCGGCACGATCAGCCGGTTCCGGATGCCGTAGTGGTGCAAGAGCTCGGCGGCCAGCGTGGACTTGCCGACTCCGCCGATTCCGTGCACCAGCACCCCGGCCCGCCCGGGATCCCGCAGGGCGGACAGCAGTCTGCGCAGCTCGGTGCGGCGGCCGACGAACTCGCCGACCTTGCGGACCACCATCCCCTCGTCCAGCACCACCTCCGGCGCGACCGACACCCGACCGGCACCGTGGGTGCGGTCGAACAGCGGCAGCGGCGGCCCTGCCAGGAACAGCGCCGGAGTTGCCCACTCCGGCCACGCAGCGCGTGGGGTATTGTCCGGCAGCTGCCGACGCCGGGCCTCCAGGGTGCGGCGGGCGTGGGAGAGCGCGGTCAGCGGGTCGGGGTGCTCGGCCCTTGCCAGCGCCTCGTAGGTTTCCGCGGCCAGCTCGGTGGCGTAGTGGTCCGTGACGGCTTCGGTCATCGCCAGCACCGCCGGCACCCCGCGCGCGAGCAACTCGCGCGCCAGACCGGCCCGGGCCCGCCCCTCCGGACTGACATCAGCATGACCGGAGCCGTCGGCGCTCGCGTCCGAGCCCCCCTCCTCACCCGAGTCCCCTTCCTCGCCCGGGGGCCGCTCGTGCGAATCGCGGGACGCGGGGGTGCGGGCGGTGGAGCAGCCGGCCAGCACCACAAATGGAACGCCCCGATCAGTGGGCAGGCCCTCTGCCATGAACCGCCGCGCATCGACCTCGTCCGCCTGGCCCCGCTCGTCCTCCAGCAGCAGAATCCCCGGCTTGGCGTGACAGGACAGGTGCAGTACGTGGAAGCGCTCCTGCTCCAGGGCCGCGTGAATCTCGGCCAGGCTGCCCCAGTTCAGCACCCGCACATATGCGTCGTGCCCAGACCGCGCCGGGTCGACCGCGTCCAGGATGCGGCCCAGCTCCCTTTCGTAGTCCAGCAGTTCACCCCCATCGGCCTCCGGGCTCGCCACCACCGCCAGAATCCGCAACGGACCGGCCAGCTGCACCGCGACGGGAGGACTCTCCCGCCGCACCTTGCGGTACAACTCCACATGCTCCGACAGCACCAACGGCTGCCCCGCGCCCGGAACAACCAGCGTCTCCCACGGCAGATCCACCCACCGCGGATCATCGACCGTCAACCCGATCCGTAACGATGCGTGACGCGTCTGCGCCAGCCCCTCCTCCTTCGCCAGCGCCGCCGCCACCTCACCGCACACGAAGCTCTCGCCCAACACCGCACCGACACCAACCAGCGCCCCCGCCGCCCCTCCCGGAGCAGTTGCTTCCTCCAGAGCTAGCTGACGCCGCGTGGCCAGGCCGCCAACAGCCCGTGCACGCGCGCGCTGCAACATCCACAGATGCTGCTCAAGGCTCCGGTCCACACCACGCGGCGGACAGGACGTTTCGGAGCCCGCGGTGGAGAACGTGACCGATCCCGTGCCGACCCGCAATTCCGCGTACGCCGGTCCGGCCGGCCGATAGACCACCTCGTCGGGCACCACCAGCGCCCCGCCCGGCGCCGGGCGCTCCGCCGTCGGCAATCCCCGTACGGCCCGGTCCAGTTGCCGCACCAGGCTCTCGTACTGCGATGGAGAAGCCACCTGACGGAAGTCGAAGTACAGCCGCGAAGCAATGAAGGGCGGCACCTCCACCTCGCCCCACAGGACCGGGATCACCCGTTGCTGTCCAGCTACGGAGTTCGCCACGGCGGACGCGAACTCCTCACCGCACCATCCCGACTCCGTCCAGTGCCGACTGACGACGGTCACCACAGTGCGGGACCTCGCCAGGCCGTCCTGCAACCGCGATGCCACCGGCTGACCACCGACCAGCTCCCACTGATCCAGCCACACATGAAGGCCGAGCCGCTCCAGGTTCTCCGCCAAGGCCTTCGCCCACGGCTCATCCTCATGCGCATACGACACGAACGCGTCGAATCGCCCGGCCTCAGTCACACCGCACCCCCGAACACAGCAACCCTGAGCCACTGCCCCTCAAGCTGGCCAAACCCTAGGGCACCCGATAGACCCCTACGCCGGTAATGACTCAATTGCCCATGCCCACCACCAGCCCGCGGCACCCTCGCCCCGGCAGGTTCGTTGTCCGAACCTGCTGCGAAGGCCCAACCGGCTCTGCGCTTCGGTTGATCGTCCCCTGATGTCCGGCGCCGACCGTCGCTGTTCACGCTGTTGGTGTCAGCCGCTGGTGTCAGCCGCCAAATGCCATCTCTGCATGGCGCGACAGTTGGGCTGGAGCTACTCGGGTGCGCTCACAGCCACAGGGTCGCCGAAATTCTTGAGCGTCACGACGTTGTGCGCCGAGCTGCCGGACACCTCAAGCCACTGCTCGAAGCGCACGACTCGGCCGGAATCGTTGACCCATACGTCACAGGCGAACTCCTCGGTACCCGTGGCGCGCATCTTGTCGTACAGCCGACGGTCCACTGATCGGATCTGGTCCTGGGTGAGCTTGCCGGAAAGTCGGTATGCCGGGGTTCCGTCCATCTCCTCTGGACCTTTTTGGGCCTTCGGCCCGAGGTCCAAGAGCAGCTGTGCGTAAGGGCTGTAGTCAGCTACGCCCGCGCTTGAGGAGTCCAGTCCTGTGCGCTGCCACCCCCCAACTGCTCCGTCGTCATCAAGTGTTCGCGTGTAGGTGGCGTCCTCCAGCAGGATCGTCTCCGCGTTGAACGCTTGGTCCTCCGGGACGCTGTCGGAGGACGTCATGGTCAGTTTGCCCGTAGGTGCTGATCCGTTGAAGTTCATCCGGCCGGCCATCACGACCGTCAGCGTGGAGCCCGTATAGGTCTCCGTCGCGATCTCAGCCGAGTAAGGCGCTGGATCGGCGTTCTTGAGCGCGGCCTCGACTTCGAATGAACCATCGGACTCCGGCGTGGCCGATGCTCCGCTCTTCGACGTCGATGCGGGTGCCTTCCCCTCATCCCCGGCGCCACAGCCGGCGAGCAGGACGACGGACGCGATGGCGGCCGCCACGGTGGCCAAGTGGCGCATGGCAGGGGACCTCCTCAAGCGTGGCCGACAGATCGCCGAGTCTGTCATGGGCACAGCGAAAGCACTCCACAGCGGTCAGATCTGCGCCCCAACAGCCCCTGAGGCCACGCCGATTCACACCGGCGCCACCGCAACCACCACCCCCCGCTCCGCCGCAGGCGACACCGCCGCCGACACCCGTACCGCCGCCGAGCGGGCCACGCGCCCGGCCCGTGAAGCCGTTCCGAGGAGGAGCGGCTGGAGGTGTTCCAGGCCGGAGACCAGGAACTCCTCGGTGGCGATGAGGAGGGGGCGGGCCGCCTTCGTTGCGGTCGCGGCGGCCTCCGTGAGGTCGGCCAAGGGGGGTAGGGAGGCGCGTACGACCCCCGCCCCCACCGCGGCGGCCCGTTCCGCGAGGGCCACCTGGAGCGGGAGGAGTGGGGCCAGTGCGGCCGTCAACGCGTCGGCGATGCGGCGGAGTTCGGGGGACGTTTCGCGCAGGACGTCTGCGGCGGCCCGGATCACCGGAGTCAGGGCGAGGAGTACGCCTGCGGTGATCCCGGCTGCGGCGGGCAGCAACGGTGAGCCGGCGTCGACCAGTTCGGCCAGCGCGTCGGCCGCCTCCTCCACCGCGGGCGCCACCGCGTCGAGGACCGGCAGCAGGCTGTCGCCGAGCGCGGAGAGGAGCACCTGCGCGGGTTCGCTCACGGGGTGCGCCGCCAGCGGTGCCCCGCTGGTGCCGAGGCGGGTCAGGGTGTCCACGATGCGGTAGAAGGCCTCCTGCGCCTGTGGGGACGCGCTCGCCTCGGCCAGTTCGGCCGTGGTCTCGCGCAGGACGCGCAGCGCCTCCGCGCCCGCCCCGTCCCGGGGGTCGAAGGTGTTGACGGCGATTCTGGTGATGTTCCCCGCCGTGTCGAGGAGTTGGCCGGTGATGTCGGTCGTGCTGCGTGCCATGCGCAGCACGTCCTCCCTGCTGGGGAGCGACGGAATCGGGGACATGGAGGGGGCCTCCTCGTTGCGCGCGTACCGCTCGGCCGTCGCACTCAGGATGCCCTCTCCGACCCACCGGGCATGCGCCATCCGGGGCATCCGTGACGGCCCGCATGACGACGCACGTGACGGCAACGCCCTCTTGTTGCGGGAGAGTCGAACGGGTACACCTCGCCGTACCGACCCGACTCGACCCTGAACCGATCTCAGGAATCCTCATGAATCCTCAGGAGGTACGACGCGTGCGCCTACCGAGACCCGTTCTGACCGCGACCGTCATCACCATGGCTACCGGCTCGCTCCTGCTCACCCCGCAGAGCGCCACCGCGGACCGTAAACCGCCTGTCCGGGAAGGTTCCGCGCAGGAGAACGGCCAGGGCAGCGCCGCGCGGAACTCCGCGAGCGCCGCCCTCAACGCCCTCGCCGCCCCCGTCACCGGCCTCTCCGCCTCCACCGCCGGCTATCCGCGTGAGCAGGTCCTCACCCCGGACCCGGAGAACCCCGCCGACAAGTCCATCAAGCTCGGCCTCACCCCGTACCACGCGATCGCCCCGAAGCTCAACGCCCTTCAGGAGCTTGGCAATCGCGTGAGTGTGGAGGTCGCGGGCGAGTCGGCCGGCGGCCACCGGCTGTACCTCGTCACCGTCACCGCGCCCGAGTCCAGCCGTGAGACGCGTGCCCAGGACCGGATGCGCGAGCTCTTCGAGAACGCTCCGCAGGCGGCGGCCAAGGACCCGGCCGTGAAGAAGACGTACAAGACGCCCGTCTTCTTCAACAACAACATCCACGGCAACGAATGGGAGGGCACGGACGCCGCCCTCGGGCTCATCGAGCAGCTCGCGACGGCCAAGGACACCAAGACCGCCGACCTCCTCGCCCACAGCCGCCTGTACTTCAACATCACCGCGAACCCGGACGGCCGTATCGCGGGCACCCGCGCCAACGCCAACGGCTTCGACCTGAACCGGGACTTCATCACCGCCTCGCAGCCCGAGGCGCGCGCGATGCGCCAGATCGGCATCGACAAGCAGCCCGCGGTCATGGTCGACCTGCACGGCTACGTCAACGGCACGCTGATCGAGCCGACGACCCCGCCGCACGGCGAGAACTACGAGTACGACCTCTTCCTCAAGAACACCTACGCCAACGCGCTGGGCATGGAGGCCGCCGTCAACGGCCTCGGCTACACGCCCGCCGATGACGGCGTGGAGCCCGCGCAGATCCCCTTCCGCGACCAGGAGGAGGGCTGGGACGACTGGCCGCCGATCTTCACGCCGCAGTACGCGGCGTTCCACGGCACGGTCGCCGCGCACACCGTCGAGATCCCGATGCAGGTGAACAACGCCGCCTACGATTCGCTGCCGGTCGCCGAGCTGAAGCGCCGCTCCGCGATCAACGTGGACGTCGCGGGCGCGGCCATGCGCGCGACCCTCAACTTCGCGCAGAAGAACCGGACTTCGCTCATCGCCGACCAGATCGAGGTCTTCCGGCGCGGCGTGACCGGAGCCGCACAGGTGCCGGTCTCCGCCGAGACGGTCCCCGGCGTCCCGGGCATCGGCCCCGAGGACGTCTACACGACCGAGTTCCCGCGCGCGTACGTCATCCCGGCAGGCGCCACGCAGCGCTCCGCGACGGCCGCCGCCCGCCTGGTCGACCACCTTCTCGCCAACGACGTCCGCGTCAGCCGCGCGACCGACGGCTTCCGGCTCGCGGGACGGTCGTACGCGAAGGGTTCGTACGTCGTCGACCTGCGCCAGGCCAAACGCGGGATGGCCAATGTGATGCTGGCGGACGGGACGGACATCAGCGACAAGGTGTCGGTCATGTACGACATCTCGGGCTGGAGTCTGGGCCGGCTGTGGGGAGCGACGGTCACGCCGATACGGAGCGGCAGCCTGTCGGCCGTCCCGCTGCGCGCGGTCGGCGCGGCCACGGACGTCGGGTACGTCTCCCCGCGCGGTGATCTGCGGCTCCGGCTCGACGATCCGCAGGAGATCGCGGCCCTCAACTCCCTTCTGAAGCAGGGGGTTCCGGTACGGCAGGCCGCGGACGGCAGCGCGATCGTGCCGGGGTCGGCGCGGGCGAAGGCCGTCGCCCTCGCCCGTGAGTACGACGTCGCCTTCGACGCGACGAAGGCGACCGGCGGCACTCCCCTGCGCCTCACGCGGGTCGCCGCCGCCGTGACCCCGGGCGAGCTGTTCGCGCTGCGCGAGATGAACTTCGACGTGGTCCCGGTGTCGACGGCCGTCCTCAACGCGGGCTTCGACTGGTCCGGCGCGGATGTGCTGTTCGCCTCGTCGGGGCTCAACCACGCAGGCCTCAACGCGGCCGCACGCGCCGCTCTCGGCGCCTTCCTCGACACCCATGGCCTGGTGGGGCGCGGAGCCACCGGCGTGGCCCTCAACGCCGCCACAGGGCTGCTCGCCGTGCAGCCTGTGGCGGGTGACGGGGACGCCAACGGCGTTGTACGGGTGGTGAATTCGGGCGCGCTCACCACAGGCGCCCCGGACCACAGCTTCGTCTACGCCCCGCTCTGGTTCACCGATCTCGGTCCCGGGGTCCGCGTGGAGCAGTCGTACGCGGCGGGCAATCCGCTGGTCTCCGGGCACTGGCGCCCGCTGGCCGACGGCACGGCAGGGCCCACGGCGGCCGGGGGCCGGGCCTCCGTCGTGAGCGGCCCGGACGCGGTCCTGTTCGGCACGGAGCCGCTCTTCCGCGACCATCCGAAGGGTGAATTCCCGCAGGTGGCACGGGCGTTGCTGACACTCGCCCGGTAGCAGGGTCGCTACGACAGAGGCGGCACCCCACGTCCTTGGGGTGCCGCCTCCGCCATGTGCAACGACTGCCGTCAGACGAGCGTCACGGTGATGTTGCCGCGAGTCGCCTTCGAGTACGGGCAGACCTGGTGGGCCTTCTCGAGCAGCGCCGTGGCCGTCGCCGTATCCACGTTCGGGATGGCGGCGGAGATCTCGACGATGAGCCCGAACCCGTCCTCGTTCTTGCCTATGCCGACCTTCGCGGTGACGGTCGAGCCGGAGATGTCGGCCTTCTCCTGCCGGGCGACGACGCCGAGGGCGCCCTGGAAGCAGGCGCTGTACCCGGCGGCGAACAGCTGCTCCGGGTTGGTACCGGCGCCGCTGCCGCCCATCTCCTTGGGCGGATTGACGACGACGTCGACCTTGCCGTCATCGGTGGCTACTCGGCCGTCGCGGCCGTTCTCGGCGGTGGCGACGGCGGTGTACAGGACGTCGGTCTGCTGGATGGACATACGGTGCGTTCCTCCTTGGTCCGCCGCGACTCGCGCCCGCGATCGCGACGACTTCGGAAAGAAGTTACCGTATGCCGGAAGTCCAGCGACAGGCCCCTGGGCCGCCTTCGGATCTCAGACCTTGACGATCATCTTTCCGGTGTTGTCGCCGCGCAGGACCCCGAGGAACGCCTCCAGGTTGTTCTCGATGCCCTCGACGACCGTCTCGCGGTACTTGAGCGCGCCCGAGGCGACCCAGGGGCCGACCTCCTGGACGAACTGCGCCTGCATGTCGTAGTGGTCGCCGACGAGGAAGCCCTCGATGCGGCCGCGGGTCTGGATCAGGCGGGCGAGGTTCTTCGGGCCGGGGACGGGCTCGGTGCTGTTGTAGACGGAGATCGCGCCGCAGATGGCGATGCGGCCGTCCCGGTTGAGCCGGCCGATGGCCGCCTCCAGGTGGTCACCGCCGACGTTGTCGAAGTAGACGTCGACGCCGTCGGGGGCGGCCTCGCGCAGCTGCTCGCCCACCGGGCCGTTCTTGTAGTTGAAGGCGGCGTCGAAGCCGTACTCCTCGACGAGCAGCTTGACCTTCTCGTCGGAGCCGGCGGACCCGATGACCCTCGACGCACCCTTGAGCTTGGCGATCTGGCCGACCTGGCTGCCGACCGCGCCGGCGGCGCCCGACACGAACACCGAGTCGCCCTCCTTGAACGAGGCGGTGCGCAGGAGACCCGCGTACGCGGTGAGGCCGGTCATGCCGAGGACGCCGAGGTACGTGCTCAGCGGCGCGGCCTCCGGGTCCACCTTGACGGCCTGCTTGGCGTCCACCACGGCGAACTCGCGCCAGCCGAAGAAGTGCAGCACGTGGTCGCCGACCTCGATGCCCTCGGCGCCCGAGGCGACGACCTCGCCGACCGCGCCGCCCTGCATGACCTTGCCCAGCTCGAAGGGGGCGACGTACGACTTGGCGGCGCTCATGCGGCCGCGCATGTACGGGTCCACGGAGAGGTACTTGTTCCGTACGAGTACCTGGCCCTCACCCGGCTGCTTGACCTCGGCCTCGACCAGGGCGAAGTCCTCCGGCTTCGGGACCCCGACCGGGCGGCTGACCAGGTGCCATTCTCGGCTGAGGGCGGGGAGCTGGGGGGTGTCGGTCATGAGGGGCGCCTTTCCTGCGGGGTGCGGGGTGCTGTCTGCGGCTCTGGTGGGTCAAATACTTCAGTACCTGAAACAACCATGCTCCTGAATATTTCATGATGTCAAGTAACGAGGTAGCCTGGAGCGCATGGCCACGCAGAAGACACCCCGAATCGACCCCCTGACGCTGGAGGTCGTCGACCTCATCGGCACGGTGGTGGCGCGGTATCACGAGGAGTACGAGGACGCTGCCGCCGAGCATGCCCTCACGGGGGCGCAGGCGCGACTGCTGAGCCTGCTGTCGCTGGAGCCGCTGCCGATGCGGCGGCTCGCGCAGCAGCTGAAGTGTGAGCCGTCGAATGTCACCGGGATCGTGGATCGGCTGGAGGCGCGGGGGCTGGTGGAGCGGCGGCCGGATCCTACGGATCGCCGGGTGAAGCTGGCCGCGTGCACGGAGGAGGGGCGGCGGGTTGCCCGGGGGCTGCGGGATTCGCTCCGCTTTGCTCGGGAGCCGTTGGCGGGGCTGTCCCGGGAGGAGCGGGTTTCCCTGCGGGGGCTGCTGCAGCGGATGCTCGCCACGTAGGGGCTGGGGTGGGGTTTTTCGCCCCCTCCGCCCCTACCCGTCCCTTGTTCCTGGGGCTCCGCCCCAGACCCCGCTCCTCAAACGCCGGAGGGGCTGAAAATCTTTAGCGGGGGTCTGGGGGCGGCAGCCCCCAGGAACGGGACGGGAAGGGGCGGAGGGGGCGAAACAAACCCCTACGTGCACCACCACAAGAACTGGCTGCAAGTCTCCGAAGGTGACGGGTCCGCGGTCGGGTCCGCCGAGGTCGGGTCGGACGTCGGGGCCTGGGACGTCGCGGCGGGGCGGGACGGCTTCGGGGTCGAGGTCGTGGCCTCCGGGGCCGTGGCGGACGCGGACTCCTCGTCCGTCGCGGAGGCGGAGGGCGACGCTGAGGCGGACGGAGAGGCCGACTCGGAGGCGGACGGGGAGGCGGAGGCGCCGGTGGAGCCCTCCGTGTCGTCGATCGGCACGGCGGTCTGGGCCGGAGTGGCACCCCCGTCGGCGGACTCGCCCGCCGTGGCGGCCTGCGGAGTGGACCCGGGCCCCTCTATGCCGAGCTCGGCAAGGCTCAGCCCGCCCGCGGCGAGCAGCAGCCCCGCCCCGGCTATCAGCGCCCCGCGCCGACGCCGCCGGTGCGCGGCGGCCTTCCGGTCCCGCCGGCTGCCCCCGCCCGCGGCGGACTCACGCCGCCGTCCGCGCCCACGCCCGCTGGGACGCGCGTCGTCGTCGTCCTCGTACGAGTCCTCGACGTCGTCCGCTTCCGGGCGCGATTCGACCGCGTCCGCATGCTCGCGAACTTTTTCGACTGGTGTGCCGCACCCCGGGCATGCGAGAGCGCCATTGAGGTGCCTGCGGCACGGGTGGCAGTAGTCCATGACGCCGGAAGACTAGATTCCCCACAGGTAACGTTCATAGTCACAGCTGTGAAGGTTGTGTAGTGAACCACCCGTTCCGGTATGCCGAGTTGAGGACAGCCCCGACCATTCCCCGCCATCCCGCACCCATCGCGTCGAAACCGTTATGTGTTCGACCCATTGACACCTCCGGGACGGAATCCTTACTGTCACGCCAGCATTTCGAACGTGTGACGAAATTTCGAACAGAGCCGAAGAGCACAGGGGGCAACTGCCGTGCGCATCACGGGAATCAGCACACACGTGGTCGGGACACCCTGGCGGAACCTGACCTACGTCCAGGTGCACACCGACGAAGGTGTCACCGGGGTCGGTGAGACCCGCATGCTGGGCCACACCGACGCGCTGATCGGGTATCTGCGGGAGGCTCAGGCCAACCACATTCTCGGTTCCGACCCGTTCGCTGTCGAGGACCTCGTCCGGCGGATGAAGTACGGCGACTACGGGCGGGCCGGCGAGATCGTCATGTCCGGTATCGCCGTCATCGAGATGGCCTGCTGGGACATCAAGGGCAAGGCGCTCGGCGTGCCCGTCTGGCAGCTGCTCGGCGGCAAGGTCACCGACAAGGTCAAGGCGTACGCCAACGGCTGGTACACGACCGAGCGGACCCCCGAGGCCTACCACAAGGCCGCGCAGGAGGTCGTCGCACGCGGGTACAAGGCCCTCAAGATCGACCCCTTCGGGACCGGACAGTTCGAGCTCGACCACGAGCAGAGCCTGTACGCCGTCTCCCTCATCGAGGCCGTGCGCGACGCGATCGGGCCCGAGACCGAGCTGATGCTGGAGATGCACGGCCGGTTCTCCCCCGCCACCGCCATCCGTCTCGCCCACGAGCTCGCGCCCTTCAAGCCCGCCTGGCTGGAGGAGCCGGTCCCGCCGGAGAACCTCAAGGCCCTGGAGAAGGTCGCGGCCAAGGTGGACATCCCGGTCGCCACCGGTGAGCGCATCCACGACCGCATCGAGTTCCGCGAGCTCTTCGAGAGCCAGGCGGCGGACATCATCCAGCCGGACGTCGGCCACATCGGCGGCATCTGGGAGACCAGGAAGCTCGCCGCCACCGCCGAGGCCCACTACGTCCTCGTCGCGCCGCACAACGTCGGCGGCCCGGTCCTGACCGCCGCCTCCCTCCAAGTCGGCTTCACGTCCCCGAACTTCAAGATCCTCGAGCACTTCAACGACTTCGCGGACGCGGACATCAAGAAGGTCGTGAAGGGCGCCCCGCAGGTCGTCGACGGCTACTTCGAGCTGTCCCACGAGCCCGGTCTCGGTGTCGAGCTGGACGTCGACGCGGCGGCCGAGTTCCCGCAGCAGCAGGCCAGGTTCGACCTGTGGGCGGACGGCTGGGAGCAGCGCAAGCCGAAGGGGGCGCAGTGAGTACCGCTGTCGTCGTCGAGGCGCCGGGCGAGCACCGGCTGACCCGTCATGAGCCCAGGCAGCCGGAGGCCGGCGAGGCGCTCGTGCGCGTGCACGCGGTCGGTATCTGCGGCAGCGACCGCGAGGTCTACCAGGGCAACAGGCCCGAGGGGTACGTCCGTTACCCCCTCACTCCCGGCCACGAGTGGTCGGGAACGGTGGAGGCCGTCGGCGCCGGGGTGCCCGCGGCTCTCGTCGGGCGGAAGGTCGTCGGTGAGGGTTTCCGCAACTGCCAGGTCTGCGACCGCTGCCACGCGGGCGAGACCACGCTGTGCACGGCGGGGTACGAGGAGACCGGCTTCACCCAGCCGGGCGCGATGGCCGCCACGCTCACCCTCCCCGCCCGCCTTCTCCATGTCCTCCCGGACGACGCCGACTTGACGGCGGCGGCCCTGCTCGAACCTGCCGCCTGCATCGCGGCCGCCGCGCTCAAGGCGAACGCCGTTCCCGGTGAGCGGGTCGCGGTCGTGGGCACGGGGACGCTCGGGATGTTCGCCGTGCAGTTCCTCAAGGCGGGCTCGCCCGCCGAGCTGCTGGTCGTCGGCACCCGCCCCGACCGTGCGGCGCTGTCAAGGGACTTCGGCGCCACCGACTTCCGTACCCGGGACCAGGAACTGCCCGACGATTTCGACGTGGTCATCGAGACCGCCGGGTCCGCGTCCGCCGCGCGCACCGCCGCCTCCCTGCTCAGGCGCGGCGGACGCCTGGTCCTCACGGGTATCCCGGCGCCGGGTGCCGAGGGTCTCGACCCCACCGATCTCGTCGTACGGCAGCTGGAGGTGCACACCGTGTTCGGGGCGCCGCCGGATGCCTGGGCGCACACGGTGCGGGTGTTCGGGGCCGGGCTGCTGAACCCGTTGCCGCTGGTCACGCACGAGCTGCCGCTCGCCGAGTTCCCGCAGGCCATCGAGCTGGTGGGGTCCGGCGATCCCAAGGTCGGAAAGGTCCTTCTGCGTCCATGAACCAGGTCGTCCTCCGCCCATGAACCGGGTCCTTCGGCGCCCCTAGCAGTACGCCGGTACGGGGTGCCTGACCACTCCGTACCGGCGTACACCCACCGACACGAACCGCGTTCGAAATACCGAACGCACCAGTCAACGAACGCGAAGGACAGCTTGTGACCGACGCCCCGCCAACGGCAGCCCGTCGACCCGGTGAGCAGGCGCTCGCCGCGCTCGGCCTGGGCGCGCCCGCCCTCGATCCCGCCGACGCCTCGCCGCACACCTTCCCGGGAGGCGGCCGCTGGCGCACCGAGGTCCCCTCCGTGGAGGGGCCCGAGGCGCTTGCCGTGGTTCTCAAGGAGTCCTCGCGGCTCGATGTGCCGATCCACCGGATCAGTCAGGGCAGCGGCGTCTGGATGCTGACCGACTCCGAGATCACCGAGATGGTCGAGGCGACCGACGAACACGACATCGAGCTCTGCCTGTTCACCGGGCCGCGCGGCACCTGGGACATCGGCGGCTCGGTGCGCACCGACTCGCGCGGCGGCGGGCTGCGCGCCCGCGGCCACGACGCGGTCGCCGGATGCGTCGAAGACGCCGTCCGGGCAACGGAGTTGGGCGTCAAGTGCCTGCTCGTCGCCGACGAGGGTGTCCTGTGGACGCTGCACCGGGCGCGGGTGGCCGGGATCATCCCGGCCGACACCACCCTCAAACTCTCGGCGCTGGTGGGTCCCGTCAACCCGGCCTCGTACGCCGTGTACGAGCATCTCGGCGCGGACTCCCTCAATGTGCCGAGTGATCTGACGCTCGATCACCTCACCGAGATCCGGCGGGTTTCAGCCGCCCCCATGGACATGTACATCGAGGCCCCCGACGACCTCGGCGGGTACGTGCGGATGTACGAGGTCGCCGAGCTGATCCGGCGCGGCGCACCGATCTATCTGAAGTTCGGCCTGTCCAAGGCACCCGGGATCTACCCCTACGGGCACCATCTGCGGGATCTGACCCTCAACACGGCCCGGGAACGAGTGCGGCGCGGCCGGCTCGCCCTGGACCTGCTCGCGCGGCACGGAGCGGACGGCGACATGGCGCCGCTCGGTTCACGGCTGCCGGGTGGCTTGAAGCGGTTCGAAACGCCCTCATAACGTTCCGGGCCAACCGCTTCACAAAAGACGACGCAGCCGCACACAATCCCACACACCTCTCCTCGGTCTTCTCTCGCACCGCCCTTCGGAGCGTCCCCGCATCGCGAGACCGAGTCTGGTCCCACGACATCAAGGATGATGATCATGCGAAACCGCAGAGCAGCACTCGCCGCCATAGCCGGAGCCGCCTCCCTCGCGCTCACCCTCACCGCCTGCGGTCAGGACAGCGAGGGCGGCAGTGACGCGGCCTCGGACAGTGCCAAGGGCGGCACCATCGGCATCGCGATGCCGACCAAGTCCTCCGAGCGCTGGATCGCGGACGGCAACAACGTGGTCAAGGACCTGGAGTCCAAGGGCTACAAGACCCAGCTGGTCTACGGCGAGGACGACCCGGACCAGCAGGTCTCCCAGATCGAGAACCTGATCACGCAGGGCGTGAAGGCCCTGATCATCGCGGCCATCGACAACAAGTCGATGAACAACGTGCTCCAGCAGGCCGCCGACGCCAAGATCCCCGTGATCTCGTACGACCGCCTCATCCTCGGCACCAAGAACGTCGACTACTACGCGTCGTTCGACAACGAGAAGGTCGGCGAGCTCCAGGGCAACTACATCCTGGAGAAGCTCGGCCTGGCGGACGGCAGCAAGAAGGGGCCGTTCAACATCGAGCTGTTCGCGGGCTCGAACGACGACAACAACACGAAGTACTTCTTCCAGGGCGCGATGAACGTCCTGCAGCCGTACATCGACAAGAAGCAGCTCGTCGTCCAGTCGGGCCAGACCAACCTGACCCAGGTCACCACGCTGCGCTGGGACGGCGGCACCGCGCAGAAGCGCATGGACGACATCCTGACCGCGGCCTACAAGACCGAGCGGGTCGACGCGGTGCTCTCGCCGTACGACGGCATCTCCATCGGCATCCTCTCCTCGCTGAAGTCGGACGACTACGGCTCCGCGAGCAAGCCGCTGCCGATCGTCACCGGCCAGGACGCCGAGGTCGCCTCGGTGAAGTCGATCATCGCGGACGAGCAGTCGATGACCGTCTACAAGGACACCCGCGAACTCGCCAAGGTGGCCTCGAACATGGTCGACGCGGCGCTCACCGGCAAGACGCCGGAGACCAACGACACCAAGACCTACGACAACGGCTCGAAGGTCGTGCCCGCGTACCTGCTGGTGCCGGTGAGCGTGGACAAGGCCAACTACCAGAAGGTCGTCGTCGACTCGGGCTACATCAAGGAAAGCGACCTCAAGTAACCGCCGCACTCTAGGGATTGGAAGGCACGACCATGGCGGGACCCGTCCTGGAAATGCGCTCGATCGTCAAGACCTTTCCCGGCGTCAAGGCGCTGTCGGACGTCACACTGACCGTCCGTCAGGGCGAGGTCCATGCCATCTGCGGGGAGAACGGCGCCGGCAAGTCGACCTTGATGAAGGTCCTCTCCGGCGTCCACCCGCACGGGAGTTACGAGGGGGACATCCTCTTCGAGGGTGAGGCCTGCGAGTTCAAGGACATCAGGGCCAGTGAGCACCACGGCATCGTGATCATCCACCAGGAACTGGCCCTGGTGCCGTACATGTCCATCGCGGAGAACATCTTCCTCGGCAACGAGCAGGCCAGCGGTGGCGTCATCAGCTGGAACGAGACGCTGAAGCACGCGACCCGGCTGATGCGCCGGGTCGGTCTCGAGGACCATCCGCAGACCCGGGTGGCCGACATCGGCGTCGGCAAGCAGCAGCTCGTGGAGATCGCGAAGGCCTTGTCGAAGGAGGTGAAGCTGCTCGTCCTGGACGAGCCGACGGCCGCGCTGAACGACGAGGACAGCGGCAAACTCATCGACCTGATCCTGGAGTTGAAGGAACAGGGCATCACCTCCATCATCATCTCGCACAAGCTCAACGAGATCCGGAAGGTCGCCGACTCGGTGACGATCCTCCGGGACGGCCGGACCATCGAGACCCTCGACGTGAAGGCCGCGGAGACCACCGAGGAGCGGATCATCAACGGGATGATCGGCCGGGACCTCGACCACCGCTTCCCCGAGCGCACCGCGCACGACGCGGTGGCGGGCGCGGCACCGGCCCTGGAGATCCGCAACTGGACCGTCCACCACCCGATCGACCAGCAGCGCAAGGTTGTTGACGATGTGTCAATAAATGTGCGGCGCGGGGAGATCGTCGGTATCGCGGGCCTGATGGGCGCCGGCCGCACCGAACTCGCGATGAGCGTCTTCGGGCGGACGTACGGCCGGTACGCGGGCGGCACGGTCCTCAAGGACGGCGAGGAGATCCGTACGAAGACCGTCTCCCAGGCGGTCAAGCACGGCATCGCGTACGTCACGGAGGACCGCAAGCACTACGGGCTCAACCTCGACGACACCGTCGGCCGCAACATCTCGCTCAGCGCGCTGAACAAGGTGTCCAAGCGGGGCGTCGTCGACGGCCACGAGGAACGCAAGGTCGCCGAGAGCTTCCGCAAGTCCATGAACATCAAGGCGCCCAACGTCTTCGAGCGGGTGGGCAGGCTGTCCGGCGGCAACCAGCAGAAGGTCGTCCTCAGCAAGTGGATCTTCACGGGTCCGGACGTGCTGATCATGGACGAACCGACGCGCGGCATCGACGTCGGCGCCAAGTTCGAGATCTACACGGTCATCGACAAGCTGGCCGCCGAGGGCAAGGCGGTCGTTTTCATCTCCTCCGAGCTGCCGGAACTGCTCGGCATGTGCGACCGCATCTACACCATGGCCGCAGGGCGGCTGACAGGTGAGTTCTCGCGGGCGGAGGCCTCGCAGGAATCCCTGATGCGTCAGATGACGAAGGACAAAGAGGTAACGCGATGAGCACGGATCTGACCGCCAAGACGCCGGCCCCCGCGCCGCCGGGGAAGAGCGGATCGGCCGCCTCCGACGGCCTGTTGCGGCTACTGCTGGACGGCATGCGCCGCAACATGCGCCAGTACGGCATGCTGATAGCCCTCGGCGTGATCGTGGCCCTGTTCGCGGTGTGGACCGACGGCGACCTCCTGCTGCCGCGCAACGTCTCCAACCTGGTGCTGCAGAACAGCTACATCCTGATCCTGGCGATCGGCATGATGATCGTCATCATCGCGGGCCACATCGACCTGTCGGTCGGCTCGATCACCGCGTTCATCGGCGGTGTGGCAGCGGTACTGATGGTCAGGAACGATGTGCCCTGGCCGCTCGCGGTGCTGCTGTGCCTGGCCATGGGTGCCGCCGCGGGCGCGGCGCAAGGGTTCCTGATCGCCTATGCCGGTATGCCGTCGTTCATCGTGACCCTCGCAGGCATGCTGATCTTCCGCGGTCTGACCGAGGTCTTCCTCGAGGGCCAGACACTCGGCCCGTTCCCGGAGGGCCTGCAGAAGACCGCCAACGGCTTCCTGCCCGAGATCGGACCGGACACCAACTACCACAACCTCACATTGCTGCTCGGTTTCGCACTGGTCGGCGTGGTGATCCTCCAGGAGGTACGCGACCGCAAGCGGCAGTCGGAGTACTCGCTCGAGGTGCTGCCGGCCAAGCTGTTCGCGGTGAAGTTGGCAGCGCTCACCGCGGCCGTCCTGACCTTCACCATGCTCCTGGCCAGCTACAAGGGCGCCCCCGTCGTCCTGCTCATCCTGGGCGTGCTCCTCGTCGGCTTCGGCTACGTCATGCGCAACGGAGTCATCGGCCGCCACGTGTACGCCATCGGCGGCAACCTCCCCGCGGCCAAGCTGTCGGGCGTGAAGGACAAGAAGGTCACCTTCCTGGTCTTCCTGAACATGGGCATGCTCGCGGCCCTGGCGGGTCTGGTCTTCGCGGCCCGCTTCAACGCGGCCTCGCCCAAGGCGGGCCTGAACTTCGAACTCGAAGCGATCGCCGCCTCGTTCATCGGCGGCGCGTCGATGAGCGGCGGCGTGGGCACAGTCCTCGGCGCGATCATCGGTGGTCTCGTCCTGGGCGTGCTGAACAACGGCATGAACCTCGTCGGCATCGGCACCGACTGGCAGCAGGTCATCAAGGGCCTGGTACTGCTGGCGGCGGTCGGCTTCGACGTGTGGAACAAGCGCAAGGTCGGTTCGTAAGTCAGCTGGGCCCCGCCGGAAGGCGGGGCCCCCTCCATCTGCAGGAGCCGCACATGGAACTGAACAGACGTACGGTCATCGCTGGAGCCGCAGCAGCAGGAATGGCCGCCACCGCACTCGGCGGCACGGCCCACGCCACGGGAGGCAGGACGCCGGTGAAGTCGCTCTTCGGCAAGCTCGCCGACGGCACCAAGATCTACAGCTGGTCACTGGCCAACGGCGGGACGAAGCTCAAGGTCCTCTCGTACGGCGGGATCGTGCAGTCCCTGGAGATCCCCGACCGGCACGGCAAGTACAAGAACGTGTCGCTCGGCTTCGACAACATCGAGGACTACGTCGCCAAGACCCCGTACTTCGGCGCGCTGATCGGCCGCTACGGGAACCGCATAGCCAAGGGGCAGTTCAGCCTCGACGGCAAGAGCTACCAGCTCTCCGTCAACGACGGGGTCAACAGCCTGCACGGCGGCATCAAGGGCTTCGACAAGCACGTCTGGGACATCGAGCCCTTCACCAAGGGCACGGACGTCGGCCTGTACCTATACTACACGAGCGTCGACGGCGAGATGGGCTACCCCGGCACGCTCAAGACGAAGGTGACGTACACCCTCACCAAGCACGGCGACTGGCGCGTCGACTACGAGGCCACCACCGACAAGGCGACCGTCGTCAACCTCACCAGCCACGTCTACTGGAACCTGGCCGGCGAGGGCAGCGGCTCGATCTACGACCACGAGCTGAAGATCGCCGCCGCCCGCTACACACCCGTCGACTCGGGGCTGATCCCCACCGGCGAGCTGGCCAAGGTCGCGGGCACCCCCTTCGACTTCCGGCGCACGAAGACGGTCGGCGAGGACATCCGGGTCGCCAACCAGCAGCTGCTGTACGGCAAGGGCATCGACCACAACTGGGCCCTGGACAAGGGGATCACGGCCAAGCCGGAGCACGTCGCGACGCTGCGCGACCCCTCCTCCGGCCGTACCCTGAAGATCGCCACCACCGAGCCCGGCCTGCAGTTCTACTCCGGCAACTTCCTGGACGGCACGCTGGTCGGCCCCGGCGGGAGCATCTACCGGCAGGGCGACGCGCTGTGCCTGGAGACCCAGCACTTCCCGGACTCTCCGAACCAGGCGTCGTTCCCGTCGACCGTGCTGAGGCAGGGCCAGACGTACCGGACGACGACGGTGCACACGTTCGGCAACTGAGGGCACAGTGGGCCCTGAGGGGTTTCCGGCCGCTTCGGTTGCCTGAGATCACTAACTCTTACGAAATTCACACGAGTTGAACAGCGCCCCCTCCGTATCCGTATCTTTGGGTGGCCCGCGCTCCCCCGCGCGGGCCACCCAAAGCCGGAGGGCCCGTCCTCCCCAGCGGGCCCGCCCCCTACGGAGGTTCCATGGCCGACAACGTCACCTCGCTGTTCCGCGGCACGGCGGCGCACAGCCCCTCGATGGCAGCGCTTACCCGTGAGAGCGGCGAAGGGGCCGGCCCGGTCGACTTCTGCATCCCGTGCAACCCGTACTTCCCGACGCCCGCCATGTTCGACGACCTGGCGGGCCGGCTCCGCGAGATCATCACGTACTACCCGAGCAGCGCCGACACCATCACGGGCGAGCTCTGCAACCTCCTCCAACTCCCGCCGCAGTGCGTCGCGATGGGCAACGGCTCGACCGAACTCATCACCTGGATCGACCACCTGCTGGTCCGGGAGTCCCTCGCGATACCCGTCCCCACCTTCGGCCGCTGGACCGACCAGCCGATGGAGACCGGCAAGCGGGTCGACATGTTCCCGCTGCAGGAGTCCAGCGGCTTCGCCCTGGACCTCGCCAAGTACGCGGAGTTCATCCGCGCCCGCGGCACCCGGGTCGCGGTCATCTGCAACCCGAACAACCCCGACGGCGGCTTCATACCCCGCCAGTCGCTCGTCCAGTTCATGGACGCGATGGCGGACCTGGACCTCATCGTGATCGACGAGTCGTTCCTGGAGTTCGCCGACGCGGAGCACGAGCCGAGTGTCGTCGAGGACGCCGTGATGCGCCCCAACGTCGTCGTGCTGCGCAGCCTCGGCAAGAACTTCGGTCTGCACGGCATCCGCTTCGGCTACATGGTCGCCAACCCTTCGCTGGCCGGCCGGGTCCGCTCGATGCTGCCCAAGTGGAACCTCAACTCCTTCGCGGAGACCGTGGTGTTCATGCTGAAGAACCACGGCCAGGAGTACATGCAGAGCCTGCATATGGTCCGCCGCGACCGGCTCGACATGGCCCAGCAGCTCGCCCATCTGCCCGGCCTGACGGTCTATCCGTCGCAGGGCAACTTCCTCTTCGTACGCCTCCCCGTGGGCGCCGAAGGCACCGTGGTCCGGGACCGGCTGCTCACCGAGCACCGCATCCTGGTCCGCGAGTGCGGCAACAAGATCGGCTCCTCCAGCCGCTTCCTGAGACTCGTGGTGCGCCCCCAGGTGGACGTGCGTCGCCTGGTGTCCGGCCTGGAACAGGTGCTCTACGGGACCAGGAGGGGAGCCGCCGTACCCGAGATGGGCACAGGGACCAGCTACAGCTCGGGTACGGCGGCGGTGGACCGCTTGATCGGCGCCACGAACGGGGCCGGCATGCAGGGGCTGGCGGCGCAGGCCCAGGCGATGCCGAGCATCCAGAACGCACAGACCGGCGCCTGGCCGGGGCCCGCCCCCGCGCAGACCCCCGGGGTCATGCCGGGCCTGGCCCCCGTCGCGGCACCGGCCGCCATGCTGCCGCCTCAGCAGCCCGCCCCGATGCCCGGGTACGCCCCGGTCCCGGCCGCCGGACTGCCCGCCTACACCCAGACCGGCATGCCCGGCATGGCCGCGGCCGTACAGGCCCCCGCCCCCGCCCCCCAGCCGGGCACACAGGGCGGCGCCCACCCCAGCGGCCTCACCGCCGCCCAGGTCCGCGGCCGGACCCAGCCCGAACCGCAGCAGCAGTCGCCGCAGCAGGCCATGGGCGGCTGGCCGGCTGCGGGGGCCATGTACACCCAGGCCGGCTAGCCAGGCGGGGGGAGGGACGCAGCCCCTCCCCCCGCCGCCTGACTCCGGGTCAGTACCCTCCAGGTCGGCACCTACGGGGTCAGTACGCGACCGGCCAACCGCTGCTCCAGTTCAGCAGGTTGATCCCGAGCTTGGGCGTCCCGTTGTCGTTGCCGTCGTAGTAGTGGTGGACGATCAGGTCGTCGTCCGCGTCGGCCAGGACGGACGGGCCGCCGGGCTTGGTGGTGAACGCGTCGCCGGCCGGCGCTGAAGACGATGCGGTTGGCGGACGTCCGGTGGCTCAGGCCGCCACCGGTGGCGTACAGCAGGTACTGACCCGACGAGGTACGGACGATTGGTCGCCATTTCGAACCATGGCCTGCACTTCGAACGGTTTCAGCCCGGAAACGTAGAATCGAAGCGCTTGCGCGTCAACGTCCGTCGCGCACCCAACTCCCTTCACCCGTCTGTGATTTCAGGCCACATGCGTCACATCCCCGGAACCGGAACGCAACCGCCACGGCCCTGTGCACCGCCTAATGTCCGGCCTACGATCGACGCGCTTCGTCTACGCGCGTCAACGGCCGAACAGAGGTGGCGACCATGCACCGCAGAGCCCGGACCATGGTGACGACGGCGGCCGCGCTGGCCCTCCTGGCGGGCGCGAGCGGCTGCGGCGGCAGCGCGGGGACGGAGTCGGGGGCCACCACCCTCACCGTCATCGCGACCAACTACGGCGACAGCGTCCACAAGAACTCGCAGGGCTACTGGGACCGGGTGGCACTCGACTTCGAGGCCGCCAACCCGGACATCCATGTGGAGGCGAAGGTGTACCCGGCCGACACCGTCGACGCGAAGGTCGCCGAGCTGGTGAAACAGGGCAGGGCGCCGGACGTCGTGCAGACCGGCAGCTACGCCGAGTACGCGTCAGAGGGCCTGCTCTACTCGGCCGACGAACTGCTCTCCATCGCGGTCCAGGGCAGTTTCGCCCCGAGCCTCACCGAGGCGGGACAGGTGCAACGCACCCAGTACGGCCTGCCGTTCACCGCGAGCACCCGGCTGCTGTACTACAACAAGGACCTGTTCGCCCGGGCGGACCTCGAACCGCCCACCACCTGGGACGAACTCGTCGCCGCAGCAGAGGTGTTGAAGGCCTGGGGCGTGAAGTACCCGATCGCGGTGCCGCTGGGCCCCGAGGAGGCGGAGGCGGAGACGCTGACGTGGCTGCTGGCCGGGGACGGCGGTTACACCCAGGGCGGCACCTACACCCTCACCTCCGACGCCAACGTGTCGACCCTGGAGTGGCTCAAGTCGGACCTCGTCGGCGCGGGGCTCACCGGCCCTGTCCAGCCGGGCGAGCTGAACCGCACCGAGGCCCTGGACGCGTTCGTCGACGGTGAGGCCGCGATGGTCAACGCCCCGCTCTCCCTGATCCGGCAGATCGAGGACTCGTCGCTGAGCGTGCCCTACGGCACGATTCCGCTGCCGAGCCGCACCGGGCAGACCGAGCCGACCATGGGCACCGCGGACTGGACCATCGCCTTCAAGCAGGCCGGACACCGCGAGCAGACCGGCCGGTTCCTCGACTTCCTGTACAGCGACGAGTACGTCACCCAGCAGGCCTCCGAGTACCAGCTGCTCCCCGTCACCGCGTCCGTCAGTGCCGCCATGCGCGCGGACACCCGCTACCGCAGCCTCTGGAACGGCCTGGACACGCTGGAGAACATGGATCTCTATCCGCTCTCCGAGACCAACTGGTCGGAGGTCTCGGCGGCGATCAGGACGCAGGTCGGCGCGGCGGTCGCGCCGGCGGGCGATCCGGAGGCGGTCCTGACGTCGATCGCGAAGGCGGCACGCTGAGCGGCGCCATTATGGCGCCGCACCCTTCCCCTTCGTTCAACATTCCATCAACTCCCTTGGCTCACTCTGAACTTGACGGTGCATCACTTTGCCGAACACACAGCCCGTCGACAGCTTCCGTCCCTACGGTGACGCGTTCATGACAGACACTTCGGAAGCAACCCCACTCGGGCGCCGCACGGTGCTGATCGCCACGGGCGCGACGGTCGCAACGCTGGCCGTGGCCGCCGGGGCCCCTGAAGCCCCCACAGCCGACACCGCGGCCACGGCTCCGGCCGCCGCGGCGGCCGTCTGCACCCTCACCAAGGAGATGACGGAAGGCCCCTACTACCTGGACGGCGCCTACGTACGCGCCGACATCAGCGAGGACAAGACGGGATTCCCCCTTGAACTCACCCTCACCGTCGTCGACGACGACACCTGCGCACCGCTGAACAAGGCGCTCGTCGAGCTCTGGCACTGCGACCACCTCGGCGAGTACTCCGGATTCGTCGGCGGCAACGGCCACAACGAGCCCGACAACGGCACGTTCCTGCGCGGCGGCGTCCTGACGGGCACCAACGGCGTAGCGAAGATCACGAGCATCTACCCCGGCTGGTACCGAGGCCGCTGCGTCCACATCCACGTAAAGGTGCACACCGGAGTCACCCTCACCTCCGACGGCTCGTTCACCGGCGGCCAGGAACTCCACACCGGCCAGCTCTTCTTCAACGAGACGACCACCGCGTCGGTAGGAACCCTCTCCCCCTACTCGGCCAACACGGTCACCCGCACCACCCTCGCGCAGGACAGCATCTACGACGACGGAGGCGCCGCGTCCGGCCTCCTCACCCTGACCCCCCTGGGCACCTCCCCCTCCGCCGGCTACACCGGCACCCTGACCCTCGGAATCGAATCAACCTGACCCGAACCCCCCACCCCGACAGCTAGGTAATTGGCAGATTCGTCCCAGCGGCAGACCGCACGACCAGGCCTTTTCCCGCCCGCGGCTGGGATGAATCTGCCAATCAAGGACCCACGCGCGGGAGGCTGGCCACTCAGGGGCCTCCCAGGCTCCGCCGGTACCGTCCGTCGGGCGGCGCGGTACCCGTGTGGGAGTTGGTGAGCCGGATCCGCCGGGGTCGCTCCGTCATCTCCCGGTCATTCGGACGATGGCTCCCCACGGGCCAGGCAGGCGGAATGAGCACGTGATACAGGCGGGAAGCGTCGCCGCGGAGAACCGGCGACAGCAGCACCAGCCCCTCGAAGACAACACAAGCCCGCCCGCGCGGGAACGCGCGGCGCCCACGACCGCGCAACGCCGGCCCCGGCCCCGGCTCTACGTGATCGACGCGCTCCGGCTGACGGCAGCCCGGATGGTGGCGCTGCACCACTACATCGGCACCTACCGCGCCAACCAGCCGGGCAACCAGATCTGGGACGGCCCCGTCTCGGAGATCTTCCCCAGCCTCTTCCCGTTCGCCGCCTACGGCTGGATCGGCGTCGAGTTCTTCTTCGTCATCAGCGGCTTCGTCATCTGCATGTCCAGCTGGGGCAGGCGGGCCAGGGACTTCTTCGTCTCGCGAGTGATCCGCCTCTACCCGGCCTACTGGTTCGCGGTGCTGTTCACCACCGCCGTCCTCACGCTCTGGCCGGCGGAGTTCACCGCGATCCCCTCCGCGAAGGTCATCCTCAACCTCTCCATGCTCCAGCAGGGCGAGGGAGCGCCCGCGGTGGACGGCGTGTACTGGACGCTCTGGTCCGAGTTGCGCTTCTACGTCGTCTTCATGCTGGTGGTGGCGACCGGACTGACGTACCGCAAGGTCGTGATGTTCTGCTGCGTATGGGCGCCCTCGCGGCGGTCGCGCACAACTCCGGGATTCCGCTGCTGGTGACGGTCGTGAACCCCGAGGCCGCGTGGTTCTTCATCGCAGGCCTCGCCCTGTACCTCATGCACCGCTTCGGCCAGGACCTGCTGCTGTGGGGCATCCTGGGCCTGGCCTGGGTCATGTCCCAGAACCAGCTGCTCGCCCGGATCAGTGTGGAAAAGGTGTCGAGCTGGTCCGGCTCACTGCTCCTCTACACCCTCTTCCTGCTCCTCATGGTGGGGATCGCCCTCGGCCTGACCGACAGAATCCAGTGGAAGTGGCTGACCACCGCGGGCTCCCTCACTTACCCCTTCTACCTACTCCACTACGGCATCGGCACCACCCTCATCCACCACCTCCACGCCCAAATCGACGCCCGCCTCCTGGTCCCCGCGATCATCACCGCGATGCTCACCCTGAGCCGGCTCGTCCACCGCTTCGTCGAGGTGCCACTGTCACGAAAACTCAAGCAGGGCCTGACCAGAGCCTTCAGCAGGCTGGACGCCAAGCACTGAACCGGGCGCTCCGCCGTCGATCCCACCCAGGCCTAACCGTTCCCGGTTGGCATCCAGTCTTCGTTGTGCCGATGGCGGTCGAGTCCCACGGCCAAGAATTCGTCCTCGGCCGCATTGGCCACCGCGCCAACTCGCCGAAGAGCCTGCGAGATCGGGCTCCCGGCAGAGGGGAACGACTGGCCCTCCGGGACATGCAACGGTCCGAGCACCACTGCCCCATCAGCCCAGACGGCAGCTCGCTGTTCCCCGACGCCTCCGAAGTATTCAACTTCCGCATAGACGACCGGCCCCGCAGTGGACCACTGAGCAAGAAGCGTGTCGAAGCCTCCTGGCAACCGCCAAAAGCCAAGAGGCCCCACCGCACTGCCGTCCGTGACGGCATCGAAAAGCTGGTCCGTCATCGGCATCAGCGACAGGCCTTGACTCAGAGGCACCACTGCAGCGACGGCGACATCCCGTGAGGCAGCCCGAAGCAACTCTTCTCCGGCGATCACTGCCTGCAGTTCATAACCCACCCCGCGGCCTCCCTCCTGCGCCGATCGGAAACCTCATCGTGCCTCACCGGCTCCGGCTCGCACCGAACCACAGAGTTCGAGTCTGCTCCTATCGCCTGGGACTGCAGAGCACATACCAAAGCGCGGTACTCCACGCCCCACGACCAGCGCCGCGAGGGAGGTCGTGATGACAGCCTCGACCACCTGGGCTCGCCTGGAGCAAATCATGGCCGGCCGTCCTTCAGACTGTTCTTCGGGAGGTGGTAATCGCCGAGGCACTGATCAGCGACCAGGGGGAGCCGATGCTCGGTGCGGCACGCGCTGCACGCGTATTGCGCCCCCATGAATCCAAAGCTGGCGTCGGTACCACGGACGAGCCGCGTGCCTTGCTGGAATGTCTTGCACCAGGCGCAGTGCGTAGCGAAGCCGTCAACGGACGACGCCAGCTTCAGCAGGAGACGGCAGTACAAGGTCAGACCCGGCCTGGCAACGCTGCCCGGCAGCACATCGCCTGCCCGGCATCGCGTCAGTTGAGGGCGCGCACGAAGGCTCGGAACGCTGACGTGCCCTGAGCTACCCCATGCTGCCCACCAGCGTGCGCCTGGCTCGCCTCCACGCACGGCGCCGGCTGACTCTCTGGAACTGGGAGGGAAACACCGACGACGCTGTACTGATCACGTCAGAACTCGTGGCCAACGGCGTACGCCACGGCAGGTGTCCGAGGCATGAACTGTGGCTCCGGCTGGCGCAATTCGGGGACGGCTCACTGCTGATCGAGGTCTCGGACCCGGTCTCAGCGTTCCCGAACTTCACCGAGACGGCACCGCGAGATCTAACCGAGGAACACGGGCGGGGCCTGAGCCTCGTACGAGCACTGACGACAGAGCTCACCTGGAGTCCGCGTCGGCACATCGGCAGAACCGTCCGCGCCCGCATGATTACCGAATGACGTGATGGGCACCTCGCCGCCTTGCCCAACTCCGAGGCACCCAGGCCTCCTACGAGCCGATTCCCTCGACCACCGCGCTAGTCCGCAACGACGCGGATCCTCATGTGCTGCCGGGCGGCGACGGATTCCGGCACAGGCTGCGACTCGCCATCCGTCGGTGGCAGGAGGTACGTGGCGAAGGTGCTGCCGGTGCGGACGACCGTCATGACGTTGCCCTCTCCACCCGGGGCCTTCACATTCGTGATCAGGTAACTGACCGCATCGTCACCCACCCGCGCCTGGGGAAGTCTTGTGACGATGAACCGGTGGGTCCAGCCCCGCTGCGAAGTGGCGGTGAAACCGGTGCAGTTGACCGCAGCCTCCTTGAGCTCGGCCATCCCCGCCGCCGCCCCGTCGCCCCGGTGACTCGTGAGCGTCACACTGCCGGGCGTGGCGGCCTCCGGAGCGCCGTCCGGTCGGAGCGTGGCCCAGACCATGGCCTGGCGCGGATACCGAGGACGCACGCTCATCATGTCCGCGATGGGGCGACAGGCCGACTGGCCGGTTGTCACGATGTCCTGAGCCTCCAACAAGGGAGCGCTCTGCAGCTCTGCAGTGAAACCGGGAAGATCGGAGCCGACCGGAAGCGCCGCGGTCAATTGGGCCTCCGTCAGCGGCCCCCGACTCACCGCGGAGGACTTCGACTCCGCGGACCCGTCCGCCACCCCGCCACAGGCCGCGATGGCTGCCACTGCGGCCGCCAAGGCGATGGCTATCACGGCGCGCGGCACACCACTCAACATCGACCCCAATTCTTGAAAAAATCACCGGCTACCGCAGAAAGGTTGGAAACTCTACCAACTTAATGTGGTTCGTCAGCCACCAGCTCGACGAACCACTTTTCCGCCGACCTGCCCCGCACACCATAACCTGCGCCATGGCGAACCGTACCCGTCCACCCCGCCAACACGCGCACGACAGGAGCAGCTAACTTAGCGACATTGCATTCCGATGCACCAAATAGCTGGCCGTGACCTACGACTGCATTCCTAGACCGCCCCCCTCAGGCAATTCATCCTCAAAGTCACAGGCAGCCACGGCTCGACGACCAAAACCCCAAAGAGTCTCCAGCATGACACCAATAGCTGCTACCACATCCTCTCGTGAGGAGTTATCGAGAGGTTCACATTCGAGGACTGACGGCCACTGTACAAAGTCGCTACTACCATCCCCACCCGCCTCATAGTCATTGTGCGCTCCATACACCCTGACTCCAGAGTAGGCAAACATTCCGCGCGACTCCAACCGCACATGCAGGGCGTCAGACAGGCGACGAAGAACGCCCCTGAAGTCGTCCATGTCAACATAGATCATGCAGTCCATGTCAATACTCGCAGAATTTTCATTCGATCCCAATGAATGGCCCATTGTCGAAAGCACCTCCCATCTTGATCACCGAGACATCTACATGATGAACTTCATCACCCAAGATTCCCTGGATTTCGTTTCGGATCCCACTCAGTTTGGGGATCGAATCTCCGGCCGTGATCTTCCCTGTTTCGATTGCCCAATCTCTCGTACGCGCCTTGGCAGATCCCGGCTTGGCACCGACCCACCGCTGGGCAACCATAGCGTCAAATGTTTCAGGAGAAACGCGGACGGCGATATCCAAGTCCGATGAACCTGTAATATTCCCCGTCACGCGACTACCCTGAACTACAACATTCGCCTTTATCTTCAAACTGCTACGAAACACATCTCCGACTCCCGAGAATTGTGATCTAGTCAACCCTTCGGGAAGCCTCACCACCTGATTCCAGCGAGCACCACCACCACCCAGCCCAAAGAAACCGATAGAGCCACCCTGCATTCCCGACAAGATTCCAAACTTATACAGCGAGTTACGAGCTGCGCACACCCATCCTGCCTCGCCGGAAGGGCACGGGAGATCGGGGATGCTCTGCGCCTGAGCATCCACAGTGTCACAACTGCTCGCCATAGCATAAATGCAAACCCCATTGGGTGATTGATATCTATACTGCTGCGGCAGCTCCCCGAGTTCTGGCGCCTCGGCGAAGATGATGACATCACCTGAAGTGCTGTCCGTGCTCGCCGTTCCCCCGCGTCCACTCGTGGTCCCACCCCCGCCGCTGCTCACGCCGCCGCCGGTGGGGTTGCCGTCTTTGGAGAGGGAGCCGTCCCCGTGCGTGACGACGCCGCTGCCGCAGCCCTCGTCGCCGCCCTCTCCTCCGCAGGCCAGGCCGAGGCCGCTGGGGTCGGCGTTTGTGACCGGGTTCTGGGCGCCGTAGCTATAGCCGTTGAGGGTCTGGTGCTTGTCGAGTTCCAGCAGCGGGTCGACGCTGATGAACTGGCCGATGCCGGAGTCGTATTCGCGGGCGCCGATATGCGTCAGCGCCGTCGACTCATCGGCCGGCTTGCCCAAGAAGGCCTTGTCGTCAGGCCAGTTGGTGGCTTTGGTGCCCCGCGTCGCGCCGAACGGCGTCGTGTAGCGCTTGGTGACCGCGTACGTCGTGGCGTCGAGCGCGATGCTGGACGTGCCGTGGTGGTCGGAGGCGAGGAAGCTGAGCTTCGTGCCGGAGACTCCCGAAGTGGCCGTTCGGACGGCGATCGTCTGGCCGTTGGCCGAGTAGTAGCGCGTGCCCGAGAGAGTCTTCGTCGCGCCCTTGACCGTCAGGCGGACCTCTGTGCCGCCGAGGTAGAGGACGGTGTCACCATCGCCCTTGGCACTTCGGATGAGGAGTTCGCCGTCGGCGCCGTAGAGGTAGCTGGTCTCCTTAGTACCTTCGGTGGTCTTGGCCGGCTTGCCTTCGGCGTTCCAGACCAGGGCCTGCTGGGCGCTGGGGCCAGGGCGGGAGGTGGTATTGCCGGTAGCGTCGTAGACGTAGCTGCCGGTGGTGGCTCCGGTGGTCTTGTCCAGCGTGTGGGGCTTGGTGTCGGTGGTGGCGTCGTACGCGTACGTGGTGGTGTTGTCGCCCGAGGCGGTGTGCTTGGTCTCGGTCTTGCGCTGGCCCCCGCCGGTGTACGTGTACGAGGTCCAGTAGGGCGCTGCGCCATCGATGTTGGCTGTGGTGCGGCCAGTGGCCGCGCAGTCCGCGGTCTTCGGTGTCCAGGATTCCGTCAGCCGCCTGGAGCCGTCGTAGGTGAAGCACTGGTAGTCGGGCTTGGCGGTGCCGCCCTGCGTGGAGGCGTCAAGGATCGAGGTGACGTTGCCAGCGTCGTCCTGGGTGAACTTAAGGTCCTGCGGCATGTAGCCGTGCACGTCGTCGGTGACAAAGGAGTGCGTCAGGCGGCGGGTGCCGGGCTCGTACTCCCAGTTGAGGTAGGCCTTCTTCGCCGAGAGCGCTCCGTCCATGCCCAGTTGGAGCTGGTTCAGGTCGCCTTGGGGAGTGAACGCCGCGAGCTGAAGGTAGCCCGTGGTGCCCCGCGAGGTGAGCTGCTGCCCTGTCGCGTTGTAGGTGAAGGAGACGGTCTCGGCTGCCAGGCCGCCGACGGCCGGCTGGGAGGTCTGGCTGATGGTGCCGTCCAGGCGGTAGCCCGTGGTGAAGGAGAGAGGATTGGGCACACCCGCGGCGACCATGTCGTCGTTGTCCGGCAGGATCAACTGGCTGCCAGTGACCTGGTAGAGGCTGTCGTAGGCGGTGACCTGCTGGGTGTACGCGTCACCAGTCAGGCCACCGTCGTAGCGGACCGTGGTGTCCGGTTGTCCCTTGGCCAAGGAGTCGAAGGTCCAGGCGGCGAGCTTGTTGCCGTCCGTCTTCGCCGTCTGCCACAGGCCGGTCTTGCGGTTCAGCTCGTCGTATCCGTACAGCAGCTTCTTGTTCGCGGCATCGACGGTGTAGTCGACCCGGTCGAGGGCGTCGTAGTAAGTGCTGCTGGTGCCCTTGTCCGGGTCGGTTGCGGTGGTCTGACGGCCGAAGAGGTCATAGCCGTAGGACCACTTGGCCTTGTCGGGGCCGGTGATGCTCTCCTGCCGGCCGGACGGTGTGTAGGTGTAGTTCGTGGTGGTGTAGCCGGTGCCTGTGGGCTTCGGGCTCGCGTACTCGCGGCGCTCCGTCGTCTGGCCGAGTGCGTTGGTCACGACTGCGGTGGCCTGGCCGCCGGCCGGAGCCGAGGTGGTGACGGTGTCGCCCGTGTAGGTCGCGTCAGTGGTCCAGCGTGTGACGTTGTAGTTCTTCGTCACGGTTTTCGTGGCACGGCCCGCACCGTCGTACGTCGTGTCCGTCTGGATCGGTGTCTGGCTGCCCTCGGTCTGCACCGGCGTGCCGGAGGGCTCGGAGGTGTCGTCCCAGATGTCGCCCTGTGCGCTGACCGCGAGTCCACGGTCGTCGTAGAGGGTCAGGGACACCAGCCGTCCGCCGACCGGGCTCGGGCTCTGGACCTGGCGGCTGCGTAGGAGCGAGTCGTAGAACTCGTACGTGGTGTTGTAGCCGGAGCCGTCGCCCTTGAGCGTGCCAGTCGAAACCCAGGACATGGCGGAGTTCGTGACTTTGTACGTGTAGACGTGATTTGCCGTCTTGCCGAGAGCTTTGGAGCGGTTCGGCAGCCAGACGCTGGTGACACGGCCGAGACTGTCGTACTCGGTTTCCGTGATCTTGCCGTTGGAGTCGGTGGCCTTGACCACGCTGCCAGTCGCGAAGGAGACCGCGGCGGTGGCTTTGTGGCCCTTGACGTTGGTGACACTGCTGGACGTCAGCGGTCCGGCCGCCGCCGGGACGTAGGTCGTGTCCGCGATGGTCTGGTCGTTGGTGTCCTTCACTACACGTGGGCGACCGAGGGTGTCGTACGTCGTCGTCGCGATCTTCTGCCACACCGGGGCGTCGTCACTGCCGTACGACTTCGCACGGCCCGCCCAGACCGCTTGGCCCTTGGTCGGCTTCTGGGAGGCCGACCAAGCGATGGCCGCGGTGTCGTCGTAGATCGTGGCCGTGTCGGAGATGACGTCACCGGCACGGGTGGAGTCCGTGGGCAGGTCGAGGGCCGAGTCCGCGGTGGCGCAGGCTTTGGCGACCGTGCGGGTGCGGGAGGCAAGGGAGTTGATGCCCTTGTCGTCATCGCGGGCGTACCAGGTGCGCGTGCACTTCTCGTCGCCGCTGACGGCGTTGTCGCCACCGTCCTGCACGGTGGCGGCCATTCCGTAGTCGTCGTAGGTCGTCGTGGTCGTACGAGTACGCCACGTCGGAGCGGTGGCCGTGGGGGTGAGGTTGGCATGCGCGTACTGGACGCCGGTGCGCACGAAGTACGCCTCGATGTCCGCGTACGACTTGTGTTGCGTGGCGGTCTTCTTGGACCAGCCGGTGTTGATCGTCGCGGATACGGGAGTGGCACCGTTGTAGGTGACGCTCTCTCTGGTGAAGCCGGCGTATCGGTCGGGGTCGCCGTGAGCGTCGGCGTAGATTCCAGTGACCGACACCGACTTGCGCTTGTCCGGGTCAGGGGTCGTCCCGTCCGAACCCAGCACCCGGTCGCCGTCCATGCCACGCAAATAGATCGTGGTCGTCTTGAGCTGAGCACTGTTGCTGTCACCGGTGACGTGCGTGACGCGTCCGAAGCCGCGCCAGACCGACCAGGTGCGCTCCTTCTCCGGGGTGAACGGATCCTCGTTGTAATGCCAGGCACCGCCGCCGGAGTACTGGTAGCTGTGCTGGACATCTTCCGAGCCGCCGTGCGGGTCGGTGGTGGAGACGGCTGTGACCGGGTACTTCTGGAACCAGTCGAGGATCGGGGTCTCCTCGCCGTTGGGCGACCAGTAGACCGGATAGCAGTTCTTGATGTTCTCGTCGACCTTGGGCATCGTCTGCCCGTAGACACAGTCGGCCTCGGCATACGAGACGATCGTCTGTGCTCCGGCCTCGGACGTCACCGTGCGCAGGCGCGGCTTGTCGAGGGAGAGGATGTCGTCGCTGGGGCCGTCGACTCGATTGGGCATGAAGACGTGCGTGAACTTGACCGGGTCCAGAACGAGGTCGGTGCCGCGCTTGCCGGTGTGCTTGATCCCGTCGAGCCAGAGGGCCTGGTCGGTGGAGTCGCCCGTGTCACCCGGGTCGAGGTAGAGGTGGTTGAGCGTCCAGGTGTCCACCGCCGCGTACGCGGGTGTGGCGGCCGCCGCGTCCCAGGCGTAGGTGTTGATAGTGGTCAGCCGGTATCGGGTGAAGAAGGAGGGGCCGTTGTTTCCGGTGCAGTCGGCGGTGGAGGAGGCGCAGATGGCGTCGTACGGGACATCGGGCCAGTTGTCCCGCGTGGACTCGGTCAGCGAAGTGCAGTCCGCAGCGGTGCAACGTTGTGCGTAGCCGAAGGTCACCTTCTCCGGGGCCACGGATGTGAAGATCGTGTCCGAGCGCTGGCCGTACTCGATTCGCTTGAGGTAACCGCCACGCGTGTAGGCGCTGTTGGTCGATGCGCCGTTCTTGGCGTAGTAGTTCGTCTCCTTGCCGTAGTAGTACGACATTGCGTTGCCGCGGGTGTCCACGACGTAGTCCAGGTTCCAGCGCCAGGCCTGGACGAGGGAGCGACCGGAGAAGTCGGTGCCCTTGTCGTAGCCGGGTTCGCTGGAATCGTCGCCGTACACCTGGGCAAGCCAAGTGGAGTCGGTTGTGGGGTCGGGGTCCACGGTGTCGGTCGTGGCCGGGTTGTCCGAGCGCCAGCCGGGCAGCTTGTGCTTTCCGAAGACGTACTGGGTGCCGTCGCCGGTGGTGACCTTCCAGTACTCGCCGTCGTCGTCGCCGTTGCCGGCTCCGGTCAGGTGCTCGACCGTGGAGGCGTCGTCGTTCTTGAGGTGCCACTCACCCGTGGTGTCGTCCTTGACGAGTTCGGTGGCCTTCCCGTTCAGGACGAGGGAGGCGTTGTCGTACTTCCAGCACAGGTCGAACTTGTCAGTCTGCCCGTCGTCGTCGCACGAGCCGTACTTGCGCTCGACGTAGGAGGAGGTCAGGTCGAAGCCCTCTCCGAGCTGGCTGCCTTGGTTGTTCGTGGACGCGGTACGTCCGTCCACGCTGCCGGAGTCGTACGAGATCGACAGGCCAGGCGTGGGTCCAGCCGCGGCGGGCGGTGTGCGCAGAGGGTAGGACCAGGTGAAGGTGCCGGACGAGCCGCCCGCCTCCCAGGTGGAGGAGGCTGCCAGCGGGGTCGCCTTGTAGTCGCCGGCGCCCGACTGCGTTCCGGCGGCCAGGGCCAGCACCATCGTTTCGCCGCTGTCGGCCGTGGACTTGAAGGCGAGCGTCGACGAAAGGAGCTCTCTGCCGCGGTCATTGGCCGAGTCGAGCGGCTGGGAGGTTCGGCACATTCCCTTGTCGACCGTGTCCAACAGACATTCGGGGAACTTGAGCAGTTGCAGGCGACCTGCCCAGTCGCCGCCGTAGGCGGTGGCGAACGCCGAGTAGTCAATGTCGAGTTGGGCCCTGCCGCCGCTCTTGGGCCCGGTGACCTTGAGCACCACGCCCTTGATGCCAAGCTTCTTTGTGGCCTTCTGCCCAAGAACCTCGACCCTGACCGCGTCGGCGGTGCGCGGCTGCTTCTTACCCTTGACGGCTTTCGGGGCCGCCAGGCTCAAGGGCAGCGAACCCGGCTCGGCCTTCGCCCTGCCCGACGCGGGCAGCGAAAGCCTTGCGATACCGCTCTCGGGCCAGGTGACCGTACGCCGCTGGTCCTGGTCGGCACGTTTGGCGGCGGCCCGGTCGGCCGCGGCGGACTTTTCGACCACCTCGGTGCTCTTCTCGTTTGCCTTCACCGTCCACGGGGTGACCTTGGCCGCCCGCGGAGCCTTCAGACCGGGGTTCCCCAGCGGATCCGCGTCCGCCGCGAAGACGACCGGCGTCAGCAGGCTCGGCACCATGACGAAACCGGCCACCGCGGCGATACGCCGTAGCCAGGGGCGTCTGCCGCGTGCGGCTTTCCCTGTCCTGGGCGAGCCTGAGGCGTACTGGTTCATGACATGTCTCCTCGCGTGCCGCCGCCCCGGTGAGGACGGCAGCACGTCGTTGAAGGTCTGCGGAAGAAGTCGGAGGGCGGCAGAAGAGACGCCCGGTCGGCTACGTCGAGGGTTGCGCGATCTGGCGGTTCACCTGGTCAGGAGTCATCGCGCCGGTCCACACGCGCACCTTCGCCAAGTCGCCCGGCAGGTAGTGGCCTGTGACGCCGTCCGCGGATCCATTGCCCACCGAGAGCACTCCGCTGCCCTGCTGCGCCACAGCAAGCCCCGGATCCTCCTCGCCCTGCTGGACGAACGGACCGACGTACAACTGGGCGACCCCGAAGCGCTCGGAACCGTCAGCGGCAGCGAAGCTCTCCGTCGCGTCAAAGACTCCCGTCACATCGACCCAGGTGTCCCATTCCTTGTCGCCCACGGGTTCCTGGGCGGGAGCAAGCGCGGTGTCGATCACCTTGCCTGAGGAGTCGACGGCGGTGCGTCCGAACTTCCACTGGTAGATGCCGTCCGCGACCTTCTCGACCCACACCGCCCACGAGGACTCCTTGCCCACCGGGGTCGCCTGTGCTGCAACCAGTCCTCGGTAGCCGACTGGTTTCGACGTCAGCAGCGCTTTGTTCAGCCGCACCCGCGCGGACACCGTGAACGAACCGGTCTCATCGACCACCGAGCCCGTCGCGGACGCGTAGCCGGCGGCCCCGTCCATGACCAGTGCGGTGGCGTCGACGCCGGAGAGTTTTGCTCCCGAGCCGGACAGGGTCAGGCCGCCTCGGCTGTACGGGAACGAAGTACTCGCGGGGTTGTCGGGATCCTCTGGGCTCTCCGCGACCTTGACCCCGGACGAAATCGTGGCGTCCCAGTGCGCGACCAGCTCATTGGCCGGTACACCGTCCTGCTGCAGACGGTTCTCTTCCCGGGCCTGGCCCGGTTCGAGTGCGTACTGCCACACGGCAACCTCGTCCAGGAGCCCGAAGAAGTGCTCACCGCCGACTCCGGCCTTGACCTGACGTCCGATTTGCAGGCCACCGGTCGCGGCCCAGGGTTCGTACGTCGATGCCGCGGCGGCGAGCACCACGGGATCGCCCTGGGGCTGCCCGTTGACGAACAGCTGGATGGTGTCGTCGCTCCTGTCCGCGTCCTTGTTGGTGTCGAACACGCCCATGAGGTGCGTCCACACCCTCAGCGGCGGATTGGCAGTATCGGCGAGGGAACGGATGATCACCGGTGCCGCTTGGTCCTTGTCCGTACGGTTGAAGATCCACTTCTTGTACGCGGTCGAGTAGTACAAGGTAAAGGCACTGGTCTTGGAACCCGGCTCCGTCAAAACAACTCGGTTCACCGAAGCGTCTGTCAGATACACCCAGGACGAGACGGTGAACGAGCCTTGGGTGTTCACCGCGGGCGAGGCCGTCGACGCATGTCCGGTCTGCTGCGCCGGATCGGTGGTGTCGTCGTTCAAGCGCAGCGAGTAGTCGCCGGCACCCCGGCGGGCCCTGGTCGAGCCGCCGGTACCCGCCTCTCCGACGAGCGAAGCGTTGTGACGAACACCCACGGTGGCGGTGTCTGCCGCCGTCATGGTGCCGGTGCCGGGCTTGAGTTCCCCGAAGCGCCAACGCCCGCTGGCATCCTGGGCGAGCGCAACCTTCGTGTTGAAGTAGGCGGGCGGCCCCCAGCGCACCCGTCCCTCCTTGTCCAGCTTCAAGTCGCTTGCCTCGACCGACAGCGTCTGGAGACCGGCAAGGCCTGGTTTCACATCACTGACCGTCACCGGGGCGTTCGTGACCTTCGCGTTCACCGTCTTGGTTGCGGCGGCATTGCTGGTCATGAATCTCCAGCGGTATGCCTTCACATCCAGGTCCGCCGCGTTGGGGCCGAAGGTGAAGGTACCCTGCGCGCCCGGACCGCCCGTGGGTGTGCAGTCGTCCGTCAGGCATTCGAGGTACGGCCCACCGGACGTGATGGTCGGCACCTTCGGCGCCGAGGAGTCGATCCGCAGGTAGCACCACGACGAGTACGGAGAGAACAGATCTGCGGCCTTACCGTTGTAGCTCCAGTGCGATTGCGTGCGGGCACGGAACCTGTACAGGCCTCCGTCCGCCCGCTTACTGGTTGTGGTCTTCTCCAGCGTGCCATCCGGAACCCATCCAGAGTCCGGCTCATAGTCGCTCCACACTTGCGACCACGTGCCTGATGTGGTGTCGGTACTGGAGCGCTGCATGACGAACTCGGCCTGCAGATACCCCTCTTCCTCGCCCTCGTTCTGCTCTACCTTCGTCTGTACGCGCGCCTGGACGGTCGGCGTGTCCACAGTCACCGTCAGCGGGTCGGACGAGGGTCGGCACGCGGCCGTGGTTCCCGTTCCCGGAATCGCCCCGACTGACGTCGGAACACCGGGCTTGTGCACGTACCAGACCTTCAACTCGGCGTTGTTGTCGAATCGCTTCCAAGCCCGTGGATCGGTCTCGTCCTTGGCCCGCAACATGAGCGTCAGCCTGGGGAACTTGCCGTCCGCGAAGGCCCGGACGGTGGATGTCAGGTTCTCGTCCGCCTCTGCGGGGTTGTCGTTGAACTCGACCCACGAGTTGGGTTGTTCGGGGCTGCAGAGGTCGCCACGGCCCGCCGAGACATACCTGTCACTCATCTGGTCGAGTTGCTTGGGGCCGGGCCATCTGGTGCCCTCACTGATGTTGTCCGTCCGCTCCAGATCCACCCAGTGCGGAGAGCAGTTGAACGACCAGGTCTCATACGCTCGAAACGTCGCATCGAGGACCTGCTTGCCGGCCAGTTTGCCGGGGCCGAACTCGAAGTACATCCGGTCGGTGTAGCCACCCGTGCTGCAGGCGTATCCGTCCGCCACACCACACCGGCCCACACCCTTGGGCTCGCTGAACTTCCAGAACTTGTCGCCGTCCGACGAAAGCTTCGTCCACTCCGACACCCCCAGCCCCGCAGCAGGGTCGATGAACACCGGATAGACGGTGTCCTTTCCACGCAGCAGGCCAAGGTCCGGCGTCACGGACACCGTGCCGCCACCGACCGATACCGGAAGCTCCGCCGTGACGTCACCATGGCCCGGCTGCGCCGGGTCCTCCTCCGGGCCCTGTCCAACCTGCGTGTCGTCGGCCGCAGTCGACATGAGCTGAGTCGTGGCGCCTGTGGCCTCGCCCCCCGCCGAGTCCCACATCAGCCCGGCAGGCCCGCGAAACACTGCGTTGCCGTCGGCGTCCATCGCTCGCAGGCCACCACCCTCGCCCGGCACGACACTCAGGCCGTCACCGTGGGCAGCGAGCTGGACCTGCTCCAACTCGGGACTGGCCGCGGCTTCAGGCGTCTTGACCATGAGAACCTCGCGATAGCCCTCGGCAGTCGCGGTCAGTTGAAGATCCACGCCAGTGACCGGCACGTTGGCGTAGGTAGCCGTGGGTCCGTCCAATGTCGGCGCCGGCAGCGAGGCTGGCCAGCCGAGCTTCAACTCCTGGCCGTCATGCCCCAGTCGAAGCATGTCCGAGCCGCTGCCACCGCCCGAGAACGCCAGATCCACGACAGCCGACTTCGGCCCGACCGTGCCGTCCGAACGCTTCTCCAAGGTGACGTCGATGTCCCGCCACACCCCGTCATCGGACTTGGCCCGTTGAGGCTCCGTCGACTGGGTGAGTGCGAACGTCCCGTCAGGGTTCGCCATCGTGGTGGAGTACTCGGTCCGAGCTGCCGTCACCTCAACCGGATCGCCGGAAGCAGCTGCCTGTTCGGAAGCCGACTGTTCAGTCAACCCGGACGGCGGCATCGCAGCCCGTGCATCGGCAGTCGCCACAAATGCCACAACGGGCAGGAGCGACAACACCGTTGCCGCGGCCGTAACTCCGCCGATTACACGACCCGATCGGCGCGCCGTCGTACGGATACACCAATGTTCCCGCCCCAGCCCCACAAACCCCACCCCAGAGTCACAGATTGTTCACAGGTGGAGCGAGTAAACGCTTCCTCAAATCCTTGCGTCAATGTGACCCACGACACATCAACCCTCCCGTGCCAGATCCCTGACCTGCACAAATGACCCTGGATGTCCGATCAGGAGCCGCCCGCCCTGCTTCCACTGAAGATCACTCTCCGCGTCCATCAGAGTCGAGGGAACGCTGAACCCAGCCATTCTCTCCGCGGGTATATTTTGGTCGCCACGAGTCATTGATCTTCTCAGTACCAAGCGGGACATAGCAGTACGGCCACTGACTGGCATGCACTGAGCGAAAGAATTCAGCCTTCTCCAGAAATCATCAGATCGGTCATCTGTAACGCCAAGTCATCACGCATCACCGTTGCCGACCTGATCTCAGGCCGCTGCAACGTCCCCGGAAACTCCGCTGCATGACAGCGAATCGCACCAAAAAGGAGCCCCACTCCGCGAAGCCCGTCGCCCATCACGTCACCAACATCGTGATCGCCGGGCAGAGGAGCGACCGGGTACGCGTCCGGTCCAAAGGACTTGGCGTCATGAAGGACGGCACGTGCGGCTCGGTGACCTACGACGACACTCTGGTGCGCGGCGACAAGGGCTGGCGTATCTACCGTCGCATGATGGAGGCGCGGCGTGTGCCGTTTAACGGCGTGACGGGACAGGACGAAGAGTTATCGGCGGCCTCGGCCGGTCTCACTGGTGTCGGCGCATGCCCTGTGACCCGCACGCGGCGGATCGCATGTGTCCGACCTCCCCCACAAACACGCCCAGTTGGGGCTTAAATCCCCAGCGCATTCACAGCCCCACATCAAGGACTTCCTGAGCTGGGCCCCTACTTTCCATGTCCATGACTGAGACCCCAGCTCAACACGAGCAACCCGAGCAGCACGGCGACAACCCCCGCACCGGGGCCCACCGCCGCGACAACAGCGTCCAGCGTCGTCGCGTCCTGATCGGCGGTGGAACCGTCGCCGTCGTGGGCGGGCTCGCGGTCGCCGGTATCGCCTCGGCCGACCCGACGTCCGCCAAGAAGGGCAAACCGAAGGCCGCGAAGTCCACCTCCGCGTCGGCATCCGCCTCCGCGTCCGCGTCCGCCACCACCGTCTGCACCCTCAACGCCGAAGTCACCGAAGGTCCGTACTCCCTCGACGGCGCTCTCGTCCGCGAGGACATCCGTGAGGACAAGGAGGGCTTCGAGGTCCGGTACACCTTCACGGTCGTCGATGTCGCGGGCGACTGTGCTCCGCTGGCCGGTGCGCTCGTCGAGCTCTGGCACTGCGACTCGCTCGGCGAGTACTCCGGGTTCGTCGGCGGCAACGGTCACGAGGAGGAGGACAACGGGACCTTCCTGCGGGGCGGGCAGATCACCGACGCCGACGGTCGGGTGAACATCACCTCGATCTGGCCCGGGCACTACATCTCGCGCGCCGTCCACGTCCATATGCGGGTGCACACGGACGTGACGCTCACCGACGACTCGTACACCGGCGGCGAGGTCATCCACACCGGTCAGCTGTTCTTCGACGAGGACATCAACGCGGAGGTCCAGGCGACCTCGCCGTACTCGGCGAACACCACCCAGGAGACCCTGCTCTCCGACGACTCCATCTATGACGACGGCGGCGCGTCCTCCGGCCTGCTGACCCTGACGGCGCTCGGGTCGAGCGTGTCGGACGGGTACGCGGCGACCCTCACGGTCGGCGTCGACGGCTGACCCCGGGTAGTTAGACCCCGACGGGCTGCCGCTTCTCGACAAGCTCCGCCTCCGCCGCCTTCTCCTGACGGTAGGCGCGGATCGAGTACGTCAGGGCGGCAGCCCACAGCGCGTAGAGGAGTACGTAGACGGGGGTGCTGACCGCGCCGGACGCGCCGATCCAGTCGCTCTTCAGGAGCGTGCGGACGTTGGTGACGATGATGATGCCGCCGACCGCGGAGCCGAGTACGCGCGGCGGTACGAGACGGACCAGCCAGGCGGCGACGGGGGCGGCGACCAGGCCGCCGAGCAGGAAGGCGAGGACCCAGCCCCAGTTGAGGCCCTGGGAACCGAGCGAGAACAGGAACCCGAGACTCGCGGCGACCGCCACCAGGAACTCGCTGGTGTCGATCGAGCCGATCACCTTGCGCGGCTCCATCCGGCCGCTGGCGAGCAGCGCGGGCGTACCGACCGGGCCCCAGCCGCCTCCGCCCGTCGCGTCCAGGAACCCGGCGACCAGGCCGAGCGGCGCGAGGAACCGCTTGCGCAGCGGCTTGCCGAGATTGCCTTTGGGCATGCCGCGGAAGGTGAAGCGGGACATGACGTACAGGCCGAGGCCGAAGAGGATCAGCGACATGACCGGTTCGGCCACCTCGGTCGAGAGCTTGGAGAGGACGGTCGCGCCCAGGAAGGAGCCGACCGCGCCGGGTACGCCGATCTTGGCGACGACCTTCCAGTCCACGTTGCCGAAGCGCCAGTGCGAGGCGCCCGACATCAGCGTGGTGCCGATCTCGGAGAGGTGGACCGTGGCCGAGGCCAGCGCCGGGTTGGTGCCCATGGCGAGCAGCAGGGTGGTCGAGGTCACGCCGTAGGCCATGCCCAGGCTGCCGTCGACCAGTTGGGCCCCGAGGCCCGCGAGAGCCAGCAGGATGAGCGTGCGCATGGGATCCCGTCCCGTCGTTCTGGTTCCGGTCCTCCCGAGCTGCCTGGGATTCCCGGTCTTTCCTATCGGTTCGATAGGGATGGACGGGACGTGACGCTAGGTGCTGAAGCTGAGGACTGCCTTAGTGCGGAATGAGGATGGCTCACAGACGGAGGGTGATGTTCCGCACGCCACTCTCGCTCAAGGCGACCCGGGCAGGCCCTACGGGTTCTCCCAGGCCGCCGGTTCCGCCGCCAGCTCCCGTACCGGCTCCGGGAGGGCGTTCGCCGCGATGTCCGCGAGTGTGACGCCCTCCAGGATCCGCCGTACGTTGGCGCGGAGCGCGACCCACAGCGGCAGCAGCGGTTCGGCGGGCCCGGTGTAGGTGAGCTGGGTGGGCCGTTCGCCGCGTACCGACACGATGGGGCCGTCGACCGTACGGATGACATCCGCGACGGTGATCGCGTCGGCGGCCCTGGCCAGCACATAGCCGCCGCTGCCGCCGCGCCGGCTGACGACCAGGCCGCCACGCCGGAGGTCGGCGAGGATTCCCTCCAGGAACTTGTACGGAATCGCCTGCGCGGTGGCGATGGCCTCCGCCTTCACCGGGGCGCCGTCGTCGTGCCGGACTGCCAGCTCCAGTAGCGCCCGTACCGCGTAATCCGCCCGCGCCGAGATCCTCATGCCACCATTGTGGGGCGAATCGCTGTGGACAATGGCCGCACCCGCGCCGCCCCTGTCCACCGGAGAACCACATGGTGTTGAGCAGACGTACCTTCAGCGCACTCGCCGGAACGGCCGCACTCGGCCTCTCCCTGAGCGGCGCCAGTGGGAGTGGCAGCGCCTACGCCGCCGGTACCGCACCCACCGGCCCCGCACCCGGACCACCCGGCGCCGACGGCGACCGGCACACCATCGGCTTCGACGAGTACTCGATGCTGATCGACGGCAGGCGCGTCGTCCTCTGGTCCGGCGAGGTCCACCCCTTCCGCCTCCCGAGCCCGTCCCTGTGGCGGGACGTCCTGCAGAAGCTGCGCGCCCACGGCTACAACGCGATCAGCATCTACGTGTCCTGGAACTACCACTCCCCCGCGCCCGGGAAGTACGACTTCACCGGCGTCCGGGACCTCGACCTGTTTCTGCGCATGGCCGCCGAGACCGGCCTCTACGTGATCCTGCGCCCGGGTCCGTACATCAACGCCGAGGTCGACGCGGGCGGTTTCCCCGGCTGGCTGACCGCCACCAAGGGCACGGCCCGGACCTCCGACCCGACCTACCTGAAGCACGTCGACGAGTGGCTGACCGTCGTCGGCCGCATCGTCGCCCGGCACCTCTACAGCGACGGCGGCGGCACGATCGTCCTCTACCAGCTGGAGAACGAGTACGCGGACCACGTCACCAGCCCCCTCGGCCGCGACTACATGGCCCACCTGTACGCCAAGGTCCGCGCCGACGGAATCGACGTACCGCTGTTCCACAACGACAAGGGCAGGAACGGCCATTGGGCCCCGGGGACCTTCGACACCGGCGGGGAGAAGGGGCGTTACCTGTACGGCTTCGACGGGTATCCGTCGCCGTTCAAACCCCCGCCGGACTGGGGCTACTTCGGTGTCGGCGGTACGAAGGGCGGCTCGACCGCGAGTCCCCGGACCCCGGGGTTCGTGCCCGAGTTCGGGGGCGGCTGGTTCGATCCGTGGGGCGGGGTGGAGTTCGACGGCAAGGGGTACGCCGAGTCGGCCCGGACGCGTGACGCGGCGTACGAGCGGCGCTTCTACCTCACCAACCTCGCCAACGGCATCAAGATCCACAACGTCTACATGACCTTCGGCGGCACCTCCTGGGGCTGGCTGCCCGCACCGATCGTCTACACCTCCTACGACTACGGCGCCGCCCTCGACGAGGCCCGCCGGCCGACCCCCAAGCTGATCCCGATGCACCAGATCGGGCAGCTGCTGCGTTCCGTGCCCGACCTGGCCAAGCTGGACCGGGCGGAGCCGGTCGCCGGGACGGACCCGCAGGTCAAGGTGTATCCCCTGGTCAACCCGGACACCGGCGCCCATTTCTACGTCGTACGCAACGACAGCGCGACGGAGGTGACGACGGCGCTCCCCTTCGCGGACCTTCCGCTCACCGTGCCCGCCCTCGACGCCCGGCTCCTCGCCACCCAGATCGCCGTCGGGCGGCGGACCCTGCGGCACTCCACCGCGCAGCCGATGCTCTGGCTCTCGGCGGGACGGCAGGACATCGCCGTGCTCACCGGCCGCTCCGGTGAGACGACCGAGACCGCCCTGGAGTGCGCGAGCGAGCCGACGGTGACGGTGCTGGAGGGGGCCGCGGAACACGAGTACGAAAGTGGTGCGCTCCGGGTCTCGGCTCAACTCGGCGGTCTTGTACGGGTGTTGGTGGAGGGCGGCGGCGCCTCGGCACCGCTTCTGCTGCTCCTCGCCGACGACGAGACCTCCGGGCGGCTGTGGCGGTACGACACCCCGTCGGGACCGGTACTGGTGCGCGGCCCGGCGCTGCTGCGCACCGCCACCGTGCGCGACTCGGCCGTCCATCTCACCGGGGACACCGTCGAGGCTGCCGACCTGGAGGTCTGGGGGCCACGCGGGGTGAGCGAAGTCGTCTGGAACCAGGGCACGTTGAGGACGACCGCCACGACGTCCGGGAGTCTGCGGGCCGGGCAGCGGCTGCCCGGTGTGCCGGAGGTGCGGCTCCCCGAGCTCGCCAACTGGCGGCGGTCCGCGGAGAACCCGGAGTCCGAGGCCGGCTTCGACGACTCGGCGTGGCAGCTCGCGGACAGGACGTCCTCGTACAGCACCACCCCCGTACCGGCCGGGCAGCCCGTGCTGTTCGCCGACGACTACGGATTCCACTACGGGGACGTCTGGTACCGGGGGCATTTCGAGGGGGGCGGCGCAGCGGAGACGGTGTCCCTCGCCTTCACCACGGGCACGCAGGGGTTGCTGATGGCGTGGCTGGACGGGAAGCCGCTGGGTACGCACCGGATGCCGGTGCCGGACAAGAAGACGGTGCGGCAGGGGACTTGGTCGGCCACGGCGACCTTCCCCGTTCAGGTCGACGAAGGGCCGCATGTCCTCTCCGTCCTCGTCCGCCCAATGCAGCACGACATGGACGGCAAGGCGGACGACACGCACAAGGCCGCCCGGGGGCTGGCCGCCGTGACCTTCAACGGGGCTTCTCCGGCGGTCACTTGGCGGATCCAGGGTGAGAAGGGATCCGACCCGGTGCGCGGGCCGCTCAACAACGGCGGGCTGTACGGGGAGCGTGCGGGCTGGCATCTGCCGGGGTTCGCGGACGGCGGCTGGAAGGTCGTCGACTTCCCCCGGGCCGAGCGGCGGCAGGGTGTCGTCTGGTACCGGACCGGGTTCCGGCTCGCCGTCGACCCCGGCGTGGACGCCTCGATCGGGCTCACGCTCACCGACGACCCCGCCCGCGCCTACCGCGTCCAGATCTTCCTGAACGGCTGGAACATGGGCCAGTACATCAACGACGTAGGCCCCCAGCACACCTTCGTCCTGCCGAACGGGGTGCTGCGCACACGGGGCGCCAACACACTGGCCCTCGCTGTCCTGTCCGACGGGACCACACCTTCAGGTCCCGGTGAGGTGAAACTGACGCTGATGGGCAGCGCGGCCGGAGGGGTACCGGTGACGGCGGTGGACTCCCCCGGCCGCACATCCGCCTAGCCGAGCCGGATCACGTTCCAGGACAGCGGCTCCAGGACGGCGGTCAACGTGCCGTCCTGGAGTGCGGTCCCCTCGACCTGGTGCGGAGTGACCCGCTCCGGGTCGTCCAGGGTGTTGGTGGCGTCCGGGTCGGCGTCGGCGATCGCGCTGTGCTCGACGACCGTCGTCAACCCCAGCCGGTTCAGGGCGACTTCGAGCGGCAGCGGCTCGGTCTGGCTGCGGTTGACCGCGAAGACGGTGACCGAGCCGTCCTCGGCACGTACGGCGGTGGCGTGCAGCAGATCCGCCTCGCCGTACTTCTTCGTCCCGTACGTCGGCGAGTCCACCCGTACGTCGAGGACCTCCCCTCGCCCGTACTTCGAGGCCGCCGCGAAGGGGAAGAACGTCGTCTGCCGCCAGGCCGGGCCGCCCGGCTCCGTCATGATCGGCGCGATGACGTTGACGAGCTGGGCGAGGCAGGCGACGGTCACCCGGTCGGCGTGCCGCAGCAGCGCGATGAGCAGCGAGCCGAAGACGACCGCGTCCGTGACGGAGTAGACGTCCTCCAGGATGCGCGGGGCCTCCTGCCAGTCCTCGACCGGGTGCGGGTTGGGCCGGCTCTGGTACCAGACGTTCCACTCGTCGAAGGAGAGGTTGATCTTCTTCTCGGACTTGAGGCGGGCGCCCACGTGGTCGCAGGTCGCCACCACGTTCTCGATGAAGGACTCCGTGTCGACGGCGGAGGCGAGGAAGGAGTCCCGGTCGCCGTCGGTCTCCTCGTAGTAGGCGTGCAGCGAGACGTGGTCGACGAGGTCGTACGTCTCCTGGAGCACGGTCGCCTCCCACGCGGCGAACGTCTCCATCCCCTGCCCGGAGGAGCCGCACGCGACGAGTTCGAGGTCCGGCTCGATCTGGCGCATCGCGCGCGCGGTCTCGGCGGCGAGGCGGCCGTACTCCTCGGCGGTCTTGTGCCCGGTCTGCCAGGGCCCGTCCATCTCGTTGCCCAGGCACCACAGCTTGATGCCGAACGGGTCCTTGTCCCCGTGCGCCACCCGCAGGTCCGAACGGGCGGTCCCCGAGGGGTGGTTGGCGTACTCCTGGAGCGCCAGGGCCTCGGGGACGCCGCGCGTGCCGAGGTTCACGGCCATCATCGGCTCGGCCTGCGGGCCGACCTTCTTGAGGAACGCGATGTACTCGGAGAGGCCGAAACGGTTCGACTCCGTGGAGCGCCAGGCGAGGTCCAGGCGGCGGGGGCGGTCCTCGGCCGGGCCCACCGAGTCCTCCCAGTTGTAGGCGGAGACGAAGTTGCCACCGGGGTAGCGGATGGTGGTGACGCCGAGTTCACGGACCAGCTCCAGCACGTCCTGGCGCAGGCCCGCCTCGTCCGCCGACGGGTGGGTCGGCTCGAAGATGCCGGTGTAGACGCAGCGGCCGAGGTGTTCGACGAAGGATCCGAAGAGGCGGGGGTTGACCTTGCCTATGGTGAAGGCGGGGTCGAGGGTGAAGCGGGCGGTGCGCATGTCTTCCTTTCCAGGGCGCCGTTAGTAGGGGGATTCCCTTTCGTGGGCGGCTGCGGGTCGCCGTGGGCTGGTCGCGCAGTTCCCCGCGCCCCTTAGGCACTCCGGGCAAAGCCCCTCTTAGCCGACTCGGCCTGTTCAGCCCGTCCCCGGCCTGCACTCGGCCGGGGATTTCGACAGGGACCTCAGGGAGTCGCCGGCGCGGCGGGGCTAACCCGCGAACGCGGGCTGCGCGAGTCCCTTCCCCGCGCCGGGTACCACCAGCACCGAGCCCGACAGCGGGTGCGGCGTCTCCAGGCCCGTACGGGCCGTGGTGATGTACAGGTCGGTGAGGTCCGTGCCGCCGAACGCGCAGGCGGTGGGGCGGAGTACGGGGAGCTCGATCACTCGGTCGAGCTGGCCGTCCGGGGTGTAGCGGCGGACCGCGCCGCCGTCCCAGAGTGCCACCCAGACGCAGCCGTCGGCGTCGACGGTGAGACCGTCGGGGAAGCCCTCGTCGATCGAGGCCAACTGCCGCCTGTTGAACGGCAGTTGGTCGGTGCCGACGTCGAACACGTCGATGCTGCGCGTCGGTGAGTCGATGTAGTACATCAGCCCGCCGTCGGGGCTCCAGCCGGTGCCGTTGCTGACGGCGACGTCGTCGAGGACGGTCGCCGCGGTGCCGTCGGGGGTGATCCGTGACAGCGTGCCGCCGCCCGGCGCTTCGTCGTAGCGCATGGTGCCGGTCCACAGGGAGCCGTCGGGCGCGACCGCCGCGTCGTTGCCGCGGCGGCCGGGGACGACGTCCCGGTGCAGCCAGCGGAAGCCCGTGAAGTCGTAGATCCCCACGCCGTCACGGAGGTTGACCACCAGGCCGCCGTCCGTGCGCGGCTTCGCGGCGCCCACGTGCTGCTCGGTGACCATGACCGAGCGGCGCCCGGTCACCGGGTCGTACGTGTGGATCCGCGAGCCGAGGATGTCGACCCAGATCAGCCGCTGGGCGGCGGCGTCCCAGGTGGGCCCCTCCCCCAGCGTCGCGTACTCGCGTACCGCGACCTCGACGGCCGTCATCCCACGCTCCGGTGGCCGAGCCGCTCGGACAGTTCGGCGGCGCCCTTCACGGCGAGCTGCTCCAGTTCGGTGAGGCGCTCGTCGCTCCAGCGGATCATCGGTACGGAGATGGAGATGGCGGCGACGACCTGGCCCGTGCGGTCGCGCACCGGGGCGGCGACGCAGCTCACGTCCGGGTTGGACTCGCGGCTCTCCACGGCGATGCCCCGCTGCCGGATCTCCGCGAGGGCCACCCGCAGGGCGGCAGGCTCGGTGATGCTGTTGGGCGTCATCGCGACCAGCTGGGCGTCGTCGGGGACGCGGGACGTCAGCTCCGGATCGGGGAGCGAGGCGAGCAGCATCTTGCCGACGGAGGTGCAGTGGGCGGGCAGCCGCCGGCCCGCGGCGGAGACCATGCGCACGGCGTGCGTGGAGTCCACCTTCGCGATGTAGATGACGTCGGTGCCCTCCAGGATGGCCACGTGTACGGTCTCGTCGCAGGTCTCCGCGACCGAGCGGGCGACCTGCTGGCCCTCGGCGGCGAGGTCCAGCTGCTCGGCGTACCGGCTGCCCAGCTGGTACGGCCGCACACCGAGCCGGTAGCGTCCCGGCTGGCCGGGCACCTGCACGATGTACGAGCGGGCGGCGAGCGTGGTGACCAGTTCGTGCACGGTCGTGCGCGGCAGCTGCAGCTTGCGCACGATGTCGGGGGCGGAGAGCGTGCCGTCCCCGTCGAGGAAGAGCTCGAGTATGTCCAGAGCTCGGGTTACGGCAGGTACCAGGCGTCCCACAACCGGCCCCCTCCCTTGTGTTCGAAATTTCAACAGACGATCGGCATGACGAACACAGGTTACTCATAGTGGTATTGGGCGGGCAATGGGTGTGCGCTGTGTGTGACCGCCGATGGCTCAGAGGTACGTGACTATCGCCGCGTTCTGGGGTCGCCGAGTTCGCCCCGCAGGCGTTGCGCCCTGAGGACGAGCTCCAGCTCGAAGCGGCGGTCCGGGTCGTCGACCTCGTCGCCCCACAGTTCCCGTATCTGACGGAGGCGGTAGCGGACGGTCTGGGGGTGGACGCCGAGACGGGCCGCGACCTCCGGGGCGCCACCGCGTGTTTCCAGCCAGGCGAGCAGGGTCTCGGCGAGGCGGCGGCCGTGGGTGGGGCCGCAGTGGGCGAGCGGGGCGAGGCAGCGCAGGGCGAGGTCGTCGATGAGTTCCTCGGGCTGGAGGAGGACCAGGGCCTCGGTGTGTTCCGTGCAGTGCAGGACCTCGCCGGCGGGGAGCAGGCGCCGTTCCATGAGGCGTACGGCGGCCTCCGCCCAGCGTAGTGACTTCGCCGCGTCGGCGAGCGGCACCGGGGGGCCGATGGCGCCGGACCAGCCGGTCAGCGCGCGGTGCAGCAGTTCGGGGCGGCCCGCGGCGTCCGGCTCGGGTACGACCATGCGGGGCTGCTCGTACTCCATGTCGAGCAGCACGCCCTGGCCCACGGCGGGTGCGACGGCCTCGCGGGCGGGGCGCAGCAGTACCCCGACGGCCACCTTCTCGGGGAGCGGCCAGCCGATGCGGGCGGCGCGTTCGCCGAGCGCCTCGGCGGGGTCGCCGCGGTGGTGTTCGGCGAGCAGCAGCTCCATCAGGCGGCGCTGGAGGCGCAGGCGCTCGCCTGCCTGGCGGGCGGCGGCCTCGGCGTAGCCGCGTACCGACTGGTCCACCAGGCCGTCCAGGTACTCGTATCCGGCGTCGACGAGTTCGTACATCGCCGGTGGCGGGATCTCGACCCGCTGCCCGATCTCGGCGAAGCGGCGCCAGGCGAGCCGGACCCCCAGCCGGTAGATCGCCTGGAGCGAGTCGAGGCTGCGGCCGTTCAGTCCCTCGCCGCGGCCGAACTCCTGGAAGACCTCGGGGTGGACGCGGGGGCGGCCCTCGGCGGTCTCCAAGTGCTGCACGAAGACCTCGATGGCCCGGCGGATGCCGATCAGCGCCATGGGCTCGCCGGAGTCGTCGAGGAAGACGGGCAGTTGCGGGTACTCGTGCCGGATCTCCTGCAGGATCTCCTCGGCGAGCACCGGCGCCTCGGCCATCGCGAGCGCGGCGAACTGGCGTACCTGGAGGCGTGGGACGTCGCGCCAGGCCGAGCGCGTCGGGACGGTTCCCGGGCGGGGGGTCGCGTCCGCGCTGCCGCGCACGGGCGACGGTGGGGTCGGGTCGCCGCCTGCTCGTAGGGCTGGCGGTGGGGTCGCGTCGCCGCTGCCTCGCAGGGCCGACGGCGGGGTGATGTCGGCGCTCCCGCGCACGACGGGTGGGGGGGTCACGTCAGCGCTCCGGTGGGTAACGGGCTCGGACGGACCGGTCGACCGGTCCGGGCGCGGCTGCGGCGGGGCGCCACGCCGTCTCCGGTGCGGCCGCCGGCGACGGGCGTGTCAGCTCCGGAGCGGCCTTCGGTGGCGGGCGCCTCAACTCCGGTACGGCTGTCCGTGGCGGGCGTGTCAGCTCCGGTACGGCCGTCCGCGACAGGCACCTCGACCTCGGAGCGGCCCTCCGTGACGGGCACTTCAGCTCCGGTACGGCCGTCCGCGACAGGCACCTCGGCTCCGGCACGGCCCTCCGTGACGGGCACTTCAGCTCCGGTACGGCCGTCCGCGGCAGGCGCCTCGGCTCCGGCACGGCCGTCTCCGATAGGCACCTCACCCCCGGTACGCCCCTCGGCGGCGCGCACGTCAGCGCTCCTGCCCGGCGTTCTCGTACGTGATGAGTGGTGTGTTCGGCTGGTCGGGGGTCGCGTCGAGCAGCGCGACGATGCCGAGCGCGGCGCCGATCGCGAGTGCGGTGGCGGCCAGGACGGTCAGTGCGGCGGCGAGCAGTCTGGACATCGCGGGTCAGCCTCTCTGTCGGAGGTCGTCCCCACCCCGGCCGCTTCGCCCGCGTGACCGTGGTCGTCCCATGGTCGTGCGGCCGGCGGCCCCTGCCCGTTCCCCGGTTGTTCGATCCCGTGGTGCGTTCCCGATGTTCGCCGGTCCCGTCCGGCAAGTCCACAGTCTCGACAATGCATTGACACCCCGTCAAGGGTGCGCCTACGGTTCCCGGCCCATACCGCAGGTGCACTTTCCCCACGGTGTCGACCCGCCCGCACGACCCGCGCGTCGAGCCGCCACACGCCCCCTGGAGTGCCCGGATGCGCCGGAAAGCCTCACCCCTCTCCCTGATCCTGCTGGGTCTCGGGACCTTTCTCCTCGTACTGGCCCCGATGCTCGCGTGGTACGTGAAACCACATGCCGCCGTGAATCCGATCGACATCGACCAGACCGCCGTCTACACCGGGACGGGCAGCGTCTTCGACGTCGAGCAGGTCGCCACCGTGCCCGATCAGAAGATCACCGTCACCCAGAAGGTACGAGGTGACGTCGCCGCCAGCGAGACCAGCGGAAACGGGGTCTGGGACGTGACGACCACGGTCGACACGGACAAGTCGCTGCCCGCGGCCGACCCGCACGACGCGCTGGAGTTCACCCCGCACCGGTGGGTCATGGACCGGACGACCAACAAGCCGGTGCACTGCTGCCAGGAGAAGCCCTACATCGAGGGTGAGGCGTACCTCAAGTTCCCCTTCGACGTGCAGAAACGCGCGTACCGCTGGTGGGACAACTCCCTTGGCGCGACGGTCACTCTGAACTACCGGGGCACCAAGAAGATCCGGGGTTACGAGGGCCTCCGCTTCACCGGCACGGTCCCGGCGACCAAGACCGGCACACGGCTCGTACCGGGCGCGATCGTCGACCAGCCCGAGCGCAGCCAGGTGCTCGCCGAGGAGTGGTACGCCAACCACGGCGTCGAACTCGTCGTCGACCAGCGCACCGGACGCGTGCTGTACGCGCAGACCGGACCGCGCAAGACGCTGCGGGCGCCGGGCGGCACGGAGGACGCGGCGGTGCTCCTGGACAGCGAGAAGATCGCCTTCACCGCGGACACACAGGAGTTCGCGGTGGACCGGGCGAAGGAGGAAAGCGGTCAGCTGAAGGCCGTGGGGCAGACGGTGCCCACCGGGGCGGGTGCGCTGGGATTCGCCCTCGCCGCGGCGGGAGTCGTTTTGGTCGTACGCGGGCGTCCACATCCCGATACGCCCGAGTCCTCCCAGCCTGCGCCCACGATGTGATGAGGCGTCAGCTCACAAACCCCGGAAATTGTCACCTCGGTGAGTAGCAGCATCGAACCGCTCGGCGAAAACTATCCACCCCCACCCGAGCACAGCCCGCCCACATCCCAGATACAGGCAGTACCCGAAAACTCCACAGATCGGAAGATTCGTAGCCCCGCCACCCCCCGGCGGATCCGGAGTCCCGCACCCTGCTCCACGCCCCACCGCACGATCGCCCCACCGCACGACCGTCCCACCGTCCCACCGTCCCACCGTCCCACCGCCAGACCGACCGACCCCCCACGCTGAGTTCCGCACCCTGAGACGAGTTGGAGCACCGATGCCCCAGCACGTGCCGTCTTCGCTGCGCGCCGCGTTCCCGCGCTCCGCGCAGCACCCCCCGGCGCTTCCCCCCCAGCCGCGCCGAATCGTATTCCTCGCCCGTCGTGACCTCGGCAACCCGGCGGCCGGCGGCTCCGAGCTGCTGGTCGACCGCCTCGCCGAGGGGCTGACCCAACTCGGCCACCAGGTCACCCTGTTGTGCGGCGGGCCCACCGCCTACCGCGACTACCGGGTCGTCTCGGCGGGCGGCGACCTGGGGCACTACCTCCGCGCCCGCCCCACGTTCCACCGCCAGGTCGGTGACTGCGACCTCCTGGTCGAGGTGTGCAACGGCATGCCGTATCTGGCGCCCATGTGGCACCACGGACCCACGCTCTGCCTGGTCAACCACGTCCACACCGACCTGTGGCGGATGCGGTTCGGCGGACCGATGGCGCCCGCGGCCCGGATCGGCCGAAGACTCGAACACTGGGCGCTGGCGAGCGCCGCACAGCGCCGCAATCTGCTGGTCGCCGTCTCTCCGTCGACGGCACACGCGCTGCGCGCGATCGGAGTCGAGCGGGACCGCATCCGGGTCGTGCACAACGGGGTCGAGGAGCCGGGCCCACGGGGCTCGCGCTCGCCGGAGCCGCTGTTCGTGGCGATGGGGCGGCTCGTCGAGTACAAGCGGATCGATCTGCTGCTGCGGCTGTGGGAGCGGGTACGCCCGGTCACCGGGGGCCGCCTCGTGATCGTCGGCGACGGCCCCGAGCGGGAGCGCCTGGAGCAACTCGCGGGCCCCGGCGTGGAGTTCGCCGGCCATGTCTCCGAGGCGGAGAAGCACCGGCTGCTGTGTGCCGCCTGGCTGCTGCTGCACCCCTCGGCCGTCGAGGGCTGGGGCCTGGTGGTCACGGAGGCCGCGGCCCGTGAGACCCCGGCGATCGCCTTCGACGTACCTGGTCTGCGCGACTCGGTGGTGGACGGCGAGACGGGCGTCCTGGCCCGCGGCGAGTCCTCCTTCGCCGCCGCCTGGTGCACCCTCGCCCTGTCCACCCACCGCCGCACCCTCATGGGCAAGGCGGCCCGCGACCGCGCCGCCCAGTACCGCTGGAACCACACGGTCCGCCAGTTCAGGGCGGTGGCCGGCGAGGCGGTGAGGAGCTGGGCACCATGACGGCCCCGACCGGGACGGGAAAGGGCGCGGGCAACGGCGCGGGTACGGGTACCGGACTCAAGGACCCCTCCATACGCCGCTCCCTCGCCCTCTTCCGTGCGTTCCTGCACGAGCAGGACGACCCCGAGGCCTGCTATTCGCTGCTTGCCCGTGACGCCGCCGACCAGGTCGAGGCGTACGGCGGGGTCGTCGAGGGCCGTACCGTCGTGGACGTCGGCGGCGGCAGCGGGTACTTCACCGAGGAGTTCCGGCGGCGCGGGGCGCACGCCTATCTCTTCGAGCCGGACGTGGCGGAGTTGGGGCCGAAGCCGCCCGACTCGACCGTCGTGGCGGACGGTTATCTGCTGCCGCTGGCGGACGGCGTCGCCGACGTCTGCTTCTCCTCCAACGTCCTTGAGCACGTGGCCGATCCGGGGACCTTCATCAGCGAGATGGTGCGGGTGACCCGGCCGGACGGGCTGATCTACGTGTCGTTCACCAACTGGCTGTCCCCGTGGGGCGGTCACGAGTGGGCGCCCTGGCACTACTTCGGCGCGGAGCGGGCGCGGGCCCGCTACAGCCGCCGTACCGGAAAGCCGGCCAAGCACACCCTCGGCGAGAACCTCTTCGCCGTGCACATCGGAACCACCCTTCGGCAGGTCCGCGCCCGCGACGACGTCACGGTCGTCTCGGCGCGCTCCCGCTACTGGCCGTTCCTCGCGGGAGCCGTCGCGAAGGCGCCGGGGCTGCGCGAGTTCGCCACCTGGAATCTCCTCCTCATCCTCCGGCGGTGTCCACCATGACGAGCACGGTCCAGGCTCCACCCCCGGCAGCCGTCCGCCCCGTCGCGACCACCTCGGGACCCCCCGAGGGGCCGCGGTCGCGACGGTGGCTGCTGGGGTTCTGGGCTGTTGTGTTCGTGCTGTTCCTGGTGGTGCACCCCGGGCGCACGACCTTCGACACCAAGCTCGGAGTCGCGCTCGACCCCTGGCAGTTCCTGTCGGACCTCGGGCAGCTGTGGCACGACCGGGGCGGCTTCGGCGGCATCCAGGACCAGTACGTCGGCTATGTCTGGCCGATGCTGCCGTTCTACGGCCTGTGCAAGCTGATCGACCTCCCGGTGTGGCTGGCCGAGCGGCTGTGGCTCTCTCTCATCGTGTCCGTCGCCTTCTGGGGCGCGCTGCGGCTGGCCGAGCGGCTGCGGATCGGCACGCCCGCCTCGCGTCTGCTCGCCGCCGTGGCGTACGCGCTGTGGCCGGTGTTCACGATCGTCGTCGGCTCGACCTCGGCCGCCGCGCTCCCCGGCGCCTTCCTCCCGTGGGTCCTGCTCCCGCTCACCAACGAGCGTTACAGCGCGCGCATCGCGGCCCTCCGCTCGGCGCTGATCATCCCGTTCATGGGCGGTGTGAACGCGGCCTCGACGCTCGCCGCCCTCCTCCCCGTCGGCCTGTATCTCCTCTCCCGCCCGCGTGGCCCCCGGCAGCGCAAGCTGATCGCCTGGTGGGTTCCGGGTGTGATCCTGGCGACCGCCTGGTGGGTGGTCCCGCTGCTGGTGCTCGGCATCTACGGGGAGAACTTCCTTCCGTACGTGGAGACTTCGCAGACGACGACGGCCACCATGTCGGCGACGGAGACCCTGCGCGGGGCCGGGAACTGGGTCGCCTATCTGCACTTCGGCGAGGCCTGGCTGCCCGCGGGCTGGACCGTCGTGGCCTCGGTGATCGTGATCGTCTGCTCGGCGCTCGCGGCGGGCCTGGGCCTTGCGGGGCTCGCCCGCCGTGACATGCCCGAGCGGCGCTGGCTCGTGCTGACCGTGCTGACGGTCGCGCTCATCACCCTGGCCGGGTACGGCGGTTCGTTCGGCGCGCCCTTCCACGGTGTGGTCCAGGACTGGCTGAACGGCGGGCTCGTCCCGTTCCGCAACATCTACAAGTTCCAGACGGGGCTGGCGCTCGCCCTCGTGTTCGGGCTCGCCCATCTGGTCGGGATCGCCTCGGAGCAGCGGGGGGCCAGGCGGGTCCGCGGGCGCCGTCTCGCCCCGCTGATCGCGGCGGTCCTGATCCTGCCCGGGCTCGCCTGGCCGTATCTCAACGGGTCGATCCTGAACCCGGGTTCGTTCCAGGAACTCCCCAAGTACTGGCAGAGCACCGCCGACTGGCTGGAGAAGTACTCCCCCGACTCCCGCGCCCTCGTCGTCCCCGCCACCGCACACGGCATCTACACCTGGGGCTCCCCCATCGACCAGCCCCTCGACGTCCTCGCCGACTCCCGCTGGGCGCAACGCGATTACGTCCCCTTCGGCACCGCGGGCAACCGGCGCGCGATGGACGCAGTCGAGCAGTCCCTGATGACAGGTTCCGAAGTCCCGGGCTTGGCCGACTACTTGAGCCGGGCAGGGCTCTACTACGTCGTCGTACGCAATGACCTGGACCCCGACCAGCTGGGCTACGTCCCGACCACGACCGTGAAGCGGACCCTGGAGCAGTCGGGCTACCAGCGCGTGACCGGATTCGGGCCCGAGATGACCGGTGGCCGGATCGCCGAGGACACTCCCCTCCAGGTCGAGGGCCTCTATCCGCGCCAGCGCTCCGTCGAGATCTACGAGCCCGTCAGCGACGACGTGCCACGGCCGGGGCAGGCCGGGCTCAAGCCCATCGCCGACACCGCGGTCGTCTCCGGCGGCCCCGAGGCCCTCCTCCCGCTCTCCGCGGACCCGGCGATGCGGGACCGCGCCACCGTGCTCACCGGCGACAACCATCCGGGGCTCGGCACTCCGGCGGTCCAGGTCCTCGGCGACGGGCTGCGGCGCGCAGACACCCGCTTCGGCCTGGTCAACGCCAACACCTCGTACACGTACACCGCCGACCAGCGCAACGACAGCGACAGCGCGCAGGACGCGGGCGAGGAACCGCACCAGATCCTGCCGACGAAGGGCATCGACCACCAGACGGTCGCCGAACTGCGCGGCGCCCGCTCGGTGACGGCCTCCTCGACCGGCAACTGGCTGTTCTACCTCCCGCAGTACGACCCCGTGAACGCCTTCGACGGCAACCCGGACACCGCGTGGGCGGAGGGCGCGGCGGGCTCGGCGGACGGGCAGTGGCTGCGGATCGGCTTCACCGACTCCGTGGACATGCCGTCGTCGTTCAAGGTGACGCCGCTGCCCCAGGACGGGGTGCGGTCCGCGGCGACGCGGGTGCGGGTGGAGACGGAGAAGGGTTCCGTCACGAGCTATCTCCAGCCGAACGGCATGACGCAGAGCATCAAGTCCCCTGTCGGCGACACGAGTTGGCTGAAGATCACGATCGTCGACGCCACGGAGCAGCACGCCGGTCTGACCGGTGCGGGCTTCTCCGAGATCGACCTCCCGAACGTCCAGGTGACCCGCCTGCTGCGGCTCCCGACGGACGCCGCCGACTCGGACGCCACCGCCGAGATCGTCTCCCTGCACCGCTCCGCCGACCCCACCGGGCTCTCCCCGACGGGCACGGAGGCGGGCCTGCACCGCGTCTTCTCGACGTCGACGTCGGGGACGTACGAGATCAAGGCGAGCGCGGTCCCCGTCCCAGGTGAGGAGCTCGACAAGCTGCTCTACGAGGTGGCGCCCGAGCAGCAGAGCCGGATCACCGCGACGGCGGACTCGACGGCGCAGCTCGGCGCGGGTCTGTCGGCGCGCAATCTCACGGACGGCGACCTGACGACGGCGTGGATCGCGGGCGACAACCCGACGATCCACCTGAGCTGGCCGGACAAGCAGGCGGTCTCGTCGATCGTCCTGGCCCCGGCGGGCGGCCTGTCGACCCGCCCGACGAAGATCGCCATCAGCTCCCCGGACGGGGCGGCGATCGTCGGCGTCGACGAGAACGGCTGGGCCCGCTTCGAGCCCATCACCACCGACCAGCTCGACATCACCGTCACCGAGACCGCGCCGCTGACCGTCCACAACCCGGTCGCGGACGCCGACCTGCAACTGCCGGTCGGACTCACCGAGGCGTACATCCCGGCGCTCGACCAGTACCGCACCCCGCAGCCCTCGGGCACCCGGGAGTTCTCGCTCCCCTGCGGGAAGGGACCGGTGCTCGCGGTCGACGGGAAGCTGTACGCGACGAGTGCGGCCGGGACCGTGCAGGACCTGGTGGAACGCCGCGCGATCGACTTGACGCTCTGTCAAGAAGGCGGCGAGAACGCGGAATTGGACCTCGGTTCCGGCTCGCACCGGGTCGAGGCCGGGGACGCCGGGCCGCTCACCGTCACCGACGTGACGCTGACCCGCGGGACGGTCGCCGAGGCCCCCACCGCCGGGCGTGAGCTGGGGGTACGCGACTGGCTGGGCGACCGCCGCGAGGTGACGGTCGGTTCGGGCGCGGCCTCGTACCTGACGACGTACGAGAACTTCAACGACGGCTGGAAGGCGACGCTCAACGGCAAGGAACTCACGCCGGTGCGGCTCGACGGCTGGCAGCAGGGCTGGCAGATCCCGTCCGGCGCGGGCGGCACGGTCAAGCTGTCGTACGAGCCCTCGACGACGTACGAGGCCGGGCTGATCGGCGGCGGGGTCGGCGTGGCCGCGCTGGTGGGCCTCGTGCTGTGGCGGCGCCGCTCGCCCAACGCCGACGAGCCGCAGGCGGTTCCGGCGGGGCCCGGGGTGTGGCTGGGGCTGGTCGCGCTGACCCTGGTGGGGGTCGTGATCGCGGGGTTCTTCGCGCTCCTTGTGCCCGTGCTGGCGCTGCTCGCGTGGAAACGGCATGCGCTGCTCGTGCCGATCGCGTTTCTCGCGCTCGCCGGGGCGGGGGTTGCCGCCTCGACGGGGGCCGGGGAGGCGGTGTCCTCCGACGCGGGGGCGTTCGGTCCTATGGCTCAACTGTTGGCGTTGATCGGGTTGTTCGCGGCGCTGGTGACTGTGCGGGAGTCCGTCCCCGCCGGGCCGCCGCCGTGGCAGTGGGGGGCGCCGCCGGGGTCTCCCGGGTCGGAGGCGCCTACTGCGCCGTTGCCGCAGCGGGTGCGGGGGGAGAACCCGGGGCCGGGGGCGTTCGGGCCCCCCGCCGGGGCCGAGACGGGTAAGGGGAAGCCTGGTGTCGATCCCGGTGCTTCGGCTGTGCGGTCCGAGTCGGGGAACGGCTTGGATTCGCCCCCTCCGCCCCTACCCGTCCCTTCCCGGGGCTCCGCCCCGGACCCCGCTCCTCAAACGCCGGAGGGGCTGGATCGGCCAGAACTGGAGAAACCCAGGCCCGAGTCCGGGCCGACCATCTCCGCCCGTGGTCCCGGCTCCGCTCAGCCCGAACCCGAGCCGCCGACCGTGCGGAACCCTTTCCGCAAGCCGAGGTTCAAAGCGACGCCCTCGGACGACACCCCTAGGGACAAGGCCCCATGACCGCGGTCGAGCACCCGGCGCGGAACGGCGCGGGCGGGCCGGGCGGGCCCCCCGCGCGGGTCCCCTTCCCCGTCGTCGACGAAGTCTCGCGGCACTGCCTCCAGGAGGCGGAGCCGGAGACCGTCCACATCGAGGTCCATCTGCCGGGGCGGCTCGACCCCGCCCGTCTGCGGTCGGCCTTCGCCGAGGCTCTGCGCCGGCATCCTCGCATCCTGATGCGGGAGGCGCCGGGGCCCTGGTACCGCCGGCGCTACGAGTGGGAGCTCACCGACGGTCCGGACCTGGAGGTCGTGACGTTCCCGCCGCCGGACCGGGACGCGCTCAAGCATGCCCGCGACCGGGCGCTGGACGACGCCCCGCCGCTGTCGGCCGCACCGCCGGTTCGGCTCGAAGTCGTCGACGAGGACGGCGCGTCCGAGGGCACCGTCCTCTTCCTCACCATGAACCACACGGCACTCGACGGCCCCGCCTGCCTCCGCATCCTGGCCACGGCGGCGGAACTCTACGGCGGCCGGGACAACTCCCCCGCCGCACCCCCCGTACGCACACCCGGGGCCCCCGAGACCGCCCGGGTCGACACCCCCTCCAGCTGGGCCCCGCCCGCCCGCGTGGCCCACGGCACCCCCGAACCCTCCCCCGGCAACGGCCTGCTCGTCACCGAGCTCAACGTCCCGCGCCGTCCCAAGGGCTCCCCCTACACGGTGAACGACCAGCTCATGGTCACCACCGCCCTGATGATCGCCCACTGGAACAGGGAACACGGTGCCCGTCCCCGCCCGTTGCGGATCACCATGCCGGTCGACGACCGCCCCAGGGACATGGGAATGCCCATCGGGAACGGCACCAGACTCGTCGAAGTCACCTTCGCCCCGGAGGAGTTGGACCCGGAGTCGATGGGCGAGCTGCTGCGCCGTACCGCGCTCCGCACCCAGGCCCTGAAGTCCGTGGACCGCCCCCAACTCGGGCACGGGGCCGCCCTCTTGACCGCCCCCGTGGTCCCGGTGGCGTGGCGGGCCGCCCTCACCCGGGGCCTGCGCAGGGCGGCCGGTCCCTGGACGTCGACCACGCTGCTGAGCAACATCGGCCGGATCCCGTACCCGCTGGACTTCGGGGAGGCGGCGGGCCGTGCCAACGCGGTCTGGTTCTCGGCGCCCGCCCGGATGCCCCGCGGGCTGACCGTCACGACCGCGTCCACCGCGGGCCGCCTGCACGTCGCCCTGCGCTGGTCTCGGACCCTGCTCAGCCACGGCGACGGCGCCCACCTCCGCGACCTCTTCGAGCACTATCTGCACGCGACGGAGGAGAACGGCCCATGACCACCAAGGCTCCCGCGGCAACCCCGGCAACAGGCGCCGTACGCCGGGGACTTCGCGACTTCTACGAGGACCCCGGCGTGCCCGTCGCCTCCGGCGCCGCCCGCAGCCTGCGCCAGGCACGCATGCTCGCCGCCGCGCTCGGCCCGGCGACGGCGGGCACGAAGACCGTCCTGGACATCGGCTGCGGCGACGGTTCCGCCGCCGCGACCGCCGCACCCCTCCTCGCCGGGCACCGTCTCATCGGTGTCGACTGGTCGCAGGACGCCCTCAGACGGGCCCACGCCCATGTGCCGTACGCGATCCGCGGTGAACTCACCGACGGGGGGCTGCCGTTCAGGACGGCGTCAGCGGACGCCGTGCTGTTCAGCGAGGTCGTCGAGCACCTCGTCGACCCGGACTCCGCGCTCGACGAGATCCGCCGGGTCCTGCGTCCCGGGGGCCACCTGATGCTCTCCACCCCGAACCTCGCCGCCTGGTACAACCGCGCCCTGCTCCTTGCCGGCGTGCAGCCCGTGTTCTCGGAGGTGAGCCTGCGCGCGATCCACGGCCGCCCGGGCCGGGAGGTCGTGGGCCATCTGCGGCTCTACACCGCCCGCGCGCTGAGGGAGTTCGTGGCCGCGTCGGGCTTCGAGGTCGAGCGGCTGCGAGGTGCGCCCTTCCACGGCGTACCGCGTCCGCTGCGACCGCTGGACCGGCTGGCCTGCGCGGTCCCTTCGGCGTCCTCCATCCTTCTCCTGCACGCGCGAAGGACGTAGCCCATGTGGTGGGGAGTGGCCGCGGCCCTGCTGGCGAACGTCCTGTACAGCACCGGATTCGTCCTGGAGAAACGCGCGTTGGCGGCCATGCCGGAGGTCGACATCCGCCGCCCCGCCCGACTGCTGCGGCTGGTCCTGGGCAGCCCCCTGTGGATCGGCGGCTCACTGTCGCTCGCCGCCGGATTCGGCGCCCAACTGGCCGTCTACCGCACACTTCCCATCGCCGCCGCGCAGGGCATCTTCGTCTCCGGGCTCGTCCTCCTCGTGCTGCTCTCCTCACGGCTGCTCGGCGAGGAGACGACGGGCCGCGAGCGGTACGCACTCGGCGCGATCCTCGCCGCCCTGCTGATGGTGGTGCTGTCCCTGAGCGAGGGCTCAGACACCGTCAGCCGCAGCGCTCCGGCGCCGCTGATCCTCACCGTCTGCCTGCCGTCCCTCGCGATGGGCATCTGGCTGTACGGATCCGCCGAGCGCCGCTCCCGGCACCGGCACCGGATGCCGACCACCGGCGTCGAATACGGCGTGGCGGTCGGCCTGTTGTACGGGGTGAGCTCGCTCGCCATCAAGGGCGTGTCCAGCTATTTGACGACAAGTGGACTCGGCGGGGCGGTGGTCGACCTGCTGCGCTCCCCGTACCCCTATCTCCTGCTCTTCACCGGCGCGTTCGGCCTGGTCATGTCGCAGGCGGCGCTGCAGCGCTGCCGGGCCTCGCTGATCGTGCCGGTCTGCACGACGGTGACGTGTCTGTTCACGGCGGTCCTCGGCACGCTCGCGTTCGGCGAGGCGCTGCCGCACGAACCGGTGCGGCTCGCGCTGCGGCTCGCGGGCACCGCCCTCGCGGTGTCCGTCCTGCTCGCCATGCCCAAACACGACACCGCACCCCAACCCCCCATTGCCACCAAGGAGTTGACTCCACCGTGAACCCCGACGACCCACTGCTGAAGATCCTGGCCTGCCCGCTGGACAAAGGCCCGCTCCACCTGCTCGTACCCGATGAGTCCCTGGGGTCCGAGGCCGCGCTGTACAACCCCCGCCTGCAACGCCGTTACCCGATCGTGGACGGCATCCCGCAGCTGCTGCCGTCCTCCGGCGAGCAGGTGACGGAGGACGAACACGAGGAACTCCTCAAACGGATGGCCCCATGACCAGTCCCTCGCCACGAACACTGGCCGCCCGCCTCGCCCGCTTCCTTCCCACCCGTCTGGTCGCCGCGACCGCCCGGCTCGTCTACCCGCGCTTCGAACCCGAGCTGGCGCGGCTGGCCGAGCTCTGCCCGCCCGGCTGCCGTACGGCGGTGGACGTGGGCGGCTGGTACGGCCCCTGGACGCGCCGGCTGGCCGACCGGGCCGGCCGCGTGGTGACCGTCGAACCGGTCCCGCACCTCGCCCGGCTGCTCTCCTCCGCGAGCCCCGCGAACGTGCGCGTGATCCATGCCGCCGCCTCCGACCACCGGGGCACCGCCCGTCTGTGGTTGCCGCCGGACGACGCGGGCGACCGGGGTGTGTCGTCCCTGGTCTGCAGGGACATCCACGCCCGCGCCCTTGAGGTCCCCTGCCTGACCCTCGACAGCCTGAACCTTCGCGACGTCGACTTCGTCAAGATCGACGTGGACGGCAACGAACTGGCCGTCCTGCGCGGCGCAAGCGCCCTCATCACCCGCGACCGCCCGGCCCTCTTCATCGAGCTGGAGGCCCGGATCCAGCCCGTCGCCCCCGTGATCGCACACCTCGCCCAGCAGGGTTACGAGGGCTGGGTCCTGCCCGACGACGCCTGGCTGCCCCTCGCATCCTTCCCCCTGGAGGCCCACCAGGCCCGGACGTCCCACGTCGTCTCGCAGGGCCTGCTGCGCAGGGTGCTTCCCCCTCGCGGCCCCCGCTACGTCAACTCGGTGCTCTTCCTCCCGGACGGCCATCGCCCGGGCGCGTACCGCATAGGCGACGATGGACCGCATGCCGCCCGCAAAACGCCCCGCCACCCCCTTCACACCTCTCGACTTCCAGCTGGTCCTGCTGCGCCGCATGGCGGACCACAATCCTGACCTCGTCGAGGACGCCCGCCACCAACTGGGCGCCTCCATCGCCGCCATGCGCGAGGCCAACCGCCGCTGGCAGGCAATGCTGCACGCCCCACGCTCCCGGGCCGCGACCTCCCGCTACCGCCAGATCCTCGGCACCCCGGAGTCCGTCACCCCCCGCCAGATCGGCGACCTCGCCTGCGAGGCCCTTCTCTGGCCCGTCCCCCTCTGGCCCGACCTCCGCTTCGAGGTCCTGGTCGCCCCGAACGGCATCGCCTGGAACGAGTGGCTGGTCCGCGCACCCGGCACCCCCGGTCCGGTCCTTGAAACCCTCGACGACCTGACCCCCTGGTCCTGCACGGTCGACGAGGCGGCCCGCGCCTTCGCACCCGCCCGGCCCCTGGAGGGCACGGCGCCCACGCGCTGGGGACTGGCGTTCACCGCCCCGGACAAGTCGGGCGTACGGCACGACTGCGCGGCGGAGTTCACCTGGGGGCTGTTGCAGCGGGTGGGCGTCAAAGGGCGGCCGTGACGATCGCCTCCGCGACCACGGGCACCGACTCCGGGTGCAGCCAGAGGAAGAGATTGGGCTCGATCAGCTCCAGCTCCATGACACACGGCTCCCCGTCGTCGCCGTCGACCAGGTCCACCCGGGCGTAGAGCACCTCTCCCGCGTCCGGTACGGCCGCCAACGCCCGCTCGGCGACCGAGAGTTCGGCCGGGGTCGGCTCCCAGGTCTCAAGCCTCGGATGCGCGACCTTCTTCTCGTCGTACGACGTCCCGGGCTCAAGGACGGCGCCCTTCCTGCTGGCGTGCAGCAGGCGCCCGCCGAAGAACTGGAGTGCCCGCTCGCCCCCGGCGTCGATGTTCTTCAGATACGGCTGCACCATCGCGGTCAGCCCTTCCGCGTGCATCCGCGCGAGCTGCCGTACGGCGGTCTCCCGCTCCTCGGGGGTGTACCGGGCGGCATAACGCGCGCCCGCGCCGGAGGTGGGCTTCACGACGAACTCGCGGTCCTCGGGAAGCTCGACGGGGTCCCCCGGCGCGACATACCGCGTCGGCACCACCGGAACCCCCGCCTCCGCCAGCTCCCCGACATACCGCTTGTCGGCGTTCCACCGCACCACCCCCGCCGGGTTGGCCAGCCGAGTCACCCGCCCGCACCGCCCAGCCCACGCCACGAACTGCGCGGCCCGCCAGCTGTAGTCCCAGGTCGACCGGATCACGACGAGGTCGAACCCGGCCCAGTCGACGTCGGAGTCGTCCCAGTACCGGACACCGACCTCGGCCCCCGCCTCCTCCAACGCCGCCGCCAGCACAGGCAGATCCCGGTCCGCGCTGGGCTCCTCACCCGGGTTGTAGGTGGCGAGCGCGATACGGGCACGTGCGGCACTGCGGGCCACGGCTGACTCCATCCTCGTACGGATTCCTCGTACGACTTCCGCGTACGGCTTCCTCATGCGACATCTCGGGGTGATCCCGCCGCAGGCTAGCCGATACGGGCCTGACCTGCGGCCTTCCACTCCTCGTCCGTGAGGGGCGGTGCGGTGAGCTGCGGTTTGAGCGGGCCGGCCACGGCGGCGAGGAGGACGCTGGGGGCGAACAGGACGTGCGCGCCGCGCTCCAGGGACGACACGTCGGTGAAGCGGCGGGCGATGCGGCCGTTGCCGGTGGCGGTGTACAGGAGCCGGTTCGCGTACGCGGCGATGATCCTGTCCCTGAGCGTGGGGCCGTTCTGCGTCGCTCCCGGGTAGAAGACGTCCAGGCCGGTCGCCAGATCCCAGGCCGCGTTGACCGGCCGGGCCACGGCCTTCTGCGCGACGCGTGCCAGCCCCGGGGTGCCCCAGCCCCGGCGGCGGATCACCTCGCGCAGGGCGAGGGCGCTCTGCGCCGCGACCGACATACCGTGCCCGTAGACCGGGTTGTACGCGGCGAGCGCGTCGCCGACGACCGCGAAGCCGTCGGGCCAGCGCCGCGAACGCTCGTAGTAGTAGCGGCGGTTCACGGTGGACCGGGTGAAGGCGACCTTGGACAGTGGCTCGGCGCCCGCGAGGAACTCCCCGATGACGGGATGGCTCAGCTCCTCGGTGGCGAACCGCTCGAAGTCGCCCTCGTCTGCGGTGGGTTCGCCGCCTCGGGTGCCCGTCAGCATGACCATCCAGTTCCCGTTCTCGATGGGCAGCAGAAAGCCCGCCCGGCCGGGGCTCCCCTCGCGCGGGTCGGCCTGCACATTGATGACGGGGAAGCCCTCCCGCGCGCTCTCGGGGGCGCGGTACATCCGACTGGCGTACGCCAGACCGGAGTTGACCTCACGCTGCTTCGGTGCGGCCAGGCCGAGGGCCCCCAGCCACTGTGGTGCGCGGGAGCCGCGACCGGTGGCGTCGACGACCAGGTCGGCCGACAGGACGGACTCGGCGCCTTCGTCACCGCGGACGCGGACTCCGGTGACGGCGGCGGCGGTGCCTTCGAGGCCGAGCGCCTCGGCGCGCTCGACGAGCTTGATCCGGTCGTCGTCGAGGACCTGCGCACGGACGATCGCGTCGAGCAGGCCACGGCTGATCAGGACCATGTGGTGGGACTCGTTCCAGCGACGGAACCAGCCCTGCGGCGACAGCACGACCATGTCCGTCGTGACCGCGAGGTGGCGCGCACCGGCTTCCGCGAGCCGCCCGGTGACGCCCGGCAGGAGTTCCTCCATCGCCCGGGCGCCGCCGGACCACAGCGCGTGCGGGTGCTGGGCCTGGGGCAGGTTCTTGCGGCGCTCGGGGCCCTCGGGCAGGGCGTCCCGCTCGACGATCGTGACGACGTCCGCGAACTCGGCCAGGGCGCGGGCCGCGAGCATGCCGGCGAGGCTGCCGCCGAGGACGACGGCGGATCTCAAGGGCCTTGCTGTGGGCGGTCGTTCGCTCAGGGGAGTGGCACTCATGTGGCTGGCACGCTCTCTGCTGCGGCGGCCGCGCGCTCGCGGACCGCCCTGATGTCGTCGGTGTGGCGGAGAGCCCGGGACACGGCCTCGATCTCCTCCAGCAGGTCTTCCATGTCGGGGCTGTGGGGAGGAGAGCCGGCGTCGCGCTCCTGGAATCGTCGCCTGGACTCGATGGCCGCCTGGATCGTCACGACACCGGCGAGCGGTTGCGCCCGGTCGGCGTCCCATCCGAGGCCGAGCGCCGCGTCGTAGGCCCGTCGGCCCAGGTCCTCGTCGATGTGCCGGGCGAGGTGGAGCAGCGCGTCCCGGATGAACGTCTCGCGGCGCGTCAGGCGCAGTTCGGGGGTGGCCCTGAGCTTGAAGGGGACGTGGCCGCCCGTGCCGGTCCGCATCAGCACGTACAGGGGCCGCAGTCGCCAGTGGGCGATCCGGGTGTGCCAGCGGCGGTGCAGGTACTGCCCGGCGTACGGGAAGACGAAGCCCGCCGCGATCAGGATGGCGGACACGCAGACGACGGGGGGTGCGAGTTGGGTGCTCAGCCAGTCCAGGTCGTGGCCGGTCCAGCGGGCGACGACCGCCGAGAGTTTCGCGGCGGCGAAGAGCAGGTTCGTCGCGTAGCCGGCGCCCAGCAGCTTGAGTCCGCCGCGCAGCCATACGTCGAGGTCGCCGGTGCGGATCCAGTTCCAGATCAGGTTGGACGTGATCACGCAGGCCACGGTGTGCGCGAGCAGATAGAGCACGATCTCTTCGCGCATGAAGGGCGTGTTGGCGTAGTACGTGTCGAGGTCCCGCAGCCTCTCGACGTGGACGTCGGCGAGCGCGAAGAGCACCCACAGCGCGACGATGACGCCCGAGTAGGCGGTGACCACCCAGCGCATGGCACGGCGCGTCGAGTCCGAGCGGTCGGAGACGCCGTTGCGCCAGGCGATGAGCAGCAGCAGGCAGGCCCCGGAGAACGCGGTGATGAGGCTGTAGACCAGGGGCGCCGAGATGTTCCGTACGCCGGTGACGCGGTTGGTCCAGGCGATGGTCGGCGGCGCCGCGAAGACGAAGATGGCGCAGGCGAGGGCGAGGAGGCCGCCGACGGCTCTGAGGAGCGGGTCCTTCCAGAGTTTGAGGATGCCGGGCAGCTTGATGGCCAGGGCGGCGGTGAGGACGGTGGTCGGCAGCCAGAAGGCGATGTGGGGTCCGAGGGGGAAGCGGGAGGTGTCCATCGCCCGTCAGTCCCGGGGGTCGCGGTAGCCCAGCGACGCCTGGATGGCCCGGCCGACCGGATCGGCGGGCTCCCGCCGGTCCGTACGGGGTCCGGTGACCCACGAGCGGAAGACGCTCGCCAGGTGCAGTCCGAAATCCTCGGCCTCGGCCTCGGCGGTGGCGTGGGATCCGTTGCGGGCGGCCAGCGTGAGGGCTATCTCCTGCCAGCCGGTGCCGTCGGCGAGGGCGCGTGCTGCGGCGGCCGCCCCGTCGACGTGGTTGTCGGTGTCGGGGCGATGGCTGCGGTGTCCCTGCCGCATGTGCCACAACTCGTGGCCGAGGATGACGAGTTGCTGCACCGTTTCGGCGCGCTCCTCGATGACGACGAGGTCGAAGTCGTGGAACTCCATCCACAGGCCTGTGACTTCGAATTCGTCGGGGAAGCGCTCGAAGCGCAGCTGTACGGGGCGGCCGTCGCGGCGCCCGCTGATCTCCTCGCACAGGGCGCGGGCCAACTCCCGTACGTCGACCGGGGTGTCGATCCTCTTGCGCAGCGCGCGGCTGAGCTCCACGGCGAGACCGCGCATCTCCGATTCGGCCCCGGCCGGCCGCAGAGCGGTCACGAGCCTGCGCACGGTACGGGCGAGCCTCATCGCTGCTCCCCCTCCTCGCCGCTCAGCAGACCGTCCAGCATGACCGCGAGGGCCTCCTGCTTGCGGGGGGTCAGCCGCTTGCCGCGCAGCGCGAACGTGACGACCCCGTGCTTGGTCGTGAACTTGAGCAACGGCCCGTCCTCCGTGGCGCCTTCGAGCTCCCGGAGGATGCGCTGAAGCGCCCCGTTCAGGGCGACGGAGGTGGTGTCGGTGAAGAACTTCGTGCCCTGGTCGATACGGAAGAACTCCGCGAGCAGGGTGAGGTCCGGAACGTTCGGCATCTTGTCGCCGTTGAGGAGCGAGCGCGCCCACTTCTCACTGATCCCGAGCCGGCCCGCGACCTCCCGGCACACATCGGCGGGCCGCTTCCCGCTCTCCCCGAGATACGCCTCGTACAGGGCCCGCACCCGCCCCCGGATCCGCTCGTCCACCCGGCCGTCCCGCGGCACCTCACCGTCGAGCAGGGCCTGAATCTCCCCCTCGGGGATCGCCGTACGGCCCGACAGCGCGCGTACGTCGAGCACTTCACCACGGTCCAGGCCCTTCTCGGCGATCCGCGCGTCCAGGCGCGCGAGTGTCTCGGCAAGAGGCGGGGACTCACTCACCAAGGGGCTCCCGGAAGTTGACCCATCAAGTTGTCATGGTGGAGCCGAGACTACGTGCCCGGGTCGGTCCGCGCCATGATTTTCGAACGATCGTTCCTGGGTTGGGAACGATCGTTGCCGAATCGCGTGGCGCTAACTCCTGTTCAGTGTCCGGGTCACGCCCGCGAGCACAGCCGTGGTGAGCATCCAGCCGGCGGCGATCAGCCCGTACGCCAGCCACTGCGGGCCACCGTCCGTCCAGTACCAGTTGGCCCGCTGACCGAGACCGCCGATGGGGATCAGCAGGTCGAGCGTGTAGACGAAGGGCTGGAAAGGGGCTCCCTCGCCCTGCTTGACCGCGGTCGGATCATTCACGTCGAAGACCAGCGTGCCGAGCAGGATCAGCGCGAGGAGCCAGACGCCGGCCAGCCACGGCCGGTATCCGTATCCGACGGTGGCGTCCAGCACATACCCCCACGCCCGTGCGGCCGGGCGCAGCAAACGGCGTCGATGGCGCTGCTTCTCCAGGAGCACCCGGCGGGCGTCGTCGTCGTGGCCGACCTTCCGGTAGCAACTGGCGAGTTGCTCGTACGGCTGGGGGCTGTAGACGGGACTTCGGCGCACCCATTCCACATGCCGGGCCACGGTCTCCCGCCGACCGACGGCGTCCCGCTGCTGCCCCGCCACGACCGTCTTGATGGAGCCGTAGACAAAGCCGTCCAGTTCCACCGCACCCGGCCAGCTGTGCTCGTTCTCGTGGAGGAACGAGACCTGGGCGCCCCGCAGGTCGACGGCTCCGGAGGGTGTTTCGGCGACGGTGAAGTCGAAGTCGGTGGCCTGCGTCTGAAGACAAACGACGGACGGGCCGTCACCGTCGCGTGCCCCCTTCAGGATCGCTCCTTCGAAGCTGAGATTGTCCGAGATCCGGGCGCCCCGCAGCCGCACGGCCCCCTCCGCGGTGAACCCCTCCGACAGATCCAGCGTCGTCGCGGTCACGCTGTCCGCGGCCAGCGCCACACCGTGAGGGCTGCTGAGCCGTGCCCCCTGCATGAACAGACCACCGGGCAACTGCGCGCCCAACAGCCGTACGCCGCCCCGCGTGCTGAGGTTCTTGCAGAAGGCACCGCCTTCCATGACCAGACCGCCCGCGAACACGGCCCATTCCCCGGAGGTGGATATCCGCGCCGCGGTCAGCCTCAACTCCCCGGCCAGATGGGCGTTGATGAGCGACAGGCGTCCGCCTTCCAGCACCGATCGCTTCAGGTCGAGATTCCCCTGGATACGAGCCAGCCCCGCCTCCACGTCAGGAACCCAGCTGTCCCTGATCCGGATCGTCCGCGTCGACGCCCCGAAAAGGCTCACCGCCTCCTCCAGCCGGCACTGCTCGAGCGAGAGCGCATGGCCGACCTCGGCCCCGTCCAGGTCGAGCCGACCGGTGATCCGCGCCCCGGCGAGACGCAGGGAGGCAACGGCGCCGGACGGCCCGGCGTCACCGCCCAGCAGCAACGCCACCAGCACAGCCGCCCGCACGGTGCGTTCCGGCCCCCACTGTCCGCCCGTCGCCGGATCATCGCCGTCGGGCTCGCCCGTACGCAGATCCACCCGCCGTCCCTCGGGAAAGGCGTCCCATATCCGGCGCTCCGGCGGCGTCAACTCGAAGTCAGGCAGCACATGGGCACAGTAACGATCAGCTCGGCGCGGCGGTGGACCCGTGCCGCAACTGAGTATCCGTACTCAAGCCGCCCCGGGTCCGATCGCTCAGGCGCGCCCTGTCCGCCGATCCCACACTGAGAGCTCAACTCCAAGCCAAATAGGTGGTGTTCTGTGGCTCAGGCCCTGCAGTTGCGCCGTGCGGTCCCTGACGATCTCGACTGGATCCACGAGCTGCGGCACCGGGTGTACGCGGAGGAGTTGGGGCAGCACGCGCCCAATCCCACGGGACGGCTGCGTGACGCGCTGGACGGCGACAACGTCTACCTGGTCGTGGCGCGCGGTGCGGACAGGATGGGCTTCGTCAGCATCACGCCGCCCTGGGTGGGCCGGTACGGCATCGAGCGCTATCTGACGCGCGAGGAACTGCCGTTGCTGACCGAGGACGCCCTGTTCGAGGTGCGCATCCTCACGGTCGAGCCGCGCTGGCGGTCGACCATGGCGGCTCCGCTGCTGATGTTCGCCGCGCTGCGCTGGATCGCCTCCCGGGGAGGACGCCGGGTGGTGGTGATGGGCCGTACCCAACTGCTCGACATGTACCGGGCCGTGGGACTGCAGCCGACCGGTCGTTCCGTGTACTGCGGCGCGCTGTCGTTCGACGTGCTCACCGGCGCCGTCATCGAGCTGCTGAGGACGGCGATGGGCAAGTACGCCGGTGCGGTGGAGCGGCTGCGGGCCGGTCTTGACTGGCAGTTGGACATGCCGTTCCTTCCGCGGGCGGACGGCTGCGAGCACGGCGGGGCTTCGTTCGCCGCCATCGGTACGGACTTCCGCAGCCTGCACCGGCGCCGTGAGGTGGTCGCGGCCGATGTGCTGGACGCCTGGTTCCCGCCGGCCCCCGAGGTGACGGCGGCACTCGCACAGGACCCGGCCTGGACGGCCCGGACCTCGCCACCGACCGGCGCGGAGGGCCTGTTGGCCGAGATCGCCACGGCGCGGGCGCTTCCCGTGGAGGCACTGTCCGTCGGTGCCGGCTCCTCCGACCTGATCTTCCGGGCCTTCGGACGGTGGCTGACCCCGGAGAGCCGCGTACTTCTGCTCGACCCGAGCTACGGCGAGTACGCCCATGTCACCCAGGAGGTGATCGGCTGCCACGTGGACCGGCTGCCGCTGCGCCGTGCGGACGGCTGGCGGATCGACCCGGCGCGGCTGGCCGCTGCCACCCGGTCCGGCCGCTACGACCTCGCGGTCGTCGTCAACCCCAACAACCCGACCGGCCGCCACCTGTCGGCCGCGGAACTGCGCGCGGCGATCGCCGACTCACCGGAAACGACGCGGTGGTGGATCGACGAGGCCTACATGGGCTACGTAGGCCTGTCCGAGTCGCTGGCCGACCTCGCCGCCGTTGATCCCCGGGTGGTGGTCTGCAGCTCACTGTCCAAGATGTACGCGCTGTCCGGCGTACGAGCCGCCTACCTGGTGGCCGAGCCGACCGTCACCGAACAGCTGCGCCGGTGGACCCCGCCCTGGGCGGTCAGCCTCCCCGCACAGCTGGCGGCCGTGGCGGCGCTGCGCGATCCGTCGTACTACGCCGACCGCTGGGCCCAGACCCACACGCTGCGCCGTCTACTGGCCGTCGACCTCGCCGCGGTGGACGGCTCCGCCTCCATCGAGGAAGCGGTGTCCAACTTCCTCACCGTGACGCTGCCGCCCGACGGACCGAGCGCCGCCCGGCTCGTACAGGAATGCCGCCGCGGCGACGTCTACCTGCGCGACCTGTCACCGATGTCGACGGCGTACGAAGGACGCACCCTGCGCATCGCCGTCAAGGACAGCGCGGAGAACGCGCGCATCGTGGCCGCCTACCGCACCGCCCTCGACGCGCTGCGGTCCGGCGGGGCCGCGCTCGGGCCGGTGGCGCCACGCGTGCCCACCGGCATGACCGCCCGGTGACCAGCGTTGCCGCACTGGCGCCCTACCTCGGTGGGGCGCTGGTACTGGGCGGAGTCGCCGCGGCGGCCTCCCGCCGGCGTGAGCTGATGGTGCGGTGGTGTGCCTGGGCGCTCGGGATACCACTGGTCGCCGGGGCGTTCTGGCTGGGCCGCCCGGGCACCGCCGCCATCGCTGCCGCGGTCGGGGTCATCGGGGTGCTGGAGTACGGCGGGATGCTGGGGCTGCGGTGGCCGGACCGGGCGATGCTGGCCACGGCGGTCGTCGCCGTGGTGGGGGCCGCCTGGCTGGCGCCCGGACAGGTGCCCCGGGTGATCGCGGTCGGGGCCCTCGCCGTGGCCGCCGTACCACTGCTGTCCGGCGACGCCGAACACGGTCTGCGCCGACTCGGCACCGGCCTGCTGGGGCTCGCCTGGCTCAGTCTGCCCGCCGCGCTGATCCCGCTGGGGGCGACCGGACTCGCCCTCTTCGTGGCCGTCTCGGTCGCCGACATCACGGCGTACTTCGCCGGCCGACAGCTGGGCGGCCCGCGGCTGTCCCCGCTCTCCCCGGCCAAGCGGTGGACCGGAACCGTCGCCGGCGCCGCGACCGGGCTCGGCACACTCGCGGTGCTCTCGGTACTGACCTGGCCGTTGGCGGTCGCGGTGGCGGTCGGCGGCCCGGTCGGCGACCTGCTCGAATCGATGATCAAGCGCGGCGCGGGGACCAAGGACGCCGCCGGCTGGCTACCCGGCTCGGGCGGCCTGCTGGACCGGATCGACTCGCTGCTGATCGCGCTGGCGGTGTTGCTGGTGCTGAGCTGAGCTGACCGGTGTGGCGGTCGCCAAGCGCTCCGCGTACCGCGTCCCACGGCCGGTGCGACAGCATCCGTTGTACCGGGCGCAGGGTCGCGTCTGTACCGGTCGCAGGGTCGCGTCGTTCTCCTCCAGGCCGCCTCCTCCTCCGCGTCCGCAGGCAGCTGACGATGAGACGTGGCAGTTCAGGGAACAGATAATCGGTTGTCCACCGGCGATGGTGGTGGATCCAATGACCGGCATGATCACCCGGACGCACACGCCGCGGCGAGACACGATGAACACGAACCGCCCGCCCCGGCCGACGCGCGATCCGGGCGGACCGCGACCGCACCCTCTCAGGAGAGACGCCACCCGATGAACACGTCACCATCGCCGTCCGGACCGGAGTACGCAGACGGGTCGTCCGTCCGCCTGGGCGCTCTAGTCCCGCTGACGCGGCCCGGCTGGGTCGAGGCGGGCCGACACCTGCTCGCAGGACTCGACCTGGCCGTTCGCGAGGTCAACGACGCCGGTGGGATCGACGGCAGACCACTGGAGCTGGTGGTCCGGGACACCGCGGCCGATCCGGAGCGGGCCGCGGCGGCCGTGGACGAACTCGCCGGCCTGGGCGTGGCCGCCGTGGCGGGCGAGTACCACAGCGTCGTCGCCCGCGCCGCCGCCACCCGGGCCGACGCCCTCGGCGTGCCGTTCATCTGCTCGTCGGCGGTGCTCGACGCGCTCACCGAGGAGCCGACGGAGTGGGTCGCGCGCCTGGCCCCGGCCCAGTCCCACAGTTGGCGGATCTACGCGGACTTCCTCCTCGGCGCGGGCCGGCATCGAATCGCCGTGGCCACCCAGCCGAGCGTCTACTGGGCGTCCGGGACCCGCATCCTGCGGGACCACCTCGCTCACCGCGGCGGCACCGTCGTCGAACTCGACACGAACGCGCTCACCCCCGAGGCCCTGTGCGACGCGCTCGTCGACCACGGCGCGACGGCGCTCCTCCTGCTGGTCGGCCATCCGGAACCGGCGGTGCCGATCGTGAGGGCCGTCAGGGGCGACCGGCGGCTCGGGGAGATCCTGATCGGCGCTCCGGCCGGGCAACCGGAGTTCCCCGAATGGGCGACGTTGCTGGGCGAGGACGGCGCCGGGATCCCGTTCCTGCGCTACCTGCCCGAGCGTCTCGGTCCGCTCGGCGAACGCGTCGGGAAGGAGCTCCGCGAGCGGCTGGGCGAAGCGCCCTCCTTCGTCGCCTTCGAGGGCTGGGACACCGTCACCGTCCTCGCCGAGGTGCTGCGTTCGCACGGCACGGACCCGGCGGCCATCGCCGGGTCCTGGCCGCACGTGGCGGTCGAGGGCACCCGCGGACCGATCCGGTTCTCCCGCACGCCGGGCATCGGCGTACGGCAGTGGGCTTGGCCACCGGTCCAAGTCGTCGACCGGGACCCGGCGGAACCCGATCGCTTTCGGATCCTCCACGCCGGCTGAGAGAGCACGGAGGTCCGACTGCCCGGACCTGTCCGGTAATTGAGGCTCTCACCCCCTACCGAGGGTTTCTTTCTGCGGCGGCATGCCACCAGCCAGGTGGAGATGTGCCCGTGACCTCGGCGGTGGGCTGGTCGGGATGGAGTCCGAGCCGTCGCAGCGCGCCGGCATCGATGCGGATGTCGAACCAACCGTGCCAGTGGCCGTCAGGGCCGATGCCACAGGCCAAACCCCATTGGATCTCGTCCGGTTCGAAGGGCATCCAGTCGATGCCGCGGTCGCGCAGTCAAGCGCGGGTGGCCGCCATCGGGCGGAGGCGGCCCGGCAGATTCTCGTAGGCCGCGATGGTGATCCAGTCGGTGATGGGCGTGTCCATGGCGTCCATGATGCCGGGCGGCCGTGATGCCGGGCGGGCGTGATGCCGGGCGGGCGTAAAGGGTCGAAGCGCGCGGCCACGCGGCTCACCCGAGCCTCACCCCGACTCGTCCCCCTCCTCCTCCGGATCCCAGTCCAGCAACCGCACCTTCGCCACCGTCCTCACATGCCGGCGCATCGCCGCGGCCGCCTGTCCCGGGCGCTGGGCCGCGATCGCGTCGAGGATGGCCCGGTGCTGGGCGAGGGAACGGCTCGGGCGGCCGGGCTGGCGGAGGGACTCGTTGCGGCTCTCGGTGATCTGGTCGGCGATGGAGCGCATGAACTCGGCGAGGATGCTGCTGTGCGCCGCCGCGGTGACCGCCGCGTGGAACAGCCGGTCGCCCTCCACTCCGTGCTTGCCCTCCTCGATCTCGCCCGCCATCTTGGCGAGTGAGAAGCGCAGGGCGGCCAGGTCCTCGTCCGTGCGGCGCTCGGCGGCCAGTTCGGCGAGCTTGGTCTCCAGGGCCTCGCGGGCCTCCAGTACGTCGGGAAGGCGGCGACGTCGTTCGACGAGCCGCTCGACGGGTTCGATGTCGAGGCTGTCGCGCACCAGGTACGTGCCGCCGCCGTGCCGGACCTCCACCAGGCCCTGGACCTCAAGGACCACGATGGCCTGCTTCACCGAGGCACGGCTGACGCCCAGGCGCGCGGCCAGGTCGCGTTCGGGCGGGAGGCGGTCGCCCGCGCTCAGGCCCCCCTCGGCGACGTAGCTGCGGAGCCGGTCGAGGACCTGCTCGTACATGCGTGGCCTGGCCGCCATCGGGCGCAGTGCGTCGGTCATGCCCGTCCCCCATCGCCTGTCCTGTGCAGCTCGCCCGGCTCGCTTCGCCTGGTCGGCCTGTCCGTTGCGCCGCCCGGCTTGCCCGACTAACCGTCGTTACCTGTCGTGTGTCCCCTGCGGCCGCAGCGTAACACCGGGCGGTGACCGGTCCGGTGGCCCTGTGGACAAGTGGTCTGTGGACAAGTGGCTGAGCCAATTCACGTCAGACTCCTTGACGCTCCCACCGGTCAACACCCAATGTGGACCAGCCACTTGACCAATCACGGTGCAGACATTCGGCCCCCGAGTGGTGCAGACACTTGGCCAATCACTGGACGAGCCAATCAACGAGGGACCCAGGGACGGGAGCCCGCATGTCCGCCGAACTGATTTCGATCATCGTGCTCGTCGCCGTGTTCGTGATCGCCACGACCCGGTCCATCAACATGGGCGCGCTCGCCTTCGCCGCCGCGTTCGGCGTCGGTGAACTGGTCGCGGACTTCGACACCGACACGATCTTCGCCGGTTTCCCCGGCGATCTCTTCGTCGTGCTCGTCGGGGTGACGTATCTCTTCGCGATCGCTCGCGCCAACGGCACCACCGACTGGCTGGTGCACGCCTCGATCCGGGTCGTACGCGGACGGGTCGCGCTGATTCCCTGGGTGATGTTCGTCCTCACCGGGGCACTCACCGCGATCGGTGCGGTCAGTCCGGCCGCCGTGGCCATCGTCGCGCCGATCGCGCTGAGTTTCGCCACCCGCTACGGGATCAGCCCGCTGCTGATGGGCGCGATGGTGGTGCACGGCGCCCAGGGTGGTGGCTTCTCCCCGATCAGCATCTACGGAACGATCGTCAACGGCATCGTCGAGCGCGAGAACCTCCCGGGCAACGAGATCGCCCTCTTCCTCTCCTCGCTCATCGTCAACCTCGTCATCGCGGGCATCCTCTTCGTCGTCCTCGGCGGGCTGAAACTGAGGGGCGTCGGCGACGGCACCGAAGCCGACGCAGCCAAGGGCGCAGACGAAGGCCACGACGAGGCGAAGAAGGGACAAGAGGGGAAGGGAGAGGAGGAGAAGGGACAGGAGGAGGACGAAGGCACCCGCCTCACCCCCGCCCGTATCGCCACGCTCACCGCCCTCGTCGCCCTCGTCGTCGCCGTCCTCGCCTTCGACCTGGACGCCGGGCTCACCTCGATCACCCTCGCCGTCGCACTCAGCGCCTGCTGGCCGGAAGACAGCCGCAACGCCGTGGGCCAGATCGCCTGGCCCACGGTGCTCCTCATCTGCGGCGTGCTCACGTATGTCGCCGTACTGGACGAGATGGGCACGATCAAGTGGGCCGGCGACGGCGTCAGCGACATCGGCATCCCGCTGCTTGCCTCCGTGCTCCTGTGCTACATCGGCGCGGTGATCTCCGCGTTCGCCTCGTCCGTCGGCATCATGGGGGCGCTGATCCCGCTCGCGGTGCCGTTCCTGGCGCAGGGCGAGATCGGAGCGGTCGGAATGGTGGCGGCCCTCGCGGTGTCGGCGACGGTGGTGGACGTGAGCCCGTTCTCCACGAACGGCGCACTCGTGCTGGCCGCGGCACCCGGGGTCGACCGGGAGCGTTTCTTCCGGCAGTTGATGATGTACGGGGGGATCGTGGTGGCTGTGGTCCCCGCCGTGGTCTGGCTCGCGCTGGTGGTGCCCGGCTGGGGGTGACGCAGATGCGAGGCGGTGCGGCGAAAGCCGTACGGCAGCCGCGACTCGGCAACCGCGGTGCAGCAGCCGTGGCATGGCCACCGCGGTATGGCAACGACGACAAGGAGTACGACGCGTGTCCCCTCTCTTCCCGGCTCTGATGTCGGTCGACTGCGCCGCTCGGCCCGCCCTGCGATTCGGCGAGCGCTCACTGACCTACGGCGAACTCGCGGCCGCGAGCGCACCGCTGGCCGAACGGATCAGAGACGCGGGCCGTGTCGCCGTGTGGGCGACGCCGAGCCTGGAGACCGCTGTCGGGGTCGTGGCCGCACTGCTCGCCGGGGTACCCGCCGTGCCGCTCAACCCGAAGTCGGGGGAGCGCGAGCTGGGGCACATCCTGTCGGACAGTCGTCCGTCGGTGGTGCTGGCGGAGGTCGGGGCTGAACTCCCTGACTCCCTGCGGGAGTTGGCACGGATCGACGTCGACATGCGCGCAGGAGGCGGCGGTACGGCCCTCCCGGAAGCTCCGGAGGACGCCGCCGCCCTCGTCGTCTACACCTCCGGCACCACCGGCCCGCCCAAGGGCGCCGTCATCCCGCGGCGCGCGATCGCCTCGACGCTCGACGCGCTGGCCGACGCCTGGCAGTGGACCGGCGAGGACGTGCTCGTGCACGGGCTGCCGCTGTTCCATGTACACGGGCTGATCCTGGGCATCCTGGGGCCGCTGCGGCGCGGTGGGGCCGTGCGGCATCTGGGGCGGTTCAGTGCGGAGGGCGTGGCTCGGGAGCTGAACGACGGCGCGACGATGCTGTTCGGGGTGCCGACGATGTACCACCGGCTCGCCGAAGTCCTGGACGGTGACGTGGAGTTGGCCAAGGCGCTCGGCCGGGCGCGGCTCCTGGTGTCCGGTTCCGCCGCGCTGCCCGTGCACGACCACGAGCGGATCACGGCCGCGACCGGGCGCAGGGTCATCGAGCGGTACGGGATGACGGAGACGCTGATGAACACGAGCGTCCGGGTGGACGGGGAGCCGCGGCCCGGCACCGTCGGGGTGCCGCTGCCCGGGGTCGGCCTGCGGCTCGTGGAGGAGGACGGGTCGACGATCGCCGCGTACGACACGGACGGCGGCGCTCCCACCGGCTTCTGCGACGGGGAGAGCGTCGGTGAGATCCAGGTCCGCGGGCCGAACCTCTTCACCGAGTACCTGAACCGGCCCGACGCGACCGCCGCCGCGTTCACCGAGGACGGCTGGTTCCGCACCGGCGACATGGCGGTCCTGGACGCCGACGGCTATGTACGCATCGTCGGCCGCAAGGCCACCGACCTGATCAAGAGCGGCGGCTACAAGATCGGCGCGGGCGAGATCGAGAACGCGCTGCTCGAACACCCCGCCGTGCGCGAGGCCGCCGTCACCGGTGAGCCCGACGAGGACTTGGGCGAGCGGATCGTGGCCTGGGTGGTACCGGACGGCACCCCCGACCCCGCTCTCGGCTCCGAGCTCTCCGACCACGTGGCCCGGCGCCTCGCCCCGCACAAGCGTCCGCGCGTGGTCCACTTCCTGGAGTCCCTGCCCCGCAACGACATGGGCAAGATCCTCAAGCGGGCTCTGCTGCCGAAGGATGCGGAATGACTGAGCGCCTCACGGCCCGCGAGGCCATCGCCCTCGTCACGGACGACGACGCCACGTTCAGCGAACTGCCGCCCCCTGCACGGAACTTCAAGCCCGACGGCCCACTGTCCTGGCAGGGTTACGACGACTCGCGCGCCCGCGCCGCCGCCCGCACCGGCGAGGAGGAGTCCGTCGTCTGCGGTCGCGTCGTCATCGGCGGCACGCCCTCCGTACTGATCGCCTTCGAGTTCGGCTTCCTGGGCGGTTCGCTCGGCGAACGCACCGGTGACCGGCTGGAGGCGGCGCACACGTACGCGCGCGAACACCATCTCCCCGTCGTCTCGCTCGTCGCGACCGGCGGCAGCCGGATGCAGGAGGGCATGCTCGCACTCACCCAACTCCAGCGCGTGGCCCGGCAGTCGGCGCTCACGCGGGAAGCGGGGCTGGCGCAGATCGCCGTCCTGCGGGACCCGACGACGGGCGGCGGCTGGGCCACGCTCGGCGCGGGCGCCGATGTGACCTTGGCGCTGCCCGGCGCCCAGGTGGGGTTCGCGGGCTCCCGGGTCCGCCCGCCCTACGCGGACCCGGCGGCGTACACGGCGGAGGCCCAGGTGGCGGCGGGCGCGGTGGACGCCGCCGTACGGCCGGAGGAGCTGCGGGAGACGCTGGCGCTGTGGCTGAAGCTGCTCACCAACCCAGGCCCCAACCTCGATCCCGATCCCAACCCCGGCCCCAACCCCGATCCCAGGTCCAGCCACAGCTCCGATCGCTCGGCTGAGACCGAAGCGAAGACCGCGCCTTCCCCGTCCGGGGAGGCCGAAGCAAGGACCGCGTCTCCCCCAGCCGGGGAGGCCGAAGCCAAGACCACACCTCCCCCACCCGGAGAAGCCAAAGCCAAGGCCGCCCCTCCCCCACCCGCCCTCGGCGCCCCCGACCTCCCCACCACCGGCTGGGACGCCGTCCAGCACGCCCGTTCCCCCCAACGCCCGCGCGCCGCCGCTTACTTGGACGCGTACTTCACCCAGCGTGCCGCCATCAGCGGCGACCGCTGCGGCGGCACCGACGCCGGCATGCTGTGCGGCTTCGGCCTCGCGCACGACGGGCGGACCATCGCGTACGCCGCCCAGTGCGGGACGGCGACCCGCCCCGCCGGATACCGCACCGCCGCCCGTCTGATCCGTCTCGCGGGACAACTCGGCTTCCCGGTCCTGACGTTGGTGGACACCCCGGGTGCCGCGAACGACGCGGAGGCGGAGCGGCAGGGCGCGGGTTCCGCGATCGCGGACCTGTTCGCCGCCGTGGCCACCGCCCGTACGCCGGTCACCACGCTGGTGATCGGCGAGGGCGGCTCCGGCGGCGCCCTCGCACTGGCCGCACCCGGCAACACCTGGGCCACACCGGACAGCTACTTCTCGGTCATCGCACCGGAGCTCGCGGCCGCGATCCTGAAGCGCCCCACCGGCGAAGTGCGCTCCACCGCGGACCAACTCCGTATCCGACCGCAGGACTTGGTGGAACTGGGAGTGATCCGGGGCATCGCGGAGAACCGCAAGGAATGACCGGGTCGGTGGCGCCGCCTCCCCCTCCCAAGGGAGGCGGCGCCTGATCAAAGGGGGCTGAGGGGGGCCTACGCACCCCGACCGCCCCGGGGGGCTTACCGCACTCCCACCGCCCGGATGATCTCCTGGCTCACCGAGCCGCCCCTGTCGTCGCTCGCGGAGGCCCGCAGCGAGATGTACTCGGCGTCACGGGGCACCGTCAGCGTCCCGCGCCAGGACGCCTTGCCGGCGCCGAGTTTCACGGTCTGCCACGTCTTCCCGTCGTCGTACGACACCTCCAGTTTCCCGCCTCCGATGGTTCCGGTGTCCGTCGCACCCTTCACGTACTCGGCGTAGATCCCCACCGGCACCCGGCTGCCGCCGCGCACATCGCCCGTGAGGTCGGTGTCGACGTCGTAGCCGAGGTTGAGGAGTGGCAGGAAGGTCCAGCGGTCCTCGGGCGTGGCCGCCGACTTGAAGGTCCACTCGGAGTGACCCTTGGTGGACAGCTTCCAGCGGTCGGCGTCGAGCGTCGTGTCCGTGACGACCTTGTACGTGTGCTCGTCGGCGGGCGCGTCCCAGACATACGCGCCCGAGCTCATGCGCCGGTCGACGAGGGTTCCGTCCTGGTACACCTCAGTGAACTGGGTCATGCCGTTGTCCGCGCTCCACACGTCGCCGAAGCCGGTGTGGTCGGGCCCGGAGTCGCCCCAGCCGGGTGTGTTGAACTGCATCTGGTTGCCGACGCGTTGCTGGCCCCAGCCGAGGCCGGTGCCGAGCCAGGGGTGCCAGACGGGCTTGAACCAGTCGAGGTCCGGGTGCGTGCCCCCGCGGTAGCGGACAAGTCCGCTGCGCTCCTCCAGCGCGCTGTCCCCGAGGTCCACGGACTCGTGCCACAACTGTCCGGCGCCGGTGGAGACATAGTCGGTCCGCTCGGCCGGGTAGTCGATCCGCTCCTTGAAGCCGATCCCGATGGGGAAGGTGTCGGTGATCGAGTAGCGGAACTCGCCGCCCGACACGGGCTTCGCGGCGTGGAACTCGGTGTCGAGGACGGCGAGTTCGCGGTCAACGGGCTCGTACGTCAGATCCCCGCGGGGGATGGCGCCCGCGTGCCCCTCCGAAAGGTCGTACGTGTAGGGCGTGTTACGCGTCCCCGTCATGTCGACACTCCCGGACGCCCGCAGCTTGGCCGCGTCCGCCGCGTTCACGGTGGCGACCTGCAGCGGCCGGACCGCGTAGTCGTCGGTACCGAACCAGGCATTGAGCCGTCCGGCCGCGTCGTCGGTCACGAACAGCGCCTTGGCGCCCGCATCCTGGGCTGCCTGGGCGAGGGCGGCTGGTTCGACGCCCTCGCCGAGCCGGGCGAGAACGGCCTTGCCCTGGACCCCGGTGAAGGGGCCCTCCCCGACATCCACGAGCGGCAGCTTGCTGCGCCCCTCCGTCAGCGTGGTGCCCGGCTGGACGACCGCCCCACCGACACCCTTGACCTCGAGGAGCGGCTTCCCGAGCCGCCACACGGTCCGGTACTCGAAGGTGCCCTCGGTGACCTTCGCGGTGGGCGCGGCGAAGATGCTGTCGTACTTCACCGGCACCTGGACGGCACCGAACAGGTCGGCCCCGCCCGCCTTCCGGCTGTACTCCATAAGGAGCTGCCGGGTCTCGGTCCGCCGGTCGACCTTCGCCTCGATCTCCCTCAACTGCCTTCCGTCGAGGGTGACTTCACGGTCCTGGTCGAGCGTGACCTCGGGCGCCGCGAGGAAGCCGAGCCCGAGTGAGTCCGCGCCGTTGCCGCCGCGCACGTCGAGGAAGGTGTCCAGGCTGTACGTCCCCGGCTTCAGCCGGAGTTCCAGGGTGCCGGAGTCGCCGACCGGCATCCAGAACGGGTCGACGCCCTGTGTGAGCTGCTGGACCACGAGGCCGGCAGCCGTCGCGGCTCCGTCACGGTCCTTGACGTGCACAGTGAGCGTGTACCGCTCCTCCTCCTTGACCAGCCCGAACGCGGTGTGCGCGACGGGGGTGCCGGCCACGGAGGCGACGATCTGCCCGGACGTGTTGCCGACGGCCGCCTTCGCGCCGTCGCCGGTCACCGTGGTGGCCGCGGTCCCGTGCGCGGGCACGGTGAGCGTGGAGTCGGCGAGGGTCGCGACACCGTCGGGCGCGCCCTGCACGGCGAGGGCCAAGTCCACTGCCGTGTCGGAGGAGTTGGTGTACGTCACCGTCTTGGTGACGGGTTCGTTCGCGTCGTACGGCCAGCCGTAGAAGCCGAGGTCCGCGCTGCCGGTTGCGGTGACCGAGGTGCCGATCGCGTCCGGCACACTCACGCGCCCCGCGCCCAACACGTAGGCGGAGGCGTCGAGTTGCTTCGACGTGGACATCAGCGCGTCCTTGAGTTGCGCGCCGGTCCAGTCCGGGTGCTTCTCGGCGAGCAGGGCGGCCACCCCCGCGACATGCGGTGTCGCCATCGACGTACCGCTCATGCTCTCGTAATAGCCTTCGCCGTCCACGAGTTGGGAGCGGGCGGCGAGGATGTCGACGCCCGGCGCGGAGAGGTCGGGCTTGAGGGCGTTGTCGCCGTAGCGCGGGCCCGCGCTGGTGAAGTAGGCGGCCTCGTCGGCGGAGTCCACCGCGCCGATGGTCAGCGCGGAGTCGGCGGCGCCGGGTGAGCCTATGGAGGCGGGGGCGCCGGTGTTCCCGGCGGCGATGACGAAGAGTGCGCCGGTCTCCCGGGAGAGGGTGTTGACCGCCTCGGCCATGGGGTCGGTGCCGTCGCTTGCCTCGGTCGAGCCGAGGCTCATGGAGATCACCTTGGCGTGTACGTCACGCGCGGCCCACTCCATACCGGCGATGATCTGCGACTCGCTCCCCGACCCCTGGTCGCTGAGCACCTTGCCGACGGCGAGCGTGGCCCCGGGCGCGACGCCCTTCTCCAGCCCCTCCGAGGCGGCGCCGCTGCCGCCCACGGTCGAAGTGACGTGCGTGCCATGCCCGTTGCGGTCGGCGACTTCCTGACCCTCGATGAAGCTCTTCGTCGCCGAGACCCGTCCGTCGAGGTCGGGATGTCCGGCGTCGACCCCCGTGTCCAGGACGGCGACCGTGACGCCCTTGCCGGTGAGCCCGGCCTCCCACGCCGCCGCCGTACCGATCTGCGCGTTGCTCTCGGCCATGTCGGCCGTGACGCGCCCGTCGAGCCAGACCTTGTCGATGCCGTCCTGGGCGGTCAGGGCCTGCCAGAAGGTGCGCCCCTTGTCCGCGTCGACGGCGGCGCCGCCGATACTCGGCAGGGCACGCGTCCGCTCGGCCCCGCGCGGAGTCACCGCACGCGCCTTCTTCTCGTACGTGACGATCAGCGGCAGCTCGTCCGTCTTCTGGTCGGTGAGCCCCTGCCGTATCAGCTCGCTCACGTCGAACAGCCGCCGGTCGAGGGTGCCCGCCCGCAGATACGGCAGCGCCTCGTCCGGTACGACGGTGACGGTGCCGTTCGCCACCTGGGTGCGCACGGCGCCGGTGGCCCCCTTGGGGCGCTCGACGGTGACCGTCTTCTTCCCGCCGCCCAGGTCGGTGACGGTCACCTGGTCCCCGGTGACGAGGGTGACGGTGCGGGCGGCGCTCGCTGCCCCGGTGACGCTCGCCGCCCCGATGCCGGTCGACTTCCCGGTGTCAGCCGCGGCCGCCGCCTGCCCGGTGGGCAGCAAGGCGATCACGAGCCCGGCCGACAACAGCGCCGCCCCGCGTCTCGCTGGTCCTCTGGTCATCTTCGCCCTTTCTCGTCGGCGGCATGCCCTTGTGCTGCGAAGAGTGTCGGGGGGCTTGTGTTGCCGATGAGTTGACGGGACCTGGCGGGAAGGCGCCCTGGCGGCTTCCCGCCAGAACAGACGGGTGCGAACAGACGGGTATGAGCCGCGGAAACCGGGACAGCCCCAAGTACCGTCCGTAACAATGGGAGTGCGGCAGAGTCACACACGGATGCGCGACGCACGGGGGACGTGACGCCATGGACGGACGCGTGGAGTTCAAGACCGACAACGGGGCACTCGTCCTCGTCGAGGGCGTCGAGGACGAGTCCGGTTCCCGGCTGGTGTCCAGGAGCGACGGGACCGTCCAGGCCGCGCGCACCTTCGAGGGCTCCCTGGAGGGCGTGCGGGCCGCTGCCGAGTCCGCGCTGCGGGTGTTCCGTGACGGCAGCCTGCGTCCCGACTCCGTCGAGATCGAGTTCGGGGTCAAGCTCACCGCGGAGGCGGGCGCGCTGATCGCCAAGAGCGCGGTCGAGGGCCATCTGCTGGTCAAACTCTCCTGGTCTCCCGGGCCGTCCGACGGCTCCCGGGTGACGACCCCGTCCCCATGACCAGCGCCTCCTGGCACGCGCGGATCACCTGCGGCCGTGAGACCGGCGCCGGCTTCCTGGTCACCGAGCGGCACGTCCTGACCTGCGCGCACGTGGTCGGCCGCAGCGGTACGGACCCGGTGGGCGTCTCCTTCGCGCCGGGCGAGGCCGCGCTCCCCGCGCGCGTGGTCGCGCACGGCGGCTGGGACGGCCGGGAGACCGACCCCGGCGATGTCGCCGTACTCGAACTGGACCGCGATGTGCCGATGAAGCCCGCGGAGTTCGCGGCACCCTCCGACGCGTACGGCGATCCACCGCGCAGGCTCCTCGCGTACGGGTTCCCCAAGCGGTACGACGAGGGGACACTCGCCGAATACCGGGCCACCGCCGACCAGTTGATCGCCGGCGAGTGGGTCCAGCTGGAGGCGTGGGCCGCGCACGGGCAGCCCCTCGTACCCGGCTTCAGCGGCGCTGCGCTCACCCTCGCCGACACCGGCCGGGTCGTCGGCATGGTCTCCGCCGCCGCCCGCGACCCCGGGATCCGCAACGGCCGGATGCTGCCCGCGCACATCATGGCCCGCTACTGGCCCCGGCTCGGCGAGCTGATCCCGACCCCGGAGTACGGGCGGCCGGAGAAGGAACGGCTGCGGGAACTGGTGACGGGGTACGGGGCGTCGGAGGGGCCCGAGTGCGGTCCCGAGCGGCTCTACCGGGATGCCGTGGGCCCGTTCGGGCCGCCGGTTCCGTCGCGCGGGTTCGCGTCGTTGTGGGACGCGGCCTGGTATCTGCTCTCCGAGGTGCCCGACACCGGGGCCGTCGCCCGGTTCGCCGCGCGGCTCGCCGACTTCACCGAGGACGCCCCGACGAGGGGTGCGCTGCGGACCTGGCCGCGGGGCCCGCACGACCGCCGCGGCGCTCCGCCGGTGCACGCTCCCCTCGACCGCTCCGCCCCCGCCGTGAGGCCCTGGTCCCCCATCCTCGTGGAGATCGCGCCCAGCGGCTCCGGCGACCACCGGTTCCTGGTCGAGGTGTCCGCGTACAACGGCCGGCACCGCCGGGTGGTCGGCTCACGCCCCCTGCCCGCCGAGCGCGTCCGCGCCTACGTCCTGGAGCGCATCGACGAGGCGTACCACGAACTGGAGCCGGACGCCCGGGAGTTGATCGCCTTCGTACTGCCGCGCCGCTGGCTCAACACGGATGTGGCGCACTGGAAGCGCAGCGCCGACGACGACAGCCCGCTCGGCTCCTTCGCACCGCTCGTCGTGATGGACCTGGAGCGGCGGCGCAGCGGCGGCCTGCAGTACAAGCTGCTGAAGAAGTGGCAGCGCCTCGACGCGCAGCCCGCTCCACGGCTGCACCGCATCGGCTGCGGGGCCGTCGGACAGGACCCGGTCCGGCTGACGATCGGGCTGCGGCGCGGCGCCGACATGGTGGGTTTCGCCTCCCCGCCGCGCGCGGACGGCACCCGGCGGCTGTTCCAGGCGAGCCTGAACGCGGCGGTGCCGGTGATGCTGTGGCCGCGCACCGGCTGCCGCGGCGAGCAGCGCGGCGGGGTCCACGAGGACTGCTCGGGCGCCGCGTTCCTGGACCGCCTGGCCGAACACCTGGCGGACCTGCCTCCGTCCGAACTCCCTTCCCACATCCACGAGTTGCGCGAGACGGCGTACGCCTCCGACTCACCTGAACCGCACTGGGCGTACGACCTGGCCCTGCTCTGGGAAGACCCCAGATGTCTGCCCGACCCCGTCGGCTACCTCCACTCGCCGGTCGGCTGAGCACCGCAGGGCGGCGAGAGGACCGGCAACGCAGCGAGGAGAGAGCATGACCCTGTGGCCCGTCTACACGGGTGGGAGCGAGCCGCACGACGGCATCGCCGAGCTTCCCGCGCCGCCGCCCTGGCGTGACTTCGACGGCGGCCCCGGGCTGGACACGCCCGCCACGGACGGCGACACCTCGGCCACCTCCCCAGACCGCAGGCACCGCGCCCACACCTACCGCGCCACGGACCGCGCGGTCCAACTCGTCAACGCCGCCCTGTACTTGCGCCGCCCGCTGCTGGTGACGGGCCCGCCGGGCAGCGGGAAGTCCTCCCTCGCGTACGCGGTGGCAAGGGAGTTGAAGCTCGGCCCGGTGCTCCGCTGGAACATCACCAGCCGCACCACCCTGCACGACGGGCTCTACCAGTACGACCCGCTCTCCCGGCTGTACGACGCCGGTCGCGCCGCCGCGCGCGAACTCCCGGCGGACAGCGAGCTGCAGGACCATCTGCGCCTCGGCCCGCTGGGCACCTCGCTCCTCCCCTACCGCCGCCCCCGCGCCCTGCTCATCGACGAGATCGACAAGAGCGACCTCGACCTGCCCAACGACCTGCTGAACATCCTGGAGGAGGGCGAGTACGAGATCCCCGAGCTGGTCCGGTCCGCCCGCCACACCCCGGCGGCCGAGGTGATGATCGCCGGTACGGACGACCGTGCCACCGTCTCCCGTGGCAGGGTCCGCTGCCGCGCCTTCCCTTTCGTCGTGCTGACCAGCAACGGCGAGCGAGAGTTCCCGCCCGCCTTCCTGCGCCGCTGCGTCCGCCTCGAACTCCACCAGCCGCGCGACGCCCACCTCGAAAGCATCGTCCGCGCCCACCTCGGCGAGCCGGACGGCTACGCCCGCGAACTGATCACCCGCTTCCTCTCCCGGGGCACCGGCGGCGAACTCGCCACCGACCAGCTCCTCAACGCCATCTACCTGACGGGAGCGGCGGGCCTCGACGCGGCGTCGCGGGACGACCTGGCGGAGCAGCTGATGCCGTACCTGAGCCGGACCCGGGACGACGATGAGTTCTGAGAGGCCTCCGGACCGGGGCCGCGAAGGGCCCGCCGCGCCGCCGGGCCGGGCGGCGGGCGCGAAGCAACCGCCCTCCGTCGAACCGACAGAGCCGCTGCGGCCCGCAGAGCATCCGGACCCGGGCCGCGAAGAACCCGCCGAGTCGCCGGAGCGGGCGACGAACGCGGAGCAACCGCCCTCCATCAAGCCGACAGAGCCGCTGCAGCCCCCGGAGCATCCGAACCCGAGCCGCCAAGAACCCACCGCGTCGCCAGGCCGAGCGACGAACGGGAAGCAGCCGCCCTCCGTCGAGCCGACAGAGCCGCCGCGACCCGCAGAGCATCCGAACCCGGCCCACAAAGAACCCGCCGAATCGCCAGGCCGGGCAACGGACGGGAAGCAACCGCCCCCCATCAAGCCGACAGAGCCGCCGCGGCCCGCAGAGCATCCGGACCCAGGCCGCCAAGGCCCCGCCGAACTCGCCGAGTTGCTGGGGCGGGCGGCGGGCGGGGCGCCTCCGACCTCCGTCGAGCTGGCGGAGCTGCTGTGGCTCGCGGGCCACATCGCGGCCCCGCGCGAGGCGACTCCCGCCGCGCCCCGGCCCGGCGAGCGCGCCGCAGCTCCACCTCGGACGCCGGCCGGGGTGCCCGCGCACCCGGGCACATCGGACGACGTACCCCCCGCGAACCCTGACCCGCCCGCCGGATCCCACCGCCCCGACGACCGCGTCCCCCTGCTGCTGCCCAGGCCCGGCACCGCCGACGAGAACGGCGAGAACGACGACGCGGCGGACGACCCCCGCCCCGGCCCCCACACCACCCTCCTCGCCCCCGCTCCCCCGATGCTGCCGCACCCCCTCGCCATCCAGCGCACCCTGCGTCCGCTCAAGCGCCGGGTGGACGCGCCCGTCGGGCAGGAGATCGACGAGGAGGCGACCGCGCACCGCATCGCCCGGCTCGGCGCCGCGCCCCGCTGGTGGGTGCCCGTGCTGCGCCCCAGCACCGAACGCTGGCTGACCCTGCACCTGGTGTACGACTCGGGGCCGACCATGCCGGTCTGGCGCCCGCTGGTCCGTGAACTGCACACCGCCCTGGCCCAGTCGGGCGTCTTCCGCACGGTGGAGCTGCACCGGCTGACCGCCGACGGCACGGTGGTGCGCCCCGGCTCGCAGGAGTCGTACGCCGCCGGGCGCACCGTCACCCTCCTGGTCAGCGACTGCATGGGCCCGCAGTGGCGGAGCGGCCCCGCGGGCGCCGGCTGGTACCGCACGCTGCGCCGCTGGGCGACCCATATGCCGGTGGCCGTGCTCCAGCCGCTGCCGGAACGCCTGTGGCGCACCACGGCCCTGCCTGCCACGACCGCGCGGATCACCTCGCCCTGGCCGGCGGCGCCCAACTCCACGTACGCCGTGGGCTCCTACGCCACCGACGCCGGCGCGCTCCCCCTCCCGGTCCTGGAACCGTCGGCTCCCTGGCTGGCGAACTGGTCGTCCCTGGTCGCGGGCTCCCCCCATCTCCCCGGCTCCATCGCCCTGTTGGACCTCGCCCCGCCGCCGGCCCCGGTGGACGAGCAGGGCCGGAGCGACGTCGAACAGCTCTCTCCCGAGGAACTCGTCCTCCGCTTCCGCTCCATCGCCTCCCCCGAGGCCTTCCGGCTCGCCGGTCATCTGGCCGTCGGGCGCCCGGAGTTGCCGGTGATGCGTCTGGTGCAGGCCGCCATCGAGAAGAGCCCGCAGCCGCGCCATCTCGCCGAGGTGATCCTCAGCGGGGTCCTCAGCAGCACCCCGGGCGCACCCGGCTCGTACGTCTTCCGTCCCGGCGTACGCGAACTCCTGCTGCACACCCTGCCGCGCACCGCCCACAGCCGTACGTCCGAACTCCTTTCCCGGATAGGGGCGTTGATCGACGCACGGGCCGGGATGGCCGCCGGGGAGTTCCCGGTGCTGGTCCCGGGGCAGGGGGATGCCTCCGCCGGGGGTGAGCCGTTCGCGGCGGTGCGGGAGGAGAGTGTGCGGCGGCTGGGCGGAGTGTCGCCGCCACCGCCCGGAGGGCTGGTGCTCGGCCGGTACCGGATCGTACGGCGGCTGGGGCGGGCCAAGCGGGTGATGCTGGCCGAGGACACGCGGGCCGACAGGACCGTGGTGGTGACCGCGTACTCGGCACGAGAACCGCTGGAGCACGGGAAGTTCCTGCAGGACGCGAGCGCCCTCGCCGCCGTCGACCACCCCAACGTCATTGCGGTGTACGACTTCGGCGTCGAGGGCGACATCCCCTATCTCGTCACGGAGTTCGTGGAGGGGCTGACCCTGGCGGAGCTGACGGCCGAGGGGGGCTTCGGGCTGCCCATCGCCCTGCTCGCGCCCCTCGCTCAGCAGGTCGCCGGAGCCCTCAAGGCGCTGCACCAACAGGGCGTCGCGCACGGCCGCCTCACGCCGAACGGCCTGCTCATCCGCCCGGACGACACCGTGAAGATCATCAACTTCGCGCTGGGGAGGACGGCCTGGCGCGGTGAAACGACCGACCTCGCCGACTTCGGTCACCTGCTCCGGGAGCTGGCACGTGGGGTGGTCGCCCCCGAACTCGGCGGAATCCCCGGCCGTTTCCGCGCGTTCTTCGACGACGGCCTCACCCCGCTCACCTCCTCTCAAGTGGAAGCTCAGCGCCGGGGCAGGGACCTCTTCCTCACCCCCTCCTTCTCCCAGGTCATCGAGGCCGCCGAGGCGACCCGGTACCTCTACCAACTGCTCGGCCGCGTGGAGATCCGGCAGGACGGCCGCCGTACGTTCCCCGCCTTCGCCCCCAGGGAACAGGCCCTGCTCTGCATGCTGCTCCTCCAGCGCGGCAGGCCGGTGACGCAGGACGTACTGATCCAGGGGCTGTGGGGGTCCCGGCCCCCGCAGCGCGCCGAACGTCTGCTGGCCACGTACGCCGCCGGTCTGCGCAAGACCCTGGGCCCCGGAGTCCTGGCCACGACCGCCGAGGGCTATGCCCTGCACGCCAACCCCACCACCGTCGACGTCATCCACGTCGAACACCTCATCACCGCCTCGAAGTCGATGCGGGACAACGGGAGCCTGGCGAGAGCCCGCGAGTTCACCCAGAAGGCCCTCGACCTGTGGATCGGGGACCCCGTCGACGGCGTCCCCGGCCCCGCCGCCGAAACGGCCCGCAGCCGGCTCCGGGCCCACCGCCTCTCCCTCTGCGCCACCCGGGCCGAACTCGACCTGGAAATGGGCGACTTCGACCAGGCGGCCATCGACCTCGGCGAACTCCTCCGCTCCCACCCCCAGCGCGAGGACTTCCAACGGCTGCACATCCTCGCGCTCAAGGGCCAGGGCCGTATCGCCGAGGCCATCGAGGCGTACGACGAGCACGAGCGGCGCCAGTCCGGTGAGCTGGGGCCCATCTGGCGCGAGCTCTACCACGAACTGCACGCCCTGCCCGAGGACGGCCGGCCCGTCATCGTCATGGAGTGCGTCGACGCGGGCGACCGGCCGGGGGCCCACCGCACGCTCGCCCAACCCCTGGCCTGGCTGCTCTCGCTGAGCGGCCTGACCTCGGGCCAGTACGACATGAACACCGTCGACGGCGGCTACCTCGTGCTCACCCCGCCGGAGACGTCCGTACCGACCGTGCTGACCGTGCTCAAGACCGCGCTGCGTGAACTGCCCAGCATCCTCCTGGAGTTGACGGACCTGCCCAGAGTCCGGCTGACGTTCTGGCACTCAGCTCAGCCCGCGCCCACGGACCTCCCGGCCGACCCGGACCTCCCGGCCATCGAGATCGTCGTCTCCCCCGTTCTCCACGAAGACCTCATGAGCGGCGACACCACCGTCATCGACCCCGCCCTCTTCGGCGCCGTGTACGAGGAGTCGTCGACCTCCGGCCAGCCGCTGGCCTGGCACTGCTCCCTGGAACTGCCCGAAGTCGCCCCGGACCCCGATCCGGGCGACCGCGATCTGGTGCGGGGCCCCTTCACGACGCGCAACCTCCGGACGATCCGCGTCCCCGAGCCCGGTCGCGCGGCCATCGTGCACACCCAGCCCAACAACCTCCCGCTGACCCTCCTGAACCCCAACCAGCCCCACGGCAAGCGCACTTCATGGCCTCTCATCACCTACTACGAGGTCGACCTCGGCACGCATCACGCCAGTCATGAGCTGCTGCTGCGCAGCTCCGGCGGCAGCTCCTTCACCGCGTCGGTGGAACTGTCCTGGCACGTCGACGACGCCGTGGCCTTCGTCCGCAGCGAAACCGCCGACGTGTCCGGGCAGCTCCTCGACCACCTGGTCAAGCAGGCGGGCCGGATCACGCGCCGCTACCCGCTGGGGCGCGGGGGCGCCGCCCAGCGGGCCGTGCGCGAGGCGCTGCGCAGGTGGCCGGTACCGGGGCTGTCGGTGGTATGCGCGGTACGGCTGCGCGAGGGCGCCCCGCCGCCGCAGGTTCCGCCCCCGGACCCGGCGCGCAACCCGGTCAGGCTCAGGGCGGAGGCACGGCAGCGGTCGCTGGCCGCCGCACTGGACGGCGCCGAGTGCGTACTCCTGGGCTTCGACGGCCCCTTGGCCCGGCTGTACCCCGGACACGCGGAGGAGCAGCAGGCCGCCCGGCGTCTCGCCGCCCTCCTGGTGGAGCTGCGTCATCCGGACGAGGCGCTGAGCGGCTCGCCACTGGGCACCGCCCAGTCACTCCTGGAGGGAAACGTCAACCCACTGGACCTGTTGCGCGCGCTCGCGGACCACCGGCTGGCAGCCGACCTGCGCAAGGAACTCGACCGGATCGAGTTGGGAGCCGTCCACTCAGCGCGGCCCACCGCTCACGCCGACGTCTTGGTCGGCGTGCTCAGCGCCACCCCCATCCGGGGGGCAAGCCTGGTCACAGACAACTCACTGGGCGCCGTCATGGCCTATCTGAGGAAACGCGAACTCTCCGTGCCAGTCCACGCACGATCCAACGACCTCACCCTGCTCATGCCGAACCCCGATTGCCTCCACCGCGCCCTGAACCAGTTCAGCGCCTCCCCCTCGGACGCCGTATTCATCGGTTCCTCCGTCGCCGAACTGACCGCCGCGCACTCGATCGGCCTCCCCTTCATCGGCTACGCCCACAGCGAGGGGATCGAGAGGAATCTGACCCGGGCGGGTTGCGAACACACCGTCACTTCCCTGGCACCGATCCTCGAAGTGATCCGCATCGGATAGGGCGCCCGCCGAAGACCACCCGTCCAGCGGCACCCCACCCGGCCCCCCACAGAAGGCGACACCCCGTCAGCGACCGCACGATGCGAGAGAGGACCGCCGCCCGGCGGAGCCCCACCGTCTGCGCTCTCGGGAGGATCTGCCATGACCGACAGTCTGGAGCAGTTGCGCCGCTGCCACTTCGCCGTCGATCTGGGCGCGGCGAGGACCCGTGTGTATGTGAAGGGCGCGGGACTGGTCGTCGACCAGCCGAGTGTCGCGGCGATCAACACGAAGACGGGCGCGCTGATCGCGGTCGGCGAGTTCGCGGAGAAGATGACGGGGCGTACGCCCGACTACATCCGGGTGGTCCGGCCGGTGTCCGGCGGCACGGTCGTCGACATCGAGATGGCGCAGCGGATGCTGCGGCAGCTGCTCGGTGACAAGGTCCGCCGCACCCTGCGCCGCAAGCCGCGGCTGCGGGCGGCCGCCTGCACGCCGCACGACGCGGACCCGCTGGCGCAGCGCGCGGCGATCGAGACGCTGGTCGGACTGGGTGCGCGGCGGGTCGAGCTGGTCGACACGCTGATCGCCGCCGCCGTCGGGTGCGGGCTGCCCGTGGAGCGGCCCGAGGCCACCATGGTCATGGTGTGCGGGGCGGCCGCGACCCAGCTCGCCGTGCTGTCGCTCGGCTCGATCGTCACCGCCGAGCGCATCCCGGTGGGCGGCGAGGCGGTCGACCACGCGATCGTGCAGCACCTGCGCCACCAGCACGAGCTGATGCTGCCGAGTCAGGCCGTACGGCCCCTGCAGCTCGCCCTCTCCGGCAACGGCCTCACCCCGCACGGTCCGGCGTCGACGGAGATCCACGGGCGGGACGTGGCGACCGGCCTCGCGCGCTCCGTGCAGGTCGACACCGCCGCCGTACGCGATGCCATCCAGACCCCGCTGACCGCCGTACTCGACGGAATCGGCAAGGTGCTGCGCTCCTGCCCGCCCGATCTGGTGGCCGACCTCGCCGACCGCGGGATCATGATGGTCGGCGGCAGCGCCCTGCTCCCCGGCCTCGACCAGATGCTGCGTCAGGCGACGGGCATGCCCGTGCACATCGCGGAACGGCCCGACGTGTGCGCCATCCAGGGGCTCGGCTACATGCTGGAGGGCAGGATCGAGCCGCTCGTACTCGACCCGCTGGCGGACTGACACGCCCCGGCGGTCCGCGGAGTCGGTGGGATCCGGTACGGCCACTCCCGTCCGCGGTACCGGAGGCATCCCGTACGACCGTCCCGTCCCCGGCGCCGGAGGGACCCCGTACGACCGCCCCCACCCCCCTCCGTACGCCCGCCCCCGGCGCCAGAGGCACCCCGTATGACCGATCCCGCCCCCCGTCTCCCGCCCCTCCTGGAAGCCGTCCTCAGTGTCGGCACCGACCTCGAACTGGGGGTCACGCTCCAGAACATCGTGGACGGTGCCGCCGAGCTGACGGGGGCCCGGTACGCGGCGCTGGGCGTGGCCGACCCGGGGCTCGACGGACTCGTGGAGATCCGTACGGCGGGTCCGTCCGACGGCGGGACCGCAGGGGCGGACAACTCCCTCGGCGTTCCGATCCGCGTGGACGACGAGGTGTTCGGCAACCTCCATCTCGCCGACAAGGAGGGCGGCCCGTTCACCGACGAGGACGAGCAGCTGCTGCAGCTGCTGGCCACCCAGGCCGGCATCGCGATCGGCAACGCCCGGCTGTACGAGAGGGCCCGGCAGCGCGAGCGCTGGATCGAGGGCGCGGCGGCCGTGACGACGGCGCTGCTCACCGGTGAGGCCGCCGCGGACGCGCTGATGACCGTCGCCGAGCGGGCCCGGGTGCTCGCCGACGCCGCGGCGGGTGTCATCCTCCAGGCCACGCCGGAGGGCGGCATGGAGATCGTGACCGCCTCCACCCTGGACGACCCCGGGGACATCGTCGGCACGGTCATCGAGCCGGGCAGTCCCGTTCTCGAGCAACTCCTCGGCGGTGAACCGGTGTTCATCGAGGACTCGGCGACCGATCCGCGGATGACAACGCGGGTACGGGGCCGGTTCGGGCCGAGCATGATGCTCCCCCTCCAGGCGGACGGCCGCCTCATCGGCACGCTCGCCCTGCCCCGCCGGCGCGGCGACCTGCCGTACACCTCGGTGGAGCGGCTGCTCGCCACGCAGTTCGCCTCGCAGGCCGCGCTGGCGCTGGTCCTCGCCGACGCCCAGCACGGCCGGGAGCGGCTCGCGGTCTACGAGGACCGCGACCGGATCGCCCGCGACCTGCACGACCTGGTCGTCCAACGCCTGTTCGCCACCGGAATGATGCTGGAGTCCACCCAACGCCGTGCCACCGGTGCCGACGGTGCGGGCGGCGACACCGACGTGCACGCCACCCTCGGCCGTGCGGTCGACGAGCTGCAGTCCACCATCCAAGAGGTCCGCACAACGATCTTCGCCCTCCAGCAGCCGCCCGCCGACGCCCCCACCACCTTCCGCGGCAAGATCCTGCGCGAGACGGCGGGCGCGGCGGCCGTCCTCGGCTTCCAGCCGTCCGTACGCTTCACCGGCGCCGTCGAGAACCGCGTCTCCGAGCCCGTCGCCGGTCACCTCCTCGCCGCCCTGCGCCGCAAGCTGGCCGCCGCGTCGCGCCGCCCCGGGGTGTCCCGCATCGAGGTCACGGTCGACGCGACGGCGACCCTCCCGGACGGCCGCTCCGGCCTCCGCCTGACCGTGTACGACGACGGTGCCGGGGAGGACGGGGAGGGCCCCGGTACGACGGTCACGTGGCAGTCGCCGCTGTGAATCCGGCGACGGCACACCGCCCGGCCCGATCGCCCGCCCGGTCGAGCGGTCGTCACCGCAATGCTCCCCCTGCACCTGCCGAACTGACGTCTCTCTCCTATTCCCGCTCACCAGCCGTAACGCCAGGCCGCACATACCGAGTGAATATGACCGCAACGAGTCACTCACTCCGACGGACGCGCCTCTCGTTATCAGCTCCAAGAGAAACCGGAGGTAGAGATTCCGCCCCGTATGCGGACGTCGGACCAGGAATGGCTGCTCTCGCTGGTCACCCGCATACTTGAGCATGCGTTGAGAGCTCGCCAGACTGCCGAGCCATGGCGTGTTCCTTGCGGTAAGGTCCCGCTCACCAGCCCTTCTCAGGTCTCAGACTGTCTCAGGTCTCAACCGTTGGAAGTCCCCACTTGCGGCGAGCCCGACCCGGCTGAGCCTTTAGTCAGAAATCGGAGCAAGAGACAGCCATGAACACCAGGGGCATGACGATCCAGCGCGACTCGGCCGACTCCCGGGCGACGCACAAGCGGCCCACACCACTGTCGGCCGTCAACACCCGCACCACCGCCGTCGCCCGTTCGACCGGACGGCTCACCGACATCGCCGGAGCACACTCCAAGAACCCGCATTTCAACGCGGGGCTGTGAAAAGGCAGCACCAGGCATCATGACCTGGGGTTCCCGCGCCCCGGCGCGCCGGGAACCCCAGGGGCGTACGCCCGGCGCCAACTCCTTTGGCACAACGTTGACTTGACAGCGCCCCCCAGGGCCCCCTTCGCTGTGCCAAGTGCCCTATAGTGACGCGACCAACATCCAGGAACTGGTCCTGAAGATCCACAGCCGGTGCAATCTGGCGTGCGATCACTGCTACATGTACGAGCATGCGGACCAGAGCTGGAAAACGCGGCCGGCCGTGATCTCCGAAGAAACGGTCGCGCAGGTCGCGAAGCGCCTTTCGGGCTATGCGGAAGCCCAGGGAATCGATTCCTTCTCGGTAATTCTGCACGGCGGTGAGCCCCTCCTCGTAGGTCCGGCCCGCTTACGCCATATCTGTGAGGAACTCACCCGCGCTCTCGCCCCGGTCACCACTCTGGATCTCCGCATGCACACCAATGGCATGCTGCTACGAAGACAGCATTTGGAGATCTTCAACGAATTCGATCTGAAGGTCAGCGTCTCCCTCGACGGAGACCAGGTCGCCAATGACCGTCACCGGCTGGACCGCCGGGGCCGCAGCAGTTACGACCGGGTGCTGCGCGGGATCGACCTTCTGCGGACTCCCGAATTCCGGCACCACTATGTCGGACTGCTCTGCACCGTGGACGTGACGAATGATCCCGTCACGGTGCACGATGCGCTCACCGCGCTGGATCCGCCCCGTATTGATTATCTCCTTCCGCATTCCACTTGGGACAACCCTCCGCCTGCCTGGCCGTCCGACCTGCTCGGATCCACGGAATCGAAGACCCCGTACGCCGACTGGCTCCTCAAGATCTTCGATCGCTGGGAGGAGCAGGGGCGCCAGGTGCCGGTAAGAACCTTCGACTCCGTGCTGAGCACGCTGCGCGGCGGCCCGAGTCTGACGGAGGCGATGGGCCTGGCCCCCTCCGATCTCGCGGTGGTGGAGACCGACGGCGCCTTCGAGCAGGCCGACTCGCTCAAGACCGCCTACGCGGGAGCCCCCGCCACCGGGTACGACGTCTTCCACCACACTTTCGAGGAGTTCGCCCAGCATCCCGGTGTGCGCGACCGGCAGTTGGGCATCCAGGGCGTCAGCGAGACCTGCCGGAAGTGCCCGGTCCTGGACTCCTGCGGCGGCGGGCTCTACGCACACCGGTACCGCACCGGCAGCGGCTTCGACAACCCGTCCGTGTTCTGCGCGGACCTGCGCGGCTTCATCGAGGGTGTCGCCGAGCGGATCACCGATCGCGCGCTGTCCCCCGCCGTGCACGACAGCGATGAACTCCGCTACGCACAGCAGGAGTTGACACGCGGACTACTGGTCAGGCTGAACGACCGCGGCACGGACCAGGACGACGACTGGGACACGGTGTGGGCGGCCCTCCTGCTGCTGGACGGGGACTCGCACTGCGCCCCGCATCTCAACACGGTCCTGACGCACCCGTACGTACGCACCGCGCTGCGCCGCTCCTGGGGCGGCCCCACCGACACGGCCCACCTCGCATCCCTGGTCGTCGCCACGGCCGTACGGGCACGTTCCGCCGTGACTCTGTCGTGGCAGCAGCGGGACACGGAGCTGCACCTTCCGACGCTGGGCACCCTGAGGCTGCCCGAGCCCGGCAGGATCGAGGTGGAGGTGACGACGGACGGTTTCCGTGTACACCACGGCACCGGCGGGCGGGACACCCTGTCCGTGCGGCCGGACGGGGAGGACAATCCCCCGAGTTGGCGGCCTCTGACGTCCCTGGGCCCCACGCTGGTGATCGACGACACCGACCCCTACCGCGACTGCTACCCCGTCCCGGTCGCTCCTACCCTGGACCCCGGCGAGCGCCGCGTGTTCCGCAAGCGTCTCGTGCGGGCGCACGAGCTGATGGACGAGCGGATGCCCGGCTGGCGGAGTGACGTCAACGCGCTCGCCCTCACGACCGTGACCCCGTTGGAGGCCGGTTCGGGTCTCCAGCTCGGCGAGCACGGTCCCGGCGCGCTGGGCGTGGCCGTCGACCTGGAGCCGGAGGAGTTCCTGCTGCACCTGCCGCGGCTCGGGTACCGGGCCAGGTTCACCGGCCTCCGGGAGACGACGGACCTGACCCTGGCGGGCAGCCCGGCGGGGCGGCTGCTCGAAGCGGCCTGCGAGGCGATCGGCACGGCGGCCTGCAGCCCGCCGCCCGGAGAACGCCCGGAGGCTGGATCACGGGCGGACGCCCTGGAGCGGGCCCACAGCACGCTCACCGAACTGTCCGCGCTGCCTGAGCGGGACCTCACCGAGAGCGGATCCGCGCTGGTCGAGCAGCTGTGGATGGAGTGGGAGGAACGGGCGAAGGCACACGAGCTCGCCTGAGGCGGCGGCCTCCGGGTCGCCGTCGTGACCAATCCTCGTGAACTCCCTTCCCTGTCAAGGGAACTGACGGTCCGGCGGTTCGGCCGGGAAGGACGTCACTCTTCGGGACATGTAGGTGGTCGCCGACCTCACCGGCGCTCGGATGTCCGGATATCGCCAGTGAATGACGTGAAACAAACGGCACGCGTGGGCGGGGCGTCGGGCACATTGTTTGTTCCGGCTCGGTGGCACCCCTCAGGGGGTTCATCGGTCAGGCAGGGGGGCGCGTGGACACACCTGAACGGGAACGGGCTTCGGACAACAGGCCGTATTTCTTTCTGAGTTACGCCCATACGCCGCCGTGGGGGCCGCACGGCGGCGATCCCGATCACTGGGTGCATGTGCTCTTCACGGATCTGTGCGACCACATCATGGCGCTCACGGATCTTCCGGCCGGCGCTCCCGCGGGTTTCATGGACCGGGAGATGCGGTCGGGGGACGGGTGGCCGGAGAAACTCAGTGAGAATCTCGCGACCTGCCGGGTGTTCGTGCCACTGTTTTCGCCGCGTTACTTCACGAGCGAGAGCTGTGGCCGGGAATGGTTCGCGTTCAACGAGCGCATTCTGCGGGCGCGTGCGACCGGTGCCAGTGCCGGTACGGCCATTGTCCCCGCCCTGTGGACGCACATCGATTTCGCCCAACTCCCGGACTCCGTAAGGCATATCCACGTCGACCACGGTGCCTTCGGGGACCGGTACGCGGCGAACGGGATCTACGGGCTGATCAAACTCAACCGGCTGCACGACGAGTACGAGGAGACCGTACTCGGGCTGGCCCAGCGGATCGTGCGGGTCGCGCACGAGTCGCCGCTGCCTTCCAGCCGCCCTCGCGCCCATGAGCGGACGCCCAGCGCTTTCAAGCCACGCGGCGAGGGCCCCCGACGTATCCATCTGACGGTGGCAGCGCCCACCCGGCACAGCGTTCCCGAACACCGCGACGTCCGCCCGTACGGCGAGGACGCCCAGGACTGGAACCCCTACCATTCGGCCCGGCCGCTGCCCGCGCTCGCCGAGGAGCTGGTCCGGTCGCTCGACTACCGGATCACGGTGTCCTCCTTCGACGACGAGGACCCCGGTGCGGACCCGCCGCCGGACGACGCGGACGACGCCGATGCCGGCGACAAGTCGCCGACGAGTCACCCCGGCATCCTGCTCATCGACCGGTGGGCGCTGACCGACGAGGAACGGCGGCGCAGGCTCAAGGCGTTCGACGCGAACGCCCGCCCCTGGGTCAGTGCGGTCGTCCCCTGGAACCGGGCCGACATCCAGTGTCACGGCGCCGAGGGCCAAAAGCTCACCGAGGAACTGGAGCGGACCCTGCCGCTGCTCCTGGACCGGGGGCGACGCGCCGACAGCCGGCTCGCGGTCAACGGCGTGCCGACCCTGAAGGCCTTCACCGACGTACTCCCCACCGTCGTCGCCCACGCGACCCGGCAGTACCTCAAGCACGCCAAGGCTTATCCGCCACCGGGCCCGTCGATCCCCAGGCCCCGTCTGACGGGCCCCATCCACCCGCCGCTCCCCGAAGGCGGATCCGAATACGGAGGAGAAGAAGCATGACGGCGGCGCAGGACGGACGCATCATCACCTTCTACTCGTACAAAGGCGGCACAGGGCGCACGATGGCCCTGGCCAACACGGCATGGATCCTCGCCGCCAACGGCAAGCGTGTCCTGGCCGTCGACTGGGACCTGGAGGCTCCGGGGCTGCACCGCTTCTTCCACCCCTTCCTCGATCCCAACGCGCTCGCGGCCACCACCGGTGTCATCAACCTCATCCACGACTACGCCTGGGCCGCGACCACCGGACCCCAGCGCTCCGGCGCCTGGCACCTCGACTACGCGCACGTCGAGCAGCACGCCATCTCGCTGACGCCAGAGCGCCTCGGGCTGCGTTTCGCGGACGGCGGTTCGCTCGACTTCCTCTCCGCGGGACGCCAGGACCGCTCGTACTCGGCGACCGTGTCCTCCTTCGAGTGGGACAACTTCTACGAGCGGCTCGGCGGCGGGCTGTTCCTCGACGCGCTGCGCGACGACATGAAGGCTTCGTACGACTACGTCCTGATCGACAGCCGCACCGGGCTGTCCGACAACGCCGACATCTGCACCATCCAGATGCCCGACGTACTCGTGGACTGCTTCACGCTCAGCGACCAGTCCCTGGACGGCGCGGCCGCCGTGGCCCGCAGCGTCGAGGACGGCTACCGCAAGCGCACGATCCGGGTGCTGCCCGTCCCGATGCGCATCGACGAGGGCGAGAAGGAGAAGGTCGACGCCGGACGAGCCCTTGCCCGGCTGAAGTTCGACGGGCTGCCCAAGGGGCTCGGCGGCGAGGAGCTCGGTTCCGAGGACCTGACCGCGTACTGGGGAAACGTCGAGATCCCCTACCGCCCTTATTACGCGTACGAGGAGACGCTCGCCACCGTCGGCGACGAGAGCGGTATCGCCAACTCGCTGCTGTCCGCCTTCGAACGGCTCACCTCCGTCATCTCCGACGGCGAGATCACCTCGCTGCCGCCGGTACCCGAGCCGGTGCGGCTGCGCTGCCGTGACGCCTTTCTCCGGCGGCGGCCGCTGGCGGCGACGGCCGACGTCGTCCTCGCGTACGCGGCGGAGAACCGCACATGGGCCGACTGGGCCGACGCGATCCTGCGGCGCTGCGGCTGCAACGTCACGCTGCACGAGATATCCACCGGTCCCGTCGAACGCCCGGAGCCGACGGTGCGCACCCTCGTGCTGCTGTCCAAGGCCTTCCAGAAGTCCCGGTACGCGGACGCCATCTGGCGCGCCCTCAGCGACACCGACCCGGAGGGCCTCCACGGCACCATGGTCTCGCTGCGCGTCGACGACGTCCCCACGCCCACCTCGTACCGGGACCACAACCCGGTCGACCTGCACCGGCTCGACGACGCCCAGTGCGTCACCGAGCTCCTGGCCGCCGTGGACGTGCCGGCGCAGCCCGTCGACATCGGACCGTCGGGGCCCCGGTTCCCCGGGAACACTCCGGCGATCTGGAACGCCCCCCAGCGCAACACCACCTTCACCGGCCGCAATCTCATCCTGGACCGGGTCCGCGACCAGCTCGGCGGCGGCGTGTCCGCCGTTCTGCCGCAGCCCCAGGCGCTGTTCGGGCTCGGCGGGGTCGGCAAGTCGCAGGTCGCGATCGAGTACGTACACCGCTTCATGGCCGACTACGACCTGGTGTGGTGGATCCCGGCCGAGCACGAGGACGACATCGTCGCCTCACTCGCCGAACTGGCCGCCCGCATCGGCGCACCGGGCGGCGAGGACATGACCCTGGCCGGCCAGGAGGCGCTGCAGATGCTCGCCCGGGGACTGCCGACCAAGCGCTGGATACTCGTCTTCGACAACGCCGACGACCCGGCGAGGCTCGCCCGCTACTTCCCGGCGGGCGGCGGCGGACACATCCTCATCACCTCGCGCAACCAGGCCTGGGCGCAACAGGGAACGTCCATGCCCATCGACGTCTTCCTGCGCGACGAGAGCATCGAGCACCTCACCCGGCGGGCCTCCGGGCTCAGCGAGGACGAGGCCGACAAGGTGGCGAACGCGGTGGGCGACCTGCCCCTGGCGGTCGAGCAGACGGCGGCGTGGCTGGCCGAGACGGCCACCCCGATCGACGACTATCTGCGCCAGCTGGCCGAACAGACCACCGACGTGCTGGCGCTCAACCAGCCCGCCGACTACTCCCACTCGGTGGCCGCGACCTGGAACATCTCCATCGCCCGGCTGAAGGAACGTTCACCTGCGTCGGTCCGCCTGCTCCAGCTGTGCGCTTTTCTCGCCCCCGAACAGATCTCCTCGCAGCTGCTCTACAGCAAGGAGATGATCGACGACCTCAAGCGGTACGACCCCGCCCTCCAGGAGAGTCTGCTGCTCGGCCGCGTCATCCGTGAGATCGGCCGGTTCGCGCTCGCCAAGGTCGACCAGGTCAGCAACAGCATCCAGGTGCACCGGCTGGTGCAGGCCGTGATCCGCGCCCAGCTGACCGAGGAGGAGCAGCGGCAGGCCCGGCACGTGGTGCACACCGTGCTTGCGGGTGCCCGCCCCGACGGCGACGAACCCATAGACGACCCCGAGACATGGCCGCGCTTCGCCGTCATCTGGCCGCACCTCACCGCGTCGGACGCCCGCAGCTGCAAGGAGGCCGAGGCCCGCCGCCTGCTCATCGACCGCGTCCGCTACCTCTGGAAGCGCGGCGACTTCCCCAACGCCCAGCAGCGTGCCGAGGATCTGCTCGAGCACTGGAAGCCGCTGCTCGGCGAGGACGACGTGCAGTACCTGTATCTGCGCTGCCAGCTCGCCAGCGTGCTGCGTTCCCAGGGGCTCTATGTGGAGGCCCGCGAGATAGACACGGAACTCCTGGAGCGCCAGCGCAGTGTGCTCGGTCCCTCGCATCCGCACACGTACGTCACCACGTCCAACCTGGCCAGTGACCTCGCGGCGCTCGGCGCCTACCGGTCCGCGGTCGAACTCGCCCGCGAGGCGCACCAGGGCTTCAGCCAGATCTTCCACGAGTCGCACCGGCGCACCCTCAGCGCGGCCAACAACCTCGCGCTGGCACTGCGCATGGTGGGCCGCTACAGCGATGCCCGCGCCCTCGACCAGGAGACACTCGACCGGCGCACGGAGGTGCTGGGGCCCGACCACCCCTACACCCTGTCCTCCGCCGAATGTCTCGGCCGCGACCTGCGGGAGGTCGGCCGCTACTCCGAGTCCGTGGCACTGCTGTCGCGTGCCTACGACGCGCACAAGCGCATCCTGGGCAAGAGTTTCCCGGGCACCCTCAGGTGCGCGAAGTCCCTGGCCGTCTCGCTGCGCAGGGCGGGGCAACTGGAGGACGCCCGGCGGCTGACGACCTCGACCAGGGCCGAGTACCGGGCTCAGTACCCGGCGCCGACTCCGGACTCCCTCGCCTGCGACCTCAACATGGCGGCCGACCTGTTCGCGGCCGACGAGCGCGACACGGCGCGCGAGGTGGCCCGGGAGGCGCTGGCCGAGTATGTGAAGGTGCCGGGCAAGGACCACCCGTACACGCAGGCCGCGCTCAACAACCTGGGGATCTTCCACTGGGGCTGCGGAGACGCCGAGGCGGCGGAGGCGGTGTTCGGCCAGGTGGTGCCGCGGATGGCGGAGGTGCTCGGGGAGCAGCATCCGCACACCCTGTTCTCCGGCATCAACTACGCCAACGTACTGGCCGACCAGGGGCGCTTCGACGAGGCCCGGGAGCTGGAGAAGAAGGCGGTGGACACCCTCGGTGACGTGCTCGGCCCGCACCATCCCGAGACCCTGGCCGTCGTCAGCAACTCCGCGCTCACACTGAGCGCGCTCGGCCGCGAGGACGAGGCCCACCGGCTGCGCGACGAGGCTCTCCCGGAGCTGCGCAGGCTGCTCGGGGACGAGAACGGCATGACCCAGTTCGCCGAGATCAAGCGCCGGATCTACCGGGATCTGGAGCCGCTGGCGGTCTGAGAGTCTTTGGGTGGGACACCTCGCCGTCAGCCGTCAGCCGGGGTGTCCCTGGTCAGCCAGTTGAGGGCCTGGGGCAGCGCGCGCAGCGCCGAGAAGTGGGCCGCGGTGGGCTCGACGACCGTCCTGACCCGCGGGATGCGGTCGGCGAGCCAGGAGGCGTGGGAGGCCGGGGAGAACACGTCCTTCCCGCCGTGCCACAGCATGACCGGCACCCGGATGTCGGCGGGGTCGAATCCCCAGGGACCGGTCAGAGCGAGGGCGTCGTCGATCCATCCGTACGGCGAAGTGCGCAGCGCCTCACGGAAGTTGCGCAGCATCATCGACCTCATGCCGGTGTCCGAGACGATCAGCCGGTCGTCTTCGGTCAGCTCGCTCCGCAGCTCTTCGAGGAGCCGTGCGGGATCGCTCCGGATCGCGGCGGAGCGCGGTATCAGCCGGGCCACGAACCGCTCGGGGTCGGTGGACGCGGTCCGGAACTCGTTCACGTTGGACGGCGCCATCCCTGCGAACCAGTCGAGCCCCTCCGCGTCCCGCGGCGCGAGCCCGACGAGCGCGGCGGCCCGGGTCACCCGGTCCGGCAGCAGCGCGGCGCAGGCCAGCGCGTGCGGGGCGCCTCCGGAGCGGCCGACCACTGCGAACGTGTCCAGTTCGAGCGCGTCGGCGACGACGGCCACGTCCTGTACGACGTCGACGACCCGGCGTCCGGCCTGGCGGTCGGAACCTCCGTACCCGGGGCGGTCGTAGCTGATGAGCCGCGTGCCGCGCTGATACAGGAACATGGAACGCGGCCGGGGTCCGACCCGGCTGCCGGGCGTGCCGTGCAGCAGGAACACCGGCCGGCCGCACGGATCGCCCGAGGTCTCGACCCGCAGGAGCCGCCCGTCCGCCGTCCGCACATGGTCACGCACAGCGCTCCCCCTCCCTCGGTCCGGTGCGGACCGGACAAATGCTGCACGATCCCTGCCCAAACGCCCATGCCATGAAACGAAATCGCAGGTCAACCAGGCTTGCACATCAGCCCAGTTGGCGACCGGGACAGCACCGAACCGCGCCGCCGAAGTTCCGCGTGCCCGGAGTGCGGTCGGCTTCGCGGGCGGGACCCGGCCGCCCCGAGGCCCGCTCCGCCCTCCCGCGCGGGAGTGGCGCGCGGTGCTGCTCTAGCCTGTCGCGCATGAACGTACCGGGGGATGTCGTCGACGGACGCTTCGAGCTGATCGAGCGGCTCGGCAGCGGAGGGATGGGGACGGTGTGGCGGGCCCGCGACACCGTGCTGCGCCGCGATGTCGCCCTCAAGGCCGTGCGGCCGGACGCGGAGGCCTCCGAGGCGGTGCGGGAGCGGGTACTGCGCGAGGCCAGGGCGCTCGCCCGGCTCAGTCACCCGCACGTGGTGACGGTTCACCACATCGTGGACGTGGCTCCCCACCCGTGGATCGTGATGGAGCTGGTGCCCGGCGTCTCGCTCCAGGACAGACTCGACGAGGGACCCCTGACACCCGTGGAAGCGGCCCGCCTCGGCCGCCAGGTGCTCTCCGCCCTGCACGCCGCGCACACCGCCGGCATCCAGCACCGCGACGTCAAACCCGCCAACATCCTGCTGCGTCCCGACGGCACCGCGGTCCTCACGGACTTCGGCATCGCGGCCCTGCACGGCTCGACCGCGCTGACCGCCACCGGCGAACTGGTCGGCTCGCCCGAGTACATGGCCCCGGAGCGGATCCGCGGCCACGACGACGACCCGGCCTCCGACCTCTGGTCCCTGGGACTCGTCCTGTACGTCTGCGCGGAGGGCGTCAGTCCACTGCGCCGCGCCACGACACTCGCCACCCTGGCCGCGGTCCTCGACGATCCGGTGCCGCCGCCGCTCCGTTCGGGACCGCTCGCCCCGGTCCTGGAGGCACTGCTCGTACGGGATCCGGCCGCCCGACCCGACGCGGCCCGGCTGGACGGGATGCTCGCGCAGGTCGAGTCGGGCACGACGCCGAACTGGGCGCGGCCGACGCCGACGGCGGTCCTTCCCCCGCCGCCCGTCGCCCCCGTGCCCACCCGGCCGGACACCCCGCGGCCGCCGGACACCGGGGGCCGGCCGCCGAGCCGTACGAGGATCGCCGTCGCCGTGGCCGCGGTGCTTGCGGTCGCCGCGGCGAGCGCGCTGTTCCTGAGCCTGCGCGACGATACGGGTGACAAGGAGGCGGGTTCGGGCGGAAGCACGGGCGCACCGGCGAGCGGGACACCCACGCCGCCCACGAGTTCCGCACCGGAGCCGACGCCGAGCGACACGGCCGCCTCGCCGACCGGCCCCACCGAGTCGGCTACGCCGAGCCAACCCGCATCCGGCCGCTGGATCGCCCAGCTCTTCTCCGAACCCGTCAGCTCCGGAACCTCCGCACGGGACACGCGTCTTGCCGAGGTCAGGAAGTCCGTACCCGATGCGGTCTTCGTCCGCAGCGACGACTACGCCTCGCTGCGCCCGGGCTACTGGGTGATCTACGCGCCGGGCCCCTTCACCGACGGCCGCGCCGCCCTGTCGTACTGCGAGGAGCACGGCCTGACCACGGCGAACACCTGCATCGGCCGCTACCTGAGCACGAGTTCGGCCGACTACGACCTCCAGTGCCACCCACCGGCCACCGCACCCACGGGCCGCTGCACCCGCTCATGACGGGGCACAACCCCCAAGCAGGTGGCGAGAAGACCGAGGCTGTCGCTTCCTGAACGTGCACCTGGTGCCGGAACTCGCCGACTTCGCCGAGGAACACAGGGACTGGTTACAGATCTTCCAGATGCCCTCCTGCGCACCGGAGTTGAATCCGGCCGGAACACGTCTTCCTGCTTCTCACCGTCCACGGTCCGGGAGCGGGGTGGCGGTGAAGACGTGCTGGGGATCGTAGGACTGCTTGGCCGCGATCAGGCGTGCCGGGTGGGAGCCGTAGGCGTGTGCGACCTGGTCGTCCTGATCCGGCAGGAGGAAGTTGGGGTAGCCGCCCGGCAGGGCGTGTGGTTCCAGTGACGTCCTGACGTCTTCGGCCCATTTCCGGTACGCACTGGCGTCGTCGTCCGGTCCGCGACCGGCTGAAATCTCGACGACGACATGGCTGGTGCGCAGGCCGAAGGCGGTGTCGTCGGCGCCGACGCGGGTGGCGGCGCCGTGGAACTGCCGTAGTCCGATTCCCGCTCCCGGCCCAGGGCGTGCCTCCGCGGAGCTGATGAGGAGGTCGATGATGCCGGGCGTGGGTGCGGTGATGGTGCGGGTGCGCAGGTCCCAGTGCATCCCGTGGGGTACGTGCTGGTCGAACTGCTCCAGCAGGTCTTTCTGCGTGATCGGGCCGACGGTGCTGGTGATCGGGGTGCCGAGCCGCAGGACGTCGGCGATGGCGGCATCGGCGTGCCCTTGCTCACCGGACCAGACGGGCACGGCGAGCAGGCACGGCCCGACATCGGGGACGAAGGTCATCTCCAGCAGGACGGTCAGCCCGTCGGGAGCACTCGCGGTCAGCTCCGCGTACCGGGCCAGCACCGTCGCCGCTTCTTCCCAGGGGAACAGGACCATGCCGCCGACGAGGCCGCGATCGGGGTGGAGGCGGACGTGCATCGTCGTCACCACACCGAAGTTCCCGCCGCCGCCGCGCAGCGCCCACAGCAGTTCGGGGTCGTCCTCGGTCGAGACGAGCCGCCCGTCGGCGAGCACGACCTCGGCGCCGAGCAGGTTGTCGGCGGCCAGGCCGGCCGTGCCCAGCAACAGGCCATAGCCTCCTCCGAGGCTGAGCCCGGCCATGCCGACGACCCCGGCGGTCCCGGTGGCGACGTTCGCGCCGTGCGATGCGGCAGCCGCGACGACGTCACCGGCCAGGCTTCCGCCTCCCATCACGGCGGTGTTCCGCTCGACCCGCACATCACGCATCTCGCCGAGGTCGATCACCAGTCCGCCCTGGCGCAGTGCCCGGCCGGCCCAGTCGTGACCACCTCCGCGCACCGACAGACCGACGCCGAATTCCTGCGCCGCGGTAACGGCTGCGGCGACCTCCGCACCCGTACGCGGCCGCACGACAAGAGCCGGCCGTGTGGTCACCGCACCGTTCCAGAGCGTCGCCGTGCCGGCATACGCCGGGTCACCCGGGCGGTGCACGCGGTCAGCCCTCAACCGCTCCCCGAGACGACGGGAGAGTTCGTCGACCGCATTCGTGGAACACATGGTTTTCCTTCCCGATGTTGTCGTAGTGATCACACTAGGAAGTGCGGCGCCGTCTACGCTTGAACGCCAGTGCCATACCGATGGGACATCAGTGTCGCGGAGAAGGCGAGGCGAGTATGACGGTGCCGGACGAGCCCGGCTCCAGCGGGACGTTCGCCGCGGATGCCACCGCACCCGGCACCGTGCCAGCGCGCTTCGGCCGCTTCTGGCGCGGGTGGGAAGAACAGCTCGGCAAGGAACATCCGGCGCCCGACTTCACGCCAGGGTCCGGTGACTTCAGGATCAGTGCCCGTGCCGTCACGGCGCATGACGCGGTGATCGCCGATGTCCGCAGCGAGTCACTCATCGGTACCCACACCAGCTCACTCCACCAAGGCGACGAGCAGGTGGTGATGCACGTGGTACGGCACAACGCGTGGCGATTCGCCCGGCCGCGCGAGGGCGACCACACCGTCCCCGCAGGGCACTTCATGCTCCAGCGCAACGGCCCGCCGACGTTCGAGGAGGCGCGGCGCACCGCGGCGACGGTACTGCTCCTGCCCGCGTCGCCCTTGTCCCACCTGATCCGGGACCGGCTGATCGCCGGACCGACTTCCTCGGCCGAGGTGCGGCTGCTCCTGGGCCACCTGAACCTGGTCGACCAGACCGCCCGGGACCTCACCGGGGCCGGCGCACTGGCCGCCCGCAACGCCCTTCTCGCGCTGGTCGAGGGGGTGCTGAGGCAGCAGGCGGACGGCACCGAACCCCACCTCGGCCCCGCACTTGCTCAGGCGGCGAAAGACCTCGCGGACAGCCGGCTCGCCGATCCGGACCTCTCCCCCTCGATGCTGGCTCGCGAACTCAGCGTCTCCGTACGCACGCTGCACCGGGCGTTCGCGGCGGTCGAGGAGAGCGTCGCAGGGTACATCCGCCGCCGCAGGCTCGAACAGGCCCGGCTCGAACTTCTCACCCCGGTGGGTAGGCCGAGCGTCGCGGAGCTGGCCGCCCACTGGCAGTTCGCCGACAGCAGCCATTTCATCCGCGCCTTCAAGAGCCGGTACGGCCGCACCCCCGCCGAGTTCGCCCGTACGGCCACCCGCCCAGGCGGGTCACCAGCGCAGTGATTCGAAGCTGACCTGAGCCGCACCGCAAACGGCCCGGGCGGCCCCTGCTGAAGACCGGCCGGTCGCACGCCCCCGAAAGGCGCTTGTCACTCCACTTCGATGCCGCCCTCTCGAACGGCACCGGGAGTCGGCTACGGGGACCCTGGCGTCTCCCCGGACCGGACTTGCACCGGCTGGCTGCCCTGAGCTTGGCGTCCGAGTTACATCGTGCCTCCGTTCCCGCCCGATGCCTCGGACTGCTGGACGTACGTTCAACCTGAGTAGTCAGGTTGAACTCGCGGAGTCCGGCGGTCTGATCGCGTCGTGGTCCATGGTCAGACCGGTGGGTGGCAGACAGCCGTCGACCAAGTGGGGCCGGTACTGGATCTTCTTCGGCTTCCGCTTGATCACGCGGGTGAGGTGCGTGAGGTCGGCGGCGGCGAAGTCGGCCAGCTCCTGGACCAGATGCACGTTCAGGTTGTCCCAGCACCACACCACCGGGGTGCCGAGCTGCAGGTGGGTCATGACGATCAGGTCGCGGTACTGGCGCCAGGAGAACGCCTTCGGCTCGCCCCGCGCCCGTGCCAGATGTGCAGCTTGAAGAAGAACCGGGAGCGGTGTCCGGCGCGGTAGCAGACCACGCCGGCGATGTTGACCCGTCCCCGGTTGCGGCCGCGCACCCGCACCACCGGCCGGGCTCCGCGCGGTGCCCAGGTGTGTCCCTTCGGCGGCCTCAGCCCGTGGCCTGCCTCGTCCTCGAAGCAGATGTGGGCGCCCAGGTCCGCCGCGGTCCTTTTACCTGCGGCCACACCTCGGCCTTCCACATCTCGATCGCCTCGTCGTCGAGTTCGATGGCCCGCGCCAGGGGCACCTGCGCGGACCAGCCTTGCCGCCGCAACAGCTTCCACACGCCCTGGATCGTGTACCCGACGTGGAACATCCGCCCGATCAGCAGCTTGACCCGCTTCAGCGACCACCCCTGGAACTCGCCGTCCCAGCCGTGCGCGAGCGGGCCCCGCTTCAACTCCCACTCCCGCCGCCAACGTCGCACCGACCGCGACGTCACCCGAAGCTCCCTCGCATCGGCCTCGGTCTTCTCACCGCGAGCGAACCCCCATGCGCGTACCGCATGACGACGTCGTACCGCAGCGATCAAGATCCGTCACTGGCCACCGGACTCCGCGAGTTCAACCTGAGTACCACGGACGCGTCGGTTAAAAACTCGAAAAAGTTCCGCCAAAGATGGAATATCGACGGAGTCCACCGTCGCCGCTTCCCCCCGCACAAGGGTGGGTGCGGCATGTATGTTTGGAGCAATCCGCCGTACCCCGGCGGGCATCATGATGCCAGGGGGAGTGCAGAATGCCAGTCACCGATCGGCAACGAAAAGAACTCGCCTCCTTCCTTCGGAACCGGCGCGAACGGCTCACACCAGAGGCCGTCGGTATCAGGAATTCATATGGCCGCCGCCGCACCCCGGGCCTGCGCCGGGAGGAGCTCGCCCAGCTCGCCGGGGTGAGTGTGACGTGGTACACCTGGCTCGAACAAGCCCGCAGAATCCGGGTGTCGAGCCAGGTTCTGAGCGGACTCGCACGCGCCCTGCGGCTCGACACGACAGAGACCGGGCACTTGTTCCGGCTGGCCGGTGAGTTACCACCCGCCACACAGGATCCCCGGTCCAGGGAAAGCATTCCCGCGCAATATCTGACGTTCCTCGAATTCCAGGATCCATTGCCCGCCTTCATCGTCAACAACCGTTTCGACGTGCTGGCGTGGAACCATGGATTCTGTACGCTTTTCCCCTATTTCGAATCCCTGGAACAGAGCCGCCGCAACACCCTCGTGATGATGTTCGACGAGCGGGCCCGGGAAATGCATCCGAACTGGGAGCAGGACGCGCTGGAGACCGCCGCGCTGTTCCGCGCCCAGGCCGCCGGTCAACTGGCCCAGCCCGATTACGCGAAGTTGATCGACGACCTGCAGGGCGAGCATCCGGAATTCCGGGAACTGTGGGAGCGGCTCGATCTCGCCCCGCCCGTCCCCTCCGTACGCTGCTTCGACCATCCGACACTCGGGCGGATCGAACTCGGCTATGTGAAGCTGCGTCTCTCGGGCGCGGACGCGACCATGGTCGTCTACCAGCCCGTCCTGGACAGCCGCCTGCTCGCACGTTTCCGCGATCTGGTCGAGGAACGGATCAGGGTGCGGCTGCATTCGGCCGAGGCTCAGTCCTGAGGTGTTCCAGCGCGGGTCGGCCAGATCCACGTCCGGATAGCGGGATCGGTCCAGTACAGCTCGGTCTCCGCGGCCGAACAGGGCCGGCGCAGATAGGCGCCCTCACAGCGTGCCGCCGCCATCGACGTGCAGCACCGCACCGGTCACGAAGGTGTTCTGCAGGACGTGCAGCACCGTGGCCGCGACGTCGTCGGGCTGCCCGATGCGGCCCACCGGAGTGCTCTGCGCGGTCTGCTCGAAGAAACCGGCACGGGCGTCGTCGGGCAGGAAGGACCACAGCGGGGTGTCGATCAGGCCGCCGACGACGACGTTGACGCGCACCGGGGCGAGCTCGACGGCGAGGGAGCGGCCCATGCCTCCGATGCCCGCGTTGGCCGCGGCGGTCGCGCTCATGTCGGCGTACGGCTTGAAGCCGGCCCCACCGGCGATCAGGACGATCGAGCCCTGGCCGGAGATCTTCTTCCCGGCGTGCCGGACGCTCAGGAGCTGCCCGACGATCTTGGTGTCGAGGGCTGCGCGTACGGCGTCGAGCGACACGTCGTAGACGGAGCCGACAGCCATGTCGCCGGGGCAGACGACGAGGTGGTCGAGGGAGTCGATGTCCGCGAAGAAGGCGCGCACGCTCTCCTCGTCGGTGACGTCCACGACACCGGTGGTGATGCCGTCGATCTCCTTGGCGGTCTGCTCCAGCTTGTCCTGGGAGCGGGAGCCGACGACGACCTGCGCGCCGGCGGCGGCTGCCTGGCGGGCCACCGCCTTGCCGATGCCGGACGAGCCGCCGATCACCACGACGCGGGCGTCGGAGAGCGAGGCGGCGGATACGGATACGGAAGAAGCGGAGGAAGTGGACAAGGTCGTCTCCTGGTCACGAGCGATTGGTCATGAGCGATTGGGTGGTGACCCGCCGGGGCAGAAGTGAAAGCCCGGCCGCTCATGACGCTGTCAGCTCGCGCGAGGCGCAGGGAGGCGAGGATTCATGCTAGTTGGAATACCACCTGGCTAGGCCTTCGCAAGCGCGCCACCATGGGTTGTCGACGGGCGCCACGGCTCGCCCGGCGCAACGGTCGGGAACTTCCGCCCGTGGAACCGTTCAGGGCTCACCGCGACGGCTCGGGAAAGATCAGCCGGAGTCGTTGGACTCGGCCCTTCTCACGGAACATGAGCCAGGCGATGGTCGGCGGGCAGGGATTGGTGGCGCCGATGGGGTTGGTGACGTCCATTTCCCAGATGGTGATGTCGCGGCTGGCCACCACATGTCGCACGTACTGGTGTACCCCGGATTCCAGCATGTGCCGCATGACCGGGACGGGATGGGTGCGTTCCCCCGGCCGGCTGAGTGGGCCGACCAGTTCGGTTTCCGCCGGCCACAACTCGGAGATCTCCCGGGGCAGGGCGCCGCGTTCGGACGCCTGAAGGGTCTCCACGGCCTCGTGTCTGCTCTCCTTGGCGAGCGCGGCGGCGTCGTCGTGTGTCCGCGTGGCGGTCGACAGCAGCACCTGGGCCATTTTCCCCCTGGCCTGGTTGAGCCGGCTCCGCACCGTGCCTACCGGTACCTCGCAGACGGCGGCGATCTCCCGGTAGGAGGTGACACCGCTGAAGTGCCGCAGCATCAGCACCAGTTGGAGCTGCGGCGGCAGTTCGTCCACCGCGTCCCAGATCCAGTCGCGCATCGCGTGTTCCTCGATGAGCCGCTCCGGTTGCGGGGGCGCCTCGTCGCGAAGCCGCAGGTGATCGAGGCCGTCGAGGCCCGGCGTCTCCCGGGTTTCGCGCAGGCGCGTGCGGGAGGCGTTGCGGACGATCGCCCGCAGCCACGCTCCCACCGCCGTCGGATCCCGTACGTCCCCGATGCGCCGCAGCGCGGTCAGCGCGGCGTCCTGCACCGCGTCCTCCGCGTCGGGGCCGTAGCCGAGCAGGCTCAGCGCCACCGCGCGCATCGGCGCCTGATGGCGGGCCAGCAGGAGACCCAGGGCCGCGGTCTCGCCCGCCTGGGCCCTGCGTGTGAGTTCCTCATCCGTGGGCGGGTTGAGGGACACCATGAACTGAACGCCTCCGTGCGGACGAGTCACGAACCGTGTGCAGTCTGGAACATACGCCGGGACGGGCCCTCGGCGTCCGCCATCGCGAGGATCGCCTTCCCTCGGGCTCGTACGCGGCGGAGGTCGTACGACGGGAGCGGTCGTACGACGAGGACGGTCTACCCGGTCACGGTCATGACCGGCGCCCGGTCCGGCAGTCGCTCCTCGGCCCGGGCGGGATGGACCTTCGTGAAGACGGCGGGGCCGAGGAGACCGGCGACATGGGCGGCGATGCCCGCCCAGGCCGGGGCGTCCACCGCGTCGCAGACGGCCAGGCTGACGCCGATGAAGGTGAAGCCTGCGCCCCAGGCACCGGTGATGCGGTTGTTGACCTGGACCTGGCTGAACTCCGGCATGTCCCAGTACTCGCGGGGTGTCCGGCGCTCGGCGATGCCCAGCGTGAAGGGGCGGCGGATCACCAGGCTTCCCCAGGCGGTGGCGGCCAGCCAGGCGAAGGAGATGACGTCGGTGTGGTCCGCAAGGACCGAGTCCGGGTCGGTGACGGACACGGCGCCGACCACGACGAAGTACGCCATGGTGCTGATCTCCAGGATCAGAACATCCGGGTCGACGCCGCTCCGGCGGTCCTGGATCACGAGCAGCAGGCCCGAGGCGAGGCCGCCTATGGCGCCCCAGCGCCAGTCGAAGGACGAGACGACGCCGGCGACGATCCAGGGGACGAATCCGCGCAGATAACCCATTGAATGTTCCTCGGTGAAATGAAACGGACGGCTGCGGAGAGGTGCTTTCCGCAGCCGCCCAGTGACGGACGCCGACTAGATGCAGAGCGGCCATCGAAGTTCGAAGATCAACGTATGGCGCTCGTCACAGTCCTGGCGTCCTTCCACCCCGTACTGACTAGGGATTGCAGCTGACACGGACCTCGCCACTGCAGGAGTCGACGCCCGTGCCGCCGTTCAGCCGGTCGAAGCCCGGACCGCCGATCAGCGAGTCCCGCCCTGCGTCCCCGAACAACCGGTCATTGCCGAGGCCGCCGCCCAGCACGTCGTTGCCGAGGCCACCCCGCAGCGTGTCGTTGCCCGCACCCCCGTTGAGCGTGTCGTTACCGGCGACGCCGCTCAGTATGTCGTCGCCCGCACCCCCGTTGAGCCTGTCGTTGCCGACGCCGCCATTGAGCTGGTCGTTGCCCGCGTCGCCGTTCAAGGTGTCGTTGCCGGCGCCGTCGCTCAGCGTGTCCCTGCCCGCGCCGCCGGACAGCACGTCGTTACCGGAGCCGCCGTTGAGCACGTCGATGCCGTCGCGCCCCGAGAGCCGGTCGTTCCCCGCGCCGCCGCGAAGCAGGTCGCGGCCCGAGCCGCCGATCAGGGTGTCGATTCCGGTACCCCCGTTGAGGGTTGTCGGGATGAAGACGTTCGTGCTGACACCGACGGAGTCGTTCAGGTTGAGGGTGTTGACCACGATCCGCTGGACCCCCACGCACCGCACCCTCGTCACATCCGCGCCGACGCGCTGACAACCGGCCCCCGGAGTGATCCGGACGCGGTCGTCGAGCACATAGGTAGCCACCCCGGTACGGCTGACGCTGACCTGGTTGACCTGGTTGACGCGCGCGTCGTACGTGAGTGTCCCGTTGGAGACCGAGGCGCCGCCGGGTGCGGCGGGCGCGGCGGGCAAGGCCGCGGCCGGCATCACCTGGGAGGCGGCGACGGCCCCCGCCGCGATCGCGGTGGCCAGCACCATCTTGTATGTGTTGCGCATTTCCGATTCCCCCTGTGGGTGTGTCCGCCGCGGCACCCCCCGTGGACGCCGCCGTCGGACCCCCACAGCCTCACGTCCTCCCTGTGGCAACACATCGGGAGAATCCTTACCTCCGCCCGCCTCCCTACCTCATATGTCCATTGACGGGCGGGGCCCCGGGTCCTAGCTTCGGCCCCGATGCCGAACCCCTTGTACTCCTCACCGGTGATGGTGGGACGGTCCGTGGAACTGGCCGTTCTGGACGCCGCGCTGCACCGCGCCGCCGGCGGCGAGGGACGGCTGGTGGTCGTCGAGGGCGACGCAGGCATCGGCAAGACCCGGCTGGTGGACAGCTTCGCGCGGGCCGCCGCCGAGCGCGGGGTACGGGTCCCGGTGGGGTACTGCCCACCGCTGGTGGACGACGTGCCGTACGCGCCGATCCTGGACATCCTGCGCGGCCTCGACGCCTCACCGGCGTCCGCCCGGATCCGGGACCGCGGACGCTTCTTCCGCAGGGTCGCGGATCTGCTCGCCGGACAGGGCGAGACCACCGTGGCGGTCGTCGAGGACCTGCACTGGGCCGACGGGTCCACCCGTGACCTGCTCGCGTTCCTCTCCCGCGTACTGCGCAAGGACGCCGTCCTGCTGGTCGTCACCGTGCGGGGCGACGAGCTGGTACCCGGCCATCCGGTCGGCGCACTGCTCGCCGAACTGACCCGCGACCGGCAGGTGGACAGGCTGCGGCTGCTGCCGCTGACCCGTGCCGAGGTGGAGCGGCAGGTGTGCGAACTTCTCAGGGAGCGCGCCTCCGCGTCCCTCGTGGACGACCTCTTCGGCAGAGCGGAGGGGAACCCCTTCTTCACCGAGGAACTGCTCGCCGCCGACGGCGGGACCGGCCGCCTTCCGGCGACCGTGAGCGATGCGCTGCACGCCCGCTTCGCCCGGCTGGGACCCGCCGCGGGACAGGTGCTGCGTGCGGCCTCCGTGATCGGCCGCTCCAGCGACCACCTGCTGCTCGCCGCCGTCGCCCGCCTCCCGGACGACGTACTGGAAGAGGCGCTGCGCGAGGCGGTGGACCACTTCCTGCTGGTCCCGACGTCCGACGGCTACCGTTTCCGCCACCAGCTGGCGCAGGAGGCGGTGCTCCGCGCGGTGCTGCCCGGCGAGCGTGCCCGGCTGCACGGCCGCGCCGCCCGGGCGCTCCAGGACCGCGGGTGCCCGTCGGCGGACGATACGCCGGCGAACGCGGCGGAGCTGGCCAGGCACTGGGAGGCCGCGGGCGAACCCGCGCAGGCACTGGCGGCCGCCCGCCTGGCGGCCGACCTCGCGGAAGGGACCAGTTCCCCCGCGGCGGCCCACGTCCAGTACGAACGGATGCTGCGGGTGTGGCCGGGGACCCCGGGCGCGCGGGTGCCGGCCGATATGACGCGTCATCAACTCCTGCTCGACACCGCCGAGTCGGCCGCCGCCGCCGGGAACAACTCGCGAGCCGTGGCCCTGGTCTCCGAGGCCCTGCTGGACGTCGACAGGACCGCCGAGCCGGCGCGTGCGGCCGTACTCCTCGAACGCCAGGGCTGCTACGCGCTGACCTCAGCCGACCAGAAGACCTCCCGTACCGCGTACGAGGAAGCGGCCCGTCTGGTGGCGGGTGCGCCCGCCTCGCCCGAACGCGCCCGGGTACTGGAGGCGATGGCGCAGGGCCTGATGCTGCGCTCCTACGACGAGGAGGCGATCGGTTACGCCGAGCAGGCCATCGCCGACGCCCGGGAGACCAGTGCGGGCCCGGTCCTGTCGATCGCGCTGTCCATCCTGGGATCGTGCCGGATCAAGCTCGGGCAACTGGATGAGGGCCTGGCCGTGCTGGGCGAATCGCTCGCGCTCGCGCTGGAGGTCAATGACCCACCGGCGGCCGGGCAGGCCTACCTGTCGCTGTGCGAGTCGCTGGTGTCCGCCGGCCAGTTGCGAACAGCGCTGGAGTGGGCCCACGAGGGCGCCCGCCTGACCAGGGAACTCGGGCTGACCGGAACGATTGCGCCTGCCCTCGAGTCCAGCGCGGTACGTACGCTGGTCCGGCTCGGGCGGCTGAGCGAGGCCTCGGACCTCGCGGAGCTGGCGCTGAGTGAGGTCGTGGAGCGCTTCTACTGCCAGCAGATCGAACTCCAGCTGGCCGGGCTGGAGATCAGGCGCGGGCGGCTGGTCACGGCCGGGGAGCTGCTCGGCGGACTCGACCCCATCTTCACGGCCGAGGACGTGCTGTTCAGCGCCGGCACGCTGCGGTGGCGGGCCGAACTCGCCGTCGCCCGCGGTGACTGGGCGGACGCGCTGGCACTGGCCGAACGGGGACTCGGTTCGCGTCATACGAGCGGATACGAGTCGCTCGGTCCGCAGTTGTGCGCCATCGCCGTACGCGCTGTCGCCGAGATGGTGGAGGAGGACCGCGGCCGCCGTCGCCCCGACCCGACCGCGGCGTCGGCGGAGGCGGAGGCCCGCCGGTTCGCCGATCTCGCGGATTCACTGGTCGCGCAGGTCCGGGCACGCGGTGGCCGGCCCTCGCCCGACCACCTCGGCTACGCGCTGCTGGCCCGCGCCGAGTGCTCCCGGCTGGACCCGGCCGGGCCGGATCCCGGCCTGTGGGAACGGTTTTCCGCGGACCGGGACCGGGAGCTGGACCCCTACCTCGCCGCATACGCACGCCTCCGCCACGCCGAGGCGCTCCTCATGTCCCGCGCCCCACGTGCCACCGCCGCACCCCTGCTGTACGCGGCCCACCGCAGCGCCCGCGAGATCGGCGCCGAGCTGCTGGCCCGTGACATCGGCGACTTCGCCGGGCGCGCGGGCATCTCCCTCGACCGGCCGGTCCCGACGGACCCCGCCCGTGCAACGCCCGGCGCCGGATTCGGCCTGACCGACCGCGAAAGCGAAGTCCTCCGCCTGCTGGCGCGCGGCCTGACCAACGGTGAGATCGCCCGCGAACTGTTCATCTCCGCCAAGACCGCGAGCGTGCACGTCTCGGCGATCCTGCGAAAACTCGGCGTGACCAGCCGTATCCAGGCTTCCACGATGGCCGGCGGGATCCTGGGCGACGACAGCCGGGACTGACGTCGGTCTCCCTACCCCGCTGAACGACCATCCCGTCTGGCCCGTTCGATGTCGGCGGCCGGATACGGTGTCCGCTTGCTCACCGTGATCAGGCCGTGGTGGAACCCGTCCACCACGACGGCGGCCCGGGCGTGCCGGTCGATGATCGCGGCGATCGCGGGCGGGACCTTGTCGGGCCTTTCACCCGCGATCCAGTTGTGCAGAAACGCCGCGTGCTCCGCCTTGCCGCGCAGGCCGTCGGGCAGATGGTGGCGAAGCAGGTGGTTCACGACGTAGCAGCCGTCGTACGCGAGATGGTCGGTGAGGAACTCGGCCTCGTCCGGCGCGAGTTCGAACCCGGAGCTCAGGGCGAGGCCGAAGTCCGCGAAGTAGATCAGCCGGCCGTCGGTCAGGACGTTGTTGAAGTGGGCATCGAAGTGGACGAGCCCGCGGGAGCTCATGAAGGCGGCCCCGCGTGTGAGGGCTTCCGCCGCCCACGCGTACCCCGGGACGTCCTCGCCCGCCGGAGTGGACTTCCGTCGGTCGCCCAGCCACTCGGCAAGAGTCCCTGGGACGTGTTCCAGGAAGATCACAAGGCTCGAGGAGGACCTGCCGATGGCCTCCAGCCGCTCACGCACGGCCGGGGCGCCCTCCCAGTGCGCGACCGCTCCGTCGATGCCGCCGAGACCGTCGGCGAAGCCCTGGGGAGGAGAGTCCGGCAGGACTCGCCAGTGGTACATCAGCGGAAAGCCCTCGTACTCGTTCCCGAGAACCCAGTTGGTGGTCATCGTGTGCGCGGCCAGCTCGCGCCAGGCCCCGAATCCGGCCGAGCCCACCCCGTACTGGTAGAACATCGGCAGCCCGAAGAGGTTCGCCGTCGACCGTACGTTCTCCGGCCGCGTCTCGACGTCCGTCAGAGGGACCCGCTTGACGAAGACCCGGGTCCCGCCCACCTCTAGCTCGGCCGACCTGCCCCCGATGCCGGACCCGAGAGGGGTGGCCGCGGCCACGACCTCGCCGAGCCGGCGATCGCTCAGCAGCGACAGGTGCGTGGAAACGGCTCCGTACGTGGCGATGCGTGCCGCATACCGCTGGTCCGGGTGGTCCGGGTGGTCCATCAACAACTCCTCATTGCTCGGACCAGCCGGCCCGTCCTGAAGCACACCGCGCGTCCGCCCTCAGGCCCGCGCGGGACGCAGCCTGCCCACCACGACGTTGCCGAGGCGGTCCAGGCCGACCACGGCGGCCGCGATCAGCGCGAACTCGACCGTCATCAGGGCGATCTGGCCGGCGACCCAGTCGTACCCCTTCGTCGTCGGATCGAGGAAGAAGTACGGGTACGGGGTCGCGAAGTCCGGGAACAGGGCCGCCCGTACCAGTACGAGGGTGGCGTAGCCGAGCGGGAAGGACAGCCACAGGGGGACGTCCCGCCAGCGCACGGCGTTGCGGGGTTTCAGCAGTACCCAGTCCAGCAGGACCATGACCGGCGTGACGTAGTGCACGAGGAACTGCGCCCAGTGCTGCAGCCGGTCGGGGCCGGAGACCAGGCCGGGCAGCGGGTTCGCCCCGTGGTTGAGGGTGAAGTGGGCGACCAGTCCGGTGATCGTGATGTACAGGACGGCGGCGCCGCGCAGCCGGGGCGCGGGGGCCTCGGTCGTGCCGCGCCGCACCATCCAGTACACGGCACCGATGAAGTAGCCGAACACGATCACATTGCTGTCGACGGTGAAGTAGACGAGCGAGCTGGTCTCCAGCGCGAGCCCGGTCCCGGCCGCGAGTACGACGGCCGCGCGCCACCACAGCGCGGGGTGGGTCCACAGGGACATACAGACTCCAGTCGTCCGGCCCATCAGGCTTTCGGCATGCTGCACCGGGTGCGGTCCTGCCCGGTCGCCGCACCTTACCCGCCGGTACCTTCCCGGTGCCCTGAAAGCGGTGAACGGTGTCTGCCCCGGGGGACCCGGGGGCCTCAGGCGCGCCGGAAGAGGTGGTTGAGCTCCGTCTGGGAGAGCTGGTCGTCGGCGTAGGAGAAGGTGCCACGCTCCGCCAACTCCCGTGCGCACTCGTCGAGCCCACCGCCGACCAGGAGCACGTCGGTCCGGCCGACCAGGACGAACGGCTCGCCGCCGGCGTCCACGGCGGCCCGGGCGGCCCGGATGCGGTCCACCGCGAGCGCCTCGTCGTACAGCGGCCGGGTGCGGTCGCCGGTGAAGTCCTCGATGTTGCCGCCGGCGGCGCCCGCCGCGAGCGTCAGCGAGACGGTGGTGACCACCGTGTCGGGCGCCTCGCCGTACCCGTCTTCCAGGTCCGCGCTCACGGGCACCGTCACCCCGTCGGCGATCTCACGCACGCGAGCCCTTCCTCGATCAACTCGGGGAGAAGGTACGCCTCCACCCCGCCGGCAGGAACCCCGATCCGCCGTCGCCGCCGTGGCCCGAGCGGTCGCCGGGGACCCTCGCCGGCCTCTGCCCCCACCCGACCAGCGACGAGCGGCTACGGTCATGGCTTGTGCGCGTGAGATCCCTGATGTCCCTGTCCGCAGTCCCACGGCTCGCCAACGCGGTCGTCGTCGGAGCAGCCGTCGGTGTGGCCGTCGGTTCGTCGACCGATGTACCGCTGGGCATTCTCGCCGGTGTCGCCGCCACCGAGACATGCTTCGTGGTGGTCGGCTGGATCGTGCTGTGGCCGATGGACGCCGAAACGACCCGCCGAAACGCTCGACGCGAGGACCTGCGGCCCGTCACCGAAGAGATCGCCGTGGTCGTGGCCGCCCTGTGCGGCCTTGTCGGCATCGTGGTGTTCATGCTCGGCAACTCCGACAACACCCATGCGGCGACGGCTCTCATCGGTGTGTTCATGGCCTGGGCCGCACTGCACCTGATGTACGCCACCCGGTACGCGTACCTCTACTACCTGGCATCCGCGGGCGGAATCGACTTCAACTCCGAGCGTCCGCCGGCGTACCGGGACTTCTTCTACTTCAGCTACAACCTGGGCATGACCTACCAGGTCTCCGACACCGACGTCTCCAGCACGACGATCCGCTCGGTGGTCCTGCGCCACACCCTGCTGTCGTACGTCTTCGGCACCAGCATTCTGGCCACCGCCATCAACCTCGTCGCGGGAATCTTCACTCGTTGAACGTCTTCAGCACGGTCGCTTATCGGGTGACGCCGACGGGCTGCGCGACGCAGGAGGGTTCCAGGTAGGGCGTGATGTTGCGCCAGGCGCGCTCGATGTACTCCTCCTTCTCGCCGACCGGGGCGACATAGTGCAGCGCGCTTTCGGCGGCGTCGTGGCCCTCAAGGCGGGCGATGATCCAGGCGGCGAGGTAGTGCGAGGCCAGGCAGCCGCCGGCGGTGGCGATGTTGTCCTTGGCGTAGAAGGGCTGGTTGAGCACCTCGACGCCGGCGGCGACGACCCAGGGCTTGGTGATCAGGTCGGTGCAGGCGGGGATGTCGTTGAGCAGACCGAGCCTGGCCAGCACGAGCGCGCCCGAGCACTGAGCCGCGATGAGCTGGCGCGTGGGGTCCAGGCGGCGCAGGACGTTCATGATCGCCGGGTCTTCTACGACCTCGCGGGTGGCGATGCCGCTCCCGACGATGACGGCGTCGGCGGCGCACGCCTCCTCAAGGGTGGACATCTGCTCGATGACCACCCCGTTCATCGACGTCACCTTGGGACTGGGGGTGGCGATGGTGACGCGCCAGTCGTCGGTCTTGATGCGATTGAGGACACCGAGCGCGATCAGGGAGTCGAGCTCGTTGTAGCCCTCGAAGGTGAGGATGGCGATGTGCGGCACGGCGGCTGTCCTTCCGGGTCGGTGGTCGGTGGTTCTTGACGGTAGGAACCACCGACCAGGACAGTCAAAGAATTGTCATGGATACAATCCGGCGCATGGCACCCTCGCGGTACAAAACGCTGGTCGACGCGCTCGCGTCCGACATCCGGAGCGGGCGGCTCGCCGCGGGCGCACGGCTGCCGACCCACCGTGGGCTCGCCGCCCGTGAGGGCATCGCCGTGGTGACCGCGACCCGGGTGTACGCCGAGCTGGAGATCATGGGTCTGGTGAGCCGGGAACAGGGCCGTGGCACGTTCGTGCGCGACATCGCGGTTCCCGCCGGTCACGGCATCGACCAGCAGGTCGTCGCCACGGACGCGGTCGACCTCAACTTCAACCATCCGTCACTGCCCGGACAGGCCGACCTCCTCCGGCAGGCCCTGCGAGAGGTGGCCGGCGCCGGTGACCTCGACACACTGCTGCGCTACCAGCCGCACCGAGGGCGCCCCCAGGACAGAGCCTCGATCGCACGGCACCTGAGGCGCCGGGGAATCACCACGGACGCGGACCGGATCCTCATCACCAACGGAGCGCAGCACGGCCTCGCCATCACCGTCATGGCCACGCTCAACGCCGGTGACGTCGTCGCGGTCGACGCACTCACCTACCCGGGCTTCAAGGTGCTCGCACACGCCTTCCATCTCGACCTGGCGCCCATCCCCGCAACCGCCGACGGGCCGGATCTCGACGCCCTCGAGAAGCTGTGCGCCACCCGCCCCGTCCGGGCGATCTACACCATGCCCACCCTGCACAACCCGCTGGGCTGGGTGATGCCGGCAACCGACCGGACCCGCCTGATCAAGATCGCCCGGCAGCACGGTCCGCTCATCATCGAGGACGCCTCCTACGCCTACCTCGTCGAGGACCCTCCACCGCCGCTGGCCGCGACCGCGCCGGACATCACCGTCTACGTCTCGGGACTGTCCAAGAGCGTCGCCACCGGCCTCCGGGTCGGCTTCGTCGTCGCCCCGCCCTCCGCGGCGCCGTCGCTCGAACGCGCGATCCGGGCGACCACCTGGAACACCCCCGCCCTCACCACCGCCATCGCCTGCCGCTGGCTCGACGACGGCACGGTGGACCACCTGGAAGCGCGGAAACGAGACGACGCCAAGGCCCGCCAGGCGATCGCCGGACAGGAGCTGGCGGGCCTGCCCCTCACCAGCCACCCCTCGTCCTACTTCACCTGGCTGCCGCTGCCCGACGACGCACGCGCCGACCGCCTGACGGCCACCCTCGCGCGTCAGAACATCTCGGTGGCCACGGCCGAACCGTTCTCCACCACGACGCACACACCGCAGGCGATCCGCCTCGCTCTGGGCTCGACCGATCCGGACAGTCTCCGGTCGTCGCTGCGCACAGTGCGACGAGTCGCTGTCGAGGACGCCCACGCGTGAAGCAGGTGGCGGGGACGACGGGCCGGTCAGCCTGTCTTCTCGCGCGGCTGATGTGTGCCCGGGGTGTGCCCGAAGGTCCGGCGGAAGACGTCGATGAACGCGCTGGCGGACGACCAGCCGCACAGGTGGGCCACGGCGGTGACCGGGGTGTTCTCGGCCAGCAGGACCAGGGCGTGGTAGAGGCGCAGTTGGGTGCGCCACTGCGGGAACGTCATGCCGAGGTCGGCTTTGAAGAGGCGGGAGAGGGTGCGGTCGCTGGCGCCGACTTCCCTGCCGAGTGCCACCAGGGTGCGGTCGTCGGCCGGGTTCGTGTGCAGGATCTCGCAGACAGCCTTCAGCAGAGGGACGGTTGGCGTGGGCAGGTGCAGCGGCTGCTGGGGTGATGCCCTCAACTGGTCGAGCAGCACGGCCCGCAGCCGCCCGCGTTCGGCGCTGTCGTCGTGCGGGGTGCGGGTGTAGGCGAGGACCAGTTCCCGCAGCAGCGCACCGACGGTCAGCACGGTCGGCTCGTCCAGACCGAGCGGGTTGTCACTCGCGGGCAGACCGACCAGGTGCAGTTCGAGTTCACCGTGGGCCTGGTGGGCGTGCACGGTGCCGGCCGGCACCCAGATGGCGCGATTGCCCGGCGCGACCCACGAGCCGCTGCTGGTGGTCACGGCCAGCACTCCCCGGCCCGCGTAGACGATCTGGTGGTCGTCGTGGCGGTGGGCGTCGATGGCTGCTCCGGGCGCCAGCCACTGGGTGCGGGTCGGCGCTACGGGCTCGTGGCGGATTTCTGACATTGGTTGGCAGTTTATCGGAAGCGCGACACGCTGCCCGGCGATGAGCATGGTGAGGTGTCAAGGACCAAATCAATCACTCTGCTGTCGGTCGGCCATGCCTGTGTGGACATCTACCAGGGCACGGTCGCCTCTCTCGTCCCGTTCTTCGTCGCCGAGCGCGCCTACGGCTACGCCGCGGTCTCGGGCATCGTGCTCGCCGCGTCCGTGCTGTCCTCGGTGGCCCAACCGGTGTTCGGCCTGCTCACCGACCGCTGGGCGATGCCCTGGATCCTGCCGGTGAGCACCGTACTCGGCGGACTCGGTATCGCCCTGAGCGGCCTGAGCGGCTCCTACGCACTGACACTGCTCTTCGTGGCGATGTCAGGCGTCGGAGTCGCCGCCTACCACCCCGAGTCCGCACGCGTCGCCCGGCTCCTCAGCGAGGGCAGCCACAGCGCGATGGGCTGGTTCTCCGTCGGCGGCAATCTCGGCTTCGCCGCCGCGCCGCTCGTGGTCACCGCCGTCGTCGCCTCCGGCGGTCTGCGCCTGTCGCCACTGCTCGTGCTGCCGGCCCTCGCCGGCAGCGTGCTGTGCCTGCCCGTCCTGCGCGCACTCCAGAAGAAGACGGCCCCCGGCAGTTCAGGCGGCCCAGCCGCGGTCGGCGCCGACGACAAGGCGTCCTTCGTGAAGCTGTCGCTGGCCGTGGTCTTCCGGTCCATCGTCTTCGTCGGCCTGAGCACGTTCGTCTCGCTCTACGCCCAGCAGCGGGTGGGAGGCGGTACGGCAGCGGGCACCGTGGCGCTGTTCGTGCTCTACATCGGCGGTGCGATGGGCTCGGTGGCGGGCGGCAGCCTGGCCAACCGCTGGGACCGGGTCACCGTCGCCCGCTGGTCCTACCTCCTCACGATCGCCGCCGTCGCGGGAACCGTGTTCATCCCCGGCCCGGCGTTCTACGCGTTCGTGGCGCTGACCTCCATCGGCCTGTACGTCCCCTTCTCCCTCCACGTCACCCTGGGCCAGGACTACTTGCCCACGCGCGTCGGCACGGCCGGCGGCGTCACCCTCGGACTGACCGTCAGCATCGGCGGCCTGGCCAGCCCCCTCATCGGCAGCATCGCCGACGCGACCTCCCTGCGCACGGCTCTGGCACCCCTGATCCTGATGCCCGTGCTGAGCTGGCTGCTGTTCCGCACCCTGCCCGAACCCACCACGCCCAAGCCCGTGCCGACGGTGCGGCAGACCGGAGACGACACGGACGCCGAACTCACTCCCGTGCACCATCGTCAAGGGTGACCAGCCTGCACATCCGGCGGCCGGAAAGTCGCGGTCTCCCGGCGGCGTGAACGACCGGTCGAGGACGTCGCCGCAGACCCAACCGCACCTCAACGGCGCGCCAACCGCCACCGTCCGGCCCAGAACCGAACTCACGGGCAGCAGCTTCCGTCCGTTGGACGGAAGCTGACGCTCCAGGCTTGAGCCGACTGAGGTCGTGCTGCATGACGAGCTGGATGCCCAGCAGATCCGCCGGCTGACCGACCGGGACCGACCCGAGGGGCTGGCCGTGACCGCGGCCGGCGGGTTGTTGCAGCAGCTGACGAAGCTGGTGCTGGAATCCGCCCTGGGGGTGCCCGAAGACGGTGACCACCGAGTCCGGGCCGGTCGCACTGGAGGTGCCGCGGGACCGGGACGGCTCCATCACACACCGACGATCATGCCCAAGCATTCCCGCCGCCTGCCCGGGGGGGGATCTGATCCTGTCGCTGCCCGCGAAGGGCCTCACCCACGGGGAGATCTCCGCGTGGGTGACCGAGGTCTATGGCGCCGAGGCATCCAAACCCACGATCACCGACAAGATTGCCGAACGCCTCGCGGAATGGCAGAAACACCCGCTGGATGAGGTCCATCCGGTCCTGTTCATCGATGCCCTGCACGTGAGAATCAGGGACGGGCAGGTCGCGAAGCTATGGGCCTCCGACGGTGCCCAGGGCGCCAAGTACTGGCAGCGAGTGCTCACCGAGATCAAGACCCGCGGAGTGCGCGACACCTGCATCGTGGTCTGCGACGGCCTCAAGGTCCTGCCCGATGCGATCGACCTGACCTGGCCCGAAGCGATCGTGCAGACCTGCCTGATCCATCTGATCCGCTATGCCGGCCGCCAGGACTGGGCAGTGCTGGCGCACGACCTCAAACCGATCTACGCGGCGGTCTCCGAGGCCGCCGCCCTGGAGGAATTTGCCCCCTTCGCCGACATCCGGGAACAGAAGTACCCCGCGATCACCAAGCTCTGGGAGAGAACGATCGAATCCCTCAACGCCCGCCTGCGCAGGGCCGTGCGGTCCGCGGACACTTCCCCAGCGAAACCGCCGCCCTCAAATACCTCTTCCTGGCCATCACTGCACTCGCCCCGAAAGGAGACGGCAGAGCCCGCTGGGCTCGCCGCTGGAAACCCGCCCTCAACGCCTTCGAGCTCACCTTCGTAGGCCGCCTGACCCGACACGCCAACATTGACCAGCCAACATCAACAAGCCAGTTCCACCAGGAACTCGACAGTCCCGTGACGGGTACGCGACGCCAGACCAGCTTGGTGCCGCTTGTCCCACAACAGGCCGATCCCAGCGACGAGTTCGGCGATCCGTCCGGACGTCAACCCATGATCCGCCGGCTTCTCGCGATCACTGCACGTGCCCGGTCCCCCCACCGCGCCGACCGTGATCAACGATCGCAGCCCTTACTGCCGCACCCCGCACATCACACCTCCGACGCAGCCGCGACAACACGCGCCACGCCCCCTTTTCCGGCCGCACGTTCGGCGAACATTTACACAATTGATTTCCGAATTACTTCGCGGCAAGCAAAAATTCGGCCAGTAAATATGATGAGAAATCACCCCTCCGATGCATTGGAAATTCATTATGGGCGCGCCGCAGCCGCAATGATTGATTTCTCCACCCCGACATTGCTCTACTTTTCGCCTGAACGCACGGGATCCGTAATCCCGAGCAAAAAACAGGGAAGGAGCGTCATGCGGGCCATTCGAGCCTTGCTCGTGGGTGCCTCGGTGCTCACCGTCTCACTGGGCACCACCACCGCCTCCCAGGCGCTGGGTTGGGAGCGCCCCTGGGCGGCGCACACCCACAGCAGCACGCTGACCCCGGCGCACGACGAACACGAGAAGGAGCACGACAAGGGCAAGAAGGGGAAGGGCGACAAGTACAACCTCGTCCACAGCTGCAAGGGCGGCACCTTCGGCTACTGCACGCAGAACGCGGTCTTCGCCCCGAACATCCTCGGGGACATCGGGCTCACGACGGGGCTCATCGGCCTGACCAGCGGGACCAACGGGACGAGTGCGACGTCGGCCACGGGCACAACGCAGACGACCCAGACCACTCAGACCACGGCGACAACGGCCACCACGGCCACCACGGCCACCACCGCCACGACCAGCACCACGACCCCGCCCCCGGATGGCCTCTGGTGCTCGCCCGGCTACTGGAGGCAGCCGCAGCACATCGATTCCTGGGCAGCGACCGGCTACAGCCCGAACGACAACTTCACGCTGAAGACCGGTGTGACGCCCACACTGTCCCAGCAAGGTATCGACGATGGCGCCCCGACAAACCCAACGCTGTACGAGGTTGTCGACAACCCCCAGTGGTACGGCGGTGACGACACCAACATCGTCGCCGACCTGCTGAGCGCAGCTCACCCTCTGGTCCAGTACGACCCGCCTCCCTTCCGCCCGGAGAACAGCTGCCCGCTGAACTGACCGAAACGACAGAGCGGCAAGCAGAAAAGCGGTCATAGAACTGAATGGCCGTTTTCATCACCTGACGGCAGCTCTCCCGCGACAAGGGAGAGCTGCCTCGGGCTCGTGGCTCGTCCGGTGGGTGCTCTCCCACCGTACGAGCCATGCTTCAGTCAAGGAGCGTGATGGAAGCATCCAGGGGATCGAGCGGACCGACCGTCCACCCCCCGCACACGGAGGCCGGAACGTACGCACCGGCCGCGTTCCCTCCCCCTCGGAGCGCGGCGGACACGGGGGTACGCGAACCCACCCTCCCCCCGCCGTCCGTTCCGAGCACCCCGCACCACTGGTCGCCGTGGTCTGTGGCGACGCTCAGCGTGACGGCCCTCCTCCTCGCCGGCGCCATGCTCGTGCATCTGGGCATGATCTTCCTGACTCTGGCCCCGCCCAACGCCCTCAAGGTCGGCAACCAGGAGGCCATCAACTCCTACGTCCAGCCGGAGTTCGGTCAGGACTGGAAACTGTTCGCTCCCAACCCGAAGCAGCGCAACGACGCCATCGGCATCCGTCTGCGGACCATGGGCAACCCCGGCTCCCCCCACATTTCGCAGTGGATCAACCTCACGGCCCAGGACGTGGCCAAGATCCAGGGCAACCCGACACCGAGCCACGTGGACCAGAACATGCTCCGCATCGCGTGGGACAGTTCCGACTCCTTGCACGGCCCGACAAACCGCCCCAAGGGCATCCGTGGGCAGGTGGCCGCCGATTACCTGAAGCGCATCGCGCTCCAGCGGTTCGGGCGGCAGTGGCAGGGCGAGCGGATCACGGCGGTGCAGCTCGCGGGCCGTTACGCGATGGTGCGGCCCCCGTCGTGGAGTTCCGAGGAAGTACCCGACACCACCAACTACCGCGTCCTCCCGTGGTGGCCAGTGACCGACCAGGACTACAAGGGGCTGTGAGTTGAGCACGATGACGCCCATGCCGACCCGCCCAGAGGCGTCGCGCCCGTCCCGGGTGGAACGCGTCCGCGCGGCCCTCGCCCGATACGGACGCTTCATCTGCACCACCCGCGCCCCCTACCAGGCCGCCGTCTTCCGTATCGGCCTGGCCCTCGCCATCGCGGCCTTCCTGCTCCGGGAATGGCCGCACCGCCGGGTGCTGTACGGCGATCGCAGCCCGCTTTCGCATGAGATGGCACTGGAACTGGCCCGTCTGGACGGAACGTTCAGCGTTCTGTACTGGTCCGGCGGGCAAGCCTGGTTCGAGATCGTCTACGCCCTGACCATCGCCTCGGCTCTCGCTGTCCTGGTGGGCTGGCGCACCAGGACCACGTCCGTGCTGCTCATGGTGGGGACGCTCTCGCTGGAGAACCGCAACCCCCTGGTGGGTGACGGCGGTGACAACGCCATCCGCATCATGGTGATCTACCTGGTCTTCACCCGGTGCGCCCAAGTCTGGTCCCTGGATGCGCGGCGTGCCCGTGCCCTGCAGCGCAAGGACTCCCCGTACGGCGACCGCACAGGAGTCGCCCTCTGGTCGGCCACCGGGCTGTTCCTGCTGGTGGCGTTCGGCTTCGACACGGGATGGCCGCTCGTTCTCTGGATCCTGTGGGGTGTCCAGGCACTGTGGTACGTCGCCAACCGCTGGTTCGCCGAAGCCGAAGGCCGAGCGCTATTGGACGCGGGCGCGTCCCTGCTGCACAACACCGCGATGCTGACGATCGCCGTACAGGTCTGCCTGATCTACGCCACATCCGGCTGGTACAAGGTGCAGGGCTCACGGTGGCAGGAGGGCAGCGCCCTGCACTACGCGCTGAACCTGGAGTACTTCGCGCCCTGGCCCTGGCTCTCGGCAATCCTCGCGGCCAACACCGTGATGGTCCTGCTGATGAGCTACGGAACGGTCATCCTGCAGGTCGCTTTCCCCTTCACTCTGGCCAACCGCAAGGTCAAGAACGTACTGCTGGCCGTCATGATCGTCGAGCACGCCGGGATCGCAGTGGTACTCGGTATCCCGTTCTTCTCCATGGTCATGATCGCGTGCGACGCGGTCTTCCTGCCCACCGCGTTCCTGCTCTGGTGCGGCACCCGGTGCACGGCACCGGCCCGGCGGGCCGGTGCCGGCCGGAACGCCGTACAGGCCAGGCGGAACTCCACCGCAGCCGCTTGACCAGCACCGGGCAAGCGAAACGGTCCGTACGAGCGCGGTCGTACGGACCGTTTTCATGAACTCGGCATCCCATCGCCCCCGTACACGGCGAGCTCCGTGAGCCGCGCGAACGCCCGGAGGTAGATGTCGAGTTCGCCGGGGGCCGTGACGATCACCTTGGCGGCGAGGAGGCTGCCCGGCTGGTGACCCGAGAGCGGCGCATGCTGGCCTCGACGGCCTCAGTCACGTCGTCGGGGGTGCCGCGGAATCCCGCGATGGTGCCCATGAGCGCGGTGGCGTAGCCGGGCGTCTGCAGGTAGCCGGGGATCACGCGGGAGGCGTACACGCGGAACAGGCGGGTACTCCCACGCCCGGATCGCCGTGTCCGACGGGGCGGTGACGGCAGCTGCGCGCGCTTCCACCAGGGCGACGTCGTCGCACAGTTCCTTGTAGGCCCAGTGCCCGTCACCGGTGAAGTGGTGGACGCGCATCAGTTGCCCGTCGAAGTTCCAGGAGTCGCTGCCCGGCAGGAGCAGGTCCCACACGCGGTGCCGCGGCAGCCATCGCACCTGCTCGCCGGCATCCGTCCTCGTCCGTGTCGGGGTCGATCCCGACAAAGTGAATGTTCATGATGGCTGCCTCCCGCGCTAGTCGGTTGCAGCGATCGACACCACTGTCACGGGCTCCTGGGTGACGCGGTCAAGAGCGCGTACCGGCCACGGCCTGCGGCGGCAACTCCCCTGTAATTCGGTGCAACTTCGCAGCAAGGGCAGCGCTCCGATTCCTACGGTCCTAAGCAGCGGCAGGCCCACCACCCTGCCCACGCACGCCGGCGCCGGGGCAGATCCACGCCGGCGAAGGCACCCGGATGAAGACGATCATGGATCCGCCCAACACGCTCGAACTCCCCCTCAGCGAACCGGCGCCCGCGCCGGGCTGTCGTGTCTGCGGGGCCCTGGCCCGGCAGCGCGCCGAGTACACGGCCGCCGGGAACCCGTCCAAGGCGACGGACTGCAGTATCGAGATCCGCAACCACCCCCACCCGAAGCGCAAGTCATGGACGAGCTGCGGCGCGCGTACCGCGCTGCGCAGAAGTAGATCCGCCCGCCCCTCACCCCGTGAGACCTGGGAGCGGGCGGGACCAGGCCCCGGCGGGAACTGTGCCCGGCCGGGGCCCGCTCCATGTCCGGCGTGATCATTTGGCCTTCGGGCCGGCACGGGGCCAGCCAACGACCTCCAGAGACGACGAACGCCCCTCGCTCGGCGAGAGGCTGACGGGATTTCGCAGGTCGAAACGTTCCTGCGGGGTGACGCTGGAGTGGGGCGGGTGGGACTCGAACCCACGGCCGACGGATTATGAGTCCGCTGCTCTAACCGGCTGAGCTACCGCCCCATCTACGGCGCGTCGCGCACATTTGTGCGCGCCGTCTGCCGCAGCATAGCCGCTCATACGATCTCCTGCTTCGGATGGTCGGCTTCGCGTGACCATGAGGACTTCGGTGTGCCGTGCGCGGTTCCGGCGGACATGAAAAAGGACCCCTGAGGGGTCCTTTTTCGTTGCTCTCCCGACTGGACTCGAACCAGTAACCTGCCGGTTAACAGCCGGCTGCTCTGCCAATTGAGCTACAGGAGATCGAGCTCCCCCGACTGGACTCGAACCAGTAACCTGCCGGTTAACAGCCGGCTGCTCTGCCAATTGAGCTACAGGGGATCGCTTCGTTGCATCGAACGCACCTACCTGGGTATTCGCCAGGGGGCGTGTGCTCGCTGCGACACATACATTAGCGCAAGCAGGGGGGTGCTCCGCCAATCGGTTCCGCCCCCGCACCGATGCCGAGGCAAGGGAAGGGTGGCCGTCATGCGCTACCGGCTCACATTCGTCGCCGGACTGGCTCTGGGTTACGTGCTGGGCTCACGCGCCGGGCGCGAGCGTTACGAGCAGCTGAAGAAGTCCGCCCAGCGGATCTCGCAGAACCCGGCGGTGCGCAACACCGCCGAGAGCGCCGCCCAGCAGGGCCGCGAGTTCGCGGGCAAGGCGTACCACGCGGTGAGCGAGAAGGTGGGCGACCGGGTCCCCACCTCGGTGACCGACCGGGTCCGCTCCCTGCGCGAGCGGAACGCCAACGGCCGCGGCGAGGACGACTGGGGCACCTCCAACACCTAGCGAACGGGCACGGACGATCCGGTCCGGCGCGCTTGCCTCTCGCGGTACGGCAGAATTTGCGCCATGGGGATAGTCGCCGGGTTGGACAGTTCGCCCGATTTCACTCGCATCATCGTCTGCGACTCGGACACGGGCGCCGTACTCAAGCAGGGGTACGCGCCGCATCCGGTCGAGTCCACCGAGGGCGGCGGGCGTCCTTCCGACGTCGACCCTCAGGCCTGGCTGCTGTCCCTCGGAGAGGCGGCCGGTGGCGGACTGCTCGAAGGTGTGCAGGCCATCGGCGTCTCCGCGCAGCAGAACGGGCTGGTCCCGCTGGACGCGCAGGGGAACACGGTGCGTCCAGCTCTCGTCGGCAGTGACAAGCGGACGCAGGTCGCGGCCGCCGATCTCGTCGACGCGCTCGGCGGGCGCGAGGCGTGGGCCCAGGCCGTGGGCTGCGTACCGCAGGCCGCCCAGCCGGTGACCAAGCTGCGCTGGCTGAACAAGACCGAGCCGGACTCCGCGCGGCGGACCGCGTTCCTCATGCAGGCGCACGACTGGCTGGTGTGGCAGCTGCTCGGGCGGCCGGTGCGCAGGACCACCGACCGGGGCGGGGCCTCCGGGACCGGGTACTGGTCGGCGGCGACCGGCGGTTACCGGCCGGACATCGTCGAGATGGCGCTGGGGCACCAGGTCGGGCTGCCCGAGGTGCTCGGCCCCTCCGACGCGGCGGGGACCACTCCGGAGGGGCTCCTCATTTCCGCCGGGACCGGCGAGACCATGGCGGCGGCGTTCGGGCTCGGCATCGGGCTCGGGGACGCGGTCGTCTCGCTCGGAGCCTCCGGTTCCGTGATGGCCGTACACCCCGAGGCGCTCTTCGACTCCTCCGGCATGATCACCTCGCTGGCGGACGCGACCGGGATGCATCTGCCGGTCGTCACCACGCTCAATGCCGTACGAGCCCTGCGCGGCGCTGCCGAACTCCTCGGCCTGTCCGACCTGGAGAGCCTGTCCGACCTCGCGATGAAGTCGACGCCGGGCTCCCACGGCCTGGTGATGCTGCCGTATCTGGAGGGCGAGCGGACGCCGAACCTGCCGCACACGGCGGGGATGCTGGCCGGGCTGCGGCGCGAGTCGATGCGGCCCGAGCATCTGGCGCGGGCCGCCTTCGAGGGCATGCTGTGCGGGCTGGCGGACGCGCTCGACGTGCTGCGCGGGCGGGGCGTCGACGTACGGCGGATCTTCCTGCTGGGACAGGCCGCCGAGCTGCCCGCCGTACAGGCCGTGGCGCCCGCGCTGTTCGGCGTGCAGGTCGTGGTGCCGCAGCCCGCGGACTACGCGGCGTTCGGCGCGGCCCGGCAGGCGGCCTGGGCGCTCGGCGTCTCGCAGGGCACCCTCGACCCGCGGACGCCGCCCGCCTGGCAGGGGCCGGTCGCGCAGGTCCTTGAGCCCGGTGAGGAACTGGCCGTGGGACAGGCCATACGGCAGCAGTACGTGTCCGTACGGGAGCAGGCGCATCCGGGGGCGTTCCGGGCCTAGCGGACCGCCGGCGTACGTCGAAGGTCCGATACCGGGTCGGTTCTTGGCCTGCACTTGGGTTAATCGGTTGAGGTAACACGGGGGGAGTGTCCGACGATAGGGGGTGGTGCACCCACTGCCCGCCCGCCGTCGACCCCGAGAGACCCCGCGTGCTCATACGACTGCTTCGTACGTACCTCCGTCCGTACAAGAAACCCATCGCGCTGCTGGTGCTGCTGCAGCTCCTGCAGACCTGCGCCACGCTCTACCTGCCCACGCTCAACGCGCACATCATTGACAACGGTGTCGTGAAGGGCGACACGGGCTACATCCTGTCCTTCGGCGGCGTGATGATCGCGATCTCGCTGGCGCAGGTCGTCTGCAACATCGGTGCCGTCTACTACGGCGCCCGTACGGCGGCGGCGGTCGGCCGGGACATCCGGGGCGCCGTCTTCGACCGCGTCCAGTCCTTCTCCGCGCGCGAGGTCGGCCACTTCGGGGCGCCCTCGCTGATCACCCGCACCACCAATGACGTCCAGCAGGTGCAGATGCTCGCCCTGATGACGTTCACCCTGCTGGTGTCGGCGCCGATCATGTGTGTGGGCGGCATCATCCTGGCCCTCGGCCTCGACGTGCCGCTGTCCGGGGTGCTGGTCGCCGTGGTGCCGGTCCTCGGCCTCGGTGTGACCCTGATCATCCGGCGGCTGCGGCCGCTGTTCCGCTCCATGCAGGTCCGCCTGGACACCGTGAACCGGGTGCTGCGCGAGCAGATCACCGGCAACCGCGTGATCCGCGCCTTCGTGCGGGACGACTACGAGAAGGAGCGCTTCCGGAAGGCGAACGCCGATCTGACGGAGGTGTCGCTGGGCACCGGGCGGCTGATGGCGCTGATGTTCCCGATGGTCATGACCGTCGTGAACCTGTCGTCGATCGCCGTGGTGTGGTTCGGCGCGCACCGGATCGACAGCGGGGGCATGCAGATCGGTGATCTGACCGCGTTCCTCGCCTACCTCATGCAGATCGTGATGTCCGTGATGATGGCCACCTTCATGTTCATGATGGTGCCGCGCGCGGAGGTCTGTGCCGAGCGCATCCAGGAGGTCCTGGACACCGACAGCAGTGTGGTGCCGCCGACCGCGCCCGTCTTGGAGCTGCGGCGCCACGGCCACCTGGAGATCCGTGGCGGCGGGTTCCGTTACCCGGGTGCCGAGGAACCGGTGCTGACGGCCGTCGACCTGGTGGCGCGGCCGGGTGAGACGACCGCCGTGATCGGGTCCACGGGCAGTGGCAAGTCGACGCTTCTCGGGCTCGTCCCCCGGCTGTTCGACGCCACCGACGGCGCGGTCCTCGTCGACGGCGTGGACGTGGCGACGATCGAGCCGAAGCTGCTGGCGAAGACGGTCGGGCTCGTGCCGCAGAAGCCGTATCTCTTCGCGGGCACGGTGGCGACGAACCTGCGGTACGGCAATCCGGACGCCACCGACGAGGAGCTGTGGCACGCGCTGGAGGTGGCGCAGGCCAAGGGGTTCGTGGAGGGCCTGGAGAACGGGCTCGACTCCCCCATCGCACAGGGCGGCACCAATGTGTCGGGCGGCCAGCGGCAGCGTCTCGCGATCGCCCGCACCCTCGTGCAGCGGCCGGAGATCTACCTCTTCGACGACTCGTTCTCGGCGCTCGACTACAAGACCGACGCCATGCTGCGCGCGGCGCTCTCCGAGGAGACCGCCGAGGCGACCGTGGTGATCGTCGCCCAGCGGGTGTCGACCATCCGGGACGCCGACCGGATCGTGGTCCTCGACGAGGGCCGGGTCGTCGGCACCGGGCGGCACCACGAGCTGATGGCGGGCAACGAGACCTATCGGGAGATCGTTCTCTCCCAGCTCACGGAAGCGGAGGCTGCCTGATGGCCGGGCCTATGGGGCGGATGATGGCCGGGGGCGGCCCCGATCAGCGCTCGATGGATTTCAAGGGGTCGGGCAAACGGCTCCTGGCACAGTTCAAGCCCGAGCGCGCCACCATGTACGGGATGCTCGTCGCCGTGGTGCTGAGCGTGGGCTTCTCGGTGGTGGGTCCGAAGATCCTGGGCCGCGCCACCGACCTGGTCTTCTCCGGCATCATCGGGCGGGAGATGCCCGCCGGCGAGACGAAGGCCGAGGCCCTCGCGGCCATGCGGGCGCGCGGCGACGGCGGCATGGCCGACATGCTCTCCGGGACCGACTTCACCCCCGGCAAGGGCATCGACTTCAACGCGGTCGGCGAGGTGCTGGGGCTCGCGCTCGTGGTGTTCCTGCTGGCAGGCCTGCTGATGGCGGTGGCGACGCGGCTGGTCAACCGGTCGGTCAACCGGACCGTGTACCGGATGCGCGAGGACCTCCAGGCGAAACTGTCGCGGCTTCCCCTGTCGTACTTCGACAAGCGGCAGCGCGGTGAGGTACTCAGCCGCGCCACCAACGACATCGACAACATCGGGCAGACGCTCCAGCAGTCGATGGGGCAGCTCATCAACTCCCTGCTCACCATCGTGGGTGTGCTGGCGATGATGTTCTGGGTCTCGCCGCTCCTCGCACTGGTGGCGCTGGTCACCGTGCCGCTGTCCTTCTTCATCGCCACACGGGTCGGCAAGCGGTCGCAGCCGCACTTCGTCCAGCAGTGGCGGACCACCGGCAAGCTCAACGCGCACGTCGAGGAGATGTACACCGGGCACAACCTGGTGAAGGTGTTCGGGCGGCAGGAGGAGTCGGCGGCGCAGTTCGCCGAGCAGAACGAGCAGTTGTACGAGGCCGGGTTCAAGGCGCAGTTCAACAGCGGGATCATGCAGCCGCTGATGATGTTCGTGTCGAACCTGAACTATGTGCTGGTGGCCGTGGTGGGCGGACTGCGGGTCGCGTCCGGGTCGCTGTCGATCGGTGACGTGCAGGCCTTCATCCAGTACTCCCGGCAGTTCTCCATGCCCCTGACGCAGGTCGCCTCCATGGCGAACCTCGTGCAGTCGGGCGTGGCCTCCGCCGAGCGGATCTTCGAGCTGCTCGACGCGGACGAGCAGGAGGCCGATCCGGTACCGGCGCTCCGTCCCGACGAACTCCGGGGACGGGTGGCGCTGGAGAACGTGTCCTTCCGGTACGACCCCGAGAAGCCGCTCATCGAGGATCTGTCGCTGAAGGTGGAGCCCGGGCACACGGTCGCGATCGTCGGCCCGACGGGCGCCGGCAAGACCACGCTGGTCAACCTCCTCATGCGGTTCTACGAGGTCACCGGGGGGCGGATCACCCTCGACGGGGTCGACATCGCCGCCATGTCCCGGGACGAACTCCGTTACGGCATCGGGATGGTGCTCCAGGACACCTGGCTGTTCGGGGGGACGATCGCGGAGAACATCGCGTACGGGGCCTCGCGGGACGTCACCCGGGGCGAGATCGAGGAGGCGGCGCGGGCCGCGCACGCCGACCGGTTCATCCGGACGCTGCCCGACGGGTACGACACCGTGATCGACGACGAGGGGTCGGGGGTGAGCGCGGGTGAGAAGCAGCTCATCACCATCGCTCGGGCGTTCCTGTCGGATCCGGTGATCCTGGTGCTGGACGAGGCGACGTCGTCCGTCGACACCCGGACGGAGGTCCTGATCCAGAAGGCGATGGCGAAGCTCGCGCACGGGCGTACGTCGTTCGTGATCGCGCACCGGCTGTCTACGATCCGGGATGCGGACACCATTCTGGTGATGGAGAACGGGGCGATCGTGGAGCAGGGCGCGCATGCGGAACTGCTCGCGTCCGACGGGGCGTATGCGCGGCTGTATAAGGCCCAGTTCGCCCAGGCGGTGGCTGAGGTGGACTGAGGTTTTTCGCCCCCTCCGCCCCTTCCCGTCCCGTTTCTGGGGGCTGCCGCCCCCAGACCCCCGCTTCGGCCTGGACGGCCTCGTCCTCAAACGCCGGACGGGCTGAAGGATCTCTCCCCGGCCGGGGCTGAAGGGCGGAGCCCCCACGGGTGGGTGGGGGCTCGGGACGGCGTTGCCTTGTCCTCGGATGCCGGAGGGCTGAAGGTTTTCAGCCCCTCCGGCGTTTGAGGAGCGGGGGTTTGGGGGCGGAGCCCCCAAGTGACGGGAATGGGTAGGGGCGGAGGGGGCGAAAGAAGCCCTCAGTCCAAGTAGCCCCGCAGCTGGTCCGCGAACGCGTGGTCCCTCAGTTTGTTGAGGGTCTTGGACTCGATCTGGCGGATGCGCTCGCGGGTGACGCCGAAGATGCGGCCGATTTCCTCCAGGGTGCGCGGCCGCCCGTCGGCCAGCCCGTACCGGAGCTGGACGACCTTCCGCTCCCGCTCCCCGAGCGTGGAGAGAACCGCCTCCAGATGCTCACGGAGCAGCAGGAACGCGGCGGACTCCACAGGAGACGTCGCGTCACCGTCCTCGATGAGGTCGCCGAGCGCGACGTCGTCCTCCTCGCCCACGGGAGCGTGCAGGGACACCGGTTCCTGAGCCAGCCGCAGCACTTCACTGACCCGCTCGCTCGGCAGATCGAGATGCGCGGCGACCTCCTCGGGAGTCGGCTCGTAACCGCGCTCCTGAAGCATGCGCCGCTGCACCCGCACGACCCGGTTGATCAACTCGACCACGTGGACGGGGACTCGGATGGTCCGGGCCTGGTCGGCAAGGGCCCGGGACATGGCCTGGCGGATCCACCAGGTGGCGTACGTCGAGAACTTGTAGCCGCGGGCGTAGTCGAACTTCTCAACCGCCCTGATCAGGCCGAGGTTTCCCTCCTGGACCAGGTCGAGCATGGTCAGTCCCCGGCCCACGTACCGCTTGGCGACGGAGACGACGAGCCGCAGGTTCGCCTCGATGAGGCGGCGCTTGGCCATACGGCCCATGACGACCAGTTTGTCCAGGTCGAGGGCGAGCTGGCTGTCCAGATCGACGGCGAGCCGGAGCTTCTCCTCGGCGAAGAGGCCGGCCTCGACACGGCGGGCGAGTTCGACTTCCTCGGCCGCGGTGAGCAGGGGGATCCGGCCGATCTCGCGCAGGTACTGGCGGAACAGGTCGGAGGAGGGGCCGCCGGTGTCGGCGGCGCGGCTCCGGGGCGGTTCGACGGGCTCGGGAGCCTCGGACTCGGCTTCCACCTCGGCGTTCTCGACAGCGCTCGCGGGCGGCTCGTCCAGCTCGGGCGGGCTCTCCGGCTCCGCTTCGGGGTGGTGCGCGGCACGGCTCTGCGGGGGTACCGCCGCGACGACGTCGGTCTCGGCGTCCGCGTCCGTATCCGTGATGTTGTCGGTCTGTGCGAGGGTCTGGGTCTGCACGGGGGCGACCTCCAGGAATGTCGCTGCTGAGGCGTGCGGCAGCGTTACGTCGGGGATGGGGTCGACGGCCTCGCCGCTGTCCATCCCGTAGTCGTTTAGCGGAACCGCGGGGATCGGGGACCCGTCGCGTGCGGGTCGGCCGCGCTCCGAGGACTCAGGCACCGCAACCCAGTGTGGAGTACGACACATCGCCGCCACGAGGGGCGTGCGGTGACTTTTTGCGTCCGGTCCGTGACCGCGCGGTTACTTTCATGCACGAGTGCGCGTTTTAGGGGGCGCGAAACAGGTTGAAAGGTGCACGTGAGGGCCGGGCACTCCGAAGTCTTCACAGACTGAGGGGCGCTTCACGGGGCCCCGTAACCGTCAGAGCGCCTCCGCGCCCCTCTCCCGCAGTGCCTGCTCGTACTGCTGGAGTACCCACAGTTCGTTCTGTACGGCGGCCAGCTGGGCCGGGTCGCCGTGGGCGCTGAGGCGGGACAGGCTGCCCTGGACGTCGCGGATGCGGCGGTCGACGGCACGGCGGCGGACCATGACGAGCTGGTCGCCCGCGTAGGTCTCGTCGACCGTCTTGCGCATGATCGCCTCGACGGCCAGCTCGGTGACCATGGCGCGGGCCGCGTCGTCGGGGGCGGCCTCGCGGACCCTGACCAGGTACTCCTGGGGGTCCTGGACGCCGTACTCCGAGCCGCCCGCCTCCATGATCACCTGGCGTACGGCGGCGTACGGCGGGGCGGTGAACTCGTCGATCCCGTAGGCGTCGAACGCCGGGGAGACCAGCTCGGGGCGCTGGAGGGCGAGTTTGAGCAGCTCGCGTTCGGTGGCGAAGACCGGGTTGCGGAGGGTCAGGGCGGGGCCGCCGGCGGGTGCCTGGACGGCGGCGCCGTACGCCTGCTGGGAGCGCTGCTGCGAAGGCGCGGGGCCCTTGCCGCCGCGGTCGCGGGACCAACGGGCCAGCTGGGCCACCCGCTTGACCACGAACTGGGTGTCGAGGATGCCGAGCATGCCCGCGAGCTGTACGGCGACCTCGTGCTGGGCGCCGCTGTTCTTGATGCGGGCGACGATGGGGGCTGCCTCGTCGAGGGCGGCCGCACGCCCGGCCGGGGTCTCCAGGTCGTACCGCAGGATGATCTGGCGCAGCGCGAACTCGAAGAGCGGGGTGCGGGGTTCGGCCAGGTCGGCGACCGCCGCGTCGCCCTTCGCGAGGCGCAGCTCGCAGGGGTCCATGCCGTCCGGGGCGATCGCGATGTAGGTTTCGGCGGCGAACTTCTGGTCGTCCTCGAAGGCACGCAGGGCGGCCTTCTGGCCGGCCGCGTCGCCGTCGAAGGTGAAGATCACGCGCGCCGAGCCGTTGTCCATCAGGAGGCGGCGGAGGATCTTGATGTGGTCGGTGCCGAAGGCCGTGCCGCAGGTCGCGATCGCCGTGGTGACACCCGCCAGGTGGCAGGCCATGACGTCGGTGTAGCCCTCGACGACGACCGCCCGGCTGGCCTTGGCGATGTCCTTCTTGGCGAGGTCGATGCCGTACAGGACCTGGGACTTGCGGTAGATCGCCGTGTCGGGCGTGTTCAGGTACTTCGGGCCGTTGTCCGACTCGTACAGCTTCCTCGCGCCGAAGCCGACGACCTCGCCGCCGATGTCGCGGATCGGCCACATCAGGCGGCCGCGGAAGCGGTCGATGGGGCCACGGCGGCCCTCCTGGGAGAGGCCGGAGAGGAGCAGTTCCTTGTCGGTGAAGCCCTTGCCGCGGAGGTAGCGGGTGAGGTGGTCCCAGCCCTGGGGGCTGTAGCCGACGCCGAAGTGGGCGGCTGCCGACTGGTCGAAGCCGCGCTCGGCGAGGAACTTGCGGCCGGTGTCGGCCTCGGAGCTGGTGTCGAGCTGTTCGATGTAGAACTGCGCGGCCGCCTTGTGGGCCTCGACCAGGCGGATGCGCTCGCCGCGCTGGTGGGCGGGGTTGTACCCACCCTCCTCGTAGCGCAGCGTGATGCCCGCCTGGGCGGCGAGTCGCTCGACCGACTCGGAGAAGGTGAGGTGGTCGACCTTCATCACGAATGTGATGGTGTCGCCGCCTTCCTGGCAGCCGAAGCAGTGGAAGAGCCCCTTGCTGGGGCTGACCTGGAAGGACGGGGACTTCTCGTCGTGGAAGGGGCAGAGACCTTTCAGGTTTCCGCCGCCCGCGTTGCGCAGCTGGAGGTACTCGGACACGACGGCGTCGATCGGGACCGCGTCCCGAACCGCCTTCACGTCCTCGTCGTTGATCCTTCCGGCCACGCATGGATTCTACGGTGAGGGTGTGACAGTCGAGCGCCGCTGTAGGTCATGGGATCAGGCTGTCCAGCGGAACGTGCGGGTCGGCGAGCGCCTCGGTGTCCACCTGGGCCCGGGATCGGATCAGTTGCTGGATGGGCTCCGTGACGTCCCACACATTCACGTTCATCCCGGCCAGCACCCTTCCGTCCTTCAGCCAGAAGGCGATGAACTCCCGCTTGCCGGCGTCTCCCCGGATCGCCACTTGGTCGTACGTCCCCGGGGGCGCCCAGCCCGAGTACTCGAGCCCGATGTCGTACTGGTCGGAGAAGAAATAGGGCACACGGTCGTACGTCAGCTCGCGGCCCAGCATCGCGCGGGCCGCCGCGGGGCCGCCGTTGAGGGCGTTGGCCCAGTGCTCGACGCGCAGCCGGGTGTCGAAGAGCGTGTGGTGGAAGGAGGCGACGTCGCCGGCCGCGTGGATGTCGGGGTCGGAGGTGCGCAGCCGTTCGTCGACGGCGATGCCGCCGCCGTGTGCGCGGTCGGCGATCTCCAGGCCCGCGGCCTCGGCGAGTCCGGTGCGTGGGGCGGCGCCGATCGCGGCGAGCACGTCGTGCGCGGGGTGTTCCTCGCCGTCGTCGGTGCGGGCGGCGAGCACCAGGCCGTCCTGGCCGACGATCTCGGTGAGCCGGGCGCCGAAGTGGAAGCGGACGCCGTGCTCGCGGTGCAGGTCGGCGAAGAGCTGGCCGAGCTCGGGGCCGAGGACCGCGTGCAGCGGGCTCCCCTCGGGTTCGACGACGGTGACCTCGGCGCCGTACTCGCGTGCCGCCGCCGCGACCTCCAGGCCGATCCAGCCGGCGCCCGCGATCACGATGTGCCCGTTGTCGCGGCCAAGGGCGGTGAGGACGCCCTTGAGGCGTTCGGCGTGGGCGAGGCGGCGCAGGTGGTGGACTCCGGTGAGGTCCGTGCCCGGGACGTCCAGGCGGCGGGGCTCGGCGCCGGTCGCGATGAGGAGCTTGTCGTAGTGCACGAGGGTGCCGTCGTCGCCGTAGCGGACGGTCTTGGCGCTCCGGTCGATGGCGTCGACGGTCTGGCCGAGGTGCAGCTCGATGTCGTTGGCCGCGTACCAGGCGGGTTCGTGGACGAAGACGCTGTCTCGTTCCTCCTTGCCGAGGAGGTAGCCCTTGGAGAGCGGCGGGCGTTCGTAGGGGTGGTCGCGCTCGTCACAGATCAGTATCACCCGCCCGCTGAAGCCCTCCGCTCGGAGCGTCTCGGCCGCCTTCGCTCCGGCCAGTCCGCCTCCGACGATGACGAATGTCTGATCCGCGTCGACCACTTGATGCCTCCTCGTAAGGATGTCGCCATATGCGAGCGTCCCGCACGCAGCGTGATGGGGGAAGAGGGAGAGACCCGATCAGGCCACGCAGGGTCACACTCCGCGGGCCCCATGAGACCGCGTGGTGAGTCTGAGGTGCAGGGAACGCGCCGAGGCGTCGGTGAGTGAGGCGATGTGGTCGACGATCACACGCTTGCGTGCCCTGTCGTCCGGGGCCTCGTCGAAGAGGGCGCGGAACTGCGGGTCGAGGCCGTCCGGGGCGCGGACGGTGAGCGCCTGGGCCAGTTCGGCGACGACGATCCGCTGATCGGCGCGGAGCGCTTCCTGCTCGGCGCGCTGCATGACGTACCGGTCGGCGACGGCCTTGAGGACGGCGCACTCCAGGCGCGCGGCGCGCGGGACGACCAGCTCCGCCGCGTACCGGGTGAGCCGTCCGGTGCCGTACGCCGCGCGTGTGGCGCCCTCCGCCGCGAGGCAGAAACGCCCGATGAGCTGGCTGGTCGCGTCCTTCAACCGGGCCTGCGCGACGGCCGATCCGTCGTATCCGTGCGGCCACCAGTCCTGGTCGAGGAGCCGGTCGAGGGCTTCGGCGAGCTCCTCGGGGTCGGTGTCGGCGGGCACGTACCGCCCGATGGCCACCGCGAAGACCGCCTGCCGTTCCGGCTCGGCGTGCAGGCAGTTGGGGTCGATGTGGCCCGCGTGCAGACCGTCCTCGACGTCGTGCACGGAGTACGCCACGTCGTCCGACCAGTCCATGACCTGGGCCTCGAAGCACGTACGGGTGCCGGGGGCGCCCTTGCGGATCCAGTCGAAGACGGGCCGGTCGTCCTCGTAGACCCCGAACTTCCGCGACTTGGGGTCGGTGGGGTGGCCGCCGCGCGGCCAGGGGTACTTGGTGGCGGCGTCGAGGGCGGCGCGGGTGAGGTTGAGGCCGACGCTGACGAGCTCGCCGGTGGCATCGGAGCGGACGAAGCGCTTCGGCTCGATACGGGTGAGCAGGCGCAGCGACTGCGCGTTGCCCTCGAAACCGCCGCAGTCCTCGGCGAATTCGTTCAGCGCCTGTTCGCCGTTGTGTCCGAAGGGCGGGTGGCCCATGTCGTGCGAGAGGCAGGCCGCCTCGACGAGGTCGGGATCGCAGCCGAGGGCCGCGCCCAGCTCGCGGCCGACCTGGGCGCACTCAAGGGAGTGGGTCAGGCGGGTGCGGGGGCTGGCGTCCCAGATCTGGCTGCTGGTGCCGGGCGTGACGACCTGGGTCTTTCCCGCGAGGCGGCGCAGGGCGGCGGAGTGCAGTACGCGGGCGCGGTCGCGCTGGAAGGCGGTGCGGCCGGGACGCTTGTCGGGCTCGACGGCCCAGCGCTCGGTGGAGGTGGCGTCGTACTCACTCCACGTCGCGTTGTCCTCGTACGCGGTCTCGGTGTGCTCGGTGTGCTGAGTGTTTTCGGTCTTCGGTGCGGTGCCTTCCATGCCCCGACAGTAAACGCAGGCGGTGACAAACGGGGCACAGCTGTCCGTTCAGGACCGTGCTTCAGGCGGTGGCCAGCGCGCGTTCGGGGGCTGGTTCGGGGGTCGCGACGGCCTGGTCGTAGCGGTGCAGGACGAGGCGGGCCATCGCCGGGTGGTCGCCCAGGGGCTCGGCGGCGATCCAGGGGGCGGCCGCGGCGCACTCGGTGGCGAAGCGGCCGGGGGCGGTGAAGTACGAGGCGACGGCGATGCGGTGGCGGCCGCGGGCGGCCATGGCGCGCACGGCGGCGGCGACGGTGGGCGCGGCGGCGGACGCGTACGCGGGGACGACGGGAACGCCCAGGCGCTCGGCGAGGAGGTGAGCGGTGCGGCGGGTGTCGACGGCGGCGTCGGGGTCGCGGGAGCCCGCGGCGGCGAGCACGATGCCGCTCGCGCGGCGCGTCGAGTCGCTCATCCGCGTCCGCCAGCCGGCCTCGACGAGCCGCGCGTACAGCGTCTCCACGAGCAGCGGGTGCGGGCCGAGCGGGGCGGCGACGCGGGTGCGCAGCGGCGCGGCGGCGGCCGCGGCTTCGGGGATGTCGCGCTTGACGTGGTAGCCGCGGCTGAGCAGCAGCGGCACCAGGACGGCTTCAACGGTCCGGGCGCTCCGGGTGCTCTGGGCGCTCCGGTCGCTCTGGAGGGACGCGAGCGTGTCGGGCAGCAGGGGCTCGTTCAGCTCGATGTGCCCGAGGTGCACGGCCAGGTGCGGGCGCAGTTCGCGGATCCGCTCGATCAGGCTGCGTACGGTGCTCAGCGTGCGCGGGTCGCGGCTGCCGTGCGCCACGAGGACGAGCGCGGGCGGCGCGGGCCGGCGAGCGCCGTCGATCGAGACGAGGCTGAGCTGGCTGCCGAGCTGGCTGGTGATCGCGTTCATGAGTTGCGCCGTACTGTCGAGGTGGACGCCGCCGAGCGGCCGGGGGCCACCGGGGCTGAGCGAGGACTCGTCGCGTACTGGGTTCGACGCCGTCATGGAGAGAGCCTGACGGTACGAGGTTGCGGCGCCGTTGCGCGGGCATGACGGGTGTTTTCCGGGGGTTCACGACGGGGTGTGCGGGAGTGTGAGCCTTCTTGACCTGCGGTGACAGGATTCCGAGTGAAGCTGGTCACGCCACGGACGCGAACCGGATCACTGTTCGACGCGTCCTTCTTGGTCGAGGCCACCTGGGGAGGGGACCGTCCGATGCGCCGTCCGAAGCTGCCGAAGCTGCGCAGACCGCGCCTGCCGCGCCTGCCGCGCACCCGTGCCGGGCAACGGCGGGGCGTGCAGGCGCTGATGCTGCTCTGCGTGCTCGCGCTGCTTCCGTCGACCTGGATGTACGCGGTGACGGGCGACCGGCTGCGCACGACGGCGGACGCTCCGCGCACCGAGGTCGCGGTGGTCTTCGGCGCGGGTCTGTGGAACGGCGAGCCGTCCCCGTACCTCGCCAACCGCCTGGACACGGCGGCGAAGCTGTACCGGGCGGGGCAGGTCGAGGTCGTCCTCGTCACCGGCGACAACAGCCGCGAGGACTACGACGAACCGGACGCGATGCGCACGTACCTGACCGAGCACGGTGTGCCCGACGGGCGGATCGTCAGTGACTACGCGGGCTTCGACACCTGGGACTCCTGCGTCCGCGCGAAGAAGATCTTCGGGGTCGACCGGGCCGTACTGATCAGCCAGGGGTTCCACATCCGTCGCGCGGTCGCGCTGTGCCAGGCGGCTGGCGTCGAGTCGTACGGGGTCGGGGTCGACGCCAAGCACGACGCGACCTGGTACTACGGGGGCGCGCGGGAGGTCTTCGCGGCGGGGAAGGCAGCGCTGGACGCGCTGTTCAAGCCCGATCCGCGGTTCCTTGGGCCGAAGGAGTCCGGGGTCGGGCAGGCCTTGGCGGCGGCGGGCGAATGATGGCGGTCACCGAGCTCACGCCCGCGGAACGCCGCGTCTGGGAGGCCTTCCCGCTCGGCGAGGGAATCGACTTCCGCGAGAGCGACGACGAGGACTCCGCGGCCGGATCGTCGTGGGGTCCCGAGCGGACCGTACGCGGCGAGGTGCTGCGGGCCCTGCTGATCGACGGACCGGCCCACGACGGTGAGATCGCAGGCCTGAAGTTGACGGGCGCGCGCATCACCGGGCAGCTGGATCTCACGTACGGGACGGTCCAGCACGCCGTACGGCTGCGGTCCTGTCACTTCGAGCAGACCCCGACGCTCTACGGGGCGGAGATCCGCGCCCTGGTCCTGAGCGACTCGGTGCTGCCCGGGCTCACCGCGGGAAACCTGCGCGTCGACGGGGCGCTGCGGCTCAGCTGCTCCCGTATCACCGGCCCGGTGCGGCTCCAGGGGGCGAAGGTCTCCGGCGCCGTGTTCATCAACGGTGCGCACCTGGGCCGCCCGGCGGCACCGGACACTCCGGACTCGGACGCCCCCGAGGAACCGGCCCTCCAGCTCAACCACGCGGACATCGGCACCGACCTGTGGGCCGTCGGCCTCGTCGCCCACGGCCAGGTCCGGCTGAACGGGGCCACGGTCGGCGGGCAGGTGAACCTCGACAACGCCGAGCTGCACACGCCCGGCGGCACCGCCCTGCACGCCGAGACCCTCTCCGTCGGCACCGACCTGCGTGCCATGCGGCTGCGCGCCCATGGCCGGGTCAACCTGAGCGGCTCCCGGATCCCGCACCAGCTCAACCTCGCCCACGCCCGGCTGTCCCACCCCGAAGGGCAGGCCCTGCGCGCCAGCAGCTGCGTCATCGGCGAACTGTGGCTGCGCGACGCCGCCCCGATCGTGGGCGCCGTGAACCTGCGCCGCTCGACGCTGGACCTTCTGCACGTTCCCCCGGCGGTGTGGCCCGCTCGCGTCCGGATCGACGGCCTCAGCTACCGCAGCCTCGCCCCGCATCTCCCCGCGAAGGAGCGACTGCCGCTCCTCGAACGGGAGGAGGGCGGCTATCTTCCGTACGCCTACGAGCAGTTGGCCACCGCGTACCGCACCGCGGGCGACGACGCCGCCGCACGCACCGTCCAGCTGGCCAAACTCCGCCGGCACCGCAACACCCTGCCGCGCTACGCCCGGTTCTGGGGCCATCTGCAGGACGCGACCGTCGGTTACGGCTTCCGCCCGATGCGCGCGGCCGGCTGGCTGGTGCTCCTGCTGTTCACCGGCGCCCTCGCCTTCACGCTGAACCATCCACAGGCGCTGAAGCCCGACGAGGCCCCCGACTTCATTCCCGTGTTCTACACCCTCGATCTGCTGCTGCCGATCATCAGCTTCGGGCAGGAGGAGGCGTTCTCGCCGCACGGCTGGTACCAGTGGCTCGCCTATCTGCTGATCGCCATGGGCTGGATCCTGGCGACCACGATCGCGGCGGGCGTCACGCGCTCACTGAACCGTCAGTGACGCTCGGCGGCCGTCCTCACGGCGCCCTCCGCCCGGCCGGGAGGTCCCCGTCCCGGCCGCGTAACGCCCGCCGCCTCTCCCCGTAACACTCCCGACGCACGCTGACCGGTATGCAGGCCACCGCGACGCCCACCCACTGCCCGTACTGCGCCCTGCAGTGCGGGATGAACCTGGTACCCACGCCCGACGGCGGCGTCGAGGTGACGGAGCGCGCGGACTTCCCGGTGAACCGGGGCGCGCTGTGCGGCAAGGGCCGTACGGCGCCCGCGCTGCTGTCGTCCCGGGTGCGGCTGACCTCGCCGTTGATCCGGCGGGCGGGCACTCTCGAACCCGCGAGCTGGGAAGAGGCGCTCGACCGGATCGCCGAGGGGCTGTCCCGCACGCGGACGGAGCATGGCCCGGACGCGTGCGGGGTCTTCGGCGGCGGCGGGCTCACCAACGAGAAGGCGTACGCGCTCGGAAAGTTCGCGCGTGTCGTCCTTCGCACCTCGCAGATCGACTACAACGGCCGGTTCTGCATGTCGTCCGCGGCGGCCGCCGGGATCAAGGCGTTCGGCCTGGACCGGGGGCTGCCCTTCCCGCTGGAGGACATCCCGAGGACCGGCTGTGTGATCCTCGTCGGCTCCAACCTCGCCGAGACGATGCCGCCCGCGCTGCGCTACCTCACCGAGCTGAAGGAGAACGGCGGCACGCTGATCGTCATCGACCCGCGCCGCACCCGCACCGCCGAGCAGGCGGACCTGCATCTGGCGCCGCGCCCGGGTACGGACCTGGCGCTCGCGCTGGGAATGCTCCACCTGATCGTGGCGGAGAGGCGTACGGACGAGGGGTACATCGAGGAACGCACCAGCGGCTGGGAGGAGGCGCGGGCTGCGGCGATGGCGCACTGGCCGGAGTACGTGGAGCGGATCACGGGGGTATCCGTTCCCGAACTCCGGGAAGCTGTACGGCTGTTCTGCGAGCCGGAGAACGCCATGGTGCTCACCGCGCGCGGGCCCGAGCAGCAGTCCAAGGGCACCGACACCGTGGGCGCGTGGATCAACCTCTGTCTGGCGACCGGGCGTTCGGGGCGTCCGCTGTCCGGCTACGGCTGCCTCACCGGGCAGGGCAACGGGCAGGGCGGGCGCGAACACGGCCAGAAGGCCGACCAGTTGCCCGGCTACCGCAAGCTGACCGACCCGGCGGCACGCCGCCATGTGGCCGAGGTGTGGGGAGTCGACCCGGACTCGCTGCCGGGGCCCGGGCGCAGCGCGTACGAACTCCTCGACGCGATGGGTACGGACATCCACTCGCTGCTGCTGATGGGCTCGAACCCGGTGGTGTCCGCGCCCCGGGCCGCCCACATCGAACAGCGCCTGAAGTCACTGGACTTCCTCGCCGTCGCGGATGTCGTCCTCTCCGAGACTGCCGCTCTCGCTGATGTCGTACTCCCGGTCACCCAGTGGGCCGAGGAGACGGGCACGACGACCAGCCTGGAGGGCCGCGTCCTGCTGCGCCGCCGGGCGATCACCCCTCCCGACGGCGTACGCAGCGACCTCGACGTCCTGCACGAACTGGCCGACCGGCTGGGCGTGGAGAAGGGCTTCCCGAGGGACCCGGAGGAGGTCTTCGAGGAGCTGCGCCGGGCGAGCGCGGGCGGGGCGGCGGACTACTCGGGGATCACCTACCGCCGGCTGGCGGAGGAGTCGGGGGTCTTCTGGCCGTGCCCCTCCGCCACTGGGGAGACCGGCGCCGGGGTCCATCCCGGCACCCCCCGTCTCTTCCTCGACCGGTTCGGCACCGAGGACGGGCGGGCCCGGTTCGTCGCCGTGGTGCACCGTCCGCTCGCCGAGGAGCCCGACGACGAGTACCCCGTGCTGCTGACCACCGGGCGGGTCGTCGCCCAGTACCAGTCGGGCGCCCAGACGCGGCGCGTCGACGAGCTGAACGCCGCCGCGCCAGGACCGTTCGTGGAGATACACCCACGGCTGGCGGCGCGGCTGGGGGCCGGGGAAGGCGATCGCGTCGCCGTGGTCTCCCGGCGCGGACGCGCCGTCGCACCGGCGCGGATCACCGGCACCATCCGGCCCGACACGGTCTTCATGCCGTTCCACTGGCCGGGTGAGGGGCGCGCCAACACCCTGACCAACCCGGCACTCGACCCGACTTCGCGGATGCCGGAGTTCAAGGCGTGTGCGGTACGGCTGGAAGTGCTGCCGGGCTCCTAGGCGCTCCCGCGTCTCAGCCGCCGGTGTGCCAGTCGCCGCCCTCGATGAGCTTGCCGTGGGCGCGGAGCCGGGCGGCGACCGCGGGTGCGGCCACGTAGACCCAGGCGTGCACGGTCGTCCCGTCGGCACGCGTCACCTCGCGCGTGACGCGCTCGTAGAGGTTGCGTGGGTCGCCGGGCACGTACTCCTCCAACTGGTCGAGCGCGGCGAGCAGTTCGCCGTACGCCCCTTGCCCCGCGGTCACCAGCTCCCCGCTCACCACTCCCCCGGGTTCCTCGACGGCGTACGGATATCCGGGGCCCTCGTAGAGCACGACTCCGCGCATGCGTCCCGGCTCCTCGGACTCCGTACGTCCTCGCAGGAAGAGGTCGTGATTGTGCTCGCCGGGGCGGAGGGTGCCGTAGACGAAGAAGGGGGTCGTGGCCATGGCGCGGTCTCCCTTCCGAGGCCCTTTCGCGGGCCTTTCCTGATGCCCGTTCCGGGGCCCTTTCCGATGCCCGTTCCGGAGTCTTTGCAGAAACGATTCTTGCCCCCCGAAGACCCTCACACACCCACACACATCCGCCAGTAGGCGCTCTGGACACACCGTGTCATGGACCTTTAAATCTGAGATCAACTTCAGCGCCCCCGTCCCCCACGTACGCGCCCCCATCACCCCCCACGCGCCCCAAGGCGCCGTCCCTAGGAGACCGATGAGTCAGATACGGCCGATCCGTGGTTCGATCCGTGGTTCACGCCTCGCCACCGCCGGCATAGCCACGGCCACCGCCACACTGCTGGCCGCCGCGCTGACCCCGACCGCGGAGGGGGCGGACCGGCCGAGCCGGGACACGGTGCTGAGCAACGCCGCCGCGGTGCTCGTCGACGAGGCCGCACGACTCGGCCTGACCTCCGCCCAGGGCACCAGCGTCCGCGATGTCGTGATCGACGCGGACGGCACCCAGCATGTGCGGTACGACCGGACATATCGTCAACTCCCGGTGCTGGGCGGCGACTTCGTGGTCCACCTGGCCCCGAACGGCTCCTACCGCAGCGCCGACCGGGCCACCACCCGCGCCATCTCCCTCTCCAGCGTCACGCCCAGCCTGTCCGCCCCCAAGGCCGCCGACCTGGCCACCGCAGCGCTGCGCGCCGTGAACCTCGGCGAGACCCTGCGCAAGCTGACGGCCAAGCCCCAACTGGTCGTCGACGTGCTGCACGGCGCGCCCCAACTGGCCTGGCGCACCGAGGTGGTGGGGCAGGACTCGCTGGGCAACCCGGTCGGCCGCACGGTGCTGACCGACGCCGGCACCGGTCGGCAGATCGACGCGTGGGACAACATCGAGACGGCGACCGGTGACGGCCAGTCCCTCTACGGCGGCAAGGTCCCGGTGAACACGACCCTGTCCGGATCGACGTACCAGCTCACGGATGCGACGCGCGGCAACACGTACACGGGCGACGCCGCGAACAAGACGGACCTGTGCATCCTGGGGATCTGTCTGAGCCGCGCCCCCGCGACGGTCTTCACGGACGCCGACAACCACTGGGGAACCGGGGCGACTTCGGACCGCGCGACGGCCGCGGTCGACGCCCAGTACGGCACGGACGTGACCTGGGACTACTACAAGAACGTCCATGGGCGCAGCGGCATCGCGGGCGACGGCAAGGGCTCGTACAACCGCGTGCACTACGGGACCAACTACAACAACGCGTTCTGGGACGACAGTTGCTTCTGCATGACGTACGGGGACGGTGACGGGACGACGTTCGGTCCGCTGGTGTCGCTGGACGTGGCGGGCCACGAGATGTCGCACGGTGTCACGTCGAAGACAGCGGCACTGACGTACTCGGGTGAACCCGGCGGCCTGAACGAGGCGACGTCCGACATCTTCGGCACGCTGGTGGAGTTCTACGCGAACAACTCCTCGGACCCCGGTGACTGGCTGATCGGCGAGAAGATCGTGAAGTCCGGCTTCGGCCGGTCCGCCCTCCGCTACATGGACCAGCCCTCCAAGGACGGCAACTCCGCCGACTGCTGGAGCAGTTCGGTCGCCAACCTGGACGTCCACTACTCCTCGGGCGTCGCCAACCACTTCGCGTACCTCCTCGCCGAGGGCAGCGGCCCGAAGACCATCGGCGGCGTCGCCCACAACGGCACGACGTGCAACAGCTCGACGGTGACCGGCATCGGCCGGGCCAAGCTGGGCGCGATCTGGTACCGGGCGCTGACCGTCTACATGACGTCCTCGACCAACTACGCGGGGGCACGCACGGCGACGCTCAACGCGGCGAAGGATCTGTACGGGGCGGGTAGTGCGGAGTACGTCGCGGTGGGGGCGGCTTGGAGCGCCGTTTCCGTGGGCTGAGTTCCGGCCGGCCCAACAGCCCAACGGACCTGAGGTCGCCCCTGCCGCACGACCGGCGGGGCGGCCTCCAGGCGTCTGAGGCGGTGGATGGACAAGGGCCTGCCCGTGCTACGACGGTGTCCGCTTCACCTCCACGGAGAGGTCGTTGTCGATCGTGTAGTAGGGACGCAGGGAGACGCCGCCGACAGTGACGGCCGGATAGACGAAGATCTCCTTGCGGTCGGCCAGATCATCGAGCAGACGGCCGACCCGGATCCGTGGCGCTCCCGCGGCCGGTAGGAGGAAGATGTCCCAGACGCTGTTGCCGGTACCGCCCGCGGCGACCAACTCCTGGTGGTCCACGGTGAAGGAGAAGTCCCGGTCGTCGCCCCCGGCGCGGGGTTCGAGGGTCTGCACGACGCCGGCCGCGCCCCGCTGACGCAGCAATACGGCGGCTCCCTCACCGAGGGAGGCACCATGCAGCCGGGCCGCGACCGTCATCGACCGGTCCGTGACATCGATGGCGCCGGCCTCCGAGTGGGCGGTGCGCAGCCAGGCCCGTACGGCGAGATAGCCGTCCTTGGTGGCATACGGGATCCGGACGGCCACCGGCGACTGCCGGTCACGGGTGTGCCCGTCGACGAGGGTCCGCTGGTCCCGCAGCCCCGGGCGCAGCCGCAGCCGCTCCTCTCCCGGCTCCCGCAGGAGATACGCGTCCCACCGGCCCTCCGCGAGACCGGGTTCCGGATCGAGGACGGCGCGTCGGCTGCCGTCCTCGGCGGGCTCCAGATCGATCAGGTGGACAACCTGTTCCGGCTGCCCCTTCTTGGGGCGGAGCCGTAGCAGCAGTTGGGGGCGGAGGGCCGAGTCCAGCCGCAGACCGAAGGTGATCCGCCCGTGCGCGTCGACCGTGCAGTCCGCGCGGAGTTCTGTGGCGCCTGCCATGCTCATCGACGTCCCTTTCGTACCGTTTGCAGCGCACTGCTGGCGGCGGCATAGGCCGCGTCGCGTGCGGCGAAGCTCTTGCCTGCCAGGACCCGGCGCAGTCCGCTGCGTTCCGGCACGACCGGCTGCCCCGACCCTCTGGCCGAGATCACCTCGTCGAACAGGCGCTCGGCCTGCGCCACCACAGGTCCTGGGGCGAACCGGCGCCCGTTCTCCAGGGCCGCGCGGCCCATGCGGCGGCGCAGCGCGTCGTCGCGGACGAGTTCCAGCAGTGCGGCGCTCAGGGCGTCGCGGTCGTGCACGGGCACCAGCCTGCCGTCGACCCCGTCCTCGATGATCTCGCCCGGCCCGTAGGGGCAGTCGGTGCTCACCACGGGCAGCCCGCAGCGCATCGCCTCGACGATCGTCATGCCGAACGGCTCGAAGTTGGACGCGGCCGCGCCGATGGAGCCCTTGACCCACTCCGCCTCCATGGGGGTCGCCGCGCCCATCAGGAACACGTTGTTCCACAGGCCGAGGTCCTCGATGAGCCGCCGGAGCCGGTCGTGCTCCTCACCCTTGCCGTAGATGCGCAGCCGCCAGTCCGGGTATGCGGCCGCGACCGGGGCGAACGCCTCGATGAGGAGGTCGTAGCGTTTCACCGGCACCAGTCGGCCGGCCGCGACCACCACCTTCGCGGTGCCGTCCGCGGCCGCCAGCGCGGGGTCGGGAACGCTGTTGGGGAGCGCTTCCACACGGACCCCGGGCAGCAGCATCCTGCGCCGGTAGTCGGCGGCGTCCGCCTTCGTGACCGTGGTGATGGCATCGAGCTGTGGGTAGGCCCGGCGCAGTGCGGTGCGCAGCCGCGGCGGATGGTTCTCCAGGGTGAGGTGCTCCTGTCCGATGCGTACGACGCGGCGCGGAGCCTGGAGCGCGAGATGGACGTTGATCCCCGGCCGGGTGCCGATGACCACGTCGGCGTCGATCGTCTCCAGGTACTCGCCGATCCGCTGGTCGGTCAGTTCGCTGTACTGCTGGTAGCGGTACTCGGCGGAGGGGAACACCTTGGCCGGTCTCTCATGCAGCGGATGCTCCTTCTCCTGCCGCAGGTCCACCAGCGCCCGAAGCGCCACTCTCGGGTCCGCGGTGAAGTTCGGGCGCTCCCGGTGCCGCAGCACGGAGACGATCTCCACGTCGTGCCGTTCGGCCAGCGCCTGGGCCAGATTGAAGGTGGTGGTGATCGTGCCTCCGATTCCGTAGGCGTTGTGGATCAGGAATGAGATCTTCATGACCGGTAGACCCTGTCGATCCCCCTACGGTTGCCTCTCGTTACCGCTTTGTTTACCGCCGCACGGTTCAGCTGCCGCGGGCGGGGGCTCTCTGCCGGAAGCGCCGTGTGCCTGTGCGGTTCGGCCTCGTCCGCCGCGAATCGCTGGAGCAGCGCGCCAGTCCAAACCCGACCGGTGAACCATGCCCGAAAAATCCCCATACCCCGAACCATTTTCCGCAAGCCTCTTGCCATTGCAAGTAATAAGCAACAAGCTATATCGGTCCTTACCGCACGCACGGGACCCGGAGCCGCCCATGCCCCACCTGCTGCCGAACGCAGGACCCCAACGCATCCTCGCCGCCTCGAACTTCGTCTACACCATCGGCAGCGGCCTCTACCTGACCGCCGGAGTCCTGTACTTCACCCAGGCGGTCCACCTCCCGGCAGCCCAGGTGGGACTGGGACTCGGCATCGCCGGCTTCGTCTCGCTCGCACTCGGCATCGGCGCGGGTCACCTCGCGGACAGACACGGAGCGCGCGGTGTCTACGCGGCCACGCTCGTCGTCCGGGCGGCGGCGACGGCCTGCTTCGTACTGGCGGACAGCTTCTGGCCGTTCGTGCTGGCGGTATGCGCGGCCACCGGGGCACAGGCCGCCGGAGTGGCCGCGCGCAGCCCGCTCATCAGGCACTACGGAGGGGACCGGCCGCAGGAGTTCCGGGCCTACCTCCGTTCGGTGACCAACGTCGGCATCTCCCTCGGCGCCCTGCTGGCAGGCTGGGCCGTCCAAGTCGGCAGCCACACCGCCTACCACCTTCTCGTCATCGGCATCGCGGTCTCCACCGCGGCCTCAGCGGTCGTCCTGGTCTTCCTGCCCCCGGTCGCGCCCGCCCCGGTCACCGGTGGCGGGCCGCGCTGGATCGCGCTGCGGGACCGCCCCTACCTCCTGCTCACCGCCCTCGACGGCGTCATGGCCATCCAGTTCAAGGTGCTCACCGTGGCCCTTCCGCTCTGGCTGGTCGTGGCCACCACCGCCCCGCACTGGCTCATCTCGGGCACCATGCTCGTCAACACCGTGATCGTCATCGTGTTCCAGGTACGAGCCAGCCGCGGCATCGACTCCCCCACGGCCGGCGGAGGCGCCTACCGCCGGTCGGGCGTGGCCTTCCTCGTCTCCTGCTCGCTGTTCTCACTCGCCGCGGGGGTACCGGCCTGGGCCGCCGCGACCCTGCTGATGGCCGCGGTGGTGATCCATGCGGTCGGCGAACTGTGGCACTCCGCCGCCGGCTTCGAGGTGTCCTTCGCCCTCGCCCCGGAGCGGGCCACCGGCCAGTACCTGGGCGTGTTCGGCCTGGGCGCCGGGCTCGCCGAAGCCCTCGGTCCCGCCCTGCTGATCTCGCTCTGCATCACCTGGGGCCGCCCCGGGTGGTACGTCGTAGGAGCCCTGTTCGCCCTCACGGGCCTGGCGGCTCCACTCGCCGTCCGCTGGGCTCAGCGTCAACAGCACGCCGAGCAGACCGAGTTCGACGCCCTGGAAAAGAGGGTGAGCCCGGATCGGCCGAGCGGCAGACTGGCCGCATGATCGGATCAGACCCCAAGGACGACCTCCGCGTCTATCTTCAGGACGCTCGCGACGCTCTGCTCTGGAAGCTCGAAGGGCTGTAGGAGTACGACATCCGCCGGCCGATGACTCCGACCGGCACCAACCTGCTGGGGCTGGTCAAGCACATGACCGGTGCCGAGGCCGTGTATCTCGGTGACACGTACGGCAGGCCGTTCGGCGGGCCGCCGCCGCCCTGGGTTCCCGGCAGCGACGCCGAGCCGGACTCGGACCTGTGGGCGACCGCCGACGAGTCCCGTGAGGAGATAGTCGAGCGGTACAGGCGGGTGTGGGCCCATTCGGACGCGACGATCGAGGCGCTGGACCTCGACTCGCTCGGCCTGCTGCCCGGGAAGATGCGGAAGGAGATGCGGCTGAAGATCACGCTCCACCGAACGCTCGTCCACCTGATCGCCGAGACCGACCGTCACGCCGGGCACGCCGACATCATCCGGGAACTCATCGACGGGGCTGTGGGACAGCGGACCGGGAACGACAACATGATGTCCGGCGACGCGGCGTTGTGGGAGGAGCGTCGGCTTCGGCTGGAGCGTGCGGCTCAGGAGGCGGATGCTGTGCGGCTGGGAGGCGGACACCGACCCCGTACGGCAGCTGACTGACTGCCCCACTCAGGGGCGACAGCACGCCCTGGTCACGCCAGGGACCGCAGCGGCGGTTTCTGCCCCGACATCGCCGGCGGCTGGAGCAGCGGGGAGGGCTCGGGGCCGGGATCCTCGGTTCCTATGACGCCGGCGGCAGAGTGGTCGAAGCCGGTGGGCCAGCGGGTGTGTTCGCTGGCCAGGGCGCCCGTCAGGCGTGCTTCTGCAAGGTCGGCCGTGCTCAGGTCGGTGCCCCGCAGGTCGGCCAGGCGCAGGTCGGCACGGCGAAAGACCGTGTTCCGGGCGTCGGCCTTGCGCAGATTCGCCTCCCGCAGGTCGGCCTCGGTGAAGTCGGCGTCACGCAGGTCGGTTTCGACCAGCCGCGCACCGCGCAGGTCGGCCAGAACGCAGCGGGCCCGGCGGACAATCGCCGTCTTCATGTCGGCATGCCGCAGGTTCACCGCGACCAGCGACGCCTGGGTCAGATTGGCGTGGTAGAGACCCGCCGCCTCCATGCAGGCGCGGTCGAGGTTGACCTCGGGCAGCCACAGCCCGTCGCAGTCGGCCCGTCGCAGGTCGGTGGCGCTGACGTTGACCCAGGACTGCTCCCGGTGTTGGCACAGCACGCCGAGCGCGGTCAGTGCCACCTGGGCGTCGGCGGCGCGGGTCTCCAGGGGTGCCACGTCGTTGATCGGTACGTCCGCCGCGGGTGACTCCGGTCCGGTGGGTGGCCACGGCAGATGCGTACGCAGATACGCGGCCTGGATCGAGATGATGGCCTCGCGGTCCCGGGCGGACTGCTCCGCGATCCGCCACAGGGCGTGCAGCCCGCCGATGCGCACATCCAGCTTGTCGCTGCCGAGTTGGTCGACCGCCCGGGTGAACCGGTCGGTGACGTAGCCCTCTTGCGTGGCGCGCAACCCGTCCTGACTCATCCGCAGTTGCCGCCATGTGGCGTACGCCCCGAAGAGCAGGATCAGGCCTCCGACGACCTGCAGAAGCGTCGTACGGACGGAGTTCACCGCGCTCAGCCGGTCCTTCGGGTCGACGCTCGCCCCGGCGAGATCGTGGTCGACCACCACACCCGGCAGCAGTACGAACACGACGCCCAGGACAGCCAGTCCGGCCGCCCCGGCGATCAGTGATACAGCCGTACGATGCCCGCCCAGCCGCTCGTGCCAAGGCCGCCGGCCGCGATCCGGGTCCCCCGTCTCCATGAGCACGGGAGCCTATAGGACGACGTCAGGAGTGGTGGCCGTGCCCCGAGCGGGAGTTGAGCCCCTCCGTCTACCGCGCCAGACCATGGAGCAGGTCCGTCACGCGCCCCGGGTCCGAGGGGCCGAGGTGGCCGGCGTCGGGGAAGTTGTGGACCGTGAAGCGGTTGGTCGGGGTGAGTTGGTCGGCTTCCGCGATCATGCGGTCCTGGAGTTCCGGGGCGACGGTCCTGTCCTTGCCGAACCGCAGATAGGTGCGGGGGATCCGCCCCCATGTGCCGGCCCGCCCGACGGCCCGGCCCGCGTACGCCGTCATCGACTCGTCCGTCTGCATGCCCCCAAGGACCCGCAGAAACTCGGCGTCCGTGCGGTCCGCGCAGATCATCTCCTTGAACACCGCGAGGTCTCGGCGGCTGGTGGTACGCCAGTTGAGCCGCAGCACACCCAGTTTCCCGGGGTCCCCGATGATCTGGTCCACCGGGCTGATGGAGTGCTGCCCTTCGGGCGAGGCCGCGCAGTCGTTCAGGGACGGCATGGTGCGGCTCGGGCAGAAGGCGGCCATGTAGCAGATGTGCGCGAGGAGTTCGGGGACCGCGTCGGCGACCCTGCTGACCGAGAGGCCGCCCATACTGTGTCCGACCAGCACCACCGGTCCGCCGTGCCGCGCGGCACGGCGTACGGCGTCGGTGACGCGCCGCTCGAAGTCGTCAAGCGTGATCGCGGCGAGCGGTGAGGGTTCCGTCGCGAGGGCGGCCGGGTCCTGCGTCTGGTACGCCTGCGGCACGAACTCCTCGGCACCGTGCAGTGGTTGGTCCACCGCGACGACGCGGTGCCCGCGCAGCGCCAGCTCCCTGCCGATCGCGCTCCAGAAGGCACCGGCACTGTGCGTGCCGTGCACCAGGACGTACGTACTGACTCTCCCGTTGCCGCGTCCCTCAGCCGCCCTCGCCGTCCCCGCACCGGCGCCGACGGCGAGCGCGGAGCCGCCCGCCGCCGCCAGCCCCCACAGCGCGCGCCTGCGCGAGAGCCCCGCGGAATCCAGGGCCGTGCCAGTGGTGTCCGCGCCGGTCGCGTCCATGCCGCCCGTGGTGTCCGTGCGGCCCTTGCTTCCGTCATCAGTAGTCATGCCGACGACACTATGAACGCTCCCGCCGCCTCGACATGGCTCTGCACACCCGGCCGACGGTGCACTTGGCAACACCTCCGGCAGCACCCGCGTTCGAACATTTGTTTGAGTCGATTCCGCCGGGGCAGGTAGCCAGGCATGGCGACGATCTCCCTGCCCGGCCAACTCGTCCGCACGCGACGCTTCGAGCTCGGCGTCCCCGAACAGTTCACGGTGACGCCGGACGGATCGGCCGTGCTGTTCCTGCGCAGTCGAGCGGGCGACGATCCCGTCACCTGCCTGTGGGCGCTGGACCTCGCCTCCGGGACGGAGCGGCTGCTCGCCGATCCCGCGAAGCTGGTCGACGCGCCCGGGCAGGCCATCGGGATCGAGGCCTATGCCACCGACCGGGCGGCCACCGGGCTGGTCGCCTTCTCGCTGGCCGGCGGGTTGTGGACAGCGGACACGGGTGGCGGCCGGGCTCGGCGGGCGCCCGTCGAGGGACCGGTGACCGACCCCCGGCCCGATCCCACCGGACGGCGGATCGCATACGTACGCGGCGGCGCCCTGCGGATGACCGAGGCCGACGGGACCGGGGACCGGGCGGTCCTGGCGCCCGACGGGCCGGATGTCACGTACGGGGTCGGTGAGCACACGGGCGCCACGTCGACGGACGGTCCGCGCGGGTACTGGTGGGCGCCGGACGGCGAACGGCTGCTCGTCGCACGCACGGATTCCGCGGCGGTCGAGCTCTGGCACATCACCGACCCGGCCGAGCCCGCCAGGCCTCCGCGCGCCGTGCGCTACGCGGCGGCCGGGATGCCCAACGCCGAGGTCACCCTGTGGATCGCGGGGGCCGAGGGCGGGGCACGGACCGAAGTGCGCTGGGACCGGAGGGCGTTCGAGTACGTGGTGGGCGCCGGGTGGGACACCCACGGCCCGTACGCCGTCGTGCAGTCCCGTGACCAGCGTACGGTCCGCCTTCTCGGGATCGATCCGGCCGGCGGCCGGACGAGAGTGCTGCACGAACAGCGCGACGAGCGCTGGGTGCAGCTGATCCCCGGCCTGCCCGCGCGCACCGGCTCCGGCGCCGTCGTCGCACACGCCGATCTGCGCGGCACCCGGTATCTGACCGTGGACGGAACGGCCGTGACACCACCCCGGCTCCAACTGCGGGCCGTGCTCTCCATCGAGGGCGACGACCTGCTGTTCACGGCGTCCGAAGACCCGGCCGAGACCCACCTGTGGACGTACCCGGCGGCCGGCGGCCTGCGGCGGCTGAGCGTCGAGCCGGGGGTGCACTCCGGTGTGCGCCACGGCGGGACCCTGGTCCGGGTCGCCCGGTGCGCGGACCGGCCGGGCGGGCGGACCGCCGTACTGCGGGAGGGCCAACCGGCCGTCCCCATCGACTCGTTGGCCGAACGGCCGGTGCTCGACGTATACGCGACCCGGCTCGTGCTCGGACCCCGCGAACTGCGCGCCGTACTCCATCTCCCGTCCTGGCACCGGCCGGGCAGCGGGCGGCTGCCGGTCCTCCTCGACCCGTACGGCGGGGCGAGCAGACAGCGGGTCACCGCCGAACTGGAGTGGCGTTCACTCGTGGCGCAGTGGTTCGCCGAGCAGGGCTTCGCCGTCCTGGTGACCGACGGGCGCGGCACTCCGGGGCGCGGGCCCGACTGGGAACGCGAGGTCCACGGCGACCTGTTCGGGCCGGTGCTCGACGACCAGGTGTCCGCGCTGCACGAGGCCGCCCGGCTGCACGGCGACCTCGACCTGGGCCGCGTCGGGATCCGCGGCTGGTCCTTCGGCGGCTCCCTCGCCGCGCTCGCCGTGCTGCGCCGCCCGGACGTCTTCCACGCCGCGGTGGCCGGCGCGGGCGTCACCGACCAGCGGCTCTACCACGCCCACTGGCGCGAGCGGTTCCTCGGCCATCCCGACGAGTTCCCGGCACGGTACGAGACCGACTCGCTGCTGCGCGCCGCACCCCGGCTCACCCGGCCACTGCTCCTGATGCACGGTCTCGCCGACACCAACGTCCACCCGGCCAACACCCTGCGCCTGTCCAGCGCCCTGCTGGCCACCGGGCGCACGCACGAGCTGCTGCTCCTGCCCGGTGTCGGGCATCAGGCGATGAGCGCGCCGATCACCGAGGAACTGCTGCGGTACCAAGTGCGTTTCCTGAAACGGAACTTGGGCGTGCAGGTGATCCCTCACCAGTTCGGATGATCCGAGCAGGGAACACCGGGCAGGTCATGAGCCCCGAAGGGAACTCGGATGAGTACGGGAACAGTGGCGGCGCTGCGCCGCTATCCGGTGAAGTCCATGCTGGGCGAGGTGCTGGAGTCTGTGCGGGTCACGGAGCAAGGGCTGTCCGGGGACCGGGTGTTCGCGGTTCTCGACGAGGAGGCGGGGACGGTCGGCAGCGCCAAACATCCTCGCAAGTGGGGGGCGTTGCTGCGCTGCCGGAGTCGGCTGACCGGCTCCGGCGCCGCCCGGGTGGAGCTTCCGGACGGTACGGCTCTGCACTCCGGGGAGGCCGAACTGGACAAGCGGCTCTCCGAGTTGCTGGGCCGCCGGGTCTCGGTGTCGGACAGTCCGCCGGAGACGGGCGGCGGCGTCCTGGAACGGGCGGTGCCCGAGTACGAGGGCGGAGTACCGGACATCGTGCGGCAGCGGGCGTTCACCGACGGGACCGGGGAGACCATCACCAGCGGCCGGGTCGCAGCGGGCACCTTCTTCGACTACGGGAAGGTCCATCTGGTCACCACCGCCTCACTGGAACGGCTGCTCGCCGTCCACCCCGCCGGGGACTTCGACGCCCGCCGGTTCCGGCCGAACCTGGTGGTCGACGTCCCCGGCGGCGGACCCGGGTTCCCGGAGGACGCGTGGCCGGGCGGTGCGCTGCGGATCGGCGAGGTGCTCTTCCGGGTCACCGTGCCCACGCCCCGGTGCGTGGTTCCCACCCTGGCGCACGAGGAGCTGCCCGCCGACCCGGGCATCATGCGCACGGTGGCCCGTGAGCACCGGGTGCCGGTGCTCACCCTGGGCCGGCTGTCCTGCCTCGGTGTCTATCTGGACGTCCTGGAGCCGGGCACGGTCCGGGTGGGCGACACGGTGACAGTGCCGCACTCGGCCTAGCACCGAGGGCGCCTCACCCGACGTAGGGACGCTTCTCCTTCGCCTCCCTCAACGCCCTTGCCCACCAGGCCAGCTGATCCAGCATCACATCAGCTGCCGCCGCCGGGCCCGCGGAGTCCCGAGGCTTACCGTCCGCGTCGAACGAGGCACCCGCGCCGTGGAACGACACCGTGTCGCGCACCGTGACGGCGTGGAGTTCGGCGAAGACCTGGCGGAGGTGTTCGGCGGCACGGAGGCCTCCGGCGAGGCCGCCGTAGGAGACGAGCGCGACGGGCTTGGCTCGCCACTCCGTGTAGTGCCAGTCGATGAGGTTCTTCAGACCTGCGGGGAAGGAGTGGTTGTACTCGGGCGTGAGGACGACGAACGCGTCGGCGGCGGAGAGGGCCGGGGTCACCTTGGCCAGTTCGGCGGCCGACTCGGAGCTCGGGGAGAACGTCGTGGGGAGATGGACCGAGGCGACGTCGACGACCTCGGGGACGAAGTCGTCCCGGTCACGGATCCGGCTGAGCAGCCAGTCGGCCACGACGGGACCGAACCGGCCCTCGCGGTTGCTGCCTACGACGAGGGTGAGCCGTACCGGGGGCTCAGCCTCCGACAGGGGGACGCGGACGTCGATAGGGGCGGTGGAATCAGCTGTGGCTGTCTTCATGACGGACAGCCTCATACCTGAACCTTTATTGAGGTCAAGTCGACATCACGGGTGGGCGTGGGCCACCCGCGCCCACTCGCCCACTCGGGCCGTACCCCCGTACCCCCGTACGACAACACCACCGAACTACGGCCGACGCCCCCACCCCCGATCACCCGTTCACACCCCCACCCCACACCCTTCGGGTTCTTTTCCGCGACGCACCACCCGCACCCCGGTGACCTGCCGGAATGCCGACGATCCGACCCTTCCGGTTCCCCCGTCTGACACCCGTTCACATCATTTCTGACGCGCCATCAGGAAGCGGGTCCGGCCATGTGCCACTTACCTCTGAAAGGCAGGGGCACGACCGATCCAGCGGCGCTTGGGGGTGTCGCCGGCCGCGCCCCCTCGGAGGAGCAAGCAATCATGCGACGCACAGCCCGTCTGGTGACCGGTACCGCGCTCGCCGTCGCCGCCGCGGGCCTCGCCGCGGCGCCGGCGTACGGCGGGGCCACCGGCAGCCTCGAGGTGTACCCGTCCACCGTCGTGCCCGGCGGCGACGTCACGGTGAACACGTCGGCGTGCGGTGCGGACGGTACGGCGGCGGGCGACGCCAGCGCGGTGGGGGCGGGCTCGTTCACGCTGGCCCCCAGCGCGCACGAGGAGGACGTGATCGGGCAGTTCCGGGTGCCGCCGAGCGCGCAGCCGGGGACGTACGAGATCGTCGCGAAGTGCCCCGGCGGCCGGCAGGTCACCGGCGACCTGATGGTGACCCTGACGTCCACGCGCGAACAGATCCATCCGCGCGGACATGTGAAGACGGGGGTCGGCGGCGCACTCGGCCCCGACCCCGTGCAGACCGCGGCAGGAGTGGCGGCCCTGGCCGTCGCGGCCGCGGGCGGTACCTGGCTCCTGCATCGCCGGGCGAGAGGCGACGGGATCTGACGGACACCCTCCGCTGTCCGTCCGCCGGTACCGCAGTCCCCTCCCCCTCCGTGGCCCGACGCCCCTCGCGGCCCGGAGGGGGAAGGGGACCCGAACCAGAACCAGATCGGCTCCAGAGAGGAGGCCCGCGTGCGCCGGTTCAGCAACGTAGGCAGAGTCGGCAAAGCCGGCAACATCGCCATAGCCTCCGTCACGACGGTCGCCCTCTGCTCCGGCGCCTGGCTGCTGCGCAGCGGCGCCGAGACGCACGCGCCGCCCCAGCCGTCGGCCGCCCAGGCCAGCGCCGACCGGCCCATGGAGGAGTCACCCGCGGCCCCCGCGCTGCCGCACTCCCCGCCCGACCGCATCCGCATCCCCTCGATCCACGTGAACGCCCCCCTGATGGGCCTCGGCCTCACCCCGCAGGGCAGCTTGGACGTCCCGCCCGCCGCGAAGAAGAACCTCGCCGGCTGGTACGAGGCGGGCACCACCCCCGGTGAGCAGGGCACGGCCATCGTCGCCGGACACGTCGACAACGCCGAGGGCCCCGCCGTCTTCTACGGCCTCGGCGCCCTCAAGAAGGGCAGCACCGTCGAGGTGGAGCGCCGTGACGGCAGTACGGCCGTCTTCACCGTGGACGCCGTCGAGGTGTACGACGCCCACGACTTCCCCGACGAGAAGGTGTACGGCGCCGCGCACCGCCCCGAGCTGCGCGTCATCACCTGCGGAGGCGGGTACTCGAAGTCGACGGGATACCAGGGGAACGTGGTCGTCTTCGCCCATCTGACGGGCAGCCGCGCCGGCTGACCGGCGGGGCACTCCCGCCGCGACAGAGGTCGGCGGCGGCATTACGCTGAGAAGGGCAGATTCTTTTCCCTGGCTTGAGTGTTGGCGCCTCGGCGGGGAGCTAGGAGGCCCTGATGTGGCCGATTGCCAGAATGGTCGTCACTGCCGCGTCGGCCATCGCTTTGAGTGGCGGTATCACGGCGACAACCGCCACGGAGGCAAGAGCCGACGACATGTCTCCGGACGAGATCTTCGAGCGGGTGGCGCCCGCGACCGTTCAGGTTCTCGGCAACGATTCGAGTGGTACGGGGATCGTCTACGACGCCGAAAAAGGTCTCATCCTCACCAATGCCCACGTGGTGGCCGGCCAGACCGCCCTTCAGGTCCGCATCGCGGACGGCGGGCCCGTGCCGGTCCGGCTGATGGCCAGCGATCCCTGCGAGGACCTGGCGGTCGTCAAACTCTCGACACCCCAAGAGGATCTGAAACAGGTCGAGTTCGGCGACAGCGGGGAACTCAAGCAGGGTGACGAAGTGACGGCGATCGGCTATCCGGAGGCAGCAGGGGACGCCAGTCAGCAGAAGGCCGTGCTCACCACCGGCGTGGTCCAGTCGCCCGACGTCGCCGCGACGGGCTTTGTCTCCTCGCCCGATCTGCCCTCCACCGTCCAGCATTCGGCAACGCTCAACGCGGGCAATTCCGGAGGCCCACTGCTCAACGACAACGCGGAGCTCGTCGGAATCAACTCGTTCAGCCTCTCGGGCACCGAGGGCCAGTACTACTCCATCAGCAGCAACCACGCCCAGCCCCATCTCCAGGGGCTCGCCGAGGGAAAGGGCCAGAACAATCCCGGATGGCAGGGACTACTCTCGGTCTCCGACCCCGATTTCGCCTACTACTTCCCCGAGAACGACCAGTCCGATGCCCAGGCATTCCAGGAGCGCCTCCTCAACGCGAAAATTGACGGTCTCTTCGTGAGAAGTGTGGACAGCAACTCTCCGGCCAGCGAGGCAAACCTCTATGCCGGTGATGTCATCACCGATCTCAAGGACACCGCGATCAACACCGTTCCGCAGGTGTGCGAAATCCTTCAGTCCTCCACACCGGGCGAGAAGGTCAGCCTCGGCGGCGTCTACACGGAGAGCGGGAAGTTCGACGACGGCACGCCGTACAAGTTCGGCGAGTACTGGCAGACCGACATCACGCTGAAGCAGTGAAGCGCCACCCGCTCTACGCAACCCACTGCTGGTACCCCATATTCGCCACCAACGCGAACACCACCGTCAGCAGCACCACCCGCACGAACCCGCTCCCCTTCTTCAGCGCCGTGTGCGCCCCGACCATCCCGCCCGCCAGGTTGAACACGGCCATCAGCGCGGCCAGCTGCCAGTGCACCGTGCCCTTCCAGGCGAAGGTCGCCAGGGCGCCGGCGTTGGTGCAGCAGTTGACGATCTTGGCGGTGGCGGAGGCGGTCACCAGGTCGAGGTGGAGGAGCGCGGTGAGGGCGAGCACCAGGAACGTACCGGTGCCGGGGCCGATGAGCCCGTCGTAGAAGCCGATGCCGAGGCCCGCGAGGCCGATCGCGGCGAGGACCCGGCGCGGGGAGACCGGAGCGGTCGAGGGCGCCGTGCCGAAGGCGGGCCTGAGGATCACGAAGACCCCGACGCCCAGCAGGACGACCATGACGACCGGCTTGAGCACCTCGGTGCTCAAGCCCGCCGCGACGAACGCACCCCCCGTCGAACCCGCGAGCGCCGCGAGCCCGATCCGTACGGCCAGGCCCACGTCCACCGGCGCCTTGCGCGCGTACGTCACCGCCGCGCCCGTCGTCCCGACGATCGCCACCGCCTTGTTCGTACCCAGCGCGTACGCGGCGGAGGTACCCGGCGGCAGGCCGAGCAGCAGTGCCGGGAGCAGGAGCAGCCCGCCGCCTCCCACCACCGCGTCGATCCAGCCCGCCGCGAGCGCGGCTGTACAGAGCAGGACGACCATGGTCAGCGATATGTCGGGCATGATCGCGACCTTATGGACGAGATAGATGCGCAGTCCATGAATTTCGTGAACCTTGAGGGTCTTCTGAGGTTCGACGGGTGGGAGGCGCCCGTACGACCTGGTAATCCCAGGTCCGGCCCGCGGGTCCGCCGAATCCTCACATCCGGACCGCGCCCCCGCTGAGGGCAGCGTTCCTCCCGGGAAACAACGGTGATGCGGCCGGGTAACACCGGCACCGCACGCTGCGGTCATGACCTCGAATACGCGTGTGGTGGTGATCGGCGCCGGGCTCGCGGGCGTACGGCTCGCCCGGCGGCTCGGTGAGCTCGGCGCCCCGGGCGACCCCGCCGTCTCCGTCACGCTCGTCGGCGAGGAGGAGCACCGCCCGTACAACCGCGTACTGCTCGCCGAGGTACTCGCCGGGCGGTACGCCCCCGAGGTGATCGCCCTCCCCGCGCCGGCCGGGCTGACCCGCGCCCGGGTCACCGGCATCGACCGGGCGGCGCGCACCCTGGAGTGCGCCGACGGCTCGGCGATCGCATACGACACGCTGGTCCTCGCGACCGGCTCGAACCCCGTACTCCCGCCCCTGCGCGGCCTGTTCTCGACCGATGCCGTGATCGGCCGGCGCGAACTCCCCGAGGGCGTGCACGCGTTCCGCACTCTGGACGACTGCCTGAGCCTGTCGAAGGCAGTACGGCGAGGCGCTCGCGCGGTCGTCATCGGCGGCGGTCTCCTCGGTGTCTCGGCCGCCCGCGCGCTGGCCACCCGCGGCGCCCAGGTGGTGCTGGCCCAGCAGGGCGAGCGGCTCATGGAGCGCCAGCTCGACCCGTCCGCGTCCCGGCTGATCCGCCGGCACCTCACGGACCTGGGCGTCGAGGTGCACACCGAGTGCCGGGTACGCGATGTGCGCTGCGTCGGCGGCGCGGTCCGCTCGGTGGAGATGGCCGACGGATACGCCCTCGACGCCGACCTCGTCGTCCTCGCCTGCGGGGTGCACCCCCGCGTGGGCCTGGCCCAGGAAGCGGGGCTCGCCGTGCACAAGGGCGTCCTCGTCGACGACGAACTGCGTACGTCCGACCCGCACATCCGGGCCATCGGGGACTGCGCGCAGCACTCGGGCACGGTGTACGGCCTTGCGACACCCGCGCTCGAACAGGCCGACGCACTGGCGGAGTTGATCGCCGGTGACGCGGGCGTCCGCTACACCGGCACGCGCGCGGTCACCCGGCTCACGCTGGCCGGACCCGAATTCCTCGACCTCGCCGCGTTCGGCGAACCCGATCCCCGCCCGGGCGACGACGTCGTCCAGCTCGCCGACGCCACTCGCGGCACCTACCGCAAGGTCGTCGTCCGTGACGACCGTGTCGTCGGCGGCGTACTCGTCGGCGAACTCGGCACCGTCGGCGCGCTCGCCCGTGCCTGGGAGGACGCCGAACCGCTGCCCGCGGACGGCGCACCGCTGCTCCACCTGCTCACCAACGACGGAGGCTCCTGATGCACACGGACACGACGAAGGCGGCGAAGGCCACCGACGGGACTGGGTCCGCGCACACGATCGTGCTCGTGGGCCACGGCATGGTCGGCCAGCGCTTCCTGGAGGCGCTCGCCGAGCGCGGCCTGACCGCCACGCACCGTGTGGTCGTGCTGTGCGAGGAGCCCCGCCCGGCCTACGACCGGGTCCAGCTCACCTCGTACTTCGCGGGCCGCACGCCGGACGAACTCTCCCTCACGGACGCGGAGTTCATCGCGGAGCACGGCATCGAGCTGCACCTCGGCGACCCGGCCGAGACGATCGACCGTCAGGCGCGGACGGTAACGGCCCGCTCCGGCCTGGTCGTCGCGTACGACACGCTCGTCCTGGCCACCGGCTCCTACCCGTTCGTCCCGCCCGTCCCGGGCAAGGACGCCGAGGGCTGCTTCGTCTACCGCACGATCGAGGACCTGCTCGCCATCGAGGAGTACGCGAAGGCACGCGCCACCACGGGTGCCGTCGTGGGCGGCGGGCTCCTCGGACTTGAGGCGGCCGGTGCGCTGAAGGGGCTCGGACTGACCACGCACATCGTGGAGTTCGCGCCGCGCCTGATGCCGGTGCAGGTCGACGACGGCGGTGGCGCGGCGCTGCTGCGCACCATCAAGGACATGGGCCTGTCCGTGCACACGGGCACCGGTACGCAGGAGATCGTCACCGGTGACGACGGCGCCGTGTCCGGCATGAAGCTGTCCGACGGCTCCCAACTCGCCACGGATCTCGTGGTGTTCTCGGCGGGTGTGCGCCCCCGCGACCAGCTGGCCCGCGACATCGGACTCACGGTCGGCGAACGCGGCGGCATCACGGTCGACGAGCAGTGCCGCACCTCGGACCCGCAGGTGTTCGCGATCGGCGAGTGCGCGCTCGCCTCCGACGGCCGGGTGTACGGCCTGGTCGCGCCGGGTTACGAGATGGCCGAGACGGCCGCCGCCACGATCGCCGCGGACGAGGCGAGCTTCACGGGCGCCGACCTCTCCACCAAGCTGAAGCTCCTCGGCGTCGACGTGGCGTCCTTCGGCGACGCGCACGGTGCCACCGCCGACTGCCTCGACGTCGTCTACTCCGACTCGCGCTCGGGCACGTACAAGAAGCTGGTCATCGGCCGCGGCGGCGAGCTGCTCGGCGGGATCCTGGTCGGCGACGCGGACGCGTACGGCACCCTGCGCGCCTTCACCGGATCGGTCCCGCCGATCGCCCCCGAGCAGCTGGTCCTCCCGGCGGGCGCCGGCGCCCCGGTCGCCCTCGGCCCCTCCGCGCTCCCCGACTCCGCCGTCATCTGCTCCTGCCACAACGTCACCAAGGGCACGATCCGCGGCGCGGTCACCGAGCACTCCTGCACCACCGTGCCCGAGGTCAAGAAGTGCACCAAGGCCGGTACGGGCTGCGGCAGTTGCGTGAAGGTGCTCGGCCAGCTCGTCAACGACGAACTCGAAGCGAGCGGCGTCGAGGTCGACCACGGCCTGTGCGGCTGCTTCGGGCAGACCCGCGAGCAGCTGTACGAGATCGTCCTCTCGCTCCGCATCACCTCGCACCAGGTGCTCCTTGACCGCTACGGCCGCGAGGGCGCCCGGGGCGGCGACGGCTGCGAGATCTGCAAGCCCGCCGTCGGCTCCATCATCGCCTCCCTCGCCCCGACGATCGGCGCCGACGGCTATGTCCTGGAAGGCGAGCAGGCCGCGCTGCAGGACACCAACGACCACTTCCTCGCCAACCTCCAGAAGAACGGCTCCTATTCGATCGTGCCGCGCATCCCCGGCGGCGAGATCACCCCGGAGAAGCTGATCGTGATCGGGGAAGTGGCACGGGACTTCGGGCTCTACACCAAGATCACCGGCGGTCAGCGGATCGACATGTTCGGCGCGCGGGTGGAGCAACTCCCGCTGATCTGGTCGAGGTTGGTGGACGCGGGCTTCGAGTCGGGGCACGCGTACGGGAAGGCGCTGCGCACGGTGAAGTCCTGCGTGGGCCAGACCTGGTGCCGCTACGGCGTCCAGGACTCCGTCCGTATGGCCATTGACCTGGAGCTGCGCTACCGGGGGCTCCGGTCCCCGCACAAGCTCAAGTCGGCCGTCTCCGGGTGCGCCCGTGAGTGCGCCGAGGCCCAGTCCAAGGACTTCGGCATCATCGCCACCGCCGGCGGCTGGAACCTGTACGTCGGCGGCAACGGCGGCGCGACCCCGCGCCACGCCGACCTCCTCGCCCAGGACCTCTCCGACGCCGAACTCATCCGTCTCATCGACCGGTTCCTGATGTTCTACATCCGTACGGCGGACCGGCTGGAGCGCACCTCCACCTGGCTGGAGCGGATCCCGGGCGGCCTGGACCACGTACGCGACGTGGTGGTGGAGGACTCGCTCGGCATCTGCGAGGAGCTGGAGTCGCTGATGTCCGCGCATGTGGCGGGCTACCGCGACGAGTGGGCCGAGACCATCAACGACCCCGAGAAGCTGGCCAGGTTCGTGTCCTTCGTGAACGCCCCGGACACCCCCGACCCGGTCGTCGGCTTCGTCCCCGAGCGCGACCAGATCAAGCCCGACCTGCCGCTGCTGACCATCGGCACCCGCCCCCTGGAAGGAAGCGCCCAGCGATGACCCTCGCGCCCGAGACGACCACTCTCAAGGTCCAACTCCTCCTGGACGCCAGCTGGTTCACGGTCTGCGACCTGACCCAGCTGATGCCCGGCCGCGGAGTCGCCGCCCTCCTCCCCGACGGCCGCCAGGTGGCACTGTTCCGCGACCGCGCGGGCCGCACGTACGCCATCGACAACCGCGACCCGTTCACCGGCGCGGCCGTCCTCTCCCGCGGCCTCCTCGGCACCCACCAGGGCCACACCTTCGTGGCCTCACCCCTCCTGAAGCAGCGGTTCGACCTGGAGTCGGGGCGGTGCCTGGACGATCCGGAGGTGTCGGTGGCGGTGTACGAGGTGCGCGCGGCCTGAGATTTCCGGGCGCGCGAGGGCCACGCTCCCGCGCGGACCGGATCTCCGCCACCGACGAAGTCGCCGCCGCTGTCCTGTACTTGGCGTCCGACGACGCGGCCTCCGTCGTCCGCACGGACCTGGTGGTCGACAGCGGCGGGTCCCTGGGAGTATCCGTTTCGCGTGGCAGGCAGAGGCGAACCGCCAAATACCCGGCGACCATGGCCGCGCAGATCGTGCCGGGCGGACCGAGGGACATGCAGATGCCCCCGACGGCCACCATGACCAGGCAGCACGAAGCTTCCATCAGTTGCACGGGGAAGCGCCGGACGTCCTCGCCCGTCGGCCCGTAGCGCGGCCCGACGCGCGATGGGCGCCCCACGCAGCAGCCACCGCGATGGCACCCCAGTCGGATCACGGCGAGACCGGCGGCACAGGACAAGGCCCAAACATCGAGGACCGCGGCCACTCCGGCCCCGGTCAGCGCAGCGAGGGCGACCGCGCAGGCCGCACCCACGGCGGCCTGCGTGCGCAGCCCAAAACGTGCCACCGCTGCGCGTCGCTGCCGTCGCCACACGCGGGCAAAGGCCACCGCCCATGTTGCCGGCAGACCGAGCAGCAGCAGGGTCGGGAGCCCCGTTGTCACACCGGCAACGGTCCACACGGTCTCACCGGTGAGGCCCCCGAGGACTACACATGTCGTCCAGGAACCGAAGCGGCTGCCGCCGACGCGGACAGTTACCCCCGTGGTCGCGTCGAACAGCGTGTTGGCCCGTGCCACCATTCCGCCTCGCGTCATGACTCCGCATCCCGTTCCGTTCCTGGACTACCGGACGGCGAGCGCAACACGGCCAGTACCGCCGCCGCGTAGTCCGGGTTCGCGCGCACAACGGCCATCAGCTCCTCGCGCTGCTCATTGATGTAGCCGCTGTGCGTCTGCGGATCGTCGAGTTCGGCCGCCTTGATGACGACCACTCGGTACAGCGCCCAGGCCCGGCCGCCGCGACTCTCGAAAAAATCGCGCAGCTCGCCACTGAATGCGTACAACAGTCGCGGGTCGGCGGCGAAAGCTGCCAGGAACTCATCCAGCGCGGCTTCCTTGTGCCCGGTGAGCAGCAGCGTGTCAGCATAGAGCGCCCGCAGTCGCGGCACCTCGGGGTATCGGGCGCTCACATCCCGCCAGAACGCGAGATGCGCGTCGGGGTCGTCCTCGAGATGCCGGTGCTCGTCACCCAGCCCGCCACGGAGCGTGTCGGCGAGATCGTCGACGAGGGACGGCGAAGGAACACGGGACAACGTGTTCAGGAGCCTGGACAGCCACAGTCGGGTCGGCTCGTCCGAACGCCTGTCTCGCAGCGCGCGCCGCACAGCCGCCTCCCCGGTCACGGGGCGACTCCCTGCTGTCCGCCGTCGGCCGGGCTACGGGCGGCGTCGATGTCGGTGAAGAGGTCTTTCGGCATGAACCGTTCGCTGAATGCCAAGCTGGTGACATGGGACGTCGATCCGCAGCTCGGGTGAGTGGAATGGACGGGCGTCTGGTCCCAGGGGACGCGACTGAATCCGGTATCGGTCAGCTGGATCACAGGCAGCATGTCTGCCGGGGTCACGCCGCCCTGGTCGTACGTCCGCGTTTGCACGGTGATGATGTCGAACCGGACATTGAGACAGACCTCCGCGTCGGAGTCCTCGGCCAGCAGCGCATCCAGTTGATCGCCCTGCGCGGCGAGTTTCGCTTCGATCTGCGGCGCCAGCTTTTCCATCTGTTGTTGTATCACCTGGTCTTCAAGGGACCCCTTGATCCGTGAGGCGATGTACTCGATGAGCAGCATCGCCACGATCCCGGCCGCAGTGCGCGCCCCCGCGCGGAATCGGGCGCTTCGCATACGGCCCCTGACGGCCTGCGGGTTGAGCATTCTCAGCGCCCGGCGGAAGTCACCCAGCCGCAGCCTGAGCATGTTCAGCGAGCGGAACGCGCGGGTCGTGCGAGCCCCGGCGGCATCGAAGTGCACTGATTCCATTCGGAATTCCGGATGGAACACCGAGGTGGGAAGCTTGAAGAACGCCTTGGACGCCCGGCTCAGAGTCGCGCGTCCCGGCTGGAAGTGGCCGGACTGATTGTCGATCTTGTAGACGCGTCCGCCTCTGACCTCCAACTCGCCTGCGGCAAGCACCTCCGGTTTCTTCCCGCCGATGAGGGTGGGGTGCGGCATGCCCGTTGCGCGCCCCGGCCGTCCGCCCGGTTCGCCGAGCCGCTTGGCTACCCAGACCTCGCCATCGGTGTCGACGACGTAGGTGAATTGGCCGTTCTGGAAACCGCCGGCGATTCGCCCGTTCTCCACCAGCGTGGACAGCTTCCTGGCCGTGGGGTTCTTGGCATAGCCGAGTTCCGGTGTCCACACGGGCTTGACCGCCCGGTCCGCGGGGTCCAGCCAGTTGCGCGTCCGGTCGCTCTCTTCCATGGACGGTACGACAGCGAAGGTATCCGGTGGTTTTCGCTGTACGCGCCTGCCTACCCGGCGCGACAACCGAGGCACTGCGGTGCCAGCCGCCAGACCGGCGGCCACCGCGTCCGCCTCCCGCTCGTAGGCCGGCGGTTCTCCATGCGCTTGGTGCGTGGATCCCCGCTGCTGCACGTGGTGGGCGAGTTCATGGGCGATGAGCGCATCGCCGTCGCGCGTGCCGGGCCGGTACTCACCGTCGGCGAACCACAACCGGTCATTCCGCGTCAACGCCCGGGCGCCCGCGCCTTCGGCGGACTGCGGTGCGCTGCTCACCCGGATCCGGCTGAAGTCCTCGCCGAACCAGGCTTCCATCCGATGGCGCACCTCGCCCGGCAGGGGCTCGGTTCCCGGGGCCGAGAGTGATTCTCGCCCCCGGAGCGCCGTCTCGGGCTGCTGAATGTTGCTGCGCGGAACACGATCGGCGTGCTGAGGCATGCGTCCACAGTCCGCACACCGCGTCACCCGTGCGTCACCACCCGGGCCCTTGGCAGCGATGACCAGAAGCGGGCCGTCGCCTCACCGCGGCCGGGTCAGACCTTCAGCGCGTCGTACGTCACCCCCGTCAGCTCCTCCGAAGCCTCCCAAAGCCGCTCCCCCGCAAGGTCGTTGAGGGTCCAGCCGGCCCGCCAGGACTTCGCGGGCGAGCCGCGCCACATCGCGAAGGACGGCCCGGTGAAGGAGTCGGGCTGCACGCCGGGCGCGGTGGCGGCGTACAGCGTGGGCAGCGCTCCGGCCTCGGCGCTCTGCCCGAAGACCCGGTTGCCGATCTCGATGAGCCGCTCGGTGCCCTTGCGGCCCTCCATCCTGGCTCCGGCGGTCTGGAGGTTGGTGGTGGCGTACCCGGGGTGCGCGGCGGCCGCGACGACCTCGGATCCGATGGTGGCGAGGCGGCGGGCGAGCTCGTGCGTGAAGAGCAGGTTGGCGGTCTTGGAACGGCCGTAGGCGACCCAACGCCGGTACTGGCGCTCGCTGTTGAGGTCCGTGATGTCGATGTTGGAGAGCGCGTGGACCCCGCTGGAGAGCGTCACGACGCGGGCGCCGGGCGTCCCGAGCAGGGTGGGCAGGAGCAGCCCGGTGAGCGCGAAGTGCCCGAGGTGGTTGACGCCGAACTGCGTCTCGAATCCGTCCGTCGTACGGCCGTGGGGCAGCGCCATCACACCGGCGTTGTTGATGAGCAGGTCGAGCCGGTCGTACGCGCGCTCGTACGTCGCCGCGAACTCCCGTACGGATTCCAGGTCCCCGAGATCCAGCCGTACGAACTCGACGTGCGCGCCCGGCACTTCGGACACGAGCCGGTCGCCCGCCTCGTTGCCGCGGGCCTCGCTGCGGCAGGCCAGGACCACCTGGGCGCCCTTGCGGGCCAGCTCGCGTGCGGTGACGTAGCCGATGCCGCTGTTGGCACCGGTGACGACGGCGGTGCGGCCGCTCTGGTCGGGGATGTCGCTCGCGTTCCAGCCCGTCATGGCTGAGCTCCCTCCGGGTGTGCCCGGTGTTCCGGGAACACCAGCGTATGCCGCGAGGCGGCCCCTTCGGCCTGACCGGCCCCCACCCAGCCGTCCGCCCATCCGTCGCGAATTGTCCATGACCCGTCAACTCTGCGCGTCTAGGATCCGTCAGCGCGCGACCCCGCCGTCGACCCCGGCGGCGGGGCGGTCACGGCCCTCTGGAGCGAGAGTGGAACGTCGTACCCTTCTGCGTGCAGCCGTCCTCGGTGGTTCGTCCGCCGTCCTGGGCGGAACCCTGTGGCGCGGCGCCGCCTACGCCGCACCCGCCCAGCCCGGCACCGGCCCCTACGGGGCACTGGGCACCGCCGACGCCAACGGCATCCAGCTGCCTGCCGGGTTCACCAGCCGGGTGATCGCCCGGTCCGGGCAGACAGTGCCCGGCACCTCGTACACCTGGCACAGCGCCCCCGACGGCGGCGCCTGCTACGCCGACGGCACGGGCTGGATCTACGTCTCCAACTCGGAGATCAACCCCTCCGGCGGAGCGAGCGCGGTGAAGTTCTCCTCGACCGGCACGGTCACCGCCGCGTACCGCGTCCTCTCCAACACCCGGCAGAACTGCGCGGGCGGCAAGACTCCGTGGAACACCTGGCTGTCCTGCGAGGAGGTGTCCCTCGGCTACGTCTACGAGACCGACCCGTGGGGCGTGAACGCGGCGGTGCAGCGGCCCGCGCTCGGCCGCTTCAAGCACGAGGCGGCCGCCGCCGACCCGGTACGCCAGGTGATCTACCTGACCGAGGACGAGACCAACGGCCGCTTCTACCGCTTCGTCCCGACCACCTGGGGCAACCTGTCCTCGGGCACGCTCCAGGTCCTGGTCGCGTCCACGGCCACCTCGGGCTCCTTCACCTGGACCACCATCCCCGACCCGGACGGCTCGCCGACGACCACCCGCACCCAGGTCTCCGGTTCGAAGTCCTTCAACGGCGGGGAGGGCTGCCACTACGCCGACAACACGGTCTGGTTCACCACCAAGGGCGACAACCGCGTCTGGCAGCTCAACCTTGCTTCCAGCACATACGAGTTGGCGTACGACGATTCCCTCGTGACCTCCGGCACGGCCCCGCTGACCGGCGTCGACAACATCACCGGCACCGCCTCCGGTGACCTCTTCGTCGCCGAGGACGGCGGCAACATGGAGATCTGCGTGATCACTCCCACCGATGTGATCGCCCCGTTCCTGCGCATCGGCGGCCAGTCGGCCTCGGAGATCACGGGCCCGGCCTTCTCACCCGACGGCAGGCGGCTGTACTTCTCCAGCCAGCGGGGTACCAACGGGAGTTCGTCGGGCGGGATCACTTACGAGGTGACGGGGCCGTTCCGGGCGTAACAGTTGTGGGGAGAGGGGTGGGCCACCTGGCGACCTCACGCACCGGGATTCATGCGGCTCTCAGAGTCCACTGGTTTCCTGTGCTCGCCAGGTCGTCCCACCCCCACTCCCCACGGAGGCCTTGAGCCATGCCCCGCAACCACCCCGCCTCCCGGCGTGCCTTTCTCGGCGGTGCCGCCGTCGCCACGCTGGCGCTCGCGACCGGCGCCGGAACGGCGAGTGCCGCGTCCGCCAAGTCCGCCACGTCCTCCTGGCCGACCGAGATTCCGCTCCCGAACGGCTTCCTCCCCGAGGGAATCGCCATCGGAGCCAAGCCGTACGCCTACTTCGGCTCCCGCGCCAACGGCGCCGTCTACCGCGCCGACCTGCGCACCGGCGAAGGCACCATCCTCTACGCGGGCGCGACCGGCACGATCACCAACGGGCTGAAGGTGGACGACCAGGACGGCCTGCTGTACCTCTCCTCCGGATCCACCGGAGGCGCCGCCCGAATCGTCGACTCCCGTACCGGCAACCTCGTCGCCACCTACCAACTCACCGACCCGACGGGCCACTTCATCAACGACGTCGCTCTGCTCGGCGACCGCGCCTGGTTCACCGACTCCTACGGCGCCGTCCTCTACGGGGTGCCGCGCGGCGGAACGGGAGACGTCCGTGAGCTGCCGATCGGCGGCGACTGGGTGCAGTCGGCCACGGGAATCAGCGCCAACGGCCTCGTCGGCACCCCCGACGGCAAGGCCCTGATCGTCATCAACGGCGGCAAGCTCTACCGCGTGCCGGTGCAGACCGGCGAGGCCGCCGCGATCACGCTGAGCGGCACGACCGCCGTCACCAACGGCGACGGCCTCGTCCGAATCGGCCACACCCTGTACGTCGTACAGAACCGCCTCAACCAGGTCAGCGTCCTCGACCTCGACCCCGCGATCACCACCGCCACCCTGACCCGCACGATCACCGACCCCCGCTTCGACATCCCCACCACTGCGGCCCACTTCGGCGGCCTCCTCTACCTCGCCAATGCCCAGTTGGGGCTCCCCACGACGCCGGAGACGCCGTTCAACGCCGTCGCCGTCGCTCTCTGACGTACACGAGGGGCGCCCTCCGCAGGATGCTGTACGGGGGCGTACGCAGCGAGGAGGAGACGGGGTCTGATGTGCGCCCGCACGGGCGCCGTACTCTCTCGCGCCGGTGCCTCTTCTGGGACGCTGATTCCTCGGATTTCGGGCCGGGGTTTCGGGCCGACGGGGGAATCGTGGACTGGCCGACAGCGATTGTGTGCGGGGCTATCGGAGGCTGCCTCATCGAGGCGATCGTCTTCTACGGGCGGGTCTCGGAGTGGCGGACGGCGCGCCACGAGGCCAGGGCGAGGTCGAGGCGAAGGAAACGCCTGCCGTCACTGCGCGAGCATGTCGACCTGCCCGCCGACTCGTTGGTCGCCCTGACCCGGCTGGCCCTCGGCGGGATCGCGGGCGGGCTGTTCCACTCCCAGGTCATCGGCATGATGGCCGCCATCGCGGTCGGTGCGTCGGCGCCCGCGCTGCTCCAACAGCTGGGCGCCACCCGGCAGGTGCAGGAAGCGCTCCAGGAGCCGCGGCCGGCCGAGTCCGCCACGCAGCGGCCACCGACGATCGGTGAGGGTCTCGTGCTGGGGGTCGCGCCGGCACCGGGCGTCCTGGGGGTCGCGCCGACACCCGGCGAGGTACCCGCGGAGTGAGCCGGACCCCGTTCCGGCGCCGGTACTGGGACTCGCTGGTGGGGCGGGGGCGCGCGGGCCGACCGTACGTGCGATACCGGCCGACCGAGGAATCCCCCCTCTGGCGCCGCTACCTCGTCTCCCTGCTCGGCGTACCCCGCGCGCCGCGTCCGGCGCCCCGCCCGAGGGTCCGCGCCACGCGTCGGCTCCCGCTCGCTCTGGCGCTGGCGGCGGTCGCGGCCGCGGTCGTCCTGGGCGGTTCCACGTTCGCGGCGTTCCAGACGGGCTCCGACCGCGACATCGGCGGCGGGCCGATCACCAGTACGGCGCAGACTGTGGGCGGTGACGGAGGGACCGTCGGTGGAGGAGGCCCGGGCGGGTCGGACAGCGGGGGCTCCACGCAGGGCACCCCTTCGGCAGACCCGACGGAGAGGCCGCCGACCGCCGAGCCGGCCGGCACCCTCGGCCCGCCCAGCCCGCCCCCCACCGACCCGGTCGGCGAACTCCCCAGCACCGGAGCGCCCACCCTCCTCCTCACCGCTTCGCTCGGCCTGTTCCTTCTCGCCCTGGGAGCGGTGGGCCTCCACCTCACTCGAACCCGATCCCGAACTGTCGGTTAGGTTCGATCACACCGTCGAGGGACGGGACCAGAACCTACGCGTGAGGAAACCCCGCATGGCCACGATCCACCGCACCACCATGACGCCCACCAAGCTGGAGCTGCTCACCGGCTGGCTGCCGAAGCAGAGTTGGTACGTGGGCGACGCGGCAACGCCGGAACTGGTCAAGGCCGGCGGGTTCCGTCTGGACGATCCGGAGGGCGCGGTCGGGATCGAGTTCATGGTCGTGGTGGACGCGACCGGGCAGGCGCCGGTGGCGTACCTGGTGCCGATGAGCTACCGCGACGCGGCGCCGGAGAACGTCCCCGCCGAGGCGTTGATCGGCACCTCCGAGCACGGTGTGCTCGGCACCCGGTGGATCTACGACGGCGTCCAAGACCCGGTGGTGACGGCCCAGTTGGGCGCCCTCCTGCGCGGTGAGACGATTCCGCAGCAGCAGAGCGAGAGCGACGCCCCGGACCCGACCGTCACCGTGCACGGAACTGGCCCCGCCGACGGACTGGCCATCGAGGTCAACCGCGTCCTGCGGCCGGAGGAGGCCTCACAGCAGTCGTCCAAACACCTCGTCGCGGGGTGGACTTGGCCGAACGGAACGGCTGCACGGGGAGTATTCGCGGTCATCGCGCCGCGATAAAAAGGAACAGGCTCAGCTCAGCGCCGCGCCTGCATGCAGCTCTCAAGATGGGCGATGAGGTCGCTGACCGGGCCCAGGTCCGTACTGCCGTCGGTGACCAGGGTGTGGCCGTCGTGCTGCAGGCGGTACTCGAAGCGGTCCCGGGCGTTCTCGTCGACACTGCGCGACGGCAGCTCGCCGAAGTCCACCGCGTCGAGCAGGGAGTTGAGCTTCTTCTTCTCGGCCGGTGTCAGGGCATCCGTCTGCTCGCGGCCGCCCTTGCGGTCGGTGAGGTAAACCTCTTCGCCGGGGCCGACCCCGATGCCGTGCCGGACCCCGGCGAAGCCGCCGCTGACGGTGAGACTCACTCCGTCGTCGGCGGCTCCGGGTGCGGACGGTTGGCTGCAGCCGCTCAGCAGGAGTGCACAGGCAAGGAGGGCGAGCAGCAGCCTTGTTCGCATGGTCATGTTCGCTTCCCCTGGGTCCGGCAGAGTGTACGGACGAGCGTCAGCGCCGCCCCACGCAGGATGCCGCCCCTCCGGGAGAAAGTCAGGGCAAGCGCTCCACGAGCATGAGAGCCAGAGGCCCGGCAGGAAGCAGGAACCGGCCGTCGGCGGCAGCGCTGATGGCATCGGCGAGGGGCCACCAGGACAACTTGAAGTCGGCTTCGGACGGGGTCAGGGATTGGCGGCCCAGGGTGAGGTCGCGGGCCTCGTAGAGATGGACGCGACTGGTGGAGCCGAGGGTGATGGCGTACGAGCCGAGTGCACGCCACGTCTGCGCGGTGACACCCGCCTCTTCGGCGAGCTCACGGCGCGCGCACTCTTCGGGGCTTTCCCCGGGTTCCCTCCGTCCACCGGGCAGGAACAGGTACTCGCCACCGTGACGGGGGAAGTCGGCGCTGAGGACGCCTACCAGGCCCTCGTTGTCGACGGCGACGACCACGGAGGCGTCAGTGACCGGGCTGCTGCTGTGCTCTCCCATGCGGGCTGAGGGTAACGGGCTGGGCGTGCCAGGCTGCAACGCCAGCAGATCATCCCGTTCTCGGTCATCGCTGGGCCTCCCTCACGGCCTTGCGTAGCGCTGCGCCTGTCTCGCACCGGGACTGGTGGCACTGTTGCACTGCCGTCAGGCCGTCGGACACGCGCGCACCGGCGACCGCACTCCCGCCGAACACCTCCCTCGGCCGCGACGAGCGGGCGCAGCAACTCACCGGCGCCGCCCTGGACATGCTGGAGCCACGCTTCGAACGCAACCGGGTGTACTACACGGCGCAGCGAGCGCAGGCACTTCTCGACAGCGGCGACATCGAGCAGGCAGTCACCGAGGCCAGGCAGGCGTGCGCGATCGCAGGACGGGTGCAGAGCGAACGGGTTCAGGGGAAACTCGGCGACCTACGGCGGGAGTTACGGCGCTTCGCCCATGTGCCGGCGGCGGCCGACTTCTTTGAGCAGACACGCCAGACCCCAGGAGCGTGAAGCATGGACGGGCTGCAGCTGGAACGCAGGGACGCCACAGGCCTTGATGACGTCCGGCACGAACTTCTCGATGTGTACGCGGAGATCTACGCGGACCGGCTCAGCGAGGACTTCCACGGCATCGAACGGTTCGACGAACGGCTCGGCTGGAACACCGAGGTGCCCGGCTTCGCAGCGGTCGTCGGCTACCTCGACGGCACCCCGATCGGCTATGCCTACGGCTGCACGCTGCTGCCGGCCGACACCCGCTGGTGGAACGGACTGCTCACCCCAGTTCCCGACGGTGCGACCGTCGAGACCGGCGCCCGCACGTTCGCCCTGTCCGAACTCATGGTCGTCGACAAATTCCGGGGCACCGGGGCCGCGAGGAAGATTCACGACGAGCTGCTGCGCGGCCGACCCGAGGAACGGGTGACGCTCCTCGTCGAACGTGATCACCCGAAGGTCCGTGGCCTGTACGAGACATGGGGCTACGCATGGTTCGGCGAGGTACAGCCCTTCGCGGACGCGCCGCTCTATGACTCGATGAATCTACGCCTGCGCCCCTGACACTCCCACGGAGCTCCGCTGACACCCTTGTGGCACCCCGGCTGACACCGGGTCGGCACCTCGTCGAATGAGAGGACCCCAGCGTGGCGAAGACCCAGAAACCGACGGCGCGTACCTTCGGGCAGTACGTGGCCGCCGCAGCCCGAGCAGCCAAGTACGACATCGCCGGCTCGCAAGCCGCGGGGAAGAAGGAGCTCGCGCAGGCTACCGGGATATCGCAGGCCGACGTCGGCCGAATGCTGGCCGGGCAACTCATACCGCAGACCGATTCGCTGAAGGCCCTGGCGGTCGCAGTCGACGTGCCCCACGTGGACATGCTCGTGGCCGCGGGGGTCCTCGACGGGAAGCCGCCGAGGATTCCCGCGGAGCGCCCGTTGGCGGCCAAGGATGCGGCCCGCCGACTCGGCATCCGGTCGCCCCAAAACGTGGCCGCGTTCGAAGTACTCGTCGCAGCCCTGGTTTCGACTGAGCTGCGGCGCCGCTGACCTGCGCCAACTGTTTTCACAGATCAGCGCTGCTTCCTTCCTGCGGCCGCGGATCATGCACGAAGGGCGGCACCCCCGCACAGGGTGCCGCCCCTCTCGGTGCACCGGAACCACCGCCGCGTCGGTGAGGGTCGAGGTGACCGACAGCAGTCCCGGAGGTTCAGACGGTCAGCGGTGGTCACTCCCCGCCGAAGACGACGCCGCGCGCCCCGCCTCAAGTCGTGCCACCGGGATCCGGAACGGCGAGCAGGACACGTAATCCAGCCCCACCTCGTGGAAGAAGTGGACCGACTCCGGGTCGCCGCCGTGTTCGCCGCAGACGCCGAGTTTGAGGTCGGGGCGGGTTTCGCGGCCGGCGATGGCGGCGTCGCGTACGAGTTTGCCTACGCCGTCGCGGTCGATGGTCTCGAAGGGGGAGACGCCGAAGATGCCCTTCTCCAGGTAGGCGGTGAAGAAGGAGGCCTCGACGTCGTCGCGGGAGAAGCCCCAGACGGTTTGCGTGAGGTCGTTCGTGCCGAAGGAGAAGAACTCCGCGGCCTCGGCGATCTGTCCGGCCGTCAGAGCCGCACGCGGAAGTTCGATCATCGTGCCGATGGCGAGCTTGAGTTCGGTGCCCGTCGTGGCCTGGACCTCGGCGATGACCTCGTCGGCCTCGTCCCGGACGATCTCCAGCTCCTGCACGGTGCCGACGAGCGGGATCATGATCTCGGCGCGGGGGTCGGCCTTGGCGTTCTTGCGCTCGGCGGCGGCCTCGGCGATCGCCCGTACCTGCATGGTGAACAGGCCGGGGATGACCAGGCCGAGACGTACGCCGCGCAGGCCCAGCATCGGGTTCTGCTCGTGCAGGCGGTGGACGGCCTGGAGGAGGCGCAGGTCGTTCTCGTTGGAGTCCTTGCGGGACTCCGCGAGGGCCACCCGGACCGACAGCTCGGTGATGTCCGGCAGGAACTCGTGCAGCGGGGGATCGAGGAGGCGGATGGTCACGGGCAGCCCGTCCATCGCCTCGAACAGCTCGATGAAGTCCTGCTTCTGGAGCGGCAGGAGCTCCTTGAGCGACTCCTCGCGCTCGGCGTCCGTGTCGGCCAGGATCAGCCGTTCCACGAGCTCGCGGCGGTCGCCGAGGAACATGTGCTCGGTGCGGCACAGGCCGATGCCCTGGGCGCCGAAGCGCCGGGCGCGGAGGGCGTCCTCGGCGTTGTCGGCGTTGGCGCGGACGCGCAGGCGACGGACGCGGTCCGCGTACGCCATGATCCGGTGCACGGCGGCGACCAGTTCGTCGGCGTCGTCGGCACCCGCGTGCATCCGGCCCTCGAAGTACTCGACGACGGGCGAGGGTACGACCGGGACCTCACCGACGTACACCTTGCCGGTGGAGCCGTCGATGGAGACGACGTCGCCCTCCTCGATGACGATCCCGCCCGGCGCGGTCAACCGCCGCCGCTTGGTGTCGACTTCGAGCTCCTCGGCGCCGCACACGCACGTCTTGCCCATGCCTCGCGCGACCACGGCCGCGTGGGAGGTCTTGCCGCCACGGCTGGTCAGGATGCCCTCGGCGGCGATCATGCCGTCGAGGTCGTCCGGGTTCGTCTCGCGGCGGATCAGGATGACCTTCTCGCCCGAACGCGACCACTTGATCGCGGTGTACGAGTCGAAGACCGCCTTGCCGACCGCCGCACCCGGCGACGCCGCGATGCCCCGGCCGATCTGGTCGACCTTCGCCTCGTCGTCGAAGCGGGGGAACATCAGCTGGGCCAACTGGGCGCCCGTCACCCGCTGCAGCGCCTCGGCCTCGTCGATCAGGCCCTGGTCGACGAGCTGCGTGGCGATACGGAAGGCCGCGCCCGCCGTGCGCTTGCCGACGCGGGTCTGGAGCATCCACAGCTGCCCGCGCTCGATGGTGAACTCGATGTCGCAGAGATCCTTGTAGTGGTTCTCCAGGGTCTTCATGATCTGCATGAGCTGGTCGTACGACTTCTTGTCGATCTGCTCCAGCTCGGCGAGCGGGACCGTGTTGCGGATGCCCGCGACGACGTCCTCGCCCTGCGCGTTCTGGAGGTAGTCGCCGTACACGCCCTGGTGGCCGGAGGCCGGGTCGCGGGTGAACGCGACGCCCGTACCCGAGTCGGGGCCGAGGTTGCCGAAGACCATCGAGCAGATGTTGACCGCCGTGCCGAGGTCGCCCGGGATGCGCTCCTGGCGGCGGTAGAGCTTGGCGCGGTCGGTGTTCCAGGAGTCGAAGACCGCGTGGATGGCGAGGTCCATCTGCTCGCGCGGCTCCTGCGGGAAGTCCCGCCCGGCCTCGGTCTTGACGATCTTCTTGAACTTCGTGACCAGCTTCTTCAGGTCGGCCGCTTCGAGGTCCGTGTCGACGGTGACCTTCTTGGCCGCCTTCGCCGCCTCCAGCGCGTCCTCGAAGAGCTCGCCGTCGACACCGAGGACCGTCTTGCCGAACATCTGGATGAGACGGCGGTACGAGTCCCACGCGAAGCGGTCGTCACCGGCCTGCTTGGCGAGGCCCTGCACCGACCTGTCGGAGAGCCCGATGTTCAGAACGGTGTCCATCATGCCCGGCATGGAGAACTTCGCCCCGGAACGGACGGATACGAGCAGGGGGTTATCGGCCTGCCCGAGCTTCTTGCCCATCCGCAGCTCCAGCGCGTCGAGGTGTGCACTCACCTCGTCACGCAGTGCCGCCGGCTCCTCGCCGCTGTCGAGGTAGGTCTTGCACGCCTCGGTGGAGATCGTGAAGCCCGGAGGGACGGGAAGGCCCAGGTTGGTCATCTCGGCGAGGTTCGCACCCTTGCCGCCGAGGAGGTCCTTGAGGTCTTTGTTGCCCTCGGTGAAGTCATAAACGAACTTCACTCCCTCAACCGCGCTCTCAGCTACGTGGGGATCTTTGTTTTCCGACACGAGTCTCGACTCCTCGACGTCGCGGTGGCTGCCCTGACGACGGGGAACATACCCAGATCGAAGGCGTCTGGGTACGTCCACTTGCGCGTCATGCGCCTGTAACCACTCGTCCGCCACCAGATCGAAAGTCAAAGCTTGGCAAGCGATGGGGTGGCGATGTTTTCACTTCTTGAACGAATCAACGCCCGTAGACCGGGTTATTCACTCATCTGAGCGGCTCACAACTCGCCTGAGTTCAGCCGCTGAACGATCAAGGAGTGGCACTGAGTGCCACTCCTTGGAGAAGTGCAGCCGCTCAAGATCCGCTCATCTGAGCCTACCCCTTATCAGGCGTGGCGAGAATCACGCCCGAAGGAGGGCCGGATTTCACCATCCGGACCGCGATGTGGACACGTCACACGGATGTCACACAACTCCCCGAGCCGGTACGGGTCACCCGGGCGGTCACCCGCCGGTCACACCCCCAGCGCCGCCAGCCGCTCCTCGACCCGCTCCGGCGCGTACAAGTACTCCACGACCAGCGCCCCGGCCCCGATCAGCCCGGCCCGCTCGCCGAGTCGCGAGGTCACCACGTCCAGATGAGCGGTGGAGCGGGGCAGCGCCCGCTGGTACAGCAGCTCCCGTACGCCGGTCAGGAAGGGAGTTCCGGCCAAATCCCCGGCGATCATCAGAACGCCCGGGTTGAGCAGCGTCACCACGGTCGCCAGTACGTCCCCGACCTGGCGCCCCGCTTCCCGCGCGAGGGCCATCGCCTCCGGATGCCCGGACGTCAGCAGGTCCCGCACATCCGAGCCGGAGGCCGCCGCCACCCCGGACTCGGCGAGCCGCCGCGCCACCGCGCCACCACTGGCGACGGCCGCCAGACAGCCGTACGAACCGCACCGGCACAGCGCGTCGGCGCCGACCCGGATGTGCCCGATGTCGCCGGCGCCGCCGTCGATCCCCCGGTAGATGGTGCCCCCGACGACCATGCCCGCGCCAATACCGGTGGAGACCTTGACCAGGGCGAACGCCGAACAGTCCGGGTAGCCGGTGCGCTGCTCGCCGTACGCCATGAGGTTGGCGTCGTTGTCGACCAGTACGGGGACGGGGACGCCTGACCTGGTACTAACGGTGCCCGCACCGGCACCGGCACCGGCACCCGCACCCGCACCCGCACCCGCACCCGCATGCTCCGCGAACGCGCGGCTCAAGCGCCCCCTTATGTCATAGCCGTCCCAGCCCGGCATGATCGGCGGCTGTACGACCCGGCCGGTGTCGCTGTCGACCGGCCCGGGAACCGCGAGCCCGATGCCGCACACGGCGTCGGCGGGCTTCGCTGCCTTCACCAGCAGGTCGGCGAACCAGCGGCCGAGTTCGCCGAGGACCGCGTCCGGGCCCTCGTCGACGACCAGGAGGCCCGACTTCTCGGCCAGGATCTCGCCGGTCAGGGTGAGGACGGCGGCCCGGCCGTGCCGGGTGTCGAGGTCGGCGGCGAGGACGACGGCGTGGGCGTCGTCGAATTCGAGGGTGATGGAGGGGCGCCCGCCCAGCGGTGAGTCCACGGGGCCGCCGGCGCCCTCGCGCAGCCAGCCCGCGCGGAACAGCCGGTCGAGGCGCTGGCCGACGGTGGCCCGGGACAGACCGGTGGCCTGCTGCAGCGCGCCGCGTGTCGTGGCCCGGCCGCTGCGCACCAGTTCGAGCAGCTCTCCGGAGCTTGCCTGGTTCCCTGCGCGCACGGTCCTGTCCACCCTTCCTGTCATGCCCACCCTCTTGCGTTCCTCAACTCTGCATTACATATTGAGTTTTGCGTGTTAAATAGACGTAACCCTACGGTAGCTACAGCCGAACTGGTCGGCAGGATGTCTTCCGGGAGACCTGAGTGGACAGCACAACCCAGCTCACCGCCTTGCGCACGGGAATCACCACCTCCCTGCGCACCTCAGGCACACCCGTGCGCGCCTCCGGCCCATCCTCGCCACCCGGTCCGGGTGAGGTCACCCATACCGGACCACTTGTATACGATCCCGCGCAGTCGGCGGGGTCGCTGCACCTCAGGGCTGCCCGGGTACTGAACGACAACTGGACGGGAACGTCCACCGTGCCCTCGCGCGGCCTGTACCCGCACCAGTGGTCCTGGGACTCCGCATTCATCGCGATCGGGCTGCGCCACCTGTCCCCCCTACGGGCGCAGACGGAGCTGGAGACGCTGCTCGGCGCGCAGTGGGGCGACGGCCGTGTCCCGCACATCGTCTTCAACCCCTCCGTGCCGCTCGACGCGTACTTCCCGAGCCCCGACTTCTGGCGCTCCTCGACCGCGGGGCATGCCGCGGGCGCCCCGCGCAACGTACAGACGTCGGGCATCGTGCAGCCACCGGTGCACGCGCTCGCCGCATGGCTGGTGCACCAGGCCGACCCCGGCCTCTCGCGGGCCCGCGCCTTCCTCCCCCGCGTCTACCCCCGCCTGGCCGCCTGGCACCGCTATCTCCTGCACCGCCGGGACCTGGGCGGCGGCGGCCTCGCCTCCGTCGTCCACCCCTGGGAGCAGGGCATGGACAACAGCCCCTGCTGGGACGCCCCGCTGAGCCGGATCACCCCGGCCCCCGCCCGCTCCTTCCGCCGCGCCGACCTCGACCACGGAGCCGCCGAGGACCGGCCGACGGATCTGGACTACGGGCGGTACGTGCGGCTGGCGACGGACTACCGGGACGGCGGGTACGCGGACGGGGCGGGCGAGTTCGCGGTCGAGGACCCGGCGTTCAACGCGCTGCTGATCGCCTCCGAGCACGCACTCGCCCACATCGCACAGGAGCTGGGGGCGACCGGGACCGCCCGGCACGCCCGCGCGGAGCGCCTGACGGCGGCCCTGGTGGACCGGCTGTGGGATCCGGCGGAGGGCATGTTCTTCTGCCGGGACGTGTACGCGCGTCCCGATGACCGGGACGTGTACGCCCGTCCCGATGGCCGGGGAGCCGAGCGGGGCAGGGGTGCGGGGGAACTCATCCCCGAGCGCAGTGTCGCCGGACTGATCCCGCTCCTCCTGCCCACGCTGCCGAGCGACATCGCAGCCACCCTCGTACGCACCGCGAGCGGTCCGCACTTCGGGCTCGGTGACGCCACGCGGCTCGTGCCGAGCTACGACCTGACCGGGGACGCGTTCGATCCGCACCGCTACTGGCGCGGCCCTGCCTGGTTCAACACCAACTGGCTGCTGGAGCGCGGGCTGCGGCTGCACGGCGAGCAGGTGCGCGCGGACGGGCTGCGGGCCGCGCTGCTCGACACGGCCGGCGAGTCCGCCTTCGCGGAGTACGTGGATCCGTACACCGGCGAGGCCTGTGGCGCACTCGGCTTCAGCTGGACGGCCGCGCTGACGCTCGACCTGCTGCACGCGCCCGAGGGGGCGGACCAGTTCGCGTCCCACCCGGGCCACGACACGTTCGACAAGGCACACCGCGCGAGCACGTTCGGGAACGCGCTCGCCTACGCATTCGAGACGGGCGCCAAGGGAGGGGACCGGGGATGACGGACCGGCATCATCTGCTCGTGCACGGTGGGACGTTCGCCGCCGTGAGCGACGGCGGGGACATCAGCGGCGTGCGGGGCGGCAGCTCCCCGGACGGATTGTTCGTGCGCGACGCACGGCACTTGAGCCGCTGGCAGCTGACCCTCGACGGCGCGGTGCCCGAGGCACTCACGCCGGTCGCGGACGGCGACACGGCACGCTGTGTACTCGTCCCGCGCGGCGGCCGCAACGAGCCGCCCGCCTACACGGTCTTCCGTGAACAGGCCGTCGCCGAGGGCGCGTTCGTGGAAGCGATGCGCGTCACCAGCAACCGCCCGGCGCCCACGACGGTCCGCATCGCGGTCACCGCGGACGCCGACTTCACGGACCAGTTCGAACTGCGCTCCGACTACCGCACCTACGCCAAGACGGGCGTGGTCCGCTCCCGCCAAGTCCTCGACGACGGTGTGGAGTTCGGCTACCAGCGCGGTGAATGGCGGTCCTGTACGACGGTCACCTCCGAGCCCGCCCCGGACGGCGTGGAGGAGACGGGCACGGGCGCCCGTCGCCTCGTATGGACCCTCGATCTCGAACCGCACGGCAGCGCGGAGCTGTCGCTGCGGGTCGCGGCACGTCCGCACGGCGCCGCGCACGAGCCGGACGTACCGCTCTCCCCCGCCGCCGCGAACGAGCGACTCCTCGCCCTTGAAGGGGAGTTCACCGAGGGCGTGCCCTTCCCTACCGGCTGGCCCGAGCTGGCCGCCGCCTGCTCGCGGGGCCTGTCCGACCTGGCGGCGCTCCAGGTCCCGGCCCGGGGCCCGGACGGCGAGGAACTCCGCGTCCCCGCGGCCGGAGTCCCGTGGTTCCTTACCCTCCTCGGCCGCGACGCGCTCCTGACCTCCCTCTTCGCGCTCCCCTACCGCCCCCAGCTCGCCGCCGCCACGCTGCCCGCGCTCGCCACGACGCAGGCGACCGAGGTGGGTACGGAGGCGGTGTGCCAGCCCGGCAAGATCGTGCACGAGGTGCGGCACGGCGAGCTGGCGCACTTCGGGCAGGTGCCGTACGGGCGTTACTACGGTTCGGTGGACGCGACACCGCTGTTCCTGGTGCTGCTCGGCGCGTACACCGAGCAGACCGGTGATGTGGGTCTGGCCCGCCGCCTGGAGGCCAACGCCCGTGCGGCGATCGGCTGGATGCTGGACCACGGCGGGCTGACCTCGCGCGGCTATCTCGTCTACCGCGCGGACGGCGGCGGCCTCGCCAACCAGAACTGGAAGGACTCCCCGGGCGCCATCTGCTCGGCCGACGGCAGCCGCCCCTCCGGCCCGGTGATGGCGGCGGGCGCGCAGGGATACGCGTACGACGCGCTGCGCCGCACCGCCCACCTGTCGCGCACGGTCTGGGGCGACGAGGTCTACGCGGCCCTCCTCGAACAGGCCGCCGGTGACCTCCGTGACCGCTTCCAGCGGGACTTCTGGATGCCCGAACACTCCTTCCCCGCACTGGCGTTGGACGGCGACGGCCAGCATGTCGACGCGCTCGCCTCCGACGCGGGCCACCTCCTGTGGTCGGGTCTGCTCGACAAGGAGTACGGCAAGCTGGTCGGCCGACGTCTCCTCGAACCCGACTTCTTCTCCGGCTGGGGCGTCCGCACCCTCGCCTCCGGCCAGGCGGCGTACCACCCGCTCTCCTACCACCGCGGCTCGGTCTGGCCCCACGACAACGCCCTGATCACCCTGGGGCTGGCGAGGTACGGCCTGCACGACGAGGCCCGCACCGTCGCCCACGCCCTCGTCGACGCGGCCACCGCAGCGGGCCACCGCCTCCCCGAGGTCCTCGCGGGCTACGGCCGCGACACCCACTCGGAGCCGGTGCCCTACCCGCACGCGTGCGTACGGGAGTCGAGGTCGGCGGCGGCTCCGCTGGCGCTGCTGACGGCGGTGGGGGGCGCCTAGTCGTCGAGCTCGGTCGGCTCACCGAGCTCGGTGAAGAGGGTCAGCTGAAGGGCTCCCGGTGCCTCCAGCCGGGAGTTCAGGGAGTTCCAGGGGGTGCGCGTCGGCTCCGCGATCACCTGGGCCCCGGCCGCGGCGAGCTTCGCCGTGGTGGCGGCGGAGTCGCCGACCTGGAAGGCGACCCGCATATGGCCGGCCACCCGCCGCCCGACCTCGACGTCGTCGATGAACGCGGCGTGGTTCGGGTCGGTCAGTTCCAGGGTGGCCCGGCCTGCGTCGAGGATGGTGACCCGCCCGCCGGGGGACGAGAACGCTCCCCGCTCGGTCAGACCGAGGACGTCGCGGTAGAAGTGCAGCGCCGCGTCGTAGTCGGCTGCGGTGACGACCAGGCGGAGTTCACTGACGGCGGGCTCGTCGGGCTTCGACACTTCGTGGGCGTCGGGCATGTCAGCTCCTTGGGGATCGCGAGTGCTGATCACTCGTCAACTGGCGCGTCGACCGGACGATTCCCTGTCGCGCCGCTACGAGGCGATCATGGCGGTGCGAGCCGCCTCGATGAACTCCTCCAGCCTGTGGCGGAACGCCCTATGGTTTTCGTCGAAACGTCCATGGGCGCCCGGGTCGCCTTCCGTGACCCGCCACAGAGCGCGACAGGCCTCCGCCGCAGTCTGCTGAACGCCCTTGGCCTCCTCGGCGGCGGGAGCGGGACCCTCCAGGACGATGACCCTGACACAGCGCATGAGGGGGTCGAAGGCGTCGCGCAGTTCGACCCGGAGCCCCTGAATACGCGTCAAACGATCGTCAGGGTCGTCGAGTTGGGCGTACGCGTCACCGACTCTCCAGAACAGCTCGCCCGTGATGTGCGCCTGTTCCATCAGTTCCAGGTAAGCCGCCCGCCGGGTCTCCCGGACCCGGTCGCGACGCTGGACCTGTGCCGACGCCTCCGCCTGGACCTTCGCCGCCCGGGCGTTCCCCAGGGTGGTCACCCAGCTGGCGAGCACCGCGGTCGCACCGGTGAACACCCCGACCCACACCACGCTGTCCGCCACCCGCCCAGTGTCGGCGAGCCGGATTCCTCCTGTCGAGGCCAGGTCGAGGCCGGGCCGAAGCCGGTCAGCCCCCGGACGTGTCCAGCTCCGCGTCCTCGCCGATCCCCGCGCAGTCGTACGGGTCCTTGAGCCAACCCTCCGGCAGGACAACCCTGTTGTTGCCTGACGTACGCCCGCGGGGCCCGTCCGCGCCGAGCGGCCAGGGCTGGTCGAGGTCCAACTCGGCGAGCCCCTCGGAGAGTTCGGCGATGGACGAGGTGATGGCGAGGCGCTTGCGCATGTCGGAGCCGACGGCGAAGCCCTTCAAGTACCAGGCGACGTGCTTGCGGAAGTCGATGACGCCGCGCGCCTCGTCGCCGATCCACTCGCCCAGCAGGGTCGCGTGCCGGACCATCACGGACGCGACTTCACGGAGAGTGGGACGGGCGTACTCCGCACGCCCCTCGAAGGCCGCCACCAGATCCCCGAACAGCCACGGCCGCCCCAGGCACCCGCGCCCGACGACCACCCCGTCGCACCCGGTCTCCCGCACCATCCGCACCGCGTCGTCCGCGGACCAGATGTCGCCGTTGCCGAGGACGGGGATCTCCGGCACGTGCTCCTTGAGGCGCGCGATGGCGTCCCAGTCGGCCGTGCCGCCGTAGTGCTGGGCGGCGGTCCGGCCGTGCAGGGCGATCGCCGTGACGCCCTCCTGGACCGCGATCCGGCCGGCGTCCAGGTAGGTGATGTGGTCGTCGTCGATGCCCTTGCGCATCTTCATCGTGACGGGGAGGTCACCGGCCCCGCTCACGGCCTCCCGGAGGATCGCCCGCAGCAGGTTCCTCTTGTACGGAAGGGCGGAACCGCCGCCCTTGCGTGTCACCTTCGGGACCGGGCAGCCGAAGTTCAGGTCGATGTGGTCGGCGAGACCCTCTTCCGCGATCATGCGGACGGCCTTGCCGACGGTCGCCGGGTCCACCCCGTACAGCTGGATCGAACGCGGCTTCTCGGTCGCGTCGAAGTGGATCAGCTGCATGGTCTTCTCGTTGCGCTCGACCAGCGCCCGCGTGGTGATCATCTCGCTGACGAAGAGCCCCTTGCCGCCGCTGAACTCCCTGCACAGCGTGCGGAAGGGCGCGTTCGTGATCCCGGCCATCGGGGCCAGGACGACGGGCGGCTGGACGGTGTGGGGGCCGATCGACAGCGGGGACGCGGGGGCGAGGGTGGGCGTGGACATTCCCCCATTGTCACGTACGCCGGCGAATGCGGCGACAGTCGTTAGTTAGACGCACTATAGAAATGGTCGTACGATGGTGGAATGCCCGAGCTCAGCCACCGCCACCGCATGCTGGTGCTCGCGATCTGCTGCATGAGCCTGCTGATCGTGAGCATCGACACCACCGTTCTGAATGTCGCCCTGCCCTCGATGCAGAAGGAACTGCACGCGAGCGTGGCGGGCCTCCAGTGGACGATCGACGCGTACACGCTGGTCCTCGCGTCACTGCTGATGCTGGCGGGCTCGACCGCCGACCGCATCGGGCGGCGGAAGGTCTTCGTCGCAGGCCTGGTCCTCTTCACGCTCGGCTCGGCCCTGTGCTCCCTCGCCCCGAACCTCGATTCGCTCATCGCCTTCCGCATGGTGCAGGCGGTCGGCGGTTCGATGCTGAACCCGGTCGCGATGTCGATCATCACCAACACCTTCACGGACCCGCGCGAGCGCGCCCGCGCGATCGGTGCGTGGGGCGCCGTGGTCGGCATATCGCTGGCCGCGGGGCCGCTGGTCGGCGGCCTCCTCGTGGACTCGGTCGGCTGGCGTTCGATCTTCTGGATCAACATCCCGGTGGGCCTGGCCGCACTCCTGCTCACCCTGCGCTACGTCCCGGAGTCCCGCGCCGCCAAGGCACGCCGCCCGGATCCGGTCGGCCAGCTCCTCGTCATCGCGCTCCTCGCCTCCCTCACGTACGCGATCATCGAGGCGCCCACGTCCGCCGCCATCGAGATCGTCGCCTTCGGCGCGATCGCCGTCGCCTCGCTGCTCGGCCTCCTCATCTACGAACGCCGACGCACCGAACCCCTCGTCGACCTGCGCTTCTTCCACTCGGCACCGTTCAGCGGGGCCACCGTCATCGCCGTCGCCGGGTTCGCGGCGCTCAGCGGCTTCCTGTTCCTCTCCACGCTCTACCTGCAGAACGTGCGCGGCCTGGACGCACTGCACGCGGGCCTGTGGATGCTGCCGATGGCGGCCATGTGCTTCGTCTGCGCACCACTGTCGGGCCGGATGGTCGGCAGCCGTGGCCCGCGCATCCCCCTCCTGATCGCCGGGGTCGCGATGACCGCGAGCGGTGTGCTGTTCGCCGCGTTCGAGGGCGAGACGTCCAACACCACACTCGTCATCGGCTACCTCCTCTTCGGTCTCGGCTTCGGCTTCGTGAACGCGCCGATCACCAACACCGCCGTCTCCGGCATGCCCCGCTCCCAAGCGGGCGTCGCCGCCGCCATCGCCTCGACCAGCCGCCAGATCGGCGGCACCCTCGGCGTCGCCGTGATCGGCGCGGTGCTGGCCTCCGGCGTGACCACGACGGCGTACAAGGCCACCTTCGTCTCGGCCGCCTCCCCCGCCTGGTGGATCATCGCCGGCTGCGGCCTCGCGGTCCTCTTCCTGGGCGCCCTGACCACCGGCCGCTGGGCACGCCGGACGGCTGCGGAAACGGCCGCGCGGCTGGAGCCGGAGGCGTCGGAGACACGGGACGCGGCGGGCGTACGGGCGTAGGCACTGCGGGCGGGCCTACAGGCGTGGTGTTGCGCTGGGGCTACGCCCTCACGCTGCCGCGCTCCACCGCGATCGCGTGCAGCTTCTCCAGCCGTTCGCGGGACTCCTCGTCGGCGGGCGCGTACGTCACCATGCGCGACCCCAACTCCGGGTTCAGCCACAGATCGGTGTGGTCCACGGTGATCCGGCCGACGTCCGCGTTGCGGAACTCCTTGCGCTTGGTCCGCGCGCCGAGCACCTCGTGCCGCTCCCAGACCTCGCGGAACTCCTCCGACTCGGCACGCAGCCGCTTGAGCAGCATCTTCCAGGCGGGGTCCGCGAGATGCCCGGCCATGGAGGAGCGGAACTTGGCGGCCATCAGCCGCATCGTCTCGTCGAGCAGCACGATCGACGAACGCCACTGCTCGTTCGTCGTGATGAGGACCATGCAGTTGCGGTCCTCGGCCGGCACCTCGTCGAGGTCACAGAGCAGACGGCCGTACGTGCGGTTGTACGCGAGGATGTCGTACCGGCTGTTCTGGATGCAGGCCGGGAGCGGCTCCAGTTGCTCCAGCATCCGCAACAGCGCCGGGGTGATCGTCGGGCAGTGCGAGGCCGGGGTGGGGTCGACGGCACCGGCCAGCTGGAAGAGGTGGACTCGCTCGCTCGGGTCGAGCATCAAAGCGCGGGCGAGTGCGTCGAGCACCTGCACGGAGACCTGGATGTCCCGGGCCTGTTCCAGCCACGTGTACCAGGTGACACCGACGGCGGCGAGCTGCGCGACCTCCTCGCGGCGCAGGCCGGGAGTGCGCCGGCGGGGGCCACGTGGCAGGCCGACCCGCTCGGGGGTGACGTGCTCGCGGCGATGCCGCAGGAAGGCGGCCAGTTCGTGCCGCCGGATCTCGGACTCGCGGCCACCGTGCCCCGTCGCCGCCCCGCCACGCTCCTGTGCCATCGTCGTCATGCTCCCCAGCCTGCCGTATACCTCACCCTGTTTCCAGGTACTTCTTCTACCAGGATAAGGAGACTCTGGTACCAGCCTGAGACCAGGAGAAGGCTGGACGACGTGACCGAAACCGGAACCCTCACCACCTCCGTCCGCTCCCCCGCCGCCCCACCCCTGCTCGGCGGCCTCGGACTCTTCACCGTGCTGCTCGGCGCCGCCCTGCCGCTCATCGACTTCTTCATCGTCAACGTCGCCCTGCCGACCATGGGCCAGGACCTGCACGCGAGCGAGTCCGTCCTCGAACTCGTCATCGCCGGGTACGGAGTCTCGTACGCCGTCCTCCTCGTCCTCGGCGGCCGGCTCGGCGACCTCTTCGGCCGCCGCCGGCTCTTCCTCGGCGGCATGGCGGCCTTCGGCCTGACCTCGCTGGCATGCGGGCTCGCGCCCAGCGCCTGGATGCTGGTGGCGGCACGTGTCGCGCAGGGCGCGGCGTCCGCGGCGATGCTGCCGCAGGTGCTCGCCACGATCCAGTCGGCGACCGCCGGACCGCGCCGCGCCAAGGCGATGAGCCTGTACGGCGCGACGGCCGGGCTCTCCATGGTGGCCGGGCAGATCCTCGGCGGCGTACTCGTCGCGGCGGACATCGCGGGCACCGGCTGGCGCTCGGTGTTCCTCGTGAACGTGCCCGTGGTGATCCTCGGCCTGGTCCTGGCCGCGCGTGCCGTCCCCGAGACGCGCTCGCAGCACCCGGAGCCGGTCGACGGCCCCGGCACGGTACTGCTCGCCATAGCGCTGCTCGCGCTGCTGGCCCCGCTGACCGAGGGCAGGGCGGCGGGCTGGCCGCTGTGGACATGGCTGTCGCTCGCCCTGTTCCCGCTCGCGGCGGCCGCGTTCTACTTCGTCGAACGCCGGGAGGACCGCCGCGGCCGTACGCCGCTGGTCCCGCCCAGCCTGTTCGCGCTGACGTCGCTGCGCCGGGGCCTGGTGATGATCGTGCCGTTCTCGATCGGCTTCAGCGGCTTCATGTTCGTGATCGCGGTGGCGTTGCAGGACGGCGCCGGGCTCGGCCCGGTCCAGGCGGGGCTGGCGCTCGCACCGATGGCAGTGGTCTTCTTCGCCGTCTCGCTGTGCGGCCCGCGGCTGATCGCGCGCTACGGCACCCGGGTCGTCACCGCAGGCGGGCTGATCCAGGGGGTGGGCGTGGCCCTCATGGCGCTGGCCGCGTGGCGGTCCTGGCCGGACCTGAGCGTCTGGCAGCTGGCGCCGGGCGCGGCGGTGGCGGGCGCGGGCCAGGCCCTCCAACTCCCCGTCATCTTCCGGATCATCCTCTCCGAAGTCCCGCCCGCCCGGGGCGGCGTCGGCAGCGGCGTCATGATCACCACCCAGCAGTCGGCTCTCGCCCTCGGCGTGGCCACCCTGGGCTCCCTCTTCCTCTCTCTCGTACCAGGCCACGGAATGCAGTACGCCCTGGTGACAACACTCCTGGTCCAGCTGGCGATCGTGGTACTGACCACGGGCCTGAGCCTTCGGCTGCCTCGCACGATCAGCTAGCCCGCTCCTTGGCCACCAACCCCCGCACGGCAGGGGCGACTTCATGAGCGAAGCGTTCGAGGGTGGACGGGTCGTCGGAGGCGAGGAGATAGGCGCTCACTCCTTGGGTGAGGGTGAGTTCGGCGAGTTGCTCTGCCGGGGCGAGGCCGGGCAGGTTGTAGAGGCGGCGGACCGACCGCGGGTCACGGCCCGCGGCGGTCGCCGCCTCGTCCACGATCCGCTGCCCCAGGGCGAGTTCGGCGGGCGGGACCCGGGTCGCGCTGGGCAGCCACCCGTCGGCGGAGCGCCCGATCAGGCGCAGCATCCGCGGCCCCAGGGCGCCGACCCAGATCCGGATCGGGTGAACGGCCGCGGGCCCGGGCCTGGCTCCGTCGAGCCGGTAGTGCTTGCCGCCGACTTCCCTGCTCCCGCTGCCTGCATCGGTCGACCACAGCGCCCGGATCACGGTGATCGCCTCGTCCAACGCCTCGACGGCCTCCCCGGGCGTACGCCGAGGCTGCCCCTCACTGACGATGGCATCCCAGTAGCCTCCGGCCCCGAGCCCCAACTCCACACGCCCACCGCTGAGTACGTCGAGGCTCGCCGCGGCCCGCGCCAGCCCCACCGGCGGCCGCAACGGCAGATTGGCCACGTTCGGGAAGACCCGCACCCGCTCGGTCCGCGCCGCGATGACGGACAGCATGGTCCAGGCGTCCAGGAAGTCCGGCCGGTACGGGTGGTCGGCGACGCTGACGAGGTCGAGCCCGGCCCGGTCGGCGAGCCGCGCCAACTCGATGACGGCGTGCGGTTGTTCGGCGTCGGGGGTGAGCACCGCGCCGAAGAGGAGGTCGTGGCCGTAGTCGGGCATGGCGGGTCCTTAGGGGTGTTCGGCAGGGGTCTTCGACAGGGGTGTTCCACCGTCGGAATCACATCGCTGCGTAATCATTACATGCCGACACTATTACGTCGAGGATAGGATTGCGGCATGGCCCTGATCCGCGACGACATCCCCGCCGACAAGCCGGACGAGACCCCGCACCCCCCAGACTCGCCGGCCATGCGCCCCCCGACCTTGCTGGCCCTGCCCTCCTACCTGGCGGGCCACGTCGCCCGGATCGGCCACCGCGCCCTGGTCGAGGCCCTCAAGGAACACGGCCTCCGCCTCCCCCACTTCGCGATCCTCGCTGGCCTGGGCGACTTCGGCCCCCTCGCCCAGCACGAACTCGCCGACCGCCTCGGCCTCAACCGCAGCCACCTCGTGGGATACCTCGACGAGGTCGAACAACAGAACCTCGTACGCCGCGAACGCGACCCCCGTGACCGCCGCCGCCAGCGCGTCGCCCTCACGGCGGCGGGCGAAAAACGGCTGGAGAAGCTGAAGAAGGTGGCCGACCGCTCACAGACCGACTTCCTGAGCGACCTGTCGACCACCGAACGTGAGACTCTGATCACCCTGATGCGGCGGATCGTGACGACGGACGACCGCGCCGCCAACTCGCCGCCAAAGAATCCCCATTGATCTTCGCCATGCTGCACACTCCTTGCTGCGTAAGGGAATGCGGTAATACGCGGCATCACGCGGTATCACCAGGAGGTGGCATGCTGCAGATCAACACGAGCAAGGTAAGCCGCTGGGACCAGCACGGCCGCGAGCACGTCGTACACGTCCAGCGAACCGGCGTACAACGCACGATCAGATGCGACACGTGCGGCTGGCGCAAGGCGGCGCAGTTCCTGCCGTGGCTGAAGGCGGAAGAACACCTGGCGGAGGCGCATCAGGCGACGGTGGATCCGACGGAGGGTTAGCACTCCCGGACCGGCGGACCCTTGACGGCACGGGGACCGCGACTGGTCATTCCATTTGGTCCAGACCTCTTGACTGCAGGTCTGGACCAAGAGGACTGTCATGCCTACGACACCTCCCGCGTCCCCCACCCCAGGAGGCCCCGCATGATCCGCCGGAAGTTGCGCCTGGTGGCTGCCGCGCTCGCCACGGCATGCCTCACCCAACTGTCGATCGCCGCCGCCCCCGACGCGGCCGCGGCCGACGTCTGCGCCGTGAAGTCCCGCCCCTCCGGCAAGGTTCTCCAGGGTTACTGGGAGAACTGGGACGGCTCGTCCAACGGCGTTCACCCGCCCTTCGGCTGGACCCCGATCACCGACTCCCGTATCGCGCAGCACGGCTACAACGTGATCAACGCGGCGTTCCCGGTGATCCGTTCCGACGGCACCGCGCTGTGGGCGGACGGGATGGACACGGGTGTGAAGGTCGCGACGCCGGCCGAGATGTGCGCGGCGAAGGCGGCGGGGCAGACGCTCCTGCTGTCCATCGGCGGGGCGGCGGCCGGGATCGACCTGAGCTCGTCCACCGTGGCCGACCGGTTCGTGGCGACGATCGTCCCGATCCTCAAGCAGTACAACTTCGACGGTATCGACATCGACATCGAGACCGGCCTGGTCGGCAGCGGCAACATCAACACGCTCTCGGCCTCGCAGGCCAACCTGATCCGCATCATCGACGGGGTGCTGGCCCAGATGCCGTCGAACTTCGGGCTCACCATGGCCCCCGAGACCGCCTATGTCACCGGCGGCAGCGTCGCGTACGGCTCGATCTGGGGCTCGTACCTGCCGATCGTGAAGAAGTACGCGGACAACGGGCGCCTGTGGTGGCTGAACATGCAGTACTACAACGGCAGCATGTACGGCTGTTCCGCGGACTCGTACTCGGCGGGCACCGTCCAGGGCTTCACCGCTCAAACCGACTGCCTGAACAAGGGACTTGTCGTCCAGGGCACCACCATCAAGGTGCCGTACGACAAGCAGGTCCCCGGTCTCCCGGCCCAGTCGGGAGCGGGCGGCGGCTACATGACGCCGAGCCTGGTCTCGCAGGCCTGGAACCACTACGGCACGAGCCTCAAAGGCCTGATGACCTGGTCCATCAACTGGGACGGCTCGAAGAACTGGACGTTCGGCGACAACGTCAAGGCCCTGCAGGGCCGTTGAGCGCTGCGAGAGGCCCCGCCACCGGGGCCTCTCGCCATCCGCCAACCGTCCCTACGATCCGGCTCAGCCCTGCCGCAGCGGAATCGCCAGGTCCACCACCTGCCGCCCCTGCGGGAACGATCCGGTCGAAGTCGCCTTCCCCGTCAGCAGGTTGATCCGGAAGGTCTTGCCGCCGGTCACCGCGTACCCGGTGTTCGTGCCGTTCCGCGCCGAACTGTAGATGTCGAACCCGGAGTTCAGCGGCGCGTCCACACCCAGTTTGCCGGTCGGGGCGAGGTTGCCGGCGTTGGCTGGTGACTGGACCGACACCTGGTCGAGGGTGGTGTCGAGGTCGAAGAGGGTGGTGGCCGTCGTGGTGTCGAGGTCGTTGTTCGTGTACGCGGCTCCGGTCACGCCGAGCGCGGTGGCGCCCGGGTTCGGGGGCACCGGCGGGTTGGTGAGGGTGCCGTCGACGGCCGTGGTGCCCGCGGCGGGGGCGCCCGCCGGGTCGTCGAGGTTGTGGCGGAGGTTCTGGCCGGTGTCGCTGATGACGCGGAGCCGGTTGGCGGCGGGGTTGAAGTCGACGCCGAAGAACTTGCCCTGGAGTGCGACGGTGAGCTGGGAGACCTTGGTGGCGCGGGCGCCGATCTCGCGGATGGTGTAGATGCCGCCGCGGTCGCCGACGGCGTACAGCTTGTTGTTCTGCACGCGGTAGTCGATGCCGATGAGTGCCTGGTCGCCCTTGAGTCCGCTGACCTTGCCGAGCGGGGCCGTGGCCGCGGGCCGGTCGACCCGGAACGCGATGAGCCGCTGGTCGGTGGTGAGTCCGACGGCCCGCAGCCCGCCCGGCGCGAGGGCCTTGGGCAGGGTTCCGGTGCCTCCCTTGGCCTCGACGGCCGCGGAGCCCGAGGTCCCGGACCCGCCGCCCAGTGCCCCGGTTCCGACGGCGCCCACCGTCCCGATCGCCACCGCCATCGTCAGTATGCCGATGAGTGCTTGCTTACGCATGTACGCCCCCGTGGAAGGTGCACGGCCCACCCCCTGCGGGCCGTATGACATCTCCTTCGGAGCGCGGGTCGTCCCGGATTGGTGTCTCCTGCGGGGAAATTTCCCCGAGCCGCCGAAAGTTCCCCTGCCGTTCCCTTGGACACCGATGCCCCGCTCTCGGACAATTCGAGCTGTCGGCGAACAGTCACCTCGGCGGCGCCTGGCGCCGGCACGCGGATACGCCTGCGCCGCTCGAGGAGGCGCCATGACCATCCGTATCGCCACCTTCAACGCGGAGAACCTGTTCCGCCGCCCGAAGGTCTTCGGCATCGAGGACGACGGTGAACGCAACGAAGTCCTGGACGACTTCAACGAGTTGGCCGCCCTCATCGCGAAGGACCCCTACACGGACGCGGACAAGGCGCGGATCGCCGAGCTGGTGAAGAAGCACCGGGCCTTCGAGGCCGATCCGGACCGGGCCGGGGCGATCTTCGTCAACCAGACCCGGGGAGCCGGTGCCAAGCTCTTCACCCTGGGCGGGACCGAGGCCGATCCGGTCATCAACATCAAGGCCAAGGGCCGTTCGAAATGGGCGGGTTGGGCCGAGCTGGTCCGTGCCGACGTGAGCTGGCCTGCCGTGCGCAACACGGGCCGGGTGATCGCCGAGGTCGACGCCGACATACTGCTCACCGTCGAGGTCGAGGACCGTCTCACCCTTGCCCGCTTCAACAGGCAGGTCCTGGGTGACGCGCTGGGGAGGCAGCCGTACCCGTACAACATGCTGATCGACGGCAACGACAGCCGGGGCATCGACATCGGCATCCTCAGCCGTCACCCCATCACGTCCATGAGGTCGCACATTTTCGACCCGAAGCCGTCCGACCCGCCGGTGTTCAGCCGGGACTGCCCCGAGTTCGAGATAGAGCTCGACGGGACGCCGTTGTGGATCCTGGGCAACCACTTCAAGAGCCAGATACGGGGAGAGGGCGCGGGCCGGCGGCTGGCGCAGGCCAGGCGGGTCAAGGAGATCTACGAGGAGGCGCTCCTGCGGTCCGCGCACGTCGTGGTCGCCGGGGACCTCAACGACCAGTTGACCAGCCTGCCGATCAAGGAACTCCTCGACGTCGGCCTGCGGGACGCGATGTCCCACCCCACGTACACGGGCGCCCCCGGCACCCATGGGACGGGCACCAGGCCCGCCCAGAAGCTCGACTACCTCATGTTCTCGCCCCAGTTGTGGGAGCTCGTACGGGGGACGGGTGTGGAGCGGCGCGGGATCTGGGCGCCGAACACCTTCGAGCACTTCGACACCGTGACCGCGAGGCCCGAGCAGGCCTCCGACCACGCGGCGCTGTACGCGGACCTGGACCTCTGAGCGATCGCCGCCGTGAACGCACCGGTGCCGGGCCCCTTGGAAAGGGACCCGGCACCAGTGACGTACAAGCGGGCTCAGCAGCCGATCAGGCGGCTGGCGAGGTAGCCCTCGATCTGGTCGAGCGACACCCGCTCCTGCTTCATGGTGTCGCGCTCGCGCACGGTCACCGCGTTGTCGTCGAGGGTGTCGAAGTCGACGGTGACGCAGAACGGGGTGCCGATCTCGTCCTGGCGGCGGTAGCGGCGGCCGATGGCGCCGGCGTCGTCGAAGTCGATGTTCCAGTTCTGCCGGAGCGCCGTGGCGAGGCCCTTGGCCTTCGGGGAGAGCTCCGGGTTGCGGGACAGCGGGAGGACGGCGACCTTGACCGGGGCCAGGCGCGGGTCGAGGCGCAGGACGGTGCGCTTCTCCATCTTGCCCTTGGCGTTGGGGGCCTCGTCCTCGACGTAGGCGTCCAGGAGGAACGCCAGCATCGCGCGGCCGACACCGGCGGCGGGCTCGATGACGTACGGGGTCCAGCGCTCGCCCGCCTCCTGGTCGAAGTAGGAGAGGTCCTGGCCGGAGGCCTTGGAGTGGGCGTTCAGGTCGTAGTCCGTGCGGTTGGCGACGCCTTCCAGTTCACCCCACTCGTTGCCGCCGAACTGGAAGCGGTACTCGATGTCGGCGGTGCGCTTGGAGTAGTGCGAGAGCTTCTCGGCAGGGTGCTCGTACCAGCGCATGTTCTCTTCGCGCATGCCGAGGCCGGTGTACCAGTTCCAGCGCTCCTGCATCCAGTACTCCTGCCACTTCTCGTCCTCGCCCGGCTTGACGAAGAACTCCATCTCCATCTGCTCGAACTCGCGGGTGCGGAAGATGAAGTTGCCGGGCGTGATCTCGTTGCGGAAGGACTTGCCCATCTGGCCGATGCCGAAGGGCGGCTTGCGGCGGGAAGTCTGCTGCACGGAGGCGAAGTTGGTGAAGATGCCCTGTGCGGTCTCGGGGCGCAGGTAGGCGACGGAGCCGCTGTCCTGCGTGGGGCCGAGGTGCGTGGAGAGCAGGCCCGAGAACTGCTTGGGCTCGGTGAACTGGCCCTTGTTGCCGCAGTTGGGGCAGTTGATGTCGGCGAGGCCGTTCTCCGGGAGGCGGTGGTGCTTCGCCTCGTAGGCCTCCTCCAGGTGGTCGGCGCGGTAGCGCTTGTGGCAGGAGGTGCACTCGGTGAGCGGGTCGGAGAAGGTGGCGACGTGACCCGACGCGACCCAGACCTCTGTGGCCAGGATCACCGACGAGTCGATACCGACGACGTCCTCACGGGAGGTGACCATGTAACGCCACCACTGGCGCTTGATGTTCTCCTTGAGCTCGACGCCGAGCGGGCCGTAGTCCCAGGCGGCCTTCTGCCCGCCGTAGATCTCACTACAGGGGAAAACGAAGCCACGGCGCTTGCTCAGGCTGACGATGGTGTCGATCTTGTCGGCGGCCACGGTGCTCTCTTCATTACGAACGGACGGCAGCGAATGCTTCAGGTTACCGGCGCCGCCCACCCATGTATCAAATCGGTTGAGGCCTCCAACCTTTGTTGACAATCGTTTCCATTTTTGTTGAAAATGACTGTCATGAACGTACGACGACGCCTCATATCGGGGACCGCTGTGACCGCGGCCACTGTCCTCGGTCTCGCGACCCTCTCCGCCTGCTCGGACTCGTCCGCCGCCGACAACAACAGCAGCGGGAAGCTCGACGTCGTGGCGTCGTTCTACCCCCTGCAGTACCTCGCCGAGGAGATAGGCGGGGACCACGTGAACGTCACCAACCTGACCGAGCCCGGTCAGGAGCCGCACGACCTGGAGATCAGCGCCAAGCAGACCGCGCAGCTCCAGGAGGCGGACGCCGTCCTCTACCTCAAGAACCTCCAGCCGGCCGTCGACGACGCCGTCGCCCAGTCCGAGGTCAAGACCAAGATCGACGCCGCGACGCTGACCACCCTGGAGAAGCACGGCAACGAGGTCGGCGGGCACGCGGCCGAGCACGACGACACCGAGGGTGAGGAGACGGGGGCCACCGACCCGCACATCTGGCTGGACCCGGTGAAGTACGCCGAGGTCGCCGAGGGTGTCGGCAAGGCCTTCGAGAAGGAGGACCCGGACAACGCCGGGGAATACAAGAGCAACACCGCGGCGCTGGTGAAGAAGCTCGACGCCCTCAACACCCAGTACGAGAACGGGCTCAAGAACACCACCAGCAAGGTCTTCATCACCACGCACGCCGCCTTCGGCTACCTCGCCGAGCGCTACGGCCTCACCGAGGAGGCCATCAACGGCCTTGACCCGGAATCCGAGCCCAGCGCGAACCGCGTGAAGGACCTTGAGACCATGGCCAAGGCGGACGGCGTCACGACGGTGTTCTACGAGACCCTCGTCAGCGACGACACCGCCAAGACCATCGCCAAGGACGCGGGCCTCAAGACGGACGTCCTCGACCCGATCGAGGGCATCACCGACAAGTCCAAGGGCGACGACTACCTGCAGGTCATGGAGTCGAACCTGAAGGCGCTGGAAACGGCCCTGGGCGCGAAGTGACAGAACGCAGCACGAAGTGACGCAACGAACACGGAGGACGGCGGCATGAAGAGCGGGCCCGTCATATCCCTGCGCGGAGTGACCGCGGAACTCGGTTCACGCCCCGTCCTGCGCGGTATCGACCTCGCCGTGAACCACGGCGAGGTCGTCGCGCTGCTCGGCGCCAACGGATCCGGCAAGTCCACGGCCGTGCGCAGCATCATCGGCCAAGTCCCCATCAGCGGCGGGGAGATCGAGATCTTCGGCACCCCGCGCCGCCGCTTCCGCGACTGGGCGCGCATCGGCTACGTACCGCAGCGCACCACGGCCGCGGGCGGTGTGCCCGCGACGGTGACCGAGATCGTGGCCTCCGGGCGGCTGTCCCGCGCCCGCTTCGGCGTGCTGCGCAAGGCGGACCACGAGGCCGTACGGAAGGCCATCGGCCTCGTCGGCATGGCGGACCGCGCCAAGGACTCCGTGAACGCGCTGTCCGGCGGCCAGCACCAGCGGGTCCTGATAGCCCGCGCCCTCGCCTCCGAACCCGAACTGCTGATCATGGACGAGCCGATGGCGGGCGTCGACCTGGCGAGCCAGGAGGTACTGGCGTCGACCCTGCGCGAGCAGGTCGCCCAGGGCACCTCCGTCCTCCTCGTCCTGCACGAACTGGGCCCCCTGGAGCCCCTGATCGACCGCGCGGTCGTACTGCGCGACGGCTGCGTCCTGCACGACGGCCCGCCCCCGGCCGCGCTCGGCCAGCACGCGCTGCCCGGCCACGACCACGTACACCCGCACGCGGCTCACGACGCCGAACCGATCCGGACGGGACTGCTGAGCTGATGGACATCCTCGATTACGCGTTCATGCAGCGGGCGCTGCTCGCCGCCGTCCTCGTCGGCATCACCGCGCCCGCCGTCGGCATCTACCTCGTGCAGCGCCGCCAGGCCCTGATGGGCGACGGAATCGGCCACGTCGCGATGACCGGCGTCGGCCTCGGCTTCCTGCTCTCCTGGTCCCCGGTGTGGATGGCGACGGCCGTCTCCGTGGTCGGCGCGGTCCTCATGGAGCTGATCCGCTGGTACGGCAAGACGCGCGGCGACATCGCCCTGGCCATGCTCTTCTACGGCGGTATGGCGGGCGGCGTGATGTTCATCAACCTCGCGCCGACGGGCTCGAACGCCAATCTCACCTCGTACCTCTTCGGTTCGCTGTCCACCGTCTCGGAGTCCGACGTGACGGCGATCTGCGTCCTTGCGGCCTTCGTCGTACTCGTCACCCTGGGCCTGCGCCGCCAGCTGTTCGCGGTCAGCCAGGACGAGGAGTTCGCGCGGGTGACGGGCCTGCCGGTGCGCGCCCTGAACCTGCTCACGGCCGTCACGGCCGCGGTGACGGTCACCGTCGCGATGCGGGTCGTGGGCCTGCTGCTGGTCTCCGCCCTGATGGTGGTCCCGGTGGCCGCGGCGCAGCAGCTCAGCCGGAGCTTCGCCGCCACCTTCGCGATCGCGGTGGCGATCGGCGTGAGCGTGACCATCGGCGGCACCGTGACCTCGTACTACCAGGATGTGCCGCCCGGCGCGACGATCGTGCTGCTGACCATCGGCGCGTTCATCGTGCTGACCGCCCTTGCGACACCGATCGCGCGGCGCAGGGCCCGGGCGCTGGCGGCCGCGCAGGCGGCCGGGGACCCGGCGGAGTGCGCGATTCCGGCCATCCGCGGGTCGGACCGGAAGGTCGGCGTCTGAACGGGCACAGTCCGGGCTGGCACAATGGCCGGGCAAGGGCAGACGTGGAGGAGGCAACGGTGACAACTGCTGGATCGCCCGTACGGGGTCGTTCCACCCGGCAGCGTGCCGCGGTGGCCGCGGCGCTGGACGAGGTCGACGAGTTCCGCAGTGCGCAGGACCTCCACGACATGCTCAAGCACAAGGGCGACTCCGTCGGGCTGACCACCGTGTACCGCACGCTGCAGTCCCTCGCCGACGCCGGCGAGGTCGACGTCCTGCGTACGTCCGACGGCGAGTCCGTGTACCGCCGCTGCTCCACCGGCGAGCACCACCACCACCTCGTCTGCCGCGTCTGCGGCAAGGCGGTCGAGGTCGAGGGCCCGGCCGTGGAGACGTGGGCGGAGGCGATCGCGGCGGAGCACGGGTACGTGAACGTCGCCCACACGGTGGAGATCTTCGGAACCTGCGCGGAGTGCGCGGCCGCTTAGCCGTCGTCACCAGCTGTGGGCATGCGTGCCGCTAGGGGCGGCGCCCGTCCCAAAGTGAGCGGCACCCCGCAAGCGCCGGGCCACGCGACCCACCCCGACCCCAGCCCCAACGACGGGACCCCGCAGCCAAGGCCCCCGGATCCACGGGAGATACGCGCGCGTGCGCCCCGCGCGGTGAGACCGTCGGGCCCGACCGAGCCTGTCCGACCGCCGGTCCGTCAACGAAGAGTCATCGAACGTCCATCGAACGGCTGCTCAGCCGCGAGGCAGAGGGATAACCCTCGACCTCTCGGCTTGAGATGACATGCCCTCATCAATGGTGTCACTGTTCCTCCAGCCATCCCCCACGTCTTGCGCACCCTGCCCCCTCATGAGGGATGCGCGCTGCTCAGCTCGCCCCGGGCTGCACACCCCCGTCTGCCCGGATCTGTCTCCGGCCGCCCACCCGCGGCCGTCGCAGTAGGAGTACGAGTGAGACGCAACAGCCCCCACAGATCCCCCCGCACCGCGAACCGGCGCTCCTCCAGGGCGACCGCGGCCGGCGCGCTGGTCGCCGCCGCCGCGCTCCTGGCAGTCGGCGTCCAGACGGTTCCGGCCGTCGCGAAGCCCGCTCCCCCGAGCCCCAGCCCCCTGCGCACCAGCGCACTCGAGGCGGAGCTCACCCCCACCCAGCGCACCGCGCTGATCAAGAGCGCGGCGCAGAAGACCACGCAGACCGCCACCACCCTGGGCCTCGGCGCCAAGGAGAAACTGGTCGTCAAGGATGTCGTCAAGGACAACGACGGCACGCTGCACACGCGGTACGAGCGCACCTGGGCCGGGCTGCCGGTCCTCGGCGGCGACGTCGTGGTGCACACCCCGCCCGCCTCGCAGGCCTCGGGCACGGTGAGCAGCACCTTCAACACCAAGCAGACCGTCAAGGTCGCCTCCACCACCCCGACCTTCACCAAGTCGGCCGCCGAGACCAAGGCGCTCGGTGCAGCCAAGGCCCTGGACGCCGAGAAGGCCACCACCGACAGCGCCCGCAAGGTGATCTGGGCCGGCAGCGGCACCCCGAAGCTCGCCTGGGAGACGGTGATCGGCGGTCTCCAGGACGACGGCACGCCCAGCAGGCTGCACGTCGTCACCGACGCCGCCACCGGCGCGGAGCTCTACCAGTACCAGGACATCAAGACCGGTACCGGCAACAGCCAGTACAGCGGAACGGTCACCATCGGGACCACGCTGTCCGGTTCGACGTACCAGCTGAACGACACCACGCGCGGCACCCACAAGACGTACAGCCTGAACAACGGCACCTCGGGCACCGGCACCCTGATGACCGACGCCGACGACACCTGGGGCACCGGCTCCGGCTCCAACACCCAGACCGCCGGTGTCGACGCCCACTTCGGCGCACAGACGACCTGGGACTTCTACAAGAACACCTTCGGCCGCAGCGGCATCAAGAACGACGGGGTCGCGGCCTACTCACGCGTCCACTACAGCACCGCGTACGTCAACGCGTTCTGGGACGACGACTGCTTCTGCATGACGTACGGCGACGGCACGAGCAGCACCCACGCGCTCACCTCGCTGGACGTGGCGGGCCACGAGATGACGCACGGCGTCACCTCCAACACGGCGGGCCTCAACTACACCGGTGAATCGGGCGGGTTGAACGAGGCGACCTCCGACATCTTCGGCACCGGCGTGGAGTTCTACGCGGCCAACTCCACCGACGTCGGCGACTACCTCATCGGCGAGAAGATCGACATCAACGGCGACGGCACGCCGCTGCGTTACATGGACGAGCCCGACAAGGACGGCGGCTCCGCCGACAGTTGGTACTCCGGCGTCGGCAACCTCGACGTCCACTACTCCTCGGGCCCGGCGAACCACATGTTCTACCTGCTCTCCGAGGGCAGCGGCTCCAAGACCATCAACGGCGTGACCTACAACAGCCCGACCTCAGACGGTGTCGCCGTCGCGGGCATCGGCCGGGCCGCCGCCCTGCAGATCTGGTACAAGGCGCTGACAACGTACATGACGTCCAGCACCACGTACGCCCAGGCCCGCACCGCCGCGCTGAACGCCGCCGCGGCGCTCTACGGCACCAGCTCCACCCAGTACGCCGGGGTCGGCAACGCCTTCGCCGGCATCAACGTCGGCAGCCACATCACCGTGCCGACCACGGGTGTCACGGTCACCAACCCGGGCAGCCAGTCGTCGACGGTGGGCACGGCGGTGAGCCTGGCGATCACGGCCAGCAGCACCAACAGCGGCACGCTGACGTACGCGGCGACCGGTCTGCCGACCGGCCTGTCGATCAGTAGCTCCACGGGCGCGATCTCCGGCACCCCGACCACGGGGGGCACCTACAGCACCACGGTCACGGTGACCGACAGCACGGGCGCCACGGGTACGGCGTCCTTCACGTGGACGGTCAGCGCGAGCGGCGGCGGCTCCTGCACCTCGGCGCAGCTGCTCGGCAACGCCGGCTTCGAGTCGGGCAGCACCACCTGGACCGCCACCAGCGGGGTCATCACCAGCTCCAGCAGCCAGGCGGCCCGCACCGGCTCCTACAAGGCCTGGCTGGACGGCTACGGATCGACGCACACCGACACGCTGTCCCAGTCGGTGACGATCCCGAGCGGCTGCACGGGCACCACGTTCACGTTCTACCTGCACATCGACACGGCCGAGACCACCACCAGCACCCAGTACGACAAGCTGACGGTCACCGCCGGGTCGACGACTCTGGCCACCTACTCCAACCTGAACGCGGCCAGCGGGTACGTGGCGAAGTCCCTCAGCCTGTCGGCCTACGCGGGCACCACCGTCGCGCTGAAGTTCACCGGTGTCGAGGACTCCTCGCTCCAGACGAGCTTCGTCATCGACGACACGGCGGTCACGACCGGCTGATCGCGTAGGCACGTACGGGATGCAAGGCCCGTACGACAGTCAGCGGCACCCGGCGTGGGGAGCGCCGGGTGCCGTGCCGTCTCACGGCAGCTGTCTCAGGCCTCCGTACGGCCCTGCATGTCCCGCTCCATCTCCAGCAGTTGCTCGTTCGGGACGGCGCCGCCGAAGCGGCGGTCGCGGGAGGCGAACTCGACGCAGGCCCGCCACAGGTCACGCCGGTCGAAGTCGGGCCACAGCACGTTCTGGAAGACCATCTCGGCGTAAGCGCTCTGCCAGAGAAGGTAGTTGGAGGTGCGCTGCTCACCGCTCGGCCGCAGGAACAGGTCGACGTCCGGCATGTCGGGGTAGTAGAGGTACTTCGCGACGGTCTTCTCCGTGACCTTCGACGGGTCGAGCCGCCCCGCCTTCACGTCCTCGGCGAGGGCCTTCGCCGCGTCGGCGATCTCGGCGCGACCGCCGTAGTTCATGCAGAAGTACAGCGTCAGCCGGTCGTTGTCCTTGGTCTGCTCCTGAGCGATCTGGAGCTCCTTGGCCACCGATTTCCACAGCTTGGGCATCCGGCCCACCCAGCGGACCCGGATGCCGAGCTCGTCGAGCTGGTCGCGGGTCTTGCGGATGAAGTCGCGGTTGAAGTTCATCAGGAAGCGCACCTCGTCGGGTGAGCGCTTCCAGTTCTCGGTGGAGAAGGCGTACAGCGAGATGGCGCCGACTCCCATCTCGACCGCGCCCTGAAGTACGTCGAGGACACGCTCGGCGCCGACCTTGTGCCCCTCGGTGCGCGGCAGCCCGCGTTCCTTGGCCCAGCGTCCGTTGCCGTCCATGACGATCGCCACATGGTTCGGCACCAGCTCGCCGGGGAGCTTGGGCGCGCGGGCACCGGACGGGTGCGGTTCCGGCGTCCTGTACTCGCGGCGCTGGCGTCCCAGGATCCCGCGTACGGCCATGTGTTTCTCGTCTCCTTGGTCCTTGGTTCTTGTTACTTCTCTACGTAACGCAGTGAGCGAAGGCCGCGTTCCAAGTGCCAGTGCAGGTAGGCGGACACCAGTCCGCTGCCCTCCCTGACGTGCCGCGGCTCGGCGGCGTCCGCGGTCTCCCAGTCTCCCGTCAGCAGCGCGCCGAGCAGTTCGAGGGCCTGCGGCGAGGGTACGACGCTGCCGGGCACCCGGCAGTCGACGCAGACGGAACCTCCCGCGGCGACCGAGAAGAACCGATTCGGTCCCGCCATCCCGCACTTCGCACAGGCACTGAAACTGGGCGCGTAGCCGTTCACGGCGAGGGAACGCAGCAGGAAGGCGTCGAGGACGAGATGCGGCTCATGCTCACCGCGGGCGAGGGTGCGCAGCCCGCCGACCAGCAGCAGATACTGCTGCACGGCCGGCTCCCCCTCATGATCGGTGAACCGCTCGGCGGTCTCCAGCATGGCCGTCCCGGCGGTGTACCGCGCGTAGTCGGTCACGATCCCGCCACCGTACGGAGCGATCGTCTCGCTCTGCGTACACAGCGGCAGCCCCCGCCCGACCAGCTCGCTCCCCCGCGCGAAGAACTGCACGTCCACATGCGAGAACGGCTCCAGCCGCGCCCCGAACTTCGACTTGGTCCGCCGCACTCCCCGGGCTACGGCGCGTACGCGTCCGTGACCCCGGGTGAGCAGGGTGATGATGCGGTCCGCTTCACCCAGCTTCTGGGTGCGCAGCACGATGCCGTCGTCGCGGAACAGGCTCATGGGGTCATTCTCGCGTACGGAGTCAGCGTGCGTGGTCGGGGTGGCCGATCGCTTCCCACGGCGCCATGTTCCAGGGGCTCGCCCGGTTCGCCGGGTCGAGGAGGGACTTCAGGTGCGCGTCGGACACGGCCTGCGGGGCGGGGAAGTTCGCGTCCGGCGTGCCCTGGAGGTTGTCCCGCCAGACCATCCGGCCCAGCAGATAGTGATCGGCGTACTCGTTCCAGGAGGCGTACGACCGCACCACCGCCGGCACGATGTTCTTGAGCGCGGTCCACGCCTCGGCCTCGCTCAGCATTCCGCACGCGAAGCCCCGGCGGGAGATGTCCACGTACAGCCCGGCGTCCCACGCCAGCGGTTCGATGCCGAGCCGCAGCCGCGCCCGGGTGCGGTACCCGGTCCGCGCGAGGCCGTCGAGCCGGCCGACCAGGGCGTCACGCGAGGTGATCTCCCACTGGTCGGCCAGCCACCGCCGGGCCTTCTCGTCGTCGATGCGGGTGAACGGGTACAGGGTCGTCCGCGACGCGTCACGGTCCCGGTTCACCGGCGCGCTGAGCGACACCATCCACAGCTGGTGCGCGGTGAGGGGAACGGGGTATTTTCTCGCCGCCTTCGGCTTGCGGTTCCATATCGCCATGGCGCAGCACCCTATGTCACGCCGTTCAAGGGACCTCGCCGCGGCTGCGTGCGTTGGCATACGCCGTCGCCGCGCTGAGCCGCTCCGCCGGGGTGGCTCGCCGGACGGCGTCCGGTTCGCAGTCCCACTCCCTGCCGCCGCCGTACGGTCTCAGCTGTACGTAGGGCCCCTCATGTCCCATGACCATCCCCACCCTTCCGGTCCGCGTGTCCACCGCGTACGACCCGATCACCGGCTTCACCGCAGGGCCGCCGCGAGCCGAGCCGCCAACTCGACGGAACAGCCGCCCAATTCAACGCGCGGGCAAGGCGCCTCTCGCGCCAAACTCGCCGGGTCGATCCCCAGTGACGGCAACGTAATTCCGGCGTTCGCAAGCGCCGCCCGCAATTCCTTCACCGTTTCCTCCGCCTCTTCGACGCACCGCGCCGAGTGTTGTGCCGTCACCGTGCTCCCCTGCCTTTTCGACTTTCACTCTTCTCATCTCCAGCATGACGCCCTGCGCCTACACTCGGCAGGAGTCTGTGCTCTACAAATCCGGAGCAGCGCAAGGGGGTTGGCCATGGCCAACGGTTCGCGACAGGCGGCTTGGGAGTTCTTCGGGACGGAGTTGAAACGGCAGCGGGAGAACGCCGGGTTAACCCAGGCGGAGTTGGGTCATCGCGTTTTTGTGTCGGGCGGCTATATTGGGCAATTCGAACAGGCCATTCGGCGGCCACAGTTGGATGTGGCACAGAGGATCGATGAGATCCTACAAACCGGAGGCTTTTTCGAGCGGACGTGGCGGAAGCTCATCGACGACAAGCGGTACGCGGATTACTTCGCGGCGGTTGTGGAGTTGGAGCGGCTGGCTACGAAGCTCTGCGACTTCGCGCCGGTACTGGTGCCGGGTCTCCTGCAGACAGCTGCGTACGCTCGGGCAGTCACTCTGGCGGCCAATCCCTTCGCCACCGAGGAATACGTGAGCGAGAAGGTCACAGCCCGCCTGGAGCGGGCGCACATCCTCGACGGCTCTACACGGCCCGAGTATTGGGCGGTCCTGCACGAGAACGTGCTGCGCATCCCGGTGGGCGGGCACGAGGTGATGGCCGAGCAGTGGGAACACATCGTCGCCATGGCCCACGAACGGAAAGTGCTGGTCACGATCCTTCCGTACTCGGTCGGAGCGTTTGCCACGATGGCCGGGATGATGACGCTCATGGAGTTCGAGGACGCTCCGCCAACTGTCTATACAGAAGCCGTGTATTCGGGGAGTCTGCTCGACGATCCAGCCCTGGTGAAGCGGATGCAGGGGACCTACGATCTGCTCAGGGTCGCCGCACTGCCGCCGGCGGCGTCCCTGGCTCTGATCGCATCGGCGGCTGAGGACCACAGACGATGCACGAGTACGACCTGAGCAACGCCCGCTGGCGTAAGAGCACGTACAGCGACGGCAACGGCGGCAGCTGCGTCGAGGTCGCCTACGACTTCACGGGCGCCGCCCGCTGGCGCAAAAGCAGCTACAGCGACGACAACGGCGGCGAGTGCGTCGAAGTAGCCGACGGCTTCCCCGGCGTCGTCCCCGTCCGCGACAGCAAGACCCCGGACGGTCCCGTCCTCGTGATCGGCTCCGCCGCCTGGACGGAGTTCACCGGCGCGGTGGCCGGGTGACCCTGCCCCCGGTTCTCAAGTGACCGTCGGGGCCGCCCGCTTCTTGGTCAGTGTCGTGCTTCCGCGACCCGAGTAAAGGGCGCTACGCGTCGGCTGCGCCGATCGGCCTCCGGCCGACCCTTGACTCGGCTCGCTCCAGCACGGGTTAGAAGCGAGCGGGCGGCCCGGAGGGAAGGGGTCCCAGGTAGGCCGACACCACCGTCGGACAGAAGAAACCCGGCGAGTGCGACGCGAACGCGCCTCGCCAGCACGCCGGGTGCGCTTAGCGACTTGCGGTGAGTGCGGTCCGCACCGGCCTCGCGGTGACAGTCCGGGCCGGCTCAGCGACGAACGCCGGGTGGGGGTAGATGGGCGCGCGCCCACTCTCCCAAGCCCGGGAAGCGTCCATCCGCCGCGCCAGAGGGCGGATGAGGGGTAATTGGCAGATTCGTCCCAGGCATGCGCTGCGTGAGCAGGGGCTTTCCCATCCTCCGGTGGGACAAATCTGCCAATCACCTGCCTGCACACGACGGGAGGGGACCGTGTGACGCAGGAGGTCGGCAAACGGCCCCGTGCCCCGCGCCCCGCGCCCCGCGCGCAGCGGACCCACGGACCACCACCAGCCGCCAGCCGCCAGCAACAGTCGTCAACGGCTGAGCCCACAGGCCTTGCCCCGCCGGGGCAAGGCAGCTCCCCTGCCCAGCCACCCACCGCCGAGCGACTGGCACCGGTCGCCGAGCGACTGGCACCGGTCGCCGGTCGCCGGTCGCCGGTCGCCGGTCGCCGGTCGCCGGTCGCCGGTCGCCGGTCGCCAAGCCGACCCGGCGTGCCCCCACTCCGCAAGCGCGCCCCCGCAACCACCCACCACCCGACCACTCACAACCCCCCACCCCACCGGCCGCCGCCGCTAAGCCCACCCGGCGTGCAGGCGAGACGCGACCGCGCTCCGCCCCTCCGGGCAACTCCCCACCCACGGCCCCGCCAGCCCACCTCCCGGGACCCCTCACCCCTGGGCCGCTCGCTCGCTTCTAACCCGTGCTGGAGTGGGCCGAGTCAAGGGTGGAGCGGAGCGGAATCGGCGCAGCCGACGCGTAGCGCAGCGGAGCGCCCTTTACTCGGGCCGCGGAAGCACGACACTGACCAAGAAGCGGGCGGCCCCAACGTTCACACCACACCCCCGGCCGACAAGCACCCACGCTCTAGCCCGAGGGGGAGCTGATGATCTCGCGATCGCGTACTCGCAGGACGAAGATGCCGGGCAGTGCGAAGGGTTCTCCGGTCTCAGCGACCGTTCCCTGGTACTCGAACTCGGCGACGCTGACCTCGGGGTCGGTCGTCTCGTGGATGGTGATGTTGGTTGGCCAGCGGTGCAGTCGGGGGCCGCCTCGCACCCTCGTACGCTCCCCCACGCCCTTGCTCAACCGACCTTCCGCAACTCCCCGTCGCCAAAGACCGCGACCAGCACCAGGTTCCCGCCCAGCGCCTCGACGTACCGCGCCACGACATCCGTACCGGAGACCTGGCCACTCTCGATCTGGGAGACCCGCCCCTTGCTCACACCCATCCGCTCGGCCACCTGTGTCTGGGTGAACCCGCGTTCCTGGCGCATGTCGACCAGCCGCCAGGCCCGGGCCTCGGTGAGCATGCGCTGAGCACCTTCGAGAAACGCGTCCCGGCCGCCTGCCAGCTCCTCCGCCCGCTCCCGGTGCCCACTGGCCGACCAACTGACGTATCCGCTCACTTCCCCGGCTCCTTCTTCCGATCAGCCACGCCATGGGTCGAACATGAACAGGACACGCACCTCGCTACGACCCGCGGACCTAGGACGCCTTCTCCAAGTCGTGCAGCCACTGATCCACCTCGTCGGTCAGGTAGACGTCCCACTGCTCTTCCACCTTCAATCCCTTCGCGAGTTTAGCATTCACTAAACCTGCGAGAGGTGGAGCCGCAAGCCCGAACCCCGAACGTTCACTCGCACGAGGTCGCATCGACCAGTCCGCGGAGCTCTAGGAGCGCGCCGGAAAGTACTGCCGCGGTGTCACGCCCACGACGCGGTGGAAGGCCGCGACGAAGGAGCTGGCGGAGGCGTAGCCGACGTGGCGGGCGACGGTTTCCAGGGTCTGGCCGTCTGCGAGCAGGGGCATGGCGGCCTGCATACGGAGTTGCTCGCGCCACTGGCCGAAGGCCAGGCCCGTTTCGGCGACGAAGAGTCGGGCCAATGTGCGTGCGCCGGCGCCGACTTGGACTCCCCAGGCGGACAGTGGGCGTCCGTCGGCCGGGTCGGCGGTGAGGGCCTGGGCGATCGCACGGGCCCGTGGGTCCCGCGGCTCGGGGACCGCGACGCTTGTCACCGGGACGGGGGTCAGCACGTCCAGGAGTACGGCTTCCGCGCGGGACCGGGCCTCCGGGGCGAGGTCAGTGCGCACCAGGTGGTCGACGAGCGCACGCTGCAACGGCCCGACCGCCACCACCGTCGGCTCCGTCCAGGTGATCTGCGGGCAGCTCACGGGATCGACGTACGGACTGCGCATGACCGCGTCGCCCTCGGACCCGGTCGAGTGCGGCACCCCGGCCGGGATCCACAGGGCGAGCGAGGGCGGCAGCAGCCAGGAGCCCTTTTCGCTGCTGACGCGGAGCAACCCCTTGGCGGACCAGGCCAGTTGGTGGAAGGGGTGCCAGTGCGTGGTGAAGGAGGTCCCTCGCGGCATGGTGAAGTGCCCGACGAAGATCGCGGTGGCGGACGTGGGCGGGTGCGGTCCGTGCCGCGACGTCGCGGGCGGCGGCAGCTGTCCGTTCTGCGACATGGAACGGCAGCGTAGCCCGTGGTGGACAGACCGGGGCGGCGCCTAGCGTCGGAGGCATGCCGATGAACCGAGCCCATCGCAAGCTGTGCAGCTCCGAGGGGTGGGCGCAGACCACGAAGGACCGCATTCTGCCCTGGGCCCTGGAGGGCGTGGATCTGGGCGAGGACGTACTGGAGATCGGACCCGGTTACGGAGCCAATCTGCGCGTACTCGTGGAACAGGTGCCACGTCTGACCGGCGTGGAGATCGACGGGGACACCGCCCGTCTCCTCCAGGACAGGTGGGGCGAGCGCGCCCGCATCCTCCACGCGGACGGCGCGGCCACGACCCTGCCCGACACCTCGTACGACTCCGTCGTCTGCTTCACGATGCTGCACCACGTCCCGACGGCCGCACACCAGGACCGTATCTTCGCCGAGGCCTTCCGTGTGCTGCGCCCCGGCGGCACCTTCGCCGGCAGCGACAGCCAACCCAGCCTGCGCTTCAGGCTGCTGCACTTCCGCGACACGATGAACACGCTGCGCCCGGACACCCTCCCCGCACGGCTGACCGGGGCGGGCTTCACCGACGTATCCGTGGACCTGCACCCGGAAGGCGGCGGGCTGCGCTTCCGGGCCACCCGCCCCTAGGCACGCTGGGCCGACAAAAACGTCCGGGCCGACCCCTGCGGGCCGGCCCGGACGTCAGTCGGTCAGTCGGTCGATCAGACGAGGTCGAACCGGTCCAGGTTCGAGACCTTCACCCACGCGGCGACGAAGTCGTTCACGAACTTCTCCTTCGCGTCGTCGCTCGCGTAGACCTCCGCGAGCGCGCGCAGCTCGGAGTTCGAGCCGAAGACGAGGTCGGCACGGGTGCCGGTCCACTTGACGGCGCCGGAGGCGTCGCGGCCCTCGAACTCGTCCTGCGCGGCGGACGTCGACTTCCACTCCGTACCCAGGTCGAGCAGGTTGACGAAGAAGTCGTTGGTCAGCGTGCCCGGGCGGTCGGTGAGAACGCCCTGCTTCGACCCGCCGGCGTTGGCGCCGAGGACGCGCAGACCACCGACGAGGACGGTCATCTCGGGGGCGCTCAGCGTCAGCAGGTTCGCCTTGTCCGTCAGCAGGAACTCGGCCGGCAGGCGGTTGCCCTTGCCGGCGTAGTTGCGGAAGCCGTCGGCCTTCGGCTCCAGGGCGGCGAACGACTCGACGTCCGTCTGCTCCTGCGTGGCGTCCACCCGGCCCGGCGTGAACGCGACCTCGACCTCGACGCCACCGGCCTTGGCCGCCTGCTCGACGGCCGCGGAACCCGCGAGGACGATCAGGTCGGCGAGGGAGACCTGCTTGCCGCCCGTGTTGAAGGACGCCTGGATGCCCTCCAGCACGCGCAGCACCTGCGCGAGGTCGTCCGGGTTGTTGACCTCCCAGCCGCGCTGCGGCTCGAGGCGGATGCGGGCGCCGTTGGCGCCGCCGCGCTTGTCGCTGCCGCGGAAGGAGGACGCCGCGGCCCAGGACGCGGAGACGAGCTGCGAGATCGTCAGGTCCGAGGCGAGGATCTGCTCCTTGAGGGAGGCGATGTCGGCGGCGTCGATGACCGCGCCCTCGCGCGCCGGCAGCGGGTCCTGCCACAGCAGCACCTCGGAGGGGACCTCCGGGCCGAGGTAGCGCTGGATCGGGCCCATGTCGCGGTGCGTCAGCTTGTACCAGGCACGGGCGAACGCGTCCGCGAGCTGCTCCGGGTTCTCGTAGAAGCGCCGCGAGATCTGCTCGTAGATCGGGTCGAACTTCAGCGAGAGGTCGGTGGTGAGCATCGTCGGGAGCTTCTTCTTCGACGCGTCGTGGGCGTCGGGGATGATCGCCTCGGCGTTCTTCGCCACCCACTGGTTCGCACCGGCCGGGCTCTGGGTGAGCTCGTACTCGTACTCGAAGAGGTTCGTGAAGAACCCGTTGCCCCACTGGGTCGGCGTGGCGGTCCAGGTCACTTCGAGGCCACTGGTGATGGCGTCGCCGCCCTTGCCGGTGCCGTAGGTGCTCTTCCAGCCGAGGCCCATCTGCTCGATCGGGGCGGCCTCGGGGTCGTCGCCGACGCTCTCCGCGGGGCCCGCGCCGTGGGTCTTGCCGAAGGTGTGACCGCCCGCGATCAGGGCGACCGTCTCCTCGTCGTTCATCGCCATGCGGCGGAACGTCTCGCGGATGTCGCGGGCAGCGGCGATCGGGTCCGGGTTGCCGTTCGGGCCTTCCGGGTTGACGTAGATGAGGCCCATCTGGACCGCGCCGAGCGGGTCCTCCAGCTCGCGGTCGCCGGTGTAGCGCTCGTCGTCGAGCCAGGTGGTCTCGGGGCCCCAGTAGACGTCCTCGTCGGGCTCCCACACGTCGGCGCGGCCGCCGGCGAAGCCGAAGGTCTTGAAGCCCATCGTCTCCAGCGCGACGTTGCCCGTGAGGATCATGAGGTCGGCCCAGGAGATGTTCTGGCCGTACTTCTTCTTGACCGGCCACAGCAGACGGCGGGCCTTGTCGAGGTTGCCGTTGTCCGGCCAGCTGTTGAGCGGGGCAAAGCGCTGCTGACCGGCACCGGCGCCACCGCGGCCGTCGCTGATGCGGTACGTGCCGGCGCTGTGCCAGGCCATGCGGATCATGAGCGGCCCGTAGTTGCCGAAGTCCGCCGGCCACCAGTCCTGCGAGGTGGTCAGGATCTCGGCGATGTCCCGCTTCACGGCCGGCAGGTCGAGGGTCTTGAACGCCTCGGCGTAGTCGAACTCCTCGCCGAGCGGGTTGGACACGGCGGGGTTCTTGGCGAGGATCTTCAGGTTGAGCTGCTCCGGCCACCACTGGCGGTTTCCGCCGCCCTGGGTCGGGTGCGGGGCGCGCCCGTGCGCGACCGGGCAGCCACCGCCACCCTCGGTTTTCGCATCGGTGACGATTGCGTCGTGGTTCTCAGTCATGGGAATCCTTCCGGACCTGGCGGATCACGTGCTCAGGAACTGCGGGCGGTGGAACGGTGGGGCGGGGGGTACGAAGTCTGGGGTGGGCGACGGCGAAGTCGGGGGTACAGGCCTCTCCGACCTGTGGAGGGCCTCACACACGACCTGAAGGGAGATTTGGCCCACACGACCGCACATCCCGGAGGGGATGGATCGCCTCGACGCCGAGGTCGTCGCGTCACGTCTCTGTCTCATGCCGTACTGGAGTCTTCCTGTCCCTTGGCTATCGCCAGATCCGATCCTACGATGGACGGAGTCCAAGTCAAGAAGCGGGCCAAGCCCATATCCAACCGGAACCCGGACGTCGACCGGTAAACTTCGGGCATCCCACCGAACCTGAATAGGTGAACCGATATGAGTGACCTGCTTGAGCGACTGCGGGGGCGTGGCTGGCGGATGACCTCCCAGCGACGTGTCGTTGCGGAGGTCCTCGACGGCGAGCACGTACACCTCACGGCCGACGAGGTACACGCCCGTGCGGCGCAGCGGCTGCCCGAGATCTCCCGGGCGACCGTCTACAACGCCCTGGGCGAGCTCGTCTCCCTCGGTGAGGTGATAGAGGTCGCCACCGACGGCCGGGCCAAGCGCTACGACCCGAACGCACACCACCCGCACCAGCACCTGGTGTGCTCCAAGTGCGGCACCATCCGTGACGTCCACCCGGCGGGCAATCCGCTGGCCGACCTCCCGGCGGATGAGCGGTTCGGTTTCACGGTGTCCGAGGTCGAGGTCACCTACCGGGGGCTGTGCCCGGACTGTTCCTGAGCGCTGCTTACGCGGCTGCGGGGCAGTTCAGGCGGTGAAGCGCCGCACGTACGCCCGCTGCCAAGGCGTCTCCACCGCGTGCCGGTCGTAGTGCCGGCGTACGAAGTCCACCGCCTCCTCCGGAGGCACGCCGTCGAGGACCGCCAGGCAGGCCAGGGCCGTGCCGGTGCGGCCCCGGCCGCCGCCGCAGGCGAGCTCGACGCGGTCGGCACGGGTCCGGTTCCAGGCCTCGGTGAGGAGTTCGGCGGCCCGGGCGCGGTCGGCGGGCAGGCGGAAGTCCGGCCAGCGCAGCCAGTGGGCCTCCCAGGGGACTTCGGGTGGCTGCTTGCCGAGGAGATACACGGCGTACGTCGGTGAAGGGCCGTCGGGCGGAAGCGGGCGGCGCAGGGCGCGGCCACGCACCAGCCGGCCGGAGGGCAGACGCAGGACGCCCGCGCCGTTCGCGTCCCAGGTCTCGGTCACGGAGATTCAGCTCACCCCCCGTGATTCCTGCGCCGACCGCGCCTCGATGCCCCGGAAGTGGAACGCCATCGCCCGCTGTGCGCCCTCCACGTCGTGGGCGCGCAGGGCGGTGACGATGTCGCGGTGGCGGCGGACGGTCACCTCGGGTGCCGGGTCGTCGGTCCAGCCGCGGATGCCGGAGACGCGGTGGAAGACGGTCCAGAAGGCGCCGAGGAGTTGGGGGACGAGGGCATTGCCGAGGGAGGCGTACAGCAACTCGTGGAATTCGCGGTCGAGTTCGGCGAAGGGGCCGTCCTCCTGACCCGCGGTCTCCATCCGGGTGACGACGGCTTCGAGCCGGTCGAGCTCGGCTTCGGAGAGTGTGCCGGCGACCCGGCGGATCAGCCCCTCCTCCAGCACCTCGCGGACCTGGAGTATCTCGGCCAGGGCGCTCGCGTCGTCGCTGGGCCGTGCGAGCGTCCGGAAGGTCAGACCGTCGACCAGGGGTGTCAGCGAGGCCTCGCCGACGTACGTGCCGTATCCATGCCTTATGTCGACTATGTCGAGGGCCTGGAGGGCCTTGAGGGCCTCACGGACGGAGTTGCGGCTGACGCCCAGGTCCTCCATGAGTTCCGCCTCGGTCGGCAGCGGCGCACCGGCCCGGAGTTTGCGGTCGAGGATCAGCTGCATCACCTCGCGCTGTATCTGGCCGCTCAGCCGGCGTTCGGGTCTGCGCCGGTTACCGGCCTCCTCGGGCATGCGCCGCATCGTACGCTCGCTGGACATCCGACGTCCCACCTCCGGGATGAAGAAACGTCAATCGGTCATTGACCAGTCGTCAATCAGGCCTATTTCTCAGTGCTATTGGTGTGCCATTGGTCGCACCTTTGGAACATACGCCATTCGTGTGTGTTCCCTTGACCCCCCTCACGCCCCCTCTTAAGGTCACGCTGCCCCCTATGACGTAGGACGTCGTATCTCCCACTCACTGGACCACTCCTCACTGGAGGAACCGTGCGCGACGTGACCCCCACTCCGGCGCTGCACCGCCGGTCGTTCCTGAAGTACACCGGCGCGCTGGGCGCGGCCGCCGCCGTCTCCTCGTCGCTGTCGGCCTGCTCGGCGGGGCCGGAGTCCACGAACGACACCGGCGGCGGGGGCACCGGCCAGAACAGCACACTGACCGCCGTCATCGGCTACGGGAACGACGGCAGCTGGGATCCGACACAGACGGCGTCCGCCTTCTCGATGGCCGCCAACAACCACATCTACGAGGGCTTGCTCGACACGGACCCGATCTCCCGCGAGCCGTACGCCGCGCTCGCCACGCAGGTGCCCGCCGACCTCACCGGCACCTCCTGGAAGTTCGAGCTGCGCCCGGGCGCCAGGTTCCACGACGGGAAGCCCGTCACCGCCGACGACGTGGTGTTCGTGTTCGACCGGATTCTCGACCCGAAGACGCAGACGCTCGGCAAGGGCTTCTTCGCGAGCTGGCTGAAGGAGGTCAAGAAGATCGACGCGATGAACGTCGAGCTGGTCCTCAAGTTCCCCTTCCCCGAAGGGGTTTCACGGCTCACCCTCGCGAAGGTCATGCCGAAGCACGTCTTCTCCCAGCCGGGTGCCTGGGACGAGGCGATCAGGGGCAAGGCGATCGGCTCGGGGCCGTACCGGCAGACCGCCCACCACCCGAAGTCCAACACCACCTTCGAGGCCTTCGCCGACTACAACGGCCCGCGCAAGGCCGCCTTCAAGAAGATGAACTGGCTGACGATGGTGGACGCCGCCCCGCGCGTCGCGAAGATCTCGGGGGCGAGCGCCGGAGCGCCGATCGCCGACAACATCCCCTACGCCAACATCGAGCAGCTCAAGAAGGGCGGCATGGCCGTCGAGGGCGGCGCGGGGATGAACAACCTCTTCCTGATGTTCAACACCCGGCACAAGCCCTTCGACGACGTACGGGTGCGCCAGGCGCTGCACTACGCCATCGACACCGACAAGATGGTCCAGGTCGCCCTGAAGGGGCACGGCAGGGCGTCGAGTTCGTTCCTCAACGAGGGCAACCCGAGCTACCGGCCGGCGAAGACCGTCTACGCGTACGACCCGGAGAAGGCGAAGCAGCTCCTGGCGGACGCGGGCGTCAAGGGGCTGAAGGTCGACATCATGGCGGTCAACGTCAGTTGGATCGTGGACTGCCTGCCGACGATCAAGGCCTCCTGGGACGCGATCGGCGTCGAGACGACGCTCGACCCGCAGGAGACGACGGCCGTCTTCACGAAGATGGACCAGAAGCAGGACTACCAGGTGGTCGCGGCGGCCTCGAACCCCAACCAGTTCGGCCTCGACGCCGACCTGATCATGCACTACAACTACGGCCCCCAGAACCTGTGGATGGGCTACGCCCGCTGGGCCGGCGACCCCGTGGCCAAGAAGCTCTTCAAGGACATGGACCAGGCGACCCAGGAGCCGGACGCCACCCGGAAGAAGACGATGATCCAGGACTACATCGACGTCGTCGCCGAACAGGCCGTGCTCTACCCGGTCGTGCACAACGAGCTGATGACCGCCTGGGACCCGAAGAAGCTCACGGGGATAAGGGCACAGCCGTACCCCGGGATCAACCTCCTGCAAGCCAAGTGGGCGTAGACCGGAGGTAGTCAGCACGTGGTCACCGTCGCCAGGATCCTGCTCCGCCGTATCGCCCTGCTGGTACCGCTGATGCTCGGGATCGTGCTGTTCGTGTTCATCGTGATGCGGTTCTCGGACGTCGATCCGGCATCCGCGTTCTTCCAGGGCGCCAATCCGACGCCGCAGCAGCTGATCGACTTCCGGGAGCAGAACGGGCTCCTCGACCCGTTCCCGGTGCGCTACTTCCACTTCCTGGGGGACCTGCTCCACGGCGACCTGGGCACCAGCGCGCTGACCGGGGCGCCGGTGCTCGAACAGGTCACCACCGCGCTGCCGCTCACCCTCCAGCTCACCTTCCTGGGCCTCGGCATCGCGGTGGTGCTCGCGCTGCTCGGCGGGGTCACCGCCGCCATCTACCGCGACCGGCCGCCGGACCAGATCATCCGCGTCGTCTCGCTGACCGGTGTCGCGGCGCCCGGCTTCTGGCTGGCGCTGCTGATGATCCAGTACCTGGCCGTCGACCTGGGCTGGTTCCCGACCGGCGGCTACATCAACCCGGCCGACTCACTGACCGGCTGGCTCAAGACGATGACGCTGCCCGCGCTCGCGCTGTCGCTGCCGGTGGCGGCGCAGCTCACCCGGATCGTGCGGACCTCGGTCGTCGAGGAGCTCGACAAGGACTACGTGCGGACGGCGATCGGCAGCGGCCTGCCGCCCCACGTGGTCGTCGGCCGCAACGTCCTGCGCAACGCCCTGATGAACCCGCTCACCGTGCTCGGGCTGCGCGTGGGCTATCTGCTCGGCGGGGCGGTCGTCATCGAGACGATCTTCTCCCTCCCCGGGATGGGGAAGCTGATGATCGACGCCGTGAAGAACGGTGACCCGGCGGTCGTCCAGGGCGTCGTCCTCACCACCGCCACCGGCTTCGTCGTCGTGAACCTCGTCATCGACATCCTGTATCTGCTGGTCAACCCGCGGCTGAGGGAGGCGACCTGATGTTCACATCGTTCAATCGCACGCGTCTCACCGAGGCCCTGTCCCGGCCCGGCATCCGGCTGCGCGGCTGGCGCCGGCTGCCGCTCCTCTCCCGGGTCGCGGTCTGCTTCCTGACGCTCGTCGTCGTGGTGGCGGTGTTCGCGCCGCTGCTCGCACCGGACGACCCGCTCGACCAGCAGCCGCTCGTCGGCGGCACGGGAGCCCCGTCCGCCGAGCACTGGATGGGGCAGGACAGCCTCGGCCGGGACATCATGAGCCGGCTGATGTACGGCGCCCGCTGGTCCCTCGCCATCGGCCTGGGCGCCACCGCGCTCGCCCTCGTCGTGGGAGCGCTCCTCGGCGCGGTCGCCGCGACCTCGCGCAAGGCGGTCGACGAGACGCTGATGCGCTGCCTGGACGTGGTCATGGCGTTCCCCGGCATCGCGCTGGCCGCCGTCCTGGTTGCCGTGTTCGGCGGCGGGATCACCGTGCTGATCTGCGCGATCGCGTTCCTGTTCACACCGCCGGTCGCCAGGGTCGTACGGGCGAACGTCCTCGACCAGTACGGCGAGGACTACGTCACCGCCGAGCACGTCATCGGCGCCCGCACCCCGCACATCGTCATCAAGCACGTGGCGATCAACTGCGCGGCGCCCATCCTGGTGTTCTGCACGGTGCAGGTCGCCGAGGCCATCGTCTTCGAGGCCTCGCTGTCCTTCATCGGCGCGGGAGTCAGGCCCCCGGACCCGTCCTGGGGCAGCGTCATCGCCGACGGCAAGAACATGGTCCTGACCGGCGGCTGGTGGGCCACCGTCTTCCCGGGCCTGCTGATGCTGATCACCGTACTGTCGCTGAACATCCTCTCCGAGGGCGTCTCGGACGCGTGGGCCGCGCCCGCCGCGCGCGACGTGCCCGCACGGGAGGCGAAGGACCGTCTGGAGGCCCCCGAGCCCGGCAGCGGCAAGGTCCTGGACCTGCCGGGGCTCACCGAGGCCGCAGCCCGGCTGCGCAGCCGGGCCCGCCCCCTTCCCGAGGGCGCCCTGCCCGTCCTGGCCGTCGAGAACCTGGCCATCGGCTTCGATGCCCGCCACGGGGGTGTGGACATCGTCGACGGCATCAGCTTCGAGGTGCGGCCGGGTGAGGTGCTCGGGCTGGTGGGCGAGTCCGGCTGCGGCAAGTCGCTGACCGCGCTGACGGTGATGGGCCTGGAGCCGAAGGGCGCCCGGGTCCGCGGCCATGTCCGGTTCAACCAGCGGCAGTTGGTGGGCGAGCCGATGCGCGTACGGCGCAAGCTGCTCGGCCACGAGATGGCGATGATCTACCAGGACGCGCTGTCGTCCCTGAACCCGGCGATGACGATCCGGGCACAGCTGAAACAGGTCGTACGCAGGGGAGGCAGCCGCACCCCCGCCGAACTCCTCGAACTGGTCGGCCTCGACCCCGAACGCACCCTGCGCAGCTACCCGCACGAGCTCTCCGGCGGCCAGCGCCAGCGCGTACTGATCGCGATGGCGCTGTCCCGGGACCCCAAGCTGATCGTCGCCGACGAACCGACGACGGCCCTCGACGTGACCGTCCAGGCGCAGGTCATGGAGCTGCTGCTGCGGCTGCGCACGGAGCTGGACTTCGCACTGATCCTCGTCTCGCACGACCTGGCGCTGATCTCGGCGGTCACCGACCGGGTCGTCGTCATGTACGGCGGCCAGATCGTCGAGACCGGGGTGACCGCCGACCTCGTGGAGGAGCCGGCCCACCACTACACGCGCGGACTCCTCGGCAGCGTGCTGTCGCTGGAGACGGCGGCCGAGCGGATGACGCAGATCAAGGGCGTCGTGCCCTCCCCCGCGGACTTCCCGGCGGGCTGCCGGTTCGCCGACCGCTGCCCGATGGCGAGCGAGCCGTGCCGCGACACCGCGCCCGACCTGCTGGGCAGCCGCTACCACCTGGCGGCCTGCCACCATCCGGCGATCGACCTGACACCGGAGCCGACCGGAAGCGAGGTCGTGAATTGAAGGGTGAATCGAACGGCGAGCTGAACGCGCTGGTGGCACTCGCCGACGCCCACGTCGTCCACAAGGCCCGCACCGGGGGCCTGTTCTCCCGCGACCGGGTGTACGCCCTCAGCGGCGCCGACCTCACCATCGCGCCCGGCGAGACGGTCGGCGTCGTCGGTGAGTCCGGCTGCGGCAAGTCGACGCTCGCCAAGGTGCTGGTGGGGGTGCAGCGGCCGACGTCCGGCACGGTGACGTTCGGCGGCCGGGACCTGTGGTCGCTGCCGCCCACCGAACGGCGTACGGCCATCGGCGGCAGCACCGGCATGATCTTCCAGGACCCGTCGACGGCCCTGAACCGGCGGCTGACGGTCCGGCAGATCCTGCGGGACCCGCTGGACGTCCACAAGCGCGGTACGCCGGCCCAGCGCGAGGAGCGGGTCAAGGAGCTGATGGAACTGGTCGGCCTGCCCCGCGTCCTGGCCGAGGGCCTGCCGGGCCAGCTCTCCGGCGGCCAGCGTCAGCGGGTGGCGATCGCCCGCGCCCTGGCCCTTGACCCCGACCTCGTCGTGGCCGACGAGCCGACGAGCGCGCTCGACGTGTCGGTCCGCGCCCAGATCCTGAACCTCCTCCTGGACCTGAAGGAACGCCTGGGCCTGGCCCTCGTCTTCGTCTCGCACGACATCCAGACGGTACGCAGGATGAGCGACCGGGTGATCACGATGTACCTCGGCCGGATCGTGGAGGAGTCCCCCGCCCACGAGGTCACCGACAGCTCCCGGCACCCGTACACCCGGGCCCTCTTCTCGGCGACTCCCGGACTCCTCGACCCCATCGACCCCATCCCCCTGGTGGGCCCCGTCCCCTCGGCCACCCGTCCGCCGTCCGGCTGCCCGTTCCGTACCCGCTGCTGGAAGGCGGACGAGGTGTGCGCGGGTGCCATGCCGGAGTTCACGGCCGCGTCGCGCCCCGATCACCGTTACCGGTGCCACCATCCTGTGCAGGAGGGTCAGTCGACGCGCGACCTGGTCACGCAGGCGCTGTCCGCCTCGCCGGCCGCCGCCACGGCCGACGTCCCGTTCGAGCACACCAGGGAGCCTTGATGTCGATCCCCACCCCGCTGACCGGTGTCGTTCCGCCCGTCTGCACGCCCCTGACACCGGACCGCGAGGTGGACGTCCCCTCCCTCATCAGGCTCGTGGACCACCTGGTGGAGGGCGGGGTGCACGGTCTGTTCGTGCTCGGCTCCTCGTCCGAGGCCGCGTATCTGACGGACGCGCACCGGCGGCTCGTCGTCTCGACCGTCGTCTCGCACGTCGGTGGGCAGCTTCCCGTGCTTGCCGGGGCCATCGACATGACGACACCTCGGGTACTGGACCACGTGGAGTACGCGGCCTCGGTCGGCGCCGACGCGGTCGTGGCGACCGCCCCCTTCTACACCCGCACCCACCCCGCCGAGATCGCCCGCCACTTCCGCGTCCTCGCCGCACGCTCGCCGCTGCCCGTCTTCGCCTACGACCTGCCGATGTCCGTCCACACCAAGCTGAGCCCCGAGCTGGTGCTCGAACTCGCCGCCGACGGTGTCCTGGCCGGGCTGAAGGACTCCAGCGGGGACCTGGCAGGCTTCCGCTCCGTCGTCATGGGCGCCCGCTCGCATCCCGGCATCACCGGATTCAGCGTGCTGACCGGGTCCGAGCTCGTCGTCGACTCCGCGCTCGCGCTGGGGGCGGACGGGGCGGTGCCCGGGCTGGCGAATGTCGACCCCGCGGGGTACGTGCGGCTGTACCGGCTGTGCCGGGACGGCGACTGGGGGCGCGCCCGGGCCGAGCAGGAACGGTTGTGTGCGTTGTTCGGGATGGTGGAGGTCGGTGATCCTGCCCGGATGGGGGGTAGTTCCGCCGGGCTCGGAGCCTTCAAGGCGGGGCTGTATCTGCGGGGGATCATCGACTGCCCGGTCACGGCGGAGCCGCAGGTTGCGTTGTCGGAGGGGGAGGTTGAGCGGGTGGGGAAGTATCTGGCGGCGGCGGGGTTGCTGTAGGGGTTTTTCGCCCCCTCCGCCCCTACCCGTCCCTTGCTCCTGGGGCTCCGCCCCAGACCCCGCTCCTCAAACGCCGGAGGGGCTGAAAATCTTGCCCGCGCCGGAGATCTTTCAGCCCGTCCGGCGTTTGAGGACGAGCCCTTCGGGCGAACGGGGGTCTGGGGGCGGAGCCCCCAGGAACAAGGGACGGGTAGGGGCGGAGGGGGCGAAAAAAACTACCCCCGCAGGTCGGCGACCCGCACCCGCCGGAACTCGATCCTCTCGTACGTCCCCGTCGAACCCGTCTCGTAGAGGACCCCCACCCGGCTGGTCCCGAGCTGCACGAGGTCGGAGTACGCGGCCCGCTGCTGCGACAGCGTGGCCACCTTGGTGAACGTCAGACCCGCGTTCGTGCTGCGCCAGATCGCCATGGCCTGACGGGCGGTGGGAACGGACGGCCCGGAGAAGAGCAGCCCCGCGCCCGAGCCCCGCAGTTGAAGGACGCTGCCCTGCACGACGGGAACACCGTTGAGCGTGGGCTGGACCCGGTACGGCCGGTCCAGCGTCTCGGCGCCGTCGCCGGAGTAGGAGTCGAGCCGGTTGCCGGCACTCGTGCCGTTCTGGTCACGGGAGCTGAAGTACAGCCGCCCGTCGGGAAGTTCGGCCGCGATGGACTCGTTCGCGTTGTCGACACCGTCGTAGGAGTCGTCGACGAAGCCGAGCGCCCAGGTCAACCCACCGTCGTCGCTGTAGATGGCGTGGGCGCCGTAGTACTTGGGCTCCTGCCCGGTGTCGGCGGACCCGGCGGCCGGCGCGGCGGAGTGATTGGCGGCGACGACGAGGCGCCCGGCATGCGGCCCGTGCCGCAGGGCGACCGCGTGCCCGGGACCTGTGGCGTACCACCGCCAGTCGGGCAGCTTCACCTCCGCCGTGATGTCACGGGGAGCGGAGAAGCTGAGCCCGTCGTCGAGGCTCGTCTGTACGAAGACGCGGCGGCTCTGTGCCGCCGTGACCTCGCCCCGCATGATCTGCCCCTCGGTCACGGCCCCGCTGTTGTACGACGTGACGAGCACGATCCGGCCGGTCCGCGGGTCCACGACCGGCGCCGGGTTGCCCCGGGTGTCCCCGTTCCCGGACGCCACGACCTGCAGCGCGCCCCACGTACAGCCGTTGTCGTAGGAACGCCTGACGACGACGTCGATGTTGCCGCTGTCGCCCGCACCGCTGTGCCTCCCCTCGGCGAAGGCGAGCAGCGTGCGGGCCGGGGTCGTGACCGTGGCCGGGATGCGGTACGTGTCGTAGCCGCCCTGGCCCGCGGTGTACGGCACGGAGGAGGTGCAGTCCTGCGCGGACAGCGGGACGGCGGACGCGGTGCCGGTACCGAGGCCGGCGACGGCCGTGAGGAGTGCGGTGGCTGCCGCTAACGCGGCCGTACGGCTCATGACGGTCATGGCGCTCCCTGGACTGCGACGGACGGCGGGCAGTGGACAGCAGACGGCGGACAGCGGTCATCGGGCAGTGGACAGCGATCATCGAAGAACGGACATGGGACGTGGGACATGGGATGTCCGGCTGAAACCAATCTGCCCCGAGCGGCCCCGAGATACGCATGCCCCTACGGCGTATTGACGTACCGTCAGCTCAGCAGCCGCCCGGAGCGACCAACCCCGACTCGTACGCCACGATCACCAGCTGGGCCCGGTCGCGGGCGCCCAGCTTGCCCATGATGCGGCTCACGTGGGTCTTCGCGGTGAGCGGGCTCAGCCCCAACGCCTCGGCTATCTCGGTGTTGTTGAGGCCCCGTGCGACCAGCGTCAGCACCTGGCGCTCACGCTCGGAGAGGCCCTCGGGGCCGCCCGTCACGGGGGCCGAGGGGCCCCGCAGGAAGCGGGCGATCAGCCGGGCGGTCGGGCCCGGCGACAGCAGGGACTCACCGGCCGCCACCGTGCGGATCGCGTCGAGGAGTTCGGCGGGCCTGGTGTCCTTCACCAGGAAGCCGGAGGCGCCCGCGCGCAGGGCCTCCACGACGTACTCGTCGGTGTCGTACGTGGTCAGGACCAGGACCCTGACGCCGGCCAGTTCCGCGTCGGCGGCGATGAGCCGGGTGGCCTCGATGCCGTCCAGGTCGGGCATGCGGATGTCCATGACGATCAGATCCGCCCCTGCGCTGCGGGCCAGCTCCACCGCTTCCCGGCCCGTGGCCGCCTGCCCGACGACCGCCATGTCCCGCGCCGACTCGACGAGCATCGCGAACGCGGCCCGCACGAGGGTCTGGTCGTCGGCGAGGACTACACGGATGGTCATCGGGACTCGCCTCGGTCGAATGCGGCTTCACGCACGGCCTCTGCCACCCGGACGGGTTCCGCCGTACGTACGGGTTCTGCGTCGCGTACGACATCAGCGTCACGTACGACATCAGCCGCACGGACAGCCTCTGCTTCACGCACGCCCTCTGCCTCGCGTACGACATCGGCATCCCGTACAGAATTCTGCGCGGGCAGGGCAACGGCACCCCCCAGCGGCAGCACCGCGACCACTTCGAATCCGCCCTCCCCCCGAACCCCCGCCTCCACGGTCCCGCCCACGCTGCGAGCCCGCTCCCGCATCCCCACGAGCCCGAACCCGGGTGTGGTGCCGTCCGTGTCCCCCGCCCCCTCGTCGGTGACCGTCACCCGGAGCGCACCTCCCTCGGCCCGCAGGTCCACGCGCACCGGTACGTCGGGGCCCGCGTGCCGTACCGCGTTGGTGAGCGCCTCCTGGACGATCCGGTACGCGGCGGCGCCGACCGCGGACGGGACGCCGTCGGCGCGTATCGACACCTCGACCTCGGCGCCGGAGAGCCTGGCCGCCTTCGCCAGGTCCGGCACTCCGTCCAGGCCGGGCAGCGGACCGCGCCGGTCTCCCCCGTACTGGGACTCGCGCAGCACCTCCAGTGTGGTGCGCAGTTCGCCGCGTGCGCTGCGGCAGGTACCGGAGATGTCGTCGAGGGCCTTGGCGACGGCCTCCCGGTCGAGGCGCTCGGGGTCGGCGGCCAGGACGTGTGCGGCGACGGAGGTCTGCACGCCGATCAGGGTGATGCTGTGGGCGAGCAGGTCGTGCAGGTCGCGGGCGATGCGCAGGCGTTCCTCGGCTACGCGGCGGCGGGCCTCCTCCTCGCGGGTGCGTTCGGCGCGTTCGGCGCGTTCGAGGATCGTGTCGACGTACTGGCGGTGCACGCGGACGTATCCGCCGCACAGCAGGACGGCGACGATCCAGCCGGAGATCCGCACGACCTCCCCGACCTGGTGCGGGGGCACCACGGCGTTCCCGAGCACCGTGCCGCCGACGACGCCGAACCCTGTCAGCAGCGTACGGCGGGCCGTGCCCGTCACGGCGATCGTGTAGAGCACGACCATGGTGAGCTGAATCGCGGCGGTGTGGTTGTAGTCGAGCGCGTGGTAGGGCCCGATGAGGACCAGCACGGCGAACAGCACGAGCATGGGACGGCGTCGGCGCCAGACGAGAGGCACATGGCCGCACATGAGGAGCGTCCAGCCGAAAGCGTCCAGGGAGCGGCCGTCGTCGACGGTGAGCGCCAGCGCGGCCCCGAAGGCCGCGAGAATCGCGGCGAAGCAGGCGTCCTGGCGCAGGGTGTTCCGGGGTGTCCGCCCGACGGCGGCGTTCAGTCGCCGCGCGAGCCCCGGCCGGGTGCCGGTCGCGCTTGCCAGGTCTGCCGAGTTTGCCTGCACGGGGTTCATCCTCCGTCAGGAGTGCGCCCCTCCGGGAGGGAGGGGCGCACTCGTGGTGTTCAGCCGACGACGACTGGTTCCTTCTGGCGCGGCTCGGGCGGCTGCCCCTGCGCCGGTTCCCTCGACAACGTCCCCGGCCACCACACCTTCCGCCCGAGCGCGACGCTCGCACTCGTCACCAGATACGTCCGTACGAGGAAGGTGTCGAGCAGTACCCCGACCGCGATCACGAACCCGAGCTGGACCAGTTGGACGAGCCCCATGTTCGTCAGCACCGCGAAGGTCGCGGCGAGGACCAGCCCGGCGGAGGCGATGACACCTCCGGTCGTCCGCAGCGCGGTGAGTGCGGCGGCGGACGGCTCGGCGCCGGACAGCGACTCCTCCCGCATCCGGTGCATGAGGAAGATGCCGTAGTCGACGCCGAGGGCGACGAGGAAAACGAACGACAGCAGGCCGAGCCCCGGATCGGTCCCCTCGAAGCCGAGGACCGGTCCGAAGAGCAGGCCGCCGATCCCGAGCGACGCGCCCCACACCGCGATCACGGCGGCGACGAGCAGCAGCGGGGCGACCAGGCTGCGCAGCAGCACGATCAGGATCAGCAGCACGGACACGACGACGATCGGTACGACGACGAGCTGGTCCCGGGCGTTGGTGTCCTCCAGGTCGAGCTGTTCGGCGCTGGGGCCGCCGATGTAGGAGCCCTTGAGGTCGTCCCGCAGGGACTTGATGGTGGCCGTCTCGGCCGCCGACTGGGGCGCGCCCTTCGCCGTGACGGAGATCTCCGTCCAGCCGTCTCCGGTGCGTCCCCGTTCGGCGGCGGCGACGCCCTGGTGGTCGCGGGCCGCGGCAAGGGTGGCGTCGGCCCGGTCGGCGGGGGTGATCACGGTGATCGGCTGGGTGCCCTGTTCGGGGTAGGCGGCGGCGAGTGTCTCCATCGCGGCGACGGCGTCGGGCTTGTCGACGAAGGAGTCCTGCTGCTTGATCGAGCCGGGCAGGTTCAGGGTGCCGAGGGCCAGCGCGCCGAGCAGGATCGCCCCGCCCGCGAGGACGGCGTACGGCCGGCGTCCGGCCGAACTCCCCATCGCGGTGAAGAGGCTGCGCCGCTCCTTGGGCTTGCTCCCGAAGGCGGGTACGAGCGGCCAGAACACCCGGCGCCCGAGCAGTACGAGGACGGCGGGCAGCAGGGTCAGCATGGCGACGAGCGCGCACAGCACTCCGAGGGCGCCCAACGGGCCCATCCCCCGGCTGCTGTTGAGGTCGGCGGCGAGCAGGCACACCAGTCCGACGGCGACCGTGCCGGAGGAGGCGAGTACGGCGGGGCCGCAGCTGCGCAAGGCGACCCGCATGGCGTCGTACGGCCGCTCGACGCGCCGCAGTTCCTCCCGGTAGCGGGAGATGAGCAGCAGCGCGTAATCGGTCCCGGCGCCGAACACCAGGATGGTCATCACGCCCGAGCTCTGTCCGGAGATGGTGGTGCCGAACGCCTGGTGGAGTCCGTAGGCGACGCCCATGGACAGATAGTCCGCGATGCCCGCGACGGCGAGCGGGACGAGCCACAGCAGCGGGCTGCGGTAGATGACGATCAGCAGGATCGCGACCACGCCGACGGTGGTGTAGAGCAGAGGCCCGCCGAGGGAGTTGTAGACCTCGCCGGCATCGGTGGCGAGCGCCCCCGGCCCGCCGACGTCGACGGTCATCCCGTCCTCGCCCTGGGCGACGTCACGTACGTCGTTGACGAAGACGTCCCGCTTCTCCTCGTCGATGCCCGGCTCCGTGCTGGCCACCGGGTACATCAGGGTGGTCCCGTCCTGGGACGGCACGTCCTTCGGTGTTCCGGTCAGCCGGTTCGCGGCCGCGATCTCGTCGACCTGCTGCGCCGCCGTCGTACGGTCGGCGGCGGTCAGCCCGCCGTCACGGTGGTAGACGAGGACCAGTTCGGTGGTCTCGCCGCCGGGCAACTGCTCCTGGATCTTGGCTACTTGGGTGGAGTCGGCACTCGCCGGGAGATAGTCCGTGGCCCGGTCGTGCTGCACGTCTGCCAACTTGGAAGCGAACGGCGCGACGAAGGCGAGCAGGGCCACCCAGAGCCCGAGCAGCGCCCAGGGCACCGCCCTTCGCCGCGTACGCGTGGTTGTGTTTCCGGGCCCCATGGCGGGGTCCCCCCTCCTGGACGGTTGTCTGGACACACACACCAGACTTCCGGCGCGGAGAACCGGATTCGTCGCGCGGGAGGGCGAGTTCGGGGGTACCGCCGCGGGTGGCCCGACGGCCGGACTACTCCCCCGGGAGTACGGGGAGGATCACGACGGTGTACGCGCGGCCGCCAGCAGCCGTGTCACGTCGTCCGAGCAGATCGTCAGGGCCGCGCCCACCGTCGACAGGACCTCCCGCTCGGCGGGCGTGTACGGCCCGTCGGCCAGCGCGATGCGCGCCCCCTGGAGGAGGATCGCCTCCCGGCCCGTGGGGGCGAGGTGCGGGGCGAGCGGGTCCAGGGCCTCGTGGAGCTCTATGGCCAGACTCGCGCCGCACGGCTCCCCGAGGACGCGCCCGGTGTCCGCGGCGAGCGCCTCGACGAGCGCGCCGAGCTGGTCCTCGGTGCAGTCGTCGAAGCCGGCCGAGCGGACGGCGGAGGCGGCGGTCTCCAGGGACGTACGGGCGCAGGAGCCGTCCGCGGCGAGCACGGCGAGGGCGACCGTGTGGACGGCGTCGCGGAGCATCGCGGAGAAGCGGGTGGTGGTGGGATGGTCGAGGACGTCGGCGCCGAAGTGGTGGCGGCAGGCGGCGCACTCGACGACGGGCCCGGTCTCGCCGCGCGGGAGAACGGGAACGCCGAGGCAGGTGAAGCGGCGTCGGCCGGTGAGCCGCTGGAAGTTGCGGTCACCTCCGCAGCCCGGGCAGAAGAACTCGCCGTCGCCGACCGTGGTCCATGCCGTACGGGTGCCCAGGATCCGGGAAACCGGAAGTGCACGACCGTTTCGTCCCCATCCTGGCAGCACGCGCGCACACCTCCGTAACGCCGCGGCAACATCGCCGCGCTGGCGTGATGTTAGCCACATTGTTGATGCGGAGTCAGTACCCCGGACGAGACCCACCCGTGACCTGCACACGGAATGGCCGGTAAACGACGGGGGCCCCGCCCGCCTCGGAGGGCGGACGGGGCCGAGAAGAACCAGGTGAACGGGTTCAGCGGGCCGCGCGGTTGACCGCGGAGACCACGGCCTTCAGCGAGGCACGTGTCGTATTCGCGTCGATCCCGATTCCCCACAGAACCTTGTCGCCGATGGCGCATTCGATGTACGAGGCGGCCTGCGCGGAGGCGCCCTCGCTCATCGTGTGCTCCTGGTAGTCGAGCAGCCGGGCGTCGATGCCGATGCCCTGCAGCGCCTGGAAGAAGGCGGAGATCGGACCGTTGCCGCTGCCGACCAGAACGGTCTCGACGCCGTCCACCTCGGCCTCGACGGTGAGCGTGTCGATGCCGTCGCGGTCGGTCGTGCTCTGGCCGTTGCGGACCTGGATACGGCCCCACGGGTTCCCGGAGATCGGCAGGTACTCGTCCTGGAAGATCGACCAGATGTCCTTCGGGGTGACCTCGCCGCCCTCGGCGTCCGTCTTCGCCTGGATGATCTTCGAGAACTCGATCTGCATCCGGCGCGGCAGGTCCAGCTTGTGCTCGTTCTTCAGGACGTACGCGATACCGCCCTTGCCCGACTGCGAGTTGACCCGGATGACCGCCTCGTAGGAGCGGCCGACGTCCTTCGGGTCGATCGGCAGGTACGGGACCGCCCACTCGATGTCGTCGACGGTGACGCCCTTGGCGGCCGCGTCGGCCTCCATGGCGTCGAAGCCCTTCTTGATGGCGTCCTGGTGGGAGCCGGAGAAGGAGGTGTAGACGAGGTCACCGACGTACGGGTGGCGTGCGTGGACCTCCATCTGGTTGCAGTACTCGGCAGTGCGGCGGACCTCGTCGATGTTCGAGAAGTCGATCTGCGGGTCGACGCCCTGGGAGAACAGGTTCATGCCCAGGGTGACCAGGTCGACGTTGCCGGTGCGCTCGCCCTGTCCGAACAGGCAGCCTTCGATGCGGTCGGCGCCGGCCATCAGCGCCAGCTCGGCCGCCGCGACGGCCGTACCGCGGTCGTTGTGGGGGTGGACGGAGACGCACACGTACTCGCGGCGGGAGAGGTTTCGGCTCATCCACTCGAAGCGGTCCGCGTGCGTGGAGGGGGTCGAACGCTCCACCGTGGCGGGCAGGTTGAGGATGATCTCGCGGTCCGGGCCCGGCTGCCAGACGTCCATGACGGCCTCGCAGACCTCCAGGGCGAAGTCCAGCTCGGTGTCGGTGAAGATCTCGGGGCTGTACTGGTAGCCGAAGGTGGTCCGCTCGTCCAGCAGCTTCTCGGCGTACTCCATGACCAGCCGCGTGCCGTCGACGGCGATCTGCTTGATCTGGTCCTTGGAGCCGCGGAAGACGACCCGGCGGAAGACCGGGGCGGTGGCGTTGTAGAGGTGGACGTTGGCGCGGTTGGCGCCGACCAGGGACTCCACGGTCCGCTCGATCAGGTCCTCGCGGGCCTGGGTCAGTACGGAGATCGTGACGTCGTCCGGGATCGCGCCCTCTTCCTCGATGATCGAGCGCACGAAGTCGAAGTCGGTCTGGCCGGAGGCCGGGAAGCCGACCTCGATCTCCTTGTAGCCCATCTTCACCAGCAGGTCGAACATCTCGCGCTTGCGCGCGGGCGACATGGGGTCGATCAGGGCCTGGTTGCCGTCACGCAGGTCGGTGGAGAGCCAGCGGGGGGCGACGGTGATCCGGTTGTCCGGCCACGTACGGTCGGGGATGTCGACCTGGTCGTACGGGCGGTACTTGTGGACCGGCATGGAGGTGGACTGCTGGCGGTTCTGGCTGCGCTGGCTGTTCGCCATGATGCGGGGGCTCCTCGAAGGTGTCCGGAAGGACGGCCGACGGCGCAACGCCAGACTCCGCGGGGAGGGGGTCGGCCTCGACTTACAGGCCCTCGCCGCGGCAGCTAAGGAGGAGCAGCCCGAAACGCATGATGCTCCGCATGCTAGCCGAGCCGCGCCGGGTGCGGGGGCTCGTATCAGTATGCGGGACCGCCCCGACAAATAGGACGAAAAGTGCGCCATACCACTTCAGGGCCGGTCCGGGGGTTCCTTATCGCCACATTTCACCAATCATGGTTGCCGGTAGTGACAGAGTCATGACTCAGTGCAAATGTGCCCGGCATGACCGCCAATCCGTCAGGCTTCGAGCCTGTCTTCTGCACCATCGTGCCGCCCCATGTCCTCGACAAGCTGGCCAGGGCCGAGGACCCCGCGCTCGCCGGGCCCGCCCGCCGCACCCTGGAGCGCGACGCCCTCGAACGCACCCACCGCCGCTTGACCACGGTCATCGGCGCGCCCACCGTGGCCCCGGCGAAGGAAGCCGCCGAGGACAAGCCGCACCGCACGATCTACGACGCCCGGCACCGCCAGGACCTGCCCGGCAAGAAGGTCCGCGGCGAGGCCGACAAGCCCGGCAAGGACGCCACGGTCAACCGCGCGTACGCCGGCCTCGGCGCGACCTTCGAGCTGTACCTGAACGCCTACCGGCGCAACTCGATCAACGGCGAGGGCCTGCCGCTCGACGCCACCGTGCACTTCGACGCGAACTACAACAACGCCTTCTGGAACGGCGAGCAGATGGTGTTCGGCGACGGTGACGGCGAGATCTTCCTCGACTTCACCATCCCGGTCGACGTCATCGGCCACGAGCTGACCCACGGCGTCACCCAATACACCGCGAACCTCACCTACTTCGGCCAGTCCGGCGCCCTCAACGAGTCCATGTCCGACGTCTTCGGCTCGCTGATCAAGCAGTACACACTCGGCCAGACCGCCGCCGAGGCCGACTGGCTGATCGGCGCGGGCCTGCTCGCCCCGCGCGTCACCGGCACCGCGCTGCGCTCCATGAAGGAGCCGGGCACGGCGTACGACGACGACGTGCTCGGCAAGGACCCGCAGCCCGCGACGATGGACGACTTCGTGAACACCGGTCGCGACAACGGCGGCGTCCACATCAACTCCGGCATCCCCAACCACGCCTTCTACCTCGCCGCCACCGCCCTCGGCGGCAACGCCTGGGAGCGGGCCGGACAGATCTGGTACGACGTCCTCACCGGCGGCGAACTGGGCCAGCAGGCCCTGTTCACCGACTTCGCCAAGCTCACGATCACCGCGGCACGCACCCGCTTCAACGACGGCGAGGAACTGCAGGCCGTGCTGAAGGCGTGGGAACAGGTCGGGGTACCCACCGCCTAGCCCCACGTCCCGACTCGCACTAGACAGGACCCATGCGTATTCAGGTAAGGCGCACGGGCGGATTCGCGGGCATCGAGCGCCACGCCGAGGTGAACACCTCGGGACGCCCCGATGCCCACGAGTGGCACACCCTGGCCGAGCAGGCGGTCGCCGCCGGCCGGGGCACGCCGCCCATAGGCGTTCCCGACGGTTTCAGCTACCAGATCACGGTCGACGGCAAAACGGTGTACGCCGCGGACCCGAGACTGACGGAGGAGCAACGGAGCCTGATTTCGAGGGTGTTGAAGGAGGGGGCGTAAGGGGGGACTTTCTGGGCGCTCACGTGGCGGCGAGGGCTCGGGAGGGGGCTTTCCGGAGGGGCGCTCACTTTGGTGGCGAGGGCCCGGGGGAGGTCTTTTAGGGGCGCGGGGAACTGCGCGACCAGCCCCCGACGGCCCGCAGTCGCCCAACAACCGCACCCCCCTCCCCATAGGCGCCCCCGAAAGTAACTCCTAGTTCACACCGCCCCGTTGACTTCCGTTACCCCCGGTACGGATGATCGCGCGCATGGCGACGACCCTCCCGCAGTTCCCGCCCGACTTCCTCTGGGGCGTATCGACATCGGCCCACCAGATCGAGGGGGCCACCGACAAACGCGCCCCCTCGGTGTGGGACACCTTCACCGCCGAACAGGGAAACGTGAAGGACGGCTCCACGGCCGAAGTGGCCTGCGACCACTACCACCGCTACCGCGAAGACGTGGCTCTCCTCCGCGACCTCGGCGTGGACGCCTACCGCTTCTCGATCTCCTGGCCCCGGGTCAACTCCCCCGGCGGCCTGGACTTCTACGACCGCCTGGTCGACGAACTGTGCACCGCGGGCGTACGCCCCGTACCGACCCTCTTCCACTGGGACCTGCCGGTCGACCTCGACTGGATGAACCGCTCGACGGCGGAACGCTTCGCCGAGTACGCGGCCGTCGTCGCCGCCCGCCTCGGCGACCGCGTCACCAAGTGGATCACCCTCAACGAGCCCGCCGAACACACCCTGTTGGGCCACGCGCTGGGCGCACACGCACCCGGCAAGAAGCTGTTGTTCGACGCCCTGCCGGTGGCCCACCACCAGCTCCTTGCACACGGCCTGGCCGTACGGGCCCTGCGCGCGGCCGGCGTCACCGACATCGGGATCGCCAACTCGCACGGGCCGACCTGGGCGGCGTCGGAGAGCACGGAGGACGTGGAGGCCGCCGACTTCTACGACCTGCTCCTCAACCGCCTGTTCGCGGACCCGCTGCTCCTGGGCCAGTACCCGGACGGCATCGCCGACCTGCTCCCCGGCGACATCGAGTCGGACCTGAAGATCATCTCGGAGCCGCTGGACTGGTACGGGATCAACTACTACCAGCCAACCAAGGTGGGCGCCCCCGAGGGCGCGGAGATCGAGTTCAGCGGACTGACACTGCCCGCCGAACTCCCCTTCTCCGTACGCGAGTTGGAGGGCTACCCGGTCACTGACTTCGGCTGGCCGGTGGTCCCCGAGGCGCTCACGGAACTGCTCACCGGGTTCCGCGAGCGCTACGGCGACCGACTCCCGCCCGTGGTCATCACCGAGAACGGCTGCAGTTACGAGGGGATCGACGACCAAGAGCGGATCACGTTCCTCGACGGTCATGTGCGGGCGCTGCACCGGGCGTTGGAGGCGGGCGTCGACGTACGCGGCTACTTCGTGTGGTCGCTCCTCGACAACTTCGAGTGGGCGGAGGGGTACGCACGCCGCTTCGGCCTCGTCCACGTCGACTACACAACCCTGGAGCGGACCCCGAAGGCGTCCTACGCGTGGCTGCGGGACGCCCTGCGGGACTCTCGGGCTCAGAGATGACGGCGCCCCCGACCGACGCGAGCGAGCCGTCGGCGGCGGCGCTTGCCGAACCCGTCGAGCGGGTCGGCCGGGGCTGGACCGCGTCGCTCTCGCTCGCCAACGGGGCGATCTGGGTGGGCTGGTACGGCCCTCTGCAGATCCTGCTCGCCTCCCAGGCGGAGGACTTCGCGCCCGGCTCCGGCATGTCCAAGGAGACGATGCTGGCGTGGGTGACGGGCGCGGGCGCGGTCGTCTCGCTGGTCGCCAACCCGCTCTTCGGCGCGCTGTCCGACCGGACCACCGCGCGCTGGGGCCGCCGTACGCCGTGGATCGTCGCCGGAGCGGCGGGCGGCGCGCTGTCGCTGCTGCTCCTGGCGGGCGCGGGCGGCGTCTGGACGATGGCGGCCGGCTGGTGCCTGGTCCAGCTGACACTGAACGCCGCCTTCGCCGCGGTCACCGCGGCCGTGCCCGACCGGGTACCGCGGCTCCAACGGGGCTCTGTGGGCGGCTGGTTGGGGGCGGCCCAGATCCTTGGCGTCGTCGGCGGGACGGGGCTTGCGACGCTGGCCGGGGGTGTGGGCGGCGGATACGCGGCGTGCGCGGTGTTCACGCTCGTGGGTGTGCTGCCGTACGTACTGCGCCACAAGGACCTGCGCCTGCCCGTGTCGGACCGCCCCGCGTTCGCCTGGCGCCCCTTCCTCAACTCCTTCTGGCTGAGCCCCCGCCGCCACCCCGACCTGGCCTGGGCGTGGCTGACCCGCTTCCTGATCAACCTCAGCAACGCGCTCGTACTGCTGTATCTGCTCTATTACCTGCGGGACCGCCTGCACTACGACGACCCGGAACAGGGCGTCCTGATCCTGACCGCGGTCAACGGCGTCACCCTCCTCGCCACGGTCGTGGTCGGCGGCGTCTGGTCGGACCGGGTGGGCCGCCGCAAGCCCTTCGTGATCTGGTCGGGTGTCCTGATGGCGGTCGCCACGGCCGCCCTCGCCGGCTGGCAGACCTGGCCGGGCGCCATCGTCGCGGCGGCCGTCCTCGGCATCGGCTTCGGCGTCTTCACGTCGGTCGACTTCGCGCTGATGACGGACGTCCTGCCGAAGGCGATGGACCGCGGCAAGGACCTGGGAGTGATCAACGTGGCCAACGCACTCCCCCAGGTCGCCGCCCCGGTCCTCGCGGCACCGATCGTCACCTATCTGGGCGGGTACCGGGTGCTGTACCTGGTGGCGGCGGTGATCGGACTGGCCGGGGCCCTGCTGGTGGGGCGGATCAGGGGCGTGGACTAGCTAGAGCGCGCCCACGTCCGCCGCCGTCCAGACCGAGGGGTACAGCGGGCGGAAGCCCAGCTCGCGGCGGATACGGCGGGTGGAGACGATGCCGTGCCACGGGTCGTCGTCCGGGCGGTCGTGCAGGTCCTTGGGGACCTCCAGGCCGTTGAGCTGGTGCAGCTCGACCGTCGTCACCGGCGCGTCGTCGGCGATGTTGTACACGCGGCCGTCGGCGCCCGGGGCGTACAGCAGACGCAGCAGCCCCTGGGCCACATCCGCGTGGTGGACCATCTGTAGGCGCTGGGTCGCGGCCCAGTGCGCCGCCCACCGCATCGACTGGGCGATGTGCGGGTCCCCTTCGCCGTAGACGAAGGAGAGCCGCCCGACGCGTACGTCGAGATCCGCCATGGCCAGCAGCCCGCGCTCGGCCTCGAGCTTCGCCTCCGGGTACGCGCCCCACAGGCGGCCGCCGGGTACGTAGGGGTCGGACTCGGTGTGCGGGCGGCCCCGCCCCGCGCCGTACACGAGGTTCGTGCTGACCTGCACGAACCTGCGTACGCCTGAAGCGACGGCCGCGCGTCCCAGTTCCAGCGCCGCGTCGCGGTTGACCGCCCGCGCCTCGTCGTCCGGTACGCCGCGGAAGGAGGCCGCGATGTTCACCACCGCGTCGGCTGGGGCGAGCGCCTTCCCCAGCGTGTCGGAGTCCCTCAGGTCCCCGACCGCGACCTGCGCGCCCAGGTCGGCGAACCGGGACGCCTTCGACTCGTCGCGGACCAGGACCCGTACCTGCTCGCCGGGCTGCGTCTGCGCCAGCAGCCGCGGGACGAAACGGCGCCCGACCTCACCCGTCGTACCCGTCACCAGTGTCAGCATCATGTGCTCCTCTCTCCTGCCGCCAGCCTGGGACGCGGCGGTGCGCGGCGGGAGAGACCTCTCGATCAGGGGATCAGCACTCCCTGGATAAGACGGGCGCCTTCGGCCACGCTGGAGGGGTGAACCGAGCCGAACTCGCCGACTTCCTGCGCCGCGGCCGCGCCCGTCTCGACCCCTCCGACGTGGGGCTCACGGCGGGCGCCCGGCGCCGCACGCCGGGCCTGCGGCGGGAGGAGGTGGCGGCGCTCGCGGGGATGTCCGTGGACTACTACACACGCCTTGAGCAGTCGCGGGGGCCTCGCCCGTCACGGCAGATGCTGGGTGCGCTGGCGCGGGCGCTGCGGCTCAGCGGGGACGAGCGGGACCATCTCTTCCACCTGGTGGGTGAGGAGCCGCCGCGGTCCGAGAGCGCGTCCGCGCATGTACGGCCGGGGCTGCTGCTGATCCTCGACCGGCTGTACGACGCGCCCGCGATGATCGCGACGGACTACGGGGACGTGCTCGCCCAGAACGCGATGGCGGCTGCCCTCGTCGGCGATGCGGCCGGCGACCGCAACATGGTGCGTCGCTTCTTCACCGAACCGGGGGCCCGTGCCCTCTTCCCGGCCGAGGACCATGCGGAGCTGGCCCGCGCACATGTCGCCAACCTGCGGGCCGTCACCGCGGCGCGGCCCGAGGATCCGCGGCCGGCTCGGCTGGTGGCCGAACTCCGTGCGGTCAGTGGGGAGTTCGCGGAACTGTGGGACGCCCACGAGGTCGCCGTGCGGCGCGCCTCCACGAAGCGCTTCCGGCATCCGACCGTCGGCCTGCTCGAACTCGACTGCGAGATCCTGCTCAGCTCCGACCACGACCAGTTCCTGATCGTCCACACGGCCCGCCCCGGCACGGAGTCCCACGAACGACTCCAACTGCTGCGGGTGGTGGGCCTGCAGGACCTGTCGCCGAGCGTCGGCCAGGGCTGAGTTTTTTCGCCCCCTCCGCCCCTACCCATTCCCGTCACTTGGGGGCTCCGCCCCCAAACCCCCGCTCCTCAAACGCCGGAGGGGCTGAAAATCTTTAGCGGGGCTCTGGGGGCGGCAGCCCCCAGGAACGGGACGGGTAGGGGCGGAGGGGGCGAAAAAACTCCCCTCAGAACCCCAGCTTCCGCAACTGCCGAGGATCCCGCTGCCAGTCCTTGGCGACCTTCACATGGAGGTCGAGGAAGACCGGCGTGCCCAGCAGCGCTTCGATCTGCTTGCGGGACTTGATGCCGACTTCCTTCAGGCGCTTGCCCTTGGGGCCGATGATGATGCCCTTCTGGCTGGGCCGCTCGATGTAGACGAACGCGTGGATGTCGAGGAGCGGCTTGTCGGCGGGCCGGTCCTCGCGGGGGAGCATCTCCTCGACGACGACGGCGATGGAGTGCGGCAGCTCGTCCCGCACACCTTCGAGCGCGGCCTCACGGATCAGCTCCGCGACCATGACCTGCTCGGGCTCGTCGGTGAGGTCACCCTCCGGGTACAGCGCGGGCCCCTCCGGAAGGAGCGGCACGATCAGATCGGCAAGCAGGTCCACCTGCTCGTCCCCGACCGCCGACACCGGCACGATCTCCGCCCACTCGAACCCGAGCTCCATACCGAGCTGATGAATCGCGATGAGCTGCTCGGCGAGCGTCTTGCTGTCGACCAGGTCGGTCTTCGTGACGATCGCGATCTTCGGCGTCTTCTTGATGGACGCCAGTTCCTTCGCGATGAACCGGTCACCGGGACCGAGCTTCTCGTTCGCGGGCAGGCAGAAGCCGATGACGTCGACCTCGGCCCAGGTGGTCCGCACGATGTCGTTCAGCCGCTGGCCGAGCAGCGTGCGCGGCTTGTGGAGCCCGGGGGTGTCCACCAGGATCAGCTGGGCGTCGGGCCGGTGCACGATCCCCCGCACGGTGTGCCGCGTGGTCTGCGGCTGGTCCGCGGTGATCGCGACCTTCTGGCCGACCAGAGCATTCGTGAGGGTGGACTTGCCCGCGTTGGGGCGGCCCACGAAGCAGGCGAAGCCGGCGCGGTGGTTGGCCTCGGACGGCTCGGATGACTGGGTACGAACGCTCATGGCGCCCATTGTCCCTGATCATCGGAGCCCTGCCGCACGGCGACCGGAAGCGGCGGCGATCGGGCCGCGGCGACGGTCATCACGGTGAGGTTCCGGAAACCCCCACGCAACACGAAACACGACCGAAACGCGCGTGTGCACAACCGGAAACGCGGGCCCGTGACCCTCGGACGACGCCCCCACCCCGTTGGAGACACCGTGATCCTGGCCGCGCCCCTGGCCGCCCCCCACATCGACACCGGCGACACCGCCTGGCTGCTCGCCGCCACGGCGCTCGTGCTGCTGATGACCCCGGGCCTGGCCCTGTTCTACGGCGGCATGGTCCGCACGAAGAGCGTCCTCAACATGCTCATGATGAGTTTCGTGTCGATCGCGCTGGTCACCGTGGTGTGGCTGGCCGCCGGCTACTCGCTCGCGTTCGGCGACGACGCCTTCGGCGGGCTGATCGGCGGACTGAAGCACGCGGGCATGGCGGGCATCGGCCCGGACAGCGTGCAGGGCACGGTCCCCACGATCCTCTTCGCCACCTTCCAGCTGACCTTCGCGATCATCACGGCGGCGCTGATCAGCGGCGCGATCGCGGACCGCGCCAAGTTCGGCGCGTGGCTGGTCTTCGTACCGCTGTGGGCGCTGCTCGTATACGTTCCCGTCGCCCACTGGGTGTGGGGCCCCGGCGGCTGGATCCTCGACAGCCTGGGCGCGCTCGACTTCGCGGGCGGCCTGCCGGTCGAGGTCACCTCGGGCGCCTCCGGTCTGGCCCTCTGCCTGGTCCTGGGCCCGCGCCTCGGCTTCAAGAAGGACGCGATGCGTCCGCACAACCTGCCGATGGTGATGCTCGGCGCCGGTCTGCTCTGGTTCGGCTGGTTCGGCTTCAACGCGGGCTCGGCCCTCGGCGCCAACGGCCTGGCCGCCGCCGCCTTCCTCAACACCCTCACCGCCGGCTGCACGGGCCTGCTCGGCTGGCTCTTCGTGGAGCAGCGGCGCGACGGCCACCCCACCACGCTGGGCGCGGCGTCCGGCGCGGTCGCGGGCCTGGTGGCCATCACCCCGTCCTGCGGTTCGGTCTCCCTGCTGGGCGCGCTGGTGATCGGTCTCGCCGCCGGGCTCGTCTGCTCGTACGCCGTGAGCTGGAAGTTCAAGCTGAACTACGACGACTCGCTGGACGTAGTCGGCGTCCACCTGGTCGGCGGTGTCATCGGCACGGTCCTCATCGGTGTCTTCGCGACGGAGTCGATGACGGGCGGCGCGGAGGGTCTGCTGTACGGCGGTGGGCTCGGGCAGCTCGGCAGGCAGCTGGTCGCCGTCGTGGCCGTGGGGGCGTACGCCTTCGTCGTCACGTACGGCATCGGGAAGCTGATCGACCGGGTCATCGGCCTGCGCGCGGACGAGGAGCAGGAGCAGACCGGCCTGGACCTTACGGTGCACGCCGAGACGGCATACGATCACGGCGTCCTGGGCCACGGTGCCCCGGTCAGCTCGTCCGTCGTCCCCTCCGCCCAGAAGGTCAAGAGCCAGGCATGAAGCTCATCACCGCGATCGTGAAGCCGTACCGCCTCGACGAGGTCAAGACGGCGCTCCAGGAGCTCGGCGTGCACGGTCTGACCGTGACCGAGGCCAGTGGCTACGGCCGCCAGCGCGGCCACACCGAGGTGTACCGCGGCGCCGAGTACCAGGTCGACCTCGTCCCCAAGGTCCGTATCGAGGTCGTCGTCGACGACCTCGACTCGGACGCGGTCATCGACGCGATCGTCAGGGCCGCCCAGACGGGGAAGATCGGCGACGGGAAGGTGTGGGCGGTTCCGGTGGAGACGGTGGTGCGGGTACGGACGGGCGAGCGCGGCCCCGACGCGCTCTGAACTCCCATGGCCATGCGCGGCGTTGACGTTCTCCGGGCGTCCACGGCCAGTTGCCGCCCCGCCGCGCTCTGATCACCACCAGGGCCCCGACGAGCCCCGCCCCCAGCACCGCCGCCACCAGCCACGGCAGCGCGAAGAACGAAGCGCTCGCCGACTCGCGGGTGTCCTGAGCCGAAGCCGTGAGCGTGACCTCGCCCCAGTCCAGCTGGGGCGCACCCCGCCAAGGCTCGCTCAGCCGGACCCGCTGCCCGGGCAACAGCTCCGAGGGAATCTTGGTCAGCCCCCGCGAGAGCAGCGTACGGCCGAAGAGGCCCTCGGCCTTCAACTGGACCTTCGGGTTCAACGTCACGTTGCCCGTGTTGCGCAGGGTGTACGAGATGGTGGCGGTGCTGTCGCCCAGGCCGGGCACGAGGGGCTGGTGGTGGGTGATGCGGACCTTCTCGACCGAGATGGCGGGCATCGTCGGGCCGCCGACCCGCAGGTAGATCCGGGCGGCGACCGCCCGCTGCACTCCCATCGCGACCGCTCCGCCGCCGGCATCGATCCGCTCGTCGAGCGCGACCAACGCCCCTGGGTGGTCCCCGGGTTCGGCCTTCTCCGGCACCCGGATGGTGAACGGCACGGTGACCGAGCCGTGCGCGGGAACCGTCACCCGGGAGCGCGCGGGACGCGCCCACGCCCCGACCCCCCGCTGCTTCTCCTTGACGGTGCGCACGGCGAACCCGCCGTCGCGCACGGTGTTGTACGCGTCGGCCGCGTACAGCCGGAAGGTCAGCGGCGCGCCGGTCTTGTTGGCGACCGTGACCTTGTCCTCGAGGGTCGTGCCGGGGTCGGCGGAGAGATAGAAGTACGGCCGCGCGGCGAGCTTCGTCGAGACGGGGAAGACGGACCAGCTGCCGTTGTCGGCGGCGTAAGAGGGTGTGGCCTGTGAGGCCAGGAACAGGCACAGGAGGAGGGCGTACAGCTTGCGCATGGGTGCGGACCCCCACGGACGAGGTGGACGGGCGGGTGCGCGCCCGGCCACGAGGTGCGAACGGACCGATCAGCTGAGCGTCAGCGTGAGAACGCCGGAGTACGAACCCGGCGGGGTGAACGCCGGTACGTTCAGCGACAGTTGGGCGTCAGCGGTGAACTCGCCACCGGTGACCGTGCCGTTGGGGGCGGACGCCAGTGTCGCTCCCGAACCGCCCACCGTGCCGGGCGAACCGGCCTGGCAGGTGCTCAGGCTCCCGGCCTTGGTGGCGCATGCCGGGGTCCAACTCAGCTGACCGGCGTCGATCTTGGCGCCGGGGCCGGTGAAGTCGGTGACCTTGCCGGTCAGGGACCAGCCCGCGGGTCCGCCGCGGAAGTCCTGGACGGTCACCGTGTTCAGGGCGCCCGTCGACGGACCGCCCTCACCGAACTCGACGGCCGAGAGGTCGACGGTGTCCCCGTCCTGGGACATCGACAACGACCCTGCGGTCACCGTGGTGTTGAGCTTCTGGCTGTTCGGCGGGACCGGCGTGTTGTCGATGACGGTGTACGTCGCCGGGCCCGCGCCCAGGTCGCTGCTCCAGCTGCTTCCCTCGTACGCCACGACACCGGTCGTCGTCTTGTCGTTGACGGTGAGCGCACCGCTGATGGCGCCCGCCGCGGTCGCGGTCACGGTTGCGGAGTCCGCTGTCTGAGTGGCACCCGACCGTCCGGCGAGCGTGACGGTCGCACCCGGGGTGAAGTTGCTGCCGGTGACGGTCACGCTGTCACCGGGGTTGCCGGAGGCCGAACCCAGCTGAATTGCACGGGTGTTGGGCTGAGGAGTGTCCTCCGCGGTGATCGTCTCGGAGACCGGCGCGGGCGCATTGGTGACCGTACAGGGGGTGTCCAGCTCCAGGATGTAGCTGGTGTGGATGTTGTAGTCACCGGGCGAGAGTGTGATGGCACCCGGACTGGTGACCGTGAAGGTGCCGGTCATGGTGAACCCCGGGAAGGCGGCGTTGCCCGCCACCGGGTCGTTCTTCTTCGGTCCCGCGACGGTGACGCTCCCGGTCTGGGCGCCGCCCAGGGTGACCTTGCCGGTGGGCGTCATGATGTCGGCCGGCAGGCTGATGGCCGTGGGGTTGTTCGCGGCGGGCTTGACCACCTCGTACTTCACGGTGACGGTGTCGCCGACCGTGGGACTGGCGTTGTCCACCGTGATGACCGCGGTGGTGGTGCCGTCGATCGGCGGGATGCCCGCGATCTCCGGCGGGATGCAGTGCGTGGGGAAGTCCACGTTCGTGGCCGCCCCGGCCGGACCGGCCAGCGCGCCTGTGGCGGTGACCGCGAGAGCGGTCACCCCGAGGAGCGCCGCCCAGCGGCGTCTTCGAGCGGTGGAACCCATGATTGACATGGTTGCCCCCTCCTGAGGGATGCGGGCGCAGCGGCTCTTCTGCGCCGACAGGGGGCCATTGATGTGCGGGTAGTGTGAAAAGTCAATGGAATCCGGCCACGCCAGCTGATGGACCATCAGATTTCGTAGGTATCACCAACAGTGCGCGACAGAAGGCCAGTTGGACACGCGTCAGTACGAGTACGAGGACCGGCGCCGCTGCGCGCGGGCGGCACCGGTCCTCGCGTACTGCGCGCACTACGCGCGCTGGGGCTTACTCGAACACGAACGGCCCCGGGGACTGCGGCGCGTTCGCGTTGCAGGTGATGGGGATCCCGAGGACCACCAACTGCAGGGAGCCGCCGAAGGCCTCCAGGCTGTCACCGGGGGCGACAGTGCCGTCCAGGGGGCCGACCGAGACCCCGCCGCCCGCCGGGATGGCGGGGTTCTTCGTGCCGCTGAAGACGGTGGTGCCGCCGCTCGCCTTCACCAGGGTCAGGGTGGAGGTGACCGAGTCCTGGCCCAGGGCTATCGGGGTCGTGATCGCGGTGGAGGTGACGGTGATGGTCGCGGCCGTGCCGGTCTGCGTGGCCGTGAGGGTGGCCTCACCGTCGCCGACGATGCTGCAGGTCGCGGTGATGGTGGCCGTCAGTGGGGTGACGGCCGCGGCGGTCGGCGCGAAGGCCAGCCCGGTCGCGGCGAGGGTGCCGGCGGCTAACGCCGCGGCACTCCCGAGTCGCTTGCTTCTCATCGGATTCCCTTCCCTTGTACGGGAATTGCCATGTGGGGATGGAGGGACGGAGCCGTCGTGTGCCGGGCACACGGACGCGTCACCGGTACGCCGGTGAGGGTGCGGAGTGATGTGTACGCGGACCGCCCACGAACGTGGTGCGGGACGCCACGCGGCGGTGCATCTGACGGTCCGTCGGAACTTGCGGTTCCCATTGATGCGCGAGCGGCTCGCCAACGCAAGCGATGCCGATAGATTCCTCCATGGATCAACAAAAGTGGCCGAAGGTTACCCCGGGTAAGTCTCTTTTTCGCCCCTAGCCGGAGGGGCTGATCCAGCCCGACGCCGGGCATCTTTCAGCCCGTCCGGCGTTTGAGGACGAGCCCTTCGGGCGAACGGGGGTCTGGGGGCGGAGCCCCCAGAAACGGGACGGGTAGGGGCGGAGGGGGCGAAAAACTCAGCCCGCAGCAACCCTCACACGCACGGCCCCGTCGGGCCCGGCGACCAGCACCGGCGTCCCCGCCCCGCCGAGATCCCGTACAGCCGCAAGATCCTCCACGGCAGCGACCTCCGCCTCCGTCACCACCGCCGCCGCCTCCAACGACTTCGCCCCCGAAGCCACAGCCATGGCCACAGCCGTCTGCAGCGCACTGAGCCGCAACGACGGCAGATCCACGGTCCCGGCGACATACGTACGGCCCGTCTCGTCCCGCACGGCCGCCCCCTCGGGCACACCATTACGGGCCCGAGCCGAACGAGCCAGGGTGACGATCTTGCGGTCCTCGGGATCGAGGGCGGAGTTCTCGGTCATGCCCCGAGCTTATCCACCCCACCGGCCAGGACTTTCGTACACCCGGCCACCGGACCCCGGCCCCCGGGCCCCTAACCCGCCACCGGGTACATGGACCCCCGCCGCCCCTCAGGCGAAGCCAGCCACTCCAGCTTCGCCGCGGTGTTCGCCTCCGGCAACGGCGTATGCAGCACGACGGTGAGATCGGGCCGCGCGGGCACCTTCATCGCGGTGGACTCGACGGCCAGCACCCCGACCAGCGGATGGTCGAGCTCCTTGACGATCTGCCCCGCGTCCTGGATGTCCCGCCGCTCCCACAGCTCGGTGAACTCCGTACTGCCCGCCTTCAACCGGGCCAGCAGCTCCTGGAAGCCCTCGTCGTCGGGGGCGGCGGCACAGGAGGCACGGAACTGGGCGACCACCGTCTGCGCGTTGCGCTCCCAGGTCCGGGAACGCCCCCGGTAGAGCGGGTCGTTGAAGAAGTCGACGATGCAGTTCTGCGAGTTCTCGGGACGCATCCCGAGGACCATGGTGGCGGCGTCGTTGTACATCACGCAGTTGTAGTACTGGTCCATGATGTGCGCCGGATACGGCATCCACGTGTCGATAAGACGCCGCAGCCCGTCGCACATGTCCCGCACCTCGGGCGCGACTTCGGGCGCCGGCGGATTCAACCCGGCGAGTACGTACAGATGCCGTCGCTCGGCGTTGCTCAGCCGCAGCACCCGGGACACCGCGTCGAGGACTTGCGGCGAGACGGAGATGTCCCGCCCCTGCTCCAGCCACTGGTACCAGGACGCGCCCACCCCCGCGAGCACGGCGACCTCCTCACGCCGCAGCCCCGGCGTGCGGCGCCGGGCCCCGCCGTCCGGCAACCCCGCCTCGGCAGGAGTGACCCGCGCACGGCGGCTCATCAGGAACTCCCGCAACTCCCGCAACTCCCGCAGCCGGTGCGTCTTGAGCGCCACGTCTTCAGCCACGTACGTCTCCCCCCTACTGGCGACTGGTGGTGCGACCACCAGCATAAGTTCCCGCTCCCCACGGTTGTTCCGGCCCCAGCAAGCTCTTGCACATGCCGACCGACACAACGTCAAGTCCCGTAAAAGACCCGCAGCAGAGCCGCCTCGACACCCGTCTGTCCACCCGCGACAAGCTCGTCCTCTTCGTGCTCTGCGCGGCCCAGTTCATGGTCGCGCTCGACTTCTCCGTCCTGAACGTGGCGCTGCCCGTGCTCGGCAGGGACCTGGGTATGAGCCAGTCCGCCCTGCAGTGGGCGGTGACCGCCTTCGCGCTGCCGTCGGGCGGATTCCTGCTCCTGTTCGGCCGTATCGGCGACCTCTACGGGCGCCGCAGGCTGTTCCTGACCGGCCTGGCCCTGTTCGGCGCGGCCTCGCTGCTGGCGACCTTCGCCTGGGATCCGGCGTCGTTCCTGACGGCGCGGGCACTGCAGGGTCTTGGTGCGGCGGCGATCGTGCCGACGGGCATGTCGCTGCTGACGACGACGTTCCCGGAGGGCCCGGCGCGCGACCGTGCGCTGGGCATCTCCGGCACGCTCCTGTCCCTCGGCTTCACGGTCGGCATGGTGGCGGGCGGCGTCCTGACCGACGTACTGAGCTGGCGTTCCACGATGGGCCTGCTCGCGGTCTTCGCACTGATCGTGCTGCCGCTGGCGCCCGGCCTGCTCCCCGAGTCCCGCACGCCGGACCGCCCGCGCCTGGACATCCCGGGTGCGGTCACGGTCACCGGCGGTCTGCTGGCCCTGATCTACTCGCTGTCGACGGCGGCCGAGCGCGGCTTCGGCGGCGCCGACGTGATCACGACCCTCGTCGCGGGTGTCGCGCTGCTCGCCGCCTTCGTGTACGTCGAGTCGCGCACCGAAGCTCCCCTGGTGAGTCTGCCGATGCTGCGTCGCCGCACGGTGGCGTGGGGCAACCTGGGCGGTCTGGTGACCTTCTCGATGATGTCGACGGTGGTCTTCGTGCTGACCCTGTACCTCCAGGAGACCCTGGACCTCTCCGCGTTCGAGACGGGCCTGGTCTTCGGCGTGCAGGGCGTCATGTCGGCCGTCGCCGGAGTGAACGCCCCGAAGGTCATCGGCCGTTTCGGAGCCCGCCGCACTCTGGTCGGCTCGCTGGCGGGCCAGGGTGTCCTGACCGCCGCGCTGCTCGGCCTCGGCGAGGGCGGCTGGTCGGTCTGGCTGGCGACCGCCGCGGTCTCGCTGGCCAGCATGTGCCATCTCGGCGCGATCATCTCGTACGGTCTGACCGTCACCTCGGGCGTCCCCAATGAGGAACAGGGCCTGGCCACGGGCCTGGTGACCTCCACCCAGCAGGTCGGCCTGACCATCGGCATCCCGCTGCTCGGCATCCTGGCCACCACGTCCACCGACCTCCTGTCCGGAGTCCACACGGTGCTGTCCCTGGACGCGGCGATCCTGCTGGTGGCGGCGGTGCTGGTCGCGGCGGGGCTGCGCCGGAGCGGCCGCCCGGGGACGTCAGGGGCGGTCGAGGCGGAGGCGGTCGGCCTTCGGTAGACCGGCGACCACGAGGTCGTACGAGTCCTCGACGAGCTCCCGGACCAGGCGGTCCGGGAGTTCGCCGTCGACGGTCACGGTGTTCCAGTGCCGCTTGTTCATGTGGTAGCCGGGGATGATCAGGCCCGGGTACTCCCCGCGCAGCCGTACGGCGTCGTCCGGGTCGCATTTCAGATTGACCGTCAGTGGCCGCGCGCCGAGGTGGGTCAGCGCGAAGAGCTTGCCAAGGACCTTGAAGACCGAGGTGTCCGGGTTGAAGGGGAAGTCCTCGACCGTCGCGTTGAAGGACAGGCAGAAGGCGCGCAGCTCGGTCGGGGTCACTCCGGTTTCTCCTCCTCGGCGGGACCGGCCGTGGCAACCGGCTCCACGAGCACCGTGACGATCTTGTTCCGGCGTCCGGCCGCGGCCTCCGCCGTCAGGCGCAGTTCCCGCCCGTCGGGCAGTTCGACCACCGAGGACGCCCCGGCGATCGGAACGCGTCCGAGCGCCTTCGCGAGCAGCCCGCCGACCGTCTCGACGTCCTCGTCGTCGTACGCCTCGAAGCCGTACAGCTCGCCGAGGTCGCCGATGTCGAGGCGGGCGGTGACGCGGTAGCGTTCGTCGCCGAGCTCCTGGACCGGCGGCAGCTCACGGTCGTACTCGTCGGTGATCTCGCCGACGATCTCCTCGAGGATGTCCTCGATGGTGACGATGCCGGCCGTGCCGCCGTACTCGTCGATGACGACGGCGACGTGGTTGCGCTCCTGCTGCATCTCGCGCAGCAGATCGCCCGCGTTCTTGGTGTCGGGCACGAAGGTGGCGGGCCGCATCGCCGTCGACACCAGCTCGGACTCGGCGTCGCGGCTGATGTGCGTCTTGCGGGCCAGGTCCTTCAGGTAGACGACCCCGACGATGTCGTCCTCGCTCTCCCCGGTGACGGGAATGCGCGAGAAGCCGGACCGGAGCGCCAGGGTGAGCGCCTGCCGGATGGTCTTGTACCGCTCGATGACGACGAGGTCGGTTCGCGGCACCATCACTTCCCGTACGAGGGTGTCGCCCAGCTCGAAGACGGAGTGCACCATGCGGCGCTCCTCGTCCTCGATGAGGGACTCCTTCTCGGCGAGGTCGACCAGGGCGCGCAGCTCGGCCTCGGAGGCGAAGGGGCCGCGGCGGAAGCCCTTGCCGGGCGTGAGCGCGTTGCCGATGAGGATGAGGAGCGGCGGGATCGGGCCCATGATCCGGGCCAGTGGAAGCAGCACGTACGCCGCCGCCGTCGCCGTGTTGAGCGGGTGCTGGCGGCCGATGGTGCGCGGCGAGACGCCGACCGCGACGTACGAGACGAGGACCATGACGCCGATGGCGACCGCGAGGGCCTCCCAGGTCGCGTCGAACTCCTGCAGGCATGCGTACGTGACGAGCGCGGAGGCGGCCATCTCGCAGGCCACCCGCACCAGCAGCGCGACGTTCAGATAGCGGGTCGGGTCGGCGGCGACCCGGGCGAGCTTCGCGCTGCCGCGCCGGCCGGACCGTACGGCCTCCTCCGCCCGGAAGCTGGAGACGCGCGCGAGGCCCGCCTCCGCGCAGGCGGCGAGCCACGCGACGACGACCAACAGGACGGCGCCGGCGACGAGTTGCGGACTCATGACACGGTCGGGGCCGGTGAGGGACCCGTCATGCCCTTGTCCGCGCGCCAGCCGTCCACGATGGCCGCCTGAAGACCGAACATCTCGGCCTTCTCGTCGGGCTCCTCGTGGTCGTAACCGAGCAGATGCAGCACTCCGTGGACGGTCAGGAGCTGGAGCTCCTCGTCCATGGAGTGCTGCGTCTCGGCTTCCTTGCCCTGCCGGTCGGCGACCTCCGGGCAGAGCACGATGTCGCCGAGCAGCCCCTGCGGCGGCTCGTCGTCGTCCTTCGACGGCGGCCGCAGCTCGTCCATGGGGAACGACATGACGTCCGTCGGCCCCGGCAGGTCCATCCACTGGATGTGCAGCTGCTCCATGGCGTCGGCGTCCACGACGATCACCGAGAGCTCGGAGAGCGGGTGGATACGCATCCGCGCGAGCGCGTAGCGGGCGATGTCGAGGATCGCCTGCTCGTCGACCTCGGTTCCGGACTCGTTGTTGACGTCGATCGACATGGCTGTGCTGGTCTCCTGCTTTTAAGGGTTACGGCCCTTTATGCCCGCGGCCCTTGTGGGAGCCGTTCTCGGTGCCGTGCTCGCTGTCGTACTTCTCGTACGCGTCGACGATACGGCCGACCAGCTTGTGCCGTACGACATCGCTCGACGTGAGCCGCGAGAAGTGCACGTCCGGGACACCCTCCAGGATGTCCTGGACCTGCCGCAGCCCCGACTTCGTCCCGCTCGGCAGGTCGACCTGCGTCACGTCACCCGTGATCACGATCTGCGACTCGAAGCCGAGCCGGGTCAGGAACATCTTCATCTGCTCGGGGCTCGTGTTCTGGGCCTCGTCCAGGATGATGAAGGCGTCGTTGAGGGTGTTGTGCGTCAACAGGTAGTCCTGCGTGACGTACAGCGAATCCTCGGCGGCGACCTGGATGCAGACTGCTTCTTCGCGACCCGCGGGCTCGATGCTGTCGATGAAGCGCATCGGGCGTCCGCCACCTCCAGCCGCGAAGTACTTGTCGCGCTTGCGGGCGAGGCGGAAGGGCTCGATGCCTTCGGGGAGGCGGATGTCGACGACGTGGGCGTCGTATCGGTACCGGACCTCCCGTCCCTTGGCGAGACCCGGCTTGCGGCCCTCAGCTGCCCGCCGACGGGTGTACGCCACTCCGCCCAGCGACTGCACGAGGGAAATCACGTCGTCGCGGAGCAGGACCGACGTCGTCGTGTACTGGATGCGGCATGTGCGGTCCGCCTGAGTGACCGGGCCGCCGTCGGAGTCGAGAAGACCCTGAAGGACGGCCAGCCGTACTTCGGCGGAGTTCTGCAGGTAGTCGTCCGGCACGAACTTGGAGTGCGATCGAGTACGCAGCAGGTCCAGCTCTCGCAGGATCCCGGTGACCGGATTCTCCAGAGTGACCACGTCACCGGGGCTCTTGATCCGGTTGAGGACGTAGTCGGGCCCCGCTCGGTGCCGCACAGCGACACCCGGGAGCGCGGCTTCCAGCGCCTGGGCAAGTTCCGGGTCCTCCGTCGCGAAGGCCGGCGTGGTGGAGCCTGTGAGGCATCCATCGCCGAGGAGGAGCCCCAGCGCGTAGGGATCCATGGGGACCTCGCGCTCCGGGAAACTGACCGGGGCGGTGAGCATCGGCAGTTCGTAGCGCCGCGCGTGCGCCGCACGAAGGTTGCCGATCATCTCCTTGGTCTCCAAGACCCGCCACGGCTTGTCGCGACGCTTGTCCGCAGCCGTCCGCACGGTCCAGAGGTGCTCGCCGCAGCACAAAGTCCAGGAGCCGTCCTGGGCCGTGACGCGGTAGATGTCCTTCTCGCCCTGTGGGTAGACGCCGAGTACCGGGGTCGGCTCGCCGTTGGAGCCGATGACCAGGTCACCGACCTGGAGGTCGCCGATCGGGCGCCAGCCGTCAGGCGTCAGCACGTTGGTGAAGATCGGCTGCGCTCTTCCGCGCATGTAGGCGAGCGGCGCGACCTCGATCGTGCCCGCCGCCATCAGCCGCGGAATCGAGTCGGGGTCGAGCATGTCGTGCAGCGCGTCGTACAGCGGCCGCAGGTAGGGGTCGATCTTGTCGTAGAGGGTGCCCGGGAGGAATCCGAGGCGTTCGCCCGCCTCGACCGCAGGGCGGGTGAGGATGATCCGGCTGACCTGCTTGGCCTGGAGCGCCTGGACGGCCTTCGCCATGGCGAGGTACGTCTTGCCGGTGCCCGCGGGTCCGATGCCGAAGACGATGGTGTTCTTGTCGATGGCGTCGACGTACCGCTTCTGGTTGAGCGTCTTGGGGCGGATGGTGCGGCCTCGCGAGGACAGGATGTTCTGCGTGAGGACCTCGGCCGGGGTCTCCTCGCCGTCACCCTCTCCGTTCTCGCTCGCTCTGAGCATCGCGATCGAGCGTTCCACGGCGTCCTCCGTCATCGGCTGCCCGGTGCGGAGCACCAGCATCATCTCGTCGAACAGGCGCTGGACGAGGGCGACTTCACCGGCGTCGCCCACGGCGCTGATCTCATTGCCCCGGACATGGATGTCGGCCGCCGGGAAGGCCTTCTCGATCACGCGCAGGAGGGCGTCGCCGGATCCCAGCACGGTGACCATGGGGTGCTTCGCGGGGACCGTGAAGTGCGCTCTTGCCTGCCCCTGTGCGGGGGTCTGTGCTGTGGGTGTCTGAGTCATGGGCCGGCTCTGAGGCCTGCTTTTCCTCCTCGATCGGCACGCTTGCCACGGGGGCAGCCTTGCGATTCCAAGAGTACGACCCTGCACTGACAAGTCCGTAGGGCTTTTCACCGTGACCTGGACCGTCGACGCGTCCGACGCGTCACTGTGACCTGGACCGTCGGCGCGTCCGACGCGTCACTGTGACCTGGACCGTCGGCGTGCGGCCTCAGCGCCAGTGCGGGGCTCCCGCCGCTCCTGGGGCCGCCGCCTCGATCTTGGCCCGGATCTCGCGCATGACCGTGATGATCCGGTCCTCGTGGGCGGGGGTCAGCCGGACCACCGGGACCGAGCAGCTGACGGCGTCCTGGGCGGGGACGTCGTACCGCAGGGCGAAGCCGAAGCCGACGATGCCGAGGACGCCCTCTTCGCGGTCGACGGAGTAGCCGCGGGCGCGGGTGCGTGCCAGGTCCGCCGCGAGGGCGTCGCGGTGGGTGTGGGTGTGCGGGGTGGCGGCGGCGTACGGGCCCTCGGGCAGGTCCTCGTCGGGGCGTTCGGCCAGCAGGGCCTTGCCCAGGGCGCCCACGTGGGCGGGGAGCCGGCGGCCGACCCGGCTGATGGTGCGCAGGTACTCGTGCGATTCGCGGGTCGCGAGGTAGGCCACGTCCGTGCCGTCCAGGCGCCCCATGTGGATCGTCTCGCCGAGCGCCTGCGAGGCCTCGTCGAGGTAGGGGCGTACGGCGCGCACGCGGGGGTCCGAGTCCAGGTAGCTGGTGCCTGTGAGGAGTGCGTGGATGCCGATGCCGTACAGCGAACCCGTGACGTCGGTGCGCACCCAGCCCCGGCTGATCAGGGTCTGGAGCAGTGCGTACATCGAGCTGCGGGGCACCCCGAGCGCGTCCGCGAGTTCCTGGAGGCGTGCCGGACGGTCGCCCCGCGCGGCGAGCAGTTCCAGCAGTTCGACCGTGCGCGCGGCGGACTTCACCTCGCGCACTCCGCGCTCGTCAGTGGGTTCCGGCATGTGCAGATCGTAAGCGTGACGGCCGGGACCATTGACGTCTCTCGTTCGCGTATCTAATCTCCATCTTCATACGTAGACGACATCTACATACGGAGATGATGGCAGGGATGACCGCGGACACGCACAGGAAGGCCGTCGTGGAGCGGCTGCGCGAAGGGATGGCACACGGCGTGCTGTCGTTCCCGCTCACCAGCTTCCACCGCGACGGCTCCCTCGACCTCGACGGCTTCCGTACACATGTGGCCGCGCAGATCGCCGCCGGCCCCGGCGCGGTCTTCCCGGCCTGCGGCACCGGCGAGTTCTTCTCACTCGACGAGGACGAGTACCGCAAGGTCGTCGCCGCTACGGTCGAGGAGGCGGCGGGACGCGTACCAGTCGTCGCGGGAATCGGGTACGGATGGGCCCAGGCCGCCCGGTTCGCGCGGATCGCGGAGGAGGCCGGCGCCGACGCCCTGCTGGTGCTGCCGCACTATCTCGTCGCCGCGCCGCAGGAGGGGCTCGTCGCGCAGGTGGAGCAGATCGCCGTACGGACGCGACTGCCGCTCATCGTCTACCAGCGCGGCCAAGTCGCCTTCAGCGCCGAGTCGTTGAGGCACGTCGCCCGCATCCCCGGCGTCATCGGACTCAAGGACGGCCACAGCGACCTCGACCGCCTGCAACGGCTCACCCTGGCCGCGCCCGAGGGGTTCCTGTTCTTCAACGGGGCCGCCACGGCGGAGATCCAGGCCCGCGCGTACGCCACGGTCGGCGTCCCCGCGTACTCGTCGGCCGTGCACGCCTTCGCGCCCGAGATCGCCGACGCCTTCTTCGCGGCGCACCGGCGTGGTGACGACGCCGCGATGGACCGACTGCTGCGCGACTTCTACATCCCCTTCGTCGAACTCCGCGACCGGCGGCCCGGATACGCCGTGTCGCTCGTGAAGGCCGCCGCCCGGCTGCGCGGCCGTCCCGTGGGCCCCGTCCGCGCCCCGCTCACCGACCCGTCGCCGGCAGACCTCGCCGACCTGGAGAACCTGCTCACCGCCGGACTCGCCCTCGTCCCCACCTCCGCCTCCGCCTCCGTAGGAGCCGCTCTGTGACCCGCGATCTGACCATCACCGAAGTCAGGCTGACCCCGATCCTGGTGGCCGACCCGCCGCTGCTCAACACCCAGGGCGTGCACCAGCCGTACACCCCCCGGCTGATCGTGGAGGTCGTCACGGCGGACGGTGTGACGGGCGTCGGCGAGACGTACGGCGACAGCAAGTACCTGGAACTCGCCCGCCCCTTCGCCGACAAACTCCTCGGCCGCCAAGTCTCCGACCTCAACGGCCTGTTCACCGTCGCCGACGAGGTGTCCGTCGACCAGGGCCGGGTCGACAACCAGGTCGACGTCGGCGGACTGCGCGGCGTGCAGACCGCCGACAAGCTGCGCCTGTCCGTGGTCTCCGGCTTCGAGGTGGCCTGTCTGGACGCGCTCGGCAAGGCACTCGGCTTGCCCGTGCACGCGCTGCTCGGCGGCAAGGTGCGGGACGCGGTGGAGTACAGCGGGTACCTCTTCTACAAGTGGGCCGAGCACCCCGCGGGCGTCGAGAGCGAGAAGGACGACTGGGGCGCCGCCGTCGATCCGGCCGGAGTCGTCGAGCAGGCGCGGAAGTTCACCGAGCGGTACGGGTTCACCTCGTTCAAGCTCAAGGGCGGTGTCTTCCCGCCCGAGGAGGAGATCGCCGCCGTACGTGCACTCGCCGAGGCGTTCCCCGGGCACCCCCTGCGCCTCGACCCCAACGGCGCCTGGTCCGTGGAGACTTCGCTGAAGGTCGCCGAGGAACTGGGTGACGTACTCGAATACCTGGAGGACCCGGCACTCGGCACGCCCGCCATGGCGGAGGTCGCCTCCCGCACCTCGGTCCCGCTCGCCACCAACATGTGCGTGACGACCTTCGCGGAGATCCAGGAGGCCTTCACCAAGGGGGCCGTACAGGTCGTCCTGTCCGACCACCACTACTGGGGCGGACTGCGCAACACACGTGAACTGGCCGCCGTCTGCCGCACGTTCGGCGTGGGCGTGTCCATGCACTCCAACACCCACCTCGGCATCTCACTCGCCGCGATGACCCACGTCGCCTCGACGGTCCCCGACCTCCACCACGCCTGCGACTCCCACTACCCCTGGCAGTCCGAGGACGTACTCACCGAGCGCCTCACCTTCGAGAACGGCTCGGTCGAGGTCTCCGACGCCCCCGGCCTCGGCATCGAACTCGACCGCGACAAGCTGCGGTTCCTGCACCAGCGCTGGCTCGACGACGACGGCAGCCTGCACGACCGCGACGACGCGGCGGCGATGCGGATCGCGGACCCCGACTGGGTCACGCCGGCCGTCCCTCGCTGGTAACTCCCAAGTCCCGCCCCGGGGCCGGGAGTCACCGCACCCGGCCCCTCCCACCCTTCTCCCTCCCTGCCACGACCGGAGCCGCTCGTGTCTGCAGTTGCGCCCCCCGCCCACCCACCGGCCGTCCAGTCGGCCATCCACAAGATCTTCCGCCGAGTCGTCCCGCTCTTCTTCATCATGTTCGTCGCCAACTACATGGACCGCGTCAACCTCGGCTTCGCACAGGAGCAGTTGCGTGCGGACGTCGGGCTGTCCGCCGCCGCGTTCGGGCTCGGCGCCGGGATCTTCTTCATCGCGTACGCCATCTTCGAGGTCCCCTCCAACATGCTGATGGAGCGCTTCGGGGCCAAGGTCTGGCTCACCCGGATCATGATCACCTGGGGCATCGTCGCCACCGCGATGGCCTGGGTGTCGAGCGCGGAGATGTTCTACGCGCTCCGGTTCCTGCTGGGGGTCGCGGAGGCCGGCTTCTTCCCGGCCGTCATCTACTACTTCAGCCGCTGGCTGCCGGACTCCCACCGCGGCCGGGCGACGTCCTTCTTCCTGATGGGCTCGGGCACGGCGACGGTCATCGTCGGCCCCATCTCCGGCGCACTGCTCGAAATGCACGGCGTCTGGGGCCACTCGGGCTGGCAGTGGATGTTCTTCATCGAGGGCGTCTTCTCCGTCGTACTCGGCTTCGTCGTCTACCGGTTCCTCGACTCCAGTATCGACAAGGCGACTTGGCTGACCGACGAGGAGAAGAGCGGGCTCGTCGCGGTCATCGACGCCGAGCAGGAAGAGCGCGCCGGGCAGCGCGGAACCGCACACGTGTCGCGCTGGAAGCTGCTCGCGGACCCGCAGATGCTGCTGTTCCTGTGGATCTACTTCGCGATCAACGTCGCCCTGTACGCGGTGACGTTCTGGCTGCCGTCGATCGTGGACGACATCGGTGGGCTGAGCGACTTCCAGGTCGGCCTGCTCACCTCGGTGCCCTGGCTCTGCGCGATCGCCGCCGTATACGTGAGCGGACGGATCTCCGACCGCATCGGCAAGCGCCGCCCGATCCTGATGGCCCTCCTCGTCCTCGGCGGCTGCGGCACACTGCTCGCCGTGTTCGTGTCGCCGTGGGTTGGCCTGGGCGCTCTGTGCATCGCCGCGATGGGCTTCAAGCCGGCCTCGCCGGTCTTCTGGACCATCCCGCAGAGCTACCTCGACGCACGGGCGGCGGCGCCGGGCATCGCGCTGATCAACTCCATCGGCAACCTCGGAGGCTTCGTGGCACCCACGGCCTTCGGCCTGATCGAGGACTCCACCGGTTCGACCAAGGGCGGGCTCGTCGGCCTCACGGTGATCGGCTTCCTCGCCGCGATCAGCGTCCTGCTGATCCGCGGCGGCGGCCGCAACGACCGTATCCGGCCGCGCCCCGCGAGGGCCTCAACGCCCACCGCGCCGAAGACCGCACCGGGCGCGGCCCGGACGCCGGACCCCGGACCTGCGGGAACGGCTCCGGCGGGAGCCTGACGCGACGGCAGGTACGGGCGTGCTCACCGCCGCTCCGCTCGCAGCGTGGTGCAGACTGACTTGAAATCAGCACCACGCCAGGGAGCGCACCGTGACCGCAGCCAACGGAGAGCGACCGTACAGCCACGCGCCCGTCGACCCGCTCGCCGGGCTGCGCACGCCCCAGGATCCGCCCTGGGACGTCTACCTCACGGGCACCGTCTTCCTCGACATCATCTTCACCGGGCTCGACTCCGCCCCGGTGCGCGGGACCGAGTCCTGGGCACGCGGGATGGGGTCGAGCCCCGGCGGCGTGGCGAACATGGCGACGGCGCTGGCGCGCCTTGGCCTGAAGACCTCGCTGGCGGCGGCCTTCGGGGACGACCACTACGGGGAGTACTGCTGGGACGCCCTGGAGCAGGGCGAGCACATCGACCTCTCCCCGTCGCGCACCGTGCCCGGCTGGCACTCGCCGGTCACCGTGTCGATGGCGTACGAGGGCGAGCGCACGATGGTCTCGCACGGCCACGAGCCGCCCCCGGAGGAGCCGGCCCCCGACTGCCCCCCGAGCGCGCGTGCCGCCGTCGCCGCGCTCACGCCCGGCAAGCCCGCGCCGTGGATCGCACAGGCCGCGAGCAAGGGCGCCCGGATCTTCGCGGACGTCGGCTGGGACGACACCGGCGTCTGGGATCTGGCGGGTCTGCCCGACCTCGCGCACTGCGAGGCGTTCCTGCCCAACGCGGAGGAGGCGATGCGCTACACCGGCGCCGACTGTCCACGGGCCGCGGCACACGCGCTCACCGAGCACGTGCCGCTCGCCGTGGTCACCCTCGGCGCGGAGGGCGCCTACGCCGTGGACGCCGGCACCGGCCAGAGCGCCCAGGTGCCCGCCATCGCCGTCGAGGCCCTGGACCCCACCGGCGCCGGTGACGTCTTCGTCGCCGGCTTCGTGATGGCCACCCTCGCCGACTGGCCCCTCGCCGACCGCCTCGCCTTCGCCGGACTCACCGCCGCCCTCTCCGTCCAGGAGTTCGGCGGCTCCCTCTCCGCCCCCGGCTGGTCCGAGATCGCCGCCTGGTGGCGCCGCGTCCAGTCGGTCGACGACCAGGACCCCGCCGCCCTCCACCGCTACGCCTTCCTGGAGCCCCTTCTCCCGGAGACCTCCCGCCCCTGGCCGCTGAGACGGGCGGTCCCCACCATTGGCTTCGGCCGCTCGGCCTGAGCCCAGGGTTGCCGCGGAGGCATTTTTTCGCCCCCCCGTCCCCTCAAATGCGAATTGCCCGCGTGTTCATGTCCGTCGACAGCCGCCCAACCGTTGCTAATAGCTGAGCGGGAGTGAGTCCTGTAGCCAGGACGCATGCTCAGCCATGTGCCCCGAACGGTGTTGGGCACACTGGTCTCCCGCTTTCGCTCCACCACCGGGCAGCGCGCATCGCGTGCGCGGTCCGGGAACGTGGGGGCGGGTTTCCTCACGCCCTCGGGTGTCCGGTCGGGCCTGGCCGGTCCGATGCCCCTGCACATAGCTCTGGTGTGCAGGGGGCGGTGCCGTCCTCCCCCAGTGCCTTAAGGGCCTGGGAGGTGCCCCCAGCCTGATCGGATGTCCGAGTGCGCGCCTTCCGATCCCGATGCTCGCCGCATCGTGCCGGGTGGTCTTGCGGGTGGGGGTGGTCAGGGGTTTCTGCCAGTGCTGGCCGCCCCAGCGGCTGGTGTAGGCGGGGTCGACCGCGACGATGGCCATGTCCTGCTCGGCGGCCATCGAGACGAGCCGGGCCTTAAGTCTCGCGGTCGGGAAGCGGGAGATCAGTCGGCGGAAGCGTTTGTTGCGGCCGTGCTTCTCCCGGCTCCTGCCGTCGGTGAAGTCGAGATCCTCGACGGCGATCGCGGCGACACCGCTGCGCCGGGCGAAGTGCAGCAGCCGCGTTAGCGCGTGCCGGATCTGCGCATCCCGGTGATCCGCGTTCCCGGTCAGGTCGTAGAAGAAGCGCTGCGGCTCCCCGACCGGATTGCCATGGGTATCGAGCTGCCAGGCAGCGAGGTGGTCGTCGTTCATGTCCACCCCCACCACCCCCTGAGCCAGGGCCGCTTCCAGGGGCAGCACCGGCGTTGCGGCCCGCTGCCAGGACGCGGTCACATACCAGCGGCCTCGCACCGTGTCGTGGTGGATGCGGTAGGCCACCGCCCGGTTGGCGGTGATCCGGTCGAGCCACTCCTGGCCCCGGTGCTGGAACGCCACCCGTGTGTCGAGCACGTACCGGCCGTGGGGTGCGTTGGCCAAGTGCGCCAGCGGGAGCGGGAGTTTGAGGGAGAGCTGTCCGCTGTCGGTGACGCGGATGGTCTCGTTGCCGAAGCGTTTGCCGGACTCCCCGTCGGCGGCCAGGAACATCCACGCCGCCTCCCACCGCTCACGCCACGCCCGCTCACTCAGCCCGGCCTCAGCGAGGTGGTGACGAGTGTTCATCAGACTTCGGCCGCCGCGCACCACACGCACCCGGCCCGCCGCCCAGTCCGCCTCCACCACCGCCAGCCGTCCCTGCAGCACGTGCAGACGCCGGGACTTGGCATGCCACTCGGCACGCGAGGCATACCCCCGCACCAGGCCCTCACGTTTACAGGCCTTGGCGCCCAGTGGCCGGGCCAGCCGCGCCGCAATCTGCGCGATCTGCCCCCGCAGCCAGGCGATGTGGGCGGCCTGGCCACGCCGCGCCAGCGCCCACTGGTCATGCGTCGCCTTGGTGACACTCCCCGCCCACCCGTTCACCCCCGCCCAACCGAAGATCCCATCACTGCGGTCAACGAACACCACCGGCAAAGGTCACCCGTTCGGCCCAGGAACTTCCGTTCCCCTCCCGAAAACACCCCAGCACGCACACCGCGACACACAAGATTGCGCGGCGGCCGACGTACGTGATCGGCCTCGCCGCGTCCCTGGACCCGCGCGGCCGCTGGGCGGTCCTCGTCGGCTCCGCGTCCTCGCTCGGCACGGCGTGCGGCCCGCTCGCGGGAAGCCTGCTCTCCGCTCGGGCGGGCTACCCGGCGATGGGCACGATCCTGGCCCTCGGCCTGCTCCTGCTCACGGTCCCGATGACGGCCGTGGCCCTGCGCGCCAGGCACGGCGGCACCCCGGAACACACGGTCGTGGAGATCTCGCTGGACGCCGTACCGGCCCAGCGGACGGCATACGACACGGCGGGACCCCGGCAGGCAGCAACAGCAGCCGCACCGGGGCCCGGTCCCACGTAGAACGCCCGCCTACTCGAACTCGTACGCCGCCACCTCGGCGATGTACCGAGCCCGCCGCTCCTCGTCGTGATCGAGGAACGAAGCCTCGAACGAGTTGCGGGCCAGCTCCCGCAACCGTTCCTGGTCGACCCCCAGCGCCTCCCGCACCGCGTGGAAGGTGTCCCCCACGTACCCCCCGAAGTAGGCGGGGTCGTCGGAGTTGACGGTGCACAGCAGCCCGGCGTCCATCATCGCGACGAGCGGATGGTCCTCCAGCGTGTCCACGGCCCGCAGGCGTACGTTCGACAGCGGGCACAGCGTCAACGGCACCCGTTCGCGCACGAGCCGCTCGACCAGCGCGTCGTCCTCCATGCAGCGCAGCCCGTGGTCGATGCGCTCGACGCCGAGCACGTCCAGCGCCTCGGTGATGTAGGACGGCGGCCCCTCCTCACCCGCGTGCGCGACGCGCCGCAGCCCGAGCGCGGCGGCGGCCTCGTACACCTCGCGGAACTTGACCGGCGGGTGTCCGACCTCGGCGGAGTCGAGGCCGATGCCGACGATGCGGTCGAGGTACGGCTTCGCGGCCTCCAGGGTGTCCATGGCCGACTCGGCGGACTCGTCGCGCAGGAAGCACATGATCAGCTGGGTGGAGACGCCGTGCGTCTCCTCGCTGCGCGCGAGCGCGCGGGAGAGCCCCTCGACGACGGTCCCCATTCCCACCCCCCGCGCGATGTGCGCCTGCGGGTCGAAGAAGATCTCGGCGTGCCGCACGCCCTGCGCGGCGGCGCGCGCCAGATACGCGTCGGCGAGGTCGGTGAAGTCCTGCTCCGTCCGCAGCACGGCCATGAGCTCGTAGTACAGGTTCAGGAACGACTGGAGATCGTCGAAGAGATACGCCTTGCGCAGCTCTTCGGTGTTCGCGTACGGCAGTGTGACGCCGTTGCGCGCGGCGAGCACGAAGGCCAGCTCGGGTTCGAGGGTGCCTTCGATGTGGAGGTGCAGTTCAGCTTTGGGGAGGGGCATCAAATCATCGTAAAGGCGATTCACCGCCGCTTCGGAACCGGCACCCTCACCACTGTCAGTGGCGCTTGGGAACCGGCACCCTCACCACTGTCAGTGGCGCTTGGGAACCGGCACCCTCACCAGATCGTGCGCCACCGTCAGCTCCCCCTCGAACCCGGCGGCCCGCGCCTGCCGCTCGAACTCGTCGGGCTCGGTGTACCGCTGACTGAAGTGCGTGAGCACGAGATGCCGTACGCCCGCGTCCAACGCCACCCGCCCAGCCTGACCGGCAGTCAGATGCCCATGATCCTCGGCGAGTTGCTGGTCCTCGTCCAGGAACGTCGACTCGATGACAAGCATGTCGCACCCCTCGGCGAGCGCGTACACCCCGTCGCACAGCCGGGTGTCCATGACGAACGCGAACCGCTGCCCGCGCCGGACTTCGCTCACCTCGTCGAGGGAGACTCCGGGAAGGGAGCCCTCCCGTTGCAGCCGCCCGACATCGGGTCCGCGGACTCCCCGCTCGGCGAGCCGCTCGGGCAGCATCCGCCGCCCGTCGGGCTCGACGAGCCGGTAACCGTACGACTCGACGGGGTGGGAGAGCCGCCGGGCCTCCAGGGTGTACGAAGCACTCACAGCAAGCACCCCGTCGGCGTCGACCGGCGCCTCGGTGAGCGCGACGGTCTCGCGGTAGGCCGTCGCATACCGCAGCCGGTCGAAGAACCGCTGCCCGGAGCGCGGATAGTGCGCGGTCACCTCGTGCGGCACCCGGTCGAGGTTGATGCGCTGGATCACCCCGGCGAGCCCGAGCGAATGGTCGCCGTGGAAGTGGGTGACGCAGATCCGGTGCAGGTCGTGCGCGGCGACCCCGGCACGCAGCATCTGCCGCTGCGTGCCCTCGCCGGGATCGAAGAGCAGCCCCTCCCCGTCCCAGCGCAGCAGGTAGCCGTTGTGGTTGCGATGGCGGGTGGGGACCTGGCTGGCGGTGCCGAGGACCACCAATTCACGTACGGACAAGGCCGGTTACCCCGGCGGCCACTGCATGCCACGACCGCCGAGGAGGTGGGCGTGCGCGTGGAAGACGGTCTGCCCGGCGCCGCTGCCCGTGTTGAACACGATGCGGTAGCTGTCGAGCTTCTCCTCGGCCGCGACCTGGCCGGCCTCGCGCAGTATGTCCGCGGCGATGCCGGGTTCGGCGGCCGCAAGTGACACCGCGTCCGGGTGGTGCACCTTGGGGATGACCAGGATGTGGGTGGGCGCCTGGGGGTTGATGTCCCGGAACGCCACGGTCGTCTCGGTCTCCTGGACCACGTCGGCCGGGATCTGCCCCGCGACGATCTTGCAGAACAGGCAGTCGTCCTGCGGCTCTCCCACCATGCGTGTGCCTCCTCGCGCGGCCCGGTCAGTACGCCAGCATCGTATCGGCCCCGTCGATCACCGGCGCCCCGCCCGTCAGCCCGAAAGGGGCGGGCGGGCGGGGAAAATCCGCCGCGAAGCGGTGGATCAGCCGCACCACAACGAACCCGAGGCCGAAATCAAAGCGGCGGCAAAGCGGGCGCAGCCTTCGCCGGGTTCTCCGACAGCGCCGCCAGCGCGATCCGGATCGCCTCGTCCAACTGCGCGTCGCGCCCGGCGGCGTGGTCCTGCGGGGCCTGGACGACCTCGACGTCCGGGTCGACGCCGTGGTTCTCCACGTCCCACCCGTAACCCTCCAGCCAGAAGGCGTACTTGGGCTGGGTGACGAGCGTGCCGTCGACGAGCCGGTAGCGGCTGTCGATGCCGATCACGCCGCCCCAGGTCCGCGTGCCGACCACGGGACCGATGCCCAGCGCCTTGATGGCCGCGTTCACGATGTCGCCGTCGGAGCCGGAGAACTCGTTGGCGACGGCGACGACGGGTCCGCGCGGGGCGTCCTCGGGGTAGCTGTAGGGCCGCATGCCGCGGGGCAGGTCCCAGCCGACGATCCGCCGGGCGAGTTTCTCGATGACCAGCTGGGAGGTGTGGCCGCCGCGGTTCTCGCGGACGTCCACGACGAGTCCCTCGCGGGCCACCTCGACGCGCAGGTCGCGGTGGAGCTGCGCCCACCCGGAGCCGACCATGTCGGGCACGTGCAGATAGCCGAGCCGTCCGCCGGACTGCTCGTGGACGTAACCCCGCCGGTCGGCGACCCAGGCGTGGTAGCGCAGCGGTTCCTCGTCCGCGAGGGGCACCACGACGGCGTGCCGCGGATCGCCGCCGCCGGACGGGGAGACGGTCAGCTCGACCGGCTTGCCCGCCGTGCCGACGAGCAGCGGTCCCGGTCCGGCGACCGGGTCCACCGGCCGCCCCGCGACCGCGACGATGGCGTCCCCGGCGCGCACGGCGACCCCGGGCGCGGCGAGCGGCGCGTGTGCGTCGGGGTCGGAGGTTTCCGAGGGGAGGATCCGGTCGATACGCCAACTGCCGTCGTCGTGACGGGAGATGTCGGCGCCGAGCAGCCCTTGCGCACGGTCGCCGCCACCCCATCCGCCGCCGCGCGGCATGACGTAGGCGTGCGAGGTGCCGAGTTCGCCCTGCACCTCCCACAGGAGGTCCACGAGGTCGTCGTGGGTGGCGACGCGCTCAAGGACCGGCCGGTACCGGTCGAGCACCCCGTCCCAGTCGACGCCCCCGAGATCGGGCCGCCAGTAGTTGTCGCGCATGAGGCGGCCGGTCTCGTCGTACATCTGCCGCCATTCGGCGGCGGGGTCGACGGTCTGCCGCACCCGCGAGAGGTCGACGGTGATGTTGGTGTCGCTCTCGTCGTCGTTCGAGGCGCGCCGGTCGCTCGGTACGACCTTGAGTTTGCCGTCGGTCCACAGCAGGACACGCTTGCCGTCGCCGCTGACGGCGAAGTGGTCGGCGTCGGCGGCGAGATGCTCGATGCGCTGCTGGACGAGGTCGTACCGCTCCAGTTCGGTCTTCGGGTCCGGGTCGTCGGGGGTGGCGCGGGAGGAGCCGAGCACTCCGCGGACGGGATGCCGCAGCCACAGCAGTCCGTCCTTGGCGGCGCGGAGGCCGGAGTAGCGGGCGGCCTCGACGGGGAACGGCACGATCCGGTCGGCGAGTCCGTCGAGGTCGATCCGGGTCGCGGGGGCGCCCTCGCTGTCGGGCGTCTCGTCCTTGTCGGGTGCCTCGAAGGGGCGGCCGTGGCGCTGCGGTCCGAAGGGCGAGGGGGTGGTCGCGGCGAGCGTGATGAGGTGCGGTCGCGAGCCGCCCACGAACGCGAGGTCGAAGACGTGCTCGTCGTAGACCGGGTCGAAGGACCGGGCCGAGAGGAACCCGAGGTGCTTGCCGTCGAGGGTGAACGCGGGTGCGTAGTCCCGGAAGCGCAGCGGGGTCGCCTCGGTCACCGACAGGTCGGTGGTGTTGGCGAGCTTGAGCTGGCGCAGCGGGCGCGGGCCGGGGTGCGACCAGGCGAGCCACGCGGAGTCGGGCGAGAAGGCGAGGCCGCTGACGTCGCCGTTCTCGCTGCGGTCGACCTCGCGGACCTCTCCCGTCTCCCGCTCGACGAGCAGGACCCGTCCGTCGTGCGAGGCGACGGCGGCGCGGCTGCCGTCGGGTGACATCGCGAGGGCGAGGACCCGCCCGAGCTGTCCGGCGGCGAGCCGCCGGGGTGTCGCTCCGGGCGCGACCCCGGTCGCGGGGGCGAACTCCAGGGCGTCGTCGCCCTCGGCGTCCGTCACCCACACCACGTGTTCCTCGCCCTCCGCCCGGAAGGTGCGGGGCAGCCGGGCGCGTACGCCGGGTTCGGCGGCGAGCGCGCGGGCCGGGCCCGAGCGGTGGGTGACCCAGTGGACGGAGCCGCGCACGGCGATCGCGCTGCCGCGTCCGGTGTGGTCGGGCGCGGCGGCCCCGAACCAGCGGGACGCGCTCACGGGATGCGGCTGCAGGTCGACGCGCTGTCCGCCGAGCCGCAGGTCGAGCCGGCGCGGTTCGGCGCCGTCCAGGTCGTCGAGGAGCCACAGTTCGCCGGCGGACGCGTACACGACCCAGGTGCCGTCGGTCGCCGCGTGCCGGGCGTAGAAGCCGTCAACTGCCGTGTGCCGCCGCAGATCCGTACCGTCCGCGAGCGACGAGTACAGCGCCCCGACACCTTCGTGATCGGAGAGAAAAGCGACGCGCTCCCCCACCCACAAGGGGTACTCGAGGTTCCCGTCAAGCTCTTCATGCAGCCGTACGAATTCCCCCTCCCCCTCCCGGTCGATCCACAGCTTGCCCGCCGTACCGCCCCGGTACCGCTTCCACCAGGCGGCCTCGCGCCCCATCGGAGCGGACAGCAGCAGCACGCCCCCGTCGCCGTGGGCGACGTCGCCGACAGGCCCGTACGGGAGGGTGGTCGCCGGACCGCCGTCGAGCGGGACCGCCCGCGCCCAGCTGCGCCGCAGGCTCGCCTGCCCCTGCGTACTGAGCGCGAGCACCTGCCCGTCGGGGGTCCAGCCGCGCACCTGGGTCTTCGAACTCCCCCAGTACGTCAGCCGTTTGGACGGCCCGCCGTCCAGCGGGGCGGCATGCACCTCGGGGGCGCCGTCTCGGGTGGACGTCCAGGCGACGGTCGTACCGTCCGGGGAGATGCGCGGATGGTTCACCGGTACGTTGTCGGCGCTGACCCGCCAGGCGCGGCCTGCCCCGTCCAGCGGGGCGACCCAGACGTCGTCCTCGGCGGTGAAGGCGACCAGATCGCCGTGCAGATGCGGAAACCGGAGATACGCGGAGGGTGCGGACTCTGTCACCCGATCACCTTAGGCAGCGATCACGCCCCCGGACAGGGGTTTCGATCACTTGCCTCCCCTGCCTCCCCGCACGTCACTACTTGCCCTGGGGCCAGCACGTGGGGTTCCCCTGGCAGTAGATGGTCTTGGTGACGGTCACGGTCACAGTGGGGCCGGGCTGCTGCGGGTTGTTGACGGGCGGGGTGTATCCAGGCGTGCTGGGGGCATCGCAGTTGCCGAGACCCTTGACGTGGAACCACTCCTTGCCGTCGATTTTGGCGGTCAGGTCACCGCGTACGCACCGGCCGTCGATGGCCCGGGTGACCTGGCCCGTGACGGTGATGTCCTTGCCGTCCGAGGTCTCCCCCGTGCAGTCGACGTCCGCCACGGTACTCTCGGTCGGTGAGGGCGTCTTCCCCGGCGTGTAGGCCTTGTTGCCGCCGCCGAACGACGCCGTACAGGTGAGCCACTGCACGTCCGCCTTCTGCCGTTCGAGCTCCTTCGTCACGGTCTGGTCGGTCGTGTACGCCACGGACGCGGAACTCAGCCCGGCGGGATCACACGCGACGACACCACCCACGGCGGCCGCCACGAGACCGGCCGCCGCCATCGTCCGCCGCCGCCCGGCCCGTCGCCCTATCCGCCTCAAAGCCCCCATGGCTGGCAGGGTGCCACCGTCCCGTGTGGCGCGGAAGACCGCATGCGGCCACTCCCGCACTCTCGCGCGTCACACTCGAACGCATGGGCGGCGGTCGCGGATTCAGACGGCCAGCAGCTGCCACTCCTGCAGCTCCACCAGGTTCCCCTCGGGGTCCTTGAGGTGGGCGACGCGCATACGGTCGGTCATGGGTGCGGGGCCGTGCAGGACGGTCGCGCCGCGGGCCGCGATCTGCTCGCAGTACGTGTCCAGGTCGTCCACGCGCAGCACCACCAGCGAACGGTGTCCCGTAGCCAGGTCACCCAGTTCGCCGAGGACTTGGGCCATCATCGCCCGGTCCTGGAGGGCGATGCCCGCAGAGCCGGTGACGGGGCTGAACTTCTCGTACGGTCCCTCGGTCGCGCCCGACTGGGGCTTGAGGCCGAGGACTTCCGCGTAGAAGCGGTAGCAGGCCGGGAAGTCGGAGACGAGCAGGCGTACTTGGGCGAGTTCCAAGGGGATCTCCATCGGTTCAGGACCAGCGACCGGTACGGCCGAGGAGCAGCGCGGCCGCCGCGGTCCCGGCGGTCGAGGTGCGCAGCACGCTGCGCCCCAGTCGGTACGCCCGCGCGCCCGCCTCGGTGAAGAGCGCCAACTCCTCCGGGGAGACGCCTCCTTCGGGGCCGATCACGAGCACGATCTCGCCCTGCGCGGGGAGTTCGGCCGTGGCGAGGGGCTCGTCACCGCTCTCGTGCAGGACGGCCGCGAGATCGGCTTTGGCGAGAAGTGCGGCAACCTGCTTGGTCGTCATCGCGTCCGCGACCTCTGGGAAGCGGACGCGGCGGGACTGCTTGCCTGCCTCCCGGGCCGTGGCCCGCCACTTGGCGAGCCCCTTCAGTCCCCTCTCGCCCTTCCACTGCGTGATGCAGCGGGAGGCCGCCCAGGGGACGATCGCGTCGACGCCGGTCTCCGTCATGGTCTCGACGGCCAGCTCGCCGCGGTCGCCCTTGGGGAGGGCCTGGACGACGGTGATGCGGGGGGACTCCGGGGGCTCCTCGTTCAGCGAATCCAGATCCATCACCACCAAGCGGTCCTTGCCCTCGGCCGCCTTCACCACACCTTCGATCCAGCGCCCGCGCCCATCCGTAAGAACGACGCTCTCGCCGGGCCGCAGCCGCTTCACGGAGACGGCGTGCCGCCCCTCGGGCCCGTCGAGCACGAACTGGGACGCACTGGGCACCCGCTCCACCACGAACACCGGCGCCGTCATCGGACCGCACCCCCCGTGCCCGTCCCGGACTCGGGAAACACCGACAACGCTGTCGTCGCGGCGGCGAGTTCGGCGCTCAGCACCTCCACCAGCTGCCCGGCGGGCAGTTCGCGTGCCATGCGGTGTCCCTGGCCCGCCCACAGCGCCATGCCCTGCGCGTCGCCCGCCTTGGCCGCCGCCTTGCGCAGCGGGGAGGTGAGGTGGTGGACCTGGGGGTACGCGGCGGGCGCGTAGGGGCCGTGCTCGCGCAGGAAGCGGTTGACGAGTCCGCGCGCCGGGCGCCCGGAGAAGGCGCGTGTCAACTCCGTACGTACGAAAAGGGGGTTGGTCAGTGCCTGCTTGTGCACGGCGTTCGCGCCGGACTCGGGGGTGGCGAGGAACGCCGTGCCGAGCTGGGCCGCGTTCGCGCCGGCCGCGAGTACCGCGGCGATCTGGCTGCCGCGCATGATGCCGCCGGCCGCGACTATCGGGATCTGCACGGTCTCTCGGACCTGCGCGATCAGCGAGAGCAGTCCGATGCCGGTGCCGTCCGTCTCCGGGTTGTCGCGGTGGGTGCCCTGGTGGCCGCCCGCCTCGACGCCCTGCACGACGACCGCGGCGGCTCCGGCCCGCTGCACGGCGAGCGCTTCCTCGGCCGTGGTCGCGGTGACCAGGGTGAGGGTGCCGGCGCGGGCGAGGGAGTCCAGGACGTCGCGGGTGGGGATGCCGAAGTGGAAGGAGACCACCGGCACCGGGTTGTCGTGGAGGACCGCGAGCTTGGCGTCGTAGCCGTCGTCGCGGCCGCTGTCCGGGTCGCCGAGCTCGGTCTCGTACCAGGCGGCCTCACCCGCGAGCTGGTGGGCGTACACCTCGACGGCGGCCTTGTCCGCGTACTCGGGCTGCGGCATGAAGAGGTTCACGCCGAAGGGCCGTCCGGTAATCCCGCGCAGCTGCTTGATCTCCTGGTACATACCGTCGGCGGTCTTGTACCCGGCGGCCAGGAACCCTAGCCCGCCGGCCTCGGACACGGCGGCCGCGAGATGCGGGACGGATACGCCGCCCGCCATGGGGGCCTGCACGATCGGGTGTGGGAAGAGATCGGTCAGTGCGGAGGACATGACGGCATGTTGTCACGTCCTCCGAACAAGTCCGAATCGAGCCTTCCGGCTGGCATAGGCCACCCGCACCTCCCGCCCCGGCGTGTGCGGCCCGGGGCGGAAAGGCCGCGGAAAAGCCCACCTCAGCAACCGTTGGAGGCGTCCTCAGCGACCGTTGAAGGCGTCCTTCAGGCGCGAGAACAGCCCCTGCTGCCCCGGCTGGAACTGCCCGATGGGCCGCTCCTCGCCGCGCAGCACGGCCAGCTCGCGCAGCACGCGCTCCTGCTCGGCGTCGAGCTTCGACGGTGTCATCACCTCGACGTGCACGATGAGGTCACCGCGCCCGCCGCCCCGCAGATGCGTGATGCCGCGCCCGTGCAGCGGGATCGACTGCCCGGACTGGGTCCCCGGACGGATGTCGACCTCCTCCATGCCGTCGAGCGTCTCCAGCGGCACCTTGGTGCCGAGGGCCGCCGCGGTCATCGGGATGGTGACCGTGCAGTGCAGGTCGTCGCCGCGCCGCTGGAACACGGCGTGCGGGAGCTCGTGGATCTCGACGTAGAGGTCGCCGGCGGGGCCGCCACCGGGGCCGACCTCGCCCTCGCCCGCGAGCTGGATCCGGGTGCCGTTGTCGACACCGGCGGGGATCTTGACGGTCAGCGTCCTGCGCGACCGCACCCGGCCGTCGCCCGCGCACTCCGGGCACGGCGTCGGGACGACGGTCCCGAAGCCCTGGCACTGGGGGCAGGGCCGCGAGGTCATGACCTGGCCGAGGAAGGACCGCGTGACCTGCGACACCTCACCGCGACCGCGGCACATGTCACAGGTCTGCGCCGAGGTCCCCGGCGCCGCGCCCTCACCGCTGCAGGTGCCGCACACCACGGCCGTGTCGACCTGGATGTCCTTCGTGGTGCCGAAGGCCGCCTCGTCCAGCTCGATCTCGAGCCGGATCATGGCGTCCTGGCCGCGGCGCGTACGCGACCGGGGGCCACGCTGCGACGCCGTGCCGAAGAAGGCGTCCATGATGTCCGAGAAGTTGCCGAAGCCACCGGCGCCGAAGCCACCGGGGCCGCCCGCGCCGCCCGACTGGGACAGCGGGTCGCCGCCGAGGTCGTAGACCTGCTTCTTCTGCGGGTCCGACAACACCTCGTACGCGGCGTTGATCTCCTTGAACCGCTCCTGCGTCTTCGGATCGGGATTGACGTCCGGGTGCAGCTCGCGCGCGAGCCTCCTGAACGCCTTCTTGATCTCGTCCTGGGACGCGTCGCGGCGCACGCCGAGTACGGCGTAGTAGTCCGTGGCCACTTAAGACTCCGCCAGGATCTGTCCGACGTACCGTGCCACCGCTCGTACCGCTCCCATCGTGCCGGGGTAATCCATGCGGGTCGGGCCGACCACGCCGAGTTTCGCTACTGCTTCGTCGCCCGAACCGTAGCCGACTGAGACGACGGACGTGGAGTTGAGTCCCTCATACGCGTTCTCATGACCGATCCGTACGGTCATGCCCGAATCCCCGGCCTCACCAAGCAACTTGAGGAGCACGACCTGCTCCTCCAGCGCTTCGAGAACGGGCCGGATGGTGAGAGGGAAGTCATGTCCGAAGCGGGTGAGATTGGCGGTGCCGCCGATCATCAGCCGCTCCTCGGTCTGCTCGACGAGCGTCTCCAGGAGGGTGGAGAGCACGGTGGCGACCGTACCGCGGTCCTCCGCCTCGAAGGCGTCGGGCAGGTCCTGCACCAGTTGCGGAACGTCCGAAAACCGGCGCCCCGCGACCCGGCTGTTGAGCCGCGCGCGTAGATCCGCCAGAGAGGCCTCCCCGAACGGCGCCGGGCAGTCGATCAGGCGCTGTTCCACCCGGCCGGTGTCCGTGATCAGGACGAGCATGACGCGGGCCGGAGCCAGCGACAGCAGCTCGACGTGGCGCACGGTCGAACGTGTGAGGGACGGGTACTGCACGACGGCGACCTGCCGGGTGAGCTGCGCGAGCAGCCGCACCGTCCGCCCGACGACATCGTCGAGATCGACGGCGCCGTCGAGGAAGTTCTGAATGGCCCGCCGCTCGGGTGCGGTCATCGGCTTGACGCCGGCGAGCTTGTCGACGAAGAGCCGGTAGCCCTTGTCGGTGGGGATGCGCCCGGCGCTGGTATGCGGCTGGGCGATGTACCCCTCGTCCTCAAGGGCGGCCATGTCGTTGCGGACCGTCGCCGGGGAGACCCCGAGCCGGTGCCGCTCGGTGAGGGCCTTGGAGCCGACGGGCTCCTCCGTCCCCACATAGTCCTGGACGATGGCGCGCAGCACTTCGAGCCTGCGTTCACTGAGCATCGCGCACACCTCCAGCTGTCGTCCCGTGGTCCTGGTGGGCCTTTCGCCCTGGCACTCAGCGCGTGCGAGTGCCAGCGTTCCCCGGCCCAGTGTACGGCGGGGAGGTACGCCCCCGGCAAGGGCGGCCCCCGCGCGGTCGTGCCGACGACGTCCTCGCCGTTAGCGTCTGCCCATGAGCGTGACTTGGGAAGAGGCGGGCTGGGAACAGCTGACACCACGGGTCGGCCGACGGCGCCTTCCTGGCTGGGACTGCACGGTCGGTCTCGTGATGGGTGAGGAGGCCGCCCTGATGATCGACGCGGGGTCGAGCCTGCGGGAGGGCGCACGGTTGCGTTCCGAGGCGCGACGGCTGCTGGGGGCGATCGACGCGGGGGCGAGCCCGTACGAGGGCACAGAACCGCCTTCCGAGACGCGGCGCCCGCGCGACGACGGACAACCGCGCTCCGACACCCGGCGCCTGCACGGCGACGGCCGCCGGGTGACGCACCTCGTGCTCACCCACCCGCACTTCGACCATGTCTTCGGCGCGGCCGCCTTCGCGGGTGTGGAGGTGTTCGGGGCGGTGGGCCTGGACACGGTTCTCGCTCACGGCCACGAGGCGCTTCGCGCGGACGCCGTACGCCACGGTCTCGACCCGCGGCAGGCCGACGAGGCAGCCGATCTGCTCGTCCGCCCCCGCCACCACGTGTCCGGCGAGTGGACCCTGGACCTGGGCGGCGGCACGCAGGTCCTGCTCGCGAACGTGGGCCCCGGCCACACGGGCCACGACCTGGTGGTCCTGGTCCCCGGATCCCCGCCATGGCCGGAGGTCGTGTTCTGCGGCGACCTGGTGGAGGAGTCGGGCGAACCCCAGGCGGGCACCGACGCCGTCCCGTCCCAGTGGCCGGCGGCGCTGGACCGGCTGCTCGCCCTGGGCGGGGAGGACGCGTTGTACGTGCCCGGTCACGGGGCGGTGGTGAACGCGGGGTTCGTCCGGGCCCAACGGGACGCGCTGGCAGCCCGTTTCGGCGTGTCGTAGGAGGCCGTGGGACACGGGGGCCCGGCTTCTCCTATCGTCATCCGAATGCGCCAGTACCAGCCGGACCTGACTCCGCCGTGGAAGAAGCCCAAGCCCGTACCCGAGGTCCCGGCGGACCCCGGTCTGGTGGTCGAAGAGCCCGGCACCGGCTTCTGCGGCGCGGTGATCCGCTGCGAGGCGGGCACGGTGACCCTGGAGGACCGCTTCGGCAAGCACCGGGTGTTCCCGCTGGAGCCGCGCGGCTTCCTCCTCGAGGGCAAGGTGGTGACCCTGGTCCGCCCCTCCGGCGCGGCTCCCGTACGTCCCGCACGCACCGCCTCCGGTTCGGTCGCGGTGCCCGGCGCGCGGGCGCGGGTGGCACGGGCCGGGCGGATCTACGTGGAGGGGCGGCACGACGCCGAGCTCGTCGAACGCGTCTGGGGCGACGACCTGCGCATCGAGGGCGTCGTCGTCGAGTACCTGGAGGGCATCGACGACCTGCCCGCGATCGTCGCGGCCTTCGCCCCCGGCCCGGACGCCCGCCTCGGCGTCCTCGTCGACCACCTGGTCCCCGGCACGAAGGAATCGCGCATCGCGGACTCGGTCACCAGCGACCACGCCCTGGTGGTCGGCCACCCGTACATCGACATCTGGGAGGCCGTGAAACCGTCCTCCGTGGGCATCACCGCCTGGCCCCGGGTCCCCCACGGCCAGGACTGGAAGACAGGCGTCTGCCGCGCCCTCGGCTGGCCCGAGAACACCGGCGCGGCCTGGCACCACATCCTGTCCCGCGTGCACTCCTACAAGGACTTGGAGCCGGAACTCCTGGGCAGGGTGGAGGAGTTGATCGACTTCGTGACGGCACCGGAGTGAGCCGCGGGGGGGTTGTTCGCCCCCTCCGCCCCTTCCCGTCCCGTACCTGGGGGCTGCCGCCCCCAGACCCCCGCTTCGGCCTGAACGGCCTCGTCCTCAAACGCCGGACGGGCTGAAAGACCAAGATTCAGCCCCTCCGGCGTTTGAGGAGCGGGGTCTGGGGCGGAGCCCCAGGAACAAGGGACGGGTAGGGGCGGAGGGGGCGAAAAACCCCACCTCAGTCCACCAGATCCCGCACCACCGCATCCGCCAGCAACCGCCCCCGCAGCGTGAGAACAGCACTCCCCGCGTCATACGGCCCGATCTCCAGCAACCCCTCGGACAGCGCCCGACGCGAGGCCGAGAGCCCCTCCGGCCGCAGCAGCGACAACGGACACCCCTCCCGCAACCGCAGCTCAAGAAGAATCCGCTCCACCCGCCGATCCTCCCCGGAGAGCAGCTCCCGCCCCGCCCCGGGCGACTTCCCCGCCGCCAGAGCCCCGGCATACGCCCCCGGATGCTTCACGTTCCACCAGCGCACCCCGCCCACATGACTGTGGGCCCCAGGACCGGCACCCCACCAGTCGGCACCACGCCAGTACAGCTCGTTGTGGAGGCAACGCCCGGCATCGGAGGTGGCCCAGTTGGACACCTCGTACCAGTCGAATCCCGCCCCGGAGAGCACCTCGTCGGCGATGAGATACCGATCCGCGTGGACGTCGTCGTCCGTCATGGGCACCTCCCCACGCCGGATCCGCCGCGCGAGCTGCGTGCCCTCCTCGACGATGAGCGCATACGCGGAGACGTGATCGGGCCCGGCCCCGAGCGCCGCGTCCAGCGAGGCCCGCCAGTCGTCGTCGGACTCCCCCGGCGTGCCGTAGATGAGGTCGAGATTCACATGCTCGAACCCCGCCGCGCGGGCCTCGGCGACACAGGCCTCGGGCCGCCCGGGCGTGTGCGTACGGTCGAGCACCTTCAGCACGTGCTGCCGGGCACTCTGCATACCGAAGGAGATCCGGTTGAAGCCCCCGGCCCGCAGGGTCGCGAGGTACGCGGGGTCCACGGACTCCGGGTTCGCCTCGGTCGTGATCTCCGCGTCGTCCGCGAGCCCGAACTCGTCACGGATCGAGGCGAGCATCCGTACGAGATCATCGGCGGGCAGAAGGGTGGGCGTACCGCCGCCGACGAACACCGTACGGACGGGACGCGGGTCGTCGCCGAGCACCTTGCGGGCGAGGCGGACCTCGTCGATCAAGGTCTCCGCGTAGTTGTCGCGGGAGGCGAGCACGCCTCCGGTGCCCCGCAGCTCGGTCGCCGTGTAGGTGTTGAAATCGCAGTAGCCGCAGCGGGTCGCGCAGTACGGCACGTGGAGATAGAACCCGAGGGGGCGGTCGGCGGCCCCGGCCAGGGCGTGCGCGGGCAGCGCCCCGTCGTCGGGGACGGGCTCACCGTCGGGAAGTGCGGAAGGCATGTCCTCCATTGTCCCGTACGCCCGCGGGAACTCTTACGGCCGACTGCCGGCACCCTTCACGGCCGAATACCGGCACCCTTCCAGGCCGGCTGTCCGCACCCTTCCCGGCCCGGCCCGCCGGGCTATTCCGCCTGCAGCACCAGCAGCGCCATGTCGTCCTCCGGCGGCTTGGCACCGAACTCGTGGACCAGCCTGCGGATCCGTTCGGCGATCAGTTCGGCGCTCAGGCCGGTGCAGTCGGCCAGGGCCCCGGCGAGACCGTCGTCGTCGTCGAACTGACGGGAGCCGCTGCGGCGCTCGGTGACACCGTCGGTGACGCACAGCAGGGTGTCGCCGGGGTACAGCTCGAAGGTCTCGGAGGCGTAGGTCGCGTCCTCGAAGACACCGAGGAGGGTCCCCGGACGGGCCACCTCGCTCACGTCGCCGTCGGGGCCGAGGAGCAGCGGCAGCGGATGCCCGGCCGAGGCCAGGGTGCAGCGCACTCCGCCGTCGAAGGGCACCAGTTCGCCGTAGAGCATGGACAGGAAGCGCATCTGCGGTCCGGGGTCCGTGCCGAGCCCGGGTCCGCCCGCCGCCACGAGCGCTCGGGCCGCCGCGTCCGCCGACTCGGTCGCGTCGTCGAGCAGGAGCCTGTTGAGGCGGTCGAGGACGTCGGCGACCTCGTACCCCTCGCGGGCCAGCAGCCGCAGCCAGGGCCTGGCCAGGCCGATCACGACGGCGGCCTCGGGCCCCTTGCCCTGGACGTCGCCGACGACGAAGCACCACCGCCCGTCGCCGGCCGGGAACAGGTCGTAGAAGTCGCCGCTGGGCCCGCCCTTGTCGAGCGGTTCGTAGACGAGGGCACTGCGCACCCCGGGGATCTCGGCGACCGCACCGGGCAGCAGGCCGCGCTGGAGGACCCGGCTGATGGTGGCCTGCCGCGCGTACTGGCGGGCCGCGCCGATGGCGAGGGCGATACGGCGACTGAGGTCCTCGACGAGCCCCGTGATCTCGTCGGGAAAGCCGGTCGCCCCGGCCCGCCCGATGACAAGCGTGCCCAACGGCCGCCCACCGGCGATCAGCCGATACGCAAGCGCAGCACCGCTCACACCGGGGCCGCTTAATCCGGGGCCGCCCGGCCCTGGCTCACTCACCCCACCCAAAGCCAGCGCCTCCCCAGGCCAAGGCACCGGTACGGCCCTGGAGCGTACGGAGTCGGGGAGCCGGGGCGGGTCCTTCTCCAGGGCGCGGCGCAGGTCCTCGATGCGGTTCTCGCTGCCGTGCCAGACGCGGGCGAGGCGCGGGCCCAGGCCGATGCCGAGGCCGCCGGCCCGGTCGGTGGCCTCGTCCTCCAGCCAGACCGCGCACCAGTCGGCGAGGCGCGGCACGATCAGCTGTCCGGCGAGCGCGGCGACGAGGTCCTCGTCGAGCTGCCCGGCGAGCAGGTCGGAGGCCTCCGCGAGGAAGGAGAGGGCACCGCGGTTGAGCCAGTCGTGGTCCTGCTGGGCTCTGCGCCTCGGCTCGGGGGCGAGTATCTCGGCGACCCGAAGCCCGCGTTCCAGGGCCTGCTCACCGGCGTACGCCTCTATCCCCTCGCCGGCCTCCACGATCCTGCCGACGCCCGAGACCCCCTCCCTGCCCACGCCCAGGCCGCCTCCGCCGAGGGGCAGCCGCGCCCAGACGGTCTTGACGCCGGTGCGGTACGTGATGCCCCAGGCGTCGGAGAGCGTGGAGACGAGCCGCAGGCCACGCCCGTACTCCGGTGTGCCGTACGGCTGTTCGCAGTTGTCGTCACGTACCGCGCGCGAGGGATGATGGTCGGACACCTCGATGACCAGCGAACCCGAGCCCGGCGAACCGCCGTCGGTGCCTTCGGCGCTCCCGGAACCCCCCGGGCTCCCGATGCTCTCGACGTCCTCCCTGCTCCGCACGCTCTCCTCGCCCTGCTCGCCCTCCTCGCTCTCCATGCGGCACACCAGCTGGACGTCCGTACCCGCGTGCACAACGGCGTTGGTGACGAGTTCGCTGACGACCACGAGGGCGTCATCGGTGAGCCGGTCGTCGATCATCTCGGTGCCGTACGGAGCGAGTTCGGCCCATTCGGCGAGTGCGGCGCGAACGAAATCGCGGGCGGCCCCCGGAGCGAGCGGGGTGCCCGGTAACGAGGTGCGGGTGACGGTGTCCTGTCCGGCGCGGTGGTGCGCGGGCGCATCAAGGGCGTGCGCCTTGGACTCCCGTTGCGTCGGAATGGCCCCCACGGTGCGGCTCCCTGAGCAGTTCGGACGAATAGGCCTCAGCCGATGCGGACACAGTGACAGACTGGCCACGCCCATAAGCGCCGAGTTACCGAAGTGGGCCGCCATGAGTGAGAACAGTGGTATGCGTGTGCTCGAAGACGGACAGATTCGGGCATCGGATCTGCGCCCTCTGTTCGCCGCGATGAACGCCGCACGGGACGGCGACTTCAGCAAAGTGCCGGAAACCGGACACGGTCTGGTGGCAGATCTCAGCACGATGTTCAACCAGATCATGGACCGCAGCTCGCACTTCAACTCCGAGGTGCAGCGCGTCCGCCGGGAGCTGGTGCGGCACGGCCGCCTCGACGAGCGCCTCTCGGCGAGCCCGGGCCAGGGCAGCTGGACGACCCGGGTCAACGACGTGAACCAGCTCCTTGACGCCCTGGTCGCGCCCGCCGCGAACGCGACCCGCGTCCTCGACGCGGTGGCCGGCGGCGATCTGACCCAGCGGGTCGACCTGCACGACGGCAACCGTCAACTCCGTGGCGATTTGCGCCGGTTGGGGCGTGCCGTCAATAAGATGGTGGACCAGCTCTCCCTGTTCACCGGAGAGGTGACCCGGGTCGCGCGCGAGGTCGGCACCGAGGGAAGGCTCGGCGGCCGCGCCAAGGTGACGGGTCTGTCCGGGAGTTGGCGGGACGTGACCGAAGCCGTCAACACCATGGCGTCCCGGCTGACCGCCCAGGTCCGGGACATCGCCCTGGTGACCACTGCGGTGGCCCGCGGCGACCTGACCCGCACGGTGACCGTCGAGGCGACGGGCGAGCTGCTCGAACTGAAGCTCACCGTGAACACCATGGTCGACCAGCTCTCGGCCTTCGCCGACGAGGTGACGAGGGTCGCCCGAGAGGTCGGCACGGAGGGGCAGTTGGGCGGCCGAGCGCAGGTGCGCGGTGTGTCGGGGGTCTGGAAGGACCTCACCGACAACGTCAACTTCATGGCGTCCAACCTCACGTCACAGGTTCGAAATATCGCACAGGTCACCACGGCGGTCGCGAACGGCGACCTGAGCCAGAAGATCACGGTCGACGCGCAGGGCGAGATCCTCGAACTCAAGTCGACCATCAACACCATGGTCGACCAGCTCTCCGCCTTCGCCGACGAAGTGACGCGCGTCGCCCGCGAGGTCGGCACCGAGGGCAATCTCGGCGGCCGCGCGCAGGTGCGAGGCGTCTCGGGGGTCTGGAAGGACCTCACCGACAACGTCAACTTCATGGCGGACAACCTGACTTCACAGGTCCGCAACATCGCCCTGGTGTCCACGGCGGTGGCTCAGGGCGACCTCGGCAAGAAGATCACCGTCGAGGCGAAGGGCGAGATCCTGGAGCTGAAGTCCACCATCAACACGATGGTCGACCAGCTCTCCGCCTTCGCCGACGAAGTGACGCGCGTCGCCCGCGAGGTCGGCACCGAAGGCAACCTAGGCGGCCAGGCACAGGTGCGGGGCGTGTCGGGGGTCTGGAAGGACCTCACCGACAACGTCAACTTCATGGCGCTGAACCTGACTTCACAGGTGCGGAACATCGCGCAGGTGACGACGGCCGTCGCGAACGGCGACCTCTCCAAGAAGATCACCGTCGACGCCCGCGGCGAGATCCTGGAGCTGAAGGACACCGTCAACACGATGGTGGAGCAGCTGCGCGCCTTCGCCGACGAGGTGACCCGCGTGGCCCGCGAGGTCGGCACGGACGGGCGGCTCGGCGGCCGGGCCCAGGTGCTCGGCGTCTCCGGCGTCTGGGCCGACCTGACCGACAACGTCAACTACATGGCCGACAACCTGACTTCACAGGTCCGGAACATCGCCCAGGTCGCCACCGCCGTGGCCCAGGGCGACCTGTCCAAGAAGATCGACGTGGACGCGCGCGGCGAGATCCTGGAGCTGAAGACCACGATCAACACGATGGTCGACACCCTCTCCTCCTTCTCGTCCGAGGTCACACGCGTGGCCCGCGAGGTCGGCTCCGAGGGCCAACTCGGCGGCCAGGCACGGGTCGAGGGCGTGTACGGCACCTGGAAGCGCCTGACGACGAACGTGAACGAGCTGGCGCTCAACCTGACCACCCAGGTCCGCGCGATCGCCGAGGTGGCGTCCGCGGTTGCCCAGGGCGACATGTCCCGCTCCATCACGGTGGAGACCCAGGGCGAGGTCACCGAGCTCAAGGACAACATCAACCTGATGGTGGCCAACCTCCGCGAGACCACCCGTGCGAAGGACTGGCTGGAGTCGAACCTCGCCCGCCTCGCCGCGCTGATGCAGGGCCACCGCGACCTGATGGAGGTCGCCGACCTGATCCTGCGCGAGCTGACCCCGCTGGTGAACGCGCAGTACGGCGCCTTCTTCCTGGCCGACCCCGAGGACGAGAGCCTGCGGACCGCCATCCCCGCCAAGGGGCTCGCCTTCATCGCCGGGTACGGCTCGGCGCAGGGCGCGACCGTCGACACGGGCGGCATGCCGGTGCACGGGCTGGTCCGGCAGGCGGCGCGCGAGAAGAAGCGGATCCTGGTGGAGGAGGCCCCACCGCACTACATCAAGATCAACAGCGGTCTGGGCGAGGCCTCCCCCGCGAGCGTCGTCATCATCCCGATCCTCTTCGAGGACAAGCTCCTCGGCGTGATCGAACTCGCTTCGTTCTCCCGCTTCTCCGACGTCCACCTGGCCTTCTTCGACCAGTTCGTGAACACCATCGGCGTCGCGATCAACACCATCATCGCCAACTCCCGCACCGAGTCCCTGCTCGGCGAGTCCCAGCGCCTGGCGATCCAGCTCCAGGACCGCTCGGACGAACTCCAGTCGCAGCAGGCCGAGTTGCAGCGCTCGAACGCCGAACTGGAGGAGAAAGCGGCCCTGCTGGCCACCAGCTCCCAGTACAAGTCGGAGTTCCTGGCGAACATGTCGCACGAACTGCGTACCCCGCTGAACTCACTGCTGATCCTGGCCCGCCTCCTCTCCGACAACCCGGACGGCCGCCTCTCCGACCAGGAGGTGCAGTTCGCGACCACGATCCACCGATCGGGCTCCGACCTGCTCCAGCTCATCAACGACATCCTCGACCTCTCGAAGATCGAGGCGGGCCGGATGGACGTACGCCCCAAGAAGCTCCCCCTCATCAAGCTGCTCGACTACGTCCACGCGACCTTCCGCCCGCTCACCCTCGACCGGGGGCTCGCCTTCGAGGTGGCCGTCGGCGAGGACGTACCGCGCGAGATGTGGTCGGACGAGCAGCGGCTCCAGCAGATCCTGCGCAACCTGCTCTCCAACGCGATCAAGTTCACCGCGACCGGCCGGGTCGAACTGCGCGTCAACCGCCTCAAGGACCCGGACCACGTCTTCACCCGCGAGAACAGCGACGACGTCATCGCCTTCGCCGTCTCCGACACGGGCATCGGCATCGCGCCGGAGAAACTCCCGGTGATCTTCGAGGCCTTCCAGCAGGCCGACGGCACCACCAACCGCAAGTACGGCGGCACCGGCCTCGGCCTGTCCATCAGCCGCGAGATCGCCGGACTGCTCGGCGGCCGGATCATCGCCGAGAGCAAGCCCGGCAAGGGTTCCACCTTCACGCTGTACGTCCCTGTCATCAGCCCCGGGCACGCGGCGACCGGCCCCACCCACGAGGACCAGGGCCAGCTCGTACCCGAGCTCTCCACCGAGCCGTACACCGCCCACGACACGGACGACACCTGGCCCACGCCCACCAAACTGGAGGCGTGGAAGGCCGGCCGGGCGGGACAGGTCCTGCCGGGGCGGCGGGTGTTGATCGTGGACGACGACATCCGCAACGTCTTCGCGCTCACCCACGTACTGGGCCGCGTCGGCATGCCCGTCCTGTACGCGGAGAACGGCCGCGAGGGCATCGAGACGCTGGAGCGCAACCCGGACGTCGAACTCGTCCTGATGGACATCATGATGCCGGAGATGGACGGCTACGAGACGATCGCCGCCATCCGCCGCACGCCCCGCTGGACAGGGCTGCCCATCGTCGCGCTCACCGCGAAGGCGATGCCGGGGGACCGCGAGAAGTCCATCGCGCAGGGCGCCAACGACTACGTACCCAAGCCGGTGGACGTCGACCAACTGCTCACCGTCGTCTGCGCACTCCTCGACCCGGAGGGCACGGAGAACTCCGAGCTCCCGGAACACCCGGAGAACCCGGAGAACCCGGAGAACTCTGAGGGCGCGAACGACGGCGAGCGGCCGGACAACGACACCGACACCGACACCGCTGTACCCGTTGTACCGGGACCGAGCACATCAGGGGAGCCCGCGATCCCGCCGCCGACTGAGTGAGGCACAGTCATCATGAGCGCTGAGGAAACGACCGACGAGCGCGCCAGCATCCTCCTCGTGGACGACATGGAGGACAATCTGGTCGCCCTTGAGGCCGTCCTGGGGTCCCTCAACGAGCCGCTGGTGCGCGCGCGTTCGGGCGAGGAGGCGATGAAGGCGCTGCTGCGGCAGCGGTTCGCCGTCGTCCTTCTCGACATCCGGATGCCGGGCATGGACGGCTTCGAGACCGCCGCGAACATCAAGCGGCTCGACCAGACCAAGGACGTCCCCATCATCTTCCTGACCGGCACGGACGCCGACGCGGGCTATGCCTTCCGCGGGTACGCGACCGGAGCCGCCGACTACCTGACGAAGCCCTTCGACCCATGGGTGCTGCGTGCCAAGGTCACCGTCTTCCTCGACCTCCACCGCAAGAACCAGCAACTGGAACGTTTGCTCGCCCGTGAACAGGAACAGTTCGACGAACTGACCGCCCGCATACAGAAGATCGAGACACACATGGCCGCGAGCAGCCTGCAGGACGTGTTCGAACTGCGCCACCAGGTACGGCAGATGGGGGAGGTGCTGAAGGAGATGCGGAGGGGACGGGGCCTGTGACTCCCCGCCCCCTCGGGGGACTTACGCCTCGGGGACTTACGCCTCGCGCGACCCCGCGTACATCTCGTCGATGAGGTGCTTGTACTCGCGCTCGACGACCGGCCGCTTCAGCTTCAGGCTCGGTGTGATCTCGCCGTGCTCGACGTCGAGGTCACGGGGCAGGAGCCGGAACTTCTTGATGGTCTGCCAGCGCTGGAGACCCTCGTTGAGCTCCTTGACGTAACCCTCGATGAGGCCGACCGTGGCGGGCGCGGCGACGACCTCGGCGTACGACTTGCCGTCGAGGCCGTTCTCCTTGGCCCAGCCCAGAATTGACGGCTCGTCAAGAGCGATCAGCGCGGTGCAGAAGTTCCGGTCGGCGCCGTGCACGAGGATGTTGGAGACGTACGGGCACACGGCCTTGAACTGGCCCTCGACCTCGGCGGGCGAGATGTACTTGCCGCCCGAGGTCTTGATGAGGTCCTTCTTGCGGTCGGTGATGCGCAGGTAGCCGTCCGGGGACAGCTCGCCGATGTCACCGGTGTGGAACCAGCCGTCGGCCTCAAGGACCTCGGCGGTCTTCTCGGGCAGCCCGTGGTAGCCCTCCATGATGCCGGGGCCGCGCAGCAGGATCTCGCCGTCGTCCGCGATGCGCACCTCAGTGCCGGGCAGCGGCTTGCCTACGGTGCCGGTGCGGTAGGCCTCACCGGGGTTCACGAAGGAGGCGGCGGAGGACTCGGTGAGGCCGTAGCCCTCGAGGATGTGGATGCCGGCGCCGGCGAAGAAGTAGCCGATCTCGGGCGCGAGCGCCGCGCTGCCCGACACACAGGCGCGCAGGTTGCCGCCGAAGGCCTCGCGGATCTTGGCGAAGACGAGCGCGTCGGCGACCTTGTGCTTGGCGCCGAGCCCGAAGGGGACGGAGGCGGACCCGGTACGGCGGAAGTTGTCTTGGCTGGCCTTCGCGTACTCGCGCGAGATCCCGGCCGCCCACTGGAAGATCTTGTACTTGGCGCCGCCACCGGCCCGCGCCTTGGCCGCGACCCCGTTGTAGACCTTCTCGAAGATGCGGGGCACGGCCGCCATGTACGTCGGCTGCACCACCGGCAGATTCTCGATGATCTTGTCCACCCGGCCGTCGACGGCGGTGACGTGCCCGACCTCGATCTGGCCGGACGTGAGCACCTTGCCGAAGACGTGCGCGAGCGGCAGCCAGAGGTACTGCACGTCCTCGGTGCTGATCAGACCGGTCGCGGCGATGGCCTTCGCCATGTACGACCAGTTGTCGTGCGGGAGGCGGACGCCCTTGGGGCGCCCGGTGGTGCCCGAGGTGTAGATGAGGGTGGCGAGCTGGTCGGAGGTGATCGCGCCGACCTTCTCCTTGATCAGGTCGGGGTTCTTCTCCAGGTAGGCGGCGCCGCGGGTCTCCAGCTCGGCGAGGGTGAGGACCCAGTCGCTGCTCTCGACGCCCGCGGGGTCGATGACCACGACATGCGTCAGCTCGGGAAGGTCGGCGCGCTTCTCCACCGCCTTGGCGAGCTGGGCCGCGTCCTCCGCGATCAGGACCTTGCTCGCGGAGTCCGAGAGGATGAACGCCGACTCCTCGGCGTTCGTCTGCGGATACACGGTCGTCGTGGCCGCGCCCGCGCACAGGATGCCGAGGTCGGCGAGGATCCACTCGACGCGGGTGGAGGAGGCGAGCGCGACGCGCTGCTCCGGCTGTACGCCCAGTTCGATCAGACCGGCCGCGACGGCGAAGACCCGCTCGGCGGCCTGGGCCCAGCTCAGCGACTTCCACTCGTCCGGGCCCTCGCCCGAGGTGGCGGGCACCGGGTAGCGGTACGCCTCCGCGTCCGGCGTGGCCGCCACACGCTCCAGGAAGAGGGCCGCCACGGACGGCGGACGGTTCTCGATCAGGGTCTGTGTGTCGCTCACGACATCCTCCGGGGCCCGCGACAGCGCGCGGCTGGCTCAATGATGCGGCTGTTGTTTAACTCGCGAGTAACTATCGAGCAGTGATCAGAGTAAAGCCCGTCCGCCCACTGCGTAAGAGTCGGCGGCCTGTCACTTCCTACAGAGCGCGACCGGACGCGCGCACAAGGGCCCGCCGCGCCGAAGCGCAGCGGGCCCTTGAAAACAACCGGAACAACGGCGTCCCTCGCGTCTACTTCTTGCCCTTGCCCGAGCCGCTGTCCTCGTCACTGGACAGCACGGCGATGAAGGCCTCTTGCGGAACCTCCACAGAGCCCACCATCTTCATCCGCTTCTTGCCTTCCTTCTGCTTCTCCAGCAGCTTCCGCTTACGGGAGATGTCACCGCCGTAGCACTTGGCGAGGACGTCCTTGCGGATCGCGCGGATGGTCTCGCGGGAGATGACCCGCGACCCGATGGCCGCCTGGATCGGCACCTCGAAGGCCTGCCGCGGGATCAGCTCGCGCAGCTTGGCGACGAGCCGCACCCCGTACGCGTACGCCGCGTCCTTGTGCGTGACCGCCGAGAAGGCGTCGACCTTGTCGCCGTGCAGCAGGATGTCGACCTTGACCAGGCTGGAGGCCTGCTCGCCGGTGGGCTCGTAGTCGAGCGAGGCGTACCCGCGTGTCTTGGACTTCAACTGGTCGAAGAAGTCGAAGACGATCTCCGCGAGCGGCAGCGTGTAGCGGATCTCGACGCGGTCCTCGGAGAGGTAGTCCATGCCGAGGAGGGTGCCGCGCCGGGTCTGGCACAGCTCCATGATCGAGCCGATGAACTCGGAGGGCGCGAGGATCGTCGCCCGCACGACCGGCTCGAAGACCTTGTCGATCTTCCCCTCGGGGAACTCGCTCGGGTTGGTGACGATGTGCTCGCTGCCGTCCTCCATGTCGACGCGGTAGACCACGTTCGGCGCGGTGGCGATGAGGTCGAGCCCGAACTCGCGCTCGAGCCGCTCGCGGATCACATCGAGGTGCAGCAGCCCCAGGAAGCCGACGCGGAAGCCGAAGCCGAGGGCGGCGGAGGTCTCCGGCTCGTAGACGAGCGCGGCGTCGTTGAGCTGCAGCTTGTCGAGGGCCTCGCGCAGCTCGGGGTAGTCGGACCCGTCGAGCGGATACAGCCCGGAGAAGACCATGGGCTTGGGGTCCTTGTACCCGCCGAGCGCCTCGGTCGCCCCCTTGTGCAGGGTGGTGATGGTGTCACCGACCTTGGACTGCCGGACGTCCTTCACCCCGGTGATGATGTAGCCCACCTCACCGACGCCCAGCCCGTCGGCCGCGGTCATCTCGGGGGACGAGACGCCGATCTCCAGCAGCTCGTGGGTCGCCCCGGTGGACATCATCCGGATCCGCTCACGCTTGTTGAGCTGCCCGTCGATGACACGTACGTACGTCACGACACCGCGGTAGGAGTCATAGACGGAGTCGAAGATCATCGCGCGAGCGGGGGCGTCCTGGACGCCGACCGGGGCGGGGACCTCGGCGACCACCTTGTCGAGCAGCGCCTCGACACCCAGCCCGGTCTTGGCGGAGACCTTGAGCACGTCGTCGGGGTCGCACCCGATGAGGTTGGCGAGCTCCTCGGAGAACTTCTCCGGCTGCGCGGCCGGCAGGTCGATCTTGTTCAGTACGGGGATGATCTTGAGGTCGTTCTCCATCGCCAGGTAGAGATTGGCGAGAGTCTGCGCCTCGATTCCCTGGGCGGCGTCGACGAGGAGCACGGTCCCCTCGCAGGCGGCGAGCGACCGGGACACCTCATACGTGAAGTCCACGTGCCCGGGGGTGTCGATCATGTTGAGGATGTGGGTCTTGCCCGGGTCCTCGGACGGTGCCCAGGGCAGCCGGACCGCCTGGGACTTGATCGTGATGCCACGCTCGCGCTCGATGTCCATACGGTCGAGGTACTGGGCGCGCATCTGCCGCTGATCGACCACCCCGGTCAGCTGGAGCATGCGGTCGGCGAGCGTGGACTTGCCGTGGTCGATGTGCGCGATGATGCAGAAATTGCGGAGCAGCGCCGGGGCGGTACGGCTCGGCTCGGGCACATTGTTAGGGGTCGCGGGCACGCAGGGTCCTGTCTCTTGAGGCGCCTGTCGCCTCGGGTCGGATCGATACGTAGGCTCCATGGTCCCACGGGTGGGGAGCTGCGACCGGTTTGGGCCCGTCGCACGAGCACTGGTAGCCTGGGTGGCTGTGTCTCATGCCCTCTCTGCAGGAGGCACACCCAAGGAAATCAAACGGCGTGTGAGACGTGCTGTCTCGCGCGCCTGAACCTGTAAAGGCTCATTCAGTGGCGAACATCAAGTCCCAGATCAAGCGGATCAAGACCAACGAGAAGGCTCGGCTGCGCAACAAGGCCGTCAAGTCCTCCCTGAAGACCGCGATCCGCAAGGCCCGCGAGGCCGCTGCCGCCGGTGACGTCGAGAAGGCCACCGAGTACACGCGCGATGCTTCGCGCGCGCTCGACAAGGCCGTCTCGAAGGGCGTCATCCACAAGAACCAGGCCGCCAACAAGAAGTCGGCGCTTGCTTCCAAGGTCGCTTCCCTCAAGGGCTGAGTCCAACCCGACTTGACCGCCGGAAAGGACCCAGCGGGCCCTCTCTTCCGCTCCTGCCCGGCACCCCTGGACCCACGCACGATCTGCGTTCGCCACGCGGGCGTGGTGCCAACATCTTGAACCGGGACCCCGTTTTCCCTTCCTTCCCCGGGAGGGTGAGCGGGGTTTTTGGCGTTCGAGGGCTCGGCGGGCAGGGTTCCAGCCCGTCCGGCGTTTGAGGACGAGGCAGTGCCGTCCCGATCCCCCGCCCACCCGTGGGGGCTGCGCTCTTCAGTCCCGGGCCGGGGAAGGTCTTTTCAGCCCGTCCGGCCTTTGAGGACGAGCGCGTCAGCGCGACACGGGGGTCTGGGGGCGGAGCCCCCAGGAACAAGGGACGGGTAGGGGCGGAGGGGGCGAAAAACCCCGAGGCCGACCCCAGCGCCGGACACCTACCCCCGCCGAGACCGCGCAGCCCGAGCAATCACAACAACAGCCTTCTCCAGGGCGTACTCAGGATCATCCCCGCCCCCCTTGACGCCCGCGTCAGCCTCCGCAACCGCCCGCAGGGCATCAGCAACCCCATCCGGAGTCCACCCCCGCATCTGCTGCCGAACCCGGTCGATCTTCCACGGCGGCATCCCCAGCTCACGCGCAAGGTCGGCCGACCGCCCGTTCCTCGCCGAGGACACCTTCCCGATCGCCCGCACCCCCTGCGCCAACGCGCTGGTGATCAGCACCGGCGCAACCCCGGTCGACAGCGACCACCGCAACGCTTCCAGTGCCTCCGCGGCCCGCCCCTCCACAGCCCGATCGGCCACGGTGAAACTCTGCACCTCGGCCCGCCCGGTGTAGTACCGCCCGACGACAGCCTCGTCAATCGTCCCCTCGACGTCCGCGGTCAACTGAGAAACAGCGGAAGCCAGCTCCCGCAGATCACTCCCGATGGAGTCCACGAGCGCCTGACAGGCCTCAGGCGTGGCAGCCCGCCCCAACGCCCGGAACTCACTCCGCACGAACGCCAGCCGATCCGCCGGCTTCGTCATCTTGGGGCACGCCACCTCCCGCGCCCCCGCCTTGCGCGCGGCATCGAGCAGCCCCTTGCCCTTGGCACCACCCGCGTGCAGCAGCACCAGGGTGATCTCCTCGGCGGGCGCCCCCAGGTACGCCTTCACGTCCTTGACCGTGTCGGCCGGCAGATCCTGCGCATTGCGTACGACCACGACCTTCCGCTCGGAGAAGAGCGACGGACTCGTCAACTCGGCAAGCGTGCCGGGATGCAACTGGTCCGGGGTCAGATCGCGTACGTCCGTGTCGGCGTCGGCGGCCCTGGCGGCGGCCACCACCTCCTGCACGGCACGGTCGAGCAGGAGATCCTCCTGGCCCACGGCAAGCGTGACAGGGGCGAGAGGGTCGTCATTAGCAGTCTTCCTGGCCATCCCGACAAGCATCCCACGCGCCACTGACAACACGCCCCGAGCGGTCGAACCCCGAGCCGTCCGCACGGGAACGTCACGCGGCGAGCTCCACGGGTCCATCGGCGACGAGAGGGCGTGGTCGGGGTTCCATGGCCCCGGAACCCGGACCGGGGGCATACCGGGTCGGGGAGCCAGGTGTCCCACCTATCCACGGCCGACCGTGGACAACCCGCGGTTCACGAACCACCCGCACCACTCCCGCACCCCCACGGAGCCCTACGGCTCCTCGCGCCACCCGTCCCACTCCCCCACGAACTCGTCCAGCTCCTTGGGGTCGAGCCGCTCCTCGGCATCCCGCAGCACCACCAGCCACTGCGCGTCCTCGGCATCGTCCTCACCGGCCAGCGCGTCCCGCACGAGCTGCGGTTCCTCATCCAGCCTGAACCTGTCACCGAGTGCCTCCGCGGCCTCTTCCGCGGCATCACGGTCGGGCAGTACCAGCACATGTCTCACATCACTCACGCAGACATTTTCCGATACGCCCGACAGGGCCGACACCAGGGGCACCCGCCACCGCCTCACTCAGCGCAGCCAGCGCAGCTAACGCGCCGCCCTCACCTCCCGTACCTCCGGCACCCGCCCCAACTCGATCCCGAATTGGTCGCGATAGGTCGCCAGCACCTCCTCGTCCGTGGCCAGTTCCGACACCTCCTTCGCCCCGTCGGCGGCAGTCACCGTGAAGTTCCGACCGCTGAGCGTGATCCTGCCGCCGTCCGCGGTGACCCGCGAACAGACCAACGACCGCGAGAAATGCGACGCAGGTGAGGTGCTGTGCCACCACGCCCCGGTCACGAAGTCCCCGAGCACCCGCGGCCGTACCTCCAGGCGGTACTGCGCCTTGCCGTTCCGGATGACATCAAGATCCTCCCGTTCGCGCGAGCCTCCCGCACCCCGCACCCCCGCCGCGTCCGGCCCCGCCTCGACGACCCGGAACGTGCCCCCGGGATCCTCCTGCTCCCCCCGCTCCCCGAAGGCCACCGGGTAAAGGCTGTGCGCGCCGAACCCGACGTCGGTCAGCCAGTCACCCCCGTCCACCGTCCGCACCCGCAGCGCGAGATGGTCGTACGGAATCCCGAGCACCCCCTCGTCGCCGTACACCCTTCCCGCCAGCAGCGTCACGTCGAAGCCCAACGCCCCCAGCAACGCTCCGAACGCCCCGTTCAGTTCGTAACAGAACCCCCCTCTGCGCGCGCCCACCAGCTTGTCCAGCAGCCTCTTCTCCTCCAGCACGATCTCCTCACCGAGGTGAATCGACAGGTTCTCGAACGGCACCGCCTCCAGATGACGGCGGTGGAGCTCGCGCAGCGCATCGGACGTGGGCCACGCGGGGTACTGAGCCCCGATCCTGCGGAGGTAGGCGTCGGCCTGTGCGGAATTCATGACCTCAGTGTCTCGCCACGCTCAGCCCTCCGCCCTCACCTACGACCGCCAGCGCCCCGTCCTCGTCGGTACGCAGCACCACGGCGCCCCCTGCTTGCAGCGCCGCGACCGTGCTGGGCGCGGGATGCCCGTACGGGTTGTCCCTGCCGCACGAGATGAGCGCGAGCCGCGGGGCCACCCTGCGTATGAGGTCCGGATCCTGGTAGGCCGAGCCATGATGGGCGACCTTGAGGACGTCCACGGCTCCCAGCCCGGCAGCTGCGGGCGATCTCAACAGCGCCTGCTGGGCCGGTGGTTCGAGATCGCCGAGCAGCAGCATCCTCAGCCCCGCCGACCGTACGAGCAGGGTGACACTGGCGTCGTTCGGGCCGTCCGGCGTGGGGGCCGGGCTCGGCGGCGGCCACAGCACCTGCCAGTCGAGACCACCCGTGCGCCGCCACTCCCCGGCCACCGCCCGCGTCATCGGAATGTTCCGTGCGGCCGCCTCCCTTCTCACGAACTCGGCCTGGTCCGGCGGCTCTTCGAGACCTGTCGTCTCGATCGCGCCCACCGAACGCCCACGCAGCACGCCCGGCAGCCCCGCCACATGATCGGCATGAAAATGCGTGAGCACGACGAGAGGAATCCGGGTGATGCCGAGCGCGCCCAGACAGCGGTCGACCAGCACCGGATCGGGCCCGGCGTCCACCACAACGGCGGTGCCGTCGCCCGCCGCGAGTACCGTCGCGTCGCCCTGTCCCACGTCGCACATCGCCATCCGCCAGCCGGGCGGTGGCCACCCCGTGATCACCCTGGTGAATGGCGGCGGTTGCACCACGACCAGCAGGAACAGCACCAGGCAGGCACCGGTCAGCCACGGATACCTCAGGAGCCGCCGGCCGACGAACACGACGGCCACGGCCACAAGCGCGAGCAGCAGCGCCCCCGTCCAACTGCCCGGCCAGTCCACCCCACTGCCGGGCAGCGCCGCCCCGGCAAGGGCGATGTCCGCGATCCACTGGACGGGCCAACTCGCGCACCACGCCAGGGCCTTGGCAACAGGCAGCGCCACCGAGGCCGTCGCCAGCGTCGCGAAACCCAGCACCGTGGCCGGCGCGACCGCGAACTCCGCGAGCAGATTGCACGGCACCGCCACCAGACTCACCCGGGCCGAGAGGACCGCGACGACCGGTGCGCACACGGCTTGCGCGGCTCCGGCGGCAGCGAGCGCCTCGGCCAGGCGCGGCGGTACCCGACGCCGCTGGAGCGCGGCGCTCCACCGGGGGGCCAGGGTGAGCAGCGCGCCGGTCGCCAGGACGGAGAGCACGAAGCCGTAACTCCGGGCCAGCCAGGGGTCGTACAGCACCAGCAGCAGGACGGCCGTGGCCAGCGCGGGGATCAGCGATCTGCGGCGGCCGGTCGCGATGGCGAGCAGCGCGATCGATCCACAGGCCGCGGCCCGCAACACGCTCGGGTCCGGTCGGCACACGATCACAAACCCGAGCGTGAGCGCGCCGCCGAACAGTGCCGCGGCACGTAGCGGTACCCCGAGCCGCGGTGCGAGACCGCGCCGCTCGGCACGCTGGGCAAGACCCGGTGGTCCGATGAACAGGGCGAGCAAGATCGTGAAGTTGCCGCCGCTGACCGCCAGAAGATGCGTGAGATCCGTCGCCTTGAACGCCTCGTCCAGCTCCGGTGTGACCCGTGAGGTGTCCCCGACGACCAGCCCCGGAAGCAGCGCCCGCGCGTCCGCTTCCAGCCCGTCGGTCGCCTCCCGCAGGCCTTCGCGCAGCCCGCCCGCGAACCGCTGCGGCCCCGACGGCTCCCCCACCACCTCCGGCGGCGCACTCCCCCGCACCCGCAACACCGCCGCGATCTCGTCCCCACCCGACAGGGCGGGCGCGAGCCGTGCGGTCACCCGCAACCGTGTGGACGGCAGCAGCGACAGCCAGGGTGAACGCTCACCGGACGACTGAGGCGAGCCCCTTGCCGAACCGGCGTCGACGATCATCAGCACCGGCGTACGCGTCACCACGGCATTCCCGGGCGCCCGCGTCACCCGCCGAACCTCCGCGTCGACGAGCACGGCCGTCGGAGCCGCGTGGTCTCCCTTGATCCGGGGCCGGGTGAGCCGTGGATCGGAGGTGATCTCGACCTCGGCGGTCACTTGCGCGTACTGCCGCGCCAGGGCGGGAACGGGCCCCCTGCGCAGATCCGCCCCGTGCAACCCCGCGGAAGCGGCGGCCGCGGCGACACAGAGCAGCACGGCGGCGACGGACGCCCGGGGCCACGTACGCGACCGTTCTCCCACGTACCCGCCGGCGAGGGGAAGCCCCTCCCGCCGTCCGCCGAACCGAGGCCTCTCCTCGGTGTGCGCATCCCTTCGCCCCGCCATCAGCAGCGCCCCGCCCACGACGAGGCAGACAACCGTGACGCCCGCGACCCACCCGGCCGGGGCACCCAACGTCACCGCCGCCGTGGCCCAGGCCGCCAGCGCGGGCGGTACGAGCCGTAAATCCGCCGGCCCTTCCTCCCGGGGATTCGAGGCTCCCAGCCGCTTGCCCGAGGCAGCATGCACAGCCCGCCGGTTCGCGGCGCCGAGGCCGAGCCCACCAGCATCAGGACCAACTCCGGGCCCTGCACCGGCACCGGCACCGGCAAAGTCCACAACCCCCCTCCGTCCACTCATGGCCGCACCAGATTCCGCAGATCGGCGAACCGGCGGTCCCCGATTCCATTGACCTCGCGAAGCTCGTCGACCGAGCGGAAACCGCCGTTCTGGGTGCGGTAGTCGAGGATGTGCTGGGCCAGGACGGGGCCGACGCCCGGGAGGCCGTCGAGTTGCTCCACGGTGGCGGTGTTGAGTGAAACGGGAGCGGCGGGTGCCGCACCGCCGACGGCCCCGCCGGTGCCGGCCGCGCCCGCGCCGGATCCCCCCGCGAGCACGGGCGCACCGACCACGATCTGTTCTCCGTCCATGAGGAGGCGGGCGCGGTTGAGTCCCTCGGCGTTCGTCCCTGGACGCACTCCGCCCGCGGCTCGCAGCGCGTCCTCTACGCGAGAGCCGGCAGGCAGGCGTTGCAGTCCCGGGCTGCGCACCTTGCCGCTGACATCCACCACGATCGCGGTCCCGGCCGCGCCGAACGGGCCGGGTGACCCCGCCGATGCGTCCGGCGCCGACTCCTGCTGCTTCGCCTGTCCGGCCGGTTCGCCGAATGGAGCCGCCGCACGTACCACCTCGGGAGCCCGCACCGACTGGGTCCGGCCCGCCCAGAAGTGCTGCACGGCGAAGACCGCGGCGACGACGAGCAGCACGGCAAGAGCGGCCACGCTCCTGCGTTCAAGACCACACCTCGACTGCAACCACAGCGGCATCCGCTCCCGCACGGCCGGCCCGACCCGATCCCGCCACGCACTCGCGCCAGCGCCAGCGTCAGCGCCCGCACCCGCAGCCGCAGCCGCAGCCGCAGCAAGATCGCCCCGCACGCCGACGTCGACAGCCGCACCCTCACCTGAATCGTCCCGCCAGACCGCCCTGCCCACTCGGGCACGATCCCCCGCCCCACTCCCCCGGGCCGGACCACGATCCCCCGACCCGCTCCCCCAGGTCGGACCACGATCCCCCGCCTCGCTCCTCCGGAGAGCATCACGGTCGACGGTGACGCTTTCCCGGAAACCATCCCCGCCCCCGGCCCGACCGCGCCCCTCAAGCCCCCAGACGTCAGCAACGCCCGTCCCCACGGCAGTTCTCGCCCTCGGGCTGTCCCCTAAATCCCGGTCCCCCACATCCCAGTCCGCCCTCGGCGGCTCGTTCCCGTTCCCCAGCTCCCGCCGTTCCCCGGCCCTTTCGGCGAAGAGCGCCTCCGCGCGCAGGCGGAGTGCCTCGGCCGAGGCCTCGCGGCGTCGGGCCCGGCTTCGGGGATGGTTGCGGCGATGACGGGTGCGGCCGTCGGAGACGGGCCCGCGGCCCGGGCCGCTGGTCGGAGTGGCTGTGCGTGAGCGTGATCGAAGTGCCATGCGGCGAGGATCCGACACCTCGGCATCTTCGCGATGATCTTGCTCAATTCCCGGGGACTACAGCCCAGTTGTGGATAACCGCTTCACCCACACGCGCCACACACGCCACGGCACCCCACAGGCGCCTCTGGCCTCACCTGGGTGAGACAACGGCCCCCAGCAGCCCAGGCCCCGTGTGCGCACCGATCACCGCACCGACCTCGCTGACATGCAGATCCGCAAGGCCGGGCACCCGCGCCCGCAACCGGTCCGCGAGAGCCGAGGCCCGGTCGGGGGCGGCGAGGTGGTGGACGGCGATGTCGACCTGGGCGCCGCCCGCACGGTCGGCGACGATCTCCTCCAGGCGGGCGATCGCCTTGGACGCCGTCCGTACCTTTTCCAGGAGTTCGATGCGGCCGCCGTCCAGCTGCAGCAGCGGCTTCACCGCGAGCGCGGAACCCAGCAGCGCCTGCGCGGCGCCGATCCGGCCGCCACGGCGCAAGTAGTCGAGGGTGTCGACGTAGAAGTACGTGGAGGTGCCCGCAGCCCGTTTCTCCGCGGCTGTCACCGCCTCGTCGATCGTGCCCCCCGCCTCCGCGGACTCCGCCGCGGCCAGCGCGCAGAAGCCGAGAGCCATCCCGACCATCCCGGTGTCCACCACGCGCACGGGCACCGAAGCCTCCCGCGCGGCGAGGACCGCGGCGTCGTAGGTGCCCGAGAACTCGGACGACAGATGGAGGGAGACGATGCCGGTGGCGCCCGCTTCGGCGACCCTGCGGTAGGTCTCGGCGAACATCTCGGGGCTGGGCCGTGACGTGGTGACGGAGCGCCGCTTCTGCAGCGCCTGGGCCAGGGAGCGGGCCGAGATCTCGGTGCCCTCTTCGAAGGCCCGGTCGCCGAGGACCACGGTCAGGGGAACGGCTGTGATGCCGTGGCGCTCCATCGTCAGCGGCGGCAGGTAGGCCGTTGAATCGGTGACGATCGCGACATGGCGGGACATGAGCTGGAGGTTACCTGCCGGGGCGCAGGGACGGCAGCCCGGCCCCTCCCACCTGCGGCTGGAGTGGCCGGATCAAGTCGTGCTCTCGGGGCGGGGCTTCTTCTGCCAGGGGTAGACGGGGCGCTGTCCCGGCGGGGTGATGGCGGGACGCGTCGGCTCCTCGGCCGTACGGGATTCCGGGCTGTCGGGCCAGGTCTGCCCGTCGGAGGCGGCCGGGTCCGGCGCCGGTGCCTCGGGCCAGGAAGCGGCAGGCCCGGGCTCCGTTGTCCAGTGCCGCAGTGCGCCGGCCTCGACGTCTATCTGGGCGCTCAGCGAGTCCAGGTCGTCGTCCGCGAACCGGTGGGCCCGGTCACGCGCGGCCCAGCGCAGCGAATCCGCCGAGTGTGTGATGCGCTCGGTGCGCTCGCGCAGCCCGGGCAGCAACGAGATGAGCGTGCGGCGGTCGGGCTCGGTCTCCAAGCGCTTGAGATCGGCGTCCAACTCGTGCCCGTGCGCGCTGAGCCGCTCGAAGAGGCCGAGGGACTCCTTCAGGGACTCGTCCTCCGCCACGCCCGCGTGCAGCGCGTCCTGTGTGGCCCGCATCGAGGTGCGCAGCTTCAGGCGGAGCTGGGCCAGCTCGCCCAGCGGGCCCGGCTGGGCGAGGGTCTTGGCGCGCAGCGTGGTGTCCTCGACGGTGCGGCGGGCCTGAGAGATGGTGCGGTCCACGCCGCGCTTGGCGGCACCGACCACCTTCACCGTGGCGTACACGCCCAGCACCACGAACAGTAGGAAGAGCAGGGCGATCACTGTGATCACGGCTTCCACCACGCTCCTCCTCCGGCCGGTCGCGGGCAGTTGCCGCGGCACTCTTCAACGGTAAACGCTACGGGCAGGTCCGGAGTTCCAGAAGAACCCCGAACCTGCCCGTAGGGGACTACCCCGACGGCCGCACCCGACATCGTGCGAAGGGAGCGGTGGCCGCAGGCCGACGAGGGTCCGCCACTCGCCGGCTTCCGGGCTACGCCGGAACGATGTTCACCAGCTTCGGCGCTCGCACGATCACCTTGCGGATCCCCGCACCACCCAGCGCGGCGACGACCTTCTCGTCGGCCAGCGCCACCTTCTCCAGCTCCTCGTCGGAGATCGACGGAGAGACCTCCAGGCGCGCCTTGACCTTGCCCTTGATCTGCACGACGCAGGTCACGGCCTCGTCCACGACGTACGCCGGGTCGGCGACCGGGAAGTCCTGGTGGACGACCGAGTCGGTGTGGCCCAGCTTGCGCCACAGCTCCTCGGCGATGTGCGGGGCCAGCGGAGCGACCAGCAGCACCAGGGGCTCGGCGACCGTGCGCGGGACCGGGCGGCCCACCTTGGTCAGGTGGTTGTTCAGCTCGGTGACCTTGGCGATAGCGGTGTTGAAGCGCATGCCCTCCAGGTCCTGGCGTACGCCGTCGATGGTCTTGTGCAGGACACGCAGCGTGTCCTCGTCGGCCTCGGAGTCGACGACCGTGACCTCGCCGGACTCCTCGTCCACGACATTGCGCCACAGCCGCTGCAGCAGCCGGTACTGGCCCACCACCGCGCGCGTGTCCCACGGCCGCGACACGTCCAGGGGGCCCATCGCCATCTCGTACAGGCGCAGTGTGTCCGCCCCGTACTCGGCGCAGATCTCGTCCGGAGTGACCGCGTTCTTCAGGGACTTGCCCATCTTGCCCAGCAGCCGGGAGACCTTCTCGCCCTGGTAGTAGTACGCGCCGTCGCGCTCCTCCACCTCGGCGGCGGGCACCGCGATGCCACGGCTGTCGCGGTACACGTAGGCCTGGATCATGCCCTGGTTGAACAGCTTGTGGAACGGCTCGGCCGAGGAGATGTGGCCCAGGTCGAACAGCACCTTCGACCAGAAGCGCGCGTACAGCAGGTGCAGCACGGCGTGTTCGGCGCCGCCGACGTACAGGTCGACGCCGCCGGTCGGCTGTCCTTCGCGCGGGCCCATCCAGTACTGCTCGATGGCCGGGTCGACCAGCTTCTGGTCGTTGTGCGGGTCCAGGTAGCGCAGCTCGTACCAGCAGGATCCGGCCCAGTTGGGCATGGTGTTGGTCTCGCGGCGGTACTGCTGCGGGCCGCGGCCGTCGCCCAGGTCCAGGGTGACATTGACCCAGTCCTGGTTGCGGGACAGCGGGGTCTCCGGGGACGTGTTCGCGTCGTTGGGGTCGAAGGTGCGCGGCGAGTAGTCCTCGACCTCCGGCAGCTCCAGGGGCAGCATCGACTCGGGCAGCGGGTGGGCGATGCCGTCCTCGTCGTAGACGATCGGGAAGGGCTCGCCCCAGTAGCGCTGCCGGCTGAACAGCCAGTCGCGCAGCCGGAAGTTGACGGTGCCCGCGCCGACGCCCTTGCGCTCCAGCCACTCGGTGATGCGGGCCTTGGCCTCGGTGACGTCCAGGCCGTCCAGGCTGATCTCGTCGTTCGACGAGTTGATGATCTTCGCGTCGTACGACCCGAAGGCGTTGTCCCACGTCGACGTCTCGGTGCCACGGCCGTCGGTCGGCTCGACCACGCAGCGGATCGGCAGCTCGAAGGCGCGCGCGAACTCGAAGTCGCGCTGGTCACCTGCCGGGACGGCCATGATCGCGCCGGTGCCGTAGCCCATCAGGACGTAGTCGGCGATGAAGACCGGGATCTGCTCGCCGTTGACCGGGTTGGTCGCGTACGCGCCGATGAAGACGCCGGTCTTGTCCTTGGCCTCGGCCTGGCGCTCGACGTCGGACTTCGAGGCGGCCTGCGCCCGGTAGGCGGCGACGGCCTCGGCGGGCGTGGCGTGGCCGCCGGTCCACACCTCGTGGGTGCCCTCGGGCCAGGTCGCCGGCGTGAACTTCTCGACCAGCTGGTGCTCGGGCGCCAGCACCATGTAGGTGGCGCCGAACAGGGTGTCCTGGCGGGTGGTGAAGACCGTGATCGCTTCGCCGTCGATCGGGAAGTCGACGCGGGCGCCCTCGGAGCGGCCGATCCAGTTGCGCTGCTGCAGCTTGATGGCCTCGGGCCAGTCCAGTGCGTCCAGGTCGTCCAGCAGGCGGTCGGCGTAGGACGTGATGCGCATGTTCCACTGGCGCAGCTTGGCCTTGAAGACGGGGAAGTTGCCGCGCTCGGAACGGCCGTCGGCGGTGACTTCCTCGTTGGCCAGTACGGTGCCCAGCCCGGGACTCCAGTTGACGGGCGCGTCGGAGGCGTACGCCAGGCGGTACTCACTCAGGACGTCGGCACGCTCGGCCGGGCTCAGCTCGTCCCACGCGCGCGTGGAGCCGTCGGTCGCCGGTACGGCGCGCTCGCCGCTCTCGAACTGGGCGACCAGCTGGGCGATCGGACGGGCCTTGTTCGCCTCACCGTCGTACCAGGAGTTGAAGATCTGCAGGAAGATCCACTGGGTCCACCTGTAGTAGTCCGGGTCGATCGTGGCGAACGACCGGCGCTTGTCGTGCCCCAGACCCAGGGCGCGCAGCTGGGACTTCATGTTGTTGATGGCCGCCTCGGTGGTGATCCGAGGGTGCTCGCCCGTCGACACGGCGTGCTGCTCGGCCGGCAGGCCGAAAGCGTCGAAGCCCAGGGTGTGCAGGACGTTGTGGCCCGTCATGCGCTGATACCGGGCGGATACATCGGTGGCGATGTATCCCAGGGGGTGGCCGACGTGCAGGCCCGAACCGGAGGGGTACGGGAACATGTCCATGATGAACTTCTTGGGCTTGGCGACCAGTTCCGGGTCGCCCGCCAGGTCACCGCTCGGGTTCGGAGCGTCGTACGTGCCCTCGGCATCCCAGAAGTCCTGCCAGCGTGCCTCGATCTCAGCGGCCAGCGCGGCCGTGTAGCGGTGCGGCGCTTCCACCTCGGAGGCGGCAGCGGTATTCGTCTCGCTCATGATCCTCAAAGCTCCATCGATCGTCTCTGCCAGCGGCTTAGGAAATGAAAAAACCCCTCGCACAGGAGGGGACGCCGCGCCGATGCCGACCACGATTCGTCAGTGGCCGGGACTGGTCAGCGCGGCTCGCTAAGCAGAAGGCGTACGGCACGCATGGCGTCAGGGTACCGCAGCCCCCACGCGGGCCGCGACGAGCTTCCGACGCCCCCTAGGCACTGCGTGCCACTCCACCGGATCGTCACAAAAATCTGAACAACGTTCAAATATTACTTCGCGTAACGGACTCTAAGGGACAACACAAGGGCCCCACGGCCCTTAGATAACAACGCAATAACTCAAACGTCGCACTCATAGGTATGGCTCGACTTAGAGTGCGGCTTCGGGACCGCTTCCCCGAACTGTTTGGGAGTAACCCCATGACCCCTCGTCGTAAGAACAGCTCGCTTCCCCAGCCGGGCCGATCGGCTTACGGGGCCCTGACGGCTGCCGCGCTGTTGCTCATACCCGTGGTCGTGCTGGTCGGAGGTGACGGCCTGCGCGACTTCCTCAACTTCGGCGCCGGCGTACTGTCGCTGGTCGCCCTCACCTGCTCCGTGGTGTGGGGAATCGTCGCCACCGACCGGCTGTTCCTCAACACGCGCCAGCGACTCGTCGCGCAGGCCGTGCACAGAACGACCGCCGTGTCCTCGGTCGCCTTCCTCCTGCTCCACGTCTCGGTCAAGCTGGTACTGGACCACACCACAGTGGTCGCCGCCGTGGTCCCCTTCGGACTCGGCGTCACGGGTACCAACGGACTCATCGGCTTCGGCTCCCTGGCCGGCCTGCTCATGATCTTCACGGCCATCACCGGCGCACTGCGCAGCGCATTCGCGTCCCCCGCGCCGGTCGCCGCACGCTGGCGCGCCGTGCACATGCTCGCGTACCCGGCCTGGTGCTCGGCCCTGGTGCACGGCCTGTACGCGGGACGCCCCGCCGCGACCTACGTCACCGTGATGTACAGCCTCTGCCTGGTCTTCGTGGCGGTCGCCCTGGCGCTGCGCTCGTCCTCCGGCCCCCTCAAGCGCGCGATCGCCGAGCGGATCCTCGCGATCATCGGCGAGGACAACCGCACCGGCTCCCGCCTCGCCCGCGAGGATCTCGAGGCATCCCGTGCCGCCGCCTCGGGCGCCTCGCAGCCGGGCTTCGCCCCGCGCCCGCGGCAGTCCCTCGAGGACACGTACGTGCCCCAGCAGCGCATGGCGTCCCCCGCTTCGCCCTACGAGGCCCCGTACGACCCGGCTGCGGCCACCGGAAACAACGGCTTCGCGGCCGCCTACCGCGCGGTCTCGGGCGGCTCGCCCGGCGGAGACGCCCTGGGCCCCGACCAGACCGAGCGCTTCCAGATGCCCATGGACATGCAGCCCACGGAGACGTTCCAGCGCGTCGACAACGGAAGCACCTCGGGCAGTTGGCCGATTCCCTCGCCGCCGCCCGTCGGCGCCGCGCCCCCCTCTGCCTACGACCCGCTCAACGACACGGGATACAACATCCCCGTCTATGACAATTCAGCCGCCAACGCGTACGGCACGAGTGACGTGTACGACACCGGTGAGTCGAACGATGCCTACGGCACGTACAACCCCAACGACACGTACGACAGCGGTCCCACGACTGACGTACTGCCGGGCGCCTTCGACGCACCCGGCTCCGGTGAATCATGGAATGCCCCTTCCGGAGGCTTTAAGTGAACGAGGCCCTGCCCGACGTCCCGGAAGTCCGCGTCGTCGGACTTCCGCAGCTCACGTCGGGTTTCGACCTGGTTGAACGACTCGATCTCCCGATGCACCTCAAGGTGCACGGGCCGCTCGAACCCATGGGCGGCGAGCAACTCGCGGGCCTCGCCGAAGCGATCTCCCTGAAGGGCCGCGGCGGCGCGGGCTTCCCCTTCGCCAAGAAACTGCGTTCCGTGGCGGAATCGGCCATCAAGAAGGGCATCCGCCCCGTGGTGGTCGTCAACGGAAGCGAGGACGAACCCGCCTGCCGCAAGGACACGGTGCTCATCAACCGTGCCCCGCACCTCATCCTGGACGGCGCACTGCTGGCCGCCGAGGCCATGGGCGCCCGCACCCTCGTGATCGGCGTGACCCGTGAGTCCACCCAGCGGTCCATGGAGGCCGCGCTGGCCGAGCGCGGCCTGAGCAACCGGCGCGGATCACCTCTCCGCGCGCGCGTGCAGCGCAATCCGGTGCGCATGGTGACCGGAGCGGCGGCCTCGCTGATCCGTTCCATCGACGGCGGCCCGGCCATCCCGCCCGGCCGCAAGATCAGCGCGTCGCAGACCGGTGTCGGCGGCGCACCTACGCTGCTGTCCAACGCCGAGACGTTCGCCCAGCTGGCCATCGCCGCCCGCATCGGCCCCGACCGCTACCGCAACACCGGCCTGTACGACGAGCCCGGCACCGTGATGCTGACCGTCTCCGGCGCGGTCGCCCGCCCCATGGTGATCGAGGTCCCGACCGGTGTACCGCTGCGGTACGTGCTCCAGCTGGCGGGCGCCCCGCCCATGCCGCAGGGCGTGCTGACCGGCGGATATCACGGCAAGTGGCTGGACGCGGCGACGGTCAACGAGGCGATCGTCTCGCGCAACAACCTGGACGCGGTGGGCGGCGCCCTCGGCGCCGGCGCGATCCTCCCGATCACCCAGCAGACCTGCCCGCTCGGTGAGTCACTGCGAGTGGCACAGTGGCTGGCCGAGGAGAGCGCGGGACAGTGCGGTCCCTGTTACCTCGGTCTGCCCGCCGCGGCGCGCGGCCTGGAGGACATCCTCAACGGCGGCGGCCCGGCCGCACTGGAGGCCGTGAAACAGGTCGCCAAGGCCGTGAAGCGGCGCGGCGCGTGCTCGCACCCGGACGGCTCCGCGATGTTCATCGAGTCGACGCTCAAGGCCTTCACCGACGACCTCGCCGCGCATGTCCTCGGCAACGGCTGCGGAAGGCCCGTGGAGGGCGTTCTGCCGCTCTTCGAGGGCGGCCAGACCCCGACAGGCGTCCCGGGCGGTCAGAACGAGCTTGAGGCGGGTCCCCCCCGCCAGAAGATCTACGTCGACTGGACGCTGTGCCGCGGGCACGGCCTGTGCGCGGACATCCTTCCCGAGGTCTTCGAACTGGGCGCCGACGGCTTTCCCACCGTCGCGCAGGCATCGGTGCCCCGGTACGCGGAGGCGAAGGCCCTGCGCGCCGTACGCCGCTGCCCGGCGCTGGCACTGCGCCTCGAGGAGGACACCAGGTCCTCCGCCCCGGCGCGCAACAACCTGCCCGTGCTCTCCGAGAAGCGCGGCCGCCGGGCGCTCGGCTCCGGCCGCTGAACACGAAGAAGCGGGCCACCCTGATCGGGTGGCCCGCTTTCAACTTCTGTGGAGCTAAGGAGAATTGAACTCCTGACCTCCTGCATGCCATGCAGGCGCTCTACCAACTGAGCTATAGCCCCTTGTGGCCAAGCGGCGAAGCCGCATCCTGACCGTGTCGCCCGGGTTTCCCCGGCGGCGACGCCAACATTACACGCTCCTCAGGGTGCACCACCAAATCGTTTCCGTGCTGTGCGGACAATACGGATATGCGGGATAGTGTCGGCCTTCGTGACCGTGATCGCCGCGCCCCGTGTCCGCCGCCGGGTGCCCGTGGCCCTGGGGGCGTGCCTGCTGTCGTTCGCGGCCTTCTGGTGCGCGCAGCGGGCCGCGCACGTGTCGATGATCGACCTGATGGTGTACCGGGCGGAGGGCGAGACGGTCCGTGCGGGTGGTGACCTCTACGCACTGCGCACGACCGAGGCCCATCTGCCCACCACCTACCCGCCGTTCGCGGCGCTGCTGTTCACACCGCTGACGCTGCTGGACACGGCGAGCATGCGCACCCTGGCAACGGCCGGAAACCTGGCTCTTCTTGTGGTGTTCGTGGCCCTCTCGCTGCGGCTCGTCGGGCACGCGCGCGTGGAACGCGTCTGGTGGGTCTCGGCGGCCGCCGTGTGGTGCGAGCCGGTGTGGACGACGCTGCGGTACGGGCAGATCAATCTGCTGCTCGCCGTGCTGGTGCTGTGGGACCTGTCACAGCGGCCCGGACACCGCTGGGCCGGAGTGGGCATCGGCATCGCGGCGGCGATCAAACTGACGCCGGCGCTCTTCGCGGTGTTCCTCCTGCTCACCGGCGCCGTGGAGTACATGAGACGGGGCTCCGCAGGGCCGTGGTTGCGGCACGCGCGCGGGGCGGCCGTCGCGTTCGCCGGGGCGACGCTGCTGGCGGCGGCCGTCCTGCCGTACGACTCATGGCGCTTCTGGACCCGCATGGTCTTCGAGGCGGGTCGCGTGGGGCTCGTCGAGGACACCGCCAACCAGTCGCTGCGCGGCGTCCTGGCCCGGCTGCTGCACACCACGGAGCCCGGCGCCTGGTGGGCCGTCACAGCGGCTGTGGCGGGCGCGGCGGGCCTCGCTCTAGCCGTGGCCGCGGAACTGCGCGGAGCACGGGCCTGGGCGGTGATCGCCTGTGCGGTGACGGCTCTGTTGGTCAGCCCGGTGTCGTGGTCGCACCACTGGGTGTGGTGCGTACCGATGGTGCTGCTCCTCGCGACGGCCAACCGGACCGCCGCCCTCTGCACCGCGCCGGCCTTCTGCTCGTACGCACTGTGGTGGGTGCCACACGGCCCGGGCCGGCTCGAACTGCACCAGACCGGCACCGAGTTGACCTTGTCGGGCCTCTACGTAGGAGCCGGTTTTGCTTTCCTGGCCCTCGCCGGGCTCAGGCTGTCGCGAACGAATAGAACCGCTTGAGCGTGCAGTGCTCGTCGAGGAGCCGGCCGTAGATCGGCTCGCCCTCCAGTTCGCGGTACGTCTCGATCGGGTCGCCCTTTATGATCAGCGCCCGCGCGCACTCCTCGCACCAGTACTGGTAGTCGTGGTTGACCGGTTCCATGTCGCGGACGATTGGCGTACCACTGCCGCACCAATCGCACTTTCGCCTGTGCGCACCCATCGATCAGCTCCAGCTGTGGCCGCAGGCCGTGCACACGTAGGAGATCCCGCCGTTGTCGCCGAGAACCTGGGCGACATGGACCGATCCGCAGGAAGGGCAGTCAAGGAGAGTTACTTTTCTGCGTGTCTGTGCCGCTTCGAGGAGATCGTCGACCTCCTCGAGGATGCTCGCAGGCATCGCTTCTCCCTCCCGTCGGGCCGCGCCCCCTTCCGGCCGTTTGATTCTGCCACGGCCGGAGCAATACGGTCAGCGACGCCTTCGTACCAGTCCGGACACGGCCCCCAGCGTGGCCGTCCCGGCCAGCGCATACATGCACGCGAGGAGCGCCTCCGCAGAGGTATACGCCCCGGGGCCCCCAAGTGACTCAAGCCGGTTCAAGAAGAGTGTGCCGAAGGCGGCGACACCGATCAGCTGACCGAGCTGGGTGACCGTCGCGAGCAGCCCGCTGGCGTCCGCCGCGTCCTCGGCCCGGACGGTGGCCAGGGCCTTGGTGAGGGTGGGACTGAAACCGAGCGCGAGACCCACGCCCACCCCCGCGAACGCCACGTACAGCCACGGCCCGCCGTCGCCCCCGTCCCGCAGCACACGTCCGGCACCGGCCACGGAGATCGCCGCGAGCGCGAAGCCGCCCGGAATCAGGCCGCGTTGCCAGGACGCGGGCCAGTTGCGCCAGGTCAGACCGACCACGCCGAATACCACCGCGGTCGGCGCGAAGGTGAGCCCCGCGCGCAGGGCGCTGTAGCCGAGACCGCCCTGTATGTGCAGCGTGAGCGTGAAAAGGAAGCCGGCGTTCACAGCCATGACAGCCAGCAGCCGGAAGACCGCGAGGCCGACGCCGGGGTGGCGCAGCACCCTCGGCGCGATCAGCGGCGCCCCGCCGCGCCGGGCGAGGCGGAACTCGTACAGACAGAACAGCCCGAAGCACACCACGGCCGCGCCCAGCGACAGCCAGGACCACAATGGCCAGTCCTCTTCCTGCCCCAGCACGAGCGGCACGGTGAACATCGAGACGGCGGCGGCGAGCAGGACGAGCCCCGGCAGGTCGAGGCCGCGCGAGCGCTCCAGGGCCCGTGCGTCGTCCCGCGGCAGTACGCGCCGGCCGACGGCCAGGAGTACGACGCCCACGGGCACGTTGACCAGGAACACCGGCCGCCAGCCGGTGCCGAACAGGTCCGCGCTGACCAGGACGCCGCCCAGCACCTGCCCGGCCGCGGCACCGGTCGCGAGGACGGCCGCGTACGCGCCGAGCGCCCGGGCCCGCGCCTCGCCGGTGAAGTTGCGCTGGATGAGGCTGAGTACCTGCGGGATCATCACGGCCGACCCGGCACCCTGAATCAGCCGGAAGGCGATCAACTCGCCGGTGCCCTGCGCCAGTCCGCAGGCCAGCGACGCGGCCGTGAACAGGGCGAGCCCGGCCAGATGGACACGGCGGTGGCCGAGCCGGTCGCCCAGCCGCGCTCCGGTGATCAGCAGCACGGCGTACGCGATGGTGTATCCGGCGACCACCAGCTGCAGGCCCGCACCCGACGCGTGGAGTTCGGAACCGATCGTGGGCACCGCGACGTTCACGATGAAGACGTCGAGCAGTGCCATGAACTGGGCCGCGAGCACGACCGCGAGCAGCCGTCCGGGGCGATTGTCAGTGCCAGGGGCTTTACTGGTCACAGGACTTGGACCTGCTGCGGGACCTGGTCCCGAGGGGGTTGTCGTCGTCATGGCACCGAGCCTGACGGCGAGCGGATACGGGTGACGAGAGCCCGCCGATGCTGGTACTGACAGCACCTGGCAGCGGACGGGCCGAGCACGGACGATGGGTGACGGGGGATGTGATGCCGATGAACACGGCACAGCGCCGCAGGCCGGAGCTGGCCGCCTTCCTGCGCGGCAGGCGGGCGCGGGTGACACCCGCCGACGTGGGGATGCCGCCGGGCTTCCGGCGCCGCACGCCTGGGCTGCGCCGCGAAGAGGTCGCACAGCTCTCCGGCGTCGGCGTCACCTGGTACACCTGGCTGGAGCAGGGACGCCCGATCAACGCGTCCGCGCAGGTCCTGGACGCGGTGGCGCGCACACTGCGCCTGGACCAGCCGGAGCGCGAGCATCTGTACCACCTGGCCGAGGTGCCGTACGAGCCGGATCCCCAGACCGCCGCACGAGCCGTGGGCCCGCAGGTGCAGTCCATCCTCGACACCCTCGACCCGCACCCGGCGGTGGTCTACAACTCCCGGTTCGACATCCTCGCCACCAACCCCGCCTACCGCGACGTGTTCTTCGTGCCGGGCGCCCTCAGGACGCGGTCGTACAACGCGCTGTGGACGCTGTTCACGATGCCCGAGCCCGACTGCCCGCTGGTGTTCCGGGACACCGAGCTCCCGGTGATGGTGGCGACACTGCGTTCGTCGTACGGGCTCCATGCCGGCGAACCCGTGTGGGAGGAGTTCATACGCAGGCTGTCGGAGGCCAGCCCTCTCTTCGCCCGGCTTTGGAGCGTCGGCGACGTGGCGCAGCCGGGTTCGCGGGTGAAGACGTTCCGGCACACGGCGGTCGGTGAGATGCGGATGACATCCGTCTCTCTGTCGATCCACGGCATGCCCGAGTGCCGGATCGTGGTCTACCAGCCGGACGACGAGGAGACGCACCTGCGGACGGCCCGGCTCCGCGACTTGAGGGCGGCACCGACAGCTGTCCAGACATAGCTGTCCGGAAATAACGAAAAATCCCGCCCCCTGACGGGAACGGGATCATTCACCACTGATCTTTGACAACTCAAAAGAGTTGATCTGTGGAGCTAAGGAGAATTGAACTCCTGACCTCCTGCATGCCATGCAGGCGCTCTACCAACTGAGCTATAGCCCCGTGTGTTCTTCCCGCCCGGCGGGGCGAACAAGAAGAACTTTAGCCTGCGACCAGCCGGAAAGTGAAATCCGGTCCCGACGGGTCCACGGGACCGGACAGGGGCCGCTCAGTCGTCGTCGCCGAGCACCGGTTCCGGCAGCGTGCCGGCGTTGTGCTCCAGGAGGCGCCAGCCTCGGGCGCCCTCGCCGAGGACCGACCAGCAGCAGTTGGAGAGCCCGCCGAGGCTCTCCCAGTGCTGGGATTCCAGGCCGAGGAGACGGCCGATGGTGGTGCGGATCGTGCCGCCGTGGCTGACGATCACGAGGGTGCCGTCGTCGGGGAGCTTTTCGGCGTGCCGCAGCACCACGGGGGCGGCGCGGTCGGCGACCTCGGTCTCCAGTTCACCTCCACCGCGGCGGACGGGCTCACCGCGCTTCCAGGCGGCGTACTCGTCGCCGTGCCGGGCGATGATCTCGACGTGCGTCAGCCCCTGCCAGACGCCCGCGTAGGTCTCGCGCAGGCCCTCGTCGTGGGTGACGTCGAGACCGGTGAGCGCGGAGAGCTCGGCGGCCGTGTCGGCGGCGCGCTTGAGGTCCGAGGCGACGATCGCGTCGGGCTTCAGCGAGGCGAGCAGCCGAGCGGCTCGGCGGGCCTGGCCGATGCCGGTCTCGGTCAGCTCGACGTTCGTGGTGCCCTGGAAGCGCCGCTCGACGTTCCAGGACGTCTGGCCGTGCCGCCAGAGGATGACGCGGCGGCCCCGGCCGGGCTTCTTCCCGGCCTCGGCGCCCGTGGCGGTCACCGGAGCTCTCCGAGCTCGGCGGCGTCCTCCGCATTCTGGAGCTTGGCGTGCTCGGCGCCCTTGCCTCGGGTGGCCTGGGCGTCGGCGGGCAGGTCCAGCTCCGGGCAGTCCTTCCACAGCCGCTCGAGGGCGTAGAAGACACGCTCCTCGCTGTGCTGCACGTGCACCACGATGTCGACGTAGTCGAGCAGCACCCAGCGGGCCTCGCGGTCGCCCTCGCGGCGCACGGGCTTGGTGCCGAGCTCCTTGTTCAGCCGCTCCTCGATCTCGTCGACGATCGACTTGACCTGGCGGTCGTTGGGGGCGGACGCCAGCAGGAAGGCGTCGGTGATCGAGAGTACGTCGCTGACGTCGTACGCGATGATGTCGTGCGCGAGCTTGTCGGCGGCCGCCTGTGCGGCGGTCTTGATGAGCTCGATGGAGCGGTCCGTGGCGGTCACTACGCGGCTTTCCGTCGTCGGTCAGTAATGAGTCAAGGGTCTCACGGACCGCCGACGACACCCCACGCGTTTCTCCGGCCCTGCCCCGGGCGCCCCGGGACAGGCCGCTGGCCTTCCCCGGGGCGGGCCGTCGACCCGTCCCGGGGGCACGCGCTCTGTCTCGTGTCCCGCCTACGAGGTGGAGGGTTCGTAGTCCTGGCCGAGGACCACGGAGACGTCCGCGTTGGAGGTGACCGTGCCCTTCTTCACCGAGCCGGCGGGCAGGCCCAGGGTCTTGGCGACCTCGGCGGCGTTCTCCTTCTGGGTGGCGTCGGCGTACGTGATCTGGGACACGCTCTGGGTGGTGGCGGCCGTGCCGGAGTCCAGGAAGGTGTAGCCGCCGTTGACCAGGACGACGCGGGCCTCCTCGGTGAAGTCCTTGTCGCCGGTGGCGTTCTTGATGCCGACGCGGACGGCGGCGCCCTCCTCCGGGTTCTTCACGGTGCCTCCGAGCACGTCCTTGACCACGCTGTCGGTGGCCTCGTCGCTCAGGGTGCCGTCCTGCTGCACGGGAAGCAGCGCCGTCTTGTAGTCGCCGCCCTTGGCCTGGTCGGCGAGGGTCGCGAGGAAAGTGCCGAGATCCTTGTCGGTCAGCGACGGGTCGAGGATCTGCGCCAGGGTCTGCACGGTGATCGTCGCGGCCTGCGCGTCGGAGGACAGCTTGCGCAGCACGCCCTGCATGACCTGCCCGAACCGCTCCAGCTGGGCGGTCTGGGACTCGCCGGAGGCCTGGTAGGTGGCGTAGGCGACGGCCATCTTGCCGCTGAGGGACTGGTCCGAGCCCTTCTTCACGAGGGGCGTCGCGCCCTTCTTGTCGGAATCGGGGTCCGGCACATCGGCGTTGGTGTCGATCTCGATGCCGCCGACGAGTTCGACGAGGTTGTTGAGGTACGGGGTGTCGAGACGCCAGGTGCCCTCGATGTCGGTTCCGAGCACCGTGTCGATGGCGTCCAGGGTCCCGGCCGAGCCGTCGTCGTCGACGGACTTGGCGAGCGTGGTCGTGCTGCCGTCGTCGCCCGTCAGGGCAAGGGAGTTGGGCAGCAGGACGCTGGTGCCCTGCTTGGTGGTGGTGTTGTTCACGAGCAGCATCGTGGAGGTGCCGCTGCCACTGGTGTTGTGGAGGTGGACGACGATCACGTCGCGCTTCTGGGCGGCCGCGGACGTGGCGGTGCCGGTTTTGTCGCTCGTCGACGACAGGCCGGGGAGCTTGCCCGCGTACCAGAGGTAGCCGACGCCGCCGGTCGCGACCAGGGCGAGGACCACGACCAGGCCGATGATCCGGCCGCGGGTGCGGCGCCTGGCCTCCTCGCGGCGTTCGGTGCGGTTCTCGGTGAACTTCAGCCAGTCGATGACGTCTTCGGACTCGGCTTCCTGCTCCTCGACGAAGGCGAACTGCTCGGTGCGGTAGTCCCGGTCGGCCCGGGGCTCGCTCTGCTCCGCAGGACCCGCCTGCTGCGGGATGTACGCGGTCTGCTCGGCAACCCGGGGCTGCTGACCGGTACTTGAGGTCTGCCCGGTCCGGCCCGCCTGCCCGGCCTGGCTCGCCCGCCCGGGCTGCCCCGTCTGCCCGTACGGGTCGTACGCCGCCGAGGTCCCGGCGGTCCCGGGTGCGCCGGCGCCGTACGGGTCGTAGGAGCCCTGCGTGTTGTAGGTGGAGGCAGGCGGCTGCTGGCCGGTGTCATGGGACGACAGGGGTTGCTGCTGACCGGTGTCATACGGCGACACAGGCGGCTGCTGGCCCGTCGCGTACGGGTCGTAGCCGTAGCCCTGCGGCTGCTGCTGTCCGTAGGTGTCGTAGCCCTGCTGCTGAGGCTGCTGGGGCGTCACCTGCTGGTACACAGGCTGCCCGAACTCGTCGTAACCGACGAGCTCGTACTGGTCGCCGCCCGCGTACCCGTCGTATCGGTCGTTCACCGGTGCCCCTCTCGGCTCACTAGCCGCGGTACAGCTCTCGCTTGTCGATGTAGCGCACCACACCGTCCGGCACCAGATACCAGACGGGATCGCCCTTGGCGACTCTCGCTCGGCAGTCTGTGGACGAGATGGCGAGCGCGGGTACCTCGACGAGCGAGACACCGCCCTCGGGAAGTCCCGGATCGGTCAGAGTATGGCCGGGCCGGGTGACCCCGATGAAGTGCGCGAGGGAGAACAGCTCTTCCGCGTACCGCCAGGTGAGGATCTGGCCGAGCGCATCGGCGCCGGTGATGAAGAAGAGGTCCGTATCGGGGTTGAGCGCGCGCAGGTCGCGCAGGGTGTCCGTGGTGTAGGTGGGGCCGCCGCGGTCGATGTCGATGCGGCTCACCGAGAACGTGGGGTTCTCCGCGGTAGCGATGACCGTCATCAGGTAGCGGTCCTCGGCCGGGGTGACCTTGCGGTCGGTCTTCTGCCACGGCTGCCCGGTCGGCACGAACACCACCTCGTCGAGGTGGAACTGCGCGGCGACCTCGCTGGCCGCCACGAGGTGCCCGTGGTGGATCGGGTCGAACGTTCCGCCCATGACGCCGAGGCGGCGCTTGCCCGGATTCGAGGGGGCGTTCCCGGGACCGATCGTCAGACGCTTGACCACGCCGGGACTCACCATGCCGGAACCCACCGTGCCAGGACTCGTCGCGTCGGAACCCACCGCGCCACCGGCGATCCCGCCGCTCACAGTGCCGTCGGCCGCGCCGCTCTCCATGTCACCCGCCGGACCGGTAGGCATGTCCTGCTCTCCCATGCGTGCAGACCCTACCGGCCCGGTCTGTGGGCCCTGGTCGACAGGGGTCCCTGACCGTCCCGGTGGGCGTCAGCGGTCCCGGTTGAAACGCGTGGTGATCCACAGCAGCAGCATCAGGATGAAAAAGGCGCCGCCACCGGTGAGGTAGGGACTGAGGCTCTCGTGGTTGCCGCCGTGCTCCTCGCCCTCGGCGGCAAGCGTGACCAACTGTGCGGCGGTGCTGTGGAAGCTCATCTCGGCAGAACCTATCCGGTGTGGGCGGGATAAAGACGTCGGCCCATCGTAAGCGTGGGGCTCGGCCACGATCACGCCGACTCCGCCGTTGGTGACACGCGCGGCTCCGACCGCCGACCGCCGCTCGAAGCAACGTCGGCCGCGAGGACGACGTCAGTCAAGGAGTAGGCCGACAGTCGGCACGCCGGTCGACGAGAACCTCAGTCGTCCCGCTTGTAACCACGCAGCAGGAACCAGGCCACGAGGACGGAGCCCAGCACCATCACGATCAGCACGACGCGGAGCAGATCACCCGCCCCCTGTGTGTCTGCGGCGGCGGCCGCCTCGGTCAGCCGGAGGGCGGCGGGAATGTGCTCCATGGGGATAGCTCCTTACGGTGTGCTGCCCCTTGACGGTATCTCCGCCTACGCTGGAGCCCGCTTCGGGGGCACGGCACTCAGAGCATGGGGGAACACATGTCCGATGACAGCCACGAGCAGAACGGGCACGAGAACGTGCCAAGCAGGCAGCGCAGGCGCTTCGAGGGGATCTCCTCGCGGGCGTACGAACACCCGGCGGACCGCTCGGCCCTGGTGGCCCTGCGCAAGCTCAGCGGCTTCGACACGGTCTTCAAGGTGCTCAGCGGCCTGCTTCCGGAACGCAGCCTGAGGCTGCTGTTCCTGTCCGATTCGGTGCGCGTCTCGGACGCCCAGTTCGCGCACCTCAACGTCATGCTGCGGGACGCCTGTCACATCCTGGACCTGGAGAAGGTCCCGCCGATGTACGTCAACCAGGACCCGCAGCCGAACGCGATGTGCATCGGCCTGGACGAGCCGATCATCGTCGTGACGACCGGACTCGTCGAGCTGCTGGACGAGGAGGAGATGCGGGCCGTCGTCGGGCACGAGGTCGGCCACGCGCTGTCCGGTCACGCCGTCTACCGCACCATCCTGCTCTTCCTGACCAACCTGGCGCTCCGGGTGGCCTGGATCCCGCTGGGCAACATCGCGATCATGGCGATCGTGACCGCGCTGCGCGAGTGGTTCCGCAAGTCGGAGCTGTCGGCCGACCGGGCGGGGCTTCTTGTCGGGCAGGATCTGAAGGCCTCGATGCGCGGCCTGATGAAACTCGCGGGAGGCAATCACCTGCACGAGATGAACGTGGACGCGTTCCTCGCGCAGGCCGAGGAGTACGAGGCCGGGGGCGACCTGCGCGACTCCGTGCTCAAGATCCTCAATACGCTTCCCCGCACGCACCCCTTCACCACCGTGCGCGCCGCCGAGCTGAAGAAGTGGGCCGAGTCCCGCGACTACCAGCGGATCATGGACGGCCACTACCCGAGGCGCAGCGAGGACAAGGACACCTCGGTCTCGGACTCCTTCCGGCAGTCGGCGGCCAGCTACGCCACCGACGTGAAGAACTCCAAGGACCCGCTGATGAAGCTGGTCGGCGACATCGCGGGCGGCGCGGGCGACCTCGGCGGCCGGGTGCGACGCGGCTTCGGCGGCTTCGCGAGCGGCTCACCGAGGGACACGGGGGGCTCGGCCAAGGATGCGCCGCCGAGGGACACCGACGAGACCCCCGACGACGAGAGCCCCAACGGCAACGGGTGATCGACGACCAGCTCAGTAAGGAAGACGCTCAGTAAGGGAGACCAGCTCGGCAGAAGGGCTTACAACGCGCTCAGACCTTCGGCTGCGCGCTCGTCGCCAGCGATCCGCACAGCGCGGTGGCGCTGCCGGTCGCGTACGGGTCCGTACCGGCCGGGCCGCCCGCCTTCGCCGTCTGCCCCGCCAGCAGCGGGCGCAGCTGGTTGACCGAGTCCTCGGAGCAGGCGAGCGGACCGGCCTGGACGTAGGAGACGACCAGCTCAGCCTGGTGCATGCGCAGGTCGTCGCGGTCGAAGCGGAAGTGCAGCTCGCGCCGGACGGTGAAGAGCGAGGCGTCCGCCTTCTCGTCCGAGCCCGCCGGCTTCAGCGCGTACACGAAGGTGTGGTCGGCGATGACCTCAAGGGTGTTCGAGTCGAACTCGGCGGCCTGGAGGGTGCCCTGTACACGGATCTTGGGGTCGGCGAGCTCGACACGGGTCGCGTCGAAGCGGACCAGCCAGCCGGTGGGGACGTGCCGCCCGTCGGCGGTCGGGCGGTCGAAGCTCTCGTCGAACTGGTCGAGCTGCTGCGGGTCGAGCAGGATCCGTACGGGCCGGGTGGCGCCGCCGGTGAGTACCTCCGGGTCGAGGGAGGACTCGACGAGGTAGTCCTTGGCGGTGGTCAGGGCGGTGACGACCTGGCTGTCGGAGAAGTGCGCGGTGCGCCGGGAGGCGGGCAGCGTGATGCCTTCGGCGCCCATGCGGAACTGGGCGGCCGGGCTGTTCGCGTACAGGTCCTCGGGGCGCATGGCTCCGGGTACGGCGCCCTGCGGCGCGAGCGGGATCACCGTCATCCGCAGCGGCTCGGGGGGCCGGGCGACGGGGGTCTGGTACGGGTGGCGGACGCCCATGTAGATCGCGGTGCCGAAGGCGACGGCGATCAGCAGGACGAGGATCAGCGCCTGCCGGGAGAGGCCGCGGTGGAGGGGTGGGCGGCGGCGTACGGCCGGGGCGTGGTCGGCCAGGCGCTCCTGCGCGGAGAACTCCTGGAGCCGGGCAGCACGGACGAACGATTCGTCGAAGACGACGGATCGGTACTCGTCCTCTCCACCGGCGGAAGCACCCTCGGGTGTTCCCCCAGGTGGTTCTCCAGGCCCGCCCATACCTTCAGAGTAGGTCTCCGGGACCTCAGGTAAACGCCCCGTTGCACGACAAGTTCTGACAGGTTCTCACCAGAGTCGTCCCAGTATTCGCACAGGGTTAGCCCTGGTGTCGGCACCGGGGCCGCGCCCGGCTCGTCACGGGGTCGCCCCCGGTCCGTCACGGCGTGCGAGGGACCGCCGACACCGCCGGCTGGGAGTAGTCGGCCGAGGCGGAGGGGCTGGTGCCGGTGACCTTGTCCAAGCCTTGCTCAAGGCCTTGCTCCAGGCCCGTCGAGGCGGGCGGCGGGACCGGTTCCTGGCGGTTCGAGGACGCCCCCCGGTAGACCGCCGTGAAGGCCAGGGCGACCATGCCGATGCCCATCACGAGGGCGAGCATCCAGGCGACGGGGCGCTGCCAGCGGGTGTGTTTTCCGTAGGCCCTGCCGTACGTTCCCGCCAGGCCGTAGCGGCCTTGAAGGACCTCGGTGTCGTCCAGATCGTCCAAATCCCGGTCACGGCCGTAATCACCGCGGCCGTCCGGTCCGAAGCCGTCCTCGTAGCGCTCGTCGTCGCCGCGTGCGCCCCGGGTGTGCGCCCGGCGCGCCTCGGCCTCGGAAGCCTCCGCGCGGGCCTGGGCGGCCGAGAGCAGCCGTTCCACGGCGGTCGGCTCGTGGATCGCGGCAGCCCGTACGAAGTCCTCGTCGAAGACCACGGAGGCGAACTCTTCGTCCGCACCCCCGCGGTCGCGGTCGTCGTCGGGCTCCCAGCCGTCGGGAAACGGCGAGCCCCCCACGTCCTCCGGCACGGATCCAGAGTAGACCTGGGGGGTCAATTTGGGCAGACGGTATGGAAATTCATCCGCCTGACGAGACGCGTCTCACGCGCCGCGCGCCCCGTCCCCGCGCCGGACGCGCCTGCCGTGCAGGCGGCCATCGCCTCAGCGCCGAACGTGCCCGTCCCCCGTGACGATGTACTTCGTGCTGGTCAGCTCCGGAAGCCCCATCGGCCCCCGCGCGTGCAGCTTCTGCGTGGAGATGCCGATCTCGGCGCCGAAGCCGAACTGGCCGCCGTCCGTGAAGCGGGTCGAGGCGTTGACCGCGACCGTCGTGGAATCGACCAGCTGGGTGAAGCGGCGGGCGGCCTGCTGCGAGGTGGTGACGATGGCCTCGGTGTGGCCCGAGGTCCACAGCCGGATGTGGTCCACGGCCCTGTCGAGCGAGTCGACGACGGCGGCGGCGATGTCGTACGAGAGGTACTCGGTCTCCCAGTCCTCGAGAGTGGCCTCGACGACGGTGGCCCTGGAGTCCTTGGCGTAGGCGAGGACGCGCTCGTCGGCGTGCACGGTGACCCCGGCGTCCGCGAGGGCGTCCAGGGCGCGCGGCAGGAACTCGGAGGCGATGTCCTGGTGGACGAGGAGCGTCTCGGCGGAGTTGCAGACGCTGGGCCGCTGCGCCTTGGAGTTGATCAGGATGTCGACCGCCATGTCGATGTCGGCGTGCGCGTCGACGTACACATGGCAGTTGCCGGTGCCGGTCTCGATGACCGGGACGGTTGATTCCTGGACGACCGTGCGGATCAGCGAGGCGCCACCACGCGGGATGAGGACGTCGACCAGGCCGCGGGCGCGCATCAGCTCGCGTACGGACTCGCGGCCCTCCCCGGGCACGAGCTGGATGGCGTCGGCGGGCAGCCCGGCGCCGCCGACGGCGTCGCGCAGAACGCGGACCAGGGCGGTGTTCGACTCGAACGCCGAGGACGAGCCGCGCAGCAGCACGGCGTTGCCGGACTTCAGGCAGAGGGCGGCGGCGTCGACCGTCACGTTCGGGCGGGCCTCGTAGATGATCCCGACGACGCCGAGCGGGACGCGGACCTGGCGCAGGTCGATGCCGTTCGGGAGGGTCGAGCCGCGGACGACCTCGCCGACCGGGTCGGGCAGGGACACGACGTCGCGTACGTCCGAGGCGATCGCGCGCACGCGCTCGGGCGTGAGCGTGAGCCGGTCGATGACGGTCTCGCTGGTGCCGGCCTCGCGGGCGCGCGCGATGTCCTTGGCGTTGGCCGCGACGATCTCGCTCGTACGGACCTCCAGCGCGTCCGCGATCGCGAGCAGCGCGTCGTCCTTCTCGGCCCGCGGCAGCGGCGCGAGGTCGGCGGCGGCGGACTTCGCGCGGTAGGCGGCTTGGGTGACCGGAGACATCGAGTCGTACGGCGAGAGCGTGGTCATGTCGGCAGCGTAATGCTCCGAACGGGTCTGTTCAGCCGCTGTCCCAAACTCCAAGACACCCGGCGAAGGCGGCTCAAAAGGGATGTACGCCGACGGGAGTCGCCGGCAGTGGTCCGTAGCCCTCCGCGATCCGCTGGTGGTAGGTCCCGCGGTCGATGACCTCCAGGCCGACGATCTCCCAGGGCGGCAGCTTGGCGGTCTGCCGGTGCTCGCCCCACAGGCGCAGTGCGACGGCCGCCGCGTCGTGCAGGTCGCGGGCCTCTTCCCAGTAGCGGATCTCGGCGTGGTCGTTGGCGTACCGGCTGGTCAGCAGAAAGGGGTGGTCGTGGGCGAGCTGCTCGAGACCCCGCCTGACCTCCTTCAACGGTGCCTCGTCACCCGAGACGCTCAGCGTGACGTGCCACAGCCGGGGCTGGTGCGCCGGTTCCCCGCTCTCGTACGTGTCACCGGCCGCGACGCTGGTCAGCGCCCGCTCCTCGCCCACCGCACGGGAGGCGGCACCACCGCGGGACGCCGCCGCCCCAGGGCGCACTCGTCTCACGACGGCCTCCTTTACGCAATGGTCCGCAATGGTCCTGCTGAATCCGGGGGTCTCCCTGCAACAAAGTTGAGCAGGTGGGAAGCCGTCGCGTGGCGGTTTTACGGAACGTCCCCCGGCGGAGGACGGGCTTTCGGACGTTTATGGGGCAACTGGCGCGTCGACGACATGGCGCCGCACGTACGGGTGCACGAGATCGCTACAGGTGCAGCAGCACGAGAGCGTCCCTGTGTACGACTTCACGTTCGTACTCGGGCCCCAGTTCGCGCGCCAGTTCCCTGGTCGAGCGTCCGATGAGCTGGGGGATCTCCTTGGCGTCGAAGTTCACGATCCCCCGCGCGACCGCCCGGCCCGTACCGTCGCGCAGTTCGACGGGGTCACCCGCGGTGAACTCGCCCTCGACGGACGCGATACCCGCAGGCAGCAGCGACATGCGCCGCTCGACGACCGCGCGCACGGCCCCGTCGTCCAGGGTGAGCGCGCCCTGCGGTGTGGAGGCGTGCTGCAGCCACAGCAGCCGGTCGGTGGAGCGTCGGCCCGTGGGGTGGAAGTACGTGCCCGTGTCCCGCCCCGCGAGCGCGTCGGCGGCGTGGACGGCGCTGGTCACCACGACCGGGATGCCCGCGCCGGTCGCGATCCGGGCCGCCTCGACCTTGGTGACCATGCCGCCGGTGCCCACGCCGGCCTTGCCCGCGCTGCCCATGTCGATGCCGTCGAGATCGGACGGCCCACGTACTTCCGCGATCCGCGACGTACCGGGTTTGCCGGGGTCGCCGTCGTACACGCCGTCCACGTCGGAGAGCAGGACGAGCAGGTCGGCTCGTACGAGATGGGCGACGAGCGCGGCGAGACGGTCGTTGTCGCCGAAGCGGATCTCGTCCGTGGCGACCGTGTCGTTCTCGTTGACGACCGGCAGGGCGCCCATCGCGAGGAGCTTGTCGAGGGTGCGGGAGGCGTTGCGGTGGTGGGCGCGGCGGCTGGTGTCGTCGGAGGTGAGGAGCACCTGTCCGACGCGGATGCCGTGGCGGGCGCAGGAGGCGGCGTAGCGGGCGACCAGGAGGCCCTGGCCGACGCTGGCCGCGGCCTGCTGCCGGGCGAGGTCCCTGGGGCGGCGGCGCAGTCCGAGGGGGGCGAGCCCGGCGGCGATGGCGCCGGAGGAGACGAGGACGACTTCCTTCTCGCCGCCGCTGCGGCACTTGGCGAGCACGTCGACCAGGGCGTCGACCCGGTCCGCGTCGAGGCCGCCCGCGGCGCTGGTCAGCGAGGAGGACCCCACCTTGACGACGATCCTGTGTGCCTGTGCCACGGCCTGCCTTGCCCCTGCCACCTGCTGTGCATCCCCTCGCGTCCGGTCCAGCTGCCCACCCGGCAATCTACGTGAAGGGGACCTGAGGTCGCGCATCGGTCCAGTTCCCGGACAGGCGACTTGCGGGCGTTCGCGAGACAGGGCCCGGCTCCCGAGGTGATCCTCGGGAGCCGGGCCCTGAAGCAACCAGCAGGTCGGCCTGCGGTGGCCGACGCGATCAGCCCTTGACCGCCGCTCCGTCGGTGTCGCCGGGAAGCGCACTCGCCAGGTCCGCGGCCGCGGCCGGGGCGTCCACGGCCGAAGTGCCGTTCTCCTGGCCGAGGTTGCGCGTCTCGGCCTTCTGCGCAAGCTGCCGCGTCGCGGAGTTGAACTGGTCGATCGAGGTCGGCTCGTCGGGGCCGAGCAGATACCGCTTCAGCTCCTGGCGTTCGGCGGCCTGCGCGTCGGCCGCCGGGTCGCGCACCGCGGCGAGCAACTCGCCCAGTTCGGCGGCCGAGTTGGACAGGATCACCGCGGCGCGTACTGCGGTGTTCTGCCGCTTGAACTCCTCGGCGCCGAGCTCCGCGGAGTCGGTGACGGCGTACGGCTTGCCGCTCGCGATGAAGTCGGAGACCACGCTGGAGATGTCCGAGACCATCGCGTCGGAGACGTTGAAGCAGTCGTACAGACGCGGTTCGGCGCCCGTGACGACCTTGTGCTCCCAACCGGGGAAGGAACGCCAGTAGGCGTCGTCCCACTCGCCGCGCAGCCGGGCGATCTCCGCGTGCTTCTGGACGTCGACCACGCCGTCCCGGCTGGCCTCGGCCTCGTCGCCCTTCTGAGCGCCGGCACCGGACAGCTCGGCCAGGCGGGCCTCGATACGGGTCAGCTCGGCCTTGGCCTGCGACTGGACGGCCGTGTCGGCGGTGAACCGGGAGTCCGCGGCGCGGGCGACGGCGGCCTTCTCGACCAGCGCGGTGATGCGCCGATGGGCGGAAGCGGCCTCGGTGCTGACGGTGCCGGTGAAGGGGTGCGGCTTGTAGAGCACACGGACCGGCGGGTCGGCCTTCACCAGCTTCTTCACGATGTTCTCGCCCGCGAGCAGCAGGGAGGTGTTGCCGGGGTTGCCGTCCCAGCCCTCCCAGGTGGGCGCGTACAGAACCGTGGGAGTACCTTCCGGCACGCCCTGCCAGGTCCGGATCGGCGCCAGCTGCGGGCGGCCGACCTCGACGATGTCCTCGTCGCGGACGCCGACGTCGGCGATGGCGTAGCGGTCGCGCCCGGCACGGCCGGCGGTCCACACCTCGTCGTACGCCTTGCTGAACGGGTTGACGCTGGCGAGCTTGTCGCTGTCGCCGTGGCCGATGAAGACGTGCTTCATGGTCGGGACGCGCAGCAGGTGGATGTTCTTGCCGACGTTCGCCGCGTACAGCGCGACCCGCACCGTGGACAGGTCCATGTTCATCAGGTGCACCCCTCCGGGCACGCAGATGACCGGCACGGTGGTGGGTGCCATGAGCTCCAGGATGGCGCGCTCACGGAGGATGATCAGCGGTCGGGTGTCCAACTGCTCCATCGTCTCGAGCCACATGTTGACCTGGTACGCGGAGTCCTTGGAGCCCGAGAAGTAGAGCGCCGTCTCCGGGCGGTGCTCGCGCAGCCAGGAGTCGGTCGCCGCCAGGACCGCGTCCGCGTTCGGCGGGGTGCTCTTTCCGCGGACGTACGGGACGAGCGCGGCGACGTAGCCGAAGGCCAGCACCAGGGTGATGGCGATGCCGACGAACCCGTACACGGCCGAGTCGGTCGCCGCGGTGACGAGCACGCCGACGACCGCGGCCAGGTCGAGGTGGAGCATCTTCTCGGCGTTCCGGTCCAGCAGGAAGGCCGGGGGCGCGTCCGGGATGCGGATGCGCGAGCCCAGGTCGAGGTTGCGGGTGGCGACGGGCATCTTGCGGCGCGACCGGATCAGCGTGACCAGGGCGCTGTGCGGGGCCTGGAAGCCGTAGAAGGTGAGGAAGCACGCGATCGCCGCGTAGAAGACCGTGCTCTCGGACAGGTCGGCGCGCGCCAGGAGCAGCACCAGGAGCAGCTGTCGGATCAGGAATCTGATGGACAGACCGGCCCGCACCTTGCTGAGGCGGTTGATCAGATAGCTGCCACGCCGGTGCAGATAGTGGTCCGCCAGATACGTCACGGCGGCCGCGGCCGCGAAGGCGGGGACGCTCGGAATGAGCGCGGCGAGCATCAGGCAGGGGAAGCCCAGCATCATGAGGGCCGCCGCCGCCAGCTCGGCCGCGCTGCCCACCCGGGCAACGCGAATAGCGGTGGAAATCACGGAGAAACCTGCTCTTGAGGGGTGAGTGCCGGTTTAATGCCAAAAAAGAGAGTTTGAAACTTTACGGATTCAGGCCTCTGTGAATGCGCGGAAAACACGCGAACACAGAGGCCTGAATTCTGAAGATCGATTAATTGATTATGCCACGCCGTCCTGGCGGTCCAGGACGGCGGCCAGGGCCGCCTCGAAACCGGAGGCCGTTCCGGCACCGGCCGTCGGGTCCTGCTGACGGACGTCGATGACGTGCCCGGTGAGCTCGGAGAGCAGCACGTCGAGCGAGGTCTGCGCGACGGCCTCGGACGAGAGCAGCGAGCCCGCGGGCTCCTGGCCGAACGCCTTGGTCCGCATCGGGGTCGCGGTGCGCTCGGGGTTGATGCAGTTGACGCGGATGCCGTCGCCGGCCCACTCGTCGGACAGCGCCTGGGTCAGGTTGACCATGGCGGCCTTGGTCGAGGAGTAGAGGCTGTACTCGGCACGCCCGCGGGTGTAGCTGCTGGACGTGTAGAGGAGCAGCTGACCCTTGGTCTCGGCCAGGTACTTGTAGGAGGAGCGGGCGATCTGCACCGGGGCCAGGTAGTTGACCTTCAGCGCTTCCTCGATGGTCGCGTTGTCGGTCTCGGCGAGCTTGCCGATGCGCAGCACGCCCGCGGTGTTGATGACGTAGTCGATGCGCCCGGTCTCCGCGTACGCCGTGGACAGCGCGTCGTCGACCTCCTCCGGGTTCTCGACGTGCGTGCCGGTGGTCGAGCGGCCCAGCGCGTACGTCTTGGCGCCGAAGCGCGCGGCGAGTTCGGCTATGTCCTTGCCGATGCCGTACGAGCCGCCGAAGACGACCAGGGTCTTGCCGGTGAGCAGCTCCCGGTAGGCGGCCTCGTCGGCCTGCTCGGGCGCGGCGGTGGAGGCGAGCTGGAAGAGCTTGTCGGCGATGAAGACGTCGACGGGCTGCGTGACCTTCATGTTGTACTCGTCGCCCGCGACGACGTGGATCGGCACGTCCGGCAGGTACTTGAGTACGACGCTGCAGTCGTCGGTGGCCTGGAAGTTCGGGTCGTTCGCGGCGACCTCGTACGCCCGGCGGATGGTGGACAGCTTGAACGCCTGGGGCGTCTGGCCGCGGCGCAGCCGGGAGCGGTCCGGGATCTCGGTGATGAACTCGCCGTCCTCGCCGTGCGTGCGGGTCACGATGATCGTGTCCGCGGACGGGATGGCGACGTCGACGGCCTGGTAGCGCTCCAGGGCCGTGACGCAGTCGTCGATGACACGCTCGGAGAGCAGCGGGCGTACGGCGTCGTGGAACAGGACGTTGGCGTCCTCGCCCTCGGCCAGGCCCTCACCGAGGGCCGCGATGGCGCGCTCGGTGGTCTCGTTCCGCGTCGAGCCGCCTTCGATGATCTTCGTCACCTTGGCGAAGCCCGCCTTCGCAACGATCTTCTCCACGTCCGGCACATAGCCCGGAGCCATCAGCACGATGATGTCGTCGATCGAATCGGCGTTCTCGAAGGTGGTCAGCGTGTGCTCGATGACCGCCTTGCCGGCGATCTTCAGCAGCTGCTTCGGAATCGACAGACCCACACGCTGACCCGTCCCACCAGCAAGGATCACTGCGGTGGTACGGGGTTTGGCAAAGTGCTCAGACACAGGTGACCTACCTTGGGGCGACAGGGAACCTACGAATGGTCCCACTTTCGGTTACTGCCATGCAAGGTGAGCGATGTCTGTTGCATATGTGCACGCAACCGATTATTCACCTTGCATGCAGGCGCCTTCCCAGAACCCGAACCGGATTGTCCGGATTTGCTGTGAGTAACTGCACACGATTTCCGTGCGTCCTTCACTCGGGCGGCAAGTGCTTCGCCCCACTCAGGTCCGCTTCAGGCGCTTGAGAACCCGGTGCCCCAGTACCCGGACGAGTTCCCGGGACGAGGTCTGGTGGACCGTACGCACCGGGGCCCGGCGCGCGGGGGCGGGGGCGGGGGCGGCGGCCGCGACGGCGAGCGCCCCGTACAGCGCCTGGGCCGCGACCTCCGGATCGATCCGCGCGGCCACCGGCTCCGTGCCCTCCGTGGCCGTGATGACGGCCGGTACGACGGACAGCAGCGCCGGATCGCCGAGAACACGTACGCCCATGGCGCCGATCCGCTCGGTCATTTCCGCGCCGATACCCGCGGCCGCCTCCAGCGCCCACTCCGGTGTGCTGATCCGCGCGTCTCCCGGGGCGGGACGGCAGGTGTTCTTCATACGCATGACCGCGCCGCCGCGCACGAGCTTGGAATACAGCTCGTCGGGCAGTCCATTGCCGCGGAATTCCCTGTTGAGCTTCCGCAGCATTTCGGTCTCGGCGAGCGTGAGGGAGCGGTTGGCCGTGTCCGGAACCGCCTCCAGAAGGCCGTCGGGCAGGCCGAGGAGCGATTCGAAGGTGCGCATCAGGCCGCCGCGGTCGCTGTCGTCGACCACGACAACGGTGATGTTCTCCGCGCCGACCACCCGCGCCCAGCGCTCGACGAGCCGGTCGTGGCGGTGTCGGCGCCAGAAACTCGGGTTGGGCTTCTCGTACGGGGCCTTGCGCAGCATGTGCGTCAGCCAGTCCTCGTAGCCCATGCGCAGGCCGTTCTGCACGTACTGCTGCCACTGCGAGGGCATGATCTTCGACAGCGGGCGCAGGGTGATCAGGACGTGTACGCGCTCCCGGCCCAGGTCGTCGACGATCCGGGCGATCGTCTCGTCGTCGGGAGCGTCGGCGAAGAACTCGCTGCTGACCACCGAGGTGCGCTTCCCGGTGGCGTGCACCTGCTCCACGAGCCGCTGCCAGTGCTTCTCGGTGGGCTTGGTCTCGCCCATCATGCCGGGCCGGGCGCAGACCCCGAGGGCGGCCTCCATCGGGTGTCTGCTGTGCGCCGGGAAGACGACGCCGTGCTCGGCCATCGCGTCCCTCGCGGCGAACAGCGCGCCCTGGATCGAGGTGGTCCCGGTCTTGTGGGGACCTATGTGCAGCAGCCGGGTGCCCACCGGAAGCGGTGCCGGCGCGGCCGTCTCAGCGGCCGCCGCGTCAGATGTCGAACAATCAATCTCCATGGTAAGAGGACATTAAGAGCAGATGCTGAGGACAAGCTGAGAATGCCCTGGGACTCGTGTGAGTCCCAGGGCACCGGTTTGTTCGTAGGAGTTTGTTCGTGGTTGTTCGTAGGAGTTTGTTCGTGCGGGTGGAATGAGCCGTACGGGTTACACCAGCCGTACGCCCGGCTCCCCCGCCTCGACCCGCAGCCGGGCCAGCACGCTGGACGCGGCCTCCGGCTTCAGCACCGTCTCCGGGACCCGCACCTGGGCGTCGATCCCGTCGCGCCGGATGTCGAAGAGGTGGTAGCCGCGATGGGCGTCGACGAGCTTCCAGTGCGGGTTGTCGGGCAGCCGCGGGTCCCAGTCCCGGTGGAAGGCGTCGAGGTCGGAGTCGCCGCCGCTGGAGATCGACGTACCGACGAACTCCGCGCCGACGACGGCGGAGTCCGGGTCGGCGAAGTCCCGCTTGAGGTCGCTGATCATGGTGAGGTGGCGGTCGCCGGTGAGCACGACGGGGTTGCTCACGTTTGCGAACTCCCCCATGAGGGCGTTGCGTTCGGCCTGGTAGCCGTCCCAGGCGTCGTAGTACCAGAGCTTGCCCTCGCCGACCTGGAGATCGGTCTCCGCCATCATGATCTGCGAGGCGATCAGGTTCCAGCGGGCCGGTGAATCGTGGAGGTTGCCGAGCAGCCACTCCTTCTGCTCGGCACCGAGCATGGTGAGCGAGGGGTCCTGGGCGCCCGCCTGGCCGGTCGCCTGGTCGCTGCGGAACTGCCGGGTGTCCAGGACGTTCAGCCGGGCGAGGCGGCCGAAGTCGAGCCGCCGGTACATCTGGATGTGCGGCCCGCCCGGGATCGCGCTCGCCCGGACCGGCATGTGCTCGTAGTACGCCTGGTAGCCGGCGGTCAGCCGGGCCACGAACGCGTCGTGCGGCTGCTTGGCGGGGTCCTGCGGGATCTCGCTCGCGAAGTCGTTGTCGACCTCGTGGTCGTCGAAGGTGACCACCCAGGGCGCGGCGGCGTGCATCGCGGCCAGGTGCGGATCGGTGCGGTACTGCGCGTAGCGGTTGCGGTACTGGACGAGGGTGTACGGCTCACCGGTGCCCTCGTGGATGCGTGCCCCGGTAGCCGAGGGGACGCTCTCGTAGACGTAGTCGCCGACGAAGAGGACGAAGTCGGGGTCCTGGTCGCGCATGTCGGCGTACGGCGTGAAGTAGCCGTTCTGCCAGTTCTGGCAGGAGGCGAGGGCGACGCGCAGCGAGCCCCCGGAGCTGTGCGGGGACGGTGCGGTGCGGGTGCGGCCCGTCGGGGAGAGCCGGCCGGAGGTGCGGAAGCGGTACCAGTACACGCGGCCGGGGCGCAGTCCGCGTACGTCGACGTGGACGCTGTGCCCCAACTCGGGCCGGGCCTGGACGGTTCCGCGCCGCACCGGCTTCCTGAAGCGGCTGTCCTCGGCGAGCTCCCACTCCACCGGCACCGTGCGCTCGGGCATGCCTCCGCCGTTCAGCGGGTCGGGGGCGAGCCGGGTCCACAGCACGATGCCGTCGGGCAGCGGGTCACCAGAGGCGACGCCGAGGCTGAACACCCCTTCGGGCAACGGTGTTTCGGCGGCCCTGGCGGCGGCGGGCAGCCACAGCTGGGCGGAGGCGGCGGCACCGAGTACGGCTGCCCCCGCGGTGAGAAAGCGGCGTCGATCGCGCGAGACGGCTCCGGTCATCGGCGAACTCCCTTGCGTCGGTGGCCCCTTGGACACCGGGAAGCTCACACGGCGCAACAACCAGCTCGCTGAACCCAACACATCGCAGACATGACAAATACCCGAGCAGCGAACGACCGCTACGGCACAGCGAAAGGCCCGCTGCGGTAAGGAAAACGTCCCTTACTCCACAGCGGGCCTGACAAACGATCAGTAAGCGAAGCCCTAGAACGGCTTGAAGTCGTCGTACTCCTGCTCCGACTCGTCCCGCTCCGCCTGCTTGTCACGACGACGCTGCTCGGCGGGCCGCGGCGCTTCGAGGCGGTGGTCCTCGCCACGGCGGCCGAGCATCTCCGCACCGGCCATGACCGTGGGCTCCCAGTCGAAGACGACCGCGTTCTCCTCGGGGCCGATGGCGACGCCGTCGCCCGAGCGGGCGCCCGCCTTCATCAGTTCCGTCTCGACGCCGAGACGGCTGAGGCGGTCGGCGAGGTAGCCGACGGCCTCGTCGTTGCTGAAGTCGGTCTGGCGGACCCAGCGTTCGGGCTTCTCGCCGCGGACGCGGTAGAGGCCGTCCTCCTCGCGCACGACGGTGAAGCCGGCGTCGTCGACCGCCTTCGGGCGGATGACGATCCGGGTCGCCTCCTCCGCCGGCTTGGCGGCGCGTCCCTTCGCGACCACGTCGGCGAGCGCGAAGGAGAGCTCCTTGAGGCCCATGTGCGCGACCGCGGACACCTCGAAGACGCGGTAGCCGCGCGACTCCAGCTCGGGCCGCACCATCTCGGCGAGGTCCTTGCCGTCCGGTACGTCGATCTTGTTGAGGACGACCATGCGCGGCCGGTCGCCGAGACCGCCGTACTGCTTCAGCTCCTCCTCGATGATGTCGAGGTCGGAGACGGGGTCGCGCTCGGACTCCAGGGTCGCCGTGTCCAGGACGTGCACCAGCACGCTGCACCGCTCGACGTGGCGCAGGAACTCGAGGCCGAGTCCCTTGCCCTGGCTGGCGCCGGGGATGAGCCCGGGCACGTCGGCGATCGTGTAGACCGTCGACCCGGCCGTGACCACCCCGAGGTTGGGGACGAGGGTCGTGAAGGGGTAGTCCGCGATCTTCGGCTTGGCGGCGCTCAGCACCGAGATCAGCGAGGACTTGCCCGCGCTCGGGTAGCCGACGAGCGCCACGTCCGCGACGGTCTTCAGCTCCAGGACGATGTCCTGGAGGCCACCGGGCACACCGAGCAGCGCGAAGCCGGGCGCCTTGCGGCGGGCCGAGGACAGCGCCGCGTTGCCGAGGCCACCGCGGCCGCCCTCCGCGGCGACGTACGTCGTGCCCTGGCCCACCAGGTCGGCGAGCACGTTGCCCGCCTTGTCCTGCACCACCGTGCCGTCCGGCACCGGCAGGACCAGGTCCTGGCCGTCCTTGCCGGACCGGTTGCCGCCCTCGCCGGGCCTGCCGCTGGTCGCCTTGCGGTGCGGGGAGTGGTGGTAGTCGAGCAGCGTGGTCACGGACTGGTCGACGACCAGGATGACGTCACCGCCGTGGCCGCCGTTGCCGCCGTCCGGGCCGCCGAGCGGCTTGAACTTCTCCCGGTGTACGGAGGCACAGCCGTGACCTCCGCTACCCGCGGCGACATGCAGCTCGACGCGGTCCACGAAGGTGGTCATGGGATGTGCCTCCAGTTACGTACGGAAAGTCTTTGGGATGCCGTGCCCTCGTAGGGCTACATCCATTGAAAACACGCGAAAGGCGGACCCGCTTCCCGAAAGGGAAGTGAGGTCCGCCTCGCGAAAAGTACCGGTCAGGCGACCGGAACGATGTTCACGACCTTGCGGCCACGGTGGGTACCGAACTCCACCGCACCGGCGTCAAGGGCGAACAGCGTGTCGTCCTTGCCACGGCCGACGCCGTTGCCCGGGTGGAAGTGGGTGCCGCGCTGGCGGACCAGGATCTCACCGGCGTTGACGACCTGACCGCCGAAGCGCTTCACGCCGAGCCGCTGAGCATTGGAGTCGCGACCGTTCCGAGTGGACGATGCGCCCTTCTTGTGTGCCATCTCTCCTCAGTCCCTTACTTCGCAGCCGCGGGGATCTCAGTGACCTTGATCGCCGTGTACTGCTGGCGGTGGCCCTGACGACGGCGGTAACCGGTCTTGTTCTTGTACCGAAGGATGTCGATCTTGACGCCCTTGTGGTGGTCCACGATCTCGGCCTGGACCTTGATCCCGGCGAGGACCCACGGGTCGCTGGTCACGGCTTCGCCGTCGACAACGAGCAGCGTAGAGAGCTCTACGGTGTCGCCAACCTTGGCAGTGGAAATCTTGTCAACCTCAACGATGTCGCCTACAGCAACCTTGTGCTGGCGACCACCGCTGCGCACGATGGCGTACACGCGGATCTCACTCTCTGACTCGAAGCGGGTCCCTCGCAGTCCAGCCGCACGCGGGGCGTGCGGCCTCTCCCGGAGACCGGGAGGCTTCCGGAAGAGTCCGGAAGGAAGGGTTTACGAGGGGCGTAGCGCGCAATGAACACGCCGACGGTCTAGGTTACGGGGCGCCGGTCGGGGGGTCAAACCGGGCCCTGGCAGGGGCCGCGCCCCTGCATTTCAGCTGACGAAGTCAGTCTTGCTAGAACGTCAAGGCTCAGGCCGAGAAGGTGGAGCAGAAGCGCGGGACCGGCACCAGGTGCATGTCCCTCGGGCCGTCGTCCTCGGCCCGAGGGTCAGCCGATCTCAGCCGGCCACCGCTTCGATGCTGCGGCGGATGGGCGCGAACGCCGAGCGCGGGCGACGCAGGTTGCGGGCCCTGACCAGTGCCGGCCAGAAGTCCGCGTTGAGCAGGGCCTCGCCCTGGATGGCGTTCTTGCGCAGCAGGACTTCCTCGGGGACGACCTGCGGGTCGTCCCGGCGGTACTCCTCCATGATCTTGTCGTAGTTGTCCTTGAGCACGGTGCTGGTCGGGTCCGCACCGAAGATCGCGACGACACCGGTCGGGACCGTGTCGAGTTCCACCACGACGAGATCGGGGCGGAAGCGCCGCAGTACCTGCGCCACCTTGAACACGTCACCGGTCCACATCCCGGTGTGCCGGTCGCGGGCCGCCTCGTCGACGTCGCGCGGCAGCATGTCGTCCAGGACGATCACGCTCGACCAGCGCGAGTGCCGCTCGACGTTCATGAAGTCCCGCAGTGCGAACTCGAAGAGGTGCATGCCGTCGATGAACGACAGGTCGAGCCGCGGCTCGCCGCCCAGGAGATTCAGCGCATCGCGGCGGGCGAGCGCACGGAACGGGTTGCGCCCGTTCCGCAGGTGAATCAACGGGTCCTTCCGCTCGAAGAAGGCGTCGCTCGTAGCCTTGACCAGGTGCACGTCGCAGCTGATCTCCGACGTCACCTTGAAGGCCGGATCGATGGCGACGGTGGGGACCCGAGACAGCGTCAGGCTGCGGCCGTCATTGACTCCGATCTCAAGGTAGGTGCGGGGCCGGTAAACCTTGTGCAGCTGGCGAAGAATTCCGTGCCGATCCACGTAGAACGCGCCCTTCACTGGCAGTTGACGAAATACCGATCCAACGGAAGCTAGCGGGGAGTTGACCGGCGAGTAAACACCTACCTGCCGGTAACTTCAGCGCTCGTGAAGCTCCTCTCGATGGGCGATGCAGTCCTCGTATCTGGGCAGCAGTCCCTGCGCCGCCGCGTCCGCCAGCGTCGGGGCAGCGGCATCCTTGTCGGACAGCAACGGCTCCACGTCCGCCGGCCATTCGATGCCCAGCTCGGGATCGAGGGGATGGATGCCGTGCTCCCGCTTCGGTGCGTAGCCCTCGGAGCAGAGGTAGACGACCGTCGCGTCGTCGGTCAGCGCCAGGAAGGCGTGCCCGAGGCCCTCGGACAGGTAGACCGAGGCGTGTGTCTCGTCGTCGAGCCGGACCAGCTCCCACTGCCCGTAGGTGGGGGAGCCGACCCGGATGTCGACGATGGCGTCGAGCACGGCGCCGCGTACGCACTTCACGTACTTGGCCTGGCTGGGCGGCACGTCGGCGAAGTGGATACCGCGCAGGGTGCCGCGGCGGGAGACGGAGCAGTTGGCCTGGGCCAGGGACAGGTCGTGCCCGGTGCTCGCTCGGAAATCCGATCCGCCGAACCACTCGTGGAAGCTACCGCGCTCGTCCGGAAAGACGTTGGGCTCGTAGACCCAGGCGCCTTCGATAGAGAGGGGTTTCATGATGTAGCGCGACCTCCGGGTCAGGATGCGAGAACTCGTTTGACCTTCTTGGCGACTCTGCGCCAAGTGGCCTGGGACCCGGCAGACTTGTCCGGCACCTTGTGCATGTTGCCGCCGATGTCGAGAGCCAGCCGCCCGTCCCGGGTCCAGTAGGGGGCAGCCTGGATGTTCAGGCGCTGCGAGCGCGCACCGCCGCAGGGCAGCAGTTCACTCACCGGGCCGCCCTCGACACGGGTCATCCGGTCGATCCCGAGCAGCTGGACGTTGACGTGAACGTCGTAAAGCCCCTTGGGGAGCCGGCCGCCGCATGCGGCGGTGTCGGGGTCGATGCGGAGGGTTCCCTGGATCTCCACGGTCCCGTCGGCGGTGACAATCACCTTGGACTCGACTTCGGGGAACCAGGCCTGCGACTTGTTGCGCTGTCGCAGCTGGAAATCGATGGCCGCACGGTTCTCGATGTCCTTGAAGGTCCAGTCGGGTCCGCCGTCGATCCCGTGGACCAGGGCGAGGTCGAGGCCGTAGCCGTCGCCCAGCTTCCTGACCTTCACCGTGGCACCGTCCTCGTACCGCAGCCGGGCACGGAACGGCGCCACCAGCGCGCCCTTCCGCCAGCGCACGGATCCGCTGAACTCGACCTCGCTGACGGCGTCGCGGTAGCGCTGGGCCACCTTGCGCAGGTCCTCGACCCGGTCGGCCTCGAGCAGTTCGGCACGGAACCGCCAGAGCGGCGGCAGCCCCTCACGGACGGAGTCCGAGTACTCCTCGACGACCACCTTCCGGGCCGCCTCGTAGTGCCCCATGCTGTGGGGATCGCCGTTCAGGAAACCCGTCGTGGCGGTGTTCCGCAGGACTTCGACCCGGTAGTTGCGCGTCAGGAAGGCGTCGCGCGCAGGTCCGGGAGTCGTGTTGGCCTTGACGATCTGCGCGGTCTTGGCGAGCCACGGGTAGTACTCCGCCGGCTCGGTCCGGCCCTTGCTGTTGTTACTGCCGTCGTCGCGCTTGCTCCAGTCGTAACACACGACATCGCCGACGATCGTGATGTTCTTGGCGAGCGGAAAGGCCTTCGCCAGGAACATCTGGTCCTCGAGGCGACAGCGCCCTTCCTGGAACTTGATGTCGTTGTCGAGCAGGAATTCACGCCGGAACATCTTGTGCGGAGTCAGCGTCTCGTACAGCTCGGCGAACTCCGGGCCGGTGCGTTCGACCGACTCGCGGAACAGGCGAATGGGGCCACGCATGTTCCCCTTCACCTTGCCGACGACGATGTCGGAATTGTTCTTCAGCGCCCGGTCGTACATGACCTCCAGCGCCTTCGGGCCCAAGCCGTCGTCCTGGTCGAGGAAATGCACGTACTCGCCGAGTGCGCTGGCGACACCGACGTTGCGGGGGCGCCCGGGCCAGCCCGAGTTCGGCATGGAGAGCACCCGGAAGTTCTCGGTCTTCTCGGCCACCGACTGGAGCCGCTCCGCGGAGTCATCGGTCGACCCGTCGTCGACGAAGATCACCTCGATCTCGTCCTGCGGCAGCGTCTGCTTCAGGATCGAGCTGATCGGGCGCTCGATGTACTCCCCCGCGTTGTAGACCGGGATGACGATGCTGACCTTCACGGTCATGGATTCCCCTCCTGGGGCTCTGCGATCAGCACGGGCATCGCGGAGCTGAGTCCTTCGGACCAGTCGCGTATCGGTTCGATGCCGGCCTGCTGCCAACGTTCGTGACCCAGCACGCTATAGGCGGGCCGGGGCGCGGGGCGGGCGAACGCCGCGCTGGTGGTCGGCCGGACCCGCGCCGCATCGGCGCCGAGCAGCCGGAAGATCTCCTGGGCGAAGCCGAACCAGGTGGTCTCGCCTGTACTGGTGCCGTGATACACGCCGGCCGGAGCAGTGCCGGCCAGCGCGGCCTGGCCCAGCAGGACCAGCCGGTCGGCCAGATCCACCGTCCAGGTGGGCTGACCTCGCTGGTCGTCGACGACGTCGAGGGTGTCCTTGACGCTTTCGAGCTTGATCATCGTACGGACGAAATTGCCGCCGCCGGCCCCGTAGAGCCAGGCGGTACGGACCACGTAGCCGCGGTCGGGCAGCGCCTCGATCACCGCGCGCTCACCGACCAGTTTCGTGCGGCCGTACGCGCTGCGCGGGCCGGTCGGGGCGTCCTCCGCGTACGGCTTCTCGGCGTCGCCGGGGAAGACGTAGTCCGTGGAGACGTGCACCAGTACGGCGTCCAGGTCGCGGCACGCCTCGGCCAGGTGGCGGGGGCCGTCACCGTTGATCCGCAGTGCGTCGTCCTCGCGGGTCTCCGCGTCGTCCACCGCAGTCCAGGCGGCGCAGTTGACCACGACGGCCGGGCCGTGCTCCGAGAGCACGGCCCGTACTGCGGCGGGGTCGGTGATGTCCAGGTCGGTGCGGGCCACCGCGACCGCCGGGATGCCGGCGTCGGCGAGCCGGGCCAGCACATCCTGCGCGAGCATCCCGCCCGCACCGGTCACCAGCCAGTTTCGGGTGTCGCTCACAGGGTCGCGCGCTCCTTCAGCGGTTCCCACCACGCGCGGTTCTCGCGGTACCACTGGACCGTCTCCGCGAGACCCTGCTCGAAGCTCTTGCGCGGGACGTAGCCCAGCTCCTCGCGGATCTTGGTGCAGTCGACCGAGTAGCGGCGGTCGTGGCCCTTGCGGTCCTCGACGTACTCGACGCTGGTCTCCCAGTCGGCGCCGCACGCCTCGAGCAGCAGCCCGGTGAGCTCCTTGTTGGAGAGCTCGGTGCCGCCGCCGATGTTGTAGACCTCGCCCGCGCGGCCCTTGGTGCGGACCAGGTCGATGCCCTGGACATGGTCGTCGATGTGCAGCCAGTCGCGGACGTTGCCGCCGTCGCCGTACAGCGGGACCTTCTTGCCGTCGAGGAGGTTGGTCACGAAGAGCGGGATGACCTTCTCGGGGAAGTGGTGGTGCCCGTAGTTGTTCGAGCAGCGGGTGACGCGGACGTCCAGGCCGTGGGTGCGGTGGTACGACAGCGCGATCAGGTCGCTGGACGCCTTCGCCGAGGAATAGGGCGAGTTGGGCTCCAGCGGGTGCGTCTCGGGCCAGGAGCCCTCGTCGATCGAGCCGTAGACCTCGTCGGTGGAGATGTGCACGAAGGTCTTGATGCCGGCCCGGTGCGCCGCGTCGATGAGCGTGTGGGTACCCACCACGTTCGTACGGACGAACTCCGCACCGCCGTCGATGGAGCGGTCGACATGCGACTCGGCGGCGAAGTGCACGACCTCGTCGTGCTCGGCCATCAGCTTGCCGACCAGCTCGGGGTCGCAGATGTCGCCCTGCACGAAGGCGAATCCGGGGTGCGAGCGCACCTCGTCGAGGTTGGCCGGGTTGCCCGCGTACGTCAGCTTGTCCAGGACGGTGATCGAGACATCACCGGGACCCTGGGGGCCGAGCAGCGTACGGACGTAGTGGGAACCGATGAAACCGGCGCCGCCGGTCACCAGAATCCGGGTCGGGTGGGCGGGAGAAGAAGGGGCGGTCATGAAGAGATCTGCACCTTGCTGTGATCACCGAGCACGAGCCGGTGGGCTGCGGGGTTACGGGGGGCCGGAGTGACTTCCACATCACGGCCGATCAGCGAGGCCTCCACCCGGCGCACGCCGGTCACGGAGGAGCCGCGCAGCACGATGGAGTACTCGATCTCGCTGTCCTCGATCCGGCAGTCCTCGGAGACGGAGGTGAACGGACCGATGTACGCGTCGCTCACCACCGTGCCGGCGCCGATGATCGCGGGTCCGACGATCCGGCTGCCGCTGACACGGGCACCCGCCTCGATGCGCACCCGGCCGATGATCTCGCTGTCCTCGTCCACCGTGCCCGCGTTCACCGGGTCCACGGTCTCCAGGACGGACCGGTTGACCTCCAGCATGTCGGTGACGTTGCCGGTGTCCTTCCAGTAGCCGGAGATCGTGGTGGAGCGGACGTCACGCTTCTCGTCGATCAGCCACTGGATGGCGTGGGTGATCTCCAGCTCGCCGCGCCAGGAGGGCTCGATGGAGCGGACGGCCTCGTGTATGGCCGAGGTGAAGAGGTACACGCCGACGAGCGCCAGATCGCTCTTGGGCTTCTTCGGCTTCTCCTCCAGGCCCACCACCAGGCCCTTGTCGTCGAGTTCCGCGACGCCGAAGGAGGTGGGGTTGGGAACCCTGGTCAGCAGGATCTGCGCGTCGGGCCGGTCGGCCCGGAACTCCTCCACCAGACCGGTGATGCCACCGACGATGAAGTTGTCGCCGAGGTACATGACGAAGTCGTCGTCGCCGAGGAAGTCCTGGGCGATGAGCACGGCATGGGCGAGGCCCAGCGGCGCGTCCTGCGGAATGTAGGTGACCTTGATCCCGAACTGGGAACCGTCACCCACCGCCTCGCGGATCTCGTCGGCGGTGTCCCCGACGACGATCCCGACCTCGGTGACCCCGGCTTCCGCGATCGCCTCCAGGCCGTAGAACAGCACCGGCTTGTTGGCGACAGGCACCAACTGCTTGGCCGAGGTGTGCGTGATCGGGCGGAGGCGGGTGCCCGCTCCCCCGGAGAGCACGAGAGCCTTCACGTGTTGCCCCCAGATACTATGTTCATATGGGAAAAATATCCCATTTTTTCTAAGTTTGATGTCAATCTCGCTCCTCATCTTAGCCCCCGTCATGCATCACTGATTCACACGTCGTTCACCTATGCGATTCGCAGATGATGACTCGCGGCGCGGAAGATCCGGTGCACCACACAGAACGGCGGTGGCCCGCCCGGTTCTCACCGGGCGGGCCACCGCCGTTCTGCCGCGCGGGGCGCGGGACGGACTCGGTCAGTCCTCCGTGACCGCCGACACCGTCGACTGGTCCTGCTGCTCGGCCGCCGCGGTCTTCTTCGACGCCGCCTTCTTGGCGGTCGTCTTCTTCGCGGCGGTCTTCTTCGCAACCGTCTTCTTGGCTACGGCCTTCTTGGTGACGGCCTTCTTCGCGGTCGCCTTCTTGGCCGTCTTGCGGGCGGCCGCCTTCTTGGCCGGAGCCTCGGCGTCCGCCTCGGCCTCGGCCGTCTCGGTCACCGTCTCCGCCGGGACCGACGGGACGACCACGACGGCCGCCTCCTCGGAAGCGGTGGGCGCGGTGGCCTTGCGGACGGCGCGACGCCGCGGGCGGGCCGGGGCGGCGCTCTCGGCGGGCGCCTCGACGGCCTGCTCGGCCTTCGGCTCTTCCGGGGCAGCCTCCGGCACGGGCGCCGCGACCGGCTCCGTGACCGTGACGGCGGCCTCTTCCGCGGCCTTCGGCGAACCGGCCGGGGCCGACACCTTCCGGGTCGCACGACGACGCGTACGCCCCTTGGGAGCGGCCTCGTCCTCCTGTACGGCGGCCACGGGGGCCGGGGTCTCCTCGACCGCCTGGACGGCCGGAGCCTCGACAACCGGGTCCTCGACCGCGACCGGCTCGGACTCGGCGACCTCGCGGGACCTGGACGCCCGCTCCTCACGCCGACTGCGGGGAGCCCGCTCCTCGCCCTTGGGCGCACCCGCGGGAGCCGACGCACGCCGGGTGGCCCGACGCCGCGAACGCCCACGGGAAGCCGCGGCCTCCGCCTCGGCGGCGCTGCTGTAGAGGTCCTCGTCGGGCACGAACTCGGGCTGCGCGAACGGGACCGGCGCGGCGACCTCGGCAGCCACCTCGGCTTCGCTCTCGACCTCGGCCTCTGCCTCGTCGACGGATTCGTCGGTCTCCGTGCCCAGGGCCTCGTGCTCGTGCGTGTGCTCCTGCTCGGAACCGCCCCGGCCGCGCTTCTTGCGCTTGCCGCCGCCTCCGGCGGAGGTCGGCTGCTCCATGTGCACGATGACACCGCGGCCGTTGCAGTGGACGCAGGTCTCGGAGAAGGACTCGAGCAGACCCTGTCCGACGCGCTTGCGCGTCATCTGGACGAGGCCCAGCGAGGTCACCTCCGCCACCTGGTGCTTCGTACGGTCGCGTCCCAGGCACTCCAGAAGGCGCCGCAGAACCAGATCCCGGTTGGACTCCAGAACCATGTCGATGAAGTCGATGACGACGATGCCGCCCAGGTCGCGCAGCCGCAGCTGACGCACGATCTCCTCGGCCGCCTCCAGGTTGTTCCTGGTCACGGTCTCTTCGAGGTTGCCGCCCTGACCGGTGAACTTGCCGGTGTTGACGTCGACCACGACCATCGCCTCGGTCTTGTCGATCACCAGCGAACCGCCGCTGGGCAGCCAGACCTTGCGGTCCAGCGCCTTCATCAGCTGCTCGTCGATCCGGTACGTCGCGAAGACGTCGACCTCGGAGGTCCACTTCGACAGGCGGTCGGTCAGGTCGGGCGCGACATGGGCGACGTACCCGTGGATGGTCTCCCAGGCCTCCTCGCCGCTGACGATGACCTTGGTGAAGTCCTCGTTGAAGATGTCGCGGACGACGCGGACGGTCATGTCCGGCTCGCCGTACAGCAGGGTCGGCGCGTTCGAGCTGCCGCCGCTCTTCGACTTCTTCTGGATGTCCTCCCACTGTCCCTGCAGCCGCTCGACGTCACGGCGCAGCTCGTCCTCGCTCGCGCCCTCGGCGGCGGTGCGCACGATGACGCCCGCGTCCTCGGGGACGATCTTCTTGAGGATGGTCTTCAGGCGAGCGCGCTCGGTGTCGGGCAGCTTGCGGCTGATGCCGGTCATCGAGCCCTCGGGCACGTAGACCAGGTAGCGGCCGGGCAGGGACACCTGGCTGGTGAGTCGGGCGCCCTTGTGACCGATCGGGTCCTTCGTGACCTGCACGAGCACCGACTGGCCGGACTTCAGCGCGCTCTCGATACGGCGCGGCCCGTTGGCCATGCCGAGCGCCTCGAAGTTGACCTCACCGGCGTACAGCACGGCGTTGCGGCCCTTGCCGATGTCGATGAAGGCGGCCTCCATCGAGGGCAGGACGTTCTGCACCTTGCCCAGGTAGACATTGCCGACGTACGAGGTCGACTGCTCCTTGTTGACGTAGTGCTCGACGAGCACGTTGTCCTCGAGCACGCCGATCTGGGTGCGCTCGCCGCTCTGGCGGACGACCATCACACGCTCGACGGCCTCACGGCGGGCCAGGAACTCGGCCTCGGTGATGATCGGAACGCGCCGGCGGCCCTGCTCGCGCCCTTCACGACGGCGCTGCTTCTTGGCTTCGAGGCGGGTCGAGCCCTTGATGGACTGCACCTCGTCGGACGGGTGCTCGTCCCTCTTGCTCGGGCGGGGCTCGCGGACCTTGACGACGGTGCGCTCGGGGTCGCTCTCGGTGGGCTCGGTGTCGGGACCCGAGTCACCGGCGCGACGCCGACGGCGCCGACGCCTGCGGCTGCTGCTGGAGCCGGAACCGCCCGACTCCTCGCGCTCGTCGCCGTCCTCGGCGTCCTCTTCGACCTGCTCGGCGGTGTCCTCGGTGTCCTGCGCGGCCTGCTCGGCGGCGTAGTCGTCGTCACCGGACTCAGCGTCCGACTCGGCGGACTCACCACGACGACGGCGACGGCCACCGCGGCGGCGCCGACGACGGGAGCCCGCGGACTCCTCGTCACCCTCGTCACCGTCTGCGGCATCCTCGGCGTCCTCGGCCTCGGCGGGCTCCTCCACCTCGTCGGTGGTGGGCTCCACGGCCGCGGGCTCCTCCTCGACGGCCCGGCGGCGACGGCGCCTGCGCGGCCCCGTCTCCTCCTCGACGGCCTCAGGGGCTGCGACGGTCTCGCGAACCTTCGGAGCGACGGGGGCCTCGACGACCTCCTCGACCTCCTCGTCCGCCGCCTCAGCGGCAGCCGCGGCTGCGGCCCGCTCCGGCGTCTGGAACATCGGCTCGGTGAACACGGGCGCCTGGAACACGGCGACGGCCGGACGAGCGGGCTTGCGCGCCGACTCGGCTTCCTTCGGCGCGGGCGCGGAGAACCCGACGGCGGCCTTGCGCGTGGCACGGCGGCGGCCACGCCTCGGCGCCTCGTCCTCGGTCTGCGCGGGCTCGGCCTGCTCGACCTCGGCCTGCGCGGGCTCGGCCTGCTCGACCTCGGCCTGCGCGGGCTCCTCGGGCTGGGTCTCGCTGGTCACGGGCGCCTCCACACGCTCGTCACCGGTGTCGCCCTCGGGCGCACCGGCGGGTGCGGAGACGCGCCGGGTGGCGCGACGACGGGTGGTACGGCGGGGGGCGGCTTCCTCGGCGACGGGAGCGGCCTCCTCGGCCTCGACCACGGCGGGCTCCGCCGGCGTGGCCTCGACGGAGGCGGTCACCGGCTCCTCGACGGCCTCGGCGGCCTTGGGCGCGCCGGTGGGCGCGGAGGCGCGGCGGGTCGCACGACGACGCGGACGACCGGCCGGAGCGGCTTCCTCGGCCTCGACGGCGGCAACGGGAGCGGGTGTCTCGGCGGGCGCGGCCTCAGCCGTCACCGCGGGCACCACGGTCTCCGCGACCTCAGCCGCCTCGGCGGTCTCGGACGCACCGGCGGGCGCGGTCACCCGACGAGTGGCACGACGACGCGCACGACGCGGCGCGGCCTCCTCGGCCACGGCCTCTTCTGCCTCGCCGGTCTCGTCGACCGCTTCGGCCTCGGCCTGGACGATCGCTGTTGTTTCGTCCGCCTCCTCCGCGAGGTCGGCGGACGCCGCGGCCGGTATGGCCGGCGCGGTGGTCTCGGCCACGGCTTCGGCGGCGCCCGTGGGCGGGCCGGCGGGGCGCGACGCGGCACGGCGGCGGCGCCGCGGCGGCAGGGTGTCGCTGGGGGTGTTGTTGTTGTCGGAACCCTCAGTGGGTTCGATCGGCTCGAGCATGCGGGTGGATCTCCCGTCAGGCTCCCGGGCGCCGCACCTGGTCCGGCAGTGCCGGTGACGTCCGCGGCTCGCGCGATGCGCGGTGCCGCCGTCCGGGGCGCGGGCGCCGCACGGGAGCTCTCTGTGTCCTGTCTCGCCGGTTCCGTACGCCATGTGTGCGTACGGCCTGGCGAAAGTCTTGTGGTCGGTGCGCTGCCCGACCCAGGTGGCTCCCGAGTACGAGGGCGGCGCTACGACATCTGTCCTTACGCGGGACCTTCCGGCACCGGCGCCTTCGCGGCGGCAGAAGCGGCGACCGCCTCTTCGTGAGAGGGCGGGGCTGCCATGACTGCCTCGCGGTCGGGCGCGAGCGGGTCGGTCACCGTGCCGGTCTCTTCATCGAACAGCCCCTGCGCCAGCCTGGTCACCGCAGCGGCGACCGGCGGCGCCAGGTCGGCCACGGCGCGAAGACCGGACAGGACGTCGTCGGGTCGAACGGCAGGCGTCACGTGCCGAACAACCAGCCGCAGTATCGCACAGGCCTGGTCGCTCGACCTATCAGCCTGTGGACTGTTCGTCTCACTGCTTGTCGCGCTGTTTGCTTCACTGCGTGCTTCACTGCTCGCCGCAGTGCTTGATCCGCTGCTTGCTTCAAGGCTTGCCACGGCGGCGCGGGCGTCGAACGTCCGCATGCCGTTCTTGGTCTTGCGCTGCACCTCGACGGCGTCCGCCGCCTTGAAAGCCTCGACCGCGCGCTCCGCCTCTGCCGGGTCCACGCCGTCGAGGCGCAGCTCCCAGACGGAAGCGGTGAGCCGGTCGGCGAGCCCGGAGGTCCGGGCCTCGACCGCCTCGATGATGTCGAGCCCGGTGGGCAACGACTCGTCGAGGAGATCGCGCAGCTTGTCCGGGTCACGCGCCTCGGTGAGCGCGATCTCCAGGTACTCCGCCTCACTGCCCGTGCCGGTGGGTGCGGCATTGGCGTACGACACCTTCGGATGCGGCGTGAACCCCGCCGAGTACGCCATCGGCACCTCGGCACGGCGCAACGCACGCTCGAAGGCGCGCTGGAAGTCACGGTGGCTGGTGAACCGGAGGCGGCCGCGCTTGGTGTAGCGCAGTCGGATGCGCTGCACCGCGGGTGCGGGCGGCGGGCCTTCGGGCTGTCGCTTGCCCAGTGTCGTTCAGTCCTTCGTGAGAGCGGTCTTACTGCTACCTAGAGTACGTGTCTCGTCGGCTCCCGGTTCCCTCCGGGACGCTCCGGGCGAGACGGGCGAGGGCTCGAGGGGCACCGGCACGGGCTCCCTGGGCGCTCCGAAAACCATCCGCCGGAAGTCGGCGCGGGCCTGCCGGGCGGACTCGCGGGCGGTGGCGAGGGCCTGCCGTGTCGCCCTTCCCACACTGCGCGCGGCCTCGGCGGCGGGCCGCAGGACCGCGTCCCGGACGAAATGCCCGACGGGCGTCAGCACGCTCAGGTACACCCACCGCACCGGCTCCACGAAGATCCACCGGAAGAGTCGCCCGAGGAACCGTCCGACGGCGAGCGAGATGTACCCGGCGACGCGCCAGGCGTGCCCGAGCGCCTCACCGACCTCCCGCCCGATGACGACGAGCACCCGCCCGACCGGCGCGAGCACCCACCGCCACACGGCGAGCGCGGGCAGCACCAGCAGCACACGCAAGGTCCAGTAGAGCGCGACACCGATCCCGGTGAAGATCATCCGTACGAGCCACCCGAGCCCCCGCACGGTCCAGGCGATGCCCCTCCCGGCGGGCGCGAGGACCCACTCGTACAGCCACACCCCCGGAACGACGAAGAGGTACCTCACCAGCCAAGCGACAGCGGTGTACACCCCGGTGCCGACAGCCGTGAGCACCGTCCCCGCGCCCTTCCCCAACCAGGCGATCACATGGCCGACGGGCGTGAGCACCCGTGCGTACACCCAGCCGATCCCGGCTCCGATCCCCCGGAACACCCAGCCGAGTCCGGCCCCGATCCCTCGGAACACCCAGGCGATTCCGGCCCCGACACCCCGGGCCAGCCGGACGAGCGCATGCCCGACCGGCGTCAGCACGGTCCGGTACAGCCACACAAGCGGCACGGCGACCAGCACGTGCCCGAGCCACCCGACCGCCTTCCCGACCGGCACGACGACATACCGCCACAGCATTACCAACGGCCAGACGAACACCGCCCACGCCACCAACGCCAGCGCCCGCCCCACCGGCCGCAGCGCGTAGTCCCGCAGGAACCGGCCACCGACGACCAGCGCGTCCCACACCATCCGCACCGGCACGACCAGCACGAGCACCACGATCCGCACCGGGATGCGGATCGCGACCGCGAGGCACCCCTCGGCCGGTGCCTGCGGCAAGGGCTGCCGTACGGGCGATTTCTCCAGGTCCATACCGACGTAGACGCGTCAGCCCCCCGTCTGGATGCGCCCTGTCCGGATCCGGTACCGCGCTGTTACTGCGGGACGGTGACCAGCACGCGTCCCCGGCCGCCGGCGTCGACACGGTCGTGGGCCTTGGCGATCTCGTCGAGTGGGCAGCGGTCGCCGATGTCGACGGTGAGGGCTCCGACGGCGGCCGCGGCGGTGAGGTCGCGGGCGGCCTGGCGCCTGGCCCCGGCGGGGAAGTCGTCGCTGCCGAGCAGGCGGAGGGTGACGTTGGCGAACAGCAGGGGCCAGAAGGGGAGTTCGGGGCGGTCGGTACGGGTGGCGTAGGCGGCGACGACCGCGTCGTTCGCGACCACCGCGGCGTCCAGGTCGGCGTTGTCCGACAGGGCCACCTCGACGATGCGGTCGACGCCCCGAGGTGCGTACGCGCGGATCGCCCCGGCCGGGTCGTCCTGGTCGAGGGCGACGGCGTGGGACACCACGGCGGGGTCGACGCGGTCCAGGTCCGCGCCGTGTCTCACCGTGGCGAGAACGGTGGCCCCACCCCAGCGGGCCAGCTGGGCGGCCAGTGAGCCGACGCCGCCGAGCACGCCGTGCACCAGCACGAGCCTGCCGTCGACCGGGCCGTCGGCGAACACGGTCCGGTGGGCGGTGATCCCGGGGATGCCCAGGCTCGCCCCGAGTTCGTCGCTCAGGTGGCCGGGCAGCGGCACCGCCAGATCCTCGGGTACGACGGTGAACTGGGCCGCGGTACCGAAAGCCCGGTAGGACTGAGCGCCGTACACCCACACCCGCTGACCCGCGCGCCTGGCGTCGACACCGTCGCCCACCGCGTCGATGACGCCGGCCGCGTCACTGTGCGGGATCACCCGGGGATAGGGCATGGCCGAGCCCAGCCAGCCGCGCCGTTTCTTGGTGTCGCCGGGATTGACGCCCGACACGGTCACGCGGACACGGACCTCGCCGGGGCCGGGCTCCGGGTCGGCCAGTTCACCGACCTGAAGCACCTCGACGGCAGGCCCCTGTCGCTCGTACCAGGACGCAAGCATGATCAGCCCTCCGTGGCCCCACCGGCCCCGAGTGCCCGGCCGGGGCGATCCTCAGTGCGTGTGCCCGCTGACCGCCGGCTGGTTGACCGTGAGCGGCAGCAGCTTCCTGCCCGTGGGGCCGATCTGGATGGTCGTGTCCATGGCGGGGCACACGCCACAATCGAAGCACGGCGTCCACCGGCAGTCCTCGACCTCGGTCTCGTCGAGGGAGTCCTGCCAGTCCTCCCAGAGCCAGTCCTTGTCGAGGCCGGAGTCGAGGTGGTCCCAGGGGAGGACTTCCTCGTAGGTGCGCTCGCGGGTGGTGTACCAGTCGACGTCCACGCCGAAGGCGGGCAGCGTCTTCTCGGCGCAGGCCATCCAGCGGTCGTACGAGAAGTGCTCGCGCCAGCCGTCGAAGCGGCCGCCGTCCTCGTACACCGCGCGGATCACGGCACCGATACGCCGGTCGCCGCGGGACAGCAGGCCCTCGACGATGCCGGGCTTGCCGTCGTGGTAGCGGAAGCCGATGGAGCGGCCGTACTTCTTGTCGCCGCGGATCTTGTCGCGGAGCTTCGTGAGGCGGGCGTCCGTCTCCGCGGCGGAGAGCTGCGGGGCCCACTGGAACGGGGTGTGGGGCTTCGGCACGAAGCCGCCGATGGACACCGTGCAGCGGATGTCGTTCTGGCCGGAGGCCTTGCGGCCCTCGGCGATGACGTTCATCGCCATGTCGGCGATCTGGAGGACGTCCTCGTCCGTCTCCGTCGGCAGGCCGCACATGAAGTACAGCTTCACCTGGCGCCAGCCGTTGCCGTACGCCGTGGAGACCGTCCGGATCAGGTCCTCTTCGGAGACCATCTTGTTGATGACCTTGCGCATGCGCTCCGAGCCGCCCTCGGGCGCGAAGGTCAGGCCGGACCTGCGGCCGTTCCTCGTCAGCTCGTTGGCCAGGTCGACGTTGAAGGCGTCCACTCGCGTCGACGGGAGGGACAGACCGATCTTGTCCTCCTCGTACCGGTCCGCGAGCCCCTTGGCGATGTCGCCGATCTCCGAGTGGTCGGCCGACGACAACGACAGCAGGCCCACCTCCTCGAAGCCCGTCGCCTTGAGGCCCTTCTCCACCATGTCGCCGATGCCCGTGATCGAGCGCTCGCGCACCGGGCGGGTGATCATGCCCGCCTGGCAGAAGCGGCAGCCGCGCGTGCAGCCGCGGAAGATCTCCACCGACATCCGCTCATGGACCGTCTCCGCGAGCGGGACGAGGGGCTGCTTGGGGTACGGCCACTCGTCGAGGTCCATGACCGTGTGCTTGCTGACCCGCCACGGGACGCCCGACTTGTTGGGTACGACACGGGCGATGCGGCCGTCCGCGAGGTACTCGACGTCGTAGAACGCCGGGATGTAGACGGAGCCCGTCTTCGCGAGGCGGAAGAGAACCTCTTCACGGCCTCCCGGGCGGCCCTCCGACTTCCAGGCCCGGATGATGTCCGTCATGTCGAGGACGGCCTGCTCGCCGTCGCCGATGATCACCGCGTCGACGAAGTCGGCGATGGGCTCCGGGTTGAACGCCGCGTGGCCGCCCGCGAGGACGATCGGGTCGTCGAGCGTGCGGTCCTTGGACTCCAGGGGGATGCCCGCCAGGTCCAGCGCCGTCAGCATGTTCGTGTAGCCCAGCTCCGTCGAGAAGCTGAGCCCGAAGACGTCGAAGGCCTTCACCGGCCGGTGGCTGTCCACCGTGAACTGGGGCACCTGGTGCTCGCGCATCAGCGCCTCCAGGTCCGGCCACACGCTGTACGTGCGCTCGGCGAGGACGCCCTCGCGCTCGTTCAGCACCTCGTAAAGGATCATGACGCCCTGGTTGGGCAGTCCGACCTCGTACGCGTCGGGGTACATGAGCGCCCAGCGGACGTCACAGGCGTCCCAGGGCTTGACCGTGGAGTTGAGCTCTCCGCCGACGTACTGAATCGGCTTCTGCACATGCGGGAGCAGAGCTTCGAGCTGCGGGAAGACCGATTCGGCTGGCATCTGGCGAACCTTCGTGAGCTGAGGGAGCAGAGGGAGCTGACTGTGCTGCCAGAGCGAACTGACAGGGGTGACCATCTAGCCTAACGCGGCCCGAGGTACCCGCCGCACCGCCGATCCCGCCCGGAGCGCACCCAGGTCCACGATCAGACCGCGGCCCGTTTCCCGATCGTCTCCCAGGCCTCCGGCAACGCCGCCTCGGCCGCCGCGGCCCGCTGCTCCTCCCTCCCGTACAGCACCCCGTACGTGAAGGCGCTCTCCCCCGCCGCGTGCGCCTGGGCCGAGAGTCCGAGCACGGCCTCGCGGGCCATCACGCTGTCCTGGTGGTCGCCGAGCAGGCTCTGCAGGGACTTCATCGACTTGACCAGGTCGGCGGCCGGCCTGCCCAGGGCGGGCGCGGCGGTCTCGGCCGCGTACCGGGTGCGCTTGGCCTTCTTGCGGGCCTCGTGCATCGCGAAGTCGCGGTCCCCGCCGGACGGCCGGTCGAGAGCCTCTTCGATCAGCTCGGAGACCTTCTTGAAGTCCTTGCGCACGGCCTTCGCGATCACCGTCGACGGGTCGCCGGCCGCCGCCTTGAGCAGCGGCGGATCCGCTACGAGTGCGTCGAGTGCGGTCAGCAGGTCGAGGTAGCGCCTGCCGTCGAGTACGGCGATCAGGCGGCGCCGGGAGCCGGAACTGCGGGCGTGGGACCAGGTGCGCAGCCGGGTGCGGACCGGCCCGGAGAGCAGATTGCGCGGCAGGTCGTCGAGGGCCCCCGTCAGCCGCTCGGTGAGTACTTCCTGATCGCGGTCGACGCCCAACTCGCCAGCCAGCCACTTCAGTTCGTCGCCAATCGGGTCGGTGACGGTGCGGTCGAGGACCTTGCCGTACGAGCGGAAGGCGCTGCGCATCCGGCGGGTGGCGACGCGCATGCTGTGCACGGAGTCGAAGAGATCGCGCCGGACGGCGGGGTCCAGCTCGATGATCGCGTCGCGCTGGGCGCGGATGTACGCGAGGACGTGGTCTCCCGCGCTCACCGGGTCCTTCTCCACCGCGGAAGCCACGGAAGCCGCGGCCGCTGCGGCCGCCCCGGCCTTCTTGCCCTTCACCTTCGGCGCGGTCTCCCCCAGCGCCTTCGCCAGCTTCGACGCCGACGACGAGCGGGCCAGACCCGCCTTGCGGAGCTTCTTCTCGACCCTGTCGAGGAAGGCGGGGTCTCCGTCGTCCGCGAGCTCGACCTCGATCTCGGTCCACTCGGCGGTGCCCTCGCCGCCGCTGAGCCGCTCGGCGCGGACGCGGTCGAGGCTGACCTCGGCGAGCAGGGCGCCGGATTCGTCGACGAGGTGGCGGATGTCGCGGGCCGACCGCAGGCGTACGAGGGGGACGAGCTCGGCGTCCCGCACCCGGGAGCGGACGAGGCCGGTCAGCGAGCGGGGCAGGTCGTCGGAGAGCGGGGCCTGGATCTCGTCGCGGACGCCTTCGGAGACGGGGAGTTTGAGGTGCCAGCCCGCGTCGTCGCCACCGGTGCGGCGGCGCAAGGTGAGGGAGGCGGCGGCGAGCCGCTGGTCGGCCGTGTCGTAGTACGTGGCGTCGAGCTCGGCGACGCCCTTGTCGATGACGGACGCGACTCCCGCGACGCCCGTCAGTTCCGGCAGGCCCGCGTCACCATCGGCCGCGGGACCCTCGTACTTCCGCTCGATCTCGCGCTTCGTGTCCACCATGAACCGACACTAGACGCGTTTGCGGGCCAGGGGCAGCCCCCCTTGTATGCGGACTTGTTATCCGAGCCACGCCTGCCGTTGTTTCCGGTGTCGCCTCACGTTCTCCGGGGCGACACCGGAACGCCGTCTACGCCGACATCGGCCGCTGCACCCTGATCGACTGCAACAGCCCCACGGCCACCCACACCGCGAACATCGATGAGCCTCCGTACGACACAAAGGGCAGCGGCAACCCCGCGACCGGCATGATCCCGAGGGTCATGCCGATGTTCTCGAAGGACTGGAAGGCGAACCAGGCGATGATGCCGGCGGCGACGATCGTGCCGTACAGCTCGGTCGTCTCGCGGGCGATGCGGCAGGCGCGCCACAGGATGACGCCGAGGAGCACCAGGATCAGTCCGGCGCCGACGAAGCCGAGTTCCTCACCGGCGACGGTGAAGACGAAGTCCGTCTGCTGCTCGGGGACGAACTGGCCGGTGGTCTGCGAGCCGTTGCCGAGCCCGGTGCCGAAGAGGCCGCCGGAGCCGATGGCGATACGGGCCTGGTTGGTGTTGTAGCCGACGCCGGCGGGGTCGAGTTCGGGGTTGGCGAAGGCGGCGAAGCGGTTGATCTGGTACTCGTCGAGGATCTTGAGCTGCCAGACCGCGATCGCGCCGAGCGCGCCCGCGCCGAGCAGGCCGAACACCCAGCGGTTGGACGCGCCGGAGGCGAGCAGTACGCCCAGCACGATGATGACCATGACCATGACGGAGCCGAGGTCGGGCATCAGCATGACGATCATCATCGGGACGGTGGCCAGGCCAAGTGCCTGGAGGACCGTGCGGTGGTCGGGGTAGGGCTTGTCGCCCGCGTCGACACGGGCGGCGAGGAGCATCGCCATGCCCAGGATGATCGTGATCTTCACGAACTCGGAGGGCTGGAGCGAGAAGCCGCCGCCGAGCACGATCCAGGCGTGGGCGCCGTTGACCGTGGCGCCGAGCGGGGTCAGCACCGCGAGGATCAGGGCGACCGAGAGGCCGTACAGGATCGGGACGGCGGTGCGCAGGGTGCGGTGGCCGAGCCAGACCGTGCCGATCATCAGGGCGAAGCCGATGCCTGTGTTCATGAGGTGCCGGATCAGGAAGTAGTACGGGTCGCCCTGGTTGATCTCGGTGCGGTTGCGGGTCGCCGAGTAGACGAGGGCCGAGCCGATGACCGAGAGCGCGATGGCCGAAAGGAGTATCGGCCAGTCGAGGCGGCGGGCCAGCGAGTCGCGGGCGAACAGCCTCGACAGGCTGCCGCGTTCGGGTCCGTACCCGGAGACGGAGAAGTTGTTCGCGCCGGTCATGTGAGCAGTCTCCGGTTCCCGGTCGTCCTGCGCCTGCCGCACCCACGGCCTCGGGCTCTGCGCCTTCGGGTGTCACGGTTCTCCGCCGACGGCGAAGAAGTCGTAGCTCCCGGGAGCTGTCCGTCCACCCCGCCGAGCGCCGCGGTCTCGCTGGCCTGCTCCTTCTCCGGGTCGTACTTCTCGATCTTCGGGGCGTCGATCGAACCGTCGGACTGGATCTTCGGCAGGCTCTTCTGCGGGGTGGGCAGCAGCGCCTTCTTGCTGTCGATCGTGCCGTCCGCGGAGACGCCGTAGAGCGCGTTGTAGATGTTGCGCACGGCGGGGCCCGAGGCGCCGGAGCCCGTACCACCCTGGGAGATGGTCATGATGACCGTGTAGTCCTTGGTGTACGTGGCGAACCACGAGGTCGTCTGCTTGCCGTAGACCTCGGCCGTACCCGTCTTGGCGTGCATCGGGATCTCGTCCTGCGGCCAGCCGCCGAATCGCCAGGCGGCCGTACCCTGGGTCGCGACTCCCGCGAGGGCACCGTCTATCTCGTCGCGCGTCTTGGCCGTCATCGGCAGCTTGCCGTTCGCCTTCGGCTCGATCTCCTCGACGCTCTTGCCGTCGGCGCTGACGATGGCCTTGCCGACGGTGGGCTCGTACAGGGTGCCGCCGTTGGAGATCGCGCCGTAGATCGCGGCCATCTGGATCGGGGTGACGAGGGTGTCGCCCTGCCCGATGGAGTAGTTGACGGAGTCACCGGCGCGCATCTTGTTGCCTTCGAGGCAGTTCTCGTACGCGATCTGCTCGGCGTACGTGCCGCCCTTCTTGCCGTACTTGCACCAGGCGTCCTTGTTGGCCTCCCAGTAGCTTTCCTTCCACTGGCGGTCGGGGATGCGCCCGGTGACCTCGTTCGGGAGGTCGATACCGGTCTCCGCGCCGAGGCCGAACTGGTGGGCCGTCTTGTAGAACCAGTCGTCCGGCTTCTTCTTCGGGTCAATGCCGCCGTCCTTCTTCCACTCCTCGTGCGCGAGGCGGTAGAAGACGGTGTCGCAGGAGACCTCCAGGGCCCGGCCGAGGCTGATCGGGCCGTATCCCTTGGTCTCGAAGTTCTTGAAGGTCTGGCCGCCGATGGAGTACGAGCTGGAGCACTCGTAGGGGCCGTCGAAGGAGTAGCCCGCGTTGATGGCGGCGGCCGTGGGGACGACCTTGAAGATCGAGCCGGGGGCCGACTGGCCCTGGATCGCCCGGTTGAGCAGCGGGTAGTTGGAGGTCTTGCCGGTGAGCTGGGCGTAGTCCTTGCCGGAGATGCCGCCGACCCAGGCGTTCGGGTCGTACGTCGGATTGGACGCCATGGCGACGACGCGGCCGGTCTTGGCCTCCATCACCACGACGGCCCCGGAGTCCGCCTTGTAGTTCTCGCCGGTGTTCTTGTCGAACACGTCACGGGCGTCCTTCATCGCCTCGTTGAGCTGGTACTCGGCGACGCTCTGCACGCGTGCGTCGATGCTGGTGACGACGTTCGAACCGGGCTCGGCGGCGTCGCTCTCGGCCTGTCCGATGACGCGGCCGAGGTTGTCGACCTCGTAGCGGGTGACGCCCGCCTTGCCGCGCAGCTCCTGGTCGTACTGGCGCTCAAGGCCCGAGCGGCCCACCTGGTCGGAGCGCAGGTACGGGGAGTCGCTGTCCTCGGCCTTGGTGATCTCGTCGTCGGTGACAGGCGAGAGATAGCCGAGCACCTGCGCGGTGTTGGCGCCGCCGGGTGCGGCGTAGCGGCGTACGGCCTCGGGCTCGGCGGTGATGCCGGGGAAGTCCTCGGAGCGCTCGCGGATCTGCAGGGCCTGCCTGGCGGTGGCCTCGTCGGTGATGGGGATCGGCTGGTAGGGCGAGCCGTTCCAGCAGGGCTGCGGCGTCTCGGCGTCGCAGAGGCGGACCTTCTCCATGACGTCCTGGGCCTTCATGCCGAGGACGGCGGCGAGCTTGGTGAGGACGGCCTTGCCGTCGTCCTTCATCTTCAGCAGGTCGGTGCGCGAGGCGGAGACCACGAGCCGGGTCTCGTTGTCGGCGATCGGCACCCCGCGTGCGTCGAGGATCGAGCCGCGTACGGCGGGACTGACGACCTGCTGCACATGGTTGCCGGAGGCCTCCTTGGCGTATTCGTCGCCGTTGCGGATCTGGAGATACCAGAGGCGTCCGCCGAGGGTGCCGAGGAGGGAGAGTACGAGAATCTGGATGACGACGAGTCGGATCTGGACCCGTGGGGTCCGGCCGGTCTCGGGGATGTTGGTCACTGCTGCTGCCTCCCCCTCTCAGTGTGCGTACGAGTCATACGAGTACACGGTGAACCTGTGTGGCCGGGCCACCGACCGGGCCACCAACTGGTGTGTGCTCAAAGCCGCTTGACCCCCTTGATGCGTCCCGCCCTGGCGACCCGCGCCTTGGCGGCCTTCACCCGCAGTCCCCCGCGCTGGCTGCCGATGCGCAGACCGGTGCCGGACGACAGCCAGCCCGAGGAGACGTCTGCGGACTTGCCGCCCGAATTCGTCTCGGCGAGCGGATCGTTCTCGGCGCGTCTGGCCAGGGCCATCAGCCCGGGGACCACGAAGGGCGCGAGCAGCAGGTCGTACAGGGCTGCGGTGAACAGCAGCCCGGTGAGGCCCACATGGCGGGCGGAGGTGTCGCCGACGAGGGCGCCGACACCGGCGTACAGCAGGGTGGATCCGACCGCGGCGGCGACCACCACGGCCATCGGTCCTGTCGCGGACTTGAGCTGGCCGCTCTCGGGCTTGACCAGGCCTGCCAGATAGCCGATGACGCACAGCACGAGGGCGTAGCGCCCGGCGGCGTGGTCGGCGGGCGGGGCGAGGTCGGCGAGGAGGCCGGCGCCGAAGCCGATGAGGGCGCCGCCGACATGGCCGTAGACCATGGCGAGGGCCAGCACGGTCAGGAGCAGCAGGTCGGGGACGGCGCCCGGGAGGTGGAGCCGGGCGAGGACGCTCACCTGGATCACCAGGGCGACAACCACCAGGGTGGTGGAGAGCAGCATCCGGTTGAAACGCATGGGGGTTCGGCTCCTACTGCTCTTGCTGCTGGCCGTCGGCGGGCACGAGCGCCGAGGGGGTGACCGTCACGGTCACCGTCGGCGTGGGCGTTGGCTTGGGTTTCGGCGGCAGCACGGCGTCGCGCGGGTCCTTGCTCGGGGTCTGGACGACGACGCCGACGATGTCGAGCTTCGTGAACGAGACGTACGGCTTGACGTAGATGGTGCGGGTCAGGTCGCCGCCGGAGGGGTCGACGCGGGAGACCACGCCGACCGGGACGCCGGGCACGAACGGCTTGTCGGCCTGCGAGCCGAAGGTGACCAGACGGTCGCCGTTCTTGATCTTGGCCTTGCCGTTGAGCAGTTCGACGCGGAACGGCTGGTCGCCCTGCCCGGAGGCGAAGCCGAGTTCGTCGGTGGACTCCATGCGCGTGCCGACGGTGAAGTCGGGGTCGTTGGCGAGCAGCACGGTGGCGGTGTTCGAGCCGACGGTGGTGACGCGCCCGACGAGTCCGTCTCCGTTGAGGACGGTCATGTCGCGGGTGATGCCGTCGTTGGAGCCGACGTCGATCGTGACGGTCCAGGAGAAGCCCTGGGCCGCTCCTATGGCGATGACCTCGGCGCCCTTGATGCCGTACTGGCCGGCGCCCGCCGTCTTCAGCATCTTGTCGAGCTGTGTGAGCCGGCTGCTGTTGCGGTCGTCGCTGCCGAGCTTCGCCTTCAGCGCCGCGTTGTCCTTTTCGAGCTGGGCGATGCGGTCGTGTCTCTCACCCGAGTCACGGACCGCGGCGATCGCGTTGCCGACGGGGTCGACCGCGGACGCCACCCCGTTCTCGATCGGGCCGAAGACCGTGGCGGCGGCCCCCCGGGCACCGTCGACCGGTGAATCCTCGCCACCGCGGATGTCCACCGTGATCAAAGCGAACGCGATGGCGATCAGCAGCACCAGGAGCAGCCGGCTCTCTCGTGTGTCCCTCACGTGCGGCGGCCGTGCCTTCCTTCGTGGGTCAACAGGGGCGCACCCCGAGCAGAAATGCCAAGGGTGTTGAGGATGTTATGGGGGAGCTTATGCCTGAATATCAACGATCCGCCGTACGAGAAGGGTGCATCTCGTACGGCGGAATCGAAGAGTTACCTCATCTGCGCGGCTGGGCGTCCAGAACCTGCTGGAGCGCCTCGAATTCCTCCACGCACTTGCCGGAGCCGAGCGCCACGCTGTCCAGCGGGTCCTCCGCGATGTGGATCGGCATGCCGGTCTCGCGGCGCAGCCGCTCGTCGAGACCGCGCAGCAGGGCTCCGCCGCCGGTCAGAACGATTCCGCGGTCCATGATGTCGCCGGAAAGCTCCGGCGGGCACTTGTCGAGGGTCGTCTTCACGGCGTCGATGATCGCGTTGACCGGTTCTTCGATGGCCTTGCGCACTTCGGCCGCGGAGATGACGACGGTCTTGGGCAGCCCGGACACCAGGTCCCGGCCGCGGATTTCGGTGTGTTCGTCATTGTCGAGGTCGTACGCCGAACCGATCGTGATCTTGATCTGCTCGGCACTCCGCTCACCTAGAAGGAGCGAGTACTCCTTCTTGATGTGCTGGATGATCGCGTTGTCCAGCTCGTCGCCCGCGACGCGGATGGACTGGGCGGTGACGATGCCGCCGAGCGAGATGACCGCGACCTCCGTGGTGCCGCCGCCGATGTCCACCACCATGTTGCCCGTGGCCTCGTGGACCGGCAGGCCGGAACCGATGGCCGCGGCCATGGGCTCCTCGATGATGTGCACCTGGCGCGCCCCTGCCTGGGACGACGCCTCGATGACGGCACGGCGCTCGACGCCCGTGATGCCCGAGGGCACACAGACGACGACACGGGGACGGGCGAGATAGCGCCGCTTGTGGATCTTCAGGATGAAGTAGCGGAGCATGCGCTCGGTGATCTCGAAGTCGGCGATGACGCCGTCCCGCAGCGGACGCACGGCAACGATGTTGCCAGGGGTCCGCCCGATCATCTTCTTCGCTTCCGCGCCGACCGCGAGAATTCCACCGGTGTTGGTGTTGATCGCGACGACGGACGGCTCGTTGAGTACGATCCCGCGACCCCTGACGTACACCAGCGTGTTGGCGGTCCCGAGGTCGACAGCCATGTCACGGCCGATGAACGACATTGAGTTCCCCATCAGGATTCGTCTGGCCTTCCCAAGTGGAGCTTTGACGGCTTTTTAGGACGGCGAGTTGGGTGCAGTGACGTGAAGGCTTCCATCGTAGACGCGCCTGCACGAACACTGCGCGAGGGTCTTCGCCATTGTCAGCAGATGAGACGCCGCCTCGCTCCTGGAGACGGGCCATCGGGAGTACGCGTTCCCCCGATCGGCACGCATATGCCACGGGACGGCCGGAAATCCACGGCCGTCCCAGGTCAGACACCCGAGTGGAGCTGACGCCCCCTCAGAAAGTTTCTCGAAATACTTACGGCCCGAAACTCCCGCCCCGGGGCTCGCTCAGCCGTGGCGCTTCAGACCCGGCCGGGGAAGAAGATCTTCAGCTCGCGCTCGGCGGACTCCTCGGAGTCGGAGGCGTGGATCAGGTTCTCGCGGACGATCACACCGAAGTCGCCACGGATGGAGCCGGGCGCGGCGGCGATCGGGTCGGTGGGCCCGGCGAGCGCACGCACGCCCTCGATGACCCGGTCGCCCTCGACGACGAGCGCCACGACAGGACCCGACGCCATGAACTCCACCAGCGGCTCGTAGAAGGGCTTGCCCTTGTGCTCGCCGTAGTGCTGCTCCAGCGTGTCCTGGTCCAGCGTCCGCAGCTCCAGCGCGGTGATCTGCCAGCCCGCCTTGCGCTCGATACGGCTGATGATCTCGCCGGTCAGGCCGCGACGGACGGCGTCGGGCTTGAGAAGGACGAGGGTGCGCTGGCTCACTTGATGGCTCCTTCGATCACATGGTGTGCGGGGAACCGAGGCTACAGGGCGTGTCTGGGTGGGTGTTACGCAGCGTCAGGTGGTACGGGGGCACGCGGCCGCCATCACCCCGCGCTGCCCTCCGCCGGAGCCTGCCCCGGGCTCTGCGCCTGTGCCTGCGCCGCGAACCTGGCCTTGGCCTCGTCGATCTTCCGCCCGTAGTGGATCGACGCCCACCACAGGGCCCCGAAGGCCAGTCCCAGGATGAACATCGTCGGCACGATGAAACCGCTGACGACCAGCGCGATCTGCAGGGCCCAGCCCAGCTGGATGCCCCCCGGCCTCGTGATCATGCCGCAGAGCAGGATGCTCAGCCCCATCAGGATCCCGCACACCGTCCACACCGTGGAGGTCGCCAGATCGGGATCCTTCATCGCGACCAGACCGGCGAACCCGATGACGAAGAACTCACCGATCAGCGTCGAAGCACAGAGCGTACGCACAGTGTTCAGCCCCTCCCCAGCAGCAGTCGGGCCTCGCCGACGGTGATGACGGACCCAGTGACCAGCACGCCGCTGCCGGCGTACTCGCCCTCTTCCTCGGCCAGCGTGATCGCGGCCTCCAGCGCGTCGTCGAGCCGCGGCTCCACCTGCACCCGGTCGTCACCGAAGACCTCGACGGCGACCCCGGCCAGCTCGTCCGCGTCCATCGCGCGATCACTGGAGTTCTGTGTGACCACGACCTCGGCGAAGATCGGCTCGAAGGCCTCGAGGACCCCTCGTACGTCCTTCTCCCCGCTCGCGCCCACCACGCCGATCAGCCGGCTGAAGTCGAACGCCTCGCTGACGGCCTCGGCGGTCGCACGGGCACCGGCCGGATTGTGCGCGGCGTCCAGGACGACGGTGGGCGAGCGGCGTACGACCTCCATGCGGCCCGGTGAGGTGACCGAGGCGAAGGCCTTGCGGACGTTGTCGATGTCGAGACGCTGGGTGTGTGCGGCGCCGACTCCGAAGAACGCCTCGACCGCGGCGAGCGCCACGGCGGCGTTGTGCGCCTGGTAGGCGCCGTGCAGCGGCAGGAAGACCTCCTCGTACTCCCCGCCGAGCCCGCGCAAGGTGACCATCTGCCCGCCGACGGCGACCTGCCGCGCGACCACCCCGAACTCCAGCCCTTCCCGGGCCACCGTCGCGTCCACCTCGACGGCCTTCTTCAACAGCACCTGCGCCGCGTCCACCGGCTGCTGCGCCAGGATGACGGTCGCGCCCTGCTTGACGATGCCGGCCTTCTCGGTGGCGATCTCGCCGGGCGTCCCACCGAGCCGGTCGGTGTGATCGAGGTCGATGGGGGTCACCACGGCGACGTCCCCGTCGATGACGTTGGTGGCGTCCCAGCTCCCGCCCATGCCGACCTCGACGACGGCGACGTCCACCGGCGCGTCGGCGAACGCCGCGTACGCCATGCCGGTCAGCACCTCGAAGAACGACAGCCGGTACTCCTGCTGGCCGTCGACCATCTCGACGTACGGCTTGATGTCGTTGTACGTCTCGATGAACCGCTCGGCGGGGATCGACGCCCCGTCGAGGCTGATCCGCTCGGTGATCGACTGCACGTGCGGGCTGGTGTACCTGCCGGTGCGCAGGTCGAAGGCGCCGAGCAGCGCCTCGACCATGCGGGCCGTGGACGTCTTGCCGTTCGTGCCCGTGATGTGGATCGACGGGTACGCCCGCTGCGGCTCGCCCAGCACGTCCATCAGCGCGGCGATACGGCTGACGGACGGCTCCAGCTTCGTCTCGCCCCAGCGCGTCGCGAGCTCGGCCTCCACCTCGCGCAGCGCCTTGTCGATCTCGGGGTCGGCCGGCCGGCCGGGCACGTCGGCCTCCGGCGCGCCGCCGCCCTGCGTACGGAGGGTTCGGCTGCCGGCCTCGATCACCGCGAGATCGGGATCCCGGCCGGTCTCTGCTTCGACGATCTCATCGAAGAGGCCGAAGGGATCCGGATCCTGCGGTTCTGACTCGCTGCTGTCGTGCGGGGGGAGCTGGCTCACGGGGTCAGTCTACGGAGGGGGTTTCGCCCCCGCCGCCCCTACCCGTCCCGTGCTTCCGGGCTACGCCCGGTTTCAGCCCGTCCGGCGTTTGAGGACGAGCGCGTCAGCGCGATACGGGGGTCTGGGGGCGGAGCCCCCAGGTACGGGACGGGTAGGGGCGGAGGGGGCGAAAAACCCACCCCACCCCAGCCGACTACGCCTCCGGCAGCCGCTCCAGCTGCACCTTGATCCGGGCGATGTCCTCGTCCGCCTTGGCGAGCCGCGTGCGGATCTTGTCCACCACCTGATCCGGCGCCTTCGCGAGAAACGCCTCGTTGCCAAGCTTCCCGTTCGCCTGAGCCTTCTCCTTCTCGGCAGCGGCAAGATCCTTGGCGAGCCGCTTACGCTCCGCGGCGACATCGATCGTCCCGGAGAGGTCGAGCGCGACCGCGGCACCGCCGACCGGCAGGGTCGCCGTGGCGGAGAACCCCTCCCCCTCGGGCTGGAGGCGGAGGAGCTGCCGGATGGCCGCCTCGTGCGGAGCCAACGCGGTCCCGTCGAGGGTCAGCCGCGCCGGCACCCGCTGACCGGGCTGCAGCCCCTGATCGGCACGGAAGCGCCGCACCTCCGTGATGACCTCCTGAAGCGTCTCGATCTCCCGCTCGGCGGCGACGTCCCGGAAGCCACTGTCCTTCGGCCAGTCCGCGACGACGACGGACTCGCCACCGGTGAGGGTGGTCCAGAGCGTCTCCGTCACGAACGGAACGACCGGGTGGAGAAGCCGAAGCGTCACGTCGAGGACCTCACCGAGGACCCGCCCCGACACCTTCGCCGCTTCACCGCCCGCCATGAACGTCGTCTTCGACAGCTCGACGTACCAGTCGAAGACCTCGTCCCACGCGAAGTGGTAGAGCGCGTCGGACAGCTTCGCGAACTGGAAGTCGTCGTAGAACGCGTCGACTTCGGCGACCGTCTTGTTCAGCCGGGACAGGATCCAGCGGTCGGTCGCCGACAGCTTCGACGCCTCCGGCAACGGGCCCTCCACCGTCGCACCATTCATCAGCGCGAAGCGCGTGGCGTTCCAGATCTTGTTGGCGAAGTTCCGGGAGGCCTGGACCCAGTCCTCACCGATCGGCACGTCGGTGCCGGGGTTGGCGCCGCGGGCGAGGGTGAAACGGACGGCGTCGGAGCCGTACTTGTCCATCCAGTCGAGCGGGTCGACGACATTGCCGAAGGACTTGGACATCTTCTTGCCGCGCTCGTCACGGACCAGGCCAGTGAGGGCGATCGTCTTGAAGGGGACCTCGCCGTCCATGGCGTACAGGCCGAACATCATCATCCGGGCGACCCAGAAGAAGATGATGTCGTGGCCGGTGAGCAGGACGTCCGTCGAGTAGAACTTCTGCAGGTCCGGGGTCTGTTCGGGCCAGCCGAGCGTGGAGAACGGCCAAAGGCCTGACGAGAACCAGGTGTCGAGGACGTCGGTGTCCTGGGTCCAGCCCTCACCGCTCGGCGGCTCCTCGTCGGGACCGACGCAGACGACCTCGCCCTCGGGGCCGTACCAGACGGGAATCCGGTGGCCCCACCACAACTGCCGTGAGATGCACCAGTCGTGCATGTTGTCGACCCAGTCGAAGTAGCGCTTCGACATGTCGGCGGGGTGGATCGCGACCCGGCCGTCACGGACGGCGTCGCCGGCGGCCTGGGCCAGCGGGCCGACCTTGACCCACCACTGCATCGACAGGCGCGGCTCGACGGTCGTACGGCAGCGCGAGCAGTGGCCCACGGAGTGGACGTACGGACGCTTCTCGGCGACGATCCGGCCCTGCGAGCGCAGCGCGCCGACGATCGCGGAGCGGGCCTCGAAGCGGTCGAGTCCCTGGAACGGGCCGTGGACGGTGATGACCGCCCGCTCGTCCATGACCGTGATCGACTCCAGGCCGTGGCGCTGGCCGATGGCGAAGTCGTTCGGGTCGTGGGCAGGGGTGACCTTGACGGCGCCGGTGCCGAACTCGGGGTCGACGTGCGTGTCCGCGACGACAGGGATGGAGCGGTCGGTCAGCGGCAGCTTGATCCGCTTGCCGATGAGGTGCTTGTAGCGCTCGTCGTCGGGGTGGACGGCGACGGCGGTGTCACCGAGCATCGTCTCGGCACGGGTGGTCGCGACCACGAGGGTCTCGTCGCCCTCCCCGTACTTGATGGAGACGAGCTCGCCGTCGTCCTCCTGGTACTCGACCTCGATGTCGGAGATCGCCGTCAGACAGCGGGGGCACCAGTTGATGATGCGCTCGGCGCGGTAGATCAGCTCGTCGTCGTACAGCTTCTTGAAGATGGTCTGGACGGCCTTGGACAGCCCCTCGTCCATGGTGAACCGCTCACGGTCCCAGTCCACACCGTCCCCGAGCCGCCGCATCTGCCCGAGGATCTTGCCGCCGTACTCTTCCTTCCACTGCCAGACGCGCTCGACGAACGCCTCGCGCCCGAGGTCCTGCCGTGACTTGCCGTCCTCGGCGAGCTGCTGCTCGACCTTGTTCTGGGTGGCGATACCGGCGTGGTCCATCCCGGGCAGCCACAGTGCCTCGAAGCCCTGCATGCGCTTACGACGCGTCAGGGCGTCCATGAGCGTGTGCTGGAAGGCGTGCCCCAGGTGCAGCGACCCGGTGACGTTCGGCGGCGGGATGACGATGGTGTACGCGGGCTTGTCGCTCTTCGCGTCGGCGGCGAAGTAACCCCGCTCGACCCAGCGCTCGTACAGCTTCCCCTCTACCTCGGCCGGCGCGTACTGGGTCGGCAGTTCGGAGGTGGGCGCTGGCGGCTGCTGCTGAGCGTTGTCGGTCACGGGGTCAGTTTAGAGGCGTCACGGGGGTGTCCCGAAACGCGTTTAGTTCGTAACGGTGCGGCCCCCGGGGACGTGGGTCCCTGACCTGTACGCCAGGATGTCAGGAACACATAAGCTTCTGGAGGGGAACCCAGACGATGAGCTACAACCAGCCGGGCCCGTACGGCGGGCAGCCTCAGCAGCCCGGACCGTACGGTCAGCCGGGCCCCTACGGTCAGCAGCCCCAGCAGCCGCAGGCCGCCCCCCAGCCCGGCTATGGCTACCCGCAGCAGGCTCCCCCCGCTCAGCCCGGCTACGGCTACCCCCAGCAGGGTGCCCCGGGCGTCCCGCCGCAGACGCCGCCGTACGGCCAGCAGCCCTACGGCCAGCAACCCCCGTACGGCCAGCAGCCCTACGGCGTTCCGCAGCCGCCTCCGCCCGGCGGCGGCAAGAAGAAGACGGCCCTCATCATCGGCGCGGTGGCGGTCGTCGCCGCGATCGCCGTGGGGGCGTACCTGGTCATGGGCAGCACCGGCAGCAGCTCGGACGTCGCGGACGACGGCCCGCACAAGCTGACCACGCCGGCGTCGGTGCTCAGCGGTGAGTACAAGAAGGGCGACGAGGCCGACAGTGGCGGCTTCGACGAGAGCGACGTCAAGGATGCCGAGAAGTACGGCGTCAAGGGTGCCAAGGACGTACACGCCGGCTACCAGGCCGGGGACGAGGCAACCAACCCGCTGGCCATGAAGATGATCAACTTCATGGGCGTGTACGGCGAGATCGAGGACCCCGAGAAGGTCGTCGACGCCATGTTCGCCGACATGAAGAAGAACGCCACGGACGACGAGGGCCAGGTCGTCGGCAGCCCGAAGAGCTACACGCCCAGCGGTCTGGACGGCGCGGTCCTGAAGTGCCAGGAGACCAAGATCACGGACACCGAGTCGTCCGGCGACGCGGCCTCGGGCCCCTCGGAGATCAGCATGCCTGTGTGCATCTGGGGTGACCACAGCACGCTCGGCGTCACCATCAACATCGACATGGCAAACGCGTTGGCGGGCAAGAGCGCGGACCTCGAAGAGGCCGCCGAGGTCACGGCCAAGTTCCGCAAGGACGTGCGCGTCAAGATCTGACGCCGTCGCGCCAGTACGCCTCAACCACGAAGGGGCCCCGGTCGGTTGACCGGGGCCCCTTCGTCGTAAGGGATCTGCCTACGCCGTCTTCTGCTCGCCCGGACCCCGTCCCCGCGCGTCCCGCGGGATCAGCGTCGGGTTCACGTTCGAGTGGACGACGTCCGCCGTGATGACGACGCGGGCCACGTCCTTGCGGGACGGGACCTCGTACATCACGGACATGAGGACTTCCTCCATGATGGCGCGCAGGCCGCGGGCTCCGGTCTTGCGGAGGATGGCCTGGTCGGCGATGGCTTCGAGGGCCTCGCTCTCGAAGTCCAGCTCCACGCCGTCGAGTTCGAAGAGGCGCTGGTACTGCTTCACCAGTGCGTTGCGGGGCTCGACGAGGATCTGGAGGAGGGCCTCGCGGTCCAGGTTGTGGACCGAGGTGATGACGGGGAGACGGCCGATGAACTCGGGGATCATGCCGAACTTGACCAGGTCCTCGGGCATGACGTCCTCGAACTGGTCCTTGGCCTCGATCTCCCGCTTCGAGCGGATCGTCGCACCGAAGCCGATGCCCTTGGCGCCGGCCCGCGACTCGATGAGCTTCTCCAGGCCCGCGAAGGCGCCGCCCACGATGAACAGGACGTTCGTCGTGTCGATCTGGATGAACTCCTGGTGCGGGTGCTTGCGTCCGCCCTGCGGCGGGACCGAGGCCGTGGTGCCCTCGAGGATCTTCAGCAGGGCCTGCTGGACGCCCTCCCCGGACACGTCGCGGGTGATCGAGGGGTTCTCGCTCTTCCGCGCGACCTTGTCGATCTCGTCGATGTAGATGATGCCGGTCTCGGCCTTCTTGACGTCGTAGTCCGCTGCCTGGATGAGCTTCAGCAGGATGTTCTCGACGTCCTCGCCGACGTACCCGGCCTCCGTCAGCGCCGTCGCGTCCGCGATGGCGAACGGGACGTTCAGCATGCGGGCCAGGGTCTGGGCGAGGAGGGTCTTGCCCGAACCTGTCGGGCCGAGGAGCAGGATGTTGGACTTCGCCAACTCGATGGCGTCCTCGCGGTTCTGACCCGTGCTGTTCTCACCGGCCTGGACGCGCTTGTAGTGGTTGTACACCGCGACCGAGAGCGCCTTCTTGGCCGGCTCCTGGCCTACGACGTACCCCTCGAGGAACTCGTAGATCTCGCGAGGCTTGGGGAGTTCCTCCCAGCGCACCTCGCTCGTCTCCGCGAGTTCTTCCTCGATGATCTCGTTGCAGAGATCGATGCACTCGTCGCAGATGTACACACCAGGGCCTGCGATGAGCTTCTTGACCTGCTTCTGGCTCTTGCCACAGAACGAGCACTTGAGCAGATCGCCGCCGTCACCGATGCGTGCCACGGTGTGCTTCCCCTTCGCCTGGGAGACGCCTAGGTCCAGCGGCTCCTGGTGCTGCCTTATGTCCGACGGTACCTTGCCGAGCCCCCCGTTCGGGCCCCCCTTGGCGCGGTTCACTTTGTCGTGAACCGCGCCAAGGAGCGGCAGATGCTACAGGGATACGTCAGACGACCGCGTTGTTGTTCATCTTCCGGGTGGAGATGATCTGGTCGATCAAGCCGTACGCCAGCGCGTCCTCAGCGGTGAGGATCTTGTCGCGCTCGATGTCCTCGCGGATCTTCTCGATCGGCGTGGTCGAGTGCTTGGCCAGCATGTCTTCCAGCTGCGCACGCATCCGGAGGATCTCGTTCGCAGCGATTTCGAGGTCCGAGACCTGGCCGCGACCGGTCTCGCTGTACGGCTGGTGGATCAGCACACGCGCGTTCGGAAGTGCCATGCGCTTGCCCGGCGTACCGGCGGCCAGCAGGATCGCGGCGGCCGAGGCGGCCTGGCCCATGCAGACCGTCTGGATGTCCGGCTTCACGAACTGCATCGTGTCGTAGATGGCCGTGAGGGCCGTGAATGAGCCACCGGGGCTGTTGATGTAGACCGAAATATCGCGGTCGGGGTCCATCGACTCCAGGCACAGCAGCTGCGCCATGACGTCGTTGGCGGAGGCGTCGTCGATCTGCACGCCGAGGAAGATCACGCGCTCCTCGAACAGCTTCGCGTACGGGTCGTACTCACGAACGCCCTGCGAGGTGCGCTCGACGAAGCGCGGGATGACGTAGCGGGACTCCGCGCGAGGACCGGTGTACTCGGCCTGCGTGCGGGCGAAGAGGCCGCTGCCGGGGAAGTCGTTCACTGTGTCTCCTGAAGAGCCTGGAAAGGGCTGTGGCGGTCGGCTGGGGGCGCTGGAGGGCACCTGCGCCGCCCTGAGGGCGATGGAGAGGCCCGCGCCACCCTGGGGAGCGCTGAGGGGCTTACGCCGCCCCAGTGCCGCCACCGCCCGGCATTCCGGCAGCGGTGGGCATGATGTCGTCGATGAGGCCGTAGGCCTTGGCCTCGATCGGGTCGAACCAGCGGTCCCGGTCCGAGTCGCGGGTGATCTGCTCCACGGTCTGGCCGGTGTGGAAGGAGGTCAGCTCCGCCATCCGCTTCTTGGTGTGCAGCAGCCGCTCGGCGTGGATCTTGATGTCCGACGCGGAGCCGGCGAGGCCGGCCGAGGGCTGGTGGATCAGGATCTCGGCGTTCGGCAGCGCGAAGCGCTTGCCGGGGGTGCCGGCGCTGAGCAGGAACTGGCCCATCGAGGCCGCCATGCCCATGGCGATCGTCACCACGTCGTTCTTGATGTACTGCATGGTGTCGTAGATCGCCATGCCGGCGGTGATCGAGCCGCCGGGGCTGTTGATGTAGAGGTAGATGTCCTTCTCCGGGTCGGAGGCAAGGAGCAGCAACTGCGCGGTGATCTTGTTGGCGATGTCGTCGTCGACCGCCTGGCCGAGGAAGATGATTCGCTCACCGAGCAGCCGGTTGTAGACCTGGTCGCCGAGGCCACCACCGATAGGGTCGCCGGCAGCTGTGGGCATCAGATTCGTCACGTATCCACCTGCTCGTCTTACGACGGCGCCGGGCCGTCTCACGTCTTCGGCTGGGGCTTGGGACCCCGGTGCTGCACCGCCACGGGAGCGGCTGCACACCGCCTCCGGGCGGCTTCGGGGACTCCCCTGCCCTCGTCTTCATGGACCCTAACGCGCGGGTCCCTCCGGGGAATCCCGGAGAAGGAACTGTTCGCTGTGAGCGCATGCGTTGCACTGGCTCGAACGGGGGCTCAGTGGACCCCTGCAGGGGCGCGGGGCTGTGACATGTGCGGCTCCGCCGCGTGGGCGCGCTCAGCCCCCTGAAGGCCGCAGACGCGTCTGCCGCGGGCGGTCCATCGGCGGGTGCGGCTTGTGGTGGGTTGCTCGCGCAGTTCCCCGCGCCCCTGGGAAGACCACGGCCCCCGGGGACAAGAAGTCCCCGGGGGCCGTCGTGGCGTACGAGCGGGGCCGGTCAGGCCTCGGTCTTCTCCTCGGCGGCGTCGCCGTCCGTGGCCTCGGCGGCGACTTCGGTCGCCGTCTCGGTCTCGTCCTCGTCGTCGAGGTCCACGACCTCGCCGTTGGTGTCCTTGACGACGGCGGCCTCGACGACGACCGCGAGGGCCTTGCCGCGGGCGACCTCGCCGACCAGCATCGGGACCTGGCCGCCTTCGACGACGGCCTGGGCGAACTGGTCGGGGGACATGCCGGAGGAGGCGGCGCGCCGCATGAGGTGCTCGGTGAGCTCCTCCTGGTTGACGTTCAGCTTCTCCTTGTTGACGAGCTCGTCCAGGACGAACTGCGTCTTGATGCCCTTGACCGCGGCTTCCTCGGTCTCGGCGTCGAACTCCTCGGCCGTCTTGCCCTGGATCTCGAGGTACTTCTCGAGGTCGATGCCCATCTGGCCGAGCTGGTGGTGCTCGAGGTTGTGCTTACGGGTGTTGATCTCGTCCGCGAGCAGCTTCTCGGGGACCGGGACCTCGACCAGCTCGAGCAGCTTCTCCAGGACGCGCTCCTGGGCCTGCGTGGCCTGGTCGTACTGCTTCATGTTCTCGAGGCGCTTGCGGCTGTCCGCCTTGAGCTCGTCGAGGGTGTCGAACTCGGACGCGAGCTGCGCGAAGTCGTCGTCCAGCTCGGGCAGTTCGCGCGCGGCGACCTGGGTGACCTTGACGGCGACCTCGGCCTCCTTGCCGGCTGCCGAGCCGCCCTTGAGCTCGGAGGTGAAGGTGGTCTCGCCACCGGCCTCCAGGCCCTTCACGGCCTCGTCGATGCCGTCGAGCAGCTCGCCGGAACCGATCGTGTACGAGACGTCGGAGGCGATGCCGTCCTCCAGCACCTCTCCGTCGACCTTGGCCTCCAGGTCGAGGGTGACGACGTCGCCGTCCTGGGCGGCGCGCTCGACCGGGGAGGTCGAGGCGAAGCGCTCGCGCAGCTCGGTGACGGCCTTCTCGACGTCCTCGTCGCTGACCTCGACGGCGTCGACCTCGACCTCGATGCCGGAGTAGTCCGGAATCTCGATGGCGGGACGGACGTCGACCTCGGCGGTGAAGTTCAGCGTCTCGCCGTCCTTCAGCTCGGTGATGTCGACCTCGGGCTGGCCGAGGACGTTCAGCTCAGCCTCGTTGACCGCTTCGGTGTAGAACTTCGGGAGCGCGTCGTTGACGGCTTCCTCCAGCACGGCGCCGCGACCGAACCGCTGGTCGATGACGCGCGCCGGGATCTTGCCCTTCCGGAACCCCTTCACCGTGACCTGCTGGTTGATCTTCTTGTACGCCGCGTCGAGGCTGTCCTTGAGCTCCTCGAAGGGCACCTCAATGCTGAGCCGAACCCGAGTCGGGTTCAGGGTCTCCACGGCGCTCTTCACGGTTCGGTCTCCTTGTGGCTGACTTCTTGGGGGTTCTGCTGCGTGCGTCTGCCGACTTCTGCTGAGTCGATCGGAGCACTGAGGCGGATTCGCGGCCCTTGAGAGACGTAACAGTGCAGACATACGGGCGCGCAGCTTGCATAGTAACCGCAGGCGGTACACGGCCCAAAAGGCGATCTTGACATCGTCCGGCCCGATGGTCCGGCACGGTGGTCGGGGTGGCGGGATTTGAACCCACGGCCTTCCGCTCCCAAAGCGGACGCGCTACCAAGCTGCGCCACACCCCGTCGGTGCGACACGTAGGGTACATGCCCCCAGACGGTGCGGCTGCCGCATTTCCGGAGCGTGCACGGGGCACGTAACGGGGTGTGCGACGAAGGGGTGCGACCCGCTACGATGCTTCCTGTGCCGCGGTCACTGACCTGCGGTGCGTCACGTGCGGGCGTAGCTCAATGGTAGAGCCCTAGTCTTCCAAACTAGCTACGCGGGTTCGATTCCCGTCGCCCGCTCCAAATGACGTAGGGCCAGGCCGGAGGTTCAATCCTCCGCCTGGCCCTTGTCGTTGCCAGGGGCTCCGTTCAGTCCGCCGTGTCCCCCGCGTGCCCCTTGGGCTTCCGATCTTGCTTCTTCGGCTTCTTGGTGCCCTTCCGGCCCTTCTTCACCAGGCCGCTCACCGCGTCAGCGATCAGGCGATCGCGATCGGCGCTCGCGTGCTGATGGATCAGCGCGGCACGGGCGGTGCTGTGGCCCATGCGGGACATCAGTTCCCTCGTGCTCGCGCCCGTGGACGCGGCGAGGGTGTTGCCCGTATGCCGAAGATTATGGAAGGGCAGACCCTTGATCCCGGCATCCGTGCACGCCTTGCGCCACAGCCGGTTGAAGTGGTTGCGGCGCGGGGTCGCTCCCTTTGCTCCGATGAAGACGCGACCGTCGGCACCGGGTTCGGCGCTTGCCCGCAGCCCTCTTGGACGCCTTGATCTCACGCTTGCCGTTGTTCAGCTCGGCAACGGTGTCGCCGCCGACATCGTCGCGGACATCGCCACACAGATCCTCGCCCTGGACGACCGGCTCAAGCACATCGACCAGCAGATCCGGCAGACCTTCCGCACCCACCCTCAGGCCCACATCATCGAGTCCCTGGAACCTCCACCGCCCCAAGCGCTACAGCCGACGCCTCGCCAAGCCGCGTAATGGAACGGCACGCATCGCTGCCATGCAGGAGACCGCCCGGCCCGTCTGGCAGGCAACCGGCGACACGGACACGCTCCAGCAGTTCCTCAAGGACAACGGGTGCCACGGAGTAGAAGCCGTGTTCATGACTATGAACTTGCTGAACTGCGATCTTGCCGAAGCCCAACGAGCCTTCTTCAACGCCCCATGCCGCGACGCCGAACGCCGCTTCCACAACCGCGCCATGGACCTGCTCACCGAAGCCACCGACTCCGATCTCCGACAGCACCAGCAGCCCAGCAGGGGCCCTTGGCTCGGCCATTAGGACTCCACCGACCGCGCGATACGCTCACCGCCCGCATATGCAGGCCACAGAGCCGCAGGGGGGAGAAGCCGTGCAGCTCACTGTGCACTGGGGGGATCTATGGGTGCCCGTTTCGATGATCGTCCTAAGCGTCACCCTCAGCCCGGTGACTCGTCGGTGGCGACGCAAGCGCCAGGCCGCAGTGAGGTGGCGCTCACGGACTCACTGGGAATGGTTGCCGTTCATGTTCGGGCTGGTCGTGGCGATCGCAGAGCTCTCACGACTCCTTGACGTACCCGATCCCTGGATCACGATCTCTGACGTGATTGTTCGTGCGCTCGCCCTCACCACCGTGTTCATGGCCGTCCGGACGGCGTTCATCCTCTTGATGCGCGGCACCCGACTCCTGTTCCGACGGAGAGGGACGGAGAGCAGTAGCTGAAGACCCGGCCTAGGTCGGGGCCCATCACCGCGCCTGGACGTCGCGCGCATGTGACCGCCGAATGAGGCTAAATCGCGCCCTACTGGGATCCGGTCGGATTCGCTCACACTCGAACACATGGGGGCAATAAGGGATCACGGCCGGTACCTGTGCCATCAGTGCGGGGAGGTGAGCCCCACCGTGCGCGATCGCGGGCGAGTCGACCTCATGAACAGACTCTGCGAGACATGCTGGAACGTCCTCGCGAACGAGATGGCGGCAGCCGATGGAGCTACAGCCGCCCCGAGGCCGGAGCCCGACCCCGAGGACACGTCATGGATCGAGCCGCCGATTTGCCCTAAGTGCGGGGCGTTGGTCCGCATATACCCAACCAACTACGACCGTTGGGTCAGCCTCGCCACAGTAGAACTCCCCGCCAAAGACGTCCCTGAGCCCTTCCGGTGGCGTTTGACGGCGTTCCCGGACCCATCCCGCTTCGCCACCGATATCGTGGCCGTACGGGTCCGTGGCATCGATCCGCTACCCGGCGAGCCGGTTGTGCCGGCGCATCGCATGCTGTGCGCCTCGGATTAGGTGCGTCACAGATCACGCGCCGATCAGATGCAGGCCGTGCGCCGCGCCCCGAACGCGTCCGGTCGAGCGGCGACCAGTGGGGAACAGCGGAGAACGTCGGCGACCGTCCCGAGAACACGCAGGTCAGCGTCTCGCCAGCTCAGCCCGGATCCGCATACGCGATCTGCATGGCATCCGGGCCCTATGGCATGCAGGCATGGCGCGGTCCCCGCGGCCCGGCGCTCGTAGCGGGGCGCTCTCGCCGGGCGCGGCCATCGGCTCAGAACTGGATCGAGTTGATGGTCTCCGCCACCGAGTTGAGGAACCGTTGTATGTCGTCCGCCATGCCCGTGGAGGCGAGGAAGAAGCCGAAGAGCACGGCTACCACCGCCGGCCCTCCCTTGATCGATCCACCTCGTATCAACACCACCAGGACGATCCCCAACAGCAGCACCACTGACAGCGAAATGGCCACAACTGATCACACCCTACGGTCGGTCCGCTCTCCCGGCCCGGAGGTGCAGCCCCACACACCCCCGCCAGAACCATCGTGCCACCAACCCGGCTTCGGTATGCCGCGGGTGACACATCGTCGGCCACCGACACCCGGCCCCCGAACCGCCGTTGACCCTACCGGCGGGTGAACAGCGGTGCCGTGCACCGGAATTCGAAGGTGTGTCCTCATAGGAAATTCAGAGCGACCGTTTCCATACCCACACATCCTGTTCGCAGGTAATTCGAATTGTTGCCACAGGCACATCGCAGACTCCCCGAAGGGGCCACCAAACACCCACGAACCGGACATGCCGCCAGAGTCGCCCGCGGGCCTTATGCACCATTTAGTCGGGATGAATAAGGACAGAACGACCGCATACGGTAAGCGAATCGATATACGGAGTCACTTGCGAACCCGACCGTGCTCCCTCTTGATTCCTGGGTACTCGCAGGCAATAAGCAGGAATGACGTCGACAGTTTTACGGGGGCGCATAGGCAACGCTAGGGTGCCTCAGATGTTCCACGCCGCCACGTCCCCCGTATGCGCAGCGAGGTCACGAATCATCTCCCCGAGTTTCTCCTCGGAGGGACTGTGACGAACTCGCTACGTCCGCAAGGCCACCGCGAAGCCGCGCTCCCCCCGGTGCAGCAGCCGGCGCAGGGAGTGCCGAGTCCCCGCCCCTCCCCGTCCACCGGTGCCGCCGCCCCGGGCACCAAGCCCGCGAAACAGCGCGACGCGTTCTTCGACAACGCCAAGTACCTGGCGATCGTGCTCGTGGCCATGGGCCACGCGTGGGAGCCGCTGAAGGGTCAGAGTCGCGTACTCGAAGCGGCTTACACCGTCGTGTACGCCTTCCACATGCCGGCCTTCATCCTCATCTCCGGCTACTTCTCGCGCAGTTTCGACATGCGTGCCGACCGGCTCAAGCGGCTGGTGACCGGCGTCGCCGTGCCGTACGTCGTCTTCGAAGTGGCGTACTCCCTCTTCAGCCGCTGGGCCAACGACAGTCCGGGCCAGTCGATCAGCGTGCTCGACCCCCTGTACCTCACCTGGTTCCTGGCCGCGCTCTTCGTCTGGCGGCTGACGACTCCGCTGTGGAAGCTGGTCCGGTGGCCGCTTCCGCTCGCCCTCGTCATCGCCATGCTCGCGAGCGTCTCACCGGACATCGGTGACGATCTGGACCTCCAGCGCGTGCTGCAGTTCCTGCCGTTCTTCGTCCTGGGCCTGTACATGAAGCCGGAGTACTTCCAGCTGGTGCGCCGGCGTGAGGTCCGGATCCTGTCGGTGCCGGTCTTCGCCGCCGCGCTGGTGGTGGGCTGGTGGGCTGTGCCCCGGATGAACACCGGCTGGTTCTACCACCGCGACAGTGCGCAGCAGCTGGGTGCGCCGTGGTGGACGGGACCCGTCATGACGCTCGCGCTCTTCGGCTGCTCGCTGGTGCTCACCGCGTGCTTCTTCTCCTGGGTGCCGCGTCGCAAGCTCTGGGTCACGGCGCTCGGTGCGGGCACGCTGTACGGCTATCTGCTGCACGGCTTCCTGGTCAAGGGCGGTGACTACTGGGGCTGGTTCGACCACGCGTGGCTGCACAAGCCGCTCGGCGAGGTCTTTGTGACCCTCGTCGCGGCCGCGGGCGTCACGCTGCTCTGCACGCCGCCCGTCCAGCGGGTCTTCCGCTTCGCGATGGAGCCCAGGATGGAGTGGGCCTTCAAGCGGGACGCGACGGAGCTTGCCCGTGAACGGGCCGGGACCGCCAGGTCGTAGCCCCAGCGCTCAGGGAGCGAGGCCCAGCAGGGCGCGCATCGAGGCGTACTTCTTCGTCAGGCGGGCCCTGGTGTGTTCGTCGAGGACCGCGAGCCTCGCCGGGTCGGCGTTGTGCGCCAGGTCCGAGGCCTTCACCAGGAGGGCGCCCGGGGTCGTGCGGATACGTTTCGCGTACGACTCCGGGGGCTCGCCCTCTCGCTTGGTGAGCGCCAGCACGATGGCCTTCGTGCGGTTCGTCAGGGCGGCCTCGGTGAGCCACTCCTCCGACAGCGCGTCGTCCTCGACCGCGTCGTGCAGCCAGGCCGCCGCTATCTGTTCGTCGTCGCCTCCGCTGTCGCGGACGCCCTCCGCCACCGCGTGGAGGTGCTCGGTGTAGGGCCGCCCCGCCTTGTCGGTCTGGGCGGCGTGCGCCTCACGGGCGAGGGCCTCGACTTCGGCCAAGGTCAGAAGAGTTCGCGTCACCCGACCAGTGTCACCCCACGCGCGGCACCGCGGGCCCCGGACGGTGGCCCCGCCCCACCCAGTTTTTCTCGCCCCCTCCGCCCCTACCCGTCCCGTACCTGGGGGCTGCCGCCCCCAGACCCCCGCATCGCGCTGACGCGCTCGTCCTCGAACGCCGGACAGGCTGAAAGATTCACCCCGGCCGGGGTGAAGAGCGGAGCACCCACGGGTGGGTGGGGGATCGGGACCGCCCATCTCATCCTCGAACGCCGGAGGGGCTGACTGATCCCCGACCGGGGTTGAGGAGTGGAGCCCTCTCGGCAAGTGGGGATCGGAACGGCACCGCCTCGACCGCGACCGCCGAAGGGGCTGAAAGATCTTGTGCCGGGCGGAAGATTTCAGCGCCGGCGGGGAAGGGTTCAGCCCCTCCGGCGTTTGTGGAGCGGGGTCTGGGGCGGAGCCCCAGGAAGCGAGGGGACGGGTAGGGGCGGAGGGGGCGAAAAAATCCTGTGTACCTGGCCGCGGCCGCCCACCGGCATGAGGGGGCGTGCCGGTACGTCCAAAGCCCGTCGCGTACGTTCGCGTCACCGGACGGTTTCCTGCTCGGCCGACGTCTGATCCGGCGGCGACGGGCGGACGTACCGGCACGCCCCCGACCCACCCACCGGCACCGGCACCAGCACCCGCTCAGACCATCGCCGCAGCCGCAGCCGCCCCACCCTCCCGGCAGATCAGCAGCAACGCCCTGTCGTCGTTCACGTCCTTGGCGACCGCCTCGATGAGGTGCCAGGCGGCGCCGTGGAAGCCGCCGGCGACGTAGCGGTCGGCCTCTCCGGTGAGGCGGTCGATGCCTTCCACGATGTCGCGTTCGGAGGTTTCGACGAGGCCGTCGGTGAAGAGCATGAGGACGTCACCGGGGCGCAGGGAACCCTTGACGGGGTCGAACTGGGCACCGTCGTACACCCCGAGGAGCGGGCCCTCCGTGGCCTTCTCCTCCCAGCGGCCGCTGCCCGCGCTGAGCTGCAGCCCGGGCGGGTGCCCGGCGGAGAAGAGCTCATAGTCGCCGGAGTCGAGGTCGAGGACCAGGTGGATCGACGTGGCGAACCCCTCGTCCCAGTCCTGGCGAAGGAGATAGCCGTTCGCGGCGGTGAGGAAGGCGTGCGGGGGAAGCGACCCCAGGAGGCCTCCGAACGCCCCCGACAACAGCAGCGCACGCGACCCCGCATCCATCCCCTTGCCCGAGACGTCCGTGAGGACGACCTCCAGGGTCCGGCCGCCGTTCGTACGGGCCGCCACCACGAAGTCGCCGGAGAACGACTGCCCGCCGGCGGGCCGCAGCGCCATCTCCCGGTGCCAGCCGAGCGGCAGCTGCGGCAGCTTGCTCTGCACCCGGATCCGTTCGCGCAGGTCGAACAGCATCGTGCCGCCGCGTCGCCACGGCACCCCGACCCGGCTCCTGAACTGTGCGATCAGCAGACCGAAGAACCCACAGGCCGCGACGACCAGGACGACACCCGGCGTGACCCGGGACGGTCCCTCCGTGTACGGGCCGAGCTCCACGGACTCCACTATCAGCGCGGTGGCGGCCGCAGCGTACAGGCCAAGCAGGCTGGAGGGACGCAGCAGCAGGCCACCCGCCACGATCGGAAGGACCAGGGCGGCCGGTGAGCACCAGACCGAGTTGATCAGCGTGGTGGCCGCGATCAGCGGGATCGTCAGCAGCAGACCGGCCAGCGCGATCCAGTCGGAACCGTCCCCGCGGAAGTAGTCGACGGCGGATCTGCGCAGGCCGGTGCGGGCCCGGTGCGCCTGCTTCTTCAACCGGGCCGTGAACGTATCGGCTTCCGCGCGCCGCTCTCGTCCTGCTGCCATTAGTTCGGGACCCTATCCATCGGACCAGGTGCTTGGCACGGGAGGTCCCACTTGTCCCCCGTCCGAGCGCTCAACTTCACAGTGAAATCCACAGAAGACGTCCAGCAGACGTCCAGCAGACGTCCAGTAGACGTCACGGAGGACGCCGGCGAAGACGACTTCGAAGACCTCGCACAGGGCCTCCGCGACGGCGGGGAGAAATTCCCTGGCTCGTACCGCATTGCCCTGGTAGTCATGGCCTATGACGACTGACGTGCGGGTGCTTCAGCAGACCGAGTGGAACGCGTGGTACGACAACCTGGTCCGCGCCTTCGGCGGAGTGCCGGAGTCGTCCGACGAGCGCGCACTGTTCAACGTGCTCACAGAGTACGACCGTTCCATCGGAGTCTGGGACGGCGACCAGGTGGTGGGCACGGCGGGCGCGTTCAGCTTCCGCGTCACGGTACCGGGCGGCGCCTCCGTACCGGCCGCAGGCATCACGATGGTGAGCGTCGCGGCCACGCACCGGCGGCGCGGGGTGCTGAGGTCCATGATGCGGCGCCAGCTGGACGACATCCGCTCGTGGGGCGAGCCGCTCGCGGTGCTGACGGCGTCGGAGCCGGCGATCTACGGCCGGTTCGGCTACGGCATCGCGACGTATCAGCTCAACGCCGAGATCGACACCAGTCGCGTACGACTGTCCGTGCCGCCCGGCACCGACGACGTACGCCTGCGGTACGCGGCACCGGCCGATGTCCTCGACGCGTGCGAGGCGGTGTACGCGCGGCTGGTGCCGGAGCGTCCCGGCATGCTGGCGCGGCGGCCCGGCTGGGAGCAGGTGGGGCTGCTCGACCCGGAGGGCGAGCGGGGCGGCGCGTCGCCGCTGCAGTGCGTGGTCGCCGAGCGGGACGACGAGGTCGTGGGCTATGCCCGGTTCCGGGTCAAGCCGGAGTGGGAGCCGTCCGGGCCCAAGAGCGCGGTCGTGCTGGAGGAGTTGGAGGGTCTCGACCCGGCGGCGCAGAGCGCGCTGTGGCGGTTCCTCTTCGAGATCGACCTGACGTCCTGGCTCCGCACCCGCGGCCGGCCCGTCGACGAGGCCTGGCAGCACATGGTGTCCGACATCCGCCGCTGCAACCTGCGACTGAAGGACGCGCTGCACGTACGGCTCGTCGATGTCGGCGCCGCGCTGGAGGCGCGGACGTATCAGGCGCCGGTGGACCTGGTGTTCGAGGTCGAGGACGCGTTCTGCCCCTGGAACGAGGGGCGTTGGCGGCTCACGGGTGACGCGAAGGGGGCGTCCTGCGTGCGTACGGAGGACGCGGCCGATCTCGCTCTGTCCGTACGGGAGTTGGGGGCGGCGTATCTGGGTGGGATGTCCCTGGCCTCGCTCGGGGCGGCGGGGCGGGTGCGGGAGCTGCGCCAAGGTGCGCTGACGGAGGCCTCGGTGGGGTTCTCCTCGGCGGTTGCGCCGTGGCTGCCGCACGGGTTCTAGACCGGCCGTAGTCAGGGCTTCTGATCAGGGCTTCTGGTAAGGCCTACTCGTCAGGCCCTCTGGCAGGTCGGGCACCAGAAGAGGTTGCGGGCGGCGAGATCGGCGGTGCGGATCTCGCCGCCACAGATGTGGCAGGGCAGGTGTGCCCTGCGGTACACGTACACCTCGCCGCCGTGGTCGTCGACGCGCGGCGGGCGGGCCATTGCCTCGGGGGTGTGTTCCGGGCGGACCGTGTCGATGCGGTTGTTGCGGACGCCCTCGCGCATCAGGTCCACGAGGTCGGTCCAGATCGCCTCCCACTCGGCGGGGGTGATGTCCCTGCCGGTGCGGTACGGGTCGATGCCGTGCCGGAAGAGGACTTCGGCGCGGTAGACGTTGCCCACGCCCGCGATGATCTTCTGGTCCATGAGGAGGGCGGCGATCGTCGTACGGCTGCGGGAGATGCGGTGGTACGCGGCTGACGGGTCGGCGTCGGCGCGGAGGGGGTCCGGGCCCAGGCGATCGTGTATCGCCTGCTTCTCGTCGTCGGTGATCAGGGCGCAGGTGGTGGGGCCGCGGAGGTCGACGTACGCGGTGGGGTTGGCGAGGCGGAGCCGGACGGTGTCCGTGGGTGGGGGTGCGGGGGCGTCGCCGAAGTTGACCTTGCCGAAGAGGCCGAGGTGGATGTGGATCCAGTCCTCGGCTCCGAAGTGCAGGAAGAGGTGTTTGCCGTGGGCGTCGGCGCGGTGGAATTCGGTGCGGTCGAGGAGGGCTGCGGCGTCTGCGAACTTGCCCTGCGGGCTGGTTACGCGGGTGACCCCGCCGGCGAACCTGGCCTCGTAGTCCTCGGCCAGGCGGTGAATCGTGTGCCCTTCGGGCACGGGGCCTCCCGTGTGTGCTCGGGCGGGGCACAGGGTTTTTCGCCCCCTCCGCCCCTACCCGTCCCTTGTTCCTGGGGGCTCTGCCCCCAGACCCCCGTGTCGCGCTGCGCGCTCATCCTCAAACGCCGGACGGGCTGAAAGATTTCCCCCGGGTGGGTGGGGGATCAGGACGGTACTACCTCGTCCTCTAACGCCCGACGGGCTGAAAGATCCCCCCGGCCGGCGCTTCAGCAGTTGCCCTACGCCTGCGGGTGGTGTGCCGGGATCGGCGGCAGGTCGCCCGTTGTCTCGTAGGTCGTGAGCATGTTGATGCGGCGGATGTGGCGTTCGTCGCCGGAGAACGGGGTGTTGAGGAAGGTCTCGACGAACTTGGTCGCCTCTTCCTCGGAGTGCATGCGGGCGCCCACGGCTACGACGTTGGCGTTGTTGTGCTGGCGGCCCAGGGAGGCGGTCTCCTCGCTCCAGGCGAGGGCGGCGCGGACGCCGGCCACCTTGTTCGCGGCGATCTGCTCGCCGTTGCCGGAGCCGCCGATCACGATGCCGAGGGAGTCGGGGTCCGCCGCTGTCCGCCCCGCGGCGCGGAGGCAGAAGGGCGGGTAGTCGTCCTGGGCGTCGTAGATGAGGGGCCCGCAGTCGACGGGCTCGTGCCCGGCGGCCTTGAGCCACTCGACGAGGTGGTTCTTGAGTTCGAGACCGGCATGATCGGAGCCGAGATACACGCGCATGCTCCGAGTGTGACACGGCTGTTTCGGATCGGCCTCGCCGGGTGCCGTCAATGAAAACTGCCCGCAACACTATGGAACCTCAAGGAAACCTCAAGTAACGATCTGGATTCAAAGGTTCACGAATCTCTTTGCCTCCGATTCACTGGACCGGCTCGTGCGCCCCACTTACACCGCTCGTACGGGCGATCTGCTCATCCGGCGAAAAGGAATCCCCCTACATGACCTCGCAGCCGACCCCCACGAAGGCCGCAAGCGGCCCCGGAGGCCCCGGAGAACCCGGTGGCGGCCTCCAGGCCGGACTCAAGAACCGTCATCTGTCGATGATCGCCATCGGCGGCGTCATCGGAGCCGGGCTCTTCGTGGGCTCCAGCTCCGGTATCGCCACCGCCGGGCCCGGCATCCTCCTCTCTTATGCCTTGGTGGGGACGCTCGTCGTCCTTGTCATGCGGATGCTCGGCGAGATGTCCGCCGCGAATCCGACGTCCGGTTCCTTCTCCGCGCACGCCGACCGGGCGCTCGGGCGCTGGGCCGGGTTCTCGATCGGCTGGCTGTACTGGTTCTTCTGGGTGGTCGTGCTGGCCGTCGAGGCCACCGCCGGCGCCAACATCCTCGAAGGCTGGATTCCCGCCGTTCCGCAGTGGGGGTGGGCGCTCATCGTGATGCTCGTCCTGACCGCGACCAACCTTGTCTCCGTAGGGTCGTACGGCGAGTTCGAGTTCTGGTTCGCCGGGATCAAGGTCGTGGCGATCAGCGCGTTCGTCGTGGTCGGCGGGCTGGCGATCTTTGGTGTGCTGCCGGGTGTCGACGCCGAGAAGGCCGGGCTCGGGAATCTCACCGGCCACGGCGGCTTCCTGCCCAACGGGCCCGGCGCGATCCTCACCGGTGTGCTGCTGGTCGTCTTCTCCTTCATGGGCAGCGAGATCGCGACTCTCGCCGCCGGTGAGTCCGAGGACCCGCAGCGCGCCGTCACCAAGTCCACCAACAGCATCATCTGGCGCGTCGGCGTCTTCTACCTCGGCTCGATCTTCGTGGTCGTGGCGCTGCTGCCGTGGAACGACCCGTCGATCAAGGAGCAGGGCTCGTACGTCGCCGCCCTCGACTCCCTCGGTATCGCGCACGCCGGTCAGATCATGAACTTCATCGTGCTGACCTCCGTACTGTCCTGCCTCAACTCCGGGCTCTACACGGCTTCCCGGATGGCGTTCTCGCTCGGACAGCGACGGGATGCGCCGAAGGCGTTCGCGAAGACCACTTCGCGCGGTGTGCCGATGGCCGCGATCCTGGCGTCGGTCGTCTTCGGCTTTGTGGCCGTCTTCTTCAACTACGCGTACCCGAAGACGATCTTCCTCTTCCTGGTCAACTCCTCCGGTGCGGTCGCTCTGTTCGTCTGGCTCGTCATCTGCTTCTCGCAGCTGCGGATGCGGAAGATCATCCAGCGCGAGTCGCCGGAGAAGCTGGTCGTGAAGATGTGGCTGTACCCGTATCTGACCTGGGCGACGGCCGCGCTGATCGTGTTCGTGCTCGGCTACATGCTGACCGACACGGAACACGACGGCCGGGAGACGGTCCTGCTGTCCCTGCTCGTCGCGGCGGTGGTGCTCGTGATCGCCGTCATCCGGCAGAAGCGGGGAGCGGGCGCGCCGCACGTCCACCAGGTGGCCGACGATCCCCGCGACGAGGCTCCGGTGAAGGTCGGCTGAGTCGCCTGAGGGCGGTCTGAAGGCAGTAGGGAGGGGCCCCGCGGCGTTCGTCTTCGCCGCGGGGCCCTCCTTGTCCGCATCCCCGCTCACAGCACAGTGAAGCTCTTCTTGACCTGCTCGTAGACCTGGAGCGCCTGGTCCTCGATGTCCGGCTGGTACCAGGTGTTGACCTGGTACGACTTCCCGTCGGCGTCGAAGCCGAGCAACTGGGCGTGCCAGCCCACTCCTTGGAGTGTGAAGAGGTACTCCCAGACGATCGCGGGCCGGCCCCGGAACGTCGTCTCCTCCAGGCGGATCTTCCGGTAGCCCTGCCCCTGGCGGGCGTTCTGCTCCGAGGTCTGCCATGTCTCCATGAGATCCCCCTTGGCGAGGGAGGACTTGGCCGCGATCTCCTGTTTGCCGTCGGGCGAGGTGTAGTGCACCTCCGAGCCCGTCTTCAGGTCCCGCCGCCAGCCCTTGGGGGTCGCCCACGCGTACCCGCCGGCCTCGCGGTGTGCTCCCGGGGGCAGGCTGGGTGGCCGTGAGGTGCCTTCGACGGTGGGCGATGCGCTGCCCGTCGGGCCGGTGGTCGCGGACGACGTCGGAGAGCCCGCGTTGTTGTCGTCGGGCGGTCCGCCGATCGCCGCAAGGACCAGCCAGACGGCCACTCCCGCCGCGACCACACCGCTCGCGGCGGCCAGCCACAGACTGCGCCTGCTCCGGCGCGGGTCGGAGGGCCCGGCGGGCACCGCGGGGCCGGGGAGTTCGCCGGGCGGCATCCCCGTGCGGGCGGGCACCGACGAGAGCTGCGCCTCCGTCACCGCCTCCGCCGAGCGGGAGACCGAGGGGGTTGTCGAGCCGACCTCCGCGCGCAGCTCGGAGGGGACTTCGGTGGAGGCATTGGAGGCGTTGGAGGCGTTGGAGGCACTGAACGCGTTGGACGTGTTCCGGGTTTCCGGGACGGCGAGGGCCTCGGCCGGGGATTCCGCTACCGCTTCGTCGGTGGAGACCGGTGGCGGCTCGGGCCGGGGCTTCTTGAAGTCGAGTGAGCTCTTCCGCGTCGGGGTGCGCTGCACCGGTATCGCATCCTGCACGGGGTCGGGCTCCGACGCGTCCTCGGGTTCCGGCTCATGCGCAGGTTCCGGCTCGGGCTCGTACGCCGGATCGGGCTCGGGCTCATACGCGGACTCCGGCTCCGGCTTCCGCACCCCGCCCATGAACTCCGCGTCCAGGAGCACGGGCGTGGGCGACTCGACGTGGACCGGCGGAACGGATGACGGCGCGGCATCCGGCTCTTCGCGCGCCGGCTCGGCGGCGGGTCCCGCGTCCGGATCGGAGGCGGGTCCCGCGTCCCGATCGGGCCCGTTCCGCCCCGCCTCCGGTCCCGGGAACACCAACTGTCCGAGTTCCGCCTCGAGTTCCTCCAGACCGGGGCGCGTCGACGGCTCCTTCTCCAGGATGGCGGCCAGGATGTCCCTCAAGTCGCCTACGGAGGCGGGGAGTTCGGGCTCCTCGTACAGGACGGCGTGCAGGGTGGCCAGGGTGGTGGAGCGGGAGAAGGGGGAACGGCCGCCGAGGGCCGCGCAGAGGGTCGCGCCCAGGGACCACACGTCGGACGGCGGGCCCTGCGGGTGGCCTGAGACGCGTTCGGGCGCCATGTAGTCGGGGGAGCCGACCAGCATCCCGGCCATGGTGAGCGCCTTCGTGTCCTGGATCGCGGCGATGCCGAAGTCGGTGAGGACGACCCGGTGACCGCTCCGCTCGACCAGCACGTTGCCCGGTTTGATGTCCCGGTGCAGCACTCCCCCGGCGTGCACCTGACGCAGCGCCACGACCAGTTCGAGCCCGATGCGGGCCGCCTCGCGGGTACTGAGCGGTCCGTCCTCCACCACGATCTGCTCCAGCGAGCGGCCGGCGACCAGTTCCATGACGATCCAGAGCCGCTCGCCCTCGTCCACGACGTCATAGATGCGGACGACATTGGGGTGGTCGATCCGCGCCGTGGCCCTGGCCTCGCGCAATGTGCGTTCCCGGCGGGTACGCGTGTCCTCCGGATCGAGTCCGTCTATCCGCATTTCCTTGACGGCGACCTGCCGGTCGAGCATGTCGTCGGCGGCGCGCCACACCCGCCCCATTCCCCCCTGCCCAATGCTCTCGACCAGCCGATATCGCCCCGTCACCAATAATCCCGGAACACCGCCCCGCACATTCCCCGGCAATCCCCGCACCCCCTCAACGCCCATCACAATCACCCGTCACAACTGAACCACTTGGAAACACAATGGTCACACTTCATGCCGTACCAGCATAGTGCGGAGAAATCTTGTGGTACCTCTTCAAGTACTGCGAATTCAGGCGCAGCCAAGGGGGACGAACATGAGTTCTCGTCGCACGACGACCATCGCAGGATCGCTGCTCACGGCATCTTTCTCGGCCGTGATGATCCTTTCCTTCACCGCCGTCGCGGACGACCAGGGACCGGGGAGCAGCGAGGGGGGAAAGGCGGTTGACGAGGCACCGGCGGGCGTAAAGCTGACCACGCTGCTGCCGGAGAAGATCTCCGTCGACAACAGTTCACAAAAGACGGCACTTACCGCCACGGTAAAGAACGAAGGGACCAAGGAAAGCGGCGACATCAGGCTTTTGGTGGTCGGTTTCGACGGCATGACGGTCAAAGATGTAAAGGGCTGTGACTCAATCGCCGAAGGAGATCTTCCCGAGGGATCGAACAGTGGTTTCAGTTGCGCCGTCGGCAATCTCGCGGCCGGTAAGTCGCAGTCGTACGACGTCGACGCCACCTTCGATCTGAGCAAGACCGGAAAGATCTGTCTGCCGGTGCAGACGAGCGATGGGGCGAAGACGTTCTGGCAGCAGGGCCCGGTGCCGTTCGGTACGACGAACCCGTCGCCGAACGCCCCGGCCACCCCCTTGCTGCTCGGCACCGACAACACTCCGGTGGCACCCGGTGGTGACGAGCTGCCCAGGACCGGCGGCGGAAGCGATGTCCTGCCGCTCGGTGCGGCGGGCGCGGCGCTGGTCTCGGCGGGGGCGGCGGGCCTGTGGTGGGTCCGTAGGCAGCCGCAGCAACGCTGAGTCGAGGTGAGAGGTGAGGGGGCTGGGAGCCGGGCACGGCTCTCAGCCCCCTTCTTCCTGCTCAAAAACATGACGGAGGATGTCAGGTTATGGACCCACGATGACCGCCATGAACATCGCGGACAGCAACGCAGGCAGCAAGGCGAATCGGCTCGTCCTCCGTCCCGGCGACGCCGGGTACGACGAGGAACTCGCCGGTTTCCAGACCGGGTTCGCGCAGCGGCCCGCCGTGATCCACGCCGTCTCCTCGGCCGCCGACGTGGCCGCCGCCGTGCGGTACGCCGCCGCCGAGGGCCTGCCGGTCGGCGTCCAGGCCACCGGGCACGGGCTGCCCGGCGACGCGGAGGGCGGCGTACTGATCACGACGAAGCGCATGGACAAGGTCACCATCGACCACGAAGCGCGCACCGTCCGCGTCGAGGCGGGCGTCCGCTGGGGACAGGTCGTCGCGGCTGCCGGGCCGTACGGGCTCGCCCCGTTGAACGGTTCGGCGCCGGGTGTGGGCGCCGTCTCTTACACGCTGAGCGGTGGACTGGGCATCCTGGCAAGGGAGTTCGGGTACGCGGCCGACCATGTGCGCGCACTGGATGTCGTGACCGCCGACGGCCGGCTCCGCCATGTGACACCGGAGGTGGAGGCGGAGCTGTACTGGGCGCTGCTCGGCGGCGGCCACAACTTCGGCGTCGTGACGGGGATGGAGATCGGCCTCGTGCCGGTGGCGCGGCTGTACGGCGGCTCGGTCTCCTTCGACGGGCGCGAAGTCGGTCCGGGGGCTGTGCTGCGGGCGTACGAGCGGTGGACGCGGACCGTGCCGGACGGGCTGACCTCGTCGTTCGCGGCCGTGCCTTACCCGGACGTCCCGGCGATGCCGGACCGGCTGCGGGGGCGGTACGTCATCTCCGTACGCGTGGCCTACACGGGTGCCGACGGGGATCAACTCGTCGCCCCGCTGCGGGAGATCGGCCCGGTGCTGGCGGATTCGCTGCGCGAGATGCCGTACACGGACAGCCACACGATCCACAGCGACCCCGCGTTCCCGCACACGTACTACGGCGACAGTGCGGTGCTGTGCGAGCTGAACGTCGACGCGGCGGCCGGGGTTCTCGCCCTGACCGGGCCGGAGGCGCCCGTGATGTGCGTCGTGCAGATCAATCACTTGGGTGGAGCGCTGGCCGTTTCGGCGCCGAACTCCGTGCCGCACCGTGAAGGGCGGTTCCTCGTACGGCTGTTGGCGATGGGCGACCGGGACACGGCTCGCGAGGTGCTGGATCCGGCGTTCGGGCGGCTCGCGCCGTGGGCGGTCGGGCGGGCGCTCAACTTCGCGTTCGGGGCCGGGGACCGTACGGAGGGGCTGTACGGGGACGCCGAAACGCGGAAGAGGCTCGCCGGGTTGAAGTCGGAGTACGACCCGGCGAACCTCTTTCGGCACAACTACAACATCACCGGCTGAGCCTCAGCGGTCGAGGAACTTCCAGGCGGTGGGAAGGATGCCCATCGCCAGGGCCGCCTTCAGGGCGTCGCCGAGCAGGAACGGGGTCAGGCCGGCCGCGATCGCGGCGCTCGCCGACATGCCGGTGGCGAGGGCCAGGTAGGGGACGCCGATCGCGTAGATGATCGCCTCGCCGAGCAGCATCGTGCCCGCCGTGCGCAGTACGGAGCGGTCGGCGCCGCGGCGGGCGAGGGCGCCCACGACGGTGGCGGCCAGGAGCATGCCGAGGATGTAGCCGAAGGACGGGGCGGCGCTGCCGGAGCCGCCGCCGGCGAACCACGGCACGCCCGCCATGCCGACGAGCGCGTACACCGCGAGCGACAGGAAGCCGCGGCGCGTGCCGAGCGCGGTGCCCACCAGGAGTGCCGCGAAGGTCTGGCCGGTCACCGGGACCGGGGAGCCCGGGACCGGGAGGGAGATCTGGGCGGCGAGGCCGGTGAGGGCGGCGCCGCCGAGGACCAGGGCGGTGTCCCTGACGCGGGAGGCGGGGAGCAGGTCGGCGAGGACCTCGCCGGGGCGGGTGCCCGTGCGGGGGGTGGCGGCAGCGGTGCTCATGGGGACTCCGGCGGGGTGACGGCAGGTTCGGGACACGGTGACGCTATCCCAGGGGTGTGCGGGCGATCACCGTCTGCGGTCGACAAAGGGGGGAGCCGGGGGTTGGTTGGCTTCTGACAAAGGGTGCGGTGTACACCCGTGGGGGCGTGATGCTGGTCACTGAGGTGGGGAGGATTTGCCCACGGGGTGGGGGGCTGCGTGACTGTCGGGTCCCGCCAAAAGCATTTTTCGCCCCCTCCGCCCCTACCCGTCCCTTGCCCCTGGGGCTCCGCCCCAGACCCCGCTCCTCAAACGCCGGAGGGGCTAAACACCTTTAGCCCGTCCGGCGTTTGAGGACGAGGCCGTTCAGGCCGACAGCGGGGGTCTGGGGGCGGCAGCCCCCAGGAACGGGACGGGAAGGGGCGGAGGGGGCGAAGAAAACCGCCCCTAGCAGGATCCGCCGGACAAGCCCTACCCTTCACCCCATGGTTGCCCAGGCTGAGAACTTCGCGTCGCGTCGCTATGTCGACCTGCGCCGCCAGGGCACGGCCACCTGTCGCCGCACGGTGTAGGGCGGGACGGAGCGGATCCGGCTCGCCGATACGAAGACGGCGCAGTGTCGGACCGGCCCCGAGGAAGTTCTCCATGCTCTCCATGCCCCGTACCGCGGCACCACCGCGGACGCCCCCTCCCACCACCACCCACCGAGCCGCCGACAGTGCGCGCCGCAGGACCAGCGCCAGTGTCATCCTGCGGTCCGTGCTGGAGCACGGACCGGTCGCCCGGAGCACCGTCGCCCGGCTGACCGGGCTGTCCCCCGCGTCGGTGACCGACTACTGCGCCCAGTTCGCGGCGCTCGGTCTGATCCGGGAGGCGCCCGCGCCCCGGCGGTCGAAGGGCGTGGGACGCCCGCACGTACCGGTCGACCTGGACGACGCCCGGTTCGTGGTGGGCGGAGTGCACGTGGCCGTGCCGTACACGACGGTCGCGCTGCTCGATCTGCGCGGCCGGGTGGTGGCGGAGCGGCGGCTCGACCACGACGGTGGCACCGAGCCGGGCCGGGTGCTGGCGAACGCCGCCGACGGGCTCGGCGCACTGCTGGCGGACGCCCCCGGCCGTACGCCGCTGAGTGTGGGCGTGGCCTGCGGCGGCTGGGTGGACCGGGACTCCGGGACCATCGTGGAGCACCCCATGCTGGGCTGGCGCGAGGTCGCCGTACGGGACGCGATCGGCGCGCGTACCGGGCTGCCGGTCCATGTGGACGGCCACTCGCGGGCGTTGGTCAACGGGGAGCGGCTGTTCGGGCGGGCGCGCGGCAGCCGGAGCGTGCTGCATCTGTTCGTCGGCAATGTGGTGGACGCGGCCTTCGCCACCCACGACGAGGTGCACTACGGTCCACGCTCGCAGGCCGGGGCGATCGCCCACATACCGCTCGCGGGCGGCACGGAGCTGTGCGACTGCGGCCGGACGGGGTGCCTCCAGGCCGAGTTGAGCGAGCGGACGCTGTCCCGCCGGGCCCGCGAGGCGGGGGTCATCGCCGGTGTGAACCCGATGCACGTGGTGGCCGCGGCGGCGGACGGTGACCCGATCGCCGTACGGCTGCTGGTGGAGCGGGCCCGGATGATCGGGCGGGCGGTGGGGCTGCTGCTCGACGTCCTCAATCCGGACACCGTCGTCGTCACCGAGGTCGGGATCATCCACCGGGAGGACTGCCTGCGGGCGCTGCGCGAGGAGGTCGGTCCCGACCGGGCGGCGGCCGTCGTACCGACGAGTTTCCCGGAATCCGTGCTGGCCGTGGCGGGCGGTTCGGTGGCCCTCGACGTGTTCTACCGGGATCCGCTGGGCGCGTCGGCGTCGCCACCAGAGCCCTCACCGGAGCCGTCATCCGAGCCGTCATCGGAGCCTTCATCGGGCTTTCACCGGGACCGATTTAATTCAGAAACTCCGAATGTTGACAGGCCTCGCGGCCGACCAGGAGCATCCTCCTCATGAGCAGCTCGCGGGTGCAGGTTCCGCTCACCAAGTGCCGTGTCGTCGACCTCATGCGGGTCGCGCGCACGCTTTGTTGCTGACGCGTTGACGCACTGACGATCACTCGGATCCCTCTTTTTGCCGCGCCTTCGGCGTGTGCCTCATGTGCCTCTTCACGCGCGCATTCCTCCTTGCCGGCTTCGCCCTGCCCGGCTTCGCCCTGCCCGGAATTCCGCGCGTTCTTCTGCCACTTGAAGTCACGGAGTCCTCCCATGCCACCACTGCCCTCTTCCGCGTCCGGTATCGACCGACGGCTGTTCCTGTCCTCCCTGCTCGGCGCCGCCGCTGTCGCCTGCCTCAGTGGCTGCGCGGGCAGCAGCGCCGCGAGCACCTCGGCCAAGGGGTCCACGTCCGCCCCGCTGTCCGCCAAGGTTCCCTCCGGTACGAGCCTGAAGATCGCCTCGTTCCAGGGCCGGCAGCAGGTCCAGTTCAAGTTGGCGGGCCTCGACGACCTGCCCTTCACCGTCGCCGACTGGCCGAACATCGGCGCCGGTCCCGATGTCATCAACGCCTTCCGCGCCAAGTCCCTGGACCTCGCCAACAACGCCGGCATCCCGCCGATCCAGGCGCACTACCAGGGCTTCGACGCGAAGATCGTCGCGATCAACGTCACCCGCAAGCCCAACTACGCCTTCGCCACCAAGCCCGGCAGCGACATCAAGGACATCCAGGGCTTCAAGGGCAAGAAGCTGGCCTTCTCGCAGGGCCAGGCGCAGGGCGTCGTACTCCTGCGCGCCCTGAAGGAGGCGGGGCTGGCGTACGACGACGCGGAGCTGGTGCCGCTGACCAGCAACCAGTTCCTCACCGCGCTCCAGTCCGGCCAGGTGGACATCGCCCCGCTCGGCAACGAGCAGGTGCCCGCCTATCTCAAGCAGTACGAGTCCAAGGGCGCGCACATCATCGCCACCGACGTCGTGGACCTCCTCAACCTGCTGTGGGCGCCCACCTCCGTGCTCGCCGACCCCGCGAAGGCCGCCGCGATCGCCGCGTACATCCCGCGCTGGGCGCAGGGCACCGTGTGGGCGTACGAGCACCCCGACCAGTGGAACGAGGAGTTCTTCGTCAAGACGCAGAACCTCACGCTCGAACAGGCCGAGGCGATCACCGAGCTCGCCAACAAGCCGCTGTATCCGCCGAGTTGGGACGAGGCGGTGAAGTGGGAGCAGGAGACCGCCGATCTGCTGGCCGAGGGCGGCTTCGTGAAGGCGTTCAAGGTCGACTCGCTCTTCGACCGGCGCTTCGAGGGCATCGCGGCGAAGTCCGTACCCGCCGAGTACCGGAGTTGACCGCCATGACCACGACCACGACCAGCACGCTGACCGCCGCCACCACCGCACCCGCTGCCGTCACGGAGAAACCCGCCCGTACCCGGCGGCGCCGCGGGCTCGCCCCCGGCAAGCGGCTGCCCGCCTCCCGCGTCATCGGCCCCGCCCTGGTCCTCGCCCTCTGGGCCGCCGCGTCCGCCGCCGGGCAGCTGGACCCCGGCGCGATACCGGCGCCCTGGACGGTCCTCAGCACCGCGGGTCATCTGTGGACCGACGGCACGCTCCCCACGGATGTGCTCACCTCTCTGGAGCGCGCCGGATACGGGTTCGCCCTCGGGCTGACCGCCGGGGTGGTCCTGGCGCTCGCGTCCGGGCTCAGCCGGGTCGGCGAGGCGCTGATCGACGGGACGGTGCAGCTCAACCGGGCCATCCCGACCCTCGGTCTGATCCCGCTGTTCATCCTCTGGCTGGGCATCGGCGAGACCTTCAAGATCGCGATCATCGCCATCGTCGTCTACATCCCGATCTATCTGAACCTGCACTCCGCACTGTCCGGCATCGACCACCGCTATGTCGAACTCGCCGAGGTCCAGGGGCTGTCCAGGGTCGCCTTCATCCGACAGATCGTCATCCCCGGGGCGCTGCCCGGCTTCTTCGTCGGACTGCGGCTCGGGGTGACCGGGTCCTGGCTGTCCCTGGTGGTCCTGGAGCAGATCAACGCCACCAACGGCCTCGGTTACATGATGTTCCAGGCCCAGAACTACGGCCAGTCGGACGTGATCCTCGTCGGCCTGCTGATCTACGGGGTCTTCGGTCTGGTCTCCGACAGCGCGGTCCGTCTCATCGAACGGAGGGTGCTGTCATGGCGACGCACGCTGAGCAACTGACGTCCACTCAGAAGACGCCCACCGTCCAACTCCGGGGCCTGACCCGCTCCTTCGAGGGCCGCACCGTCCTGGACGACATCGACCTCGACCTTCCGGCGGGCCAGTTCACGGCCCTGCTCGGACACAGCGGCTCCGGCAAGAGCACACTGCTGCGCGCCATCGCAGGGCTCGACCACACCGTCGTCGGAAGCGGCCGACTGACCGCCCCGGAAAGGGTGTCGGTCGTCTTCCAGGACTCCCGGCTGCTCCCCTGGCGCCGGGTCCTCGACAACGTACTGCTCGGCGCGGACGGCAGGGAGGCCGCCGAACGCGGTCGCGCGGCCCTCGCCGAGGTGGGCCTCGCGGGCCGCGAAAGGGCCTGGCCCAACGAGCTGTCCGGCGGTGAGGCGCAGCGTGCCGCGCTGGCCCGCTCGCTCGTCCGCGATCCTGAACTCCTCCTTGCCGACGAGCCGTTCGGCGCCCTGGACGCGCTCACCCGGATCAAGATGCACGTCCTGCTGCGCGAGCTGTGGGAGCGCCACCGGCCCTCCGTGCTGCTCGTCACGCACGACGTGGACGAGGCGATCGTGCTCGCCGACCGGGTGCTCGTGCTCGACCAGGGGCGTATCGGCCTCGATCTGACCGTCGACATCCCGCATCCCCGCTCATATCGCGACCCCTTGCTCGGCGAGTACCGCGAGCAGCTGCTCGCCGCCCTTGGCGTCACGGAGGACCACAAATGACCACTGAACGCCGGCTTCACCTGAACGCCTTCCTGATGAACACCGGGCACCACGAGGCCTCCTGGCGGCTGCCCGAGAGCGATCCGTACGCGAGCGTCGACCTCGCGCACTACGTCAACCTCGCCCGTATCGCGGAACGCGGCACCTTCGACTCACTCTTCCTCGCCGACGGCCCGGTGCTGTTCAACAGCGTCGGCCAGCGCCCGTCCGGCACCCTCGAACCGATCACCCTGCTCACTGCGCTGGCCACCGCCACCCGGCACATCGGCCTGATCGCCACCGCCTCCACCTCCTACAACTCCCCCTACAACCTGTCCCGCAGATTCGCCTCCCTCGACCACCTCAGCGGCGGCCGGGCCGGCTGGAACATCGTCACCACCGCCGGTGCCGAGGCCGCCCGCAACTTCGGCCTCGACGACGAACCCGCCCACGCCACCCGCTACGAGCGTGCCGCCGAGTTCCTCGACGTGGCGCTCAAGCTCTGGGACAGCTGGGAGGACGACCTGGTCGTCGGCGACAAGGTGACGGGTGTCTGGGGCGACGAGCAGAAGCTCCATCCGCCGCGCCACAAGGGGACGTACTTCAGCGTCGAGGGCGCTCTCAACGTCCCCCGCACGCCCCAGGGTTACCCGCTCCTCGTGCAGGCGGGGTCCTCCGAGGACGGCAAGCGTTTCGCGGCCCGGTACGCGGAGGCGGTGTTCACCGCGCAGCAGACCCTCAAGGACGCGCAGGACTTCTACGCCGACCTCAAGTCCCGTACGAGCGCCACCGGCAGGGACCCCGACCACATCAAGATCCTGCCCGGCATCGTCCCGGTCATCGGCTCGACCGAGGCCGAGGCGCGCGAACACGAGCGGGTTCTTGAGGACCACATCGTGTACGAGCACGGGCTGTACCGCCTGGAACACCTGCTTCACCTGGAGCCGGGCACGCTCGAACTCGATGCGCAACTGCCCGCCGATCTGCCGCCGGAGAGCGCCATCGAGGGCGCCAAGAGCCGCTACACGCTCGTGGTCGAACTCGCCCGGCGCGAGCGGCTCACCGCCCGCGAGCTGATCGGCCGGCTCGGGGGCGGGCGCGGGCACCTGACCTTCGCGGGCACGCCCGAGCAGATCGCCGACGCGATCGAGGACTGGTTCCGGCTCGGCGCCGCGGACGGCTTCAACATCATGCCCGCCGTGCTGCCGTCCGGCCTCGAACTCTTCGTCGACCAGGTCGTGCCGATCCTGCGCGTCCGCGGTCTGCTCCGTACGGAGTACGGGCCGCGGCAGACGCTGCGGGAGCGGTACGGGCTGCCGCGGCCGGCCAATCAGTACGCCGCCGTCCCGGCACTCGCTTCCTACTGACACGCCCCTCAAGGCACCCACAGAACCGCCCGCTCAAGGCACCCGCGCGCATCCCCTCCTGGAAAGGACCCGCACATGTCCGAGATAGAGATCCGCAAGGTCACCGCGAACATCGGCGCCCAGATATCCGGCATCGACATCGCCAAGCCCCTCGACGACGAGACCATCGCCGCCGTCCGTGCCGCCCTCAACGAGCACAAGGCGCTGGTCTTCGACGCCGAAGGCCTGGACGACGAGGGCCAGCAGGCCTTCGCCCGCCAGTTCGGCGACCTCACCACCGCCCACCCGACCGTGCCCGCGGTCGACGGCGCCCCGAACGTGCTGCCCGTGGACAGCGAGCGGGGCCGCGCCAACCACTGGCACACCGACGTCACCTTCGTCCTCAACCCGCCCCAGGCCAGCACCCTGCGCTCCATCACCATCCCGCCGTACGGCGGCGAGACCCTCATCGCCAACTCCGCCGCCGCCTACCGCGACCTGCCCGAGCCGCTGCGCCAACTCGCCGACAACCTGTGGGCCGAGCACACCAACGACTACGACTACGCGGTGCCCGACGAGCAGATCGACGAGGAACAGGCCGAGCAGCGCGCCCAGTTCACGTCCATCAAGTTCCGTACGGCCCACCCGGTCGTCCGGGTCCACCCGCTGACCGGTGAACGCGGGCTGTTCATCGGCGGGTTCGCGCAGCGGATCATCGGCCTGTCGGTGGGCGAGTCCCGCAAGATCCTCGACATCCTCCAGGCGTACGTCACCCGGCCGGAGAACATCCTGCGCTGGCGCTGGTCCCCGAACCAGCTGGTCCTCTTCGACAACCGGATCACCCAGCACTACGCCATCGACAACTACGACGGACAGCCCCGCCGCCTGCACCGCGTGACCGTCGCCGGTGACGTACCGGTCGGCATCGAGGGCAAGGAGAGCTACTCGATCACGGGCGACGCCTCGCACTACACCTCGGTCACCGAAGTCGGGTAACCGGAGCTTCACCCTCCGCATCGCTCTCGTCCACATGCTGGGCGGCCGCTCCGTCCGACCGGAGAGGCCGCCCAGACTGGCGGCGTTTTTGCCCCGTCTCACGTAATGGACGAGCCGCGCCCATGCCCCGCACCACCCTCGACGCCCCACCCGGTTCCCCGGACACGGGCGTCTCCCTCTCCCACGGCCTCAAGCAGCGCCACCTGTCGATGATCGCGCTCGGCGGTGTGATCGGGGCGGGCCTCTTCGTCGGCTCCGGCGCCGGAATCGCCGCCGCCGGACCCTCGATCGTCATCGCGTACGCCGTGAGCGGCCTGCTGGTCATGCTGGTGATGCGGATGCTCGGCGAGATGTCGGCCGCGTACCCGTCCTCCGGTTCCTTCTCGGCGCACGCCGAGCGCGCGATCGGCCCTTGGGCGGGCTTCACCGCCGGCTGGTCCTTCTGGATCCTGCTGTGCACCGCCGTCGGCCTCGAAGGCATCGGCGCCGCGAAGATCGTCACCGGCTGGCTGCCCGGCACCCCCGAGTGGGCCTGGGTCGCCCTCTTCATGGTGGTGTTCTGCGTCGCGAACCTCGCCGCGGTGAAGAACTTCGGCGAGTTCGAGTTCTGGTTCGCCGCACTGAAGGTCGGCGCGATCAGCCTCTTCCTGATCCTCGGCGTACTCGCCGTCGCGGGCGTCCTGCCCGGGACGGACTCCCCCGGGACCGCCAACCTGGCCGACTTCCTGCCGAACGGCGGCGAGGGGCTCGTCATCGGCCTGCTCGCGTCCGTCTTCGCGTACGGCGGTCTGGAGACCGTGACGATCGCGGCGGCCGAGTCGGAGAACCCGGTGCAGGGTGTGGCCCGGTCGGTCCGTACGGCGATGTGGCGCATCGCGCTCTTCTACATCGGCTCGATGGCGGTCATCGTCACGCTCGTCCCGTGGGACTCGAAGGAGGTCGTCGAGAAGGGCCCGTACGTCGCCGCCCTCGACCACCTGGGCATCCCGGGCGCCGCCCAGCTGATGAACGTGGTCGTCCTCGTCGCCCTGCTCTCCGCGATGAACGCCAACATCTACGGCGCCTCGCGCATCGGATACTCGCTGGTGGAGCGGGGGCAGGGCCCGAAGGCGCTGGGCCGGGTCTCGGCCGGGGTCCCGCGCGTCGCCGTCCTCGCGTCGTCGGTCTTCGGCTTCGTGTGCGTGCTGCTCAGCTACTGGCGGCCCGACGACGTCTTCCCCTGGCTCCTCAACATGATCGGCGCGGTCATCCTCGTCGTCTGGATCTTCATCGCCGTCTCGCAGCTCCGGCTGCGGCGGAAGGTGGAGCGCGAGGCGCCGGAGAAGCTGGTCGTACGGATGTGGCTGTTCCCGGCGCTGACATGGGTGGCGCTCGCCGGGATGGCCGGCATCTTCGTCCTGATGGCACGGGAGCCGGACACGCGGGTGCAGCTCTACTCGACGGGCGGAATGACGGTGGCGCTGGCGGCGGTCGGATACGCCCGGCAGAAGGCGCGCGCCGCTCGCGGCTGACACCCCTCAACTGCACGTCTCAACTGCGCAAAGGCCCTCGCATGCGTCACGCGAGGGCCTTTTTGTTGCTAGCGTGTAGTTGCACATAGATTGCAATAAGAGGTCGGAGGGGACCCGCCATGCCCGTCTACACACTTCCCGAGCTGCCGTACGACTACTCCGCGCTCGCGCCCGTGATCAGCCCCGAGATCATCGAGCTGCACCACGACAAGCACCACGCGGCGTACGTGAAGGGGGCCAACGACACGCTGGAGCAGCTCGCGGAAGCGCGTGACAAGGAGTCGTGGGGCTCGGTCAACGGGCTGGAGAAGAACCTCGCCTTCCACCTCTCCGGCCACATCCTGCACAGCATCTACTGGCAGAACATGACTGGCGAGGGCGGCGGCGAACCGCTGGCCGCAGACGGCGTGGGTGAGCTGGCGGACGCGATCACCGAGTCGTTCGGCTCCTTCGCCGGGTTCAAGGCCCAGCTGACGAAGGCGTCCGCGACCACGCAGGGCTCCGGGTGGGGCGTCCTCGCGTACGAGCCGCTGAGCGGGCATCTCGTCGTCGAGCAGGTCTACGACCACCAGGGCAACGTCGGCCAGGGCTCGGTCCCGGTCCTCGTCTTCGACGCCTGGGAGCACGCCTTCTACCTCCAGTACCGGAACCAGAAGGTCGACTTCATCGAGGCCATGTGGCAGGTCGTCAACTGGCAGGACGTGGCGCGGCGTTACGCGGCGGCGAGGTCCCGCGCGGATGTGTTGCTGCTGACGCCCTGAGGCAGATATGAAGCGTCCTGCTCGTGATCGTCTTCTCAACCTTCACGTGGCAGGCGGATGGAAGGAAAGCCCCCGCGAGGACGTGACTCGCGGGGGCTTTCCCTTGTTCCTTACGCGCACGGCACGTTGAGTGAGAGCAGGGCGACGGTCCTGTCGCCGCTGCCGTCGCTCCTATCGCTCTTGTCGCCTGCGTCGATACGGAGTTCTGTGATCGCCGCGTTGCGCAGGTGCGGGAACACTCGGCGGTACTCGCCCAGGGGGATCGACAGGAGCGAGCACAGGGCCAGGCGGAGCAGGGTGTTGTGGGCGACGACCAGGACGCGCTCGCCCTGGTGGGCGGTCGCGATGCGGCGCAGGGCCCTCACGCCGCGGGCGGCCGCGGTGCGGGGGTCCTCCGCCTCCGGGAAGGGGTACGCCACCGGGTCCGCCCGGAACGCCTTCGCCCGGGCCGGGTTCTCGGCCTCGAACTCCGCCAGGGTGCGGCCCTCCAGGATGCCGAAGTCGCATTCCCTCAGGGCCGGTTCGCGGGTCGCGGTGAGGCCGAGGGCCCTGCAGGCGGGCTCTGCCGTCGCGGCGGCGCGGGACACCGTCGACGTCCAGACCGCGTCGACCCGGTGGGCGGCGGACCAGTGGCCGAGGGCCTCCGCCTGGGCCCGGCCCTCGTCGGTGAGAGCGACGTCGCTCACCCCGGCGTAACGGTTCTCGGCGTGCCAGACGGTCTGCCCGTGCCGGGCGAGGAGAAGGGTCGACGTTGACCCTGGGGACGTACTCATGAAGCCGCAGTATCCAGGGTGTGGAGGTGTGGTGAGGGGTGATCGCCGGGTTTCCTCGCCCCCTCCGCCCCTACCCGTCCCGTACCTGGGGGCTGCCGCCCCCAGACCCCCGCTTTCGGCCTGAACGGCCTCGTCCTCAAACGCCGGACGGGCTAAAGACTTCTAGCGCCGGCCGGGGAAAGATTCAGCCCCTCCGGCGTTTGAGGAGCGGGGTCTGGGGCGGAGCCCCAGAAACAAGGGACGGGCAGGGGCGGAGGGGGCGAAAAAACCCTAGGCTCGCGGCACCCGGGCGTCTTACAAGGAGGCGTACATGCCGTACAAGTGGTGCCGGAACTGCGGGAAGATGCGGGACTTCCGTCGGCTGGAGGGTGACGCGGAGCGCGCGGCGGCCAGAGAGGTCACCGGGCAAAGCAATGTGGACGCCTATATCCGCTGCGCCCACGAGGGCTGCCGCCGAGTCCAGCGGCGGGGCAAGAGCAGCGACGGCGGGACCCTGCCCGAGGAGCTGCGGATCCCCGCCGCCGAGTGAGGGCTAGGGCCTGTCCAGCGGATCATGTCGCAGACGCGGGGTGTGGCACGCCCATCTGCCGCGTTGTCGTCGGTCGCCGACGCTCCGCGTCGACTCCCTCCTCCGCCTTGCAGCTGCACGCACCACACCCCGCTCACCTGGGCTTATTAGGCGCCGTCGCTTTCCTGCGACCTGATCCGCCGGACAGGCCCTACAGGTTGCTGAAGTCCGGGCCGGCCGTCCGCGACCGCTTGATCTCGTAGAAGCCGGGCGTGGACGCCACAAGGAGCGTGCCGTCCCACAGCCGGGCCGCGGCCTCGCCCTGAGGGGCCGGGGTGACGACCGGACCGAAGAAGGCGATCTGCTCGCCGTCGGCGCCGGGGACGGCGATGACGGGCGTGCCGACGTCCTGGCCGACCTTGTCGATGCCCTCCTTGTGGGAGGCGCGCAGCTGGGCGTCGAACTCGAAGTTCTCCTGGTCGGCGTAGTCGAGCAGGGAGGCCGGAAGGCCGACCTCGTCGAGCGCGGCGGCGATCGCCTCGACGGTCGGGCCCTCGCCCTGGTTGTGGATTCGGGTGCCGAGCGCGGTGTACAGCGGGCCGAGTATGTCGTCGCCGTGCTTCTGCCAGGCGGCGGTCACCACACGGATCGGCTTCCAGGCCTTGGTGGCGAGCAGCTCCCGGTACTCCTCGGGAAGCTCGTCCAGCTTCGGCTCGTTCAGCACCGCGAGGCTCATGATGTGCCAGCGGACCTCTATGTCCCGGACCTTCTCCACTTCCAGGATCCAGCGCGAGGTCATCCAGGCCCAGGGGCACAGCGGGTCGAACCAGAAGTCGACGGGGGTCTTGCCGGAACCGGAACTCGTCTGGGCCGTCTGCTCGGGCATGGGTCTCCTCGGAAAGTGGTCTTTCCGAGGGCAACACCACCGGCCACCCGAGCCATTCCCGGGTGCCCGGCGTCAGGGGCACATGACAGGATCGGCCCTGTACCAACCGTCCGAACCAACCCGTCCGACCAGCCCTGAGGGAGTGCCCCCGTGCCCGGTGAGAATCTGTCCCGCGACGAGGCCCGGGAACGGGCGGCACTGCTGTCCGTCGACGGGTACGAGGTGTCCCTCGACCTGCGATCCGCCGTCGGGGACCAGGACACCGGCCAGGCCACCGAGGGCGCACCGCGCACCTTCCGCTCGGTGACCACCATCCGCTTCCGCTCCGCCGAGCCGGGCGCCACCAGCTTCGCCGACCTGATCGCGCCGAGCGTGACGGCGCTCTCCCTCAACGGCAAGGATCTCGATCCCGGCGAGGTCTTCGACGGGACCCGGATCCTCCTTGAGGACCTGGCGGCCGACAACGAACTCGTCGTGGACGCCCAGTGCGCCTACTCCCGCACCGGCGAGGGCATGCACCGCTTCGTCGACCCCGAGGACGGCGAGGTGTACCTGTACACGCAGTACGAACCCGCCGACTCGCGGCGCGTCTTCGCCAACTTCGAGCAGCCGGACCTCAAGGCGCCCTTCCGGTTCGAGGTGCGGGCCCCGGAGGGGTGGACGGTCTGGAGCAACGGGGTCGGTGAACTCACCGACGGTGTCTGGCAGTTCGCGGAGACCAAGCCCATCTCGACGTACATCACCGCCTTCGCCGCCGGCCCTTACCACTACGTGACCGACAGCTACTCCCGCACCTTCGCCGACGGTACGACGCTGGAGATCCCGCTCGGCGCGATGTGCCGCAAGGGCCTGGCGCCCTACTTCGACTCCGACGACGTCTTCCTCGTCACCAAGCAGGGCCTGGACTTCTTCCACGAGCACTTCGACTACCCGTACCCGTTCGGGAAGTACGACCAGGCGTTCGTGCCCGAGTACAACCTCGGCGCGATGGAGAACCCCGGACTGGTCACGTTCCGCGAGGAGTTCATCTTCCGCGGCAAGGTGACTCAGGCGTCCTACGAGGGCCGGGCGAACGTCATCCTGCACGAGATGGCGCACATGTGGTTCGGCGACCTCGTCACCATGGAGTGGTGGGACGACCTGTGGCTCAAGGAGTCCTTCGCCGACTTCATGGGCGCGTTCTCGCTGGTCGGTGCGACCCGCTTCAAGGACGGCTGGATCACCTTCGCCAACCGCCGCAAGGCGTGGGCCTACCGCGCGGACCAGCTCCCGTCCACCCACCCGATCACGGCCGACATCCGCGACCTCCAGGACGCCAAACTCAACTTCGACGGCATCACCTACGCCAAGGGCGCCTCCGTACTGAAGCAACTCGTCGCGTACGTCGGCCAGGACGCGTTCCTGGAGGGCGCGCGCCGCTACTTCAAGCGCAACGCGTACGGCAACACGCGCCTCGGCGATCTACTGTCGGTGCTCGAGGAGACCAGCGGGCGCGACCTGGCGACCTGGGCGCGGGCGTGGCTGCAGACCGCCGGGGTCAACTCCCTCACCCCGCAGGTGATTCTGAGCGCGGAGGGCCGGATCACCGAGCTTGCCGTACTCCAGGAGGCAGCGGAGTCGCACCCCGAACTGCGCCCGCACCGGGTGGCGGTGGGCCTGTACCGGCGTACGCCGAGCGGCGCCGTGGAGCGCTACGCGCGCGCCGAGGTGGACGTCGAGGGCCCCCGCACGATCGTCGCCGAACTGGTCGGTGCCGAAGCCCCCGAGCTCGTCCTCGTCAACGACGACGACCTGACGTACTGCAAGATCCGTTTCGACGAGGGCTCGTTGGCCACGCTGCGCGAGCGGCTCGGCGAGATCACGGACCCGCTGGCGCGCGCCCTGTGCTGGTCGGCGCTGTGGAATCTGACGCGTGACGCACTCATGCCGGCCCGCGACTTCATCGGCCTGGTGCTGCGCTTCGCGGGACGCGAGTCCGACATCGGCGTCCTGCAGATGCTGCACGCCTGGGCCGACTCCGCGCTCACCTTCTACGCGGCGCCGGACTGGCGCACGGAGGGCGAACGCCTGCTCGCCGAGGGCGCGTTGAAGGAGCTGCGGCTCGCGGAGCCCGGCAGTCAGCACCAGCTCACCTGGGCCCGCTTCTTCGCCAGGGTGGCATCAGGCGCGGCCGATCTCCAGCTCCTGGGAGGCCTGCTGGAGGGCACCGCGAAGATCGACGGCCTGGAGGTCGACCAGGAGCTGCGCTGGGCGTTCCTGGAACCGCTGGCCGCGCACGGAATCGCCGACGAGTCCAGGCTGGCCGCCGAACTCGCCCGCGACGACACGGCGTCCGGCAAGCGCCACCAGGTCCGCTGCCTCGCCGCCCGCCCCTCCGCGGCGGTCAAGGCACAGGCCTGGGCGGCCGTGGTCGAGTCGGACGCGCTCTCCAACGCCCTCGTCGAGGCGACCATCGCGGGCTTCGACCAGCCGTCCCGGCGCGAGCTGCTCGCCCCGTACGCCGCGAAGTACTTCGACGCGATCGAGCGCGTCTGGGCGGACCGCTCCATCCAGATCGCGATGGACGTGGTGAAGGGTCTCTTCCCCTCCCTCCAGGACTCCCAGGAGACCCTGGACGCGACGGACGCGTGGCTGGCGGCACACGAGAGCGCGGCGCCCGCGCTGCGCCGGCTGGTCCTTGAGGCGCGGGACGATCTGGCGCGGGCCCTGCGCGGGCAGGCGTGTGATGTGGCCGCCGCGGGCTGACGACTGCGGCGACTGAAGCGACCCCGAGGGCACCGGTTCCGCCGGTGCCCTCAGTGGTCGCTGAACACCAGTGCCTCAGCGGTCGCGGGATACCGGCACCCCGGTGGTTAAGAAATATCCGCGCCCCCGGTGGTTACGAAATACAGGTATTCAGAGCCGTAACCCCTATTACTCCCCATCTGGACCAGCGCCTTTCGGCAGTCGAACGCCCGTACTTTAGTGCTGGCTTGTCCGGATTTGTCGACGGGCGTGTAACAGCGGTTAGAGGACGGATCCAGAGCGGGAAACCCCGGGTCATGAACCACAACACCCCGCTCTCCCACTCCCCCCGCCCCCTCCGTCACCTGTCCCACGTACAGCGGCGCGTCCTGACCACCGCGCAGCTGCGGGCGAACGGCGTGACGGCCGCGGAGACCAACGAGCAGTGCCGGCCGGGCGGCCCCTGGCAGCAGTTCCTCCCGGGCGTCTACCTCCTGCACCCCGGCCCGCCCACCTCCGAGGAACGCCTGCACGCGGTCCTGATGTTCGCCGCCCGCTCCCCCGCACAGCCGGTCCCCGCGATCCCCGTCCAGCCGGGCGCCGAGGATCCGCACGCCGCCCAGCCCTACACGGACGTCCTGATCACCGGCCTGGCTGCGCTGACCCTGCACGGCTTCACCTCGGCGCCCCCGCTGCTCTCCCTCGACAAGATCGACGTCATGGTCCCCCGCCTGCGCCGCCTCCGCTCCACCGGCTGCGTCCGCATCGTCCGTACGCCGTCCCTCCCCGCCCCCTCGTACGTCACCGGCGTCCCGGTCGCCCCCGTCCCCCGCGCCCTCGCCGACGCCGTCGCGGAACTGTCGGACGCGAACGCGGTACGCCGTCTGCTGACCGAGGCGGTACGCGCCGGGCACTGCGAACCGGCCGCTGTCGTACGGGAGTTGACCCAGGCCCGGCTGCTCTCGCGCCCCCACGTGGTGGACGCCGTTGACTCTCTCCTCGCCGAGGGCCGCTCGATCGCGGAGGACCGCCTGTACCGGATGGTGGGCGAGCACGGCCTCCCCGACCCCGTCTGGAACGTGGACCTCCGGCTCCCCGGCGGCCCCCACCTCGGCGGCCTCGACGCCTACTGGCCGGAGCAGGCGGTGGCCGTCGAGCTCGACACCCGCGCCCCCCGCCAGGACGAGGACGCCCTCTGGTCGGAGTACGCCCGCAAGCGCGAGCACCTGGAGCGCCTGGGCATCACCGTCGTGTACATCACCCCCAAGAAGCTGCGCGACTCGATGGAACAGCAGGCCACCGTCGTACGCACCGCCCTGATGGCGTCGAACGACCGCGATCCGGCGGCCTATGTCGTGGTGCTGCCCCGGTAGTGACGGACCGGGGTCGTATCAGGAGGGGAGAGGAGGGGCCGCCGGAACTCCGGCGGCCCCTCCTCGGCGTCCGGCGATCACTCCGTCCGTCCCTGCCCGGCGTCGTCCGGCGGCCGCACGGAGGGTTTGGGCCAGGCCCGGCGCAGCTGGCCGTCGGTCATGGCGGAGGTGTGCGCTGCCGGGGCCTCCGCCAGGCCGAAGCCCGTCAGCAGGACCTCGGCGTAGCGGCGCCAGGCGTCGGGGGCGACGTCCTGGGTGCGGTCGGCGACTGCGCCGATCATGTAGAAGAAGGCGTACACGTCGGCGCTCGCGAAGTCCTCGCGGACCGCGCCGGCTGCCACCGCCCGTTCCGCCAGACCGTCTACCAGGCGGCCCAGGTGGTCGCGCATCTCGGCGATCGGCCGGGCGTCGATGCTCGCGTTGGCGAGGACGAACTCCAGCGCCCGGTCCCGGGCCCGCCACTGCGCCGCCTCGGTCATGTAGTGGCGCAGCGCCCGCCCCGGGTCCGGCTGCTGCTCGGCCGCTGTCGCGAGCTGGAGGAATTCCGTGAACCGTTCGGTGAACAGTGCGTCGATCAGCATCTGCAGGTCCGGGAAGCGCCGGTACACCGTGGCTACTCCGACGCCCGCCTCACGCGCGATCTCGTTGAGGGTGACGGCGGGTCCCCGCTGCGCGAACATGCGGTCTGCCGTCTGCATGATCAGCCGACGGTTTCGTTCCGCGTCCGCTCGCAGCGGGCGATGCGTTTCCGGGGTCACGCCAAGGCATTCTCCACCATCGCGGGGCTGCTCCGGCGGCTGACCAGGAGCAGCGCGCCCGTACCGACGCTCCACAGCAGCCACGAGTAGACACCGCCGCGCTCGAACACCCCTGCCGTGCTCGCCGACAGGCCCACGAGAGCCTCGCTCAGCAGGCCCAGGACGCCGACGGTGACGCTGAAGACGCGGTACGCCGGCGGCAGCCCGAGGCTCCGCAGTGATCCCGCCATGATCGCCAGCGTGTTCGCGCACAGAATGCCGATCGCCGCCCCCGCGACATGGATGGCCAGACCGGAGCTCGCGCCGTCCCCGGAGCCGTGGAACAACCCGACCAGCACCATGCCCACACCGTGCGCGACCGCGAGGGCGACGACGACGCGACGGGCGCGGCCCCTGACCAGGCCGGCCAGCAGCAGCACCCCGGCCGCGAACAGGATCCCTTCGGCCATGAACGACACGTTCATCAACTGATGTGCCGGAGAACAGATTTCGCGGCCCTGGAACTGCGTACCGCAGTCGGGTACGCCGAGGTCGCTGATGTAGTTCGTGGCGTAGCTGTAGGGCGGATCGGTCCAGGCCGCCGCGCTGATCGCTTCGGCTACGACCCATTGCACCGCGTTCACCACAAGGACCACCGCTCCCAGCGGAAGCCAGACACTGCGCGACATCGGAACTCCTCTCACTGCGTCGTGGCAGACGTCGACGGACGTCCGCCACCCTACAGTAAGTGGATAGATCTATCCGATTAAGGCTCCCGGGCCCAGATGGGGTCTCCGGCGCTACTTACCGCAGAACTCCGCTTCGACCACCGCCCCGCTGTCCCCCGACCAGTCCCCGTTGAAGTTGAAGGACAGGGAATGACGGCCGTCGGCGGTGGTCACGGCCTCCGATGTGGAGCCGTGGATTCCGCCGCCGTGGCCCCAGACATGGACCCCGCAGCTGAGTTCCACCTCCATGAGACCGAGGCCGTACCCCGCGTTCGGGATCCCGTCGACCTTGATGGTGGTCTTCATCTCCTTGAGCTGCTCCGGCGGGAGGAGCCTGCCGCGGAGCAGGGCCGTGTAGAAGCGGTTCAGGTCGGAGGAGTCGGAGATCATCTCGCCCGCGGCGGAGGCGAGGGAGGGGTTGAGTTCCGTGACGTCGTACGTGGGGCCGGTGGCCGTCTCGGCGAGCTTGCCGTAGGCGCGGCTGCTCGGCTGGGGCACCTTGGGGTAGGTGCCGGGGACGAGCGTGGCGTGCAGGCCCAGGGGCTTGATGATGCGGCGGGTGATCTCCGACGCGAACGAGTTGCCGGTGACCTGCTTGATCACCATGCCGGCGAGCACGTAGTTCGTGTTGGAGTAGTTCCACGAGGCGCCCGGGGTGAAGTCCGGCTTGTGGGTCATGGCGATCGCGACCAGCTGGGCCGGGGTCGCGGTGTCGTAGCGGTGCTTGAAGAAGCCGTCCTTCAGGAAGTACGTACGGCCGAAGTCCTCGTCCGCCGTGTAGTTGTAGACGCCGCTGGTGTGGTTGAGGAGCTGGCGGATCGTGATCTGACCGCCGTCGTGGCCGTTGCCCAGGACCACGCCCGGGAGCCACTTCTCCACCTTGTCGTCCAGGGAGAGGCGTCCCTCCGCCTCCAGTTGGAGAAGGACGGTGGAGACGAAGGTCTTGGTGATGCTGCCCACGCGGTAGCGGTCGGCCGTGGAGCGCGGCTCGTTCGTCTTCAGGTTGCCCACGCCCGAGGTGGCGGACCAGGTGCCGTTCTTGTCCTTCGCCGTCGCGGTCACCCCTGGTACGCCGTCCTTCACGGCGGCGTCCATGGCCGCACGGGTGGCTCTGTGGTCGCCCTTGGCGGGAGCGGCCGCCACCGCGGGTCCGGCCAGCGTCGCCGCCAGCGCCAGCGCGGTCGCCGCCACCAGTCCCGTACGCAAGGGCGTGGGATGCATGCTGTTCATGGGTTCCCCGTTCATCGACGAACTCGGTCGGGAAGGGGGACCCGGTGGGTGGGCGCGGAGGTTGCCCGGGCTGGTCCGGTTGAGCGAGATCTAGCCCTTCTTGAGGACCAGCTCCGTGTTGCGGTCGCGCGACGCCCCCGCCAGGGCCGTGCTGGCGCCCGGCGCGTTGAAGGAGAGCTCGCGGTAGAGGGCGGCCAGGCCGGTCTGGGTGAGGTCGGTGAAGTCCGTGGCGTGCGGGGCAGCGGCCTCGACGAGGGTGGTGAAGAGGGAGATCGTGCCGTCCTTGTTGTCCACCAGCTCGATGATGCGGGCGAGTTGGGGGAAGTCGACGTGCGAGGCGGTGGAGATCTCCCAGAAGGAGCGGCCGCCGGGCGCGGAGTGCGGGGTGATGCAGTTGCGGTGGATGTGGCCGTTCACCCAGGCCAGGACGTTGGCGTGGCTGCCGAGGAGTGCGATGACGTCGTCGCCGTCGTGGCGCTTCTCGTCGGGGCGGGCCGGGTCGCGGCGGGTGTTGCCCATCGAGTCGCTGGTGTGGTGGCTGAAGACGACGGCGTACGAGTCCTTGTTGTCGCGCAGCGTCTTGTCGAGCCACTTCAGCTGGGCCGTCCCGAGGGAGCCCTGGTAGTGGCCGCCCGGGTCGGTGGTGTCGAGGCTGATGCCGATGACGTCGTCGGAGATGCGGAAGGAGTAGTACTGGGTGCCGGCGGCGACGTTCGCCGACGAGTAGCCGTGTCCGACGGGGCCCTTGCCCGCGTACGCCGGGTCGAGGTGCGTACTGAGGTACTCGGCCGGGGTGAAGGGGGCGCGCATCTCGTCCGGGGTGATCGAGCGCAGGTCGCGCGCGTGGGCCTGTATGAACTCGAGGTACCGAGCGCCCTTGGGGTCCTTGTCGTTCCTGATGGTGTCCTGCAGGGCCTTGGACTGCGAGGCCGACGCGTTCATCAGCTTCTTGCCGCCGACGGCGAAGTCCCTGAGGAAGGGGTCGCTGTGGGAGGCGAAGGTGCCGAGCGGCATGGCGTCGTGGTTGCCGACCGTGGAGTACCAGGGGAGGTTGAGGCCGGGGCTCCGCAGTTCGGCGGTCGCGGCCGCCAGGAAGCCTTCGATGTGCGGGAAGCCGACCTGCTTGTCCGAGTCGCGGGTGGCGGAGTCGGGCTGCCAGTACTGCTTGAGGCCGCTGTTCTGGACGCCTTCGTAGGCGCGCGGGTCGCCGGTGTTGGGGGTGATGCGGCCGCCGCTCATCACCTTCATGAACCATTCCAGCTCGGACTTGGCGTTGTTGTCCGTGTTGTCGCCGGTGGTCATGGCGAAGTGCAGCGGGGAACCGGTGACGGGGGCTCCCGGCAGCGAGTTGACCCGCTCGACGAGCGAGACCGCGCCCTGCACGGACAGGATCTCGTGCGGGCGCCAGGCGTGGATGTCCGCCGAGCGCAGGAACTCCAGGCGCAGCGGGTGCTGGGTGTCCATCAGGTGCAGGTCGGTGAGCTGCACGAACGCGGCGAGCGCGGTACGGCGGGCCGCCCGGCCCGACTTGGCCGAGGCCAGGTCGCTGCGTACGACCCGCTTCCAGCCGGGGCCGCCGCCGAGCCGCCGGTACCCGGTGGAACCGGAGCGGGGGGTGGCGACGCTGCTCAGGGTGGTGCCGCGCGAGTACGGATTCAGCCGGTCGACGGGGGCCGGGCGGGACACCGTCACCGGCCCCTCGCCCGCTCCGGCGGCCGCGTTCGAGGCGGTGTTCGCGCCCGTCGCGGCCTGCGCGTCGGAGCCGGGCCGCAGGGCGATGCCGATCCCCGCGGAGACGGTCACCGCCCCGGTGGCGGCCAGCAGGGTACGGCGGTTGAGGTCGGATGCAGCGGCGGCGACAGAGCGTATGCGCGACATGGCGCGATCTCCCCGATTGCGAACGCGTCGACAGTGGTCACGAGGAGTGCGTGTCGCGAACTCCCCGCTCATACTGGATCGTTGGCACCGGGGGTGACCTGGGCGTTAACAAGGCCACAACGGGCAACGCCGATCACCGTACGTGGATCTTGGACACCCCTGCGCGGCATGGAGCCCTTCCCGAACGGCCGGGAGGCGGTCACTCCGTGTTCATCTTCGGGGGTACTGAATTCGTTTGCGGGGCTACGGCGTTCGCGGCCGAGCTATTTCGCGATGCGCCCCGCGGCCGGACGCTGCCGCCACAGCGCGAGGCCGATATCGACCAGGCTGACCCGGTTGAGACCGGTTACGGCATCCAGCGGATGCCAGGCCGCGAAATCGGTGGAGCCGTTCACCTCGGGACGCAGCTCGCCGCCGACGATCCGCCCTTCGTAGACGAGCCGCAGAGCGTGGTGGTCGGCGGTGACCCCGAGGCGGCGCGGGACCTCACGCCTGAACGAGTCCACGCCGAGCAGCCCGGTGGCCTCGAAGACGTATCCCGTCTCCTCCTCGACCTCCCGGACCACGGTGTCGTACGGATCCTCGCCGTGGTCCATGCCACCGCCGGGCAGCATCCACTCGGGAGTGCCGTCGTCCTCCCGGCCGCAGGCGAGCAGCAGCTCCCCGTCCCTGACGCATATGGCGTAGGCCGCCACCCTCAACTCCTCGCGCACTCCGTGACGTTAGCGCGCCCGGCCGGGAAGGCGTCACGCGCTCCGGCGCGCTCGGCGGGAAAGGCGTCACGACGCTACGGCGCGTGCGGGCCCGGAAGCGGCACGACGCTACGCGCGTCCACCCGAGCCCTGTGATCCGGCGGAGGTCGGAATCGAACGTGGAAACGCGGGACACGTCCAGCATTAACCGGACATCGCCCCCATGACGCATGGCGGAATTACGCCACGACTCCATCCCGCCACGGTCAACCCTCCCCAAACAACTGCCCCTTAGGTAAAGCTGAGCGGTCATCCGGGTTCACATACCGGACCGACGCGATCGCGTCCCGACAGACCATCGGGGCAGGTCGTTCCACGCTCGTTCCTTATACCTACAAGGGATGCTGATGACCCCCGACCCTCAGCGCGCTCCGATATCGGGCGCGAGACGCGTGGCCCGCATAGCCGTGGCCGCGGGCATGGTGGCCGCGCTCTCCGCGGCCGGGCCGATACCCATGGCCTTCTCCGCAGGAACCGACACACCGGCGGCGGACCCCGTCGTCAAGTCCGCGACCGAGAAGCTCGGTTCGGACGACGCGGACCTCCTCGCCGACGCCAAGGCGGCCGGCGACAAGAACGTCACGATGATGATCGCCACCGCTCCCGGCCAGACCGAGCAGGTCGCCGACCAGCTGGACGCGGTGAAGGGCGGCTCGGTGGGCGAGACCTACGACAAGCTCGGATACGTCCGCGCCACCGTCCCCACGGGCAAGGCCGACTCGGCCATCGCCGCCGCCACCAAGCTGACCTCCGTGCACGGGATCGACCTGCGCCAGGAGATCGCGCTCGACGACCCGACGCCGGCGGCCGACACGGCCAAGAGCGCCGCCAACGTCTCGACGGCGGCCACTTACCCGGCCCCCTCCAAGAGCACGCCCGCCGAGAACCCGTACAACCCGTCCTTCGAGACGGGCGCCGTCGACTTCGTGCAGGACAACCCGAAGGCGGACGGCCGGGGTGTCACCATCGGCATCCTCGACTCCGGTGTCGACCTCGCGCACCCGGCGCTGCAGAAGACCACCACCGGCGAGCGCAAGATCGTCGACTGGGTCACCTCGACCGACCCGATCCTGGACAGCGACGCGACCTGGCGCGCGATGGTCACCGCGGTGACCGGGCCCACGTTCACCGACAGCGGCAGGACCTGGACGGCGCCCGCGGGCTCGTACCAGTTCAGCACCTTCCGGGAGTCCGCGACCACCGGCGGCGACGCCGCGGGCGACGCGAACCGGGACGGCGACACCACGGACACGTGGGGCCTCCTGTACGACGCGGCGGCCGGCACGGTCCGCGTCGACCTCAACAACAACAGCGACTTCAGCGACGACACCCCGCTCAAGCCGTACAAGGACGGCTACCAGATCGGCTACTTCGGCACGGACAACCCGTCCACCGACGTCGTCGAGCGCCAGCCGTTCGTCGTGGAGATCCGCAAGGATGTCCCGATGGACCCGTACGGCGGGACCTGGGTCGGCAAGAAGGCCGACTTCGTCAACATCGGCGTCATCGAGTCCGAGCACGGCACTCACGTGGCGGGCATCACCGCCGCGAACGGCCTGTTCGGCGGCAAGATGAACGGCGCGGCCCCCGGCGCGAAGATCGTCTCCTCGCGCGCCTGCACCTGGACCGGCGGCTGCACCAACGTCGCGCTCACCGAGGGCATGATCGACCTCGTCGCCAACCGCGGCGTCGACATCGTCAACATGTCGATCGGCGGTCTGCCCGCGCTGAACGACGGCAACAACGCGCGCGCCGAGCTCTACACGCGCCTCATCGACACCTACGGCGTCCAGCTGGTGATCTCCGCGGGCAACTCCGGCCCCGGCGCGAACACCATCGGCGACCCCGGCCTGGCCGACAAGGTCATCTCGGTCGGCGCGTCCATCTCCAAGCAGACCTGGGCCGCCAACTACGGCTCGCAGGTGCAGAAGTCGTACGCGATGCTGCCCTTCTCCTCACGCGGCCCGCGTGAGGACGGCGGCTTCACGCCGACGCTGACCGCCCCCGGCGCCTCGATCAACACCACGCAGACCTGGCTGCCCGGCGGCCCGGTCGCCGAGGCGGGCTACTCGCTGCCTGCCGGTTACTCGATGCTGCAGGGTACGTCGATGGCGTCGCCGCAGGCGGCGGGCGCTTCGGCGCTGCTGCTGAGCGCCGCCAAGCGCAAGGGCATCGACCTCACCCCGGCCACCCTGCGCACCGCTCTCACCTCGACCGCCGATCACATCAAGGGTGTTCAGGCGTACGAGGAGGGCGCGGGCCTCATCAACATCGTGGACGCGTGGGACTCCATCAAGGACGGCGCGACCGCCCACGACTACACGGTGAAGGCGCCGGTCGACACAGCGATCGACTACGCGCTCAAGACCCCGGGCTTCGGCACGGGTCTGTACGACCGTGAGGGCGGCCTCAAGGCCGGCCAGAAGAAGACGTACGAGATCACGGTCACCCGTACGTCCGGCGCCGACAAGGCGCTCACCCACGAGCTGTACTTCGAGAACAACGCCGCCGACACCTTCAAGATCGTCGGCGACGACGTGGTGAAGCTGCCGCTGAACCAGCCGGTGACCGTCAAGGTCCAGGCCGCGCCGAAGTCGGCCGGTCTGAAGAGCGCGATCCTTGAGGTCGACGACCCGAAGACCGAGGGCATCGACAAGCAGATCCTGTCGACGGTCGTGGTCTCCGCGCCGGTCAAGTACACGTACTCGGCGTCGGGTTCGGTGCAGCGCAACAGCACCACGTCCTACTTCGTCACGGTCCCCGAGGGCGCCAAGTCCCTCGAGGTCGCGATCGGCGGACTGAAGGCCACGAGCCAGACCCGGTTCATCGCCATCCACCCGTACGGCGTTCCGGTCGACAACACCGGCACCCCGTACTGCTACAACAACTATCTCAACGGCAACGGCTGCAAGCCCGACGTGCGTTCGTACGCGGACCCGCAGGCCGGCGTCTGGGAGATCGAGGTCGAGTCGCGCCGTACGTCGCCGCTGCTCGACAACCCGTACAAGCTCGACGTCTCGGTGCTCGGCGTGGCCTTCGACCCGGCCGTCGTCACCGTCCCCGAGGCCAAGGTCGGCACCCCGGCCCCCGCCTCCTGGACCGTGACGAACAACTACGCCGCGCTCGACGGCACCCTGAAGGGCGGCCCGCTCGGCTCCTCGCTGACCGCGCGGCCGACCATCGCCGACGCCGCGACGCAGACGACGACGGTCGAGGTGCCCGCGGGCGCCGAGTCCCTCGACGTCGCCATCGGCAACGTGTCGGACCAGGCGGCCGACCTCGACCTGGCGGTCTACTTCAACGACGAGGCGGACCCGATCGCCACGTCCGCGGACGGCGACTCCGAGGAGGCGGTCTCCATCGCCTCGCCCGCCGCCGGAACGTACACCATCGTGATCGACGGCTACTCGGTCCCGTCGGGCTCCACCGCGTACGACTACCAGGACGTGTTCTTCTCGTCCGCGCTCGGCACGGTCACTGTCGACGAGTCCACTCCGGTGAAGCTCGCCACCGGCGCCTCGGCCCCGGTGTCCGCCTCGGTCACCGCGGCTGCGGCCGCACCCGAGGGACGCGAGTTCTTCGGACAGGTCCAGCTGGTGAACGCGCGCGGCACGGTCGCGGGCCTCGGCAGCGTGAAGATCGAGAAGGTCACGCCGTAGCTTCTACGGCTTCGGGGCGGGCGTCCGGTCACGGGCGCCCGCCCTTTCTCGTGCGCCCGGTCGGTCAGCAGGTGATCTCGCGGGAGTCGGGCAGGGCGTCGAGGATCCAGGCCCGTTCCTGGGCGATCTGCTTCTCGTCCGTGGTCCAGATGTCGGGCGTCCCCGAGTTGAGCGGGATGCCGACCAGGACGTGGTCGCCCTTGTGGAGCCGTGGGTCGACGTCCTCGGCCATCACGAAGGTGATCTGGTCCTTGCCCCGGTCCGGCTTGTAGTAGCGGCTCACGTCGAGGGTGATGCGGTCCAGGGCGCCGCCGGGGACCGGATCGACCTGTGCGACCGTGCCCTCGACGACGAGGCGGGAGCAGGCGAGGTAGCCCGGGGCACTCAGCGAGGAATCCCCCTTGGCGTCCTCGTCGGCACCAGCGGCCTTGTCCGCGCTCGACGCCCCCGCGTCGTCGCTCACGCCCTGCCCGGCCTGCACCACGAGCCAGCCCATGCCGGCCATCACACCGGCGGCACACGCCACGGCCAGGGCGCCGAAGGCGATCTTCAGGGGACGCCGTTTCCTGGGAGCCCGTGCACGGACCGGCTTGACCGGCTTGACCGCCGTCGCCCTCTTCGCACCGTCGGCGAGTGCGTCGCCGATGAGCGTCAACTGCTCGCGCAGCAGCGCCACATCGGCGAGAGCCGACCCGTGCTCCGCCATGAACTCGGCGTCGTCCTGGGCTCCTTCGGGCAGCGTTTCGTCCGTGATCGCGGCCAGGAGCGCGTCGACACCTTGATACTCGGCCACGTCACACCACCTCGTCCTCGTGCAGGCGGGCGCGCAGAGCCCGTACCGCCGTGTGCAGCCTGCTCTTGACCGTGCCCTCCGGGATGCCGAGCTCCTCGGCTATGCCGCGGACGGGCAGGTCGGCGTAGAAACGCAGGACGAGGACCTGGCGCTGGGAGTCGGGCAGTTCGTCCAGACCCTGGGCGACGGCGAGCGAGAGCACGCTGGAGTCCTCGTCCGAGGGGTGCTCCAACTGCCGCAGCGAGGCCAGCCGCTCACCGATCCGCTCCTGACGGCGCTTGGCCCGGTGCCAGTCCATCGCCAGGTTCGAGGCCACGACCGCCGCCCACGCGGACACGTCGCGGGGCGCCTCGTCCCCCTTCGCCGCACGCTCCAGCAACCGCAGGCGGACCTGCTGCACCCCGTCCGGCAGGTCCGCCTGCGGTACCCCGCCGAGCGCGAGCACCGCCCGTACCCGGCGCTCCTGTGCCGCGTCCAGGGGGTCGTCCACCTCCTGGACGCCCCCGTGGCCGCGGCGGGCTTTTCTGCGCAGCACAGCACCCCTCCCCTCCCGCGTTTCCCCTACGACGCCGGGTCGGGCCGAAACGTTCGCCTGATCCGGCGTTCTCTTTTTTTGGCGCAGCCCCGGAGTCGTACGTCACACCGGTCCGGACACCGGAACGAGGTTCAGGCAGCAAGGCTTGCGGTCCGTCGCTGCGCCGGGCGGATTTCTTCCCCGCCCCGCGTCCCATTCCTCGGGCGGCGCGGCGAAAGGATTGGACACGCGGGCACTGGTCAGACGCATCATGGAAGCGCCGGACCACGTAATACGCAAGCAAAGGGAGTCGCCGTGAGGGTCGGAATCGTCGGAGCCACCGGTCAGGTCGGCACGGTCATGCGCAGGATCCTGGTCGAGCGGGACTTCCCCGTCGCCGAGCTGCGTCTGTTCGCCTCGGCCCGTTCGGCCGGGTCGGTCCTCGACGGTGTGACGGTCGAGGACGCCTCCACCGCGGACTACTCGGGCCTGGACATCGTGCTGTTCTCTGCGGGCGGCGCGACCTCGAAGGCGCTGGCCGAGAAGGTCGCCTCGCAGGGCGCCGTCGTGATCGACAACTCCTCGGCCTGGCGCAAGGACCCGGAGGTACCCCTCGTGGTCTCCGAGGTGAACCCGCACGCGATCGCGGACCGGCCCAAGGGCATCATCGCGAATCCGAACTGTACGACCATGGCCGCGATGCCGGTGCTGAAGCCGCTGCACGAGGAGGCGGGCCTCGAAGCCCTCGTCGTCGCCACCTACCAGGCGGTCTCCGGGTCCGGTGTCGCGGGCGTCGCCGAGCTGCACGGGCAGGCCCTCAAGGTCGTCGCGGACGCCGACAAGCTGACCCACGACGGCTCGGCGGTCGACTTCCCCGAGCCGCACGTCTACAAGCGGCCCATCGCCTTCAACGTGCTTCCCCTCGCGGGTTCGATCGTCGAGGACGGGCTGAACGAGACCGACGAGGAGCAGAAGCTCCGCAACGAGTCCCGCAAGATCCTTGAGATCCCTGCCCTCAAGGTCTCCGGCACCTGCGTCCGCGTCCCGGTCTTCTCCGGGCACTCCCTCCAGGTGAACGCCCGCTTCGCGCGGCCGCTGAGCGTGGAGCGCGCCACGGAGCTCCTGGCCGGCGCTCCGGGTGTCGTCCTCTCCGACATCCCGACCCCGCTCGAGGCCGCCGGTAAGGACTCGTCGTATGTGGGCCGTATCCGCAATGACGAGACCGTCGACCACGGCATCGCCCTCTTCGTCTCCAACGACAACCTCCGCAAGGGCGCGGCGCTGAACGCGGTCCAGATCGCGGAGCTGGTGGCAGCGGAGCTGAAGGGCTGACCGCCCGGGGGGTGGGGGTGGGTTTTTCGCCCCCTCCGCCCCTACCCGTCCCTTGCTTCTGGGGGCTCCGCCCCCAGACCCCCGCATCGGCCTGAACGGCCTCGTCCTCAAACGCCGGACGGGCTGAAAATCTTCAGCCCCTCCGGCGTTCAAGGGCGAGGTGCCGCCGTCCCGATCCCCCACCCACCCGTGGGGGCTCCTCTTTTCATGCCGGGCCGGAGATCTCCCAGCCCGTCCGGCGTTTGAGGACGAGCCCTTCGGGCGATCGGGGGCCTGGGGGCGGAGCCCCCAGGAACGGGACGGGAAGGGGCGGAGGGGGCGAAAAGACCTACTACCCCCTGCGCACCTCGTACAGAAAGCAGCCATACTCCACGGCCCGGACGTGGACCAGGGCCACCGCCGGGTCGTCGAAGGCGTTCCGGAAGGCCGCGTCGTCGAGGGCGTCGACCAGCCGGCCGCCCAGGATGCGCCCCTCGGCGGAGTAGCGGCGGAGCGTGCGGTGGGCGTTGGCGAAGGGGTAGCCGTCCGGGTCCGGACCGGGGCACTCGCGCGCGTGGATGAAGACCGGCCCCTGCTCGTCGTAGGCCCCGGGATCGGCGCCCGTCTCCGCGGCCCACCGCCGCAGCGGCGCGTACGACACCAGTGCGATCACCTCCCCCGGCAAGCTGCGCCGCAGACAGCACCGCAGCGGCGCCCCACCCTCCTCGTCGGTCACGGGAACCATCCCGCGCCCCGCATCGTCGGCGGAGCGCAGCTCCTTGAGGATCACGGGCGTGATGGGCCGTGCGGTGTACGTAGTCATGGCTCCAGCGTCACGCGCCCCCGCCCCGTTCTCCGGCGGGAAACGGACATCGCGTTCCGCGCGGCTCCCGTGGAAGGATGGCGCAACCCACCCATAACGAGGAGATGACCGCGTGCCTGGCACAAACCTGACCCGCGAAGAGGCGCAGCAGCGGGCGCAGCTGCTCACCGTTGACTCGTACGAGATCGATCTCGACCTCTCCGGCGCGCAGGAGGGCGGCACCTACAGGTCCGTGACCACGGTGCGCTTCGATGTCGACCTGACCGGCGCACAGGCCGGCGACGAGAACGGCGCGGAGTCCTTCATCGACCTGGTGGCCCCGGCCGTCCACGAGGTCACCCTCAACGGCGACCCGCTGGACGTCGCGGCGGTCTTCAAGGACTCGCGGATCGCGCTGCCGGGTCTGCTGGAGGGCCGCAACGTGCTCCGCGTGGTCGCGGACGCCGCGTACACCAACACCGGTGAGGGGCTGCACCGTTTCGTCGACCCCGTCGACCAACAGGCCTACCTCTACACCCAGTTCGAGGTCCCGGACGCCCGCCGCGTGTTCGCCTCGTTCGAGCAGCCCGATTTGAAGGCCACCTTCCAGTTCACTGTGAAGGCGCCCTCGGGCTGGACCGTCATCTCCAACTCGCCGACGCCCGAGCCCAAGGACGACATCTGGGTCTTCGAGCCGACGCCGCGGATCTCGACGTACATCACGGCCCTGATCGTGGGCCCGTACCACAGCGTGCACAGCGTGTACGAGAAGGACGGGCAGTCGGTCCCGCTCGGTATCTACTGCCGTCCCTCGCTGGCCGAGTTCCTCGACTCGGACGCGATCTTCGAGGTGACGCGGCAGGGCTTCGACTGGTTCCAGGAGAAGTTCGCCTACGCGTACCCGTTCAAGAAGTACGACCAGCTCTTCGTGCCGGAGTTCAACGCGGGCGCGATGGAGAACGCGGGCGCGGTGACGATCCGGGACCAGTACGTGTTCCGGTCCAAGGTGACGGACGCCGCGTACGAGGTGCGTGCGGAGACGATCCTGCACGAGCTGGCGCACATGTGGTTCGGCGACCTCGTGACCATGGAGTGGTGGAACGACCTGTGGCTGAACGAGTCGTTCGCCACCTACACGTCCATCGCCTGCCAGGCGTACTCCCCCGACTCGCGCTGGCCGCACTCCTGGACCACGTTCGCCAACTCCATGAAGACATGGGCGTACCGGCAGGACCAGCTCCCGTCGACGCACCCGATCATGGCGGAGATCCGCGACCTGGACGACGTGCTCGTCAACTTCGACGGGATCACCTACGCCAAGGGCGCGAGCGTGCTGAAGCAGCTCGTCGCGTACGTCGGCATGGACGAGTTCTTCAGCGGTGTGCAGGCGTACTTCAAGGCGCACGCGTACGGCAACACGCGGCTCAGCGATCTGCTGGGCAAGCTGGAGGAGACCAGCGGGCGTGATCTGAAGACCTGGTCGCAGAAGTGGCTGCAGACCGCGGGCATCAACATCCTGCGCCCGGAGGTGGAGACGGACGCGAACGGTGTCATCACGTCGTTCGCGATCCGCCAGGAAGCCCCCGCCCTGCCCGCCGGCGCCAAGGGCGAGCCGACGCTGCGCCCGCACCGCATCGCCATCGGCCTCTACAGCCTCGACGAGGACAGCGGCAAGCTGCTGCGCGACGAGCGCGTCGAGCTGGACGTCGACGGCGACCTGACGGCCGTACCGGAGCTGATCGGCAAGCGCCGCCCGGACGTCTTCCTGCTCAACGACGACGACCTGTCGTACGCCAAGGTCCGCCTCGACGAGGACTCGCTCGCGTTCGTCACCGAGCACCTGGGTGACTTCGAGTCCTCCCTCCCCCGTGCCCTGTGCTGGGCCTCGGCCTGGGACATGACGCGCGACGCGGAACTCGCGACCCGCGACTACCTGTCCCTCGTCCTGTCGGGCATCGGCAAGGAGTCGGACATCGGTGTCGTGCAGTCGCTGCAGCGCCAGGTGAAGCTGGCGATCGAGCTGTACGCCGACCCGAACGCCCGCGAGGCCCTGCTGACCCGCTGGACGGACGCGACGCTGGCCCACCTGCGGGCGGCCGAGCCCGGCAGCGACCACCAGCTCGCGTGGGCGCGCGCCTTCGCGGCGACGGCCCGTACGCCGGAGCAGCTGGACCTCCTGGAGGGGCTCCTCGAAGACCGCGAGACCATCGAGGGTCTCGCCGTCGACACCGAGCTGCGCTGGGCGTTCGTGGGCTGCCTCGCGGCGGTCGGGCGCTACGACGAGGCGGAGATCACCGCCGAGTACGAGCGGGACAAGACGGCGGCGGGTGAGCGGCACGCGGCCACGGCCCGTGCCGCCCGTCCCACCGAGGAGGCGAAGGCGGAGGCCTGGGCCCAGGTCGTCGAGTCCGACAAGCTCCCGAACGCCGTGCAGGAAGCGGTGATCGGCGGCTTCGTGCAGACCGGCCAGCGCGAGCTGCTCGCCCCTTACACGGACAAGTTCTTCGCCGTGGTGAAGGACATCTGGGACTCCCGCTCGCACGAGATCGCCCAGCAGATCGCGGTCGGCCTGTACCCGTCGATCCAGGTCTCCGAGGAGACCCTCGCCAAGACGGACGCCTGGCTGGCCTCCGCCGAGCCCAACGCGGCCCTGCGGCGGCTGATCTCGGAGTCCCGCTCGGGCGTCGAGCGGGCGCTGAGGGCACAGGCGGCGGACGCTGCCGCGTCGTAATCGGCCGTAGCGGCCGTAGCGGCTGTACGTGAAGGGGGGCGCCCGGCGTTGTGCCGGGCGCCCCCCTTCCGCCTTCCGCGGCGGTCACCCGCCCGTCGCGCACACCAGCCGGGCCGTGTCGATCATCGTCCGCACATGCAGTCCGGTCTGCGCGGACACCGGAACCCACCGGAGGTCGTAGGACTTCTCGAGCTGCCGGCACCACTCGCGCACCAGGTTCGCGAGAGCGTCGGAGGTCTCTGGGGCGGTGCGGGCGAGGGCCCGGCGCATCATGGCCGCCGCGCGCAGCGGGATGCGGCGTGCGGAGATGCCGATGGCCGCGAAGTGGCCCTGGTGCGTGCTGTGTTCCTCCGAGGCCCAGGTGTCGACGAGCGAGGGTGCCACGTCGACGAGTTCGCGCGCGGCGTCGTGCAGGGGCACCAGGTCCTCGGGTACGTCGGCGACCACCGCCCGCTCACCGAGCACGGCCTCCAGCTCCCGGGTCTGCCCCAGCAGCACCTCGCTCACCCGCGCGATCTCGCGGTCCGGGGAAGTGGCGGGCCGCGCGTCGCTCACCGCGGGCGCGCACCAGGCGGGCGTCTCGATGAGGGCGGTCAGGGTGCCGTGCCGACGGGGGTAGAGCCAGGTGCTCTCGGCGACGAAGCCGCTCGGGTCGCGTTCACGCTCACTGCGGTCACCCGGCAGCAACAGGACGCCGGGCGGGTCCAGTTGCCAGTCGGGGCCGTCCACCGGATGCCGGTCCAGGGGGATGCGCAGTCGCGCCGCCGCCTCCCGGAAGGCGGGTGCGACGCCGGGGACCTCTCTCGTCAGCATCACGAAGGCGCCGCCGACTTCGATGCCGTGCAGCGTGAACTGGGCCACGGGCCGCAGCTCGTCGAGCAGCCGTACCAGTGTCCTCGACTCGGGGAGCGGCTCCCGGCCCTCGCCCGGGGCGGGCAACGACTCGGGCTGGCTGGCGAACGCGGGGCGGTAGAAGTGCCGGTGACACTCCGTCAGGGACGGTTCCGGCTCCTCCGGCGTCCAGCCGTGCGCGAGGTGCGCACCGTCCGGGTCCAGGCAGAGCAGGAAGTGCCAGGTGCAGCCGAGGTGTTCGAGGGCCTCCGGTCGGCGCGCGAACACCCGGGCGAGGCGGAGTGCGGAGGCCCCGCCCACGGGTTCGTTGGCGTGCGCACCGGCGACGGTGAGGATCTGCCGGTCGCCCCGCCCTGCGGACAGCAGCCACAGCGGACGCCCGGCGCGGCTCTCTCCGACGGAGCGCAGCCGCAGCACCCCGGGGGCCGAGGCGACCAGCGTGCGGGCCTGCTGTTCCAGCTCGTCGGCGGCCGGATAGAGCGGTGTCCGCACGCTGGTCCTCCGATCAGGCGCCCTGGGAGTTACTGTCCCCAGTGGTCTCTTTCCTGTCCAGCGGGCGAATCACGATCTTGGTGGGCATGGTGACTCCTCTCGTCTGTTCAACCGACTGTGCACACACAGGCGTTGCTCAGCCGCCGTTGCCGCCGCTGCTGTCACCCGTGGTCTCCTTCTTGTCCAACGGGCGGATCACGATCTTCGTAGGCACGCCAACTCCTTTCCCACGTAAGGGTGTTGAGCGTCGGGATGCGTTCCCTGATGGCGTCTTGTCAAGACTCGACTCGGGGGACGAGAGTGTCAAGGCATGCTCCTGCAAAGGGAAGGGGTCACCGTGACGACGGCGGTCGAGGTGCTCAGCAGGCCCCGGATCAAGCCCGAGCACCGGGCGTACCGGACCGTCGACGGCAACGTCCGTATCGGCAGCGTCATCCACGGCATCGGCGCCGAGATCGCGGACCCGCAGGGCTGGGTCTGGACACTGGTCGAGGCGATGGACGGAACGCGCGGGCCCTCGGAGGTGGTCGGCGAGGTGGTGCGGGCGCACCCCGGCCTCACCGGCGACGACGCCCGTCAGGCGATGGCGGATCTGCTCGCCGCCGGGTTCGTGGACGACGCGGGGGCAGCCGTGCCGGTTTCCGAGCGGGAACAGGTCCGCTACAGCCGAGGCGTGCCCCTGCTGCGCTGGATGGACCTCGGCCCCCGGACCAGCCCATGGGACGCCCAACTCCGGCTGCGCGAGGCCCGCGTGCTGCTGATCGGCGTCGGCGGCACGGGAGGCTACGCCGCGCAGAGCCTCGTCGCCTCCGGCGTCGGCCACCTCCACTGCGTGGACCCCGACGTGGTGGAACTGTCCAACCTCAACCGCCAGCCCCTCTTCCGGGAGCCGGACATCGGCCACCCGAAGGTGGAGGCCGCGGTGGCCACACTGCGGGCGCTGAACTCGGATGTGACGGTCACCGGGGAGCGGCGGGAGGTGCGGGGGCAGGAGGACTTGGCGGAGCTGGTACGGCCCGTGGACCTGGTGGAACCCGTGGACCCTTTGGACGGAGCCGCGCCCACCGCCCCGTACGACCTCCTCGTCCTCGCCGCCGACCACCCCGACGACATCCGCCGCTGGGCGAACCGGGTCTGTCTGGCGGCCGGTCTCCCCTGGGTCGACGCGGGGTACCGCGGCCCCCTGGTGACCGCGGGCGCCTACGTGCCCGGCCGGGGCGCCTGCTGGGAGTGTCTGCGGGCCGGCGAGGCAGCCCGGCGCGATCTGCGCCTCGGGCCGGGCCAGGACCCGGAGGTCGCGTCCCCCCGGATGCCCTGGAACCCGGCGACCGCGGTCACCGCCGGTCTCTCCGGCGGCCTCCTCGCCCACGCGGCCCTCGCCCTGCTGACCGGCGTCCCGGCACTGGAACCCGGCGTCCGCTTCGGAATGAACCTGATGCTCCCGGGCGATCCGGTGCTCCAGAGAACCCCCCGGCACACGGACTGCCCGGCCTGCGGGGAGCGCGAGTGACCGCCGGGGCCGGCGCGGAACCCTCCGCACCGACCGATACGGGACATCGCCCGCCGTCCCCGGGCGCCGCCACCCGCGTACGCCTCCACGATCTCAACTCCCGTCCCGACGGCGCCGAATGGATCGTGGGCCGGATGGCGACGGGCGAGTTCGTCGCGCTGCCCGAGGTCGGGAAGCAGGCGCTCGATCTGCTCGGGCAGGGGCTGAGCGCCGCCGAGGTCGGGGAACGGTTGCGGGAGGAGACCGGCGAGGACATCGACGTACCGGATTTCGTGGCGGCCCTGCTGGCCCTCGGGTTCGTCGCCGAGCTGGACGGACGTGAAGTGCCGCAGCCCGCGCCGCCGAAGCCGACGTTCGCCTGGATACGGCCCCCGCAGGTGCGCTGGGTGCTGAGTCCCGTCGTCCCGGCACTGATCGCCCTGCTGATCGCGACGGCCCTGCTCACCTGCCCGCCCGTGCCCCTCGACTACCGCACCCTCCTCTGGAGCGCGCACGGCAGCGCGGTGATCGCGCTCGGCGCGGGCGCGGGCTGGACGCTGTTGCTACTGCACGAGTGCGCCCATCTCCTCGCGGCTCGGGCGACCGGTGTGGCCGGCCGGATGCGGCTCGGCACGCGGCTCCAGTTCCTGGTCATGCAGACGGACATCAGCGGGATCGAACTCGCCCCGCGGCGGCACCGGTTGACCGCGTATCTCGCCGGGATCGCGACCAATCTGACGGTCTCCGCGCTGGCCGCCCTCGGCGCGGGCGCCACGGACGGCACCCCGCGACGCGCCCTCGCTGCCCTCGCCCTCCTCGCGCTGCTCCCGCTCCCCTTCCAGTTCATGGTCTTCATGCGCACGGACCTGTACTTCGTCCTGCAGGACGTGACGCGCTGCCGCGATCTGTACGGGGACGGGGTGGCGTACGCGAAGTACGCGGCCCGGCGCGTCCTGCGCCGCAAGGAATCCGCGACGGGATCCGCGGGCGACCCCAGCCGCGAACTCCCCGCCAACGAACGGCGGGCGGTGCGTGCGTACAGCGTGGTGCTCGTCGTGGGCACCGCACTGTGTCTCGCGTTCCTCGCCACCGTCACCCTGCCCGCGGACATCACGCTCTTCACCCGCGCGGCGGCCCGCCTGGGCCCCGGCCACTCCACCGCCGAGCGCCTGGACGCCACGGCTGTCGTCGTCGCGCTCGGCGGGATCCACCTGCTCTGGGCCCGCACTTGGTGGCGCAACCGGCGCCGTGAATGACCGGGTGCGACCCCGGTACTCATCGTTTGCGCGCGGTGAGCACCGGCTGGAAGAACCCGCTGGCTTCCGGCGCCGCCCACTCGGGCCCGGTGAAGCCCGCCTCGGTGACGAGGCCGTTCAGCCGGTCCCGGGTGAGTGCCCAGTAGGTGGTGCGCCGGACCTTGACGTGCCAGTCGTCGCCGTCCGGAAGGAGCTGGAAGAGCTCCAGGTCGTAGCGTTCGCCGTCCTCGTGCCAGTCCCAGAGCTGGAAGGTGACGGCTCGGCCGTCCGGCGTCCGCGCGAGCTGCGGAGGGGTCGAGACGGGCCGGGACCTCAGGATGTCGTCGTACGGGCGGGTGCTGAGGATCAGCAGTCCACCGTCACGGAGGACTCGGCGCATCTCGGCGAGCGCCACGCGTACGTCCTCCTCGGTGAGCAGGTGGGGCAGGGCGTTGTCGGCACAGACGACGACGTCGAACACGGCGTCGGCGAAAGGCAGGTGCCTCATGTCGGCCGCCGCCGCGGGCAGTTGGAGCCCTCGGAGAGCCGCCTCGCGCACCGCACGGCCGACCGCGACCTGGCTGAGGTCGGAACCCGTGACCCGGTGACCGCGCCGGGCGAGCGCGATCGCCTGGGTCCCGATCCCGCAGGAGCAGTCCAGCACCGACACGGGCCCCGCACCGAGCCGCGCACGAACCATCGCGTCCAGGGCCTCGCCCTGCCGGGCCATACTCGCGTCCCAGTCGGCGAAGATGAGGTGATAGTCGGCCGCGAACTGATCGTAGAACCGTGCCACCGAAGCGTCGTCGTCCATACTGCCCACCCAAGCAGCATGCCCGACCGACCGCTCCGAGTCAGCGGGCCAGGGCCTGTCGGACGATTCCCGTCGTTACTCGGGGGCGGCTTCGCGGCGTGGTCGCGCCCCGGAGGCCGGCGTCGCGGCGTCAAGCGGCGGGTGCCCATGCATGGCCTCGCGGCGCCAGGTGGCGAGAGCCCAGTGCACGGCCTCGCAGCGTCAAGTGGCACGAGCCCGTGCACAGCGTCGCGGCGTGGTCGCCACGGAGGCCGGCGTCGCGGCGTCAAGTGGCGGATGCCCATGCATGGCCTCGCAGCGCCAGGTGGCAAGAGCCCGTACATCACCTCGCAGCGCCAAGTGGCACGAGCCCGCGCACGGCATCGCGGCGTGGTCGCCCCGGAGACCGGCGTCGCGACGTCAAGCGGCGGATGCCCACGCATGGCCTCGCAGCGCCAGGTGGCAAGAGCCCGTACATCACCTCGCAGCGCCAAGCGGCGAGAGCCCGTGAATGGCCTCGCGGCCTCACGTCGCACGAGTGCGTGCATGGCGCCGCGAGGCAGACGGGAAGCGTCAGGCAGTCGCCGGTCGCGCGGCCGCGTCCCGCAGGGCTTCGAGTACGTGGCGCACGGCGGGCGCGTCCTCGCTGCCCCGGCGCACCGCGGCGACCACGTGCCGGTGCGGACGGTCGGCGGCCAGTTCGCGCATGACGACGCCGTCCCGGCGTACGGAAGCCATCCGAGGCACCAGGGCGACGCCCATCCCCGCCTCGACCATGGCCAGGATGGCCGTCCACCCGGCCGCGGAGTGCCCCTGGTGGGGGCTGAACCCGGCGGCCTCGCACGCCGCCCGGGTGATCTCCGACCACGGCCCGCTGCCGCCGAAGATCCACGGTTCGGCGGCGAAGTCGGCGAGCCGCACGGCCGGCGCCGACGCGAGCGGATGAGCTCGCGGCAGGGCCAGATCGAGCGGGTCGGCGAGCAACGGCACCCGCGTGAACCGCGGATCCGCCGCGGACGGCGCCTGCGCGGCCAGCGACAGCGCGAGGTCCACCGAGCCCGCGCCGAGCAGTTCGTACGCCTGAGCCGCCTCGGCCTCCCGCACCTGCACGGTGATCCCCGGATGCGCCTCGCCCAGCGCCCGTACGGCGGGTACGACCAGCGCGGGCACGGCGGTCGAGAAGGCGCCCACCCGCACCTCCCCGGCCTCGCCCTGCACAAAAGCGGCCAACTCCGCGTCCGCCCGCTCCAGTTGCTCGAAGACCGCCTCCGCGTGCCGCAGCACGAGCTCCGCCGCGCCGGTGAGCCGCACCCGCCGCCCAGTCGCCTCCAGCAACGGCACCCCGAGCTGCTTCGCGAGATTCGTCAGCTGCTGCGACACGGCCGAGGGCGTGAGCACCAGCGCCTCCGCGGTCGCGGTGACGGTCCCGCACTCCCGCAGAGTCCGCAGGATCCGCAGCTTCTTGATGTCCCACCGGTCGTACCTGTCACGTCTGTCGTAGCTCTCGTAGCTGTCATCGCGGTCGGAGCTGTCATACTCGGCCATGGCCGCAACCTATCCACAGCCGGTCAGCGGGTCCCGCGCGCGGCGCCGAGGACGACTCCGCCGAGGATCAGGGCCATGCAGAGCAGCTGCGTCATCGTCGTCCGCTCGCCCAGGACGGCGTACGACAGGGCCGCGACGCACACCGGCTGGAGGTAGTAGACCGCTCCGGCACGGGCCGCGCCGATCAGGGAGATCGCCTTGTTCCAGGCGAAGAAGGCGACGGCGGAGGAGGCGACCCCCACGTAGAGGAGGGGGCCGACGGTCGCAGGGGTGGGGGTGAAGGTTCCCTCCGCGCTCACGCTCATCGCGTACGCCGGGACCAGCATCGCCGTGCCCAGGGCGAAGCTCGCGAACAGGAAGGTGAGACCGGTGAGTTCGGCGGGCCTGCGGCGCAGCAGCGCGCTGTACGACGCGAAGCAGGTCGCCGCCGCGATCATCCAGAGGTCGCCCGTCGTGAAGTCCGTGATCGACAGCGAGCCCTTGCCGACCAGGAGCACGACGCCCACGCAGGCGATCAGCATCCCTGCGACACGGCGCGCTCCCAGACGTACACCGCCGACCCGTTCGTACACCGCCATCAGGACTGGCGACGCGGCCATGATCATGCCCATGTTGCCCGCGGAGGTGGAGACGCCCGCCTGGTTGACCAGGGTGTTGTAGACGGTGACGCCGAGGAGGGCGGCCAGGAGGACGAAGCGAAGGTGGCGCCGTAGGAGCGCCCGCTGCCGCCAGGCCTCACGCGCCGCGAACGGGGCGACCGCCACCAGCGCGATCACCCAGCGCCAGAACGCCTGTTGCACGGGCGGCACGCTGTCGTGCAGGGCACGGGCGGCGACGAAGCTGCCGGACCAGACGACCGTGGCGACGACGGCGAGGACGAGACCGGCGGTCCCTTTTCCCACCGCGCCGCCGCTCGGACTGTGCGTACGCGTCCGGTCCAGGACTGCCACATGTATCCCTTGCCTCTCGGTGGTCGGTGGAGCGTCCCGACTACCGTCGCAAGGCAGGAACTGTCACGTCCATCGAATCTTTTCGAGCATTCCCTTCAGTAGAACTGAACGATTCGACGTCCGTACGGGGCGTGCGCGGCGTACGTGGCATGCGCGGCCTCAGCTGACCGAACACCGTCGCCCCGAACGCCACCGCCATGCCCGCCAGTTGCACCGGAGTCAGCGCCTGCCCGAGCGCCGCCCAGCCGATCACGGCCGCGGTCAGCGGCGAGAGCGGGCCGAGGAAGGTCACCTGTGTGGCGGTGAGCCTGCCGATGCCGCGGAACCAGAGCCAGTACGCGACCGCCGTGTTCGCCAGCGCGAGGTACAGGTAGCCGCCGACCGCCCGGCCGTCCAGCGCGGGCGGCGCGCCCTCGACGAAGAGGGCGACCGGCGCGATCAGCAGCCCGCCGGCCGTCAACTGCCAGGCGGTGAGCGCCAGTGGGCCGACCCCGTCCGGCCGCCCCCACCGCTTGGTGAGCACGGTGCCGGTGGACATCGACGCGGTCGAGGCGAGCGCCGCGAGCACGCCCACCAGGTCGAGCGCGCCCGCCGACTGCAGCACGACGAGGCTGACACCGAGGGCGGCGGCGATACCGGTGAGGAGGGTACGGAGGGTCGGGCGGTCGCCGAGCAGCACCGCCGAGAGGCCCGCGACGAACAGCGGCCCGATCGAGCCGACGACCGCCGCCATACCGCCCGGCAGCCGGTACGCGGAGAGGAACAGCAGCGGGAAGAACGCGCCGATGTTCAGCGCGCCCAGCACCGCCGCCTTCCCCCACCAGACGCCGCGCGGCAGCACCCGGGCCAGCGCGAGGAGCAGCAGTCCGGCGGGCAGCGCCCGCATCAGCCCCGTGAACAGCGGCCGGTCGGCCGGCAGGAACTCGGTGGTGACGGCGTAGGTACTGCCCCAGGAGATGGGGGCGAGTGCGGTGAGGGCTATGAGGAGGGTGGGGACGGCGGGACGGGTTGCGGTCATGAAAGTAGCTTATCTCTAAGCTACTTTCCAGCAAGTCACTTTCCATCAATCCACTTTCAGCTAAGCAACTTTCCACCAAGCTACTTTCTTGCGACCGACCGGCCCCCGACGGATACTCACCCCATGAACACGCCCAAGGACCCCGTCGACGCGATCATCGAACAGTGGGCCTCGGTGCGGCCGGACCTGGACACCGCCGCGATGGAGGTCTTCGGGCGGATCTACCGGCTCTCCCGCACGATGGGCGACCGCATGGAGAAGGCGTACGCGCGCTTCGGCATCGCACGCGGCGAGTTCGACGTACTGGCGACCCTGCGCCGCTCGGACGCCCCGTACACGCTCTCGCCCCGGCAGCTCTCGGCCACGCTCATGCTCACCACCGGCGGGATGACCGGCCGCCTGGACAAACTGGAGCGCGCGGGACTGCTGCGCCGCTCACCCGATCCGCACGACCGGCGTGGTCTCCAGGTGACGCTCACGGACGAGGGCCTGCGGCTGATCGACGAGGCCGTCGGGGCGGGGCTCGCTGTCCAGACGGAGGCACTGTCGGCCCTGAACGAGGAACAGGCCGTCCAACTGGCCGACCTGTTGCGCGAGTTGCTCACCGGAACCGAAGCCGGTACCTGAACCGGTACCTGAACCGGTACCTGAACCGGTACCTGAGCCGACACCGACAGCGCCCGACGGTTCAGCCGCCAAGTGCGGCCGCGAGCGCCGCCTCGACCGCCTCCGCGTCCGGCGATTCCGCGGCCCAGGCCACGTATCCGTCGGGCCGCACCAGTAGGGTCGTACGCCGGTCACTCGCCCAACTCTCCACAGCGAGGCGTCCCTTGCGGCCCTCGCGCTCTCCGGCTCCAGCCCCGTTCACGACCTCGCCCCCGGCCCCGTACGACCGCGCGTCCGCCCCCGGCACCACCAGGACGAACCGGCCGCCGCGCAGCGCCTCGTAGAGACGGCCGCTCCCCAGGGCGACGTCCGGTACGCGCGTACCGACGAGGGCGTGGGCGCCGCGCGGCGCCCCGTACGCGTACCCGATGCCCGTGAGCTGGCCGACCGCCTTGCGGCGGGCGGGGCCGACGTGGTTGAGGACCGTGGTGAGGGCGGCGCGGAGCGCCAGTGTCCAGGGGCGCTTGGCCATGGCGAGCCGCACCATGCCGCCACTGCTGCGCAGCACCGCCTTGCCGACGGGGTGGCGCTCGGCCTGGTAGGTGTCCAACAGGCCGCTGTCCGCATGGCCGTTGAGGACCGACGCCAGTTTCCAGCCGAGGTTCGCCGCATCCTGGAGGCCGGTGTTCATGCCCTGGCCGCCGGCCGGGGTGTGCACGTGCGCGGCGTCCCCTGCGAGGAAGACCCGGCCCACCCGGTACGCGGGCGCCTGGCGCTCGTCGCTGTGGAAACGGGACATCCAGCGGGCGTCGCGCATGCCGTAGTCGCGGCCGAGGGCGAGCCGGGCGATCTCCTTGACCTCGTCGAGTTCGAGCGGCTCGGTGTCGGCGACGTCGCGGCCGCGGTGCCAGCCGATCACCCGGTAGTAGCCGTCGCCGAAGGGTGCGATGAAGGCGAAGACGTCACCGGCGGTGTTGACGGTCAGGAGGTTCTCCGGCTGCTCGTCGAGCAGCACGTCCGCGAGGACCACGGACCGGATGACCGACTTGCCGGGGAACGGCAGCCCGATCGCCTCACGGACGGCACTGCGCATCCCGTCCGTGCCCACGACGTACGCGGCCCGCAGCACTTCCGACTCCCCGTCCGCGCCCCGCACTTCGAGGTTCACCCCGTCCGCGTCCTGGCTCAGCCCGGTCACCTCGGTCTCGTACACGAACCGCACCCCGGCCTCCTCCGCCCACCGCCGCAGCACCTTCTCCACCTCGTACTGCGGGATGACGAGGAGGTGGTTGAACCGGGAGGGAAGGGTCTCGAACGAGATGCTGAGCCCTCCGAAGAGCCGGATACGGTCCAGCGGCCGCCCCTTGGACTCCAGGTCGTCGGCGAGGCCGCGGGCGTCGAGCTGCTCCAGGGTGCGGGCGTGCAGGGCGAAGGCGCGGGAGAGGTTGCTGATCTTCTGCGGGCGCTTCTCGACGAGGGTGACGGGGACGTGGGCGGTGGCGAGGTCGCCGGCCAGCAGGAGGCCGGTGGGACCGGAGCCGACGACGATGACCCCGCGAGGCCCGGCGGGCTCGGCGGCAGCGGTGGGCTCCGTGGAAGCGGTGGTGCGGGTCTTGCCGTTCATGGCGACCTCCTGATGCCAACGCTTGTTGGTCAACGTTTGTTGGCCAACGCTTGTTTGCCAACATAGAGCGGTGCTCGCAAGGGTGTCAACAGCCGTTGGCCAACAAGCGTTGACCAATGGAGAACGGCACTCACTGGACGGTCAACGATCGTTGGCCTACGGTTGTTGGCATGGCAGTGAAGGAACACCCCGCAAGCTCGCCCCGCCGCTCCGACACCACCCGCACCGCGATCCTCACGGCCGCCCGCGAGCGCTTCGCGGCCGACGGCTACGAGCGCGCCACGATCCGCGCCATCGCCAAGGACGCGCGGATCGATCCGTCGATGGTGATGCGCTACTACGGCTCGAAGGAAGGGCTGTTCGCCGCCGTCCTCGACGTCGATCTGCGGCTGCCCGATCCGCAGGAAATGGATCCGCACGACGTGGGCCGCGTCCTGGTGAGCCACTTCCTCGACCTCTGGGAGCAGAACGAGGTGCTCACGGCCATGCTCCGGGTCGGCGTCACCAATGAGGCAGGCGCCGAGCGGATGCAGGGGATCTTCAGGGACCAGCTCGCGCCGGTCGCGCTGCGTGCCTGCCCCGATCCCGAGCAGGCGCCGACACGGGCCGCGCTCTGCGCCTCACAGCTGCTCGGGCTGGCGCTCGCCCGTTACGTCCTGCGGTTCCCGCCGGCCGTCGCGCTGTCCCGCGAGGAGATCGTGGTGTGGCTGGGGCCGACGGTGCAGCGGTATCTGACGGCGCCGAATCCGTAGGGGCCCGCCGGAAACACGTCGAGGGAGTCCGCGGACCCTACCGGGTACGCGGACTCCCTCGACGGAAACGAAGACGGAGATGGGGACAAAGACGGGGACGGAGAAGGCTGAAAGCCGCAGCGGCGTGGCCCGGCCCAGCTCTAGCCCGGCTCCGGCCTAGCTCTGCTTCTGCTGGCCCAGGTTCTTGTCGGACTTGTCGAGAACCATCACGAGGCCCGCGATGACCCCGAACAGCACGAGCGGCGTCAACACGAACAGACCCAGCGTGTCGATCACACTCAGTCCCGTGCCGGGGTCGTCACCGTCGTCGCGGGTGAGCGCGAGCGCGGGAGACGTCATGAGCAGCATCATCAGCGTCGTACCGGCAGCCAGGGCGCCGGCGCGCAGGGCGTTCTTCTTGTCCACGGTGCCAACGTAGCGAACGCCCGAGTGGGCCGCGCGCCCGGGGGTGCCGTACGGAGGTCCCGGCGATCCCCGCCCGCGCCCCCGCCGCCTCACCCGCGCACCCGCAGCACATCGATCAACGCGTGCAGCCGGGGCGAGGCCGCCAACTCCTCCAGTGTCACCGGCCGGCCCTCCGCATCGGCGATGGGCAGCCGCCAGTTCGGGTACTGGTCCCAGGTGCCGGGCAGGTTCTGCGGGCGGCGGTCGCCGACCGTGTCCGGAAGCCAGACCCCGATCATCCGGGCCGGGGTGCGCAGCAGGAACCGGTGCACGGCCTGGATCTCGGCCTCCTCCGAGACCGCGGAGAGCCCGCCGGTCGCGCCCTGCAGCAGTCCGAGCCGGGCCAGCAGCGCCAGCCACTCCCCCGTCTCCGCGGCCGCGGCGGCCCGCTCCTCCTCCAAGGTGCCCGTCAACAGGCCGAGCCGGTCGCGGAGTTCGACGTGTTCGCCGGTGAGCCGGGCGGCGGTGGACGGGAGATCGTGGGTGGTGGCGGTGGCCAGGCAGTCGGCCCGCCAGCGTTCGGGGGGAAGGGGCAGTCCGTCGCCGTCCCAGTCCCGTTCGAACCACAGCACGGAGGTGCCGAGCACCCCGCGCTCGTGCAGCGTCTCGCGCACACCGGGTTCTACGGTGCCGAGGTCCTCGCCGATCACCAGCGCCCCGGCGCGCGAGGCCTCCAGGGCGAGTATCGCGAGCATCGCCTCGGCGTCGTAGCGGACGTACGTCCCTTCCGTGGGCGGCTGTCCCTGTGGAATCCACCAGAGCCGGAACAGGCCCATGACGTGGTCGATACGCAGGGCGCCCGCGTACCGGAAGAGGGCACGCAGGAGGCGGCGGTACGGGGCGTAGCCGGACTCGGCCAGGCGGTCGGGTCTCCAGGGCGGCAGGCCCCAGTCCTGGCCGCGTGCGTTGAAGGCGTCCGGGGGCGCGCCGACCGACATGCCCGCCGCGAAGTACTCCTGCTGGGCCCAGGCGTCGGCCCCGTCCGGATGCACCCCGACGGCGAGGTCGTGCACGAGTCCTACGGCCATGCCCGCGTCGCGTGCGGAGCGCTGGGCGGTGGCGAGTTGGGCGTCGGTGAGCCAGGCGAGGCGGCTGTGGAAGTCGACGCGGTCCATCAACTCGCCCCGGGCGCGGGCGGTTTCGGCGGAGTGGGGGTCGCGCAGGCCGACGGGCCACTGCCGCCACTGGGAGCCGTACACCTCGGCGAGCGCGCACCAGGTGGCGTGGTCCTCCAGAGCCTCGCCCTCCTCGGCGAGGAAGTCGACGTACGCGGCCCGCCGCCCGGGTCCGAGCGGCACCTCGCGCACCAGTTCCAGCGCCTCGCGCTTGAGCTCCCACACGGCGTCGCGGTCGATCAACTCGCCTTTGCCCAGCACGGATTCACGCAGCCGCGCGGCGCCTTCAAGGAGCGTACGCAGCCGGTCGCGGTCCTCGACGTGACCGAACTCGGGGATGTCCTCGACCCGCAGATGCACCGGATCGGGGAAGCGGCGGGAGGAGGGCCGGTACGGGGAGGGGTCGGTGGGGGCGCCGGGCACGGCCGCGTGCAACGGGTTGACCTGTACGAATCCGGCGCCGAGCGCACGGCCCGCCCAGGCGGTGAGTTCGGCGAGGTCGCCCAGGTCGCCCATGCCCCAGGAGTGGCGGGAGAGGAGGGAGTACAGCTGGACGAGGAGTCCGTAGGTGCGTCCGGGCGGTGACGGCAGGCGGGCGGGGGCGACGACGAGGTGGGCGCCGGCGGTGCGGCCGTCGGGGGCGGTGACGTGCAACGCGTGGACGCCGGGCGGGAGTTGCTCGGCGGATGCGCGGGTCTCGCCCTGTTCGGTGTCGATGCGGACGCGGGTGCCGTCGGGCAGTCCGGCCAGTTCCTCGGGCAGTCGGCCGCCCCAGCAGACCACGGTCGGCGGCAGCAGCCGGTCCCGCGTCTCGGCCTCCCGGGACGCGAGGGCGGCGCCGATGGCCTCCGGCGTGCTCGCGTCGACGCCGAGCGCCGCCAGGGCCGCGACGACCGCGGCGTCCGAGGACGCGACCGTACGGTCCTGGGACGGGCTGTAGGAGGTGGCGACGCCGTGCAGTCCGGCGAGCCGGGACAGCGGCGTCGAGGGAGTGTCCGCGGGACGGCGAGGTGCCATCTAGACCCCCGACGCGGCGCCGGTGGAGGTGGGCTCGCTGGTCAGGTGCGCCGCGTCGGCCAGCGGCGGCTCGCTGGTCAGCGGCTCGGCGTCGGGGAGAGGGGGTTCGCTGGTCAGCGGGGTCTCGGCGCAGGCGGTCTCCGCGCTGAAGACGCACAGATGCGGGTCTTCGGGCACACGTTTGGAGAGGGCCGAGAGCAGAAGGTGTGCCGATGCGGCCACGAGGGCCTCCTTGTCGTCGTACGGCTGGAAGCGGGTTACCGCAGCCCTACCCAGCGGGCGCGACGGCAGACGTACACGGACGAACAACGTGGTAGTGGTCACGTTCCGTTCCCGAGCAACCTCTCCAGATTGGTGCAAACAAGGCGTTTCGGCCACTCTCGTCGCCGCCGCCCGCCGGGCCCCTCCCGCATTTCCCTCGCGCCCACTATTCACTCAGTACATATATCGAGTGCATAATGCTCCGCATGAGCACCCGCCACATCTTGCTGGGGCTGCTCGCCGGAGGGCCCAGTCATGGGTACGACCTCAAGCGACGCCACGACGAACGCTTCCCCGGGGCCCGCCCGTTGGCCTACGGGCAGGTCTACACAACCTTGCAGCGGTTGGTCCGCGACGGTCTCGCCGAGGTCGAGGGGACCGGCTCGGACGGCGGTCCGGAGCGGACGCTGTACCGCTCGACCGACGACGGATCGCGCGAACTGGCCCACTGGGCAGGGGAGATCACGCCGCCCGCGCCCTTCGTGACCAACGAGATCTTCGCCAAGGTCGTCGTCGCGATCCTCGCCTCGGCGGATCCGGCCGGCTATCTGGAGGCGCAGCGCGCCGCGCACATGGCACGGATGCGTGAGCTCACCTCGCTGAAGACCGCGCCCGGCGCGGGTCTCGCGACCGTCCTCTCGGCCGACTACGCCCTCAACCACCTTGACGCCGACCTCCGTTGGATGACCACGACGGCGGCCCGGCTCACCACTCTGACCGCGGAGGTCGACGCAGCATGAGCAACCCACTCCTGGCAGCCAGGGGCCTGTTCAAGGCGCACGGGGCCTCCCGCGCGCTGCGCGGCGCCTCGGTGGACCTGCGCGCGGGCGAGATCCTGGCCGTCTCCGGGGCCAGCGGCAGCGGCAAGTCCACGCTGCTGCACTGCCTCTCCGGCATCGTCCGCCCGGACGAGGGCACGGTGCACTACGCCGGCGAGCGCCTCGACCGCCTCCCTGAGAGCCGGCTCAGCGAGCTGCGGCGCACCGACTTCGGGGTGGTGTTCCAGTTCGGTCAGCTGATCCCCGAGCTGACCGCGCTCGACAACGTGGCGCTGCCGCTGCTGCTCGCGGGCACCGCGCGTACGACGGCCCAGGAGCGGGCGGGCGAGTGGCTCGAGCGGTTCGGCGTACGCGGGCAGGAGGCGCTGCGGCCCGGTGAGATGAGCGGCGGCCAGGCTCAGCGGGTGTCGCTCGCGCGGGCCCTCGTGACCGGCCCGAGGATCGTCTTCGCGGACGAGCCGACCGGCGCGCTGGACTCCCTCGCCGGGGAGCAGGTGATGACCGCGCTGGTGCACACGGCCCGCGAGTCCGGTGCGGCGGTGCTGCTGATCACGCATGATGCGCAGGTGGCGGCGTACGCGGATCGGGAGGTCGCGCTGCGGGACGGGGTTGTGGTCGGCAACGCGACCGACAGCTCCGAAGGCGGCCCCGCAGTCGGCTCCGAGGCCGACGCGTCCGTGGAGGTGTCTCCGTGAGGACCGATCTCAGGCTCGCGCTGCTGCTGACCCGCGGTTCCGACCGGCGGGAGTGGTGGCGGGTCACGCTCACGGCCGTGGGGGCGGGGCTCGCCACCGGCTTCGGCCTGGCCGCGATCGCCGTCGCCTCGCTGCGGGGGCAGTACCACGTGTCCATCGGCAACGGTCTGCTCGACCGGCCCGGCGAGCGCTCCGGCGTGGTCCTCACGCTGCTCCTCCTGCTCGTCCCGGTGCTCGGCTTCCTCGGGCAGTGCGCCCGGATCGGTGCCGTACACCGCGACCGGCGGCTGGCCGGGCTGCGCCTGGCCGGGGCCTCCCCCGCCCAGGTACGGCGGATCGCCGCGCTGGAGGCGGGGCTCGCGTGTCTCGTGGGTTCGGCGGTCGCCACCGTCTTCTCCGGGCTGCTCCTGCTCGTCGAGTGGCAGCGTCCGCCGGCCGCCGTCTGGGCGGGGTTCGCGGTGACGGCGGTGGCCGTGCCCCTGCTGGGCGCGCTGGTGAGCACGCTCGCGCTGCGGCGTGTGGTCGCCTCGCCGCTGGGCCGGGTGCGGCGGGTGCGGCCGGGTACGGGCGGCGGGCCTGGCGCCGCGTTCCTGGGGGTGGCGCTGGTGATGCTGCTCGTGGGGCTTCTCATGGCCCCGTCCACTTTCGGCGGGTTCGGCACGGCGCCGGCACTGGTCTTCGGCGTGGTGATCGTCACCGGCGTGGGCGCCGTCTGGGTGACCGGCGCCGCCGCCCGCCTCACCGGACGGCTGCTCGCGGCCCGCACCGGAGACCCGGCGACACTCATCGCCGCCGAGCGCCTGCGCGACGACCCGTGGGCCGCCGCCCGCACCCACGCGGCCGTCCTGATGGTGACCGTGGTGGGAACCGGCTTCGTCGGTGTCCGGCAGGTGCTCCTCGGCACACTCCGGGCGCGCGGCCCCAAGATGATGGCCTGGGACATGTCCTTCTACACAACGGGCGTCAATCTGGCGGGCGCCGCGATCCTGGTCGGCCTGGCGATCACCCTCTTCGGCCTCGCCGTCGGCACCGCCGAGTCACTGGCCACCCGCCGCCGCGGGCTGGCCGCGCAGACCGCCGCTGGGGTGCCTCGGGCCGTGCTCGGCCGGGCCCTGCTCCTGGAAACGGCCCTGCCGCTGGCCCCCGCGGTCGCGCTGGCAGGGGCCGGGGGCATGGCGATCAGCGTCTGGTACGCGGCACTCGCCTCCGCCGACGGATCGGTCCCCCTGCTGCCGCTGCTGGTCCCCGTCGCCGTGTACGCCGCCTGCCTGCTCGCCGCCGCCACGTCGCTGCCGCTGCTGCGCCGCTCCGTCCACCCTGCGGAGCTTCGCTACGCGTGATGCGCAACACGTGATGTGTGACGCCTGATGCGCAACGCGTGACATTTCGCACAAGCCGCGTGCAGGGATGCGCGCCGGCATGAACGGCCGGCTCCCCGGGAGGTACAGGGGTCCTCCTGGGGAGCCGGAACGAGGCAAGACGAAGGCCCGGATCGTCAGGCGGAAATGCCGTCGATCCGGGCCATCGCGTCCTCCGCGCCGTACGGCTGCAGGTAAGGCAGCCAGCGCGGGTCCCTATGTCCGGTTCCGATGATGCGCCAGGCGAGCCCCGATGGCGGGGCGGGTTTATGGCGCAGGCGCCAGCCGATCTCGACCAGGTGACGGTCGGCCTTGGTGTGATTGCAGCGGCGGCAGGACGCCACCACGTTCTCCCAGGCGTGCTGACCTCCGCGGGAGCGCGGGATGACGTGGTCGACGCTGGTTGCGACGCCACCGCAGTACATGCACCGGCCGCCGTCGCGGGCGAAGAGCGCGCGACGGGTGAGCGGAACGGGCCCCCGATAAGGGACCCGTACGAACCTCTTCAGCCGGACCACGCTGGGTGCGGGGACAGTAACGGTCGCGCTGTGCATGTAGGCGCCGGATTCCTCGAGGCTGACAGCCTTGTTCTCCAGGACGAGGACGAGCGCGCGGCGGAGCGGTACGACGCCGAGCGGCTCGTACGACGCGTTGAGGACCAGGACGTGCGGCACGGATGCCTCCTTGTACGCCGGCGGCGCGTGGCTCGCGCCGGGACGATCTGTGGCCAGTGTCCCCGAATGCCTGGTGGAAGCGCCACCATGTCCCGGTAACGGGCTGGGAGTGTTTTCGACCACACACTCTTCATCCCCAGGTGAGTACGGCCTCTCCCCTGGACATGGCAACGATCGACACACAATGCCCCGTTAGTGTGGTGGTTCTGCCCGATCGGTGCCCCTCATGTGTCCCTGCCGCGGGCGGACAGCTACGCCTGGAGGTACCTGCTGTGTCCTTGCCCGTCCTAGTGGCCGCCGCCACGCCGTCGCCCTCCCCGTCTCCGTCCTCGACGTCGACGAGCCCGGCGACCGCAACGCTTCAGGACGCCCAGGAAAGTGCGACCAACGCCGCGAGCTGGGTCGAGCAGAACTGGTCGACGTGGCTCAGCATCGGCCTGCGGGTCCTGCTGATCGTGGTGATCGCGGCCGTGCTGAGAGTGGCGGTACGGCGGGCGATCAGCAAGCTGATAGAGCACATGAACTCCACCGCTCAGGCGGTGGACGGCACCGCGCTCGGCGGCCTCCTGGTGAACGTCGAACGCCGCCGCCAGCGCTCCCAGGCCATCGGCTCGGTGCTCCGCTCGGTCGCGTCCTTCGTGATCATGGGCACGGCCGCGCTGATGGTCCTCGGCACCTTCGAGATCAACCTGGCGCCGCTCCTCGCCTCGGCGGGTGTCGCGGGCGTGGCGATCGGTTTCGGCGCCCGCAACCTCGTCACGGACTTCCTCTCCGGCGTCTTCATGATCCTGGAGGACCAGTACGGCGTCGGCGACACGATCGACGCGGGCGTCGCCTCCGGCGAGGTCGTCGAGGTCGGCCTCCGTGTGACGAAGCTCCGGGGCGACAACGGCGAGATCTGGTACGTCCGCAACGGCGAGGTCAAGCGCATCGGCAACCTCTCCCAGGGCTGGGCCACGGCCGGTGTCGACGTCACGGTCCGTTCCTCGGAGGACCTGGAGCACGTCCAGGCCGTCCTCAGCCGGGTCGGCGAGACCATGAGCAAGGACGAGCCCTGGAACGAGCGTCTGTGGGGCCCGATCGAGGTGCTCGGCCTCGACAACGTCTTCCTCGACTCGATGGTCGTCCGCGTCTCGGCGAAGACGATGCCCGGCAAGGCGCTGATCGTCGAACGCGAACTCCGCTGGCGCATCAAGCGCGCCTTCGACGCGGCCGACATCCGCATCGTCGGCGGCCTCCCGGCCCAGACGGAGGACGAGACCGCGCCCGCCGACCCGACGGCCGGCATGGCGGCCCCGTCCGCCTACGCCTCCTCCACGTCCCCGCAGTCCCAGGCGGCCTCGCCGCTGTCACCGCCGAACGTGACGAAGTAGCCGCAAGGCTCAGAGCAGATCCTCGTCGGGTGCGCGGACGCCGCCCTTCTTCTCCCGAAGGGTCGCGCGCACCCGCTCGAGTACCTGCGGGAAGTCCAGCGGGTCGTTCGAGTCGACGGTGACGTCGGCGGCGCTCGACACCCGGAGGGTGACCGAGGTGCGGTCACCGCTGGACACGACGATCTGCATCTGCCGCACGGTGTCGAAGCGCGCGAAGGCTTCCCTCTGCGACGCCCTCGGCTGGATGGTGATGCCGCCCCGGTGCAGCGGCACGGACGCGGTGCGCACGGCGACCACGTCCTGGTAGTGGTACTCGTGCGTCTGCTCCGACTTCAGCTGACCGCTGTACAGGTCCAGCTCGCAGCGGTAGATGGCCAGCAGGTAGTGGGTCGGGCAGAGCACCATGAACTCGTACTTCGAGTACCGCATCCGGCCGTCGTCGCCGAAGGCGCTGTTGCACGGGAACGCGGGGCCCCAGACCACCATTTGGTTGTCGCCCGGTCCGCCCTGCGGCCCGGCGTTGGCGACGATGTCGTCGAAGCTCGCCCCGCCGGATCCGGTGACGCCGCGGGGCGTCACCAGGTCTGCGGTGGTGAGTCCGAGCTGGGGCAGCGACCGGTTCACGATCGAGAGGGCGTCCATGCCGATGATCTGGTCGATCTCCGCGTCGGTGGGGCGCGGCATGGCCAGGGCGTACGCGGCGTCGTACGCGCGCTTGGCGTTCCAGCCCTTGACTCCGAGGATGAAGCCGACCACCAGCAGGACGAAGCCCAGGGCGGCGGCTCCTCCCCCGGCGGCGAGCAGCACCACTCCGAGTACGAGTCCACCGCCGCCGAAGGCCATCTTGAGCTGCGCGGCCTTCAGGTCGGCCGGGTTGGGCGGGTCGACGAAGTAGCGGGCGATCCACTGAGCCGGTGCACGCGTGCCTGCCACCGGAGGCGTGGGTGGAGGCGTGGGATAGGTCACGTGAGTTCTCCTGAAGATCGAGCGGGGATGAGCGAGCGGGGTGTCGAGCAGAGTTCCAAGTGGGGGAGCCGAGCGGGGAGTCGAGCAGAGTCCCGAGCGCGGTGTCAGCCGCGCAGCGCGCGTTCGAGCAGGACCCATGTCGGGCTGTCCGGCACGGGAACGTGCGCGAGGATCTCCCGGCCCCGTGCCGGGTCGACGAGGGCGACGAGCCGACGGGTGTCGGCCGACGGCTGCCCCGGTCGACCGCTGCCGCGCGCGAGCAGGGCGTCGTTGATGACGAGCGCGAGCACCTTGGCGTGGTGGCAGCCCGGATCCTCGGCGGCCAGCCGCACCAGACGCTCCGTCAGCGCCTGGGTCTGCCGCGCGCCGTAGCGGTCCGGGTGGCAGCCGCGCAGCGCGGCGACCACCAGCCGGAAGCGGGCGAGGCCGTCGCCTGGATCCGTCTCGAGCACCTGCTTCAGATGGGCGATCGCACTCTCGTACTCACGCGCATCGAGCGCCGCCCCGGCCGCCGCCCGGTGATCCACCTGCGGCGGGCCGAAGTTGTTGATGGTGTCCGCTTGCTGAATGAGGTCGGCCTGCTGGCGGCCGATCCGGAAGTCCGCCATGTCAGGTCAGCCGAGCGGCAACGAGGCGGCGATCGCTTCGAGCGAGCCGACGATCCCGGCCGCCGTCGCGACCCCGGCGAGCAGCTCCGCGGCCTTCGTCAGCGCGGCGTGGATACGGCCCGGACGCGCTTCGGGGGACGAGGCCTCCTCCAGCGCTCCGACGAGCTCGGTCGCGGCCATGGCCGCACGGTCGTCGCCCTGGGTGGACTGCGCCCGCAACTCCTCGATGAGCCGGGTCAGCGTCTGCGTCAGCTCGCCCGGCACGCCACCGTGGTTGTGGATCACGTCGGCCTGCTGAATGTTGCCGCTCTGATGATTGATGTTGAACGTCGCCACGGAATCCCCCGATGCGTCAGATACGTACAGCGACCAGGGTAGGACTCCGAGTCCCCTTGGTTGTACGGGAATGACGAACTTCGTGGGGAGAAGCCGCGTCGCCGGACGGATCAGTACCGCCCGAGCGCCAACAGGAGCGCCGCCCCGACCGAGACGAGGACCGAGAACCCGAGCCGGACCACTGACACCCACTCAAGAACCCGCCGGAGCCGCTGACTTGGGATGATGCGCGCGACCCAGGTGACCGGAAGGCCGGCCAGCGCCACGAAGGCGAGGACGAACAAGGGGTGTCGGTAGGTCAGTTCGGGATCCCCTGCTTCCCCTGCCCGGTTCTGCAGGCCGATCAGCGCCGCCAACGCGTACCACGTCCAGGCGCACCCCGCGGTGAGGACGGTCTCGAACAGTGCGAACAGCAGGGGCCTTCGCCTCGCGAGCTGCCACACGGACGGCGTGTGACCGGCTCCGGCTCCTGCTCCGGCTCCTGCTCCGGCTCCTGCTCCGACTTCCCGTGCGGCACCCGACACGTGGCGCTCCCCCTCTACTTCACCCCGCGCTGCCGGGGCCGGTGGAAAGTGTTCGCCGCCGGTCCTCGATGAGCGCCCGGTAATCCTCGTACCAGGGGGCATCGAGCGCCAGAGCGCGGAGCTCGTCAGCACGGCGGTGGGGCCCACGGGAACGTCGTACGACTTCGACGACCGCCCACGCGGCCAGCAGGGGCAGACCCCAGCGGAGCCAGGACTCGGGCACGAGCGCCGTCACCGCGACGCCGATGCCGCCGGCCAGCGCGAACGCGATACGCAGGCCCCGGACATGGGCCTTGGGCCCGAACGGGGAGCCCTCTCCCTCGGGCAGCTCATGGAGCCACGCGACGCGCCCCAGCCGCCCGGCGACCACCACACCCCAGACCGGTGTGAACAGCACCGCCGCACAGGCCACCGCCCGCACCCACGCGTCCGGAACCACCCACACCCCGGCTCCGGCCACCACCGCGACCACTCCGTGCACCCACGGCATGTACAGGCGCCGCGCCAGGAGTTCGCCCTCGGCCCGGGCCAGTTCCCTCATCCCGTCGGAGACCATCCGTGATCCGCCCCTCTGTCACCGGCCGACGCCATCGCCGAGCCGCCCCCGCGCTTTCGCGCCTCGTCCTTCTCGATGCCGGCCAGCCCCACAACCCGCGCTATCTGGCACACCGCGACGAAGGAAGCCCCCTTCCGCAGTCCCGCCACCCCCGAGTTGCCCTCTCCGTCCCGGATGTCGAGAAGGGCGGTCCCCGAGTCCGCGTCGAAGGCCAGCGATCCCCAGACGGACCGGTCCAGGCGCCCGGGGCGCCACCGGAACCTGAGCTCCTCCCGGCCCCGCTCGGCGACGAGGAACGCCCGGTCGGACGCGGTCAGTTCACCTCGGACCCGCTCCTGCCACCCGTCGGAGGCGCCCACCGTACGAAGCGAGTGGATCTGCCTCTCGTCCAGGGCCCGCACGGAGAGTTCCACACCGGCGCCGCGCGCCAGCTTCGCCAGCATCAGGCACCCGACGGCGGCCCATACGAGACTCACGGCTCCCCACACCAGCACGCTGGAGACCACGTCCTCACCCACGGCTCCCCATGTGAAGCCGTCCTGCCAGAGGCCGAGGACCAGCTTCACGCACATCACCGGGGTGCACCGTGCCGCGGCCGAGCGCCAGCACGCCATCAACAGCCTCACGAGTCGCCTCCCCAGGACAAACGGTTCACCCTCATGCGGCGGGATCATTGGACAGGAACCTGTGAAGACGGCCGCGCAGCGGATCCCGCACGCCTGAAGGCGCAGCAAATCCACCCTCCCCAAAAGGGCAAATCACCCGCCAACTGCCCGGGAATCCGCCCCACCTGGGCATCTGTTGATTGTAATGAACACGTGACACGTGTAGAACTCGCTCCGGCTCCACCGAAGGTTCAAGGCCGACACGAGGTCGGCGCCGGGTCGATTCCAGGTCGACGGCCCGGCGCGAAATTAATCTTCTTCACATACCCCCCGCATTCCCGTCACCTCCGCGGCCCTCTACTGTCACCCCCAACAGCGGGCCCTTGTTCTGGAGCTCAACGCCCAGGGGCCCGCTTCGAATGTGGGGAATCCATGCGCAAGTTCGCCATAGGCACCGCTGTGTGCGGTGCTCTGGCTCTGTCCGCCCTGGCTGTGCCGACCGCGTCGGCCGCCACTCCGGACCTCTCCTTCTCCGGCGTGGTGGTCAACGGCGGCAAGGCGATCGTCGTCGGCACCACCGCCACGGTGAAGGTCCCGGTCACGTACACGCTGACCCGCCCGGCCGACCTCGTGATCGACTACAAGAACAACGCCGCGGGCATCATGCTCTACCGCGGTTCGCTCTCGATGCCCGAGAACTCGATCGAGAACGACGCGGCGCCCGTCTGCACCGCGACCGCCACGACCGCCACGACGGTGACCGAGTCCTGCAAGGAGACGATCGCCCTCGACCCGTACGACTACCTGTACGAGGCCGCGGACGCGACCACCTGGAAGGCCGCCGGCTACTACGGCCACGTCGCCGAGGACAGCGACGAATCCGACGGCCACATCAGCTTCGAGTACGGCTTCGACGCGTGGGGCGGCCTCGGCACCGCTCAGATCAAGCGCGCCGCCAACCTCACCACCAACGCCACCCCCGAGCCGGTGAAGAAGGGCGCCACCCTCACCGTCAAGGGGGCCCTGACCCGGGCCAACTGGGAGACCAGCAAGTACTCCGGCTACACCGGCCAGTCGGTGACCCTCCAGTTCCGGGCCAAGAGCAGCACCACCTACAAGGACGTGAAGACGGTGAAGTCCGGCACGTCCGGCGCCCTCTCCACCACCGTCAAGGCCTCCGCCGACGGCTACTACCGCTACAAGTTCGCGGGCACGACCACGACCGGCGCCAAGTCCGCCGCCGGTGACTACGTCGACGTGAAGTAGCGACGTGAAGTAACGGCAAGCGTCTCGGCGCACACCTCACCGCCCCCGCAGGTAACGAGTCTGTTGCCTCGGGGGCGGTTTCTATTGACGCCCCCTTGGCCGCCGTTCTAGGTTCCTCCCACCGAATAGGAAACTTTCCTAACAGTGATCTTGCGGTGGACTTCCGCCCGTGATCACTGAAAAGCTGGGCGGTCGAGAGGCAGGTGTCGCACACATGGCAGGATCCGCCGGTACGCCGGGCACCCCACGCGTCCTGCGCGCCATGAACGACCGTGCCGCCCTGGACCTGCTGCTCGCGCACGGCCCGCTGTCGCGGACCAGGATCGGCAAACTCACCGGCCTTTCGAAGCCGACCGCCTCACAGCTCCTGGCCCGCCTCGAAGCGGCCGGTCTGGTACTCGCCACCGGAACCAGCGAGGGGCGCCCGGGCCCCAACGCGCAGCTGTACGTGGTCAATCCGGGCGCGGCCCACGCGGCGGGCCTGGACGTCACCCCCGAGCGCATCCTCGCCGCCGTCGCGGACGTGACCGGACGGACGGTGGGCGAGTACGAGCTGCCCACTCCCGGCCGGCGCCCCGCCGAGCCCGTCGTACGCCAGGTCACCGACGCCCTCGACGGCGCGGTCAAAGCGGCGGGGCTGGCCCGCGACGACATCCACCGGCTCGTCATCGGAACGCCCGGCGCCTTCGACCCCAACACCGGGCGGCTGCGGTACGCCTCGCACCTTCCCGGCTGGCACACCCCCAGCCTCCTCGACGAACTCGCCGCCGCGCTACCCATGCCGGTCGAGTACGAGAACGACGTCAACCTCGTCGCCATCGCCGAGCAGCGACTGGGCGCCGCCCAAGGACACGAGGACTTCGTATTGCTGTGGAACGAGGGCGGCCTCGGTGCCGCGCTCGTCCTCGGCGGGCGACTGCACCGCGGCTGGACCGGCGGTGCGGGCGAGGTCGGCTTCCTGCCGGTGCCGGGCGCGCCGCTGGTACGCCAGGTGACCAAGGCCAACAGCGGTGGCTACCAGGAGCTGGCCGGTTCGCAGGCCATCCCCAAGCTGGCCCGCGAGCTGGGCATCCGGCCCGTCCCCGGCGGTCCGTACGCCGAGGCCGCCGCCGCCCTCGTCAAGGAGGCCGCCTCCCACGACGAGGGCCCCCACCGGCAGCTCCTGGAGACGTACGCGACCGGGCTCGCCACCGGTCTGGCCTCGCTGGTCTCCGTGCTCGACCCCGAGCTCGTCGTGCTCAGCGGCGCCTCGCTCACCGCGGGCGGCGAACCGCTGCGCGCCCTGGTCCAGGCCGAGCTGGAGGAGCTGGCCGCGTCTCGGCCGCGCCTCGTGATCGGCGACGTACACGAACACCCCGTGCTGCGCGGCGCGTTGGAGAGCGCCCTGGCGGCCACCCGCGACGAGGTCTTCGACACCTCCCGCTGAACCGCAAGTCCCTTCCGCGAACACCTTCACCCTGCCCTAGGGAGACCCCGTCATGCCCGGAATGTCCCGAAAGGCGGCTGCCGCGATCGCCGCCTCCGCCTCCATAGCCCTCCTCACCTCCGCCTGTACCGGCCAGACCGAGTCCGGCGCGAACGACGACGCCTCCAAAGAGACGACGATCAACTTCTGGCACGCCTGGAGCGCCGAAAGCGAGGTCGCGGCCGTGAAGTCCCTGGTCGCGGGCTTCGAGAAGGCGCACCCCAACATCCACGTGAAGATCGTCGGCAACATGACGGACGACAAGATCAACCAGGCGCTGCGGGCGGGCGGCGACAAGGCCCCCGACGTGGTCTCCTCCTTCACCACCAACAACGTGGGCAAGTTCTGCTCGTCGGGCGCATTCGTCGACCTCAACCCCTTCTTCGAGAAGGCGGGCATCGACCCGGAGAAGACCTTCCCGAAGGCCATGAACGAGTACACCCAGTTCGAGGGCGACCGCTGCACGGCGCCGCTGCTCGGTGACGCGTACGGGCTCTACTACAACAAGACCGCGTTCGAAAAGGCCGGCATCACCAGCCCCCCGAAGACCTGGTCCGAGTTCGAGGCCGACGCCAAGAAGCTCACCATCTCCAAGGGCGACAGCTACTCCCAGCTCGGCTTCATGCCGAACTACCACGGCTGGGAGTCGACCACCGAGCACTACTTCGGGCAGTTCTCACCGACGTACTTCGACTCCTCCGGCAAGTCGAACATCGCCAAGGACCCCGCTTTCGAGGCCGGGTTCACCCTGCAGAAGAAGCTCGTCGACGAACTCGGCGGCTACCAGAAGCTGGAGAAGTACCGCTCCAAGCTCGGTGACGAGTGGGGCCCCAAGCACCCCTTCCACACCGGCCAGGTGGCCATGCAGCTGGACGGTGAGTGGCGGCTCGGCATGGCCGAGGAGGCCAAGCCCGGCTTCGAGATCGGCGTCGCGCCGCTGCCCGTCCCCGACGACCAGGCGGACCAGTACGGCAAGGGCTACATCACCGGAACCATCGCGGGCATCGCCTCGACCAGCAAGAAGCAGAACGCGGCCTGGGAGCTGCTGAAGTACATGACCACGGACACGGACGCGGTGGTCGGCTTCGCCAACGCCATCCACAACGTGCCCTCCACACTCGCCGCCCTCGAGTCGCCGAAGCTGAAGTACGACCCGCGCTTCAAGACCTTCCTGGACATCGCCTCGAACGCGAACTCGACGACAAGTCCCGCCTCCATCAACGGCGGTACGTACCTCGTGACGCTCCAGCAGTTCGGATACGACTACGAGAGCGGCAAGGAAACGGATCTGAAGGCGGGCCTGAAGAAGACCGCCGCGCAGATCGACACGGACATCGCGCAGGCGAAGTAGAGCGTCATGAGCGCCACGTACACACTGCGCGCCAAGCGCCGCCGGGCGGCGCTGAAGACGGCCGCCTTCATGTCGCCCTGGCTGATCGGTTTCACGGTCTTCTTCGCGTACCCGCTGCTCTCGACGGTCTATTTCTCGTTCATGCACTACGACGGCTTCAAGCCGCCGACGTGGGTCGGAACGAAGAACTGGGCGTACGTCTTCGAGAACTACCCGCTGTTCTGGCCCGCGTTGAGGAACACCCTGTGGCTCGTCGTCATCATGGTGAGCCTCCGGGTCCTCTTCGGGCTCGGCGTCGGCCTGCTGATCACCAAGATCAGGACGGGCACGGGTGTCTTCCGGACCCTCTTCTACCTGCCCTACCTCGCCCCGCCCGTCGCCGCCACGATGGCCTTCGCGTTCCTCCTCAACCCCGGTACGGGACCGGTCAACTCGATCCTGGAGGGCATCGGGATCCCGGCGCCGGGCTGGTTCAACGACCCGGCGTGGTCGAAGCCGGCGCTCACCATGCTGGCCCTGTGGGGCGTCGGCGACCTCATGGTCATCTTCATGGCCGCGCTGCTCGACGTGCCCAAGGAGCAGTACGAGGCGGCCGAGTTGGACGGCACGTCGGCGTGGCAGCGGTTCCGGTACGTGACGCTGCCGAACATCTCGCCGATCGTGATGTTCGCGGTGGTCACGGGCGTGATCCAGACCATGCAGTACTACACGCAGCCGCTGATCGCCGGAAAGGTCGCGTCGGGCGTCATCCAGGGCGCGGGAACGCAGTTCGAGCCCGGCTATCCCGACAAGTCGACGCTCACCCTCCCCCAACTCGTCTACAACCTCGGCTTCCAGCGCTTCGACTACGGCTCCGCCTGTGTGGTTGCACTGGTGCTCTTCGCCCTGTCCATGGCGTTCACCGCGTTCCTGATGCGGCGCCGGGGCGGTCTCATCCAGGCAGGTGACTGACGCCATGACCACTCAAGTACTGGACAAACCGACGGAGTTGAGCGCCCCCGTCTCGCCCGCCGAGCGCACCGCCCGCCGCAAGGCCCTCCTGGAGTGGATCGCCGTGCACGCCCTAGGCGTCGCGGCCGCCCTCTTCTTCGTCCTCCCCTTCGTGTTCGTCTTCCTGACCTCGCTGATGAGCGACACCCAGGCACTCAGCCGCGATCTGATCCCGCACACCTGGGAGTGGGGCAACTACAAGAAGGTCTTCGACACCCCCGGGTTCCTGACCTGGTGGAAGAACACACTTCTGTACGCCGGTGCCGGCACGGTCCTGACAGTGGTCTCCTCGGTCCCGGTGGCCTACGCACTCGCCAAGTTCCGCTTCCGGGGCCGGAATCTGTCGCTGATGCTGGTCATCTCGATGATGATGCTGCCGCCGCAGGTCGTCATCATCCCGATGTACCTGTTCTGGGCGAAGCAGCTGGACCTGTCCGGCACGCTCTGGCCGCTGATCATCCCGATGGCGTTCGGCGACGCCTTCTCGATCTTCCTGCTGCGCCAGTTCCTGATGACGATCCCGAACGAGTACCTGGACGCGGCGAAGGTCGACGGCTGCGGAGACCTGCGGGCACTCCTGAAGGTCGTCCTGCCGATGGCGAAACCGGGCATTGCCGCGGTCGCCCTCTTCCAGTTCTTCTATGCGTGGAACGACTATTTCGGGCCCCAGATCTACGCCTCGGAGAACGCCGGTGCCTGGACCCTGAGTTACGGCCTGGAGTCCTTCAAGGGCATGCACCACACCGACTGGAACCTCACCATGGCCGCGACCGTACTGGTCATGGTCCCCGTGATCCTCGTGTTCTTCTTCGCGCAGAAGGCGTTCGTCGAGGGTGTCACGCTCACCGGAGTGAAGGGTTGACCCATATGAAACTCACCGTGGTCGGCGGAGGGTCGACCTACACCCCCGAACTCATCGACGGCTTCGCCCGGTTGAGGGACACCCTGCCCATCGAGGAACTGGTGCTCGTCGACCCGGCGGCGGAGCGCCTGGAGCTGGTGGGCGGCCTCGCCCGGCGGATCTTCGCGCGACAGGGGCACCCCGGCAAGATCGTCACGACCGCCGACCTGGACGCGGGGGTCGAGGGCGCGGACGCCGTACTGCTGCAACTGCGCGTCGGCGGACAGACGGCACGCAACGAGGACGAGACCTGGCCTCTGGAGTGCGGCTGCGTCGGGCAGGAGACGACGGGCGCGGGCGGCCTCGCCAAGGCGCTGCGCACGGTTCCCGTCGTCCTCGACATCGCGGAGCGCGTCCGCCGCACGAACCCGGACGCCTGGATCATCGACTTCACCAACCCCGTCGGCATCGTGACGCGCGCGCTGCTCCAGGCCGGTCACAAGACCGTCGGACTGTGCAATGTGGCGATCGGCTTCCAGCGGAAGTTCGCGGCGCTGCTCGGGGTCACCCCCGCCGATGTGCACCTGGACCATGTGGGCCTCAACCACCTCACGTGGGAAACCGGTGTGCGCCTGGGCGGTCCCGAGGGCGAGAACGTCCTGCCGAAGCTCATCGCCGAACACGGCGACACGATCGCCGGCGATCTGCACCTGCCGCGCTCCGTCGTCGAACGCCTCGGCGTCGTCCCGTCGTACTACCTGCGCTACTACTACGCGCACGACGAGGTCGTACGAGAGCTGCGGACAAAGCCCTCGCGGGCCTCCGAAGTGGCGGAGATGGAACGGCAGTTGCTGAAGATGTACGGCGACCCGACGCTGGACGAGAAGCCGGAGCTGCTCGCCCGGCGCGGCGGCGCGTACTACTCGGAGGCGGCCGTGGACCTCGCGGCCTCGCTGCTCGGCGGTGGCGGCAGCCCCTACCAGGTGGTGAACACGTACAACAACGGGACGCTGCCCTTCCTGCCGGACGACGCCGTGATCGAGGTACAGGCCGCGATCGGCGCCCAGGGGCCGACGCCGTTGCCCGTGCCGTCCGTGGACCCGCTGTACGCGGGCCTGATGGCGAATGTCACGGCCTACGAGGACCTGGCTCTGGAGGCGGCCCTGCACGGCGGCCGCGACCGGGTGTTCCGCGCGCTCCTCGCCCACCCCCTCATCGGCCAGCACGCGTACGCCGACGCCCTCACCGACCAACTGATCGCGCACAACCGGGAGCACCTCGCGTGGGCATGACCTCATCGGGATCCGGCGCCGGGACGGCCGCCGGGTCCTCCCCCGCGGCCCTGGTCCTGGCCATCGACGCGGGGAACAGCAAGACCGACGTCGCCGTGCTCGCCGCGGACGGGCGGGTGGCCGGCACGGCGCGCGGCGGTGGTTTCCGGCCGCCGGTCGTCGGGGTCCAGGTGGCGGTGGACTCGCTGGCCGAGACCGTCGGCCGGGCCTTCGCCGAGGCGGGCGTCGGCTCCGTCGCCCATGTCGCCGCCTGCCTCGCCAACGCCGATCTCCCCGTCGAGGAGGAGCGGTTGGCGGCCGCGTTGCACGCGCGCGCGTGGGGGGCGAGTGTGGAGGTGCGCAACGACACCTTCGCGATTCTGCGGGCCGGGATCGCCGAGCCGCGCGGGGTCGCCGTCGTCTGCGGGGCCGGCATCAACTGCGTCGGTATGCGGCCCGACGGGCGTACCGCTCGCTTTCCCGCGATCGGGCGTATCTCCGGGGACTGGGGCGGTGGTTGGGGGCTCGCGGAGGAGGCGCTGTGGCACGCCGCGCGTGCCGAGGACGGCCGGGGCGGGCCCACTGCCCTCGCGCGCACCCTCCCCGCCCACTTCGGCCTCACCTCCATGTACGCCCTCATCGAGGCCCTCCACCTGGAGCACCTCGACAACGCCCGTCGCCACGAACTGACGCCGGTCCTCTTCGCCACCGCCCTCGACGGCGACCCGGTCGCCCGCTCCATCGTCGACCGCCTCGCCGACGAGGTCGTCGCCATGGCCACCGTCGCCCTCACCCGCCTCTCCCTCCTGGAGGAACCGACCCCGGTCCTCCTCGGCGGCAGCATCCTCGCCGCCCGCCACCCCCAACTCGACACCCGCATACGCGAACTCCTGGCCGACCGCGCCCCCAAGTCACTCCCCCAGGTCGTCACCGCCCGCCCGGTCCTGGGCGCCGCACTCCTCGGCCTGGACCACGTAGGGGCCCCGAAGGAGGCACACGCACACGTGCGGGCGTTCTACGAGGGGGTCTGAGCGGCTTCTTTCGCCCCCTCCGCCCCTTCCCGTCCCGTACCTGGGGGCTGCCGCCCCCAGACCCCCGCTATCGGCCTGAACGGCCTCGTCCTCAAACGCCGGACGGGCTGAGTAGGTCAGCCCCTCCGGCGTTTGAGGAGCGGGGTCTGGGGCGGAGCCCCAGGAACAAGGGACGGGAAGGGGCGGAGGGGGCGAAAAACCCACCCCCCAGCCCCCACCCCGACCGGGAACCGAACACATACCGATCGCGTGTTCAGGGGAGGGGGGCCTTGCGGGGAGCTTCGCGCTGCGCTGTGATCCGAACAAGATCGAGTCAAGAACTGTGCGGATGTCCGTCCCTGCGGCGATACTTGCGGCCGTGCACCTTCGTCCGTGCTCCCCACGCACGCGACAGAGGTGACAGACGGATGACCATGGGGGAGGTCAAGTGACACACCCGCCGAACGGCAGCGCGGCGCCACCGGGACAGCCGGGAACACCGGCACGCCCGGCCACACCCACGATGCCGGCCGTACCACCGCAATCCGGCCCACCGGCCCCGCAGAGGCCCGGCCCCACGACACCCAGCGCGCCCGCGCACACGCCCCCGCCCACTCCCCCACGCCGCACGGCCTGGGCGGAAGGCGTGGACACCCTGCGCACCGCGGCGACGACGGAACCGGGCCGCCTACGGATCATCGGCGCCGTACTCGCCCTGCTGGTCGTCGCGTTCGGCGCGGTGACCGCCTGGCAGATGACGGACCGCTCGGCCGCCGCGGACGACGTGCTGAACAGCAGCCAGCCGCTGAGCGCCAGCGCCGCCGACATCTACCGCTCACTCGCGGACGCCAACACCGCGGCCTCCAGCGGCTTCCTCGCAGGCGGCCAGGAGACGAAGGCGTCCCGCACGCGGTACGAGGCGGACATCAGGACGGCCGCCGAGAAACTGGTCACCGCCGCGGCCAACTCGGAGCCCGGCTCCCCGTCCGCGGAGACCATCGCCAAGCTGAACAAGCTGCTGCCGGAGTACAAGGGCCTGATCGAGCGGGCCCGCGCCAACAACCGCCAGGGCTTCCCGCTCGGCGGCGCCTATCTGCGGTACGCGAACGCGACGATGCAGGACCAGATGCTCCCGGCGGCCAAGGATCTCTACACCAAGGAGAACCAGCGCCTGGAGGCCGACTACGCCGACGCCACGCCCTATCCGTGGGCCGCGATCGGCCTCGGCGTGCTCGCGCTCGGCGGTCTCGCCTGGGCCCAGCGGCGCAACTACCGGCGTACGAACCGGGTGTTGAACCAGGGCATGGCCGCCGCCAGCGCCGCCTCCGTGGTCGTACTGCTCTGGCTCGTCGTCGGGCACAGCGTGGCCCGGGCGGGGCTGAACGAGTCCTACGACCACGGCGTCCGCTCGCTGAACGTGCTGAACGACGCCCGGCTCGCGTCGCTGAACGCGCGGGGCAACGAGAACCTGACGCTGGTCAGCCGCGGCGCGGAGACCAAGGAGTTGAAGGACGGCACGGTCGTGGACGCCTTCGACTACGACTTCCAGCAGGAGATGGACGACCTCACCAAGAAGCTGGCCGCCGCCTCCGCCCTCGCCGACGACAAGGCGGGCGAGGAACCGGTGGCGGCCGCGACCGGCAACATGAAGGAATGGAAGCTGCGCCACGCGGACGCCCGCGAGGCCGACGACAGCGGCAACTACCAGGCGGCGCTGGACAAGGTGATCGGTTCCAAGAGCGACAAGCCGACGGGCGAGTGCTTCGACGGCGTCGACAAGAACCTGGAGCTGGCGCTGGTGCAGGAGCAGAGCGAGTTCAAGCAGGCGGCGGGCAACGGCCTGGACGCGATGACCGGTCTGCCGGTCGGCGCGGCGGTCCTCGCGGTGCTGGCCGCGGCGGGCGCGGTGCTGGGCATCGGACGCAGGCTTTCGGAGTACCGGTGAGAGGAGGAGCGGTGAGAGGAGGAGCGGCAATGAGTGCACGACGTCTGAGGGCAAGCCTGAAGGGCTGGGGCGGCGTGGGTGCGATGGCCGTCGCCTGCGCACTCACCGCGGTGTTCGCCCTGTTGCTGCCGCTGAGCAGCGCGCGCGGGGACGGCAGCACGGGCATCGGCGGCCAGGGCGTGGGTCAGGGCACCCAGGCGAAGGCCGACGAGTGCACGGACCCGCAGGACCAGAGCCTGACGCCGTCCGCCGTGGACGGCGCGACGATCGACGCCATCAAGAAGCGCAAGGACCCGCGGCTGATCGTCGGCGTCGACCAGAACAGCTTCCGCTGGGGCTACCGCGACCCGAACAACCCGGCCGGCAGCGACCTCGAAGGCTTCGACATCGACCTCGTGCACGCGATCGCCAAGGACATCCTGGGCGACGCGAACGCCGTACAGTTCCGCGCCATCCCCACCAACCAGCGCATCCCCGCCATCCAGAGCGGCAAGGTCGACATGGTGGTCCGCACCATGACGATCACCTGCACCCGGCTCGAGGACGTCGCGTTCTCCGCGCCCTACTTCGAGACCGGCCAGCAGGTCCTGGCGCCCATCAACTCGTCCATCAAGGGGTACGACGAGTCGCTGGCGAACCAGAAGATCTGCACGGCGACCGGCTCCACCGCGTACGACAAGCTGGACGCCGACAAGAAGGCGGGCAAGCTCGTCTCCTCCGCCGACATCACGACCACGGTCCCCAACCAACTCGACTGCCTGGTAAGGCTCCAGCTCGGTGAGGTCGACGCCGTCGTGACCGACGGCGCGCTGGCCGCGAGCCAGGCCGCGCAGGACCCCACGGTCCAGCTCAAGGGCAAGACCTTCACCACCGAGTACTACGGCGTGGCGATGAAGAAGGGCTCCGACGATCTGGTGCGCCGGGTCAACCGGGTCCTGGAGAACTACCGCCAGAGCGGCTGGCAGACGGCGTACGACAAATGGCTCTCCCCGACCCTGGGAGCGGACTCCCCGTCGTCGAATCCGCCCGCACCGCAATACAAGTAGCGGTACAGGCAGCACTAGCAGTACTGGTAGCGGTACAAGTAGCCGACACGGCCGAAAGCGAGAGGTGATCGATGGGCGTCACGGGACCCCCCGGGCCGGTGATGGACCGGGACGAGGTGGACCGTGCGCTGGCGCGGCTCGGCGCAGAGCACGAGGCCATCGAGACCTCGCTCCTCTCCCTGCAGGACCACGCGGGCCGCAGACTCCTCGAAGGCGCCGAGCTCACCGGCACGACCAAGGAACGCTGGTCGGCCGCGGAGGCGTCGATCACCCTGCTGTGGGCGTACTTCGACGCGTACGCCGACGCGTTGCGCTCCGCCCGTGAGATCCGCTCCCGCAGACGCTGGTCCAGCCGCGAAGACCTGTCGGAGCTGACCGAGCTGCTGCGCGGCGCGAGCATCACGGTCGCCGGTTCCGCCACGGCCACCGCGAACGCGCCGACGCTCGTCGGCACCGGCAAGCTCAGCGAGCAGTTCTCGCTGGCCGCGCTCGTGGAGCGGATGAACGAGCTGTACGCGTCCTCGCTCGACATGGTCATCGCCGCCGACGCAGTGTGGTCCGCGCTGCCCGCCCGGATAGATTTACTGGCCGCGGAGCTCCAGCGCACCCGGCGGCTCGCGCACTCCGTCGGTGTACGCCCCGGTGAGCACCCGGCGGGCGACGACCTGGAGCGGATCACCCGCACGCTCACCACGCTGCGCGAGCGCGTGGTGTCCGACCCGCTGGCCTTCTGGCTTCCCGCGCAAGGGAGTTCGGCCCCCGGCGGCGGACGCCCGGACACCACGACGTACGACCACGAGGCGCGCGCCCTGGAGGACGTGCGCCGGGAGATCGACGCCGTGCTCACCGTCCGGCAGGACGCGGAGGCGCGCCTGGTGAAGCTGCGTGACGTGCTGAGCCGCGCGGACCGCACCCTCGCCGAGGCGAGGAGTGCCCGCGGTGAGGTGCTCGCGAAGATCGCCGCGTCCGAGGTGCCCGCGGTCAGCGGCCCGCCGACCGTGCTCCAGGAGCAGTTGGCGACGGCCGCCGAGTACCGCAGACACGCCCAGTGGCATCGCCTCTCGCCGCTCCTTGAAGCGCTGGAGGAGAAGGCGGAGGACGAACTCCTGCGCGCCCGCGAGTCGTTGACCGCGGTCACGCAGCCGCTGGCGGTCCGCGCGGAGCTGCGCGGCCGCCTCGACGCGTACAAGGCGAAGGTCGCCCGGCACGGGCTCGCGGAGGACCCGTTCCTCATCGAGCGCTACGACGCCGCGCGCCGCATGCTGTGGAGCGCGCCCTGCGACCTGCGCGTCGCGGAGGACGCCGTACTGCGCTACCAGCACGCGGCGGCCGACCTGCTCAGCCCGCGGGTGCCCCCGCAGGGCAGTGGGCCACAGGACCGTAGGGGGGACTCATGAGTCAGAAGTGCCAGCGGCCCGGTTGCTCGGGGTCGTACGAGGACATGGGCGGCGGCGAGCTGTACTGCGACACGTGCGGTCTGGCGCCGGTCGTGTCCGCGGGCGGCTCGTTGGGGTCGCCGCCGACCGGGATCACCGCGGGCGGGCGGAGTTCACGGGGCTCGGGCAGTTCCAGCAGCAGCAGTTCGCGGGCGAGTTCCCGTGCGTCGTCGCGATCCTCGCAGTCGCGGCGCTCGGTCTCCGGGCGCCTCTCCCGCTCGCTGTCGGGCTCCACGACGGGCCGCTCGGTGTCGGTCCGCAGCTCGGGTTCGGCCGCCGGTTCCTCGGGGCGCGGCCGGCTCGGTGTCGGCCTGGTCGAGGTGCCGGGCGTGCCGCGCCCCGACCCGCGCGGGATGATCCAGGAGAACCCGGAGGTGCCCGAGCGCAAGCGGTTCTGCTCGCGCTCCGACTGCGGTGCGCCGGTGGGGCGTTCGCGCGGTGAGACGCCCGGGCGCACGGAGGGGTTCTGCACGAAATGCGGCCACCCGTACTCGTTCGTGCCGAAGCTGGCCACGGGCGACATCGTGCACGGCCAGTACGAGGTCGTGGGCTGTCTGGCGCACGGCGGGCTCGGCTGGGTGTACCTCGCCGTCGACCGCGCGGTGTCCGACCGCTGGGTGGTCCTCAAGGGCCTGCTCGACACGGGCGACCAGGACGCGATGGCGGCCGCGATCTCCGAGCGCCGCTTCCTCGCGGAGATCGAGCACGCCAACATCGTGCGGATCTACAACTTCGTCGAGCACCTCGACCAGCGCACCGGCTCCCTCGACGGCTACATCGTCATGGAGTACGTCGGCGGCAAGTCCCTCAAGGAGATCGCCAACGACCGTCGTACGGCGGCCGGGAAGCGGGACCCGCTGCCGGTGGAGCAGGCCTGCGCGTTCGGCATCGAGGCGCTTGAGGCGCTCGGCCATCTGCACAGCCGCAACCTGCTGTACTGCGACTTCAAGGTCGACAACGCGATCCAGACCGAGGACCAGCTCAAGCTGATCGACATGGGCGCGGTGCGCAGGATGGACGACGAGGAGTCGGCCATCTACGGCACGGTGGGCTACCAGGCGCCGGAGGTGGCCGAGGTCGGCCCCTCTGTCGCCTCCGACCTGTACACGGTGGCCCGCACGCTGGCCGTGATGACCTTCGACTTCCAGGGCTACACGAACGTGTTCGTGGACTCCCTGCCCGACCCGGACAACATCGAGGTCTTCCGCCAGTACGAGTCGTTCTACCGGCTCCTGGTGCGGGCCACCGACCCCGACCCGGCCCGCCGGTTCGCCTCCGCGCAGGAGATGGCCGAGCAGCTGACGGGTGTCCTGCGCGAGCTCGTCTCCCTGCAGACCGGACGGGCCCGCCCGGCGCTCTCCACCCTGTTCGGGCCCGAACTCAAGGTCACCGACACGGAGTTGTTCGGGACGCTGGACGGGGATGTGTCGCGGCTCGGGGTGCGGGTGGCTCCGGTGGGGCGCCGGCAACGTGCGCTGCCCGCCGCCAACGGTGGTGGACTCGCCATCACTTCGGGTGCCGCGGCCCCCGTCGACACCGGCAACCTGGTCAAGTCCGTCCAGGCCGCCGCCACCGCACTCGCGCTGCCCGTCCCCCGGGTCGACCCGGGGGACCCCAACGCCGGTTTCCTCGCAGGCCTCATGGCCTCCGCGCCCGCGGAGCTGATCACCGCGCTGCACGCGGCGCCCACCGGCTCCCTCGAACTGCGTCTGCGCGAGCTGCGGGCCCGCCTGGAGATGGGCGAACTGGCCGACGCCGCCAGGGCACTCGGCGCGCTGGAGACGGACCACCCCGACGACTGGCGGGTGGTCTGGTACCGGGGCGCGGCGGCCCTGGCGACCGGCGAGCACGAGATCGCGGCGCTGTCCTTCGACGCGATCTACGACGCGTTCCCCGGCGAACCCGCGCCCAAGCTGGCCCTCGGCGTGTGCGCGGAGGTGCTCGGGCAGCTGGACAACGCCGCCGAGTACTACCGCCTGGTGTGGACGACCGACCCGAGCTATGTGAGCTCGGCGTTCGGCCTGGCCCGCGTGCAGCTCGCCTCGGGCGACCGCCGTGGCGCCGTACACACGCTGGAATCCGTACCGGAGTCGTCGATCCACTACACGGCGGCGCGGGTCGCGGCCGTGCGGGCGCGGCTGCGGCAGCGACTCGCCGAGGAGGCGGCCGCCGCGCCGTTCCTGGAGGACCTGACTGCTGCCGCCGGGCAGGTCGAGGCCCTTGACGGCTACGGTCTCGACGCGGTGCGACGCGAGCAGTTGTCCACAGAAGTACTGGGCTGCGCCCTGGACTGGGTACTCTCCGGGAGCCAGGTTTCCGCTCCGGCCTCCGGCGGCGGACGTGCGCTGCTCGGCAGCGAGCTGGACGAGCGCGGCCTCCGCTTCGGTCTGGAGCGCTCGTACCGCACGCTGGCCCGCCTCGCGACGGGCGGCGAGGAGAGGATCGACCTGGTGGAACGTGCCAATCGTTACCGCCCCCGGACGTGGGTGTGATTGATGTCCCAGATGCCTCAGCCGACGGCCCTTTCGCGGTGCCCCAGTTGCGAGGAGCCACTTGAGGCGGGTGACCGCTTCTGCGGTGCGTGCGGTTACGACCTGTCGGCGGTGCCCGAACCGCCGCAGGACGAGCCCACGATCACCATGAACGGCACGTCGCCGCGCCCTCCTTCGGCCGTCTCCTCCGTGGACTGGCCCGTCGCACCGGAGGTGGACAGCTCCGACACACCGGCGCCGGTGCACCGGGCGACGGACATCCGGGGCACCGACTCGGGCGGCACCGAACTCCCGCGCGCGGCACACGAGTCCGCGGGCGTACGGTTCGACAGGCCGCGCGAGCCGGACGAGTACCCCTTGGCTCCCCCGGCCGAAGCACGGTCCGAAGCCCGGTCGGAGGCTCAGGCCGAAGCCCGGCACGAAACCCCGGCCGAGCCCCCCGCCGACCCGCGCACCGCCGACCTCGCGACACCCCCCGCGGGCACCCGCCTGTGCGTCGCCTGCCGTGCGGGCAGCGTCGACAACGACGGCTACTGCGAGAACTGCGGGCACGCACAGCCACGCGAACGCGACCACATGGAGCAGGAGTTGAGCGCGGTCTCCGCGGTCAGCGACCGGGGCCTGCGCCACCACCGCAACGAGGACGCGTTCACCATCTCGACGACCGCGCTGCCCGACGGCGCACCCGCCGTCGTCGCGATCGTCTGCGACGGCGTCTCCTCGGCGACCCGCCCCGACGAGGCCTCACTCGCCGCCTCCCGCGCGGCGGGTGAGTCGCTGCTCGCGGCCCTGCCGCTCGGCACGCACCCGCAGCAGGCCATGCACGAGGCGATCCTCGCCGCCGCGGAGGCCGTCAACTCCATTGCGGACGCGCCCGCTTCGCACGACGAGCACGCCCCGCACGTGAACGCTCCCGCCTGCACCATCGTCGGCGCCGTCGTCACCCCCACCCTGCTGATCATCGGCTGGGTCGGCGACAGCCGCGCCTACTGGGTCCCCGTCGACCGCGCCTCACCCCCGGCCCGGCTCACCGAGGACGACTCGTGGGCCGCGCAGATGGTCGCGGCGGGCCTGATGAACGAGGCGGAGGCGTACGCCGACGAGCGCGCCCACGCGATCACGGGCTGGCTCGGAGCGGACGCGTACGAACTGGAGCCGCACACCGCTTCCTTCAAACCGGACCGGCCAGGTGTAGTGGTGGTATGCACCGACGGGCTGTGGAACTACGCGGAGGCGGCCGAGGACATGGCCGAGGTCGTACCCCTCGACGCCGCCGAGCGTCCGCTGCACAGCGCGCAGGTCCTGGTGGGCCACGCCCTGGACGGCGGGGGCCACGACAACGTAACAGTGGCCGTCGTACCGTTCCCGGCCCCCTCGCAGGGGGCAGGATCGGCCTGAGGCCGCGAACGGGGAACGGCCTCGGACCGGAGGGGACCGGTCCGAACACAGTCATCACCCCCGTAGTACGCACTATGGGGGCCTTGAGGGGGACAAAGAAGGCATGGCCAATTTCTCGAAGTCGAACGTGCCGCAGTTCTCGGTCGACGTCTACCAGAACGAGTACCTGCCCGACGGCGCCCGCGAGGTCAACGCGATCGTCACGGTGAGCTCGACGGGCGGCGGCACCATCGGAAGCGCGGTCGCCGCGCCGCACCTGTACACCGCCGGGCAGGGCCCGGACGCGGCCGTGGCGATCATGGTCGACTGTTCGGGCTCGATGGACTACCCGCCGACCAAGATGCGGGGCGCCCGCGACGCGACGGCCGCCGCGATCGACTCCGTGCGCGACGGCGTGCACTTCGCGGTGATCGGCGGCACGCATGTCGCCAAGGAGGTCTATCCGGGCGGCGGCCGGCTCGCGGTCGCCGACGCGGCGACCCGCGAACAGGCCAAGCAGGCGTTGCGCAAGCTGAGCGCGGGCGGCGGTACGGCGATCGGCACCTGGCTGCGCCTCGCCGACCGCCTGCTGTCCTCGGCGGACGTGTCGATCCGGCACGGAATCGTGCTCACCGACGGCCGCAACGAACACGAGTCACCCGAGGACCTGAAGGCCGCCCTGGACTCCTGCGCCGGGCGCTTCACCTGTGACGCGCGCGGTGTCGGCACGGACTGGGAGGTCAAGGAGGTCACCGGGATCGCCTCGGCGCTGCTCGGCACCGCCGACATCGTCGCCGACCCGGCCGCCCTCACCGCCGACTTCACGCACATGATGGAGACGGCCATGGGCAAGGAGGTCGCGGACGTCGCGCTGCGGCTGTGGACGCCCGTCGGCACGGAGATCAAGTTCGTCAAGCAAGTGGCTCCCACGGTCGAGGAGTTGACCGGCCGCCGCACCGAGGCAGGCCCGCGCGCCGGGGACTACCCGACCGGCTCCTGGGGCGACGAGTCCCGCGACTACCACGTGTGCGTGGAGGTCCCCTCGGCCGGCATCGGCCAGGAGATGCTGGCCGCCCGGGTCTCACTGGTGATCCCGCAGAGCGACGGAAGCGTCCAGAACCTCGGCGCACAGGGACTCGTACGAGCGGTGTGGACCGACGACATGGCGGCTTCCACGTCGATCAATCCGCAGGTCGCGCACTACACGGGTCAGGCGGAACTGGCACAGGTCATCCAACAGGGTCTGGATGCCCGCAAACTGGGAGATGTCGACGGAGCAACGGCCAAGCTGGGCCGTGCCGTTCAGCTCGCCAGCGCCTCGGGCAACGCCGATACTGCGAAACTGCTTGCGAAGGTGGTCGACGTTGTCGATGCCGCTGCAGGTACTGTGCGATTGAAGGCAAGGGTCGAGGAAGCAGACGAAATGACCCTTGAGACACGGTCCACAAAGACTGTTCGTGTAAAGAAGTAAGCGACCCCGGCTCCCCCAGGAGCTGGAGAAACCCGGCCAAACCGGCCGGAAAAGGAGAGGGGGAAGCGCCGACATGCCGACCTGCCCGAACGGACACCAGTCGGGTTCCGACGACTGGTGCGAGGTCTGCGGTCACCGCATGGCCGGTGCCGTGCCCCCGCCCCCTCCGCCACCGCCGCCCGCGGCCGGCTACGGCTATCCGCCGCCCGGCTCGCCTCCTCCGCCGCCCGGCGCCGGAGGCCCCGGTGGGCGCCCGCATCTCTCCGCCGTGCCCGACCCCGCGCCGGAGCTCTGCCCGCAGTGCCGTACGCCCCGTGAGGGCGCGGCGCCGTTCTGCGAGCAGTGCCGTTGGAACTTCCTGACCAATACGGCGACCTCGTACACGCCTGCCGCCCCGCGCCCGCAGGGGCCCGCGCCCGGGGCTCCTGGCGGTCCCGGAGGCCCTGGCGGCCCCGGGGGCCAGAATCCGGCGCAGCGGTTCCAGCAGGGACCGCCCACCGGAGCCGGTCACGGTCAGGACCCGTTCGAGTACCAGAGCTCGCGGCCCTCACAGATGAACCGCCCCGCCGAGCCGATTCCGCCGGGTCCGCCCGGCCCGTACGGCGGCGGCCCCTCGCCCTTCGGCGGCGACCCGTCCCGCCCGCTCCCGCCGCCCCCCGGGCCCACGCCCGGCGGCCCCGGCGCCCCGCAGGCCTTCACCCAGCAGCCGGCCTCCCCCGGATACCCCCAGCAGGGCGCCCCTCCGCAGCCCGGCGGCCCGTCCTTCGGCGGCGGTGACGACGACTGGGTGATCTCCCCGCCGTCGGCTGGCAGCCCCGGCGGACCGGGTACACAGGCCGGTCCCGGCCCGGCCCAGGGCGGCGGCTACGGCTACCCGGGGCCCGGTACGACCCAGGCCCCGCCCGGCCCGTCGTACCAGCAGTCGCTCAACTGGACGGCGACGATCGGTCCCGACCGCGAGTACTTCATGGCGATGATGCAGCGCTCGGGCCCCGAGGCCGCGGGCCTGAACCTGCCCGCGTACTCACCGGAGCAGCAGCGCCCGCTCACCGGCAACCAGATGACGATCGGCCGCCGCCGGCACTCCACCGGTGAGTCCCCCGACATCGACCTGTCGGTGCCCCCGGAGGACCCGGGCGTCTCGCACCAGCACGCGGTCCTGGTCCAGCAGCCGGACGGCAGCTGGGCGGTCGTCGACCAGAACTCCACGAACGGCACCACGGTGAACGGCGGCGAGGAGCCCATCCAGCCCTTCGTGCCGGTACCGCTCCAGGACGGCGACCGGGTGCACGTGGGCGCCTGGACGACGATCACGATCAGGCGCGGCTAGGGCCTGGCCGACCGATCACGGAGGGCGTCACGGCAGCGGCCAGGTGTACGGCCCCTCGGGGTCGTCCAGCCACGCCCACACGCGATTGCCGCTGACCGTGACCCCGTACCGCTCGCGCACCGGCTGCTCCTCGCGCTCCCACAGCGCGTAGGCCTCGTTCGGGTCCAGGCTGCCCGCGGTCAGGGTCAGCAGGAACCGGAACAGCTCGTGGCTCCTGGCCCAGGGCGGCAGCCCGCCCAGGTGCGGCGGCTCCGGCTCGGGCCGGGTGTCGCCGCGCAACGGCACGAAGTAGGCGGGCGTGTGCAGGAAGCGCCCTTCGGCGTACTGGCCGTCCTGCACGCGCAGCACGATCAGGCCGGTGGCCAGCGGCGCGAGGATACGGGCGCCGGGGTTGCACTGGGGCAGCCAGGCCCGCGGGACCGAGGTCAGCGTGCAGGTGGCGATGATCCGGTCGAAGGGGGCGCGCTCCGGGACTCCGCGGGCGCCGTCTCCGGTGACGACGGTCGGGTGGTACCCGGCGACGGCCAGGTGGCGGCGGGCGGACTCGGTGATCTCGGGGTCGAGGTCGACGGTGGTCACGAGCGCGTCGCCGAGCCGGTGGGCGAGCAGAGCCGCGTTGTACCCGGTCCCGGCCCCGATCTCCAGCACGGTGTCCCCGTCCCGCAACTCCAGCTCGGCCAGCATCTTCGCCATCAGCGAGGGCTGGCTGCTGGACGAGAGCAGCTCGCCGTCCCGAACCCGGGTGGCCAGCGGGGCGTCCTCGTACGCGCCGCGCAGCCAGCTTTCCCGGGTCCTGGGGTCGGGGTCCTCGCCCCACACCCGCTCGAAGCCGCCCACGGCCCCGACGTAGTAGTACGGCACGAAGAGATGGCGCGGCACCTCTTCGAACGCCTCCCGCCAGACCGGATCGGTGTCCCAGGCCCCGCTTCTGTCGATCTCACGCACCAGCGCCGCCCGCGCCGCGATGGCGAGGTCGTCGGGCTCCTGGTCGAGAGCGTGCGCGCTCATACCTCCACTGTGCTGCGGGAGGCGCCGGGAGGCGAGCGCCGGGCCCTCTCGACGGGTGGCCTCCATGGTGGTCCTAAGCCTTGAGTCCTCCGTCACCCCGTCTGAGACCATGGACAGGTGAAAGAGATCCGGCGCGGCACGCTTCAGGAGCAGACCTTCTACGAGCAGGTCGGCGGGGAGGAGACCTTCCGCCGCCTCGTGCACCGTTTCTACGAGGGGGTCGCGGAGGACCCGCTGCTGCGGGCCATGTATCCCGAGGAGGACCTCGGTCCGGCCGAGGAGCGCTTCACGCTGTTCCTCATCCAGTACTGGGGCGGCCCCACGACGTACAGCGAGAACCGCGGCCACCCCCGGCTGCGGATGCGCCACGCCCCCTTCGCCGTCGACCAGGCCGCGCACGACGCCTGGCTCAAGCACATGCGCGTCGCCGTGGACGAGCTGGGCCTCTCCGAGGAGCACGAGCACACGCTCTGGAACTACCTGACGTACGCGGCGGCTTCGATGGTGAACACGGCCGGCTGACCCGCTCCGGGCCAGGGCGCCTTGGGGGTCAGCGGACGCTGACGTCCAGGGCCCCGAGTCCCGCCCTGCGTACGGCGATCGACCCGTACGGCGTACGCAGCCGCAGCCACGCACCGGACGAGTACAGCCCCAACGGGCTCTCGCCGGGGGCTACTTCGCGTCCCGGGCTGCCGGGTCGCAGGAATCCCAGGGACTGCGCCGCGTGCGCGGCCCGTACCGGCAGGTCGGTGTCGCCGACCGGCCGGGACCAGATCTCCCGCCCGATCCGGTCGAGTTCGGCACGCGTACGCCGCTCCACCGCCAACTCCTGCGTACGGAGCCGGAATTCGGCCACCGCTGCGGCGACCATCGCCCGTACGGCGTCCGGCGCGGGCAGCCCCGGCTCCTGCTGCCAGCCCCGGCGGGGCGGCAGCACTCCGGCCCACGGCGGCCCGGTGACGGCCCCCGGGACGGATGCGGTGGCCGCCGACTCGTCGACGGACTCCAGGAGTTCACCGGCCGAGACGGTCGCGTCGAGCAGGACGTCGAGCCCGTTCTCGTACGGCTTGGCGAGGCGCGCCGTGCGGATCGCGAGGACCTCGAACGACGGCGGGCGCCCGAAGACCGCGAGCGTGGTGCCGGACGCCTGGAGGCGTACGGCGGCGGCGCGGTCGTAGTGGATCAGCCGGGCGAGGAAGGCGGCGAGGTCCGCCGCCTCCCCCTCGTCGGCGAGGTGCAGCAGTGCCGTCATGCGGCGACGGCCTCGTCCTTGTCGTCGCGGTACTCCGCGAGGAACTCCCGTTCCTCCGCGGTGAGTCGGCGCGGCCGCTGGGCCTCGAAGTCGAACGGCACTATCACCGTCGCGGCCCGGACGTACACCTGGTCAGGGTCCTTGACCTCGTAGGTGATCGTGAACGACGCCGCCCGGATCTCCGTGATCCACAGCTCGATGTCCACCGGCGTGTGCCGGTGGACCAACTGCCGCTTGTAGTCGATCTCGTGGCGCGCCACCACAGACCCCTGCTTGAAGTCCTTCTCCGGGCGGAACAGGAAGTCGATGCGTGCTTCCTCCAGATAGCGGAGGAAGACCACGTTGTTGATGTGGCCGTACGCGTCCATGTCCGCCCAGCGCAGTGGGCAGTGGTAGATGTGCCGCAAGATCAGCCCCGGGTCAGCTTCTTGTAGGTGGCACGGTGCGGGCGCGCCGCGTCGGCACCGAGTCGCTCGACCTTGTTCTTCTCGTACGACTCGAAGTTGCCCTCGAACCAGTACCACTTCGACTCGCCCTCGTACGCGAGGATGTGCGTCGCGACCCGGTCCAGGAACCAGCGGTCGTGGGAGATGACCACGGCCGCACCGGGGAACTCGAGCAGCGCGTTCTCGAGCGAGGACAGGGTCTCCACGTCGAGGTCGTTGGTGGGCTCGTCGAGGAGCAGCAGGTTGCCGCCCTCCTTGAGGGTCAGCGCCAGGTTCAGGCGGTTGCGCTCACCACCGGAGAGGACACCGGCGGGCTTCTGCTGGTCCGGGCCCTTGAAGCCGAAGGCGGACACATAGGCCCGCGACGGCATCTCGACCTGACCGACGTTGATGTAGTCGAGCTCGTCGGAGACGACGGCCCACAGCGTCTTCTTGGGGTCGATGTTGGCGCGGCTCTGGTCGACGTAGCTGATCTTGACCGTGTCGCCGATCTTGATCGCACCGGCGTCGGGGGTCTCAAGGCCCTGGATCATCTTGAACAGCGTGGTCTTGCCCGCGCCGTTCGGGCCGATGATGCCCACGATGCCGTTGCGCGGCAGGGTGAAGGACAGGTCGTCGATGAGGACCTTGTCGCCGAAGGCCTTGGAGAGGTTGTTGACCTCGACGACGATGGAGCCCAGCCGCGGGCCCGGCGGGATCTGGATCTCCTCGAAGTCCAGCTTCCGCATCTTGTCGGCCTCGGCTGCCATCTCCTCGTAACGGGCGAGGCGCGCCTTGGACTTGGTCTGCCGGCCCTTGGCGTTGGACCGGACCCACTCCAGCTCTTCCTTGAGGCGCTTCTGGCGCTTCTCGTCCTTGCGGCCCTCGACCTTGAGGCGGGTGGACTTCTTCTCCAGGTACGTGGAGTAGTTGCCCTCGTAGGGGATCGCGCGGCCGCGGTCGAGCTCGAGGATCCACTCGGCGACGTTGTTCAGGAAGTACCGGTCGTGAGTGACGGCGACGACGGCGCCCGCGTACTTCGAGAGGTGCTGCTCCAGCCAGTTCACCGACTCGGCGTCGAGGTGGTTGGTGGGCTCGTCGAGGAGGAGCAGGTCCGGGGCCTCGATCAGCAGCTTGCAGAGTGCGACGCGGCGCTTCTCACCACCGGAGAGGTTGACGACCGGCCAGTCGCCGGGCGGGCAGCCCAGCGCGTCCATGGCCTGCTCCAGCTGCGCGTCGAGGTCCCAGGCGTTGGCGTGGTCCAGGTCTTCCTGGAGCTTGCCCATCTCGTCGAGGAGCGCGTCGGAGTAGTCGGTCGCCATCAGCTCGGCGACCTCGTTGAAGCGCTTGAGCTTGCCCATGATCTCGGCGGCGCCGTCCTGGACGTTCTCCAGGACCGTCTTGGACTCGTCGAGCTTCGGCTCCTGCATGAGGATGCCGACGCTGTAACCGGGCGACAGGAACGCGTCGCCGTTGGACGGCTGCTCCAGCCCGGCCATGATCTTCAGCACCGTGGACTTACCGGCACCGTTGGGACCCACCACACCGATCTTCGCGCCGGGCAGGAAGCTCAGCGTCACGTCGTCAAGGATCACCTTGTCGCCGTGCGCCTTGCGCGTCTTGCGCATCGTGTAGATGTACTCAGCCAAGAGAAACCGTCCGGACGCTTGAAATCGGCAGTGGGCAGATACACCCCATCTTGCCTGACGGCTACCCCTCGGGGGAAACGCGTATCACCGGGGGGTCCGTGACCTGGGGCCCGTGACCTGGGCCGACCGCGTCAGGCCCTTCGGAACAGGTACATGCCGACGATCTCGCCCTTGATCGCGACCTGCTGGCTCGATGAGAACCACTTCTCCTGAGTCTCCTCGCCGAGCTGGATGTAGACGTACTGAGCGGTGTGGAGCGACCAGCCCTCGTTCTCGATCCGTGAGAGCAGGTCTGTCGCAGGGAACGCACGAGGCGTCACGCCGCCCGCGCCACGCCGCTCGATCTCGGCCTCGAACCAGCCGTCACCCCGCTCGAAGGCCCTGCGCGCGTGTTCCACCAGTACGAGGTCCACGGCTACGGGGCCTGAATCTGCGGGGTCTGCATCTGCGAGGCCTGTACCTGCGGGGTCCGCATCTGCGAGGCCTGTACCTGCGGGGTCCGCATCTGCGAGGTCCGCACCTACGCGGTCTACGACCTCCACTCCACGTCGGTTCTGCCAACGCTTCCGGATCCCCACGCCCGCCCCCACTCGTCAGCCCTCGCCCCTCTTCGGTCGAGGCTAGGGCCTGACGGGACGTTCACTGCCCTGAAGGAGGACACTCATAGACAGGGGACCGTCGACGGGCGGGGACCCGGAGGTGATCGTGATGACGCAGACCGCTGTCGGATGGCACGTGGAGCTGGAATTCGAGGAAGACGCTCACCGCACGCGCGCCGCCGCACTCGTGCGACTCCCGGACGGAAGCGAGGTGCGCGCCCACGGGTACGCGAGCCGCCACCCCTCCGACTCGAACCAGCCGCGGGTGGGCGAGGAGGTCGCGGGAGCCAGGGCGCTCAACGAACTGGCGATGAAGCTGCTGACCAAGGCGCACGACGAGATCGACGAGGAGTCGGGCAGGACGTCGCATCCGTTGACGTGAAGTGACGTGAGGTGACGTGACGCGAGCCGGGCCCAGCAGTCGGCGCCGGCCAGTGGGCGCCGGACCGGGCAGTCGGCGGCCAGTGGGCGCCGGACCCGGCAGCCGGCGGCCGGCGGGCGCCGACACCCGCTGCGATGCGTCGCCCGCACCTACCGCGTAAGCCCCGCGACGATCGCCGTAAGCGTCCGCTCGACCACGACGTCACGCTGGTCCGCCGGCAGCCGGGCCAGCGGGCCGTCGAGGATGAGCAGCGAGAGGCCGTGGACGCCCGACCATGCGGCGACCTCGGCCGCGGGCCGGTTCTCCGGCCGCATCCGGCCCGCCGTGACCAGCACGTCGAGCGCCTCCGAAAGCTGCGCGAACGCGGCGAACTCCGGCCTGTCCTCGGGGACTTCGAGGCCGGTGAAGTCGTCGTCGTCCTCCCCCGATGTGCGGCAGAAAGCGGTGCGATACAGCCCTGGGTGCTCGATCGCGAACCGTACATACCCGCGCCCGATCGCCTCGGTCCTGCGCACGGCCTCCTCACCCGGATCGTCGAGTGCGGGCAGTGCACGTACGGCCTCGACCATCGAATCGGCGAGCGCCAGCTGGCCGCGGGTCTTCACGGCCTCCAGGAGATCCCCCTGGCCGCTGAAGTGGCGGTACGCGGCGGTGGGCGACACGCCGACGCTGCGGGCCGCCTCGCGCAGCACGACACGTTCGGGGCCGCCTTCGGCCGCGAGTTCGAGGGCGGCCTCGATCAGCGCGTTGCGCAGGTCGCCGTGGTGGTAGCGGGACTTGCCGTCCGTGATCGATCCCATGACCCCATCCTGCCCGAAGTCGAAGTGGCCGACATCTTGAAGTTGACGCCGTTAACATCGTGTGCCATCGTCAATGTTAATAGCGTAAACATCAAGAGGTGAAGACCATGTACGACCGGATTTCGGAGCTTGCCCTCCGCAGGGGGCGGCTCGTACTGATACTCACCGCGGTGGCCGTGGTCGCCATGGCCGCCATCGGCGTCGGGGCGTTCGGCAAGCTCCTGGGCGGCGGCTTCGAGGATCCGAGCGCGCCCTCGACGCGCGCTCAGCAGCTCATCGACGAGAAGTTCGGAGGGGAGAGCAACCTGGTCCTGCTGGTCAAGGCCGACGGCGGCGACATCGGCTCCGGCGCCGCCGAGCGCGCCGGCTCCGCCCTCACCTCGGACCTCAAGGGCGAGCCGACCGTGGCGAACGTGATCTCGTACTGGGACACCGGCGCCTCCTCGCTGACCTCCCGGGACGGGAACGAGGCGCTGGTACTGGCCCACATCAAGGGCGACGAGACCGAGCAGGCCGACAACGCCTCGGCGATCATCGACGAGTACACCGGCGACCGCGACGGGCTGACCGTGCAGGCGGGCGGAGCGGCCGCGGTCGGCAACGAGATTCCCAGCCAGGTCGCCAAGGACCTCGCGGTGGCCGAGGCGATCGCCGTGCCACTGATCCTCATCCTGCTCGTAATCGCCTTCGGCAGCGTCGTCGCGGCGCTGATTCCGCTGGTCATCGGGCTGATCGCGATCGTCGGCACCTTCGCCGAGCTCTACGTCCTCGGCAGCCTCACCGACGTGTCGGTGTTCTCCATCAACCTGACCACCGCCCTCGGCCTGGGCCTGGGCATCGACTACGCGCTGCTCATGATCAGCCGGTTCCGCGAGCACCTCGCGGAGGGCGCCGAGGTCCCCGACGCACTCCGGCAGACGGTACGAACGGCCGGCCGGACCATCACCTTCGCCGCGGCGACCGTCGCCATCGCGCTCTCCGCCCTGCTGGTCTTCCCGCAGTACTTCCTGCGCTCGTTCGCCTACGCGGGCATCGGCGTCGTGGTCATCGCGGCCGTCAGCGCCCTGCTGGTCGTACCGGCACTGCTCGCCGTGCTCGGCCACCGGGTCAACAACGGCCGGCTGCCCTGGGCGAAGACCGTGCGCAGCGCCGAGGCACCGCTCTGGGGCCGGCTGGCCCGCACGGTCATGCGCAGGCCCGCCCTGACCGCGCTGCCGGTCCTCGCGATCCTGCTGCTCGCCGCGAGTCCGCTGCTCGGCGTCGTCTTCGGCACGCCGGACGAGCGGGTGCTGCCGGAGAGCGCGCAGAGCCGGCAGGTCGCGACGGCGGTGCAGAACGACTTCACCGGCAGCGACGAGTCGGCGGTGCAGATCGTCACGACCGGTCCCGTGGCCCCGGCCGAGCTGAGCGCGTACGCGACCGACCTGTCGCGGCTCGACGGCGCGGCCCGCGTGGAGACCTCCGCCGGCACCTTCAGCGACGGCCGGTCCACCCCGCCCGGCCCGGCGGCCGCCGCACTCGGCCGGCCCGACGCCCAGCGGATCACCGTGGTCAGCGACCTCGCTGCCCACTCGGACGAGGGGCAGACCCTGGTCAAGGACATCCGGGCGCTCGACCCGCCCGCCGGGACCGAGGCACTGGTCGGCGGCAACGACGCGCGGCTCATCGACGCCAAGGACTCGATCGCCGACCGGCTCCCGTTCGCCATCGGCCTCGTGGCGGGCACCACGTTCGTGATCCTCTTCCTCTTCACGGGCAGCGTGGTCCAGCCCCTGAGGGCGCTGGTCCTCAACGGCATCAGCCTCACCGCGGCGATCGGCGTCATGGTGTGGATCTTCCAGGACGGCCATCTGTCCTCCCTGCTCGGCTTCACGCCGCAGCCGATGGACACCTCGATGACCGTGCTGATGTTCTGCATCGCCTTCGGGCTGTCCATGGACTACGAGGTGTTCGTGACCAGCCGGATCAAGGAGCTGCACGACGCGGGCGCCGACACGGAGACCGCCGTCACCAGCGGGCTCTCGCACACCGGCCGCATCGTGACCATGGCAGCCGGCCTGCTCGCGGTGAGCTTCTTCGCCTTCGGCACGGCCAATGTCAGCTTCATCCAGATGTTCGGGCTCGGCAGCGGCCTGGCGATCCTGATCGACGCGGTGGCCGTACGCGGGGTCCTGGTCCCGGCGGCCATGCGACTCCTTGGCCCTGCGGCCTGGTACGCGCCGAAGCCGCTGCGCGCGGTGCACGAGCGGCTGGGCATCTCCGAGGGCGGACCCGTCGAGGAGACGCGGACACCGGCCAAGGTCTGACCCTGTTCGCGCAGAGGCTCGGCCGGGTTCTCCCGGCCGAGCCTCTGCGCGTGGCCCACTCTTGCGTTCGCCACACTTTTGAACATGTTCAATTATCTGGGCTAAGCTCATCCCCAGGGGCCTTTCAGGCCGCCACACGCCAAAGGGGAGCCCGATGAAGGTAGTCATACCCGGAGGTACCGGGCAGGTGGGAACGATCCTGAACCGCGCGCTGACCGCCGCGGGCCATGAGGTCGTGGTCCTGACCAGACACCCGACGCGCGACCACGAAATCCGCTGGGACGGCGAGACCCTGGGCCCCTGGGCCGAGGAGATCGACGGCAGCGACCTCGTCATCAACCTCGCCGGACGCAGCGTCAGCTGCCGCTACACGCAGGCCAACCTGCGGGCGATGATGGATTCGCGCGTGCTCTCCACCCGGGTCGTCGGTGAGGCCATCGCGGCCGCCGGGCAACCTCCCCGGCTCTGGCTGCAGATGAGCACCGCCACCGTCTACGCCCACCGGTTCGACGCACCCAACGACGAGGCGACCGGCCTGATCGGCGGCACCGAACCCGGCGTCCCGGACTACTGGGCCTACAGCGTCGAGATCGCCAAAGCCTGGGAACGTACGCAAGAACAAGCCGAAACCCCGCACACCCGCAAGGTCGCCCTGCGCTCAGCCATGGTCATGAGCCCCGACCGCGGCGGCGCCTTCGACGTCCTGCTGCGGCTGGCGCGACTCGGCCTCGGCGGCCCGGTCGCGGGCGGCGCCCAGTACGTGTCCTGGATCCACGACCACGATTTCGTCCGCGCCGTCGAATTCCTGGCCGCCCGGGACGACCTGGCCGGCCCGGTGAACCTCGCCGCCCCCACCCCACTCCCGCAGCGCACGTTCATGCGCGCCCTGCGCACCGCGTGGGGCATCCCCGTGGGCCTGCCCGCAACCAAGTGGATGGCGGAACTGGGCGCGTTCGCCCTGCGCTCGGACACCGAACTCCTGCTGAAAAGCCGCCGAGTCACCCCCGGCCGCCTACTCGAAGCAGGCTTCACCTTCGCCCACCCCCAGTGGCCGGAAGCCGCCGCCGACCTCACGCGCCGCAAGCACGACGCCCCCACCCCAACCACCAAAAAGCCCTCCCGAAGGGAGGGCGGAGACTTGCGCCCCCGGCAGGACTCGAACCTGCGGCCAAGCGCTTAGAAGGCGCCTGCTCTATCCACTGAGCTACGGGGGCCGGGTGTGGTGGCCTGTGTCCTGGTGCCCGGGTGTGGGCTGATCCCTGACCTTGCCGGGACAAGGATAGGGCTCCCGAATCCCTGACCCGCTCGCTTCGCCTCCGTGGCTCGATGTGGAGGTTCGGTGAAGCGGTCCTGATAATCGCAGGCGGGTACGAATCGTGCACCGCTTTTGGCGTCTCACGCATCGGGTGTTGTGCACTCGTTATGCCTGCGCCCCGGTCATCCCTTCCGTCCCGTGTGTCCTGTCGGCGCGCAGACATACCCATATGCTTCAGAAAGACTCCAAAATTGGGCATTCTTCGCATGTGGTGACCTTGGACGTACGGCCTCAGCTGCTCGACGCACTCTCCGCCCTGCGCGACCGTGTCGCCGCCGCACGCTTCCCGCTGCCCCTGGCGGGGGCTCCACGCGCGCGTGCCAACCGCGACGAACTACTCGCACAGCTCGACGACTATTTGGTGCCCCGGTTGAGAGAACCCGAAGCACCCCTTCTCGCCGTCATCGGAGGTTCGACCGGCGCCGGGAAGTCGACGCTGGTCAACTCCCTTGTGGGGCGCCGGGTCAGCGAGGCGGGCGTGCTGCGGCCGACGACCCGCACGCCGGTGCTGGTGTGCCACCCGGAGGACCATCACTGGTTCAGCGGGATGCGGGTACTGCCCGACCTCACGCGCGTGTGGGTGCCCCATCAGGAGCCCGGCGACGACCTGCCCGCGCTCACCGAACGCGGGGAACGGGTGCTGCGGATCGAGACCGCGGACACCCTCCCCCGCGGCCTCGCCCTCCTCGACGCCCCCGACATCGACTCCCTGGTCGCCGACAATCGCGTACTCGCCGCCGAACTGATCTGCTCGGCCGACATCTGGGTCATGGTCACCACTGCCGCCAGGTACGCCGACGCCGTGCCGTGGCACCTGCTGCGTACGGCGAAGGAGCACAAGGCGACCCTGGTCACCGTGCTCGACCGGGTGCCCCACCAGGTGGTGTCCGAGGTCTCGCGGCAGTACGGCGCCCTGCTCGCCAAGGCCGGACTCGGCGAGGTGCCCCGCTTCACCGTGCCCGAGCTGCCCGAATCGGCATGGGGAGGCGGCCTGTTGCCCGCCACCGCCGTCGCCCCGCTGCGTACGTGGCTCACACACCAGGTGGAGGACCCGGGAGCCCGGCACGACGCGATGGCCCGTACCGCCTACGGGGTCCTCGACTCGCTGAAGGCGCGGATGCCCGAACTGGCCAGTGCGGCCGCCGCGCAGTACGCGGCCGCGCTTCGGCTCACCGCGGCCGTCGACGGGGCCTACGACAGCGAGCACGCGCGCGTGAAGGGGCGTTTGCAGGCCGGGGCCGTGCTCTCCGGGGACGCGCTCAAGCGGTGGCGCGCCTATCCGCTCGACTGCACCGCGGGTGAGCTGCTCGACGCGCTGGTCGAGAGCCTGAGCGCGCTGCTGCTGTGCTCCGTGACAGCCGCCGACGAGCGCGTGGACGAGGCATGGCGGCGCGAACCGGCCGCGGGCGCCCCGGGGCTGACCGACCGTGATCCGACGCTGGAGAGCGCCGAGCACAGGATCGGGATGGCCGTACGACGTTGGCGGCGCGTCCTCGAGGAGTACGCCGAGGAGGAGGTGCGCGACCTCGACAGGAGCGTCGCGCAGGACGCGGAGGTGGTCGCCGCACTGGTCGCCACCGCGCTCCTCGGCGGCCGCAGGGCGCGGGCCGCGGGCGAGGGGCTCGCGGAGCGGATCGGGGCGCACAGTGCCCTGCGGCTGCGCGACCGTGGCGGACGCCTGCTCGCCGACTACCTCGACAAGGCCCTGCACACCGAACGCGAACGCCGACTCGCCCCGCTCGACGCACTCGACGTACATCCAGAACCCCAGGCCGAACTCATCGCCGCGCTGTCCGTACTGCAGAAGGAGAGGTGACCGCGGTGACTGCCGTCACTGACCACACGGATCAAGCCGACCGCCCAGACCAGCCCGGGGAGGACCACCTCGAAAACACCTCTCCCGAAGAGGGCACATCCGAGAACGACCTCTCCGGGGACGCACATTCCGAGGACGACGCCGAAGACGAGGCCAAGGACCGGGACAAGGACCAGGACAAGGCCGAGAAGAGCACCGACGACAGCGAGCCCCCCGAAAAGGGGCTTCCCAAGAACACCCCGTCAGAAGGCGTCCACGCGCGCGTGGAGCCTCAGGAAGCAGAGCACGCACGCGTGAAGGACGACGACCCGTCCGCACCCGCGGAGGGCGGCCCCGCCTGGGACGACGGGCTCATCGCGCGGCGCGTGTCCGAGACGGGCATCGCCCAGGCGGCCCCGGTGGAGACCAAACCGGCCGTACAGGCCCCGCCCGCCCCTCTCGCGTACGACGGAGCGCTGCGCTCACGTCTCGACGCGCTGCGAGAGTTGGTGGGACTGTCCCGCACCCGGCTCGACAGCAGGACGCTCGCCGAGGCGGGCCAGGTCCTCGACGAGGCGGCGGCGCGGCGCAGGCTCTCCGGGCAGCACACCGTCGTCGCCATCGCCGGGGCCACCGGGAGCGGCAAGTCGCAGCTCTTCAACGCGCTTGCCGGTGTGGCCATTTCGGAGACCGGTGTACGCAGGCCCACCACCGCGGCACCCATCGCCTGCAGTTGGAGCGACGGCGCGGCGACGCTGATCGACCGGCTCGGCATCCCCGGGCGGCTGCGCAGACGCCCGTTGCAGAGCGCGGAGGCGGAGGCACAACTGCGCGGTCTCGTCCTGGTGGACCTGCCCGACCACGACTCCGCGGCGGTCCAGCACCGCGAACACGTGGACCGCATCCTGGCGCTCGTCGACGCGGTCATCTGGGTCGTGGACCCGGAGAAGTACGCGGACGCGATCATCCATGAGCGCTATCTGCGGCCGATGGCGGGGCACGCGGAGGTCATGTTCGTAGTCCTCAACCAGGTGGACCGGCTGCCCGGCGAGGCCGCCGACCAGGTCCTCGACGATCTGCGGCGGCTCCTCGACGAGGACGGGATCGCGCTCGGCGAGTACGGCGAACCGGGCGCGACCGTGCTCGCGCTCTCGGCGCTCACCGGAGACGGCGTCGGTGAACTGCGCGAATCTCTCGGCCAGTTCGTGGCCGAGCGGGGCGCCGCCGCCCGCCGGATCTCCGCCGACGTGGACGCCGCCGCGGCGCGACTGCGGCCCGTGTACGCGACCGGGCGGCGGACCGGCCTCAGCGAGGAGGCGCGCGACGAGTTCGCGGCCCGGCTCGCGGACGCGGTGGGCGCGGTCGCGGCGGGCGACGCGGCCGAGCGCGCGTGGCGCCGCAACGCCAACCGTGCCTGCGGTACGCCCTGGCTGCGGCTGTGGCGCTGGTACGAGGACCGGCGCGAACCACCGACCGGGCGTCTGCCCGTCCGTGCCCCCGCGGACGAGGAGGCCACGGCACGCCAGCGCGTCGAGCAGGCCGTACGTACGGTGGCGGACCGGGCAGCATACGGGCTCCCCGCGCCCTGGGCGCAGGCGGTGCGCGAGGCCGCCGCACGCGGGGCTCAGGGGCTGCCCGAGGCGCTGGACGAGATGGCGGCGCGCGCCACCACGCCGGTGGGCCGGCCGCCTCGGCCGGGCTGGTGGCCGGTCGCCGTGTTCGCCCAGGCTTCGATGACCGTCCTCCAAGTCATCGGCGGGCTCTGGTTGCTGGGGCAGATCATCGGCGTCACGTCACCGAATCTCGGGGTGCCTGTGCTGCTGATGGTGGCGGGCATCATCGGCGGTCCGGCCGTGGAGTGGAGCAGCAGGCTGGCGGCGCGCGGGCCCGCCAGACGCTACGGGCTCGAAGCGGAACGGCGGCTGCGGGAGGCCGCCGCCGGGTGCGGAAGGGCACGCGTACTCGATCCGGTGGCGGCGGAACTGCTGCGGTACCGGGAGGTTCGGGAGCAGTACGTACGGGTCACGGGGGCGACGTCTGCCTCCGTCGGCTGAACCGAGACCCACTGAACCCAGACCCGCTGAACCGACACCCGCGGAAGCGGCACCCGCTGAAACGCTGAACCGGTACCACCCCGTCGGGTGACGCGATTGTCCACAACCGGCCGGTGGCACACAGCGCTCAGCGGGCCCGGCCCGGCGAAGGCAGTCTGAACTCGCGGCGATCGCAGCGCATGCGGTCGCCGCGAGAGGCGCGAGAGGCGCGAGAGGCGCCACGGACGCATTCGTACGGAGAGGGGTTCGGGATGAACGAGACGATGGTGTGCGCGGTGGGCAACGTGGCGACGCCACCGGTGTACCGGGAGCTGGCCAACGGGGCGTCGGCGAGGTTCCGGCTGGCGGTGACGGCGCGGTACTGGGACCGCGAGAAGAGCGCGTGGACGGACGGACACACCAACTTCTTCACGGTGTGGGCCAATCGAGCGCTCGCCACGAACGTGGGGGCATCGGTGTCGGTGGGCGATCCCGTCATGGTGCAGGGCAGGTTGAAGGTGCGCACCGAGCAGCGCGACGGCCAGAGCTGGACGTCGGCGGACATCGACGCGGTGGCGATCGGCCACGACCTCTCGCGGGGCACGTCGGCGTTCCGACGTGCCTCCAAGGGGGACACCGCATCGACTCCGAGCCCTCAGCCGGAGCCCAGTTGGGAAACGGAGCCACAGACTCAGCCCGAGCCGGCCGGAGTGACGTGATGTCGGAGTCGGAAGCGACCTGACCGAACTGCGGCTTATCGACAAGTACCTTCCGGGCAACCTTCGTGGATTTGTCGATAAGCGCAGCTCACAGGCGTGTTGAGCGATAACGATTCCGAGTCGGATCGGTTATCGGATGACATGACTGGGGAGCGTGGTGCGCCGCGTCCTTAGGATGCCGGACATAGCTCATGGATCACGGGGCTTCTGATTCTGCTGGCTGGACCGTCCCCCCATGTCAACGGGTCCTGCTCGAAGTCAACGGGTCCTGCTCGAAGGGAATTCTGTGCTTTCTTCGTTCTCTGCGTTGTCCGCGCGCAGGCGAGGGGCCGCGCGCCTCGCCGCCGCGGCGTTGGTGTCGGGGCTCGTCGCCGCGGGGGCGATGGCCGCCGCCGGTACGGCCGTCGCCGACGAGACGCCGCAGAACCAGGGTGGCGCGACCGCCACCATAGGCGGCCTGAAGACCTACGGAACCGCCGTGATTCACGACGAGACCGGCGAGGACCAGCAGGTGTCCGCGGGCCTGTTCGAGATGTCCGTCGACAACGGCGGCACTCTGCAGACCTACTGCGTCGACCTCCACAACCCGACACAGAAGGACGCCAAGTACCAGGAGACCTCCTGGAGCGGCACCTCGCTGAACGGCAACGCGGACGCGGGCAAGATCCGCTGGATCCTGCAGAACTCCTATCCGCAGGTCAACAACCTCGTGGCACTGGCCGAGAAGGCCGGAGCGGCCGGTCTCACCGAGCAGGACGCGGCGGCCGGCACCCAGGTGGCCATCTGGCGGTACTCGGACGGCGCCGACGTGGACGCGGTGGACCCGCAGGCGGAGAAGCTCGCGGACTACCTGGAGAAGAGCGCGCAGAACCTGGCGGAGCCCGCGGCCTCACTGACCCTCGACCGGCCCGCGGTCTCCGGCCACGCCGCCGAGAAGCTCGGCCCGGTCACGGTGCACACCAACGCGGAGAGCGTGACGGTGATACCGCCCGCGGACGCGGCCACCAGCGGGGTGAAGATCGTGGACGCGGACGGCAAGGAGGTCACCTCCGCGGCCGACGGCAGCCAGATCTACTTCGACGTGCCCGAGGACAGCCCGGACGGTTCGGCCGCGCTGACCGTGCAGGCGTCGACGACCGTGCCCGTCGGCCGGGCCTTCGCCTCGGAGACCCGCAGCCAGACCCAGATACTCGCCGGCTCCAGCGAGTCGACGGTCTCCGCGACGGCGACCGCCACCTGGGCCGCGGAAGGCGCGATACCCGCGCTGTCCGCCGAGAAGAACTGCGCCAGGGGCGGCGTCGACATCACGGCTGCCAACGCGGGCGACGAGGCGTTCACCTTCGAGCTGGCGGGGATCGAGCACACCATCCCGGCAGGCGAGTCCCGGATGGTGACGGTGACGCTCCAGGAGGACCAGGCGTACGACTTCACGGCCACCGGCGCGAACGGCTTCGAGAAGCGGTTCACCGGCATGCTCGACTGCGAGACGCAGGGCAGCACGAGCGACGTCACGACCCAGACGGCCGGTGAGCCCAGCCCCGCCACGTCGGTGGAAACCTTCAGCGACGGCACCGACCTCGCCGAGACCGGCAGCTCCAGCGCCACCCCGATCATCGGGGGCGTGGCGATCGCCCTCGTCGTGATCGGCGGCGCCGCGCTGGTCTTCGTCAACAAGAAGAACGCACCGGAGCAGCACTGAGCGACACAGCACCTTGGCAACTCAACAGTGAGTGACCGCAGCACGGTGACTTCCTGAGCCCGCGGCCCCGGCCTGCCCCCCAGGCGCCCGGGGCCGCACCCTTTCCAGGAAAGACGGCGCCCCCCAAGGCCCCACAGCCCTACGACCCCAAAGCCCAAGAACCCCTCAACCCTCGTCGGACGCGCAGTGCTCCAGGAGTTCGGCGGTCGGGCCGTCGGTCACCCGGTAGCGCACGACCCGCCCATCCTTGTCACCCTCGACCACCCCAGCGGTACGGAGCAGACGCAGGGCCTGGGACACCGCGGGGTCGTTCATGCCGGTCGCGACGGCGAGGTCGGAGACGGCGAGGGGGCCGGCTCGGTGCAGGGCAAGAAGCAGGGCGAGGCGACGCGGGTCCGCGAGGAGGGAGAAGCGGTCGGCCCAGGCGCGTACATGCCCTGGTTCACCGATGGCGGCGACGGCGTCGCAGACCCGGTGGCCGTCGATGGTCCGGCGATCGGCTCGCTCGGCGGGGACGAGGTGCATGAGGGTCATCCTCGCAGGCACCGCTATGTGATCTTCAATACCTGCGCACCTGTGCAGCTTTGCAGGGGAGACCGGCCACCCCTACGGTTGGTGGGCCGTGGTGTTCGGGAAGACCGGTGACGGCCTCTTCGTCCTCGAAGAGGCCCAGGCCGGAGCGGCCCTCGCCACTGTGATCGGGCCTCGGACCAGGTCCGTACGCGGCGTACTCGTGTACGGACCGGACGGCTTGAGGCGCCCCGTCCCACTTCGGCCACTGGTCGCCTCCCGGCGGCCGGGAAGGCGGGACGGTGCGGACCCCCGTCAGCCAGGAGACCGGCCACGGCATCTCACGAAGTGATCCACGAGGTGCTGGAGCGTGACCCCATGACCCTGCCCACGCAGTCGTCCCCACCCGCCGCCGGATTCCGCTGGCGACGCGAGGACACCGTGCGCACGGCCGTACTTCTGGCAGTGATCGCGGCGCTGCATGTCGTCGCGTTCGGCATCCTGTTCCTGCTCGTGGTGCCGGAGCACTACGAGGTCGGCTCCAAGGCCTTCGGCATCGGCCTGGGCATCACGGCGTACACCCTGGGCATGCGGCATGCCTTCGACGCCGACCACATCGCCGCGATCGACAACACCACCCGAAAGCTGATGGCCGACGGGAAACGGCCGGTGTCGGTGGGCTTCTGGTTCGCGCTGGGGCACTCCAGCGTGGTGGTGCTGCTCGCCGCACTGATCGCCGGAGGCACCCAGTTGGCCGGGCGGATCATGAACGAGGGCTCGAGTACGCACCAGGTGCTCGGGGTGATGGGCACCACGGTCTCCGGGTCGTTCCTCTACCTGATCGCCGCCCTCAACCTCGTCGCGCTCGTCGGCATCCTGCGGGTCTTCAGGGCGATGCGGGCCGGTACGTACGACGAGGCCAAGCTCGAACAGCACCTGGATTCCCGGGGGTTCATGAACCGGATCCTCGGCCGCTTCACCAAGTCCATCACGCGGCCGGGGCAGATGTACCCGCTGGGCTTCCTGTTCGGCCTCGGCTTCGACACCGCCACCGAGGTCACGCTGATGGTGATGGCGGGCAGCGGCGCGGCGGCCGGCCTGCCCTGGTACGCGATCCTGTGCCTGCCGCTGCTGTTCGCGGCGGGGATGAGCCTGTTCGACACGCTGGACGGCACGTTCATGAACTTCGCCTACCAGTGGGCCTTCTCCAACCCGGTGCGCAAGGTGTTCTACAACCTCACCATCACCGGCCTGTCCATCGCGGTGGCCTTCTTCATCGGCACCATCGAGCTGGTGAGCGTCCTGCACGAGAAGCTCGACCTGACCGACTCGGTCACCGGCTGGATCGCGGGGCTCGACCTGGGCAACGTCGGGTACATCATCGTCGGCCTGTTCGTGGCCGTCTGGGCCGCGGCCGTGGCGTACTGGCGGCTGGCCAAGGTGGAACAGCGATGGGCGGTCCGCCCCGCCGAGGGGAGTTGAGACCGGCGGGGCGGCAGCCGCTCACGGACCAGGAGCGGACCAGGTGGGAACTGGAAGCGGACTAGGAGCGGGCACTGCGGGCTCGCACCAGGGCGAAGCCGGCCGCGGCCAGACCGAGGACACCCACGACCAGACCGGCGATCCCCAGGCCGCGAGCAGTCGAATCACTGCTCGCGGTCGAGCTCTCGGCGGCGGGAGCCGAGCCTGAGTCCGAGCCCGAGTCCGAGTCCGACGACGCGGCCTCTTCGGAGTCGGCCGCTGTCTTGGCCGTGAGCGTCAGCACCGGCGCCGGGTTCTCCGGCTCCTCCCCGCCCTGCTCCGCCTCCTCGATCCAGCGGACGACACTGCCGTCCGAGTAGGTCTGCAGTGTCTTGAAGGTCAACTGGTCCGCGTCGTCCGGCAGTTGGCCGAAGGCGACGTTGAAGTCCTGGTACTCGCCGTGGCGGATCCTGCCGCCGGTCCAGGTGATCTCGGAGACGGCTTCGGTGATCGTGCCGTCGTCCGTCTTGACCGGGGTCTTCAGCTTGGTCGTCGTCACCTGCGCGGTCCAGCCCGCCTCCGGGGTGACCAGAACGCCCAGGACCGGATGGTCGGTGGGCAGGTAGACCTGCACCTTCGTGGTGCTGGCGGTGTCCTCCTCGTTGGGGACACGGAAGGTCAGAACGCCGTCCGTGGCGCCCTTGGCGTAGCTCTCGGGGTGAACCGTCACATGGGCGAAGGCCGCGCCCGCGGCCGCCAGGACTCCGGCCGTGGCGAGGCCGGCGACGAGGCCGGCCCGGCGCAGGGTGGTGCGTATCGGGGACATCAGGGAAGCTCCGTACTGGTGGGGGTGGGGTCAGGGCGTGTACACGAGCCCTGCGGGCGGTCCCCGGCGGGAGACGGCGTGCCGCAGCAGCACCTGCCGAAGTGGCCGCGGCTCGGCCGCGTTCCGGCATACGGCGTTCCAGCGCGCCTGGGTGTGGGACGGTCCGGTCCGCACCCGCCACCACGCCGCGAGCCCCGGCACGAGCGTCGCGGCCCGGCGCAGCAGGGACCACAGCGCGGCCTCGCCGCGCCGCAGCCACCAGGTCGCGAGGAGAGCTGCCGCCACGTGTGCGGCGGTGGCGTGGGACGTCATCGCATGCGGGTGCGTCATGTGCGCGCCGTGCATGTTCATCGCCATACGCGGCCGGGTCGCCGCGAACCCGACGTGCAGTCCGGCCTGCGCGGCGAGCATCCCGCCGCCGATCCCGACGAGCGACCGCTCCCGGCCGCTCAGCAGGCTGCCGGCCGCGAAGAGGGCGAGGACCCCGGCACCGTCCGCCCACAACGGCGGCGCCTCTCCCGTCGCCAGCGCGTGTCCCCCGGCGGCCAGCAGCACACACAGCACGGCGAACACCGCCGCGCGCAGGCTCCGTACCGCCAAGGTCGCACTCATGGGTGCCCAGACTGCCATGGGGACCGAGCGGCCGTCGCGGCTTCCGGAGGAGCAGGTTCCCGGGGCCCCGCCCCGGCGCCCTTCCGTCGCTCGGGTAGGGTCCGGTCGAGCCTGGAAGGGACCTGACATGCGACTTCGGTGTGCCGTGCTGGACGACTATCAGGGCGTCGCGACCGAGGTCGCCGACTGGTCGCCCGTCGCGGACGACGTGGAAGTCGTGGGTTTCGCCCGGCACTTCGCCGACGAGGACGCGCTGGCCGCAGCGCTGGCGGACTTCGACATCGTCGTCACCCTGCGGGAGCGGGTGCCGTTCCCCGCGTCGCTGCTGGCCCGGCTGCCCCGCCTGAAGCTGCTGATCGCCTCCGGGATGCGCAACACGGTGATCGACTACGCGGCCGCCGAGGCACAGGGCGTCACCGTGTGCGGCACCCCGAGCGCCTCGACTCCTCCGGTCGAGCTGACCTGGGCGCTCCTGCTCGGCCTCGCCCGGGGCCTCGTCACGGAGAACGAGGCGCTGCGGGCGGGCGGCCCCTGGCAGAGCACCGTCGGCGCCGATCTGCACGGCCGCAGGCTCGGTCTGCTCGGGCTCGGGAAGATCGGCAGCCGGGTGGCGCAGGTGGGCCTCGCGTTCGGCATGCGGGTCGGCGCATGGAGCCGGCACCTCACCAAGGAACGCGCCGACGAGGTCGGGGTGGAACTGGCCGCCTCCAAGGAGGAGTTGCTCGCGAGCAGCGACTTCGTCTCCGTCCATCTGGCGCTCGGCGACCGCACCCGCGGCCTCATCGGCGCCGCCGAGCTGGCCCTGCTCAAGCCGACGGCCTACCTCGTCAACACCTCGCGCGCGGCGATCGTCGACCAGGACGCGCTGCTCACCGCCCTGCACGAGGGCCGGTTCGCCGGAGCGGGCGTCGACGTGTTCGACGTCGAGCCGCTCCCCGCCGACCATCCGATGCGCTCGGCCCCGCGCCTGCTGGCCACCCCGCACCTCGGCTATGTGTCGCGGGCCAACTACGAGGCGTACTACAGCGGCGCGGTCGAGGACATCCAGGCGTTCCTGGCCGGCTCACCGGTACGCCGACTCGGCTGAGCGACACCCGAGTCGGCGTACGGCGAACCCCGCCGCCTCACACCCCCGCGGGCCGCCAGTAGAACCCGTACTGCCGCCGCAGATGTTGAAGGTCCACCAGATACCGCCGCAGCGTCACATGGTCGACCGGCGCGTCCTCGCACCAGGCGCGCAGCTTCTCGTTGACGGTCCGCTCCGGGTACTCGACGCCCGGCTCGAAGGTCCGTTCGGCGATGTGCCGGAGGACAACCAGCTTGCGCTGCCACTGGGCCGGCAGCCGCACCAGGCGCCCGTCGCGTACGAAGGTCCGCAGGACCGCCTCGGTGCGCTCGTCCCCGGAGCCGTGGTTCTCGGCGGCCGGAGTCCGCGCGGAACGGGCGAGTTCCCTGAAGCGGTCGTAGGCGACGCTCAGTACCCCGTCGCCGCCCGCCGCGATCGCGCCCTGGTCCTGGAGCCGTCGCAGCGCCACGGTCGCGTCCTTCGGGGAGAGTCCCGCCTTCTCCATGACTTTCGCGGAGGTGTCCGCACCGAGGGCCACGGCCGCGAAGGCGCGGGCCCGGGTCTCCTCGGCGAACAGGCCGATCAGTTGGTCGGTTGGCATGCCCGGCAGGCTAATCGAGGGCGCACCGCGAGCCGAAGCGATTTTCCTGCGCGTACCGCGATCGAAGAGTGATCGCCCGATGAAACGCCGTGACCAGCGGTGGGTGGGCGCGTTGAAGGGTGAGTGCGGTCGCGGTCGTGCGGTCGCACTCACCAAGTCAAAGGAGAACGTGATGTCTCGCATCGCGAAGGTAGCCGGTGTCGCTCTCGGCACGGGTGCCGTGGTGCTCAGCGGGGCCGGTATGGCCATGGCGGACGCCGGTGCTCAGGCCGAGGCCGTCGGCTCGCCCGGCGTTCTGTCGGGCAACGTCGTCCAGCTCCCGATCCACGTGCCGGTCAACGTGTGCGGGAACACCGTCAGCGTCATCGGTCTGCTGAACCCGGCGTTCGGCAACACCTGCGTGAACACCAGCGACCACGACAAGGGCCACGGCGGCTACGGCGGCTGACCCGACGCGGAACGAGCAGGCCCCCGGCAGTGATCACTGCCGGGGGCCTCGCCGTTCCACCCGAGCCGTTCAGCGACCCGGCAGCCGTTCACGCACAGCGGCGGAGGTTCACGCGTACCGGTAGATCCGGCTGTGGTCCTCCAGCTCGTCCGGCGTCACGCGCCAAGGAGGCATCTCCTCGTGCCGCGCGACGATCCGCCGGTACTGCTCGTTGCCCGCCGCCGGCGGCCGCGCGGGCAGATAGCGCGCGCCGCGGTGCCGCTTCTGCCAGCGGGACCACTGAAGGTCCACGAAGGCGTGGTGCAGCCAGAAGATGGGGTCGTTGACCGAGGCGCCGCCGAGCATGTGCCCGCCGACCCAGCGGTGCACACGGTTGTGGTTGCGCCAGGCCGCGGCCCCGGACCCCGACCCCCACCCTTCGAGCCGGTTGCGGAACCCCTTGGAGGACGTGGAGTTCCAAGGCGCCGTGTCGTAGACGGGGTCGGCCAGAGCGGAGTCCAGCTCACGCTTGGTGGGCAGTTCGATCGGGGCCTGCGGGCGGCCGAACTCGCGGGTGAGGAACTCCCCGTCGGTCACCGCCTCCCTGATCCGCCACTTGCCGTGCGCGTAGGCGAAGGGCCCGGTCATGACCTGCCGGTCGGAACGCCGCCCGTTCCCTCCGAGCAGGTCCTGCGTCCACGGCGCGGACGACGGCGTACGGTCCCGCGTCCAGTCCCAGTACGGCACGCTCACCCCGGAGTCCACGCGGCGCAGGGCCCGTTCCAGGTCCAGCAGGAACCGCCGGTGCCAGGGCAGGAAGGAGGGAGCCATGTGGGCCGTACGCAGTCCGCCGTCGCCGTCCGAGACGTAGTACTCGATGTGCGTGCGGACGAACTCGTCGTACTCGCCCCTGCGTTTGACCTCCAGCATCGCGCCGACGAAGCGACGCCGCTCCGCTCGCGTCAGTGTGCTGACGTTCTTACGGGTGTACACCATGGGCGTGACCACTCCCCTCCGCGTCGCTCTCCTCCGCGACCGTGCCGCGCAGTTGCTCCGAGGGGCCCAGTTCGTCGACGGCCGCGCGGGCCGCGGCGAGCGCCGTCGGATACGACCGGTAGTGGTCCACCATGCTCAGATAGGTGCCGTCCGCGCGGCGCATCAGGTGCAGCGGCCGGCCGTCCACGGTGACCTGCCACTCACCGCCGCCGCCCGCGGCGCGGCCGCCCGTATCGGTCTTCGCACCGAGAAGGTGGCGGCCTCGGTACATCTCGTTGAACGGAGAGTCCTCGGAGCCGGCGGGCCGAGGAGGGTTCGGAGGCCGTGAGGCCGCGACAACCGGGGTCAGCGCGACGGCGACGGCCGACGCAAGCAGGCCGCGCACGACGTCCCGCCGGGTCCCGCGCCGGGCGGCCACCGGGCGGCCCGGTTCCCCCGGACTCGCCGGAGCGACCGGCTCCACCGCCCTCACCGACACCGCGCTCGACACTCTGCTCGGCACTCTGTTGACGAACATGGTTCTCTCCTTGCCGGATCAGTCGCGGAATGGTGCGGGCGGCAGCCCGGGCCGGGTGCCCGGGCCTCGCCCGTATGACCGTTACGCCCCCGCCCCCATGACCACGTTCGCCCCGGGCACCGTCTGCAGCAGCGGTGTGAGTACGGCGACCTGAGGCAGCTTCGGCTCCGGCAGGCCGAAGTTGTCCGGGTTCGGCGGGGTGAGCGGGGTGTCCACGGACAGCCCGGGCGTCAGCGTGTGGAGATCGGCCGCGGGCGCTCCGACTCCGAGGTGGTCGAAGCCGTCCCCGAGGACATGCGGAAGGGGCGTGCGTACGTCCGCCCCGGGCAGCCCGGCACTGACCGGCAGCTGCGGGAGAGCCCGGTCGGGGAGCAGCCGACCCTCGACGTACCGGGGGCCGTCGGGGCTGCCCGGCATGGGTACCGGCAGCTGCCCGGTGATCTTGGGCGTCTGCAGGTTGAGGGCCCTCTCCACACCGTCCAGCGGTACGGGGACGGGTACCGTCTCGGCCGCGACGGCGGGGGCCGCGGCGGCGGCACCCACCGCTGCCGCGACGCCGGTCAGGACAGCGGCAAGAGTTCCTCGAGTGGTCGGCTTCATTTCAGGTACGGTCCCTTTCAGGATTCGGGGGGTCAGCGTCCGTACCGCGTAACGATCCTGAGAACCTCATCAGCGCAAGATTCCCCCAACAAGCCCAATAGTCAGCTCGTCCAGAAGTCCCACCATCGGGTCAGGATCAGCATCCCGATGATCCCGATGTGCAGCACCGGCAGAACCCAGGTGAATTCCGCGAGGAATCCCCTCAACCAGGTTGGTGCGGGCAGGAATTCATTCCGTACGTTGAACGACGTCACGTACCAGAACATGATGATCGTGGCGACCCAGGCCAGACAGCACCACAGACACAGCGAATTGATGCGGTAGAGCGACTGGAACTGCAGCCAGGTGCAGAATCCGACGCCGAACAGCGTGCCCGCGTCGAAGAGCAGCCAGTACCAGCGCGGAAAGACCGCTCCGGCGAGCAGGCTCACGCCGACGCAGATCACGATGCCGTACGCCACCAGGCCCAGCATCGGGTTGGGGAACCCGAAGGCCGAGGCCTGGTCGCTCTTCATGATGTTGCCGCAGGAGACGACCGGGTTCAGGCTGCACCCGGGCACGAAGTCCGGGTTCTCTAGGAGCTTGAACTTGTCGATCGTGATGATCCAGGAGGCCAGCAGACCGGCCGCCCCCGTGAGCACCAGCAGCAGGGCGAGCGCGCGGCTGCCACCCGCGGTCCGTGCCATCAGCCGCGCAGGCGGCGCGCGGGCAGCAGTACGTGCGCCGCGCTGTTCAGGGTCTCCTCGTCACCCGCGAAGGCGGCCAGGTTCTCCGGGTCGACGGGCTTGCCGGGCTCGGCGTCGGGCCAGGCGCGGGTGGCGAACAGGAAGTAGGCGTAGCCGCGTTCGCCGACCGCGGCGAGCCACTCGGGCGGAACGACGCACTGGGCGTTGAGGGACGGCATGGTGACGACGGCCTGGCCCGCCTCGACGAGGAGGGTGAGCGGCAGGCTCGGGTACCGCGAACCGTCCAGGAGCGTGTCGCCGACGGGCAGACCGTTGTCGCTCAGCAGCCGCTCGATGGCGGCCGAGGTGGCCTCCGGGCCGCCCGCGCTGTCGCCCAGGGAATAGGCGAGGAGATACGGCATGTCGCCGTCGGGGGCGTCACCGCTGAAGGCCATGACGGCGAGCGTGCCGAGATCGGCGGCCCGGAAAGGGCGCGTTTCGCTTGAGGTTGAGGTCACCGCGGAACCTTATCGACGCACCCGAACGGGCCCGCCCCTTTCTCACCCGACCGGGCGACAACCGCCCGGCCGACCACACGAACGAGGGACGGGAATCGAACAATGCGCAGCCGGCAACGCGGCAGCGCGCGTGCGGCAAACGCGAAGGGCCGACTCCGCGGGATGCGGAATCGGCCCTTTCGGCGCGCGTACGACGTCGATGGTCGACGTACGACGTCACTTGTTGACGCAGGTGTTCCCGAACGCCGGGTTCAGCAGACCGATGACGTTGACCGTGTTGCCGCAGACATTCACCGGAACGTGCACCGGGACCTGCACGACGTTGCCGGAGAGGACACCGGGGGACTTGACCGCCGCGCCTTCCGCGCCGGCGTCGGCGAAGGCGCTGCCCGAAGCGGCACCCGCGGCCATTCCGGCAGAGGCGATAATCAGAGCGGCCTTCTTGGCAGTGTTCATCGTCAGCCCTTTCCTTGGAGATTTGCTCCAGCGTATGGAGGTGTCCGCGGGCCTTGCGGAAAAGACACGCGATGAAATGAACCGATTAGCTCGATTCAGCCTTGACTCGGCTCGGCCCTGAACTCGGGTCAGCCCTGAAGGGGAAGTCCGCCGAGGAGCGCCGTGGGGCCACCGGGCGAGTTGAGTGCGTCCGTCGCGCCGCTCACGGCGCTGAGCGGTGAGCTCTCGTTCTCGGTGTTGAGCGCGTCCGACTGGTGCTGGAGGGGCTGTACGTCCTTCAGGCTGAGCGAGCGCTGGCTGGTGATGGTCTCGAGGGCACCGTTGAGGCTGGTGGGCGTGAGGTCGGAGGCCTCGTAGGCAAAGGCGGGCGCCGCGGCACCAGCGATGGCGATGGACCCGGCAACGACAGCGGCGGCCTTCAGGGACTTCATCGGGTTCCTTTCTTCGGCAACTCATGTCACCGGTTCGGCAACTCATGTCACCAGACGGAATGTGCATACGCCCTGGCTAACGATGGCCGGACGCGACGGAAACCCTGTGTGCAGAAATTTCCTGCACCCCACCCGAATGAACGGCGCGTCGCATTCTCATATAAGAGCGAACGCGAAACAGCCGTCGTGCCGACCGGGACGGTCGGCACGACGGCGGGGGTGGCGACTGCTTCGCCTCAGGCACCGCTCCCCGTGATCAGGAGGGCAGAAGGCCGCCCGTCGGGAGGGCCGGGACCGCGGGAACCGCCGGAACGGCCGGGACAGCCGGAACCGCCGGCAGTGAGGACAGGCTCGGCAGACCGGGCAGGTTCGGCACGGGCAGGCCGCTGCCGAGCACCACGGCGACGACGAGGTTGACGAGACCCGTCACCACAGCCGTCGCGGCGGGGACCACTCCGGCGGGATCGCCGGAGGTGACCGCCGCGAGCAGTGTGTCGACCGCTTTCTGCAGCGCGGCGAGCGCGTCGGCCTTCAGGTCCGCGGGAGCCGCGGCACGCGAACGGCTCGCACCGGGAGCCTTGTCGTCGTCAGCCTCGGCGTCCTTCGGGAGCGTGGGCACGGCCGGGACGGCAGGAACCGCGGGAACAGCCGGGACCGCGGGCACGGCCGGCACTGTCGGCGTCGCGGGCACGGCCGGCACCTCAGGGACCGACACCGGCGGCGTCACCGGGGCCACCGCGGTGAGCTTGGCGATCGCGTCCTTCACGGCCTGGCCGAGCGTGGCCGCCTGGTCGGCGGAGAGCTGGCCGTTGTCGGCCTTGAGCGCGGCGTTGAGCAGATCGGTGACCGGGGTGAGCACGGTGCCGATGTCGGCCAGGGACTGGACCTGCGCCAGGAGCGCGTCCGCGCCGGGGACGGGTGCCGCCGCAGCGGTGTGGCCACGCGCCGAGTCGCTGTCCGCCGCGATGGCGGCCGGTGCGGCGATCCCGAGCAGAAGCGTGGCGCAGAGTGCGGAGGACGCTATGCGCCGTGCGGGCAGAGCACGCATGGATGGTTCCCTTCGGTGGTTCGTTCGTACTTCGACCTTGTACTCACCGTGGAAGCGGTCATCGCCGTCTGCAACCGATCACATGCTCCGCGTAGCGACCCTGAGTCCCTGCCACCGACGTCCTCCCTGGTGAGGAGCCTTACCGGGAGCGAGGACCCGCTTCCCCCCATTCGGGGCAACGCGAACCGGCCGCCCTCCCGTTGGGGAGGACGGCCGGCAGAAGGGGCCGCGCCGACGTCAGTCGTTGATGCAGGTGTTGCCGAACGCGGGGTTCAGCAGACCGATGACGTTGACCGTGTTCCCGCAGACGTTGACCGGGATGTGGATCGGGGCCTGCAGGACGTTGCCCGACAGGACGCCCGGGGAGTGGGCGGCCGCGCCGTGTGCGTCGCTGTCGGCGGCGGCGATGCCGGCGGTGCCCGCCACGGCGGCGGCGGCAACGGAGGTCAGGGCCAGGCCCTTCGCGATACGCGACATGGAGAAGTGCTCCTTGGAGTCGACACAACATCCGGGCGGGGATGCCCGGCTCTGGAATCAACGCGCAGCGCCCGCGCGGGTTGTGCCTCCGAAAGGGTGATCTCGTAAACGGCCGGGCTTCACCATTCCGACACACTTGTCAGCTTTCACCGATAAATACGGATAGCGGCTAGTGTTGCGCTCCTCCCGAGGCCGCTTGGTAGCAGGCCTCACCAGACGTCGGAAACAGACGGTCGGAAACGGACGGGGAGTCAACGCGCACATATGTGATCTGCAGATTTCCGTCGATCCGGAGCACTCCGAACCCTCCGGACGTCCGCTGGTCCAGAACCTTTTCCCCCGAAAGGGCACCGCCGGTCATGCGTATTTCCCCCGGTCTTCTGCTGCGCCGTGCGATGGTCGGCTGCTCTGTCCTCGCCACTCTGCTGGCGCCGGGCTGCCCCGCGACGGCCGCGCCGTCCGCCGCCGAGGCGGAGAGCGTCGACTTCACCCAGCGGTACCGCGCGCTGCAGCACGGCGGAATCGTCCGGGCGGCCAACTCCTCCATCAGCTGCCGTACGACGGTCACCCGGGCGGCGGCGCCGTCCTGCTCCGCCGCACGCGCGGGCGGAGCGGCCGTGAACAGCGACTTCGACATGTTCTACGTCGATGTCGACAAGGACCCGAACACGTACAACTCCAGTCTCGGCGAGGTCCGTCTGCCTGAGGGCGCGCGCGTCACGTACGCGCGGCTGTACTGGGGCGGCAACCTCCGGGTCGGTGAGCAGAAGCCGCCTAAGGACAACGGGCGGGTGCTGTTCGCGGAGCCCGACGGCGAGTACAAGGCGGTGCTCGCGGACTCCGTGGTCGGGCACCGGGTGGCGCGCGGAGCCGATGCCTTCCAGGCTTCGGCGGACGTCACGAAGCTGGTGCGGGCGAGTGGTTCGGGGCTGTACACGGTGGCGCAGGTCAATGTGGCGATGGGCCGTTCCGCCGCCGGTGCCTGGGGCGGCTGGACGCTGATGGTGGCGTACGAGAAGGAGTCGGAGCCGCTGCGGCATCTGGCGATGTGGGACGGCTTCGACTCGCTCGGCCCGCGCGAGGACCAGGTGATCCGGCTGCGCGGGCTGCGGTTCCCCGAGGGGGCCGGCGGGCGTGCGGGGCTCGTCGCGTACAACGGCGACCGCGGGAACCGGGGCGACTCGCTGACCGTGTCGACCGGGCGCGGTGGGCCGACGGCGCTGGGCGACGGGGCGAACCCCCGTGACGACGTGCTGAATTCGACAATCAGCGAGCCGGCGTCGGCCGCGATGAAGCGGGTGCCCGCGTACCCGAACACGCTCGGCTACGACTCGGACGTCCTCGAACTTGGTAAGGGGATCCGGCGCGGGGGTGACCAGTTGACCTTCCGGCTCGTTTCGCAGCGGGACGCGGCGTGGGTCGGGGCACTGTTCACCGCCGTCGACGCGAAGCAGTGACGCGCGCGACCGCGCGCCACCCTTGAGCGAGGAACCGCGCATGCAACTGTCAACCGACCCTCCGCCGCGGGTCCTTCACATCACCCAGCCGGTCGACGGCGGAGTCGCCCGGGTGGTGACGGACCTGGTGCGGGCGCAGCTCTCCACCGGAACGCACGTCACCGTCGCCTGCCCGGACGGCAGCGGCCTCGCAGGGACGCTCCGGGCTCTCGGCGGTGACGTACGCGACTGGCAGGCGACGCGTGCGCCGGGGCCTTCGCTGCCTCAGGAGGTGCGGCGGCTCGGGCGGGTGATCGCGGACGTGCGGCCCGATGTGGTGCACGCGCACAGCGCCAAGGCAGGGCTCGCCGCCCGGCTCGCCGTACGCGGGCGGGTGCCGACCGTTTTCCAGCCGCACGCCTGGTCGTTCGAGGCCGTCGGCGGGGTCACCGCTGGGCTCGTACTGAAGTGGGAGCGGTGGGGGGCGCGTTGGGCTTCCCGGGTGGTGTGTGTCAGCGAAGCTGAGCGCACTACCGGCGTACGCGCCGGAGTGCACGCCCCCTGGCGGGTGATCCCCAACGGGGTCGATCCGGCGCGCTTCCACCCCGCGGCCGTGGACACCGTACGGGCCGGGATCCCGCTGCTCGCCGAAGCGGGGGTCGGGCCGGTGAGCCCCCTGGTGGTCTGCGTGGGGCGGTTGTGCAGGCAGAAGGGGCAGGACGTCCTCCTTGAGGCCTGGCGCGAGGTGGTCCGGCGGGTGCCGGCGGCCCGGCTCGTGCTGGTCGGGGACGGGCCGGACACGGAGCGGCTGCGCGCCGGGGCGCCCGCCGGGGTGTTGTTCGCCGGTGCCGCCGACGACGCCGTGCCCTGGTACCAGGCCGCAGATCTGGTGGTGCTGCCGTCCCGTTGGGAGGGCATGGCGCTGGCTCCCCTGGAGGCCATGGCCTGTGGACGTCCGGTCGTGCTGACGGATGTGGACGGCGCCCGCGAGAGCCTGCCGCCCGCGCTCCGATCACGCTGCCTGGTGCCGTCGCAGGCGGCCGGCCCACTCGCCCACGCGATCTCCGAACTGCTGTCCGATCCGCTGCTGCGCGAGTCCCTCGGCCACCAGGGCCGCCGCCACGTACTGACCACGCACGACGTGCGCCGCACGGCCGACGCGGTCGCGGACGTCTACCGCGAGCTGCTCACTCCGGGGCTCGGCGGGCAGGCCGTGAACGGGGAACACACCGAGTGCAGGGAGTCCATCCACTCGTGACTGCGGAAAGCACCGTTCCCTCCCCCGGCGGACAGCCCCGGGAGTACGGATCCTCGCCCGTCTCGGTCATCCCTCCACGTGGGGCCGCCGACGGCTTCAGACTGCCGGCCGGACAGCGGCCCTCCGTCCGGCGGTCCTCGCGGCTGCCGCTGCTCGCCGTGGACGGCGGTGCGGCGCTGCTGGCCGGCCTTGCGCTCACACAGACCCAGCGGCAGCCGCTCCTCGTCGTCGCACTGGTGCTCGGCGTGGTCTGGCTGAACGCGCACGCGTCGCTGTACCGCGCCGAGCCGGTGCCCGCCGTACTGGACGAACTGCCCGCGGTCTGCGCGCGGATCGCGGTGACCTGGTGCGTACCGGCGGCCCTGCTCGCCGCGCTCTCCCCGGCCGGCGCGCTGTCCGCCCGGACCCTGGCCGTGGGCTGCGTCCTCCAGTCGGCGGCGAGCTGCGCGGGCCGGGGCACCCTGCACTGGCGGCGGCGCCGGGCCCTCGTGCTGCGCCCCAGCGCCGCCCTGGTGATCGGCCCCGCCGTGACGGCGCAGCGTGTCGCCGCGGCCTTCCTTCGTCATCCGGCGTGCGGAGTACGGCCGGTGGGCGTCGTCGCCGACCAGCCGGCCGGGGGTGACGGGCTGCCGGTCCTCACCACGGGCGAGGAAGTGCAGCGGGCCCTCATCCAGAACAGTGTGCGGGCCGTGCTGGTAGTGAAGTCCGGCGGTGAACGCGGGCCGCTGCTGCGGGCGTTGGCCGAGGCGGGCTGCGCGGTCTGGGAGGTCGACGCGGACTCGCCGTCGTACGACAGCGGGCAGCGCGGGCAGCTCGCGGGGTTCGCCTGCCAGGAGCTGTCCACCCCGAGACGCCATGGCAGCATCGGCAAGCGGCTCCTCGATGTCGCCGTCTCCGGAACGCTGCTGCTGCTGGTCAGCCCGCTGCTGCTGATGTGCGCGGTCGTGCTGCGGCTCAGCGACGGGCCCGGCGTGGTGTTCCGGCAGGAGCGCATCGGCAAGGACGGGCGCCCCTTCACGCTGCTGAAGTTCCGCACCCACCGCCCGGTCGACGCGCACGAGGCCGCGACCCGCTGGAGTGTGGCGAACGAGCGGGAGATGAGCCGGTTCTGCCACTTCCTGCGGCGGAGCTCGCTGGACGAGCTGCTCCAGCTGTGGAACGTCTTCTGGGGTGACATGAGCCTGGTCGGGCCGCGCCCCGAACGCCCGTACTTCGTCGGCAAGTTCAGCCAGACGTACCCCGGCTACGCGGCCCGCCACCGCATGCGGACCGGCATCACGGGACTGGCCCAGATCCACGGGCTGCGCGGCGACACCTCGATCGAGGACCGCTGCCGGTTCGACAACGCCTACATCGACAACTGGTCGCTGTGGCAGGACATCTGCATCCTGCTGCGCACGGCCGCCGCGCTCGTACGCCCGACGGGGAGCTGACCCGGTGAGTCAAGCCCTGCCCCTCTCCCCCCTGGGCACCCTGACGTCCGCCCTCGGGCGCGCGCTGCCCGTCCTGCCCGTGGTCGCCGTGATCGCCCTGCTCGGGCTGCCCGTCGCGCCCGGCGGTGAGGGCGGCGCGACCGTGGCCGACGCCGTCTCCGGGCTCGTCGTGCTGTGCTGCGCGGTGCGTCTCGTACGAGGCCGGCGGCGCCCCCTGTCCCGTACCGCCGCCCTGGTCATCGGGCTCCCCGTGGTCGGCATCGCCGTCGCGGCGGCCGGGGCGGCGAGCGCGGGGGCCGGGATCAGCGGCCTCGCCCGCTATCTCCAGGTCTTCGTGCTGGTCCCGGCGGCGGTGCTGCTCCTTGTGCGGGACCGGCGCGACTTCCGGGTGCTGGCCTGGTCGTTCGTCGGGCTCGCGCTGTGGCAGGGGGCGATCGGGGTGCATCAGTACGTCACCGGGACCGGTGCCACCTACCAGGGCGAGGACATCCGGGCGGTGGGGACGTTCGGGCCGACGGACATCATGGGGATGGCGACCGTGGTGGCGTTCGGCCTTGTGTGTGCGGTGGGTCTTGCGCTCGGGTCGGGTGCCGCCCGGCAGCGGACGGCCGCCGTCGTGTGCTCGCTGGTCCTGCTGCTGCCGCTGGCGCTGTCGTTCAGCCGGGGCGCGTGGATCGCCACGGCGGCGGCGTGTGGTGCGCAGTTGGTGCTGGCGGGGCTGCGGCGGGCGGTGAAGGTGGGCGCGGCGGTGGCCGCCGCGGTGGTGATCCTCGTGGGCGGGTTCGGCGTCGGCACCGCAATGCTCCAGGAACGGATCAGCAGCATCACCCAAGTCGCTGACGCGCCGGACCAGTCGGTGACCGACCGCTACACGATGTGGGCGGCGGCCGTCGGGATGTGGCGCGAACACCCCCTGACCGGCGTCGGGTTGAAGGGCTTCCCCGACCACCGCGACGGCCACGCCTCCCTCGCCCTCTCCTCGGGCAGCGACACCGGAGGCGCGGGCGCCGCCTTCCGCAAGCAGCCGCTGCTCTCCCCGCACAACATGTATCTGCTCATCCTCAGCGAACAGGGTCTGATCGGCCTGCTCGCCCTCGCGGGCAGCTGGCTGGCACTCCTGGTGTGCGCGCTCCGGGGGCTCGTACGGGTGCGGCGGACTCCGTCGGGCCTCGACTGCGCACTCGTCGCGTGCGGGCTGCTCAGCTGGCAGTTGATCGACTTCATGTACGCGGACATCGGCGGGCCTTCGACGGTACTCACCGCTGTCTGCTTCGGACTCGTGGGGTGGTGGGCGCTGATGGATCCGGCTTCCTCCGCACCGGAGTCGGTGCCGGACCCGGTGACAGCACCCGCATCACTGGAGGAGGCCTCGGCGCGATGACGGTGACGCCGCCTCGGGCCGAGGCCGAGGGTGGGGCGGGTGGCGTGGCCGGGGGTGAGGTCGGCGACGTGGCCGGAGGGGCGGGCGGTGGCACGGTCGGCAGCGGTGGCACGGTCGGACTTACCGCCGCACGTACGGTCAGCGGTACGGGCAGCGGATTGGCCGGAAGCCCGGCCGCGGGACGGACGGTTGGTGGCGGGGCCGGAGTCGGGGTCGGCGGTGCGCCCGGGCAGACGGTCAGTGGCACGGGCAGCGGCCTGGTCGGAGGACCGGTCGGCGGCGAGGCCCGAGGCAGTACGGCCGGACACACGGTCAGCGGTACGGACGGCAGCGTGGTCGGAGCCACGGCAGGCGCGGGCGCCGAAGCCGCGGTCGGCGGTGCGGCCGGGCAGACGGTCGGAGGACCGGCCGGTGGTGAGGCCCAAGGCAGAACGGCCGGACACACAGTCAGTGGCACGGGCGGCAGCATGGTCGGCGGTACGAACCGACTCGCGGGCGAAGGTCCAGCCGGCGGCGCGGTCGCACGTACCGGCGGTGGCGGCAGCCGCGACTGTGCTCCCGGAGCTGTCGGCGGCCGCGCCCCCGCGGGCTCCGTCCCCCTCCCCGCCGCCCGCACCGCGCCCCCCGCACCACCGAACCCCGACGACCCGCCCTCCAGCCGCTTCCTCGCCAAGGCGGCCCTCGTCACCGTCGCCCTCTCCATCGCCGGAGCGCTCCTTGGCCTCGGCCGGGACCAGGCGTTGGCGCATCTTTTCGGGGCCGGGTCGGAGACGGACGCCTTTCTGGTGGCGTGGACGGTGCCGGAGTTCGCCTCGACCCTGCTGATCGAGGACGGGCTGGCCTTCATCCTCATCCCGGCGTTCAGCATGGCCGTCGCCCGCCGGGCGCAGGGGGCCCCGGGCGATCCGGTCCGTGCGCTGGTCGCCAGTACCCTGCCCCGGCTGTCGCTGGCCTTCGTGGCCGCCTGCGCGCTGCTGATCGTCGGGGCGCCCTACCTGGTCGAGGGCCTCGCACCCGGCCTGCCCGATCCCCAACTCGCCGTGGACTGCACCCGGTTGACCGCGACCTGCGTGCTTGGCTTCGGGTTCGCCGGGTACTGCAGTGCGGTGCTGCGGGCGCACCGGCGGTTCGTCGCGCCCGCCGTCATCTACGTGGCGTACAACACCGGGATCATCACGGCGATGTTCGTGCTCGGCGGCCACTGGGGGGTGCGCTCGGCGGCCCTCGGTGTCGCGCTGGGCAGCGGGCTGATGGTGGCGGCCCAGGCGCCCTCGGTGTGGCGGCAGCTCAGGCGGAAGAAGGTGACGGAGGACGCGAGCGGCGTCGAGGAGGCGCGTCCGATGGACCTGAGCCTCGTCACCACGGTGCTGCTCTTCGCCCTGTGCCGCCAGTCCCAGGTCCTCATCGAACGCTTCCTGGCCTCCTCGCTGCCCTCCGGCGCCATCTCGCATCTGAACTACGCCCAGAAAGTGGCCCAGATGCCGATGGTGCTCTCGCTGATGCTGTGCACCGTCACCTTCCCGGTGGTGGCGCAGGCGATCGCCGAGGGCGACACCGAGCGCGCCCGCACCCGCGTGGAGCGCGATCTCGCGCTGGTCTCCTGCACGGTGCTCCTGGGCACGGCGGTGGTCGTCGCGTGCGCGCCCCAGATGATCCAACTGCTGTTCCAGCGAGGCGCGTTCACCGCGCACGACACGGCGGCCACCGCGTCCGTCATGCGCGTGTACGCCCTCGGACTGCTCGGCCACACCCTGGTCGGCGCGCTCGTCCGCTCGTACTTCTCGGGCGGACGGCCCACCTGGTACCCGCTGTTCGCGATGACCGCGGGGATCATCGCGACCTCCTGGATCGGCGCGCTGACCGTCGGCTCCTGGGGCGTGCTCGGGATCGCCGCCGCCAACGCCCTCGGCATCACCATCAGCGCCGCGCTCCTGCTGTACGGCATGGGCCCGCGCAGCGTGCCGATCCGCACCCGCCAGGTGCTGGCCGAGCTCAGCAAGCCGGTGCGCGCCGCGCTGGTCGCCGCCGTGGCGGGCGGGCTCTGCGCGAGCCGCGTGGACTCCCCCTTGCTCGCTCTCCTCGCCGGCGGCACAGCCGTGACCGTCGTCTTCGCCCTGCTCGCCTGGGCCCTGGGGGTCCAGGGCTTCGCACCCGCCCTCCGTTCGCTCACACAAAGGCTCCCGCATGTCCGTTTCCGCTGACACCGCATCCGCCACCGGACGCCTCGACACGACGCCCCCGTGGGTGGCGATGTACCACTCGGTGGGCGACCCCACCGACGACCCGTACCGGATCACGGTCTCACCGGACCGCCTCGACCAGCAGCTGACCTGGCTGCGGCGGCGAGGCCTGCGCGGTGTGAGCATGAGCGACCTGCTCGCGGCCCGCGCCCGGGGCAAGGGCCGCGACCTCGTCGGCCTCACCTTCGACGACGGGTACGCCGACTTCGTCGAGACCGCTCTGCCCCTCCTGCAGCGCCACGACTGCGGCGCCACCCTCTTCGTCCTGCCCGGCCGACTGAGCGGCGACAACGCCTGGGACCCGCTCGGCCCCCGCAAGCCGCTGCTGAGCAAGCAGGGCATCCGGCTCGCGGCCGCCTCCGTGGGCATCGAGATCGGCTCGCACGGGCTCACCCACGTAGACCTGACCAAGGCCGACGACGCCCTCGTGTACGCCGAGGTCACCGAAAGCAGAGCGGTGCTCTCGGAGTTGATCGGTGCTCACATCGCCGGTTTCTGCTATCCGTACGGGACGATCGACCAGCGGGTCGTGGACGCCGTACGGGACGCCGGATACACGTACGCCTGCGCCATCGACCCCGGCCCGCTGACCGGCCCGCACGCCCTGCCCCGCGTCCACATCGGCGACAACGACACCGCCGTACGCCTGCTGCTGAAGCTCAAGCTGCATCGCCTGCGCCGGCGCCCGGCCGAGGGGGTCTGATGAAGGCCCTGCACATCATCACGGGCCTCGGAGTGGGCGGCGCGGAGCAGCAACTCAGGCTGCTGCTGCGCCACTTGCCCGTCGACTGTGATGTCGTCACCCTCACCAACCCGGGCTCGGTCGCCGACGGGCTCACCGACGACGGCGTACGCGTCACCCACCTCGGCATGGGCGGCAACCGCGACCTCGCCGCGCTCCCCCGCCTGGTGAAGCTGATCCGCGCGGGCCGGTACGACCTCGTGCACACCCACCTCTACCGGGCCTGCGTGTACGGCCGGATCGCCGCACGCCTGGCGGGAGTCAGGGCCGTGGTGGCCACCGAGCACTCCCTCGGCGACTCGCAGATGGAGGGGCGCAGGCTGAGCACGGGCGTCCGCGCGCTGTACCTGGCCAGCGAGCGGCTCGGCCGGTCCACCGTCGCCGTCTCGCCGACCGTCGCCGACCGGCTGCGCCGCTGGGGTGTGCCCGGACCCCGCATCGAGGTCGTGCCGAACGGCATCGACCTGGCCCGCTTCCGCTTCGACCCGGTGCTGCGCGAGCGCACCCGCCGCCGGCTCGGGCTGCCTGACGGCGCGTACGTCGTCGGCGGCGTCGGCAGGCTCACCGCGGGCAAGCGGTTCGACGTACTGGTCCGCGCCCTGGCCGAACTGCCCGGCGACTACTGGCTGTTGCTCGTCGGCGGCGGCGCGGAGGAGAGCGTGCTGCGGCGGGCCGCGCAGCAGGCCGGGGTCGCGGACCGGGTGCTGTTCACCGGCGAGCGCCCCACCGGCGGCTCTCCCGGGGCCGATCTGCCGTCGCTGATAGCGGCCATGGACGTCCTCGCCTCGCCCTGCGCCGAGGAGGCGTTCGGGTTGGCCGTCGTCGAGGCGATGGCGGCCGGACTGCCCGTGCTGTACGTCTCCTGCCCGGCCGTCGAGGACCTGCCGCCGGAAGCCGCCCTCGGCACCCGCCGGGTCCAGGGCGGCTCGGACTCGTTCGCCCGCGCCCTGAAGAAGGTCCGCGAGGAGGGCCCCGCGCCCCGCTCGGTACCGGACGCCGCACACCACTACTGCATCACCCGCAGCGCCGCACAGCTCATGGACGTGTACGCGGCCGCTCTGTCCCGCACCTGACTGGGAGTGAGTTCCTCATGACCGAAAACCCCACCAGAGGCCACCGCCCGAACGGCTCGGCGGGGGCGGCCCTCGCCCGTGCCAAGGTCCTGCCGCCGTGGTCCCTGCTCGCCGTCGGCGCCGTGCTCGGCGGGCTGATCGGCGGCGCGTACGGCGTCGTGAAGCCACCGGCGTACACGGCGACGAGTTACCTCGTCGCCGTGCCGACCGAGCAGTCGGATCCGGCGGCCGCCCTCGGCTTCGCGCAGGCGTACGGCCGGGTCGCCACCCAGCTCGCGGTGCTCGGGGACGCGCAGGTGTGGGCCGGTGTGCCGGTGAAGACGCTCCAGCAGAGCGTGTCGACCGCGACCTCGCCCGACGCCCCGATGGTCTCCGTCTCGGCCACCTCCTCGCGCCCCGACCTCGCCGCCGACATGGCCAACGCGGTCTCGCGCGCGCTGACCCGGCACGCGAACGACGCCAAGGCCGACACGAATGTCGAACTCCAGCAGTTCGCCCGTGCCACGAAGCCCACCGAGGCGTCCTCGGCCTCGCCGACGGTGACCGGTCTGGTGGGCGCCAGCGCGGGCGGCCTGCTCGGCGGCCTGGTGCTCCTCGTCCGCCCCCGGCGCACCGCGGACACCGCCCGGCCGGCCTCCGTGCCGAGCCCCGCCACGGCCGCCGATGTGCGCGGGCAGATGTGAGCGGCACGCTGCAGACCGCTCCGGCGGGCACCCTGGTGGCCGAACTCGTCACCGACGAGCGCGAGTTCGCCGAACTCGGGCCGGCCTGGGGGCGCCTGTACCGGAGTTGCGCCGCGGCCACCCCGTTCCAGAGCCACGCCTGGCTGCACTCCTGGTGGCTCTCGTACGGCACTCCCGGCCGGCTGCGTCTGGTGCTCGTGCGTGACGACGGCGGCGAACTCCGGGCGGTGGCCCCGCTGATGCGCGTACACCGTCCGCTGCCCGCGCTGGTACCGCTCGGCGGGGCGATCTCCGACTACGGAGACGTCCTCATCGACGACGAGCACGCCGACCGGGCGGCCGCCACCCTCACCGAGGGGCTGTCGGCGGCGGCCCGTACCGCGCTGATCGACTTCCGTGAGGTGCGGCCCGGCGGTGCGGTGGAGCGGATCTTCGAACGCTGGCGCGGGCCGCGCAGCCGGGTGCGCGACTCGCTCTGTCTGGAGCTGCCCGCCACGTCGATGGACGAACTGGTGGGCCGGCTCCCGTCGTCGAAGGCCCAGCGGGTACGGGCCAAGCTGCGCAAGCTGACCGCGCTCGGGGTCCAGCAGCGCGTCGTACACCATGACGAGGTGGACGCGGCGCTGCGGCGGCTGCTCGAACTGCATCGACTGCAGTGGCAGGGGCGGAAGGTGACGTCGGAGCATCTCCAGGAGCGGTTCGCCGAGCATCTGGTCCGGTCGGTGGGCCCGATGGTGCGCTCCGGGGACGCCGTGGTCACGGAGTTCCGGCTCGACGACACCGTGATGGCCGTGGATCTCACGCTGCTGTCGCGGCGCCTCGCGGGCGGTTATCTGTACGGCGCCCATCCGCAGCTGCGGGAGCGGAAGGCGGATGTCGCGGTGATACTGCTCAACGCCTGCGCCCAGCACACCGAGGCGGGCGAACGCGCGGCGCTGAGCCTGCTGCGCGGCGACGAACCCTACAAGCGCCACTGGCGCCCGGAGCCCGTCGTCAACCAGCGCCTGCTCCTGGCCCGGCGGCGTACGGCTCCGTTGATGTCGGCGGTCGTCTGCGACGTCGCCGCGCGCAGCCGGGGCAAGGAGCTGCTGAGACGGTGGAGGGAGCGCGGTGGCGGCAGCCCGTGAACGACCCGCCGCCACCGTTCTCATCCCCGGGTCACCGGCTGCGCGACCACCAGTCGAAGCGGAGGCAGAGCTTCCCGCCGATCCAGTACTCGACCCAGTCGCCCAGGTCCAGCGGCGAGCAGTTGGGCGGGGGTACCGGCTTGGACGGAGGCGTCGGTTCGGGTGTCGGAACGGGCGTGGGAACGGTCTGGCCGGAGAGCGCCGCGCGGTAGATCTCGGACGCCTTCGGGTTGTCCGAACACTGCCAGACACCGTGCGGGCAGTAGTCGGTGACCGTGTTGTACAGCGGCTTGTGCTCTGTCATCCAGGCGAGCATGCGCTTCATGTACGTCGCATTGTCGCCGTTGCGGAAGAGTCCCCATTCAGGATAGGAAATGGGCTTGCCATGGGATTTGGCGAAGTCCACGTGCGCCTGAAGGCCGTAGGGCTCTTTCACCTGCTCGTCGAATGACAGCCCGGATGGCTGGTCGTACGAATCCATACCGATGATGTCGACCGTGTCGTCCCCCGGATAGCACTGCGTCCAGGGGATGGCGTCCCGGCCGCGGTTCGGGGTGAAGTCGAACCGGAATTTCTGTCCCGGCACCGCCCGCATGGTGGTGACGATTCTGTTCCAGTACTTCTTCCAGGCCTCCGGGTCGGGACCGCAGCGATGGGTGTAGGTAATGCCGTTCATTTCCCAGCCGAGCACAATGACGGTGTCCGGCACCTTCAGCTCGACAAGGCGTTCGGCGAGCGCACGGAAGTGCTTGTCGAACATTCCGGCGGCGGCCTGGCGCAGCAGCAGCCGGACCTCGGCGTCGGAGACCCCCTCCTCGTTGCGCTCCATCATCGGCACGTTGAGGACGAGCATCCGGTCGTCCTGTTCGAGCCGCCAGTCCGCCCAGACGTCGAGGAATCCGTGGGCGCCCTCGATGTTGCTCCAGCGGTCGCCGGGCAGATACGTGTGCCCGACGCGGAGTTCGGTGCCGCCCAGCCACTGGCTGAGCTGGGCGATCCGGGCGACACCGCGGGCACCGTAGTCCAGGTAGGCGCCGACGGCGGGGGCCTTCTCGGCGGGCTTCGGTTCCACGGAGGGTACGGCGGGCGTGGTCGTGTCCGTGGAGGTCGCGGGCGTCGTGGGCGTCGCCGGTGGTGTGAGCGGTGCGGGTGTCACAGGTGTCGCCGGCGGGGTCACCGTCGTCGGTGTCGGCGCCGGAGGATCGGCGACTCGCACCGCCCCGGCGCCCACGGCGTATCCCGGACCCGACGCCAGGGCGACCGACGCGACGATTCCGGCCGCGACGCACGCCAGCCGCCTGCTCCGGGGCCGTTGCTGCTGTGGGGCCATTCCTGACCTCTCTCCACTCTGCTGATCCGACGGCGCTTTCCGTCTTCCGTTTACTCCGATTTGCCTTCTGTCTACTGACACTCAGTCATATGAATACCCATTCCGCCAACCGAGGCTCCGGCCTTTGAGTGCGCCGATCACCCGCACGGGTGACCGACCCGAAGGAAATTCCGTGCCGTTTCTCGACACCCGTGTCCCCGCCGTCCTTCTGCGGATCGACCGGAACCCCTTTCACCACGGAACGCTGGGAGCCGTACGCTCACTCGGCAGAGCGGGCGTGGAGGTGCATGTCGTCGCCGATTCAACGGGAAGTCCCGTCCGCAGGTCGCGCTTTGTCAGTGAGATGCACCCCCCGCCGCCGCCCGGCGCATCCGCCGCGGATATCGTCGCCGCATTGCGCCGAGTGGCCGCCCGAGTATCCCGTCCCGCCGTACTGATCCCGATGGATGACGCGAGCGCCGTCGCGGTGGCCCGGTGCCGTGAGCACCTCCACCCCTCCTATCTGCTGCCGCAGCAGCCCGGCGCCCTCGCCGAACTCGTGGCCGACAAGGCGGAACTGGCCGTCCTGTGCGAGAGGGCGGGCATTCCGCACCCGGTGACGCTCATCCCGGACAGCCCGGCGCAGGCGTCCGCGGCGGTCTGGCAGTTGGGCCTGCCGGTGGTGGCGAAGTGGAGCCGCCCGTGGCTGGTGCCCACCGGGACGGGGCTGCGCAGCACGGTGGTGGTGCACTCGGCGCAGGAGGCGCAGGCGCTGTATCTGCGCGCCGAGGAAGCCGGCAGCCGGCTTCTGCTGCAGGCGTTCCTGCCGCCGGGGCCCGACCGCGACTGGTTCTTCCACGGGTACGCCGACCGGTCCGGGGCCGTGTGCGGGGGCGGCCCCGGCCGCAAGCAGCGCGCCTGGCCACGCGGCGCGGGACTGACCGCGGTCGGCCGCTGGACCCCCAACCCACAACTCCAGTCGCTCGTCGAACGGCTCGTCGGAACGCTGGGCTACCGCGGCGTCTTCGACCTCGACTTCCGCAGGGACGGCGCGAACGGCCGCTACCACCTGCTCGACTTCAACCCCCGCCCCGGCGCCCAGTTCCGCCTCTTCGCCGACGGGGCCGGCCTGGACGTCGTACGCGCCCTGCACCTGGACCTGACCCACCGTCCGCTGCCGGACCCGGCGCCGCTGCCGGGCCGCGCGTTCGTGGTGGAGAACTACGCCCCGCTCAGCGCCCTGCGCCCGCAGGCGAGCGGCTGCGAACTGGCCTGGCACGCGCGGGACGACCTCGCGCCCGGGCTCACGATGTGGGCCCTGTGGTGCCGCCATGTGGTCCGGCGCTTGCTGGACCGCGTACGGCGTTCGGCGCCCGTCGCGGTTCAGCCGCGGGTCGTACGGCAGTCGGGCGCACCGAATCCCCTGACCGACGACGAGAAGGCGAGCAGCTGCTGATGTACGACCTCCTGGTGGTGGGAGCCGGCCCGTACGGCCTGTCCGTCGCCTCCCACGCCGCGGCGGCCGGGCTGAGCCTGCGCGTCCTCGGCAGGCCCATGGCGTCCTGGCGGGACCACATGCCCGCCGGAATGTTCCTGAAGTCGGAGCCGTGGGCGTCCAATCTCTCCGACCCCGAGGGCCGCTGGCGTCTCGACACGTACTGCGCCGGTCAGGGCGTCCGGGCCCGGCACGGCGAGCCCATCCCGGTCGAGATGTTCGCCTCGTACGGCCTGTGGTTCGCCCGCAACGCGGTGCCCGAGGTCGACGAGCGCACCGTGGTCCGGGTCAGCGCCGTCCCCGGCGGCTTCGAGGCGGTCCTGGCCGACGGCGAGATCCTGCACGCCCGCACGGTCGCCCTCGCCGTCGGCGTGCTGCCCTTCATCGAGGTACCGGCCGTCCTGCGCGAGCTCGGTCCCGCGTATGTCTCGCACAGCAGTCACCACGGCGACCTCGACCGTTTCCGCGGCCGGGACGTCACGGTGATCGGCGGCGGCCAGGCCGCGCTGGAGACGGCCGCCCTCCTCGCCGAACAGGGCAGCCGCGTCCGGGTCCTGGCCCGCGCCGGCCGGCTGAACTGGAACGACGTGCCGCCCGCCTGGGAGCGCCCGTGGTGGGAGTCGGCCCGCACCCCGCACAGCGGCCTGGGCTGCGGCTGGCGCAACTGGTTCTACGCCGAGCGCCCCGGCCTCTTCCACCGCCTCCCGGAGACCACCCGCGCCCGGATCGCGGCCACGGCACTGGGCCCGGCGGGCGCCTGGTGGGTCCGCGACCGCGTCGAACCGGCCGTCGAGCTGCTCCTCGGCCACGAGGTCGCGGCGGCCCATGCGTCGGAGGGCGGTGTACGGCTGGAGACGGTGAGCCGCGGCGGCGAGCCGGCGTCCCTGGAGACCGAACACGTCATCGCGGCCACGGGGTTCAAAGCGACCCGCGAGCGTCTCGGCTTGCTCTCCGACGAACTGCGCGGGGACCTCGCGGCGGTGGCCGACGGCTCCCCCGAGGTCGGCCGGGACTTCGAGTCCTCGGTCCCCGGCCTCTTCATGGCGGGCCTGGTCACGGCGTCCGGCTTCGGCCCCGCGATGCGATTCGTGCACGGCGCCACGTTCACGGCGGGCACGCTCGTACGGGGGGTACGGCGGCGGCTGCGCACGACGCCTGTGCCGGTACGGCAGCAGCGGCGCGAGGCGCCGGCCCCGGCGCGGCGGTGACGCGGGCTCGGGTGCCGGGCGCGTGAGGCGTCCGGCACCCGGGGTGCTACCGACGGGACGCGGCTCGGCCTCGTCGGTACAGGACCGTTCCGCCCGCGAGCAGGGCGGCGCTGGCGGCCGAGGTCGCGAGCAGTCCCTCACTGCCGGTGTGCGGCAGGGTGGGCGGGGGCCCGGGGGGAGCCACGGGCGGGGTCGTGGGAGGAGTGGACGGTGTCGTCGGCGGCGTCGTCGTGGGTGGCGTCGTCACCGGCTTGGTGGGCGGGGTCGTCGTCGGAGGTGTCGACGGCGGCTTGGTCGGCGGCGTTGTGGGAGGCGTCGTCGGCGGGTGCGTCGGGGGCTTGGTCGGCGGGGTGTCGCCGTAGCCTCCGGGGCCGTTCTCGCAGTCGTTGCCGAACGCGGGGTTGCCCACACCGACCACGTCCGCCGTGTTGCCGCACGCGTTCACCGGAACGTCCACCGGCGCCGCGACGTTGTTGCCCGACAGGACGCCGGGCGAACCGTGCGTCTCGCCGTACGCCGAGGAACCGGAGCCACCGCCGGAACCACCGCCGTGGTCACCGCCGTAGCCGCCTCCTTGGCCGCCGCCGCCCGAGTGGCCGGAGCCAGAGCCGGAGCCGTAACCGGATGAGTCGTCGTGGCCGGAGGAGCCGTGCGGCGCCCCGTGCGCCCCGTGCGACCCCTGCGAATCCCCGCCGTTGGCACAGGAGTTCCCGAACGCCGGGTTGAGCGCGGCGATCACGTTGACGGTGTTGCCGCAGGCGTTCACCGGTGCGTTCACCGGGAGCTGGAGGCTGTTGCCCGACCCGACTCCCGGTGAGTCCTTGGCGGTTCCGTTCGCGTTCGCGTCGGCGAAGGCGGGGGCGCCGTACAGGGACAGGATGCTCGTCGTGGCCGCGGCCACGACCACTCCCCTACTCAGGGTCTGTCGCAATCTCGTTGCCTTCCTGCTTGGAGAAGTGAGGAAAGCCGGCCTCGGAACCGAAAAGGCGTTCCAAGGCCGGCCTTGACACAGCCGAAGCGGCTGATGTGCCGTCTGCGTCAGTTGTTGATGCAGGTGTTGCCGAACGCCGGGTTCAGCAGGGCGATGACGTTGATCGAGTTGCCGCACACGTTGACGGGAACGTGGATGGGAACCTGGACCACGTTGCCCGAGAGGACACCCGGCGAGCCGATGGCCGCACCATGGGCGTCGGCGTCCGCGAAGGCGGGGGAGGCGAGTCCCAGGGCCATGATCGCGCCGGCGACGACAGCAGCGCTCTTCTTGAGCTTCACGTGCTTTCCCTTCTCTGCGGTCATGCCTCTATGACGGCCGAAGCCGAGCGAGCACAGCATGAAAGGCTCGCACCATGACCTACAAGCTGTAAACGAGGGACAGCCGACCGAAGAAACTACACAACGTAAACCACTTGGTAATTCACTCGAATCGCCCTGCCTGAGAGCTGGAACCGCCCTGCAACAAAGCGGAAGGAAATCACGGAAAAGCCCGGCCCGCCCATTCGTCAACGCGACGGGCGGCCCGAGCCTTTCGAGTGCAGCGGTCAGTGGTTGCCGATGCCGTTCCCGGCCAGGACCGGGATGTTGCTCAGGATGTGCGACAGCGGCTCGTCGCCCTTGGCCTGGGTCGAGTTCTCGGCGCACTGCTGGTTCTGCGGGGCCGACAGGATCGGGATGTCCTGGAGCGCGACGCCGCCGATGAGGGCGGCTCCGCCCACGTTGCCCTTGACGGGCACGCCGAGGCAGAGCTTGTTCAGGGAGCCCTGGGCCAGGCTCAGCTGCGGGCTCTTGTCGCCCTTGGTCTTGGAGTTGCCGAACTCCTGGACCGCACCGTTTCCACTGACGGAGTTGGTGCCGTTGCCGTCACCGATGGCAAGCGCCTGAGGGGCGGCCGCCGCCGAGATACCGACCACGGAAGCGGTGACCGCCACCGCGGCCATTGCCTTCTGAAGCATTTCGCGTTCCTTTCCTGTGCAGACACACGTGTTCCTGCTCTCGCACTCAACCCGGCGCGACCGGATTGGTTGCGGTGATTCACCCGAATGGCCCGTTCGGAACGCGGAAATCCATGAGACTCCGAATTGGCGCGCACACGCCGGAATCACTCTTCGACGTGGGCCATCGGAGTGAAACAGAGCAACCAAGAGCGGCCGGGGCAGTTGATCAGAGCGCTCCGGTGGACGGGGTTTCTCCAGAAGGGACTAGCTAGTGATCAAGAAGGTTATGGCTGCTGCGGCGGTCGCCGCTTCCGTCGTCGGTGCGTCCGCTGCCGCCGCGACGCCGGCGATGGCGATCGGGAACGACAACGGCACGACGTCCACCAGCGGCAACGGTGCCGTGCAGACGTACGGCAACTCGGCCACGTACGGCAAGATGAGCCCGCAGATGGCGCTCATCCAGGGCTCGCTCAACAAGCCCTGTGTCGGCCTGCCCGCGAAGCTCAACCTCGGTGGAGCCGCCCTCATCGGCGGTGTCGCGCTCCAGGACATCCCCGTCCTGTCGGCCCCGCAGAACCAGCAGTGTGTCGAGAACTCGACCCAGGCCAAGGGCGACGAGCCGCTGTCGCACATCCTGAACAACATCCCGGTCCTGTCCGGCAACGGCACCGGCAACAAGTAGTTCTCTTCCGACATCCCGTCAGCGGGCCGCCGAGCACATCGGCGGCCCGCTGGCTTGTGTTCGCGACAGCACAGGCGCGCCCCCGAGTAACAACTTCAAACACACGCTGGGCCAAACGGGGCATAACCCGCAACCCCGGCAGGGGCTACACAGTTGATCATCACGCAGCTCCTCACTGGAGTCCGCTTTCTGAAGGGAATGAACATGAAGAAGCTGTGGGCAACCGCCGCTATTGCCGCTTCCGTCGCTGGTATCTCGGCCGGGGTCGCCCCCCAGGCCCTGGCGATCGGTGACGACAACGGCACCCAGTCCACCAGCGGCAACGGCGCGGTCCAGGAGTTCGGCAACTCCAAGACCGAGGGCGACATGAGCCCGCAGCTCTCGCTCATCCAGGGTTCCCTGAACAAGCCCTGCATCGGCCTGCCCGCGAAGGTCAACGCCGGCGGCATCGCGGGCATCGGCGGTGTCGCGCTCCAGGACATCCCGATCCTGTCGGCCCCGCAGAACCAGCAGTGTGTCGAGAACTCGACCCAGGCCAAGGGCGACGAGCCGCTGTCGCACATCCTGAGCAACATCCCGGTCCTGTCCGGCAACGGCACCGGCAACCACTGATCTCAGCACCGGGAGAGCGGGCCGCCGAGCGCATCGGCGGCCCGCTCTTTTTCATGTCCGGCGTAGCTGCTCAGCTCCCGTACAGCGCCTCGATCTCGTCCGCGTACGCCGCTGTCACCGCGTGGCGCTTGACCTTCAGGGACGGGGTGAGCAGTCCGTTGTCCTCGGTGAACTCGCCTGTCACCAGGGCGAACCGGCGGATGGATTCGGCGCGCGAGACCGCGTCGTTCGCGTGGTCGACGGCTTTCTGGACGTCGGCGCGCATCCGGGGATCGTCCGTGAGCGCGGACAGCGGGGTGTCGGCGGGCAGTTGGCGTACGGCGAGCCAGTGGGCGACGGCCTCGGGGTCCAGGGTGATCAGGGCGGCGATGTACGGGCGGTTGTCGCCGACGACGATGCACTGGCCGACGGGCGGGCGGCTGCGCAGGCGGTCCTCGAGGACTGCGGGCGAGACGTTCTTGCCGCCGGAGGTGACGAGGATGTCCTTCTTGCGGCCGGTGATGGTGAGGTAGCCGTCATCGTCGAGGGCGCCGAGGTCTCCGGTGGCGAACCAGTCGTCCCGCAGGACCGCGTCCGTGGCCGCCGGGTTGTTCCAGTAGGCGCCGAAGACGACGCCGCCCTTGATCAGGACCTCGCCGTCGTCGGCGATGCGGATCGCGGTGCCCGGGACCGGGAGGCCCACCGTGCCGGGGCGGGGGCGCAAGGGCGGGACGATCGTCGCCGCGGCTGTCGTCTCGGTGAGGCCGTAGCCCTCGTAGACGATGATTCCGGCGGCGTAGAAGAAGAGGTTGAGGTCGCGGTCGAGCGGGGAGCCGCCGCTGATGGCGTAGCGGGCGCGGCCGCCGAGTTCCTTGCGGATACGGCGGTAGACCAGCAGGTCGTAGAGCGCCCAGGCGGCGTACAGGCCCGGTCCTGGCCCCTTGCCCGTCTCCAGGAACTTGTTCAGGTAGGCCTCGCCGAAGCGGACGCCGATGCGGTGGGCGCGGTCGAAGGAGGCGCCGCGGCCGATCTTCTCGGCGGTCGCGCGGCCGGTGTTGTGGATCTTCTCGAAGAGGTACGGGACGCCGACCAGGAACGTCGGCCTGAACTCCCGTAGGGCAGGGCGGAGTTCGTCGGGCTTGATGCTCGGGCAGTGGCCCACCTCGATGCGGGCCATCAGGCAGGCGATCTGGAGTGTGCGGCCCATGATGTGGGCGAGCGGGAGGAAGAGGAGGGTCGAGGCGGTCTGGCCGGTGACCTCCTTGAAGATGGGGTGCAGCAACTCGACTGTGTTGGCGGCTTCGGCATGCAGGTTGGCGTGGGTGAGGACGCAGCCCTTGGGCCGGCCGGTGGTTCCGGAGGTGTAGCAGACGGTGGCGATGGTGTCGGGGGTGAGGGCGGCGCGGCGTTTGACCACCTCCTCGTCGGTGATGTCCCGGCCGAGGGCGGCGAGTTCGGACATCGCGTTCGCGTCCAGCTGCCAGACGCGCGGGAGTTCGGGGTGCCGGGTCGTGCCGGTGGCCACGGTTTCCGCATTCTCGGGGGTCTCGACGATCACGAAGTGTGTGCCCGAGTCCCTGACGATCCACTCCACCTGCTCGGCGGACGAGGTCGCGTAGACGGGGACGGTCTGGCCACCCGCCGCCCAGATCGCGAAGTCGAGGACCGTCCACTCGTAGCGCGTACGGGACATCACCGCGACCCGGCCGCCCGGTTCGAGCCCCGCCGCGATCAACCCCTTTGCCGTGGCGGTGACTTCGCGGGCGAAGGCCGCTGCGGTGACCGGGTGCCAGGTGCCGTTTTCCTGGCGGCGCAGGACGACGGCGTCCGGGGTCTCGGCCGCGTTGGTGAAGGGCAGGTCGGCGGTGCTGCCGGTGGTGGGGTCCTGGGCCAGCCGGGCGGTGCGGGCCTCGCGGACCGTGCCGGTGTCGTCCCTGGTGAGCTCGACCTTGGTGCGGGATGCGAGGTCGGTGCGCTTCTTCGCCCGTTTCAAGTCCTTGCGTACGCCCATCGTGGCTCCCGGTCGCAGGGTTCCTGAACGGGGGTCAACTTACCGAGGCGTAACGGAAATTCAATGGGTTGTGCGTGGTCGGTTCACGCGGCCACGGGTTCGGAGGTCTCCCGTTCCGGCTCCAGCACCTTGCGTGTGATGCGCTCGGCGATCGCCGCGACCAGGGTGCGCGGGCGGCGCGGGGTCAGGTGGGCGCCGAGTGCGTTGCCCAGCCCCGGGGTGACGTAGGCGCGGTCGCGGTCGAGGGCTCGCAGGGCTGCGCGGACGACCGGTTCCGTGGTGGTGAAGGAGCCCGTCACCGCGGCCTTGCGGGTGCCGATCGCGTCGAAGAAGCCCGTCTCGACCGGGCCCGGGCACAGGGCTGTGACCTTGATGCCGCGTCCCCGGTACTCCTGGCGCAGGGCCAGCGAGAAGTTGAGGACGAAGACCTTGGTGGCGCTGTAGACCGCGAAGTACGGGCCCGGCTGGTAGCCCGCCGTGGAGCCGACGTTGAGGACGGCTCCGGAGCCGCGCTCCAGCATGCCGGGGAGCACGGCGTGGGTGAGGTCGGCCAGGGCGACGACGTTGACCATGATCTCGTCGTGATCGCGGCGCGGGTCGATCTCCTCGAAGCGGCCGCAGGTGCCGAAGCCGGCGTTGTTGACCAGCAGGTCGACGACGAGGCCGCGGGTGGTGAGGGCCTCGGCCACGCGGTCGGCGGCGTCGGGCTCGGCGAGATCCTGGGACAGGACGTGTGCCTGGACGCCGTACCGCGTGCGCAGGCGGTCCGCCAGTTCTTCGAGGCGGTCGCGGGAGCGGGCCAGCAGGATCACGTCGTGGCCGCGGGCGGCGAGCTGGGTGGCGAACTCGGCGCCCAGTCCGGAGGAGGCGCCGGTGATGAGAGCAGTGCGTGCGGTGGATGTGGATGCGGATGTGGTGTCCATGACTGTTCCCCTTCAGAAGGTCGAGTGAAGGCGAGCCGGTAACTAACTAGAACACCACTGTAGCGGTTATTCTTATATCTGCAACAGCAGTGATGCAGATAACTGGGGAACCGCAACTCAGGCGTACCATCTACGTCCACTGGGGGTCTGGAGCCGACTGAGTGGAGGAGCCCATGGGCCGAGCACTGCGGGCCGATGCCGAGCGCAGTGTGCGCGCGATTCTGGAGGCGGCCGAGCGGGTGCTCGCCGCCGATCCGGGCGCGTCCATGGAGCAGATCGCCGAGGCGGCCGGGGTGGCCAGGACGACGGTCCACCGGCGCTTCGCCAGCCGGCAGGCGCTGATCGACGCGCTCGCCGAGTCGGCCGTACGGCAGCTCACACAGGCCATCGAGGATGCGCGGCCGGACACCACACCGCCGCTGGTCGCGCTGCATCGCGTGACCGCCAACGTGCTGCGGATCAAGGGGGCTTGGAGCTATGCCCTCGGTCAGCCGGCCGACGAGGGCGGCGCCGCCGCGGCGGGCTGGGACCAGTTGGGGGCGCGCTGCCTCGAACTCCTGGCGCGGGCCAGGGACGAGGGCCTGCTCGACCCGGCCGTGGACCTGGAGTGGGTCCGCCGCGTCTACTACGCGCTGATCGGCGAGGCCCTGCACGGCGACGACCGGCCGGACCCCGATCCCGACGCCCTGGGGGCGCTCGTAGTCGACACGCTGCTGCACGGCGCCGGGCGGCGGCCCGGCGCCGGCTGAGTCAGCGTTCCGCGCGGGTGGCCGACTCTATGGCGTCGGCGAGCTCTCGTACCGCCTTGTCCTCCGTGCTGGTCGCCAGTTCGTCGGCGCGGGACTTGAGTTCGGTCAGCGGCAGGCTGCCCGGGAGCCGGGGCCAGCGGTCGTCCCCCTGGCGGAGGGCGTCGGCGAAGTACGCCGCCACTGCGGTGACTTGGAAGCGGTCGGAGGAGTTCCACAGGCTGCCTTCGAGGGCCGTGGCCTCCACCTGGCCCGATTCCTCGTGCGGGGTACGGGTGTCGGGGTCCTGCCAGCGGACGCTCGCGGTGGCGAGGTGGCCGGAGGCTCCGGGCTTGGTGCGGACCGCGTAGAGGGCGGTCACCGTGTGGCCGGGGCCGATCTCGCCGCCGTCGACCTGGTCGTTGCGGAAGTCCTCGTCGGCGACCTGGCGGTTGTCGTAGCCGATGAGCCGGAACTGCTCGACCGTCTCCGGGTCGAAGGCGACCTGTGCCTTGGCGTCGCGGGCAGTGAGGTCGATGTTCTGCGGGAGTTCCTCGCAGAAGACCTTGCGGGCCTCCTCGAAGTCCGAGACGTACGTCGTGTGGCCGTCGCCCTTGTCTGCGAGGCGCTCCATCAGGGCGTCGCCGTAGTCGCTGCCGACGCCGACGCCGAAGAGCGTGATGCCGTGCTCGCGGCGGTTGTCGTCGATGCGCTCCAGGATCGTGTCGGCGTCGGTGTCGCCGGTGTTGGCGAGGGCGTCGGAGACGAGGACGACGCGGTTGGTGGCGCCTTCGCGCAGGCCTTCGGTGGCCGTGGCGTAGCCGGTCTCGACGCCCGCGCCGAGGTTGGTGGAGGACTGGGGTTCCAGGCTGTCGATCGCGTAGTGGACGCGACCTCGGTCGTCGCCGAGCCGGGTCATGGGGAGGACGGTCTCGGCCTCGTCGCTGAAGGTGACCAGGGCGACCGAGTCGTCGTCGCGGAGGCGGTCCGTCATCACGCCGAGGGAGTCCTTGGCGAGGTCGAGGCGGCCCGGTTCGGCCATCGAGCCGGAGATGTCGACGACGAACGTGAGGGCGGCGGGCGGGCGTTCACCGTCCTGCTCGTCGGCGCGGGTGGCGAGGCCGACGCGGAGCAGGGACCAGTCCTCGTCCTCGGTGCGGGCGCCGTCGACGGTGACCGAGAAGCCGTTGCCGTCGGGACGTTCGTAGTCCTGGCGGAAGCTGTTGACGAACTCCTCGGGGCGGACCGTCGAGGGGTCGGGCATCGCGCCGTCCGCGAGGGTGCGCTTGGCGTAGCCGTACGAGGCGGTGTCGACGTCCAGGGCGAAGGTGGAGAGGTAGTCGGGGGACGGGGCGAACTCGCGGCCCTCGTCGTCCTGTTGTTCGCCGCTCTGTTCGCCGTCCTGCTCGCCCTGGGCGGAGCCCGACGGGTAGGCGGGGGCGGGCAGTGGGCCGGTAGCGTCGTTGCGGGACTTGTTCGAGCCGTCCGAGTTGCTGCCGCTCCCGCCGCAGCCGGTGAGCAGCATGGCGCCCGCGGCTGTCAGGGCGAGCAGAGTGCCGCGGAGTCGACGGCCGCGTGTGGTGACCGCCGCCGTGCGTATGTGGTCCTTCCCCATCTGTGCCCCCTCGGTGAGCGGCCTGTGTTTGGGCCGACGTCTGTGACTGTGACGTCCGAGGGGGCCGAGATGTGCGTTACGGAGCGTTGCGGATGGATCTCGAAGCGGCCACGGTGGGCGGCCGTCGAGACCGGTAGGTGATCCTCCGGAGACCTACGACACGATGTCCTTGCGCCGGAAACCCCGGAAGGCCAGGGCAAACAGGACGAGCGCGTACGTTACCGAAATCGCGGCGCCCTGGATCATGCCCGACCACTCCATTTGCGGCTGGACGGCGTCCGCCCACGCGAACTGCCAGTGCGCGGGCAGGAAGTCGCGCCAGTCGCCGAGGGCCGTGACGGCGTCCAGAACGTTCCCCACGATCGTCAGGCCGACCGCTCCGCCGACCGCGCCCAGGGGTGCGTCGGTCTTGGTCGACAGCCAGAACGCGAGCCCCGCGGTGACCAGTTGGGAGACGAAGATGTACGCCACCACGACCAGCAGGCGCTGTGCCGCGGTGCCCGCGGAGAGCGCGCCGCCGGTGGGGATCTCCAGCGGGCCCCAGCCGTAGGCCGCGGTGCCGACCACCAGCGCGACGATCGGCAGCAGCACCATCGCGGCGAGGCTGAGGCCCAGCGCGACGGTGAGCTTGGACCAGAGCAGGCGGGCCCTGGGCACGGGGGCCGCCAGCAGGTATCTCAGCGAGGACCAGCTCGCCTCGGAGGCGATCGTGTCCCCGCAGAACAGCGCGACGGGGATCACCAGCAGGAAGCCGGCTGAGACGAAGAGGTTCACCGCGGCGAAGTTCGCGCCCGACGCGGTGGCCGTGTCCATCAGCGTGATCTGGTTGCCCCGCCCGTCCGGCGTGCCGCCGATCGCGAACGCCGCGACGAGCACGAAGGGCAGCGCCGCGAGGATCGCCCCCATGACGAGGGTGCGGCGCCGCTTCAGCTGCCGGAGCAGCTCCACCCGCAGCGGCAGTGTCCGCCGCGCGCGGTATCCGTCGGCCGTCTCGGCCCGCTCGACGAGGGTGCTCATGCGTTGCCCCCGATCAGGGTGAGGAAGGCGTCTTCGAGCCGGCGGTGGGGGCCCACCGATTCCACGGGTACTTCGAGCCGTACGAGCTCCACGACCAGGCGCTGTGCACTTCCGTCGGGGTCGAGCCGGACCAGCAGCCCGCCCTCGGCGACGGCGGCCGAGGCCACGCCGGGCAGCGCACCGACCTTCTCGACGATCGGCTCGTCCACGGGCGAACCCGTGCCGACCAGGAGGGTGTCACCGGAGCCGACGATCTCGGACACCGGGCCCGCCTGTATGAGCCGTCCGCGGTCCATGACCACCAGGTGGGTGCAGGTCTGCTCGACCTCGGCCAGGAGGTGGCTGGAGACGATGACCGTGCGGCCGGCGGCGGCGTAGCGGATCATCACGTCGCGCATCTCGCGGATCTGTGGCGGGTCGAGGCCGTTGGTGGGTTCGTCGAGGATCAGCAGGTCCGGGAGGCCGAGCATGGCCTGGGCGATGGCGAGGCGCTGGCGCATGCCCTGGGAGTACGTGCGGACCGCGCGGGACAGCGCGTCGCCGAGGCCCGCGATCTCCAGGGCCTCCTCCAGGTGGGAGTCCTCGGCCGGCCGGCCCGTGGCCTGCCAGTACAGCTCCAGGTTGTCGCGGCCCGAGAGGTGCGGGAGGAAGCCCGCGCCCTCGACGAACGCGCCGACTCGGGAGAGGACCGGCGCGCCCGGCTGGATCTCGTGGCCGAAGACGCGGATGTCGCCGCCGTCCGGCTTGATCAGGCCCATCAGCATGCGCAAGGTGGTCGTCTTGCCCGCGCCGTTCGGCCCGAGGAGGCCCAGGACCTGGCCCTTCTCCACGCGGAACGACAGTTCCCGGACCGCGTACCGGTCCGCCGACTTCGCGTACCGCTTGCTCAAGTCGGTGATCTGGAGCGGGACTTCGGCCAGCTCGGGATCGGGCGGGCCCGCGGTGGTGCGGCGGCGGCCGGTCAGCAGCAGGGCCAGCGCGAGCAGTGCTCCGGCGAGCGGCAGCCACCACACCCAGGAGGGGAGCGGCGCGGCGGCCGTCGTCACGGCGGGTGCGGTGGGGACCTGCAGGTCGCCCTTCAGGGAGACGGTGTACGTCGCCGGGGTCACCGGTGACGCGTAGCCGAGGTCCGTCGAGGCCAGGACCAGGCTCAGCCGGTGGCCCTCCTGCACCTCGTAGTCGATGGCCGGAAGGGTGATGGTGACGTCCTTGCCCGCCTTCGCTCCCTCGACCCGCAGCGGAGTCACCAGCTGCGACGGCAGCACCTGCTGCCCGCCGCCGGGTCCGATGTCGTACACCTTCGCGAAGAGGACGGCCTCGTCGGTGCTCGACTCGACGTGCACGGTCACCTTCGGCGATCCGGTGATCCGCAGGTCGCTGCCGAACGCCGAGGACTCGAACCGCGCGTACTGGCCCCGGAAGTCGAGCGACACCCCGACCCCGAGCGAGGAAAGCTGCGACAGGCCGCCCGCGCCACCGAGTCCGGGGAGGGCGGAGATGGCGGGCGGGTTCGCACCCGCCGGGTTGTCGAAGGTCTGCTCGCGTCCGGCCAGCGTCACGGCGTGGTCGCCGCTCTCCAGGCCGGGGTACGTGTCGCCGCTCGCGCCCCGGAGCTGTGCGGCGCCGTCGGTGGAGTCGATGCCTCCGGTGCGGGTGACGCGGAAGGCGGGACCGGTGTCGACGCCCGCCTCGTCCTTCAGGTACCGGTCGAACCAGGAGCCGACCCGGGCCTGGACGCGGTCCGCCTCCATGTCACCGCCGTCGTGCCCGCCGGAGATCCAGTCCACGTCCACGGGTGCGCCGTTGGCCCGGATCTGCTTGGCCATCGCGTCTGCCTGGCCGAGCGGGAAGAGGGAGTCGGACTGGCCCTGCACGATGAGCGTGGGCACCTTGATGCGGTCGCCGACCGCGGAGGGGCTGCGCTCTTCGAGCAACTTGGTGGCCGCCGCGTCCGGCTTTCCGGACTCCGCGACCCGGTTGTACATCTCGCACAGCTGCGCCTCGAAGTTGTCGCAGCCGCCGCCGGAGTTGATGAAGATGCCGGCCCAGAGCTTCTTGAAGACACCGTTCGGGAAGAGGGCGTCCGACAGGTTCCAGTACGTGATCGCCGGGGCGATCGCGTCGACCCGCTGGTCGTACGCGGCTGCCTCCAGGGCGATCGCCCCGCCGTACGAGGCGCCGGTGACGCCCACGCGCGGGTCGCCGCTCTTGTCGAGCTGGACCTCCGGGCGCTTCGCCAGCCAGTCGATCAGCTTGGAGACGTCGGCGACCTCGCCCTCGGGGTCGTTCAGCCCGATCTTGCCGGTGGACTCGCCGAAACCGCGTGCCGACCAGGTCAGCACCGCGTATCCGTCGCGCGCGAGCTGCTCCGCCTGCGCCTTCACGTCGTCCTTGCTGCCGCCGAAGCCGTGCGCGAGCAGTACGGCGGGGCGGCGGTCCGAGCCGGCACCCGCGGTGAAGTACGAGGTGTCGATGTCCACCCCGTCGCCCATGTCCATGACGCGGTCGGCGCGCTGTACGGGCGGGGCGTCGTCGGAGGCGACAGCCGTCCACGTCCCGGCGCCGGCGAGCACGACGACGGCGGCCGCGGCGGCGATCCACCGTCGCGGCCTCCGCAGTGCGGGCCCCCGAAGTCGGGGCAGTCGAAGATCCATGCGTCAACGGTACGGCCCGCCACGGACAACGGATGCCGCCACTGGTCTGAACCCCCGCCCCTCCCACGGGAGTACGGTCCCCTCCCGGCATACCGCGCCCGTGGTACGAACGGCCCATGGAAATTCGCCGCGCCACCACCGTGGAGGAACTGACCGCCGCCGATCACCTCTTCGACCAGCCCGTACGTCCCGAGTGGGCCCAGCGCTTCCTGGCGGCGCAGGGCCACCATCTCTTCCTCGCGTACGAGGACGGTGGCCCCGTCGGGTTCGTCAGCGGTGTCGAGACGCTCCACCCCGACAAGGGAAATGAGATGTTCCTCTACGAGCTGGCGGTCGCCGAGCCGTTCCAGCGGCGCGGTACCGGGCGGGCGCTGATCCGGACCCTCGCCGCTCTGGCCCGCGTGCGCGGCTGTTACGGGATGTGGGTGGGCGTCGACACCGGAAACGACGTCGCCCTTGCCACGTACCGCAGCGCGGGTGGCAAGGACGACGGGACGGCCACGGTGGTGACCTGGGACTTCGGCTGAGGCCCCGTAGCGCGGGTGTGCCGGTTACGCCTGCGCGTCCTCCGGGATCGACACCAGCCAGCGGGTCTCACGGCGCGGCCGCAGGTAGAAGGCCCAGTACAGGGTGGCGACGGCCACGATGCCGCCGGTCCACAGGAGGTACTCGGTCTCCTGCCGGCTGAGGATGTAGGCGAGGACGGCGATCAGCAGCACCGGCACGGCGGGCCACAGGGGCATGCGCCAGGCGGGTGTGTGGGTGTGCCGGCCGCGCCGGGCGAACAGCGCGGCGACCGCGACGAGCAGGTACATGCCGGTCACCGAGACGCCGGTGACGCCGTACAGGGTGTCCAGGTTGACGAAGCAGAGAGCGGCGCCGGGGACGCCCACCAGGAGCGTGGCGACCCACGGGGAGCCGAAGCGGCCGAGCTTGGACAGGAGGCCGTTGACCGGCTCGGGCCAGGCCTTGTCGCGGGCCGAGGCGAACAGGACGCGGGAGTTCTGGATGACCATGACGATGCCGGCGTTGATGATCGCGAGGGCCACGCAGAGGCTGACGAAGGTGCCGACGGCGGAGTTCGACCAGGCGGTGACCATGGTGCTGATGTCGCCGCCGGTGAGGGCGGAGAGGTCGGGGGCCCCCATGGTGATCGCGACGACCGGGACCAGGATGATCACCGTCGAGATGGCGAGGGTGGCCAGGACCGTGCGGGCTACGTTGCGGCGCGGGTTCTCCAGCTCCTCGGAGAGGTAGACCGCGGTCGAGAAGCCCTGGGTGATGAAGAGGGCGATCGCGAGTCCGGAGACGACCAGCATGGCCGTCACGGTATCCGTGTGGCCCCCGGAGCCGGCCACCTCCATCGAGGTGAGGCTGGAGAGGCCGCGCTCGCTGTGCGAGAAGCCGAGGACCGCCACGACGGCGGCCGCGATGACTTCGAGGACCAGGAAGACGCCGGTGATCCAGGCGTTGGCCCGCAGGTCGAGGAGGCCCGCGAGGGTGGCGAGGAGCATCACGCCGGCGCCCGCCATCGACGGGTTCAGGTGCACGATCGGTGCCAGGTAGTCGGCCGTGCCCATGGCGATCACCGGCGGCACGATCATGACGACCAGGAGGGAGAGGACGAAGACCAGCCAGCCCGCGAGCCGTCCGGCCATCGTCGAGACCATGGCGTACTCGCCGCCCGCGCTGGGGATGAGGGTGCCCAGCTCCGAGTAGCAGAACGCCACGGCGATACAGAGCAGCGAGCCGATCGCGATGGTCAGCGCGGTCGCCGTGCCGAGGGACGAGAAGAGGTCGGGCACGACCACGAAGAGCGTGGAGGCCGGTGTCACGCAGGAGAGCGTCAGCAGGGTGCCGCCGACGATGCCGATGGAGCGCTTGAGCTTCTGAGGGCCGCCGGACGCCGTGGGGGCGGTGTCCGGGGCGGCGGTCTCGACAGGGCGGAGCGTGTCGGTCATGCGGCGGTTCCGATCGACTCGTGTCGTGCGTCAGGTGATTCGGGCGGGAGCGTTATCGCCTCCGGCGGCTCGCGTCGTTCATCTCTTCGTCCGCTCCCGGCGTTGATGGAACCTTGACGGAAACCGCGCGTCAATGGCTGTTCACCTACGGAATCCGCACCCAGAAGGCGTCTCGAATGCCCATCAGGGCACAACAGGTCAAGCGCGGGGGCTTCTTGCCTTCCTACGGGAACCGCAGTGCGAGCCAAGAAAAAAGTGGGGCCGTCCGCAATGCGGACGGCCCCACAAGCCCTGCCGGCGGGTCTCAGTGGTTGCGCGGGAACCCGAGGTCGACGCCGGTGGGGGCGTCGGCCGGGTCCGGCCAGCGGGTCGTGACGACCTTGCCCCGGGTGTAGAAGTGGGTGCCGTCGTTGCCGTAGACGTGGTGGTCGCCGAAGAGCGAGTCCTTCCAGCCACCGAAGGAGTGATAGCCGACCGGGACCGGGATCGGCACGTTCACACCGACCATGCCCGCCTCGATCTCCAGCTGGAAGCGACGGGCCGCGCCGCCGTCCCGGGTGAAGATCGCGGTGCCGTTGCCGAACGGCGAAGCGTTGATCAGGGCCACGCCCTCCTCGTACGTCTCCACCCGCAGCACACACAGCACCGGGCCGAAGATCTCGTCCTGGTAGGCCTTCGCGGACGTGGGCACCTTGTCCAGGAGCGACAGGCCGATCCAGTGGCCCTCCTCGAAACCCTCCACCGTGTAGCCGGTTCCGTCCAGGACGACCTCCGCACCCTCCGCCGCCGCGCCCGTCACATACGAGGCGACCTTGTCGCGGTGAACGGCCGTGATCAGCGGGCCCATCTCGGACGCCGGGTCGTTCCCGGGACCGATCTTGATCTTCTCGGCGCGCTCGCGGATCTTCTCCACCAGCTCGTCGCCGATCGCACCGACGGCCACGACCGCCGAGATCGCCATGCAGCGCTCACCCGCCGAACCGTACGCCGCCGACACGGCCGCGTCCGCCGCCGCGTCCAGGTCGGCGTCCGGGAGGACCAGCATGTGGTTCTTCGCGCCGCCCAGCGCCTGCACCCGCTTGTGGTTCGCGGCCGCGGTGGTGTGGATGTAGCGGGCGATCGGGGTCGAGCCGACGAACGAGACCGCCTTCACGTCCGGGTGCTCAAGGAGGCGGTCCACGGCCACCCTGTCCCCGTGCACGACGTTGAAGACACCGTCCGGCAGACCGGCCTCCGCCAGCAACTCGGCGATCTTCATCGCGGCCGACGGGTCCTTCTCCGACGGCTTCAGCACGAACGTGTTGCCGCACGCGATGGCGAGGGGGAACATCCACATCGGCACCATCGCCGGGAAGTTGAACGGCGTGATGCCGGCCACGACGCCCAGCGGCTGGCGGATCGAGGACACGTCGACCCGGCTGGCCACCTCCGTCGACAGCTCACCCTTCAGCTGCACCGTGATCCCACACGCCAGGTCCACGATCTCCAGACCGCGCGCGACCTCACCGAGCGCGTCCGAGTGGACCTTGCCGTGCTCCGCGGTGATCAGCTCCGCGATCGCATCCCGGTTCGCATCCAGCAGCGCACGGAACTTGAACAGAACCGTCGTCCGCTTCGCCAGCGAGGACAGACCCCACGTCGCATACGCATCCTTCGCCGCGGCCACCGCCGCATCCACCTCCTCGACGGTCGCGAAGGCGACCTGCGTGGTCACGGCGCCGGTCGCCGGGTCGGTGACCGGCCCGTACGTACCCGACGCACCCTCGACGGTCTTGCCACCGATCCAGTGGTTGACAGTCTTCGTCATGGCCAAAAACTCCTTCACAGATGGCGGCGTCGGGCAGCGACGTGCCGGTCGTACTCCTCACGCGCCTTGACCGCCGACGATCGGGTCGCGGTCTCGGCCACAGGTACATCCCACCAGGCTTGGGCCGGAGGCGCGCCCGACACTGTGTCTGCCGTTTCGGTCTCCACGTAGACACATGTAGGAGTGTCGGCGGCCCGTGCTTCCGTGAGGGCCGCGCGCAGGTCACGGACGGTCTTCGCGCGTAGGACGCGCATCCCCAGACTGGCCGCGTTGGCGGCGAGATCCACCGGCAGCTTCGCCCCCGTGTACGTACCGTCCTCGGACCGGAAGCGGTACGCGGTGCCGTACCGCTCGCCGCCCACCGACTCCGAGAGGCCGCCGATGGAGGCGTACCCGTGGTTCTGCAGGATGAGGACCTTGATCGCGATGCCCTCCTGCACGGCGGTGACGATCTCGGTGGGCATCATCAGGTACGTGCCGTCGCCGACCAGCGCCCAGACGGGACGGTCGGGGGCCGCCATCCGCACTCCGATCGCAGCCGGGATCTCGTAGCCCATGCACGAGTAGCCGTACTCGACGTGGTACTGGTCCCGCGACCGCGCACGCCAGAGTTTGTGCAGGTCGCCGGGGAGCGAACCGGCCGCGTTGATCAGGATGTCGTCCTCGGTGACCAGCTCGTCGAGGACGCCGAGGACCTGCGGCTGGGTGGGCCGGATGTCGATGTCCTCGGCCTCGTAGGCCGCGTCGACGCGGTACTCCCAGCGCTCCTTGTCGTCGCTGTACTCGGTGGCGTACGCCGGCTCGGTGCGGTGCTTGTGCAGCAGCAGCGCCTCCGTGAGGGCCTCCAGGCCCGCCCGCGCGTCGGCGATCAGCGGGATGCCGGAGAGCTTGTGGCCGTCGTACGGCGCGATGTTGAGGTTCAGGAAGTGGACGCCCTTGGCGGAGAAGAGGGTGCCTGAGGCGGTGGTGAAGTCGGTGTAGCGGGTGCCGACGCCGATCACCAGGTCGGCGGTGCGGGCGAGTTCGCACGCGGTCGCCGTGCCGGTGTGGCCGATTCCGCCGACGTCCTGCGGGTGGTCGAAGCGCAGTGACCCCTTGCCGGCCTGCGTGGAGGCGACGGGAATGCGGGTGGCGGCGGCGAGTTCGGCGAGCGCCTCCTCGGCGCGGCTGTGGTGGACGCCGCCGCCCGCGACGATCAGGGGGCGGCGGGCCTCGCGGATCGCCCTTACGGCGGCGGTCAGTTCACCCTGGTCGGCGGCCGGGCGGCGCACCGTCCAGGTCCGCTCCGCGAAGAACTCCTCCGGCCAGTCGTACGCCTCCGCCTGCACGTCCTGCGGCAGCGCGAGCGTGACCGCGCCCGTCTCCACGGGGTCGGTGAGCACGCGCATCGCCTGGAGGGCGGCGGGGATCAGGGCCTCGGGGCGGGTGATCCGGTCGAAGTACCTCGACACCGGGCGCAGGCAGTCGTTGACCGACACATCGCCCGCGTAGGGGACTTCGAGCTGCTGGAGGACCGGATCGGCGGGGCGGGTCGCGAAGATGTCGCCGGGCAGGAGCAGGACCGGGAGGTGGTTGATCGTCGCGAGGGCGGCGCCGGTGACGAGGTTCGTGGCGCCGGGGCCGATGGACGTGGTGACGGCATGCGTGGAGAGCCGGTTGGACTGTCGGGCGTAGCCGACCGCCGCGTGGACCATGGACTGTTCGTTACGGCCCTGGTGGTACGGCATCTCGTCCGCGTACTCGACGAGCGCCTGGCCGAGCCCGGCGACATTGCCGTGGCCGAAGATGCCCCAGGTCGCGCCGATCAACCGCTGCCGCTCGCCGTCCCGTTCGGTGTACTGGGCTGCCAGGAAACGCACCAGCGCCTGGGCGACCGTCAGCCTGGTCGTCGCGTCCGGCGCCTTCGACCCGTTCGTCACCCTCGTCGCCATTGGCACCTTTGCCATCGGATCCGTCATTGGTACCCCTCGGTGTGCTCTGGGTGGAAGCAGATCCGCCACTCCCGCTTCTCGCCCGGTCCGGCCATCACATTCAGGTAGTACATCGTGTGGCCGGGCTGCGCGATGGACGGGCCGTGCCATCCATCGGGGACGAGGACGGCATCGCCGGTACGGACCTCTGCGAGGACGTCGGATCCGCCCACGCGTGAAGGGAATACGCGCTGATAGCCGAAACCGTTCGGGCCGTCGATCTCGAAGTAGTAGATCTCTTCGAGCCGGCTCTCCTCCCCGGGCCGGTGCTCGTCGTGCTTGTGGGGCGGATACGAGGACCAGTTGCCGCCGGGGGTGATGACCTCGACGGCGATGAGCTGGTCGCACTCGAAGGCGTCGGCGGAGGCGAAATTGCGCACCTGGCGTGCGTAGTTGCCGCTGCCTCGGTCTTCGACGGGTACCTCCGGCGCGGGGCCGTAGCGGGCGGGGAGTTGGCGCTCGCACTTCGCTCCTGCCAGGGCGAAGCGGCCTCCCACGCCGGAGGCGATCTGTGCCCGGGCGTCGCGGGGCACGTACGCGAAGTCGGTGACTCCGCTGAACACGCTGTCCCTGCCCAGGATTTGGAACTGTTCGTCCTCTATGTCCACCGTACAGCCGCCGCTCAGCGGGAGAATGATCCATTCGCTGTCGCCGGTGGTGAAGGTGTGTGTGCCGCCCGGTCCCAACTCCACGACGCGCAGGCTGCTGTGGGTCCAGTCGGCCAGTTTGGGGTCGATGTCGAGGACGTACTGCGCGTTGGCGGTGGCCCCCTTCGGCACGTACAGGCCGTTGCTCGTCATTCGGTCGGCCGTCCCGTCGGTCGTCCGGTCGCTCATCCGGTCCTCACAGCAGTCCGACGGCGGTGTCCACGGCCGCGGTCACATCGCCGTCCGCCGGGTAGAGCAGCGAACGGCCGACCACCAGGCCCTGGACCGTGGGGAGTTGGAGCGCCCCGCGCCACTTCTCGTACGCACCCTCCTGGTCCTCGCCGACATCGCCGCCGAGGAGTACGGCGGGCAGCGTGGACGTCTCCATGACGCGGGCCATGTCGTCGGGGTTCTCGGTGACGGGGACCTTCAGCCAGGTGTACGCCGAACTGCCGCCGAGGCCGCTCGCGATGGCGATGGACTTGGTGACCGCCTCGGCGCTGAGATCGTTCCGGAGGGTGCCGTCTTCGCGGCGACGGCAGAGGAACGGCTCGACGAACACCGGGAGTTGGCGCTCCGCCATCTCGTCGATGACGCGGGCGGTGGACTCCAGGGTGCGCAGCGAGCCCGGGTCGTCGTAGTCGATGCGCAGCAGCAGTTTGCCCGCGTCGAAGCCGAGTCGTTCGATGTCCTGCGGGCGGTGCCCGGTGAACCGGTCGTCCAACTCGAAGGAGGCGCCTGCGAGTCCGCCGCGGTTCATCGAGCCGAGGACGACCTTGTGGTCGAGCGCGCCGAGCAGCAGCAGGTCGTCGAGAATGTCGGCGGTGGCGAGGACGCCGTCGACTCCGGGGCGGGAGAGGGCGGTGCAGAGCCGCTCCAGGAGGTCGGCGCGGTTCGCCATGGCGAACTTGCGGTCGCCGACCGCGAGGGCGCCGCGGGCCGGGTGGTCCGCGGCGACGATCATCAGCCGGCCGCCGTCGTTGACGAGGGGCCGACGGAGCCGGCGGGCGGCCGCCTCGGCGATGGCTTCGGGGTGGTGGGTGCGGGTGCGGACGAGGTCGGCGACGTCGACCCGCCTGTACGTCGCCGGGTCGCCGCCTTCGCGCCTCGCGCCCCCTACGCGTCCCGCCCTCACAGCACCGCTCCCGCCGTGAGCGCGTCCTCGACCTCACGTGGGGTCGGCATCGCGGAGGAGCATTCCAGGCGGGAGGCGACGATGGCGCCCGCCGCGTTGGCGTACCGCATGATCCGCTCCAGGTCCCAGTCGGCGAGCAGGCCGTGGCAGAGGGAGCCGCCGAAGGCGTCGCCGGCGCCGAGGCCGTTGAGGACGGTGACGGGGAGGGGCGGGACCTCGGCCGTCGTGCCGTCGCGGTGGACGGCGAGGACGCCCTTGGGGCCCTGTTTGACGACGGCGAGTTCGACGCCTGCGTCCAGCAGGGCGCGGGCGGCGGCGTGCGGTTCGCGCTCGCCGGTGGCGATCTCGACCTCGTCGATGTTGCCCACGGCGACGGTGGTGTGGCGGAGGGCCTCGGCGTAGAAGGGGCGCGCGGAGGCCGCCGGGGCCTTCCAGGCTGTGTCTTTCCAAAACATGGGTCGCCAGTCGAGGTCGAAGACCGTCGTACCGGACTTGGCGCGGTGGGCCAGCGCCGCGAGCGTCGCCGTGCGGCTGGGCTCCTCGCTCAGGCCGGTGCCGGTCATCCAGAAGATGCGGGCCTCGCGGACGGCGTCGAGGTCGAGCTCGTGGGCGTCGATCTCCAGGTCGGGGGCCTTGGGCTGCCGGTAGAAGTACAGCGGGAAGTCGTCCGGCGGGAAGATCTCGCAGAACGTGACCGGGGTGGGCAGGCCGGGGACCGGTGTGACCCAGCGGTCGTCGACGCCGAAGTCGCGCAGGGCCTCGTGGAGGTAGACGCCGAAGGGGTCGTCGCCCGTACGTGTGATCACCGCCGTACGCCGCCCGAGCCGCGCCGCGGCCACCGCGACGTTCGTCGCCGAGCCGCCGAGGAACTTCCCGAAGGTCGTCACCTGTGTCAGCGGGACCCCCGTCTGCAACGGGTAGATGTCCACGCCGATCCGCCCCATGGTGATCAGGTCGTACGCCATCGAGTTCCCTTCGCTTCGGCTGCACCTAGGTCTAGCCGGGTCCGTGGAGCCCTGTCAATGTTTTGTCCAGACATTCGGACCAGGCCTTGACACCCCTTCCGCGCCGCCGGAAGCTGACGCCCATGACGTCGTTGTCACCGCGGCCGTCGCCGCAGTCCTCACCTCTGTCCTCACTGTCCCGTATCCGGATCGGTTCGGCTCCCGACTCCTGGGGCGTCTGGTTCCCCGACGACCCGCAGCAGGTCCCCTGGCAGCGGTTCCTCGACGAGGTGTCCGGGTCCGGGTACGAGTGGATCGAGCTGGGCCCGTACGGCTATCTCCCCACCGATCCGGCCGTCCTGAAGGACGAGACCGCGCGACGCGGGCTCACGGTCTCGGCCGGCACGGTGTTCACCGGGCTGCACCGCGGCCCTGACGTGTGGGAGTCCACCTGGGCGCACGTCTCGGACATCGCGGCGCTCACGCAGGCGATGGGCGCCGAGCACCTGGTCGTCATCCCCGCGTTCTGGCGGGACGACAAGACGGGCGAGGTGCTGGAGAGCAGCACGCTCACGCCGACGCAGTGGCGCCATCTGACCGCTCAGACCGAGCGGCTCGCCCACGAGGTGCGCGAGCGGTACGGGCTGCGGATCGTCGTCCACCCGCATGCGGACACGCACATCGACAGCGAGGAGAACGTCACGCGTTTCCTCGACGCGACCGATTCCTCGCTGGTGTCACTGTGTCTGGACACCGGGCACTACGCGTACTGCGGCGGCGACAGCGTCAAGCTCATCGAGACGTACGGGGAGCGCATCGGGTACCTGCACCTCAAGCAGGTGGATCCGGCGATCCTGGCCGATGTGCGGGCGAACGAGGTGCCGTTCGGGCCGGCCGTGGCACGCGGTGTGATGTGCGAACCGCCGTCCGGTATACCGGCCCTCGAGCCCGTCCTCGCCGCCGCGCAGCAGCTCGACATCGACCTCTTCGCGATCGTCGAGCAGGACATGTACCCGTGTCCGCCCGACAAGCCGCTGCCGATCGCGCAGCGGACGCGGGCGTTCCTGAGGTCCTGCGGGGCGTAGTACGGGGTGACCGTGGCGTGGGCCCGCTGAGCGCTCGGGGCTCGGCGGGCCTCCCCGGTTTCACCTCCTGGCGGCCACCTCCTGTCGGTCACCTCCTGTCGGTCGCCTGCCAATTGCGTCACTCGTGTCACAAATACCCCCTTCCTGTCACACATGTCCCGTGTACGCGGGTCTTACGTCACACCCAGTCCACAGGCACTTCCCGGCTCTCACTCTGTGTCGTTCACGGGGCACAGGCTTCGTTGATCGCCAGCGCAGTGCCCGGCTCCCCCGACGGCCGCCCCCGGCCGCCGCCGCGGTACGCGCAGGGAGGTGCCACTCATGACCGACCGCAGGCTTTGGTCGTACAAGGAGATCGCGGCGCACATCAAGGTGCAGCCGGACACCGTGCGGTCGTACCGCAAGCACGGTCTGCTGCCCCCGCCCGACCATGTGGAGAGCGGCAAGCCCTACTGGTACGCGGACACCGTCCGGGCCTGGGTCGCCTCCCGGCCGGGCAACCGGGGCCGTAGAGAGGACTGACCTGTCCTGCTCCTCCCTCTGTGCCCCGCCGTTCGCGTGCGGGGCACAGCCTCAATTCGGTTGCCCATAGGCCGATCCGCCGCCGAGGATCCACGGATGAGCTTCGCCGCCCCCCTCTCCCCCCTCTCCTCCTTCTCCGACAAGCCCGTCCTCACCGGTGAGAAGACCGTGCTGCGGCCGTTCACCGAGGCAGACGCGGACGGGATCCTGGAGATCCTGGACGACCCCGATGTCATCCGGTTCACCTTCGAGCCGTCCACCGAGCTGACCTTGGAACGGCTGCGTTCCTGGTACGGCTCCCGGGCCGCGCAGCCAGACCGGCTCGACCTCGCCGTGACCGACCGCGCGACCGGTGAACTCCTCGGCGAGGTCGTCCTCCACGAGTGGGATCCCGCGGGCCGCAACTGCACGTTCCGTACGCTCATCGGTCCCCGCGGCCGCGGCCGGGGTATCGGCACCGAGGCGACCCGGCTCATCGTCGGCCACGGCTTCGAGCAACTCGGCCTGCACCGCATCGCCTTGGAGCTCTACAGCCACAACCACCGGGCCCGCCGCGTCTACGAGAAGGTCGGCTTCGTCGAGGAGGGCGTCCGGCGGCAGACCCAGCTGCGTGACGGCGAGTGGGCCGACGAGACCCTCATGTCGATCCTCGCCCACGAGTGGGCCGTCCACCGCGGGCACCCCGAACACGTCAGCTCCACGGCTCGATGATCGTCACCCCCGCTCCCGGCGCCGTCTCCATCGCCGCCAGCGCGGCCGGGGCCGCGTCCAGCGGGATGGTGGAGGTGACGAGGAGGTCGGGGCGGAGTACGCCGGCCCGGACCAGCTCCAGCATTCCCGGGTAGGCGTGTGCTGCCATTCCGTGGCTGCCGAGGAGTTCGAGTTCGAGGGCGATCACGCGGGCCATGGGGACCGGGGTGGAGCCTGTCGGTGAGGGCAGGAGTCCGACCTGGACGTGCCGGCCCCGGCGGCGCAGGCTGTTCACGGAGTTCGCGCAGGTGACGGGGGCGCCGAGGGCGTCCAGGGACAGGTGGGCGCCGCCGCCGGTCAGCGCGCGTACCGCGTCCGCCGTGTCCTCGACCTCCGACGCGTCCACGGCCTCCGTCGCCCCGAACTTCCGCGCCAGGTCCAGCGCCCGGGGCGATACGTCGACGGCGACGACCCGGGCCCCGGCGGCCGCCGCGATCATCACGGCGGACAGGCCGACGCCCCCGCAGCCGTGTACGGCGACCCACTCCCCCGCGGCCACCCTGCCCTGCGCGACCACCGCCCGGTAGGCCGTGGCGAACCGGCAGCCCAGCGAGGCCGCCGTCGCGTAGGACAGTCCGTCCGGCATCGCGACCAGGTTCACATCGGCGTGGTCCAGCGCCACGTACTGCGCGAAGGAACCCCAGTGTGTGAACCCCGGCTGGGTCTGGCGCTCGCACACCTGTTGGTCGCCTGCGGCGCACGAGGGACAGCTTCCGCAGGCGCACACGAACGGCACGGTGACCCTGTCGCCGGGGTGCCAAGCGGTCACCCGGGCGCCCACCGCCTCGACGACCCCGGCGAGTTCGTGTCCCGGGACGTGGGGCAGCGTGATGTCCGGGTCGTGACCGATCCAGCCGTGCCAGTCGCTCCGGCAGAGGCCGGTGGCTTCGACCCGCACCACGACCCCGTGCTCCGCAGGCGCCGGGTCAGCCACCTCACGTACCTCGGCCGGTTCCCCGTACCGCTCGAACACCACTGCCCGCATCAGCTTCGCCCTTCGCGTTCGCCCGTCCCGTCTTCGCCCGGCGCGTTCCGCCGCCCGGAGATCACGGTTCCGGAGCGAACGCTAGCCGCGCGCCGCGACCTTGTCCCGGTCCCGGTCACCCTCCTCCAGGGCCTCGGCCGGCCGCGGCTCGCCCTCGCTGAGCCCGAACCGGTCGTGGAACCTCCGCAGCGGCCCCGGTGCCCACCAGGTCGCCCGCCCCGTCAGCCTCATCACCGCCGGGACCAGCAGGCTGCGGACGATCATCGCGTCCATCAGTACGGCGAGCGCGATGCCCAGGCCGAGCATCTTGGTGTTCGTTATGCGTGAGGTGCCGATCGCGACCATCACCACCGCGAGGATGACCGCGGCCGCCGTGATCAGTCCGCCGGTGCGCTGGAGGCCGAAGCGGACCGCTTCCCGGTGGTCGCCCGTCCGGTCGTACTCCTCCTTTATCCGGGACAGCAGGAACACCCCGTAGTCCATGGACAGTCCGAAGGCGACGCAGAACATCAGGACGGGGAGGGTCGTCTCGATCGACCCCGAACTGGTGAAGCCGAGCAGGCCGGAGAGATGGCCGTCCTGGAAGACCCAGACCACCGCCCCGAACATCGCCGTCAGGCTGAGGGCGTTGAGCAGCACCGCCTGGATCGGGATCAGCACGCTGCCCGTCAGCAGGAAGACCAGGAACAGGGTGACGATCGCTATGAACGCTGCGGCCCAGGGCAGCTGCTCGGCTATCGCGTGTTTCGAGTCGACCAGGACGGCCGCCGTGCCGGTCACCTTGGTGTCGAACGGGGCGTTCGTCGCGCGGAGTTCACCCACCAGGCGCTGGGCTCCCTCGTCGACGGCCTCACCCTTCGGCAGCACCGTGAAGTACGCGGAGTCGCCCTTGACCAGCGGCCCGTCCACCCGCAGCACCTCGGGCAGGGCGCCGATCCGCTCCTTGTACTGGGCGTACTGGGTCTCCGTCGCGCGGCCTTCCGCGAACACCTCCAGGCCGCCGCCGGGGCTGCCCGGGAAGCCCTCGCGGATGTGCTGCTGCACGACGTGGGACTCGGCGCCCGAGGGCAGCTGGCGGTCGTCCGCCGTGCCGAACTTCACGCCGAGGAAGGGCAGTCCGAGGACCACGAGCCCGACGGAGGTCGCCACCGCGAAGACCGGCGCCCTGCGCATGACGAGGTCGGCCATCCGCCCCCATGCGGCCCCTCCGCCCGCGTCGGACGACGCCCGGGGCTTTCCGCGCCGGAACAGCCGCCGCAGATCCAGGGAGTTCACCCGGTGTCCGAGGAGCACCAGCGCCGCCGGGAGCAGGATCAGCGCGGCGGCCGCGGCAAGCAGCACCACGGCGATGCCCGCGTACGCGAAGGACCGCAGGAAGTACTGCGGGAAGAGCAGCATCGCGGCCAGCGACACCGCGACGGTGAGGGACGAGAAGAGCACCGTGCGCCCGGCGGTGCGCAGGGTCCTGCCGACGGCGGTCGACGGATCGGCGCCGGTGGCGAGTTCCTCGCGGAACCTGCGCACGATGAACAGGGCGTAGTCGATGGCGAGGCCGAGTCCCAGTGCCGTGGTGAGGTTGATCGCGAAGACCGAGACGTCGGTGAACTCCGTGAGGCCTCGCAGCACCGCGTTCGTGCCCAGGATCGCGAAGATGCCGACCAGGAGCGGGAGGAGGGCGGCGACCGCGCTGCCGAAGACCATCACCAGGAGTACGAGGGTCACCGGCAGGGCGATCAGCTCGGCCCGGGTCAGGTCCTCGCGGATGGTCGTCTGTATCTCGTGCCGCACGGCGACGGGGCCGCCGACCTGGACCTCGATGGGGCCGTGCGTTCCCCGGTAGGAGGGGGCGATGCGGTCCAGGGTCTCGCCCGCGGCCTTCTCCTCACCCGTGATGCGCGCCGCGACGAGCGCCTCGTGCCCGTCCTGCGCCCTGAGCGCCGGCGAACCCGACTGCCAGTACGAGCCGACGCCCGTGACGCCCTTCTCGCCGGCGAGCCTCTCCACCAGCCGCTTCGCCTCGGCGGCGACCGCGGGATCGTCGACCGACGCGGATCCCGAGTCGATGAGCAGCAGCAGATTGGGCTGCGAGGCCGGGAACTCCCGCTCCAGCGCCTCCGTCGCGTAGGTGGACTGGGCGCCCGGGTCCTCCCAGCCGCCGCTGCCGAGCCGGTCGGCGACCCCGCTGCCGGCGACCACGGCGAGTGCGGTGAGCACGAGTGCGACGAGCAGCGACAGTCGTGGCCGCGCGGTCACGAACCGGGTCCAGCCACCCACCCGCGGCCCGCCGCCCGAGCCGTCGTCCGACCGGCCGCCCGGCCCCACCCTCGCGCCGCCACCTGCGCTGTTGACTTCGGACATGATGCGGTGTCCCCTTCACCGTGACCCCTGTGTCCCGGACATCCGCGTGCATCCGCGTACATCCGTGCAGGCAGCATGGGTCGCCCATTGCCATAGAATGGCAAACACGAGCCATCGCTCGCATTTCTCAAGAATGCGAGCGACCACTCGCGTTTGTCAATCGCGTCCCGAGAAGCTGGGGATAACCCGTGCCCGAGAAGCAGCGGACAGAGGAGCAGGCGCAGGCCCCGCGGAATGCCGGGGCCCCGCAGACCGCCACCCCCGCCGAGGAGAAGCCGCGCCGTCGCCAGGCCCGCGGTGAGCGCCGTATCGCGCAACTCCTGGAAGCGGCGGCGGCGGTGTTCTGCCGGAGCGGCTACACGGCCGCGAGCACGAATGCCATCGCCCGCGAGGCCGGCGTCTCGCCCGGCACGCTGTACCAGTTCTTCCCCAACAAGGAGGCCATCGCGGTCGGCCTCAGCGACCAGCTGCTCCACGACTGGCGCGCGACGCACGGGCAGGCCCTCGCCCCGGAGAACGTCGAACTCCCGCTGGACGCCATGCTCGACGCGGTCCTCGACCCGATGATCGCCTTCAACCTCCAGAACCCCGCCTTCGCCGTCCTGATGCACGGGACCGACACCCCGGGCCGGATAACGGAGGACATCAGCTCCCTGCACGACACCGTCTTCACCCGGGTCGAGGAGATCGTCGCGGGCTTCCTGCCGGACGCCGCCCCCGACGAGCTCTCCCGTACGGCGAACATGGTGCTCGCCCTCTTCAAGGCCGGACTCACCCTGATCCTGTCCCACGAAGGTGCCGAACGGGACGCGTACATCGCCGAGTTGAAGACGGTCATGTACCGCTATCTCCAGCCGCTCGTCGACTGCGGGGACCCGGCGGCCCACTGAGGCGGCTCACCACGACTCCGCCCCCTGCGCGGCACCCCCGCTCCCCACCCTCTCCCGCCGCAACTTCAGCCCCACCAGCGGAAACACCAGCACGGACACCATCGCGGCGCCCACCAGCGCCGCCGCCTCCTCGGTCTTCAGTACGCCGTCGTCCACGCCGATGGTCGTGATGGCCACCACCAGGGGCAGGGCCGTCGAGGCGAAGAGGGTGAGGGCCCTGCGGTCGCGCCCGAGGAGATCGCGCGGGGCGAGGGCGTACACCGGGAGGCCGCGCACCAGGAGGAACAGCAGCAGGAAGACGGGCAGAAGGAGAAGCGCCCGGCCGCCGGAGAGCAGGGCGTCGAGGTCGAACTCGATTCCCGTGACGACGAAGAAGATCGGCACCAGGAATCCGAATCCCATCGCCTCGACCTTCGCCAGGACCTCGCCCGCGCTCTCCGGCGCCGCCCCGTACAGCACCAGCCGGGTGATCATCCCGGCGGCGAAGGCGCCGAGCAGGGTGTCGAGGCCGAGGGCGCCCGAGAGGCCGAGCATCACCGCCAGCAGCAGGACGACGAGACGGACCGCGAACTGCCCGCTGCTGTGCAGGGTCTTGGCGATGACACGTGAGAACCAGGGGCGGCGCGGCCGCATCGCCCAGAACACCGCCCCGGCGGTCAGCAGCGCGAACGCGGCGAGCAGCACCGTCGATCTGCCCGGCGAGCGCCCGCTCAGCAGCAGGGCCATCGCGATGATCGGCCCGAACTCCCCCACCGCGCCCATCGCCATCATCACCGAGCCGAACCGGGAGCGCAGGTCTCCGGCGTCGCGCAGGACGGGCAGCACCGTGCCGAGCGCGGTGCTGGTGAGGGCCGTACCGATGTAGACGCCCTTGGACGCGCCGGTCAGCAGCATGCCCAGCGCGAGTCCGACCGCCAGCGAGATCAGCCAGGCCCCGACCGAGCGTTTGAGGGTGTCCCCGCGGACCTTGTCGAACTCGATCTCGTAACCGGCGAGGAAGATCAGCATCGCCAGGCCGAGGTCGGAGAGCGTGTCGATGACCTCGCCCGTACCGGCCCAGCCCAGTACGTCCGGGCCGACCAGGACGCCGAGCACGATCTCGAAGATGACGAGAGGGACCGGCAGCCAACGGCCGATTCCGTAGGACAGCAGCGGGGCGAGCACCGCGATGGACATGATCAGGATGAGCGTCCCGGACTGCGACATAGGGGGTATTTACCATAAGGTTCGGACAAATCAGCCTGGTCGAGTGGTGCGCCCGCCAGCCAGGCAGCCTCCGCCCGAGCGGACAACCCCTGTACAGACGGATGTCCAGACGGACGGACAGCCCCCGCCCAAGCCCGAGGGATGAGCCGTGACCCAGAATCAGCCGCCCGGTGCACCGCGAGCCCGCATTCCCGGACCCCAGCAGCCCCCGTCCTCGTACCTCCCGATCCGCGCCGGACTCTGGAAGCGGTGCCTGTGGGGCGGGCTCGCGCTCTGGGTGCTGACCGCGCTCGTCACGTACGCGACGAAGAACACCACGCTGCTGCCGACCCTGATCCTGCTCGGCAGCTTCCTGGTCCCCGTCACCTTCGTGCTCTGGGCGTACGAGCGGCACGGCCGCGATCTGGGCGTGAACCTGATCCTCGGCTGCTTCCTGACCGGCGGCACCCTCGGCGTGCTCGGTGCGTCGGTCATGGAGTACTACCTGCTGCACCCGTCCCTGTGGATGTACGTCGGCGTCGGACTGATCGAGGAGGCGGTGAAGCTCGCCGCGCTGATGTTCATGCTGCGCAGGCACCCCCGGATCCACGGGCTGCGGGCCGGTCTCGTGCTCGGCGCGACCGTCGGTTTCGGCTTCGCGGCACTGGAGAGCGCGGGGTACGCGTTCAACGCCGCCGTCTCGCTCAAGGGCGTCGACCTGCGCGCACTCCTGGAGACCGAGATCCTGCGCGGGGTGCTCGCCCCCTTCGGGCACGGCCTGTGGACCGCGATCGCGGGTGCCGTGCTGCTCGCCCACCGCCACCCGAACGGGCGCTTCCAGTTCAACGGACCGGTGCTCGGCACCTACCTCGGAGTCGCGTTGCTGCACGCCCTGTGGGACTCGACGCACGGCATCGCGCTGTGGCTGGTGGCACGGCTGACCAGTACGGGACTCGACAAGGCGTTGTTCGCACAGGGCTACATGCCGGGGCCCACCGGCGAGCAGAAGCATCTCTTCACGCTGTTCTCGGTCGGCGCCATGGTCATCGTCTCGCTCGCAGGGGTGGGCTGGGTGCGCTCGCTGGCGCGCCGGGACCCCACTTGGAGAAGTACCCCCTAGGGGTATAGCCTGCGTAGCAGGAGGCAACCCTGGAGTCGCAGGGTCTCTCCTGTGTACGTACGCACGCCCGACGTGCCTCGACGAGGACCTCACTGAGGAGTAACGCCATGACCGCGCAGACCGACACCCCGGGTTCCGTCACGACCGTCTACCAGGTGAGCGGGATGAGCTGCGGGCACTGTGAAGGCTCCGTCTCAGGTGAGCTCTCCGGGATCGCGGGGGTCAGCTCGGTGAAGGCCGTGGCCGCCACCGGCGAGGTCACCGTCGTCTCCGCCGCCGCCCTCGACGAGGACGCGGTGCGCGCGGCGGTCGACGAAGCGGGCTTCGAGCTCGTCGGCAAGGCCTGAGCAGAGCCCCTCCGCGGCACCCTCCGCAACACCTAGCTCTCCACACCGGGCCGTACCGACCAGCTCATACTGGATCCGTACGGCCTGGTTCGTTCCTTGGAGCCGGACATGACCACCGCAGCACCCGAGACACCCACACCCGCACCCATAACCGAGAACGCCTCCGCGTCGGAGGTCGAGCTCACCATCGGCGGAATGACCTGCGCCTCCTGCGCGGCCCGCGTCGAGAAAAAGCTCAACCGCATGGACGGCGTCACCGCCACCGTCAACTACGCGACGGAGAGGGCGAAGGTCTCGTATCCGGAGGGGGTGCGGGTCGCCGATCTCATCGCCACGGTGGTGAAGACCGGGTACACGGCCGAGGAGCCCGCGCCGCCACAGCCCGCCGAGGACGCCTCCGAGGAGCGCGACCCCGAACTGGCCTCCCTGCGCGAGCGGCTCGTCGTCTCCACCCTCCTGGCCGTCCCCGTCGCGCTCCTTTCGATGATCCCGGCGCTGCAGTTCGACAACTGGCAGTGGCTGGCGCTCACCCTCGCCGCGCCCGTCGTCGTCTGGGGCGGACTCCCGTTCCACAGGGCCGCGTTCACGAACGCGCGGCACGGCGCGGCCACGATGGACACGCTCATCTCGATCGGCACGCTGGCCGCGTTCGGCTGGTCCCTGTGGGCGCTGTTCTTCGGGGACGCAGGGATGGAGGGCATGCGGGAGGAGGGCTTCCGGTTCACCGTCTCGCGTGCGGAGGGGACTTCGGCGATCTATCTCGAAGTCGCCGCGGGTGTCATCGCGTTCATCCTGCTCGGCCGCTATCTGGAGGCCCGCTCCAAGCGGCAGGCGGGGGCCGCGCTGCGTGCGCTGATGGAACTGGGCGCGAAGGACGTGTCCGTGCTGCGGGACGGCCGTGAAGTACGTGTCCCGGTGGCCCTGTTGGCCGTCGGGGACCGCTTCGTCGTGCGACCCGGCGAGAAGATCGCCACCGACGGCACCGTCGTCGAGGGCACTTCGGCGGTCGACGCCTCCATGCTGACCGGCGAGTCGGTGCCGGTGGACGTGTCGGCCGGCGACGCGGTGACCGGCGCGACCGTGAACGCCGGGGGCCGGCTGGTCGTCGAGGCGAGCCGGGTCGGCGCGGACACCCAACTCGCGCGGATGGCACGGCTCGTCGAGGACGCGCAGAACGGCAAGGCCGAGGTGCAGCGGCTCGCCGACCGGATCTCCGGGATCTTCGTGCCGGTGGTGCTGCTGATCGCGCTCGGCACCTTCGGGGTCTGGCTGGCGGTCACGGGCGACACGGTCGCCGCCTTCACCGCCGCCGTCGCGGTGCTGATCATCGCCTGCCCGTGCGCGCTGGGCCTTGCCACGCCGACCGCCCTGATGGTCGGCACGGGGCGCGGCGCCCAGCTCGGCATCCTCATCAAGGGGCCCGAGGTCCTGGAGTCCACGCGCCGCGTCGACACCGTCGTCCTGGACAAGACCGGGACGGTGACGACGGGACGAATGAAACTTCAAGAGGTGTACGTCGTCGGGGACACCGCCGAGAACGAGGCCCTGCGGCTCGCAGGCGCCCTGGAGCACGCCTCCGAGCATCCGGTTGCCCAGGCGATCGCCGCGGGCGCTGAGGAGCGCGTTGGCGCGTTTTCGTCGCCTGAGCACTTCGAGAACGTTCCGGGGCGCGGTGTGCGGGGGCGCATGGACGGCCACGAGGTGACGGTGGGCCGGTTCGAGGACGTACTCCCCGCCGAGTTGGCGCGCGCCAAGTCCGCTGCCGAGGCTGAGGGGCGTACCGCCGTGGTGGTCACCCGGGACGGCGTGGCGATCGGTGTCCTGACCGTCGCCGACGCGGTCAAGGAGACCAGCGCCCAGGCCGTGCGCGAACTGCGCGCCCTCGGACTCACGCCGGTACTGCTCACCGGCGACAACCGGGCGGTCGCCCAGTCCGTGGCGCGTGCCGTCGGCATCGACGCCGGGGACGTGATCGCCGAGGTGCTGCCCGAGGACAAGGTCGGCGTGGTCAAGCGGCTCCAGGGCGAGGGGCGGAGCGTCGCGATGGTGGGCGACGGGGTCAACGACGCGGCGGCGCTCGCCACCGCGGACCTGGGTCTGGCGATGGGCACGGGTACGGACGCGGCGATCGAGGCGAGCGATCTGACGCTGGTGCGCGGGGATCTGCGGGTGGCCGCGGACGCGATCCGGCTGTCGCGCCGGACCCTCGCCATCATCAAGGGGAACCTCGTCTGGGCCTTCGGATACAACGTGGCGGCGCTGCCGCTGGCGGCGGCCGGGCTGCTGAACCCCATGATCGCGGGGGCGGCGATGGCCTTCTCGTCGGTGTTCGTGGTCACGAACAGCCTTCGGCTGCGGGCATTCTCATGATGTTCGGGTGAGAGCCCCCCTAGAGTCCGGCGAGAGCCTCACATAAGCTCTTCACAAGGCTCGCGCATCTTCCTTACGCTTGGGCCCCGATTCCCATTTGGGGTCTCTTGCTCATCTTCAGGACATTTGCAAGAGACGCAGGTCACAGTGATGTGAACGTAACCATCGAAGGGGTTCGTGAGTCTAAGTTGGCGATGTCAGAAGCGTCTTGGGGGGCGTGACTGGCATCTGGGGATGTCTTGGGGGACGTTCCCGGAACTGCGTTGCCGGGACACGTACGCCGGGGAGCTTTGAGCGGCCCTCCCGTCGGTACGCGTCCCGGCCAACCGCACTGAGGTAACTGGAGTTTTGCTCGTTTTGCTCGCAGCGGGTCCACCGGCTCGCAGCGAGTCCACAGCGGTTCAGGCGCTGTCCACAGACGCCCGGCCGGATCCCGTGGGGGGAATCCGCACCGGGACAAGGAAAGCGCCCTGACTGCCGGCCCGTGGGGGGACCGGTAGCAGGGCGCTTTCCGTTTTTTACGTGTACGCCGCTACGCGCGCGGCTGTTCAGCGAGTTCCGGTGCTCAGCGGCTCTCGACCGGAACGAAGTCGCGCAGGACCTCGCCCGTGTAGATCTGGCGGGGGCGGCCGATGCGGGAGCCGGGCTCCTTGATCATCTCGTGCCACTGGGCGATCCAGCCCGGGAGGCGGCCGAGGGCGAAGAGGACCGTGAACATCTCGGTCGGGAAGCCCATGGCGCGGTAGATCAGGCCGGTGTAGAAGTCCACGTTGGGGTAGAGGTTGCGCGAGACGAAGTACTCGTCGGAGAGCGCGTGCTCCTCCAGCTTGAGGGCGATGTCCAGCAGCTCGTCGGACTTGCCGAGGGCCGAGAGGACGTCGTGCGCGGCGGCCTTGATGATCTTCGCGCGGGGGTCGAAGGACTTGTACACCCGGTGGCCGAAGCCCATCAGGCGGACGCCGTCCTCCTTGTTCTTCACCTTGCGGATGAAGGAGTCGACGTCGCCGCCGTTGGCCTGGATGCCTTCCAGCATCTCCAGGACGGACTGGTTGGCGCCGCCGTGCAGCGGGCCCCACAGGGCGGAGATGCCGGCGGAGATGGAGGCGAACATGTTCGCCTGCGAGGAGCCGACCAGGCGGACCGTGGAGGTCGAACAGTTCTGCTCGTGGTCCGCGTGCAGGATGAGCAGCTTCTCGAGCGCGGAGACGACGACCGGGTTGAGCTCGTACTCCTGCGCCGGGACCGAGAACGTCATGCGGAGGAAGTTCTCGACGTACCCGAGGTCGTTGCGCGGGTAGACGAAGGGGTGGCCGATCGACTTCTTGTAGGCGTAGGCCGCGATCGTCGGAAGCTTGGCGAGAAGGCGGATCGTGGAGAGGTGACGCTGCTTCTCGTCGAACGGGTTGTGGCTGTCCTGGTAGAACGTCGACAGGGCGCTGACCACCGACGACAGCATCGCCATCGGGTGGGCGTCGCGCGGGAAGCCCTGGAAGAAGCGCTTGACGTCCTCGTGCAGCAGGGTGTGCTGCGTGATCTCGTTCTTGAAGGTGGCGAGTTCGTCCACGTTCGGCAGTTCGCCGTTGATCAGCAGCGAGGCCACCTCAAGGAAGGTGGACTGCTCGGCCAGCTGCTCGATCGGATAGCCGCGGTACCGGAGGATGCCCTCCTCACCGTCGAGGTAGGTGATCGCGGATTTATATGCGGCGGTGTTCCCGTATCCGCTGTCCAGCGTCACCAGACCGGTCTGTGCGCGCAGCTTCCCGATGTCGAAGCCCTTGTCGCCGACGGTGCTGTCGATCACCGGGTAGGTGTACTCGCCATCGCCGTAACGCACTACTACAGAGTTGTCGCTCACGTCATCCCTCACCGACGTTGTCCCTCTTCTTCGAGGTGCCCTGACTGTCTCTACCATCCCCCATTTGGCCCTGGAGAGTGCACTCGGGGTCGACCATTGGGCCTATTGGCGGCACTGAGTGCCGCCAACCTACTCATCCTGCCCCCCTTCGCCCTGGTTCCGGAAGTGCTCTGTGACCTTTGCGACTCGTTTGATCGATCATTTTTGCCAAGGGGGCGTTCGGGGGGCTCTCCGGAGGCTTCCAGGGGAGACCGGGGGCCGTCAGAGGTGCGCCCCTGACAGCCGGAAGTCCAGGGCCGTGCACCGCCGTCCGGCGGACACGGTGCGGACCGCCTGGCCTATCGCCTTGCGGGAGCCGACGAGGACGACCAGCTTCTTCGCTCGGGTGACGGCCGTGTAGAGGAGGTTGCGCTGGAGCATCATCCACGCGCCCGTGGTCACCGGGATCACCACCGCCGGGTACTCGCTGCCCTGGGAGCGGTGGATCGTCACCGCGTAAGCGTGGGCCAGCTCGTCGAGCTCGTCGAAGTCGTACGGCACCTCCTCGTCCTCGTCGGTCAGCACGGTCAGGCGCTGCTCCTCCGCGTCCAGCGAGGTGACGACGCCCACCGTGCCGTTGAAGACGCCGTTCTTGCCCTTCTCGTAATTGTTGCGAATCTGGGTGACCTTGTCGCCGACGCGGAAGACGCGGCCTCCGAAGCGCTTTTCGGGGAGGTCCGGGCGGGCGGGTGTGATGGCCTGCTGGAGGAGGCCGTTGAGGGCGCCCGCGCCCGCCGGGCCCCGGTGCATCGGCGCGAGCACCTGCACATCGCGGCGCGGGTCGAGCCCGAACTTGGCCGGAATCCGCCGTGCCGCCACGTCCACCGTGAGCCGTCCCGCCTCCTCGGTGTCGTCCTCGACGAAGAGGAAGAAGTCCTTCATGTTCTCCGTGTGCGGGTGCTGCCCCGAGTTGATCCGGTGCGCGTTCGTCACCACCCCGGACTGCTGGGCCTGCCGGAAGACCCGGGTGAGGCGGACCGCCGGGACCGGGCCGCCGTCGGCGAGCAGGTCGCGCAGCACCTCGCCGGCACCGACGCTGGGGAGCTGATCGACGTCGCCGACGAAGAGCAGATGGGCGCCCGGGGGCACCGCCTTCACCAGCTTGTTGGCGAGGAGCAGGTCGAGCATCGAGGCCTCGTCCACGACCACCAGGTCGGCGTCCAGCGGCCGGTCCTTGTCGTACGCCGCGTCGCCACCAGGCTTCAGCTCCAGGAGCCGGTGCACGGTGGAGGCCTCGGCCCCGGTCAGCTCGGCAAGCCGCTTGGCGGCGCGTCCTGTCGGCGCCGCCAGGACGACCTTCGCCCGCTTGGCGCGCGCCAGTTCCACGATCGAGCGGACCGTGAAGGACTTGCCGCAGCCGGGGCCGCCGGTGAGGACGGCGACCTTCTTGGTGAGCGCGAGCCGGACCGCCTCCTCCTGCTCGGGCGCCAACTCCGTGCCCGTACGCCCCTTCAGCCAGGCGAGCGCCTTGTCCCAGGCCACGTCGTGGAAGCCGGGCATCCGGTCCTGGTCGGTGCGCAGGAGGCGCAACAGCTGGGCGGAGAGGGAGAGTTCGGCGCGGTGGAAGGGGACGAGGTAGATGGCCGTCACCGGGTCGCCGCCGTCCGGGCCCGGCACCTTCTCCCGTACGACACCGGGGTCCTCGCCCTCCTCGGCCGGTGCCGCCAGCTCCGCGAGGCACTCGATGACAAGGCCGGTGTCCACCTGGAGGAGCTTCACCGCGTCCGCGATCAGCCGCTCCTCGGGGAGGTAGCAGTGGCCCTGGTCGGTGGACTGCGAAAGGGCGTACTGGAGACCGGCCTTGACGCGCTCCGGGCTGTCGTGCGGGATGCCGACGGACTGGGCGATCTTGTCGGCGGTGAGGAAGCCGATGCCCCAGACGTCGGACGCGAGCCGGTAGGGCTGGTTCTTGACCACCGAGATCGACGCGTCGCCGTACTTCTTGTAGATGCGGACCGCGATGGACGTGGACACCTCGACGGTCTGGAGGAAGAGCATGACCTCCTTGATCGCCTTCTGCTCCTCCCAGGCGTCGGCGATCTTCTTGGTGCGTTTGGGGCCGAGCCCCGGGACCTCGATGAGCCGCTTCGGCTCCTCCTCGATGATCTGCAGGGTGTCCAGGCCGAAGTGCTGGGTGATCCGGTCGGCGAAGACCGGTCCGATGCCCTTGACCAGGCCCGAGCCGAGATAGCGGCGGATGCCCTGGACGGTGGCCGGCAGCAGCGTCGTGTAGTTCTCCACCGTGAACTGCTTGCCGAACTGCGGATGGGAGCCCCAGCGGCCCTCCATGCGCAGGGACTCCCCCACCTGCGCGCCGAGCAGCGAGCCCACGACGGTGAGCAGGTCGCCGCCGCCGCGGCCGGTGTCGACCCGCGCGACCGTGTACCCGTTCTCCTCGTTGGCGTACGTGATCCGCTCGAGTACGCCCTCCAGGACAGCCAGCTGAGACATGATCCGACGCTACCGCCCAGGTCTGACAGCCCGGGACGCGTGCGGACAACTCCCCCTCGCCGCTCCGCTTCATCACGATCCGGTCTCGGGGTCTTGTCAAACACCCGTGTAATCGATTCCAATCCTCCATGTAATCGATTCCACGAGGAGGTGGATCGGCGATGGCGAGCATCAAGGACGTTGCTGCCGAGGCCGGCGTATCCGTCGCCACGGTCTCGCGGGTCCTGAACGACCATCCGTCGGTCAGTATCGACGCACGCACCCGCGTGCTGACCGCCGTGGAGACTCTGGGCTACCGCCCGAACGCCGTCGCCCGCTCCCTGCGCACCGAGCGGACCCACACCCTCGGCCTGGTCATCAGCGACGTGATGAACCCGTACTTCACCGAGCTGGCCCGTTCCGTCGAGGAGGAGGCCCGCGCCCTCGGCTACAGCGTGATCATCGGAAACGCCGACGAGCGGCCCGACCTCCAGGACCACCACGTACGGACCCTGCTCGACCGGCGCATCGACGGCCTGCTCGTCTCCCCCACCGACGGCGGCTCCCCCGGAATGCTGGACGCCGCGCGCGCGGGGACCCCGATGGTCTTCGTGGACCGCTGGATCCCGGGCCTGGACGTGCCCGTCGTACGGGCGGACGGGCGCGCGGCGATACGCGATCTCGTCGCCCATCTGCACGGGCTCGGCCACCGCAGGCTCGCCATCATCGCGGGCCCGGCGGCGACCACCACCGGCAGCGAGCGGGTCGAGGCCTTCAGGGCGGCCATGGCCGAGTACGGGATGCCCCTCCCCGACGCCTACATAGGGCAGGGCGATTTCCAGGCCGAGAGCGGACGGCGGGCCACCGAGCGGTTCCTCGCACTTCCCGAGCCGCCCGAAGTCGTCTTCGCCGCCGACAACCTGATGGCGCTCGGTGCGCTGGACGCCATCCGCGCGCGCGGGATGCGGGTTCCGGACGACATCGCGCTCGCCGCGTTCGACGACATCCCGTGGTTCGTGCACACCGATCCGCCGATCACCGCGATCGCCCAGCCGACGGGCGAGCTGGGCCGGGCCGCCGTACGCGCCCTGGTCGACCGCATCGAGGGGCGGCCCCCGCCGCAGTCCGTCGCCCTCCCCGCCCGTCTCGTCGTACGCCGTTCGTGCGGCGAGGCCCCTGCCACAGAGAGGAGCAACCCGTGAGCCGCCCAGACGAGTTGCCTGGTACCGATTCAGGCGAACTGCTGCGTATCGAGGGCATACGCAAGACCTTCCCCGGTGTCGTCGCGCTCGACAGCGTGGACTTCGATCTGCGCCGCGGTGAGGTGCACGTGCTGCTCGGCGAGAACGGCGCGGGAAAGAGCACCCTCATCAAGATGCTCTCCGGCGCCTACCACCCCGACGCCGGGCGTGTCCTCGTCGACGGCAAGGAAGTCCGTATCCAGGGGGCGCAGGACTCCGGGCGTCTCGGGATCGCGACCATCTACCAGGAGTTCAACCTCTTCCCCGACCTGACGGTCGCCGAGAACATCTTCCTGGGCAGGCAGCCGCGCCGCCTGGGGATGATCGACCGGAAGAAGATGGAGGCCGACGCCGCCGTCCTCCTGGAGCGCGTCGGCGTCAATGTGTCCCCACGCGCGCGTGTCCGTGAACTGGGCATCGCGCGCCTCCAGATGGTCGAGATCGCGAAGGCCCTGAGCCTCGACGCCCGCGTGCTGATCATGGACGAGCCGACCGCCGTGCTCACCTCCGAGGAGGTCGAGAAGCTCTTCGCGATCGTGCGCCAGCTGCGCGAGGACGGTGTCGGCATCGTCTTCATCACGCACCACCTGGAGGAGATCGCCGCCCTGGGGGACCGCGTCACGGTCATCCGGGACGGCAAGAGCGTCGGCCAGGTGCCCGCGTCCACTCCTCAGGACGAGCTCGTACGGCTCATGGTGGGCCGTTCCATCGAGCAGCAGTACCCGCGCGAACGGGCCGACTCCGGGGCCGCGTTGCTCACGGTCGAGGAACTGACCCGGGACGGTGTCTTCCACGACGTGAGCTTCGAGGTCCGGGCCGGTGAGGTCGTCGGTATCGCCGGGCTCGTCGGGGCCGGACGTACGGAGGTCGTACGGGCGGTCTTCGGAGCCGACCCGTACGACAAGGGGGCCGTCAAGGTCTCCGGCGCCCCGGTCCCCAGGCACGACGTCAGCGCGGCGATGACCGCGGGCATCGGCCTTGTGCCCGAGGACCGCAAGGGCCAGGGCCTGGTCCTCGACCAGTCGGTGGAGGAGAACCTCGGGCTCGTCACCATGCGGGCCGCGACCAAGGGCGGGCTCGTCGACCTCAAGGGGCAGCGCGAGGCCGCCGCGCGGATCGCCGAGCAGTTGGGCGTGCGGATGGCCGGACTCGGCCAGCACGTACGGACCTTGTCCGGCGGCAACCAGCAGAAGGTCGTCATCGGCAAGTGGCTGCTCGCCGACACCAAGGTGCTCATCCTCGACGAGCCGACGCGCGGTATCGACGTCGGCGCCAAGGTCGAGATCTACCAGCTGATCAACGAGTTGACGGCCGCCGGCGCCGCCGTACTGATGATCTCCAGCGATCTCCCGGAAGTGCTCGGCATGAGCGACCGGGTGCTGGTGATGTCACAGGGCCGGATCGCAGGCGAGCTGTCCGCCGACGAGGCGACCCAGGACTCCGTGATGGCACTCGCCGTCAGCACACCAACCCATGCAACTACCGCTGTGGAGGGCCACCGTGGCCACTGACACGCTCAAGAGCACAACGGGCGCGAGTGGCGCCTCCGCGCTTCGCCGTCTCCTGCTCGACAACGGAGCGCTCACCGCGCTCATAGTCCTGGTCATCGGCATGTCGGCGCTTTCCGGCGACTTCCTGACCACCGACAACCTCCTGAACGTCGGCGTCCAGGCGGCCGTGACCGCCATCCTCGCCTTCGGCGTCACCTTCGTGATCGTCTCGGCGGGCATCGACCTGTCGGTCGGTTCGGTGGCGGCCCTGTCGGCCACCGTCCTCGCCTGGAGCGCCACGCAGGACGGCGTCCCGGTCTTCCTCGCCGTCGTCCTCGCGGTCGCCACGGGCATCGCGGCCGGCCTGGTCAACGGCTTCCTCATCGCCTACGGCAAACTGCCGCCGTTCATCGCGACGCTGGCCATGCTGTCGGTGGCCCGCGGTCTGTCCCTGGTGATCTCGCAGGGCTCCCCGATCGCCTTCCCGGACTCTGTCTCGCACCTCGGCGACACCCTGGGCGGCTGGCTGCCGGTTCCCGTCCTCGTCATGATCGTGATGGGGCTCGTCGCTGCCTTCATCCTCGGCCGGACGTACATCGGCCGGTCCATGTACGCGATCGGCGGCAACGAGGAGGCCGCGCGCCTGTCGGGTCTGCGCGTATCCAGGCAGAAGCTCGCCATCTACGCCCTGTCCGGCGTCTTCGCCGCCGCCGCGGGCATCGTCCTCGCCTCCCGGCTGTCCTCCGCGCAGCCGCAGGCCGCCGACGGCTACGAACTGGACGCGATCGCCGCGGTCGTCATCGGCGGCGCCTCCCTCGCGGGCGGCACCGGCAAGGCGTCCGGGACGCTGATCGGCGCGCTGATCCTGGCGGTGCTGCGCAACGGCCTCAACCTCCTTTCGGTGTCCGCCTTCTGGCAGCAGGTCGTCATCGGTGTCGTCATCGCGCTCGCCGTCCTCCTCGACACCGTGCGCCGCAAGGCGGGTGCCACGCCGGTGACCGCCGGTGCGGGCGGTGGCGGCAAGGGCAAGCAGGCGACGACGTACGTACTCGCGGCCGTGGTCACGGTGGCGATCGTCGGCGCGACCTCGTTCCTTCACAACGACTCCTCCACGACCGCGAAGCCCAAGGTCGGCCTGTCCCTCTCCACACTCAACAACCCGTTCTTCGTGCAGATCCGGTCGGGTGCCCAGGCCGAGGCGAAGAAGCTGGGCCTGGACCTGACGGTCACCGACGCCCAGAACGACGCCTCCCAGCAGGCCAACCAGCTGCAGAACTTCACCAGTTCGAACTACGGCGCGATCATCGTCAACCCGGTGGACTCGGACGCGGCGAGCAACTCGGTGAATGCCGCCGACAAGTCGAAGATCCCGGTCATCGCCGTGGACCGAGGCGTCAACAAGGCGGCCGTGGACACGCTGGTCGCCTCCGACAACATCGCCGGCGGTGAACTCGCCGCCAAGACGATCGCCGAGAAGCTCGGCGGCACCGGCAAGATCGTGATCCTCCAGGGCCAGGCGGGCACATCGGCGGCCCGCGAGCGCGCCCAGGGCTTCGCCGACGGCCTCAAGGCCTACCCCGGCATCCAGGTCCTCGCCCAGCAGCCGGCCGACTTCGACCGCACCAAGGGCCTCGACGTGATGTCGAACCTGCTCCAGGCCCACCCCGACGTCCAGGGCGTCATCGCCGCCAACGACGAGATGGCCCTCGGCGCGATCAAGGCGCTCGGCTCCAAGGCCGGCAAGTCGGTCTCGGTCGTCGGCTTCGACGGCACGCCCGACGGCCTGACGGCGGTCAAGCAGGGCAGCCTGTACGCGTCCGTGGCGCAGCAGCCGAGTCAGCTGGGCAAGATCGCCGTGGACAACGCGCTGCGCGCCGCCCAGGGCAAGACGGTGCAGACGACGGTGAAGGTGCCGGTGAAGGTGGTCACGAAGGAGAACGTGGCCGGGTTCACCGGCTGACAGCGGTCAAGTCACCATGGTGGGGAGACACTTCATGTACGACTACGACCTCCTGGTCGTGGGGTCGGCCAACGCCGACCTGGTGATCGGGGTCGAGCGGCGGCCCGCGGCCGGGGAGACGGTGCTCGGCTCCGACCTGACCGTCCACCCGGGCGGCAAGGGCGCGAACCAAGCGGTCGCCGCCGCCCGGCTCGGGGCCCGTACGGTCCTGTTGGCCCGCGTGGGCGACGACGCGTACGGGCGGCTGCTGCTCGACTCGCAGCGGGCGGCCGGTGTCGACACCGTGGGCGTCCTGGTCGGCGGTGCGCCCACCGGGGTCGCGCTGATCACGGTGGATCCGTCCGGGGACAACAGCATCGTGGTCTCGCCCGGCGCGAACGGGCACCTGATGCCGGAGGACGTCCGCGCGGCCGGGAGCCTGTTCCAGGCCTCCCGGGTGGTCTCGGCGCAGCTGGAGATCCCGTTGGAGACGGTCGTGGAGGTCGTACGGAGTCTCGCCGAGGGCGGTCGCTTCGTACTCAATCCCTCGCCGCCCCGGCCGCTGCCCCGCGAGGTGCTGGCGGCCTGCGACCCGCTGATCGTGAACGAGCACGAGGCGCGTGTGCTGATCGGCTCCGGGGCGGGTCCCGAGCCGGAGGACTGGGCGCGGGATCTGCTGGCCATGGGCCCGAGCTCGGTGGTCATCACGCTGGGCGAGCAGGGCGCGCTGGTGGCCCAGCGGGCCGGGGCCCGGGTCCGGGTGCCGTCCGTGCGGGTCGAGGCCGTGGACACCACCGGGGCGGGCGACTCGTTCACCGCGGCGCTGGCCTGGCGGCTGGGGCGTGGCGAGTCACTGGCCGAGGCCGCCGCGTACGCCGCCCGGGTCGGGGCCGTCGCGGTCACCCGGCACGGCGCCCAGGAGTCCTTCCCGACCGCCGAGGAAGTGGCCGCTCTGTGAAGAAGGCCGGAATTCTGAACCGCCATCTCGCGGGCGCGCTGGCCGAGTTGGGCCACGGGGACGGGGTCCTGGTGTGCGACGCGGGGATGCCGATACCGGCGGGGCCGCGCGTCGTGGACCTGGCGTTCCGGGCCGGGGTGCCGTCGTTCGCCGAGGTGCTCGACGGGCTGCTCGACGAGCTGGTGGTGGAGGGCGCCACGGCCGCCCGTGAGGTCCGGGAGGCGAACCCGGACGCGTCGGCGTTGCTGGAGAAGCGCTTCCCGGGTCTGTGGACGGTCTCGCACGAGGAGCTGAAGTCGCTGTCGGCGGGCGCGCGCCTGATCGTCAGGACCGGGGAGGCCCGGCCGTACGCGAATGTGCTGCTGCGGTGCGGGGTCTTCTTCTAGCCGCTCTTCGGGGCGCCGGTTCCAGCTGCCCTTCAGGGCGCCGGGAAGGAGAGGCGCACGCCGAACCGGTCCTCGGCCCGGCGGAGTGACGGGACCAGGGTTCGGCGCAACTCACGGACCTCGTCGGCATGTTCGGTGAGGAAGCGGGTGCGCGCCTGTTGGCGGGCCGGTTCGCGGACGGCCTCGACGGGGCGCATGCAGGTGGCGTAGGCGCGGCCGAGTTCGCGGTCGACGTACGGGTACTCGGCGGAAGGCGCGTCGAGCAGACGGGAGTCGACGAGGGCGAAGAAGCCGTTCTCGTCGCGGACCTGGAAGCCGTACCCGGAAAGGCAGTCGGGCAGGGTCTCCAGGGCCCTGAGCGTGGCCGGAAGCCGCTGCACAGAGGCGAGTTCGCGGAACCACTGCCCCTGGAGCGGGGCGTAGGTGTCACGCAGTTTCCCGGCGGCCGCGGCACCTTGGTCACGGCAGTCGCCGATCGTGGCGGGGCTCACGGAGCGGGGCGGAGCGGGGCTCGCCACGGGGGTGGGGACCGTCGCGCCGTGGCCGAAGCCGTGCCGGGCGAGGAAGTCCAGGTCGGGAATCTCGGAGTAGGAGATGAACGAGACCGGCGGCTGCTCCGGCAGGCTGATCCCACCGCGCCGCGCGCACGAGGCCTCGACGGTGCGCGCCGTCTGCTGCGCGAGGACGTCCAGCCCCTGGGCCCAGCGGCTCTCGGGACCGGTCGCGGGGAGGACCATGCGGACGGGGTCGTCCGGCAGGGCGTGGCTGAGTCCGGCGGGGGCCACGGGCGCGGACGACGTACTGCTCGACGCGCCCGGATCGTTCGAGCACGCGACAGCCAGCAGGGCGGTGGCCGCGGCGACGGCGGTGCGCGCCACGAACCGGCGCGGGTTCGCCGGACGGATCATCAGGATCACTCCTCTCCTCCCGACTGCCGGGGGTGCCGTCGCGTCACGACAGCACCCCCGACGGGACGCGGTTCAGGGGTCAGTGGGTGATCTCGACGCGGTCGCCGCCGTTCTCGTAGAGGCTCGCCACCGAGAACCCGGTGTTGTCGCTGACGTCGGTGCACAGCCAGTACGTGGAGTCGTTGACGCTGTGGTAGCCGTCGTAGGCGAGGACATACCGCTTGGCGCAGGTGAACCAGCTCCCGTCGGAGCGGCGGAGGCGGCCTGCATAGGCGTCGTAGTTCCTGGCCGTCGTGTTGAAGGAGTAGGTGAGGTTGAGGTCGCCACAGGAACTGGTGGCCGACTTGGTGCGGACGGTGCCCTGGGAGTCCCACGGCCCGGTGGTCAGGCTCTGCGTCACGCAGGCCTGCGGCGCTGCCGACGCCGCCGGAGCGAGTGCCACCACGCAGGTCGCGGCGGAGACCAGGGCGAGTGCGCCGGCCATGACGGTTCTGTTCATGGGTGTTCCCCCTTGTTTGGCGGTACGGGTACTTCGCCGATGACGCTCGCAGACCGGGGCAGACCCGTACTACGTACTTCGACCGCAGTCGAAAGACCGAGACCCGGCGGCGGACTCCGGTAATCCGGTGGTGTCCACGGGGTCCCCGATGCCCTTGGGGCTGACGGGACGGAGCATCGCCGCCCCGAGCGGGGTGATTGTGTGCAGCACGGTGTTGTTCGAGCGCTGGCTGATGATCAGGCCCGCATCGCGCAGCACGGTGGTGTGATGCGTGGCGGTGGCGGGCGAGACGCCCAGGAGACGCGCCAGTTCGGACGTGGTCGCGCCCTCGGCGAGCGTACGCAGCGCGGTCGCGCGGGTCTTGCCGAGGAGCGCGCCGAGGGAGGCCTCGGACGGTGGCGCGGGCGTGGGGAGCCGGGAGCGGTGCAGGGGATAGATCAGCACCGGCTGCAGGCTGTTGTCGGCGAGCGCGATCGGGGTCCGCCAACAGAAGTACGAGGGTACGAGGCGCAGTCCGCGCCCGCCGAGATGGAGATCCCGGTCCTCGACGTAGTCGACCCGGAGAACCGGTGGCTGCCAGCGCATGGTGGGCGTGAGGCCGTTGAGCAGCCCGTCGATGCCCGTGTCGAGGGTCTCGCGGGCCCGCAGGGCGCGCTCACCGGCGATTCTCGCGCCGATGCGGTCGTGATGAGGCGCGATCACTGCCTTGTGGTAGGCGCGGAGGACCTTGACGAGCTCCTCGCGGTTCGCGCGTTCGGCCAGTGTGGGAGCCCAGGAGGGAGCGCCGTTGACCTGGATCAGCTTGTCGACCTCGCGGGCGACCCGGATGGGCGGGGTGTCGACGATCGCCGTGAGCCCTGGGCCCAGCCCGTCCGCGGACTCCTGCGGGGTCAGGAAGTCGGGGAAGTAGCTTGCCCGGGGGACGACCGGGACGAGCAGCCGGCGCACCGCGTCACCGAGCGGGGTGCCCACGAGGGTGTCCCGGGCGGCGCGGTACCAGTCGGCGTAGGCCCAGCGCCCCTGCGAGGTCTGCAGCCGGTGCAGACTGCAGACGATCTCCCAGAGCGGATCGGGATCCCTTGCCAGCCGGATACGTGCGAAGTCCTCGGGCTCGAAGTGGATACGCAGCACAAAGCTCGCCCCCCGCGTTGACCGCCGCCGCTCTGCTCACCTCTGCTCAGTTCTGTTCACGGAGCAGAGTGAGCGACAGCTGCCACAGGAGGGAACGCGTTATCCGGCCGCTCCCTGCCGTCACTTGGGCCGAAACAGGGGGTTGACAGCGCGGGCGGTGACCCCGGGCGCTCGTGGGGGAAATGCTTCGAGGGAGCCCGGTCCGTCGACCGGGCCCCCTCGGGTTCCCCTCCGCATCAGAACCCCCGCGATCCCCCCAGATCCCCCTCCAGAAGTCCTGATGCCAAGTACGACCCGCCATGTGCGGGAAGGGTTGTACGGACTTCTGAGATTTTTTTGGCGTGCGGACGAAACGGGGCAGACACAGTGCTTTCGTCACGAATGAAGATTCCGGTACGTCCCTGGAGGCCGACGTCCTCGACGAGCTCGACGAGGACAAGCTCCATGAGATCGCGGGCCCTGCTGGGAACGGACGGCACCGAGGCCCGCCAGATGGCCGGAACGACGGTGTCGGCGCTCTCGGGCGAGGTGCGCGAGGCGCCCGTTCCGGAGGCGGAGGCGGGCGGAGGCGCCACTTCAGGGCGTGTCGACGCTCGGCGGATTCGCCACCGGTGGCCTCCTGGCCGGTGCGGGGCGCGAAGAAATAGCGGCAATGCCCCACCCCTTAACTCCGGGGGTGGGGCATTACGCGAGCGCGGTTATCAGCGGACGGTGACGGTCACCGTCTTGGAGACGGTCTTGCCGTCCACGACGCGCAGGGTCTCGGTGCCCTTGGTCTTGAACTTGTCGGAGAGCTTGTAGGTGCTCTTCTTGACGGTGGTGGTCACCGGCAGGGAGACCCACTTGCCCTTGACCTTCTCCTGGAGCGTCACCTTGCTGCCGTCCTTCAGACCGGCGACCTTGCCGGTGAAGGCGACCGACTGTCGAACTTGACCATACAGACACGGCCTAAGCAATTGCGGTTCCGTCAATTCGCAAGAAAGGCCAGGTCGACAGGTAAATCACAGGAAGCGTGTCAGACACACCGACCCTGAACTGTGCGCATTTGAAAGGCCTGTGGAATTGAGCCGCGGAAAACTTTCCGAGGAAAACTTCTGGAGCCCACCGACCCGACCGGGACGCCCGACCCGGGTCGCCGGACGGAGGCCCTCCTGGGGTGGCACTCACAGACGGCTGAAAAGTTGACGAAATTGTTGACGATCATTGGGCGGACGCATACCTTCGCAGGCGCCGGAAGCGGTTCCTCGCCTTCCGGGCCGCCCCCCAGTGGAGAGAGAGACGCGATGCAGCGCAGACACATGGTGAAGGTTCTGGCCGCGGCGGCCGCCATACCGGCGGTTGCCGGCTCGGCCGGCGGGGCGTGGGCCTCCCCCGCCGCCAAGGCCCCTTTGGCGGCGGATCCCTTGGCGTTCGACCCCGCGACCTACACCACCCTCACCACGTCCGTCACCACCGCCGACGGCGTCAAGGCGGTGACGTACCGCTTCTACAAGGCGATCCCGTACGTCGCCGAACCGGTCGACGTGACGTACCAGACCCTCAACGTCAGCGTCCCGGTGGAGATCGACGGCGTGGCGGTCGACGCCTCGCACGCGCCGATCCTCTTCAACAACGCGGTCGGCGGCTACATGCCGTCCTCCACGGCCGGCAACACCGGCATCGGGCGCGGCACCAACCCGGGCCTGGCACTCGCGTCCGGCTACATCGTGGCGGAACCGGGCGCCCGCGGCCGGTCCCTGGTCGACGCCGAGGGCGTCTACTACGGCGTCGCCCCGGCGGCGATCGTGGACCTCAAGGCCGCGGTCCGCTACCTCCGCCACAACAAGGGCCGCGTCCCGGGCAACACCGACCGCATCGTCGCCACCGGCGTCAGCGCGGGCGGCGCCCTCACCTCGCTGCTCGGCGCCACCGGCGACAGCCGCCTCTACGACTCCTACCTGAGCGAGCTGGGCGCGGCCGACGCGAGCGACTCCGTCTTCGCCGCCGCCCCGTACTGCCCGATCACCGACCTCGAACACGCCGACATGGCGTACGAGTGGAACTGGGGCACCAACCCGCTCTCCAGCGGCGCGCAGGTCGACCAGGCCCTCTCCAAGGAGCTGCGGAGCAACTTCGCCGAGTACCAGGCGTCGTTGAAGCTCAAGGGCAAGGGCGGATTCGGCCGCCTCACCGCACGCAACTACGACGAGTACCTGGTCAGGACGTACCTGGAGCCCTCGGCCACCAAGTACCTGGCTGCTCTGTCCGACGCGGACCGCACCGCCTACCTGGCCGCCCACCCCGGGATCACCTGGTCCGCCGGCAAGGCGTCCTTCGCCTGGAGCGACTTCCTAACCCACGTGGGCGCCCGGAAGAAGAACGTCCCCTCCTTCGACCTCTTCGACCTGTCCTCCGGCGAGAACAACCTGTTCGGCGTGGACACCACCAAAGCACGCCACTTCACGGAGTGGAGCCTGCGCAAGGCCACCGGCGACGCGGCCGCCCGCCTGGACACGGACCTGCCCGAGAAGATCGAACTGCTCAACCCGATGCCCTTCATCGAGCGCAAGAACCCGCACCGGGCCCGGAACTGGTTCATCCGCGTCGGCACCAAGGACAGCGACACCTCGCTGACCGTCGTCGGCAACCTCGCCGCGAGCCTGGAGAACCTCGGCGACCACGTCGACACTTACATGTACTGGGACGGCGGGCACGGCGCGAACCAGGACGCCCCCGCCTTCATGACCTGGATCGGCAGGGTCACCGGCTACACCAGGTGACACGAGCGGTTCCCGCCCCGAAGGCGCGGATAGGGTTCCCTCCGCGCCGACGGGGCGCCTGACAGAGGCTCAGGGGAGGTCGGGGCGGGATGATCGGGACCGTGTTCCGGAGCGAGGACCTGCCCGCGGAGGACAGGTTCGAGTACTGGCGGGAGCTGGTCCACAGGGCGATCGCGCCCAGCGACATGAGCAGCGAGCACGCCGCCGACTTCTGGGCCGAGCAGCGGTTGCTGGAACTCGGTCCTGTGACGGTGTGGCCGGCGTCGTTCATGCCGACCCGGTTCCGGCGCACCGAGAAGCTGGTACGGCAGACCGACCCCGAGTTGTTCCACCTCTCGCTGATGCTCGGCGGCGGACTGGGCCTCGACCACGCGGGGCGGAGCGACATCTACGGCCCGCGCGACCTGTGGGTGACCGACAGCTCGCGGCCCTACGACGTACGGCCGCCGGACGACCGGAACCGCCGCCTGGTCACGGGGGTGGGGGTGGACTTCCCCAAGGCGCTGCTGCCCGTGTCACCCGACCGGGTCCGGGAGTTGCTGGGCAGGCGGCTGTCGGCGCGGGAGGGGGTGGGCGCCCTGCTGACGGGGTTCCTCACCGGCCTGGAGAGGGAGTCCGACTCCCTCCAGCCGTCCGACGCGCCGCGCCTGGGCATCGTCGTGCTCGACCTGCTGGCAGCCTGGTTCGCCCAGATGCTCGAGGTGGAGGCCGCCCTGCCGCCGGAGACCCGTCAGCGGGCCCTGACCGAACGCATACGCGCGTTCATCCAGCAGAACCTGCACGACCCGGAACTGACCCCGCCCGCGATCGCCGCCGCGCACCACATCTCGCTCAGCTATCTGCACCGCCTCTTCCAGGAAGAGGTGCGGGGCGAGACGGTCGCGGCCTGGATCCGCAGCCGGCGACTGGAGGGCGCCCGCCGCGACTTGGCGGACCCCGCGCTGCGAGCCACCCCGATCCACACCATCGCCACCCGCTGGGGCCTCCCCCGCAGCTCCGGATTCACCCGCGTCTTCCGCACGACGTACGGGCTCTCACCCAAGGAGTACCGGCTCCAGGCGCCGGCTGTAGGGGAGTAGACGCAACGTCAACTACCTGTGGACGCACGGCCAACGACAGCCACAGCGATCACCCGGCATCCTGGTCATGCGCACGGTGACCCGACCTCGGTGCTCCATCCCAACCGGGGAGGGATGGAGCACCCGGGCGCTTCCGCAACGTGCCACACCTCAGTCGGCTACTCCGCGTGCTCCACGAACCGTGCCGCCGTCTCCGCCAGCAACTCACGCCCGTCCCGCGCCCACAACCCGTCGTTGAACAGCTCGACCTCGATGGGACCGGTGTAGCCCGCCGCCTCGACGTACGAGCGCCACTCCCGCATGTCGACCGAGCCGTCGCCGATCTGGCCGCGGCCGTTGAGGACACCCTCCGGCAACGGGGTGATCCAGTCGGCGAGTTGGAAGGTGTGGATGCGCCCGGCGGCACCCGCGCGGGCGATCTGAGCGGGAGCCGTGTCGTCCCACCAGATGTGGTACGTGTCCACCGTGACGCCGACCTGGTCCGCCGGGAAGCGTTCCGCGAGGTCCAGCGCCTGGGCCAGGGTCGACACCACGCACCGGTCCGAGGCGAACATGGGGTGCAGCGGCTCGATGGCCAGGCGTACGCCCCGTTCCGCCGCGTACGGGCCCAACTCCCCCAGCGCGTCCGCGATGCGCTCACGCGCGCCGTGCAGGTCCTTGCTGCCGGCCGGCAGTCCGCCGGAGACCAGGACCAGCGTGTCCGTGCCGAGCGTGGCCGCCTCGTCGATGGCCGAGCGGTTGTCCGCCAGTGCGGCGGCTCGCTCGGCCGGTTCGATCGCCGTGAGGAAACCGCCCCGGCACAGGGTCGTCACCGCCAGCCCCGCGTCACGCACGAGCTTGGCGGTCGCGTCGAGCCCGTACGACTGGACCGGTTCGCGCCAGAGACCGACACCCGGGACACCCAACTCGACGCAGGCGTCGACCAGTTCGGGCATCGACAGCTGCTTCACCGTCATCTGGTTGATGGAGAAACGCGAAAGGCTCACTGGGCCACTCCGTACAGGGACAGCATCGTCCTCATCCTCGTCTCGGCCAGCTCCGGGTTCGGGAACAGGCCCAGGCCGTCGGCCAGTTCATAGGCGCGGGCGAAGTGCGGGAGCGAGCGCGCCGACTGCAGGCCGCCGACCATCGCGAAGTGCTCCTGATGACCGGCCAGCCAGGCCAGGAACACCACACCCGTCTTGTAGAAGCGCGTCGGCGTCTGAAAGAGATGGCGGGACAACTCGACGGTGGGATCGAGGAGTTCACGGAACCCCTTCACATCACCCGTGTCCAGGACCCGGACCGCCTCCGCCGCCAGCGGCCCCAGCGGGTCGAAGATCCCGAGCAGGGCGTGACTGAAGCCCTGCTCGTCGCCCGCGATCAGTTCGGGGTAGTTGAAGTCGTCCCCGGTGTAGCAGCGCACGCCCTGCGGCAGACGGCGCCGGATGTCGATCTCGCGCCCGGCATCCAGCAACGACACCTTGATGCCGTCCACCTTGTCCGGGTGGGCCGCGATGACCTGGAGGAACACATCCGTGGCGGCGTCGAGGTCACTGGACCCCCAGTAGCCCTCAAGGGCCGGGTCGAACGTCGGTCCCAGCCAGTGCAGGATCACCGGCTCCGACGACTGCCGGAGCAGATGCCCGTACACCTCCAGGTAGTCCTCAGGGCCGGAGGCTGCCGCTGCCAGCGCCCGCGAGGCCATCAGGATCGCCTGGGCGCCCGATTCCTCGACGAGGGCCAACTGCTCCTCGTAGGCCTTCCGGATCTCCTCCAGAGAGCCCCCGGTGAGCTGGTCAGTGCCGACACCGCACGCGATCCGCCCGCCAACTGCCTTGGCCTCGGCGGCCGACCGCCGGATCAACTCCGCCGCACCCGCCCAGTCGAGCCCCATCCCACGCTGCGCGGTGTCCATCGCCTCAGCCACACCCAGCCCGTGGGACCACAGGTGACGGCGGAAGGCGAGGGTCGCGTCCCAGTCGACGGCGGCGGGCGAGTCGGGGGACACATCCGCGTACGGGTCGGCGACCACATGCGCGGCCGAGAAGACCGTACGAGAGGTGAAAGGCGCGCCGGTGGCCAGGGCGAGGGGTTCGGAGCGCGGCGTATAGGCACGCAACTCCCCACCCGCACCCGGCAGTCGGATGGTCGTCACAGGGAGATCTCCGGTACGTCGAGACGGCGGCCCTCGGCCGAGGACTTCAGGCCGAGTTCGGCGAGCTGGACGCCGCGGGCGCCGGCGAGGAGGTCCCAGTGGTAGGGCGCGTCGGCGTAGACGTGCCGGAGGAACAGCTCCCACTGGGCCTTGAAACCGTTGTCGAACTCGGCGTTGTCGGGAACCTCCTGCCACTGATCCCGGAAGGAATAAGTGGCCGGGATGTCGGGGTTCCAGACCGGCTTGGGCGTAGAACTACGGTGCTGCACACGACAGTTGCGCAACCCGGCCACAGCCGACCCCTCCGTCCCATCCACCTGGAACTCCACCAGCTCGTCACGATTGACGCGCACGGCCCACGACGAGTTGATCTGGGCGATCGCACCACTCTCCAGCTCGAAGATGCCGTACGCGGAGTCGTCGGCCGTGGCGTCGTACGGCTTGCCCTGCTCGTCCCAGCGCTGCGGGATGTGGGTCGCGGCGATGGCCTGGACGGAGGTGACCCGCCCGAAGAGCTCGTGGAGCACGTACTCCCAGTGCGGGAACATGTCGACGACGATGCCGCCGCCGTCCTCGGCGCGGTAGTTCCAGGAGGGCCGCTGGGCGGACTGCCAGTCGCCCTCGAAGACCCAGTAGCCGAACTCCCCGCGGATGGACAGGATCCGGCCGAAGAAGCCGCCGTCGATGAGGCGCTTGAGCTTGAGCAGGCCGGGGAGGAAGAGCTTGTCCTGGACGACGCCGTGCTTGATGCCCTTGGCGGCGGCCAGCCGAGCCAGCTCCAACGCACCGTCGAGCCCGGTGGCCGTCGGCTTCTCGGTGTAGATGTGCTTGCCCGCCGCGATGGCCGCCTTGATCGACTCCTCGCGGGCGGAGGTGACCTGCGCGTCGAAGTAGATGTCGATGGTCGGATCGGCCAGGACGGCGTCCAGGTCGGTCGACCACTCCTCAAGGCCGTGCTGCTCGGCGAGCGCCTTGAGGACGTGCTCGCGGCGGCCGACGAGGACGGGTTCGGGCCACAGCACGGTGCCGTCGCCCAGGTCGAGGCCGCCCTGGTCGCGCAGGGCGAGGATCGAGCGGACGAGGTGCTGGCGGTAGCCCATGCGCCCCGTCACGCCGTTCATGGCGATACGCACCGTCTTGCGTGTCACGTCATTCCCTTCGTACGCGGTTTCCGCGCCTCGTACGCCCTCTGAGGAACTGGTGAGCGTGACAGCAAGCGCTTTCTATCTAGGGAGAAGCTAGCCTCTGTCGAGCCCATTGGACAAGACCACACGGGGGACGAGATGTTCGATCGGTCGGACGGGTGGACGCGGGGGGCATGGTCAGGATCGGATGTACCCGGATATGGGGGGCATCCGAACACCCGGAGCCCGGGCATTGCGTGCCCGCGTTCCCCTGACGAAGAGCACGACCAAGACCACAACGAATTGCGCGACCGGAGGACGACGAGATGACCGTGACCCTGGCGGACGTGGCGGCGCGTGCGCAGGTCTCGCCCGCGACCGTGTCCCGGGTGCTGAACGGGAACTATCCCGTCGCGGCGTCCACGCGTGAGCGGGTGCTGCGCGCGGTGAACGAGCTGGACTACGTACTGAACGGGCCCGCGAGTTCGCTGGCCGCGGCGACGTCCGACCTCGTCGGAATCCTCGTCAACGACATCGCCGACCCCTTCTTCGGGATCATGGCGGCCGCGATCCAGTCGGAGATCGGTGGCCCAGGGGGCCGCGCGGGCGGAGAACGGCTCGGCGTCGTCTGCAACACGGGCGGCTCCCCGGAACGCGAGCTCACCTACCTCACGCTCCTCCAGCGCCAACGTGCCGCCGCGGTCGTCCTCACCGGCGGCGCGATCGAGGACAGCGCGCACGCCACGGCCGTCGCCGCGAAGCTGCGCAGGCTGGCGGAGGCCGGGACCAAGGTCGTCCTCTGCGGGCGGCCGCCCTCACCCGAGGCTCCCGAGGCGATCGCCCTCACCTTCGACAACCGCGGGGGCGGCTCGCAGCTCACCGAGCATCTGATCGGCCTCGGCCACCGGCGGCTCGGCTACATCGCCGGGCCCGAGGAGCGGACGACGACCCGGCACCGCCTGGAGGGCCACCGGGCGGCGCTCGCCGCGCACGGCATCGAGGACGTTCCGGAGCACACCGTGCACGGGCGGTACGACCGCCGGTCCGGGTACGAGGCGACGCTCGAACTCCTGCGGCGTGACCCGTCGTTGACCGCTGTCGTCGCGGCGAACGACACGGTGGCGCTCGGTGCGTGTGCCGCGCTGCGGGACTCGGGGCTGCGGATTCCCGACGACGTGTCCGTCGCCGGGTTCGATGATCTGCCGTTCAGCATCGATGCGGTGCCTGCGTTGACGACGGTGCGGTTGCCTCTTTCCGAGGCGGGGGCGCGGGCCGGGCGGATCGCCATGGGGCGGGAGGAGCCGCCGCCCGGGGGGATCGCTACGGTGCGGGGGGAGTTGATGGTGCGGGGGTCCACCGGAGGGCCGCGGTTGTAGGTGGGCGTCGGTTTCGGGGCCCCCGGGGCCGGGTGTGCCTTGGGTTCGGGGTGCCCGGCGTTGGGGCTGAGGTCGGGGTGGGTGCGCTTGCCGGCGCTTGCAGGGTGCCGCTGTGCCCACCCGTGCCGCCCCTAGCGGCACGCATGCCCACAGCGGGGGCGGTTGTGGAGCGGGCGCATGCCCACGGCTAGGGCGGTTGCCGGGGGGATACTGGTCCCATGCGGCTGCTTCGGGATGTTGCCTCTGTCGGTGCCGGGATGGTGCTCGTGGCGGTGGTCGGGTGTACCGGGGGTGATGGGGCCGACGCCGGGACGTCGACCGGTGCAGCGCCCCCTGCCGCCACCAGGACGCCCACCCCGACCACCCCCTCCTCCCCCTCCCCCGCCGCCGAGCCGGTGTCGATCCCGGGCCTGATCGAGCGCGAGCACACGGGCTCGAACCTCAAACTCGGCGACGTACTCACCCGAACAACCGCCTACACCCGCTACGCGGTGACGTACGAGGCCAACGGGCTGACGATCTCGGGGATCATGAACATCCCCACAGGCAAGGGGCCCTTCCCAGCCCTCGTGCTGGCGCACGGATACATCGACCCCGACGTCTACACCACCGGCCGCGGCCTGGCCCGGGAACAAGACCTCCTGGCCCGCAACGGCTACGTGGTCCTGCACACCGACTACCGCAACCACGCCACCTCCGACAAGGACCCGGACAACGACGTCAACCTCCGCCTCGGATATACAGAGGACGTCATCGGCGCCGTACTGGCATTGCGCTCGTCCACCCGCCCGGAGATCGACGGCGAGCGGATCGGCCTGCTCGGCCGATCGATGGGAGGCGGCGTCACGTACAACACGCTGGTGGTGGAACCCGGCTTGGTCGACGCCGCCGTGGTGTTCGCCCCGGTGAGCTCGCGCCCCGCCGAGAACGTCGACCGTTTCCAGCGCAGCGAAGGCGACCCGATCGTCGCCGAGATCGAGGCGGCCCACGGCACACCCGAGCAGAACCCGAAGTTCTGGCGGGAGGTCTCCCCCATGACCTACGCAGACCGCGTGACCGAGCCACTGCTGATCCACCACGGCACAGCCGACGACACCTGCCCCATCACCTGGTCACGCCAGACCACGGCCGCATTCAAGGCGGCAGGCAAGGACGTACAACTCAAGGAGTACAAGGGCGAGTCCCACGCCTTCGGCCCCCAGTGGCCGGCCTCCATGGACACAACGATGGCCTTCTTCGCCAAGCACCTCCGCTGAGCAACCAAGGCGACGCAAGCCGCCGCCCACGCCCCCGCAGCCGAAAGACCACGGAAGGGGGCGTGCCGGTACGTCCAAAATGCCCGTCGCGTACGTTCGCGTCACCGGACCCGTCCCCACTTGCCCAAGTCCTGATCCGGCGGCGACGGGCTTGGACGTACCGGCACGCCCCCGACCCACCCCACCCCCCGCCGGCAAGCACTACACGTGCGGCCGCCGCCCCTTCTCCTGGAGCGGGAACGACTGCTCGCCCCCCGGAAGCGTCGGCTTCGGCAAGTTCGCGACCTCCGACTTCGCCCGTTCCAGCTGCTCCGCCGTATCGTCCGGCAGCCGCGGCGCACGAGGCCGCGCCGCCGAGAAGCGGAACGCGGAGGTGAGATCCCCGAACGTCTCGCGACGCCAGCCGCTGATGTTCGGCTCCTCAACGCCGGTGAACCGCTCCAGGAACTGCAGGGCGGACGTGTGGTCGAAGGCCTCGGAGGCCACCCAACCCCCCACGGTCCAGGGCGAAATGACGATCGCCGGAACGCGGAAGCCGCCCCCGATCGGCAGCCCCTGCACGAACTCGTCCGCCGTGCCCGCCGGAGCGGTGGGCGGGGCCACGTGGTCGAACAGCCCGTCGTTCTCGTCGTAGTTCAGGATGAACGCGGTCTTCGCCCACACCTTGGGATTGGAAGCGATCGCCTCGATCTTCGAGGCGACGAAGTCGGCCCCGGCCGCGGGCAGATAGTCCGGATGCTCCGACTGATAACTGGTCGGCATGATCCAGGAGACCGCAGGCAGCCGGTCGTTGCGGGCGTCGTCCTCAAAGGTGCCCTCGGCCTGCGGCCGCACCCCCCGCTCGTACAACTCCGACCCGGGCGCCGCGTTCTTGAAGGACGCGAACTGCTCCAGCATGTTGCAGCCGTAGTCGTCGTCCTGCTGATAGACCTTCCAGCTGATCCCGGCACTCTGCAACCGCTCCGCGTACGTAGTCCAGCGGTACGGCGTAGGCGCCACGTTGGACAGGATCGGCCCACCCTGGGTACCACTCGGGTCGATCGACCCGGTCATCCAGTACAGCCGGTTGGGCCAGGTAGGCCCGAACACGGAGCAGTAGTAGTTGTCGCAGACAGTGAACGTCTCGGCGAGAGCGAACTGGAACGGAATGTCGTCGCGGGTGTAATACCCCATGACATAAGGCCCGTTCACCCCATCGGCTTTCCGATGCGCCGGCAGCCACCGATCCATTTTGCCGCCGTTCCACGCCTCGTGCTGCACCGACCAGGCGTGGCTCGTGGACGGTATCGCCTGCGCGCTCGACGTACGCGTGTCGAGATGAAACGGAAGCAGATACCCCTTGGGATTCTCGGCATCGGGCTGATAGAACACCGACCGCCCGTCGTCCAGCTTCAGCGCTTCCGGGTCACTGAAGCCGCGCACGCCGGACAACGTGCCGAAGTAGTGGTCGAAGGACCGGTTCTCCTGCATCAGCATGACGACGTGCTCGACGTCGCGGAGCGAGCCGCGCCGCGGCTGCCCGGCCGCGACGGCCTTCTGCACACTGGGCGGCAGTACCGACAGCGCCGCGGCGCCACCCAGCGCACCCGCGGCCGAACCCAGGAGTCTACGACGAGTCAACTCAGTCATTATTGCCCCTTCTTGAGCGAGTGAGCGAGATCCGCGCATCACTCTCCGCCGGGCTCGGCGAGGGTCATCAGGGGCAGGCGATGAACATGCGGACAACGGGCAGGAAGCGGTTGGCCAAGCCGTGACCGGCCATATCGGGCCGTTGCCGAGCCGTTGCCGGGGCTTGGTCCACGCATGGTCAAGGCCTGAGCGAACGGTTCGGAGCACACCCGTGGACGACGGGCCGAACGCGGCTTACGCTCGTACAGGAATCTCTGACTGAGTCAACTATCCAGAGCCGAACACACCCGACCCGACACTCGAAGCCGAACATCCGACCCGACCACCCCGGGGCCGATCATGACCGTCCAGGACATCCGCTCCTTCAACCGCTTCTACACGAACGTCATCGGCGCCCTCGACTACGGCCGCCACCTCTACGCCCCCTACACCCTCACCGAGTCCCGAGTCCTGTACGAACTCGCGCACGCCGCGCACACGGACGCAGCCGACCTCCGGTCCGAACTCTCCTTGGACGCCGGGTACTTGAGCCGGATCCTCAACAAGTTCGAGCAGGACGGCCTGGTCGAGCGCGCCCCGTCCGAGAAGGACCCACGACGCCGCCGCGTCACGCTCACCGCACGGGGCCGGGAGGCCGCCGGCCTGCTGGACGAGCGCGCACGGGAAACCGTCGGCTCGCTGCTCGCCACGGTGCCCCCCGCCGAGCGGCCGCGACTCGCGGAGGCGATGCGCACGGTGCGCACGATCCTGGGGGACGGACGGGGCCGCGCCCCCCGCGCCGAGGACGTCGTGCTGCGCGAGCCCGGCCCGGGCGACCTCGGTTGGATGGTGCAGCGCAACGCCGCGCTGTACACGGCCGAGTACGGGTGGAACGCGGACTACGAGGGCTTGGTGGCGAGGATCGTCGCCGACTTCGCGGAGGACCACGATCCGCACCTGGAGCGGGTGTGGATCGCCGAACTCGGCGGCCAACCCATGGGCTGCGTGATGTGCGTAAGGGACGACGCACCCGGCGCCGCCCGCCTCCGCCTCCTCCTCGTCGAGCCGGAGGCCCGCGGACTCGGCATCGGCGACCAACTGGTCACAGCCGTGGCCGACTTCGCCCGCGGCGTCGGCTACCACGAACTCGTCCTGTGGACGAACGACGTCCTCGCCGCCGCCCGCCGCGTCTACCAGCGCCACGGTTTCGTCCTGGTCTCCGAGAAACCGCACCGCTCCTTCGGCGCGGATCTGGTCGGCCAGGACTGGCGCCTGGACCTGCACGGCAACGGTGAGTGACGGGTAAGGTCCGGGGCATGAAGCTGGCCTTCTCCACCCTCGGCGTCCCCGGACTCCCCGTGCCCGATGTCGTACGCCTGGCCGCCACGCACGGCTTCCACGGCGTCGAGCTGCGCGCCCATCCCGAGGAGCCGGTGCACCCCGGTATCGGCCCGGCCGAACGGGCCGACGTGGCCGCGGAGTTCAAGGCGGGCGGGATCGAGATCCTGGGCCTGGCGGGATACGCACGGGTGGCGGCGCCGGGAGACGACAGTGCCGTACTCGCGGAGATCAGTGAACTCCTGGACCTGGCAAGGGACTTGGGCGCACCGTTCATTCGCGTCTTCCCGGGGGCGGGGACCGACCAGAGCCCCGAGGAGGCGGACGCGACGGCGGCCCGACGCCTGGGCACGGCGGCGGAGTACGCCACCGAGGCGGGCGTACGGATCCTGCTGGAGACGCACGACTCGCACCGTACGGGCGCGGACGCGATCCGTGTGCTCGGCCCGGTCGGCCACCGGCAGGTGGGCTCGCTGTGGGACGTCATGCACACCTGGCTCGGCGGCGAGCAGCCGTCGTCGACGTACGCGGCGCTGTCCCCGCACCTCGGCTACGTCCAGGTGAAGGACATCGCGTCCGCCGAGGACACGACCCCGCTGCCGCTGGGAGCGGGGGTGCTTCCGCTCACCGAGTGCGTGGAGCTGCTCTCCCGCGCGGGCTGGGACGGCTGGCTGTGCTGGGAGTACGAGAAGCGTTGGTACGAGGAGGCGGCGCCGCTCGAAGGTCTACTGGGCCCGGGCCGGGAGCACCTCGCAAGGCTGCTGAACGAGTCGGCGTAACTGCTCCGGGGTTATCGACGGAGCCGCTCCGGGGTTGTCGCGCAGCCCTTCCGGGGTGTCGCGCAGCCCTTCCGGGTCGCAGGCGCAGCCGCGGCCAGGTAATTGATTGGCCGCACCCGGGGACAAGGGGTTAGCCTCCGCCCGGTGATTCCACCCGCGCGCCCTGCCGCCCTCGCCCTCCCCCTCTCATGAGCCTGCTGTCCCGTACGTTGCTCGACATCGCCCCGCTGCGGACGTCCCCGACCTTCCGAAGGCTGCTGATCGGGCGGACGGTGTCCATGTTGGGCGCCATGATGACCATGGTCGCCGTCATGTACCAGGTCTGGCAGATGACGCACAGCACGGTCTGGACCGGTGCGGTCGGGCTGGCGCAGGCGCTGCCGATGGTGGCGTTCGGACTGTTCGCCGGGTCGCTGGCCGACCGGCGGGACCGGCGGCAGATCTACCTGGTGGGCACCGTCGGCCAGGCGGCCGTGTCGCTGCTGCTCGCGGTGCAGGGTTTCCTCGGCAATGTGCCGGTGGCCGGCGTGCTCGCGCTGGTCGCCGTGCAGTCCGGCTTCGGCGCGGTCGGCGGCGCGGCGGCGGGCTCGTTCGTCCCGCGCCTGCTGTCCAAGGACCAGGTGGGGGCGGGGCTCGCGCTCAACCAGGTCTCCTTCCAGGGGACGATGCTGGTGGGCCCGGCGCTGGGCGGACTGCTGGTGGGCTGGCTGGGCGTCGGCGGCTGCTATCTGCTGGACGCGCTTAGTTTCGGGATGGCGTTCTACGGCGCCTTCGGCCTGCCCAAGCTGCCGCCCGAGGGCGAGCCCGCGCGGGCCGGGCTGCGCGGGGTGGCGGACGGGCTGCGTTTCCTGGCCGGGCACCGGGCGGTGCGCGGTGCGCTGATCACCGACCTGGCCGCGACCGTGCTGGCGATGCCGATGAGCCTGTTCCCGCTGGTCAACGCCGAACGCTTCGGCGACGACCCGCGCACCCTCGGCCTGTTCCTGTCCGCCGTCGCGGTCGGTGGCATCGCCGCGTCGGCGCTGTCCGGCTCGCTCACCCGCCTCGGCCGCCCGGGCCTGGTGATGCTGTGCAGCGCGGCGACCGGGGGGATCACGCTGGCCCTGTTCGGCCTGGTGACCAACCCCTGGGCGGGCCTGGGCCTGTTAGTCGTGGCCGGCGCCGCCGACACGACCTCCGTCATCTCGCGCAGCACGATCGTGCAGACCCGTACGCCGGACGCGCTGCTCGGCCGGGTGACGGCCGCCGAGCAGATAGTGGGCCAGGCCGGACCCAACCTCGGCAACCTGCGCGGCGGCCTGGTCGCCGGGTGGACGTCCGGCACGACCGCGCTGGTCAGCGGCGGCGTGCTGTGCGTGCTCGCGGTCGCCGCAGTGGCCGCGACCACGCCGGAGCTGCGGGGCTCCGAGTCCGCCGGGTCCGACGAACCCGGCACGCCCAACGAGCCCGACGAGCCTCCCGAGAAGAACGTCGCCGTCGGCTGAGCACCCGGCCCGGCCTTACACCGGCCGAGCTGTGAACTTCGTAGAACCGTCGAGGCACCAGTCCAGTACGGCAGGCCAGGACCCGTACCCGGCGACCAGGTCAAGATGCCCCGCCCCCGGGATGATCTCGGTGGGGATGCCCAACGGATCCCCATAGACGGCGAGCGCACCCTCCGGGCAATACGGGTCGTCGTCGCCCGCCACCAGCCGGGTGGCCCCGGGCAGGGTGAGCGGAAACGCGGGCGGGGCGAACGCCGCGACCTCCGGGAACCCCAGGAGTACGGGCCCGGACGGCGGCCCCACGAGCAGCACCCGGTCGACGTCGAGGCCCGTGACGCCGCGGGCGATCGCGTGCAGCCACAGCAGAACGGACGCACTGTGGGCGATCACCACGCGCTCCGCGCCACCTGGAAGCCCTTCAAGGTGCCGGGTCAGCTCCGCCAGCCACACGTCCAGATCCGGGTCGTCGGGGTCGGGCAGCTGCGGGTACACGACGTGGTGCCCGAGCTCGGTCAGCCGGTCGGACAGCCAGTGCTGCCAGTGGTCGTGCGGCCGGTGGTTCTGCCAGCCATGGAGGATGAGGAAGCTGCGGGAGGTCATGGGGTGATGGTTTCCGATCACCGGTACGACGGTCCAGTTAATCTTTCCGAGTGGAACAGGTAAGCGAGCCCTTCACTGTCGACCTCCGCCGCCTCACCGTCCTGCGCGAGCTCCAGCGCCGCGGCAGCCTCGCCCGGGCCGCGGAGGCCCTGCACCTCACGCCCTCGGCGGTCTCCCAGCAGATCGCCGCGCTCGCCCGTGAGGCGGGCGTCCCGCTGACGGAGCGGGACGGCCGGGGCGTACGGCTGACCGGTCAGGCCCGGGTACTGCTGGCGCACGCCGATCTCATCGCAGCCCAACTGGAGCGTGCACGGGCCGACTTGGCGGCGTACGGAGAGGGCGGCGGGCGCGCGTCCGTGACCATCGGCGCGCTTTCCAGCGGCATCCTCGGCCTCCTGCCCGGCGCGCTGAGCCGCTTGGCCGAGCGCCTGCCCCACGTCCGTATCGACGTCGTCGAGTCCCAGCCGCCCGACCTGTTCACGGCCCTGGACGCGGGCCAGGTCGATGTCGCCGTCGCCGTGGACTTCCCGGCCACGCCCCCGCACACCGACCGCCGTTACGCCCGCACCGACCTGCTGACCGATGTCCTGGACCTCGCCGTACCGGCCGGCCACCGCCTCGCCGGCCGCGACCGGGTTGCCCTCTGCGACCTGGCCAGGGACCCCTGGATCGTCGGCGACGCCGACAGCTGCTGCGGCGCGGTCGCCCGCACGGTCTGCGCGGCGGCCGGTTTCACGCCCGACATCCGCCACGCCGTCAACGACTGGGCAGCGCTCGCCGCCCTGGTCGAGGTAGGCCAGGGAGTCGCCCTCGTCCCCCGCATGGTGCGACCCCTGTACGCCCACCGCCGCCTCACCCTGCTGACCACCGACGGAACACCACCGTCCCGCAACGTCTTCATGGCCGTACGAACGGGCTCGGAGGGCGACCCCGTACTGACCGCGGTACAGGAACAACTACGCGCTACGGCAGTGGAGTTGATTAGCTGAGTACGCGGGCCCACACGGTCTTGCCGTACTCCCGGTCCCGGACCTCCCAGGCGTCGGACAGAGCCTCCACCAGGGGAAGGCCACGGCCCGAAGTCGCCTCCACATCAGGCGTGTTGAGGACCGCGACCGGGTGGCGGGGGGACGCATCCGAGACCTCGATCTCGACCGTCTTCTCGCCGTCGTAGGTCAGCGCCACCTCGAAGCAGCGGCCCGGTACGCGAGCATGCCGGACCGCGTTCGTCACCAGCTCCGAGATGATCAGCGCGATCGTGTAGGACGTGTCCTCCGGGATCACCCACTCCGCCAGGACGCGCCGGGCGCCGTGGCGGGCCTCCGGGACGTTTCCGGTCACCGGCATAAAACTCCGCCGCCAGGTGCGGGGGCGGGGGTTTACGCCGTCACTTTCTGTGTTCATGGGACCACTGTCGGCGCTGGTCGCTACCGTCACCAGTGACCGAGCGTCGACAGCCGCGATCGGCAACTGGAGTTGTGCGCGCGTTGATTGACGTAGAGCCGCGTAGAGGGGGTCGCTGCGATGGGGCAGCCCAAGAAGAACTCGTCCTCACCCGCCGCGCAGTACTTCGCGGAGGTGCTGCGTCTACTGCGTACAAGGGCTGGACTCTCACAGAACGAGTTGGGCGACCTGATGGCGTATTCGGGCGCGGCCGTGAGCGCGGTGGAGACATGCGCCAAGCCCGCGACGGACGAGTTCATCGAGGCCGCCGAGAAAGCGCTGGACTCGTTCGGGATCATCGCAGCCGCGGCCAAGCATCTGCGGCTGGAGCGGTATCCGGAGTACTTCCAGGGGTTCGTGCAGTTGGAGCAGGGTGCGCTCAGCGTGTCCTCGTACAGCGCTCAACTGATCCACGGCCTGTTGCAGACCGAGACGTACGCACGGGCGCTACTCCAGAGCGACTTCCCGCCTCTGGACGAGGAAGAGATCGAGCAGCTGACGCAGGCCCGATTGGAACGCAAGGCTCTCTTCGACCGCAGGCCTGTGTGTGTCATCAATGTGATCCTCGAAGAGGAGGCGCTGAGGCGGAAGATCGGCAGCAAGGACGTAATGCGCAGCCAATACGAGTACCTGGTCGATTGCACCGCGCGCGCCAACCTTGTCCTCCAAGTCATGCCTTCGAAACTCGGCGCCCATGCAGGACTGCGCGGACCCATGACAGTGATCGAGACCTCGGAGCAGACCTCCCTGGTGTACACGGAGGCACTGGGCAAGAGCCTGCTGGTATCCAAGCCCGCCGAGGTCGGTGTCCTCGCCCGTCGCTATGCGATGATCAGAAGCCAGGCCCTCCGGCCGGAGGAATCCGTAGACCTGATCGGGCAGTTGGCGGGTGAGCTATGACCGAGCTGAAATGGTTCAAGAGCAGCTACAGCGACTCGGGCGGCGGCGAATGCGTCGAGGTGGCCACCACCTCCGCCATCCACATCCGCGACTCCAAGGCCCCGCACCGCCCCCACCTCACCGTCTCCCCCACCGCCTGGGCAGACTTCCTCAACTTCGCCACGCAAGACTGCGGGCCGGTCACCTGACCATGCGACGGTCCAGTTCCCGCACCTTCGCGCGAAGTCCCTGGACCTGGTCGCCGTCGTCAGGTAACCACCGCACCTCGACGCGGGCCCGCTCCGCCAGCGCCAGCAGCGTGGCGGTGAACCCTACGGAGAGGGCCCAGATGACGGCGTGACTCGTTTGCCTGTGTCGCGCCAGCAGAGCGTTGGCGAAGACTTCGAGGACAGCGGGTTCGATCTGGCACTCGTCGTTCTCCATCGGGCCGATGCCCGAGCGCAGACCGAGTTCCGCCTCGAACACGGCAACCTGCCGAAGGAACAGCCGGGCCGCCCCGTTGGACGGATTCCACAGGGTTTCGTCGCCCAGGTCGAAGAACTGGCTCATCGCGCCCCCGGGATTCCCGCCAGCCGCTCCTCCAGCCGCTTCCTGCACTCCAGCCACTCCGCCGCCGTAACCGAATAGATGGCGGAGTCGCGGAGCCGACCGTCCTCGCCCGGTGCCCACGAGCGGGACCAGTTCCGCAGCACGCCCTCGAAGCGCGCGCCCGTGCGCTCGATCGCCGCGCGGGAACGGCCGTTGCGCGCGTCCGTCTTCAGGTCGACGCGTGCCACGCCCCACTCCTCGAAGGCGTGCCGGAAGAGGAGGAACTTGGCCTCGGTGTTCAGCCCCGTCCCCTGCGCACGGGACGCGAGCCAGGTGAACCCGACCTCGATGGCGTCGAGTTGATCATCCGTGCGCCAGCTCCGCGGTTCCCAGAACGAGGTCGCTCCGACGGCCCGCCCGGAAGCCCGGTCGATCTGCGCGTACGGCGCGAGCTTCCCCGTCGCGGCGCGGCCGAGCTGCGCGTCGATGTACGCGTCCACCTCGTCGGCCCTCGGCACCCAGGTGAACGCGTACGAGCCGCGGTCCTCCTCCGCCGCCACCGCGAGGTCGGCCGCATGACGTCGGTCCAGCGGCTCCAGCCGCACGAGCGCACCTTCGAGAACCGGCCCTTCCAGCATGAAACCCAACGCCGGCACCCCTTCGCGCAAGTCTGTGAAGTCCGGGAGAGTCTCCCCCCACTCACCTGCACCCGTCGAACGAAATACCCGGCACCCGGGCTCAGCGACGTCAGCTCACTCGTCGCCCAGACCGGCGATGACGAGTTCAGCATCATCCGCGAAGGCCCAACCGCGACCGCTACATCGGCGTTCTCGACTGCGAGCCACGAGATTCAACAGGCGCGTACGTAGTGGTGCGGAATCGAAGCTCCTCCAACGACTCCCGAAAACGCGAGCTTCCCAAGCTGCGGGCTCAGGCGATGTGGTTTTGTGTCATCGGCTACCCAGGAACACCGGCGCGTCCACAGCATTGCGTCGCTGGGCTCGGCCTCGTGAGCGAAGGCATCCGCCTCATTGCGAGCCACCGAGTCCACCTCGTACCTGTTGTTCTGGCTCTGGCCAATCCACCATGGCAGCGGAACGTCTGGTTCGCCTAGGAAGTCCCTGGTCATGGACGACCCAGCACGGCTACCGTCAGCGTCCTCATTCTCATTGTCCTTGGGGGGGCATCCATGCGCGTCCGCAAGCTGCGGCCTTTGTCGGTACTCGGACCTGTGATTGCCGGGGTCCTGGTGGCCTCCGGGTGTTCCACCGGTTCAGATGCGCCACCAGACTCAATAGGCCCACGGGCGACCGTATCGGCCAAGGCCGCCATCGCACCTCTGACGCGGACACAGCTGCGGGCGCTCACCTTCAAGGAAGGCGAGGTTGCAGGAGCGCACGAGGCCGGCATACCGGTGCAGGACCCCCAGCCGGAAGAGGAACAGCACTCTTTCCCGCCGGTGTCCGACCCCACCTGCCAGACCATGCTCGACATCCGCAACGGGAAGCGCGCGTCCACCGTCGTCCTTCAACTCTTCAACTGGAAGGGTGACATCTGGGGTGGCGGCTCGACGCTTGCCGCCTACGAAGACGGTAAGGCCCAGCAGGCCTTCGCACAGCTCAAGCAGACACTCGGCTCCTGCCGCTCGTATGAGGGCACAGGCTGGGTGGGGAAGTTCAAGGCCACGCTGACGACGGAACAGGCCCCGGGCGTTGGGGACGAAGCCGTGCGATTCCGGGAAACCATCCCCATGGGCCCTGAGCAACCAGGGGACCGCAACGAGCAGTTCACCGTGGTGCGGGCCGGGAACACCATCGTGACGTTCCACAAGCTGAACGTCGGCGACAGCGCGTCCTTCCCCACCGATCTGGTCAACCGACAAGTCGAACGGCTGCAGAACGCACAACGCCCCTGAAGGCAACACGAGGCGCCGGTCGACATGTCTTGTGGAACTGGGCCGACCGGCCGGACGAGACCTTGGAGGTCTGCCCGATGCCGGAGCTGTTCGGCTGACATCCAACACTGACATCAACGACGACGAACAGCGTTGACAACCGGCAGCCACGTGCGGCACCCGTGTGCCGGGGGGACCGCAGCGACACCGGAGTGAGATCGAACTCCTGAAGCGGGTGCCGCGCTTCGGCACGGTCGACGTCGTCACGGTCATCGGCACCAGCCGAGAGATCCGCAGCCGGGCCGTCGAAGTGAGCCAGCTCTCCGCATCGCCACCACCCCCGCGACGACAACAGCGCCACACCGTCCATGTCCTGGAGTGGCCGCATCTGCTATCGGCTCCACCGTCCACAGTGGATGATTCGCCTCACAACAGCACCATCCCAGGGGGGATCATGAGTACCAACATCACGCAGCCGCCGATGCCAGCTCAGCCGCCGCGGCCCGATAAGAAGAACCACACCAACGCCTACATCATCGGCAGCGCGGGCATCATTGCCGCCGCCATCATCGCCACCGGGATCGCCATCTCCGGCGGCGGCGACAACACAGCGAGGCCGCAGCCCACCGTCACCGTGACGGAAACCGTCCAGCCCGAAGCCGCAGTCGAAGAGGACGCCGCAGCGGCAACCGACCAGAACACAGACGCCAAGGTCGACGAGGAGGCCAAGAACGGTGGAGCCGTCGTCAAGGTCACGAAGGTGATGGAGACCGACACCATCACGCTCGCCGGAGCCCGCAAATCCGCAGGGACCGACGCCAAATACGTCATCCTCAAGACCGTCGTCAGTAACGAGGGCCAGGCCAGCATGGACCTGACCTGCTCGCTGCCCATCGTCAACGCTCTCATCGACGACCAGGGCCGACGCTTCGACACGATCGAAGATCTTTACGACGTCGCCGGCAACCCGGAATGCAACGCGCAGCTGCAGCCCGGCTTCGACGACGAGATGCAGTTCGTCTACCGCCTCCCCAAAGACGCGGTAGTCACGACATGGGAGTTCTCCGAGTACGACCTCGAGAACGAAGTGACACCTACCCTGGTCGACCTCACCTGACCAGCCACCGTCGAGCTTTCGCCCTTCAACCAAAGGGAGGGAAGGCCTTGTCGTGCTGTCAGCAGGTGCCAGTACGGGCGAGGCGGGAGTGCAGTACGCGTCGTTGGGCGGCCTCCTGAGTACTCATTCGTCTGGGCACCACACCACAAACACACGAGAACGAGCGGGGAATTGCGGGGAGTCACAGCCGAGCCCGCCGAGTCCTCGACCCGGCCGTTTTTCAGGTCAGCGCAATGGCGGGCCGCAATGGATCGCAGCTTCCCAAGCTGATTGCGCGACTTCGGAGACCATATTTTGCCAAGGCCCGTCTCTCGCCAGGCAGGCGCCACCCTGACTCACGGGGCACGCTCTTACGGCAGCGGCTACCAATGACGACCTCTCAGGTGCGAAGAAGGAGGCCCCTGATCTGCAAAGTCCCAGCTCACCAAGATCCCTCGATAAGTTCCGCGACCCGAGAGGGCGGGATGTCGGTCGTGTCGACGGTTTCCGCCTGCTCGCGGAGCCAGGGCAGGGCGCGTTGGTAGTCGGCGAGGTGGTCGAGTCGCCATTGCCGGGCGCCGATGCTCTCGGGGTCGGTGTCGGTCTCTATGCGGTGGATGAGGGTGTCGTCGTCGGTGTGGAGGAGGTAGTGGCGTACGGGGATGTCCGCCTTCGCGAGGCCCGTGCGGATCTCGTGCCAGTACCCCTCATTTAGAACCGTCTGCGGGACGACCAGCGTGCCGCCCACGTGGTCCAGGACCTGGCGCGCCGTCTCCACCACCAGCCCGCGCCACGGTGGGAAGTCCTGGAATTCCCGCGGCTGCCCGAGGACGTGCCACAGCATGTAGCCCACCTGCTCCGGATCGAAGAGCCTGGACTCCGGTATGCGGGAGGTGAGTTCCTTGGCGGTGGTCGTCTTGCCCGCGCCGAAGGTGCCGTTCAGCCAGAGGATCATGGCGGACGAGCGTACTTGACATCCTCCCCCTCTTAAATGAGTGGGATTCCAACCCAGGCGGGTTGAGGTTCACGGGCGTTCGAACGGCGGGTGGCCGTTGCCGTCCCTCCGGCACGGGCTGGGCGCCCGGGGCTTGCGCCCTGTCCTGCCGCGACGTTGGTTGCTGCATTCGTGTCTGCGTTGCAGGTGAAACCGCAGGACGAACAGACGAACTCGGCTTGGCTCTTGCGCGAGTTCTTGTCGATCCATCCGCATTCGCTGCATCGCAGGGAGGTGTAGGGGGCGGGGACGTCTTCGACCCGGCCGGGGGCCTTGTGTTCGGTGCGCTGCCGGAGCAGGCCCCACCCCTGGGCGAGAATCGCCCGGTTCAGCCCGGCCTTCTGGCGGACCCGCTTACCCGGCTCCTCGACGGTTCCCTTCGCTGAGCGCGTCATGTTTTTGATGTTCAGTTTCTCGAACCGCACCAGATCGTAGGTACGGGCGAGCATGGTGCTGTGCTTCTCGCACCAGTCCTTGCGGCGGTCCGCCTCACGGGCCTTGAGTTTGGCGACCTTGGCATACTCGGCAGTCTTGGCGGGGCTGGCCTTGGGGGCGCGTGCGGCCCGGCGCTGGTGCTTGCGGATCTGCGCCCGCTCCCGAGTCGTGAACTGGGGGCAGTTGAGGTTGCGGCCGTCTGACAGTGCGGCAGTGATCTTCACGCCCCGGTCGATGCCGATGACCTCACCCGTACCGGGCGCGGCGATCGGCTCGGGGACGATCGCGAAGGCGATGTGCCACTGGCCGTTGCGGAAGGTCACACGGAAAGTCTTCGCCTGCGGCAGCCCGGCGCGGCTGAGCCGGAACCGGACCCAGCCACATCCGGGCACCTTGACCTGAGCCCAACTGCGATTGAGCTTCTGCACCACGACTGACCGGTTCATGACCTGCTTACCGGTCTTCGGACTGATCTTTGCCGTGCCGTCGTCATGGAACTCCGGAACGCGGTCGGTCCCGATGACCCGAAAGCCCTCATGCGTGAACTTCTTGCGCCAAGTCGGCTCGCCGAACCCCGAGTTGAACTTCGCGGCCTTGGCCTTGGCGAAGTCCTTCAACGCCTGCTGCTGCACATCCGCGTTCCCCGACGCCAGCCAGTCATTATCGCGGCGCGCTGCGGTGAGCTGCTTGCACTGTTCCGCGAAGCCCGGAGCGGCCTTCCGGCCCTTGAACCAGTACGAATGCTGCTCGACGGCAAGGTTCCACACGTACCGGGCGGACGCACAGTGTTCGAGCATCTGCTGCTCCTGCTGCGTGTCGGGGTACATCCGGAACCTGGCCATGGCCCCACGTTAGCCCTACAGTGGGGCCATGAACAAGCTGAACGTTCGCCTCCCCGACGAACTCCGCGAACGGCTGGACACCCAGGCGGCTGCCGACCGGCGGTCTCTCAACTCAGAGATCATCTACCTGCTTGAGGTCGGGCTCGCCACCGTTTGCGTGGACGCCGAATCACCCCGCGGCGATTCGGCTATTCCAGCCCTGCTCCGCAGGGGCTCGCATTCACCCCGGCCCTGAAGGACCGGGCACCCTGCGAGAAAGCAAGGTGGATCCCGGTAGGGGTGTCAGGCGGCTACCGTGGACGCCATGACCGCCCCGGAACTCATCCGTATCGTCTCCCGCGACTCGCCGATGGCACTGGCCCAGGTGGAGCGGGTCCGAGCCGAACTGGCCGCGCTCCACCCCGGCATCCGCACCGAGGTCGTCCCCGTGAAGACGACCGGTGACAAATGGATGGGCGATCTGGCCCAGGTCGAGGGCAAGGGGGCGTTCACCAAGGAGGTCGACGCCGCGCTGCTGGCGGGCGAGGCGGATCTCGCGGTGCACTGCGTCAAGGACATCCCCGCGGACCGGCCGCTGCCGGCCGGGACGATGTTCGCCGCCTTCCTCGCGCGGGACGACATCCGCGACGCCCTGATCCACCCCGGCGGGCTCACCCTCGACGAGTTGCCGCAGGGCACCCGGATCGGCACCTCCTCCGTGCGCCGGGTCGCGCAGCTCGCCGCCTCCCATCCACACCTGGACTGCGTGCCGTTCCGGGGGAACGCGAACCGGCGCCTGGCGAAGCTGGCGGCCGGTGAGGCGGACGCCCTGCTGCTCGCGGCGGCCGGCCTCGAACGCATCGGGCGATCGGACGTGATCACCGAGATCCTGTCGCCCGAGACGATGATGCCGCCGATCGGCGCGGGCATTCTGGCCCTCCAGTGCCGCGAGGGCGACACGGCCGTGATCGAGGCCGTCAGCGACCTCGGCGATCCGGCCACCCACCGCGAGGCCACGGCCGAGCGCATGTTCCTGCATGTCCTGCAGGGCCACTGCAACTCACCGATCGCCGGCTACGCGAAGTCCGAGCGCGGCGGCGAACTGTCCCTGCGGGCCTGCGTGTTCACCCCGGACGGCAAGACCGTGCTCAACGCCCACGAGTGGGCGGGCCGCCTCGACCCCGCGACCCTGGGCACGTCGGTCGCCGTTGCCCTGCTCCGCCAGGGGGCGCGCGAACTCATCGACAACATCCCCCACTAGCTCGTCGCCCACGCCGCGAACGCCTCGTGGAACCCCGGGAACGTCTTCCGTACGCAGCCGGGGTCGTCGAACGAGATGCCGGGCACCCGGAGCCCGGTCACCGCGAAGGACATGACGATGCGGTGGTCGCCGTACGTCGTGACCGGGGCCGTTGCGACGGGTGTGCCGGGGTGGATCTCGATCCAGTCCGGGCCCGTCTCGACGCGGATGCCGAGCCGCCGGAGGTTCTTCGCGCAGGCTTCCAGGCGATCGCACTCCTTGACCCGCGTGTTGGCGACGTCCTCGATGCGGACCGGGCCCGAGGCGAAGGGGGCGAGGGCGGCGAGGGTCGGCATGGTGTCGGAGATGTCGCGCATGTTGACCGTGAGGCCGCGCAGCTCGCCGGTGCCGGTGACCGTCGTACCGTCGGAACCCACTTCCACGCGTGCGCCCATGCGCCGCAGTACGTCGACGAAGCCCAGGTCGCCCTGGAGCGCGCCCTCGCCCAGGCCCTTCACCGTGACCTCGCGGCCGGTCAGCGCGGCGGCTGCGAAGAAGTAGCTCGCGGTGGAGGCGTCGGGTTCGACGGCGTAGGTGGTGGCGCGGTAGCCGCCGGGCTCGACGACGAAGACCTCGCCGTCACGTCGTACGTCCGCCCCGAACGCCCGCATCATCGCGAGCGTGATCTCGACGTACGGCGCCGAGACCAGGTCCGTGACGGTGATGCGCAGGCCCTTGCGGGTCAGCGGGCCGAGGAGGAGCAGGGCGGTCAGGTACTGCGAGGACTGGCCCGCGTCGAGGACCACGTCACCGCCCTCGACGCCCGCGGCCGCGATCCGCAGCGGGTGGTGGCCCTCCGCCTCCTCGTGCCGGAGGTCGACGCCGAGGTCGCGGAGCGCGTTCGTCAGCGGGGCCAGCGGACGGCGGCGCATCTGCGCGGAGGCGTCGAATCGGTAGGTGCCGTGGCCCGCGGCGGCCAGCGTGGGGAGGAAGCGGGCGGTGGTCGCGCCGTCCCGGCAGTACACGTCCGCCTCCGTGGCCGCGGGGCCCTGCGGGCGGCCGTCGACGTGCCAGGCGTCCGGGGTCCGGCCGACGCGGTAGCCGAGCCGCAGCAGGCCCTCGGCGAAACCCTCCGTGTCGTCCGAGCGGAGCGGGCGGGTCAGCGTGGTGACACCGTCGGCCGCCGCGGCGAGGAAGAGGGCGCGTGCGGTGATGGACTTGGAACCGGGAATGTCGACTGCGGCCATGGGGTCATGCTGGCTCCTTGACCTGCCCCGGCGCTGGAGCGTCCGCCAAGTGGACCCTCGCGCTCCGGCTCTTCCCGGTCGCCAGCGAGGTCAGCCCCACCCCTCCCACCAGCAGTGCGGCCGCTCCCCACCGCAGCGGGCTGATCGACTCGCCCAGGAAGACCGCCGCGGACGACATCCCGAAGACCGGCACCAGGAGGGAGAAGGGGGCGACCGTGGACGCGGGGTGGCGGTGCAGCAGCCAGCCCCAGGCGCCGAAGCCGAAGACCGTCGTGATCCAGGCGACGTAGACCACGACACCCGCGCCCTGCCAGTCCAGGGCGCGCAGCGCGTCGAGGTCGCGGGACGGTCCCTCGGTGAGGAGGGAGAGCCCTAGCAGGGGCAGTACGGGGACGGTGCTGACCCAGACCATGAAGTTCAGCGCGTCCGGCGGGGACGCCTTGCGGGTGAGGACGTTGGACAGGCCCCAGCAGGCGGCGGCCGCGATGACCAGGGCGAAGGCGCCGAGCGGGCCGGCCGCTCCCTCGTCCACGGCGGCCAGGACCACCCCGCCGAGTGCCACCGCCATGCCCAACAGCCGTATGCCGGTGAGGCGTTCGCCGAGGAACGTGATGGCGATCAGTGCGGTGAACACCGCCTGGATCTGGAGTACGAGGGAGGACAGGCCGGCCGGCATGCCCGCGTCCATGCCGATGAAGAGCAGGCCGAACTTCGCGACGCCCAGCACCAGGCCCACCGCCACGATCCACTTCCACGCCACCTTCGGGCGGCCCACGAAGAAGACCGCGGGCAGGGCGGCCACCAGGAAGCGGAGGGCCGAGAAGAGAAGGGGCGGGAAGTGGTCGAGGCCGATCTCGATGACCGTGAAGTTCACGCCCCAGACGGCGGCGACGAGGACGGCGAGAGCGGTGTGGGTGGGTCTCATGGGTCGAGCATCGGGCTTGCGCACCGTGTAGCACCAGCGCGGATATCTGCATGGTCGGATGTAGCGATGCTTACGTAAGGTGGGTGCGTCGTCGCATCCCGGGAGGCCCCGTGCTCGATCTCCAACGCCTGCGCGCCCTGCACGCGGTCTCCGTCCACGGGACCGTCGGCGCCGCCGCGGCCGCGCTCGGGTACACGCCGTCCGCCGTCTCCCAGCAGATCGCGAAGCTGGAGCGGGAGACCAGGACCGTGCTTCTGGAACGGCAGGGGCGGGGCGTACGGCTCACCGAGCAGGCGCATCATCTGGCCGCCGCCGCGCAGGAGTTGCTGTCCATCGTGGAGCGCGCCGAGACCGAGCTGGAGGAGCGGCGTGGGCTGCCGGCGGGGCGGCTGACGGTGGCGGCGTTCGCTAGTGCGGCGCGGGGGCTGCTGCCTGGCGTGCTTGCGGATCTCGCGCGGCGGCATCCGGCGCTGGACACCCGGCTGACCGAGGTCGATCCGCATCTCTCCGTCGATCTGGTCGCCAAGGGGGCGGTGGACATGGCCGTCGCGCACGACTGGGACATCGCGCCGTTGCCCGCGCCCGAGGGGGTGGAGCAGGCGGTGATCGGGGACGACCTGTGCGATCTGCTGGTGCCGGCCGGGCATCCGTTCGCCGGGCAGGCGGCCGTGCGGCGGGAGGATCTTCAGGGGGAGCGGTGGATCTGTCAGCCGCCGGGGCGGGTGTGTCATGAGTGGCTGGTGCGGACGTTGCGGGGGGCGGGGTGTGAGCCGGAGATCGTGCATCAGGCCGATGAGAATCCGACGTTGGTTGCGCTTGTCGCGGCGGGGTTGGGGGTTGCGTTGATTCCTCGGCTCGGGCGGGGGGTGTTGCCCGAGGGGGTTGTGGAGGTGCCGCTCGATCCCATGCCTGTGCGGCGGTTGTACGCGTTGTGGCGCAGCGGGGCTTCTCGGCGGCCCGCTATCGCGGAGATGGTGCGGACCTTGCAGGGGCACTGGGCGTCCGTGTCCGAGCGGCGGTCCGGCTGAGGTTCTGATTGCCGGTTGCCCGGCGTGGGGGCTGGGGTCGGGGTGGGTCGCGCGGCCCGGCGCTTGCGGGGTGCCGCTGTGCCCACCCGTGCCGCCCCTAGCGGCACGCATGCCCACAGCGGGGGGTTGCCACAGTTGTCCCACCCGTCCCGACTTTCGGGCTTCCCCTGTAGTTGGGGAACCCGGACCCCGACCCCTCCGTCCAATCCGCACGCTGTCGGATGAGTCTCCGCAGAGCGGTGTCGGCATCGCTGCTGGCTGCGAAAGCTGACTTACCCTCTCCGCCGCCTGCGGCCGGCAGCACGCCGTCACCGGCGCGCCCCCCTCCAACAGCGCCGGTGACGGCCCCGCCGCGCGTCAGTGCGCACACCCTTGACTGGAAGAAACTTCCCGGATATTCGTGACTCCTCGGAAGTTTCCTTCATGAGGGAAGGAGCGCCACGTGCGCGACTCCAGCACGGGAAGCACGGCACGACCGTCCAGACGTACAGTTCTCGCCGCCACGGCGGGCGTCACCGCCGCCCTCGCCACCGGCACCAGCGCGTACGCCGGCCCGCACGACGACACCGAACTCCGCGCCCTCATCTCCGGCATGACGCTGGAGGAGAAGGTCGGCCAGCTCTTCGTGATGCGGGTGTACGGCCACTCGGCGACCGCGCCCGACCAGGCCGACATCGATGCCAACCTCAAGGAGATCGGCGTCAGGACGGCCGCCGAGCTGATCGCCAAGTACCGCGTCGGCGGGATCATCTACTTCGCCTGGGCGCACAACACCCGTGATCCGCACCAGATCGCGGGCCTTTCGAACGGGATCCAGCGGGCCTCCCTGGAACAGCCCCGAGGCCTGCCCGTCCTCATCTCCACCGACCAGGAACACGGGATAGTGGCACGGGTGGGCAAGCCCGCGACGCTGCTCCCGGGCGCGATGGCCCTGGGTGCGGGAGGATCGAGGGCGGACGCCCGCACGGCCGGCCGGATCGCCGGCGCCGAACTGCGCGCGCTCGGCATCCGCCAGGACTACGCCCCGGTCGCAGACGTGAACGTGAACCCGGCCAACCCGGTCATCGGCGTACGTTCCTTCGGTGCCGACCCGGACGCCGTGGCGGGTCTCGTCGCCGCCCAGGTGAAGGGGTATCAGGGCGCGGACGTCGCGGCCACGGCCAAGCACTTCCCGGGCCACGGGGACACCGCGGTGGACAGCCACTACGGCTTCCCGGTCATCACGCACAGCCGCGAACTGTGGGGGACCCTCGACGCCGCACCCTTCCGGGCCGCCATCCGCGCCGGCATCGACTCGATCATGACCGCGCACATCATGGTCCCTGCCCTGGACGACTCCGGTGACCCGGCCACGCTCTCGCCGGCGATCCTCACCGGCATCCTGCGCGGCGAACTCGGTTACGACGGGCTCGTGGTGACCGACTCGCTCGGCATGGAGGGCGTACGCACGAAGTACGGCGACGACCGCGTCCCCGTGCTGGCCCTCAAGGCAGGTGTCGACCAGCTCCTCAACCCGCCGTCCCTCGACATCGCCTGGAACGCCGTCCTCAAGGCCGTCCGCGACGGCGAGCTGACCGAGGCGCGCCTCGACGAGTCGATCCTGCGCGTCCTGCGCCTCAAGTCGAAGCTGGGGCTGCTCAGGAACCCGTACGTCACGGACGCCGGTGTCGACCGAGCCGTCGGCACGGCGGCACACCTCAGGGGCGCCGACCGGATCGCCGAGCGCACGACGACGCTGCTGGTCAACAAGGACGACCTGCTGCCGCTCTCCCGTCGCCACTCCCCCAAGGTGCTGGTCGTGGGCGCCGACCCGGCCTCCCCGTCCGGCAGCGACGGACCGCCCACCACCGTCCTGGCCAGGGCCCTCACCGAGCTGGGCTTCTCGGCGACGGCTCTGTCCACCGGGACGGCACCCTCGGCCGCGACGATCGCCCGCGCGGTCACGGCGGCCGGCGAGGCGGACGCGGTGGTCGTCGGGACGTACAACGTGTCGGCGACCAGCTCCCAGAAGACCCTGGTCGGCCAGCTCCTCGCCACGGGCGTCCCGGTCGTCGCGGTCGCCGTCCGCAACCCGTACGACGTGGCCCAACTCCCCGATGTTCCAGCCTACTTGGCGGCGTACTCCTGGACCGATGTCGAACTGCGGGCGGCGGCGCGGGTGATCGCGGGCCGCGCGGAGCCGCGGGGCGAGCTGCCGGTGCCGGTGCAGCGGGCGGACGATCCGACGCAGGTGCTGTACCCGATCGGGCACGGGTTGACGTATTAGACGTACGCCGCACACCCGGCGCACCCCACCCAAGTAGCGCAAAGCACCCCGTATGCCTGGCGTGGGCCGCTGTCGCGGGTCACGCTGGGCGGGGGTATCGGGGGGATTGCCATGCGAGCCATGCGGGGTGCACATATCGTGCTGGGCCGGAGCGCGCCGGGGCGGGGCGGGCTCCGCAGAAGCGCGCTGTGCCGCAGCGTGCTGGGCGCGCTGTCGGCCTGTGCGCTGGCGGTGTCGACGCTCACCGGCTGTGACGCACTGTCGACTTCCTCCGGGCCTTCGGAGCCTTCCGCGTCCGCATCCGCCGGAGGCACCGCGTCGGTCCGGCCCTCGGGCTACGGCGCCGTGTTCCTCGCGGTCGACGAGTGCAGCTCGTTCGGGACGACCAGCTTCACCGAGGTGCCGTGCACCAGCGAACGGGCGGCCGCCCGGGTCGTCGCCCGCTACGACGGCAAGGTGGCGGACGGCCCCTCCTGCCCCGCGAACACGGACTTCGTCCTGCACATCAGCGAGACGCGGCCCGCCTCGGACGAGGACGGCGACGGCGCGGTCCCGCAGGGCTACGCCTGTATGCGCAAGCTCGCGCCCCCGCACCCCGGCGACCCGGGCGGCGGCGGAGGCCCCCGCACCGTCGTCGGCGACTGCGTCTACAGCTCCGGCAGCGGCGAGGTCCGCGAGACCGCCTGCGACGGCAAGGGCGACAAACCCCCGGAGTACAAGGTGACTTCGGCGGTCGAGGACCGCTCGCAGTGCCCGCCCTCGACGGACCTGTACGTCCAGCTCGGAGGCGTCAAGCCGGTGGGCTGCGCCCGCCCGGTGTAGCGAAAGGGCGGGCGCAGCAAGGGAGTTGATGCCCGGGATTGAAGTTCAGCCCCGGGCCCGGGAGTTACGGCCGCAACGCGGGCTCGCGCTCCACATCCCGCTGGTCCAGCTTCGCGTCGAACTTGGCCAGCGGCTTCGCCGCCGCCGGGTCCGACTGGACCGCCGCCGAGGCGACGCCCGCCCACTCCAGGATGCGGGCCGTGGCGAGGGCCTTCTCGTCGGCGACGAGACCCGCGACGTTGGCGCCGTGGTTCAGGCCGGGTGCCGTGAAGACGTACGAGTCACGCGCGCCCTTGCCGAGACGGAAGCGCTCGGCGCCCCACGGGTCGTTCTGGCCGTAGACATACAGCATGTGGTTGGCGTTGTTCTTGACCCACGAGTCCACGTCACGCATCGCCGACGGCTGGAACTTCATGGCGATGTCCCGCGGCACGAAGTTCCGCGGCGGCTGGTAGCCGTAGCGGATCAGGCTCTTCTCGATGTGCGGGAACCCGATCGTGGGCGCGCCCAGCTGCGTACCCGCCTGGTAGTAGTACGGCGTGTACGGCTCCAGGCCCTGGTCCGTGTAGAAGGAGAACCCGGAGATCGTGTCGATGGAGGTCCAGATCTCCTCGTCCGTGGCGTTCGCCGCGTCCGCCGGGATCGTGTCGCAGTCGGCCAGCAGGCTGTACTGCCAGAAGCCCCAGACGTAGTCGAGGACGACCGCCTCGTACGCCCTGTCCAGGCTGCCGATCGTGGTGAAGGTGTACCCGTTCTCGGCCGCGTAGGCCGCGTACGTCTTCTCCAGCGGCTCACGGCGTACGAGCGCCTCGCGCTGCACGGCGTTGAGCTTGTCGCGGCACTCCTTGGTGCCGACGTTGGCGAAGAAGGTGTCGTACGCCGAGTCCTCGTTGTTCACCACGTCGTTGGGGGCGACGTACGCGACGACGCCGTCCATGTCACGCGGGTAGAAGCGCTCGTAGTACGTGGCGGTCATGCCGCCCTTCGAGCCGCCCGTGGAGACCCACTTCTTGTCGTAGATCGGCTTGAGGGCCTTGAAGATGCGGTGCTGGTCGCTGGCCGCCTGCCAGATGTCGAGCTTGGACCAGTCGGCCGGGTCGGGCCGGGACGGAGTGAAGAAGCGGTACTCCATCGAGATCTGGTTGCCGTCCACGATCTGGGTCGGCTCGCGGCGGCTGGGCGTCGTGGAGACGAAGTAGCCGCCGGTGTAGAAGACCGTCGGGCGGGCGGTGTCCTTGTGCAGCACGGTGATGCGCTGCTGGAACGTGCCCTTGGACGGGTGCCGGTGGTCGATCGGCTGGGTGTAGTTGAGGACGAAGAAGCGGTAGCCGGTGTACGGCTTCTCCTGGACCAGGCTCATCCCGGGTATCGCGAGAAGTCTGTCCAGTATGTCCGCACTGGTCGTGCTGGTGCCGGTGGTGGCCTCCGGCTGGGCGGCGGTGGCCGCCCCCGCCGTGCTCAACGTGCCTATGAGCACCGTGAGCGCCAGCAGCCATCTGAGCGCCTTGCGCATGCACCCTCCCCTGGAGTTACGCAGATGTCCGCCGGAACCTAGCGGAGCAACTCGCGTGACACCAGGGGTGATTGAGCAAACCCTGTGGGATTGCGGTGATTCGGCCGAGAAGGTGCCGGAGGGTGCTTCGGCAATGGTGCTCGAAGGTGATTCAGCAATGGTCCTGGAAGGTGCTTCAGCAGAGGATCCAGCCCGAACTGACCGACCCCCGGCCGACGGAGCCCGTGATCCACACGCAGCGCCGTCCCGCGTGCACCTTCGCCGGGCCCGCGTGGTGCGAGAACAGCCCCTCGTCCTTGTCCGGCCGGCCGCCGCGCGCCCGCACGCTGACGGACATCTGCTTCCGAGCTCCCTGCCTCTTCGGGAAGGTCACGGCGCAGACGTAGCCGCGGCTCTTGTAGACCCGTACGGTCCCGGTCGAGAAGGGCAGCTTGCGGACCTCGCGGCCCGAGCAGTACGACGCGGCCGCCACCGCGCTGCCAGGGCTCACCAGCGCGAGCAGCCCGGACACGGTGAGCACGGCCAGACCGAGCGCCACCCGTCGGCGCAGCGCACCACTGTCCACTGTCGTCCCTCCCGTACCGGCAGCCCATGAGCGTACTGGTGTACGGACGCACGAGGTACGTCGAATGGTTGCGCGAAGGCGGGCAAGGTTCAGGCCGGGCGGCCCACGGGCTCCCCGGGTTCGGCCGCCCCCACGAAGGTCCGCCACAGCTCGGCGTACTGACCGCCCCGCGCGAGCAGCTCCTCGTGGGTGCCGTCCTCGGCGACCCGCCCATGGGCCATCAGCACGACCCGGTCCGCGCGGGCCGCCGTGGTCAGGCGGTGGGCGACGACGAGGGTGGTACGGCGGCCGGCGATGCGGTCGGTGGCCTGGTTGACCAGTGCCTCCGTCGCCAGGTCCAGGGCGGCGGTGGCCTCGTCGAGGAGCAGGATGTCCGGGTCGACGAGTTCGGCGCGGGCCAGCGCGATCAGCTGGCGCTGTCCGGCGGAGAGGTTGCGGCCGCGCTCGGCGACCTCGTGGAGGTAGCCGCCGTCGAGGGTGGCGATCATGTCGTGCGCGCCGACCGCGCGTGCGGCGGCCTCCACCTGGGCGTCGGTCGCGTCGGGACGGCCGTACGCGATGGCGTCCCGGACCGTCCCCTGGAAGAGGTACGCCTCCTGCGGGACGACGCCGAGCCGGTGCCGGTAGGAGGTCAGGTCCAGCGACCTCAGGTCCGTGCCGTCGACCGTCACCCGCCCGCCGGTGGGGTCGTAGAAGCGCGCGACCAGCTTCACGAGCGTCGACTTGCCCGCGCCGGTCTCGCCGACGAAGGCGACGGTCTGCCCGGCGGGGATGCTCAACGACACGTCACTGAGGGCCTCTTCGTCGTCCCCGTACGCGAAGTCGACGTCTTCGAAAGCGATGTCGCCCCGCAGCGAGAGCACATCCAGCGGCTTGTCCGCGGCCTCGGTCGACGTCGGCTCCTGCAGCAGTTCCTGGATCCTGCCCAGCGACACCGTCGCCTGCTGGTAGCCGTCGAAGACCTGCGAGAGCTGCTGCACGGGCGCGAAGAACAGATCGATGTAGAGGAGGTACGCCACCAGCGCGCCCGTGGTGAGTGTCCCGGCGTCGACGCGGTGCGCGCCCACGACGAGCACCGCCGCCCCGGCCACCGACGCCAGCAGCTGTACGAAGGGGAAGTACACGGAGATCAGCCACTGCCCGCGGGTACGCGCCTGCCGGTAGCTGTCGCTGCCCTCCGTGAACCGCCTCACACCGGAACCCTCGCGCCGGAACGCCTGCAGGATCCGCAGCCCGGAGACCGACTCCTGAAGGTCGGCGTTGACCACCGACACCCGCTCGCGGGCGAGTTCGTACGCCTTCACGCTCGCCCGGCGGAAGAAGAACGTGCCGACGACCAGCACCGGCAGCGTCACGAAGACGACGAGCGCCAGCTGTACGTCGATCACGAGCAGCGCGGCCATGATGCCGAAGAAGGTGACGACGGCGACGAAGGCGGTGACGAGACCGGTCTGCAGGAACGTGGACAGCGCGTCGACGTCCGTCGTCATCCGGGTCATGATCCGCCCGGTCAACTCCCGCTCGTAGTAGTCGAGTCCGAGGCGCTGCAGCTGCGCGAAGATCTTCAGCCGGAGCGAGTACAGGACCCGCTCCCCGGTCCGTCCCGTCATCCGCGTCTCGCCGATCTGCGCCACCCACTGGACGAGCACGGTGATCAGCGCGAGCCCGGACGCCGCCCACACCGCACCGAGCGCGACCTCGGAGACACCCTGGTCGATGCCGTGCCGGATCAACACGGGCAGCAGCAGGCTCATACCGGCGTCGACGGCGACGAGCCCGAGGCTGATGAGCAGCGGCGCCCCGAAACCGCGCAGCAGCCGCCGCAGCCCGTACGAGTCCTCGGGCCTGACCGCTCGTGCCTCGTCGATGCCGGGGGTGTCGGTGGCCGGGGGCAACGCCTCGACCTGGGTGAGGAGTTCGGGGGTCGCAGGCATCCCGGCGAGCGCGTTGTCCTTGGGCTCGCGGTCGCCGGTCCACAGCCGTGGGGTGACCCCGCGCTCGGCGTCGAACTCGGCGTCCAGCTCGTCCCGTACGGAGGTGTCCTCCTGCGGCGCCACGGGCAGCGCGTGTCCCGGGGAGACGCCGCCCAGCTCGTCCGGGTCCGTCAGCAGCCGACGGTACAGCGGGGAGCGTTCCTGGAGTTCGTCGTGCGTGCCGATGTCCGCGAGGCGCCCGTCGTCGAGTACGGCGATGCGGTCGGCGAGGTTGAGGGTGGAGCGGCGGTGTGCGATGAGGAGGGTGGTGCGGCCCTCCATGACCTGGCTGAGCGCCTCATGGATCTCGTGCTCGACGCGGGCGTCCACGGCGGAGGTGGCGTCGTCGAGGACGAGCAGGCGCGGGTCGGTGAGGATGGCGCGGGCGAGGGCGACGCGCTGGCGCTGGCCGCCGGAGAGAGTGAGGCCGTGCTCGCCGACCTTGGTGTCGTAGCCGTGCGGCAGCTCGCTGATGAAACGGTCCGCCTGGGCGGCGCGGGCGGCGGTCGCGATCTCCTCGTCACTCGCCTCCGGGCGGCCGTACGCGATGTTGGAGCGGACGGTGTCGGAGAAGAGGAAGGAGTCCTCGGGGACGAGCCCGATCGCGGCCCGCAGCGACTCCGTGGTCAGCTCGCGCACATCGTGGCCGCCGACGAGAACGGCGCCGTGCGTCACGTCGTAGAAGCGGGGAAGCAGCAGCGAGACGGTCGACTTCCCGGACCCGGAGGAGCCGACGACGGCCAGCGTCTCGCCCGGCCGGATCTCGAAGCTCAGCCCGTCGAGAACCGGCCGCCCCTCCTCGTACCCGAAGGACACGTCGTCGAACTCGACGGTCGCGGGCGCGTCGGCGGGAAGGGTCTTCGTCCCGTCCTTGATCGACGGCTCGGTGTCGATCAGTTCGAGCACGCGCTCGGCACCGGCACGGGCCTGCTGCCCGACGGTCAGCACCACGGCGAGCATGCGCACCGGGCCGACCAGCTGCGAGAGGTACGAGGAGAACGCGACGAACGTGCCGAGCGTGACCTGTCCGCGCACCGCGAGCCAGCCGCCGAGCGCGAGCATCGCGACCTGCCCGAGGGCGGGGACGGCCTGGAGCGCCGGGGTGTACTTGGAGTTCAGCCGGATCGTCCGCAGCCGCCCCGCGAAGAGCCTGCGCCCGACCTCCCGGAGCTTCCCGGTCTCCTGCTCCTCCTGCCCGAAGCCCTTCACCACGCGTACGCCCCTGACGGCGCCGTCGACGACACCCGCGACGGCGGCGGCCTGGGCCTGCGCGTACCAGGTGGCGGGGTGCAGCCGGGAGCGGCTGCGCTTGGCGACGACCCACAGGGCGGGGGCGACGGCGAGCGCGACGAGGGTGAGCGGGAGGGACAGCCAGGCCATGATCCCGAGCGAGATCAGGAAGAGCAGCACGTTGCCGATGGTCATCGGCAGCATGAAGAGCAGGCCCTGGATCAGCTGGAGGTCGCTGGTGGCGCGCCCGACGACCTGCCCGGTGGACAGCTCGTCCTGGCGGCGGCCGTCGAGCCGGGTGATCGTCTCGTACATCTCGGTACGGAGGTCGTGCTGCACGTCGAGGGCGAGGCGGCCGCCGTAGTAGCGGCGGATGTAGGTGAGGACGTAGACGACGGCGGCGGCGCCGACCAGCGCGCCCGCCCAGGGGGCCATGTCCCTGGTGTGGCCCACGACCACGTCATCGATGATCACCTTGGTGATGAGCGGGACGAGCGCCATGATCGCCATGCCGCCCAGCGAGGAGCCGAGCGCCAGCACGACGTCCTTCGGGTGCCGCCACGCGTACCCGGCGAGTCGCCGTGCCCATCCCCCTTGCGCTGCCACGCGGGTGCCTTCCGTAGATCTCAGTCCGCCGGAAGGCACCAACGCTCAGCGAAGCGGATTTCATCCCTCCGCAACAATTCCTCTGCAACGAATGGGGGCCGCTACGGCAGCCGTACGCGCAGGGAGTAGAAGCGGGTGATCTGGGCCGCGTTCTGGTTGTCGTCGCTGACCAGGAGGAGGTTCAGGCGGCCCTTGGCGCGTCCGGTGATCGTCAGGCCCTCGATGTTGTCGAGGAGGGGGTTGGGCTGGGGCTGCTTGGCCGTTGCACCCAGTGACGGGCAGTTCACCAGATCGGCGAGCAGGGTCTTCTTCACCAGGCGTACGCCGTCCTGGCCGGTCAGCGCGTCGGCCCCGCTGGTGTCCGTGGCGTGCCGCAGGTCGGCCAGGTAGAGGCGGACGGTGTTGCCGACCCCCGCGGTGAAGCCGCGCTCCAGGACGAGGAGGCGGCCGTCGGGGGTGGCGGTGGCCTCGGAGACACCGAGGCCGGTGTCGGTGCGGTAGCCGTACTGGGCCCCGAGGCGGAAGGTCCCCTTGTTCCGGTCCCAGGTCTGGAAGCGGACGATCTCCTTGCTGTCGCCGCTGATGCTGTTCTCCATCGTGGCGAGGAGGGTGCGGCCGCCCGGCAGCAGGGTCAGGCCCTCGAAGGTCTGGTTCGCGGTGGCGCGGCCAGCGGGGGCGACCTTTAGCGCGTCCGGTACGGGGAGACGGCCGAGGATCTTGCCGTCGCGGGAGTAGCGGCGTACGGAGGGCTCGGTCTCGGAGGAGATCAGCCGCGTGCCGTCGCGGTCGACGACCAGGCCCTCGGAGTCGAGCGCGGCACCGTTCTCGTCGGCGAGCGGGACGACGCCGGTGGGCTGGAGGGTCTTCGCGTCGAGGGTGAAGAGCGAGGAGCGGTCGGATACGGCGGCGATCTGGCCCTTGCGGTCCACGGCGAGCGCGGAGAAGTTGCCGACGAAGGTGCCCTCGTACGTCGTCTTGTCGAGCGCGTCGGAGAAGCCGTCGATGGCGACGGAGGGTGAGCAGGCGTTGGCGTTGGTGCCGGTGCTGCTGCTCGAAGCGGCGGTGGCGGGCCCGGCGGCGGTCAGGGTGGTGGCCGCCGCCAGGCCGGCGGTGACGGTGGCGAGTACGGTTCGCAGGCGCATGGCGACACGGTAGGCGGCTGCTGGTTTAGGGCAGGCGTACTGGTCGTGAATTCCAGGGAGTTGGGTCCTCCCTGGAGGCGTCGCTCAGCTCGCCGCCAGGTCCTTGTGGATGACCTTGGCCACGGCCTGGATGGTGTTGATGCCGTACTGCATGGTGCTGTTGCCGTGGGTGAGCACGGTGATCGTGTAGTCGTGGCCGCCGCCCTTGAAGGTGCCGACGCTGTGCACCCGCCAGCCGTGCGTGGCCCGCGACAGCCAGCCGTTCTTGACGTGCACGGCGACACCGGAGGGCACCCCCGCCGGCGTACCCCAGCGCTGGGAGGAGATGACCTGGCCCATCAGCTTGAGGATGTACGCGCGGGCGTTGTCGCTCAGGACCGAGTTCTTCGCGGTGGTGAGCGCGAGCAGCTTCTGCTCGTCGCGCACGGTGATCTGGGTCAGGCCCCAGTAGCCGTTGGCGCCCGGCTTGGTCTGGGTCATCCCGGCGGCGGTGAGGAAGCCCTTGATCTTCGTCAGGCCGAGCTGCCTCCACAGCGTGCTGGTCGAGGCGTTGTCCGACTTGGTGATCATGGCCTTGGCGAGGTCGGCCTCGCGCTGCGTGAGGTAGCGGTTGTGCTTCTTTGCGTCCCACAGCAGCGTGGCGAGGACGGTGACCTTGACGACGCTGGCCGAGTCGTACGCGCTGGACGATCTGAGCGAGCAGGTCGTCTTCGTACTGCGGTCGTAGAGGCCGACCGCGACGGTGCCGGTGCGGTTCGCGAGCGCCGTGGTGATGTCCCTCTGGAGCTTCGCGGCCAGCCCCGCTTTCGCAGAGGTACAGCTGACCTGCGGCGTGGCCGCGGCAGCGGGCGCCGCGGCGGCCACCAGCGGTATGAGCATCCCGGCGCCGATACCCGCGCCGAGCACGCGGGCGCGCCGCGATATGCGGTGAGTCATGAAGGCTTCCCGTCCCCTTGGGTGGATACGAGCGCACCCCCGGCACGCTCGCCCCCTATGACTCACCTGTGTGGGCGAATGGTTGTACGGCTGGGGAAAATCTGTGCGGACCGTTAGGTGCCGTGCGCCTGGAAGGCCGTCGGCGACGGGAAGCCCGCGCAGTTCCCCCTGACTACAGCGCACAACTTTCCCTGCACAGGGAGGAGAAGGAGGCGGGCTACTCAACTTCGGGAGTCACACATCGCTGTTGGGGAAGATCAATATCGGTGAGAACTGAAGTCGCTCACGCATACGAGTGCTCGTACCGGCGTGTAGGGGGCAGGTCCGTAGAGTGGACTCATCGACAAGGCGGTAGGGGCAGAGGCTGTGGAAATCACCGTCCAGTGGATCCGGACGACCTGGACGAAGGAGTCTCGGGGCGGAGATGCTGCGGCTCGAAGGAGCGCGGCCCCGGTCGGGTTCGCTCTCCCGCATGAGGCGGCTCCCCTCGCGCATGTCATCCGGATGCATGAGCGCGACGGCTTCGAGCCGTATGACAACCGGGAAGTCCTGAGCAAGGTCGATGTCCAGCTCCGTGAAGCAGATGATCGACTGCGGGTATTTCCCCGAGTGCAGCCGCTGTTTGCCCTGCCGCCTCGGAAGCGGCGACCACCGGCTGTCCGGCTCGTCCCTGGCCAATGGGTCCGCTGGCAGCTCAACTACCGTTTCAGCAGTGCACTGGGGATTCGTGGCTGGACGTACTGGCTGGACACGTTCAACATCGCATACGGCCCAGCGAGTGCCGATGTGTTCTTGTCCGCACCCACCGTGTTCATCGATGAGCGCGGACCACTCAGGTAGTTCGAGTGGACGCGGCCATCCGATGGATCGCTCGGCCTGGGCTTTGGTTTGGGCGAGTCGTAATCGTCGCCCTATTTTCGAATCCCGCCAGATAGCGCCTGGTGGAGTGACTCAAATGGTTCAGCAAGATGGGGCTCCAGGTTCGCCATTGCCCTATCCGCCCGCGGCCCCACCGGAACAAGTTCGATGGGGCCGCTCGGGTTTCATACTTCGGCACTCACCTACGCACTCAAGGTCATCTCTGGATGGGCGGCGAGTATGTGAAAAGTGCCGGCATGGACGGATGATCGGTTCCTTCCATGGTCATCCGGACCTCTTTCCCACAGGTGTCGCCGAGCCACTTCATGAAGCGTTCCAGCATTCCGAAGGATGCCTCGTCGACCACATCTACCGGATCAAAGGTGAACTCGATCTCCTCCACCTCGAAGAAGTAGCAGGTGAACCAGATGCCGTCGGCCTGAATCGCCAGCGTGGCCGACTCTTCACTGTCCAGAGCAAGCTCCTCGAACAGTTCACGCGCACTGCCCGGGAGTTCGGAGGGTTCCCGGGAATACGTGGTGGAAAAAAAGACGGGCCACTTCAGCAGCGAGAGGGAGGAGAGAAGCCGCTGCCAATCCGCGAGGTCGGCGTCAAGAATGCACAGATCCCTGAACGATCCATCGGCCACGAAGAATTCCTGCGGATAACCCATCGGGCTGCCCTCCCCCTCTCTCACTACCTGCTTTACAGGAACCCTTCAAACGCCAGCGAACCACCGCGCATACTCCATCGCGCGCCCCAGCTACCGGGAATTTCGATGTCTCTGGTGATACCGCCGTAGTGCGCGGTGGCCCCGGTGTTGAGTGTATCCGTCGCGTTCGGATTGGTCAGGATCTCAGTGATCATCTCTTCCGCGATATCGGATCGCTCGGAGTTGGTCACTCTACCGAAGTCATAACGGTCCACATGCGCTTGCCCTCGCTTGGCGATGTTTCCGGGGCTCGGATCTCCGTGCTTCTGCAGGGCGCGCCCCGCCGGAGTGAGCTGGCCCTTGCCACCCTGGGTGGCGGCCTTGTGCAGATCGTCGGTGCTTGCGTTCCCGCAGTTGTGGACGAGGACCGGGGTCGCCCCGGCCAATACGTGGTAGGTGTGCGTGTGAGCGATGGTCAGGTTGTGGACGGTGTGCTTCTGGACACGCTGCTCAACCGCGCTGATCTGTACCAGGGTTCCGGCGCTGGTCCGCAACCATTGGCCGGTCTTGAGGTCTTTGGCATCGGTCCAGTCCTGTGCCTCAGGGACCCAGAACGGGTGACCGTCGGTCGCCGTCAGTGTGGCGGTGGCATCGCCCTCGTCGCCGTCGGTGTCAACGGTGATGTCGACCAAGTGCTTGACGCCATGACCGGTGATCGTGGCCGTGACGGGCTCGTCCTCGGAGATCCCTGTTTCGGGATCCGTGGCCAGGACCTCGTCGCCGAGGTCGATCTCCTCGATGGGCTTGGTGGAGCCGTCGGCCATCAGCACCAGGGTGCCGGGCGTGAAGCTGTTGTCCACCTTGCAGGAGGAGCCTCCGGCGGGAGAGTCGGAGTCCTTGCCACCCCCGCTGTCGGACTTCTTCTCCGCGCCGTCGTTCTTCTTGCCCCCGGAGTCACCCTTCTTGGCCTGAGGTGCCTCCTTGGCCTTGGCCGGGGGTGCCGGCTTGGGAGCCGGTTTGGGCTTGGGAGTGACCGGCGGAGTGACCTTGTCGGCAGTCGCAACCGCGTCCTTGGTCTTGTCGGCCGCCTTGACCGTGTCCGTCGCGGTGTCCGCCGCGTCGATCGCCTTGTTGACGTAGCGCGCGCCCTTCGCGGCGGTCGCGCCGTAGCCCGCGATCGGGATCGCCGACGCATAGGACAGGCCCGCGTCGATGTAGTTGCCCTCGGCCGTGTACCAGAGGCCGTTGATCAGGTCGGCGGGCTCACCGAAGCCGGGCACCAAGCCCGCGACGTCGAGGACACCGTGACCGACCGGGCTGATCCAGGACTCGCCCCAGTACAGGCCTGTCGGGTCGGGGAAGACCAGCGGGTTGTTGCGCCCGTAGGCGTAGGCGTTGAGGTGCTGCGGATCGGAGACGTCCAGCATCGGGTCGACGGACACGAAGCGGCCGGTGGCCGGGTCGTACGCGCGAGCACCGAGCTGAATCAGGCCGGTCGCATCGGCCGTTCCGCCGACGAAGGCCTTGTCTCCCGGCCAGACGCCGACAGCCGGCTTGGTGCCGCGGACCTCGCCGAAGGGGAGGGTGCGGCGCTGGGTGATCGCCGAGTCGGCGGCCTTGACCGCGAGTTCGGCGGTGCCGTTCTGGCCGCCGACCAACCAGGTCACCCCGGCCGCGGTACGGACGGCGACCTGGGAACCGCCATGGGAGTAGTAGCGGGTACCGGCGAGGGTGTTCTTCGCGGTGTCGAGCCTGATCTCCTGGGTGCCCAGGTACAACGTCACCGCGCCCTTCTCCTTGCGGAGCAGGCGGCTGCCGTCCGCGCCGTAGACGAAGCCGGTCTTGTTGGCCTCGTCCAAGGCGCCCGCCACATACGGGGTGACAGCGGCCAGTTGGCCCTCGTCGTCCCAGGCCAGCTTCTGGTCGACCGCCGGGGACAGGTCGGTCGCCGCCTTGGTACGCCGAGTGGTGTTCCCCGTCTCGTCGTACTCGAAGGACTGGGCCGCCGTGACGTCCTTGGCGGAGGTGACCGTCCGCACCTCGGCGGACTTCAGCGCGTGGGAGTGCGCATTGCCCGTGCCATTGGGGGCGTAGGTGGTCGTCTGAGTGATGGCCGCCGTACCCGTGGTGCCCGTCGCGTGGCGGACCTCGCTGGTGCGGTTGCCCGCCGCGTCGTACTCGTAGGAGTGCCAGTACGGGGCCGCGCCGCCGACCGTGGCCGTACCCGCGCTCGCCGAGCACGCGGTGGCGGTCTGCGTCCAGGCCGAGGTCAGCCGGCGCAGGTAGTCGTACGTGAAGCACTGGACGTCCGCGGTCTTGCCCTCAGGCGTGTCCGCGATCTTCTGGATGTTGCCGGAGGCGTCGTACCCGTAGGTGATGTCCGAGTCGGGGGTCGCGACGATCTCCCGGTCGATACGGGCGCGCTCCAGGCGCCGGGTGCCCTCCTCGTAGATGTTGGTGAGCCAGGTGTACTTGTCGGCGCTCGCGGTGCCGAGAGTGAGTTGCAGGACCTCGCCGTAGTTGGAGTAGCGGGTCTCGCGGGCGTAGTCGGTCTTGTCGCCCAGGGTGAAGGACGGCAGGCCGGTGGCGGTGTAACCCGTGGTGATGGTCTCCGCCGGGAGGTCACCGGCCGCCGGAAGGCCGAGGTCGTCGACCGACCCGTCCGGCTTGTAGGAAGCCGTGGTGGAGTAAGTGCCGGCCAGCTTCCCCTCGGACGCCGGGATCGTCACCGAGCTCTTCGTCGGGCGGCCCGCCGCGTCGTACGCGTCGACCGACGACGTGTAGCCGTTGGCGCCGACCCACTTTGTCGCAGAGGCCAGACGGCCCTTGCCGTTGGGGACGGTGGCGCTGTCGTACTCCCAAGTCGTCAGCTTGGTGTCGCCGTTGTAGAGGGAACGCTGGCGGCCGAGCTTGTCGTAGGTGTAGGTGAGGGTGATCTCGCGGTCGTTCCTGACCGTCTTGAGCTGGTCGAGATCGTTGTACGTCATGTCCGTCGTACCCGCGTCCGGGTCGACCGCCTTGAGCTGACGGCCGCGCACGTCGTACTCGTACGACCAGAGGTTCCCGGCCGTGTCCTTCACCTCGGACAGGCGGCCCGCCTTGTCGTAGGCGTACGCGGTGGTGTCCGCGTCACCGGTGGGCGACGAGGCCTTGAACTGGAGGACCTTGGTGGTCTGGCCCTGAGCGTTGGTGTACGAGGCCGTCGGCGTCTCACCGGCCGGCGGGTCCACGGTCGTGTAGTCACCGTGGTAGGCCGCCTTGGTGCGCCACTTCTCGGCGCCCGCCACGCGGAAGATCTCGTCCGTCGGACGGCCCGCCGCGTCGTACACCGTCTCCGTCTCACGCGGCGTGCCCTCGGAGGCGTCCACCACGTTCACGAACGTGGTGCTCACGGCCGCCGAGTTGTAGAACGGGCCGATCTCCTTCGTCGCCAGGCCGCGCGTGTCGTACTCGGTCGTCGAGATGACCCTGCCCGTGTTCGCCGCCGGCGTCTGGGTCTGGCGGGGGCGGAGGAGACCGTCGCTGAGCTGGTGGCTGGTGGCCACCGAGCCGTTGGGCAGCAGGGACTTGGTGGTGGTGACCACCGGGCCGTTGTTGCGGACCAGGTAGGCGTATTCGAGACTCGGGGTCTCGGTGGCCTTGGCGCGGCCCGGGAGCCAGACCTTGAGCAGGCGGCCCAGGGCGTCGTATTCAAGGTCGGTGCGCTGGTTGTTGGCGTCGACCGTGGCGGTGACCAGTCCCCAACGGCGGTCGACCGTCGACGTGGTGCTGTTGCCTGCCGGGTCCACCACCTTCATGCCGGTGACCGGGCCGCCGGTGGTGGGGGTGTACGTGGTCTTGGTCGCGACGCTCTGCTGGTCGGCGGATTCCGTCACGCGGCCGTGGACGTCGTACTTGGCCGTGGACGTCGTGACGTACTGGGGGGCGCCGTCGGCCGCGTATCCCTTGACCTTCTCGCTGCGCACGACGTCACCCTTGGTGGGGGTCACTCCGTACGTGTCCGGGTTGTCGTACCAGGTGCGGACGTCGGAGATCGCCTCGCCCTTGTACGAAGTGGGCGCGCCGTCATCGCAGTTGACGGGGACGACCGTGACCCGCTTGAGCAGGGTCAGGAGATTCGCGTCGGCGTTGCGGTTGTACGCGTTGGTGGTGCAGGTGTCGTCGTCCGGGTCGGCGAGGTCGCCGGAGTCGGAGGAGCGTTCCAGCATCCCGTACGCGTCGTAGAAGTGCTCGATCGAGGCGCGGCGGAACTTGCCGTCGTCCAGGGTGGTACGGGTCTTCGTCGACTTGGTCGCCGCGAAGGACGCCTCGTCGCTGCCCTCCGTCGCCGTGGCAGGCGACTTCCAGGGGGTGTTGACGGTTCCGGTGATCTCCGTGCCGCCGTTGAAGGTGCGCTGCTCCAGCTGGAAGCCCTGGTGGCGGTCGTCGTCGCTGACCTTGGTGCCGTCGGTGGTGGTGACCGTCACCGACTTCGTGCCGCCGGATTCCTTCTCCCGGTCGCCGTCCATGCCCTGGAGGTAGGTGGTCTCCGTGCGCAGCTGCTTGCTCGCGGAGTCACCGGTCTTCATGGTGACGCTGCGGAAGCCGCGCCACTGACTCCAGGTCTTCTTCTTGGTCTTGACGAGTTCGCTGTCGTCGAAGTGCCAGGCGGCACCGCTGTATTCGTACGACGTCGTCTTGTTGGGGCCGGTGACCGTGACCTCGTCCTCGACGACCGAGTCGACGACGAACTTGTGGAACCAGTCCTCCTTCTCCCCGATCGTGCCTTCCTTCGACCAGAAGGAGGGCATGCAGCGCTTGGTGTTGGTCTCGGGGGTGGGGAGAGTCGACGGCGTGCACTCGGTGGGCTTGTAGTTCACCGAGATGGTGCCGCCGGTCTCGGACTGGATGGCCCGGATCCGCCACTTGTACATCGGCAGCCGGTCGTCCGAACCGGTGTCGACGCGGTTGGCGTCCTGCCGCTCGAAGAAGGTGAGCTTGGGGAGCTTGCTCGCGCCGTCCTTGCCGGAATGGGTGATCGACTCCAGCCAGAGTGCCGGGGAGTGGGTGGTGTCCGCGCTCTGGTACTTGTGTGCCAGGTCCCAGACGTCGACATCGTTGTACGTCGTGCCGTCGGACTGGAGCACCTGGGTGGAGACCTTCGCCAGCCGCTTGCGGGTGAAGAACGTGGGCGCCCACTGGTCCTTGCACTCGGTGTCGCTGGTGCAGATCTGCTCGAAGGGCACGTCCGGCCAGCGGGTGGCGGTCGACTCCTTGAGGTCGCCGGGCTCGCAGTCGGCCACGGCGCCGGTGCAGCGCTCGGCGGTGGTGAAGACGACCTGCGCGGGCGCGGCGGTGGTGTTCTCCTTGCCCTCCCGCTCGCCGTACTCGATCCGCTTGAGGTAGCCGCCCCGGTCGTAGGTGACGACCTTGTCGCCTCGCACGGTGTCGTACTTGTTGGTCTCGGTGCCGTAGTAGTACGTCATCGAGTTGCCGTGCACGTCCACGACGTAGTCGAGGTTCCAGCGCCAGGCCTGCTGGCAGCGGGAGTCCTTGAAGGTGTCCGCGTGGCAGGGCTCGTCCTTGTCGTCGCCGAACACCGGGACCTCAAGGGCGGAGTTGGTGTTCTCGGCGTCGGCGGCCTCGGACTCGCGCTTGCCTTTGCCGAAGTAGTAGCGAGTGCCGTCGGTCGTCGTGACCAGCCAGTACTCGTCGTTGTTGTCGGAGTTGAAGCCGCCCGTCCTCCGCTCGATGCGGGTGCCGTCGTCCTGCTTGAGCCGGAACTCGTCGGTGGACTTCTTGACCAGCTCACCGGCCCGGCCGCCGAAGTTCATGGTGGCGTTGTCGGAGTGCCAGCACAGGTCGTACTTCTGCGCGCCGGCCTCGTCGTGGCCGTCGTCGGTGCACGAGCGGTACGAGCGCTCGATGTAGCCGGCGCTGAGGTCGAAGCCCTCGCCGATCCAGGAGGTCTGGTTGTTGCTGGAGGCGGTACGGCCGTCCGTGGAACCGGAGTTGTAGCCGAGGCCCAACTGCGGGGAGGGACCGGCCACGGCGGGCGGCACGCGCAGCGGGTACTGCCAGGTGAAGCTGCCGGTCTGACCGGCCACCTGCCAGGAGGCGGACGGCGCGAGCGAGGTCGCCGCGTAGGAGCCGGAGCCGCCGGAGGGCGCGGCGGAGACCGCGAGCAGTGGAGCCTTGCCCGCGGAGAGCGCGGCCACGTCGGCGGTGAGCTTCTGGGCGCGGACGTCGTTGCCCGTGTTCAGCGGGGTGACGGTCTGGCACTTGGCGGCCTTGGGCGTGGTCAGCGCACACGCGGGCAGCGCGACCAGCCGGAGCCGCTGGGCCCAGTCGCCGCCGTAGGCCCGGGCGAAGGACGCGTAGTCGACCTCGACGGAGACCTTGCCGCTGGTCACGGCGGTCTGGTCGTCGGCGCGGGTCACCTTGAGGAGCAGGCCGTCGATCCCGGCCTTCAGTGCGGCGGTGTGACTGAGCACCTCGACCTTGGCGCGCACCGGTACGGCGGCCTGGACGGACCGGGCCGAGGTCTTGGGTCGGCCGACACCTACCGGGAGGGAGCCCGCTTTCTTGGCCGAGGCGGCTGTACGGGCCCCGGCGCCGGGCAGCGCCACGGTGGCACTGCCCGCCTTCGGCCAGGTGGCCTTGGGACTCGGCGACGTGCCGTAGCCGGTCAGGTGCTTGAGCTGGGTGGTCTCGCCGTCCGCCTCCACCACCGGGGTGGAGGCGACGTCCTGGGTCTTGGGGCGCCGTTGCTCCCGGGCGTCGTCGTCGGCGCCGAGTGCGGGGGTGCCCTGAAGCAGGGTCAGTGTCAGGGCCGCCGTCGCCGTCGTGGCGACGGCTTTTGCCCAGCGGTGGGCGTGATGTCTTTTGGATGCGCGCACGCGCGCTCCCCTCCCGTGTGAAGTGGATCCCGAGTGATGTGGATCCCGTTCGATGTGGACAGCGCCCTGGTCAGGGGCGCTGCGGATCAGCTGTTCGCGAGCCGGAAGATCTCGGTGCCGGAGAGGAGACCGGGCACCAGGCGTACGTCGTCGATGTCGCCGGTGAAGAAGTCAACCCACTCGCCGTCGTGCTGGGCGCGACCGATGCTGAGGCTGTTGTCGGCGTTCCAGACGTCGGTCACGGCGGCGCTGCCCTGCTCCTCGCCGTCGACGAAGAGGGTGAACTTCCGGGACGCCGGGTCGTAGGTCCCGGCGAGGTGGGTCCACTTGTTGACGACGGCGGGCTTCTCACTCGCGGCCATGGCACGCACCAGGTCGGTGGAACCGGCCGTGTCGGAGACATGGCGGCCGAAGATCCAGCGCTTGTAGGCCGTGGAGTAGTACAGGTTGAGCCCGTTGCCGTTGCTTCCGGCCTGGCTGACCACCGCGATGTTCTTGCTCAGCGAGGTGGGACGGACCCAGGCCGAGACGGTGAACGCCTGGCCGGTGTGGACGGCCGCAGTGGCGGTGGCGTAGTCGCTGGTGCCGTTGAAACGCAGCGCCTTGTCGGCGGGGTCGGCGGCGAACTGGTTGCCGTTCACCCAGTCGGCACCCTTGACCGTCAGATCACGGCCGTGGCCCGAGGAGTCGGGCGCGGTGGTGCCGGAGGACTGGTCGAGCCCGTAGACGGCCGCGGCGCAGGTGTCGGCGAGGGCGTCGGCGCAGGCACGGTCGGCGGTGAAGATGTACTTCTCCAGCGCGCCCCGGTTGCCGGCCCGGTCCACGCTGCGCACATAGAGCACGTTCGGTCCGAAGGTGCTCGGTGCCACCTCGATGGTCGCGTCGCCGCCGAGAGCCGCCGGAGTGGCCTTGCGCCCGGGGGTGTCGGAGCCGAGGTCCCACTCGTAGTACTCGACGTCGTTCTTGAAGACCGAGTCGGAGTTGCCGTTGGCCGAGAAGGTGAAGTGCCGCTTGCTGTTGACCGGCAGGTCGGCCTCCGTGGCCACCGGTTCCACGTGCGGCTTGGTGTCCGGCTTCTCGACGTCCACCACGAACTCGCACCAGTCGGACCAGTCGGAGTATCCGGAGTCCTTGAGCTTCCCGGTGGAGCCGTCGTAGGTCTGGGCGTGCCAGCGGTAGCCCTTGCCGTGCTTGAGCTCCTTGATCGGGATGTTCTCCTCGAACACGCCCTCGTTCTGCGGCCCGTCCTTGCCCTCGTAGACGATGGGCTGTCCGTCGACCTGGTCCCACACCCGGAAGGTGGCGGTGAGGTTCTGGCCGGTGCCGTCGGTGTACGAGTCGGCGTCGGTGCCGTTGACCGCCATGGTCGGGGTCGCGTCGCGGATCCACGGACGCTTGGTGTTGTCGGCGGTGCAGGTCTTCTCCTCCGGGTTGCTCAGCCGCTCGTTGTACGGCTTGCCCGGGGTGGTGTTGTACGTGATGACGAGCTTGGCGTTGTCGCCGCGGAACCGCTTCCAGGAGTTGGCGTCGTCCTCGTCGGCGGCGCGCAGCGAGAAGGCGATCGGGTCCTGGGCGGCGGCCTTCTTGCGGACGGACGAGGTCAGGTTCTCGTTGCTCTCGTCCGCGTTGTCCTGGAAGTCGACCCAGCTGGCCGGGGCGTCGGGGCTGCAGCTGTCACCGCGTCCGTAGGCCACCGTGCGGTCGACCATCAGGTCGCCGTCCTTGGGCTTGTTGTTCCAGTTGGTGGCCGAGTCGACACCGCCCTCGGCGACCATGTGCAGATTGACGGTGCTCTTCGTGCAGGAGAAGGAGAAGGTCTCGTAGACCTCGAAGACCGCCTTGGAGATGGTGCGGTTCTGCCAGCCCTCGGTGGCGAACTGGAAGTACATGCGGTTGGTGTACGGCGAGGTGCTGCAGGCGTAGTACGTGCCGCCGATGCTCTTGTACGAGCAGCGGCCGACACCCTCGTCGTCCTTGAACTTGTGGAACTCGGTGCTCGGGTGGTCGCTGGACACGTACAGCCACTCGCTCTTGGACATGCCGGCGTCCGGGTCGATGTAGACCGGGAAGTCGGTGTCGGCGCCAGTGAGGAGTGCGTGGTCGGGCTCGATGGTGATGGCCGAAGAGGAGACCTCCAGACCCATGTCGGCGACTCTGGCGCCGGCCTCGGGCGCGTCCCCGACCGAGGTGCCCGCGCCGGAGGCCGGGACGGTGTCGGCCGGTGCGTCCGCCGGGGTGGCCGCGGTGGAGGAGTCCCACATCTTGGGAGCCTGGCCGCCGAAGACCCGGGTGCCGGAGGCGTCCACCGCCTGAAGTCCGCCGGCCGGGCCTGTGCCCAGGTTCAGACCGTCGGACCTTACGGGCAGCCGCAGTTGGGCGAGCTCCGGATTGCGGGCCGCCTCGGGGGTCTTGACCTCCAGGACGTACGAGTAGCCGGTGACCGAGGCACTGGCCAGCAGGTCCACGCCGGGCAGCACCTCGCGGTACTCGGCGGTGTCGCCGTCGAGGACGGGCTCGGGCAGAGGGGTCGGCCAGCGGAGGGTGAAGGACTTGCCGTCCTCGCCGAGGGTGACCAGGTCGGACGAGCCGCCCGCGGCGAAGGTCAGGCCAACGGTGGCGGCCTTGGGGCCGACGGTGCCGTCGGGGCGGCGTTCGAGGGTGGCGTCGGCCGGTCGCCAACTGCCGTCCGCGCTCTGCACCCGCTGGGGCTGTGCGCTGGTTTCGCTGGTGAGTGTGCCGTCCGGATTGGCGAAGACGAGTTCGTCCTCGGTGCGCTGCTGAAGGATCTCCACCCGCTCACCGGTGGCGGCGGCGCGGGCGAACGCGGTCGCCTCGGCCTCAGTCGCAGCTGGTGTGTTTTCCGTGCCGGCCGGTGCGGTGTCGGTCGCGATGGCGACGACCGGTGTTCCGCCGAGTATGACGGCGGTGCCGAGCAGGACGCCTAGTGTCCGGGCAGCGCGATGCCGCCGGAACCAAGGGTTAGTCATTCCCCGTTGTCCCTTCCCCCCGAGCTCTCCCCAGAGCCCGCTATGAAGTTGATGTGGTCGAACTGTGTTGCTTCTGTGGTCACTTGGACCGTAAGTGACCGATGGGTTTTCAGGGAAGGTTAATAATTCGGGCACTATGGCCATTAGTCGGGCGAACGCTGGTCCGTCAAAAATGTGACGTGTCCCATATCGCCGCACGGTGTAAACCGGAAGCGCAAAGAACTCGCCATTCTCGCCCGTTCCCGTCGCACCCTTACGTGCCTTCCGGTATCCACCACGCATTCACCGGTGCCCTTTACGCATTCATACGCATTCATGGATCCCCCTTCACCCGCCCACAGCGAAGCCCCAGGTTCAGCACAGCTGTCGCCCACCCCCGTCGCGGAAGATCCACCCGTGACATCTGCCACCGACCCACACCCCCACGCCCCCGTGGCCCCCGACTCGCCCACTCCCACGCCGCCCGGACCGCCCGGGCCACCGGAGAAGGCGCCGGGCTGGTCACTCCCCGTCCTGATCGCGGTCCTGCTGCTGGCCGCAGTGCTGTACTCCTGGAACCTCTCCTCGTCCGGTCTGAACAGCTTCTACAGCGCCGCCGTCTACAGCGGCACGCAGAGCTGGAAGGCGTGGTTCTTCGGCTCGCTGGACGCGGGCAACTTCATCACCGTCGACAAGCCGCCCTTCGCGCTCATGGTCATGGGCCTGTCCTGCCGCGTTTTCGGTTTCGGGACGTGGCAGATGATGGCGCCCCTGATCGCCGCGGCGCTCGGCACCATCTGGATCCTGCACTCCTCCGTGAAGCGGGTCTTCGGACACGTCGCGGCCGCCATCGCCGCGCTGGTCCTCGCGCTGACCCCGATCACCGTGGCCATCAACCGTGACAACAACCCCGACACGCTCCTCGTCCTCCTGATGGTCGGCGGCGCGGCGCTCGCGCTGCGTGCCACCCGCGACGAGAGGCTGCTGCCGCTGCTCGGCTCGGCGGTCTGCTTCGGGCTCGCCTTCAACACGAAGATGCTCCAGGGCTACATCGCCCTGCCGGCCGTTTTCGCCGTGTACGTGTACGCGTCGAAGCTCGGCTGGAAGAAGAAGGCCGTGAACCTGGCGCTGGCCACCGTGGCCCTGGCCGTCTCCAGCTTCTGGTGGGCGGCGGCCGTGTCACTCGTGCCCGCCGGCGACCGTCCCTACATCGGCGGCTCGACCGACGGCAGCGCCTGGAACCTGATCATGGGCTACAACGGCCTGGGCCGGGTCCTGGGCGGCGAGGGCAACGGCGGCATGGGGGGCGGTGGGGGCAGCTTCGCCGGGACCGCCGGCATCGGCCGGATGTTCAACGACACGCTGGGCGGTCAGATCTCCTGGCTGCTCCCCTTCGCGGGCATCGCCCTCGTCGGCGGCCTGGTGCTGTGCGGCCGTGCCCCGCGCGCCGACCTGACGCGTGCGGCGCTGGTGCTGTGGGGCGGCTGGACCGTGCTGCACTACCTGACCTTCAGCATGGCCGAGGGCACCATGCACCCGTACTACACGACCGCGCTCGCCCCGGGCATCGCGGCCCTGTGCGGAGCCGGCGGCGTCATGCTCTGGCGCGCCTTCCGCGGCGGCGACGCCCGCTGGTCCTGGGTACTGCCCGCCTCCCTGGCGGTCACCGGCGTCTGGGCGGTCGTGCTGCTGCGCCGGGCCACCGACTGGAACACCTGGCTGTGGCCGGCCATCGCAGTGGTCATGGTGCTGGCGATCGTCGGTCTGTTCGTCTTCCGGTCCGGCAACCGCGGACGGCTGCTGGCCGTGTCCGTGGCCGCGGCGATCGTGGCGGCGCTGGCGGGCCCGACGGCGTACGCGGTCGCCGTCCCCGCGAGTGCCGGCGGCACGGGCGGCGGCATGGGCGGCACCAACCCGACCGCCGGTCCGTCCACGGGCGGCGGCTTCGGCGGCGGTGGCGGTGGCCGGGGTGGCGGCACGGCCCCCGGCGGTGCCCAGCAGGGCGCCCAGGCGGGCGGCTTCGCGGGCGGCGCACGGGCGGGCGGCGAGATGCCCGGCGGCGGCACCGGTGAACCGCCCCAGGGCGGCGGCCAACAGGGCGGCGGAGCCGGGGAGTTCCCCGGCGGCGCCCAGACCGGCGGCGCGAACGGCACGCCCCCGAGCGGCACCGCAGGCGACACCGCGGGCGGTACCACCGGTCAGGGCGGCGGCGCGGGCGGCTTCGGCGGAGGCGGCGGCCGCACGGGCGATTCCACCGACCCCGAGCTGGTCGCGTACCTGGAGAAGAACCAGGACGGCGCCACCTGGCTGCTCGCGGTGGCCAACTCGCAGAGCGCCGGCCAGCTCATCCTGAGCACCGGCAAGCCCGTCATCTCCATGTGGGGCTTCACGGGCTCCGACCAGGCGATGACCCTCGCGAAGCTCAAGGAGCTCGTGAAGAACGGTGAGTTGCATTACATCCAGCTCAGCGGCGGCGGTATGGGCGGCAACAGCACGCTCAGCACGGAGATCACCGCCTGGGTGGAGAAGAACGGTACGGCGGTGAAGGAGAGCGAGTACAGCAGCACCACCGCGTCCTCCGACTCCGATTCCGATTCCGCGACCGAGACCGGAACGCAGACCACCCAGTCGCTCTACCGGCTCGACCCGTCCGACGTCAACTAGGGGAAACCCTCCCTCAATTGGGGTAAACCCTCGCACGAAGCAACCCCTGACCGTTCTCACGGTCAGGGGTTGCTCTCTATTCCATAACGTCACACAAACGCCTCTCACTGGTTACACGGCCGACCCCCAACACATGCCACGCTCCCGGTTACCAAAAAAGTCAACACGCGTAGAACGCAGCATCGTTGAGGCGAGCGCCGCCGCGTTCACAAGCGTGCCGATCCCGGGAAAGGGCACCCCCATGTCCGTTGCGCAGATAGGCAGATGGAAGGCGCTTGCGGTGGCCACGTCCGCCGTTCTCGTCGGCGTCACCCTCCCGACCTTGGCAGCGACCCCCGCCGCTGCCACCACCACCGCGTACGACAGCACGTACTACAAGAACGCGATCGGCAAGACCGGCACGAGCCTCAAGTCCTCGCTGCACACGATCATCGCCCCCCAGACCAAGATCTCGTACTCCGCGGTCTGGAACGCGCTCATGGTCACGGACCAGGACCCGAACAACAGCAGCAACGTGATCCTGCTCTACAGCGGCACCTCGCGCGCCAAGTCCCTCAACGGCGGTGACGTGGGCGACTGGAACCGCGAGCACACCTGGGCCAAGTCCCACGGCGACTTCGGCGAGGCGATCGGTCCCGGCACGGACCTGCACCACCTGCGTCCCGCGGACGTCCAGATCAACAGCATCCGTGGCAACAAGGACTTCGACAACGGCGGCAGTGCGGTCAGCGGCGGGGGCGGCAGCCTCACCGACTCCGACTCGTTCGAGCCGCGCGCCGCGGACAAGGGCGACGTCGCCCGCATGATCCTCTACATGACGGTCCGCTACGAAGGCGACGACGGCTGGGCCGACCTCGAGCCCAACCAGCTGGTGAACAACGGCAGCAACCCCTACATGGGCAAGCTCTCCGTACTCAAGGCGTGGAACGAGGCGGACCCGCCCAGCGCCTTCGAGGAGAAGCGCAACCAGCTCATCTACGACAACTACCAGCACAACCGCAACCCGTTCATCGACCACCCGGAGTGGGTCGAGGCGATCTGGTAGCCACCGGCTGACCGGTTGAACTCCCCGTAGCCAACGGGGAGTTCAACCCTCCATGCAGTACTCGGCCCTGAGGGGACCCTCATGCCCGAAACAGCCCCCGATCCCACCGTCACCGACGCCACCTGGCAGCTCCCGCGCACCCCGCGCAGCGCCCCCCACGCCCGACAGCTGCTCCGCGCCCAGCTCACCGACTGGCAGATCGACGGTGAAGTGGCCGAGACGGCCGAGCTGTTGCTCACGGAGCTGGTCACCAACTCCCTCCAGCACGCCTGCACCCCGCCCGGCCTCGGGATCGGTCTACGCCTGGCGACGTACGACGGTCTCCTGCGCGTGGAGGTCGCCGACGCCGACGACCACCGCCCCGCGCCCCGGCAGGCGGCGGCGGGGGACGAGGGCGGCCGGGGACTCACCCTCGTCCAGGCCCTGGCCGAACGCTGGGGCTATTGCCCCCGGTTGGGCGCCACGGGGAAGGCGACCTGGGCGGAGCTGTCGCTCACACGATGAGCGTCATTCCAGATGCGTCGGCGCGAACATCCGCAGTACCGCCGGGAGCAGCACCACCGAAGGGCCGGGCGTCGCCAGGGCCTTCGACAGGTCGGTCTCCAGGGTCTCGGGGGTAGTGCGCACGCCCGGCACCCCGAAGGACTCCGCGAGGGCCACGTAGTCCGGGCGGGCCAGTTCCGTCGCGGTGGCCTGTCCGAAGGCGTCCGTCATGTACTCGCGGAGGATGCCGTAGCCGCCGTCGTCGACGATCAGCCAGGTGACGTTCAGGTCGTACTGCCTGGCCGTGGCGAGTTCGGCGATCGAATACAACGCGCCGCCGTCACCCGAGACCGCGAGGACCGGCCGGGTCGGGTCGGCGGTCGCCGCGCCCACTGCGGCGGGGAAGCCGTAGCCGAGGCCGCCCGCGCCCTGGGCGGAGTGCATGGTGTTCGAACCGCGCGGGTCGAAGGCGGACCACGCCCAGTACGCCAGGATCGTCATGTCCCAGAACGACGGGGAGCCGGCCGGCAGCGCCCGGCGGACGGACGCCAACACGTCCTGCTCCAGGGTGAGTTCCTGAGCGGCGATGCGCTCACCGACCCGGGCGAGCACCGTACGCACCCGCTCCGCCGCCGTGTCGTCCTCGCGGTCGGACACCGTCTCGATCAGTGCCGACAGTGCCAGGCGGGCATCCGCGTGGATGCCGAGCGCCGGGTGGTTGGACTCCAGTTTGCCGAGGTCCGCCTCGATCTGGACGACCCGGCCGCGGGGCTTGAACGTGTGGTAGTTCGAGGACAGTTCGCCCAGGCCCGAGCCGACCACGAGGAGGACGTCCGCGTCCTCCAGGAAGTCCGTGGTGTGGCGGTCCTCCAGCCAGGACTGGAGGGAGAGCGGGTGTTCCCAGGGGAAGGCGCCCTTGCCGCCGAAGGTGGTGACGACGGGGGCGTTCAGCTTCTCGGCGAGCTGCCGGAGCTTGCCGGACGCGTCAGCTCGTACGACTCCGCCGCCCGCGATGATCGCGGGGCGGGCGGCATTCGACAGCAAGTGGGCGGCCACCGCTGTGAGTTCGGGGCGCGGGACCACGTCCTCGGGGGTCGCGTCCATCGCCGTCACCACCGGCAGTGCCGTCTCGGCGAGGAGCACGTCCTGCGGGATCTCCACCCACACCGGGCCGTGCGGGGCCGTGAGCGCCGACTCCCACGCGGCCGCGATCGCCGACGGGATCTGGGACTGGCTGCGGACCGTGTGCACGGACTTCACCACTCCCCTGAACGACGCCTGCTGGTCGGGGAGTTCGTGCAGATAGCCGTGGCGTCCGCCGCCCAGCCCGGCGGTGGGGATCTGGCTGCTGATGGCGAGGACGGGGGAGGAAGCCGCGGCCGCCTCCTGGAGCGCGGCCAGCGAGGTCAGCGCGCCCGGGCCCGTCGACAGCAGCAGCGGGGCCGCCTCGCCGGTGATGCGGCCGTACGCGTCCGCCGCGAACCCCGCGTTGTTCTCGACGCGCAGGCCCACGTACTGGAGGGAGGAGCGGCGCAGGGCGTCGAACATGCCGAGGGCGTGCTGTCCTGGCAGGCCGAAGACGGTCGTCGCGCCGAGACCGGTGAGGGTCTCCACGACCAGGTCTCCGCCGTTGCGCCCGGGGGGCGGGTTCAGGGCGGCTGCGGTCTGGGCGGCCGTGGGGCGGAGCTCCAGGTCGTGGTCGTGGGTCACTTCGCGCGTGCCTCTGCAATCTGGCGGGACATGATGGTCGTGAGTTCGTACGCCGTGTGGGACGCGGCCACCGCCGTGATCTCGGCGTGATCGTACGCGGGCGCGACCTCGACGACGTCGGCCGACACCAGGTTGCAGGACGACAACCCCCGCAGGATCTCCAGGAGTTCGCGGGAGGTCATGCCGCCCGCCTCGGGGGTGCCCGTGCCGGGCGCGTGCGCCGGGTCGAGGCAGTCGATGTCGATGGAGATGTAGAGGGGGCGGTTGCCGATGCGCTGGCGCAGCTGGTCGGCGACCTCGTCGGCGCCGCGGCGGTAGATGTCCGCCGAGGTGACGATGCCGAAGCCCATCTTCTCGTCGTCGGTGAGGTCCTGCTTGCCGTAGAGGGGGCCGCGGGTGCCGACGTGCGAGAGCGCCTCGGTGTCGAGGATGCCCTCCTCCACCGCCCGGCGGAACGGGGTGCCGTGCGTGTACTCGGCGCCGAAGTACGTGTCCCAGGTGTCGAGGTGGGCGTCGAAGTGGAGCAGCGCGACGGGGCCGTGCTTCTTGGCGACGGAGCGCAGGAGGGGCAGCGCGATGGTGTGGTCGCCGCCCAGCGTCATCAGCCGGGCGCCGGTGCCGAGCAGCTCGTCGGCCGCCGCCTCGACCGTCTCCACGGCCTCGTTGATGTTGAACGGGTTCGCCGCGATGTCACCGGCGTCCGCGACCTGCGCGAGGGCGAAGGGCGAGGCGTCCTGGGCGGGGTTGTAGGGGCGCAGCAGCCGGGACGCCTCGCGGATCGCGTTGCCGCCGAAGCGGGCGCCCGGCCGGTACGAGACGCCCGAGTCGAACGGCACTCCGAGCACGGCGACGTCGGCGGTGCCGACCTCGTCGAGGCGCGGCAGCCGGGCGAAGGTCGCGGGGCCCGCGTACCGCGGAATGCGGGAGGAGTCGACGGGGCCGCGGGGCGTCTCGTTGCTGCTCATGATGAAATGCCTTCTTTCCTACGCAACATCGCGTATGTACAACTAAGTACTGCTCGTACGACTCTACTGGTGAGCCGCAACCGGCTCGGACAAGGGTTCGGAGGACCGGCCCGCGAGGCGCTCGCGCCAGGCGGCCAGTACGGCGGCGTCGGTCGCGGGCGTGGCCAGCGAGACGATCACGTAGACGGCCAGCGAGGAGAGCAGTCCGTAGTACACGGGCTCGTTCGCGAGGATGCCGTACGTCGCCATCAGGCCGATGACCGCGACGCCGCCGACCACGACGGCGGCGAGCGCGCCCTGCGCGGTGCCGCGCTTCCACAGCAGCCCGCCGAGGATCGGGACGAGGAGCCCGCCGACGAGCAGGTTGTAAGCGACGGTCAGCGCCTCGACGACGTTGTTGAGCGCGATCGCCGTACAGATCACCGCGATGCCCATGACCAGGATGAAGGCGCGGTTGTCCCTGACCTCGTCGCGCTCTTCGCTGTCTTTGCCCGGGGTGGCTCCCCGCAGTCGCGACCAGATGTCGTTGTTGGCGACGGTGGCGCAGGCGATCAGCGCGCCGGAGGAGGTCGACATCACCGCGGCGAGGGCGGCGGCGAGCACCAAGCCCCTTACGCCGACCGGGAGTTCGTCCTTGACGATGGTCGCGAAGGCGGTGTCGGCGCTGGGCAGGGTCGGGTACATGACCTTGGCCGCGGTACCGATGACGGCGCCCGCGACGGCGTACACCAGGCAGTACGTACCGGCGACCGTGCCGCCCCACTTCGCCGTGGTGTCGCTGCGCGCGGTGAACACGCGCTGCCAGATGTCCTGCCCGATCAGCATGCCGAACGTGTAGATGAGCACGTAGGTGAAGATCGTCTCGCCGCCGATGCCCAGCGGGTCGAAGTACTCGGTCGGCAGCTTCGCCTTCATCTCGCTGAACCCGCCGGCCTTGACCACGGCGATGGGCAGGAGCAGCAGCAGGACACCGATGGTCTTGACGACGAACTGCACCATGTCGGTGAGCGTGATCGACCACATGCCGCCGAGCGTCGAGTACGCGACGACGATCGAGCCGCCGAGGACGATCGCGAGCGTCCGGTTCATGTCGAAGAGGACGTCGAAGATCGTGGCGTACGCGATGGTCGAGGTGACCGCGAGCATGAGGGTGTACGCCCACATGACGACACCGGAGATGACTCCCGCGCGTCCGCCGTAGCGGAGGTCGAGCATCTCGGAGACGGTGTAGACCTTCAGGCGGGCGATGCGGGCCGAGAAGAAGATCGACAGCGCGAGGAGTCCGAGGCCGATGGCGAAGACCATCCAGGCCCCGGAGAGCCCGTACTGGTAGCCGAGGCCGACCCCGCCGATGGTGGACGCGCCGCCGAGCACGATCGCGGCCATGGTCCCGGAGTACATGGCAGGGCCCAGGCGCCGCCCCGCGACGAGGAACTCGCTCTTCGACTTGGCACGGCGCATGCCCCACCAGCCCATGGCCAGCATGCCGGCCAGGTAGACGACGATCACTGTGTAGTCGACGGCCATGGGGGTCTCCTCCGCGCGCTCGGTGGCGTGTCGTGCAGGTGGGGTTTCGGGGGGCTCCGGCCGGTGGCTGATCGCGGGGACATCCGCCCGTACCCGCTGCCACCGGCGGTCACGACACTAGGTGGCCGGAAAGCGACACTGAAGTGTACATTTCATCCACTGCCGCTGACCCGGATGGAGGGAACGTCCACCATGCCGGACGCATCCGCCCCGCCTGTCCCACCCATCCCGCCCGTTCCGCCGACCCCGCCCGTTCCGCTCTCCGCGCTGCTGGCCCGGGAGGATCTCGGCCTCCACCAGATCGCCGGCCCCTCCGACCCGGACACGGTGATCCACTGGGCGCACACCTCGGAGATGGCGGACCCGTACCCCTACCTGCTGGGCGGCGAACTGCTCCTCACCGCCGGCGTCCACATCCCGGAGGCCGCAGGCTCGGGCACCTACTTCGACGACTACGTCGCCAGAATCGTCGCCGCAGGCGGCACAGCCCTCGGCTTCGGCCTGGCCCCGGTCCACGACACGGTCCCCCGCGCCCTGGTCGCCGCCTGCGACACCTACGGCCTCCCCCTCCTGGAGGTGCCGCCCCGGACCACGTTCTCGGGCGTGGCCCGAGCGGTCTGGCAGCTCATGGCCCAGGCCCGCCACACGGAGCTGCGCCGGGTGACGGAGGCCCAGCAGAGCCTCGCGGCAGCCGCCGCCCGCCCGGATCCGGTGCCCGCGGTGCTGCGGCAGCTCGCCCGGCGAGTGGGGGGCTGTGCTGTGCTGTACGGGCCGGAGGGGGCGGAGCTGGCGCGGGCGGGGAGGGTGGTGGGCGAAAGCGCAGTGGCCGCCCTCGCCGAGCTGGCACGGGTCGTGCGGCCCGGGGGGACCCAGGGCGGACCCTCGCCCTCCTCCGCGACCGACACCGTGGGGGGCACGCACCTCGCCGCCTATGCCCTCGGCGCCGGACAGGGTTTCGTGCTCGGGGTAGGGGCGCCGCGGCGTGAGCCCGGGGATCACACCATCGCGTCCGTGGCGGCCGTGCTGCTCTCCCTTCTCACCGGGGAGCACCAGAGCGGCAGCGGGGCGGCGCGGTCGGCGGCGCTCGTGCGGTTGTTGCTGGGGGCCTCGCCGGAGGGGGTCGCGCCGTTGCTGGGCGGCGGGGAGCGGTGGATCGTCGTGCACGCGCGGCCCGCCGGGGACGGCCCCGCGCCGGACGCCGTCGCCGCCTCCGCGCTGGGGGCGGCGCTGGGCTCCGCGCTGGTCGACACGGGCCGGGACGTCGTACGCGTCCTCGTGCCCGGCGACCGTGAGCCCGCCGCGCAGGCGGGCTGGACCTGCGGGGTCAGCGCGCCCGTCGGCCCGCACGAGTGGGCGGCGGCCGACGCGCAGGCCGCCCGTGCCCTGGCCCGCGCCCGTGCCACCCGTACGGCGCTGGTCCGCCACGGGGAGCGTCCCGCGCTCGCCGACCTCGTCCCCGCGTCCGACGCGGAGGCCCACGCCCGCGCCCTGCTCGCCCCCATCGCCGCGAACCCCGCCCTCACCGAGACCCTTCGCACCTGGCTCTCCCTGCACGGCAGTTGGGACCGCACGGCGGTGGCGCTGTCCGTGCACCGCAACACGGTGCGCCAACGCGTCGCCCGGTGCTCGGCGTTGCTGGGGGCGGATCTCGATGATCCGGATGTGCGGATGGAGTTGTGGTTCGCGTTGCGGGAGGGGTGAGGCACAGGCGCCAAGTCGAGCCCTTCAAGAGGCCTAGTCGGGTGGGTGGGTGGGAAGCACGCCGCGGAGCGGCTGGGAGTGTTCTGGCGCGGAGCGGTCCGGGAAAGCCCGTCGCGGAGCGGCGGAGCCCGGTCACTCGGGTCGGCGGCGACACGGCGGCGCAGGCTCACCCGACCCCGTACACCCAAGTGACCCGTGTCCCAGGGTTCGGGACATCCGGGTCGCCCGGCGGCGCCGACGGCACAATGGACCCATGCCGATACCCGGGATCCCCAGCCGCCAAGAGCTCGTCGACCACCTCGTCAGGACGCGTATCGCGGGCGACGTAGCCACTCCCCGCGAGAACAACCTTTCTCACTACCGCAAGCTGGCGAACGGCGAGCGCAACTGGTGGCTCGGACTCGAGCTCGGCGACCGCTGGAGCGACGAGCAGGACGTACTCGCGGTGATGGCGGAGCGCTGCGGCGTGAACGACGACCCCGAGTACCGGTACGGGCAGGACACCATCGACCCGGAGCTGACCGTCGACGCCCTGGACCGGGCGGCCGCGCGGCTGCGCAAGGCGGCCGACGGCAATCAGAGCGTGCTCTTCGCGACCGGGCACCCCGGTGGTCTGCTCGACGTGCACCGCGCGACCGCAGCCGCCCTGCGCGCGGCCGGCTGCGAGATCGTCGTCATCCCGGACGGGCTGCAGACGGACGAGGGGTATGTGATGCAGTTCGCGGACGTCGCCGTCCTCGAACACGGCGCCACCCTCTGGCACACCCATTCGGGTGAGCCGATGCGAGCGATCCTCGGCGGCCTGGAGCGCGAGGGCCGCCCGCTGCCCGACCTGGTCTTCGCCGACCACGGCTGGGCCGGCTTCGCGGGCCAGCAGGGCATCGACTCCATGGGCTACGCCGACTGCAACGACCCCGCCCTGTTCCTCGCCGAGTCCGAGGGCACCCTCCAGGTAGCGATCCCGCTGGACGACCACGTGACCAGCCCGCGGTTCTACGACCCGATGACGGCGTACCTCCTGGACGCGGCGGGTCTGGCTTAGAACCCCTCCGCCCCCAAAAGAATCCTGTAGTCGGCCAACGGCCTCGTCCTGCAGGGACGGGGACAGGCCCGCTGGGCTGTCACAGCCATGGATTCAGTCCCTCCTCGCGCCGCTGCCCATGCCCCGGCGTCGGATCCAGATACACCGTTCCTAAGTTGATTGGCCGGTGTTGGCCATGTCGGGCGTTCCGAACAGTTGGAGTTGCTGGTTCGGATTGCTGGGCCCCCGAACGGTGGTGAGGCCGTGGGGCGGGTGCTTTCCGGGTGGGCGCGTTCGCGTCTGACGCACCACGGGTGTGGTGCCGCGCGTCGTCCTTCCCGGAGCTGTCCGCTCCGTGCGGCCTGGGGTGCGGTGACTCGGCGTTTCGGGGACGGCTGGCCCGGTGCGATCCTCCGGTCGCACGGCCCCCACCTCGACACGCCGCAGGGCGGTGGTGGTGGGGGTTTGGCGGGATCCGTCTTTCCTGCGCCGGGCCGTGCAGCCCAGACCGCGTCTGCCGACGACCACCGCAGCGGCATGATGCCCCGTGACGGTGGTGGTCGTGCCGGGAGAAGCCTGTTCCTTCAGGGGGTTCAGCCAGTGCTGGGCACCCCACTTGCTCGTGTACGCCGGGTCCACGGCGATCACCGAAAGCCCGGCATGGTGCGCCATCCCGGCGAGCCGGTCACGGAACCTCGCCGTCGGGATCCCAGCCACCATGCGGCGGAAGGTCTTCCCGCGTCGCCCCCGGCCCAGCTTCTCCCGGCCGGTGGTGCGGGCGTCGGTGAAGTCCAGGTCCTCGATCACCAGCGCCGCGCAGTCGTGGAGTTGAGCAAGGTGGATGAGCTGGGTGATTGCCTCGCGCAGCCGGGCATCCCGAGTGGAGGCGGGCAGCCCGGCCAGATCCAGGGGCAGGGTGTGGGGCGCGCCGACGGGATTGCCGCACGGGTCGAGGATCCAGGCGGCCAGGTGGTCGGCGTTGACGTCCACCGCCAGCACCTGGTGCGCGCGCAGCACATCCAAGGTGGCGACGGGAACCTGCTGGCCTTTCTTGACGGTGGACCAGGAGGCGTCGAGGTACCAACGCCTGCGGCTCGGGTCGTAGGTGATGTCGTAGCGCACCGGAGCACCCGCGCTGATCCGGTCGGCCCACTGCTCGCCCCGGTGGGTGAAGACGGCTGCCGCATCCAGGACGTAGCGACCGCGCGGGGCATTCGCGTACTTCTGGCGCAGGGGCTCGGGCAGGACGAGGGCGATGGCACCGTCGGTGGGGGTGATGCTGATGGTGTAGTTCCCGAACGGCGCCCCCGCCTCCCCGTCCGCCGTCAGGAACATCCGCCGCGCCGACCACTCCTCACCCCAACCACCCAACTGAGCCTGCCAGGCCGCCTCGGTCAACGGCTTCGGCCCGGGCGCGCTGCCGTAAAGATGGTGGCGGGAGTTCAGCAGCCGCCGCCCGCCCCGGGCGACCCGCACCCGGCCGGAATCCCGCTCCCGCACCGCCTGCCGCAGATCACCTTTCAAGATCTGCAGGCGCTGCTGCTTGGCCCGCCGCTCCCCGTGGTCCGCGTAGCCGCGCACCGTACGACGCCCTCGGCGCACGCTGGTACCGGGCGGGACGGCGAGGCGGGCCTCGATCGCGCCGATGGCCCGCCGCAGGGACCCGATCCGGGCGTTCAACGCCCGCCTGCCCAGCTGATACTGATCCTCGGAGGTGCGGGTGATCGCACCCGCCCACCGCGACGACGACTGGGCGGTCAGAGCCTTCTTCCGCTCCGCCCGCCGGGTCTGCGCGGTCGGAACGTTCCCCATCCGCACCCGGGCCGCCAGGTCCGCCCCGGCCAGCGCACCAAGATGCTCCCCGACCGCACGCAGCACCCCTGCATCCGTCGGCGACACATGCAGCCGGGTACGGATCCGGCACCCGGACGGCGGCGCGACCACGAACGGGGCCACCAGTGCACGGTAGGGGCGCAGCTCACGCCCCTTCCCACCCCGCACCCGCTTCCCCACGCCCCACCCCGTCTCACCCGTGATGATCTCGACGAACCGAAACTAACGCCACACCTCACACCTATGGCGTACATGTCGGCGATTGGCAAACAAGTGATCCAATCCGCACGAGAATGCCCGAAGACGATCACCAGCCCGATCTCTCATCACTGACCACGCCCCCTGCCCGAAATGACCACCGCTGACCGACCAATCCAAGGACTGCTCCCAACACGACTCACCCCGGGGAACAACTCCCGCGCACCCGCACCTCCGCCTGTTCGCAGGCCCACTCGATCTGGCCGGCCATGGACACATCTCGGAAGCCGACCTTCGCCGCGACAAGCGCATCGCGGGGTCCCTGGACAAGGGTCGTCGCCTCAAAAGCCGCATCGCCGTACTCCACGGCGAGCAGTTCGGCCCGGTTGCGCTCCCGCACGACTTCGGGGCAGCGGGCGCCCGCTGAACAACTCGGCATTGGAGCGGCCGAGGACCCAGGCGACGTACAGCAGGAGTATCTCGATGCACGTCAGCCACCGAGTGCGCCGCCTCGGACAGCATCGCGCTGGATCCGCTGATCACGCCGGCGACGGCCTTGGCGAGTGCGATCCCGAGATTGGCGACGGCGGCGACGATCACCGTGAAGGTGCTCTCGCCGCCGCCCTGTTGTTCCGCCTGTGCAGCTTCAGCCATGCCCCAAGTGTTACCGCGGGACGCTCACCGCGGGATACGGACCACGCCTTCCTGGATCACCGAAATGGCGAGTTGTCCGTCCTGCGTGTAGATGCGGGCCTGGCCCAGGCCCCGCCCGCCCGACGCGGACGGCGACTCCTGGTCGTACAGCAGCCATTCGTCGGCGCGGAACGGCCGGTGGAACCACATCGCGTGGTCGAGGGAGGCGCCGACGACGTCGCCGACGGCCCAGCCGCCGCGTCCGTGGGCGAGCAGGATCGAATCCAGGAGCGTCATGTCGGAGACGTAGGTGGCCAGGCAGACGTGCAGCAGCGGGTCGTCGGCGAGTTTGCCGTTGGTGCGGAACCACACCTGCGAGCGCGGTTCGCGCGGCTCCCCGAACCTGCCGTACGGCGGGTCGTCGACGTAGCGCAGATCGACCGCGGCGCGCGACTCCAGGAACTTCTCCACGACGTCGGGGTCGAGGTGCTTGTACGTGGGGAGCCGCTCCTCGGCCGTGGGGAGCGTGGCGGGGTCGGGCGAGTACGGCATCGGTGTCTGGTGGTCGAAGCCCTCTTCGCGTTTCTGGAAGGACGCGGAGAGGTGGAAGATCGGCTGCCCGTGCTGGACGGCGACCACCCGGCGGGTGGTGAAGGAACGGCCGTCGCCGATGCGGTCCACGGTGTAGACGATGGGCGCGCCGGCATCGCCGGTGCGCAGGAAGTACGAGTGGAGGGAGTGGGCGAACCGGTCGTCGGGGACCGTCCGCCCCGCGGCGACCAGCGCCTGCGCCGCGACCTGTCCGCCGAAGACTCGTGGGACGACGGCGGACCGGGACTGGCCGCGGAAGATGTTCTCCTCGATCTGCTCGAGGTCGAGCAGATCGAGGAGAGACTGAAGTGCCTGACTCATGGAGCCATTTCTACTGGCCAGTAATTTCGGGAACCTTACAGGCCCATGTCCTTCGCGATGATCGACTTCATGATCTCGCTGGTGCCGCCGTAGATCCTGTTCACACGGTTGTCCGCGTAGAGGCGGGCGATCGGGTACTCGTTCATGAAGCCGTAGCCGCCGTGCAGCTGGAGGCAGCGGTCGATGACGCGGTGCGCGACCTCGGTGCAGAACAGCTTGGCGCTCGCGGCCTCGGCCGGGGACAGCTCGCCCGCGTCGAGGGCTTCCAGGGCACGGTCGACGACGGCCTCGGCCGCGTCCACCTCGGCCTGGCAGGCGGCCAGCTCGAACTTGGTGTTCTGGAAGTGGGCGACCGTCTTGCCGAAGACCGTGCGCTCCTGCACGTACTCCTTGGCGAACCGGACGGCGGCCTTGGCCTGCGCGTACGCGCCGAACGCGATGCCCCAGCGCTCGGAGGGCAGGTTGCCGCCGAGGTAGTAGAAGCCCTTGTTCTCCTCGCCCAGCAGGTCCTCGACCGGCACCTTCACATCGACGAACGCCAGCTCGGCGGTGTCGGAGGTCTTCAGCCCGAGCTTGTCGAGCTTGCGGCCTATCGAGTAGCCCTCGGACTTGGTGTCCACGGCGAAGAGGGAGATGCCGAAGCGGCGGTCCTCGGCCGTCGGCGCGGAGGTGCGGGCGCAGACGATGACCTTGTCCGCGTGCACGCCGCCCGTGATGAAGGTCTTGGAGCCGTTGAGGACGTAGTGCGTGCCGTCCTCGGAGAGCTTCGCGGTGGTCTTCATGCCCGCGAGGTCGGAACCGGTGCCCGGCTCGGTCATCGCGAGGGCCCACATCTCCTCGCCGGAGACGAACTTCGGCAGGAAGCGCTTCTTCTGCTCGTCGGTGGCGAGCGCCTTGATGTAGGGCAGGCCGAGCAGCACGTGCACGCCCGAGCCGCCGAAGGAGACACCCGCACGCGCGGTCTCCTCGTACATCACGGCCTCGAACTTGTACGAGTCGATGCCCGCGCCGCCGTATTCCTCATCCACGCGGATGCCGAAGACGCCCAGCTCGGCCAGCTTGTAGTAGAAGTCGCGCGGCGCCTGGCCCGCGGCGAACCACTCGTCGTAGACGGGGACGACCTCGGCCTCGATGAAGGCCCGGAGGGTCTCCCGGAACGCCTCGTGGTCCTCGTTGAACACAGTACGGCGCACCGCCGCCACCCTTCTTTGCGGCTAAACCGCCGCCGCTCTCGCGTATGTGGTTGCTCGCCGTGGGGGTTGCCCAATTGATGGTCGCGGTCCCAGGCTAAGCGCTTGCTCAGCATTCAGGTTACCGGGCAGTCACGACCGGCGTCCAGAGCAACCGTCCCGAGACGCTCGTCACGCCCCCGCCGCCTCGAAGGCACCCCGCGCCATCCGGTGCAGCAGAGCGGCGCTGGTGGCGCGGCCCGGCAGTGAGCCCGGGCGGGCCAGGTGCGGCGTGGAGTTCAGCAGACCGAAGACCGAGTGCACCGCCGAGCGGGCCGTGGGTTCGGCGAGGGACGGATAGACCTCGCGCACGACGTCCACCCACAGCTCGACGTACTGGCGCTGGAGCTGCCGTACGAGCTTGCGGTCGCTGTCGCGGAGGCGGTCCAGCTCGCGGTCGTGCAGGGTGATCAGGGGGCGGTCGTCGAGCGCGAAGTCGATGTGCCCCTCGATGAGGGAGTCGAGGACCTGCTCCGAAGGGTTCCCGTCGGCCTCCGCGACGCGCCGCTTCGCGCCGGTCAGCAGCTGCCCGCTGATCCCCACCAGGAGCTCGGCGAGCATCGCGTCCTTGCCGGGGAAGTGCCGGTACAGACCGGGGCCGCTGATGCCGACCGCGGCCCCTATCTCGTCCACTCCCACGCCATGGAACCCGCGCTCGGCGAACAGCCGGGCGGCTTCCTTGAGGATCTGCTCGCGACGGGTGGGTGCGTCGGTTCTCGTGGCCATGAAGGTAATTCTAGACAGGAAGGTTAGCGGTCGTTAACCTGAAGGAAACGCGTTAACGCTCATTAACAAGGTGAGGGGTCCGCGCAATGCATCACGAGGCACCGGAGCTGACGAGCGCGGGGGACCCCGCGTCGGAGGCCTGGCGGGCCAACGAGGCGGCCCATCGCGCGCTGGGCGAGGAGCTGCGGCAGAAGCTGGCCGCGGCCCGGCTGGGTGGCGGCCAACGTGCCCGGGACCGGCACACCGCGCGCGGGAAGCTGCTGCCGCGCGACCGCGTGGACGCGCTCCTGGACCCGGGCTCGCCCTTCCTGGAGCTGGCCCCGCTGGCCGCGGACGGGCTGTACGACGGGCAGGCCCCGGCCGCCGGAGTCATCGCCGGGATCGGCCGGGTGAGCGGGCGCGAGTGCGTGATCGTCGCCAATGACGCGACCGTCAAGGGCGGCACGTACTACCCGATGACGGTGAAGAAACACCTGCGCGCCCAGGAGGTGGCTCTCGAAAATCGCCTCCCCTGCATCTACCTGGTGGACTCCGGCGGCGCCTTCCTCCCCATGCAGGACGAGGTCTTCCCCGACCGCGACCACTTCGGGCGGATCTTCTACAACCAGGCGCGGATGTCGGGCGCCGGCATCCCGCAGATCGCCGCCGTCCTCGGCTCCTGCACGGCTGGCGGCGCATACGTCCCCGCGATGAGCGACGAGGCCGTGATCGTGCGCAATCAGGGCACGATCTTCCTCGGCGGCCCTCCCCTGGTGAAGGCCGCCACCGGCGAGGTCGTCACCGCCGAGGAACTGGGCGGCGGCGAGGTCCACGCGCGCGTGTCGGGCGTCACCGACCACCTCGCCGAGGACGACGCGCACGCGCTGCGGATCGTCCGGAACATCGCCGCCACCCTCCCCGCACGCGGGCCCCTGCCCTGGACGGTCCAGCCTTCCTCGGAGCCCAAGGTGGACCCCTACGGGCTGTACGGCGCCGTGCCGGTCGACTCCCGCACCCCCTATGACGTACGCGAGGTCATCGCGCGCGTGGTCGACGGTTCACGCTTCTCGGAGTTCAAGGCCGAGTTCGGGCAGACCCTGGTCACCGGCTTCGCACACATCCACGGACACCCGGTCGGGATCGTCGCCAACAACGGCATCCTGTTCTCCGAATCCGCCCAGAAGGGCGCCCACTTCATCGAGCTGTGCGACCAGCGGGGCATCCCCCTGGTGTTCCTGCAGAACATCTCGGGGTTCATGGTCGGGCGGCAGTACGAGGCCGGTGGCATCGCCAAGCACGGCGCCAAGATGGTCACGGCGGTCGCCTGCACACGCGTGCCGAAGCTGACCGTGGTGGTCGGCGGGTCTTACGGAGCGGGCAACTACTCGATGTGCGGCCGGGCGTACTCGCCGCGCTTCCTGTGGATGTGGCCGAACGCCAAGATCTCCGTGATGGGCGGCGAGCAGGCCTCCTCCGTCCTCGCGACCGTCAAGCGCGACCAGTTGGAGGCGCGCGGGGAGTCCTGGCCCGCCGAGGACGAAGAGGCCTTCAAGGATCCGATCCGCGAGCAGTACGAGCGCCAGGGGAACGCCTACTACGCGACGGCCCGCCTCTGGGACGACGGCGTGATCGACCCGCTGGAGACCCGGCAGGTGCTGGGGCTCGCCCTGACCGCTTGTGCCAACGCGCCGCTGGGTGAACCCGGCTTCGGCGTCTTCCGGATGTGAGGCTGGGAATGTTCGACACGGTACTTGTGGCCAACCGGGGCGAGATCGCCGTCCGGGTCATCCGCACGCTGCGCTCGCTCGGCGTGCGCTCGGTGGCCGTCTTCTCCGACGCCGACGCCGACGCCCGGCATGTCCGCGAGGCGGACACGGCGGTACGGATCGGTCCGGCGCCGGCCGCCGAGAGCTATCTGTCGGCCGAGCGGCTCCTCGAAGCCGCCGCGCGGACGGAGGCACAGGCGGTGCACCCCGGGTACGGCTTCCTCGCGGAGAACGCGGCCTTCGCGCGTGCGTGCGCCGACGCGGGGCTGGTCTTCATCGGGCCGCCCGCCTCAGCCATCTCGCTCATGGGCGACAAGATCCGCGCCAAGGAGACCGTCGAGGCGGCCGGGGTCCCGGTGGTCCCGGGCTCGTCCGGCAGCGGGCTCACGGACGCTGAACTGGTCGACGCCGCCCGCGAGGTCGGCATGCCGGTGCTGCTGAAGCCCTCGGCGGGCGGCGGCGGCAAGGGCATGCGGCTGGTGCGGGATGCGTCCCTGCTCGCTGATGAGATCGCGGCCGCCCGGCGCGAGGCCCGCGCCTCCTTCGGCGACGACACCCTCCTCGTGGAGCGGTGGATCGACCGCCCCCGGCACATCGAGATCCAGGTCCTGGCGGACGGCCACGGGAACGTGGTCCACCTCGGCGAGCGCGAGTGCTCCCTGCAGCGCCGCCACCAGAAGATCATCGAGGAGGCGCCGAGCGTGCTCCTCGACGCCGGGACCCGCGCCGCGATGGGCGAGGCGGCGGTCCAGGCGGCCCGGTCCTGCGGTTACCGGGGCGCGGGCACGGTGGAGTTCATCGTGCCGGGCAAGGACCCCTCCTCGTACTTCTTCATGGAGATGAACACCCGCCTCCAGGTGGAGCATCCGGTGACCGAGCTGATCACGGGGCTCGACCTGGTGGAGTGGCAGCTCCGGGTGGCGGCCGGTGAGCAACTGCCGTACGGGCAGGGGGACATCACACTCACGGGGCACGCGGTGGAGGCGCGGGTCTGTGCCGAGGACCCCGCCCGGGGCTTCCTCCCCTCCGGGGGCACGGTGCTCGCGCTGCACGAGCCCCAGGGCGACGGCGTACGCACCGACTCGGGGCTCAGTGAGGGCAGCGAGGTCGGTTCGCTGTACGACCCGATGCTGTCCAAGGTCATCGCGTACGGGCCGGATCGCGCGACCGCGCTGCGCAAGCTCCGGGCCGCCCTCGCGGAGACGGTGACGCTGGGGGTGCAGACGAACGCGGGGTTCCTGCGGAGACTGCTCGCCCACCCCGCCGTGGTGGCCGGGGAGTTGGACACGGGTCTGGTGGAGCGGGAGGCGGAGGGGCTCGTCCCGGCGGAGGTGCCGGAGGCGGTGTACGAGGCCGCCGCTGCCGTACGTCTCGAGGCGCTCGCCCCTCGTGCGAAGGGCTGGACCGACCCCTTCTCGGTGCCGAGCGGCTGGCGGCTGGGGGGCGAACCCAAGCCCGTGGGCTTCCACCTGCGTGTGCTCGACCCCGTGGAATACGTTCCGCGCGGCACCCACACCGTCACCGCCGGCCAGGTGTCGGTGGTCCTGGACGGCGTACGCCACACCTTCCATCGCGCCGGCGACTGGATCGGCCGCGACGGCGACGCCTGGCACGTCCGCGACCACGACCCCGTCGCCGCCTCCCTCACCGGCGCCGCGCATGCCGGTGCCGACTCGCTCACCGCTCCCATGCCCGGGACGGTGACCGTGGTGAAGGTCGCCGTCGGGGACGAAGTGACTGCCGGTCAGAGCCTGTTGGTCGTCGAGGCGATGAAGATGGAGCACGTCGTCTCCGCGCCGCACGCCGGGACCGTGAGCGAGCTGGACGTCACACCCGGCACGACGGTCGCCATGGACCAGGTCCTCGCCGTGATCGCACCGCACGAGGAGGCGGAATGACCGTATCGGGACTGCCCATGGCCGTACCGGCCCAGGATCTGCCCGCCCGGGTGAGGATCTACGAGGTCGGCGCACGCGACGGGCTGCAGAACGAGAAGGCGACCGTGCCGACCGAGGTCAAGGCGGAGTTCATCCGGCGCCTGGCCGACGCGGGCCTGACCACCATCGAGGCAACCAGCTTCGTCCACCCGGACTGGGTGCCCCAACTCGCGGACGCGGAGCAGCTGTTCCCCCTTGTACGGGATCTGCCGGGCGTCCACCTCCCGGTACTCGTACCGAACGAACGCGGTCTCGACCGGGCCCGCGCGCTGGGCGCCACCCGCGTCGCCGTCTTCGCCAGCGCCACGGAGACCTTCGCGAAGGCCAACCTCAACCGGACGGTCGACGAGGCGCTGGCCATGTTCGAGCCGGTGGTGACCCGCGCGCGGGAGGAGAAGCTGCACGTCCGCGGCTACCTCTCCATGTGCTTCGGCGACCCCTGGGAAGGCGCCGTCCCCATCCATCAGGTCGTCCGGGTCTGCAAGACGCTGCTCGACATGGGCTGCGACGAGCTGAGCCTCGGCGACACCATCGGCGTGGCGACACCCGGCCATGTACAGACCCTGCTCGCCGAGCTCAACGAGGAGGGTGTGCCGACCAGTTCGCTCGGCGTGCACTTCCACGACACGTACGGCCAGGCGCTCTCCAACACGCTGGCCGCGCTCCAGCACGGCGTCACGACCGTCGACGCCTCCGCCGGCGGCCTCGGCGGCTGCCCGTACGCGAAGTCCGCCACCGGCAACCTCGCCACCGAAGACCTCGTATGGATGCTCCAGGGCCTCGGTATCGACACCGGGGTCGATCTCGGCCGTCTCACCGCCACCAGCGTGTGGATGGCCGACCAGTTGGGCCGACCCAGCCCGTCCCGCACCGTCAAAGCGCTCGGTGGAACACCACAGCAGCACAAGGAGTGACCCCATGTCCCTGGACCACCGCCTCTCCCCCGAACTCGACGAACTCCGCCGCACGGTCGAGGAGTTCGCCCACGATGTCGTCGCGCCGAAGATCGGTGACTTCTACGAGCGGCACGAGTTCCCGTACGAGATCGTGCGGGAGATGGGCCGCATGGGCCTGTTCGGGCTGCCGTTCCCCGAGGAGTACGGCGGCATGGGCGGCGACTATCTCGCCCTCGGCATCGCGCTGGAGGAGCTGGCCCGCGTCGACTCCTCCGTGGCCATCACCCTGGAGGCCGGAGTCTCGCTCGGCGCCATGCCGATCCACCTCTTCGGCACCGACGCCCAGAAGGCCGAGTGGCTGCCCCGCCTCTGCTCCGGCGAGATCCTCGGCGCGTTCGGGCTCACCGAGCCGGACGGCGGCTCGGACGCGGGGGCGACGCGCACGACGGCGCGCCTCGACCCGGAGACGAACGAGTGGGTGATCAACGGCACGAAGTGCTTCATCACCAACTCGGGCACGGACATCACGGGCCTGGTGACGGTCACCGCGGTCACGGGCCGCAAGGACGACGGCAGGCCGCGCATCTCGTCGATCATCGTCCCGTCCGGCACCCCCGGCTTCACCGTGGCCGCCCCCTACTCGAAGGTCGGCTGGAACGCCTCGGACACCCGGGAGCTGTCCTTCGCGGACGTCCGCGTCCCGGCGGCGAACCTGCTCGGCGACGAGGGCCGCGGCTACGCCCAGTTCCTCCGCATCCTCGACGAGGGCCGCATCGCCATCTCCGCCCTCGCGACCGGCCTCGCCCAGGGCTGCGTCGACGAGTCGGTGAAGTACGCCAAGGAGCGCCACGCCTTCGGGCAGAACATCGGCGCCTACCAAGCCATCCAGTTCAAGCTCGCCGACATGGAGATGAAGGCGCACATGGCCCGCGTCGGCTGGCGCGACGCCGCCTCCCGCCTGGTCGCCGGAGAGCCCTTCAAGAAGGAGGCGGCGATCGCCAAGCTCTACTCCTCCACCATCGCCGTCGACAACGCCCGCGACGCCACCCAGATCCACGGCGGCTACGGCTTCATGAACGAGTACCCGGTGGCCCGCATGTGGCGCGACTCCAAGATCCTGGAGATCGGCGAGGGCACGAGCGAGGTGCAGCGGATGCTGATCGCGCGGGAGTTGGGGCTGGTGGGCTAGCCGACCCGGCCCTGTGGTTACGACGGCTCTCGGCAGGCGGGGTTCAGCCACGTTCCGTCGCGCATGATGACCCTCCCGCGCAGTTCCGGCTCGCCGCGCCAAGCGCGCACGGTCCTCGGGACCACGCGTACGTACAGAAAGGAACCCTCCTCGACGCGGGGATCCCAGCCGAACTTGTCTGCGAACGCCTCCGCTGCGCCTCCGGGCACTTCCTGGTCCGGGAAGCACTCCGCCTCGCCCTGGAGGAGCACCACGTCGAAGGTGTCCGGTAGCGCGAGGCGCACGCGCGGCTCTTTGCGGAGGTTCCGCGCGGTCACGGAAGTGGCGCCGGTGCACATCCACACCGCTCGCCCGTCCCACAGGAACCACAGCGGCACCTGGTGCGGCCCGTGATCAGGGTGAGCCGTCGACACCCATACATCCCGCTCGGCAACGAGCCGCTCCAGAGCGTCGCGCACGCGCTCCGCCGTCCGGCGACGAACGATTCCCGTGATCTCCATGCGGACCGACCCTAGCCAGCGGGCGCGAAGCGCGCCTGAGGCGCAGGACCTACTCCCAGCGACCGATGAACCCTCAGCCTTTGGCTCGGGGCGACCGAACTTACTTAGCCGCGCAAGTCCGGGCGCGCCGATTCTCACGCTCGGGCCCAAGCGCGGCGGGCCCCGGCGGAACAGATCCGCCGGGGCCCGCCGACCAGGTGCGTACGACCGGCGACCGGTCTCAGTCCGTGCCGGACTCCATCGCCGCGCGGTCCAGCATCGTCTCCTCGTCCGTGGCCTCGCCGCGGGAGGCGATCGCCTCCGCGCCGCCCGTGTCCATGGCGCCGATCAGACCGGTCGAGGCCGCCTGCGCGGCGCCGATCGGCGTCGGGTGGGCGGTGCCGACCAGGCCGAGCCCCACGTACTGCTCAAGGCGGGCCCGCGAGTCGGCGATGTCCAGGTTCCGCATGGTGAGCTGGCCGATGCGGTCGACCGGGCCGAACGCCGAGTCCTCGGTGCGCTCCATGGAGAGCTTGTCCGGGTGGTAACTGAGCGCCGGGCCACGGGTGTCGAGGACCGAGTAGTCCTCGCCGCGCCGCAGCCGCACGGTCACCTCGCCGGTGATCGCCGCGCCGACCCAGCGCTGCAGCGACTCGCGCACCATCAGCGCCTGCGGGTCCAGCCAGCGGCCCTCGTAGAGCAGCCGGCCGAGCTGCCGGCCCTGGTTGTGGTACGCGGCCACGGTGTCCTCGTTGTGGATCGCGTTGACCAGGCGCTCGTAGCCGATGTGCAGCAGCGCCATGCCGGGCGCCTCGTAGATGCCGCGGCTCTTGGCCTCGATGATCCGGTTCTCGATCTGGTCGGACATGCCCAGACCGTGCCGGCCGCCGATCGCGTTGGCCTCCATGACGAGGTCGACCGCGGAGGCGAACTCCTTGCCGTTGATGGTGACCGGGCGGCCCTGGTCGAAGCCGACCGTCACGTCCTCCGTGGCGATCTCCACCGACGGGTCCCAGAACCGCACGCCCATGATCGGGTCGACGGTCTCGATCCCGGTGTCGAGGTGCTCCAGGGTCTTGGCCTCGTGCGTTGCGCCCCAGATGTTGGCGTCCGTGGAGTACGCCTTCTCCGTCGAGTCCCGGTACGGCAGCTCGTGCGCGAGCAGCCACTCCGACATCTCCTTGCGGCCGCCGAGCTCCGTGACGAAGTCCGCGTCCAGCCAGGGCTTGTAGATCCGCAGGTGCGGGTTGGCGAGCAGCCCGTAGCGGTAGAACCGCTCGATGTCGTTGCCCTTGAACGTGGAGCCGTCGCCCCAGATCTGCACCCCGTCCTCGAGCATGGCCCGCACCAGCAGCGTGCCGGTCACGGCACGCCCCAGCGGCGTGGTGTTGAAGTACGGGCGCCCGCCCGACTTGATGTGGAACGCGCCGCACGCGAGCGCCGCAAGGCCTTCCTCGACCAGCGCGGCACGGCAGTCGACGAGCCGGGCGATCTCGGCGCCGTAGGCGAAGGCACGGTCGGGCACGGACGCGATGTCGGGCTCGTCGTACTGACCGATGTCGGCGGTGTACGTGCACGGGACGGCGCCCTTGTCACGCATCCAGGCGACGGCGACCGAGGTGTCGAGCCCGCCGGAGAAGGCAATGCCGACGCGCTCGCCGGTGGGGAGGGAGGTGAGGACCTTGGACATGGCAAGATTATGCAACAGAACGCATGATCATGCAACGTCGGGCGGCCAGGGTGCCCATTCGCCGGATGGCGAGGGCACTCATCGGCGGAAATTCGCCGGACGTAGCCACCCCCTCCAGACGCCACCACGCAGGGTAAATCTCTGACGAAATCGTCGACAATCTCGTCGACATCCATTGCGCAGAGATTAACGCCGAGCTACGTTCCTTCGCTGTACCGCCGCCGACCGCACCCCTCTCCCCAGGGCGTCCGGCCTGCCCGCATCCCGAGCCGACGATCGAACGGAGACCGCGCATGCCCACGCTGTTCAGATGGCACCGGTGGAAATCAGCGACCTTCATGGCCACTCTCGCCGCAGGCCTCGCGCTGGTGACCGGCGGGAGCATGGCGCTCGCCAACGGCGCGACCGGCAGCACGCAGGCCTCTGCCTCCACCTCGGTCGACGCCACCACAGCGAGCAGCACCGCCTCCGGTATAGCGCCGGCCATGTCCTGTGCCGGCATCGCCTCGCAGGACCTGGCCGCCGCCGTCCCCGACGTGCCCTTCGAGATCACCTCGGCGACGGAGCTGGCCGCCGGCAGCAACACGCTCGGCAACTGGGCGGCCTGCGTGGTGAAGGGCGTGATCGCCCCGCAGATCCACTTCGAGCTGCGCCTTCCGCAGTCGGGCTGGCAGGCCAACTACCTCCAGGTCGGCTGCGGCGGCCTCTGCGGCAGCGTGAACGTGAACAGCGCGCCCGCCTCGGCCGGTTGCGTCCCGCTGACCAGCGGCGCATTCGCCGTCGCCTCCAGCGACGAGGGTCACTCGCAGGGCGGCGGACTGTTCTCCACCGACCCCACCCTGCGCGCCGACTTCGGCTACAAGTCCGACCACCTGCTCGCCCAGGCGGCCAAGGTGCTCATCAAGACGTACTACGGACAGGCGGCCACCCACTCGTACTTCGACGGCTGCTCGCAGGGCGGCCACCAGGCGCTGACGGAGGCTCAGCGCTACCCGACCGACTTCGACGGCATCATCGCCGGCGCCCCGGCCAACAACTTCACGGCGCTGAACACCTTCTCGCACGCCTGGACCGCCCAGTCCGTGTACCTGGGCGGCGGCCCGGCGACGATCACCAACGCCGACCTCGCGGCGCTGCACGAGGCCGTGCTCAAGGGCTGCGGCGCACCCGCCGACGGCATCATCGCCGACCCCCTGAGCTGCACTTGGGACCCGGCCACCATCAAGTGCACGGCCGGACAGACCTCCACGTCCGCCGACTACTGCCTGACCGCCGACCAGGTCACCACCCTGCGCCGGATCTACGCGGGACCGACCGACGAGAACGGTGAACTGCTGTACCCGGGTTACCAGTTGCGCGGCTCCGAGCTGAACTGGGCCGGGATCATCACCCCGGCCACGGCCACCGGCGCCTCCGGTGACATCAGCTTCGTCCGCGAGACCCTCCGGTACCAGATCTTCAACAGCCCGCAGCCGACGCTGACTTACCAGGACGTCAAGTTCACGGCGGCCTACTACAAGAAGGTCATGGCGCTGGGCGAGGGCATGTACGACGCCACCGACCCGGACCTGAAGGCGTTCAAGGCGGCCGGCGGCAAGCTGATCCTCTGGCACGGTCTGGGCGATCAGCACATCCCGGCCGTCGGCACCATGGCGTACTACAAGGCCGTGCAGAAGGTCATGGGCGGCGCCGCGGCGACCGAGAGCTTCGCCCGGCTGTTCCTGCTCCCCGGGGTCGCCCACTGCGGCGGCGGCCAGGGCCCGAACACCTTCGACGCGCTGACCGCCATGGTCGACTGGATCACCGAGGGCGATGCCCCGAGCAGCCTGACGACCAAGTCCGTTGACAGCAGCGGGAACACGACCGCCACCCGTCCGGTCTACCCGTTCCCGTACATCGCCGAGAACACCACCGGCGGCCCGGCCGACGAGGCCGGCAGCTACACCCCGGTCAAGTCCACCGCCGAGGCCGGCCTCAGGCTGAACTGGCTCGGTTCCTTCCGCTCCGGCTACGAGACGGTCGGCAACTGGGTCGACGGCAAGTGGGTGGTCAGCAAGGGCAAGGTCTGATCGCCCGAGGTGATCGGATTCAGCCAGTGACGTCAGGCGTCGCGGCTCCCGGCCTCTGCCGTGGGCCGCGGCGCCGTCGTACGCGTGGACCGCGGACCGTCGTACGCACTGCGGGCATTCCGGCTGATGGGACCCACCTCTGGACAACTGCTGAGGTTAGGCTAACCTACCTTCGAACTTGTCAGGCGGGCGCTCCCGCCCCGTGCCGAAAGCAGCCACACACATGTCCAACGCCCGTGCCACCCACGTCACCCGTCGCGGCATCCTCGCCGCCGGCGGCGCCCTCGGCCTCGGCGCCGTTCTCGCCGCCTGCGGCGACGACGACTCGACCAGCAGTGGCTCGGCGGAAGAGACGAAGGCCGTCACGTCCGGTCCCTGGACGTTCAAGGACGACCGCGGCACCACGGTGAAGCTGGACAAGACCCCGGCGAACATAGTCGCCTTCACCGGTGTGGCCGCCGCGCTCTACGACTACGGCATCGAGGTCAAGGGCGTCTTCGGCCCGACCACGACCGCGGACGGCAAGGCCGACGTCCAGGCCGGCGACATGGACGTCAGCAAGCTGACGGTACTCGGCAACGAGTGGGGCCAGTTCAACATCGAGAAGTACGCGGCTCTGACCCCCGACGTGCTGATCTCCACGCTGTTCGACGACGCGGGCACCCTCTGGTACGTCCCCGAGGAGTCCAAGGACAAGATCCTCAAGCTCGCCCCGAGCGTCGGCATCTCCGTCTACGACCGCCAGATGCCCGTGTCGCTGGAGCGCATGTACGCACTCGCCGAGTCGCTCGGCGCCAATGTGCAGGCCGCCAAGGTCGTCGAGGCGAAGAAGAAGTTCGAGACGGCCGCCGAGCGGCTCCGGGCGGCGGCCAAGGCCCGCCCCGAGATCAAGGTTCTCGCCGGCTCCGCGAGCCAGGACATCTTCTACGTCTCCGGCTCGAACCTCTCCATCGACCTGGAGTACTTCAAGGCGCTCGGCGTGAACATCGTCGAGCCCTCGGCCAGCGCGCTGAAGGCCAGCGGCGGTTGGTTCGAGAACCTGAGCTGGGAGAACGTCGACAAGTACCCGGCCGACATCATCATCATGGACGACCGCAGCGCGACCATCCAGCCGGCCGACATCACCGAGGCCACCTGGAAGAAGCTGCCCGCCGTCAAGGCCGGCCAGGTCATCGCCCGCTCCCCCGAGCCGATCATCTCCTACGCCAAGTGCACCCCGCTTCTCGACAACCTCGCCGAGGCCATCGAGAACGCCAAGAAGGTCGCCTGACCCATCCGGCTCCAGGCAACCCACGCAAGCCCCCTGACGAAGACTCAGGAGCACTGATGACGACGGCCGCAGCCGCCACGTACCGTATCTTCGCCCTCCAGGTCGTACGGACGAGGCGGCTCGGCCCGTCTCTGGTCCGGGTGACCTTCACGGGCCCCGACCTGCACGCGTTCGCCTCGGACGGCTGTGACCAGAGCCTGTCCCTGTTCCTGCCGCGGCCGGGGCAGGAGGAGCCCGTCCTGCCGATGGAGTACGGCTACGGCTGGCGGCAGGCGTGGCTCGACATACCCGAGGACGTACGGGCCGTCATGCGCTCGTACACGCTGCGGACTCTGCGCCGTGACGCGCAGGGGCTGACCACCGAGATCGACATCGACTTCGTGCTGCACGGTACGGAGCCCGGGTCAGCCACCCCGGCGGGCCCTGCCTCACAGTGGGCGTCGCGCGCCCGGGCCGGCGACCGTGCCGTCCTGCTCGGCCCGGCGGTCGCCGACAACGGGGCGATCCGTTTCCGCCCGCCCGCCGACGCCGACCTGGTCGTCATCTGGGCGGACGAGACCGCGCTGCCCGCCGCCTCCGCCATCCTCGAATCACTCCCGGCCGGCACCCGCGCGCGGGCCTGGCTGGAGGTCGAGCACACCGAGGACATCCAGGACCTGGTGATCGCGGCCGACGCGGACATCACCTGGCTCGTGCGCGACGACGGCTCCCCCATGGCCGTCGACGCAGTGCGGGCCGCTCAACTCCCGCCCACCGAGCGGCCGTACGTATGGATCGCGGGCGAGTCCGGCCAGGTGAAGGAGTTGCGCCGCCATCTCGTGCGCGAGCGCGAGATCGACCGCAGGCGGATCACCTTCGTCGGCTACTGGCGGCGCGGGCTGACCGAGGAGCAACTCCGCGAGCAGGAGTAACCCGCGCTCCTGGACGAGGCGTTCGTCACTTGTGGGACAGGAAGACGTCACTGGGGCGGGGTCGCACAGTCGACTTAGGTTAGGCTAACCTAAGTTGAACGCGCGATTCCGCCCTCACTCATGTCCCGCCCGGACGCTCCCCGCACGGAGGACCCCCACATGCGCTCGCACCTGCTCAACGACACGACCGCGGAGCGGTACCGCCGCTCCGCGACCGAAGGCATAGAGCGGGTGGCGGCCAAACTCGCCACCACAGACCGTCCGTTCACGGGTGTCACGGTCGACGCCCTCGCTCCCCGTATCGAGCGGATCGACCTGGACCGCCCGCTGCACGACACCACCGCGGCCCTCGACGAACTCGAAGAGGTCTACCTCCGGGACGCGATCTACTTCCACCACCCGCGCTACCTCGCGCACCTCAACTGCCCGGTCGTCATCCCGGCCGTGGTCGGCGAGGCGGTCCTCTCGGCCGTCAACTCCTCCCTGGACACCTGGGACCAGTCGGCCGGCGGCACGCTCATCGAGCGCAAGCTCATCGACTGGACGAACGAGCGGATCGGCCTCGGCCCGGCCGCCGACGGCGTGTTCACCTCCGGCGGTTCGCAGTCCAACCTCCAGGCGCTGCTGCTCGCCCGCGAGGAAGCCAAGTCCGACAGCCTCGCCAAACTGCGCATCTTCGCCTCCGAGGCCAGCCACTTCAGTGTGAAGAAGTCGGCCAAACTCCTCGGCCTCAACGCGGACTCCGTCGTCTCGATCCCCGTCGGGAACGACAAGCGCATGCAGACGGTAGCGCTCGCCCACGAGCTGGAACGCTGCAAGAGCGCCGGCCTCGTCCCCATGGCCGTCGTCGCGACCGCCGGCACCACCGACTTCGGCTCCATCGACCCGCTGCCCGAAATCGCCGAGCTGTGCTCCCAGTTCGGCGCCTGGATGCACGTCGACGCCGCGTACGGCTGCGGACTGCTCACCTCCCTGAAGAACCGGGACCGCATCGACGGCATCGAGCGCGCCGACTCGGTCACCGTCGACTACCACAAGTCCTTCTTCCAGCCGGTGAGTTCGTCCGCCATCCTCGTCCGGGACGCCGCCACACTGCGCCACGCCACCTACCACGCCGAGTACCTCAACCCGCGCCGCATGGTGCAGGAACGTATCCCCAACCAGGTGGACAAGTCCCTGCAGACCACCCGCCGCTTCGACGCGCTCAAGCTGTGGATGACGCTGCGCGTGATGGGCGCCGACGGCATCGGCGAACTCTTCGACGAGGTCTGCGACCTGGCAGCCGAGGGCTGGAAGCTCCTCGCCGCCGACCCGCGCTTCGACGTGGTCGTCGAGCCCTCGCTCTCCACCCTCGTCTTCCGCTACATCCCGGCCGCCGTCACCGATCCCTCCGAGATCGACCGCGCCAACCTGTACGCCCGCAAGGCCCTGTTCGCCTCCGGTGACGCCGTCGTCGCGGGTACGAAGGTCGGCGGCCGTCACTACCTGAAGTTCACCCTGCTCAATCCCGAAACCACGACGGACGACATCACCGCCGTGCTCGATCTGATCGCCGGCCACGCCGAGCAGTACCTGGGAGAATCCCTTGACCGCGCTTCCTGAATCCCCCGCCAAGACGTACGACTTCGTCGGGATCGGTCTCGGCCCCTTCAACCTCGGCCTCGCCTGCCTCACCGAGCCGATCGTCGAACTGGACGGCGTCTTCCTCGACTCCAAGCCCCACTTCGAGTGGCACTCCGGGATGTTCCTGGAGGGCGCACACCTCCAGACCCCGTTCATGTCGGACCTGGTCACACTGGCCGACCCGACGTCCCCGTACTCCTTCCTCAACTACCTCAAAGAGTCCGGCCGTCTGTACTCGTTCTACATCCGCGAGAACTTCTACCCCCTCCGGGTCGAGTACGACGACTACTGCCGCTGGGCCGCCTCCAAACTCTCCAGCGTCCGCTTCAGCACGACGGTCACCGAGGTGACGTACGACGAGGGTGCCGAGGTGTACGTCGTGCGCACGGACGCCGGTGAGGTGTTCCGCGCCCGGCATCTGGTCCTCGGCACGGGCACCCCGCCGTACATCCCCGAGGCCTGCGCCGGACTCGGCGGCGACTTCATCCACAACTCCCGCTATGTGCACCACAAGCAGGAGCTGCAGCAAAAGGAGTCGATCACGCTCGTCGGCAGCGGCCAGTCCGCCGCCGAGATCTACTACGACCTGCTGAGCGAGATCGACGTCCACGGCTACCAGCTGAACTGGGTCACGCGCTCGCCGCGCTTCTTCCCGCTCGAATACACCAAGCTCACGCTGGAGATGACCTCCCCGGAGTACATCGACTACTTCCACGCGCTGCCCGAGCCGACCCGCTACCGCCTCCAGACGGAGCAGAAGGGCCTGTTCAAGGGCATCGACGGCGAGCTGATCGACTCGATCTTCGACCTGCTCTACCAGAAGAAGGTCGGCGGTCCGGTCCCCACCCGTCTGCTCACCAACTCCTCGCTCGACACGGCGACCTACCGGGACGGGACGTACACCCTCGGCCTGCGCCAGGAGGAGCAGGGCAAGGAGTACGAGCTGAGCTCCCAGGGCCTGATCCTCGCCACCGGCTACAAGTACGCCGAGCCCGAGTTCCTCAAGCCGGTCCACGAACGCCTGCGCTACGACTCGCGCGGCAACTTCGACGTGGCCCGCAACTACGCCATCGACACCACGGGCCGCGGCGTCTTCCTCCAGAACGCCGGTGTCCACACGCACTCGATCACGTCGCCGGACCTCGGCATGGGCGCGTACCGCAACGCGTACATCATCCGCGAGCTGCTGGGCACCGAGTACTACCCGGTCGAGAAGACCATCGCGTTCCAGGAGTTCGCCGTATGAGCCGTACGAGCCGCATGACCGCCACCACCGACATCGGTGCCTTCACCATCCGCGCCCTCGACCCCCTCAAGGACGCCGAGCTGCTGCACGGCTGGGTGACCCACCCCAAGGCCGCCTTCTGGATGATGCAGAACGCGAAACTGCAGGACGTGGAGCGGGAGTACATGGCCATCGCGGCCTCCGAGCACCACCACGCGTACCTCGGGCTGCGCGACGGCGAACCCGCGTTCCTGATGGAGAAGTACGACCCCCGGTACATCGAGCTGGTCGGCCTGTACGAACCCGAGCCCGGCGATGTCGGCATGCACTTCCTGGTCGCGCCGACGGACACCCCCGTGCACGGCTTCACCCGGGCCGTGATCACCACCGTGATGGCGGAGCTGTTCGCCGACCCGGCGACCCGGCGGGTCGTGGTCGAACCCGATGTGACCAACAAGGCGGTGCACGCGCTCAACGAAGTGGTCGGCTTCGTCCCCGAGCGCGAGATCGACAAGCCCGAGAAGCGCGCGCTGCTCAGCTTCTGCACCCGTGAACAGTTCGACGCCGCGACACGAGAAGTACGGAGTTTGGCGATATGACCCTGTCCGACGCCGTGGCCCACCTCTCCCCCGAGCGCTGGGACCGCGCCAACCGCCTGCTCGTCCGCAAGGCGCTCGCCGAGTTCGCCCACGAGCGGCTGATCACCCCGGAGGCGCAGGGCAAGGACCAGTATGCCGTCCGCAGCGACGACGGACTGACCCGCTACCGCTTCACCGCCCGCCTCCGCGCACTCGACCACTGGCAGGTCGACGCCGAGTCGATCACCCGGCACCGCGACGGAACCGAACTCCCGCTCGCCGCCCTGGACTTTTTCATCGAGCTGAAGAAGACGCTGGGCCTGAGCGACGAAGTCCTGCCCGTCTACCTGGAGGAGATCTCCTCCACCCTCTCGGGCACCTGCTTCAAACTCACCAAGCCGCAGATCCCGGTCGCCGAGCTCGTGAAAAGCGGCTTCCAGGACATCGAGACCGGCATGACCGAGGGCCACCCCTGCTTCGTCGCCAACAACGGGCGGCTCGGCTTCGGGGTCCACGAGTACCTGTCGTACGCCCCCGAGACCGCGAGCCCGGTCCGGCTGGTGTGGCTGGCCGCGCACCGCTCACGCGCCGCGTTCACCGCGGGGGTCGGCATCGAGTACGAGTCGTTCCTGCGCGAGGAGTTGGGCACGGAGACCGTCGAGCGGTTCGCCAAGACCCTCACCGAGCAGGGCCTCGACGCCGACGACTACCTCCTCATCCCCGTCCACCCCTGGCAGTGGTGGAACAAGCTCTCGGTGACCTTCGCGGCCGAGGTGGCACAGCAGCGCCTCGTCTGCCTCGGCGAGGGCGACGACGAGTACCTGGCCCAGCAGTCGATCCGGACGTTCTTCAACAAGTCCCACCCCGAGAAGCACTACGTCAAAACGGCGCTCTCGGTCCTCAACATGGGCTTCATGCGCGGACTTTCGGCCGCGTACATGGAAGCGACCCCGGCGATCAACGACTGGCTGGCCCAACTCGTCGAGAACGACCCGGTGTTGAAGTCGACCGGTCTGTCGGTCATCCGCGAGCGCGCCGCCGTCGGCTACCGCCACCTGGAGTACGAGGCCGCCACGGACCGCTACTCCCCGTACCGCAAAATGCTCGCCGCCCTGTGGCGGGAGAGCCCGGTGCCCGCACTCCAGGAGGGCGAGACCCTGGCCACGATGGCCTCGCTCGCCCATGTCGACCACGAAGGCAGGTCCTTCGCGGGTGCGCTGATCGAGCGGTCGGGGCTGAACCCCGTCGAGTGGCTGCGCCGCTATCTGCGCGCCTACTTCACCCCGCTGCTGCACAGCTTCTACGCCTACGACCTGGTGTACATGCCGCACGGCGAGAACGTCATCCTGGTCCTCAAGGACGGCGTCGTGCAGCGCGCGATCTACAAGGACATCGCCGAGGAGATCGCCGTCCTGGACCCGCAGGCCGTTCTGCCGCCGGCCGTCGAGCGGATCCGTGTCGAGGTCCCCGAGGACAAGAAGCTCCTGTCGATCTTCACGGACGTCTTCGACTGCTTCTTCCGCTTCCTCGCCTCCGACCTCGACGCCGAGGGCATCCTCGACGAGGACCTGTTCTGGCGGACGGTCGCCGAGTCCGTCCGCGCCTACCAGGACGCGACGCCCGAACTCGCCGACAAGTTCCGGCAGTACGACATGTTCGCGCCGGAGTTCGCCCTGTCCTGCCTCAACCGTCTGCAGCTGCGCAACAACAAGCAGATGGTGGACCTCGCCGACCCGTCCGGAGCGCTCCAGCTCGTCGGCAACCTGAAGAACCCGATCGCGGGTCTCTGAAGCCGGGGGTGGGGCTCAGGAGACGGTCCTCCTGAGCCCCACCTCTCTATCCGCAACTATGCGGTCGGCCAGGGGACTTGGGGCGACTTGTAGTAGCCGATCCCCAGCGCGTCCCAGCGCGGCGCCTGCGCCGCGAGCCGCACCTTGTACGCGTCCCAGTCGTGCGTGGCCGCGGGCGACCAGCCGAGCTCGGCCACCCCGGGCAGCCGCGGGAACGCCATGTAGTCGATGTCCGCCGAGGTCACGATCGTCTCGGTCCACAGCGGCGCCTCGACGCCCTTGATCGCCGAACCCGGCGCTCCGGGAAGGTAGTTGCCCGGATCCCAGTCGTAGGACCGTTGCACCTCCACGAGGCCCGCCCAGTCCTGCCCGAGCGGGGTGTCCGCGGTGTACTTCATGTCCAGGTAGACCCGGTCGGCCGGCGACAGCACAAGACCCGTCCCGCCCTGCGCGGCCTTCGCCACCTGCTCCTTCTCCGCCGCGCTGGTGTCGTCGAGCCCCCAGTACTGGGCCAGCGCACCCTTCGCCGGAGTCGCCCCGGTCAGCTGGTGCCAACCGACCACCGTCTTGCCGTACTTGGCGACGATCGGCTGCACCCGGTCCATGAAGGCCACATAGTCGGCGTGCGGCGTGGAGTGGGCCTCGTCCCCGCCGATGTGCAGGTACTTGCCGGGAGTGATCGCGGCCAGCTCGCGGATCACGTCGTCCACGAAGTCGTACGTGATGTCCTTCGACACGCACAGCGAGCTGAACCCGACGTCCGTGCCGGTGTAGAGCGGCGGCGCGACCCCGTCGCAGTTCAGTTCCGCGTACGAGGCGAGCGCGGCGTTCGTGTGCCCCGGCATGTCGATCTCGGGGACGACCTCCAGATAGCGCGAGGACGCGTACCGGACGATGTCCTTGTACTGCGCCTTCGTGTAGTAGCCGCCCTGTCCGCCGCCGACCTGCGTCGAGCCGCCGTACGTCGTGAGCCGCGGCCAGGAGTCGATCGCGATGCGCCAGCCCTGGTCGTCGGAGAGGTGCAGGTGCAGTTTGTTGACCTTGTAGAGCGCCAACTCGTCGATGTAGCGCTTCACTTGGTCAACGGTGAAGAAGTGCCGGGAGACGTCGAGCATCGCGCCCCGATAGCCGTAGCGGGGACTGTCCTCGATGGTGCCGCCCGCGACGAGCCAGGGACCGGGCTGCACGGAGTTCTTCTCGACGGAGGCCGGGAGCAGCTGGCGCAGGGTCTGCACGCCGTGGAAGAGGCCGGCCGGCTTGGCTGCGGTGATGGTGATGCCGGACCTGCCGCTGTCCAGGCGGTAGCCCTCGGCGCCCAAGTCCTTCGCGCCGATACGCAGTTGGATTCCGCCGCCGTGCGAGGACGTGACCGGCAGGCGGTAGCCGGTGGAGGGCCGCAGGACGTCCGCGAGGTACTCGCCGACCTTGCGGGCCTCGCCCGAGCCGTCGACACGGATGCGGGTGTCGCCGGTGATCCGGTACGCGGATCCGCCCGCGTCGACCGAGGCGGGCGCCGGAACCACCTGGCCGAGCGGGGTGACAGCCCGGTCGGCCGCGGGGGGTGCCGCGCCGGCGACGGAGATGGAGGCGGCCGCCACGAGCAGCAGCGTGCTGAGCAGACGGGGCGTTCTGTGCTGTCTCACATGCGCTCCCTTCGAATGGGTATAGACCACTCTCCCGTACAGCCGGTGAAACAATCCCCCTCATGGCGGAAATCATCCAGAAGGACGGCACCTGGATCTTCGACGGTGACGCCCTGCGCCTGACACCCGGGCGCGACAAGAACGTCAGCCTGCTCCGCAAGACCTTGGGTGAACTGACCGTCCCGCTCGGCGCGTTGGCGGGGATTTCCTTCGAACAGGGCAAGAAGACCGGGCGGCTGAGGCTCAGACTGCGCGACGGCGCCGACCCGCTGCTCCAGGCGACCGGCGGCAAGCTCGCGGAACCGAACGACCCCTACCAGCTCACCGTCGAGTCCGACCGCTACGGCGTCGCCGAGTACCTCGTGGACGAGGTCCGCAACGCGCTGCTTCTGGACGAAGTGCCGTCAGGACCAGTCGACGGGTATCTGCTGCCCGGCCCCGCCCTGCCGCTGTCCGTCTCCGCCGGGGACGGCACCGCGAGCTTCGACGGCGAACACGTACGGCTGGAGTGGAACTGGAAGACGGAGGACGCGAAGGCTGCCGCCGGGGTCCGGTCGCTGGCCCTGGGGGACATCACCGGCGTCGAGTGGCATCCGTCGGCCGGCCTGGAGAACGGGTGCCTGCGGTTCAGCGTGCGCGGTGCGGGGACGAAGGCTCCGCCCAAGTACGACCCCAACTCCGTTGAGCTGTGGGGGTTCAAGAAGGATCCGCTGATGGCGCTGGTCGCGGCGGCTGTGCAGGTGCGGTTGCCTCACCCTGCGGTTTCTCCCCCGGAGCCGGTGAAGGAGCCGGCCCCCGTCGCCGAGGCCGACCATGACGCCCTGTTGCGCAGGCTGCGGGAGCTTGGTGAACTGCACAAGTCGGGGGTTCTTACGGACGACGAGTTCGCCATGGCCAAGCAGGCGGTCCTCAAGAGGATGTGAGAGCCGCCTGCCGTCTGCGGGCCGTGTGTGGCTGGTCGCGCAGTTCCCCGCGCCCCTAAAAGAAGGCCCGTCTAGCTGACCCGGCGTGCCACCGTGAACGCGTCCACCTCTTCGCCCGTCTCTGCGATGCCCCGTACCTTCAGCTTGGCCAGGTGGCCCTTCGGCGCCGGAGTCACATCCACGCGCAGGAAGGAGTAGTTGAGGTAGCGCACGCGCGACCAGGCGACCGTCTCGGCCTCGTGGACGTTGCCCTTCTGGACGACGAAGGAGGCTACGGACTCGTTGTCCTTCACGTGGCCCTCGTAGGACTCGTCCGCGCTGAAGGCGTACAGGCTGCGGCCGGCCGCGCCCGCGGTGACGTACACGACGCCGTCGGTCTCCGGGTAGGCGGTGCCGCCGATCGGGAGCTCCTTGGCGACGGTGTCGGCCTTGATGACGTCGGTGCGCTCGTAGACGTGGTTGTGGCCGTTGATCACCAGGTCGACGGTGTACTTCTCGAAGAGCGGCACCCACTCCTGCCGTACGCCGCCCTCGGAGGCGTGCGAGGTCGAGGTGCAGTACGCGCAGTGGTGGAAGAAGATCACGATGAAGTCGATGGCGTCGGCGGCCCGGTACTTCTTGAGCTGGGCCTCCAGCCACTTGGTCTGGGTGCCGCCGGAGATGCCGAGGTTGGCCGGGATCTCGAAGGAGATGTCGTTGGCGTCCAGCGAGATGATCGCCGTGTTGCCGTGCGTGAAGGAGTACACGCCGGGGAGGTTCTTCTTGTCGGGCCCGTTCGCCGGGAGCTGCCAGCGGGCCTCTTCGCCGCCGTAGCCGTTGGGCGAGTACCAGGCCTCCATGTCGTGGTTGCCGTACGACACCATCCACGGCACCGACTTGGCGACGGACTCGGTCTGCGCGAGGAACTGGTCCCAGGTGCGCGAGTCGAAGCTGGCGTCGTCGCTCTTGCCCGCGCCGGTCGGGTCGGCGTACGCGATGTCGCCCGCGTGCAGGTGGAAGGCCGGGTTCTGGCCGAGGATCAGGGCGTCGTTGGCGAGCCCGTGGTAGCTGACGCCCTGGTCACCGAAGGCCGTGAAGGTGAACGGCTCGGACTTCGAGGGGGCGGTCGTGAAGGTGCCGAGGGTGCCCGCGAGGTGCGCGGACGCCGGATCGAAGCCGTCGTGGCCGACGCCGTAGTAGTACGTCCGGCCGGGGCGCAGGTGCGTGAGCTGCGCGTGCACGTAGTACTGCGTGTGGTCGCCGCTCGCGCCGACGCCGGCCGGGGTGTAGAGGCTGCGCACCTCGGCCCCGATCTTGCGGGAGAGGTCCCAGGGGTGGGCGCCGATGCGGATGTACGGCTTGCTGACGGCGGCCGGGACCTGCCAGGAGACCGTCATCTCGGTCTTCGGGTCGGTGCCGTAGGCGAGGTGGCGGCCGAAGGGGGCGACGAGCGCGCCGTCCACCTTCTCGGAGCTGGTGCCGGTGCCCTGCGTCGGAACGGCGGCCTGTGCGGTCGCGCCCGGCACGAAGGCGCCGCCCGCGACGGCGCCCAGGGTCACGGCGCCGCCTCTGATCATCATGCGCCGCGAGAACTTGGTGCGGAGGTATTCGTGCTGCTCGGCCATGCTCATGCGTCCGGCGAGCTTCTCCGGTACGCCCATGCGAGGAGTGTCCATGGCTGAAAAAGGTGCCCCTGGCAGCCATCGTTACGCGGGACACAGCATGAACAGGCCCCGAACAGGGTCCCATAAGAGTTTCAACAGCCTGTTGCCCGATATCGGGCAGGATTCTTGCGATTGCCAGCGCTTTACCTCAGGATCAACGGGTGCACGACGAACTTGTTGATCATCTGACGCGGTCCTCGCCCCTCAACCGGGGCGAGGCGCTGCGTGTGGTCCAGGACGTGCTCGCCTACTTCGACGAGACGACCGAGGAGTACGTCCGTCGCCGCCACCGCGAGCTCCAGGCACAGGGCCTGGTGAACGCGTCGATCTTCGAACGGATCGAAGCGGACCTGAAATACCGCGCGGTCGCGCCGCCGGAGCTCACGCTCAGGCAGCTGCGCCGCATCGTGTACGGCTAGATCATCTACGGCTAGGAAACGTCATCTATGTGCGGAATCGTCGGATACATCGGCAGGCGTGACGTCGCCCCCCTCCTCCTTGAGGGCCTCCAGCGACTGGAGTACCGCGGCTACGACTCGGCGGGCATCGTCGTGACGACTCCCAAGTCCTCCGGCCTGAAGATGGTCAAGGCCAAGGGCCGGGTCCGCGACCTGGAGGCCAAGGTCCCCAAGCGCTTCGCCGGCACCACCGGTATCGCCCACACCCGCTGGGCCACCCACGGCGCCCCCTCCGACGTGAACGCCCACCCGCACATGTCGGGCGACAACAAGGTCGCCGTCGTCCACAACGGCATCATCGACAACGCCTCCGACCTGCGGAAGAAGCTCGAAGCCGACGGCGTCGAGTTCCTCTCCGAGACCGACACCGAGGTCCTCACGCACCTCATCGCCCGCTCCCAGCAGGAGAAGCTGGAGGACAAGGTCCGCGACGCGCTGCGCGTGATCGAGGGCACGTACGGCATCGCGGTCCTGCACGCCGACTTCCCCGAACGCATCGTGGTGGCCCGCAACGGCTCCCCGGTCGTCCTCGGCATCGGCGAGAAGGAGATGTTCGTCGCCTCGGACATCGCCGCCCTGGTCACCCACACGCGCCAGATAGTGACCCTGGACGACGGCGAGATGGCCACCCTCAAGGCCGACGACTTCCGCACGTACACCACCGAGGGCACCCGTACGACGTCCGAGCCGACCACCGTCGAGTGGGAGGCCGCCTCGTACGACATGGGCGGCCACGACACGTACATGCACAAGGAGATCCACGAGCAGGCCGAGGCGGTGGATCGCGTGCTGCGCGGCCGCATCGACGACCGCTTCTCCACCGTGCACCTCGGCGGCCTGAACCTGGACGCCCGCGAGGCGCGCCAGATCCGCCGCGTGAAGATCCTCGGCTGCGGCACCTCGTACCACGCGGGCATGATCGGCGCCCAGATGATCGAGGAGCTGGCCCGCATCCCCGCGGACGCCGAGCCGGCCTCCGAGTTCCGCTACCGCAACGCCGTGGTCGACCCCGACACGCTGTACGTCGCGGTCTCCCAGTCCGGTGAGACGTACGACGTCCTCGCCGCCGTCCAGGAGCTGAAGCGCAAGGGCGCGCGGGTCCTCGGCGTGGTGAACGTGGTGGGCAGCGCCATCGCCCGCGAGGCCGACGGCGGCATGTACGTGCACGCGGGCCCCGAGGTCTGCGTCGTCTCCACCAAGTGCTTCACCAACACCACGGTCGCCTTCGCGCTGCTCGCGCTGCACCTGGGCCGCACCCGCGACCTGTCGGTGCGCGACGGCAAGCGGATCATCGAGGGCCTGCGCAAGCTGCCCGCCCAGATCTCCGAGATCCTGGAGCGGGAGGACGAGATCAAGAAGCTGGCCGCCGAGTACGCCCAGGCCCACTCGATGCTCTTCATCGGCCGGGTGCGCGGCTACCCGGTGGCCCGTGAGGCCTCGCTGAAGCTCAAGGAGATCACCTACATCCACGCCGAGGCCTACCCGGCCTCCGAGCTGAAGCACGGCCCGCTGGCGCTGATCGAGCCCTCCCTGCCGACGGTCGCGATCGTCCCCGACGACGACCTCTTCGAGAAGAACCGTGCCGCCCTGGAGGAGATCAAGGCCCGCAGCGGCAAGATCCTCGCGGTGGCGCACCGGGAACTGGAGAAGGCCGACCAGACGATCGTCGTCCCGAAGAACGAGGACGAGCTCGACCCGATCCTCATGGGCATCCCCCTCCAACTCCTCGCCTACCACGCGGCATTGGTACTGGGCCGCGACATCGACAAGCCGAGGAACCTGGCGAAGTCGGTAACGGTGGAGTAGAAAACCCCGGTTCAGGGGAGCGCCCCTTCAGGGGCGCGGGGAACTGCGCGAGCAACCCCCACGGCCTGGCAGCCGAAGAACACACGAAGAACGGGTCCCCGTGCGTGCCACCAGCACACAGGGACCCGTTCTTTGATGAGCCGGGGCCGCCCAGTTCCCCGACTCGCGCCGACGTCAGCCGGTGGCCGTCACCCCCCGGCTGGAGGCGCGTCCAGGCAGTGCAGTGGGCCAGTGAGCCAACGCAGCCGTAGCCGCGTACCAGGCCAGGGCACCCGCAGCCGCGGCGAACCAGCCACCGACCTTGGCAAGCCCCTCGGAGTCCCCGAACTGCCCGATGGCGAGCAGCAGCATCGCCACGAAGAGCAACCCGTATGCCCCACGGGTGAGTTGGGAGGCGCCGGACGCCCCGAGCGTCAGGCTGAGCGCGACGAGGGCGAACAGCAGCAGGAAGAGGCCGGCCGCGTTCGCGGAGACGGCCGAGTCGGCCGAGACACCCCAGGTGAACCAGAGCGCGCCGAGCGCGGAGAACGCCGTACCGGTGAGGGCGTCATGGTCGCGGAGGGCGAACAGTCCGGCGACGAAGAGCGCGACGCCACCGACATAGGTGGCGAGGGAGATGGAGTCGGCTGCCGTCACGCCGTCGATGACCTCGGTGTGACCGAGGCCGAACGCCAGCAGGGTGAGTCCGAGCGCGAGTTGGCCGAGGATGGAGGTGTTGCTTCCCGCGGAGACGTCATTGTCCACGGCGGGCTCCCTTCGTGCATGTGCGGTTGTGCGGTGACCGATATATGCCCTTCACAAGCGCACAAACACATCTACGCACGAGTAGATTTGCACGGCTTTCTGCCCGGCGCCAAAAGGGAGTTGACCGTGCCCACGGCTCATCTCACCTGGGACAACGAGGAGTTACGGAACGGCAACGACAGGGTTCGCCCGGCACTCAGGGGATGACGACAACAGGACGCTTCGCGCGCTTGGCGAGCCGGCCCGCGACCGAGCCGAAGATGCGCCCGACGATGCCGTGCGTGGAGCCGACGACGATCGCGTCCGCCTCGTACTCCCGCCCCACCTCTTCGAGTTCGTGGCAGATGTCGCCACCGCGCTCGACGAGGATCCACGGGACCTCGGCCAGATACTCGGCGCAGGCGAGCTCGAGTCCGAGCACCTCGGTGCGATGGTCCGGCACGTCGACGAAGACCGGGGGCTCGCAGCCCGCCCACACGGTGGTGGGCAGCCGGTTGGCGACATGGACGATGATCAGGCCGGAGCCGGAGCGGTGGGCCATGCCGATCGCGTAGGCGAGGGCACGCTCGCTGGACGTCGAGCCGTCGAAACCGACGACGACGCCGTGCTTGAAGGCGGGATCGCAGGACTGGCGGAGTTCTTCCGCCGCCAGGGGCTCGGCCGCCGTGGGATCGGCGAGCGGGCGCTGGCGGTCCGCGGGATCGAAGTATTCGTGACCGGCCATGGGTATCTCGGCGTTTGGATCCTCGTGGTGGGACGACGACAACGTGCGGCAGAGCTGTGTCCGGGAATCATCTTCCCAACCGCATACCCCCAAGGGTACGGCGGCACTCCTCCTCTGCCCAGATCCCGCGTGCGCTACGCGGCGTTCATCGGAGCATGCATGAGGAGGCGCCCGTAACGCAATGGTTGCTGCCCCGTACAGGCGGTTTGCACAGGGTTCACCCAGGCATGCCGCACAGTGACCTGCCGGTCGAACACGCGTTGAACCGTTCAGCCGCCGCCAGGGGGAGCAATGGAGTACTAGGTACGTACGAGGGAGCACACCGTGCCCGGACCCGAGACCGCGTCCCGCCCCGCCCCCCGGGCGCACACCGCGGCACCCCCCGTCCCGGACACGGCGAGCGATGTGGTCCGCTGGGCGGCCTTCAGCTGCGTCCTGGTCCCCGTGGTCCTCGTCTGGTACGGCACCTCGCTCGCCGGCGCGGCCGGTACGGCCCTTGGCCTGGCGGCCGTGACCGCGGCCTGCCGGGTGCTGCTGAGGCAGTCCGAGCGGGGTGCGGCGCGGCTGCTCGCCGAGGAGCGCGCTCCGGCCCGCGGACGGCACGGCGCGAGCGGAGCCCAAGGGGTGCCGGCGTCGCGCCGCGTGCCGGGCCCGCACGAGGGCCCGCACTGGGGCTCGCACGGGGTGCCGGCCTCACGCGAAGCGGAATGCGCGGGCGGCCCGCACGGCAGGAGTGGCGTGGGGGCGCGCAGGGGCGGTCGGCACGGCGGAGGAAACAGGCCGGTCGACTGACCGGTTTACGCGCACGCGCCCGCTTCTTTTCAGCCAACTTCTGCGTATGGCGCATTCCTTGGTCGAACGACCCCCCAACCCCCGTTCGACCTGCACTGAAAGGGCCGCAGAGGGCTCGCGCACCCTACGTGGATTGGCCACTGCCACGAGGCGCACTTCCCTGTACGGCCTGTGAGTGCAACGCTTCGTGATCGAATGCTTCACGCCAAGTTGCCATGTCGACATTCCACCGAGTGCCGAACTGGTCACCTTGGCGCCACGGGACACAGTAGATTCGATCTTGACGTCTTACGGCGGGGGACTCGTGCAGGACCGAGGGGAAACGTGCAGGAGCGACACAACCGAGGAGCCGCGACCACCGAGGGGGGCTTAGCAGTATGAGCCACGACTCCACTGCCGCGCCGGAAGCCGCGGCCCGGAAACTTTCCGGGCGACGCCGCAAGGAGATCGTCGCGGTGCTGCTGTTCAGCGGCGGCCCCATCTTCGAGAGTTCCATACCGCTGTCGGTGTTCGGGATTGACCGCCAGGACGCCGGCGTACCGCGCTATCGCCTTTTGGTGAGTGCGGGCGAGGAAGGCCCGCTGCGGACCACAGGGGGCCTGGAACTCACGGCGCCACATGGCCTGGAAGCGATCGCGCGGGCAGGCACGGTGGTCGTGCCCGCCTGGCGGTCGATCACCTCGCCGCCGCCGGAGGAGGCGCTCGACGCACTGCGCCGGGCGCACGAGGAAGGCGCCCGCATAGTCGGGCTGTGCACCGGCGCCTTCGTACTGGCCGCAGCGGGTCTGCTGGACGGCCGTCCGGCGACCACCCACTGGATGTACGCGCCGACACTGGCGAAGCGCTACCCGTCCGTCCACGTCGACCCACGAGAACTCTTCGTGGACGACGGAGACGTACTGACATCGGCGGGTACGGCGGCCGGAATCGATCTGTGCCTCCACATCGTGCGGACGGACCACGGCAACGAGGCGGCCGGCGCGCTGGCCCGTCGTCTGGTGGTCCCGCCGCGCCGCAGCGGCGGTCAGGAGCGCTATCTCGACAGGTCTTTACCAGAGGAGATCGGCGCCGACCCCCTCGCGGAGGTCGTCGCCTGGGCGCTGGAGCATCTGCACGAGCAGTTCGACGTGGAGACGCTGGCGGCTCGCGCGTACATGAGCCGGCGGACCTTCGACCGCCGTTTCCGGTCGCTCACCGGGAGCGCTCCCCTGCAGTGGCTGATCACGCAGCGGGTGCTCCAGGCGCAGCGTCTTCTGGAGACGTCGGACTACTCGGTCGACGAGGTCGCGGGCCGCTGCGGCTTCCGGTCGCCGGTCGCTCTGCGGGGTCATTTCCGGCGCCAGCTCGGCTCGTCGCCGGCCGCGTACCGGGCCGCGTACCGGGCCCGTCGTCCGCAGGCCGCCGACCGGCCGTCCTCGGACGGGGACGGCGCCGCGGGTTCGGCGGGACCACCACCGGCCATCCACCAGGAGAGCCCGGTCCCGCCGCAGACCCGCCGTACGGCGGCCGCGGGCGTCATCGGCCAGTCCGCGTCGATGTCGACGGACCCGGGCAAGGCGGGCGCTGAGCTGTACGCGGCGGGGCGGCCGAGCCTGCCGGGGCAACGCAGCGCTCCGTAGTTCCCGCGGGTCGCGCCATTCGCGTCATTCGCACCAATCCCGCCGATCTCACCGGGCGGGGGCCCTCGGGTCCCCGCCCGGCCGCACGCACGGGCGGTTCACCTGGGCGTAGTGGGCCGTAGGGTGAGGCACATGAACGATCGCATGGTGTGGATCGACTGCGAGATGACCGGCCTCTCGCTGTCGGATGACGCGCTCATCGAGGTGGCCGCGCTGGTCACCGACTCTGAGCTGAACGTACTCGGTGACGGGGTGGACATCGTGATCCGCCCGCCGGACGCGGCGCTGGAGACGATGCCGGACGTGGTGCGCACGATGCACACGAAGTCCGGCCTCCTCTCCGAGCTGGCCGAGGGGACGACCCTGGCGGACGCCGAGGCGCAGGTCCTCGCCTACGTACGCGAGCACGTCAAGGAGCCGGGCAAGGCCCCGCTGTGCGGAAACTCGGTGGGCACGGACCGGGGTTTCCTCCTCCGCGACATGTCGACCCTGGAGGAGTACCTCCACTACCGCATCGTGGACGTCTCCTCCATCAAGGAGCTGGCCCGCCGCTGGTACCCCCGGGCGTACTTCAACAGCCCGGACAAGAACGGCAACCACCGCGCCCTCGCCGACATCCGCGAGTCCATCGCCGAACTCCGCTACTACCGCGAGGCGATCTTCGTCCCGCAGCCGGGCCCCGACTCGGAGACCGCCCGCACCATCGCCGCGAAGCACGTCCTGCCCACCGAATAGCACCGGACACGCCTTTGACGGGGCCCTGATGGGCCCCCGAAAAAGCGGTGCGCGAGCACCCCTTCGGACCCTGTACACTTTTTCTCGGCCGGTCGGAGAAACCCAGACCGGACATGGTGGGTGTAGCTCAGCTGGTAGAGCACCTGGTTGTGGTCCAGGATGCCGCGGGTTCAAGTCCCGTCACTCACCCTGATTGATCAAGGCCCGACCCGCGAAAGCGGGTCGGGCCTTGATCGTTTTCTGTTGCTGGAAACACGGCCGGTGGAGCCGCCGGGCTCCCGGACGGACACTCATTCGTGTCACTGGAGCCCCACTCCACCTTCACCGGATATCCACGAGGCGCATGATGCTCCCTCAGCACTGGAACATCCCAGGGGGGACCATGCTCACCCGCATCACCAGCGCCACGCTCATCACCGCAAGCCTGCTCGCCCTCGTCGCCTGCGACCCCAACACCACCAAGAGCAGCGACAAGGCCCCGCCCACCGCCACCGGGGAGACCGAAACCAACGGCAGCAGCAACAGCAGCACCGAGACGGCGCAGCTCCCCGACATGGATGGCAAGGGCCTCCAGTCCGCCCAGGACCAAGCCCAAGCCGCCGGGTTCTACAGGCTCACCTCGCACGATGCCCTTGGCCGCGGTCGCATGCAGGCCTTGGACCGCAACTGGAAGGTCTGCTCGCAGACCCCGGAGGCCGGCGAGCACCCCACGAACACAAAGGTCGACTTCGCCACGGTCAAGCTCGAAGAGGACTGCCCCGCAAAGGACACGGGTGAGCCGCAGGCGGCGGGCTCGACCATGCCCGATTTCAAGGGCGATTCCGTCAAAGCCGCACGACAGAGCCTCGACAGCGGCACGAGCATCACCGTCAACGACGTCTCCGGCCAGGACCGCTTCGTCCTCATGGAGTCGAACTGGCAGGTCTGCTCCCAAGAACCCGCCGCGGGGACCGCGCTCGACGGACAGCCCGTGACGCTCAACGCGGTGAAGTTCGAAGAATCCTGCTGATCGACACCCGCCGACCGCCCGGTCGCGCCCAATGAGCGGCCGGGCCTTCCCACATCAGGAGGTGACCGTGTCCGACCACCCGCCCTTACCCGTAGCCTTCCCGCGTGCGCTACTTGGCAGAACGCCTCGCTCTCGGGGCCCTGCGGCGAGGTCGCTCCGTTGAGCAGTTCCTCGGTCCCGCCGGTTCACCCGACCGACCCGGCATCCGGTATGTCGAGATCAGGCCGGTGGCAGAGGGCTACGAAATCTACCTTCACACCGTCGAGGACGTCGGCCACGAGTCGTTCATGGATCTGGTCGAGTTCCCGCCCCTCGACCCCGATGACGAGAAGGCGGAGTTCGGCCTCCTGATCAGCAAGGCCGACGACCCCTTGAGCGCTCTGGACCTCGCCGAAGTCCGTACGGGAGCGGATCGAGGACGTTGGGTCAACGAGACCATGTCGCAGGACGAGTACAGCGATTTCGTACAGGCAGGCCGACCGGCGACGGCGTCACCCGACGGACACCCATGGCCCGAGCCACCGACCCGTCCCTGAAGGGTCGACCCGGCCGGCGTCGACTGGCAAAATCGGGCCGCCACGCGCGTGCGCGGACGTGGCCGGCTCGCGCTGAGCGGGCCCGGCGCCAGCCGCGAATGCCTCGAACTGCACTGGTGCAACCGTCAGTTGCGGGGGACCTCTGGGACGGGTCCCAGGGGCCGCGACCTGGTCTGCACGACTGCCGGCGTGTGGTGATGGCTCGGTATCAGGCTCTGGGGGACCCCATAGGCTTCCCCCGATGTCCGAGCCCCGCGTGTCCGCCGAGACCATCCGCACCACCCGCCTGAACCTCCTCCCCCTGCGCGTCGAGCACGCCGAGGAGATGGCCCAGGTCCTGTCCGATCCAGCGCTCCACACTTTCATCGGCGGTGCTCCCGCCACCCCCGCCGACCTGCGTTTGCGCTACGAGCGCCTCGTCGTGGGCTCCCCGGACCCCGCGGTCACATGGTGGAACTGGGTGATCCAGCTCCGCGAGGGCGCATGCCTGGTGGGGACGGTCCAGGCGACGGTCACCGGGGAGGTCGCGGAGATCGCCTGGGTTCTGGGTACGCCCTGGCAAGGACGGGGCATCGCCGTGGAGGCCGCCGAGGGGCTCGTCGGGTGGCTCTCGCAGGAACCTCGTATCCGTACCGTCATCGCCCACATCCACCCCGGCCACCGGGCCTCCGCGGCCGTCGCCGCAGCGGCCGGGCTCACGCCGACCGACCGGTACCAGGACGGCGAAGTCCGGTGGGAACTACCGATGAATCGCCCCTGACGACCCGGTCCCGGCCTATGACGCCCACCGCGTCACATCGGTCACCTTGCACTCGATCTTCACCGAGATCTCGTTCAAGCCCTGCGCCGTCTCCTCCGCCTTCTGCCCCGGCGCCAAGTTGCTCGTCCCTGCGGACGCCTCGCCCAGCCGCTTCCCCGAGTTGTCCACGAACTCGACGTTGACGAAATAGGTCGACTCCTTCGAGCTGCGGTTCGTGATCAGCAGCTCGGCGGCCGGCCAGGACGTCGTGGAGTCCACCTCGCACTTCGTGATCTTCACGTCCCCTTCAGGGCCGGAGGTCTTCTTGGGGGTCGCCTTCGCCGTCGACGCATCGACAACCGCCCCGCTGTCCTTCGACGAGTCGTCCCCGTTGCCGACCACGAGGCCGCCGATCACGCCGAGCACCACGAACAGCAGGAGGACACCGAGGCAGCCGAAGCCGACGATCTTCCCGGTGCTCCTCTTCGGTGGCCGCGGGGGCGGCGGAGCACCCCACCCCGCACCCGTCGGCTGCTGCTGACCCCACCCCTGCCCACCCTGTCCCTGCTGGTCACCCGGCCCCGGAGATGCGTACGACATGAGGCCCCCAGGTCTGCTGGATGAGACTGGATGAGAGGGGTCGACGGTCACTGTCCAGCGTGCGCCCGGGTGTCCGACTGCGCACCTCCGGGGCGGTCGCCCCCGGCGCTGTTGCCGAACCGGCAACAGGCTTCGTGTCGGTCGGGTCGGGCGCCGCAGGATCGGCTGTGTGCCGTTGTCCGGTGTGTTGCGCCGGTGCGGCCGTCGGTAGCAGGTAGAGGCTGAGTGACCCGGAGGAAACCATGCCGCAGACCCGCGCAGCAGAGCGCACGCACCGTCTGGTGTCTTCGCCCGCCGGACGGATCCACCTGGTGGAGGAGGGCACCGGGCCGCTGGTCCTGCTCCTGCACGGTTTTCCCGAGTCCTGGTACTCGTGGCGCCACCAGCTGCCGGTGCTGGCCGCGGCCGGCTACCGGGTGGCCGCCATCGATGTCCGCGGTTACGGGCGCTCCTCCAGGCCCGAGGCGGTGAGCGCGTACCGGATGCTCGACCTGGTGGAGGACAACGTCGCCGTGGTGCGGGCACTGGGCGAGGAGACAGCCGTGGTCGTCGGGCACGACTGGGGTGCAACGATCGCCGCCGTCTCGGGGCTGGTCCGGCCCGAGGTGTTCCGCGCGGTCGGGCTGCTGAGCGTGCCCTACGCCCCGCCCGGCGGCCCCAGGCCCAGCGAGGTCTTCGCACAGATGGGCGGGGACGAGGAGTTCTACGTCTCCTACTTCCAGGAGCCCGGGCGGGCGGAGCGGGAGATCGAGCCCGACGTCCGGGGCTGGCTGGCCGGTTTCTACGCCGCTCTGTCCGCCGGGACCATGCCCGCGCCCGGCGCACCCGACCCGCACTTCCTGAGCCCCGGCGGGACGCTGCGCGAACGGTTTCCCGCCGGACGGCTCCCGGACTGGCTCGGCGAGCGCGAACTCGATGTCTACGCCGGGGAGTTCGAGCGGACCGGGATGAGCGGGGCGCTCAACCGCTACCGGAACATGGACCGGGACTGGGAGGATCTGGCCGGCTTCGACGGCGCACCCGTCGCTCAGCCCTCGCTGTTCATCGGCGGCGGTCTGGACGCCTCCACCACCTGGATGGCCGACGCCATCAAGGCGTTCCCCGTCACCCTGCCCGGTCTGGCGGCCTCGCACATCCTCGACGGCTGCGGCCACTGGGTCCAGCAGGAACGCCCGGAGGAGACCAACCGGCTGCTGACCGCCTGGCTCGCGTCCCTGCCGGCCTGACTGTCCGCCCCGCAAGACGGGCCCTGGGCTGCGGAGTTCACCAGTCCGGTGCATGTGCCGAGCGGCAGCTCGGGTGCCGGCTGCCGTCCGGACCGGCCGAACCGCTGCGGGAGACCGACGGCATCGTGGGCAGCGACGGGTTCGCGTTCGTCCGGACTCCCCGCGCGCCGACATCTTCGTACGGGATCACGAGGACGACAGCCGGCGCCGGGCCGCCCGGGATCTGCGGGACTATCCCGGCAGGGCTCTCACCAGCAGTGACGGCCACTGGTATCGGTAGCAGGGGCCGCTCACGAGGACGCCCGCGCCACCAGCTCCGTCGGCAGCACGACCTGCCGTCTCTCCAGGCCGCGCGACACCGCCGGACGGCGGTCCGCGATCTCGTCCAGGAGGAGGTCGATCATCGCGCGGCCCATCAGCTCTATCGGCTGGCGCACGCTCGTCAGCGGGGGGTCCATGTGGCGGGCGATCGCGGAGTCGTCGTAGCCGACGAGGGCCACGTCGTCGGGTATACGGCGGCCCGCCTCGCGCAGGACCTGGCGGGCGCCGGCCGCCATCACGTCGGAGCCGGCGAAGACCGCATCGAGGGACGGGCAGCGGTCCAGGAGTTCCGTCATCGCGCGGCGGCCGCCCTCCTCGGTGAAGTCGCCGGGGACGATCAGCCGGTCGTCGACCTCCCGGCCCGCCTCGCGCAGGCCCTCGCGGTAGCCGTCGACGCGGCGCTGGGCGCCGAAGACGTCGAGGCGGCCCGCCAGGTGGACTATGGTGCGGCGGCCCTGGGCGATCAGGTGCTCGACGGCCGCGCGGCCTCCGCCGTAGTTGTCGGAGTCCACGGACGGCAGTGTCTCGCCCGCCGAGCGGCGGCCGCTGATCACCGCCGGGATCTCCAGCTGGGAGAGGAGATCGGGGAGCGGGTCGTCCGCGTGGACCGAGACCAGCAGGACGCCGTCCACCCGGTGCGCCGCCAGATACTGGGCCAGCCGCTGACGCTCACGGTCGCTGCCCGCGAAGATCAGCAGCAGCTGCATCTCGGTGTCGGACAGCGCCGCACCAACCCCCCGCAGCATGTCCGAGAAGTACGGTTCCGCGAAGAAGCGGGTCTCGGGCTCGGGGACGACGAGAGCGATCGCATCGGTACGGTTGGCGGCGAGCGCGCGGGCCGCCGTGTTCGGGACATAGCCGAGTTCGGCGACCGCGGCCTCGACGGCGGCACGGGTCGCGTCACTGACCCGGGGGGAGCCGTTGATCACCCGGGACACCGTCCCGCGGCCCACTCCGGCCCGCGCGGCGACCTCCTCAAGGGTCGGCCGCCCGCCGCTCCGGCCCCGCGCTCCGTGGCCTGCCATGGTCGCCTCCCGTCACACCGCGGATCACTCCGCGACTGGCCTGGAATCTAACAGCCCTGTTCATGAACCCGAGCCCGGCCCGGGCGCCGTCCCTGCCGGAGGCCGCACCCGGGGCCCCGCGGCGGACCGAAATCCCGCCGCCCTCAGCCGATTTCGTACCGCCTCTCGCAGTTAGCTAACAGCCCGATAACTGAAGGCATCTCTCCGCGTCCGCTCCCTTGACACCCCCGCGCGAACCGACGACTCTTCAACACATCACTTGTGGGAGCGCTCCCACGGTACCTGACACATACACATCCCGCACGTTCCCCGCCCGAGCCGCAGCGTGAACTAACGGGCCCAACAATGCAGTTGGCCGGGGGGTCGGCACGTCAGGGCAACAGGAGGACGCAATGCGAGCACGTACCCGAACCGCCCGCAGGGTGGTGGTCCTCGCGACGATCGCGTCGCTGGGCACCGGGCTGCTGGCCGGCTGTGCCGACGACGGCGACGACAGCTCCGGTTCGTCGTCGGAAGGCGGCGGCACGGGCAAGACCAAGATCACGCTCGGCCTCTTCGGCACCGCAGGCTTCGAGGAGTCCGGCCTGTACAAGGAGTACGAGAAGCTCCACCCGGACATCGACATCCAGCAGACCGTGGTGGAGCGCAACGAGAACTACTACCCGGCGCTCGTCAACCACCTCACCACCAACAGCGGCCTCCAGGACATCCAGATGGTCGAAGTCGGCAACATCGCCGAGATCGTCGAAACCCAGGCGTCCAAGCTGCTCGACCTGTCGAAGTACGGCAAGGAGAGCGACTACCTCGACTGGAAGTGGAAGCAGGCCACCACCAAGGACGGGCAGACGATCGGGGTCGGCACCGACATCGGTCCGATGGCCATCTGCTACCGCACAGACCTGTTCAAGGCGGCCGGTCTGCCCACCGACCGCGAGGAAGTCGGCAAACTGTGGGCCGGCAGCTGGGACAAGTTCGTCGACGTCGGCAAGCAGTACCAGGCGAAGGCCAAGGGCACCACCTTCCTGGACTCACCCGGCGGTCTGCTGCAGGCGATCCTCAGCAGTGAGACCGAGCGGTTCTACGACTCGGCCGGCGAGGTCATCTACAAGACGAACCCGGCCGTGAAGTCCGCGTTCGACCTCACCGCGCAGGCCGCCGAGGACGGACTGATCGGCAACCAGACGCAGTTCCAGCCCGCCTGGGACACGACGATCGCCAACAGCAAGTTCGCGGCGATGTCCTGCCCGCCGTGGATGCTCGGTTACATCAAGGGCAAGTCGAAGCCCGAAGCGGCCGGAAAGTGGGACGTCGCCCAGTCGCCCGTGTCCGGCAACTGGGGCGGCTCCTTCCTGACCGTGCCCAAGTCCGGCAAGAACACCGAAGAAGCCGCGAAGCTGGCCGCCTGGCTGACCGCGCCCGAGCAGCAGGCCAAGCTGTTCGGCGTGCAGGGCAGCTTCCCGAGCACTCCGGCGGCGTACGACTCGACCGCGGTGACGAGCGCGAAGAACGACATGACCGGTACGGCGCCGATCGGCACGATCTTCGCCGAGGCCGCCAAGAACATCCCGGTCCAGACGATCGGCCCGAAGGACCAGATCATCCAGCAGGGGCTGACCGACAACGGCGTGGTTCTCGTGACCCAGGGCAAGTCTCCCGAAGAAGCCTGGAACAACGCCGTGAAGACCATCGACAACAACCTGGAGAAGTGACCGGTATGTCCCCCCGGCACGACACCGCCGCGCCCCCCGAGAAGGAGGGGGGCGCGGCCCCGGCCGACCGGGCCCCGTCAAGTACGCCCGCGGAGACGGACGTTCGCCGCCGCGCCCGGCTCTCCCGCCGATGGCAGCGGGACATGCGCTGGAGCCCGTACGCCTTCGTCTCCCCGTTCTTCCTGCTCTTCCTCGCCTTCGGCCTCTTCCCGCTGATCTACACCGGCTGGGCCTCGCTGCACGCGGTGGAGCTGACGGCGCCCACCGACATGGACTGGGTGGGCCTGCGCAACTACACCCGGATCTTCGACGACGACTTCTTCTGGAACGCGGCGAAGAACACCCTGACCATCGGGATCATCTCCACCGTCCCGCAGCTGATGATGGCGATGGGTCTCGCCCACATCCTCAACTACAAGCTGCGCGGCTCGACCTTCTACCGGGTCGCGATGCTCGCGCCGTACGCCACGTCGATCGCCGCGGCCTCGCTCGTGTTCGTGCTGCTCTTCGGCCGTGACTACGGCATGATCAACTGGGTTCTGAACGCCGTCGGGATCGACAACATCGACTGGCAGAACGACAAGTGGCCCTCGCAGATAGCCGTTTCGTCGATCATCATCTGGCGCTGGACCGGCTACAACGCGCTGATCTATCTGGCGGCGATGCAGGCCATCCCGCAGGACCTGTACGAGTCGGCGGCCCTCGACGGGGCCTCGCGCTGGAAGCAGTTCCTGCACGTCACGTTGCCGTCGCTGCGCCCGACGATCCTGTTCACCGTCGTCGTCTCGACGATCGGCGCCAGCCAGGTGTTCGGCGAACCGCTCCTCTTCGACGCCAACAAGGGCGCGTCCGGCGGCGCCCAGCACCAGTTCCAGACGCTCGGCCTCTATCTGTACGAGCAGGGCTGGGTGAACCAGCACCTGGGCCGGGCCTCCGCCATCGCCTGGACCATGTTCTTGATCCTCATCGTGATCGGGATCGTCAACTACGTCATCTCGCGCCGGCTGCGCGCCAGTAGCTGAGCCAGCAGAAAGGAGTACCGGCCGTGACGACGACCCTGACGCCCCCGTCCGACCCCGTGAAGGAACCGCCCAAGCGTGCCCGGCGCCCCAAGTCGGCCCGTGCGGGCGGGCAGTTGCACGGCGGTCCGATCGCGTACGCCGTGCTCGTCCTGTTCACCATCGGCTCGCTCTTCCCGCTGGTGTGGACGGCGATCGCCGCCTCGCGCGACAACAACCGGCTGGCGCAGACACCGCCGCCGTTCTGGTTCGGCTCGGGCCTGTTCGACAAGCTCGAACTCGCCTGGAAGGACGCCAACCTGGGCGAGGCGATGCTCAACACCACGATCGTGGCCGGGATTTCGGCGGTCACCGTCGTCGTGATGTCCACGGTCGCCGGGTTCGCCTTCGCCAAGCTGCGCTTCAGGGGCCGTAACGCCATGATGCTGATCATCATCGGCACCATGATGATTCCGCCCCAACTCAGCGTGATCCCGCTGTACATGATGGTCGCCAAGCTCGACTGGTCCGACCAGCTCCAGGCAGTGATCTTCCCGTCCCTGGTGAGCGCCTTCGGTGTCTTCTTCATGCGGCAGTACCTGATCCAGGCGCTGCCGAACGAGCTGATCGAGGCGGCCCGGGTGGACGGCGCGAACAGCTGGCGGGTGATCTGGCACGTGGTGTTCCCGGCGGCGCGCCCCGCGATGGCCGTGCTCGGCATGCTCGTCTTCGTGCAGACCTGGAACGACTTCCTGTGGCCGTTCCTCGTGCTGACCCAGATGGGCAACCCGACCGTGCAGGTCGCGGTCGCGGGCCTCGGCCGCGGCTTCACCCCCGACCAGTCCCTGATCATGGCGGGCGCGCTGCTCGGCACGCTCCCGCTGCTGCTCGTCTTCGCGATCTTCGGCAAGCAGATCGTGGGCGGCATCATGCAGGGCGCCGTGAAGGGCTGACGCCCGTGTGGGGGCCGAGCCACCGCCGCCTCGGCCCCCTTCACCGCCCTTCCTCTCCCCCCTGTCCCCTCCCCCTCTTATCGTCGGCCTCCACGACCTCCTATGGGAGCGCTTCCATGCCTGAGCCTGTGACGCCCGTGACCTTCCCTCCCGCCTTCCTCTGGGGCGCGGCGACCTCCGCGTACCAGATCGAAGGGGCGGTACGGGAGGACGGCCGCACGCCCTCGATCTGGGACACCTTCAGCCATACGCCGGGCAGGACGGCGGGCGGCGAAACCGGTGACGTGGCCGTCGACCACTACCACCGCTACCGCGACGACGTGGCCCTGATGGCGGACCTCGGCCTGACCGCGTACCGCTTCTCGGTCTCCTGGTCCCGGGTGCAGCCGACCGGCCGCGGTCCCGCGGTCCAGCGCGGCCTGGACTTCTACCGCCGGCTGGTCGACGAGCTGCTCGCGCACGGCATCAAACCGGCCCTCACCCTCTACCACTGGGACCTCCCCCAGGAGCTGGAGGACGCGGGCGGCTGGCCCGAGCGCGACACCGCGCTGCGTTTCGCCGAGTACGCGCAGATAATGGGCGAGGCGCTGGGCGACCGCGTCGAGCAGTGGATCACCCTCAACGAGCCCTGGTGCAGCGCCTTTCTGGGGTACGGCTCCGGGGTGCACGCGCCCGGCCGCACCGACCCGGCGGCGTCGCTGCGTGCGGCGCACCATCTGAACCTGGCGCACGGCCTGGGCACTTCGGCCCTGCGCGCCGCGATGCCCGCCCGCAACTCGGTCGCGGTGAGCCTCAACTCCTCGGTCGTCAGGCCGGTTTCGCAGGACCCGGCCGACCTGTCGGCGGCGCGGCGCATCGACGACCTCGCCAACGGGGTCTTCCATGGCCCGATGCTGCACGGAACCTACCCGGAGGGCCTGTTCGCGGCGACGGCGTCGGTCACCGACTGGTCGTACGTCCTGGACGGCGATCTCGCGCTGATCAAACAGCCCTTGGACGCACTCGGCCTCAACTACTACACACCGGCGCTGGTTTCGGCGGCGGAGACCGTGACGGACGGCCCGCGAGCGGACGGCCACGGCGCGAGCTCGCACTCCCCGTGGCCGGGCGCGGACGACGTCGCCTTCCACCAGACCCCGGGCGAGCGTACGGAGATGGGCTGGACGATCGACCCGACGGGCCTGCACGACCTGATCATGCGCTATGTCCGCGAGGCCCCCGGCCTGCCGATCTACATCACCGAGAACGGCGCCGCGTACGACGACAAGCCGGACCCCGACGGCCGGGTCCACGACCCCGAGCGGATCGCGTACCTCCACGGCCACCTCGCCGCCGTACGCCGCGCCATCACCGACGGCGCGGACGTCCGCGGCTACTACCTCTGGTCCCTGATGGACAACTTCGAGTGGGCGTACGGCTACGGGAAGCGCTTCGGCGCGGTGTATGTGGACTACGCGACCCTGGAACGTACGCCGAAATCGAGTGCCCGGTGGTATGGGGAAGCGGCGCGTACGGGGGTACTACCGGGGGTGGCCACCGAGTAGGGGGAGAGGGGCGGGGCGCGGCACGGTGAGGGGAGTGCCGCGCCCCTTGGGCTTTGATCGCGCTGTCGAGCACAGGCCCGCTGGCTGGTCAGGCCCCTGATTCACAGGAAGCCGAGTACAACCAACCCCCGCGATCACAGGTCCAGTTCGTCGGCGGCGCCACGCCTGTGCGCCGCCGACGAACCGCTCCCTGGGGGGAAGCACCGTGAGACGTTCCACCATCACCACCCGCGTACTCGGGGGCTCGGCACTCGCCTGCGTCGCCGTCGCCCTGGCACTGGTCTTCGTGCGGTACGACGCACCGGCCCCGCGCACCGACATCCTCGCGGCGCTCGGTCTTGCGGCCGTCGCCGTGGCCGGCTGGGCGTTGGCGTGCCGTACGGCGCCGGCGCTCGGACCGGCGCCGACACCGGAGCCGAGTGACTCGCTGCCTCGTCGACTCCCGCTGCCCAAGCGGGACTTGGGCACGGTCATCGGCTTTCTTCTCCTGGCCCTGACGCCCTACTCGGCGCACCGGCTCGCGCAGGGGCCCGGCGGCGGAGGAGTGTTCCTCGGCCTTGTGGGGCTGCTCCTGGTCGTGGTGACGGTGAAGGCGATGCTCTTCGCCCGCAAGGCGACGACCATGAAGCAGCGGCTGCAGAAGCTGAAGGTGCTGGCCGAGGACGCGGAACAGGGCGAGGTGTACGCGGTGCGGGTGCGGGCCGGCGAGCCCGTGCGGATGCGGTTCAGTGAGCGGGGCGACAAGCCCGGCGCGGTGGATGTCTCGTACTGGCACTGGATCGTCCTGCGGGAGGGCGCACGCGAGATCAGGTTGGCCGCGCCGCGCGAGGACGTGGCGCGGGCGGCCGTACGGTTCGGCGGCCAGGAAGGGTGGCTGTACCTGCCCAAGCGCTGGAAGCTGATCGACGACGAGCTGCCCACGGCGTTCGTCGCGGACGGCGGCGAGGCGCTGCTGGGCCTCACGGATCCGGACGAGGTCCGCGCCTACCTGGTCAAGGACCTCCGTACGACATCGCCCGACTGCACCGCGCGCCGCGTACCGTCGACCGCCAAGTTCCGCGCACCGGTTCATCTCCCCTTGCTCGGCGGGGCGTTGCTCGGGACCCTCCTCGCCCTCCCCGTACTCCTTCTCGGCGACGACGTGCCCACTGCGGCGGCGTGGTTCCTGTGCGCGCTCGCGGTGGGCTCGGCCGTGACGGGGGCGCTGCGCGGGGGCGGCGACGGGGCGACGCGGGCGGTCCTGTCCGATGTGGCGTGGACTCAGCAGGACGAGACGGATCCGTCCATCGCGTAGGCACATGGTGCCCGGGAACGCGCCGCGCGCCCCGGCCGGGTGGTGGGGGGAAGGACCCGGCCGGGGCGCGCAGCCCCCGTGCGGAGATGGTCGGTTGGCGAATCGGGGGCTAGTTGTTGGCGGCGAAGGCCTGCGAGAAGGCGTTCGCGTCCTGGACGATCGAGCTGCACGTCGCGTCGGCGAAGTTCTTCGCACCGCCCGCGCACTGCTTGTCGCGGGTGGCGGACCACATCGAGAGCCAGCCGAGGCCCTTCGACTTGGCGAAGGCGACCAGCTGGGTGGCGTCCTCGACCTTGAAGATCTCCGTCGTCACGTCGTTGACGCCGATCATCGGGGTGACGGCGACGGCCTTCCAGGCGGCACTGTCGGAGAGCCCGAGGACGCTCTTGACCTGGGCCTGTGTCGCGGTCGCGGCCTGCTCGGCGTACGTGCCCATGTCACCGCTGTACGCGGGGCCGTAGTCCATCGCCATGATGTTGACGGTGTTGATGGAGACGCCGTTCGACTTGGCGTTGGACAGGAGGTTCACGCCGTCCTGGGTGAGGCCCTCGGGCATCACCGGGAGCGTGAACGACACGTCCAGCGACGGGTGTTGCTGCTGGAGCTTCGCGATGGCCTGAGCGCGGCGGGTGTTGGCGGCCGTGTCGGGCAACGCGCCGCCCTCCACGTCGAAGTCGGCCTTCGTGAGGTCGAACGCGTCCACGACCTTGCCGTACGCCGTCGCCAGCGCGTCCGCAGAAGAGCACGTGGTCGCCAGTTCCGAGCCGGACGCCCCGCCGAAGGAGACGCGGACATCGCCGCCCTTCGCCCGCAGGGCACCGATCTGCGAGGCCACCCCGTCACTGGCGAGCTCGGTCACGCCGCCCCACTTGGGTGTGCAGCCGCCGCCGTCCGTGATGAAGGCGAGGTTGTAGTCCTTCACGCCGGTGGCCGTGGCTGCGGCGAGCAGGTCGAAGGCGGGGTAGAGGGAGGTGTCGACGTAGGGCGCGAAGCCGGCGCTGGTGGTGGTGCCGCTGCCGGAGGTCTCGGAGGGGGTGGGGGTCGCCGTCGGGGTCGCGCTCTGGGTGGGGGTGGCGCTCTGCGTGGGTGTCGCGGTCACGGTCGGGGTCGGGGTCGCCGTCTCCGTCGGGCGGCCGCTCGGCTCCGGGGTCGCGCCGCTGTCCACCGAGCAGTTGGCACTGTCGATGAGACAGCCCGTCGGGTCCGCGGAACCGTTCACGACGAACCCGACGGTGACGGACTCACCGGCCGCGAGGCCGTCCTTGTCCCAGGACGGCGGCTGCACGGTGACGTGCTGCCCGCTCACCGTCGACTCGCCGTTCCACAGTGAGCTGAGCGTGGCGCCGGAGGGCAGGTCGAACTCCAGCGTCCAGTCCCCCTTCGCCTGGCCGCTGTCGTTGGTGATGACGTACTGCGCGGTGTAGCCGGTCGACCAGTCACTGGTCTTGGTGTACGCGGCTCCGACGCCGGCCGCCTGCGCGGTCCCGGAGAGCAGGACGGCGCCACCGCCGACCAGGGCCGCGGCGAGGAGGCCGCCTATCGCCTTGTTCCTGCCGCTGATCTTGCGCCGGTGCGTACTGCTCATCGCGTGTGCCTGCCTTCGCGGTTCACGGGGGTGGGGGTGCGGCAGCACGCTAGCGATCCGGAATCGGGCAAAACTCCCCATCCGGACGGCTGTTGGCGATCTTAGGGTGCGCTTAAGGGAGACATCGGGGACGGTTAAAGGTCGAGACCAATTCGAGGGCTGAGCGCCGGAGCGTCAACGAACACGTTCGTTAGGAACTTGTTCGTGACGAACATGTTCGTTATGCTCGACGTATGGCACCCGATACACCACCCAGCCGCCGGGAACGCCCGGCCAAACCGGCCCTGACACGGGACGGCATCGTCGCCACCGCCGTCGGGATCATGCGCGCCGAAGGCCTGCAGAAGGTCACCATGCGGCGGCTGGCGCAGGAGCTGGACACCGGCCCGGCCTCGCTGTACGTGTACGTCCGCAACACCGCGGAGCTGCACGCGGCCGTCCTGGACGAGCTCCTGGGAACCGTCGAGTCGCCCCCGGCCGACGAGGGCGACTGGCGCGAGCGCCTGGAGCAGGTCCTCAGCTCGTACACCGGGGTGCTCTTCGAGCACCGGGGCCTGGCCCAGTCCGCTCTGGTGGCCCGCCCCAGCGGAGAGCACTACCTGAACCTCGTCGAAAGGCTGCTGGCCCTGCTGGACGAGGGCGGCGTGCCGCCCGGACAGGCGGCCTGGGGCGTGGACCTGCTGCTGCAGGTCGCCACCGCGACCACGGCCGAGCACGCCGTCCAGGACCGGGCCGCCAGAGCCCAGGACGACTGGGACGCCCTCACCCACGCCCTTCACAGCGCTTCCGGCGACACCCACCCGCACATCGCCTCGCTCGCCGACGAACTCCTGTCAGGCACCCCGAAAGCACGTATGACCTGGGGTTTCCAGATGCTGATCAACGGCATCCTGCACACCCCCACGCCCGCCTGAACCCAAGGAGCACGATCATGACCACCACCACGCCCACTCACCACCCCGTAACCGTCATCGGCGCCGGGCTCGGCGGCCTCACCCTCGCCCGGGTCCTGCACGTCAACGGCATCGAAGCCGCCGTCTACGACCTCGACGCCTCCCCGGCGGCCCGCACCCAGGGCGGCATGCTCGACATCCACGAGGAGTCCGGACAGGCCGCCCTGCGCGCCGCCGCCCTCCATGAGGAGTTCCGTACGCTCATCCACCCCGGCGGCGAGGCCATGCGCATCCTCGACAAGCACGCCGTCATCCGTTTGAAGCAGGACGACGGCGGCGACGGCGGCCGCCCCGAGGTCGAGCGCGGCCAACTGCGCGACCTGCTGCTCGGCTCGCTGCCCGAGGGCACCGTCCGCTGGGGTGCGAAGGCCACCGGCGCCCGCCCGCTCGGCGACGGCCGGCACGAGGTGACCCTCGCCGACGGCTCCGTCCTCACCACCGACCTGCTGATCGGCGCCGACGGAGCCTGGTCCCGGATCCGTCCGCTGGTCTCCTCCGCCACTCCCGCCTACTCCGGCCTGTCCTTCGTCGAGGCGGACCTGCCCGACGCCGACGCCCGCCACCCCGACAGCGCGGCCGTCGTCGGCGGCGGCATGCTCTTGGCCCTCGGCGCGGACAAGGGTTTCCTCGCCCACCGCGAGACCGACGGCAGCCTGCACGTCTACACCGCGATCAAGGCCCCCGAGGAGTGGCTCGACGGCATCGACTTCACCGACACCGACCTGGCCAAGGCGACCGTTCTCGATCACTTCCCCGACTGGGACAGGAGCCTGCGGGCGCTGCTCGCCGACGCCGACGGCCCGCTGGTCCCCCGCCGGATCCACACCCTGCCCGTCGGCCACCGCTGGGACCGCGTCCCCGGCGTCACCCTGCTCGGCGACGCCGCCCACCTGATGTCACCGTTCGCCGGCGAGGGCGCCAACCTCGCCATGCTCGACGGAGCCGAACTGGGCACCGCCCTCGCGGCGCACCCCGGCGACACCGAGGCCGCGCTCGCCGCCTACGAGCAGGCACTGTTCCCGCGCAGCGAGGCCGCCGCTGCAGAGTCCGCCGAGAGTCTCGTCGTCTGCTTCCGCGACGACGCCCCTCAGGGGATGCTCGACATGTTCGCCGGCTTCCAGGCGGAGGCGGAAGCCCGGGCAGAGGGCCAGGCGGAGACGCAGTCGGACTGACCGCCCGCGGACTGACCGCCCGGTCGGCGCAGACGGGTGTCGACCCAGACCTGCCCGGTCGGTTCGGACAGGCGTCAGCCCAGGCCCACGCGATCGGTCGACGCAGACAGGCGTCAGCCCACACCCACACCGCGCCGCCGACGCCGTACGGACCCCCGGTGCCCCCGCCGAACGGGCGCCCGCCCGTCCAGCTGGATCCAGATCCGCACCTCCGTCCCCCCGAGCACCGACGACCCGATCCGCACATCCCCGCCCGTCGACTCCGCGAGCCGTCGCACGATGTCCAGGCCGAGCCCTGTCGAGCCGTCGCTCCCGGACCCGCGGCCACGCGCCATCGCCGCCTCCGCGTCCACGATCCCGGGACCCGCGTCCGACACCAGCACGATCACGGCGTCCTCGCCGTTGTGCACGTCGACCGCGAAGGCGGTGCCCTCCGGGGTGTGCCGGAAGACATTGCCGAGCAGCGCGTCGAGGGAGGCCACCAGGTCGGCGCGGGCGACCGGTATTCGTACCGGCCGGTCCACGCCCGCGACCCGCACCTTGCGCCCCTCGTCCTCCGCGAGCGCCGACCAGAAGTCCATCCGCTCGCGCACGACCTCGGACGCGTCGCACCCGGCGACGGCGGCGATCGCCGCCGTCTGCGGCTTCGCCTCGCGGGCCGTCCGGATGATCGTGTCGACCTCGCGCTCCAACTGCGCGACGGCCGCCCGGGTCTGCTCGGCGGCCGGCCCGTCACCGAGCGAGGCCGTGTTGAGCCGCAGCACGGTCAGCGGTGTGCGCAGGCGGTGGGAGAGATCGGCCGCCAACTCCCGTTCGTTCGCGAGCAGTTGTACGACCTGATCGGCCATCGAGTTGAACGCGACCGCCGCGAGGCGCAGCTCGGTCGGTCCCTCCTCGGGCACCCGCGCCCCCAGCTTGCCCTCCCCCAACTCGTGCGCGCCCTCGACCAGTCGCTGCGCGGGCTGCACCATCCGCACGCCCAGCCGGTCGGCCACCGCGACCGAGCCGATGATGAGCGCGACGCCGACCGCGGCGAGCACCGCCCAGGCCGTGCCGATGCCGTTGCTGACCTCGGACTCGGGGACGTACACCTCGACGACCGCGATCTCGCCCGAGCTCAGCGCGACTGGCTGGAGCAGGGTGGAGCCGCCGGGGACCTCCGTGGTGGAGGCGCGGCCCAGCTTCCGGATCGTGGCGATGTCCTCGGCGGCGGCGCGCTCCTTGCCGATCTCGACCGCGGCCGCGCCGTCGGCGGCCGGTATGTGCACGGCCATGCCCTGGTCCGAACCCGCGGACGCGACGACCCGCTCCAACTGGTCCCGGTCGGTGGTGATGGAGAGCGCGGGCGCGATCGCGGCGGCCTCCCGCTCGGCGTTCGAGAACGCCCGGTCCCTGGCCATCTCCTTGATGACAAGCCCGAGCGGCACCGCGAAAGCAACAACGACCATCGTGGTCACCGCCACACACACCTTGACCAGCGCCCACCTCATGACGCCCACCCCTCGCCCCGTGCCCACCTCATAGCGGCGGCTCCGCCCTCGGCGGTTCCAGCTTCACGCCGACACCCCGCAGGGTGTGCAGATAGCGCGGCCGCGCCGCCGTCTCACCCAACTTCCGCCGCAGCCAGGACAGATGGACGTCAATGGTCTGATCGTCCCCGTACGACTGCTGCCACACCTCGGCGAGCAGCTCCTTGCGCGCCACGACGACACCGGGCCGCCCGGCCAGGAAGGCGAGCAGGTCGAACTCGCGCCGCGTGAGATCCAGCCGTACGCCGTCCAGCTCGGCCTGGCGGCGCAGCGGGTCGATGGCGAGCCCGCCGACCCTGATGACCGTGGACGGAGGCGCGTCCCCCGCGGGCACCCGGGCGCGGCGCAGGACGGCCGCCATCCGCGCCGACAGGTGCTCGACCGAGAACGGCTTGGTCAGATAGTCGTCCGCGCCGTCGTTCAACAAGCGGACGATCTCGGTCTCGTCGTCGCGCGCGGTGGCGATGATCACCGGGACGTCGGTGATTCCGCGCAGCATCTTCAGCGCCTCGGCCCCGTCCAGATCGGGCAGACCGAGGTCGAGGATCACGACGTCGAAGGAGAAATGCGCGACCTCGCGCAGCGCCTCAAGGGCGGTGCCGACGCTGCGCACGGTGTGCGCGGCATCGGTCAGATGCCGGATGAGGGCTGAGCGTACGAACTGGTCGTCCTCGACCACGAGCACACTTGCCATGGGCAGGACCGTACGCCATCCGGGCGAGCCGCTCCGGTGCCTGTGGATAACTCGGTACGAGTCCGTACGAGGTGGTTGTGGACGACCCGACTCGACCACCCGACTCCACAACAGACCGAACAACCCGGTGTGCGCAAAGCCTGCGACACCCGTGGGACGCGTGGGGCGGTCGTGAGGCAGTATGGCCGCGATGCGCAGAGGACTCGTACACGTACTCGCTTGGTCGCTCGCCACGGGCGCGGCGGTCACGCTGTCGTGGTGGGGTGTCCACACCGTGATGGCGGGGACGGCCTACGACCCGCCGCGCGCCCTGCCCATCACGGCGGGCGACGCCACGACGCAGGAGGCGAAGGCGCTCGCCTCCTCGACCGAGCGGGCCAAGCCGTCGGAGAGCCCGTCGAGCAAGGCGCCGGAGAGCCCCGAGCCGAGCTCGACGCCCTCGAAGACTCCCGGTGCCAGCCCCTCTCCGAGCTCGTCCGGCGCCTCGTCCGGCCAGGTCAAGAGCTACGACACCGAAGGCGGCCGGGCGGTCTTCGCCCTCGGCAAGACGTCCGCGACGCTCGTCTCGGCGACCCCGGCCTCGGGCTGGTCGATGCAGGTGTGGAAGACGGAGACCTGGATCCGGGTGGAGTACGCCTCGGGCGCGGACCGGGTGTCGGTGTTCTGCACATGGCACGACAGCGCGCCTCGGGTGCAGATCGGGACGTACTGAGCGCTGGTCCGGGACGGCGGCTCAGCGGAACACCGAGGGTGGTGGCGCCGGTGACGCCACCGCCGCCGCGTCCGTGACCGGTGCCGCTCCCCCGGTGAAGTCGGCTAGTTCCTTGCCGTGTTCGACCCGTCCGGGGTGCGGGTCCGAGGCCGCTCGGCGGGTCAGCTCGGCCAGCGGGAGGGGCCTGGCGGAGCCCACGAGGACGGCGTTTCCGAAGCGTTTGCCGCGCAGCACCGTCGGGTCGGCGATCAGCGCCAGTTCGGGGAAGACGGCCGCGGCGGTGGCGATCTGGCCGCGCAGATGCGCGAGCGGCGGCCCGTCGGCGAGGTTGGCGGCGTACAGGCCGTCCGGTTTGACGGCCCTGCGGACGTCGGTGAGGAACTCGACCGAGGTGAGGTGCGCCGGAGTGCGTGCCCCGCTGAACACATCCGCGATCACCAGGTCCGCCCAGCCGTCCGGCACCTTCGCGAGGCCTTCGCGGGCGTCCATGGAACGCACCCGGATACGGGCGCCGGGGTCCAAGGGCAGTTCGCGGCGGACCAGTTGGACGAGGGTCGCGTCGCGTTCGACGACCTGCTGGGTGGAGCGGGGGCGGGTCGCGGCGGTGTAGCGGGCGAGGGTGAGGGCGCCGCCGCCGAGGTGTACGGCGTGTACGGGTTTGCCGGGCGGGGCGACGAGGTCGATGACGTGGCCGAGGCGGCGCTGGTACTCGAAGTTCAGATAGGCGGGGTCGTCCAGGTCGACGTGCGACTGCGGGGCGCCGTCGATCAGCAGGGTCCAGGCGCGCGCCCGGTCCCGGTCGGGCATCAGCTCGGCGAGCCCGCCGTCGACCGCCTCGACGACGGCCTCTGCGGCGGCCGCCTGCCCGCGCCGTGCACCGCGCCCGGCGTCACGTCCCGCGTCGCGCCCGTCGTCGGACCGCTTGTTCCTCGCCCTTGCCATCCCGCCATTATCGGGGCGTACGGGCGGGTCGGCTCAGCGGCGGATTCCTGGACGGATTCACCGGCGGCCTTCGGGGCGGCTCAGCGGCAGTTGTCCGCGGCCTCGATGAGCCGCGCCGCCTCGCCGAGGGCCGCCCGTAGCACCGCCGGGTCGGTCGCGAGGTCCGCGTCGCCGGGCGGAAGCAGCCAGTCCGAGCCCTCGACCGGGGGCTCGGGGGCCAGCCTGAGGCCCGCTCCGTTGGTGTGCGTACAGGTGCTTCCCGGCACGTCCCAGGCGTCCGCGGTGCCTGGCGGCACCAGGAAGCCGAGGGTGTCGCAGCCGTCGTCGTGAAGCACGGGTCCGACGGCGTCGCCGGAGCCGCGGCGGAGGATGTCGACCGCCTCCAGGCCCTGCCGCGTCGGCACCGTCACCAGATCGCAGTCGGCGACCGGCTCCGGTGGGGCACCGCACTCCGGCGAGACACTGCACTCCGGCGACGGCCGGTGCTGCGCGGTCGACAGCGACGTACGGAACTCTGCGCTCTGCCTGGTCTCCATCCCGGCCTCCAACACGGAACCCCTCCTCCTGACGAGTGGGTCGGGAGTTCGGGTGGCTCCCGGTCCACAGGGTTCAACGCACCATCGCGTCAACGGCTACGGCACAACACCGCCGCAAAGGATGGCAGTTCATGGCAGATCGTGGATGAGATATCCGGTTTGTAGCCAAACCCAGCGTACGGGCACCGTCACAGCGGGTACGTTCTTGCCCCGCCGGACGCATGGCACCCATCGGGCACAACCCGGGTAACTCGCCTTGAATCCGGCACGGTTCGACGGTTCGCAAGAGAGGGCCCCACCATGGCGTCGTCAACGGTGACCTCGTCCCTGCCCCCCAGGCCATCGCGGCCGAACCTCGCCTTCCGGCGGCTGCGCGCACAGCGTTCGCCGGGCGAGTTCGCCGCGGCGGTGCGGCGGGCCGCGCGTGAGATCGGCGAGCGGGTCAGCTGCGACGCGCGCTACATCGGGCGCGTGGAGGCGGGCGAGATCCGCTGTCCCAACTACGCGTACGAGCGGGTGTTCCTGCACATGTTCCCCGGCCGCACGCTCACCGACCTGGGCTTCGCGCCCCGCTCATCGGTACGCGGGCGCGGGGCGCGCGACACGGACGAAGCGCCCCCTCCACACACCGCGAGCCCTTCGCACGCCTCGCATGAGACGGAGGGGGCGTACGAGACGTATGAAGCGCAGGAAAACCCGTACGACCCGCATGACCCGCACGATCCGTGCCACTCGTACGACCCGCACGATCCGTACGAGAACCACGAACAGAACCACGAGGAGAGCGACGTGCAGCGTCGCGCATTCATGACCGGAGGCACCGCCACTGTGGCGGCCGCCTCGATGGTGCCCTTCGGGGTCGCGTTCGGCTCCCCCGCCGCAGCCGCGGACCGGCGTGTCCACCGGGCGGGAACGTCCGAGGCCGGCGCCCTCGAAGAGGCCGTACGCAAGATCCGGCTGCTCGACGACCGGCACGGGGCCGACGGCCTCTACCGGCGGGCCGCGGCGCCGCTGCGGACGGCGTACGCGCTGCTCGACGCGGGCACCACCCGGCAGGCGACCGCCGACCGGCTGTACGCGGGGGCGGGTGAACTGGCCATCTCTGTGGGGTGGCTGGCGCACGACTCCGGGCGCTTCGACGACGCGCGGTCGCACTACGCGGAGGCGCTCGCGACCTCGCGGATGTCCGGTGACCCGGGCCTGGAGGCGCACGCCTTCTGCAACACGGCGTTCCTCGCGCGTGACGCCGGCCGCCCGCGCGAAGCCGTGCGCGCGGCGCAGGCGGCCCAGCGCGCCGCACGCCCGCTGGGCTCCCCGCGGCTGCTCTCCCTGCTCGCGCTGCGCGAGGCGGGCGGCTGGGCGGGGCTCGCCGACCGCGCGGGATGCGAGCAGGCGCTGGCCCGCGCGCAGGCCCTCTACGAGCGGGGCCCTTCGGAGACGGACCCCGAGTGGATGACCTTCTACGGAGAGGCCGAACTGGAGGGTCTGGAGGCGCAGTGCTGGTCGACGCTGGGCGACTGGCCCCGCGCGGCCCGCCACGCACGCCGCGCCGCGGCCCTCCAGGACCCGCACTTCACCCGCAACCTGGCCCTCTACACCGCCGAGCTCGCCGACGACCTCGCCCGCGGCGGCCGCCCCGACGAGGCCGCCCTCGCGGGCCTGCGCGTCCTCGACCTGCTGGGCGAGGTCCAGTCCTCCCGCATCCAGACCATGCTGGCGGGAACCGCGCGGGTACTGCTGCCGCACCGGAGGGCGTCGGGAGTCTCGGCGTTCCTGGACAGGCACGCGTCACTGCCACGCACGGCGTGAGGAGAGCCGCCGAAGCCGAGAGGGGCCGGCAGTGTCCAGGTGGTCAGGCGGTCAGGTGTCCGCAGTCGTTCCACGACTCGATCGCGGGCTCTCCGTAGGCCCACCCGAGTACCGACAGCGAGGTCGGGTTGAGGCGGACGCGGGCCGCGAAGTCCAGGGGGAGGCCCAGCCAGCGGGCGCCTATGGAGCGCAGGATGTGGCCGTGGGCGAAGACCAGTACGTCACGGTCGGCGGAGCGGGCCCACGCAACGACCTCGTCCGCGCGCGCGGAGACCTGTTCCAGGGTCTCGCCCTCGGGGACGCCGTCGCGCCAGATGAACCAGCCCGGCCGGACCGCCTGGATCTCGGCCGGGGTCATGCCCTCGTACGCGCCGTAGTCCCACTCCATGAGCGTGTCCCAGGTGGTCGCGCGGTCCCCGAACCCGGCGAGTTCGCACGTCTCACGCGCGCGTGCCAGCGGACTCGTGCGCACCTCCACCCCGTCAAGACCGTCGAACGGCGTCCGGTGCAGCCGCTCGCCGAGGAGTTTGGCGCCACGCTTTCCCTCTTCCAGGAGCGGGATGTCGGTCCTGCCGGTGTGCTTGCCGGACAGCGACCATTCGGTCTGTCCGTGCCGGGCCAGCAGGATGCGCGGTGCCATGGAGGGATGCCTTTCCGATAGGTACAGGGAGAGGGTCGTTCAGATGACGGAAACGGGTCACTAACGGGTCATTGAGGTGTGCGAGGTGGGTCATTCCATCATCGCGCACCCGTGCACTGGGCAACCCGGGGGGCGATCTCTGCGTCTTTGACGACCGAGGGGCGCCTCTTCGGGGAGTTCACATACACCGTAAAATCCAATGTGGCCACGGATCGTCGTGAGCAGACTGTGCAGACTTGGCCGTCGGCAGACTGAGCAGACCGGCGGGTCACCGCACAGATGGGGGAGGGCGATTCGGATGCCGCAGGCCGATGCACCGCGTACCGAGGCGGCACCACGCGCCCGGCTCCGCCGGTGGACCGAGCCGCGTAACTCCAGGACGGCGCGGGCCCGGCTCCGCTGGTGGACCGAGCTCCCGCTGATCCTGCTGGTGTACGCGTCGTACTCGGCGGGCCGGCTGCTCGCCCGGGGCGACGAGTCCGGTGCCGTCGACCACGGCCTGGAGATCCTGCGCATCGAGAAGGCCCTGCGCCTCAACGCCGAGCACCCGCTGAACCGTCTTTTCACCCGTGAAGCCTGGCTCGGCGTGCCCGCCGACTTCTGGTACGCGTCCCTGCACTACCTGGTCACGCCCGCGATCCTGATCTGGCTCTTCCGGTCCCGCGCCGTGCGCTACCGCGCGGCCCGCACCTGGCTGATGACCTCCACGTTCATAGGCCTGATCGGCTTCACCCTGCTGCCCACCTGCCCGCCACGGCTGCTCGCGGCGGGCCACGGGTTCACCGACACGATGGCCCAGTACAGCGACTACGGCTGGTGGGCCGGCGACGCGAGCGCGCCGCGCGGCCTCGGCGGCATGACGAACCAGTACGCGGCGATGCCGAGCCTGCACGTGGGCTGGGCGCTGTGGTGCGGAGTGATCCTGTGGCGGTACGGCCGGACGCCCCTCGCCAAGGCCGCGGCCGTCGCGTATCCGCTGATCACCACGATCGTCGTGATGGGCACGGCGAACCACTACTTCCTCGACGCGGTCGCGGGCGCGGCGGTGATGGGCGCCGGGCTGCTGCTGACCCCGTTCGTGATGCGGGTCGCGGACCGTGCGAGGACCGCGCTCGGCGCGCGCTTCAAGGCGGTCCTCGACGTTCGTTCCGCAGGGGCCCCGGGTGCCTCGCACGGCGCAGGTTCCTCAATTGTCAGTGCGGGGTGCCAGACTTCCACGGGTGAACGATTTCCCCGACAGCGCGAGTCCCGAGCCGGGCCGAGAGCCGAACCGGGTGCCGCCCCCACGGACGCGGGGGACGGCGCTGCGGCAGCGGCTCGCTGACCTGCGTGGCCCGTCCGTACCCCCCAAGGCTCTCGACGCACGCGCCCTCGCGGCGCTCGCCGCGAACCCGGGGTGCGAGCGGCGCTCTCTCCTGGACGGCGCGGGGGTCGACAAGGCGAAGCTGGCGGAGGGGCTGGGCTCGCCTTCCGCCTTCGGACAGTCGCAGTTCGCCTTCATGCGGGGCAACGCCTTCGAGGCGCGGGTGAAGGCCGACGGGGGCGCGGAGTTGCTGCGGCTCGTGCACGAGAAGCTGGACCCGGGTGCCGAACCGCCCGGCTCCGGGCGCGTACCCGACCTGTCGGCGGTCGGCCCCGAGGGGCGCGCGGCCCGTACGGCGCTCGCGTTGCGCGAGGCCACCGAAGCCGGGGGCTGGACCCTGCTCGACCACCCCATGGTCGCCCTCGACGTCGCGGGCTCCCCCGCGTTCCTGGAGCCCGACGCCGTGGTGGTGCACCCCGACGGCGGCTGGACCGTCGTCGAGATCAAGTCCTTCCCCATGCTGGACGGTTCGGCCGACCCGGCGAAGGTGGGCGCGGCCGCCCGCCAGTCCGCCGTCTACGTACTGGCGCTTGAGGAGATCGCCGCCCGCCTCGACCAGCCGGGCGAGGTCCGCCACCGCGTCCTCCTGGTCTGCCCCAAGGACTTCTCCAACCTCCCGACCGCGTCCGCCGTCGACGTCCGCAAGCAGCGCGCCGTCACCCGCCGCCAGCTCGCCCGCCTCACCCGGGTCGAGGACATCGCCGACGCCCTCCCCGAAGGCACCTGTTTCGCCCCCGACCTCCCGGCCGACTCCCTGACGGCCGCCGTCGAGTCCGTCCCGGCGACGTACGCCCCTGAATGCCTCGCCGCCTGCGAGCTCGCCTTCCACTGCCGCGACCGTTCCCGCGCGGCCGGCGCGGTGACGTCCTTGGGGCGCTCACTGCGCGCCGAGCTGGGCGGGCTGACGACGGTGGGGGACGTGCTGGCCGCCGCCCACGGAGAGGCCGGGGACCCGGACGATCCGGCGGTCGCCGCGCTGCGCAGGGCGGCGGAGCTGCGGGCCGAGGCGTTGGGATTCCAGCTCTCGGGAGCCCAGCCCCAGTCGTCGGGAGCCCCGGAGGCGGCCGTATGTCGCTGATCGCCACCCTGGCCCGACTCGAAGCCGTCGACAGCGGCCGGGCCCAGCCCACCGCCACCGTGCGGCACCGGCATCTCACCGAGCGGCCCCTCGTGTTCGTGCCGCTGATCACCGCCGGTGAGGCCGGGGCCCCGCTCGGGGCGCTCGTCGGAACCGAGCGGGACGCGCCGCGGCTGCTCGTCGTACCGCAGCCACGCGACCGCGACCTGCGGTTCGCGTTCCTGGCCGAGCTCGCGGACGTCGTCCTGCCGTACATCGACTCGTACGCCGACGTGGTCGAGGCGGCCGAGCGCAGCGAGACCGATCCGGAGACCGGGAAGCGCGTCAAGGTCGAGGTCGAACTGTGCGCGGACGCCCCGCAGTTGATCGTGCCGAGCCGGTCGGGCGTCGAGTTCGTACGGCTGCTCGGGCGCTCCATGCGGTTTCGGCGCACCGCCGAGGAGGAGCCGGAGGCGCCGCACCCGGCACCGCCCCGGGTGCCGTTGCTCGGGCGGTGGATGACGCACTTCGGGGAGCGGGCCCGGGTGCCCGGCTCCTCGCTGCTGCTCGCCCTCACCGACGTGCTGTCTCGGCACTGGGCCACCGGGCAGAGCAGTCTGGAGGACCAGCACCTGGGGGCGCTGCTCGCCTGGATCGACCCGGCGGACGGTGCGTCGGGCGCCGAGGCGGCGCTGCGGGCCGAGTTGCTGCGGGACTCCCGGGGGCAGCTCGTCTGCCCGCCCGCCGGACCGGCCACCGACCCGGCCTTCGACAACAAGCTGCTGGCTCCCGCCATCGAGCGCTACGACCGTGCGCGCACCGCACTCGCCGCAGCCGAGGACGGCATCGAGGCGGACGACCGGCTCGGTGACCTCACCGCCGCCGAGCGGGAGATCCGCGCCCTCGTCGGGGGCGTCATGCTGCCCACCTGGGAGGCGGTGTGGCGCGGCCTCGACCTGCTGCGGGAGCTGCCCGAAGGCGCCCACGCGACCGACCGGTGGACCCGCGACCGCTGGTCGTTCACCGGCCACCGGGACCGGATCACCGCGGGCGAACCCCCGCAGCCGCGCCGCGACGACGCGGTCACCGCGGCGAACAAGCTCGCCACGCGCGAGCGCGAACAGGCCCGCCTGGAAGCCCAGGAGGCCCTCGACGACCCGCTCGTCATGGCCGGCCGGCGGCTCGGCGGCGAGGCCTTCGCGGGCGAGGTCATGGATGTCGTGATGACGTACAGCGAGGGCAAGCGGCCGAGTCCGCGCCCGCTGGTGACGGTGCGCACGGACGACCGGCCGCATCTGGGCGAACGGGCCAAGGTGTACAGGTCGTTGGGCGGGAAGCCGCAGGCGGCCGAGTTCGTCGCCGCCGAGGAGGACGGCGCGCTGGTCGTCCTGCGGGTGGTCGACAAGATGGGACGCGGCAAGGAACCCGAGGCCGGGTCCGTACCGGAGAAGGGCGACCTCGTCTGCTTCACCCTCTTCGAGCACGAGCAGCGCGGCGGGGCGAAGCTGCCCGACCCGGAGGAGACACCGTGGACACATGGCGGGCCGCCGGGTGAGACCGACGCCGTACCGCTTCCCGATCCGGTGACGGAAGAGGACGTCCTATGACACCGCCCCTGACGACTCCCGTCTTCGACCCGGGCGCCGCGGCGACCCGCGCCACCGACGCGATCCTCCGCGACACACTGCACGGCACGCACCGCGGAGTCGTGGTCGACTCACCGCCCGGCGCCGGAAAGTCCACCCTCGTCGTCCGGGCCGCGCTCGAACTGGCCGCCGCCGGGCGCCCGTTGATGGTCATCGCGCAGACCAACGCCCAGGTCGACGACCTCGTGCTGCGGCTCGCCGAGAAGAACCCCGAGCTGCCCGTCGGACGGCTGCACAGCAGCGACCCTGACCCGTACGACAAAGCGCTCGACGGCCTGGAGAACGTACGCAAGTCCACCAAGGCGGCCGACCTGGCGGGCCTCGACGTCGTCATCTCGACCGCCGCCAAGTGGGCCCACGTCAAGGGCGTCGAACCGTGGCGGCACGCGATCGTCGACGAGGCGTACCAGATGCGTTCGGACGCGCTGCTGGCCGTCGCGGGGCTCTTCGAGCGGGCGCTGTTCGTGGGCGACCCGGGGCAGTTGGACCCGTTCGCGATCGTCGGATCCGAGCAGTGGGCGGGTCTGTCGTACGACCCTTCGGCGTCCGCCGTGACGACGCTGCTCGCCCACAACCCCGAACTGCCGCAGCACCGCCTGCCGGTGTCGTGGCGACTGCCCGCGTCCGCGGCTCCGCTGGTCTCGGACGCGTTCTACCCGTACACCCCGTTCCGCAGCGGTACGGGCCACGGGGACCGGCGGCTCGACTTCGGTGTCCCGTCGGACGGTTCGGGTCCCGACCGGGTCATCGACGAGGCGGCGGAGGCAGGTTGGGGGCTGCTGGAGCTGCCGGCCCGGCACACGCCTCGTACGGACCCGGAGGCGGTCCGGGCCGTGGCGCATGTCGTACGCCGTCTCCTCGACCGGGGTGGCGCGGCCACGTCGGAGCGGTCCGCCGAACCGGTGCCGCTGACCGCCGACCGGATCGCCGTCGGGACGGCGCACCGGGACCAGGCCGCCGCCGTACGGGCCGCGCTGGCCGAGCTCGGCGTCGCTGACGTCACCGTCGACACGGCGAACCGGCTTCAGGGGCGGGAGTTCGATGTGACGGTGGTGCTGCATCCGCTCTCGGGGCGGCCCGACGCGACGGCGTTCCACCTGGAGACGGGCCGGTTGTGCGTGCTCGCGTCACGGCATCGGCACGCGTGCATCGTGGTGTGCCGGGCGGGGGTGACGGAGCTGCTGGACGATCATCCGTCCACCGAGCCGGTTCAGCTGGGGGTCACGGTCAAGTTTCCCGATGGCTGGGAGGCGAACCATTCGGTGTTGTCCCATCTGGGGGAGCACCGGGTGGCTTGGCGGCCCTAGCCCATGGGATCGGCTCCCGAGATCGACCCCCGAGACCCCGCTCGGTCGGCTCCGGCTCGGCTCCAGCCTGGCCCCGGGCCCTCTTGCGCCGTCGGGGGACAATAGACGGTGGCCCGCTCACAAGGCGGACCCTGAACCGTACGAGGAGGAGAAGACATGGCGGAGCCCACGCCGCGTCGGAACGAACCGCGGCTACGCCCCGCGCCCCTGCTCTTCGAGCCCGCGGAAGCCGCGAGCGATCCGGAGCACTTCTTCGACCTGGAGTCGATAGACGATCCGCGGGCGCTGCTGGCGCGTGCGACGGAGCTGACGCAGGCGTTTCGTGCCGCGGCCGACCGGGCCCTCGAGTACCAGGCGATGGCCGCAGCGCAGCTTGCCGATCCTCGGCGATTCGACCGGCTCACCGCGGCTGCGGTCGCGGAGCGGGCCGAGTGGACCGAGGACTACGCGAAGAAGATGATCGAGTTCGGCCGTGATCTGCTTCGCGGGGTGGAGGGGAGCGGGCGGGCGCCGGGGCTTGGGCATGGGGTTGGGGATCATGCGTGAGGTTCGGCGGTGCGGGGGGTGAGTTCGGGTTTTTTCGCCCCCTCCGCCCCTACCCGTCCCGTACCTGGGGGCTCCGCCCCCAGACCCCCGTATCGCGCTGACGCGCTCGTCCTCAAACGCCGGACGGGCTGAAAATTCCATACTCCTCCCTGCCCCCTCCTGTCCCGGTTTCCGGCAACCCTCTGAGAGCGGGTGCTCACCACCGGTAGATGTATTTGCCATGAGCACTTCCCCCGACCAGTTCGACATCTCAGGTGTCACGCCCGAGGGAGTCGCCTGGCTCGCCTCGGCGGGAACGTACCCGCGCAGCACTCTCGCGCTCTGGGAGGAACGGCCGGGTGCCCCGGTGGTCCTGCCCTGCGGGAGCACCTTCGACATCGTGAACACTCCGGTGATCTTCGGGCGGCGGATGCTGGACCTCCTGTGGGACGAGGGGCCCGGTTCGGGCCCGGTTGCCGCGTACCGGGGGCGGATGCTGCTGTTCGCCGCGCCCGGTTCCGCGCAGCGGCTGCCCTCGCTGCTCGACCGGGAGGAATGGGGTTCCCGTTCGAGGATCGAGGGCTCCGGCCGGAGCGGTGGGATTCCGCCGCTGCTCTGCCACGGCACCGGCGACGCGGTCACCGTCCCCGCGCCGGGCGTCGGCGACACCAGGGGGTCGAGCACCGGGAACCGGCTGGAATCCCGTTGGCTCGTCGCCCCCGACACCCGGCAGCCCTGGCTCCCCGGCCCGGAGATCCTGCTCTGGGCGGCGGTCCGGGCGGCCCGCGCGGCGGCCTCCGCGGCGGTGCGGATATCGATTTTTCCTCCCCGCGATCAGGATGCTAAGGTCTACGACGTCAGCAAGCGCCGCTAGCTCAGTTGGTTAGAGCAGCTGACTCTTAATCAGCGGGTCCGGGGTTCGAGTCCCTGGCGGCGCACAGACGGTGAGAAGCCCCTCGCGAGAGCGAGGGGCTTCTTGCGTATGCACCGGCCGGTCCTACGTGGCTGCCGCTCACTCCGTCGTGATCTTCACCGTCCACGCCCCCGTGACCGTCCGGTCCTCCACCTCGATCCGCACGTTCTCGCCGGGCACGGTGAAGCTCTCCCCGAGTGCCACCGGCGCGTCCGCGAGCGGCGGGTAGACCGAGTCCTCCCAGCAGGACTCGGAGTGCGGGTGCGCGTCGAGGACCTCGATCGGGCCGCGGCCGGACTCGGCCTCGCTGCGGACGCGGTAGACGAGGACGCCCTGCGTGCACGTCGTACCGTCGTTGCCCGCGGAGCCGCGCGCCTCGAAGGCCAGCACGGTGTCGGGACCCGTACGGGCCACCGCCAGCTTGGTGCCCCGGCCGGAACCGAAGGTCCGCGCGCCGGAGGAGCTGGAGTCACCGGATGCGCTCGAGCCGCTGGATCCCCCAGAGCTGGTGAAGCCCCCGGACCCGGTCCGGAGCCTGGACAGAGGCGCCCCCGCCTCCCCGACCGTCGCTGGCCCGGTGCCCAACGGCTCCAGCGTCAGCCGCGTACTCCCCCGGCCCCGCACGCACGCGACCTGGCGCGGATCCAGCCAGCCGAGCTTCCACTTGTGCCAGCCGAACAGGTCGGGCGCGAGGCCGAACTGGCTGCCCATGAGGTCCCAGTCGCCGACGTAGGTGTCCCAGTCGCCCTTGCCGTCGACGGGGCGGTGGTAGAGGTCGGGGAGGTCGAAGATGTGGCCCGTCTCGTGGGCGAGGACGAGGCGGTCCGGCGGGTGCTTCTCGAAGACGGTGACGACACGGCGGATGTCCTTGCCGTCGGCCCGCAGGGGGGTGTCGAGGTTGACGACCTTCGTGGCGTCCGAGTCGACGCCCGGCGCGTCCGGGTCGGCCACGAGGTAGACGATGTCGTAGCGGGAGAAGTCGACCCGCCCGTCGGCCACGGCGAGCGCGTCGCGCAGATAGGCGGCGCGGTGCGTGGAGTCCCAGTCGCGCTGTATGGCGTACGACGTGGAGGCGTGCGGCATCCGGATCCAGTCACGCTGTGGGTGCGGGCGCAGCGTGAATCTGCCGTACGAGGCGCGCTCGAAGAAGTCGCTGGTGGCCGGGAAGTAGTCGGCGGTCAGTTCGGCGGGCGTGGTCTGCGGCTCGGAGTCGGGGAAGGACAGGAAGACCATCACGGCGTCGAGGGGGCGGGTGGGGCGCGTGTAGGCGGCGTTCCAGGTGTCGACGCCCTCCGAGTGGTGCGCCGCGGTCCGCTTCAGGGCGCACAGGTCCGAGCGGGGTTCGGCGAGGGCGGGGCCGGGCAGCAGCGAGGTCGCGGCCAGCGCCGACATCGAGGTGAACACCGCCGCGGTGCTGCGCCAACGGGGCGACCCGTCACGGGTGAAGGCTCGCAGGGCCTCACGGGTGAGCTCCTTCAGGGGGAGCGGACGCGGCACATCGACCTCCGGATGCGGATTTCAGGACACCGCACCCAGCCTGTGATGGTTTGTCATATTTCGCCCTGTTTGTCTACACCAGAAGAGTGAGAGGCCACGGGAGGGCGACACCCCGAACACTCACGGAACGTCACAGGCGATCGGAGGGGGAAGGAACCCGTCCAGATGCAGGCAGAAACGATCTGTCAGAAGGGGTGGTTGTTCCGGGACACTGGACAGTGGCTGCAACTCCCCGGGGCCAGCCTCTATGATCGGCACACTTTCCTGCACGGACACGGCTTGTGCGGCCGTCCAGCACCGGCCGACCACCCCGAGAGACCCATACGAAGAACGAGTGCACTGCGGGAGCGAGCGGTGAGCGGAACGTCCGAAGGGCCGGCGCCCGCGGCAGACCTCGTCCGGCCGGCCGTCACAGAGCGTCACATCGAGACATCTCCTCGTACGTCCGCCGGGTTGCATCCCGGCACATCCGTATCCCCCGGAACACCACCCGGCACATCGGTCTCTTCCGAACCGCCCCCCGGCACAGCCGTATCGGCCCGGACGGCTTCCGACTCCACGGTCCCGGCCCGAACATTTCCGGACGCGGCGTCACCCGGCGCCTTCCAGGCGGCGTTCGGCACCGCGCCCCTCGCGATGGCCGTCGTCGACCGCGAGGGTCTGGTCGTCACCGCCAACGAGTCGCTGGGCGAACTCCTCGGCAGCGACGCCGACGCGCTCACCGGGCGGATCGCCTCCGACCTGGTGGACCTGGCGTCCGACACCCGCACCTGGCACGCGTACCGCGAGGTGCTGCGCGGCCGGCAGGCCCGGCTGCGCTGCACGCGCCGGCTCAAGCACCCCGACGGACACTCGCTCTGGGTCCAAGTCACGGTCGCGCCGCTGCCCGCCCAGGAGCGGGCGGTGCTGATCTCGGTCGCCGACATCAGCGCCCGGCGTGAACTCCAGGCGCGGCTGCGGCACTTGCAGATGCACGACGCGGTGACCCGGCTGCCCAACCGCACCTTGTTCTTCGAGCGGCTGACGGCCGCCCTGGAGGCGGAGGCCTACGAGGAGGGCGGCACCGGCCGGATCGGGCTCTGCTATCTCGACCTGGACGGGTTCAAGGCGGTCAACGACACCCTCGGCCACCGGATCGGCGACCGGCTGCTCGCGGCCGTCGCCGAACGCCTGACGCGCTGCGCCGACGAGGCCGGTTACGCACGGGCGGCCACTCCCCTGGTGGCGAGACTGGGAGGTGACGAGTTCGCGCTGCTCGTCGAGGACTCCACGGGAACCGAGCAGTTGGCCGACCTCGCCGAGTCCGTCCTCAGGTCACTGCAGGCTCCCTTCGACCTCTCCGGCCAGCGGCTCTCCGTCTCCGCGTCCATCGGCGTCGTCGAGCGCCGCGCCGCCGGGACGTCCGCGACCGGGCTGATGCAGGCCGCGGACACGACGCTGTACTGGGCGAAGGCGGACGGCAAGGGCCGCTGGACCCTCTTCGACCCGGAGCGCAACGCCCACCGGATGACCCGCCAGGCCCTCTCCTCCACCCTCCGCGCGGCCGTCGAGCGCGGTGAATTCACCCTGGAATACCAGCCGTTGGTGGGCATGGAGGACGGCGGCGTGCGCGGGGTCGAGGCCCTCGTCCGCTGGAACCACCCCCAGTTCGGAATGCTCACGCCGAATCGGTTCATCGGACTGGCCGAGGAGGACGGCTCGATCGTGCAGCTCGGCCGTTGGGTCCTTGCCACCGCCTGCCGCCAGGCCCGCCGCTGGCAGTTGGACCACCCGGACGCCGTGCCGATCTTCGTCAGCGTGAATGTGGCGGTGCGTCAGGTCTGGGACTCCGACCTGGTCGCGGACGTGGCGGAGATCCTCTCGGAGACCGGACTCCCGCCCTATCTCCTGCAGTTGGAGCTCACCGAGTCCGCCGTGATGGGTTCGGCGGGCCGCCCCCTCCAGGCCCTGCAGGCCCTCAGCGACATGGGCGTACGCATCGCCATCGACGACTTCGGCACCGGCTACTCGAACCTGGCGTACCTCAGCCGCCTCCCGGTGTCGGTGCTCAAGCTGGACGGCGCTTTCGTACGGGGCTTCCAGTACGAGAACCGCGACGGCACCGACACCCACCCCAACCCCGCCGACGAGGTCATCGTCGAGGCGCTCATCCAACTCGCCCACCGGCTGGGCCTGACGGTCACCGCCGAATGCGTGGAAACCGCCTCCCAGGCCTCCCGCCTGCGCGGCATCGGCTGCGACACCGGGCAGGGGTGGCTGTACTCGCGGCCGGTGGCGGCGGATCGTATCTCCGCACTGCTGGAGTCGGCGGCCACCTGCGGGCAGGTCTGAGCAGCGGGTTCGGTCCGGGCAGCGGGTTCAGGACGCCTGCGGCAACCCGTAGGCGTCCGCGATCAGTTCGTACGAGCGCAGCCGCAGGTCGCCGTTGTGGGCGTGCGACGTGAGCATCAACTCGTCCGCGCCCGTGCGCTTCTGGAGGTCGTCGAGGCCTGCACGGACCTCGTCCGAGGTGCCGTGGATGACGTTGGAGTTCCAGGTATCGATGAACTCCCGCTCCATGGGGCTGAATTCGTACGCCTCAGCCTCCTCCGGGGTCGGGACCAGGCCCGGTCGGCCGGTGCGCAGGCGGACCATGTTCAGGGCGGCGGCCAGGACCTGGCGGCGGGCCTCCTTCTCGTCGTCCGTGGCGAGGGCGGAGACGCCGATGAGGGCGTACGGGGCGTCCAGGACGGCGCTCGGGCGGAAGGACTCGCGGTAGAGGTCCAGGGCCGGGATCGTGTTCTGGGCCGAGAAGTGGTGCGCGAAGGCGAAGGGGAGGCCGAGGGATCCGGCGAGTCGGGCGCTGAAGCCGGAGGAGCCGAGGAGCCAGATCGGGGGGCGGTGCGGGGACTGGACTCCGCCGGGGGAGGTCGACTGGATCGGGCCCGGGACGGCGTGGATGCGGGCGTATCGGTGGCCGGGCGGGAAGTCGTCGTCCAGGAAGCGGGTCAGCTCCGCGAGCTGTTCGGGGAAGTCGTCGGCGCCCTCGTTCAGGCGGTCGGTGCGGCGGAGGGCCGCGGCGGTGGCGCCGTCCGTGCCGGGGGCCCTGCCCAGGCCCAGGTCTACTCGGCCCGGGGCCATCGCCTCCAGGGTGCCGAACTGCTCCGCGATGACCAAGGGGGCGTGGTTGGGGAGCATGACTCCGCCCGAGCCGAGGCGGATGCGGGTCGTGTGGGCTGCCAGGTGGGCGAGGATCACCGCCGGGGACGATGACGCCACGCCCGGCATGGAGTGGTGTTCGGCCACCCAGTAGCGGTGGAAGCCGCGGGATTCCGCGAGGCGGGAGATCTTGACGCTGGTGCGGAGGGCTTCGGTCGCGGTGCGGCCTGCGCCGACTGTGACCAGGTCCAGTACGGAGAGAGGCACCGGGGCGGTGCCCTCTACCTTGCCGCGGATCTCGTCCGTCTCGTTCACCGGGGTGCCTCCTGTTTTCGTGCGTCGCGCTGTCCGCGGGGTAACAGGAGGGTGTCCCCGGTTATTCCCCGGGGGCGGGTGGGGTGGGGCTGGGGGAAGGCGTTTTTCGCCCCCTCCGCCCCTACCCGTCCCTTGCTCCTGGGGCTCCGCCCCAGACCCCGCTCCTCAAACGCCGGAGGGGCTGAATCTTTCCCCGGCCGGAGCTGAAATCTTTCGCCCCGGGCGGCAGATCCTTCGCCTCGGCGGCAGATCCTTCGCCCCGGGGGCAGATCTTTCAGCCCGTCCGCTGAAATCTTTCAGCTCCGGCCGGGGGGAGATCTTTCAGCCCGTCCGGCGTTTGAGGACGAGCGCGTCAGCGCGACAGCGGGGGTCTGGGGGCGGCAGCCCCCAGGAACGGGACGGGTAGGGGCGGAGGGGGCGAAAAAACCACCCCTCACACCTGCACCACCGGCTCCTTCGTGAACAAGGTTCCCAGCTCAGGGGCGTTGACGCGGCGGCTTGCCAGACGTAGCGCCTCCCAGACCGTGACCTGGTTCGCGGTGAGGACCGGCTTGGAGAGGGCCGCTTCCAGGGCCGGGATCCAGGACGCGGTGTGGAGGGCCGTGTCGGGGAGGAGGACGGCGTCCGCGTCGGGGTGGTCGGCCTCGCGGGCCAGGGTGAGGACCTCGGCCTCGCCCCAGGTGCCGACCTCCGCGGCGGTGATGATCCCGGAGGCGCGCACCGAGACCACCTCGACGCCGGCGTCGTTCAGGAACGCGGCGAAGAGCGCGGTCACGTCGTCCGGGTACGTCGCCGCGATGGCAACCCGGCGAACCCCCAACTCCCGTACCGCGTAGGCGAAGGCGAAGGAGGTGGAGGACGCGGGCAGACCCGCCGACCGGGCGAGGGCGCGGACCTGCTCGTGGGCGCCCTCCCACCCGTACACGAAGCTCCCACTGGTACAGGCCCACACCACCGCCTCGGCCCCCGACAGCCGCAGCTCCTCGACCCCCGCCGCGAGCCGCGCCGCCGAGCCCATCTCGAGGAGCGCGTCCACCCGGTGCGCGTCCTCGCCGATGTCCGTGTGGACGACGGGCAGGCGGATGTCGCTGCCGAGCAGCTGCTCCATGCGCGGGTAGTCGTCCTCGGCCGAGTGGCCCGGGTAGAGGAATCCCAGTGCGGTCATGCCCAACCTTCCTGCTGGTTCGGTTCCGGCAGTACGGGGCCGCGCTGACGGGCCGACTCGTCCAGCAGCGCCTGATAGGGCCCTACCGCCCGGGTACCCAGTTGCCGCAGGGCTGCCCACATCGTCACCTGGTTGGCCGAGATCACCGGGATCCGCAGTTCGGCCTCCAGCTGGGGGATGACGTCGTACGTCGGAAGGTTGGTGCAGCTGATGAAGAGCGCTTCGGCGGAGTCCCGTACGCTTCCGCGGGCCATTTCCACCACCTCGCGGTACGGGACCTTCCAGATGTGGCTGGTCAGGCCGAGTGAGGCGCGGCCCGTGACCGTGATGTCGGCCTCGGCCAGGTACTCCTCCAGGGACTGCGTCACCGAGACCGTGTAGGGGGTGACGAGCGCGATACGGCGGGCGCCCAGCTCCCGCAGCGCGTCGAGCAGGGCACCCGATGTGGTGACCGCCGGGACCGCGCCCGCCCGTGTCATCGCCTCGCACATCGCCCGCTCGCCCGCGACCCCGCCGACGAAACTGCCCGAGGTGCAGGCGTACGCGACGACCTCGGGCGCGACCGCGTTCAGCGCGCGTACCGCGTCGCCGAGCGTCTCGTGCTCGGAGACAAGCCGGGCCAGGTCCAGGCTGACCTCGACCGGCACGAAAGGGGTGCGGGTGAGGTGCAGGGAGACGTCGTCCGGGACCCAGCGCCACAGTTCGCGGTCGAGGGCGAAGTCGAACGGGGCGACGACGCCGATGCCGCGTTGCGGGCGGGGTCCGCCGAGAAAGGAGACGTCCATGGCAGGCACCGGCCTCACTGAGGGAAACGGGTGAGCAACGGACCGTACGCGGATCCGTGTTGACGAAGGTAGGTTCGGGTGCGAGCGTGGTCAATCCGCGCATCTCAGACGGCTACGGCCCACCCTCACCTCTTCAGAGAAACTCCCTTCAGAGAAGCGGACCCGTATTGCGAAACGGTTTCCCGACGATGCCCGATACGACTCTGCTTGTCCTAGACGCCGAACCGCTCCCCCGCCTCGGCAAGCTCACCGGGCGGGTGCGGATCGAGCACGCCGACGCGTCCACGCTGGCCGAGCGGCTGCCGCGGGCCGACGTCCTGCTGGTCTGGGACTTCACCTCGCACGCCGTGCGCGACGCCTGGCCCGGTGCGGGTCCGCGGCCGCGCTGGGTGCACACGGCGAGCGCGGGCGTGGACCATCTGATGTGCCCCGAACTCGCCGCGTCCGACACGGTGGTGACCAACGCGCGCGGAGTCTTCGACGAGCCGATCGCGGAGTACGTCGCCGCGCTGGTCCTCACGATGGCCAAGGATCTGCCGAGGACGTGGGACCTGCAGAGGCGGCGGGAGTGGCGGCACCGGGAGTCGCAGCGGGTGGCGGGCACGCGCGCCTGCGTGGTGGGTTCCGGGCCGATCGGGCGGGCGATCGTCAAGTCCCTCAAGGCACTTGGCATCACGACGGCCCTGGTGGGGCGCACCCCGCGGACCGGCATCCACGGCCCCGAGGAGCTGGACCGACTGATGGCGCGCGCCGACTGGGTGGTGTCCGCGGCGCCGCTCACCGAGGCCACGCACGGCATGTTCGGCGCGCGGCGCTTCGGGATGATGCAGCCCTCGGCGCGCTTCATCAACGTCGGACGCGGGCAACTCGTCGTCGAGGACGCGCTCGTGGAGGCGCTGTCGAAGCGGTGGATCGCGGGGGCCGCGCTGGACGTCTTCGAGCACGAACCGCTCGGCCCCGACAGCCCGTTGTGGGACATACCCGGGCTGATCGTGTCGCCGCACATGAGCGGGGACACGGTCGGCTGGCGCGATGAACTCGGCACGCAGTTCGTGGAGTTGTACGAGCGTTGGGAGGCGGGGAAGCCCCTTGCCAACGTCGTCGACAAGAAGCGTGGGTATGTACCGGGGCACTGAACTCCCCAGCTCCCTCTGGCCGTGAAACTGAACTCCCTTTGGAGGGGCCGATGTCGGAACTCACCGAGCTGACCGCCGTGCAACTGGTCGACGGCTACCGCAAGGGCGAATTCAGCCCCGTGGACGCGACCCGCGCGGCCCTCGATCAGGCCGGCCGCGTCCAGCCCGCCGTGAACGCGTTCGTGCGGCTCGACGCGGACGAAGCCCTCACGCGGGCAGGGGAGTCGGCGGAACGCTGGCGGCGGGGCGCACCCGCGGGCCTGCTCGACGGCGTCCCCGTCACCGTCAAGGACATCATCCTGCAGCGCGGCGGCCCAACCTTGCGCGGCTCCAAGAACGTGGATCCGCACGGCAGTTGGGACGAGGACGCGCCGTCCGTCGCCCGCCTGCGCGAACACGGCGCCGTCTTTCTCGGCAAGACGACGACACCCGAGTTCGGCTGGAAGGGCGTCACGGACTCGCCGCTCTCCGGAGCGACGCGCAATCCCTACGACGTCTCGCGCACCGCGGGCGGCTCCAGCGGCGGGAGCGCGGCGGCCGTCGCGCTCGGCGCGGGTCCGCTGTCGCTGGGCACGGACGGGGGCGGCAGTGTCCGTATCCCGGCGGCCTTCTGCGGGATCTTCGCGCTGAAGCCGACGTACGGGAGGGTGCCGCTGTATCCGGCGAGCGCGTTCGGGACGCTCTCGCACGTGGGGCCGATGACCAGGGACGCCGCCGACGCCGCGCTGATGATGGACGTGATCAGCGGGCCCGACGCGCGTGACTGGTCGGCGCTGGGGCCGGTGACCGGCTCCTTCGTGGACGCGCTGGAGGGTGGGGTGCGAGGGCTGCGGGTCGCCTACTCGCCTTCGCTCGGCGGGCAGGTCGCGGTCCAGCCGGCCGTCGCGGCGGCGGTACGGGGGACGGTGGAACGGCTCGCCGGGCTCGGCGCGTACGTCACCGAGGCCGACCCCGACTTCACCGATCCGGTGGACGCCTTCCACACGCTCTGGTTCGCCGGGGCGGCCCGTGTGACCCAGCGTTTCGGGCCCCACCAGCGGGAGTTGCTCGACCCCGGCCTCCGCGAGATCCGCGACCTCGGCGCCCGCGTCAACGCGCTGGAGTACCTGGCCGCGGTGGACGTCCGTATGGAGCTGGGCCGGCGGATGGGCCTCTTCCACGAGTCGTACGACGTCCTGGTCACGCCGACGCTCCCGCTGACCGCGTTCGAGGCGGGCGCGGAGGTGCCGAAGAACTCCGGCCACCGCCGCTGGACGGGCTGGACCCCGTTCACGTACCCCTTCAACCTGACCCAGCAGCCCGCGGCGACCGTCCCGGTCGGACTGGACGCGGACGGCCTCCCGGTGGGCCTGCAGATCGTGGCCGCCCGCCACCGCGACGACCTCGTCCTGCGCACGGCACACGCGCTGTACGAGGCGGGAGCCGCGGGGGTGGCCGCGCCGAGGTTGCCCTAGGCGCGCCGGAAGCTGAGCGTCTCCCCCAGCGCCCCCGAGCGCCACAGGTCGTTGCAGGCCTCGGCCATCGCGTCGAGGCCCTCGGTCACCTGGCCCCAGACGATGCCCGGCACCCAGCCGACATCGCCGTTGATCAGCAGGTTGTTGCGCTCGTAGAAAAGGGCGAGGTCGACGACCGTGGCGCCCGACTTCACTTCGGTGTCGTAGCCGTACGCCTTGGTGCCCAACTCTGTGCCCTCGAAGGCGAAATAGCACAGATCGCCGGGTATCGGGGTGACTGTCGGGTTCTCCAGGGGTGGTTCCGTGTGCGCGAAGGGTGGGAAGAGGGCGTAGATCTCGTTGCGCGCGTACTTCGCGTGGTAGACGTCGCCGCTCAGCGGGAGGGCGTCCCACACCGCCGCGCAGGTGATCGGCGCGCGGTCGTCGAGCAGCTTCGCCGTGCAGTGGACTCCCCGCTTGACCAGGGAGATCTCGATGTGGCGGTCGGTATCGCGGTTGGTCATGCACTCCATGGTCCCGCCGCGGTCAAGAGGGCGTGCCCCGGGATCGGGGAGGCGCACGGGGCTCAAATCGATCCGCATAAGTCGCGTCGGCTCGGGTAGCCGCGCGGCCATGGCTCCATCACTGAGAAACGACACGAAGAACGCGAGGGACGCGGAGAAACGAAGGCCCAGCCGGCGGGCGCTGCTCGCCGGCGCCTCGGCGCTCGGTGCCGTCGGGGCACTGGGCGCGGCCGGTTGCAGCCGGGTCGCCACGGCGTCCGGTGTGGACGGCGGTGATCTCCTGGACCGGCTCAAGGCGCAGGGCGTCGTACGGCTGGGTATCGCCGGTGAGATCCCGTTCGGCTACATCGACACGGACGGCAAGCTGACCGGTGAGGCGCCGGAGCTCGCGAAGGTCATCTTCAAACGGCTGGGAGTGGATCGCGTCCAGCCGGTTCCGATCGAGTTCGGCTCGCTCATCCCCGGACTTCAGTCGCAGACCTTCGACGTCGTGTCCGCGGGGATGTACATCAACCCCGAGCGCTGTGCGCAGGTCATCTTCTCCGACCCGGACTACCAGATGCTCGACGCGTTCATCGTGCGCAAGGGCAATCCGAAGAACCTGCACGACTACAAGGACGTCGTCGCGGCCAAGGCCAAGTTCGCGACCGGGACCGGCTACGCCGAGATCCAGTACGCCGTCGAGGCCGGGTACAAGGAGAGCGACATCCTGATCGTGCCGGATCAGGTCGCCGGGCTGAACGCCGTGGAGGCGGGGCGTGCCGACGTCTTCGCCGGGACCGCGCTGACCGTCCGTGAAGTGGTGAAGAAGTCCGCCAAGACCGAGAGCACCGAGGCCTTCGCGCCGCTGGTGGGCGGCAAGCCGCATGTCGACGGCGGCGGCTTCGCCTTCCGGTCGGCCGAGACCAAGCTGCGGGACTCCTTCAACGTGGAGCTGAAGAAGATGAAGGACAGCGGCGAGCTGTTCCGCATCCTTCAGCCCTTCGGTTTCACCAAGGCCGAGATGACCGACATGACCGCGAAGGAGCTCTGCCGCGGATGACATCGGGACTCTGGGAACTCGTACTCAAAGGGGTCTGGGTCACCGTCCAACTGCTGTTCTTCAGCTCGCTGTTGGCCGGTGCCGTCTCCTTCGTCGTGGGCATCGCGCGCACCCACCGGCTGTGGATCGTCCGCTTCCTCGCGGGCTTCTACACCGAGGTGTTCCGCGGTACCTCCGCACTGATCATGATCTTCTGGGTGTACTTCGTGCTGCCGCTCGCCTTCGGCTGGCAGCTGGTGCCGATGTGGGCGGGCACGCTCGCGCTGGGACTGACGTACGGGGCGTACGGCAGCGAGATCGTGCGCGGCGCCCTGACCGCGGTCGATCCCGCGCAGCGCGAGGGCGGTGTCGCGCTCAGCTTCACGCCCTGGCAGCGGATGCGGCTGATCCTGCTGCCGCAGGCGATACCCGAGATGATCCCCCCGTTCTGCAATCTGCTGGTCGAGCTCCTCAAGGGCACCGCCCTCGTCTCGATCATGGGGATGGGCGACCTGGCGTTCAGCGGCAACCTGGTGCGCCTCGCGTTGCAGGAGAGCACGGAGATCTACACGTACATCCTGCTGATCTATTTCGTGATCGCCTTTCTCCTCACGCGGGTCATGCGCGGTCTGGAGAAGCGGCTGAAGGCCGGGATCGGGAAGGCTCCGACACCCGGCTGGTCCAAGTTCTCGCTGCGCCGTGAGATGGCGAACGCGTCCGACGGCGGAACGGGAGGCCGATGATGAAATGGGACTGGAGCGCGGTCGGTGACTTCATGCCGCATTTCTGGGACGGACTGCTGGTCACCCTGCAGGCGCTGGCCCTCGGCTCGGTGATCTCCTTCGCGCTCGGGCTCGTGTGGGCGCTGCTGATGCGGACGCCGAGCAGGTGGGTGCGCTGGCCCGTGGGTGTCGTCACGGAGTTCGTCCGCAACACCCCGCTGCTGGTGCAGTTGTTCTTCCTCTTCTACGTACTGCCCGAGTGGGACATCACGTTCTCCGCGCTGACCACCGGTGTCGTCGCGATCGGGCTGCACTACTCGACGTACACGATGCAGGTCTACCGGGCCGGTATCGAGGGCGTGCCCGCCGGCCAGTGGGAGGCGGCCACGGCGCTCAGCCTGCCCCGGGCGCGCACCTGGACCGCGGTGATCCTGCCGCAGGCCATCCGACGGGTGGTCCCGGCCCTTGGCAACTACGTCATCTCGATGCTCAAGGACACCCCGCTGCTGATGGCGATCACCGTGCTGGACATGCTCGGTGAGGCGCGGCTGTATTCGCAGCAGCATTTCCAGTTCACCGAACCGCTCACGGTCATCGGTGTCGCCTTCATCCTCATTTCCTATCCGGCTTCCCTGCTTCTGCGAGCCCTGGAGCGACGTCTTGTCCGCTGACACGAATCCCACCGACACGAATCCTGCCGACACAAATTCCGCCTACGCGAAATCCACTGGTACGAATCCCGGCGAGCTGATCCGTTTCGACCGCGTCACCAAGCGCTTCGGGGACAACACCGTTCTCGACGGCCTGGACTTCACCGTCGATTCCGGGAAACACGTCACGCTCATCGGGCCCTCCGGCTCCGGCAAGACGACGATCCTGCGGATGCTGATGACGCTGGCGCAGCCCGACGAGGGCACGATCACGGTCGCCGGTGAGCGGCTCTTCCCGGCCGGTGAGAAGGAGGTCCGCGAGGTCCGCAAGAAGATCGGGATGGTCTTCCAGCAGTTCAACCTGTTCCCGAACATGAAGGTGCTCAGGAACATCACGGAGGCGCCCGTCACCGTCCTCGGCATGTCCAGGGACGAGGCCGAGGCGCGCGCCCGGGAGCTGCTGGACCTGGTGGGTCTCGCGGACAAGTGCGACGCGTATCCGAGCCAGTTGTCCGGTGGCCAGCAGCAGCGCGTGGCGATCGCGCGGGCGCTGGCGATGCGGCCGCAGGTGCTGCTCCTGGACGAGGTTACGTCCGCGCTCGACCCCGAGCTGGTCGCGGGTGTCCTCGATGTCCTCCGTGACATCGCCCGCACCACCGACATCACGATGCTCTGTGTGACCCACGAGATGAATTTCGCCCGGGACATCTCGGACCAGGTCCTGATGTTCGATTCCGGCCGTGTCATCGAGTCCGGCCCGCCGGAGCAGATCTTCAGCGATCCCGGCCAGGAAAGGACCCGGGAATTCCTCAGTGCGGTCCTTTGATTGCGGTGAGTGAACACGGCCGAATAGGGTAAGGGGCGAGGTCCGGATCGTGGGGCATGCCTTACGCATAACGCCTTCGGCATATGCCAGGGTGGCGCGTTCCTGCTGAGCGGCTTGGGGCGCGCCACCAATCTCGTCAACAGACGCTCACAGCAAGCACTTTGACGGCTATCGTGGTGGAAGCTCAGCTGTCCGAAACAGGGCCCAGAAAGCGCAGGGGGAAACCGTGGCGCTGAAGAACGAGCCGACCGCGCCGTACCACTCGGCCCAGGACGCCCTCCGCGTCCTGGAGACGGTGTCGCGGCACTCCACCGGTGTCCTCGACACCGAGATCGCCCGCCGCACCGGCCTCGGCCCGGACCGCCTGACCACACTGCTGCTGATGCTGCGCCGGGAGGGGTACGTCGAGCAGGTCGCCGACGGTGCGTACGTCAGCGGCGCCGCCCTCAACCGCCTCACTTCCGCCCAGGGCCGCGACCGGGCACTGCGCGAGAAGCTCCAGCAGACCATCGACCGGCTGCGTGACACGGTCGGCGCCGCGATCTACATCAGCCGGTACGTCGACGGTGAGATCCACGTCACCCAGTACGCCGACGGGCCCGCGACCCCCGCGGTCAACGAATGGGTCGACTTCCGCTCCTCAGCCCACGCCAGCGCGATCGGCAAGAGCCTGCTCGGCCAGCTCGACCACAACGGACGCCGCGACCACCTCTCCCGCCACAGGATGGCCCGCCTCACCTCGCGCACCATCACCAACGAGCGGCTGCTGCTGTCCCACCTCGAAGCCCAGCCGGCCACCGTTCCGGTGCTCGACCTCCAGGAGTACGCGATCGGCACGGTCTGCGCGGCGGTCCCCATCACGGCGGGCTCCTCCGTCGGCTGCCTTGCCCTGTCCCTGCCCGTCGAGCACGCGCACCGGCTGCGCCAGGCGGCCGACTCACTGAACCGCGGGGCGGCCCCGGTGCTCCTCTCCCTGGCCATCTAGGTGGTCCGGAGCACCCGAGCGGACCAGGTAGTATTTCTTTTGTCGCCGCCCGCCGAGCGCGGGAGGCGAGAGTCATGCGCCGCTAGCTCAGTTGGTTAGAGCAGCTGACTCTTAATCAGCGGGTCCGGGGTTCGAGTCCCTGGCGGCGCACAATTGATGAAGGCCCTCCACGACGTGGGGGGCCTTTCACGTATGCCTCAGACGGTCATGCTCAGACCGCCATGCTCAGCCGGCCGTGACGAACTCCGTGAGCACCCGGGCGAGCAGCGCCGGGTCCCGCGCCCCGCACAGTTCGCGCGCCGAGTGCATCGACAGACCCGGCACGCCCACGTCGACGGTGGCGACGCCGAGGCGGGCCGCGGTGATCGGGCCGATCGAGGTGCCGCACGGCATGGCGTTGTTGGAGACGAACGGCTGCCAGGGCACCCCGGCCCGTTCGGACGCGGCGGCGAACGCGGCGACGCCGGTGCCGTCGGTGGCGTACCGCTGGTTGACGTTGACCTTGATGACGGGGCCGCCGTTGGGGAGGGGGCGGTGGTCGGGGTCGTGGCGCTCGGCGTAGTTGGGGTGGACGGCGTGCGACATGTCGGAGGAGACGCAGAAGGCGCCCGCGAGAGCCCGGTTCCAGTCCTCGCCGCTGCCGCCGCGGGCCGTGACACCGCGGCTCAGCACCCGTTCCAGAAGGGGGCCCTGGGCTCCGGACTCCGAGCCGCTGCCGACCTCCTCGTGGTCGAAGGCGGCGAGTACGGGGATGTGCGCGGGCGGTCGGGAGGTGGCGGCGGCGACCAGGACCGTGACGCCCGCGTGCACGGAGATCAGGTTGTCCAGGCGCGGGGAGACGATGAACTCCTCGTCCGCGCCGAGGTAACCGGGCGGCTGGATGTCGTGCAGCATCAGGTCCCAGCCGAGGATCTCGGAGAAGCCGGTGTCGGCCTCGTCGGCGATCCGGCCGAGCAGGGCGCCGGGTTCGGTGCCGCCAAGGCCCCACAGCGGGGTCATGTGCCGCTGCCGGTCGAGGGTGAGTCCCTCGTTGACGGTCCGGTCGAGGTGGATGGCGAGCTGCGGCACACGCAGCAGCGGCTTGTCGACGCGGACCAGCCGGGTCGACCCGTCGCGCAGCGTCAGCCGCCCCGAGACGCCGAGGTCGCGGTCGAGCCAGGTGTTGAGCGGCACCCCGCCGTAGATCTCCACGGCTATCTGCCGCCACCCCGCCGAGCTGGTGTCGGGCGAGGGCTTGATCCGCAGGTTCGGCGAGTCGGTGTGCGCGCCGATGATCCGGAACGGCGTGCGGGCCGGGGCGCCCCGCGGGACGTACCAGGCGATCAGCGCACCACCCCGTACGACATAGCGGCCGCCCTCGGCGCCGGTCCAGTCGTCCGTCTCGCGCAGCTCCTCGAAGCCCGCCTTCTCCAAGCGCTGGGCGGCGCTCGCCACCGCGTGGTACGGCGAGGGGGAGGCCTTGACGAAGGTGAGCAGGTCGTCGCTGTGACGGCGGGCGTCAGCGGGGTCGTTCGCGGTGTCATGCGTGGGGGACATGAGTGCCTTTCAGGTGGTGTTGAGGGTTGTCACGACAAGCAGGCACAGGCAGGCACATGACAACCGCCTATGTGGGAAGGCCCGGCGCCGACGCGGTTGTCCGGTGCATCCTCCCCCCGTGGAGCGCGGGGGATTCCTCGCGGGCTCATGGATGTACGGAGCCGCGGATCCCTGGATCCATAGGGGCGGCGGCCATGCCGTCCGGGGCCCGCTCAGCCCCGCAGATATGCCAGTACGGCCAGCACCCGGCGGTGCGTATCGTCCGCCGGAGGCAGATCCAGCTTCCCCAGGATGTTGCCGATGTGCTTGCCGACCGCCGCCTCGGAGACGACCAGTGCGCGGGCGATCGCGCCGTTGGACTTTCCCTCGGCCACCAGGCCGAGGACCTCGCGCTCGCGCGGTGTCAGCGCCTCCAGCGGATCGCGCCGACGGCGCAGCAACTGCCGTACGACTTCGGGGTCCACGACCGTGCCGCCCTCGGCGACCCGCCGCACCGCCTCCGCGAACTGCTCGACCTGGCCGACGCGGTCCTTCAGGAGGTAGCCGATGCCGGTGCCGTCCCCGGTGTCGAGGAGTTCGGCGGCGTAGGCGCGCTGCACGTACTGGCTGAGGACGAGCACCGGGAGCCGTGGGTCCGCCGTGCGCAGGGTGAGGGCCGCGCGCAGGCCCTCGTCCTGGAAGCCCGGGGGCATTCTTACGTCGGTGACGACGAGGTCGGGGGCGTGCGCCGAGACCGCGTCGCGGAGGGTGTCCGCGTCGCCGACCGCCGCGACGACCTCGTGCCCGAAGCGGTTCAGCAGCCCGACGAGGCCCTCGCGCAGCAGCACGCTGTCCTCGGCGAGCACGACTCTCAGCAAGGGATCTCCATCGTCAGCACGGTCGGCCCACCGGGCGGGCTTTCGACGGTCAGTGTCCCATCGAGGACGGCCAGCCGGTCGGCGAGTCCGGTGAGCCCGGAGCCCGATCCGGGGTCGGCTCCCCCGCACCCGTCGTCCCGCACCTCGATCCTCAACCGGCCCTCCTCGTAACGCCCTTGTATCCACGCGCGCCCCGCCCCGCTGTGCCTGCCCACGTTGGCGAGCGCCTCCCGCACCGCGAAGTACGCGGCGGACTCCACCGATTCGGCGAACCTCCCCAGCTCCACGTCCACCTCCACGGGTACGGCGGACCGGTCGGCGGCGTCGGCTATCGCGTCGCCGAGACCGTAGTCGGCGAGCACTTGCGGATGAATCCCGTGGATCAACTCCCGTAGCTCGACGAGGACTTGGTCCGCTTCCGCGTGGGCCTCCGTCAGTCGCGCCGCCAGTTCGGGCGGCGCGTCGAGGCGGGCCAGGCCGAGCCTCATGCTCAGCGCCACCAGCCGCTGCTGCGCCCCGTCGTGCAGATCCCGCTCGATCCGCCGCCGCTCGGCCTCGAACGCCGCCACCAGGCGGGCCCGGGACTTCGTCACTTCCGCGAGCCGCCCCTCGGCCTGGCGCGGCGCGAGCAGCGAGCGGGTGAGAGCGGCGCGGGCACGGGCGTACCGCACGAGCGGCCACCGGAGTACGAGGATGAGGACGACCCCGCCCGCGGCGCACAGGAACGCCTGCGGGTACGTGTCGATCAGCCACAGCTTGACGCTCCGGGTTTCGTCCCCGCCGACGATCGCGAGCTGCGCCGGCGTCCCGATCATCGCGCCGGGGATCGCGAGGGCGACGGTCAGCACCACCGCATCCAGCGGCCACAGCACGACCGCGAGCAGCACGGCGTACGCCAGTTCGCGCCAGGTCGCCTGCTCGGAGAACCGCAGCCTGGCCCAGGCGGCCGGTCCGGGCTCGTCCGGGTTCCGGTGCGGGGTGGGCAACGGCGCCGGGTCGACGAGCCGCAGCCGCCACCGCTCCAGCGCCCCGACGGGTACGCCGGTCAGCGCGAGCAGCGCCAGGAGCGGCAGCCCGACGAGCACGGGAGTCAGCGCCGCTCCGGCGATGCCGAGCAGCAGCATCCCGACGAGCAGCGGGGCGCCGACCAGAACACCGCTGATGAGGTACCGCACGGAACGGGTCACGCGCTCACGGTAGGCGGAGCGCGACCTCAGGGAACATGGGGTCCGTGGGTGTACCAGGGGTAGGGCTGGGCATACCTTGCCGCCGGTTCGGGGCCTGCCCTGCCCTCGCCGCCGGGCGGGGCGGCGCGAACCCCACCGCCGGGCCGGGCTCGCGACTTTCACCGCCGCGTCAGGCCCCGCCACCCTCACCACCGAGCCGAACTCGCCACCGTCACCCCCGCTCTACGGCAGGTGTGGGCTGGCTCACTCCTGACGCGTACGGTCCCCTGGGGCCGGCCTTGGCTGATTTCGCCCCCTCCGCCCCTACCCGTCCCGTACCTGGGGCTGCCGCCCCCAGACCCCCGCATCGCGCTGACGCGCTCGTCCTCAAACGCCGGACGGGCTGAAAGGACCTTCCCCGGCCCGGGGCTGGAGAGCGCAGCTCCCGCGGGTGGGTGGGGGTTCGGGATGGCCGGTCTCGTCCTCAAACGCCGGACGGGCTGACACCGGGCGTGCCGAAGCCGCCACCCTCACCACCGAGCCGAACTCACCACCGTCACCGCCGCGTCAAGCCCCGCTCCCCCCACCACCGAGCCGGACTCGCCACCGTCACAGCCAGGCCGAGCCCGCCACCCTCGCAGTCAAGCCGGGGCCCGCCCTACCTCCCCAGCAACTCCTCGCGCCCCCGCGCCCGGTACTCCGCGAGCAACTCCTCGACCTCCGTCTCCGCCAGCCTCCGGTACGCGGACTCCCCCGGCGGCCGCCACCACACCGGGTCCGCGCACCTGAAGCCCTCGCGGCGCAGCCCGACCCGGTGGATCTTGTTCGTCGCCGTGACGGGCATCCGGTCGACCATCCGTAGGAAGCGGGGGGCCATCTTGGTGCCCAAGTCGGGCTGGGACAGCAGGAATTCGCCGAAGTCGAGCGGATCGAAGGAGGTGGCGGAGCGCAGCGCGACGGCCGCCATGATCTGGTCGCCCGCGACCGCGTCCGGCACGGCGTACACCGCCACTGCGGCAGCGCCCTCGTACCGGGCGAGGATGTTCTCGATCACGGCGGCGGCGAGGTTCTCGCTGTCGACGCGCAGCCGGTCGTCGGTGCGGCCGGCGAAGTACAGGTAGCCGTCGGCGTCCCGGTAGAAGAGGTCGCCGGTCCAGTACCAGCCCTCGCGCCTGCGGTCGGCGTCCGCGGCCGGGTTGCGCCAGTAGCCCTCGAAGGGGTTGGGCCCCCGGTTCACCAACTCCCCTATCGCCTCGGCCCCGTTGAGCAGCCGCCCGTCCCCGGCGAAGACGGCGGCCGGGCATTCGCGCCGCGTGCCGGGGTCGACCACGGCGAGGTCGTCGCCGGGTGCCGCCCGTCCGATCGCCCCGGCCGGGGTGCCGGAGGTCCGCTGGATGGCCGCGCCGCCCTCCGAGGAGCCGTACCCCTCGACGAGGCGCACCCCGAAGCGCCGTTCGAAGGCGGCCGCGTCGACCGCGCCGGCCTCCGTCCCGAAGCCCATGCGCAGTGGGTTGTCTCGGTCGTCGGGGCGGGCCGGGGTCGCCAGGATGTACTGGACGGCGCGCCCCACGTAGGTGAAGTACGTCGCCCGGCAGGCCCGTACGTCCGCGAGGAACCCGGAGGCCGAGAAGCGCCGCCGCAGCGCCACGCCCGCGCCCGCCGCCAGCGCGGGTGCCCAGTCGGCGATCACCGCGTTGCCGTGGAACATCGGCATGCAGATGTAGTGCGTGTCCTCCCGCCGCACCCCGAAGTGGTCGACGAGCGACTGCCCCGCGGCGGCGAGCCTGCCCTGCGTGCAGATCGCGGCCTTGGGGGCGCCGGTCGAGCCGGAGGTGAAGTAGAGGAGGAGGCGGTCGTCGGGGGACGCCGAGGACGCGTCGGGCTTCGTGCCCTCGTACGGCGCGAGGAGGTCGGCGTATGCGTCCGTGTCGGTCACCAGGACGCGTACGCCCGGGAGTTCGAGGCCGTCGAGGAGCGGCAGGTGGGCCTGTTCGGTGATCAGGACGCGGCATTCGGTGTGCAGGATGTCGCGGGCCAGTTCGGGGCCGCGCCGGGTCGGGTTGATGCCCGCGACGGCGGCACCCGCGAGGGCGGCCGCGCTCAACCACATCGGGTACTCGGGGGTGTTGTCGAGCAGCACACCGAGGTGCGGCGGCTCGGCACGCGGCGGCAGCAGGTCGGCGAGCAGCGCCGCCCGGGCCGCCGCGCCCGCCGCCACCCGGTGGTGGCTCAGGACCCGCCCCTCGAACCACAGCCCCGGCCGGTGGTCGTTCCACCGTTCCTGCACGAGCTCCGCGACGGTACGCCTCATGGATCCCATGGGGGCGCACCATAATTGACGAATCGTCAGATGGGGAGGGTCGCGAGACCTACGGCCCCTCGTAGGGCACGTCCGGCTCCACGTAGGTCACGTCCGGCCCCCCGAAGGGCATGTCGAACCACGAGGTCATCTCGTGATACGTGACCATGAAGGCGACGGAGAAGGCGACGACGACCCCGAGGAAGATCAGGATGCCGATCGTGCCCGCGGCGGCCTTGACCGGGCTCGGCGCGTGGGCGGTGGCCTTCTCGGGCCGCCCGGCGGTGTAGTGGACGGTGACGATGTCGCCTTCGACGACCGTCGAGGGACCGTTGCTTTCGTCGAAGCGGACCGCCCGGCCCTCGCGCGTCCGGAACTCGTAGACATGGTGCAGCGTCGTGGACACGGAGCTGTCGCCACCGCCGCCGCTGGTCGTCGTGTACGAGCGCAGACAGCGCGCCTCGGCGGTCAGCCCGCTGTTCCAGGCGCTGCGCAGCTCCAGCGAGCGGCGGATGATCTTGACCGCCGCGAACGCGGCCGTGGCGATGATCAACCCCGGCACGGCGTAGAAGAACACGTCCATAGCGAATCCCCGTTGTTCGGTGCAGTTCCCCGCACGCCGACCTGGTCTTGTCGGCGTGCGGGGAACCTACCCGCTGGGGATGGAGGTGCAGCTCAAGGGAGCCTCAGAAAACAAGACCCCTTCAGGTCGCACTGGAACGTGACGCTCTAGAACGTGACGTCCGAGCAGGCGTAGAACGCGTTCGCCGTGTCGGCGATCGTCCACACCGCGACGATGACGTGGTGCCCGGTCCGGCCCGTGGGGATCGTGCCACTGTGCGAGATCGTGGACGGCGGGCGCGCGTTGTTGTAGGGGACGGTGAGGAACGGCGTGGTGTTCAGGTCCGAGCGCGCGAGCGCGTGGTTCTGATTCCAGCCCTGCTTGGTGAGGTAGTACTTGAAGTCGGTCGTGGCGTGCGAGGCGGTGAACTGCCAGCGGAAGTTGTAGCTGGCCCCGCCGGTGACCCTGGTCGTCGGCCAGGCGCCGCCCGACGGTGTCGTCGGGCTGTTGAGCTGACCGAATTCGGTGTGGTTCGCCGAGCAGATCTGGCCGTCGGCCGCACCTGCCGCGGGGAAGCCCTTCGGGCCCTCCACGCTCTGCGGCTCCCACTGGATGTTGCCGCAGTTGGTCACCGTGCCGTTCTGACACAGCTTCTGCCGGCTGATGGGGAGATCGGTGTAGCCGTGGCCGCTGGCACCGCCGCTGGAGAGCACGAGCGCTCCCGTCGTGGCGAGGCCGACCATGCCCGCGTACCACTTCGCTTTCCTGGTCGCACGTATGCGCATCCTGCCGCTCCTGAGGACGTGGGGGAGGTTCACATGAGCTGAGCGCGAGATGTTTCAGGTCTAGACCAAGTCTCAGATTATTACCAGGACTTGAACATGTCCAGACCAATTTCAGAAATGGCCGACGCCCGCTTCCCGCCCGTCCCGCACCAACGACTTCGGCTACTCCCCGCTCCGTCCCGTGTAGAACGCCACCGTCAAGTCCTTCACCAGCGCCTTGCGTTCGTAGTCGTCGAGCTCCACCAGGCCCCGCATGGTCAGCCGGGTCACCGTGTCCTCGACCGAGTCGACGACGGAGGTGAGCACGGTGTCGCGGTGCTGGGCGTCCAACGCGGCGATCCGGCGGCGCTGCATCACGGCGGCCACCTCGGGCGCGTACTCGATCTTCGTCGGCTGGGCGGAGAAGACCTCCAGGCCGACCGGCGCCGTGTCCGCGGCCACCAGCCGGGTCAGCGCCTCGCCGACGGCCTCGGTGTTGCGCAGGGTCGCGTCCTTGACGACGGCGGGCGGCAGTTCGGCCGGGAGCCGCGAGAGCACCCGCGAGAGCGCCGCCTCCACACACTCGCGCAGATACGTCTGGTGGTCGTCCACCCCGAGCGTGGCGCGCGCGGTGTCCCTGACCCGCCAGACGACGAGCACCACCACCCGCAGCGCGACCCCGTTCGCGTCGACCGCGGACATCGGCTCACTGCGCCAGTGCCGCAGGCGCACGTCGACCCGGCGGCGCAGCACCAGCGGGTTAACCCACATGAGCCCGGTGCGCCGGACCGTGCCGCGGTACCTGCCGAACAGCCCGAGCACCCAGGCCCGCCCGGTCCGCCCCCGCGCCAGACCGCCGAAGCCGAACAGACCCAGCGCGCCCGCCCCGGCGTACGCGGCCCACTGCGCCGGTCCGAGCCCGGCGCCGCCGTGTCCGGGCAGCCCGAGCGCCTGAGTCACCGGAGGCGGCAGGACCCCCGCCCACCACGAGGTGAGCACACATCCGGCCATCCCACAGGCCCCGGCCAGCACTCCCGCCGCTCCGGGCAGCACCCGTGCGGGGCGCTCCACCAGCTCGGGGTCGATCTCCGGCACCGGGCGCGGGGCGGCCCTGCCGGGCGCGGGACGCCGGACGCGCGGCTGCTCGCCCGTGCCGCGCCGCCGGCCCACGACGGCGGGGGCCAGCGGGACGGACACCGGCTCGGGATCGTCCCTGAACAGCAGATGGACGGGGATCTCGGTGGTCGCCTCGTTGTGGATGAGCCTGGTGGAGCGCGCGCCACCCTCCCACGCGCCGCCGCCCTCCGGTGGCGATTCCGGCCCGGGCGCCCGGGAGGACGGCCCTTCGGAATCCGGGGTGTGTGCAGTCGTCGTACTCATACGTGCCTCCATGCCTCCGCGCGTGGAAGTGTGATCAAGGGTTGAGCCGGTGCGTCAGTACGTCGGTTCGTCAGGGCGTCGGTGCGTCGGTGCGTCAGGAGAAGAGCCGCCGCCAGGTCTCCGGCCCCGGGTAGCCGTCCGCCGCCCCGCCGCGCCAGCCCTGCGCCCGCTGGAACGCCTCGACGTTGCGCCGGTCCGCCTCGCCCCAACTCGGCCCGGGACCCGAGCTGTAGTACTTGCCGAACCCCTTCTTGACCAGCTGCTTTCCCAGCCGGCTGACGTGTGCGTTGGTCGCCCCCGGCCGGAACATCCCGCGCCCCGGATAGCCGGGCACCCCGTGCGAGGAGGCACCCGGCCCGTGCGCCCCGGCCGGTCCCTGGCTGTGCGACCCCGTGGGCCCGGGGTTGCCCTCCCAGGTGTCGTCCTCCTGGGGGACGTCCTCCTGGGGGATGCCCTCCGGGGGAATGTCCTTGCCCTTCTTGCCCACCAGGTACGACCAGGTCAGCGGTCCCGGCACCCCGTCGGCGTCCGCTCCCGTCCAGCCCTGCGCCCGCTGGAACGCCTGGGTGGCCCGCCGGTCCGCGGTCGACCAGCGGGGGCCGGGACCCGAGGTGTAGAAGCGGCCCGCGCCGCGCTCCACAAGAAGTCGGCCGAGCTGGGTGACGTACTTGTTGTTCGCTCCGGGCCTGAAGTAGGCGGCCCCCGGGTAGCGGGCGGGCGCCTTGGACGCGGACGGCTTCGGCGCCGCCGGTTTCGCCCCGCTCGCGCTCTCCGTCAGCCCCTTGTAGCGGTAGGCCAGATAGCGGTCCTCGTTGCTCCAGTACGGGTACGGAGTGGTCTGCCTCCGGGCGTGCGGAGGTGCCGCCTCGTACGCGACGTAATAGGTGTGCGTGTAGTCCGTCCAGCCGCCGAAAATGACGACGTGCGAGCCTTTCTCGGGGTTCGACGGATTGTGGAAGAGGAGAATGTCGCCGGGCTGCAGCTGCTCACGCTTAATGCGCACGCCGAGCGTGTCGAGGCTGCCCGTCCATTCGTTGCCCGGCAGGTTCCAGGCCATCGAGACAAAGCCGGAGCAGTCCTGCCGGTAGCCGTCCGACCAGTACTCGCTCATGCTGTACGGCACTTCCGCGTCGATCCATGTCTTGGCCCGGTTGATGATCTCGGCCCGGGTGGTCGCGGGTGCCTTGGAGACGGTGCCGGGCTTTCCGTGGGCCGCCGGTTCCCCCGCCGGGCCGTGCAGCGGGGCCTTGCTGCCTTGCGGGGTCTCGGGCTCGTCACCTGCGGGGATGCCGGGCCGGGCGGGTCCGTGGGCCGCCGCGACCGCCGTCATGGGCGGGCCCGCGCCGAGGACGGTGCCGGCCGCCGCGGCCAGGACGAGAGCCCTGCGGGCCGCCGTATGGCCCACGGGACCGGAAAGGGAGGAAAGGAAAGAGGGAGGGGAAGAGAGAGGGGAAGAGGAATAGGGCATGACGCGTCGCCAGTGCACGCATCCGGGGCAGTCGCAGTCGCTCGCGGCATCGAATTCCTCGAATACCGGAGCCCTCATGCGATTCCCCTCACACTCCAGGTCGAAATCTCCGCGCTTCTGCACAGGCGCAGTTTCTCAACTGTCATCCGGTGTCGCATGTTGACGGTCCGAATGATGTACAGGGCGCCCGCGCCAAGGGGGCCGCCGGGGTCCGGGGCACCCCTCCCGGTCGGGTAGAGTTCCCGGGGTCAGCGCGCGCCGCTAGCTCAGTTGGTTAGAGCAGCTGACTCTTAATCAGCGGGTCCGGGGTTCGAGTCCCTGGCGGCGCACCGACCGGAGGGCCACTCGCAGCAGCGAGGGGCCCTCCGTCATATGCCACTACAACCCCTTCGTCGTACACGCGTCCCAATTAGCGCGTATGACCGGTTAACACCGCGTTTCGCATCTTGCGATCATGATGTAAGGCGTAGAACCCTGGGCTTCAAGGGACTGTCGATTTCTGACAGTTGGGGGCAAGGTCGGTTGCGTGAATGACGGGGATGGATGGGGGCCCCAGTTCATGAACAGATGCCGAGGGGGGCATCATGCAACCGGAAGGTCGTCGTTCCATGTCTGTCTCATGGAGATGATGTGGTGACGCTGGCCTGCCAGTGATGCGTCCGTGACGGTCTAGGGGGACCCGAGCGGACGACTGAACCGACGAACACGCGGACATCCGCGTGCGGGGGGATGACTCATGACGTCGACGCCGACGGGCGCCCGGCAGGACTTCGACCCGTCAGAGACGACACAGCTCAGGGTGCCATCGCACCGGACGGGCGGATTCCGCAGGATCAAGAAAACGCTTCCGAGATACGACTACGAGCACTACAGCCGGCTCGCCGGACCCCTCACCCAGCCCGACCCGAACAAGCCGTACAAGGTGCAGTACCGCTCGCTCCTGTCGCAGGAGCCGCACCGCCTACGGGCCGCGCTCATGCTGGGTGCCGCGCCGCTGCTCTCGCTGGTCCTGCTCGGCTGGCTGCTCCAGCCCGAGCACTGGACGGAACGCGACTATCCCGCGTACGACTTCCTGCCGGCCCTCGACATCGTCATGCTGGTCTCGATCGGCCTGATCGAGCTCTTCCGCTGCCTGAACGTGCTGTCGAACGCGCACGCCACCCTGGTCGCCCGCGACCCCATCCCGGTGGTGCCCGAGACCGGCACGAAAGTCGCCTTCATGACCTCCTTCGTGCCCGGCAAGGAGCCCCTCGCCATGGTCACCAAGACCCTGGAGGCGGCCGTCAAGATCCGCCACCGGGGTCTTCTGCACATCTGGCTCCTGGACGAGGGCGACGACCCGGAGGTGAAGGAGGTCTGCGCGCGCCTGGGCGTGCACCACTTCTCCCGCAAGGGCATCGCGAAGTGGAACATGCCCAAGGGCCCGCACCGCGCCAAGACCAAGCACGGCAACTACAACGCGTGGCTGGACGCGCACGGCGGCGACTACGACTACTTCGCCTCGGTCGACACCGACCACGTGCCGCTGCCCAACTACCTGGAACGGATGCTCGGCTTCTTCCGCGACCCGGACGTCGGCTTCGTCATCGGCCCGCAGGTGTACGGGAACTACGACAACGTCATCACGAAGGCCGCCGAGTCCCAGCAGTTCCTCTTCCACGCCCTGATCCAGCGCGCCGGGAACGCCTACGGCTCCCCGATGTTCGTGGGCACCTCCAACGCCGTACGCATCAAGGCGCTGAAGCAGATCGGCGGTCTGTACGACTCGATCACCGAGGACATGGCGACCGGCTTCGAGATCCACCGCGCCAAGAACCCGGTCACCGGCAGGAAGTGGCGCTCGGTCTACACGCCCGACGTGCTCGCGGTCGGCGAGGGCCCCAACGCCTGGACGGACTTCTTCACCCAGCAGCTGCGCTGGTCGCGGGGCACGTACGAGACGATCCTCAAGCAGTACTGGAAGGGCTTCTACTCGCTGCCGCCGAGCAAGCTCTTCAACTACACGATGATGATCATCTTCTATCCGATGTCGGCCCTCAACTGGATCCTCGCGGCGCTGAGTTGCGCCCTGTTCCTGGGTCTGGGCGCCTCGGGTGTGAACATCGACCCGACGGTCTGGCTGATGCTCTACGGCAACGCGTCCGCGCTGCAGATCGGCCTCTACATCTGGAACCGCCGCCACAACGTCTCGCCGCACGAGCCCGAGGGCAGCGGCGGCGTGGCGGGCATGATGATGTCGGCCCTCTCGGCGCCGATATACGCCCGCTCGCTCATGGACGCCGCACTGCGCCGCAAGAGCAAGTTCGTGGTGACGCCCAAGGGCGATTCGGCGAGCCCCGACACGCTGTTCGGGACCTTCCGGATCCACCTCTTCTTCATCCTGGTGTTCGCCGGTTCGATCGCCGCCGGTTTCACGCTCGGGCACTCCCACCCCGCGATGATCATCTGGGCCACCTTCGCCCTGCTGATCACGGCCTCGCCGATCTTCGCCTGGCGCTGGACGATGCGGCAGGACAGGAAGAAGCCCAAGCACGCGGCGGAGGCCGCCGAACCGGTCCCGCTGCCGGCGCAGGCCTCGGTGCCCCAGCAGGAGCAGCACTCCCCGCACGCCCCGCAGCACAAGCCCCATTGGGCCGCAGCCAACAGTGGCAATGACCAGACCATGCAGATTTCCCTTGGGGGACGTAAGAAATGAAAGACGGTGCCAGCCGCCGCCGTGTCCGTCGTCTCGCGATAGGCACGGCGGTGGTTCTCGCGCTGGCCGGGATGAACGGCCCGTGGCTGTATCGCTTCGGGACGGAGAAATATCACGAGTACAAGATCAACAAGCCGGAGTACAAGGCCGAGAACGGACACTGGGACGTCGTCGACTTCCCCGAGGAGTTCCGGCAGAACACCATCCACGCTGCCCTGCTGCACACCGGCAAGATCCTGCTGATCGCGGGCTCGGGCAACGACGCGGACAACTTCGACGCGAAGAAGTTCGACACCCGGATCTGGGACCCGGTCAAGGGCACCATCAAGAAGATCCCGACGCCGAAAGACCTGTTCTGCACGGGCCACACCCAGCTCGCCAACGGCAATCTGCTGATCGCCGGCGGCACCAAGCGCTACGAGAAGCTCGAAGGCGACGTCACCAAGGCCGGCGGCCTGATGGTGGTGCACAACGAGAACCCGGACGAGCCGATCACCCTGCCCGCGGGCACCAAGTTCACGGGCAAGGAGAACGGCAAGACCTTCGTGTCGAAGGACCCGGTGCTCGTCCCGCGCGCCAAGAAGGTCTTCGACCCGGACACCGGCGAGTTCCTGCGCAACGACCCCGGCCTCGGCCGGATCTACGTCGAGGCGCAGAAGAGCGGCACCGAGTACGAGACGGGCACCCAGGACAACTACCGCGTCCAGGGCCTCACCGGCACCGACGCCCGCAACACGTACGGCATAGCGGAGAAGCTCGCCCTGGACAAGAAGGACTTCCAGGGGATCAGGGACGCCTTCGAATTCGACCCGGTCGCCGAGAAGTACATCAAGGTCGACCCGATGAACGAGGCCCGCTGGTACCCGACGCTGACCACCCTGTCGGACGGCAAGGTCCTCAGCCTCTCGGGTCTGGACGAGATCGGTCAGCTCGTCCCGGGCAAGAACGAGGTCTTCGACCCGAAGACCAAGAAGTGGACGTACACCGAGGGCATCCGCCAGTTCCCGACCTATCCGGCGATCTCCCTGATGCAGAACGGCGAGCTGTTCTACTCCGGCTCGAACGCGGGCTACGGCCCCGACGACGTCGGCCGCGACCCCGGCATCTGGGACCTGGAGACCAACAAGTTCACCAAGCTGACCGGGATGAGCGACCCGAAGCTCCTGGAGACCTCGGGGACGGTGCTGCTGCCGCCCGCGCAGGACGAGAAGTACATGGTCATCGGCGGCGGCGGGGTCGGCGAGTCCAACAAGTCCAGCGAGAAGACCCGGATCATCGACCTCCTGGCGGACGACCCGAAGTTCGTGGACGGGCCGTCACTGGAGAAGGGCACCCGCTACCCGCAGTCTTCGATCCTCCCCGACGACACCGTGCTGATCTCGGGCGGCTCGGAGGACTACCGGGGACGCGGCGACTCCAACATCCTCGAGGCGCGGATCTACGACGCGAAGTCGGGCGACCTGAACCAGGTCGCCGACCCGCTGGTGGGCCGCAACTACCACTCGGGCTCGCTGCTGCTGCCCGACGGCCGCGTGATGTTCTTCGGCTCCGACTCGCTCTACTCCGACAAGGCCAACACCAAGCCCGGCGTGTTCGAGCAGCGCATCGAGATCTACACGCCGCCGTACCTGTTCCACGGCTCGCAGCCCACGCTCTCCGACGGCCCGGAGACGATCGCCCGCGGCGCCTCCGGAACCTTCAAGACACAGCACGCCTCGTCCATCAAGACGGCCCGGCTGATCCGGCCGAGCGCGTCCACCCATGTCACCGACACCGACCAGCGGTCCATCGCGCTTGACCTGAAGAAGACGAAGGACGGCATCACGGTGACGGTGCCGAAGAACCGGAACCTGGTCGAATCCGGCTGGTACATGCTGTTCGTGACGGATGATCAGGGGACGCCCAGCAAGGCGCAGTGGGTCAAGGTGCCCTGATTCCCCGGGAGTTACGTGACTGGGGGCGCCCTTCTCCTCGAAGGGCGCCCCCAGTCGCGTACGAACTACTTGGAGGCCTCGGCGAGCTTCAGGGCGTAATCCGCCCACCACTCACCGGCTTTGGGCCCGCCCTTGCACTCGCCGTCCGACTCCCCCGGCCTCTTGACCCACAGATACGCGTCGACGAGCGGATCCGCGGTCTTGGTCGTCGGGGTCTCGCCCAGCGCGCGGCCCGGCGGGTTGCACCAGTTCTCGTCGGCCTCGCCCTGCGTGTACGGGCCGTTGCCGTTGCGGCTGGTGTCGATGACGAAGGGCTTGCCGCCGACCTTCTCCGAGAGCTGTTTGCCGTACGCGATGGAGTCCGCGGTCGTGTAGAAGTTCGAGACGTTGACGGCGAAGCCGTCGGCCGCGTCGATGCCCGCCCACTGGAGCGGCTCGAAGATCTGGTCCGGGTGGCCCCAGCCCGCGTTGCCCGCGTCCACGTACACCTTCGTGTTCTTCAGGGCCTTGAGCGTGCTGATGGCCCCCTTGAGGAGGTCGTAGCGCTCCTCGTGGAACTCCTCCGGGGTGCACTGGTTGACCAGGTGCAGGACGGCGTCCGGCTCCAGGATCACCGTGGCGGGCCGGTCCTCGATGCCCTTGGCGACCCCGTCGATCCAGGTCCGGTAGGCGTTGCCGTCGGCGGCGCCGCCCTGTGAGAACTGGCCGCAGTCGCGGTGCGGGATGTTGTAGAGGACCAGGATCGCGTCCCGGTCGGCCTTCTCGGCGGCCTCGGTGAAGCCGCGCGCCTCCTGCTCCGGGTTCTCCGGGCCGATCCACTCACCGGTCGGCTGCTGGGCGATCTTGCGGATCTGCTCGGCGTCGTCGTCCTTGCCTGCCTTCGTGTACGCGGCGACCTGCGCTGCCGCGTTCCCGTCCGGGTTGACCCAGAACGGGTCCGAGTTCTTGGGCTGTTGTGTGACCTTGGCACCGGAGCCGTTGTCCTCGTCGCCGTCGCCCCCCGAGGAGAAACACCCCGCGAGCAGCAGTGCCGCCCCCGCCACTGCCACCGCCTGCCTGCTGCCGTACATCCAACTCCCCCTTGGGTGTACTCGTCCGAAGGGTCAATCCTGACATACGTCCCGCGCCGCCCACGAGATCACCCACCCCTTGGTGGAGAGCTGTTACAGCCCCGGGCCGCCGGGTAGGTGCGGGCTGAGCGGTGAGGCGCTGGACAATCGAATCGGGGTAGGGCACATGCACCTGAGTACCCGGGAAACGCTGCTGGCATCAGCCCTCCTCGAAGCCTCGGACACGCTGTCCGACAGCTTCGACGCCGAGCACTATCTGCAGCGCCTGTCCGACCACGTCGTGGAGCTCCTGGGCGCGCGGGCCGCCGGGGTCATGCTGATCGACGGCGGCCAGGCGGTGTCCCTCGCGGTGAGCAGCCGCCGGCAGGAGGTCGCGCTCGACCTGATGGCCGTCCAGCGCCACGGCGGGCCCTGCCTGGACAGCTACGGCACGGGCCGGCCGGTCCCGCCCGTCGCGATCAGCGTCGCCCATGCCGCCTCCCGCTGGCCCGACTTCACGGAACGGGCGCTGCGCCACGACATCGCCGCGACCTTCGCGGTCCCGCTGCGCCGCCGGGAGACCCTGCTCGGCGCGCTCAACGTCTTCGTGCCCACCCTGCCCGAGCACACCGACCCTCCCGAGAACGACTGGGGTGTGCGGCTGGCCCAGGTCCTCGCCGACGCGGCGGCCGTCGGACTGCAGAACCACCGGGTGTACGACCAGTACCGCACCCTGGCGGGGCAGTTGCAGGGGGCCCTGTCCAGTCGCGTACGCATCGAGCAGGCGAAGGGCATGCTCGCCGAGCGCTGGAGCACCGGGGTCGATCAGGCGTTCCTCACGCTGCGCCGGTACGCGCGCCGGCACCGGCTGCCGCTCGACGAGGTCGCGACGGGAGTGATCGACGGGTCGGTGGACCCCGACGAGCTGGGCGGGGGCCCGGGAACGCCTCGATAAGGCGCGGTCCACCTGCGCGGATTACACAGAGAGACCGGTTGTCGACCTGGCGTCAAACAGCCCCTAGGCCGGAACGCTGATCCGTTCTACAGTTGCCTCAAACGGCCCCAGCCCCCGGCCAGTTGGCCGGACCGCGATAATCGCGGATTGGTCCCAGTACCTCCCGTGCCGGACGCCGGGTTACTCCCGCAGCCCGTGCGCGCGCGGTCGAGGACCAGCCCGGTCGGCGACTCCGGGGGAGCGGTCGTCGACCGGGCCAGGTGACTTGGCGGGCTGGGTGACCCTCATGGGTTCAGAGTCCGCTTCCGGTGAGGTACGCCGACACGATCACGTTCGCCGTATAGGTGCGGCTCGTCGCGTCGAAGGTGCCGCCGCAGGTGATGAGCCGCAGCTCGGCGCGGCCCGACTCCCTTGTCCCGTAGGCCTGTTGGGCGTCGAAGTGGTCGCGGGAGAGGACCCGTACGTCGTCCACGGTGAACTCGGCGACCGTTCCGTCGTCGCGGATCACCCGGACGGTCTCGCCGGGCCGTACCGCGCTGAGCTTGTAGAAGACCGCGGGCCGGGTCTCGGTGTCGACGTGCCCCACGAGGAGCGCGGTCCCGGCCGCCCCCGGTTTCGCACCGGCGCCGTACCAGCCGACCACACCCGGCTGGTCGAAGGGCGGCGGATCGATCGCGCCCTGCGGATCGAGCCCGCGGGCCACGACGGGCGCCTGCACCCCCATCGAGGGTATGTCGACCCGCTGCGGTTTCGCGTCCCCCAACGGCCGCCGTGCGGGCGGCAGTTGCACCTCGGGCGGCCTTCCGACCGCCGCCATGTCCCCGGTGGTCGGCGCCGATATCCCCGGCCGTACGTCCGTCACCTCGCGGCCCCACAGCCACAGCCCGAGCAGCAGTACCGCCCAGGCGACACCCGTGAGCAGGCGCCCGGCAGCGGAGGAGCGCTCCTGGTCGGACATGTCAGTCGCGGGCGTCGCCGAGGCGGCTCCGGCGGGCGCTGCGGACCGCCACGGCCACCGCCGCGACGCTCGCGAGGACGAGGCCGATCACCGCCTGCCGGGTGCCGGGACCGGTCTCGCGGGCGTCCACCATGGCGAGGTGCGCGGTGCCGCCGCCGCCCGCGTGCACGGGGGCGACCGGCGAGGCGGGGGCGGAGGGGCTGGGGCCGCCGCCGGCCGCGACGGTGACCGTGCCCTTGACCTTGTCGTCGTAGCCGTCGCAGCTGACCTTGATGTCGTAGGTGCCGGGCTTGAGCGAGGTGGGCACGCGGGTGTCGCCGACGAGCGCGCCGTCCTTGCCCGTGAGCTGCGCGTCCGCGACGAACGCGGCCGATTTCGCGGTGCCGGTCCGCCCCGCGCACCCCGTCGCCCGCAGCTGGATGTCGCTGCCGGGGGCCGGGGAGGCGGGCGTCACCCGGACGCCCGCGCCGGCCGCATCATCCGCGTGGGCGGCGGGAGCGAATACGGCCGCCGCCACCGCCGCCCCGGCACAGAGAGTGATTCGCAGTGAGCGCATCGTGAACCTCCAGATACCTGGAGACTCCTCCTCGGGGCACCGGGGCGCATCTCCAGAGGGTCACGACTGCTCCGTACGGGTCCTGAATGGTTTAGATCGGGCGGGTGCGGCCCGGGCTCAGATGCGGTCGACCAGGTCCGCGATCGAGTTCACGATCTTCGAGGGGCGGTACGGGTACTGCTCGATCTCGGCGGGCGTGGTCAGGCCCGTGAGCACCAGGAACGTCTCCATGCCGGCCTCGAGCCCGGCCAGGACGTCCGTGTCCATCCGGTCGCCGATCATCGCACTGGTCTCGGAGTGCGCCCCGATCGCGTTCAGGCCCGTCCGCATCATCAGCGGGTTCGGCTTGCCCGCGAAGTACGGCTGCTTGCCGGTCGCCTTGGTGATCAGCGCGGCGACCGCGCCGGTGGCGGGCAGCGGGCCCTCCGCGGACGGGCCGGTCTCGTCGGGGTTGGTGGCGATGAAACGGGCGCCGCCCTTGATCAGCCGGACCGCCTTGGTCATGGCCTCGAAGGAGTAAGTTCGCGTTTCACCCAAAACAACATAATCGGGCTCGTGGTCCGTCAGCACATACCCGATGTCGTGCAGCGCCGTGGTCAGGCCCGCCTCGCCGATGACGTACGCCGTTCCGCCGGGCCGCTGGTCCTCCAGGAACCTGGCGGCGGCAAGCGCGGAGGTCCAGATGTTCTCGACCGGCACGTCCAGGCCCATGCGCTGGAGCCTGGCGTGCAGGTCACGGGCCGTGTAGATCGAGTTGTTGGTGAGCACCAGGAAAGGCTTCCCGGACTCCCGCAGCTTCTTGATGAAGGCGTCGGCGCCGGGGATCGGCACACCCTCGTGGATGAGGACACCGTCCATGTCGGTGAGCCACGATTCGATGGGCTTGCGCTCTGACATGTGCCGGTCTCCTGACGTGCGCGTGTGACGTGCGCGTGCTTGTGCGCTTGCGCTGTGCTTGACGTGCGCGGTGGCTTGACGTGCGCGGTGCTGCGTAGCCCCAGGGTAGCGATCGTCCTCGATCAGCTGCCGGTCGCGGTCTTCCAGTCCTCGACGTACGACGTGAGGTTCTTGTCGATGTCGGACCAGTCCGGTTCGAAGATCTGCACGCCGTCCATCAGCTTGGTGAGGGCGATGGCGTTCGCGTCGGTGGCCTTGATGTCCGTGCGCGCGGAGAAGCCGCCGCCGATCTCGCTGACCTGCTGCTGCGCCTTCGCGGTGAGCGTACGGCAGGGGTGCACCCCTGCCGCCGTACGCCCTCGGTGTAGCCGGCGAGCGAGAGCGGCTGTTCCAACTTCGGCCCCGCCACGGCTATGCCGCGCCCCTGCCGCCGCAGCTTCCCCTCAGGGAGCAGCTCCCGCAGCGCCTGCCGCACAGCCTCCCGCGCGACTTCTTACTTCTCCGCGGGGTCACGCTCGGGCGGCAGCGGGCCGCCCTCACCTAACTCCTCGATGAGCAGGGCGATATGCGCCTCACCGCGTAGCACTTCGGGATGCGGCCGCGCTCCGGGATGCCGGAGCGGACGGGGCGCCGGGGGCCCAGTCGTTCGGGTTGGGAGCAGTTCCTGGATTGGTCGGTCAGGGTTGGCCATTTCGGTCATGGGGCGCCGTCGGTGGATTACGGCCTGGCCGGTGATCGTCTTCGGTCATTCCCGTGCGGAGTGGATCACCTGTTTGCCAATCGCTGACATGTGCCCCGCGTTGGCGAGAGGCGGCGTTAGTTTCGGCTCGTCGAGATCATCACAGGTGAGGGCGGGGGGTGTGGCGTGGGGAAACAGGTGCGGGGTGGGAAGGGGCGGGAGCTGCGCCCTTACCGTGCACTGGTGGCCCCGTTCGTGGTCGCGTCGCCGTCCGGGTGCCGGATCCGGACCCGGCTACACCTCTCGCCGACGGACGCCGTGGTGCTGCGGGCAGTCGGGGACCATCTGGGTTCGCTGGCCGGGGCGGACCTGGCCGCGCGGGTGCGGATGGGGAACGTTCCGGCCGCGCAGAACCGGCGGGCTGAGCGTAAGAAGGCGCTGACCGTGCAGTCGTCGTCGCGGTGGGCGGGGGCAATCACCCGCACCTCCGAGGATCAGTACCAGCTGGGCAGGCGGGCGTTGAACGCCCGGATCGGCTCCCTGCGACAGGCCATCCGTGCGATCGAGGCCCGCCTCGCCGTCCCGCCCGGCAGCACCATGCGCCGCGGGCGGAGGACAGTGCGCGGGTATGCCGACCATGGGGAGCGGCGGGCCAAGCAGCAGCGCCTGCAGATCCTGAAAGGTGATCTGCGGCAGGCGGTGCGGGAGCGGGATTCCGGCCGGGTGCGGGTCGCCCGGGGCGGGCGCAGGTTGTTGAACTCCCGCCACCACCTGTACGACGCCGCGCCCGGGCCGAAGCCGCTGACCGAGGCTGCCTGGCAGGCAGAGTTGGGTGAATGGGGTGAGGAGTGGTCGGCGGGCGCCGTTCGGGAACTACACCATCAGCATCAACCCCATCGACGGCGCCATCGCCCTCGTCCTGCCCGAACCCCTGCGCCAGCAGTACGCGAACGCCCCGCGCGGCCGGTATCTCCTGAACGCGGCGGCCTCGTTCCCTCACCGCGGTGAGCAGTGGGCCGACCGGATCAGCGCGGGTGCGCCGGTGCGCCGGTGCGCTACGACATCACCTACGACCCCGGACGTGGGCGCTGGTATCTCGACGCCTCCTGGTCCACCGTGCAGAAGGGCCAGCCGACTCCCGCCCCCACCTTGGATGTGCTGCGCGAGCACCGGGTGCTGGCGGTGGACGTCAACGCCGACCACCTCGCCGCCTGGATCCTCGACCCACACGGCAACCCCGTCGGCGCGCCCCGCACCCTGCCTCTGGAACTGGCGGGCCTTCCTGCCACGGCCCGGGATGCCCGGCTGCGTGAGGCCGTCTCCCAGCTCATCCGCCTCGCCCAACTCCACGACTGTGCGGCGCTGGTGATCGAGGATCTGGACTTCACCGACGCCCGCCCCACCGGTAGGGAGAAGCTGGGCCGGGGCAGGCGCGGGAAGACCTTCCGCCGCATGGTGGCCGGGATTCCGACCGCGAAGTTCCGCGGCCGACTCGCCGGGATGGCACATCATGCCGGGCTTTCGGTGATCGCGGTGGACCCGGCGTACACCAGCAAGTGGGGCGCCCAGCACTGGCTGAACCCCCTGAAACAACAGACTTCTCCCGGCACGACCACCGTCACGGGGCATCATGCCGCCGCGGTGGTCATCGGCAGACGCGGTCTGGGCTGCACGGCCCGGCGCAGGAAAGACGGACCCCGCCAAACCCCCACCACCCACGCCCCACGGCGTGCCGAGGTGAGGGCCGTGCGACCGGAGGATCGCACCGGGCCAGCCGTCCCCACACCGCCGAGTCACCGCATCCCAGACCGGACGGAGCGGACAGCTCCAGGCAGGACGACACGCAGCACCACACCCGTGGTGCGTCAGACGCGAGCGCGCCCACCCGGAAGCACCCGCCCCACGGCCCCACCACCGTTCGGGGGCCCAGCATTCCGGACCAGCAACTCACGCTGTTCGGGATGCCCGATATGGCCAACACCGGCCAATCAACTTAGGAACGGTTCCCGCCGCGAGGGGCTCCAGGTATCGGCCATGGCGATCAGGATCGCGATTGCCACCAGCACGCGGCGAGCACGGACGCGGGCGTCGCGCGGATCGCCGGACAGGCCGGTGTTCCGGACGAAGCCGAGCGGCAGCCCACGGAGGTCACCAACGCAGCCGCACCCACCGGGATACGGCGAGGAGTACGGCCCCCGCAGCGAACAACCCGAGGCCCACGGTCACACCGAACCCGTGCTGCGCACGCGGACCGGTACTGGCCAGCTCGTCCGCACCCGACGCCGCCCCCTCTTCGCGTACGACGCCGCCGTCGCCGCTACCGCTCCCGGCCCAGGTCCCGAGTTCGCTGTCACCACCCGAGTCCTCTTCCTCCACGCCCTCTCCCTCACCCTCGTCCTCGATCCTGAACCGGTAGTCGTTCGACTCCCCCACCCAGTCCCCGTCGTCGTCGTGCCGCTGCACGACGGCCGCGTTCGCGACGACGTCGTTCGGGACGGCCGCGTCGGAGGTGACGGACAGACGCACCTTCACGGTGAGCGTCCGCCCGGGCCCGACCGTGAACCCCGGAAACCCGTCGTCGAACGCCCCGACGTTCTCGTCCTCGTCACTCTTCTCGAACTCGACCGGATGCGGATCCCGGCCCTCGCCCTTCTCCGCACCCTCGTAGAACTCCAACCGAGCCTGTTCGGGCCGCAAAGCCCGCTTCTCATCCACGAGGACGACGATCGGGTGGATGTCGCCGCAGGTGTGCGCGGTGGTGTTGGTGAGGTCGATGTACCAGGTCCGGAAGTCGCCCCCGACGTCGTAACTGGCGGGACCCCCGTGGATCCGGGTCTTCACCGGAAAGGTCCGGGTGTCGGGCGCGGCGCAGGTGGGGCGTGGGTTCGCCAGGGCCGTGCCGGGCGCGGCGAGCACGAGAGGAAGGGCGGCGGCCGCAGCTGTAGCGGAGAGGGGCAGGAACGTGCGCAGTCTCAATCGCATTCGCGTTCGCGTTCGCATGAGGAGCCTTTGCCGATCGGGAGCGTAAGCGGTACCGGGCAGCGGCCCGTGACCTTGCCACACGCGAGCGACGGCACCGGGGCGCCGCGCCCGGTGCGGGCATGATCGGCCGTGCGGATCCCCTCGATCAGCGGAAACGATTTAGCCCGTCCGGCGCCTGAGGTCTGCGCTGCTCATTCGGTGCCCCCGTCGGTCGCCGCGAGCACCGCGACCCGAGTACGGGTGGGATCGAGTACGGCGAAAGCCACGTCCGACGTGTCGTGGTGGAACCAGTCCGTGAACGCCATGAAGCGCAGCCACCGGTGGTCGGCGGCGCGCCGGACCGCACCCAGGAACGGGATGTCGGCGGGCAGTCCCATCAGCGCGTACAGACTGTTCCAGGCATAGAGCCGGGCGTACGCGCCGCCCTGCGCCCGGCCGCTCACTCCGCCGTTGTACGCCGCCGCGAACAGCTCGTTCACCACGTCATCGGGCGTCGTCCGGCAGGTGACGGCGCCACCCCGGCGCGTGCCTTCGCCCGCCAGGCAGTCCAGGGACAGTTCTTTGATGAGTGAGATGTTGAAGTCGTCCGGGGCGAGCGGGCTCGGCAGCATGAAGAACCGCGCCTCGGGCTCGCGCGCCCATCCGCTGACGGTGAAGGGTTCGGCGGCCACCCGCGCGCGGCGGCTGTCGGGTGTCTCGCCGGCCGTACACCCGGCTGCCGCACCGCTGTCGGTCGGCGGAATCTCCGGAAAACGCGACCGGAGCTGGTCCGGGGTCTTGATGGACCCGAGGCCCCGGACACGGACCCCGAACCGGTGCTCGATGTCCAGCCGCGTCCTGGGCAGCCGGGCCAGCGGGTGCCCCAGCTCGCGCAGCCTCTCCGCGTACGCGTCCAGGACGGGCCGGCCGCGTCCCGTGCCGATCAGGGCAAGCTCACCGAGAACGCAGGCCCGTACCTCCACCGCCGGGTCCTGAACTCCGTTCGGCAGCTCGCCGAACAGAGGCTCAAGGTCTCTCAGTTGCTGGACGTTGACCAGCTTCGCGGCCACCGAGCGCCGCAGCCGGTCGCCTTCCAGCCTGTGCGCGGGCCCGAGCGGCAACAGCCGACCGACGATGTCCACGGCGAACCTCACGCAGTCCGGGGAGCGCGTGTCGGCGAGAGCCTCGGCAATCCGTCCAACGGTCCGCGCCGCCGAGGATCCGTCGAGTTCCTCACCAGCCACTCGGCGGCACAGTTGCTCCGCCGCCGCGTACAGCTCCTCCGGGCGTGACTCGGCCAACTGCTTCAGCTCTGCCGGGCCGAACCGCTCGCCGGGATGCCGACGGAAAGCGTCGCCGCCGGACGTCCTCACCCCTCCCCCCACCCGAACAACGGCCCCAACAACAACTGCGCAGCCCCCTCCGCAACCCCACGCTCCCCACCCGGAGCAACCCGCACAGGAACCCCCGCCTCCACACCCTCACGCCGAGCCCGCTCATCCAGCACCGCACCGACCCCCCGTACGAAGTCCTCCTGATGCGCGGCCACCGTGCGCCCGCCCAGCAGCACCAGATCGATGTCCAGCAGCCCCACCAGATTCGCCGCCCCCACCCCCAGCACCCGCGCGGCCTCGTCCACCGCGCCCCGCGCGACCGCGGCCAGGCACAGCACCTCGACGCACCCCCGGTTGCCGCACCCGCACAACGGCCCGTCGAGCTGGATGACCTGATGCCCGAACTCCCCCGCTCCCGTACGGGCTCCCCGATGCACGGCCCCGCCGATCACGAGGCCGGCCCCCAGCCCCGTACCGAGATGCAGATACACGAAGGATCCCGAGCCGTTGCCGGACTCCCCCTGGCCGGCCCCCACCGCAAGACCCAGCGCCGCCGCATTGGTGTCCTTGTCGACGACCACCGGCACCCCGAGCCGCCCCGCCAGGGCATCCCGCAGCGGAAACCCGTCCCACTCCGGAAACCCGGTGACCCGGTGCAACACCCCCCGCGTGTGATCGAGAGGCCCGGGCAGAGCGACCCCCACGCCCAGCACGGACGCCACGCCCGCGAGCAGCGCCTCGACCTCTCCCGCGGCGTTCTCGACGACCGCGTCCGCTCCGCCGCCCAGGTCCAGGGGAGCCCTCCGCTCACCGACCACCGTTCCGGTGAGATCGCAGAGCACGGCCGTCAGCTCGTCGCGGTCGAGGTGGAGCCCGACGGCGTGGCCGGCGTCCGGGACTAGCCGCAGGACCGTGCGGGGCTTGCCGCCCGTGGAGGCGCGGCGGCCCGCTTCCGTCGCGAGCCCGTCGGCCCGCAGCCGGGCGGTGATCTTGCTGACGGCCTGGGGGGTCAGCCCGGTCCGCTCGGCGAGTTCGAGACGGCTGATGCCGACCGGGCCTGCCGTGCGCAGCAGGTCGAGCACGAGCGCGGCGTTGTGGCTGCGCAGGGCGAGGAGGTTCACTCCCGCGCCGTCGGCCTCCACGCCACGACCCCGGCCTCGCACACCTGGCAGACCCGTCCCCGACCCCGCATCGTTCCTGTTCACGTACGCCATTGTCCTCCGCGCTTGCACTTTGGCAACAGCGTTGCGAAAGTGGACGTATGACTGGCACAGGTTCTGATCCCGGCACGCCCGCCGCCTCCCGCACCCCGGGTGGCCCCCTCCGCGTAGCCCTCGTCGGCTACGGCCTCGCGGGCTCCGTCTTCCACGCCCCCCTGATCGCGGCGACCGAGGGCCTGGCCCTCGACACGGTCGTCACCTCTAACCCGGAGCGGCAGGAGCAGGCCCGCGCCGAGTTCGGCGACGGGCTGCGCTTCGCCGCGAGCCCCGACGACCTGTGGGCCCGCGCCGACGAGCTGGACCTGATCGTCATCGCGTCTCCGAACAAGACGCACGTCGCGATCGCGACCGCCGCCCTCAAGGCGGGCCTCCCGGTCGTCGTCGACAAGCCCCTCGCCGGTACGGCGGCGGAGGCCCGCGAGCTGGCCGCCCTGGCCGACGAACGCGGCCTGCTTCTCTCCGTCTTCCAGAACCGCCGCTGGGACAACGACTTCCTGACGGTCCGCAAGCTGCTCGCCGAGGGCGAGTTGGGCGACGCGTGGCGCTTCGAGTCCCGTTTCGAGCGCTGGCGCCCGCAGCCCAAGGGCGGCTGGCGCGAGTCCGGCGACCCGGCAGAGATCGGAGGTCTGCTCTACGACCTCGGCAGCCACGTCGTCGACCAGGCACTGGTCCTCTTCGGCCCCGCGACCTCGGTGTACGCCGAGTCGGACATCCGCCGCCCGGGCGCCGAGACGGACGACGACACGTTCATCGCGATCACCCACGAGAACGGCGTCCGCTCCCACCTCTACGTCTCCGCAACCACCGCCCAACTCGGCCCGCGTTTCCGCGTCCTTGGCTCGCAGGCCGGTTACGTGAAGTACGGCCTCGACCCGCAGGAGGCGGCCCTGCGCGAGGGCAAGCGCCCCACGGACACCGACGAGGAGTGGGGCGTGGAGCCCGAGTCCCTGTGGGGCCGCGTCGGAGCTGGGGGCCCCTCCCAGACTTTCGGTACTGGGGGAGAGTCCCCGCTCACGGGCGGCGGCCGGCCCGAGCCCACCCTCCCGGGCGCGTACCCCGCGTACTACGCGGCCGTCGCCGCCGCCCTCCGCGACGGCGGCCCGAACCCGGTCACCGCGCTCGAGGCCGCGGCCGCCCTCGACGTCCTGGAGGCGGCCCGCCGCTCCGCCGCCGAGGGAGTGGTGGTGTCCCTGTGAGCGCCCCCACCATTCCTGAACTGGAGGAGCAGGAGCGCAGGTTGACGCTCCCGCACTTCACGCACGACGACGCCTGGGCACTCGGCACACTGCTCGTGGACATGGCCCGCGAGCAGGCCGCCCCCGTCGCCATCGACATCCGCCGCGGCGGCCAGCAGCTCTTCCACGCGGCCCTGCCCGGCTCGACCCCGGACAACGACGCCTGGATCGACCGCAAGCGCCGCGTCGTCGAGCGCTACGGCTCCTCGTCCTACCTCGTCGGCTCCCGCTTCCGGGCCAAGGGCACGACGTTCGAGGACTCCTCGCGCCTCGACCCCGACACGTACGCGGCGCACGGCGGCGCGTTCCCGATCGCGGTCGAGGGAGCGGGAGTTGTCGGCACGGTGGTGGTGTCGGGGCTGCCGCAGATCGAGGACCACGCGATGGTGGTGGCGGCGCTGGAGCGGTTCAAGGGCTGAGAAGGATCGGAGTGTGTACGGGGTTGGGGGCGCCCCCAACCCCGTACACCTCAACTTCGTACAGCTCAGGCGTCTTTCAGTTCCTGGCGCTGACGCCCCAGCCCCTCGATCTCCAGCTCCACCACATCCCCGGCCCGCAGGAACGGCTTCGGCTCCGGCGCCCCCAGGGCAACCCCCGCCGGCGTACCGGTGTTGATGACGTCACCCGGGTACAGCGTCATGAACTGGCTTACGTACCGCACCACTTCGGCGACCGGGAAGATCTGCTCGGCCGTCGTGCCGTTCTGCTTGAGCTCGCCGTTGACCCAGAGCTTCAGCGACAGGTTCTGCGGGTCCGGCACCTCGTCCGCGGTCACCAGCCAGGGGCCCAGCGGATTGAACGTCTCGCAGTTCTTGCCCTTGTCCCAGGTCCCGCCGCGCTCGATCTGGAACTCGCGCTCGGAGACGTCGTGCGCCACCGCGTACCCGGCGACGTGCGCGAGCGCCTCCTCGTGGGACTCCAGGTAGCGCGCGGTGCGGCCGATGACGACCGCGAGCTCGACCTCCCAGTCGGTCTTCACGGACTTGCGCGGCACGAGCACCGTGTCGTTCGGGCCGATCACCGTGTCCGCCGCCTTGAAGAAGATCACCGGCTCGGCGGGCGGCTCGGCGCCGGTCTCGCGGGCGTGGTCGTGGTAGTTCAGCCCGATGCACACGACCTTGCCGATCCGGGCGAGCGGCGGGCCGACGCGCAGCCCGGCCGCGTCCAGCGCGGGCAGTTCACCGGCCTCGGCGGCGGAACGTATCCGGCCGAGCGCGGCGGCGTCGGCGAGCAGCGCCCCGTCGATGTCCGGGACGATCCCCGAGAGATCCCGCAGGGTCCCCTCGGCATCGAGCAGCGCGGGCCGCTCCGACCCCGCCGTACCGACTCGCAGCAGCTTCATGATCACAATCTCCCTCGATCGCGGCAGTCGTCCGACGGGTGCAGCCATCGGATGACTGGTCGATCGTCCAAGCTCGGCGGCCGGTCCGCAAGCCCCTGATCACGGACTGGGACCACCCTCACGTGTTGAGGGGATACAGCCGTGCCCGCTCCACCGCACTCCACGTCGTACTGGTCACCATGTACAGCGCGGCCGCCAGCGGCATCACCGCCACGGTGACGAGGGTGATGAAGGACATGAACGGCATGACCTTGGTGATCGCGCCGAGTCCCGGCACCGGCTGGTCACCGTCGGCCACCGGGGCGTTCGCGGCCACCATCCGCTTCGTACGCCGGTAGTTGAAGGTCGCGACCGCGGCGACGATCGCGAAGAGGGCGAGGTAGACGAGCCCCGGCGCCCCGAGGACCCCGCCGTCGCCCAGCGCGTCCGCCCAGCGGTCGCCGAGGGGCGCGGCGAAGAGCTTGTGGGCGAGCAGGCCGTTGGCCTCGCCGCCGATCGTCGAGCTGGAGAACAGGTGGTAGAGCAGGAAGAAGGCCGGCAGCTGGAACAGGCTGGGCAGAATCCCGGACAGCGGCGACACCTTCTCCGCCGTGTGCAGCTCCAGCACCGCCGTCCGCAGCTTCTCGGGATTCTTCGCGTGCTTCTTGCGCAGCTCCGCGATCCGCGGCTGGAGCTTGGTACGCGCCCGCTGTCCGCGCGCCGCCTGCCGGGACAGGGGGTGCACGAGTAGCCGTACGAACGCGGTGAACAGGACGATCGCGGCGGCCGCCGCGGAGGCGTGGAAGAAGGGCTGGAGCAGATCGGCGAGCTGCTCGACGAGGCGTGCGAAAGCGGACAGGAACGTGGACATGGGTGAGCCCTCCGAGGGTCTCGTCGTGCCGGAAGTACGAGATGGCGGCATGACGACCCACGCGAGGTCCACTCAGGGAAGGAGATGCCCTACGCGGCGGCCGTCAGGAGGGCACGCCCCGGCGCCCGGGGACGCGAACGTCCCGCCGCGTCGGGATCACGCTGGGGCAGGAACGCCGTACGGTGCTCGCGGTCGCGGATGGCCGTCCGTACGCGCGTACGCGGCACGGCGGGCGCACAGCGCGAGCCGATGAGCGCACAGACGGCGAGCGCGGAACCGGCAGCGGCGGTCGCCGTGAACGCGACGGCGACGGCGGCGACAAGGCCCCCGGAGTCGAGCAGAGCGACCTCGACGAGCAGCAGGAGCAGCAGGGAGACGGGACGCATGATGCTCCGGGCTCGGATCATCGGCTGCTCCCCCCTCTCCCTGTTCGTGTCGCGTTCGCTGGTCCTGCTGCCTGTTATACGGGATCCGTCTCGATCGGCTCAAGGAGGCGCTTGGGCTTGAGCAGTGCCCGGCTGACGGGATCCGCCGGCCGGGGGTCGAGTCCGGGTCCCGGTGTCATCTCTACGTCCGGGACCGGTACGAGGGTTCCGCAGGCGGGGCATTCGCCGTACGTCCCGAGTTCCGTACCGCAGGCCGCGTGCCGGAAGTAGCGCAGCTGGGTCTCCGAGTAGTGCTCGCGGCCCCACAGGCCCAAGGAGCGCAGGGTGGGCCACAGGGCGGCACCGCGGTCGGTCACGACGTACTCGTCGCGTGGCGGTGATTCCTGGTAGCGGCGCTTTTCGAGGATGCCCTCGGCGGTGAGTGTCTGGAGGCGGGCCGCGAGGACGGCGCGCGGGATGCCGAGGTGGACGAGGAAGTCGTTGTAGCGCCGTACGCCGTAGAGCGCGTCGCGCATGACGAGGAGCGTCCACCGCTCGCCGACGACCTCGAGCGCGCGGGCGATCGAGCACTGCTGCGACGGATAGTCCTTGCCCAGAGCCATGGCCTCACTGTAACCAATTTTCGCCCGGTAGGTTCAATGACCGAACCCAGATGTTATGGTCGGCACACGTGCTGGGTTCAATGAACAGACCTACTGAACCCATGCTCACCTTCCGTCCTCTTCACTCGCCCGAAAGGCAGGGGCAGGCCATGCCAGAGCTCGACCGCGGCGCCGTCACCACCGTGGAGGCAGCGCCCACCCGGGAGAGCCCGCCGCCGTCCGCGGGCCGCACCCTCGCTCTCACCAGCGCCGCCACCGCCGTGACCCTGATGAACTACACGGCGCCGATGGTCACCCTCCCCGCCACCGCGGCCACCCTCCACACCCCGGTGTCCGCCCAGGCCTGGCTGATCAACGGCACCCCGCTGGGTCTGGCCGCGCTGCTCCTGGTCGCGGGCAGCCTCGCGGACGACTACGGGCGCCGCCGGATGTTCCTGGCCGGCACGGTCGCGCTCGGCGTCACCACGGCACTGGGCGCGCTCGCGAACTCGACCTTCCTCTTCACACTGGCCCGCATCACGCAGGGCGCGGCGAGCGCGGCGATCCTCGCGAGCAGCCTGGGCCTGCTGGTGCACGCGTTCCCGACCCCGCGCGGCCGGCTGCGCGCGACCGGTGTGTGGGGCGCGTTCGTCAGCGGCGGGATCGCGGCGGGCCCGCTGCTCGCGGGTGCGATAGCGCTGGCCGACTGGCGGGTGGCGTACGTGGTGCTGGGCGCGGTCGCGCTGGTCGTCGCCGCGCTGGGCAGCCGTGCGCTCACGGAGTCCCGGGCGCCGCGCGGCGGCCGGCCGGACCTAGCGGGGGCGTTCACCTTCGGTCTCGCGCTCGTGTCGCTGGTGGCCGCGCTGACACTCGGCCGGGACGGCTGGCTGCGCGCGCCGGTGGGCCTCCTGCTGGCGGCGTTCCTCGTCCTGACCGCCGTGTTCGTCCTCGTCGAGCGCCGTACCCGTACGCCGATGATCGATCTCGGCCTGCTCCGCCACCGCCGCTTCCTCGCCTCGTCCGCGGGCGGTCTGTTCACCGGCCTCGCGGTGATCGGCCTGTTCAGCTTCCTGCCGACGCTGCTCCAGCGGGCCCTCGGCCTGTCCGCGATGGACACGGCCTGGCTGTTCCTGCTCTGGTCCGGCCTGTCCTTCGTCGTCGCCCTCCAGGCGCGGCGCCTCGTCGGCCGGGTCTCACCGCACCACCAGCTCACACTCGGCTTCGCGCTGCACGCGGCCGGAGCCCTGACGATGCTCGGCGCGTTCGACGCCGGTTCCTGGACCCGCCTCCTCCCCGGCTTCGTCATCAGCGGCATCGGCAGCGGCCTCCTCAACGCCGCGCTGCCCCTCCTCGCCGTCGAGTCCGTGCCCGGGACCCGGGCCGCGATGGGGTCCGGCGCGCAGCAGACGTTCCGGTACATCGGCTCGTGCGCCGGGGTCGCGCTGACGATCGCGTTGGTGACCTCGACAGGGGGTCTCGCGCATGGGGCGGACGTCGCGATCGGGGTCTCGGCGGGGCTGGCGCTGGTGGCGGCGGTGGGTGTGGGGGTGTTGCGGGAGCGGGGGTGACTGGCCCGGACTCGCGTGGGGCATCACCCTGGCCCCGGGCCTTCACTTCGGTCGCGTGGAGGTGAGCTTCCCCCACACCACCAGCCGGTACTTGGAGGTGTACTCGGGGGTGCAGGTGGTGAGGGTGATGTAGTTCCCGGGCTCGCTGTACCCGTGCGCGGGCTTGGCGGTGCTGCGCGGTACGGCTCCGATGACCCCGCCGTCTCCGGCCGAGGTCTGTGGAAGGGTCTTGTCGACGGTGTACGTGTAGAGGGCGGCCTCGGTCTCGACGCTGATCTCGTCGCCGCGCTTGAGCCGGTTGATGTACCGGAACGGTTCGCCGTGGGTGTTGCGATGCCCGGCGAGGGCGAAGTTCCCTGCCTGGCCGGGCTGTTGGGTGTCCTCGTAGTGGCCGACGTACCCCTTGTTGAGGACGTCCTGCTTGCTGATGCCTTCGGCGACGGGGACGCGGAGGCCCAGGCGGGGGATGGTGAGGATGGCGTAGGCCTGGGACCAACTGGGTTGCGTGCGAGTGCTGTTGACCGCGGACTTCCGCTCCTGCCCGGTGGAATCCTGTCCGGCGGAATCCTGCCCGCCGTCCTGCGTGGGCGCGGCACTCGGCGCGGCATCCGTCGCCGGCGCCGAGGGGGTCGCGGTCCCCCACTCCCTCTCCAGGGCCCGCACCTCGCGCGCGGCGTTGTGCTGGGCCTGCCGGTTGGTCCACCACAGCTGGTGGGCGACGAGAAGCAGCAGGACGACCCCGAGGGTGACGAGGAGTTCGCCGCCGGTCCACAGGGTGCGCCTGCGGATGGCCTGCCGCCGCCGAGTGCTGTGCCGCACCACGGAAACCCGCGTGACCCGCATGCGTACGCCTCCTTCGCCGGGGCGGCACGCACGATAAGGGGTGCGCCTTCAAGTCACCAGCCTCGTAACCCTCCCTGCCCGCTTCCCCACGCCGGTTCGACCGCCCGACCGCTTCATAAACCGGTTAGAGAAAGGGCTGTCATAACCCTCGACAACCTCACGCGCCACCCCCGATGCTTCCTGATGGCATCAGCGGGACAGGCCTGCACACGCCCCGGCAGCCCAACGCCAGTGGGACGACTGGCAGTTGAGCGGGATGGACGGAGAAGCCATGATCCGACGCAGAACACTGCTGGCCGCCACGGGCGGCGCGCTCGCCGGCAGCGCCCTGGCGACAGGCACCGCGCACGCGGACGCGACCATCGCCGTCAACCCGGCCACGACGTACGGGAAATGGGAGGGCTGGGGCACCTCGCTCGCGTGGTGGGCGAACGTGTTCGGCGCCCGGGACGACTTCGCCGACATCTTCTTCACCACCAAGTCGGTGGCGTACAGCGGCAGGACGCTGCCGGGCCTCGGCCTGAACATCGCCCGCTACAACCTCGGCGCGTGCAGCTGGAACAGCGTGAACGGCGAGTCCATGGTCGCCTCCGCCAACATCCCGGGCTTCAAGCAGATCGAGGGCTTCTGGCAGGACTGGAACAACGAGGACCCGACGTCCACGGCCTGGGACTGGACCGCGGACGCCGCGCAGCGAGCCGCACTGGTGAAGGCCACCCAACGCGGCGCCGTGAGCGAACTGTTCGCCAACTCCCCGATGTGGTGGATGTGTTCGAACCACAACCCGTCGGGCGCGTCCGGCGGCGGCAACAACCTCCAGACCTGGAACTACCGCCAGCACGCCTCCCACCTGGCGGCCGTGGCCCTGTACGCGAAGTCGAACTGGGGCGTGAACTTCACGACCGTCGACCCCTTCAACGAACCCTCCTCCAGCTGGTGGACCGCCACCGGCACCCAGGAGGGCTGCCACATGGACGCCGCCGTCCAGTCGGCCGTACTCCCGTACCTGCGCAGCGAGTTGGACAAGCGGGGCCTGACGACCACCAGGATCTCGGCATCGGACGAGACGAGCTACGACCTGGCGCGCACCACCTGGAGCTCATTCAGCTCGACCACGAAGGCCCTGGTCAGCCGCGTCAACGTACACGGCTACCAGGGTTCGGGCGGCCGCCGCGACCTCCTCTACACGGACGCGGTGACGACCGCGGGCAAGGGCCTGTGGAACTCCGAGTACGGCGACGGCGACGGCACCGGCCTCACCATGGCGAGCAACCTGCTCCTGGACTTCCGCTGGCTGCACCCGACGGCCTGGGTCTACTGGCAGGTCATGGACCCGTCGTCGGGCTGGGCGACGATCGCGTACGACGCGACCACCCTCCAGCCGGGCGCCGTCCAGACGAAGTACTACGTGCTCGCCCAGTTCAGCCGCCACATCCGCCCCGGAATGACGATCGTGAACACGGGCGTGGACTACGCGACAGCGGCCTACGACGCGGCCGCGAAACGCCTGGTGATCGTGGCGGCCAACAAGTCCACCGCCGCCCAGACCCTGACCTTCGACCTCTCCCGCTTCACCACGGTGACAGGCGGCACGGGCGGCCTGGTCCCCCGCTGGAACACGGTCACGTCCGGCGCCGGTGACCTGTACACGGCACGCTCGGACACGTACCTGAGCGGCAAATCGGTGAGCGTGCCGTTCGCGGCGGGGGCGGTGCAGACGTTGCAGGTCGATGGGGTGGTGGTGTGAGGGGTGCGGTGTGAACCGTGTGAACCGTGGCAAGTGAACCGCGCCGTGTGAGCCCGCGCGCGCCCGTCAGGGCAGCGTGACCCTGTGCGTGCATGCGCGTGCCTGTGTGATCCTCCCCCCTCTGACGCCTCTGGCCTGCGGATCCCTCTCGTCCGCAGGCCTGCGGCAGTACGGTGTCCACCATGCGCCCCGACACGCCTGCCGAGAACGTCGACCACACGGCCGAAGCAGCCCGCCTGGAACGTACTGCCGGCCTCTACCCCGAAGACGCCGAACACCTGCTCGTGCAGGCCGCGGCCCACCTCGAACTGGCCGGCGACCGCCCCGGAGCCACCGCGCTCTACGACCGCCTGCTGTCATCCGGTGACTCCCTGGACAACTCCCACCTGGTACGAGCCCTGAAGGCCTCCAACCTCTGGGAGTACGGCCACGAGGCGGAGGCCCGCGCGATCATCGACGGAGTCCGCGCCGCCGCCCCCCGCGACCCGGCCCCCTGGGTGATCGTGGCGGAGTCCCTGGAGTCCCACGACGAGCTGGAGTCGGCCCAGGAAACGTTCACGCAAGCGGCGACATTGCTCTTGACCGACGTACCCGAACCCCCGTACGCCACCCACCCCGTCCTCTTCGGCCGCCACCGAGTCCGCCGCATGCTGGGCGCGTCCCACGACGACTGGGACCTGCTGGCGGACACCCTGCACTCGTCCCCCGTCTCGCTGGACGAACTCCACGACCCGAAGCGGGTGTGGTCCCTGGGCTCGGACAACCCCGAGGAACTCCAGGCAGAGATCTCCCGCCTGCGCGCGGAACTGGGCACATACCGCCAGGCACTGTCCCGCCCGTTCCCGGTCGCGGTCCTGCACTGGCCGGCGGAGGAACTGACGGAACTACTCGCCGCGTATCCGCCCCTCGAGTCGGAGTACCCCTCGCACGAGGAGCATCTCGCGACGATAGAGGCGTCGCTTCGGGAACTCGCGTCCTCCGGCACCCCGAACCTCGGCATCGTGACGGGGACGGTCCCCTCGTACGAGGCGTTCGCTGCGTCCGAGGCGTCTTCGCCGGCTGACCCGACGCTGCTGCCGCAGTACGCGACGACGTTGGCGGCGAGGGGGCTGGCTGTGGCTTGGCCGCCGTCGCGGGGGGCGGATTGTTGGTGTGGGTCGGGGAGCGTTTATGGGGAGTGTCACGGCGCCGACCAGTGATCCGGCGGGCTTGCTGAGGTAACCCAACGAGCGCCGGAGTCCCCGTCCTTGAAGGATCCGGACCGGGACTCTCGGCCAAGGGCGCCTGGTCGGCTCCGCGGATGAAGAAGCTCGTGTGTAGCCATGCAGCCATGCGTTTCGTATCGTGCGCTGATGACTGCCACCCTCAGCATCCTGACCGCCGGATACGTCGGGGAACGCACCGCCAGCACTGTGAGTCTGCTTCGCGATGGCGGGGTCCTGGTCGTGGTGGACCCCGGTATGGTCGCCGACCGCAAACTGATCCTCGGCCCGCTCTCCGAGGCCGGCGTCGCCCCCGAGCAGGTCACGGATGTGGTGTTCAGCCACCACCATCCGGACCACACCCTCAACGCCGCGCTGTTCCCGGCAGCCCGCTTCCACGACCACTGGGCGATCTACCAGGACGACCTCTGGATCGACCGCCCGGCGGACGGCTTCCAGCTCTCCCCCTCGATCCGGCTCGCGGCCACCCCAGGACACACCGCCGAGGACATCAGCACCCTCGCCGACACCCCTGAGGGCCTCGTCGTACTCACCCACCTGTGGTGGGGCGAACAGGGCCCGGCAGACGACCCCTACGCCACAGACCCCGACGCCCTGCACGCCTCCCGCGAGGCAATCCTCGCCCTCTCCCCCACCCTGATCGTTCCCGGCCACGGGCCGGCTTTCGCCCCTGCGGCGCGCACCCCGCGATAACACCGTGCGTCGGCGGTCGGAGGCCGTCACAAAGCGTCGGTCAGTGCCGGAGTCACGACCACCAGAACCTGCTTTCCAATATCAATGTCCGTGCCTGCTGATAGAACGGCTGCATCAACCACGCGTGCAACGGGGAGCAGGCGCATGCCTCAAACTGCCAGCAACACACCGGCCACGTCGGCCCCCTCGGCTGGGCTCTACGAGCAGCTCATCACGCTGCGCTTCGAGCAACAGCTCAAGGAGCTCGCCGGGCACGGCTGGCATCCGATCACCGACGCGGTAGGTGACGGATCCGTTCCTCATGTACTGGCACGCCATGTCGCCAGCACCGTGAAGCGCGTACTGCACGGCATGCCGGCCGAGGAGCAGGTATTCGCCGCGAACCACATCCTTGAGTCCATCAGCACCCTCGACGGAGCGCGGGAGTGGGTGGATCTCGTGGCGGCGGGGCCTCGCCAACTCCTCGCGCTGACCAAGCAAGAGGCACCCGGCGTCTTCGCGATCCGCCCAGCCACCCCGCTGTCCGACACGGCTCTGATCACCAACTCCCCGGAAGACCCCAGCCTCGGATTCGAGCTCCGCGCCGAGCTTGCCACTGCCGACCGCGTGGATCTGCTCTGCGCCTTCGTCAAGTGGCACGGGCTGCGCATCATCGAGCAGTCCCTCGCAGCGGCGCATGAGCGAGGCGTCCCCATACGCGTCATCACAACGACGTACATCGGTGCAACCGAGCGGCGGGCGCTAGACCGGCTGGTGCGGGAGTTCGACGCGGAGGTCAAGGTCAACTACGAGACGCGGACGACGCGTCTGCACGCCAAGGCTTGGCTCTTCCGCCGCGACAGCGGATATGACACGGCCTACGTGGGTAGCTCCAACCTCTCCAAGGCCGCATTGCTCGACGGTTTGGAGTGGAACGTCCGACTGTCGTCCGTTGCCACGCCCGACGTACTGCGGAAGTTCGATGCGACCTTCGACGCGTACTGGAACGACCCGTCATTCGAGACGTACGACCCTGACACCGACGGCTCCCGGCTTCAGGAGGCGTTGGCCATTGCGGGCGGGACGTCGTCCATCGCAGCGGCCGACCGCAGGATCACGCTGTCCGGCCTGGAGGTACGTCCGCACCCGTACCAACGCGACATGCTGGAGCGGCTGGAGGTGGAGCGAGAGGTACATGACCGGCACCGGAATCTTCTCGTCGCCGCGACGGGAACCGGAAAGACGGTGATGGCCGCGCTCGACTACAAGCATCTCCGCAAGAAGCACGGCCGCGATCTGAGGCTGCTCTTCGTCGCCCACCGCAAGGAGATCCTGCAGCAGTCAATGCGGACCTACCAAGACATCCTGGTAGACGCGAACTTCGGCGAGGCCCTCCACAGCGGGGAGATCCCGGAGCGCTGGACCCATGTCTTCGCCAGCGTGCAGTCGCTCAACGCTCGCGCGTTGGATCGGCTCGACGCCGATCACTTCGACGTGATCGTGATCGATGAGTTCCACCACGGCATCTCACCGACGTACCGAAAGATTATTGATCACTTCCGGCCGATGGAGCTGCTGGGGCTGACGGCAACGCCCGAGCGCATGGATGGCAAAAACATCCAGGACGAGTTCTTCGGCGGACGCATCGCCGCCGAGATGCGGTTGTGGGAGGCCCTGGAGAACGAACTCCTCAGCCCCTTCCACTACTTCGGGATCAGCGACAACACCGACCTGAGTACGGTGGAGTGGAAGCGCGGGGCATACGACGAGACCGCCCTGAGCAATGTGCTGACTGGCAACGCCGCGCGGGCGCGGCTCATTGTGAAGGCCGTAGAAGAGAAGATCGGCGAGCCAGGCGCCGTGCGGGCACTGGGCTTCTGCGTCTCAGTCGCGCATGCCCACTTCATGGCCGAGTACTTCCGCGCCGCCGGTCTGAACGCCCTCGCCCTCTCAGGAGAGACCCCGTCCGAGCAGCGGAGGCAAGCCCTCGCTGATCTCAAGTCCGGCGCTCTTCAAGTGATCTTCTCCGTGGACCTCTTCAATGAGGGACTCGACATCCCTGACGTAGACACCCTGCTCCTCTTGCGCCCAACGTCCAGTGCAACCGTGTTCCTCCAGCAACTCGGTCGAGGTCTTCGCCGAAGCGAGAACAAGGCAGTGCTCACCGTGCTCGACTTCATTGGGCAGCACCGCAAGGAGTTCCGCTTCGAGAACCAGTTCCGGGCACTGACGAATCTCACCCGCAAGCGGCTCCTGGACAACATCGAGCGTGACTTCCCGCAGCTCCCGTCCGGCTGCCAGATCATCCTTGAGGAGAAGGCCAAGAAGGCCGTCATCGACAACATCAAGGATCAGATCGGCGTCAACGTCACCGCGCTAGCGCGCGAAGTCGCCGCCTATGCCGAGCCTCAGCTGAGCGCGTATCTCTACGAGAGCGGCCGCGAGTTGAAGGAGCTGTACCGAGGCAATGGCAACTCCTGGACGGGACTGCTCCGACGCGCTGAACTCCTGAAGGGCGAGCCCCCCGAGGGCGAGGCGGCTCTGCTAAGGCGCGTGCCTGCGTTCCTCCACGTCGACGACCCACTGCGGGTCGACGCATACACCCGCATCCTGGAGGACGACGCTGCTTCATACGGCGAACTCGACGAGCAGGGACAGGCCTACGCTCGGATGCTCTTTTTCCAGCTCTGGCCACTCGGAGGCATCACTCGCAAGGGCTTCAAGGACTACGACACCGGGTTCGCAACGCTCCGAGACCAGCACGCCGTACGCAGCGAACTTCGCCAGGTCCTGGAGTTCAACCTCGCCCATACCGAGCGCATCCCCATCCCCCTGCTCGGCCTTGGCGACCAAAGCGGATTCCCGCTGACCATCCACGCCTCCTACAGCAGGGAGGAGATCCTCCCCGCGCTCGGCCAGTCGTACATCGGTGGCTTCATGCCGGGCGATTTCCGCGAGGGCGTGAAGTGGTGTGAATCAGCGAAGACCGACGCTCTGCTGATCACTCTGGACAAGGACGAGAAGGACTTCTCCCCGCAGACCCGTTACCACGACTACGCGTTGAGCGAGACCCTCTTCCACTGGGAGTCCCAGAACCAGACCTCGGAGACGTCCACCACCGGGGTCCGCTATCAGCACCATGTCGCTAAGGGCAGCCACGTCCTTCTCTTCGTCCGCCGCTACAAGACCACCGACATCGGTGGAGCACAGCCCTGGATGCTGCTTGGCCCAGCCGAGTACGTCGACCACAAGGGCAGCAACCCGATGGCGATCAAGTGGCAGTTGGCGCACGAGATCCCAGCGGACGTGTGGACCTACTCCGCCATTGCGGCCGGCTGAACCTCACACCTCTTCCCCTGCCAGCTCCACCTCCGCCTCGAAATGCATCTGGGCGCGGTCGAGGGCTTCGTCGGCATCCAGACCATGTACGTGTAGCCAGTGCAGGAGGTCGGCGATGACGTCGATCGCCGCCTCCTCCGCTACGGCCACGCTCAGCGCGCGTGATCCAGGAATGCGGGGCAACTTCGCTGCTCCGTAGAGACCGAGCATCGCTCCTGCTCTTGCCACTCGGGCTCCCCCGCTATGACCGTTGGGCGCGTTCAGCCCGGTGGACAACTCGCACCAGGTGACCTTTCGGTCAGCGTGGAGTTGGACCCCCCAGCGGTCTGCGGTGGCATCGACGAGAGCCATGCCACGCCCGCTTTCTGAGTCGGCTTCCGCCTGAATGAGGGTCGGCAAAGCGCGAGCATCGGGGTCATGGACCTCGATACGCAGGTGGGTACCGTTCATGGAGACGGCGAGCGTGGTCGGGGTGCCGGTGCCCACGTGCGTGATCACGTTGGAGACCATCTCGGTGACGCAGAGCTGGGCTGCCTCGCTGATCTCATGCAGTCCCCAGACTCCCAGGTGCAGCCGCAAGATGCGGCGCAGGGCTGCGACCTCCCTCGGTTCCGCTACGAAGGGAATGTCCCACGGCTTCCTCGGCACACAACCCGTACAGTCCATGCCTCAACTCCTCTCCTCGCATGTCGAGTTGCTCCGCGCAATCGACCCAACACCGAGAGTTGCATTGAAACTCTCAAAATGGAACTCTCATCTTGTGAATGCCGAGAGTGGCCAGGAGCGCGACGTCACGCCGCGCGCCCCGGCGCACGCCACCTTGCCGTCACACTCGGGCAGGCAGCACGATCTGAGAGATCAACACGAAGGGCTGCAGGCATGGCAGTTGGACCCACCACTCGCAGACGTCAGCTCGGCGCCGACCTGCGTCGCCTCCGCGAACGCAAGGGCCTGACCCTGGAGGAGGCGGGCGCACGCGTCGGCATCTCGAAAGCCACGCTCAGCCGCTACGAGACCAAGGAGGGGTCGGTCAAGTGGCCCGCCGTAGATGCCCTTTGTCGGGAGTACGGAACGTCGGACGAGGAGCGTCTCGCCCTCGTCGAGCTCGCGAAGGGCGCCAAGATTCAAGGCTGGTGGCGGTCACTGGCCGACCCCGTCCCCGAGTCCATGAACCTGATGCTCACGCTTGAAGACGAAGTGGTGCGCGAAGACCACTACGCCTGCATGTACATCCCAGGCCTGCTCCAGACCCGCGCCTACGCCGAGGCCGTACACCGCGCCTCGGAAATGCAGTGTCCGGAGCGGGAAGTGCAGCACATGGTCGACATTCGCATGAAGCGGCAGGAACTCCTTCAGCGGGATGAGCCGCCGCACATCTGGTGCGTGATCGACGAAGCAGCGATCCGTCGCTTCGTCGGCGGACGCAAGGTCATGCACGAGCAGCTTCAGCATCTCGTTGCCATGGCGGAGCTGCCTCACATCACCGTCCAAGTGCTCGCATTCTCAACGGGGGCACACGCAGCAGCAGTTGGCAGTTTCGCGGTCCTACGTGGCCCCACTCCTGAGCTCGATGTGGTGTACGTAGACATCCTCGGCGGCGGACTCTTCATGGAGAAGCCGCCGGAGTTGGAGCGCTATAGGTTGGCGTTCCAGTACCTCAGCGCTCAAGCGCTCGATCTTGAGTCCTCCGCAGCGCTCATCCACCGCATAAGCAAGGAGTCCTAATGCCCGAACCGCTGGCGCCTCTCTGGTTCAAGTCCTCTTACAGCGGCGGTAGCGGCACAGAGTGCGTCGAATGCGCGTACACGGGTGAAGGCACCCTCGTACGCGACTCCAAGGCCTCGACGGGCCCGATCCTCGCCGTCCGAAGTCACGCGTGGCGAACCTTTATACGCCACCTGGCTCAACGAGCTTGAGAACACCGACGATTGGCAGATCTGTACCGCGGCTACGCCCAGCTCCCGGCGGTCTCGATGGGACGAATCTGCCAATCCGCGACTGGAGCACGCGCCGTGGGAGTCGTCACCCGGCTGCAAAAAACACATAGACCTTCAGGTCCTGGACAGCGGGAGCGCTACACGCCGCCCGAGCCCGAACTCCTCAGCCTCGTCGTCGCTGACCACCGCGAACGCGCCCGGAGGGACTCCCTGCAGTGCCGCCACGCGGGACGCCACCGCCAGCAGTTCCTTCTCGCCGGCTCCGGTGACAAAGAAGACGTAGGCGTCTCCGTCCTCCTCACCATCATCGAAGACTTCTGCCTCGCCCTGCTCTTCGAGGCCGGCCAGGAAGTCCTCGACATCCTCGATCCAGGAGAACGCGCACGCGTCGTCCGGCAGGTTCGACGCCCGGTGCAGCGGCACATGAATCTCAACGACCGTAGTAGGCATGGTGCCCATACTGCCCGCGGCGTCTCCGTAAGCCTCAGCCAGAGGCGCGCCGATACCCTGCCCCCATGATTCGCGCAGTGGTCTTCGACGTCGGTGAGTGCCTGGTCGACGAGACCCGTGAATACGGAACCTGGGCCGACTGGCTCGGCGTGCCCCGGCACACCTTCCACGCGATGTTCGGCGCCGTCATCGCCCAAGGCCGCGACTACCGCGAGACGTTCCAGGAGTTCAGGCCCGGCTTCGACCTCTACGAGGAGCGCGAGAAGCGTTCTGCTGCCGGGCACCCCGAGACGTTCGGCGAGGAAGACCTGTACGAGGACGTCCGGCCGGCTCTCACTCAGCTCCGCGCCGACGGGCTGTGGCTCGGCATCGCGGGCAACCAGACCGTGCGGGCCGGGCGCATTCTCCGCTCGCTGTTCTCCGATGACGTTGATCTGATCGGGACGTCGGACGACTGGGGTGCCAGCAAGCCCGACCCGGAGTTCTTCAAGCGCGTGGATGCTGTGGTGCCCTTCGACGGTGACGAGATCCTTTACGTCGGGGACCGGTACGACAACGACATCCGACCCGCTGTTGGGGCCGTGAGGCACACCGCGCTCGTGCGTCGCGGCCCTTGGGCCACGATCCAGTGGAACAGTTCTGAGGCACGGGAGCTGCCGACGTTCCGTATCGGCAGCCTCCTCGAACTGTCCGGTCTCATCCTCAACTTCAACGGCTCGATGCGCTGACCGTCGTCGACGATCCGTAGAGCCAGTCAGCGGAGCTGTCGCCGAGTGAGGGGCCTGCGATTCCGTACGGTGGCGACTCCCGCCCAGCTGAACAGGCGTATGACAGTCGGCGTCTGTCTATTGGGCACCCAAGGCCGCCCCGGTTTGCCGAGTGTGGCGGTTCCGGGGCGAGCGTCAAGAGCGCCCTTCGGGCGTCGGCTGCGCCGATTCCGCTTCGCTCCACTCCTGACTCTCGCCCCTCCACCTCGGGTTCACCTTGGCCGGGCGGCCGAAACGGGGCGGCGGCGGAAGCAGGGGCAGGGGTTCGCTGTGCCGCCGGGTGCAGGAGGTTTGTGGTATCGGGGCGCATTCGACCGGCCGCGCACGCCTGGTTGGCTTGGCGGCTTATGGCTGTGGATGGGACGCGGCTCTGGGTAGCCGTGGGGGTTGGCGACTCACGGTCGGTACAGGGCGACTCACGGCCTGACCCCACGTGGATCACTGCGTGATCACTCCGCTGTCTCAGGTTCTCCCTGCTCGAACGCGAGGCGGCAGCGTTCAACCTGCTCGGCCACCTGCTCCATGAACCAGCGCATGATCTCGTAGGGGATGACGTGCTCGTCGTGGCTGTGGAAGTGGACGGTCGGTTCCAGGCCCGGATCCTCGTCGGGTATCACCGCCACTACCAGGGCAGTTCCAGGCAGGTGAGCTTCTGCGTTGGGAACCTTCGCCCACGCGGCCGGCGCCGGGACAGCCTCGCTCAGCTCCACACGCCAGGCATCGTCCGGCAAGGCGTAGTGGAACTGGATTGCGTAGTGACGGCCTGCATGAACGCGCAGCTCTGGCATGTCCGCAGGCTGCCATAGCTAACGCGTGGGAGTCCCTCGAGTATCCCGCTCAGCGCCACTCCGCGTGCTATATCGCCACCGTGGCCAAGCCACACGCTCAGTTGCCTGAGCAGCGCGGTAGGTCCTGCATACCTGCCGATGAGTACCCGTACTCATGCCTGAGCCCGCCCGCCGGTCCACCGTAGAGATCACCAACCCGGACCGACTCGAAGGACCCCCGATGCTGAATGCTTCCCGCCCGCGTCACCTCCCGCGCCTGCGTCAGTTGCTGGTGCCCGCGGTGGACAACTGGCTCGCGCGTGGGTATCTCGCCGTGGTCGCGGCGGCGCTGGGGTTCTTTCTGGGCGCCTGGTACGTGGGGCCGGACCCGGGGCTCTCGGGGGTCTACCCACTCATGGCCACGGCGCCGTTCAGCTTCCTCGGCCTCCTGGTGTCGATACCCGCGGAGTACTCCTCGTTCACCTGGCTGAGCCCGTTGATCTTCGCCGTCGTCACGGCCCTGTCCGGCCTGGTCAACGCCGTGCTCCTCGGCCGGTTCGCACGCAGGCAGCGGGTGCGGGAGCCGCGCCCGGCCACCATGTGATCGACCGCGAACACCGCCTCACTCAGCCCCCTGAGCCGCAGGCCGGCATCCCTGGCGTTGCTGCCGGTCAGCCGGTGAAGGGAATGGGGCCGAAGCGGCCCCACGCGATGAAGGCCGCGAGCGCCAGATAGACCAGGTTCAGCAGCACGAACTTGGATTCGCCGAGTCGGCCATGGATGACCACCGCGCCGATCATCAGCAGGCCCCAGCAAACGGCGGTCACCGGCACCAGGACGGGTGCGATGTCGACGACAGCCGGCAGGATCAAGCCCGCTGCGGCCAGGAGTTCGAGGACGCCGATGGTCTTGATGAAGCCGACGCCGATGTCTTCGGTCCAGCCCCCACCCTGGGTCGCTGCCAGCTTCTCCTTCGGCACGAACGTCTTGGTAATTCCGCCGCCCAGAGCTACCGCAGCCAGCAGTCCGGCACCGATCCACAGTGCGAGGTTCATGAGGTCACACCTTGTTGCTCGACATCTCACCTCCACCTCTCCGGTGGGGTTCTGACACCGAGACGAGGGACGGCGGCGGATTGTGACATGGCGACCGCCGCCTCTCCGCGATCTCAGTGGTCGCGGAGAGGCGGCGGCGAGGCCACACCACCGATGCCGTGATGCCTTAGTCGGCGTCACATGTCCGGGGATGCGCCCACATCTTCTCGAACTGATCGATGTAGCGGTTGGTGACCCATCCGTTGATGACTCGCAGCGTCGCGTCGTTGGAGGCGCGCAGTGAGTTCTCGGTGATGTTGTACGAGCCGACGAACACGGCCTTGCGCAACGCTCCCGCGTAATACGCATCGATCAAGAGCAGTTTGTTGTGGCTCTGACCGTCACATTTGACTCGGGTGTTGGGGAAGAAATACCCGCCCGACGTTGGCAGGTATGTCAACTGACGGTAGCCGGAGTCCTTTTGCAGGATGACCTTGACGTTGCAGCCGATCCCGAGCAGGCGCTTCAGCTCGACGGCGAGCTCCTCGGAGAAGGTGCTGGAGTCGAAGAGGCTGGCCTCCAGCCAGACGCGGTCGTTGCCCTCCGAGCAGGCGGTGACCTTCCGCAGGACACCGACCAGCGGTGACTTGGTCGGCATGGGGTAGAAGTAGGCGCGGGACAGGTCGTTGGTCCCGTAACGCGCCCTCTCCGTCTCGCTCCAGTAGTCCCCGCCCCAGGTCCAGTCCTGGTCGTACAGGCGCCGCCAGTAGTTCACGTAGTGCGAGAACAGCTTGGGGTCGTCACGGCTGACCAGCAGGTTCTGTGCGTGCTCGGCCTGGGTCTCGGTCAGGTTGGTGGAGGTCTGGAGGACCAGCTTGCTGGTGTTGTGCTTGATCAGGAAGAACTTGTTGTGCATGGCGCCGGACTCGCCCGTGCAGGCGTTGGCGCACCGCACGGCGTCGATGCCCTCGCCCTTGAACCGGTCGACCACCGACTGCGGCGTCGCGTCCCCCAGCACCACGCGGACGCTGACGCCGTTCTTGGCGGCCGTGATCAGCGAGTCCGCGATGTCGTCGCCGTAGCCGGAGGTGCCCCACTCGTACATGGCGACCCGAATGTAGTCATCGGCGCCGGGCGAGCTGGCGGTCGCGTCGATCTTGCCCTTGATCCTCTGGGTGATCAGATAGTCAGGATCGCCATCGCCGGCGTAGGTGAAGCAGACCTCGTAGTTGCCGCTCTCGTCGCAGGTCCCAGGGATATCGGGCGTGCCCGCGTTCGCGGGCGGTGCGGTGAGCGACGTCATCACAAGTGCCAGGACGAACAAGAGAGTTACACGTATAAGGCGCCGTCGTGCGGCCCGTCTGTCTCCAGTCATCAGCGAATGCTAGTGCGATTACCGCAGAGATGCGGCGACTTGAGAAAGGTCGCGTGCATGACAGGTTGTGAGCACGAGTGCCCGAGGCCGTCTTCCTGGTCAGGCCGGGTAGAAGGGCGTGGTCACTCGTGATCGTGAGGGAGGGAACGGCTCGCAGGCTGGTTGCGGAGCCACTCGCTGATGGCCGCGTAGTCGGCGTCGGTCAGGCCCCGGCTCGGGTCCACGCGATGCAGCAGGGCCCGGCCTCGATGGTGGGCCGACACCCACGCGCGGTCGGTGTCGGTGATCTCGTCGTCGACCCAGATGAAGGGGCGGCCCGCTGCCCAGTCGACGAGGGGGCGGGTTTTCCAGTGGAGTCCGTGGAGTCCGTTCCGCTCGTCCTGGTCGTCGGTGTCCGTCGGGTCCGGCCAGATCACTACTGGCAGCGCTGGCAGGCCGAGCCGCGGTGCGATGGTTTCGTTCGCGTCGGCCATCCATGTCGTGGCCCAGACCAGCTCGCACGGTAGCGCCGACAAGCGGGGGCCGTGTTCGGGGTTGATCCTGGCCAGCAGGGGATTGGGATCGGCTCCGGGTGGTTCGGGATCCGTCGATCGGTAAGTCGGATACCCGTCTGGATAGTGCGGCGCCGCTCCGAACGGAATGAGCGGTCCGTCGACGTCGAGGAAGAGCAACGGGCGCTGTACGGAACCGGTCACGGCCGCACGATATCCAGATACGGCGGTGGCAGCGCTCGGGCGGGGCCAGGACCTCGTCGCCGTCCCGGCCCCGCGCCAACTCACGTCAGCCCGCTCGCTGTTCTCAAGACTCCCGGCGTCAGCCGCTCGTAAGGATGACGAGCTGCTGCGTCGCCCGCGTCATCGCAACGTAGCGATCGACCGCTCCTTCAATGCCCTGGCCAAAGGTCTCCGGGTCGACGAGGACGACCAGGTCGAACTCGAGCCCCTTCGACAGTTCCGGGGTCAACGACCGGACGCGGGACGTCGTACGGAATGTCGGGTCGCCGATGACGCAGGCGATTCCGTCGGCGTGTGCGGTGAGCCAGGTGTCGAGGACCGAGTCCAGGTCGGAGACGGATCCGTGTACGACGGGGATGCCGCTGCTGCGGATGGAGGTCGGCACGTTGGCGTCGGGGAGCGCGGCCCGGATGACCGGCTCGGCTTCCGTCATGATCTCTTCCGGTGTGCGGTAGTTGACGCTCAGGGCGGCCAGGTTGATCCGGTCGAGGCCGACCCGCTCAAGGCGTTCCTGCCACGACTCCGTGAACCCGTGTCTGGCCTGGGCGCGGTCCCCGACGATGGTGAAGCTCCGGGACGGGCACCGGAGCAGCAGCATCTGCCACTCCGCGCCGGTGAGTTCCTGGGCCTCGTCGACGACGATGTGCGCGAACGGGCCGGCGAGCAGGTCCGGTTCGGTGCCGGGCAGTGCGCTGTCGTCGATCAGGCTGTCCTGCAGGTCCTGTCCGCGCAGCATCCCCATCGCGCCTTGGCTCTCGTCGATCTCGCTGTCCCGCAGGAGGATCTCGATGACGTCGGCCCTGCCCGCCCGTTCGGCGGCGACGGCGGCTTCGTGCCGACGTCTGCGCCGCGACGCCTCCGGGTCGCCGAGCCGCTGCCGTGCCGCGTCCAGGAGCGGCAGGTCGGACACCGTCCAGGCCTGGGCTTCCTCGCGTTGCAGCTTCCGTACGTCGTCGGGGCCGAGCCAGGGAGCGCACTTGCGCAGGTAGGCGGGTACCGACCACAGGTCTCCGACGAGGTCGGCCGCTTCGAGCAGCGGCCACGCGCTGTTGAAGGCCCTGAGCAGCTCCCTGTTCTGCAGCAGCGACCTGCGGAGCAGTTCGGGCGAGGCGTCGCCGTCGATGACGGCTTCGTCGTGTTTGTCGACCAGGATCGTGACCAGCTCCTCCAGGACCTGGTCGCGCGCCTCGTTGTGCGGGGTACCGGGTGCCGCTTCGAACGCCACGGCCCAGTCGTCGGCGCTCAGCCGGACGTCGGACCAGTGGGTCGTGACCGTCATCCCCTTGGTGGGCGGCTCCTCGTAGAACCTGACGGCCGTCTCGATCGCCTTCACCAGGTCCGCGGACGACTTCAGAAGGGCCACGTCCGGGTCGGCCTCGACCGCTGCCGCGGCTCCCTCGGCGACGAGGTTCCGCAGGGTGCAGGTCTGCACGCCCTCCTCTCCGAGGCTGGGGAGTACGTCGGCGACGTACGCCAGATAGGGCTGGTGCGGGCCGACGAACAGCACGCCGCCCCTGCGGTGACCGAGGCGTGGGTCGGAGTAGAGGAGGTAGGCGGAGCGGTGCAGGGCGACGACCGTCTTGCCCGTACCGGGACCGCCGTCGACGACGAGAGCGCCGCGGGAGCCCGCGCGGATGATGGCGTCCTGGTCGGCCTGGATGGTGCCGAGTACGTCGCGCATCCGCGGCGACCGGTTGCTGCCCAGGCTGGCGATGAAGGCGGACTGGTCGTCGAGCGCGGCGTGCCCGGCGAATCCGTCCGAGGTGAACACCTCGTCCCAGTAGTCGTTGATCCGGCCGCCGGTCCAGCGATACCTGCGGCGGCTCGCCAGGCCCATCGGGTTGCCGTGGGTGGCTCCGAAGAACGGCTCGGCCGCCGGGGAGCGCCAGTCGAGCAGCAGTCGGCGGCCGGTGCTGTCCGTGAGGCCGAGCCGTCCGACGTACACGGGCGTGGCGTCGGGGCCGTCCGCGCCGACCATGTGTCCGAGGCACAGGTCCAGGCCGAAGCGACGCAGCGCGCGCAGGCGCGTGGTCAGCCGGTGGATCTCCATGTCCCGGTCCATCGCCTGGCGGCCTATGCCGCCGGGCGCCTTGCGTTCGGCATCCAGCCGGTCGGTCAGCTCGGCTATCGACTGCTCGAGGCACTCCGCGATGGCCGCGAAGTGCTCCTCGTCGCCGGCGATCAGCGTCGGGTCGGCCTTGGGAGAGAGACGGTCGGGGAGGTCGAATGCGCTGGTGGTCAACGGGTTCAGCGGGTTCACTTGAGCAGCTCCGATCTGGGGTCGCTCGGCGACCATTACGTGCGGCAACTCGGCGACCATTACGTGCGGCAACTCGGCGACCATCACGTGCGGCAGGACGTCGTCCGGACTGGTGTGACGAAGCTGGTGGGCTATGACGGGCAGCGCTCCGCCCCACTCACGCGGACACCGGAGGCCTCTGTCGGCCTCTGTCGGTCGACCTCGTCGAGCAGCAGCTTCGCGGCGACCGTCGCCCCGTCGGGGCGGATCGTGGCGGCCACGGCCCTCGCCCGTGCGTGGGTCTCGGGGGTCAGGGCCGTCTTGAGCGCGGCGGACAGGGACTCGAAGGTCGGAGTCGGACCGTCGTGTGCCACGCCGATGCCCAACTGGGCGACCCGGGCGGCCCAGAGCGGCTGGTCCACGAACTGGGGGACCACGACCTGGGGCGCGCCGGCCCGGGCGGCCGTCGTCGTCGTGCCCGCGCCGCCGTGGTGCACGACGGCGGCCACCCGGCCGAACAGTGCCTGCTGGTTGACCTCGCCGACGACGAAGCAGTCGTCCCGGTCGTCGATCAGGTCCAGGCCCGCCCAGCCGCTCCCGACGAGTACGCGGCGGCCCTGCGCGCGGACCGCCTCGACGGCCACCCGGTCGACGTCCGTCGAGCCGCGCAGGGCCATGCTGCCGAAGCCCACGTACACCGGCGGTTCACCCGCGTCCAGGAACGCCAACAGCTCGTCGGACAGCGGGCGTTCGTCCGGCCGGATCCACGCGCCGGTCTGCACGACGTGGAGGTCCGTCAGCTCCTCCCCCGGCCAGAGGACCGGGTCCGCCGCCAGCCACGGCTGGTCGGTGAAGACGTGGTCGCGGACGTTGTCCACCGGTGGCAGGCCGATCGACGCCCGGTGGGTGTTGAGCGCGCCGCCGTACAGCGCGTTCACCTTCTGGGCGTCCAGGTCCCACAGCACCCGCTTGTCGGTCACGTCCGGCGGGAACGGCGGGCCCGGCCGCGACGACGGCGCGCGGTGCGGCGACGGCAGTTCGATCGTGTGGAAGCACACGTACACGTAGCGGATGCCCAGCTTCTCGGTCACCGACCGAGCACCGGCCGGCATCAAGCCGCCCGCCACCAGCACGTCGCACCCCTCGGCCGCCGCGGCGACCGTGTCGAAGTGCGCGGCGACCAACTCGGCCGCGATCCCGGGCGGGCCCTCCGCCGGCATCTCCCCGGTCACCAGCGCGCGCACCGACCGGCCGAAGGGCACGAACTCCGCGCCGACACCGGCCATCAGCTTCGCGAACTCCTCGTCCGGCGGCGCGCACACCCGCACCTCCGCGCCGAGTTCCCGCAACTGCACCGCGAGTCCCGCCAGGGGTTCGACGTCCCCGCGCGACCCGTACGACATCAACAACACACGCACTCAGCGACTCCCGTTTCCGCAGGTTGTGGCCCGAGGAGAGCGATTGTGCGGTACGACGGGGGCCTTGCCGCAAGCCCCCCAGTGCGCTATAAGTTAGGAGTGGCAAGGAGAGGGTTTACCTCCTTGCCTTTGTTTTTTGTCGCCTACGGATGCGGCCACGGCCGGCCGACAGCGCGTGTTTCAGGCACCCGCCCGACGCCCGTCAGAAACTCGGTCACCGTGGCGTGCAGGTCGGCCGGCCGACGTATACGGCGTCAGGCCCCTGCCTGGGGCCAGTTCCGCTCGGCCGAACAACAGAGCGTAGCCGGACGGGAGTTGCTTCAGGATGCAGTCGACGAGGTCGTCGCCGACTGCCCTGGGCAGGACGCTCAGGACTGAGCTGACGTCCCAGCGTGCCGTGGCCGGGGTGGCGCCCTGGATGCGGGAGGCGATTGCGTCCACGAACTCCACGGCTGTCAGGTGGCGGGTGACCGGAATCTGGGAGGCGATGAGCTCGGACGCCTCGGTGGGGAGCCGGCGGGCCAGTGCGGCGCGTTCGTCGCCGACCACATGGCCGCCGAGGCCGGACAGGACAGTGCGGGTGATGCGTTCCGCCTCCGCTCGGGTGGGGTACTGACCTGATTCCCGTACGGCGTCGATGAGTTCGTCCCATGTCATCCGCCGTGGGCTTGGGGTATCTGTCGATGCCGTCGGCGGGACCATCGGGTTGACGGGGTCGGCTGTGTTGGTGGGGTTCGGCGTTACTTCGGTGCTCAGGGGGCTCATCTTTCGGGCTCTCCTCGCGTTCCGGGTACAGGTTCGCTTCCGCTCGCTCAGCCAGGTCCGCCCCACAGCCTGCGAGGCATGACCCTGCCTCCGCCCCGCGAGCGGACGCGCTCGCGCGGCGGAGGCGGTTGCACAGCGATCAGATGGTCAGCTGGTGAGCTGCTTCTGGTTGTTGCCGCTGCCGCTGGTGATCTGGATGCGGCGAGGCTTGGCCTGTTCGGCCACGGGGATGCGCACCGTCAGGACACCGGCGTCGTACGAAGCGTCGATGCGTTCCGTGTCGAGGGTGTCGCCGAGGAACAGCTCGCGGGTGAAGGTGCCGGTGGGGCGCTCGGCGACGATCAGGTCCGCGCCCTCGGGGGCGGAGGACCGGCGCTCGGCGCGGACGCTCAGGACGTTGCGCTCGACGTCCAGGTCGATCGTCTCGGGGTCGATGCCCGGGAGGTCGAAGTGGACGATCAGGTCACCCTCGGACCGGTGGGCGTCCATCTGCATCGCGGCGGGGCGAGCAGGGCCGAAGAACTGCTGCGTGAGGCGGTCGAAGTCGCGCAGAGGGTCGGTGCGCATGAGCATCACGGGTCACTCCTTTCCACAGGTGCTGGGTGCGATGCCCTACGGCTTCCTATATAACTCCGGGGAGGAAAATTGACAACCCCCGACTCAAGCCTGGAGTCGGGGCAGGTACGGGGCGGGTGGGCGTCGGGCACTGAACCTGCGGGAGCTAGCCTCGGTTCATTCGACGGACGCAGCGGGAGGCAGCAATGGCGAAGGTACCGGCAGCGGCAGTGGCCGCCGGTGGGCTCATCGGTGGGTACGGGGTGGCCCGCTGGACCAAGAAGCGGCAGCTCGGCGGGGTCGTACTGGCAGCCGCCGGTGCCACGGCCGCGCAGCAGTGGCGGCAGCAGGCCGGCGGGAAGGCCGCCGGGGCGCTGACCGTCGCGTACGTCGCCGCCTTCGCGGGGTCCCATCCGCTGGCCAAGAAGGTGGGCGCCTGGCCCGCCGTGTTCGGCGTCGCCGGAGCCGTCGCCCTCGCCTCGTGGGTCGTGTCCGACCGACGGGCCGCCTGAGCGGCTGCCGGCAAGTGGTCGGACCACCAGGCCACCGGACCGCCGGACCACCAAGCCACCGGGTCACCGGGCCACCAGGCCACCAGGCCACCAGGCCACCAGGCCACCGGACCACCCGAGCGGATACGCCACCAAGGCCGGCGGGCTGCTGCCCGAGCGACTGCGACCACCGAGGTCGTGAAGTCACCCGCGCGGCTACGACCGCCAAAGCCGTCGGTCCGCCCGAGCGCCTACGCCCCCGCAGCCGACCCGCCCCGCTCACCCACCCCCTCAGACAACCTCACCCCCCACCCCCGACCGCCCCGCCGGAACCCCCACGATCAGCACGGTCACGTACTGCCGTGCACCCTCACCGAGGACCGAAACCACCGCCTCCGTAAGGGACTTGACGAGCCGCGCGGGAGCGTCGGGGATCTGCGGGTGGGTCAGGCCGCCCTCGCGCATGTTCAGTGTGACGACCGGTGCGGGAGCCTCGCCGGGGATGCCGCCGGTCCCCCAGCGGTGCTCCGGTACGCCGAACAGGTCGACGACCACGAGAGGCCGCGCCCACTCGCCGACCACGGCGACCACCGCCTCGCTCAAGGCCCGGATGATCTTCGGTTCGACCGATCCGTCGAGCGTCTCTTCGCGGATCTGGACAGTGAGGTGCGGCATGGAAATCTCCGTTCACGCGGAATGCGGGTCGGGGGCCCGGGGTCGTAACATGACGACCCCCGACAGTTCCTCTTTGCCAACAAAGCATCTTTAGAAGCAAAGCTATTTACAGGGATGGCCGATGTCAACCGATCCGGGCGTCGACGACGCCGTTCGCGACCTCCTGCTGCTCATGCCCCGCATGGTCGGCCGGGCCAAGCGCATCCCCGTACCCGAGGAACTTCAGTCGCTGGCCCTGGCTCCGCGGCACCTGTCGCTGCTGGCGTACCTGCTCTTCGACGGACCTCTGACCGTGAACGACCTGGCCGCCCGCCTCGAAGTCGCACCGACCACCGTCAGCCTCATGGTCGGCGAGCTGAGCGCGAAGGGAATCCTGGAGCGGCGCGAGGACCCAACCGACCGGCGGCGACGCATCGTCAGCATCACCGACGCCCAACGGCCGTCCATCTCAGCCTGGTTGTCACGCGGAGCCACCGCCTGGCGTCGCGCGCTGGAACCCCTGACGCCCGGTCAACGGCAGCTGGTCATCGACACCTTGCGCGCCTACGAGGCCGCGGCCGCCGAGCCCGAGGTCGGCACGGAGGCCATCCCCGAGGCCGATCCCGACGCATCCACCCCCTGAAACGCCCGCCGATACGCGTACGGACTCGTCCCCACCACCCTCTTGAACCGCTCCCGGAACGCCGTCGGTGACCCGAACCCCGCCTGGGCCGCGATGCGTTCGACCGGGTAGGTGGTCGTCTCCAGGAGGTACTGGGCGCGTCGCACCCGGGCCAGGTGCAGCCACTGCAACGGGGTCGTGCCGGTCTGCTCGCGGAAGCGGCGGTTGAGTGTGCGGGCGCTCATGCCGGCGTGGGCGGCGATGTCCTCCAGGGTCAGTTCGCGCTCGGCGTTCCCCTCCAGCCAGTTGAGGAGGGGCTCCAGGGTGGCGCCGGACGGTACCGGTGGCTGGGTCTGGATGATGAACTGGGCCTGGCCGCCCTCCCGTTCGAGCGGTACGACGCACATCCGGGCCGCGTGCGCGGCGACGGCCGAGCCGTGGTCCCTGCGGATCATGTGCAGGCACATGTCGATCGCGGCGGCCGCGCCCGCCGAGGTGAGGAACTGGCCGTTGTCGACGTAGAGGACGTTCGGGTCGACGGTCACGGCGGGGTACATCTCCGCCAGGTCCCGGGCCGCGACCCAGTGCGTCGTCGCGCGCAGCCCGTCCAGCAGGCCGGTGGCGGCGAAGACGAAGGCGCCCACGCAGATCGAGGCGATCCGGGTGCCGTTCGCGGCCGCCGCGCGCACCGCCTCCGCGACGCCCGGCGGAAGCGGGACCGTCGGGTCCGCGACACCGGGCAGGATGATCGTGTCCGCCTCGGCCAGCGCCTCAAGGCCGTACGGGGCGCGCAGCGCGAACGGGCCCGCGCTCACCTCCTCCGACGCCGAGCAGACCCGGATCCGGTACGCCGCGCGCCCGTCCGGCAACCGTGCCCAGCCGAAGGCGTCGATCGGGGCGGAGAGGTCGAACGGGATGACCTGGTCGAGCGCCAGTACGGCCACGGTATGCATGGCAAAAGAGTAGAGGTACGACGGGATTCAGTCAGCGCGGATACGAGCCGCAGACGCCCGGAAGGACCAGGAATCCCCGGTTTCACACCGCGCAACCCCGTCTGGCGAGAATCCGTTGAATACTGGCAAAACCGCCACTTCTGGAAGATCCCCGCCGCCGCCTACCGTCACCCCGTGACCAAGTTCCTCCTCGCCGTCCACGTCATCGCCGCGATCGTCGCCATCGGGCCCGTCACGGTCGCCGCCAGCATGTTCCCGCCCACCGCGCGCAAGGCGCTCGCCGAGCCGGGAGACGCGCAGACCCTCGCGACCGCGCGCCTGCTGCATCAGATCTGCCGGGTGTACGCCACCGTCGGCGTCGTCGTTCCCGTCTTCGGGTTCGCCACGGCGAGCAACATGGGAGTGCTCGGGGACACCTGGCTGATCGTCTCGATCGCGCTGACTGCGCTCGCTGCGGTCGTCCTCGCCGCCCTGGTCCTGCCCGGGCAGACCGCGATCATGGAGGGCATCTGGGATGCCGGGGGCGGCTCGGTCGCCGGGGGCGCCTCGGTCGCCGGGGGCACCGAGGTCGCGGTGATACCGAAGGCGACCGCACGGCTCGCCATGTTCACCGGGATCTTCAACCTGCTGTGGGCCACCGTCACGATCCTGATGATCATTCGGCCGGGGTCCACGACGGGGGCTTAGCCCGTCGGCCGTTCCGCCGGCCGGTGCCCCCGACTCCTCACGTGGGGTGCGGGAACAGAAGTCCCTCCATCGAGTCCCCCTCGTGCGGCCTGAACCGGCGGGCCAGCGCCGCCGCGACGAGTACCCCTGCGCCGATCAGGAACGTGCAGAAACCCCACGTCAAGGGCCACAGGTGGGCCATGCCGTCCGGTGGTCCGGGGTGGGTTCGGAAGGAGATCTGCATCAGTACCGCCGGGGGTCCCGCCACCAGCAGCAGTGGCCAGCCGAGGTAGTCCCGGCGGCCGAAGTAGGACGCGAGGGTCAGCAGGATCAGGGCCAGGCCGATGACTCCGATGCCCGTCACCGGGGTCGTCTCATGGTCGGAGCCGGGCGTCTGGGCGCGGTTGTTCAGATCCCACGGGATGCAGACGAGGTACGCCGCGCAGGAGAGTGCGGCGCCGAGTACGCGCGTCAGCCAGCGTTCCGGCCAGGGGCGCGTTCGCAGAGGGCTCAACAGCTTCTCGGTCATGCGTACGAGAGTTCCGCGGGCGCGGGCGGCCTGACAGAGTACGGATACTCAGACCCGCCTGAGCCCTCGCGCCGGGGTACACGCCGCCGGCACCTGAGCCCCATCGCCGACGATCACGCCCCCAGCGCCCGCGACACCGCGTAGATCGCCAGCCCCGCCAGCGAACCCACCACCGTTCCGTTGATCCGGATGAACTGCAGGTCGCGCCCGATGTTGGCCTCGATCTTCCTGGTCGTGTGCTCGGCGTCCCAGCCGGCGACCGTGTCGGTGATCAGGGAGGTGATCTCGCGCCGGTACGTCGTCACGACGTACACCGCCGCGCCCTCGACCCAGCTGTCGACCTTGGCCTGGAGTTTGGGCTCCACCGCCATCCGGGCGCCCAGTGAGAGCAACGACGCCCGCACCCGCAGCCTCAGTTCGCTGCGCTCGTCCTCCGCGGCGGACACCATCATGGACCGTACGGCGGTCCAGGCGGACGCGATCAGGTCCTGGACCTCGCCGCGGCCGAGGACCTCGCCCTTGAGGCGTTCCACCCGGGCGCGGGTGTCGGTGTCGGACTGGAGGTCGGAGGCGAAGTCGGTGAGGAAGCGGTCGAGGGCGCCGCGGGCCGGGTGCGAGGGGGCGTCGCGCATCTCCGTGACGAAGCGGAGGAGCTCCTTGTAGACCCGCTCGCCGACCCTCTTGTCGACGAACCGGGGGGTCCAGCCGGGGGCGCCGCCCTGCACCGCGTCCATCACCTGCTCGTCGTGCAGTACGAGCCAATCGTGGGCGCGTACGCAGATCAGGTCCACGACCCGCTTGTGACCGCCGTCCGCGACGATCTTCTCCAGCATCTTTCCGATGCCGGGCGCGATCTCGGCGGCGTCGGCGCGCCGGGTGATCGCCTCGCCGACCACCGCCTGTACGTCGGAGTCGCGCAGGACGGTCAGCGCCCCCCGGAGCGCGGTGGCCAGCTCCGCCGTCACCCGGTCGGCGTGGTCCGGTTCGGCGAGCCAGGCACCGAGACGGCTGCCGATTCCCACGGCGCGCAGCCGGCCTCGTACGACCTCCTCGGAGAGGAAGTTCTCCCCGACGAACTCACCGAGCGAGACGCCCAGCTGGTCCTTCTTGGTGGGGATGATCGCCGTGTGCGGGATGGGCAGGCCCAGCGGGCGGCGGAAGAGGGCCGTGACCGCGAACCAGTCGGCGAGCGCGCCGACCATGCCGGCCTCGGCGGCCGCGGCGACGTATCCGGCCCAGGGGCCCGCACCCTCGTTCGACGCCCACTTGGCGAGGACGTACACGACCGCCACGAAGACCAGCAGGCCGACCGCCGTCAGCTTCATCCGGCGTACGCCGCGCTGTTTCTCCTCGTCGGCGGGGCTGAAGGAGGTCATCGAGCGGCGCGCGCCGACGCCGGGCGTGCCCTGTCGGTTCGTGGCGGCGTCCGGCAGGGCATGCTGCCCTTCGGCGTCCGCGCCCGCTTCTTCCGGTTTCGTACGTTCCATTCACTCCACCCGTTCGAGTCCCCCGTACACATTGTCCCTTCCTGACCGACTCCTGGAACGGAACAGGAGTTCCCGGCGTCTGTCCGGTGGGAGAAGTCGCGGGAAAGTTCCGGGGCCGGTTCCGGGGCACGGTCCGGGGCTGTCGCAGCTTCACCCCACCCCATGGCGCATCATGGGGTGATCACACCGGAGCCTCGGGCTCCCCTCGCCCGAGGAGAAACGCACCGCATGACCAAGCGTCATGGTTATGCCTTGCTGGCCGCGATCGTCGCTGTGATCGTGGTCATTTCCGCCGCCATATACATCGGCGTCGCGGCCGACGACGGCAGCGGGCAGAACAACCTCGCCAGTGGCCGCAACGCCCCGCGGGGCTCGGCCGCCCCCGCCTCCACCGGCCTGTGGGTCGGCGCCTGGTCGGCCTCCCCCTCCGGAGCCGAGCCCGGCACCGAGACGAACGGCATGGCGGGCAGGTCGGTACGCAACATCGTGCACACCAGCGCCGGCGGCACGAGCGCCCGGATCACGCTGTCCAACCTCTACGGGCAGCAGCCGCTCACCATCACGCACGCCACGATCGCCGTGGCCGAGACCGCGAACAGCGCCACGGCCGACGCCGACACCATGACCCGCCTCACCTTCGGCGGCGGCACCTCGGTAACCATCCCCTCCGGGCAGCAGGTGATCAGCGACACGGTGCTCGTGACGATCCCGCTCGACTCGGACGTACTCGTGACCACGTTCTCGCCCACCCAGTCGGGCCCGGTCACCTACCACCGGCACGCACAGCAGACCTCCTACCTCGCCCAGGGCGACCTCGCGGGCGACGTGAGCGGCACCGCGTACACCGAGGGGACCCCGTACTGGCGATATGTGACCGCCGTCGACGTGCTGAGCGACGAGTCGGCGGGCACCGTCGTCGCCTTCGGCGACTCCCTGACCGACGGCGACGCGTCCACCGTGGGCGCCAACCACCGCTGGCCGGACCACCTTTCGGACCGGCTGCGCGCCGCCGCCGGCACGGACGGAGTGCCCCTCTACAGCGTCGTCAACCAGGGCATCGGCGGAAACCGGATCCTGGCATCGGGGGCCGGCCGGCCCGCCGACAACCCGAGCGCCCTGTCCCGCTTCGGCCGCGACGTCCTCGGCCGTACGAACGTCAAGGCCGTCGTCATCGACCTCGGCATCAACGACATCCTCCGCAACCCGAACGAGGTCGACCCCGACACGATCACCGACGGCCTGCGCACGCTGGTCCAGCAGGCGCACGCCCACGGGGTGCGGGTCGTCGGGGCGACGCTGATGCCGTTCCGGGGGCACGGTGGGTACTCCGCCCAGCGTGAGGAGGTACGGCAGGCCGTCAACGCGGAGATCCGGGCGGGGAAGGTGTTCGACGCGGTGGTCGACTTCGACAAGGCTTTGCGGGATCCGTACGATCCGCGTGCGCTGCGGGGCGACTACGACTCCGGGGATCATCTGCACCCCAGTGACAAGGGGTACGGGCGGATGGCGGAGGTGCTGGACCTGCGGTCGCTTACAGGGGCCGTGTCCGCTGCGTTGTGACCTGCGGCGCCGTCGTGGCTGGTCGCGCAGTTCCCCGCGCCCCTAAAAACACTCCGCCGGCGTCAGTAGTCCCCGCGACGGAGCCGCACGAAGGCACAGCCCCGAGCCCCTGAAGACCCCCGGCGTCAGTGGTCCCCGTGACGTCGCCGATGGCGCTCGTCCCGGCGCGCTTGGTGGCGTTCCCGGCGTTCCTCGTGCCGTTCGCGTCGCTCCTCGTGCCGTTCGCGGACCATGTCGTGGACGTCGTCCAGCGCGTCGAGCATGTCGTCGCCGTCTCGTGAGGCGCCCAACTCCTTGCGGGCCTCCCGCCGTTCCAGTTTCTCCTGGCGGCGCTCCTCCTTGAGGCGCTGCCGCTCGGCGCGGGTCAGTTTGCGTTCCACGCCGACGCCGCCCCAGAAGGCGAAGCCCGTGACGATCACGCGCGGGGCACCGGGCTCGCCGAGGACACCCTCCTGACGGTGGTCGAAGCCGCCCATGATGCCGATGCCGCGGACGACGACCTCGACGCCGAGCGGTACGACGACGTTCATGCCACCCATGATCGCGACGCAGTTGACGACCACCTCGCGGTCAGCGAAGTACGCCTCGCGCAGGTCGATCTCGCCGCCGCCCCAGAACGCGAAGGAGTTGAACCGCTTGGGCATCGTCCAGCGCCCCTTGCGCTGGAAGCCCGCCATGATCGCGACACCCCACGTGGACGAACCCTCGCCACCGACGATCCGGTCCGCCCAGGACCCGGTCCCGCCCTCTTCCGGCCGCTTGACCATGTTCACCACGGGCGGGGTGACACCCGGCGCGGGCAGATCACGCGTGATCTGCGCCAACTCCCCATACGTACGCGCCTTGTACGTCGCCTCCAGCCGCTCCTCGAACTCCTCCATGTCGAGGCGGCCCTCCGCGAGGGCGTCCCTCAGCACTTCGGAGACTCGCTCACGGTCGGCGTCTGAAGCCCGGAGTTCGGGAAGGTCCTCGCTCATGGACGCCAGCCTACGAGACCGCCTTCTCCGCGTACATGCGGCTGATGACCGCCTCGATGTCCGGCTCCCGCACCGAGAGGTCCACCAGCGGATACTCCGCCGCGATCCGCGCCACGAGCGGAGCCGCCGACTCGGCGGCGGGGAACGCCAGCCACTGCCGCGGCCCCTCCACCTTCACCACCCGCGCCGACGCGATCTCGATCGGCGGCAGCTCCCGCTCCAGGTCCACCACCAGCGTCCGCTCGCTCTCCCCCACCTCGTGCAGCCCCGACAGCGCCCCGTCGTACATCAGCCGCCCGTGGTCGATGACCATCACCCGCTTGCACAACTGCTCGATGTCGGTGAGGTCATGGGTGGTGAGCAGGACGGTCGTACCGCGTTCCGCGTTCAGGTCCCGCAGGAACTCCCGCACCCGCGCCTTGCTGATCACATCGAGGCCGATCGTCGGCTCGTCGAGGTACAGCACCTCCGGATCGTGCAGCAGGGCCGCCGCGATGTCGCCGCGCATCCGCTGCCCCAGGGAGAGTTGGCGTACGGGCACGTCCAACAGGGCGCCCAGCTCCAGGAGTTCGACACACCGGTCGAGGTTCTCCCGGTAACGGGCGTCCGGGATCCGGTACATGCGGTGCATCAGCCGGTACGAGTCGATCAGCGGAAGGTCCCACCACAGGGTCGTACGCTGCCCGAAGACGACCCCGATGCGCTGCGCGAGCCGGGTCCGCTCCCGGGACGGGTCGATGCCCGCGACCCGCAGCCGGCCGCCGCTCGGAGTGAGGATGCCGGTCAGCATCTTGATGGTGGTCGACTTGCCGGCGCCGTTCGGGCCGATGTAGCCGACCATCTCGCCGCGCGGCACGGTGAAGGAGAGGGAGTCGACGGCCCGCACCTGCCTCCGCTCACTGCGCATGAACCCGGTCTTCTTGCGCACGTCGAAGACCTTCTCGACCCCTACGAGTTCAATGAAGTCACTGTCCACGTCGGTTAGCTCCCCGTGCTCCGGTACGAACGAAGTCCCGCCCGCCAGGCGAGGCCCGCCAGCGCACAGCAGGCCGCGGCCACCAGCGGTGGGGCGAACGCGACCCACGTCGGCAGGTCGAGCGGATAGGGCCGCCCCAGCACGTACAGCGCGGGCAGCCAGTTGACGAAGGCCAGCGGGAACACGAAGGTCACCCCGCGCACCAGGTCCTTCGCGAAGACGGTCGGCGGGTACTGCAGGAGCGTACTGCCGCCGTACGTAAAGGAGTTCTGCACCTCGGAAGCGTCCTGCGCCACGAACTGGAAGGCCGCGCCCGCCACGAACACGGCCGCGAAGATCGCGCCGCCGCTGAGCAGCATCAGCGGGATCATCAGCACCTTGAGCGGCGTCCAGGAGATGTCGAGCACGACGAGGGCGTACCCGAGGACCAGCAGCCCCTGGGTGACCCGGCCGATGCGGCGCACCGCGAAACGGTCGGCGGCGACCTGGGCGAGGACGGGCACGGGGCGCACGAGGAGCGTGTCGAGCGTGCCGTCGCGCACCCGCCGTCCCAGCCGGTCCATCGTGCCGAACGCCAGGTCCGCGAGCCCGAAGGCGGTGCCCCCGAGGCCGTACAGGAAGGCGACCTCGGGCAGCGAGTAGCCGCCGAGCCGGTCGACCTGCGAGAACATCAGCAGGATCGTGAGGAAGTCGAGGCCGGTCAGCACGAAGTTGCCGGCAAGGGTCATCGCGAAGGAGGCGCGGTAGGCCATCGTGGAGCGGATCCACATCGCGGCGATCATGCGGTAGGCCCGCAGCCCGTCGCGCACGCGGTCGTACGCACCCTGCCTGGGCGTGGGCCACCCGGTGTCCGTCACCCGCTCGTCGACCTGGCTAGCCACCCTGGACCACCACCCTCCGCGTCGCCGCCGACTGCACGAGCCGCCCGGCCGCGAGCAGCGCGAGAGCCCAGCCGGTCTGGAAGGCGTACGTGCCCAGCGGATCGGCCGTGCCGAGGAGCACGTCCACCGGTGCCTGGATCAGCGACGACCACGGCAGTGCCCGTACGACCTCGCCGAGCACGCCCGGGAAGACGTTCAGCGGCAGCACCATCCCCGAGCAGAAGATCCCCAGGATCCACGCCATCTGCGCCACGCCCGCCCCGTCCATCAGCCAGAACGCGGACAGCGCCACCAGATAGCGGATCGCGAAGCTGACGACCACCCCGAGGGCGACCGCGACCAGGAACGCGATCCACGTCAACAGGTCCCCCGGCAGCGCGAGTTCGAAGAACAGCGCACCGAACACCAGCGGGACCACGCCCCGCCCCAGCAGTTGGAACAGCGCCCGGCCCATGTCCTGCGCCAGCCACCACAGTTGCAGATCGACGGGCCGGTACAGGTCGATCGCGATGTCCCCCGTACGGATGCGCTCGATCAACTCGTCCTCGAAACCGCCGCCCATCACCGACACCACCGTGAGCAGCGCCTGCCCCAGCCACACATAAGTGAGCGCCTGCGCCTGGTCGTAGCCGCCGAGGTGCGGCTTCTCGTCCCACAGCGCCATGAAGGTGTACGCCAGGATCAGCCCGAAGACGGTGTTGGTGAACAGGCCCGCCGCCGTGGCCACCCGATAGGTGGCGTACCGACGGAAAGCGCCGGCCGCGACGGCCGCGTACAACCGTCCTGTGCCCACAAAGAGGCCCTCCCTCAGCGCGTCAAGGCCGAAGCGCAGGAGCCTAGCCCCCGGGTGACGCGGCCCGCCAGGCATTTTCCGGGCGCGACGCGTGCCGAGGTAAGGGAACGGAACGCATGGTGCGACAGTCTTCAAGAGGGGGCGCACTAGGCGTACGAGGGCGTACGGGAACGTACGACGCGAAACGGGAGTCCGGCGAACAAATGAGTGACGAGCCGCAGCCGCAGCAGAGCGACCAGGGCTGGGCGCCCAGGGAACCAGGACAGGGACCGGGATCGGGATTCGGGCCTGCGCCACAGCCGGCGCCCGGCGGGAAGCAGAAGAAGCAGAAGCGCAAGCGCACCGGCTGGCGGCGGATCATCCCGACCTGGCGCATGGTCCTCGGCACCTTCATCACCGTGATCCTGCTGCTGATCGGCCTCTTCGCGCTCGGCTACTACCTGGTCAAGATCCCGCCCGCGAACGCCGCCGCGACCAAGCAGAGCAACGTCTACCTCTACGCGGACGGCTCCCAGCTCGCCCGCGACGGCGAGGTCAACCGCGAGAACGTGACGCTCGCGCAGATCTCCAAGGACGCCCAGCACGCGGTACTCGCCGCCGAGGACCGGGACTTCTACACCGAGTCGGCCGTCGACCCGAAGGCGATGATCCGCGCCGGCTGGAACACGGTCACCGGCAAGGGCAAGCAGTCCGGCTCGACGATCACCCAGCAGTACGTGAAGAACTACTACCTGGGCCAGGAGCAGACGGTCACCCGGAAGGTGAAGGAGTTCTTCATCTCCATCAAGCTCGACCGCGAGAAGAGCAAGGACGACATCCTCGAGGGCTACCTCAACACCAGCTACTTCGGCCGCAACGCGTACGGCATCCAGGCCGCCGCCCAGGCTTACTACGGTGTCGACGCCATCGACCTGACGGTAGGTCAAGGTGCTTACCTGGCCGCGCTGTTGAACGCGCCGAGCGAGTACGACGTGATCGCGCACCCGGAGAACAAGTCCGCGGCCGTGGCCCGCTGGAACTACGTACTCGACGGCATGGTCAAGAAGGAGTGGCTGAGCGCCTCGGACCGCGCCGCCGTCAAGTTCCCGCAGCCGAAGGAGGCCAAGGGCTCGGCGGGCATGTCGGGCCAGCGCGGCTATCTGGTCCAGGCCGTCAAGGACTACCTCACCACCAACAAGATCATCGACGAGGACACCCTCGCCACCGGCGGCTACCGCATCACCACCACCATCCAGAAGCCGAAGCAGGACGCCTTCATCGAGGCCGTCAACGACCAGGTGATGGACGGCCTCGACAAGAAGAACCGCAAGGTCGACACCTACGTCCGCGCGGGCGGCGTCGCCATCGACCCGGCCAACGGCAAGGTCGTCGCGATGTACGGCGGCATCGACTACACCAAGCAGTACGTCAACAACGCCACCCGCCGCGACTACCAGGTCGGCTCCACCTTCAAGCCCTTCGTCTTCACCTCGGCCGTCCAGAACGACTCCGAGACCCAGGACGGCCGCACCATCACCCCGAACACGATCTACGACGGCACCGACCGGCGCCCGGTGGAGGGCTGGGACGGCGGCACGTACGCGCCCGAGAACGAGGACGGCGTCTCGTACGGCGACATCACGGTCCGCACCGCCACCGACAAGTCGGTGAACTCGGTGTACGCACAGATGGCGGTGGACGTCGGCCCCGACAAGGTCAAGCAGACGGCGATCGGCCTCGGCATCCCCTCGAACACCCCCGCCCTCACCGCCACCCCGTCCATCGCGCTCGGCCCGGCGCAGGCCAGCGTCCTCGACATGGCGGAGGCGTACGCCACCCTCGCGAACCACGGCAAGCACGGCACGTACACCCTGGTCGACAAGATCACCGACGGCGCGGAGGACGTACCGCTGCCGAAGCAGGAGACCAAGCAGGCGGTAACCCGCGAGGCCGCCGACACGACCACCTCCCTCCTCCAGAGCGTCGTCGACGGCGGCACCGGCACCGCCGCGCAGGAGGCCGACCGGCCCGCCGCGGGCAAGACCGGCACGGCCGAGGAGGACCAAGCGGCCTGGTTCGCCGGCTACACCCCCGACCTCGCCACCGTCGTCGCCGTCATGGGCCAGGACCCCGACACCGGCGCCCACAAATCCCTGTACGGCGCCCTCGGCCTGCCCCGCATCAACGGCGGCGGCCCCCCGGCCCAGATCTGGGCCCAGTTCACGAAGTCCGCCCTGGACGGCACCGAGGCGACCGACTTCGACCTCCAGCTCCAGCCGGGCGCGGAGGAACCGGAGATCCCGTCGTACGAGCCCCCCGTCGAGCCCACCGACACCGCCGGCCAGGACAACGGCGGCACCACGACGGGCGGCACCACCACAGGCGGCACCGAGACCCCGGGCCAGACCGAGGGCCAGACGGACGGCGGCACCACCACGACGGGCGGCACCACGACGGACGGCGGCACCACCACGGACGGCGGGACCACCACCACCGGCGGCACCACGGACGGCGGCACGACCACCACCGGCGGCACCACCGACGGCACCACGACCACCACGGGCGGGACGACGGACGGGGGCACGGACACCGGGGGGACGGACGCGGGGACGATCGCGGGGGCGGGGCCGCTCAGTCGCCCCGCGTCACGAAAACCGTAAGCGCGACTCATAGGCCGGTGCCTCAGTGGCCCGTGCCTCAGTGGCCGGAGGTGACCTTCAGCCCCACCACGGCCACCAGCAGCAGACACACGAAGAAGATCCGGGCGGCGGTGGCCGGCTCACCGAGCACAACCATGCCGAGCACCGCCGCACCGGCCGCACCGATCCCGACCCACACGCCGTAGGCGGTACCGATGGGCAGCGACTTCGCGGCGTACGACAGCAGCACCATGCTCGCGACAATGCCCGCGCCGGTGAGGACACTCGGCACCAGCCGCGTGAAACCGTCCGTGTACTTCATCCCGATCGACCAGCCGACTTCGAGCAGACCGGCGACGAGCAGCAGAACCCAGGCCATGAGAGGCACCTCCGTGATCAACAACAGGGGTGCGTCGTCTTTGCTGGTCCTCGATCTTGCTGGTCCCGGTACGGCGCGTCTCGTCGGGGTTCTTCAAAGGTAACAAATCACCGGAGAAAGGGGCTGGTGACGATGGTCACCAGCCCCTTTGGTGCCCGGTGGCCTGCAAATCGCCACCCGTTCAACTCCGTTGCCGCCATTGGGATTTACTTGATCCGAGCCCCGGGGAACACGACGTACACAGACGTGACAGACGTACACACAGGAGTGCCCATGACTGACGAATCAGCGAACTCCGAGATCTCCGAGAACTCCGAGATAACGGACCAGGAGGTGCTCTCCAGGATCGACACCTCCGTGCCGCAGTCGGCCCGGATCTGGAACTACTGGCTGGGAGGGAAGGACAACTACGAGGTCGACCGCATAGCCGGTGACGCGTTCCGCGAGATCTTCCCGGGCATCGAGACCGGAGCCCGCGCCGCCCGGTACTTCCTCGCCCGCGCCGTCCGCCATCTGGCCGGCGAGGAGGGGATCCGGCAGTTCCTGGACATCGGCACCGGACTGCCCAATGTCGACAACACCCACCAGATCGCCCAGCGCGTGGCCCCCGACTCCCGGATCGTCTACGTCGACAACGACCCGCTGGTGCTGGCACACGCCCGTGCGCTGCTCGTCAGCACCCCCGAGGGCGTCACCAACTACGTCGACGCCGATCTGCGCGATCCGAGCACGATCGTGCGGGAGGCCGCGAAAACGCTGGACTTCGACCAGCCCGTCGCGCTCATGCTGATGGGCATCCTGGGCCACATCGAGGACCATGACGAGGCCCGCTCGATCGTGCGGCAGCTCGTGGACGCCCTGCCCTCCGGCAGCTATCTCGTGCAGTACGACAGCACCAGCACCAGCGACGACTACGTCAATGCCATCCAGCAGTACAACGAGGGCGGCTCGATCCCATACATCCTCCGCAGCCCCGAGCAGATCGCCCGCTACTTCGACGGTCTGGAACTGCTCGAACCGGGCGTGGCATCGTGCTCGCGATGGCGCCCCGACACCGAAGCCCTGGGCCTCCCGGCTGAGGTGCACCAGTACGGCGGCGTGGCCCTCAAGCGCTGAAACCCGTTGGCTGCCAGCCCACTTGGCGTCCGCCGCCGACGCGGCGGACGCTGGGCGCGCGTCCTGATCGGTCCGATCAGGTTTCCTTCAGGACGCGACGGAGGATCGTGCGCGTCGCGTCCGGCGACTCGGCGGCGACGACCAGGCGGTTCATGGCGTCCCAGTAGTACTCGATCTCGGCCGGCTTGTCGGGATAGAGGGCACTCGCGAGCTGTTCGAGGTAGACCATGTCGGGCAACTGGCCGCCGGGCAGGCGCACGATGGTCACCGGACCACGGGCCGCGGCATGGCCGCCGGCGTGGAACGACATGATCTGGACGGTGACCTGAGGGAGTTGGCAGATCTCCAGCAGATGCTGGAGCTGGTCACGCATCGCGCCGACGCCGCCCACCGGGCGACGGAGCGCCGCCTCGTCGATCACGGCCCACAGCTGGGGCCCTCGCTGCCGGTGCAGGGTCTGCTGACGCTTCATCCGTAACGCGACCCGGCGGTCGATCTCCTCCACGCCGGCGCCCGGGTGGGTGAGCCGGATGGCGGCGCGGGCGTAGTCGGGGGTCTGCAGGAGGTCCGGAACGACCTGGGGCTCGAAGCTGCGGATGAGACTCGCCGCCTGTTCGGCACCGAGGTAGGCCTGCATCCAGGCGGGCACCACGTCGTTGTACGGCTGCCACCAGCCGGAGGTGTTGGACTGCTCGGCCAGAGCCAGCAGAGTGGCGCGCTCGGCCTCGTCCGTGACTCCGTAGAGAGTGAGCAGATCGGCCACGTCGCGGATTTTGAACCCGTGACGCCCCCACTCCAGTCGGCTGATCTTCGACTGGGAGGCGCGGATGGCCTCGCCCGCGACCTCACGGGAGATGTCCTTCCCCTCCCGCAACCGGCGCAGCCGCGCCCCCAGCACCATGCGCGGCACAGTAGGCCCCGCCGAACGGTCGTCCAGGACGCCGCTGACGGGCGGTGTACGGACGGCCTCTTTGGCGCCCATGGGCATTCTCCCTGGCGGTGGACGCAGCTCTGCCCGCCCCCGAACGCTGCGGCTTGTCATCTTAGTTGACTGAGTGCGACGGGCACCCCCGCTACCCGGAACCCAAGGTCAAGAGAACAAAGAAACCGCATGTCAGATGCCTGACACGCGGTTTCTTCCACACACTAAGACCACAACTGCAACTACAAGTACAAGCCGGTCGAGTCCTCGGACCCCTCGAAGCGGTCCGCGGCCACGGCATGCAGATCCCGCTCGCGCATCAGCACGTACGCCGTCCCGCGCACCTCGACCTCGGCGCGGTCCTCGGGGTCGTAGAGGACGCGGTCGCCCGGTTCCACCGTCCGTACGTTCTGTCCGACCGCGACGACATCGGCCCAGGCGAGGCGCCGGCCGACGGCCGCCGTCGCGGGGATCAGGATACCGCCGCCGGAACGCCGCTCGCCCTCGGCGGCGTCCTGCCGCACCAGCACGCGATCGTGCAGCATGCGGATGGGCAACTTGTCGTCGTGGTGGGTGCTCTGCTTGTCCCGGTTGGCGCTCACTCCCCGAACCTACCTGCCTTCGGCCGGTCCGTACGCCGCCGGGTCAGCGCTTGCGCCGACGCGAACGGACGACGAGCAGCCCGACGATCCCGACCACGACAAGGGCCACCGGCACGACACGCTCGAGCCGCGGCGCGCCTTCCTCGCTGACGAACTGGCCCTTCACCTCACCGACGACCCGGTTGACGCCGACGTACGCGCGCCCCAGCGTGTGATCGATGTTGGAGGCGACCTTGGCCTTGGCATCCCCGACGATGGTCTTCGGGTGCACGCGCACGCCGATCTCGTCGAGCGTCTCGGCGAGGGTTTCGCGGCGGCGCTTGATGTCCGCCTCGATCTGCGCCGGAGTCCTGGTATCCGACGTGTCCGACGTGTCCGGCACCGCGCTGCCTCCGAGGTCGTGTTCTGGCCAGTTGCTCCCGACAGTCTGTCAGCTCGGGGCGCGCCGCACCCCTCGGCACCCCCATTACGCTCGTTCTGTAGTCCGTAACCCATATCCACCCACCCCGGCCACGTGAGGTACCGATGAGCGAGCGACTCCAGCCCGGCGACACCGCCCCCGCCTTCACCCTGCCCGACGCCGACGGCAACGAGGTCTCCCTCGCCGACCACAAGGGCCGCAAGGTCATCGTCTACTTCTACCCGAACGCCCTGACCCCCGGCTGCACGAAGCAGGCCTGCGACTTCACCGACAACCTCGACGTCCTGGCAACCGCCGGCTACGACGTCATCGGCGTCTCCCCCGACAAGCCCGAAAAGCTCGCCAAGTTCCGCGAGAAGGAGAACCTCAAGGTCACCCTCGTCGGCGACCCCTCAACCAAGGTCATCGAGTCCTACGGCGCCTACGGCGAGAAGAAGAACTACGGCAAGACATACGTCGGCGTAATCCGCTCCACCCTCGTCGTGGACGAGGAGGGCAAGATCGAACACGCCTTCTACAACGTGAAGGCGACGGGCCACGTCGCGAAGATCATCAAGGATCTGGGGATCTGACCCCGCCGTCGCTCCTGGAACGGCCCGTACCGGCGTGATCCGGTACGGGCCGTTTCACGTTTCGGGCGTGACTGTCCGATAAACGGTTCGTTACTCCGTACGAGGTCACGAACGGGCGGCCGACAACGGAGGGGATTCGATGGGGACCAGCGCGTACACAAAGGAACGGCTGGAGGAGGCGGCTCGGGGAGCGCGGACGCTGTCGGAGGCATTGAGGAAGTTGGGGGTGGATCCCCGGAGTTCCACACGGCGATACGTGCTTGGGCGCATGAAAAAGCTGGGGGTGGATGTATCGCACTTCGAGCGTGAGGGGGTGCGATGGACCAGGGAGACGCTCCAGGCGGCAGCCTCGGCGTCGACGAACATGTGTGAGGTGCTACGCCAACTCGGCCTTGAGGTCGTCGGCGGACACCACACCCACATCAGCCGCCGGATCAAGGCGTACGGCATCGACACCTCGCACTTCCAGATTCCGACCCGGCGCGGGAAACCATGGCGCCCCCGGACACCGGAAGGCCTCCTGGTCGAGCAGCCGGTTGCTCAGGCCCGCCGCATTCCGAGCGATCGACTCAGATGGGCGATGAAAGCCCTTGGGGTGTCCGAGCGATGCGTCCTCTGTGGTGCGGAAGCGGTCTGGCGAGGTCACCCGCTCCTTTTGGAGGTCGACCACATCGACGGCAACTGGCGCGACAACCGGATCGAGAACCTTCGGTTCCTGTGCCCCAACTGCCACTCGACGACGGACAATTACCGGGGGCGCGGCAAGGGGCGTCGCCGAGGCGGTGCCGCATGAGCAGCGGAGTGCAGTACACCCGTGAGCGGCTGATCGAAGCCGCCGCACATTGTTCCGACATCGATGAAGTCATCGTCTTGCTCGGAACCCGCCCGCACCGCAATCTGCGTCAGTACCTGTACCAGCGCTTCGAGCACTTCGGCATCGACATTTCCCACTTCCCACGTCGGCGGCGGGCCAGTAAGCCACATCCCAAGCCAACCGCGGAAGAGCTGCGGCGCGCAGTCGGCGAGGCGACCTCCGTCGCAGGCGCTCTCCGCGCACTCGGCAAGCCCTGCACCGGCCAGCTACGGGCCCTGTTCCGCCGGTGGGTACACGAGGACAGCCTTGACACCACCCATTTCCTGGGACAAGCGCACCAGCGGGGCAACCCTGGCCCGGCCTTCAAACGGTCCGAAGATGTTCTGGTCCGGCACGACGGCAAGCGCCGGACCAAGACCTCGCAGTTGCGGCGCGCGTTACACGAAATCGGCGTACCTGAGAAATGCGCCGAGTGCGGAGTCGGCCCCGAGTGGCTCGGCAAGCCCATGCCTCTGGAGGTCGATCACATCAGTGGGGACTGGGGCGACGACCGACCGGAGAACCTCCGGCTGCTATGCCCCAACTGCCATGCAGCTACCAGTACGTGGTGCCGCGGCGGCCAGCGGCGAACCTCATAGTCGGCCTCTCTCCAACGACGGGCGACCGGGCCCAGTAAAGTAGGCAACGACACAGGCGCCCGTACGCCAAGGGCTGAGCGGCGATCTTTAGGTGGTCGTGTCTGTCGGTTCGAATCCGACCGGGCGCACAGGCAAAGCGGGCCCCGCACCTTCGATTCATAGGTGCGGGGCCTTTTCGCAAAGTCAGCCCAACAACTCCCGAACCACCGGCACCAACCCCCGAAACGCCTTCCCCCGATGGCTGATCGCGTTCTTCTCCTCGGCCGACAGCTGCGCGCAAGTCCGTGTATCCCCCTCCGGCTGCAGGATCGGGTCGTACCCGAACCCGTTCGTGCCCACCGGCGCGTGCCGCAGCACGCCCCGCAGCCGGCCCTCGACCACGCGCTCCGTGCCGTCCGGCAGGGCAAGGGCCGCCGCGCACGCGAAGTGGGCGCCGCGGTGTTCGTCGGAGATGTCGCCCAGCTGGGCCAGGAGCAGGTTCAGGTTGGCGGCGTCGTCCCCGTGTCGGCCCGCCCAGCGGGCGGAGAAGATGCCGGGGGCGCCGCCCAGGACGTCGACGCAGAGGCCGGAGTCGTCGGCCACGGCGGGGAGGCCGGTGGCCTGGGCGAGGGCGTGGGCCTTCAGCAGGGCGTTCTCGGCGAAGGTGACGCCGGTTTCCTTGACGTCGGGGATGTCGGGGTAGGCGTCCGCGCCGACGAGGTCGTGGTTGAGACCTGCGTCGGCGAGGATCGCCTTCAGCTCGGTGAGTTTTCCGGCGTTGCGGGTGGCGAGGATCAGGCGGGTCATGGCGTTCAGTATCCCGGGCGTACCGGGCTCCCTGATATCCCGGGTGTGCCGGCATGCCCGGGATATCCCCCGCGTCCCCGATGTCCCGGGCCCCGCCACCGCTCCCCTACGGAGTTACGACGTGCAGACCTTCGTCAGTTCGCCGGCCGCGTCCGTGACCGGGCTGACGTCCGGGGTCTCGTCGCCGTTCTTGACGGCCGTACGGACGTTGTCCACGGCCTTGTTCAGGTCGTCGACCGCCTTGTTGACGTCGGCGTTGTCGGTCTTGTCGCCGATCTCGTCGAGGTTCTTGTCGATCGAGTCGAGGGACTCTTCGGTCTGTGTGGGGTCGTTCGCGGCGTTCTCGACGGCCTGCTGGAGGTCGGTGACACTGTCGGCGATGGCGTCGGCGGTCTGGACGCAGTCCAGGGCCTTGTTGACGGCGTCGCAGCCGGTGGTGAGTCCGGCGGTCAGCGCCACCGCTGCCACGGTGGCGGCGATGGCGGTGGTGCGGCTCCCACGTCGGCGTCGGCGGCTCGCGGCCATGGTTGTGTTCCTCCCCTGGGCAGGCCTCGGAGGCCCCCCGTTGCTTGCCGGGCGTACCGCGGTGTGCCGTACGCACGTACCCGTACTGACGCGAGGAGGGGTGGCGTGGTTGCCCGGACCGGCCGCTCCCCTTGGTGCGTCCTTTACTTTTCCAGGACCGTATCAAGTGCCTTGCGCTGGAAGGCGGCCAGCTCGGTGCAGCCGGAAACGGCCAGGTCGAGCAGGGAGTTGAGCTCGTCGCGGTCGAAGGGCTCGGCTTCGGCGGTGCCCTGGACCTCGACGAAGCGGCCGTCGCCGGTGCAGACGACGTTCATGTCGGTGTCTGCCCGGACGTCCTCTTCGTAGCAGAGGTCGAGGAGGGGGACGCCTCCGACGATGCCGACGGAGACCGCCGACACGGTGCCGGTGAGCGGCTGGCGGCCGGCCTTGATGAGCTTCTTGCCCTGGGCCCAGGTGACGGCGTCGGCGAGGGCGACGTACGCGCCGGTGATCGCCGCGGTGCGGGTGCCGCCGTCGGCCTGGAGGACGTCGCAGTCGAGGACAATGGTGTTCTCGCCGAGCGCCTTGTAGTCGATGACGGCGCGCAGTGAGCGGCCGATGAGGCGGGAGATCTCGTGGGTGCGGCCGCCGATCTTGCCGCGGACGGATTCGCGGTCGCCGCGGGTGTTGGTGGCGCGCGGCAGCATCGAGTATTCGGCGGTGACCCAGCCCTCGCCGCTGCCCTTGCGCCAGCGCGGGACGCCTTCGGTGACGGAGGCGGTGCAGAAGACCTTGGTGTCGCCGAAGGAGACGAGGACGGAGCCCTCGGCGTGCTTGCTCCAGCCACGCTGGATGGTGATGGGGCGCAGCTGTTCGGGGGTGCGGCCGTCGATTCGAGACATGGCGATGAGCCTAGCCGTATACGGGTGAGGGGCTGCCGCCGGTTGTCGGAAGCAGCCCCTCAGGGGTGAGCCGCGGGGGCTCAGAAAGCGTGGTGGTTCACATCATGTCTTCGATGTCCGCCGCGATCGGGTCGGCGTCGGTGCCGATGACGACCTGGATGGCGGTGCCCATCTTGACGACGCCGTGGGCGCCGGCGGCCTTCAGGGCGGCTTCGTCGACCTTGCTCGGGTCGATGACCTCGGTGCGGAGGCGGGTGATGCAGCCTTCGACCTCTTCGATGTTCTCGATGCCGCCGAGCCCGGCGACGATCTTCTCAGCCTTGGTGGCCATGTCCTACTCCCTGATCCGAACCGCTTTTTCGCAGTAACCCACAGTTGGCCCATCTTCGCGAGCGGTCATGTCGTGGGTGCCGAATCATGGCGTTCACGACAGCGCGCCCGTTCGTGGACTGGTCTACACCAGTTGACGAACGGGCGCCAAACCCGGTTCCGTCCGGAGGACGCCGATGAGTGCCGACAGCGCCGCCGTTCCCGCGCGCACCCACTGGAACAATCTGTTCCAGGGTTTGCAGAAGATGGGCCGCAGTCTCCAACTGCCCATCGCCGTACTGCCGGCCGCGGGCATTCTCAACCGGCTCGGCCAGCCGGATGTGTTCGGTGACGAGGGTCTCGGCTGGACGAACGTCTCCAAGGTGATGGCGGGTGCGGGTGGCGCGCTGCTCGACGGGTCGCTCGGGCTGCCGATGCTGTTCTGTGTGGGTGTGTCCATCGGGATGGCGAAGAAGGCGGACGGTTCGACCGCGCTGGCGGCGGTGGTGGGGTTCCTCGTCTACTTCAACGTGATGCGCCAGTTCCCGGAGGACTGCCCGGGCGGGACGGTCGAGGCCGCCACGGGGTGTCAGGCGGCGGACGGAACGGTGGGGGCGTTCACGTATCAGAATCCGGGGGTCTTCGGCGGCATCGTGGTGGGGCTGATGGCCGCGTACTTCTGGCAGCGGTTCCACCGTACGAAGCTGGTCGACTGGCTCGGCTTCTTCAACGGGCGCCGCCTCGTCCCGATCATCATGGCGTTCGCGGCGATCGCGTTCGCGGCGCTGTGCCTGTGGGTGTGGCCGCCGATCGGTGACGCTCTGGAGAGCTTCAGCGACTGGCTGGTCGGGCTCGGCGCGTGGGGTGCCGGTGTGTTCGGTGTCGCCAACCGGGCGCTGCTGGTGATCGGTCTGCATCAGTTCCTGAACGTGCCCATCTGGTTCCAGTTCGGCAGTTTCACCAAGCCGGACGGGACGGTGGTGCACGGTGACATCAACATGTTCCTGGCGGGTGACCCGAACGCGGGTCAGTTCACTTCGGGTTTCTTCCCGATCATGATGTTCGCGCTGCCGGCCGCGTGTCTGGCGATGACGCATTGCGCAAAGCCCCATCGCCGTAAGGAGGTTGGCGGTCTGATGCTGTCGGTCGCGCTGACTTCGTTCGTCACGGGTATCACCGAACCGATCGAGTACTCCTTCTTGTTCATCGCGCCGCTGCTGTACGCGGTGCACGCGGTCCTCACGGGTGTGTCGATGGCGTTGACCTGGGGCTTGGGGGTCCATGACGGCTTCAGCTTCTCGGCCGGCCTGATCGACTACGTCATCAACTGGAACCTGGCGACGAAGCCCTGGGCGATCATCCCGATCGGCTTGTGTTTCGCCCTCGTGTATTACGCGATCTTCCGCTTCGCGATCACCAAGTTCGACCTGAAGACTCCGGGGCGGGAGCCGGACGAGGACCGCGAGGACGTCACAAAAGCGTAGCGGCCGACGCTCGGAGGGCCCCCGGACCTGCTGGTCCGGGGGCCCTCTGTCATGAATCAAAATTGGCGGGTTCCTTATCCCACCTTCACCGTGCTAAAACAGGTCTACACCACTTAATGGTGTAGACCACGTGGACGCTGCCCACCCCTTTTTCACACCTGTTTCCCCCTTCCCGTCCCCCCGGCAGCTCCGGTACATGGAGGAACTATGAGCACCGCCACCACATCGGCGGCCCCCGCGAAGAAGCGGGGATCCGGTCTGTTCCAGGGCCTGCAGAAGGTCGGCCGCAGCCTGCAGCTCCCGATCGCCGTGCTCCCGGCGGCGGGTCTCCTGCTGCGGCTGGGGCAGGCGGACGTCCAGGAGAAGCTGAACCTGCCGGACAAGGTGACGGCGGTCTTCGCCACCGCCGGCGGCGCCATCTTCGACAACCTGCCGATGCTGTTCTGTATCGGCGTCGCGATCGGCTTCGCCAAGAAGTCCGACGGCTCGACCGCTCTCGCCGCCCTCGTCGGCTTCCTTGTCTACAGCAACGTACTCAAGGCCTTCCCGGTCTCCGAGGCCAAGGTCCAGGCGGGCGCGGACATAGCCGCGACGTACAACAACCCCGGTGTCCTCGGCGGCATCCTCATGGGTCTGCTGTCCGCCGTGCTGTGGCAGAAGTTCCACCGCACCAAGCTGGTCGACTGGCTCGGCTTCTTCAACGGCCGCCGTCTCGTCCCGATCATCATGGCCTTCGTCGGCACCCTGGCGGGCGTCTTCTTCGGTCTGGTCTGGGAGCCGATCGGTGAGGTCATCTCCGACTTCGGCGAGTGGATGACCGGTCTCGGTTCCTTCGGCGCCGCGCTGTTCGGTCTGATCAACCGCGCGCTGATCCCGGTCGGCATGCACCAGTTCGTGAACACCGTCTCCTGGTTCCAGATCGGCGACTTCACCGACTCCGCCGGCACCGTCGTCCACGGCGACCTCAACCGCTTCTTCGCGGGTGACCCGACCGCCGGTCAGTTCATGTCCGGCTTCTTCCCGATCATGATGTTCGGCCTGCCGGCCGCCGCGATCGCCATCGCGCACAGCGCCCGCCCCGAGCGCCGCAAGGCCGTGATGGGCATGATGATCTCGCTCGCGCTGACGTCCTTCGTGACCGGTGTGACCGAGCCGATCGAGTTCTCGTTCATGTTCATCGCACCGGTGCTGTACGCGATCCACGCGGTCCTGACCGCCCTGTCCATGGCGGTCACCTGGGCGCTCGGCGTGCACGCGGGCTTCACCTTCTCCGCGGGCTTCATCGACTACGCGCTGAACTGGAACCTGGCCACCAAGCCATGGCTGATCATCCCGATCGGTCTGGTCTTCGGCGCCATCTACTACGTGGTCTTCCGCTTCGCGATCACCAAGTTCAACCTCCCCACCCCGGGCCGCGAGCCCGAGGAGGAGCTCGAGGACCTCACCAAGGCGTGAGCCCCGCTCGTACGGCATGACGAAGGCCCCGGGACCGATTCGGTTCCGGGGCCTTCGTCGTTGTCGCCCGCTCTAGATCTCGTACGACGCCCTGGGCGCCGCCAGTTCCACCGGACCGTCGTACACCGCGCGCGCGTCCGCCAGGTTGATCTGGGGGTCCGTCCACGGCGGGATGTGGGTGAGGAGGAGACGGCGGGCGCCGGCGCGGGTGGCGGTTTCGCCTGCCTCGCGGCCGTTGAGATGGAGGTCGGGGATGTTCTCCTTGCCGTGCGTGAACGCGGCCTCGCAGAGGAACAGGTCGGTGTCGCGGGCGAGTTCGTCCAGGGACTCGCTCACGCCCGTGTCCCCGGAGTAGGTCAGGGAGCGTCCACCGTGCTCCACGCGGATGCCGTACGCCTCCACCGGGTGGCGCACCCGCTCCGTGTGCAGGGTGAACGGGCCGGCCTCGAACGTGCCCGGCTTGACCGTGTGGAAGTCGAACACCTCGCTCATCGACGAGGCGGTGGGGGTGTCCGCGTACGCGGTGGTCAGGCGGTGCTCCGTGCCCTCGGGTCCGTAGACCGGGATCGGGTCGGCGCGCCCGCCGTCGTGGCGGTAGTAGCGCGCGACGAAGTACGCGCACATGTCGATGCAGTGGTCGGCGTGCAGATGGCTGAGGAAGATCGCGTCGAGGTCGTAAAGACCGCAGTGGCGCTGCAGCTCGCCAAGGGCACCGTTGCCCATGTCGAGAAGCAGCCGGAAGCCGTCGGCCTCTACGAGGTAGCTCGAGCAGGCCGATTCCGCGGACGGGAACGACCCCGAGCAGCCGACGACGGTGAGCTTCATAAAGCTGGAACCTCCGCGCTGACAGGAAGTGCAGAGAGTAGATGCGGTGAGCAGATACTCAGCGCAGACACTCGGAGCAGATACGGGAAACGGGGGTCGTGCGGTCCGTCGAGCGTAAGGCGCAAAAGGGCGGGTCGCTCCTCCGCCAGGGGCCGTTGTGGGCGAACTCACCTGTGCTGTCACCGGTTCGGATGGACCTGGGGCGGGGGGCCCTGTCCGGGCGGGGGGCGGGCGGCGGTACGCACCGGTACCTTCATTGGTATGGACACGTCCTGGTGGCTCGCGCTGGCGGCTGTCGTGCTGCTCGCGTTGGTCGCCACGCTTGTGGACGGGTGGGGGCGGGGGCATCGGGCGGCGCGGCGTACGCGGCCGCCCGGGCGGCCGCCGCGTGGGCCGCGGCGGCGGGTGCCTCGGCCGCGGGCGGCGGAGATCTGGTGGGCGAGCGTTCCCTACGAGGACGGGCCCGGGGGCAAGGATCGGCCCTGTCTCGTGCTGGGGGTGCGGGGTGACGTGGTGACCGTCGCGAAGATCACCAGCAAGTATCACGACGAGCGGGCCGGGGTGATTCCGCTGCCGCCGGGGGCCGTGGGCGATGCCCAGGGCCGGGCTAGCTTTCTTGAGACGGATGAGCTGCGGAAGGTTCCCGTGTGGGACTTCCGGCGGCGGGTGGGGGTGGTGGATCCGGTGCTTTGGGATCAGGTGCGGTACCTGGCGGGCTGAGGTCGCGAGCGGTTTTCGCCCCCTCCGCCCCTGCCCGTCCCTTGCTTCTGGGGGCTCCGCCCCCAGACCCCCGTATCGCGCTCGTCCTCAAACGCCGGACGGGCTGAAACCGGGCGTAGCCCGGAAGCGTGGGACGGGTAGGGGCGGAGGGGGCGAAAAAACCACCCCCCACCCCCTACACCCCTACGCCCACAACTGCCCCTGCAACGTCTCGATCGCTTCCTCCGTCGTCGCGGCCGTGTAGACCCCCGTCGACAGGTACTTCCAGCCCCCGTCGGCGACGACGAACACGATGTCGGCGGACTCGCCCGCGGCGAGGGCCTTCTTGCCGACGCCGATCGCGGCGTGCAGCGCGGCGCCGGTGGAGACGCCCGCGAAGATGCCCTCCTGCTGGAGCAGCTCCCGGGTGCGGGTGACCGCGTCGGCGGAGCCGACGGAGAAGCGGGTCGTGAGGACGGAGGCGTCGTACAGCTCGGGTACGAAGCCCTCGTCGAGGTTGCGAAGGCCGTACACCAGGTCGTCGTAGCGCGGCTCGGCGGCGACGATCTTCACGTCGGGCTTGTGCTCACGCAGGAAGCGGCCGACGCCCATCAGTGTGCCCGTGGTGCCGAGCCCGGCCACGAAGTGGGTGACGGAGGGGAGGTCGGCGAGGATCTCGGGGCCGGTCGTCGCGTAGTGGGCGCCCGCGTTGTCCGGGTTGCCGTACTGGTAGAGCATCACCCAGTCCGGGTGCTCGGCGGCGAGCTCCTTGGCGACGCGTACGGCGGTGTTGGAGCCGCCGGCCGCGGCGGAGGGGATGATCTCCGCGCCCCACATGCCCAGCAGGTCGCGCCGCTCCTGCGAGGTGTTCTCGGGCATGACGCAGACCATGCGGTAGCCCTTGAGCTTCGCCGCCATGGCCAGCGAGATCCCCGTGTTGCCGGACGTCGGCTCCAGGATCGTGCAGCCGGGCGTCAACCGGCCGTCCTTCTCCGCCTGTTCGATCATGTGCAGGGCGGGCCGGTCCTTGACCGAGCCGGTGGGGTTGCGGTCCTCGAGCTTGGCCCAGATACGCACGTCCAGGGACGGCGAGAGCCGCGGCAGGCGCACCAGAGGGGTGTTGCCCACCGCGGCGAGCGGGGAGTCGTAGCGCATCAGTGATCAGAGCCCGATCGGATCAGACCATGCCGCCGGCCACGGCCGGCAGGATCGTCACGTTGTCGCCGTCGGTCAGCTTGGTGTTGATGCCGTCGAGGAAGCGGACGTCCTCGTCGTTCAGGTAGACGTTGACGAAGCGGCGCAGTTCGCCGCCGTCCACGATGCGGGCCTGGATGCCCGTGTGCCGGGTTTCGAGGTCGGCGAACAGCTCGGCGAGGGTCTCCCCGCCGCCCTCGACGGCCTTCTGGCCGTCGGTGTAGGTGCGGAGGATGGTGGGGATGCGGACCTCGATGGCCATGGTTGCGGGCTCCTGTCGGAAGGAAAGTCAGGTCGGTGGGCGCGCGGCGGGCGCGGTGGAGCGGGTGGTGTGCCGGTTTGCGGAGCCGCGGCTCACGGCCGTACGGCGGCGGCAGGGTTCAGCGCGTACAGATGGCGCTCTGCAGCCTGCACAGGTCGACGTGCAGCCGCGCCACGAGCAGCATGCCCGGCGTCTTGTCGCTCACGTCGTGGGAAACCATGGGGTCATCGTATCGATTCCCGGTCCGGGTCCCGGAATGTGATCCCACATTCCGGACAGTTTGCGATCGGGGAGTGAGACCGGACAGCTCGGGCCCACGGGCCGGGCCCCCGCCTGCGGTCCACGGCTCAGGCGGACTGCCGCCTGACGAGGCGGGTGGGGGTGACCACGGAGGAGAGCGGGTGGCCGCCGGCCGCCTCTTCGCCGGCGCCCGCCGAGGTCCCGCTGAACAGCAGCCTGGCCAGCAGGCGCCCCATGCCTTCGACGTCCTGGTGGACGGTCGTGAGCGGCGGGTCGGTCGACTCGGCGATGGGCGCGAGGTCGTCGAAGCCGACGACGGCCACGTCGTCGGGCACCCGGCGGCCGCGCTCCCGCAGCACCTGCAGGGCGCCGGACGCCATGAGGTCCGAGGCGACGAAGACGGCGTCCAGGTCGGGGCACCGGTCCAGGAGGGCGGTCATGGCGTCGGCGCCGCCCTGCCGGGTGTAGTCGGCCCGTTCGATGAGGTGGGGCGAGGCGTCCAGGAGGACGTCCCGGTAGCCGTCGAGGCGGTCGACGGCCGAGGCCTCCTGGTCGTAGGGCCCGGTGACGGTCGCGATGCGTTCACGGCCGAGCGAGACGAGGTGGCGGACGGCTTCGCGGGCGCCGCCGCGGTTGTCGGCGTCGACGTAGATCTGGCCGCGCACGGTCTCGCCCTCACGCAGCAGCGGGCGGCCGCCGAAGACGGCGGGCAGGCCGAGCCGCTCGATCATGCCGGGCAGCGGGTCGTCGGCGCGGAGGGAGAACAGCAGCGCACCGTCGACGTGGCCGCCGCCGAGGAATTCGCCCACGCGCGGATAGTCGTCGGGTTCCTCCAGGAACAGCAGGACGGGCTGGACGCCGTGTGCGATGAGTTCCTTGCGTATGCCGCGCAGGTGGCAGTCGAAGAACGGGTCGATGAAGACCCGGTCCTGCGGTTGCGTCGCCACGACGGCAACGGCACCCGTGCGGCGGGTGACCAGCTGGCGGGCGGCCTGGTTCGGTACGTAGCCCAGCTCGTCGATCACGTCCCGGACGCGGTCGACGACCTCCGGGCGCACCTTGAGCTCGCCGTTGACCACTCGCGACACGGTGGACTTCGAGACACCCGACCGGCGGGCGACGTCCTCCAGCGTGGGGCGCCTTCTGTTCGACCGCTGCGTCAACACCATCTCCGATACGGCGAGTTGGCCGGGGCGATCAGTATGCCTCCACCACCTTGATGTCCTCCTCCGTCACGACACCCTCGACGATCCGGTACGAGCGGAACTGGAAGGGCCCCGCGTCGTCCGAGTCCGCCGTGGAGACCAGCACGTAGTGCGCGCCCGGTTCGTTGGCGTAGGAGAGGTCGGTGCGGGAGGGGTAGGCCTCGGTCGCCGTGTGGGAGTGGTAGATGACGACGGGTTCCTCGTCGCGGTCGTCCATCTCCCGGTACAGCTTCAGCAGGTCGCCGGAGTCGAACTCGTAGAACGTGGGCGAGCGGGCGGCGTTGAGCATGGGGATGAACCGCTCGGGGCGGCCGGTGCCCTCCGGGCCCGCGACGACGCCGCACGCCTCGTCGGGGTGGTCCTGGCGCGCGTGCGCGACGATCTGGTCGAACAGGGCCTGGGTGATGGTCAGCATGTTCGCCAGGATAAGCAGAAGGGACGCCCCGTACCGAGGAGTGGTACGGGGCGGCCCACATGCTGAGCAAATGGTGAACCGGGGCGGGTCAGCCGACCTTCTCGAAACCGGGGCGGGTCAGCCCACCTTCTCGAAGATCGGGTCGTCGCGCTCGGCGACCTGCGGGTTCCGCGCCTTGAGTACGGCCCAGCCGACACCGAGCGCCGCGGCCCAGCCGGCCATCACGTACAAGCAGACGCGGGAGTCCGCGTCGTACGCGATCAGGCAGGTCACGAAAAGCAGGAACGCGACCGCGACCCAGCTGAACGTCGCGCCGCCCGGGGCGGGGAAGGAGGACGCGGGCAGGCGCCCGGCGTCGACCGCGCGGCGGTACAGGATGTGGCTGATCAGGATCATCAGCCAGGTCCAGATGCCGGCGGCGGTGGCCACCGAGACCACGTAGCCGAAGGCCTTCTCCGGGACGATGTAGTTCAGGATCACGCCGATGCCCATGAAGAGCACGGAGACGGTGATGCCGAACGCGGGGGTCCTGGTCGAGGAGAGCTTGTTGAAGATCTTCGGGGCCTCGCCGTTGTCCGCCAGCGTGCGCAGCATGCGGCCCGTGGAGTACATGCCGGAGTTGCAGGACGACAGGGCGGCGGTGAGGACGACGAAGTTGACGATGCCGGCGCCCGCCGGGATGCCGATCTTCGCGAAGGCCTCCACGAAGGGGCTGACTCCCGGTGCGAACTCCGTCCACTTCACGACGCAGAGGATGACCGTGAGGGCGCCGACGTAGAAGAGGGCGATGCGCCAGGGCAGGGTGTTGATCGCCTTGGGGAGGGTCTTCTCGGGGTTCTCGGACTCGCCCGCGGTGACGCCGACGAGTTCGACGGCGAGGTAGGCGAACATGACGCCCTGGAGGGTCATCAGGGAGGAGCCGATGCCCTTGGGGAAGAAGCCGTCGAACTGCCAGAGGTTGGCGACGGAGGCGGTGTCACCGGCCGAGCTGAAGCCGAAGGTGAGGACGCCGAGGCCGATCACGATCATGCCGATGAGCGCGGTGACCTTGACCATCGAGAACCAGAACTCGATCTCGCCGAAGAGCTTCACCGAGATCAGGTTGGCCACGAAGAGGACGACCAGGAAGACCAGGGCCGTCACCCACCGCGGGACCTGCGGGAACCAGAAGTTGACGTAGATCGCGGCGGCGGTGAGTTCCGCCATGCCGGTGACGACCCACATCAGCCAGTACGTCCAGCCGGTGAAGAAGCCGAAGAACGGGCCGAGGAACTCGCGTGAGTACTCCGCGAAGGAGCCCGACACCGGGCGGTAGAGCAGAAGTTCGCCGAGCGCCCGCATGATGAAGAAGATGATCACGCCCGCGAGGGCGTACATGAGGATGAGGCTGGGCCCCGCCTTGGCGATGTTCGCCCCGGCGCCCAGGAAGAGGCCGACGCCGATGGCGCCGCCGATCGCGATCATCTGGACCTGACGGCTGCCGAGCCCGCGCTCGTACCCCTCTTCGGGGGCGTCGCCGCCCACGGCCTCACTGCCGTCGTATTCCTTGCCGACCTGCGATGAGGTCACGTCGTGCGCCTTTCTCCATGCCGCTCCGAGCCAGTGACTTGGCTTCGGATCGGGTTCCGATCCCCCCGGATGGTGGAGCTGAGCCCGCTCGTGCCTGGCCGGCGATCCGCCGGCTCGGTGGCGCACCCGACCGGACATGGGTGTTGTCCTGTCGGGCGGTCGTGAAGATTTATCACGGCCGCAACGTTGATCGACCGAGGCGTTCGTGGCCCACACCACAGGGAGAACCGGACAAAAGTCTGACCGCGCCCCATAGGGCGCGGTCATGGTGACGTGATCGTTATCCGGATTTGAGTGTCCTCTGAGCGAACGCCGAAAGGCGATCGGATCAGGGCATAAGGGTCTCGACGAGCGTCTCCTGAAGCCCGCCCAGCCACAGATACGCCATCACCATCGGCTTGCGCGGGTCCTCGTCCGGCAGCCGGTAGAGGAGGTCAGTGTCCTCCTCGTCGACGACGTCGAGCCGGGAGCCGATCGCCAGGCGCAGGTCGTTCAGGGCGCGCAGCCACTGCTCGGACTCGTCGGCGGAGAGCTTGAGGACCGCGCCGCCCTCGCCGGACGTCAGCCCGTCCAGGCAGCGGATCACCGTGAGGGCGTTCTCCCGCTTGCCCGCGCGCAGGTCGTTCTCGGTGAAGCGGCGGAACTCCGAGGAGTGGGCGCGCTGCTCCTCGGCCTGTTCGGGCGAGTGGGCCTCGACGTCGGGGCCGCTGTACGCGTCGGGGAAGAGGCGTTGCAGCACCGGGTCGGAGGGCGGCTCGCTGGGGCCCTCCGCGAACAGCTCGGCGAGCGGGTCGTCGGGGGCGTTCTCGGCGGGTCCGGGACCGATGAGCTCCAGGAGCTGGACGGCGAGGGAGCGGATGATGGAGATCTCGACCTCGTCGAGCGCGACGGCCGCGCCGCCGCCGGGGATCGGTTCGAAGTGTCCTGGCATGGAGTGAGTTCGCTGCTTCCGGTCCTGCTCGCGGTTTCCAGGGCTCGGGCTATTTCCGGTCCTGCTGAAGGGTGGCCCACAGACCGTAACCGTGCATGGCCTGTACGTCGCGTTCCATCTCCTCGCGGGATCCGCTGGAGACGACGGCCCGGCCTTTGTGGTGGACGTCGAGCATGAGCTTGTGGGCCTTGTCCTTGCTGTAGCCGAAGTAGGCCTGGAAGACATACGTCACGTAGCTCATGAGGTTGACCGGGTCGTTGTGCACGATCGTCAGCCAGGGAACGTCCGGCTCGGGTACGGCGAAGACCTCCTCCGCCGACTCGGTCTTCTCGGTCTCTAGGGGTGCGGGAGCCGTCACACCGCCCATGCTGCCACCAGAGGGGGGTGCTCGCACAAATGGACCCCACAACCGCGGCACTCGGCGACCCACAAATCGTCAGAGTGACGAGATGGGGGTACGATCCCGTCCTATGAACACAGCGGACCTTGGGCTGCCCGTGGACGTTCCCTCGACGGCGCTCTTCACGGACCAGTACGAGCTGACGATGCTGCAGGCCGCCCTGGCGGCGGGGACCGCCGAGCGGCGCTCGGTCTTCGAGGTCTTCACCCGGCGGCTGCCCGAGGGGCGGCGCTACGGGGTCGTGGCCGGAACCGGGCGCGTCCTCGACGCCGTCGAGAACTTCCGCTTCGACGCGGACGTCCTCGGCTTCCTGCGCGAGCGCAAGATCGTGGACGAGCCGACCCTGCAGTGGCTCGCCTCGTACCGCTTCGGCGGGGACATCTGGGGCTACCCGGAGGGCGAGGTGTACTTCGCGGGCTCCCCGGTCCTGCGGGTCGAGGGGTCCTTCGCGGAGTGCGTGCTCCTGGAGACCGTGATCCTCTCCATCCTCAACCACGACTCGGCGATCGCGGCCGCCGCGTCCCGGATGGCGTCGGCGGCGGGCGAGCGTCCGCTGATCGAGATGGGCGCCCGGCGCACCCACGAGCTGGCGGCCGTGGCCGCCGCGCGGGCCGCGTACGTCGGCGGCTTCACGACCACCTCCGATCTGGCCGCCGGTTTCCGCTACGACATCCCGACGGTGGGGACGTCCGCGCACGCCTTCACCCTGCTCCACGACCACGAGCGGGACGCCTTCCAGGCCCAGGTGAACTCCCTCGGCCGGGGCACCACGCTGCTGGTGGACACGTACGACGTCGCGGAGGCGGTCCGGACGGCCGTCGAGGTGGCCGGGCCCGAGCTGGGCGCCGTCCGCATCGACTCCGGGGACCTCCTGCTCGTGGCGCACCGGGTGCGGCAGCAGCTGGACGAGCTGGGGGCAACCCAGACGAAGATCATCGTGACCTCCGACCTGGACGAGTACGCGATCGCCTCGCTGGCGGCGGCGCCCGTGGACGCGTACGGCGTCGGCACCCAGCTGGTGACGGGATCCGGCCATCCCACCTGCTCCATGGTCTACAAGCTGGTCGCCCGCGCCGAGTCCGCCGATCTGAAGGCCCCGCTGGAGCCGGTGGCCAAGAAGTCCTTGGGCGGCAAGACGTCCATCGGCGGCCGCAAGTGGGCCGCGCGGCGCCTGGACGAGCACGGGGTCGCCGAGGCCGAGGTGGTCGGCGTCGGCCCGGTGCCGGGCGAGCTGGCCGACCGGCAGCTCCTCGTCGAGCTGGTCAAGGGCGGCCGGATCGTCGCGCGCGAGCCGCTCGACGTCGTACGCGACCGGCACGCGGCGGCCCGCGCCAACCTGCCGCTGTCGGCGACCCAGCTCTCGCGCGGCGAGGCGGTCATTCCGACCGAGTACGTCTGAGGTCCGGCTGCTGCCTCTGGCGTACGGCTGCCGCGCGGGCGCATGAACAACCGGTGAGCGGGAATGCAACGGCAACGTCCCCTCCGCACCACGCAAGCGCTCCCTCCACACCCCGGGACACGGCGCAGCAGCCAAATGCCCCCTCCCGGAGCGCACTTGCAGTCTCTAGGCTCGGTAGCTCACAGGCCGGGCCCGCACCCCTCACCAACACCACCGACCTCATGCCGAGCCTAAGGACACCCGCCATGCGCCGCGCCTTGATCGTCGTAGACGTGCAGAACGACTTCTGCGAGGGTGGCAGCCTCGCGGTGGCCGGGGGTGCCGATGTGGCCGCCGCCATCACGGAGCTGATCGGGCAGGCGCCCGCCGGCTACCGCCATGTCGTCGCGACCCGCGACCTCCACATCGCCCCCGGCGGCCACTTCGCCGACAATCCCGACTACGTCCACTCCTGGCCCGCGCACTGCGTGGCCGGCACGGAGGGCGTCGGCTTCCACCCGAACTTCGCCCCGGTCGTCGCCTCCGGCGCGATCGACGCCGTCTTCGACAAGGGCGCGTACGCGGCGGCGTACAGCGGCTTCGAGGGCGCCGACGAGAACGGGGTGACGCTGGCGGACTGGCTGCGGGCCCGGGAGGTCGACGAGGTGGACGTGGTGGGCATCGCGACCGACCACTGCGTACGCGCCACCGCCCTGGACGCCGCCCGCGAGGGCTTCCGTACGCAGGTCCTGCTCGACCTCACGGCCGGAGTGGCCGAGGAGACCACGGACCGGGCTCTGGAGGAGCTGCGGAACGCGGGCGTGGAGCTGACCGGCAAGCCGGTGGTCTGACCCTCCCGGGGAACTCCTACAGGCCTTGGGGCGCCGCGGGCAGGCCTTGGGGCGCGGGTCTGCGCATCAGCGCCCTGATCGGGTGCCACAGCTCCTGGACGAGCTCCGGGCCGATGTCCGGGCTGACGCTGACACCGTTGTCAGCGACCGGTGCCGTACGCCATATCAGGCCGTCGGGGTGGTGCAGGACCGCGGTGATCTCGTCCGGGGTGGGCGGCTGGGCGTTGCCCCGCAGGTACACCGCGCGCAGACCCAGGTTGCGCAGCCGGGTCAGGGCGCGGGCCCGGTTCTGGGCCAGCACCAGCACCCGCACGCAGCCGGCGGCCGAGCTGTAGGGGCCGGACGGGCTGGGCAGGTTCAGCGCCACCACCACGCTGCCGTTCGGCAGCTTGCAGAAACCTCCTGCGGCCATGAAAAGTCACACCCCCGTGCGGTCCGGTGTCAATAAGAGAATCACAGGACGCACCTAAACACGATCGGCCGCGACCCGCCAGGGGGTCGCGGCCGATCATGCTCTGACCTGCGGAAATGTCTCTTACTTCACTGCGGGGCCGACCTGGAGCGAGATCGTGGAGCCGTTCAGGGCCTCCTTGACGATCTTGATCTTGGTGTTGGTGTCAGTGATCTTCACACCGGCCAGCGGGGTGCTCGTGTCGTAGTAGGTGTTGGTCCGGTCGTTGAAGACCGAGACACCCTTCTGCGACGCGATCTTGGTCTCGACGTCCGCCTTGTGCAGCGTGAGACCGTCGGTGCGGAAAAGGCTGAAGGGCGAGTCGTAGGACTGGATACGGCTGCGCATCAGCGTGCCGTCCGACCACTTCAGCGCGGCCGGGTGGGCGTCGATCGGCAGTACAAGACCGGTGCCCGGGTGGACGCTTGTGTTGTTGTCCGCCTGGGAGGTGTCCCACTTCCAGATCAACAGGCCGTTCTGGTACGGGTAGTGCTCCACCCAGTCCGGACGGGTCGTCGTGAAGCCGAAGTTGTACGGGCCGACCTTGAGGGTCTTGTCGTACGACACGTACTGGCGGTTCTCGGCGATGTAGTACTGCGCGTAGTCGTCCGTGATGGCCGCGCCGATACGGGAGAAGCCGTCCGTCGTCCAGGCGGCGTCCGCGGTCTCCGCGTCGTCCGAGAAGAGGGCGGCGCCGTCCGCGGTGACGCTGATCTCGTCGGCCGCGAAGCCCTTCTGGGCCACGCCGCCGTCGGTGGCGTAGCGGAAGCGCAGGCCGATGTTCTGGCCCGCGTAGGCGTCCAGCGGGTACGACAGCTTCTTGTACGCCTCCGTCGTGCCGTCGAGCGCCGGCTTGCCGCTGCCGTCACGGCTGATGGCCGCGCCGTCCGCGGTGCCGTCGATGGCGGTCCAGGTGGCGCCGCCGTCGGTGGACACCTCGGTGTAGAGGTAGTCGTAGCCCGCCTCGATGTCCCACCAGCCGTCAAGGGTCAGTGCGGCCGAGGACTTGCCCGTGAGGTCGACGGAACGGGTCAGCGTCTGCGAGAGGTTGTCGCCGCTGCCGCTCCACCACTGGGTCGCGCCCTGCGCCGGTTCGACGATCTCGTTGGTGACCGTCTTCTCGGGCAGTTCGACGACGAGCGCCTGAGCGTTCTTGGTGTTGTACTCGGCGACGCCCAGCGTGTGCGAGGACTTGGTGGCCGCCTTCGCCGTGTCGTAGTTGAGCCAGCCGAGCTGCAGCTTGTCCCAGGCGGTCATGTCGCCGGGCAGGTTGCCGATCTCGCCCTCGCCGGTGCCGAGCCAGGAACCGGACGACATCAGCGTCCAGAACCCCGTGGAGTTCTCGCCGCCGTTGGTGTCGTAGTGGTCCGGCAGACCGAGGTCGTGGCCGTACTCGTGGGCGAAGACGCCGAGTCCGCCGTTCTCCGGCTGGATGGTGTAGTCGCCGACCCAGATGCCGGTGTCGCCGATCGCGGCGCCGCCGAGCTTGTTGCCCTCGGGTCCGGTGGAACCGGCGTCGGTGCCGAACGCGTACCAGCGGTGGGCCCAGATGGCGTCCGCGCCCTGGGCGCCGCCGCCCGCGGACTCGTCCTCACCGGCGTGCACGATCTGGAAGTGGTCGATGTAGCCGTCGGACTCGTTGAAGTTGCCGTCGCCGTCGAAGTCGTAGCGGTCCCACTGGTCGTACTCGGCCAGCTGCGCCTTGATCTCCGCGTCGGTCGCGCCCGCCGCCTCCTGCGCCGCGACCCAGGCGGTGACGCCGTCCTGCACCGCGTACCAGGCGCCGGTGGACGCGTCGTTGGAACCGTAGCGGGCCTCGTTATAGGGGACCGCGACCCAGTCCGCGACCTCGCCGTCGACCGAGTAACGGCCGGACGACTGCTTCTCGTAGTACGTCTTCAGCGAAGCGGTGCCGTCGCCGAAGTACAGGTCCTGGAAGTGCTCCTGGTTGTAGTCCGCCTGCCAGGCCGTGCTGTTGTCCTTGGTGCGGTCCGGCTCGGCTATCTCGTTGTGCAGCGGGCCGACGGTGCCGCCGTAGCGGGGGTCGACCTGGTCGCCGAACTCGACCAGGATGGTGAAGATCTTGTCGGTCTTCTCCCGGGCCAGCTCGACGTACTTGCCCTTGCTGAGCTGCACCACCTGCGAGCCGTTGCGCTCCTGAGCCGTGGCCTCACCGGATATGACCTGCTGGAGCGCCTCTTCGCGCTGCGCCGCCTCGCTGTCCGTGAACGGGCCCTTGAGGTCGTGCTCGGTGTCGCTCGCGGCGGGCGCTGCCGGGTCACGGCGCTCCACCGTCGGGGCCGACGCACCGGCGTCGGCCTGCGCCACGGCGAACGTCGAGAACGTGGCAGTGGCCGCGGCGAGGGCAACGCCCACCGCCGCCCCTCTGAACGTCCATGATCTGCTGGTCACTTGATGTCCTCCCTCGCGTCCCGCTCACGCGGATGGAGGGGTCCAGGTCATGGGGTCCGCGCGCGAATACGCGTTTCAAGTGACGACATTGGACCGGAGTTACGAAAGAAAAGACAGATCTTGACTTGAACCTGGCAACTGCACTATGTAGAGCGGATGTTCGCTCGCCGGAGCGCCATCACACCGCTCAACAGGCGCGTCCGGACGTCCACTTCATGGACGTGATGACTCCGTGCGCCCCCTGTGCACCGGCACCGTGGGTTAGGTCACGCTTACCGGTCGTTCCACTCGGGCATGCAGGCGAATAGAGTCGATTGGCGGCACGTCGGAATGTCGATGGATTGCCAAGTCGACACCGTTGTCGGCCCCCGATTCGCAGCCTCACCCTCAATGCTCTATCCGCACCCTCCCCCATCGCGAGAGGCACCCGGGGGGAGCACCCCCACCCGAGGAAACGATTGCCATGCCTCGAACGACTGCCATGCCTCGTCCGACCGCCGCACAGCTCGCCTACGGTTCCTGCACCGTGATCCTCTCCACCCTCGCCATGCTGCTGCTGTCTCAGACGAGTTCGGGCCTGGGGATCGTGGCGATCACCCTCTCGGCACTCGTTCTCGGACTCCTCGTCGCCATGACGGTCCCGCTGCCGAAGCCGGCGCGCACCGCGAAGGTGCCCGCCATTCCCGTACTGGAGGGACGCGTCCCCGCACAGCGCGAGACCGTGTCCGTGGCCGCCTCCGCGACGTCCGAGCCCGTACGCGAGCCGGCGAACCCCTAGAGCGTCACGACAGCGTCACCGCACACGCGAACCGGCGGGCCCGTGTCTCACGGACCCGCCGGTCGTCGTTTCCCGTCCCGCCGTCCGGCGGTCAACCGGTGCTGACCACCACCGTCTTGGCCGCCTTGTCGTGGAGGCCCTGCTTGTAGGGCTTGTCGAAGAAGCTCCAACCGCCCGCGATCGCGGTCCAGATGCACGCGCAGCAGAACGCGAACGGGATCCACAGGACCAGCGAGCGGATCAGCGTGGTCTGCACGGAGGGCGTGGAGCCGTTGTCGAGGTTGGCCACCCGCAGCTTGAACAGCCGCTTGCCGAGGGTCTGCCCCGACTTGCTGATCATGAAGGTGTCGTACCCGACGTAGAGCACGGCGGCGACGAGCGACTGCCCGAAGGACTTGCCGGTGTCGATCTCGTCCGTGTCCATGTTGTACTCGGTGACCCCGAACGCCCACGACAGCAGCCACACCACGATGCCCACGAGGATCATGTCGAGGATGCGCGCAAGGACCCGCTTGCCGCTGTCCGCGAGCGGCGGCATACCGGCGAGCGGATCGCCGCCGTAGGGGCCTCCACCGCCGTAGGGATCGCCACCGCCGTAGGGCGGCGGCTGGGCGCCGGACGGCGGGGTCTGGGCGCCGCCCGGGGGGTCGTACGGGGAGCCGCCGCCCTCGGCGGGCGGGGGCTGCTTCTTGAACGGGTCGTCATCCGGTGGCTGGCCGGAGCCCGGAGGCGGCGGTTCGCTGCTCATGGCCCGAGTGGACCGCGAACCCTCCCCGTCCGCATCCGGCGAGCGGCCGTCCGGGCTACCGGGTTGTGTACGCCGGTTGCCGCGTCGCCGGGTACATCACCTGCCCGGGCGTCCCTTACGTACGCGCCGCCACGAAGGTGTGGGCGGCCTTGTCGTGCCAGCACTGGCGCCACGGCTTGTCGAACAGGCACCACAGGACACCGAGGACCCCGATACCGAGGACGCCCGTGACGCCGTAGACGAGCCAGCGGCGCAGGGCCGAACCGAAGGACGGGGGTTCGTGGCCCTCGATGTCGCGCACCTCGATGCCGCACAGTTTCTTGCCGAGGGTGCGGCCCCACTTGGCGGTGGGCAGCGCGTCGTAGAGGACGCCGAAGAGGAGCAGGACGGCGAGGATCACACCGAGATAGCCCGCGGTCGTGCCGTCGAGCAGCCAGACCGTGACGGTCTCGCCGGAGAGTTTGGCCGCGTCCACCTTCTCGTTGATGTGGTCGACCGCCTTGGTGCCCAGCGGTACGGCGGCCACGGCGGTGACACCGGCAAGGACCACCGTGTCCACGAGCCGGGCGGCCAGCCGCTTGCCGAGGCCCGCGGGACGCGCCTCCGACTGCCTGCGCGCGGCCGCCGTGAAGATGTCCTCGACCGGCGGCTTCCACGGCGCGACGGGCTGCCCCTCCTCCGCCGGGTCCCCGGCGAGCCGGTGCACCTGCTGCGCCCAGGAGGGCTGACCGCCGCCGACGCCGGGTGCCATGGGGGTGCCGCCCGCCTGCTGGGGGACGGAGGGGGTCACCGGGGCGGCCGGGGTGGCCGGAGCCTGGGCCGCAGCGGCTTGGGCCGCCTGGGCGGCGGCGGCCTGCCCGGCGCCGAAGCCGCCCCCGGCGGGCGTACCGGCGGCCGGGGGCGTGCTCCCCGGCCGCGCCCCCTGCTGCGGCGTGCGCGGGGAGCGCGTACGGAAGGTCATGGTGCCCTCGGAGGGCAGGTCCTCGGCTCCCGGGCCGGCGGGGCGCCCGCTGCCGCTGCCGGGCGTGCCACCCGTACCCTCGGCCGCCGGCCGCACCGGTCCCGTCGGGCGCCGGAACACCACGGTGCCGCCGGACGCCGGAGGCTGGGGGCTGGCCGAGTCCGCGGGCGGGATCGTCGCCGTGCCGTCCGTACGTGAGGAGCGGCCGTCGGGCTGGACCACCGGGTCGGCCGGTTCCGACGCGTGGGGTACCCGCGGGTCGGCGGCGCTCGGCGGCGACCCCCAGGCGACGCGGCGGTCCCGCTCACCGCCGAAACCGGTCTGCCGGGAGCGGTCGGCGCCCCACGCGGCCGCGGGCTCGGGCCGGCTGCCGTGCTGGGCCTCGGCGGGGCTCACCTGCCGGGAGCCGCCGGAGGGTTGCGGGTCCTCGTCGAAGAAGTGCGGTCCGGTCTCCTCGGCGGGAACCGGCGCCTGCGCCTGGGCGGGCACGGACGCCGGGTGGGAACCGGGCGGCGCCGCGAGCGGCACGCCGTCGGACGGCGCCGGACGGCTCGTACCCGGTACCCAGGCGGCACCGTTCCAGTACCGGACATATCCAGGAATGGAGGGATCCGGGTAATACCCTTCGCGGGGCCTGTCGTCACCGGGTGCCGGGGTTGGGGCGCTCATGTCCGTCGTCCCGTATCTGCTCGGGGGTCTTTTGGGGGCTCCACATCTATCAGACCGGCGCACCCGCCACTGCCGCTCCCGCCGTACCCGCCCCATTCGGGCAAGGTTCCGCCACGTCCGGACAGCACTGGACACACCACTGGGAACGCCGCCCGAAAAAACTTCTCGAAACCCGCGTAATGGTTCCGCCCCCACGGGCTCTCCACTCGTACGGGCCCGCCCACAGGGCCCCGTACGAGAAAGGAAACGCACCGACATGCACACCGTGGTGGAACGCGAACTCGAGCTCAAACTCGTCCTGTCGCCCGAACGCAGCATCCCCGTCCCGGCGCGGCTCAGTTACCGCACCGACGACCCCTACGCCGTCCACATCACCTTCCACATCGGCTCCGACCATCCCGTCAGCTGGACCTTCGCCCGCGAGCTGCTCGTCGAGGGGGTGTTCCGGCCGTGCGGGCACGGCGATGTGCGGGTGTGGCCGACGAAGGTCTCGGGCCGCAGTGTCGTGCTGATGGCGCTGAGTTCGCCGGACGGCGACGCGCTGCTCGAAGCGCCCGCCGCGCAGGTGTCCGCCTGGCTCGAGCGAACCCTGCGGGCGGTCCCGCCGGGCTCTGAGGCGGAGCAGCTCGGTATCGACGACGGCCTCGCCGAGCTGCTCGCGCCCACTCCGGCCGACGACCTGTGGCTGCGGGATCCGTGGCCGTCGGACGAGTCCAAGGACGGGGAGTAGATCTGGGGTGACGTCAGAACAGCTTGCCGGGGTTCAGGAGCCCCAGTGGGTCGAACGCCGTCTTGATCGCCCGCTGCATCTCCACGCCGACCGGGCCGATCTCCCGCGCCAGCCACTCCTTCTTCAGGACGCCCACGCCGTGCTCGCCAGTGATCGTGCCGCCGAGTTCCAGGCCGAGGGCCATGATCTCGTCGAAGGACTCGCGGGCGCGCCGGGACTCGTCGGGGTCGGCGGCGTCGAAGCAGACGGTGGGGTGGGTGTTGCCGTCGCCCGCGTGCGCGCAGACCCCGATGGTCAGGGCGTACTTGTCGGCGACGCGCTCGATGCCTTCGAGCATGTCGCCGAGCCGGGAACGCGGCACGCACACGTCGTCGATCATCGTGGTGCCCTTCACCGCTTCGAGCGCGGTGAGCGACAACCGCCGCGCCTGGAGCAGCATTTCGGACTCGGCCGCGTCCTCCGCCGGCACCACCTGGGTGGCGCCCGCGGCCTCGCACAGGGCGCCGACCGCCGCGAGGTCGGCGGCGGGGTCGTGGGTGTCGAAGGCGGCGAGGAGGAGGGCCTCGGTGGTCTCCGGGAGGCCCATGTGGGCGAGGTCGTTGACGGCCTTCACCGTCGTACGGTCCATCAGTTCGAGGAGGGACGGCACATGGCCGCCTTCCATCACCTTGACCACGGCGTCGCAGGCGGCCCGCGCCGACGCGAACTCGGCCGCGAGGACGAGCTGTTGGGGCGGCTGCGGCCGCAGCGCCAGGACCGCCCGTACGACGATGCCGAGCGAGCCCTCGGAGCCCACGAAGAGGCGGGTGAGGTCGTACCCGGCGACGCCCTTCGCCGTGCGGCGGCCGGTGGTCATGAGCCGCCCGTCGGCGAGCACGACCTCCAGGCCGAGGACGTACTCCGCCGTCACCCCGTACTTGACGCAGCACAGCCCGCCCGACGCGGTGCCGATGTTGCCGCCGATCGTGCACATCTCCCAGCTGGAGGGGTCCGGCGGGTAGTACAGGCCGTGTTCGTTGACGGCGCGGGAGAGGGTCGCGTTGATGACGCCCGGTTCGACCACCGCGATCCGGTCGACCGGATTGATCTCGAGAATCCGGTCCATCTTCACCAGGGACAGCACGATGCAGCCGTCCGAGGCGTTGGCGGCGCCGGACAGGCCGGTGCGGGCGCCCTGCGGGACGACGGGCACGCGCAGCTCGGTGGCGGTGCGCATGACGTGCTGGACCTGTTCGACGGTGCGCGGAAGGACGACGACGGCCGGGGTGCCCGCCTCGCAGAAGCTCGCCATGTCGTTCGCATATGAGGCCGTGACGTCCGGGTCCGTGAGGACGGCTTCGGCCGGCAGGCCGGCGAGGAGACGGTCGACGAGGTTGCCCGTCACCGCGGCGTCTTCGTCGCGTCGGGCTTCGATACGGCTCATGATCACAGCGTCGCACTCGGGGCCATCGGTGTGAACCCCGTCTGCGGCACCCAACGCGTGCCGTGATGTGGTCTTCGTACTGACGCACAGTGAGCGGCATGGAGATCGAAGAGCAGCGACCGGCCGCGCAGCCCAAGGAGCCCGAGCCCTCCGGGTCCCGCTTCTCCCCCGTCGCCAAGCGCGCGCTGGCCTGTGCCGCCGCGGGAGGCATCGTACTCGGCGGTGTACTGGTGCTGCTGCCCTCGGCGGGGCGGGACGCGACGCCGCCCGCGCCGGGACCGGTGGCGCGGGCGCAGACGGCGGTGGGCACCGGGGTGCCCGCCGCGCTGCCCGATCTGGCGGCGCTCATCGGCGACCGCGAGGCGCATCTGCGGGCCCATCCGCGCGACGACCAGTCGTGGGCCGTCCTCGGCAGGGCGTACGTGGAGCAGGGGCGGCGGACGGCGACGCCCGCGTACTACCCGAAGGCCGAGCAGGCGCTGCGTACGTCGCTGAAGGCCCGGCCGAAGGGGAACGCGGAGGCCTTCGACGGCCTCGCGGCGCTCGCCAACGCCCGCGGTGACTTCCGGGCGGGGAAGCGGTGGGGCGAGACGGCCGTGAAGCTGGCGCCGAAGCGCTGGACGACGTATCCGCTGCTGCTCGACGCGTACACCGGCCTCGGCGACTACAAGGCCACCCGGAAAACCCTCGACAAGCTCCTTGAGCTGCGCTCCGGGCCGACGGTGACCGCGCGGGCGGCGCAGGTCTACTGGGACCGCGGCTGGCGCGAGGACGCGGCGGCCGCGGTCGCCGACGCGGCGGCGCGCGCGGCCACCCCCACCGAGCAGGCGGCCTTCCTCCAGCAGGCCGGCGAGCTGGCCTGGGAGCGCGGCGACCGCGAGCAGTCCCTCGGCTACTACCAGCGGGCGCTGCGCACCGACCCCGACGAGCACAGCGCCCTCGCCGGGCAGGGGCGCGCGCTGGTGGCGCTGGGGCGCACGTCGGAGGCGCTGCGCGCGTACCAGACGGCGCTCGCCAAGCGGCCCGAGCCGCGGTACGCGCTGGAGCTGGGCGAGCTGTACGAGAAGCTCGGCGTCGACGGGGCCGCGCGCGTGCAGTACGACCTGCTGCGGGAGCGGGTGCGGCAGGAGGCCGCCGGGGGCGTGGACGACGGGCTGGTCCTCGGGCTCTTCGAGGCGGACCACGGCGATCCCGCGGCCGCCGTAAGGCTGCTGCGGGATCAGTGGAAGCGGCACGGGGGGATCGCCGTCGCGGACGCGCTGGGCTGGGCGCTGCACCGGTCCGGGGAGCACGAGGAGGCGCTCGGGTTCGCCACCAGGGCGACGGACAAGGAGCACGGCGGCACCGTACGCAGTGCGCTGTACGCCTACCACCGCGGCCAGATCGAACGCGCCCTGGAGCAGTACGGCCCGGCCCGCCGCCACCTCGCCGAGGCTCTGCGCATCAACCCGTACTTCTCGCCGCTGCTCGTCCCGGAGGCCGAGGCGGCGCTGGAGGCGCTGGGTGAGCCGTCGGCGGAGGAGGGGCCGGGGGAGTCGGCGGAGGAAGCTGAAGGAGCCGAGGAGGCGGAGGGCTCGGACGAGGCGTCGGAGGAGCCCTCGCCGAAGCCTTCGGAGAAGCCTTCGGCGTAGCTCCGCGCAGCGTGCTTCTACAGGTTTCCGCGCCTCTCCTGCTCCCGCTCGATCGCCTCGAACAGCGCCTTGAAGTTGCCCTTGCCGAAGCCCATCGATCCATGCCGTTCGATGATCTCGAAGAAGACGGTCGGCCGGTCCTGGACCGGCTTGGTGAAGATCTGCAGCAGATAGCCGTCCTCATCGCGGTCGGCGAGGATCTTCAGTTCGCGCAGGGTGTCGACGGGGACGCGGGTGTCGCCGACCCACTCGCCGAGGGTGTCGTAGTAGGAGTCCGGGGTGTCGAGGAACTGGACGCCGGCCGCGCGCATGGTGCGTACCGTCTCGACGATGTCGCCGGAGTTGAGCGCGATGTGCTGGACGCCCGCGCCGCCGTAGAACTCCAGGTACTCGTCGATCTGGGACTTCTTCTTGGCGATGGCGGGCTCGTTGATCGGGAACTTGACCTTGAGCGTGCCGTCGGCGACGACCTTCGACATCAGCGCGCTGTACTCGGTCGCGATGTCGTCGCCCACGAACTCCTTCATGTTCGTGAAGCCCATGACCTTGTTGTAGAAGCCGACCCACTCGTTCATGCGCCCGAGTTCGACGTTGCCGACGCAGTGGTCGATGGCCTGGAAGGTGCGGTGGGCGGGCGGCTCGACGATCGGCGCGGCGGCGGTGAAGCCGGGGAGGTACGGGCCGTCGTAGCCCGCGCGCTCGACCAGGGTGTGCCGGGTCTCGCCGTACGTGGCGATCGCGGCGAGTACGACCGTGCCGTGCTCGTCCTTCAGCTCGTACGGCTCGGCGACCGAGCGGGCGCCGTGCTCGATGGCGTACGCGTACGCGGCACGCGCGTCCGGGACCTCGATGGCGAGGTCGACGACGCCGTCGCCGTGCTCGGCCACGTGCTCGGCGAGGAAGTGGCCCCAGGTGGTGGCGGGCTTGATCACGGAGGTGAGGACGAAGCGCGCCGAGCCGTTGGTGAGGACGTACGACGCCGTCTCGCGGCTGCCGTTCTCCGGTCCGGAGTAGGCGACGAGCCGCATGCCGAAGGCCGTGGAGTAGTAGTGCGCGGCCTGCTTTGCGTTGCCGACGGCGAAGACGACCGCGTCCATTCCCTTGACCGGGAAGGGGTCTGCCTCGCGCGCGGTTTCGGGGGTGTGGTGGGTGGTCTGAGTCATGTCCGCAGGCTCCCTCCGCTTCGCAAGGTGCGCAATAGTTTGCGTATTCGCTGGGCACTCTGTTCATGCGATCGCCTGATTCAGCGGGCGTTGTGTACAAGATGACCACCCCGGAGGCCCCTATGGCGATCGATCATCTGGACGGCCGGCTCATCGTGCTGCTCGCCGAGGAGCCGCGTATCGGCGTCCTGGAGATGTCCCGGCGGCTCGGCGTCGCGCGCGGCACCGTGCAGGCGCGGCTCGACCGGCTTCAATCGAATGGAGTGATCCGCGGATTCGGGCCGCAGGTGGATCCGACGGCGCTCGGATACCCGGTCATGGCCTTCGCGACCCTGCAGATCCGGCAGGGGCAAGGCGCGGACGTACGCGCGCACTTGACGACCGTCCCCGAGGTACTGGAGCTGCACACGACGACCGGCGGCGGCGACATGATGTGCCGGCTCGTCGCCCGCTCGAACGCCGATCTCCAACGTGTGATCGACCGGGTTGTCGGTTTTGATGGCATCGTCCGGGCCTCCACGGCGATCGTCATGGAGAACCCCGTTCCGCTGCGGATCATCCCGCTGGTGGAACAGGCGGCGACCGAGCACTGACCGACGACGGGGGTGACTGGTGTGAACTTCTGGGAGTACCTGAGCAGCCGCCACCAGCAGCTGCTCACGGACGCGTACCAGCACGCCAGCGCGGTCTTCCAGTGCATGGTCGTGGCGACCGTCATCGGCGTGGTGATCGGTGTCGTCACCTACCGCAGCGACTGGGCGGGCGGCATGGCCACCACGACCACCTCCATGATCCTGACGATCCCGTCGCTCGCCATGATCGGTCTGCTGATCCCGGTGGTCGGACTGGGCGTCCCGCCGACCGTCATCGCGCTGACGCTGTACGGGCTGCTGCCCATCGTGCGCAACTCGATCGTCGGCCTGCGCGGGGTCGACCCCTCCCTCGTGGACGCGGCGAAGGGCATCGGGATGTCGCGTCTGACGCGCCTCCTGCGGGTCGAGCTGCCGCTGGCATGGCCGCCGATCCTCACCGGTATCCGGGTCTCCACACAGATGCTGATGGGCATCGCGGCCATCGCGGCGTACGCCTCCGGGCCCGGCCTCGGCAACGAGATCTTCCGCGGCATCGGCTCCCTGGGCAGCAAGAACGCGCTCAACCAGGTGCTCGCGGGGACGCTCGGGATCATCATCCTGGCGCTGCTGTTCGACGCCGCGTACGTCCTCATCGGGCGGCTGACCATCCCGAGGGGGATCCGTGTCTGAGACGGCCGAGAACTCCGCTGCCGAGGCCGCGTCCACGTCCGGCGCCACCATCGAGCTGGAGAACCTCACCAAGCGCTATCCGGGCAGCAACGACCCGGCCGTCGACAACGTCAACATGGAGATCAAGGCGGGCGAACTCGTCGTCTTCGTGGGCCCGTCGGGCTGCGGCAAGTCCACCACCCTGAAAATGATCAACCGGCTGATCGAGCCGACGGGCGGGCGCATCCGCATCGGCGGCGAGGACGTCACCGACATGGACCCGGTGAAGCTGCGCCGCAAGGTCGGGTACGCCATCCAGTCCTCCGGGCTCTTCCCGCACATGACGGTCGCTCAGAACATCGCCCTGGTACCGAAGATGACCGGCTGGTCCAAGTCGAGGATCAAGTCGCGGGTCGAGGAGATGCTGGACCTGGTCGGGCTCGACCCGGGCGAGTTCCGCGGCCGCTATCCGCGTCAGCTCTCCGGCGGCCAGCAGCAACGCGTGGGCGTGGCCCGGGCGTTGGCCGCCGACCCGCCCGTCCTGCTGATGGACGAACCCTTCGGTGCCGTGGACCCGATCACCCGCGACCATCTCCAGGACGAACTGATCCGGCTCCAGCACGAGTTGCACAAGACGATCGTCTTCGTCACGCACGACTTCGACGAGGCGATCAAGCTCGGCGACCGGATCGCGGTGCTGCGCGAGCGCTCGCACATCGCGCAGTTCGACACCCCGGAGGCGATCCTCACCAACCCGGCCGACGACTTCGTGTCCGGGTTCGTGGGCGCGGGCGCGGCCCTGAAGCGGCTCAACCTCAGCCGCGTACGGGATGTCGAGATCACCGACTATCCGACGATCACCGTCGACGACCCGCTCCAGGACATCTTCAACAAGCTCCGCTCCAGCGGCACGAACGAGATCCTGCTGCTCGACAAACGCGGCCGCCCCTACAAGTGGCTGCGGCGCGGCGACCTGATGCGGGCCAAGGGCTCGCTGGCGCGGGCGGGCACGCTGGTGCACGACACGGTGACGAGGGATGCGACTCTGCGGGACGCCCTGGAGGCCGTGCTCACGGACAACACGGGCCGGGTCGCGGTGACCGGACGGCGCGGCGAGTACATCGGCGTCGTCGACATGGAGACGCTGATGAACTCCGTGCAGGAACTCCTGGAGGCCGACCGGCTGGAGGCCATGGAGCACCAGCACGAGCTGGAGGAGGCGCGCGCCCAGCAGACCCACTTCGAGCAGGAAGGCGTCGACGGCGGAGGCGGCGGGGAGGCGAAGGCGTGAACACTCCCCCGTCCAAGCAGCGGCCCGAGGGCGAGCACGAGGTCAAGGGGCTCGCCTTCCGTGACGAGGGCGCGGCCGAGCAGGAGGCTCCGCCGCCGGCCGCCACGGTGAAACGCCGGATCAGCTGGCAGAAGCTGACCTTCCTGCCGGCGTTCCTGGCGGCCGTGCTCCTGGCCACCTGGCTCTGGTTCGAGCAGGCGGACCTGGACTCGATCTCCGAGAACGCGATCGCGGGCGACCTGGTGTGGAAGGCGCTGCGGCAGCACATCCAACTGACCGTGATCTCCACGTTCTTCGTGCTGATCATCGCGATCCCGCTGGGCATCCTGCTGACCCGCAAGGCGTTCCGGATGGCGACCCCGATCGCGATGACGTTCGCCAACATGGGCCAGGCCACCCCCGCCATCGGCCTCCTCGCGCTCCTGGTCATCTGGCTGGGCATCGGCGAGAAGGCGGCCCTGATCGGCATGATCGCCTACGCCGTCCTGCCGGTTCTCTCCAACACGATCGCGGGCCTGAAGGCGAACGACCCGACGCTTCTGGAGGCCGCGCGCGGCATCGGCATGTCGCCGATGGGCGTCCTGTCCCGGATCGAACTCCCGCTGGCCGTCCCGCTGATCCTCGCGGGCGTCCGCACCGCGCTCGTCCTGAACGTGGGCACCGCGACCCTCGCCACCTTCGGCGGAGGCGGCGGTCTCGGCGTACTCATCACCACCGGAATCACCACCCAGCGCATGCCGGTCCTCGTCCTCGGCTCGGTCCTCACGGTGGCCCTCGCACTGCTCGTGGACTGGCTCGCCTCGCTGGCCGAACTGCTGCTTCGGCCGCGGGGGTTGGAGGTGGAGTCGTGAGGGGCGCGAGGCGTACGTGTCTGGTGCTGGCCGGGGCTCTGGTGCTCGCCTCCGGCTGCGGACTGACCAGCGGCTCCCCCATGGTCGACGACGTCGAGCCGGGATCCATCGGCCAGGGCAAACCCCTCGACGGCGCCGATCTGACGGTGACGTCCAAGGAGTTCACCGAGCAGCTGATCCTCGGCGCGATCATGGGCATCGCCTTCCAGGCGGCCGGCGCGTCGGTGCTCGACCGCACGGGCATCCAGGGTTCGATCGGCGCCCGCGAGGCGGTGAAGAGCGGCGACGCGGACGGCATGTACGAGTACACGGGCACCGCCTGGATCACGTACCTCGGCAACAGCGAGCCCATCACCGACCCGCAGAAGCAGTGGGAGGCCGTCCGCGACGCGGACGCGAAGAACGGCGTCACCTGGCTGCCGCCGTCCACCCTCAACAACACCTACGCGCTCGCCATGAACCAGTCCAACTTCAAGAAGTACGGCACCAAGACGCTCTCCGACGTGGCCGCGCTCGCCAAGTCGGACCCGGGCGCGGTGACGCTGTGCGTGGAGAGCGAGTTCGCCAACCGGGCGGACGGGCTGCCGGGCATGGAGAAGGCGTACGGGATGAGCATCCCCACCGGCAACATCACTCAGATGGACACCGGGATCATCTACACCCAGGTGGCGAAGGGGACTTGCACCTACGGGGAGGTGTTCACCACCGACGGGCGCATCAAGTCGATGAACCTGGTGGTGATGGCGGACGACAAGAAGTTCTTCCCCAACTACAACGTCGCCCCCGAGATCAACTCCAAGGCCCTGAAGAAGTATCCGGCGATCGCTGGAGTCCTCGACCCGATCACCAAGAAGCTGAACAACACCGTGGCACAGACCCTGAACGCCAAGGTGGACGTGGACGGGGAGGACCCGCATCAGGTGGCGCTGGACTGGATGAAGGAGGAAGGGTTCGTGAAGGAGGGCTGACGCGTCGTGCGGGCTGACTCGTCGTGCGGGCTGACGCCTTGTTCGGCCTGACGCCTTGTTCGGCCTGATGCTTTTGCGCGGGCTAGCAGCTCGGTACCGAGCCCGTCCCCTTCTCGAGAGCCACCAGGGAATCCACCGCTCCCTTGAGGGTGGTCACCGGGATCAGCCGCAGCCCCTCGGGCAGCTCCGACTGGGCGTCCGAGCACTCCGCCTCCGGGACCAGGAAAACCGTCGCGCCGTCGCGCCGGGCGGCCTGCGTCTTGAGGGCGACGCCACCGACCGCGCCGACCTTGCCGTCGGCGTCGATCGTGCCCGTACCCGCGATGCTGCGGCCCCCGGTGAGGTCGCCGCCGCTGCCGTCGCCGTCCAGCTTGTCGACGATGCCGAGGGAGAAAAGCAGGCCTGCGCTGGGCCCGCCGACGTCGGCGAGCTTGAGCGTGACCTTGACGTCGTCCTTCTCGCCCAGATACGAGAGCGCCGCCTCGGCCGCCGTGTCCTGCGACTGCCTCATCTCGTCCGCGTTGTGCTGCTCGATCTCCTTGACGCTGTCGCCGCTCGGGTAGACCGAGTCGCGCGGCATCACGGCCTGGTCCGTACGGAACCAGGCATCGAGTACGTCCCCGAGGCCGACGCTCGCGTCCGGGCCCGTCGCCTCGATCGTCGTCATCCGGAGCTGCCCACTCGTCTCACGCGTGGCCGCACCCGTGATCGTGATCACCGGGTCCCCCTTGTTCTCCCCGAGAACATTCGCCGTCATCCCCGGCTGCGCCACGGAGAAGGGCAAGGGCGCGAACACCGCCGTGGCGAACAGGGCCACGACGGGGAGAGCGCAGACGGCGACAGCCTGGGGACGCGTGAGGCGAGAGAGCACGGGGTCAATCTAACGTGAGGCTGCAACCGCCCCAGCTGTGGGCATGCGTGCCGCTACAACCGTCCTCGCTGTGGGCATGCGTGCCGCTAGGGGCGGCACGGGTGGGCACAGCGGCACCCCGTAAGCGCCGGGCTGCGCACCCACCCGACCTCAGCCCCCACGCCGGGCACCAGTGAACCCACGCCCAGCACAACTTCAACCACGCTCACCGCAACGCATCCGCCACTTCCCGAGCCGCATCCAACACCCGCGGCCCCACCCGCTCCGGCACGGAGTCCGCAAGCATCACCACACCCACGCTCCCCTCCACCCCGGTAACCCCGACAAGAGGAGCCGCGGCCCCACTGGCCCCCGCCTCCAACTCCCCATGCGTCAAAGTGAACCCGCACTCCCCCACCGGCGCCTGCCGAGCGGCAAGAATCGCCCGCCCCGCAGCCCCCCGGTCCAGCGGATGCCGGAACCCGGCACGATAGGCAACGTGGTAATCCGTCCACGTGGGCTCGACAACCGCGACGGCAAGCGCCTCGCTCCCGTCGACCAGCGTGAGATGAGCCGTCGCCCCGATGTCCTCCGCGAGCGAGCGCAACGCGGGCAGCGCGGCCTCCCGCACCAGCGGATGCACCTGGCGCCCGAGCCGAAGCACCCCGAGCCCGACCCGGGCACGGCCGCCCAGATCACGCCGTACGAGAGCGTGCTGCTCCAACGTGGCAAGCAACCGGTACACAACGGTCCGGTTGACTCCCAGCTTGTTCGAAAGCTCGGTGACGGTCAGCCCGTGATCGGTGTCGGCGAGCAGCTTGAGGACGCGCAGTCCCCGGTCGAGCGTCTGAGAGGTCTCCGCGGTCACGACGCCCACTCCTTAGTGGTGAGGTCGACGGCCCCCTCGCGGCGGTTGCGACACCGAGTCCCGTCGGCGACGCGCTTCAGAGGCCGCCGGTCGGCTGGCGACCCGGTTCTCCCGGGCGGAGTCGCTTCACGGCTGCGCTCCGCGGCGGCGCTGCCACGGGGCGTGTGCGTAGCGGGACAGTAGCGAGCCGGTTCGCTCAGCGGAAGGCACCGTCCAGAATCCGGGCATTCGCTGGTACGGACTGATTTCGTTTGCCCTGATTCGCACGGCGCCCGCCACCCGGCGTGCACGACCCGTACACAGAGCGCACACGCCACAACACACGCCGATCCCCGAAAGAACGCCCCGGCGTGTACAAGCAACCAAACGCCGGGTCCCAGGCCACACGCCCCGCGCAGACACGTACAAGCACCCCGGTCCAGGAGAGGCGCCGCACCCCTCACCGCACAGGCAAAGCGCCCAGCGTCACCGCATCCGCGTGGCCCACTCCTGCACCTTGGCGATCCGCTGCCGCAGCTGCCCCGCCGTCGCCTCCGCGCTCGGCGGGCCACCGCACACGCGCCGCAGCTCGGTGTGGATGACACCGTGCGGCTTGCCGCTCTGGTGGACGTACGCGCCGACCATGGTGTTGAGCTGCTTCCTGAGCTCCAGCATCTCCTTGTGGGAGACCACGGGCCGCCGCTCGGCGGGCAGTTCGAGAAGGTCCGCTTCCTCGTCCGGCTTCTTGCGGCTGTGCGCGATCTGCCGCGCCTGCCGCTTCTGGAGCAGGAGTTGGACCTGGTCGGGCTCGAGGAGCCCCGGAATCCCCAGGTAGTCCTGCTCCTCCGCACTCCCCGGGTGGGCCTGCATGCCGAACTCGGCGCCGTCGTACAGCACCCGGTCGAAGACGGCCTCGGACTCCAGCGCCTCGAAGGAGAACTGCTCCTGCTCCCCGGTGTCCTCGTCCTGCTCCCGGTTCGCCTCGTCCATCTCCTTCTCGGACTCGGCGTACGGGTCCTCGTCCTCGCCCTCCTTCTTGGGCTTGTCGAGGACGTGGTCGCGCTCGACCTCCATCTCGTTGGCGAAGCCGAGGAGGTCGGGGACGGTCGGGAGGAAGACGGAGGCGGTCTCGCCGCGCCGCCGGGAACGCACGAAGCGTCCGACGGCCTGTGCGAAGAAGAGGGGCGTGGAGATGGTGGTGGCGTACACACCGACGGCGAGCCGCGGCACGTCCACACCCTCGGACACCATGCGCACCGCGACCATCCACCGGTCGTCGCTGTGACTGAACTCGTCGATGCGGTTCGAGGCACCGGTGTCGTCGGACAGGACGAGGGTCGCCCTGGTCCCGGTGATGTCGCGGATGAGCTTGGCGTAGGCGCGGGCCGACTCCTGGTCGGAGGCGATGACGAGCGCACCGGCGTCCGGGATGCCCTTGCGCACCTCCGTCAGCCGCTGGTCCGCGGCGCGCAGCACACTCGGCATCCACTCGCCGCGCGGGTCGAGAGCGGTGCGCCAGGCCTGCGAGATGGCGTCCTTGGTCATGGGCTCGCCGAGCCGGGCGGCGATCTCGTCGCCCGCCTTCGTACGCCACCGCATGTTGCCGCTGTAGGAGAGGAAGATGACGGGCCGGACGACTCCGTCGCCGAGAGCGGACCCGTATCCGTACGTGTAGTCGGCGGAGGACCGCCGGATCCCGTCCCGCCCCTCCTCGTACGTCACGAAGGGGATGGGGTTGGTGTCGGACCGGAAGGGCGTACCGGTGAGCGCGAGGCGCCGCGTGGCGGGCTCGAACGCCTCCAGGCACGCCTCGCCCCAGGACTTGGAGTCACCGGCGTGGTGGATCTCGTCGAGGATGACGAGGGTCTTGCGCTGCTCCACCCGATTCCGGTGCAGCATGGGCCGCACACCGACACCGGCGTACGTCACGGCGACGCCCTGGTACTCCTTGCTGAGCGGCCCCGCGCTGTACTCGGGATCGAGCTTGATCCCTATCCGCGCGGCCGCCTCCGCCCACTGCTTCTTCAGATGCTCGGTCGGCGCGACCACCGTCACCTGCTGCACGACATGGTGGTGCAGCAGCCAGGACGCGAGCGTCAGCGCGAACGTGGTCTTGCCTGCGCCGGGCGTGGCGACGGCCAGGAAGTCGCGTGGCTGCTCCTGGAGATACCTCTCCATCGCCCCCTGCTGCCAGGCACGCAGCTTGCCGGCGGTACCCCAGGGGGCCCGGCCGGGAAAGGCGGGTGAGAGGTGGTGGGAGGAGGAAGCGGCACTGGCGGCGGTGGTAGTCACGGTCTCCGTGTGTGGGGTCGAGCGGCTCGGCTACGTATGACAACCGGGCCACCCTACCGGCGCCCCGCACGCGTCATCGCGCGGACGACGCCGGGTCACCCGTGGATGGGACTCAGGTCACATCGCGCGCAGGCGTTCCGCGATCACACCGATGTCACTCTCCTCGCCGGAGGCCACGTCGATGACCAGGTCGTACGCCGTGTCCTGGTCACAGGCCGCGAGATCGACCCCGTTCACGGCGAGGAAGGTCGCGGCGGCCAACCAGGCGGTTCGCTTGTTGCCGTCGACGAGAGGGTGATTGGTGGCGACGGCGTGCAACAGTGCGGCGGCCTGCTCGTGCAGGTCCCGATAGGCGGCGACGCCGAGCATGCGGGCACGGGGCCGATGCACGGCTGAGGCCAGCAGCCCCGGCTCACGCGTCTCGGGCATACGCCCGCCGAAGGCGACCGCGGCGAGGTCCGTCACCTCGGCGACGGTGAGGTGGCGGGTCATTCGCCCAACCTCCGCAGCAGCTCGGCGTGCTCGGCCGCCAACCGTGTGGCAAGCGAGCGGACGAGCGCGCCCTCCTCCCGCAAATACCTGCGTACGGCTTCCTCCGCGATCTCCTCGGGCAGACGGTCCTGCGCGTCGGCGAGGTCGGCGAGAGCCCGCTCCAGGGTGGGATCGAGGCGAAGTTCCATGCGAGGAACCTAGGGCACGACGCCAGCCGGTTTCGACCGGTTTACGATCACCGCTCCCGCACCCGCGTGGTCACCCAAGCCCCCACCAACGCCACCCCCGCCATCGGCAGGAACACCGCCGCGAAGGCAGCCGGATGCGAGCCGGACACCGAAGTGGCCGCGTGACTCACCGCACCCCCGCCCAGCGCGGCGAACGCGGCACCGCCCGCGGCCAGCAGCACCACATTGGCCAGACCGTCGGAGATCTGCAGCGAGGCCGAGTTGGTACCGGCCTCCTCCGGCGCCGAGAGGCGCAGCAGCAGCACGCTGGTCGAGGCGATCACCAGCCCCATCCCCAGGCAGCCGAACGCCCACGCCACGGCGACGATCCACACGGGCACCGAGTGGATCAGGACACTCGGCGCGGCGGCGATCGCGGCCGCGACCAGCACCATGCCGAGGAACATCAGCCGCTCCCGGTACGGCTCCGCACGCGGCCTCGACTGGATGTAGGACCCCAGCGCCCAGGTCCCGCCGCCCGCCGCGAGCGAGAACCCGGCGAGCGTCGGCGACAGCCCCCGCTGGGTGACCAGCATGAGCGGTACGAAGGACTCGGCGGCGATGAAGGAGCCGGCCGCGACCCCCCGGAGCAGCACCACGGACGGGAGTCCGCGCGCCGCCCGGTAGGTGCCACGGGGCAGCAGCCCGAGAACGGCGGGAACGAGCAGCGAGGCGCCGACGACGGCGGGGACGAGGGAGAACCAGGTCAGATCCTGAGCGGCATACTGGAGAATCCCGGCCCCGCACGAGATCCCGAGCGCGAGCCGGATCCGCCGCCGGTCGAAGCGCACACGCCCCTTCTCAGCCCCCTCCGGTCTGGCCGTCCGCCGCCGTATCTGAGGCAGCGCGAGAGCGAGCGGCAGGAAGACCAGGACGGGTATCCCGATGAACACCCAACGCCAGCCGAGGTGTTCGGTGACCGCGCCCGCGGCGAGCGGTCCGACCACGGACGGGATCACCCAGCTCGCGGCGAACGCCGCCATGATCGAGGGCCGCAGCCGTTCGGGATAGGCCCGCCCCACGACCACGTACAGCGCGACGATCACCAGACCGCCACCGAGCCCCTGCACCGCCCGCCCGAGGATGAACAGCCACATGGCCCCCGCGGTGCCACACAGAAGCAGCCCGGCGGCGAAGGCGGATATCCCGGCGGTCAACGAGGCGAGCGGCCCGTCCCGGTCCGACCACTGCCCGGCGAGCACCATCCCGAACAGACTGGTCGTGAAGTACCCGGAGAAGGCGAAGGCGTACAACGACACCCCGTCCAACTCCCGCGCCGCCACCGGCATAGCGGTCCCGACCGCCGTCGCCTCGAACGCGATGAGCAGCACAACGGACACGATCCCGATACTGAGCGCCCGATAGGCCCGCCCCAGCACACCGTCGTCGGCACCGGACCCGCCCTCTGCCGGAACCGTCGCGGCATCCCGTGCACCCAGTGTTGTCATGCCCGCCAGCGTAAGGGTCACAACCCACCCTGACCCCTGTCCGGAGTCCGTGATCGACTGAGCCTTTGGTCGTACGACCACCGCTTACGGGGGATCAGCACTACTACTCCTGCGCCGACGTGGCTGCGGCTGAACACACCGGCGGCGGTTCCGCAAGCGACCGACCCGAGCGGAGTCCGGCCCGCCGCTCAGCCGCCAGGCGGGATCCGGTCCTGCGGCCCGTCGGCCACCTCTGCCGCGCCGCCTTCCAGCTGCGCCCGCTCGGCCACGGCCGGGTCGGTCGAGTCCGAGATCAGCTCCGCGATGCGCAGGGTGCACTGCCACGTCGACATCATGCCTTTGATCACCACCAGGTATGACTCCTGGTCGGCGAAGCGGTACACGTGACGCCACTGCTCGACGATGTTTTTGTTCGGTAGGTACGTGTGGAGGACGGCCCGGAGTTCCTCCAGCGCATGGGCCTTCGTTTCCCGCCCACGACAGATGACCTTGGTGATGTACGCGTCATTGGACTCGTACTGCGAGATCACGGCCCAGTTGCCCATGCCCACTCCCCCGGCGGCGCCGACGCCAGTCAGCCACAACTCAGCCGCCCGGACAAGGGTGACGTCCGCGGAAGTGTCGCCTCCACACGAGGCCCTGAACGCCACAACTCCCGACCGCCCACCCGCCCGTTCATGAACGGCACATGGCAGTCCCATTGCAGCGCCCGCCCACCCCTTGAGCCCCGCCCACACCCCCGCCTACGGTCAACCCATCAGGTTCGGAACGAGTGAGCCGTGCCGCACCTGAGAACGGCCGTGTGCCCGAGTGGTTTAGGGACTCGCCTGCAAAGCGAGTTACGTGGGTTCGATTCCCGCCACGGCCTCAATGAGCGCGTTGTCCCAGGCACCGGGACTGCGGTGGTGGTTCTCGTGCCCCGCGGCGAGAACGGAACGCAGTTCCGCGAGGTGGGGGGTGTCCGCCGGGAGGCTCAGTTGGGCGAGGAGAGCCAGCGCGGTGGTGGGTTCCAGTTCGCCGTAGACGTCGTGGTAGCTCGCCAACAGGCCCTTGAAGAGGGCCGGGTGCAGCGCTGGGAGGCGTGCGGCGGAGCCGTACGCTGCCTCTTTCGCCGGCCAGGGAACCGGGCCCGAACACGCCAGGACGCGGCGGGCTCGGCGAAGTAGGGCGTCCGGTGCATCGTTCAGCACCCGGCCGATGTCGTCACCTAGCACTTCGGCGAAGGCCCTCGCAGCGGTACTCCGGTCCTCGAACCAGTCGACCCACAGTGAGTAGGTCAGGGCCTCGGCGTCCCTGTCCGCTTCCAGGCGCCGCCGATAGCCGTCCCAGAGCACGTCGGCCGGTAGGGGGCCACCCGCGCCCTGGTCCGCGAACCGGATTTCGCAAGTCACCCAGGAGTCGTCGAGTAGGTCCAGCAGCCCGAACGCCAACCGCACCTGGTGGGCGCCGTCCAAGCACTCGTCGGCGAACACCTCGCCGGACCAGGAATGGGCGACCTCGTTGGCCGTGAGCAGCTGGTCCGGGGCCTCGGCGTCGACCCAACCGTCGCCGACCTGCCTGACGCCGCGATCGGCCAGCCACCGCCGCGCGTCCTCCATGGCTTGTCCGTCCATCATGGCCTGTTCATTCCGGTGCGACAGTCCGCCTACGCGTACAGCGAGCCGACCGCCCGGTCCTCGAATATCTCCGGCCAGTACCGCCAGCCGTCGTCGCCGGGCGCGGCCGGGGTCGGGTCGCAGGCGAGGGGGTCGACCGTGGCGAGGGTCTGGGTCATGGTGGCGGCGAGTTGTTCGTAGGCCTCCGAGAGGTCGTGGGCCGCGTCCAGGGACTTTTCACGGTGCAGTAGCCAGAGGGTGAAGGCGAGTGTGGAGATGTCGGCGTTGAGGGGGCGGAGGGTGAGGTCCGGTTCGCTCCAGGCGAGGACGGCGCCCGTGGTGCCGTCGACGACGAGGTTCGTGTCCTCCAGCAGTAGGCCGAGGCGTATCAAACGGTCGGCGGCGTCCGGGAGTTGGTCGGCGGTGAAGTCGCCGGGGCGCTCGTCCGCGTAGTACTCGCTGAGCGCCGGAAGGGGCACCTCCGTGTCCAGCTGGAAGACGAAGCCGTCCTCCGGAAGGCCCGTCTCGCGCAGGAAGCGGCGCGTCGGCTCGTGCGTGAGCGCGGTCGGGAAGTCGACGTCCTCGAAGCGCATGATCTCGCCCGTGCCGAACTCCTCGTCCAGCAGCCGCTTCGACAGGTCCAGGACGAGTCCCTCACCGGGGCCCGCGATCCGGGCCAGCGGCCTGATCAGCGCGGCCATCCTCCAGAACGCCGGCACCTCCTCGCCCGCCGCCCCCTCGAAGACGGCGGCCAGCCGGTCCGACACCTCTGTGACCGCCTTCGGACCGAACCCCGCCCGCTGGGACGCGAACTGCCCACGGGAAGCCGTCAGATCCTCCGTGGCCGCCGCGAAGCGCAGCAGTGCCTCCAGGGAGGGGGCCAGCGGCGAGAGGTCCACCGGTGTCGGGTTCGGGTCTAAGTGCGCCGTCGAGACCTTCCCCGTCGCCCCGTCGAGGACGATCGACTCGAGGTCCCTGTCGAAGCTCCGCAGCGCCCCTATGACCAACTGGTCCTGGAGCTCCCCCGCGAGCCGCTCCGCGTCGCCCGCCAGGTCCGCGACCCTGCGCAGCCCGTGCTCCCGCAGCGTGCCGAACCCCACCAGCGTGCCCTCGCAGGGCAGTCCGGGGCCCGACAGCCGGCGCCGCGTCCCGTCGTGCGTGATGTACGGATACAACTCGTCGTCGGTCAGTGTGATCGCGCCGCCGACATCGGTGTCAGTCGTGCTCATGGCTCCCCCGCGCATGTGAACGCATCGTGCTTCCCCCGAGCAAGGAACGCCCCGTCGTCCACGGGCAGTTCCCACTAATCCAGAACCATACGCCGCACCACTGACAACGCCGGAAACACGCAGGCACAGACGACGCAGAGGCAGGGCGGAGGCAGGGAACGGACCGGAAACGCCCGGGCACGGACCGATCCCCGGCCCGGAATCACCCGGTTCGCACCGCCGGGTCACGTACCCCGTCACCCACCCGGTCGCGTCCCCGATTCACGCCACCCGAGCCCTCTCCCGCCCCACCACGATCGCGTCCACCGTCTCCGCCACCGACAGCCCGGAGCTGTCCAGCCACAGCCCGATCCGCGGGGTCCCTGCGCGCAGGCCCCGGTCCAGCTCCTCGACCGTCCACGCCCCGTACCCGCTCTTCGCCCGCCCCGCCTCACGCGCCGCGACAGCCTCGGCACGAGGGGCCAGGACGACGACGTACAGGGGGCGGGTGCGGACCAGTCCGACGTACGCCGTCAGCTGCTCGCCCAGTACGACGTCCTGCACGACGGCCGTGAAACCGGCCCGCGCGTACGCGTCCGCCGTGGCCGCCGACAACCCGTACCGAAGCCGGAGTTGGGCCTCCGCCTCACCGCCCGCGCCGGGTTTGTACTCCTCGCGCCCGGACACGATCATCCGCCGGAACACGTCACCGCGTACATGCGCCGCCCGCGGCAGCCGCTCCGCAAGGGCCTGCGCCACGGTCGACTTCCCCGCGGCCATGATCCCCGTGATCAGGACGACACCGTCCATCAGACGCCACCGAGCATCAGAAGCCGCCGCCCATCAAGCGAAGTACACGCCACCCACGACAACCACCACCGCCGCCACCACGAACAGCAGCACCCACAGCGCCAGCTTCCCGACGCCGGGGGCGGGTTCATAACGCGGCGGCTCGGGCTCGCGAGAGCCCGTCGGCTCGTGCGCGTCACTCATGTCGTCGTCACGGTGTCGTCGTCACGGATTAGTCACCACAGCCGCCTGCGGCCGGATCGGCAGCCGGTTCACCGGCCGCCCCGTGGCCGCCCGCACCGCCGCGGCCACCGCCGCCGGAGACGTCACGACGGGCACCGCGCTGGCCGCCTTCGCACCGAAGGGGGCGACCACGTCACGCTCCTCGACCAGCTTGACGATGCGGATGTCGGGGGCGTCCAGGGAGGTGGGGAGGGCGTAGCCGGTGAGGTCGGGGTGGCGGACAAGACCGCGCGCGGTGCGCAGGTTCTCCGTCAGTGCGGCGCCCACTCCCTGGGTGACGCCCGCTTCGATACGGGCCGTGAGCTGGGCGGGGTTGAGGATCCGGCCCACGTCCTGGGCGAGGGCCAGCTCCACGACGCGGACCGAGCCGAGCTCGATGTCGACGTCGACCACCGCACGGATCGCGCAGAAGGCGAGGCCCACGAACGCGTCGCCCTGCCCGGCGGAGTCCAGCGGCTCGGTCGGATGCGGGCGGCACTGGGCCGTGGCCCACAGCTCCTTGCCGTCCATCGCCTCGGTGACGGTCGTGGACAGCACCCCGTCGTACGAGGTGATCTTGCCGTCGGTGATCTGGAGCAGCTCGGTCGACATCCCGAACTTGTGCGCCAGGGGCTGCAGCAGCTGCGTACGGACCATTTTCGCCGCGCGTTCCACCGCGCCGCCGGACACCCAGGTGTGGCGTCCGCGGCAGCTCGGGCCCGCCGGGGGCTGGTCGGTGTCGACCGGCGCCACGTGCACCTCGTCGATGCCGAGCGTCTCCTGGACGATCTGCCGGGCCAGCGTGGTGAAGCCCTGGCCGGTCTCCACGGCCGCGCAGAGCACCGTGGCGACCCCGTCGTGGACCTTCACGGTGGCCGTCGACACCTCGTCCGCACCCTCGGCGCCGAGCATGTGCACCATGCCGAGGCCGTAGCCGACACCCCGGCGTACGGCGCCGGGTTCGCCCGCGCCCTCGGGGCCGCCCGGGAGGAGCCACTCGTCCTCGGGCGTGTCCTTGGGGAGGGCCGGAAGCGGGAAGTCCCGTACGGCCTGGAGCAGTTCGGCGACCGGGGCCGGGCAGGTCACCGTCTGGCCGGTGGGAAGTACGTCCCCCGTAGCCATCACATTGCGCAGCCGCAGCTCCGCCGGGTCGACGCCCAGCTTCTTCGCCAGCTTGTCCATCTGCGCCTCGTAGGCGGCGCAGACCTGCATGGCGCCCTCGCCGCGTACGTGGCCGGAGGGCGGGTTGTTGGTGCGTACGGCCCAGCCCTCGATGAAGGCGTTCGGGACGACGTAGGGGCCGCAGGCGAAGGAGACCGCGGCGGCCAGCGACTCCGACGAGGTGTCCGCGTAGGCGCCGCCGTCCAGGAGGATCTGCGCCTCGACCTTCACCAGCTTGCCGTCGGCGTCCGCGTGGTGGCGGTAGCGCAGCAGGGTGGGGTGCCGGTGGGCGTGGCCGAGGAAGGACTCTTCCCGCGTAGCGGTGATCTTCACCGGGCAGCCGGTCTTCAACGCCAGCAGGCCGAGCGGGAGTTGCAGGCCCTGGTCCTCGCGGTCGGCGGTGGCTCCGGGCACGCCGGTGACGACGACCTTCACGCGCTCGGGCTCCAGGCCGTAGCAGGCAGCGGCCGTGTCGCGGTCGGTGTGCGGGTCGGTGGACGCCACGTAGAGCTCGACTCCGCCGTCGGGGCGGGGCACGGCGAGGCCCGCCTCGGCGCCGACGGGGGCCGGGTCCTGGCGGCCGATGCGGTACTGGCCCTCGACGACGATCTCGCCGATCGCGTCCGGGTCGCCGTGACGCAGCGGGATGTGCCGGATCAGGTTGCCGTCGGGGTGCAGCGCGTCGGCCTCGAAGGCCAGCTCCGGGTCGGTCACCGCGTCGAGCACCTCGTACTCGACGATGACGGCCGCGGCGGCCATCCGCGCGGTGTCCGGGTGGTCGGCGGCGACGGCCGCGATGGGCTCCCCGTGGTGGCGTACGACCTCCGAGGCGAACACCGGACGGTCGGCCCTGCCCCGGCCGTGCACCGGGACACCGGGCACGTCCTCGTGGGTGATGACGGCCCGTACGCCGGGCATCTCGCGCGCGTGGCTGGTGTCGATCGACACGATGCGCGCGTGCGGGTGGGGCGATCTGAGCACGGCGGCCCACAGCAGGCCCTCGGCCCACAGGTCGGCCGCGTACGGGAAGGTGCCCTCCGTCTTGGCGCGCGCCTCGGCGGCCGGCAGTGAGACTCCGAGCCCGTGCGGGAGGGGCTCGGAGCCCGCCTCCGGCGCCGCGGGTGACGCGGTCGCGGTTTCGTTGCTCACGCCTGGCCTCCGTCCTGGCCGTACGGCTGCTCATGCGGCGCCTGGGGGTCGTACGACGTGTCGTACGGGGGGTTGTACGCAGAAGTGTCCTCGTACGCCGCGGGGTTGACGCCGCCCGCGCCCGGACCTGCCTGGTGCGGGATGCGCGCCTCGTCGGCGTCCGGCGCGGACTCGGCGGCCGCCGCGGAGTGCGCCTCGCGTTCGGCGACGACCTCCTGCACGGCGTCCAGGACACCGCGGTAGCCGGAGCAGCGGCACAGGTTGCCGCACAGTGCCTGGCGGGTCTCCAGCTCGTTCGGCGCGGGGTTGCCCTCAAGCAGGTCGTGCACGGTCATGGCCATGCCGGGTACGCAGAAACCGCACTGCACGGCGCCGCACTTGGCCAGCGCGCGCTGCACGTCGGAGGGCTGCCCGTCGGCAGCCAGGCCCTCCACGGTGCGCACCTCGCTGCCCGCGGCGGTGACGGCGGGCACCAGACAGGAGGCCACGAGCCGCCCGTCCACCTGGACGTTGCAGGCGCCGCACTCGCCCTGCGAGCAGCCGTCCTTGGCGCCCGCGAGGCCGAGTCGCTCGCGCAGTACGTAGAGCAGCGATTCGCCGATCCAGGCGTCGGTCACGGGGCGGTCGGCGCCGTTGACGCGCAGGACGTAGGAGGCGAGGGGGTGTTCGTCGTGCGGGGCCGTGGCGGGGGTCCCGGCGTCCTCCGCCTCTTCGGCGGCGACTGCCTCGGAGACCTCGGGAGCCCCGGAGGCCTCGGAGTGCTCGTGAGCCCGGTCCGCGTCGGGCGCCTCAGGAGCCTCGTGAGCGTGCTCCGCGGCCCGCTGGGCGGCCTGCGCGGGGAGTTCGGCGGATGGCTGCCCCGACGGCCGTACGAGGCTTTCAGCGGGCGTCTGCGCCGACGGCCGTACGGCGTCCTCGGCGGACTGGTCCCTCGGGTCGGCGGACCGTTCCCTCGGGTCGGCGGACCACGCCTGCCCGATGGCCTCCGTCGCCCAGGGAGCGGCGGCGCCGCCGGGGAGTGTGGCGGGCGGCGTCCCGCCCCACTGCTCGACGAGCGCCGAGGTGGTGAACTCGCCCGATTCGTCCGGAAGATCCCCACCGGCCACCGGAATCGACCACTGCCCGGTCACGTCGTGCCCGGGAGATCCGGAAGGCCCGGAAGGTCCGGCCTGACCGGGTTGCCCGGCGCCGCCCTGCGTCTGCGTGACGTCCCCGAAGTCCCACTGCCCGGTGACCGGCGGCTGGTAGGAGAACCCGTCGCGGCCGGCTTCCGGAGGGATGGCGTTGGGATCCGGCCATTCGACGGCGCCGGCCTGTGCGGCCCACGCCCCCGCCTGCGCCGGGTCCGCCGCGGCGGGCGCCGCGGGCGGCACCTCTATCTGCGGCGGCACGTAGCCGTGCCCGGGGGCCGCGAGCGGCTCACGCTCGGCGAGGAGGGCCTCGATGCCGCCTTCGGGCAGCTTGACGAAGGCCGTGGCGCCGTCGTCGTAGTCACCCTGGGGCAGCGGATCCCACCGGCCGCCCTGAGGGGCGCCCTCTCCGTGCTGGTCGTCGGTCACGACAGTGCCCTCCCCAGTGCTCGTCGGGCCAGCGCGGCGACGGTGCGACGCAGGTGCAGTACGGCGGGCGGAAGCGGTTGCACGGAGCCGTCCTCGGCGGGGACCGGGTCGGGGATGCAGGCCGCGGCGACGTACTCCCCGAAGGCGTTGAGCGCCTCCGGCACGAGCGTGCGCTCCCCGTCCCAGTCGATCAGCTGGGCGACCCAGGCCTCGGCGTCCAGTGGCCGCAGCGGCATCGGCGCTATGGCCCCGACCGCGCACCGCACTCCGCGCCGGGCGGGGTCCAGGACGAGCGCCACGGACGCGATCGCGCGCCCGGGGCCGGTACGTCCGGTCGCCTTCAGGAAGACCTGCGGCGCGTGCAGCAGCGGCACGCGCACGTAGCCGATGAGTTCGCCGGCGCGGAGCATCTCCACGCCCGCGAGCAGGTGCGAGACGGGGATCTCGCGGCGGGCTCCATCGGGGCCCGCGATGATCAACGCGGCTTCCAGGGCGGCCAGTACCGGCAGCGCGTCGCCCGTGGGGGACGCCGAGGCGATGTTGCCGCCCAGGGTGCCCGCGTTGCGGATCTGCGGCGGTCCGGCGGCGCGTGCGGAGGCGGCGAGCGCCGGGATGAGGGCCGCGAAGTCGGGGCGGCCCATACGTGCGTGGGTGAGGCCGGCGCCGAGCAGCGCGTGGCCGTCCTGGTACTGCCAGCCGCGGATCTCGCTGATCCTGCCGAGGCCGACGAGCGCGGCGGGCCGGAGCTGTCCGGAGTTGACGGCGGCCATGAGGTCGGTGCCGCCCGCGACGGGAACGGCGGCGGGCATGGCGGCCAGGGCCGCGACCGCCTCGTCCAACGAGCCGGGCAGCGTCACGGCCTGCGCCGCCTGCGGTGCGTGCGTGGTCAAACCGGCTGCCCCTTCCCGCTGCCCCACCTGGTCCCACCTGTGCTGCCGTACGGTACGTGCTGACAGGGCGGACGTGGCAACTCTGGCACATCTTCCCCGGCCCTCGACGCGGGGGTCCGCTAGGAGGCATTCGCCCCCCTCACCAGGGAGATGGTCCGTTTTCGTACGGCATCACCGGTGAGTGCGGAATGCCACTCTTCGGTGATCCGTGGGCGTCTTGTTCCTCATGGGGCCACGGTTGCGGGACGAGGGCCCCGGGGCACCCGTTTCCGGGTCGCCTCACACGTTCGGGGGCTCCCCCTCGATCGGGCGTCCGAGCACTCCGGGGCGCTGCTGCCACGGCAACGGCCCTGTGGGCGGGCGATACGCCACTCCCAGGGCGTCAAGTCGCCCGTAGTGCACGGCCATCCGCCGCTCGAAGTCCGCGAAGTCCCGTTCGGCCGCGCCGGGCAGCGCGGTCCAGGCGACCTCGGCGAAAGCCGCCAGCCTCGGGAACGTCTGGTAGTCCACGCGTGCGTGATCCTCCATCACCTCGGTCCACACGTTGGCCTGAGTGCCGATCACATGCCGCGCCTCCGCCTCGGTGAGCTGCGGCGGAACCGGCTCGAAGCGGTAGACGTCCTCCAGGGTGCGCACGAAGCCGATGGGCACCGGCTCGTCCTCGCCCGCGTCCTGACGGTGGTCCAGGTACACCTGCTGCTCGGGGCACATGACGACGTCGTGGCCCGCGCGGGCGGCGGTGATGCCGCCCGCGTAGCCGCGCCAGGACGACACGGCGGCCCCGTCGGCAAGGCCGCCCTCCAGGATCTCGTCCCAGCCGATCAGCCGACGCCCGTGCGCGGAGAGCCAGTTGTCGAAGTGCCGGATGAACCAGGACTGCAACTCGTCCTCGTCGGCGAGCCCCAGCTCCTTGATACGGGCCTGCGCGGTCGGCGACTGCTTCCACTGGTCCTTGGCGCACTCGTCGCCGCCGACGTGAATGAACTCCGAGGGGAACAGGTCGAGGAGTTCCTCGAAGACCCCTTCGTAGAAGCGCAGGGCGTTGTCAGTGGGGGCGAGTACGTTTTTGGAGACGCCCCAGGTGTCCCAGACGGAGAGCGAGGTCGTGTCGATGGCATCGGTGTTGCCCAGTTCCGGATACGCGGCGATGGCCGCCTGGCTGTGCCCGGGGATGTCGATTTCGGGGACGACGGTGATATGCCGCTCGGCCGCGTACGCCACGATCTCGCGGATGTCGTCCTGCGTGTAGAAGCCCCCGTGCGGCTTCTCCTCCCACAGCGGCGAGGCCCGATGGCCGAATTTCGTGCGCGCCCGCCAGGACCCGACCTCCGTCAGCTTCGGGTAGCGCTTGATCTGGACACGCCAGCCTTGGTCGTCGGTGAGGTGGAAGTGGAAGACATTGAGTTTGTGGGCGGCCAGGAGGTCGAGATAGCGCAGGACTCCGTCCTTGGGCATGAAGTGCCGGGCGACGTCGAGCATGAGTCCGCGCCAGGCGAATCGGGGCGAGTCCTGGATCGTGACGTGCGGCACGGCCCAGGTGCGGTCGAGGCTGAGGGGGGCCTTTCGGTACGCGTCCGGGCCGAGGAGCTGCCGCAGTGTCTGGGCACCCCAGAAGACGCCGGCCGCGCTGCCACCCTCGATGAGAACGCCGGTCGGGTCGCTGACGAGGCGGTACTCCTCGGGGCCGAGTCCGGGGTCGAGCTGGAGCCCGATGCCGTCGCCGTCGGTGTCGTCGAGTTCCCGCCCCTCGCGCAGCGGCAGGCCGGTGGCCTGCCAGAGGACGGTGCGCAGCCAGTGACCGACACCGTCCAACGCGGTGCCGGCGTAGAGCTGGGAATGCGCCGTCAGCCGTACCTCGCCGGAACCGGCGACGACGCTGCGGGGCGCGGGAATCAGTTCGGTCACGTCAGTCCTTTACCGCTCCACCCAGCCCGGAGACCAGCCGTCGCTGCACGAGTACGAAGAAAATCAGCACCGGAATCGTCATCACCGTGGACGCCGCCATCACACCGCCCCAGTCCGGCTCGTCCGGCTTGTAGAAGACGAGGAGGGCCATCGGCAGGGTGGACTGAGCGGTGTCGCTGATGATGAAGGACTTGGCGAACAGGAAGTCGTTCCAGGCCGAGATGAAGGAAAACACGCTCGTGGCCACCAACCCCGGGAAGACGAGCGGGAAAAGGATCTGCCAGAGGAATCGCGCACGGCTCGCCCCGTCGATGTACGCGGCCTCTTCGAGAGCCTCCGGAACCGCCTTCACAAAACCCCGCAGCATCCAGATCGCGAAGGGCAGCGAGAAGGCGATGTGCGGCAGGATCAGCGAGCCCAGGGTGTTGAGCTGGCCGATGTCCCGCATGAGGAAGAAGAGGGGGATCGTCAGCGCTTCCACGGGCACCATCTGGGCCACCAGGAACATGATCAGCAGGGTGGTCCGGAATCGGAAGCGGAATCGTGTCACCGCCGTCGCCGCGAGAAACGCGATCAGCGCCGAGACGAGGACCACGGAGCAGGCGACCACAAGACTGTTGAGGAAGTAACGGCCGAATTCCTGCTGCCCGAAGACGCGCCGGAAGGAATCCAGGGACGGCGCCAGTGTCCAGGGCCGCGGCTGGGTCGACTCGATCTCACCGGCCGGTTTGAAGGCGCTGAGCACCATCCAGTAGAGGGGGAAGGCGACGACGGCCGCGATCAGCAGCGCCGACACCTCGGCGGCGAGCCGCCACGGACGTCGTACGAGGCCGCTCATGAGGTTCACAGTTCCTCCCCCTGCCTGCGCAGCAGCCGCAGATACACCAGCGTGACCGCCATGAGAATCACCAGCATCACCACGCCGATCGCCGAGCCGAGGCTGTACTGCGAGGAGGCGAACGCCTTCTGGTACGCGTACACGTTCAGCACGAGGTTCTGTCCGGCGATGCCGCCGCCGTTCGTCATCACGTAGATCTGCGTGAAGACCTTGAAGTCCCAGATGACCGACTGGATGGTGACGACCACCAGGATCGGCCGGAGCATCGGTGCGAGCACCGAGCGCCAGATGCGCCACTGGGAGGCGCCGTCCAGGGAGGCCGCTTCAAGGACCTCGGACGGTACGGCGCGGATCCCCGCGTACACCGTCACCATCACGAACGGGAAGGAGCACCACACGACTTCGAGGAGTACGAGCGCGAAGGCGCTGAGGCGGTCGTACGTCCATGAGTGGTCGCCGAGCCCCAACACCCGGTTGACGGGGCCGAAGTCGGGGTCGAAGAGCAGCAGCCAGACCGTGGAACCGGTGACGGCCGGGGTCGCCCAGGCCCCGAGCGCCGCCAGCATCAGCGCGAGCCTGGGCAGGGCCCGTACGCGTGTGAGGAGCACCGCGAGCGCGCAGCCGACGGCCAGCGTGGAGACCACGCAGGCCGCGGCGAACACGACCGTGGCGAGCAGCACCTGCCAGAACTGCTCGTCGGCGAAGAGCGTCGCGTAGTTGCCGAAGCCCTCGAAGGTGGTCGGTTCGCCGCCGCTGACCTGGGCCTGGGTGTACTCCAGGAACGAGATCAGGCCGAGCTGGTAGATGGGGTAGACGAGCAGGCCGCCGAGGACGACGAGGGCGGGGGCGAGGTAGAGCCAGGGGGTCCAGCCGGGGCCGTGCCGCCCTTGGCGGGCGGGTCGGGCCTTGGCCACTGTGCCGCGCTCGGCGAGCGCGTCGTGCGTTGTCATCCGCTCAGCCCACGGTGCTGAACGCGTCGTTCATCTTCGCCGCCGCGTCCTTCGAGGCCGCCGCCACGTCCTTCTTGCCGCTGACGATCTCCTGGAACATCGTCGGCAGGACGAGCGAGGCGTCGATCTGCGCCCAGGCGGGCGAGGCCGGCACGAACTTGGCGCCCGCGGCGAGCGTCTGCACGAAGGGCTTCACGAACGGCTCCTTCTTGGCGACGTCGGCGCGCACATCCGTGTACGTCGGCAGGAAGCCCATGGCGTCGAACAGTTCGGCCTGGGTCTTCTTCGAAGCCAGCTGCTCCATCAGGTCGATGGCGAGCGTGCGGTGCGAAGTGCTCTTCAGCACACCGATGTTGTTGCCACCCGCGAACGCCGGAGCTATCTCGCCCGACTTCACGCCCGGCAGCGGCACGACGGCGTACTTGCCCTTGACCGACCCCGCCTCGACCGCCGCGTGACTGAAGTCACCGCCGATGGCCATGCCCGCCTTGCCCGAGGCGAAGGCCGTCACGGTGTCGTTGCCGCCCATGCCCGCGCACTTGGCGGCCGGACAGTTGTCGTCGCCGAAGAGGGAGGTGTAGGCCTCGATGCCCTTCTGGGCGGCCGCGCTGTCGATGGCGGAGGCGTACGAGCCGCCCTTGCCGTTGGCGATCTCTCCGCCGTTGGACCAGATGAACGGCATTGCGCCGTACGTGTAGGCGCCGCCGACCGCGAGGCCGTACAGCTCCGGCTTGGCGGCACGGATCTCCTTGGCCGTGGAGATCAACTCGGCCTGGGTCTTGGGGACTTCGAGACCGAGTTCCTCGAAGACGTCGGTGCGGTAGTAGAGAGCGCGCACGCCGACGAAGAAGGGGGCGCCGTAGATCTTCTCGTCCACCGTCACGGACTGCTTGGCCGTCGGGTCGGTGTCCTTGGCCTCGCTCCAGTCGGCGAAGTCCTCGGTGATGTCGGCGAGTCCGCCGTCCTTCACGTAGCCGGCGGTGTCCGTGTTGCCGTACTCGATGACGTCCGGGGCGCTCTTCGGGTCGTTGAAGGCGGCCTTGATGCGCTGGGCGCGGGTCTCGACGGGGATGTACTCGACCTGTACGTCGGCACCCTCGTGGGCCTTCTCGAAGGTGTCGACGGCCGCGTCGACGACCTTCTCCTTCGGTGCGTTGCTGACCTCCTGGAAGAGCCAGACGCGCAGGGTGCCGGTCTTCTCGTCCTTCTCGGAGGAGGAGTTGTCGGAGGTCTGGGGGGCGCAGGCGGTGACGACCGCAAGGGCGGTGACGGCGACGGCTGTTCGGACAGAGAGCTTCATGGAGCATCCTCCGGTGGGGTGCGTTGCAACATACGCAATGGCTGTTTCGCTCTGCACAACACCCCGGAGGCTATGGAGTACATGAACATGCCCACAAGAGGTCTCAACCACTTCGTGACCAGGCGACGCACTCCGTGCAACGGTCAGCTCTCGACGGGCTCCTTCTCCGGCTTCTTCTCCGGCTCCGACCGGCGCCATCAGCGGCCCCCGGCCCGCAAGCGTGCCACGCGGCCTCCGTCGCCCTACTGCTCCGCGTTCGCGGCCCGTAGCTCCGCGATCCGCTCCGACCAGGTGAGACCCGCCCGGCCGGGCTTGGTGAAGGTGAGGACCAGAAATGCCGGGGGGATCACCACAGGCGGCAGCCCGATCAGGCTGTCCACGACGTCCGGCCAGTCGCCCACCGCCGACATCACGCCGGAGACCACCAACGGCACAAGCAGCAGGAGCCACCAAACGCTGCGCCGCCCCGGCGTCCGCAACGCCTCGCGGCCACCCAGTTCCCTGGCGCGCTTCACTTCCCGCCTCGCCTCACGGCCGCTGCCCACCCGCCGGTTCAGCGCGACACCCAGCGCCCTGTGCGCCGCGGCCTCCTCCGGCGCCAGCGCCACGGCCCTGCGGGCGGCGGCGACCGACTCGTCCCACGACCGCTGCAGATAGGTGGCGTCGGCGAACGCCAGATGCCCCCGCCAGTCGTCCGGCGCCAACTCCACCGCCCGCCGCGCCAGCGGCAACGCCGCCTGCGGATCCCGGAGTTCGACCAGCACCGACGCCGCGAGGCTCAGCTCCTCCGCGCTCCGCGGCTCCGCCCGTTTCACCAGCGCCCGGCTCTCGCGGAACTTCCGCGCCACCGCCAGTTCCCGTGCCCGCACCAACGACTCCACGACCCACCCCCGGGTACGACAAGACCGCGGCACCCCTCACCCGGGATGCCGCGGCTGTGCTCGGTCTCCGTATGCGGCGTACTGCGCCGAAGGGCCGGTCGGCGTTACTTCTTGTCGCCGTCCTTGCCCTTGTCGCCCCCGCCGGCGCCCATGGACTCGTAGATCTCCTTGCACATGGGACACACGGGGTACTTCTTCGGGTCGCGGCCCGGGACCCACACCTTGCCGCACAGGGCCACGACGGGCGTGCCGTCGAGGGCGCTCGCCATGATCTTGTCCTTCTGGACATAGTGGGCGAAGCGCTCGTGGTCCCCGTCGCCGTGCGACACCTGCGGTGCCGGCTCTACGAGGGTCCCCGTCCCCGTGCCTCGCTGGGGCTGGGTCTCAGGCTCAAGAGTGCTCATAACGCCAAGGGTACTGAAGGTCACACGCATCAGTTCAGGGAAGGGTCGTCCGGATACGTGGCCACCATCGCGAGCTCGTTGCGCTGGCGGCGCAGGACCTCGCGCCACAGGCGTTCCGGGGACGGGGAGGAGACGTCGCCGGGTTCGGACTCGACGACGTACCAGGCGCCCTCGGTCAGTTCCGACTCCAGCTGGCCGGGGCCCCAGCCCGCGTACCCGGCGAAGATACGGAGGGAACCGAGGGCGGCGGCGAGGAGTTCCGGCGGGGCCTCCAGGTCGACGAGACCGATCGCGCCGTGCACCCGGCGCCAGCCGAGCGGGGTGCGCTCGCCGGACGCGCCGCCGGGGATGACCGCGACGCCCAGCGCGGAGTCGAGGGAGACCGGGCCGCCCTGGAAGACGACGCCGGGTTCGCCCGCCAGGTCCGCCCAGGCCTCCAGGATGTCGCCGACGTCCACGGGTGTGGGCCGGTTGAGGACGACGCCGAGGGAGCCCTCCTCGTCGTGGTCGAGGAGCAGCACCACCGCGCGATCGAAGTTCGGGTCCGCCAGGGCGGGCGTGGCCACGAGCAGCCGCCCTGTGAGCGAGGACACCTCGGTCATGCCAGACATGATCCCGCATCTTCCCCGTGAGCGGGGAGCCAATGCGGGTACCTGTGTGAATGCAGCTCAGGGCGCAGAGAAGCGCCCCCCGCGCACGCCGGGGCCGGTGACCGCGCGTGCCCGATTAGGAACGGTTCGTGTTGTGGCAAAGCTATGACGGAGCTGAGTGGTACTTGGGCTTACTGAAGGGGGGTAGGCGGCGATTACCCTTACTCTCCGGCTCCTGCACGACGGGCCCGCCGACGAAATCAAGCCTGCCCAACTCATCGGATCGCGAGATACATGACCGTCAACGGCTCTGACGACGTACTGCTTGTCCACGGCGGAACTCCGCTCGAAGGCGAGATCCGTGTCCGCGGTGCGAAGAACCTCGTACCGAAGGCCATGGTGGCCGCCCTGCTGGGCAGCGCGCCGAGCCGACTGCGCAACGTCCCCGACATCAGAGACGTGCGGGTCGTACGCGGACTGCTCCAGCTGCACGGTGTGACGGTCCGTCCGGGAGAGGAACCGGGCGAGCTGGTGCTCGACCCGTCGCACGTCGAGAGCGCGAACGTCGCGGACATCGACGCGCACGCGGGTTCGTCCCGCATCCCGATCCTCTTCTGCGGCCCGCTGCTGCACCGCCTGGGCCATGCCTTCATCCCGGGCCTCGGCGGCTGTGACATCGGCGGCCGGCCGATCGACTTCCACTTCGAGGTGCTGCGGCAGTTCGGGGCGACGATCGAGAAGCGGGCGGACGGCCAGTACCTGGAGGCCCCGCAGCGGCTGCGCGGCACCAAGATCCAGCTGCCGTACCCGTCGGTGGGCGCGACCGAGCAGGTCCTGCTGACCGCCGTGCTCGCGGAGGGCGTCACCGAGCTGTCCAACGCGGCCGTGGAGCCCGAGATCGAGGACCTCATCTGCGTACTGCAGAAGATGGGCGCGATCATCGCCATGGACACCGACCGGACGATCCGGATCACCGGTGTCGACTCGCTCGGCGGCTACACCCACGCGGCCCTGCCGGACCGTCTGGAGGCCGCCTCCTGGGCGTCCGCGGCGCTGGCGACCGAAGGCAACATCTACGTCCGGGGCGCCCAGCAGCGCTCGATGATGACGTTCCTGAACACCTACCGCAAGGTCGGCGGCGCCTTCGAGATCGACGACGAGGGCATCCGCTTCTGGCACCCCGGCGGCCAGCTCAAGTCGATCGCCCTGGAGACGGACGTCCACCCGGGCTTCCAGACCGACTGGCAGCAGCCGCTGGTCGTCGCCCTCACCCAGGCGACCGGCCTCTCGATCGTCCACGAGACGGTGTACGAGTCCCGCCTCGGCTTCACCTCCGCGCTCAACCAGATGGGCGCACACATCCAGCTCTACCGCGAGTGCCTCGGCGGCTCCAGCTGCCGCTTCGGCCAGCGCAACTTCCTGCATTCCGCGGTCGTTTCCGGCCCCACCCGGCTCCAGGGCGCCGACCTGGTCATCCCCGACCTCCGCGGCGGCTTCTCGTACCTCATCGCGGCCCTGGCGGCGCAGGGCACCTCACGGGTGCACGGCATCGACCTGATCAACCGCGGCTACGAGAACTTCATGGAGAAGCTCGTGGAGCTCGGCGCGAAGGTGGAGCTGCCCGGCAAGGCGCTCGGGTAACTCCGGTCAGGGGAACAGTCGTACGTACGACGATGGGGCGGCCACCCGGTTAAGGGGGCCGCCCCATTGGCGTATTGCTCTGCCGTGCGCCATCAGGCGTACTGCGGTGCCGTGCGCCGTCCCGCAACGCGGGCGGCGTAGGCCTTACTTGCCCTTGGCGGCTTCCTTGAGCTTGCTGCCCGCGGAGACCTTCACGCTGTAGCCGGCCGGGATGTTGATCGGCTCACCGGTCTGCGGGTTGCGCGCGGTGCGAGCGGCACGGTGGGTGCGCTCGAAGGTCAGGAAGCCGGGGATGGTGACCTTCTCGTCGCCCTTGGCGACGATCTCGCCGACGGTCTCGGCGAAGGCGGCCAGAACGGCGTCGGCGTCCTTGCGAGTCACCTCGGCGCGGTCGGCCAGCGCGGCCACCAGCTCACTGCGGTTCATGTCGTTACTCCCGTGTTCTTCTTGCTGTTGAGGCGTGCCACGCGGCGGAGCCGCATACTCGGGCACAGTGAAGCCGATGCTGCCAGGGTCCTCGGTAGGTCCCCGGACCCGGGTCCGTCGCCGGACCCTCGCGCCCGAAGACGCATCCTGCCCCCACCTGCGGCGGGAAAGCCAATCCGGCACCCCTGGGAGTCACAGGAACACCCTTGGGGGTCACACGAAAAGGCCTGCGCAAGGCGTGAGCAAGGCCCGAGCCTGGCCGCCACCCTAAAGGCGGCCACAGGCCCCGCCATCCGCGACGCGCCGGGGCTCCGGCGGTCGTGGCGACCGTCACAGCAGCTTCACGGCCGCGTTCACGCGCTTGTGCTGCCCGACTCCGTCACCCCCGCCGCCTTCGCGGCGTTGCGCACCGCTCCGGCGACCGCGCCCGCGACCTTGTCGTTGAAGACGCTGGGGATGATGTAGTTCGGGTTGAGCTCGTCCTCGGTCACCACGTCCGCGAGGGCGGTCGCGGCGGCCAGCATCATCTCCGTGTTGACGGTACGCGACTGGGCGTCCAGGAGGCCACGGAAGACGCCCGGGAAGACCAGGACGTTGTTGATCTGGTTGGGGAAGTCCGAGCGGCCGGTGGCGACAACTGCCGCCGTCTGGCGGGCGATTGCCGGGTCGACCTCGGGGTCGGGGTTCGCGAGCGCGAACACGATGGCGTTCTCGGCCATCGCGGCCACGTCGGTGCCGTCGAGCACGTTCGGGGCGGAGACGCCGATGAACACGTCGGCGCCGCGCACGGCTTCCTTCAACGTGCCCGTGAGGCCCTCGGGGTTGGTGTTGTCGGCGATCCATCGCAGCGGCGAATCGGCGGCGGCGTCCACGAGGTCCGTGCGGTCCGCGTGCACGACGCCGTGGATGTCGGCGACGACCGCGTTCTTGACGCCCGCGGCGAGCAGCAGTTTGAGGATGGCCGTACCGGCCGCGCCCGCACCGGACATGACGACACGGATGTCGCCGATCGCCTTGCCCGCGACACGCAGGGCGTTCTGGAGGGCGGCGAGGACGACGATCGCGGTGCCGTGCTGGTCGTCGTGGAAGACGGGGATGTCGAGGGCCTCGCGCAGCCGGGCCTCGATCTCGAAGCAGCGCGGCGCGGAGATGTCCTCGAGGTTGATGCCCGCGAAGCCGGGGGCGATGGCCTTCACGATCTCGACGATGGCGTCGGTGTCCTGGGTGTCCAGGCACAGCGGCCAGGCGTCGATGCCGGCGAAGCGCTTGAAGAGCGCCGCCTTGCCCTCCATCACCGGGAGGGCGGCCATCGGGCCGATGTTGCCGAGCCCGAGGACAGCGGACCCGTCCGTCACGACCGCAACGGAGTTGCGCTTGATGGTGAGGCGGCGGGCGTCCTCGGGATTCTCGGCGATCGCCATGCACACGCGGGCCACACCGGGCGTGTAGATCATCGAGAGGTCGTCACGGTTGCGGATCGGGTGCTTGGACTGCATCTCGATCTTGCCGCCGAGGTGCATCAGGAACGTACGGTCGGAGACCTTGCCGAGCGTCACGTCCTCGATGCCGCGCAGCTGCTCGACGATCTCGTCGGCGTGCGCCGTGGAGCTCGCCGCGATGGTGACGTCGATCCGGAGCTTCTCGTGGCCGGAGGCGGTCACGTCGAGGCCGGTCACCGAGCCTCCGTGGGACTCCACGGCCGTGGTGATCTGAGAGACCGCGGTTCCGCTCGCGGGCACCTCCAACCGGACCGTAATCGAGTAGGAGACGCTGGGCGCCGTTGCCATGGCCGACTTCCTCTGCTTTCACCGTGTACTGCCGTGCCCCGCTGCCTCGCGGGTATGCCGTCCGATCGTCGCACCTACCCCTGAGTACGTGGTAGCCGCCCCGGGTTGCGAACGTATTGTTCGCGGGCGCCCGACGGTTTCGGAAAACAGATTCCACCATACGAGAATCTGGGTGGCGGCGGAAGGGGCGATCCCGGTGGGAGCCCGCGCCGCGGAAATGAACTTTCGGGACGGGAATTGCCTTGCGGGGATCGTTTGTTACCGTGGACGTGACACCGGCCCGATCCAAGCCCCCGGGCCCAACCTTCGTCGCTACGAGCGACCACTTGCCGCGAGGCGAGCATGGCGGGTCGGTGTCATTGAACGAACGAGAGGCCCACGTCACCTGGTGACGTGGGCCTCTCGGCATCAGGGCCCGGGATCAGTCCCGCAGCAGGTCCGGCACCCCGTTCCCGTCCGGCTCGTCCCGGTCCGCCGAGACGATGGTCAGCTGCTGGGTCGCCCGGGTCAGGGCGACGTACAGCACGCGCAGCCCCGCCGGTGACTCGTCGGCGATCTCCGCGGGCGAGACGACGACCGTCGCGTCGTACTCCAGGCCCTTCGCCTCCAGGCTGCCCAGCGCCACCACACGGTCGCCGAGCCCCTTGAGCCAGCGGGCGGCCTCGTCACGCCGGTTCATGGCCACCACGACGCCGACGGTGCCGTCGACGCGGTCGAGGAGGCGGGCGGCCTCCGCTCGTACGGTTTGCGCGAGTGAGTCCCGTACGACCGCGAAGCGGGGCTCGACGCCGGTGGACCGTACGGCGGACGGGGATTCCGCACCCGGCATGGCGAGGGCCAGGATCTTGGCGGCCAGTTCGGCGATCTCGGCCGGGTTGCGGTAGTTGACGCTGAGGGTGAAACGGCGCCGGGGGCGGCTGCCCAGGGCCTCGTCCCGGGCCTCGGCGGCCTCGTCCGGGTCGGACCACGAGGACTGGGCGGGGTCGCCGACCACGGTCCAGGTGGCGTGCCTGCCCCGGCGCCCGACCATCCGCCACTGCATGGGCGTGAGGTCCTGCGCCTCGTCGACGATGACGTGCGCGTACTCGGTGCGCTCCTGCGCCAGTCGCTCGGCGCGCTCCCACTGCGTCTCCTCGCGGGTGGGCATGAGCTCTTCGAGGCCGGTGAGCTGGTCCAGCGGGTCCAGCTCGCGCCGCTTCCTGGGGCGGGCGGGGCTGCCGAGGATGGCGGTCAGCTCGTCGAGCATGGCCACGTCGTGCACGGAGAGCCCGTCCCGCTTGAGGGAGCGCGCCACCCGGCGCACCTCTCCGGGGTTGAGGATCCGCCGCGCCCACCGACCGAGGCGCCGCTCGTCGGCCATCGCGGCCAGCACACCCCGCGGGGTCAGCTCGGGCCACCACACGTCCAGGAACTCGATGAAGCTGTCCTCGGACGTGATGTCCTCGTCGAACGAGGAGCGCAGCTCGGCCGCCAGTTCCGGGTCCGAGTGCCGCGTCCCGGCCCCCGACCGCGCCCACAGGGCGTCGAGCAGCAGCTTGCGCGCCCGGGGACGCAGCAGGTTCACGGGCGCGGTACCGCTCAGCGCGTTGTTGCGGATCCGGTCCAGCTCGGGGGCCTCCAGCTCCAGGCGGCGCCCGAAGGCGACGACACGGAGGCGGGTGGGGGTGCCGGCGGGGGCCTGCGGCCGGGCGTCGCCGTCGTCATCGGAGTCCTCGCCGAAGCCCCCGCCGAACGCCTCGCCGAAGGAGAGCTGTTGGTCCGGGGCGGACCGGCCACCGTTGGAGGGTCGGCGGGCGCCGCCGGAGAACCCCGAAGGCGCCTCCAGCGCCCCCCGAGCCGCCTTCCGCAGCACCTTCAGCATCCGGTAGGAGCCCTTGGCGCGGGCCACCGCCGGAGAGTCGTACAGCGCGGCCTCGGCGCCGTCGACGAGGGAGCCGATGGCGCGGATGGCGACCTGGCCCTCCTCGCCGAGGGACGGGAGGACGCCCTCGGTGTACGCGACCAGCAGAGGCGTCGGGGAGACGATCAGGATGCCGCCCGCGTAACGGCGGCGGTCCTGGTAGAGGAGGTAGGCGGCGCGGTGCAGGGCCACCGCCGTCTTGCCCGTGCCGGGGCCGCCCTCGACGTATGTCACCGAGGCGGCGGGGGCGCGGATCACCAGGTCCTGCTCGGCCTGGATGGACGCCACGATGTCCCGCATGGTGTGGCTGCGGGCCTGGCCGAGGGCGGCCATCAGGGCGCCGTCGCCGATCACCGGGAGTTCGTGGCCGTCGAGGGTGGCCTTGAGCTCCGGGCGCATGAGGTCGTCCTCGACGCCGAGGACCTTGCGGCCCTTGGAGCGGATGACCCGGCGTCGCACCACCCGGCCCGGCTCGACCGGGGTCGAGCGGTAGAACGGGGCCGCGGCGGGCGCCCGCCAGTCGATGACCAGCGGCGCGTAGTCCGTGTCCAGGACACCGATACGGCCGATGTGCAGCGTCTCCGCGATGTCGGCGGTGTTGTTGTCACGCACGGCGCCTTCGGCGGGTTCCACCGCCGTGTAAGCGCCGTCCGGACCCTTCTTGCCGTCCTTCCCCAGGAGCAGGTCGATGCGGCCGAAGAGGAAGTCTTCGAACTCGTTGTTCAGGCGGTTGAGGTGAATTCCCGCCCGGAACACCTGGGCGTCGCGCTCGGCGAGCGCCCCCGGTGTCCCGACCTGACCGCGCTTGGCGGCGTCGTTCATCAGGAACTCCGCCTCGTGGATCTTCTCCTCGAGGCGCCGGTAGACCCGGTCGAGATGTTCCTGTTCGACGCTGATCTCACGGTCCCGTACGGAGTCGTCCCGGAGGGACTTCTCCTGTACGGAATCGTGGACCGAACCGAGCGCGGTTTCCTGCTGAGCCTGAGCGGCCACCGGGCCCCCTTCTGACGTGCTGGGCAGCCGTCAACCGTACGCGAAGGGGGGCCCTTAAGCTACGCGTGCGCTCCGGTTCGCTCACGCGTCCATTTGTGCGTCCACTGCTTACACGAGTTTTCCGTCTGCTGACACGAGTTACGCGCCCGCTTACGCGTCGACTTCCACGAGCTGCTTCCCGTCGAAGGTCATGACCTCGAAGTGGTCGATCTCGTTGGGGGTGAAGGCCGCGCCGCCGTGGACGTAGAGGGGGGCTTTCGCCTCGTCCGTCTTGGCGTTCGGAAGGCCGTAGCCCCAAGTCGGGACCGACCAGGAGGTCACCGTCTCGCGCTCGCCGTTCTTTCCGACCGCGATCAGTGAGCACTTCTCCGGGCCCGCGACGTTCTTGAGCTCCAGTACGGCGTGGGTGCCCCAGGCCTTGGGCTCCATGGCCACGACGGCGGTGACCTTGGTGCTCGCGTCCGTGGCCGTGACCTTGTCGGTCATGACCTCGAAGGCCGCCTTGGCCGGACTGGTGGCGTGTGCCGAGGGCGTCGTAGTGCCCTCGTTGCCGCCGACCGCCATCACGGTCAGCGGGCCGCCGACGATCAGCGCGGCCGCGGCCGCCACCATGTAGAAGCTCCGCCGGCGCTTCTGGGCGCGCCGCTCGGACACCTCGTCGACCAGCCGCTCCGCGAGCTGTGGGCTCGGGCGTGCGGACAGCGACTCGCCGATCGCAGGGGTGCCCATCGAGGCGGGCAGATCCGCGAGCGCGGCGAGCATCGGCTCCATCCCGGCGAGCTCGTCGAGCTGCTGGGCGCACCACTCGCAGGTGGCGAGATGGCCTTCGAAAGCGGTTGCCTCGGCGTCGTCGAGAATCCCGAGGGCGTACGCGCCGACAGTCTCGTGAATGTCACCGGGACCCTGCTGCCCCTGTGGACTCTGCATGGCTCCCGGACCACCCGTTCCGTATCCCCCGTATGTGTTCATGCCGTCACCCCCCGCTCCTCCAGAGCCAGCTTCATCGACCGCAGGGCGTAGAACACCCGTGAGCGCACGGTGCCGCTGGGGATGCCGAGCGTCTCGGCCGCCTCATTGACCGTACGCCCCTTAAAGTATGTTTCGACCAAGACTTCCCTGTGAGCAGGGGTCAGGTCGTCCAGCGCGTCCGACAGTGTCATCAGCCACAACGCCTTGTCGATCTCGTCCTCCGCGGGGATGACCTCCAGCGGTGACGGGTCCACCTCCTGCGGCCGGGCCTGCCGACTGCGGTGTCCGTCGATGACGATGCGCCGTGCCACCGTCACCAGCCAGGGTCGTACCGAACCGGTTGCTCGATTGAGCTGCCCGGCATTCTTCCAGGCACGGATGAGGGTTTCCTGTACGACGTCCTCGGCACGTTGCCGGTCGCCCGCGACCAGCCGCAGCACATAGGCAAGCAGGGGTCCCGCGTGTTCTCTGTACAGCGCACGCATCAGTTCCTCGTCAGGCTCCGAGGACTGAGACGCGCGATGTCGTGCCCTTGGCGGGCGTTCATCAGCCACGGCGGAATCCTTGCGCACGCCTACCTCCGGTGTCCCCGATTCGACCGGGGTCCCCCAGTCGGTCGCTCACCACGGGGTACGGATCTCGGTGCGCGCGTGTTCAAAGGGGTCGCACATATTTCTTGGGCAGGATGTGAAGACGGTTACAAGATCACCCTTTGCAATTTCGTGATCACTGCCAGCAGTTGGAAGTGACCGCTCGTGGAGGTTCACGCGCGGGCGAGTGCCGCCCGCCGCCGGTGCCGGGCCACCCGCTCCCGGTTGCCGCACACCTCACTGGAGCACCATCTTCTGCGCCGGCCCCTGGATGTGTCGAGATAGACGATCGGACAGTTGTCGCCCTCGCACTGGCGCAGACTCGCCCGCGCCGCCGGGTCGGTGAGGAGTTCGAGGGCGTCCCGGCCGATCAGGGAGAGCAACTCGGCGCAGCCCGGCGGCGCGTGCAGCCGGCCGCGCAGGGAGCCGTCGTCCGCACGTACGGCCCAGGGCGCGGGCGGCGCGGCGAGGGCGGCCGCGTTGACGCGGGCGAGCGCCGCGTCGGCGGGCCGGGCGTCGAGCTCGCCGCGCACCAACCGGTCGACGTGCCCGCGCAGTTCGCGGAACCCCACGAGCCACGAGGGGTCGGCGCCCGCCAGGGGCGTGCCCGCGGGGACGAGCCCGGAGCGGGCGATCCAGGCGCGCAGGTGGTCCACCGAGTCGAGCCGTTCCTCGGGGTGGGTGGTCGCCAGCAGGTCCAGGCAGATCCGCCCGGAGTCGAATCGCAGCTCGTACGAGGCCGTGGCCATACCCGATGCCATGTGCCTGTCACCGCCTAGGGGTTACCGCCAGGAGCCTTCAGGGGGAGCTTTTAGGGAGTAGGTACCCCCTACAGTGCACGCGCGCACCCCCCGCCGGAAGACTTCCTGCCGCCCGCGCCCTGGACGTCCGCTTATGGGACCGCGCGGCTCGGCCATGTCACCCGCGCCGGAGCGCCGGTTGACTGGTTCCCATGACGGACAACAACAGCACGGGGCGGCGGACCACCGCCGGAGGTGTACTGGTTGCGGCCACGGTCGCGATGGGCCTGATCGCCGGGGTCTTCTACATCTACGCCTGCAACATCATGCCGTCGCTGTCCCGCAGCGACGACCGCGTCTTCATCGAGGTCATGCAGAACATCGACGACCAGATCCAGAACCCGGTCTTCTTCCTGAGCTTCATGGGCGCCCTGCTCCTCGCGGCGGTCGCCGCCTGGCAGTCACGCAGGTCGCCCCACCGCTGGTGGGTGTTCGCGGCCCTCATCGCGTACGCGCTCGCGTTCTTCGTCACCGTCGCCGCGAACATCCCGCTCAACAACGAGCTCGCGGACGCCGGTGACCCCGCGAAGATCGCCGATCCGGCCGCCGTACGCGAGGAGTTCGAGGACCCGTGGGTGGCCTGGAACGTCGTACGGGCGCTGCTGTCGACGCTCGCGCTGGCCTGCCTGGCGCGTGCCCTGCTGCTGTACCGCGGGCCTCACGCGTCGGCGTACTTGGAGTCCGCGGCCGGGTCGAGCGCCAGCCGGTAGCCGCGCTTGACCACCGTCTGGATGAGCTTGGGGGTGCCAAGTGCCGTACGCAGCCGGGCCATTGCCGTCTCGACGGCGTGCTCGTCCCGTCCGGCACCCGGCAGCGCGCGCAGCAGCTCGGCCCGGGCCACCACCCAGCCGGGCCGCCGGGACAGGGCGCGCAGCAGCGACATCCCGGCGGGCGGTACGGGCCGCAGCCGGTCGTCGACCACCACGGCGTGGCCGCGGATCTCGACCCGGTGGCCGGCGATGGGTAGCGTACGGGCCCGGCCGGGGAGTTCCTGGCACAGCACCTGTACGAGGGGGCCGAGCCGGAAGCGCTCCGGCTGGACCGTGTCGATGCCGTGGGCCTGCAACGGCAGCGCGGTGACCGGGCCGACGCAGACGGGCAGTACGTCGTGGTGCAGGGCGGCGAGCAGCTCGGGCAGCAGCCCGCGCTTCTCCGCCCTGGTCAGCAGGGACGCGGCGGCGGGCGCGCTGGTGAAGGTGATCGCGTCCAGGCCGCGGGTGATGGCCGCGTCGAGCATCCGGTCGACGGGGGCGATGTCCTCGGGCGGCATCCAGCGGTAGACGGGGACGACGACCACGTCGGCTCCGGCGGCCCGCAGCGACTCCACGAAACCGGGCAGCGGCTCCCCGTGCAGCTGGAGGGCGATACGGCGCCCCTCGACGCCCTCCTCAAGGAGCCGGTCGAGCACTTCGGCCATGGATTCGGAGGAGGGGGACCACTCCTCGGTCAGCCCCTGGGCCCGTATCGCGCCCTTGACCTTGGGGCCGCGGGCGAGCAGTTCGACGCCGCGCAGCCGTGCGAGCAGTTCCTCCCCGATCCCCCACCCGTCGGCGGCCTCGACCCACCCCCGGAACCCGATGGCGGTCGTGGCCACCACGACGTCCGGGGCCTCGTCGATCAGCTCCTTGGTGGCGACCAGCAGTTCGCTGTCGTCGGCGAGCGGCACGATGCGCAGGGCCGGCGCGTGCACGACCGAGGCGCCGCGCCGCTGGAGCAGCGCCCCGAGTTCGTCGGCGCGGCGGGCGGCGGTCACGCCTACGGTGAACCCCGCGAGGGGCCCGTGCGGCAGGGATTCTGGTCGCTGCTGTTCGTCGTACATGAGGGTCGTCCCGGCTCTCGTCCTGCACTCGAGTCGTCGTGCACTCAGGGCTGGCCTTACGGCTGACCGAGCCTGTCAACGCCCCGTGACAGGCCCGGATCATCCGCATGTCGCCCGTGTTACGTCACACCTCGGCGTAGCTGAGCTGCAGCTTCTCCTCCGTGGCCGGTGCCGAGGCCTCCTTGGCGGCGGCCGGGCGGCGAAGGTATACGGCCCAAGTGACCGCGAAGCAGAGCGCGTAGAAGGCGAGGAAGCCCACGAAGGCACCGGTGCCGGAGCCGACGCTCAGGAAGGACTGCCGGAAGGCGAGGTTGATCCCGAGCCCGCCGAGCGCGCCCACCGCTCCGATGAGCCCCATGGAGGCGCCGGAGAGCCGGCGCCCGTAGGCGGCCGCTTCCTCTCCGCTCAGTCCCTTGGCCACGGCCTTGGCCTGGAAGATGCCGGGGATCATCTTGTACGTCGACCCGTTGCCGAGCCCCGTCAGCACGAACAGCACGATGAACGCGGTGGTGAACAGGGCCAGCGACTCCTCCATCGAGGCGACGATGATGACCGCGGTCGCGGCGCCCATTCCGACGAAGTTCCACAGGGTGATCTTCGCGCCGCCGTAGCGGTCGGCGAGCCAGCCGCCGACGGGACGGATCAGGGACCCGAGCAGCGGCCCGATGAAGGTGACGTACGCGGACTCCAGCGGCGTACGCCCGAACTGCGTCTGAAGCACCAGGCCGAACGCGAAGCTGTATCCGATGAAGGACCCGAACGTCCCGATGTAGAGGAAGGACATGATCCAGGTGTGGGCGTCCTTCACGGCCTCCTTGGCGGCCCCGGTGTCGTTCTTCACGGACGAGATGTTGTCCATGTAGCGGGCGCCGAGGACGGTGGCGAGGACGATGAGCGGGATGTAGATGCCGAGCAGGACCCTGGGCCCACCACTCGCCCCGATGACGGCCAGCCCCACGAGCTGCACGACCGGCACGCCGATGTTGCCGCCGCCGGCGTTGAGCCCGAGGGCCCAGCCCTTCTTCCGCAGCGGGAAGAACGAGTTGATGTTGGTCATGGAGGAGGCGAAGTTCCCGCCTCCGACGCCGGCGAGCATCGCGCAGACCAGGAAGGTCCCGAACGACGTGCCCGGCTCCATCACCACGAACGCGGCGATGGTCGGTACGAGCAGCATGCTCGCGGCGATGATCGTCCAGTTCCGGCCACCGAAGCGGGCGACGGCGAAGGTGTAGGGGACGCGCACAATCGCGCCGACCAGCGTCGCCATCGACACGATGAAGAACTTGTCGGCCGGGGTGAGCCCGTACTCCGGCCCCATGAAGAGCACCATCACCGACCACAGGGTCCAGATCGAGAACCCGATGTGCTCGGAGAGCACGGAGAAGAAGAGGTTACGGTGGGCGACCTTCTCGCCGCCCTCGTTCCAGAAGGCCTCGTCCTCGGGATCCCACTCGTCGATCCAGCGGCCTCCCCTGCTCTGTGCGGGGGCTGCGGGCGGGGGGCCCGGGCTTGCGGCTGGGGCTGTCATGACGCCTCCACGGTTCTCCGGTGCTCAGGTCTGGTACTGGGGGGATGAGAACCGAAGGTAGGGAGGGCGCGTTTCCGGCCTGTGGCTGTGGGTGACCGGAATGGAACGTTGCTCTCACTCTGGGGGTGGGGCGGTGGTGAGGTTGGCGTATGGATTGGCGTGCGGGTTGCCGTCCGCGCTCGTCTTGCTCGTCATGCTTCGCCGCCGACTTCGCCACCGAAGAAGACCTGCACCTCCTGGATGAGCCCGTCCCGGACAGTGATCGCCTCGACGTTGCGATACCTGCCGCCCGTCGTGAGCTCGTACTCGTAGTGGACGAGGACGAGCTCTTCGTCCGCGGGGGTGACGTGCAGCAACCGCTGCTCCTTGAACCGGTCGGCGGTCGGGAAACACAGCTCGAAGAATGCTGCCTTGTCGATGTGATCGTCCCGCGGGCTCGTGAACGAGAAATCATCGGCGTAGAGAACGAAGGCCGCGTCGCGGTCCTGTGACCTGTAGTACCGGAACGCCGCTTCGACGACAGCTGTAGGACTGTTGACCATTCGGACTCCTCGGTCGGACGACTGGTCCTGTTCCGCCACGGTATATCCGCGTTTCGCGGACTCCGGCAGGGAGACGCGGCGGAACCCGGTCATCGCTCGACCCCGTCCGGGCGTAGCGCCTGACCAATTGGCAGACTCGTCCCACGCGACGGGCCCTCCGACCCGGCAAGCAACGGGCGCCGCCTCGCGCCTGCTGGAACCAAGCTGCCAATTGAAGCCGAGGCACAGGAAAGGGAGAGTTTTCATGTCCGCTGGATCACGGGCAGGCCGACCCGAGACGGCTCGGAAACCTCAACGCTCGACGGCCGGAAATATCGCTTTCGCGGCCGGATTGATCCTCGTCCTGGCGAGCACGATCCTCGGCGCTTTCGCGGGGGTCTACCTGACTCTCAAGTTGGCGGACGAGTCGTTCCTGTCGCCCGCGATCCCGGAAGACGGACGTATCGCCCTGGTGATCGGTGGGGTTGGGTTTGGTGCCATGGTCGGAGGGTTCCTGCCGCTGACCATATTGGGGCTCTTTGGCGGGACTGATGAGAACGGGACTGGTGAGAAGCCGAGGCTTCGCCCCATCGAGGCTTCCCGCAAGATGCTCGGTGTCCTTCTCTTCGGCATCTATCTGGTGGTCGTGTCCGTAGTCGTCGCCCAGCTCGGCTGGATCCTCCCCGAGGGCCTCGTTGTCCTCGCCGGCGTCTTCGCAGTCGGCTTCGGGTGGGTTCCTCTGGCGCTGCTCCCCTGGGAGCGATTCGGCCTTGAGGGCGTGAGAAGTCGGTTCGCGTCGAGCAAAAAGGCAAACTGAGTGGGCACGAGGAGCGACTCGATCCTGCAAGTCCGTCCATGCGGCTGCTACGCCTTCTTCGTCTCCAGGACGGTTACGCGCGGCAGGGAACGGTGGCGGTGGTGGGCGTCGGCAATCTCCGCCAGCGAGGGGCGGTCCAGCGCGCGATAGGCCATCACGAGGAGTTCGTTCGCGAGTGTCTCGCGGACCGGGTCACCATGTGACGCCCAGTGCAGGTCGCGGCCCAGGACCAGGGCCTCCGCCGGATCGCCTGCCGAACACCGGCCGCGGGCGTCCTGCACGCTCGCCTGCAGCGCCGCGGGATCCTCGAACAGGGCATACATGTACGTCGCGAACTTGTACTCGTCCGCCTGACCGTGGGCAGGGCGGTCCAGCGCGGTTCCGCCCGTCACGAGTGCGCCCGCGCCGTCCAGCGTGGTGAGCCGGCCGAGGTCCACGGGCGGGACGATCGCGTCGTAGGCCATGGAATAGGCGATGCCCGCCTCGGGCCGGCCCCCGGTCTCGTGGACGGTCAGCGCATCGCGCAGCAGACCCAGGCGGGACCGGCGCGCGGCTGTCTCCTCGTCCTGCATGCCGTCGTCATCGAGGTCCCGCCAGCAGCGTTCGAGGATCGCGCGCAGCGCCTCCAGCGGAGTTCCCGAACGGGTGTCGATTCCACCGCCATCGTTGTTGTAGTACGAAGCGACCCCACTGCAGGTGCGGCCGTCGTCGAACCACAGCCCGTGGTGGAGGCCGTCTGAGCCGCCGTGCATAAAGGTCAGAAACTCGGGCGGGTCACGGTAGTAGCGACCGTGCACCCGTACGTCGATCCCCTCGCACGGCCGCAGTCCTGCGTCGGCGAACAAGTCCATGATGCCGACGGGCGACACGTCCAAGTCCCGGAGCGCCTGCTGTTCGACCGGCCCCAAGGACTCCAGAAACGCCCAGAACCGAAAGATCGACTCCGGTAGTTCGAAACCCCAGTCCCGCAGGAAGCGCTCTTCGGTGCCGACCCGGCCGGCGAGGCTCTCGGTCTTCTTCCCCTGCATCGAAAGACCCCCGGGTTTCATGGCGCACACATGACCACTGCTACGAAGGCCGAGGCTACCGAACCGACAACACGGCCGACTTGGCGACCTGCGTGCCCCGTTGCTTCGCCGAGCTGTGGGGCTGAGATGGGCAACTTCGCGTGTACGGGGTTGAGCACTGGTACCTGTTGTGCCGACACGGAGCGCGCCTTGCAGGAGACGCCCTCCCGTTCCTGGATGCTCCTCTCACCGAGTGGCGCGGCCGCCATCCAGGGTGTTTCACTCGCCCGCATGTCAACGACTCTCGGCGCATCCCATCCCAACCCAGCTGCCTATATGTTGCGAACCGCAGCCAGTGCCGCCGGCCGCAGCTACAAGCAGGAGTTACTGGAACTGCTGGACATACACGCAGGGCAGACCGCACTCGATCTGGGATGCGGCCCTGGTACTGACCTGCCGGCGCTGGCGGAACGCGTCGGCGCGAGCGGCGCAGTGATCGGCGTGGACCGTGACCCGGCAATGCTCGCCGAGGCACGCCGACGCACGAGCGGCCTGCCTTCGGTGGAGATCCGCGCGGGTGACGCCCACTCCCTCCCTGTCGAGCCCGGCACAGTCGACCGAGCCAAAATCGATCGCGTTCTCATGCATGTCACCGAACCCGCCGACGTGTTGGCACAACTCCACCTGGCCACCCGGCCAGGGGCACGGATCGGTCTTGCCGAGCCGGACTGGGACACCCTGATCGTTGATGCGGAGGATCTCGGCACAAGCCGCGCCTTCACGCGTTACACCACATCAGAATGTATCCGTCACGCCACCATCGGCCGCAGCCTCGCCCGTCATGCCGATCAGGCAGGCTTCACCGTCGAGACGGTGACCGCCACGACTCCGCTCTTCCTCGACTTCCAGGACGCGGACCACACCCTGGGGCTTGGCCGCAACATGCAGCAAGCCATCGCGGATGGTCACATCGACGAAGCACGCGGCCGCCAGTGGTTCGCCTCGCTCTCCGAAGGCCCGTTCTTCGCTTCCTTCACCCTCGTCAGCGTGATCTGCTCCCGCTGACAAGAGCAACGGGAGCAGGCAGAGCTGAATGGGCCCAGATCCAGCCGCCTTCCGGGGCCACGTCAAGGTTCTGGCCACCGAGAGGCGGCGCCCGACCAGCTACCGATCACACGCCGCCCGCGCCGTCCACATTCCATTCCAGCGGGAGAGACTCGTCGCAGAAGACGCAGACGAAGTTCTCCTCCCGAACGATGTTGAGTTGCCGGCACGACGGGCAGCGTCGGAACGCCACCTCGTGGGTGAAGCCCAACGGACGAACGATCCCAGCTCGGTCCAGAGCAACCGCGACGGCCGGCCACGAGCTGATTTCCGGGCAATAGCCAGTCGACTGATTGCTGATCTCGTCGACCAACCACCGCCCGAACTCCCGGCGGAAGCTCACTTCGCCGGCGCTCAGTACCGCCTCTCCGCCGGCACACGCCACGTGTTCACTCCGGCGCGGCGCCAGCCGTAGGACTCGGGCAGCGTCGACGACAAAGGTGAACGGCTCTGCGAGTTCCTCCGTGGTCCTCCCCAAGACCCACTCGTCGAAATCAGCCGCCGAGAGCATGCTCCGGCCCTCGCCTCCCGGCCGGACCAGTGCCCTCAAGTCGGCAGGCCCCACATAGCGATAGCCCCGCCCCTGCATGTTCATGCTGCTCAACCTAGCCACACCCCACAGGCCATGAACTGGCGAATCTCCGTCGCTTCGTGCCGTCCTCTCGGTCGACGGAGTCCTCTCCTCCCAGTCAGCTTGCATTACTTGCGTCTGACTCCAGGGGACTCTCGAAACTGACCGTTTCGGCAATCTGTTGGAGGACCGCACGGTATTCCTCACGACGGACCACGGCCGTGGTGCTCAGTGTGAGGACGATCAGGCGCTTGCAGTCCGTGTGTGGCAGGTGGGCGTGGATCTGGAGGAGCGGAAGCCGCGGGAGGCCGCTGTCGGCGGAGGCTGTGCGCACGGTCTCGCTGAGGGTGGCCGGGCCGCAAGGCAGTTCGAGGTACTCAATGTGGGTGTGGCCCGCGGCGGAGGTCACGGCGCGTGCGGCGGTGACGGCCCTTGGGGCCACGGCCGTGTCTCGCCAGGAGAGGGTGAAGAGGGAGAACAGCGGCTGACCGCTACTCGTGCCCGTGTCGTCCAAGTCGTCGCGGTGCAGACCGATCGAGCAGTGCACCGTGCCGACCTCGCGCATGGCTCCGAGCAACTGCTGGCCCTGCGTGAACTCGGCAATGAACTGCTGGCGGGCCATCTCGTCAGGCGCCGAGTCGAGGAACGGAGCCAGGGCGGAGCGCAGTTCCCCGGCCGCCGGAGAATCGGGCTCGGACAACAGAGCATCGAGGGGGAGGGCGGTGAAGCCAGGTGGTTCGGCAAACCAAGCCTCCGCGCCGGGGTCTTCGACGGACTCGTGGAGGATGATGACGGGGGTGTTCATGGGTCCTGTCCGTCGATGGCAGAGAGCGCTAGCGAAACGCAGGGCGTTAACGGGATCTCGGGACAGCGTCGAAGAGCAATGCCCCGGCGCGGCGAGCTCGGTCGAGATGGACTGGACTGACGTCCTCCCAGTGCCTACGAGCAACAGCCTTGTAGAAGGCGGAGGGTTGATAGAGGAAGTGCAATCTCCGGGGTGCGGCGGCGCCTCTGGCCGACGCTGCGACAACACCGACAAATCGAGGGTCCCCGGCGAACCAGAGCGGCTCCAGTTGGGCCTTGAGCGCGGGCTCGGTACGAGGGCCTCCGATGCGCTTCATCCACCAATAGGCGCGGTGATGCTTGACGAAGACGAGCGGAATCGCCTTCGATCGTTCATCAGGGTTGGGTAGTTCGATCCAAATACCATCGTTTTCCGCATCTGGGTGCTGGTCCAGGCCGCGAGATAGGCCGGAGAGCAACTGCCAGGGATAGGTTCGCAGGACTCGCAGCATGTGAAAGGCCAGTGGGAAATAGCGCACTTGGATGACTGCCCGATACGCCCCGTAGAGGAAGTAGGGCATGAAGATCCATACAACCCAGTTAGGGGTGTAGGTAGAGACGCCGAGCAGCGCGATCCAGCCGCCGATCCAGCCGACCAAGCCGAGAGCATTCATGGCCATGTGCCCTGCCCAAGCCCGGCGGGTGGGCGGGTGCTCCCATGCGGTGGGGTAGTCGGCGGGATTCACAGGCGTTCTCTCTCCGTGTGGGAAGGGTCAGAAGACATGGCCGAGGAGCTTGAAGAACCCACCATTGTCGAGAACAAGCCGCGTACCATCGATCCCGGCGACTGTACCGTCCTTGATGCCGTCGTCATCAGCGTCCACCAGACTGTCGTACAGGCCGAACCCGCCTGTTACCGCGCCGGTCAGGCCTGAGGTAACGGTTACATTCTTGATTGCCGCCGCGTGGCTACTGGCGCTGACGCCTCGCACCATCCATCCAACCAGCGGGTTATCCAGGCGGGTGATGGCCCGCGCCTCATCCATGGTCTTCGTGCCGTACATGGCCATCTTCTGGCCAATGCTCAGTGTCGCGGTACTTTGGGTAATGGCCCGGACGCCTGTAAAGGCCCCCTTGCCGATTGCCCCGATCCCCGGCAGAGATCCCGCCAGGTCAGCTCCACTTGAGACCGCGTTACTCCAGAAATCGGCATCCAACTCGCCTTTGGTGAAGCCGTCCCACAGGGATGCTCGCACCTCCGGATCCGAGATGCGCAATACGAACGCCGTCAAACTGATCGCCGATGCTGTCAGCATCAGAGCCGCCACCGCCGCGATGCCCCATCCCAGCGGCCCGGCGAGGATGAGCGCTGCCAGGCCGATGGCACCTGCCACAAAACTGAGGATGTCCGGCAGATTCTCGCCAAGCCAGTCGAGCGCCGAGTCGAACCATCCCGGCTCATGCGGCGCCAGCTTCTTCGTGGCGTCACGGATCTTGCCCGCCCGGTACTGAGCCTGATGCTCGTGCTCCTCCGCGAGCTTCCGGGCTCTCCCCCGGATCTTCTCCAGTTCGTCCTCGGCGTCGTCCACCGCCGTGTTCGCCTGGGTCATAGCCTGCTGTGCGTCGTCGTGCTTGGCGCCCTTCTTGTCCAGGTCAGGACTGTCTCCTGCCTTGCTGGCGTGGCCCTGCGCCCGGTCCACGGCGGCCTGCGCGTCCTTCGCGTCTTCCTCAAGACGCTTCGCCCGGCGCTGGAAGTCTTCCAACTCGCCGTCCCAGCGATCGAGTTGCTTGGCCGCCTTGCGAATGGAGTGAGCGGCGTTCTTCAAGTTCAACGGCAGCGGACCACCGTCGAGCTGCTCGCGGAAGGCGACAGCCGCGTCACCCTCCCAATAGCTGCCGTCCATCAGCTTGGTGACAAGTTCATGCGTCTCTTCCAGAACCTTGGCGCACCCGGCAAGCTTCTTGTGCAGGCCGCTCACTGTCTCGGTACTGCCCGGCACAGGGTTGAAGCCCAGGTTCGGGTAATCAGGGTTCGGGATGTGCGGCGCGGACTTGAGTCCCTGGGGTTTACCCAGGTCGGCTCGGGACTGCGGGTCGAGGGCGGCTCCCGAATCCCCAGCACCAGACGAGTGCGTCACTTCGAACCCCTGCTCTTGCCCTCGCCGGGTTTCTTGAGCGCTTCCTCCAAGGCCTTGTCGACCTCGCGGTAGCTGTCCCTGCTCTTTCCGATGATCTTGGCCAGATCTTCGGTCTGCTCACCGATCTGATCGGCTCCGTACTTCCAGTCATCCTGAAAGTCCTCGCAGGCGCGGTCGAGATCGTCGGTACCGAGACCGGTGACGGTCGCGTCTTCCAACGCCCTACGCATGCCTTTCAGTGAGTCGGTCGATTTCCTGAGCATCTTCATGAAGTGCGCCAACTCATCGCCGTCGACGGCCAGCCGATCCGCCACGCGTCTCTTCCCGGATTCTCTTCGTACGCCGGTTGCCCCAGCGTCAGCGGTTGACGGCCTGAATCTCCTGCACAATGACGTCCTGCTCCGCCCCGAACGCGCCGTCCGGCAGGCCCACTGGCTCGTTCACGCCGGTACCGGTCCAGTGAATCTTCCAGGTGATGGTCGCCCTGAGCTTGTACGAGTCGTCGCCCGAGGACCGCAGGTACTTCACTCCGCACGGCGGGGTCTCGTCCGACTTGCCCGCGGCGTACGCCTCGCCGATCTTGCCGTTGTTGATCTCGCAGACTCCGGAGGCCGGGTACGTCGTGGCGTCGCCCGTGCCCGGCTCGATCTTCACGGAGACCGGCTCCGCGACGGTCGTCGCCTCGACCCCGAGCAACGGAACGGACGCCGTGACCGACACCGGCTTGAACTCCGCCGTGTCCAGCCACGCCCACGTCGGCAGATTCACCTTCGTCGTACCGGCCGGAGCCAGATCCACCTTGGTCGACGGCACACGGATCTCGGCGTACGCCAACTGCGCCAGGATCTCGGGCGTGATCGCTTCCGGGATATCCGCCGGCGGAGGTTCCCCCGTGTCCACCCAGAAATACGGCTTGTCACAGTCCAGCGCGCCCGGCTCACCCGCGCGCCCCTCCGCTACATACCCGGACCACCAATAGCCCTTGCCGGCCTTGTCCTTGTTGAAGTCCTTGTACGGCTCACCGTCGACATAGCGCTTACGCTGCGAGGCATCCCACTCGTAGCCAGTCGACCCCGCCTCCCAGATCGGCTCCAAATGCTCCTGCAACTGAGCCGGCGAATACATGGGCGCGTAATAGCAAGCAGGCGGGGTCCACGTGCTGGTGCTGGACGCCACCGGACCCGCCGACTCACCCGAACCATTCTTCGAACGGTCGAAGACAACAGCACCCGCAGTCGCCGAGATATTGCCCTCGCCATCAGAGTCGCCGGATGCACTCCCGCTGGGAGGAGGCGCCTGGGCGCCACCACCGATGCCGTTGTCAGCCATGGCGGGAGCAGTGCCCATGACGACCGAGCCGAGCAGCAGAGAAGCGATCAAGATTCGTGAACCGGCGCTCAGGGCTGGCACTTGGCACTCCCCCTCTGGGAAAGAAGCTTCTCGATGACCCAGACGCCGTCGGCGTTCTTGTGCAGCTGAGTGTTGTAGAGCACGTAGCTGTTCTTGGTGACGGCAGTCTTGTCGACCTTCTTCGTCTCCAGGTACATGTCGTACGCCTTGCCCTGATCCTCGCAATACACAAGCGACGCACTGTCGGAGTCGCTGACGTTGACCACCGCGTCGTAGTAGCGATAGGCACCAGTCGTGCGCGCTTTGGCCTCGACATACGCCTCGATGAACGTCTGTGTGTTCGCTGCCGCCTCCCCCTCGTAGTAGAAGAGGTATGCCTTGTCGAGGGCGTCCTGGTTCGCGATGGCGAGGTCCACCGCCTTGATGGACTGCTCGCTGTCGCTCAGGACCGCATCCTTGTTCTCGTCGCCGGTCTTGGGCCAGTCGAAGGTGTACGTCAGATCCGACGGCAGCTCGACCTTCGGCCGGTCGGCGGCTGCCGAGGCGGAGGCACTTGGCGACGCCGACGTCTCACTCCCCGTATCGGCCCCGGCGATCTTGTCGTTGCCCGTGGAGTCACCGTCACCGCCCCCACAGCCAGTCAGAAGGACGGCCGTGGCCGCGCAAAGGGCGGCAGTGGCAAGCAGACTGGGACGGCGGTTCACGGCAGACTCCTGTGCGGCGTGGGGTTCGGGAGGGCAGCCACACGGTATCGGGGGCGCGTGTGGCGACACCAGAGCGAATTACGTCAACAGGGCGCGCAGGTCGGGAATATCGCCATGTATCACTCCTAACCGACGGCCCGGAACCTTCGATTGAGTGATGTTGGACGTCGGAAAGCGTCACCACGTTGGCCACCGCAAAGACCGCCGAGCGCTATCCAAAGCTCGGCGATCGCCACCCGTCCCGCTTGCGACCAACCCAGTCCCCCGCACCTTTGGCTCGCGCCCCCGCCCCGTACCCAACTCGGCACTGCCGTCCTGGACGCCGGCGTCGGCCGCGAATTCCTCGACGCAGAAATGTAGTTGCACCGCCAAGGTCGCCAACTACGTCCACGTAACCCGCAGCCCGATCCCGCCGCCGTCCACCTGCGCCTCGACAGCCTGCGCAAACTCATGCGCGCGCTCAGGACCCGCGCTCAGCTCACTGGCGGTCCTTCCCTCCTCCGGCAAGCACCTAGTAACTTCGCACCCGCGTACGGTTATTGGTGAGGCGGGCGTGACGGGGGTTGCGGCGTGGCGGGGAATCGGCCGAGTGACTGGCATGTCCTGGACCTGGACAAGGATCCGACGCCGGGGGATCCGGACCGTGTGCGGTCGCTCGCCAAGAACCTGCGAGGCAAGTGAAAGTGCCAGGACAAGTCATCCCCATTCCGGAGGCGAGTCTCGCTCGCGAGATCTTCGGCCCGCTCGGCGGCATCATGGAGATCGGGGCCGTGCAAGCCACCGGTACCTGGACGCTCCCTGACGTGTCGATGGGAGACTTTCTGGCACCTCGGCAGAACGAGGTGGATCGCCTACTGAGCGGTATCCGCACCGTCTGCGGCTTCAGCGACGCGTCCATGGCGATCCTCGACGAGCTGGGCCGGTTTCGCGATCACGAGGTGATCGCCCCCTTCCTGCTCCTCTGGTCCGGTGGTGTCGAAGGGGTCCCGGAACGCCGCGAAGAACTCGAAGAACCCCGGACAGTACGCCGCATGTGCCACATGGGGGCTGACCTCCAGCTCACGCAGTTCCTGCAAGCGCTGATCAACGGGGCCCTCGCCGCAGGAACCGAGGCACGACAGGGAGCGGGGGCGGTTGCCGAAATCCTCGGGATTGCGGTCGACCTGGCGGACGGGACGGGGCGAACCACTCCGACGGGCGTCTTCAGGACCTGGAGGGTCGCTTGCCTTCCGAGCATTCTTCGCCCGGAATCGAGCGCGCCGGAGAGCGGCAGAGCAGGCTTCCGGGCGTACGCCCGCCGGCTGGAGGAACTCCTCGACACCGGCGGCCAGGAGGAACCCGACGCCTGAGACAGGGAGCCGGGCGCCAACTTGACGGCGGCCCGTGCCCCGGTCGGTCAGCGGTTCACGGCCTGAATCTCCTGCACAATGACGTCCTGCTCCGCCCCGAACGCGCCGTCCGGCAGGCCCACTGGCTGGTTCACGCCCGTGCCCGTCCAGTGAATCTTCCACGTGATCGTCGCCCTGAGCTTGTACGAGTCCTCGCCCGAGGACCGCAGGTACTTCACTCCACACGGCGGAGTCTCGTCCGACTTACCCGCCGCGTACGCCTCACCGATCTGACCGTTGTTGCTGATCTCGCAGACACCGGAGGCCGGGTACGTCGTGGCGTCGCCCGTGCCCGGCTCGATCTTCACCGAGACCGGCTCCGCGACAGTCGTCGCCTCGACACCGAGCAACGGAACCGACGCCGTGACCGACACTGGCTTGAACTCCGCCGTGTCCAGCCACGCCCACGTCGGCAGATTCACCTTCGTCGTACCGGCCGGAGCCAGATCCACCTTGGTCGACGGCACACGGATCTCCGCATACGCCAACTGCGCCAGAATCTCGGGCGTAATCGCCTCCGGGATGTCCGCCGGCGGGGGTTCGCCCGTGTCTACCCAGAAGTAGGGCTTGTCACAGTCGAGCGCGCCCGGATCACCCGCACGCCCCTCCGCGACATACCCCGACCACCAATACCCCTTGCCGGCCTTGTCCTTGTTGAAGTCCGTGTACGGCTCACCGTCGACATAGCGCTTGCGCTGCGAGGCGTCCCACTCATAACCCGTCGACTCCGCCTCCCAGACCGGCTCCAACTCCGCCTGCAACTGGGCCGGCGAATACATCGGGGCGTAGTAACAAGCAGGCGGGGTCCACGTGCTGGTGGTGGACGCCACCGGACCCGCGGACTCGCCCGAGCCATTCTTCGAGCGGTCGAAGACGACAGCGCCCGCAGTCGCCGAGATATTGCCCTTGCCATCGGCGTTGCCGGAAGGGCCCGTGGTGTCGGATCCCTGGCCGTCGCCCGGCCCGTACGCCACAGCGGTGCCGGGCAACCCGGCGACGCAGACGGCAACCATCGCACTCAGGGCCAAGGTGCGCCCCCGTCCGCTCAGGCGGCGCATGTTTTGTCTCCCCGTTTCGAGATCAGGTTCGTTGCTTGCCACACGCCCTGTCCGTTCTTCTCAAGGCGCGTGTTGTACAGCACGTACGGGCTTTCGTCCGAGGCCGTCTTGTCGACCTTGTTCGTCTTGCGGTTCTTGTTGAACCCCTTGCTCTCGTCAGCGCAGTAGACGACATCCGCCGACTTCGCACCGGACAGGGTGACTTTGGGGGCGTAGTAACGAGTCGTGCCGGTGAAGGACAAGTTGGAGTCCACGTACGCCTGTACCCACTCCACCGCGTCGCTCAACGCCGTGTCCCGGTAGTAGAAGGAAAGGCCGGGCGCACCTGTATCGCCCTGCAGGATGGCGTAGTTCGTGGCGTCGATGCGCCCGGCGGTGTCCGCCAGGACCGCGTCCTTGGCGTCGTCGCCGGTCTTCCAGTCCTCGTACTTGTCCGTGACGTCCGACGGCAACTCGACCTTCGGCCGGTCGGCGGCCGCCGAAGCGGAGGCACTTGGCGACGCCGACGTCTCGCTTCCCGTATCGGCCCCGGCGATCTTGTCATTCCCCGCAGAGTCACCGTCACCTCCCCCACAGCCAGTCAGAAGGACAGCCGTGGCCGCACCGAGGGCGGCCGTGGCGAGCAGGCTGGGACGGCGGTTCACAACGGACTCCTGTGCGGCCTGGGGTTCGGGAGGGCAGCCACACGGTATCGGGGGCGTATGTGGTGACACCAGAGCGAATTGCTTCCAAGGGGAAGTCAAGTCAGGCATACGCCTACAGAACATGGCTAATTCGCGGTGCGGAACCTTCGATTCAGTGATCTTGATGGTCTGAATCCGTCACCACGTTGGCCCCTGCAAAGCCGGGACCACCAACACCGGATCCCTCACGTATGCGGGTGCGTACGCAGGTACGCACCCGTCGGCATACGCCCCCGCATCAACCCTTCCGCCGCCCCCGCGAAGCCCCCCGCTTCGCCCCGTCCGGCCACAGCCTCGGGCTCCGCTGTGCCGCCAGGTCCTCGACCCAGCCCACGGAGACGATCGCGAGGGCTATCAGGGGCCAGACCAGTACGAACATCCACAGCATGTACGTCGAGTCCAGCAGCCCCGTCGCCCCTTCGCCCTGCATGAACGGCAGGTTGTACGCGAGGTCGATGATGGGGACCGTGGCCATGATCAGCATGTTGTGCCAGAGGTAGATCGTGACGGCTCGGTTGTTGGAGAGGGTGACGAGCTTGTCCCACTTGGCGAGGCGGCCCGGGAGCTCCTGCCAGGACGGGGCGTACTGGAGGAGGATGACGACGAAGCCGAAGGACCAGGTCGCCTGGGCCAGCGGGATGTCGTTCAAGTCCCAGCCGTCCGGGCCCAGATGGCCGGACGCCCACCACAGGCCGAAGGCCATGAGCAGGACCGAGCAGGAGACCGCGAGGTAGCGGGGAACCTTCGCCAGTACGCCTTCCTGGTGGGCGAAGCCCAGGACCCAGCAGCCGCCGAAGACCGCGAAGTCCGAGACGGCGTTGCCCGTTTCGCCGGGGATCGACACCACGCCGGTGCCGACCACCGCCGTCAGGGCGAGGGGGGCGAGCAGCGTGGGCCAGGGTGCGCGACGGAACGCCCACAGCAGCAGCGGGGAGGCGATCACGAACCACAGGTAAGCGCGCAGGTACCACAGGGGGCCCGCCGCCTGGACCGCCCAAGTGTCCTCCAGGAGGCCCGACTTGGAGCCGATGTTCCAGGGGAACGGCGGAGCGCCGATCGGGATGACGTAGTTGATCATCTCGACCAGGCCCCAGGTGCCGCCGTGGTCCGGGTCCTCGGACAGATTCCAGCCGCCCGCGAACAACAGGACCAGCACCACCGCGCTGAACACCCAGAGCGGCGGCAGCAGTCGGCGGACACGGCCACGGATCACACCCCACGCCGGACGGCTCAGTGAGCGCGCCATCAGCGAACCCGCCAGCGCGAACATCACGCCCATGGAGGGGAAGAGGACCGTCAGCCACGCCCAGCCGAAGAGGTGGTACGCGACCACGCGGACCAGGGCGATCGAGCGCAGCATGTCCAAGTAGCGGTCGCGGCCCGGCCTCTTCGGACCCGCGGACGGGGCCGCAGCCGCAGCCGGGGCCACATCCGGAGCCCCCGGGGCGTTCGGAGCCCCCGGTGCCGCACCCCGTTCAGGCAGGACAGCCTTGGGTGCCCCCAACGGCGGCGTGGCACCCGCCGCGTAGTCGTGCGTCGTCATCCGACCGGCCTCCGATTGTTCGAGTTCCGATCCTTCGAGCTCTGGTCGTTCGGGTTCCGGTCACGCGAATCCCGGTCCGGCTGGCGCGGGATCGCCCCCGGTGCCCCCACGACACCCGTACGGCGCAGCTTCTGCCAGCGCAGCCGGCCGCCGGTGAGGGCGGTGATCCAGGACTGGAGCAGGACCACGTACATCAACTGCCGGTAGAGGATCTGCTGGAGCGGGAGGGATATCAGGTGCGTCATGCGTTCCCGGTCGAGGCGGAAGGCGTACGCCGCGCAGACCGCCTGGATGGCCAGTACGCCCAGCCAGGCCACGATCGTCTTCTGCGTCGGGCCGAAGACGAGTCCGTAGAGGAGGAACACGTCGATCAGCGGGGCGAGAAGCGGGGCCAGGATCATGAAGAGGGACACCAGGGGCATGCCCACGCGGCCGAAGCGGCCCGACGGGCCCCGTTCGATGACGGCCCTGCGGTGCTTCCAGATCGCCTGCATCGTGCCGTACGACCAGCGGTAGCGCTGGGACCAGAGCTGCTGGACGGTCTCCGGTGCCTCGGTCCACGCTCGGGCGTTCTCCGCGTACACGACCCGCCAGCCGTCGCGGTGCATCGCGATGGTGATGTCGGTGTCCTCGGCGAGCGTGTCGTCGCTCATGCCGCCGACGCGTTCCAGGGCGGAGCGGCGGAAGGCTCCGACGGCGCCGGGGATCGTCGGCATGCAGCGGAGCATGTCGTACATACGGCGGTCCAGGTTGAAGCCCATCACGTACTCGATGTGCTGCCAGGCGCCGATGAGGGAGTCGCGGTTGCCGACCTTCGCGTTGCCGGCGACGGCGCCGACGGACGGGTCGGCGAAGGGCTGGACCAGTTCGCGTACCGTCGCGGGTTCGAAGACGGTGTCGCCGTCCATCATCACGATGAGGTCGTGACGGGCGTTCGCGATACCGCGGTTGAGGGCGGCGGGCTTGCCGGCGTTGAGCTGCCGTACGACGCGCACGTTCGGCAGGCGCAGGTCCTCGACGATGCGGGCCGTGCCGTCGCTCGAGCCGTCGTCGATGACGATGATCTCGATGGGATGCTCGCTCGCCATCAGTGAATGAACCGTGTTTTCAATGCACTTGGCCTCGTTGTACGCCGGGACCAGCACCGACACCGGTTCGGTGATCGGCACCGGGCCCCAGCGGAATCCGGCGCGCCGCACCCGGCGGGCGTGCAGCACGGAGAGCAGGAGCATCAGGCCGAAGCGGGTGAAGACCAGCACGCCGATGACGGCGATGCCGACGACGAGGGCGTCGGTGGTCTTCTCGGAGGCCTGGACCAGGTTGACCCAGGCCTTGCCCTTCCACAGGTCGAGGCCGGTGACCGGGGTGCTCGCGCTGGGGGCGTCGAGCGCTTCGGTGAGGTTCTGGAACTTGTAGCCGCGGTCCTGGAGTTGGGGAAGGAGCCTGTCCAGCGCCTGGACGGTCTGGTGGCGGTCGCCGCCGGAGTCGTGCATCAGGACGATCGCGCCCTTGCCGCGCCTGGGCGTGGCATTGGCGATGATCTTGCGGACGCCGGGCTTCTTCCAGTCCTCGCTGTCCGTGTTGTTGACGACGGTGATGTAGCCGCGGGTGCCTATGTACTGCGTCACGGGCCAGGACTTGTTGTCCATGGCGTCGGAGAAGGACGAGTACGGGGGGCGGAAGAGGGACGTACGGATGCCCGCCGCGCCCGCCAGCGCCAGCTGGTTCTGGGACAGCTCCCAGTCGATGCGCTTCTTGGACTGGTAGGAGAGGTCGGGGTGGTTGAAGGTGTGCAGGCCGACCTCGTGACCCTCGTCCACCATGCGCTGCACCAGGTCCGGGTAGCGCGAGGCCATGGTGCCGGTGACGAAGAAGACGGCGTGCGCGTCGTACTTCTTCAGGACGTCGAGGACTTTCGGGGTCCACGTCGGGTCCGGGCCGTCGTCGAAGGTGAGGACGAGACGGTGGTCCGGGACTCTCAAGGTGGTCGTGCGGCCGCTGCGGGTGTCGATGACCGGGCCGCCCTTGAGGATCTTCTCGGGCACCTGGTCGTAGGACACCGCTGGGCGGACGCGGTGGTCGGCGAGGATCTCGCTGTGTACGTAGCCGCGCAGCATCAGCATCGCCATCAGGGCGATGAGGATGAGCGAGGGCAGCAGGTAGCGCATGGGCAGCCGTCGGCGCCCCGCGCTTCGTTCGGGTCGCCTCGCGCGGGGCGCGGAGGCGTGACGGCTGGTGCGGGATGCCATCAGAGGATGTTCTCCGGGGACGAGGAGCTGGTGGTGCTGGACTCGGGCTCAAAGGTCGCTACGGGGTTCTGCTCGACGGCGCCGTCGGCGACTGCCCCGGAGTCGCCGCCGGTGACCGCGCTGTCCGACGGGGCGGGCGTCGTGGCGGTGTCGGTCGGAGTGGGGTCCGGGGAGTTGGTCGCCGTGTCGGTGGGCTCCGGATCCGGGTCCGGCGTGGTGCTGGTGCCCGGGTCCGGCGAGGTCGTGGCGGGCGTCGACGGGTCCGGGTCGGTGGACGTGCCCGGGTTCGCGGCGGTGCCGGAGGCGGCGGGTGTCGGGCTGGCGCCCGGTGCCGGCGTCGTACCGTCACTGGCCGTCGCGGACGCGCCCGGCGAGGCGCTGCCCGTGCCGGTCGGGCCTGCCGTCTCGGCCGGCAGCGGTGACGTGTCGACCTGGCCGGCGGGCTGGTCCTCCTGCTGGCCCGGCATCGGGATCCAGGGCGCGTTGGAGTTGCCCGACAGGAGGGTGACGAGGATGACGACGGCGTAGACCGCGCAGGCCAGGCCCACGAGCATGCCCAGGCGGCGGTATCTGCGGCTGCGGCGACCCGACTCGTCGACGAAGACCGGACCGTCCGAGCCGTCCTGTGCGGCCGGGGCGTCCTTGGCCTGCTGGACCAGCCAGTCCTCGAGCTGACGTCCGACCCCGTCGAGCTGGATCGTCACCTCGTGGGGGTCGTGGGTGTGCCCGGGGTCGTCCTGCTCCCAGGTGTGCCCCGGGTGCTCCGGGCCGCCGGGATCGCGTTCGGCACCACCCGACCGGAATTCCGGCTCCACCGAAGAAGACTCAGACTCCGAGTCCGGGTCCGGTCCTGCTTCCGGCGCACGCTCCGCGCTCGACCCTTGTCGCTGGGTCAGCGGCCAGGACGACGTTCTACCGGCGGCTTCCGGCCAGACCACCGACCCGTCGGGCTCCTGCCGAGGGAACCGCTCGGTTCCACGCGGCTGCGCATGCGAATGCGGCTGCTGCGGCTGATGCTGCGGCTCTGGATACGACGGATCGACTCCGCGCCCACTCGGCTGATCGACATCGCGTCCGACCAGTTGGGCGTCTTTCCGCCAATTTTCTACGTGCACGCGCATCCCCCCACGGGACAGTCACCGGGTGTGCGCACGACGCCGGGCCTTGCTCATTTGTCGTCACGGAATGGGCCCCCACCCACTCCAGCGCCCCCCACTACCACACTGCGCCCGGACCCAGAATGTAGCGCACGCCAGAGACACACATCGCTTTGTCTCACCTGTGGCTCATCATGATGAGTGCATCTGCGGCCGGAATCCACCCGTCCTCGGGCCGCCGGGGCCATGCTTCTTCGCCCGCGAGTTCGACGGCTGCCCGGCGGAGGGCAGCAATCCCCGGATGCACCAGCCCCTTCCGCCACACCAGAGACACCGGTGACAGGGGGACGGGGTCGACGAGAGGTCTCAGGACCGTTTCAGGCATGGCCGGAAAATCCACCACGGCGAGAACGGGGGTCCGTGTCTTGGCCATGATCCGCCGGAACTCCTCCGCTCCGATGGCCACCGGCGCCGGTGAGGCGAGCTCGATGCCGCGTCCCTCGAACAGGCGGCGGGCAAGGTCGGTCCACTCCAGCGTGCGCGGATTTCCCGCACCCGCGTACACGGTCTCGCCCGCGAGCGCGGCCAGCGGCACCGCGTCCAGGGCGGCGAGGTGATGGTCCTCGGGCAGGATGACGGCCATCGGCTCGTACCGAACGGGCTGCTGCTCCAGCCGGGCCCGCAGCACCGGGTCGAGCCCCGCGAACCGCCCGAACGACGCGTCGAGGCGACCCGCGAGCATCTCCCCCGCAGCGCCGGTGAGCCCGCTCTCGAAGCGGGCCATCAGCTCGCTGCCGGGGGCGAGCTCGCGGGCCCGGTCGAGGACCCGGCCGGAGAGCAGTCCCGGGGTGTTGATGTCGACGAGGAGAGGCCGTTCGCGCTGCCCCCGCGTGAAGGCGGCCAGCAGCTCGTCCTGCGCCTCCAGCACGCGCCGCGCGTACGGCAGCAGCCGCTCGCCGTCCGCCGTGAGTGTCACCTGCCGGGTCGTGCGTACGAAGAGTTCGGCGCCCAGCTCCCGTTCCAGCCGCCGGATGTCCCGGCTCAGTGCCTGCTGGGCGACATAGAGGCGGGAAGCCGCACGGGTGAAGTGCAGATCCTCGGCAACCGCCACGAAGGCGCGCAGGAGGCGGGGATCAAGGGTCGGCTGCGGAGCGGGCATCACGCGAACCTACAACCCAGGTGCGTGAATCGCCACGGAGTAGGTGTTGGACCCCGGTCACCACCCCGAGCGACGGTTGATCCATGCCGCAACACCCCTCCGACCAGCCACACTTGCCACTCCTCACCGTCACGGGCGACACCCTCGTAGCCGTCGACTTCCGGCCACGCTTCAAGCAGCGGCGCCCACCGGGCCCGTACCGCCGCCTCTTCACCACCCCCGGCACTCGCGCCTTCACCCTCGGAAACCTCCTCGCCCGTCTCCCCATGGGCATGTTCAGCGTGAGCGCGGTCATCATGATCGCGGGAGCACGAGGCTCATATGCGCTCGCCGGTGCCGTGACGGCGACGGGCCTGGCTGCGACGGCGGTGGTCGCCCCCTGGACCGCACGTCTCATCGACCGCCACGGCCAGGCACGCGTCGCAGTGCCGGCGACGGCCTTCGCCCTCCTCGGCACCATCGCGCTGATGCTGTGCGTGCACCACGGAGCACCCGACTGGACCCTGTTCGTCTCGTACGCCGCCACGGCCACGATCCCCAACACGGGCGGCATGTCACGCGCCCGCTGGGCCCACCTCCACCAGGGCGACGACAAGGCCCTGCACACCGCCAACTCCTTCGAACAGGCCGCGGACGAGCTGTGCTTCATGCTGGGCCCGGTCCTCGCGGCCTTCCTGTGCGGAACCTTGTTCCCGGAGGCGGGCACGCTGGTCGGAGGCGTCCTGATGATGACGGGCGTACTGCTCTTCGCCGCCCAGCGCTCAACGGAACCGCCACCCCAGCCACGTACGAACGCCAAGTCCCCCCTCCGCGCCCCCGGAATGCCCCCACTCCTCCTCGGATTCCTCGCCACGGGCGCGGTCTTCGGCTCAATGGAGGTGGTCACGATCGCCTACGCCGACGCACAGGGCCACAAGTCGGCAGCGGGCGCGGTCCTCGCCCTCCAGGCCGCGGGCTCGTGCGCAGCGGGCCTGCTGTACGGAACCCGCAAACCGACCGGCCCCACCGAACAGCGCTACATACTCTGCGTCGCAGCCATGGCGGCGCTACTGACCCTCCCCCTGCTCGCCGCCGCCCTGACCAACTCCCTCCTCGCCCTCTCCGGCACCCTCCTCCTCGCCGGAATGGCGACCGCCCCAACCATGGTCACCGGCATGGCCCTGGTCCAACACCACACTCCCGAGGGCCGATTGAACGAGGGCATGACCCTCGCGGTAACAGGCCTGCTGGGCGGGATCGCCTGCGGCTCAGCGGCCGGCGGATTGGTGGTGGAGGGAATGTCGACGACGGCGGGATACGGAGTCCCGGTCACGGCAGCAACGCTGGCGCTGCTGATCGCGTCGCTCTCGGGGCGAAGCCGCCGAGGCGCCTGACGGGCCGCCCCCCGGTGGACGGCAGGCCGAGGCAGCACGCACCCGCACCCGCGAGATCACCGAAGGGGACGTGCCGGAACGTCCGCCCGCAGCGGCTGGCGCGTCAACACCGGCACGTTGGTAAGCAACCGATTCCGCGCCAGACCGAGGACGGATGCTCCGGCACGGCCCCGACTCACCCCCGGCGGAAGGCGACCCACCACAGCCCCGCCCCCGCCCCAATTCCCGCGCCCCCCATTGACGCACCCCCAACCCCCACATACCTTCCCCCGTCGAAGCGCTTCGACGTCACGCATCGAAACGATTCGACGACCACTGCGTGACGCCCCCACAACGAGCACAGCAAGCACGGCTCACCGGCAATGCGAACCATCCGACTCCCCCGGAGGCACAGGATGTTGACGGCACAAAGGCGTGTGGTGGCGACAGCCGCAGCGGTAATGAGCGGGGCCTTGCTGCTGGCCTCCTGCGGCGGCTCGGACAGCGGTGGATCGGACGCCAAGACCCTCAAACTGTGGCACTACGAAGACCCCAACAGCGCGATGGGCGCCGCCTGGAACGAGGCGATCAAGGAGTTCGAGAAGACGCACCCGGGCGTCACGGTGAAGTTCGAGTCGAAGGGCTTCGAACAGATCCAGAAGACCGCTCAGATGGTCCTCAACTCGGACGACGCCCCCGACCTCATGGAGTACAACAAGGGCAACGCGACCGCAGGCCTGCTCTCCAAGCAGGGCCTCCTCACCGATCTCACCACCGAGGCCACCGAACGCGGCTGGGACAAGAAACTCAGCGCCGGCGTGCGCACCACGAGCCAGTACGACGCGAACGGCGTGATGGGCTCCGGCAAGTGGTACGGCGTGCCCAACTACGCCGAGTACACGATGGTCTTCTACAACAAGGAGCTCTTCGAAAAGTACAAGATCGCCGAGCCGAAGACGCTCGACGAACTCACCACCGCCATGGACACGTTCGTGGCGAAGGGCATCACCCCACTCGCCAACGCCGGCTCCGAGTACCCGGCCCAGCAGTACCTCTACCAGCTCGCCCTCTCCAAGGCCGACCGCTCCTGGGTCGACAGCTACGAGCTCTACAAGGGCAAGACCGACTTCCACGACGCGGCGTGGACCTACGGCGCCGAGACCTTCGCCGACTGGGTGAAGAAGGGCTACATCAGCGAGAAGTCCAGCGGCCTGAAGGCAGAGGACGCCGGGATCTCGTTCATCCAGGGCAAGAGCCCGATCCTGTTCTCCGGCAGCTGGTGGTACGGCCGCTTCAAGTCGGAGGCGAAGTTCGACTGGGGCACCTTCCTGTGGCCCGACTCGAACCTGACGCTCGGCTCCGGCGGCAACCTCTGGGTCGTCCCCAAGGGTGCCAAGAACAAGGACCTGGCGTACGACTTCATCGACATCACCATGTCGAAGAGGATCCAGAACCTGCTGGGCAACAAGGGCGGTGTCCCGGTGGCCGCCGACCCCGCCGCCATCACCGACCCGCAGGCCAAGTCGCTCATCGCGAACTTCAACACCCTTGCGGACAGGGACGGTCTGGCCTTCTACCCCGACTGGCCGGTCCCCGGCTTCTACGACGTCCTCGTCTCCGGGACCCAGAAGCTGATCACGGACAGCGAGGATCCGGACGCCTACCTCAGCGCACTGCAGGAGGCGTACGACAAGGACGTACCGACGAAATGACGGTCACCGTCGAACGGGGCGGCCGGTTGGTCGAAAGGCGTCACCACGCGAAGATCCCGCGCCGCCCCCGCGACTCCTACGCCCTGTTCCTGCTCCCGGGAGCCCTCGCCTTCACCGCCGTCATCATCGTCCCGTTCCTGATGAACACCGGCGTGAGCTTCACCGACTGGCAGGGCGTCGGGAGCCCGAAGTGGTCAGGTCTCGCCAACTACCGCGAGCTGATGGACGATTCGGAGTTCTGGGCGTCCTTCCGGCACAGCCTCTTCATGGTCGTCGCCATGGCGGCCGTACCAACCGCCGTCGGACTCGTCCTCGCCGCAGCCCTGTTCGACTTCGTCGGAAAACACTTCGGGTCGGCGACGGCCTCGGTACTCCGCGCCTGCTTCTACCTCCCCCAGGTCCTGCCCATCGCCGTCGCAGGCATCGTGTGGAGCTGGATCCTGGCCCCCGACAACGGCTCCCTCAACGAGCTGCTGAAGTCCGTCGGCCTCGGATCATGGCAGCAGGACTGGCTAGGCGACCCCGACATCGCCCTCTACAGCGTCATGGGGGTGATGGTGTGGGTGCAGATCGGCTTCCCGCTGGTCATCTTCATGGCGGGGCTGCAACGCGTGGACCCGCAGCTGTACGAGGCCGCCGAACTGGACGGCGCCGGCTGGTGGCGCCGCTTCTGGCACATCACGCTGCCGCAGATCAGGCCCGAGATCTACGTCGTCCTGCTGTGGTGCACGATCGCCGCGCTCAAGGTGTTCGGCGCGGTGTACGTCCTCACGAAGGGCGGTCCAGGCGGCGCGACGAACGTCCCCTCCTACTTCTCCTTCACCACTTTCTTCGAGAAGACGCAGGTCGGCTACGGCGCCGCGATCTCCACGGTCCTCACCGTGATCATCCTCGCCCTGGCGCTCATCGGCCTCAAGCTCCAGACCCGCGCGGAGGACGTCGAGGAAGGGATCGCCCGATGACTCGCCCGATGCCCCAGCCGATGACAACGGTCCGCCGCTACCCCGTCCTCGCCGCCCTCGTCCTCGCAGCCCTCTTCATGATCGTGCCGTTCGCGATCGTCGCGGTCAACGCCGTGAAATCGCCCGCCGAATACTCGGCGAACGGCCCGCTGAGCCTGCCCGAGGGCCTCTACCTCGACGGGATCAAGGACTTCTGGCAGCGCGTCGACTTCGGCCAGAAACTCGTCAACTCGGCCCTGATATCCGGGTCGGTGGCGGTCCTCGCCGTGATCCTCTCCGTCCTCAACGCGTACGCGATAGGCATCGGGCGCGTCAGAGGCCGCACCTGGGTGCTCGCCTTCTTCGTCCTCGCGAACATGCTGCCGCAGGAGGCGCTGGTCTACCCGGTCTACTACCTGAGCAAGGAAGCAGGCCTGTACGACACGAGACTGAGCGTGATCATCGTCTTCACGGTCATCCAGGCGGCCTTCGGGACGTACCTCCTCGCCTCGGTCCTCGGCCGGTTCCCGCGCGAGATCATCGAGGCCGCCCGGATCGACGGGGCGAACAAGTGGCAGGTGCTGTGGCGGATCGTCGTACCCGTCAGCCGGCCGACCATCGGGGTGCTCCTCGTCTTCTTCTTCATCTGGACGTGGAACGAATTCCTGCTGCCGCTGGTCATGTTGATCTCCAACGACAACCAGACGGTGTCGGTGGCCCTCGGTGTCCTCCAGGGCCAGCGCCTGATGGACGCCACGATGACGAACGCGGCAGCGCTGCTCGGCGTGCTCCCCGCCATCGTCTTCTTCCTCGTCTTCCAGCGGACGCTCACCCGCGGTATCGCCGTGGGTGCGCTCAAGTAAGGGGTGCGGGCGTGAAGTTCACCGACGGCTACTGGCTGCTGCGCGAGGGTGTCACCGCGGCCCACCCGGTCCAGGTCCTCGATGTGACGTCCGGGCCGGGGAGCCTGGAGATCCATGCGCCGACCCAGCCCATCCGCCACCGCGGCGACCTGCTGAAGGGACCGGTCGTGACGATCACCGCACACGCGCCGATGCCCGACGTCATCGGCGTCACGTTCACCCACTTCGAGGGCGAGGAGCCGCGGGAGCCCCGATTCGAGCTCACCCGCGGGGAGTTCTCACCACAGGCGTCGTACGACGAGGACCACGCCGTACTCACCTCCGGCACCCTCTCCGTCAAGGTCGCCCGCACCACCCCCTGGCACGTCGACTTCCTCGCCCACGGCCGCACGCTCACCACCAGCGGCCCCAAGGGCATGGGCATCATGCGGGACGCGACCGGGGCGCACTATCTGCGCGAGCAGCTGAACCTCGGCGTCGGCACCCAGGTCTACGGCCTCGGTGAGCGCTTCGGGCCGCTGGTCAAGAACGGCCAGGTCGTGGACATGTGGAACGCGGACGGCGGCACGGCGACCGAACAGGCCTACAAGAACGTGCCGTTCTATCTGACGGACGCGGGGTACGGCGTGTTCGTCGACCACCCCGGCCGGGTCTCCTTCGAGGTCGGCTCGGAGGCGGTGTCCCGGGTGCAGTTCAGCGCCGAGACACAGCAGTTGACGTACTACGTCATCCACGGCCCGACCCCGAAGGACATCCTCCGCAAGTACACGGCCCTGACCGGCCGCCCGGCCCTGCCGCCCCCCTGGTCCTTCGGCCTGTGGCTGTCGACCTCCTTCACCACCTCCTACGACGAGGCCACCGTCACCTCCTTCATCGACGGCATGCGGGAGCGCGAACTCCCGCTCTCCGTCTTCCACTTCGACTGTTTCTGGATGCGCGAGTTCAACTGGTGCGATTTCGAATGGGATCCACGTGTCTTTCCGGACCCGGAGGGGATGCTCGCGCGGCTGAAGGAGAAGGGCCTGCGGATCTGCGTATGGATCAATCCGTACATCGCGCAGCGTTCGCCGCTGTTCGCGGAGGGGCGGGCGCTCGGGCATCTGCTCAAGCGGCCGGACGGGAGCGTCTGGCAGTGGGACCTGTGGCAACCGGGCATGGCACTCGTCGACTTCACCAGCCCGGCCGCGCGCGAGTGGTACGCGGCCAAACTGGAAGCACTGCTCTCCCAGGGCGTCGACTGCTTCAAGACCGATTTCGGGGAGCGGGTCCCGGTGGACGTCGCGTACGCGGACGGCGCCGACCCCGAGCGGATGCACAACTACTACACCTACCTCTACAACCAGACCGTGTTCGATGTGCTCCGCAAACACCGGGGCGAGGCGGAGGCCGTCGTCTTCGCCCGCTCCGCCACCGCCGGGAGCCAGAAGTTCCCCGTGCACTGGGGCGGCGACTGCGAGGCGACGTACGAGTCGATGGCCGAGTCGCTGCGCGGCGGACTGAGCCTCGGGATGTCGGGGTTCGGTTTCTGGAGCCATGACATCGGCGGGTTCGAGGGGACGCCGACGCCCGCGCTGTTCAAGCGGTGGATCGCCTTCGGGCTGCTGTCCTCGCACAGCAGGCTGCACGGCTCGTCCTCGTACCGCGTGCCCTGGCTGTTCGACGAGGAGGCCGTGGACGTACTGCGGGTGTTCACGCGGCTGAAGCTCGGCCTCATGCCCTATCTGTACGAGGCGGCGCGCGCCGCCCACGCCGAGGGCGTGCCGGTGATGCGGGCGATGGTCCTGGAGTTCCCGGACGATCCCGGGTGCGCGCATCTGGAGCGGCAGTACATGCTCGGTCCCGACCTGCTGGTCGCGCCGGTGTTCTCCGACGAGGGAGACGTGTCGTACTACGTGCCCGAGGGCACCTGGACCCATTTCCTCAGCGGGCGGACGGTGACCGGGCCGCGCTGGGTGCGGGAGCGGCACGGATTCCTGAGTGTGCCGCTCCTCGTCCGGCCCGGGGCGGTGATCCCGGTGGGGTCCGTGGACGACCGGCCGGACTACGACTACGCCGACGGGGTCACGCTGCGCGCGTACGGCCTGGAGCGTGGCGCGCAGGTGACGGTGTCCGTGGGCGGCGTGGCCTTCACGGTCGTACGGGAGGGGGACACCCTGCGGGCTTCCTCCAGCGATCCGGCGGCGCCGTGGGGCCTTGCGGCGGCCGGGCACGAGGTGCGGGCCCGGGCGGGAACCGGGTTCCTGACAGTGGAGCCGGCCTGATGGTGAAGATCACCGATGTGGCGCGGCACGCCGGGGTGTCCCCGAGCACCGTGTCGTACGCCCTCAGCGGCAAGCGTCCGATCTCCGAGGAGACCCGGCAGCGCGTCGAGGAGAGCATCCGCAAGCTGGGCTACCGGCCGCACGCGGGTGCGCGGGCGCTCGCCAGCAGCCGGTCGAACGTGGTGGCGCTGGTGGTGCCGCTGCGGGGCGGGGTCCATGTGCCGGTCGTCATGCAGTTCGCGGTGTCCGTGGTGACTGCGGCGCGACGGCACGACCACGACGTGCTGCTGCTCACCCAGGAGGAGGGCGAGGACGGGCTGCGGAGGGTCGCGGACACGGCGCTGGTGGACGCGCTGATCGTGATGGACGTCCAACTCCACGATCCCCGGCTGCCGTTGCTGCGGGCGCTCGACCGGCCGTCGGTGCTCATCGGGTTCCCCTCCTTCGCCGAGGGGCTCACCTGTATCGACCTGGATTTCAAGGCGGCGGGCGAGCTGTGCGTGGAGCATCTGGCGCGCCTCGGGCACCGCGTGGTCGCGCTGGTCGGGTCGCCGCCCGAGGTGTATGTGCGGGAGACCGGGTTCGCGCAGCGCGTGGTGCGGGGGTTCACGGCCGCGGCCGACCGGAGCGGGCTCGCGTCCTCCGTCCACCCCTGCGAGGCGACACCGGCCGCGGCACGCCGGGTCGCCGAGCAACTGCTGCGCGAGTACCCGGCGTTGACGGGCGTCGTCGTGCACAACGAACCGGTCCTGGAACCGCTGATCGACGCCTTCGAACAACTCGGGCTGCGAGTCCCCGGCGACCTGTCCGTCACCGCCATCTGCCCGGACGAGCTCGCCGAGAACGTCCGCGTCCCCGTCACCTCCATCGCCATACCGTCCGCCGAAGTCGGCGCACAGGCAGTCGAGTTGCTGATGAAGAAGCTGGCCGGCACGCCCGTACCGGAGGCGACCCTGCTCGCACCCCGGCTGACGGAGCGGGCCAGTACAGCGCCGCGCACGCTGACCCCTTGAGGACTTGAGGAGCCGTGTCATGAGGAAAGGCAAGAGAAGACAAGGCAAGAGAAGACAGCGAACCACGCTCGTACTGACCCTCGCGCTGATCGCCGGCCTCGGCGCCACCGCCCCCGCGGGCGCGGACACCCCCGCGTACGCCTTCCGAGACCCGAACCTCCCCGTGGACAGACGGGTCGACGACCTGCTCGGGCGACTGACGCTCGACGAGAAGGTCTCCCTCCTCCACCAGCACGAGCCCGCGATCCCCCGCCTCGGCATCCAGTCCTTCCGCACCGGCACCGAGGCCCTGCACGGGGTGGCCTGGCTCGGCGAGACCACCGTCTTCCCGCAGGCGGTCGGGCTGGCCTCGACCTGGGACCCGGAGCTGATGGAGCAGGTCGGTTCGGCGGTCGGTGACGAGGCGCGCGGCTTCCAGCAGGAGCGCCCGGACGGCTGGGGCCTCAACCTGTGGGCGCCCGTGGTGAATCTGCTGCGCGACCCGCGCTGGGGACGCAACGAGGAGGGCTACTCCGAGGACCCGTACCTCACGGGTGCGATCTCGACGGCGTACGGCACCGGCCTGACCGGCGGCGACCCCGACCACCTCAAGACGGCCCCCACCCTGAAGCACTACCTCGCCAACAACAACGAGGTGAACCGCACCACCACCTCCTCCGACCTGCGCCCCCGCGTCCTCCACGAGTACGACGAGGCGGCGTTCAGGCCGGCCGTCGAAGCGGACGCGGCGACCGGCGTCATGTCCTCCTACAACCTGGTCAACGGCCGCCCCGCGACGGTGAATCCGGACCTGGACGACACCGTGCGCGGCTGGACGGACCAGGACCTGCTGAACGTCACCGACGCCTTCGCCCCGGGCAATCTCGTCGGAGACCAGCAGTACTACCCCACCCTCGCCGAGGGAGACGCGGCCGCCCTGGAAGCGGGCATCGACAGCTTCACGGACAACAGCGCGTCCCCGGCCCCGACGATCGCGGCGATCAACTCGGCTCTGCAGCAAGGCCTGTTGGAGGAGTCCGACATCGACGAGGCGGTGTCGCACATCCTCGCCATCCGGGTCCGTCTCGGTGAATTCGACCCGGGCGGCGGCAAGTTCGGCGCCATCGACAGGTCCGTCATCAACAGCCCCGCCCACCGGAAGCTGGCCCGCGAGGCCGCGACCGAGGCGGCGGTCCTGCTGAAGAACGACAAGACACTCCCCCTGAATGCCTCCACGCAGAAGAACGTCGCCGTCGTCGGCCCCCTCGCCGACACCCTCTACACCGACTGGTACTCGGGCACCCTGCCCTACTCCGTCACCCCCAAGGACGGCATCGCGGCGAAGCTCGGCACCTCCGTCGCGAGCAGCGAGGGCGTGGACCGGATCGCGCTGAAGAACTCGACGACGGGCGAGTACGTCACGGCGGGCACCGGCGACTCGGGAGCGCCCCTCAAGGAGAGCGCGGAGACGGGTACGGCCGCCCAGTTCGACGTGTTCGACTGGGGCTCCGGCATCGTGACCCTGCGCTCGGCCGCCAACGGCAGGTACGTCGGTTACAACTGGTCGAACTTCGTCAACGATCAGGTGCAACCGGGTGGTTGGTACGTGCAGCAGCAGTTCCAGCTGGAGCTCCAGGACGACGGCACGTACCTCCTCCGATACGCCGGATACGAGACCGGCGAGCCGTGGTGGTCGAACCCCGTCTACCTCGGCCCCACCGGCGAGGACGGCACCCTCGGCCTGGTCGCCGAGGAGCAGGCCGCCCACTACACGAAGGACGTCGTCCGCAGCGGGGTCGAGGAGGCCGTGGCCGCGGTGAAGAGCAAGGACACGGCGGTCGTCGTGGTCGGCTCGATGCCTGCGATCAACGGCCGCGAGGCCCACGACCGTACGGACATGGGCCTGGCGCCCGCACAGGAAGCCCTGGTCAGAGCCGTCCACACGGCAAACCCGAAGACCGTCGTGATCGTCGAGAACAGCTACCCGACCACCCTCGGCGCCCTCCAGCAGGAGGTCCCCGCCCTCCTCTGGACCACCCACGCGGGCCAGGAGACCGGCAACGCCCTCGCCGACCTCCTCTACGGCGACGCGAACCCGGCGGGCCGCCTCACCCAGACCTGGTACCGCTCGGCCTCCGACCTCCCGTCGATCCTCGACTACGACATCATCAAGTCCGGGCGCACGTACCAGTACTTCGAGGGTCGGCCGCTGTACCCCTTCGGCCACGGACTCTCGTACACCTCCTTCCGCTACGCCGGCCTGAAGCGGGTCCCCGGCGGCTACGAGGTGACGGTCACGAACACCGGCGCCCGGGCGGGCGCCGAGGTCGTCCAGCTCTACACCCACCAGCGCGCCTCCCGCGACGAACAGCCGCTGAAGCAGCTGAAGGCCTTCCAGCGGGTGTCGCTGAAGCCGGGCGAGACGAGGACGGTCCGGCTGAAGGTGCGGGCGGCGGACCTCGCGCACTGGGACGTCACACGCTCGCGTTGGGTCGTGGAGACCGGGACGTACGACGTCATGGCGGGGTCCTCGTCCACCGACATCCGCGCCCGTACCGCCTGGCAGGTGAAGGGCGAGACGATCCCGGCACGTGACCTGTCCCGCCTCACCCGCGCGGAGAACTTCGACGACTACGACGCCACGAGACTGGTGGACGAGTCGAAGGCACGGGGGACGGCGGTGCAGGCGACGGCGAACGGAGCCTGGCTGAGGTTCGCCGATGTCCAACTCGGCTCAGGCGCATCGAAGTTCACAGCACGGGTCGCCGGCGGTCCCGGCACGGTGGAGATCCGCCTGGGCTCCCCGACCGGCCCGCTCGCCGGCACGGCGCACACGGACGGGACGGGATCGCCGTACACCTACGAAACGGTGTCGACGGCGACGACGAACGCGACGGGCCGCACGGACGTGTACCTGGTCCTGAGCACCGGCCTGCGCCTGTCGGGCTTCTCACTGAGCTGACGGAGAAGGGCCCCTCTCCCGGTCTTCAGGAGAGGGGCCCCGGCAGAGCCTGCCGGTCAGTCCTGCGACGCGGCGTCCTCGACGGCCAGCGCGAGACCCTGTGCCAGAGCCAGGACGTTCTCGCGGTAGAAGCCGAGCTGGACGTGGAAGGCCTCGTCCGAGGCGAACATGCTGTACGCGGACAGCAGCACCGAATGCAGGACGTGCAGGTCCTCGACCGAGAGGACCACGCTCTCCGCACCCTTCAGCGTGGCGCCGAGCTGTTCGAGGCGCTCCTTGCCGCACCCCGCCCGGAGGGTGAGGGCGGGTTCGCCCTCCCGCCGGTGGGTGAGCCACGGCAGTACCTCGCCGAGGAGGTCGCGCTGCGCTCCGACGAACCGGACGGAGTAGCCCGTTCCTTCCCGCCGTACGAACGGCCTGGCCCTCACGGTGTGCTCCCTCCCGGGCTCTTCAGCACGTACCGACCGCTGTGCACGCCCTTCTCGAACTGCTCGGCCGTGTACTGGAAAGCGTGGATGTTGTACGGCGTCTTCACCACCAGCACGTTCTTGGCGGTGTCGTAGACGACCTCCGAATTCTTCTTGGTGTCAAAGTACGTGAACTTGCCCTTCCAGCCCGCGAGGTAGTCGCCGAGCGCCTTCAGGTTGTGTCCGATGCCCGGGAGCGCGTGGTCGAGGGAGTTCGCGGTGCCGTCGTGCATCCGGCGGGCGTTGTAGTCCACTCCGTCGGCGATGTCGAGGCCGTGCTTCTTCTCGATCTCGTCGTACAGCGCGTCGGGGAGCTCACCGTCGCAGTTGTGGACGAGCACCGGCGTGGCACCAGCGAGCACGTAGAAGGTGTGCAGGTCGTCGACCGTGAGGTCCCACACCGTCTGCGGCGCCACCACGGTCCGCAGACCGGTCACGGTGTCCGACGCGCCGTCCCGGGTGCGGAGCCGGTCGCCCGGGCTCAGCTCCGACACGGTCGTCCAGCCACTCCCCGCCACGTACACCCGGTGGCCGGGGGTGGTGAGGAGACGCCCTCCGTCCTCGACGGTCAGCTCGACGAGCTCGCCCGCGCGGTGCGAGAAGGTCGCGGTGACCGGCGCCGGGCGGGTGGCCCCGGTCTCCGGGTCGGTCGCCAGCAGCCGGTCGCCCTCGGCGATCGTGTCGATCGCCTTGCGCGTCCCGTCGGCCATCAGGACCTGGGTTCCGGCGGGGAAGCTGTTGGTCGGGCAGCTCGTCTTGAGCTTCTCGGCGGCCTTCTTCCCGACGCCGGCGATGACGTCCTCTTCGAGGCCGGACTCCTTGACGGCCTTCCAGGCGTCCGCGAGGTCGTCCCCGGACTTGAGCGCAACGCGCAGTCGCACCAGGGGCTCGATGGCCTTCTCGATCAGCTTGCCGGGGATGAAGTTGGACGCGGCCCAGGCACAGTCGCCCCAGCTGCCGCCGCTGCCGGTCAGCTTGTGGTAGCAGCCCGTGAAGTCGCCGAAGAGAAGGCCGAGGCCCTCCTTGCGCAGCGACTCGGCGATGCCCTGGTTCACCTCGAGGTTCGACAGGTTGCGGACGATCTCCGCCGACAGGCCGGGGAACGTCTTCGTCGTGAGGAACTCGGTGTCCGACGCCGGGCACCCGAACTTCGACGGGTCCAGGTCCGCGGTGCACAGGTAGAAGGAGACCGTGGCGTCGAAGTGCACGGTGATGGTCAGCGTGCAGCCGTTGGGCATGATGATCGAGTCACAGCCCTTGGTCTCCCGACCGGTCTCCTTGGTCTTGTCGACCGTGTAGAAGGTGTTTCCGACGCCGGTCCCGGCTCCGTTCTTGATCTGGTCGTTGGCGCCACCCGTCTCCGCCAGGGTCGCGGCCTTCTGCGCGTCCTCGGCGGCCTTCAGGGCCTCCTTCGCCGCCGCCTCGGCCGCGGTGGCCTCGTCATCCGCCCGGTCGGCCGCCGCTCGGGCGTCCTTCGCCGCCTGCTCGGCCTCGGAAGCCGCGGTGCGAGCCGCTGCCGCGTCCAAGGCGGCCTGGTCGGCGGAGTCGCGGGCGTCCTTCGCGTAGCCCTCGGCGCGTCCGGCGGCCTTGTCGGCCGCGTCGGCGTCCTCGGTGGCCTGCTGGCCGTACTCGATGGTGCGGGCCAGTGACTTCTGCGCCTCCGCCGCGTACTTGGCCGCCTCGGCGGCGTAACCGAGGGCCTCCTTCGCCGACCTGCGGGCGTTCGCGGCGAATCCGGCGGCCTCGGCGGCCAGCGTGTACGCCGCCTTCGCGTCCCCGGTCGCTGCGTTCGCGACGCTCTGCGCCTGCTCGGCGGCCTTCTGCGCGTTGGCGGCGTGCGCCTCGGCGACGGCCTGCTGCTGTTCGGCGATCGTCTTCGTGGACTGCCCGGTCAGCACCACGAGCCCCGCGGCGGAGTCGGTGGTGACATAGGGCGAGCCGAGCTGGATCGCGTCGTTCGCGGGAGCTGCGACCTGCTGCGCCGAGGCGCCCGCGTCCTCGGCCGCCTGCGCGGTGACGTACGCGTGACCGACGGCGTCGGCCGCACCCGCGACAGCCTTGACCGCCTCGGCCTGTGCCGCACCGGCCTGCTTCTTCGCGTCGGCCGCCGCCTTGTCGGCGTCGTCGGCCAGCTTGACCGCCGTACGGGCCGAACCGGCCGCGTCCTGGGAGGCCTTGATGGCATCCGCGGCGGCACTGGTCGCCGTCCGCACCGCGGCGTCCGCCTTCAGCTTGGCGGCCTGGGCGTCGTCGGCGTCGGAACGGGCCCGCTTGGCCGCGGCCTCCGCGCGTGTAGCGGCGGCGTCGGCGTCGGCCGCCGCCTCGGTGGCCGCGTTCGCCTCGGAACGGGCCGAACTCGCGGCCGACTCGGCGTCGTCGGCGGCCTGGTCGGCCTCGTTCGCCGCTGCCCGCGACGCGGTGGCGTCGTCCTCCGCGTCGTGGGCATCGGCGTAGGCGTCCTTGGCATCGGCCTTGGCACGTGCCGCGTTCGCCTTGCTCTCGGCGTCCCAGGCGTCGTCCCGCTTGCCCTTGGCCCGGTCCCGGGCGGCTTCGGCGTCCTTGCGCCGGTCGCGGGCGGTGCCTTCGGAGTTCTCCGCCCTGCCCTTGGCCTCGGTGGCGGTCTTCGCGTAGCCCTGGGCGTTGTTCTTGTGCTGGGCGGCCTCGGCCTGCTTCTGCGCGGCGGTCGCCTTCTCCGCCTTCGCCGTGGCCTCCTCCGCCTCCGCCGAGAGCCGCTTGGCGTGCGCGGTGGCTGCCGCCGACTTCGCGTCGGCCTCGGCCTTCTGCGTCTCGGCGAGCTTCGCCTTGGCGAGATCCCTGGCGGTCTTCGCGTTCTGCGCCTGTACGGCGGCCGCGTCGGCGGCGGCCTTCGCCTGGGCCCTGGCCTCGTTGGCGGCGGCCGTACGGAACGCGGCCTTCGACTGCGCGGCCTGCGTCACCGCACGGGCGGCGATGGTCGCGCTGTCACCTGCGGCGGCGCGGGTGGCCGCGTAGGCGGTGTCACCGGCCTTGGACAAGGCGTCGAGGGCGGCGGCCGAGGCCTTGGTGACCTGGGCCTTCTGCTGTCCGGCCAGCAGACCACGGCCCCTGGGGGCACCCGTCCGGTCGGCGACCGCGTAGGCGGCCTGCGTCGCGGTGTCCGTGTCGGTGGCGGCCTTCTTCGCCGCGGTGGTCTGGGCCTTGAGCAGGTCGAGCTGCTTCTTCGCGGCGGCCTGGGCGGCCGTGACGCCCGCCTTCGCCTTGTCGAACTGGGCCTTGGTCGGGTAGTCCAGCTTCTCGGTGCCGTTGTGACCGGAGGGCGTCATGTCCAACTTCTGCGGGTCGGTGCCCTTGCAGTCCCACATCCGCGCGTCACGGCCGTTGTCGTAGGTCGCGAGGTCGAGGCAGTTGCCGGTGCCCGGGTTGAACATGCGCGTGGTCGCGTGGGTGTTGTACTCCCACTTCTGCGCGGCGCTGTTGTTGCAGGTCCAGATCTGCAGCGTCGTACCGTTCGCGGCGCCGGCGCCCTTCACTTCCAGGCACTTGCCGGAGTTGACGTTGACGAACGCGTCGTCGCGGATCTCCCACTTCTGCCCGGCGCTGCCGTTGCAGGTGTAGATCTGCACCGGCGTGCCGTTGTCCTTCTTGCTCGCCCCCACCTCGAGGCACTTGTCGGCGGCGCCGTGCGCGTGCACGACCATCGGGCTGTCGCCGATCCAGCCGGGGCCTCCGGCGGACCAGTAGTCCTGCCAGCGGGCCAGCCGGTCGGCGATCCACGACTGGCCGAGCATCTCGCCCAGCGACTTGGAGCCGGCGGCGAGGGCCTTGGTCGCGTCGCGGTTGGAGTTGAGGATCTGGTTGCGCTGGGTGGCCTGGGCGGCGATCTCCTGCTGCCACTCTGCGGACGCGGACGCGACCTCCTTGCCGAGGACCTTGCTCGGATCGACCGGGGTGCGCCAGGCGCAGGAGGCGAACCGGGTCTTCAGGTCCTCGACGGCGAGGCGGTACTCGACGCTGCCCGGCTCGGGCGCGGTGCGCGGGAAGCCGCCGGAGGAGAGGAACTGCCGGGCGTTGTCCGCGCCGGCCGGCTCCATGGACCAGTTCACCAGGCCGTCCCACGCCTGGTGTTCGGCGTAGGCCTGCTGCCACTGCTGAGTGGGAAGCGACGGGTCCGGGGTCTTGCCGTAGAGCGGGGTGCCGAGGTCCTTGACCGCCTTGACCGTCGCCTCGTCGGCGAGCGGGGTCGGGTCCTCGTAGAAGTCGCCCTCGGACTTCCAGAACTGGGCCGCGGTCCACTGGCTCAGGCCGGTCTGGCTGAAGAAGCCCGGGCCCGTGCCGGTGGTCCCCGGAGGCCAGTGGAATCCGGTCACGGTGAACCCGGCGGGGGTGCTCAGGCCCTCAAGTGGCTTCTTCCATACGTCGACGTAGGCGTTGAGCGCGTCCCCCTCCTTGTCGGCGACGGCCTTGTCCTGGACGAACGCCGTGGAGAGCGGAGTGGTGTTCCAGTACTCGCGGTCGGCCGTGGTGCGCAGCTTGTCCGGGGTCTGGTTGAGTCCGTCCTGTGCGGTGGTGAACATGGACGCGCCGCCCATGCGCAGCGCCTCCTCCATCAGGCACTGGTCCTGGCGGAGTTGCTCGGCGGCTTTGGCGTCGAAGCCGTCGTAACTGTCGGCCACGGGGCTGAAGTCGGTGGCCCGTTCGTCGGGCAGGTCCGGCCGGCCGGCGACCGTGGCCAGCACGGCGAGCGCGAGAACCGACGGAACTATTCGCGCGAAGTATCCGGATTTCCGCGTCGGGGCTGTGAAGAACCCTGGTCTGGAACGCAAGAGAAGATCCCGTTTGTCGTGAGAAGGGCAGGCGGGGGCCCGTACGAGGAGGTGGAGACGGAGCGAGGCGGTCAGGACTCGCGGTCAGGAGCCTGCACGGCTCGGATGCGTCCTCGGATGCGTCAGACATCGCGGCATGACGATGTACCCCTCCCCGTAGCGACGGTGTTCCCCCGGTCGCTGATTGACGTGCGCGGGCAGCGGAGTGGTCAGCTCCGCCGAGCGCGGCGGCCACCATGGGCGCGACGCGAGCACGCGGGACGAGGCCCGCACGCCCGCGGCCGGAAGCCGACGGTGCGACCGAACAGTAACCAACATGTGCGCCGTCTGTGAAGGGTGGGGCCCCTGCGGCAAACATGGAAAAGCCCCGCCGCTCGAAAGCGACGGGGCTTTTCCATGAATGCAAAACATGGGATGAGTGGAGATGGCGGGAATCGAACCCGCGTCCAACGGTGCAGAATCAGGGCTTCTCCGAGCGCAGTTCGCTACGCTTTTCTCGGCCCCGGAGTTCTCGCGAACAAGTCTCCGACAGGCCCAGTCACTGTTTGATTTCCCACCGAACCCCGTGACCGGGCTCGGCGGTTTAGTTCCCTAGATTATGCCAGGATCCGGGTCGGGAACACCCCCGGGCTGACACCCTTTTAGGGTCCTTCAGTCGCTGTTATTAGGCAGCGAGGGCGAAGGACTGGGAATCGCTCTTGGAATTGGCGATTATTGGTTGCGACATATGGTTAACGAGATCATTGCCGCTTCCTCGGCTCGCTTCCCCTGCTTCGACAGCCGCTGTCGAAACCGATCATCCCCATGTTCATTTTTCAAAACGCGCACCTGCTGTGAGGTGCACGACCCATCGTACGTGAACAACGCACGACGACGCCAACCTATTTCCTACTCGCCCCGCTGCTTCCGCTTGGCCGCCGCGATCGCGCGGTCCGACTCCCGCCGGTCCTGCTTCTCGCGCAGGGTCTGCCGCTTGTCGTACTCCTTCTTGCCCCTGGCGAGCGCGATCTCGGCCTTCGCCCGGCCGTCCTTGAAGTACAGGACGAGGGGCACGATCGTGTGACCCGTCTCCTCGGACTTCGACGCCAGCTTGTCGATCTCCTCGCGGTGCAGGAGCAGCTTGCGCTTGCGGCGCGCGGAGTGGTTGGTCCAGCTGCCCTGGCTGTACTCGGGGATGTGGGCGTTGTGCAGCCAGGCCTCATTGCCGTCGATCTGGACGAAGCCGTCGGCCAGCGAGGCGCGGCCCTGCCTCAGCGACTTCACCTCGGTGCCGGTCAGGACGAGCCCGGCCTCGTAGGTGTCGATGATCGCGTAGTCGTGCCGTGCCTTCTTGTTCTGCGCGACGATCTTGCGCTTGCCGTCCTTGGCCTTGCCGGAGCCCGCCTGACCGCCCTGCTTCGGCTGGGACTCCTTCGGTACGTACATTCCCTTGCTCATAGTGCTGGCCATTTTCGCACTACAGGGGGGTGGGAGGGAAAGCCGATTACGCGAGAGATGCGCCGGTCGGCTACGACGGGTCCCCGAGCCCGCTGAGCACCGTCTCGGCCTGCTCCAGCGCCTGCGTGTCCACGTCCAGGTCGGGGGTGATGCCCTGCCCGTCGACGCCGCGCCCGGACGGGGTGCGGTAGTGCCCGACGGTCAGCTCCGCGACGGAGCCGTCGGGCAGCCGGCTCGGCATCTGGACCGAGCCCTTGCCGAAGGTCTGGGAGCCCACGACGACCGCGCGGCCGCGGTCCTGGAGGGCGCCGGTGAGCAGTTCGGCCGCGCTCATCGTGCCGCCGTCGACGAGCACGACCAGGGGTCTGGTGGTGTCGCCGCCCGGTTCGGCGTGCAGGGCGCGCTCATCGCCGTCCACGTCGTACGTGGCGACGAGGCCGCCGTCGAGGAAGGCGGAGGCGGCGGTGACGGCCTCGGTGACCAGGCCGCCGGAGTTGCCGCGCAGGTCGAGGACGATGCCGGAGCCCTGCGGTGCCTGGGCGACCGCGGCCTGTACGAGATCGCCCGCGCCCTTGGTGAAGGCGTCGACCTTGATCACGGTGACGCCGTCGGCGAGCTTGCTCACGGTCACGGAGTCGGTGGACAGCAGTGCCCGGCGCAGAGTCTCGCTCCACGCGCGCGTGCCCCGCTCCAGACCGAGCGAGACCTCCGTACCGGCGGCGGCGTCCTCCGCGTCACCGCGCAGTAAGGAGACGACCTCGGTCACCGGACGGCCGTCGACCTTCTCGCCGTCGACGCTGCGCAGCAGGTCGCCCTTGCGGATCCCGGCGGCAGCCGCGGGCGAGCCGCTCTGCACGCGGGTCACTTCGATACGTCCGTCGCTCTCGCGCCTGGCCCACAGTCCGACGCCGGTGTACTGGCCGTCGAGTGCTTCCTCGAACTCCTCGTACTCGCCCTGGGAGTAGACCGCGCCCCAGCGGTCGCCGCTGCGGCTCACGGCGCGCTCGGCGGCCTCCATGGGCGACTTCCCGTCGGCCATGGCCTTCTCGGCGGCCTCGGTGACCTCTTCCTGGTCGCTGGCCGGCGTCGAACGGTCCCCGGAAGAAGCGGAGGAAGGAGAGGAGGTGGCTTTCCGGCCGGGGTCGGGAAAGGATCCCGTTGCCGCGCCGGCGACGAAGACGCTGGCGAAAAGCAATGTCAGGGCGGCCCCGCGGCGGATGCGGCGGGGCTGACAGAACAGGTCACGGCCTGACATGCCGGTGAGTCTAGGACAACGCGAAGGGCCGCACCGCCGGTTGGCAGTACGGCCCCCTTGGCATGCGTCACACCTTCAGGTACTTGCGCAACGCGAAGAACGCGGCAAGCGCGGGCATCAGCAGACTTGTCGCCAGGATGAGCGGCAGCTTCGTCAGAACGGCGTCCCAGCCGATGAAGTTGATCAGATTCAGCTTCTCGGACAGGGCCAGACCGTGGTCGATGATGAAGTACCGCGCGATGACCAGGAAGCCGCACGCGACCCCGCCGCCGATGAGCCCGGCGACGGCGGCCTCCATGATGAACGGCGCCTGGATGTAGAAGCCCGAGGCGCCGACCAGGCGCATGATCCCGGTTTCGCGCCGTCGGCTGAACGCCGAGACGCGCACCGTGTTGACGATCAGCATCAGGGCGACGACGAGCATCATCGCCATGACCGCGCGGGCGGCCCAGTTCATGCCGTTGAGCAGCCCGAAGAGGTTGTCCAGGATGCCCTTCTGGTCCTGCACGGACTGCACGCCGTCACGCCCGTCGAAGGCGGTCGCGATGACCTGGTACTTCTCCGGGTCCTTCAGCTTGATCCGGTACGACTCCTGCATCTGGTCCGGCGTGAGGGACGCGGCCAGCGGGGAGTCGCCGAACTGCTCCTTGTAGTGCTTGTAGGCCGCGTCCGCCGACTCGTAGGTGACGTTGTCGACGACCGTGGACTTGTCCAGGTCGGCGAGGATCTCCTTCTTCTGGTCGGCGGTGACCGCACCCTTGGCGCAGTTGGGGTCGGACTCCGCGTCGCTCTTGTTGCAGAGGAAGATCGAGACGTTGACCTTGTCGTACCAGTAGCCCTTCATGGTGCTCACCTGATCGCTCATCAGGAGCGAGCCGCCGAACAGGGCGAGCGAGAGGGCGACCGACACGACGACCGCGAAGGTCATGGTCAGGTTTCGGCGGAGACCGACTCCGATCTCCGACAAGACGAACTGGGCGCGCATGGCGTCTACTCAGGCCTTTCCATGGACAGGTGCGGGAGAGTCGCGGTCAGTGCTGGTAGCCGTAGACGCCACGCGCCTGGTCGCGGACGAGACGGCCCTGCTCCAGCTCGATGACGCGCTTGCGCATCTGGTCCACGATGTTCTGGTCGTGCGTCGCCATCAGCACGGTCGTGCCCGTCCGGTTGATGCGGTCGAGCAGCTTCATGATGCCGACGGAGGTCTGCGGGTCGAGGTTTCCGGTCGGCTCGTCGGCGATGAGCAGCTTGGGCCGGTTCACGAACGCTCTCGCGATCGCGACGCGCTGCTGCTCACCACCGGACAGCTCGCCCGGCATCCGCTCCTCCTTGCCGCCGAGCCCGACGAGGTCGAGCACCTGGGGCACGGACTTGCGGATCTCGCCGCGCGACTTGCCGATGACCTCCTGCGCGAAGGCGACGTTCTCCGCGACCGTCTTGTTCGGCAGCAGCCGGAAGTCCTGGAACACGGTCCCCAGCTGGCGGCGCATCTGCGGCACCTTCCAGTTGGAGAGACGCGCGAGGTCTTTGCCCAGGACGTGCACCTGGCCGTGGCTGGTCCGCTCCTCGCGGAGGATCAGCCGCAGGAAGGTGGACTTTCCGGAGCCGGAGGACCCCACGAGGAACACGAACTCTCCGCGCTCCACCTCAAGGGAGACATCCCTGAGAGCAGGGCGGGTCTGCTTGGGGTAGACCTTGGAGACATTGTCGAATCGGATCACGGATGCACCACGGGTCGCCGGGGGTAGGTGTGCGTGACCATACGCGAACCGGGTGTGCCAGCGCAGTCGCCGGTCGGGGTTGCGTGTGGCTTGTGCGTTTTTGTACGTCTCTTTGGTACCGGGGCGCCTCCTGCGAGGCGCCTCGCAGGAGGCGCCCCATAGGGGCGCGGGGAACTGCGCGAGCAACCACATCCGGGCCGCAGCCGCGGGACGAAGCCCAGCCACCCCTCCGGAAGCGTTCTTTTCACGGCCTAACCAGCGGAGCGCCGGGGCAGGATAAGGCGAACCGCGCCGAAATCCGCGGAACCTGGCACAGTGGAGGGGGAACGGTTGCGTTCCCCGCAGCGTTATGTACGCGGAGAGCCGGCGCAAGGAGGGCAAGCGCATGACGTACGACCGACTGGTGTGCGCGAACTGCGCGGCACCCGTGAGCGAAGGGCGCTGCCGCGTCTGCCGGGCCAACCGGGAGCGGCTTCAGCAGGAGAGCCCCTTCGCGGGCATGAACCCCATGGCACTGATCTCACTGCTGGCCGTGCTGATCGCGGCACTGGCACTGGTGGCCCACCAGACGGTGTGAGACCCGCGGCTTCCGGCGTTACGGCGGCCACCGCGCCCCCGGCCTGAAAGGGGCCCGGAGCGCCCGCCGACACGGGAGCCGGACACGAGAGCCGACATGAGAAGGGCCCGGAGCGTGACGCTCCGGGCCCTTCCTACGCGCGTGTGCGTCAGGCGACGGCACCGCCGCGGCCGCCCATGAGGCGCGGCAGCAGACGGAAGCCGATACCGCCGGCGATCATCGTGGCGGCGCCGATCAGCAGGAAGCCGGTCTCGGCGGCACCCGTCTCGGCCAGCTCGCCACCCGAGCCCTGGGCCGAGGTGTCCGTGCCGGTGTCGGTCAGGGACGAGGAACCCTCGCCCTGCTCGACCGGGGTGTTGCCACCGTCGGGGTCGGTGCCACCGGTCGTACCGCCGGTCGAGTCGTCACCACCGGTCGTGCCACCGGTCGTCGTGTCACCCGTGGTGCCGCCGGTCGTGTCACCAGTGGTGCCACCAGTGGTCGTGTCGCCGGTCGTACCGCCGGTGGTCGTGTCACCGGTCGTACCACCGGTCGTCGTGTCACCCGTGGTGCCGCCGGTCGTGTCACCAGTGGTGCCACCGGTCGTCGTGTCGCCGGTCGTACCGCCGGTGGTCGTGTCACCGGTCGTACCACCAGTGGTCGTGTCACCAGTCGTGCCACCGGTCGTCGTGTCACCCGTGGTGCCGCCGGTCGTGTCACCAGTGGTGCCACCAGTGGTCGTGTCGCCGGTCGTACCGCCGGTCGTCGTGTCACCGGTCGTGCCGCCGTCGGTGCAGACACCGATCGGGCAGTCGTCGTCGGTGCCGTCGTCGTCACTGGTGCCAGTGTCAACGCTGACGCTGAGCGGTCCTGCTACAACGTCGACGTCCAGGGCCGAAGCGGCTCCGGCTGCGGTCAGCGAGGCACCGGCGGCGATCACGGCACCAGCGGCTATCCGTGCCACACGGATCCGCGTCTTCTTCGTCATTCGGCTGCTACCCCCAGTAGCTAATTCGTCAATGGAACAGCGCCCGGGGCCACGGCGTCACAGGTGGCTTCGCTCAAGCCCCCCGGTTCACATGCGCCCCAGAGATACGCATGCCACGCGTTACCATCCCCACTTTTCAAAGCAACGTCAAGGTCGTTGCGCGAGCGATGTCCGGATCAACATCATTTGCCTGCCGTGAGTCATGTGACTGTGATGTAAAACCCAGACATCCCACACACAAAAGGCAACTGCCGTCCACGTGACGGCAGTTGCCTTGTCGACAAAGCGGCGTTAATGAACCCGCTTACTTCTCCTGCTGCTTGCGCCAGCGAATTCCGGCCTCGAGGAAGCCGTCGATCTCGCCGTTGAACACGCCCTCGGGGTTACCGACTTCGAACTCGGTGCGCAGGTCCTTGACCATCTGGTAGGGGTGCAGGACGTACGAACGCATCTGGTTTCCCCAGGAGTTGCCGCCGTCGCCCTTGAGGGCGTCCATCCTGGCCTGCTCCTCCTGGCGGCGCCGCTCAAGGAGCTTGGCCTGGAGCACGTTCATGGCGCTGGCCTTGTTCTGGATCTGGGAGCGCTCGTTCTGGCAGGACACCACGATGCCGGTGGGGAGGTGGGTCAGGCGGACCGCGGAGTCGGTCGTGTTGACGCCCTGGCCGCCCGGTCCTGACGAGCGGTACACGTCCACGCGCAGCTCGGACTCGTCGATCTCGATGTGGTCGGTCTGCTCGACGACGGGCAGGATCTCGACACCGGCGAACGACGTCTGGCGGCGGCCCTGATTGTCGAAGGGGGAGATCCGGACGAGCCGGTGGGTCCCCTGCTCGACGGAGAGCGTTCCGTAGGCGTACGGGACGTGGACGGCGAAGGTGGTCGACTTGATGCCGGCCTCTTCCGCGTACGAGGTCTCGTAGAGCTCCGTCTTGTAGCCGTGGCGCTCGGCCCAGCGCAGGTACATGCGCTGGAGCTTCTCGGCGAAGTCGGAGGCGTCGACGCCGCCGGCCTCGGCGCGGATGGTGACGACGGCCTCGCGGGAGTCGTACTCGCCGGAGAGCAGGGTCCGGACTTCCATCTCGTCCAGCGCCTTCTTGACGGCCGTGAGCTCGGTCTCGGCCTCGGCGCGGGTGTCCGGGTCGTCCTCCTCCTCGGCCATCTCGAAGAGCACACTCAGATCGTCGATACGCCCGCGCAGCGCCTCGGCCTTCCTGACCTCCGCCTGGAGGTGGCTCAGCTTGCTGGTGATCTTCTGCGCCTCGTCCGGGTCGTCCCACAGGGACGGCGCGGCCGCCTGCTCCTCGAGCACGGCGACATCTGCCCTCATCTTGTCGAGGTCCAGGACGGCCTCGATCGACTCCATGGTCGAGGAGAGGGACTTGAGCTCTTCGGATACATCGACGACTGCCACGCCTCCAGCGTAACGGCTACGACAACCGGGGCCGGCCGCTCGGTCCGGGGCGGGGCTGGGGGGTGGTTTTTCGCCCCCTCCGCCCCTGCCCGTCCCTTGCTTCCTGGGGCTCCGCCCCAGACCCCGCTCCTCAAACGCCGGAGGGGCTGAACCCTTACCCGGCCGGAGCTGGAGATCTTTCAGCCCGTCCGGCGTTTGAGGACGAGCGCGTCAGCGCGATGCGGGGGTCTGGGGGCGGCAGCCCCCAGGAACAAGGGACGGGAAGGGGCGGAGGGGGCGAGAAAAACCAAGCTCACGGAGACGCCGGCGCCGAGTTCTTCGTGTCCTGGGGCGTCGCCCCCGCGTCGTCACCCGAGGTGGCGAGCCACGTCCCGACGCCCACCGCGGCGACGAGGGCGACAGCCGCCGCCCCGAGAGTGATCCGCCGCCTCCGGGCGGAGGCACGATGCCGCGCGGACCCGGGCCGCGGCGCCCCCGCGGCCCGCGGAACGCGAGCCGTCCCCCGCGCCCCACCCGCCAGCTCGTCCGGCCCCGGCACCCGCATCGACGTATGGGTGTCCCGGTTCGAGTCGGACACACCCCCCGGCACGAGCGGCACAGCCCCCCGCCGAGCCGCCGCCGGAGCCCGCGGAGCAGACGGCTCGGCAGCCTCCTCGTACCCCTCGTCCTCGGACTCCGCGTCCGGCGAATCCACGTCCAGCGGCGGCATCCCGGCCAGCAGAGGCAGCTGCTCCCGCAACCGCGCCCCCAGCTCGGACGCCCGCAGCCGCGACGCCGGCGCCTTCGCCAGACACTGCACGAGCAGCTGCCACAGCTCGTCAGGGATCCCGGGCAGCGGAACGACCGTCTCGGTCACATGCCGCCGCAGCACCGCCCCGGGGTGTCCGCCGCCGAAGGGCGTGAATCCGGCGAGGAGTTCGTACAGGACGGTCGCGAGGGCGTAGATGTCGACGGCGGCCCGGGGCGGCAGCCCCTCGATGATCTCGGGCGCGAGATAGTCCGGCGTGCCGATGATCTTCGTCGCCCGGGTCCGCCGGGGCGAGTCGATGAGCTTGGCCACACCGAAGTCGGTGAGGAGCGCGGGGTGCGAGCCGCCGGGGCCGAGCGGCCCCTGCATGTCGAGCAGCACGTTCTCCGGTTTCACGTCCCGGTGGACGACCCCCGCGGCGTGCGCCGCCGCCAGCCCGTCCGCGACATCGGCCACGATCGCGACCGCGGCCTCGGGGGCGAGCCGCCGCTCCCGGTCGAGCCGGGTGCGCAGATCGGTGCCGCGGACGAGATCCATGACGAGCGCGAGGTCGTTGCCGTCGACGACGAGGTCGCGTACGGCGACGACGTGCGGATGATCGAGCCCGAGCAGCGCCGTGCGCTCCTGCACGAACCGCCCCACGAGCTCCTGGTCGGACGCGAGGTCCTCGCGCAGCAGCTTGACGGCGACGGGCCCGTCGGGCCCCTCACCCAGCCACACCGTGCCGGCGCTGCCCCGCCCCAGAATCTGGTTTGCGGTGTACCGGCTGCCGATCTTCCGTGCCAAGGCTGCTCCTACAGACGCGTGTTGTCGCTAAAAGTACGCGTCCGAAGAGCCAACCTTCACTCCTGAGCGGGAAATCACCCGCCAGGTGTCGACAAATCCCCAGACTCGGTCCCCAGAAGTCCCGGATTACTGCCCGGAAGTCCCACTGGAACCTCCGCCGAGGTCCGCGACCCACCCGGAGACCGTGTCGTACATCTCAGTCAGCTGGCCCCAGAAACTCCTCGTGCTGCCAACCCATTCCTGAAGGGGACTCAACTCCCAGATCAGCCAAGCGGCGACAAAGAGGATGACGACGGTGAACAGGCACCCCTTGAGGCAGCCGAGCCCGGGAATCTTCATCGGGTTGGCACTGCGCTGCCGGGGCTCGCGCGGTTCACGCGGCGCGGGCTGCTGAGGCTGCTGCGGCGCGGGCGCGTACCGCTGAGGCTGCTGGTGCTGCGGCTGAGGCTGCTGACGCTGTGGCTGCTGGTGCTGAGGCGCGTACTGCTGCGGCTGTTGCTGCTGCGGATATCCGTATCCGGGCGGCGGCTGCTGTCCCTGCGGCGGGCGCTGCTGCTGCGGGCGCTGCTGGGGCCGTGCGACCTGCCGCTGGGGGCGGCGGCGCAGCGGGTCCTCGTTCGGGTCGAGGTACTGGACCTGCGTCGCCTCGTTGCGGTCGCGGGCCGCCCGCAGCTGGTTCTGCCAGGGGTGCGGGTCCTCGGGGCCGCCCTGCCCGCCCGGCTGGTTCTGCGGCACGGGAGGCATGACGGCGGTCGGGTCGGCGGCGCCACGATTGGGGAGTACGGCGGTGGGGTCGGCGGCACCGGTGTGCGGGAGGTAGCTGGTCGCGGCGTTCGGGTCATACGCGCCCGCGCCCTGCGGCAGCACCTGGGTGGGGTCGGCGGCACCGGGCATGCCGGGGACGGTCGCCGGGGACAGGTCGGGGGCGAGCATCGCACCCACCCCCTCCGCGGCCATGATCTGCGCGGAGCTCGCGTGCACACCGACGCCGGCGGCGACCGTACGCAGTCCGCGCGCGAGGTTCTCGGCGCTGGGCCGCTCGTCCGGGTTCTTGCGCAGGCAGCGCTCGATGACGGTCCACAGGGGATCCGGGACGGTGGACGGGCGGCGCGGCTCGGCGCTCAGGTGCTGGTGCAGCACTTCGAGCGCGGACCCGCCGCCGAACGGCGGACGCCCGGTGACCAGCTCGTACATCAGGATGCCGGCCCCGTAGATGTCGACGGCGGACGTCTGCGGACGCCCCTCCGCGGACTCGGGCGCGACATACGCGGGCGTGCCGACGAACTCGTGGGTCCGGGTCAGCCCCGGGGAGTCCGCGAGCCGGGCGATGCCGAAGTCCGTCAGCATCGGGTGCATCTGGCCGCCCTGCTGCATGAGCAGGACGTTCGCCGGCTTCAGGTCGCGGTGGACGACGCCGTCGGCGTGGCTGGCGGCGAGCGCGTCGGCGACCTGGGCGGTCAGGAGGGCGGCGGCGACAGGGCTGAGGGGCCCGTTCTCGCGGAGGTAGCGGTGCAGGTCGGGACCGTCGATCAGGTCCATGACCAGCGCGAGCAGATCACCTTCGACGACGAGATCGCGTACGCGCACGATGTTCGGGTGGGTCAGCCGGAGCAGCACGGAGCGCTCCCGCAGGAACCGCATCACGATGTCGGGGTCGCTGGCGAGCTCTTCCTTGAGGACCTTGATCGCCACGGTCTCGCCGGGCTGGCCCTGGACGGCCGCCTCGGCGCCTGCCGTCTCCCGCTGGCGGGCGCGCCACACGGTGCCTGTGGCGCCGCGCCCCAACGGCTCCTCAAGGAGGTACTTGCTCCCTACCGGCCGCACGTCATGGCTCCCTGCTGCTTGCTGCTCGCCTGCTCATTCCGACCCACTGTAGTGCCGAGGTACATAGCACTGGGCTGTCGTCCTGCTGTGCTGCCCCCCGCATCCCGTGCGCCTCATAGTCGCTTACGTACCAGTTGCCGTACATGTTCGATGGAAAGACGCTCGGTCCGGTCGGTTGGTTGCCGAGACGCGAACGTGACCGATCTCAAGCGGGCACCGCTCCGGCACGGGTAGGGCACTGGTCAGGAACTTTTACGGGCAGAGCCGACCAATCAAGATCACTTGAGGGTGGGTGGCGGGCGTGTTGTCAGTGGCAGGTGCGAGGATGCCTCCAGTACTGGCCGACGTGCCCGTGTGCGGTGGGGGAATCTGCGGTGGGGGGACACCAGCGCAGCCTCTCCTCGTCGCGGACACACGCGCGGAAGGGACCGCTGACGGCGATGCAGATCCGGCTGACCGTCGTAGACCCGCTGGGCCCGCCCTCGGAGCCGCGGGGGCGAGCCGCGGTCTGCGATGTGCTCGTCACCGCCCCCGCCGGGACGGCGCTGGCAGCGGTGGCCTCGGCACTTGCCTCGGCGGTCGGGGGGAGTGACAGCCAGGTCGTGCTGTACGCGGGCGCCGAGCGCCTCGACGCCCAGCGCTGCACCGTGGGCGAGCCACCGCTGACGGACGGCGCCGTGCTGTCCCTGGGTTCCCCCGCGGAGCCCGGTCCCGACGTGGACGAGGTCGCCGCCCAGCTCCAGGTGATCGCGGGCCCCGACGCGGGCGGCGTCCACCTGCTGCACGGCGGCCAGATCCGCATCGGCCGCTCCGCCGACGCGGACGTACCGCTGGACGACCCCGACGTCTCCCGCCTGCACTGCGCGGTCACGGTCACCCCCGAGGGCCGCGTCTCGGTCGCCGACCTCGGCTCCACGAACGGCACGACGCTCAACGGCACCCGTGTGGGCACCCGCCCGGTCCGCTTCGCCCCGGGGGCGCTCCTGCGCGTCGGCGAGTCGGCCCTGAGGCTGGCTCCGCCCGGGGTCACGGGGTCCGTGGGGACGACACCGGACGGCGAGGGGCACGTCCGGGTGACGGTCCACGGCGATACGCGGGATGCCAGCGCTCACGCCGACGGCGCCGAACGCACCCGCCCCGCACCGACGGCGAACGTGCCCCACGCGCGCGTGGGCGGAGCCTCCCAGGCCCGGACGTCGACCTCGGCCACCGGGGCGGCCGGAGACAGCGCGCTCCCGCCCGAGGGAGACACACATCACGGCTACGGATCGGCCGAGTGGGGTGCCGCGGGCGGCGTCCCGGCGGCACAGGACCACGGTCCGGTCGTACCGGAACAGGGCGGCGCGCCCCGGATCGAGACCAGGGGACCCTCCAGACCCTCCAGTGCGACCGCGGCCCCCCGCGACACCGGCAGCGCCCCAGGCGACCCGACCGCTGCCGACGACGCTTCCACCACAGGCACTTCCAGCACAGGCACTTCCAGCACAGGCACTTCCAGCACAGGCACTTCCACGTCAGGCGCTTCTGCCACGAGCGCTTCTGCCACGGGCACACGAAAGGGCACCCCTCCTCGGGGTACGGACGTGCCGTCGGGCGTACGCAAACGGAGCGGACTCGGCGCATGGGCCCGGCGCCTGACCGGCGGGCGCGCGGAGCCGCAGGGAGCCGGGCAGGACCCGTACGACGACGGGGAAGCCGCCGCGGAGGAGGACCCCCCACCGGTGACGCGGTCACCGGAGAGCTGGCCCGACCCCGCGGCCCTGCTGCTCACCGCGCTGGGTCCGGGACCGAGGCTGTGGGAACGCGGCCCGGGGCACCCGGAGGCACTGACGGTACGACTGGGTACGGCGGACCGGGCGGCACCCGACGGTTCCGGCCTGCTGCCCGCCGTGCCGGTCACCGCCGACCTGCGCGAGGCCGGCGCACTGGGCCTCGCCGGACCGCGGGAACGCCTCACGGGGCTGGCCCGCGCGGTCGTGGCGCAGCTCGCCGCGCTGCACTCGCCCGACGCGCTGGAGATCGTCCTGATCAGCACGGACCGTTCCCGCACGGTGGAGGAACGCACCGCCGAGTGGTCCTGGCTCGGCTGGCTCCCCCACCTGCGCCCCACCCACGGCCAGGACTGCCGCCTCCTTGTCGCGTACGACCGCGAACAGGCCACGGCCCGCACCGAGGAACTCCTCCGCCGACTGGAGGACCACCCGCAGACGCCGGGCGCTCCCCGTGAAGGCGAAGGCCGCGGCGGAGCCCGACGGCCCTCGTGGGCCCGGGCCGAAGACCCCGCGGACGGCGCCTTCGACGGGCCGTACACGGTCGTCGTCGTGGACGGCGACCCCGGCGGAGCCGACGTACGCGAGTCCGTGGCACGGCTGGCACACGAGGGTTCACGGGCCGGCATCCATGTCATCTGCCTCGCCGAGACGGCATCGGCATCACCCGCGTCCCCTGTGAGGGACACGTACGAGGCGGCGTGCGAGACGTCACCGGCGTTCCGCGAGTGCGGGGCGGTCGCGCTGCTCAGCGGGGATGTGGCCACGGCGCTGCGGTTGCTGCGGGTGGCGCAGGGCGCCCCTGAAGGCCCTGAGGCCACGCACTCCGCTGCCGGGCACTCCGAGTCGACCCGTCCCGGATCCACGAACAGCGGGCCCACACGCGGCGAACCGTCCCAAGACGGCTCGGCACGCACCGTCCGCAACAACGACGGATCCCCACACGCACCCACGCACGGCAACTCGGCGCCCGCCGAATCCACATCCACGCACGCCGGATCCTTCCGCCCCACCCCCGCACACCTCAATTCTTCTCACCCCCCTCACCACACCCACTCCCCCGGACACATGCCCCGTGGCCCCGTGGGCCGTGGCACCGTCGCCGCGGTCGACGCGGTGTCGGTGGCGTGGGCGGAGCGTTTCGCGCGGGCGTTGGCTCCTTTGCGTACGGATGGTGCGCAAGGGGAGCGGCATACGCGGGTGTCCGTGCCGTTGCCTCATGTGGCGCGGCTCCTTGACGAGTTGGGGCTGGCGCGGGCCACCCCGGCGTCGCTGATGGCACGTTGGGCGGACGCGGGCGACGACGCGGAGGCGCTGGGCGGGCGCGGCTGGGCCGTGCTCGGTGCCGGGCCGCGTGGGCCGGTCTGCGTGGACCTAGCGGCCGAGGGCCCGCATCTGCTGATCGAGGGCCCGTCGGGCAGCGGCCGTACGGAACTGCTGCGCTCCATCGCCGCGTCCCTCGCCGCCGCGGAGCGCCCGGACCGGCTGGGGATCGTCCTGATAGACGGCCGGGACGGCACCGGGGGCAATGGCGAGGGGCTGCGCGTCTGTACGGACCTCCCTCATGTCACCACGCACCTGGCCGCCAACGACCCCGTACGGATGCGGGAGTTCGCCCAGTCCCTGAGCGCCGAACTGAAGCGGCGGTCGGAGTTGCTCGGCCGGCTCGACTTCACGGAGTGGCACACCCGGCGCGAGGTGTCGGGGCGGATGGTCACGCAGCGGTCGGCGGGTGGAGGGTCCTCCGGCGCGGGGGATCTCGATGCGCCGCCCAGTTCGACGTTGCGGCTGCGGCCGGCAGCCGCGCGGGAGCGTACGGAGCCGGGGCCGCCGCTCGCCCGGCTCGTCGTGGTCGTCGACGATCTGGACGCGCTGCTCTCCCCCGCGCTGGGGTCGCTGGGGCGGCCTTCGGCCGGGTCGGTCGTACGGGCGCTGGAGGCGGTTGCCCGTGAAGGGGAGCGGCTCGGGGTGCATCTCGTGGCGGCCGCCGGGGTGGAGGGGCGTACCGCGGATTCCGAACTCGCCCGTGCCGCGGCGATCCGGGTCACGCTGGACGCGGTGTCGCCGACACAGGGGCCGGACGAACCCTCTCCCGGGCGGGGTCACCTACTCGCCCCCGACGGACGGGTCACGCCCTTCCAGGCCGGGCGGGTCACGGGCCGTATCCCCCGCACAGCCACCCTCCGCCCCACGGTCGTCCCCCTGGAGTGGCACCGCATGGGCGACCCCCCGGCCCGCCGCCCCGTCCGAGAACTCGGCAACGGCCCCACAGACCTGGCCCTCCTGGCCAGCGCCCTGGAACGAGCCGCCCGCTCCGTATCCGCCACCGAGGTCCCCTCCCTCCTCTAACCCCCCGGCACCGGTGCCAACGCCATTTCCTTTCGCCCCCTCCGCCCCTACCCAACCCGTACCTGGGGGCTCCGCCCCCAGACCCCCAATCGCCCAAAGGGCTCGTCCTCAAACGCCGGACGGGCTGATGGTGCCTACCCGGGCCGAAGAGCGGAGCCCCCACGGGTGGGTGGGGATCGGGACGGCATCACCTCGTCCTCAGACGGCGGACGGGCCGGATATGCCTCCCTGAGGCTGAAGGATGCGGCCACCATGGTCGGGTGGGGATCGGGAAGGCATCGCCCCGTCCTCGGACGGCGGACGGGCTGGATGGTGCGCCCACTGGTGGGCGGGGGATCGACCCGGCACCGAACCCGTCGAAGACCCACCGGCCGGGACCCGTAAGGGAAGCACCGCAGCCGCCGCAAGCCGAGACGGCCCGCAGCCACTCCACCGGCGCAAGGGGGCGTGCCGGTACGTCCAAAGCCCGTCGCGTACGCCCGCGTCACCGGACGCTCCCCTCCTCGCCCAACGTCTGATCCGGCGGCGACGGGCGGACGTACCGGCACGCCCCCGACCCACCACCCGGCACAAGGCGCCCCCGCCAGAACACGTCACGACGCGGTCACGATCGCTACCTTGACAGCGTCGGCGCTCTTGCCGCCCTCGCAGACACGGGCGTAGACCAGACCGCACGGGACAGCGCCGGACGTTCGACGAGGAACGATGAACGGGGCAAAGATGCGCAGCAGGATTCGTACACGCAGGTCGCCCATGAGCTCGACACACCACAGGTCACGCAGAGCCGCACAAGCCACCGCGGCCGCGGTCATCGCAGGCGCCCTCACACTCACCGCATGCGGCGGCGACAGCGACGACAACACGGGCGGCACGGACAGCAGCAGCCCGGCAGAAAGCACCGTGAAACTCCCCAAGCTGGACGGGCAGACCCTCGAAGTCGCGGCGGTCTGGACCGGCCCGGAGCAGGCCAACTTCACCAAGGTCCTCGACGAGTTCGAGAAGCGCACCGGCGCCACGGTCAACTTCGTGCCGACCGGCAACAACACCTCCACATTCCTCGGTACCAAGATCGAGGGCGGCAAGCCCCCGGACGTCGCGTTCCTCCCCCAGGTCGGCGTCCTGCACCAGTTCGCCGACAAGGGCTGGCTGAAGGACATCGGCACGGACGCCCAGGCCCAACTGGACAAGAACTTCTCAGCGGGCTGGAAGGACCTGGGCGCGTACGAGGGCAAGCAGTACGGCATCTACGTGAAGGCCGCCAACAAGTCCCTGGTCTGGTACAACACCGCGGCCTTCGAAGCGGCCGGCATCACCGAAACCCCCACCACCTGGAAGGATTTCATCGCCACCGCGCAGACACTCTCCGACGCCGGCTCCCCCGCCGTCTCCATCGGCGGAGCCGACGGCTGGACCCTCACCGACTGGTTCGAGAACGTGTACCTCTCCCAGGCGGGCCCGGAGAAGTACGACCAGCTGGCCGCCCACGAGATCAAGTGGACGGACCCCTCCGTCAAGGCCGCGCTCACCACGCTCGCCGAGCTGTGGGGCAAGGACGACCTGATCGCGGGCGGCCGCTCGGGCGCGCTGCAGACGGAGTTCCCGAAGTCGGTGACGCAGACGTTCTCGGGTGACACCCCGGCGGGGATGGTCTTCGAGGGCGACTTCGTGACGGCGAACATCAACGCGGACACGAAGGCGAAGGTCGGCACGGACGCGAAGGTCTTCCCGTTCCCGGCGGTCGGCGACCAGGCCCCGGTGGTCAGTGGCGGCGACGTCGCCGTGGCGCTGAAGGACGGAGCGGGCGCCCAGGCGCTGATGACCTTCCTCGCCTCGACGGACGCGGCCGAGATCTGGGCGGCACAGGGCGGCTTCCTCTCCCCCAACAAGGAGATGGACCAGGCCAGTTACAAGGACGATGTCACCCGGGACATCGCCAAGGCCCTGCTCGCCGCGGGTGACGACTTCCGCTTCGACATGTCCGACCAGGCCCCGGCGGCCTTCGGTGGCACGCAGGGTGTCGGCGAGTGGAAGGACCTGCAGGACTTCCTGAAGAACCCATCGGACGTGGCGGGCGCCCAGAGCAAACTCGAGGCCGACGCCGCCAAGGCGTACAAGAGCAGCTGACGGCGCGCGGGATGTCGTCTTCGACAGCGAAGGCGGGCGGCACCGGCGATCTGCCGGTGCCCTCCGTCGGAAGAACGCGCAAGAGCGTGACCGGTACGAGGCTGTGGGTGGCGGTGCTGTTTCTGCTGCCCGCCCTCGTCCTGCTCGGTTCGCTCGTGGTCTACCCGATCGGGTACTCGGTCTGGCGCAGCCTCTACGACGCCGCCGGTTCGGGCTTCGTAGGCCTGGACAACTACATCGACATCTTCACCACCGACTCGACACTGACCGCAGTGAAGAACACCGCGATCTGGGTCGCCGTCGCCCCGGCACTGGTCACGGTGCTCGGCCTGATCTTCGCCGTGCTGACCGAACGGGTCCGCTGGGGTACGGCCTTCAAGCTGATCATCTTCATGCCGATGGCGATCTCGATGCTGGCCGCGGGCATCATCTTCCGGCTGGTGTACGAGCAGGACCCGGAGCAGGGCGTGGCCAACGCGATCGTGACGTCCGTGCACGACGCGTTCGTCGACTCCTCCGTCTATCCGAAGGCGAGGCCGAACGCCCAGGTGAGCGACCTGAAGGCGTCCGGCGGCGGTTCCTTCACAAGCACGGGAACCCTCCAGGCGGGCTCGCCGGCCCTGCTGCCGCTGGTCGGCATCGCACCGAACAAGCTCCCCGGCACCCCCGAGGACGCGAAAACAGCGACCGGCGAGGGCATCACCGGCACCGTCTGGCTGGACTTCAAGCTCGGCGGAGGCGGCGAGAAGGGCAGGATCGACCCGGGCGAGAAGGCGCTGAAGGGCGTGAAGGTCGAGGCCGTGAAGGACGGGAAGACAGTCGCCTCCGCCACCAGCGGCGCCGACGGCACCTTCACCCTCCCCGCAGCGGCCGACGGAGCCCAAATCCGCCTACCCGGCTCGAACTTCGCAGCGCCATACAACGGCATCGACTGGCTGGGCCCGACCCTCGTGACACCGGCCATCATCGGCAGCTACGTCTGGATGTGGGCGGGCTTCGCGATGGTCCTGATCGCCGCGGGTCTCGCCGGGGTCGACCGCAACCTCCTCGAAGCGGCAAGAGTCGACGGCGCGAACGAGTGGCAGGTGTTCAGACGGGTCACCGTTCCCCTCCTCGCACCGGTCCTGATCGTCGTCCTGGTCACGCTGATGATCAACGTGATGAAGATCTTCGACCTGATCTACATCATCGCGCCGCAGCCCAGTCAGGACGACGCCAACGTCCTTGCCCTGCAGCTGTTCCAGTCCTCCTTCGGCGGCGGCGGCAACTACGGCGTGGGCAGCGCGATCGGCGTCATCCTGCTGCTGCTCGTGCTGCCGATGATGTACGTCAATCTCCGCCGTCTCAGGAAGGAGCGCCAGCGGTGACCGCACTCGACACGTCCGTACGCGCCAAGCGCTCCCTCGCCGCCCGGGTGGCGAGCGGCGCGGCTGGCGGCGCGCTGCGCGTCTTCCTGTTCCTGGTCGCGCTGTTCTGGCTGGTGCCCGCCTTCGGCCTGCTGGTCTCGTCGTTCCGCGACCCGACCGACATCGCCGCGTCGGGCTGGTGGAAGGTCTTCTCGGCCCCCGCCCAGCTGACCACCAACAGCTACCAGTCGCTCCTGGAGAACGACGACGTCACCAGCGCCCTGTTCAACACCATCTGGATCACGGTCCCGGCGACCCTGCTGGTCGTCATCATCGGCGCGATGGCCGGGTACGCCTTCGCGTGGATGGATTTCAAGGGCCGCGACTGGTGGTTCATGGCGGTGGTGGCGCTGCTCGTCGTACCCGTGCAGGTGGCGCTGATCCCGCTCTCCAACCTCTTCGGGAAGATCGGGATCTTCGGCGACATCATCGGTGTCGTCCTCTTCCATGTGGGCTTCGGACTCCCCTTCGCGATCTTCCTCCTGCGCAACTTCTTCGCGGAGATCCCGCGTGAACTCCTGGAGGCGGCACGTCTGGACGGCGCGGGAGAGGCGCGGCTCTTCGCGACCGTCGTCCTTCCGCTGGGCGCGCCCGCGATCGCGTCCCTGGGGATCTTCCAGTTCCTGTGGGTGTGGAACGACATGCTGGTCGCCCTGGTGTTCTCGGACTCGAACTCGCAGCCGCTGACGGTGGCCCTGCAGCAGCAGGTGCGGCAGTTCGGCAGCAACATCGAGATCCTGGCGCCCGGCGCCTTCATCTCGATGGTGATCCCGCTGGCCGTGTTCTTCGCGTTCCAGCGGCAGTTCGTGTCCGGGGTGATGGCGGGCGCGGTGAAGTAGCGGCAGACGCACCGATGAAGTGGCGGCGGACGCACAGAGTTGCGGCACCCGGAATTCCCCCGGATGCCGCAACTCGCGTAACCAGGTGACCCCTTCGGCCGTTCCCGGGCAGTCTGCCCGCGCCGACCCATGGATGTGCCTTGCCCAGGTTCAGTGTCATCGTCCCCGCGTACAAGGTTCAGGCGTACTTGAACGAATGCCTCGAATCGGTCCTCGGACAGTCCTACCCTGACCTCGAACTGATCGCGGTGGACGACTGCTCGCCGGACGCCTGCGGCGCGCTCATCGACGAGTTCGCGGCCCGCGACGCCCGCGTACGCCCCGTCCACCTGGCGGAGAACGCGGGCCCGGGCCGCGCCCGCAACGCGGGCCTCGCACTGGCGAGTGGCGACTACCTGATCTTCCTGGACGGCGACGACACCCTCACCCCGGACGCGCTGCGCGCCATCGCCGACCGCCTGAAGGAGACCTCCGAACCGGACGTCCTGGTCCATGACTTCGCGCGCACGTACTGGTCGGGCGAGGCCGTCCGCGACCAGTCGGCGCAGCAGCTGACGGAGGAAGGCCCGGCCCCCTTCCGGCTGGACGACCGGCCGGGGCTGCTCACGGCCCTGCCGGTCGTGTGGAACAAGGCGTACCGCCGGGAGTTCGTCGAGCGCGCGGGCTTCACCTTCCCGACCGGCTGCCACGAGGCCACGCCCTGGACGTATCCGGTGCTGATGTCCGCGGAGACGATCGCCACCCTCGACCGGGTCTGCGTCCACCACCGCCGACGCCGGACCAGCGGCCTCACCACGAACACCACAAGGGCCACCAGGCACTTCGACATCTTCGAGCAGTACGACCGTGTCTTCGCGTATCTCGACTCGCACCCGGAGCTGGCCCACTGGCGGCCGGTCCTGTTCCGCCGCATGGTCGACCACGTCTCCACGGTGTTCGTCGAGCGCGGCCGGCTGCCGCGTGTCTCCCGCGCCGACTTCCTGCGCAAGTCCCGTGACCACTACCGCCGTTACCGCACCCCGGGCGCCAAGGTCCGCATCCGCACCCGCCTGCGGCACGCCCTGGTCCGCCTCGGCACCCACCGCACCTACCGTCTCCTCTCCCTGGCGTCGAGCCTCAACAAGCGGGCCCTGAAGCTCGGTTCGAAGCTGCTCCACCGGGCACGCGGCGCCGCCCTGCGACTCCACTACCGCGTGCAGCGCCGCCTCCCGCTGCGCGCCGACCGTGCCGTCTTCTCCAGCCACCGGGGCCGCGGCCACGGCTGCAACCCGGGCGCCCTGGAGTCCGCGTTCCGCACCTTCGCGCCGCACATCCGCACCACGTGGATCGCCCGCCCCGAGCACCACCACACGATCCCCACCTCGACACGCAGGGTCCGCCCCGGTTCGGCCGCGTACTGGACGGCGCTCGCCCGCTCCAAGTACCTCGTGAACAACGTCGACTTCGACGGCGGACTGGTGAAGCGCCCCGGCCAGATCATGGTCCAGACCCAGCACGGCACCCCGCTCAAGCACATGGGCCTCGACCTCCAGGACCGCCCGGCGGCGGCCCGCGACACCGACTTCGCCGAGCTGTTGCGCGGCGCCGACGACTGGGACTACTGCCTGTCCGCCAACCGCCACTCCACCCTGATCTGGGAGCGCGTGTTCCCGTCCTCGTACACGACGCTGGAGTACGGCCTTCCGCGCAACGACGTGTTCCAGCAGGCGACTTCGGCGGACGTGGCCCGGCTTCGCGAGTCGCTCGGCATCCCCGAGGGCACTGTCGCCGTCCTGTACGCGCCGACGTACCGCGACTACCGCCGCACCCAGCGCCACACCCTGGACCTGGAGCGCGTCCTGCGCCGACTCGGCCCGCGCTTCGTGGTGCTGACCCGCGCGCACCACTCGTACGACGCCCCTCTCACGCACGCCTCGGGCGGCCGCCTGATCGACGTCTCCGACCACCCGAGCGTCGAGTCCCTGTGTCTCGCCTCGGACGCGCTGGTCACCGACTACTCGTCCCTGATGTTCGACTACGCCAACCTCGACCGCCCGATCGTCGTCCACGCCGACGACTGGGAGGCGTACGAGGCGGCCCGCGGCACCTACTTCGACCTGCGCGCCTTCCCGCCGGGCGCGGTCGCGCGCAGCGAGGACGAGCTGATCGACATCTTCGCGACCGGGCACTGGCGCGGCTCGCGCTCGACGCAGCTGCGGGCCGCGTTCCGGGAGCGCTTCTGCCCGTACGACGACGGGCGCGCCGCCGAGCGGGTCGTACGCCGGGTCGTGCTGGGCGAGAGCGGGACGCCGGTCGTGCCGCTGTCCGAACGGCACCCCGTCCCGTCGGCCGCCGCGGCCCTCCAGCTCGCGCCCCTCGCCACCGTGCCGGGACCCGCCGGGCCGGTGCCCATGCCCGTCCCCGTCTCCGTCTCCGTCTCCGTCTCCGTCTCCGAGACCCTCTGAACCGGAACGCCCATGTCCTCCAGCAGGCCCACACCCAATCGCCCGGTCACCTGGCGGCCGGCCGGGCGCCCGGGGCGATGAAAGCCCACCTCGGCGCCCGCTCCCGGAGCCGCCGAGCACACCCAATGAGGTGACGGACCGCTGAGCAGGGCGGATGAAGTCCGCTGCGGTTCGCCGGCGCCCTGAACGGGCGCGGGGAACCGCGCGACCAGCCACGACGGTGCCGCAGACGATCGACGGCACCCTCCGGCACTTCCAGCGGAGCGCTTAGGCGGCCGACGCGCGCGGGAATACACGACAAATGCCCCAAGCCTCCGCCCAGCCCCGTTCCTCCACCCGGTGAGCGCCGACCTCGTCCTGCGAGGGGCCGTGCGCGGCGCCACCGCACTGCGCGGCGGTGCCTCCTGGCGCCCGACCCCGTACCAGGTGTTCGGCGGCCTGTTCTGGCTGGTGATGCCGCTCGCGTACTGGCGCGTCCCGCTGTGCTGCGACGCGGGCCAGCACGCGGCGGTCGTCGAACGGCTCAGGGCGAGTCTCCTCCACCCTCTCCACCCGACGGCGGACCTGCCCGGCGCGGGCAGCCCGTACTACTCGCCGTACGCCGTCGCGCAGGGAGCCTTCGCCCGGCTCACGGGCCTGGGCGGCTGGGAGGTCGTACGGCTGTCGGGACCGCTGAACCTGCTGGTCCTGCTGACCGGCATCGGCCGCTTCGTCCGCGTCCTGGCACCGCGCAGGGCCTGGGCGCCCGTGCTCGCACTCGCCGCGATGACGCTCCTGTGGGGCACCGAGCGCGTCTCGTGGAGCGGCTTCCTCGGGCTGATGCCCATGACGGGGAACCTCGGCGACCCCTCGACGTTCGCCGTCGGACTGGCCTTCTGGGCCTGGGCGTTGACGGGTACGCGCGCGGGAAGAGGCAGTTGCGGGGGCAGCCGTGCGATCCGGTACGTCGGCCCGAGCGGACTCGGGAGCTTCTCCGGGTACGCCGGGCTGGGCGCCCTGTACGGGCTGATCCTGCTGGTGCACCCGGTCACGTTCGTCGCGGCGGTGCTCGGCGCGGTGGCGTTCGTCGTGGGATGGGAACGCGGGTGGCGGGCGGCCGTGGTGGGGCGGTGGGCGCTGGCGGGCGGGACGGCACTGCTGGTGGCGTACTGCTGGCCGTACTTCGATGTCTTCGCGACGGCCGGGAACGACGGCGTGCACGCGCTGTACGAGGGAATGCCGGGCCACTTCTGGCTGGCGCTCGCCGGAGTGCCCGCGCTGTGGCTGCGGGCGCGGAGGTCGAGACGGGATCCGCTCGTGCTCATGTTCGCGCTGGAGTGCGCCGCGGTGGCGTACGGCTGGGTTAGCGGGCACTACGTGTACGGCGGGATCCTGGGGCTCACGCTGGTGGCGCCGCAGTTCGCGCTCGCGGTGGAGCTGGCGGCGCCGCCACCCTGGCCTGCGTGGCGGCGCGGGCTCGGGGCGGTGGCGGCCGCGGGGGCCTGCGTCGGTTTCCTCACCGTGCAGGCCGGGGCGGTCGTGCCGCGCTCGCTCGACCCGGTCGGCTTCGAACAGCCGCCGCGCTGGCCGACGTACGCATGGGCGGCGCGGCACATCGGACCCGGCGAGGCGGTCATCGCGGACGGGTACTACGCGGTCCGTCTGATCCCGGGCCACGGCGTGGACCTCGCCGCGCCCGCCCTGCCGGATCCCGCCCTCGACGAGCGGGAACGGCAGCGGCGGCTCGCGGCGGTCCGCACCTACCTCGCCCCGTCGTCGACCCGCGCCGGGCGCACCGCCGTGGTCCGCCGCTACCACGTGCACTGGCTGCTGCTGACGCGCACGCAGCGGGTGCCCGAGGAGGCGGTGGTGGTGGCGTGGAGCGAGGAGACGGGCGAGGTGCTGGCGCGGGTCGGGCGCTGAGGTGTCCGGTGACTACTCGATGACGAGGTCGACGGGGATGTTGCCGCGGGTCGCGTTGGAGTAGGGGCAGACCTGGTGGGCCTGCTCGACCAGCTTGCGGCCGGTGGCCTCGTCCACGGACTCGGGCAGCTCTATGCGGAGCGTGACCTTCAGGGCGAAGCCCTCGCCCTGCTTGCCGATGCCGACCTCGCCGGTCACCGCGGCCTCGCTGACGTCGACCTTCGCCATGCGGCCGACGACGGCGAGGGCGCTGGCGAAACAGGCGGCGTAACCGGCGGCGAAGAGCTGCTCGGGGTTGGTCCCCTGGCCACTGCCGCCCATCTCCACCGGAATGCCGAGCTGGAGGTCGAGCTTGCCGTCGGAGCTGACGGCGCGGCCGTCGCGGCCGTGGGTGGCGGTGGCGACAGCGGTGTAGATCGCGTCCATGGGGAGCGTCCCTCTCGAGTCAAGGTCTTGCCGGAGCGGCCGGTCCGGCCGCCTCACGGACTCAATTAGAGCACGCAATTCAATTGTGCACAACTAAATGGCGGACTTGGGCTATCCTTGACCCATGACCGCCATGCCGACCCCGGCGACTCCGAGCCCGGGGGCCACGCCCGACGGGGGCTTCCTGCTCCTCGACAACCAGATCTGCTTCTCCCTGAACGCCGCGTCGCGCGCCTTCGGCGGCGTGTACCGCGTGCTCCTCAAGGACCTCGGGCTCACCTACCCGCAGTACCTGGTGATGCTGGTGCTGTGGGAGCACGGCGAGCTGCCGGTGAAGAAGGTCGGTGAACATCTCCGGCTCGACTCCGGGACGCTGTCGCCGCTGCTGAAGCGGCTGGAGACGGCGGGGCTCGTACGGCGTGAGCGCAGCGCCCTCGACGAGCGTTCCGTGCGGGTTCAGCTCACCGAGGAGGGCGTCGCTCTGCGCGAGCGCGCGCTGCTCGTGCCGCGGCGGATCGCTGCGGCGACGGGGGCGAGTTTTGAGGAGATCCGTGAGCTTCGGGAGCGTCTTGACCGCCTGACGGCGGCGCTGGACGAGGCCGCGCTGGATTAGACGCCGGGCTGCGCCCGAGCTTCGCAAGGGGCGGTTCGAAGCCGCGGGCCGGTGGGGGCTGATCGCGCAGTTCCCCGCGCCCCTTACGGGGCGCTTCTGTGCGCGTTCAGCCGAAGAGTCACCCCTACGGGGCGCCTCTGTGCGCGTAAACCGGTGCGTCACCCCCTCCTGGGGCGCTCCTGCGCACGTACAGCCGAAGCGTCACCCCCTTCCGGGCCACCTCCTCCCGAGGCACGAACTCCTCGCCGACCACGGCGAGTTTGAGCCGCTCGGTGGCGCTCCCCGGATACCAGGCGGGCCGCAGCGCGAACGGCTCGGCGACCACCCACACCCGGTCGAGGCGGTCGAGGCGCCGTCGCAGTTCGCCCGGGTCCGTCTCCTGCCCGTACAGGGTTCCGGACATCGGCCCGGGCTCCCTGAGCGCGATGTCCCGCACCCCGCGGAAGCCGTTCGGGTACGCCAGCGCGGAGCGCCGTACGAGCGAGGGCAGGAACAGCACCGGGTCCCCGGGCCGCAGTTCGCGCCCGGCGACGGCAGAGACGGCGGCGAGGTTGTCGGGGCGGCGGTCGGGAGTGCGGTCCTGCCGGAGCAGGGGGAACTGCCAGACGAAGGCCAGGGCGATGGCGAGGACGCCGGTGAGGCCGCCGATGGCCAACCGCGGCACCATCGCCACCAGGCGTTCCGCCCCGGCCGCGGCCAGCAGCGGCGCCCCGGCGAGGGCGTACAGCACATAGCGCTCGTCGTACAGCGGCCAGAAGCGGGACACCGTCATCAGCACCGCGGGCGGGACGACCATCAGGGGCAGGGCGACCGCCCGGAGCGCCAGCTCGCCCCGCCGCGCGAGCGGGAGCCGCAGGGCCAGTGCGACGAGGACCAGGTACGGCACGAGAACCAGCTGCCTCGGGCCCGCGAAGGCCAGCAGCAGGCGGTCCGCGCTTCCGACCCCGGGCACCGGCAGCCACGCGACCTGCGCGGACTGGCCCTTCGAGACGAGGGCGAGCGGCAGCAGCACCAGCACCGCGGCGCCGGCCGCGCACCCCCAGCCCCACCACATCCGCCGGGGCACCCGCGCGAGCGCCAGGGTCGTCGCGTGCGCGAGCAGCACCAGCACCGCGAACTCGTGCAGCAGGCAGGTGACGGCGACCGTCCCGCCGTACGCCCACCAGCCTCCCGTGCGCGCCGCCCTCACCAGAAGCAGCGTCGCCGCCGCCACCCCGGCCGCGACCAGCGCGTACGACCGGCCCTCCTGCGCGAAGTGCCCGGTCATGGGCGTGACGGCGTACAGCAGGCCGGCCCACAGGCCGACCCGCGGGCGGCACAGGCGGACGCCGAGGGCGGCGACGAGGCCCGCGGTCGCGGCGGCCCCGCAGACCGACGGGAGCCGGAGGGCGACCTCGCCGGGGTGCGGGGCGAGGACGACGTGCATGAGGAGGTAGTACAGGCCGTGCACCGCGTCCACGCTGTGCAGCAGCTGCCAGATCTGCGGAACCGAGCGCCGCGCGACCTGGAAGGTGACGGCCTCGTCCCGCCACATGCCGCCGCGGTCGAGGCCCCAGAGCCCGATCGCGAGCATGACGGTCACGGGCATGAGCACGGCCACGGCTTCGGTGCGTCCCACCTCCGACCGCCTTGCCCACGAGCTCACCATGAGCAAGATCTTGTGCGATTAAACAACCTTTGAAGGGCATTGACGGCGTATCAACACTTTTACCCCATCCGTGCGGCTTACGATCCGGCCTTGATGAGCACCTCGACGAAACACCACCGCCCGCTCCTCCTGGCCGCCGCCTGGCTCGCCACCCGCGCCCTGATGCTGTGGCTGCTCGCCCACGACCACCTCCGCCCGCTCGGCCACGGCGGGGTCTCGCGCGAGGTCGGCAACCTGTACTTCCGCTGGTACGGCGTGCTCTCCCACGGCTCCTTCCCGACGGACGACCGGCTGTGGCAGTACCCGCCGGGCGCGGGCCCGGTGCTGCTCGCCCCCGCGCTGCTGCCGGCCCTGACGTACTTCACCGCCTTCGTGACGCTGACCCTCCTAACGGACGCCGCGATCACGATCGCCCTCACGCGCGCGGGCACCCGCCCCGGCCGGACTCTGCGCGGCGCGGCCCTGTGGACGGCGGCGCTTCCCCTCCTCATGCACCTCCCGCTCGTTCGCTACGACGTGCAGGTCACGGCCTTCGCCGTCATCTCCCTGTTGACGTTGTCGCGCTCTACGCGCGCGTGCGGGGCGTTCGCCGCGCTGGGCGCTCTGGTGAAGGTCTGGCCCGCGCTGGTGCTCATCGGCACACCGAGGGGCCGTACGACACGAGGGGCCTGGACGTCGGCGGTGGTCACGGCGGCAGCCATGCTCACGCTGCTGACGGCCGCCTTCGGCAACCCCTTCGGCTTCCTGCGCCAGCAGGGCGGCCGGGGTGTGCAGATCGAGTCGCTCGGCGGCACGGTCCTCGGCTTCGCGCGCCACGCCGGGTGGCCGGGCAGCGTGCGCTACCAGTACGGCGCGATGGAGTTCGTCGGCCCGTACGTCCCCGCCGTCGCGGCCGTCTCGCTCGCCCTCACCGTCGGCGCCTTCGGGCTGTTGCTGCTGTGGCGGGTGCGCGCACGGCACTGGACGGCGGCGACTCCGTACGACGCCGCCCTCGCCGCCGTACTGCTCTTCACGGTGACCAGCCGGGTGATCAGCCCCCAGTACATGGTGTGGCTGCTCGGCCTGGCCGCCGTGTGCCTGACCTCGCGGCACACCACGCAGCGCCCGGTGGCGGCGCTGATCGTGGCGGCGACGGCGGTCAGCTCCGTCGTGTACCCCGTCATGTACGAGGAGGTCGTCCACAGCACGTGGACGGGCTGCCTGCTGATGCTCCTGCGCAACGGCCTGCTGGCGTCCGCGGCGGCGCTGTCCTTCACACGGCTGTGTCGGTCGGGCCTACCACCCGTGACGGAGTCGGCGCAGTCGAACGTTCCGGCCCGGAACCCGGAGCCCCTTCGCCTGATTCACTGAGACGCGACCGAACGACACGGGCGGGACCACCGGTTCACGGGCCCACCCAGCTCACCCAGCTCACCCAGCTCACCCACGAGGGGACTGCCGCACATGACCTGGCTGATCACCGGCGGCGCCGGCTACATCGGGGCGCACGTCGTCCGCGCGATGCTCGACGCGGGCGAACAGGCCGTGGTCTACGACGACTTGTCCACCGGGATCGAGGAGCGGGTGCCCTCCGGTGTCCCGCTGGTGGTCGGCTCGACCCTGGACGCCGAACTCCTGGCCCGCACGCTCGATGAACACTCCGTCACCGGCGTCGTACACCTGGCGGCGAAGAAGCAGGTCGGCGAGTCGGTGGAACTGCCCCTGCACTACTACCGGGAGAACGTCGAGGGCCTGCGGGTACTGCTGGAGGCGGTGACCGCCGCGTCGGTCCCGTCCTTCGTCTTCTCGTCGTCGGCCGCGGTGTACGGCATGCCGGATGTGGACCTGGTGACGGAGGAGACGCCGTGCGTGCCGATGAGCCCGTACGGCGAGACGAAGCTGGCGGGTGAGTGGCTGGTCCGTGCGACGGGCCACGCCACCGGCCTGTCCACCGCGTCGCTGCGCTACTTCAACGTGGCGGGAGCGGCGACGCCCGGACTCGCGGACGTCGGCGTCTTCAACCTCGTCCCCATGGTCTTCGAGAAGCTCACCGAGGACGCACCGCCGCGCATCTTCGGCGACGACTACCCGACCCCCGACGGGACCTGCGTCCGCGACTACATCCACGTGGTGGACCTGGCCGAGGCGCATGTGATCGCGGCCCGCGCCCTGCAGTCGTCCCCGGGCAGGGACCTGACTCTCAACATCGGCCGCGGGGAAGGCGTTTCGGTCCGCGAGATGATCGACCACATCAACGCGATCACCCACTACGACCGACCTCCCGTGACCGCTCCCCGCCGCCCCGGCGACCCGGCCCGCGTGGTGGCCTCGGCCGACCGCATCGCCGTGGAACTGGGCTGGAAGGCGAAGTACGACGTCCAGGACATGATCACTTCGGCGTGGGCGGGGTGGGTGCGGCTGCATCCGGAGGCGGCGCGGGACTAGACGCTGACCGCCAGGTCGGCCAGCCGGGGGAAGGTGACGCCGGTCAGCTCCTCGGAGGCTGCCCAGAGGCGGACGGCGGACTCCGGGTCGCTGGCCGCGGCCGACCGGCCGACGAGCGCCGGTCCGCCGCGCATCTCGGCGAAGCCGTCCGGTCCGACGTAGCTGGCGCCGGGCAGATCCTGCGTGGCGGCGTACAGCGTGGGCAGGGCGCCGGCCGTGTTGTCCTGAGCGATGAAGCGGTTGCCCACCGCCATGAAGGCGCGCCGCACGGCGCTTCCGTCATGGCTCTGGAGCTGGGTGGCGGCCCAGCCGGGGTGCGCGGCGAGAGCCCGTACGGACGATCCCTCGGCGGCCAGCCGGCTCTGCAGCTCCAGGGTGAAGAGCAGGTTGGCGAGCTTGGACTGGCTGTAGGCGGCCGTGGCTGAGTACTCGCCGGTCAGGTTCAGATTGTCGAAGCGCATCTGAACGTTGCCGGGCATCTTGTGGGCACCGGACGACACGGTGACCACGCGGTCCCTGACGTACGGCAGCAGCAGGTTGGTCAGGGCGAAGTGCCCCAGGTGGTTCGTCCCGAACTGCATCTCGAAGCCGTCCACGGTACTGGCCTCGGGGATGTTCATGACGCCGGCATTGTTGACCAGCAGGTCCAGGTCGCCGTGCCAGGACTCGGCGAACTCCCGCACCGAGGCGAGGTCCGCGAGGTCGAGGCGGCGCACCTCGACGGTGCCCTTGGCGCCCTGGACGGTGCGGGCGGCGGCCTCGCCACGCTTCACGTCCCGTACGGCGAGTACGACGTGCGCGCCCGCACGGGCCAGAGCGTCGACGGTGGCGATACCGAGCCCGCTGTTGGCGCCGGTCACGACGGCGGTACGGCCGGTCTGGTCGACGATGTCGCTTGCGTTCCACTTCTGCTTGGTAGCCATGACCCCGAATGTAGGCGTCGACAACAATGCTGTCAACGCCAACAATACTGCTGCTGCCAACAATGATGCCAATGCCAACAATGCTGACGCCGACAACAATGTAGCCAGCGTTCACATGGCCATTACACTGAGGGCCATGCAGACTCGCCAGACACGCCGCTACCACCACGGCGACCTTCGCGCCGCCCTGCTGACCCGCGCCGAGGAGACGCTCAGGGAGAAGGGCCCCGCCGCCCTGTCCCTGCGCGAACTGGCCCGCGACCTGGGCGTCAGCCACGCCGCGCCGAGCCGCCACTTCAAGGACAAGCAGGCGCTCCTCGACGCGCTGGCCCTGGTCGGTTTCGAGCGCCTCGGCGAGACGCTGGCCGCATCACAGGAGACGGCGGACGAGACCTTCGCCGACCGCCTCGGCGCCCTCGCCCGCTCCTACGTCGGCTTCGCCACCGCCAACGCGGAACTCCTCGACCTCATGTTCTCGATCAAGCACGACCCGGAGGCCTCCGCGGCCCTGGTCGCCGCCTCCCGGAACATGGGCGAACTGGCCACCCGCCTCATCGAGGAGGGCCAGCACCGCGGCGAGGTCCGCAAGGGCCCCATCGAAAGCATCGCCGTCCCCCTCTTCACCACCCTCCACGGCTACGCCAGCATCGCCGTAAGCGGCACACACCCCACCGCGACACCGGACACCGACCTGGAGAACGTGATCGCCTTCACCCTCAGGGGAAGCGCCCCGGACGCTCCCGGGCCGGGCGAGCACCCCCGTACGCTCCCCCAATGACCTTCGCCCGTGACTCCCGCGCCACCGGCGCAGTGCTCGGCTCCGCGGTGGGCGACGCCCTCGGCGCCCCCTTCGAGTTCGGCCCCGAAGGGGCGTTCACGGCACGTTTCCCCACCCCCGGTCACGGCGGGGAGATGTGCGGAGGCGGGGGCTGGGAGCCGGGCGAGGCCACGGACGACACGCAGATGGCCGTACTGGTCGGTGAGTCGCTCCTCGATCACGACGGCCTCGAACTCCCGGACATCTTCCGCAGGTTCCAGCGATGGGCGGCAGCGGACCCCAAGGACATAGGCCTGCAGACGGAGGCGGTCCTCACCAGCGGAGACCCTTGGGACCTGGCCGCGCCGATCCACTTCCAGGAGAACCAACGAGCCGCAGGCAACGGTTCGTTGATGCGGGCGGCAACCTCCGCCGTGTACTTCGCCCCGCAGGGCCGGACCGCCACCATGGCCGCCGCCCGCAGCATCGCCGCCCTCACCCACGGCGACCGGGCGGCCTGGGAAGGCACCGCGCTCCTCCACGAACTGGTCCGGGTGGCACTCGACGGCCACGACCCCCTCACCGCGATCCCGGAAACCCTCACCGCCGTCCACCCCGACCACCGCGCCCGCTACGCCATCGTCCTCGCCCCCGACTGGCACCCCGATCAGGCCACCGAGTTCAACGGCGCGGTATGGCCGTGCCTGGGCTCCGCCGTATGGTCCCTGCGGACGACCAACTCCTACGAGGAGGCCGTGCGCGCGGCGATCGACCTCGGCGGTGACACGGACACCGTCGCGGCCGTGACGGGCACCCTGGCCGGAGCCGTACACGGCGCGGAAGCCATTCCGCCCCGATGGACCGAGCCCCTTCACGTACCCCTGCCGGGCTCCGGCGGGCGAACACTGCGAGCACCGGAACTCACCGACCTTGCAAGCCGGTTGGCGGCCTCCCGACAGGAACACCCCCCAAAGCCTTGAGCGAACAGCCCACACAGCCCTGTCCGCCCTCCCTAGCGTCGACGGCATGGGATCCGAGACGAGCACAGGCACAGGCACCACGACGACAGCGACGTACGACGAACACGCCGACTGGTACAACGAGTTCATGTCGCCCGGCACGGCCGGTGAGTACATCCAGCGGGTGCACGGCACGCTCGAGGAGCTGCTGGGTCCTGGTGAGGGGACGTGTCTGGACGTCTGTTGCGGGACGGGGGCTCACGCGCCTGTGCTGGGTGGGCTGGGGTGGGCGCCGGTGGGTGTGGATCTGTCGGGTGGGCAACTCCGGTATGCGGTGGGCAGGTTGCCCGTGGTGAGGGCGGACGCGACGGCGCTTCCGTTCGCGGACGCCTCGCTGCCCGCCGCCGCCTGCGTGCTGGCTCATACGGACGTGCCCGACTACGCGGCCGTGCTGCGGGAGATCGCCCGCGTCCTGCGCCCCGGCGGCCGGTTCGCGCATCTGGGCGTGCACCCCTGCTACATCGGCGCGTTCGCCGACTGGAGCGACCTGCCGAGGATCGTCGTCGACGAGCGGTACGCCGACCGCTCCCGCTCCTTCGACGCGTGGAACCCCGCGGGGGTCCGCGCCCGCGTCGGCGCCTGGCACCTCCCGCTCGCCGACCTCCTCAACGCCACCACGGCGGCCGGCCTGCGCCTGGTGCGCACCGCCGAGACAGGCCCCGGCGGCATCCCGGACCTCTTCGGCTTCCTCGCCGTGAAGCCCTGACCCAGCCCTGACCCTCACAACTCCCTGTTGAGATACGCCAGTACGGCCAGCACCCTCCGGTGTCCGCTGTCGCTCGGTGGCAGGCCCAGTTTCAGGAACACGTTGCCGATGTGTTTGCTGACCGAGCGTTCCGTGACGACGAGGGTCTTGGCGATGGTGGTGTTGTCGTGGCCCTCGGCCATCAGCTCCAGGACCTCGCGTTCGCGCGGGGTGAGCGAGTCGAGGGGCGAGTCGCGGCGGCGGGTGAGGAGTTCGGTGACGACCTCGGGGTCGAGGGCCGTGCCGCCGGCGGCGACCCGTTCCAGGGCGTCCAGGAACTCGTCGACCCGGCCCACCCGGTCCTTGAGCAGGTAGCCGACCCCGCTCGCACCACCTCCGAGCAGCTCGGCGGCGTACGACTCCTCGACGTACTGCGAGAGCACGAGCACCGGCAGCCCGGGGATCTCCCTACGGGCGGCGAGCGCCGCGCGCAGGCCCTCGTCGCGGAAGCCCGGCGGCATCCGGACGTCGAGGACGGCGACGTCCGGACGGTGCTCCAGGAGGGCGGGCAGCACCTCGGGCCCGCTGCCGGCCACGGCCACGACCTCATGGCCGGAGGAGGTGAGAAGCAGTACGAGCCCCTCCCGCAGGAGGGCGTTGTCCTCCGCGATCACCACACGCACGGCAGCTCCACTTCGATCACGGTCGGCCCCCCGAGGGGGCTGGTCAGCAACAAGGTCCCATCGAGCGCGGCGACCCGCCGCCGCACGCCGAGCAGCCCGGAACCGCCCGCCTCATCGGCCCCGCCCCGCCCTTCGTCCCGTACGACAACCCTCAACCCCCCAGGCAACCGCACCAGTTGGACCGACGCCCGCTCCGCCCCGCTGTGCTTCGCCGCGTTCGTGAGGGCCTCGGCCACGACGAAGTACGCGGCCGCCTCGACCGCAGCCGGCGGCCGCGGCCCGTCCTCCGCACCGTCCACATGGCGGTCCTCAAGTCCGTCCACCCGCACGGTGACATCCAGCCCTCCCCCACTCTCGGCTCCGCTCGAGCGGGGGGACCCCCATCCCGCGGCCAACGCCCGTACCGCTCCCGCGAGCCCCCGGTCGGTGAGGATCGGCGGATGGATGCCGCGTACGACGTGGCGCAGCTCGGTCAGGGCCTCCTCGGCCTGGTCCTGGGCGTCGTCGAGCAGCTTGCGCGCGGCCTCCGGGTCGCGCTCGTACGCCCGTTTCGCCAGCCCGATCCGCATCGACAGCGAGACCAGGCGTGCCTGCGTGCCGTCGTGCAAGTCCCGTTCGATACGCCGCAGTTCGGCACCGTGCGCGGCGATCGCACCCGCCCGGGTCTCGGTCAGCTCCTCGACCCGCTCGACGAGCCGCGCCTTCGGCGAGGGCTTGAGCAGGGCGGTCGACCAAGCCGCGTCGAGGTCCGCGAGACGGCTGATCAACGGGAGTACGACCGCCTCACGACCCAGCAGCCCCTGCCACACACCGTCGACGAGCAGACCCGCGAGCCACAGCGGCAGCGCCAGGAACCCGAGGCAGCCGTACCCGTAGTACGCGACCATCCAGCGGAGATCGGCATGCGTGCCGGGGTCACGGACCGCCGTGCGCAGCCGCTCGCGCAGCGGGCCCTCGATGGGCAGATACGCCTCGGGGATCTCCCGGCCCGTCCACGCGGCCACCGCGCGTCGCTTGGCCCCGGCCATACGCCGTATCAGCAGCGCCGTCTCAGGCAGCAGCCCGGCACCGACCACGGCGAGCGTGCCGACGGCCGTGATCAGCAGCACGGTGATGAAGATGATCGAGAAGAAGGCCAGCACGACGCCCCTGGCCAGCTGGACCGTGGCCCGAGCCGCCTGCCGCACCGTGTTCCGCATGCTGATCAGGTTAGGCGACCGCGACCGCCGCGAACCCTCTCGGCCCCCCGGCCTCTGGATGGTGTAGCCCGCTACACCACCACTTCGGGAGCGCACCCCCTCGAAGCGGCGAGCGGACGACGGGATCGTTGATCTCAGTCGGTCCCCGGGGTTCACGGCCCCTGGTTCACAGCCCCCTGAAGCGAAGGAAACCCGTCATGAAGTCGCTGCTCTCCTCGAAGCCCGTCCTCTGGTTCCTGTTCCTGTTCAACCTCGCCGTCGCCGCGGTCGCCCCCTTCGTCGTGGACGGCTCGCAGGGGATCATGACCGCCGTCGGCATGGGCGTCGTCTCACTCGGAGCGGGCGTCAGCCTGATGCGGGACCGCGGACAGCGGCAGCAGGCCTGACCGGCCTCAGCGGCTCGGCGCGGCCGTCACAGCGCCTTGAGCGCCGCCGCCGTGGCCCGGGCCAGGCTCGCCAGGTACCCCTTCGGCAGCTTGGGGCTGCGGACCACCACCGCCCGCCAGTACAGGGGCCCGGACATCAGGTCGAGCGCGAGGTCGAGGCTGATTCCCTCGCGGACCTCTCCGCGGGCGGCGGCCGCCGCGACGATCCCGTTCGCGACGCCCTGCTGGCCCTCGCGCAGGGCCTTCTGCATGGCGTCGGCGATCTCGGGGTTGCGGGCCGCCTCGGCCTGCAGGTCGGGGATGATCTGGCCGGCCACCGGGTGGCGCAGCGCGCGGGAGGTGACCTCGTACAACAGCCGCAGGTCGCCCTCCAGGGAGCCGGTGTCCGGCGCGGGCAGGCCCTGGACCGCGACGGCCGACACCAGGTCGAGGACGAGGTGGAGTTTCGAGCGCCAGCGCCGGTACACCGCCGTCTTGCCCACGCCCGCGCGGCGCGCGATGCCCTCGATGGACATCCGGGCGTAGCCCACGGCCGCGAGCTCCTCGAAGACGGCGAGGCGGATGGCTTCGGTCACATCCTCACGGAGGACTGCCGCCCCGGCGGGAGCCCGGCGGCGCGGGGCCTTACCCGGAACGGTCCCGGCCCCGGGCCCGGTTCCGGACCGCTTTCCACCCTTCGCCGCAGCCCCGGCACCGGTCACGGTGCCGTTCATGGTCCCGGTGGCGTCGGCGTTCGTCGTCATGCGCTCCAGCATAGGGCGTTACGACGAAACGGTTGCGTTCCGACGTAGAAAAGGCCTACTCTCACGTTGCGACGATACGGTCCCGTCCCGACGTAAGAAGACGGTAAAGACGGCGTATGAACAGGTCAAGGACGGAACCGAGCGACTCGCACCCCACCCCCCGAACGAAAGCAGCGGATGTGAGCCAGGTCCTCGACACACCGCCCCCGACGTCGGTCTCCCCCACCCACGAGACCGCCGGTCAGACCGTCGGCCGGACCACCGACGAGTCCGCCGAGGCGCTCGCCGCCCGGTACGGCCTCACCGTCAGCGGTGCCCGACCCTCCCTGCCCGAGTACATCCGCCAGCTGTGGGCGCGGCGCCACTTCATCACCGCCTTCGCCACCGCGAGGCTCACCGCCCAGTACAGCCAGGCGAAGCTCGGCCAGCTCTGGCAGGTGGCGACCCCGCTGTTGAACGCGGCGGTCTACTACTTCATCTTCGGCATCCTGATGGGCACCAGTAAGGGGATCCCCGACTACATCCCGTTCCTGGTCACCGGCGTCTTCGTGTGGACCTTCACGCAGAGTTCGATCATGGCGGGGACCCGGGCGATCTCCGGCAGCCTCGGGCTCGTACGGGCCCTGCACTTCCCGCGGGCCGCGCTGCCGGTGTCGTACTGCCTCCAGCAGCTCCAGCAGCTGCTGTTCTCGATGTGCGCGCTGGTCGTGATCCTGCTCGCCTTCGGAGTGCCGGTCAGCATGTCCTGGCTGCTCGTCATCCCCGCCCTCACGCTCCAGTTCGTCTTCAACGCGGGCGTCGCGATGATCATGGCGCGGATGGGCGCGAAGTTCCCTGACATCTCGCAGCTCATGCCCTTCCTGCTGCGCACCTGGATGTACATCTCGGGCGTCATGTGGAGCATCGAGCACGTCCTGAGGCACCAGGACCTGCCCGGCTGGGTCCTGGTCGCGCTGCAGTCCAACCCCGCCGCCATCTACATCGACCTGATGCGGTTCGCACTGATCGACAGCTTCCACGCCGGTCAGCTGCCGCCGCACGTGTGGGCGGTCGCGACGGGCTGGGCGCTGCTCGCGGGCGTGGGCGGTTTCCTGTACTTCTGGAAGGCTGAGGAGACGTACGGCCGTGGCTGACATCATCACGAAGAGCACCCCCGCGAGCGCCCCCGTCGACACCCCCGGTGAGCTGGTCCCCACCGTCATCGTCGACCGCGTCGACATCGTCTACCGCGTCAACGGCACCGGCGGCGGCCGCGGTTCCGCCACCGCCGCGCTCAACCGCATCATGCGCCGCGAGAAGTCCGAGAAGGCGGCCGGCGTCCGCAAGGTGCACGCCGTCAAGAACGTCTCCTTCACGGCGTACCGGGGCGAGGCCATCGGCCTGATCGGCACCAACGGCTCCGGCAAGTCCACGCTCCTCAAGGCGTGCGCGGGTCTCCTCCCGGTGGAGAACGGCAGGATCTACACCGATGGCCAGCCCTCGCTCCTCGGCGTGAACGCGGCCCTGATGGGCGACCTCACGGGCGAGCGCAACGTCTACCTCGGCGGCCTCGCGATGGGCATGTCCAAGGAGCAGGTGCGCGAGCGATACCAGGAGATCGTCGACTTCTCCGGCATCAACGAGAAGGGCGACTTCATCACGCTGCCCATGCGCACGTACTCGTCCGGCATGTCGGCCCGGCTCCGGTTCTCCATCGCCGCCGCCAAGGACCACGACGTCCTGATGATCGACGAGGCCCTGGCGACCGGCGACCGCTCCTTCCAGAAGCGCTCCGAGGCTCGCATCCGGGAGCTGCGGAAGACCGCCGGCACGGTGTTCCTGGTCAGCCACAACAACAAGTCGATCCGGGACACCTGTGACCGGGTGCTGTGGCTGGAGCGGGGGGAACTCCGCATGGACGGGCCGACGGAGGATGTGCTCAAGGAGTACGAGGCGTTCACGGGCAAGTAGCGCCCGACAGACAGGAAGAAGGGGGCGCCCCCAGCCATCACGGCTGGGGGCGCCCCCTTCGGCGTACCGCGTACGGCTACGAATGCGTCCGCAACAGCGTCCGCATCGTCCGCATAGCCACCGACAGATTCGCCAGGTCGAACGCGTCCGAACTGCGGATCTCCTCCAGGGTCGTGCGGGCCCGGCCGAGGATCGCCGCGTTCCTCTCCTCCCAGGCCTTGAAGCGCTGTTCGGGAGTGGAGGTTCCGTTGCCGACGGAGAGGACGTCGGCGACGAGCGCCGCGTGGGCCGCGTACAGGTCCTCGCGGATGGAGGCGCGGGCCATGGACTGCCAGCGGTCGGCGCGCGGGAGCTCGATGATGCGGTCCATCAGCTGGGTGATGCCGAGGCGGTCGGCGAGGTCGTAGTAGACCTCGGCGACGCCCATCGGGTCCTTGCCCGTGCGGTCGGCCACCGCGACGATGTCCAGCGTCGGGAAGGCGGAGGAGAACCCGGCCACCCGCGAGGCGAGTTCGTCCGGGACGCCCGCGCCCGACAGCTCGTCGAAGATCTGCTGGTACCACTCCAGATCCGCGCCGCGCAGCAGCTTGGGCAGCTCGGACCAGACCTGCTCGACCCCGTCGCTGAAGAAGCCGATCGTCTCGGCGAGCTGGAGCGGCTGCGGCCGGTTGTTGAGCAGCCAGCGCGTGCCGCGCTCGACGAGCCGGCGCGAGTGGAGCCGGATCCGGGTCTGGACGTCGGCGGCGACGACATTGTCGAGCGCCTCCACCGCGTCCCACACCTTGCTCGACTCGAAGATCGCGCGGGCCGCGGTCTGCGCCCGGACGATCTCTTCCAGCGAGGCGCCGGTCTCCTCACGGAGGCGGTGCAGGAAGCTCGTACCGCCCGTGTTGACCGTGTCGTTGACCAGGACGGTCGTCACGATCTCGCGGCGCAGCGCGTGCCCGTCGATCTGCTCGCGGAACTTCTCGCGCAGCGCGGTCGGGAAGTAGGCGTGCAACAGGCGCTGGAGGTACGGGTCGTCGGGCAGCGAGGTGGCGAGCAGCGCGTCGGAGACCGTGATCTTCGTGTAGGCGAGGAGGACGGCCGTCTCCGGACCGGTCAGCCCCTGCCCGGAGTTGAGCCGCTCGCGGATCTGCCGGTCGGTGGGCAGGAACTCCAGCGCGCGGTCGAGGTGGCCCTCCCTGACCAGGGTGCGCATGAAGCGCTGCTGGGCGTGGAGCATGTCGGGCGACTGGGCCAGCGCGTTGGCGATCGCCACGTTCTGCGCGTAGTTGTTGCGCAGGACCAGGGCGCCGACCTCTTCGGTCATCTCCGCGAGCTGCTTGTTGCGCTGCTTGACGGTCAGGTCGCCGTTGGCCACCGTCGCGTTGAGCAGGATCTTGATGTTCACCTCGTGGTCGGAGGTGTCCACGCCCGCGCTGTTGTCGATGGCATCGGTGTTGATCCTGCCGCCGTGCTGCGCGAACTCGATCCGGCCGAGCTGGGTGAGCCCCAGGTTGCCGCCCTCGCCGACGACCTTGACCCGCAGGTCGGCGCCGTCCACGCGGATCGCGTCGTTGGCCTTGTCGCCGACGTCCGCGTGCGTCTCGGTGGACGCCTTCACGTACGTACCGATGCCGCCGTTCCACAGCAGGTCGACCTGTGCCTGGAGGATCGCCTTCATCAGGTCGGCCGGGGTCATCTTGGCGACGCGGGACTCGATGCCGAGGGCCTCGCGGATGTGCGCGTTGATCGGGATGGCCTTGGCGGTACGCGGGAAGATGCCGCCGCCGGACGAGATCAGCTCGCTGTTGTAGTCGGCCCACGAGGAGCGCGGCAGCTCGAAGAGGCGGCGCCGCTCGGCGTACGAGGTCTCGGCGTCCGGCTTCGGGTCGATGAAGATGTGCCGGTGGTCGAAGGCCGCGACCAGCCGGATGTGCTCGCTGAGCAGCATTCCGTTGCCGAACACGTCACCGGACATGTCACCGACGCCGACCACCGTGAAGTCCTGCGTCTGGGTGTTCACGCCCAGCTCCCGGAAGTGCCGCTTCACGGACTCCCAGGCACCGCGCGCGGTGATGCCCATCTTCTTGTGGTCGTAACCGGCCGAGCCACCGGAGGCGAAGGCGTCGCCGAGCCAGAAGTTGTAGCTCTCCGCGACCCCGTTGGCGATGTCCGAGAAGGTCGCGGTGCCCTTGTCGGCGGCGACCACGAGGTAGGTGTCGTCCTCGTCGTGCCGTACGACGTCCGCGGGCGGGACGACCTCACCGGCCACCATGTTGTCGGTGATGTCGAGCAGCGCGGAGATGAAGGTCTTGTAGCTGCGGATGCCCTCGGCCAGCCAGGCGTCGCGGTCCACGGACGGGTCGGGCAGCTGCTTGGCGACGAAGCCGCCCTTGGCGCCGACCGGCACGATGACCGTGTTCTTGACCATCTGCGCCTTGACCAGACCGAGGATCTCCGTCCGGAAGTCCTCCTTCCGGTCGGACCAGCGCAGCCCGCCGCGCGCGACCTTGCCGAACCGCAGGTGCACGCCCTCGACGCGCGGCGAGTACACCCAGATCTCGTACGCCGGCCGGGGCGCAGGCAGGTCCGGGATGGCCTGCGGATCGAACTTCATGGAGACGTACTCGTGGGGCTTCGCGCCCAGCGCCTCCTGGAAGAAGTTCGTCCGCAGGGTCGCCTTGATGACGGTGAGGAAGGAGCGCAGGATCCGGTCCTCGTCCAGGCTGGCCACCTGGTCGAGAGCGGCGTCCAGTTCCTCCAGGAGGGCGTCGGTCAGCTCGACACCGGCGCGCTGCCGGTCCGGCGACATCCGCGCCTCGAAGAGCGAGACGAGCAGCCGGGTGGTGTGGACGTTGTTGCGGAGGGTGTCCTCCATGTAGTCCTGGCTGAAGGTCGAGCCCGCCTGGCGCAGGTACTTGGCGTACGCGCGCAGCACCATCGCCTGCCGCCAGTTGAGCCCGGCGCTCAGCACGAGGGCGTTGAAGCCGTCGTTCTCGGCCTCGCCGGTCCAGGTGGCGGCGAAGGCCTGCTGGAACCGCTCGCGGCCGTCGTCACCGAGGTAATCGCCGTTGCCGTTCAGGGACTTGGGCAGCCGCAGCCCGAAGTCGTAGATCCAGGCGGTCGTACGGTCCGAGCAGCGCAGCTCGTACGGACGCTCGTCGGTGACCTCGACACCCATGCGGTTGATCGCGGGGAGGACCGCGGAGAGGGAGACCTGCTCGCCGGTGCGGTAGATCTTGAAGCGGCGCTCACCGGGGCCCGCGCCCACCGGCTCGTACAGGCTGAGCGCGAAGTCCTTGGTGTCGTCCCTGGTCAGCTTCTCCAGGTGGACCAGGTCGGCGACGGCGGCGCGCGGATTGTGGTCGGCCTTGTACCCCTCGGGGAAGGCGACACCGTACCGGCGCAGCAGTTCCGCGGCACGCTCCTCGCCGAACTCGGCAGTCAGCGCCTCCCCGAAGCCGTCGGCCCAGGAGCGGGCGGCCTCGACGAGCCGGGCCTCGATCCGCTCCTTGTCGGCGTCGGACAGCTGCGGCAGCTCGGTGCCCGGCTCGACACGGACCACGAAGTGCAGCCGGGAGAGGATCGACTCGGTGTTCCAGGCCGTGAAGTCGACGCTGGTGCCGTTGAGTTCTTCCTTGAGGATGTCGATGATCCGCAGGCGTACGCCGGTGGTGTAGCGGTCGCGCGGGAGGTAGACGAGGGCGGAGTAGTAACGCCCGTACTCGTCCTGGCGCAGGTAGAGCCGCAGCCGGCGCCGCTCCTGGAGGTACAGGACGGAGGTGACGATGGACCGCAGCTCGTCCGCCGGTGTCTGGAACAGCTCGTCGCGCGGGTACGTCTCCAGGATCTGGAGCAGGTCGCGCCCGTCGTGGCTGTTGGGCGAGAACCCGGCGCCGCGCAGGACTTCCTCGACCTTGCGGCGCACCACGGGAACCCGCCGCACGGACTCGGTGTACGCGGCCGAGGAGAAGAGCCCGAGGAAGCGCCGCTCGCCGATCACATTGCCTTCGGCGTCGAACTTCTTCACACCGACGTAGTCGAGGTACGAGGGCCGGTGCACGGTGGAGCGGCTATTGGCCTTGGTCAGCACAAGGAGCTTGTGCTCGCGGGCCTTGGCTCGGGCGTCGGCGGGCAGCCGCTCGAAGGACGGGCTGACCGGGTGGCTGTCCTCGCCGCTGTGGTGCGGGTCGGAGCGCAGGATGCCGAGCCCGGTGCCGGCCACGGCGGCGAGCGAGTCGTCGTCCCGCAGTTCGTACTCGCGGTATCCCAGGAAGGTGAAGTGGTCGTCCGCGAGCCAGCGCAGCAGCTCCCGGGCCTCCTCGACCTCCTGGTCGCGCAGGTCGTCCGCGGTCGGCTCCTTGGGCAGCTCCTCCGCGATGCGCAGCGCGGCGTCGCGCATCTTCTCCCAGTCCTCGACGGTCTCGCGGACGTCGGAGAGCACGCGCAGCAGATCGGCGGTCATCTGCTTCAGGTCCGCGCGGTCGGTCTCGCGGTCCACCTCGACATGGATCCAGGACTCGACGGCGGCGTCGTGCGGGAGATCGCCGGTGGGCCGGGTCGGCAGGACCTCGATGAGCTTGCCGGTGAGGTCACGCCGCACGACGACCTGCGGGTGGATGACGAGGTGGATGCCGCGCCCCTGGCGCGAAAGCTCATTGGTGACCGAGTCGACGAGGAAGGGCATGTCGTCGGTCACGACCTCGACGACGGAGTGGCTGCACATCCAGCCGTTCTCGTCGACGGTCGGGGTGTGGACCCGCACGTTGGCCGTGCCCTGGGGGCGGTTCTCGGCCAGGCGGTAGTGCGAGAAGGCGGCTCCGAAGATGTCGACCGGGTCGCGGTCGGTCAGGTCCTCCGCTGCGGTGTGCAGGTAGTAGCGCTGGAGGAACGCGAGCACGGTGTCCCGGTCGGGGGTGCCCTCGCCCGTCGTCCCAGTCGGTAGGTGCCCCCCGACCGGGCTGTTCTCAGCTACCCGGGCGGCCCGTTCGAGCAGCTCGGCCTTGGCTTCGTCCAGCTTGGTCTGCATTGTCCTCTGGCTCCTGTCGCGCGCCATTGCGTGACGTTGAAGGAAGTACGGTCTCTTCTCCGACGCAACGTCTTGACGCGGGGTGTCCGGTCTGGTTCGACGCTATGCCGCACGGAGAGATGAGCGGGGGGTTATCGGCCATTCTCGGCACCCGCGGCGACTGTGACGCTGCTCTCGGCACCGCCGGTGCCTCGGGTGCCCCAGGCGTTGCCTCGGGTGCCCTCGGCGCTGTGGATGTCGCTCCGGGTGTCCGTGCTGCCTTTGACTCCCCGACCCGCCTGCGAAGATCAGCGACCGCCGCCCGGTCACGGATGTCGTCCGTGCTCTCCGGGCGCGGGGCAGGGGCACCAATGCCCCCGCGGGATATCGCGCTGATCACGCCACAAGGCTATCGCTCCCCACCCGGGGGTCGTCATGAGCCGTATGTGTACAAAAGCAGGGGTCGAACTTTGACACTCTGCACAGGGACGAAAGGGGCGGGGGCGTGCAGTGCGGGCGGGTTACCCGCCGAGCGGGCCCGTCGACAGACCCCTCCTCTACGGATTCCTCACCCCGGCCGGCACCACCAGAGCCTTGGTCAGGCCGCCAGCCGCTCCGCCTCCACGACGGCTTCCTCCAGGCTGTCCACCACGGGCACGCCCGCCTCCTCCAGACTGGCGCGGCCGTGCGAACCGCCGGTGTAGAGGACTGCCTGCGCACCCACGTGCCGGGCGGCTGTCGCGTCGTCGGCGGCGTCACCGATCACCACCACGCGGGCCGGCTCCACGCCGGCGAGCGCGCCCAGATGCCGCACCATGTGCTCGGCCTTGCTGCCGCCGGAGGGCCCGGTCCGCCCGTCGACGCGTATGAAGTGCGGCTCGATCCCGAACCCCCGTACCAGCGGGACCAGTTCGTCATGCCCGTACATGCTGAGTATCGACTGGCTACGCCCCGCCGACCCCCACTCCGCCAGGAGCGTCGGCACTCCCTCGGTGAGCGCGCACCCCAGCCGGTGCTCCGCGTAGTACCGATGGAAGGTCTCGTCCATGATCTGCCACTCGGCGTCGGTCGGCAGCCGCCCCATCAGCCGCTCATAGAACCTCGGCACCGGAACGCAGTACAAAGCCCTGTACCGCTCCATGGTGATCGGCTCAAGCCCCAACTCGGCGAACGCCGCGTTCGTCGCCCCGATGATCGCGTCATTGTCGTGGAACAGAGTCCCGTTCCAGTCCCACACGATGTGCGCTGCTCCGTACTTCCCCATACACAAGAACGTACCCGCCCCCACTGACACACGTCGTGGCTGTGGGCATGAGTGCGGCTAGGGGCGGCAGCCCACCCACCCGTCCGTCATAGCTGTGGGCATGCGTGCCGCTAGGGGCCGCAGCCCACCCACCCGTCCGTCCGTCCCAGCTGTCGGCATGCGTCCCGCTAGGGGCCGCAGCCCACCCACCCGTCCGTCCGTCCCAGCTGTCGGCATGCGTCCCGCTAGGGGCGGCAGCCCACCCACCCGTCCGTCATAGCTGTGGGCATGCGTGCCGCTAGGGGCGGCACGGGTGGGCACAGCGGCACCCTGCAAGCGCAGGCAAGCGCACCCACCCCAACCTCAGCCCCACCCCGGGCGCCGAACCCGGCGAAGCGAACCCTCAGTCCCCCAACCCCACCAGGTTGGGAATCTCCTGCGTGGCGAACCACAACAACTCGTGATCCTCAGCCCCGTCCACGACGAACTGCGCGTCATCGTCCCCGTGATCAGCGGCCCCCAGCGCCTCCACGGCGGCACCGACATCACCCTCCGCATCCACAAGGTCGACATGCACAGCAGCCGCCTTGGCCAAGGGCACAGCTCCAGAAACCCGAACCTCACCGAGCGCCCCAGGATCCAGCCCCCGATCGGGATCCCCGACCGCGTCCCGGTCGGCCACATCAACTGCGACAACCACCCGCCGCCGCACAGCCCCCGGATCAACCGCCAGCAATCGCAGCGACGCCACCGCGGCACGGTTCAACGCCGCGTACTCGAGCTCCTCGATGTCGTCGGAGAGATACCACTCCCGCAACGCGGGCGTGACGGCGTACGCGACGATCGGCCCCGCCCCCAGCTCCCCCGTCTTGTACGCCTCGGCGAGCCCGGAGAGGGTCAGGGGGACGTAGACGCGCATGGCTGGCCGCTTTCGTAGTCGGGGAGTTTCGCAGTCGGAGGGCTCCGGGAAGGGCGGTCCCGCGCCTCCGGGGAGGGCCTTCAGGATACGTGCGGGCGTCCCCTTTCGAGTCCCCGACCGCACCCTCCGAGCCGTCCACCCCGGGCCCGCGATTCACCCGGTACACCCCGCCCGCCCCAAGCCTCCCGCACCCCCTGGCCACCCTGATGGGTGAACTTTCCGGCCACCCCGACGCGCACCCCACGTCCTTGCGAAGCCCCGCCCCCGCCTCGTACAAGATCCCCAACGCAAAAGTTACCGCCCGGTATCAAACCGGGCCCGTCGAGCGGGGACGTGCATGAACAAGGTGATGACCAGGACGCCGCGCCACCCGGGCACCCGCCCGCCCGGCCGCCAGGACTCCCGCCGCCCCGGCAGCTCCTCACCGCGCACACCGGGCGGCGGCACCCCTCGTACGACCCCGGGAGGCAGCCCACCCCCGACGACCCCCGGCGGAGGCGCAACGCGCACCACAACACCCGGAACCCGCCCGCCGACAACGCCGCCCGCAACCCGCCCCCCAACGGCGTCGGCCGGAGCCACGACCCTCACCGCGCCCCCTGAGGCCCCGCACAGGCCGGCCCCCGCCCAGGCCCCCCACAGGCCCGCTTTCCGCCCCCGCCCCACCGACCTCTTCGCCGACCTCCTGCTCGCCGTACTGAGCGGCCAGCGCCCCGTCCACTGCATGCTGCGCCACACCGCGAGCCGCGCCTACGACGAACTGGCCTGGCTCGCCGAACGCGGCCTCCTGCGCACCCGTGGCACCCGCCCGGTCGTCCGCGACATCGGCTACTACGTGCCGCGCCCCGGCGCGATCGAGGCCTTCGCCCGCATCGGGGCGGGCGACCAGCTCCGCGCCATGGCCTTCCGCCTGGAACAGGCCCCCGACCTCCGCTGGCGCTGCACGGCGGTCGAACTGGGCGGCCCCCGCATGCCACACACGAACGACGACTGACCCTCGGGCCACCCCCCTCACACGACCAAGAGGAGACGCAAAGGGCCGGGCACCCAAAGGTGCCCGGCCCTCAAGCCGAAAACTGGACCGCCGAACCGCCGGTCACTTCTTGCGGCGACGCGTGCCCTTCTGCTGCTTGCGACGCTCCGCGCGCGTGAGGCCGTCCGACTCGGAGCGCACCGGCTCGTCGTCGTCGCTGGCGAAGTCGCCCTCGACGATGCCGCCCTCACCGTCCACGGAGGGTGCGGAGAAGTGCAGCCGGTCCGGGCGCTGCGGGGCGTCGAGCCCCTTGGCGCGGATCTCGGGACGCGCACCCGCGGGGACGGCGTCCGTCTTCTTGTCCAGGGAAGGACCGGCGTCCTGGACCGGAACCTCCTCGACCTGCTGCTCGACCTGGACCTCCAGGTTGAACAGGTAGCCGACGGACTCCTCCTTGATGCCGTCCATCATGGCGGTGAACATGTCGAAGCCCTCGCGCTGGTACTCGACCAGGGGGTCCTTCTGCGCCATGGCGCGCAGGCCGATGCCCTCCTGGAGGTAGTCCATCTCGTAGAGGTGCTCGCGCCACTTGCGGTCGAGGACCGACAGCACGACCCGGCGCTCGAGCTCACGCATGATCTCGGAGCCGAGCTGCTCCTCGCGGGCCGCGTACTGCTCGTGGACGTCGTCCTTGATGGACTCCGAGATGAAGTCGGCGGTCAGACCGGCACGGTCGCCGGCGGCCTCCTCCAGCTCCTCGACGGTGACCTTCACCGGGTAGAGCTGCTTGAAGGCGCCCCACAGCCGGTCCACGTCCCATTCCTCGGCGAAGCCCTCGGCGGTCTCGGCCTCGATGTACGCGTCGATCGTGTCGTCCGTGAAGTGCTGGATCTGCTCCTGCAGGTCCTCGCCCTCCAGGACGCGGCGGCGCTCGCCGTAGATGACCTCGCGCTGCCGGTTGAGGACCTCGTCGTACTTCAGGACGTTCTTACGGGTCTCGAAGTTCTGCTGCTCGACCTGCGACTGGGCGGACGCGATCGCGCGCGTGACCATCTTGTTCTCGATCGGTACGTCGTCGGGAACGTTCGCCATCGACATGACGCGCTCGACCATCGCGGCCTTGAAGAGGCGCATCAGGTCGTCACCCAGCGACAGGTAGAAGCGGGACTCGCCCGGGTCTCCCTGACGGCCGCTACGACCGCGCAGCTGGTTGTCGATGCGCCGCGACTCGTGCCGCTCGGTGCCCAGGACGTAGAGCCCGCCGAGGTCCTTGACCTCCTCGAACTCGGCCTCCACCGCCTTGGCGGCCCGCTCCAGGGCGGCGGGCAGCGCCGCGGCCCACTCCTCGATGTGCTCCTCGGGGTCGAGGCCGCGCTGGCGCAGCTCCGCCTCGGCGAGATCGTCGGGGTTGCCGCCGAGCTTGATGTCCGTACCACGGCCGGCCATGTTCGTGGCCACGGTCACCGCGCCCCTGCGGCCGGCCTGGGCGATGATCGGCGCCTCACGGTCGTGCTGCTTCGCGTTCAGCACTTCGTGCTGGATGCCGCGCTTGGAGAGCTGCTGCGAGAGGTACTCGGACTTCTCGACCGACGTCGTACCGACGAGGATCGGCTGGCCCTTCTCGTGCTTCTCGGCGATGTCGTCGACCACCGCGTCGAACTTGGCGACCTCGGTGCGGTAGATCAGGTCCGACTGGTCCTTGCGGACCATGGGCATGTTGGTCGGGATCGGGACGACGCCGAGCTTGTAGATCTGGTGGAACTCGGCGGCCTCGGTCATCGCCGTACCGGTCATGCCGGAGAGCTTGCTGTAGAGGCGGAAGAAGTTCTGCAGGGTGATCGTGGCGAGCGTCTGGTTCTCGTCCTTGATGTCCACCCCTTCCTTCGCCTCGATCGCCTGGTGCATGCCCTCGTTGTAGCGGCGGCCGGCGAGGATACGGCCGGTGTGCTCGTCGACGATCATGACTTCGCCGTCGATGACGACGTAGTCCTTGTCCTTCTTGAACAGTTCCTTGGCCTTGATGGCGTTGTTCAAGTAGCCGACGAGCGGGGTGTTCACCGACTCGTACAGGTTGTCGATGCCCAGCCAGTCCTCGACCTTGGCGACGCCGGGCTCGTGGATGGCGACGGTGCGCTTCTTCTCGTCGACCTCGTAGTCGCCGGTCTCCTCGATGCCCTTCAGGGTGTTGCCCGCCTCGCCCTTCTTCAGGCGCGTGACGAGCTTGGCGAAGTCGCCGTACCACTTGGTGGCCTGGTCGGCCGGACCGGAGATGATCAGCGGCGTACGGGCCTCGTCGACGAGGATCGAGTCGACCTCGTCGACGATCGCGTAGTTGTGGCCGCGCTGCACCAGTTCGTCCTGCGACCACGCCATGTTGTCGCGCAGGTAGTCGAAGCCGAACTCGTTGTTCGTGCCGTACGTGATGTCGCACGCGTACTGCTCGCGGCGCTGGGCCGGCGTCATGTTGGCGAGGATGCAGCCGACACTCAGACCCAGGAACTTGTGGACGCGGCCCATCATTTCGGAGTCGCGCTCGGCCAGGTAGTCGTTGACCGTGATGAGGTGGACGCCGTCTCCGGTGAGCGCGTTCAGATACGCCGGCAGCGTGCCGACCAGGGTCTTGCCCTCACCGGTCTTCATCTCCGCGACATAGCCGAGGTGGAGCGCGGCGCCACCCATCATCTGCACGTCGTAGTGACGCTGGCCAAGGACGCGCTTGGCGGCTTCGCGGACGGTCGCAAAGGCCTCGGGCAGCAGGTCGTCGAGGCTCTCGCCGTCGGCGTACCGCTGCTTGTACTCATCGGTGAGGGCCCTCAGCTCGGCGTCGGAGAGGTCGACGAAGTCCTCTTCGATGGAGGTGACCTGGTCCGCGATGCGGTGCAGCTTGCGCAGGATCTTGCCTTCGCCTGCACGCATGATCTTCGAGAGGACGGACACGAGGGTTTGTCTCCTTGCCGGTCGGGCCTGGGACGGTCGGTTTCAATGACAGATTCAATTTGCAGCTTGAGCAACGGCCATCGTAAGCGAGGACCCCACCGCGCCGGGAGGTCTGCCCGTGACAGCCACTAGGACAACGGGCAGGGGTTGCGGAAGGTGCCGCGTTCGCGTCGCGAAAAGTAATGAGGCACTCACTCTCAGCAAAAGAATGGCGTCCTTCCGCTCGCCCGAGCAGAATCGGCCGATGGACCCCGTCACTCTGACCACGGACCGTCTCCTGCTGCGCACCGTCGGCCCGCACGACACCGACGCCGTGTACGACGCCGTCCAGGACCCCGACATCCAGCGCTGGACCACCATCCCGTCGCCCTATCTCCGCGAGCACGCGGCGGGATTCACGGACCAGATGGTGCCCGACGGCTGGGCGGACGGCTCCATGTTCACCTTCGGGGTCTTCCTCCCCTCGGGGGAGTTGGTGGGCATGCTCGCCATCACGATGCGCTCCCTGGGCACCGGCGAGATCGGCTTCTGGGCGAAGAAGGAACACCGCGGCAACGGCTACATCACCGAGGCCGCGACCGCCGCGTCCCGCTGGGCCTTCACCGACATCTCCCTCGACCGCGTGGAATGGCGCGCCCAGGTGGGCAACACAGCCTCCCGCGCCGTAGCCGAAAACGCCGGCTTCACCCTGGAAGGCACCCTCCGCTCCGCCATCAACAACAAGGGCGTACGCAGAGACTGCTGGGTAGCTTCTCTACTCCCCTCAGACTTGGGCCTCCCATCGACGGCCCCGTACTTGCCAACACCGTCATAGCAACCCTCCTAGCTGTGGGCATGCGTACCGCTAGGGGCGGCACGGGTGGGCACAGCGGCACCCCGTACAGCGCCGGGCTGCGCGACCCACCCGACCCCAGCCCAATCGCCGGGCACCCATGCAGCGTGCGCGCCCCAGCACGGGGCCCCAACCCACCCCCACTGTCAGTGGCACCGCCTACCGTGAGGACATGACGAGCCTCCCGCGTCCCACCACCGAGCTCTCCACCGACGAAGCCCGCCGCATCGCCCTACGGGCACAGGGCTTCCTGGGCGCCCCCGACCGCAGGGGCGGCGTACGCGGAGTCCTGCGACACCTCGGCGCGGTCCAACTCGACACGATCTCCGTCCTCGCCCGCTCCCACGAACTCATCCCGTACGCCCGCCTGGGCGCGGTGGGCCGCAAGACGGTGGACCAGGCGTACTGGACACCGGGTTCCGACGGCGCACCCCACGCCTTCGAGTACTGGTCCCACGCGGCTTGCATCCTCCCCGTGGAGGAGTGGCCCCACTTCGCCTTCCGCCGCCGCTCCTACCGCGCCCGCCCGCACTGGAACCACGACCTGCCGGACGGCACCTACGACCAGGTCATCAAGCAGCTCCGCGCCGAAGGCCCCCTCACGGCCACGGACTTGGGCGGCGCGAAGAAGACCAGCGAGTGGTGGGACTGGTCGGGCACCAAGGTCGCCGTGGAGCGCGCGCTGATGTACGGCGAGGTGGTGTGCACCGAACGCCGCGGCTGGAAGCGGGTGTACGACCTCGCCGAGCGCGCGATCCCCGAGGCACTGCTCCACGACGAGCTGGACGACACGGAGTGCCTGCGCCGCCTCGTCCGCCTCGCAGGCGAGTCCCTGGGCGTCGGCACGCGCGCGGACATCGCCGACTACCACCGCCTCAAGGGCGAGCAGGTCGACGCGGTGATCGCCGACTCGGGCCTGGTCCCGGTGACGGTGGCGGGCTGGGGCAAGCCGGCGTGGGCGGACCCGGAGGCCCTGGAAACGACCCCGCGCGGCCGCCACCGTACGACGCTGCTGTCGCCGTTCGACTCCCTCATCTGGGAGCGGGCCCGCACGGAGCGGATCTTCGGCTTCACCCACCGCTTGGAGGCGTACACCCCCAAGCCGAAGCGGGTGTACGGCTACTTCGCGATGCCGGTCCTCGCCGGCGGCCGGCTCGTCGGCCGCGTGGACCCCGCCCGCGAGGGCCGCACCCTGGTCGCCAAGCAGGTCACGCTGGACGGTCCCAAGGCCGTCCCCGCGGTGGCCCAGGCCCTGGTGGAGGCCGCGAGCTGGGTGGACTGCACGGACGTACGCGTGGAACGGGTGGACGCCCCGGAGCTGCGCGCGCCACTCACCAGAGAGCTGTCACACGCACTCGCGTGACCACCCGGCGAACCCGACGAGCCGGACTCACCCCACTCACCCAACTCACCCGAGTGACTAGCGAATTTCGAGGATCTTCTCCCGCATCGCGTACACCACGGCCTCCATCCTGGAGTGCAGCTGCAGCTTCTCCAGGATGTTGCGCACATGGTTCTTCACCGTGTTCTCGGAGATGAACAACTCCTTGGCGATATCACGGTTGTTCATCCCCGTGGCGACGAGCTTGAGAACCTCCAACTCGCGCTCCGTCAGCCGCGGTGCGGGCACCAGTCGGCGCTCGTCGGTGCGCTGGATCATCGACTTGAACTCGGTGAGCAGTTTCGACGCCATGGAGGGGCTGATCTGCGACTGCCCGTCGGCCACCGCGCGAATGGCGGTGGCCACTTCGTCCGTGGAAATCTCCTTGAGGAGATAACCGGTCGCGCCCGCCTTGATCGCGTCGTAGAGATCGGCTTCCTCGTCGCTGATCGTCAGCATGATGATCTTCGCGCTGGGGGCCACCTCCTTGATGGAGGTGCACGCCTCGATCCCGCCCCGCTTCGGCATCCGTACGTCCATCAGCACGATGTCGGGCAGCAGATCGGCCGCTTTGTCGACCGCCTCTGCTCCGTCACCCGCCTCACCGACGACCTGGATGTCCTCCTCGGCCGCGAGCACGATCTCCAGACCGCGGCGGAAGAGGGCGTGGTCGTCCACGACCAGGACCCGGATGGGCTCCTTGCGTGGAGACCCCGCGTCCGGGCCCATGGCGACGACGCCGTCGCCGGCATCCGCGTCACGCATCGGTCCGAAGCTGTCCGCCATCGTTCCCTCCCCCTGAAGGCCGCGGCCTGTGTTTCTGTGCCATCGCCAACCCAAGGCAGCGGCCCACGGGTTGGGCCGGTACCGCCATGATTCCATGCCCGGGCGACAGCGCGGTGACAGCGCGGGGCGCGAATGGTCGCACACCGGTGCCCCTGGGGGCGCACAGGCGCTCCAGGGGCACCGGTTCAGCTGTCACCGGCGTGGGTCAGCCGCCGAGCGCTCCGCCCGGCGCGTCCGACCCTGCTCGGGCGATCATCGGGTCCGTGTTGAGGTGGATGACGCCGTAGTCGTACGCGTGCCGCCGGTAGACGACACTCGGTTCCTTGGTCTCGGAGTCGACGAACAGATAGAAGTCGTGCCCGACCAGTTCCATCTCGTAGAGGGCCTGGTCGAGGGACATGGGTGCGGCCACGTGGGTCTTCTCGCGGACGACGAGGGGGCCTTCGCCCATGACCTCGAGGGGGCCGACCTTCTTGGTCGGCACGCTGTCGGGTTCCTCGTCGTGGACGACGCTGCCGTCTCCGTTGAGCGTCGCGGCGCCCGGAACGCGGTCGGCGACCTCTGCGGCCGAGATCCTGCCGGTACCACGGCGGGTGTAGCGCTTGTCGTGCTGCTTGCGCAGCCGGGCTTCGAGTTTGTCCGCCGCCAGGTCGAGTGCTGCATACGGATCGTTTGCCGAGGCCTCCGCCCGGATCACCGGACCGCGGGAGCGGAGCGTGATCTCCACTCGGTCACAACGGTCGGCCTGACGGGGGTTCGGCTCCTTGGACACCTCGACGTCGAGGCTGATCACCTTGCCATCGAGCTTCTGGATCTTCTCCAGCTTCAGCTTCTCGGCCACGTGCTTGCGGAACCTCTCGGGCACCTCGGTCTTGCGGCCCTTGACGACGATGTCCACGCAGAACTCCGTTCCCGGATAGCCCCACTCCACTGGCGGGGCGTCTCCCTTTTGCACCAGGCTCCGGTGAGTCCCGGAACCTCGGACTCGGTGACTTTCACCTCCTCCTCCCCCATGGGCAAGATCTACACCCCAACCGAAGCGGGTGATTGCAAAAAACCCGCGGCACGGCATTCGGATTAACGAGGTACGGCCTGCGCCATTGCCTCACAACCGAACATATCTCGCCCGGACGGATGTCGTCACCCTCTACTGCGGCGTACCTCCGTTCAGGTGAATTGGTCGAGTCATTACCTGCAACGATGCAAGTTCCTGGTCAGTTCCGGTTTATTTCGAACGAGTCCGGTGGCGCCACGATCACTGCCGCGCAGATCATGACTCCCGCTCCGCCCATACCCACTGCGCCTCCCGTTCCGCGCCGGCCCGCCACACCCCGGGCCGCCTGCGCTCCGTCTGCCCTGGCCGCCGTTTTCTCTGCCCCGCAGTCCCCTGCCGCTACCCGTTCCGCCACCCGGTGGGCGTCGTCGGCGTCGGTGTCCGGCACCGCCGTCCGCACGGCACGAGCCGCCTCCGTCAGCGAGGCGCCCGTCGTCATCAAGTCGTCCACGAGCACGATCCGGCCGCCGTCCGCCAACAGCCGTTCACCCCCTGCGGCCACCTCCAGGGCGCCCGCGAGATTGTCCAGCCGCTGCCGGGAGTTGAGCCCCGCCTGGTCCACCACGGCACGCCTCTGCCGCAGCACTGCGAGCACCCGGGCCGGAGTCCCCGTACGACGCAGCTCACCCGCCGCGGCGAGAGCGATCCGCCGCGCCGGATCATGGCCTCGCGCCCGCACCGCCCGCCGCGAGGAGGGCACGGGAACCAGCAGCACGCCCCCGCGCCCGACTCCGCCGACAGCTCCCGGCGGCACCTGCCCGCTCCCCGCCCACGGCTGCCCGCCACCGACTCCCGCTCGGTCGTCCCGAACCCACGGCCGACCCCCCTGCTCCCTTCGCGACCCGCTCGCCCTCGGCCGACCACCGACAGTCCCCGGCGACCCGCAGCCTGCTCCCGACGGAGCCTCGGTCCACAGCTGCCCGTTCCCGCCCCTCAGCGAGCCCTCCGAGGCCGTGAGCCGCCTCTCCTGCACTGGGAGACCCGCGTACCCCAGTCCCGCCCGCACAGCCCCGGCCAGGGCCGCCCCGAGGGGACCCGCGAGCATCAGCGCCCCCCGTTCCTTGTGGGCGAGGAGCACCGCCCGTACCTCGTCCTCGTAGGGAGCCGCCGCGTGCACCACAGGCAGCCCGGTCGGCTCCGGCACCGGTCGCACCCGGCTCGGTGCGGCCCCGGTCAGGGCGGCACGGCACTCGGTACAGAGCACCGTGCGAGGCCTCCCGCAGCCCCCGCACTCGGCCGGCAGCACCAGATCCGTGAGGTCCTGCCACCACCCCCGCATGCCCACCACTGTGCCAAGGCACGGGCCGACCGGCCACCCCTGTGGATAACCCCCTGTGGACAACCGGCGCGGCCGCCGGAAAGCTCCGCCGACCCGCAGACACGCCACCCGCACAGCCGTCACCCGCAAGACAGCGGCGCCACCCGGGATGGACCGAGCACTACCCGGGATAGACCGGCGCCGTCCCGTCCTTGACCACCTTCTGCCACTGCTCCCCCGACGACAGCCGCACGATCCCGTCCTCCTCCGAGTGCGCCACCAGCGGCAGCCGCTCGTCCTCGGAAGCGGCGATCTCCTTCACGCCCGTCAGCGCGGAGGGCGCCGTACCCACCGGAGTGGAGCCGTCGACCTGGACGTACCCCATCTGCTGCACGCCGCCTTCCTCGCGCCCGACCACCACGAGCCGGCTGTCCCCGGCCCACGACATGGCCGTGACCTCCTCCAGCTGCGGTGCCGCGGCACGCAGTTCGAGGATCGAGACGACGGGCCGCTCACCGGACTTGGTGTCGCGCTCGATACGCCCGATCTGCAGTGAGCTCTTGCCGTCCTTCTCGACGATCAGCGCGATCCGCACCCCGTCGGCGGCGACCCGCACGGCGTCGATACGCCCGTCGAGGCCCGGTGCCGACACCACCAGCGGTTCGCCCGCACCCTTCTCCAGCAGAAGGAGCCGGGGCTTCTTGGTATCGCGATCGGCCACCCACAGGTCGCCCCGTCCGTCCCAACTCGGCGTCGTCAGCCGGTCGTCCGCGGTCTTGCCCTCGCTGTGCAGCACCGCCTCCCCGAGCGAACTGCCCGACACCAGCGACCCGACATACAGCGAACTCCCGTCGGTCGAGACCCCGGCCGCGATGTCCTCGTCCCGCGACACCGCTGCCGCCCGCAGCTTCGTGTCACCCTCGCCCAGCGCACCGGGCACCGGCTCGGGATCCTTGTCCCCGTTGCCGCTGGGCATCCGTACAAGACGCTGCTTGGCATCGATGAAGTACTGGTAGACGGGCGCCTGCCCCGTGCCGTGCGAGGCCACGGTCTCCGCCCCGTCCGCATCGACCGCACACAGCTGCGAGCCGTCCGACTTCTGCAGCTCCACCTCCTCCACCCCCGTGGGTGTCAGGTCCTGGAGCGTGAAGAGGAGTTGGGCCGCCATCTTGTTGCACTGCGCCTCTCCGACACGGTCGGCCTTGCTGTTCAGCGGAACGGTGACCCAGTTGCGGTCGTCCGGCGAGAGGGACTTGACGCCCTTCTTCAGCTCCGTACCGGAGGGGAAGCTAGACGTCACCACGGGGTCCAGCCAACTGGTGGGCCCCTCCAGGAGGGTGCGGACCATCTCCGTCATCGGATCCACCTCCCCGCGCACATAGACCGGGTCGGCGACAGTCCTGAGCAGTCCGCCCTGTCCATCCGTCCCGGAGGACACGTCCGAAGCGAAGTAGTACTTGTTGACGGACTCGTAGTTGCGCTCGAAGTCGGACTTGCCCATCACCACACCCGGGGGCAGCCCGTCGATGCGCCACTGCTTGTCCTTCTGCTGAATGAGATGCACGGACGCGGTGTACGAGCCGGAGTCCGGCGCGTACGCGTGCTGCGCGTCCACCGTGGCTACCTTCCTGCCGCTCAGCTGGTACAGGAAGCCGTCCTCGTCGCCTTCTCTGCTCGCCGAGTGCACCAGCTCGGTGTTGGGTCCGTCCGCGAGGACCGCCGTGGACCGGTAGGGATCCCACGTCTTGCGAGCGGTCGCCGCCAGGTACTTGAATGCCGTCTCGTACTGCGGGTCGTCGCTGGTCAGCGCCTCCAGGAAGCCCCGCACGATCTCCGCCGGCTGAGCGTCCTCCCGCGGTGGCACCGCGAAGACCCGGACCTGCGAGTCCGCTCGCGGCGTGGACTCGACGTCACGCAGATCCCCGCGGTCCGGCATCGAGGCGCACCCGGCCAGCAGCAGCGCGCCGCAGCCGACGTACGCCCCCACTCGCACCGGACGCCGTCGACCGCTTCTCCGCTCGCGGTCAGCGCCCACGAAATGCCTCCCCTTGTCCGAGCCCCTCCGGCTCCCCGCCGACGGGCTCGCGCTGCTGCACGGTCCGCTCCCCGCCCGCGGCAGGTGCGTCGTCCGGACGTCGTACGGCGCCGGTCGGCCGGGGCACCACGCGCGCGCCGTTGCCCGGCAGCGCCGTCGGATCGGCCGTGGGGGACGCCCCTGCCATGCGCGGCACCACGGGCGTCCGCTGCGGCGCGCTCCCGCCCGTGGGCTGCTGCACCGGCACCGTCGCGAGCTTGCCACCGCCCCCGAGCGGCAGACCGGCCTCATTAAGTCCACGATTACGTCGTGAGTCCTTGGGCTCCAGCGGTATCGGCGACCCCCGCAGCGGCTCGTCCGCCGTCCGGGGCAGCGTGAGCCGGAACTGCGAACCGCCACCCGGCTCACCCCAGGCCTGCAGCCAGCCGCCGTGCAGACGCGCGTCCTCCAGGGCGATGGACAGCCCGAGCCCGGTTCCGCCCGTAGTACGCGCGCGTGCCGGGTCCGCCCGCCAGAAGCGGCTGAAGACCCGGGTCGCCTCACCGGGCTTGAGCCCCACCCCGTAGTCGCGCACCGCGACCGCGACCGCGCCACCCGCCGCGGCCAGCTTGACCACGACGTCCCTGCCTTCGCCGTGCTCCACGGCGTTGACGACGAGATTGCGCAGCACCCGCTCCACCCGCCGGGCATCCGCCTCGGCGATCACCGGCTGCTGGTCGCCGACGACCCGTATCTGGGTGCCCTTGCGCTCGGCGAGCGGATCGGCCCCGCTGACGACCCTTCGTACGACCTCACGAAGGTCTATCGGCTCGGCCTCTAGGGCCGCCGCACCCGCGTCGAAGCGGCTGATCTCCAGCAGGTCCGCGAGCAGCGTCTCGAATCGGTCCAGCTGGTCGGCGAGCAGCTCGGCGGACCGGGCGGTCATCGGGTCGAAGTCCACGCGCGCGTCATGGATGACGTCGGCCGCCATCCGCACGGTCGTCAGCGGCGTACGCAGCTCGTGCGAGACGTCGGACACGAACCGCCGCTGCATCCGCGACAGGTCCTCCAGCTGCTGGATCTTGAGCTGCAGGTTCTGCGCCATCTTGTTGAAGGCCTCGCCGAGCCGCGCGATGTCGTCCTCGCCGGTGACCTTCATACGTTCCTGGAGGCGCCCTGCGGACAACCGCTCGGCGATGCCCGCGGCCATCCGTACCGGCGTGACGACCTGGCGCACCACGAGCCAGGCGATGGCCCCGAGGAGCACCACGACGAACAGCCCCGCCGTGGCGAGCGTCCCCTTGACCAGGCTCAGCGACTTCTCCTCCTGCGTCAGCGGGAAGAGGTAGTAGAGCTGGTATTTGTCGCCGTTGGGGTCGGTGACCTGCTTGCCGATGACCAGCGCGGGCTGCGAGTCCTTGGCGTCCTTGTAGACGACCCGCGTATAGCTCTGGGCCGCCGCCGTGCTGTCGTCGATACGGGTGCGCAGGTCCTCCGGCACGCTCAGCGTCGGGTCGACGTTGCCGGAGGAACGCGGGCCGAGCCCGGCGCCGCCGGCACCGGCCGCGGTGGAGCTGAGCGTGACGACGTCGAAGGCACCCTGGCCACCGCTGGAGAGGGACACCACGAGGTCGCTCATCCACTGGCTGACGTTCTTCGCGGGACGACCGTCGGTGCTCGAAGCGTCGGCACCGTTCGCCGTCTCCGCCGAGTCCGCGTTCTGCTCGGCCACCGAGAATCCACCGGTGGCCTGGCTCTGCGAGGCCTTCACCTTGGCGTCCAGCAGGCCGTTGCGCACCTGCCCGATGACGACGAAGCCGAGCAGCAGCACCACGCCGAGCGACATCAGCAGCGTGGTGACGACGATCTTGAGCTGGATGTTGCGCCGCCACAGCCGCATCACGGGCAGCAGCGGACGGCGCACCCAGCGCATGAACAGCCGAAGGACCGGGCTGCCCTGGACTCCGCCCTGAAGCAGCCCGCCCTCGACGAACTGGGCCCAGCGGGAGCCCGTCACCTTCCGGCCGACAGGCCGCCCCGACCGGACCCCCGGCTCACCGGGCGCCGAAGCGGCACTGTCCCGGGACATGTCAGCTCGGTCCGGCCTTGTAACCGACGCCACGGACGGTCACCACGATCTCCGGCCGCTCCGGGTCCTTCTCGACCTTGGAGCGCAGCCGCTGGACATGGACGTTGACCAGGCGGGTGTCCGCCGCGTGCCGGTAGCCCCACACCTGCTCGAGGAGCACCTCCCGCGTGAACACCTGCCACGGCTTGCGGGCCAGCGCCACCAGGAGATCGAACTCCAGCGGCGTCAGCGCGATCGACAGCCCGTCCCGCTTCACAGAGTGACCGGCCACATCGATGACAAGATCACCTATGGCCAGCTGCTCCGGCGCCGGCTCCTCGGAACGGCGCAGCCGCGCCCTGATCCGCGCAACCAGCTCCTTTGGCTTGAACGGCTTCACGATGTAGTCGTCGGCGCCGGACTCGAGGCCCACCACGACATCGACGGTGTCGCTCTTCGCCGTGAGCATCACGATCGGCACCCCGGACTCCGCCCTGATCAGGCGGCACACCTCGATACCGTCCCGGCCGGGAAGCATCAGGTCCAGGAGCACCAGATCGGGCTTGCTCTCACGGAAAGCGGCCAGCGCCTTGTCGCCGTCGGCTACGAAAGACGGCTCAAAACCTTCACCACGCAACACAATGCCGAGCATCTCGGCCAGTGCGGTGTCGTCATCGACGACAAGGACTCGTCCCTTCATAAACGACATCATCCCATTAACTAAATCGTTACCTGGCGTGACCTGTCACACAGCTCGGCAAGCGCCTCAGCTGTCACGGGCGACACAGCGCCCTCTTCGGTCACGATCGCCGTCACCAACTCGGGCGGCGTCACATCGAATGCCGGGTTGTACGCCTGGGTTCCCAGGGGTGCCACCGGTATCCCGCCTCCCGCTTCCACTCCCGCCACCTGCACCTGCGGTGCTGTGATCTCCGTCACTTCATGACCTGCGCGCTGCTCGACCTCGATGGACGCCCCGTTCGGAGTGTCCAGGTCCACCGTCGTCACCGGCGCCACCACGATGAACGGCACATGGTGGTACCGGGCCAGCACCGCGAGCGGATAGCTCCCCACCTTGTTCGCGACCGAACCGTCGGCCGCGATCCGGTCGGCCCCGATCAGCACCGCGTCCACCTCCCCCGCCGAGAACAGCGAACCCGCCGCGTTGTCCGTGAGCAAGGTGTACGCCATTCCGGTGCGCGCCGCCTCGTACGCCGTCAGGCGAGCACCTTGCAGCAAGGGCCGCGTTTCGTCCACCCACAGCCTGCGAAGCCGCCCGGCCCGGTGCGCCGCGAGGGCCACCGCGAACGCCGTGCCCTCCCCTCCGGACACCAGCGCCCCGGTGTTGCAGTGCGTCAGGATCCGGTGCCCGCCGCCCGGCAGCAGCTCGTCGAGCAGTGCCAGTCCGTGCCCGGCCATCCGGGCGCTGGCCTCGGCATCCTCCCGGTGCAGGGCCCGCGCCGCAGCGAGCGCCGCCCCGGCCGCCCGCTCCGGATCACCACCACCGGAGAGCACCGCACTGTACGCCGCCTGCGCCCTGCGCACTCCCACGCCGAGGTTCACCGCGGTCGGCCGGGCCCCGGCCAGCGCACGGGCGGCATCATCCACGTCGAAGCCGCGTACGGCGGCGAGCGCGACGCCGTACGCCCCGGCGATGCCGAGCAGCGGCGCCCCGCGCACGGCGAGCGTCCGGATCGCCTCCACCAGCGCGGGCGCGTCCGTGCACACCAGCTCGACTTCCTCGGCCGGCAGTCTCCGCTGGTCGAGAAGGACCAGTACGGGGCCTTCGGGCGGCTCGTCCCAGCGGATCGCCGGTATCTCCACCGGCCCACTGTCCTCGCGGTATTGCGCGTACTGATCAGCCATTCGCCCAGTCTGCCCCTTACCGGGCGGACAATTGAAGGTGTGCAGCTCATACGACCCCCGGTCCCCAGTCGCGCACACCGTGGCACGATGGCTGCCAACCTGCCGCCGCGCCTGCGGACGGGCACCGTGAAGGAGCGACGATGAACGACACTCCGGGCTGGGCCTCGCCCGGATCTGCCCCCTCCGACGGGCAGGAGCCGGACACCTCCGGCACCGCTCAGCCCACGGAGCAGCCCACGGACCAGGGCAGCACGGACCAGCCCGAAACTCCTTCGAAGTGGTCCAAAGAGCAGCCCCCGCCCGGCCAGTGGTCCGCCCCCAGCCCCCAGGACGCCGTCCCCGGCCAGGCCCCGCCACCACCTCCGCCCGGCCCGGGCTGGGGCGGCCAACACCCCGGCGGCCCAGGCGGATACGGAGGCCAGGGGGGCAACGGCGGTGGCGGACACGGCGGTTGGGGCGGCCAGGGTCCCGGCTACGGAGGCCCCGGTGGTCCCGGCGGCTGGGGAGGCAACTGGGGCGGCCCGCCGCCCGCGGCCAAGCCCGGCGTGATCCCGCTCCGTCCGCTCGGCATCGGCGAGATCCTCGACGGCGCGGTCTCCACGATGCGCACGTACTGGCGCACCGTCCTCGGCATCTCGCTGACCGTCGCGGTCGTCACGGAGATCGCGGTCATCCTGCTCCAGGGCTTCGTCCTGGACGACAGCGCCACCACGGACACCCTCAACGACTCGACCGCCACCGTCAGTGAACTGGGCAGCGCCCTGGGCACCACCCTGGCGAGTTCCGGTGCCGTCCTGCTCATCACCCTGCTCGGCACCATCATCGCGACGGCCCTGCTCACGACCGTGACCAGCCGCGCGGTGCTCGGCAAGCCGGTGACCACCTCCGAGGCCTGGCGGGATGCCCGTCCTCAGCTTCCGAAGCTGTTCGGCCTGACCGTCCTGCTGCCGCTCATCGCCATCGTGATCGTCGGCGTCGGCACCCTGCCCGGCGTACTCGTCGGAGTGACCGCCTCGGGCGACGCGGGCATCGCCCTCGCCGTCATCGGCGGACTCGGCGCCGGTGTCGTCGCCCTCTGGCTGATGATCCGCTTCTCGCTCGCCTCGCCCGCCCTGATGCTGGAGAAGCAGAGCGTCTTCAAGTCGATGAGCCGCTCCGCGAAGCTCGTCCGCGGCTCCTGGTGGCGGGTCCTCGGCATCCAGCTGCTCGCCACGATCATCGCCAACATCATGGCCTCGATCATCGTCATCCCGTTCGCCGTCATCGCCGCGGCCCTGAGCGGCGACGGCGTCACCGGCTTCTTCAGCAGCGACAGCGGCTCCCTCGGCTGGACGTTCCTCATCGTCAGCGGGATCGGCTCGGTGATCGGATCCATGCTCACCTTCCCGATCACCGCCGGCGTCACCGTGCTCCTCTACATCGACCAGCGCATCCGCCGCGAGGCCCTCGACCTCGACCTCGCGCGCGCGGCCGGCCTCCAGGACTACGGCTCCAGCGCCCACGGCACCACCCCGGGGAGCTGATGCGGTGAGCCTGGCGGGGGGAGTTCTCACAGCGGTACTGACACTGCCGCACAACGGCGCCACAGCCGTCCTGGCACTGCCGCTCACCGACGACGAACCGCCGGTGACGATCCCACGCGACCCCGCGCGGGAGGCGGCCGAGCGCGAGCTGTCCAAGCCGATGTACCACGAGAACGACCCCAGCCTGGCCCAGCGCGCCCTGGACGCCGTCTGGGACTGGATCGACAAACTGTTCGGCGCAGCCTCCACGGCAACCCCCGGTGGAGCGCTCGGACTTGCCGTCATCGTGCTGGCCGTACTGGCGGTCGCGGCCGCGCTGTGGTGGCGCCTGGGCACCCCGCACCGCGCACCCACATCGGCCCCGGCACTCTTCGACGACCGCCCCCGCAGCGCCGCCGAACACCGCGCGTCGGCCGACGCGCACGCCGCCCAGGGCCACTGGAACCAGGCCGTCCAGGAACGCATGCGCGCCATCGTCCGCTCCCTGGAGGAGCGCGCCCTTCTCGATCCGCGCCCCGGCCGCACCGCCGACGAGGCAGCCGCCGAAGCGGCCCGGACCCTGCCCTCCCACACGGACCGACTGCGCGCCGCAGCAAGGGACTTCGACGACGTCACGTACGGCGGACGAGCCGCAGCCCCGGGCACGTACGACCGCCTCACCGAGCTCGACCGCGACCTGGAGCGCGCCAAACCCGTGCTCGCGAGCAGCAGCGCCCGGAGCACGGCCCACAACACCCGCCAGGGGGCCGCCCCATGACCGAGGCCACCCTCCCGTCGACCTCCTCGACCTCGGCCTCGCCCACCGTCCGCCAGCGGTGGACGCGTGCCCGCGGGGTCGTCCTCGCGTTCGTGATCCTCCTGGCGGCAGCCGTCGCGATCGCCGCGGTCCGCTCCAACTCCCAGCACGGACGCCTCGACCCGCGCTCGGCCGATCCCTCCGGCAGCCGCGCCGTCGCCGAACTCCTGGCGGACCGCGACGTCTCCACGCGCGTGGTCACCACCCTGGCCGAGGCACGCGCCGCGGCCGCCCCCGACACCACCCTCCTGATCGCCGCCCCGGACCTGCTGACGGACCGACAGCAGACCCTCCTGCACGCGACGACCGAGAACTCCGGCGGCCGTACGATCCTGATCTCCCCGGCGTCGCCCTCCCTCGGCACCCTCGCCCCCGGAGTCACCGCCGACCCCGCGATCAGCTTCGACTCGAAGCTCTCCCCGAGCTGCGACCTGCCCGCCGCCCAGCGCGCGGGCACCGCCGACACCGGCGGCATCCGCTACACCACCGCCGATCCCGACACCGACGCGTGCTACCCCAGCGGCGGCCTGCCCACCCTGCTGCGCATCCCGGCCCCCGAGGGAGACGGCGACACCGTCGTACTCGGCGCCCCAGACATCCTCTACAACTCCCGCCTCGACGAGCACGGCAACGCCTCGCTCGCCCTGCAACTGCTCGGTTCCCGCCCCCACTTGGTCTGGTACCTCCCCTCGCTCTCCGATGCCTCGGCCACCGACGCCGGCGACCAGAGCTTCTTCGACCTGCTCCCCTCGGGCTGGCTCTGGGGCACGCTGCAGCTCTTCATCGCGGCAGGCCTGGCCGCCCTCTGGAGGGCACGCCGACTCGGCCCCCTCGTACCCGAACGCCTCCCCGTGGCGATCCGCGCCTCCGAAACCGTCGAAGGCCGCGCCCGCCTCTACCGCAAGGCCAACGCCCGCGACCGCGCGGCCACCGCCCTGCGCTCCACCACCCGCACTCGCCTCGCCCCCCTCGTAGGCGTCCCCGTCACCCAGGCGCACGCGCCCGAGTCCCTGCTCCACGCCCTGTCCGCCCAACTCCGCGACCAAGGCGACGGACAGGCCCTGCACTCCCTCCTCTTCGGGCCGCCACCCCGCGACGACGCGGCCCTCATCTCCCTCGCCGACCAACTCGACGCCCTCGAAAGAGAGGTACGCCATTCATGATGGACCCGACCACTGACAACGCCGGGAACACCGGGGACCAGGGCGCCGCCCGTGCCTCCCTGGAGGCCCTGCGCGCCGAAATCGCGAAAGCCGTGGTCGGCCAGGACCCCGCCGTGACCGGCCTCGTCGTCGCCCTCCTCTGCCGCGGACACGTTCTCCTCGAAGGAGTCCCCGGAGTCGCCAAGACGCTGCTCGTCCGAGCCCTCGCATCCGCGCTGGAACTCGACACCAAGCGCGTCCAGTTCACCCCCGACCTGATGCCGAGCGACATCACCGGCTCCCTCGTCTACGACTCCCGCAGCGCGGAGTTCTCCTTCCAGCCCGGCCCGGTCTTCACGAACCTCCTGCTCGCCGACGAGATCAACCGCACCCCGCCCAAGACCCAGTCCTCCCTCCTCGAAGCCATGGAGGAGCGCCAGGTCACGGTCGACGGCACCCCTCGCCCACTCCCCGAGCCGTTCCTGGTCGCCGCGACCCAGAACCCGGTCGAGTACGAGGGCACCTACCCCCTCCCCGAAGCCCAACTGGACCGTTTCCTCCTCAAACTGACGATCCCTCTCCCCTCCCGCCAGGACGAGATCAGCGTCCTCACACGCCACGCCGAGGGCTTCAACCCCCGCGACCTGCGCGCCGCCGGCGTACGCCCCGTAGCGGGCCCCGCCGACCTCGAAGCCGCCCGCGCCGCGGTCGCGAAGACATCCGTCTCCCCCGAAATCACCGGCTACGTAGTGGACATCTGCCGCGCCACCCGCGAATCCCCGTCCCTCACCCTCGGCGTCTCCCCGCGCGGCGCGACGGCCCTCCTCGCCACAGCGCGGGCCTGGGCCTGGCTGACGGGCCGCGACTACGTCATCCCGGACGACGTGAAGGCCCTCGCACTCCCCACCCTCCGCCACCGGATCCAACTCCGTCCCGAGGCCGAGATGGAGGGCGTGACCGCCGACTCCGTCATCAACGCGATCCTCGCCCACGTCCCCGTCCCCCGCTGATGGCACTCACCGGACGCGCCGCCCTCCTGGCAGCCCTGGGCGCACTCCCCATCGGCATCTGGGAGCCGAGCTGGGCAGGCATTCTCGCCGTCAACGCCCCCCTGGCCCTGGCCTGCGCCTGCGACGCCGCCCTGGCAGCACCCGTACGCCGCCTCGGCCTGACCCGCTCCGGAGACACCTCGGTACGCCTCGGCGAAACCGCCGACGTCACCCTGACCGTCACCAACCCCTCCGGCCGCCCCCTGCGCGCCCACCTCCGCGACGCCTGGCCACCCAGCAGCTGGGAACCCGGCACCGAAGTAGCCGCTTCCCGCCACCGTCTGACGGTCCCGCCCGGCGAGCGCCGCCGCCTGACCACCCGCCTACGCCCCACCCGCCGCGGCGACCGCCAGTCCGACCGCGTCACCATCCGCTCGTACGGCCCCCTCGGCCTCTTCTCCCGCCAGGGCAGCCACAAAGTCCCCTGGACGGTACGAGTCCTGCCGCCCTTCACCAGCCGCAAGCACCTCCCGTCCAGACTGGCCCGGCTCCGCGAACTCGACGGCCGCACCAGCGTGCTGACCCGCGGCGAGGGCACGGAATTCGACAGCCTTCGCGAGTACGTCCCCGGCGACGACACCCGTTCCATCGACTGGCGCGCCACAGCCCGCCGGACCACGGTCGCCGTACGCACCTGGCGCCCCGAACGCGACCGCCACATCCTTCTCGTCCTCGACACCGGCCGCACCTCTGCAGGCCGCGTCGGCGACGCCCCCCGCCTCGACTCCTCCATGGACGCCGCCCTCCTCCTCGGGGCACTCGCCTCCCGAGCCGGCGACCGCGTGGACCTCCTCGCATACGACCGCCGTGTACGCGCCCTCGTCCAGGGCCGAGCGGCAGGCGAGCTCCTTCCGTCCCTGGTCACGGCGATGGCAACCCTGGAACCGGAACTCGTCGAGACGGACGCACGCGGCCTCGCCGCCACAGCACTCCGTACAGCCCCACGCCGCTCCCTGATCGTGCTGCTGACGACCCTGGACGCGGCCCCCATCGAAGAAGGCCTGCTCCCCGTACTCTCCAGCCTGACCCAGCGCCACACAGTCCTCGTGGCATCAGTGGCGGACCCGCACATCGCCCAGATGGCAACGGCCAGGGGCAACACCGAAGCGGTCTACGAGGCAGCAGCCGCAGCCCAGGCCCAGACGGAACGCCACCGCACAGCCGAACAGCTACAACGCCACGGCGTCACTGTCGTCGACGCAACTCCGGACGACCTGGCGCCGGCCCTTGCGGATGCATATCTGGCGCTGAAGGCCGCGGGCCGGCTGTAAACAGACACGAAAGAACGGACACAGAACAAAAAAAGGGGGGGTCTCTCGCTTCCGAGAGACCCCCTAAACGCAGAAAACCCCTGTACCGGATTCCCGGTACAGGGGTTTTCTCTACAATGAGTTCGGCGGCGTCCTACTCTCCCACAGGGTCCCCCCTGCAGTACCATCGGCGCTGTGAGGCTTAGCTTCCGGGTTCGGAATGTAACCGGGCGTTTCCCTCACGCTATGACCACCGAAACACTATGAAACTGTTCAACCGGAGCCGTGGCATGGCTACAACGGTTGTTCGTGGTTTCAGAACCAACACAGTGGACGCGAGCAACTGAGGACAAGCCCTCGGCCTATTAGTACCAGTCAGCTTCGCCCATTACTGGGCTTCCACATCTGGCCTATCAACCCAGTCGTCTACTGGGAGCCTTAACCCCTCAAAGGGGGTGGGAATACTCATCTCGAAGCAGGCTTCCCGCTTAGATGCTTTCAGCGGTTATCCCTCCCGAACGTAGCCAACCAGCCATGCCCTTGGCAGGACAACTGGCACACCAGAGGTTCGTCCGTCCCGGTCCTCTCGTACTAGGGACAGCCCTTCTCAATATTCCTGCGCGCGCAGCGGATAGGGACCGAACTGTCTCACGACGTTCTAAACCCAGCTCGCGTACCGCTTTAATGGGCGAACAGCCCAACCCTTGGGACCGACTCCAGCCCCAGGATGCGACGAGCCGACATCGAGGTGCCAAACCATCCCGTCGATATGGACTCTTGGGGAAGATCAGCCTGTTATCCCCGGGGTACCTTTTATCCGTTGAGCGACGGCGCTTCCACAAGCCACCGCCGGATCACTAGTCCCGACTTTCGTCCCTGCTCGACCCGTCGGTCTCACAGTCAAGCTCCCTTGTGCACTTACACTCAACACCTGATTACCAACCAGGCTGAGGGAACCTTTGGGCGCCTCCGTTACTCTTTAGGAGGCAACCGCCCCAGTTAAACTACCCATCAGACACTGTCCCTGATCCGGATCACGGACCCAGGTTAGACATCCAGCACGACCAGACTGGTATTTCAACGACGACTCCACCCGAGCTGGCGCTCGAGCTTCACAGTCTCCCAGCTATCCTACACAAGCCGAACCGAACACCAATATCAAACTGTAGTAAAGGTCCCGGGGTCTTTCCGTCCTGCTGCGCGAAACGAGCATCTTTACTCGTAGTGCAATTTCACCGGGCCTATGGTTGAGACAGTCGAGAAGTCGTTACGCCATTCGTGCAGGTCGGAACTTACCCGACAAGGAATTTCGCTACCTTAGGATGGTTATAGTTACCACCGCCGTTTACTGGCGCTTAAGTTCTCAGCTTCGCCACCCCGAAGAGTGACTAACCGGTCCCCTTAACGTTCCAGCACCGGGCAGGCGTCAGTCCGTATACATCGCCTTACGGCTTCGCACGGACCTGTGTTTTTAGTAAACAGTCGCTTCTCGCTGGTCTCTGCGGCCACCCCCAGCTCAAGCAGCAAGTGCTATCACCGGTGATGGCCCCCCTTCTCCCGAAGTTACGGGGGCATTTTGCCGAGTTCCTTAACCATAGTTCACCCGAACGCCTCGGTATTCTCTACCTGACCACCTGAGTCGGTTTAGGGTACGGGCCGCCATGAAACTCGCTAGAGGCTTTTCTCGACAGCATAGGATCATCCACTTCACCACAATCGGCTCGGCATCAGGTCTCAGACTATGTGCCAGGCGGATTTACCTACCTGACGTCCTACACCCTTACCCCGGGACAACCACCGCCCGGGATGGACTACCTTCCTGCGTCACCCCATCACTCACCTACTGCAGGTCTGGTCCGTCGGCTCCACCACTTCCCTTTCCCCGAAGGGTCCGGGACGGCTTCACGGACTTAGCATCGCCTGGTTCAATGTTTGACGCTTCACAGCGGGTACCGGAATATCAACCGGTTATCCATCGACTACGCCTGTCGGCCTCGCCTTAGGTCCCGACTTACCCTGGGCAGATCAGCTTGACCCAGGAACCCTTAGTCAATCGGCGCACACGTTTCTCACGTGTGTATCGCTACTCATGCCTGCATTCTCACTCGTGAACCGTCCACCACTAGCTTCCGCTGCGGCTTCACCCGGCACACGACGCTCCCCTACCCATCCATACGGGCGTTGGCCCTATTGTATGAATGACACGACTTCGGCGGTACGCTTGAGCCCCGCTACATTGTCGGCGCGGAATCACTAGACCAGTGAGCTATTACGCACTCTTTCAAGGGTGGCTGCTTCTAAGCCAACCTCCTGGTTGTCTGTGCGACTCCACATCCTTTCCCACTTAGCGTACGCTTAGGGGCCTTAGTCGATGCTCTGGGCTGTTTCCCTCTCGACCATGGAGCTTATCCCCCACAGTCTCACTGCCGCGCTCTCACTTACCGGCATTCGGAGTTTGGCTAAGGTCAGTAACCCGGTAGGGCCCATCGCCTATCCAGTGCTCTACCTCCGGCAAGAAACACACGACGCTGCACCTAAATGCATTTCGGGGAGAACCAGCTATCACGGAGTTTGATTGGCCTTTCACCCCTAACCACAGGTCATCCCCCAGGTTTTCAACCCTGGTGGGTTCGGTCCTCCACGACCTCTTACAGCCGCTTCAACCTGCCCATGGCTAGATCACTCCGCTTCGGGTCTTGAGCGCGCTACTAAAACGCCCTATTCGGACTCGCTTTCGCTACGGCTTCCCCACACGGGTTAACCTCGCAACACACCGCAAACTCGCAGGCTCATTCTTCAAAAGGCACGCAGTCACGAGAGTACATGCAAGCATGCACTCCGACGCTCCCACGGCTTGTAGGCACACGGTTTCAGGTACTATTTCACTCCGCTCCCGCGGTACTTTTCACCATTCCCTCACGGTACTATCCGCTATCGGTCACCAGGGAATATTTAGGCTTAGCGGGTGGTCCCGCCAGATTCACACGGGATTTCTCGGGCCCCGTGCTACTTGGGTGTTTCTCAAACGAGCCGTTGACGTTTCGACTACGGGGGTCTTACCCTCTACGCCGGACCTTTCGCATGTCCTTCGCCTACATCAACGGTTTCTGACTCGTCTCACGATCGGCAGACCGTGAAAGAGAAATCCCACAACCCCACATACGCAACCCCTGCCGGGTCTCACACGCATATGGTTTAGCCTCATCCAGTTTCGCTCGCCACTACTCCCGGAATCACGGTTGTTTTCTCTTCCTGCGGGTACTGAGATGTTTCACTTCCCCGCGTTCCCTCCACATACCCTATGTGTTCAGGTATGGGTGACAGCCCATGACGACTGCCGGGTTTCCCCATTCGGAAACCCCCGGATCAAAGCCTGGTTGACGGCTCCCCGGGGACTATCGTGGCCTCCCACGTCCTTCATCGGTTCCTGGTGCCAAGGCATCCACCGTGCGCCCTTAAAAACTTGGCCACAGATGCTCGCGTCCACTGTGCAGTTCTCAAACAACGACCAACCACCCACCACCCCACCCTCACGGGCGAGTTCACTGGGGCCGGCAACTGAAGATCCAGACCTTGCGGCCGTACCTTCAGACACCCAACAGCGTGCCCGACACCCCACTCCACTCGTGATCAGCTTTCCACGCCCTCCTAAGAGAGCAGTACTTGCAGCCCGAGATGGACCGAGGTGCCGAATAATCAACGTTCCACCCATGAGCAACCACCGCCGGACGTGTGCCGACGTAATGGCCCTGGACGCCAACTCCGTGGAGCGGGCGCCTAGATGCTCCTTAGAAAGGAGGTGATCCAGCCGCACCTTCCGGTACGGCTACCTTGTTACGACTTCGTCCCAATCGCCAGTCCCACCTTCGACAGCTCCCTCCCCACAAGGGGGTTGGGCCACCGGCTTCGGGTGTTACCGACTTTCGTGACGTGACGGGCGGTGTGTACAAGGCCCGGGAACGTATTCACCGCAGCAATGCTGATCTGCGATTACTAGCAACTCCGACTTCATGGGGTCGAGTTGCAGACCCCAATCCGAACTGAGACAGGCTTTTTGAGATTCGCTCCGCCTCGCGGCATCGCAGCTCATTGTACCTGCCATTGTAGCACGTGTGCAGCCCAAGACATAAGGGGCATGATGACTTGACGTCGTCCCCACCTTCCTCCGAGTTGACCCCGGCAGTCTCCTGTGAGTCCCCATCACCCCGAAGGGCATGCTGGCAACACAGAACAAGGGTTGCGCTCGTTGCGGGACTTAACCCAACATCTCACGACACGAGCTGACGACAGCCATGCACCACCTGTACACCGACCACAAGGGGGGCACCATCTCTGATGCTTTCCGGCGTATGTCAAGCCTTGGTAAGGTTCTTCGCGTTGCGTCGAATTAAGCCACATGCTCCGCTGCTTGTGCGGGCCCCCGTCAATTCCTTTGAGTTTTAGCCTTGCGGCCGTACTCCCCAGGCGGGGAACTTAATGCGTTAGCTGCGGCACCGACGACGTGGAATGTCGCCAACACCTAGTTCCCACCGTTTACGGCGTGGACTACCAGGGTATCTAATCCTGTTCGCTCCCCACGCTTTCGCTCCTCAGCGTCAGTAATGGCCCAGAGATCCGCCTTCGCCACCGGTGTTCCTCCTGATATCTGCGCATTTCACCGCTACACCAGGAATTCCGATCTCCCCTACCACACTCTAGCCTGCCCGTATCGACTGCAGACCCGGGGTTAAGCCCCGGGCTTTCACAACCGACGCGACAAGCCGCCTACGAGCTCTTTACGCCCAATAATTCCGGACAACGCTTGCGCCCTACGTATTACCGCGGCTGCTGGCACGTAGTTAGCCGGCGCTTCTTCTGCAGGTACCGTCACTTTCGCTTCTTCCCTGCTGAAAGAGGTTTACAACCCGAAGGCCGTCATCCCTCACGCGGCGTCGCTGCATCAGGCTTTCGCCCATTGTGCAATATTCCCCACTGCTGCCTCCCGTAGGAGTCTGGGCCGTGTCTCAGTCCCAGTGTGGCCGGTCGCCCTCTCAGGCCGGCTACCCGTCGTCGCCTTGGTGAGCCACTACCTCACCAACAAGCTGATAGGCCGCGGGCTCATCCTTCACCGCCGGAGCTTTCAACCCCCCTGGATGCCCAGAGGAGTGTTATCCGGTATTAGACCCCGTTTCCAGGGCTTGTCCCAGAGTGAAGGGCAGATTGCCCACGTGTTACTCACCCGTTCGCCACTAATCCACCCCGAAAGGCTTCATCGTTCGACTTGCATGTGTTAAGCACGCCGCCAGCGTTCGTCCTGAGCCAGGATCAAACTCTCCGTGAATGTTTTCCCGACTGCGTCTAATTAAAGACTGCGGGGCGACACCACGAGAGCGGAACCGAAGGGAGGAATAATCCCCACGGTCCACAGCGTCCTCGCTGATGTTTTTCTTCAAAGGAACCTCGTCCCGGCCGATTGGCCGGAGACGGGGTATCAACAAACTTGGCGTTGATTTTTGGCACGCTGTTGAGTTCTCAAGGAACGGACGCTTCCTTTGTACTCACCCGAGAGACTCTCTCAGGCTTTCCTCCGGGCAGTTTCCCTTCGGTCTTGCGTTTCCGACTCTATCAGACCGTTTCCCGATCCGATTTCCTCGGCGCTTTCCAGGTTTCCGCTTTCGCGTTTCCCTTTCCGGCGGTTCCGACTTTATCAGAAGTTTTGGGCCGAACTGACCGGCATCCATTTCTGAATCATCGGGAGGGGCCTCTTGGAAATCGACGTTTCCAGAAGCAGGCAGACCCTAACCGCTGCCACTGGAGCTGTCCAGTTCTAGGCAACTGTTCGAATCTACCTCCCCGCTCGTCCCGTGTCAACGGTTCTTGTGGGGCGAAAAGGAGACTAGCAGGTCAGCGAGGGTGGCCGCACATCAGGCAGCCGTCGGGAGGACGGCGCTGCGCTCGTCCTCGTCGACGTCGCCGGTTTCACCGGCGCGTGCCGCACGACCGCCCAGTACAAAGACGTACGTGAGGAAGGCCAGTTCAGCCGCGATTCCGATGCCGATACGGGCCCAGGTGGGGAGTCCGGACGGCGTGACGAAGCCTTCGATGGCGCCTGAGACAAAGAGGATCAGGGCCAGGCCTATCGCCATGCCCAGGGCGGCTCGGCCTTCTTCAGCGAGTGCCGTGCGGCGGGGGCGGGGGCCCGGGTCGATCAGGGTCCAGCCCAGTCGCAGACCTGTGCCCGCGGCGACGAAGACCGCCGTCAGTTCCAGGAGGCCGTGCGGGAGGACGAGGCCCAGGAAGGTGTCGAGGCGGCCGGCCGAGGACATCAGACCGATGCCGACACCAAGGTTGAGCATGTTCTCGAAGAGGATCCAGATGACCGGGAGGCCCAGGAAGACGCCCAGGACCAGGCACATCGCGGCAGCCTGGGCGTTGTTCGTCCACACCTGGGCAGCGAAGGACGCGGCGGGGTGGCTGGAGTAGTAGGTCTCGTACTGGCCACCGGGGCGAGTGAGCTCGCGCAGTTCACTGGGTGCCGCGATCGAGGACTGGACCTCGGGGTGTGTACCGATCCACCATCCCAGTAGGGCCGCGACCAGGGTGGACAGGAGAGCGGTGGGAACCCACCAATGGCGCGAGCGGTAGACCGCTGCCGGGAAACCGTGCGTCAGGAAGCGGATGACATCGCGCCAGGAGGCGCGGCGGGTGCCTGTCACGGCACTACGCGCGCGTGCCACCAGTTGACTGAGGCGGCCCATCAGCTGAGGGTCCGGGGCGCTGGACTGGATCAGGGAGAGGTGGGTGGCGGTGCGTTGGTACAGGGCGACGAGTTCGTCGGCCTCGGCCCCGGTGAGGCGGCGTTGGCGGCGGATCAGTGCGTCGAGCCGGTCCCACTCGGCGCGGTGGGCGGACACGAAGACGTCGAGGTCCATCTGGTTGGCTGCTCCTCGGCTGCTCGTCGTAAGTGTCAGCTTGTCGTACTGGGGCGCGATGTGCGCTCAGCTTGGCAGACTGGCCGTTCTCAAGGCAGGTCAGGGGAAGGACGGCAAGCGTGAGTGAGCTAGTGACGGGCGAGGCGGTGGCGCTGGAACTGCGCCCCGCGAAACTGCCGAGCCGGGCGCTGGCCGTCTTGCTGGACCTGGTCGTGACGATGACTGTCTATGTCCTCGTGACCATCGGCTTGGTGGCCGCGACGGCTGCGCTGGACGAAGCGGCGCAGGTGGCGGTCACGATCGCGACCTTCCTTCTCGTGCTGGTGGGCGGGCCGATCGCGGTGGAGACACTCAGCCACGGTCGTTCGCTGGGGAAGCTCGCGTTCGGGCTGCGGGTGGTGCGGGACGACGGCGGGCCGATCCGGTTCCGGCATGCGCTGGTGCGCGGTGCCGTCGGTGTGGTCGAGCTTCTGATGACGTTCGGGATCGTCGCGTGCATCGCCTCGCTCGTATCGGCGCGCGGGCGGCGGCTCGGTGACGTGTTCGCGGGGACCCTTGTCGTACGGGAAAGGATCCCGGCCGGCCGCACGTCTTTCGTGCCACCACCGCCGCCCTGGCTGGCGGGGCGATTCACCGAGCTTGATCTGTCCGCGGTTCCGGACGGCTTGTGGTTGGCCATCCGGCAGTACCTGACGCGTATGCAGCAGTTGGATCCGCAGGTCGGTGGGGCGATGGCGGAGCGGCTCGCGCTGGATCTGGCCGCCCGTACGGGGACTCCGGCGCCGCATGGGGTCCCGCCGGCCGCGTTCCTGGCTGCCGTGGTGCAGGAGCGGCAGGCGCGGGAAGCTCGGCGATCCTTTGGCGGTGGCGTCGCCGTGGGCACGCACGGTGGCCCGGGTGGGCAAGTGATGCCGATGCCGGGCGCCGTCGGACCTGCACCGCTGCAACCAGGCGCCTACCCCTATCCGCCGACGGTTCCGGGAACCCCGTCACCACAGGCGTCGCCGGCACCTCAGTCGCCCCAGGACATTGCACCGCTGCCCGTCCAACCACCGCCCGCCGCGCCGCGGCAAGACCAGGCCGACCGTCCCTCGACCGGTTTCGCGCCACCCGCGTAATCACCGGTGTCGACGCCGGGCGGAGAACAGCGCGGGGATCTCGTCAGGCGAAGACCGACGGGGGTGACTCGAGGTGTTCCAGTTCGATGCCGGGGGCCGCGAGCACCACGTCCCCCGCGATGTGTACGGCGTGCTGTTCACCGGTGTCCAGGGCTGTGACCTGGTATTCGTCCACGGTCAGGGGGCCGTTGTCAGTGGCGTGTGTTTCTCTCGAGATCAAGGCCCAGGACTGGTCGAGGGTGCGCGGGGCGAGGACCGGGTCCGTGAAGGCGACGAGGCGTACGCGGGTCGCGGAGGTGGGGGTGGAGGGGGTGAGGCGAAGGAGACGTGCGGTGGCGATGAGGAACGCCGGGGACGAGCCGGTGAAGGCGTGGGCGCGGACGTTGCCTTCGGTGGCCTGCGTTCCCGTGGGGTCGGTGCGGACCCAGGTGACGCCGTCGATCGCGGCGCCGCGGACCTGCCAGCTCGCGGCGTTCAGTTCGAGACGGATGGGGCGGCCGAGGTCGTCGAGGGCGAGGTCGACGGAGCCGGCGACTGTGCCTTTCTGGGGGACACCCCCAGACCCCCTGCCGGAGGGGGTGGTGAGTTGGGAGACGTAGCGCCAGCCGGAGGGGCCGGGCGCGCAGTGGAAGTGTTCTTCGGCGAGGGGGGTGTGATCGTGCGGATCATGGAGCGAATAGCGGCCGCGGGGCATGGGGGTTCAGGTCCTCATCGGGGACAGGCCCCCGCCGTGACGGCGAGGGCCTGCTGACATCCGTACGCCGAGCGGTGGTACCGCTGCTCGGCGGGGAGCTCAGTAGCGGTAGTGGTCCGACTTGTACGGGCCCTCGACCTCGATGCCGAGGTAGGCGGCCTGCTCCGGGCGGAGCGTCGTCAGCTTCACGCCGAGCGCGTCGAGGTGGAGGCGGGCGACCTTCTCGTCCAGGTGCTTGGGCAGCACGTACACGTCGGTCGGGTACTCCTCGGGCTTGGTGAACAGCTCGATCTGGGCCAGCGTCTGGTCCGCGAACGAGTTGGACATCACGAACGAGGGGTGACCGGTGGCGTTGCCCAGGTTCAGCAGGCGGCCCTCGGACAGCACGATGAGGACCTTGCCGTCGGGGAACGTCCAGGTGTGGACCTGCGGCTTGACCTCGTCCTTGACGATGCCGTCGATCTGCGCCAGGCCGGCCATGTCGATCTCGTTGTCGAAGTGACCGATGTTGCCCACGATCGCCTGGTGCTTCATCTTGGCCATGTCGGCGGCCATGATGATGTCCTTGTTGCCCGTCGTGGTGACGAAGATGTCCGCCTTGTCGACGACCTCGTCGAGGGTGGTGACCTGGTAGCCGTCCATCGCCGCCTGCAGCGCGCAGATCGGGTCGATCTCGGTGACGATGACGCGGGCGCCCTGTCCGCGCAGGGACTCCGCGCAGCCCTTGCCCACGTCGCCGTAGCCGAAGACGACCGCGGTCTTGCCGCCGATGAGGACGTCGGTGGCGCGGTTGATGCCGTCGATCAGGGAGTGGCGGCAGCCGTACTTGTTGTCGAACTTCGACTTGGTGACGGCGTCGTTCACGTTGATCGCCGGGAACAGCAGGGTGCCGTCGCGGTGCATCTCGTAGAGACGGTGGACGCCGGTCGTGGTCTCCTCGGTCACGCCGCGGATCTCCGAGGCGAGCTGGGTCCACTTCTGCGAGCCGTCGGTGATGGTGCGGGTCAGGAGCTCGAGGACGACGCGGTGCTCCTCGGACTCGGCGGTGTCGGCGGAGGGGACCTTGCCGTCCTTCTCGTACTCGACGCCGTTGTGGACGAGCATGGTGGCATCGCCGCCGTCGTCCAGGATCATGTTCGGGCCGCCGGTCGGGGTGCTCGGCCAGGTCAGGGCCTGCTCCGTGCACCACCAGTACTCCTCCAGGGTCTCGCCCTTCCAGGCGAAGACCGGGACGCCCTGCGGGTCCTCGGGCGTACCGTTCGGGCCGACCGCGATGGCGGCGGCCGCGTGGTCCTGGGTGGAGAAGATGTTGCAGGAGGCCCAGCGGACCTCGGCGCCGAGGGCGACCAGGGTCTCGATGAGGACGGCGGTCTGCACGGTCATGTGCAGAGAGCCGGTGACGCGGGCGCCCGCGAGGGGCTGCGCCTCGGCGTACTCCTTGCGGATCGACATCAGGCCGGGCATCTCGTGCTCGGCGAGGGTGATCTCCTTGCGGCCGAAGGCGGCCAGGGAGAGGTCGGCGACTTTGAAGTCCTGTCGGCTGTCGACAGTCGTCATGTCGAGCTGCTCCTCAGATCGGGATTGGGGCGAGGTGGTACGGCTGTCTGCGCGGCGGCGGGCATGCGCATGCCCGGGCTGGGCACGAAGGCCCGGCAGGGCACGGCTGTGCCGGTGCGCGCAGCGCAGTCGTCGGAGGCCCTCTCTCCCTCGGCCGGTCCGCGGTGGGACCGCCCGACCGCCATCAGCAGCGACGTCTGGCTCAACCACCAAGCTACACCGGTGGGCCCTGCCCTCCCCAGTCCGCCTCCGGACATCGGGCCCAACGGGCCGGGGCCCGTCCGAACTTCGGACGGGCCCCGGCGACGTAAAAGAAGGAGGAATCAGTGCTCGGCGGGATGCGCCGGGCCGCCCGGTGTCGCCTCGCGGTCCGGGCCCTTCGCTGCCTCTGCCTCGTTGTAGATGTCGGGCTCGAGGTAGATGACGCGGGCGATCGGGACGGCCTCGCGGATGCGGGACTCGGCGGCGTTGATCGCGGAGGCGACCTCGGTGGCCGTGTCGTCGTGCTGGACCGCGATCTTGGCGGCGACCAGGAGTTCCTCCGGGCCGAGGTGGAGGGTGCGCATGTGGATGATGCCGGTGACCGTCTCGCCGTCGACGATGGCGGCCTCGATCTTCTCGACCTCTTCGAGGCCCGCGGATTCGCCCAGCAGGAGGGACTTGGTCTCCACGGCGAGGACCAGCGCGATCACGATGAGCAGGATGCCGATGCAGAGCGTGCCGATGCCGTCCCAGACGCCGTCGCCGGTGGCGAGGGCGAGGCTGACGCCGAACAGCGCCAGGATCAGACCCACCAGTGCGCCGAGGTCCTCCAGGAGCACGACCGGCAGCTCGGGGGCCTTGGCGTGGCGGACGAATTCCTTCCACGACTTCTTGCCGCGCAGCGGGTTGGACTCCTTGATGGCCGTCCGGAAGGAGAAGGACTCCGCGATGATCGCGAAGACGAGGACACCCACCGGCCAGTACCAGGCCTCGATCTCATGCGGGTGCTTGATCTTCTCGTAGCCCTCGTAGATCGCGAACATGCCGCCGACCGAGAAGAGGACGATGGAGACGAGGAAGGCGTAGATGTAGCGCTCGCGGCCGTAGCCGAAGGGGTGTTGCGGGGTCGCCTCGCGCTGGGCCTTCTTGCCGCCGAGCAGGAGAAGGCCCTGGTTGCCGGAGTCGGCGAGCGAGTGCACGGACTCCGCGAGCATCGACGACGAACCGCTGAAGAGGAACGCGACGAACTTCGCTACCGCGATCGCGAGATTGGCGGCGAGTGCCGCCACGATCGCCTTGGTGCCGCCTGAAGCGCTCATGTGCTCCTGCTGTCCCTTCGTACGCCGTCCAGGGCTTTGCCTGCCTTTTGCCAGTGGGCCATTGTTGCAGTCCGCTCGGACAACGGCGCGTCAGGTCGCCACAGTGGTCACATCAGGCCACTACGGTCGCGCGGAAAATCGTGCCAGGACCAGACACTTCGGCCTTTTCGCCTGCCGGTACGAAGACGGACTCGCCGGGGCCGAGCGTGCTGCCGTCCGCTCGTACGGAACCCGCCGTGCACAGCAGGATCTGCGGGGTCGCGGCGGTGAGGTCGTGCGGGGCGGCGTCCTGGGGCAGCACGAACCGGGAGAGGCGGAACTCGTCGATGGGGGTCGCGTAGACCTCCTCGCCGTCGGGGGACGCCTCCGGGCGCAGTACGCCGGGGTCGCTCGCCTCGAAGCGGACGACGCGCAGGAGTTCGGGGACGTCGACGTGCTTGGGGGTCAGGCCGCAGCGCAGGACGTTGTCGCTGTTGGCCATGATTTCGACGCCCAGGCCGTTCAGGTACGCGTGCGGGATGCCGGCGCCGAGGAACAGGGCCTCTCCGGGCTGCAGTTGGACGTAGTTGAGGAGCATCGCTGCGATGACGCCGGGGTCGCCCGGGTAGTGGTGGGCGATGTCGGCGTACGGGGCGTAGGAGCCGCCGAGGCGGGTGCAGGCCGTCGCCGCCTCTCTGACCGTGTGGGCCATGTCGTCCGGGTCTGCGGTCAGCAGCGCCGTGAGGACCTCGCGCAGGGCGGCCTCTTCGGGGTGGGCGTGCAGCAGGTCGACGTACGGCTTGAGGGAGTCGACGTCCAGGCCGGCGAGCAGTTCGGCGGCCTCGTCGGGGGCGCGGAAGCCGCACAGGCCGTCGAACTCCGTGAGGGCGCAGATCAGTTCGGGCTTGTGGTTGGCGTCCTTGTAGTTGCGGTGCGGGGCGTCGACCGGGATGCCGCGGCTCTCCTCGTCCTCGTAACCCTCTCTCGCCTGTTCGAGGTTGGGGTGCACCTGGAGGGAGAGGGGGGCGCCCGCGGCGAGGATCTTCAGGAGGAACGGCAGGCGGGGGCCGAACTTGGCGACGGCCGCGGGGCCGAGTTCCTTCTCGGGGTCCTCTGCGATGACCTCGGTGAGGGGACCGCGTTCGGTGCGCGAGGGTGCGCCCGGGTGGGCGCCCATCCACATCTCCGCCTGCGGTTCACCGGTCGGCTCCACGCCGAGCAGCCGCGGGATGGCGGTGGTCGAACCCCAGGCGTAGGGGCGGATGGTGTTGTCGAGGCGGTCCATAGTGTGTTGTTTTCTCCATACGTACGCTGCTCAGCGGGCGTTTGTCGCCATGCCGGGGTCCGTTGTGGGCTGCCCCGTGTGCGTCCAGATCAGGCCCCTGAAGCGAGCGCCAGGTAAACGGCGGCGAAATCCGTGATGGCGATCAGTTCCGCGAGGGTCTCCAGCTCGCCGCCCTCCTCGGGTTCGAGTTCGCTGATCGCGGTGTCGTGACTGAGGGCGAGTTCGCGGGCGGCCGGGGCGGCGGTGAGGCCGCCTGTCGGGCGGTCGCGGAGGAGCACCACGCGCGCGTGGATGGCCTGTTGCTCCTCGACGCGGTCGCGGAAGAAGTCGTCGGGGTCGGCGCCGGCGGCCAGCGCGCCGGCCAGCAGCGCGGTGTGCGCGACGAGCGCCTCGGGCAACTCGGCGGTGAGCACGGGGCGTCCGGCCAGTTCGGCGAGTGTGGCGGCGAAGCGGCGGCCCGCCGGGCCCGCGGACGAGCCCTCGGTCCAGATCACCGGTAGCGCCTCGGCCAGTTCGGCGGCGAGGGTCTTGGCGGGGTTGCTGTACGTCGCGATCGCCGGGCCGCAGCGCTCGGCGACACCGTCGAGGCGGTCGGCGACCTTCTGGATGGCCTCCGGGGGCGCCGTGAGCAGGCCGGTGCGGTCGAGGAGCGCGAGCAGCGGGGTGAGCAGCGCCCACAGGACGCCGGGGGCGGACGCGGCCACGGGCTCGTCCTGCTCGTACGGGGTCGTCGCCAGGGCTACGAAGAGGCCGTGTGCGCCGTCCACCGCCTCGGACAGCGGGGACTGGGCCGGGGCCACGGCGGCGACGGAGCAGCCGCGGCGGTAGGCCTGCTCGATCAGCAGCTCGAGGCCCGGCTCGGAGCCGTCGGGGGTGGCGACCAGGAGAAGGTCCACGGGGCCCGCCCAGCCGGGGAGCTCCCAGCGCAGGGCACCGGCGGCGGGGGCGACGCCGGTGGGGCTCAGCCGGGTGACCGGGCAGCCCGCGCCGGCCAGGGTGCCGAGCAGGTCGGCGACGCAGGTGGCCGCGGTGCCTGGGCCGGCGATCAGGACGGCGCGGGGGCGGCCGTCCGGCTTGAGCTCCGCGATGCCGGCCTCGGCGGCGTGCCGGGCGGCGGTGCGCACGTGGGCGCCTGCTTCGGCGGCCCCCCTGAGGAGGCCGCGGCGGTCCGCCTGGGCCAGTGCCTCGGGGGTGTCGAGCAGCGATTCGTCGAGCATGGGCGGCAGCCTCCGATCGCCGGTCGTCGTTACGCGGGGCGGCGGGCCTCGTCGACGAGCAGTACGGGGATGCCGTCCCGGACGGGGTACGCGAGGCCGCAGTCGTTGCCCGTGCAGATCAGCTCGCTCTCCTGCTCCTTGAGCGGGGCGTGGCAGGCCGGGCAGGCGAGGATCTCCAGGAGGCCGGCTTCGAGCGGCATGGGGTGTCCTTCCGAACAGGTGGATGCGGCCTGGTCAGGGTACCGCTGTGGGGGGCTGTGTGCGGGGGCGCGGCGCTGGCTTGGAGGGGGTGCGCTCGGGGGTGCGCTCAGGGGTGCTGACCAGGTGCGGGCCGGGTGCGGGCCGGGGTGGGTGGGGTTTTCGCCCCCTCCGCCCCTACCCGTCCCGTTCCTGGGGGCTCCGCCCCCAGACCCCCGTATCGGCCTGGACGGCCTCGTCCTCAAACGCCGGACGGGCTGAGAGGATCAGCCCCTGATGATCTTCAGGACCTCGTCCCGCACCTGCTCCATCGTCGCCGCGTCGCGTGCCTCCGCGTTGAGGCGGAGCAGGGGCTCCGTGTTGGAGGGGCGGACGTTGAACCACCAGTCGGCGGCGGTGACGGTGAGGCCGTCGAGTTCGTCGAGGGTGATGCCCTCGCGGCCCTCGTAGGTGGCCTTGATCGCGGTGAGGCGGGCCGTCTGGTCGTCGACCGTGGAGTTGATCTCGCCGGAGCCGGCGTAGCGGTCGTACTCGGCGACGAGTTGGGAGAGCGGGCCGTTCTGGCCGCCGAGGGCGGCGAGGACGTGGAGGGCGGCGAGCATGCCCGTGTCCGCGTTCCAGAAGTCGCGGAAGTAGTAGTGCGCGGAGTGCTCGCCGCCGAAGATCGCGCCGGAGGTGGCCATCTCGGCCTTGATGAAGGAGTGGCCGACGCGGGTGCGGACCGGGGTGCCGCCGTTCTCCCGTACGACCTCGGGCACCGACCAGGAGGTGATGAGGTTGTGGATGACCGTGCCGCCGGGGTGCTTGGCGAGTTCGCGGGCGGCCACGAGCGCCGTGATCGCGGAGGGCGAGACCGGGTCGCCCTGCTCGTCGACGACGAAGCAGCGGTCGGCGTCGCCGTCGAAGGCGATGCCGAGGTCGGCGCCCTCCTCGCGGACGCGCTTCTGGAGGTCGACGATGTTCGCCGGGTCGAGCGGGTTCGCCTCGTGGTTCGGGAACGTGCCGTCCAGCTCGAAGTACATCGGGACCAGGTCGAGGGGCAGTCCGTCGAAGACGGTCGGGACCGTGTGCCCGCCCATGCCGTTGCCCGCGTCGACGACGACCTTCAGGGGGCGGATGGAGGTCAGGTCGACGAGGCCGCGGAGGTGCGCCGCGTAATCCTCCAACGTGTCACGCTGCGTGATCGTTCCCGGTGTCACGTCCGAGGGCGCAGGGGCGCCCGAGTCGAGCCAGGACTCGACGAGGCCGCGGATCTCGGAGAGACCGGTGTCCTGCCCGACCGGGGACGCGCCCGCCCGGCACATCTTGATGCCGTTGTACTGGGCGGGGTTGTGCGAGGCCGTGAACATGGCGCCCGGCAGGTCGAACGCACCCGACGCGTAGTAGAGCTGGTCCGTCGAGCACAGTCCGATCTCGGTGACGTCGACACCGCGCGCCGCCGCACCGCGCGCGAAGGCGCGCGACAGACCGGGCGACGAGGGCCGCATGTCGTACCCGATGACGATCGCGTCCACACCTGTCACCTGGACGAAGGCCGCTCCGAACAGCTCGGCCAGTGCCTCGTCCCACTGGTCCGGGACGACACCGCGTACGTCGTACGCCTTCACGAGCTGCGACAGATCAGCAGTCACGACCAACCCTCCATAAATCCAATTCGGTCGCCTCAAACTACCTGGCCGGACCGACAGTCAGGCCGGGGGTGGCTGAGCGGATGCGCGTCCGTCACCTGCGGGCTCTCTTTGTCACCTGGGGGTAACACGCCGCGGCATCCCGACCCCCGCCTGTCAGGGCAGCATCCACCCGAGGACCGGCGAACTCTGCCCCGCCACGATCAGGCACATGATCAGCAGCAGCCCGATGCTCCAGGGAAGCACTTTGCGCAGCAGGTCGCCCTCGCGGCCCGCGAGTCCGACCGCCGCGCAGGCGATGGTCAGGTTCTGCGGCGAGATCATCTTGCCGAGGACGCCGCCCGAGCTGTTGCCTGCTGCGAGCAGTTCGGGGGACAGTCCCGATTCCCTGGCCGCGCTCACCTGGAGGGCACCGAAGAGGGCGTTCGCCGAGGTGTCGGAGCCGGAGACGGCGACGCCGAACCAGCCCAGAACCGGTGACAGGAAGGCGAGCCCCGCGCCGGCCGCCGCCACGAAGTGGCCGATCGTGGCGGCCTGTCCGGAGAGGTTCATGACGTAGGCGAGTGCCAGCACGGACGTCACGGTGAGGATCGCGAACCTCAACTCGTGCACCGTCGCGGCCCATTCCTTGACCGCCACGCGCGCGTGCACCCCGAGTACGACGGCCGTGCACAGCCCGGCGAGCAGCACGAGCGTGCCGCCGGTGGACACCAGCGGCAGCGTGAAGACATTGCCGCCGACCGGCTCGCCGTCCGGATTGACCACGTTCAGGAACGGCCAGTCGAAGACGCGCGTCGCCTGGGCCAGCCAGTCCTTCACCGCGGGGATCTGGGCGATGGAGAAGATGACGACGATCAGCGCGTACGGGGAGTAGGCGCGCACGACTTCGGGCCGCGGGTCCTCCTCGTCCAGGTCCTCGCTGCGTACGCCGGTCAGGACCGCCACGCGGACGGGCTCGGCGGCGGGCCTGCGCGCGTGCGGTACGGCGACCAGGGCGCCCGCTCCCGCCAAGGCGGCTCCGATGTCGGCGAGTTGCGCGGAGACGTAGTTGGAGGCGGCGAACTGGGCGACGGCGAAGGCGATCCCGCACACCAGGGCGGGCACCCAGGTCTCGCGCAGCCCGCGCCGCCCGTCGACCAGGAAGACGAGCACGAGCGGTACGACGAGGGCCAGCAGCGGTGTCTGACGGCCCACTACGGAGGCGACGGAATCCAGTGGCAGACCGGTGACTTGGGCGAGTGTGACGACCGGGGTGCCCATCGCTCCGAAGGCGACCGGCGCGGTGTTGGCGACCAGTGCGACCACCGCGGCGCGTACCGGGTCGAAGCCGAGGGCGACCAGCATCACCGAGCAGATCGCGACGGGCGCGCCGAAGCCCGCGAGGGCTTCCAGGAGTGCGCCGAAGCAGAACGCGACCACGAGGGCCTGGATGCGCGGATCGTCGGACAGGCGCCCGAAGGAGCGGCGCAGGATGTCGAAGTGCCGGGTGCGGACCGTCATCCGGTACACCCACAGGGCGTTGACGACGATCCACAGGATGGGGAAGAGGCCGAATACGGCCCCTTGAGCGGCGCTGGAGAGCGTCTGGCCGACCGGCATGCCGTACGCGAGCCAGGCGACCAGTGCGGCGGCCAGGAGGCCGATCAGCCCGGCCCGGTGCGCCTTCATGCGGACGCCGCCGAGCAGGATCAGGACGATGACGAGGGGCAGGGTCGCGACGAGGGCGGACAGGCCCAGCGAGTCGGCCACGGGTTCCAGTTCCTGGACGTACACGGGCGCCTCCTCGAATTCCGCGATGCGGAAAGCGGTTTCTCACGGGCGGAGGCATGGTCGTGTCCGCGACAAGTGCGCGTCAATACTTGTACACCGCTGAGTGAAACGTGCACGGAACATGCACGGAGGTGAAGTTCCCGTCGGGGAGGGGCAGTTCAACCAGGTCAGGCAGCGAAACGGAGCGCGGCCGGGTAGGCGGAGCTCAGGAGTCCGGCGAGCGCAGCACCCGCAGATGACCGCGGCGCGCGACCTCCATCGGGTCCGCCGTACGCGCGCTGCCGCCGCCACCGGCGCCCGCCGCACGCTGCTGCGGACGGGCCGCCTCACGCACCGCGTTGGCGAGCGCTTCCAGATCGTCACCGGTGGGGCGGGAGGGGCCCGAGGAGTCGGCGAGCCGGACGACCTCCCAGCCGCGCGGGGCGGTGAGGCGTGCGGAGTGCTCGGCACACAGGTCGTAGCAGTGGGGTTCGGCGTAGGTGGCGAGCGGGCCGAGGACCGCGGTCGAGTCGGCGTAGACGTACGTCAGCGTCGCGACGGCGGGACGGCCGCAAGCGGTGCGCGAACAGCGACGTACAGGGCTCACGACGTTGGACGGTACCGCACTCTTGAGCGGGCCGCGACGACTCTCTCCCAGGTCACCCCACCGTGTCGTGCTGTGAGACCGCCCACATGAACGCCCGTACACGCGGCCCTGACCTGGGGCGACATCACGTGTCACGATGCCGAACAGACCTGAAACCGGTCACCACTTGGTGCAAACCATGTCAATTGCCATGTGGGCGACGGTCTTGGGGGATACGGAATCGAGCCCAACCTTGGCCGGAATGGTCATCCAGCGACATCCGGGATGGTCACCGCCTGACATCCGCAATGCACGGAGCGAGATCGCCGACGGCCACGGAGCAAGATCCGGCACCGCTTCCCGTCCACCGCGTGGGGGTCGGGCACACCACCCTGACGAGGACTACTCTTCGTCAGTGATGGACAACCCCGTACCTCCCCGCGCCGCCGCACCAGGGCCCCGCCGTCGTGACCGCCATGGCAGGGGCATGCGTGGCCCCGTCGCGCCACCCCAGGTACCGCTGGCCGCGAGCCGTGCCGAGGTGTTCGCGGACCTGGTGCAGGACTCCGTGGAGCGGCTGGAGCGGCGCTGGCCGCAGCTCGCCGACATCGACTTCATCGTCCTCGAAGTGCCCCGCCTGGAGGGCTCCGGAGACGGCTGGAGCGACGAGGCGGTGCCCCTGGGCGGCACGATCCCGGCCCGTGAGGGCCATCCCGCGCGCGTGGTCGTCTACCGCCGCCCCGTCGAGATCCGCACCAAGGGCCGCGACGAACGCGCCGCCCTGGTGCACGAGGTCGTCGTGGAACAGGTCGCTGAGCTGCTCGGGCTCACCCCGGAGACGGTGGATCCGCGGTACGGCGAGGACTGAAGTGAGGTCCGCCGGGGCCGTGCACCGCCCCGGCGTACCACCGCTGGATCACTACTTCTGCAGCACCGAAAGATCCTGCTCGGCCTCCGGCACCGCCACCGTCCCGCGGTCGTCCGGAAGGGTCTGGACCGTGAAGCCCGAGATGCCGTTCACGCCGGCGGTGAGCATCCGGGAGGCGTAGACGGAACCGCCGGAGACCGGCTCCACGGTCAGCGCGTACGTCCCCTTGAGGCCGCTCGGGACCGGCGCCTCGATGTTCTCCGTAGTCCCGCCCTTGATGGTGAACGTCTTCGTCACCGCCGTACCTCCCTCGCTGCCCGCGGACGCGGTGACCTTGACCTCGGCGGCCTTGCCGGGGGCGGTCAGGGCGAGCGTGGAGGCCTTCGAGGTGTTGTCGGCGACCGTCGCGCGCGCGACGACCGGGCCGGTGGCGGGGATGAACGCGGTCTCCTGCTTGGCGCCCTTGCCGCGCACGACCCGCAGGGCGGCGACGACCGGCACCGCCGTGCCGGTGGGCGTGAGCACCAGGGATCCCGCCTCGCCTCGCGTCAGGTCACCGAGGTCGACGGCGGCCGTCATGCCGGCCTTCACGTGCAGGGTCTCGTTGCCCGCGGGCGTGATCAGGCCCGAGGGCGCGGCGAGGCGCACCTTCAGATCGGCGTCGGCGTCGCCGGGTACGAAGGCGACCAGGCGCACGGACGTGGCGTCCTTCGGGATGCCGGGCAGCACGAGGCTGCCGGCCGGGTCGGTGGAGGCGGCCAGCCAGTCGCCGCCGATCTTGTCGTCCAGGGCCTGCACGGCCGCTCCCACGCGGCCGCTGCGCACCGTCACATGCACGGTGAGGTCCGTCTGCGGGTCACCCGTGAGCGTGTTCAGGAGGATCGCGTCGCTGGAGTGCGGCTGGACCGTGATGCCCTCGCCCAGCGGGGACTTGAGGGTGCCGTCCTTGCCGTACAGCTCGATGTCGACGACGGCGGCGGAGTCGTCGGGGTTGGTCAAGTGCACATAGTCGGTGCGGTCTTCGGTGGTGCTGGCGCCCGGGAACCAGAACTCGGTGTCCGGAGCGGTGCAGTTGGTGCCGAGCAGGCCACGGCCGGTGCCCGCGGCGACCTCCGTTGTCTCCTGGACGGTCCAGCCGGGCGCGAACTTGCCCTCGGCGGTGCCGACCAGGGCCGGGGACTCCGCGCCCGAACTGTCGCCGGTGGCCGGCTTGCCGGGCTCCTCGACCTCCAGAACGGGCTTGTCGGCCTTGTCGTCGGCGCCGCCGTCCGCCGACTCCTCGGTCGCGACCTGGAGTTCGGCCTTGCCGCTGTCGCCGGTGCCCTCGGAGACGGGCGTGAAGGACGTGTACGCGGTCTCGGCGAGGTCGGAGGTGCTCGGCTGCGGGCAGAGCAGGCTGGTGCGCTCGACGGGCAGCCGGGCGGCCGTCTTCACGCTGCTGTCGCCCGACGCGTCCGGCGCGCTGAGCGCGGCGAAGCCGGTGACGGCGGCCAGCGCGGTGGTGCCGGCGATCAGGGACAGGGTGGTGCGGTTCACTGCTGGCTCCCGTCGGGGCGCTCACTGTCGGTGCCGTGCGGCGGCTGCGGGGGCATCGGGGGCTGCGCCGACGGGTCGTACGCCGGGTCGTAGCCCTGGCCGGTCGTGTCGTAGCCCTGGTCGTACGTCTGCTCGTACTGCGTGGTGCCCCCGTAGGCGTACGGGTCGTACTGGCCGCTCTGGTACGGATCCGCCTGGTAGGGCTGCTCGTACGTGCCGGCCTGGTACTGCTGCTGGCCCTGGTACTGCTCGCCGCCGTAGGTGCCGTACTCGGCGCTCGCGTAGCTCGGGGTGTCCCACTCGCCGTACGACTGCTGCTGCGGGACCGCGGCCGAAGCGACCGGGATCTCCTCCTCCTGAAGAGGGAAACCGTCGGCGGTGTCGGTGGCGGTGTCGACTGCCTGATCGGCCTGATCGGCTTCCGCCTGGGCTCGCAGGCGGCGGGCGCGGCGGCCGTCGCCGGTGACGTCCTGGGCGGAGACGACCTCCTCCTCGGGGAGGTCGTCGTCGACGTCACGGCGGCGTCCGGGAAGGGCCATCACCACGAGGACGACGGCGAGGGCGCCCTGCGCCCACAGCCATGCGGTGTGGCTCAGCGGTGCCTCGAAGGTGACGTCCAGCTTGCCGCCGCCGGTGGGCAGTTCGAAACCCTGCGCCCAGCCGTCGACCGTGGTGCGGGTGAGCGGCTTGCCGTCCAGGGTCGCGGTCCAGCCCTCGTCGGCCGTGTCGGCCAGGCGCAGGACGCGGCCGTCGGCGCCGGCGGGGATGGTGGTGTGCAGCTCGACGGGTCCGGCGGCGATGGACTGCGGGTCACCGGACTTGGGGACGATGGCGGCGCGCGAGACCTGCTGGTCCACGCGCCACAGGGCGCTGCCGTCCTGCTGGCTTAGCCTGCTCAGGCCGGGCGTCGCGTCCAGGACACTGGTCATTTCGGTGGGCGCGCCCTTGTGGACCAGGACATAGCGCACGGCGAAGCCGCCGAGCTCGTCGGCCTGGTCGGCGCCGGAGCCCGCCACGAGGTTGGCGACCACCTTGCCGAGCTTCTCGTTCTCACCGTCCGCCACCGCGAGTTCGGCGTCACCGAGGCGGGCGCCGGAGCCGCGGACGAGGGTGTAGCCGACCTCGGCGGTCGACCGGCTGTCGAGGACGAGGGTGCGGGCCTGGTCGCGGGTACCGCTCTCCTCGGCGACGAACGCGGGCACCTGCACCGGGTCGCGGCGCTCCAAGGGCCCGTCGGCGCCGCCGATCATCCAGCCGGCGGCGACGAGCAGCGGGCCCGCGGCGGCGGTGAACGCGATCAGCGCGGCCACCGGCTGACGCCAGCCGAAGCTCTGCTCGGCCACGCGCGAGCGTGCCCCGTCGGCGCCGAGCGCGGCGGCTGCGAGCAGTGCCAGGCCGTAGACGAGGGTCGCAGGGCCGGCCCAGGTGGAGCTGTTGGACAGCGCGGCGAAGACGAGTGCCACCAGGGCGACGGCCCAGGCCGCCCAGATCCCCGCCTGGCGCTGGGTGCGCAGCAGGGCGGCCAGCGCGGCCAGGACGACGCCGATCAGCATCAGCCCGCTGACGGTCCCCGGGCCGCCGGGGCTGGCGCCGAGCAGATCGAGCGCGGAGGCCGAGCCGGTCCCGTACTCCAGACCGGCTTCCTTGAAGAAGCCGAACGGGAGCAGCGTCAGTGACCAGGGGGCGAGGACCAGCAGCGGAGTGCCGAGCTGGGCCAGAAAACGCAGTCCGTAGGCGGTGATCTCGTTTCGGCGCACTGCGAGGAGTGCGATTCCGAGAACCAGCGCGATGGGCCACACGATCGGTGTGAAGGCCGTGGTGAACGTCAGCAGCAGGGCGTACGCCCAGGTGGCGCGCCAGCTGCCGCGCGTGCCGGAGGAGTTCGTCAGCCCGCTCGCGGCGATGCCCCCGCGCGCGAGGAGCGGCAGCAGGATCGCGAGGACGGAGGTGCCGATGCGGCCGCCCGCGAGCGCGCCGGTGGCGGCGGGCAGGAAGGCGTACACGACGGACGCCCAGGCGCGCAGCAGGCGCGACTCGACGAGGGGCCGCGAGGCGAAGTACGCGGTGAAGCCCGCCAGCGGTACGGAGGCCACCAGGAGCAAGGTGACCGCGAGCCCGGTGGAGCCGAGAAGGAGGGAGGAGAGCATCGCGACGAGCGCCAGATAGGGCGGCGCCGTCTGTGTGCCGCCCGCGCCCACCGCGTGCCAGCCGTCGAGGTAGCGCGACCAGAGCTCGGAGGCGTCACCGGGCGCGGGCAGCAGCGCGCCGCCCGCGAGCGCCCCGGTGTCGAACAGCGAGCGGCACGCGATGAGCGAGACGAAGAGCAGCGCGACGAAGAGCACGGGTCCGGGCTTGCGCGCGACGCGCTTGACCCGGCCGAACTGCTCGACCTCCAGGAAGTCGGCGTCGTCGCCGCCGGGCCCGGACTCGACCGCGCCGCCGTGCCGTCCGGCGCCGGCGGTGGCCTCGGGGTCGGAGCGGCCCACGAGACTGCCCGCGGCCTGCTCGATGGTGGCCCGCACGGTCGCGCCCGGCGGCGGGAACAGCGGGCGCAGCTCGTCCTTGTCGACCTGCGGGCGGCCGCGCCTGCGGCGGCCCGCGAGGATCCGCTCGGGGCGCAGCAGCGTCCCCAGGAGGCCGCGGATCTCGTCCACGGCCTGTCCGGGAACCTTGCCGACGAGATACGCGACCGTGCGCAGCACTGTGCCGAGGACCAGCCGGAACAGGATCCAGGGCAGCTGTGCCGTACGGGCGTTGACGAGGAGGGTGTAGACGGCGCCCGCCTTGTCGACCTTGTGCGGGGAGGCGGAGGTGCGGCCCACGCAGTCGACGGTGCGGCGCTCGCGGGAGGCGGCCTCGGCGTGCCGGACGACCGCTTCGGGGGCGACGAGGACGTTGTGCCCCGCGGACCGGGCGCGCCAGCACAGGTCGACGTCGTCGCGCATCAGGGGCAGCCGGCGGTCGAATCCGCCGAGTTCCTCGAAGACATCGCGCCGGATCAGCATTCCGGCGGTGGAGACGGAGAGCACGGGGTGTACGTGGTCGTGCTGGCCCTGGTCCTGTTCGCGACGGTCGAGGCCGGTCCAGCGGCGGCCGGAGTTGGCGATGGTGACGCCGACTTCGAGCAGCGCACGGCGGTCGTACCAGCCGCGGAGCTTGGGCCCGATCACGGCGACTTCCTTGCCGAGCTCCGCCTCGTTCTCCACGACCCGCAGCAGCTGCGACAGGGCGTCCGGCTCGGGCGCGCAGTCGTCGTGCAGCAGCCACAGCCACTGCTCGGGCTCGCCGTGCGGGAGGTCCGGCATGTCGTACGCGTCGTCGCGCCAGGTGCGGGTGACAGGATCCCAGCCGCTGGGGCGCTTCAGGTAGGGCAGGTCGTCCGGGGTGAGCACACCGGCGGTGCGGGTGGCCTCCTCGACGGCCTGGCCGAAGCCGGTGCGCCGGGCGAGGTGCACCACGCGGTCGGCGCCGAGCGCTTCGGTGAGCAGCTGAGCGGAGTCGTCCGCGCTGCCGGTGTCGGCCGCCACCGCGTTCTGCACGGGGCGCTCCTGGCCGAGCAGCCCGGCGAGCGCCTCGGGCAGCCAGCGGGCGCCGTCATGGGAGACGAGCACCGCGGTCACCACGTGGCGCGGGAACTCAGGAGTGGCAGCGTCGTGTTGGCCTGCCGTATGGCTCTGCACGGACATCGAGGTACGGGCCCCGGTTCGATGGACTGCGGTGGACGTCTGTGTCCGGCGGGGACAGCGTGACGTCTCGGACGAGGGCCCACACTAACGGCTGGGCAACACAGCGGCCCGCCGCCTGTGGATAACCCACCTGCGACGGGCCGTTCGTTACGCATCGGTACGTAGGGGTGTGCGCCGTTCGGTCGGACGGCGCACCTCTTCGATCAGCCTTCGGTCAGCCCTCAGCCGGCGCCGGTCACGCTCAGACGGCGGCTTTCTTCAGGCGGCGTCGTTCACGCTCGGACAGACCGCCCCAGATGCCGAACCGTTCGTCGTTGGCGAGCGCGTATTCGAGGCACTCGGAACGGACCTCACAGGCGAGGCAGACCTTCTTGGCCTCGCGGGTGGAGCCGCCCTTCTCGGGAAAGAAGGACTCGGGGTCGGTCTGGGCGCACAGCGCGCGCTCCTGCCAGCCGAGTTCCTCGTCCGCGTCGTCGACCAGCAGTTGCTGCACCAGCTCGGTCATGTGCGCCCCTCGTCTGTCTTTCGCGTCCCCGTGATGCTGCCGTCACCGATTTCGGCTGAACGACACGAGTGAAATTACAAGTGTGCCGATCCGGGCCAGTCAAGCCGAGATCTGGTATTGGGCCCCATATTCACTCTGCGGAACCAAGGCAATGCAGAAAGTGTTCAAATCGGCATAAACCCTGACAGCCGAAGGGTGCCCAGGCCAGACCCCCGCCCCCTTCACAGGGAAGGACGCGCAGGAGTTCGATCTCGTTCCGACGCGAACAACGAAGCGAACCGGATCACATTCGGATCACGGGCTCGCAGCGAGGTTTGTGCGCCCGGTTGTGCGCCATGTGTCCGGGGCGGCTACTGAACAAACCTTTCGCCTGAGAGATGAACCGGATGAGGTGAAACATCTCCCACTTGGCGGGCATGAAGTTGACAGTCGGAGTGTGAACCGATGTCCTTGTGGGCATGCTCGCGAACTTGGCGCTCACCTCGACCCGCACCGCCGGGTCCCACGGTGCTGTCCGCGCTCGCTGTAGCTGTTGTTGCTGTCCCAGCTGTTGAGCCGTACCGCGCTCCGGCTGCCGTCCGCTCCGTAGATCCGTACGGGCGCGACTCCCCGCCCGTAACCGGGCGACACCCCCGCTCGTAACCCGAGCGGAAATGGTCCGCGACACCCCAGCACTCTCCCGCCGAGGAACCACCGCACCCCATGAACAGCGACAGCGACCTCCAGATCGCCGGCGACATCCTCGAAGTACCGCACCTGCTCCAGCCGCCGCGCGAGCACCCCGCCACCGTGGCCGAGTTCGTCGGCCTGGCCCGCTCCATCGCCGCCGACCGCTCCCAGTGGGAGCACCTCGTCCAGTACGACGCCACCTCGCGCTGGTACCACCGGCTCCGCACCGGCCCCGGCTACGAGGTGTGGCTGCTCTCCTGGGTGCCCGGGCAGGGCAGCGGGCTGCACGACCACGGCGGCTCCTCCGGCGTACTGACCGTCCTGGACGGCGCGCTGACCGAGCGCACCGAGCGGGGCACGCGCGCGTTGGGCACGGGTTCACAGAGGGTGTTCGCGCCCGGTTACGTCCACGAGGTCGTCAACGACTCCCTCGAACCGGCCGTGAGCCTGCACGTGTACTACCCGGGTCTGACCGAGATGCCGATGCACGCCGCGCGCTGCGCCGTCGCCGAGGTCTCGTAGCGCCTGACGCAAGTGACGTAGCCATCTGACGCGAGGTCCCGTAACCGCCTGACGCGTTGTCGTACCCGCCTGCAAGACTGATTCCCATGCGCATTGTGGTTCTGGCAGGCGGCATCGGTGGTGCCCGGTTCCTGCGTGGTCTTCAGCGGACCGCGCCGGACGCGGACATCACGGTCATCGGCAACACCGGGGACGACATCCACCTCTTCGGGCTGAAGGTCTGCCCGGACCTCGACACGGTGATGTACACACTCGGCGGCGGCATCAACGAGGAGCAGGGCTGGGGGCGGGCGGACGAGACCTTCCACCTGAAGGAGGAGCTCGCGGCGTACGGGGTCGGGCCCGAGTGGTTCGGGCTCGGCGACCGCGACTTCGCGACGCACATCGTGCGGACGCAGATGCTGGGGGCGGGCTTTCCGCTCAGCGCCGTCACCGAGGCGCTGTGCGACCGGTGGAAGCCGGGCGTCCGCCTCATCCCCATGTCCGACGACCGCGTGGAGACGCATGTGGCCGTCGAGGTCGACGGCGAGCGCAAGGCGATCCACTTCCAGGAGTACTGGGTGCGGCTGCGGGCCTCCGTGCCGGCCGAGGCCATCGTGCCGGTCGGCGCCGAGCAGGCGAAGCCCGCGCCCGGGGTGCTCGAAGCCATCGCCGAGGCGGACGTCATCCTCTTCCCGCCGTCCAACCCCGTCGTCTCCATCGGCACGATCCTCGCCGTGCCCGGCATCCGGGAGGCGATCGCCGACGCGGGCGTTCCCGTGGTCGGCCTCTCCCCCATCGTCGGCGACGCGCCCGTACGCGGCATGGCCGACAAGGTGCTGGCAGCGGTGGGCGTCGAGTCCACGGCCGCCGCGGTCGCCGAGCACTACGGCTCGGGGCTCCTCGACGGCTGGCTCGTCGACACGGTGGACGCGTCCGTCGTGGAACGCGTGGAGACGGCCGGGATCCGCTGCCGGGCCGTGCCGCTGATGATGTCCGACCTCGACGCGACGGCGCAGATGGCCCGTGAGGCGCTGACGCTGGCGGAGGAGGTGCGGGCGCCTTGAGCGGACGGGTTCCTCCGGAGGAGGGGTTTGCCGCCTCCACGGGCTCCGCAGGCTCTGCGGGCGGGTTGGGTGACGGCCTGCCGGAGCGCGGGGCCGGTGACGGGCTCGCAGCTCGCACGGCCTCCGCGGTGTCCGGGCGTCCGGACGCCGACGCCCCGGCCGCCTCTCCCGGCTATCGGGTCTGGGCGCTGACCGGCTTTCCCGAGGTTCGCGAGGGCGACGACCTCGCCAAGTTCATCGCCGCTGCCGAGCCCGGGCTCGTCGACGGTGACGTGCTCCTCGTCACCTCCAAGATCGTGTCCAAGGCGGAGGGGCGGATCGTCGAGGCCGTCGACCGTGAGGCCGCCATCGACGCCGAGACCGTACGGGTCGTGGCGCGCCGCGGGACTCTGCGGATCGTCGAGAACCGGCAGGGGCTCGTGATGGCCGCCGCCGGAGTCGACGCCTCCAACACCCCCGCCGGGACTGTGCTGTTGCTCCCCGAGGACCCCGACGCGTCCGCGCGGACGATTCGGGACGGGGTGCGGGACACCCTCGGCGTGGACGTCGGTGTCGTGATCACCGACACCTTCGGACGGCCCTGGCGCACCGGGCTCACCGATGTCGCCATCGGGGCCGCGGGCGTACACGTGCTCGACGATCTGCGCGGCGGCACGGACGCCCACGGCAATCCGCTGAGCGCGACCGTCGTCGCCACCGCCGACGAACTGGCCGCCGCCGGTGACCTGATCAAGGGCAAGTCCGCCGGGCTGCCCGTCGCCGTCGTGCGCGGGCTGTCGCACGTGGTGGCCGAGGACGACGGTGAGGGAGCGCGGGCGATGGTGCGGGGCGGGCGCGACGACATGTTCCGGCTCGGCACCTCGGAGGCCGTACGGGAGGCCGTGACCCAGCGGCGTACGGTGCGGGCCTTCACCGACGAGCCCGTCGACCCCGGTGCCGTACGACGGGCCGTGGCGGCGGCCGTCACGGCGCCCGCGCCGCATCACACCACTCCCTGGCGGTTCGTCCTCCTGGAGTCCGAGGAGTCCCGGACACGGCTCCTCGACGCTATGCGGGACGCCTGGATCGCGGATCTGCGCGGGGATCGGAAGGCCGAGGAGTCGATCACCAAGCGGGTGCGGCGGGGGGATGTGCTGCGCAAGGCCCCGTACCTCGTCGTGCCGTGTCTGGTGATGGACGGGGCTCACACGTACGGCGACGTACGGCGGGACGGGGCCGAGCGCGAGATGTTCGTGGTCGCCGCCGGGGCGGGCGTACAGAACTTCCTGGTCGCGCTCGCCGGGGAGCGGCTCGGCTCCGCGTGGGTGTCGTCGACGATGTTCTGCCGGGATGTCGTACGGGAGGTGCTGGGGCTGCCGGAGGGGTGGGATCCGATGGGGGCAGTGGCCGTGGGGCACGCGGCGGAGGAGCCCAGGGCTCGGCCCGAGCGGGACGCGGGGGCGTTCATCGAGGTGCGGTGAGTCAGGCTTTCCGGGGAGTCGGACCGCCTACCCTCGTAAGGCACCCCAAGCGCTAGGACCTCATTCGTGGCTGGACGATTCGCTCCTCGGCCGACGCGTACGACTGTGCGCGGCGGGCATGTCGTGGTGCCCGGCGGGATACCGCGACAGACGGCGACGCCCGGACGCAGTCGTACGTGGACGCCGTCCTGGCCTCTCGATCTGGGGCTCGTGCTCGGGCCGCTGCGGCGTGGGCCGGGCGATCCGACCTTCCGTACGACGCCGGACGGGTCCGTGTGGCGGGCCTGCCGGACCCCTGCCGGGCCGGGGACCCTGCGGGTCGCGCTGCGGGGCGGGGTGGTGCGCGGCGAGGCGTGGGGGGCGGGGGCCGAGTGGCTGCTCGATCAGCTTCCGGAGCTGCTCGGGGCCCTGGACGACCCGGATGCCTTCGAACCGCGGCACCGGCTGGTCGCGGTCGCCCGGCATCGGCGGCCGGGGTTGCGGCTGACGCGTACCGGGCTGGTGCTGGAGTCGCTGATTCCGTCCGTGCTCGAGCAGAAGGTGACCACCGATGAGGCTTACCGGGCCTGGCGGTTGCTCGTACGGAAGTACGGGGAGCCTGCGCCCGGGCCTGCGCCGGAGCGGATGTGTGTCATGCCTGCGGCTCGGACCTGGGCGTTGATTCCCTCCTGGGAGTGGCATCGGGCCGGGGTGGACGACAAGCGGGCTTCGACGATTTTGCGGGCCGTGCGGGTTGCTGCGCGGCTTGAGGAGGCGGTGGCGTTCGATCCCGGGCGGGCTCAGGCTCGGTTGGAGTTGGTGTCCGGGGTGGGGCCGTGGACCTCTGCGGAGGTTGTGCAGCGCAGTCATGGGGCGGCGGATGCCGTGACCGTGGGGGATCTTCATCTGCCTGGGATCGTGGGGTACGCGCTGGCGGGTGACCGTGACGCGGACGACTCCGTGATGTTGTCGTTGCTCGCGCCCTATGCGGGGCAGCGGCATCGGGCGGCTCGGTTGATCCTGTTGTCCGGGCGGACGCCGGCTCGGCGGATGCCGAAGATGCCTCGGGGGGATATCGGGCGGCTTTGACCTGGCGCCCGGTGCTTGAGCTGAGCTCGGGGGTTTTCGCCCCCTCCGCCCCTACCCGTCCCTTGTCCCTGGGGGCTCCGCCCCCAGACCCCCGTTCGCCCGAAGGGCTCGTCCTCAAACGCCGGACGGGCTGGAGATGCCTGGCCCGGGCTGAAAGGCGCAGCCCCCACGGGTGGGTGGGGGATCGGGACGGCACCACCTCGCCCTCGAAACTCCGGACAGGCTGAAAGATCTCCCCGTCCGGCGTCCGAGAGGCTCGTCCCTCTACTGGCTACTGGTCCGAAGAGAACCGCACCGCGCCCGCCGGGATCCTCGCGTCGCACCACACCCGTACGCCCTCGCGGAGTTCGTTGTCCGGGCCGATGTGTGCGCCGTCGCCGATTACCGCGCCTTCCAGGATGGAGCGTTCGCCGATGCGGGCTCGGGCGCCGATTAGGGAGTCGGTGATGACTGCGCCGGGTTCGATTACGGCGCCCGCGAGGATGGCGCTGCCTGTGATGCGGGCGCCTTCGCCGATGTGTGCGCCCTCGCCGACCACTGTGCCGCCGGTCAGCTTGGCGTCGGGGGCGACGGTGGCGGTGGGGAGGACCAGGCGGTCGCCGCAGCGGCCGGGGACGGCCGGGGAGGGGGCGCGGCCGAGGACGAGGTCGGCGGAGCCGCGTACGAAGGCCTGGGGGGTGCCCAGGTCGAGCCAGTAGGTGGAGTCGACCATGCCCTGGAGGTGGGCTCCGGTGGCGAGGAGGTCCGGGAAGGTCTCGCGTTCCACCGAGACCGGGCGGCCGGCGGGGATCGTGTCGATGACCGAGCGGCGGAAGACGTACGCGCCCGCGTTGATCTGGTCGGTGACGATCTCCTCGGGCGTCTGGGGCTTCTCCAGGAAGGCAGTTACGCGGCCGGTGGCGTCCGTGGGGACGAGGCCGAACGCGCGCGGGTCCTCGACACGGGTGAGGTGGAGGGAGACGTCCGCGCCCGTCGTCCCGTGGGTGCGGACCAGGGCCTGGATGTCCAGCCCGGTCAGGATGTCGCCGTTGAAGACCAGGACCGGGGCGTCGGGGCCCGAGTGCAGGCGGGAGGCCACGTTGCGGATGGCGCCGCCGGTGCCGAGGGGCTCGTCCTCGGTGACGTACTCGAGGTGGAGGCCGAGCGAGGAGCCGTCGCCGAAGTACGGCTCGAAGACCTCGGCCAGGTAGGAGGTCGCCAGGACGATGCGCTCCACGCCCGCTGCCTTCGCCCGGGCCAGCTGGTGGGTGAGGAACGGGACCCCGGCCGCCGGAACCATCGGCTTGGGGGTGTGCACCGTGAGCGGGCGCAGCCTGGTGCCTCTGCCGCCGACCAGGAGGATCGCTTCTGTCACCTGTCGTCTCTGCTTCCTGCCGGGACCGGCCGAACTGTTGTTTCGGCCGGCCAGTGTATGCAGACCGTTCGATGGCGCTTTCGACGGCCGACGGTGCGGTTCCTCCCGTGTTGCTCGGCCGTGCTGCCTGCCGTGCTGCGTGCCCTGCTACCTGCCCTGGTACTTGGCCGCCGTCTTCCGGGCGGAGCCGAGCTTGCTGTACAGCTGCCAGCCCGGGCACTCCGTGCTGAACCCGTCCCGATGGCCGGAGATCACGTTCAGTCGTACGTTCTTTCCCTTTTTGTAGAGATTGCCACCGCCGGACTTCAGATATGTCTTTCCGTTCGGATTGGCTCCGAAGAGGCCAAGCTTCCACGCCGTGAGCTTCGCGATGGCTGTGACGGCGGAACCGGACGGCTTCGTCTTGCCGAAGCTGCCGAGGACGGCGATCCCCATGCTGTCGGTGTTGAAACCGAGAGTGTGGGCACCCATGACGGCCTTCGCCACGCCCCCGGCCCGGCCTTCGTAGATGTTTCCGCACTTGTCGACGAGGAAGTTGTAGCCGATGTCCCGCCAGCCACTGCTCACTACGTGGTAGCGGTAGATACTGCGGATGACCGAAGGGGCTTGCGAGCAGGTGTAGTTGTTGCCCGAGGCGGTGTGGTGCACGAAGGCGACCTTGACCTTCTTCGTGTAGACGAAACCGCGCTCGCGCAGATCCTCGTTCGCGCCCCAGCCCTTGCGCGTGACGATGCGCGGGCGTGGGCCGATGTACGGCTTCACGCGCTGCTCGTCCGGGCGCTCGGCGAGGAATTCGCGCTCGGTCTCCTGCTGGGAGAGCGCGGGGATCACGTCCGAGGACAGCTCGGGGATGTCGCTGGCGCTCGTGGGCTCCAGACCGGTGTTGCCGGCGGGTACGGCGGCGTACACGGCGGAGAGTGCGCCGGCCCGCGGGGCGCGCATCTGCGCGTCGGCGCGCGGCAGGCTCTGTTGTGCACCGGCGCGTGGGACGTCCGGCTGCGCGCCTGCGGAGAGGGCGTCCGCGCCGGGCGCGACGAGTTCGAGACGCAGCCCCCTGGGGAGCGGCGAGTCGCTCACCACCGGCGCGCGCTCGTCCATCTCCGCCTGGACGCGTACCTCGACGCCGTCGGAGTCCCCCACCCACAGCGGCGCGGTGGATCCACGCAGCCGGCCCGACCCGCCTTCGGCGCTGTCCGGGTCGGCGCCGTGTTCGTGGTTGTGCGTCTCGACGTCCTGCCAGCCGGACCACTGGCCGGTGGCGGCGGACCGGGTACGGACCTGGACGCGGCCGCGCAGTTCGCTGTCCGGGTTGTCCCAGATGACGCCGACGAGCGAGAAGGGCCGTACGTCACGTCTGGCGAGCCCCTGTTGGGGAGCGGCGGAGCCGAGGGAGCGCTCGCCCGCGAGCGGGACGAGCGGCAGGGACTGGGTGCTGCCGGGGACGGCGGGCTCGGACGTCACCGCCGGCGGGCCGGCCTGCGCCGGAGCGGACAGGGCCAGCGGAAGGGCGAGAGCGGCCGCGCAAGTGACGCCGACCGAGGAAGCAAGGAATCCACGCATGCCCCTGATCCTGGACATAGTCATACATATCTGTCTATCGGGGAATTGACGGGCCGTCGGGTTCCACTCGTCCGAACCGGTGGCCCGATGGGTCCGGTGGGCACTCCGCCCCGCGTACGCTTGCCCGCGTGAACGCCACCGACCGCACCCCCGCCGACCTGCTGCGATCCGCGCTCGCCGCGGACCCCGCGCGCCCCCTGGTGACCTTCTACGACGACGCCACGGGCGAACGGATCGAATTGTCCGTCGCCACCTTCGCCAATTGGGTGGCCAAGACCGCCAACCTGCTCCAGAACGAACTGTCGGCCGAGCCCGGCGAACGCGTCGCGCTGCTGCTGCCCGCGCACTGGCAGACGGCCGTCTGGCTGCTCGCGTGTTCGTCGGTGGGCGTCGTCGCGGATGTCGGGGGCGACCCCGGCGCGGCGGACCACGTCGTCGCGGGGCCCGGCGAGTTCGAGGCCGGCCTCGCCTGCTCCGGGGACCGGATCGCGCTGTCGCTGGCGCCGCTGGGGCGGCGCTTTCCGACGCCGCCCGCCGGGTACGCCGACTACGCCGTCGAGGTGCCGACGCAGGGGGACAGGTTCCAGGCGTACGCGCCTGTGGATCCGGAGGTGGCGGCGCTGATCGTTGCCGGGGCGGAGTACACGAGCGCGGAGGTTGTGGAGCGGGCGCGTGCGGACGCGGCTGCGCTTGGGATCACGGGGCCCGGGTCCCGGATTCTGTCGGCGCTGCCGTACGACACCTGGGAGGGGCTCAGCGCGGGGTTGTACTCGGCGCTCGCCACCGGGGGGTCCGTGGTGTTGTGCCGCCATCTTGAGGAGCTTGGCGAGGACGCGCTGGCCAAGCGGATCGAGAGTGAGCGGGTGACGGCGACGGCTCGCTAGCCCTCCGGCAGGCACCGGGCCACCCCGGCACCAGGGAGCGTCGGCGACACGGCACCCGGCGCTGGTGGCTGTGCCCACCCGTTCCGCCCTGCGGAACGATTGCCCACAGCGGTAGCGGTCCGGCCGCTCAGGCATCCCCCGTTCGGCCCATCACCGCCCGCCCCGCGCCCCGCCCCGCGCCATGGTCGTAAGAGCAGGACACGCTCGTACGCCATGAGGGGTGGACTCAGACGTGACCGACACCGCAGGCACGTCCTCCGGACGCGGCGCGCTGGGGCCGGGGCTCGGTGCCACCCCCACCGGCGCCGGGCTCATACGTCGCCGCAGGCGCTGGCTGCGTTACACGGCGATCGGTGTCGCGGTCGTGGTGGTCGGTGCCGCGGGGGTGGGCTGGGCGGCGTACGAGAAGCTGAACGCGAACATCACGGCCGACAATGACGCGGCGACCGAGCTGGCCCGGTACGAGAAGGAACGGCCCACCGCTCTGGTGCGCGACGCGCAGAACATCCTGCTGATCGGGTCGGACTCGCGGGCCGGGGACGGCAACGCGAAGTACGGGCGGGACTCCGGCACCGAGCGGTCCGACACCACGATCCTGCTGCACCTCGCCGCGAACCGGCGCAGCGCGACCGCCGTCTCCCTCCCCCGCGACCTGATGGTGGACGTGCCCAGCTGCCGCCGCCCGGACGGCACCCGGACCGAGCCGATGCTCGCGATGTTCAACTACGCCTTCCAGACGGGCGGTTCGGCCTGCACGATCCGTACCGTCGAGAAACTCACGAACATCCGCGTCGACCACCACATGGTCGTGGACTTCAACGGTTTCAAGGAGATGGTCGACGCGGTCGACGGCGTCCGGGTGTGCCTGAAGGAGCCGATCGACGACAAGGAAGCCCAGCTGAAGCTGCCCGCAGGCAAGGTGACGCTCAACGGCGAACAGGCCCTCGGCTACGTCCGCGCCCGCAAGAGCATCGGCGACGGCAGCGACACCGACCGGATGGACCGCCAGCAGCGCTTCCTCGGCGCGCTCGTCAACAAGGTGCGCAGCAACGACGTACTGCTCAACCCCACGAGGCTCTATCCCGTGCTCGACGCGGCCACCTCGTCGCTCACCACGGACCCGGCGCTGGCGAACCTGCGCGGGCTGTACGACCTCGTGCGCGGCATGCGCAACATCCCCACGGAGCGGGTGCAGTTCCTGACGGTGCCCCGGACGTCGTACGCCTACAACGCCAATCGCGACCAGCTCGTGGAACCCGAAGCTGAGAAACTCTTCACGCGGCTGCGTGCGGACGCGCCGATCTCGGTCACAAAGGACCTTCCGGAGGTTTCCGCCACAAACAGCTCGTACGACTCCTCCTTCGAGGGGTCCTTCGAGGAGCCCCACGGCGAGTCCTACGACGACTCCTACGCCGAGTCCTACGAGGACGGAAAACCGGGCGGAAAGGGACCCGTCGGAGTCCCGCGGAGCCCCGATCCCGCGCCGACTTTCCGGGGGAACACGGCGGCCGAGGACGAGTGCGGGTAAAGCCCACGTCAAGGTGGGGAACTGCTGAGCTAAGAACTCTCTGAGAAATAGGGCGGATTGCCCAGTTGTAGGCAGGTGGAATTTGTCACTGTCGTCGCTTGACGCTGAACTGGGCGGATAGTGTGAGCGACTCGGTGCCCCCGGTCTTCAGGTCTGTCCTGCGGTCGGGCACTGCTGGACCGACTGACCGAGCGCCTTTTGTAGGGGGATAAGGCGCCGCGTGGCCCCGACGGAGGACTTAAGCAACCGTGGACGCGCAAGGCCGTGGGCGGGCGGACGATATCGACCCCGCAGACCAGTGGGTACTCAACCCGAACACCGGCGACTACGAACTGCGACTGCGGCCTTCCGCACCGCAATCACCAGTCCCCGGTCCTCGCAGATCGGCCCGTGGCGCGGGGGGCGTCCCAACGGGCTCACGCAGCGCGCCGGTCCGCGAGCCCGGCGAGGCTCCGGGCCGCGTTCCCGACACCGATGTGCCGGGGCCGCGCAGGCGCCGTGGCACGCCCGCCGAGCCGCCTCCAGGGCGCCGGCGGGGGCGTACGAAGCCGAAGAAGTCGAAGGCGAAGAAGATACTGCTGTGGACCGGCGGCACGATGGCCCTCGTGCTGGTCGCCGCCTCCACCGCCGGGTACTTCTACCTCAAGCACCTTGAGGGCAACGTCACCACGACGGACGTCGGCAACGCGGCCTCCAGCAGCTTCAGCAAGGACGAGGCCTTCAACATCCTCATCATCGGTACGGACAAGCGCACCGGTGAGGGCAACGAGGAGTACGGGGACTCGGGCAGCGTCGGTCACGCCGACACCACGATCCTGCTGCACGTCTCCAAGGACCGTACGAACGCGACCGCGTTGAGCATTCCGCGCGACCTGATCGTCGACATCCCGGACTGCGAGACGAAGCAGGAGGACGGCTCCACCAAGATCATCAAGGGATCGACGGGCGTCCGCTTCAACACGAGCCTCGGCCAGTCCGGCCGGGACGCGGGCTGCACCATGCGCACGGTCAAGGAAGTCACGGGCATCACGCCCAACCACTTCATGATGGCCGACTTCAACGCGGTCAAGACGCTGACCACCGCGGTGGACGGCGTCGAGGTCTGTCTCGCCAAGGACGTCGACGACGAGGACTCGAAGCTCAAGCTCTCCGCCGGCAAGCACACGATCGAGGGCGAGACCGCGCTCGCCTTCCTGCGTACCCGGCACGCCTTCGGCAACTCGGGCGACCTCGACCGCATCAAGGTCCAGCAGCAGTTCCTGGCCTCGCTGATGCGCAAGATGTCCTCCAGCGACACCCTCACCAGCCCCACCAAGCTGCTGAAGCTGGCCGAGGCCGCCACCAAGGCGCTGACCGTGGACACCGGTCTCGGCAAGGTCAGCACGCTCAAGGACGTGGCCCTGGAGCTGAAGAAGGTGCCGACGAAGAACATCACCTTCCTCACGACGCCGGTCATCGACAACCCGGCCGAGGAGACCCCGGTGACGGTCGTCGTCCACCCGTCGGATTCCCAGCCGGTCTTCGACATGATCAAGGACGACGTGTCGTTCACCGAGGTGAAGGCGCAGGAGAAGAAGGAGGCCGCCGCGGTGGCCGCCCGGCTCAAGGGCACCCAGTCCGCCGCCGCCGACATCCGGGTCAACATCTACAACGGCGGCGCCGAGGCCGGCTCCGCACAGGAGACTCTTAACTGGCTGCAGAATGATGAGGGCGTGACCAAGTCCAGCCAGCTCGGCAACGCCGAGGAGACGCTGAGCAAGACGACCCTCGAGTACTCGCCCGACCAGGCCGATCAGGCGCGCAAGCTGGCGGATCTCATGGGGTTGTCCGGCTCGGCGATGAAGCCGGGCAAGAGCGAGACGAACTCACAGGGTCTGCCCGCGATCGTGCTGACCCTGGGCAAGGACTTCAAGGGCGCGGGGGTCTCCATGACCGCTGCGACAACGGCGCCCTCGACGGTCGAGAAGTCCACGGCGGACAAAACTGTGTGCGCCAGCTGATGACCTAACGGGTCCGTCATGCGTCCAACAGGACGTGAGCGCGTTCGATTCGGGCGCGGCAAACGTTCAACCGGACGCGGGACGGGCCCGTTTGTCAGGCGCAGGGTGGGGAGGGGCAGCAAGATGGCGCAAAGTGGTGTGCGCGGGGAGGGAAGACGCTCAAACGGCCGGGGGGCCGGTGAGCTGGGCTGGGACGACAGCCTGTACGACGGGAGCGGCAAGCCCGTCCGGGGGGCCGACGGCGATTCCGGTCAGGGCGCCGAGAGCGATGCCGGCCGGACCGGCGACGGCAGTCCGGCGGCCTCAGTCGCGGCCGGCGGCGATCCGTCGGCCCCGGTGGCAGCCGGCGGCGCTCCGGTCCCGGGAACCGGCGGCCGGACGGCCGAGGACACGATGCCCCTCAAGCCGCAGGGGAGCGGCGGGCACGGCGGGCGCGCCGGCCGGCACGGTGGCGGGTCGCGCCCGCGCCGCAAACGCCGAATACTGCGCTGGTCGGCGATGGTCCTGGCAGTCCTGATACTTGGCACCGCGGGTGCCGGTTATCTCTACTACCAGCACCTGAACGACAACATCAAGAAGGACAAGCTGAACATCGGCGACGAGAAGGACCGCGCCGCCAAGTCCGAGGCGAACGCCGCCGGCCAGACCCCGCTGAACATCCTGCTGATCGGCTCGGACGCCCGGGACACCGAGGAGAACCAGGAACTCGGCGGCGCGAAGGAGACGTTCGGCTCCACCCCGCTCGCGGACGTCCAGATGCTGCTGCACCTCTCCGCCGACCGCACCAACATGTCGGTGGTCAGCATGCCGCGCGACACCCTGGTGGACATCCCCAAGTGCACGGACCCGGACGACGGCGAGGTGTACGCGGCGACCACCGTTCGCACGTTGACCAACCGGACACTCGGCCGCGGCGGCCCCGGCTGCACAGTGGCCACCTGGGAGAAGCTGACCGACATCCACATCGACCACTTCATGCAGATCGACTTCTCGGGTGTGGTCTCGATGGCGGACGCGATCGGCGGCGTCCCGGTCTGTGTGGACGCCAACATCGAGTCCAGGGACAGTCAGGGCCACGGCTCCGGGCTGAAGCTGGAGGAGGGCACCACGTACGTCAAGGGCAAGAAGGCCCTGCAGTGGCTGCGCACCAGGTACGGCTTCGAGGACGGCAGCGACCTGGCGCGCGCCAAGGCTCAGCACCAGTACATGAACGCGATGGTCCGTCAGCTGCGCGAGAACGCCACGGTCACCAACCCCAAGAAGCTGTTCAGCCTCGCCGAGGCGGCCACCGACGCGCTGATCGTCGACGAGGGCCTGGACACGGTGGACAAGCTCTACGACCTCGGCAACGAGCTGAAGAAGGTCGAGCCGAAGCGGATCACGATGACCACGATGCCGAACCGGTACGTCGGTGTGCACGTGGAGCCCACGGACGACGCGACCAAGCTCTTCCGCCTCGTCCGCGAGGACATTGCGCTGGACGGCAAGGACAAGAAGAAGACGACCACGGAAGAGGCCTCGACCGATCCGGCCGCCGCGGACGACAAGATCGGCGTGGCCGTGCTCAACGGCACCCGGACGTCCACGCTGGCCCCGGTCAGCGGGCGTGCGAGCGATGTGAGCGAGCTGCTGGTCGGCAAGGGCTTCACCCAGGCCTCGGCGGAGCGGACGGAAGCGACGGCCGAGGACAAGACGCTGATCCAGTACCCGAGCGCCGACCTGGAGGGTGACGCCCAGCGGGTCGCCAAGGCCCTGGGGATTCCGCTGAGTTCGGTGGAGAAGTCGACGGACGTCTCGGGCGTCACGCTCGTGGTCGGCGCCGACTGGCGCGAGGGCACGACGTACAAGGCCGAGGCGGAGGACAACACGACTCCGGACACGGCGGAGGCGCTCAACGGCGCCAACGACGAGGCCTGCATGCACGTGAACCCGAACTACACCTGGTCGTAAGAGACTTGGGCCCCTCTCTGCGCAGAGAGGGGCCCAACTCGTTCACCTACGACCTCAGTTGGAGCTGAGCACCGCCGGACGCCGCGACGCGATGACCCTCTTCGCGAGCGCCTTCGGGCTGGTGAGGAAGCCCCAGCCCCACGACATGTGCATCGTGGCGAGGGCGAGAGGAATCTGGAGCCGCGCCTTCAGCGGCAGCCCCCTGCCCGCGGGCAGCGAGCCGAGCGCGATGGCCGCGAGATAGCCGCCGGGGATCACGAACCCCCAGGGGGTCAGCGCCGCGCCCACCACGACACCCGCCACGATCGCGCAGACGGCGGTCGGCGGGGCGAGGTAGCGCAGGTTGATGGAGCCCTCGTGGTAGCGGGCGACGACATGGCGCCAGCGCCCGTAGTCCTTGTACTGCCTGGCGAGGGCGCGCATGGAGGGCCTCGGGCGGTACGACACCCGCAGTTCGGGCGAGAACCAGATGAGGCCGCCCGCCTCCCTGATCCGGAAGTTCAGCTCCCAGTCCTGGGCGCGGATGAACTCCTCGTTGTAGCCGCCCTGTTGCTCAAGGGCCTCACGCCGGAAGACACCGAGGTACACGGTGTCGGCGGGCCCGGCCTCGCCTCCCGTGTGGAAGGCCGCGTTCCCCACGCCGATCTTCGAGGTCATCGCGGCGGCGACCGCGTGCTCCCAGTCGTTCTCGCCCTCGGCGTGCATGATCCCGCCGACGTTCTGCGCGCCGGTCTCCGCGAGGAGGCGTACGGCGGTCGCGATGTAGTTCGGCGAGAGCATGCCGTGGCCGTCGACGCGTACGACGATGGGGTGGCTGGACGCCTTGATCGCCGCGTTCAGCGCGGCGGGGGTGCGGCCGGCCGGGTTCGGCACGGTGTGCACGCGCGGATCTTCGGCCACGAGCTCGGCGGCGATCTCCTCCGTACGGTCCGAGGACGGGCCGATGGCGAGCACCACCTCCATCTCGCCGTCGTACTCCTGCGCCAGGATCGCTTGGACGGCCCCGCGCAGGTGCCGCTCCTCGTCGAGGACGGGCATGATCACAGAAACGGCGGGGGACCGCACGTCAGACTTCTCGCTCATCGGACGTCACGTTACCGCGAATGGGGGACACGGTCGCGCGCCGCCCTCCCTCCGCCCCGGGCCGCAGATCGTATGGGCCTACGGTGCTCACGGATCCCACGTTCGGCCTTCGCGGAGGTGCCCCCTTGCCCACGCCGCCCCGCTCCCCCGCACGCCCTCCAGGCCGACCGGGGCCCTCCCCCTCCCGGCGGCCGCCCGTACGGCGCAAGAAGCCGCGCTGGGCCATGCGGGCGGTGACCACGCTCTCGGTGGTGGTGCTCGCCGCCGCGGGCATCGGGCACGCGGTGGTCACCAGCCTGGACGCGGACATCGCCCGGGTCGACCCCTTCAAGGACATGAAGAACCGTCCCGAGGCCGGCCACGGGATGAACGTGCTGCTGGTCGGCACCGACGGCCGGGACAAGATCACGGAGGCGGAGCGGCGCAAGTACCGGCTGGGCGGCGCGCCCTGCCACTGCACCGACACGATCATGATCGTGCACATCTCGGAGGACCGGGAGCGGGCCAGCGTCGTGAGCCTGCCGCGCGACTCGTACGCCGAGACGCCCGCGCACACCAATCAGGTCACGGGCGAGAAGCACGGCCCGCACCCCATCAAGATCAACGCGGCGTACGCCGAGGGCGGGCCGCAGCTGACCGTGCGCACGGTCGAGAGCATGACCCGGGTGAAGATCGACCACTACCTGGAGGTCGACTTCACCAGCTTCATGAAGACGGTGGACGAGCTCGGCGGTGTGGAGATCTGCACGACGAAGCCGCTGAAGGACTCGTACACGGGACTCGACCTCGCGGCGGGCTCGCACCGGCTGAACGGCGGGCAGGCGCTCCAGTACGTCCGTTCCCGCCATGCCGACGGTTCCTCCGACCTCGGCCGGATGCAGCGCCAGCAGCGTTTCCTGGCGGCGCTGATCGCGCGGGCCACCTCGTCCGGGGTGCTGCTGAACCCGATGAAGTTCCGCGACGTCACCCGGGCCGTGCTCGGCTCGGTCCGCGCGGACAAGGGGTTCGGCACGGACGAACTGCTCGACCTCGGGCGGGCGATGCGGGACTTCTCACCCTCCTCGTCCGAGTTCACGACCGTGCCGATCGGGCAGATGGGATACGCCGTGAAGGGCGTCGGCTCGACGCTCAAGTGGGACCCGGTCAAGTCGAAGAAGCTCTTCCAGGCCCTGCGCGACGACCGGCCGCTCGCGGCGCACAAGCCCCGCAGCAACGCCCTGCGCGTCGATGTGGCCCCGCAGCAGATCCGCGTCCAGGTCGAGAACGGGACGGCCACGGCGGGCCTCGGCAAGCGGGTCGACAGCGCGCTCGCCGCCACCGGGTTCCGCACCACCGGGCAGCCTCTCAACGCGCAGGACCGCACCCTGCGCCGCACGATCGTCTCGTACGACCCCCGCTGGGACCGCTCCGCGAAGTCCCTCGCGGCCGCTCTGCCGGGCTGCGAACTGCGCGCGGTCAAGGGGCGGGGGCCGCTCCTGAAGGTGACCGCGGGGGCGGACTTCAAGGAGGTGCGGAAGGTGCGGGCGGAAGATGAGCAGCAGGGGGAGTTCGGGGTGGTGACGGGGGACCAGGTGGTCTGCCCGTGACCTCGCTTGCTGCCACTCGTCACCACGCGTACCGCTACTCGTCCAGGCCCTCCGCCGCGCGCTTCTCGCGCAGGTCCAGGATCGCGCGGCGCCGGGCCAGCCGGTGGGTGCGGCGGATCTGGGCCTCCTGGTAACGGCGTTCGTCGCGCTCGGTCTCCGGGAGGACCGGCGGCACCGGTCGCGGCTTGCCGTCGGCGTCGACCGCGGCGAAGACGAGGTAGGCCGAGCCGACCTGCTGGGGTGGCGTGGACTCGTTCCAGCGCTCGGCCAGGACGCGGACGCCGACCTCCATGGACGTACGACCGGTCCAGTTCACCTGGGCCTTCACATGGACCAGGTCGCCCACTCGGACGGGTTCCAGGAAGGCCATCTCGTCCATGGAGGCGGTGACGGCGGGCCCGCCGGAGTGCCGTCCGGCCACCGCGCCCGCCGCGTCGTCCACGAGCTTCATGATCACACCGCCGTGCACCGTCCCCAGAAGGTTGGTGTCGTTGTGGCTCATGATGTGACTGAGGGTGGTCCGGGACGCTGAGGTCGGCTTGCCCGGAATATCGGATTCCGGGGTGGAGGCCTGGTCTGTCATGGCGTCCACCTTATGCCGGGGGCGTACAAGGTCCGCTTTGCATCAGATCTGCAACAGGCCTGGCATGAATCTGCTCACTCTCTTGTATGGCGCACAGTGCGGCACTGCACACTGGTCCGCATGAACGATTGGCCCGACGAGAACCGCAACAACCGTTACGGACGCGGCAGCGCAGGCGCACAGCCCGAGAGCGCGCGCGTCATGCGGCAGGTCCGCCGTGGCCAGCCGGGTCCCGGTCCGTCCGCGCCGCCGTACGGCGGGGTGCCCCAGCAGCCGACGTACGTCGACGGGCAGGGGTACGGCGACCAGTACGACAACGGCTACAACTCGGGCCAGGTCTACGGCACGCCGAACGGCGGCGGACCGCAGGGACCGGGCGGGCAGGGCGGCGGACGGGGTCCGCGCCGCGCGCCGAACTGGGGCCGACGGATCAAGTGGACCGCCATCACCTTGGTCACACTGCTCGTCGTGGTCTCCGTCAGCACCTACTTCTGGGCCGACTCCAAGCTCAACCGTGACGTGGATCTCTCGAAGGTCATCGACCGCCCCGAGGCGGGCGCGGGCACGAACTACCTGATCGTCGGTTCCGACAGCCGCGAGGGCATGACCGCCGAGGAGAAGAAGGAGCTGCACACCGGCTCCGCCGACGGCAAGCGCACCGACTCGATGATGATCCTGCACACCGGCGACAACGGCTCCACGCTGATCTCGCTGCCGCGTGACTCCAACGTGGAGATCCCGACCTTCGTGGGCTCCGAGTCGGGCAAGACGTACGAGGGCACGGGCCGCGAGGTGAAGCTCAACGCGGCGTACGCGGAGGACGGGCCCGAACTGCTGGTGCGCACCGTCGAGTTCAACACCGGGCTGCGCATCGACCACTACGTGGAGATCGGCTTCGCGGGCTTCGCGGACATCGTCGACTCGGTCGGCGGCGTGGAGATCGAGATCCCCAAGGGCGGCATGAAGGACACCAAGTCCGGCGCCGACTTCGAGGCGGGCAAGCAGACCCTCAACGGCGAGCAGGCCCTCGCGTTCGTCCGTACCCGCTACGCGCTCGCGGGCAGCGACCTCGACCGTACGAAGAACCAGCAGAAGTTCCTCTCGGCGCTGGCCAACCAGGTCGCGACGCCGGGCACCGTCCTGAACCCCTTCAAGCTCTACCCGACCATGGGCGCCGGCCTCGACAGCCTCATCGTGGACAAGGACATGAGCCTGTTCGACCTCGCCGACATGTTCTGGGCCATGAAGAGCGTCAGCGGCGGCGACGGCACGTCGATGAACATGCCGATCTCCGGCTCCTCCAATGGCAACCTCCTCTGGGACAAGGCCAAGGTCAAGACGCTGGTGAACGAGCTGAAGAACGACGAGAAGGTGACGGTTACGGGCGACTGAGCCGGGCGTTCCGGGCGACTGAGCCAGGAAACGTGTGAAGGGCACCCGAGGGGGTGCCCTTCACTCGTTTCAGGCGGCGGTCACATCGAGGCGCCCGCCATCGCCCGGCACATCTCGGCGCAGCGGCGACAGGACTCCGCGCAGCGCATCATCTGGGGGTCGTCCGGCATCGACATACACGCCTCGGCGCACATGTCGCAGGCCTTGGCGCACATGGCGCACATCTCGGCCGACATGGGCGAGCGGCGCATCATCATGTCGGCGCACATGCGGGTCATCTCGGAGCAGTCCATGAGCGCGCGCATGACCTGCATCTGGGCCTGGCCGCCCATCTGCATGCAGGAGCTCATGGTCTCCTCGCACACGGCGTGGCAGGACATGCAGGCCTCGACGCAGTCCTGCATCGCCTTGCTCATCGCGGTCATGTTTCCGGTCTGGGTCATGACTTCTCCCGGGGGTGGGGGCCCCTGAGCGGGGTCCCGTGCCCTTCCGTCGTACGCCGTCCCGGCCGACCCCGCCATCGGACGGCAGGCGGAAGAGGGGCTCGGGAAGGCCCCTCCCCCGCATCCGCCCTTACGGCAGGTTGCGGGCCATCACGATCCGCTGGACCTGGTTCGTGCCCTCGTAGATCTGCGTGATCTTCGCGTCGCGCATCATGCGCTCGACCGGGTAGTCGCGGGTGTAGCCGTACCCGCCGAGGAGCTGGACGGCGTCCGTCGTGACCTCCATCGCGACGTCCGAGGCGAAGCACTTGGCCGCCGCGCCCTGGAAGGTGAGGTCCTTGTCGCCGCGCTGCGACTTCGCCGCTGCCGCGTAGGTGAGCTGGCGGGCGGCCTCGATCTTCATGGCCATGTCGGCGAGCATGAACTGGATGCCCTGGAACTCGGCGATGGGCTTGCCGAACTGCTTGCGCTCCTGGACGTAGCCCTTGGCGTAGTCCAGCGCTCCCTGGGCGATGCCGAGGGCCTGGGCCGCGATCGTGATGCGGGTGTGGTCCAGGGTCTTCATGGCGGTGGCGAAGCCGGTGCCCTCTTCGCCGATCATGCGGTCGGCGGGGATGCGGACGTTGTCGAGGTAGACCTCGCGGGTCGGGGAGCCCTTGATGCCGAGCTTCTTCTCCGGGGCGCCGAAGGAGACGCCCTCGTCCGACTTCTCGACCACGAAGGCGCTGATGCCCTTCGAGCGCTTCGTCGGGTCGGTGACCGCCATCACCGTGTAGTACTCGGACTCGCCGGCATTGGTGATCCAGCGCTTCACGCCGTTGAGGACGTAGAAGTCGCCGTCGCGGACCGCCTTCGTCTTCATACCCGCCGCGTCCGAACCGGCGTCGGGCTCGGAGAGGGCGTACGAGAACATCGCGTCGCCCTTGGCGAGCGGGCCCAGGTACTTCTTCTTGAGGTCCTCGGAGCCGGAGAGGATCACGGGGAGCGAGCCCAGCTTGTTCACCGCCGGGATGAGGGAGGAGGACGCGCAGACGCGGGCCACCTCCTCGATCACGATCACCGTGGCAAGGGCGTCCGCGCCGGCGCCGCCGTACGACTCGGGCACGTGCACGGCGTGCAGGTCGGAGGCGACCAGGGCGTCCAGGGCCTCCTGCGGGAAACGGGCTTCCTCGTCCACCGCGGCAGCGAACGGCGCGATCTTCGCCTCGGCCAGCGAACGGATCGCGTCACGGAGCATGTCGTGCTCCTCGGACGGGCGGTACAGGTCGAAATCAGCCGATCCGGCCAAGGTCTCTCACGCTCCAAGGATGCTGTGACGGTGGTGCTAACTACCGTTAAGTAACCCAAATTTTAGGGGCCCGCCCACGTCAGGGATACGTGAGCTTGGCGACAGAGGGAAAGTTGCCCGTTGAGGGGCCGTCGCATGCCCCGGATATGCTCGGGCGCGCATCCCCGCCGTACACCTCAGGAGTACCCATGGCCCTCAAGATCACCGTGATCGGCACCGGCTATCTCGGCGCCACCCACGCCGCGGCCATGGCCGAGCTCGGCTTCGAGGTCCTCGGGCTCGATGTCGTGCCCGAGAAGATCGAGATGCTCAAGCGGGGCGAGGTCCCGATGTACGAGCCGGGGCTCGAAGAGCTGCTGCGCAAGCATGTCGCGGGGATCGAGGGGTCCAGCGGGCGGCTGCGCTTCACCATGGACTGGGCCGAGGTCGGGGAGTTCGGGGACGTCCACTTCGTCTGCGTGAACACGCCGCAGAAGCACGGCGAGTACGCGTGCGACATGTCGTACGTCGATGCCGCCTTCGAGTCGCTCGCCCCGCACCTCCACGGCCCCGCCCTCGTCGTCGGCAAGTCCACCGTGCCCGTCGGTTCGGCGGAGCGCCTGGCCGCCCGGCTCGCGGAGCTCGCGCCCGCCGGTGAGGACGCCGAGCTGGCCTGGAACCCTGAGTTCCTGCGCGAGGGCTTCGCCGTGGGCGACACGCTGCACCCCGACCGCATCGTGGTCGGCGTACGCAGTGAGCGCGCCGAGAAGCTGCTGCGCGAGGTGTACGCGACGCCGGTCACGGCCGGATCGCCGTTCGTGGTCACCGACTTCCCGACCGCCGAGCTGGTGAAGACCTCCGCGAACTCCTTCCTCGCGACCAAGATCTCCTTCATCAACGCCATGGCCGAGGTGTGCGAGGCCGCCGACGGCGACGTCGTCAAGCTGGCCGAGGCCATCGGGCACGACGAGCGGATCGGGAAGAAGTTCCTGCGGGCCGGGATCGGGTTCGGCGGTGGCTGTCTGCCGAAGGACATCCGCGCCTTCATGGCCCGCGCCGGTGAGCTGGGCGCCGACCAGGCGCTGACCTTCCTGCGCGAGATCGACTCGATCAACATGCGGCAGCGCGGGCAGATGGTGGAGCTGACGCGGGAGGCGCTCGGTGGCGGGTCGTTCCTGGGGAAGCGGGTCGCCGTCCTCGGTGCCGCCTTCAAGCCCGACTCGGACGACGTCCGGGACTCGCCCGCGCTGAACGTCGCCGGGCAGATCCACCTCCAGGGCGGCCAGGTCACCGTCTACGACCCGAAGGGCATGGACAACGCGCGCCGGCTCTTCCCGACGCTCGCGTACGCCGACTCCGCCATAGAGGCCGTACGCGGCGCCGATGTCGTACTGCACCTGACCGAGTGGCGTGAGTTCCGCGAGCTGGACCCGGCGGTCCTTGGCGAGGCCGTGACGACGCGGCTGGTCCTCGACGGGCGCAACGCGCTCGACCCGGAGGCGTGGCGGCGGGCCGGGTGGACGTACCGCGCGATGGGGCGGCCGACAGCCTGAAAGGCCGTCCTTTCGGGCCGCGCACGGTCGGAGAACCGCCGGGTCGAGTTCCGTGAATTCCCGACGGGTTCGAGGTAGTTCCGGGAATTCCCGCAGATTCGGTGAAGGCTCGGCTGCATTTACGGTGATTTCCTGGAGGCGCGTCGCGGGAATTCCCGCGACGCGCCTCAGTGTCGGGCCATGCCCGGGCCCGAGCCGCCCAGGCCCGTGCGGTCACCGGGGACGGCATATGCAGTCGTCCGCGAAACCCACATCACGAGTTCGATTCCCTTTCGAGCGGCATGCGGAATCGACCGTTCTCACAGTCCATGCCCCCTCGAAAGAGAGGCAGGCAACGGGCGCTTAACAAGCGTGTATCCAAAGGGAATCCACGTTCCACTCCACTGGTCGTCATTCGCCAGGGCCTTTCATTGGCTTGACCAGACCATGCCAGGAGTGAGACATGCCCTTGTTCCGCACGGCCATGGGGGTCCCCCCGCTCGAGCGAAGCCGAGAGTGGGGGAGGCCACGGGACCACCGCGACGAAGTGGTGGCGGGCGCGCTCGTCGGCGCCGTGGTGATCGTGCTGGGATACGCCTCGGGCATCGGCGCCCCCTCCGGCACCGCCGAGGCCGCCACTCCCCCGACCTCGCCGCCCGCGGTCACCGCACCGGCGAGCCCCGCCGCTCCGGGAGGCTCCGGTGCGCGGGACCCCGGTAGCGGTGAAGTGCCGTCGTACGGCGGGGTGGGCGGCGTCGGCACCGGGGGCGGCGCCGTGGACACCGGCTTCGGCACAGGCAGTACCGGCGGTACGACCGACCCCGGACACTCCGGTCACGAGACCTCGCCGCCCACCGGCACCGCCTCTCCTTCCCCCTCCCCCACGCCCACCCCCTCGCCGACCGACCCGGGCACCGACACCTGCGAGGAGGGTGAGGTCGTCCTCGTGGGCCCGCTCCTCACCGGAGTCACCGAGCCCCTCTTCGACGTGCTGAACGGCAGCGAGGAGACGCCGGGACCGACGCCCACCCCCTGTGTCGGGCTCGCCCCCGTCTCCGTGACCGGGCTGCTCGGCATCAGCGCCTCCCCGACGCCGGAGGCGACCCCGTGACCGGACACGTCCGCCGCACCCTGGTCCTGCTCGTCCTCACCCCGCTCCTGTACGCCCTGGCCGTCGCGCCCCAGGCCGCCTCCGCCCACACCGAGCTGGTGTCCGCCTCCCCCAAGGACGGCGCGGAACTCACCAAGGCCCCCGACCACCTCACCCTCACCTTCGACGAACCCGTCGACCTCGCCGACGTGCGCGTACTGACGATGGACGGCAACCGGCTCCCGGTGTCCCGCACAGCGGGCGGCGGCAAGGACAGCGTGCGGGTCGCCCTCGCCGCCCCGGCGGGTGGTGAGCTCGCCGTCGTCTGGTCCGTGGTCGACGAGGAGGACGGGCACGCGTCCTCCGGGCGGCTCACCTTCGGCGTCGGCGCTGCGACCACAGCCACCATGACCGGCGGCGACGAGGCCGCGTCCCCCGTTCCCGCACCTTCCCCCTCGGTGCGGAAGGGCCTCGTCGCCGCCCGCTGGGCCGGCTATCTCGCGCTGGCGCTCTTCGTCGGCGGGCTGGCCTTCGTCACCCTGCTGTGGCCGCGCGGCGCGCACGAACCGCGGGCCCGGGCACTGCTCGTACTCGCCTGGACCGTCGGGCTACTGGCGACCGTCGCCGCCCTCGGTCTCCAGGGCGCGTACACCGCGCTAGGCGGTCTCCGGGACGCGCTGCGCCCGGCGACGTACGCCGACGTGCTGGCCACCGAACCCGGCGCGGTGCTCGCCTCGCGCGGTCTGCTCTGGGTACTCGCGGCCGTGGTCCTCGGCGCGCTGATGCAGGGCGGGGCGGGCACCTCCCACTCCCCGGGCTGGCGGGTGGGCGCCCTCGCCGTGGCCTTCGGGCTGCTGCGTACGACCGGCATGGCGGGCCACAACTCCGAGGGGAGCGAGCCCACTTGGGGTGCCATCGCCGACTTCGTCCATCTGCTCGGCGCCTCGCTGTGGATCGGCGGCTTGGCCATGCTCACGGTGGCCGTGCTACCGCGCAGGCGGGCCGGGGAGCTGGCCGCGGTGGTGCCCGGCTACTCGCGGCTCGCGGCCCTGAGTGTCACGGGCATCGTCGCCGCGGGGCTGGTGCTCGCCTGGCAGGTGGTGGGCTCGTACGACGCCCTGCTGCACAGCTCGTACGGCCATCTGCTGCTCATCAAGACGGCCGTGCTCGCGGCCGTCCTGCTCGCCGCGTACGCCAGTCGCCAGTGGGTGCGTACGCGCCTCGATCTCGCCGTGCTGCTGCGCGGTGACGCCGCGAGTGTGCGGCCTTTCGGTTACTCGGTCGCGGTCGAGACGGGGCTCGTCCTCGTCGTGCTCGTCGTGACGAGTCTGCTGGTCACGGCCGACCCCGGCCGCTGAACTCCCCCGATGCACAAAGGAGTTGAAGTGAAAGAAAGCGACAACACCGGTGAACGGCGGCGCAGGCCGCCGGCCGGGAACCGGGGCCTGCTGGTCGCCGGGCTCGGTGCGGCGCTGGCCGCCGTACTCAGTCTCGGGCTGCTGAACGCCGCCTCGGGCTCGACATCCGGCTCCTCGGAGACGGCCGCGGGCGCGGCTCAGGCGCCCGTTGCCGCCGCCGAGGCGCAGCCCGCGGCGGCCGCCGCGGCGGACTACCAGGTCGACATCATGAGCTACGCGTACGGCGACGGGAAACAGCTCGTCGTCGAGGTCGGCCAGACCGTCCAGTGGACCAACCACGACAGCGCGCCGCACACGGTCACCACCACCAAGGCCCCGGTGGCCTTCGACTCCGGGAACCTGGAGCAGGGCGAGTCGTGGTCGTACACCTTCACCGAGGTGGGGACGTACGAGTACTACTGCGCGGTGCACCCGGACATGGTGTCGTCGGTGAAGGTCGTCGAGGCCGACGGCGGGGGCTCGACACCCACGCCCACGCCTACGTCCACCACACCTACGGCCACTCCCACGCCCACGACCGGCCCCACGGCCACTCCCACCGCGACGCCGACCACCGGACCGACGGCCACACCGACCGCGACGGGCGGCACGGGCGGCGGCTCCGGTGACGACGAGCAGTGCACCAGCATCCAGAACGTGCTGCTGCCGATCCTCCAGCACATCTACTCGGCGCACCTGGAGACGTCGCCGGGACAGCAGGTGCAGGACGCGCTCGCGCTCGACTCGTACATCAAGATGCACACGGTGTGGGTGGAGAGCATCATCAAGCCGGCCGTATCCGGCGGCAGTTCGGTGCTCGACAGCACGCTCAGTGTGCTGCTGAACCACATCTACTCGGCGCACCTGGATCAGTCACTCGGACAGCAGATCACCGACCTGCTGGACGTCGACAGCTACGTGAAGATGCACACCGTCTGGGCCGGGCAGATGCTCACGCCCACCACGGACTTCCTCACCGACAACTGCTGACGCGCTCCGCGACACGGGGGACGCCGCTCCGGCCGGGGCTCAGCCGGCCGGAGCGGCGCCCTCCCATTCTCCACACCTTCGCCACGCTTCGGGAACCGCTTTCAAGGAGTCCGGGATGACGACCGTCACCCTGCCCACCGTCCCTCCCCCGCCGGAGTCTCGCTCCGGCACCGGCCGGCTGTTGCCCCGACCCGGCCGGTACACGGTCGCGCCCGGCCGCTCACTCGCCGAACTCACCGCCTGGTACGGCCCGTTGCCGACCCGGCGCCGCCGCGTCCCCCTCTCGGCGGCGTCCCTCACCGTGTCCGCCGAAGCCGAACACCCCGAGTTCCGCTTCGAGTTCGACGGCACCCACCTCACGGCCGCGCTGACCTCGGAACGGATCGACAGGGTCCGCGGCCGTCTCCAGCTCACCGGCGACCTCGACCTGAACGACGTCGGCTTCCCCGTCCTGCTGCGGCTGCGCGTGGTCGAGCGGGCCGACGACCGGCTGCTCGTCGTGGGCACCGCCCGGCTGCCGTACCGGCTGCTGCGCCGCGCCACCGGGTTCCGGCTGCCGTGGCACCTGCCGGCCACCCGGCTGCGGCTGCTCGTCGCGGCGGAGTTCGCGTGAGCGCGGCCCGGCGAACGGCACGGCGGGTGGCCCGGAGCGCCGCCGCGTCGGCCGTCCTCGCCCTCCTCGCCCTGCTGCTGCTCCCGCCCGGCCAGGCCTCGGCGGCCACCTACAGCGTGACGATGAAGGGGTACGCCTTCTCGCCCGCGAGCCTGTCCGTCCCCGTCGGGTCCACGGTGACCTGGACCAACCAGGACACGGCACCGCACGACGTGAAGACCACCTCGGGCCCGGTCTCGATCCACTCCCCCATGCTCGACAAGGGGGAGAGCTGGAGCTTCACGTTCGGCACGGCCGGGTCCTACGGCTACTACTGCACGGTCCACCCGGACATGACGGCCGGGATCACGGTCCGCGCGGCGGCACCGGCGACCACGGCGGCGGCGCCCACGCACTCGCACGCGGAGAACTCGGGCTCCTCCGGCACGTCCGGCTCCTCCGGTACGTCGGGTTCCTCGGGTTCTTCGACGGGACAGTCGCGGCAGCAGGCGTCCTCGCCGAGCCGCACGGTGACGAGCAGCAAGCCGCCGACGATGAGCATGCCGGCGTCGTCGCCGCCGTCCACGGCCCCCGGGGCAGCCGTACCGCAGACGTCGCAGTCACCGCAGCCGGGACAGCCGGACCAGCTCCAGACCACCGCCTCGGCGGCCCGCCCGCTCGACCCCCTGCTCGTGCTGGCCGGCATCGTCGCCGGTGTCGCCGTGCTGTGTCTGCTGGTCGTCGGGTCCCGGGCGGCCGCGCAGGATAGGGAGGAGACGGAAGCGGAGGCGTAGATCAGTCCTTCGCCCGGTAGCGGCGCATCTTCGCGCGGGCGCCGCACACCTGCATCGAGCACCAGCGGCCGCGGCCGGCCGGGGAGCGGTCGTAGTAGGCCCAGTGGCAGTCGACGGCCTCGCAGGCCTTCAGCCGGGTCCAGGTGCCCTCGACGAGAGCCTGGGCGACGGCCGCCGCGACACGGGAGAGCAGCGGGCCCTCGTCCGCCGGGGCGAGGGCCGCCGAGCCGTCGCCCACGTCGACCGTCACCACCAGGGGCGCCCGCGCGAGCAGCTCGCCCAGCGGGGTCACCGTGCCGTGCGGCGGGTGGCCCGCGTGGGCGAGCAGGGCCGCGCGCAGGGACTCGCGCAGTTCGCGGGCCCGCTCCAGCTCGCCCTCGGGAACGCCGAACCCCGCCCGGCCCTCCGCCCCGTCCAGTGAGTCGGCGCCCGTCTCGATGTCCAGCGTGTTCACCAGGGACTGGACCAGGGCCAGGCCCCCGGGCGCGGGCCATCTGTCATTCATGCTTGCGACGTTACCTCCAATGCGGGAGCATGCAGTAACCGCCGTTACCTCTTCACGCGGTCTACAGGTAACTCGACTCCCCTGGGAGGAAGTCATGGCTCTCGCCGAACTCGGCGTCGTCGTCCTGGACTGTCCCGACCCCCGCGCTCTCGCCGGGTTCTACGCCGAGGTGCTCGGCGGCACGGTCGAGGGCGAGGGGGACTGGATCGACCTGAAACTGCCCGGCGGGCGGTCGCTGGCGTTCCAGGCCGCCCCCGGACACGTACCGCCGAAGTGGCCCGCGGGCGACGCCTCGCAGCAGTTCCATCTGGACCTGACCGTGGCCGACCTGGACGCGGCCGAGAAGGGGGTGCTGGCGCTCGGGGCGCGGGCACTCGACGCGGAGGACCGGTCGCGCGGGTGGCGTGTGTACGCCGATCCGGCGGGGCACCCGTTCTGCCTCTGCGCCTGTTGAGCCCGAAGGAGATTGCTGTGGAGCCTGTCGTACGTATGCGTTCCGTCGTGCTCGACTGCCCCGACCCCCGCGCGCTCGCCGAGTTCTACGCGCGCGTGCTGGGCGGCACACCCCAGGGCGAGGACGACGAATGGGTCGTCCTGGATGTCCCGGACGGGTATCGGCTCGCGTTCCAGCGGGCCCCCGGGTTCGTCCCGCCCGAGTGGCCGCGGGCGGACCGCAACGGGCAGCAGTTCCATCTCGACTTCGACGCCGGCAGCACCTGGGAGGCCATCGACGCCGCCCAGGAAAGGGTGCTCGCCCTCGGTGCCAGGCCGTTGGACCTGGACGACGAGGGCGGCAAGCGGGACTGGCGGGTGTACGCCGATCCGGCGGGGCATCCGTTCTGCCTCTGCCGGATCGACCACCCGGCGTAGCTATCCGTCCAGCTCCGCGATCTTCGCCGACGACGGTTCGCGGCGCTGCTGGGCCGCGCGGGCTGTGAAGTCCGCGAGGCGCAGGACGCGTTGGACGTTGCCCCAGGTGAGCAGGGCGAGGTCGGTCTCGGACCAGCCGCGGGTGAGGAGTTCGGCGATCAGGTGCGGGTAGCAGGAGGCGTCGGCGAGGTCCTGGGGGTGCGCGGCTCCGGAGTCGTAGGTCCCCGAGAGGCCGACGCACTCCGGGCCCGCGAGGGCGCGGACGTGGTCGAGGTGGTCGGCGACGTCCCGTACGGAGGGGCCCGTCTGCTCGGCGGTGAGCGGGACGAGGCACAGGCCCTTGGCGGCGCCGAGTTCGGCGAGGACGCCGTCGGGGAGGTTGGCCGGGTGGGGGCGCAGGGCCCGGGCCGCGGAGCGGGTGAACAGGACCGGGGCCTTGGACGCGGCGATCGCGCGGGCGATCGTGGCGTCCGAGGTGCCGGACAGGTCGGCGAGCACGCCGAGCCGGTTCATCTCGCGGAGCACCTCCTCGCCGAACCGGGTCAGACCCGCCTCGCTCGCCCAGGACGCGCCGGACAGGGTGAGGACGCGCAGGCCGAGTGAGTGCAGGGCGCGCAGGATGCCCAAGGAGTCGCCGAGCGCGCCCGCTCCGGCGGGGCCGAGTACGACGGCGACACGGCCGCAGTGGTGGGCGTCGTTGACCTCCGCCGCGTTGAGGGTCATGCGCAGGCCCTCGGGGTGTGCATGGACCACCGTCCGCACCAGGTCCAGCTGCTCCAGGGTCGCCCCGACGGCACGGTCGCCCGCGAGCCCCTCGGGCAGATGCAGCGACCAGAACAGGGCGCCCACATGCCCTTCCCGCATCCGCGGCACATCCGTGTCCACGGCGCTCTCGCCCAGCTCCAGGTCGAACCAGGGCAGGTGGCGCAGCGCCCAGGGCAGACCGCTGTAGCCGTCGGCGACGGGGTGGCCTGCGAGGAAGGCGTGGGCCCGCTCCAGCGGATCGGCCGACGGCTCGGGTTCGGGCTCGGACTCGGGTGCCGTCTCGAGGTCACTGGTGTCGAGCGGCAGCGGCTCGGACTCCGGCCAGGCAGCCGGCCGGTCCAGCTCGCCCACCTCAGCGGTCGTGTGCAGTTCGTCCTGCAGGTCTGCCATGACAGGGCTCCGTTGGGTGGACGGTGATCGCAGTACCACCACCGTTCCACGGAGGCCCGGACGCTTCCTGGTGGGTGGGGCGTTTGGGGGTACGCCCCACCCACCGGGCACGCTTCGGAGGTGTCAGCAGTCCAGCTGCTGCAGCGTCGCGTTCGACGGTCCCCGCCGCGCCCGGAGCTCGCCGGCCACGTCCTCGGCCGCGCCCAGCACCCGTACCGCGTTCTGCCAGGTCAGCTTGGCCAGGTCGGCCTTGGACCAGCCGCGATCCAGCAGCTCCGCGACGAGGTTCGGGTAGCCGGACACGTCGCTGAGGCCGTCCGGGGTGAACGCCGTGCCGTCGTAGTCGCCGCCGATGCCGAGGTGGTCGACGCCGGCGACCTCGCGCATGTGGTCCAGGTGGTCCGCCACCGTCGACACCGTGGCGACGGGGCGCGGGTTGGACTCCTCGAAGACGCGGTGGACCTTCATGCCCTCGGGGGTCGTGTCGAGGTGGTGGAAGCCGTTGGCGCGCATGTTCTCGTCGGCCGCGGCCGTCCAGTCGACCGCCGCCTGGAGGACGAACTTCGGTACGAACGTCACCATCGCCACTCCCCCGTTGGCGGGCAGCCGCTCCAGGACGTCGTCCGGGATGTTGCGCGGGTGGTCGCACACCGCGCGGGAGGAGGAGTGGGAGAAAATCACCGGCGCGGCGGTGGTGTCGAGCGCGTCGCGCATGGTCGTCGCGGCCACGTGGGAGAGGTCCACGAGCATGCCCTCGCGGTTCATCTCCCGTACGACCTCACGGCCGAAGGACGACAGGCCGCCGACGGCGGGGTGGTCGGTCGCCGAGTCCGCCCAGGCGATGTTGTCGTTGTGGGTGAGGGTCATGTAGCGGACGCCGAGCGCGTACAAACCCCGCAGCGTGGCGAGGGAGTTGTCGATCGAGTGGCCGCCCTCCGCGCCCATCAGCGAGGCGATACGGCCTTCCGCCCGCGCCGCCTCCATGTCGGCGGCGGTCAGCGCGGCGCGCAGGTCGGCGGGGTGCCGGTCGATCAACTGCCGTACGCAGTCGATCTGTTCGAGCGTCGCGGTGACCGCTCCCGGCAGGTCCGAGCGGACGTACACCGACCAGAACTGGGCGCCGACCCCGCCCGCGCGCAGCCGCGCCAGGTCCGTGTGCAGGTGCGCGCTCTGGTCGGTGGCGATGTCGCGGGCGTCGAGGTCGTAGCGGACCTGTTCGCGCAGCGCCCAGGGCAGGTCGTTGTGGCCGTCGACCACGGGGAACTCGGCGAGGAGTTCGCGGACTTCGTCGAGCGAGGGGGAGGTCATCGGCGTCACTTCCCGAAGCCGAAGCCGCTGCCCGCGCCCTCGACCTTGGTGCGCAGCCGCTTGCCCTTCTCGGTGGCCTGGTCGTTCAGCTCCTGCTGGAACTCCCGCATCCGGGCGAGGAGTTCCTCGTCGTGCGCGGCGAGCATCCGGGCGGCAAGCAGGCCCGCGTTGCGCGCGCCGGCGACGGAGACGGTCGCGACCGGGACACCGGCCGGCATCTGCACGATCGACAGCAGGCTGTCCATGCCGTCGAGGTACTTCAGCGGGACCGGGACGCCGATCACCGGCAGCGGGGTCACGGAGGCCAGCATGCCGGGCAGGTGGGCGGCGCCGCCCGCGCCCGCGATGATCGCCTTGAGCCCGCGGTCGGCGGCCTGCTCGCCGTACGCGATCATCTCGCGCGGCATGCGGTGCGCGGAGACGACATCCACCTCGTACGGGATCTCGAACTCGTCGAGGGCCTGCGCGGCGGCCTCCATGACGGGCCAGTCGGAGTCGGATCCCATGACGATGCCTACGACGGGAGCGAGGGGGGCGTCGGACGCGCCGGGTTCAACAGGACCGGTCATTCGGTGATCGTGCCTCTCAGATATCCGGCTGCGTGCCGGGCGCGCTCCAGTACGTCGTCCAGGTCGTCGCCGTAGGTGTTGACGTGGCCCACCTTGCGGCCGGGCTTCACGTCCTTGCCGTACATGTGGATCTTCAGCTGGGGGTCGCGGGCCATGCAGTGCAGGTACGCGGAGTACATGTCGGGATAGTCGCCGCCGAGGACGTTGGCCATGACCGTCCACTTGGCGCGGGGGCGCGGATCGCCGAGCGGGAGGTCGAGGACGGCCCGTACGTGGTTGGCGAACTGGGAGGTGATCGCGCCGTCCTGGGTCCAGTGGCCCGAGTTGTGCGGGCGCATGGCCAGTTCGTTGACGAGGATGCGGCCGTCGCGGGTCTCGAAGAGCTCCACGGCGAGGTGGCCGACGACGCCGAGTTCCTTGGCGATGCGCAGGGCCAGCTCGCCCGCCTGGAGGGCCAGCTCCTCCGCGATACCGGGGGCCGGGGCGATCACCGTGTCGCAGACGCCGTCGACCTGCTGGGACTCGACGACGGGGTACGCGACCGCCTGGCCGTGCGGCGAGCGGACGACGTTCGCCGCGAGCTCGCGCACGAAGTCGACCTTCTCCTCGGCGAGGACGGGGACTCCGGCGCGGAAGGGGTCGGCCGCCTCTTCGAGGGAGCGGACGAACCACACCCCCTTGCCGTCGTAGCCGCCGCGGACGGTTTTCAGGATCACCGGGAAACCGTCGCCCTCGGCCGCGAAAGCGGCGACGTCGTCGACGTCGCTCACGATCCGGTGCCGTGGGCACGGCACACCGATCGAGTCGAGCTTCGCGCGCATCACACCCTTGTCCTGGGCGTGCACGAGTGCGTCGGGCCCGGGGCGGACGGGGATGCCGTCCGCCTCCAGGGCACGCAGGTGCTCGGTGGGTACGTGTTCGTGATCGAAGGTGATCACATCGCAGCCCCGCGCGAACTCACGCAGCGTGTCGAGGTCGCGATAGTCGCCGATGACGACATCGCTGACGACCTGCGCCGCGGAATCCTGAGGGGTGTCACTGAGGAGCTTGAACTTGATGCCGAGCGGGATGCCCGCCTCGTGTGTCATACGAGCGAGCTGCCCCCCGCCGACCATGCCGACTACCGGGAACGTCACGCTCCAAGAGTATCGGCCACGCCATGGCGGCCGGTTTCCGCACCCGCAGCCCGGTGTCTCCACGTCGACAAGCCGGTAATTCCGCGGCGAGGTGCCCGCCGCGGCGGCCATTTTTCTTACCTGTGAGTCTGTACACACAGGCGATGCAGAGGCCCGCTGGTTAGCATGGCTGAGTTGACATATCCGACTGACGGCAACCTACGGGGGCTGGCGACACCATGGGCAGTGGTTCTTCGGGGCCCCATACCGAGCAGCCTCGCGGCGCGGTTCGCCGTCGTTTCGACCGGCTCTTCCGAGAGGTCGTGAAGTTCGGCGCGGTCGGCGGGGTGGGGCTGCTGGTCAACCTGCTCGTGTTCAACCTGGTGCGCCACGGGACCGGTCTGCAGGTCGTGCGGGCCAGTGTGATCGCCACCGTCGTCGCCATCATCTTCAACTACGTCGGGTTCCGGTACTTCACGTACCGCGACCGCGACAAGGGCGGCCGCACCAAGGAACTGACGCTGTTCCTGCTGTTCAGCGCGGTGGGACTGGTCATCGAGAACGGCGTGCTCTACACGGCGACGTACGGCTTCGGCTGGGACAGCCCGCTGCAGAGCAACGTCTTCAAGTTCCTGGGCATCGGCGTCGCGACCCTGTTCCGCTTCTGGTCGTACCGCACCTGGGTGTTCCGTACGCTGCCCGCCCGGGAGGCGGTGGCCAGTGCGGAATCGTTCCTCGAAGCCGGGCCGGGGCCCGAGCAGCGCCCCAGGCCCGCTCAGCGCGTGAGCTGAGCCGTACCGCTACCGGACGGTCGGCTCCGGCTCCTCGCCCGCCAGGGGCTTCTTCAAGGGCGTACGGGACAGGAACAGGCCGAACACCGGCGGCTTCACCTGGAGCATCTCCAGACGTCCCCCGTCGGCCTCCGCGAGGTCACGGGCGACCGCGAGGCCGATACCCGTGGAGTTGCGGCCGCTGATGGTGCGCTCGAAGATGCGGGCGCCGAGGTCCGGGGGGACGCCGGGGCCCTCGTCGGTGACCTCGACGACGGCCTGGTTGCCGGTGACGCGGGTGCGCAGGGCGACGGTGCCGCCGCCGTGCATCAGGGAGTTCTCGATGAGCGCGGCAAGGACCTGGGCGACCGCGCCCGGGGTGCCCACGGCCCGCAGATGCCGCTTGCCCGAGCTGACGATGGCGCGGCCCGCGCTGCGGTAGGCCGGGCGCCACTCCTCCAGCTGCTGCTTGATGACCTCGTCCAGGTCGAAGGAGACCGCGGAGCCGGTGCGCGGGTCGCGGGCGTTGGTGAGCAGCCGCTCCACGACGTCCGTGAGCCGCTCGACCTGCGTCAGCGCGATCGTCGCCTCCTCCTTCACCGTGTCCAGGTCGTCGGTGAGGGTGATCTCCTCCAGGCGCATGGAGAGGGCGGTGAGGGGCGTACGGAGCTGGTGGGAGGCGTCCGCCGCCAGCCTGCGCTCCGCCGTGAGCATCCGGGCGATCCGCTCCGCGCTGCCGTCCAGGACGTCCGCGACGCGGTCCAGCTCCGGGACGCCGTACCGCTTGTGGCGCGGACGGGGGTCGCCTGAACCGAGCCGTTCCGCGGTCTCCGCGAGGTCGGTGAGGGGGGAGGCGAGGCGATTGGCCTGGCGTACGGCGAGGAGGACGGCGGCGATGATGGCGAGCAGGGCGACCGCCGCGATGATCAGCAGCGTACGGCCGATCTCCTTCGTCACGGACGAGCGCGGTTCCAGGACGGTGACCGTCTCGCCCTCTTCGCCCTTGGCCGTGTAGTGGGTGACCTCACCGCTGGGCTTGGTCCCGATCTCGATCGGTTCCCTGCCCGGGATCCTGATCACGGCGTACCGCTCGTCCGTGACCTGGTTCTTCAGGATCTCCGCGGTGATGTCCTCGTGGCCGATGATCCGGCTGTCCACGATGCTCGCCAGGCGCAGCGCCTCGGAGTCCACCCGCTCCTGGGCGCTGCTGCCGATCGTGCGCGTCTCGACGATCACCAGCGAGACGCCGAAGACGGCGATCACTACGAGCACCACGGCGAGCGTGGACTGGATGAGACGGCGACGCACGGTGCCCTCCGGGCGGGTTGCTTGGAGCCTGGTGGGAGGGGTCCGTCAGCTCTTCTCGAAGCGGAACCCGACGCCTCGTACCGTCGCGATGTAGCGAGGGTTCGCCGCGTCGTCGCCGAGCTTCTTGCGGAGCCAGGAGATGTGCATGTCGAGGGTCTTGGTGGAGGACCACCAGGTGGTGTCCCAGACCTCGCGCATGAGCTGGTCGCGGGTGACGACACGCCCCGCGTCCCGGACGAGGACCCGCAGGAGGTCGAACTCCTTGGCGGTGAGCTGGAGTTCCTCGTCGCCCATCCAGGCGCGGTGCGACTCGACGTCGATGCGCACCCCGTGCGTGGCGGGCGGCTGCTGGGGCTCGGCGGCGCCGCGCCGCAGCAGGGCCCGTACGCGGGCGAGCAGTTCGGCGAGCCGGAACGGCTTGGTGACGTAGTCGTCGGCGCCCGCGTCGAGGCCGACGACGGTGTCCACCTCGTCGGCGCGCGCGGTCAGGATGAGGATGGGGACGGTGTGCCCCTCGGCGCGCAGCCGGCGGGCCACTTCCAGCCCGTCCATCCCGGGCAGGCCCAGGTCCAGGACGCACAGGTCGATGCCGCCCTGGATGCCGGCGTCGAGCGCGGTGGGTCCGTCTTCGCGCACCTCGACCTCGTAGCCTTCCCGGCGCAGGGCACGGGCCAGTGGCTCCGAGATGGACGCGTCGTCCTCGGCGAGCAGTACACGGGTCATGAGGTGATGGTAGTCCGCCGCGGACGACACTCGCGGGGTGATCGGCATCCGTGATTCTTACCTGCGGCCCTGAAGGTGTCGGCCTGCGGCTATGAGGGGCGATCTTGATAAACACCTTCGAATAGGTTCCTGTGGTTCCATTACTGCCTGTGATCCATCTCTCAAGTCCTTCCATATGCGGCATTGACATGTCGTATGGTGACCAGACGCCTGTAGCACTGCAGGGACCTTTGGCGGGCATTTGACGCTGAAGGTCTCTTTTATGTGCGGGCTGGTATTCGCCAGCCTTGAAAGGAATGACCTGTGGCCGGGCCCGAGCGCATCGAAGCGTGCGGGCGTGGATCCCGGTGGTCGACCTCCGCCGCTTCGCAATCCGGAGCGGACTCCCCGTGGGCGTGGGGACGGACGGTCGGAACCCGCCGGTGCCGGCCGCCCCCACCGGGCGCGCAACCCCACTTCCCGTGCGTCCCGACCAGCAAGGAACGACCATGGCGTCCAGCCTGACGAAGGACTCGACAAACCCGGGCACCCCCGGTTTCGAGCGCACCTTCTTCGGCCACCCCCGCGGACTGGCCACTCTCTTCATGACCGAGATGTGGGAGCGATTCTCCTACTACGGCATGAGGGCTCTGCTCCCGCTGTACCTGGTCGCACCGGGCGGCCTGCACCTGAACGTGGCCACCGCGACCGCGATCTACTCCGTCTACGTGTCGATGGTGTACCTGCTCGCCCTTCCCGGCGGCTGGTTCGGCGACCGGGTCTGGGGTCCCCGCAAGACCGTCGCCGTCGCCGGCGGAGTCATCATGCTCGGCCACCTGACGCTGGCGCTGCCGTCGTCGGGCACCTTCTACGCGGGCCTCGGCCTCGTGGCGATCGGCTCGGGTCTGCTGAAGGCCAACATCTCCACGATGGTCGGCCACCTCTACGACGGCCCGGACGACCCGCGCCGCGACGGTGGCTTCACGGTCTTCTACATGGGCATCAACCTCGGCGCCTTCGCCGCGCCGCTGATCATCGGCACCATCGGTGAGAACGTCAACTGGCACCTGGGCTTCGCGCTCGCCGCGCTCGGCATGGCGCTCGGCCTCGGCCAGTTCCTGATCGGCAGCCGCAACCTCGCCGAGCGCTCCAAGATCGTCCCGACGCCGCTCTCCGCCCAGGAGAAGTCCTCGACGCTGCGCAAGGCCGCGATCTGGGCGGGCATCGCCGTCGTCTTCTACGCGATCGTCGGCACCACCGGCCACTACACGCTGAACTGGATCCTGGTTCCGCTGACCCTGCTCGGCGTGATCATCCCGATCATGGTCCTGGTGCGGATCAAGCGCGACAAGGACCTGGACCGCGCCGAGCAGTCGAAGATGTCCGGCTACATCTGGTTCTTCGTCGCCGCGGCCGTGTTCTGGATGATCTACGACCAGGGCGGCTCGACGCTGTCGATCTTCGCCGACGGCTCGGCCGAGAACACCGTCTTCGGCTGGGAGTTCCCGGTCTCCTGGTACCAGTCGGTGAACCCGGTACTGATCATGGCGCTCGCCCCGGTCTTCGCCTGGTTCTGGCTGGCCCTGAACAAGCGCGGCAAGGAGCCGAGCACCATCGTGAAGTTCGCGTCCGGTCTCGTGCTGGTCGGTGCGTCGTTCTTCCTCTTCCTGGCTCCGCTGTCGATCGCCGAGGGCGGTCACAAGGCCGCCGCGATGTGGCTGGTCGCGATCTACTTCGTGCAGACCGTCGGTGAGCTGCTGCTCTCCCCGGTCGGCCTCTCCGTCACCACGAAGATGGCGCCCGCGAAGTACGCCTCCCAGATGATGGGCGTCTGGTTCCTGGCCGTCACCGCCGGTGACGCCACGACCGGTCTGCTCTCCATCGCCGGGGTCGACCTGAACAAGATGGGCATCGTCGCCCTGGAGGCCACGCTCGCCGTGGTCGCCGGTGTCGCGGTGTGGATGTACCGCAACAAGGTCAAGGAACTCATGGGCGACGTCCGCTGACGTACGCCTGAGGCTTCTGCACGGAGGGCCGCCGCACCGATTGGTGCGGCGGCCCTTCGGGTTTCCCCGTGCCGCTCAGCGCACGCGCCGTCGGGGCATGAAGGTGAAGACGGCGCCGCCGAGCAGGATCACGGTGCCGGCCACCAGGCCGAGGGCCCGGAGCCCGCCGTTGTCGTTCGCGCCGGTCTCCGCCAGGCCTCCGCCGGAGGAGGACGACGATGACGACCCGGAGCCCGACGTTGTCGCACCGGAGACGCCGCCCTCCTGCTTCTCTACGTCGAGTTCCAGTGAGACAGCGGTCTTCGTCGCCTTGCAGGGAATCGTGATCGGGTCCGCCCCGGCGCTCAACGTCACGACGATCGTCAGGTCGCCCGGACTGAGGGTGGCCTTGCCGTCGGCTCCGGGCTTGTACGTGCCCGTCATGTCTTCGAGCGAGACCGGGTCGCCCGCGTTGAGGGCCTCCTTGTTGGCGGGGCCCTCGACCTCCAGCGAGCCGCTGTCGTCGCCGCCGACCGTGATCACCATGGAGGGCTTCAGCGCGCCCGCGGGCAGCGGTGCGGGGCTGTCCATCACGCCCTCGGCGGTCTTCACCGTGAGGTCGTAACTCCCGCCGTTCTTCTTGGCGTTGATCGTCGCCGTGGAGTCGATCTTCTCGGGTCCCGGCGAGGTGCAGGCGAAGGACGTGGTCACCGTCTTGCCCTCGAAGTCAGTCTGACCGTCATCGCCACCGGAGGTCGAACCACCTGACGTCGTGCCGCCGGTCGTCGTGCCACCGCCGGTCGTCGTACCGCCGTCGGTGGTCGTGCCGCCGGTCGTGGATCCACCCGAGGTCGTACCACCATCGGTGGTCGTCCCGCCCGAGGTCGTCGTACCTCCCCCGGCGTCCGTCACCGTGATGGTGGCAGCGACAGGCACCGCCTCCTGGGGCGTGCACACGGTGTCCGTCGAGTAGGCGTTGATGGTGTACGCGTCCGGTGTCAGCGTGACATCGCCCGCCGCCGTCAGCGTCAGCGTGCCCTTCATGTCGGACAGCACCATGTCCCCGCCCTTGGGGATGGCCGGGTTCTCGCGCGGCCCCTCCATCGCGATGTCGGCGGTCTGCGCGCCGGCCGCCTTGAGGACGCCGGTCGGCTGGACCGAGTCCTCCGGCAGGTCGATGAGGTCGGGGTTCTTCGAGGCGGCCTGCGTGAACTTCCACACGATCTCGACCTCGTCACCCACCTTCGCCGAGGCCGGTGCGGTGATCTCCACCTTCGTGGTGCCCTCGACGGGGTCGAGGCCCGAGGCCGCGGGCGGGATGCACTTGGTCGCGTACGACACCTCGGCGGCCTGCGCCGGGACCGCGGCCACCCCTAGCAGGATGCCCGCGCCGCCGAGTACCAGCGCGATCCCGGCCGCGCTCACTCTCCGCCCCGCCGTTGGTGCCACTCTCCGTTGCGTACTCACGTATTGCCCTTCCTCGTGGGAGTCGTCGGACTGTTCTCTTGCGGTGCGGAGAGCTGACCGGCCGCCAGGATCCCCGGATCGCTGTCCGGCGTGAACCACGGAAGGGTCCGCGTCGAAGCCGGGGCCGGAGTCGGAGTCGGAGTCGAGTTCGGGGTCGCACGGGATTCAGGTGCCGTCGTGGCCTTCGTGGCCGACGGCATGCTCAACCTCGGCATGCGCAGGGTGAGTTCGGGCAGCCGCAGGCCCCGCCGACGGCCGCTACCACCGCGCCGGGCCGGCCTGCGCGGCCGCAGCCGGTCCACCACGGCCATGCCGATACGGAACACCGCGGCCGGCACGACCACGGCGAGCAGGATCCAGAACAGCGTGACGCCCCAGGGGCGGCCCACGCCCCACGGCTGCTCGGCGAGCATCTTCCCGCCGTACTTCAGCGAGACCGTGTAGTCGCCGTGCGCCCCGGCCGCGAGTTCCACGGGGAGTTCAATCTGCGCCTTCTTGCCCGGCTCGACGGTGCCGCGCCACTGCTGTTCCTCCCACGTCGGGGCGAACACGCCGTGGGAGGTGCCGACTTGGAAGACGGGGTCCTTGACGGCGGCGGTGCCGACGTTGCCGACCGTGAAGACGAGCGTGCGCGAGGGCGGGGCGCCGAACGAGGTGAGCAGCCCGCTCGAACCGTCGAGCCGGGTGTCCGTGAGCACCGAGAGCCGCCCGCCGCTCTCCTCCTCGGGCAGCGGCTCGACCGAGTGCCCGGCAACCATGAAGATGGCGTCCGCCTCCGCCTTCTCCCCCGTGACCGTGGCGACGTGCACCACGCACGGGCACGGCTCGGGCGGCTCGGCGACCGGCAGTTCCTTGCTGAAGTCGCCCTTCGCGTCGGTGGTGACGGCCCGGCCGTCGGCGTTGGCACAGGAGTTGGTGCCGCCGATCACACCCCGGGAGGGCACCGACTGGCCACAGATCAGCATCATCAGCAGCGCCTTCGGCCGCCAGCCGCTGCCGGTGACGGTGATCGAACCCCCCGTCCCCGCCTGGGACTTGGACAACTTGACGGAGGGCTTGTCCGCGCCGACCGCGGGGCTCCCCGCGAGGGGCAGCACGAGGAGCGCCAGCACCGCCGCCAGCACCGTCATCCGCACCTTGCCGCCCACGACACCGCTCACGACACCGCTCCCGTCAACTCGACTTCCGTACGCGGCTGTTCACACGCCTCACCGCTGGGCGTGCGATGCCCGTGACGCCGTACACCGCCCGGCGGACGACGCCTGTGACGCCGTACGAGGAGAAACGCGACGACCGCCGCGAGCGCGCCCCCGGCCCCCGCCACCGCGCCCCACGGCACGAAGGTCGCCGACGCGGACCCCGTGTCGCGCGCCCCGCCCGCCGCCGTCACCGTCAGCCGTACCTCGACCGAGTCCAGCGCCGGGGTGTCCGGCCACGGCTCGCTGAGCGTGACGCGGCGGCCCGGCAGGAGTTCGACGGGCAGGGTGCGCGGGGCGCGGTCGAGTACCTCGCCGAGGGTGCCGTCGGCGTGGACGGCGAGTCGCGGGGTGAGGGCTGTGGTGCCCCGATTGACCAGCTCGTACGAGATGCGGCCCGCGCGCACGGTGACGTGTTCGACGGTGAGCGCGGACAACGTCGGTCCGTCCACCCGCAGTTGGATCCGGACCGCCGAGGTGCGTCCGCCGTCGCCGCTCGCCATGATCGCGCCGGGGTGGTCGCCGGGCGACGCGCCCGCCGGGACGCTCACCGTGAAGGGGACGTCGGCGCGGGTGTGCGCGGGGACGCGTACGGACAGCTCCCGCACGGGGACCCGCCGTCCGTCCGCCTTCCCCGCGAAGTTGATCCACGCGCCCGCGTCCGTCGCCTTCTCGCGGATCGTGAAGCCGCCGTCCGCCGTGTTGTCCGCGTCCGCGCCGCGCAGCCTGACCGTGAGCGGCTTCGCGCCCGGGTTGAGCACGGACACCGAGTCCTCGACGACGGTGCCGGGCGCGCCCTCCGCGTAGACGTACGGCCTGCCCTCCGGCGCGCTCGCGGAGGGCACCACGGACCAGCCGTCGTCGGCCACGGCCACGGGTGCCATGCCCAGCAACAGCAAGGTCAGGCCCAGTACACGGGCGGCGGGCAGTGCGTACGGCATCAGCGGCTCCTGGTTGCTTTACGGGGGGCCGGTCAGCGGCGTACCGCCTGGTTCCTGCGCGTCAGCCACAGCACACCGGCGGCACCCGCGAGCAGGACCGTGCCGCCGAGCGTGCCGAGCGCGATCGCAGAGTCCTCGGGGCCGGTCTGCGGGAGTTCGTCGCCCGAGCCGCTCTGGGTCTCGCCCGTATCCGAACCGCCCGCGGCCGTGACGTCGAGGGTGAGTGAGGGCTTGGGGTTGTTCGAAGGGGTGCAGGTGGTCGTGGTGCCCAGTGCCTTGATGGTCAGCACGTCCGCGGTGAAGGTGACCTTGCCGGTTTCCTTCGGCGTGTAGGTGCCGCTCAAGTCACTGATCTTGATGGGGGTGTTGGCGGGGATCGCGGCCGCGTTGGCCGGACCGCTCACCGCCACCGTGCCCTCCTCCGCGCCGCCCAGCTTGATCACGGCGCTCGGGGTCATCGAGCCCTTTCCCAGCTCCACCGGGCTCGACGAGACGCCCTTCTGCCAGGACATGGTGAGTTTGTAGGCGCTGCCGCTCTTGACGCTCTTGATGTCGATGGGCGACACGGCGCTCTTGTCGCCGATCGGCGTCTTGCACTGGTAGTTGACGTCCACCACGTCGGCATGGGCGGCGGGGGCGGCCATCAGCACCGCGGAGCCGGCCAGGGCCGCGGCGAACGCGAGCGCGGCGGTTCGTTTCTGGTACGTCCGGTACGACACCTCGGGGCCTCATTCCTGACGGAACATCAGATCGGCCGTCAAGGTACGCCCGGGGACTTGTGGAGGGAAGACAAAGCGCGCGCCGGATGTGAGGAGATCCGGCGCGCGTTCGATGACGTACGAGAAGGGCGCGAATGAGGGTTCGAACCCCGGGTAACACAAGGTGGGAGTCGCCAGGGGCTACGCGGGTGCCCCGAGTTCGGCCCAGACGGTCTTGCCCACGCCCCCCGGAGTGCGGACAACTCCCCAGTCCAGGCACAGTCGCTGCACGATGAACATTCCGTGGCCGCCGGGGCGCCCGGCACGGTGCGGGGTGCGCGGGGCGGGCTGTCCTGCGCCGCGGTCGGAGACCTCGACGCGGAGCACCTTGTTGTCGCAGGCGATCCGGAGTTCTTCCGGACCCTCGGCGTGCAGGCAGGCGTTGGTGACGAGTTCGGAGACGACCAGCAGGACGTCCTCGGCGGCAGCGCGGCGGTCGGCGGTCGCGGCGGGCAGCCAGCCCCACGCGTGCAGCGCCTGGCGGGCGAAGTCGCGGGCGAGCGGCACGACACCGCTCTGACCGTCGAAGCTCAGGCGGCGGGCCTGGCGGCCGGGGCCGGTGCCCGTGCCGGTGCCTGTACCGGTAGCGCCGGCGCCAGTGGCAGTCGCACTGCCGGTACCGGTGGCCGTGCCGGTACCACTGACACTGTCGATGCCACTGCCGGTGCCGGACACCGCGGAAGCGCCGCCGTCGCCCGACTCCGGGCCGCGGTCTCCCGGCGGGTAGGGCCGGGTGGTGCTCATCAGCGCTTCACCTCACCGATTCACCCATTCACATTCACAATTCAAGACTTCACTACTCAGTACGTTGCGGCGGCGGACGCATACAGAAAGTCTCCTGCCCGACCGAACCGTCCGAACACCCAATTATTCGACCCGAAACCCGTGACGCGCGTAACCCGTCGATCACGCAGGGACAACTGGGGTACCACTGTGACGCGATCCACCCTGGTCCGCCTAGACGGCCAGAGCCGCGGCGAGGCTGTCATGGACCGTGAAAACGGCCTCCGCCCCGGTGATCTCGAAGACCCGGGCCACCACCGGCAGCATCGCGGCGAGATGGACCGCGCCGCCCGCGGCCTCGGCCTTCAGCCGGGCGCCGAGCAGCACATTGAGTCCGGTGGAGTCACAGAACTCCAGGCGCGAGCAGTCGACGACCAGGCGGGCGTACCCCTTCTCGAGGCACGCATCGAGTGGTTCACGCAACAAATCGGCGGTGTGGTGATCGAGCTCACCCGCGGGGGTAACGACGGCACTGGGGCCCTCTACCCGCACTTCGACAAGAAGCCGGCCCGACTGTGCGCTGCCGACCGTCCCGCGGTCCATGCCGTCTCTCTCCTGAGCGTCGTGACTGCTGATGTAGGCACTCGAACACTACGCCTTCTCTACACACCCCGACACCCGAACAACCGCCATTAAACGGACATTTCACAAGTAAGCACACTTGCAACAACCGCGCGGGAGCGGGTAGGGCTAGTAGAGACACCTTTTCGACACGACCGGCTTTGGAGGCGCCGCACACCGCAGTGCACGTATTGGCATCGGCGGCCATATGCCGAGAACCATGGAGGACACCATGTCACCCCGGCTCGACGAATCGCATACCCAGACGGCGACGTCGGCTCCCCCGCCGGAACTCCCGCGACTCCCCGGGAAACCCGACGGACTCGAAGGCCTTCCGGAGATCCCCCCGTACGACCAGGTGGGGCCGGTGGACGCCCGGGCCCTGTCCAAGACACTCTTCGAGCGGCTGGAGTCCCTCGAAGAAGGCACCTACGAGTACTCGTACGTTCGCAACACACTGGTCGAACTCAACCTCGCACTGGTCAAGTTCGCCGCCTCTCGGTTCCGCTCCCGCAGCGAGCCGATGGAGGACATCATCCAGGTCGGCACCATCGGCCTGATCAAGGCGATCGACCGCTTCGAGATGAGCCGCGGCGTCGAGTTCCCCACCTTCGCGATGCCGACGATCGTCGGCGAGGTCAAGCGCTTCTTCCGCGACACGTCGTGGTCGGTGCGCGTACCGCGCAGGCTGCAGGAACTCCGCCTCGACCTGGCCAAGGCGGGCGACGAACTCGCCCAGAAACTCGATCGCGCGCCGACGGTGGGAGAGCTGGCGGAGCGCTTGGACCTCTCCAACGAAGAGGTCGTCGAAGGCATGGCCGCGTCCAACGCGTACACGGCCAGTTCGCTGGACGCCCAGCCCGAGGAGGACGACTCCGAGGGCGCGCTCGCGGACCGCATCGGCTACGAGGACCACGGGCTCGAAGGCATCGAGTACGTGGAATCGCTGAGGCCGCTGATCGCCGAACTCCCCTCCCGCGACCGGCAGATCCTCGCCCTCCGCTTCGTCGCCAACATGACCCAGTCCGAGATCGGCGACGAACTCGGCATCTCCCAGATGCATGTCTCCCGGCTGCTCTCGCGGACGCTGGTGCGGCTGCGGAAGGGGCTGACCGTCGAGGAGTGACGGTTCGACAGCCGCTTGTCGGCTCCAGTAGCTGTAACCAGGTCGGGCGCCCCCAACTTCCGGGGGCGCCCGACCTAGTTACAGCTTGGCAGCGGCTGTGGTTACCCCGGGAAACCTCTTTCCTCACAGGTTGCCTTCCACCACTATGGGCACCCCCGTACCCGCCGGTACGCCAGGACTCCGGCGGGCGGAGCGTGGGGTGCGAGGAGGCACGGGGATGGCTGGGGCCGGCCGGACCGATGGTGACGGTGAAGACGGGTACGGCGGGGACGACCCTTATGTCGGGGACGACGCCGGGAGTGGCATGTACTCCACGGCGTCCGACGCGCAGCTCACCGAACTGCTGCGCGCCGACACCCCGACCGCGTATCCGGCACTGCGCGAACTGCGCCTGCGGCACCGGCCCGCGGTCCTCTCGTACGCCCGTCTGTGCACCGTCGGCGAGTCCGCCGCACGGCAGCTGACAGCTCAGGCGTTCGCGCTCGCCGCCCGCGACACGGCACGCGGCATCGACCCACGAGGGCCCTGGCGCCACCAACTGCTGCTCCTGGCAGGCCGGGTGGCCGCATCCTGGGCCGCTCCCCTCGACCATCGCGCGAGCCGCCTCGATCCGGGTCTGCTCGCCCGACTCCGCGGGACGAACGGCCCCGACGGGCCCGTCCCGCCGATGCTCGACGCGTTCCAGTCGCTGCCGAGCCGTGTCCAGGGCCTCATCTGGTACGGCGTCGTCGACGAGGAGCCCGACGCCAGGACCACGGCTTTCCTCGGGGCCCTGCCGCAGGACGTGGCGTACGGCAAGCAGCCCGCGTTCCAGGCCCTGCGCCAGGCCTGTCTGAAGACCCGCCTCGCCCGCTCCGGCAACCCCCGCTGCCAGGACTTCCGCCGGCTGATCGAGGAGGCGGCGCACCCCGAGAACCCGCGCTACAGCGCCGACTTGAACGCCCACATGACGCACTGCGCGCACTGCGCCACCGCGTACGAGGAGCTGGGCGCCCTGCGCGACACCCCGCTCACGGCGCTGGCCGAGGGACTGCTGCCGTGGGGCGGCGCGGCCTACGTCATGGGCCACGGGGGCGAGACCGCTCCCACCCGGAGTCCGGCCTCCTCCTCCTGGCCGCCTTCCCGGCGCTTCGTCCTCGCCTCGGCCGCGCTCGGCGTCGCGGTGGCGCCGCTGCTGCTGTATCTGCTGACGTCGGGCGGGTCGGAGCCCGCGGTGAGCGCGGTGAGCACACCGGCTGCGCCGCCTCCGGTGACGGTGACCGCGACGGTCTCGGTGACTCCGTCGCCGTCCGCGTCCCCCTCCCCCACTCGTACGGCCAAGTCCCCGTCCCCGACGCACACTTCGACGCCGTCGAAGACACCCACGCCTTCGAAGAAGCCGAAGCCGTCCCCGACCCCGCACCCCCCGAACGGCACCTACGCCCAGGTCGTGAACGCCGATTCGGGGCTCTGCCTCGACATCCGCGACGGTGTCATGGACCTGGGCACGGACGTCGTCACGGCCCGTTGCACCTCGTCCCGCACCCAGATGTGGCGCGTCGACACCGGCCGCGGCGTCCTCCAGTCGTTCGCCGACGACCGCTTCTGCCTGGACAGCCGGGGTTCCACGGACCGGGGCGTCGGCATCTGGGAGTGCTCGGCCGCCGACGACTACGAGCCCAACGGCAAGAACCTGCACTTCACGGTGGACTCGCGAGGCCTGATCCGCCCGGACATCGCCCCCGACCACGCCGTCACTCCGTACGGCGACCGGCTCTCGCTGGCCAGGGACCACGGCCGCGAGGACCAGCGGTGGCTGGCCGGTTCCGCCGCTACGTGACCGGAATCCCGCGCCGCCGGACCTCCGAGACCAGCGGGACGCCCGGCCGGTAGGCGAGGTGGACATGGCTCGGGGCATCGAGGATCGCCAGGTCGGCGTAGGCGCCCGGGGATAGGCGGCCAATGTCCGTGCGGCGAAGGGCCTGGGCTCCTCCGGCCGTGGCCGACCAGAGCGCCTCGTCGGGCGTCATCCCCATGTCCCGTACCGCCAGCGCGATGCAGAACGGGACGGACGAGGTGAACGACGAGCCCGGGTTGCAGTCCGTGGAGAGGGCCACGGTGACGCCCGCGTCAAGCAGGCGGCGGGCGTTCGGCCACTGGGCGCGGGTGGAGAATTCGGCGCCGGGGAGGAGCGTGGCGACCGTGCTGCTGTTCGCGAGCGCGTCCACGTCCGCGTCCGTGACGTGCGTGCAGTGGTCCGCGCTCGCCGCGTCCAGTTCTACGGCGAGCTGGACGCCGGGGCCGTAGGAGAGCTGGTTGGCGTGGACGCGCGGGTGCAGGCCCTTCGCCTTGCCCGCCGTGAGGATCGCGCGGGCCTGGTCGCCGTCGAAGGCGCCCTTCTCGCAGAAGACGTCGACCCAACGGGCGTACGGGGCACAGGCGTCGAGCATCTCGCCGGTCACCAGGGCCACGTACCCGGCCGGGTCGTCGGCGTAGTCCGGGGAGACGATGTGCGCGCCGAGGTAGGTGACCTCGTCGGTGTGCGCCGCCGCGATACGCAGCGCCCTGGCCTCGTCCTCGACGGTGAGGCCGTAGCCCGACTTCGTCTCGAAGGTGGTGGTGCCCTGGAGCAGGGCCTCGCGGAGGTAGTGCGTGAGGTTGCGTTCCAGGTCCTCGTCGGAGGCGGCGCGGGTGGCGGCGACGGTGGTGCGGATGCCGCCGGCCGTGTAGCTGCGGCCCGACATACGGGCGTTGAACTCCTGCGTGCGGTCGCCCGCGAAGACGAGGTGCGAGTGGGAGTCCACGAAGCCCGGGATCACCGCCCGGCCGCCGGCGTCGACCCGATTGTCAGTGGCGGGTGCTTTTCTTGAATCACCGGTCCACGCGATGCGGTCGCCTTCGATGACGACGGCCGCGTCCTGGATCAGACCGAGGGGGGAACCGTCACCGAGGGAGGGGTCGTTGGTGACCAGGCTGGCGATGTTGGTGATGACGGTGGTCATGGCGATGTCCTTGTGGGGGCTGGGGCTGCGGGGGACGGTCGTCGGGCTCAGGCGCGCAGGGCGTCGATGGCGTCCGCGAGAGCCCTCGGCACTTCGGGTACGAGGGTGTGTGCGCCGTCTCGTACGACGTGCCTGCCGCCCACGACCGTGTGGCGTACGTCGGCAGCCGTCGCGGCGAATACGGCTGTCTCGGCACCGAGGCGCGGCACCGGTCCCGCTGTTCTGACCGAGTCGAGGGCGATCGTCGTGAAGTCGGCGAGCGCGCCCGGCTCCAGGATGCCCGCGCCGTCCCAGCCCAGGGCCGCGTGGCCGTCCGCGGAGGCGGCGCGGAGGAGGGCGGCCGCCGTCCAGTGACCGCGGGTGCGGGTGCGCAGGCGCTCGTTCAGCTCCATGGCGCGGGCCTCTTCGAGGAGGTCGATGACGGCGTGGCTGTCGGAGCCGAGGGAGAGGGGCGAGCCCGCGTTCTGCAGGGCGACCGCGGGCCCGATGCCGTCGGCCAGGTCCCGTTCGGTGGTGGGGCACATGCAGGTCCCGGTCCCGGAGCCGCCGATCAGGGCGATGTCCTGATCCGTGAGGTGCGTGTTGTGGACGCCGGTCGTGCGCAGGCCGAGGACGCCGTGGTCGGCGAGCAGCTGGGTGGGGGTGCGGCCGTGCGTGGCCTGGCAGGCGTCGTTCTCCGCCGTCTGCTCGGACAGATGCACATGCAGCGGGGCCCGCCGCTCCTCGGCCCACCGCGCCACCGTCGCCAACTGCTTGGCCGGCACGGCCCGTACGGAGTGGATGGCCGCACCGATCCGCGCGTGATCACGGTCCTTGAGAAGTGAAGAGCGTTCCGCCCAGGCGTCCGCGCTGCCGTCGGAGAAGCGGAGCTGGTGCCGGTTCGGGGGCTGTCCGAAGCCGGCGGAGACGTATGCGGTGTCGAGGAGGGTGATGCGGATCCCGGCCTCGGCCGCCGCCGCGATGAGCGCCTCGCCCATCGCGTTGGGGTCGGCGTACGGGGTGCCGCCCGGGGCGTGGTGCACGTAGTGGAACTCGCCGACGGCCGTGATCCCGGCGAGCGCCATCTCCGCGTACACCGCTCGGGCGAGCGCGTGGTAGGTCTCCGGGGTCAGCCTGTCCGCGAAGGAGTACATGATCTCGCGCCAGGTCCAGAAGGTGCCCGAGCCGACCTGGACGGTGGAGCGCAGGGCGCGGTGGAAGGCGTGCGAGTGGGCGTTGGCGAGCCCGGGGAGGGTGAGACCGCGGAGGGTCTCGGCGCCGGGGGGTGGGGTGTCGACGCCGGTGCGGACGGCGGTGATGCGGCCGTCGTGGACGTCGAGGGCCACGCCCGGCTCGACGTTGGTGTCGAGCCAGGCGTGTTCCAGCCAGTACGTCTGCGTCACCTGCGGACCAGCCCTTCGAGTACGTCGGCGAGTGCGGTCACCCCGGCCACGCAGTCGTCCTCGGCGGCGTACTCGGCCGGGGAGTGCGAGACGCCCGTGGGGTTGCGTACGAACAGCATGGCGGTCGGGACGGTCCCGGAGAGGATTCCGGCGTCGTGTCCGGCGCCGGTACCCAGGACGGGGACCCTCAGGTCCGCCTCCTTGCCCAGGATGCGGGCGAGCTCGTCACGCAGGGCGTGCTCGAACTCGACGACGGGGGTGAACGACTCGCGGACGACGTCGAGTTCGACGCCCTGCGCCTCCGCGTACTCGCGGGCCGCCTTCTCGATGCCGGTGACGACCGTGTCCAGGCTCGCCTGGTCGGCGGCGCGGGAGTCGAGCCAGCCGCGGACGAGGGAGGGGATGGCGTTCACGCCGTTCGGCTCGACGGCGATCTTGCCGAAGGTGGCGACGGCGCCCGCGAGTCGGGCCTCTCGTCTCGCGGCCAGCACCGTCTCCGCGTACGGCAGCATCGGGTCGCGGCGGTCCACGAGCCGGGTGGTGCCCGCGTGGTTGGCCTCGCCCCGGAAGTCGAACCGCCAGCGGCCGTGCGGCCAGATGGCGCTCGCGATGCCGACGCGGTCGCCGGAGAGGTCGAGGGCGCGGCCCTGTTCGACGTGCAGCTCGACGAAGGCGCCGATACGGGAGAGCCGCTCGGGGTCGGGCCCGATGGCGTCCGGGTCGTATCCGGCCCGCTCCATGGCCTGCGGCAGCGTAATGCCGTCGGCGTCGGTGAGCCGGTGCGCCTGCTCGACGGTGAGCTGCCCGGCCGCGAGCCGCGACCCGACACAGGCGAGCCCGAACCGGGCGCCCTCCTCGTCCCCGAAGTTCACGATGGCCAGAGGCCTGCTGAACTCCACTTGGCGTGCGCGCAGTTCGTCCAGCGCCGCGAAGGACGACACGACGCCGAGGGGCCCGTCGAAGGCCCCGCCGTCCGGCACGGAGTCGAGATGGGACCCCGTGACCACGGCGTCCCCCGCGACGGGATCCCCGAGCCAGGCCCACTGATTCCCGTTCCGATCGACCTCGTAGTCGAGCCCACGAGCCTCGGCCTGCCCCCGGAACCAGGCCCGGCAGTCGAGGTCGGCACCGCTCCACGCGAAGCGACGGTAACCACCGGAGTCGGGGTGCCGACCGATGGGCTTCAGGTCACTCCACATGTCGTGGAAGGAGGGGGCGGCTGGTGCGGGGCGCCCGGGTTGTGGGGCGCCGGCAGCCGGCACGGCGACGGCCCGCGGGCGCTCGCCGAGCGCTGCCGCCGCGGGCTGCGGGTGATCGCCGGCGGCGGCTTCTGCGGCTGCCTCGGGCTGCGGTGTATCACCGGTTGCTGCCGCCGCCTCGGGCTGCGGTGTATCACCGATTGCTGCCGCCGCCTCGGGCTGCGGTGTATCACCGATTGCTGCCGCCGCCGCGAGCTGCGGGTGACCGTCGGCGGCAGCTTCTGCCGCCGACGCAGGCTGCGGATGATTGCCGGCCGCTGCAACGGCGGGCTGCGGGTGACCGTCAGCGGCGGCCGCTGCGGCTGACGATGACGGCTGCGGACGATTGTCGGCCGCTGCAACCGCGGGCTGCGGGCTGTCGCCAGCCGCAGCCACCGCAGGCCGCGCGGAGCCACCAGCGCCGGGCGCTGACGCAGCCGCAGCCGCTCCAGGCTGTGGGCAATCGTTCCGCAGGGCGGAACGGGTGGGCACAGCCGGGCCCGCGGGCGGGGACGAGGCATCCGCCCCCACCGGGGGGTTGCCGCCCCGCGCCGCAGGCGCGCCTTCTCGCTGGGTCACGCGGACTCGCCTTCCCGCATGGGGATACGCACACCACGCTCGTCCGCCACCGACTCGGCGATGTCGTACCCGGCGTCCACGTGCCGGATGACCCCCATCCCGGGGTCATTGGTCAGCACCCGGCGGATCTTCTCGCCGGCGAGCTTCGTGCCGTCGGCGACGGAGACCTGACCGGCGTGGATGGAGCGCCCCATGCCGACACCGCCCCCGTGGTGGATGGAGACCCAGGACGCACCCGAAGCCACGTTCACCATGGCGTTCAGCAGCGGCCAGTCGGCGATCGCGTCGGACCCGTCGAGCATGGCCTCGGTCTCGCGGTACGGCGAGGCGACGGAACCGCAGTCGAGGTGGTCGCGGCCGATCGCGAGGGGCGCCGCGAGCTCACCGGAGGCGACCATGTCGTTGAAGCGCTCACCGGCCTTGTCGCGCTCGCCGTAGCCGAGCCAGCAGATACGGGCGGGCAGGCCCTGGAAGTGGACGCGCTCGCCGGCCAGCTTGATCCAGCGGTGCAGGGACTCGTTCTCGGGAAAGAGGTCGAGGATCGCCTTGTCGGTCTTGTGGATGTCGGAGGCCTCGCCGGACAGGGCGGCCCAGCGGAAGGGGCCCTTGCCCTCGGAGAAGAGCGGCCGGATGTAGGCGGGGACGAAGCCGGGGAAGGCGAACGCCCGCTCGTACCCGGCGAGTTGGGCCTCGCCCCGGATCGAGTTGCCGTAGTCGAAGACCTCGGCACCGGCGTCCATGAAGCCGACCATCGCTTCGACGTGACGCGCCATGGACTCACGGGCACGGGTGGTGAACCCGGCGGGGTCCTTCGCCGCGTAGGTGGCCATGTCGTCGAAGTCGACGCCGACCGGGAGGTAGGCAAGCGGGTCGTGGGCCGAGGTCTGGTCGGTCACGATGTCGATGGGGGCACCCTCGGCCAGCATCTGCGGGAGCAGCTCGGCCGCGTTGCCCAGGAGGCCGATGGAGAGCGGGCGGCGGGCATCGCGGGCCTCGACGGCGAGCTGCAGGGCGTGCGCGAGGGAGTCGGCGCGGACGTCGAGGTAGCGGTGTTCGATGCGGCGCTCGATGGCGCGCGGGTCGACGTCGATACAGATCGCGACGCCGTCGTTCATCGTCACGGCGAGCGGCTGGGCGCCGCCCATGCCACCGAGACCGGCGGTCAGCGTGATCGTCCCCGCCAGCGTGCCGTTGAACTTCTTCGCGGCGACGGCGGAGAACGTCTCGTACGTGCCCTGCAGGATGCCCTGCGTGCCGATGTAGATCCACGAACCGGCGGTCATCTGCCCGTACATGGTCAGGCCGAGGGCCTCCAGGCGCCGGAACTCCTCCCAGTTCGCCCAGTCGCCGACCAGGTTGGAGTTGGCGATGAGGACGCGCGGGGCCCACTCGTGGGTCTGCATGACACCGACGGGGCGACCGGACTGGACGAGCATCGTCTCGTCCTGCTTCAGGGTCCGCAGCGTGCGCACCATGGCGTCGAAGGAGCGCCAGTCACGCGCGGCCTTGCCGGTGCCGCCGTAGACGACGAGCTTGTCGGGGTGCTCGGCGACCTCGGGGTCGAGGTTGTTCTGCAGCATCCGCAGGGCGGCTTCCTGCTGCCATCCCAGGGCACTCAGTTCCGTACCGCGCGGCGCTCGTACGGGGCGGGGTCCTGACATGGTCTGCCTCCTATGCGGACTATTGCAGTAGATATTCACATCCTGGCTTCTTGAATAGAGCTAGTCAATAGCCGCATGGGCCAGCGCGGCCACGCCGTGGATGTTTGGCTGGTACGTATGGGCGCAGACAGGGACAGGCGAGCGGATCCGGTGGGCGACGAGGACGGCGATCGCGTCCTACGGCGTGACGATGCCGTCCGGGCCGCCGTCGAGCAAGGACTCCTCACGCCGGGAACCCCCATCGTCGCGCTCCTCGACGTCCCCGACATCCGCGCCTCGGCCGCCGCCCTGCGGGCCGCCTTCGACGCGGTGACCGCTCCCGGCACCCCCGTGCTGCACGCCTTCGCCGTGAAGGCGACCCCGCTCGTGCCCGTCCTGCGGCTGCTGCACGAGCAGGGCATCGGCGCGGAAGTGGCGAGCCCGGGAGAGCTCGCCCTCGCCCGGGCGGCCGGAGTACCGCCGACGCGCACGGTGCTCGACTCCCCGGCCAAGACGCCCGCCGAGCTGCGCGAGGCACTGGCGCTGGGCATCGCGGTCAACGCGGACAACCCCCAGGAACTGGACCGCATCGACGCGATGGTGCGGTCCGCGGCCACCGGCTCCCCGATCGGAATCCGGGTGAACCCGCAGGTCGGCGGGGGTTCGATCGAGGCGCTGTCCACCGCGACGGCGACCTCCAAGTTCGGGGTCGCGCTGCGGGACGAGGGGGCGCGCGAGTGGATCGTCCGGGCGTACGCCGACCGCCCCTGGCTGACCCGGCTGCACGCGCACACCGGCTCGCAGGGCATCCCGCTCTCGCTGATGGCGCAGGGCGCGGCGGAGACGTACGCGCTGGCCGAGGAGATCAACCGGCACCTCGGGCGCCGGCAGATCGACACGATCGACATCGGCGGCGGGCTTCCGGTCAACTTCGGTTCCGACGCGACGGCTCCGACGTACGCGCAGTACGCGCGGCTGCTCGCCGAGGTGGTGCCGGGGCTGTTCGACGGGCGGTACGGGCTGGTCACCGAGTTCGGGCGGTCGCTGCTCGCCAAGCACGGGACGGTCCTCGCCCGGGTCGAGTACACGAAGTCCGCCGGGGACCGGGCGATCGCGGTCACGCACGCGGGCGTGCAGATCGCCGCCCGCACGGTGTACGCACCCGCGTCCTGGCCGCTGCGGATCGCCGGGTACGACGCGAAGGGGCGCCCCAAGGCGGGACCGGACGTGGTCCAGGACATCGCGGGCCCCGCCTGCTTCGCGGGCGACCTCCTCGCCGAGGGGCGCGCGCTGCCGCTGCTCGAACAGGGCGACTACGCGGCCGCGCTGGACACCGGCGCCTACTACTTCGCCCACCACTACGCGTACAACTCCCTGGCCCGCCCGGGCATCTACGGCTTCGCACCGGACCGCGAGGGCGGGGTCCACTTCGCCGTCGTACGGGAGCCGCAGACCCTCGACGAGATCGTCGCGGAGTCGGGCGGGGCGCACGCGTCGGCGCTGACGGGGCTCTAGCGCACCGGCGCGCACAGACCCCGGCCCACGCCTGACGGGCCATGCCGAGCGGGTCTTGGCCAAGGGTCTCGGCCCTCGCCCGACAGGGGGCACCCGCCCCACCAGCCAAGTCGTCGGTCACCGGCGCTCAAAACACTCCGCACGCCCCCGCACCACCGAACGCGCCCCCTGCCGAGCCTTCGCGACGGCTTCAACCGGCCAGAAAATATGGTCAGTTGACCCACCTTAGTCACCTCAGGGCATGTTCCACAGGAAAATGCCAGAACCCTCACCCCCGGCGCACACGTTGCGTAACTTCGGCGTCACTCGGCCGAACCCTTTGGCGGGAGGGGAGACACGGTGCCCGGAATCGACGAGTGCCTACTGGAAGCCATGACACTGCCCGGTGCCCGGGGTGCCGCGGTGGTCGACTGGACCAGCGGCCTGGCCCTGGGCACGGTCGGGGACGCGCCGGGCGGTGACCATGAGACGACCGCGGCCGAGGCCGCGGAGCTGGCCCGGCTCGCCGCGGAGCACCGCGCGTTCGCCCCGGCCGACGGCTCCGACTGGTCCGACCGGGAGACGCCGGTCGAGGACCTGATCCTCAGCAACCGGGACAGCTACCACCTGCTGCGCTTCGTGAGCACCACCTTCGACAGCAGCGTGTTCCTGCACCTGTGGCTGACCCGGGCGGAGGGCAACCTCGCGCTGGCCCGCATCCGCCTCGGCGAGCTGGCCGGACGGCTGGTGCTGGGGTGACGGCGGTCAGGACACCACCTCCGCCCCGACTCCCCCTGCGGGACAGGGCGGCCGACACCGGTGGCGGCGTCTCGCCGATGCTGAGCCGGCTCGCCGCCGAGCGGGCCACCGGCGTCCTCATACGGGAACGCGGCACGCTCTACCTCGCCGACGGCGACGTGGTGCACGCCGAGAGCCCCGCCACACCAGGGCTCGACGTGCTGTTCGCCGCCCGCGGGGTCGTGGACGCCGAGGCGTGGCGGGAGGCCGTCGCGGCAGCCGGCGCACGCCACCGGGTCGGCCGATTCCTGGTCGACAGCGGCCGGATCGCGGAAGGGGCGCTGGAGCTGTGCCATCTCGGTTCGCTGTACGACGCGGCGTACTTCGTGCTCGGGGCGAGCAGCACCCCGACCCGCTTCCGTTACGGGGCCGCGCACTGGCTCGGCATCGTCCGCCCGGTGCCGGTGGCCGCACTGGAGCGCGAGACCGTGCGCCGCCGCAAGCTGCTGCACCACATCTGGCCCGACCCGGCGACGGACACCGCACCGCTGGTGCGCGCCCGCCTCGCCGCCGGGCCGTCCGTCCCGCTGCGCCAGGAAGCCGTACTGGTCCGGGTGGACGGCGTACGCACCGCGGCGGACGTCTCACTCGCCCTGGGGCGGCCCGCGTTCCACACCCTGGTCGACCTGCGCCGGCTGGCCGCCGCCGGGCTCGTGACGGCGGCGGCCCCGGCGCAGCCGCCTCCCGTGCCCAGTGTGCTCACCCAGCCCTCGGCCGATCCCGACGTGGCCCTGCTGCGGCGGCTCAGAGACGCACTGGAGGCCCTGTGAGCACCGATGAGCGGGAGGCCTTGTGATCCGCGCGCTACGACAGCGTGCCGAGAGGAGACTGCTGATGGCGGCGGAGCCCGAAGTCCTCGACGAACTCCACCGGTTGAGGGCCCGAGTACCCCAGCTGACCGGGGCGCTCGCGGCCAGCGCGGACGGTCTCGTCCTCGCCCACGACACCCCCGGCGTGGAGCCGGACGGCCTGGCCGCGCTCACCGCGGCCGCGCTGGGCGTCGCCGTACGGATGGCGGACGCCACCGGGCAGGGCGACTTCCGCGAGCTGCTCGTGCGCGGCGTCCACGGCTATGTGGCGACGTACGCGGCGGGCGCCTCCGCCGTGCTGACCCTGCTCGCGCAGGACCGGGTGAACGTCGGCCGGCTGCACCTGGAGGGGCGCCGCTCCGGCACCCGGATCGGGGAGCTCGTGGACGCCGCGACGGCGCGCGGCGAACCGGCCACCTCGGCGAGGGTTCCGGCGAAGACCGCCGCCACCCCCTCGCGCAACCGCACGGCGCGCGGCACGGCGGGTCAACGCACCGCCACCGCCGCCACCCGTACCCCCAACACCCCGACCACATCCGAGAGTTGAAAGGAACCAAGACACCATGGCAAACACCGAAACCGCGCTGAAAGAGGCGCTCGCCTCCATCGAGGGCGCGACCGGAGCCGCCCTCGTCGACTACACCAGCGGCATGGCGCTGGGCACCATCGGCGGCAGCAAGAGCTTCGACCTCAATGTCGCGGCGGCCGGCAACACCGACGTCGTACGCGCCAAGCTGCGCACCATGGAGCACCTCGGACTGAAGGGCGAGATCGAGGACATCCTGATCACGCTGTCCGACCAGTACCACCTGATCCGGTTGATGAAGGGGCGCGGCGGCAACGGCCTCTTCCTGTACCTGGTGCTCGACGTCAAGCGGTCCAACCTGGCGATGGCCCGCCACCAGCTGCGCAAGATCGAAGCGGACCTGGAGGTGTAGCCGAGCCAACCAGTGTTGGCCAACGGCTGATGGCCAGCAGCCGTTGGCCGACGGCTGCTGGCGTCTTCAGTGGCGCCGCGCTCCGCCGGGCGCGGCGTCGCCCGCCGCCACTCCGGTGGCACGGCAGGCCTTGACCGGCTTGCCGGCGGGGGCGCCCGCGCCCCGGCCGAGCCAGTCGACACGCACCCAGATCAGCTCCTGCTCGGCGCGTTCGCGGCGGCCGAGCCAGCCGGCCTTCAGCCACAGGCCGACGCCCGCACCCGCGACCAGCATGCCGCCCGCGGCGGGCACCGCGAACGAGCTGCCCAGCGCGCCCGCGAAGGTGAGCAGCAGCCACCAGCGATGGCCCCGGCGCCAGTTCCGTACGGTCACCGCACGGTCCTGGAGCACGTCGTGCTTGCCGGCGCGCGCCGCGGCCCGCGCCAGTGCGACGTACCGCTTCCTGCGCCTGTACGCCACCACGACGGCCGCCACGATGAACAGCACAGCCCCGGCCATGACCCCGATCCGGCGCCCGGTCAGCCCCGGCAACAGCAACCCGATACCCGCCGCGAACACCCCGCACCACCACAGCGGTGCGGCACCGGCCCTGACGACGACAGCCACCCGGGCCAGTCCCTGCCCTCCGCGCCCCACGTTCCGCCTCCTCGTGTGTCCCAGCTCTACGGGCGCGCACGCTAGCGAGCGAAGGTGAGACGAACCTGAGAAGCACGGCCGCTCAACCAAACCGTGACTACTCCACGGCTACTCGACGAACAGTCCCCTGGCCGCGGCCCGCACATCGAACTCCTCAAGGCGTGCCTGCGCGTCCGGCAGGTCGTCGCACATCGCCTCAAGCAGGACGCGGCCGAGCAGCATCGGGGCGCAGGCCGTGTCGAAGGCGAGGCCGGTGCCGACGGCGGCCGGAAGCAGCAGGTCCGACACCTTCGCCACCGGCGCGAACGCCGAGTCCGCGACGGTGACGACCGTCAGTCCCGCCGCCTTCGCGTACGCCAGCGAGTCCACGACCTCGCGCGGATGCCGGGGCAGCGCGAAGCAGAGCAGTGCGGTGGCCCCGGCGTGCACGGCAGCGTCGATGCGGTCGTGGAGCATCGTGCCGCCCTCGTGCAGCAGCCGTACGTCGGGGTGGACCTTGGCGGCGAAGTACGCGAAGCCGTACGCCTGGGAGGCGGCGGCCCGCAGACCGAGCACGGGGAGCGGCCTGCTCGTAGCGAGGAGACGTCCGGCCCGAGCCACCGGGCGCGGGTCCGCCAGCACCTCCGCCAGGTGCTTCAGGTTCTCGATCTCCGCCTCGACGGCCTGCTGGTACTCGTTGTACGAGGCGGAGCCCGCGCTCTGCTCGGTGGGCGCGACCTCGCGGAGGTGCTTGCGCAGCGCCGGGTAGCCGTCGAAGCCGAGCGCGACCGCGAAACGGGTGACGGAGGGCTGGCTGACCCCGGCCAGCTCGGCGAGCTCGACGCTCGACAGGAACGGCACGTCGGCGGCGCGCCGCACCATGCTGTGCGCGATCCGCCGCTGGGTCGGCGTCAGCCGGTGCCCCTCGAAGAGCGCCTGAAGCCGCGCGGCGGGACTGTCCGTCGTCATACCGCTGCTCCCGTCCGCACCCGTACTGCCATCCGTACCGCCATCCCTACTTGCGTCCACGCCGCTCATGACGCGCTCCCCCTCCAGATGTCCGTGAACCGGTCGAGCAGTGCGGCCGCCGTGCCCACGTCGTCGGTGAGCGGCCGGTCGGCCTGTTCCGGGTCGAGCACCGACTCGGCCAGTTCCAGTGCGCGCCCGGCCGGCAGCTCCGGGTCGGGCCGCAGGCCGCGCTGGCGCAACGCCCGTACGGCGGCGACGAGTTCGCAGCCGACGACAAGACGGTACGCACCGCACGCCCGCAAGGTCTGACGTGCGGCGAGCGAGGCGAAGCTCGCCTGCTCCTCGACGCCCCGGGAGAGTACAGCGTGGCCGAGCGAGGCGGGCGCCGAGAAGGCCCGCAGGTCACCGAGGGCGGCCGCGGCGGCGTACTCCAGGATCATCACGCCGGAGGACGCGGGTTCGTTGTCGGCTAGGAAGGGGCGCAGGCGGGTGTAGGCGGGCTCGTTGAGGGTGGAGAGCCGGGAGGTCGACAGGCGGGCCACCTGGGTCACGGCCAGCCTGAAGTGGTCCAGGGCCAGGGCGAGTTGGGCCTGGTAGAAGCCGCCGTGGTGGTACGCGGCCATATCCTCGGGGGAGATCAGGGGGTTCTCGGCGGCGGCGTTGATCTCGACGGTGAGGACGCCCTCCAGCGCATCCGCCGCGTCCTGCGCGGGCCCGTGGATCTGCGGGACGCACCGGAAGCCGTACGGGTCCTGGATCCGCCCGAGCGGCGGCACCGGCCGGTCCGCCGCCCCGATCAACTCCCGCATGCGCCGGGCCACTTCGACCGAGCCGCGGTGCGGGCGGGCGGCGTGCACGGGCGCCGCGTACGCCTCGTGCGAGCCGTCGACGGCGAGCAGCGAGAGCGCGGCGACGACCTGGGTGGCCCCGATGAGCCCGCGCAGTTCGTCGAGGGCGAGGGCCGCCTGCCCGAGGGTGAGCGCGTTGCTGCTGATGAGCGCGAGGGCGTCGTTGTTGTCGAGCGGCTGGGGCTCGGGGCCCAGCCCCTGGCGGGACCGCCCGCCGGAGGACCACCCCTCGGGGGACCGCCCGGCACCCTCCCCGGAGGACCGCCAGGGATGCTCCCCCGCCAGCGCGAGCCCCAGCTGCGCCAACGCCGCGATGTCCCCCGTACCCACCGACCCGAACTCGTTCACCACCGGGTACACCCCGGTCTCCAGCGCCTCGCACAGCGCCGTGACGACAGTGGGCCGCAGCCCCGCGCCGCCCGCGAGGAGCTGGTTGGCGCGCACGGCGAGCATGGCGCGGACCTGCCGGGCGGGGAGCTCCTCGCCGATGGCTCCGGCGTGGCTGCGCAGGAGCCGCAGACCGTGTCCCGCGGCGGACGCCGTCGGCACGTCCTCGTTCCGGTTGGCGCCGACCCCGGTGGAGCGGCCGTACACGCGGCCGCTCGCGGCGATCTGCCGGGCCGCGTCCCAGGATTCCTCGACGCGCTTCATCGCTTCGGTGCCGGGGACCGGCCGCGCGGCCCCGTCGGCGAGCCGGACGACGTCGGCGACGCCGGTGCTGCATCCGTCCAGCACCACGAGGCCGGCCGTCACCCCACTCGGCACGTCCACATTCCGAGACGACATAGAGCGCAAACTCCCCTCAATCCGGACATTGGATCTTGCCTGGCGGTCATAAGTAACCAGCGATTAACACCGGACCGTTGACAACCTATTCAGGTACAGAGAACTCTGCATGACGATATGCAGACCGGGCAAGGGACACCTCATGATCCAGTTCGACACGGTCCACAAGCGTTTCCCCAACGGCACCACAGCAGTCCACGACCTCTCCCTGCAGATGCCGGAGGGCGGCGTGACCGTACTCGTCGGATCTTCCGGTTGCGGTAAGACAACCACCCTCCGGATGATCAACCGAATGGTCGACCCGACCTCCGGGACCATCCGGGTCGGCGGCAAGGACGTCCTGGAGCAGGACGCCGCCGAGCTGCGCCGTTCCATCGGTTACGTCATCCAGCAGTCGGGGCTCTTCCCGCACCGCACGGTGCTCGACAACATCGCGACCGTGCCGCTGCTCCTCGGCTGGGGCCGCAAGAAGGCCCGGGCGAGGGCGGCCGAGCTGCTCGAGACCGTCGGCCTCGCCGCCGACGCCGGCAAGCGGTTCCCGCACCAGCTCTCCGGCGGCCAGCAGCAGCGCGTCGGCGTGGCCCGCGCCCTCGCCGCCGACCCGCCCGTCCTCCTCATGGACGAGCCCTTCGGCGCGGTCGACCCCGTCGTCCGCACCCAGCTCCAGGACGAACTGCTGCGGCTCCAGAAGGAGTTGAGCAAGACCATCGTCTTCGTCACGCACGACGTCGACGAGGCGGTACGCCTCGGCGACCAGATCGCGATCTTCCGCACGGGCGGTCACCTCGTCCAGTGCGCCGAGCCCGCCGAGCTCCTCGCCCGCCCCGCGGACGACTTCGTCGCCGACTTCCTGGGCGCCGAGCGCGGACTGAAGCTGCTCTCGCTGACGAGCCTCGCCGACGTCCCGCGGGGCCCGGCCCCGGAGGGCGGCGCCTGGACCCTCGTACTCGATGAGGCACGGAAGCCGCTGCACTGGGCGTCCGAGGACACCAAGATCCCCCTGCGGCCGCTCAAGGACAGCGATTCCCTGCTGGCGGCGCTCAACGAGTCGGTCGCCTCCCCCACCGGCCTGATCGCACGGGTCGACACGGACGGCGTGCTCACCGGCGTCACCTCCCGCGACGACATCCACAAGCACGCGGGCAACGCGCACACCGAAGCGCGAGTGGCCATATGACCATCGACTGGTCGTGGATAGGCGACCACACCGACGACCTCACCACCCTCACCGTCTCCCACCTCCAGGCGGCCCTGTCCGCGGTCTTCTTCGGGCTGCTGATCTCCCTCCCGCTGGCCGTGGTCGCGCACCGGATCCGCCCCCTGCGCGGCCTCCTCCTCGGCCTCTCGAACGTCCTGTTCACGATCCCGTCGATCGCGATCTTCGTACTCCTGCTCCCGGTGTCCGGCCTCACCCGCACCACCACCGTCATCGGCCTGACGATCTACACGCTCGTCGTCCTCCTCCGGAACACGGTCGAGGGCCTCGACTCGGTCCCCGCGAAGACCAAGGAGGCCGCGAAGGCGATGGGCACCCGCCCCCTGCGCACCCTCCTCACCGTCGAACTCCCCCTCGCCCTCCCGGTGATCATGGCGGGCGTCCGCATCGCGACGGTCATGTCGATCTCGCTGGTCTCGGTGGCGACGTACATCGGCGACGGCGGACTCGGCCAGCTCTTCACCGACGGCTTCCAGCGCAACTTCCCCACCCCGGTGATCGTCGGCGTGGTCCTGACGCTCCTCCTGGCGCTGGTGGCGGACGCGCTCCTGGTGGCCGTGCAGTACGTACTCACCCCGTGGACGAGGCGGCGAGCCTGATGTTCGAACTCTTCAAGAACCTCGGCAGCTGGCTGACCAGCGGCGCGATGTGGTCCGGCACCGACGGCATCGCGCACCGCCTCGCCGAGCACCTCCAGTACTCACTGCTCGCGACGCTCGTCGCCACCGCGATCGCACTCCCCGTCGGCCTGCTCATCGGCCACACCGGCAAGGGCGCCTTCCTCGCGATCAACCTCTCCTCCTTCGGCCGCGCGCTGCCCACCGTCGGCCTGGTCGTGCTCGTCTTCCTGGCCAGCAGCCTGTCCATGTGGCCGGTGTACATCGCGCTCGTCGCCCTCGCGGTCCCGTCGATCGTCACGAACACGTACGCCGGCATGACCGCCGTCGACCCGGACGTGAAGGACGCGGCCCGCGGCCAGGGCATGCGCTGGCACCAGATCCTCTTCCAGGTGGAACTGCCCCTCGCGCTCCCCCTGATCATGACGGGCCTGCGTCTCGCGCTGATCCAGGTGGTGTCGACGGCCACGGTCGCCGCGTACGTCAGCTTTGGGGGCCTGGGCCGCTTCGTGTTCGACGGCCTCGCCCAGCGCGACCTCGTGCAGGTACTCGGCGGCGCGGTCCTGGTCGCCGCGGTCGCCGTGGTCCTGGACCTCGCCCTCTCCGCGCTCCAGCGCATCCTCTTCCGCCACCGCCCCCGCCCCGCCTAGGAGCACAGCCATGAACCGTCGTACTCTCCTCGGCGCGCTCGCCGGAGCCGCCGTCTCCGTCCCCGTCCTCTCCGCCTGCAGCAGCGGCATCACCTCGCTCGACGGCGGGGGCAGCGCGGGCTCGGGCAGCGGTTCCAGCGCGGACGGCGTCACCATCGGCACCGCCAACTTCACCGAGAACCAGGTGCTCGGCTACCTCTACGCGGCCGTCCTGGAAGCGGCGGGCGTCACCACGAAGGTCCGCCCCAACCTCGGCACCCGCGAGATCCTCATCCCCGCGCTCAAGGGCGGCGACATCGACCTGCTCCCCGAGTACCAGGGCGCTCTGCTGCACTACCTCGCCCCGAAGGCGACGGCCACCGAGGAGGGCGAGATGCAGAACGCCCTCGCGATGGCGCTCCCCGCGGGCCTCCAGATCCTCCCGTACGGCATGGCCGAGGACTCCGACGCCTTCGTGGTCACCCGGGAGACGGCGAAGAAGTACGGCCTGACCTCGCTGGCCGACCTCAAGAAGCAGAACGGCAAGCTCGTCATCGGCGCCGCGCCCGAGGTGAAGAAGCGCGAGGTCGGCGCGGTCGGCCTGAAGGAGGTGTACGGGGTGGAGTTCAAGGAGTTCAAGTCCCTCGACTCCTCCGGGCCGCTGGTCAAGGGCGCCCTGAAGAAGGGCGACGTGGACGTGGCGAACCTCTTCACCACGGACACGGACATCGTGGCCAACGACTGGGTGGTCCTGACCGACCCCAAGAACCTCATCCCCGGCCAGCACATCGTCCCCCTGATCGCCGACCGCAAGGCCGACTCCACGGTCCGCAAGGCCCTCGCCGAACTCGGCAACGTCCTCACCACCGCCCAGCTCACCGAACTCAACCGCCAGGTGGACAAGGACAAGAAGGACCCCGAGGACGTCGCGAACACGTATGCCAAGCAGCACGGGCTGGCGAAGTAGCGGCCGGGGCCACCTCACCGGGGGTGCAGCCCACTTCGAACAGGGGGGCTAACCCCAGTGCGACGAGACCGTCGGCTCCCTAACGTAGGCACCATGACCGGTATGGATGCCCGCGGCGACGCCGAACTGAAGAAGGAACTCGACGCCACCTTGCACGCACGCAAGGAGCTGGGCGAAGAGTACGAACCCGCGCTGATCGACTCCTTCCTGGAGAAGGTCGAAAAGCGCGTCGACGGCGCGGTCGACCGCCAGGTACGCCGCCAGCTCGCGGAACAGCAGATGGTGGTGGCCCGCGGCGCGCGCTCACCCCAGTCGTCCGACTCCTTCGGGGAGCGCTTCGGCTTCGGAATCGTCTCGCTCGTCCTCGCGATCCCCCTGTCCGGAATCGGCGGCGGTGTCGCGGGCCTGCCCGGCCTCCTGGTCGCCTGGGCGGGCATCGTGGGAGTCAACGTGGTCCAGGCCGCGCGCCTCTCCCCGAACTTCCTCCGCCGCCGCAAGGGCAGGTCTGACTCGGACTGGGAAGGCTAGAAGGGCCAAGACAGCACGTGCGAAGGGCCCGGCACCGTTACGGTGCCGGGCCCTTCGATGTCTTGCGCGGGGACCGCCGCACCCCCGATACCGGGGGGCGGGACGACGGCGGTCCCCGCGAGGGACGCGTGCCGGGTCAGGGCCAGGCGTGCGCGTCCGTGGCGTCCATGGAGGTCCGGGAGCCGCTCCGGAGGTCCTTGACGCCGTTTTGGTGTCGGCCGGGGCGGGGAGCCGCTCCCGCCCTTGCCGACATCCACTAATGTGCCGGACCCGTGTTAAGCGGGTGCTGCGCGGACGTGACACGCTCGTACCACTTCCGCGAAGTTCCCCGCCGAAACCGCCGTTCAGAGGTTTTCTCGCAGCTCGGCCCCGGACAACCGGGCGCTCTTACTGCCTGGCCCCGCCCTTGGCGAGGAAGGACAGCAGGTCCTGGCGGCTGACGACCCCGGTGGGCTTGCCCTCGACCAGGACGATCGCGGCGTCGGCGGCGCCGAGGACGGTCATCAGGTCCCCGACCGGCTCACCGGAACCGACCTGCGGCAGCGGCGGCGACATGTGCTTCTCGAGCGGGTCCTCGAGGGAGGCCCGCTTGGTGAACAGCGCGTCGAGCAGCTCCCGTTCGACGACGGACCCGATGACCTCGGCGGCCATCACGTCCGGGTGCCCGGCGCCCGGCTTCACGATCGGCATCTGCGAGACGCCGTACTCGCGCAGCACCTCGATCGCCTCGCCGACCGTCTCCTCCGGGTGCATGTGCACCAGGGACGGGATGTGGCCGTGCTCCTTGTCGTCGAGGACGTCGGCGACGCGCGCGTTGGGACCCGAGTCCTCCAGGAACCCGTAGTCCGCCATCCACTCGTCGTTGAAGATCTTGCTGAGGTATCCGCGCCCGCTGTCGGGCAGCAGGACGACCACGACGTCGTCGGGCCCGAGCCGCTCCGCCACCCGCAGCGCGGCCACGACGGCCATGCCGCAGGACCCGCCGACGAGCAGGCCTTCTTCCTTCGCGAGCCGGCGCGTCATCTGGAAGGAGTCCTTGTCGGACACGGCGACGATCTCGTCGGCGACGGTCCGGTCGTACGCGGTGGGCCAGAAGTCCTCGCCCACGCCCTCGACGAGGTACGGCCGCCCGGACCCGCCGGAGTACACGGACCCCTCGGGGTCGGCGCCCACGACCTGCACCTTGCCGTCACTGACGTCCTTCAGGTACCGCCCGGTCCCGGAGATGGTGCCGCCGGTGCCGACGCCCGCCACGAAGTGGGTGATCCGCCCCTCCGTCTGCTCCCACAGCTCGGGGCCGGTGGAGTGATAGTGCGAGAGGGGATTGTTCGGGTTGGAGTACTGGTCGGGCTTCCACGCGCCGGGCGTCTCGCGCACCAGCCGGTCGGAGACGTTGTAGTACGAGTCCGGGTGCTCGGGGTCGACCGCGGTGGGGCAGACGACGACCTCGGCGCCGTAGGCGCGCAGCACGTTGATCTTGTCGGTGCTCACCTTGTCGGGGCACACGAAGATGCACTTGTACCCCTTCGTCTGCGCCACGATGGCGAGCCCAACTCCCGTGTTTCCACTGGTCGGCTCGACGATCGTGCCCCCCGGCTTGAGGGCGCCGCTCTCCTCCGCGGCCTCGATCATGCGCAGGGCGATGCGGTCCTTCACGGACCCGCCGGGGTTGAAGTACTCAACCTTCGCCAGGACGGTCGCCCCGATACCTGCGGTCACGTTGTTGAGCCTCACCAGCGGGGTGTTGCCGACGAGGCTGATCATCGAGTCGTGGAATTGCACCGTTGTCTCCGGAGCTGTGTTTCAAGAGGGATGGTTCCGTCAGCGTAAGGCGTCGGATGACCGTTCACGCACCGTTGAGATTGGGGGACGGCCTTCACGGGGCAAGCACTGGATGTACGGCTATGAGGAGGTGGCGGCGGAGCATGGCGGGCTTGTCTAGGGCGAGGGTGGCACGCCGGATCGCGGCGGGCGCGGCGTACGGCGGCGGCGGGATCGGTCTGGTGGGCGCGGCCGCGGTCGGCCTGCTGCTTGCCGAGGTGCAGATGGCGAAACGCGTGGTGGGCAACGGGCATGCGCCGCACGCGCCGCGCGGCGAAGGCCTGTACGGGTACGGGTACGCCGGGCAGGACGGTCCGCCGCTGCGGCTGACCATGCTCGGTGACTCCACGGCCGCGGGCCAGGGTGTGCACCGGGCCCGGCAGACTCCCGGCGCACTCATCGCGTCCGGGCTCGCGGCGGTCGCCGAGCGGCCGGTGGAGCTGTGCAACGTGGCGCTGCCCGGCGCCCAGTCGGACGACCTGGACCGCCAGGTGGGGGTGGCCCTGTCGGACACCTCCCGGGTGCCCGACATCTGCGTGATCATGATCGGTGCGAACGATGTGACGCATCGGATGCCGCCGACGCGTTCCGTACGCCACTTGTCCTCCGCTGTACGGAGGCTGCGCACGGCCGGTGCGGAGGTCGTGGTGGGCACGTGTCCCGACCTGGGTACGGTCGAGCAGGTCCAGCAGCCGTTGCGGTGGCTGGCGCGGCGGGCCTCGCGGCAGCTCGCGGCGGCGCAGACGATCGGTACGGTCGAGCAGGGCGGCCGCACTGTCTCGCTGGGCGACCTTCTCGGGCCCGAGTTCGAGGCGAACCCGCGGGAGCTGTTCGGCCCCGACAACTACCACCCCTCCGCCGAGGGCTACGCGACCGCGGCGATGGCGCTCCTCCCGACGGTCTGCGCGGCCCTCAACCTCTGGCCGGCGGAGGAGGAGCGGCCGGACGCCTCCCGCCGCGAGGGCTTCCTGCCCGTCGCCCGCGCAGCCGCGGAGGCCGCCTCCGAGCCCGGCACCGAGGTCACCGCCGCCATGCCCACAGGCCCCCGAGGCCCCTGGGCCCTCCTGAAACGCCGCCGCCGACGCCGCGTCCCAGCCACGGACCCGGCCCCGGCCCCGTCGACGTAGGGGACTTTTCTTCGCCCCCTCCGCCCCTACCCGTCCCTTGTTCCTGGGGCTCCGCCCCAGACCCCGCTCCTCAAACGCCGGAGGGGCTGAAAACCTTCAGCCCGTCCGGCATCCGAGGACGAGACGGCACCATCCCGATCCCCCACCCACCCGTGGGGGCTCCGCCCTCCAGTCCGCACCGGAGACCTTTCCGCTCGTCCGGCATTCGTGGGGGGCTCCGCCCTTCAGCCCCGGCCGGGGAGAGATCTTTCAGCCCGTCCGGCGTTTGAGGACGAGGCCGTTCAGGCCGATGCGGGGGTCTGGGGGCGCAGCCCCCAGGTACGGGACGGGTAGGGGCGGAGGGGGCGAAAAAAGCCGGCCGGAGCCCCGGACGCACAAGGCGCCCACGCCAGAGAAAAGCAAGCGCTTAGAAAAGTGCGGCCGGAGTCACACCCCCAGAGCGGTGACCTCGACGGTACGTACGGGTAACTTCCCACTCAGCCATGCCCAACCCCCCGTACGCCAATGGAGCCGTCGATGCCCGAAGCCGTGATCGTCTCAGCCACCCGCTCCCCGATCGGCCGCGCCTTCAAGGGCTCCCTGAAGGACGTACGCCCCGACGACCTGACCGCCACGATCATCGAGGCCGCCCTCGCCAAGGTCCCCGAGCTGGACCCGAAGGACATCGACGACCTGATGCTCGGCTGCGGCCTCCCCGGCGGCGAGCAGGGTTACAACCTCGGCCGCATCGTGGCCGTCCAGATGGGCATGGACCACCTCCCGGGGTGCACCATCACCCGTTACTGCTCCTCGTCGCTGCAGACGAGCCGCATGGCCCTGCACGCCATCAAGGCGGGCGAGGGCGACGTCTTCATCTCGGCGGGCGTCGAGATGGTGTCGCGCAGCATCAAGGGCTCCAGCGACGGCCTCCCCGAGACCCAGAACCCCTTCTTCGCCGAGGCCGTGGCCCGCACCGCCGCGGTCGCCGCCAGCGAGGGCGCGACCTGGCACGACCCGCGCGAGGACGACCTCGTCCCGGACGCGTACATCGCGATGGGCCAGACCGCCGAGAACCTGGCCCGCATCAAGGGCGTCACCCGCCAGGACATGGACGAGTTCGGCGTCCGCTCGCAGAACCTCGCCGAGGAAGCCATCAAGAACGGCTTCTGGGAGCGGGAGATCACCCCGGTCACGACGCCGGACGGCACGGTCGTCGCCAAGGACGACGGCCCCCGCGCCGGCGTCACCCTCGAAGGTGTACAGGGCCTCAAGCCGGTCTTCCGCCCGGACGGGCTCGTCACGGCCGGCAACTGCTGCCCCCTGAACGACGGCGCCGCCGCCCTCGTGATCATGTCGGACACGAAGGCCCGCGAGCTCGGCCTGACCCCGCTCGCCCGGATCGTCTCGACCGGCGTCACCGGCCTCTCCCCCGAGATCATGGGCCTCGGCCCGGTGGAGGCGTCGAAGCAGGCCCTGAAGCGCGCGGGCCTGACCGTCGACGACATCGACCTGTTCGAGATCAACGAGGCCTTCGCCGCCCAGGTGATCCCGAGCTACCGCGACCTCAACATCCCGCTGGACAAGCTGAATGTGAACGGCGGCGCCATCGCGGTGGGCCACCCCTTCGGCATGACCGGCGCCCGCATCACCGGCACGCTCATCAACAGCCTCCAGTTCCACGACAAGCAGTTCGGCCTGGAGACGATGTGCGTCGGCGGCGGCCAGGGCATGGCGATGGTCATCGAGCGCCTCAGCTAGTACCGCTCCTGTCACGGGAGTTGAACCCAGCGTGACCGAACTGGCCCAGATCCCAGCAACCACAGGGATCTGGGCCGATTTGTGATCCAATCCCCCCCAAGATGTGACCTATCTCCCCCTGGAGAGCGATTTACGCAGGTCAGAGCCGTTGCGCGGCTAAACCCCAGGCCCAAAGTCCTGTCCTTTTCGTGACGTTACGCACTGACAGCGGGATGGTCCGCCCTTCAAGCTGATGTAGGAAGTCGGGGGTCGACTTTGAACCGGGAGTACGTCAGTGAGCGCCATGCCGATTGCTTTGCTGCTCACCACGACCGCCACCGCGGTCGTGGGCGTCGCCGTTCTGCGCACCCTTACGGGACTGCGCCGGCAGGTCGCGGCCCTGCACACCGAACTCGCCGCGAGCCGTGCCACGGCCGCGCGAGGCCTCGTACCCGCCGCCCGCGCGGCCACGGACGCGGACGAGATACGCGCCGCAGTGGCCGAGGCGCTCGCCGAGGAGCGGGAGCGGGAGCTTGCCGAGGCGCGGGCGTTCTGGGCCGCCCAGGAGGCGCGTGACGCCTCTGACATGCCTTCCCTGCTCGGTCTGCCCGACGGCGAACCGTTCCTGCCGCGCCACTCGGACTTCATCGGCCTGGAGTACCTGGAGCCGGTGACCGAGCCGGGCCTGGACGCAGAGGAGTTCGCCGGCGACTCCCCCGAACTGGCCGCGGCCCGCCGCCGCCACCCGTCCCACCCGGACTTCGTACCGGTCCAGTCACCCGTCGTGAACGACCATGAGCGCACGGTGGCCTGCCTGGAGGAACTCGCCGAGTCCCGCACGGAGCTGGCGGACGTCCGCCCCGGCCCGCTCGGCACCCTCGACGTCTACGTCTTCGCCGACGGTACGACCCTGTGCATGACCCCGGGCCACCGCGAGACCGCGGAGCAACTGGCCGCGGCCCTGCGCGCGGGCGCCGCCCCGGTCCTCCTCGGCGGCTCCGGCGTCTCGGGCGCGTACGCGCTGACGTTCGCGTGCGGCGAGGAGAACGTCTACATCTTGGCGGACCGCGTCATAGCGTCCCTGTAAACGGAGTCGAGCAGGAGCGCCCCTTCAGGGGCGCGGGGAACTGCGCGACCAGCCACGAACCACCCGCGGTGAAAACACAGCGCGCCGGAGTCGATCCGATCCCAGGATCAAACCCCGGCGCGTTTCTGCGCCTCCGCCACAAGCCCCACAGCCTCCGCGAGCTCCCGCTCGTTTTTCAGTACGAGCGCCAAATCATGCACGGCGACGGTGATTTGATCGGCGGCGGCGAACATCCCCGCGTCGGGCATCTCACGGGGCTCCCCGGAGGGGTCCTCCACACGCTGGGTCCACAGGGCCAACTCCCTGGCCAGACCCAGCGCCTCGGCGGCAGCCCCCCGCTGCAGCCGGCTCTGCGGCGCGGCCCGCAACCGGTCGGCGAAATGGTCCACGGCACGGGTCAAAGGCGTCGTATCAAGCACGCGGCGAGCGTACGCGCCGCAGCAGGACTGTTGCCAACAACCCAACCCTCAGGCACGGTGGCGTGAAGGACCGGCTTACATCCCCATTGCGTCCGGAGGCGCCGATGTCCCAAGTGTTCTCCCAGGAGACCCATCGCAACCTGCTCGCCCGCATCCCCCATTGCACCGGTCGTGAGATCTCCGACTGGCTGCGCACCGTCGACGAAGGCCCCGCGCTCTTCCGCTTCGAGGAGAAGGTCAGCTGGCTCCGCGCCGAGCACGACCTCGCGTACGGCCACGCCAAGGCGATCATCCACGAGTACGACCTGAGGAGGGCCGCGCGCAAACTGCTCTGAGCGCGCACCACCGGCACCACAGGCATGCGAACCACAGACACCACAGACACCACAAACACCACAGTCGCCAACAGATGTCCGACAGATATCCGACACCGCAGGCATCCGCACACGGCAGAGGGCCCGCGAACCGGTGGGTTCGCGGGCCCTTCAGTCGGTCGATGCCGACCGGAGCCGGCGGCCCGACTAGTCGTCGCCGCTGAAGATGGCGACCAGCCGCAGCATCTCGACGTAGATCCACACGAGGGTCATGGTCAGGCCGAACGCGGCCAGCCAGGCTTCCTCGCGGGGCGCGCCGTACGCGATGCCGTCCTCGATCTGCTTGAAGTCGAGCGTCAGGAAGAACGCGCCGAGGATGATCGCGATGATGCCGACGATCGCACCCAGCGGGCCCATGCTGCGCAGTCCGCCGTCCTCGGCGACACCGAAGACGACCAGCAGCAGGTTGACCGCCGTGACCAGGATGAAGGCGATGGCGATGGCCATGCCGATGCGCGCGTACCGCGCGGTCACGCGGATCCAGCCCGCCTTGTAGATCAGCAGGGTCGCGCCGGACACCGCCATGGTGCCGAGCACGGCCTGGAAGGGAGCGCCCGACCACCGGCTGTTGTACATCTCGCTGATGACCCCGAGGAAGACGCCCTCGAAAGCGGCGTAACCGAGGATCAGCGCGGGCGAGGCCTTGCGCTTGAAGGACTGCACCATCGCCAGTACGAAGGCGATGAGGGCGGAGCCGATGGCGAGCCCGAAGCTGGTGCTGGTGACCGGCAGCAGGGCCCAGGCCAGGATGGCGCCGACGGTGACGGTGCCGAGCGTCATGGCCGAGCGCATGACGACGTCGTCCATCGTCATCCGGCCGGTGGTGACCGGGGCCTGCGGCGGAGCGCCTTGCTGGAGGTCCTGCTGCGCGTAAGGGTTCTGCGCGTACGGATTGGCGGCGCCCTGGGCGTACGGGTTGCCCTGCGTGCCGACAGCGGGTCCCCCGGCCTGCGGCGCCGCGTTGAATCCCGCGTAGCCGTTGTCGCGGCTGAACCCCCGTCGCGAGAAGACCGGGTTGCTGCTCCTCATTTCACTCCTCCATGGCCACCGTGCGTGGCGTTGGCTCAAGAGTAATAGGTAGGCAAAGGAAAGAGCCTAGTGCTTGGGGAGGATCTTTCCCTTGTCATGACGCGGAACACGCTACGTGCTGCCCTCATTCCCTGCGACGGAGCACCCAATCCATGACCAACCCGGGACACGGCCGAGACCGGCCGGACGACCGGTTCAGTCCAGCGGGAACCCGGTGTACCCGTCCGCGAGGTCCGTCTCGGCCGCCCGTGAGCCGACGACCCGTTCCAGCCGGGCGAGCTGGAGGCGGTTCTCGAAGGGGGTCGCGTCGGGGGCGGGGTGCAGCATGGTCGTCATGTCGTACGAGAACCGTTCGGCCTGCCAGACGCGGCGCAGGCAGGTCGCGGAGTAGGTGTCGAGCAGTTCGGCCGATCCGGTGTCCCGGAGCCGGACCAGGGCGCGGGCGAGGGTGACGACGTCGCCGACGGCGAGGTTGAGCCCCTTGGCTCCGGTGGGCGGCACGATGTGCGCGGCGTCCCCGGCGAGGAAGAGCCGCCCGTGCCGCATCGGCTCGTGGACGTAGCTCCGCATCGGGGTGACGGACTTGGCGGTGATGGGCCCCCGCCGCAGCCGCCACCCGTCCTCGGTCTCGAACCGCCGCTCCAGCTCGTCCCAGATCTCCTCGTCGCCCCACGCCTCGGCGTCCGTGCCCTCGGGCACCTGGAGGTAGAGGCGGGAGACGGTGGGCGAGCGCATGCTCAGCAGGGCGAAGCCGCGGTCGTGGCGGGCGTAGACGAGCTCGTCGTGCGAGGGGGGCACATCGGCGAGGATCCCGAGCCAGCCGAAGGGGTACGTCCGCTCGAAGACGCGGGAGAGATCGGCGGGCACGGCGTTCCGCGCGACCCCCCAGAATCCGTCGCACCCCACCACGTAGTCACAGTCGAGTACGTCCTCGCGCCCCTCGTACGTGAACCGGATCCGCGGCCGGTCGCTCTCGGCCCCCTCCACCGCGAGCGCCTCGGCCTCGAAGAGCAGTGGCCCGCCCTCCTTGAGCTGGAGGGCGATGAGGTCCTTGCACACCTCGGTCTGCGCGTACACCATCACGGAGCTGCCCCCGGTGAGGCCGGGAAAGTCGACGCGGTGCCGCTTGCCCTCGAACCGCAGCTCGATCCCGTCGTGCCGCAGCCCTTCCCGGTCCATCCGCTCACCGGCGCCCGCGGCCCGCAGCACGTCGACGGTCCCCTGTTCCAGGATCCCGGCCCGCTGCCGATGCTCCACATAGGCCCGGTCCCGGCTCTCCAGGACCACGGACTCGATCCCCGCGTTGTGCAGCAGCCGCGCCAGCAGCAGCCCGGCCGGCCCGGCCCCGATGATCCCGACGGTGGTACGCATCGGCACGCCCCTTCGCGTTCCTCGACCCACTTGCGTTCGCACAGTGAAATTTACTTCACCAATCTCTGAACGCGAGTCTCCGACGACGTACGCCCTCTGTCAACAGTCCTCCGCCAACGGCTGCGGCTGGGGGATTCCTTACCCGACCTTCTGCCAGCTCTTGCACCCTGTGGTGGTGAAGGCCTTGTCGGTAGACGCGATGGTGACGGTCGTCCGCCCCTTCGTGGCATTCGCGGCGATGATGTCGCCCACCTCGCCGGAGGTGCCGCTCAGCCGCTCCCAGCTGCAGTAGGAGACGAGTCCGCCCTGCGGCCCGGCACTGTTATAGGTCCCCGCCACGATGTCCTTGCCGACGACGAAAGTCCCGTCGCCGGAGAACTCGTCCGCCGGTCCCGCCCCCGTGGAGTCGGAGGCCGCGCTCTCCGCCCCCGTGACCGGCCCCGTGGTCGCCGTGGCAGTCACGGTCTCGGCCGGCCGCGCGGCATCGCCCCCGGAGTCACCCCCGACGGCCGACCCGATCAGCCCGCCGACCAGCAGCCCGACGAGCCCGACGGCCGCGTGCGTCAGAACCCCCCGCTTCGACCTCCCCGAACCCTGCGCAGGGGCAGACTGCGGGTCTCGCTGCAGCGGTCCTCCAGGAGGACCGGAAGGGAGCCTGTCGTTCATGGCTTCAGAGTGCGTCCGAGCCACGCGGGCCGCATGTCGTGCACGCGGCGTCCACACCCGCCGCTCGCGTGGCCTGCTTGGAGAGACCAGGCAGCCCATCACAGGTGGGCGGCGAGCCATTCATGGTCGAGGATCGCGTGGACAACGGAGTCGCGCTACTCCATCGCCTCTGGATGTGCCCGCGGACGACGCCTTCCTCGACCATTCCGGCCGCGGTCATCGTCTTCGCGGATGCCTCGCTGTGGGGGGGACCGGGCGCCCCACACGCGGTGCAGACCGAGATCATCGAAGGCGAGACCTAGGAGGAGGTGAACGGTCTCGACGCCGTAGCCGACTCCCCAGGCGCAACGCCCTACCCGCACGACCCATGTCGACAGCCCGGACACGACCGGACGAACGCCGGACGGTCACAGTACGCATCGGCCGAGTCACGGATCACGGTAAGCACACACCGCCACGCTCAGTGACGTGAACCGGAAATCCACGCAACTCAAGTCCCCCACCCGCCACTTCACCGTTCTAACGGAGGCCGCCGAACACCTGGCCGCCGAACTCGCTGCGAACGCCGCCGCCCATGGCCGGCTCCCAGGCGGCGACTTCCGCCTCGCCCTCCTGGCCGCCACCGACGCACTCCGCATCGCAGTGACGGACACACGCGGTGACGACCTCCCGCGCCGCAAACCACCCACCACCGACGCCGAGTTCGGACGCGGCCTCCTCCTCGTCGAGGCCCTCGCCGACCGCCGAGGCGTCGAACTCGGCCCCGTCCCCCCGCAAGACCGTATGGGCGGAACTCGACCTGCCACCGGAAACTCCGGACGCACCGCATCCCGACAGCGTGTGCTCCGGTGCCCCCGGCACTCTTCCCAAGGAACACGGGAGAGAAAGTAACCGCACCAAGCCCCACCCCTCCCTCCCGCCGGTCGGAGCGCCCATCGCGCGCACTCACTCGCGCGAGTGAACATCGCCAACTCAGCTGGATTCGGGACCGGTTGCCTGCCCTACGCTCAGCGCGACACAACACAACCGCAAACATGCGACGGCCCCCGCCGGGACTGCAATCCCAGTGCGAGGGCCTGACCACAGAGGAAGACAGCACCTTCCCGATGGATACACAGAACCCTAGCGCGCCCCCGCGCGCCCAGTCCCGTATCGCGGGCAAAAACCACCCCCACCAGCAGCCCCACTCCGGCGGCGTCATCCACGACAACACCCGCCACACCACCCGCTTCACAGTGATCGGCAACCACCTCGCCCAGCACCCGAAGCTGTCCGGGCTCGCCATCGGACTCGGCGTCCACATCCAGTCCCTCCCCACCGGCGCCCGCGCCGACATCAAGACCCTCGCCGCACGCTTCCCGGAGGGCCCGACCCGTATCGCCGCCGCCCTGCGCGAACTGGAAACCCACGGCTACCTGCGCCGCACCCGCGAACGCACCGAAAGCGGCCGCGTCGTCACCCGCACCGTCTCCTGCAACCAACCGGGCCGACCCAGCGACGCGAACGACGACGCACCCGGACACCCGGTCAGACCCCCGGCCCGCCGGGCGGCGGCACCCCAGCAGAAGCCCCCACGCCGCGCCCTCCCCGCGGTACCGAAGCCCGCGTACACCTCCCCAACCCTCCTCCAGACCGCCACCGACCTCCTCGCCGACCTCCGCCGCGAAGACCCGCGCCTCCTCCTCTCCGCCACCGACGCCGAACACCTCGCCCCCGGCGTCGTCGCCTGGCTGGAGCGCGACCTCACCCCAACCGCCGTACGCCACGCCCTGACCAGCGATCTGCCACCCGAGGACCTGCGCCGCCCAGCGGCCCTCCTCGCCCACCGCCTCGCTGCCCAGCTGCCACCCCCGCCGCTGTTCCGCGCGCCCGCCTCACCACCGGTGGTCCGGCACGCCCTCCAGAACTGCGACGGCTGCGACCGCGCCTTCCGGGGCCCCGGACCCGGCACATGTCGGGCATGCACATCAGCGGGCCGATTCTCGGGAAGCCACGACGACACCGAAGCCAACCCGGCAGGATGATTCCCCCTTCACCCCACAGGACCTCATGTGCTGCCTTCCTTCGCCGCGAACGGATTCCTTCCTCTCGGCCGGTACTCCATTTCCCTCGACGATGCGGAGTCCATGCTGGTCAGCGCCCCCGAGTTCCGGGATTCCGCGACGCGCACGGGACTCTGGGACGGCCTGCACGGCTATCTCGACTGCTTTCTCACGCTTGAGGACGCGTACGCGGACGTCCTGGACGGTCTCCCACTCGTCCACCGGCTGTGGCTCGGCGGCAGCTTCATCAGCACGAAGGCCGATCCGGGGAACATCGACGCCACCCTCCTGATCGACACGCGTGCCGAGCGAGCGGTACGGGGAAAACCCGGGTCCAAGTGGCTGACCACCGCTTTCAAGAGCCGGGACAGGATGAGGCAGAAGTTCGGCGTCTCGCCACTGAGAATCGGGTACCAGCCCGTTGCCCATATCTTCGAGCCGGAACGCTTTACCCCGGACGAGCGGACATACTTCACACAACGGGGTGTGTGGGACGACTGGTGGCAGCGTTGTCGACTGCCCGACCAGGGTGACCGCTCGCCGTCGGAAGAAAGTGCCGCCCCGGCACGCGGATACCTGGAGGTGCGACTGTGACCGGCGACAGCTGGCGCGAGCGCAGGCGCGCGCTCCTACGTGACGACCCCGCCGCGGCCGAGACCGCCGCGCGTCTCCTCGACGAGTTGGGCACCGAGGACAGGGACGACGAGGACATCGAGGCGGAGCATCGGGCGAGCCGACTCTCCGCGGCGCGCGAGTACGCACCTGATGCCCGGCTCGACGAAGAACTTCAGCTCCATCTGACCGGTCCGGACACGGAAGACGGCGCTCTCCGCTTCCAGTGGGGTGATGCCCTCCTCGAACCCGTGGAGCACGCGGTCTCCGTCGCCGCACGCACGCCCGTCCAACTGGAACTCACGGGAATCTCGGCGGGCAGCACCGTGGTGCACGCCCGACCTGTCACCCCCGCCGTCCCCTCTGAGCCGTACGCCCTGGACGCTCCCGCCACATCCGCCGCGAGCACGGGCATGAGCGCGCTCACCGAGCTGCTGGCCGCGCTGGAATCGGAGCGCGACATCCGCGAGTGGGCGCGGCTCTTCGACGCGGTCGAGACACTGTCCCGCGCGCTGAGCAAGTACGAATTGGACCTGGGCGTGACCTGGTACGGCGCCGACGGCGGCATCCGCCGGGCCCGGCTCACCGAGCGAGGCAGGCGCTATGTGGAACGGCTCAGCAAGACCAGGGACCGCGATCAGCCGATCACCATCTCCGGCCGCATCACGGAACTGCGTGAAAGCGGCTGGGTGAAGGTCAAAACAGGGACGGCCAAGAACGCTCCGGCGTACGACGTCCGCTTCGAGGAACCCGAGGAACTGCTGCGCATGCGCCCCGGCCTGGGGGACAACGTCCACTTCCGGGTCCGCTTCCGGCAGCGGCTGGACTCTGTGGGCATCACGAGGTCCACGGAGTACACGTACCTGGGACCGGCGGCCGAACAGACCTCACTTCCGCTCGAGCCCTGAGCACGCCTGCCGATCCAGCCGCCGGGAGGCCACCCTGATCCCGGTGATTCAACTCTGCCCAACAGGATCGGACGGGCAACGGAGACGCAGACGTATCGCCGCTTGTTCTCGTCCCCCAGGTGATCGGGATCCCGGCTGGGGCCGAGCGCACCGCCTCGGCAGAATGCAGGGTTCCGTGCTCCCACCCTGCTCCCGATGCACGAAAGAGATACGGCCCCTTCCTGCCGTTTTGACAGGTAAGGCGCCGTGAAGTCGGAAGTGCCCGGAACCGGACTTGAACCGGTACGCCCGCGAGGGGCAGCGAGGTTTAAGCTCGCCGTGTCTGCATTCCACCATCCGGGCAGGCCATGGGCTCCGCATCGAGGTTCCGAGCCTATCGGGACGCATCGCCCCAACAGCGGGCGGGCGGACCGATGTTGTCTTATTTTATTGATGCCTGAGGGTGCATCAGCCCTCGGTACGGGCCATCCGCACTTGCCAATAGCCTTGTCGGAGACTTTCGGCGGCGCATGCGGAATGACGGAATTTCACCGTCCGAACAAGCGGCCTCCACGGCATTCACGGCACCGGCGGCCGCCGGCCCTCAGGGACGGGCCTCATCCCCAGGTATGACACGGGCGCTCGCGGTGCGACCGAAGTCGCCCCCCGGAACCGGAACAGCGGCTGACTCCATCACCCCGAACGGCCACGACGATGGACACACGTCCTCGGAATTCGCCGTCGTCCCGACAGGAGCACCCTCCCGTGACCACCACCCCCATTGCCGACCGGACCACCACGGTGGCCGCCCGCGCCACGGAACTCTCCAAGGTCTACGGACAGGGAGAGACCCAGGTGGTCGCCCTCGACCGGGTCACCGTCGACTTCCGCCAGGCGGAGTTCACCGCGATCATGGGCCCCTCGGGGTCCGGCAAGTCCACGCTGATGCACTGCGTGGCCGGACTGGACTCCTTCTCCTCCGGCTCCGTGCGCATCGGCGAGACCGAGCTCGGCTCCCTCAAGGACAAGCAGCTCACCAAGTTGCGCCGGGACAAGATCGGCTTCATCTTCCAGGCGTTCAACCTGCTGCCGACCCTGACGGCCCTGGAGAACATCACGCTCCCGATGGACATCGCCGGCCGCAAGCCCGACCAGGCGTGGCTGGACACGGTCATCAAGATGATCGGCCTCGCCGACCGCCTCAGCCACCGGCCCTCCCAGCTCTCCGGCGGCCAGCAGCAGCGTGTCGCCGTCGCCCGCGCGCTCGCCTCCCGGCCCGACATCATCTTCGGCGACGAGCCGACCGGAAACCTCGACTCCCGGGCCGGCGCGGAGGTCCTCGGCTTCCTGCGCAACTCCGTACGGGAGCTGGGGCAGACCGTCGTCATGGTCACCCACGACCCGGTGGCCGCCGCGTACGCGGACCGCGTCATCTTCCTGGCCGACGGCCGGATCGTCGACGAGGTGCGCGAGCCGACCGCCGACTCGGTCCTGGACCGGATGAAGCAGTTCGACTCGAAGGGCCGCACGAGCTGAGGTCCATGGCCCTGCGAGCCGACGCTCGCCGGTCCATCCGGCCGGGCGCCCGTCGCGCCGCCCCGAAGACTTCCTCTACCTCCCTGGACTGAGACCCCATGTTCCGTACCGCCTTGCGCAACGTACTCGCGCACAAGGCCAGGCTCCTGATGACCGTGCTCGCCGTGATGCTCGGCGTGGCATTCGTGTCGGGGACCCTGGTCTTCACCAACACCATCTCGGACGCCTACCAGAAGAGCTCCGCCAAGGGCTTCGACCAGATCGACGTCGTCATAGAACCGGAGAGCCCGGAATCCACGGGCGACACGGTCGGCAAGGAGCAGAAGCTCACGCAGGCGCTGCTCGACAAGACCGCCGAGGTGCCCGGTGCGGCCTCCGCCGTCGGCGTCGTCAACGGCTTCACCGCCATCGCCGACAAGGACGGCAAGCTCGTCGGCAGCGGCTTCCAGTCCCAGGGCGGGAACTACTGGGAGGAGAACGACCCCCGGTATCCGCTGACGGGCGGTCAGGCCCCGCGCGGCCCGAACCAAGTCGCCATCGACTCCGAGACCGCGAAGCGGGCCGGATACAAGGTCGGCGACACCGTACGCCTGTCCGTCGACGGACCCGTCCTCACGCCCACCATCTCCGGCATCTTCACCACCGACGACGGCAACGTCGCGGCCGGCGGCAGCCTCGCCCTCTTCGACACGGCGACCGCGCAGAAACTCTTCGACTCGGTCGGCACCTACGACGAGATCGACGTGAAGGCGGACGCCGGCACCAGCCAGACCACCCTGCTGGCCGCGCTCGACAAGGTCGTGCCGAAGGACGTCGCCTCCACCACCACCGCCGAGAAGGCCGCCGCCGACCAGGCCGAGCAGATCGCCTCGGCGATGAGCGGCATGAAGACGGGACTCCTGGTCTTCGCCGGCATCGCACTGTTCGTCGGCACCTTCATCATCGCCAACACCTTCACGATGCTGGTCGCCCAGCGCACCAAGGAACTCGCGCTGCTGCGCGCCGTCGGCGCCTCCCGCAGGCAGGTCACCCGGTCCGTACTCGGTGAGGCGTTCGTCGTCGGCGCGGTCGCCGCGGTCGCGGGTCTGGTCGCGGGCATCGGCATCGGCGCCGGGATGCGCGCCCTGATCGGCACACTCGGCGCGCCCGTGCCGGACGGCCCGCTGGTGATCTCGCCGGGCACGGTCGCCACGGCCCTGCTCGTCGGCGTCCTCATCACGATGCTGGCCGCCTGGCTGCCGGGCCGCCGCGCCGCGAAGATCCCGCCGGTCGCCGCGATGAGCAGCGTGCACGCGCAGGCGACCACGAAGTCCCTCGTCGTACGGAACACGATCGGCGCCCTCTTCTCCGGAGCGGGCATCGCCGTCGTCCTCTACGCGACGACCATGAGCGGCTCGGACGGCCAGGCCCCGATGGGCCTCGGCGCGGTCCTGCTCATCATCGGCGTCTTCATCCTCACGCCGCTGCTGTCCCGCCCGCTGATCGCGGCCGCCGCCCCGGTGCTCCGCATCTTCGGGGTCTCCGGCAAGCTCGCCCGCCAGAACTCCGTACGCAACCCGCGCCGCACCGCCGCGACCGCCTCCGCCCTGATGATCGGCCTCACCCTGATCACCGGCATGACGGTGATGGCGGGCAGCCTGCAGAAGTCGATCGACAAGATGGCCAGCTCCGCGATCAAGGCGGACTACGTCGTCTCCATGGCGAACGGCATCTCGCTCTCGCCGGACGTCGAGAAGAAGCTCGCCGGTGTCGACGGGGTCACGGACACCAGCGCGCTGCGCAACTCGCCCTCGCGCATCGACCAGGAGACCGAATACCTGACGGGAGTCAACGGCGCGTCCATCGCCAAGCTCACCGACCTCACCATGGAGCAGGGCTCGTTCAAGGTCGGCGGCAGCCAGGTCGTGGTCGACGAGGACACCGCCAAGTCGCACGGCTGGAAGGCCGGTTCGGACTTCACGGTCTCCTACGAGGACGGCACGAAGCAGCAGCTGACGGTCGCCGGTGTCTACCAGGGCAACGAGATGATCTCGGGCATCATGCTCGACAACTCGACGCTCACCCCGCACACCACGGACGCCTTCGACATGCAGGTCATGCTGAAGACGTCGAGCGGCGCGTCGGACGCGACCAAGGGCAAGCTGGAGAAGGCCCTCGGCGACAACCCGGCCATCCAGGTCCAGGACAAGAAGGACATTTCCGACAGCATCGCGAGCATGTTCACCCTGATGCTGAACATGCTCTACGGCCTGCTCGCGATGGCGGTCATCGTTGCCGTCCTCGGTGTCATCAACACCCTGGCCATGTCGGTCTTCGAGCGCTCGCAGGAGATCGGGATGCTGCGCGCGATCGGCCTCGACCGCAAGGGCATCAAGCGGATGGTCCGTCTGGAGTCCCTGGTCATCTCGCTCTTCGGTGGCGTGCTCGGCATCGGCCTCGGCGTGTTCTTCGGCTGGGCCGCCGGTGAGCTGCTCGGCAGCAGCATGGCGACGTACGAACTGGTCCTGCCCTGGGCCAGGATGGGTCTCTTCCTGCTCCTCGCGGCGACGGTCGGCATCCTCGCCGCGCTGTGGCCGGCGCGCCGGGCGTCCCGCCTGAACATGCTGTCGGCGATCAAGTCCGAGTAGCAGAGCACGAGTTCGGGGCCCCGTTCCCTCCCGAGGGAACGGGGCCCCTTTCTCGTACACGCACGCTCCTCAGTTCCAGGTACGCGCCCTCAGCGGCATCCCGGACGCGCCGGACGCCTCCGGTGTCCTGACCGCCAGCACCTGGTTGACGCCGATGCGGTTGTGCTCGAAGGCGAGCGCGGAGGCCGCCATGTACAGGCGCCAGACGCGGGCACGGCCGGGGCTGGTGAGCCGTACGGCCCGCGTCCACTGCTCCTCCAGGTTGGCGACCCAGCGGCGCAGGGTGAGGGCGTAGTGCTCGCGGATCGACTCCACGTCGCGGACCTCGAAGCCGGCCCTCTCCAGCTGGGTCACCGTGGTGCCGACGGGGGCGAGTTCGCCGTCCGGGAAGACGTACGCGTCGATGAACTCGTCGACGGAGTAAGCCGATTCGTCCCGCCGCGGCGGGCGCGCGATCTGGTGGTTGAGCAGCCGGCCGCCGGGCCTCAGCAGCCGGCCCAGCACCTCGGCGTACTCCAAGTACCGTTCGGCGCCCACGTGTTCGGCCATCCCGATCGAAGAGATGGCGTCGTACGGCCCGTCCGCGACATCCCGGTAGTCCTGCACCCGGATCTCCACCCGGTCGGTGAGCCCCTCGTCCGCGACCCGCTTACGGGCGTACGCGGCCTGCTCCTGCGACAGCGTCACACCGACCACGCTCACGCCGTGCTCACGGGCCGCGTGGATGGCCATGGAACCCCAGCCGCACCCGACGTCGAGAAGCCGTTGCCCCGCCTTCAGGTCCAGCTTGCGGGCGATGAGTTCGAGCTTGTCGCGCTGTGCGTCCTCGAGAGTTCCATCGTCCTCCCAGTAAGCGCACGAGTAGACCATCGACGGGCCGAGGACGATCTCGTAGAAGTCGTTCCCCACGTCGTAGTGGTGGCTGATGGCCCGCCTGTCGCTGCGCTTGGTGTGCAGGTGGCGGCGTCTGCGCACCTCCTCGGCGGGCGGGGCGGGCGGCAGCGGCCCGGCCAGCTTCACCAGGCCGCGCAGGGCGGCGCGCACCTCGGGGTCCCGCAGTGCCTCCCCGACGCCCCTCGCGCCCTCTCCCCGCTCCCACAGGAGCCCGGACATCAGGTCGAGGGCGGTGTACAGGTCGCCCTCCACCCCTAGGTCTCCGGCGACCCATGCCCTCGCGAGGCCCAACTCTCCCGGCTTCCACAGCAGCCGGCGCACGGCCCGCCGGTTCCGTACGACGAGCACGGGGCCGCCGGGCGGCCCTGCCTCCGAGCCGTCCCAGGCGCGGATGCGCAGCGGGAGCGGGGCTCCCAGCAACTGTTCGACAAGGCTCTTCAGCCGCAGCGCGGCGTCCTGCATGGCGCACACCTCCGTGACGACACTCCCGAACGCTCCAACACTCACGTAAACACCAACATGGTCTTCGCGCAGTCCCCCTTCCGCGTTACGGCTTCGCAAAATACGTGCATGGGCCATGTTTTTGGTGATGCCTCTGACGCCACAGAAATGCCCACAGAAATGCCCACGGGAACGCCGAAGGGGCCCCCCGCACCACGGATGGCGGGAGGCCCCTTCGGGGCGTTCGGGACGTTCAGTGACCGGAGGTCAGGAGGCCTTGGCCTTCTCCTCGGTCTTGGCGGGCGCAGCGGGAGCGGCAGCGGCCGCCGGGGCGGGCGCGGGCTTGGCGGCCTCGTAGAACTCCTCGCGAGGAGTCTCCATGGCACCGAGCGAGACGACCTCACGCTTGAGGAACATCGCCAGCGTCCAGTCCGCGAAGACGCGGATCTTCCGGTTCCAGGTCGGCATCGCCATGCCGTGGTAGCCACGGTGCATGTACCAGGCGAGACGGCCCTTGACCTTGATCTTCATCTTGCCCATGACGATCATCGCGACGCCCTTGTGGAGGCCGAGCCCGGCCACCGCACCCTTGTTGGCGTGCGAGTACTCCTTCTGCGGGAAGCCCCGCATACCGGAGATCACGTTGTCGCCGAGGACCTTCGCCTGACGCAGCGCGTGCTGGGCGTTCGGCGGGCACCAGGCGTTCTCGACACCGGCCTTGCGGGCGGCGGCGTCCGGAACCTGGGCGTTGTCGCCCGCGGCCCAGATGTAGTCCGTGCCCTGCACCTGCAGCGTGGTCTGCGTGTCCACGTGACCACGCGGGCCGAGCGGCAGACCGAAGCGGGAGAGAACGGGGTTCGGCTTGACGCCGGCCGTCCAGACGATCGTGTTGGAGTCGACCTCGAGGCCGTTCTTGAGCACGACGTGACCGTCGACGCACGAGTCCATGGAGGTGGAGAGGTAGATCTCCACACCGCGGCTCTCCAGGTGCTCCTTGCCGTACAGGCCGAGCTTGGGGCCGACCTCGGGAAGGATCTTGTCCGCCGCGTCGACGAGGACGAACCGCATGTCCTCGCGGGACACGTTGGTGTAGTACTTCGACGCGTCGCGGGCCATGTCCTCGACCTCACCGATGGTCTCCGCGCCCGCGAAGCCACCGCCGACGAAGACGAACGTCAGCGCCTTGCGCCGGACCTCTTCATCGGTCGTGGAGTCAGCCTTGTCGAGCTGCTCGAGAACGTGGTTGCGCAGGCCGATGGCCTCCTCGATGCCCTTCATACCGATGCCCTGCTCGGCGAGGCCGGGGATCGGGAAGGTGCGCGAGACCGCGCCCATCGCGACGACGAGGTAGTCGAAAGGCAGCTCGTACGCCTCACCCACGAGGGGGGCGATCGTCGCGACCTTGCGGTCCTGATCGATGGTGGTGACCCGACCGGTGAGGACCTCCGCCTTGGGCAGCACGCGTCGCAACGGGACGACGACATGCCGCGGGGAGATGCTGCCGGCGGCGGCTTCGGGGAGGAAGGGCTGGTAGGTCATGTACGACCGGGGGTCGACAACCGTGACGGTCGCCTCTCCGTAGCGCATCTTCTTGAGAATGCGCCGAGCTGCGTACAGGCCTACGTACCCACCGCCTACTACGAGGATCCTGGGACGCTCCGTGGTGCTCATGCCATCGAGTATCCACCTGCCCCAGGGGGGTCGCTCGTGAGCCCCTTCACAAGCATGGGTGGACCCTCTGCTACACTCCGCCGCCCACGTGACCCAGGTCATGGCGCCGGAGGGGAACCACCGTGTAACGCGGACCGTTGTCAACACCGCGTGAGCTGCCACTCCGTGTCCACGGAGGCCCCGCGAAGGCCCTCCGAACCGACCGGGCCGACCCCCGTTTCACACGGCCGAAACACTCCCCGAACGCTCCGGTGAGCACCCTTCCCGGCCTGCTGAGCCCCCCGGAAGGGCCCTGGGGAAGAAAACCTCGCCCAACAGGGCCTTTTTCCTTGTGAAGAACTTCACGAACTTTTCCGACGGCGCGTCGCCGAGAGGTTTTCCAGGGCCCTGAAGCGCGCTCATACGTTGTCCGACCTGCTCAGGAGAGGCGCCCGGCGAGGCGAGCCACCACTACGCGATCGACCAGGCGATCCCGTCGAGGATGTCGTGCTCGCTCACCACGACCTCCGTCGCGCCGATCCGCTCCATCACCGAAAGAAGCACCAGGGCACCGGCCGCGATGACGTCGACACGGCCAGGGTGCATCGACGGGATCGCGGCCCGTTCGGCATGCGTCGAGCTCACCAGCGACTCGGTGATCTCACGGACGCGCTCGTACGGGACCCGGGAGTGGTGGATGGCGACCGAGTCGTACTCGGGAAGGTTCTGCGCGATCGCCGAGACCGTGGTGACCGAGCCCGCAAGCCCGACCAGCGTGCGCGCCTCCCGCAACGGCACCGTCTGCTCCGCGAGGTCCAGGGCCGCTCCGATGTCGGCGCGGATCGCCTCGACCTCGGCGGACGCCGGCGGGTCACTGACCTTGCCCTCGTGCACGAGGTGCCGCTCGGTCATCCGCACGCAGCCGATGTCGACGGAGCGCGCGGCACGCACATGGTCCTCGCCCACCACGAACTCCGTGGACCCGCCGCCGATGTCCACCACCAGGTACGGCTTGGCAAGGTCGTCCCGGCCCGTCAGCTCCTTGGTCGCACCCGTGAAGGAGAACTCCGCCTCCTGGTCACCGGTGATCACCTCCGGCTCGACACCCAGGATGTCCAGCACCCCGCGCACGAACTCGTCCCGGTTCTCGGCGTCACGGGACGCGGAGGTCGCCACGAACCGCAGTCTCTCCGCCCCGTGCTCCTTGATGATCGCCGCGTACTCACGGCAGGCGGCGAAGGTCCGCTCCAGCGCCTCCGGGGCGAGCCGCCCGGTCCGGTCGACACCCTGACCGAGCCGCACGATCGTCATACGGCGGTCCAGGTCGACGAGTTCACCCGTCTCCGGGTCCGCGTCCGCCACGAGCAGCCGGATCGAGTTCGTACCGCAGTCGACGGCGGCGACACGGGTCACTTGGCGGCCTCCTCGGCGGCGGGGGCCGCCTCGGCGCCGAGCTGCCGGGTGTCGTCATCCGACGACGTCACGCAGGGCCCCTTGCGCCACCACTCCGGCAGCATCCCGATGGCCTCGTCGCCCAGCGGGTTCACGCCCGGACCCGCCGCCAGGGAATGACCCACCAGCACATGGAGGCACTTCACCCGGTCCGGCATGCCACCCGCGCTGGGAAAGCCCTCCAGGACCTCGATGGAGTCACGCCGCGCGATGTAATCCTCGTGAGCGGCGCGATACGCGGCGGCCAGCTCCGGATCGCTCGCCAGACGGTCCGTCATCTCCTTCATGACCCCGTTGGCCTCCAGCGTGCCGATCGCGGAAGCGGCACGCGGACACGTCAGGTAGTACGTCGTCGGGAACGGCGTCCCGTCGGGAAGGCGGGGCGCCGTCTCCACCACGTCCGGCTGACCGCAGGGACAACGGTGCGCGATCGCGCGCAACCCGCGCGGCGGTCGCCCCAGCTGCTGCTTGAAGGCCTCGACGTCCGCGTCGGTCGGCTCGGTGTAGGGGGTGGTCGGCGGGGGCGTTTGCATGCCTGGGTGCTGTCTTTCCGTGGTCAGCTATCAGATATCGAATGACAGATGACAGATTTCAATATCTGTCAACTGTCATTCGTCGGAACGGTCGGCCTTGTCCACACCGTCCCAGACGTTGGCGTACCAGGGACGGTCGGCCGCCCCCTGGCCGGCGCGGGACTGCTTCGCCGCGTCCGGGTCGATCACGATGTACCCGGTCTCCCCCGGCATCACATAGTGCAGCCGGTCCCGGATCTGCTGCTCCGCGTACGCGTCGTCCTGCCAGCGAGCCTTGAGGTCACGCAGCTGCTCGACACGCGCACGGGCCTCCTCGCGCTGCTGCTGCAGGTCGGCGACCTCGGCGCGCTGGGACACGTACTGCCTTATCGGGTACGCGAGGGCCACGACCAGCGAACAGAGGACGAGGGCGAGGAGCGCCGCCCGCCCGGTGAGCCGCGAGCGGCGCGCCTGCCGCTTGGTCTGGGAGCGGTAGACCCGGGCCGCCGTCTGCTCGCCGAGCAGCTTCAGCCTGGTCGCGGTGGAGAACCGGTCCCGGTCCTTCACGGCCATGAGTCCCGCCTCCCCGGTACAAACCCGTCACGTGCGTACGTCCCCGCACACGGTACGGGACCGAGTACGGGGACGTACGTACGACGCTTCCTACTTGACCCGGAGGGTCAGCCCTTGAAACGGGGGAAGGCGCTGCGACCGGCGTACACCGCGGCGTCGTCGAGGATCTCCTCGATGCGCAGCAGCTGGTTGTACTTGGCGACGCGGTCCGAGCGGGCCGGGGCGCCGGTCTTGATCTGACCGCAGTTCACCGCGACGGCGAGGTCGGCGATGGTGACGTCCTCGGTCTCGCCGGAGCGGTGGGACATCATGCACTTGAAGCCGTTGCGCTGGGCCATCTCGACGGCGTCCAGGGTCTCGGTCAGCGAGCCGATCTGGTTGACCTTGACGAGCAGGGCGTTCGCGGAGCCCTCCTCGATGCCGCGGGCCAGGCGCTCGGGGTTGGTGACGAAGAGGTCGTCGCCGACGATCTGGACCTTGTCGCCCAGCTTGTCGGTGATGACCTTCCAGCCGGCCCAGTCGTCCTCGTACAGCGGGTCCTCGATGGAGACCAGCGGGTACGCGGAGACGAGCTCCTCGTAGTACTCGGTCATCTCGGCGGCCGAGCGGGACTTGCCCTCGAACTCGTACTTGCCGTCCTTGTAGAACTCGGACGCGGCGACGTCGAGCGCGAGCCCGATCTGCTCGCCGGGGATGTAACCGGCCTGCTTGATGGCCTCGATGATGAGGTCGAGCGCGGCGCGGTTGGACTCCAGGTTCGGGGCGAAGCCGCCCTCGTCGCCGAGGCCGGTGGACAGGCCCTTGGTCTTCAGCACCTTCTTGAGGGTGTGGTAGACCTCGGCGCCCCAGCGCAGCGCTTCGGAGAAGGACTCCGCGCCGATCGGGGCGATCATGAACTCCTGGATGTCGACGTTGGAGTCCGCGTGCGAGCCGCCGTTGAGGATGTTCATCATCGGAACGGGCAGCAGGTGCGCGTTCGGGCCGCCGAGGTAGCGGAAGAGGGGGAGGTCGCTGGCCTCGGAGGCGGCGTGCGCGACGGCGAGGGAGACGCCGAGGATGGCGTTGGCGCCGAGCGAGCCCTTGTTGTCGGTGGCGTCCAGGTCGAACATCGCCTGGTCGATCAGGCGCTGCTCGGTGGCGTCGTAGCCGACGAGCTCCGGGCCGATCTGCTCGATGACGGCGAGGACGGCCTTCTCCACACCCTTGCCGCCGTAGCGGTTGGGGTCACCGTCGCGCAGCTCGATGGCTTCGAAGGCACCCGTGGAGGCGCCGGACGGAACGGCGGCACGACCCGTGCTGCCGTCGTCGAGGCCGACCTCGACCTCGACGGTGGGGTTCCCTCGCGAGTCGAGGATTTCCCGGGCTACGACGACGTCGATGGACGGCACGAGCATCTCCTTCTGGGATGTGACGCGGGTACGCGGGGGCCTTTTAGACCCCTGCGGGATGAGCCTAACCGGCTCGGAGGGATCGGCCAGCCGGTCGACCATCCCTTGGGCAGAACTCAGGGTAAACATTGTTCCAGATCGGAACAAAAAGGGAATGAAAAACCCCGCCCCGGTGCGTACGGGGGAACACGCACCGGAGCGGGGAGCCCGTGGGGACGGGGGTGACCCACACGAGGCCTTCAGTATGGAGACCACGTATAGGAGAGAGCTGTGGTTCAGCTGCGAGCCTGTTGTCAGCCGACCGCCGTGGGCCGACAACCATGGCTCCTCAGTCTTGAGGCTTCGCGCTTCAGCTGAGGTGCAGCTGCTGACCCGGGTAGATGAAGTCCGCGTCGTCGATGATGTCCTTGTTCAGCTTGAACAGCTGCTGCCAGCCACCCTTGACGTTCTTCGCCTCGGCGATGGAGCTGAGGGTGTCGTTCTTCTTCACCTTGTACTCGCCGTCACCCTTCTTGACCTTCTTGCCGGTCGGGGTGTCGACGGTCTTCGTCGCAGCGGCCTTGGTCGTGGCGGTGGGCGTGCTCGACTGCTGCGAAGGAGTGGTGCTCTGCTCGCTGCTCGACGAGGAGGAGGACGAGGACGACGAGGAGTCGCTCGTGCCACCGTCGTACGCGGCGCTCGACAGGCCCGTGCCGCAGGACGGCCAGGCGCCCTTGCCCTGCGCGGCGAGGACCTTCTCGGCGACGGTTATCTGCTGGGACTTGGAGGCCTGGTCGGCGGTGGCGGCGTAAGCGCTGCCACCGTACGCGGACCAGGTGGAGGAGGAGAACTGCAGACCGCCGTAGTAACCGTTGCCGGTGTTGATGGCCCAGTTGCCGCCGGACTCGCACTGGGCGACGGTGTCCCACTCGGAGGTGGTGGCGGCGGAGGCGGTGCCGGACGCCATGAGCGGGGCGGCGACGGCTACGCCGGTCACCCCGGCGAGCGTGGCAATGCGGGTGACCTTGGACGGGCGACGGTGCTTGCCCTTGCACGAACGCAGCATGAAGTGATCCCCTCACCGACGCCTGCGAGGTGAGCTGTCGGGTTCGGGCGGGTGAGTGCCCGGTCGCGCACCTTTCGGCACACGGCTTCACCCCAAGCCACTCCCGGTCAACTACCGGGCGCGGCACTTACCTTGGGTCCCCCGCTCCTGCCTACGGCGCTTGACGCGACGACTGTTCCCGTACGGCCGCTGGCAGGATTCGGCGTTGCGTCCGTCGGGGCCCGCTGTGGCGAGCGGTCACGACCGTAGGCAGGCGATCGGCGGAATTTCAAAGACGATCAGGGGGTCTGAGATCCATCTCTCATTCTCGCCAAACCGGACATTCCATGGCGAACCATGACGTGAACTCCCGCTACTTTTCGCCCGGTTCGACATCAACTGCAAGGCTCTGACCGGGGAGGATGAGGTTCGCGTCGGTGCCGACCGTCTCCTCGTTCTCGGCGTACAGCTCGGTCCATCCGCCTTCGAGGCCAAGGGCGTCGGCGATGACCGAGAGGCTGTCTCCGGCGCGGACGACGTACGAGCCGTCGACGACATCGCGGGCCGCGTCGGATTCACGCGAGGCGTGCCGCCCGGACGTGCTGTCCGTACGACTGTCGGTCGCACCCTCGGTGGCGGTGTCACCACGGTGCCGCCCGGCGCCGGTCGTCGCGCTGTCGGACGTACTCGAAGAGCCGTCCTCCTGGGTGGACTTGTCCGAGTCGTCACTGTTTGATCCGTTCGAGTCCGCACCCGCACCCTCATCCGAAGTATCGGATTTGGTCGAAGTGCCGGACGAGGACGAAGCGGACGGCGAGGGGGTGGACGATGCGGACAAGTCGGTCGAACCAGATGAGTCGGTTGATTCCGAAGAGTCCGAGGAGTCCGAAGTGGACGTGTCGGATGACGAGTCGTCGGACACACCCGTGTCGACCTCCACCGAGGCGGAGTCCTTGCTGAGCCCGGAGAGGGGTCCACAGGTGGGCCAGGCGACGAGCCCCCGGCCGTCGAGGATCTTCTCGGCGACGGCTATCTGCTGCGAGCGGCTGGCCTGGTCGGCGCTCGGGGCGTACTTGAGGCCGCCGTAGTTCTCCCAGTCCCACTGGGTCACGTGCAGCCCGCCGTAGTACCCGTCACCGGAGTTGTCGCTCCAGGCGGCGCCCGTCTCGCACTCCGCGACACGGTCCCAGGTGGTGACGTCGGCCGCGCTCGCACTCGTGGCACCGAGCAACGGGATCGCGATGGCCGATCCGGTCACTCCTGCCGCGACGATGAGAGCGGGAGCCTGACGGGGGCGACGATGGCGGCCGTTCCCGGAGAGCATGCGGAAGCCTTTCACGTGACAGCAAGTGACTAAAGCGACGTACGGAGACGTCAGCGACGGATGATCCGCGCCGGTGATCGAACGTATCGGCACTCGAACGCTTGTCACAAGTCGATGCAGCGTAGATCACGTGAAGATCACAATGTTGAGGGACCGTCAGTTTTTCGCGCCCCCGAAGTGCCTTACGACCGCCCGGCGGACAACTGGAGCGGAGGCGTGAACTCCACTGGAAGTGTGCGCAATCCACGCATAATGAGCCCACCACGCCATCGCAAATCGGCGGAATCTCCCGCGAGTTGGAGGTCGGGGAGGCGGGTGGCGAGCGCGGTCTGGCCCTCGATGCGGCCAGACCGTCGCTGCCTCTGTGAATCCCTAGGGGGTTTTGCTCCCGAACTCTGCGAACAGCCCGGCTCCAGGCCCGCATGTCACTGTGAGTTGCGGCAAAAACGGTCGCTTGTAGGCGTCGACTCCGGTGGTGTCGGCGTCCAAGGTCGTCATGACTTCCGGCCATGCGCCTTTTTGCCACCAGGAAAGCTGGCGCTCGCGAATCGGGTCGACGGGTCCCCAAGTAAGGGGCATGCCGACCCACGAAAGGCCCTGCCGAAGCCGGTGAAGCATCCCCCGGAACTGAACGCGGATGTCGTATTTGCTCGTGAAGTGACGCTTGGTGAAGTACGGCCGCAGTACATGCAGCACGTTCTCCCACTGCTTGTCGTCGGGGTCCGGCGGCACCTTCGTGCCGGTCGCCCAGTGCCACTCGCTGACAGCACACCGTACGCCGGGCTTGCGAAGGTTGGTCATGTCGCCAGGGACGATCTTGAGGTTGAGCATCTCGACGACTTCCTTGCGCTCCTCCAGCGTCAGGTTCTTCAGCCGTTCCTCAGCGTTGGTCGCGAGATCGACGAGGCTGTGCGCCCGCTGGTCCTGCTCGGTGTACGCCTCCAGCCATTGCAGGGCGAAACTGCGCTGCTTCCGGAATTCCGCCAGTTCGGTCTGAAGCGCCGCGATGGAGGCTTTGAGTACTGCCGGGTCGACGCCGGCACGAACGTACTCGGGGATGCGCACCTCGATCAGGTGCTCCTGTTCGGCGATTCTGGCCGTGAACTCGGCGACGCGCTTCTCGTACCTCTCCTTGTCTCCCGGGAGGCAGTCGACCCGTGCGGCAACCAGGTCCAGCAGACGGCCGTCGGCTTCGAGGAGCCTAGCCAGTTCCTTCCAGACGACGTCTTCGATGTCATCGGCCCCGACGTAAGGCTCGCGGCAGGAAGGGTGGTTGAGAACTCCCTTGCAACGGTACGACCGACCGGTGTCCCCGCTGACTCCTGTGTACACCTCGCCGCACGTGCCGTGAATCCGTCCTGTGAGTGGGTAGACGCGATCCCCTCGCCTGCCGTTCTGAAAGCCGAGCTTCTTCAGGGCGGCCATGAGCTGCGTGGCCCGTTCCCCGGAGAGAATCGGCGGGACACCGATTTTGACCTGCTCACCGTGGACGGGAGTGCCGTCGTCGCAGCGCAGGGTGGAGTTCTTCCCACTACCGCGGTTGGTCTTGCGGTAGACCACGTAGCCATCGTGAATGGTCTCGCTGTAGAGACGGTTGCGGAGGTTGGCGACGCTCCAAGGAACACTGCTGCGGGTGAAGAGCTTGCGGGCGTTGAGTTCTTCACAAGCCCCGGTGAGGGTCATGCCCTGGTCGACGATGAGTTCCGCGGCGGCTGCGAGGACCATGGATTCGTGGGCGTCCGTGACGAGGAGGGAGAAGCGTTTACGGCGTCCCCCGACTTCCTTGGTGTCCTTCTCGATCCTGTAGCCATAGGGGGCCGGACCCCCGGGCCAGCCGCCGTAGCTGATCTTCAGCTCTCGGCCGGCGAAGGTCCGCTCCTTGATCCGTCGCCACTCCATCTCGGAGAAGGTGACGTACTGCATGAACTGCTGCCAGCCCGCTTCAGTACTGGTGTCGATGCCTTCGGTGACCGAGATGAAGTGGATGCCGATGTCAGCCATGTTCCAAGCCCACTGGTATGCGGCCCGGGCTGTGCGCCCGATGCGGTCGACCTTGGGGACCAGGATGCGGTTGAAGCGCTGTTGGTGTGCGTCGACGACGAGACGGTCCATCTCAGGGCGGTTTTCCAGGGACCCGGACACGGCTTCGTCGACATAGGAGTCGTAGACGGTGACACCGGGCTGTCGGTCAAGCCATCCGTTGGAGATCGCGTCCTGGTCTTCAAGTCCGAAGCCGTCGAGCTGGTCGAGAGTCGAGACGCGCGCGTACTTGGCGACGACTACGGATGCCGGGGCAGCAAGGCATGGGCGTGCCACAATGGGCATGTTCAGTCCTCCGAGACTGTTCCGTCCCCGGGGTGTTGGCTCACCGCCGGGAAGGTTCCGGCTCCTTTGCGCTGTCGCAAGCGCTCTGGGGCCGGTGCCGTTTTGGGGAACTTTACCCGTCACTCTGTGCAGTTGAAGGGGAATTGCACAATTCGGCGATCTCACCCGGGCAACACGGCTCCCGGTACCGTCACCCCGTGAACGCCCCCCATATCGAACCCGAACTCTTCACCTGGGAGTTCGCCACCGACCCCTACCCGGCCTACGCGTGGCTCCGCGAACATTCGCCCGTACACCGCACCACACTCCCCAGTGGGGTGGAGGCCTGGCTGGTCACCCGGTACGCAGACGCCAAGCAGGCGCTCGCCGACCAGCGACTCTCCAAGAATCCCGTGCACCATTCCGAAGACGCCCAAGGCAAGAGCAAGACGGGCATCCCCGGCGAGCGCAGCGCCAACCTCATGACCCATCTGCTCAACATCGACCCGCCGGACCACACGCGGCTCCGCCGGCTCGTCTCCAAGGCGTTCACACCCCGCCGGGTGGCCGAGTTTGCGCCCAGGGTCCAAGAGTTGACCGACCAGCTCATCGATGAGTTTGCGCATACCGGAAGCGCTGACCTCATCCACGAGTTCGCGTTCCCTCTCCCCATCTACGCCATCTGCGACCTGCTCGGCGTCCCCCGCGAGGACCAGGACGACTTCCGCGACTGGGCGGGGATGATGATCCGGCACGGGGGAGGACCCAGGGGCGGTGTCGCGCGGTCCGTGAAGAAGATGCGCGGCTATCTCGCCGAGCTGATCCACCGCAAACGGGAGGCGCTCCCGGACACCCCCGGCCCTGGAGAAGACCTCATCTCCGGGCTCATCCGCGCCTCTGACCACGGCGAGCACCTCACCGAGAATGAGGCCGCAGCCATGTGTTTCGTACTGCTGTTCGCCGGTTTTGAAACGACCATTAACCTCATCGGCAACGGCACGTACGCGCTGCTGCGCAACCCGAAGCAGCAGGCGCAACTACAGAAGTCGATCGAGCGTGGCGAACGAGAGCTACTCGACACCGGCATCGAGGAACTCCTCCGCTACGACGGCCCTGTCGAACTGGCCACCTGGCGCTACGCAACCGAACCACTCGCAATCGGCGGACAGCGAATCGCTTCCGGTGACCCCGTGCTCGTGGTCCTCGCCGCTGCCGACCGTGATCCCGCCCGTTTCGACGAGCCGGACACACTCGACCTCTCCCGCCGGGACAACCAGCACCTCGGCTACGGACATGGCATCCACTACTGCATCGGCGCCCCGCTCGCCCGACTCGAAGGCCACACCGCGCTGGCCACCCTGCTGCGCCGCCTACCCGACCTTCAACTCGCGGCTGATCCCGCGGACTTGCGCTGGCGGGGCGGCTTGATCATGCGCGGGCTGCGGAACCTTCCGGTGGAGTTCACGGCGACCTGACGTAGGGCATGTTTCAGAAATGAGCCTGCGTGCCAGGATGCGGCGCCGCTCGAAAAAGCCTGGTTGGGCCGGTACAGCTGCTGATCTAATGCGCGGATGGAGATCCCCCCGAACTCCGAAGCGCCCCCCGCCTCCGACCGGTGGGCCAGATATTTCGCGGACTGCGGACACCCTGGGGCCCGCCGCATCGGCGCCGGCGTCGAGGGCGTCGTCTACAGGCTGGGGGACGGCCGGGTCGCCAAGGTGTGGACCGGTCGACCGCCGGCCAAACTCGCCCGTGAGGTGTACGGGGACATTGCACGACACCGACTGCCGTTCGCCACCCCGGAGATCTTCGAGGTCCAGGAACACGAGGGCGTCGTGGTGACGTATGAGCGCGAACTGCCTGGTGTCCCGATGCGGGGCGACTCCGCGCACGAGGACTACGAGCGCGCGCTGCCTGTCCACCACAGGAACACGCTGCTTGCCGTCCTGCGTGGCCTCGCTTCGGTACCGGGCACAGCCGCGATGCGCCAGTTGACCGTCCAAGGCGACGACCGTCCGCTGTGGCAGGGCCACGACCGCTTCCAAGGCGCACTCGGGGCCCTGGTCGTTCGGGCCGCGGCCCGACACGGCGCTGCCCTCGCTATCCGTGTACCGGACTTCGACGCGGGAGTCGACCGTACGGTGAACGCGCTGGGGTCGCTTCCCGATGGTCCGGTCACAGCGATCCACGGTGACCTCGTCCCGCCCAACATCCACACCGACGCTGCCGGACGCCCCGTCGCCGTACTCGACTTCGGCTTCTATACGACCGCGGGTGACCCGGCCTTCGAGGCGGCCGTCACCGCAGCCGTCTGGGACATGTACGGCCCGTACGCCCAGGAGCACACTGCACAACTCACCCGGTTCTTCGCACGGGAGCTCGGCTACGCACCCGCCGCCCTCACGGTCTACCAGGCCGCATACGCCCTCACCACCTACGACCTCTTCGGCCTGGACGACAGCGACGGGCACTTCCGGTGGTGCGCCGAACAGCTGTGCCGCAACACCGTGTTCAACGCGTGGGCGGACCAACAGAACTGAGCCGGCCTGGACGACCGTTTCGGATGTTCTGCCGGAAGTGAGTGGTTGACGGCAGCAGAGTCCTTGCCGGACTCCCGGCACGATCGAAGACCAGCACGACACGGTCTCTGAGTCGTTCCCAGCGAGCCCCTCTCCGCCTCTCATCCTCTTCACCCCAGGCTGTCCGCAAATCATCTGCTGTTTGACTCCGCGGCTCGGCAGGTCCCTACATTCGCGAAGTGGACCCCGAAATACTCAGATCCAGCTTCGCGGTCGTCGAGAGACGGGCCGAGTTCGCGGTCAAGTACTTCTACTCGCACCTGTTCCGGCACAACCCGGAGGTGCGCGCGCTGTTTCCGCTGGACTTCCCCGAGGACATGGAGCGGCAGCGGGATCGGTTGTTCGCGGCGCTGACGTATGTGATGGAGCGGTTGGGGGATCCGGCGCTGCCGGAGTATCTGCGGGAGCTGGGGCGGGATCACCGGAAGTATCTGGCGGAGCCGGATCACTACGCCGCCGTGGGGGCGAGTCTGATCGCCGCGTTCACCGTCGTCGCGGGGTCGGCGTGGAACGCGGAGGTCGAGAAGGCGTGGGCCGAGGCGTACGGGGCGATCGCGAATGTGATGCTCCAGGGCGCGTGGGAGGCGCAGCAGGAGGGTGAGCCGCCCTGGTGGGACGCCGAAGTGGTGGCCCGGACGCGGCACGGTGACGATCTCGTCGTGCTGACCCTGCGGCCCGACCGGCGGCTGCGGTACTCCCCCGGTCAGTACGTGAGTGTCAACGCCCCGCATCTGCCGGGCATTTGGCGGCCGTACTCGCTGGGCAACGCGCCCCGCGTCGACCACACCCTCGACCTGCACATCAGCCGGGTCGAGGGCGGGGTGCTCTCCACGGCGCTGGTCCGGCAGACGCGGGAGGGGGACGTCCTTCGGCTCGGCGCACCCGGTGGTGGGCTGACCCTGCGGACGCCCGGGGAGCGGTCGCTGACGTTCATCGCGGCGGGTACGGGGTGGGCGCCCGTCAAGGCGCTTCTGCAGCAGCTCGGCGACTCGCACGAGGCCCGGCTCTTTCTCGTCGCCCGTGACATCTCCTATCTGTACGACCGGTCCGCCGTCGAACGGCTTCAGGCCCGACTGCCTCTGCTTTCGGTCACGTTCATCACTCCCGCGCCCGGTCGGCCCAAGGCTCAGGCGACCGAGCGGCTGCTGACCGCGCTGGGCAACCGCGCGGGCTGGGAGCGGAGTGACGTCTATCTGGCCGGTCCGCCCAAGCTCGTCGACGAGATCAGCGGCGAGCTTCCGGCGCTGGGTGCTCCGGCCGAGCGGATCTTCCACGATCTCCTGGCGCCGACCGGTGAGGGCCTGACCCGGCCGCTGGGCACGGCGGAGTGGCTGCTCGACCGTCCGCAGCCGAACTGGCACAACCCGTCGAGCCGCGCGCCGGGCGCGTGACGCCGACGCCGGGTTCTCATGCGTCTGCGTGCCGCTCGGCTCCGGCTCGCGTCCCTGTGCTGGCTCCCCGACGCCGGGCTCTCATTCCTCCGCGGGTCGCCCGGCTCCCGCTCACGTCCCTCCGCAAGCCCCCCGACGCCAGCCCTCAGCCCTCCGCAGGTCGTTCCGTCGCGCGGATCGCGTCCCGGTACGCCCGTGCCGCCGCTCGTAGCGCCGCTTCCGGGTCCACTCCCTCGGCCTCGGCGCGCGTCGCTATGGCCAGCAGTTCGTAGCCGACGCCCTCGCCTCGGGGAAGCTCGACGTCGAGGCCTGCCGTACGCACCCGGGATGCCAGCTTCGCCGCCAGGGCCAGGCCCGGCTGGCCGAGGGGGATTCCCTCTGTCACGGAGGTGCGCTGCTTCTCCTCGGCCTTGGTGCGCAGCCAGTGCTCCTTGACCTCCTCGGGGGTCGTGGCGGTCTCGTCGCCGAAGACGTGCGGGTGGCGGTGGATCAGCTTGGTGACGATGCCGCCGGCGACGTCGTCGATGGAGAAGGGGGCGTCGTCGTCCTCCGGACCGCCCTCCTCGGCGATGCGGGCGTGGAAGACGACCTGGAGCAGGACGTCGCCGAGCTCTTCCCGCAGCTCGTCCCGGTCGCCCTCCTCGATCGCCTCGACCAGCTCGTACGCCTCCTCGATGCCGTACTTCGCCAGGCCCTTGTGGGTCTGCTGGGAGGACCAGGGGCATTCGAGGCGGATGCGGTCCATGACCTGGACGAGGTCGAGGAGGCGGGCGCCCGGGAGGTCGTACGAGGCGGGCAGCAGTTCCAGGTCGGGCATCTGTATGCGGCCGGAGCCCGCGAGCCGGGCCAGGCCGTCGGTGAGCCGCGGCTCGCCCTCTCCGGTGGCGACGACGACCACGGTGCGGCCGCCGGCGCAGGCGTCGACCAGTTCCTGGGCGTTGGGGGCGGTCTCGTCGACGGTGATGCCCGCCTCGCGGAGGTAGGGCAGCTGGGGGTGCGTGCCGTCCGCGCACAGGACCTGGTCGGCGCCGCGCAGGGCCTGCCAGGCGGGCCAGGACAGCAGGCCGGGGGCGACGCGGTGGCTGGTGGTGAGCAGGACGATACGGCCGGGGGCGGAGGTGACGGAGTCCGAGCCGGTGGCGGTCGGGTCGGAGCCGAGGCCGGTGGCGGTCGGGGCGCCGTCGGGCCCGGTCGTCGCGTTCGGGTCGCCGTCGAAGCTGGTTGCGTTCACCCATCGAACGTAACCCACGGCGCCGACAGCCCCCGCGGTTATCCACAGGCCGGGCGGCTGCACCAACCTGTCCGCGAGTACCTGGTCCTATCCGCGAGCCCCGCGCGCTCCGTGCGCCCCGCGGCCGAACCGTTTATCCACAGCCCCCGCCCGCGGCAAGGCCCGTTACGCCGTCTCCTGCGTCTGGGCCGCCGTGACCTCCCGCAGCCACGGCGTCTTCACGTCGACGCGGCTGCTCTGCTTGACGTCCCAGGCGCCGTAGCGCGGGTTGAGGTCGACGTCCAGTTTCTTGGAGGCCTCGGACATCGCCTTCCAGAAGGTGGCCTGGCCCTCGGTGGTGTTCATGTCGGCGCCGATCGCGGCGGCGAGCTTCTGGGCCTCGATCTCGGTGCGGAGGCTTTCGTCGAGACGCTTGGGCGCCACCCCGTACTGGGTGAGCCAGGCCGCCTCCAGCTCCTTCGCGCCGCCCGCCTGCTGCTCCAGGGACGTCCGCAGTTGCTGGGTGTCCTTGCGGGTGACGCTGACGCCCGCGGTCTCCGCGGCCTCGTCCAGAACCTTGTCGAGGACCATGGTGTGCAGGGTGTTGCGGGTGAGGCCGGCGGTCTTGGAGACGGCCTGCTCGTACTGGGCCTCGTCCGTGGTGGCGGCGCGCTGTGCCGTACGCACCTCGTTCACGCGGCTCTCCAGCTGCGCGATGGTGATGCGCTGCCCGCCGACGACGGCCGCGGCACCGGGATGTGCCTCGCTGCCGCAGGCGGTGAGCAGGGGGGCCGCGGCGACGATCGCGGCGGAGAGGACGAGCGCGGTGCGACGGCGGCGGTGCAAGGAAGCCTCCCGAGGAGATTGTGCGGCGGTGCACAAAGTCTTGCGGTGATCGATGTTAGGCAGTGGCTCAGCTCTCGGCCACCCATTCGACCAACGATTCGCAAGCAGTTCAGGCACCGCCGCACCGGCAGATCGCCCTCAGCCGCCTCCGGCCCGCTCCAGTCCGCTCCGGCTCACCTCAGCCGGTGATCGCCACCGGCGCGTCCCACGCGTCCCGGTCCACGGTGATCGTGTAACCGCCGCGGGTCTCCTTGCTGTTCACCAGGTACTGGTGGGCGCGGCTGTGGTTGGTCCACAGGGTGGCGGCGAACGGCCAGTCGGCCGTGGTGGTGTTCTGCTTGTCCCACAGGGCGTACCACATGTTGCCCGGCAGGTCCGTGCGGTCGGTCGCGGCGGCGATGGCCTTGGCGCTGGAGCTGGTGAAGCCGTAGTAGCCGCTTCGGTAGGTCTTGGCGCGCAGGGCCTTGTCGAAGGCGCGTACGTACGTCAGCACCGCCTTGTTGCAGGCCGTGTTGGTGATGTCGTACGCCTCCATGTCCAGGTAGACGGGGCTGCCGGCCTTCATGCCGAGGGCCGAGGCCTTGCTCACGGCGTCCGCGGCGTCGGTGGCGCCGAGTGAGGCGGCGGTGGCGGCGGTGATCTTCTCGGGGCTGGAGCCGGTCTGGCAGGGCGGCTGGGCGCCGACGTACAGCGGGATGAGTTTCCAGCCGACCGTGCTGACCGATTTCACCCAGGACGCGGTGAGGTTGGGCTGGGCGCAGCCGCGGTTCTTGCCGCCGATGTAGACGGCGGCGGCGCCGTAGAGTCCGCCGTGCCAGGCCTTCATCGCGTTGAGTGAGGGTGCGGCGCAGGTGTCGAAGGCGCGGCCGGTGTACGTGCGTTGGGCGGGCCACGTGGTGGCCGCCATCGAGTTCTGCGCGGCGATGCCGGCTCCGGCGACCACGGCGGCGCCGGCCGCGGCCCAGGTGACGTATCTGCGCTTCTTCGACTGACGATGGTTGGACATGCGTGACCCCACCCCTGGTTGAGCTCCGATTGCGCGCCGAGTGCACACCGGATTGCGCGCTGAATCGCGCGCCGGCTTGTGCGCTGGTTGTGCGCCGAATTTGCGTCCCCGTCGATGCGGATCCTTCGATACGGATCCTTCGATACGGAGACGGATCGCAACGTATCCGGTGTCGCATCCGCGTTCGGGAAACCCCGTGCCTTGATCACCACATGGTTCGGCCAAGCGGGAGCAAAACCTGTGCGCGGACCAGCCGCGTACCAACCACGGCCTAGCCGCGCACCTGCCCCAGCCACTGCAGCGTCCGCCGGACCTCCGTCGCCATCGGATGCCCGGGCCCGCGCAGGCGTTCCACGTCGTGGAGCAGCCGGGCCAGTGTGTCGTGGGCGGCGGCGCGGTCGCCGAGGGCGAGGAGCAAGTGGCCTATGCGGCGGCGGACTTCGAGGGAGAGTTCGGGGTCACCGGCGACGTACTGGTTCTCGTAGTACGGCAGCAGCGCGCGGTACTCCGCGAGCGCGGCGGCGGGTTCGCCCAGCTGTTCCAGGCACTGGGCGGCCTCGTAGCGGAAGCGCAGGGACTGCGGGTCGGACTGCCCGGCCTCGGCGGCGCGTTCGTCGGCGAGACGGCGCAGTTCGGGCAGCGCGCGCCGGTACTGGCCGTCGTCCATGAGCGTGGCCGCGTACTGCTTGCGCAGGGTCCGTACGACGGGAGAGTGCGCGCCGTGCTCGGCGGCGGCCGCCGGGAGGATCGCGCCGAGGATGTCGACGGCCTGCGTGATGCGTCCCTCGCCGAGGAGTCGCTTGACCTCGTCGACGGCGCCCACGACGTCGGCCTTCTCCACGGCGAGCGCGGCCTGCGGCTGGGACGCGGGGATGCGCGCGCGGTCCGGCCAGGGGGCGTGCGGGCGCAGGAAGGGGCGCGTGGGGTCGAGTGGGGCACCCGTGGGCATGCCGCGCGCCGGGAGCAGCGGGAGCAGCTGCTCGTACGTCTCCTGCGCGGACGCCGGCCGGTGCTGCGGGTCCTTGGAGAGCAGGCGCAGGACGAGACCCTCCAGGGCGGGCGGTACCTCGGGGCGCAGCCGACGCACCGGGAGCGGCGGCTCGTAGAGGTGCCGGTGCAGCACACCGAGGGCGGTCGAGCCCGCGAACGGCACGTCTCCGCTGAGGAGTTCATGGAGGAGTACGCCGAGTGCGTACAGGTCGGTGTACGGGCCGACCGCGCCGCCCATCGCCTGTTCGGGTGCCATGTAGGCGGGGCTGCCGATTGGTGAGCCGGTGTGGGTCAGGCGGGTGGTGTCGGTGTCCATGACGGAGGCGACGCCGAGGTCGAGGACGGTGACCGTGCCGTCCTGCTTGACCATCACGTTCCGCGGTTTCAGGTCGCGGTGGACGATCGGGACGGCGTGCACGGCGCTCAGCACGGCGCACAGTTGCGCGGCGACCGCGACCGCCCACTGCCACGGGTAGGGGTCGTGTTCGGCGAGGTGGTCGGAGAGGTCGGCCCCGTCGACGTACTGCATGACGAGGAACAGCTCCTCGTCATGCGTGCCCGCGTCGTGGACCGTGACCAGGCCGGGGTGGTCGACCTGCGCGGTGACGCGGCACTCGCGCACGAATCGGCGGCGCAGTTCGTCGGCCTCCTGGCCCGCGACCTTGTCGGGGCGCAGCAGCTTGACGGCGACACGCCGGTCCAGTCGCTGGTCGTAGGCCGTCCACACCTGGCCCATGCCGCCCTGGCCGATGAGCGTGGAAAGTTCGTAGCGGTCGGCGACCACGCGCCTTGTGGCGACGCTCATCTGCCGTCCTCGTGGTTGCCCTCGTGGTTGCCCTCGTGCTTGCGCAGGTAGTCGCTGAGCTCGTCGAGTTCGGCGCGCACCTGGTCGATCCGGACGGGCGTGGGGCGCTGAGGCGGCGCGGGCGGCGGAACGGGGGTCTGGGGCACGGGGGTCTGGGGCACGGGGGTCTGGGGCACGGGGGTCTGAGGAACGGGAGCCCGGTGAACGGGAGCCTGGGGAACGGGAGTCGACTGCACCGGCGGCTGCGGGTGCGTGGCGGTGTACGGGGACGCGGGCTGCGGGTAGCCGTATCCGGTCGGGGGCGGCTGCGGCGGCACGTAGCCCGGGAACGGGGGCCGCGAGCGGTGGTGCTCGATGTCCACGGACAGGAAGTACACGGCGCTGAACGCGCCCAGCAACAGCACGACGGCCAGCGCGACATCGGTCCTCGGGTCCGACTCGGGCAGCGTGCCGATCACCGCGAGACCGCCGATCGCCAGGGGCAGACTCACCCAGGCCAGCGCCCAGTCGAACCACTTGCCGCGCAGCATGGCCACCCGGAACAGCGGGACGCACGCGAGCAGGCCGCACGTGAGGAACCCGACAGCGGTGAACAGCACACGGAGGGTGATGACCGTACCCGAGCTGCGGGAGGGCGGCGCCGCGCCGTGGCCGTACATGACTGCTCCCGGTGACCTGATGAGGACGGACGTACGAGTTCGAAGTCCGAGCGTATAGGCCGACAAGGACAACCGGTCCCGGGTTGTACCGAACCGTTGTCGTGACGCTCACATCGTCCGCCCCGCGAGACTCGACGAGGGCTCAGCCGGGCGCGACCGTCCCGTCCGTCAGACCGTCGTACATGCCGCGCACCAGCTGTTCGCCGAGGCGGCCCGCACGCCTGAGCGCGTCCTCGAACTCGGCGAGCGCGCGGAACCGTTCGCCGTACGTGCGCTGTTCCTCGAGCGGCAGCCGGGGCAGTTGGAGGCGGCGTACGTCGAGCCTGGTGGCGGTGGACGCATAGCTGCTGGCCTGGCGGTTGTTGGCGGTGCCGCGCAGGAATCCGGCCAGGAACCACGGGTCGAGGGCGGCCGGATCGGGGCGCAGGAGGGCGAGGTTGCGCCCCAGGACGGCTCCGGCCGTCAGGTCGTCGACCACGCGCGCGGTGGAGCCGCCGCCGAGTACCGGGACGACGACATCGCCCGTCTCGACCAGTACCGCTTCCTCGCCCCCGTCGGTTTCGGGGAGGCTGCCGGAGGGCGCGGTTCCGGCGTGGACGTCGTGGTCGGTGAGTACGGGCACGCGCGCGGGGGCGTTGTTTCCGCCCGTACGCATCAGTAGTGCGCCCCCGCGTACGAGTTCACCGACCGTGATGAGGGGCCAGCGTGCGGACGGCGCGTACGCGGGCTCGGGGGGCGTGAGGCCGGCGGTCAGGCGCAGGGTCGCGCCGAGCCGCTCACGTACGGTCGCGAGCCCCTCGGTGCCGCCCCCCGCGCCGGGCGGCGGCAGATGACGGGCGGGCGCCAGGTCGACGTCGTCGTCGAGGAGTTCGATGACGGGCACCGCGCGGCTGAACCCCGGCTCCTCCTGCGCGGTGCCGGTGCGCTCGAAGGTCCGCCAGACGTCGAGGACGGCGGTGCGCACGGGCCCCCAGTCGAGGCCACCCCTGCCTTCGGCGGCCAGCGCGCCGGTGTCGACGAGCAGCAACTCGGGCTGCACCGGTGCCTTTTCGGGGCGGCGCAGCACCCACACATGGAGCGGGATGTTGTACGGGGGTGCCGCCCCGATCGGGAGGGCGATCACGGCGCGCAGCGCGCCGCGGCGCAACAGGTCGGCGCGGATGCGGCGGCCCGAGCGGCGGGAGGCGGCGGCGGGCGGCATGAGGACGACGGCGCTGCCGCCGTCCTTGAGGTGGGCCAACGCATGCTGGACCCAGGCCAGTTCGGACTCGGTGCGGGCCGGGAAGCCGTACTCCCAGCGGGCGTCGTAGGCGAGTTCGTCGTGGCCCCAGTTGCGTTCGTTGAACGGGGGGTGGCACAGCACGGCGTCGGCCTCGAAGTCTCCGTACGCGTCCGTACGCAGGCTGTCCCCGGCGGCGGTGCGGACACCGGCGTTCGCGTGCAGGGCGAGCCGCAGCCCGGAGAGCGCGGCCAGTTCGGGTGCACTGTCCTGGCCGTACAACGCCTGATCGGGCTTGGGCGCCACGGCGCGCAGCAGTGCGCCGGTGCCGCACGCCGGGTCGAGCACGGTGCGGGCGGGTCCGGCGAGTTCGGCCATGAGTTCGGCGAGCCCGCTCGGGGTGAGCGTGTACTGGCGCGGGTTGGCGTCGAGGTGCCGCCCGAGCAAGAACTCGTACGTCTGCCGCGCGCCCAGCCCGGCCGCGAGCTCGGCGGCGCCACGCAGGAGCGGGACGGAGGGGAGAAGCTCGGGGCCGGTCGGGGTGTTCACAGCGCGCGGTGGGCCGGGGTTGGTGTTGGGGGTGTTCACAGCGTGCGCGGGGCCGAGATGAGTTTTCGGGGTGTTCACAGCGCGCGCCGGGCCGGGATGGGTGTTCGGGGTGTTCACAGCGCGCTCGCGGGGCGGGCCGAAACGGGGGGTGATCACCTGGTCGAGCGCGGCGGGCAAGAGGGCGGCGAGGCGTTCGTCGGAGCCCGCGCTCAGCTCCAGCCAGTCGGTGGGGCGGTCGTGGATGAGCAGGAGGGCGCAGCCGGCGTGCACGAGGGCGGTGACCGGGCCGTCGGGGTGTCCGGCGAGCTGCTGCCAGACGCGTTCGCGCAGCGGGACTTCGGCGAGTTTGCCCTGGTCACGGAGCCATGATTCGACTTCGGCGAGAGCGAAGGAGGGGCTGGTCTCGGTGCCGCCGACCGGCTTGGGGAAGTCGGCGTGGCGGCGGCGCCAGTTGCTGACGGCGGCACGGCCGACTCCGGCGAGCCGCGCGATCCCGGCAGCGGTCACCTCTGTCGCGTTGTCCTGCACCACCCGACTCCTCTCGCCCTGCTCTGCGGCGTCGTCCCGGCCCGCGGTCGGTCGCGGTCCGCGGTGTCGCCCGGTTCGCGGCGTCACCGCCTACGCCGTCTGTGACGCCGAGCATACCGGCGCACGCGGGATCCACCCCTTCACATGCGTGTACACAACCATCCCCGTGAATCATGTTGACTCGGTTCACAAGCTCTGTTGTTATTGACCCATCGAACGAGCAGCCGCCGAAAAGAGGCGGCAGCCGCCTTGGGGAGGGAACTGTCATGGGTACGAAGGGCAAGATCGCACTGGGCGCAGTGGTCGGCATCGTCGTCATCGGCGCGGTGTCGGCGAACGCGGGCGGCAACAGCGACGGCGGTTCCGGCGACAAGAGCAAGGACAGCTCCGCCTCCGCCGAGCGCGAGTCCGGCAAGCCGGACGACACCAAGGGCGACGAGGCCGAGCAGGCGGCCGAGAAGAAGATCGCGTTCGAGGGGGACGGCGAGTTCGAGGTCGGCACCGACGTCAAGCCCGGCACCTACCGGACCACGGGCAACACCGACGGCATGTGCTACTGGGAGCGTGCCAAGGACGCCTCGGGCGAGGTGGACTCCCTCATCGCCAACGACAACGTCAGCGGCACCAGTTACGTGACCATCGAGGCGAGCGACAAGCTCTTCACGTCCAGCGACTGCAAGGACTGGGAGGCCGTCGACGCGAAGGCGTCCGGCACACCGGCCTCGCAGATGAAGGGCGATGGCGGCATGTTCAGAGTCGGCGCCGACATCGCTCCCGGCACCTACAAGTCCACCGGCAACACCGACGACATGTGCTACTGGGAGCGCACCAAGGACGCCTCGCAGTCCATGGACTCGATCATCGCCAACAACAACGTGTCCGGTACCGCGGTCGTCACCATCGGCGCCGGCGACGCCTACTTCAAGACCACGGGCTGCAAGGACTGGAAGAAGACCGCCTGACGGCAGCGGGCCGGCCCGTCTCCACCCTCACCCCCCACGTTCCACCACCCCCCACTCTTCTTCGCCGCAGCGCAGATCAGGTCAACGCAGATCGGCTCAGCGCGGATCGGCTCCGCACAGACCGGCTCAGCACAGACCGGTTCACATCAGCCGGAACGGCCGGATCAGCCGGAACAGAAACGTCAGCCATACGTCGAGCTCAAAGGGTGTGCCGCACCCACACATTGGGCTCGACGTACACGGCGTATCCGCGCCCCGGTTCACAGTGCACCGGCACCAGCGCACCGGGCACCTCGACAAGGCCTTCCGTGTCGAAGGGCAGCCCCGTCCAGTCGCGCCACTCCTCCAGCGAGGCCGCCACGGTCATGGACGCCGGCGCCACCGCCTCGATGACGCCGCCCGCCCGGACGTGGACGCGTAGCCACGGGTCGTGCGGCAGTCCGTCGGCACGCTTCCGGAACGCGTACTCGTGCATCGGCGTCCGGGGTTCCAGGTGCTTGGCGCTGGGGCGGACCGGGGCGACGACCTCGCCGAAGCCGTGCGCACGGGCGTTGTCCCGCATCGCCGAGAGCATCCGGCCCGACAGGCCACCACCCTGGACGTGTGGGGCGACCACGATCGAAATGGCACTCACCGTGTCGGGGGGTGTGCCGTGCCGCCGGTCGGCGAACGCGCGGGCCAGCACGTCGTCCCAGCCCCGCGCGGGCAACTCGCCCCGGGCGGGCCCTTCGTCACGGACAGCCTCGTCGTCCCCAGCCCCGTCCTCGTCCCCGTCCTCGTCCCCGTCCTCCTCGTCGGCGAGTGCGAAGGGAACGCTGTACGCGTGCGCGACCACGTCCCCGTGCTCGTCCTCGGCGAACAGCACGTACTCAGGGAGCTCGGTGGCGATCCGGCCGTAATGCGCGTTGCCCACCGGGTCGTGGAGCAGGAACTCCGGCCAGGTGTTGGCCATCCCGACCACCTGGCCGAGCATCTCCGGGCGCTCGGCGAGACTCGACACCTTCAGCTGCATGCCAGTCACCGTAGGCGGCGGCGGTCCACAACGAAACGGTTTTGCACCCATCTCGGGCGCGCCCTGCCACCCATCTCGGGCGCCCTGCGGTGATGCTGCCGGTGATGCCTCAGTCCGCGTGGAAGCGTGCCGGCGCGTTCGTCGGGTTGCCGCCCGACGGGATCTTCTGGTCGGGGCAGCTGGAGAGCACCTTCTTCATCGCGGCCTTCTCGCTGCTGGTGACCCACAGCTCGTACTTCTTCTTGACGGCCACCTGGGCGGCGACATATGTGCAGCGGTACGCCTTGCTGGGCGGGAGCCAGGTCGCCGTGTCGCCGTCGCCCTTGCTGCGGTTGGTGCTCGAGTCGACGGCACGGAGGTTGAGCGGATCGTTGGCCAGCGCTATCCGCTTGCTCGCGTCCCAGTACTTGGCGCCCTTCTGCCAGGCGTCCGAGAGCGCGACGACGTGGTCTATGTCCACCAGGCTGCGGCCACGGGTGAACGTCACCTCCTTGCCGGTGTACAGATCCGGGTCGAGAACCCCGGAGGACACCTTGCAGTCGCCGTCGCTGAACTTCACGTCCTTCAGGTCCCGCTTGAGGATGTCGTCGCGGGTTATCTGCACCCTCTCCTTCTCTCCGATTCACATGAGTGACAGCCGTGTCCTCTTTCTGTGCCTCGCCGTTATCAGTCATGCCGAGAGGCACATGAGTGACATCGCAGCAAAGAGGAGGATCCAGTGGGATTACACACCGAGAAGGCCATCTCGCCCACTACCGGGGAGATCACCTGGCTACTCGTCGACGGGGACACATACCGTCCGCACTCCGAGGCCCGGGAGTTCTCTCTATATCTACGCGGCGCGGGACGCTCACCACAGACACAGCGCGCCTACATCCCTCGGATCGGGCGCTTCCTCAATTGGTGCGCGGAACAGGGGACCGACTGGAAGGCTGCCTCACTCGGGGATATGGCGCGGTTCAAGTTCCACACCGAGCAAACGCCCACGCGGCGAGGGCCGCTCCCGTCCGGCAAGACGGTCAACGCCGTACTCACCGCGGTCTGTGAGTTCCTCCGGTTCTGCGCCGTTCAGGGACACGTCGACCACGAAGTGGCCGCCCGGCTGAGCGAGCCGCGCTTCCTGGCTTCGGCACCGATCGGCTTCGACCCGGGCGAGGGCGGCCAGCACCTCATGGTCAAGGCTCGCGTGCTGAAAGCACCCGAGATCGAGATGGCACCGGCGACGCTGACCTCCTCCCAGGTGAGCCGAGTGCTGGATGCGTCCCGCACCGCCAGGGATCGGCTCCTTCTGACCGTGCTTGTGGAAGGTGGGCTGCGGATCGGTGAGGCCCTCGGGCTGCGGCGGGAGGACATGCATCTACTGCCCGACTCCACGCACCTGGGCTGCCGGACTCGTGGCGCTCATCTCCATGTCCGACCGCGCCAGGACAACGTGAACGGTGCACGGGCCAAGGCGGGCCGCCACCGAATGGTCCCGCTGGCAGAAGGGACGGTCCACCGGTATCGCGACCACCTCTCCGAGCGGGAGAAGGTGGCCGAAGCCGTTGGCTGTGACTACGTGTTCGTGAACCTCGTCGGCGAGCACGCCGGCAGGCCGATGTCGTACTCGAATGCCAAGCAGATCGTCGAGCGGATCGGGGAACGCTGCAGATTCCGCGCCCGGCCACACATGATGCGGCACACCGCAGCAACGCAGTGGATTCGCAGCGGAGTTGCACCGGACGTCGTTCAGACGCTTTTGGGTCACGCCTCATCGGCGAGTACCGCCGTCTATCTGCACGCCCAGGACGAGGACCTCCGAGCCGCTGTCGATCGTGTCTCGCCGGTGATCCGATGACGCCGGCTGCCAACTTGGCTCTGGCCCTACTGCCTCACCAGGTGGGTCCTACTTGGGCTGCCTGGCTCGCGGAACGCCTTCTCCCCGGCTGGCGAGCGGCCGAGTGGGACGGGAGCGCGCTGCTCTTCACCGCGGTTCCAGGCAATCCAGCGACCAGCGTGTTCATCTGCAGAGTGAGCGCATGCGCCACGCACGTGGCCCACAACGGCGGCCGCTGCAGTGCCTGCAGCAGGGCTCGCTGGGCTCGTGGCAACCCATCAGACTTCGACGAGACCTACGTACCTGACTCGTCACGTCGCCGCCCCAATGTCTCGGACGGGCTCCTGCCTGGCGTTTCCCAGTTCTCGCTCAACGGTGTCTCTTCGGCCGTGCGGCGGGAAATCCTGTACGGAATCCAGCAGCGCGATGCCGCCGGGATTAACCTCGTGCCCCAGCGTGTCCGTCGTGTTGTTGCCGGGCTACCGCCTGGCTTGTCATCTCTCCTGGAGCTGGACGAGAGCTTTGCCTGTGACCTCCCTGCCGCCGCCGCCGGCTTCTTGAACGGCGTTCTTCTTCATGTCCAGCGTGCTCGCCTACAGTTCGACGGCGGCGACGCCACATCAGGGGACGTCTGGCAGAGCTCTTTGGTGGGCCTCACCGCCGGCCGCGGCCGCAAGTACGCCGCTGTCCACGGCGTCATCGACTTCCGGCCCGTTCAGCAACAGTGGCTACGGGAGCTGGTCAAGGAGTACGGACGCACTGCTCGTCCCAACGTGCTGGATCTGAGGCAGACCCTGTACGCAGCCTCGATCGCGTCCACGGCGCTGGCCGACCGTCCTCACGGCGACAAGCCGGAGGAACTGTCGATATCAGATATGAGCGCAGTAGTGGACGCGTTCCGCGTGGCGAAACGCGCCGATGATCGCGACTACTCAACGAGCCACCGCCGGTCGCTCCTCCGTCTGTGGCGGACGTTCCTGGAGTACGCGCGCCAAGCCGGGATGATGGACCACGTGCCGGGCGGGTTCGCGCTCAATCCCAAGTACCACAGCATCGCTGCGATTGAGGCTTCCGAAGACGACATCGGCCGGGCCATCCCGGAGCATGTCATTGCCCAACTCGACGCCCAGATCCCCCTGCTCGGCACCTCGACCGCATACGAAAGTGGAGGCTGGACGGCCGCCGACTTCGCGCAGATGTACCGGGTGGTCTACAAGGTGCTCCGGGATACCGGGCGACGCCCGGGCGAGGTCACCAGCCTGCACCGCAGCTGCCTGGAGTGGATCGATGGCAAGCCGACTTTGATCTACGACAACCACAAGCGGCGCCGTCACGGCAGGCGACTCCCCATCAGCGAAGCGACCGCCCAGGAGATCGAGGCGTGGAAGAAGGAACTGGACCGGCTGCCGCTCGTACCGGCCTGTGAACAGTGGCTGTTCCCCTCGCCAGGCCAGCGCAATCGACCTCGACGAGGTCATCTGACCTCCCCACAGTTCTGCAACCGGATCTTCCGCGACTGGGTCGACGAACTGGTCCCAGACCTCGTGGACGAGCGCCTGGACGACAACGGCAATCCGCTCGCCTACGACCGCACCCAGATCGTCCCGTACGGCTTCCGGCACGCCTACGCCCAGCGGCATGCTGACGCCGGGACCCGACCAGATGTCCTCAAGGAGCTCATGGACCATCGTTCACTCGACGTCACCATGGGCTACTACAAGGTTTCGCTGAGCCGGAAGCAGGAGGCCGTCAGAACAGTGGCGAAACTCGCCGTCGACCGGCACGGCACCCCGCAGGGCTTCGGCGACTCGCTGACATACGAGGTCGAGAGCGTCGCGGTCCCCTACGGCGGCTGCACCGAGCCCAGCAACGTTAGAGCGGGCGGCGGGCACTGTCGTATCCGCTTCCAGTGCGCCGGCTGCGACTTCTATCGGCCAGACCCCTCCTACCTCCCCGCGTTGGAACAGCAGGTAGCCGATTTACGGGCCGACAAAGAGGCCGCCCTGGCCATGGACGCAGCTGACTGGGTCGTACGCAACTTCGACGACCAGATCAGCGCGTACTCGAAGTCGGCCGACGAGATGCGCCGCAGGCTGGAAGAGATGCCGGAGGACGAGCGGGACCGCGTGGAGGCCGCCTCCCGTGAACTGCGCAAGGCCCGCTCGGCCGCCGCGTTCATCCCCGTACAGTCGCTGACTACCCGGAGCGCCCCGTGAGCCGTACCGCCCCTTCCGACAGCGCGACGCGGGATGCGCGGGTCAGGCGGCTTCAAGCCGCCCGCACCCGAGACAGCGAGGCCAAGACGGCCCGCACCTTGAACGTTGTCCGCGACCTCCTCGCCTCCGGCCAGCGGATCAGTTGCGCCCGCGTCGCCCGCGAGGCGTCGGTGTCCACCTGGTTCGTCTACAACCAGGCCCAGGTGCGGGACGCCGTACAGGCCGCCATGCGCGAACAGCACGAACAAGGGCGCCAAGTCTCCGGGTCTGGAAGCAGACAGCCGGTCACCCCGGCCGGTCTGTACACCGAACTCGCCCTGGCCCGCGACGAGATCAAGGACCTGAAGAAGGAACGAGACCGGCTCCGGGAACGCGTCCGGCTCACTCTCGGTGCGGAGCTGGATGACGTGGACCGCCGTCAGCTGGTCGAGCGGATCCAGCAGTTGGAGCAGCGGAACACGGACCTCAATCACGAGTTGTCGGATGCCCGGGACCGGCTAACCACTCTGGAGCAGCGTCTGCAGGATTCAGAGGACGACCTCACTGCTGCTCGGGCCGGCCTCCGCCGCGCGCTGCGGGCGGTGCCCTCGAAGTGACCTCACGCAGGCCGCCTCTGCCATCTTCCCAGCTCTCCCCGGATCCGGGGAGATAAACGTGTGGACCCACCTGCACGGCTCTGGCTACCATCCGCCGGTGCTGCACGCCGAGTTCCACGACCCGCGCCTCGTGACGGTCTATGACGCTGAATGCCCGTGGTCACGAGAGGACGACTTCTTTCTGTCCGTTGTCAACGAGACTCCCGGCTCACAAGTACTCGATCTGGGCTGTGGCACAGGTCGGCTCACCCTCGGCATCGCGGCCGCAGGCCACGCGGTGACGGGAGTCGACCCGGCACGGGCGTCACTCGACGCGGCGTGTGCCAAGCCAGGCGCCGGGCGGGTCGTCTGGGTGGAGGGCACCTCGTCGAACCTGCCTGACGCGTCGTTCGGCGTGGCAGTCATGACCAGCCACGTCGCACAGTTCTTCGTCAAGGACGACGAATGGGCACGGACTCTCGCCGACCTCAGGCGCTCCCTCTTGCCGGGCGGCCGACTCTTCTTCGACACTCGCGATCCACGGGACCGCCGCTGGGAGCAGTGGAATCCGGTCGACTCTCGGCGGCGGATCACGCTGCCGGACAGCGGGGTGGTAACCGCGTGGACTGAGGTCACAGCCGTCCGGGACGGCGCTGTCAGCTTCACTCACCACTACACGTTCCCCGACGGTCAGGAACTTCTGAGCACTGCCACGCTCCGCTTTCGCGCGGAAGCGGACATCCGCTCCTCGCTCCACAACGCTGGCTTCCGCATCGAGCACATCTACGGAGGATGGAACCGGGAGCCCGCGGGCGCCGGGGACGGAGAGCTCCTGGTGATCGCTCGCGCCTGAGGCCTCAGCTCCGGGTCATCCACCGCACTGCTTCAGCATCATCTGCTTGTCCGGCGCGGTCACCGGCATCTCGTACTTGATGGCGACTTGGGCGAAACGGGCCGCGTAGGCGCACCGGATCTGCTTGTTCGGCGGAAGCCAGGAGGCAGGTCCTGAATCGCCCTTGGCCGAGTTGGTGCGGCCGTCGACCGGGATCAGATTCAGCACGTCGTTCGCAAGCTGCTTGCGCTCGCTCAGCGGCCATCGCGAGGAGCCCATCTGCCAGCTGTACGACAGCGGGACCACGTGGTCTATCTGCACCTCGGAAGCGTCCTGCTTGCGCCACTCGATGGTCTTTCCCGTGTACGGATCATGCAGCGTCATGGATATGACGACGCAGTCAGAACCGGATCGGAATTGAAGGTCCTGACCATCGCGATGGATGAGATCGTTTCGCGTGTCACAACCATTCCGCGCGAGGGGCACCCCGTCTGCCGTGTCCATCCAGGCGTAGCCGAACTTGTCCCGGTCGTAGCCGGTTTGAGGACCTCGACCCTTGGTGGAGAGGGTCTCGATGAGCTTCCGGGCAGCAGCCTTGTCCGCATCGGACGTCACAGGCGCGAGGCCAGGCTTCGTTCCGTCCGGGTTCTTCAGCGGGCTCACCGCGTGCCCGTCCGGCGCCCCTGCTCCGGCTCCCGTCGAAGGACTGCCGTCGTCGAGGCCTTCGCACCCGGCGACAAAAGCTAGGGCAGCCGCCAAGGCCGACACCCTGAGGAGAAGTGACCCCCGCACCATGCCCTTGTGCCTCACGTGCCTCTCAGACAGCACAGAGCACCCCTCCCCGTATGAACTGCGCAAATATCTCAGCAGCCCGCCGAACCATAGAGATAACGCGGGTGTCGCAGTGGTTCGAGTCCGTGTCGGCCCAGGCCGTGCCGAACTTCTCCCTGGTGTAGCCCGTCTTGGGCGCGCGCCCCTTGACGGTCAGTGAGTCCACGGCGGTGAGAGCGGCACCGCCGACCGCCGTCTCCTCCGGGCCCGCGGAACCCTCCTCGGAATCGATCTTGCAGCCGCTGACGCCGACGCTCACACCGACCACGAACAGCACCAGCGCGGACGCGGCACCCCCACCCCTCAGACGCACGACGACGCCCCTCCCTTTGCCCACCCGGGTGGCACCCTGTTCGAGCGCGTGTCCCCTGGCCTCAAGGTAGCCGCCGGGGAACCGCGGCCATACCCGCCCTCAACGGGCAAGAGATGCACGCCGGTGTATCGCTGGTGGCGAGTCACCACCTCCACCCGCGTGTACCCCCTCCCTCGCGCTTCTTGCACGTCAGACCTTGCCGATTCCCAGCGTCGTCTCCGAAGGCAGCAGACCGGAGCCGAGCACCGCGACCCAGAACTCTCCGACAAGATCCGCGAGTTGTCCCACGGCGTCCGGACCGAGCGCCTGCCAGGGAGCGGCGGCCAGTTCGTCCGTGTGCTGTTCGACCTGGCGGCGCAGTTCGCGGCCGGCGTCCGTGGCGGTGCCGTCCTCGGTCAGCAGGCCGCGCCCGACGAGCCGTTGGCGTGCGGCGGTCCACTCCTCGGGGGTCCACCCGCGGCTCTCGAAGCGCTCCACGGAGGCCGCGCCGATCGCCGCGAAGGAGACGAGGGATTCGACGGGGTCCAGGCCCGCGACGAGCAGGGCCGCGAGGTGGCCGTCCCCCCGGTGCTCGCGCAGGATCGTCGCGGCATGCCACAGCTGGAGGTGCGGAGCCTCGGGCCAAGCCAACTCCGCGTTGGCGGCGGCCAGCGGGCGGCCGGCGGTGTTCGCGGCCTCGGCGGCGCGACGGGCCAGCGCGGCGGCCTGCGCGAGTTCGGGGCTGGATATTCGGTCGCCGAATATCGCGCGGTACGCCCGGTCGACGGCCCGCTCCCGCGCCTTCAGCACCTCGTCCGGACTCGCCGTCCGCCAAGCGGAGTCCACGTGTGCGGCGACCATGCGCGGGCTGAAGCTGTAGAAGGCGGAGGTCACGCGCTCGCTCCCGACCGCCCCCAACGGCGCGGCGCGATACGGGAAGTAGCTCGGCCAGCGCTCCTCGGTGCCGTACCCGAGCGCGGCCGCCTCCTCGAAGGCCTCCGGCGCGTAGTAGAGGACGGCGTGCAGGGGCTCCAGCAGGTGCCACATCTGGCGCACCCGGCCCAGCTCGACACCCGCACCCACGTCGACACTCTCTTCCGTCCCGCTCGTCCCGCTGACCTTTCCCGACATGACTCACCCCTCGCCAGGTTCCAACCCACCCACAACTTGACACTGACAAGATTGCCCGAGCCCGCACAACTTGTCAATGCCTAGATTCCGCGTACGCTGCTGACCATGGCCCCTGCCAATACCGATGCCGACGCCAGTTCCAACGCCAGTTCCAGCGCCAGCGCCAAGACCGCTGACACCCCTGGCACCCCTGACACCTCTGGCACCCCCCGCCCCTACCACCACGGCGACCTACGCCGCGCGATCCTCAACACCGCGCTCGACGTCATCAGCGCCGACGGCCCGTCCGCACTGAGCCTGCGCGACCTGGCCCGCCGCGCGGGCGTCTCGCACGCCGCGCCGGCCCACCACTTCAAGGACCGCACCGGCCTGCTCACCGCGATCGCGGCCGAGGGTTACGAACTGCTGGCGGCCACGCTGGCGCAGGCCCCGGACCTCAAGGACGCGGGCGTCCACTACGTACGCTTCGCGCGCGAGCACCCGGCTCACTTCCAGGTGATGTTCACGCCGGAGCTGCTCCGCGCGAACGACCTGGAGCTGACCACCGCCCGGACCCTCGCGGGCGAACGCCTGCGCACCGCCGTCTCCACGGCCCCGCCGGGGGGCCGCGGCACCGACCCCCGCCTCGCCGGAGTAGCCGCCTGGTCCCTGGCCCACGGCTTCGCCACCCTGCTCCTCAGCCACAACCTGGACGACCCGGTCGGCGACCAGAATCCCGAGGAGGTCTTCCGGACGCTGACGGGGATGCTGTTCCAGCCCAAGTCACCCTGACCGGACCGGACTCACCGCTTCCCCAAGCTCCTACGACCCAAGAACCGTAGCCAAGAACTCCCCGGTCCACCCCAGCAACTCCCGCCCCACCAACGGCTTCCCCCCGACCTTCGCCGTCTTGGGACGCGGCACCAGCACCTGATGCGCGGTCGGCTTGATGACCGTGCCCGGGTACAGCCGCTTCAGTCGCAGTTCCTGGGACTCCCTCAACTCCACCGGTGCGAAGCGGATGTTGTTGCCCTGGAGGACGACCTCGCCGACTCCGCAGGCGCGGGCGAGCATCCGCAGGCCCGCGACGAGCAGCAGGTTCTCCACCGGCTCCGGCAACTTGCCGTAGCGGTCGACGAGTTCCTCGCGTACGGCCTTGACGTCCTCCTCCGTGTTGGCGGAGGCGATGGCGCGGTAGGCCTGGAGGCGGAGCCGTTCGCCGGGCGCGTAGTCGTGCGGGACGTGGGCGTCGACCGGGAGTTCGATCTTGACCTCCAGGGGCAGTTCCTCCTCGACGGCGCCTTCCAGGGAGGCCCGATAGTCGGCGACCGCCTCGCCCACCATGCGTACGTAGAGGTCGAAGCCGACGCCCGCGATGTGGCCGGACTGCTCGCCGCCGAGCAGGTTTCCCGCGCCGCGGATCTCCAGGTCCTTCATGGCGACGTACATGCCCGCACCCATCTCGGTGTGCTGGGCGATGGTCGCGAGGCGCTCGTGCGCGGTCTCGGTCAGCGGCTTCTCCGGCGGGTACAGGAAGTACGCGTAACCGCGCTCGCGGCCTCGGCCGACGCGCCCCCGCAGCTGGTGCAGTTGCGAGAGGCCGAAGTTGTCGCCGCGCTCCACGATGAGCGTGTTGGCGTTGGAGATGTCGATGCCCGATTCGACGATCGTCGTCGAGACGAGCACGTCGAACTTGTTCTCCCAGAAGTCGACGACCACCTGTTCCAGGGACTGCTCCGACATCTGGCCGTGGGCGGTGGCGATGCGCGCCTCCGGGACGATCTCCCGCAACCTGGCCGCCGCGCGGTCGATGGACTCGACCCGGTTGTGGATGTAGAAGACCTGGCCCTCGCGCAGCAGTTCGCGGCGGATCGCGGCGCCGATCTGCTTCTCCTCGTACGGGCCGACGAAGGTGAGGACCGGGTGCCGCTCCTCCGGCGGGGTGGTGATCGTCGACATCTCGCGGATGCCCGTCACCGCCATCTCCAGGGTTCGCGGGATCGGGGTCGCCGACATCGTCAGCACATCCACGTTCGCGCGCAGCTTCTTCAGCTGCTCCTTGTGCTCGACGCCGAACCGCTGCTCCTCGTCGACGATGACCAGGCCCAGGTCCTTGAACTTGGTCTCCGCGGAGAAGAGCCGGTGGGTGCCGATGACGAGGTCCACCGAGCCCTCGCGCAGGCCCTCCAGGACCGCCTTCGCCTCCGTGTCCGTCTGGAAGCGGGACAACGCCCGTACGTTCACCGGGAATTGGGAGTAGCGCTCGGAGAAGGTCCCGAAGTGCTGCTGCACCAGCAGGGTGGTGGGCACGAGGACCGCGACCTGCTTGCCGTCCTGGACGGCCTTGAAGGCGGCGCGGACGGCGATCTCCGTCTTGCCGTAGCCGACGTCGCCGCAGACCAGACGGTCCATCGGGACCGTCTTCTCCATGTCGTCCTTGACCTCGGCGATGGTGGTGAGCTGGTCGGGCGTCTCCGCGTACGGGAAGGCGTCCTCCAGCTCGCGCTGCCACGGGGTGTCGGGTCCGAAGGCGTGCCCGGGAGCGGCCATACGCGCCGAGTACAGCTTGATGAGGTCGGCCGCGATCTCCTTGACGGCCTTCTTCGCCCGCGCCTTGGTCTTCGTCCAGTCCGCGCCGCCGAGCCGGTGCAGGGTGGGGGCCTCTCCGCCCACGTACTTGGTGATCTGTTCCAGCTGATCCGTCGGAATGTAGAGACGGTCGCCGGGCTGGCCGCGCTTGGCGGGGGCGTACTCGACGACCAGGTACTCGCGGGTGGCGCCCTGGACGGTGCGCTGCACCATCTCGATGTAGCGGCCGACACCGTGCTGCTCGTGGACGATGTAGTCGCCGGTCTCCAGGGTCAGCGGGTCGATGGTCTTGCGGCGGCGGGCCGGCATCCGGGCGCCGTCCTTGCCGGCCGCCTTCTGGCCGGAGAGGTCGGTCTCCGTGAGGACGGCGAGCTTGAGGGCCGGTTCGATGAAGCCGTAGTCGATCGAGCCGCAGGCGACCTGCACCACCCCGGGCGTCAGCTCCGCCAGTTCCGCGTCGAGGCGGGCCGCGATGCCCTCCCCGCCCAGAACCTCGACGGTACGGGCGGCGGGACCGTGCGCCTCGGTGACGTACACCGTGTGCCAGCCGTCGGCCAGCCAGCCCTTGGTGTCGGCCAGCGCCCTGGCGGTGTCGCCGCGATAGGTCTCGGGGGCGTGCATGCCGAGCTTCAGCGTGTCGGCGTCCAGCTCGTCGTCCGCCGCGAAGGGCGAGACCGACCACCACATCATGTCCAGCTCGCGCGCCCGGTCCCGTACGTCCGCGATGGACCACAGGGATGCCGCGTCGACGTCGATGGGTGCCTCGCCGCCGCCCGCGGTCGCCGCCCAGGACGCCTGGAGGAACTCCTGCGAGGTCGCCACCAGGTCCGAGGCCCGCGTCCGCACCCGCTCCGGATCGCACACCACGGCCATCGAGCCCTCGGGCAGGACGTCGATCAGCAGCTCCATCTCATCGACCAGAACCGGAGCCAGCGATTCCATTCCCTCTACGGCGATACCCTCGGCGATCTTGCCGAGCAGCTCGCCCAGCTCCGGGTGCTCCTCCGCCAGCCGCGCGGCCCGCTCCCGTACGTCGTCCGTGAGCAGCAGTTCACGGCAGGGCGCGGCCCACAGCCCGTGCTCGGCGACCTCCAGCGAACGCTGGTCGGCGACCTTGAAGTAACGGATCTCCTCGACGTCGTCGCCCCAGAACTCCACCCGGAGGGGGTGCTCCTCGGTGGGCGGGAAGACGTCGAGGATGCCGCCGCGGACCGCGAACTCGCCGCGCCTCTCGACGAGTTCGACCCGGGAGTACGCGGCTGCCGCGAGCGCTTCGACGATCTCGCCGAGGTCGGCACTCTGCCCCGTGCGCAGGGCGACGGGCTCCAGGTCGCCGAGGCCCTTGACCTGCGGCTGGAGTACGGAGCGGATGGGGGCGACGACGACGGAGACCGGGCCGGTCTCCGGGTCGTCGGGTCGCGGATGCGCCAGGCGGCGCAGCACGGCCAGGCGGCGGCCCACCGTGTCGGACCTCGGGGAAAGCCGCTCGTGCGGGAGCGTCTCCCACGACGGGTACTCCACGATTCCCTCGGACGGGAGGAGGGAGCGCAGCGCGGCGGCCAGGTCCTCGGCCTCGCGGCCAGTCGCCGTCACCGCCAGTACGGGCCGGCCGGCCTCGCGGGCCAGCGCGGCCACCGCGAAGGGGCGGGCGGCGGGCGGGCCGACCAGGTCGATGTGCATCCGGTTGCCGTCGGCGGCGGCCTTCACCGCTTCCTTGAGGGCGGTGTCCTTGACGACGGCGTCGAGCAGACCGTGCAGGCTCATGAAGGAGTTCCATCCCGGGGAGTGGGCAACGCGAACCGCCCGACACGTGTTCCGGGCCGGGGGCCTCCAGCGTACGTCGACGCTGCGCTCGCCGTCGGGTGCAATAGGTCTCCGGGGCTCGACCCCGGTCCTCCCTCACCTTGACCCCCGTCCTGGCCCTGCCCTCCCCCAGGCCCGCGCCCTGGCCCTGGCCTCACCCTGGGCCCCGCCCGAAACGCACCCGGCACCGCTGTGGGCGTCTCCGGGGGCTCCGCCCCCAGACCCCCGTTCGCCCGAAGGGCTCGTCCTCAAACGCCGGACGGGCTGGAGATACCTGACCCGGGCTGAAAAGCGCAGCCCCCACGGGTGGGCGGGGGATCGGGACGGCACCGCCCCGCCCACCGGACGCCGGACGGGCTGAAAGATCTCTCCCCGGAGCTGAAAAATGGGGCCACGGGTAGGCCGGAGATCGGGACGGGTCCGGAGCTGGAAGAGATGCGACCCGCAGCCGCCCACCGGCGGAAGGGGACGTGCCGGAACGTCCGCCCGCAGCGGCTGGCGCGTCAACACCGGCACGTTGGTAAGCAACCCATTCCGCGCCAGACCGAGGACGGATGCTCCGGCACGGCCCCGACCCACCCACCGCGCGCAAGGCGCACACATCCCCGATGCATATGCTCACCCCGCCGACGCCCCCGACGCCCGCCGCCCAAGGACCCGCACGTGCCCGCACCCCTCACCGAGACCCCGCCCGACCACGCCCCCTGGATACCCTCGCCGGTCACGCCCACCCGTGACCGGCGCCCCCGCGACCCGTACCTCCTGGCAGCCGTGCTGTTCACGGCGTACGCGGCGCTCTCGGTCTGCCGCTACCGGCATCTCGCCACCCGTTCCTGGGACCTCGGCATCTTCGAGCAGGCCGTCCGTGCGTACGCCCACCTCCAGGCTCCCGTCGCCGATCTCAAGGGCCCGGGTTTCAACATCCTCGGCGACCACTTCAGCCCGGTCATCGCGCTGCTCGCACCCGCGTACCGCCTCTTCCCCACCCCCGTCACCCTCCTCGTGGCGCAGGCCGCGCTGTTCGCGCTGTCCGCCGTGCCGGTCACCCGGGCGGCGGCGGGGCTCCTGGGCCGTGCCCGGGGTCTCGCGCTCGGGGTGGCGTACGGGCTGTCCTGGGGGATCCAGGGTGCGGTGGACTTCGACTTCCACGAGATCTGCTTCGCGGTCCCGCTGATCGCCTACTCCCTGGAGGCCGTCCTCGCACACCGCCGGCGCCGGGCCCTGCTGTGGGCGCTTCCGCTGGTGCTGGTCAAGGAGGATCTCGGGCTGACGCTGGCCGCGATCGCCCTGGTGGTCGCGCTGCGAGCCCGGCGCGATTCCCCCCGGGCGGCGCTGTACGCACTCGCCGTAGCCGCCTTCGGCGCACTGGCCGCCGTACTCACCTTCACCGTACTGATCCCGGCCTTCAACACCACCGACAGCTACGAATACTGGGACAAGGTCGGCGGTGGCCCCTTGACCGGCATCGGCACCAAACTCCACACCCTCGCCTGGCTGCTGATCCCCACCACCGGCCTCCTCGCCCTGCGCTCCCCGCTCCTCCTCGTCGCCGCGCCGACCCTCACCTGGCGCTTCCTGTCCTCCGACGAGCACTACTGGGGCACGGACTGGCACTACAGCGCGGTCCTGATGCCGGTGCTCTCCCTCGCCCTCGCCGACGCACTCGCCCGCACCCGTTACAGCCCCCGCCCGTGGCTGCGCTCGTACGCCCTCCACCTCCCGGCCGCCTCCGTCGCGGCCGCCCTCGCACTGACGACCACGCTCCCCCTGTCCGCGCTGACCGAGCCCGACGCCTATCGCAAGCCCGCGCGGGTGAGTGCCGTGGAACGGATGCTGGCACTGATCCCGGACGGGGCGAGCGTCGAGGCGAACACCGGCCCGGGCAGCCGGCTCACCTCGCGCTGCCGGGTCTTCTGGGTCGGCCGCACCGACGGGATCGCGCCGGACTTCATCGCCCTCGACAACAGGTCGGGCTGGGTCAAGGACGTCCAGGCGTACGCCCGTCAGCTGCACCCGCGCGCCGAGTACGAGGTGACGGGCGCCGCCTACGGATACGTACTCCTAAAGCGGCGGACGTAACAAGGCGGACGAAACGCTTGCGGACACGACCGCGGGCCCGGTGGCCGGAGGACATCTCCTCCGGCCACCGGGCCCGTTCCCCGCGACCCCCGTACGCGGTGGCTATTCGGTGGCGATCGCGTTCAGGACGTTCATCCGGCCCGCCCGGAAGGCCGGGACCAGGGCGGCGAAGAGGCCCACGAACGCGGAGCCGATGAAGACGGAGATGATGGTCGGCCAGGGGATCTCAAGGATCTTCAGGCCTTCCAGAGCCAGCAGCTTCTGGGCGGTCGCACCCCAGCCCATGCCCAGACCGAGGCCGAGGAGGGCGCCGAAGAGGGCGATGACGACCGACTCCAGTCGGATCATGCGGCGCAGCTGGCGGCGGGAGAGGCCGATGGCGCGCATCAGGCCGATCTCACGGGTCCGCTCCACCACCGACAGGGCCAGGGTGTTCACGACGCCCAGGACCGCGACGATGATCGCCAGGGCCAGCAGCCCGTAGATGATGTTGAGGAGCTGGCTGATCTGGTCCTTCATCGCCTCCTTGTAGTCGGTCTGGTCGCGGACCGTGTACTGCGGATAGTCGTGCAGCGCCGACTTGAGGGACTTGTAGGCGGCCGCTTCCTGGCCGTCCTTCGCCGAGGCGAAGACCATCTCGTCGAGGGGCATCTTGTCGGCGGGGACGTACTTGGCGAGCGTGTCGATCGACGTGTACATCGCACCCGCGTCGATGACGACGTCGCTGCTGGTGATCGCACGGACCGTGAGCTGGGCCTCGGAGCCGTCCTCGAAGTCGACGCCGATCCTGGACCCGAGCTTGATGCCGTGGTCCTTGGCGAAGGTCTCGTGGACGGACATCGAGTTGGGCTTGTAGGCGTCCGCGAGGTTACCGGCGACCGTCTTGGTGGCCAGGTCCTCCGCGTACGACGGATCGGCCGCGGTGATCGCCGTGCCCTTGAGGGTCTCGCCGTCGGGGGTGGTGAAGTCACCCTTGGTCCACTTGTACTCGGTGACCCCCTCAAGCCCCTTCGTCGCCTTGACGGCCTGCACAGCCTGCGGGGTGACCAGCTGGCCGCTGTCGGACTGGATGATGAAGTCCGTGCCGACGGTCTTGTCGAGCTGATCCGTGGCGGAGGCGACCATCGAGGAGCTGACCACGGAGAGGCAGGCGACCAGCGCGAGGCCGATCATCAGGGCCGCTCCGGTGGCACCGGTGCGGCGCGGGTTGCGCAGCGCGTTGCGCTCGGCCATCCGCCCGACCGGGCCGAAGGCACGCAGCACCACCACACTGAGCACGCGGACCACGATGCCCGCGAGCAGCGGGCCGATGATGACGAACCCGATGAGGGTCAGCACCACACCGGCACCGAGGACGAGCGAGCCCTCGCTCGCCTTGTCGGCCGTCGACGCCGCGTAGAGCGCGGCGGCTCCGGCACCGGTGAGGACCAGACCGATCAGACCGCGTACGAGGCCTGCCTTGCCGTCCGCCGGCGTACCGGCGTCGCGCAGCGCGGCCATCGGCGAGACCTTCCCGGCCCGCCGGGCGGGTACGTACGCCGCGAACACCGTGACCAGCACGCCGAGCAGCAGCCCGGCCACCGGGGTCGTCCAGGCGACGGTCAGGTCGGACGTCGACAGCTTCATGCCCATGGAGCCCATGAGCTTCATCAGCCCGACGGCGATGCCGACGCCCGCGCCGACCCCGAGTACCGAGCCGAAGAAGCCGAGCAGCAGCGACTCGACGAGCACCGACAGGTTGACCTGCCTGCGGGAGGAGCCGATGGCACGCATCAGGCCGATCTCGCGGGTGCGCTGGGCGACCAGCATCGAGAAGGTGTTGATGATCAGGAAGATGCCGACGAGGAAGGCGATCCCGGCGAAGCCGAGCATCGCGTACTTCATCACGCTCATGAAGCTCTCGACGTCCTTGGCGTTGGCGTCCGAGAGTTCCTTGGCGGTCTGCACCTGGTAGCCGCCGCCGAGTTCGGCCACGACGTTCTGCTTCAGCTGGGCGTCGGTGATACCGGAGGCCGCGGTGACGTTGACGTTCGTGTACACGTCGGACTGCCCGACCAGGGTCTGCTGGGCGGTCTTCGTGTCCAGGTAGAAGATCGCGGCACCGGGGTTGGTGACGGTGAAGTCGGCGATCCCGGAGATCTTCGCGAGGTGGGTGCCCACCGCGCTGATGACGCCGATCTCGTCACCCAGCTTCAGGTGGTGCTTGTCGGCGGTGTCGGCGTCGACCATGACCTGGTCCGCGCCCTTGGGCGCCGCACCGGAGGTGATCTTCATGGTGCGGGCGTCGTTGCTGTTCCAGCTGCCGACGATGGTCGGTGCGCCGCTGGAGGGCGACAGGCTGTCCTTGTCGGCGTCGACGACGGTCACCGAGGTCGAGAAGACGGTGCCCTCGGCCGACTTCACACCGCCGGCCTTCTTCACCTCACCGAGCACGGAGGCGGGTATGACCGGCGGCCTGCCGTTGTCGGACTGGGTCTCGCCGGTGTCCGAGGCGTCCTTGGCACTGACCGTCACATCGGAGGAGGTCGCCGCGAACAGCTTGTCGAACGTCGTGTTCATCGTGTCGGTGAAGACGAGCGTGCCGCAGACGAACGCCACCGACAGCATGACCGCCACGGCCGACAGGGCCATTCGCCCCTTGTGCGCGAAGAAGTTGCGCCTGGAGGTCTTCATGACAGTCATGACGTACGCCCCCGGGCGTCGAAGTCCTTCATGCGGTCCAGGACCTGATCGGCCGTCGGCTGGTGCATCTCGTCGACGATCCGGCCGTCCGCGAGATACAGCACGCGGTCCGAGTACGAGGCCGCCACCGGGTCGTGCGTGACGATCACGATGGTCTGGCCGAGCTCGTCCACGGAGCGGCGCAGGAAGCCCAGCACCTCGGCGCCCGCACGGGAGTCCAGGTTTCCGGTCGGCTCGTCACCGAAGATGATCTCGGGGCGGGCGGCCAACGCCCGTGCCACGGCGACGCGTTGCTGCTGGCCGCCGGAGAGCTGGTTCGGCCGGTGCTTGAGGCGGTCGGCGAGCCCGACGGTCTCGACGACCTGGGCCAGCCAGCCCTTGTCGGGCTTGCGCCCGGCGATGTCCATCGGCAGCGTGATGTTCTCGATCGCGTTGAGCGTCGGCAGCAGGTTGAACGCCTGGAAGATGAACCCGATCCGGTCCCGGCGCAGCTGCGTGAGCTTCTTGTCCTTGAGGCCGGTGATCTCGGTCTCGTCGAGGTGGATCTGGCCGCTCGACACGGTGTCGAGCCCGGCGAGGCAGTGCATCAGCGTGGACTTGCCGGACCCCGAGGGGCCCATGATCGCGGTGAACCTGCCCCGCGCGATGTCCACGTCGACCTGGTCCAGGGCGACGACGCGGGTCTCTCCGGACCCGTACGCCTTCACGACCTGCCGCGCCCGTGCGGCAACGGCCGTACGCCCTCCAGTGCCCCCGTGCCTGGGAATGGTTACAGCCGAAGTCACGGTAAGTCTCCTAAGTCGGTCAGCGGGTGAATCGCCTGAAGTGCTTCATGGATGAGTCTGCTTGCGGGAGGGGGTCCGGCGCGCTGGTGCCCGGCCCCGTCTTCTGCGGGGGAAAACCCCACCCTCCGAGGTGCGGTCACCGCCCTCAGCGGTGCGGGTCCGCCGTCCCCAGCCGTGCGGGTCCGCCGTCCTCCGCGGTGCCGTCGCACCGCCCTCAACGGCGTAAAGCCAGGTTAAGGACGCACCCCGCCCCGTCTCGTCCTCCGCCGGTACGACCCCTCCCCGAGCCCTGGTACGGAGGTACCCCTAGGGGCCGTCCACCCTTCGGTGGAGTTGTTCTCAGGGGCGTCTCCACCTCCGGACCCGGCTCAGCGTCCACCCTGCCGCGACGTGAGGGTCAAGCGCGGGAGTGACCTCCGACAGATGGATGCAGGAGGAGATTGAACAACAGTTCCCATTTGTTTCAATGGATATCCAGTATCTTCAGTGAATATCTTGGTGTCGTGAAGCTCTCCGAGTGGGCGGCACGCAATGGCGTGCACTACCAGACCGCGTGGACCTGGGCGAAAGAGGGCCGTATGCCGGTCCCGGTCGTCCAGACGCCGTCCGGTACATGGCTCGTGTCCGAGCCCGCCCCGCAAGCCGCCGGGCGGGTCGTGGCGTACTGCCGCGTCTCGTCCGGTGACCAGAAAGCAGAACTGGAGCGCCAGGTCGCCCGGACCGTGCAGGGCGCAACGGCCCAGGGCCTCGCGGTCGTCGGCGTGGTGACGGAGGTCGGCTCCAGCGTGGACGGGCGCCGCCGCAAGCTGCACCGCCTGCTCGCCGACCCGGGTGTGGGAACGATCGTGGTCGAGCACCGGGACCGCCTCGCCCGGTTCGGCGTCGAGCACCTCGAAGCGGCTCTCTCGGCCACCGGACGGCGCCTGGTCGTCCTCGACCCGGCAGAAACCACCGACGACCTCGCAGGGGACATCACCGAGGTTCTGACCTCGATGTGCGCCCGTCTGTACGGCCGCCGCTCCGCGAAGAACCGCGCCGCCCGGGCCGTCGCCGCCGTGACCGGTCCGGAGGTGGCCGGGTGAAGAAGTTCACGCCGCGGCCGGGCTTCACCGTCCTCGCGCACAAGCTCGCACTGGACCCGAACGCCACGGCTGAGGGCCGCCTGCACTCGCACGCAGGTGCCGCACGGGCCGCGTACAACTGGGCAGTTGCGTACGTCACCGCCGTGTGGTGGCAGCGCAGGGCCGAGGAGTCGTACGGCATCTGCGAGGACGAGCTGACGCCGTGGCGGTCGTGGTCGCTGCCCTCGCTGCGGAAGGCGTTCAACGAGGACAAACGCACCGCCCCGCGCTTCGCCGGCTGGTGGGAGGAGAACTCCAAGGAGGCATACAACACCGGCCTGGCAAACGCGTCGACGGCGTTCGACAACTACGCGAAGTCGAAGAGCGGTAAGCGCAAAGGCCCAAAGATGGGCGTCCCCCGCTTCAAGTCGAAGCGAAAAGCACGTCTGACCTGCCGGTTCACCACCGGAACGATCCGTATCGAGCCTGACGGACGGCACATCGCCCTGCCCAGGATCGGCACGGTCCGCCTCCACGAGGACGTGTCCCGCCTGCGGTCCCTCATCGAGGCCGGGCACATACGCATCCTGTCCGCGACCGTACGTCTGGACCGGGGCCGCTGGTTCGTGTCGCTCCAGACCGAGGAGAAGCACCAGCTGGTGAAGGTCGCCCGCCCGGAGGCGGCGGTCGGTATCGACCTCGGCATCAAGACGCTGGCCGTCTACGCGGACAGCGATGGTGTGCTCAGCGAGGAGCCCAACCCATGCCACCTCGACCGCGCGCAGAAACAACTGCGCTGCGCCAGCCGGGTCGTCTCCCGCCGCCAAGGCCCCGACCGGCGTACCGGGCAACAGGCGTCGAAGCGCTGGGAGAAGGCCAACCAGGCACGGAACAAGATCCATCACCGGGTCGCGAACCTCCGCGAGGACACCCTCCACAAGATGACGACCCGCCTCGCCTGCGAGTACGGCACGATCGTCGTCGAAGACCTCAACGTCGCCGGCATGGGCCGCAACCGCCGCCTGTCCCGCCGGATCGCGGATGCCGCGTTCGGCGAGATCCGACGCCAGCTCACCTACAAGACCCGTCGGCACAGCACGCGACTCGTCGTCGCCGACCGCTGGTTCCCCTCCTCGAAGACCTGCTCACGCTGCGGTGCGGTGAAAGCCAAACTGCCCCTCAGCACGCGCGTCTTCGAGTGCGACAACTGCGGCCTCGTCCTGGACCGGGACGCTAACGCCGGACACAACCTGGCCGCTCTCGCGGCCCGCACGACAGGTACCGGAGTGGCCGGAGACCTGGACAACGCCAAGGCGGAGTCGAAGCCCCGTGGAGCCGACCGCAAGACCCGCACCACCTGCCCGCGCCGCAAGGCCCAGGCGGGGCGGGCAGGTGGCGCAATCCCCAGCCCCCGGGCCGGGAAGGAAACGGGAGACCGTCAACAAGCCACCAGGGCTCAACTCACACTCTGGTGACACCGTTACGGACCATTCTGGTGGAAACACCGGGATTACTGAGATCACTTGATGATCAAAGCAACGGAAGGAATCCAGTGGGCCGTACCCGACCTGCGATACGCGACGCCGCTCAGCAGCCCGGTTCCGGTACCGGTACCGACAGACGCGGCGCCGTCGTCGCCGCCCTCATGCTCTCCATGGCGCTGGTCGCCCTCGACTCCACCATCGTGGCGACGGCCGTACCGCAGATCGTCGGGGACCTGGGCGGCTTCTCGGTCTTCTCCTGGCTGTTCTCGGGCTATCTGCTGGCCGTGACCGTCACGCTCCCCGTCTACGGCAAGCTCTCCGACACCTTCGGCCGCAAGCCGGTGCTGATCGCGGGCTCCGTCCTCTTCCTCGTCGGCTCGCTGCTCTGCGCCACCGCCTGGAACATGGCCGCGCTCATCGCCTTCCGCGTCGTCCAGGGCCTGGGCGGCGGCGCCCTCCAGGGCACGGTGCAGACACTCGCCGCCGACCTCTACCCGCTCGAACAACGCCCCAAGATCCAGGCCAAGCTGTCCACGGTCTGGGCCACCTCGGCGGTCGCGGGCCCGGCGCTCGGCGGGGTACTCGCCGCGTACGCCGACTGGCGCTGGATCTTCCTCATCAACCTGCCGATCGGCGCGGTCGCCCTCTGGCTGCTGATCCGCCACCTCCACGAGCCCCAGCGCGAACGGAAGACCACCGAGCGCCCCCGCATCGACTGGGCCGGCGCCCTCACGGTCTTCGCCTGCGGCGGCGTACTCCTGACGGCCCTCGTCCAGGGAGGGGTGGCCTGGCCATGGCTCTCGCCACCATCAATGGGCTTGTTCGGTACGGGACTTGCCCTGATCGCCGCTCTGGTCCTCATCGAACGCCGGGCTGCCGAACCGATCATCCCCGGCTGGGTCTGGCGCCGCCGCACGATCGCCGCCGTGAACCTGGCACTCGGCGCGCTGGGCCTCCTGATGGTCGCCCCGACGGTCTTCCTCCCGACGTACGCACAGTCGGTGCTCGGCCTCGCCCCGATCACCGCCGGATTCGTGCTCTCCGTATGGACGTTGAGCTGGCCGGTCTCGGCGGCCCTCAGCCAGCACGTCTACCGTCGCATCGGCTTCCGCAACACGGCGATGCTCGGCATCGGCACGGCCACGCTGATCCTGTTCGCCTTCCCCTTCCTCCCGTACCCCGGCGAGGCCTGGCAGCCGACGCTCCTGATGCTCCTGCTCGGCGGCGCGCTCGGTCTCTTCCAACTCCCGCTGCTCGTCGGCGTCCAGTCGACCGTCGGCTGGTCCGAGCGCGGCACGGCCACCGCGTCCGTACTCTTCTGCCGCCAGACCGGCCAGACGATCGGCGCCGCACTCTTCGGCGCGGTCGCCAACGGGGTACTGGCCGCCCGGCTCGGCGGCGCGGGCGACCTGGACTCGGTGACGAAGTCCCTGGACTCGGGAACCCCTGACGAGCACGTACGCCGAGCGGTCGCGGAGGCCGTCCACTCCGTCTACTTCGGCGCGGCATCCGCGGCCGGACTCGCCTTCCTGGTCCTGCTGTTGGTGGCACCGCGCCGCTTCCCTGTGAAGAAGGGCCCGGAGGACTGAGGCACCCGGAGGACTGAGGCATCCGGAGTACTGAGGGACCGGCATGCTCATGCCGTGGAGACGTCATTGGCATGGGGCCGTAACACTCCTGTTGGAGGCTCGTGGAGCACCTTCCGGCTCACCAGCAACTCACCCCCCACGTGGCCGGGTTCGATCGGACGCAGCCCCCAGCCCAGGCAGGTCGCGGGCCGAGGGCCGCGGGTGAGGAGACACTGATGACCCAAGAAGCATCCAGACGCAACTTCCTGAGATCCGTCGGAGTCGCGGGCGGCGCCGGAATGCTCTACTCGGCGATGGGCGCGCTGGGGCTGGCCCCGGTCCCGGAAGCACGGGCGGAGGCGTACCGGCCGCCCCGGAAGAGCGACTTCACGCTCACCGGACAGAGCGGCAAGAACGGCAAGAAGGTCCTGATACTCGGCGGCGGCATAGCCGGCCTGGCAACGGCGTACGAGCTGGGCAAGGCGGGCTACGACTGCCGGATCCTGGAGGCGAAGGACCGCCCCGGCGGCCGCAACTGGACGGTCCGCGGCGGCACCACGCTCACCGACCTGGACGGGCGCACCCAGACAGCGTCCTTCACCAAGGGCCAGTACATGAACGCGGGCCCGGCCCGGCTGCCGCAGTCCCACGTCACGCTCGAATACTGCCGCGAACTCGGCGTTCCGCTGGAGGTGTTCACCAACCAGAACGCCAACGCGTACATCTACCACGAGAACAGCGCCGCCCTGGCGGGCAAGCCGATCCGCTGGCGCACCGCGAAGGCCGACGCCTACGGATATGTCTCCGAACTGCTCGCGAAAGCCACCGACCAGGGATCCCTGGACACGGAGCTCACCGCCGACGACAAGGAGCGGCTGATCGCGTTCCTGCAGAACTTCGGTGCCATCAAAGGCAAGGCCGACGGCTTCGCCTACACGGGCTCCGACCGGCGCGGCTACTCGGTCGAGCCGGGTGCGGCCTTCGAGGAGGGCACGGTACTCGGCCCGGTGCCATCGTTGTCAGACGTCATCGGGAGCGGCGTCGGGCAGCGCTTCTCCTTCGAGTTCGGCTACGACCAGGCCATGCTGATGTTCCAGCCGGTGGGCGGGATGGACGCGATCCCGTACGCGCTGGCGAAGGCTGTCGGCCAGGACCGGATCACCTACGGCGCCGAGGCGACGGAGGTCAAGGACCTCCCCGACGGTGCCGAGGTCGTCTACAAGGACGCACAGGGCCGGACCCGCAGCCGGCGCGCCGACTTCGTCGTGGCAGCGGTCCCGCCCATGGTCATGGCCCGGGTCAAGCACAACCTGGGCGCGGACATCACCGCGGCGCTGAAGTACCCCGTCGCGACGCCGGTCGGCAAGGTGGGCCTCGAATACCGCAGCCGCTGGTGGGAAACGGACGAGCACATCTACGGCGGCATCACGCCGACCGACACCGACCTGGCCACCATCTGGTATCCCTCGTACGGCTACCAGGGCCGCCGCGGCACGCTCATCGGCTACTACAACTTCGGCGCCAACGCCGTCGCCTACAGCGACCTGCCGCACGCCCAGCGGGTGGAGCGGGCGCTGAGCCGGGGCGTGAAGATCCACGGAGCCAAGTACCGCACCGAACTCGACCGCTCCTTCAGCGTGGCCTGGCACCGCACGCCCGACATCGAGGCCGGCTGGGTGGGCTGGCCCTCGCAGACCGGCCCGGAGTACACACTGCTCAACAAGCCCGCGGGCCATGTCCACTTCGCCGGCGACTGGCTCAGCCATGTCATCGCCTGGCAGCACGGTGCGTTCACCTCGGCCCGCAAGGTCGTCACTGACATCCACGAAAGGGTGATGGCCGCATGAAGCGGCGTACGAAGATCCTGACCGCCACGGCCCTGACCGGCACGCTCCTCACCGGCGGCACCGCGCTCGCCGACGCCGGGAGCTGGTGGCCCGGCCCGAAGACGGTACGCGTGATGCTGCCCGAGGGGCAGACCAACCCGTCCATCGCGAACGGCGTGGCGCTGGGCGGGGAGGTGGCCGTCTACCAGAGCAGCGGCCTCGGCCCGACCGCGCTGAACCCGAGCGCACCGGCGGGCACTCCCGAGAGCTTCACCGACCCCGCTCTCACCGAGGGGGCCACGGGTGTCACGATCACCGAGGCCCAGGCCCTCGTCGTTCTGCGCAACATCAAGACCAACCTGGAGGCCGCGGGCCTGACCCCGGCCGACGTCATCACGATGAAGGCCTATCTTTCCAATCCGCCGGGCGCGGAGATCGCCGACTACGCGGGCTGGAACCGTGCGTACCGGCAGTACTTCGCCAACATCGACCTGAAGTCGCACGAGGTCGTACCGGTACCCATGGGCACCTCGCCCGCCAAGGCCCCGCTGCTCGCCAACGACGCCCGCCCGGCCCGGGTGTCGACGGAGGTCGCCTCGCTGCCCGTCCCGGGCTGGCTCGTCGAGGTCGAGGTGACCGCGAGGTACAAGAGGCGTTAGCCGGGGGCACCCCCGAGTCCCTTGTCCGGGTACGGTCCGCCTCGCGCAGGAGGCGGACCGCAGCCCGGCCCATGTGTGCTGGATCCATGGGCTTGAACAGGCGTACGGCGATGAAGGCGGGCCTCCTGACGGCCGCGGCGTCAGCGATGGGTCTGAACTCGGCACGAGCGCAGGGCACACAGGGCACACAGGGCACTTCGAAGCCCCCGGTGCTCACGGTCCAGGGCGAGGCGGCGGTCCGGACGAACATCCCGGCCCCGGTCGTACGGGACCGCCGCGCGTCCGGGGGCCGTTACCTCGCTCTGAACACCAAGAAGAAGCCCCCGAAGGAGGGTTGGTACGCCACGTACGCGGTCCGGGCCCCCGAGGCGGGCGTGTACGCGCTGACCGCGGTCGCCACGGCCCCGGTCGAGACACCGCACACCGAGGCGACGGCCTCGTACCTCCAACTCGCCCTCAAAGAGTGCCGGTTCATCGAGATCGCCCGCTCCCAGCCGTACTGGTATGAGTCGAAGCCGGCCTGGGGCCGGCTCTCCGTCCTCGACCTCGGCGAGCTCGAACTCCGGCGCGGGGAGAACACGTTGACGTTCCGGGTGACGGAACCGGCGGTCCTGGAGACCGGGACGGCGTACGCGCTCGCGCTGGACCGCTTCACGCTGCGACGACGGGAGGGGGTGGAGCTGAGCGAGGTCCGCGCGGGCGGCGACGGCACGCTGGGCACGTACCGGTACGGGGAGCCCGCGAGCCTGACCCTAGGCCTGCACGGCCGCCACGACGACCCGTACCGCGTGCGCTACACCGTGGTCGACTACTTCGGGGAACGGGTCGCGGAGGGGTACGCGACGATCGCGGCCGGCGAGACGACGGTGAAGATCCCGCTCCCCCAACTCCCGCCCGGAAACTACCGGGTTGCCGCATCCGGCGCCGACGCCAGTGATGCCGAAGGGGTGGTGGGCCACTTCGCCTGTCTGCCCGCTCGCCCCGCCCCGTCCGGCGACGCCAACCGCTTCGGCGTAAACGTCTGGGCCACCTCCCTCATACCCCCCTCCCGCCTGGACGCCTTCGCCGCCGCCATGCGGGACATGGGCGCGGGCTGGATACGGGACGGCCAGGCATGGCCCGCGGCCGAGCCGACCCCGGGCACGTACGACACGGAACACCACGACCGGGTCACACGGACGATGCGCCGTCACGGCCTCTCGCCCCTGGAGGTCATGTCACCCGCCCCCGAGTGGGCCATGACGACCGCCTCGCTCCCCCTCCCCGCGGACCTGCGGCATGCGTACCGCTACGCCCGCCGCCTCGCCTCCGGCCGCCCCGCCGCCGTCCAGCTCTCCAACGAACCCGACGTGGACGTCACCAGCAGCACCGGCGACGCCCACGCGGCCTTCGTGAAGGCGGCGGCACTGGGCATCGCGGACACCCCCGACCGGCCGCTCGTCGTCCTGCCGGGCATCGCGCAGGCGGGCCACTTCCAGGACCTGATGCTGGCGAACGACGTCGTGCGGTACGCGGACGTCTGGGCGTTCCACGGCTACCCGGCCCCGGCCGAGCAGGACGAACCGGCCTTCCCGGGAGCGGCGGACGAGCAGCGCGAACTGGCCGAGCGGCTCGGTGCGGGTGAGGTACCGCGGTGGATGACGGAATGCGGCGCGTTCTTCGCGGTGCGGCCGGGCGTCGATCTCACGCCCGGCCAACAAGCCGTCCAGGCCCGCTACTTGGTCCGCTCGATGGTGGAGGGGCTGGCGGCGGGGAACGGTCGGCAGTTCTGGTTCGCGGGTCCACCGCTGCACGACGACGGCGTGTACTTCGGGCTGCTGAGCCGGGAGTTCCAGCCACTGCCCGCGTACAGCGCGTGCGCGGCGCTGACGTCGTTGCTGGGCGAGGCGCACTTCGTCGATCCGGTGAGCGGGTTGCCCGCCGGGGCGGTCGGCTTCGAATTCGACTCGGGGCGGGGCGAGTCGGTACGGGTGCTGTGGGCGGCGAAGCCGGTGCGGATCCCGGTGCCGGGGGCGACCGTGCACGACATCATGGGCGGGCAGATGGCGACGGCCTCCGCCGAAGTGACCGTGTCCCGGGACCCCGTGTACGTGGTCACCGCGACCGCTGCCCGCCCGAAGGCCCACCCGACCCCACCCCACCGGCCCTCCCTCTCCCCCGCCGAACACATCGTCCTCAGCCAGCGCTATCCCGCCCGGAACGCCGCCCCCAACAAGGACAACGGCGACGCCGAACCCCCGCTGGGCTACCGCCTGTCCCGCCGCACCCGGATGTCCCTGGACGTCTACAACTTCACGTCCACCTCACGGACGGTGACCGTGAGGGCCCGTCCCGCCGGGGGTTGGTGGGTACGGACGGCCGGTCCGGCCCGGGTCGAGGTCCCGCCCCAGGGCCGTACGACGCTGGAATTCACGATCACCGCGGGCCGCACGGTGGCACACCGGACCGACCACCGCCTGGACTTCACCGCGACACTCGACGGCGAGACGGTGCCGCCGTCGGTGTCACTGATTCAACTCCGGTAAGCAGACGGTCACTTGGGCTCCCGCCGCGATCAAGCCTCACCTTTCCCCCGCAGAGAACCCACAGTTGCGGGAGAGGGGGGAGTGAAACCCCTGGTCACCGAAGTAAGCGCATACCGACCACCCAGTTCGGCGAAAGACTCCCGCACCCCGTCTACCAGCGAGTAGCGTGCCTCGCCCACCCCCCAGCTCCCTGCGGTCCGCACCGGAACCCGCACCACGCAAGGAGAAACGGGATGCCTGACTCGTTCTCGTCCCCGGAGTACCAACCGCCGAACCAGCACCCGGACCAGCACCAGCGCCCCGATCAGCACGCGTATCCGGACCAGCACCCGTACCCGCAGGACTACCCGGACTACCTGGACTACCCGTCCGAGCCACCCGATCCGCCCCAGCCGCCCGATCCGCCCCACAACTCCTCCCCCTCCTACCTCACTTACCCCTGGCAGCCACCGCCGCCGGAGCCCGTGAGGAGACGCACCCCACGTCACCACGCACTCGGCCGGCACAGCGACATGCGTCTGCTCCGGACCGCGTATCGCAGACAGCGGCGCGTGGCGACGCTCACGGCGCTCGGATACTTCGTCCTCTTCCTGCTCCTGTCGGCGTTCGCGCCGGGCCTGATGACGAGCAGGGTCTCCGGCGGGCTGTCGGCCGGGCTGCTGCTCGGTCTGCTCCAAGTCCCCGTGGCCTGCCTGGCGATCTGGCTGTACGAGTACACGGCGCGCCGGAGTGTCGACCCGATCGCGGACCGGATCCGCAAGCAGACCGAGCTGGACGCCAAGCGGGAGGCGGCACGATGAGCGGGTTCAGCAGTTCGGCGCAGGCGATGTCGCTTGTGGCGTTCACGACGGTGGTGACGATCACGCTGCTGCTGTGCGTGCTGACGGGCCCTGACCGCGACGACCTCGACGAGTTCTACACCGGGTCCCGGACGCTGTCGCCGATGCGCAACGGCCTTGCCATCGCCGGGGATTACATCTCCGCGGCCACGGTGCTGAGCGGGTGCGGGGTCATCGCGCTCGCCGGGTACGACGGGGTCGTACTGACCTTGAGCGTCTGCCTCTCCCTCGTGCTGCTGATGTTCCTGCTGGCCGAACCCCTGCGGAACGCGGGCCGGTTCACGATGGGGGACGCACTCGCACGGCGGATGCCGGGGCGCGCCGTGCGCATCGCCGCGTGCGCCACGACGATCATCGCGCTGCTGCCGCTGATGCTGGTCCAACTGGCGGGTTCCGGCGACCTGTTGGCCTTCATCCTCGGATTCTCCAACGACTCCCTCAAAACGGGCTGCGTCATCGGCCTCGGCGCGCTGATGATCAGCTACGCGGCCGTCGGCGGCATGAAGGGCACCGCGCTGATCCAGATCATGAAGATCGTGATGCTGCTCGGCTCGGGCGCCGTCGTCGCCGTACTCATCCTGAACCGCTTCGACTGGAATCCGGGCGCGCTGCTGGACGCGGCGGCGCAGGGCAGCGGCGCGGGAGAGGCCTTCCTGCAGTCCGGACTGCAGTTCTCGGGCGGCGCCAACCCCCGCCTGGACATGATCAGTTCGGAACTCACCGTGGTCCTCGGCGGCGCGTGCCTGCCGCACGTCACCATGCGCATGTACACCGCGAGGAGCGCCCGTCAGGTGCGCCGCTCACTGTCCTGGGCGGTGCCGTGCGTGGCGCTGTTCGTGCTCGTCGTCACCGTCATCGGCTTCGGCGCGACGGCCCTGATCGGCAGCGCGACGATCGCCGGCGCCGACCCTCAGGGCAACACGGCGTATCTGCTGGGATCGCAGGCCGCCTTCGGCCCGGACGTCTCGACGGCCGAGACCCTCATCTTCACCACCGTCACCACGGCGATCTTCCTGACGCTGCTCGCCTCGGTCGCCGGAATGATCCTGGCCTGCGCCAACTCCCTCGCCCACGACCTGTTCGCACACGCCCGGGTCTTCCGCGGGAACCGCCGCCACACCGACGAGCTCTCCCCGCGCCGCGAGATGCTCCTGGCCCGTGTATCCGCCCTGGCGGTCGGCGCGGTCGCCATTCTCCTGGCCACCCTCGTCCAACACCGCAGCCTCCAGCCCCTGATCACCCTCTCCTTCTGCCTGGGCGCCTCCGCCCTGGCCCCCGCCCTGATCTACACCCTCTTCTGGCGCCGCTACACCCGAACCGGCCTCCTCGCCACCCTCATCGGCGGCACCCTCACAGTCCTCCTCCTCATGCCCGGCACCAACCTCGTCTCCGGCTCCCCCGCCGCCGCCTTCCCGAACGCCGACTTCAACTGGTTCCCGTTCACGACGACCGGGCTCGTGTCGATCCCGCTGGGGTTCGCGTACGGGTGGCTGGGGACGGTGGCCTCGGGCCGGAGGAAGGCGGTGGAACAGAGGAAGCAGTACGAGGCGGTGGAGGGGTGGATTCTGGCGGGGGCGGTGCGGAGGAGGGGGTGATGCGGGGGAGGGGGTGATGCGGGGAGGGGGTGACGCGGAGCTGGATTGGCGAGTTGCGCCTGCCAACGTACCGAGACGGGCGGGTGGGCGGGAAACACGCCGCGGAGCGGCGAAGAGGAGCCCGCGGAGCGGGCAGAGGGCGCCCTTCCGACAGGGCGAGTCGGGCGGGTGGGCGAGCAAACCCGCCGCGGAGCGGCGAAGATCCCCACCGGGGCCCAACCCCGGCTACTCCGCCGGCGCCCGCCCAGTCAGGGTGGTCAGACTCGACCGCACGTGGTCCATATGGGCCCGTACGTCATCCCACCGCTCCCCATGATCCCGCAGCACCCGCTCGGTCTCCCGAGCGATCAGATCCTCCCGCACCCGCGCCTCCGCCAGCACCTCGCCGGCCCGCGCCCCCGCCTCCTCCTCCCCGTGCCGAGCCGACTCCTCGGCCTCGGCAAAGGCCCGCTCGGCCTCGGACAACGCAGCCTCGGCGCACGCAACCCGCTCCGCGTACTGCGCGTCGAGCGCGGCCTCCCGCTCGGCGGCGGCACGAGAGGCCTCCTCCCAGCGCTCCGCGTGCTCCTTCTCCTGCTCGGCGAGCAGCCCCTCCGTCCGCTGCCGCACCTCCCGCAGCGCGGCGAGGGCCTCACCGCGGTTCTCCTTGATGTCCCGCCGGGCGGAGATCCGCAGGTCGTCGGCCTCGGCACGGGCGGCGAGAAGCCGCTGCCGGGCGCGTTCCTCGGCCTCGCCGCGCACCTCGGCGGCGTACGCCGCCGCGGCCTCGCGCACGCGCTGCCCCGCCGCCTCGGCCTCGTCGACGACCCGCTGGACCTCCAGGCGTGCGGTGTCCCGTACGGACGCGGCCTCCTCCTCGCCGAGCGCGAAGATCTGCCGGGCGCCTTCACCGAGCGTCTCGTAGGTCTGCGGGGCGAGCGTCGCCACGACCTCCCGCAGCCGCTCCGCCTCCGCCTCCATCTCCCTGGCCAGCACGGTCAGCCGGGCGGCCCGCTCCCAGGCGGCGTCGCGGTACCGGGAGAGCGCCGCGGCGTACGCGTCGACCTGCTCGGGACGGTAACCACGCCCCCGTACGGCCATGAAGCCGTACGGCGGCTCCGATGCGCTGCTCATCCTTGAACCCCTCTCCGCCGGACACACACGAAATGACGAATGATTTCGCGCACATCTTGATGGATCACACGGAAGTGTTCATAACGCGACACTCCGCCCATCTGTCCGGTCAAAGGTGAGTCATTTGAGGTCAGAAGCCGGAATCGTCCTGTCGTCGCGAAGTGCGGAGAAGAGCTGTTCGGCCTTCACGGAGTCCCACTCGACGACATCACCAACCCCTTCGACGGTGGTCTCCTCCCCCACCGGAACGGTCGTCGTGGCCCCCTCCCCGCCCGCGAGCTCCTTCATCCGCAGCCCCATCTGCGCCAGGTCCCGCACCCCGGTCCCGTCGTCCACGGTGAGCGCGTCGAACGAGGCCCCGAGCCACGGAATCAGCCGCCACGGCGGCACCACCACAGCCGCGCTCATCGCCTTGTCCGCGACCGCGCTCACCAACTGCCGCTGCCGCCGCACCCTCCCCAGGTCCCCCAGCGGATCCGAGTACCGGGCGCGGACGTACTCCAGTGCCTGCGTACCGTCCATCCGCTGGCACCCGGCGTCGAAGTCGGCCCCCGACTTCGTGTCGTGCAGCCCGCCCTTCGCCACGCAGATGGTGACGCCGCCGAGCGAGTCGACCACGTCGACGAAGCCGAGGAAGTCCACCTCGGCGTAGTGGTCGAGTTTCAGCCCGGTGGCCCGTTCGACGGTGCGGGTGAGGAGCTTGGGACCGCCGAGCGCGTACGCCGCGTTGATCTTGTTCTTCCCGTGCCCCGGGATGGCGACGTAGGAGTCCCTCGGGATCGACACCAGATACGGGCCGCTGTCCCCGTAGTGCAGGACCATGATCGTGTCGGTGTTGAACACCTCGTCGTTGCCGACGTGCAGCTTCTTGCGCTGCTCGGGGGTCAGTTCGGAACGGCTGTCGGTCCCGATCAGCAGCCAGTCCGCCCCGCGGTCCGCGCTCGGTCGATCGGCGTACGTGTCGAACGCGTCCGCGTGCCGCAGACGCGAATCCCCCCAGAAGTACAGGCCGATTCCGTACGCGACGACGACCAGCACCAGGGTCAGCAGTGCCAGCGCCAGCCGCTTGAGCCACCGGCGCCCACCGCGACTCTCACGCCGGCGCTCTCGCTGTTCGGGCCGCGTACTCATGACCGCATGATCGAGGCGCCCGACCTTTCCCGCAGGTCGAGCGCCCCGTTCGTACGTACGCCGGCTCCAGCCGCCCTACAGCAGGCCGTCCCACATCTGTTCGAGCAGCACCGACCACCAGCTCTCCGGCGACCCGAGGGCCGCCGGGTCGAGGGAGGCGAGCTGGGCCTGGAAGTCGACGGTCCAGCGGCCCGCCTGCTCCTGGTTCAGCCCGAAGCGCAGCCGCCACATCCGGCCGAGGAGGGCCAGGCAGCGCGCGAACTCGGGCAGCCCCGTGTTCACGAACTGCGGCGCCACCGAGGCACCGCCCGGCCCCGCCTCCACCGGCACGGCCACGATGTTCGCCGTGCCGTACTGGACACAGATCGCCTTGCCGAAGTCACTGCCCATCACTAGGTACGAGCCCGCGTCCGAGGCCGGCTGCACCCCGCGCTCCGCCGCCAGCTCGGCCAGCGTCGGCACCGGCCGGCCCGGCTGGGCCTGCGCCCAGAAGAACGGCCCCAGGTCGACCGGAAGCCCGGCCACCACCAGCGTGTGCGCCACGATGTTCGGCACACCCTGCCGCGACACGGCCACCTGGTCGAACCGGAACACCCCCGGCCCGAACGCCGCAGCCAGCTCCTGCCCGATCGCCTCGGGCGCGATCGGCGGCGCGGGCTGCACCGGCGGAATCGGCGCCCGCACCGGCGCGGGCCGCGCCGGCCCGTCCGCCACCTGGTGCAGCTCGCCCTGGTGAGCGAGGAGTTGATGCATCCCCTGCTGGCGGCTCGCATGGTCCGTGCCGTACGGCGCGATGCTCGTGATCCGCGCCTGCGGCCACGTCTCCCTGATCATCCGCGCGCAGTACGCACCCGGCAGCTCACAGGACTCCAACTCCGTGTGCAGCTCCAGCACCTGCTGCGGCGGCACGTTCATCGCCCGCAGCTCATGCAGCATCTGCCACTCCGGATGCGGCGTCCCCGGCGCCGAACGCCGGATCAACTGCTGCTCGGAACCGTCCTGCGCCCGATAACGCAGTACGGCCTGATACCCGGGCCCGACGGTCGGCTGCCCCGCCTGCGGATAGCCGTACGCCGGGGGCTGCTGACCGGGACTCCCCGGCTGACCCGGCATGGGCTGACCGCCCAACGGCTGTCCGGGCAGCGGCTGGGGCGCACCCGGGGGCATTCCAGGGGCGTGCGGGAGCGGCGGTGCGCCAGGGCCCCCGACGGGCGGGCCCGAGAGCACGGTCGCGGCGTGGTGGACAGCGCCGGGGGGCGTACCACCGGCGGGGTTCGGCGCGGCGGGTACACCAGGGACGCCCGGCGGCTTGGGAGCACCAGGCGTACCCGGAGCGCCCGGCGGCTGGGGCGCCCCGGGGCCCCCGACAGCCGGCCCCGACAACATCGTCGCGGCGTGATGAACACCGCCCGGAGTGTTCGGACCACCGGGCGCACCGGGCTGCCCCGGAGCGCCAGGTGCCGCGGGCGCACCGGGCACACGCGCCCCTGCAGGCCCCTCGGGCCCGCCCGGCCCGTCCGGCCCGAGCTGCGAGACAAGCTGGGTCGGCACATACCCGCCCGCGGGAGTACCCGGGGCACCGGGCCCGGATTGCGGAGGCGGCGGCGCATTCCCGGGCCGCGCGCCCGGCACTCCCGGCGCACTCGGCGGAGGCGGGGCGCTCGCCCCACTCCGCGCACCCCTCGGAGGCTGCGCCTTGCTGGTCGCGGCGTCGGCGATGTCACCGGCGTTGGGGCGCGAGGGCGCGGCGGGCGGCGTACCAGGAGCGCCCGGAACCTGCGGCGCGCCGGGCGGCGGAGTCCCGGGCACACCACCGGGCCCCTGCGGGAACCCGTACGCGGGCGCACCCTGAGGAGGCGCGCCCTGCGGCCCACCCGCAACCGGAGCACCGGGCGGCGGCGTACCGGGAACGGCCGACCCCTGCGGCACGCCGGGCGGCGGAGTCCCCGGGACTCCGCCCGGCCCCTGCGGATAGCCGTACGAAGGCGCGCCCGGAGGGGGCGTGCCCTGCGGACCGCCGGGACCCTGCGGATAGCCGTACGAGGGCGGGGCACTGGGCGGCGCACCCGGACCCTGCGGCGCGTTCGGCCCCTGCGAGAAGGCGGACGGCCGAGGGGAGTTGGGGCCGCCGACCGCCGGAGCCTGAGCCGTGGGCGGAAGTTGGCTGCCCCCGGACATGAGGGCGGTCTTGGCATCCGGCGCCGGACCGGGCGGGGTTCCGGCGTCGTTGACGTCGGTCAGCGGCGGCGCGAACACGGTCGCCGGCAGCGGTACGGAACGGTCGTCGCCGGCGTCCGCGTTGGTGTCGGTCCCCGCCCAGGGGGTCGCGTCGGCAGGCACGCCCGGTGCCCCCGCGTCCTGAGCGCCGCCGGCCGCGGGCCACGCCGTACCCCCACCGGGAGCCGAGGGCGCACCCGGCACGAAGTGCGCCGGGGGAGCGTCGGCCGGTGGCGCGTCGGCCGGAGACGGCGTCGAGTGCGCCCCGGCCCCAGAGGCCCCGTTCGGCACTCCGCCCCCGGCGGACGCACCGTACGCCCCCGGCGCGGAAGCCACCCCACCCGCACCCTCACTCACACCCGAGCCCGAATCCGCACCGGAACCGGCGGCAGCACGAGCCCCCGCCCCGTCCGAAGCCCCACCCCCACCCCCACCCCGCCGATCCGGAATCCCCAACTTGTCCGCGGCCTCCTGCAACCACTCGGGGGGACTCAACAAGAAGGACGTCTGGTTCAGGTCGACACGAGCCGGAGGAGCCGGCGCCGCCGTTTCCGGAGCCGCGTCCGGCACCCCGTACTGCTCCTCGTACCGGCGGATGACCTCACCCACCGGCAGCGAGGGCCACAACGTGGCCTCCCCGCTGTCGCGGGCGATGACCAGCCGCTGCGCGCCCCCGTCGGAACGCGGACCGCCGGCCCGGTCCTCGGCCCACACCACGAACCCGAGTTCGAACTCCCGTACCCGCACCTCACGGTGCTGATACGCGACCACATCCCCGTTGATCCACTCTTCCGCGCGCTCCTGCGCCTGCGCGAAGGTCACCATCGAACGCTCACTCCCCCACCGAAGACGCAGAAGCCACCGCAGACCCCGAACCGGCAGCCGCCGCCGAGACGGGAACAGCACGCGCGAAGCCGCCGTCCACCATCAGGTTCGCCACCGTCTCCAGCTCCGGCGGATTGCCCGCGAGCCGGGACAGGAACTGGTCGAAGTCAGCGCCGCAGGGCAGCAGCAACCGCGCCACCCGCTCCGCCGGCGGCCAGGCATCCTGATCGCGGACATCGTCGTACGCGCAGAACCAGACCGAACCGACCGCGTCGCCCTTCACCTTCACGGCGAGCAGACCGCCCTGCACGAATCCGACGCACAGGTAGTCCTTGGTCAGATGGTCGCGCAGGCACTTGTTGATGTAGACGAGGTCGTTGAGGGCGGCCTCGTCGCGCACGGTGAAGAGGGGCTGGTCGACGAGCAGCCCCAACTCGGCGTCGAGCGCGGCGCCCACCGGCGCGCAGCCCCCGGCCGCCTTCAGGAAGGACCGGTACGCACCGGGCAGCCGGTAGCCGAGGTCCTCCTCAACTCCCTGCACCTGCTGCTCGGTCACCGCGACCGACGACTTCTGCAGCCCGAAATGCACGGGCCGCGTCTCCTGCAACGGCCGCGTACCCCGCTTGTCCTGATCCACCGGCGCGGTCGCGAGCCCGCCGTGGTGCCGCAGCAGCGCCTTCACGTCCACGGGGACCAGTTCGAGCCGCCGGGTGCCCGGCACGTGGTGCCAGGTCCAGCCGTGCGGGGTCGCCACCGCGGGGATCGTGTCCCACAGGTCGTGTCCTGAGGCGGCGAGCGCGGCGTTCGCGGAGACGTAGTCCGTGAGCCTCAACTCGTCCACGCCGAAGCCCTCCGGGGGCTCGGCGATCTCCGCGGCGGCACGCGCATACGCCGAGAAATCGGGATAGCCGTACTCGTCGATCCGCACCCCTCTGGGGTGACGGGCCGCCCGGACCGGGTCCGGGAAATGTACGACCTGCCCGGCGTATGCCGCGTTCGGCGGCGCGGCTTGCTGCCCGAGCCGACCTGTCGTCATGGCGGTTGCCCCCTGCGGCGTCGTCAATAGCGGTATGGATCGCGGATGTCGACAGCCTATGCGGTTGGACGACACCGGTCACCGGGCCTCCGGTTCCGTGACCTGCCGTCACCCCGCCGTGACGGTGCGACGAAGACCGGGCGTGTCGCGTGGCCCCAGCTTCCCCACCCACCACGCCATTTGGCAGTCTGTCTCCGCACCGGGGGATGCACGGGAGGGAAAAACGATCATGAACGCGACTCATATCGGCACGTCCGGGGACCCGCGGGTCGGCTGGAGCAGCGCCGAGGCGCCGCACATCCCTGCCCTCCTGCACCGCCGCGACGGCATACTCCCGACCGTGGCCGCCGCCCTCTCCGTACGCGGCGAGACCCTCACCGGCACGGCGGCCCGCGGCGACCAGCCACCCGCCCTCCACCCGCTGGTGCAGGACTTCCTCGACACCCTCACCAGCGCACAACGCGACCGCTTCACCGGCCGCTGCGCCGAGGCGATCCTGATCTCCCGCCACATCGCCTCCGTCGACGCCGCCCGCAGCAAGCGCGCCGGACGCAAGCCGATGACGAACGGCGAGGCCCGCAAGGCGCTCAAGCAGGCCAAGCTCACCGCCCGCCGCATCCGCGAGGACGGCGATCCGCTGCACGGCAGCTTCGCCGCGCCCTGCCGCTCCTGTACGGCACTCAGCGACCACTTCGGCGTCCGCGTCGTCGACCCGACGGCCCCCGACGCCTGAACCACAACCACTCCCCCCGCTCACGTACGACGGCGACGGCGCCCGCTCCCCGACGGCCGCCCCCGCCTCCCTGACACTCGACGAACGAAGGGCAGATGCACGCCGACCGCACCTCCACCACACGCTTCTCCGTCCCCGTGGACGCCGCGCTGCGCTCTGCCGGGTGGCAGCCCGGGCGCTGGGACATAAAGCAGGCCGAGTACTGGGCCGATGCCCTGCGCGGGCACGAGTCGCCTGCCGGGCACCAGCACGCCGTGTTCCCCGCGGCGGTGGAGGCATGGGCGGAGTTCGGCGGCCTCCACGTCACCTCGTCCGGACCCGGCCGCCAGATCGCCCCCTCCACGCTCCACTTCGACCCCCTCCACGGCCTCCACCTGGCCCGCACCCTCGGCGACCTCGGCCGCGCCCTCGACACCGAGGTCTGCCCCCTCGGCGAGGAGGCCGACAGCCGAGCCCTCCTGGCCATCGACGCCGAAGGCCGCGTCTACGCCCTGGACCACACCGGCGACTGGTTCCTAGGCCCCGACATGGACGCCGCCCTCACCACACTCCTGTCAGGCATCACCCCAGTCCGCCTGACCGCCGGCTAGCCCGAGCCCCCAGAGACGTTCTTTCGCCCCCTCCGCCCCTACCCATCCCGTACCTGGGGGCTGCCGCCCCCAGACCCCCGCATCGGCCTGAACGGCCTCGTCCTCAAACGCCGGACGGGCTAAAGGATTTTCCCCAGCCCGGGGCTAAGAGTGCGGCCCCCACGGGTGGGTGGGGGATCGGGACGGCACCACCTCGCCCTCAAACACCGGACAGGCCGAAAGATCCCCCCGGCCCGGAGCCAAGAGCGCGGCCCCCACGGGCGGGTGGGGAATCGGGATGACACCACCTCACCCTCAAACGCCGGACGGACCGAAAGATCTCCCCCGGCCGGAGCCGAAGAAGGAAGGGCGGAGCCCCGCAGCCGAATGACAACGGAAGGGGGCGTGCCGGTACGTCCAAATGCCCGTCGCGTACGTTCGCGTCACCGGACCCTCGCCACTAGCCCCACGTCTGATCCGGCGGCGACGGGCGGGACGTACCGGCACGCCCCCGACCCACCCACCCACCCACCCGGCGGCAGGCACGGCCCCTCACCCACCCGCCGGAATAACCGCAGACACCCGAAACCCACCCGCATCCGTAGGCCCCGAAACAAAAACCCCCCCGAGCGCACTCACCCGCTCCTTCATCCCCAGCAACCCGTTCCCCCCACTGGGCAGATGCACAGAAGAAGCCGCCCCCGGCTCCGGCGGACACTCGTTCTCCACCTGCATCGCGATCTCGGACACCCGGTGCGCCAACCGCACATGCGTCTTAGCCCCCGCCGCATGCTTGTGAACGTTGGTAAGAGCCTCCTGGACAACGCGATACGCGGTCTGCTCGACCTCGGCCACATACCCCGGCGAGTCACCCTCGACCGACAGATCGACCACCATCCCCGCAGCCGCCGACTGCCCGATGAGCTCATCGAGCTCGGCGAGCGACGGCCCGTCCAGGGCAACGGAATCCGCGACCCGCGACGCCGCAGCCGCAGCCGCCACGGCCACCGCCGCAAGCGGCATCGGCTGAACCCGCGAGTCCAGCCCCTCCTCCGTACGCAGCACACCCAGCATCTCGCGCAGCTCGGTCAGCGCCTGACGCCCCATGTCCCCCACGAGCGCCGCGTTCCGCACGGCCTTCTCGGGATCCTTCCGCGCGACGGCCTGAAGCGCCGCGGCGTGCACCACCATCAGACTCACCCGGTGCGCGACCACGTCGTGCATCTCACGGGCGATCCGCGTCCGCTCCTCGTTGCGCGCCCACTGCGCCCGCTCCTCCGCCCGCTCGGCAAGCAACTGCAGCTCCCGCTCCAGCGAGTCCGCCCGCTCCCGCAGGCTCTCCATCAGCCGCCGCCGCGCCCCGACGTACAGCCCGAGCAGTACGGGCGGGGCGGTCATCCCCAGAGCGGTGGTGAGCGAGATGAAGGGGACGAACCAGTCCCCCATCGCCACATCCCCGCGCACCACACCCTGGTGCGCCCGCACGAACGTCACGATGAGCATCCCGGCGAACGACATCGCCGCCAGCGCCCCGATGATCCGCCGCGGCAGCTCGGACGCGGCCAGCGTGTACAGCCCGACGAGCCCCATCACGAAGCCCATCTGGGCGGGCGTGATGGCGATCGACACCAGGACGACGGCGATGGGCCACTTCCGCCGCAGCAGCAGCGTCAGCCCGGCGAGCACCCCGAACGCCACCCCGACCGGAACCGGCAGCCCCGCGTCGTGCGCGAAGGGAACCCCCTCGATGCCGCACTCGGCGGCAGACACCCCCGCGAGCCCCGCGTCCAGCACGGCACTACGCCACCTGACCCACCACCACGGCCCGGTACCGGCCGCGGTGTGCTCTTCCCCCGTCGTGGTCATGCCTCCAGCCTACGGTCGCCCCCCGCCCCTTTTCCGGTGAGTTTCGGCTACTGGCCTACACCACACCCCAAAATCGAACGGAAGCGAAACCGCCCGGTATCACTCAGCATTGCTCGGCGCAGGTGAGCGGGCCCGGAGTTGTACCGTCGCACGGAAGGCACCTGGTACGGCATAGTGTTGGGTGCCCACTCGGCGACCCGACCAATTGTCCGGTTCAGTCGAGTTTGATCCCCCGTGGTGTAATTGGCAGCACTGTGGCTTTTGGTGCCATCTGTCCGGGTTCGAGTCCTGGCGGGGGAGCAATAGCACGGTTCGGGTCCTGACAGCCAAGTCAGGGCCCACTCTCATATCCCCCCTGAAACACCCCGGTATCCTGCGGATGTCCACACCCCAGCCATCCGCACCGAAGGACATACCCCGTGAGCGCCAATCGCCCGGCAGCCGTCGTCGTACTCGCAGCGGGTGAGGGCACCCGTATGAAGTCGGCCACACCGAAGGTTCTGCACGAACTGTGTGGCCGTTCCCTGGTGGGTCATGTGCTCGCGGCAGCGCGCGAGTTGGAGCCCGAGAACCTGGTCGTCGTGGTGGGTCACGCCCGCGAGAAGGTCGTCGCGCACCTCGGTGAGATCGACCCGGGTGTGCGCACCGCAGTGCAGGCGGAGCAGAACGGCACCGGGCACGCGGTGCGAATGGGCCTGGAGGAGTTGGGCGGCGGCGTCGACGGCACGGTGGTCGTCGTGTGCGGCGACACCCCGCTGCTCACCGGGGAGACGCTGAAGAACCTCGCCGCGACCCACAGCACGGACGGCAACGCGGTCACCGTACTGACCGCCGAGGTCCCGGACGCGACCGGCTACGGCCGCATCGTCCGCGACGGCGTCAGCGGCGCGGTCACCGCGATCGTCGAGCACAAGGACGCCGACGGGTCCCAGCGCGCCATCCGTGAGATCAACTCGGGTGTCTTCGCCTTCGACGGGCAGCTCCTGGCGGACGCCCTCGGCAAGGTGCGTACGGACAACAGCCAGGGCGAGGAGTACCTGACCGACGTCCTGGGCATCCTGCGCGAGGCTGGGCACCGGGTCGGCGCCTCGATCGCCGGCGACCACCGCGAGATCGCCGGTATCAACAACCGCGTCCAGCTCGCCGAGGCCCGCCGCATCCTCAACGACCGGCTGCTCACGCAGGCCATGCTCGCCGGGGTGAGCATCATCGACCCGGCCTCCACCTGGGTCGACGTCACCGTCACCTTCGAGCGGGACGCGATCGTGCACCCGGGCACCCAGCTCCAGGGCGCCACGCATCTCGCCGAGGGCGCCGAGGTCGGCCCCAACTCCCGTCTGAAGGACACCAGGGTGGGCGCGGGAGCCCGCGTCGACAACACGGTCGCGAACGACGCCGAGGTGGGCCCGCAGGCGAACGTCGGCCCGTTCGCGTATCTCCGCCCCGGCACCCGCATCGGTCTCAAGGCCAAGGTCGGCACGTACGTCGAGACGAAGAACGCGACGATCGGCGAGGGCACGAAGATCCCGCACCTGTCGTACGTGGGTGACGCGACGATCGGCGAGTACTCCAACATCGGTGCGGCCAGCGTCTTCGTGAACTACGACGGCAAGGACAAGCACCACACGACGATCGGCTCGCACTGCCGCACCGGATCGGACAACATGTTTGTGGCACCTGTCACCATCGGGGACGGCGCCTACACCGCGGCGGGGTCGGTCATCACCAAGGACGTACCGCCCGGTTCGCTGGCCGTGGCCCGTGGCCAGCAGCGGAATATCGAGGGTTGGGTGGCTCGCAAGCGTCCGGGGAGCGCGGCCGCGAAGGCGGCCGAGGTGGCTTCCCGGGAGCCGGAAGGCGACGCCTGACCGGAAACCGGTGCGTCCGACACGGCGTACCGTGATAAATGCACACCCGCACCGTGCACCCAACACCCCAGCTGAGACCACCTCTCAACACCCAGCTGAGACACCTCTGAGGAGACTGTGCTGTGACCGGGATCAAGACGACCGGCGAGAAGAAGATGATGTTCTTCTCCGGCCGCGCCCACCCCGAGCTTGCCGAGGAGGTCGCCCACAAGCTGGGTGTCGGGGTAGTCCCGACGAAGGCCTTCGACTTCGCCAACGGCGAGATCTACATCCGCTACGAGGAGTCCGCGCGCGGCGCCGACTGCTTCCTGATGCAGAGCCACACGGCTCCCATCAACAAGTGGATCATGGAGCAGTTGATCATGATCGACGCTCTGAAGCGGGCCTCCGCCCGGAGCATCACCGTGATCGTGCCCTTCTACGGTTACGCCCGGCAGGACAAGAAGCACCGTGGACGTGAACCCATCTCGGCACGTCTGATCGCCGACCTGATGAAGACCGCAGGTGCCCACCGCATCCTCACGGTCGACCTGCACACCGACCAGATCCAGGGCTTCTTCGACGGCCCGGTGGACCATCTGTTCGCGCTGCCGATCCTCGCGGACTACGTGGGCGCGAAGGTCGACCGCGACAAGCTGACCGTCGTCTCCCCCGACGCCGGCCGCGTGCGCGTCGCCGACCGCTGGTGCGACCGCCTCGACGCCCCCCTCGCGATCGTGCACAAGCGCCGTGACAAGGACGTCGCCAACCAGGTCACCGTCCACGAGGTCGTGGGTGACGTGAAGGGCCGCGTCTGCGTCCTGGTCGACGACATGATCGACACCGGTGGCACGATCTGCGCCGCCGCCGACGCCCTGTTCGCGCACGGCGCCGAGGACGTCATCGTCACCGCCACGCACGGTGTGCTCTCCGGCCCGGCGGCCGACCGTCTGAAGAACTCCAAGGTCAGCGAGTTCATCTTCACGGACACCCTGCCGACCCCGGGCGAGCTGGAGCTCGACAAGATCACGGTGCTGTCCATCGCGCCGACCATCGCGAACGCGGTCCGCGAGGTCTTCGAGGACGGTTCGGTCACGAGCCTCTTCGAAGAGCAGTAGGAGCCGCCGGCCTCCGCCGTCGTAGATCGATTTCTGGTACGGCCTTCCCGCCCAGTAAGCTGTCACAGTTGCTCGGCGAGGGAGGCCGTACCGCTTTCAAAGGCGTACGGCGGTCCGTTATCGACGCGCTCTTCGTAGCAGGCCGATGTTCGGCCGGGTGACCACCTTCCCCATTTGATCTACGAGGAGTGAACATGGCCGACGTCAAGCTCGCCGCCGAGACCCGCACCGAGTTCGGCAAGGGCGCCGCCCGCCGCATCCGTCGCGAGAACAAGGTTCCTGCCGTTGTCTACGGTCACGGCGCCGAGCCCGTCCACGTCACGCTGCCGGGCCACCAGCTGCAGCTCGCCCTGCGTACCGCGAACGTCCTGCTCACCCTGGACATCGACGGCAAGACCGAGCTGGCGATCCCGAAGGCCGTCCAGCGTGACGCGATCCGGGGCTCCCTCGTGCACGTCGACCTGCTCACCGTGAAGAGCGGCGAGAAGGTCACCGTCGAGGTCTACGTCCACACCGAGGGCGAGCTGGCCCCGGGCGCGTACCTGCTCGAGCACGTGCTGAGCACGCTGACGGTCGAGGCCGAGGCCACCCACATCCCCGAGTCGGTCACCGTCTCCATCGCGGGCCTCGAGGCCGGCGCGGCCATCCTCGCCAAGGACATCCCGCTTCCCGAGGGCACCACGCTGGTGATCGACGAGGACGCGGTCGTCCTCCAGGTCCTGGCCGCCCAGGCGGAGGAGGCCTCCGCGGAAGAGGCCGAGACCACCGAGGCCTGATCCTCACCGGGTCATAGTTCGCCGGCCGCCGCTCCCCCGGGAGCGGCGGCTGACGCGTATCAAGGACGCATGGGAGACACGGACGTGACGACGACGACCGACGCAGCCGCCCCCTGGCTGATCGTGGGGCTCGGGAACCCCGGGCCCGAGTACGCCATGAACCGGCACAACGTGGGCTTCATGGTGGCCGATCTGCTGGCGGAGCGGATCGGCGGGAAGTTCAAGCGGGCCGGCAAGGCGCAGGCGCAGGTGATCGAGGGGCGCATCGGCCCGCCCGGACCGGCGAACCGGCGGGTGATCCTGGCCAAGCCGATGTCGTACATGAACCTGTCCGGCGGCCCGGTGAACGCGCTGCGCGACTTCTACAAGGTGCCGCTCGCGCATGTAGTCGCGATCCACGACGAGCTGGACATCGACTACGGCGTCCTGCGCCTCAAGCTCGGCGGCGGCGACAACGGCCACAACGGGCTGAAGTCGATGACGAAGGTGATGGGCCCGGACTACCACCGGGTGCGGTTCGGCATCGGGCGTCCTCCGGGGCGTATGCAGGTCGCCGATTTCGTACTGAAGGACTTCTCGTCGGCGGAGCGCAAGGAGCTCGACTACCTCGTGGACCGCGCGTCGGACGCCGTGGAGTGTCTGGTCATCGACGGCCTGGAGCGGGCGCAGAGCTCTTACAACTCCTGAGGGCGACCGCCCGGCGCGCCGCACCGAAAGGTACGCACAACTCGGGACTTGTCCCCCACCGGAGTTGACCGAGCGCACGGCCATGGCCAATGATCCCCGCCATGCCTGCCGTCATCTCAAGTCAGGGCTCCCGCCAGAACGCGTACGCGGCCCTGCGGTTCGGACAGCTCGCGACGATGGGTACGGTCGCGGCGCTGATCCTGATCGCGGGCATCTGGGGCTCCTGGGGCACGGCTCAGCACGTGATGCTGGGCAAGGGCCGGGAGCAGGGGACGATGACCGTCACGGCCTGCTCGGGCGAGACCTGCACGGGTCCGTACACGCCCACGTCGACGGGATCGGAGGCGCGGGACCGCGTCACGATCGAGGAGTCGGTCGCGGTGAAGAAGGGCCAGATCTACTCGGTCACCGTGAAGCCGGGCAGCGATGACGTGGTCCGCTCGGGCCCGGCCGGACTCCTCTACGCCTGGATCCCGCTCGGCGGCGCCCTGCTGCTCGCCTCGGTGGTGGTCGCGGGCGGCCTGCGGCTCACCCGGCTGGCGTGGCTGCTGGCGGGGGCGGGCTTCGTGCAGCTGACGGTGACGTTCCTGGCCCTGTGACCTGTATGAACGACCTGTATGAATGACGGCGCCCCCGTGTTCCCACGAACACGGGGGCGCCGTCGTACGACCGGCGGTCAGCCGGTGTTGCGCAGTCCCGCCGCCACGCCGTTGACCGTCAGGAGCAGGGCCCTGGACAGCAGCGGGTCGGGGGCGGAGCCGGCCGCCGCCTCGTCGCGCTGACGCTTGAGGAGGGCGACCTGGAGGTAGGAGATCGGGTCCAGGTAGGCGTCGCGGATGGAGAAGGTCTGCTGGAGGACGGGGTGGGTGTCGAGCAGCTTCTCTCCGCCGGTGATGCGCAGCACCTCGCGGACGGTGAGCTCGTGCTCGGCGCGGATGGCGTCGAAGACGTGCTTGAGCTCGTCCGGTACGAGAGTGTCGACGTAGTGGCCGGCGATCCGCAGGTCGGTCTTGGCCAGCGTCATCTCGACGTTGGAGAGGAAGTTGCGGAAGAAGTGCCACTGGTCGTGCATCTCGTCGAGCACGGTGTCGAGGCCGGCCTCGCGCAGGGCCTTGAGGCCGGAGCCGACGCCGTACCAGCCGGGGACGATCTGCCGGGACTGGGTCCAGCCGAAGACCCAGGGAATGGCGCGCAGTCCGTCGAGCGAGACGCCCGAGCCGGGGCGGCGGGAGGGCCGTGAGCCCAGGTGCAGGTCGGCGAGCTGGTCGACCGGCGTGGAGGCGAGGAAGTAGGTCGGCAGGTCGGGGTCCTCGACGAGCCGGCGGTACTCCTGGTGCGCCGCGTCGGAGACGACGTCCATCGCCGCGTCCCAGCGGGCCAGCGCCTCGTCCGACTGGCGCGGCGAGGTGTGCAGGGCGGAGGCCTGCAGCGTGGCCGCGACGGTCAGCTCCAGGTTCTCGCGGGCCAGCGAGGGCACCAGGTACTTGTCCGAGATGACCTCGCCTTGCTCGGTCACCTTGATCTCGCCCTCCAGCGTGCCCCAGGGCTGCGCGAGGATCGCGTCGTGCGAGGGGCCGCCGCCACGGCCGACGGTGCCGCCGCGGCCGTGGAAGAGCCGGAGCCTGACCCCGTAGCGGTGGGCGACGTCGCGCAGGCGCCGCTGCGCCCGGTGGATCTCCCACTGCGAGGTCGTGATGCCGCCGAACTTGGAGGAGTCGGAGTAGCCGAGCATGACCTCCTGGACGTCTCCGCGCAGCGCGACGAGGCGCCGGTAGGAGGGGTCGGAGAGCATGTCCTCCAGGATGGTGTCGGCGGCCTTGAGCTCGTCCGTCGTCTCCAGGAGCGGCACGATGCCGATCTTCGCCCAGCCGCCGTGCAGGTCGAGGAGACCGGCCTCGCGGGCGAGCACCGCCGCCGCGAAGACGTCGTCCGCGCCCTGGCACATCGAGATGATGTACGACTCGATGACCTCGGGCCCGAAGATCTTCAGGGCCCGCTTGACCGTCTCGAACACGCCCAGGGTCTTCTGACCGGCGGCGTCCAGCGGAGCCGGCGTCGGGGCCAGCGGGCGCCGGGACCTGAGCTCCTTGGCGAGGAGCTTGGTGCGGTAGTCGCGGGGCATGTCGGTGTAGCGCCAGGACTCCTCGCCGAGGCGGTCGAAGAGCTGGCCGAGCGCGTGGTGGTGGGCGTCCGCGTGCTCGCGTACGTCCATGGTGGCGAGCTGGAGGCCGAAGGCGGCGAGCGTACGGATCGTACGGTTCATGCGGCCGTCGGCGAACAGCGCGCCGCGGTGCTCGCGCAGCGAGGACTGGATCTGGGTCAGGTCGTGGAGGAGCTCGGCGGTGCCGAGGTAGTCGCGTCCGGCCTCGTGCGGGGTGCTCGCGGCCAGCCGCTTCTTGGTGTTCTCCAGCTTCTGGCGGATGCAGGTGGCCTTGAGCCGGTAGGGCTCCTCGGCGTTCAGCCGCTTGTAGCGGGGGCTGATCTCGGGGAGCCGCTCCAGGTCGGTCTGGAGGGAGGTGAGGAGCTCCTCGGTGGCGCCGGTGTACCTGATCGAGTTCGACAGGAAGCCGCGGAGCTCGTCGATCAGCTCCAGGGCGTCGTTGATGCCGTGCTCGTGCTGGAGGATCAGGACGTCCCAGGTGACGTCGGGGGTGACGTTCGGGTTGCCGTCCCGGTCGCCGCCGATCCAGGTGCCGAAGGTGAGCGGGCGGGTCTCGTCCGGGAGGGTGACCCCGACGCGCTCCAGCTCGGCGGTGAGGTCCTCCAGTACGTCCCCGACGGCGCCGGCGTGCAGCTCGTCGAGGTAGTAGATGGCGTTGCGTGCCTCGTCGGCGGGCTCGGGGCGTACGACGCGCAGCTCGTCCGTCTGCCACACCAGGTCGATGTTCTCGGCCAGGCGGGTGTCGTAGCGGCGGCGGTCGGCCTCGATGACCGGGGTCTCCAGAAGCGCGGCGATGCGGCGCAGCTTGTTGAGGACCGAGCGGCGCGCGGCCTCCGTCGGGTGCGCCGTGAAGACCGGGCGCACGTTCAGGTTCTTGACCGTCTCGCGCAGGTGGTCGGGGTCGGCGTCCTTGAGCCGGTCCGCCGTACGGGCGAGGAGGCTGCCCTCGGCGGCGCGCTTGGCGCGCAGTTCGCGGCCGCGGTGCACCTGCTCGGTGACGTTGGCGAGGTGGAAGTAGGTCGAGAAGGCGCGGACCAGCTTGGCCGCGGTCTCCAGTTCGGTTCCGCGCAGCAGCTCGGCGGCGGCCTCACCGTCCTCGCGGGTGAGTCGGCGGACCTTCTCGACCAGTTCGAGGAGCTCGGGACCCTCCTGGCGGACCAGGGTCTCGCCCAGCAGGTCACCCAACCGGCGGATATCGGCGCGCAGCTCGCTGCTGGTCGTCGTGGTCTGGTCGTCGGCACTGCTCACAGGTGCGGCTCCTTGCAGTGTTGAAGCTCGTCTGAAGAGTGTGGAAGCTCGTCTGAAGCTCGTCTGGGAGGGAACCCGGGTGGCGACCGCGCGGCGGGTGCCGCTTAGGAACGTGGCATCCGGGAATTAATCAGAACGGACCGCGCTGTCCGACCGACTCCAAGGATAGGTGTCCACACGGACGCGCAGGCTCACGGGCTCTTGCCGCCGGGCTACGCGCTGCCATACTTACGACGCCGTAGGTTACGGAAGCGTAGGGAATCCCGTCAGATACAGGGAGCATCCTGGGTTCCGTACCCCGGTACCGGGAGGACCTGAGGACCCTGAAGACCCCGGGATCCGCACCCCGGGCATCTGGCTCAACTCTCACCCCGGACATCTGTCTCCACCCTCGAACCCCACAGGGGACGCCCATGACCACGAGCTCCGATGTGATCGACGACGCCCCGCAGGCGAACAACGACGACGGCTCGCTTCCCCCCGCCACGCTGGGCGGCGAGAAGAAGGGGTCGCTCGAGCAGATCGCGCTTCTCCTCTTCATCGTCGTCCCGTTCCTCGCACTGGTGGCCGCGGTGCCGCTGGCCTGGAACTGGGGCGGAGTGAGCTGGCTCGACCTCGGCCTGCTGGTCTTCTTCTACTACCTGGGTTGCCACGGCGTCACGATCGGCTTCCACCGCTACTTCACCCACGGCGCCTTCAAGGCGAAACGCCCGCTGCGGATCGCGCTCGCGGTCGCCGGTTCGATGGCGGTCGAGGGGCCTCTGGTCCGCTGGGTCGCCGACCACCGCAAGCACCACAAGTACTCCGACGCGGAGGGCGACCCGCACTCGCCGTGGCGCTTCGGCGAGACCCTTCCGGCGCTGATGAAGGGCCTGTGGTGGGCGCACATCGCCTGGATGTTCGACGAGGAGCGGACTCCGCAGGAGAAGTACGCACCGGATCTGATCAAGGACTCGGCGATCCGCACGATCTCGCGTCACTTCATCTACTGGACGATGCTCTCCCTCGCCCTCCCCGCGCTGATCGGCGGTCTGGCGACGATGTCCTGGTGGGGCGCGTTCACCGGTTTCTTCTGGGGCTCACTCGTTCGAGTGGCGCTGCTGCACCACGTGACCTGGTCGATCAACTCGATCTGCCACGCGGTGGGCAAGCGCCCCTTCAAGTCGCGTGACCGCTCGGGCAACGTGTGGTGGCTGGCCGTGCTCTCCTGCGGCGAGTCCTGGCACAACCTGCACCACGCCGACCCGACCTCGGCGCGGCACGGTGTGGAGCGCGGCCAGCTGGACTCCTCGGCCCGGATCATCCGCTGGTGCGAGCAGCTCGGCTGGGCGTACGACGTGCGCTGGCCGTCACGCTCGCGTATCGATTCCCGCCGGAATACGGACGGGCCGGACTCCCGCCGCAAGACGGAAGCAGCCGAAGCGGCATGATTGACGGCGTGGCGACCGACTCCAGCAGCACCCCGAGCAGCAATGAAAAACCGCGGCGCGCTCGCCGCACCCGCATGACCGGCGCCGAGCGCCGTCAGCAGCTGCTGGAGATCGGCCGCACCCTCTTCGCGGCCAAGGGTTTCGAGGGCACCTCGGTGGAGGAGATCGCGGCGAAGGCCGGCGTCTCCAAACCAGTGGTCTACGAGCACTTCGGCGGCAAGGAGGGCCTGTACGCGGTGGTGGTGGACCGCGAGATGCGCCGCCTCCTCGACATGGTGACCAGCTCCCTGACGGCGGGCCACCCCCGCGAACTGTGCGAACAGGCGGCCTTCGCACTCCTCGACTACATCGAGGAGTACACCGACGGCTTCCGCATCCTGGTCCGCGACTCCCCGATCCCCCAGTCCACAGGCTCCTTCGCCTCCCTGATCTCGGACATCGCGACGCAGGTCGAGGACATCCTGGGCCGCGAGTTCAAGAACCGCGGCTTCGACTCCAAGCTGGCCCCCCTGTACGCCCAGGCCCTGGTCGGCATGGTGGCCCTGACCGGCCAGTGGTGGCTGGACGTCCGCAAGCCGCGCAAGGCGGAGGTCGCGGCGCATCTGGTGAACCTGGCGTGGCACGGCTTGGACGGTCTGGAGGCGAAGCCTCGCCTGATAGGCCACCGCAAGGCCTGATGAGCAGGGTTCGGCGAGAGGTTCTTACGCGTCCCGCAGCGGCGTGGTCTCCAGCAGCTCCCGCGCCATCCGCTCCGCGGACTCGGCGGTCTCCTCGGCGACGCGCCGGAAGGTCTCCTGGGCCTGACGGGCCGGCCAGCCGGGCGGCAGGTGCTGGACCGGGAGCCTCGGATCCGTACGGATGATCCGCAGCCATTCGCCGACCAGCCGCAGCCGGGCCGTGACCGGGTCGCGCGAGCCGGCGTCCTGGTCGGCGGTCCAGCGCTTGTCGAAGGCGACGTACCGTGCGGCGATGGACTCCAGGTCCCAGCTCTCGCGGATCATCAGGCCGATGTCGGTGGCCTGGTCCGCCTGGGCGTGGAAGACCTTGACGTGAGCGGCGAGGCCGAGCTCGGAGACGAGTCCGTGGACGTCGACCCGGCCCGGTGCGACCCACAGTCCGCTGTAGAGGGCGCCGAACCCCGACCAGCTGAGCTGGGAGCGCAGATCGTGGCGCTGGCGCTGCCAGGACTCGGGCAGGGAGAAACCCAGCAGGGTCCAGGTGCCGTCCCAGTCCTCGTTGACCGCGCCGTCCCGCCAGATCCGCCGACTGCCGTCCCGCAGGATCCGCGTCGCCTGCGGGGTGAGCCCGAAGAACATCTTGCGGCCCTCGCGCTGGCGCAGCAGCAGGCCCCGGTTGACCATGCGGGTCAGGGTGGAGCGCACGGCCTGCTCCCCCGTCCCCGCCCGGGCGAGCACGTCGATGATGCTGCCGGAGTAGACGCACAGATCGCCCTCGTCGAGCACGTGGTTGCCGAAGAAGGCGAGTACGAGCGACTGGGGGCGCAGCTGCGTACCGTCCGGCTCGTCCACCGGCTCGACCGGGTTGTCGTCCTCCACGGAGGCAAGCGTACGACCGCCCGCCGGAGGTCCGGCGGGCGGTACGAGGTCACCGGTCACTGAACGTCGAGGCGACTTGCTCCCTCTCCGCCGCGGTGGCGGGGGTGCCGCCTTCGGTCAGCGAATCCCGGTGCGTCTCGCGCAGGAACCAGACGGTCAGGGCGGTGACGGTGGCACCGCCGCACAGCAGCAGCGCGACCGGCGTACTGCCGCCGCCGTCCGCGGCGACCAGGCTGCCCGCGATCAGCGGCGAGAACCCGGCACCGACCAGAGTGGCCAGCTGGTAGCCGAGGGAGGCGCCGGTGTAGCGGACCCGGGTGCCGAACATCTCGGTGAGCAGCGCCCCGAGCGGGCCGTACATCATGGACTGGGCGACGCCGTGGCCGAGGGCGACGGCCAGGATCAGCAGCCCCGGGGACTTCGAGTCGACGAGCGCGAGCACGGGGAAGGCCAGCGCGGCGGAGGCGACGGCACCGGTGAGGACCACCGGGCGGCGCCCGATCCGGTCGGACAGCGCGGAGGCGCAGGGCAGCATGACGAGCGCGACGCAGGCGGAGACGGTGAGCGCCGTCAGTACCTGCGAGCGGGCGTAGCCGATGCCCGTGGCGTACGCGATCATGTAGCTGGTCAGCAGCGACTGGGCGGTGAAGGCGCCGATGCCGACGCAGCAGGCGAGCAGCAGTGCCCGCGGACGCCGCAGCACCTCGACGACCGGCAGCCGGGCCTCCGTGCGCTCCTTCTTCACCTCGGCGAACAGCGGGCTCTCGACCACCTTCAGCCGTACGAAGAAGCCGACCGCGAGCAGGACCACGCTGAGCAGGAACGGCACACGCCAGCCCCAGGCGGCGAACTCGTCCTTGGGGAGGGTGACGACGAGTGTGACCACGGCCGAGGACAGCAGCGAGCCGAGCGGGGCTCCCATCTGCGTGAAGCTGGACCACAGTCCGCGCCGCCGCTCTCCGGCGTGCTCGACGACCATCAGGGTGGCGCCGCCCCACTCCCCGCCGATGGCGAGGCCCTGCACGACGCGCAGCGTGATCAGCAGCACGGGTGCCCAGACGCCGACGGTGTCGTACGTGGGCAGCACCCCGATCAGGAAGCTGGCGCCGCCCATCAGTCCCATGGTCAGCAACAGCATGGACTTGCGGCCGAGCCGGTCCCCGAAGTGACCGAAGAGGATGCCGCCGAGCGGCCGGGCGACATAACCGGCAGCGAAGGTGCCGAAGGCCGCGATGGTGCCGACGGCAGGGTCGGCACCGGGGAAGAACAGCTCGCCGAAGACGAGCGCGGCGACCGTTCCGTAGACGAGGAAGTCGTAGAACTCCACGGCGGTACCGAGGAGTCCGGACAACGCGACGCGTCGCAGCTGCCGGACGGATTCGGGGGTTCGTGCGGGATGTGAAGCGGGCGGGAAATCGGTTGGGGACGAAGGCATCGCGGTCTCCCTTGACCGGGGGAAGGACATCGCGAAGATAGGCGCCGACATGACGGCAGTCAATAATGTGCACAACATCGACAGCATCGACAGCTCGTCACAGCACCGCGTGCCCCGAGCGTCAGGCGGCCCGCCTCGCCACCGCGAAGATGCGGCGGAACGGGAACACCGTGCCGTGTTCCGTGGCCGGGTAGGCCTCGCGCAGTGCGGCCCGGTATTCGGCGACGAAGGCGTCCGCCTCCGAACCCAGTTCGGTGAGGACGGGCCGCAGTCCCGTTCCCTTCACCCAGTCCAGGACCGGGTCCTCGCCCTGCAGGAGATGGAGGTACGTCGTCTCCCAGACGTCGGTCTCGCAGCCGAGGGCGGTGAGGTGGCCGAGGTAGGCGGCCGGGGTGTGTACGGCGTCGTCGTGGCGCAGGGCGTCGGCCAGGCGGTCCTTCCAGCGGGCGGAGTGGGCGAGTTCGCGCATCAGCCGGTGGCTGGGGGCGTCGAAGTTGCCGGGGACCTGGAAGGCGAAGGCGCCGCCGGGCGCCAGGCCCGCCACCCAGGCGGGGAAGGAGTCGGTGTGCCCGGGGACCCACTGCAGGGTCGCGTTGCTGATGATCAGGTCGTACGGGTCCGAAGGCGTCCAGGTCCGGGCGTCACCGGGGGCGAAGTCGAGGCGACCGCCGCCGGAGGTGGGGCCGGCGAGGGGCTCGGCCTTGGCCAGCATCTCCGGGGAGTTGTCGTAGCCGGTGATGTGCGCGGCGGGCCAGCGTTCGGCGAGCAGGGCCGTGACGTTGCCGGGTCCGCAGCCGAGGTCGGCGATGCGGGCGGGGTCGCGGGGCAGTTCGGGGACACGGGCGAGGAGGTCGGCGAAGGGGCGGGCGCGGTGGTCCGCATGGCGGAGGTACTGGCTCGGGTCCCAGGTGGGGGTGGTGGCGGCAGGCATGGATGGGCCTCCAGGAAGTCACCGTTGAGGGGATCATTCGGGCAGGCCCTCAGCCTCACACCCGAAGTATCTTGACGTCAAGAGACTTCATGTCGACACAACCACTACACTGATCGTCATGGAGGACGAGGTCGATCGGCTGGTCGCAGCATGGCGCCGGGAGCGCCCTGACCTCGACGTGGAACCACTCGAGGTGCTCAGCCGGGTGAGCAGGCTGGCCCGGCATCTGGACCGCGCCCGACGGCTGGCGTTCTCCGAGCACAGCCTGGAGCCCTGGGAGTTCGACGTCCTGACCGCGCTCAGGCGCGCCGGGAGTCCGTACCAGCTCTCCCCCGGCCAACTGCTCACACAGACCCTCGTCACCTCCGGCACGATGACGAACCGCATCGACCGGCTGACGAAGAAGGACCTGGTGGAGCGGCTCCCCGACCCGAGCGACCGCCGGGGCGTGCTGGTACGCCTGACGGACGAAGGCCGCGACCGCGCCGACCAGGCGCTGGCGGGCCTGTTGGAGCAGGAGCGAGCGATCCTGGCGGAGCTGAGCAGGGCGCAGCGCGGTGAACTCGCGGGCCTGCTACGCCAGTTGACCGCCCCGTTCGACAACATCCCCGGTTAGGTCGACGGGCCCGACCCCCGCGCGGCGGGCGAGCGCGACGGCGGCGAGGGTGGAGTGCACGCCCAACTTCCCGAGCACGTTCTGCATATGGGTACGGACGGTGTGCGGAGAGAGGAAGAGCCGCTCGGCCACGGCTTTCCGCCCCAGCCCTGCGACCATGCACCGCAGCACCTCCCGCTCCCTCGGCGTGAGCGACTCGACGAGCCGCTCACTCTCGGTGCGGTGCTTGCGTGCGGCGGTCAGTTCGCGCAGCACCCCGGTGAGCAGGGCGGGCGGAAGATGGGTCTCGTCGCGCAGCACACCCCGTATGACGGTGAGCAGTCGCGACAGCGAACAGTCCTTGGCGACCCAGCCCGAGGCTCCGGCCTGCAGGGCGAGCGCGGCCCGGCGCGGATCGTCCTTCTCGGCGAGCACGACGGTCCGCACCGACGGCTGGCCGGACCGGACACCCGCGACGAGCGAGATCCCGTCCACGAGCCCGTCCTCGTTGCTCTCCTGGACGGGCACGGCCGGACGCATACCGGGCACGTTGCCGCCCAGGTCCGCGTCGACGAGCAGTACGTCGAATCTGCGGCCTTCCGCCGCGGCCCGCTCCAGGCAGCGCAGAGCTGCGGGACCGCTTCCCGCGGCGGACACATCGACGTCCGGCTCGGCCGCGAGGGCGGCTGCGAGCGACTCGGCGAAGATGCGGTGGTCGTCGACGACCAGTACTCGGATGCGAACCACTGAAACCCCCACTGTCGGGGGACGACCGGTGCGGGTACGGCGCCCGAAGTGATTCCGAAGCCGCATGTGCGACCCCGGAAGGCGGGGTGCCGCAGCCGCACGGCCGCCGCCGTGCCGTAACTGCTACCCCCACTTCGGGCGTCGTACCCGACTGTCTCGCCCCCTGATCAGCACCGGCCCCCACCGGCACTGTTCATCAGGGTAAGGCCGGGGGCCGGGAGGGGAAGGTAATTTGCAGAACTGGTTGGCCGGCCCGTTTATGGTGAGCCGTATGTTTCGTATTGAGACAGGAGACGACAAAGAACGCCGCGAACTGCTCCGCAGGCAACTGCGGGACACCAACACGGCGGCGTCTCCCGTCCTCCGCGCGCTGCGCGGGACCCCGGGTGAACGTGAACTTCCGCTCCACATATGGGCGTTGGACTCCACCAGCGCCCTCGCGGGCGGCCTGGTCGGCCACACCTGGACGACCTGGCTCCACGTCACCTACCTCTGGGTCGACGCCCGCCACCGCGGCACGGGCCTCGGCTCCCGTCTCCTCGCCGAGGGCGAGCGCCTCGCCATCGAGGACCGCGGCTGCCGGGCCGCCCGTCTGGAGACGTGGGACTTCCAGGCGCCCGACTTCTACAAGAAGCAGGGCTACGAGGTGGTGTGCGTGATCCCGGACTATCCACCGGGGATCACGGAGTACACGCTGACGAAGCGACTGGGCTGAGCGAAAGGGTTTTTCGCCCCCTCCGCCCCTACCCGTCCCTTGCTTCCTGGGGGCTGCCGCCCCCAGACCCCCGCTGTCGCGCTGACGCGCTCGTCCTCAAACGCCGGACGGGCTAGAAATAGCCCCTCCGGCGTTTGAGGAGCGGGGGTTTGGGGGCGGAGCCCCCAAGTGACGGGAATGGGTAGGGGCGGAGGGGGCGAAAAACCCAAACCTCAGCTCAAGCGCCGGGCGCCAGCCGAAGGCACCGCCGGGAACACCCGAGGCGCTGTGAAGCCCGCAGCCGCGAACGCTTCCTCCACCGCCTTGGTGACCGTGTCGACGTCGGAGACCTCGACGAGCACGATCGCCGACCCCCCGAAGCCACCCCCGGTCATCCGGGAGCCGAGCGCCCCCGCGGAGTTGGCCGTGGCGACCACGAGATCCAGCTCGTCGCAGGAGATCCGCAGATCGTCCCGGAGGGACGCGTGCCCCTCGGTGAGGACGGGCCCGATGCCCCGGACGTCACCGGCGTCCAGCAGCCCGATGACCTGCTCGACCCGGTGGTCGTCGGACACGACATGGCGTACGTAACGGCGTACACGCTCGTCGGACAGGCGCGCGAGCGCCGCATCGAGCCCCTCGTATGCCACATCCCGCAGATGCGAGACCCCGAGCAACCGCGCGCCCTCCTCGCACCCTTCGCGCCGCTCGGCGTACTCCCCGTCGCCGAGCGCGTGCTTGACGCGAGTGTCGACGACCAGAAGGGACAGCCCCTGGGCGGCCAGGTCGAAGGGGACCTGGCGGATGGACAGGTCCCGGCAGTCGAGGTGCAGCGCGTGCCCGTCGGTGCAGCACGCGGACGCGGTCTGGTCCATGATCCCGCAGGGCACACCGACGAAGTCGTTCTCGGCGTGCTGGGAGAGCTTGGCCAGCTCGGGCCGGGTGAGGCCCAGTTCGTACAGGTCGTTGAGGGCGAGCGCGATCACGACCTCCAGCGCGGCCGAGGAGGAGAGGCCCGCGCCGGTCGGAACGGTGGAGGCGAGGTGCACGTCCGCGCCGGTGACCGAGGTGTGGCCCGCCTCGCGCAGCGCCCACACCACACCGGCCGGGTACGCGGCCCAACTGGTGTTCGTCAGCGGCTGAAGCCTGTCGAGATGCAGTTCGACGATCGGCCCCTCGATGTCCGCCGAGTGCAGCCGGAGTACACCGTCGTCGCGGCGCGACACCGCCGCCACCGCCGTGTGCGGCAGCGCGAGCGGCATCACGAAACCCTCGTTGAAGTCCGTGTACTCGCCGATCAGGTTGACCCGGCCCGGCGCCGCCCAGACGCCCTCAGGGGCAGCCCCGTACAGCTCCTCGAAACCCTCTCGAACCCCCACCTACTGCTCCCTTGCGATGCTTGCGCTGCCTGCGATGTTCTGCGCGAACGCCCACGCGTCCGCGACGATCCCCGCGAGATCCGCGCGGGACGGGTTCCAGCCGAGCCGCTCGCGGGCGGTCGCGGCCGAGGCGACCAGCGATGCCGGGTCGCCGGCCCGGCGCGGGGCCAGGACCTCGGGGATCGAGTGCCCGGTGACCTGGCGGACGGTCTCGATGACCTGGCGGACGGAGAAGCCCTCGCCGTTGCCGAGGTTGCAGATCAGGTGCTCGCCGGACCGGGCGGCGGTGAGAGCCAGCAGGTGCGCGTCCGCCAGGTCGGCGACGTGGATGTAGTCGCGTACGCAGGTGCCGTCCGGCGTCGGGTAGTCGTCGCCGAAGACGGAGATCGCCTCGCGGCGGCCCTGCGCGACCTGGAGCACCAGCGGGATGAGGTGCGACTCGGGGTCGTGACGCTCGCCGCAACTGCCGTACGCGCCCGCCACGTTGAAGTAGCGGAGCGAGACCGCACCGAGGCCGTGGGCGTTGGCCTCGCTCGTGATCATGTGGTCGACGGCGAGCTTGGTGGCGCCGTAGGGGTTGGTCGGGGAGGTGCGCGCGGTCTCGACGATCGGGACCTCCTCCGGCTCGCCGTAGGTCGCGGCCGTGGAGGAGAAGACCAGCTTGCGGACGCCCGCCTCGCGCATCGCGGCGAGCAGCGCCATGGTGCCGCCGACGTTGTTGTCCCAGTACTTCTCGGGCTTCACGACGGACTCGCCGACCTGGGAGAAGGCGGCGAAGTGGAGCACGGCGTCGTACGACGAGTCCAGCCACTTGGCGGCGTCGCGGATGTCGCCCTCGACGAAGGTCGCCCCGGCGGGGACGCCCTCGCGGAAGCCGGTCGAGAGGTTGTCGAGGACCGTGACCTCGTGTCCGGCCTCGATCAGGTGCTGCGCGACCACGCTGCCGACATAGCCCGCGCCACCCGTGACCAGGTACTTCCCACTCATGAACTCGCTACCTCTCGCAGTCGCTGAGCCGCGGACTCCGGCTGGATGTCGTTGATGAACACGCTCATCCCCGACTCGGAGCCCGCGAGGAACTTCAGCTTGCCGGACGTACGGCGAATGGTGAAAAGCTCGAGGTGGAGCGCGAAGTCGTCCCGGTTGACGCCTTCGAACTCCTCCAGCGCGCCGAAGGGTGCCTGGTGCCAGCCGGAGATGTACGGCGTCGCAGGCTCACCCTCGCCGAAGATCCGGTCGAAGCGCCTCAAGAGTTCCAGATAGACCTTGGGGAACTCTGTGCGGGCGTCCTCGTCGAGCCCGAGCAGATCCGGCACGCGGCGGCGCGGGTACAGGTGGACCTCGTACGGCCAGTGCGCGGCGTACGGCACGAAGGCCACCCAGTGGTCACTCGACAGGACGACCCGCGAACCGTCCGCCAGCTCCCGGGCGACGACCTCGTCGAACAGGTTCTCGCCGCCGGTCGCCTCCTTGTGCGCGGCGAGCGAGCGCAGCATCAGCGCCGTACGCGGGGTGGTGAAGGGGTACGCGTAGATCTGCCCGTGCGGGTGGCCGAGCGTGACGCCGATCTCGGCACCGCGGTTCTCGAAGCAGAAGACCTGCTCGACGGCGGGCAGGTGCGACAGCTCGGCCGTCCTGTCCGTCCATGCCTCCAGGACCAGACCCGCCTGTTCCTCCGTCAGGTCGGCGAAGGAGGAGTCGTGGTCGGAGGTGAAGCAGACGACCTCGCAGCGGCCGGAGTCACCGGCCAGGGAGGGGAATCGGTTCTCGAAGACGACGACGTCGTACGAGGAGTCCGGGATCTCGCTGAGCCGGTCGCCCTCGGAGGGGCACAGCGGGCACTCGTTCGCCGGCGGGTGGTAGGTGCGGCCCTGCCGGTGCGAGGCGATCGCGACCGAATCGCCGAGCAGCGGGTCGCGGCGCACCTCCGAAGTGGTGACGGTCGGGTCCAGTGGACGCCGGTCGACCGCGTCGCGCACCGCGTCGTCGCGTGAGTCGTAGTAGATGAGCTCACGACCGTCGGCCAGCCGGGTCGAGGTCTTCTTCACAGTCGGACTCCCCATCCGCGCCACATCAGAGCTTCAAACAGAACCGAACACAACAAACCATTAAACACCACCTACGTCAACATCACAATCAAACAAAGGACACCACCAGAAGTGTTCATTTCTTGAAGGTGGAGGCGTAGGTTCCGGTTGGATCAGTTCGCGCAACGAAGCGAGTTCTCTATGCAGTCCCCCACGCATCTGCAGCCCCCCACCCATCTGGCCGCATCCGGCATCGACCACCTGACCGCATCGGGCGTCAACCTCGCGGCCGAGCTGCGGCTCCCCACCAACGCACTCGACTACACAATCCTCGGCATCTACTTCGTCGTCGTGCTGGGCATCGGCTTCGCCGCCAAGCGCTCGGTGAAGACGAGCCTCGACTTCTTCCTCTCCGGGCGCTCACTGCCCGCCTGGATCACCGGTCTCGCGTTCGTCTCGGCCAACCTGGCCGCGACCGAGATCCTGGGCATGGCCGCCAACAGCGCGCAGTACGGCGCGTACACCGTGCACTGGTACTGGATCGGCGCCATCCCGGCCATGGTCTTCCTGGGCCTGGTGATGATGCCCTTCTATTACGGCTCCAAGGTCCGCTCGGTCCCCGAGTTCCTGCTGCTGCGCTTCGACAAGTGGGCGCACCTGCTGAGTTCGGCCCTGTTCGCCTTCGCCGCCGTCCTCATCGCCGGCGTGAACCTGTACGCCCTCGCGATCGTCGTCGAGGCGCTGCTCGGCTGGCCGCAGTGGGTGGCCATCGTGGTCGCCGGCTTCTTCGTCCTCGCCTACATCACCCTCGGCGGTCTGTCCTCGGCGATCTACAACGAGGTACTGCAGTTCTTCGTCATCCTCGCCGCGCTCATCCCGCTCGTCGTGCTGAGCCTGAAGAGGGTCGGCGGCTGGGACGGTCTGACCGACTCGCTCGACGCGAGCCACGGCCACGACTTCACGACCGCCTGGGGCGGCACCGGCATCGGCAGCGCCAACCCGCTGGGCGCCAACTGGCTGACCATCGTCCTCGGTCTCGGCTTCGTGCTGTCCTTCGGCTACTGGACGACCAACTTCGCCGAGGTGCAGCGTGCCCTGTCCGCGAAGAACCTCTCGGCCGCCCAGCGCACCCCGCTGATCGCCGCGTTCCCGAAGATCTTCATCGTGTTCCTGGTGATGATCCCGGGCCTGGTCGCCGCGGTCCTGGTGCCGAAGATCGGTACGTCCGGCTCGGATCTCCAGTACAACGACGCGATCCCGTACCTGATGGAGCAGTTGCTGCCCAACGGCGTGCTCGGCATCGCGGTGACGGGTCTGCTCGCCGCCTTCATGGCGGGCATGGCGGCCAACATCTCGTCCTTCAACACGGTGTTCACCACCGACATCTGGGCGAGGTACGTGGTGAAGGACCGCGAGGACTCCTACTACGTGCGCTTCGGTCGGCTCATCACCGTCATCGGCGTCATGGCCTCGATCGGCACGGCGTTCCTGGCCTCGTCCTTCTCGAACATCATGAGCTACCTCCAGACGCTCTTCTCCTTCTTCAACGTGCCGATGTTCGTCGTCTTCATCGTCGGCATGTTCTGGAAGCGCGCGTCCAAGAAGTCCGGCTTCTGGGGTCTGCTCGCCGGTACGACGGCCGCGATGGTCAACTACTTCGTCCTCTACAAGCAGGACATCGTCGGCATCCCCACCGACCAGGGCGCGAACTTCGTGTCGGCGATCGCGGGCTTCGTGGCGGGTGCGGTGGTCATGGTCGCCGTGTCGCTGTTCACCAAGCCGAAGACGACCGAAGAACTGCAGGGCCTGGTGTACGGCACCACCTCGCCCGGCATGACCGAGGCGCCCGCCCCCGGCGACGACGCGTGGTACCGCAAGCCGGCTCTGCTGGGCTGGAGCGCGATCGTCCTCGCGGCCATCTGCTACATCCCGTTCTCGTTCTGATCGAGGAGGATTGGAGAAACCATGTCCGAGTTTTCCGAGAAGGACGTCCAGCGGGAAGTCACCGAACTTCAGAGCAAGTCCGCGACGGCCTTCCGCCTCTTCGACATCCGCCGCATCATCGGCGGCCTGTTCGTCGTCTACGGCATCATCGTCACGATCGCCGGCATCTCCCCGTCCGACGCCGACCTCGAAAAGGCCCAGGACATCAACATCAACCTCTGGACGGGGCTCTCGATGCTCGCCCTGGGGGTGTTCTTCCTGGTCTGGCTGAAGCTCCGGCCGACCGTGCCGCCGGTGGTTGACGGGGAGGCACCGCCGCCTCCGCCGTCGGAGTAACCCTCTTGTGCGGGGCCGGGGTTCGCTGAGCGGACTCCGGCCCCGCACGTCGCTACGCGGCATCAAGGTCACACCACACGTACTTGCCCGTGTCGCCGCCCTGCCGCAGCGGATGCCAGCCCCAGTCGTCGGCACAGGCCCGGACGAGGGCGAGGCCGCGGCCCGCTTCTCCGTCGGGGGTCACCGTCAGCTCGTACGGGGGCGGTTCGGGGCTCGCGTCCCACGCGCCGATACGGAGCACTCCGTTCCGGCACTGCAGGCGTAGGGCCGCGGGGCCCTTCGTATGGCGTACGGCATTGGAGACCAGCTCCGCCGCCAGCAGCTCGGCGACGTCCACGAGTCGGATCAGGCCGTGCAGGGTGAGGACCAGACGGACGGTGCGGCGGCAGACGGGGACGGCGCGGGGGTCGTGGGGGATGTGGAGTACGTACTCCCAGGGTTCGGTCTCTGTTTTGGGCATGCGTGAACTCCGGTTGGGGTGAGGGGGGTTGAGGGGGCGCGGCGGGTGGTGGGCGGTGGCAGTTTCACGGCCGCCGTGGCATGGCGGGGTGGTGCGCTTCCGGGGTCCCGGGGGTTCCGCAGCGTGTGCGTCGCGTCACTGACGGTAGAGCCACAATTTGGGACCGCGCAAGCCGCTGCCGTAATCTGCCCCTCGAACGAGTCACTGCCTCACGGCAGTTGGGGCAAGGAGGAAGTCATGGCGCGCAGGCAACAGCCGACCGCACGTCAGCAGCGCCTGGGCACTGAGCTGCGGAAACTGCGTGAGGCCGCGGGACTCAAGGGACTTGAAGCCGCCGCACTGCTCGGTACGGACTCGGCACAGGTGAGTCAGATTGAGTTCGGCACGGCGGGCGTGAGTGCTGAACGCGTGCGCCGTCTCGCCGCCCATTACGCCTGCACGGACGAGACGCTGATCGAAGCCCTGACGGCAATGGCGACCGACCGCACTCGGGGCTGGTGGGAGGAGTACCGAGGGGTGCTCCCGCCGGTGTTCCTGGATGTCGCCGAGTTGGAGCACCACGCAACTTCCCTGCGAGAGGTGGTCATCACTCACGTACCTGGACTTCTGCAAACCCCGGACTACGCCCGCGCCGTGTACTCGTACATGGTTCCGGGGCTCCCCGAAAGCGAATTGGAGCCTCGCGTGGAACACCGGCTGAGACGACGAGCTGTCATCGAACGCGACAGCCCCATCCCGTACGAGACGCTCGTCCACGAGTTCGCCCTGCGCATCCGGGTATCCGATCGCCCCATCGCCCGCGCTCAACTCCGGGAAATCCTGGACCAGATCGAGTGTGGTCACGCCACCGTGCGCGTCATCCCCACCGACCAGGACGGCTTCGCGGGCGCCGGAGCCTCGATGATGTACACCGGCGGGCCGGTATCCCCGCTGGACACTGGTCTGCGCGATGCCCCGACGGGCACCGCGTTCATCGATGCCGAACCCCAACTGAAGCAACTTCGAACGCTGTTCCGTAGGGTGGAGAATGCGGCGCTGGACCCCACGGCGTCGCGGGACTTCATCCACCGTCTGTCGAAGGAACTGTGAGGCGCTTCCATGACTCAGGGCGTGCGCTGGCAGAAGTCCACCTTCTCCGACGGCGGCGACGGCAACACCTGCGTGGAACTGGCCACCACCGCCGCCCAGTTGGTCCACCTCCGCGAAAGCGACACCCCCACCACCCACCTCACCACCACCCCCGTCCCCCTGGCCCACCTCCTTCACCACATAAAGACGGGCAGGCTCGGCACGCGGGCGTGAAGTCGGGCGTACGAAAGACGGCCGCCCGCCGGAGAGACTCCGGCGGGCGGCCGTCTTTCTCACAGAGCGTCCCGTCAGTTTGCGGGTGTGTGTCCGTGCAAGGCCTGCAGCTCGCGACTGGGGAACGGGTGACCCCACTCCTTCAGGTAGCGGGATTCACCGACCTCGGACAATAGTTGTTCGGCCATCGACCGGACGTCGTCGATGAAGCCGCTCGTGGAGATGCGCCCTGCCCATCTGGGCTGCCCGCCGGCCCACCGGTTGTCCATGGACTGCAGATCGCTGAACTGAACGACCTGGACGTAGACCTCCTCCTCCGCACCGGAGAAGAAGACCCGTGTGCCTCCGGGCTCGCTCAGGAGGAGCGCGATGGACGAACCGGATCCAAGCTGGAGGTCACGGGCGGACCGCAGGACGCTTTTGAGGGCGTCACCGACGTACGTCGTGTGGACCTCCAAGTCCTCACCCGCGACACTCCAGTGCCAGGTGGCACCTCCAGGCGCGCGTAGCTGCCAGCGCATATGTTCCGTCTTCTCTGCCATGGCTGCTTCCTACTTCGGATACGCGGTGCGGATCGATCCGTTCGGGTTGACGATCACCTCTACGAAGTAGAGCAGGTCCGGATTGCTCCCCTGGGTGGTGCCGACCGGGAAGTCGAACTCCAGCGTGTGGATGAGTCCGTCCCGGGGCAGACCGGTCGCGGGGTCAACCGTGTTGGGCCTGCCCGTCGTGGTCCGTACCGCTTCGATGATCAGGTCACCGATCTCGTCCGCATCCATGTAGCCCGAGAACACGGTCTTGTCCAACGAGGCGCCCGGACTGCCGATCACGTGGTTCTGGAGAGCGTGCTGGAACCCCTCTCCCTCGAAGAGCGGGTCGCACACCGAGTTGTGGACGAGGACCGGGGTCGGGCCCGCCAGCACGTAGAAGGTGTGAAGGTCCGCGACGGTGAGGTTGTAGGTGGTCTGCCGTTGTGTGAAGGAGCGGTTGTCCTGTACCTGGAGCGTGGACTTGTCGTTGCTCAGGAGGGACATGCCCGGGGTGAGGGCGCCCGCGTCGATCCAATTGTTCTGCGACGGGCTCCAGAACGGGTGCTCGTGCGTCGCGGTGAGCTTCTCGGGACCGGCGCGGGTGGCGATCGTCAGCTCGTTGAAGCTCTTGTCGTCCTCGGTGACGATCTGCCGGGTCACCTCGCTGACGGCTGTCCGCCCGGAGACCGGGTCGGTGGCCAGCACCTGGTCACCCGGGTGGACATCCTCGATGTTCTTGCTGGAGCCGTCTCCCATGAGGACCTTGGTGCCGGCCGGGAAGCAGTTGGTGCAGCCGCGCTTCAGCAGCTTGAGTTCGTCGTAGATCCTGTCCAGCGTCTTCAGCTTGGCGCCGATGAGGGCGTCCACCGCGAGGCCGCTGCAGTGCTCGAAGTCCTTCTTCTGAAGGCAGGCTTCGAACTCGCCGAGGCCCAGGAGCTCCTTCTCAAGGTTCCACAGGTCCTCCATGGCGTCGCCGAACTCCTCGCCATGGGCCAGGATGCCGCAGTAGATCTCGCTCTGCTGGCACCAGCGGGCGAACTCTTCCGGCTCGCAGGGAACAATTCCCTGACCGCACCGGTAGAGCGCGCGGGCGCGGGCCCCTTCGTCGTTCTTCGCCTTCTCCTTGGCCTCGACGGCGGCCTTGCGCCGCGCCTCTTCCTCCTCCCGGTACTTCGTCACCGCGATGGTGAAGGCATCCGTGGCCGCCTTGAGCGCGGCGTCCGCGTCCTTGCCAGCCGCGATCGCCGACTGCCTCGCCTCGGCGGCGTAGTACGCCGCGTTGGACGCGGACGCCTGCGCCGATTCCGAGGAGAGCGTGGCATCGGCTGCCGACCGGGCGGCATCCGAGGCGGCGACATCCGCGCTGTTCGCCGCGGCACGGGCCGTCTTGGCGGACGCCGCGGCGCTTGCCGCCGACGCCTCGGCGTCCTTGGCGTACTGGGTGGCCTCATCGGCATAGTCCTGGGCCTGAGCCGCGGAGTCGTTGGCCTTCTTCGCCCACTCAGTGGCCTCTGCGGCCGCCTTGCGAGCAGTGGCCGCCACCTTCTGGGCGGTCGCGGCGTTCTGCTGCGCGGTGGCCGCGATCTTGGCCGCGTCCGCGATCATCTTCTGGACCTCGGCCACGTGGGTGGCGGTGAGATGGTCCTTGCGCTGGGCCTTGAACTGGCCCGAGACGATGAAGGCGTGCAGCGTCTGCGGCGAGCCCTCCAGCGCGACCCGGGCCGCAGACTTCACCTCCGGACTGCCTGAGTCGATCAGCTGCGCAGCCCTGACCCGCTCGTCCTGGGTCCGCGCGGTGTGCTGGGTGGTCAGGAGGAACACGCTGTACTTCTTCGGGTCCCCGGTGGCCAGGGCCGCGCGGCCGGCGTCGGTGAGGACCGGACCGGCACCGTCGAGGGTCTGGGCGATGGCGACACGCATGCTCTCGGCGGCGGCCTGGTACTGGCCGTTGACTATGAACGCGGTGATCGCGGCGGCATCGCCGTCGAGGGCTGCCTCGGCCGCGTCACGTACCGCGCCGACCTCGCTCTCCTCGGCAAGGCGCTCGACGTAGGAACGGTCTTCCTGCTCCGCGGCGGTCCGCCAGCCGTTGCGCAGGTAGTCGATCACGACCTCGTCGGGACCGCCGAGCGCGGCCTCGGCCGCGGCACGGCCCCACGCCGTCCCGTCCTTCATCGTCAGCACGGCGAGGTCACGACCCTGATCCGCAACGGCCGCGAGATCGGCTTCCGGCTTGGCGGCCTCCACCATCAGCCGGTCCCGCTCCGTGTCCCGGTCGGTGGCCGCCTTCTCCAGCTCGGCCTGTGCGGCGGTCTGGGCCTCGTCCGCCGCCTTGTAGTCCTTGGCGAGCTCGATGCCGGCGTTGGTGCGGCCGAGCAGCTCCTCGGTCTCCACCTCGCGGGCGAGCGTGAAGATCTGCTGAGCCTTGACCACAGCCGCGGACGCCGCGTTCGCGGCCTCGGTCGCGGCGTTGGCGTGCGCCGTGGACCGGGTCGCCGCCTGCGCGGCGTCACCCGCGTGTTCGGCCGCGTCCCTCGCGGCGGCGGCGGCGTTGTTGGCGTGTGTGGCCGCCGATCTGGCGGCGTCCCGCGCCTCGCGGGCCGCGGTGGCCGCCTTACGGGCCAGCGCTTCAGCGGCGGACGCGGCACGGTTGGCCTCATCGGCATGCCGCTTGGCGGTCGCCGCGGCGGCCCGTGCCTGGGCTGCGGCCGCGCTGGACTGGCCGGCGTAGTTGCCGGCTTCCACCGCCGCGTTGGCGGCGAGTGTGGCATTGGCGCCCGCGCCCGCCGCCGAGTGGGCGGCATCCCCGGCCGCATCGGCCGCTACGGCTGCCTGGTCGGCCGCGTCGGCGGCGAGGTCGGCACCATCGGCAGCCTTCTCGGCGTTCTCGGCAGCCTGCCGCGCGGCATCCGCGTTGCCCGCGTCCACCGCGGCATCGGCGGCCGCACTGCGAGCCCGCGACGCCGCCTGGGAAGCACCGGCCGCAGCCGCGGCCGCCTGAGAAGCCGCGTTGGCCGCGACACGCGCCGAGTTGTTCGCGGCGTTGGAAGCCTCGATCGCCCGCTGCGCCGCCGCGGCGGCCTGAGACGCCGCCGTGGCAGCACGCTTGGCCGCACTCGCCGCCTTCGCGGTGTCATCCTTGGCGGCCTCCGCCTCGGACGCCGCCAGCAGCGCCGCTTCCTTCGCCAGCTGCGAGGCCTGCACCGCCTTGGCCGACTCGGTCTTGGCCGCCGCGGTCTCCTTCGCGGCCTGCCGACCCGCCTCCTTCGCCTGCTCGGCGAGCTGCGCGACGGTCGCGTGCTCCTGGTCCTTCGCCAGAGCCACGAACTGACCGACCTCCAGGAACTCCCGGATGTCCTCTGCACTTCCGTTCAACGCGAGCCGCCCGGCCGCCCGCACATTCGTGCCACCCACACTGATGACCTGAACGAGCTGCACCCGCTCGTCCTGCTCACGCTGGACGTACTGCCCCTCCGTCAGAAACGCCCGGACATCCTCCGCCGTACCGTTCAACGCGGCCCGCCCGGCGTCCTGCACGACGGGCCCACCCGCGTCGATGATCTGGGCAACCCGGACCCGGTCGTCCTGCTCCATCGGAGCCTGCCAGCCCGACTGGAGGAACAGCCGCAGGTCGGTCGCGGAACCGGCAAGCGCCGTACGGGCGGCCCCGATCAGCTGCGTGCCGCCCACGGAGGCGAGTTGGGCGGCGGACACACGGTTGTCCTGGAAAGCGATGCCGTCCACTGCCGTCAGAAAGGCCACCACGTCCGCGTCGCTGCCGGTCAGCGCGGCCTCGGCGGCTGCCTTGACACCGGGGCCCTTGGATTTCCACAGATCCACGACCCGGCCGCGGTTCGTCGGTGTAACCGCCGCCAGCGCGGCGATCTCCGCACTGTCCGCGGGGAGTTCCTCAGCCGCGACGGGCGAGGACCCCAACAGGCCCGCGGCAAGGACCAGGGGCAACAGGCCCAGTGCCATCGCGCGTATCACGCCCGAAGCCCTCCCTGCCAGACCCGACCCGTTCGTTCTTCGATTCATCAGGAACCTTTCTCCGCCATCGGCAACACACACCGCCGTTCGCTGAATATCCGCGACGCGCGTATAACGCTCGCGATTTTACGTCGAAACAAATATCCCAGCCACTGGGTTGATCAAGCAGAATGAGCCACACTTTACCTTTCCTCCCCATTCTGCCCATCAATCCGACTTTCGGTGCGGGCATCCGCGAATAGGCCCCACCAGACCTTGCCGAACTACACAGATGAGCAGGTGAAAGTTCGTCAATTACTGGTAGATAGTGGATAGTTCGCCGACTCTCTGCGCGGCAAGAATTCGCTTGACGATCGACAAAACGGACGACTATTCTGCAGACCGACTTTACGTTTTCGTTACTTATCAGGCGACGGCCTTGGGTTATTCGACCCGCCGTGCCCGAAAGGAGTGTGCGGTGACCATCCGCACTCGAAGATTCCTGATTTCCGGAGTTATCTGCGCCCTCGCCGCGGTATTCGGAATTCCGCTTGCCATCGCCGACGACTCCGCCGCGCAGGCTGCGGCAGACGTCCCGCCCGTCGCGGTGGAGGACTACAACTACCCCGGCGCCGCCGACATCCTCACGACCGAGGGCATCCAGCTGAAGCGGGGCGACGGACACGTCCTGCTCGTGGAGTGCGACACCGTGCCCGACCAGATCACCGTCTACACGATCCGCGACGACTCGGTCGGCCGTAAGGGCGAGTACTGCTTCCAGGCCACCGCCACCACCGGATACCTCACCCTCGAACTGCCCCGCGTCTTCGGCCTGGAGACCGGCACCCACCCCATCAGCGCCGACCTCACCGCGAACGGCGCCACCACCACCGTCGACGTCCCCGTGGACGACTTCGAAAGCGTGGGCGAAGGCGTCCTCGGCGGCGCCCGATCCGTCCTTGTCGAGATCCGCGTCACCGGCTGACCCGGCCGCGCCCACCGTCAAGGAAGCGAGAAACGTGAACTCCGTACGTCCCAGACGCGCCACGACCGCCGCCCTGCTGGCCGCCGTCGCCGCGAGTGCCCTGGTCACCGCCCCGGCCAACGCCGTTTCCGGCGACGCCGCCCCCGCCGACAGCTACGCCTTCACCGCCGACCTGGCCATCGGCGCCGACGAGAGCGCCCGCTCCTGCACCGGATCCCTCGTGGACCCGCAGTGGATCCTCACCGCCGCGAGCTGCTTCGCCACCGACCCCGAGACCGCCACCGTCGCCGCGGGCAAACCCGCGCTCAAGACCACCGCCAGGGTCGCCGGGCAGACCGGCGCGGTCGTGGAACTGGTGCCACGCGCCGGCCGTGACGTCGTGCTGGCCCGCCTCGCCCGCCCTCTCACCGGGATCACCCCGGTCACCCTGTCGGCCACCCCCGCCACCGCCGGAGAGCAGCTCAAAGCCACCGGGTTCGGCCGCACCAAGACCGAATGGGTGCCCGGCACGCAGCACACCGCCGCGTTCACCGTGGACTCGGTGGGGGCCGACGACATCGCCGCCACCGGAGTGGACGCAGCCCTCTGCAAGGGCGACACCGGCGGCCCACTGCTTCGCGAGACAGGCGGCACCACCCAGCTCGTAGGCGTCAACAGCCGCTCCTGGCAGGGTGGTTGCTACAACGAGAAGGAAACACGCACCGGCGCCCTCTCCTCCCGCACCGACGACCTGGTCGCCTGGGTCGCCGACAAGGTCGGCGCGACCCGCGTGACCGACTTCAACTGCGACGGCGTCGAGGACGTGGCGGCCGGTGACCCCAAGGCCTCCGTGGCCGGCCTGGCGCAAGCCGGCCTGGTCAAGGTCGTCTACGGCGCGGGCAAGGGCAACGAAACCCTCACCCAGGACCTCAGCTACGTGCCGGGCGGTGCCGAGGCGGGCGACGAATTCGGCACCGCGCTTGCCGTGGTCGACTACGACGAGGACGGCTGCACCGACCTGGTGGTCGGCACCCCCCTGGAGGACCTCGTCGTGGAGACGGACACCGGCTGGGTGACCATCCTCTACGGCTCCCCGAACGGAGTGGGCCAGGACAAGCCCGCGCTCAACCTCCAGCAGGGCAGCACCGGCACGGGCGACATGCTGGCGCGGCCGTCCGAGACGGACGACCGGATGGGCAGCTCGCTGGCCGCCGGTCAGACCGCCATCGGTCAGCCGTACCTGCTCATCGGCGTACCCGGCAAGAACCTCAAGGGTCATGTGGACGCGGGACTCGCCTACTACCTGCGCGGATTCTCCAGCGTCTCGATCCACCTGGACTCGGACGGCGTGACGGGCTCCATCAGCGCCGGCGACCAGTTCGGCGCCTCGGTCGCGGGCTCGCCGAACCACATCGCGATCGGCGCCCCGGGCGAGACGGTCGGCACCAACGCCGACGTCGGCTTGGCGGCAGTCTTCGTGCACGAGATGGCCTGGGACGGCAGCGGCATTCCCCACCCGGTGGAAAGCATCACCCAGGACAGCACCGGCGTCAGCGACGCGGGCGAGGCCGGCGACCTGTTCGGCTCGTCGCTCTCGATGGTCGCCCACCGCCCTTCCGGCGCCGCCACGGCGACCGACTCGGTCCTCGCGATCGGTGCGCCCGGAGAGACCCTGTGGGTCGGCACGAACTCCTTCCCGCAGGCTGGGTTGGTGACCACGGTCCGGGTCGGCGCGGCGGGCGCGGTCACCGAGCTGGCCAGCATCCACCAGGGAACCGCGGGCGTGAACGGGGGCTCCGCGACCGGTGACGGTTTCGGCACGCAGGTAGCCGCCGCGAACACGGCGCCGAACGCGACCGGCACGGCCTCGACCATGCTGCTGGCGGTCGGTGTACCGGGTAAGGACATCGGCACGGTCGCAGACGCGGGCATCGTGCAGACCTTCTCGCTCCTGGGCGCGCCCGGCGACACCGACCACTGGGCGGAGGCCGGCAATGCGACCGGTCTGCCCGGCACCCCGGGCGCATCGCAGTTCGTGGGCAAATACCTCAACGCCACCGGCACGCACCTGTGGATCGGCATGCCGCACGGCCCGGCCGAACGCGGCGCCGTCCACGGCCTGCCGTGGTCGAACTTGACGGGCGGCACGGTCGGAACGGTGACGACGTACCAGCCCGGCCTGGGCGGCATGCCCCTCACCGGCAAGGCCTTCGGCATGGCGATCCGCTGATCCACCAGTTCCAACGGGCCCGGAAGGAACATTCCTTCCGGGCCCGCTCGTCTCGCCCAACTCCTCCGCTGCATGAAGTCGGGAGCTGCGAACCGTTTCCGAACTCGCCACCGGGACGACCGTTTACGTTCATCCACTGGGATTCCCCAAGCAGGCGACAGGCCATGGCCACAGCTCTACGATCGCGTAATGCGCCTCTCCGAGCTCGAAGAAGCCAACGCCCGTACGTTGGCCCACTCCACCACCGTCCGGCCGGTCGCTGCGGGCGAGATCATCCGTACTCACCGCAAGAAGTACCCGTACCGCGGCTACGTCGAGATCGACTCTCCGTACTGTCCGCCGTTCGTCATGTTCTGTGTGAACGATGACGCGGTCGCCCTCGAAACGCTGTGGAACGGGCATTTCGGCTACGAGCCCGGCACGCTCGGCACCTGGGCACGGCTGGCCGAGCAGAGCGCGACGATCGCCGACGTCGGTGCGCACGTCGGGTACTTCTCGATGATCGCGGCGCTCGCCAACCCCGCCGCGAAGGTGCACTCGTTCGAGCCGGTGGACCAGGTTCACGCCCGCCTCGCGGTGAACGTACGGTCGAACGGCGCCCAAAACGTGAAGCGTTACCAGGCGGGCATATCCAGCGAGGCCGGTTGGGCCGACATCAGCGTCCGCTTCTCGGCGAACCTCCTGTCGACGGGCTCGTCCCTGGAGCAGGTCCCCGACGGCGCCGAACTGAAGCGCATCCAGCTGCTGACCCTCGACGAACTGTTCGCCGACACCAAGCTGGACCTCATCAAGATCGACGTCGAGGGACACGAGATGTCGGTCCTGAAGGGCGCCCGGCAGGTACTGAAGCGCGACCGGCCGAACGTGATCCTGGAGGCGCTGGTCAACGCGCCGCTGGACCCGCTCCTCGATGAGTTCGGCCCGCTCGGCTACGAGTGCAACTGGATCGCCGAAGCCGACGGGGCGCTCGTTCCGTCGACCGAGCCCCGGCCGAAGGGCACGCGGAATCTGCTCTTCACGCCCATCGACTAGGGCGGCCCGGGGCCGCCCACCACGAGCGCCGGGGAGGGCCGGACGTATCGTCCGGCCACGCCCCGGCGTGGTTACCGCTACCGCTACCGCGCGGCTACGGCGTATGCCTCGGATCCTGCGGGTGCGGGACGTCGACGGACGACAGCGTCACCGGCCCCGCCCGGTCCAGCAACCCCGTACGGGCCGCCAGCGCCGCCGCCTCCAGGCGTGAGCCCACCCCCAGCTTCATCAGCACCCGCTGGACATGGGTCCGTGCCGTGGACGGTGCGATCCCCATGCCGGCCGCGATGAGCCGCGTGTCCTCACCGTCCGCGACCCGCACCAGGACCTCGACCTCCCTCGGCGTCAGCATCTGGAGCAGCCGCTGACCCTCGTCGTCGGGCTGTGCCGCCGGATTGAGCAGTTCGCTGAAGGCGCCCTGGAGCAACTGCGGGGCGACGGCCGCCTCCCCCGCTCTCGCCTTCATGATCGCGCGCTCGACGCCCTCTATGCGTTCGTCGTGGCGTACGTATCCGGAGGCGCCGGCCGCGAACGCGGCGGCGATGCCGCGCGGGTTCGGGACCGGGCCCAGTACCAGGACCGCCACCTGCGGGCGCTCCTTCTTGATCCTCACCACCGGGTCGAAGATTCCCGGCTCGGCGGGCGTCGCCGTACCGATCAGGCACACCTCGGGTGCCCGTGTGATCACCAGCTCCGCCGCCCCCGCGGCGGGCGCGGCCGCGGCCAGCACCCGGTGCCCGCGCAACTTCAACGCCGAAGCCAAGGCCTCGGCGAGCAGTCGGTGGTCGTCGACCACCATGAGCCGCACTCCCATCGAGCAACCCCCCAGTTCCCCCAAGCATCCCCACTGGTTCCCCGTGGATTAGGAGCCCCCCGGCTCTCCATCACCCGGAAGCTACACGCTTGTTCGACGTTGCGCTTCCCCTACTGGAGAGAAGTGCCCCGGATTACCGAAATTCCTCGCATTCGGGAGTGATGAGAGGTTCAGACCGACGCGGCCGGGTCCGCCGCCTACCGGGTGCCGAACCCGAGCGCCGTGTACTCCTTCTCGTCCGCCGAGTACGGCTTGCTGATCAGGTCCTTGCCCATGAAGAGGCGACCGCCGGTGAACAGCAGCTCGGAGCTCTTGGGGACCATTCCGCTGATCGCGCTCAGCACGCTGTCGCCGGCCGGGGTCTCCAGCATCGTCGTCTGCTTCAGCGACTCGCCGTCCACGGAGATGACCTGCGGGCCGACGTCGGTCGAACCGTCCTTGTACACAAGGACGTTGCCGCCGTCCATGCGGAACGGGAAGATCTCGTTGCCGTCGCCCGCGTCGATCTTGTCGCCGGTGGTCTTACCGGTGGCCAGCGAAAAGGAGATGATCTCGTTGGTCAGGCCGTACTCGCCGGAGCCGTCGTGCTGCCTGGTCGGAACGTAGAGCTTGTCGTTGCCCACCACGATCGCCTTGCAGGCGTACACCTCTCCGACACCGCAGTCGTGGTCGTACTTGCCGTCCTCCAGCGTGATCTTGACCCGCAGCTTTCCGTTGTCGTCCAGCGAGAAGACGTCCGAGGCACCGGAGGCCGTGATGTCGGCGGAGTCCACACCGAAGACGACGGGCTTGGTGGAGATCACCTTGGCGTTGTCGATGCCGCTGGGCAGCTTGTAGGTCCACTTCACGCTGCCCGACTTCGGGTCGAGCAGCTGAACCTCGTACGTCTCACTGCCGTAGTCACCGCACTTGCGGACCGCGACCAGCTGTTCCCCGCCCGCGTAGCCGACGTCCGCGCACGTGTCGACCTTCGGCTGCCACAGCGCCTTGCCGGACTTCACCTCGAAGGCGGCTCCGCCGTCGTAGCCGCCGCCGACCGCGACGGTGGTGCCGGAGATGGTGACTTCCTCGAACGCCGCCTTCCGGCCGCTGATCGCCGCGGTCTTCGTCCAGAGCTGCTTGCCGGTACTCACGTCGAAGGCGGTGACCTGCGTGCAGTCCTGGTGATCGCCCTCGCTGTTGCGCTTGGCCCCCTCGGTGACCACGGCGGCGATCCCGTCCGCGGTGACCTCCCGCGAGCCCGCGCAGGTCTGGCCGGACAGCGGGAGCGTCCACTTCTCACTGCCGGTGTCCGGGTCGTAGCCCACGATCTCGTTGACGCCGCTCTTGGCGTACACCGAGTCGGTGAGCCAGGAGCCCACGACGCTGTCGATCTGGTCGTCCTTGACCTCCGGCGCGGGCACCTGGAAGAGGACCTTGGCGGCCGGGTCGGCCGGAGCCTTCTCCAGGCCGGTGCCGCCCGAGCTGTCCTCGCCCGTGTCGTCCTTGCCGCCGGTGCCGCCGGTGGTGTCCGAGGAGTTGTTCTTGCTGTCGTCCCCGCCGTCCGTGCCGGAGGAGTTCGCGTACCAGACACCGCCGCCGACGATCAGCGCGACGGCCACCACGGCCGCCACGATGATGACCACCGAGCTGTTGAACTTCCCCCCGCCGCCTCCGCCTTGGGGCTGCGGCGCGTAGGGAGGCTGCTGCTGCGGGTAGCCGTACGGCGGCTGCTGCTGGCCCGGGTAGCCGTAGCCGGGCCCCGGCTGGCCCGCCGGGGGCGGGTTCTGCGGATAGCCGTACGACTGCTGCGGCGGGGTGGGCGGGGCCGCCTGCGGGTAGCCGTACCCAGGGCCCTGCGCGGGCGGCGGCGGGGGCGTCGGGGCGCCGAAGCCTCCCGGGGGCGTGCTCTGCGGCGCGCCGAAACCACCCGGAGGCGGGTCCTGCGGTGCGCCGAAACCACCCGGGGGCGGGTCCTGGGGCGCGCCGAAGCCGCCCTGCGGGGGCTGGTTCGGGGGCGGCGGGGGCGGCGGCTGGGTCATGACGTGTGTACCTCGGGAGTGGGGACGAAGGAGGAGGTGGGCGGGGAGATCTGAGAGCTGAGGTCGAGGCCGGTCACTCGCCGAACGCCAGCATCAGCTTCTCCTTCTCCTCGCCCGTGCCCGTCAGGCGGGTGGTGGAGATGTAGAAGCGCCCGTCCACGTAGTCGACCGTCTTCGAGTAGAAGCCGTTCTCGATGTCCGCGGTGCCCGCCGGGTTCTGCAGCAGCTTCGTGGCCTTGTGGCTGCTGCCGGTCGTCGGGATCGACACGACCTGGCCACCGCCGTCGTACGACGGCTGGACGTACGCGAGGAGATTCGTGCCGTCCATCCTCAGCGGCAGCATCGACTCCTCCGCCGGGGACTTGACGCGCCACTTCTCCTTGCCGGTGTCCAGGCTGATCGCGACGATCTCGTTGGGTCCGGTCGTCGCCTCGGTCGGCAGGTAGAGGGTGTTGGCGTCGGCGGCCGTACCCGCACAGCCCTGGAGGTCACGGGCGAGGATGGCCCAGCCGCACTCCGGCGCGAAGGACTCGTCGACGTCGACCTGGGAACGGAGCGTGCCGTCGTTCTTCAGCGTGGAGACGTTCCACTGGTCCTTCTCCTCATTGGTGAGGTAGAGGACGACGGGGTCGACGGAGTAAGTGCGCGCGACCGTCCAGCCCTTGGGGATCGTCTTGGTCCACTTGACCTTGCCGGTCTTCGGGTCGAGCTCCTGCACCTCGTCGTGCTCGTTGTCGTTGCCGGCGCCGCAGGAGGCGACGGAGAGCAGCTTGGTGCCGCCGGTGAACGCGGAGGGGTAGCAGGCCTGCCCGTACTTCTCCTTGTCCCACAGCTTCTTGCCGGTGGCGGCGTCGTACGCGGTGCCCGACATCGAACGGCCCACCATCAGGGTGTCGCCGACGAGGGAGAGCTCGATGGACAGCGCACTGTCGAAGAGCGCGCCGTCGGCGACCTTCGCGGTCCAGCCCTTCGCACCGGTGGCGAGGTCGATCTCCTGGAGCTGGTTGCACTTGGCGCTGTCGCTCGCACCGCTCATGTAGGCGACGACGATCTTCTCGTCGGACGTCTTCTGCGGGGTGACCGCGCAGATCTTCTGCGGGAACGCGAGCGCGTCCCAAGCGGGCTGCCCGTCACCGACGTTGTACGCGAAGAGCTGCTTGTACGCCGCCTTCACCGCGACCTTGTCGGTGATCCACAGGCCAGGAGCGTCGGCGCCGGAACCGGGGGCGTCGGGCGCCTCCTTGTACCAGAGCACCTTCGCCTCACCGGCCTGCCGGCCCTCGTTGAGGTTCTCGGGGTCCTCGCCGCCGTCGCCGCTGCCGTCACCCGGGTTGACCGGGTCGCCGGAGCCGGTGGCCTTGCCGTCGTCGGCACTCTTGTCCGCGACCGGCTTCTTGCCGTCGTCACCGCCGCTGCTGCTGACGGCGAACACGGTGCCGCCGATGACGAGCAGCGCGGCCACCGCGGCGCCGATGATCACCGCGGGCTTGCCGCGGAAGGGGTTCTTGGAACCGCCGGGGGGCGGGGTGCCCGGTGCGCCCGGGTACTGCGCCTGGGGCGGATAGCCGTAGCCGGGGTGCTGGCCGTAGGGGCCTGGCTGTCCGTACGGGCCCGGCTGCTGCGGCTGGCCGTAGGGTCCCGGCTGCTGCGGCGGCTGGCCGTACGGGCCCGGTTGGCCGTAGGGGCCGGGCTGTTGGGGGTAGCCGTAGCCGGGCTGGGGTGCGCCGGGGGGCGGCGGAGTCTGCGCGGGCGCGGGGGCGTGCGGGGGTTGCGCGGGGGGCGGCGGAGCGCCTTGCGAAGCGCCTTGCGGCGGGCCCGGAGGGGTACCTGGCGGCGTGTTCGGGGGCGCGCCGAAACCGCCCTGCGCCCGCGGATCCTGCGGCGCGCCGAAACCACCTTCCCCCGGCTGGTCCTGCGGTGCTCCGAAGCCGCCCTGCGGCGGCTGACTCGGCGGCTGACTCATCAGCGCGTCCCCCTCTTCACTGATGTGGCGCCCCACCGGCGGCGCTGGATTCCCGCCATACCCGGTGGTTCTCAGACTTTTCTCAGACGGCTCTTTCTATCACTGTGACGGCCCATGACACCGGGCCGGTGCTCCCCCTGTTCCCAAGGGAGGACCGGCCCGTGATGCCCTCGTTACGCGCCTTCACGGGGCCTTCACGCCCTGCGCGCGGCACCCTCGCGGGGGCAACACGCGCGGGTGTCGTGAGGCACGCGCGGGGCGCGGGCAACTACCGTGCGCGGCAAGCGAATTGCGCCCGCCCGGCGTGCACGGCGCACGCGCCCCGGCTTACGCGTCCTCCGCGCCCGCTGGTGTTACGCGCACCCGCCCCGACCTAAGCGTCCTCCGCCAGCTCCAGCCAGCGCATCTCCAGCTCCTCGCGCTCGCCCACCAACTCCCGCAGCTCGGCGTCGAGTTTGGCGACCTTCGCGAAGTCCGTGGCGTTGTCGGCGATTTGGGCGTGCAGCTTGGTCTCCTTGTCGGAGACCTTGTCCAACTGGCGCTCGATCTTCTGAAGCTCCTTCTTGGCGGCGCGGGCGTCCGCGGAGGAGGCGGCCTTGGTGGTGGTCGCCGGCACGGCGGCGAGCACGGCGGCGGCCGCGACCTCCTCCATCTTCCTGCGGCGCTCCAGGTACTCGTCGATCCCGCGCGGCAGCATCCGCAGCGTGGCGTCGCCGAGCAGCGCGAACACGTTGTCCGTCGTCCGCTCGATGAAGAACCGGTCGTGGGAGATCACGATCATCGAACCGGGCCACCCGTCGAGCAGGTCCTCCAGCTGGGTGAGGGTCTCGATGTCGAGGTCGTTGGTGGGCTCGTCGAGGAAGAGGACGTTGGGCTCGTCCATCAGCAGGCGCAGCAGCTGAAGCCGCCGCCGCTCACCACCGGAGAGGTCCCCGACGGGCGTCCACTGCTTGTCCTTGTTGAAGCCGAACGTCTCGCAGAGCTGCCCCGCGGTCAGCTCGCGCCCCTTGCCGAGGTCGACCCGGTCGCGGACGGCCTGGACGGCCTGCAACACCCGCCAGGTGGGGTCGAGTTCGGCGACTTCCTGGGAGAGGTAGGCGAGCTTGACGGTCTTGCCGGTGATGATCTGTCCGGCGACGGGCTGCTTCTCGCCGTCGCTGCGGGCGGCCTCGGCCATGGCCTTCAGGAGCGAGGTCTTGCCGGCTCCGTTGACACCGACGAGGCCCACCCGGTCGCCGGGGCCGAGGTGCCAGGTCAGGTGCTTGAGCAGCACCTTGGGACCGGCCTGGACGGTGACGTCCTTGAGGTCGAAGACGGTCCTGCCGAGCCGGGAGCTGGCGAACTTCATCAGCTCGGAGCTGTCCCGCGGCGGCGGCACGTCCGCGATCAGTTCGTTGGCGGCCTCGACGCGGAAGCGCGGCTTGGACGTACGGGCGGGGGCGCCGCGCCGCAGCCAGGCCAGCTCCTTGCGCACCAGGTTCTGCCGCTTCACTTCCTCCGTGGCGGCGATGCGCTCACGCTCGGCGCGCGCGAAGACGTAGTCCGAGTAGCCGCCCTCGTACTCGTACACGTCGCCCTTCTGCACGTCCCACATGCGTGTGCAGACCTGGTCGAGGAACCAGCGGTCGTGGGTGACGCAGACGAGGGCCGAGCGGCGCTCGCTCAGGTGCCGGGCGAGCCAGGAGATGCCCTCCACGTCCAGATGGTTGGTCGGCTCGTCGAGGATGACCAGGTCCTGGTCCTCGATGAGCAGCTTCGCCAGGGCGATGCGGCGGCGCTCGCCACCTGACAGCGGGCCGATGACGGTGTCGAGTCCCTGCGGGAAACCGGGCAGGTCGAGGCCGCCGAACAGGCCCGTCAGTACGTCCCTGATCTTGGCGTTGCCCGCCCACTCGTGGTCGGCCATGTCCCGGATGACCTCGTGCCGGACGGTGGCCTCGGGGTCGAGGGAGTCGTGCTGCGTCAGTACGCCGAGGGTCAGCCCGCCGGAGTGCGTGACCCGCCCGGTGTCCGCCTCCTCCAGCTTGGCGATCATCCGGATGAGGGTCGTCTTCCCGTCGCCGTTGCGGCCGACCACGCCGATGCGGTCGCCCTCGCTGACGCCGAGGGAGACTCCGTCGAGCAGTGCACGTGTGCCGTACACCTTGCTGACGGACTCCACATTGACCAGGTTGACGGCCATTTCTCTCCTGACAAGGGGGACGATCGACCCTCAAGGGTAGTCCGCGAGCCGCCATGGGCTGAGCCGAGGCTTTCTTCGCCCCCTCCGCCCCTACCCGTCCCTTGTTCCTGGGGCTCCGCCCCAGACCCCGCCAAGGGGCTCCGCCCCCTGGACCCCCGCTCCTCAAACGCCGGAGGGGCTGAATTTTTCAGCCCGTCCGGCGTTTGAGGACGAGCGCGTCAGCGCGATACGGGGGTCTGGGGGCGGAGCCCCCAGGAACGGGACGGGTAGGGGCGGAGGGGGCGAAAAACCGCCGTTCCTCAGGCGCCCCCGCCAGAAAGCCGCTGTCGCGGGATCAGCGCCGACGCCGGAGCCAGCGACCGCCCCTGCCCACCACCCTCGGCGATCGACCGGTCGTGCACAGGCATGTCGTCCCGCATCAGGCTCTCCGGGATGAAGACGGCCCCGGTGACACCCCCGTTCGGCGTCTGCCGGAGTTCGACCCGCAGACCCTGCCGCTCGGCCAGCCGGTTCACCACGAACAGCCCGATCTGCTTGGCGTCGAGAAGGTCGACCCGCTGGGCCTGGATCTTCCGGTTCGCCTCGGCCATCGCCTCCTCGTTCATGCCGAAGCCGCTGTCCTCGACCTCGACGAGCACACCGTCCCGCAGCCGGGCGGCCTTCAGCTGCACCTTGGTGCTGGGCGGCGAGAAGGCGGCGGCGTTCTCGACGAGCTCGGCGAGAAGGTGGATCACGTCGGCGACCGAGCCGCCGGCGACCGAGACACGGGGTACGGCCCAGATCTGGACGCGCGTGGCGTCCTCGATCTCGGCGACGGCGGCACGCAGTACGTCGGACAGCGCGATCGGCGTACGCCACCCACGCCCCGGCGCGATCCCGGAGAGGATGAGCAGACTCTCGGAGTGCCGCCGCATCCGGGTGGCGAGGTAGTCGACCCGGTACAGGTCCTGCAACTCCATCGCGTCCCGCTGCCGTTGCTCCATGGCGGACAGCAGATCCAGCTGCCGGTGCAGCAGCACCTGGCTGCGCCGGGCGAGGCTGACGTACACCCCGGAGATCCCGCTCAGCAGCTCGGCCCGCTCGGACGCGGCCTTGAGCGCGGCGCGCTGCACGGCGGTCAACGCGGTGCCCACCTGGGCCAGTTCGTCACCCACGAGTCGCCGCATGGGCGCCTCGGCGTCGATGTCGACGCCCTGCCCGGCGTGCAGCCGGCGCATGGCCTGCGGCAGCCGACGACCCGCGACCTCCAGCGCGGAGTTCCGCAGGTCGAGCAGTTCGACGATGAGCCCGCGTCCGACGAGCACGGAGACGAGCAGCGACAGCAGTACGCCGATCAGCCCCAGGAGCATCGCGACGCCGGACGCGCCGAGCGTGGCCCAGCCGAACGGGTTCGCCTTCGCGGCGGCGGCGGTACCGGCCCCCGCCTCGGCCTTGGCCAGCCCCTTCAGCACGGCGGAGACGGAGTCGTCCCAGCCCGCCAGAAGACCGCCCGACACAGCGGAGGCCCCGGGCCCGGCGCTGCGCACCCGGTTCTCGACGGCCTGCAGCTTCCCGTAACTGCCGCCCGTCAGAACGGTGTTGTACGCCGCCCGGTGCGCGGCCTTCAGGTCGGCGACCGCGGGCTTCAGCAGCGAGCGCTGCGTGGCGACGGCCCCGGCGAACAGCGCGTACTGGTCGGTCGTCAGCGACCCGGCCCCGCTCCCGGCGGCGAGCAGCGCCTGTTCCTGGGCGAGGGCCTCGCGGCTGCGGGAGAGTTCGAGGACGACGCGGGCCTCGGAGGTCGCGTCGGTGGTCTCGTCGCCGGTGAGCGCGCCGGTGACGGAGAAGCCGTGCTCGACGATCGCGGAGTACTTCGTGAACGCGGCGGAGGGCTTCGCCCCCTCCACGCCGACCTCGGTGCGCAGGGCCGACAGCCCGCCCGCGTCGGATTCGAGGCGGTCGAGTCGGCCGGGCAGCGCCGCGTTGAGCAACTCGGCGTCGGAGCCGCTCGCGTCGACACCGGTGAGCAGCGCGGTGGCGGCCTTGTCGGTGGCGGCCCGCGCGGTCTCCAGGGCGGCGAGGCTGCCTGCGCCCGGTGCGGCCACGTAGCGCAGGGTGGCGGTCCGCTCGCCCTGCAGGGTGGTGACGAAGTCGCCGACGGGGGTGAGGAGTTCGGAGTTGACGTCCTTGGCCCGTTCCAGGTCGCCGATGCTGGACGCCGTGGTCACGGCGGCGAAGCCCCACAGTGCCATCAGGGACACGATGGGCAGCATGAGCAGGGCGACGATCTTCGCGCGAACGGATCTGGGACGCAGCCGGTCGGGCGTGCGGAGAACACGCATGGGGGGACCTCGTTCAGGGGGAGTTCAAGCGACGTACGGAAGGGGGGAGTTCAGGCACGTACGGGCGGTGCGGGCGCCCAGACCTTGAAGAGCTCAAGTGAGGGACAGCTGAAGTGAGGGACAGCTGAAGCGGCGGACAGATCAGGCGGTGGACAGCTCGACCTGGCGGAGCAGTTCGGCGGCGGCGGCCGACTCGTGTCGCTTGCCGGTCGGGGACAGTGCGACGTACGCGGAGGTCAGGAAGAGGAACGAACCGAGCACCACGGCGAGCGGGAAGATGAACTCGGTTGCCGTGGCCCCGGAAAGCGTCGCGCTGCTGGGCGCGAGGCTGATACTCACGGCCCACATCCCGGTGTAGTGCATGCTCACGACCGCGAGACCCATGACGAGCGCTGCGAGGGTCGCGAGGACGGGCCCGCGCACGATGAGGGTGAGCGTCAGCGCGGCGCTCGCGGCGACGACGGCGATGATGACGGAGGCGATGACGAGCGTGGGGTCGTACTCGACCGTGGCGTTCAGGTTGAGCGCGGCCATGCCGGTGTAGTGCATGGCGGCGACGCCGAGCCCGGTGCCGATCCCGCCGAGCGTCACGGCCCGTACGCGGGAGCGCCCGTACCCGGCGGTGAAGACGCCCGCGCCGACGACCGCGACCGCCATCAGCAGGCTGAGCACGGTGAGCGGGACGTCGTACCGGATCGGTGTCCCGTCGACGGAGAAGCCCATCATCGCGATGAAGTGCATGGTCCAGATGCCGGAGCCGATGGCGATGGAGGCCATCAGCAGCCAGTTGCGTTTCGAGGCGCCGTCGGCCTCAAGTGCCCTGACCGTGCAGCGCAGTCCGAGCGCCGAACCGACGCAGGCCATGGCGTAGGACAGAACCGGAGTGACCCATCCGGCGCTGAAGTGGTCCATGTGTCCCATGGGGAAACCCCTCTCGTCCGGCGAGCGGGCATGGCCGCGCACACGGAAGTACCGCCGGTAACAGGAGACCGGGGACGCCTGATCATGCCAGCCTCCGCTGAGGGGCAGATGGCGCGAAAGGGACCATGGGGGGCGATAGATGAGAATAAAACTACGGTGACGTAGGTTACACGAGGCTCTGCATATTTATGCAGGTCAGATGCAGGTCAGGTCAGTGACCGAGCACCGTGGCGCCCGGCACCGCTCCCGACGCCGTGCGCACCGTCCGGCAGGTGCCGGTGGCCGAAAGCGCCTCGGCCACCTTGGCCGCCGACTCCGGATCCCGGGCGAGGAACGCCGTGGTCGGGCCCGAACCCGAGACGAGTGCGACGAGGGCACCGGCGGCGCGGCCGGCGGCCAGGGTTTCGGCGAGCTCCGGGAAGAGCGAAAGCGCGGCGGGCTGAAGGTCGTTGGAGACCGCTGCGGCGAGCGCGGCGGCGTCCCCCTTCGCGAGAGCGTCGAGCAACTCCTGCGAGGCGACGGGCTCGGGGATCCGTACCCCCTCGTTCATCCGGTCGAACTCCCGGAACACCGCCGGGGTGGACAGCCCGCGTCCGGCCATCGCGAACACCCAGTGGAAGGTCCCGCCGACATCGAGCGCCCGCAGCCGCTCGCCCCGACCGAGGCCCAGCGCCGCCCCGCCCACCAGGCTGAACGGCACGTCGCTGCCCAACTCGGCGCAGATGTCGAGGAGTTCCTCGCGCGAGGCGTTCGTACCCCACAGGGTGTCGCAGGCGAGCAGCGCGCCGGCTCCGTCGGCGCTGCCGCCCGCCATGCCGCCCGCGACGGGGATGTCCTTGGCGATGTGGATGTGCACGTGGGGGTCCACGCCGTACCTTCGGCCGAGCTCGATGGCCGCCCTGGCCGCCAGGTTCGTCGCGTCGAGGGGGACCTGGTCGGCGTCCGGGCCCGAGCAGGTGACGCTCAGCCGGTCCGCCGCCGTCACCGTGACCTCGTCGTACAGGCCGACCGCGAGAAAGACGTTGGCCAGGTCGTGGAAGCCGTCGGGGCGGGCGCCGCCCACCGCGAGCTGGACGTTGACCTTGGCGGGGACGCGTACGGTCACGGTCTCGGTCACTTGGCCGTGGACTCCTCGTTCTCGACGACACGGTTCTCGGCGATGCGGGCGAACTCTTCGACGGTGAGGGACTCGCCGCGTGCCTGCGGCGAGACCCCGGCGGCGACGAGCGCGGTCTCGGCGGCCGCGGCGGACCCGGCCCACCCTGCGAGGGCGGCCCTGAGCGTCTTGCGCCGCTGCGCGAACGCCGCGTCCACCACCGCGAACACCTCGCGCCTGGACGCCGTGGTCTTGATCGGCTCGGTCCGCCTGGTGAGCGCCACGAGCCCGCTGTCGACGTTGGGCGCCGGCCAGAAGACGTTGCGCCCGATGGAACCGGCCCGCTTCACGTCCGCGTACCAGTTGGCCTTCACCGACGGGACGCCGTACACCTTCGAGCCGGGCGGGGCCGCGAGCCGGTCCGCCACCTCGGCCTGCACCATCACGAGCGTGCGCTCGATGGTGGGGAAGGTTTCGAGCATGTGCAGCAGCACGGGAACGGCGACGTTGTACGGCAGGTTCGCGACCAGCGCCGTGGGCGCGGCGCCGGGCAGCTCCCGTACCTGCATCGCGTCGGAGTGCACGAGCGAGAAGCGCCCGGCACGGGTCGGCATGCGCGCGGCGATGGTCGCGGGGAGCGCTCCGGCGAGTACGTCGTCGATCTCCACGGCGACGACCGCGTCGGCGGCCTCCAGCAGCGCGAGGGTCAGCGAGCCGAGCCCTGGGCCCACCTCGACGACCACATCGTCCGGGCGTACACCGGCGGTACGCACGATGCGGCGCACCGTGTTCGCGTCGATCACGAAGTTCTGGCCGCGCTGCTTGGTGGGCCGCACGCCGAGGGCTCCCGCGAGTTCGCGGATGTCGGCGGGGCCCAGGAGGGCGTCGGGGGTGGGGCTGGTCACGGAGTAAGGGTACGGGTGGAGCGGGGCGGGGTGGTTTTTCGCCCCCTCCGCCCCTACCCGTCCCGCACTTCCGGGCTACGCCCGGTTTCAGCCCGTCCGGCGTTTGAGGGCGAGCCCTTCGGGCGAGCGGGGGTCTGGGGGCGGAGCCCCCAGGAACGGGACGGGAAGGGGCGGAGGGGGCGAAAAAACCCACCCCTCACCCCCGCAACCGCGCCCCACAATGCGGCCAAGGACTCGCCCCCCGCCGCACATACAGCTTCTTCGCCCGAAACGTCTGCTCCGCCGCAGGCGCGTCCTGCGGCCGCCCCGCACCACCGAGCCCCTGCCACGTCCGAGTGTCGAACTGATAGAGCCCGCCGTACGTACCGGAGGGATCCACCGCCCCGGGCCGCCCACCCGACTCACACGCAGCAAGCCCCGACCAGTTCAGATGATCGGCCCCGCCGACGGACGTAGGCAGCGGCTTCGTCCCGACCTTCACCACCTGCGCCCGAGGCTCCCGCACCACCTCGGACTTCACCCGCCGAGGCTTCTGCTTGACCCCGTTCACGGTCCGCAGGAGATACGTGACCCGCCGCGCCCCCGGCTGCCCGGCCCGCTCGACCACCTCGGTCCCCCGGAACAGCGAGGAGTCCTGACTCCGCTCCACCTCGAACGGAATCGGCTCCTCGCGGACCTCCTTGGTCCCGGTGACCCGCATGACGGTGACGGTCTGCCCGTCGCGCGGGAAGCTCCCGGGCGCGACGGAGGTGGTGTCCTGCCCGTGCAGCGTGATCCCGGCCTCGTCGAGGGCCTCGCGCACGCTCGCCGCGTTCGTACGGATCGTCCGCGCCCGCCCGTCCGCCATGATCGTCACCGTGCGCTCGGTGCGGACGTCGAGGGCCAGCCCGGCGCGACCGATCCGCTGGGAGCGCGAAGTCGACAGGTACGCCCCCTCCGCACGCACCCCGAGCTGCCTGAGCGCCCCGTCCACCGTGTGCGCCGTCGTCCACACCTGGCGCCGCTGCCCGTCGAGGGTGAGGCGCACAGGGCGCCCGTAGTGGACCGCGACCTCGTCACCGCTCGCGAGCGCCGAGCCGGGGGCGGGCGCCACGACGTCGTGCGCTCCCACGTCCACGCCCTCGTCGGCGAGCAGTTCGGTCACGTCGTCCGCGAAGGTGTGCAGCGTGCGCGGCTTCCCGTCGACGCTGAGCTCGATCGCCTTGTCGTTGGCGACGAAGGCGGAGGTGCCGCCGGCCAGGAACGCTACGACCAGCGCCTGCGGGAGCAGCCGCCGCAGCGGGTCGGGAAGCTCGCCGGTGCGCCTGCGCCGGGCCGCACGCCGGGCTTCGGCACGCCCGCCGGGCCGCGGAGCGGCGCCCTCGGCGGCGACCTGCCGGGGCAGCCGGGGCTCAGTGGGAAGGTCGGACTCCGGCGCGTACGAGCCCGCGTACGCCTCGTACGCGGGCTCGTACGTGTCCGGGTAGCCGTGGCCGGCAGACGGCTCGTAGTCCTCGTACGACGGGCCGACCGCTCCCGTCGTACCGGCTGTTCCAGTCGTTCCGTACGTCTCGTACTGCGAGTTGCTCACGACGACACGCTCCAGGGAGTCCGGTGGAGTAAGAGGTGCGCCCGCAGGGCTCGTTCAGGGTGGTGGCGGGAGACGGGTGGGCGACCAGAACCTAGCGGAGCGGTCGTCACTCTCCAAAGCAACGCGGCTACGCTGTGTCGCGACACTGCCCTGAGGTGCGACCGGGAAGAACCCCCGGAAGCGTTATGCGTCAGTAATCAAACGCACGCGCGGTGTTCGCGGAGATCGAGGTCGCCAGCGCATCCTCGTCGATGCCTCGCACCGCGGCCATCGCGCGGACCGTGACCGGAATGAGATACGGCGCGTTAGGCCGTCCGCGGTACGGCGCGGGGGTCAGGAAGGGCGCGTCGGTCTCGACGAGGACGAGCTCCAGGGGCGCGACGGCGAGCGCGTCACGCAGCGGCTGGGCGTTCTTGAAGGTCATGTTGCCGGCGAAGGACATGAAGTAACCGGCACGGGCGCAGACTTCGGCCATCGCGGCGTCACCGGAGTAGCAGTGGAAGACGGTCCGCTCGGGGGCGCCCTCCTCCTTGAGGATGCGCAGTACGTCGGTGTGGGCGTCGCGGTCGTGGATGACCAGGGCCTTGCCGTGCCGCTTGGCGATCTCGATGTGGGCCCGGAAGGACCGTTCCTGCGCGGCCTTGCCCTCGGGGCCGGTGCGGAAGTGGTCGAGCCCGGTCTCGCCGACACCCTTGACCTGCGGCAGAGCGGCCAGCCGGTCGATCTCGGCGAGCGCCTCGTCCAGCGCACCGTCGCCGCCCGGCGCCCGCTCCCCCTGCCGGGACCATCCGTCGGGGTCGCCGTGGACGATACGGGGCGCTTCGTTGGGGTGCAGCGCGACCGTCGCGTGGACGGCGTCGTACGCGGCAGCCGTCTCGGCGGCCCAGCGGGAGCCGTTCACGTCGCAGCCGACCTGGACGACCGTCGTCACCCCGACGGAGGCGGCCTTGGCGAGGCCCTCGTCCACCGTGCCCGACTGCATGTCGAGGTGGGTGTGCGAGTCGGCTACGGGCACGCGCAGCGGCGCGGGGAGGGGCGGGGCTTCGGCAGCGGAGGAGGGCATGCCCCGATCCTACGAAAGGGGCATGCCCGGCATCACCCGAGCCCGGTCCCGCGCCGGGTCACCCGGCCTTGCGGTGCGCGAACGGGTGCAGCAGATCCGAGAGGTGCCAGTGGTGCGGCTCATCGGGCGCCGGCCGGGGCTCCCCAAAGCCCTCGTCCTGCGCCGCCTCGCTCTGCGCCGCCTCGGGCTTGCGCCGCTGCTGGGTTCGCTGCATGCGGTGGATGGAGTCCTGGACGGAGGAGACCTGACCGGCGCGCATGATGCGCACCACATGGTTGTCGCAGTTCAGGCAGGTCGGCCGGCTCAGCGGCGACGGCACGACATGACCGTCCGCGACGTACATCACGAACTCGTTGCCCTCGGCGTCGAGGTGGTGCTCTATCTCGTACGACTGCTCCCACCCGTGCCCACAGCGCATGCAGGCGAACGAATACGACTCGTTGACGACGGCGGTGGCCGCGGCGCTGCGGGGACCGGTCTGTCCTGCGATCTCACTCATGCCAGCTCCTTTGTCCGCTGGACAAGCGCCTCCGGCCTGCGGAGGCGGAGGGACGGTGCGTCCCTTCATCCAGTGGACGCTTCTCCCGGCGCGAGTGCACGAGACCTGTCGACTGTTGGAGCCGTCTTGGCCGTTCCTTGCCACAAGACTCCTGGTGGCGGGCCTGCGCTTTGCCTTTCACGATAGCCCTTTGCCCGCCTTTGGGGCAGTCCTAGCGCCGTCCTTATGGGGGTCTGCGGGGCCGTTGTCACGGCAGCTACGGGACGGCTCTCGTGGGGTCTACGGGGCGCCGGTCCGAGCCGCGTTCTTCGCCGCGACCACCGCGTCGAAGACCTCCCGCTTCGGAAGCCCCGCCTCGGCCGCCACCACGGCGATCGCCTCCTTGCGCCGCTCCCCCGCCTCCTCCCGCACCTGGACCCTGCGCACCAGCTCGGCGGCGTCCAACTGCTCGGCCTTCTCGGGGGCGCCCTCGACGACGACGGTGATCTCACCGCGTACGCCCTCGGCGGCCCAGGCGGCCAGCTCGGCCAGCGGGCCGCGCTTGACCTCCTCGTACGTCTTCGTCAGTTCGCGGCAGACGGCGGCGCGGCGCCCGGCGCCGAAGGCCTCGGCCATCGCGGCGAGGGTGTCGTCGAGGCGGTGGGGTGCCTCGAAGTAGACCAGCGTGCGACGCTCGTCGGCGACTTCGCGCAGCCGGGACAGCCGCTCACCGGCCTTCCTCGGCAGGAAGCCCTCGAAGCAGAAGCGGTCGACGGGCAGCCCGGACATCGCGAGCGCGGTCAGCACGGCGGACGGGCCGGGTACGGCGGTGACCTTGATGTCCTTCTCGACGGCGGCGGCGACCAGCCGGTACCCCGGGTCCGACACGGACGGCATCCCCGCGTCGGTCACGAGCACCACCCGCGCCCCGCCCACCAGCGCCTCGACCAGCTCGGGCGTACGGGCCGCCTCGTTCCCCTCGAAGTACGACACCACGCGCCCGCCGACCTGCACGCCGAGCGCCTGGGTGAGCCGCCGCAGCCGCCGGGTGTCCTCGGCGGCGACGACATCGGCCCCGGCCAGTTCCCGGGCGAGCCGGGGCGGCGCGTCCGAGATGTCGCCAATGGGGGTGCCTGCCAACACAAGGATTCCTGTCACGGACCCATCCTCGCAGGGCCCCGGCGGGACAACCTCATCCGGCCGGAAGGGCACGGGCGCGGGACTCCCACAGAAGGGTTCCCTACGATGGCGCGGTGACCAGTACCGCGTCCTCCACGGACACCCGGCAGGGCCAGGCCGCCGAAGACCAGCGGCCGTCGTGGCAGCAGCGGCTGCGCCGCTTCGGATACACGGCGAGGCCGCCCATCGACGTACGCGACCGGCTTGTGCCGCCGTACGCCGAGCCCAGCCCGCGCATCTGGGCCACGCTCGGGCTGCGCCACGAGCTGGCCGAGCGCGTCACGCGCTGGTCGGGGTGGGGCGGCCCGCTCCTGGTGACGCTGCTCGCCGGGCTGATGCGGTTCTGGAACCTGGGCAGTCCCAAGGCGGTGATATTCGACGAGACGTACTACGCCAAGGACGCCTGGGCGCTGATCAACCGCGGCTACGAGGTCAACTGGGCCAAGGACGCCAACGACCTGATCCTCCAGGGCAACGGCGACATCCGGATCCCGACCGACGCCGCCTACGTCGTGCACCCGCCGGTCGGCAAGTACGTCATCGGGCTCGGCGAGTGGATGTTCGGGTTCAACCCCTTCGGCTGGCGCTTCATGACGGCGGTGCTCGGCACACTGTCGGTGCTGCTGCTGTGCCGCATCGGGCGCCGCCTGTTCCGTTCGACCTTCCTGGGCTGCCTGGCGGGCGCGCTGATGGCGGTCGACGGCCTGCACTTCGTGATGAGCCGCACCTCGCTCCTCGACGGCGTGCTCATGTTCTTCATCCTCGCCGCGTTCGGCTGCCTGGTCGTCGACCGCGACAAGGCCCGCGCCAAACTGGCGGCGGCACTCCCGCCGGACGAGGACGGCCTCGTACGCCCCGACGCGCACACCGCCGAGACCACCCGCCTCGGCTGGCGCCCCTGGCGCTGGGGAGCCGGCCTCATGCTGGGCCTGGCCCTCGGCACCAAGTGGAACGCCCTCTACGTCCTCGCCGCGTTCTGCCTGATGGCCGTCCTCTGGGACGCCGCCTCACGCCGCGTCGCCGGCGCCCGCCACCCGTACGCGGCCGCCCTCAAGCACGACACGGGCATCACGTTCCTGGCCACGGTCCCGGTCGCGATCCTCACGTACCTGGTCTCCTGGACCGGCTGGATCCTCTCCCCGGCGGACGGCACCGGCGGCTACTTCCGCAACTGGGCGGCGACCGACGGCAAGGGCGGCAGCTGGACCTTCCTCCCCGACTGGCTGCGCAGCCTGTGGCACTACGAGCACGAGGTCTACGAGTTCCACGTCGGCCTCTCGTCCCCGCACACCTACCAGTCGAACCCGTGGAGCTGGCTCGTCCTGGGCCGCCCGGTCTCCTACTTCTACGAGTCCCCGGCCCCCGGCACCGACGGCTGCCCCACGGACGCGGGCGAGAAGTGCGCCCGTGAGGTCCTGGCCCTCGGCACCCCGCTCCTGTGGTGGGTGGCCTGCTTCGCGATCCTCTACGTCCTGTGGCGCTGGGCCTTCCGCCGCGACTGGCGCGCGGGCGCGATCGCCTGCGGCATCGCGGCCGGCTACCTCCCCTGGTTCATGTACCAGGAACGCACGATCTTCTTCTTCTACGCCGTCGTCTTCGTACCCTTCCTCTGCCTGGCCGTAGCCATGCTCCTCGGCGCGATCATCGGCCCACCGGGCTCCAACGAACGCCGCCGAGTCATCGGCGCCACAGCAGCGGGCGTCCTGGTACTGCTGATCGCCTGGAACTTCATTTATTTCTGGCCTCTGTACACAGGGCAGGCGATTCCGATCGACAGCTGGCGGTCGCGGATGTGGCTGGACACCTGGGTCTGACGTCCGGCCCGTCGACCGGGGTTAACAATCAGGGAACACCGCTCCCACGCGTCACTTCTCCCGCATAGAGTGCACCCAGATCACCTTTCTGAACGCGTTCAGAAGTTCTGGAAGGGGTCTACGGGGAGGGGAACGACCGATGCGCAAGGGGGCGAAGGCCGCCATCGTCGGCGGTGTGTTCGCGGTGATGGTGGGGGGTGCCGGATACGGCGCCTACAACGTGGTGACCGCGATCAGCGGGGACGGGGGGACCAGCGGGGCGTCCGGGCCCGCGCCGGTGAAGACCGGGCCGCCCAGTGCCGACGAGGTCAAGGAGGCGTCGGGCAAGTTCTTCGCGGCCTGGGAGAAGGGCGACGCGGTGACGGCGGCGGAGCTGACGAACAACGACGCGGATGCGGACCCGGTGCTGACCAGCTTCGGCGACGCGGGACGCATCGCCAAGGTGCAGATCACGCCGGGCACGCCGTCGGGGGCGTCCGTGCCGTTCTCGGTCAAGGCGACGGTGTCGTTCGACGGGAAGAGCAAGCCGCTCTCGTACGACTCCGAACTGACCGTCGTACGCGGGCTCACCACCGGGAAGGCGCTGGTGGACTGGAAGCCGTCCGTCATCCATCCCGAGCTGGGGAAGGGCGACACGTTCGTCACGGGCGAGGCGGCGAACCCGCCGATCGAGGCCGTGGACCGGAACAACGTTGTCCTGACCGCCGAGAAGTACCCGTCGCTGGGCCCGATCCTGGACGAACTGCGCGGCAAGTACGGCGAGTCCGCGGGTGGCACGGCCGGGGTCGAGCTGGCCATCCGGCACGAGGACGAGAACGCGGGCGACACCACGCTCCTGACCCTCGCCAAGGGCGAGCCGGGCAAGCTGAAGACGACGCTCAGCGCGAGTGTGCAGGCGGCGGCCGAGAAGGCGGTCAAGGAGTACGACCAGTCGTCCGTGGTCGCCGTGAAGCCGAGCACCGGTGAGGTGCTCGCGGTCGCCAACAACCGCAAGGACGCCTTCAACGCGGCGTTCCTCGGCAGGGTGGCACCCGGCTCCACGATGAAGATCATCACGGCGGCGATGCTCATAGACAACGGCGTGGCCACGATGAACGGCCCGGCGCCCTGCACGCCGACCGCCGTCTGGCAGAGCCAGACCTTCAAGAACCTCACGGGCATGGAGCCCAACGAGAACGCGAGCCTCGCCAACGACTTCATGCGGTCCTGCAACACCGGCTTCATCAATCTCATCGACGGCACCGACGCGAACCGGCTCACCGACGAGTCGCTGACGACCGAGGCGCAGACCCGGTTCGGTCTGGGCCAGGACAACTGGAAGACCGGCATCGCGTCCTTCGACGGCAGCGTTCCGGCCTCCGGCGGCTCGGACCGCGCGGCGAACGCGATCGGCCAGGGCCAGGTCCAGATGAACCCGCTGAACCTGGCCTCGGTGACGGCGACCGCCATGACCGGCACCTTCCGGCAGCCGGTCATCGTGTCGCCCGAGCTCGACGACCGCCAGCTGGCCACCGCCAAGGGGCTGCCCTCGAACACGGTCTCGCAGCTCCGCTCGATGATGAACGCCACCGCGGTCAGCGGCACCGCCGCCAAGGCCATGGCCGGGCTCGGCGGCAGCATCGGCGCCAAGACCGGCTCCGCCGAGATCGACGGCAAGGCCGTGTCCGACAGCTGGTTCACCGGCTACCGGAACGACATCGCGGCCGCCGCGCTCGTCCAGGGAGGCGGCCACGGAGGCGACGCGGCCGGTCCGATCGTCGCAGGTGTGCTACGAACTGGTGGCTGAAGTCACTCCTCACAGGGCGGGACCCTAGGGTGGTGCCTCTCGTTGAGGAGCGTGTGGGCACGGGGGCACCAGGGGAACCAGCGGAGGATTGTTAGCTGTGGGCAACAGAAGACGCGTCGCCGAGGGCAAGAGCAGCAAGAAGAAGCCCGCCGTCCTCGGCGGAGTGATCGCCGTGGTCGTCGCCGGCGGGGCCTTCGGCGCCTACAGCCTGTACGGCGGTGACGCGGCGGCCGAGGACAGGACCTCGACGGCCGCCGACCAGAAGGCCGTGAAGACCGGCCCGCTGTCGGCCGTCGAGGTGACCACCGCGGCCACCAAGTTCCTCACCGCCTGGCAGAGCGGTGCGGTCGCGACGGCGGCCGCCGCCACGGACGACCCGGCCGCCGCGAAGACCCTGCTGACCGGCTACACCAAGGACGCCCACATCACCGGCGTGACCCTGACGAGCGGCACGCGGTCGGGGGCCGCCGTCCCGTTCTCCGTCAAGGGCACCGTCACCTACAAGGACAGCAGCAAGCCGCTCTCGTACGAGTCGAAGCTGACGGTCGTACGCCGGGCCAAGGACGGTGTTCCGCTGGTGAGCTGGAAGCCCTCCGTCGTGCACCCGGACCTCCAGGACGGCGACCGGCTGGTCACCGGCGAGTCCGGTACGCCCCCGATCAAGGCCCTCGACAAGCACGGCGGCGAGCTGACCACGGCCAAGTACCCGTCCCTGGGCACGGTGTTGGACGGACTGCGCGAGAAGTACGGCAAAACGGCCGGCGGCAAGGCGGGCGTCGAGCTCCAGGTGATCCGCAAGGCCGCGGCGAAGGGCGAGGAGAAGACCCCCGACAAGACGCTGCTCACGCTCAGCAAGGGCACGCCGGGGACCGTGAAGACGACGCTCAGTCCGACCCTCCAGGCCGCCGCCGAGAAGGAAGTCGCGAAGAAGGCCAAGTCGTCGGTGGTCCTGATGATCCCGTCGACCGGCGAGATCCTCGCGGTCGCCAACCAGAGCCACGGCTTCAACACCGCCTTCCAGGGCTCCCTCGCCCCCGGCTCCACGATGAAGGTCATCACCTCCTCGCTGCTCATCGACGAGGGCCTCGCCTCGGCCGACAAGCAGCACGTGTGCCCCAAGACGTTCACGTACGGCCACTGGAAGTTCCACAACGACGACGACTTCGAGATCAAGAACGGCACGTTCAAGGCGAGCTTCGCGCGCTCCTGCAACACCGCCTTCATCAGCCAGGCCCCCGAGCTGGAGAACAACAGCCTCACCAAGCAGGCCCAGCAGGTCTTCGGCCTCGGCATGGACAACTGGGCCATCGGCGTCCCGTCCTTCGACGGCGCGGTGCCCGTGCAGTCCGACGCGCAGATGGCGGCCTCGCTGATCGGCCAGGGCGGGGTCCGCATGAACCCGCTGAACATGGCGTCGGTCGCCTCCACGGTGGCGGCGGGTGTGTTCCACCAGCCGTACCTGGTGGCGCCGTCGGTGGACGACCGCAAGCTGGCCACGGCTTCCCGCACCCTGTCGGCCGACACCCTCTCCCAGCTCCGCGAACTCATGCAGTACACCGCCGCGTACGGCACCGCCGCCGAGGCGATGTCCGGCCTCGGCCCCGACTACGGCGCGAAGACCGGCTCCGCCGAGGTCGACGGCCAGGAGAAGCCCAACGGCTGGTTCACCGCGTACAAGGGCGACTTGGCGGCAGCGGGCGTCGTACAACAGGGCGGCCACGGCGGCGACACGGCGGGCCCGATCGTGGCGGCGCTGCTCAAGGCGGCCAGCTAGCCACCCGCTCCAACTGCGGGCATGCGTGCAGCCCGTCATAGCTGCGGGCATGCGTGCCGCTAGGGGCGGCACGGGTGGGCGCAGCGGCACCCCGCAAGCGCCGGGCTGCGCACCCACCCCGACGTCAGCCCCACCCCCGGCCCACCCACCGGAACTCGGTCGCATGCCCCGTACACCCACCGCTACGGTGCCTCTCATGACCGCCCCCGAAGAAAACGCCGCCCACCCCCGTTTCGCCGAGGCCTTGCGCGAGCAGGGCCTCGACGACCTCCTCCCCCTGGTCCGGCGCTTCCCGGAAGCGACCCGCACCGCACAGGAGGCAGCCGCCGCGATCGGCTGCGACCTGAGCCAGATCTGCAAGTCACTGATCTTCGCGGCGGACGGCGTCCCGGTACTGGTGCTGATGGACGGCGCGTCCCGAGTCGATGTGGAGCTCGTACGACGGGAGTTGGGCGCCGAGAAGGTGACGCGCGCGAAGGTGGATTTGGTGCGGGAGACGACGGGGTACGCGATCGGCGGCGTACCGCCCTTCGGCCACGCCTCCAAGACCCGCGTCCTGGCGGACCGTTCGCTCCTCGACCACGAAACGGTGTGGGCCGCCGCCGGCACCCCGTACGCCGTCTTCCCGATGGACCCCAAGACCCTGATCGCCCACGCGGGCGGCACGCTGGTGGACGTGCGCGAGCAGGCGCAGTGACCCCGCTGGTCACCGCGGCCGTCCTGCTCGCCGCGGTCACCCACGCGTGCTGGAACGCCATCGCGCACCGCATCACCGACAAGCTGGTCGGCTTCACGCTGATCGCGGGCGGCGGCATGCTGATCGGCCTCGCCATGGTGCCGTTCGTCGCGTTCCCGGCGTCCGGGGCGTGGCCCTACCTGTTCGCGTCGGCCGTGATCCACATCGTGTACTACGTGCTGCTGATGCGCTCCTTCCGGCTGGGCGACTTCGGACAGGCGTACCCGATCGCCCGCGGGACCGCTCCGCTGATCGTCACAGCACTCGCGGCGGTCTTCGCGCACGAGGTGCCCGACGGGTGGGTGGCCGCGGGCGTCGTGCTGTCCTGCGCGGGGCTGACGGGTGTCGCGCTGTGGGGGCTGCGGGGGCGCCGGCCCAACTGGGCGGCGATCGGCGCGGCGTTGGCGACGGGGGTGTCGATCGCCGCGTACACCGTCGTGGACGGCCTGGGCGTGCGCGCCTCCGGCTCCTCCCTCGGGTACATCGCCTGGCTGATGGCCATCGAGGGCTTCGTGATCCCGGTGTACGCGCTGTACCGCTGGCGCGGTGAACTGGTCACCGTGCTGCGCCCGTTCGCCGGAATCGGCCTGCTCGGCGCGGCGCTCTCCGTCGCGGCGTACGGGCTGGTCCTGTGGGCCCAGACCCGCGCCGAGCTCGCCCCCATCGCGGCCCTGCGCGAGTCCTCGATCATCGTCGGCGCGGCCATCGGGGCGATCTTCTTCAAGGAACGGTTCGGAGCGCCCCGGATCGCGGCGGCGGGGCTGCTGGTGGTGGGGATCGGGCTGATGCTGCACACGGGGTGAGTGGTTGGCCGGGGTTGAAGACTGACGCGCATGGCCGCTGAGCGGATTGCCGGGCGCCCGTCGCGGGCTGCGCGCGACACGGAGCAAGGACGAGCAGGAGCACGGCGCGACTTCGGCGAGGGCGAGCTCCGCGGACCGGGCGCGGCCTGCTGCCCGGCCGGCCGACACCGCCTCGACCTCGCCGATGGCCTCGCCCCGCCCCGCCCCGACGGAGTTCCGGTCCTAGACTCGCCCCATGGACAGAACCGACCGCGCCAGTCGGCTGATCGCCGCACCCCCGGCGACCGTCTACGGCGCCCTCCTCGACCGCGAGTCCATCGAGGCCTGGTTGCCGCCGGACGGCATGCGCGGGCGGGTCGAGCGGTGGGATCCCCGGCCTGGTGGCGGGTTCCGGATGGTCCTCACCTACCTCGACACGACCGGCGGCCCCGGCAAGACTTCGGACGCGACGGATGTCGTCGATGTCGCCTTCGCCGATCTGGTGCCACCGGTGCGCGTGGTGCAGCGGGCGGTGTTCGAGGCCGACGACCCGGCGTACGCGGGCACCATGACGATGACCTGGCACCTCGCCGCCGCCGGTGACGGGACCGAGGTGACCGTCACCGCCACGGACGTGCCACCCGGCATCGACCAAGCCGTCCACGAGGCCGGGATCGCCTCCTCGCTGGCCAACCTGGCGGCGTACATCGAAGGGACCAGGCCCAGTCGCTAGCGCGCCACAGCCCCCCGAACCGCCCGCACCAACGCCTGCGCCCGCGCATCCGCCGTCACGCTCTTGCGGAACCCGTTCGTCACATACCCGAAGGCGATCCCCGACTCGGGGTCGGCAAAGCCGAGGGCGCCGCCCCGGCCTGGGTGCCCGAAGGAGCCCGGGGACAGTAGCGGGGAAGCCGTGCCGTGCAGCATGTACCCCAGCCCGAAACGGGTGCCGACGACCAGGACGCGGTCGGGCCCGGCGGAGTGTTCGGTACGGGCCGCCGAGACGGTGGCCGGAGCGAGCAGCCGTACGCCGCCCACCTCCCCGATCAGCGAGGCGTAGAAGCGCGCGAGACCCTCCGCCGTGGCGATCCCGTTGGAGGCGGGCAGGACGGCGGCCCGGTACGCGGCGTCGTTCTCGTCCGGCAGCGGGGTGATCGCGGCGAAGGCGCGGCGGGTCAGCGAGGAGGGGTCCGCGTACGCCTCGGAGACCGACCGCTTGGGCCGGGTCCGCAGACCGCCCGCCGCGGACGGGGCCTCGATCTGCCCGACCCGCCCCACGCGCCCTGCCACCGCCTCCGGCAGCCCGACCCACAGGTCCAGGCCCAGCGGCCGGGAGATCTCGTCGGCGATCCAGTCGCCGATCGAGCGCCCGGTCACCCGCCGCACCAGCTCCCCGGTCAGCCAGCTGTACGTCTGCGCGTGATACCCGTGGTCAGTCCCCGGCTCCCACACCGGCGCCTGCGCGGCCACCGCCGCGGCCCCGAGACCGGGATCCGCCGCCTCGGCCGGTGTCAGCGGGCGGTCGAGGACGGGTACGCCGGCCCGGTGCGCGAGGACATGCCGTACGAGCGTCCGTTCCTTGCCGCGCGCCTTGTACTCCGGCCAGTACGCGCCGACCGGGGCGTCGAGGTCCAGCAGACCGCGCTCGGTCAGCATGAGCAGTACGGCGGCGGCGACGCCCTTCGTCGCCGAGCGCATGATCTGCGCGGTGCCCCGCTCCCAGGGCTCGGCGCCGTCGACGTCCCGCGTGCCGCCCCACAGGTCGACGACCTTGTGCCCGTCGCGGTACACGGCGACGGCGGCGCCCCGGTCCCCGAGCGCGTCGAAGTTCCGCAGGAACGCGTCCCTGACCGGCTCGAAGCCCTCGGCCACTGTGCCGTTCACGTCCACGTCCGCACTCCCTGTCGCCGCATGCCTGCCAACAGTGTGTGCAACGCGCACCCAAAGGCGGCGATTCCTACCCCAGCAGGATCGTGACCTCGATGTTGCCGCGGGTGGCGTTGGAGTACGGGCAGGCGTCGTGGGCCTCGTCCACGAGCTTGGCCGCGACGCCCTCGTCGACGACAGGGAGCGAGACGCTCAGGGCGACCGCGAGGCCGTATCCGCGCCGCTTGTTGGGGCCGATGCCGACCTTCGCGGCGACCGTGGAGCCGGAGAGGTCGAAGCCGGAGCGGCGGCCCACCATCACCAGCGCGTTGTGGAAACAGGCGCTGTAGCCGGCCGCGAACAGCTGCTCCGGGTTCGTGCCGTTGCCGTCCCCGCCGAGCGCCGGCGGCATCGCGACCTTCAGTTCGAGCTGGCCGTCCTGGCTGGTGACGTAGCCGTCCCGGCCGCCGTGCGCGGTGGCCTCGGCGACGTACATGATCTTCGTCGGGCGGGTGTCGACAGCGCTGCCGTCGGTCATGGCGGGACCTCCCCCGGGGCGGGCGGCACAAGTGTGCAAGTGCATCGCGCACAAGGTACCGACTGACACGCGACACCTTGTTACCAGGGGGTAGAAACCGCGGGTAACCCAACGCCGGAGGGCGTCAGCGGGCCTTCTCGGCGATGGCCTCGCTCACGCGCCCATCGTCACGGAGCGCGGGTCGAACCCGAAGGGCAGCTCCAGCCGGTGGCTGCGCATCAGCTCGTCGTCGGAGAGCAGCTCGCCGGTCCTGCCGTCGGCCGCGATCACGCCGTCGCTGAGGATGAGGGCGCGGGGGCAGAGTTCGAGGGCGTACGGGAGGTCGTGCGTGACCATGAGGACGGTCACGTCCAACGACCGCAGGATGTCGGCTAGTTCGCGGCGCGAGGCGGGGTCGAGGTTGGAGGACGGCTCGTCGAGGACGAGGATCTCCGGCTCCATCGCGAGGACGGTGGCGACCGCGACCCGGCGCCGCTGCCCGAAGGAGAGGTGGTGCGGCGGCCGGTCGGCGAAGTCCGCCATGCCGACCTGCGCGAGCGCCGTACGGACACGGTCCTCCAGCTCGGCGCCCTTCATCCCGGCCGCGGCCGGACCGAAGGCGACGTCCTCGCGCACGCTCGGCATGAACAGCTGGTCGTCCGGGTCCTGGAAGACGATGCCGACCTTGCGCCGGATCTCCGCCATGTGCCGCTTGCCGACGGGGAGTCCGGCCACCGTCACGGTCCCGGCGCCGCCGCTCAGGATGCCGTTGAGGTGCAGTACGAGGGTGGTCTTGCCCGCGCCGTTCGGCCCGAGCAGCGCGACGCGCTCGCCGCGCCCGACGGTGAAGTCGACGCCGAAGAGGGCCTGATGCCCGTCGGGGTAGGCGAAGGCCAGTCCGGAGACTTCCAGAGAGGGGGTCACAGCATCCATCCCAGCAGACATACGACAAGAGCGGCGAACGGGAGGGCGAAGGCGTACGACCACTGCGCCCGGGACGCGGTCACCTCGTCGATGACCGGCATGGAACCGGCGTATCCCCGGCTCACCATGGCGAGATGCACGCGCTCACCGCGCTCGTAGGAGCGGATGAACAGCGCGCCCGCGGATTTCGCGAGCACCCCCCAGTGCTTGATCCCGCTCGCCTCGAACCCGCGCGACTCCCGCGCGATCCGCATCCGCCGCATCTCATCGGTGATGACATCGCCGTACCGGATCATGAAGGACGCGATCTGCACGAGGAGGGGCGGAAGCTTCAACCGCTGCAGTCCCAGCAGCAGTTCGCGCAGTTCGGTGGTGGAGGCGAGGAGTACGGAGGCGGCGACGCCCAGGGTTCCCTTGGCGAGGACGTTCCAGGCGCCCCACAGGCCGTTCACGCTCAGCGACATGCCCAGGACGTCGACGCGCTCGCCCTCCGCCACGAACGGCATGAGTACCGCGAAGGCGACGAACGGCACCTCGATGAGCAGCCGCTTCAGCAGGAAGGGGGCGGGCACCCGGGCCTGGTGGGCGACCCCGGCGAGGAGTACGGCGTACAGCCCGAACGCCCACATCGCCTCGCGCGGGGTGGAGACGACCACGACCACGAAGGCGAAGGTGGCCGCGAGCTTGGTGTGCGGCGGCAGGGCGTGCACGGGCGAGTGCCCGTGCCGGTAGAGCTTGTGGGCGTGGCCGGCGCCCATGTCAGGCGACCTGCGAAGGCGACACTTCGGCGGCGTCGGCCGTACGGCGCCTGCGGACCGCCCAGAAGACGCCGGTGCCCGCGACGACGGTGACGCCGACGCCGATCACGCCCGCGAGGCCGCCGGAGATCCGGGCGTCCGAGACGTCCTTGACGCCGTAGTCGGCGAGCGGGGAGTCGGCGGCGGCATGCTCCTTCGCCGCCTCGGCGATGCCCTGGTCCTCGGCGACCTTCTCCAGGCCGTCGGGGTTGGCAGAGGCGTAGAAGCTGACGAACCCGGCGAGGACGAGGGAGGTGACGAGTCCGGTGATCCACACCTTGCGGTGGGAGGTGCGGGCGGCGACGGGGGTCGGGGCGGCCGTGGGCGCGTCGACGAGTTCGCCGTTGACGCGCAGCTTCAGCTGCTGGGTGAGGCCCCGCGCTCCGTACACCAGATCCGGTCGTACGGCGATGACGGCGCCGACCGTGAGCGCGGTGATCGCCGCCTCGCCGAGGCCGATGAGGATGTGGACGCCGACCATGGCGGTGGCGACCTTGTCGATCGAGACGTCGGTGGTGCCGCCGAGCGCGTAGAGGAGGGTGAAGGCGACGGCGGCGGCCGGCACGGAAAGGAGCGCGGAGACGAAGGCGGCGACGGTGATGGAGCGGCGCCCGCGCGGGAGCACCTTCACCAGGCCGCGGAAGACGGCGTACGCGACGACCGTCGTGACGATCGCCATGTCCGTGATGTTCACGCCGAGCGCGGTGAGACCGCCGTCCGCGAAGAGGATGCCCTGCATCAGCAGGACCACGGAGACGCAGAGGACCCCTGTGTAGGGCCCGACGAGTATCGCCGCCAGCGCACCTCCCAGCAGATGTCCGCTGGTCCCGGCCGCGACCGGGAAGTTCAGCATCTGTACGGCGAAGATGAAGGCGGCGACCAGGCCGGCGAGCGGCGCGGTCTTCTCGTCCAGCTCGCGGCGGGCCCCCTTGAGGCTCACGGCGATGGCACCGGCGGCGACTACTCCGGTGACCGCGGAGACCGGGGCGTTGATGAATCCGTCAGGCACATGCACCGTACGAGGATAGCGCCTTGTTGCGAACGTCTTGCAAGAGCGATGCGTATATGAATAACCGGGCGGAGGTCGGGCAGGCGCACCGGGGAGGTCGGGCGCACACCCGGCCCGGGGGCGGATCCTGCGGAGTGTGCGACATTGGATAGGTGACGGATTCACAGATTCCGCACAGGTTACGCAGCGTAAGGAGTCGGCCCATGTCCGCTGTCGAACAGTACGCACGCGCCCACATCGTCACCGACTCCGCAGACACCGCCGACGACGAACACCGGGCCGTCCCCATCGCCCTCCGCTACGACCCCGACGCCGACCCCCGCCAGGTGCACGTCACCCTCCCCGGCCCCCACGAGTGGGTCTTCGCCCGCGAGTTGCTGGAACAGGGCCTCCGCGCCCCCGTCAGCAACGGCGACATCCGCGTCTGGCCGTGCGGCCGCGTCCAAGCCGTCATGGAGTTCCACTCCACGGAGGGGGTGGCGGTGGTGCAGTTCGAGTCGAAGACGCTGCTGCGGTTCCTTCGGCGTACGTACATGGCGACGGCGGCGCCGGTGGCTCACTGACGTGGGCTGAGGATGCGGTCGGGGTACCCCGACCGCCTGGGCGACCCGCCGCTACCTGCCCCGCCGTCGCACTTCGGCACGGTGCTGCACTGCGAGAAGGAACCCGATCGCTGCCAGGAGATTGCCGCCCTTGAGGACGCCCATAGCCAGATCGAACCGCCTCTCACCGTCCGCGATCAATCCCCACACGGAACCGATTGCGAGCAGTGTCACCGCCACGAGGACAAAGGCGATTGACGCCTTTCCCGTAGCGGTGGACGAAAGCTGCCTCATGTATAGATTTCCTTTCATCTACCGGGACGAATTTTTTTATATGCCACGGCGTGAACGGAACGCCGAACGGTCGGCCGCCACGGGGTGCGGGCCGGCCGTTCGGATCAGGCACTCGCGCAGCTAACGATCACGCTTGTGGTAAGAAGCGGAAAGGAGGACCCGCCAATCTTCCCCTAGCTGACAACAGGATCGATCGGCTCGGCGGGGCCGCTTTTTCACCAAGTTCCGGGAGAGGCCACCCAAAACTCTTTGCACTTCATGAGATTTCCCTCCAGAGACAGCTAGCTCCATTCTTGTTTCACGTAAGCGGAAATCTGTACTTACTTTCGACCGAATTTCTCCCACAGCACCATGGACAGGCCTGCGCAAACACCCCCCGACAGTCCCAGTATCGGTGGAACGGGCCCACGATCCTCGCCCCACGTGAGTGTCATCCAGATGCCGGCACAAACGGACAACATCAATCCCGAAGCCAAGAGGACGAAACAAACGATCCGGATCGTCTTCGATATTTCACGCTCCATAACACTCCCTTTTCTCGATAACCAACCGAACGGCGCCGATAGGACTGGCAAGCCACTGATTCACGAAAGGGCGGGTAGCCCGGGGAACACCCATGGGCTACCCGCAATAGAAGCGATCTATGACTGACGCCAGGCGTACCAAACCCAAGCGTAGTAGTAAATCTGTATTTTCGTTCCCCGCCTCGGATACCAGTTCAGAAGAGTGGTCAAATAATACGCAATCCCCCCCGCAGCGGCCGAAATGATCGAGAATATGAGCGCAGCTATCCCTGCGGGAACTACGCCGCCTAGTGTGGCCCCACCGAGTATTCCAGCGATACTGCCCGCCCCGACACTCACCCCTGTAAGAACATCGACGAGCCGTTTGGTTCTTTTTCGACTCATCTTTATCGTGCAATTGAAGTAACCGCACGAAACCTTGTTCTTGTTGTACTTCGCAATGGGCTTCCGCCCGTCGAGGTCGTACATGTTCACGGGGTCGGTCGGGTAGGAGTACGCATTGGCGTTGACGCCGTACACCGGGTCCACGCTAAGGAACCGGCCAGTGGCGGGGTCGTAGAGGCGGACGCCCATCAGAATCACGCCGCTCAGAGTCTGGGAGAACCTCTGGTAGCCGCCGAGAGCACCGTAGGCAGAGACTGCTGTTGCTCCGGACGCGTTGCCATATTCGTCGTAGTGCTGAACGGTCGCTGCGACCGTGGTGTCCAGCGGCAGCTGGACCGTGATGTCGCCGTGGATGTTGGCGAGTTGCAGGACCGTGCCTCCACTGGCTGTTGTCGTCGCGCTCAGCCCGCCCGTGAGGTCGCCGACGTTGCGGCCGATGGTGTCGCCGGTCTTGGTCCAGGCGGGGCTGTCGCCACCGCCGCTGTAGTGGCTGGTTGTCGTGCTGCTGGTGCTCCAGGTGCCGTCGGTGGCCTGGGTCTGAGCCTGCTGGACGGCGAGACGACCGGTGGCGTCCAGGGTCCACGTGTTGCGGCTGGTGCCGACGGTCTCCGAGGCGACCAGGTCGTTGGTGTAGTACGACAGGGTTGTGTCGCCGCTGGTGGTGGTGCGGCCGAAGGCGTCATAGGCGTAGCCCGAGTTCACCAGACGGTCGGCGCTGTCGTAGGCGTACGACGTGGTCGCCGTGGTGGTGTCCTCGGTGCTGCTGTCGCAGTCGTCGGAACTGGCCGTCAGGGCCGTGCGGTTGCTGTTCGCGTCGAAGGTATAGGCGCGGGTGGTGCAGCCGGTGGCGGTGGTGTCGGTGGCCTGGGTGAGGCGGCCGGCACTGTCGTAGGTGTAGTCGGACTGGGTGGTCGAGCCGTCGGTCTGGGTGTGGCCGGCCTGGAGGCCGGTAACGGTGTAGCCGGCGGTGTCGGAGGCGACGGTGGTGCCGTCCGAAGTGGTGTACTCGCGACCGGTCTCCTGGCCGGTCGTGTCGGTGGTGACGGTCAGGGTGTAGTCGCCTGGCAGGGTCTCTGTCGTGAGAGTGCCGTCGGCGTCGTAGGTGGCGGTGAAGGTGCCCGCGACCGAGTCGGTCAGGGTTTTGACGTTGCCCGCGGTGCCGTAGGCGTACGTCACGGTGGATGGGGCCGAGTCGGTGGTCTTCAGCGGCCGATTCAGGATGTCGTACGCCATGGTGGTGGTGTTGCCCGCACCGTCGGCGTAGGAGGTCTGACGCCCCAGGGCGTCATAGGTGTACGCGATCGTCTGACCGTTGGACGCCTGGGTGGCGATCCGGCCGTTGTCCGCGTTGTAGGTGATCGTGGTGGCCGGGGTGGCTTCCCCGGTGCCGCCGGTGATCGCCGACTTGGTCACGCGGCCCGCGCTGTCCACGGTGTTGGTGGTGGTGCGGGTCACGTCGTTGGCGGTCTCCGCCTTCGTCGCGGACCGGCCCCAGCGGTCGTACGTGTAGACAGTGGTGACAGCCGCCGTCGGGTTGCTGCCGCCGCCGGTGATCGTGGCTGCGGGCGCCGTCTTGCAGAGGAGCCCGGCCCAGATCGCCGAGGAGCAGGTGCCCGTAGCGCTCGCGCTGTAGTAGGTGTACGCCAGCGCGCCCGCGTCCGAGCCCGACGAGCCGTTGGTGCGGGTGGTCGCCACCCGGCCCGCATCGTCGTACGCCGTCACAAGGGCGCTGGTGTCGCCCCCGCTCGTGGATTTCTGCTGTCCGGTTGACCAGTCGTAGGTCGCGGTCGAACCCTTGGTGTCGGCGTCGGTGGCGTAGCCGGGGATCGCCGCACCCGTCACGATCGAGGTGACCAGCCCGGAGACTGCCGCGTCACTCGGACGGTCCGCGTCGTAGGTGTACGCGGTGTGGGCGCGGGCCGGGATCACCGTGCCCGCGGCGAGGGTGGACTCCGTGGTGGTACCGGTGAGTTCCTTGGTGAGGGTGACCTCGTGGAGCGGCCCGTACTCGTCGGTGAGGCGCTGGCTGTCCGCCGAGTACTCGGAGACCGTAGCGAGTTGCTGGGCACGGTCGGTGGTGGACAGGTCAGTCAGGCCGAGTGCGGCCAGCTTGTCGGACGCGCCGGTGGAGGTTCCGAGGGCGAGTTCGCGGTTGGTGGCGGTGAGTTCAGCCGCCACGTTGCCGTGCACGTCGTACTCGGTCGTGGTGATCGAGCCGCCAGGGCTCGCGGTGTTGGTCTCCGCGCCGCTGGCGTCGATGTAGGTGACGGTGGCACGGTCGTACGAGGTCGACGTGAGGTCACTGCCGGTGCTGGAGGTGGGGACGGAGTCGGCCGGGAAGACGGCCGTCGCGTCCGTGGGGGCCTCGCCCTGGGCCCAGGTGGCAACCGTGGTGGCGTCCATCTGGTTGGGGGCGGTGGTGCCGGAGAGCGGCACGTCGTAGACGACCGTGGTGGCCGCCGTACCCGAGACGGTGCTGCTGGTGCCCTCCGTCAGGGCCGAGCGGGACGCCTTGAGCAGCATGCCCGCACCGGCTGTCAGCGCCGAGCCCGCCTTGCCGTACGTGAAGGTCCACGGCAGTTCGCCGGGTTCGGTGAGGGTGGCGACGCGGCCGTCGGTGTCGTAGGTGTATGCGGTCTTCAGCGCGGGGCTGATGCGCGGGTCCCAGGCCTGGGCGAGCCGACCGGAGCTGTCGTACGCGTAGGACTCGACCGTCTCGGCGGTCGCGGCGGAGGCGCCTGGACTGGTGGCCCACAGCTTGATCGCCTTGACCTGGCCCGTGTAGTCGCCGACTGCGCTGGAGGTGGCGGTGGTGGAAGTGGCGTACACGAACTCCAGGACCCGGCAGCCCTTGGTGGTCGGGGTGGCCTGGCAGGTGGCCGTGGTGACCGCGCCGGTCGGGGAGATCACGTACTTCGGACGGGCCAGCGTCGAACTGCCCGACGTGACCGTTTCGGAGGCGACGGTGACGGTGGAGTCGTCGACCGCCGAGGCCGACGAGGACAGCGTCCAAGTCGCCGCCGCATCAGCGACCTTGGCGAACACCGTCGTGGTGGCGTCGGTGTCGGTCAGCGTGAATTTCGAACCGCTGAGCGTGCCCGTCAGGCTCAGGGACTCGGCGCCGGTCTCCGGCTGCCAGCCACCGTCACTGGTCGCGGTGAAAGCGACCGCACTGCCGTCCGCACTCAGCAGTTCCACGGATGTGTCGGAGGTCTTGCGGATCTGCGTGTAGTCGCTCGCCGCGCTGCTGACGGAGGAGGACCAGCCGGACCCGAAGATCTCCGCCTGGCCTTCGGTGTCGGTGTCGTTGGCCCGCGAGGAGTAGGAGCGCTCCACGCTCGCGTCGAACGCCGAGGCGTCGGTGGCCGACAACGTGTAGTCACCGGTGAGTTCGTTCACCTCACCCGGACCCACTCCGGCAGCGGGCGCGGTGCCCGCATCCCGGTCGAGCGTGACCTCAACGGTCTGCGAATGCCCGGTGGTCGTCCCGTCGGTGAACGCTGCGCGCAGTTCGATCGCGCCGTCCTCGGCGAGGGTCGAGACCGTGTTCCACACCAGTTTGGTCGCGGTGCCGCTGGTGACGGCGACCGGCCAGGCCGAGACTGCGTTGCCGGAGGCGGTGACGTCGCCGACCGGGACGGTGTGCCAGGAGTCGGTCTCACCACGCCGGTACTGCCAGGTCACTCCGGTGTAGGAGGTGAGGCCCTTGGCGGCCAGGGTCAGTCGCCTGGCGGTGTCGTCGCCGTCCTGCGGAGACAGGATCGCCGCGCCGTCCGCGCCGACACCGAAGGAATATGCGGTAGTGGCAGCAGAAAGGTTTCCTCCGGAGTCGACCGTGCGCGCGTACAGCGTGTGCCACCCGTTCGCCGGGTCGATGGACACGGTCGCCGAGTCACCGCCGTTGCCGTCGGTGGTGTCCAGCTTCTTGTTCGGCAGCGAGGAGTTGTCGAGGCCCCAGTGGTAGCCGGCGCCGTCCCCGGAGGTGGTGTCGATGGTGCAGGACACGGCGGCGTCCGCCTTGGCCGTCCAGCCGCTCTCCGTATACGTGGCACAGGAGACGGTGGGTGCAACCGGCTTGCCCGTGTTCATCACGAACGTCGTGTAGCCGGTCCACGCCCCGTAGTCCGTCCCGTCGTACGCCCGCACCCGGTACCGCAGATGCGTGCCCGCCGGGAACGCGTTGGCCGAGGCGATCGTCAGCTTCGCCGTCGAACCCGAGGCCACCGACGCCGAAGTGCCCGTGTACGCGTAGGTGGTGTCCGCGTAGGCCGGGTCCGCCGTGATCTCGAACTGGCCCTTGGTGCTGGAGCCGTCCGGGTCGGTGACCTTCGCGGACAGGGTCGGGGTCAGCGAGGTGACATACCGCTTGCCGTTGTAGGCGTTCAACTGTGACGGCGCGATCGCCGCCGAAGACGGTGTCGAGGGATAGGAGTTGTACGTCACCGTCAGGTGAGGCTCACTCGAGCCGTCCCCGGAGACGTAGTTCGCCGAGTAGAAGCGCCTCCAGGTCAGCGAGTCCGTCTCGGACGCACCCGCGACACGGACACCGTAGTTGGTGGAACCGTCCGCCCACGCCTGGGTTATGGCGTCGATGTCGAAGTTCATCGTCCCGGCCGGGCAGGCGGTGCTGTAACCCAGGGCCGCCGTGTTGGTGATGGCACCCGTCGCCGTGGTGGCCGGCTGAGCCGCCCAGGTGATGTCCGACGACGTCCACGACCCGGTGATCCGCTGCACCTGCGTCCCCGCACCCGTCGTGGCGCAGGTCGAGGCGTAGTACGAGTACAGCGCCAGGTTGGTGTCGGTGATGTGCTTGCCCTTGAACGCCGACACATCGAACTTCAGATACGAACGCGCCACGGTCGTACCCGCGTCGTACGTACCCGACTTCAACTCCGTCGAGGAGACCTGCGAGTCGGTGTAGTTGGTCGCCACCCAGGTGTCCGTGGTCACCGCGAGCGTGGACGTCGGGTCGACGGTGACCGGGTAGGTCAGATCCTGCGTGAAGTAGTCGGCATCCGGGGTCAGTACGAGGGTCTGGGTGCCGTCGTCGGCCGTCTCGACCTCCGTCGCCACCTTCGCCTGATGCTTCGACTCGCCCGACGCGTCGTCCTTGGACGAGTCCCACATCATCGGCGCCGGGGCCTCCGCCACCAGCTTGCCGTCGGAGTCCTTGAGGAGCAGGTGGCCCGAATCAGCCTCCGACACCTCAAGTCCCTTGAGATTCAACGGAATGCGGTACTCCAGGCCCCCCTCGGGCGCGGCGTCCAGGATCACGTTCTGGCTGAAGCCCTGCGCCAGCGCGGTCACCGTCAGCGTCTGGTCGTCCCCCAGGTCGTACGAGGCGGTGTCGCCCTTCACCGACGGCGTCGGCAGCTTGTCTCCCCAGCCAAGCCCGAAGGACTTATCGCCCTTGTCCACCGACACCAGCGCCGTGTCCCCACCGTCGGAGACCGCGATGTCCGCCGCCGCCACACCCGGCTCCAGCGACGCACCCGTGTCCGACAGCGAGGTATCAATGACCCGCCAACTGCCGTCCACCTTCTGCCGAATCGGCCCCGCGTAGGTGGACGTCTGCAGCTCACCGGACGGCAGCGCATACGTCGTCGAAGTCGCCGAACGCTCCGACAGCACCTCGATCTTCCGGTCCTGCAACCGGGCCATCAACAACGCCGCCGACACCGAATCCGCCGACGACGCAGCCGACTTCGTCTCGTCCGACGTCGCCGTGACCTCCGTCGTACCGGAGTCGGCCGCGAACACCGCACCCGTCTCCAGCGACACCAGCGCCGCTTCCGCCGCCAGCACTGCGGCGACTGCGAGCCCCGTACGTCTCAACGCGGCGCGCGACGGTCTCCCCCGCCGCCTCGCGCCTGGGACCCATCTCCCCTTGAGCCTCAACACAACTCCTGTGATCACGTCATGACGCCAAATGCGCCACGAGTGGCGTGATCAAAAGTCAGGAACCTGTGAAGGGACTCCGCAAGAAGTCCACCGTCACTCCAAAGTGACCTCTGAACAGCGGGAACGCTCTTGACTTCCAGGAGGCGACAACCGGTTACCCCCCGACATCTGTGAAGCACCCATGGAGACCTTGTCTCAACGCTGTCCTCGTAACGGGCATATCGCAACTAACGCTCGCTGCAATCCTCTGACCTGCACACACTCGGATCGTGACAGAGTCGTGATGGGTCACACTCACGTTCTGGACAGGTGAGGGTGCTGCGGGTCTACATCCCCGATACGTGCGCCACGAAGTCCGTCCACGTGGTGGGGTCCACGGTGAGGCAGGGGCCTTGGGTGTTCTTGGAGTCACGGACGTGGATGGTGGCGGGGGCCACGGCTATCTCGACGCAGTCGCCGGGTTCGCTGCTGTCGCTGTAGCTGCTCTTGAACCAGTGGAGTTCCGTGGTGCTCATAGTCTCCCCAGCAGTTGCTCGATGAAGGCTCGCGACTCCCTCGGCGTGAGAGCCTGCGCCCGGATCATGCTATAGCGCAGCTCAAGGATCCGAAGATCCCTAGGAGTTGAGACCGGTCGGCCATTGAACGCCCCGTCGGAACGACCGACCGCCGTACCGTCCTGGAACTTCAGCACGTCGATCAGTCCGTCCATTCCGGCATGGTCCTCCCGATCGGTCGGCATGACCTGAAACGTGACGTTCCGAAGCTGGGCCGCCTCCAGTAGGTGCTCAAGCTGTCGCCGCAACACCATCTTCCCTCCGATGGGGCGCTCCAGCGTCACCTGTTCCTGGACAAAGCCGAGCGTCGGGGCAGGATCCCGTTCGAAGATCACCTTTCGCGCCATGCGCGCATCGGTCTCCCGCGCCACCACGTCCGGCGAGAGCGCGGGCTGCCTCGTCTCGAACAGCGCCTTCGCGTACTCCGGTGTCTGCAACAGTCCATGGATGTTGTGGTTGCGGTACCACGCCGACTCAACAGCCCGAGCCTCCAGTTGAGCCAACTCCCGCACCTTCTTCGGATACCGGGCCTTGTCCGTGTGCACCCGCAGCGCTTTGATCGCCCCGCTCGCGTCAAGCACCTCATCCGCCTGGTACAGGAACTCCAGCCGTGGAATCCGCACCCCACGCTCGATCTTGCGGATCATGTCCTCCCCGTACCCCATCGCCTCCCCGAAGTCGACCGCACTCATCCCCGCGGCCTCCCGGTGGAACTTGATCACCCCGCCGACGACCTCGATCATCGGCGCCATCTCGTCCCCGGGCTCGATGCCCCAGCCCGCCTCGTCCACGCCCTCGCCCACGCCCTCGCTCATCGCCCACCTCCAACGCGCACTCGTACCCGCATGGCACGGAGACAGCCGAGACAGCCCGAGACAAACGCCGGACAGTAACGGTACGCACACGCGCCGCGACTCCTCACCGTACGCAGAGTCGGCCACGCTGAGTGACATGAATCAAGAGACCGCCACCCCTCGCCCCCAACTCGACCACCCCATCCGCAACTTCAGCATCCTTCTGTCCCCCACACCCCGCGGCGCCCGCCTGGCCCGCCTCCTCGCCGCCGAACAACTCCGCAGCTGGGAGCTGCCGTTGGAGGAGCCGAGCCAGATCGTCGCCGAACTCGCGGCCAACGCGGCCACCCACGGCCGGATCCCGGGCCGCGACTTCCGACTGACGCTGTACGTCGTAGGCGACACGCTCCGTATCGAGGTCACGGACACACGCGGTGACCGCCTCCCCCGGCTCAACCAGGCGGAGGCGCACGCGGAGTCGGGGCGCGGCCTGCTGCTCGTGGACGCGCTGGCGGACCGCTGGGGCGTGACATCGGGACTGCCGCCACGCAAAACGGTCTGGGCAGAGGTGGACGTAGGCATGGCCCGGCACCCACAAGACCGGCAGCCGTAAGAGCCGTACACAGGACAAGGCGCCCCACCTCAAACGTGGGACGCCCTGTCAGCCGTTACGCGAGCCTCAGGCCCGTAGAACCGTTATGCGCGGACCAACTCCCGGTCCTCGTCGCGCCGCTCCTCATCCAGCTTGCGCAGCCCCTCGCCCTCGACGTCGACGTTGGGAAGGGCGCGGTCGAGCCACTTAGGCAGCCACCAGGCCTTCTTGCCGAGCAGGGAGAGGACCGCCGGGACGATCGCCATGCGGACCACGAAGGCGTCGAAGAAGACGGCGATCGCGAGGCCGAAGCCGATCATCTTGATCATCGACTCGGTGGAGCCGATGAAGCCGCCGAAGACGGCCATCATGATGACGGCGGCGGCGGTCACGACGCGGGCGCCGTGGTTGAAGCCGGTGACGATCGCCTGGTTGGGCTTCTCGCCGTGGACGTACGCCTCGCGCATGCGGGTCACGAGGAAGACCTCGTAGTCCATGGCGAGACCGAAGACGACGCCCACCATGAAGATCGGCATCATCGACATGATCGGGCCGGTCTCCTCGACGCCCATCAGGCCGGCGAGCCAGCCCCACTGGAAGACCGCGACGACTGCGCCGAGCGCGGCCAGCACCGAGAGCAGGAAGCCGAGGGCCGCCTTCAGCGGGACCAGGATCGAGCGGAAGACCACGATCAGGAGCAGGAAGGCCAGCCCGACGACCAGCGCCAGGTACGGGATCAGCGCGTCGTTGAGCTTCTGCGAGAAGTCGATGTTCATCGCCGTGGTACCGGTGACCAGCACCTCCGCGCCGGTGTCCGCCTTGATGTCGCCGGCCTCGCCGCGGATGGCGTGCACCAGGTCCTCGGTGGTGATCGAGGAGGGCTTGGAGTCCGGGATCACGGTGATCGTCGCGGTGTCCCCGGCCTCGTTGAGCGGTGAGGGAGTCACCGACACGACGTCGTCGAGGCCCTTGATCCGGTCGGTCACCGTGGTGACGGCGGCGTCCGGGTCGTCGCTCGACTTCACGTCCGCGACGATCATCAGCGGGCCGTTGAAGCCGGGGCCGAAGCCGTCGGACAGCGTGTCGTAGGCCCGGCGCTGGGTCGTGGACGTGGGCTGCGAACCGTCGTCGCCCAGGCCCAGTTCGAGCGAGGTCGCCGGGATCGCGGCGGCGCCGAGCGCGACGACACCGAAGAGGAGGACGGCGACCGGACGGCGTACGACGAAGCTCGCCCAGCGGGTGCCCATGTTGGGCTTGCCCTCCTTCTTGGCGGCCCGGCCCCCTCCGAGAAGCTTGCTCTTCTTGCCCGCGGGCTGGACCTTCTTGCCCGCGTAACCGAGCAGCGCCGGGATCATGGTGAGGGCGATCAGCACCGCGATCACGACCGTGCCGGCCGCCGCGATGCCCATCTTCGTCAGCATCGGGATGTTCACGACGGACAGCCCGACCAGCGCGATCACGACCGTCAGGCCCGCGAAGACCACCGCCGAGCCCGCCGTGCCGACCGCTCGCCCGGCCGCCTCCTCGCGCTCGCGGCCCTCGGCCAGTTCGGCTCGATAGCGCGAGACGATGAACAGCGCGTAGTCGATGCCGACCGCGAGGCCGATCATCATCGCGAGGGTGGAGGTGGTGGTGCCGAGGTCGAGCGCCTTCGCCAAAGCCGTGATGGTCGAGATACCGATGCCCACGCCGATCAGTGCGGTCAGCAGCGGCAGCCCGGCCGCGATCAGCGAACCGAAGGTGATGACGAGGACGACCGCGGCGACCGCGATACCGATGATCTCGGTGGACCCGGTCTCGGGCGTCGCCTGGAGTGCGTCACCGCCGATCTCGACGGTCATCCCGCCGGCCCGCGCTTCCTTCGCCGCGTCCTCCAGTGCCTCCTTCGAGGAGTCCTTCAACTCCATGCCGGAGACCTTGTACGAGACCTGCGCGTACGCGACCGTCCCGTCCTTGGAGATCGACTTGTTCTCGTACGGGTCGGTGACGGAGGTGACTTCGGAGCCGTCTCCGAGCGCCTCGACGGTCTTCTCGACGGTCGCCTTGTTGGCCGCGTCCTCCATCTTCTCGCCGCTGGGCGCCTTGAAGACGACACGCGCGGTCGCACCGTCGGCGCTGCTGCCGGGGTTGCGCTGTTCCAGCAGGTCGAAGGCCTTCTGCGCCTCGGTGCCGGGTATCGAGAACGAACTGGTGCCCGCGGCGGGTGCGCTTGCCGCTCCGACGCCCGCGAGCGTCAGCAGCGCAACCCAGATCAGGGCGACGAAGTGCCGTCGCCTGAAGGCGAGTCGGCCGAGTTTATAGAGAAATGTAGCCACGAGGGCGTACTCCCGGTCAGGTCGTTGGATGGCAAGGGGCTGGTGCGATCACCCGCTGGGGAACGGGAGAGGGCAGGAGGGATCAGCCCGACGACGTGAGCGGTCGCGTCAGGTGCAGGTAAGGGGGTTAAGGGAATCAGGCGCCGAGGGCAGGGAGGACGACGGCGTCGACGTACGAGGTGAGGAAGGCCTGACTCGGCGGCAGTTCGTCGATCATCGTCCGGGCCGCGAAGCCACCGATCAGCATGTGCATCACGTAGTCGACCGCGGGGTTGTCCGGACGGATCTCGCCCCGGTCGATGGCGCGCTGGATCACGCGCCGCACGTCCGCCATCTCCGGCTCGATGAGCAGTTCCCGGAAGGCGCGCAGGAGGTCGGGGTTCGCGTGCATCGCCACGGCGAGACCCCGCATCAGCGCGGAGTTCTGCTCCATGTGACAGTCGTCGTCACGCGTCACCATCGCGTGGAAGTCACCCCGCAGGGATCCCGTGTCGACGTCACCCACATTGACCGGCTTCTGGTGCCGCATCGCCTTGACGACCAGCTCGGCCTTGCCACCCCACTGGCGGTAGAGGGTGGCCTTGCTCGACTTGGTGCGGGCGGCGACGGCGTCCATGGTCAGGGCGTCGTAGCCGACTTCCCGGAGCAGATCGAGCACGGCCGTGTACAGCTCGGCCTCACGCTCGGGCGTGATCCGACTGCGTCGCACCGTTGCGGCTTCAGTCATCCCACTCACCTTCTCCTGCTCCGACGGATTCATGCGCCGACTGGGTACGTCGACGTCGTACATCACCTTCGTACGTCTCTGAAGATACCCTGAGAACGAGCGAAACGAAACCGTTTCGTACGTGTCCTGTGTCACGAGTCCTCCGCTCAACCCCCGCAACCGACACCCATGCACAAGTTGCCGAGGCCCTCCGAGCGGAAAAGCATGGGTAGGTGAGCGACGAGTACGAGAACGCGACCCCCGGGGAAAACGCCCCCGGATACCTGCGCTTCCCGCACCTCAGCGGCGACCGGCTGTGCTTCGCGGCCGAGGACGACCTGTGGGTGGCCCCCCTCGACGGCCCGGGCCGGGCCTGGCGCGTCACCGTGGACCGCACCAAGGTCGGCCACCCCCGCTTCTCCCCCGACGGCCGCCACATCGCGTACACGAGCTGGCGCAGCATCGCCCCGGAGATCCATCTCGCGCCGGTGGACGGCGGCCCCGGCCGACGGCTCACCTACTGGGGCAGCGCCGACACCCAGGTCTGCGGCTGGTCCCCCGACGGCGACATCCTCGCCGTCGCCTCGCACGGCCAGCCCTTCTCGTACTTCACCTGGGCCTACAGCGTCCCCACCAACGGCGACCCCGGCGGCAAGCTCCCCTGGGGCCCGGTCTCCGACATCGCGGTCGCCGACATCGGCGACGAGCGCCGGACCCTGCTGCTCACCGGCACCCCGCCGCACGAGCCTGCCGCCTGGAAGCGCTACCGCGGCGGCGCCACAGGACGGCTCTGGCTGCACGGCAGACGCCTTCTCCCCGACCTCGAAGGCCACCTCGACACCCCCATGTTCGTCGGCGGCCGCATCGCCTTCCTCTCCGACCACGAAGGCGTCGGGAACCTGTACTCGTGCGCTTACGACGGCTCCGACCTGCGCCGCCACACCGACCACGACGCGTACTACGCCCGGCACGCGTCGAGCGACGGCACCCGTGTCGTCTACCAGTGCGCGGGCGACCTGTGGATCGTCGACGACCTGTCCGCCGACTCGGTCCCGCGCCGTCTCGACGTCCGGCTCGGCGGGCCGCGCGCGGGACGCCGTACGTACCAGGTGCCGGCCACCCAGCACGTCGACGGCATCTCCGTGGACGAGACGGGCCGGGCCAGCGCCGTCGTCGTACGCGGCAGCCTGTACTGGCTCACCCACCGCGACGGCCCCGCGCGCACCATCGCGGACACCCCCGGCGTACGGGTCCGGCTCCCCGAGATGCTCGGCTCCGGCGGCCAGGTCGCCTACGTCACCGACGCGGAGGGTGAGGACGCCGTCGAGATCGCCTACCTCCCGCGCGCGAGCGGCGAACGCGAACCGCGCCGCCTGGCCTCCGGCGAACTGGGCCGCGTACAGGAACTGGTGTCGGACCCGCAGGGCGAGCGCCTCGCGATCGCGTCGAACGACGGGCGCCTGCTGCTCCTGGACGCTTCGGAGGAGTCGAACGGCGAGGTCACCGAGCTCATCCGGTCCATCAACGGGCCGGTGCGCGATCTCGTGTTCTCGCCCGACGGGGCCTGGCTGACCTGGGCGCACCCCGGGATCGGCCGCTCCCTGCGCCAGATCAAGATGGCCCGCATAAAGGACCGCCTGATCGTCGACGTCACGAACGGCCGCTTCGAGGACGAGAATCCGGTGTTCACCAGCGACGGCCGCTATCTGGCCTTCCTGTCCTGGCGCGGCTTCGACCCGGTGTACGACGTCCACACCGGGGACCTGTCCTTCCCGCTCGGCTGCCGGCCCTATCTGGTGCCCCTGTCGTCCGCGACCCCCTCTCCCTTCGCGCTGAACCCCGACGGGCGGCCGGTCGCCGGGGGCCTGGACCCGGTCGAGGACGAGTCCGGCGACGGCAGCACGGTGACCGTCGAGGTCGAGGGCCTGGAGAGCCGGGTGACGCCGTTCCCGGTCACCGCCTCCAAGTACTCGGCGCTGTACCCGGTTTCGGGCGGCGGCCTGGTCTGGCTGCGCTGGCCGATCTCGGGCGCGCTCGGCGAGACCTTCGCCAACCCGGACGACACGTCCGGCCGCCCCACCCTGGAGTACTTCAACATCGCCAAGGCGAAGAAGTCCGAACTCGTCGACCATCTCGACTGGTTCGCGGTGAGCGGCGACGGCAGCCGCCTTGTCGTGGTCGACGAGGGCGACCTGCGCGCGGTCCCCTCCACCGAGTCGGGCGACGGCGACTCCACCGTCTGGATCGACCTGCGCCGCATCCTGCACGAGGCGGACCCGCCCGCCGAGTGGCGCCAAGCCTACGAAGAGGCGGGCCGCATCATCCGCGCGTACTACTGGGAGCCGCGCATGTGCGGCATCGACTGGGACGCGGTCCTCGCGCAGTACCGCCCGCTGGTCGAACGGGTCGCGTCCCCCGACGAGTTCGCGGATCTGCTCCGCGAGGTGCTGGGCGAACTGGGCACCTCGCACGCGTACGTCTCGGCGGCCCGCCGCAACGAAGGCCCGGCGCACTACCAGCGCTGGCAGGGCCTCCTCGGCGCCAACTTCGTCCGCAGGGACGGGACTTGGATGCTCAAGCGGATCCTCCCCGGCGACTCCTCGGACTCCAAGGCACGTTCACCCCTCGCCGGTACGGGGATCCGCGAGGGCGCGGTGCTCACCCACGTCGATGGCCGGCCGGTGGACCCGGTCACGGGCCCGTATCCGCTGCTGGCGGGAGCGGGCGGTACGACGGTGGAGCTGACGTTCACACCGGCGGAGGGCGAGGGACGGTCACGCCGGGTCGCCGTGGTCCCGCTCATCGACGAGCGGCCGCTGCGCTACCAGGACTGGGTGGCCAAACGCCGCGACGTCGTACGGGAGTTGAGCGGTGGGCGCTGCGGCTACCTGCACATCCCCGACATGGGCGGCTCGGGCTGGGCCCAGTTCAACCGCGACCTGCGCCTGGAGGTGTCCCGGCCCGCGCTCATCGTCGACGTGCGCGGCAACGCGGGCGGCCACATCAGCGAACTGGTCGTCGAGAAGCTGACCCGCAAGATCCTCGGCTGGGACCTGACACGCAACGCCCAGCCGGTGTCGTACGCCTCCAACGCCCCGCGCGGTCCGGTGGTCGCCCTCGCGGACGAAGCGACCTCCTCCGACGGCGACATGATCACCGCGGCCTTCAAGCTGCTGAAGCTGGGCCCGGTCGTCGGCCAGCGCACCTGGGGCGGGGTCGTCGGCATGACCGGGCGCCACCGCCTCGGCGACGGGACGGTGATCACGGTGCCGATGAACGCCGCCTGGTTCGACGCGTACGGCTGGTCCATCGAGAACAAGGGCGTCTACCCGGACCTGGAGATCCTCCGCACGCCGCTGGACTGGGCGGAGGGCCGCCACGCGCAACTCGACGACGCCGTGCAGCTGGCCCTGGACCTGCTGGGCACCCAGCCGGCGGCGTCTCCGCCGGACTACTCGAACGTGCCGGACCGGACGAGGCCGAAGCTGCCGCCGCGCGGCTGAACGCCCGAGTGGGGCGCCCTCGTTGAAGAGGGCGCCCCACTCTCGCGTACAGCTCGTGCCGCTCAACGATCAGACGTCGTAGTCCTGGTCGAAGCGGTCCTGAGCCTCCTGCTGCGCGCGTTCCGTGTCCTTCTGGTTACGGTCACGCTGCTCCCGGCCGGGCTCACGCTGCTGCGAGGAACGCTCGTCCATCTCGTCCTGGTTCTCGCCCATCTTCTTCTTGGCCTGCTGCTTCATCTCTTCGGCCTTGTCCTGGAACTGGTCCTTCATGCCCATGAGGTTTCACTCCCGTTTGTGGGTGAGGGGATCGGGGCTCGACCAGACTTACACGGGGGCATAAAGCACGCATTTCGATCAATAACGCACGGTGAGGTACAGCGAGTAACTCAAGGTGAGGTGCCCTGTCGCTCCTGCTCGTCCGCCACTCCACCGGCCCCCACGAGCCCCGTACCCACACCCTTGAGCCGCGGCTCCAACCGCCGCATCTCCCGCTCCCCGACCGCCGCGATGATCCCGGGCAGATACCCGCGGATGCCCTGCGACCCCCGCAGCCACCACTGCGCGTACACATGGCTCGACCGCCGCTCGATCCCGGCGACGATACGGTCGACGGCCGGCCCCAGCGGATACGTCTTGTTGGCCGGCCACGGCAACCGCTGCCGCAGCTCGCGCATCACCTCGTCCTGGTCCGCCCCGCGCACCATGTCGGTATCGGTCCAGGACAGGTACCCGACCCCGACCCGCACCCCCTTGTACCCGACCTCGGCACGCAGACTGTGCGCGTACGCCTCCACACCCGACTTGGACGCGCAGTACGCGGTCATCATCGGGGCCGGCGTGATCGCGGCGAGCGAGGCGATCTGGAGCAGATACCCGCGGCTCTCCATCAGTACGGGCAGGAAGGCACGGGCCGTCACCGCCGAGCCGATGAGGTTGACCTCGATCACGCGCCGCCAGGCGACCGGGTCAGACTCGACGAAGGGCCCGCCACTGGCCACCCCCGCGTTGGCGACGACGATGTCCACCTTCCCGAACCGCTCCTTCACCTCCTCCGCGACCCGCGCCATCGCCTCGTGGTCGGTGACATCGGCGTACCAGTGACCGCTCTCGCCGTGCAGCCGCTCCGAGACCCGCTTGAGCTCGTCCGCCTCAAGACCGACGAGCGCGACCTTCGCACCGCGTGCGGAGAGCTTGCGGGCGAGGAGCTCACCGACACCCCGCGCCGCTCCCGTGACGACCGCGACCTGCCCTTCGAGACTCACCCTGCTCATGCGCCCTCCTTGACCTGTACATACGTGGACGTCATTTCGCGTATCCGCCCGGTCACCAGCTCCGGCGCCTCCACCGGCGTCATGTGCCCGAGCCCGGTCAGCTCGGTGAGCCCGACGCAGTTCGGCAGCGCGGCCACCAGGGCACGCGCGTGCACGGCCGGCGTCATCCGGTCCGCCGTACCCACCAGCACGGCGGTCGGCACCACCAACTCCCGTACGCCGTCGTCGAGATCGAGCAGATCGAGCACCACCGACCAGGCGTGCCGCACCCGCCGAGGACACGCGTGCACGATCCGCGCGCACGCGTCGACCATGCCCGGCGACGAACCGGGGCCCATGGTCGCGTACTTGAGGATCCGCCTGGCGAGCGGCGTGACCGGCCCCAGCGGCGCCCGCGAGCCGAGAACCGACTTGGTGATCCGGGTCCGCAGCCGCCCGGCACGCATCGGCACCACCCGCGACTCGTCGACCAGCCTCGAACTCCCCGTGCTGCACAGCAGTACAGCCGCCGCGTGCTCCCGGAAACGCGGCCGCGCGGAGGCCGCCATCAACGTCATCCCGCCCATCGAGTGCCCCACAAGCACGGCCTTCTCGCCCGGCGCGAGCGTGGCCGCGAGCACCGCCTCCAGATCGTCGGCGAGCGCGTCCGTACCGCACGCGTCACTGGCGGGACTGCGCCCGTGCCCGCGCTGGTCGTACGCGATGACCCGGTGGTCGGCCGCGAGGTCCCGGATCTGCGCCGCCCAGAAGGCGGTTGAACAGCTCCAGCCGTGCGCGAGGACGACAGCAGGCAACCCCTCGGGCCCGTGCACCTCGACATGCAGCCGCGCCCCGTCTGCGGAGACGGCGGTCAGCTCGCGCCCCGGAACGGGCGGGGCATAGGGCCCGTGCGACACATGCATGAGTCGGCTCATGCTCCGGCCTCCACCTTCTTGTCGGTACGGGACTTTCCTGCGGCCTTGCTCGCAGGGGACTCTTCTGCCACCGGGGGTCGCAGGACGTCGTACTCCGCCAACTCGACACGCCGCGTCGCCCTGCGGAACTCGGTCGTGGTCCCCGGCCAGACGGTCGTGTTGACCCCGTTGGCGTCGAGGTACCAGCTGTCGCAGCCGCCGGTGTTCCAGACCGTGCGCTTCATGCGCTCCTGGACCCCGCGGTTCCAGGAGTCCACGGCGCCGGGCCGGGCGTCGAGCGCGGCCCGCCCGCCGAGAACGCCCAACTGCCGTACGAAGTCGGCCATGTAGTTCAGCTGGGACTCGATCATCAGGATCATGCTCGAGTTCCCGAGACCCGTGTTGGGCCCGATGATCGTCATCCAGTTGGGGAACCCGGCGGCGCTGGCACCGCGCAGCGACTTCATGCCGTCCTTCCAGGACTCGGCGAGCGTCCGGCCGTCCGCGCCGACGACCCGGTCGGCGATCGGCATGTCGGTGACATGGAAGCCGGTACCGAAGACGATCGCGTCGACCTCGGCCTCGCTGCCGTCGGCGGCGACGAGGGTGGACCCCCTGATCTCACTCAGGCCGCTCGCCACCACGTCCACATGGGGCTGGGCGAGCGCCGGATAGTACGTGTTGGAGAGCAGGATCCGCTTGCAGCCGATCCGGTAGTCCGGGGTCAACTTGGCCCGCAGGGCGGGGTCCTTGATGGCACGGGCGATATTGCGCTTCGCCAACCGCTCCACCATCCCCAGCTCGTTGGGACGCTTGGTGAACGCCTGGACCTGCAACTCCCTGATCCCCCACAGCAGTCCACGCCTGGCCTGCGCCGTGAACGGCAGCTGCCGGTGCAGCCACCGCTCGGCACCGCTGATGGCCCGGTCGACGCGCGGCATCACCCACGGCGGGGTCCGCTGGAAGAGCGTGAGGTGCGCGACCTCCGACTGCACGGCCGGCACGATCTGAATGGCCGAGGCCCCCGTACCGATCATGGCGACGCGCTTGCCGCGCAGGTCGTAGTCGTGGTCCCAGCGGGCGGAGTGGAAGACCTTGCCGGGAAAGGTGTCGATCCCGGGAATGTCCGGGATCTTGGGATCGGACAGCGGCCCAGTGGCCGAGACAACGACATCGGCGGTCAGGAACCCACTACTGGTCTCGATCCCCCACCGCAGCTTCTCCGCGTCCCAAGTCATCATCTTCACTTCGGAGTTGAACCGAAGATGCGACCGCAGCCGGAAGACGTCCGCCACGTGCTCCAGATAGGCCCGGATGTGCTCCTGCCCGGAGAAGGTGCGCGGCCAGTCGGGATGGGGCGCGAACGAGAACGAGTACAGATGGGACGGTACGTCGCAGGCGCACCCGGGATAGCTGTTGTCCCGCCACGTGCCGCCCACGCTGTCGGCCCGCTCCAGGACGACGAAGTCGGTGACCCCTTCACGCCGCAGCCGCACAGCGGCCCCCAGCCCACCGAACCCGGACCCGACAACCGCGACTCGCACATGCTCGTGCTCGGTCATCCCGACGCCTCCCTAGCCGCACGACCGCGCCAGTGAACACTGGCGCAATGGGGAGAGTAGGGCAGGTACGTACTCATGGGTAGGGGGCGCGGCAATGAAAGTTACCGAGGGTACGACGTAGGGTGCCGACGTGACGGAGAAGCACGAGTACCGGATGGCGGAGCTGGCCAAGGAGGCCGGCATCACCGTGCGCACCCTGCGCTTCTACCGCGAGCGCAAACTGATTCCGCCACCGCGCCGCGAGGGCCGTATCGCCTGGTACGACGACACCCACCTGGCCCGCCTGCGCACGATCTCGGCGCTCCTGGAACGCGGCCACACCCTGAACGGCATCGCGGAACTGGCGGAGGCCTTCGACCACGGCCGCAACGTGGGTGAGCTGCTCGGCCTCGGCGGGCCCACCGAGGAGACCCCGGTACGCCTCTCCCCCGAGGAACTCGCCGACGTCTTCGCCGGCCAGGCCACCCCGGAGAACCTCGCCGCCTCCCTCGACCTCGGCTACCTCGGCACCGACGGCGGCGAACTCGTCCACATCAGCCGCCGCCTCCTCGACGCCTCGGCCGCCCTGGTCCGCGAGGGCATCCCCCTCACGGACGTCCTCGCAACAGCCCGCCGCGTACGCGCCCACGCCGACGCCCTCGCCGACCTCTTCATCACCCTCGCCCTCACGGAGAACCGCACCCCGGAGGACCTCCAACGCCTGCGCCCACTGGCGAAGAGCGTGGTGGAGGCGGAGCTGTCGATGGCGTTGGACAGGCGGCTCAACCGTCGGCCGGAGGCTTGAGCGACTACCGCGGAGCAGGCGCCGCGCGGCCTGGTCGGGGAATCAGGTATCCCGCTGGTCCGCATGTCGCTGATCGAGCCATCGGCGACTGATGTCGGCCCACACTTCCTGCGCTCTCTGGAAGAACGGGTCGACGTCCTCGACACGTATGAGGTCAGGCGCCGTCCGTACGAGGAGGTAGTCCAGTTCGTCTCTGATGCGGCGCAGCCTGACCTCCGACTCCTCCATGAGAACCCAACGGGCTCTCCAGTTGAAGAAGGGTTCGACCGCATTTACAGCGACCCCGACGGCACCCAGGGAAAAGGCCAGACTGGCCCAGAAGTTGAGGTCCTGCAGTCCCAGGATGACTGTCGAGGCAACGGAGAAAGCCAAGGACAGCAACTTGACCATCGAGGCGGACCGACGGAAACGCGCTCTGCGGCTTTCGGACCACTCCATCCCGGCTGTGAGCTGACCTTGAACCCAGCGGGCCAACTCCACCGGCGGAAGCCCAGCCGGAGGTTGCGGGTTCTCAGCCATCTCAGCGTCCTCATGTCGACAACTCGCATCTGGTCCGCACCGATGCTCATCTTCCCCAGGAATCCGGCGGTCGACTCGCGCCGCCGCACAGCTGCTGCCAGCACCCGAAAAATACCGTTTAGTCAGGTTTTCGCGAGATCACTGACAGAACCCTGGACGTTCACTCCATCGAAGTACATTCCGGCCAACGGAAGACAGACACCAGTTCACACTCCGAGAGTGAGACCGAATAGACCCCGGCGGCTGTCCTACCAGCCCCGGGGCGCGGCCGACACTGTCGAGGAGTGCCAACATGCTCAAGCCTAGTTCCCAGCAGGCTTCGCCGACTTCGCTTTCCGCCGGGCAACCCAGAGCACTCGCCGCCCTGCGCCTCAGCTGTCTGACGAGTGTGACGACTTCACCTGGCCGACAACGCGCCGCCATCCAACTCTGCGCCGAGCAGCTCGACTTCACCCTGATCGGCGAGGCATCGGACCTCGGCATCTCAGCCCGCAGGACGTCCCCCTTCGAAAGGCCGTCCCTGTCCTCCTGGCTACGTCGCCCCCAGGAGTACAACGCCGTCGTCTGGTCCCACGTGGACCGTGCCGTCCGATCCGTGGCGCACATGGCCGAGTTGATCACTTGGGGGAGGCAGCACGACCGGACACTCGTCTTCGGGATGCCCGAGGCGGATCGCCCGCTCATGGTGACACCGCAGTCGACCGGCACCGCGATCCGGCGGTGTATGGATCTTGCCCGCGCCGCCGAGCAAGAGGCCCGCACCATTTCCAACCGTCTCACCGACAGCCACGAAGCGCTGCGCGCGGCTGGTCGCTACGGAGGCGGTCTGGTCCCCTTCGGCTACCGAAAGGCGTTGCACCCCTCCGGCAGCGGCTGGTGTTTGACCCCTGATCCCGAAACCACACCTGTCGTCCGCATGATCGTGGAAGAGGTGCATGCGGGTCGCTCCCTGCTCGCCATCGCGCGCCGACTCAACGAGACGGGTGTACTGGTGCCGCGCGACCGCCACGCCCAACTCCAAGGACGGCCGCTGGGTGGCCGGCGCCATGGACGCGACTTCGAACACTTCCGCTGGACGCCCGGAACCCTGTCCAAGGTGCTGCGCAGCCCATCGCTGATGGGCCATCGCGTGCACCGGACACAGACCGTTCGCGACGTAGAGGGTGCACCCGTGCTGATTGGTCCGCCGCTGCTCACCGAGGACGAGTTCGATGCTCTGCAGGACATCCTTCTGGCGCGTTCAAACGGCACTCGCAGCGAGCGCCGGACGACTACGGCCCTGCTCACCAGGGTGGCGCACTGCGCAGGCTGCGGGGGACGCATGTACTTCGCCGCGCGAAAGGGATATCCGTACGGCGACTACGCGTGTCGTGCCACCGCCCGAGGCGAGGTATGCCCCGCCCCCGCCGCCATCCGCTCCGACTGGCTCGAGGAATACGTGGTCAACCACTACCTCCAGACGCTCACCGCGGAAGCTGAGGTAACCCGGGAACACCTGCTCCTCAGCGCTGTCCGGGTCACCGTCAGCAAAGGCCGCCCTGGGGGCGGCCCCAGTCGACTGACCGGGCCGGACACCTCGCGCCTGACCTTCACGATCGGGGAATGTCACACCGCGAGGTGAGTCAACTGAGGACTCGGTGGGGCGTGCCATGTCGACCGGGGCGGCACACCCCGCACCCGTCAGGTCTGGAAAACCACGGTCACCGGAGCATGGTCCGACCACCGCTCCTCATGCCGGGCGGCCCGCTCCACAAACCCCTTGACCGCGCGCCCGGCGAGACCCGCCGTAGCGACAGCCAGGTCGATCCTCCACCCTGAATCATTATCGAAGGCCCGCCCCCGGTAAGACCACCACGAGTACGGCCCCTCCACATCCGGATGCAGCGCCCGCACGACATCGACGTACCCGCCCTCGGCCGCGTCGAAGACCCGTCCCAGCCACTCCCGCTCCTCGGGCAGGAACCCGGAGTTCTTCTTGTTCGCCTTCCAGTTCTTGAGGTCGGCCTCCTGGTGGGCGATGTTCCAGTCGCCGCACACGACGACCTCACGCCCGTCGGCGGCGGCGCGATCGCGCAGCCCCTTCAGATAGGCGAGGAACTCCCCCATGAACCGGATCTTCTCGTCCTGCCGCTCGGTCCCGACCTCGCCCGAGGGCAGATAGAGGCTGGCGACGGTGACGCCCGGGAGGTCGGCCTCGACGTACCGCCCGCTGGAGTCGAACTCCTCGGACCCGAACCCGACCTGCACACGGTCGGGCTCGCGCCGCGTGTACAGGGACACGCCCGCGCGCCCCTTGGCTGCGGCGGGCGCGTGCACGACGTGCCAGCCGTCGGGCGCGCGGACCTCGTCCGGCAGCTGCTGCGGCTCGGCGCGCACCTCCTGGAGGCACAGCACATCCGCGGAGGTCTCCGCGAGCCACTCCACGAAACCCTTCTTCGCGGCGGCCCGGAGCCCGTTCACGTTCACAGAGGTAATAGTCAGCACTCGGGCACGATACTTAATGCCTACCACCCACCCTACGCATAGAAGTACGATGGTTCGCATGAATATCCGCCCGGTCCCCTTCGACCACCCCGACGCCGTCAAACTCAACGACCAGGTACAGGCCGAATACGCCGAGCGCTACGGCGACGAGGGCGACGTCACACCGCTCGACGCGTCGATGTTCGAGCCGCCGCTCGGCCGGTACCTCATCGCGTACGACGAGCAGGACCGGCCGGTGGCCACCGGGGGCTGGCGCACCCAGGACGAGAACGACGAGGGGTACTCGGACGGCGACGCCGAACTCAAGCGCATGTACGTGGTCCCACAGGCCCGCGGCCTCGGCCTCGCCCGCCGCATCCTGGCCGCACTGGAGTCGGACGCCCGCACGGCGGGACGCACCCGCATGGTCCTCGAGACGGGCACCGAGCAGCCGGAGGCGATCGCCCTGTACACATCGAGCGGCTACGAGCCGTGCGCCAAGTTCGGCCACTACCGCCACTCACCCATGAGCCGCTGCTTCGCAAAGCCGCTGCACTGACAGGCCGACAGACAGAAATCCCGCCCAGTTCAATGAACTGGACGGGATTTCAAGATCTGTTGACGATCTGACCCATCAACAGGTCGCAGTGTGGGCCGTTCACGGGTGGGTCTGAGCTGGGGATACGAGCACGTTCTCCAGGACCTTCCCAATCAGGCGGAGATCATTTCCCGACAACTTGCACACACCATGCATATGTTTGGTCGGCCGGTTCGGGGAGCTCGACGTAATGACGCGGTGCGCCAGCGGGAAGATCGATCTACGAGACGTCTGCCGCTGGCTCGAGTGAGCGACCGCATCGGGTTGACCGCCTGGACCGTGCAGCTTCTCTTCTGGGAGGGCGGTCACCGGATGCGCCACCACTCACGGGCGAACGCGGTGAACGACCACAAAGGGTCGGAAAGCCGGACTGTGCGTCCGTACCAGGTGATAGACCTCCTGTATGGCTGGCATTCAACACCTGTCGATGAGGGTTCCGTGGCGGGACCGCCCCTGGGACCAGTTCATCTGCGACGACCCGTTGGGGAACTCGTCATGTACGTTGCTCACCGCGATCGGCAAGGGCCGGGACGACTCGTTCGAGGTCGCCCACGCCGGTGCCGGGATCGACGCCCTCGATCAGAACCAGCTCCCCTGCCTCAGCGAGCGCGCGACGTTCATGTCTCCGCTCGGCTACACGGTCGTCAAGCAACATCCGTACCGACACAGCCGTGCGCTACAGGGGATGCTCCACGACACTCACGTCACGCTCCCCGGCTACGCCTTCGAGGCGGTTCCCTTCCGCTGGATGAACCGCGAGGTCTTCGCGCAGGAGGTCGGCCATGAGCGAGCCCCCTTGTTCAACCAGGTCGCGGAGGATGCCGTTGACGCCGCGCTGCACTCCAACCCGCCGTGGGTGATGGATGGAGGCAACCAACGTGCCATCTTGGATGCCTTCTTCGAGCCCGTCGCCCCGGGTGACTCGTTGGTCTTCGCCTATCTGAAGCACTCACCGTTTCAGGAGCAGCGCACCGACCGGCTGTTGGTGGGCGCCGCACGGGTCACCCGCGTCACCCCGCCGCCAATGTGGAACCAATCGGGGAACCCGCCTTTCAGTTCCGCCATGTGGGAAACGGTTGTCGAGCACTCGCTCCGCGCCGATATGACCGACGGGCTCTTGCTGCCCTACCAGCAACTCGTCTCCCTTATGGACGAGGGCATTGACGTCGACAAGGCGCTCGCGTGGGCCCCTGAGGGCCGCATTGTCGAGTTCTCGTACGTCACCGAGCACCTGTCCGACGATGCCGCCATCGAGGCGCTCACCTCGCTGCAGTCGGCCGCCGATGGCATGCGCGAACTGGGTGTGGACCTGCCTGACACCGGCTACGAATGGCTACAGGCCCAGATCGAGCGACTCTGGCAGCTACGCGGCCCTGTCCCCGGCCTGCCGGGTTTCCTCAAGGTGATCGGCGTCCAGCAGCCGTACGTGGCAGCGCGAGCGGTGATGGCAGAGGTGGGTGACGACACCGACCCGTGGGACCTCCTCCAGGCTGTCTTTGCCGAACCGTCCTGCGCGCCGAGTGGGATAAGAGCGCACATCGGCGCTCTCCAGGCCAGGATCTGGAAGAAGGTGACGCCAGAGCGTCAGGCTGTGCTGCGTCTGCTCTCCGGCTTCGACATCTCCCCGGCACAGGTGCAAATGCTGCTTGAAGGCGCCACGGAGGTCGAGATGACGGCCGAGGACCTACTGCAAAACCCGTACTTCGCTTCGACGTGCACCTACGGCATCGCGGAACACGTGCCGTTCACGACCATTGACCGCGCCCTCCTCCCCCCGACCCACGTCACCTGGAAGCCTCCGGTTCCCGACGACGTCAAACTGGAGGGCCACCTCGATCGACGTCGGATCGAAGCATTGCTGACCGACGTGCTCGAACGACAAGGCCGGCAGGGCGACACAGTCGTACCGGAAGGCGAGACCATTGCTCTGGCAATGGACATTCCGCTCGCTCAACCGCTAGCGCTGACCAAGACCATCCTGGCGGGTCTCGATCTGGACCATGACGGCGTCAACGAGTGGAGTGAGTGGTCACCCCTGACAAGCGTGTCGCTCGCGGACGGCACTCCGGCGTACAAGCTCACACGGTTCGACGAGACCTCTTCCGTCATCCGGGACTGGATCAGCACTCAAGAGAACCGGGACAGCCTCGGGCGGGTCGCGGACGCCAGAACGGTGTTGGACAGGGCGCTCGACCGGAACCAGAACGTCACTGGAGAGCTCGACGAATTGGAGGAACGCGCTCGCACCGAGAAGGTCGCCGGCCTCTCGGCCCTTCATGACGCCCCGCTCTCGGTGCTCATCGGGCCGGCCGGAACGGGCAAGACAACCCTGCTGCGCGCCTTGGTCGAGTATCCCGGTGTCCCCGCAGGCAATGTGCTGCTTCTCGCTCCCACCGGCAAGGCGAAGGTCCAGCTGGAGACCAAGGTGAAGCTGCCCGCCAAGACTCTGGCGTCGCACCTGAGCGCCACTCACAGGTACGACGGAGAGACCGGCCGGTACCTCGTGTGGGGAGACCAGCAACCACGACACAACTACGCCTTGGTCGTCATTGACGAAGCATCGATGCTCACCGAGGAGATGCTCGCAGCCACCCTCGACTCCTTCACCGGGGTCAAACGACTCATCCTCGTCGGCGACCCACGCCAACTCCCACCGATCGGCGCAGGCCGCCCCTTCGTCGACCTCGTCAACAAGCTGCGACCCGACAGTTTCAGTGGCTGGGTGCGGGTGGCACCGGGCTACGTCGAACTCCAGGTGCCTCGGCGCCAACTCGCCGACGGGAGCCACGGCAACCGACACGACCTTGAGCTGGCAGCCTGGTTCGGCGACAACACACGGGGCGCAGGCGACGAAGCCATCTGGGCAGAGCTGGCCACCAACCCCGACTTGCCCACCGTGCGATACGTGCCCTGGGGCGACAGAACTGCCGTCGAGGCGCTGACCGACGAGCTCAAGCACAACTTGGTTCTCGATGGCGACCCGGACCCAGCGCGAGCCTTCGCCCTCACCTATGGCGGCGTCATCAACGGCGCGTACCTCAACTGGCAGGTGGGCGCGGGCGAACATGCCGAGGACTGGCAGATCCTCTCCCCGACCCGCTCTCGGGCATTCGGCACAGTCGAGCTCAACCGTCACATCAAGCGCACGTACCGGTCAAACGACACCACGTGGGCACAACGAGACACCCGTCGCGGCAACATCCCGAAACCGATCGGACCCGAGCTGATCGTTCGCGGCGACAAGGTCATGCAGACCACCAACAAGCGCCTGCACGCGTGGCCCAAGCAGAACGCGATGAACTACGTTGCGAACGGTGAGATCGGCGTCGCGATCGGATTCGTCACGCCAGCGACGAAGACGCCCAAGTCCCAGCTGCGCCTCAGCGTCGAGTTCTCTTCCCAAACCGGGTTTCAGTACTCGTACTGGCCGACGGACTCCGATGACGCGCTACTGGAACTCGCATGGGCCGTTACCGTCCACAAGTCGCAGGGATCGGAGTTCGGCACGACCTTCCTCATTCTCCCTTCCCGGGCGAACGTCTCCCGGGAACTCATGTACACCGCCCTGACCAGGCAGAAGGACAAGGTCGTCATCCTCCACGAGGGCACGCTCTCCGATCTACGCGATCTTGCACAGCCTTGGCGCTCGGAAACGGCCCGACGACTGACCGACCTGTTCGACGCACCACACCCGGTAGCCCTCGAGATCCAGGGCACGGCCCGCCGCTTCGACCGGAAGCTCATGCATGTGTCGGCGAGCGGCATCCCGATGGCGTCGAAGAACGAAGTCATCATCGCTGGCCTCCTCGACCAACTCGCCCCAGGTCACTGGCAATACGAGGGGTCTTTCACCGGTGCCGACGGACGCGTCGTCCGGCCCGACTTCACGATCTCAGCCAGCGATGGCCGCACGGTCTACTGGGAGCACGCAGGCATGCTCGACCTACCCGACTACGCCCGGAAGTGGGAGCTCAAGAAGGCCTGGTACGCAGACAACGGCATCCTTCCGCACAACCAAGGCGGCGGACGCAACGGTTCGCTCATATGGACGGACGACCTCAACGGCGCCGACGCGCAGGCGTGGTTGACCTTCGCGTCTGAGGTTCTGGGAGTAACGCCGGCCATGCCACCAGACCGCGCGGGCGACCAGACGGGGCCAGCACGGCGAGTCGCCAAGAAGACAGCGCAACGGCGTCCCAATTCCTAGCAATCATGATTTATCCCCATACCGGGGATCGCGCAGCGACGCTCAGCCCGAGGGTGCCGCTGACTGCTCGACCGGCAGGCCATCCCCTTCAGGTTCAAGATCGGCGCCGTCGCACCCATGGGTATCGGACGGCCTCACGCCAATAGATTGAGGAGCGAGCGACGTCGCGATCACCCGATCAGGAACCCTGTTCGACCACACAAACCGCTCGATCGGCAAGAGCCCGTGAACAAACTGATCGTTGCATGCGGAAATCGGTGAAGTGATGTGAACGAACAGGACCTCTGGCCGGAAAATCACAAGGCTCGAGGGCGTGCTGATGCTTGCTCCGCGCTCGGGGTGTTGATGGCGGAGCCGGGGGAGGCATTCGGTCAGGCCGGGCTGGGAGTCAGGGTGACGGTGTTGCCCAGGCGTTCGAGCTGGCGGACGAGTTCACGGGTGCGGCGCTCGTACCAGTCGGTGCCAAGGTCGTGATAGCGGGCATCGGGGACGGCGATCAGCTGCCAGTTTTAGATCGACAGAAAGCCGGGCGCCGCGATTGAAGAGCGCGCCGGTTGAACAGGTACTCCCCATGGCTGACATGGTTTCCGCTCTGACCGGGATCGGCGGGGCCTTGCTGGGCACCGCGGTCGGTGCGTTCGTCACGCATTTCCTGCAGCGGCGCAACGCCTCCCTGGCCCGTCTGCACGAGGAGCGCATCTCGGCCTACGTCGCCTTCGCGGAGGCGGTCATGGAGTTCCGCAGGGAACTCATGGACCGCTGGTTCGTCGAACGCGACGGCGCCGTCCACGACTCCACCCCGGTCTACTCGGCCCGCAGCACCATGTGGACCGCCTACTACCGTGTCGTCCTGCTCGCCGGGGACGAGGACATACGGCAATCGGCCACAACCGCAAGGGAGACCGTTTCGTCGATCAAGAAGGCAGGGAACATGGACACCATGAAGGAGCGCTCCGACCTGACGCGCGAGGCGGTGCGCCGGTTCGTCGACCGCGCCCGTACCGAAGTGTCCCGGTAGCACCTTCCCCGCTCTGCCGTCCAGATCGTTTGCCCGGTCCCAACTCGCCTGCCACGATGGCCGGGTGACGGACAGCGACCGGCCGACACGCCGGGCCACCCAGCCATCCCCCCTCGACACCATCATCAGGGACCTGCGGACAAACGGCGTCCCCTTGCCGGGAGATCTGTCACGGGCCATGCGCCAGTGCGTGCGCCCCGCGAAGCTCGACGCCGTCTCCGCGGACCCGGCGCCCGACGACCTGGTACAAGCCTGGAAGGCCACCAAAAAGCACCGGGACAAGGAACCACGCGAGGTGGTGTGGATTCCTCTGCTGCACATGTTCCGGGAGCACTTCTCCCTGCCCGGTCCGGGTCTTGAGGACGCGCTGGGGGCCGCAGGGATGTACCTGATGGGCACCCGGCGCGAGGTCACCCGTCAGCTCGGCAGCAAACACTTCCACCTCGGGCAGAAGCTCTTCATGGACGGACAACGCGAGCCCGGCCGCTTCCTGCTGCGTGAGGCCGTTCTCGCCCTCGAATGGGTTGACCGCAACGGACAGCGCATGCCGATCGTCGAGCGCTGCAAGTGGAACGGCCAGCTCGCCGTCGCACGCGTCCTGCTCGCCCGGGACCTGGACGAGACCGACCCCGAGGCCGTCGATCTGCTGCGGCGCGCCGAACACCACTCGGCCTTCGCCGAACAAAAGGACGACGGCGAGGAACACTTCGCCTACCGGGCCGAGATCCATCTCCGTCTGTTCCGTGCCGACCGCACCCCCGCTCACCTCGAGAAGGCGCACACCATCCTGCGTGGGCTCCGTCGTCCGCCGACCTCGAGAAAGCTGCGGACGACGAGGGCGGACGTCCTGGCCGGGCTCGGCCTCGTCCGGCTGCGCAGCGGGCAGTTCGACGAAGGGCTCCGGCTGCTGCGCGACGCGGAAGCCGCGTACACCGAGGCCCAGGACACGGCCGGACCGCCGAACGCCCAGGGTGCCCACCCCGGATACCTCCTGGCCCGGCGCGGGCACGTACGGCACCAGCTCTACCGCTTCGATGTCGACGCCGTCGGCCGCCGCGGCAGCGCACGGCTCGAGGACGCGCTCAGCGATCTGCTCGCTTCCGAAGCCGCCGGGCACATGAGTGAGCGAGTGATCGCCGCGGCCCTGCTGGACCGTTCCCGGGTTCGGCAGCGACGACGCGACCGGGCTGGTTCGGCCGCCGACCTGGACCGGGCGCGCGCCATGCTGGGCACCTCGCCGGAATCGGCTCGCCTCGCCGCGCAGGTGCGCGTCCAGGAACTCGACGAGGCGGTGGACCGTGCCGTGGAGGAGAGGGACACCGACGCCGTGCGCCGACTCGCCCGGGAGATCATCCGGCTGCCGTCCGACGCCCCCATTCCGAGTGCGGCCCTGTCCCGCGCGTGCCGGAGCGTGGTCGCCGGGGAGGGCACCGACCGGAGCCGTCTGCTGCTGGAGGACGCGCTCGACCGCATCGAAACCGACGTCATCCACCCGCACCTGCTGCCGTCCGGTCACCGCCACGTGGCGGGCCACGCCGCCCTCATCGCCCGGATGCTCGCGCGGACCGAGGAAGAGGTCGTACCCGCCGCGCTCGACCGGGCCCTGACCCTGTACCGGATCAGCTTCGACGCGTTGGACGCCCCCGCCGGCACCGATGCCTACGCCGATGCCGGTGCCTGCGCTCTGGACCTGGCCAAAGCACTGGCTGTCGGCGACGACGCCGACAGCGAGGACGCGAGCGGATTGCTGCGCGAGGCGGTCGATTGGCTGGAGAAGTCACTGACCAAGGCCCGCAATCCCTCGTCCGTGGTGCGTCCCAACTACGACCCGGTCATCGTCCACAGCCGACTGGGCGAGGCCGCCCTACGTTCCTACTCCCTCAACCCCACCGAACGCATGCTCGAACTGGCGATCAAGAACCTGGAGGAGTCGCTGGCACTCGAGTCGCTCGACGTGGAGGCGGTGGATCTCCGGCCGGAACGGGACCGGACCGCGATCCTCGGCCACCTGGGAGACGCCTACTACCGGCGAGGCACGAGGAACCGCGACGCCGAGGACCTTGAGCGCGCCCTCGCGCTTAAGGAAGAGACCTACACCGACGGCAACCGGGCCCGCGAGAACCGCAGTCTCGCCGCCGCTGCCGCCGAGCGGCTGCACCGCATCACCGCGGACGACACCCAGCTCACCCGGAGTGCTGGATGCGCACTCCAGGCGGCGACTTGCGACCCTGCCTGGCCCTGGCCGGTGCTGCAGCTCGCCGACCTCGCGCGTCGGTACGAGGCCCTCGACCCGTCCCGCCTGGCCGGTCTGCCGCCCGCCTTCCTGTCCGCGCCGCTCCTCGCGGGCGACCGGTCGGAACTCCTCGCGCATGCGGCCGGACTGGCCGCACGCAACCGCGAGTTCGCTGCGTCCGTCCTCGGCGGACAGCGGAGGTCCGGGGAACAGGGCGTCTTTGTCCTCAACGACAGTCACCGGCTGATCGAGCAGACCATCGTCCTCAAGCGACTGGCCGCCGGAGAGGCAGCACGGGAATGGGAATGGACGCAACGCCTGCGCCAGTGGCTCACCGACCGGCACGCTCCCGTGCACTGGCAACTGCCCGAGCCCCTCGGGCTGATCCCGCTGGAAGCACCCCATGAACAGGACGCCGTCTATGTCATGCGGCGCATGCAGGGACGGCTCCTGGGAGCGACCGTGACCGACCGGCTCACGGGCCGGGGCGAAGATCCGCTCCCCCACTTCGCCGAGGCTCTGCGTTACCTCGCCGCTTTCCAGGCCTGGCGCGTCCTGGACGACGCGGACACCCCCCGCACGGCGACCCCTCAACACGCCAGCGACTGGGCCGACCAGGTGACCAAGGCCTGCAACAAACTCGACGCGTCCCCCGGCCTGCGGAAGGCGCTCCTGGACCTGGTAGAGCCGCTCGGGGCGCCTGGCAGGCCCGTGGTGGCCAAGAAGGACCCCCACCCCGGAAACTGGATCCTCACCCCCCACGGCGGCCTGGTTCTCATCGACGTGGAATCCGAGAAGACCCTCCCGCTGCTGCAGGAAGCCGTCACGGTCATCGACGACCTTCCCCTGCTGCCCTTCGACGAGGAAGGCTGGGCGTTACGGGAAGAGTTGTACGACACCTACCTGGCCGCCCTAGACGAGTTCGGGCTGCCGGTGCCCCGTGCGGCGGAGGTTCTCGCCGACAGCCTCGAAGCCCTCACCATCTTCCACGCGGTGAAGGGCATCGGCCGTATCCGGCGTTGGAGCGACGACGTCTCGTCGTTCACCCTCTCGTTGCGCGGTGCTCAGGACGAGCACTACTGGAGCATCCTGGACCATCTCGCCGACCACGGGCGCGACGAGACCGCCCGCGCCTTCTGCCGGCTCTTCCTGGCGGAGGTCCAGCGCGACCGCACCACGACGGGCTGACCCGGTCTGCTTTCCCCGGCACCCCCGGCTCACTAGTCAAGACTGAGACCGAAGGCGGGGAAGCCGGGACGCTTGCGGTCCTCGTGGATCGCGTCGACGCAGACCGTCAGCTCCGTGCCCCGCGCATAGGAGGAGGGCGGCCGTCCCGGTGCCAGGTCACGTGCCCGGATCAGACCGTTGAAACCGGGGAGCACCTCGACGAACACCCCCACGGAGTCGAGAGCGTTGCGCACGCGGCCGGTGAGAACGGCGCCCTCCCGCACCCCCGCGTCGTCGAGCTGCTGCCCCAAGGAGGGAGTGTCCACGTTCCGTAGATCCAGCTGGATCTGCGGTGCGCCCCGGTGCAGGGTGACCGCCTTCACCGTGCCGATCACCTGCTGCTCCGGCGTCAGGACGTGCGGCAGGACCAGGACCGCGTGGCTGCCCACGTCGGCGGCGACCACCGTCGCCGTCAGCCCGTCCGGCAGCCGAAGCCACGCACGGCGGAGCTCGGCGCTGACGCGGTGGACCACGGCGCCGACCCATGACCCGACCGGGTAGCGTGCGCAGGCCTCCGCCAGGGTGAGGACCGGTTCCCTCCTGCCGTTGGCCGGTTCGCCCTGTCCTGGGCCGCTGTACCGGTCGGACTCCGGCCTCGCCTCACCGCCGACTCCCTGCCCGGCGGGACCGGTGGTGGTCCTGCCCGGTCCCGTATCGGTCGTGCGGGGTTCTGCGGAGCCCTTCAACGGACCGAGCGTGAGCATGCCGTATCCCTGCCGGTCGAAGACACCTGTCACGAGCCCGGTGAACTCGGCTCCCACGACGAGGGTCTGGGCGATCGTGCCCTGTCCGAGCCCCAGGTCACGCTCGGCGACACTGGCGGGGATGCCGTCGAACAGGCGCAGCCAGGCGCGGCCCAACTCCGCCTTGACGGCCGTCACTACGGCGCTGACCCGCGTGCCCACGGGATGCATGGCGGTGACCTCGGCCCCTGGCAGACGCAGTTCCGAAGGCAGTTCCACTCGGACGGTGGCGGGCAGGTCGACGGGCTCGCGGTCGATGCCGGCACGCAGCACGGGTTCCGTACGGGACGGGGTGTGGTGACGGCTCCTCGCCCACCACAACCAGACGTCGCGGACCCAGGTGGCGTCCATGTCCAGCTCGGCGAGTTCGATGGCACTGCCCCGGCTGAGGACCCGGTCCGCCTTCAGGAAGACGCCGCTGCCCCCCACTTCCGGCAGGGGCCCGTCCGGCAAGCCGATCAGGGACGCGTCCGTCAGATGCTCGGCGACGTCCGCGACGGGACGCAACGACCGGCCCTGCAAGGACAGACGAGAGCGTTCCTGGTACAGGTGTACGACGACGGGTAACTCGGGCTCGGGCGGTGACTCCCCGCCCGATGCGCTGATCACGTGGCGCAGCCCGGTCCGGCTGTCGTGGGCCAGCAGACGGACCTCCACGTACCCGGCGCCATTCGGAGCGCCGGTGACCACGCCGGCCACATCACGAGCCCCGTTGGTGGCCGCCTTGACGTGCTGGTGGGCCAGGTCCACGAGCGTGACGGTGAAATGCCCCGTCTGACTGCGCGGCAGGACTGTCGCGGTCACGGTGGCCCCCTCTAGGAGGTCGGCCAGCTGCCTGGTGTCCCGGCGGTGAAGAGACACAGCGAGCTGGGCCCGCTCGTCCTGCCGCGGCGGATTCGGATCGGCCTCTCGCAGCAGGAACCGCCCGCGGGCGTCGGCACGCGTCAGGACCCGCAATTCCCCGTCGTGATCGCTGACCATGGGACCGACCACCACCTCGATGTGGTCACCGGCCTGCAGATCGGGGTGAGCCCCGGGACCGTCGGTGTCCTCGGGACGGCGCCAGTCGGGACGCAGACAGACCAGCGGTTCGCCGTCGGGGGTGACGTGGTAGCCGACGACCTCGTACCAGCCGTCCCCGTTCAGGCCACCCTCCTGTGCCAGGACGAACGGCCGGGAGACGTCGATCCCCCCGGCCGACGGTGCCTGCCCGTGCCCTGGAAGGGTGCCGGGCACCCGACCGCCTACGGCCACCCGCGGTGTCTCGCACGCGGCCAACTCACCGGCGAGGCAACGGGGACACCGCCCGCAAGCCGTCTCGTCCGCTTCGACGTCGCGGTGATCGAGGACAGCGGTACGGGCCATGGCCTCGACGTCGGGGATGGGCTCGGCGTTCGTGGGCCAGCTGTGATCGGTTTCCGGGGCGGCGTCCACAAGCGTTGCCGCCCCGCCGTGTGCCAGCTCGTCCTCAGCGTCCAGTTCGGCGAGTTCCTGTGCGGCCAGGGGGAGGGGAGCCGGCGCGTGCCGGGCTTCGACGTGTCCGGCGACCGGCCGACCGGTCGCGTCCCGGTCGAGGAGCAGCAGAGCCCGGGTGCCGGCCGGCCACGCCTCCAGCAGGGCGGCGATGACCTCGCGCCTCCGTTCGGGCCGGGCGTGGAGGGCGCTGAGGACCAGGAGGCGGGCGGCGTCCGCGGGCCCCGTGCTGTCGGATGCCCCACCCCCTGCCCACGGCTCGGCGGTGACGAGGTGCGCCAGCCGGGTCCCGTCGCGGCCCCGGAGGCGCGCGAGGGGGATGACTCGTTCGGGCCGTCCGGTCAGATGCCCGGCATGAACGGCGCACGGCGTGGTCTGGTCGCCGTGCACGGCGATGTAGTCGATGCCGGTGCTGGTATCAGTGCCACCGGCCGTGCCGTCCAGCACGTGCTCCAGGTTGGCGAAGGCCCGGGTGATGGCCCCACGGGCGCGGCGCAGGAGCGAAGGCTCGACGAACCGTTTGACTTCCTCCTTCATGGCGGGGGACAGATCGCCGATGATGTCCCGGCGGGTCACGGCCGCGGTCAGCAACCGGTCGTCACTGACCCACCAGCGCCGCGCCCATTCGGTCCGTGCGGGGGAGGGCTCCCACGGTGGGGTGGCGGGGTCGGCGCGTTCCCAGCCGGCGACGATCTGCAGCACCAGTTCCGCGTCGTCCTCGCAGACACTGGCCAGGGCACGATGGCGCTCTGCGGCTTCATGCCGCCATTCGTCCGGCCAAGAGAAGTCAGTCATGAGCAGACCGGTGGGTCCAACGAGGCGCGCGGGCGTGGTGAGCAGCGCCAGAAGGGAGGTCACCTCGGGCAGACAGGCCAGACGGTCGGCGTGCATGACGGCCAGAGCGGCACCGGTGGAGCCCAGCACCTGGAGGCGGCTGAGCTCCTTGCCGAACGTGGTGGGATGGCCTCCCACGTCGAGCGAGCCATTGGTCCGAAGAGCCTGGTCGGCGCGGCGCAGCTCGTCGACGAAGGTTTTCCGGGACGCTTCGGCTGCCTCGTCGAGCGCGAGGGGCGGCTCGGGCACGAACGCGGCCGGCCAGGGAAAGTCGCCGACGGAGTCCAAGCCACCCATCTTGGCCGTCATCACCAGGCGTTCGAGGTTCTCACGGGTGGATCCCGGCGCGGTGTCCTCGGCGAGCTTCAGTAACTGTTCCTTGCTGTACAGGGGAAACACCCAGCCTGGCGCTTTGCGCCCGACCCGTCCCCAGCGCTGCTTGATCCCGGCCTGGGAGTGTGCCTTGGTCCTGATGCTCCCCTGGGCCGACTCCACGTCCCACTCCGACTGGGCGATGAGGCCGGAGTCGACGACGAACCGGACCCCTTCGACGGTCAGGGACGTTTCCGCGAGGTTGGTGGACACGACGATCTTGCGGCGGTCGCCCTTGCGGCGCGCGGCCAGCGCGGCGCGCTTGTCCTCCACCGGCAAGGACGACAGCAGCGCGTACACGTCGACGGTGTCCCCCAGTCCGGCACGGATCAGGTCGCAGGCCTCCTCGATCGCCTTGGCGGTGGGGAGGAAGCTGAGAATGTCGCCGAAGATGTCCGCGGCGTCCAGCCCGCGGGTGAGCCGGACCACGAACTCCGCCAGCACGGAGGGCATCTCGCGCTGCCACTGCTTCTCGGGTAGCGGCTTGGATGCGCGCAGCGGAAGCAGCGCGCGGGTGGTGGCGTGCAGGTCCTCGACATACCCCACGTCGGCGCTGTCGACGGCTTCGCTCTCCTTGAGCGCCGGGGCGAACCGAGGCCATGCGCCGGCGACGAGCTCATCCTCGGCAGTGGCCTGTGGCCCTTCCGCCAGGCGTAGTTCGGGCGCCATCCGCCGCCAAGCCTCCACCAGCGCGGGGTCGGGTGGGGCGTCCAGCTCCGGGAACAGCGGCCACCCGTAACCGATCGACTTGACCGCGGGGACGACGACCTTGCCGGCGACGCCCTCCCCGCCGAAGTAATGCTGGTAGAAGTCCTCGTCGAAGGTCGCGGACGTGATGATCACCCGCAGGTGGGGGTACCGGTCCAGTTCACGGCGCAGGTATCCCATGATGAAGTCGATGTTGGTCGACCGCTCGTGCGCCTCGTCGACAATGACCGTGCCGATACTGGCCAGTCGCCCTTCCCGCAGCCAGTTGATCATGGTGCCGTCGGTCACGTACACCAGTCGGCACGCCGCGTCGTGATGACGGTCGCCGGACACCTGGTAGCCCACCGGATAGCCGGGGCCGACCCCGCCGGCACCGGAGAGGAGCTCACCGACGAAGGTGGCCACTCCGACCGTGGCCTGGACTCGGGGCTCGGGGCTCGGGGCTCGGTGACGATGATCGGTCCGTTGTCGATGAGGCGATAACAGCCCTCGGGTGGATCGAGGAGCCGGTAGGGCATGTATGTGGACTTGCCCGTGCCGGTGCCGGCCTTGACGACCAGGACCCGCCTCCTGGGGTCGGCCAGGGAATCGAGCATCTGCCGGATGTGGGACTCGTCCATGCCGAACCCGAACGCCCCCAGATCTACGGGGGCGGTGTCGGCCACGGTGTGGGCCTCGGGCAGCGGACCGAGCGCCCCGAGGGGACCGGTGGGGTTACTCCGGTCGGCGACCTCGCCGGTGGTCCGCAGGTCGATGTAGGCCACGGAGAGGCCGGAGATGTGCCCCACGTGGGCGGCACGGTGCTCCCGGCAGCGGTCCGAGCGCGAACCACCGCGTTCGAGCTGCCCGCCGGCCCAGGCCTCGGGATAGGTGAAGTACTCGGTGCCCGCCGGACGGTCGCCGGCGGCGACCTCGCGGGCGCAGTCCTTGCACACCGCGCGGCGCATGTCCGGCAGGGAGGAGCCACGGGGAGTCTCAGTGGTCATCGCAGTCCTTCCGCGGTCCATGGCTCGCCCTGATGGAACACTGTCTGGTCGGGGCCGCCCGGCCGGCCTGTCGCCGCGAACATCGGAACGACGGCCACAGACCCGGGATGACGCAGCAGATGGACGGTCACGGCCCGGTAGAACCCGACGACCGCGCAGTCCAGTCCCGTCTGGTACAGGTGTAGGACCGCGCTGCGCCGCCCGTGGTCGGTGAGGGCCGCCAGCTGCTCCAGGCTCGTGGCGTACACGAACTCGTCGGTCTGCGCGGCGGGCCGGGGCCGGGAGACCTCGGCGTTGCGCAGCCACGCACCGTCGATGCGGGCGTCCATCTCGGTGTGCCGGATCGACAGCAGTGCCAGACGCAAGGTGACGTCGGCCTGTGCGGGCAGCCCGTCGGCCGGCCGCAGACACCGCAGGGGAAACGGGTCAGCGGCGGCGGAGCCGTCCCGGTAGGCGATGGGCACGTCGACACGCCGGTCGGGGTGTCCGGCAACGTACTGCCGCAGTACCTCGGTCAGCACCCGGTTGTGCACCCCGGAAGGACTGACGGGCTGCCGGCCGGCCGCGTCCGGGCCGACGGCAGCCGCCACTTGGTCCCGGAACCGCGCTTCCACGGCCCGACGTCCCTCCACGCCCTCGGGAGCGCGCCAGGGAGCGGCCACGTCGGGGGCGGGCTCCCGGTCGGTCGGGGGGAAGCCCGAGCCGCCGGGCGCGAAGGGAACCGTGAGAGCGACGACGACGGTCTGCTCGGCCAGCCAGTGCCGAACCAGCCGCGCCGCCTGGTGGGACACGCGGTCTGCCAGTGCGGAACCGAGCGGATCCGCCATGTCGTGGGCGGCCACCGGCAGTCCGGGGCCGTCGGGCGCCTCGTCCAGGACGAGGCAGGGGGCGCCCCCTGCGGCGGCGCGCCAGGCGTGGCTCTCCAGCTGGGAGCACAGCCGTTCGTAGCGGACGACGTCGGTCCGGTCGCCCGGTTCGGTCGTGGTCGAACGCAGGGCGGCCGTGGCGATGTCCCCCACCAGCGTGCGGAGCGGGCCGTCCGCAGTCAGGGACACGAGCGTGGTGGTGTGAGTGGTTGCCGTCATCCGCGTGCGAGCCTCGACGTGAGTAGTTTGTCCTCGATCGCGCGATCCAGGTCGGCCAGGCGGTCCGGACAGCGAAGTACGGGCACGTCGGCTTGCGCGGGCAGCCAGGCGTCCTGCGGAATCAGCAGCGCCGCGGCTGTGCCGCGGGTGCGCAACGCCCGTACGACGGCGAGATCGCGGTCGCTCACATGGACCCGGGGCAGGACTGTGAGAGAAACGTCGGCGACAGGAAGGGCGCTGTCACCGGCCGCCCAGGGCGGGACCGTCGGGTCGGACAGGTGGTATTCGACGGCGGCGGTGTCCTCGTGGACCGTCCAGGTCACTCCGGCGCTGACGTCCTCCACGACCCGTACGTCGTCCGTGGCACCCGCACTGTCGCGGCCGTTGAGCCGGCGGAAGTACATACCGGCCATGAGGGCCCCACGACAGACGTCGGCTTCCGCCTGCCGCAGGGATCGGTGAGTCCAGGCGGCGCCGCCGGCCAGGACGGACGCGCCGTACTCACTCGTCGCCAGCAGGAGTTCCAGTTCGAGCTCACGCCACACCTGGGACAACAGGGCGTAGCAGATGCGTTCGGGGCTGATTCCGTCCGCGGCCACGGCCGCTCCGACCCGGGCACGCAACCCCCGGGTCATGGGCGTCACTGCCAGGAACAGCGCCCTCGCCTCGGCCGGGCTGATCGACGCGGGATCGTCGACTCCCAGGGGCACACCGGTGGCTCGTCCGTACCGGCGAAGGCCGGCGGGAACACGTCCCTCGGGATGGCCGGCGTAGCGGATCGTGCGTCCGTCGAGGTTCACCGACGCCGGCCGGTCGAAGCGGACTTCCATGGTGCCGCCGCGCGCGAAGGCGTCGCACAGCGTCAGCGCCGCCATGGCGCGGTTGGCCTCGTGCGTGGCGACATGCGGCACTTCGGCTGTCATCCACGCGGGCACCGACAGACCGTCGAAGGCGCTGTCCTGGGCGATGGCGGCATAGCCGACGACGACGTTCTGGCAGGCCAGCCGCACGGGCCGGACGACGAAGTCGCGCGGCCTCCGGTCACGGTCGATGAAGGCGTGCTCGTAGGCCGGGCCGATCTCGTCGAGCATGCGGGTGAGCCCGGCCTCCCGCGCCAGGAGTTCCTCATCCAGCGACGCGATGTAGAGCAGTGGATCGACGTCCAGAACGGCGAGCTGATGCTCCGGCGCCACCTCGCCGAGGAACAGTCGTACGACAGTGCCGGGAGCGAGCGCACGGTCGCCGTCGCTCAGGGGGTTCAGCACCACACAGGCCAGGGAGGCTTCGTCGACGACCGCCAGGGGGACCAGCGAGGAGGCCAGAGCGTCCGGCACCACACGCCGTAATGCCTCACGCGCGTCTTCGAGACTGTGCGCGGTGCCGTGCGCGGCGGGGGCGAGCAGGAGCTCGCGCACGGACGCGGACCACCGGCTGACGTATGTGAGGGCCAGCGACCGCAGGATCTCTGCGTCCAGTGCCCCGGCGGGACCCGTCACCGGTACGGTCCACTGTTGCGCAGGATGCCGGCGAGTCTCTCGATCGCCTCGTTCACCTGCGTGCCGCTGAAATTCTCGTCGATGGGAATCGTCGCGGTCTCGATCCCGGCCTTGGGCTTCCGGACCTTGATGGATTCGGGACCCTTGAGACGGCGGAGTTCAACCCTCACCTCGCCCTTGTAAGGATCGTGAATCACGTGGATGTGGGGGTAGGCGTTTCCCTGCACCGGCTGTCCGTGCTCGTCGTGCCACGTGTGGACGAGCTTCTCCGTGCCGGGAACCGGGTTGCCGCCCTTCCAGTCGCCCATGTGGGAGTAAGACGGATCCTGTTGAGGGTTTTGAGGGTTCTTCAGCCGCATGCCTTCGGGGGCGACGCCCTGGGCTGTCGTCGCCCGCCAGTTCGCGATAGTCCTCTTCACCGCGGCGGCACGCTCCGACCGCAGGGCTTCCTCGACCGCGATGCGTCCCAGGTCTTGGACAGGCGTAGGAGCCTGAGACAGATGAGATCCACCGACATGATTGTTGCCGCAAGCCACAGCCTGCCCCCCGAGATGTACCCGCGCCCCGATCCGGACCTCACCGCGCTCTCAGCGTCCGGAGCACGTGCGGTCCGATGAACACCATAGATACCGGTATTCCCGTTCGGTGTCCGTAAAATCAGCAAAATCAGCGAACATCGCACCAAATTTCACGGGAGGCTGCCGACGAGACGGCGCGGCTCAACGCAATGCCCGTGGAGGGTCCGGTCCACCGCCTCCCGCGTCGCCCCGGTGCTCCCCCGCACGATCAGCCCCGGCACCGGCACCTGTACGGTCCCCGCCGGCCCCCGTCGAGCAGCGCCACAAGTTCTGTCGAAGTGCCTGCGAGGTGTTCGAGCGGGTTACCCGACGGCGTCGCCGTCGAGGTCGAGGCGGATCAGGGCCAGCGCCTCGGAGATCTCGACGGTCATCTCGTCGTCGGGGCCGAACACCATGCACATGTCCTGATGGAGCGGTTCGAGGACCTGCCGGGCTTCGACGGTCCGGCCCTGGGCGAGCAGCAGCATCCCGATGTTGTGCCGTAGCTCCACGGCTTCCTCGCTCACGTCGCTGTCGACGGCCCGTACGACATTCAGCACGCCCTGGAGTGCGGCGAGCGCGTCGGTGACCTGGCCGAGTTCGGCGCGGCACCGGGCCGCCTGGGCGCGGCAGGCGCGGGTCTGTTCGCCGGTGGGTCCGGCGATGCGGGCGTACGCGTCGGCGAGGGCCTCGAACTCGGGCAGGGCGGCCCGATAGTCGCCGCCGAGGAGGCGGATCGCCGCTCGCTGGCGGCGCAGCGCCAGGACCGGCTTGCTCTCGAAGCCGAGGGCGAGGGCCGCGGGTTCGATGATCTCGCCGAGCACCTCGGCGGCCTGAGCGAACCGCTCCTCCTCCAGCAGGGCGTCGGAGTGGGCGTACGCCTCCTTGATGTCCTCACGCAACTGGGCGGGGACGGGCACCGGCTGGGCCCCCGGAAGGACGGCCGTGGGCGGCAAACCACCAGGTGCGGGCGCCTGGGCGCGGGCGCGGGGCGCGAAGGGGTGACGGAACACGCCCGTCGGGTCGGGCGCGCCGGCCGGCCCGGCATCGGCCGTGCCGGGTTCTCCACCTGGCGGCGGGAGGAACGGCAGCAGCCGCGCGTACACCTCCTGCGTGTCGGCGGGCCGCGCCTCGGGCGCCTTGCGCAGCAGGTGCAGCACGAGCTCCTCCAGCGCCTCGGGGACGTCGGGCCGCAGCTGTCGCAGCGGGGTGGGGGCGGCGTTGACGTGCTGGTACATCAGCAGGTACTCGCTCTCCGCCTCGAACACGAGGCGCCCGCTGAGGAGTTCGTGCAGCACGCAGCCCAGCGCGTACAGATCGGTCTGCGGGGTGATGCGTCCGCCGCGGACCTGCTCGGGCGACATGTACTGGTGGGTGCCGATGGGGCTGCCGGTGACGGTCAGCTTGGTGACGTCGGTGCGCAGGATCGCCGCGATACCGAAGTCGAGGACCTTCACGGTGCCGTCGCGTGCGACGAGGATGTTGCCCGGCTTGAGGTCCCGGTGGATCACCGGCACATCGTGCGCGTACGACAGCACGGTCGCGATCTGCGCGGCGACGGCTGCCGCCCAGCTGACCGGCAGCGGCCGGCCGGGGTCGAGGTAGGCGGACAGCGGTACGCCGTCGACGAGCTCCATCACCAGGAACAGACGCTCGTACGACGCGTCGAGCACCGCGTCATACACCTGCGGCACTCCGGGGTGCTGGATGCGCGCGGTGATGCGGGCCTCGCGGCGGAAGCGCTTGGCGAACTCCTCGGCCAGCTGCGGGGAGGTGACCGACGCCTGCCGGATGAGCTTCACCGCGACGGGCCGGTCGAGCACGGCGTCGTAGCCGCGCCACACGTCCCCCATGCCGCCGTGGCTGAGCTCCTCCAGGAGTTCGTAACGGTCGGAGATCGCCTCCTGCGGCACCTTGCCCCCGGTGTGCGTGATGAACAGTCACGGTCAGGGGTCAAGTGTGACCGCTGCGTCGATCTGCCGTCCAGCGTTCGCGCTGCGACAGGGCGTGGGCGCGGCAGTGGACGACGAGCGGGAGGGTGCGGCGGCCGGTTCGGCAGCAACCGGTGGGCAGGTGCGGACACCGAAGGTGATGACGTCCGCACTGAGGTTTCGGGCCACCCCACGCCACAAAGTGAGTGCGAGCGCGCCCACACCTACACGGGCAGCGCAGGGAACACGACGACCGAGCCGTCCTTGCTGCGGGCGATCTCAATCGCCACGTCTGTCGTGCGGCTGTTGACCGTGACGCCGTCGCCCAGCTTGTGAATCCGGCTTGCCGCGCGCATCAAGCGATCGACTTCACCGGTCGTGAAGACGGGCCGCAACCCTTGCGGGCCTGCCAGCTCCAGCGCCGACAGGCGTTGCAGGACACCGGCGATGCTCGACTCCAGTTCGCCGAGGCGCTGGTGGTCGCGCTTGAGTGCGCGGGTGAAGTTCTCGAACGGATTGCCGGGGTCGCTCTGGGCGTGCTCGACGGCTTGGAGGACGACTACCCGCCGCATCAGCGCGATGGCCAGGGAAGCGAGTTCGAGGTGGGTGCGGAACATGCCGCCCTCGTCGTCGATGCCGGGGAACGCCTTGGTCAGCGTGCCGAGTTCGACGGCCTTGCCCTCGGGGAGTCTGTCGAGCGCGCTCTGCCATCGGGCCAGGCGGATGTCGGCTTTGCTCAGCGCCGTGTCGATGGTGTGCACCGCCGAGTCGAGTCCCAGCGAGGCACCGAGCTTGCCCTGATCGAGCAGGATGGCCGTGGCCTTATCGATGGCGGCACGGCAGCCGTTGAGTCCGCTGTGCTCGTCGTCGAGCTTGTCCTCCTGAAGTTGCTCCAGCAGTTCCGTGATGTGCGCGATGGCCTGCTGGCGCTCGTGGTCTGCATGCGCGCTCACCCCCACCGCCACGGCCATGAGCACGAGCGGAGCGGCCACGGTGAGCGCCGCGCCGCCGGCGACCGCGACGCCTGCTGTTGCACCGGCTCCACCGACTGCGCCCGCCGCTGCCGCTCCTCCGACCGGCACGAACGTCGCATTGGCAGCGATGCCCGTTGAGTTCATGAGTGCACCGTGGATGCCACCGGCCGCCGCCTTCGACGGCATCGAGCAAACGATGCCCTGCCCGAACTGGGCGGCGACCTTCGCCGGGACAACCATGCGATACAGACTCTCGCCGGAAGCGGTCGCTCTGGCCGCCGTAAGGGAACTTCGCGTCGATTCCGTGATGAACTGTGACAGGTGCTGCGCCAAGGGACTCGCGGCGTCGAGCGGGATGCCACGGCCGCGGTCGATCTTGTCGGGCAGCGGATGCACCTCAAGTGTGACGATCGGCTCGTCGGCCAGGACGGCCAGCACTCCGCGTAGTTCAGCCAGGCGCTCAGCCGTCATCGACTCGCCCGTAGTCAACCCTGGCACTCGGACATCAGCGGTCGCCAGCGTCCACACGGGCACGGTCGTCTTGCGGTCGTCAGTCATCGTCTCCCTTTGTTTTCCAACAACAGCCTGTGGCTGGTGTTCGACAAGAACGGTACGAAGCTCGCGTATTCGGTTACGGCCGCTGTCAGCCGGTGAACTGACGATCACCAGGGGCATCCACCAGATCACCCACGGCCGTCGGGCCGGAGACGAATCGAGAGCGAAGGCCGAAGGGTGCCCCGGCCTGCGTATCCAGCCGGGCGTACGCATCAGACGTCGTCGTCCAAGCCCTCCTCGCGGCGGATCATCCGCCACGCGGCCTTGCGGGCGCTGCGGTCCAAACCGGACTTGAAACCCTTGTCGGGGCCGAAGTACTGGCGGCCCATGCCCACGATGGTGTCGATGTGGTCGGCCATCTTGTCCGCGAAGACGTTGTCGAAGACCAGGCCGAAGTTGTCCTCGTCGTTGACGACGGCCGCCGCCCGCACCTTCGGGTCGGCCTTGGCCTCCTCGAAGGGCCGGATGACGTCCTGCTCGGTGAACTCGGTGCCGAAGCGTTCGTTGAACTTGTCGATCAGCTGCGACAGCAGCGACTTCTCCGCCTCCTTCGCACCGCCCGAGCCGTCGCCGAAGCCCTGCATCGTCGTCGGCCCCTCGGCGGTGAGGGAGACGTCGTACTCACCGGTCTTCTCCACCCGCATGTGGCTGAGGTCGACCTCCCCTATGTCCACGCCGCCGTCCGCGCGGCGCGGCAGCCGGTTGAGGAGGTAGCGGCCGTAGAGGTGCAGCCGCTCCAGCTCGGCGTCCCGGTAGGGGACGATCTGCGCGAGGAAGCCGTACTTCCTGACGTAGTCGTTGAGGTCGGCGCGGAAGCCCTCCGCCGTCTCCTGGTCGTCCTCGTCCTCGCTTTCGAGCAGGGGCGTGAAGCGGGCGACCGCGGGGGACAGCAGCCGGTACAACTCGGCGTGCAGCTTCTCCCACTTGGACTGTGAGCCTGCCGCCTTCTCCTTGGCGGCGAAGTACGCGGCGGCGAACTCGTCCATCTCCTGCCCGGACAGGATCGGCGCCTGCATGACCCGGCTCTGCGCGGTATAGAGCAGGTTGGGGTCGGAGGGGAGGGTGTTCGCCTCCTCGAAGTACGGGCGGAAGGAGTCCTGTATGTCGTCGGCGTCGTTGACGAAGTCCAGGACCGCCAGGTCCGCCTGGGCCTTGCGCTCAGCGGTCCGGTTCAGCCGGGACAGGGTCTGGACGGCGGAGATGCCGGTCAGCGTCTTATTGACGTACATCGTCGTCAGCAGCGGCTGGTCGAACCCGGTCTGGTACTTCTCCGCCACGACGAGGATCCTGTACTCACGCTGGCCCGCACCGCCGGCTCGGGCGGCCTTGTCGTCGGCACGCGTGTACGCGAACGCCTTCGGCAGCGCGCTCTCCGACAGCCCGCCGTTCTCCTTCGGCTCGGTGGTCTCCTCACCGTCGACGGTGAGCGAGCCGGAGAACGCGACCAGGACGCCCAGGTCGGGGTACTTGGTGTCGTAGTCCCGGTCCTTGATGTAGCTCTTGATCGCGCGCGCCATCTGCACGGCGGACTGCCGCGAGGCGGTCACCACCATCGACTTGGCCCGCCCGCCGAGACGGCCACGGCTGTGCGCCACGAAGTGCTCCACGATCACCTGGGCGTGCTGGGCGACCGTCGAGTCATGGGTCAGCGCGTACCGGGCGAGCAGGCCGTTCGCCTTCGCCGGGTCGACCTCCCGCTCCCCGGGGTTCTGGTTCACCAGCTTCCAGTACGTGTTGTACGTGACGTAGTTGCGCAGCGGGTCGAGGATGAAGCCCTCCTCGATCGCCTGCCGCATGGAGTACGTGTGGAAGGGCCGGTAGGTCGCCTTGCCGTCGATGTCCTGGAGCGTGCCGAAGAGTTCGAGCGTCTTGGCCTTCGGCGTGGCGGTGAACGCGAAGTAGGAGAGGTTCGCGGCGCGGGAACGCTGCTCGGCCCTCTTCTTGAGCTGCTCGTCAAGGGCGGCGGCGGCCGGGGCCTTGACCGTGGTCGCGCCCGCGTCATCCGAGTCGGAGTCCAGGCCAAGGTCGCGCAGGGCGGACCGTACGGCGGTGGCTGCGTCGCCGGACTGCGAGGAGTGCGCCTCGTCCACGATGATCGCGAAGTGGCTGCCCTGGATCTCGGTCGGGTTGCGCTGAAGGTAGTCCAGCAGCGCCGGGAAGGAGTGCAGGGTGACGGTGACGATCTTCCCGGTGTCGCGGGAGAGTGCCTTGGCGAGCTGCTCGCCCTTCGCCCCGTGCTTCTCGTCGATCTTCACGACGAGGCCTGCGGTCTGCTCGAAATTGCCGACAGTTTCCCGGAGTTGGGCGTCCAGGTTGCGGCGGTCGGTGATGACGATGACCTTGTCGAAGACCGGCACGCCCGGCTTGAGGCCCTTGGCCATGGCCTCGGCGTCGAGTTCGCGGGGGTCAGTCGGGGTGTGCAGGTCGCTGAGGCGGTGCGCGAGCCAGCCGATGGTGTTCGACTTGCCCGACCCGGCCGAGGCCATGACCAGGTAGTCGTGGCCCGCGCCGTGCGTTGCGGCGTGCGCGGTGAGCTTCTTGACCGCGTCCCACTGCTGGAACCGCGGGAAGACCATCGTCTTCGTCGTGCCGCCGCCGGGCGACTTGCTCTTGTGCAGGTGCACGAACCGCTGGAGCAGGTCCAGCCAGTTGTCCGGCTGCCAGACGTGCTCCCAGAGGTACGAGGTCGCGTACGTGCCGAAGGCGGTCGGGTCCGGGTTGCCTGCGCCGCCCGGCTGACCGGGGCCGTTGGAGCCGGTGTTGAACGGGAGGAAGCGGGTGTTCTTGCCCTTGAGCTGGGTGGCCACGAAGACCAGGTCCGGGTCCACAGCGAAGTTCGCGACGACCCGGCGGGTGAAGATCAGCTCTGTGGGGTCACGGTCGGTGCGGTACTGCTCCTTGGCCTGCTCCACGCCCTGTTTGGTCAGCGGGTTCTTCAACTCGGCCGTGGCGACGGGGATTCCGTTGAGGAAGAGGGTGAGGTCGAGCCGGTTGCCCCAGTCGGCCTGCTTCGTCGCGTACTCGAGTTCGCGGACGACGGTAAGGCGGTTGGCCCGGTAGCCGTCGAGCACGGAGTCGTGGGCGACGAGGTTCGGTTTGAAGTAGGCGACGCGGAGCAGGACGCCGCGGTCCTTGACCCCGTTGCGGAGGACATCGAGGAGCCCGTTGGTGGCGATGGCCTGGTCGAGGCGACCGGCGAACCCGCGCTGCGCCTCGTTCGGGTCGCCCCCGTAGACGGTGAGCAGCTCGCTCCACTCGTCGGGCTGCGTCGCCCCGATGAAGGTGAACAACTCGTTGGTGTCCAGGCCGAGATCGGCCCGGTAGTCCTGCGGGCGCGCCTCGCGCCAGCCGCGCTCGACCATGGCGCCGACGATGGCGTCACCGAAGGCGGACTCCGTGTGGATGGGGCTCATGGCTACGCGCTCACTCCGTCCGTTGCGTTGCGTCCGCTGACAGTAGCTACGTCGAACTGGCCGGTTACGGCGGCGGTGATGAGGGCTTGGCGGCGTTCGACGAGCAACGAGACCTGCCTAGTCATAGTCGCTTGGAGCCTGCGCGTGCTCGAAGCATGGTGCTCGAGAGATGCGGCGAGCCGTGTTTGCTCGTCAAGGGTGGGGAGCGAGAAACTGAAGGTTCCAATTTGTTCACCACTGAGGTGAGGAACGGAAACCCCAGTCATCTCGGACTCAACGCCCAGGCGAAATTGAGTAGACCGCAGCACCCAATGGATGAAACGGATATTGATGTTCGGCGACTTCGGCCGCAGGCATGCGACTCGCTGAAGGAGAAGCGCAGGTACGTTGCTCTCGTCAATAAGGTTTATCCGCATTCCACTGGAAATCCAAGGGCGGTCCATTCCCAACACAAGATCACCGGCACGCAAATGGAATCGTTCCGGAACGGGATAGGTTGCCGCATCCCATGAGACGACATCCTCCCAGACAAGGTCGCCCACTCCCACATTAATACCGCGAAGCAGGCGAATTCCCGATCCATCCGTTACGAATGCTGAGCTCGGAAATGCATAGCCGGGGATAACCTCGCAGAAGCGTGAAATCTTCCCATGGCCCCAGTTGTCACTGTCGAATCGTGCGCCGATGCTGTCGAGCACCTCCAGCTCGCCCGCGACGATGCCGTCCACCAATTGTGCGAGCCTCTGGCCCAACAAGCCGATTTGGGCTTCACGCGCGCGCACCAACCGGTCGATGCGGCCGGTCTCGGCATCGAGGAAGTCGGCGATGTGGCGCTGCTCCGCCGACGGGGCTACGGTGACGTTGAGGTGCGTGATGTCTTCAGGGGCAACTCGCTGATGGCTTCTTGTGACGGACTGAACGCGAGCATCCAAATCCTGGCGAACGAAATCGGATTGCAACAGGTAAGCGAGGTAGCGCGAATCCAGCGCGTCACCCGCTCGCAATCCGACGAATTCTGTCGATGAAACGATCGGAAGGGACGATGCCGCCACTGATACCACACGGCTCTTGCGCGGGTTCAGCTTGCTAATCAGTACTTCGCCGCCGCTGAGGCGAAACTTCGCGGACTTGATGGAATCCGACTCCTCGATCTGCCCAGTGCCTGTCGAGTCCACCGACGGAATGCTGTAGTGGACGACCTCATCACCAAGGTCGGTCGGTTCGACGATTTCTCGCTCTACCGTGGTCAGAGACCACAACGGGAGGGTCCTCCAAGTAGAGGTCACTCCGTCACCTCCCCCAACAGCGCCTGAATTTCCGCCTCCAGTGACTTAAGCTCCGCGTCGATCTCCGCCAGCGGCCTCGGCGGCTTGTACACGTAGAAGTGCCGCGTGAACGGGATCTCGTAGCCGATCTTCGTCTTCGAGTGGTCGATCCAAGCGTCCGGCACGTGCGGCAGCACCTCGCGCTTGAGGTAGTCCTCAACGTTCTCGCCGAGCGGGACATCCTCGTAGTCCCGCAGGTCCGAGTCCGCCTCCGGGGCACCCTTCACTTTCTGGACCTCGCCCTCCGAATCCCGGACGCCGATCGTCTCCCGTGCCGCCTTCGCGAACGGCGCTCCCGACGGCCAGGTCAGGCCGGTTGCGACCACCGCGTCCTTGAGCGCGATGAACGCCTCGGACTTCGTCGTCCAGGACGAGCCGAGCAACCTACGCACAGCCGCGACGAACTCCTCACTCCGCTCCAGCCGCGCCACCGGCTTGGCCTCCGCCAGCGCCGCCAACGTCTCCTCCGTCACCTCGAAGCGCAGCTTCAGGGGGCGTTCGACGGTGATGCGCTGGTAGCCGAAGTCCTCGTTGGCGAAGACCTTGACCTTGCCATGCAGCGGGTGCTCGGGGTCCTTCGCGACCTGGGCGGCCTCCGCGTACAACCGGGTGATGTCTGCGATGTGGTCGGGGCGGCCGTTCGTTCCGTCGCCGAGCTCCTTGCGTTTGTCGCCGAGCGACTTGCGCATCTTCTGCCACTGGTCGCGCGCGTCCAGCAGGACGACCTTGCCCTTGTGGTCGGCGTCTTTACGGTTGGTGAGGATCCAGAAGTATGTGGAGATGGCGGTGTTGTAGAAGAGCTGGTCCGGGAGCGCGACGACCGCCTCCAGCCAGTCGTTCTCTAGGATCCAGCGGCGGATGTTGGACTCGCCGGACTCGGCCGCGCCCGTGAACAGCGGGGAGCCGTTGAAGACGATGGCGATGCGGGAGCCGCCCCCGCCGTTCACGTCCACCGGCTTCATCTTCGAGATCATGTGCTGGAGGAAGAGCAGCGAGCCGTCGTTGATGCGCGGCAGGCCCGCGCCGAAGCGGCCGGCGTCGCCCAGTGAGCTGTGCTCGTACTCGACCTCCTCCTTGACCTTCTTCCACTCCACGCCGAACGGCGGGTTGGCGAGGATGTAGTCGAACCTGCGGCGGGCGTGGCCGTCGTCGGAGAAGGAGTTGCCGAAGCGGATGTTCTCCGGGTCCTGGCCCTTGATCATGAGGTCGGACCGGCAGATCGCCCAGGACTCGGGGTTAAGTTCCTGCCCGTACACCTCGACCGTCGCGTCCGGGTTGAGGGCCGTGATGCGGTCGTCGGCGGCGCTGAGCATGCCGCCCGTGCCGCAGGCCGGGTCCATAACCGTGCGGACGACACCGGGCAGGCTGAGGGCGTCCGCATCGGGCGCCACCAGCAGGTTGACCATCAGCTTGATGACCTCGCGCGGGGTGAAGTGCTCACCCGCGGTCTCGTTCGACTGCTCGGCGAAGCGGCGGATCAACTCCTCGAAGATGTAGCCCATGTTGTGGTTGGGCACGACATCGGGGTGCAGGTCCAGGTCGGTGAACTTGCCGATGACCTGGTAGAGGAGGTTCGCGCCGTCCAGCTTCCTGACCTGCTGGTTGAACTCGTACTTGTCGAGGACCTCGCGGGCGTTGTCGGAGAGAGCGCCGACGTAGATCTGGAGGTTCTTCGCCGCGTTCTGCGGGTCGGCCGCGATCTTCCGCAGCGTGAGGTCGCTCTTGTTGTAGAAGGAGTGGCCCGAGGCCTTGCGCAAAAAGTGGTCGGTGTCGATCTCCTGGCCTGCGAACTTGGCGACAGTCTCGACGACCTTGTCGCGCGTCGGCTCCAGGACGCACTCCAGGCGGCGCAGCACGGTGAACGGCAGAATGACCTTGCCGTAGTCGGACTGCTTGTAGTCGCCGCGCAGGAGATCGGCGACGGACCAGGCGTGGTTCGCCAGCTCCGTGTGCTTACTGCTGTTCAAGAGGTCCCGGCTTCCTTCCGAAGAGCGCCGCCCGGGCATGGGACGGCAGGGATCCAGTTTGGTCGTGCGGGGTGGGACGTGTAGGGCTTTTCAGGCGGAACGGCTGTCCGGGGCCTCCGGAGTGTCCGGTGGCAGAAGTACGCCGGCGGTGAGGCCGGTGGTCAGGGTGGCCGCTGTGTCGGCGGCGAGGTCGGCGGTTCGGCGAACGGCCGCGCGCAGCTCGTACACGCGGCGGAAGGCTTCCCCGTAGCGCCGCTGTTCCTTCAGGGGCAGCAGCGGTACGCGCAGGCGGCCCGGTGTGACGTGCACGAGGGTGCTGCCGGTGGATGCCGAGGCGATGTTGTCCTCGGCGCCGAGGAACCCGGCCAGGAACCACGGGTCGAGGCGTGCCGGGTCGGGGCGCAGGAGGTGGACGTTCGGACCGAGCAGGGCTCCGGCGTCCCGGTCGTCCGCGACCCGGGTCATCGCGGCCGCGTCGCCGCCGCCCGCGACGGCGCGTACGAGGACGTCACCGGCGGCGACGGGCTGCGTGGCGTCCGCGTGGACGTCGTCGGCGCCGCCGGACGGCGGGTTTCCGGCTGAGATGTCCAGGGCTGTGAGGACCGGCCGGTCTGAGGCAGGGGTGGCGGCGCCCTTGGAGCCTCGCGTCCCGGGCGTCGCCGCCCGCAGCACGGTCAGGGCCCCGCCGCGCGCAAGGTCGGAGACGGTCGCCGTACGCCACTCGCGGGCTGACGCCCCGGACGGCTGCCAGCCGCCGGACTCGGAGGCGCCTGCCAGGGCAGCGACCTGCTTGGCCAGTTGCCCGTGCAGCTCGGCGACGCGCCGGGCCAGGGCTACTGGGTCGATGTCAGCTGCCGTAGCCCTCACATGGCGGGCCGGGGTTACGTCGACGACGTCGTCGAGGAGGTCGACGAGCGGCACCGCGCGAGCGACGCCGGGTTCGCCGGTGTAGGCATCGGGGGCTGCGGTGAACGCGGCCCACTGGGTGAGGACCCTGCCGGTCAGTCCCGCCCAGTCGAAGGTGGAACCAGAGGAAGTGGATGCGGCGGAAGAGGAAGAGCCGGACCGGCCAGGGCGCGAGCCACCGCGTGTGCCGAAGCCGGCCGTGGCCGCAACGGTCACGCCAGGCGTTCCCGTGGTGGCGTCCCGCTGCTCGCCCTCGCCGTCGACGAACAGCACCGGCGTACGGTCCGCGCCGCCCGGCTCGGGGCGCTGGAGCACCCAGATCTGCAGACCGATGTGGAGCGGATACGCGGCACGCGCCGGGAGTGAAATGACTGCTCGCAAGGCCCCGCTGCGGATGAGCTCAGCGCGGATGCGGCGGCCGGAGGAGCGGAAGGCGAGCGCGGGCGGCAGCAGCATGACCGCGTGGCCGCCGGCCTCCAGATGCGCGAGGGCGTGCTGCACCCAGGCCAACTCGGATTCGAAGCGCGGCGGGACCCCGTACGCCCACCTCGGGTCGTACGCCAGCTCGTCGTGACCCCAATCACGGTCGCCGAAAGGCGGGTTGGACAGGACGGCGTCGACCGTGACCTCGGGGAAGGCGTCGTTGCGCAGGCTGTCGCCGACGCGGATCGCCACGTCGGCCCCGGGCGCGGCAAGCAGGAGCCGAACTGCGCTGCGCTGAGCCTGGACTGGGAGCGTGTCCTGCCCGAATAGCTCCTGTGCGCCCTGCCGGGCAGCGGCAGCGAGGAGAGTGCCGCTGCCGCAGGCCGGATCGAGGACACGGGCCGCGCCGGCGGGCAGGAGCCGCGCCATGAGCAAAGCCAGGCCCTCTGGGGTCTGGTAGACGCCGCTGGCGGCACCCTCGTCCAACTCGCGCTCAGCGAGGACATCGAGGGCGGCCTGCGCTCCGGCCTCACGGACACAGCCCAGCAGGGCGCGGACCGCGCCCGCATCGTCCGGGCCGTAACGGACCGGCTCGGCCTCGGGCACAGCCGCGGGGAGCTGGGCTGCGGCCTTCTCCATGCGGGCGGTCAACTGGTCGTCGGATGCGGTGGCGAGTTCGGCCAGTTCCTCGGGCGCGAGGCGGGACATGGCCACCACCAGCGGGAACAGCCGCGCCGCCGCACCCGAGCCGGGCCCGAGCAGACGCAGCGCCGTACGCAACTCCTCGGCCGGCGAGGCGGCGGAGGTGTGCCCGCGCCCCCGCAGCCATGCCTGGACAGCCGTCAGGTCGTAGAGCGGGCTGCTCTCCGTGCCCCCGCTGGGAGCGGGGAAGTCGTCGTGGCGACGGCGCCAGTTGCTGACGGTGGCGCGCGTGACCCCTGCGACGCGGGAGATCTCGGCGGCGGTCACGTGCGCCGAGGTGGGCAGTTGGGCTGCGGGCTGCTGGGGCATGGCGTGGGGTGCTGCTCCTCTCGGGCCAGTCGGTAGCGAACAGTAAACACATTACAGCGGTCGTCAAGCCTGTAAAGCTGTTTGACGATGCTTTCAGTGATGTGCTTATCTAGTTTTGCTTCCAAGTGGAAGCGGGGACTGCGCGACCGCAGTAACCACCACCGCACAACGGAGCAACCCCGCCGCCCACCCGACGCGAACGCCGGGGGCATCGTCCTCACCGACCGAGTGCCGGTGTCCGACCCATCCTCCGAACCAGCATCCGGCCCCCGGGAGACAGCACATGACCGTGACGGAACAGCCCCAGCGGAACGCGGACCACCCCACCGACCCCGCTCAGCCGCCCCCCGCCGACCAGCCCGTGCCCGTGCCCGAGCTGGTGCGGACCCGCCTGGGCGAGGTGGCACTCACCGAGCCCGTGAAGGCGCTCCTGAAGGAGGCACTGGGCGACAGCGAGAGCGGTGAGACCTCCACGGTCGGCCGGATCTACCTCGAGTCAGTCGCCGTCGCCCGGTTCCGCGGCATCGGACCGCGCGCCTTGCTCAAGCTCAGCCCCCGGCCCGGCGTGAACCTGGTCGTGGGCCGCAACGGTTCCGGCAAGTCCAGCATCGCTGAGGGCATCGAGACGGCCTTCACCGGCGTGAACATGCGGTGGCAGGGGCAGCACCCGACGCGCAGCAGCAACTGGCGCAACCTCCACGACACCGACGGCAGGCCGGAGATCGAGGTCAAGCTCGCCATCAAGGGCGACACCGGCCGCAGCACACTCACCCGCACCTGGGAGGGCGACGACTTCGACGACTCCCAGGCCGAGCTCAAGCGCCCCGGACACGGCCGCGCACCCCTCGACCAGGTGGACTGGAAGCAGGCCCTGCGGGACTTCCGGCCCTTCCTGTCGTACGTCGATCTCGACCGCATGATCAGTGGCAAGCCCTCCGAGATGTACGACTCCATCGCCACCATCCTCGGCCTGGGGCAGCTCAGCGCCGCCGACAGCCGGCTCCGCCAGGAGGCCAAGGCGCTCGAAGACGCGGAGAAGGTGGCGAAGGCGGAGCTGCCGGGCCTCAAAGAGGCCCTGTACGAGCTGGAGGACGACGACCGCGCGGTCCAGGCACTCGTCGCCGTCGACACAGCGGGAACGCCCGACTTCGAGACCGTTGAAGCCCTGATCGCCGGTCTGCCCGCCGACACGGACGATGGCCTGCTCGCCCGGCTGCGCACCGAGGCAGAGGTGCGGGGACCCGAGATGGCGCAGGTCCGCACGACCGTGGACCGCCTGCGCAGAGCTCTCGCCGACGTCGAGGACCTGCGCGGCACCGGCACCGAAGACGCCCTGCAGCGTGCGGAACTCCTCGAACGGGCTGTGGCGCACAACGACCGTCACCCCGACGCGGGCTCCTGCCCCGTATGCGGGACCGACGGACTACTGGACGCGGTATGGGCTGCGGACGCCATCGCTCAGATCGCCGCACTGCGGCAGGAAGCGGAGGCAGCCGCGGGCGCGCGCAGCGAACTCCGGTCAGCCGCACGGGCCGTGCAGGACCTCGTTCACACGCCCCCGCGGATCCCCGCCGCCCTCGCCGACCCGTGGCGCGCCTGGACCGCCTGCCGGACGATCAGCGATCCCGACGAGCTCGCCCGGCGCGCCCACGAGGCCGCCGCGCCCTTGGCCGATGCCTGTGCCGCGGTCAAGGAGAACGCCGTCAGGGAGCTGGAGAAGCGGGACGAACGCTGGCGCGGGCTCGTCATCCGCCTGGCGGGCTGGGCGAAGAGAGCCCGTTCCGTGGAGGCGAACAAGCCTCGGCTGCGGGACATCAGGAAGGCGAGCACCTGGATCAAGGCGCTGGCCGCCGAGTTGCGGGAACAGCGCATGGAAGGCTTCGCCGACCAGTCGCAGCGGATCTGGGAGCGGCTCCGCCAGGAGAGCAACATCGACCTCAAGGCCGTGAGCCTGAAGGGCAGCGAGAAGGCCACTGTCCGCAAGCTCGTCATGGATGTCTCCGTCGACGGCCAGGAGGCCTCGGCTCTCAGCGTCATGAGCCAGGGCGAGCAGCACTCCCTCGCGCTGTCCCTGTTCCTGCCCCGGGCCGCCACCGCCGACAGCCCGTTCGGCTTCATCGTCATCGACGACCCCGTACAGTCCATGGACCCCGCCAAGGTCAACGGACTTGCCCAGGTCCTGCACGAGCTCGGCGAGCACCGGCAGGTCGTCGTGTTCACCCACGACACCCGGCTCCAGCGGGCGTTCACCAGTCAGGATCTGCCGGTGACGGTGTTCGAGGTCGAGCGGGCCGAGTCGTCCAAGGTGAAGGTCAAGCCGGTGACCGACCCGGTAGGGCAGGCGCTCGACGACGCGCGGGCCATCGCCAGTACCAGCGACCTGCCGACGGCGGCACGGACCCACGTGCTGCCCAGTCTGTGCCGTATAGCCCTGGAGAACGCCTTCCTTGAGGCCGCCTGGATCCGGCACCACCGTTCCGGCGCACCCGAGCACGCACTACAGACCGCCGTCGGCGGTGCTGACAAGCTCATGAAAGTCGCGGCCCTGGCCCTGTTCGGCGACGCTGGGCGGACCGGCGACGTCTACCGGGAACTGGGCACCCTTTGCGGACCGCGTGCGGTGGACCTCCTCAAGAAGTGCCAGGACGGCGCCCACGCTGTGGGAGCGCAGATCACCGACCCCCACGGCTTCGTGGACGACATCAAGATCATGGCGCAGAAGGTGCGCAAGCCGGCGGTGACCGTGTGATGAGTACTCCCACCACCTCGGTCGAGGAGCTCCTGCTGACGGCCGATCAGCTGCTTGCCGCCCGCACGGGCGCCACGGCCGCCGGCCGCCACCGCGGAGCCTCCCTCGCTCTGCGGACCGCCCTGGAGATCTCCATCGACCGTGTGCTCGACGCCGCAGTGCCGGGGCTCGCAGCTACCACGATGCGCGCCAAGATGCTGTGCCTGGGCTGCTACACCGCGGCGGAGACCGCGCGCCGCACCAACGCCGTGTGGTCGCACCTCTGCCTGGGATGCCACTACCACCAGTACGAGATCGGCCCCACGCAAGACCAGGTCCTCACCTGGCGGACGGAAGTCGGCGAGTTGGTCGGGGCGTTGGCCCTCTGACTGTTTGTCATCGGAAGGTATCTGATAGTTATTCCGTCGGGGGACGGGCGTATGCCCGTCGCAGCGTCCTTCGGGTGCTGCGAGGGAGGGGAATACACATGGGCACCGTTACGCGCGACGAGACCATCGCCATCGAGCAGAAGGCGGTTGACCGCGCCTATGACTGCTACGCCGCGCGGCTGGCCGAAATGACCGAGGGGTCCGTCGTCTCGGCTTCGGCCAGCGGCAAGGACAGCATCGCCAACCGGGTCGAGGCCGAGGAGCGGGCCGCGGCATACGACGGACTCGGCAATGAATCGCTGGTCATCAGCCGCATCGACGTACAGGACGAGCACAAGCCCTGGTATGTGGGACGACGTGGCGTCAGCGACCCCGCGACCAGCGACCGTGTGGTCCTCCTGTGGACCAGCCCGCTGGCCAAGAAGTGGTTCGAGGCTCAGCCCGACGCCCCGGGCGAGGTGCTCCTGCGGCGGCAACTGCGCTGTGTACGGAATCTCGTCGAGGACTACTTCGACGAGATTGCCGCCACCGCCACCGCCACCGTTCCGCAGCCGCGGCCAGCGGTGGACGCCGAGCCCGCAGCGCCCGCCACCGTCACCCAGGCGGGCGGAACACCGCGCCCGCCCGTCCCCACACCTGCCGACATCACCCGTGTCCTGCCCCAGAAGCCGCTGCAGCCCGACGACTTCCTCCTGCGTGAACTCCAGCGCTCGCGCAGCGGCAGCATGCGGGACATCGTCGAGACCATCCGCCGCGACCAGATGGATCTGGTCACTGGATCACCCTCCGACATCCTCGTCGTGCAGGGCGGCCCAGGCACCGGCAAGTCCGCGGTCGGCCTGCACCGCGTGACGTGGCTGGTCAACAACAAGCACTTCAAGGCCCAGGACATTCTCGTCGTCGGCCCTCACCAGCGGTTCCTCGACTACGTCGGTCAGGTCCTGCCCACCCTCGGCACCCGCGACGTCAACGCCGTGCAGCTGACCCGGTTGTGGGACGGCGAGATCCTCGGTTCCGACTCCCCGCAGGCGCGGCTGGTGAAGTCCGACGAGCGTATGGCGGCCGTCCTGAGGCGACGGGTCGAGAACGAGTGCCGTCCCGAGGCCCTCGACACACTCACCACCGCCCCCTCCTACGAGGGCGACGAAGCAGCGTTCACCGTCACAGCAGGCAGCACGACCGTGCGCATCCCGCGCTCCGAACTCCTCGCACTCCTCGACGAGGCCCGCGGCGGCGACGGCGCCTACCGTGATCGGCGCGACCGCTTCCGCAGCCTGCTCGTCGACCGCCTTCTGCAGGAACTCATGGCCGTTGCCCCGCGCCGCCGCGGCGACGACACCATCCGCCGCGACCTGGAACGCAACCGCCGAGTCGAGCGCCTCATCGAACGCGTCTGGCCGTCACCGGGCGCCAGGGAAGCGCTCCGGAGCCTCTACGACTCGCCGGACCTCCTGCGCACGTGCGCCGACGGCATCCTCGCCGACGAGGAACAGGCCGCCCTGCACCGCCCCCGGGCGGCCACCGCCGCCGACGACCCCTGGACCCTCGACGACCGCGTCTGCCTCGAAGAACTCCGGTACCTCATCACCGGGGAAACCCCACGGCGCTACGGGCACATCGTCGTTGACGAGGCGCAGGACCTTACCCCCATGCAGGCCCGCTCCCTGCGCCGCCGCTGCGCGGTGAACGGCTCCATGACGGTCCTCGGCGACCTCGCCCAGGCCACCGGGCCCCACACGTACGTGGACTGGGACCGCCTCGGCACCCTCCTCTCCGACCACGGCGACTGGCGCGTCGCCCAGCTGAACACGAGCTACCGCGTACCCGCCGAGATCATGGAGTTCGTGGCGCCCCTGGCCCGTGCGGTCGCCCCGGCGCTGCCCTACCCGCAGGCTGTGCGCGAAGCCGGCGAGGACGCTGTACGAACCGTGTCGACGGAGCCGTGGAAGCTCCTCGACGACACCGTCGCCCAGACCACTCGCCTGGTGGGCACAAGCGACGGGCACACCCTGCGCTCGGTGGCCGTCATCGTCCCCGACGACTCAGGCTGGCTCGACGAGATCAGCCGCCACTTGGATCAGAGTGCCGACATCACCGGCCAGAGCCGTGAGGCGGTGTCCGTACTGGCCGCGGCCCAGGCCAAGGGCATGGAGTACGACCACGTCCTTGTCGTCGAACCCACCACCATCGCCGATCGCGGCCCGGCGGGCCTGCCTCAGCTCTACATCGCCCTCACCCGCAGCACGCAGAGCCTGACCGTGCTGCACACCTCCCCGCTCCCGGAGAGCCTCACGAACACCGATGACACCACCGAACCACCACCCACCGAAGCCGAAGCCAACACAGGACCGGGTGACGTCCCCGAGATCGGGGCCGACATCCGGGTCCGGGTCATCGGCCCTGAGCCCGGCGGCCGCTACAAGGTCAAGGCCCTATCTCCCGCCATCGACCGCACGCTGGTCCTGACCATCCGGCACGGCTCGGTTTCCCCGCGTCCGGGCGAGGACCTGGACTGCTGGGTGTTCGCCAACGAGACGAACCAGAGCGTGCTCACAGCCGACCAGCGGGGCCGCCAGCCCATCTCACTGAGGATGGCGGAACGCTATGTCGCGGCGCTCGGCGTTCTCGACGAACTGACCGGCGGTGACGGCGGCACTGTTTCGGAGGATGCCCGCGGCCGCCTCTCCGAGCTACAGGGCATGGCCAACCGCGTCCTCCGCCGCGACCAGGCGGACTGGGTGGACGTACGGCGCGTGCTCGGTTCCCCGGACAGGCACCGACTGAGCGTGCTGCGCGACCTCGCGGCAAGCACGAACCGTGCGCTCAAGGACGAGGGGCCGGACATGAGTCGTCTCCGGGAGAGCCTTGCGAGTTCAGGCTGGGCCCAGGCCCTGGCTGAAGCACGGGAAACGCTCAAGGCGCGCCTTGCCGCCGCGGCCGAACCGGACTTCGAGAACACCCCTGCCACCGCTGCCCATCAACCCGAGCAGAAGGAAACCGAACCCGTGACCGCCGTCGAAGAAGTCCCCGCCACACAGGCAGCGACCACGAAGGAGGGCTTCCTGCGCGCGCTGGAGACGTCGGCGGCTGCCGATCGCACATGCAGGAAGCACGAGGCAGTGCGCCACGCGCTGAAGTCGGCCCTGTTGTGGTCGGACCTGCAGCCGGCCGACTCCGCGGTCGTCGACGTCAGCTGCGTCACCAGCGAGGGCCTGTTCATCTACGAGGTCCTTGGGGCCGGCCGCTCCATGTATGAGGACCTCCGCTCCGGAGCGACCCGCCTCCTCGAGATCAACCACACGCTCCCCGTCCCGGCCACCGGCCTCTACCTGGTCCTGTGCGAACCGCCCGTAGAAGACTGGTCGGCCGACACCGTCCACAACGTCTTCGGCGTCCACGTCCTGTGGCGCACCCCGGACAGCTGGGGCGGCCTCGACAAGGAGACTGCATTGGGCCTCGTCCAGCAGTAACGCCGTCCGACATGCGCCCGCGCCACCAGTGGGCCCGGGCGCATGTCATCCAGCGCGGCACCAACACCGCAGCCGCCCCATGCCTCGCGCAACGCGAACCGCGGCCTCTTCGCGGGCGCCAGAACCCAGGTCGCTTGAGATTCGCCCCTGTAGCCCTTTCAGCCCACCCGGTTGGCTATTTGTCTAGCCATACGCCGATGCTGTTCTCATGGGTCTTCCCGGTCCTCGATTCCGCCGCATGGCCACTCTCGTCGTTATCGACGCCGACGAGCAGGTGGCTCTTTTCCACCATCCTGGCTACGCCTCCGGACACTGGGCCTTGCCGCAGGCCAATGTCAGGCTCTCGGAGTCCTACGCAGAAGCCGCTATCCGGGTGGCAGCACACTGGTTCATTGGCCGACCCCTGCGGTGGGGGTCAGTGGTCGGACGGCGCTGGGCCCCTCCTCCTGATGATCCATCACTCGTACGAGTGGAAGAGCGCGTCTTCCTCGCTCGCGCCGGGTCTTCCCCATACTCAAGCTCGGTCACTGTGGACCATCCCGGCCCAACCACCGTCTGGACGCCGCGCGCGACCCTGGACCATGTCCTGCAGGAAGCACATGTCGACAGCACCACTGATCTTGTCCACGGCTACCTCAACGGGTGGCTGCCAGACGGTCCGATCACCCTTCGCTGAGACCAGCCATGGGCTGTTACGCATCTGGTTCGCGCCTCTTCCGGCCGATGACTCCGCTGAGTACGCCTGCCCGACGGCCTCCCACCCGCGACTGAACCCCTCGCTGGAGGGCACGCCGGATCATTCCCTCAGGAATAGGAACGGATATGTCCCTCCACGCCATCGAGATCACGTTGGTCCGCCCAGCAGTAAAGAAGGAGCTCAAAGCCGCTCGCCGCGAAAGCCGGCTGCCGCTCGCGGCTTCCGCGGACCAGGTCCGGCTATTGACCGTGATCTGCGCGGCAAACCGGCAGGCCGCACTGCGCGGTGTCTGGGCGGCCCTGGAGAACCTGCTGCCTATCGATGCTTTGTGGACCGCGTACGCGGACAAGGACGGCATGCATTTGCTCAGCGTGCAGGTGAGCGAAGAGGTTCAGGCAAGGGTGCAGGATGCTGCCGCGGTCGCCGGGCAGGATCCGGACGAGTACGTGAAGCAGTCGCTGCTGGATGCCGTCGCCCGCGATCAGGCTGACACAGATGCTCGCCTGGACGCAGTATTGGATCGACTGGTGGCCGAGTTCACCCCCGAACAGATCACGGCCGCCGCTGCACGAAGAATCGCTCCGCAAGCGGGAGTTGCCACGGCTCGCGGGTAGGCGCCGTTAGCGTCGACGGCCGCTGGCGCTGTGCTGGCCCCCTGGACGACGCTCACCTGATGTCAGCCGTTGACGTTCCTGAACGGCTCATTCCTGACACGCGGCTCCCCTGGGCGGGGCCCGACTTCGCCCATCACTCCGCCCCCGCGCCCTGCCCGGGCGGGGCCGTCCCCGGGGTGTTGAACGTCAGCCCGGAGAAGCTCTGCCCCTGAAACACCGGGCCCTGCTGCACACCCCCGCTGATGCTGTTGTGCACGGAGACCGTCGACTCTCTCCCCGGCCCCGCAGCCAACCCTGAGAGGATCAACCGCAGTTCTTCCGCTGCCTCGGGATCATCCTGCAGGGCTCGCCGTAACCGGGTGCGGCACCCAGCCTTGATGTTTGCTGCGGCCAGTTCGTCGCCGGACTCACGAGGCGCAATCAACTCCTGTCGAGACAGGCTCAGTTCCCCCTCGGCCGAGCCGCCGTCACCACTCCTGGAGAAGAACCGAGCGACCCGGTCCCGCGCCTACGTCGACACCCGGTGAGATGATCGCCGCCGGCCTCCAGTTGTCTGCGCAGACTTCCGATCTCCGCGACGAGGCGGGGGGCGGCTTCGCGGGCATCGAGGTAGGGCTGGTCCACCACCGCAAGCGTGGCTCGCTGACTGCGGGCGCGCTGCGCGGCATCCACGCAAGCTGGCCTTGACCCCGGTTGCCCACAACGCGCCTCCAACCAGAACCCTGCCCGCCGGACGGGCCAATCACCCTCTGTTGAAAGCCACTTACGACAACAGGGTGAGCGAACCATCCGCCGCACGGCAACTTCCAGTCTGCCCACGCAAACCTCGTCGTCACCACGGCGGGCCAGGTCTGCAAGCTCTTCGGATGCGACTCGTTGGGGAAGTACCTCTTGCGCAGGGCCAAATCCTGCAAGGCCCCGCGCAAGGCCATGCGCTGGCTCTAGAGTGAGGGTTGCTTGCAAGGTGCGGAAAAGCTTGCGCGCAACTGGCCTAGCAGAGCAGCTTCTGATGTGGAGTTAGTCCATGAGTGAGATGCTCTTTCAGCGTCTCGACGCGGAGGAGCACGCCGCTCGGGAGCTGGCCAGCCGACTGCGCGCGGAGATCGCCGAGGTGGAGGAGCGGTTGGCCGCACTGGCAATCACGCGGCGTACTGCAGCCCAGCTCCTCGAAGAGGTACCCCCGGAGCACGCTACTGAGAGCGGGCGTCCCCCCGAGAATGGCAGCGGGACTTCTCCGCGACCCTCCATGGATAACGCTTCAGAAACCAACAGGCTGCATGAAGAGTCGGACCTCGGCAAGCAGCAGGCTTCGATGCCCTCTGGCTCACTTACGGAGCTGAACCGGAAGATCGTCACACTGGTGGCCTCGGCAGATCGACCAATGAGCCCCAAGGACGTCGTCATCCCTCTGGTCGACAAGGGTGCACCTCGAACAGAAATGGAACGGATGCGCCACCGGCTTAACCGCCTGGTGACCAAGGGATACCTGCAGCAGGTTGGACCAGGCCTGTACGTCGGCACGGAGGTGAAGCAATAGGAAGCGCCGCTTAGCAACACGTCCACCGTCGTGAAGGATCAGCACGGCGTGGACGAGGGTGAATTGGTGGTGCCGCCAAGGGATCAGTCTCGGCGGCACCGAGCATGTGAGTCCGGTTAGGGGCTTCTGCATGCCGTTTTTGAGGGTAGCCCACCGCTGGGCTACCTGTGGCGTGCTGAGCCCAATCCATCCTGCCTGCGCAGATACCGTGCGGGTTCCGGAGGTTCAGCAATGCATCGATCCCGGATCATTGGTGCCCGGGTAGAGACCAACACCGAGCCCGTCCTCCAGACGGCTCAGCGTCGCCACATCCGGCCAGCTACTGCCGGCGAGAAGATTCGCGACGGCCTGGCGGTTGACGCCGCTGAGAGTTGCTACGCGCCGCAGCCCCAGTCCCTGGATGGTCATCTGCCTGGTCAGAGCCTGTGCGACGGCCTGCACCACCCTGGCCTGGGGGTGGTCAACGAACGTCGCCTCGGGCCAGTTCTCCGGGTCCCGAGCCAGCTCCCGCGGCGGCACACTGCGGCCTCGCCCTCCGGTCATGCGCATGCGCTCCTGACTGTCGAAGTGCACACTCACGAAACAAGTGGCCATTTGTGTAGCCACTACTCGTGGTGTGTTCCTTTGGAGACGGACATGAGCGGCGCGATCCTCGGCTACCAGCCGTCGGAGGAACCATCGGAATGGCCCTTGGTCGCCGATGGGGTTCGCATGGTGGCGGCCGCGACCTGCGATTCCGTCCCGTACCCGGTGCCGAAGCTGATGCTCGCGCTCTCCGGACTCGCTGTGTACGCCGAGCGCGTCGGCATTGCCCGCGACCCGCTGGCCTGGCTGGCACCAGAGGTGATGACGCGTTACCTGCTCGCGCGGACGAAACTCGAAGGCAGTTCCATCCAGACGTACCGGAGCATCCTGCTGCGTATCCGTGAGGCGCTGCTGTGGCTGGAGTACGGGCAGCAACCCACACCTCGGATGAGCGCCAAGCGGCAGCGCGCCGCCCCCTATACCCCGCCGGAACTCGCCCGCTACCTGATGTGGGCCCGCGGCCTGCCCTCTACATCCGCCCTCGGCGGCAGTGCCCTGGCTCTGCTGGCCCTCGGTGCCGGCTGCGGGCTGGCACACCGAGAAGTGCTGGCTACCCGTGGCACCGACATCACCGTACTGCCGTCCGAGGCGGTGGTCGTAGCAGTGCCAGGCAGCGAGCGGCTGGTGGTCTGCCGGGCGATGTGGGAGGAAGACCTCGCTGCGCGGGCTCGCACTGTCGGCGACGGGTACCTGTTCCTGCCCCAACGCCAGGTCACCGACCCGAAGAACGGTGTGTCCAACTGGGCGAAGCGGACACTTAAGGGCGCTTCCGGACTTCCCGATCTGAAGTTGGCCCGGCTGCGCAGCACCTGGATTGTCGAGCTGCTGCGCCAGCGCGCCCCGGAGGATGTCATCGCTGCGGCGGCGGGCATGAAATCGACGGCCGCGCTGGCCCCCTACCGCGCGTCGGTCCCCCCACTCACCACCGCGGCCGCCACCCGCATGCTGCGTGGCTCCGCATGAGAACTCCCGCCGACGACCCCCGCTATCAACCCGGCAATGGCCGTCCCCGCCGCCCCTACCCGCGTTCACACGAGCCGTCCGAAATGTCTGACAGCAAGGTTAAGAAGCTTCGTCGTACTCTCGAACAGAGCGGCGTCGTGGACATGGTCGAGGCACAGTTTGCAGGACTGCCGGGCCCGCCCGGCTACCCCATCCGTCTCGTTCTGCTCGGCCTGGTCTGCGCAAGCTACGAGAGAACCAGCAGTAATCTCGACGACGCCTTCGAGGTCATTACGTTCGGCACCAGTGAGCGGCTGCGCGTCGAACTCTCCATCCCCACCTGCGACATCGAGGATCAGGACGCGGTCAACGCGTTGTACAACCGCTTCCACCGTGCATGGACACGCATGAACCGTCTGCTGGACGCGGCGCCGCACCAGCGCCGCAGCCGGCTCCCCAGAGCCGCAGGACGGAAAGTAGCTGCCCGCTGGAACGGCGATCGCGGACAGCCGGCCCTCCGCCATCTGGAAGAGCTTGCCAACCGGCTGGTCACCGCCCCGGTGCGCACCGCCTTCGCCAAAGGCCTGATGCGCCACTGGCGTGGCGACACAGCGATTGACACCACCTGCGTGCCGACTTGGGCCCGGCCCCACACCCGCAAGCGGTCCGCGCTGGAGGCGAGCGCCAACTGGCATTACAAGGGCGGCGGTGACCGGGAGTTCGGCTACAGCGCCACACTCGCCATCGCGGCCCATGCCGACCCGGACCGAGCTGGCCGCTACCCCCAGCTCATCCTCGGCATGGTGCTGCACACGCCTGAGAAGGACATGGGTCGCCATGCTCAGTACGTCAGCGCTGTCCTGGCCCAACTCACCGAGCTCCGCGGCTTCACGGCGGCCGACCGTGCGTACACAAAGCTCCTTCCCGAGAACTTCCACCGGCCGATGCGCGTCCTCGGCTACATGCCCGTGCTCGACTTCACCAAGACCCAGGTCGCCGATGGGGCGGAGGGCCACCACCAAGGCGCCATCGCCAAAGTAGGTCGGCTGTTCTGTCCCCTCACCCCGCGCCGCCTGCTCGACCTCTACGGGCAGATTCGCAGCGCCAAGAACGAGCGTGAGCGCATACCGCTGCGAGAGCGGTTGCAGGAGATCGAGCCGTACACGCTCACTCGCAAGGACACCCTCGACTACCGCGGCACCGAGCGGTTCGCCTGCCCCATCACCAAGCTCAATTGCCCTTGGGCACAAGAGCGTGAGGGCAACGGCACACCGAAGAAGAAGGGGCCCGTACCGGTCGTCATCAATCTTGACGCCCATAGGGAGCGCGCTGCGCACCCCGCCAACCGGCCCACCGTCGCACCCCCCGACCTTCCCATCGACGAACGCCCTAAGTGCTGTCGCCAGTCCTCTGTCACGGTGCAGGCACACGTCATGCCCCGTACGCGACAGGAACTGCCCTGGCAGACACCTTCCTGGGCCTTGGCTTACCAGACACTGCGCGCGCACATCGAGGGCGGCAACGGGCGACTGAAATCTGTCGACTCCACCTTGCATGCCCGTGAGAGACGTCAGCCGCGAGGCCGCGTCGCGCAGACTCTCCTGTCCGCCATCACCGTCATGGTGCACAACATCAAGGAACTTGAGCAGTACCTGGTCGCCAGCAAGATGAGTCCCGTCACCGGCCTCGACCTCGAGCCGAGCGATGTCCTCCCGCCCTACCCGAGGGCTGAGGAGCCAATCACGCCCCACCCCCGGGTGTTGAGCCGCAGCCCCTGACCGGGCAGACACCCCGCAATTGAAGATCGACACGTCGCGAGACTGCAGGAGTCTGACTCCACGCCTGCGGTCCCTGCGGCATGCCCGCATCTCTATCCCCGGTCCGTTCCGACGCGGGTCGCCGCGTTTCCCGGCGGCCCGGCAGGCCGACTTTCACACAACTAGAGGCCCAAACGACGAGATCCCGATCCGACGGTGACCGTCGGATCGGGATCTCGTGAACAGTTCGCAGGCGAACCCACGAACGGCCCAGTGTGGACCTGTGGGGATTTGAACCCCAGACCCCCTCGATGCGAACGAGGTGCGCTACCAGACTGCGCCACAGGCCCTTGCAACGAGTGAAACTCTAGCATCCCCATCAGGGTGCCCGGAAATCCGTTCCTGGCTGGTCAGCCAGTGGCCCCGAGTGCCCGTCACGGCACCGTCACTCGTTGGCCGCGCGCGGCCGGTCCCCGTCCTCGTACTGGTCGAACAACGGGGTGCGGCCACGCTCGCGAGCGCGCCGGGCGGACGCCGCGCGACGGGCGTCGCTGCGACCGTCGCCGTCGGCGCAGTCCGCGGCGTCGGCATCCGCGTCGTCCTCGCACTGCTCCTCGGCGACGCGCTCCGCCTCCGACACGCTCGGTTCGACGGTGCTGGACCGCGCGGAACTCCACGCGTCCGGCGCCCCCAGGTCGACGCTGGACGTGGCCCGGGGCGCGACCGGCGCGGTCACGTACGTCGGCAGCGGAACCGGCACCGGATCCCAGCTGTCACCGCGGCCGGGGCCCCGCTGGCGCTCGCGCTGCTGGTCGACCCACTCCGCGTGGTCGGTCTGCTCGACGAGCGCGCGGCGGTCGGCCGCGAGCGCGGAGAGACCGGGGTCGGTCACCGGCTCCGGTCCCTCGTCCGGCTCGTCGGCCCCGGGGTCGACGGCCGGCCGCCGTCGCGGCTGCCGTTCCCGCAGTCGCTGCGCCGCGGCCTCGGCCCGGCGCCTGTCCATCGTGTAGGTGAAGCGGCGCCGCTCGTGGGTGCGCAGATACACGATGTACCCGCTCAGCATCACGGCCGGTACGCCGGGCGCCCACAGGAACGCGAGCCCCCCGACGGCCGCCACGATCGCGCCGAGCGTGAAGGCGATGAAGAGCATCACCGTCGTACGCCGCCGGCGCGCGAGCACCTTCGAGCGCCGGGCGCGCGCCGCGGCCTCCGCCGAGGAGGCACGCCGCGCTGCAGGCGTCTGCCGGGACGCGGGCTTGGACTCGGGCTCGGACTTGGGCCTGGCCGACTGCTTCGGTACGGGTCTGGGGGCGGCCTGCGCCGTGCGCGCCGGAGCGTGCGCCGGTGCCCCGTGCTGGGCGTCCGCTCTGCCCGCACCCTGCGGCGCCGAATCCGACTTCGGCTGCGCCGGGGGCTGCTCCTGAACCCGCGCCCGCACCTGCGGTCGGGACCGGGCCTGCGCGTGCGCCTGCGGCCGCTGCTGGGCCGGCGCTTGCGACTGGGCCGGAGGCATGGCGAAGGCCCGGACGTCCACCGAGTCGGTGACGCCGTCCGGATCGGCGCTGGGCTCCCCCTCTTCGGTGGAGCGCGCCCGCAGGTCCTTGGCGTATCGGCGCTCCATGCCCGCCCGTCCGGACAGCAGCCGGATGGCGGTGCTGAAGCGTTCCGTCGGACGGGCTTCGTTCAGCTCGTCCTGCCTACGGAGCCACATCGGCACCAAGTAGGCGGCCCAGGCCCCGACGATGACTGCGTAGATGAGGCCGCTGCTGCTCACGCCTCACACGGTAGAGGGGTTTGCGTGAGGCCATCTGCCAATTGCGCCGGTGTGTCGCACGATCTGGCTGATATTTCGAGCTTTTTTTGTGACCGATGCGATCAACAGGCCACCGGGACCGCGAATTTAATGCCCGGAGACGATCGCCGAGCGATCAATTTCGAACACCCATTTCATTTACTCGCGTTGCCCGGCTTACTCGGGTTCTGCGCGCCCGTCTGCCCGGGTCGCACCTGTTCGTGCCCTACTTGACCCGACCTGGTCTGGTCCAATCGCGCCTGTTCGGAGCGCGCCCGCTCCGCGCGCGCCCGCTGCCAGCGCCCGAGCAACCCCTCCGGTACCTCTTCGGCGGTGAGTGCGAAGACAAGATGGTCGCGCCAGGCTCCGTCGATGTGAAGATAACGTGGACGAAGTCCTTCCTCGCGGAATCCGAGTTTCTCCACGACCCTGCGACTGGGCCCGTTCTCGGGGCGAATACAGACTTCGATGCGGTGCAGTCCGACGGACCGGAAGCAGTGGTCGGTCACGAGCGCCACGGCCGTCGGCATCACTCCGCGGCCCGCCACCGACTGGTCCACCCAGTAGCCGATGTGCCCGGAGCACATCGAGCCCCAGGTGATCCCGGCGACGGTCAGCTGCCCGACGAGCCGCCCCTGGTACTCGATGACGAAGGGCAGCATGCGGCCCGCGTTGGCCTCGGCGCGCAGGTGCCGGACCATCTGGCGGTAGGTCGGCCGGTGCGCGATCGGGCCGCTGGGCGTGGGCGGCGGAATGGTCGCTTCCCAGGGCCGCAGCCAGTCCCGGTTGCGCCGGTTGACCTCGCGCCAGACCCGCTGGTCGCGCACCTTTATCGGCCGGAGGACGACATCGCCGTCCACCAGCTCGACGGGCCAGGATGGGCTGTTCAGCTCACACCCCCGCTGTCGCTGGGTCTGGGGTGGTCGCCGCCGCGGATCTGGTCGACGGCGTGAGTCAGCAGAGGCTCCAGAACGGCCAGTCCGTCCTTCACCCCGCCGGAGGAGCCCGGCAGGTTGACGATCAGCGTGCGTCCCGCGACTCCGGCGAGCCCCCGGGACAAGGCCGCCGTCGGAACCTTCTCTCTTCCGAACGCCCTGATGGCCTCGGGAATGCCCGGGATCTCGTGGTCGAGAACCTTGAGCGTGGCTTCCGGGGTGCGGTCGGTGGGTGAGATGCCGGTGCCGCCGGTGGTGAGGATGACGTCGTAGCCGGCCTCGACACCATCGCGCAGCGCGGCCTCGACGGGGTCCCCGTCCGGGACGACCCGCGGACCGTCGACGGCGAAGCCGTACGAGGCCAGCCCCGCGGCGATCAGGGGTCCGCCCTTGTCCTCGTAGACCCCCGCGGCGGCCCGGTTGGAGGCGGTGACCACAAGAGCACGGTACGACGGTGCCGTCATGCCCGACTCCAGTGGCCCGACTTTCCGCCCGTCTTCTCCTCCACGCGTACGTCCGTGATGACCGCTCCCTTGTCGACCGCCTTGACCATGTCGATCACGGTGAGGGCCGCCACGCTGACCGCGGTGAGGGCCTCCATCTCGACGCCCGTACGGTCCGTGGTCTTCACGGTGGCGAGGATCTCGACGGCGTCGTCCGTGACCGACAGATCAAGCTTGACACCCGACACCGACAAGGGGTGGCACAGCGGGATCAGGTCCGGCGTGCGCTTGGCGCCCATGATGCCCGCGATGCGCGCGGTCGCGAGGGCGTCGCCCTTGGGGACGCCCTCGCCGCGCAGCAGCTCGATCACACGCGGTGAGACCAGGACGCGTCCGCTGGCACGGGCGGTGCGCGCGGTCACGTCCTTGCCGGACACGTCGACCATGCGGGCGGCGCCCGCCTCGTCGATGTGCGTCAGCCGGTTCTGTACATGGGGTCCGGGGGTCTCCCCCCGGGCTGGAACTGTCATGTGCTGCGGCGCTCCCGGTCGGGCCTGTTGTGCGCGACACGGTACCGCCAACTCGGGGCGATCAGCCGAGCAGGACCACGTCGACCTCGGTGCCGGGCTCGATCGAGGTGTTGTTCTCGGGGACGACGATGAGGGCGTCGGCGTGTGCGAGGGCCGCGACCAGGTGGGATCCGGCGCCGCCGACGGGCGTCACCCGGCCGTCCGCATACTTCCCCCGCAGGAACTGCCGGCGTCCGGCGGGCGAGGTCAGTGCCTTGTCGGTCGCGAGCAGGGCCCGGACGGTCGGGCGGTGGACGTCCTCCAGGCCCATCAGCGTGCGGATCGCGGGGCGTACGAAGAGCTCGAAGGAGACGTACGACGAGACGGGGTTGCCCGGGAGGGCGAGCAGCGGGGTGTGGTCGGGGCCGATGGTGCCGAAGCCCTGGGGTTTGCCGGGCTGCATGGCGAGCTTGCGGAACTCGATGCCGCTGCCCTCCTCGTCCTCGTCGCCGACGGAGGAGAGGGCTTCCTTGACGACGTCGTACGCGCCGACGCTGACCCCGCCCGTGGTGACCAGCAGGTCCGCTCGGATGAGCTGGTCCTCGATGGTGGCGCGGAGGGTCTCGGCGTCGTCGGCGACCGCGCCCACCCGGTAGGCGATGGCTCCGGCGTCGCGGGCGGCGGCGCAGAGGGCGAAGCTGTTGGAGTCGTAGATCTGGCCGGGGCCCAACTCCTCGTCGGGCTGGACGAGTTCGCTGCCGGTGGACATGACGACCACGCGCGGGCGCGGGCGTACGCGTACGGTGCCGCGGCCGATCGCGGCGAGCAGGCCGATCTGCGGCGGGCCGAGGACCGTGCCCGCTTCGAGAGCGCGGTCGCCTGCCCTCACGTCGCTGCCCTTCGCGCGTACATGCGCGCGTGCCTGGGCCGGGCGGTGGACCTGCACCTGTCCGAAGGCGCCCTCGGGGGCCGCGCTGTGGGCGCGCATCCCCGAGACCGGGCCCTCGCCCAGGCCGCCGTCGGTCCACTCCACGGGGACGACGGCCTCGGCGCCGGGAGGCATCGGGGCGCCCGTCATGATGCGGGCGGCCTGGCCGGGGCCCACGTGGAGCAGCTCCGCCTGGCCCGCCGCGACATCTCCGACGACCGTCAGAGCGGCCGGGAACTCCTCGCTCGCGCCCGCGACATCCGCGACCCGTACCGCGTACCCGTCCATCGAGCTGTTGTGGAACGGCGGCAGGGAGACCGGCACCGTCACGTCCTCGACCAGGACGCAGCCCTGGGCGTCGAGGAGCTGCAGCTCGATGGGGTCGAGGGGGCGAACGGTCGCGAGGATGTCCTCCAGGTGCTCGGTCACCGACCAGAGGTGGTCCTGGCCGGTGACGCGGGTCGCGGCGGTGCTCAAAATCGCTACATCTCCTCGGCTACGTAACTGCGAAGCCAGGTCCGGAAGTCCGGGCCCAGGTCTTCACGTTCGCATGCGAGTCGGACAATGGCACGCAGGTAGTCGCCGCGGTCCCCGGTGTCATAGCGGCGGCCCCGGAAGACGACGCCGTGCACGGGGCCGCCGACCTTCTCGTCGGTGGCGAGCTGCTGGAGGGCGTCGGTGAGCTGGATCTCGCCGCCGCGGCCCGGCTCGGTCTTGCGCAGTATGTCGAAGACGTGCGGGTCCAGGACGTATCGCCCGATGATGGCGTAGTTACTGGGGGCGTCCGCCGGGTCCGGCTTCTCGACCAGACCGGTCACCTTCACCAGGTCGCTCTCGTCGGTGGACTCGACGGCGGCACACCCGTAGAGGTGGATCTGCTCGGGTGCGACCTCCATGAGCGCGATGACGCTGCCGCCGTGCTGCTCCTGGACCTCGACCATGCGTGAGAGCAGGGGGTCGCGCGGGTCGATCAGGTCGTCTCCGAGGAGCACCGCGAAAGGCTCGTGGCCGACGTGCGGGGCCGCGCACAGGACGGCGTGGCCAAGGCCCTTGGGGTCGCCCTGGCGCACGTAGTGCATGGTGGCGAGGTCGCTGGACTCCTGGACCCTGGCGAGCCGGTCGGCGTCGCCCTTCTTCTGGAGGGCCGATTCGAGCTCGTAGTTGCGGTCGAAGTGGTCCTCGAGGGGGCGCTTGTTGCGGCCTGTGATCATCAGGACGTCGTCAAGACCCGCAGCCGCGGCCTCTTCGACCACGTACTGGATCGCCGGCTTGTCGACGACCGGCAGCATCTCCTTGGGAGTGGCTTTGGTTGCCGGCAGGAACCGGGTACCGAGACCTGCTGCGGGGATGACAGCCTTGCTGATCCTGGGGTGTGACTCAGTCATGCCCGCAACCATATCCGGTGGCTATGTGCGGAATCTGTAGCTCCGGTTAATTCACTCTCATATGAGCGTATTAGGAAGTTACAGGAGCGACCTGTGAGTCACGTTGGGTCCGAGTCAGAGCCTGACAAGAGAAAGTTGCGGCGAGAATTCCTCACGGTGAGAAACGGGTTGACAGCCGATGACGTGCGGGAGACGACCGCGGCTCTCGCCGCCCGCGCCCTGGAACTGCCCGAGCTGGCGCACGCGCGCACGGTGGCGGCGTACGTCTCGGTGGGGAGTGAGCCCGGCACCCTCGCACTCCTGGACGCGCTCCGTGCGCGGGGCGTGCGCGTCCTGCTTCCGGTCCTGCTGGCGGACAACGACCTGGACTGGGGGACGTATGCCGGAGTGAGCTCCCTCGCGCGCGTCCAACACGGCGGAAAGATGGCCCTCTTGGAGCCGGCGGGCGAGCGGCTGGGGAGCGCGGCCGTCCAGGAGGCCGATGCCGTCCTGCTGCCCGGTCTCGCCGTCGACGCGCGCGGAATGCGTCTGGGGCGCGGCGGGGGCTCGTACGACCGCGTACTGGCCCGTCTGGAGCGCGCGGGTGCCGATCCCGCGCTGGTGGTGCTGCTGTACGACTCCGAGGTCGTCGAGCGGGTCCCCGAGGAGGCGCACGACCGGCCCGTCCACGCGGTGGTGACCCCGTCGGGCGTGCGGCGCTTCCGCTGAGGTCTTCCACCGGCGCCTCCGGCGACGCGAAAGGGCCCTCCACGCGCGCGTGGAGGGCCCTTTCGACAGGTCAGCGCATCACGGTTTCAGGACCAGGGTGTCGCTCGTCCCCTTGTCGACCGCGTCCTTGGAGAAGGACCAGTCCAGCAGTTGTCCCTCGGCCCAGATCTCCGTCTGGTCGGTGTAGTGGGCGCTGTAGGCGTGCCCGGAGGCGCCGGTGAGGTTGATCCACTTGGACTTGTCGAGGTCCCCGAGGTTGACCACCATCCGCATGGACGGCACCCAGACCACTCCGTAGCCGCCCGCCGCGTTCCAGCCGGTCGCATTGACCGTCGCCTCGCCGCCGCTGAGCTTCCAGGGGCCGCGGTTGAGCATGTACTGCACGTAGGCGGGGCCTTCGGTACCCAGGGTCTGGTTCTTCAGGAACAGACGGTGCAGCCGGCCCCAGTTCCAGGTGTCGATGTCCTTGCCGAGCTTGGCGGTCAGCTCCCAGCGGGCGTCCTTCATGGCCCGCCCGAACAGCTCGTCACGGGTGTCCGTGGCCTTGTCCAGGCGCGTCTTGGGCGCCTTCCACCAGTCGTTGTCCTCGTCGTCGATGATGTTGCGGACCACCTCGAACCAGCGGTCGCCGCCGTCCGGCTGCGCCTGGTCCGCGGCGCGCTGGCCGCACTCACGGACCGTCTGGTCCTCGTCGGCGGGACCGGTGGTGTCGACCGGGGCCACGTTCAGGCACTGGCCCTCGACCCGCAGCTCCTTGGGCAGCTTGTTACCGAAAGCGAGCTTGAGGATGTTGCGCCAGACCGAGTTGAAGTAGGCGGCGGCCGCGGAGTCGGCGTCCTGGGTGTAGTCCCAGCCCTCCAGGAGCTTCTGCGCCTCGCGGACGTCAGGGTCGGCTACGTCGATCTTGAGCAGTTTGGGCACCAGGAGCTTGGCGATCTCGCTGCTGTTGTCGAGCTGCATCTGGCGCATGTCCTCGGTCGAGATCTTGCCGCCGTCCTTGATCTTCGACTCGATCAGGTCGGAGATCCGCTGGCTGCGCGTTCCGTAGCCCCAGTCCGTGGTGAGCGTGTAGGGGTACTTGTCCTCGTCGACGACGGCCTGGTTGGCGGTCACGATGTAGCCGCGGTCCGGGTTGTACTCGTAGGGCAGCTCGGCCTGCTTGATGTAGCCGGTCCAGTTGTACTCGGAGTCCCAGCCCGGCGCCGGGAGCGAGCCGTCGCCCTTGCCGCGCGTGGGGATCTTGCCGGGCAGCTGGTAGCCGATGTTGCCCGCGGTGTCGGCGTAGGTCAGGTTCTGCGAGGGGACGTCGAAGGACGCGGACGCGTTGCGGAACTCGGTCCAGTTGGAGGCCTTGTCCAACTCGAAGACGGCGTCCATGGAGTTGCCCGGTTCCAGCGCGGTCCAGCGCAGCGAGACGCCGTAGCCGTCGCCGCGGTCGGGTGCCGCGGAGTCGACGGTGGCCTTCTCGCCGACCTTGACGAGGTCGTCGTAGCGGTCGGACAGCAGTGGCCCGTTGTCGGTCTCCCGGACGACGATCGTCTTGGACTCGCCGCCCGCGACCTTGATGGTCTCCTTGCGCGTCGTGAAGGGCTTCACCTTGCCGTCGACCTGGTAACCGTCGCCGGTGAGCTTCTCCAGGTAGAGGTCGGTGACGTCGGCGCCGGAGTTGGTCATGCCCCAGGAGATGTCCTGGTTGTGGCCGATGATCACACCGGGCATGCCCGCGAAGGTGTAGCCGGAGACGTCGTACTGGCAGGTGGCGGAGACGGTGGTGCAGTGCAGGCCCATCTGGTACCAGACCGAGGGCAGCGAGGGCGACAGGTGCGGGTCGTTGGCCAGCAGTGGCTTGCCGGTGATGGTGTGGTCGCCGTCGACCACCCAGGAGTTGGAGCCGATGCCGTTGCCGTTCACTCCGACGGCCGTGGGCAGGTCGTCGAGGACGTCGTAGAGCCCCGAGAGCTGGCTCTCCAGGCCGGCGGGCGCCGTGGTGTTGCCCGCGAGCCCGGTGCCCGCCACCGAGCCCGTCGTGGCGGTGCTGTCGCCCTGCACCCACGACTGGGTGGCGTCGTCGTACTCGCCCTCCTGGACGATCGTCTGGTTCCGGCTGTACGGGTAATCGGGGTACAGGTCCGCGATCTGCTGCGGGCCGAGACGGCTGGTCATCAGGGAGCGGTCGATCTCGTCCTGCATGTTGCCGCGCAGGTCCCAGGCCATCGCCTTCAGCCAGGCCACCGAGTCGACCGGGGTCCACTCCTGGGGCTTGTAGTCGTTCCTGAAGCCGAGGGCCGCGTACTCCAGGGAGATGTCCTTGCCGTCCTTGCCCTTCAGGTAGGCGTTGACTCCCTTGGCGTATGCCTGGAGGTACTTCTTCGTGGAGGCCGACAGCTTGGTGTCGTACTCCTCCTGCGCGACCCGGTCCCAGCCCATCGTGCGCAGGAACTCGTCGTCCTCGACCTGCCCCGAGCCGAACATCTCGGACAGCCGGCCCGAGGTCATGTGACGGCGTACGTCCATCTCGTAGAACCGGTCCTGCGCCTGGACGAAGCCCTGCGCCATGAAGAGGTCCTCGTCGGACGAGGCGTAGATCTGCGGGATTCCGTAGCTGTCCCGCTTGACGTCCACGGGTCCTGACAGACCGTCGAGCGTGATCTCACCCGTGGTCTGCGGGAGGGAGGCACGCACCGTGCTGACGGTCCAGAACGCGCCGAAGGCGACGCCGCCGATGATGGCCAGAACCAGGACGATCAAGAACAGTCGGGCTTTGCGCCCCTTCTTCCTGCCGGACTTGCCGGGCTTTTGGCCGGAAGAGGCGGTGGTGTTGGGGGGCATCGCTGTCCTTGCTGTCCTAACGCGAGCGGCAGGCGGTCCTGGAGTGCTGGAGCAACCATAGGCGCAGGGCCCACCGCACCTTGACGCGGAGTCGGGTACCGAACGGACGAGCGTTCGATCTTGCCCGCAGGAACGTCAAGAAAGCGTCAAGAGTTAGGTAAGGTAACGAAGTACTTGCACGGAAGTGCTCGGCTTCCGGTGTTCTGATCCGAGGGTTCCGATCCGCGTGTGCCGATCTGAGCGTTCTGATCCGAGTGACCGGATTGACGAGGAAGGAACGGCCGCTGACTGTCCACCACCTCAACCAACTCCTGCTCGTGTGCTCGCTCGTTCTGCTCGTCGCGGTGGCAGCGGTTCGGATCTCTTCGCGCAGCGGGCTCCCCACCCTGCTCGTTTACCTGGGCATCGGCGTCGCGATGGGCCAGGACGGGATCGGCGACGTCCACTTCAACAATGCCGAGCTGACCCAGGTCATCGGGTACGCGGCCCTGGTCGTGATCCTGGCCGAGGGCGGCCTCGGCACGAAGTGGAAAGAGATCAAGCCGGCCCTTCCGGCCGCCACCTCGCTGGCACTGGCCGGTGTCGCGGTGAGCGTCGGAGTGACGGCCACAGCCGCTCACTATCTGATCGGGCTGGAGTGGCGGCAGGCGCTCATCATCGGGGCGGTGGTGTCCTCGACGGACGCGGCGGCGGTCTTCTCGGTCCTGCGGAAACTGCCCCTCCCCGCGCGCGTGACGGGCGTTCTGGAGGCCGAGTCGGGCTTCAACGACGCTCCTGTGGTCATCCTCGTCGTCGCGTTCTCCACAGCGGGCCCGGTGGAGCACTGGTACGCGCTGCTCGGCGAGATAGCTCTGGAGCTGGCCATCGGCGCGGCCATCGGCATCGCGGTGGGCTTCCTCGGCTCGTACGGGCTGCGGCATGTGGCACTGCCCGCCTCCGGCCTCTACCCCATCGCCGTGATGGCGATCGCGGTCGTGGCGTACGCCGCAGGCGCGCTGGCCCACGGCAGCGGCTTCCTCGCCGTGTACCTCGCGTCGATGCTGCTGGGCAACGCGAAGCTGCCGCACTGGCCCGCCACGCGCGGTTTCGCCGAAGGGCTCGGCTGGATCGCCCAGATCGGCATGTTCGTGCTGCTCGGCCTGCTGGTCACGCCGCACGAGATGGGCGACGACATCTGGCCCGCGCTCGTCATAGGCCTGGTCCTGACCATGGTGGCGCGGCCGCTCAGCGTCGTGCTGAGTCTGCTGCCGTTCCGCATACCGTGGCAGGAACAGACGCTGATGTCCTGGGCCGGGCTGCGCGGCGCCGTGCCCATCATCCTGGCGACCATCCCGATGGTGAGCGGCGTCGAGGAAAGCCGTCGCATCTTCAACATCGTCTTCGTACTGGTCGTCGTCTACACCCTCATCCAGGGCCCCACACTGCCCTGGCTGGCCCGCAAGCTGCGGCTCGGCGAGTCCGGGGAGGCCGCCGACCTCGGCATCGAATCAGCCCCCCTGGAGCGGCTGCGCGGCCATCTGCTGTCCGTCGCGATCCCGAAGGGTTCGCGCATGCACGGCGTCGAGGTGGGCGAGCTGCGCCTGCCGGCGGGCGCTGCCGTCACCCTCGTCGTACGCGACGGGAAGTCCTTCGTACCGCTGCCCACGACCGTGCTGCGGCGCGGCGACGAGCTCCTCGTGGTGGCCACCGATCCCGTCCGGGACGCGGCCGAGAGGCGGCTGCGCGCGGTGGGCCAGGGCGGCAAGCTGGCCGGCTGGCTGGGACCTGGGGGCGAAGGTGACGACCGTTGAGCGGGACGTCGGCTGGGGCATCGCCTAGAACGTCGGCTGGGACATCAAGGCGAACAGGGCCTTAAGCGTCCATATGCATTCGCAGGCGAACGCTGCCGTGGTGCTCGTTTTCACAGGCACTGGATCGTTCATCCCTGTACGATGAAGGCAGACTTTGATCGAACCAACTCTGCCTGACGCAGAGCTGGCGCGACCGTATGGCGGCCGCGGTGCCCTCGCAGTGGGCAGCCGGTATCTACCGCAGTTCCGCGCAAGAGGACAGCTCTCGGCGCCCCCCGCACGGGCGCGCTACCAGGTGGCAGAAAGGCACGGGCCGTGGCATCCACGGTCACCTCCCGCCCCGGGTACGGACAGCTGCTGCGCACCCGCGGCGCCTGGACGTTCCTGCTCCCCGGCTTCGCCGCACGCCAGCCGTTCGCGATGCTGACCATCTCCATCGTGCTGCTCGTGCAGCACACCACCGGCTCGTACGGAGCCGCCGGCGCCGTCGCCGCCGTGACCGGTGTCTCCATGGCACTGTTCGCGCCCTTCACGGGGCGCCTCGCCGACCGGCTCGGGCAGCGGGCGGTGCTGCTCCCCGGCGTCCTGGTGCACACCCTGTCGGGCCTCTCCCTGACCGCGCTCGCGCTGGCGGACGCCCCCTTGTGGGCCCTTTTCGCCGCCGCCGTGCCGACCGGCGCCTCGGTTCCCCAGATCGGCCCGATGGTGCGCGCCCGCTGGGGCGTGAAGCTCCAGGGCTCGCCGCTGATGACCACCGCGGCGGCCTTCGAGTCCGTCACCGACGAGCTGACCTTCGTGTTCGGCCCGCTGGTGGCGACCGCACTGTGCACGGCCGTGGACCCGGCCGCCGGCCTGCTGACCGAGGCCGCGCTGACGCTGGTCGGCGGTCTTCTGTTCGCCGCGCAGAAGAGCACGCAGCCCTCTGTCGCTTTTGACGGGCACGCGCGCGTGGAGCACGTTTCGGCACTGCGCGTCCCCGGTGTGCGGGTTCTGATCGTGGCCTTCCTGGGCATCGGTTCCGTCTTCGGCGGCATGCAGGTGTCCCTCGCCGCGTTCAGCGAGTCGATCGGCGAGCCCGGCCTGAACGGTGTCCTGTACGGCGTCTTCGCCGCGGGCAACATGCTCTCCGGCGTCGTCTGCGGCGCCATCGCCTGGAAGGTGGCCCCGCAGCGGCGGCTCGTCCTCGGGTACGCGGCCCTGGCGCTCACCGCCTCCGGGCTGTGGGCCGCCCACTCCGTGATCGTGCTCGCGGGGATCGGCCTCCTGGTCGGCATGTGCATCGCTCCGGCCCTGATCACCGGCTACACCCTGGTCGAGGGTTTGGTGCCGGCCGGCGCCCGCACCGAGGCCTTCACCTGGCTCACCGGCGCGGTCGCGCTCGGTCAGGCGGTGGCCGTCACGGTCTCCGGACAACTTGAGGACCGCTTCTGGGGCGGTGCCGGTTTCCTGGTGCCGATGGCCGGTACGGCACTGGCTCTGGCGACGCTGGTGGCCCTGCGTTCCCGGTTGGCGACGCGGCCCACGAGCCGCACCGTCGCACGTGGCGTGGGTCACCGAGTTCCGGTGACGGTGGACTGATCTCTCGGAATACGTCACTATGGACCGTCGTTAGCACTCATTGAGTGAGAGTGCCAGGAGGAAGAGCCAGTGCCGACCTACCAGTATCAGTGCACCGAATGTGGCGAGGGCCTCGAGGCGGTGCAGAAGTTCACCGACGATGCCCTGACCGAGTGCCCCAACTGCGGTGGCCGCCTGAAGAAGGTGTTCTCGGCCGTCGGCATTGTCTTCAAGGGCTCCGGCTTCTACCGCAATGACAGCCGCGGTTCGTCGTCGAGCACCTCGCCGTCGTCCACGCCTGCTTCGAAGCCGTCGTCGACACCCTCGACCACTTCGTCGTCCTCTTCGGACTCGAAGTCGTCGGGCACCGGCTCGTCCGGCTCGTCCAGCAGCAGCTCCGCCGCGTAAGGCTTGTTCTTACGGGACCCTGTCGTCGTACGACGACAGGGTCTTCGGCGTTTCCCGGCCCGGTTAGGGTGCCGTCCATGGCGAACACGGAGAATGCGCAGAGCCCGGCCGGAGAACAGACGGCGGACAGGGCCGAGATCGGGGTCATCGGCGGCTCGGGGTTCTACTCCTTCCTCGATGACGTGACCGAGATACAGGTCGACACCCCCTACGGGCCGCCCAGCGACTCCCTGTTCCTCGGCGAGATCGCCGGGCGGCGGGTCGCCTTCCTCCCCCGTCACGGCCGCGGCCACCATCTGCCGCCGCACCGCATCAACTACCGGGCCAACCTGTGGGCGCTGCGTTCCGTCGGCGCACGGCAGATCCTCGGGCCCTGCGCGGTGGGCGGTCTGCGGCCGGAGTACGGGCCGGGGACACTGCTGGTGCCGGACCAGCTGGTCGACCGTACGAAGGCGCGGTCGCAGTCGTACTTCGACGGGCTTCCGCTGCCGGACGGCACCGTGCCGAACGTGGTGCATGTGTCGCTGGCCGACCCGTACTGCCCCGTCGGACGCAAGGCCGCCCTCGAAGCGGCGCGCGGGCGGGACTGGGAGCCGGTGGACGGAGGCACCCTCGTGGTGATCGAGGGCCCGCGGTTCTCCACCCGAGCCGAATCGCTCTGGCACCGGGCTCAGGGCTGGTCCGTGGTGGGCATGACCGGCCACCCCGAGGCGGCGCTCGCGCGCGAACTGGAGCTCTGCTACACGTCGTTGACCCTCGTCACCGATCTCGACGCGGGCGCCGAGACCGGCGAGGGCGTCTCGCACGACGATGTGCTGAAGGTGTTCGCGGCGAATGTGGACCGGCTGCGGGGCGTGCTCTTCGACGCGGTCGCGGGGCTGCCGGCGAACGGGACGCGGGACTGTCTGTGCACGACGGCGCTCGGCGGGATGGACCCGGGGTTCGCGCTGCCGTAGCGCGGGGCCCCTGCGGTCGTTCAGCACGTCGCGGGAGGGCGGAACTTCCCGTTCGGGTGAGGGAGTTGTCCACAACCCGTCGGTGGTCCACGGGCTCCGGCGGGCTCGGCCGCGAAGCCTCATCGTGGGATCGCAAGCCGATCTCTCGTCGCAGGTGGTGGTCACGATGGCACAGCCCTCTCCGCTCGCTCCTCTCCCTCCTCCCGTACGCCCGCCGGGCGCGGACGCGCCTCCGACCTGCGAGGTGCCTCACTTCGCTCCCGTGCGTGTGCGCGGCGGGCGGTATCAACTGCGCCGCCTCACCCGGCACAAGCGGCGGGCCGTGGCCGCGGGGCTCGCGGTCACAGCGGCCGCGCTCATCGCGGCCGGTCCTCGGGAGGCCGAGCGGGCGCGGGGGCATCCCGCGAGCGCCGCCACCTCCTCTTCCGCGTCGGCATCGGCTCCCGTACGCGAGCGCCGCGCGGCCGAGATGGTGACTGCGCCGGTGCGGATCGCCGACGCGGCCACGGTGCGGTTGTTGCGGCGCGGGGACCGGGTCGATGTCGTCGCGGCGGACAACGGCGGCGAGGCACGGGTGGTCGCGGCCGGGGTCCGGGTGACCGAGGTACCGGAAGTCGACGCCACCGAGACCGGGGCGCTGGTCGTCCTCTCCGTTCCGCGGGCCACGGCTGCGCGGCTGGCCGGCGCGGGTGCGACCTCACGGCTGGCGGTGACTCTGTGGTGAATAACGTGCCCTACGGCGACGCCCCAAGTGACGAATCGGTGTCAAGTCCCTCGTTCGAGCTAGCGAATTGGACAGGCCCGGCACGCCCTGACGTAGGTTGCGGAGCTGTTTGTTCCACAACTTGTGCAGAGGGGCCCCTCGGTGAGCGAGAAGAAGAAACCCAGTGTCCTGGAAGGCTTCAAGGCCTTCCTGATGCGGGGGAACGTCGTCGACCTGGCAGTCGCGGTGGTCATCGGCGCGGCCTTCACCAACATCGTCAACTCGGTGGTGAAGGGAATCATCAACCCGCTGGTGGGCGCGTTCGGGACCAAGGACCTCAACCAGTACAGCTCTTGCCTGCAGTCGCCGTGCAAGTTCGACGAGGCGACGGGCACGGCCACGAGCGGCATCCCGATCATGTGGGGCACCGTCCTCAGCGCCACGCTCACGTTCTTGATCACCGCGGCCGTCGTCTACTTCCTGATGGTCCTGCCCATGTCCAAGTACCTGGCCCGGCAGGCGGCCCGCCAGAAGGCGAAGGAGGGCACGCAGGAGGTCATGGAGGTGACCGAGCTGGAGGTGCTGAAGGAGATCCGCGACGCCTTGGTGGCGCAGCGCGGTTCGGGGCACCGCGAGAACTAACGGCACGGCTGTGGGCCGGCGCCCGACGGTGGTGGGGCGGGGCTCAGATGTGGTGGGGCGGCTTCTCGTCGAGGAAGCGCTTCAGGTCCGCCGCGCTGTCGCTGTCGCCGCCGGGCCGCTCGCCCCACCCACGGTCCGTATCGTCCGAGGACTGCTGGCTCAGCGGGTCGTCGAAGACCAGCGCGGCAGGCTTGGGACCGCGCGGTTCGGGGGCGGGGGCGGTACTCATGCCTTCAGGGTACGCCGAGGCAGCGGCCCACCCCCAGGCACTGGTCGCCCTGCCCCGTCCGACCAGGTCATCCCTGGGGCACGCCGGGCCCGAGTCCGGTTGTGAACGCATTCACAAGAATTTCCGGGACTTTTCTGCTGTGCTTGGCCGTATGACGTCCCGCTCCAGTTCCAGCTCCAGTTCCGGTTCGAGATCCGGTGCCAGTTCCGCGTCCGCTCCGGCTCCACGGCCTTCCAGCCGTGGGCCGCTGCGCAGAATGACTGCTCGTGGCCGCGACGAGGCACACCGGGTCGCTTCGCCGCTGGAGCTCTTCTTCGACCTGTGTTTCGTCGTGGCCATCGCCCAGGCGGGCGTCCAACTGGTGCACGCCGTGGCCGAGGGACACGCGGGTGAGGGCATCCTCAACTACGCGATGATCTTCTTCGCGATCTGGTGGGCCTGGATGAACTTCACCTGGTTCGCCTCGGCGTACGACAACGACGACGCGCTCTACCGGGTCGTCACCTTGGTGCAGATCGCCGGCGTCCTCGTACTCGCCGCCGGGGTGTCGCGGGCGGCCGACGAGCACGAGTTCCTGCTCGTCTGGCTCGGGTACGCGATCATGCGGTTCGCCATGATCGCGCAGTGGCTGCGGGTGGCGCGGTCCACCGAAGGGGCCGAGAGAACCATGGCACTGCGGTACGCGGGAGGCGTGCTGCTGTGCCAGGTCGGCTGGCTGGGGCTGCTGGTCCTGCCGGAGTCCGCGCGGCCCTGGGTGTTCCTGGTGATGGCCGTCGCCGAGTTGTGCGTCCCCGTGTTCGCGGAGAAGGACGCCAAGTCGTCCTGGCATCCGCACCACATCTCCGAGCGGTACGGCCTGTTCACGATCATCGTCCTGGGCGAGACGATCGCCGCGGCCACGGTCGCCGTGAAGTCGGGCGCGGACGAGAACGAGGCGCTCGGAGAACTGCTGCCGATCGCCGCGGGCGGGCTGCTGATCGTCTTCTCCGCGTGGTGGATCTACTTCGTGGTGCCCATCCACGGGCATCTGCGGACCAACAGACAGGCGTTCCTGTGGGGCTACGGCCACTACCTGGTCTTCGCGTCGGCAGCCGCGATCGGCGCGGGACTGGAGGTGGCGGTCGAGCAGGCGGTCGGCAAGGCGCACATCTCGACGCTCTCCGCGTCCGCCGCTGTGACACTGCCGACGGCGCTGTACCTCCTCACCGTCTGGCTGCTGCATTCACGCCACTTCAAGGTGGGCATCGCCCAGCAGGCCGTCCTGCCGACCACCGCCTTGCTGGTCATCCTCTGCACGTTCCTGGGTGACTGGGCGGTGCTCGCGGCGGGCGTCGTATCGGCACTGTCGGTGGTGGTCGGGGTGACGTTGACGGCGCGGATGGTCACGCGGGAGGAGGCGCGGGCCGCGTAGCGGGAAACACTGTCGCCATGACAGTTGACGCTCTGACGGATGTCGTGGGTCTGCGGGTGGGGCACGCGACATGTACCGGCGACGGTTGGCTCACCGGCACCACGGTCGTGCTCGCCCCTCCGGGCGGTGCCACCGCGGCCGTGGACGTGCGCGGCGGCGGGCCGGGCACCAAGGAGACCGACGCGCTCGACCCGCGCAACCTGGTGCAGAAGGTCGAGGCGGTCGTACTGACCGGGGGCAGCGCGTACGGGCTGGACTCGGCGTCCGGCGTGATGGCCTGGCTGGAGGAGCGCGGGCGCGGGGTGCGGGTGGGTGCCGATCCGGCGCACGTCGTGCCGGTCGTTCCCGCCGCCGCCGTCTTCGACCTGGGCCGCGGCGGCGACTTCCGGGCCAGGCCGGACGCCTCCACGGGGCGCGCGGCGGTCGAGGCGGCCGACGCGAGCGAGCCCGGTACTCCGGTGCGGGAGGGCTGTGTGGGCGCCGGTACCGGGGCGGTGGCCGGCACGGTCAAGGGCGGCATCGGCACCGCGAGCGTCGTGCTCGACTCGGGGATCACGGTGGCCGCGCTGGTGGTGGCCAACTCGGCGGGGTCGGTGATTCAGCCTGAAACGGGGGCGCTGTTCGGGGAGTTGTTGCAGGGGCGTACGCCGTATCCGGCGGTGGAGGTGCACGAGGCGGCGCAGCGGCGGCTGGCCGAGGCCGCGGCGAGGAACGGGGCTCCCCCGCTGAACACCACGCTCGCGGTCGTCGCCACCGACGCCGACATCTCGCGCGCGCAGGCGCAGAAGCTTGCGGGCACGGCGCACGACGGGATCGCGCGCGCGGTGCGTCCGGTGCACCTGATGAACGACGGGGACACGGTGTTCGCGCTGGCCACGGGCGCCCGGCCGCTCGCCGAGCACCCCCTCGCGCTCAACGAGATTCTTGCGGCGGGCGCGGACGTGGTGGCGCGCGCGATCGTACGGGCGGTGCGGGCGGCGGAGTCGGTGGACGGGGCGGGTGGGGTGTGGCCGGCGTACGAGGAGTTGTACGGAGGCCGGTAGGCGGGAGGCTTGCCGGGGGCGTGGGGGCTGGGCCGGCGTGGGCGTTGGAGGTGTTCGGGGGGCCGGGGGGCGGGGGGCGGAGGGGCGGGGGGGGGCGGGGGTTGACGCCGGGTGGGTGGGTCGGGGGCGTGCCGGTACGTCCGCCCGTCGCCGCCGGATCAGACGTTGGGCGAGTGGTGAAACGTCCGGTGACGCGAACGTACGCGACGGGCTTTAGACGTACCGGCACGCCCCCTCCCGCCGGTGGGCCGCTGCGGGGCGTTCGGCGAGGGGGCGGGCGGTAGGGGTTAGGAGCCGGAGGGGGCGGGGTGGGCGTTCCGGGGGCGGGTGTTGGGTGATTGTCCCGGTTCTGTCACGTGATGGTGTTGACCGCCGACGGAGGGAACCCTTCCCGGCGCCGCTCGCTCTTTCTCGACGTACTGGAGCGGATCACGCACATCACAAGAATCTGGAGCAGCCCGTGGCAACGCCGGACATAACTGCGCGGCGCGCACTGGGGGCCTGTGCCGCCCTGATGGTCGGCGCCCTCACCCTCACCGCCTGCGGTGGCAACGCGAACGCGGACAGCAAGAACGGCAAGGACTCCGGGAACGGCGGGAGTTCGGCCAAGACGTCCACGGCGAAACTCGTCATCTCCGCCAAGGACGGTTCGACGGACGCGTCCATCAACGCGACCGGCGTGAAGGTCAGCGGCGGCAAGCTCACCGACGTGAAGATGACGGTGTCGGGGACCGGGGCGGCCGTAGCCGGCGCGATATCCGCGGACGGCGGCTCCTGGAAGCCCGACGAGCAGCTGGAGCGTGGGACGAAGTACCAGATATCGGCCACCGCGAAGGATGCGAGCGGGCGCACCTCCGCCGCCAACTCCATCTTCACGACGGTCACTTCCAGCAACAGCTTCATCGGCACGTACACGCCCGACAACGGCACCACGGTCGGCGTCGGGATGCCGGTCTCCTTCAACTTCGACAAGGTGATCAGCGACAAGAAGGCCGTGCAGTCGCACATCACGGTCTCCTCCAGCAGTGGGCAGCAGGTGGTGGGGCACTGGTTCGGGGCGCAGCGGCTCGACTTCCGGCCCGAGGAGTACTGGAAGGCCGGTTCCAAGGTCACGATGAAGATCGACCTGGATGGGGTCGAGGGCGCGAACGGCGTCTATGGGGTGCAGAAGAAGACCGTCACCTTCACCATCGGGCGTTCCCAGGTGTCCACCGTCGACGTCGACACGCAGACCATGACGGTCGTGCGGGACGGGAAGACCCTCAAGAAGGTCCCGATCTCGGCGGGCAGCCCGGACCACACCACGTACAACGGGCAGATGGTGATCTCCGAGAAGTTCACGCAGACGCGGATGAACAGCCGGACGGTCGGGCTGGGCGGCGAGTACGACATCCCGGACGTGCCGCACGCGATGCGCCTGACCACCTCCGGCACCTTCATCCACGGCAACTACTGGTACAACAAGGGCAATCCGCCCTTCGGCCGGGAGGGCACCAGTCACGGCTGTGTGGGGCTGGCCGATGTACAGGGTGCGCAGGGGGACACGAACGCCAAGTGGTTCTACGACAACTCCCTCATCGGGGACGTCGTGACCGTCGAGAACTCCCCCGACAAGACCGTCTCGCCGGACAACGGGCTCAACGGCTGGAACTTGTCGTGGAGCGCGTGGACCGCGGGAAGTGCCGTCTGACGAGGGCTTTTTGACGCACAGTCGGGCCGCGTGGGAACTTGCCGCGCGGCCCGCCCGTTTTCCAGCCGTACGTTTTCTCGGTTCACGGACATGATGTCCGACCGAGGGGCTACGGTATGCACCCACAAGGTGACATGCAGCAACGCCGGGAGAAACCTTGAGCGTTCCGTACGAGACAGCAGCGTACGAACCACCCGAGTCGCCCGAGTCTCCGGAGGAGCATCTCGCGCGACTCCTCGGTCGTGCCCTGAATTCCTTCGAACTGCCGGACGAGACGATACGGCGGCTCGACTGTGCGCTGGCGCACGACAGTTCGCTGCACTCCGCGCACCACAGCGCAGGGCTGCACCGCGAGACGTACCGCCACACGTGGCTGCTCGCCGACGGCTCCGCGGTCACGCTGTGGGAGCTCGTGCACAACACGGCGCCCGGCAGCGATCCGCAGCACGAGGTGTACGTCGACGACGAGGAGCTGCACGCCGCCACGGCCAGGCTGCCGCTTCCGGCGGACACGCCGGACTTCGAACTGGCCGTACTGGTGCAGCTGTCGCCGATTCCCGAGCCGCGGCACGAGTACGTGCCCGACGACTCGCCGGATCACGCGCGACGGCTGCTGCGGCGGGCGGAGAACACGGACCAGCCGGGGGCCGACATCGCGACACTGCTGCTGCGCGAGGCGTTCGCGCATCAGATCACCCAGGCCTTCGGCCGCCCCTGCCGGACAGGCCGGCCGGGGATGGCCTTCTCGCTCTACGAGCACGCGTTCCTGCTCCGTGACGGACAGGAGATCTCCCTGTGGGAGGTCGAGCACACGGCGACGCCCGACCGGCGGCACATGTGCGAGGTGTACGCCACCGAGGACGCGGCGCGGGATGCGATGGAGCGGCGCGCGGCTCGGCTCGGCTGACACAGCACCGGGGAACAGCCAGGGGGCGGTTACGGGCGGCTGTCGCTGAACTGGCGTACCAGGCCGGCGAAGGCGGCGTGCTCCTCCGGGGTCAGTTCGACGGACTCGGTGTCGGGACCGGACCGTCGTTGGCGGGGCAGGGCCCTCAGCGCGTCGCCATGACGCCGGGGGGCGACTTCGGAGCGGCCCCGGCGCAGAAGGCGTACCAGGCCGACGACCCAGATGACGGTCGCCAGGGCGAGGGCGGCCACGCCGGTCAGCTGGAGGATCGACACGTGATCGGGCATGCGCCCCAGTAGACACCACGGTCCGGGACTTTGGTCCCGGACCGTGACGCATCTCGCAGATGCAGCGAACAGCTCACAGATGCGGTGAACAGCTCACCAATGCCCTAAAGGGGCAGGCGGTTGGCTCTTCAGGCGGCTGCCACCGGCTCCTTGCGTTCGGCCTTCGCCGATATCGGAGCGTCGGCGACCCCTGCACCTGCGCCCTCGGGAGCCTGCTTGCGCATGCCCTTCAGGACGACCACCAGGGCGGTGGTGACACAGACGCCCGCCGCGATGGCGACCAGGTAGAGGAACGGGTTGCCGATCAGCGGGACCACGAAGATGCCGCCGTGCGGAGCGCGCAGGGTGGCGCCGAAGGCCATCGACAGGGCGCCGGTGACAGCGCCGCCCGCCATCGAGGCCGGGATGACCCTCAGCGGATCCGCCGCGGCGAACGGGATCGCACCCTCGGAGATGAAGGAAGCACCCAGGACCCAGGCGGCCTTGCCGTTCTCGCGCTCGGTCTGGGTGAAGAGCTTCGCGCGGACGGTCGTGGCCAGGGCCATGGCGAGCGGCGGGACCATGCCGGCCGCCATCACCGCGGCCATGATCTTCATCGCCGAGTCGCTCGGGCTCGCGACCGCGATACCCGCCGTGGCGAAGGTGTACGCGACCTTGTTGACCGGGCCGCCGAGGTCGAAGCACATCATCAGGCCGAGCAGGGTGCCGAGCAGGATGGCGTTGGTGCCGGTGAGGCCGTTGAGCCAGTCGGTCATGCCCTTCTGCGCGGAGGCGATGGGTTTGCCGATGACCACGAACATCAGGAACCCGACGATCGCCGAGGAGATCAGCGGGATCACCACCACCGGCATGATGCCGCGCAGCGACTTGGGGATGTTGACCTTCTGGATCGCGAGCACCACCGCACCGGCGATGAGACCTGCGGCCAGACCGCCGAGGAAGCCCGCGTTGATGGTGAGGGAGATCGCGCCGCCGACGAATCCGGGGACCAGACCTGGCCGGTCCGCCATGCCGTAGGCGATGTAGCCGGCGAGCACCGGGACGAGGAAGCCGAAGGACACGGCGCCGATCTGGAAGAGCAGTGCGCCCCAGCTGTCCGCCTGGGTCCAGATGAAGTGGTCCATGACCGACGGCGCACTGTTGATCTTGTAGCCGCCGATCGCGAAGCCCAGGGCGATCAGCAGACCGCCCGCGGCGACGAACGGCACCATGTAACTCACGCCGCTCATCAGCCACTTGCGGAGCTTCGTGCCGTAGCCCTCGCCGGACTCACCGGCGCGCTCGACCGGTGTGCCGGGCGCGGAGCCGGCGGTGACCTCGCCGCGCTCCGCCTTGCCGCGGACCTCGGAGATCAGCTCGGTGGGACGGTTGATGCCCGCCTTCACGCCGACGTCGATGGTCGGCTTCCCGGCGAAGCGGTCCTTGTCGCGTACGGGGACGTCGTGCGCGAAGATCACGCCGTCCGCCGCCGCGATGACCGCGGGGTCGAGCCGGGTGAACCCGGCCGAGCCCTGCGTCTCGACGACGAGTTCGACGCCGGCCTCGCGTCCCGCGTTCTCCAGCGACTCGGCCGCCATGTAGGTGTGCGCGATGCCGGTGGGGCACGAGGTGACGGCGACAATACGGAAGGGTTCGCCGCCCGCGGTGGCGCCCGGCGCCGGGGCGGGTCCGTCCTCGACGGTCGCACCCGGTGCCGGGGCCGTGCCGTCCGTGGCGGAGTCGGCGGAGGCCGCCGCGTTCGACTCCGCCGCGGAGTCATCGGAGGCGGCCGGAGCCGCCGGGGGCTCGTCGCCCCGGATCAGCGCGGCCGCGGCCGCCGCGTCGTCCACGGCCCGCAGCGCGGACGTGAACTCGGCGTTCATCAGGTGCCGGGCGAGCGACGACAGGATCGTGAGGTGGGCGTCGTCCGCGCCCGCCGGGGCGGCGATCAGGAAGATCAGGTCGGCGGGCCCGTCCGGCGCGCCGAAGTCGATCCCCGCCGCGCTGCGGCCGAAGGCGAGCGTCGGTTCGGTGACGTGTTCGCTCCGGCAGTGCGGGATGCCGATGCCGCCGTCGAGGCCGGTCGGCATCTGGGCTTCGCGAGCGGCCACGTCGGCGAGGAAGCCGTCGAGGTCGGTCACCCGGCCCTTGGCCACCATGCGCTCGGCGAGGGCTCGGGCCGCCGCTTCCTTCGTTTCGGCGGACAGGTCGAGGTCGACCAGGTCCGCGGTGATCATCTCGCTCATCGCGGGCTCCTTCGCACGCGTATCGCCCGGGGGAAGTCGTGGGCGGGGGCGGGGGTGGGGACAGGGGTGAAGCTGAACGTGGGGACGGGGGTGCGGGGACTGGGACTGGGACTGTGACTGGAACTGCGGCGAGTTGCCGGGGCGGTGGAGGCGGGGCGGGTGAAGCCCCGCCTCCCCTCGGCTTCGGGACCGGGCAAGTCCCGTTGCCGTATGGCTGCGGCGAGGAAGGGGAGACCTCGCCGCCTCAGGGCCTGTTCAGGGGGTCCGGAACCATTGGGCTCGGGACCGACGGGGCCGGGGCCGGTGAGTCCGGGGCCTGTGAGGCCGCGACCGGTGAGGCCGGGGCCAGCGAGACCGCGACCAGTGAGACCAGGACCGGTGAAACCGCGACCGGTAAGTCCGGGGCCAGTGAGACCAGGACCAGTGAGTCCGCGACCGAATCGAGGCCCGGCCGGTCGTCCCGTGGCGCGCGCGGTCATGACACGGGCTCCGTCAGCACGCGGTCCACCGGGATCTCCGCGGTGACCGTCACGGCGGAGGGGTCGAGGTCGGCCGGGCCCGGCATCACGCTGCCGGGGAGTTGGACGGCCGCGGCGCCGTGGGCGACGGCGGAGGCCAGGGCATTCGGACCGTTGCCGCCGGCGATCAGGAAACCGGCGAGCGAGGAGTCACCGGCGCCCACATTGCTGCGTACGGCATCCACCCGCGCGCTCGCGAACCAGGCGCCCGAGCCGTCCACGAGCAACTGGCCGTCGGCGCCCAGGCTCGCGAGCACGGCGCGCGCGCCCAGCTCGCGCAACTCCTCGGCCGCCTTGACCGCGTCGCCCACCGTGGCGAGGGGGCGCCCGACGGCTTCCGCGAGCTCCTCGGCGTTGGGCTTCACCACGTCGGGCCGCTCGCGCAGCGCCGCGAGCAGTGCAGGACCTGAGGTGTCCAGCGCGATCCGGGCGCCCGCCGCGTGCGCACGGGCGACGAGATCGGCGTACCAGGAAGGCCCGAGCCCGCGCGGCAGGCTGCCGCAGCAGGTGATCCAGTCGGTTTCGCCGGAGCGGTACTGGGAGCGGACGGTCTCCAGGAGCAGTTCGGCCTCGGTGGCGGAGAGTTCGGGGCCGGGTGCGTTGATCTTCGTCATGGTGCCGTCGGGTTCGGCGACCGAGATGTTCGAGCGGGTGGCTCCGGCGATCGGGACCGGCGCGACCTCTATGCCCTGCGCGTCGAGCAGGTCGGCGACGACCGCGCCGGGCGCACCACCCAGGGGCAGGACGGCGATCGTGCGCTGTCCTGCGGCCGCGACCGCGCGCGAGACGTTCACGCCCTTGCCGCCCGGGTCCATGCGTTCGCCGGTGGCCCGGATGACCTCGCCGCGGTCGAGCGACGGGACCTCGTACGTACGGTCGAGGGAGGGGTTGGGGGTGACAGTGAGGATCATGCGCACTCGTTTCTCAGGACCAGGTCACAACACCTGGGTGCCACTTGCCGCTCTGGACACACAGGCTCTATACACACAGCACTTCGGTGCCGCCGCGCTCGATGGCGGTGGCGTCTTCCGGGCTCAGCCCGCGGTCGGTGATCAGCAGGTCCACATCGCTCAGGTCGCCGAAGCGGGCGAAGTGCTCCTGGCCGTGCTTGGAGGAGTCGGCGAGGAGCACCACACGGCGCGCGGCGCGCATGGTCGCGCGCTTGACGGCGGCCTCGGCGAGGTCGGGGGTGGTCAGGCCGTACGAGACGGAGAAACCGTTGGCGGCGATGAAGAGGACGTCGGCGCGGATCTCGCTGTAGGCGCGGAGCGCCCAGGCGTCCACGGCGGCGCGCGTACGGTGCCTCACGCGCCCCCCGACGAGATGGAGTTGGATGCCGGGGTGGTCCGCGAGGCGGGCCGCGATCGGCAGGCTGTGGGTGACGACGGTGAGCGTCGCCTCCAGCGGGAGCGCTCCGGCGAGCCGGGCGATCGTCGAGCCGGCGTCCAGGATCACCGTGCCGTCGTGGGGCAGTTCGGCGACGGCGGCCTGGGCGACGCGGTCCTTCTCGTCGGCCGCCGTGTACTCGCGTTCGGCGAGGTCGGGCTCGAAGTCCAGGCGCCCGGCCGGTATCGCGCCACCGTGCACCCGGCGTACGAGACCCGCGCGGTCCAGGGTCTTCAGATCCCGGCGGATGGTCTCCGCGGTGACCTGGAACTCCTCGGCCAGTGACACCACGTCCACCCTGCCGCCGTCACGGGCGAGCCGGAGGATCTCCTGCTGCCGCTCCGGTGCGTACATGTCCGTTCACCTCCGAGTTATGCCCGAACCTGTGGTTTCACTCGGAGGCTACGCCCGGATTTCCAGAAAGTAAACAGGTTCGGGCGTGATCCGGGCATGAACGGACTTTCGACCTCCTGCCCTCCCCCGAAGGCAGCGCAAAGGGGCCCGGCACCTGAGGTGCCGGGCCCCTTCAGCCGTGGCTCACGAAACGAGCTCGGGCTCCTTCACAGCCTCACCGGACGCGACGTTCGCCGCACCCTCCACATGCTGCGCAGGCCGCTTCGGCAGCGCGAACATCAGCAGGAAGATGACCGTCATGACCGCCGCGACCCAGCCCAGCGCGTACTCGAAGGCGTTCACGAAGGCCGGGCTCACCTCGGCCGGGGTCAGCCGGTCCCCCATCGTGCCGAAGAAGACGACGGACACCAGGCCGAGGCCCAGCGCGTTGCCCATCTGCTGCACGGTGTTGATGAGGCCGGACGCCGAACCGGCGTGCTCGCGCGGCACCTCCGACAGCACCGCGTCCGTCAGCGGCGCCACGATGAAGCCCATCCCCACGCCCATGACCACCAGCGGGAGCGCCATCTGCCAGGAGGCGATGGACATGCCGTACCGCTCGGACTCCCAGATGTAGAGCAGTACACCGGCCGCCATGGTCAGCGCGCCCGCCTGGAGCACCTTGCGCCCGAAGCGCGGGACCAGCAGCTGCACCGACATGCCCGCCGCCGCGGACACCGCGATCGAGAACGGAACCCCGGTCAGACCGGCCCGCAGCGGGCTCCATCCCAGACCTGTCTGCATGTACAGCGTCCACACCAGGAAGAAGATGCCGAGCCCGACACCGAAGACGGTCTGTACGGCGATGCCCGCGGCGAAGCTCTTCACCTTGAAGAGGGAGAGTTCGACGAGCGGCGAACCGTCGATCCGCGCCTTCCGCTTCTCGTACGCCACCAGCGCCGCGAAGACGACGAGGGCACCGATCATCGACGCGTAACCCCACAGCGGCCAGCCCAGTTCCTCGCCGCGCGTCAGCGGGTAGAGCAGCATCAGCAGTCCCAGCGTGACGAGGGCGACGCCGACGAGGTCCAGCTTGAGGGCCCGCGGGGCCTTGGACTCGGTGATGAAACGGCGGCCCAGGATCAGGCCCGCGATGCCGACCGGGAGGTTGATGAGGAAGATCGGCCGCCACTCCAGACCGAACAGGTTCCACTCGGTGAGCAGCGCGCCGAGCAGCGGGCCGGACACGGCACCCAGTCCCACGACCGCACCGAACAGACCGAACACCTTGCCCCGCTCGTGCGCCGGGAAGGTCGCGTGCACGATCGACAGCACCTGCGGCACCATCAGCGCGGCCATCCCGCCCTGGAGGATGCGGGAGGCGACGAGCATCTCCGGGTTCGCGGCGAAACCGCACAGGGCCGATGCGATCGTGAATCCGCTTATGCCGACCAGGAAGAGCCGCTTGCGGCCGTGGATGTCGCCGAGCCGCCCTCCGGTGATGAGCCCTGCGGCGAAGGCCAGCGCGTAGCCCGCTGTAATCCACTGGATCTGGCTGAACGAAGCACCCGCGTCCCGCTGGATCGACGGGATCGCGATGTTGACGATCGTGACGTCGACCAGGTCCATGAAGGCCGCGGTCATCACGATCGCGAGTGCGAACCAACGACGCCGGTCGGCCACGGGGGCCGGGCTGTTGAAAGTGGTCTGGGTGGAGGTCATGCATCGAAGTTAGTGCGCCAATAGGTCAGATCGTGTCCTAGTTCTACGGCACTCTGGAAAACATGACTACGGATACGCCGGCCCGGCTGCTCCAGCTCCTCTCCCTGCTCCAGACGCCCCGCGAGTGGCCCGGCGGTGAGCTGTCCGATCGGCTCGGGGTGTCCCGTCGTACCGTCCGGCGGGACATCGACCGGCTCCGCGAACTGGGCTATCCGGTGCAGGCGACCAAGGGGTCCGACGGCGGGTACCGGCTGGTGGCGGGGAAGGCGATGCCGCCGCTCGTGCTCGACGACGAGGAGGCGGTGGCGATCGCCGTGGGGCTGCGGGCCGGCGCCGGGCACGCGGTCGAGGGCGTCGAGGAGGCGTCCGTACGGGCGCTCGCCAAACTGGAGCAGGTGCTGCCCTCGCGGCTGCGGCACCGGGTGTCCACGCTGCAGGCGGCGACCACCCTGCTGACCAGCGGGGACGGGGCGAACATCGCGCCCGAGACGCTGACCGTCATGGCCTCCACGGTGGCCGGCCACGAGCGGCTGCGGTTCGCGTACCGCGCCAAGGACGGGACACCGTCGCGGCGGCTGACCGAGCCGTACCGGCTCGTCTCCACCGGCCGCCGCTGGTACCTCGTCGCGTACGACCTCGACCGCGAGGACTGGCGTACGTTCCGCGTCGACCGGGTCGCCGAGCCCTTCGCGACCGGGGCCCGCTTCACTCCGCGCGAGTTGCCGACGGGCAGCGCTGCGGAGTATCTGCGGCAGTCGATGTACCGGCGCCAGGAGACGTACGACTTCGACGTCACCTTCGCCGCGCCCGCCGAGTTCGTCGCCGCGCGACTGCCCGCCTGGCTCGGGACACCCGAGCCGATCGACGAGCACAGCTGCCGGCTGCGCTCCTCCGCCGGGGACGCCGTGGAGTGGCTTGCGGTCCGGCTCGCGATGGCCGACTGCGAGTTCACGGTGCGGGAGCCGACGGAACTCGTGGTGTGTCTGCGGGAGTTGGGGGCGCGGTTGACTCGGGGGGCGGGCAGGGGCGCGTCGTGACGTGCGGGGTCCCTACCGGGTCGTGACGCACGGGACATGCGGCGCCCGGTTGGCGTACGGGACTCGCGCCGCGCGGTGGCACGGGATCTCGTACGTCAACTTCCCCGGCCCGTCACGCACTTGGTGACCCCGTTGATCCACGCGTACGGCGTGCCGCTCAGTTCGTCGACTGCCCGGCGTGCCACGGAAAGTCGCGGAGGGACCCGAGATTGCGCAGCGCGAGCGCGACGGGCCCGGCCGGTCCGGTCACCGGGGCGTCGCCTGCGGCCCATGCCTCCACCGCGACGCGCACCGCCGCGCTGGCCACGGCGGCGCTGAGACGGAGCTCGGGGGACAGCTCGGGGTAGGGCAGCGGGTTGCCGCCGGACGATCGGTCGCCGGGCGGCTGGTCGCCAGGCGGCTGATCGTCTGGCGGCTGGTCGCCGGGCTCGGGCGCCCCGGCGGGCTGAGCCCCCGCCCCGTCCGCGGCGGGGGTCCGCGCCGCCAGCACCTCCGCCAGCGTGCGCTCCGCCGTATGGCAGGCCTCGCCCCACACCCTCAGCAGAGCAGGGCTCTCCTCGGCCAGCCGGAGCAGGGAGCGGACCCACTGCAGGGACTCCGGGCGCACCCCGACGCCGGGCGTCAGCGTCTGGACCACCGCGTGGTGGAGGGCCTCGGGGACGGTCAGGTGGGCCGGGGCGTCGCGGACCATCTCGGCCCATCTCTGGGAACCGGCGGCGAAGAGGGGGCCGAGGGACTCCTCCTTGCTCGCGAAGTAGCGGTAGAAGGTGCGCGGGGCGATACCGGCGGCGCGGGCGATGTCCTCGGCGCGGGTGGCGCGCAGGCCGTTGCGCATGAAGAGCCCGGCGGCGGCCCGGGCGATCTCCATACGGGTGGCGGCCTTGCGCCGCTCGATCAGCGTGGGGCGCTGCCCCTCGGGCGGGGAGCTCGGGGGCCGTTCGCCGGACGACGCCCGGCCGGCAGCGGCGCGTGCCGGGCGCTCGGCCGAGCGCGGGCCGACGGAGGACCTGGCCGCACTTCCGGCAGGTACGGACTCGGACGAGCCGGAGGAGGAGGCCGAGGAGGACGAGGAGCCCGGAGCATCCGTGGACGCCCGAGGGCCGGAAGCCGTGGCCGTCGCGTCGGCTGAGGCGCGTGCCGCGCGTTTGGTACCGCTCACGGACGGCAGGTTATGCCCCTGTGGCAGAATCTGCCATTCGGGTCACCCCGGGGTTCAGGTTCGGGGTGGCCCGTCAAAGAACCTGCCCGGAAACAGCCTCCCACGCGCGAGCCACCCGGGCCTTCCGCCCCTGCCTCGTCGGCAGGAACGCCTCTGTCTCGTCGGCAGGCACCACACGCACCCGCAGCATGCTCCGAACCCCGCACAAAATGGAACCGAGCCCCGGCGCCAGGGGGGGGGAAGGCGCCGGAGCTCGGCTCTGGAAGAGTCCCGGCGCGGGGGGGGGTGTGCGTCGGGACTCGGCTTAGGGGGGCCAAGGGCGTATGCCCGGGGCCCCGATGCCTAACCCTGGGCCCTGAAGTCTTGTTCCCAGAGCCCAGCGAGTTGAAGCGGCCTTAGACGGCCATGTCCGGTCGACTTGTGGCCGACTTCTGTCGGTACCGAAGCGTCGGACAAGGGCCGACCGGTCGACGCGGCGAGGATCCGAGCCGCAGGGCCCGTACGGACCCTACGACGGAGGACCGATCCCGTGCGGGGACGACTCACGCCGCCGCGTCGAACCCGGTGTCACGTGCCAGCTTCTTCAGTTCGAGGAGCGCGTGCTTCTCGATCTGGCGGATCCGCTCGCGCGTGAGGCCGTGCTCCTTGCCGACCTCGGTGAGCGTGCGCTCCCGGCCGTCCTCGATGCCGTACCGCATCTTGATGATGGAGGCCGTGCGCTGGTCGAGGCGGCCGATCAGGTCGTCCAGCTCCTCGCTGCGCAGCAGCGTCATCACCGACTGCTCGGGAGAGACTGCGGAGGTGTCTTCGAGGAGGTCACCGAACTGGGTGTCCCCGTTGTCGTCCACCGCCATGTTCAGCGAGACCGGGTCGCGGGCCCAGTCCAGGACGTCGCCGACGCGCGCCTCGGTCGTGTCCAGCTCGGCGGCGATCTCCGCGTGCTCGGGCTCCCGCCCGTTCCTGCGGTTGAACTCGCGCTGCACGCGCCGGATCCGGCCCAGTTCCTCGACCAGGTGGACGGGGAGGCGGATCGTGCGGGACTGGTCCGCGATGGAGCGGGTGATGGCCTGGCGGATCCACCAGGTGGCGTACGTGGAGAACTTGAAGCCCTTGCGGTAGTCGAACTTCTCGACCGCGCGCACCAGGCCCGCGTTGCCCTCCTGGATCAGGTCGAGCAGGGGCAGGCCGCTGCGCGGATAGCGCCGGGCCACGGCGACGACAAGGCGCAGGTTCGAGCGGATGAAGACGTCCTTCGCCCGCTCGCTCTCGGCGACCAGCGCCTCCAGCTCCTCGCGGGACGCGTCCGCCTTGGCCTGCTCCCCGCCTTCGAGGATCTGCCGTGCGAACACACCCGCCTCGATGGTCTGGGACAGCTCGACTTCCTTGGCGGCGTCGAGCAGCGGCGTACGCGCGATCTCGTCGAGGTACATGCCGACCAGGTCGCGGTCGGCGATCTCGCCGCCTACGACGCGAACACTGCGTGCGCCGTCGCTGGTCTCGCCGGAGGCGGACTTACGACGGGCGACGGCACGGGTTGCCATGCGTGCTCCCTTGCGATGGTGGGCTTGCGGGTCGGTCCGGACACTTTGGGCTACCCTCCCGGGTGCCCTGCATCCGAAGGAAACAACGACTGGAATCCGGACAGAATTCCCAACCCGCCCCTCGATTTTTCTGATCATGCAGTACCCTGTGCCGCCACAGAGGGGTGGCAGATGACGACAGAACGTACAGAAGTGCTGGTCAGGCCGGGATTCGAGGGGGACCTCGATGCCCTCACGGCCATCTACAACCACTACGTGCGTGAGACGCCGATCACATTCGATACCGCTGTCTTCACTGCGGAAGAGCGTCGCTCGTGGCTGCTCTCCCACCCTGAAGACGGACCACACCGTCTGATGGTTGCCGCCGACGCACACTCACAGGCGATTCACGGGTACGCCACCAGCAGCCCGTTCCGCGCCAAACCGGCGTACGCCACCTCGGTCGAGGTCACGATCTACCTCGCCCCCGACGCGGCAGGGCGTGGCATCGGCACCCTCCTCTACAAGGCCCTCTTCGAGGCCCTGGCCGACGAGGATCTGCACCGCGCCTATGCGGGCATCGCCCAGCCCAACGAAGCGTCCGCGCGGCTGCACGAACGCTTCGGGTTCCGGCACGTCGGCACGTACCGGGAGGTGGGCCGCAAGTTCGGCCGGTACTGGGATGTGGCCTGGTACGAGAAGGAGCTGTGACCCCGTACACGCGGGACCCGTGGGCGCCGGCTCAGCCGAACTGCACCGACCGCTTCGCCATCCCCATCCAGAAGCCGTCGATCACCGACTTCTGACCGTCCAGCTCGCCGGCCGCGTCCGCCGCGCCCATGGTCACGAAGAGGGGCGCGAAGTGCTCGGTGCGCGGGTGGGCGAGACGGCCCGCCGGGGACTTGCGCTCGAAGTCGAGCAGCGCGTCCACGTCACCGGAGTCCAGGGCTCGGTGGCCCCAGTCGTCGAACTCGCTCGACCAGGACGGCACACCGCCGCCGGTGTGCCGCAGGGCCGCGAGGTTGTGCGTGAAGAAGCCGGAGCCCACGATCAGGACGCCCTCGTCGCGCAGCGGCGCCAGCTTCCGGCCGATCTCCATCAGCCGGACCGGGTCGAGGGTCGGCATGGAGATCTGCAGGACCGGGATGTCGGCCCCGGGGAACATCTCGACGAGCGGGACGTACGCGCCGTGGTCGAGTCCGCGGTCCGGGATGTCCTGCACGGGGATGCCAGGGGCGCGCAGCAACTTCCGTACGGACTCGGCGAGTCGGGGGGCGCCGGGAGCCGCGTACCGCACCTGGTAGTAGTGCTGGGGGAAGCCCCAGAAGTCGTAGACGAGGGGGACGGTCTCGACGGCACCGAGGGCGAGGGGGGCCTCTTCCCAGTGGGCGGAGACCATGAGGATCGCCTTGGGGCGCGGCAGGTCGGCGGACCACTCGGCGAGCTGGCCGGGCCAGACCGGGTCGTCGGCGAGCGGAGGGGCACCATGACTGAGATAGAGGGCGGGCATGCGCTCCAGCGGGGCACGCTCCTCGGTGGCGACGGACGTGACGGCGGACACGGCGGCGGCTCCCTCCCAACGGATTCGATCACACGCCCCAGGGGTTCGACCAGCGACCCGAAGGACTCGATACTTGAACTCTCAATATCAACATCTGAGCTTAGTCCCCATTTGTTTAATTTTCAAGGAGGGGCTCGTACAGTGGAGTACATGAACACGGCATCCGCTCAAGAGACGCGCTGGCTCACTGACGAGGAACAGCGCACGTGGCGTGCCTACATGCACGCCTCCACACTCCTCGAGGACCACCTCGACCGCCAGCTCCAGCGTGACGCGGGCATGCCGCACGTCTACTACGGCCTGCTCGTGCAGCTCGCCGAGGCGCCGCGCAGGAGACTGCGGATGACCGAGCTGGCCATGAACGCGAAGATCACCCGCTCCCGCCTCTCCCATGCGGTGGCGCGCCTGGAGAAGAGCGGCTGGGTGCGGCGCGAGGACTGCCCCTCCGACAAGCGGGGACAGTTCGCGGTCCTGACGGACGAGGGCTACGAAGTCCTGAGCCGGACCGCGCCGGGCCATGTGGCCGCCGTGCGCCAGGCACTCTTCGACCGGCTCTCCCCCGACCAGCAGAAGGCCCTCGGCGAGGCCATGCGGATCATCGCCGAAGGGCTCCAGCCGAAGGACGCGGGCGCCGACCTGCCCTGGCTTCGCTAGGCCCTTTCATGCAGGGCTCACTCGTGGGGAGCTCTCATGCGGCAGGGTGCCAGGGCCCGGACGCGGGTCCGCCCCGGCTCCGCTGTGTGCGGAACCGGGGCGGACCCTGGGACTCGTACGGGTGAGGCGTCCCCACCCCTCGCCCGTACGCGAAGTACGAAGTACCCGGGGTACGACGGCGTACGAACAGCCGGCGTCAGTGGGCGATCACCGGCACCTTCAGCTCGTCCTCGGAACCCTCGCCCGCACCCTCGCCGGAGGCCGAAGTGACGTCCGGGCGGCCGGTGTTGATGAGGGTCACGGCGACCGTCGCGGCGAGCACGAGGATGCCGACGGCGAACCAGATCGCGTTGGTGTAGCCGTGCACCTGGCCCTCCAGCTGGACCAGCTGCTGCTGGGCCTGGGAACCGGCGCCGCCGATGTGGTCCTTGATGTACGCGGTCGTCGCGGAGGCGGCGATCGTGTTCAGCAGGGCCGTACCGATCGCGCCGCCCACCTGCTGCGAGGTGTTGACCATCGCGGAGGCGACACCGGCGTCACGCGGCTCGATGCCGAACGTGGCCAGGGACATGGCGGGCATGAACGCCGTACCCATGCCGAGACCGAGCAGCACCATGCCGGGCAGGATCACGGCGGAGTACGAGGAGCCGATCTCCAGCTGGGTCAGGAACAGCATGCCGACCGCGGCGACCAGGAAGCCCGGGCCCATCAGCAGGCGCGGTGCGACCCGGGTCATCAGGCGGGTGCCGATCTGGGTGGAGCCCACCATCATGCCCGCGATCATCGGCAGGAAGGCGAAGCCGGTCTTGACCGGCGAGTAGCCCTTCACGATCTGCAGGTAGTAGGTCAGGAAGAGGAACAGGCCGAACATCGCGATGATCGCGAGGCCGAGCGAGAGGTAGACGCCACCGCGGTTGCGCTCGGTGATGACGCGGAGCGGCAGCAGCGGGGCCTTGACCTTCGACTCGGTGAAGACGAACCCGGCGAGCAGCACCACCGAGGCGACGAACAGGCTGAGCGTCACGGAGTCGCCCCAGCCGTCGGACTCGGCGCGGGTGAAGGCGTAGACGAGCGTGACCAGACCGAGGACGGAGAGGACGACGCCGGGGATGTCGAGCGGCGAGCGGTTGCGGCCGCCGGCCGGCTCACGGATGACGAAGTACGCGCCGACGGCGGCGATGATCGCGAACGGGATGTTCACGAAGAACGTCCAGCGCCAGTCGAGGTACTCGGTGAGGACACCGCCGAGGATGAAGCCCACGGCACCGCCACCACCGGCGATCGCGCCGTAGATGCCGAACGCCTTGGCGCGCTCCTTGGGCTCCGTGAACATCACCGCGAGCAGCGAGAGCGCGGCGGGCGCGAGCAGTGCGCCGAAGGCACCCTGCAGGGCGCGGGCGCCCAGCATCATCGCCTCGTTCGTGGCGGCGCCGCCGATGGCGGACGCGCCGGCGAAGCCGATCAGACCGGCGACAAAGGTGCGCTTGCGGCCCCACAGGTCGGCGATGCGTCCGCCGAAGAGCAGCAGACCACCGAAGGCAAGGGCGTAGGCCGTGATGACCCACTGACGGTTGCCGTCCGATATCCCGAGGTCCTGCTGGGCGGAGGGCAACGCGATGTTCACGATGGTGGCGTCGAGGACGACCATCAGCTGGGCGAGCGCGATGAAGGTGAGCGCTTTCCAGCGGTTCGAATGTGCTGAGCCGGCGTCGGACATTGCTGTCGACGTTCCTGTTTCAGACATGGGGATACCCACTCCGGGACTTCGTAGCGAAAAATAAGGACGAGAAGGATGAGAGAGAGTTCTGAGGACTGAAGGTCTTGGTCTTGAGTCTTTGAGGCCTGAGGTCTGCGTCTTCGAAGCCTGAGGTCTGAGGTCTTTTGAGGTCTGAGGTTCTGACCGGCGCTCCGCCTGGGACTAATCGCTCACGCTCGTCGTCACCGATCGCTCACGCTCGTCGTCGCATGTCCTCCACGGTCGCGGCCACTCCGGTCAGTTCGGAGCGGGCCGGTGCCCGCATACCGTCCAGGAACAGCTGCAGATGACGGTGCACGAAGCGGTCGATGCCCTGGCACGCCCCACCGGGCAGCGGCCTGGTGAGCTGGGTGACGGCGATCATGAGGTCGCCGAACTCGACGTCGGGGCGCAGTTGGCCGGCCTTGCGGGCGCGGGCCATGAGCTCCTCGATCAGTCCCGTGGTCCGGTCGCGCGCGGCGACGAGGTCCGGGTGGTTCTGGTCGAAGCCCTCGGAGAGCATCGGGCACAGGGCGCCGATCCGCTCGTCCGCCGAGAAGTGCACGAAGTCGCTCAGCGCCTCGAAGGCGTCGCCCCCCTCGGCGATCGCCGCCTCGGCCCGCTCCGAAGTGCGGTCCATGACCGAGCAGACGACCTCGCGCGCCAGTGCGTCGCGGTCGGGGAAGTTGCGGTACACCGTGGCGTTGCCGACACCGGCCCGGCGGGCGATCTCGTCGAACGGCACCTCGGGGCCGAACTCGACGAACATCTCGCGAGCGGCGGCGACGATCCGCTCCCGGTTGCGCAGGGCATCGGCACGCGGCCGGGGCACTCGACGCTGCACTCGGGTTGCGGTCTCCACGGCGTACTCCTCGTAGGTGGTAGGCGGCCGTTCACCTGGATGACGGCCGGTTTGCGATCCGGGGATTCACTCCCCGCTTCACTCGGACACCTGGCTAAACGGGGAAACGATCCCCGGTTATTTCCCACCTTCAGTGTGACCTGAGTCACATCTCCCCCGGCAAGAAACCCACGATCGGGCTCCTCCAGCGCGCGCCCGCGCACCCCTCGCCACAGGGTGATCGAAAGGGTGCAGCCGGTGACCGGCGGCTGCCGTCGAGCGAAGGGGTCCCGTATGCCGCCGACCAGCCGTCGGATACGCCCGCGCCGCGTGGTCGCGCTCGCCTCGGTGGCCGTTCTGACGCTGGCGGTCAGCACCTCCGCCGGCACCGGACATCTGACGGCGGGCTCCACGACGGCGGGCTCCATCGCGCTGGCCCGCTCCACGGCGCTCGGCCCCTGCATGATCAACGGCGCGCTGGGCGTACAGATGGGCGAGGGCGTCCCGACGCCCCCCGGGTACGCCCGCTCCACCGGCACCGTCCGCGCCCTCACCCTGATGGTCGACTTCTCCGACGCGCCCGGCCAGGGCAGCGCGCTCGACCGCCTCGCGGAGTTCTTCCCGCAGACCCAGGAATGGTTCAGGACCGGCTCGTACGGCCGCCTCGACTACCGTCCCGAGACGCCCGTACGGCACTGGCTGCGGATGCCCAAGCCGTTCAAGGCGTACGGCATAGAGCGCGGCGCGCCCTTCGACCCCGGGTACCGCGAACTGGTCCAGGACATCGTGGCCGCCGCCGACCCCACCGTGGACTTCCGCAGTTACGACCTCCTGAACGTGCTGGTCACGCCGAACGCCGGACCCTCCGCCCTGGACACCGTCCTGTCCGTGACCTTCGCCGGCAACACCGAGGCTCCGGTCGCCGACGGCGTCGCCGTCTCCAACGCGTCCTTCGTCTACAGCCGCCAGGACGACGGCTCGGGCTCCTACTCCGAGACCGGCTACCGGGTACTCCCCCACGAGAACGGCCACACCTTCGGCCTGCCCGACCTGTACACCCAGGACGGCGGGGGCGCGGTCGGGCACTGGGACATCATGAGCGAGGACTGGGGGGCCGGCAACGATCTGCTCGGCTGGCACAAGTGGAAGCTCGGCTGGCTCGACGAGACGCAGGTCGCCTGCGCGGCGTCGTCCGGCACCACCGAGTACACGCTCACCCCGCTGGCCAGGACCGGCGGCGCGAAACTCGTCTTCGTGCCGACCAGCGCCAGGACGGGGTACGCCCTCGAACTGCGCACCCGCGACGGCAACGACGCCGCCGTCTGCCGTCCCGGCATCCTCATCTACAAGGTCGACGCGAACGTCGACACCGGCAACGGCCCGGTCACCGTGTACGACTCCCACCGCAACAGCGGCGGCTGCACCCGCTCCCCCAACGTCCACGCGGAACTCTCCGACGCACCCTTCTCCCCCGGCGAATCCTTCAAGGACCCCAAGACCGGCGTCGTGATCACGGTGACGGGAGTGGATCTCTCGGGGAACTACCGGGTGTACGTCACCCGACGCTGAGCCGGCCGGGCCCGCTGCTGCGCCGCTGCCCTGCTCAGGACCTGCTGAGGTGGCCGGGCAAGCACTACCGTGTCTCTTCTGAGCGCCGCAAACGGAGAGCCCATGCCATCGAACGTCGTGCCGGCACCCGAGGACGAGAACGAGGACGGGAGCGAAGACGGAACCCAGGGAGGGAGCGGGACCGGAAGCGGAACCGTGTTGACCGGGACCGCCGTGCCCGCGGAGGCCGTCACTCCCCTCATGCGCGGTATCGCCGTCCTGCGGCGGCTGACCGAGGCCGACGGGGTGTCCAGTCTCAGCGGGCTCGAGCGGGCCACCGGGCTCGCGCGTTCCACCGTCGACCGGATCACCGCCACACTCGCGCGCATGGGGTACGTACGACTCGACGGCCGGGACGCCGTACTCGCCCCGCGTCTGATGGAGCTCGGCAACGCCTATCTCGGCGCCCTCCGCCTCCCCCGTCTCCTGGACGCGCACGCCGACGCCCTCGCCGACGAACTCGACGAGTCGGTGTCCCTCGCGGTCGGCGACCGGGACGGCATCCGCTTCATCCACCAGGCCACCCGGCGCCGCGCCATGTCCCTGAGCTTCCGCATCGGCGACCTGCTGCCCGCCGAACGCACCGCCCCCGGCCCGCTGTTCGCCACCGAGTGGGGCGAGACGGAGTGGGCGCGGTGGCACGAACGCCGGGCGGCCGATCCGGAGGACCGGGGGTTCCCCGCCGTACCCGCACGGAGCCGGCCGTACGCCGAAGTCCCGTCCGGGCCGGGCGAGTCGGCAGACCGTGACCGAGCGGCCCGTGGCGCCCCGCCCACCCAACTCGCCACTGTGGGCGACGACTTCGAGGTGCGTACGGACGAGGCGCGGAAGGACGGATGGTCGCTCGACGACCAGCTCATCGAGCCGGGGCTCGTCGCCCTCTCGCTGCCGGTACGGGCAGCGGGGGCCATCGCCTGCGTGGTGAGCGTGGTGAGTCATACCAGCCGGCACACCGCGGCCGGCCTGCGGGACACGCTCCTGCCGCGGCTGCGGGTGGCGGTGGCCGCGATGGAACGGGAACTGCGCGAGGCCCCGCCCGCCGAACCCGCCGCTCCTTCCGGTCTCGCGGCCTGGACCGGCGCATCCAAGCAGGAACTGGGCCGGGAGTTCATCGAGTCACTGGCCCGCGGCCTGACCGTGATCACCTCCTTCGGCGAGGGCCGCGCCGAGCTGACCCTCACGGAGGTCGCCCAGGCCACAGGCCTCGCCCGCGCGACCGCCCGGCGCGCCCTGATCACCCTGGAACACCTCGGTTACGTCACCACGCACGGCCGCGTCTTCCGGCTCACCCCGCGCGTGCTTGGCCTCGGCTTCCCTCCGCTGTCCCGGACCTCGCTCCCCGACATCGCGGCCCCGCACCTCACCGAACTCGCGCACCGGCTGCACGAATCGGCGTCTCTCGCGGTCCTGACCGGCGACGAGATCCAGTACACGGGCCGCGTCGCCACCAGCCGCGTCATGAGCGTCAACATCACCGTCGGCACCCGGCTGCCCGCGTACCCGACCTCGCTCGGCCGCGTACTGCTCGCCGGCCTCCCCGACCCCCACCTTCCGGAACTGCTCCCGCTGACCCCTCGTACCATCACCGATCCCGCACGGCTGCGGGCCGAACTGGACCACGTACGGGAAGCCGGATACGCCCTGGTCGACGAGGAGTTGGAGCACGGGCTCCTGTCCGTCGCCGTTCCGGTGCGGCAGCGCGGCGGGCAGGTCGTCGCCGCGGTGAACGTCGCCATGCACAGCAGCCGCCGTACCGCCGAGGAGTGCGTCCGCGACATCCTGCCCGAACTCCACGCCGCGGCAGGCCGGATCGAGGCGGACCTGCGGGTCGCGGGGAGCTTCAGGCGCGTGCCGGTGGCCTGAGTTCCTGGTTGCCGGTCATTGGCTGTCGGCTCTCCGGCTGTGTGCGGACGCGCCCCGGCTCATCGCGAGGACCGCGTCGCGGCGGGGCAGCGCGCCGAACGGTGAACCGCCGGTCGGGGTGTCGCTCCCGTGGATCCAGGTGGGCCCGTCGCCGAGGTGGTCGAGTGCCTCCTCGGCGACCTCACGGGGGTCGGCGAGGTCTCCGTGCGGGCCGCCGTCGGCGACGAACGCCCGTCGCAGCGACGGGGTGTCGGTCCTGCCGAGTACGAGCCCCAGGACGTCCACCCCGCTGGTGCGCCACTCCGCCCACAGGCTCTCCGCGAGGATGAGATCGAACGCCTTCGTGGCCCCGTACGCGGTGAGCGTGGCGCCACCGGCCCAGGCGGCGCCCGACGTCACAAGGACCACGGCCCCCCGCCCCCGCGCCACCATCGGGGCACCGAAGCGGTACGCCGCTTCGAGCGGGCCGACGCAGTTGCGCTGGACCAGCACCAGGTGGGTGTCGAGGTCCTTGTCGAGGAACGCGGTGCTGCGGTCGTCGCCACCGGCGTTGTACACGAAGAGGCCCACCTCCAAGTCGGCGGTCTTGTCCGTGAGTTCGGCCAGGGCGGCCGGGGTGCTCAGGTCGAGCGCGACCGTGCGGACCTCGACGCCGTGCCGCGCCCGGATGTCGTCGGCGGACGCCTCCAGGACGGGCGGGCGCCGGGCGACCAGCACGACGTTCATGCCCCGGGAGGCCATCCCGTGCGCGAACGCGGCACCCACCCCGTCGGATCCGCCGGCGACGATGCCCCACGGCCCGTACTTGCCCGTCAGAGTCTCAGCCACCGTGTGTTCCGTCTTCCAGAGGGCCTCGGCCCGCGGGCGGCGCCAGCATCTCGCGGTGCGCGGCGGTGCCGTCGAGGTTGGCGTTGATCCGCTCGGCGATGCGCCACCCCTGCGGAGTACGCGCCCAGCGCCAGGTGTTCGCGGAGACCTGGAACACCCAGAACCGGCCCGCGTCGGCGTCCCAGCGGAGGTGCAGCGCGTGACTTCGCCCCGTCGCCCGGTCGCCGTCGACCTCGATGTGCGGCGCGGTCAGGACATGGCCGACGCCGTTGTGGATGAGGCTCTGGTGGCCGTCGCCGTGGACCATGCCGGTGATGTCGTCCCGGCCCCGCATCCGCAGGTGGGGGATGGCGTCGAACGTGCCGTCGTCGGTCCAGAGGGCCGCCGCGGCCTCGCCCGAACCGCTGTCGACGGCGGGACCGTACTGGGCGACGAGTTGCATGATGTCGACCTGGTCCTGGAGGGCTTGCAGCTTTGCCGCGAGGGTGTTGAGTGCGGCGGATACGGCAGCTACGGCACGTAGTTCGTCGGTCTCGGTGTCGGTCTCGGTGTCGGTCTCGGTCTCGGTCTCGGTGTCGGTCTCGGTGTCGGTCTCGGTCTCGGTCTCGGTCTCGGTCTCGGTGTCGGTCTCGGTGTCGGTCTCGGTCATGGGGCGTGGCCCCTTCCGGTCGGTTCGGGAGCTCTGCTCAGGGCACGACGACGATGCGGGCCGGCCCGTTGGCGTCGCGGGCGGCGTCGAGCGCGGCGGGGACCTCGTCGAGTCCGACGGTCCCGCCCAGGAGGGGCCCGACATCGAGGCCGCCGGAGCAGACCGCCTCGAACGCCTCGTCCCAGTGGGCCATCGAAGGGCCGCCGCCGAACTGGATGTTGAGGCCCTTCCGCTTGGCGGTCAGGGTGTGCAGGTGATCGCCCTCGGGTGGACCGCCGACGGAGAAGATCCGGGTGCCGCGCTCGCAGCCCATGACGATCGAGTCGAGGACGCCCGGGACGCCTGCGCACTCGAAGACGACAGCAGCCGGGCGGGCCGGCGGCTGCTGCTGCCGCCGGGGCCGCGGCCATGAGGTCTTTATCCCGTCCGTGGTGTTCATCGGCTCGGCCGAGGTCTCGCCGTACCGGGCCTGGGCGGCCACATCGCGCCAGGCCCGGTACGGCGAGACCTCGGCCGGATCGATCACCACGTCGGCCCCCATGGCCAGCGCGGTCGCCCGGCGCGAGGCCACGAAGTCGACCGCCACGATCGGGCCCACGCCAAGGCGTCTGAGCCGGGCGATCGCCGACAGGGCGACGGCGCCGCAGCCGATGACCAGCGGCACCTCCTTCGTCGTCACCTGGGCGCGCGACGCGGTGGACCAGCCGACCGAGATCGCGTCGGCGACGCACACGATCTCGCTCGGGAGGTCCGAGGCCACGACTCGGGTGATGGCCTCGGTCAGCAGGAGGTACTCGCCGAAGCCGCCGGGCGAGTCGGGGTTCTGGCCGATGATCCTGCGGCCGCCCGCGGTGGTCAGCACCGGCAGGGAGCTGACCCGCGTACCGATCGGGATCCGGGACGAGAAGCTGCCCCGGCCCAGGAACCGGATCGTCGACGACCCGCGCCTCGACCGTCCCGCCCCGCAGCACAGCAGCACGCATCAGCCACGCCTCCCTGGCGGCGGACAGCGGGCCCGCCTCCGTCTCGGGACTGTAGTGACGCCACGCGACTTATAGAAGACCGCATCCTATAAATGACCCAATCGGCAAGGGCCGCACCATCTCCTGAACCGGAGTCCTGCCTGGTCACTGCGATCGCTCACTACAATCGCCGGCATGGCAGAACCGCCCCGTCGCCCGGGCCGTCCACGCGACACGAGCATCAACGAACGGGCTCTCGCGGCAACCCGCGAGCTGCTTGTCCAACGCGGTTTCGACGCGACGACGATCCAGGCAGTAGCGGAGCACTCCGGTGTGCACGCCTCCGCGATCTACCGGCGCTGGCCGTCCCGGATCGAGCTGATCGAGGAGGCCACGTTCCCGGGGCTGAGCCCGCTGAGCGTCGAGCCGACGGGGGACCTCCCCCGCGATCTCCGCCGGTTCATCCGCGCCTACATGGCGGCCTTCAGCGCCCCCGCGGCCCGCGCGGCCGCGGCCGGACTCTTCGCACACGCCCAGGCCTCGGACCGCACCCGGCCGCCGGAACTGTACGTGCGCGTGTCGGCACGACCGCAGTTCCAGGACATCCTGCGCGCCGCACCACCCGGCACCGTCGACCCCGACGTGGACCCGGACGACGTCTTCGACATGCTCCTCGGCGCCGTCCTGACCCGCACACTCCTCTTCACCGCCACGACCCGAACCCGCCCCATCGAGCGCACCGTCGAAATGATCCTCCGCCTGCTGCGGCCGCTCGACACGCGCTGAAGGCGGCCAGGGCGGGCGGGTAGCCACCCAGCTCCTCGAACCACCGGACTGCTCGACACCGCGTAGGAGCCCGGCGAACTCCTCGCCACCGCCTTCCGAGACGGCGCCGAAACCACCGGCCGCCCCTGCCCCGGCCCCCTTCAGCAAGGGCCGCCTGACTCCCGGGCCGCCCACCACCAACGTCACCCACTCGTCGACAGCCACCAGGACGCCACCCGCTACACTGTCGGCGGTGGAACAGCCCTTCACGGGCCGCGCCGCCACAACACTGCTGGGATCCCATCTGGACGGTTTCGCTCACCAGCGAACCCACTTCAGACACGTTTTCCGACAGATCCCCGCCTTCGTAGCTCAGGGGATAGAGCACGGCTCTCCTAAAGCCGGTGTCGCAGGTTCGAATCCTGCCGAGGGCACAGCGCATTACATGTCTGACCTGGGGTTTCTCTCCCAGGGAGGCGCTCCATTCGGCCTCGGACTCCTCGTCCGGGGCCGTTTGCGTGAGCGACGGTGCTGTTCGGCCTGTAGCGGGTCCGTGTGTGTGGGTCTGGACGTCGGAGCCCTTTCCGGTTCAGGCCAGACCGAACTTCTCGGCGTGCACCTGTCGCGCAGGGACCCGCAGGTCTCGTAGGCCGGCGAGCACGGCCCTGGTCATGGCGGGTGGCCCGCAGACGTACACGTCGCGTTCAGTGATGTCGGGGACCAGCCGGTGCAGGTTGCCCGGGTCGAACGGCGGGGTGATGCCCTCGCCGGTTCTGCCGGTGAGCAGGTGCAGCCGTCTGCCCCGTAGCGCGACCAGGTGGCGCACCTCGTTCAGCAGCACGGCGTCGGCCTCGCTGCGAACCCGGTACAACACGACGACGTCGCCGAGCGCCTCCTCTTCCAGCATGGCCCGCACGGGCGTGATCCCCACACCCCCGGCGATCAGCAGGGTGCCGGTCCGGGTCCGGTGCAGCGAGGTGAACGCCCCGTACGGTCCCTCGACGAAGGCGCGGCTGCCGACCGGGACGTTGCGCAGGCCGGCGCTGGCGCTGCCCGCCGCCTTCGCCGTGAGGCGCAACCCTTGTCCGTCCGGCGCCGCCGACAGCGAGAAGGGGTTGGCCAGCCACCAGTGGTTGTGCCCGGGGAACCGCCAGATGCAGAACTGCCCAGCCCTGGCCGGGAGTTTGTCGAGGTGTCGGCCGGTGACGTACACGGAGACCACGTCGTCCGACTCCGGTACCACGGCCGTGACGCGGAACCGGTGATAGGCGTTGCGCCACAGCGGCATGGCGACACGGCCGGTCAGCAGGGCGCCGAAGGAGAACAGCCACAGAATCCACCAGTAGGCCGTGGCGAACGCGGAAGACGTGAACGTCGTGGTCTCCTCCAGTTGGTGGACGAACGCCAGGCCCAGGGCCACGTAGAGCAGCAGGTGCAGACCGTGCCAGACCTCGTACGGCAGTCGCCGCCGCAGAGGCCGGGTGGAGATCACGCCGATCACGACGATGACGGCCGCGGCCAGCATGCCCAGCAGGGAGGCCGGCACCCCGCTCAGCGCGACGAACGTCTTCGCCATGGACGTGTCGTCGAGCGTCGCGTAGCCGAGCACCACCAGCGTGGCGTGGGTGAGGACGGTCCACAGCAGGGTGAAGCCGACCCAGCGGTGCCACACCGTGAGCCGGTCCATCCCGATGCGGCGGTCCAGCCAGGGCAGCCGGGCCACCAGCAGCAGTTGGAACAGCATCAGCAGGGCTGCGTGCAGTCCGAAGAACTTGGCGACCGTGAGCACGCCGTTCTTGCCCGAACCGGCGCTGAGGAACAGCACCTCGACGATCACCGCGTTGACGATGACGAAGGTCCACATCGCCCAGCGCGCCGCGTCCACCGGAAGCACGGTGCCTCTGCGCACCGTGTTACTCGCCACCGTCATGCTTTCCTCGCATCCCCCGTGGCCGCTGCACTCGCGGCCGTGCGCACTAACCCATGAAGATCGAGCAATTCGTCCGGATACGCACCTCGATCGGATATGCATACGGCCCGTGTGCCCGATCCGTTCACGCCAGAGCCGTCGAATCCAATCGCCGTTCGGCGTTCGGTGCGTCCTGCCGCCCAGGGTTCCGCGACGATCACGTCGCCGGGTGGTGCAGCGCTCACCGATGCGACCGGCGCCGCGCACACCAGCACTTCGAGGACATCAGTGAGGTGGCGGCGTCCTCTCGGCCGTTGTGCCGGGACTCGCCGGGCGGGCCGTTGCCGCGCTCTCCGGGGTGGGCCACCGGGTGATGCATGAGCAGATCACTGCCGAGGAGTACGAGTCCTGGTCCGAGGAGCAGTGCGCCGGCATCGAGGTCGTGGACGGGATGGTCGTCGTCAGTTCGAGGGCGTCCAAGTGGCACAACCGGCTGGCCCGGATTCTGGCGAACACCCTGGATGCCACCGCGGGCCCGGAGTGGAACGCCGACACAGGCTTCGACGGAGGTGGTGTCGCCAAGCTCGGAGACCACCGACCGGATCGTGAAGGTCGACCAGTACGCGAAGGCAGGCATCGGCTTCTACTGGCGGATCGAGCAGGCCGCGACAGGCGTTCCTCTCGTGTACACCTACGTTCTCGACCCCGCGACGAAGACCTACCGGGACGGAGACGTGTTCACCGGCGTCCTCAAGGCAGCGGCCCCGTTCCCTGTGGAGATCGACCTCGGCCCGATCTGACCCGCGCGCTGCTCAGCAGCCGGCAGCGCGTGGGCGATGCGTGAGCGGACGGCCCGATACAGGGCGGCATGAGCCGGATCAAGTGGCGACGGTTCCACTCGTTGTGTCAGCCTCTGTCGGTCGTTCTGGTCTCGTCCTCTGCGCCTCGGTGCAGCGAGCGCCAGACGTGCTGGGCCCATGGGAGGTCCTCCGGCGCATCCCACGTGCAGTAGACCCCGGCGCCAGTGCCGCTGTTGTGGACGGTGAATCCGTACAGCTCGTGCCGCTCGTGGCTCTGCGAGCCCGAGGTGAGCCAGAAAGCGTGCCGCACTCCGTCCGGGATCTGTTCCGTGAGCTGTTGTTCGGACGGCACTGTGGGTGCGCCGACCAGTAGCGAGGCGAGGAATTCCTCTGGGCTGTCGCCGGCGCTGCCGGAGAACAGATCGGCCTGCACGTTACGGTCCGGCGCTGCGAACTGTGAGGTGCCTTCTACGACCCGCGCCGCCAGGCCGGCGGTTCGTTCGATGGACCAGTGCTCGTCCAGGTGCGTACGCACGGCCACGGGCAACGGATGGCCCAGGCAACTCAGGACGTCGTGCCGGTCCCAGGTTCCTGCCAGGACGTGCGCGAGGAGGTGCTGGTCGCTGGTGACGACGTACGGAATCTCGTCAGGGTTGCGGACCTCGACGGTGGCCGTTGCGCCGAGCAGTCCGTCGCCCCAGGGTTTGATGGAATTGGCCAGCGCCCCACGGAGGGTCAAGTCCGCGTAGGCAGGGTCCTTCCAAATGGTGTGGGCGCGATCCAGCTCGGCGTCGCTGATCTCCAGCCAGGTACCGAATACGAGCTCGATGTCGTCGGTGAGTCGGACCGGCAGCAGACAGCGCATGAAGCAGCCGACACCGTCGACCCGGAGAAGAGCGCCGACGCCGACTTCGTGCCGGGAGTCCTCGCCCACCGCCAGAGCAACATCGGGCAGCCCGAACCGGACATCTATTCGCTTCTCGTCCAGAGTGGGTGTTCCGCAACAGGAACAGGCAGGAGCATGGTTGGCGATCACGTCGTGCAGCCTAGAGCCGTGTGGGACGTCGCCATGCCCGGGGCGCCTGCGGTCTCGACGATCAGGCGATCCGGGGCGGCACTGCGTCACCTGCCATCCAGTGACGTGGCGCACCGCTCGACCTGTGCTCCGCCTGCCCCTTGCGCAGCGCCAAAGAGCCGAACTCCCAGGCTGTGCACATGAGTTCAAGCCCCACAGAGGCAACTGGCCCGCCCTGCGCATAGTCCCAGAGGGGCAAGCAACGGCCAGAACGACGGCTCCGGCAGGGGATCGGCCGACACCGGGAGAGAGGGCGTCGTTCGCGACTGCGGGCCCGAAGTGGTGTGCGCGGGGAGCTCCCATTCCGGCTTCGGTCTGTCGGTCGCTGCGAGTTCCGAAATCCACCGATGAGTTCTGCAGACTGGGCCGGTCTACTCCGTCGTACACCGTCGAACCTCGGACTGGAGACCCACCATGACCACTCCCGCACACGCCGGGCGCATGCTGTTCGTGAACATCCCCGTGGCGGACATCGAGCGCAGCAAGGCGTTCTTCGCGCGGCTCGGGTTCAGCTACAACCCGATGTTCACCGACGAGACCGCCGCGTGCATGCTCGTCGGCGAGCAAGCCTCCGTCATGCTGCTCAGCCACGAGACGTTCGCGCAGTTCGCGAAGCTGCCGATGGCCGATCCCACCACGCACACGCTGGCGCTCTACTGCTTCAGCGTGTCGGCCCGCGACGAGGTCGACACGGTCGCTGAGGCGGCGCTCGCCGCGGGCGGCTCCGAGGCGGATGGCCCCGAGGACCACGGCTTCATGTACTCACGCAGCTTCTACGACCTCGACGGCCACGGCTGGCAGGTCATGTGGATGGACCCGTCGAGCACCTCGGACAGCTCGACCCCATCCACGCCCGCGAGGGCGTGATCCTGCTCGGACCGCCGGGCACCGGCAAGACCCGCCCGCCGTCGCGCTCGGAGTCCGCGCCCGCCTCGCCGGGTAGCGCACGCGAACGGCTACGAGCTCTGTTCGCAGCCGCTCGACCCTCCATCACGCCAGGGTGGTCCTCGTTCCAACCGGCCTTGACACACAACGGCGCTCGACTCCACGAGTTGGTGGGCCAGCAGAGGGACGCGCGTCTCCAGTCCCTCGGACGACCACGACAAGCTCCGACTGAGGACTGCGTGTCCCCTGCCGTGCCATGAAAAGTGGGCAGTGCCACACTGCCGCCATGGGAAAACCGCAGACGATCGATGAGTACATCGACCGCTTCGCGGAGCCGGGCCGCGAGGTGCTTGCGCAGGTACGGGCGCTGGCCCTCGACGCGGTGCCCGCGGCGAGCGAGGCGATCAAGTGGGGTCATCCCGCGTGGGTTCACCCGTCCGGGACGATCCTGTTCATGGTCAGTGGTCATGCGAAGCACGCGAACGTCGTGTTCACGCCCAGCACGCGCGAGGCCTTCGACGTCGACCTCGCCGACTTCGGCACCGGCAAGGGCTCGGTCAAGCTCCCGTACGACCGGCCCGTGCCGGGCGAGCTGCTGCGCCGGATGATCGCGTTCCGCGTGCGCGAACACGAGGACGAGGGCGTGCTGTGGATGTGACCGGCGGGGCGGCGGAGTGGGACTTCTGAAAGCCACACCCCCGCGCGTCCGGGTTGCCCGAGGTGCACTGACGCGTCCGTACGCCTTCACGTCCTCGTCGGCACCGGCCGCCGGAGCAGGTAGACAGCCGCTGTCGAGACCAGCACGGCCATGCACGCGATGAACACCAGCCCCGCGCCCTCCAGGCCGATCGGGCCCGACAGTAGCCCCACTCCGATCACCGGTACCGAGATGCCCGCGTAAGCCACCACGAACAGCGTCGAGATGACCGCCGCGCGCCGGTCCGCGGGAGACGCCTCGGCCACTGCGGACAGCGCCCCGCGGAATGCCAGCCCCTGGCCGCAGCCGCCGACGATCGCGCTCAGTACCACCAGGAGCAGCAGGTCCCACCGCAGCGCGCCCGCGAGCAGTGCCAGTCCGGCGAGGAGTGCGGCGCAGCCCAGTGGCAGCGATCGCTCCACCCCGACCCAGCCGACGGCCAGTTGGCCTGCGGTCGAGGCGAAGAAGGCCAGTGCGACGACCAGGCCGCTCACGGCGTGGTTGTGCACGTCCAGGGACTCCGCGAGGAACGCCGGGCTGACCGATGTGAACACCCCGAACAGTGCGAACCCCACGAACGAAGCGATCGCCGCCGGTCCGAACACCGCCCGCACCTGCGGGGGCAGGCCGGGCCGCTGCGGCCGTACGGTGCTCAGCGGACGCCGCTCCCGTACGGTCTCCGGGAGCCACAGCAGGACGGTGGCCGAGCAGGCCACCAGGGCGAGGTGTACGACGAACGGCAGGTACAGCGGCCAGGGAGCGTACTGCGCGAGCAGGCCGGCGAGCAGCGGACCGCAGCCCAGCCCGCCCATGTTGGCGGCCGTCGCCACGAACGTGGCCCGGGAGGTTCCGCCGTGCGGTGCCAGTTCCATCACGTACGCCGTGGCAGCACCGGTGAACAGGCCTGCGGACAGTCCCGACAGCAGCCTCCCCGCGTACAGCCAGCCCAGCCCGGTGGCGCACAGGAAGCAGACGGCGCTGGCCGCCGCGAATCCCAGGCCCCACAGCAGCACTTGACGCCGGCCCACGGCGTCCGACGCGTTGCCCGCCAGCAGCAGCACGCCGATGACCCCGAAGGCGTACACGGCGTACACGACGGTGACCGTCAGCTCGGAGAAGCCGAACTTCTCCTGGTAGAGGCCGTAGAGAGGGGTCGGCAGCGTGGTGCCGGCCATGCACACGGCGAACACGGCCCCGCCGAGCAAACACTGGCGCCACCCTCGGCGATCACCGTCCATGGCGCCGACGGTATCCCCGCACGCCGCCCCGGCACGGCACGGCGGGCCCGGCGAGCCGCCGGTGAGCCGGACACCGCTTGCCTCGTGGGCATCCCACAGACGTAGGTATCCGCCCGGCCAGGCCGGCGTCGGCGGGCTGCCGTGGTGTTAATTCCTCAACGAATCCCCCGGATGGATCGACGGAAATCTGACACCGTCCGGGTCAAGGAAAGCAAGGAGAGTGGACAATTCGTCCTTGACTTTCACCATTCTGTCCAGGTATCCGGGTGGCGCATCGGCAAGTCGATCGATTTCGTCACTCAGGCGGCCGAACCATCGAGAAAAGGTTGGGTTGCTCTCCAGCTCTTCCACGAATTGAACGTAGTTCATGCACTGAAGCTCGCGAGCGGCACCGGGGGTTCGCTCTATCATCAGCTCACCGAGTGCTCGCTGCTCATCACGGTAGAGTCGGAATGCGGCATTCTCGGGATACGAAGTGGTTTCAGCAAAAGCCAGACCGATGCGGTCCAGTTTTTCCGACAGCTGTCTGGTCCGCTCCTGGTCTCCCAGGTCTAAGAATTGAACACTTTTTCGCAGAATTTCGACCCATCCGAAATACTGGGCCAATCTGAACAGCGTGCTGGAGCGGACATACCCTGGTTCCGCGTGGCTACCGTCGCCGGACACGCGCGGCACGAAATCAGTATCTGCAATGTTGTGAATGCGAGTCTGCAGTTCGAAGGCGGCTCGCAGGAAAGGTTCCCTGAACCGACTCATGACGTTTTCTATTTCTTCTTCTTTTCTTACGAGGTGGCGGCGCACCTCCATCTCGCGTTGGATTCGTGCCGACAGGACTGCGCTATAGGTTCCAACTGTTGCGCTGGTCAACGCCACAGCTCCCGAAATGATCGCTACCCATATCTCGATCGTCACACGAAGACTGTGCCAGGCCATATTCAGCGAGTCCACAGTACGACCACCGGTGAAGCGTTGCGACAGCCTCCGTGCGGTCGGCGGGGGCCAGGTCCGCGATCGTGACGTGGTGGTTGCCGCCCTGTACCCACAGCGTGCGGGCGTCGCGAGGGCCGGGCCTGAAGGGTTCGGCGACGGACGGGTCCTGGGTGCCGTTGACGAAGAGCAGTTGGCCGCCGCGCCGACGCACCCAGCGGTCGATGTCGGGCATGGCCTCGGCGTCGAAGTGCATCGGGACGTCGGGCGGCACGAAACTGCGGGGTTCGATGGCGTCCGGGTACTTCAGGAGTCCGTCCAGATGGCGGGTGGGAACGTCCAAGTAGCCCATTTGTGTGCCGAGTTGATACCAGTAGGGGATGAAGTCCCGGGCCGTGGAGTCTGCGTAGACGGGCAGGGCGGCCGTCTCTTCCAGCCATGCGTACAGCGCGTCGGTGGAGGCGTCCGGGCCGGGGATCGCAGTGGCGTCCGCAGCTGTGCGGTTCTGCCAGAACATGAACGGCACCCGCAGGACGGCGATCTCCAGTGCCTTGTCGGCACTGCCGACGATCCGGAAGGTGTCACCGGTGGCGGCCGCCCAGGCCTCGTAGCGGGCGACCATGTCTGCGCGGCGCAGCAGCATCTGTCGCTGTGCCTTCTTCAGGGCGTCGCGGGCGGGGGCGGTGCCCACGTGCTCCAGGAATCGCACGTAGGCGGAGTCCTCGCGGTCGTCGACGTTGTTCGGGGCGGAGTAGGCGACGGTGCCGTCCACGTCGTGGGGGTGGAAGCGGCGGTGGTACACGCTGGCCATGCCGCCCTTGCTGCCGCCGGTGGAGATCCACGCGCCGGGGTACAGCCGGCGGAAGAGGCGGACCACGCGGTGGTGGTCATCGGCGGCCTGGCGGATCGTCAGGTGAGTGAGGTCGAGGGATGCCGGACGCGAGGTGCCGAAGAAGCGGTGCTCGACGCCGAGTTGGTTACCGCCGAGGAGGACGGCCGGTTCGGTCCGCCGTGGAATGAGCGGCACTTCGTATCCGGTGCTGAACAGGACGGTGGGTCGGTCGGTGGCGGTATGGAGCAGGGTGAGGCGCTGCTCGAAGGTCCCGGCCCCGGGGTCGTCGTGGTCGACCGGTTGGCGCAGGCCGAGCACGAAGAAGCGGTATCCGGGCTCGGCTCCCGGCCGTTCCTCGATGACCCGCAGGCCCGGAAGCGCCCGCAGGGCGTCCACCACGTCATCGGCCCCCGCACGCGCCCGGTCCGCGGCCCGCGCGGGCACGGCGGCCAGGCCCGCGGCCGAGGCCGCCGATACGGCAGTGGTGAGCAGACGTCGTCTCGTGAGGCTCGTGAGGGTGCGCATGCGATTCCTTTCCGGTGCCGATTGCCTCAGTACATTCGGCCGACGGCACGGGGAGATCCCGCGCGCGAGGGAACCCTCTCCCCCAGCCGGGGGAGAGACCACATCACGAGGACTCCTCAGCCGCCCCGGCGGCCGCCGCCCCCTCCTGCCACTCGTTCCATACGACGGGTGAGCGGGCGCATGCTGTGCGGACTCAACGGCGCCATGGGCAATGGCCTTCCGGAGTCTCGGCCGATGGCGAGTCTGCCCAAGTCCTGCCCGCCGGCGGCGTACCTGTTGTCCGGGAGTTGTTGGAGGTAGCCCTGGCGGATCAGCATCGACAGGGTTGCTGACTCGACCGTGCCGAACGTCCTCAGGGAGCGGGCGATCTGTGCCCGAGACGCCACCCCATGCGGTGCACGCGTGACAACTTCCAGGATCTTGAGGGCTTCCCGGGTTGTGCGATGTGCGGTTCCCGCGGCGAACGAGGCACCCGCGACCACCGAGCCGCGTCGGTTGAGCACGAGGTCCGTTCCCGTGAATTCGGTGAGGACCGCAGCAGTCCGCTCGGGGGCCCACGGCACACCTCCGGGATACTCCGCACTCGCGCCGCCTTGCCGTTTCCCCGAGCGCCCGCGTCTGACCAGCCCGAGGTCCTCGATGGTCACGACGCGGCCGAGACGCTCGGTGAACAGGGCCGCCAGCGCCCGCGGTACGGGATCGCGCGGGATCTCTCCCATGTCGATCCACCGCCGCACCCGCGAGGTGTCGGTCGACAGCTGTGGGCGCCCCATGGCAGCCGCCTGCCGGTTCACCAGTCTGGCGAGTTCGCCCCTGGACCAGCCGGCCAGGCTGAGCAGGTCTTGCAGGCGGGTGTTGGGAGTGAAGGGCTGCTTACGGGGAGGCCCGCCGGACAACTCCAGGCGTACAACACGGCCGAGCTTTCGCTCCATATGGAGGGAGACCCGTTCCATACCCTTCGATATGGCATCGGAATCGGAGTCGCTCGGCGCCGTGAAGACGATGACGTCGCGGGTGATGCTGCGCGCGATGAAGGACAGTCCGAGGCCGCTCGTAGCGCTCAGCCACACCCGCCTCGTTCTCCGTACGCTCAGCCACCTGTCGAGAAACGTCCCGGACCCTATGGCCGGGCAGCGCCTCCAGACCCACCAGAGGATGCCGCACGCAGCCAGGCCCGACAGCACAGCGACCTCAGGCCAACGCCCGTACAGCGCAGCCAGCACGGCCCGTCCCTCGTACCACCACCGAGTGGGCGATGTACCCGCCCCCTCACCGGGTTCCCGCGCCGGATCAGTGCGTTGCAGCCGACCGCCGATGAGACGGCTCGCCACACACACGATGGCGGCAACCACGGCGGGGCCGAGGCTCGCCCGCAGCAGACCCATGCCGCGGGAGACGTGGGTGGCGACCGTGCCCGGGGCTCTGCCCATGAGGGTCGCAGCCTCGCCCTGGGTACAGTCCAGCGCTTTCGTCACCCATACCGAAGTGCGCTGCGCGAGAGACAGCCCGGCCAGGGCCTGCTCGATGGCACAGCGGTTGGCGACCAATGCGGAGAAGTCCGCGCACTCCACTGGGTCGAAGCGCAAAGGGTCGGCCGCACGATGGGCTTCGATTCGCCTGTGATCAGCCTGCTTTCGGGCCCGGTTGGCCACCTCGGTGCGGATCACCACACGCAGGTAGCTGATCGGATGCTCGATGGATGCCGGATTGCGCAGGGCCGTGGCGAAGGCGCTCTGCACGATGTCCTCGGCCGAGACAACCGACTCCGGCACGCCGCGAGCAAGGAGCGCCTGCCGAGCGGTCGCCGTCAGACTGCCCCGGTACTTCTCGTACAGAGCGCCCAAGGCCTCAGCGGTCACCGCCTCCCGCTCAGCCATTGCCTTCCTCCCGGTTCCGGTGCCCGTCCGACGAGTCGCTCGGACCTGCCGACCGGGCCCGGATGATCTCGGCCCGGGCCAAGGACCGGTTGCGACGTGCCACGCTGTCGAGCCAGCCCTTGATTGCAGGGGCCAGAGGGGCGACCACGGACAAGAGTGCAGCAGTGAGCTCCACCGTCCAACCTCCCTTGCGATGTGGGCCATTGGCGCCCGGGAGGCGCGGTGGCCGTTCACAGAAGAGAGGTACGGGCACGGCGTTCTCATGACATGCCGTCCAAGATCTTTCGATCGCGCCGTCAGCCGTCGGTGCGGACGAAGACGGGCTTGAGGTGGTTCTCGGGTAGTGCGTCGGGGAGTTGCTCCCAGTCGAGGACGTGGGAGACGACCCGGGCGGGGTCGACCCGGCCGGAGCGGGCGAGGTCGAGGGCGTCGGGGATGTGGGCGCGGACGTTGTCGCGGGCGATGCGCAGCGTGACGCCGGTGAGGTACATGTCGAGCAGGGGCAGTTCGCCGGGGCGGAAGTGGTTGCCGGCGGACTCGCAGATCCCTTCCGGGGCAAGGGACTTGACGGTGAGAGCGAGCTGGTCGACGCGGCCGGTGGCCTCGACGGCGAGGTCGAAGCCATGGCGTACGGGCTCGATCGCCTCGGCCGTACGGGCGCCGTAGCTCTCGGCGATCCGGCGGTGTTCGGGGTCCGGGTCGACGTACAGGACGTCGGAGGCGCCGAGTGCGCGGGCGATGTCGCACACATACAGGCCGATGCTGCCGCGGGCGACGACCAGGACCCGGGCCCCGGGCCTGTTCTTCAGATGGGGTGCGACCAGGCGCCAGGACAGGGACCAATTGTCGCTGGCCGAGGCCATGGCGACCGGGTCGAGGCCCGCGGGCAGGGGTACGAGCATGGCGTCCGCGAAGGGCACGCGGACCAGGTCGGAGAAGAGACCGCCCCAGCTTCCGCCGATCGGTGCGCCGTACATGGCCATGTGCGGTACGGCCGTGCAGTGGGCGGTGAGTCCGGCGCGGCAGTTGTCGCAGGTGCCGCAGTTGATGGACCAGGGGACGACCACCAGGTCGCCGGGGGCTGCGGCGGTCACCGCGTCGCCGGTCTCGACGACCCTGGCCACGCATTCATGGCCGAGGGCGAAGGGAGGGTCGATGAAGCCGTGGCCCGCCAGGATCATCGAGTCCACGTCGCAGGAGGTGGCCGCGACCGGGGCGACGATCGCCTCCTGGTCCGACTGGAGCTTGGGGTCGGGCGCCTCGCGCCACTCGACGGTGCGCTTCGCGACGTAGGTCAGTTCACGCATCGGCTCGGGGCCCCTTCGCCAGTGCCACCAGGTCGGCGTAGCGGATGACCGAGCCGCCGGCGCCCCAAGTGCCCTCAGGCTGCTCGTGCACCAGCACCCACACCCTCAGCGCGTCGTTCGGGGAGAGTCCGGCGGCGTCGAGCACGGTCTTCGTCACGTCCTCGGCCAAGCCCGCCTTGCGGCGGTCGGACAGGGCGCCCTGCGGAACGGTGACGTCCACCAGGAAGCGCGGCTCGTCGTCCTCGGCGGTGGTCCCCGCCCCTTCGGGCAGCTCGATCAGGTAGCTCCACGCCTGGGCTCGGAAGAACGCCGTGTCGGGCGCTCCCTCCCAGCGCAGCAGTACGGCGGCCAGGTCGCTCTGGACGCTCTCGCGTCCCCCTTCGGTGAGCGAACCGGCCGGAACGGTGAGCCGGATCATCGGCATGACGGAGTCTCCCTCGTCCCCTTGGGCTGTTCACACAGCCGCTCTATAACGGTCGTTATAACGGGAGGTCACGCTAGACTATGACGAGCGTTATAGCCAGAGGAGAGCACGGCCTTGACCAGACCCAGCGCGCCGTCGCGCGAGCGCATCGTGGCCGGTGCCGCCGACATGATCAGCAGGCGCGGCCTGAACGGCACCAGCATCCGTGACCTGGCCAAACACGCCAAAGCACCGCTCGGCTCGACGTACCACTACTTCCCCGAGGGCAAGCAGCAGCTGGCCACCGAGGCGGTGCGGTACGCGGATGCGGCAGTCGCCCGCATCCTGCGCAAGGAGCTGGACGCGGGCCCGGTCGCCGGGCTGCACGCCTTCCTCGCACTGTGGCGCGGCATCGTCCTCGCGAGCGACTTCCGCGCCGGCTGCCCCGTGCTGGCCGTCGCCGTCGAGGAGCCGCCTGCCGACGAGACCCCGCCCGCTCTCGTCGCCGCGGCCGAGGCATTCGACCGCTGGGAGGAGTTGCTCACCGAGGCGCTGCGCGAGCACGGCGCCGCAGCCGACCGGGCTCCCGGGCTCGCGACCCTCATCGTGGCATCCGTCGAAGGCGCCATCGCCATGTGCCGTGCCAAGCGCAGCATGAAGCCCCTGGACCAGGTCGCACAGCAGCTCGAAGCCCTGATTCTCAGTGCGCTGGACCGGGCGGCGTGACAGGCGTCCCGGCCTGAGGACTTCGGGACGCCCCACCCGGACTCAGCCCCGGCATCCCCCTCCCCGGGCAGGCCGTTCGCGGTGCGCAATCTCAAGGTGCGTGCCGCGAAGCCCGAGTTCGGGCCGGGCTGTGGACAGGCGCTCGCGTCCTGGTGAGGGTGGCTCCGCGTACCAGGAGCCGCGAAGGAGCAAATACCTCATGTGTGAATCCTCGAACGAGTGCACAGGCGCGTCGGCATCGACATCGGCGTCGACATCGACATCTCGTAGGACCCTGCTCGGCGTGGTGGCCGCGTCCGCGGCGGCCGTCACCGTGCCGCTGCTGAGCGGGGAGGCAGCCGCGGCTGCGACCTCGGACACCTCCTCCGACACGAGGCTGTCGCTCACCCTCCTCGGCACCAACTCCGGGCCGCCGCCGCTCGCGGCCCGGTACGGGATCTCGCAGGCGCTGGTGGTCAACGGCCGGACGTACGTGGTCGATTGCGGGCGGGGCGCGGTGAGCCAGTACATGCGTGCCGGGCTGTCGATGCCCTCGCTGGCGGCCGTCTTCCTCACCCACCTGCACGCCGACCATGTAGTCGACTACTACGCCTTCCCGATGCTCGCGGCCGGTGCTTCGGGCACGCAGGGCTTCCGGAGTCCGATCGACGTGTACGGCCCCGGGCCGGCGGGCATCGCTTCGACCGTCGCCGGAGCCCCCGGGCCCGTTCCCGGCACCGTCGACATGACGAGGCTGGCGGGACAGGCGTACGCCGCCGCCCCCACCTTCTTCATGACCGAGCACATCGGCATCGACCCGGCTTCCCTGCTACGGGTGCACGACGTGCTTCCGCCGGCGGGCACCGGCGCCTCCGCCGCGAACACCGTCCCCGTGATGGCGCCCTTCACGGTCATGGAGAACGACGATGTGAAGGTCACCGCCGTGCTGGTCCCGCACGGCGCGGTCTACCCCGCCTACGCGTACCGCTTCGACACCGACCACGGCAGCGTCGTCTTCTCCGGCGACACGACCCCGACGCCGAACGTCATCGGGCTCGCCCGGGGCGCCGACGTCCTGGTGCACGAGGCCCTCCACCCCGACGGGCTCGCGGCCCTCGGCCTGCCGCAGTACCTCATCGACCACATCCTGGCCACGCACACCGACGTGTCCGAACTCGGGCGGATCGCCGCCGAGTCCGGGGTGAAGACACTGGTCGCCACCCACCTCAGCCCCGGAAATCCGGCCGCCACCCCGGACGCCACCTGGCGCCGGCTCCTGCGCGACAGTGCCCGCCGCGCCGACTTCGGTGGCCGGATGATCCTGGGCGAGGACCTGATGCGCGTACCGGTGGGCCGGAGCAGCGGCACCGGCAGCCGCTGAACCGCGGCGCCCCGCCGGCCGGAGGTCAGCCGCCGATCCGCTCGTCCAGGAAGCCGGTGATGGTGCCCATGACCTTCTGGGTGGACCAGGGGATGCCCGCCTCGGGGTCGCCGAGGAAGGACATGTCGCCATGGTCGGCGCCCTTGACCACGTACCTGGTCGCGTCGACGCCCTTGGCCTTGAGGGCGTCGGCGAGGATGAGCGACTGGCCGGGGGAGATGATGTGGTCGTTGTCGCCCTGGAGCAGGATGAACGGCGCGGTCTTGGAGTTGCTGTAACTCGCCGGGTTCGCGGCCGCGTTGGCCGCCGCGTCACTGGTGACTGTCTTCTTGGAGCCCGGCCCGAAGACGTAGGCGTTGACGAAGCTGCCCGGGGCGTTGTACGCCTTCTGCGTCGCCACGTCGAGGTCGTCGGCGATCTTCGACAGGTCACCCGCCCCGAACTCGTCGACGACGGCCTGCACTTCGCTGCTCTGGTCCAGGTTGTCACCGATGTCGAACTGCTTGTCGCCGTTGGTGGTGCCCGCCATGGCCGCGAGGTATCCGCCCGCGGACTGGCCCCAGACGGCGACCTTGGTGCCGTCGATGCCGTACTCGTCGGCGTGCGCGCGGAGATAGCGGATGGCCGACTTCACGTCGGCGACCCCGTCCCTGTAGGTCGCGCCGTTGCCGATCGTGCGGTATTCGATGCTCGCCACGGCGTAGCCCTGCTCGGCGACATAGGTGCGCTGCGCGAGGTTCGCCGTCTTGTCGTCCGTGACGAAGCCGCCGCCGGTGATGTACACGACCAGGGGCTTCGCCTCGGAGCCCTTCGGCACCTGGAGGTCCAGCTTGAGGTCGGTCTTCTTCCCGCCCGTGGTCGGCGAGGAGTAGACGATGTCCTTGCGGATCGAAAGGTCTGCCTGCCCGCACTGGATCTGCGGTCCCGTCGGATCGATGACCGTGCTGGTGCTGGTGTCCGTGGCCTTCACCGTCTTGGAGAGCTGGATCGCCGCTCCCGCCGATGTTCCACCGCCCTCGGGGGCCGCGGTCGGCGTGGATTCCCGGGGGCAGGCGCCGAGCGCCGGCGAGGAAGAGCTGGATCCGGCGCTGCTCGAACCCGAGGAACAGGCGGTGAGCAGCAGCCCCAGGACAACGGCTCCGGGGACAGTGACAGTGATGGCGAGGCGGCTCCGCATGGCCATGACTCGCTCCTTCCGTGTATTCAATGTGCATCCAAGGAAACGGATATCAGGTATCCGGTTCGCTCGAAGTCTAGCAACTAAGTGGATAGATAGCATCCACTTACTGCCCTGCGGTGAACATGTCTCACTCGGGTGCGCGGCTACCATGAGTCAGCCCGATCTCCCACTGCCCGCTGCCACGGAGCGAAGCCATGACCGCCGACAAGCCCCGGCAGCCGCCCCTGCGCAGGGACGCGGAGCGCAACCGCCGGCTGATCCTGGCGGCGGCACGGGAGGTCTTCCGCGATCGCGGGGTCGCCGCGACGCTCAATGACGTCGCCCATCACGCGCATCTGGGCGTCGGCACGGTGTACCGGCGCTTCGCCAACAAGGAGGAGCTCGTCGACGCGCTCTTCGGCGACATGGTCGACACCGTCGACCGCTACCTCACCGAGGCACTGGCCGAGGAGGATGCCTGGCTGGGGCTGACGCGCTGCCTGCAGCAGGTCTGCGAAGTCCAGTCCTTCGACCGGGGCCTGCGCGAGGTCATGCTGGGCACCGGGAACGGACCGGCCCGCCAGGCACAGATACACGGGCGCTTGAATCCCGCCGTGCAGCGGCTGCTGGCGCGGGCCCAGGAGCAGGGCAAGCTCCGCGCCGATGTGGTCCCGTCCGACTTCCCGGTCCTGCAATTGATGACCGCCGCGGTCAGCGAGTTCGACGCGGGATCCGATGCCTGGCGCCGCTACCTCGCCATCCTCATCGACGGCCTTCGGGCCAGGCCGGACATCGACACGCTTCCCCCTGGAATCGCCGACTTGGAAGGCGTCGACCGGGCCCTCGTCGACGCCAGCGCACACGACGCGCGATCACGTCAGAACCCGAAACAGGACCAGGACCAGGACCAGAATCAGCGGGTCTGAGGCTGTGCGGCCTTCGGGCGGCTCTTCCTGCCGCGGCGCATCAGCGGCTCCTCGACCAGGACGTACGACAGCAGGGCCATGACGACGGTCAGCACCAGCGTCGCCGCCAGTCGCCCCTGCTCCACGCCGAGGGAGGCGAGCAGCCGCACGACCGGGTAGTGCCACAGATACATCCCGTAGCTGAGGTTGCGGCCGACCCAGGCGAGCGGTGCCACCGCCAGCAGCCGGGACAGCCGTCCGTCCGGTCGCAGTTCGAGCCCCGCCACCAGCGTGGCGGACACCACCGCCACCGCCAGGAATCCGACGGTGTACCAGACCGGCGTCCACCAGCCCGCATGTCCGGTGATCGGCACGAAGCAGGCGATCAGCAGCAGCGTGCCGAAGGCGGGCCAGGCCAGCCGTCCGGCCCACGTACGCAGCCTTCGCAGCCGGGGATCGTCCGCGCGCAGCCGGGCCAGGACCACCGCGACGAGGGCGCCGGCGAGCAGCTGGTCGGCGCGGGTGTCCGTGCCGTTGTAGATGCGGTGGGCCGCCTCGGGGTTCCACAGCACCCACCGCCACAGCACTGGGAGCACGCACACAACCGCCGTGCAGATCAGCACCGTACGGGCGCGCAGCCACCTCAGCAGGACCAGGAGCAGGAGCGGCCAAAGGAAGTAGAACTGCTCCTCGACGCCGAGCGACCAGGTGTGGCCCAGCGGCCCGGTCAGGTCGGAGTAGGTCCCGGGCTGCGCGGCCCGCACGATGTTCACCACGAACAGCGCGGCCAGTCCGGCGGCCTCCCACGAGCTGTCGAAGGACCACAGCGAGGTGGTGAGCTCCAGCACCGCGCACACCGCGCAGACCACGAGCAGGGCGGGGACCAGTCGCAGCCAGCGGCGCCGGTAGAAGCCCAGGAGGTCGAGGCCGCCCGTGCGGGCGTACTCGGCGAGCAGCAGCCGGGTGATGACGAAGCCGCTGATGGTGAAGAACACGTCCACCGCGACGGAGCCGCCCGGCAGCAGGCCCGACTCCACGTGGTAGACGATGACCATCAGCACCGCCAGGGTCCGCAGGCCGTCCAGCCCGCCCACCCGGCCGCTGCGCGCGGCCGCCGACGGAAAGCCCCTGCCCGAAGCCGAAGTCCATCTTCTGGAGGACTCCGGCGCAGGTGAATGGCCAGGTGAACGCCCCGGGGAATCCTCCTTCACCTCCCCTTCCCGGTCTCCGGTCGTCACTTGCCCGCTCGGTGCCCTGCCCATGAAGAGGATCGCCTTCCGCCTGCCCACTGCGTCGCCCGGAACAATTCGGTGTACTCAGCAACCTGTAGGTCCACAAACCGTAGAAGTGCTCGACTACCCGATTGCGCGGTGGGCAAAAGTACGGCCGATGGGTCGGTCGAGACTTCTGGGTACCGATCCGACCGTGCGCGACTGTGCCCCCTCTTCACGTCCCCTGTGTTCCCACTGTGAAAGGGGTGACGATGGACGGGAGGGCGGCAGGGCAGCTCAGTCGGCGTCCGCCCGCTCGGCCTGGGGCTGGGCCTGGGGCTGGGGCTGGGCCTGCCAGGACGCGGGGGTCGTCCGTTCCTCGGTCAGGGCCGTGGTGATCTTGCGGGCCACGAGTGGGTCGGCCGGGAGCACGTGGGAGGCGAACCAGCGGGCGGCCGACGGGTCGGGGGACGGTTCGACGAACTCCGCGCCCGCGTAGTCGTCGAGCGGCGGGTCGTAGACGTATCCGGTGACCACGCCGTGACTCACCAGACGGTCTATGAGGGCGTCGCGGTCGTGCACCAGGAGTGGAACCCGGAAGAGCGGGAGAGGGCCGTGGTCCGCCACCCGTTCGCGGAGTGCCGGGGAGGCCCAGCGGGTGTCGGCGAGGAGCGAGACACCGGCCTCGCGTCGGCTCAGGTTGCCGTCGAGAGCCGCCATCCGCAGCTCCAACTGCCCGCGCACCAGGGCTCCGTGGCGGGACCGGAAGCCGTGCAGGTCGACGCGTACCCATGGCTCGTACGCGGCGAGGCTCGGGGCCTCACGCGCGCTTTCGGCGAGCTGCGGCGCGCGCAGGGCCATGCGGTAGTCGTCGCGCTCCAGCAGCCCGAGGCGCTGCAGCGTCCGCCAGACGGGACGCACCAGGTGGAGGCCGCGTACGGTCGAACGCGCCAGCGGCCGGAGCGTCGCGGTGAGGTCGTCGCGGAGGCGGCGCGGCGCGAGGAGTTCGTCGCGCAGGGTCTCCAACTCCCGTCGGGTGCGCGCGTCTTCGACGGCGAGGAAACCGCCGGACGTCGATGCCGCGTGCTTGGACAGGCTGAACACCGCCGCCTTCCCGAACGTCCCGATCGGCTGCCCGTCCACTCGCGTGCCGATCGCGTGCGCCGCGTCCTCGAACAGGGGTATCCCCAACTCCTCGCAGCGGAGGCGCAGTTCGGCGACCCGGTCGGGCATCCCGTACAGGTTCGTGGTGAGGACGGCGTCCACGTTCCGCCAGGTCGATTCCGGTACGGCGGCCGGGTCGATGTTGCCGTCCCATGCGGACACCGGGGCCTGCACCGGTCGCAGCCCGGCCGCGAGGACGACGAAGAGGATCACGTCGTCGTTCACCGGCGACATCAGCACCCGTGCGCCCGGCCGGCACCAGCGTCGCAGCGCCAGGTACAGGGCCAGCCTTGCCGAGGGCGTGTAGACGCATTCGCGTCCGAGCCTCCGTGACATCGTCGCGGCGAGCCGCGATCCGTACGGCGTCGTCATCGTCACCTCTTCCGTTCCGTTTCACTTGCCTGTGATCCGACGGGGGTGGGGGGAGACGACGAACTAGCTCAGCGTGGGCGGGGTTCCGCTCTGGCCGAGCCCGGGCGGCCCGAGGTGCGCAGCGTGCCGGCCGTCTTCAGCAGGCGGTCCGCCGGTTCCCGCAGCGCGGGGTGGGCCAGGACCGTGTTCCGCAGGCCGCGCACCGGCCTGCGCCACAGTCGGTGCGCCGCCGCCACCGGGCTGGGGCGGGTCGCGAACCCTTCGCCGACGCGCAGCTCGCGGGTCTTGAGCCAGTCCTTGTACTCCTTGTCGCCGCGCCCCATGTCCATGAGCCGCACGCCCTGCCGGCCCGCCGCCTCGGCCATCCGGAGGTGCATGATCAACCCGGGCGAGTAGTAGCGGAGTTCGGGGTCGTACGCCGTGAACCAGGCCGCGAACACCGTGCGCGAGGTCGGGCCGAAGTGCGCGGCCACCGGCCGGTCACCGGCGTACACCACGGACAGCACGCCGGTGAAGTGCTCCTCGCGGACGTGGAACAGGTGGTCCACCAGGTCCACGATCCACGGCCGCGCGAACCGGTCCATCCGTCCCGTCCTGCGGTACTGGGCGGACTTCCACTCCATTAGTTGGTGCAGCATCTTCGGGTCGCGCTCGTCGTAGACGAACCGCATCTCGCCCAGGTCGCGCCCCAGGCGGCGTTCCTTCTTCAGCGTCGTCTTGGCCAGCCCGGGGTAGGCGCCGCGCAGCCATTCCGCGTAGCTGCCGTCGCCGACCTTGAGGTCGAGGACCGGTGAGGCGAAGGTCCCCGTGACGTATCTGCCGAACGGTCTCTGCTCCTCGACGAGGTGGTCGAACTCGAAGACGGAGAGACCGCAGGCCTTCAGCAGTTGCTGGGGGTCCCAGGTGACCCCGGGGCGGTGCACCAAGGCCTGGCAGTCGGAGAGGCCGAGGCCGATGGCCCGGCCGACGCCGAAGGCGTTGCGTTCGTACGGGAAGAAGCCGACGGCCTCACCGTTCTGGTGCAGGACCGCCACCCGCGCCCCGCTGCGGTGTCTGCCGATCCCGGCCGCGAACTCCGGTGCCAGGAACGGGTTGGCGTAGTCCGGTGACTCGTCCATCGCCCGGTGCCAGTCCTGGCACAGCGAGGCGCTCAGCTCTTCCGGTCTGTGGATCGTGATTGCCGCATCAGAAGATCGCATAGACGACCGCTCCCCCAATTCCCCCATGACGCCCATCTCCCCCATGACGCGCCCTGCGCGTCCGTCCCACCACTTCCTTGCCCCAGGGGCTCAAACGTCGCGAAAGGTACGCACCCTGTCAAGGGTGCCTGTCGTAACGGAAGTGTGCGGATCGGATGTCGCGGATGTCCTGTCTCAGAAGGCGACTTCCGCCGCGTCCGCAATCCCCCCGGTCCGTCCGGGCGCCGCCTGCTCCTGCCAGTAGAGATTGGTGTGCGCGATGACCTGGTCCGGAGGCGGTGCGCCGTACGCGGTGAGGTCCTCCGTCGTGTGGGCGTCGGCGACCAGGGTCACGTCGTACCCCCGGACGAAGGCGCCGTGGATGGTCGAGCGGATGCACGCGTCGGTCTGGGCTCCCGTGACGACCAGCCGGCCAACGCCGCGCTCGGCGAGCAGCGCTTCCAGTTCGGTGGCCTCGAAGGAGTCGCCGTAGTTCTTGTGGACGAGGGGTTCCGTGTCGCGGCGCACCAGCTCCGGCACGTAACTCCAGTTCTCGCTGTCCCGTTTGAGCTCGTCGTCGGAGTGCTGCACCCAGACCACGGGCACCTGCTCCGCGCGGGCCTTGTCGACCAGGGTGTTGATGTTCGCGATCACGCGGTCGCGGTCATGGGCGTCCGCCACCACCCCGTTCTGGACGTCGATGATGAGGAGCGCGGCGTTCGGCCGGTCGTGCAGGGTCGTCATAGGAACCTCCGACTCACCACAGTAGGCCGCCCCACTGACAGCGGCACAGGGTCACGCGGACGGCCGCACGCAACCGCCGGTTCCCGCCGGAGCCTTGGCGTTCCGCCTGACCGCACTGTGCGCTTCCTGTGAGTTCCCTGATTCTCATTCTTCCCTCAGCGCGGACTCACCGATGCCCCAGACGAGGACCGGATGGTCGCCGCTATGAACGAAACGAACGCAGGAGGCGTCCGGCGGCGGTCGGTCGAGATCGTGGTGCCGGTTCACAACGAGGCTCACGTCCTCGACGACAGCGTCAACCGTCTCCACGCCTATCTCGAAAGCTCCTTCCCGTTCCCGTTCCGGATCACCGTCGCGGACAACGCGAGTACGGACGGCACGTGGCAGGCGGCCGTCGGCCTGACGCACCGGCTTCCCCATGTGCACGCCGTCCGCCTGGACGCCAAGGGGCGCGGCCGGGCCCTGAAGTACGTGTGGAGCAGGTCGGCGGCGGATGTGGTCGCGTACATGGACGTCGATCTGTCCACGGGGCTCGACGCGTTCCTGCCGCTCGTCGCGCCCCTGCTGTCCGGTCACAGCGACATCGCCATCGGCAGCCGGCTGCACCGGCAGGCCGACGTGGTGCGCGGGCCGAAGCGGGAGTTCATCTCGCGGTCCTACAACCTGCTGCTGAAGCTGGGGCTCGCCGCCCGCTTCTCCGACGCGCAGTGCGGTTTCAAGGCCGTACGCACCGACGTCTTCCGGGCGCTCGCCCCGCACATCGAGGACAACGCCTGGTTCTTCGACACCGAACTGCTCGTGCTGGCCCAGCGCAACGGGCTGCGCGTCCACGAGGTGCCGGTCGACTGGGTCGACGATCCCGACAGCCGCGTCGACCTGGTGCGTACGGCCGTCGACGACCTCAAGGGCATGGCGCGGATGGCGAGGCGGACGGTGACCGGACGCGCCAGGGTCGCCGCCGTACCGCGCAGGGTCGGGCTCCCGCGGGTGCGGGGCGGCGCGGTGCGCGAGACCGCCGGTCACGCACCGGCCGAGTCACCCCAGGCCATACCCGCCGCCGCGAGCTCCCGATGAGCAGGCCCGGCAGGCCAGGCGGGCCCGACAGTCCAAGCGGGCCCGGCAGGCCCCTCCCGATGAGCAGCCCCGGCAGAACCACCAAGCCCAACAGCTCCACTCCCAGCCATCCCTCTCCCACCCTGGAGTGCCTGTCATGACGACCCTCGCCCCGCCGACCCGCGACGAAGGGGTCCGGCAGCACTCGCACCGGGCCGGGCCGCCCGCCGACGGCGGTGTCAAGGCCCGCACCCGCAGGCTCTTCACCGGCCCGCCCGACGATCCGCGCTGGGCCCGGCCCACCCTGTGGGCGATCCTGGTCCTGGCTGTCGGCCTGTACGCCTGGAACATCTCGTCCATCACCGGCAACACCTTCTACAACGCCGCCGTCTACAGCGGCACCAAGAGCTGGAAGGCGTTCTTCTTCGGCGCGCTGGACTCGGGCAGCTTCATCACCGTCGACAAGCCGCCGTTCGCGCTGTGGGTGATGGGCATCTCGGCCCGCGTATTCGGCTTCGGGACCTGGCAGTTGGCGCTGCCGATGGTCGCGCTGGGCACGGGATCCGTGGCGCTGTTGTACCGGATGGTCAAGCGGGACTTCGGGGCGGTGGCGGGGACGATCGCCGCGCTCGCGCTCACCCTGACCCCGATCACCGTCGCCATTACACGTGACACCAACCCGGACCCGGTCCTCGTCTTCCTGATGCTCCTCGGCGCGGCCGGGCTGATGAAGGCCGTACGGGGCGGGCGGCTGATGCCGCTGGTGTGGTCGGCGGTCGCGATCGGGTTCGCGTTCAACACGAAGATGATGCAGGCGTACGTCGTCCTGCCGGTCTTCTTCCTCGTCTACCTCTGGGCCGCCAACGCCTCACTCGGCAGGCGGATCCGCAACCTCGCCGTCGCCACGGTCGCGCTCGTCGTCTCCAGCGCCTGGTGGATGGTGGTCGTCGACCTGTGGCCCGCGTCCTCGCGCCCCTACATCGGCGGCTCGACCGACAACACCGTCTGGGACCTCGTCATCGGCTACAACGGCTTCGGCCGTATCTTCGGGGCGAGTTCCTCCACCGGCTCGGCCGGCAACGGTGCCAGCTTCGGCGGCACCGCGTCGATCTACCGCATGTTCAACGACGTCATGGGCGGCCAGATCTCCTGGCTCATCCCCTTCGCCGCGATCGCCCTCGTCGGCGGCCTTGTGCTGCGCGGGCGGGCTCCTCGTACGGACGCCAGGCGCGCGGCGCTGATGCTGTGGGGCGGCTGGTTCGTCGTGCACTATCTGACCTTCGCCCTCGCCGAGGGCACCTTCCACCCGTACTACGTCACCGCCATGGCCCCGGGCATCGCGGCCCTGGCCGGCATCGGCGGCGTGATGCTGTACCGGGCGTTCCGTGAGGGCTCGGCGGCGAAGTGGGGCTGGGTCCTGCCGCTGGCCGTCGCGAGCAGCGCCCTCTGGGCGGTCGTGCTGCTCCAGCGGGTGTCGGGCTCCGGCACCCTCTACACCGTCGCCGAAATCGTGGCCGGCCTCGCGGGCGCGGTCTCCGTGCTCGGGCTGCTCGCCGGGCGGTTCCTGAAGCGGCAGCGGCTGCTGGGCTTCGCGGCCCTCGCGGCGGTCGTGGCCCTGCTGGCCGGTCCGGCCGCGTACTCGGCCTCGGCCGCTACGACTGCTTCGAACAACGGCACCAATCCGACGGCCGGTCCGAGCACGGGCGGCGGTATGGGTGGCGGCGGAGGCGGGGGCGGCGGTGCGCCGTCCGGTGCCGGCGGCAGGACCGGCAGCGCGCCGACCGGCACCGGCGGCCAGTCCATGGGTGAGCCTCCGGCGGGCACCAACGGCTCGTCGTCCAGCGGCAGTTCGTCCTCCGAGTCCGGCACCGAGGCCTCTGGCGCCGAATCCGGTACGCAGTCCAGCGGCGGCCAGATGGGCGGCGGAGCCGGCGGCGGCACTCAGGTCTCCTCCGAGATGATCACGTACCTGGAGAAGAACCAGGACGGCGCCACCTGGCTCATCGCGGTGGCCACCGATCAGACGGCGGCCTCGATCATCCTGGAGTCCGGCCAGCCCGTCATCTCCATGGGCGGCTGGTCAGGCACCGACAACGCCATGACCCTCGCCAAGCTCAAGTCCCTGGTGAAGTCCGGCCAGTTGCACTACATCATCGTCAGCAGCGACGGCGGCCAGGGCACGGACTCGGAGATCACGGCGTGGGTCGAGGCGAACGGCACGGCCGTCAACTCCTCTGCGTACAGCTCCAGTTCCAGTTCCACCAGCTCGTCCACGTCGAGCTCGTCCACCGGCCTGTACCGCCTGGACGCCTCCGACGTCGGCTGAGCCGACCGTCCACCCCTGTGGGGCGGGCCGCCGGGAGATCTCCTTCCGGCGACCCGCCCCTTTCAGTCGCCCTCCCCCTGAAGGATCCGGGCCGTTCGGGCGTCGAGTTCGGTACGGAAGCGGAGGGCACGCTCGGCGTGGGCGAGGCGGTAGTCGTGCTCGAGGTGCTCCATGCGGTCGGTCGTGTCCAGCTTCGTACGGTGCCGCTGCACCTCGTACTCCATGGTGGCGCAGGCGTGCTGGACCTGGAGGTCGTCGGCGTGCAGTCGACGGCTCGCTTCGAAGCGTGCGGTGATCAGGCGGTCGTAGGTCGTGGATCCGCTCATGAGCTTGGCCAGGATGGGCATGGCGTCGACGACGAGGAGCAGGAGGTGCAGCACGAGGGCCACGGAACCGGCGTACCAGTCGGACCAGGCGACGGCCTTGAGCGCGTGCGCCCTGGTCAGGATCCCGTCGTCGTCGAGGTCGGTCTCCCGCTGCCGCGTCTTGTCGTCGATGGCGCGCTGCAGAGCAGGCTGGTAGGCCTCGGCGGCCGTGTCCTTCTTCCCGGCCAGGGTGTGGCCCGCCGCCACCAGCGCCGCCAGGTCGCTCTCGTACTTCTTGATCTCGCTGGTCGTGCGGTAGGCCGAGGAGTCCGCGCGGGCGCGCTCGCACGTCTGGCTGACGTCGGCGTAGCCGCCCCACCAGATCCATTTGTCGCGGGCGCACTCGCGCTGCTCGGTGGCCATCTTGCCGTTCAGGGTCTTGTTGATCGAGTCGACCTGAGTCCGCATGGCCTTCGTCCGGGCGGTGTTGCTCTTGATCTGCTCGCCCAGTTCGACCGGCGATCCCGGCACCTTCAGCTGGTAGTCCCCGCATTCGGGGCGGTCGGTGGTCCGCTCACCGTCGCTGGGGTTGCAGTCCACGAGCATGCCCCGGTAGTCCGCGACGTTCCGCTCGTTGCCGACCGCGATCTCCTGCCGGATCTCCCTGTCGAAGATCTGGAAGAGGAGCGGTTCGGCGATGAAGATGCCGAGGAGCGCGGAGAGCGCCAACCGGGGCAGCAGCACCCGCAGGGGACTCTTGGCCGCCGTCAGCGCACCGTGGGTGCTGGACACCAGCCAGCTGTCCAGCGCGAGGATCAGCCAGAGCCAGACCCCGGCCACCACGAGCACGGCGGGAAGCGGAAGGTCGGGCCGGATGGTGGCGAGCGCGACGGCCATGGAGGCTCCGGCGAGCAACGCGGTGTTGACGACGATGACGCCGTACCAGGTGTAGCGGGGGCGTTCCTCCGGCACCCAGTCCAGTACGTCCTCACGGATGCCGATCACCCGGCGCATCCGGACCGCGGGGCCCGAGTCGGGACGCTCCGGGCGGAAGGGCACCGTCATCTCGGAGAGCGGAGCACGGTCGGCGGGGTGGACCGGCAGATCAGTGGCCAATGTGCGCCTCCATGTCACCGGTGCCGAGGTCGAGGTCGCTGTCGTCGCCGCCGTCCGGGTCCGGATCCAGGTGCTTGTCGCTCTCGTGATCCGCCTCGGCGTCGACCACGTCGGTGTCCGTGGGCCGCTTGTCGAGCCTTTCCGCCGACGCCGTCTGTACTGCCGCGCCCTGGGCGAGTGCCTGGGGGCCGTACTGGGGGATCTCCCCCACGCTGTTGATGAAGGCGCCCGGGTCGACGATGGTGTTGTCGACCAGGCCGCGGTCGATGAGCCGCTTGCCGATGTCGTGGTTGACCACCAGGCGCCGCTCCGCCCACTCGCGCTGCTCCTTGCTCAGCTGCTGCGCGTCCTGTCGCCGCTCCTGGTGTTCGCGCAGCTTGTCGTCGCGCTCCTGCTCCCAGCGGCGGGACTCCTCCTTCCGCCCGGCGGCCGTCTCCTCGCGCCGGTCCGCACGCGCCAACTCCTTGTACTTGTCCTCCCGTTCGACCTGCCAGCGCTGATCGTCCCGTTCGAGGGTGGCCCGCCGCTCCAGGTATTCCCGCTCAAGCTTCGTCAGGGCGTCCGCCCGGTCGACGCGACGTGCCTCGGCCGCGCGCAGCCTGTCGGCGAGCGTGTCGGCGGAGATGTCCCCGTTGCGGTAGGCGTTGAAGTCGGCGGCGATGGGGTCGTTGCCGATGAGCCTGAGGTCCTCGGCCATCTCGTTCCGGACGAACCCGTTCTGCTGCGCCTTGAGCATGAGGTCGTGGTCCTGCCCCTCGGCGCTGACGACGTGCTCGTAGCGCGTGCGCAGACTCTCGTACTCCTGACGGTTGCGCTCCTTGCGCAGCGCCTCCTCACGCCGGATCTCCTCGCGTACGCGCTCCTCCTCGGCAAGGGCCAGGGCCTGTTCCCGCTCAAGCTCCTCCCGGAGGCGTTGCTTCTCCCGGACGCGCCTGGCCTCCTCGACCTCGCGTACGTGCGCGGCGAGTTCCTCGGGCGTGAAGACCTCCACCGCGCGGGGGTACGCCTTCAGGCCCGAGACGACATGCGGCCGCATCTCCTGGTACGCGGTGAGTCGTGCGTCGATACGGCGGCGCACGACGGCAGAGTCGACGATCGGCAGGTCGCCGCCCTGCTCGGCGAGGCCCGGGACCGAGCGGAGAAAGTCCAGGAGCAGGGCCTCCACATCGGTGACCCCGTCCCGTACGACCGTGCGCGCGTCCGAGACCGTGCAGTGGAAGGTCGTCCGCACGGTGAAGTCGCCCGCCTCCGCGGAGGGGATGCGCATCTCCACGACGACGGGCACGCCGACGCTCCGGTCGACGACCGTGACCGAGCTCGCGGCGACCACCACGGGGTCGTCGGGACGCAGCCCGCCGTGGTCCTCGATGTACTCCTCGCCGACCCTGAAGATCCGCACCTCGTGCGCGGCCAGCAGCGGCAGATCGTCCTCGCCCCTGATGGGGCGCTTCTTGAACCACCCGCCGCCTTGCTGCGGCCGCCCGTACTCCCGCTGTTCGACGAGCGGGTAACTCTCAGCCATATGTGTCAGTCCTCTGTGCTCAGTACGGTGGTGAGGAAGGTGTCGATGAGTGCCGCGGTGGTGCTGCCCGAGCGGACCGCGGCGGGGCGCAGGGCCGCGGCCAGGAGTCGGCGTTCGTCCGGCGGGAGCGCGGCGCCCACGCTGCGGCCGAACTGTCCGGCGGTGGTCCGGGGCTCCTCGCCCACGGCCGACAGCGTGCGCAGGGTGTCGTACAGAGCCCGCAGCGCCAAGGTCCGCCGCGGCCGGTTGCACAGCAGGCCTGCCCACAACTCCCCGAGCCTGCCTATCAGTTGGGGCTGTCGCTCCATCAGAGTGGCGCCCACGGGCTGCCCCGTACGCAGGTCGCCCACCGTCAGAACGGCCAGGACGGCGTCGAAGGTGTTCTCCCTCAGCTGGGTGGCCACGTTGGTCCTGCGCTGGACACCCAGCCGGTGCGCCAGGGCCCGGAAGACCACGCCCGCGTCCTCCCGGCACTCCGCGAGCACGGCGACGAGATCGGCCAGGGCGAACATCGCCTCCTTGGACTGGCCGCTCCGCCGACTGATCAGATGCCACAGCAGCTTCACGGCGTCGGTGGGGAAGCGAACCCCCAGTTCCCCGCCGAACGCGGCCGCCGCCGTCGAACGCAGCCCAGGGTCGCGGGACAGGACCCAACTACGGGCGAGAGCAAGAGCGGTGGCGTCGAGGTTCTCGTCCAGGCACATCCAGCACAGGACCAGGGTGGCCATGGACTGTCCGGCCGGGCCCGCCTCGCCGCGTGCCCAGGGCTCCAGATAGGACTCGGCGACCTCGTCGAAGGCGGGCCTGGCGAGCAGGGCCAGACCGGAGGCGACGGACAGGTGCGGGCCGGTTCCGGGATCGGTCAGGATGATCTCGGTCAGCCAGTCCTGTACGCCGTCCCAGTACGACTTCGAGTGGTTCGTCCACAGCTCCTCCAGGACCCACTGGCGGTACTGCGGATTCGGGAAGACAAGCACGGTCCGGGTGAGCGCGCCGTGCTTCTGCTCCTCGGTGGCGGCCAGCCGGTTGCGGGCCAGGGAACGCCGACGGTCGACGGCGGGCTGGAGCGCGGCCGATTGGACCTCATCAGGCTGCACCGGCTTCGGGAAGGCCGGCGCGATACGCGGCTCCAGCCGTTCCTGCCACGACTCGAACTCGCGGTACCCGGTGCCGATGGTGAAGGCGAGCACCGTCACCTCGGCGGTCTCCTGGAGCGAGCGGTCGACAGCGAACCAGTCGCGCACGGGCTGCGCCGCGCTGCTTCCGTATTCCTTCCAGACCCCGGCGGGGTCGGCACCCCGCGCGATCCGCGCCGCCGCGGCGGTCACCTCGGCGATCAGGCACTCGGCGGGCAACAGATCGACGGCCTCCTCGACGACGGTTTCGGCACAGCCCGCCTTCCGCAACCGCAGCCGCAGCACGTCCGCCAGGTCAGGTGCGCGCCAGGGCACATGGCGTACGGACTCGGGGGACTTCCCCGCGATGGTGTGCACGGTGGTGACCACCAGGTGCGCGCCCTGCTCGCGCACCGCGTCCCGTACACGCCTCCAGTCGAAGTCCGCGGTCCCGGACGAGCCCTCGTTCATCCGGTCGAGCAGCACATAACCGACGCCCTTCTCGAAGGCGGGGCGGCCCGTGGCGAGTTCATCCAGGCTCCGGCCCGGCGAGAGCACCACGTACTCCGTACCGTCGGCGACCGCGTTGAGAAGGGCCACGGCGCCCGAGCGCTTGCCCACTCCGGACGGCCCGACCAGCACCACCACGCTGTCCCGGTCGAGGGCAGCCACCGCCTCGTCGAATCGGCGCGGTTCGACGTACGACTCCAGGATCGCGTCCGCCTCGCCGGCGTCGAGCCGTCCGACGGCCGTACGGCGGGCGTTCGGGGTGTCCGCGCCGCCGTGGCCGCCGATGCCGAAGTGAGCCTGACGGGCGTCGAGGGCGCCGAGGAAGTACTGGTTGACGTTGTTGTGGGGCGCGTTGTTGTGGGGCGCGTTGTTGTGGGGCGCCGGATTCGGCCGGTCGGTGCCGGGCTGTCCGGGCGGAGGCGTGTCGTCGCGGGTGCCTGCGCCCTCCGCCTCGGCGGCGCCGGGTCCGGGTCCGGGCCGCTCGTCTTCGGACCTCTTGTCTTCGGACCTCTCGTTTCCGGGCTGTTCCTCTCCGGCCGCGCCCTCGGGTTGTTCCTGCTCCGGAGGTTCTTCGCGCTGTTCCTGGTTCATCCTCTGCCGTCGATCGGGGGCTACTTGGAGATTCCGAAGACGGCACCTTCGGCGTTCACGGTTCCGTGGAAGTTCTGAACGACCGTGTCCGACTGAGTAGTTGGAGCACTCTGGGGGCGCGCGGCTACTGATTCACCACCCCCGGCAGCGCCCGCGCCCCCCTCGGGCTCCGAAGCACCCCCCGAGCCGCCCTGCAGCGAGAGCCCCCGCACGTCATGTCCGGGCACCCAGATCCAGGCCCGCCCCACGTACTCCTTCTCATCGATCCGTACCTGGAGGAACTCCTGTGACCGGATGGTGGTGTACGCCTCGCGGACCACATCGTTGAAGACGGTGGCCGAGACCGCCACGGCCAGGCAGGCGTCCGGCGCCGCGGCCAGGGCGGACTTCAGCACCGCGCTGTCGCAGATCCGGCCGATCTCGACCGGCGCCCTGCCGGCGAACCCGTTGGCCGCGGGTGACGCCGTACCGAAGTGCACGGCTGCCCTGAGCCGCAGCCACGCCGCGGGCACCCGGCCGTGGTTGAAAGCCCGCAGGCCGGCGTCGAGGTTGCGCATGAACGTGTCGACGAGAGCCGGTTCCGAGGCACCCTCGGGCAGCACCGCGAACACCGAGTCCCCGGCCTCCTGCGTCGCCCACCGCTCTCGTTCCAGCCCGGCCGCGTCGGCCGCCTGCCCCAGCAGTCGCTGAATCGCCTCCTGCAACTGCGTCTGCGTCAGTACGTCAACGCCGCCGTACCCCTTCGCGTCGACCGCCAGCAGCAGTCTGCGTCCGAACGTTCCCATGGCGCCCGGTCCGCCCGCACCGTTCATCGTCATGACATCCCTCGTGTCCGTACTCAATTACGTTCAAGGCACTGTTCGTGGGTACCGGCGTCCGCTCCCCCAGAGGCGGACGCCGGTACACGCCAGTCGTACACGCCCCGCGCGGGCCGGACCCCGTGGAAGTACGGGATGCAGCAAGATGCGGGAATCCATAGAAGTGACTGGTTCGTATACCGGAGCAGGTCCTTACTGGAGGGGTCGCGCCCGCCGACCCCAGGAAGGACCCGTATGCCGCCCAGCGGTGCCACGCCCGACAACCGTCCCGCGCAGTACATGTTCACTGCCCTTCAGACCACCCATCAGCACGCGGACACCAAGGCCGGGATCCTGGCGGCCGCGCAGGCGGCACTGGTCGGCACGGCGGACTCATGGAGCCGACAGGCCCTGCACGCCGTGGAGCGGGGCGGGACGGCGGGCGCGCTGGCCGGGACGCTGTTCGCGCTGTTCGTCTGCGGGATGTTCGGTGGCGCGGTATGTCTGGCGGCGACGCTTCGGCCTCGTGTGCTGCACCCTTCCGGCGCCAACAGATACAGCTTCGTCCACCTCTCCGCCGGCCCGGACATCCTGCCCGCCGAAAACCCGGGCGGCGCCGACGAGACCGTGGACCGGCGGGAGTTGTCGCAGACGGTCAGGTTCCTGGCCCGCGTCGCGCTGCGGAAGTACCGGTTCCTCACCGGCGCCGTGGTGTGCACGACCGTGATGGGCGCCAGCGCCGGACTGTTCGTGGTCCTGCGGCCGGCACTGACCTGACGCCGCCCAGGTGCTGGGCGGACTGCCTCACTCCTCGTGCGCCAGATCGGCCACCTGCCGGAGCCTGGACAGGTCGCAGATGGTCGTGGACCGGTACCCGGTCTCCAGCAGACCGTCCTCGCGCAGTTCGCGCAGCCCCTTGTGGATCGTCGTCTCCGCGGCTCCGGTCAGCGCGGCCATCTCCGGCTGTGTCAGCCGGCAGCCGATGACCACACCGCTCTCCCCCGTACGCCCGTACGCGGTGGCCAGTTCCACCAGGAGCCGGGCCAGCCGCACTTTGGCCGGATAGCCCCGGAAGTCCAGCCGCCGCCGGTTGGCCCACCGCAACCGGTCCGAGACGATGCCCGTCAGCGCCATGGCCACCTCCGGGCGCCGGGTCAACAGGCCGTGCAGGACGCCGTGTTGCAGCAGACGCACGGTCATCGAGCCGCACGCCGTCACCGTGGCCGAGCGCGGCGCCCCGTCCATCGCCGCCATCTCCCCGACCGTGTCCCCTCCAACACGAACTGCCAACAGGGATGTCTCACCGTTCTCCACCGTCGCGGTCACCTTGGCGAACCCGGAGAGAAGCAACAGGACGTGCCGGTCCCGCGCGCCCTCGCTCAGCAGCACCTCCCCCGCCTCGAACCGTGTCTCGACGCCCAGACCGAGCAGTTCCTGTCGCGCCACCGGCGGCAGCACACCCAGCAGGCTGCGCGAGGGCCACTCCTCGGAGTTGTGCGACACGGTTCCCCCTTGCTGGTCGGCGACTGCACCTCAATCCTGCCGCGAAACCCGTACGGATTCCGTTGTACGGGTGTGCCGGGGTGAACGTACGGCTTTGGGTGGGGAGTTCGTCATGGTGAACAGCGGGAGCGGCAAGAGTCGCAGGAAGAACGCGTCGGCCATGAAGATGGTGGGGGCGTTGATCAGCGTGTTCCGGAGAACAGCCGGATACACCCAGCGGGAGCTGGCCGAGCGGTTGCGGGTGGACGAGCAGACCCTCGCCTCCATCGAACAGGGCAGACGGTCACTGAGAACCGAGTACGCGGTGTTTCTGGATGAACTCCTCGACACCAAGGGGGCGTTGGCCGTCGCGGTGGAGAACATGCCCGAGGTGGATCTGTTTCCGCGGTGGGCCGAGGAGTACATCGATCTTGAGCGGGAGGCGCTGGCGCTTTCCTCGTACCAGAATCAGGCCTTACCAGGACTTCTTCAGACCAAGGCATACGCCCGCGCGGTCTTCCTGAACGACGTCCCCGCCCTCTCCGAGGACGAAATCGAGCAGCGCGTCACAGCACGCGTGGAGCGACAGGAGGTCCTGCACCGAAAGAACCCGCCGACCGCCAGTTTCATCATCTCCGAGGCGACGCTGAAGGACCGGCTTGGCGGCGACGAGGTCTACGTCGAGCAGCTTCGCCGCCTTCGCGAGTGGGCCGATCTGCCCGGCGTCACGCTCCAAGTCATGCCGTTGGGCAGGGACTTCCACGCCGCACTCGACGGACCGTTCGTCCTCATCGAAACGCAGGACCACCAGCGCGTGGCCTACGTCGAGGGGCAGCTCAACGGCAGGATGATCGCGAGCCCGGACGAGGTGTCCATCCTGGAGCGCAAATATGCGATGCTGCGGACTCAGGCTCTCAACCCCCAGAAGACCAAGGGCCTGTTGGACCGTTTGCTAGGAGAGCAATGAGCACCGCATTGCAGTGGTTCAAATCGAGCTACAGCGGCAGCCAGGGCGGAGACTGCCTCGAAGTCGCATACGCCTGGCGCAAGTCCAGCTACAGCAGCGAACAAGGCGGCGCCTGCCTCGAAGTCGCCACCTCCCCCCGCACCATCCACGTCCGCGACTCCAAGAACACCGACGGCCCCGCCCTCGCCGTCACCCCCACCACCTGGACGGCGTTCCTCAAGCTTGCCCGCGGCTGAGAGCCCCCTACCGCTGGGACGTCGTCTCCCTCACCCACGGCAGCAGCGTCCGCTCCGCCAGCACGAGGGCGTAGAACAGTGCCACGCTCACCACCCCGAGGAGCGCGATCGCCGCGAACGCCAGTGCCGTGTCCGAGTTCGCGCCGGACTGCATGATGACGAAGCCGAGGCCCTCGTCGCCTGCGCTGAACTCGCCGATGACCGCGCCGACGGCCGCGAGCGGCATGGCCACCTTCAGCCCGACGAAGATCTGCGGCAGCGCGCTGGGAAAGCGGAAGCGCAGAAAGGTCTGGGCGCGGGAGGCACGCAACGACCGGGCCAGCTCCACGAGTTCGACCGGTGTCGAGGTGAGTCCGCCCGCGACCGACAGGACGACGGGGAAGAAGCAGACGAGCAGGGCCATGACCACCTTCGGCTGCGACCCGAAGCCCATCCACACCACGAGGAGCGGGGCCAGCGCCACCTTGGGCACGGCGTTGAACGCCACCAGGAGCGGCGCGAACATCAGCTCCACGATCCGGGATGCCGCGAGCGCCACCCCGATCACCAGCCCCGCGCCCACGGCGAGCGCGAAACCCAGCACGATGACCAGGAGCGTGCCCATCGCCTCGTCGAGGAGATAGCCGGGGACGCGGAGGAAGGCGTCGAGGACGTCCGCGGGGGACGGCAGGATGATCTCCGGTACGTCGAGGACGGCCGCGGCGAGCGCCCAGGCTCCGACCACCGTCGCCAGCCCGAGCACCGGCCAGCCGAACTCCCCGACCCGCCTGAATACTTGTGGACTTCGCGTCACGTCAGGACTTCGGCACCAGGTCGAAGGAGACCAGCTCCTCGGGCGTCAGCCCGGGCTGCACGGCTCCCGCGTCCTCCAGCGCCTTGATCGCCCCGGCCACGCGCTCGCGGTCCATGGTGCCGATCGGTGCTCCATCCTCCTTCGGCTGTACGGCGGTCCCCACGAGCTCGATCTCGGCGGCGGCGGTCTCCTTGTTCAGCGTCGGGAACTTCTCGGCCATCAGCGCCGCGGCTTCGTCCGGGTGGTCGATCGCGTACCGCATGCCCTTGAACAGCGCCCCGGTGAAGCGTTTCACCAGGTCGGGATCGTCCTCGGCGATCTTCGTGGTCGTCGTGATCGCGGCGCCGTAGCTCTCGGTGAGGTACTCGCCGAAGGGCAGTACGACGACCTCCTTGCCCTTGACCGCGTTCTCGATGTTGGGGCGGCCCACCCGGTACTGGCCGACGGCGTCGACCGAGCCGGTCGCCAGGTTGACCCCGAGCTGCTGGGCTTCCAGGGCGACGAATTCGACCTTCTTGGCGTCGATGCCCGCGAGCTTGGCGTACGCGGGGAAGAGGGCTCCGATGACCGACCCGGCCGGGTCGGCGATCTTCTTGCCCTCCAGGTCGGCCGGCTTGCTGATGCCGCTGTCGGCCAGCGCCATGACGGCCGCGTCCGTGGTCTGGTGGACGGCCGCGACCGCCGTGACCCCGGAGACCTTGCCGTCGCCGAGCTGCATGATGGTGCTGCTGAGGTCGACGGGGGCGAACTGTGCGCTGCCGCCGGCGAGCGCGGCCAGACTGTTGCCGCTGCCCTGGCCGGGCTGGATGGTGACCGTCACGCCCGCGTCGCTGAAGTAGCCCTTGTCCTGGGCCACATAGGCGTACGCCTCGCGCCCGAAGGTGCCGAACCCGGTGATGTAGGTGACCTTGTCCGGAGCGGAGCCGCCGCCGCTCCCGCTGTCGTCGTCGGAGCCGCAGGCCGTGGAGAGCGCCGCCGTCATCAGGACGGCCAGGAGCGCAGCGAGCAGCCGTGATGTCCTTTTCGAAATGCAAAGGCTCATGGAACTCAAGTGGAGTCGTTCAAGGGGAAGTTGTCGAGACCACAGAGCCGGTTGTCATGTAACAAACATCGATCGACCGGTTGATCACAGGATGCGCCGACCTATCCTCGGGTGAACCGGTGTTGGGGGGCTCCCGTGATCCGAGTACGCGGCGTGTCGAAGACCTTCGACGGCCGCAGGGGGACCGTCGAAGCCCTGCGCGGTATCCAACTGGACGTCGAGGACGGGGAGTTCGTCGCCGTTCTGGGCCGTTCCGGCTGCGGCAAATCCACCCTGCTGAGGGTGATCGCGGGGCTGCTCCCGGCCACCTCCGGCGAGGTACGGATCGCCGGCGAGCCGGTGCGCGAACCCCGCCGGGACGTCGCCATCCTCTTCCAGCGCCCGGCCCTGCTGCCCTGGCGGTCGGCGCTCGACAACGTGCTCCTGCCCATCGAGGTGCACGGCCGCCCCCGCCCCGAACACCGGGAAAGCGCACGCCGGTTGCTGACGACGGTCGGCCTCGACGCCCCCTTCCACAAACGCCTGCCGCACGAACTGTCCGGCGGCATGCAGCAGCGGGTGGCACTGTGCCGGTCCCTCATCCAGCGCCCCCGCGTCATGCTGATGGACGAGCCCTTCTCGGCCCTGGACGCCCTGACCCGCGAGGAGTTGTGCGAGGTGCTGCAACGCGTGCACATGGAGCACGGCTCCACGGTCGTCCTGGTCACCCACTCCATCGAGGAGGCGGTACTGCTCGCCGACCGGGTCGTGGTGCTCAGCCCGCGCCCGGGCCAGGTCCGTACGGTCCTGGACGTGCCGGTCCCTCGGCCCCGCTCCCTGGGCCACGACGCCCACGCCACCGAACTCGCCCGCTGCCGCGCCGAACTCCACGACCTGCTGCTGGCCAGCCACAAGACAGGGGTGTGAGCGCGAGATGGAGCTGCGCCTCTTCACCGAGCCGTACCACGGAGCCACCTACGACGAACTGCTGCGCGCCGCCCGGCACGCGGAAGAGTGCGGCTTCGACGGCTTCTTCGTCGCCGACCACTACCACCCCATGCACTTCACCGACGCCCTGCCCGGCCCCACCGACGCCTGGACCACGCTGGCCGGACTGGCCCGCGAGACCTCGACGATCCGCCTCGGCACGCTGATGTCCTCGGCCACCTTCCGGCAGCCGGGCGCGCTCGCGGTCATCGCCGCCCAGGTCGACGCGATGAGCGGCGGCAGACTCGAACTCGGCCTGGGTGCCGGGTGGTTCGCCCTGGACCACAGTGCGTACGGCATCCCGTTCCCGCCGCCCGCCGAGCGCTTCGAGCGGATGGAGGAGCAGTTCCAGGTGATCACCGGTCTGTGGGCCACGCCGCCCGGCGAGCAGTTCTCGTACGAGGGCCGCCACTACCGTCTGACGGATTCGCCCGCCCTGCCGAAGCCTGTGCAGCGGCCCCGGGTGCCACTGATCGTAGGCGGCCGGGGCCCCCGCCGCACACCGGCCCTCGCCGCGCGCTACGCCGACGAGTTCAACCTGCCGTTCACCTCACCCGCGCAGAGCGCCGAGCTGTACGCCGGGGCGCGGGCCGCCAGAACCGCCGCGGGCGGTCCTCCCTTGATCCTCTCGGTGTGCCTGGGCATCGCCTCCGGCCGCACCGAGGCGGAGATCGACACCCGCCTCGCCCTCCTGGAGGAGCCGTCCCGCCTCCCCCCGGAGGAACCCCTGCACGGCTCTCCCGCGAAGATCGTGGACCTGCTCGGCGAGTACGCCGCCCTCGGCACGTCCCGCGTGTACGTACGCCTGCGCGATCTCTCCGACCTCGACCACCTGGATCTGCTGGCCACCGAGGTCGCGCCGCACCTGTGAGATAAACGGAGTTAGCATCCGTTTATGACTACTGACAACTCTGTACTCAATGTCGAGATCGATTCCCTGCAGGGCGGTTCCGCGGATCTCGGGCAGTACCGGGGCAAGGCCGTGCTCATCGTGAACGTGGCCTCCAAGTGCGGGCTGACCCCGCAGTACGCCGGCCTTGAGCGGCTGCAGGAACGGTATGCCGACCAGGGGTTCACCGTCCTCGGGGTGCCCTGCAACCAGTTCATGGGGCAGGAGCCCGGGACCTCCGAGGAGATCGCCGAGTTCTGCTCTGCGACGTACGGCGTGACCTTCCCGCTGACCGAGAAGGTCGATGTGAACGGGGACGGGCGGCACGGGCTGTACGAGCGCCTCGTGGGCACGGAGGACGCCGACGGGCACAGCGGGGACATCCGCTGGAACTTCGAGAAGTTCCTGATCGGACGTGACGGGGCGGTGGTGGCGCGGTTCTCGCCGCAGGCCGAGCCGGAGTCGGCGGAGGTCGTGGCCGCGGTGGCGAAGGCGATCGGCTGAGCTGTCGGTCGACCCGTCGGTTGACCTGCCGGTCGATCTGTCGGTTGACCTTGCCCCTGGGGCAGGGGCCACCGTCCTGTGTCACCGGGTGGAAGGCGCCCGGTGACGGAGGATGGGGTCGTGGACCAGGAACGCTCTGAAGACGCTCAGGGCCTGAGCGAGCTGCTCACGATCGGCGCGTTCGCCGCCCGGTCGCGGCTCTCGCCCAAGGCGCTTCGGCTGTACGACCGGCTCGGGCTGCTGGCCCCCGCGTACGTCGACGAGGTCAGCGGTTACCGCTACTACCGCGCCGACCAGGCCGAACGCGCCCGCGTGGTCGCGCTCCTGCGCCAGCTCGACATGCCCCTCTCGCGTATCGCCGAGGTCGTCGACGCGGAGGGCTCTTCGGCCGACGCGATCCTCGCCTCGTACTGGGCGGACGCGGAGGCGAGGTTCGCTTCGCAGCGGACGCTTGCCGAGTACCTCCGTGGACGGCTGTCGGGAAGGAGTTCCGAGATGTACGGGAAGTTCGTGGTCGAGACGGTGGACGTACCCGAGCGGGTGGTCCTTGCGGAGACGCGGCATACTCTCGCCGCCGAGTTGCCCGCGTGGATCGGTGCGTCGCTGGGGCGGCTGGAGGAGGGGGCGCGGGCCTGCGGTGGGGTCACCGCGGCGCCCTTCGTCGTCTACCACGCCGAGGTGTCCCAGGAGAGTGACGGGCCCGCCGAGTCGTGCGTGCCCGTCGCCGACGAAGTCGCTGCGCGGGCGTGGGCGTCTTCGGCCGGGCGCGCCTGGGAGACCCGGGTGCGGGTCGAGCCCGCTCGGCGGCTCGCCTACACCCGGATCACCAAGGCGCAGGTCGCGCATCCGCAGATCCTTGCGGCGTTCGAGGCGGTCGAGGCGTGGATGGGTGAGCAGGGGCTGTCGTACGACGGTCCCTGCCGGGAGGTGTACTTCGCCGACTGGGATGCGGCGGGGCCGGAGGATGTGGTGTGTGATGTGGCGTTTCCGGTGAAGTGAGGTGACGGGCCGGGGGGTGGGGGGTGGTTTTTCGCCCCCTCCGCCCCTTCCCGTCCCGTTCCTGGGGGCTGCCGCCCCCAGACCCCTGCTTCGGCCTGAACGGCCTCGTCCTCAAACGCCGGACGGGCTGAAACCGGGGCGGAGGGGGCGAAAAACCCACCCCCGGCCCCCAACGGCGTACCGGCGAAATGGAGCTGTGCGAGTGACGAAACGCAGTCCGTCGTCGGCCGGGCGATTGGGCTGACGTCGATCCCACCGAAGGCGGCTCCAGTGTGCGTTGTCGAGCTTCTCAATCACCGTGTGCACTCTGGAGGTTCGCCGTGGTCCCAGTCTCGGGCAGTGCGGCCTCGCGCCGATGGTCGGCGGCTCCTTACTCTCCCCCGTCGGCGGAATGGAGCTGGAAGTCGACGACGACGCAACCAACCTGTCCGTCATCGGTGCGGCCGATCCAGACGGGGTAGGCCCCGTCGCCCCGGCCGGCACGGAAGGCGATGAGGTTCGGCTCGGGCTCCGTGCTGGGCAGTTCGACGGTGAAATGGCTGTCGAGGGGTATGAACAGGTCCTCGTCCAGCTGGTCTTCGATCACCGTCCGAGTCGCATCCACGAAAGCCACTGTGCCGGTATCCACGCCAACCCCGTAGAACTCGCCCTCGCCGAGCAGCCCCAGGTCCTCGTCGGGCAGTAGGGCCATTTCCCACTCGCGGGGCGGGATGTCCAGGAACGTCACCCTGGCCGCGGCGACACCGGCCCCGCGTGTCGTGCGCAAAAGCGACAGCGTGACCGGGAACTCACCCGGTGGCACAGCGACGGTCCGCGGGGTCTCTCCGATCCAGCCGGGGTCCGAGACCACCAGCTGCCCTGACGTGATCCGCAGCAGGCCGGCGTCAACGGACTCGACGACGGCCGGCCCATCCGGAGTGTCGCAGGCGCCCGGACTGAACAGTTGCTCGATTCCGGTGGCGCGTAGCGGTCCCGATCCTTCGTCCACCGACACGTCGTTCAGGACTACGGTCGTGGCGGGCTCGTGGCCCTGTTGGGCGAGGAACGGCGCGAACACCTGCCAGTCGCCGAATTCCGGTACGGGGCACAGGAAGCTTTCGACGGGCGCCGGGAACCGCCGCACAGGGACGCTCGACGGGCCGGATGTTCGAGCGTGCAGTGGCTCCGTCGACGCTCCCCTCGGCCCGGCGAACTCGGACCTCACCTCGACCTGCCCGTCGGCCGAGACGGTCGTGGTCTCCTGAACATCCCACTTACCGGACGAGTGCTCCTGCTCGTTGGAAAACTGCCATCGGGTGTTCCGCTGAGCCAGCAACATCCCCGTGCTGTGCGGCTTGAGGTCGATCATCTGCATGCGCCAGGACCTGTCGTCGAACAGATACACACGCCACATCCGGCGCGGCCAGTATTCGACCAGTGCCAGCGGTCGCTCCCGCGCGGACAGCAGAACCGCGTAATCCACCCCGGCAGCATGCTTGCGTGCCGCGAGCGCGCGCGACATCGGGTCCGGATGGGTCATTCCCTGCAGAGAACCCCACATGTTGCCGTACGACACATCAAGACTGTCGAAGATCACAGCCGCGCATCTCCCCCCGTGGCACCGGCCGCCCCCGAGCAGTGGCGCTCGACGGGTGACCCTGCCGCATCGCCCCGCCCCTCCGGAGCTTCGTTGTGCCGCCAGTCTGCCACTGGGGTGTGACACACAGGATTGTGGGAGGCCGGCAACCTGCCAACTACCGCAACTCCTCCGGGCAAGGCGTCCCCCGCGGCAGCTGGTACGGCGCCGCCAGGCGGTAAGTCCCCGGTGTGGGGGCCAGTAGCTCCGTCCACTTGTCGCCGGAGGCGTTCTCCTCGGCCTGCATCAGGCAGCCGTTGATGTTGTCGTACGTCTTCGGGGTGTCGTCGTCGTCCGCACGGTCCTTGGACGCCTCCGTCTCCTGCGGAGGCTTCAGGCTCTTGCCTTCGGCGTCGACGACGCTCAGCCACGGGGAGTACGGGATGCGGATGAGGATGCGGCCGGCCTTCTTCACCTGGAGGGTCATCTCGCCCTGTTCGGCCCGCTCGACGACGGCGTTGGGCTCGGCGAGCGGCGCCGGATCGGTCACGGCGAAGAGCTGCCAGTTGGCATCGCCCCAGATCTGCTCGAGGTACGGCATCCCACGCTGCACGAGCTCACGTTCGCGTTCGGCGCCGTCCCCGTCGGGCTCCCCCTTCGGCACCACCACGTAGTGGACGGCCCAGCGCTGCAGCCACTCGTGGTAGTTCGCTGAGTTGAGGGTGTCGTCGTAGAAGAGGGGGTTGCGCTCCATGTCCGCCTGGCGGTTCCAGCCGCGGGCGAGGTTGACGTACGGGGCGAGGGCGGAGGCCTCCCGGTGGGAGCGGGCCGGGACCACCTCCACCCGGCCCTTCTCGGCGCCGACGACCTGGAGCTGGTTCACCAGCGGCGCGAGCTCGCGCGCCCAGGACGCCGCCGGTGTCGTATGCACGACGTCGTCGACCGACTTGAAGCCGATCCACCCGGTGAATCCGACGAAGGCGAGGACGACGGCGTACCACTTGCGCGAGCGCGGCACGGTGTACGGCAGCGCGGCCAGCAGCACGACACCCGCGAACAGCATCGCCAGTCGCGTGATGTTGGAGCCGATCTGGGAGCTGATCAGCCAGACGAGGAGTACGGAGAGGCCGTACACCGCCGCCGTGATCCGTACCGTCTTCCACTCCTTGGGGACGAGGAGGTAGACGGCCACGGCGGACGCGAAGGGCAGCGAGGCCGAGCCGATCGCCATCGGCTGGGTGCCGGAGAAGGGGAACAGCCAGGCCGAGAGGGCTACTACGACGGTCGGCGCGATGCCGAGGGCGTACGCGCCCGGGCGGCGTTTCTGGAGGAACAGCGCCACCGCGACCAGGCCGACGAACAGGCCCGCCACCGGCGACGAGGCGGTGGCGAGCGCGGCGAGCGGCGCCGCGCACAGGGCCTTCGCCCAGCGTTTGTAGCGCCAGCGGTACGGCCAGCAGAAGACGACGGCGGTCGCGGCGAGCGCGAACACCATGCCCAGGCCGTACGTCACCCGGCCCGAGGCGGCGTTGCAGAGGAGGGCGAACACGCCGGCGAGCGCGGGCCACAGCGGCTGCCGCACCGCCTTGCTGCGGATCAGGATCAACGTCAGCAGGCCCGCCGAGATCGTCCCCGCGATCATCATCGTCGTACGGACGCCGAGCACGGACATCAGATACGGCGACACCACGCTGTACGACACCGGGTGCATCCCGCCGTACCAGGCGAGGTTGTACGCCGAGTCCGGATGCTGGCCCACGAACTCGGCCCACGCGTCCTGCGCCGCGAGGTCCCCGCCACTGTTCGCGAACGTGAAGAACCAGACGACGTGGAGTACGCCCGCGAGGGCGGTGGCGAGGATGATGGGGTGGCGGAGGAGGAGAGCGGTCAGCGGGTGGTGGTGTCGGGTGCTGGACGTCTCGTCTTGCGCTTCGGCGGGCGCGTTGGCGGGCGCGACGGCGTCCGCGTCGTTGTGCGTACGGGGCTTGTCGTCCTGCGTACGGGACCCGTTGTCCTGCGTACGGGACCCGTTGTCCTGCGTACGGGGCTCGTCGTGGCGCGTGCGGGCGGGCAGTGGTATTCGCGGGCCTGATCCTGGGCTGCCCGGATCGGCGTCATCGGCGTGTGTCGGCTCCGCTGTCGCCACTGCAAGGCACTCCCAGTGTCCCGTTTTCCGTTCTTCGGCCGGGACCTGCGGCCCGCGACCAGGCCGCTTAGCGACGCTAGCACGCACCCCGCCGGTGAGCGCCCGGGTGGGGCGTCATCGGCGGGGTACGGGGCGTTCGGAGGGCGTTCACGCGGTGTTCCCGCGATTCGCGGGCGCCCTCCGGCGTACGCCCGTTCCGCTGGTGCGAGCCGGTTTCGCCCCGGTCAGCCGACTCGGGTCAGCTTGGCCCCGAAGCCCGGTTCGGCCAGGTCCGACTGGAGCGCGACGGGGATCTTCACGGCGTGACTGGAACCGTCGCCGACCGTCAGCTCGCCGACGACCGTGCCCGCCTTGCCGGAGTGCGGAACCGTATCGCCACCGGCGGTGCCGATAGCGAGCTTCGTCTTCAGACCGGGCCAGCCGACCGCCGTCATGTTCTTGGTGGCGACGACGGGGGTCTGACCGCCGAGCTGATCGTCCACGTAGCCGACGACGTCGCCCTTCTTCACCACCGTGGCCGACGTCAGGCTCTGCTGGACCTTGTCGATCAGCTCCTGGCTGTTGGTGAGCGCCAGTTTGAGGCTGTCCCAGACCTTGCCCGTGCCCGCGTTCTGGCCGAGGACCGCGCCGTAGATCGTCTGCGTCTTGCCGTTCACGGTCTTGGTCGCGGCCCACACCAGGTTGCCGCCCGCCGGCGTCGACGAGCCCGTCTTGAGACCGATCACGCCGACCTGGTTCACCAGCAGGTCGTTGTTGTTGTAGATGGTGCCGTCGAGCCCGGGGATCTTCGCGCTGGCCATCCCGACGATGCTCGCGAACACCGGGTTCTGCATGACCTCCTTGGCCAGCTTGAGCTGGTCGGTGGCGGTGCTCACCGTCGTCTTCTCCAGACCGCTCGGGTCCGTGTACGTCGAGTTCGTCATGCCGAGCTTCTTCGCGGCGTCGTTCATCTTGGCGACGAAGGTCTTGTCGTCGGAGTCCCAACGGGCAAGCAGGCGTGCCGCGTTGTTGCCCGACGGGATCATCAGCAGCTGGAGCATCTGGCGCTCCGTGAACTGCTGTCCCTTCGTCATGGGCGCCGTCGACTCGTCCACGCTCTTCGACTCGTCCTCGGCCTGCTGGTCGACGGTGATCTTCTCGCCGCCCTCGTCCCCCTTCAGCGGGTGGTCCTGAAGGATCACGTACGCCGTCATGATCTTCGCGACGCTCGCGATGGGGGCGGCGGTCTGCTTGCCGTCGGTACCGAGGCTGCCGACTCCCTCGACCTCGATCGCCGACTGGCCCTGACCGGGCCAGGGCAGGTCGAGCGTGCCGCCCTCGAAGGTGTAGGTCGCGTCGGCGGTGAGCGTGAGGCCCGCCGCCGGAAGCGGGCGCACAGCCTGTACGACTGCAAAGATCACCGCGAGCAGCACGACCAGCGGGGTCCAGATCTTGACCCGCCGCACGATCGTCCGCACCGGAGTCTGCCGGGGCGGCGGCGTGTTCGTCAGCTCGGCCAGCAGGTCCAGCGGCGGCTTGGGCGGCAGCGGCTGCTGCGTGGTGCGCTCGGGACCGACCTGCGGGAGCGCGGCGGTGACCCCGGGTGCGGGGGGCGGGGTTGCCTTCGGCCTCGCCGGTGAGGGTTCGTCGAGGGGCTTGAGCGCGACGAACTTGCTGGTGCGTTCGGCGGGGGGCTCGGGCTTGTCGGTCGGCTTGTCGGTCGGCTTGTCAGTGGGCTTGGTGCTGCCCAGCTTGAGCATGGTGGTGGGCTGGTCCACGGCCGGGGGGCGGGGGGCCCTGAAGACGCCGGTGGGCTGGTCCACGAGGGGCTTGGGGGCCTTGGGCTCCTCGGCGGGGCCCTTCGGGGAGTCCTTCGGGGAGTCCTTCGGGCCGGGCTCGGTGCCCTCGTCAGAGGCTTCGCCGGAGTCACGCCCGGCGGGCTTGGAGGCAGCGTCGGGGTCCGACGCGGACACGGCCTCGGCAGCGGGCGACTCGGCAGCCGCCTCGGGCTCGGCGGCGTCGGCATCCGCGTCACGGGCGGACGCGCTCTCCATGTCGGAAGCGTCAGAGGGCCGCTCGGCGGCCACCTCAGGGTCAGGGCTGGGGCTGGCGGCAGGCTCAGTCCCGGCACTGGCGCTCGCGGCAGGCTCCGCGCCGGCGTCCGTCTCACGCCCGGACGCGCTCTCCGCGTCAGCAGCGCTAGCGGGCCGCTCGGCGTCTCCCTCGGGCTCGGTGCCGGGGCTGACACCGGTGCCGGTGCCGGCATCCGCCTCAGGCCCGGATGCGCCCTTGGCATCGGCAGCGTCAACGGGCCGCTCGGCGGCCACCCCAGGCTCGGGGCTGCGGCTGGGGCTGGGGCTGGGGCTGGCGCCAGCCTCGGTCCCAGCGCTGGCGCTCGCGGCAGGCTCCGCACCGGCGTCCGCGTCACTGGCGGACGCGCTCTCCGCATCGGAAGCGTCAGAGGCCCGCCCGGCATCCGCCTCAGGCCCGGTCCCGGCATCCGTCTCACGCCCGGACGCACTCTCCGCATCAGCAGCGTCAGCGGGCCGCCCGGCGGCCACCTCAGGCTCGGTCCCAGTGCCTGCGCTCACGGCAGGCTCGGACGCACTCCCCGCATCGGAAGCCGCAGCGGCCCGCCCGGCATCCGCCTCAGGCTCGGCGTCAGCAGGCACCACATCGGCATCCGTATCGCCGTCGGTCCCTGTCGCGGACGCGCTCTCGGAGCCGACGGCAGTCTGCGACTCATCGGCGTCGCCGGACTCCCCGGCGCCCTTCGTCGCGGCACCCGCCGCACTCGCGGTTCCGTCGGCGTCCTTCGCCTCGGCACCCGTCTCGGACAGGGCATCCCCCTCCGGCACCTCGCCGGCGTCCGTCGCACCGACAGACGCGGAGGCACCGCCCTGCGAGGACCGGCCGCCACCGGCCGCATCGCCATCGCCCGCGGCACCCGGCTCCTCGCCGGCCGTGGACACCTCACCCGAATCACCCGAAGCGCCACTCACCGCAGCCGCGTCAGCGCCCCCGCCCTCGGCGTCACCCGAGGACTCCCCCGCCTCCGGGTCCGCCTCCGGGTCCGTATCCGCCCCCGCAACCCACGCGGCAACCGCCGCCCGAAGCCGCGCGTCACCGGGCGACCCACTCTCGGCCCCCTCCGTACCGACGTCTCCAGACCGCTCCGACCCCGACGAACCGTCGGAGCCCAGCGAACCACCGGCACCCGACGCACCGTCGGACCCCAACGATCCACCGGCACCCGACGAACCGCCGGCCCCCGTCCCGACCGCTCCGTCGGTCAACGCCCGCGTCGAGAAGACCGCCGTAGCCTGATCGACCCGCACCGTAGCCGCCCGCTCACGGGCCACCGCCAAACGCGGGTCGGCCGGGGCCGAAGGCCCGGACCCCCGCGTCGGACCTGGAACCGCGGCCGCCGTCCCCGGCGTCGGTTCTCCCGACGACGCCGATGCCGACGACTCGTGCTGCTTCGACCTGTCGGGGGACTCGCCCGCCACCGATGCCTCCTCGTGCGGCGCACACCCGCAGTGCGCCAATCCGAACCGTGAAACCCGCGAAAACCCGTGAAAACCCTTGAACCGCCGCCCGGACACCACTGTCCGAACCATGTACCAGTGTCCTGTGTGAGGGCATGTCCCCCGCGGTAGACGAGAACGACATACCTACTGGTTCCACTACGAACCGGTCACGCCCTCTCGACAGACCAATGTGAGAGGGGTCACCCTGTCATTCATCCACGCGGGGAGGCATGGATGGGCAGGAGCCGCAGATCAATTCCGGAAGAGCTTCTTCTGCTGGCGCTGGACCCGACCACGGGTACCACCGCACAGCCGCAGTCGCTCGACCTCGGTCTGGCCGGAGCACAGCTAGTGGAGCTGGCACTGGCCGGACGGATAGCCCCGGACGGGGATCGTATCGCTGTGGTAGTACCACGGCCGACTGGAGATCCAACACTGGACTGTGCGTTGGAACTGCTTCGCCGACGCGGAGCACCCGTACGCGCAGTGAACTGGATTGGCGGACCCCGCCTGGGGCTGCGCCAGACCTATCTCTCGCATCTGGAGAGGTGCGGCATGGTCCATGCCGTGGCCGGCCAGATGTGCGGGGTGCTGCCGACGACTCGCTACCAAGCGACGGACACGGCGATCAGCCGGGAGATCAAGGCCCGGCTGGACAGCGCGATCCGCACCGGCGTCCCGCCGGACCCGCGGACCGCGGCGCTCGCCGCACTGGCCCACGCGGTCGGACTCGGCAAGCACCTGTATCCGGGTAATGAGGGGCGCTCGTCCCGCTCCCGGCTACGGGATCTGATCAGGCACGACCCCATGGGCGGCCTCGTGGCACACGCGGTCATGGACGTCCAGAACGGTGTGGCCGCTCAGCCACGCCGCAGCCCGGCACCGGCAGGCCGTCCGGCCACCGCCGGAGTCAGGTCCGCACCGGAACCCGCCCGCGGTGTTCCGATGCAACCGCGCCACAGTTCCATGGCGCGCGCCGTGGCCCACTGAGCCGCAGTTCCACGGCACAACAGCAGGACCGCAGGGCCCGCAGGACCGCACCACCAGCGCCGCACCGCAGTCCCCAGGATCCGGTTCGGGAGCCGCTGGCTCGCGCGGGGCGATGAGACCGTACGTCCGGACGACGACACGGCCCCACCGCCCCGCGCGGCCGCATTTTCAGGACCTGCGATGTCAGGACCTGCGATTTTCAGGATCTGCGATCTCAGGACCTCGCACCCGCATATGCAGGGTCCCTATGCAGGACTCAACCATGACCTGCCGCGGCCCCACATGCAGGCGCTCTTACCAGCCAGATACCGGCCGGAACCCCGAACTGGCGCCTGCGCAGCGCATATCCACTGTTTCCCAGCGGTAGAAAGCACCTTGGTGGCAGTCTGCTCAACAGCAGATACGCATAGTGGCAAGTACAGGCCCCGCAGCCGGAGGTGCACGTCCCGTGGCGTCAAGTGTCAATCCCACAGTCCGGCGACGTCGGCTGGGCCAGGAGCTGCGCCGGCTCCGCGAGCTCAAGGGCATGACGGCCGAAGAGGTCGCCGAGAGACTGCTGGTCTCCCAGTCGAAGATCAGCCGCCTGGAGAACGGGCGGCGCAGCATCAGCCAGCGCGACGTCCGCGACCTGTGCGGGGTCTACGAGGTCGAGGACGTCCGCATCGTCGACTCCCTGATGCAGATGGCCAAGGACTCGCGCCAGCAGGGCTGGTGGCACTCCTTCGGCGACATCCCGTACAGCGTCTACATCGGGCTGGAAACCGACGCCGCGAGCCTGCGCGTGTACGACCCCCAGGTCGTCCCCGGCCTGTTGCAGACCCGGCCGTACGCGGAGGCCCTGGTCTCCGGTGCGCTGCCGGAGACGGCATCCGGCGACATCGACAAGCGCGTCCAGGTACGACTGCGCCGACAGGAACGTATCTCCGCCCCGGAGAACCCGCTCCGGCTGTGGACCGTCCTGGACGAGGCCGCCCTGCGCCGGGTCGTCGGCAACCGCTCCCTGATGCGTGAGCAGTTGGAGCACCTCGTCGAGCAGTCGCAGCTTCCGCACGTCACCGTGCAGGTGATCCCGTTCGAGATGGGCGCGCATCCGGGACTGAACGGGCAGTACGCGATCCTGGAGTTCCCCGACGCGGCGGACTCGAGCGTCGTCTACATCGAGGGCGTCACCAGCGACCTGTACCTGGAGAAGGCGAACGACGTCCAGAAGTACAGCGTGATGTACGAGCATTTGCGGGCACAGGCCCTCAACGTGGAGCAATCGCGGCAATTCATCGCGGATATCGCCAAAGAGTACGCGCGCTGAGACTCAGGGAGCCACCTCCGTCGCGAGGGTGCCGGACTGTACACCTTCGTCACAGCGGAGCGGAAGACCCAGGGGAATATGCCATCCGGTCGAGTGAATACTTCATTCGCCCGCCGATGTTGGCGAGTAGCGTCGATCACGCCATCGAGCAACAACGTTGGCGCAAACCGAACCGCGGGTTCCACAAGGAACCCGCCGTGCGGTGACAGCAACTCAACAACTGGCTACCGGAGCGAACATGGCAATCCAGCAAGGCGCCCTGAACACCTGGACCAAGTCCTCGTACTCCACCGGCAACGGCGCATGCGTCGAGGTCAAGTCCCCTCTTCTGGCGGCGATGGCCGTACGGGATTCCAAGGTCCCCGAGGGTCCCACGCTCGCGTTTCCCACGGACTCGTGGAACGCCTTCGTGGCAGAGGTGAGCCGGGGGGCTTCCCACCTCGCCTGATGCACAGATACCGCCCACCACCACAACTGCACCGACCAACCGCATACGCACCACCGACAGAGCCCTCTCGACTGGCCCGCCGTCCTAGCCGAGGGGGCTCGGCTTTTTCCCGGATACCCGGATACCCGGTTGCCACTTGCCACTCCGCTAGCGGAGCCGGTCCACGTACTTGTCCGTCCCCGGCACCGTGGGAATGAACGGCGCCAACAACTCGACCTTCCCCAGGCCCGCTTCGGCGACCGCCTCGTCCAGCCCCGCGAAGTACCCCTCCCAGCAGTCCCGCGGATCCGCCTCCAGGAACCACAGCAGCGTCAGGCGCGTGTCCACCCCTTCGACCTGCTTGACGTACGTCATGCGGTCGCCGGGCAGCGGCGTCGGGCGGAAGATCGTGACCATCGCGGACGGGGAGCCCGCGAGCCGTTTCGGCAGGTGACGGGAGCGCAGCCACTCCAGCAACTCGGCCCGCTGTTCGGGGGATTCGGCGTCGATGACCTCCAGCACGAGGCCCGCGTACGGGTGGTCCAGGGCGTGGAAGTCGCGCGGCCCGGCGGCTCCGTCGCGGTACACCGTCGCCTCGTGGTCCTGGAAGGCCGTGAAGACGTGCGTACGGTCCTGGTAGACGCGCCCGTCGCGGTTGAGCCGCTTGTTGATGCCGACGGTCCACTTCATGTGGTCGTCGTAGCGGCCTTCGGTGACCCAGTACGTGGAGAGGTAGCAGCCGGCGGTGACGGGCTGGGCGACCGCCGACTTCTCGGGGTGGCGCAGGAGTTGGAGGTCGCGGGTGGCGACCCAGCGGCGGCCCGCGGACATCCAGGGCATCGCCATCGCGCCGGCGTAGTAGTGGTCGTCCTCGTACCAGCGGTTGTACGCGTACTCGTGGCCCGGGTGCGGTTCCACCATCGTGATCAGCGCATGGCCCGGGTGGACGCCGTACGGGCCGACGGCGGCCAGCTCCGCGTACACCTCACTGCGGGTCTCCTCACTCACGTCGCTCCCCTTCCTTCCTCCGGTCGACGCAAATACTCTGACGCCCCGTCAGACAATGCGCCAGAGCCGGGGAGGCCTCGGATGTCACTGCTCACGGGCAAGACCGTCGTCGTGTCGGGAGTCGGGGCCGGGCTCGGCCATCAGGTCGCGGCGGCCGTCGTACGGGACGGGGGCAACGCGGTCCTCGGGGCGCGTACGGAGGCGAATCTCGCCAAGTGCGCGGCCGAACTCGATCCGGACGGCGCACACTCGGCGTACCGGGCGACGGACATCACGAACGAGGGCCAGTGCGAGGAACTCGCCGCGCTCGCCGTGGAGCGCTTCGGAGGGATCGACGGCGTCGTCCATGTGGCCGCCTGGGACAGCTACTTCGGGGGCCTCGAGGACGCCGACTTCGCCACCTGGCAGTCGATCATCGACGTCAATCTGCTGGGGACGCTGCGGATGACCCGCGCCTGCCTGCCCGCGCTGAAGGCGGGCGGCGGTTCGGTCGTCATCATCGGGACGCAGTCGGCGGTGGCCGCGCCGTCGCAGGTGTGGCAGGCGGCGTACGCGGCGTCGAAGGGCGCGCTGACGAGTGCGATGTACTCGCTCGCGCGGGAGCTCGGCCCGCATCGGATACGGGTCAACACCGTGCTGCCGGGGTGGATGTGGGGCCCGCCGGTCCAGGCGTTCGTCCAATTCACCGCGCACACCGAGGGCGTACCGGAGGCGGAGGTCCTTGCGCGGCTCACCGAGCGGATGGCGCTGCCTGAGCTGGCCACGGACGGGGACGTCGCGGACGCCGCGGTGTTCCTGGCGTCCGACCGGGCCCGGGCGATCACGGGACAGTCGCTGCTGGTCAACGCGGGCGAATTGATGCGTTAGCCGCCGATGTGACCCCCTCCAGCCGTCCACACATATGAACCGAGGTCAACAACCAGAACATTTTTACTCCCTCTTGACCCTACGGGCTGTTGTCGCCGCCATGCCAGCGAACTCACGATGAGCGGGCACTTCGCGGCCTCCTTGGGCTGCGTCGGCGAAGTGCCGTGCACGTCATCGCAGTTCACAAGGCGGACCCTGGGAGGGGGCATATGAACAGTCTCGACTGGGCCGTGCTCATCGGCTACTTCGGTGTGATGGTCGCGATCGGTGTCTGGTCCCACAAGCGGGTGGACAACGTCAGCGACTTCTTCACGGCCGGAGGAAAGATGCCGTGGTGGCTGTCCGGCATCTCGCACCACATGTCCGGCTACAGCGCGGTGATGTTCACCGGGTACGCGGCGATCGCCTACACCTACGGCATCACCTCGTACGTCACCTGGTCCTTCCCCATCGCCATCGGCATCGCGATCGGCGCGAAGCTCTTCGCCCCGCGGCTCAACCGGGTGCGCTCACGGCTGCACGTGGCCTCGCCGCTCGAATACCTGAAGAACCGCTACAACCTGCCCACCCAGCAGGCCCTCGCCTGGTCGGGCGTCCTGCTGAAGATCGTGGACGTCGGTGCCAAGTGGGCCGCCATCGCGACCCTGTTGTCCGTGTTCACGGGCGTCTCGCTGAACATGGGCATCCTCATCACCGGTGCGGTGACCGCCATTTACTGCACGGTGGGCGGGCTGTGGGCCGACGCGCTCACCGAACTCGGCCAGTTCATCATCCAGTTCATCGCCGGTATCGCGATGCTCGTCGCGGTCCTGGCCGAGCTGGGCGGCTTCAGCCAGCTGTGGAACGTCTGGGACGCTCCGGCGCTCGACGGCCACACCAAGCCGCTGGCAGGCCCGTACCTGATGGTCTTCCTGATCGCCTATCTCTTCATCAAGACCTTCGAGTACAACGGCGGCATGTGGAACCAGGCCCAGCGCTACATGGCCACCGACTCCGCGAAGTCCGCCACGCGTTCGGGCGTCCTGTCCGCCTCGCTCTGGCTGGTCTGGCCGCTGGTGCTGTTCTTCCCCATGTGGGTCGCGCCGCTGATCATCAAGACGGACGTGCCGTCGGACTCGTACGCGCTGATGGCCGAGAAGCTGCTGCCGCACGGGCTGCTGGGCCTGGTCATCGTCGGTTTCTTCTCCCACACGATGGCGATGTGCTCCTCCGACGCCAACGCGATCTCCGCCGTCGTCACCCGCGACATCATGCCAGCCGTCTCGCGGAAGGCACGCGAGTGGGACACCCGGGCCGGGCTGCTGGCCGCACGCCTGAGCACGCTGCTCTTCCTCGGTCTCTCGATGTCCATCGCGACGCAGGTCAACTCCGACTTCTTCGGCGACATCATCACGGTGGTCATCAAGTGGGTCGCCGGGCTGATGGGCCCGATCGCGATCCCGCTGATGCTGGGCCTGCTCCCCTGGTTCCGCAAGAGCGGTCCCACCGCCGCCCTGATCAGCTGGGGCCTCGGCCTGCTCACCTTCTGGCTGGTCAACTACCCGATCAGCTGGAACGTCGACGGCGGAGTCCCGCTCCAGTACCAGGTGTCGATCCCGCTGGCGGTCTCGCTCGTCCTCTACATCCTCATCGGCTACGTGAAGCCGGAGGACACACCGGAACGGGACGAGCTCATCGCGAAGATCAACAGCGACGACGGCGGTTCGGGGTCGGCAGCGGCGGCGATCCCGGCGCAGGCGGACGCGGGGAGCCCGTCGGGGGCGGGGAGTCTTTAGGGGCGGCCCTGGTGATCCGGGGGCGGGTGGGGGTGGGGAGTTTTTCGCCCCCTCCGCCCCTACCCGTCCCGCACTTCCGGGCTACGCCCGGTTTCAGCCCGTCCGGCGTTTGAGGACGAGGCCGTCCAGGCCGACAGCGGGGGTCTGGGGGCGGCAGCCCCCAGAAACGGGACGGGAAGGGGCGGAGGGGGCGAAAAACCCTCCCCCCTCACCCCCGCGGATACCGCCCGAGCCACCCGGGCGACGACCCCCCGGGCCCGTGCAACGCGGGCCCCTGAGTCATCTCCATCGCGAAGTCGTCCGCCAGGACAAGCATCGTGGGACGGCCCTCCAGCTCGGCCAGCCAGGCCGGCGGAAGGGCCGTTTCGCCGTGCAGGGCACCCAGCAGCCCCCCGGTGAGGGCACCCGCGGCACCCGAGGGCCCCCCGTGGTTCACCGCAAGACACAGCCCGTGCCGAACGTCCTCACCGACCAGAGCGCAGTACACGGCAACGGAGAGCAGCCCCTCCGCCGTACCGTCCCCGGCGAGCTCCTCGACCCGGGTAGGCGTCGGCATCCCCTGCCGTACGGCGCCCAGGGCGTGCTGGAGCGCCTCGGTGACCGCCTGCTGCCCCGGACGCGCGGAGAGCATCCCCAGGGCCCGCTGCACGGCCCCGTCGAGGCTCTCGCCGCGGGCAAGGCCGTGCACGATGACGGCGTACGCGCCCGCCGACAGGTACGCCGTCACATGCCCGTGGGTCTGCGCGGCGCACTCGACGGCGAGCTGCATCACGAGCTGCGGCTCCCAGCCGACGAGGAGCCCGAAGGGCGCGGATCGGGCGGCGGCCTCGGGGCCGGGCTCGCCCGGGTTCTTGGGGGCGTCCAGCGTGCCCATGGTCTCGTCGCCGAAGCCGAGCAGACAGGAGCGGGCCGGGTCGCGGCGGGCGTACAGCCACTCCTCGCGGGCCAGCCAGCCGTCGTCCTTGCGGCGCTCGTCGGGCCCCCAGTCGCTCTGGGTCGCCGCCCAGCGGCGGTAGGCCCGGTGGAGGTCGGTGGGCGGGTGCCAGGCGCCGGTGTCACGGCGTACCTGGGCGCGGATCAGCCCGTCGAGGGTGAAGAGCGTGAGCTGTGTGAGGTGGGTGACCGCGCCGCGCCTGCCGTGCCCGAAGGCCAGGTCGGTGAGGCCCTCGGCGCCGTACGCCTCCCGGACCTCCTCCAGGGTGAGCCCGTCGAGCGGCGCACCCAGCGCGTCGCCGACGGCCGTACCCAGCAGCGTCCCGCGCACCCGGCTACGGAAGTCCTGCTGTTCGGCACGGCCCCAGACGGCACCGGCTGTCGCACCCACCGAGACCTCCCAGGCACCGTCCGTACGTCCGACTGGTCAGCACTGTAATCGAACGGGAACGGTCGGTTTAGAGGCGGAACGTTATGCGAAATGTGGCCCTACTGATCACTTTTGACCGGCGTTCGGTGGGGTTTTCCGGTGTGCGGAGGTGGGTCGAGGACTACCGCGCGTCCCGTCGCGCCGCGTCGATCCGGTCCAGGAGTGGAGCCAGGCCGGCCCAGTCCGACGACATGGACCGCATGAGTTCGACCGCGCGATCCAGGTCGGCACGGGCCTCGGCGAACCGCTCCACGCCGATCAGCGCCCGGGCCCGGCATACGAGGATCTCCGCGTCGTCGGGCTGGAGCGCTACCGCCCGGTCGGTGTCGGCCAACGCCCGTACGTAGTCATGCTGTTGGAGATGGATCTCCGACCTCTTCCACAGCGCCCAGGGGTACCCGGGCCTGAGTGCGACGGCCCGGTCCAGGTCGGCCAGGCCCTCGTCGAGCCGGCCCAGTTCACTGAGGCAGGCACCCCGGCTCGCGTGGGCCGACGCGTAGTCGCTGTCGAGTTGGATGGCCCGGTCGAAGTCGGCGAGAGCCTCCTCGTAGCGGCCCACGGAGCAGAGGGCGTCTCCCCGTTCGCCGAAGCCCCAGGTCCCGTCGGGATCCAGGCGGACCATGTGATCGAGGTCCGCGATCTGGCGTTCATGCTCGCCGAGAGCCCGCCACACGCGGGCCCTGCGGATCAGCGCGAACGGGTAGTCCGGCCTGATCTCCAGCGCACGGTTCAGATCCGCGAGAGCGTCGTCGAGCCGTCCGAGTGTCTGACGGATGGCACCCCTGGAGGCCCAGGCGAAATGGTGTGACGGGTCGAGCTCGATCCCCCGGTCCAGATCCCTGATCGCCTCGGCGCCGTGCCCCAGGACACGGCGATACTCGCCTCGTACGGAGACGGTCGCGGCATGGTCGGGTGCGAGCGTGTCGGCCCGGTCCAGGTCGGCGATCCCCGCCTCGTAGTCGCCCAGGCCGCCGCGGCTGAACGCCCTGCCACGGTAGGCCCCCGCCAGTTCCGGATCGAGCGCGATGGCCCGGCCACACTCCGCCACCGCCTCCTCGTACGCGCCGCCGTGCCGCAGCGCGCGGCCCCGCACCACCCGGGCGAGAGCCTGTCGCGGTTCGTCGAGCCCTCCGGCCCGGTCGAGGAGCAGCCCGAGCGCGGTCACCACCCCGCCTTCGCCGAGCGACCCCAGCAGGTCCCGCCCCCACTTCCGTACGGCCTCCGCGTCCGTGTCCTCGCCCGCCTCCGCCATCGCCACGGCCCAGCGACGGGCGGAGACGTCACCGCTGTCGCAGGCGTCGACGAAGTCCCGCAGCACCACGGGCAGCGCGGCCCGCGCCCCCGCACACAGCAAGTGGTACGACTCCGCGAGCCGAAGCTCGCGCCATGCCGCGTCCGCCCACAACTCATCTGTGTCCAGGCCGCCTTCGGCCTCGGCCCGCCACCCTCCGAAGGTCTCCGCGAGCCGCGCGTGCCGCTCGGCCCACCCGCGTGGGGAGTGCCGCCGCTGCAACCGCAGCATCGGGGCGCGTACGACGTCGTGGTACTGGACCCGGTCGCCGCGGTCGCTGACGAAGGGCAGTGACCGCAGCCAGCCGAACAGCGCGTCGGCCTCTTCCTCCGGGCAGCCGACCGCGGCCCGGAAGACGTCCGCGTCCAGGCGCCGGGGCAACGCACAGGCGAGGGCGGCGGCCCGGCGCACCGGGTCCTGCTCCCACTTCAGAAAGCGTTCTACGGCCGTGGCACTCGGGTCGCCCACATCGTCCGGGTCGGCGGGCCGCGCCTCGGCCAGCGTGGACACCAGCACCGGCAACCCGCCCGTGAGCCGCAGCACTTCCTCCACGACCGGCTCGGCCACCACGCCCCTGTCGGCCAGCAGCCCCCGCGCCTCGGCCTCCGTGAACGGCCCCAGCGGGAGGTCCGTCACGAAGTCCGCGAAGCCGCCCCAGCGGGCGGTGTCGAAGTCCCGCTGACCGGCCGTCACGACCACGGTGTTGGCCGGCAGTGAGCCGCCGTACCGGTCCGTCGTCATCACGTCGTGCAGCCAGCCGTCGAGGAAGGGTCCGGTCCGCTCGTACGTGTCGAAGAACAGCACGAGCCAAGGGGCCGCGTCGGCGGCGTCGGCGAGTTCGTTGAGCAGGACGGGCGTGAGGACGCGCTCGGGCGACAGCACCAGCTGTACGTCCTCCTGGTTGCGGAAGCGGGCACTCAGACCCGCACGCAACCGGTCGGCTCCCTGGGCGAGTTGGGCCGGATCGATGGCCCCGGCGAACGCACCGACGCCGGGCACGAGTCCCAGCCCGACGAGGCCCGCGCGGGCGGCGGTCATGCTCGCCTGCGACGGCTGGGGTTCGAGCATCTCGACGGTCTCCACGACCGTCGACTCGGCCTCGTGCCGCCGCTCCCGATGAGTGGCCAGCAACCGGTCGAGTTCCTTGAACCGTTGCCCCTGCCGCGCGAACCGGTCGCTGATGGCGGCCATCGCCTCGGGCACGCTGCCCACGCTCTCGTCGACGTACGCGGTCAGCGCCCCGCGCTCTCGCGCGAGCTGCTCCAACTCCCGTACGAGAAAGGTCTTTCCGACCCCGGCGTTACCGTGCACATGGAACAGGAACCGGTGCCGCTCGTCCTCCGGCGCCAGCTCCAGGTTCTCCCGGAACGCGGCGCGCTCCGCACCCCGCCCGACGAACCCGCGCCGCGTGCGGCCCGTGATCAGGTCCCGCATCGAAGGCCGCGCCCGCACCATCCGCCCGTCTCCTCCGCAATCGCCTGCCCGGACCGGGCTCCAGTCTGGCCCAACCCACCTGAAGAGGCATGGTTGTTGACCGTCCCACGGGGCCATATTGGGATCATGCCTGTATCCAGAACCCCCCACTCCACCGTCCTCCGCCTCACCTCCACCCTCCTCACCGCAACGGTCGCGCTCTACATCACCCTCGTCGCCTTCAGCAACATCACGGACTTCGGCACCAACCAGCAGTTCGTCCGCCATGTCCTCGCGATGGACACCACGTTCAAGGACGACGACCTCATGTGGCGGGCCATCACGTCACGCACCTGGCAGGACGCGGCCTACATCGCGATCATCGCGTGGGAGACCCTCGCCGCCCTCGTCCTCCTCGCCGCCACCTACCTCTGGACCCGCCCCGACCACACCCGAGCCCGCTCCGTCTCCACCCTCGGCCTGCTGATGCTCCTGCTCCTCTTCGGCGCCGGCTTCATCGGCATCGGCGGCGAGTGGTTCGTCATGTGGCAGTCGGGCGACTGGAACGGACTGGACGCCGCCATGCGGGTGTTCCTGCTCAGCGGGATCGTGCTGCTGGCCATCCACCTGCCGTTCGGAACGGGCACGCAGGAGAGCCGTACGGGGAGTTCTGGCTGACGGTCGGTCGCACCAGGTGACGTCGGGGAGGCCGAGGCCCCGTCTCCGCCTCGACCGCCACCTGCAGCGCACAGATCTCAGCGATGGCCCCGGCCGGCTCCTGCCCGCCCGCATCCACGTTCCGCTCCAGTTCGTGGAGGCGGGCGGCGCGCTGCGGGTGTCTGCGTCAGTCGCTCAGTTGCTGCTCCGTCCAGATGATCTTGCCCTTCGGGGTGTAGCGGGTGCCCCAGCGCTGGGCCAGTTGGGCGATCAGGAACAGGCCGCGGCCGCCCTCGTCCGCCACGTCGGCCCGGCGCAGGCGGGGCGAGGTGCTGCTGCCGTCCGACACTTCGCAGATCAGGGCATGGTCGTCGCGCAGCAACCGCAGGGAGATGGGCGGGCCGGCGTACCGGATGGCATTGGTCACCAGTTCGCTGACGATCAACTCGGTGCTGAACGCCTGTTCCGTCAGACCCCACTCCTCCAGCTTCCTGAGTGCCTTGTCACGCGCACCGGAGACGGCCGCCGGATCGTCGGGCACCTCCCAGTCCGTCCACCGGTCGGCGTCGAGGCCCTGCGTACGGACGATGAGCAGAGCCACGTCGTCCCGGGAGTGGCCGTCCAGCATCGTCTCCATCACCGCCGCGCACATCTCGTCCGGGGAGCGGTCCGGCCGGTCGGCCAGGGCACTGCGGAGCATGTCCATCCCGGTGTCGATCTGGCGGTCGCGCAGCTCGATAAGACCGTCGGTGTAGAGGGCCAGCCGGGTGCCCTCGGGAACCGCCACCTCCACCGACTCGAAGGGCGTGCCGCCCACGCCGAGCGGCGGCCCGGCCGGGATGTCGGGGAACTTCACCGTGCCGTCGGGAAGCACCAGGGCGGGCGGCGGATGGCCGGCCCTGGCGAAGGTGCAGAGGCGGGCCACCGGGTCGTACACCCCGTACAGACAGGTGGCGAAGTAGTCCTCCAGGCCGAAACGGCCCACGAGATCGCCGAGGTTCGCGAGCAGGTCCTCGGGCGGAAGGTCGAGGGCGGCGTAGTTGGCCACTGCGGTGCGCAGTCGCCCCATGGTGGCGGCGGCATGCAGGCCATGGCCCATGACGTCCCCCACGACCAGCGCCACACGGGCGCCGGACAGCGGGATGACGTCGTACCAGTCGCCGCCGGCCCCCAGCTTCGCGGGCAGATAGCGGTACGCGGCCTCGATGGCGCTCTGTTCGGGCAGGCCGGGCGGCAGCAGGCTGTGCTGGAGGGCCAGGGCCGTGAGGTGTTCCCGGGTGTAGCGACGAGCATTGTCCACGCACACGGCGGAGCGTGCCCCGATCTCCTCCGCCAGCAGCAGGTCGTCGGCGTCGAACGGCTCGCGGTGCGTCTCCCGGGCGAAGATCGCCACTCCGAGGGTGGTGCCGCGGGCGCGCAGGGGCACGGCGATGCAGGAGCCGTAGCCGGGGCCGGGGTCCGGACCGAGACCGGGATCCAGACCGAGACCGGGATCCAGACCCGGTCCGGGGTCCAGACCCGGTCCGGTGGTGAGAGCGTCCGCCCGCGGACCTTCCGCCTGTGGGCCCTCCGCCCGTGGACCCGCCGCACCGAGCCCGGCCGCAGCGTCGGCCGTATCCGTGATCGAGGCGCGGACCGGACGGCCCGAGACGAGGGCCCGGCCGGGCACGGAATCGAGCGGGTGGGCGTGCAGGTCGCCGGGGCGCGGACCGGTATCCGGGGTGGACTGCGCCCTCGATGCGGTGCAGGCCATCCTCTGCAGGGTGACCGGTTCCGTGGTGGGCAGCGTGGGCGGTTCGTTGCCGGAGAGCATGGTGTCGAAGAGGTCGACGGCAGCAAGGTCGGCGAACCGCGGAACGGCGATGTCGGCCAGCTCCTGGGCGGTGCGGGAGACGTCGAGGGTCGAGCCCACCCGCTCTCCTGCCTCCGTGAGGAGGGTGAGCCGGTCCCGGGCGATCATGAGCCGTCTGATGCGTTCCTCACGCTGGATGCGGACACGGCACACCAGGAGGCTGGCGGCCGTCCCCAGCGAGACCAGGGTGATGGTGACCACGCGTTGCACAACCGGAAGTCCTGGGACGACGCCTCCGTAGAGGAACAGGAGCGCCGCCATGGTCACACCGCAGACGATCAGCGTCCGCCGGTACGACAGGAGCGCGCTCGCCACGAGCGGGGCCAGGATGGAGAAGCCGCCGAGCCTGGTCACCCCGCCCTGTGACGTGGGGATCTGCGCAATCGAGAGCAGCCCGATGTAGACGAGCAGAACGATGAAAATGCCGGTCCTGCTGCCTGCCTGCGGCGACACGATTCGATCCACGATCACGACCGTTCTCACCCACGCGAGACCCGTGCCACGGAGGGGGCCAGCGGCACATGCACTCCTACAGTTTGCCGTGACTTGACCATAATGCGAATATTTGTACTGGGGCGCTCCTTTTTAAGGCTTTAAGGCTTTAAGGCGCCGGCGACCGGATCCTTGATCCACGGAACCCGGTCGCCCCCGCCGTTCACGAGAACGGGGACGACCGGGCCCAGGTTCAACGCCCTGCCGGGCTCAGCACAGGCAGGGCTCGGCGCCTCCGCCCAGTTGCCGGATGCTGCTGTCGCTCAAGACCCCGCTGAACGCGTGGACTTCGTCGACATCGCCGTGGAGATACTCGCCCCAACCGTCGCCGACATGCGCGCGGCCCACCTGGAGCGGGCCGGAGCTGTGCCAGCCGTTCGGGAGGGTCGCGGTCGCGTCCGCGTTGGTCCAGCCGTCCAGGTAGAGCTTGATCCGGTCGGTGGCGTCGTCGTAGACGACCGCGAGCCGGTGGCCCTGCCCCTCGCCGCCGTCCGCCACCGAGATCTGGGAGACCACGGTCTCGGCGGCACCCGCCTCGTCCTTCTCCGGCACGACCAGCTGCCAGGCATGCGCGGAGGGCTCGTAGCGGACCTTGAAGGCGTCCGTGTGCTCGCCCGCCTGCGACAGCACCGTCATCGGGCCGGCGGGCTCGGAGTCCGTCAGCCGTACGACGACGCCGATGGTGAAGCTGTCCGAGGTGTCCAGGAGGGCGGCGTCCGTGGCCGCGTAGGCCGTGTCGCCGTCCAGTTGGAGGTGACCGTCACCGACGAGGGCGTACGGCACGTCCGGGCAGTCCGGGTCGATTTCCGGCAGGCAGGAGTTGTCCGGCCCGCGGTGGATCACCGCACCCGCGCCGAGCTTCAGCGGCACTCCGCCGCTCTGCTCGGGGCTGACGCCGTCCGACGCCGTCTCCAGGGACCAGTGGCCCAGCAACTGCGGCTTGCGGAGAGCGAGTTCAGTGGCTTCGGCGGGTACCACCACGCGGTCGTAGGCGCGTACGCCGCCGATCTCGCCCTGCCACGCCGACACCCCGGCGCCCTGGCCGATCCGGAAGGCGTCAGTGGTCTGCGCCGGCGCCGCCGCCGTCTTCGTACCGGCCTCGTAGCCGTTGACGTACAGCTGCGCCAAGCCGGTCTCGGCGTCGTACAGGCCCAGGACGTAGGCCCACTCGCCGCTCTCCGGAGCGCCGCCCGAGACCTCCTGACCGGCGACGGTGAACGACCACGCCGGGCCCTCCCCACCGCTCCGCAGGCCGAGCAAGGCGCCCGTGCCGGAGCCCTGGCCCGCCACCGCCATGTCCCGGTCGGTGCGCTCCGGGCGTACCCACGCGCCGATCGCGAAGGTTCCGCCGGTGTCGACGGCCGGGGAGTCGGGCGTCAGGAACGCCTGGTCACCGCCGTCGAGGTGGGCCGTGGTGGTGAGGCCGGTGCCGGCCGGGGCGGTTCCCCCGAAGGTCACTCCGGAGCCGGCCCGCGCGTCGGTGCCCGACTCGGCGGCCGCGCTGGTGGCGCCCGCCGCGTCGCCGAGCTTCCAGTGGGCGACCGGGGCGCGGCCGGACTGCACCTTGAAGGTGTAGTCGGTCGAGGGGCTGCCGTTGCCCGCACGGTCGAACGCCTGGACGGTGATGCGGTCGACGCTGCTCCTGAGCGGCAGATACCGCAAGGTCACCGCGCCGCCCGGCTCCTCGGGCTGCACGGTCTGGAGAGTGCCGCCCAGAAAGTGGTACTGGTACATCACGACGTCGTCGGAAGGCGAGTCCAGCGTGAAGCCGCCGTACACACCCACACCGTCCGTCCACTCCCCGTTGTCGGGGTAATCGGCGGAGCTGACGACGGCCTTCTGCGGAGCCACGGTGTCGTACACGAACTCGCAGGCCGAACCGCCGTCACCCTCGGAGCTCCAAGGAGAGGCAGCCGTACCGTCGTTGGCGCGCACCCGCCAGGAGACGACGGTGGCCGACGCGATGTCGGCCGGAAGCTGCACGGTGAACGTGCTGCCCGAGCGCTTCGCGCTGGTCGTGTACGTCCGGCGCTGCTCGGCGCCCTCGGCGTCCGTCCACCAGACCTCGAACTCACCACTGACCTGGGTGCCGTCGGGGTCGTACAACACCGCGCTCAGCTGCGGCGCGAACCTGACGTACGGCCGCGCCTCCTCCCCCGCCGCACACGCCTTGCTCCCCGTGAGCAGGTCCTTCACGAGCGGTCGCGCGGGCGGCGTGTTGTCCGCGGCCGCGGCCGTTCCCGGTGCCGATAAGGCCGTGGCGGCGGCGAATGCCGCCACCAGGGCCTGTCTCACTCGGCTGTGTCTGGCCAAGTTGATTCCCTCCCCTGTCGAACCCGCCGATCTTCGACGGGCCGCAGGAGAGTAGCAACGGACGGTGAACGGTTCCGAGTGAGTTTCCGGCTTCATCGCGAGCCGCGAGGATCCGCCGACAGCACGCTGGCCAAGGGATGGCCCAGGGCCGATGCTGGATTCATGGGCCACGCAGCGGGGGGAGCCGTACGTGAGCTGGTTCGCGCGGGGGCGGGTACCCCGGTGGTGTGACGAGTTGAGTGCCGAGCAGTGGGCCCTGGGTGCACGGTGTGTGCAGCAGGTGCTCGGGGAGTACGGCGACGGCAGGTACATCCGATGGCGGCGCACCGGACGCATCCCGCTGAGCTACGCCCATGTCTCCGGACGCCGGATCGACCTCCACGTCGGCCCGCTGCTGTACGACACCTGTCTCCTCGATCCCGGCATGTGGGTCAAGGCCATCAGGCGGGAGCTCGCGTTCCAGACCGAACGCGCACCCCGGATGCTGCGCGCCACGACGAGCGAGGAGCTCCTGCGCCCGCTCCTGCTGCCGGTCCCGGTGCCCCTGGAGGACACCGCCGGCATGGTCGACATCCTGGTCCGGAGGTGGTCGGACGGGGTGGTGACGGTGCTGGCCGCACGGGCGCCGGAGGGAACGCGAATGGTCACCGGCCAGGAGGCGAGGAACCTCGGCGTGGATCCCGTGACCTTGTGGGACTCCGCCCTGCACAACCTGCGTTCCGAACCCGTACGGCTGAACACCGTCGTGGCCGCGGGGGCGGAGCTGACCTTCGTCTCCTCGGACGACCGGTTCGGAATGGGCCACCTGGTCCGGCTCGGCGAACTGATCGACGGGCCGGCCCCGCACGGGGTGCTGGTGGGAATCCTCGGATCGCCCGACCTCTTCGCGTTCCACAGGATCGTTCGCCGCACGCGGGCCCTGGGCACGCTGAACGCGCTCCGGGACCTGAGCCCGGACGGACACCCCCTCGACAACTCCGTCACAGGCATCTCCGGCGTGCACTGGTGGAAGGAGGGTCTGGGCGATGCGGTGGAGGTCGGCACGAGTGCCGATGCCGAGGTCCCGCCGCGGATGGCGGAAGTACTCGACCGGCTGCCCGACTGACCCCCCGCCGCCGCCCCTCCTTTTACTCCAACACCGGCAACAGCTCCGGCAGATGCCCGTCCGAAGCCGCCGCCGCCCGCTGCCGTTCCTCCGGCACCTCGCCGTACAGGGTGGTACGCGGCTTCGCCGGACGCCCCGCCGCCTCCGCCACCGCGATCAGGTCCTTGACGGACTTGTACGAGCCGTAACTCGACCCGGCCATACGGGAGATGGTCTCCTCCATCAGCGTGCCGCCCAGGTCGTTCGCGCCGGAGCGAAGCATCTCCGCGGCGCCCTCGGTGCCCAGTTTCACCCAGCTGGTCTGGATGTTGGGGATGTGCGGGTGGAGGAGGAGGCGGGCCATGGCCACGACCGCGCGGTTGTCCCGCATGGTCGGGCCGGGGCGTGCGATCCCCGCCAGGTACACCGGCGCGTTGGTGTGGATGAACGGAAGGGTCACGAACTCCGTGAATCCGCCGGTCTGTTGCTGGATCCGGGACAGGGTGCGGAAGTGGCCGAGCCAGTGGCGGGGCTGGTCGACATGGCCGTACATCATCGTGGACGAGGAGCGGATGCCGAGTTCATGGGCCGTCGTGACGACCTCGATCCATGTCGCTGTCGGCAGCTTGCCCTTGGTCAGGACCCAGCGGACCTCGTCGTCGAGGATCTCGGCGGCGGTGCCGGGGATGGAGTCGAGGCCCGCCTCCTTCGCCGCCGACAGCCATTCGCGGATGGACATGCCGGTGCGGGTGGCGCCGTTCACCACCTCCATGGGGGAGAAGGCGTGCACGTGCATCCCGGGGACGCGTTCCTTCACCGCCCGTGCGATGTCGAAGTACGCCGTCCCGGGCAGGTCGGGGTGGATCCCGCCCTGCATGCAGACCTCGATCGCGCCGACGTCCCACGCCTGCTGGGCCCGGTCGGCGACCTGGTCGAGGGAGAGCGTGTACGCGTCGGCGTCCGTGCGGCGCTGGGCGAAGGCGCAGAAGCGGCAGCCGGTGTAGCAGACGTTGGTGAAGTTGATGTTCCGGGTGACGATGTAGGTGACGTCGTCGCCGACCACCGACTTGCGGACGTCGTCGGCGATGCGGCAGAGGGCGTCCAGGGCGGGGCCGTCCGCGTGCAGCAGCGCCAGTGCCTCGTCGTCGGTCAGCCGGGTCGGGTCGTCGGCCGCCGTCGCGAGCGCGGCCCGGACGTCCGTGTCGATGCGCGAGGGCACCATCCCGGGCGCCGCCGCCTCCCGCAGCGACTCCCAGTCGCCGTACACGAGGTCGAAGTCCTCGCGGCGGTCGCCGGTACGGCCCTCGGTGTCGATCGACACATGCAGATCCGTACGCCCCGAAGACGTGAACGCCTCCTCGGGCTCCTGCCACGGGTGCCCCTCGACGACGGCGTCCTCACGCGCCAGCCCCGTCTCCGCGTCCGCCAGCGCCCGTACGTGCGGCAGCAGCCGCGGGTCCAGCCACGGCTCGCCCCGCTGCACGAACTCCGGGTAGACGCAGAGGCGTTCACGCAGTTCGAAGCCGGCCTCGGCGGACTGCTCACGCAGAAGGTCGATCTGCGGCCAGGGGCGTTCGGGGTTCACGTGGTCGATCGTGAGCGGCGAAACCCCGCCCCAGTCGTCGATCCCCGCGCCGATCAGCCGCCCGTACTCGGAGTCCACCAGGTTCGGCGGCGCCTGGAGGCAGGCGGCGGGCCCCATGATGTGCCGGGCGACGGCGACCGTGGCGATCAGCTCGTCCAGCTCGGCGTCCGGCATGCCGCGCATCGCCGTGTCCGGCTTGGCGCGGAAGTTCTGGATGATCAGTTCCTGGATGCCGTGGTACGAGCGGGACACGCGGCGCAGCGCGAACAGCGACTCCGCGCGCTCCTCGTACGTCTCCCCGATCCCGATCAGGATCCCGCTGGTGAACGGCACGGAGGACCGGCCGGCGTCCTCCAGCACCCGCAGCCGTACGGCGGGCTCCTTGTCCGGTGAGCCGTAGTGCGGACCGCCTGGCTCGGACCACAGGCGGGTCGCGGTCGTCTCCAGCATCATGCCCATGCTCGGCGCGACCGGCTTGAGGCGCTGGAAGTCGGTCCAGGACATGACCCCCGGGTTGAGGTGGGGCAGCAGCCCCGTCTCCTCCAGGATGCGGATCGAGATGGCCCGTACGTACGCGATCGTGTCGTCGTACCCGTGCGCGTCCAGCCACTCACGCGCCTCGGGCCAGCGGTCCTCGGGCTTGTCGCCGAGGGTGATCAGCGCTTCCTTGCAGCCGAGTTCGGCGCCGCGGCGGGCGATGTCGAGGACCTCGTCCGGGGACATGAACATCCCGTGGCCCGCCCGGCGCAGCTTGCCGGGGACCGTGACGAAGGTGCAGTAGTGGCATTTGTCCCGGCACAGGCGGGTGAGCGGGATGAAGACGCTCTTGGAGTACGTGATGACACCGGGGCGCCCCGCCGCCTCCAGGCCCGCGTCCCGCACCCGGGCCGCGGACGCCGTGAGGTCGTCGAGGTCGGCGCCGCGGGCCTGGAGCAGCACCGCGGCCTCGGTGACGTCGAGGGCGACGCCGTCACGAGCACGTTTGAGGGCGCGACGCAGCGAGTTCTCGGTGGGACCGGTTCCGGAGGTCGCGGAAGTCGTCATCCATTGAGCATACGTTCGAGGCGATCAGGGCCGACTTGAGTGCCCGGTTCGTCCCGCACCGCAGGTCGTTACACGGTGTCACTGGAACGGGCGGCTCCGGGCGCATAGGCCTCATGACCCCGCCCCCGGGTGAACGTTGCCGGCGGCGGCTCCGTCGTAGAGATGACGAGAAAGGGCGGGCTTGGATGGCTGGAGGGCCGACCGGTGAGCCTGTGCCGGTGCAGGAGACGGTGAACACCGAGAAGCTGCGCGCCATCCTGCTCATGGGCGGGGTTCCCTGGAACGAACTCGAGGACGGCGTCCAGCAGGTGCGGCTGAAACTCCTGGAGGAGCGTTCCAAGCCGGGCCAGCCGCTGATCCGCAACCCCGAGGCCTGGGCCGCGGTGGTCGCCTCCCGGATCGCCGTCGACTGGCATCGCGGGCGGGCCAGGGACATGGGTCTGCGGGAACGTCTGTCCCTCCTCTGGTCCGTACGGCCCCCGGTGGAACACCCGGAGGAAGAGGTGCTCCTGGCCCAGGTGGTCGCCGAGGGTCTGGAGCGGCTGCCCGCCCAGCAGCGCCAGGCGTTGGTGCTGCGCTACTACACGGACCTCACCGTCCGCGACATCGCCCGGCTCCTCGATGTGCCCGAGGGCACCGTCAAGAGCCGGCTGCACCACGCCGTGGCGGCGCTGCGAACCGAACTGCTCGACGTGGAGGGGATCTGACATGGCGGAGCCGACGGCACGGGAGGAGGAGCGGCTCCGTGCCGCCCTCGCGCTGATCGGGGACGCCGCCGCGGGCCCGGACCCGGCAGCCGCAACCGCGGGCCCCACCGGTCTCGACCCGGTACGGCCACCCGCGCCCCACGCGAGTTCGTCCCCGGTACGGTCGTCCGCGAGCCCGCCCCCGGTACGGCCGCCCGGGCGCGCGTCCCTCCCGCGCCGGCGCCTCGCTCTCGTCGGCGGCGCGCTGGCCGCCGCGGTCCTGTGCGCGGCGGCCCTGCTGACCAACGACACCTGGTTCCGCGACACGCAGTCCGGTGCGACCCGTACGACCGGTCCCGCGGAGGACGAAGGCAGCGTGGGCCAGACCTACGCCGAGGGCATCGCCTGCGCCCGCCTCATCGTCGAGGGAGACGTACTCGACGTGCGTCAGGCTCCGCAGGCGGGCCGGGTCCTGCTCACCTTCGCCGTGGACGACTGGATCAAGCCCGGCCAGGGCGAGAGCACGGTCGAACTCGACCTGGTCGACCCGACCGTGGCAGCGGTCGAGGAGCCCTTCAGCAAAGGACAGCATCTGCTCCTCGTGGTCCCGGTCCGCGAGGACCTGGAGGCGGATGCGTCCAGCGGGACGGAGCTCACCCGCATGCGCAAGATCATCGACAGCAACTGGGCCGAGGCAGCCAAGACCGAGTGCCCGCCCTATTGGAAGGGCACGCAGAGCTGAGAGCACTCCCTCTGCGTCTGACCGAAAGCTGCCCATCCCCTTCCCTTGCACCGCAGTTCACGGCCGGATACGAACCTGTACATGCCACCTGCACGCCATCCCCCACCCCTCATGTCATTCACGACGTCTTGGGAGCAGCAGCATGTGTGAGGACGACCACGGCATGGATGTCATGGGCAGACGCGCTCTGATCGTGACGGGAGCGACCGCTGCGCTTACGTTGGGAAGCGTGACCTTCTCACCCGGGTACGACGCGGAAGCGGCGAGCGAGCTGGAGACGAGGACGGTGCGCGGCACGCTGCCCACCGGTTCGCCTGACTTCGTGTACCTGCCCGTCGAAGTCCCGTCCGGCGTACGGGAGATCAAGGTCGCGTACACCTACGAGAGACCGTCCGTCCCCCTCGGCACCCAGGGCAACGCCCTCGACATCGGCATCTTCGACGAACGCGGCACCGCACTGGGCGGCAAGGGCTTCCGCGGCTGGTCGGGCGGCGCCCGCACGGAGTTCTTCATCCGCGCGGACGACGCGACGCCGGGCTACCTCCCCGGACCGGTCCGCGAGGGCACCTGGCACATCGCCCTCGGCCCGTACACGGTGGCTCCGCAGGGACTGCCGTACGAGATCACGATCACGCTCGCCTACGGGGAGCCGAGTCCCGCCGTGAAGCCGGTGTACCCGCCCTCGCGCGCGAAGGGCAGGGGCCGCGCCTGGTACCGCGGCGACTGCCACCTGCACTCCTGGTACTCCGACGGCCGCCGCACCCCGGCCGAGATCGCGGCCCTCGCCCGTGCCGCGGGCCTGGACTTCATCAACACGTCCGAGCACAACACCCATTCCGCGCACGCCCATTGGGCGGACCAGGCGGGCGACGACCTGCTCATCATGCTCGGCGAGGAGGTCACGACGCGCAACGGTCACGTCCTCGCCCTCGGCACCGACCCCGGCACCTTCATCGACTGGCGCTACCGCGCCCGCGACAACCGCTTCGGCAAGTACGCGCGGGAGATCCGCCGCTCCGGCGGCCTCGTCGTACCCGCCCACCCGCACGCCACCTGCATCGGCTGCAACTGGAAGTTCGGGTTCGGGGAGGCGGACGCGGTCGAGGTGTGGAACGGCGCGTACACCCCCGACGACGAGGTCGCCCTCGCGGACTGGGACGGCATGCTGGTCGCCTCCGTGCGGGAGGGCCGCGACTGGATCCCGGCGATGGGCAACAGCGACGCCCACCGCGACCCCGACCCGGTCGGCCGCCCCCAGACGGTCGTCCTCGCCGACGACCTGACCCGCGAGGCCGTCCAGGAGGGCATCCGGGCCGGCCGCTCCTACGTGGCCGAGTCCCAGTCGGTGTCGCTGGCCTTCACCGCGTCCGGCTCCAAGGGCGAACACGCGGGAATCGGCGAACGGTTGAAGGTCGACAAGGACACCCCGGTCACCATCCGCCTGGAAGCCACCGGCGCCCCCCGCTGCACGGTCCGCCTCGTCACCGACCAGGGCGTCCTGTTCACCAGCGACCCCCTGCCTGTGGACGGCTCCGGCACGGTCGAGTGGCACACGACGGCTTCGTACGCGGCGTACGTACGGGCCGAGTTGCGCCACGAGGTGGTGCTCGCGCCGCTGCCGGGGGCGTTGGCGGCGTTCACCAATCCGATCTTTCTGGGGCGTTGAACCTGACTGTATGAGGAGGTGGCGCGGGAGTGCGGTCCCGGCGGGAACTGCTGGCGTTGGGGGCCGCCGCCGCGCTGGCCGGGTGCGGCGACGGTTCCCAGGACCGTCGGCCACGACCGAGTACGTCCTCGCCCGCGCCCCCGTCCCCTTCGGCCACTCCCCGTCTCCCGCTCGTCCTGGCCGTCCACCCGACGCGGGCCGTCGGACTCTCCGCCGACCGGGCGCTCTTCGACGACGTACGGTCCGGACTGCGGCTCACCTGGGAGCAGTTGGGCGGCACGGGCGGAGTCGCGCGGGTCGTACGCGGGCCGCACGCGGAGGGATCCGCGGCCTCCTCCGACACGGACGCCGTACTGGCCGTACAGCGCGACCCCGACACCGTGGCCGTCGTACGGGCGGACGCACTCGGCCCCGGCGTAGCGGCGCTGCCCGTCGACGGCCATGACCCCGTGACGGACCCCCGCGGCTACCCCGTGACGGTCGACGCCGAGGCCGGTCCGGGCGCGGTCGCCACGACCCTCTGGACCGGCGACATCATGCTGGGCCGGCGCGTCGGCACCGAGATCGCCGCGTCCGGTGACCCGGTGCTCCCCTTCTCCCGGACCGCGCGTCGCCTCGCGGCGGCCGACCTGACCGTGGGGAACCTGGAGTGCACCCTGTCCCGGGCGGGGCCCGCCACCCAGGGCGGCGACTCCTTCGCCGCCGACCCGGCCGCTCTCTCCGGCCTGCGCGAGGCCGGTTTCGACGTCCTGACGCTGGCCAACAACCACCTCGGCGACTTCGGCGCGGAGGCCCTGCGGCGCACGGTGAGCAGCGCCCGGTCCGCCGGGTTCACGACCGTCGGGGCGGGCGAGAACCTGACCGCCGCCCGCGAACCGGCCGTCGTCCGCGTGGGAGCCGTACGTTTCGGAATCCTCGCCTTCAACGCGATCGGCGAGACCCCGGCGGCGGGCCCCACGAGCGCGGGCGCGGTCCGGCTGCGGATGCCGCCCCGCACCGGTCCCCTCTCCGCCTCCGACCTGGCCGCCCTGGAAACCTCGGTCCGCGCCCTGCGCGCCCGCGCCGACGTGGTGGTCGTCTGCCCGCACTGGGGCGAGCAGTACACGCACAGCCCGGTCGCCGCCCAGCACACGGTGGCCCGCCGGCTCGTCGACGCGGGCGCCGACGCGGTCATCGCCTCGCATCCGCACTGGGTGCAGGGCATGGAGCTGTACAAGGGCTCACTCGTCGCCCACTCACTGGGCAACTTCGTCTTCGACATGACCTTCTCCCGCGAGGTCCAGCAGGGGGTGGTCCTTGAGCTGGTGTTCTGGGGAGCGAAGGCGATGGCGGCCCAGCTGCTGCCGGTGGCGATCGGGGCGCGACACGTGCCGTACTTCCTGGATCCGGCCGGCAGCGAGGCCCGCGAGATCCTGGCCGACGTGTGGCGAACAAGCGGCGAGCCTTACAACACCCCATAGGGAGTGCCCCGTCAGGGGCGCGGGGAACTGCGCGAGCAACCACAACCGACCCGCAGTCAGCGAACGACCGAAGTACCCCTACACGTCACTGTCGAAGGCGACGTGCAGATGATCTCGATGCACCCGGTCCGAGAAGAACCCCGGAAGCCCGAGCTGCCGCGGCCCGCCCACGTTGTACGCCCCCGCCTTCGCCGCCGCCCGCATGAAGCCGTCGACGAGCGCGTCGGAGGTCGCGGGGTCGATCACCGCGTGCCCGTCGACGGCCCACACGTCGAAGGCGCGCATACGGGTGTGGTCGCTGAGCCGGTCCGTACCGAAGACGTTGCGCGGGTGCCCGGTGTGGACGACGCTCACGTCGATCTCGTACGTCTCCGCCAGCGTCAGCAGCGCCCGCAGCGGCTTGGGACGCAGCTGCCCGGCCCGGACGTCGGCCTCGGCGGCGGGCGGCAGCCGGATCCGGTCGTGTCCGACGACCTGCTCGATCAGCGTGCCGGGCCGGGCGAGCGGCTTCGCGGCACGGGACGGATACAGCTCGCTGACCTCCCACCCGGACGCCGCCCGGGTCAGCCGTACGTCGACGGTGACCCCGCCGTCCTCGACCGTCCCGTCCGCCGCCCTCCCCCACTGCCGGAGCGCGACCAGGACACTGGCCCGCGCGCTCAGCAGTCCTCCGTACTGGGCGGCGATCACACGGGTGGTGGCCTCGGGCCCGGCGTCGAGCAGGGGCTGTGCCTGCGTGACGAGGTGCGGGACCGAACCTGCGGGCACGTCCTGCGCCGCGGCCCGCTCCTTCGCCGGGGCGACCCCTTCCTGCCCGCGCGGCCAGGTGCCGAGTGCTTCCAGGAGTCGTACGGCCGCCCCTTTGGCCTGGGGTTCGACCTCGGTACGGACGAAGGGCCAGGGGGATGCGGTGGGGAGGGGGTCGGGCGGGGGCGGAGAGGGGCTGTTACCAGTACTGGGAGGCCGTGTATCCGGCGAACTCCCCGTCGGCGTGGGCTCCTTGGCGCCGCTCGTACAGCCCGCGACAGCGGCCGCCGCCCCGGCGACGGCCGCCAGCAGAACCCGCCTGGCTGGTTCGGTCACCCCTCCAGCATGACTCCGCGTCCCGACGCAATGTCAAGGTGACTGGGGCCTGGTGGCGGGACGAAGAAGCTGGGCCCGAAGAGCATGGGCCAGCTGGTCAGCCTGGTCGGCCGGCACCCGCTCGTGCTCCGGGCCCCGAAGCAACTCGAAGACACCCGGCCCACGTTGGCCTTCCGGCAGATTCGCCATACGCGGCACGATGTGGAAGTGGACGTGGGCGAAGCCTTCGGCTTCCGCGAACTGCACGACGTACGTCTTGACGCAACCGGTCACGCCGCGCAGCGCCCGGGAGAGCCTGACCTGCCAGGCTCCCAGGGCGGCCGCCTCGGCATCGGTGAGTTCATGGACGGCCGTGACGTGGCGCCGGGGCAGCAGCACCAGCCAGCCGGGCAACGCGGTGTCGAACACATGGGCCACCCGCCAGTGCTCGTCGAATGCGACGCACTCGCGGGGCGGAAGCTCGTGGAACCGCGCTTCCTTGGCGCACACGTAGCAGTCGGGAGCCGTCATGCTCACCGCAGCGACGGATGGGACTTCTCGCGCACGGTCCACCCTTCCTTGTCCATGCTGACGCTGTCCATCGTCGCTCCCGCGAGGAGCCCCACGGCCCCCGAGAGCACGCCCAGCAGCAGGGCGGCCCAGTACGGGACGACATCCAGCAGGAACGGTACGGCGAGGAGGACGCCGACCGCCGCGACGCGCAGGTGGGAGGCATGCTCGTTCGGGAGGTACCGGGACGGACGGGGAATCGGTGCGACGGCGACCGAGGGGTCCGTCTCGCACAGGGGTGCGGCATCGGCGCGCAGGTAGTACGAGTAGTCGTCCTCCTGCGTCATGCCCCAGACCACGTGACCGGAGTCGGAGACGAAGGCTGCGGAGACCGTGCGCTCCTTGTTCGTGCCCGCGATGTCCCGCCACCGGGTCGGCCAGCACAACCAGCCCTCGTGGCCCACGAGTCGGGCGGCGGCATGGACGAGGTGCTTGTCGCCGACGGTGTTGCTGTGGCCGGCCCCCGTCATGGCCTGGAGCCGGACGGTCCGTTGTGTGCCGGTGGCACCCTCGTGCACCAGATCGACGCCGTAGGTGGTGGCGGCGGCGATCTTGCCGACACCCTGCCCTGTCGGGTACCGGTACGTCTCAAGGACCGGGGTACCGAACCGGACGCGGACCGCGTGGACACCGCCCGCGGCGGCGTCCTCCTTGAGCATGCGCTGCATACGGCCGAGGTTGCCCTGAACCAGGATGAGATTGACCACGGACAACACGGCGCCGAGGATGAAGGTGAGCAGGCAGTACACGGCGCCGAGCTTTGAACCCCGGCCGTCGTAGGCGCTGTTGGCCGCCACGTACGGCGTCCAGACGATGACGTAGGCCGTCGCGATCAGCCCCCAGTCACGGCGCAGCACTCCCAGCTTGCCGGGGATCGTCGCCCGAGGAGGAGCGGTCGTCGGCAGCAACTTCGCGGGTGGTGCCGACCGAGAGACCAGCAGCCAGCCCACGACGGACACCGCCGCCAGGACCAGCGGCACGAGAACGTCCCAGCGGGGGCCGTGCAGGTCGTACCGGAAGGCGGCCGCGCCCCATGCGACGGCTGTCGACAACAGGGCCGTCGCCCCCAGAGTCCTTGCGAGTGGCGTGGAACTGCGCTGCATCCGGCCTCCCCCTGACCGTGGCGTGAAGATCTTGTGTGGCATGGAGATTACGCCCAGTTGATCAGCTACCGGAAGGCCTGTGGACAAGTACCGCCGCCGTGCATGAGCTGCCTTGGGCGGCTCCGAAAAGCATTCTGAAACGATCAGTAAAAAAGAAATTGGGTGGCACCGGCAACTGGCAGTATTCGGCGGCAGCACGCGAGTTGAGGCGGCCAACCGGCAGGGGGAAGACATGGCGACGGACGTTGTGGAGGCTCAGCAGGACCGGCCGCCCGGTTCCGGGGCGGCGCGCAGACGCGGCGCCGGGTTGCGGGCCCTGCTGTTCGCGGTGACGGCGCTCGTCGCCGGATCCGCGGGAGTGGGGGGCACCTTGCTCTACCAGAGAGGCGACGCTCCGGACACGTCCGCCGTCGACGGACAGGCCGCCGATGTCGCCGAGGCCCTGCGGCAGGACCTGAACGCAGGTTTTTACTCGGGGGGTGGGACCTACGGGGGCCAGTTCACCGAGGGCACGATCGTCGCTCAAGTCGAGGCACACGGCGGAGCGGTGCTGAGCTCCGGCACGGCGAAGGGCGAGCCCGGCAGCCTCAGCGTGCACACGGCGACGGTGATGCTGGGCCTGGTGCCGCCCGGCAAGGAGACCGTCGCCGCCGACGCCTACCCCGTCCGCTGCTACCGCTACACCTTCAGTCTCGGCTCACACAGCGTGGAACAGTCCCCCATGACCTGCCCGGCCACGCGCGCCGACGGCACACCCGGCAGCCTCGCGGCGCAGCTGGGCGTACTGCTCTCACAGCAGCCCACCGGCACGAACGCGTACCGGGCAATGTCGACGTCGGGATATCCGCACACCCCGCAGGGCGCCACGGACTTCCTGAAGGACAAGGGGCTGGTCGCCGCCGGGGACACCGTGGACAAGGTCTCCGGCAAGGCCGACGGCGATGACGTGTACGTCGTCGCCCTGCGTATCAACGGTGCCTGCCACTACCTGCGGATGGACTCCTCGTCCTCCGCGTCCCGCCTGATACCGCTGTGGGCCGCCCCGGCGGACGAGCAGAAGGCCTGCGCTGTGCAACAGGCCGTGTCCGCCGCCGCCTTGTACGGGATCGACCCGGCGAAGGCGGGGTGACCACCGCCAGCCATACTGTCGACCCCGTCCCCCAACGGAAGAGCCCCCACATGCCCCGCGATCACGACCTCAAGTTCCGGCTGGTCACGTCGTTCCAGCGGCGGATCGGCAACCCGGTCACCAAGTTGCTGCCGTTCCAGACGCTCCTGGAGACCACGGGGCGGAAGTCGGGGCTGCCGCGCCGGACCCCGGTCGGCGGGCGGCGAGTCGGGCGGGAGTTCTGGATCGTGTCCGAGTACGGCGACAAGTCGCAGTACGTGCGGAACATCAAGGCCGACCCGCGCGTCCGGGTCCGCGTCAAGGGGCGTTGGCACCAAGGCACGGCCCACCTGCTGACCCAGGACGACGCCGGCGAACGGCTCAGGTCCCTGCCCCGGCTCAACAGCGTCGCGGTGCGCGCGCTCGGCACGAACCTGCTGACGGTACGGGTGGATCTGACGGACGGCACACCCGTCAGCCCCGCCTGAACGCGCGGCCCGGACTGCCGCCCGTCGCGGGCGGCGGCTCGACGGGGGGCGTTTCCTTGAAGTACACGAGTTCTGCTACGGAGATGCGGATGTGCGACGAGGAGGTCACGGGTCTCATCGCCCCCTCGGGCCAGCGCGAGTAGGACACCTCCACCAGCCAGCTGGTCTCGGAGATCCGGAACACGCTGCGGCCTGTGTCGCCGAGACTATAGAAGCCGCGTTCGAGATAGGACCTGGTCAGCTCCTCCGCCTTGACCAAGGCCGCATCACGCCCGCCCTCCGCGTGGATCTTCTCCCTCAGCGTCCACTCCGTGTCGCTCGAGCCTTTGTTGCGCTCGACAAGCACGTACCACTCCGCCTCAGACCCCATCCCTACAGACCTCCTTCAGTTCAGGGTGAGAAGCACTTCGTCGATCTCACCCTCGCGCGCCAGGGCGAAGCCTCTGCCGTGCCCGGTGATGACGAAGCCGCACTTCTCCAGTACGCGGATCGAGCCCGTGTTGTCGGCTGCCGCCTGAGCGTGCAACGGCCGGGTGTCGTCGAGTTCGAGCAACGCCTTGAGGGCCGCCGTGGCTATTCCGCGTCCCCAGTGCGCCTGGGCGATCCAGTACGTGACCTCGCGTTCGTCCGGCGGCCCGTGCACCGAGACGTGGCCGACCACCTCGTCGTCGGCAAGTACGGTGCGTATCAGGTTCTCGGGGTTGGATCGGATCTTCGCCCAGTGGCTGTCGAAGAGCCCCCGGTCGTAGTGGTACTTCCCGGTGAACGCGGCAAGCTGCTGCGCCGCGGGGTCGGACAGGTGCTCCCAAAAAGTGGACAGGTCGCTGTCACGCACTTCGCGGAGAGAGATCATCTCTGTGGTGGCTCCTGCGGCTGGTCGAGAACCCGGCGCTGAACCTCGTGGACGGTATCAACTGTCGTCGCAGGCCCTGGCTTTGAACTCCGCCAGGGGGACGGTGATCGCGGATCCGTCGCCGGCGCCCGAGGCGTCGTAGTAGCGGACCGTTCCCGGGGCGAGCCGGTCCCGGTCGGTCAGAGTGAAGGAGACGCTGCTCGATGACGACGAGTCGTCCTTGGTCCAGCCGTAGAGGGCATAGGTGGTCTTGGCGGTGAGCGGCTTGAGAGATGTGGTCGCGGTCCAGCCTGCGGAAGGGGATTCGAGGGGCCAGGTGGTGAGACCGGCCTTGAGGGACCGGTCGGCGGTCCATGAACCGACCGTCTCCTCGCTGTCGGCGTCGGCGCTGTCCACGTAGAGGGTCGCGCCGTCGATCTGATGCCCGCAGACCATCATGACGCCGAGCAGCTTGCCGTCGTCGGTCACGGAGATGCCGGCGACGGCATCGACGGGCACCGTGCACCCCGAGCTTGCGGCCAGGGCCACGCCTGTCGCGACGGCGCCGACGAAACGCCGGAACACCGGCCATGAAACGGTCGACCGCACAGAATCCCCCTGCCCGAGGGAACCGCGCTTGGTACCCCCTGACCGCCGATGGTAGGGACGGCCCGCGTCGAGCCGCGGCGCCGCCGCCCACTCGTTGCACCCTCGTTGTGGCCTCGTAGCCGCTGCCCCTGCCCGAAGCAGCGCCTATCCCTGCTCGAACAGCCCGTCGAGGCGGGCCAGTTGCTCCGGGGTTGGTTGGAGGTGCGTGGCGGCGAGGTTCTCTTCTAGGTGGTCGATGCGGGCGGTGCCCGGGATCGGGAGGACGACCGGCGAGTGGGCCAGGAGCCAGGCCAGGGAGAGTTGCGTGGGGGTGGCGTCGAGTTCGGACGCCACGGCGGCGACCTCGGCCCGCGCGCCGAAGTCTCCCGCCGCGACCGGCCGCCACGGCAGGAACGCGATCCCCGCGGCCTCACAGGCCGCGAGCACCGGCTCGTGCTCGCGGTCGAGCAGGTTGTAGCGGTTCTGGACGGTGGCGATGTCGACGATCTCCCGCGACCGTTCGAGTTCGGCGACGGTCACCTCGGAGAGGCCGATCCGGCCCACCTTGCCCTCGGCCCGGAGCTCCCGCAGCGTGCCGAGCTGGTCGGCGAGCGGGGTCTCCGGATCGATGCGGTGGAGCTGGAGCAGCTCGATCCGGTCGACGCGAAGCCGGCGCAGGGCCATGTCGACCTGGGCGCGCAGCACGGCGGGGCGGCCGTCGAGACCCCACTCCCCCGTCGCCTCCGAGCGTGCGACACCGACCTTGGTGGTGATCAACAGCCCGTCCGGGTAGGGGTGAAGGGCCTCGGCGAGGAGTTCCTCGTTGGCTCCCCCGCCGTACAGGTGGGCGGTGTCGATCAGCGTGATCCCCAGTTCGACGGCCCGCCGGGCGACTCCGATGGCGGCCTCGCGGTCCGGTCCCGGCTCGGTCGGCAGGCGCATCGCTCCGAACCCGAGCCTCCCCACGGTCAGGTCGCCGCCGATACGAAACGTGGACTGTGTCATCTGACGCCTCTCCCCCGTCACCCGCACCCTCACTCGTTACTCGTTACTCGCTACTCGTTCGAGAGACGGTTCAGCCACTCCGTCAGGAGAGTCGTTTCGGCGGGGGTGAGGCCGGGAGGCGTGGACTGGCTCAGGAGGGCGCTGAGGCGGGCGGCCGTGGCAGGGACCCGTACCTCCTGTTCGGCCTCGGGCGACGCGCTCGGTGTCATCACCTCCGGTATGAAGACCACGGCGTGCACCGCGTCCCGTACCCGCCGCGACACCGTCTTGTCGGTGAAGGTCGCCGGGCGCGAGACCAGCATCAGGGCGATGCCGACGTTGGCGGACATGATGATCTGGGCGGCGAGTTCCGGAGCGAGGCGCAACTTGCCCTGTTCAGCGGCTCGTTGGAGGTCCGAGGTGAGGATCTGGTGGGCCTCCAGGGCCGCGGCGGGGGGTGTGCGCATCGCCGGGGAGTTCATCAGGCGGTAGAGGTTCGGGTTCTGGAGGGCGAACTCGGTGTGGGTGTCCCAGCCGTCGCGCAGGTCCTGGACGGGGTCCGTGCCGGGGTCGCGGTGGCGTTTGGTCGCCAGGTACTTGTCCCAGCCGTGGTCGACGACCGCCGACAGCAGGCCCTCCTTGTCCCCGAAGTGGCGGTAGAGCGCCGGGGCACCGACCCCGGCGGCCTCGCAGACCGCCCGGGTCGAGACGTCCCCGTCCGGGGACTCGGCGACCAGCGCGGCCGCCACTTCGAGGATGCGCGTTTTCGTACTCACGGTAGCGACGCTATCCGAGGTCACACGGACTCCGCGTGCGGGGCGAGCAGGTCTTCCAGGCCTATCCGCTTCAGGAACTCGGCGCGGATGCGGTCCGCGACCCGGCTGACCTCTTCGGAGCCGTCGTTCGCCGGGTCGACGTGGACCCGGAAGGGCCGCTCGCCGTGCGGGGTGCCGACGATGTCGACGATCGCGTCGGCCACCTGGGAGACGTCCGCGTCGGCGGGCGCGAGGGCGGCCAGGCGTTGGGACACCTGGTCCATCAGGCCCGCGTAGCGCTCCTCGTAGGCGGGAACGACGGTCTGCTCGGCGGGGTGTCCGCCGGTGGCGAAGTGGTTGGTGCCGGAGGTGAAGGAACCCGGCACGACGATGGTGGTCTCGATGTCGAAGCGGGCGAGTTCGGCGGCGTACGACACCGCGAGCGAGTCCATCGCGGCCTTCGCGGCGAAGTACGGGGCGAGATACGGCGGGGTGCCGCCCCTGCTGGACGTGGAGCCGACCCACAGGACGAGGCCGTGGCCCTGTGCCCGCAGGTGCGGCAGTGCGGCCCGGTTGACGCGCTGGGTGCCCAGCACGTTCGTGTCGTACACCGCCGCGAGTTCCTCCGGTGTGAAGGCCTCCGTGGGGCCGGTCACCATGTGGCCCGCGTTGTGCACGAGCACGTCCAGGCGGCCCGCCTCCGCGAGGATCGTGGCGACGGCGGCGTCGGCCGACTCCTGGGAGAGGACGTCCAGTTCGACCGTACGCAGGTCCACCTGGTGCTCGGCGGCGTACGCCTCGGCCTCCGCGACCCGGTCCGCGTTGCGGCCGGATATGTCGCGCATCGCGGCGTAGACCGTGTGCCCGGCGCGGGCGAGTGCGCGGGCGGAGAGGGCGCCGAAACCGGAACCGGCGCCGGTGATGACGATCACCTTGTTCATGACTGAACTCCTGAGTGATTCAAGTGACTTAAACGATGCCGCCGTTGGCCCGGAGCACCTGGCCGTTGACCCAGCGGCCGGCAGGACCGGCGAGGAAGGAGACGACCCCGGCGATGTCCTCGGGGGTGCCGAGGCGCTCCAGCGGCGGCTGGGCGGCCATCCTCGCGATGGTCTCCTCGTCCTTGCCGTCCAGGAACAGGGCGGTGGCGGTCGGTCCTGGCGCCACCGCGTTGACGGTGATGTCCCGGCCGCGCATCTCGCGGGCGAGGATCAGGGTGACGGCCTCGACGGCGCCCTTGGTGGCGGCGTACGCGCTGTATCCGGGGATCGCGAGCGCCAGCACGGAGCTGGAGAAGTTGATGATCGCGCCGCCCGCGCGCAGCCGGCGCGCGGCCTGCTGGTCGACGACGAACGTGCCGCGGATGTTGGTGCGGTGCATCCGGTCGAGGGCGTCGAGGTCGAGGTCGACGAGCGGGGCCAGCGTCATGACACCGGCCGCGTGGACGACGACGTCGACCCCGCCGTACGTGTTCTCCGCCGCGTCGAAGAGGGCCGCGACCTCGCTCTCGTCGGCCACGTCGGCACGCACGGCGACCGCCGCCCCGCCCTTCTCGGTGATCGCGGCGACGGCCTTGTCGGCCTCCGCCTCATTGCCCGCGTAATTGACGACGACGGCGAATCCCTCGGCGGCAAGACGCTCGGCGGTCTCGCGGCCGATCCCGCGCGAACCGCCGGTGACGACGGCCACACGGCGAGTGGAGGCACTCGACTGCTCACTCATGACGTTGCTCCCTGTCCCGACTGGGGTAGCGGCTTTCGCACCCCGACAGGAACAACGCTAACACCAAAACGGTAGCAACGCTACCCATGCAGTGCCCGGCAGCCGTAACACCGCTACGGGCAGCTCACCCCGGCCAAACGATCGCCTGCACCTCGCTGTACGCGTGCAGGGCGTACGACCCCACGTCCCTCCCCACGCCGCTCTTCTTGAAGCCGCCGAACGGCGCCTCCATGTTGCGTCCGACGGTGTTGACGCCGACGCCGCCCGCGCGGAGCCGTCGGGCGACGCGGAAGGCGCGGGCGATGTCGCCGGACCAGACGTAGTCGATGAGCCCGTAGTCGCTGTCGTTGGCGAGGGCGATGCCCTCCTCCTCGTCGTCGAAGGGGACGACCACGACGACGGGGCCGAAGATCTCCTCCCGGACCACCCGCATGTCCGGGGTGCAGTCGGCCAGGAGGGTGGGGGCGACGTAGAACCCGCGCTCGTACGGCGGCCGTTGACCACCCGCGACCACCCGCGCCCCCTCCTTCCGCCCGAGTTCGACGTAGGACTCGACCCGGTCGCGATGGGCCGCGGAGATGACTGGGCCGACCACCGTCCCCGGCTCCCGCGGATCCCCGACCTTCAAGTGGCCTGCATACGCGGCGAGTTGCTCGACCAGACGGTCGTGCACACCCCGCTGCACCAGCACCCGTGTCGGCGCCGTGCAGATCTGCCCGCTGTAGAAGGAGAACGTCGTCCCGATCCCCGACACCGCAGACTCCAGGTCGGCGTCGTCGAAGACGAGCGCCGCGCCCTTTCCGCCCAGCTCCATCAGCTGCCGCTTCATCCCGCGCCCGCACACCTCGGCGATGCGCTGCCCGACGGCGGTCGAGCCGGTGAAGCTGACCATGTCGACGTCCGGGGAGTCGACCGCGGCCTCGCCGACCTCCGCCCCCGTTCCGCTCACCACGTTCACGACCCCCGGCGGGACGCCCGCCGCCTCCAGGGCCTCCGCCATCCGGTACACGGAGAGGGGGTCCTGCGGGGCGGGCTTCACGACCACCGTGTTGCCCATGGCGAGGGCCGGGGCGATCTTGCCGGCCGGGTTGGCCCAGGGGTTGTTGTACGAGGTGATGCAGGTGACGACGCCGACGGGCTGGCGTACGGCCAGGGCGCCCATCACGGCCGCTCCGCCGAAGGGCCCGGCCTCGTTGATCTGCGGCGGCAGCGGCTGCTCGACCGGTTCGACCCGCGCGTAGCGGTGGAAGCGGGCCATGCCCACGCCCACCTGCATCGCGCGCGCCGTCCCGGTGGTGGCACCACTCTCGGCCTGAGCAAGTTCGGCGTACGGGAGAAGGTTGCGCCGGATGATCCCGGCGGCCCTGCCGAGGACGGCGGCGCGCTCCTCGGCGGGCGTGCGGGACCACGGCCCGAAGGCCTCGCGGGCCGCGGCGGCGGCCGCCCGCACCTGCTCCCGCGAGGCCTCCGGCGCCAGCCCGACGACACCCTCGCTCGCCGGGTCGGTCACCTCGTAGAACCCGTGGTCGGGCACCACCCACGAGCCGCCGATGAACAACCGCTGCTCCTCGGGCACTGGGTCGGTCACCTGGTGCTCACCGTCCGCGTGTCCCGTCCGGACCTGAGCACCTTCCCCGGCACCGCACCCGACACCTCGTCGCCCCGGATCGCCTCAACGCCGTTGACCCACACGGCCGTTATGCCGATCGCCTTCGAGTCGAGGCGCGGACTGTCACCCGGCAGGTCGTGCACCAGGGTGGCCTTGCCGGCGTCGATCCGTTCCGGGTCGAAGAGGACGAGATCCGCATGCCAGCCCACCTCCAGGCGCCCCCGCTCGCGCAGCCCGAAGAGCCGCGCCGGGTCGTCGGTCAGCATCTTCACGGCCTGCTCCAGCGTCACCAGCTTCCGCCCGCGCAGGCAGTCACCGATGAAACGGGTCGTGTACGGGGCCCCGCACATGCGGTCCAGATGCGCGCCCGCGTCGGAGCCGCCGAGCATGACGTCCTCGTGCCGCCAGGTCTCCTGCCGCAACGACCACGAGTCGGGATCATTGTCGGTCGGCATAGGCCACAGCACCGTCCGCATCTCGTCGGCCGCGCAGATCTCCACGAGGCACTCGAACGGCTCCTGGCCGCGCTCGGCGGCGATGTCCTTCACGACCCGCCCCGTCAGGCCCTCGTTCGCGGCGCTGTAGGTGTCCCCGATGACGTACCGCCCGAAGTTGGCGAGCCGCCGGAAGACGCCGGCTTCCTTACTGGTGGCTCTCCGCAGCATCTCGGCCCGTACGTCCGCATCGCGCAGGCGGGCGATCCGCTCGGGCACGGGGAGGGCGAGCACCTCGCCCCAGCCGGGGATGAGGTTCAGCGCGCAGAAGGTGCCGAGCGACATGTTCATCGGGGTTAGGATCGGCATGGTGAGGGCGACAATGCGGCCGCCGGACTTGCGGGCGCGTTCGCTCGCCTCCAGTTGCCGGGGGACGCGCTCGGGGACGGCGGCGTCGATGGTGAGCACGTTCCAGTTCAGGGGACGGCCGGCCGCCGCGCTCATCTCGACGAACAGATCGATCTCGTCGTCGCTGAACTGGTCGAGGCAGCCCGCGACGATCGCCTCGATCTGGGTGCCCTCGTGCTCGCCGACGGCCCGGCTCAGCGCCAGCAGCTCCGCCGGTTTCGCATGCCGGGAGGCGACCGGCTTACCGTCGCCGTCGGAGTGCGTGGAGGACTGGGTGGTGGACAGGCCCCAAGCACCCGCCGCCATCGCCTCGTTGAAGAGGGCGAGCATCTCGCCCAACTGCTCCTCGGTCGGCTGCCCGCCCACCGCCTCCGCGCCCATCACGTACCGCCGCAGCGCGCAATGCCCCACCATGAAGCCCGCGTTGACGGCGATCCGCCCCTCAAGGGCGTCCAGATACTCCCCGAAACTGTGCCAGCTCCAGGGCGCGCCCTCCTCCAAGGCGACCAGGGACATGCCCTCGACCTTGGACATCATGCGGCGCGTGTAGTCGGCGTCCTCGGGCCGGTCGGGGTTCAAGGGAGCAAGCGTGAAGCCGCAGTTGCCGCCCGCGACGGTCGTCACCCCATGGTTCAGGGACGGGGTGGCGTACGGGTCCCAGAAGAGCTGGGCGTCGTAGTGCGTGTGCGGGTCGACGAACCCGGGGGCGAGGACGAGCCCGTGCGCGTCCTCGCTCGTCCTGGCGTCTTCCGTCACCTCGCCGATGACGGCGATACGGCCTTCGCGTATCCCCACATCGGCGGTGTACGCGGGGGCGCCCGTGCCGTCCACGACGGTCGCGCCCTTGATCAGATGGTCGAGCATCGAGGAGGAACCCCCTAGACGGTTTGACGGAACCGGGTCGTCCGGTGCACCGGATCCGTGTCGATCTTCGGAATCACGTGCTCGCCGATCAGCTTGATCGTCTGCAGCGTGTAATCGCGCGCGACCCCGACCGGCAGGCCGAAGGAGAGCTGGTCGGCGCCCGCCTGCTCCCACCGCTTGCACTGGGTGAGCACCTCGTCCGGGTCACCGCAGATCAACAGCTCCTCCTCGATGAGGAGTTCGACGAACTCCTCGTTGTACTCGGGGAGCGTCTCGGGCCACACGGGGAAGCCCTCGGGCCGCGGGAAGGTGTCGTGGTAGCGGAAGACGAGGGAGGGGAGGTAGTGCAGCCCGCCGCTGACCGCGATCCGTATCGCCTCCTCGTGCGTCGGCGCGCAGATCGCGGTCGTCGTCACCATCACGTTGTCGTTGACGAAGTCCCCGATCGGCTGCGCGTCGACGACCGCCGTCTTGTACTGCTCCAGGACCCACTCCATGTCGGAGACCTTCTGCACGCTGAACCCGAGCACCCCGAGCCCCTTGCGGGCGGCCATCGCGTACGAGGGCGGCGACCCGGCGGCGTACCACATCGCGGGGTGCGACTTCCCGTACGGCTTGGGCAGCACCTTGCGCGGCGGGAGCTGCCAGTGCTTGCCCTGGAACCCGACGTACTCGTCCTGGAGCCACATCTTCGGGAACTCGGCGATGGTCTCTTCCCAGATCTCCTTGGTGTAGTTCATGTCCGTGATGCCCGGAAGGAAGCCGAGGATCTCGTGGCTTCCCGCACCGCGCCCGCTGCCGAACTCGAAGCGGTTCTCGGTGAGATGGTCGAGCATGGCGACCTTCTCGGCGACCTTCACCGGGTGGTTGACCTGGGCGAGCGGGTTGAAGATCCCGGAGCCGAGGTGGATGCGCTCGGTGGCGTGCGCGAGGTAGCCGAGGAAGACGTCGTTGGCCGAGAGGTGCGAGTACTCCTCCAGGAAGTGGTGCTCGGACGCCCAGGCGTACTTGAAGCCGGACTTGTCCGCCTGGATGACGTACTCGGTCTCCTCCATCAGCGCCTTGTGCTCCGCGAGCGGGTCGGTCTCGGCCCGCTTACCCACGTATCCCTGTACAAAGAGCCCGAATTCCAAGGAGGTTCACCGTCCCCAAGAGTCTCTTCCGAAGCGATCTGACGAACCGTCAGATCCACTCAGTCGACTGTTCCACCGAGCCCCTTGAGCGTCAATAGTTGACGTTCAGTCAGAAACAGGGGTCATCGGGGAGTCGGAGGTCAGAAGACGCTGACGCCCGCGAGCCAGCCGCCGTCGATCACGAACGGCTGCCCGGTGATGTACGAGGAGTCCTCACCGGTGAGGAAGAGCGCGAGCCGCGCCACCTCCTCGGGCCTGCCGATCCGCCCGAGCGGCACGAGCTTGCGGTAGAGGCCGTCGATGGCCCGCGCCATCTCCTCGGTGTCGGCGTTCGGATCGAGCTGCGCCGGGTTGCTCATGGCCGTGTCGATCGCCCCGGGACACATGGCGTTCACCCGTATCCCCTTGGGCGCCAGCTCCAGTGCGGCGACCCGGGTGAGCCCCAGGATCGCGTGCTTGCTCGCCGCGTACGCGCCCACCGCCGCCATGCCCGTCACCGCCGTGTACGAGGCGGTGTTGACGATCGTGCCGCCGCCGGCCTGCGCCAACTCCCCGGCCACCGCCTTGATTCCGAGGAAGCAGCCGACCTGATTGACCTGCACGACCTGCATGAACTCGTCGAGCGGGGTGTCCACGAGGGTGTTGAACCGCAGGATGCCCGCGTTGTTGACCAGCCCGTCGACCTTCCCGTACGCCTCCTTCGCGGCGGCGACCGCGGCCGTCCAGTCGGCTTCGCGGCCCACGTCGAGATGGACGTACAGCGCGCCGAGATCCTTGGCGAGATCCTCGCCCTGATCGTCGAGGACGTCGGCGACCACGACGTCGGCCCCTTCCGCCCGGAACAGCCGGGCCTCCTGCTCCCCCTGACCGCGCGCCGCTCCGGTGATCAGGACGACACGTCCGTCGAGCGTGCCCATGCGGGCCCCCTTTGGCATCGATGGAGTTCAGCATCGTACCGCCATATCTGACTACACGTCAGATACCGGTCGGGGCGTTGCATCAGCACATACCAAGTGACCGGCAAGTAGGGACATTTGACTCTGTCCGCATCCTCCGTGAAACCCAATAATCCTTCACGGCGAGGTAAAGCCACCCCCAAGGATGGAGCAGACATGGCCAAGAGGAGACTGAAGAACAAGAAGATCCGCTTCGTCGCGGTCGGCGCGGCACTGGCCACCGGCGGAGTGGTCGTCGCCCTGCTACCGTCGGCGAACGCGGCCGACGCGAAAACGCCCGATCAGATCATGACCATGTGCGAAAGGTCCGCTGTGGTCAACGGCGACGAACGGTCGGTGGAGGATTTCGGGGGCGCCTTCGCGGACGGTTTCCAGGCCGACAACTGCGACTACGTCGAGACGAACTTCGAGACCTTCGACGGCCCCACCGAGAAGTCGTCCATCGATTTCCCGAACTGCGAGCCGAACGCCACCGAACCGGCCACGGTCTCCATCACCTGGTCGGCGACGGCCGCCCAGGGACAGGGCAAGTACACCTCCACCCAACAGGGCGCCGGCGGTGGCCTCTTCGGATTCCTGAGCGGGTCCTGGGTCAAGCACAAGGGAACCCTGGACATGACCGTGAAGTCCGCGACGGCGGGCGACACGGAACAGCGGGAGGTACCGGTCGGCAAGGTGCTCCACATGGAGTTCACGCCGAAGATCCAGCGCATGACCGGCGAATGGCGGGTGCGTATCGACGCCGATCCCGGCAGCTTCGCCGTGAACCCCTCCCCCGAGCAGAACTTCGTGGCTCCGGAAGTCGTCGAGGGACCCGTCATCCTGCCGGGCGCCGCGGGCGCTCCCGGTGTGGCGGACGGCACCTCCAAGGCGGTCCTGGAGGACTGCTGAGCCTCCGACCGACCCGCACGAACGCACTGAAGCCGCAGGTCAACACTCGTACACCACACAGGAGACACCAATGACCGGGACCAGCCGCACGAGAAGCCACCGGAGCAAGAAGAAGCGCATCACCCTCGCCCTGGCCCCCGTGGCGGCGCTCGCGGTGATCGTCCCGTTGATGAACCAGGCGGGTGCCGCCACCCCCTCCGAGGTGACCGCCGACTGCGCCGCGGACTCCGACAAGCTGGAGAACTGTGAGTTCGTCGACGTCCAGTTCAAGGCCGACAGCCTCGGACCCAACGAGCGCGTTTCCGCGGTGACCGACAACTGCGGTTCGACGGGCACCGCGTCGAAGTCCTTCAGCGTGAGCGCGAGCGTCACCAGAACCATTGAGCTGGAGGACGGATTCAGCGCCTCGGCGGACTCGAAACTGGGGAACTCGTTCTTCGAGATCGGCGCGAAGTTCAGCACCACGGAATACAACATCTCGCGTGACGTCACGGCGACCGGCCTGGAGTTCACCCGGACGGACACCGTGCAGGCGGACAGCATCGCCTTCTTCATGTGGTCCCACAAACGCACCGACGTGAGCGGATTCCTCAAGGCCACGTACAAGGAGGCGCAGGACGGCCAGACGGTGTTCTTCTCCCCGAGCGAGGGCGGCGCGACCGTGCACGTCTTCTATCCGCAGATCCTGAAGAACGGAACTCCCGACGGGCGACTGTGGCTGCGCAACGTGAAATGCGGAACCGCCGAGGCATCCGGAATCCAGAACTCGGGGAACAGCATCCGGACAGAACCCGGATTCGGTGAGGGCGGCGGCAACGTCAGCGACGTGGAAATCCCGCTGACGGAGATTCCAGCCCCCTGATCCCGTAGAAGGGGAGCGGCGGCAAGAGGTCCGATCCGTTCTCAGGTGCGAAGCACGGGCGTGGCTCCCAGCCACCGCAGGACCGCGTCCGTGCCGCCCCTGGCATCCAGCTTGGCGTAGATGTTGCTGAGGTTGTTGCGGACGGTCTTCTCGCTCAGCCGCAGCCGCAGCCCGATCTCCTGCGCGCACAGGCCGGTCGACAGCAGCTCCATGATCTGCTTCTCGCGCGGCGAGAGCAGGCCCCGCAGCCGCCCCGTCGCGCCACCGTCACCGGTCGCGGGCATCCGCCGGGCCCCCTCCCGCAGGGCGGCGCACGCGGACGGCGAGAGGTAGGTGTGCCCGACCTTGGCCGCCATGACCGCCGAGGACAACATCTGTTCGCAGTGGTCGCCCTCGACCAGATAGCCCGCCCCTTCCCGGAACGCCTCGACCACCGCTTCGGTGTCCTGCCGTGGACTCACCACGAGCACCGGCACACTCCGGGCACGGAGAGCCTCCAGCAGCCCCGGAAAGGAAGCCCCCGGATCCTCGCAGTGCAGCACGACGACGTCCGCCTCGGTCTCCCGCAGCCCTCGGTAGGGCGGGGAGACGGGCAGCACCCGGCCCACGTACGGATCGTCAGGGGCCGGCCAGTCGTCGTGCGGCCAGGTGCCCCCGGCGGAGGCCAGGGCGACTAAGAGTCGTTGGGAGGATCGCACTTCTGGGGTCCTTCCGCCGGAGCCATAACGTCCGTACGTCCGTACATACGAGACTCGGCGTGGACATGTTCAAAGGTTCAAGAAAGAAATGCCGGGCTGTCTGACAGGTCGGCCCACGGCTCCCGCCGGTTCACCGGTCGGCCTACGCCTCCCCCAGCAGCGGTCCCACCTCCGTGCCGAACGCGGCCATCTGATCGGTGAGTTCGGTGCGGCTGCGACTGCGGAACCGCACCTGTATCTGGTGCACGCCCATCGCGCGGTACGCCCGCAGCGACTCGGCGAGCTCCTCGGGCGCCCCGTGCAACGTGCGCCGCCCGACATCCCAGCCGGGCTCACCGACGTACAGCGTCTCGGTGATGGCACCGATGGTGAGGGGCTCCTCGACGCCCGCCTGTTCCCGCAGGCGCTTCAGCCGGTCGATCTGCTCGGGCAGCCGGTCGCGCGGATCACCCTGCGGCAGCCACCCGTCGCCGCGCTGCGCGGCCCGGCGCACGGCGGCGGGCGAGGACCCGCCGACCCAGACGGGCACCCGCTCCTGCGCGGGCCTGGGCAGTTGTCCGAGCCCCTCGAAGTCGTACAACTTGCCGTGATGTACGGGGAATTCATCCGGCCCGAGCGCGGCCCTGAGGGCGTCGATGGACTCGTCGAGGACCGCCCCCCGCCGCTCGAAGTCCACCCCGAGCACCTCGAACTCCTCCTGTACGTGCCCGGCCCCGACGCCGAGGATCAGCCGCCCCCCGCTCAGATGGTCGAGGGTCGCGTACTGCTTGGCGGTGATCAGCGGATGCCGCAGCCCGACGATCGCGACATGACTGAGCAGCCGTACGCGCTCGGTCACGGCCGCCAGGTGGGCGAGGGTGGCGACGGGGTCGTACCAGACGGTGCTCATGGCGCTCGCGAGCCGGCGCGGGATGGCGACGTGGTCGCAGCTCGCGACATACGCGAACCCGGAGCGGTCGGCGGCGCGGGCGATCTCGACGAGGTCGCCGGGGCCCGCGCCCGCCTCCCACGGCTCGGCGTAGATGGTGCTCTGCGACTGGATCGGGAGCTGCATCCCGTACAGCAGAGACCCGCCCGTGCTCAACGTGCACCACCAGAACGCGCACCGCCCGGACCGGCCCACAACCCGTCCTCCGTGAGCCCGAGGAGCTGGATCGCGTTCCCCCGTACGATCCGGTCGACCACGTCCGCGTCGAGGTGACCCATCTGGGCCTCGCCGACCTCCCTGGACTTCGGCCAGGTCGAGTCGGAGTGCGGGTAGTCGGTCTCGTACAGGACGTTGCCCACCCCGATGTCATCGAGGTTCCTGAGCCCGAAGGCGTCGTCGAAGAAGCAGCCGTACACGTGCTCGGTGAAGAGTTCGGACGGCGGCCGGTGGACCTTGTCGGCGACGCCGCCCCACCCGCGGTTCTCCTCCCAGACCACATCGGCGCGCTCGAGGATGTAGGGGATCCACCCGATCTGCCCCTCCGCGTACATGACTTTGAGATTCGGGAAGCGCTCGAACTTCCCGCTCATCAGCCAGTCCACCATCGAGAAGCAGCAGTTGGCGAAGGTGATGGTGGAGCCGACGGCCGGCGGGGCGTCGGCGGACGTCGAGGGCATCTTGCTGCTGGACCCGATGTGCATGGCGATGACCGTGCCGGTCTCGTCGCAGGCGGCGAGGAAGGGGTCCCACTCGTCGGTGTGGATGGAGGGCAGTCCGAGGTGGGGCGGGATCTCGGAGAAGGCCACGGCACGTACGCCACGGGCGGCGTTGCGGCGCACTTCCGCCGCGGCGAGCCGGGGATCCCAGAGGGGGATGAGGGTCAGTGGTATCAGGCGTCCCGCGGCCAGCGGCCCGCACCACTCGTCCACCATCCAGTCGTTGTAGGCCCGCACGCACAGCAGGGCCAGCTCACGGTCCTTGGCCTCGGTGAAGGTCTGTCCGCAGAAGCGGGGGAAGGTCGGGAAGCAGAGCGCGGACTGGACATGGTTGACGTCCATGTCGGCGAGACGCAGCGGCACGTCGTACGAACCGGGCCGCATCTGCTCGTACGTGATGACCTCGAGCTTGATCTCGTCCCTGTCGTACCCGACGGCGGTGTCGAGACGGGTGAGGGGCCGGTGGAGGTCTTCGTACACCCACCAGTCCCCGATCGGCCCGTCGTCGCCCGGATTGCCCATGACGGGCGCGAACTTGCCGCCGAGGAACGTCATCTCCCGCAGCGGTGCGCGGAGGATGCGAGGGCCTCGGTCCTGGTACTTGGACGGGAGCCGGTCCCGCCAGACGTCGGGGGGCTCCACCGTGTGGTCGTCCACCGAGATGATCTTCGGAAAGGTCGGGAGGGTCTCCATGTCTTTTACGGTAGCGCTGATCTGACGGTCCGTCAGCTCCCTGGTGAGAGACTGCTGGATTGCGGGGGCTACGTGTGGGCATTGTGAGAGCCTGCGGGGCTTGGCACGGCGGCCTGTGATCGACGTCTCCCGAAGCTGACGCATCCGCCATGAACAAGGCAAACTGGCTTCCTAGTGTTGACAGTTCGGCAGGGGGCAGCGATGGACGGTGTGCCGCGAGTACCGGAGCAGTGGCGTCGCGAGGAATCGGCGACTCTGCGCTTCAGCGTGCTCGGTCCGGTGCGCGCCTGGCGCGGGGAGGATCTCCTTCCGGCGGGGTCCCCGCAGCAACGCGCCATGCTGGCGGCCCTGTTGCTCCGCGAAGGCCGTACGGCCACCGCCTCGGAGCTGATCGACGCCCTGTGGGGCGACGAGCCCCCGGCCCAGGCCCTGGCCACGGTACGGACGTACGCCTCACGGCTGAAGAAGACGCTGGGCCCCGAGATCCTGGTCGGCGAGGCCGGCGGCTACGCGATCCGGCTGTCCGGCACGGGCGGCACGCTCGACCTCACGCAGGCCCAGGAACTCGCGGCCGACGCCGAGAAGGCCCGCAGCGCCGGGGATCTCTGCCACGCCCGTGAGGTACTGCGGCGCGCGCTGAGCCTGTGGGAAGGGGAGCCGCTGGCGAGCGTGCCGGGTCCGTTCGCGGACACCCAGCGTGCGCGGCTGGACGAGCTGCGGCTTCAACTCCTGGAATCCCGCCTCGACATGGACCTCGAACAGGGCTGCCACGCGGAGGCCGTGTCGGAGCTGACCGCACTCACCGCCGCGCATCCGCTCCGGGAGCGCCTGCGCGAGCTGCTGATGCTCGCGCTGTACCGGAGCGGGCGGCAGGCGGAGGCCCTGGCCGTGTACGCGGACACGCGGCGCCTGCTGGCCGACGAACTGGGCGTGGACCCCCGGGCGGGTCTGAAGGAACTCCAGCAGCGCATCCTCCAGGCGGACCCGGGGCTCGCGGAACCCTCCGCTCCGGCGGCGGAGCCCGCGACGGCACCGGTCCGCCCCCACCAACTCCCCGCCACGGTCACCGACTTCACCGGCCGCGTCTCCTTCGTCAACGAGCTGAGCGAGGTCCTCGCCTCCGCCTCCTCCAACGAAGGCGAGGGCCGGGTCATGGCCGTCTCGGCGCTTGCGGGGATCGGCGGCGTGGGGAAGACCACCCTGGCCGTGCACGTGGCCCATCAGGCTCGGGGCGCCTTCCCCGATGGGCAGTTGTACGTGGACCTGCAGGGCGCGGGGTCGCGGGCTGCCGAGCCGGAGACGGTACTCGGGGCGTTCCTGCGAGCGCTGGGGACACTGGACTCCGCCATCCCGGACTCCCTGGAGGAGCGCTCGGCGCTCTACCGCTCGACACTGGACGGGCGACGGGTACTGGTCCTGCTGGACAACGCCCGGGATGCCGCCCAGGTGCGTCCACTGCTCCCCGGGACGGAGGGCTGCGCGGCCCTCGTCACCTCCCGAGTGCGGATGGTGGACCTCGCGGGCGCGCATCTCGTGGACCTGGACGTGATGTCCCCCGAGGAGGCCCTCCAGCTCTTCACGAAGATCGTGGGGCGGGAGCGGGTGGAGTCCGAACGCGAGGCCGCGCTGGATGTGGTGGCGGCTTGCGGATTCCTGCCGCTCGCGATCCGCATCGCCGCGTCGCGGCTGGCCGCCCGGCGTACGTGGACGGTGTCCGTGCTGGCGGCGAAGCTCGGGGACGAGCGGCGGCGGTTGGATGAGCTCCAGGCGGGCGACCTCGCGGTCAAGGCGACTTTCGAGCTGGGGTACGGGCAGTTGGAGCCGGCGCAGGCTCGGGCGTTCCGGTTGTTGGGGCTGGCGGATGGGCCGGATATCTCGCTGGCTGCTGCTGCGGCCGTGCTGGATCTTCCGGTGGAGGAGACGGAGGACATGCTGGAGTCCCTCGTCGACACGTCGTTGGTGGAGTCGGCGGCGCCTGGTCGGTACCGGTATCACGACCTGGTGCGGCTCTACGCGCGTGCTTGTGCGGAGAGGGATGAACAACCGCCGAGTGAGCGGGATGCGGCCATGTCGAGACTGCTGGACTTCTACCTGGCTACGGCTGCGGAAGTTTATGCGACTGAGCGTCCGGGGGATCGAACAGTCTCGCACCTGGAGGAAACCCGGTATCCGGGCCGAGAGTTCATCAATGATGCCGAAGCCTTGGACTGGCTGCATACAGAGGCCGACTGCTTGTTGGCCTGCGCCCACCAGTCGCTCCAAGGACCGACGCTACGTCGGGCGGTGGACCTATTGCTGGCCGCCAAGGACCTGGCCGAGTCGGGTGCGAGTTCACGCAGGTACGAAGGGGCCACCTTGGCAGCCTGCAAGGCTTCTCAAGCCGCGGGTGACGCTCATGCCGAGGGGCGTGCCCGGGTCACTCTCACCCAGGTGCACAGCAACGCGGGGCGTTTCGACACCGCCGAGGCGGAAGCCCTGCGAGCGACGGCACTTGGTTTGAGAGCCAATGACCCATGGACCAGCAGCAACGCCCCGAACGAGCTGGGGATCATCGCCAATTGCACCAACCGCTATGCCGATGGCGAAGCTCATTTGCTCAAGGCCATCGACGCCTTTCGCGCTGACGGCAACCGCCCTGGCGAGGCCAGCGCGCTGTGCAACCTCTCCCGGGTTCTCGCTCCAATGGGGAATCTGTCACGCGCCGTCGAGCTGGCGCGGGAAGGGACCCGCATCTACGACGAGTTGGGCCTGACCGTTCGCCTGGCGAATGCCCGGTACGCGTTGGGCATCGCCCTTACGCAGTCCGGGCGGCTCTCCGAGGCCATGGGCGAGCTCGCCGAGGCGGTGCGAATCTTCGCGGAGAACCGTCAGCGTCTTTGGGAGGGCACCACGCACTTCCGCATCGCCCAGGTGCACCTTCTGGCGCGTCGCCCTGCGCAGGCAGCACAGCACGCGGAGCAGGCACTTGCGACAGGATGCATCGGCGGCGACTGGATGCGCGCCAACGCACTCACACTCCTGGGCAGGTCGCTGGAGGCGCTCGGCCAATCCGATCGGGCTCGTGCCTGCTGGCGTGAAGCACTGGCGATTTACGAAAGCACATCCGCACCTGAAGCCGATTCTGTACGGGCCCTGTTGACGCCCCTCGCAGCTGCCTGAAGCGAAGCTGGACGTCGTTCATCGAACGTTTATGAGGTCCTGCCAGTCTCATCCCATCGATCCGTCGCGTCGGGGGGCAGACGGATCACACGGGCCCCACGGATAAGGTGGACGGCCTCACAGAACGCCCGTTCGGCAGCCCTCGGGGGAGTTGCTGAACGGGCGTTCCCGACCCGCGGACCGTCAATTCCACAGGAGTTCTCAACCATGAGTGACGCCAAGAAGGACCAGGACCTCACCACGCAGGACAGCCACTCGCCTGCCCCGCCCAGCGATGAAGAGATCACCACGCTGGACAGTCACTCACCCGCTCCGCCGAGCGACGACACCATCACCACACTCGACAGTCACTCGCCCGCACCGCCGAGCGACATCACCACACTTGACAGCCACTCACCCGCCCCGCCAGCGCTGGACCTGGACAACAAGTAGACCTTCATCTCGACGGGGATCGGCCGCGGTGGCGCGGAGGGGGAGCCACCGCGGCCGAGGCATGTCCAGGACACGCCCAGCAGAGGTTCAAGCCAATCCATGGCGGGAACCGTTCGAGCCCCTCGAACAATCGCCCCCCCTGCCGCTAGCGTCACTTGGTGTCCGGCAGTCCCCTCTCCCACAGGAGCTGGAATGACCCGTACCAAGAAGATCGTCGCCACCATCGCCCTGGTGCTCGGCGCCACCGCCGCCGCCGCGAGCCCGGCACTGGCCGACAACCACGCACCCGTGAGCCCGCAGGACACCGTCGTGGCCCCGCTGGACAACCACGCCCCGTAACTCAGCCACTCCCCGATGGGGCCGAGCCGAACAAGCTCGGCCCCATCGCCGCCTCCAGCCCCACCGGCGCAAGGCCTCTCTATTCCCGCAACCAGCCGCCCGGTCCCCCGGCAGCAGGGACGCCGTGAATGACCGCAGGCCCCGGCTCCACCCCCTCCAGCGCCAAACGGCTGCGCGCTGGAGTCAGTGCCTCTCCGCCGCGCGTTAGTAGGGGCGGGCAAACAGCGCGATGAGACGCGACAGCAAAAGCGCACCCCTACGCCTCCTCCAGCTCACACCACACCATCTTGCCGGCAGCCCCCTGCTCCACGCCCCACCGCAGCGCCACCGCGTCGAGCAGCGCCAGGCCTCGCCCGGACTCGTCGTCGCCCGTGGCGCACACGAGGACGGGAAGGGCTCGCGGGTCGGGATCGGCGACCTCGACCCGCGTCCGGCCTTCCGCACGCACCACCCGTACGCGGACCGGCGTGCCCTCCCCCAGGTGCCGGATGACGTTGCCGACCAGCTCGGTGACGCACAGCTGAACATCGACACAAGGCGCGTCCAGGTACTGGCGCACGGTACGACGCAGGTCGGGAACGGCCTTGGGGAAGGCGAGCAGGTCGAGCTCAAGATGCGGCGGCGCGTTCACCGTTCGGCCGCCTTCCGGAGCACCGCGGTGAGCGTGAGCGCGGTGGCCGTGCTGCAGTTGCCGAGTGCGACCAGTCCCGCCGGAGACGGATACGTACCCGCGAAGCTCGGCAGGTCCACGCGCAGAGAGGGGAGCGTGATGCCGTGGGCGGCGAGGGCGGCGCGGAGTTCGTCCACGCGGCGTTCCACGTCGTCGGCGGTGGGGGGGATCGGCGGGTTGGGGGTCTTGCATGGGATACGCCTCCGGTGCGTGCGTCCGTACGTTCCGTGATGAACCAGTCACACGGTGACGTGAAGTTGCGTACCGTAAAAGGGGTTTGGGCTCCCTGGCGCGAACTGTGGAACTGGGCACGGCAGTTGTGGAATGGGCGGAAAGCCATGGTTCGGCGTAAGGACATCGACGGCTCGGAAAGCGTCCCTACCTTCTACGGCAAGGAGTTGCGGTGGAAGCGGGAGGAGTCCGGACTCACCCTTCAGCAATTGGTCGAGGGGAGCTTCTACGGCCAGAGTCACCTCAGCGAGATCGAGCGCGGGGAGCGTCGCATGCCGCGCGACCTGGCAGAGCACGTGGACCAAGTCCTCAAGACCGACGGCTTCTTCGGGCGCCGCTGCGAGGACGTCCGCAAGGCCCGCAGGGCAGGTCACGCCTGGTACTTCGAGAAAGTCCTGGAGGCCGAGAAGCACGCCGAGGTCATCGAGGAGTGGTGCCCCACCCTCATCCCCGGGCTCCTCCAGACCGAGGCGTACGCCCACGCCGTCGTCCGGTCCTCACATCCCCTGGAACCGCAGGAGAAGACGGACACGAAGGTCTACGCCCGGCTCGCGCGCGCTCACCTCCTCGAGGGCGACCACACGACACCCGAGTACTGGGCGGTCCTGCACGAGTCCCTGCTCCGGCTCCCCATCCTCCCGTCGGCGGAGATGGCCGAGCAGCTCGATCACATCGCCTCGTTGGCCCGTCGACGCCGGATCACGCCACAGATTCTTCCGTGGAATTGCGGGGCGCATCCCCTGATGCTCGGTGCCATTACGGTCTTGGCCTTCCCCGACGCCCCGCCACTGGTCTACACGGAGTCGTCCTACAGCGGCGATACCGTCGACGATCCGGCCCTCGTGAAGCAGTACCGCAAGGCATACGATCGGCTCAGGGCCGCCGCACTGCCGCCAGAGGCGTCCCTCACCCTGATCGAGCAAGCGGCTGAGGACTACCGAAATGGCCAGCACCGACTTTGACTTGAACACCGCGCGCTGGAGGAAGAGCAGCTACAGCAACGGCGACGGCGGAAACTGCGTCGAGGTCGCCCCCGGCCTCCCCGGAGTAATCCCCGTCCGCGACTCCAAGTCCCAGACGGGCCCCGTACTCCTCTTCTCGGCCACAGCCTGGACCCCTTTCCTCTCAACCCTGAAACACCACCCCACAAGCCACGCGTAGACGATTGGCAGATTCGTCCCACCTACCGTCGCGAAAACGCCTGGTGGCGCATCCCACCCCTGGGACACATCTGCCAATCCCCTCAACACCCGGCCCGGCCTCAGTTATCCACAGGGGCGAGTGGGGGTGGGGGTGATGCGGGAGAGTGGAGGTGTGGAGCGGGTGGCGTTGGGTGGGATTGTTGATGACGGGGTTTTGCTTGTCTCGCGTGCTCTTGAGGGTGGGTGGCCTAGGCAGAGTCTCTTCCGGAAGCTTGGGGCGGAGGGGTGGACCCGGGTTCGGGCCGGGGCCTGGGCCGAGCCGGGGCGAAGCGTGGATCTTTCCACCCGGCTCCGCGCCATGCAGCTACTCAAACCGCAGCTCGTGATCAGCCATCGTTCGGCGGCCGCGCTGTGGGGAATCGAGGTGCTGAACCTGCCCCAAGGAGCGACGCAGAGGACGACGGCACGGGGGACGACTCCACAGGGGGCGGCGCAAGAAACAGCCCTGGAGTTCTGCGACCCGAGTCTGTCCATCCGGCGGGAGGGCAAAGGAGTGCGCGTGTACCGGCTGCCCCTCACGCGGGGCGATGTGGTGGAGCTAGGGAGCCTGCGGATCACGGGTATCGGCCGCACGCTCGCGGATCTGCTGCGAGCCGGGCCGAGGGACGACGCGCTCGTCGCCACAGAGTCGGCCCTCACCTGGCGCAGGGTCGACGGAATCCGCCGCGCACCACTCACACTCGCGACGTGATCGCAGCCGCGTTGGAAGCTCCTCTGCTCGGGGCAGCCAGGGCCCGCCGTCGGCTGAAGCTCGCCGACCCGTACGCCGGCTCACCCGCAGAGACAATGGCACGTCTGCGCATGCACGACGCGGGCCTCCGTCCGGAGCCCCAGGCCGAACTCCTCACCCCCGGCGGCCGCCGTTGCCTCCTGGACTTCCTCTTCCGGGCCGAAGGTCTGGCCGTCGAGATCGAGGGACACGCCTATCACGGCACCCGCGAGTCCCACCACCGGGACATCGCCCGCTACAACCAGGTCCTCCAGTGCCCGGAGGTCCGTCTCCTCCTCCGATACACCGCGGCGGACGTCTTCGGACGCCCCGCCCAAGTCATCGAGGAGATCCACGCCGCCCTCATCAAGCTCGGCACGCTCCCCGAGATCCGCGCGTTCCCCGGCTCAGGAAGCACGGAAACATAGCTTCCCCTTGCTCGGCATGGGCTCAGTCGCCGCCTGCGCCCATCCCTCGCAACGTGTCGTTGATCGCGTCGTCACCAATAGCCGGTCCACCAAGGTCGGGGAGGTCCAGCAGCCCCATCGGGTCGGTCCTGAAGGCGTACACGGGCCGCCCCGTACGAACCCCGTCACGCAAACCGTGGGGAACAATGTCCCCTATCGGCACGCCGTCCTTGGTGATGGTGACGGTCTCCCCCGCCTCGACCCGGGCCATGACCCGCGAGGCCTGCCGGCTGAGATCCCGGAGCGGGATTTCCCTGTGACTGCCCATGGCCAGGACCGTATTACGCGTTCCACACCCTCTGTGAGGCATGCTGAAAAGTCTCGCCCCAGGTCACCCCCTGGCCCGTATAACCCCTCACCGCCCCCGCAACTCCCCCTTCACCACCTTCCCACTCGCATTCCGAGGCAGCTCCCCCACGAACTCCACCACCCGCGGCACCTTGTAGTTCGCCATCTCGCGCCGCGACCAGGCGACCAGGTCGTCCCCGGTGACCACAGAACCCCGCCGGCGGACCACATACGCCTTACCCACCTCCCCCAGCCGCCCGTCCGGAACCCCGATCACCGCCACATCGGCAACGTCCGGATGCAGCCCCAGCAGCTGCTCTATCTCGGCGGGGTACGCGTTGAAGCCGCCCACGATGAACATGTCCTTGATGCGGTCGGTGATGCGGAGGTTGCCGGCGCCGTCGATCACCCCCACGTCCCCCGTCCGCAGCCAGCCGTCCGTTCCCAGAACGGCGGCCGTCGCCTCCGCGTCCTCGAAGTAGCCCTGCATGACGTTGAAGCCGCGGACCAGGATCTCCCCGGGGGAACCCGGCTCAAGAGGCGCCCCAGTCGGCCCGACCACCCGTACCTCGGTGTCCGGGATCGCCCGCCCCGAGGTGGAGGCGATCACCGTCGGGGCGTCTCCCCGGCGGCACATCGTGACGATGCCGCTCGCCTCGGACAGCCCGTACGCGGTCAGGACGGTCTCGATCTTCAGCTCCGACTTCAGGCGTTCCACGAGGCGGAGGGGGACCACGGCCGCGCCCGTCACGACGAGCCGGAGGGCGGAGAGGTCGTGCGCGTCGCGGGAGGGGTGGTCCAGCAGGGACTGGTGGAGGGTCGGGGGGCCAGGGAGGACCGATATTCGTTCCGAGGCGACATTGGCGAGGACCGTGTCGACGTTGAACACCGGCTGCGGGACCATCGTCGCGCCGCGCATCAGGCAGGCGATGATCCCGGCCTTGTAGCCGAAGGTGTGGAAGAAGGGGTTCACGATCAGGTAGCGGTCGCCCTCGCGCAGGCCCGACAGTTCGCTCCACACGGCATACGCGCGAAGCGTCTGCGCGTGGGTGATCACCGCGCCCTTCGGACGGCCCGTCGTCCCGGACGTGAAGACGATGTCGGAGGGGGAGGCCCCGGAGAGGGCGGCCTCGCGCTCCCGTACCTCGGCCGCTCCCACCCCCTCCCCGCCCGCGAGGAAGTCCTTCCAGGTACGGAAGTCGGCGGGGGCGTCGTCCGAGAGCACGACCACCTGTTCGAGGTGCGGGAGGCCGGGGAGCGGGCCCGCGCCCTCCCCCTCCCCCGCGGCCCGCCGCAGCGAGGCCACGTACGAGGTGCCGAGGAAAGTGCCCGTCACGAACAGCAGCCGGGCCCGGCTGCGGGCCAGTACGTACGCCGCCTCCGTCCCCTTGAAGCGCGTGTTCAGCGGGACCAGGACGGCCCCCGCCGACACCGCGCCCAGGGCGGAGACGATCCAGTCGAGGGTGTTCGGAGCCCAGATGGCCACCCGGTCGCCCATCCGCACCCCGCTCGCGAGACAGGCCGCGGCCGCGCGTTCGACGCGGGCGCCCAGCTCCTCGTACGAGATGCGCGTACGTCCGTCGACGACCGCCTCGACGTCGGCGTACCGTTCGGCCGCCGACCGGACCAGTCCCGGGATGCTGCCCCACTCCAGGTCTCCGCGCATCTCACGCCTCCCTGCACCCGAAACCCACTAGCTGACTGACCGTCAGATTAGCTGTAGCCTGACGCCCTGTCAGCAGTCGGGACTCCGTGCGGAGGTGCGCGCACATGGCAAGGACCGCGACAAGAGCAACGAAAAGGGCCACCCCCAGGACGATGCCGGGGATCAAGGACGCCACGGCTATCGTCGGGATCGGCCAGACCGACTTCGCCAAGCAACTCCCCGAGTCCGAGAAGACCTTGGCCTGTCGTGCGATCCTCGCCGCCCTCGACGACGCCGGGATCGCGCCCGCGGAGGTCGACGGGCTCGCCTCCTACACGATGGAGGAGACGGACGAGGTGGAGGTGGCGAAGGCCGTCGGGTTCGGTGACCTCAGCTTCTTCAGCAAGGTCGGGTACGGCGGCGGGGGTTCGTGCGCCACCGTCGCGCATCTCGCCGCCGCGGTCGCCACCGGGCAGGCCACGGTCGGCGTCGCCTGGCGGTCACGGAAGCGGGGTTCCGGTCCCCGCCCGTGGAAGAACACCACCGTCCAACTCCCCACCCCCGCCCAGTGGACCCGCCCCTTCGGGCTGCTCAGGCCGGCCGACGAGATCGGCATGCTCGCGCGCCGCTACATGCACGAGTACGGCGCGACCCGCGACCACCTCTTCAACGTCGCCCTCGCCTGCCGCAACCGCGCCAACCAGAACCCGGCCGCGATCATGTACGAGCGGCCCCTCACCCGCGAGATGTACATGACCTCCCGCTGGATCAGCGAACCCCTCTGCCTCTTCGACAACTGCCTCGAAACGGATGGGGCGTTGGCGTGCGTCGTCGTCTCCGCCGAGCGGGCACGCGACTGCCGGCGGCGGCCCGTGTACGTCCACTCCGCCGCCCAGGGCCTGCCCGCCCAGCACCACGGCATGGTCAACTACTGGAACGACGACCCCCTCACAGGGCCCGCCTGGACCGCCGCCCGACACCTGTGGAAACACGCCGACTTCACGCCGGAGGACGTGGACGTCGCGCAGATCTACGACGCGTTCACGCCCCTGATACCGCTCTCCCTGGAGGGGTACGGCTTCTGCGGGAAGGGCGAGGGCGCGGGGTTCACGGAGGGCGGGGCGCTGGAGATCGGGGGGCGGCTGCCGATGAACACGGGGGGAGGCGGTCTCTCCGAGGCGTACGTGCACGGCTTCAACCTCATCAATGAGGGAGTGAAGCAGTTGCGGGGCACGAGTACCGCCCAGGTGCCGGGCGCCGCCACCTGTCTGGTCACGGCCGGCGAAGGTGTCCCGACTTCCGCTCTCCTCCTGAGGAGTTGACCGACGATGAACGACGACGAGACCACCCTCCTCTCCCCCGTCCCCGACGACGACGGCGCCCCCTTCTGGCAGTACGCCGCCCAGGGCGAACTCCGGATCCAGGCCTGCGCCGACTGCGGCGAACTCCGCTTCCCGCCCCGACCCTGCTGCCCGCACTGCCACTCCTTCGCCAGCGAGTGGCGGAAGATGATCGGGAGGGGGCGGGTCTGGTCGTACGTCGTCCCGCATCCGCCGCTGCTTCCCGCCTACGCCGCGCAGGCCCCGTACAACGCGATCGTAGTTGAGCTCGTGGAGGCCCCCCGGATACGGCTCGTGGGGAATCTGGTGAGCGGGCCCGGCGCGCCGCTCAACTCCGTTGCAGTGGAACGGATTCGGATCGGTGCGCGCGTGCAGGCCGTGTTCACCGAGGTCACCGACCTCGCCGGGGTGTCCGTGCCCCGGTGGGTTCTGGAGCGGTCATGAGCGGCAGCGGCGGTGGTCTGCGCGTCAGCGTCGACAAGGACTCCGGGGTCGCCGTCCTCACCCTCGACCGGCCGGAGAAGCTCAACGCCATCGATCTCGGACTGGCGGCGGAACTCGCCTCGGCGTGGCGGGAGTTCCGGTTCGACGACTCCGTACGAGCCCTGGTCATCACCGGGGCGGGTGAGCGGGCCTTCTCCACGGGGCTCGATCGGGGTGCCGACGTTCCGCAGCCCAACTCCCCCTACATGGTGGACGATCCGCTCGTCGCGATCGGGCCGAAGGCCAACGACCTGTGGAAGCCGGTGATCGCCGCCGTGAACGGGATGGCCTGCGGGGGTGCCTTCTATCTGCTGGGGGAGTCGGAGTTCGTCGTCGCGGACGAGACGGCTACCTTCTTCGATCCGCACACCACGTACGGCATGGTCAGCGCGTACGAGTCCATCTACATGGCGCAGCGGATGCCGTTCGGGGAGGTGGCGCGGATGGCGTTGATGGGGACCGCCGAGCGGGTGTCCGCGCGGCGGGCGTACGAGGTGGGGCTGGTGTCGGAACTCACCGCGTCCGGTGGGGCGTTGGCGGCGGCCGTGTCGTGCGCCGCCGTCATCGCCTCGTATCCGGCCGAGGCCGTGCAGGGCACCGTGCGTGCCCTGTGGTCGGCGACGGAGGTGGCCCGCACCCAGGCCCTCGCCCACGCCCCGTACCTCGTCTCCCTCGGCAACCTGCCGAACGAACACCAGGCGAGCCTGTTCACCGCCCGGCGATCGGCTTTCAGGACCCGCTGATGGGCGGGGGCTGGGGGTGGGTTTTTTCGCCCCCTCCGCCCCTACCCGTCCCGTTCCTGGGGCTCCGCCCCAGACCCCGCTCCTCAAACGCCGGAGGGGCTATTTCCAGCCCGTCCGGCGTTTGAGGACGAGGCCGTTCAGGCCGACAGCGGGGGTCTGGGGGCGGCAGCCCCCAGGAAGCAAGGGACGGGTAGGGGCGGAGGGGGCGAACAAACCCCTACACCGTCCTCGCCGTCCCCGTCCCCTTCTCCGCGTCCAACGCGTACACGCACCGGTCCTTGCTGCACGCGTACACGACCCCGTCCTTCACGACCGGAGCCCCGGTGATCTCACCCCCGGTGGCGAGCTTCCACCGCAACCGCCCGTCGTCCGACTTCAGCGTGTACAGCAGATGGTCGGTGGAACCGAAGTGGATGCGGCCGTCGGCGACGGCCGGGGCGCCGACGAGGTCGCCGCCCGCCTGGAAGCGCCACTTGGGGGTGCCGGTGACGGCGTCGAGGGTGTAGAGACCCTTGCCGCTGCCGACGTGGACGTGACCGGCGGCGACGAGGACCGGCTCGATCGAGGCGCGGGACTCGGTCGCGATACGCCAGCGGTCGCGACCGTCGGTGGCGTCGAGGGCGTACACGGTGCCGAGGTAGTCGGCGAGGTAGACGCCACCGCCGGTGACGGCGGGACCGGGCGCGAAGGCGGGCGGGCAGAGGAAGACCGCGGGGGCCTCGAAGTGCCAGCGGACGTGCCCGTTCGCCACGTCGATGGCGAGGACCCGGGTGCCCGCGGAGACGTACACGTATCCGTCGGGCGCCGAAGCGATCCGCACCGGCACACCCCCGCAGGAGGCCGCGTCACCGATCGGATAGGACCAGCGCTCCTCGCCGGTACGGGCCTCCAGGGCACGCAGCCGGGCGTCCTGCCAGACGTACACGGTGCCGTCGTGGACGGCGGGCCCGGCCTCCGGGGACTCGAAGTCGGTCTGGGCGCCGCTGATCTCCCACAGCTTGTGGCCGTTGGCGGCCTCCCAGGCCTGTACGCCGCCGCCGCGCGTGCCGGTGACGACGGTGCCCCGGTCGGCCTTGAGGGAGTACACCCAGGCGTCGGTCGACAGACGCCACAGGTCACCGCCCTCCCGGGCGTTCAGGGCGAAGAGGGTGGGGCCGTCGGAGGCGTGGATACGTCCGTCCGCCACCGACATGGACCAGGCCACGTCCCGCGTCTTGAAACGGCGCCGGCCCGTCGCGACGTCCAGGGCGTGCACCTCGAAGGAGGTGACGTAGACGAGGTCGTCGGCGACCGCGGGCGTACCCCAGACGTCGTTCGACATACGGAAGCGCCACGGCCGCCAGCCGGCCGGGGAGTCCGGCGCGGGGGGCGCGGCGACGGGCGCGGGGTCCGCGCCGTTCACGCCGGCGCGCGGCCGGGACCAGGATGCGGCGAGGCCCGCTTCCGGAGGGGGTGCCTTGACGGCGGCGGCGCGGGCGTCGGCGACGCGCGGACCTGGGCCGATGGGCACCTGGCCGCCCGCGAGGCGCACGGGGCCCGTGTCGGGCGCCCCGACGGGCACGGGGGCGTGCGAGGGCGGGGGCGGGACCGCTCCGCGCCCCCCGCTACGGCCGCCGGACGACGGTTTCGCGGGCGGACGGCCTCCGCGGCGCGCCTCGATCAGGCTCACCGCGCGCTCGGGCAGCCACGCCGACGCCGTACCGCTGTCGTCGGATCCGGAGCCGAAGAGGTGCGGTGCCAGCTGGGCCTGGAGGTCGGCGGGGTTGGGGCGGCCGGTCGCCTCCATCTGCATGCAGGACTCGATGAGCGGGCGCAGCTCGTCGGGCAGGCCTTCGAGGTCGGGGCCCTCCCTGAGCAGCATGAAGACCGTCTCGACGGGGTTCGCACCGTGGAAGGGGGCGTGGCCGGTGGCGGCGAAGACGAGCATCGAACCGAGCGAGAAGACGTCACTCGCGCCGGTCACGCTGCGCGAGTCCTTCGCCTGCTCGGGCGACATGTACGCGGGCGTACCGACGGCGACGTTCGTCATGGTCAGACGGGTGTTCGAGACGCCAGAGGCGATACCGAAGTCGATCACTCGCGGTCCGTCCTCGACAACCAGGACGTTCGAGGGCTTCAGGTCGCGGTGGACGAGCCCGGCGCCGTGGATGGACTGCAGCGCCTCCGCCACGCCCGCCGCGAGCCAGCGCACCGCCTGGGCCGGCATCGGCCCGCACTCATTCACTATTTCTTCGAGCGAGGGCGCGGGCACGTAAGCGGTGGCCAGCCACGGCACGGCAGCTCGCGCGTCGGCGTCGACCACGGCCGCCGTGTAGAAGCCGGACACGGCCCGGGCCGCCTCGACCTCACGCGAGAAGCGCACCCGGAACAGTTGGTCCTCGGCGAGCTCCGTCCTGACCGTCTTGATCGCCACCCGCCGGCCGGAAGCCGAGCGCGCGAGATAGACCAGCCCCATGCCGCCGGCACCCAGCCGCCCCAGCACCTCGAACGGCCCGATCCGACGCGGATCGTGCTGCGTCAGCTGATCCACCACTTGCCTGCCACCTCCCCGTACGAGCCACGTCATCCACGTAATGAACGCGGCCCCGTGCAGCGTCTCACCACCGCACCGCCATGGCGGCACGCACCCCGATTCTTCCTGTCCGAGCCGATGGTTGCGAACCCGGGGGCGGATCGGGGTGTCCTGGGGCAAAATGACCGCACGTTTCGGGCACCGCCAGCCCATGGCCCGGTCAGGACCCGGTCAGGAACGGCCTACAGCCGATGCTCCACGTCTATTACAACCGCCGCGCCACGGCTAGGACCGCTGAAGTACGGCGAACGACGCCCCCTGATTGTCGGTGACCACCGCCACCCGTCCGTACGACGTGTCGAAGGGTGCAGCCTGGACACGGCCGCCGAGCCGGTTCACCGTCCCGAGTACGGCGTCGCAGTCCTCGACGCCGAAGTGGACGAGGAAATGCGGCGGCATCTCGGCCGGGAAGACGTCGGACACCGGGGCCCGGCCGAAGTCGGGGGAGGCGTCGGCGCCGAAGAGCGCCTCCAGGAAGAGGGTGCCGTAGAACTGGTCGACGGCCGCCATGTCGCGGGCGTACAGCTCGGCCCAGCAGAAGGTGCCCGGCTCGTACCGCTTGCCGAAGCCGGGGTGGGTGCCGGCCTGCCAGAGGCCGAAAACGGCGCCCTCCGGATCGGCCGCGAGAGCCCTCGTGCCGAAGTCGCGCACCGGCGTCGGCGCGGTGATCACCTGGCCGCCCTCCGCCCTGATCCGGTCGGCGAGCGCGGCGGCGTCCGGCGTCGCGAAGTACACCGTCCATACGGTGGGCATCCGGCCGTCCCGCTTGGGTACCAGGGCGGCGACCGGCTCACCGTCACGGTGCGCCCGCACGGCCCCCACCGCCCGAGCCCCGGGTTCGTCCGGGTGGTGGCCCCCTTCGAAGGTCCACCCGAACAGCTCGCCGTAGAAGCGCTTGCCCGCCGCGACGTCGGCGAGCTGCGCGTCGACCCAGCAGGGGACGCCCTCGGGGAAAGCGGCGGGTCCCTCGGGCAAAGCGGCGGATTCGGCCATGCGGCCAAGCTAACGGGCCTTCACGCATCCCGCAGAGCATGCGCATCCCTTTGTGCACGGGCACACGGGCCCCCGCGCGAAAGGGCGACCCGCACCCTGTGTGAACAGGCACACGCACCCCTGTGATGAGCAGCCGCACCCCATTTGCAGTCGGCCGAATCGCGCTCCGATCACCCCTCGGTAAGCTGACGGCATGACAGGACAAGTACGTACCGTCGACGGCCGCGTGGCCGGGCGGCGTGGGCAGGCGACCCGGCAGAAGCTGCTGGAATGCCTCAGCGAGATGCTCAGCTCCTCGCCCTACCGTGACGTCAAAGTCATTGATGTCGCCCGTAAGGCGGGCACTTCACCCGCGACCTTCTACCAGTACTTCCCGGACGTCGAAGGCGCCGTCCTGGAGATCGCCGAGCAAATGGCCGCGGAGGGCGCCGAGTTGACCCAACTGCTCGACGGGCGTTCCTGGGTCGGCAAGGCCGGCTGGCAGACCGCGCAGGAACTCGTCGACGGCTTCCTGGAGTTCTGGCGGCGGAACGACGCGATCCTCAGGGTCGTCGATCTGGGCGCCGCCGAGGGCGACAAGCGGTTCTACAAAATCCGTATGAAGATCCTGAACTCCGTGAACAACTCCCTTACGGACACGGTCACCGAGCTCCAGTCCAAGGGCAAGGTCGACAAGGACGTGAACCCGGCGGCGATGGCCGGTTCCCTCGTCGCCATGCTCGCGGCGGTGGCCTCGCACCAGAAGGGGTTCCAGTCGTGGGGCGTCAAACAGGCTGAACTCAAGCCGAATCTGGCGCTGTTGGTGCACCTCGGCGTGACCGGCAAGAAGCCGACGAAGTAGCACCCCACACCTATTTTGCAACTCCTGTCATGCAGGCGGCAGTCCACCGATGCGGGCTGCCGCCTGCTGCGCTGTTTGGGCGGAGGGTGCGGGCGGGGGGCTCGGCTCAGCGCCGCACGATCCGGAACAGCCGGATCTCCCGGTCGACCCGCTCCTGATACGTGACGTACGGCGGCCAGAACGCCACCGCCGCCTTCCACGCCGCGTCCCGCTCCTCCCCGTCGAGGAGATGGGCGGTTACGGCGATGTCCTCGCCCTTCCAGCTGATCTCAGCGTCCGGATGCGCGCGGAGATTGGCGGTCCAGGCGGGGTGATCCCGCCGCCCGAAGTTGGAGCCGATGAGGATCCAGCTCACCGGACCGGCACCGCCTCCGGAGGTTCCGGCGCCTGTGGAGTCCTCGGGCATGCACGCCAACGGCGTACGCCGCTCCACCCCGCTCCTGGCGCCACGCACCGTGAGGACGACCCCCGGCAGCATCTGCGCGCTGAGCAGCACCTTGCCGCGCGTCAGCCGGTGCACCACCCGGTCCAGGGCGGGGATGAGATGCGGCGCGATCCGCGCGAACATCGGGGTCGAGGACACCTTCTGCACCAGCCGAACCCCTGGAACCCTGCGCGCGGCCATCAGACGGTCACCTCCGCGCGACCGCCATGGCCGCCATCATCACAATCGAACAGGCGTGCCACTTCGGCGGCGTACCCCCGTAGCCGATGCACCGGCCCGAAGAGCGATTCGTCGCCCGCCGCCCGCTTGAAGTACAGGTGGGCGTCGTGTTCCCAGGTGAACCCGATGCCGCCGTGCAGCTGGATCCCCTCCCCTGCCGCGCGGCGCAGCGCTTCCAGGGCCTGCGCGAGGGCGAGCCCGCCGACCCGCTCACCACCGGCACCTCCGTCGGTACCGGTACCGGCCGCCCAAGCCGCGTAGTACGCCGCCGACCGCGCCGCCTGCACCTCCACGTACACATCCGCCAGCCGGTGCTTCACCGCCTGGAACGACCCGATCGCCCGCCCGAACTGCTCCCGCTGCCGCACGTACTCGACCGTCCTCTCCAGTGCCCGGTCGGCGGCGCCCACGGCCTCGGTGGCGAGCACGGCGGCGGCCATGTCCCCGACACCGGCGAGCGCGCCGGTCACATCGGCGTCCTCGTCACCCAGCAACTCGGCCTCCACATCACGGAGTTCGATCCGGGCCTGGGGCCGCGTCTCGTCCAGGGACGTCTGCCGCACCCGTACGAGCCCTGCGCCCCCGTCCCGTACGAGATACAGCAGTGTCCGCGACCGTGCGAACCCCCCTGTGTGCGCAGCCACCACAAGCAGCCCCGCACTATGTCCGTCGAGCACCTGTGCCGCCTGCCCATAGAGACGCCACGTGCCATCGACCCGTCGCGCCTGTACGCCACCCGCGCGACCTCCCCCTGCCCAGTCGCCGCCGTTGTCGCCCACCAGCCCGAGCGCCGTCGCGAGCGCGGCGCCCGGCACCGCGAGGGCGGCGGTCAGCTCGCCGGAGGCGAGGCGGGGCAGCAGCTCGGCGCGCTGGGTCACGGTGCCGAGGGCCAGCACCAGCGGGGCCGCGAGTACGGCCGTGGCCAGGAGTGGAGAGGGAGCGAGCGAGCGGCCCGACTCCTCGCAGGCGAGGGCCAGTTCGGTCGCCGAGCAGCCGACACCGCCGTACGCCTCGGGGAGGGCGAGCCCGGGCAGCCCGAGCTGTCGCGCAAGCGCCTCCCAGAGCGCGGGGTCGTACCCGGCGGGCGTCAGCACGGCCGCCCGCAGGTCTTCCGGACCGCAGCGCTTGAGCAGCAACTCCCGCAAGGTGCGGCGGATCTCGTCCTGTTCGGCGGTGAAGCTGGCATCCATGGGGGGCTCCTCCGGATCTGACGGAGCGTCATGTTAGGGCTGCGGCAGCCAGATGCACAGGCCCGCGACGGCCTCCCCCGCCCACATTGTCTGATGTACCGTCAGATTCATGACGCCAGGAACTCCAAGGACTTCCGGTAAGGGCAGACGCAAGGTCGCCGTCGTCGGCATATCCCTCTCCGACTGCGGCCGCATGGAGGAGGCGACGCCGTACGCCCTGCACGCCCAGGCCGCCCGCCGCGCGCTGGCAGACTCGGGGCTCGGACGCGAGGTGGTCGACGGTTTCGCGTCGGCGGGTCTCGGCACGCTGCCGCCCGTCGAGGTGGCCGAGTATCTGGGGCTGCGCCCGACCTGGGTGGACTCCACCTCCGTCGGCGGCTCCACCTGGGAGGTCATGGCCGCCCACGCGGCCGACGCGATCGCGGCCGGCCACGCGAACGCCGTCCTGCTGGTCTACGGCTCCACGGCCCGCGCCGACATCAAGGCGGGCCGCCGCACCGGCAACCTGTCCTTCGGCGCCCGGGGTCCCCTCCAGTTCGAGGTCCCCTACGGCCACACCCTCATCGCCAAGTACGCGATGGCCGCCCGCCGCCACATGCACGAGTACGGCACGACGCTGGAGCAGCTCGCCTCGGTCGCCGTGCAGGCCCGGGCGAACGCGGCGGCGAACCCGGAGGCGATGTTCCGCACCCCGGTCACCGTCGACGACGTCCTGTCGGGCCCGATGATCGCCGACCCCTTCACCAAGCTCCACTGCTGTATCCGCTCCGACGGCGGCGCGGCGGTCCTGCTTGCGGCCGAGGAGTACGTACGGGACTGCCGTACCGCCCCTGTCTGGGTCCTCGGCACCGGCGAGCACGTCTCGCACACCACCATGTCCGAGTGGGCGGACTTCACCGTCTCCCCGGCGGCGGTGAGCGGCCGCCTCGCCTTCTCCCGCGCCGGGGTCCGCCCGGACGAGATCGACCTGGCCGAGATCTACGACGCCTTCACGTACATGACGCTGGTCACGCTGGAGGACCTCGGCTTCTGCGAGAAGGGCGAGGGGGGCTCGTTCGTGGACGCCGCGAAGGGCCGGTTGCTGGTGGGCGGGGAGCTGCCGGTCAACACGGACGGGGGCGGGCTGTCCGCCCAACACCCCGGGATGCGGGGACTGTTCCTCCTGGTGGAGGCGGTACGGCAGTTGCGCGGAGAGGCCGGCGAACGCCAGGTACGGAAGGCCGGCGGGCGCCTGCCGGAGCTGGCGGTCGCCTCCGGGACGGGCGGTTGGTTCTGCTCTTCGGCGACGGTGGTGCTGGGGCGGGGGTGAGTCGCGGCCGGCTGATGGAGGTGAGTCGCGGCCGCCTGACGGCGGGAGTCCCGCCCGGCTCCGTGGTCCGGTTCCGGCCGCTTGCGAAGACGTACAGGCGCAGCACCAGGAAGCGTCCGATTCCGGCCAGCCCGGAGGCGCTGAGGTAGACGATCTGCTCCGTCAGCATCCCGGGCGAGGCCTGCACCAGGTGCAGTACGAGCATCGCCGCGGAGGTCACCGCGAAGGCGGCCGCGGCCGATCCCGCGGACTGCCAGTGCTGGCGCCATCCGGCATGCCGCCCGGCCCCGAAGGTGAAGCGTGCGTGCAACTCCGTGCAGAGGAGGGTGGAGGCGACGGTGATCACCGCGTTCGCCAGGGCCCAGGGCAGCACCCCGGCGAGCCCTGCCACGGCGGCGCTGGAGAGCACCCCGACACCGCCGCCGAACAGGACGAACCGCGCGAAGGAGGCGAGCGGTCCCGGTCTGTGGAGGGCCGGGGCGACCGGGGTCACCGAGGTCACCGGGAGCCGGCGTACGACGCTCGGGCCGGTCTTCTCCGCCGGCTCGGAACCCCGCGCCGCGAACGCCGTCTCCGGCTTCGACAGGAGCAGCGCTGTCATGGGGGATTCCTTCCGGGGACCGTGAACCTCTGGGACCAGTTGCGTTCAGCTGAGTTCAGTTGAATTCAGCCGGGATCAACTGGGTTCAACGATGTCGTCACCCGCTCCTCAGCACGAGGAGGCGGACTCCCGAACCCTTGGTGGAGCTAGCCCCACCATGGGCCGGGGGTCACCCGAGAAGTTCCTGTTAGAGGCCAACCCCGCCGGGCACCCATCGATTCCGGAATACGAAGAGGTACGGGTCACGCTGAATCGGACATCAACTGTTCGCAGCCAGGAGGAGACCGACATGGCCCTGCCCCGCGAAGAGCGCGAAGCCTTTCTCGCCGAGCCGCACGTCGCCGCGTTCTCGGTCGACGCGGGGGCGGGAAGGGCCCCGCTGACCGTGCCGATCTGGTACCAGTACGAACCCGACGGCACCGTCTGGATCATGACAGGGCTCGACTCCCGCAAGAACGAGCTGATCGAGACGGCGGGCCGGTTCTCCCTGATGGTCGACCGGCTCGAACCCACCATCCGGTACGTGTCGGTCGAGGGGCCTGTCGTCGACACGGCCCCCGCCACCCGCGAACAGCTCCAGGAGATCTCGGCCCGCTACCTCCCGGCCGACAAGGTCGATGCCTACGTCGACTCCGCCTGGAAGGAACACGGCGCGCAGGTCGTCGTCCGCATGCGTCCGGAGCGCTGGGTCTCGTCCGACCTCGGCTCGTTGTGAGATCTCCCGGTGAGTAGGGGTGCGAGCGGGGTAGGTGGACCGCACGTGACAATCAGGCCATGAGTGCCGACGCGTCATCCGAGTTCGTCCGCCTGCTCCGGTCCCAGCGGGTCTGGGACACCGAGCTGCCCCCCTTCGATCCGGGCGCGGCACCCGACGAGCCGCTGCCGCTGTTCGAGCGGTGGTTCGCGGAGGCGGTGGCGGCGGGCCAGACCGAGCCGCACACGGTGTCCCTCGCCACGGCGGACGAGGACGGGCTGCCGGACGTCCGTACGGTGATGCTGCACGGGGCGGACGCCGAGGGCTGGTCCTTCGCGTCCCACGCGACGAGCCGCAAGGGCCGGCAGCTGGCGGCCCGCCCGTACGCCGCCCTCGGCTTCTACTGGCCCTCGCAGGGACGCCAGATCCGCCTCCGCGGACCAGTCACCGTCGCCCCGGCCGAGGCGGGCCAGGCGGACCTGCACGCCCGCTCCACCGGCGCACTGGCCGCCGCCCTCGTCGGCCACCAGAGCGAAGTCCTCCCATCACAGGAGGAGCTGGAACGCCGCTCGGACGCGGCCTGGTCCCAGGCCCAGCGCGAACCCACCACCCCCGTCCCCACCTGGACCCTTTACCACCTCCGCCCGGACGAGGCGGAGTTCTTCCAGGGAGACGCCCGTAGACGCCACGTACGCCTCAACTACCGCCGAACAGAGCCCGGTTCGCCATCCGGCTGGATCAAGGAGCTGCTGTGGCCGTGATGTCGTGCGCGGTGAACTCGTACGTCGCGAAGTCCGCCACCGGCTGGTAACCGATCCGCTGGTAGAGGCCGTTGCTGGTCGGGTTGGCGAGGTCGGTGAAGAGCAGCACCTCGTCGACGCCCGAGGCGAGCGCGGCGCGGCTGACCTCCACGGTTGCGGCACCGGCGTATCCGCGGCCACGGAGGTGGGCGGGGGTGTACACGGGGCCGATGCGGAGCTGCCCGGCGATCGGGCGGGTGGCACCGGCCATGGCGGCCGGGGTGCCGTCGGGGGTCTCCCAGAGCGTGATGCCGCCGTAGGCGATCCGGTCGTCGGCCCAGGTGCCGCTGTCGCGGGGCCCGTGTTCACCGACGGCCTCGGCGAACTCTCCGTGCCAGGCTGTGAGTCGAGACCGATCCGCCTCGCTCGCGACCCTGGCCCGGCCGGGCGGGGCGGGCTCCGGCGCCGTCAACGTGCCGAGGCGGTACAGGCGCTCCCGCCGTCGCAGCACTGCCGCCGCTCCCGTGCGCCGCTCCCAAGCCTCGGCGAAGGCCGCGGCGGTCTCGCGGTCGGCAGTGACACCGGGCAGGCTGTGCCCGAGATCCGCCAGCCGGTCGGCGAGCGCGTCCGCGTCCTGCCCGGACAGGGACGTGAGGTTCGGCCTGCGCGGCGGCGTACGGAAGAAGGCCGCCCGCACGGCACCTGCCCGCTCCAGCAGACCGAAGACCGGCACCCCGTCCCCGTACGCATGTGGCCCGAGCCTGCGCAAGGTCTCGGTCACGGTGAGCGGCACGGTGTGCCGCGCGGGATGCGAGCGGAGGAAGCCTCCGGCGCGGTCCAGGAAAGCTTCGAGGTCTTCGGTGAGGGTCCAGTCTGCGGTGAGTTCTCGCTCAGCAGGGCGCATGTCTTATTTTCCCGCACGCGCCTCTTCAGCGCCTCCGAATTCCAGGGCACAGGCGGTGCGGGGCCGCCGGCTCGTACCTACGCCACGCCCGGCGGCTCCGCATCCGAAGCGATCCGCCCATGCAGATGCACATCCCGGAACGCGTCATGCCGCCCCGCCTCGAACATCGCGCCCCGCAGCGTCCCCTCGTACCGGAACCCGCAGCGCTCGGCGACGTGGCAGGACGCGTCGTGGCCGAGGGCGTGGCCCAGTTCCAGGCGGTGCAGGCCGAGGTCGGTGAAGGCGAAGCGGGTGGCGAGGAGCAGGGCGCGGGTGGCCACCTGGCGGCCGCGGGCCTCGGGGAGGACCCAGTAGCCGACGCGGGCGCAGCGCACGACGTGGTCGATCTCGTTGACGCCGATGTGCCCGAGCAGCTCGCCGGTGTCCGCCTCCGTGACACAGAACGACACCCCGCTCCCGTCCACCGCGGCCCCCGCACGCGCACGCAGCGACTCACGGGCGCCGTCGATGTCCCGCACCATCCTCAGCGGCGTGTTCCACCGCTGGAACTCCGGGTCGGACAGCCCGCGCAGCCACGCCGCGACATCGACGTCGGACTCCGCGTTCCAGGAACGCAGCCGAAGCCCGTGCCCGCGCTGCTCCGGGAAGGGATGGATGGCGTAATGCTCGTGGACGTCGGCCATCACCCCATTGAAACCCCTCAGCCCGTACGACCCCCACCCGGGGCGCAACCATCGACCACGCACTCACCCACACAAGGGGCCGCAACACCTGCCGTGCACACGCCTACGACCCACCCCGCGCACGACTCACCCCCAGGGCCGGAACACCGGCACGCACACGCCCCCCACCCCCCGGAACGTCACGTCCAGCCCCATCCCCACCCGCAGCGCCCCCTCCCCGCACTCCACGACCTCGGTCATCATGCGCGGACCCTCCGCGAGATCGACGACCGCTGCGACGTACGGGACGCGCTCGCCGAACGGCGGGAGGTCGTTGCGGTGGACGACGGACCAGGTGTAGAGCGTGGCGCGGCCGCTCACCCGCTCCCACTCCACGTCCTCGCTCCAGCAGTGCGGGCAGAACTCCCGGGGGTAGTGGTGGGCCCGTCCGCACCCCCCGCAGCGCCGCACCAGCAGCCGGCCCTCCGCCGCCGCGTCCCAGTACGGCCGTGTGAAGGCGTCCACCTCAGGCAGATCGAAGCGCGCGCCACTCACGAGAACAGCCCGAACCCGATACGGAGCACGGCCGGCCGCTCCGCCCCACTGAGCCAGTTCGTGTCCATGCCCGAACCTCCTGCCGACAAGACGCATCTGACGGTACGTCAGTTCAACGCATCGGAGAGCACCTACGCAAGAGGCGTACACACCCACGCCCACACTCCGCCGCGAGTGTCCCCCTCCACACCCCGCACACAACCAGGTGACCTACGCCACCAGCCCCACCCACTCCTCCTACAGCCGTGATCAGTTCGCAACCGATTCCGGGCTTGACCGAGACCTATCAATTGACCACGTGATTACGCTCGCGCTCATGGCCGACTCCACTGCTTCCTCGACGCCCCACCCGGTGCCGTCCCACGAAGACCGCCCCGTGTACGTCATCGGCGGCGGCCCCGGCGGACTCGCCGCGGCGTACGCGCTGCGCGCGCAGGGCGTACGCGCCGTCGTGCTGGAGAAGTCCGAGCGGGTCGGGGCGTCCTGGCGGCGCCACTACGACCGGCTGCACCTGCACACCACCCGGCGGCTGTCCTCGCTGCCGGGGCTGGCGATGCCGCGCGCGTTCGGGCGGTGGGTGTCGCGGGACAACGTGGTGCGCTACCTGGAGAAGTACGCCGAGTTCCACCAGCTGGAGATCGTGACGGGCGTCGAGGTCTCGCGCATCGAACCCGCCCCGGGCGGCGACGGCTGGCTGCTGCACGCCACCGGCGGCCGTGAGCTGACGGGCAGCGCGGTGGTCGTCGCCACCGGCTACAACCACACGCCCCACATCCCCGACTGGCCCGGCCGCGACGGCTACACCGGCGAACTCCTGCACGCCGGCGACTACCGCAACCCCGCCCCCTACACCGGCCGCGACGTCCTCGTCGTCGGCATCGGCAACACGGGCGCCGAGATCGCCGTGGACCTGATCGAGGGCGGCGCCTCCCGCGTGCGCCTGTCCGTCCGCACCGCGCCGCACATCGTGCGCCGCTCGACGGCCGGGTGGGCCGCCCAGTTCACGGGCATCGCCGTACGGCGGCTGCCGGTCGGCCTCGTCGACCGCCTCGCAGGACCGATGGCCAAGCTGAGCGTCCCGGACCTGTCCGAGAAGGGGCTGCCCCGCCCCGACACCGGCCTCTACTCGCGCGTCAACGAGGGCTCCATCCCCGTCCAGGACGTCGGTCTCATCGACGCCGTCCGCAAGGGCCGGGTCGAGATCGTGGCCGCGGTGGACGGCTTCGAGGACGGCAAGGTCGCCCTGGCCGACGGGGACCGGATCGGCCCGGACGTCGTGATCGCCGCGACCGGTTACGTCCGCGCCCTGGAGGGTCTCGTCGGCCACCTCGACGTGCTGGACGCGCGCGGCCGCCCGGTCGTCCACGGCGCCCGCACCCCGAGGAACGCACCAGGCCTCTACTTCAGCGGTTTCACCAACCCCATCTCCGGAATGTTCCGCGAACTGTCGATCGACGCGGAGAAGATCGCGAAGGCCGTCGCCCGCAACTCCCCGACCCGGAAACCGTCCTCGGCCGCACACTGACCCGATCACCTCCCTGACGTAGGGACTCTCAACTTCCTGATGTACCCGGGGTGTTACTGGTGCGTCAGATGTGGCGAGAGTGCTGTACCGATCCAGCCACGGGGGCCAGAATGCGAGCCCTGCTCACTTTCCAGCTCCATCCACCTCGCGCATTCGACGGAGGATGAACGTGGCCCGAGAAAGACAGCTCTCCCGGCGCTCCCTGATCGGCGGCGCCGCCGCGACCGGTGTCGCCCTCACCGGTGCAGCCGCCGGCACCGCGTCCGCGGCCACCCGCGAAGCCGACGTCGCCGTCGTCGGCGGCGGGCTCGCCGGACTCACCGCAGCCCGTGACCTGGTGGCGGCGGGCAGGACAGTCGTCGTCCTGGAGGCCCGCGACCGCGTCGGCGGCCGGGTCGTCAACCTGAAACTGGCGAACGGCGGTGTCACCGAAGGCGGCGGCGAGTTCATCGGCCCCACCCAGGACCGCATCAAGGCCCTCGCCGACGACCTGGGCGTGGCGACCTTCGCCACGTACAACACCGGCAAGAACGTGCTCTACAAGGACGGCAAGCGCACCCCGTACGCCACCGACGGCCTCCTCGGCTCGGTCCCGCCCGTCGACCTGGCCGGGCTCGCCAACGCCGCCGCCCTGCAGGCCATGCTCGACGACATGGCCACGAAGGTGCCCGTCGACGCACCCTGGACCGCCGAGAAAGCCGTCGAGTGGGACCAGCAGACCTTCGAGACCTGGCTGAAGGCCAACGCCGTCATCCCCTCGGCGAAGTTCCTCCTCGACGTCGCCTGCACCTCCCTCTTCTCGGCCAAACCCCGCGAACTCTCCCTCCTCTACGTCCTCTTCTACATCGCCTCCGCGGGCAACGCCTCGACCCCCGGCACCCTGGAACGCCTCACCGAGACCGCGAACGGCGCCCAGGAGACCCGCTTCGTCGGCGGCTCGCACCAGGTCCCGGTGAAGCTCGCCGCCACCCTCGGGGACCGCGTGGTCCTGAACGCGCCCGTCCGCTCCATCACCCTCTCCGGCGGCCGGTACACGGTGACGGCGGACGGAGTGAGTGTCAGCGCCCGCCGCGTCGTCGTCGCCCTGCCACCGCCGCTGGCCTCGCGCATCTCGTACGACCCGCTACTGCCCGCCGACCGCGACCAGCTCAGCCAGCGGATGCCGATGGGCTCGGTCGGGAAGGCCGTGGCCGTGTACGACACCCCGTTCTGGCGCGCCGACGGCCTCAACGGCCAGGTCGTCAGCGACACCGGCGCGGTCCGCTCCACCTTCGACAACTCACCGCAGGACGCCTCCTACGGTGCCCTGATGGGCTTCATCGAGGCCGACGAGATGCGCGCGTTCGACTCGGCCACGGCCGACGAGGTCAAAGCGGCCGTACTGAAGGACTACGTCACCTACTTCGGTGACAAGGCCAAGTCCCCCACCTCCTTCGTACTCCAGCGCTGGGACAACGAGGGCTTCTCCCGCGGCGGCCCGGTCGCCTACGCCCCGCCCGGCGTCCTCACCCAGTACGGCCCCGCCCTCCGCCGCCCCACCGGCGGCATCCACTGGGCCGGCACCGAGACCTCCACCTACTGGAACGGCTACATGGACGGCGCCGTCCGCTCCGGCGAGCGGGTGGCGAAGGAGATCCTGGCGGTGCTCTGACGGGCACTTCGGACGGCCCCGGATACTCATGAGCGTCTGCCCATGAGCGTCTCTCTGCCAGTGAAGCGGCGAGCCACGTGGTGCCCGCCGAGCGGTCTGCGCCCGGCGGGCACCACGTCCGCGACCGGTCAGGACACGGTGCGCTCGGCGAGGACGCGTCCGGACAGGCTGTGTACCAGTTCATCCGCGGCGTGCAGGGTGCGGACCGCGCCGAATATGTAGAAGTCGGGGCAGACCGCGCCGCAGGGCCAATGAACGCCGAGGCGTCAGGAGCCCATCATCTCGTGCACCAGAGGTGCCACCTGGGTGCCGTACAGCTCGATGTTGGTCATGAGCGCGTCGTGCGGCATTCCGTTCATGCCGTACTTCAGGTCGAAGCGCGTAGCGCCGAGTTCCTTGAGCGTCGCCGCGATCTTGCGGGCCACGGTTTCGGGGGATCCGACATGCAGCGCGCCGCCGGGGCCCACGTCGCGCAGGAGGCTCTCGCGGGTGGGAGTGCGGAAACCGCGCTGCGCGGCCACGCTACGGATCACGGCTTCGAAGGCGGGCAGGAATTCCTCCTGCGCCTGCTCGTCCGTGGCCGCGACATGGCCGGGCGCATGAATGCCGACGGGCCGCCGGGGCTGTCCGAACTTCTCCAACGCCTGCTGGAACAACTGGGAGAACGGCGCGAACCGGCCCGTGTCGCCCCCGATGATCGCGAGCATCAGCGAGAACCCGTACCGGGCTGTTCGGACGACCGACTGGGGGCTGCCGCCGACGCCGACCCAGGTCGGGATCGCTCCCGACTCGCTGTGCGGGTAGATGGCGAGGCCGTCGAGCGACGCGCGGGTCCTGCCCGACCAGGTGACCGGCTTCTCCCGCAGCAACTCGGCGAAGAGGCCGAGCTTCTCCTCGAACAGCTCCTCGTAGTCGTTCAGGTCATAGCCGAAGATCGGGAAGGACTCGGTGCTCGATCCCCTGCCGAGGATCACCTCGGCGCGACCGCCGGAGACGCCGTCGAGGGTGGCGTAGCGCTGAAAGACCCGGACGGGGTCGTCGGAGCTGATCACCGTGACCGCCGAGCCCAGGCGGATACGTGACGTGCGTGCCGCGACGGCCGCGAGCACGATGTCGGCGGCCGACAGCGGCATGGACTCCGTGTGGTGCTCGCCGATGGCGAAGTGGTCCAGGCCGACCTGGTCGGCGAGGACACCTTCCTCGACCAGACCGCGAATGGTCTGGCCGTGCGTGAGCGGTGCGCCGTCGGCGTCGTTCGTCACGTCACCGAACGTGTCAAGGCCGAGCGTGATGTCTCCGTCACCGGTTCGGTCGATCGAGTGGTCGGTCATGGTCGTGCTCCTCGGGTTCTCGCGCCGGCGCGCATCAGCAGGCGGGTCAGGTCGCGAAGTGCCGCAGTGCGCTGATGAGTTGGGTCAGGTCGGCGCCCTCGACGTGGTCGAGGATGTGGCGCCGGACGCTGGCCAGGTGGGCGGGCCATGCCTGTTCCAGCCGGGCGAGGCCCGCATCCGTGAGGACGGCGTTCCACCCTCGGGCGTCCTCGGCGCACCTGACCCGTTCGACCAGCCCCTGTTTCTCCAGGCGGGTGACGATGCGGGTCATCCCGCTCAGCGAGAGGGTGCCGGTGGCGGCGAGCTCGCTCATGCGCATCAGCCGGTGCGGGGCCTCGGACAGAAACATCAGCGTCGTGTACTCGGAGAGTTGCATGTGCTGCTCTCGCATCATGTCGGCGTCGACCACGCGAGGAAGGGCGATCATCACCCGGCTGAGCTCGCGCACGAGGGCTTCCTCGTCCGTACTCATGGGTTGCAGTGGCTGCTCGGAGGTCGGCATGCCTCCCATCTTACTTGTTTGACGAATCAAGGGCTATGTGATTACTTGACGGAACAAGCATATTCGCGGATGGATCAATGGGAAGGCGTAGCGCTATGACCAAGATCGGGATCATCCTCGGCAGCACCCGCCCCGGACGCAACGGGGCGGCCGTCGCCCAGTGGGTGCACGAGGTCGCCGCACAGCGCACCGACGCGGAGTTCGAGCTCGTCGACCTGCTCGACTACAAGCTCCCCCACCTCGACGAGGCGTACCCGCCGTCGCTGGGCCAGTACACGCAGCCGCACACCCTGAGCTGGGCCAAGAAGATCGCCTCGTTCGACGGCTACGTCATGGTGACGCCGGAGTACAATCACTCCACCTCCGGTGCGCTGAAGAACGCCATCGACTTCCTCTACGCCGAGTGGAACAACAAGGCCGTCGGGTTCGTCAGCTACGGCTCGGCCGGCGGCACCCGCGCCGTGGAGCACCTGCGCCTGATAGCCGGCGAACTCCAGATGGCCGACGTGCGCGCCCAGGTCGCACTGTCCCTGTTCACCGACTTCGAGAACTTCAGCGTGTTCAAGCCCACCGACTTCCAGCGCAACGCACTCACCACCACGCTGGACCAGGTCGTGGCATGGAGTCAGACATTGGCCCCGCTGCGCGCCGGCTGAGCTCACGCCCTGTGAGGTGAGGGCGAGGTCCCGCTGGATGTCGGTCGGCGTCCGAGCCTTGAGGGCCGCTGTTTCCGAATTCCCTCGCCCCCGTTGGCCTTTGACCGCGGTGTCGGCTGGTCGCCACGTTCACGACCAGCATCGACCGGCCGGGCACGACGCCGGAGACCGGGCGCCGCAAGGACGTCTGTGACCCGGCGATCTGCGGGCTGAGGGGAATCGCCGGTTCGACGAGATCGGCCAGTCAGATCTGGTTTCGCCGCAGCAGGGCGGCCGCTTCGGCCGCCTGTGCCGTGACGTCAGCGGCCGCGCGAGCGGCTCGTCCGGACACCCGCCAGGCGAGCATGCTCAGCGCGGTGGCCGGTGCTGGAGGAAAGATGCCGAGCTGGCCCAGCATGGTCATGTCGTCGCGCACCGCTTCATGTCGGACCACCCTGCCGTCGCGGATGTCGAGAACGTGAATCTGCTCGAAGTCGATTTCGCGCCGCGTGGGGGGTATGGCCTGGTCGAGGGCGCCGTCGCGGAAGCGGACGAACGGGCCGGTGTGGTGGCCCTGCATACGCAGCCGCACCCAGACCTGGTCGTCGTTGCCGGTCATACCGACGACGGGGAAGCGCAGGTCACTGAAGGCCGACCGCATCCATGCACCCGAGGCGAGAACCCCCGCAGGCCCGGGAAGTGAACAGGCCGGGGGCGACACGGCCGCTTCGCGGTTGTGGAAGTCGTCGCCCACCACGTCGGCGGCCAGCGCCGGATCACCCGTCACGAGGATCTGGAAAAGTCCCTCGGCCAGACCCCTGGCATCTATTCCCATTGCGTTCATTCCTCTCGCGACTGGAGAATCTGTTTCGCTCGACGATCACACGCGGCAAAGCTGTGGACAGAGCGCCAGGACGCATCCGTGATCGCCATGACTTTGAAATCGTGCTCGCCGGGGTTCAGTCGACCTCAGGGAGAATGACGACACCGGATTCCTCGTTGAACTTCAGAATCTCCGGAGTGGCGAAACGCTCCAGCGTCCAGCGGATCGGCGACTGACCGGGCTGCGCTTCGTCGCCGTACATGAATACGCGTTCCTCGCCGGGCGGAGTGAACATGAACAAAATCCTGGCAGCGTGCACGCCGGTATTCTTGAACCGATGCCGCGTTCCTCGCGGGACGAAAACGAAGTCGCCCGTGCCGGCCGTAAACGTTCGCTCACCGTCCAGGATCTCCACTTCTCCGTTGAGAACGTAGAACGCCTCGTCAGTCTTGGTGTGGACATGAGCGACCGGTCCATTGCCCGGGGGAACCGTGGCTTCCACGAGTCCGAGTGAGCCATTCGTGGTCTCACTTGACGCCTTGATCGTGTACGTATCCCCGGAGAACCATTTACTCGGCCCCCCTCCCGCGGGGACGTACAAAGCTCCACTCTTCAGATAATTCGGATCCTGGTCGTCACGAAACGGCAGACTCATCTCAATAGCCTTTCAATCGTGGAGCCCGTGAGAGCGGAAGCCCCGACTCGTACCGTCAGGAAAACCCGCACCGGTCGCCGGGAACAGCGCCGAGAGTGGCGAAACACTGGAAGACGCGGACGGGAGCATCGGAGTTGGTCATCGTCACCGCCGAACCGAGGCGGCTGCGCAACCTGCGCGACGCGACGGCTGCGAGCGGGCGGGCATAGGCCCTAATCGGTGAGGGCCCTAATCGGTGCGGACATAGGTTGCAGCGGGCTGCTCGGCGCTGGACACAGGCATCACCATACTTACTTGACGCGTCAAGCGCTATGCTTGACGGGACAAATATCTCCCCTTGCGTCACCGGAAGGTTTGCCACACGACGGAGGGGTCAGGTCATGACTCACGCGGGTACACCTGAGACTGCGGGTGGGCGCCGGGCGCCTCTGCCGAGGACCGGGCGACAGCGTTGAGAACCCACAACCAAGCATCCTCCACGTGTCTTTGCGTGCACAACGGTTCCTGACACGGCGTCAGTTAAGTAATCTGACTATGCGTCAGTTAATTGGCTGTCACACAGGAGCGGGCGGACCGATGCTTGGATCAACCCACGGCACCCTCACCACCGACTCCCGCCGGGCCCGGGTCATCGCCTGCGGCGAGCAACCCTCACCCGTCGTGCACGGCCGGCCGGCCGAGGTCCACGACCTGGACGTCAGCGGCCGTCCGCTCTATGCGGGCGTACCCGATCTGGACCGTTTCTTCCGTCCCGAGTCCGTGGCCGTGATCGGCGCCTCGGACGCCGAGGGGCGGCCGAACACCGGCATCACGCGACAGCTGATCGCCTGGGCCGAGCGGGTCGGCGCGCGGCTGCACCCGGTGCACCCCACCCGTCAGTCCGTCTTCGGCATACCGTGCCTCCCTTCCATCTCCGACCTGCCCGAACAGGTCGACCTGGCCGTGCTGCTGGTCGGCGACCCCCTTCCCGTGATCGAGAAGCTGGCCGAGGCCAAGGTGAAGTTCGCGGTCGCCTTCGCCTCCGGGTTCGCCGAGACCGGAGCCGAGGGCGCCCTCGCACAGGCCCGGCTCGCCACGGCCGTCGCCGGCTCGGGGCTGCGGCTGCTCGGGCCCAACACCAACCTCAACGCCTTCGAGAAGTTCCGCGACGACCTCGACGGTCCGGCGATCGCGCTCATCACGCAGTCCGGGCACCAGGGCCGGCCGGTGTTCGCGATGCAGGAGTTGGGCGTACGGCTCTCCCACTGGGCGCCCACCGGCAACGAGGCCGACCTGGAGACCGCCGACTTCATCTCCTACTTCTCCGAGCGGCCCGAGGTCGGTGCCATCGCCTGCTACGTCGAGGGCCTCAAGGACGGCCGCTCCTTTCTGCTCGCCGCCGACCGCGCCGCCCGGCGCGGCGTACCCGTCGTCGCGGTCAAGGTCGGCCGCACCGAGACCGGCGCCCGCACGGCCGCCTCACACACCGGCAAACTGACCGGCGCCGACACGGTGGTGGACGCGGCGATGCGGCAGTTCGGCGTGATCCGCGTCGACGGACTCGACGAACTCCAGGACACCGCGGCCCTGTTGGCCCGCGCCCGGGCCCCGCAGGCCGACGGGGTCGTCGTGTATTCGATCTCGGGCGGCACGGGCGCGCACTTCGCGGACCTGGCGAGCGAGGCCGGACTCTCCCTGCCCCCGCTGTCGCCCGACAAGCAGGCCGAGCTGCACGAGTGGATACCCGAGTACCTGAACGTCGCCAACCCCGTCGACAACGGCGGTCACCCGGTGGGCGACTGGCGCGGCCGCAAGATCATCGACGCGATCCTCGCCGACCCCTCCGTCGGTGTGCTTATCTGCCCCATCACCGGGCCCTTCCCGCCGATGAGCGACAAGCTGGCGCAGGATCTGGTGGACGCGGCGGAGCAGACGGACAAGCTGGTCTGCGTGGTGTGGGGGTCGCCGGTCGGCACGGAGGCCGCGTACCGCGAGACGCTGCTCGGGTCGTCCCGGGTAGCCACCTTCCGTACGTTCGCCAACTGCATCACCGCCGTACGCGCCTATCTGGACCACCACCGGTTCGCCGCCTCCTACCGCTCCCCCTTCGACGAGGCGCCCCGCACCCCCTCGCCCTCCTTCCGCAAGGCGCAGGCGCTGATGCGGCCCGGGCAGCAGCTGAGCGAGCACGCGGCGAAGCAGCTGCTGCGGGCGTACGGGATCCGGGTGCCGCGCGAGCAGTTGGTGACCAGCGCGGCGGCGGCCGTGCGCGCGGCGAGCCTGATCGGCTACCCCCTCGTGATGAAGGCCTCCGGCGCGCAGATCGCCCACAAGACCGAACTCGGCCTGGTGAAGCTCCCTCTGACCTCCGCGAGCCAGGTCCGCGACGCCTATCGCGAGCTGACCGACATCGCGCGCTACGAGGGGATCTCGCTCGACGGGGTCCTCGTGTGCCAGATGGTCGAACGGGGCGTCGAGATGGTCGTCGGCGTCACGCACGACGAGCTCTTCGGGCCGACCGTGACCGTCGGTCTCGGCGGCGTCCTCGTCGAGGTGCTCCGGGACGCGGCCGTCCGCGTGCCGCCCTTCGGTGACGACCAGGCCCGCGCCATGCTCGCCGAACTGCGCGGGCGGGCGCTGCTCGACGGGGTCCGCGGGGCTCCGCCCGTCGACATCGACGCGCTGGTGGAGGTCGTCATCCGGGTCCAGCGCATGGCGCTCGAACTCGGGGACGACATCGCGGAGCTGGACATCAATCCGCTGATGGTGCTGCCCCGGGGGCAGGGGGCGGTGGCGTTGGACGCGCTGGTGATGTGCCGCTGAGCGGCCGCACCTCCCGCCCAGGAGGCCGACCGCTCCTCGTACGGAAACCGCTGGTCCTCGTACGGAAACCGCTGGTCCTCGTACGGAAACCGCTGGTCCTCGTACGGAAACCGCTGCTCCTCGTACGGAAACCGCTGCTCCTCGCAGGAGAGCCACTGCTCCTCGCACGAAAAGGCCCACCACCCCTCGTACGAAAGGGCCCACCACTCCTCGTACGAAACGGAGTACCCCCATGTCCGACTCCCCCCATGTATCTCCCGAAAAGTCCCTCGACTCATTGATACTTCACGCCACTGACAACGCGGTCGCCCGGATCACCCTCAACCGGCCCGAGACGATGAACGCCCTCACCTGGGACCAGCGGGAACGCGTGATCGGACTGCTCGCGGAAGCCTCCGCCGACCCGGACGTACGGGCCGTCGTGATCACGGGGACGGGCCGCGGCTTCTGCGCGGGCGCGGACCTGCGCGGGGGCCCGTCGGCCGGGGATCGGGTGCCCGGCGACGTGGCCCGTACGATCCGGCTCGGCGCCCAGCGGCTCGTCTCCGCCGTCCTCGACTGCGAGAAGCCGGTGATCGCGGCGGTGAACGGCACGGCGGCCGGGATCGGCGCGCACCTCGCGTTCGCGTGCGACCTCGTGCTCGCGGCGGATTCGGCCAGGTTCATCGAGGTGTTCGTACGCCGGGGCCTGGTCCCGGACGGCGGCGGGGCGTACCTCCTCCCCCGTCTGATCGGCCCGCAGCGCGCCAAGGAGCTGATGTTCTTCGGCGACGCGCTGGCGGCGGCGGACGCGGAGCGGTTCGGGCTCGTCAACAGGGTCGTACTGCCTGAGGAGTTGGAGAAGACCGCGCGCGAGTGGGCCGAGCGGCTGGCCACCGGCCCGACCCGCGCGCTCGCTCTCACGAAGCAGCTGGTCAACGCGTCCCTGGACAGTGACCGCGCGACCGCCTTCGCCGCGGAGGCGGCGGCGCAGGAGATCAACATGACGACGGCGGACGCGAACGAGGGGGTCGCGAGTTTCGTGGAGCGGCGGGATCCGAAGTACCGGGGGCGTTGAGGTACGGAGGACGCTGGCGCAGGTTCCGACCAAAACGGCTGGCAGCATTCACTTCTGACGATCCGTCAGCTTCAATGGGTGCTGTGATGGGACACGCAGGGATGGCGGCCACCGCCGTCCGATACCTCAGGTCGGTCGGCGCACCCACGGTCGCGGAGCCGGTCGAAGCGCTGCCGCGCCCGGAACTGCGGGCGGTCGGCGAGGACGAACGGGCACCCGTCGACCAGGCCGAATTCCGCCGCGTACTGGGGAACTTCGCGACCGGGGTGACGGTCGTGACGGCACCGGCCACCGGCGTCGGCGAAGGCCCGGGCTCGGGCTCGGGCTCAGGAACCGGCCCCGCCGGCCCAGCCGACCCCGCCGGCTTCGCCTGCCAGTCCTTCTCCTCCCTCTCGCTCGACCCTCCGCTGGTCTGCTTCATGGTCGGCCGTACGTCGACGACATGGCCGCGGATCGCTCGCGCGGGCGTCTTCTGCGTCAACGTACTGGGGGCGCACCAGGGCGAGTTGTGCCGCGGCTTCGCGGTGCGCGGCGGGGACAAGTTCACCGGGGTCGTGTACGACGCGGCGCCCGTCACCGGCTCCCCCCGCCTCGCGGACGCCACGGCCTGGATCGACTGCACGATCCACGCGGTGCACACGGGCGGGGACCATCTGATCGTGGTGGGACGGGTGGAGGCGCTCGGCACAGGCGACGACGCCGCGGCCCCGCTGCTGTTCCACAAGGGCCGGTTCGCCTGAGCGCACCGGGTGCCGTCAGACCGCGAGCACCGCAGCGGCCGGCCGTCGGCGCCGGATCACCAGCGCCATCAGCGCCGCCGCCGCGCACAGCGCTCCCGACGCGTACCAGACCACGTTGTACGAGCCGAAGGTGTCCCGGGCGACGCCGCCGAGGAAGGCGACGAGGGCGGCGCCGATCTGGTGCGAGGCCAGGACCCAGCCGAAGACGATGGCGCTGTCCTCGCCGTACTGCTCGCGGCACAGGGCCAGGGTGGGCGGGACCGTGGCGACCCAGTCGAGGCCGTAGAAGACGATGAAGAAGATCATCGGCGGGTGCACGGTCTCGGCAAGCAGCATCGGCAGGAAGAGGAGCGAGACGCCGCGCAGGGCGTAGTACACCGCCAGCAGCCGGCGCGGGTCGAAGCGGTCGGTGAACCAGCCGGAGGCCACCGTTCCGACGACGTCGAAGACGCCGATGACCGCGAGGAGCGAGGCCGCCGCCGTGATCGGCATGCCGTGGTCGTGCGCGGCGGGCACGAAGTGCGTCTGGATCAGGCCGTTCGTGGAGGCGCCGCAGATCGCGAAGGTTCCGGCGAGCAGCCAGAAGGGGCCGGTGCGGACGGCGGAGAGGAGGACCGTCACCGCGCGGCGGGCGGCGCCCGGCACGGGGGGCGGCTTCTCGACGAACTCCGTTGCCCCGTACGGCTTCTGGCCCACGTCCGCCGGGTGGTCCCGCAGCAGCAGCCAGACGAAGGGGACCACCGCGAGGGCCGCGAGGGACACCGTCACGGCCGCGGGCCGCCAGTCGTGCTCCGTGACGATCCACGACAGCAGCGGCAGGAAGATCAGCTGGCCGGAGGCCGAGGCCGCGGTGAGGATGCCCGTCACCAGGCCCCGCCGCGTCGTGAACCAGCGGTTGGTGACCGTCGCCGCGAAGGCGAGCGCCATCGAGCCGGAGCCGAGCCCCACCAGCAGCCCCCAGCACAGCAGCAGCTGCCAGACCGCCGTCATCCACACCGTCAGACCCGAACCGAGCGCGATCACGATCAGGGCGATCGCGACCACCCGCCGTATCCCGAAGCGGTCCATCAGCGCGGCGGCGAACGGCGCCGTCAGCCCGTACAGCGCGAGGTTGATCGACACCGCCAGGCCGATCGTGCCGCGCGACCAGTGGAACTCCTGGTGCAGCGGGTTGATCAGCAGCCCCGGCAGCGAGCGGAAGGCCGCCGCGCCGATGATCGTCACGAAGGTGACTGCGGCGACGAACCACGCGCGGTGGATGCGGTGCCGTCTGCTGGTACGGGGCTTCTGAACGGCCTCTGCGGCTTCGGTCGTCTGGGTCACGTCATAGAGCTTCGGTCCTGCGATCTCCGCGAACGAGTGGCCCGAAGGACAGCATTCGTTAGGATCGGGCCATGGCCGACGAACAGGCACCTCCGCAGCAGACGTCCGACGAGCAGGCACCCCCGCGGCACACGTCCGACCGGCAGGCACCCGAGCACCAGCCCGCCCCGCACCACCAGCCCTCCCCCAGGCACCGCATCGTCGTCCTCGCCCTCGACGGCCTGCTGCCCTTCGAGCTCGGCATCCCGCAGCGCATCTTCGGCAAGGCGCGCGATGCGGACGGCAGGAGCCTGTACGACATCGTCACCTGCTCGATCCGCCCGCCCGGCCTCGTCGAGACGGACGCCGACTTCGCCGTCCTCGTCGGACACGGCCCCGAGGCGCTGGCCACCGCCGACACCGTCGTGATCCCCGCCTCGTACGAGCTCGGCCCCGTCCACGACGAAGGCGTACTCACCCCCGAGCTGGCCGCCGCCCTCGCCCACATCCGCCCCGGCACCCGCCTCGTCTCCATCTGCACCGGCGGATACGTCCTCGCCGCGGCCGGTTATCTCGACGGCCGCCCGGCCACCACGCACTGGATGCACGCGGAGCACTTCCAGGAGCTCTTCCCGAAGGTCAGGGTCGACGCCGACGTCCTCTTCGTCGACGACGGCGACGTCCTCACCTCCGCCGGGGTCGCGGCCGGTATCGACCTGTGCGTCCATCTCGTACGCCGCGACCACGGCGTCGCCGTCGCCAACGACGTGGCCCGCCGCACCGTCGTACCGCCGCACCGCGAGGGCGGTCAGGCGCAGTACGTCCAGCGTCCGGTCCCGGAAGCGCAGGCGGCCACCACCACCGCCGCCCGCGCCTGGGCCCTCGCCCGCCTGGCCGAACCGCTCCAGCTCCGCGACATGGCCGAGCAGGAGTCCATGTCCGTACGCACCTTCACGCGCCGCTTCCGCGAGGAGGTGGGTGTGAGCCCCGGCCAGTGGCTCACCCAGCAACGCGTCGAACGCGCCCGCCACCTACTGGAGTCCAGCACCCTGTCCATCGACCAGGTGGCCCACGAAGCCGGCTTCGGCACACCCCAGTCGATGCGCCAGCACCTGCAAACAGCCCTCGGCGTCACCCCCACCGCGTACCGCCGCACCTTCCGTGCCGGGATCGGCGTCTAGAACGTCAGCACCGCCCGCGCCACCCTCCCCCCCTGCGCATCCGCCACCGCCTTCTCGAAGTCCTCCACCGGATACGTCTCCGTCACCAGCTCGTCCAGCAGCAGGCGGCCCTCCCGGTACAGCTCCGCGTACAGGGCGATGTCGCGTTGCGGGCGGGAGGATCCGTAGCGGCAGCCCAGGATCGACTTGTCCAGGTACATGGAGGAGACGAGGAAGGAGGCCTCGGCGGTCGAGGGGGGTACGCCGAGGAGTACCGCCTGGCCGTGGCGGTCCAGCAGGTCGATGGCCTGGCGGATGAGTTCGACGCGGCCCACGCACTCGAAGGCGTGGTTCGCGCCGGTGGGGAGGATGTCCTTGACGGTGTCCGTCGAGGTCAGGAAGTGGGTCGCGCCGAACTGGCGGGCCACCTCCTCCTTCGCCGGGTTGGAATCGACCGCGACGATCTTCAGTGCGCCCGCGATCCGCGCGCCCTGGATGACGTTGAGGCCGATGCCGCCCGTGCCGATCACCAGGACGGTGTCGCCCCGGTCCACCCGCGCGCGGTTGAGCACGGCCCCCACCCCCGTCAGCACTCCGCAGCCGATCAGCGCGGCCGACGGCAGGGGAATGTCCTCGGGGATACGGACCGCCTGGACCGCCTTCACCAACGTCCGTTCCGCGAAAGCCGAGTTGGCCGCGAACTGGTACAGCGGCCGGCCTCCCCGCGCGAACGGCTGCTGCGGCATCCCGATCGCCTTGCGGCACATCGTCGGCCGCCCCCGGTCGCACTCGGCGCAGGTCCCGCAGTTGGCGAGCGTGGACAGCGACACATGGTCACCGGGCTGGACATGGGTGACGCCCACACCCACCGCTTCCACGATCCCCGCGCCCTCATGGCCGAGCACCACAGGAACGGGGAAGGGTATGGTCCCGTCCACCACGGACAGGTCGCTGTGGCACAGCCCGGCCGCGGAGATCGCGACCTGCACCTCGCCGGGCCCTGGATCCCGTACCTCCAGATCGTCCACGACCTGGGTCTGCTTGCCGTCGAAGATCACGCCCCGCATCGGTCCCGGCATCGCTCCGCCTCCCTATCCCCTGGGTTCCTTCGGCAGGCCGAGCACACGCTCGGCGATGATCGTGCGCTGGATCTCGTCCGAACCGCCGTAGATCGTGTCGGCCCGGCTGAACAGGAACAGGTGCTGGAACGCGTCCAGTTCGTACGGCGACGAGGTCGTCCAGTCCGTCGGCCCCACCGCGGCCGCGACACCCCGCACCCGCACCGCCAGCTCCCCGAGCCGCTGATGCCACCGCCCCCACAGCAGCTTGGCCACGCTGGGCGCCCCCGCGTCACCTGAGCCCCCTGGCCCCCCGTGACCCCCCGGACCTTCTGGATCGGCCGAACTCCCCAACGTCCGCAGCGCGTTCCACCGCATCGTCCGCAGCTCCGCCCACAGCCGTACAAGGCAATCGCGTACGACGGGATCGTCGACGGCGCCGTTCGCGACAGCCGCCTCCACGACCCGCCCCAACTCCTCGGCGAAGCCGATCTGTTGAGCCAGCGTCGACACGCCCCGCTCGTAGCCGAGGAGGCTCATCGCGACGCGCCAGCCGTTGCCCTCGCCGCCCACCACATGCTCGGCACGCGCCACCGCTCCGTCGAAGAAGACCTCGTTGAACTCACTCGTGCCGGTCAGCTGGCGGATCGGGCGGACCTCGATCCGGCCCGGCTGGTCCATCGGGACGAGGAGGAAGGTGAGGCCGTGGTGGCGGAGCGACTGCGGTTGCGTGCGGGCGAGTACGAAGCACCAGTCGGCCTCGTGGGCGAGCGAGGTCCAGATCTTCTGGCCCGTGACGCGGTACGAGTCCCCGGGTGCACCACCCGTGTCCCGTACGGCAGTTGTCCGTACGGCCGCCAGGTCCGAGCCCGCGCCGGGCTCGCTGTAACCCTGGCACCAGAGTTCCTCGCCTCGGGCGACGGGAGGGAGGAAGCGGGACTTCTGCTCGACCGTTCCGTGGGTGATGAGGGTCGGCGCGAGCAGGTTCTCGCCGATGTGGCCCGAGCGGGCCGGTGCGTTCGCCCGGGCGTACTCCTCCGCCCAGACGACCTGTTGGGTCAGGCTCGCCCGTCGGTTGCCATGGCCGTCCTCGTCCCAGCCGAGTCCGATCCAGCCGGCTCGGCCGAGCTCCCGTTCCCACTCCCGACGGGACACGTCGCGACCACCGAGGTGTTCCTCCAGCCAGGCTCGCGCCTCACCCCGGAAGACCTCGTCCTCCGGACCGAATCCGAACTCCACGGTTTCCGCCTCACGTTGTTTCGGGTGGGTTTTTCTCGCCCCCGCCGCCCCTTCCCGTCCCGTTCCTGGGGGCTCCGCCCCCAGACCCCCGTATCGCGCTGACGCGCTCGTCCTCAAACGCCGGACGGGCTGAAGGTGTTCAGCCCCTCCGGCGTTTGAGGAGCGGGGGTCCAGGGGGCGGAGCCCCTTGGCGGGGTCTGGGGCGGAGCCCCAGGAACAAGGGACGGGTAGGGGCGGAGGGGGCGAAAAACCCCACCCCCACCACAGCCCCCGTCACCCATTAGGCCGCGCCCTCTCCGCCGCCGCCCGAGCCATCTCCTCCACCCGCTCCAGCAACGGCATCGGATCCACCCCCACAGTCCCCGGCAAAAAGTCCGCGATCCGCTCCGGAGTCCAGGAGCCCTCCGCGTACGCGGCCCGCAGCTCCCGAGGCTGCGCCCACACCGCGATCTTGGGCCCGGCGATGGTGTACACCTGCCCGGTGATCCGTTCCTCCCGGGCCCGGTCCGAGAGCAGGTAGACGACGAGCGCGGCCACATCCTCCGGTTCGCCGATCTCCGTCAGCTCCATGGGAACGCCCGCGGACATACGCGTACGCGCGACGGGCGCCACCGCGTTCGCCGTCACCCCGTACTTGTGCAGCCCCAGCGCCGCGCTCCGGACGAGCGAGATGATCCCGCCCTTGGCGGCGCTGTAGTTGGCCTGGGAGACGGACCCCTGGTGGTTGCCGCTGGTGAAGCCGATCAGTGTTCCCGAACCCTGCTTGCGCATCACCGCCGACGCGGCCCGGAAGACGGTGAACGTGCCCTTCAGGTGGGTCGCGAGGACCGGATCCCACTCCTGCTCGGACATGTTGAAGAGCATCCGCTCGCGGAGGATCCCGGCGACGCACACGACGCCGTCGATACGTCCGTACGACGTCAGCGCCGCGTCGACGACCCGCTGGCCGCCCGCCATCGCCGAGATGTCGTCGGCCACCGCGACCGCGTCGCCGCCCGCCGCCTCGATCTCCTTGACGACTGCTTCGGCGATCGAACTCGTCGGCTGGGCGCCCTCGACGGACACCCCGTAGTCGTTGACGACGACGCGCGCGCCCTCGGCCGCCGCGGCCAGCGCGACCGCACGTCCGATGCCCCGCCCCGCCCCCGTGACGGCGATGACCTTGCCTGCCAGGAAGTTCCCCACGCCCGGCCCCTTCCCGCGGTTTCTGACGGTCCGTTAGATTCAACTCGGATTCTACGACCCGTCAGATACCTGGAGACAAGCCCCCGGGGAGGACTCATGTCACTGCCGGCCGAGTTCCACGACATCGCCAAGCGCGTGAACAACTGGGGGCGTTGGGGAACCGACGACGAAATCGGAACCCTAAATCTCATCACCAACGAGGTCGTGCGCGAGGCCGCCGCCACCGTCCGCACCGGGCGGCGCGTGCCCCTCGCCCTCCCCCTCCAGCAGGACGGCGTGCAGACCGGCATGATCCCCGGGCGGGTCAACCCCCTGCACGTCATGGTGCAGATCAACCAGGAGCTCTTCGGCCCCGGCACGGTCGCGTGCAGCGACGACGCCGTGACGATGGGGCTCCAGGCAGCGACCCACTGGGACGCCCTCACCCATGTCTCGCACTCCGGGAAGCTCTACAACGGCCGCCCGGCCGGCACGATCACCCCGCATGGCGGTGCCCAGTTCAGCGGCATCGACAAGCCGCGGCACATCGTGTCGCGGGGCGTACTGCTCGACGTCGCACGCGCGCGGGGCAAGGACCGGCTCGACGGCGGACACGCCGTGACACCCGAAGACCTGGAAGCGGCCGAGGAGTTGGCGGGTACGCGGGTGCGGGCGGGCGACATCGTGCTCGTACGGACGGGGCAGATCCAGGTGTGTCTCGCGGGCGACAAACAGGGATACGGGTATCCGTCACCCGGCCTCTCCGTGCGTACCCCGGAGTGGTTCCACGCGCGCGATGTCGCCGCCGTCGCCAACGACACCCTCACCTTCGAGATCTTTCCGCCCGAGATCGAGGACCTCTGGCTGCCCGTGCATGCACTCGATCTGGTCGAAATGGGGATGCTGCAGGGACAGAACTGGAATCTCGAAGAGTTGTCCACAGCCTGTGGAGAAGAGGGGCGCTACGCGTTCCTGCTGTCCGCGATGCCCGAGCCGTTCGTCGGCGGCACGGGAACCCCGGTGGCCCCGGTCGCCCTGCTGTGACCTGGCGTCGGCTGGCGGCGCGCCACTGCGCGCCCCGAGCACGGCATCGCGCGCCGCCATCCGGCTCCGGCGTTCCCGCCCCGCTCCCGCTGCCCCGCAGGAGCCGACGCCGAGTCGCGACCCGCTCTCGCCGAGGGCTCCCGTCACCGGAACCCTCGGCGTCCCCTCGCGGCGAATCGCTGGACATAAGCGTGATCAAACGGACACGCCACGTCAACACCTGCTCGGGGATTTACTGCTTATGTCCCATTCATGATGGCGCGCACAGAAGCACGGCCCGGCGCATTCAGCCACATCCGAAGCCGCGGAAACAGAGTTCGTGCATAAATGCACGAACCCGTACCTCAAGGCCAAACGCCTTCGGGCACCTTCAGGCGCCTTTCAGACGGCTTCGTACGCGAAGTCCTCGTACGCCGGATACGCGGCCCCCGTCGTCGCGGTCGGCGAACAGCGGTCCACCTCGCACCAGATGCGCTTGCCGGCGCCCTCGGGACTCCAGCCCCAGCGGTCCGCGAGGCCGTCGACCAGCTCCAGGCCGCGGCCGTTGGTCTCGTCGCCCTCGGCATGCCGAGGGATCGGCGGCCGGGTGCTGGAGTCGGCCACCTCCAGGCGGACGGTGGTGGCCTCCGCCCCGCCCGGCAGGGAGATCCGCACCACGGCAGGACAGCCGGTGTGCACCACGGCGTTGGTGACGAGTTCGGAGACGAGCAGGATCAGCGTCTCGGCGAGCGGCTCATCGACACCTATCCCGGACCCAGCGAGCCGTGAACGCGCCCACCTCCGGGCTCGCCCCACCTCTGCGGGGTCGGGCCGAATCTCCAGCTGCACTTGAAGCACCTGCACCGCTCACACCATCCGAACCGGCGGACACATCGCCTCGCGCCTCACAAGGGCCACGATCGTAGCCATTTTCTGCATGGCCAGAACAAGGATCACGGAACGTGATTCCCTTGCGAGACAGCATGGTTGACGTACAGTCACCCCAACAAGCGCTTCGGGCATATTCCAGCGCGAAGGAGTACGCGTGCGGGATACTGTGCGACGCTCGCCACGGGGAGTCGAACAGGCAGGCGCGGGGATCCGCCCTGCCTCGCGAGCGGCGTGCATCGCCGGGTCCGGCGCCGCCTCAGAGGCAACACCGGCATGGCTCAAGCTCAGAACCACTCGCATCCCACACAAGGTACCGGAGCACGGCTCCGACTCCAGGCCGTGACAAGTCACGCCTAGGACACAACCCGGTATCAACGCTCCGTAATTCCGGTATGCCACGATCCGCGACATCCGTTTCGGGTGCTTCCCGAACCGTTCCTGCACAGAGCCCTACTGGGCCGTTCCGGCGAGCAGATCCTCGGCCAACGCGTCCTCACTCTGTGTCGCGCCACCCGTACGCTGCGTCCGAACCCACGCCCTCTTCAGATACAGATGGACGTCTGCCCCCCAGGTGAAGCCCATGCCGCCGTGCACCTGGAGGCAGTCCCGGGCGCCGCGTACGGCGGCCTCGTCGGCGAGCAGCCGGGCCGCCGCGACGTCCAGCGGGTCGGCGGTCACGGCGGCCGCGTAGACGGCGGCGCGCGCCACTTCCACCCGCACCAGCATCTGCGCACACAGGTGCTTCACCGCCTGGAAGGCCCCGATCGGCTGCCCGAACTGCTCGCGCGTCCGGGCGTGTTGCACCGCCAGCTCACAGACACGGGCGGCGGTACCGAGCTGTTCGGCGGCGGTGAAGAGCGAGGTGAGGAGGGAGGTGGGGAGGGAGGTGGGGAGTACGGCCGCCGGGTCGGGCGCTCCGGCGGCGGGCACGCGGTGCAGTGGGGTCAGCGGGTCCACCGACCTCAGCGGCTCCGCGCCGGTCGCGTCCCCTCGTACGGCGTCCGCCTCCGCCAGCCACTCCACCAGTTCCCCGTCGACGGCGGCCACCACGGTCTCACCGGTGGCAGCCCCTTCCACCGTGCCGGCCGCGAGGTGGGTGGCTATCAGCGGCCCGGTCAGCAGCACCCGTCCGGCCTCCTCGAAGGCCAGTACGGACTCCGGAAGGCCGAGTCCGACGCCGCCGTCCGCCTCCGGCAGTCGCAGCGCGAAGAAGCCCGCCTCGCCGAGCTCTCGCCACAGGGTCCGGTCGAGCGCCGGCCCGTTGTCCACGGCGGCCCGCAGGCCCTCGTGTCCGAAGCGCGCGGTCAGCAGCTCACGCACGCCCGCCTTCAACGCCCGCTGGTCTTCGTTGAGTTGAAAGTCCACGGAGAGGTCGTCACCGTCCCTTCGGGAGGCCCAGGATCCGCTCGGCCACGATGTTCGACTGGATCTGCGAGGTACCGGCCGCGATGGTGTACGAGAGGGAGGAGAGCCGGTCGAGGGTCCACTCGTGCCGGAGGTCGAGCGCCTCGGGACCGAGAACCTCGGCGGCGGCGTCGTACAACTCCTGCCGCGCATGCGAGTACCGCAGCTTGAAAACGCTGCCGCCGACGCCGGGCACTCCCCCGGTCCGCTGCGACTCGCTCACGTTCCACTGGGTGAGCCGCCACAGGGCGCGGAACTCGGCGTTCAGCCTGCCGAGGCGGCGGCGCAGCACGTCGTCGTCCCAGCGGCCGTTCCCGCGTGCCTCGCGGGCGAGTTCGCCGAGCACGCGGCGGCAGGCGACGACCTCTCCGACGAAGGCGGTGCCACGCTCGTACGACAGCGTCACCATGGTCACGCGCCAGCCGTCGTTCTCCGCGCCGACACGGTTGGCGACCGGCACCCGCACCTCGTCGAGGAAGACCTCCGCGAACTCGGTGGAGCCCGCGAGCGTACGCAGCGGCCGGACCGTGATCCCGGGGGCGTCCATGGGCATCGCGAGCCATGAGATCCCCCGGTGCTTGGGCGCCGAGGGGTCGGTGCGGACCAGCAGCTCGCACCAGTCGGCGACCTCCGCGTGGGAGGTCCAGATCTTGGATCCGCTCACCACGTAGTCGTCGCCGTCCCGCCACGCGCGCGTGCGCAGCGCCGCGAGGTCCGAACCGGCGTCCGGCTCGCTGAACCCCTGGCACCAGACCTCCTCGCCGCGCAGCACGGGCGGCAGCCAGCGCGCCCGCTGCTCAGGTGTGCCTTCCGACGCGATGGTGGGTCCGGCGTGCAGCAGTCCGACGAAATTGGCCCCTACGTAGGGTGCGCCCGCCTTTTCCGTCTCCTCCAGGTAGATGAGGTGCTGCGTGGGGGTGGCGCCCCGGCCGCCCGCGTCGACGGGCCAGTGCAGCCCCGCGTACCCGGCGTCGTACAGCGTCCGCTGCCAGCCGAGGTCGTACGCGCGCCGCCCCGGCCAGTCGTCGGGGGACGGTTTCGGGGGCAGCGAGGGGAGCACCTTGGCGAGCCACTCGCGCAGCCGCGCGCGGAAGTCTTCCTCTTCCTCCGTGTAGGCGAGATCCATAACCCCGTCCGCTACTGGAATCTGATGGGTCATCAGAAAGCAGGCTAGCCCCGCACCTATGGACCGACAAGGCGGTGAGCCCTACGCTCTCCGCACGATCTGACTGTCCGTCAGGTCCGCCAACCGCAGCCAGGGGGCCGAAGTGAACGACACCGCACACGCCCTGGGTTCCTCCCGCACCCTCTGGGAACTGGTCGCCCGCCGCGCCGATCTCACCCCCCAACGGCCCGTCCTCCTCCAGGACGACCGCTCCCTGAGCTTCGGCGAGTTGCGCGACCGCGCCGAGCGGGTGGCGGCCGGCCTGTACGACATGGGCGTACGCCCCGGCACGGTCGTCGCCTGGCAGCTGCCCACGCGTATCGAGACCGCCGTGCTGTCCTTCGCGCTGGCGCGGCTCGGTGCCGTGCAGTCCCCGGTGATCCCGTTCTACCGCGACCGTGAAGTCGGCTTCGCCCTGCGGGAGTCCAAGGCCGAGTTCTTCGCCGTACCGGGTGAGTGGCGCGGCTTCGACCACACGGCGATGGCTCGGCGGCTCGGCGCGAAGGGCGTCTTCGAGGCGTACGACCAACTGCCGGACGGCGATCCCTCCGTACTCCCCGCCCCGCCCTCCGACGGCACCTCGGTCCGCTGGATCTACTGGACCTCGGGCACCACCTCCGACCCCAAGGGCGTTCTGCACACCGACCGTTCACTGATCGCGGGCGGCTCCTGCCTGGCGCACGCGCTGCATCTGTCCGCCGACGACGTGGGCTCGATGGCCTTCCCGTACGCGCACATCGCCGGGCCGGACTACACGGTGATGCTGCTGCTGTACGGCTTCCCGGCCGTCATGTTCGAGCAGTTCGCGCTGCCCGCCGCCCTGGAGGGATACCGCAAGCACGGCGTGACGGTGGCCGGCGGTTCGACGGCCTTCTACTCGATGTTCCTCACCGAGCAGCGCAAGCAGCCGGGGGAACCGCTCATACCGACTCTGCGGCTCCTGGCGGGCGGTGGGGCGCCGAAGCCGCCCGAGGTCTACCACAGCGTCGTACGTGAGATGGGGGTCCAGCTCACCCATGGGTACGGGATGACCGAGGTCCCGATGATCACGATGGGGTCGCCGGACGACACGGTGGAGAACCTCGCGACGACGGAGGGACGGCCCCCCGAGGGCATGGAGATACGGATCGTGGACGGGGAGGTGCGGCTGCGCGGGGAGGCCGTCTGCCAGGGGTACTTGGACCCGGCGCAGACGGCGGAGGCCTTCGACGCGGACGGGTTCCTGATCACCGGTGACGTCGGGCATCTGACGGAGAGCGGGCACCTGGTGCTCACCGGCCGCCTGAAGGACGTCATCATCCGCAAGGGCGAGAACATCTCGGCGAAGGAGATCGAAGATCTGCTGCACCGGCACCCGGCCGTCGGGGACGCCGCCGTGATCGGACTGCCGGACGCCGAACGCGGGGAACGGGTCTGCGCCGTGATCGAAGCGGCCGAACAGCCGCCCGGGGCGGACGAGTTGAACCTCTCCGCGATCACGTCCTACCTGCGTGCGGAAGGGCTGTCCGTGCACAAGCTGCCGGAGCAGCTGGAGGTGGTGGACGCCCTTCCGCGCAACGAGGCCTTGCGGAAGGTGCTCAAGTACAAGCTGCGCGAGCGCTTTTCACGGCCTTCGGGTGCCACTCGGGCACCGTGAAGCAGCGGGGATCACTCAGGCACCGTGAAGTAACGGGCGAAGGCGCTCACGATCTCCGCCTCGCCGATCCGGCCGTCGGCGTCCGCGTCGAGGGTTCCGGCCGCGGCGGCGGCGACGTCCTCGGGGGCGCCCAGGGCCTTGAGCACGCGCGCGGTCTCGTCGACCGTGGCCGCGCCGTCCCCGTCGGTGTCCGCGACGGCGAGGGCCGCGTGCAGGAAGGGGCGGGCGATCTCGGCGAAGCGCTCGGGGTTGTCGCGCAGCCGCTTGACCGCGCCGTTCACGAACTCCTGACGCGTGATCCGCTGGTCGCCGTCACGGTCCGCTATCCCCGCCATGCCCTGCCAGAAGGCCTCGGCGCCGACGTACAGGGCCTGACCCTTGTCCGACCGCGCCGTCGTACCGAACTCGGCGAGGACCGCCTTGGTCGCGGCGTTGAAGTCCTCCCGGTCGATGTAGCCGTTGCCGTCCTGGTCGAAGCCGGAGAACCGGGCCGCGATCCTGCGCTCGTACTCGCTGTTGGCCATTGCCTTCGGGCCGCCTTACGTCACGTGAGGGTGCATCCGGAACGGAGCGTACGACGTCAGAGGCGCCCGGGGAGCGGGAAAACGACGCTTGTACCAAGACTGCGGGAATTCCGGGACAACGGTGTGGCGCGGCGCTCCCGCCGGGTGAGGGCTTCTTCACGTCACGTGATCATGTGACGGAAAGTCACACCGCCGGGACGGAAGGTCAGGCCGACGGGAAGGTCGGGCCGACAAGGGCGTCAGGCCGACAAGGGGGTCGATTCCTCGCCGACGGCCGCGGCGACGTCCGGGTAGACGTCGAAGAGGCGGCGGACGCCGAGGGCCGCGAGGACCCGGTTGACGTGCGAACCGTCGACCGCCCCCTGTGCGGGCAGGATCAGGCGCAGGCGGCCCTGGCAGGAGCGGATGAGCCGGCGGGTGGCGATGAGGACGCCGACGCCGCTGGAGTCGCAGAAGAGGACCTCGGAGAGGTCGAGGACGAGGCTGCGGCGGCCGTCGGCCACCGCCTCGTGCACCCGCTGGCGCAGCTCCGGCGAGGTCACGAGGTCCAACTCGCCGGACACCCGCAGCACGGCCCACTCGCCCTCTTCGCCGTCGGTCACCTTGAGTGTCACCGCCACGCCTCTCGCTCGCCTCGCCCACTGGAAACGGAAGGGATTCCTACGCTTCCCTTCCCCGCGACTGCCCGACTGTCGTTCCATGAAACACCGGTCCGGGACCGAAGAAACGTCGATCTAAGGTCGAAAGCGCGCGATGACCGAGTCATTTCGGTCGCGTACGTTCCAATGTGTTCAGTACAGGGCAGGCGCCTACCATTCCTGGACCGTCCGGGGGCGCACATTGACACAAAGGGGCGTGCGCTCACAGACGTGCCGACTACATTCGAGACAGCGGGTGCGCGCAGGCTGGACACGGCACGGGCACGCGGACACGCAGGCTGGACACAGGGACAGGCGCCGGGCACGACCAGGGTGAGGGGGCCGCATGGCGACGAAGAACGCACCGCCCCGCTGGGACCGCAAGATGCAACAGCGGCTCGCACGCGGGGAGGCGGCCGCGCTCGGTGAGCTCTACGACCGGTTCGCCTCGCTGGTGCACGGACTCGCCCACCGCGTGCTCGGGGACGAGCGGGCCGCCGACGGCATCACACGCGAGGTGTTCACGCACGTCTGGGAGAACCCCGACGCCTACGACCCCAAGCAGGGCCCGCTGCGTTCCTGGGTCGCCACACTGACCCACCGCCTCGCCGTCCAGCGGCTGCGCGCGACGGAGACCGCCGCGCTCGCCCGGGGCGGCCTCGGCACCACCGAGGAGCTGGAGCACAAGGTGCGCAGCGCCTCCGTGGCCGCCCGCGCCGACTACATCGTCACGTCCATGCCCGCCCCGCTGCGGGCCGCCCTGGAGCTCGCCTACTTCCAGCGCCGCGACTACCGCCAGGCCGCCGCCGACCTCGGCGTCACCGAGGACGAGGCCCGCCGCCGGCTCCGCCTCGGCCTCCAGCTCCTGTCCACCGCCCACGACACCGGCGGCACCTCCGGGGCGCCGCCCGAATACGGGGGTGCCCGGTGAGCGGAGGGGCGGACCGGTACGAGGCGTTCGACGAGCGGGACCAGAACGAGGACGGGTACGAGGGGAAGGACGGGGACGAGAAGCGGGAGGAGGGCGTCGGAGGTGTCGAGGGTGGCGGTGCGGCCGCCGCTGAACCCAGCGAGCCCGGGGAACCCAGCGTGCCCGGCGAGCCCGGTCGGCCGGGAGATCGTCGCGGGCCGGAGGGCCCTGGTGGGCCGCAAGGTCCCGACCGGCCGGAGGGCGGTCGGGAAGACGTGCCCGGAGGGCCACCGCGCATACCGCTGCCGCGTTCCTCCGTCGAGGACACCGGACTGCCGCTGCCCACGCCGGTACCCGCCCCCGCTCCCCCGCCCCTCGTCCTGGAACACCCGGTACTGAAGTCGCTCCTCGGCGCGTGGGCGCTGGCCGCCTGCTCGGCGCAGGAGACGGTGGCCGTCGAGGAGCACCTCGGGGACTGCGGCTCCTGCGCGGACGAGGCGCTGCGGCTGCGCGAGGCGGTCGGGCTGCTGCACCCGGCCGAGAGCCTCGACCTCGACCCGGCGCTGCGCACCCGTGTCCTGGAGGGCTGCCTCGGCCGGCGCCCGCCCCGGATTCCGGTGCCCGAGTGGGCGACTCCGTACGACGCGGAGGCCGCACGGCTCGACGCACTCCTCCAGGACATAGGCGACGCCGAGTGGCACGCGCCCGTGCGGCTGCGCTGGTTCGAGGGCGACGTGCCCACCAGCCGCCGTACGACCGTCGCCGGGGTCATCGCCCATCTGCTGAGCGTCGACGGCCTCGTCGCCGTCGCCCTCGGCCTGGAGGACCCGCTCGCCTCGCCCTCGGCCGAGGCGACTCCGGCGGCCCGCACGGAGGCGTACTGGAATGCCTCGCACTTCCCGCCCACCCGGTCCGTGCGCGGACCCTGGCGGGAACAGAGCCACAACCTCGTCCGCACGGTGTCGTTCGCGGGCGGCGGCTCCGGGCGACTGCCCGTGCCGTACGGCGCCTTCGAGCTGCCGCTGAGCGACTCAATGCTGGACCGGGCCTTCGAGTGCTGGGTGCACGCGGGGGACATCGCGGACGCGGTGGACTATCCCTACGAGCCGCCGGCCCCGCGCCATCTGCACGGCATGATCGATCTGGCCGCCCGGATGCTGCCCGGCTCGCTGGCCGAGCGGCGCCGGGCGGGGCTCTCCGCGGCGCCGTCCCGCCATCTCGTCACGGCGGGCGCGCCCGGGCGCAGCCTCCGTCTGGAGATCGAGGGCTCCGGCGGCGGCGAGTGGCTCATCCCGCTCGACTCGCCCGGCGCGGTCGCGTCCGCCGAGCGCGAGGTCGCGCATGTCGCGCTGGACGGCGTGGAGTTCTGCCGCCTGGCGGCGGGGCACGTGTCGCCGGAGGAGGCGGCCGCGGGGCAGGACGGGGACCGCGAGGCGATCAGGGATGTGCTGTTCGCGGCGGCGTCGTTGAGCCGGATGTAGACCGGACGCGGTGGGGGTGGGCGTGAGGGTTTTTCGCCCCCTCCGCCCCTTCCCGTCCCGTACCTGGGGGCTGCCGCCCCCAGACCCCCGCTGTCGGCCTGAACGGCCTCGTCCTCAAACGCCGGACGGGCTAAAAGATCTCCAGCCCTACCCGAACACCACCGTCCGGCGACCGTTCAGCAGGATCCGCCGCTCGGCGTGCCACTTCACCGCCCGCGCCAGCGCCTGGCACTCGACATCCCGCCCGATGGCGACCAGCTGGTCCGGCGTCACACCGTGCCCGACCCGCTCGACCTCCTGCTCGATGATCGGCCCCTCGTCGAGGTCGGCCGTCACGTAGTGCGCGGTGGCACCGATGAGCTTCACACCCCGGGCGTGCGCCTGGTGGTACGGCTTCGCGCCCTTGAAGCTCGGCAGGAAGGAGTGGTGGATGTTGATGATCCGCCCGCTGAGCTGCTTGCACAGGTCGTCCGACAGCACCTGCATATAGCGGGCGAGGACGACGAGTTCGACGTTCTCGGCCCGGACCAGCTCCAGGAGCTGCGCCTCGGCCTCCGCCTTCGTGTCCTTCGTCACCGCGATGTGGTGGAAGGGAATGTCGTACGAGCCCACGAGCTCGGCGAAGTCCGTGTGGTTGGAGACCACGGCCGCGATCTCGACCGGCAGCGCTCCGGTCCGCGCACGGAAGAGCAGGTCGTTCAGGCAGTGCCCGAACTTGCTGACAAGGAGCACGATCCGCATCTTGTCCTCGGCGCGGTTGATCTGCCAGTCCATGTGGAAGGAGTCGCCGATCGCCGTGAAGCTCGCGCGCAGTTTGTCCACGGTCACCGGCGCCTCCGCCGAGAAGTGGACGCGCATGAAGAACAGTCCCGTGTCGTGGTCGCCGAACTGCTGACTGTCCTCGATGTTGCAGCCGGTCATGAAGAGGTAGCTCGACACGGCGTGCACGATGCCCTGCTTGTCCGGGCAGGAGAGGGTCAGGACGTACTGCTCGGCGGCGGGCGCGGCCCCGCGGACGGACTGCTCATTCATGCAGGACAGGGTCCCATACCGCCCACCCACGACGGGCGCCCGTCCCGCCAGGCGGACCAGGTCAGGACACGGGACGGGCCCGGCCACCCGCGGCCGAGAGCCGGGGTCGTCGCCGGGAGCCGAGGTCGTGCCCGGAAGCCGGGGTCTACGCCGACCGCGTCAGGATCTTCAGCACCTCGAGCGTGCGCGGTGGGATGTCGGGGTCCTCCCCGTCGCTCACCGCGAGGCGCACGTGCGCGTCGCGCGCGGCGCGCACCGCGTCCGGCCAGCCGTCGTGGTCGAGGTACGCGGAGACGAGAGCGTCGGGTCCGACCTGGTGCATGATCCGCAGGACGCGGAGCACGGCGGTGTCGACGAGCGCCGCCTCCTGGGAGTCCCGGAAGATCGTGCCGACGTACTTCTCGGCGGACCAGTTGTCCAGCCAGGTGTCCTCGACCAGGCGGTACACGGCGTCGGTGACGTCCCCGTACCCGTCGACGCCTGCGAGCCAGACGCCCCGCTGGAAGTCGGTGTCGGAAAGCATGTGCAGCGCGGAGCGCACATTGCTGCGCCAGCGCCACCACGGCATGTCGTTCAGTGGCATGTCGCCCATGGTGGACGAGCGACGGCCGCGACGGGAAGAGTTCTCCGAACCTTGCACGGTCACCGATCGTACGTTCCCCGCGAAAAGCAGATCGTCCACCCCCGCAATTCACCTCTGAGTCACCCGATGTTGACCGGGGGTCACTCCCGGGTTAGCGGTGTGACGGAATCGTGCGTGAGCATGACCGGCAGTCGACGCACGCGCACCGTCTCTCCCGTCCTCCCCCGGCCTCTCAAGGCCACGTTGCTGTCCGCGGGCGCGCTGGTGGCGTGTGCGTCGATCGCCGTCGGATGTGGGGTCATCCCTGGTGCCACGGGGGGCTCCGGGGATGACTCCATCACCGTCATGACGTGGGCTCCCGAGCAGACCGCCGCGACCAACAAGCCGGGTATGCCGGCCATGGCGAAGGCCTACGCCCGCTGGGTCAACAGCCGTGGCGGCATCAACGGCCGCAAGCTCACCATTCTCACCTGCAACGACCACAACGACAGCGTGGACGCCGCCAACTGCGCCCGGCGCGCCGTCGACGAGGACGTCGTCGCGGTCGTCGGCTCCTACAGCCAGCACGGCCGCTCCTTCCTCGCCCCGCTGGAGGGCGCGGGCATCCCGTACATCGGCGGCTACGGCGTCACCGACGACGAGTTCACCAGCCCCCTGTCCTACCCCGTCAACGGCGGCGAGCCCGCACTGCTGGCCGGCCTCGGCGAGCAGCTCGGCAGGACCTGCGGCCCGGTCTCGCTGATACGTCCGGACACCATCGCCGGTGACGAACTCCCGGTGCTGCTCGACTCCGGCCTGCGGGCGGCCGGCCACGAGTCCGCCAACGACCAGCGGGCCGCCGACGACGCGACCGAGTACTCGCGGCAGACACAGACGTCCCTCGAGAACGCGACCTCCGACCCGTACAAGAACGGTTGTGTGGTGCCCGCGCTCGGAGACCGTACGGACACCTTCATGGACTCCTTCCGGCGCGACCGCGAGGCCTACTCGAAGGTGGGCGTGGGCACGGTCCTCGGCAGCGTCGACCAGTCGGTGATCAACTCCACCGGAGGCACGTCGAGTCCGTACGAGGGTGCGTACGTCACCGGCTGGTACCCGCCCGCGAGCGACGCCGGCTGGGACCCGCTGCGCAACGTGATCGAGAAGTACGCCTTCGGCGACAACCGGATCGACCCCGCGGACGCCGGAGTGCAGACGACCTGGATCGCCTACACCGTGCTGGAGAAGGTCGTCGACTCGCTCGGCGACGGCGAGGTGTCCGCGCTCACGATCCGGCGGGCCCTCGACAACGGCCTCAAGGTGACCACCGGCGGGCTCACCCCGACCCTCAGCTGGCGCTTCGAGGACATGATCGCAGCCGTCGACTTCCCCCGCCTCATCAACGCCGACGTCACCTTCCAGGTCGTGAGCAAGGGCCAACTGGTCGCGGCGCGCAAGGGGTTCGTCAGCATGTCGAAGACGCTGGAGAGTGCGGATTAGCTCCGCTGGGTCCGGTGCATCGTCTGCGGGTCCGTCGTGGCTGGTCGCGCCCACGCGGCGGAGCCGCATATATGTCACAGCCTCGCGCCCCTTACGGGGCTCAGCGCGAACCGGCGCTCACAGCTGGGTCCGTGTGCGTTCCGTCAGGCCGTAGGTCGATGCGATGGAGTTCCACAGCTTCGCGGCCTTCTCCTTGGCCGTGCTCGCCGTGCCGCTGTCCTTGACGGCCGCCTGGCTCTGGCCCGTGCCGCGGGCCTGGCCGTTCTTGCAGCCCTTCTTGCCGGCCGCCTGGTCGGCCCAGGCCGCGTAGTGGTTGTCGGCCGACTCGGAGGCCTTCCAGCCGTTGGTGAGCGCGGTGGTCAGCTCGGCGTGGTTCGGGAGCTTGTCCAGCGAGAGGGCGTCGAGCCGGGTGACCAGCTCACCCCGCTGATTGGCCGCGGCCCGCAGATCGCTGGCCGCCTGGGCCAGGTTCTTGCACGCCGTCACGTTCGCCACGGCACTGATCACCGAGTCGCGGCTGGCATTGGCGTCCGCCAGGAGCTTGTCCAGCTCGACGGCCTGCGCCTTGGCGGGGTCGGCGGCGGACGCCGAACTCGAGCCCTCCGTGGCGGGGGACGTCGCCGACACGGTCGTGCTGTTGTCGTCGCTGTCGTCGCCTCCGCCGCTGCTGAGCAGGGCACCGGCGCCGATGCCGAGCACGGCGATGCCGATGCCGACCGCGGCGATCAGCGGAACACGCGAGCCGCCGCGCCCCCCGCGTCCGCCACCACCGTCACTCGCGCCCCCGCGCCGCGCGGCAGCCCGTCCGCCCGGCGCTCCGGGCGCGCCCGGGGCTTGCGCGCCGTAGGCACCCGGGTTCTGTCCGCCGTACCCGCCCGGAGCTTGCGCGCCGTACGAGGCGTGCGCCCCCTGCGGGGCTCCCGCGCCGTGCTGAGCCGAAGGGTCGAACCGCGGCAACTGCTGCGTCGACGCGGGCGCCGCCGGCTCACTGCGGAACAGGTTGTCGAACTCCGCCGGAGGCTGCCTGTCCTCCGGCCCGCCCGGACGTACCCCGTAGGGCGTCCCGCCCGACTGCGCGGGCACGGGCGGGATGTACTGCGTGGCCTGGGCGTCCGGGTGCGCGGCGGGAGGCAGCGGTCCGGCACCGGCCTGCGGCGGCCGCCCCAGGAACTGGGTCGCGTCGGCCTGCACCTCGGGCGGCAGCGCCCCCGGGCCCACCGGAGGGATGTACTGGGTGGCACCCTCATCGGGCACGGCCGCCGGCGCGGGCACGGAGGCGGCGGGCGGAATGTGCGGGATGTACTGGGTCGCACCCTCGACTGCGCCCGGGGCGGGCGGTATGTGCGGTATGTACTGCGTCGCACCATCCTCGACGGTAGGCGGCAGCGGCACACTCGACCCCGCACCGGCGCCTCCACCGACACCCGCGTCCACGGGTGGCAGCGGCTGCGCGGCGGCGGGTCCCTGCGGAACACCGCCGTCATGACCCCCGTACGACGGAGCCTGAGCGCCCCCGTACGACGGAGCCTGGGCGTTCCCGTACGACGGAGCCGACGCGCCCTCGGGCGGCAGCGGCCCGGCACCGGGCGCCGGCTGCGACTGCGACTGCGACTGCGGCGCGAAACCCTGCGGCTGCTGCGCTCCACGCGAGTCCGGCAGCGAACCCGGCAACTCCTGAGCCCCGTACGCGCCCGGCAGCTCCTGAGCCCCATACGCTCCAGGCAGTTGCTGCCCCGCATGCGCACCCGGCGACTGCTGCCCGCCATCGGGCATCGGCTGCTGCTGGGCCGGGTTGTCACCCCAACCCGGTCTCGGTTCCGAGGGAGCCCAGCCCTGGGACGCGTCGGGCGTGCCCCAGTCGGCCGCCGGGGCGGCTCCCCAGGTCTGGGTGCCGTTCACCGGCGCTCCCCAGCCCTGGTCGGGCTGCTGCTCCGGCTGCGGGGCGGGGGCCGCCTGCTGGTCGGGGCCCCAGGGCCGGTCCCATGCCTGGCCGCCCGCCGGGGTCGTACGGTCGCCCGTCGTACCCGGCAGCAGGGGCGCGCCGCCGTCGGAGGGCAGCACGATGCCTTCGCGCGCGGGTCGCGGCGAGGGCTCTTCGCCCTGTCCACTCTGCGTCACCGGGACTCCTACGAATGGGGGACCTTCGGAATCATCGGCTCACGCTACCGGGTCCCCACAACCCCGTGCCACGCAGCACAGGGCGTGACCTCCGCCTCTGTGACCGCGGTAACAGATCCACTCCCCATTGCGCTATATATGCCTCTCCTCACACCCCTCTTGATCGTTTCCCTTCCGTTCACGCCCTGGAGCACCAGCCGTTCACGCCGCGGCCTGCAACTCCATCCGCGCCCCGAACTCCCGTACCACCGGCTCGTCCTGATACGGCTCCAGGCGCTGCTGGAAGTCCTCCAGATAGTCGGCGCCCCGGTTGGAACGGAGCGTGCCGAGCAACTCGACGGCGCGCAGCCCGGTGTGGCACGCCTGTTCCACCTCGCGCTGCTGGACCTGCGCGGTGGCGAGCAGTACATAGCCGATCGCACGCCGACGGGCCTTCGACTCGGGGAGCCCGGCGAGGGACTCCTCCGCGCAGCGCGCGGCCGCCTCCGCCTGTCCGAGGTCCCGGTGGCAGTGCGCCAACTCGTCGGCCAGATAGGCCTCGTCGAAGTGCGCGATCCACGTCGGGTCGTCACCGGAGGCCGCGTCCGCCGACTCCAGGGCGCTGACGGCCCTGCCGGACGCCACCTGAGCGGCGCGCGCGTCGCCGAGGAGCGCGTGCCCGCGCGCCTCAGCGGCGTAGAACATCGACTCCGCGCGCGGTGTCACCCGCCCACGCGCCCCCTCCTGCGCCGCACGCGCCAACTGCGCGATCTCGCGCGGGTTGCCGAGCTGCGCCGCCAAGTGGCTCATGGACGCGGCGAGTACGTACCCGCCGTACGCCCGGTCCCCGGCCGCCTGGGCGAGCCGCAGCGCCTGGATGTAGTACCGCTGGGCGAGGCCCGGCTGACCGGTGTCGATGGCCATGTAGCCCGCGAGTTCCGTCAACCGGGACACGGCGGCGAACAGTTCACGCCCGACCGCCTCCCGGTAGGAGCCCGCGAGCAGCCCGGAGACCACGCTGTTCAGGTAGTGGACGACGACCGGGCGTACATGCCCGCTGCCGTACTGGTGGTCCAGGTCCACCAGCGCCTGGGTCATCGCGCGGACCGCCGCGACGTCCGAGACGCCGACCCGCGGTCCCGCCGAGCGCGCCACCTGGGAGTCCGGCGAGGAGATCAGCCAGTCGCGGCTGGGCTCGACGAGCGCGGAGGCGGCGACGGACGAGCCGGAGAGGAAGTCCCTGCGGCCGACGTCACTGCGCCACAGCTCGCAGACCTGCTCGATGGCCCCCAGTACGGTCGGCGAGAACTGGAGACCGACGCCGGACGCGAGGTTCTTGCCGTTGGCCATGCCGATCTCGTCGATCGTGACCGTACGGCCGAGCTTGCGGCCGAGCGCCTCGGCGATGATCGCCGGCGCCCGCCCGCGCGGCTGCTGTCCGCGCAGCCAGCGCGCCACGGACGTCTTGTCGTAGCGCAGATCCAAACCGTGCTCCGCGCCGCACATGTTGACCCGGCGGGCCAGCCCGGCGTTCGAGCAACCCGCTTCCTGGATGAGCGCCTGCAGTCGTTCGTTCGGCTGCCGCGCGACGAGCGGCCTTGCGGCCATTGGCGTACCCCCTGTGGCTGCGGTGCCTGCCCACGCACCGAGTTGACGTGTCCTCAGCGGCCGAACCCAGTGAAGAACAGCGAAAGAACTCGGCCAAGAAGATCAATGCCCCGCAGACATACCGAAGATGCGAGACATGTGAGGATTGCCGGGGTAAAGGCAGTGGCCCACCCCTCACGTGGGTTACCCAGCCCCCGCCGCGTTTCCCCATGCGCGCCCCCACCCGTGCATCCATGCGCCCCACGTGCGGAATCGATGCTCCTCCCCCGCGCGCGCGTCCCCCGTAACCCGAGGTGGACGCGGGAGTTGAGTTCCACGTGGACGAGACCATCGCAGGCACCGAGACCGCACAGATCCCCAAGCAGCGCGGCGAATCGCTGCAGGACACCGCCGTGCGCTATGCCGAGGAGCGCCACTGGGACGTGTTCCCCGGCACCTGGCTGGAAGCCGTCGACGGGGTGCAGCGCTGCTCCTGCGGCGAGGCGGCGTGCCCCCTACCCGGCGCGCACCCGGCGCGCGAGGACTGGGCGACGCAGGCCACGGGCAGTGCGACCGTCGCGCGCCGTCTGTGGGCGAAGCAGCCGACGGCGTCGATCCTGCTGCCGACCGGGCGTACGTTCGACGCGATCGACGTGCCCGAGACGGCCGGGTTCCTCGCGCTCGCTCGCATGGAGCGGATGGAGCTGACCCTCGGGCCGGTCACCTGCACGCCGGACCGGCGGATGCACTTCTTCGTTCTTCCGGGGGCCTCCGCGAAGGTCTCCGACCTTGTACGGAAGCTGGGGTGGCCGCCGGCCTCGCTCGACCTGGTCGCCCTGGGCGAGGGGTCGTACGTGGCGGGGCCGCCCACCCGGTACGGGTCGCAGGGCGCCGTGCAGTGGGCGCGTCGGCCCACGCCCGCGAACCGGTGGCTGCCGGATGCGGAGGAGTTGATCTCGCCGCTCGCCTACGCCTGCGGGCGGGAAGGGCGTCGATAGCTTCCGCAGGCCGTATGCAGCCCGCAGGCCGTTCGTAAGCCTCCGCGGCTCCGTTCATATTCCGCGGCTTCGCTGTGGCTGATCGCGCAGTTCCCCGCGCCCCTAAAAGCAGGGCGTTGCCCCTAGGGTGCCTGTATGACCGAGGGATCAAGGGGCGGCGTGCCCGCCGTGCGTGTGCGGGGGCTCTGGAAGCGGTTCGGGGAGCAGGTCGCCGTCGCCGGGATCGATCTGGAGCTGCCCGCGGGGCAGTTCATCGGGCTCGTCGGTCCGAACGGGGCCGGCAAGACCACCACCCTCTCGATGGTGACCGGGCTGCTCAGGCCCGACATGGGCACCGTCGAGGTCGTCGGCCACGACGTGTGGAGCGACCCCGTGGAGGTCAAGGCGCGGATCGGTGTCCTGCCCGAGGGGCTCCGGCTCTTCGAGCGGCTCTCCGGACGCGAACTCCTCGGCTACACCGGACGGTTGCGCGGCCTGCCCGGCGCCGAGGTCGACAAACGGTCCGCCCAGCTCCTCGACGTACTCGACCTCGCGGGCGCCCAGCACAAACTCGTCGTCGACTACTCGACGGGCATGCGCAAGAAGATCGGCCTGGCCTGCGCCCTCCTCCACAACCCCGAAGTCCTCTTCCTCGACGAGCCGTTCGAGGGCGTCGACCCGGTCTCCGCCCAGATCATCCGCGGCGTCCTGGAGCGGTACACGGGATCGGGCGCCACGGTCGTCTTCTCCTCCCACGTCATGGAACTGGTCGAGTCGCTGTGCGACTGGGTCGCCGTGATGGCCGCGGGGCGCATCCGCGCCCACGGCCCGCTCGCGGACGTACGCGGCAGCGCCCCCTCCCTCCAGCAGGCCTTCCTGGAACTGGTCGGCGCGAACGGCCGCGCCGCCGGTGCCGACCTGGACTGGCTGGGCGGCGGGGCACGATGAGCGCGAACGCCGGTGTCTCCGCCGCGTCGATCACACCCGTCGTCGTACGACTGAAGCTGTCGCTCCTGCGCAACGGCCTGCGGCAGTCGTCCGGACGGCGGGCCGCGTACGTCGCCTCCGCCGTCCTCGCCCTCCTCTTCGGGGCCCTCCAACTGCTCGGCCTGATCGCGCTGCGCGGCAACGCGCACGCCACCGCCGTCGCCGCACTGCTGGTGGCGCTCCTGGCGCTCGGCTGGGCCGTGATGCCGCTCTTCTTCGCCAGCGGCGACGAGACGCTCGACCCGACCCGCCTGGTCATGCTGCCGCTGCGGCCACGCCCGCTCGTACGGGCGCTGCTCGCGGCCTCACTCGTCGGCATCGGACCGCTGTTCACGCTGTGCGTGCTCACCGGATCCGTGATCTCCGTGGCCCACGGTACGGCGGCGTACGTCACCGCCGTCCTCGCCGCGGCCCTCGGGCTCCTCGTCTGCGTGGCCCTCGCACGCGCCGTCGCCGCCGCCAACATCCGGCTGCTGACCAGCCGCAGGGGCCGCGACCTCGCGGTGCTCAGCGGCCTGCTCATCGCGATCGGCGCGCAGGTGGTCAACTTCGGTGCCCAGCGGCTCAATTCGGCGGGCGGACTGTCCGAACTCGACACGCTGGGGAATGTGCTGAGCTGGGTGCCGCCCGCGTCGGCGATCGGCGCGGTGCATGCGGTGAGTGAGGGGTCGTACGGGATCGGAGCCGCCCAACTCGCCTTGAGCGCGGCCGCGTTGGTGGGACTGCTGGCGCTCTGGTCCCATCACCTGACCCGGCTGATGACCTCGCCGGACGGGTCGACACTGCGGGCGGACGAGCCCGAGGCGCGGGAACGGGGTTCCTCCGGCCTGCGCCGGCTGCTGCCCGCGGGCCGCACCGGGACCGTCATGGAGCGCAGCCTGCGCTACGTGTGGCGCGATCCCAAGACCAAGGCCGCGTGGGTGACCTCACTCGCCATCGGGCTGATCGTGCCGGTGTTCAACGCCCTGCAGGGCACCGGCTCGATCTACTTCGCGTGCTTCGCGGCCGGGATGCTCGGCATCCAGATGTACAACCAGTTCGGGCAGGACACGTCCGCGTTCTGGATGGTCGCGATGACGATCTCGTCCACCCGGGACGCGTACGTCGAACTGCGCGGGCGCGCGCTGGCACTGCTGATGATCACCCTGCCGTACACGGCCCTGGTGACCGTCCTGACGACGGCGATGCTCGACGACTGGAGCGCGCTGCCCGAGGTGCTCGGCCTCTCCTTCGCGCTGCTCGGCGCGATGCTGGCGACCGGCGCGTGGTCCTCGGCCCGCTTCCCGTACTCGATCCCTCAGGAGGGCTACAAGAACGTGGCCCCCGGTCAGGCCGGCCTCGCCTGGATCGCGATCTTCGGCGGCATGGTCTCGGCCGCGCTGCTGTCCGCTCCCGTCATCGTTCTCACGATCTGGCTGAACACGTCGGCGGACGGCGACAGGTGGATGTGGCTGCTGCTGCCGCTGGGCGCCGTGTACGGCACCCTGATCACGTGGTGCGGACTGCGGATGGCGGCGCCCCGGACGGCGGCGCGGTTGCCCGAGATCCTGACGGCCGTGAGCAAGGGCTGACGCTCACGGGGTCAGCCGGTCAGGGGGTCAGGACGCCGTCCAGGAACGGTTCGATCGCCACGCGCCACGCGTCCGGCTGGTCGTAGTGCACGAGGTGGCCGGCGTCGGCCACCTCCGCGTACTGGCCGTGCGGCAGGACGCGGACCATCTCCTGGGACTCGGCCCGGCCGAGTTCGCCGTCGAGACCCCGTACGACCAGGGCGGGGCACCGGACCTGCGCGAGCTCCTCCCAGTGGGCGTCGTACACCCAGGTCTGGCGGGACTTGAGCATCTGCGCGGGCTCGAAGACCGGGCGCCAGCCGTCGGCGGACTCGTGCATCACCTCGGCGTAGAACTCGCCGCGGGACGGATTCGGCCGCTCCACCCAGGGATCGTCCTCACCGAACCACTTGCGTACGTCGGCGAGCGTCGCGAAGGGAACGGGCCAGGCCTTGAACCAGTCCTCCCACTCCCGCTGCGAGGCGGCGCCCAGCGCCGACGCCCGCATGTCGCAGATGATCAGGCCGGAGACGAGATCGGGGCGCTTGGCGGCGAGCTGCCAGGCGGTCAGCGCGCCCATCGCATGGCCGATGAGGACGGCCGGGCCCAGGCCCAGCTGTTCGAGAGCGGCCTCGGCGTCCTCCACGTAGGCCTCGCGGGTGTAGGCGGCCTCGGGCGGCTTGTCGCTCTGGCCGTGGCCGCGCTGGTCGAGCGCGACGGCGCGGTGCCGTTCGGAGAGCCAGCGGGCGGTGGAGGCCCAGTGGGAGGCGCGGCCCATGAGGCCGTGCAGTAAGAGAACGCCGGGCGCGCGTGAGACCTCCTCGGTCTTGGGAGGATCACCGAACTCCCAGGCGGCGAGGCGTACGCCACCCGCTCCCGTCACGTCGATGCGCCGCACCACAGGTAATGGCACCCCCCTAGCTCGCTCGGACCGCCTCGCTCCCGCTCGAGCCGGCCGGTCCACTCCTACCGCTTCCTACCTCGTCGTACCGCTGCTCCTGCTGCCTGCTTGCACTGGATTGCCACTGACTGATGCCGGATTCTGCCGACTGGTGCCGGATTCTGCCGACCGATGCTGGGATTTTGCCGACTGCTGTCCTGCGAGTACCCCTGGTACCCCGGCTACGCCGCCACGTTATCGAATGGGGTTTCGAGAATGCCTTTCTCGGCGGCAACACCCCTCGTTCGAGTGACCATGCTCAAGGATTGACCGCCGTCGCCGAGGGGAGATCTTCAGCGGGGGGCGGGCCGCTCGGGGAAACCGGTCCGAAGGGAATGACCCTGGGAGCTCGGGGCTCCGGGTCAGCACAAGGGGAGGACAGGCCCCGGCGCCAATCGGCGCCGGGGCCCTCTCCACAACTGCGGCACATCCTTCCGCCCCCTCCCCGACCGCGCGCCGTCGCTCTCGGACACGGTCAAGAGCTCTCAGGTCATATGCCTCACGCGACAGCCTCGCACGCAAATGGTCCCAGCGCTGCGATTCGGCACACTGAATCTTGGTTTCGGTGAGGTCACGCAGGTGTCACAACTGCCTCTGCCGTCGCGGTAGTTGACGTGCCCGCCGACGCCTCAGCGCTTGGCGACGAACACGTGGGAAGCGACGTCCGACTCCAGCTCCGCGGCCTCGCCACCACTGCCCACCAGGACCCCGCCCGCGGACTCCGTCACGCTCACCACGGAGCCGGGCTGCACGCCCGCCCGCCGCAGCGTGTACATCAACTGCGCGTCCGTCTGGATCGGCTCGCCGATACGCCGTACGACCACGGTCTTGCCGTCGACACCCGGGTCCAGCTCCGCCAGCGACACCATGCCCTCGTCCAGGAACGGGTCCGCGCTGTCCTTCTCGCCCAGCTCCTCCAGGCCCGGGATGGGGTTGCCGTACGGCGACTCCGTCGGGTGGCGCAGGAGCTCAAGCACCCGGCGCTCCACGGCCTCGCTCATCACGTGCTCCCAGCGACACGCCTCGGCGTGCACCTGCTCCCACTCCAGACCGATCACGTCGACGAGGAGGCACTCCGCGAGCCGGTGCTTGCGCATGACACGCGTGGCCAGCCGCCGCCCCTCGTCGGTCAGCTCGAGGTGCCGGTCGCTGGCGACCGCCACCAGGCCGTCGCGCTCCATGCGCGCCACCGTCTGGCTGACCGTCGGCCCGCTCTGGTCCAGCCGCTCCGCGATCCGGGCGCGCATGGGGACGACGCCTTCCTCCTCCAGCTCGAGGATGGTGCGGAGATACATCTCCGTGGTGTCGATCAGTCCGGACATGTGTGCCCCTCGATTAGCTCTGCCGGAGGCTCCGTGGCTCACCGGCTTGTGCGCTGGCCCTGGACTCAATTCTGACGCATACCACTGACAAGCGTGCCTCGCCGTTGAAACCATGTGGTTTCAAGTGCCTCCGACCACCCTCAGCGGCGGTCCCGACCCGGGCGAAAGCCCCGTATACAAGCCCCGCCCGCGAGCCCCGCCGCCCTGCACCACGTACTGCTCGCCATACTGCTCGCCGTATTGACAGCACGCTGGTCCAGACCGCAACGTGATCCGCGACGCGTCGACGCTGACGAGACTTCGACGGGACTTCGACAAGACTTCGAAGGGGCTTCGCCGATGACCGACAGCAAGCTGGCCGGACAGTTCTTCGACGCGGCGATCGGCCTGCTGCAACAGGTGCGGGACGAGGACGCCGGAGAGATCCAGGCGGCCGGAACCCTGATCGCCGACACCGTCGCCGGCGGCGGACGCCTCTTCGCGTTCGGCGCCGGGCACTCCTCCCTCGCCGCACAGGACATCGTCTACCGCGCGGGCGGCCTCGCCCTCATGAACCTGCTCGTCGTACCCGGCGTCGTGGGCGTCGACGTCATGCCGGCGACCCTGGGCTCGGCCCTGGAACGGGTCGACGGCCTCGCGAGCGTCGTCCTGGAGTCCAGCCCGGCCCGCTCCGGCGACCTGCTCGTGATCATCTCCCTCTCCGGCCGCAACGCGCTCCCCGTAGAGATGGCCATGAGCGCCCGCGCCCTCGGCCTCAAGGTCATCGGCGTGACCTCGGTCGCGTACACCACGGAAACGCAGTCCCGGCACGTCTCGGGGACCTACCTCAAGGACCACTGCGACATCGTCCTCGACTCGAGGATCCCGATCGGCGACGCCGAACTCACCCAGGACACCGTCCAGGCCCCCTTCGGCCCCGCCTCCACCGTCGTCACCACGGCCCTCCTCCAGGCCGTCATGGCCACGGCCGCGGGCGCCCTCGCCGACCGCGGCATCGAGCCCCCGCTCCTGCGCTCGGGCAACGTGGACGGCGGCCACGAGTGGAACAACCGCGTGATGACGGAGTACGGGGACCGGATCTTCTACCAGCACTGAGCCGGCACACCCTTGGGGTCGCCCCGCACAAGCCCTCAGGGGCGCCCCGCCAGTCCCCGCAGATCCTCCAGATCCAGCGCCATGGCGATCCGTACGGCCACATCCTCCGCGTACGTCGCATCCGTACGCTCGAACTGGCTGCGCCCCGCACCCCGCAGAAACGTCACCACGCCCAGCGTCCGCCCCCGGCTACGCAGCACCGCACACAGCGCGTGCACCGAGTCCGGCGGCCACTGCCGCGCCACGGCCCACTCGCGCGCCCGCGCCGGGTCGGACTCCCGCGCACTCGCCCGCACGGCCCCGCCCCGCTCCACGCACTGCAGCGCCGGATGCCCGTCCACGTACCGCACCGGCAGCCCGGCCTTCCCGGTCGGCATGCTCGGCCCCGGCGCCCCGGAGGGCGTGGCGGCGACCCGTACGAGCCGCACCGGCGTGTCACCGTCGACCACCGAACCCCCCGCCACCCGGTCGATCAGCGCGTGATCGGCGAACCCGGCGAGCGAGAAGTCCAGATGTACGGTGGCTGCCTCGCCCGGGTCCTCGCACTCGGCAGCGGCCCGCGCCGCCCGGTGCAGCTGGTTGGCCCGGAACCGCAGCAGCGCCGCCTCCTGCTCGGTCTGCTTGGCCTCGGTCACATCCTGGAAGAGCCACCCCACACCCAGCGGCACGGGCTCCTCCGTGAGCGGCGAGGAGAGCCGCAGGAACCCGCTCCGCCAGCACCTCCGCGACTCACCCTCCGGTGTCCGCACGCTCACCCACATCTCGGCGGGAGCGGGCGGCGCACCCTCGGCCAGCACATGCGTGAGCGCGCTCTCCAGCTCCTCGACGCCCTGCGAGAGCAACTCCCCCAGCGGACGCCCGAGAACCGCCGTACGCCCGATCCCCAGCGCCCGCGCCGCATGGGCGTTCACCACGGCAGGCCGCAGATCGGCGTCCACCAGGACCACACCCCAGCTGGCGTCCTCGAACAACGCCTCGCTCAGGGCGATGGACCGCTCCAGATCGATCTGCGCGTGCACCTCGCTGAAGGCGCAGTACACCCCGGCGGGCTTCCCGTCCGGGCCGCGCACGGCAGCCGACTGGGTCCGTACGAGCACTCGCCCGCCGTCCTTGGTGAGGAGGGCGAACTCGTTCACCTGCCGCCCCGGAGCCTCCATGGCGGACAGCAGCCGCCCCTCGACCTCCTCGGCGTCGGCGGTCCGCACGGCCCACCCGGCGAACCCCTGCCGCCCGACTGCCTCGGCGGCCGTCCACCCGAGAATCCGCTCGGCCTCACGGTTCCAGTGCGTCACGACCCCATCGGCGTCGAAGGCGCACAACGCCGCGTCCATCCCGTCAAGCAGCGCGGCAAGAAGATCCGAACCATCCCGCTCGGGCTCGTCCGGCCCCAGCTCATCGGTAGTCCCACTACGCCTGGAAGCACTCACCTGAACCCCCTGCAGGCTGCGTCCGCACGTACGGCGTGACAGTTCGTTCACTCACCATCATTCAACTCGAACGTGACCCAGCCCACACCTGGTTCCCCAAAGATTGGACGAAATCGTTGTACGCCGGATTTCCGCCCCGCGCGCCCCATGAGCAGCGAACGAGAAGCGAAACCCTGTCCGGCGCAGCCTTGCCCGGGCCTTTTCGAAAAACCGGTTGAGTCCCGCTCGATCGGTTCCTAGGGTGGGCCGCACGCTACGAAAGGAGGTGATCCGGCAGATGTATGGCAACCGGACGAGCGAGGTGGCTGCGGGCTAGTAGCCCGTCACCACACCCAGTGCGGTGCCGGACCAGCGCGTGATCTGTACGCGCAGCCGGCCCAATCTCCAGCAGTCACCCGACCCGCGGGCTCGCCGGTACGTCCGGCCGGCTCCTTCGCCGCACGGCGGAGGGACCAGAGCTCGCGGGTCGCCTGCGTTTTCAGGGGTCGGTGCAGTCGGTGCGGTCAGTGCACGATGTCCTCGTAGCCCACGATTTCCTGCGGGCCGCGGGTGCTGGGGCCCACGTAGCGCGCGGAGGGGCGTACGAGGCGGCCGGTGCGCTTCTGTTCCAGGATGTGAGCGGACCAGCCGGCGGTGCGGGCGCAGGTGAACATCGAGGTGAACATGTGTGCCGGGACCTCGGCGAAGTCGAGGACGATGGCGGCCCAGAACTCGACGTTCGTCGCGAGGACGCGGTCCGGGCGGCGGGCGTGGAGTTCGGCGAGGGCGGCCTTCTCCAGGGCTTCGGCGATCTCGAAGCGGGGGGCGCCGAGTTCGCGGGCTGTGCGGCGGAGCACGCGCGCGCGTGGGTCCTCGGCGCGGTAGACGCGGTGGCCGAAGCCCATGAGGCGTTCGCCCTTGTCGAGGGCCTGCTTGACGTACGCGTCGGCGTCGCCGGTGCGTTCGATCTCCTCGATCATGCCGAGGACTCGGGAGGGGGCGCCGCCGTGCAGCGGGCCCGACATGGCGCCCACGGCTCCGGAGAGGGCCGCCGCCACGTCCGCGCCGGTGGAGGCGATGACGCGGGCGGTGAAGGTGGAGGCGTTCATGCCGTGTTCGGCGGCGGACGTCCAGTAGGCGTCGACCGCGGCGACGTGCTTGGGGTCCGGCTCGCCGCGCCAGCGGATCATGAAGCGCTCCACGACGGAATGCGCTTTGTCGATCTCGCGCTGCGGGACCATCGCGTTGCCCTGGCCGCGGGCGGACTGGGCGACGTACGACAGGGCCATGACGGCGGCGCGGGCGAGGTCCTCGCGGGCCTGCTGCTCGTCGATGTCGAGGAGGGGGCGCAGGCCCCACACGGGGGCGAGCATCGCCAGCGCGGACTGGACGTCGACGCGGATGTCGCCGGAGTGGACGGGGATCGGGAAGGGCTCGGCGGGCGGCAGACCGGGGTTGAAGGCTCCGTCGACGAGCAGTCCCCAGACGTTTCCGAAGGAGACGTGGCCGACCAGATCCTCGATGTCGACGCCCCGGTACCGGAGGGCGCCGCCCTCCTTGTCCGGTTCGGCGATCTCCGTCTCGAAAGCGACGACTCCTTCGAGTCCGGGTACGAAGTCGGACATCAGGCGGCTCCTCATGATGTGTTCGACAGATGCTTATGGGGGGTTCGGTGGCTCTCGTGACCATATGTGTGCGGTGGGGGGCGTACGTCCGGTTCCGCGGTCTCCTCGTGGACTCGCGGTCCGGTACGTCACCCCGGTGATGCCCCGTCCGGCCGGTCGCCCAACCGTTTCGGAACCAGCACGATATCCCTGAGTGCCACCTTTGGGGAGAGTGCACGGCACTCAGTGCCACTCAAAGTGCGCCTCAGTGATGATGCACACCCCCGCGGCGCGGGGCGCCCATACGGCAGGATGACGATGTGAATGATCGTGATCCCGCCCTCGACCCGACCCTCGACCCCGCCGCGATGCGCGAGCACTACCGGGCCGAGGGACTCGCCGAGAGCGAGCTGGCCGCCACCCCCATGGAACAGTTCGCGCGCTGGTTCGGTCAGGCCGCGCAGGCCGCGGCGCAGGGTGTGGTGTACGAGCCCAACGCCATGGTCGTCTCCACGGCGGACTCCGAGGGCCGGCCCAGCTCGCGCACGGTGCTGCTGAAGCAGTACGACGAGCAGGGCTTCGTCTTCTACACCAACTACGGCTCCCGCAAGGCCCGCGACCTGGCCGCCAACCCGTACGTGTCACTGCTCTTCCCGTGGCACCCGATGGCCCGCCAGGTCATCGTCACGGGCACGGCACGGCGCACCGGCCGCGACGAGACCGCCGCGTACTTCCGCACCCGGCCGCACGGCTCCCAGCTCGGTGCCTGGGCCAGCGCCCAGTCCTCGGTGATCCGCTCCCGCGCCGAACTGGACGCCTCGTACGCGGAGTTGAGCGCCCGCTACCCGGAGGGCGAGCAGGTCCCGGTCCCCCCTCACTGGGGCGGCTTCCGGGTCGCCCCGCAGACGGTCGAGTTCTGGCAGGGGCGCGCGAACCGGCTGCACGACCGGCTGCGGTACGTGGCGGAGGCGGACGGCAGCTGGACGGTGGAGCGGCTCAGTCCCTGAACCCGGTCCCCAGCGCCTCGTCCAGCAGTACGGCCCACTGGGTCACCACCCGCTCCCGCCGTCCCCCGTCGTCGGTGAGCAGGTTGGCGAGACCCAGACCCCGTGCCATGTCGAGGAGTCCCTGGACGGTCTCCCGTACCCCCGGGCGGGACTCGTCGGCGGCCAGCAGTTCCACGGCTATGCGGTGGGTCTCGCGGCCGACGCGGGCTTCCAGTTCGGTGACCCTGGGCCGGAGTTGTTCCTCGTTGGAGGCGGCGACCCAGAGGTGGAGGGCGGCGCGGAAGAGGGGTCCTGTGTAGAGGTCGACCAGGGCGGCCACGACCTCGCGGCGGTCGGCGGCGCCCTGGGGGAAGAGGGCGCGCAGGGCGGTGGAGCGTTCTTCGGCGACGTACTCGACGGCGGCGGTGAAGAGGTCCTCGCGGGTCGGGAAGTGGTGCTGGGCGGCGCCCCGGGAGACGCCGGCGCGTTCGGCGACGACGGAGACGGTGGAGCCCGCCCAGCCGTGTTCGGCGAGGCAGGCCAGGGCGGCCGCCAGGAGCCGCTGCCGGGTGGCCCGGCTGCGGTCCTGCTTGGGGACGTGCGGCGGACGCGCGGCGGGCTCCGTGGTGGCTTCCGCCACGTCGCCGGTCGTGCCGTCCGTCGTGCCGTCCGTGGCGGTCACACCACCCATGCGGGATCCCGTCTTTCGAGGAAGGCCGTCATTCCCTCGCGGGCCTGCGCGGAGGAGAACAGCCGGGCCGAGAGCGCGGTCAGATCGGCCGCGTCCCGGTCGAAGGCCTCCAGCACCTTAGCCGTGAGCAGCGACTTCGTCTCGGCGAGGCCTTGCGGGGAGGACCTGCGCAGGCCGTCGAGGACGGGCGCCAGGGTTACGTCGACGTCGTCGCCCGCCGCCGTCAGGAGCCCGGTGCGTACGGCCTCGGTGGTGTCGAAGCGTTCGCCGGTGAGGTAGTAGCGGGCGAGTGCGCGGGGGTCGGTGCGGGGCAGCAGGGGCAGCGAGATGACGGCGGGGGCGACTCCGATGCGTACCTCCGTGAAGGCGAAGGTGGCGTCCAGGGAAGCGACCGCGATGTCGCAGGCGCCGAGCAGACCGAGGCCGCCCGCCCGTACGTGTCCGGTCACCCGGGCCACCACCGGCTTGGGCAGTTCGACGATCTGCCGGAGCAGCCCGACGAGCGCGTCGGGGTGCGGTGGGTCGCGGAGGTCGGCGCCCGCGCTGAAGGTGTTCCCGGTGTGGGTGAGGACGACCGCGCGTACGTCGCCGTCCTTGCCGCAGCGCGTGAGGGCGTCCGCCAGGTCGCCCACCAGTGCCGCCGACAGGGCGTTGCGGTTGCCGGGCGAGTCGAGGGTGAGGGTGGTGACGGCGCGGTCGTGCGCCGTGTGGACAAGGGTCACGCGAGCTCCCGGAGCCGGCGGCGAAGGATCTTCCCGGAGGCGGCCCGCGGCACATCGCCGATGAAGGTGACCTGGCGGACCCTCTTGTACGGGGCGACGCGTTCGGCGACGTACATCATGACCTCGCCCTCGGAGAGGCCGGTCGCGGACGGCTGGCGCACCACGTACGCGTGCGGGACCTCGTTCTTGTCCTCGTTGTAGACGCCGATGACGGCGGCGTCGGCGATGCCGGGGTGGGTGAGCAGCAGGGCTTCGAGTTCGGCGGGGGCGACCTGGAAGCCCTTGTACTTGATGAGTTCCTTGACGCGGTCGACGACGAAGAGCCAGCCGTCGTCGTCCACGTATCCGACGTCTCCGGTGTGCAGCCAGCCGTCCGGGTCGATCATCGCGGCGGTGGCGTCGGGCTGTCCGAGGTAGCCCTTCATGACCTGGGGGCCGCGGATGGCGATCTCGCCCGCTTCTCCGACTTCCAGGTCCTTGGAGGGGTCGTCCAGGGACAGGATGCGCATCTCCGTGCCGGCGATGAGCTTGCCGACGGTCCCGGGTGGCGGGTTCTCGGTGCCGAGGGGGACGACGTGTGTGCCGGGCGACAGTTCCGTCATGCCGTACGCCTGGCCGATGGGCGGCAGGCCGAGCCGCCGTGAACAGGCGGTCGCCAGGGCGGCGTCCAGGGGGGCCGCCGAGCAGATGATGTATTTCAGGGAGGACAGGTCGTACTGGGCGACGGCCGGGTGCTTCGCGAGGGCGAGGACGATCGGCGGGGCCACGTAGAGGGCGTTGATGCGGTGTTTCTCGATGGCCGCGAGGAAGGTTTCGAGGTCGAAGCGGGGCAGTACGACGACGGTGGCGCCCTGCCTGAGCGGCGCGTTCATGAGGGCGGTCAGCCCGTATATGTGGAAGAAGGGCAGCACGGCGAGGATGCGGTCGCCGGGGCCCGTCGGCATGAGCGGCGAGAGCTGCGCGAGGTTGGTGGCGATGGACCGGTGGGTGAGCATCACGCCCTTGGGGATGCCGGTGGTGCCGGAGGAGTACGGGAGGGCCGCGACGTCCTCCACGGGGTCGATGTCGATCTGCGGTTCGGGCGCGGTGGTGCCGAGGAGGTCCATCAGCGAACGGTGCCCGGGCGCTTTGTCGCAGACGAAGATCTCCCTTACGCCGCCCGCGAGTTCGGCGGCCTGGCGTGCCACGTCCAGCAGGGGCGAGACGGTCACGATCCAGCCGGCGGCGCTGTCGCGCAGCTGCTTGGCGAACTCCTCGGCCGTGGCGAGCGGGTGCACGGTGGTGACCGACGCCCCCGCGCGCGTGGCCGCGTAGAACGCCGTCGGGAAGGCGATGGTGTTCGGGCTGTGCAGGGCCAGTACGTCGCCCTTGTTGACGCCCGCCTCGGCGAACGCGGCGGCCAGTCGGCGGTGGAACAGGTCGAGTTGGCCGTAGGTGAGCGTGGTGCCGTCGACGCCGTCGATGAGCGCGGGCAGGTCGCCGCGCTCGGCGGCGCGGCCGAGGACCGCGTCGTGGATGGGTTCCTCGACGGCCGGGACATCTGCGTACTGGCTGCGGAACATGGTTCCTCCTGGCACGACTGGCACGAGTGGCACGACTGGCACGACTGGGGCGGCTGGGCAACTACTGGCGCGCTGACTGGCGCACTGGGCGCACTGTCTGGCGCACTGCCTAGCACGGCTCAGTACGACTTGGGCAGCCCCAGGGTCTGGTGGGAGATGTAGTTGAGGATCATCTCCCTGCTGACCGGGGCGATACGGGCCACGCGCGAGGCCGTGATCAGCGAGGCGAGGCCGAACTCGCGCGTCAGACCGTTGCCGCCGAGGGTCTGCACGGCCTGGTCGACGGCCTTCACACAGGCCTCACCGGCCGCGTACTTGGCCATGTTGGCGGCCTCCCCCGCCCCGGCGTCGTCCCCCACGTCGTACAGGTGGGCCGCCTTCTGCATCATCAGGCGGGCGAGTTCGAGCTCGATGTGGGCTTGCGCGAGGGGGTGCGCGATGGCCTGGTGGGCGCCGATGGGGTCCTTCCAGACGGTGCGCTCCTTGGCGTAACCGATCGCTACGGAGAGGGCGTACCGGCCCATGCCGATCGCGAACGCGGCCGTCATCACACGCTCGGGGTTGAGCCCGGCGAAGAGCTGGAGCAGGCCCGCGTCCTCGTCGCCGACGAGCGCGTCGGCGGGCAGCCGTACGTCGTCCAGGGTGAGCTCGAACTGCTTCTCCGCGCCGTGGAGTTCCATGTCGATCTGCCGCCGCCCGAAACCTTCGGCGTCGCGCGGGACGATGAACAGGCAGGGCTTGAGGCGGCCGGTCCGCGCGTCCTCCGTACGTCCGACGACGAGCGTCGCGTCGGCGATGTCGACTCCGGAGATGAACACCTTGCGGCCGCTCAGCACCCACTCGTCGCCGTCGCGGCGGGCGGTGGTGGTGATGCGGTGGGAGTTGGAGCCCGCGTCGGGTTCGGTGATGCCGAAGGCCATGATGCGGGTGCCGTCCGCCAGGGCGGGGAGCCACTCCTGTTTCTGCGAGTCCGTGCCGAAGCGGGCGATCACCGTGCCGCAGATCGCGGGCGACACAAGCATCATCAGCAGGGGGCAGCCTGCGGTCCCCAACTCCTCCAGGACGATGGAGAGTTCCGAGATGCCGCCGCCTCCGCCGCCGTATGCCTCCGGCAGGTTGACGCCGAGGTAGCCGAGTTTGGCTGCCTCGGACCAGAGTTCGTTCGGGTGGGTGCCGTCGGCGATGACCTTGTTGATGTAGTCGCGGCCGTAGCGGGTGCCGAGGGCGGCTACGGCTGATCGGAGGGCCTTGTGTTCGTCGGATTCGGTGACGGGGGTCATGGGGTCTCCTGGAAAGTGCGGATTCGTTGTGGCTGGTCGCGCCCACGCGGCGGAGCCGCATATGTGAGCAGCCCCGCGCCCCTAAAGGGGCTCGTTCGGCTGGACGACCGCCAGAAGGGTTCCGACCTCCACCTGTTGGCCGGGGGCCGCGTGGAGGGCGCTCAGGATGCCCTCCGTCGGCGCTGAGATCTTGTGTTCCATCTTCATCGCCTCCAGCCAGACGAGGGGCTGTCCGGCCGTCACGGTGGCTCCGGTGGTCAGTCCCTCGGCGACCCGGACGACGGTTCCCGGCATGGGGGCCAGCAGGGAGCCGGGGGCCTGCTGGGTGGTGGGGTCGGGGAAGCGGGGCAGTGCGGTGAGGGTCGTGGGGCCCACGTGGAGCTGGTCGCCGTAGCGGCTGATCTCGAACTTGCGGCGTACGCCGTCGATTTCGAGTACGACGAGACGGGCGTCGGCGTGTACGACGCGTACGCCTTCGGCGGTGAGGCCTTCGCGGGTATGGCGGTAGTGGACCTCGTGCTCGGTGCCGGCCATGAGGTAGCGCTTGGTCACCGGCTGGGAGGGGAGGTTGCGCCAGCCGCCGCCGAAGCGGGAGCGGCCGTGCGCGTCGGAGAGGGCCGCGGCGAGCGGTGCGTACGGGTCCGGGGTCGCCCGGGTGAGCTCCTCCAGGTGACGCTCGTAGAAGCCCGTGTCCATGCGGGCGCCGGTGAACTCCGGGTGCCGCAGGGACCGTACGAGAAGGTCCCTGTTGGTGACCGGGCCGTGGATCTCGGCCCTCTCCAGGGCGCCCGACAGTTTACGGAGGGCTTCCGCGCGCGTGGGGGCGTGGGCAACGGCCTTGGCGAGCATCGGGTCGTAGTGGATGCCGATGGGGTCGCCGTCGGTGTAGCCGGTGTCCAGGCGGACGCCTTCCGGGACGGCGAGGCGGTCCAGGGTGCCGGTCTGCGGGGCCCACGCGCGGGCCGGGTCCTCGGCGTACAGGCGGGCCTCGATCGCGTGCCCACGCGCGCGTGGAGGGTCGTTTTCGAGTGCCGCACCCTCGGCGACCTGCAGCTGGAGTGCCACCAGGTCGATGCCGAAGACCGCTTCCGTGACGGGGTGTTCGACCTGGAGGCGGGTGTTCATCTCCAGGAAGTGGGCCCTGCCGTCCGCGATCAGGAACTCGACCGTCCCGGCGCCCACGTAGTCGACGGCGCGCGCGGCGCGTACGGCCAGCGTGTGGAGTTCCTCCACGAGCGTGGGGGCGAGGCCGGGCGCCGGAGCCTCCTCGATCACCTTCTGGTGGCGCCGCTGCAGCGAGCAGTCGCGGGTGCCGAGCGCCCACACCGTGCCGTGCGTGTCGGCGAGGATCTGCACCTCGACATGCCGGCCGCCCTCCACGTAGGGCTCGACGAAGACCTCCCCGTCACCGAAGGCACTCAGGGCCTCGGCGCGGGCGGCCGTCAACTCGGCGTCGAGTTCAGCGAGTTCCCGTACGACGCGCATGCCGCGCCCGCCGCCGCCCGCGGCCGCTTTCACCAGCACGGGGAGATCCCCGGCCGTCACCGTAGACAGGGGTTCGAGCCCCATCAGCTTCTTGGCGCGCGTCTTCGACGCCATCGCCTCGATCGCCTCGGGCGGCGGCCCGACCCAAATGAGGCCCGCTTCGATCACGGCGCGCGCGAAGTCGGCGTTCTCGGAGAGGAAGCCGTACCCGGGGTGCACGGCGTCCGCGCCCGCGCTCAGGGCCGCCTTCACGATCAGGTCGCCGCGCAGATAGGTCTCCGAGGGGGCCGAGCCCGGCAGGCGTACCGCCGCGTCGGCCACGCGCGCGTGGAGGGCGTTCTCGTCGGCGTCCGAGTGCACGGCGACGGTTCGGATGCCCAGCTCCCGGCAGGTGCGGAAGACGCGGCAGGCGATCTCGCCACGGTTGGCGACAAGGAGCGTCGAAATCACAGAGTCCACCGGGTCCACTGAATTCATTGGCTTCACTGGGTTCATTGGGTCTCTCACATCCGGAAGACGCCGAAGCCACCGCGCGCACCCTCGTAGGGCGCCGTGTGGATCGCGGACAGGCACAGGCCGAGCACGGTGCGGGTGTCGCGCGGATCGATGACCCCGTCGTCGTACAGCCGCCCGGACAGGAACATCGGCAGGGACTCGGACTCGATCTGCTGCTCCACCATGGCGCGCAGCGCGGCGTCGGCGTCATCGTCGTAGGGCTGTCCCTTGGCGGCGGCCGACTGCCGGGCGACGATCGAGAGGACGCCGGCGAGCTGCTGGGGGCCCATGACGGCGGACTTGGCGCTGGGCCAGGCGAAGAGGAAGCGCGGGTCGTAGGCGCGCCCGCACATGCCGTAGTGGCCCGCTCCGTAGGAGGCGCCCATGAGCACGGAGAGGTGAGGTACGCGGCTGTTGCTCACCGCGTTGATCATCATCGCGCCGTGCTTGATGATGCCGCCCTGTTCGTACTCCTTGCCGACCATGTAGCCGGTGGTGTTGTGCAGGAAGAGGAGCGGGATGTCGCGCTGGTTGGCGAGCTGGATGAACTGGGCCGCCTTCTGCGACTCGGCGCTGAACAGCACTCCTTGGGCGTTGGCCAGCACGCCGACGGGATAGCCGTGGAGGGTCGCCCAGCCGGTCGTCAGGCTCGTCCCGTAGAGGGGCTTGAACTCGTCGAAGTCGGAGCCGTCGACGATGCGGGCGACGACCTCGCGCGGGTCGAAGGGGTGCCTGAGGTCCCCCGGGACGATCCCCAGGAGCTCGTCCTCGTCGTACTTCGGCGGGGCGGCCGGGCCCGGATCGACGTGCGCCTTGCGGTGGTTGAGGCGGGCCACCACCCGTCGCGTCTGCCGGATCGCGTCCTGCTCGTCGACGGCGAAGTAGTCCGCGAGCCCCGACACGCGCGCGTGCATCTCGGCGCCGCCCAGCGACTCGTCGTCGCTCTCCTCGCCGGTGGCCATCTTCACCAGCGGCGGCCCGCCGAGGAAGACCTTCGCCCGCTCCTTGACCATGATCACGTGGTCGGACATGCCGGGGATGTACGCGCCGCCTGCGGTGGAGTTCCCGAACACGACGGCCACGGTGGGGATTCCGGCCGCCGACAGCCTCGTGAGGTCGCGGAAGATCGCGCCCCCGGGAATGAAGATCTCCTTCTGGGACGGCAGATCGGCCCCGCCCGACTCGACGAGACTGATGCAGGGCAGCCGGTTGGCGAGGGCGATGTCATTGGCCCGCAGGGCCTTCTTCAGGCTCCACGGGTTGCTGGCTCCTCCCCGCACGGTCGGGTCGTTCGCCGTGATCAGGCACTCCACTCCCTCGACGACACCGATCCCGGTGACCAGCGAGGCACCGACCGCGTAGTCGCTTCCCCAGGCCGCGAGCGGGGACAGCTCCAGGAACGGTGTGTCGGGGTCCAGCAGCAGTTCGATGCGCTCGCGGGCGAGCAGCTTGCCGCGTTTGCGGTGCCGGGCGACATACTTCTCGCCGCCGCCCGCGAGCGCCTTGGCGTGCTCGGCGTCCAGCTCGGTGAGCTTGGCGAGCATGGCTTCGCGGTTGGCGGCGTAGTCGGGGCTCCTGGTGTCCAGGGACGACGAGATGACGGTCACAGGAGGGACTCCGGGATGTCGAGGTGGCGGGAGCGGAGCCATTCGCCCAGCGCCTTGGCCTGGGGGTCGAAGCGGGCCTGCGAGGCGACGCCCTCGCCGAGGATTCCTTCGACGACGAAGTTCAGGGCGCGGAGGTTGGGCAGTAGGTGACGGACAACTTTCAGATGACAACTTTCAGATATCAGATTCTGAAATCTGTCAGTTGTCAGCTCGTGGGTAATCCACCGCCAGGCCTCGTCCGTCCGCGCCCACACCCCGACGTTTGCGTTCCCGCCCTTGTCCCCGCTGCGCGCGCCAACGACCAGCCCCAGGGCGGCCCGACGGGTGGGCGCCCCGGAGGGCAGAGGCTCGGGCAACGGCGGCGCTTCCAGGGTTTCCAGTACAAGGCTGTCCCCGGCCGGAGCCACAGGGATACGGCGTCCGTCATCGAGGACAGCCACATGGTCCACGGAGCCATGAGGGACGTACACATCCTCGAAGACCCCATAAGGCGCGCCCGTTCCAGGTGGCGCCATCACATGGAATCCGGGGTAGCTGGCGAGGGCGAGTTCGATGGCTGCACCGCTGAACGCCCGCCCCACCGCGTGCTGGTCCGGGTCCCGTACGACGAGCCGGAGGAGCGCGCTCGCGGTCTCCTCGGTGGGGGCGTCGGGGTGGTCGGTGCGGGCGAGGTCCCAGCGGACGTCCGCCGGGCGGGACTTGGCGGCGTCGAGCGCTGCCTCCATCTGGTCCCGGACCAGCGCGGCCTTCGCCTCGATGTCGAGCCCGGTCAGCACGAACACGACCTCGTTGCGGAAGCCGCCGAGCCGGTTGAGGCCGACCTTGAGGGTGGGGGGCGGGGCCTCGCCGCGCACGCCCTCGATCCGGACCCGGTCCGGGCCTTCCTGAGTGAGCCGGACGGTGTCGAGCCTGGCGGTGACGTCGGGCCCCGCATACCGGGCGCCCCCGGTCTCGTACAGGAGCTGCGCGGTGACCGTGCCGATGTCGACGAGGCCGCCGGTGCCGTCGTGCTTGGTGATGACGCTCGTGCCGTCCTCGTGGAGTTCGGCGAGCGGGAAGCCGGGGTGACGGAGCCTCGCCGGGTCGTGCTCCGCGAAGAAGGCGTAATTGCCGCCGGTGGCCTGGGTGCCGCACTCCAGGACGTGCCCGGCGACCACGGCGCCCGCGAGCCGGTCGTACGCGTCCGGGGCCCAGCCGAAGTGGGCCACCGCGGGGCCGGTGACCAGCGCCGCGTCCGTCACCCGCCCGGTGACGACGATGTCCGCGCCCTCGCGCAGACACGCGGCGATTCCGGCGCCGCCGAGGTAGGCGTGTGCGGCGAGGCTCCTCGGGTGGTTCCGGGTGAGGTCGTCGCCCTCGACGTGGGCGACCCGCGCCGGGATGCCCAGCCGGTCGGCCAACTCCCGTACGGCGTCGGCGAGTCCGGCCGGGTTGAGGCCGCCGGCGTTCGCGACGATGCGTACGCGGCGCTCGTGCGCGAGGCCGAGGCACTCCTCCAGTTGACCCAGGAAGGTCTTGGCGTAGCCGCGCCCGGGGTCCTTCAGCCGGTCCCGTCCGAGGATGAGCATGGTCAGCTCGGCGAGGTAGTCGCCGGTGAGGACGTCCAGCGGGCCGCCGGTGAGCATCTCGCGCATGGCGTCGAAGCGGTCGCCGTAGAAGCCGGAGGCGTTGCCGATGCGCAGTGGCGCGACGGTCACCGTGCGGCCCCCTTCGGTGCGCGCCCGGCCCCCGACGGCCCCGCGAACGCCTGCGCGATGTCCAGCCACTTGTCGGCGTCGGGGCCTTCCACCCGTACGGCGAGGTCGGCGCGGTTCGCCCGCTGGGTGACCAGCAGGCAGAAGTCGAGCGCGGGGCCGGTGACGCGCTGGGCGGCGCCCTCGGGGCCGTACGTCCACAACTCGCCCGAGGGTCCGACGAGTTCGACTCGGAACTCCTCACTCGGCGCGCTGAGTCCCCGTACCCCGAAGGCGAAGTTCCGCGTCCGCACACCGATGCGCACCACATGCTGGAGCCGGTCCGTGGGTGTGCGCATCACACCCAATGCGTCGGCCACGTCCTGTCCGTGCGCCCAGGTCTCCATGAGACGGGCGGTGGCCATGGAGGCGGCGGACATGGGCGGCCCGTACCAGGGGATGCGCGTGCCGGGGGGCGCGGAGCGCAGCTTTCGCTCCAGTTCCGCGCGCCCTGCGCGCCAGGTCGCGAGCAACCGCGCGGGCGCCGTGCGCGCCCCCTCCTCGGCACCTTCGTCCACGAGGGAGCCCTGCGACGCGAACGCCTTCTCGGTCTCCCGTCCGAACGCCTCCGCGTCCGTGACGGCCAGCAGTGCCGCCCGGTCGGTCCAGGCGAGATGCGCGATCTGGTGGGCGATGCTCCACCCCTCGGCGGGCGTCGGAAGGGCCCAGCCGTCCTCCCCCAACTCCCCGACCAACCGGTCGAGTTCCTCGCTCTCCCGGTGCATGTCATCGATCAAGGACGACGGGTCGAACACGATGGCGCTCCCCTCGGGGCACGACGGTGTGCGGGGTGGTGCGGTGCGTTCTGGAGCATGGCAGCGCCCACAGAAACAAGCAAGCGTGCTTGCATTATTGATTCACGCCGCGCGGCGCCACGCAGCGCACGCGAGTCGCGTTCGGGAGTCGGCGGGGCTGAAGGAGGCGGGGTGTTCTCGCGGCTGGTGGGGCTGATGGGGCTGGTGCCGCGGAGTCATCTGCCGTATTGGTCTAGCCGTATGCGGAGATGGCGGCCAGGGCGAAAACATCGCCACCTATCGGGCGCAGGTGGTGTACGGGCTCTTGCAGGAGGCGCCGCTGTCCCTACGAAAGGGGGTCGACGGTGATCTGCCAGATGGAGACGAGTTCCGTTCGCGGCGTGATCATGTAAACGAAGAAGCCGCCGTCCACGAACGCATGCTTCGCTCCCTCATCCGCGCCCTGATAGGCAGGCCCGTGGAGGTGGACGGCTTCAGCCGCCTTGACCAGCTCGTCCGCCTTCTTCTCCACTTCGTGGATGAACGCGGGTGGGGCACCGGCAGCCACCGTCTCCTCGTCCGGGACGTCTTCCCACTGCCAGGTCACGCGTCGTGCACCGCTTTGGCCGCGTCGCGGTAGATGCCACTGGTCGTGGTCAGATGCTTTCGAGCCTCATCCGGCTCGGTCGCGACATGAGCGAGGTATTCGGCACGGTGAAACGCCTTGGCCGTCTCCGGGTGTCGCTCGATCTCGATGAGCGCGGCCCAGTGGAGGAGGTACGCGTGGACGGGCTTGATGGAACCGTGTTCCACAGCCTCGGCGAGGGCCTGGTCCTTGGCCTGGTCGTAGGCGGCAAGGAGCTGGGGAGCGACGACGGCGCAGGCAGCGCGGAGTGCTGCCGGAGTGCGCTCCGGGCGGGGGATCAGCGGTCCGTCGCCTGCCGCTTCGGCGTGCTGAACGCTCACGCTGCCGTCCCCTTCGTCGCATCGGTACCAGTGACAGGCTTGCCCTTCTCCATTTTCTCGCCTGCCACGGAGGAGGTCCAAGCCTGAGCCCGACTCTAGCGTTCACCGAAATCCCTCGCGGACCGGTTTGCCCGTTCCGCTCGGCCGATCCCGTCAGGCCCAGGCGTCAGCTCAAGACGCCGAGTGGATCCCCGGCTCCGGCTCCCCGTCACCGGCACCGCCCCCCGACGCCTCCACCAGCACACCCCCGGCCGCCGTCCGCACGTACAGCACCGACTGCCCGGCCCGCCGCCGCTCCACCAGACCCGCGTGCAGCAGCACCCGCAGATGCCTGCCCACCGAACCCAGCCCCTGCCCGGTCACGGCGACCAGCTGGGTCGTGCTCATGGGAGTCGCGAGCAGCGCCAGCAGTGCGGCCCGTGCGGTACCGATGAGCGCCCCGAGTCCGGCCGGGACGGGTCGCCGGTGGTGGTCCTCGGCGAGTACCCCGAGACACGGGTAGACGACGGCGTACCGTTCCCGTCCCTCCCACGACACCCAACTGGTCCTCGGTGTGACCGGCATGAACAGCAGCTCGGCCCCGGCGGCGATCTCCCGCGGCGGATAGGCGTTCGCGTTGACCTGGAACCGGCTCTCCCCGAGCCAACGTGTGCCCGGCTTCAGCGAGTCCAGCACGGCCGCCCAGCCTCCCTGGCTCACCCGCGCGGTCCGCGCGACCATGTCGGCCTCCAGGACGCGCCGCCGGCGCTGCCAGTACGGCCGTACGGTCTCCTCCCAGACGTACGTCAGGAGCGCGGTCGCCCGCTCGGGCAGGTCGTCGCGCTCCAGGGCGGCGGGGAGCGGGCCCCGGAGGGACACGCGGAGGTTGGCGCGCGCCTCTCCGGCCCCGGCCGTCCGCACCCGGGCCACGGTCTCCTCGAAGCTCTCCCCGACGCACGAGGTGGGGCAGAAGAAGTCGGCGATCCAGGACGTGCCGAGTGCCGCCTGAACGAGCGGGGCGGCCACCGGGTCGGCCGTGAGGCGCGCGCGGTAGCCGGGCAGATGAGCGCGCAGCCAGGCCTCCTCGCCGGGATGGGCACCGGTCCCCGCGTGCAGCAGTTTCAGGCTCGCGAAGGTCTCGGCGAACGGCGAGAGGACGAACCGGCTGCGGGCGAGGGTGTCGGTGTTGATCTGCCATAAGCCCATGCGCGCGACCCTAAGCCCACCCGCGCGCGACACTAAGCCCACGCGTACGACAGGCCCACGCCTGCGACCTTTCGCGCGTCGGCGAAACAGTAAACACGGCCCCGGGCGGCTCGGAGACTTCGGCGCATGCGCAGCTACCGGACCCTGTTCCGCACCCCGGAGTTCACCCCGTTCCTGCTGTCCTTCGCCGCTTTCGCCGCGGCGCAGACGATCGGCGGTCTGGCCCTCGGCACGCTGGTCTTCCGGGCCACCGGCTCCCCGTTCCTGTCGGCGGTGAGCATGTTCGGCCCGCAGCTGGCGCAGTTGCTGGGGGGCGCGTTCCTGCTCTCGGGCGCCGACCGCCTGCCCCCGCGCGCGATCCTGTCCGCCCTCGCCCTCGCCTTCGCGGCCGGCACGGCGGTGCTTGCGCTGCCCGGCCTGCCCATCTGGGCGGTCTTCGCCGTCGTACTCCTGCAGGGCCTGGTCGCGTCGCTGGGCGGCGGCGTGCGCGGGGGGCTGCTGAACGAGGTCCTGTCCAAGGACGGATATGTCCTGGGCCGTTCGGTCTACAACATGCTCTGGGGCCTGACGCAGATGGCCGGTTTCGCGACGGGCGGCGCGCTGCTGGCGCTCCTGTCCCCACGGACCTGCCTGCTCCTCGCCGCGGCGCTGTACGTGGTGTCGGCCCTCGTCACCCGCCTGGGCCTCACCGCCCGCGCGCCGCGCTCCGCGGGCCGCCCGTCCGTCTCGGCGACCTGGCGGACCAACGCCCTCCTGTGGTCCTCACGCCCCCGCCGCCTGGTGTACCTGGGCCTGTGGGTCCCCAACGGCCTGATCGTCGGCAGCGATTCGCTCTACGTCTCCTACGATCCCGGGGCCGCCGGCACGCTGTACGCGTGCGGGGCGCTCGGCATGTTCGTGGGCGACATGGCGGTGGGCCGCCTGGTACCGCCCGCGCTGCGCCCCCGTCTCGCGACCCCGCTGCGCCTGCTCCTCGCAGCCCCCTACCTGTTCTTCTTCCTCCGCCCGGGAGTCGCGCTGTCGGCCGTGGCCGTCACCGTCGCCTCCGTCGGCTTCGCCGCGAGCCTGGTCCTGCAGGAACGCCTGATGTCACTCACCCCCGACGACCTCACGGGCCAGGCCCTCGGCCTGCACGCCACCGGCATGGCGGCCCTGCAGGGCGTCGGCGCCGTCCTCGCGGGCACCCTGGCCCAACTGACCTCCCCGGCCACGGCGATGACCCTGATGGCAGCCGCATCGGTCACCGTGACCCTGACCCTCGCGGCGCTGACCAGGCGCGAGGAACGACAGCCGGCCGTCCCCGGTACGCGTCCGGGCGGCGTCCTGCCGGAACCGGCCGCCACGGACTAGGGCATGATCCGCCGGACGGAACACCTAGCGCACTTGTCGCGGCGAAGAGGCTCAGAGCGCGTCGAGTGCCGCCTGGAGCGCGTCCCCCGTGGGGGCTATGACAACCGCCTTCCCCTGGAGGTCCGCAGGAAGATGACGCCGATCGTCCTCGTGGAAGATCAGCGCGTCACCGTCCTGGGGCACGATCGAGGCCCCGAGGACTGCCGCCAGCCGGGCGAGCACGCCGCTCATCGCACCAAGGGCAAAGTGCGTCACCGTCACGCACGACATCCCGTCCTCGTCCTGGGACGCGTGGTAAATGTCCGCCTCGCCCCCGTCCTCCGCGCGCAGCTGGGAGAAGCCCTCCTCCGGGCCGCCCACCACCACGTACGGCTCCGTCACCTGCCGCAGCCGTTCGGCGTCCAGGGCGACGACCTCGCCGTCCACGAACCGGAGCAGGAAGATGCTGTAACTCACGGACACACTCTGACATCACCATGATCCGCCGGACAGGCCTCAGTCGGCGCCCAGCCCCCTCGCCTTCCCCCGCCCCACCTGGGTCCGTACCGCGCCCATGCTCGCCGCGATGACGAGGGTGATCGCGCAGGCCTCCGTGAGGGACAGGGCCTGGTTGAGGACGAGGAAGCCGGCGGTTGCGGCGATGGCGGGTTCTAGGCTCATGAGGATGGCGAAGGTGGAGGCGGGGAGGCGGCGCAGGGCGAGGAGTTCGAGGGTGTAGGGGAGGACGGAGGAGAGGACGGCGACCGCGGCGCCCAGGGCGATCGTCGTGGGGGCCAGCAGTTTCGAGCCGGACTCGATGATCCCCAGGGGCAGGAACACCACCGCCGCGACCACCATGGCGAGCGCGAGGCCGTCGGCCTGGGGGAAGCGTCGCCCCGTACGGGCACTGAAGACGATGTACGTGGCCCACATGGCGCCCGCCGACAGGGCGAAGGCGACGCCGACGGGGTCGAGGCTGGTGAAGCCTCCGCCGCCGAGCAGGAAGACGCCACCGAGGGCGAGGCCCGCCCAGACCAGGTTCACGGCGCGGCGGGAGGCGAGGACGGAGAGCGCGAGGGGGCCGAGCACCTCGAGGGTGACGGCGGTGCCCAGCGGGATGCGGTCGACCGACTGGTAGAACAGCCCGTTCATCGCGGCCATCGTGACGCCGAAGACGACGATGGTGCCCCAGTCCGCACGCGAGTATCCGCGCACCTTGGGCCGGCAGACCGCGACCAGCACGATCGCGGCGACGGCGAGGCGCAGAGCGACGACCCCGAGCGCCCCGACGCGCGGCATCAGCGTCACGGCCACCGCGGCGCCGAACTGCACCGAGATTCCCCCGGCGAGGACCAGGCCCAGCGGGCCGAGAGCGCCCCATCGCCCCGAACCCGCCGTGGAAGCGGCTGCGGACGCGACTGCGGCTGTGCCGACTGCGGGTTCGGTCGCCGTCGTGGCCACGTCGGCGCTGGGGAGGTTCACGGGGTCCGTCCAGGAAGTTCAGGTGGGGGTTCGCTGCTGTTCGTCTATCCTGCTGCACTTTCCAGTCCAGGGTAATGGACTACGTCAGGGCTGTGAACCTCTTTTACCACTTACCGCAGGGCGTGAGAGGTGCGATGGGTCACCCGCGGCGGCAATGGGTCACCCGCGGTGGCGATGAGTCACCCGCGGCGGGCCATGTACAGGTCCAGCGCCTTGTGGAGGACGCGGTTGAGGGGGAAGTCCCACTCGCCGAGGTACTCGGCTGCCTCGCCGCCCGCGCCGACCTTGAAGCGGAGGAGGCCGAGGAGGTGGTTGGTCTCGTCCAGGGTGTCGGTGATGCCGCGGAAGTCGTAGACGGAGGCGCCCAGTTCATGGGCGTCGGACATCATGCGCCACTGGATGGCGTTGTTCGGCTGGACCTCGCGTTTGCGGCTGGTGGAGGCGCCGTAGGAGTACCAGACGTGTCCGCCGACGGTCAGCATCGTGGCGGCGGCGAGGACGTCGCCGTCGTGGTGGGCGAGGTAGAGGCGCATACGGTCCGGGTCCTCGGCCGTCAGCGCGGTCCACATGCGCTGGAAGTAGGGCAGCGGTCGCGGGATGAAACGGTCGCGTCCGGCCGTCTCCGCGTACAGCTCGTAGAAGGCGGGCAGGTCCTCGTAACCGCCCCGCACCACCTTCACGCCGGCCTTCTCGGCCTTCTTGATGTTGCGCCGCCACTGCTGGTTGAGGCCCTGGTGGATCTCCTGAAGCGACCGCCCGGCGAACGGCACCTGGAACACGTACCGCGGCTGCCCGGCCGCGAACCCGTCCTCACCGCCCGGCTCGGTCTGCTGCCAGCCCATCCGCCGCAGGCGTTCCGCGATCTCGAAGGCCCTCGGCTCGTACGTCGTCGCCGCCGCGTCCCCCAGCCGCCGCGCCGCCGGATCGGCGATCGCCGCCTTGACCGCGTCCGCGTTCCACCGGCGTACGACCACGGGCGGCCCCATCTTCACCGAGAACGCGCCCCGCGTCTTGAGGTACCCCAGCATCGGATCGAGCCAGCGTTCCAGATCCGCGGCGTGCCAGTCGATGACCGGCCCCTCGGGCAGGTAGGCGAGATACCGCTTGACCTTGGGCAGCGGCCGCATCAACACCAGCCCCACCCCGACGAGCCCCCCGTCCCCGTCGAACCAGCCCAGACTCTCCGCCCGCCAGTCCGGCTTCACGTCACCCCAGGACGGCACCTGCATATGGCTCGCGGACGGGCGGGTCCTGACGAACGCCAGATGTTCTTCGCGGGTGATCGCCTGCAGGCGGAGACTCATACGCGGCACTCCCTGTGGTGGGTGGATCTGCCAGCGTACTTACGGAGTTCGCCGCCCCGGTCCCGGTCAGCGTGTCGTGCCGGCCCCACCACGCGGCTCTGTCGGGTCCCCACCCTCGCGGGTCAGTGCACCTGGGGCCTGAGGACGATCTTGCCGTGGGTGTGGCGGCGTTCGAGCTCGGTGTAGGCCTCGCGGACTTGCGCCAACGGGTAGACGTTCGCGATCGGCACATCGAGGTGTCCGGCGGCGATCAGGCCGGCAAGCTCGGCGAGCACCTCGGCGCCCGGCCCGGCCGCGCTGCCCCCGTCGGTCTTCACCCCGTACTTCGCGGCGGCCGCGAAATCGGCGATCGTGTCGATCCGGTCGGTCGCGACACCGAGGGCGAGGGCCAGCTCGACGTACCCGTCTCCGAAGGTGTCGATGAAGGCGTCCACGCCGCTGGGCGCGGCGGCCCTGATGCGGTCCGCGACTCCCTCGCCGTAGGCGACCGGGATCACGTCGTGGCTCTTCAGCCACTCGTGGTTGCTCTCGCTCGCCAGGCCGATGACCGTGGCCCCCGTACGGCGCGCGAGCTGGACGGCGAGCGAGCCGACTCCCCCGGCGGCTCCGGAGACGACAACGGTCTCGCCCTCCTCGGGCTGGACGGCGTGTACCGCCCCCCATGCGGTGACGCCGACGACGTACAGGCTGCCGGCCACCTCCCATGAGACCTTCTCCGGCTTGCGCGTGAGGTCACCGGCCTCGACCAGGACCAACTCGGCCTGGGAGGACCGCTTCTGGCTGAATCCGATCACCTCGTCGCCGGGCGAGAATCCGGCGACCCCGGCGCCGGCCTCCTCGATGACCCCGGCGAGGTCGCTGCCCTGCCCGGACGGGAACGTCGACGGGAACAGGTCCGCCACCGCCCCCGTGCGGATGGCCGCCTCACTGGGGTTGATACCGGCCGCTTTCACGCGCACGAGGACCTGCCCGTCCCCCGGCACCGGGCGTTCCACCTCGTCGACCCGCAACACGTCGATCCCGCCGAACTCGTCGTACCTGACCGCCTTGGGCATGATCTCTCTCCTTCGACTCGCCGAAGCTGACAGGGGTGTGGCCTACGCCCGCCGGAGTTCGAGCACGGGAATCACGCGGATTCCGGCAGTCCGGCGTGCGTACTCGGCGAAGCCGGGGTAACGCCGCGCCTGCTCGGCGTAGACACGGTCGCGTTCGGCGCCAGTCAGTTCGTGGACGGTCACCTGGTAGGTCTCCGTGCCGCGTTCGACGGTGCCCTCACCGGCGGCGGTCAGGTTGCGGTACCAATCCGGGTTGGTGGGTGCTCCGCCCTTGGTCGCGAAGACGTAGACGATGTCCGGGGCGGTGTCGTGCGGGAGGTACATCATCGGGCTGACGTGCTCCTGCCCGCTCTTGCGACCCCGGTGATGGACGAGGACCAGCGGAGCGCCCTCGAAGACCCCGCCGACCCTGCCCTCGTTCGCCCGGAACTCCGCGATGGTCTTCGCGTTCCGGTCGAGTGCTTCGCTCATGTCGAACTCCTGTCGTCCACGATCCGGGTTGTGCCCGTTCCGGGTTGTGCCATCTGGGGCTTGGCCACGTAGCCGCCATTGCGGTTGGGGCGGGTGCTGCCGGCGATGCTGCCGATCTCGAGCATGACGTTCGCCTTCTCATCTGCGGCGCTTCGGCACGGAAGTAGGTTGTCCAGCAGATCACCTGCTGTGCAGATGATCTGTTCAACAACGGGTGGACGGGTACCATTCCTGTTATGAGCACCGAGACACCGGCCACGCCGAGCGCCGACGGTGTCGACTTCGCGGGGGACTTCGGTCTCGCCCTCCTCGTCCTGACGCGCGCGTACCGGACCGTCGTCGCATCGGCCCTCGATGACGTCCCGCAGGGCGCCCGCGGCTACCAGACACTCGCCGTCGTCGTCCGAGGTGACCAGCAGAATCAGCTCGCCCTGGCCACGTACCTGGGGATCGACCGCACGGTGATGACCTACCTGATCGACGACCTCGTCACGGCCGGCCTGGTCGAGCGCCGGCTCAACCCCGCCGATCGACGCCAGCGCAAGATCGTCGCCACCGCCCGGGGTGTCATCACCCTCCAGGACCTGCGGCAGCGGGTACGGAAAGTCGAAGACCGGCTCCTTGAGACGCTCGATGAGCCTGAGCGCCAAGCGTTCCGGACTCTGCTCAGCCGGATCGCCTGCGACGTCCGGGACATGGACTTGACCGCTGCCCCCGGCGACGCCACATCCGCCCCGTGCGACGTCGCCGAACCCGGTTCCTAGCTCGATCGACCGCGTACCCACCGGCGTGCGCCGGGCGACGACCCGGCAGGCCGGTCGTCAGGCCGGCACCTCGCATCGAGTAATCGAGTAATCGAGTAATCGAGTAATCGAGTAGCGGTTTAGCATGAAAGGCAATGCTTCATCCCCAGGCCCGCGCCGCAGCGGCAGGGAGGCCGGCATGGCGTTCGACACGACTGGTTTCGGGCAGACCGACAGCGGCCGCTACATACCGATCCCCGAACACGGCCTGATCGGCGATCTTCGAACGACCGCCCTGGTCGGCACGAACGGCACCATCGACTGGTACTGCTGCCCGCGCTTCGACTCGCCCAGCGTGTTCGGGTCCATCCTCGACGCCGACCGGGGCGGCTCGTTCGAGCTGGCCGCCGAGGTCCCGACCCGCACCAGGCAGTTCTACTTCCCCGACACGAACGTCCTGATCACGCGGTTCTTCGCCGCGGACGGCGTGGCCGAGATACAGGACTTCATGCCCGTGGTCGACGAGTCGCGCGAGGCGGCCCGGCACCGGCTGATCCGGCGGGTGCTCTGCGTCCGCGGAACCCTCCCCTTCAGGGCACGGATCGCCCCCCGCTTCGGCTACGGCGCCGAAGCACACACCACGCGACTCGAAGGCAACGAGGCGGTGTTCCGGTCCCCGTCACTGACGCTCGCGCTGACCGCCACCGCACCCCTGGAGAGCGACGGCCTGGACGCGTGGTCGCACTTCAAGCTCGTCGAGGGCGAGTCCCACGTGTTCGCCCTCGACCAGGTCGGCGACGACGTGGCCCCTCGGTCCTGCCCACGCGCCGAGGCGCAGGAGCAGGCCGACGCGACGGTCAGGTTCTGGCGCCAGTGGCTGGCCGGTTCGCGCTACCACGGGCGGTGGCGGGAAATGGTGAACCGTTCCGCTCTGGTGCTCAAGCTGCTCACCTACGCGCCGACCGGTGCGATCGTCGCCGCACCGACCACCAGCCTGCCCGAGCAGATCGGCGGCGAGCGCAACTGGGACTACCGCTACGTCTGGGTCCGGGACGCCGCCTTCTGCGTCTACGCCATGCTGCGCCTCGGGTTCACCTCGGAGGCCGAGGCGTTCATGGGGTTCCTCCGCGAGCGCGGCATCACGGGCGGCACCGGTGCGACCGGTCCGTTGCAGATCATGTACGGCATCGACGGGCGGAGCGAGCTGCCCGAGTACGAGCTGCCGCACCTGGAGGGCTACCTCGGCTCCGCACCGGTCCGGGTCGGCAACGCCGCCACCGGCCAGCTCCAGCTGGACATCTACGGAGCCCTGATCGACTCGATCTACCTGTACGACAAGTGGGGACAGCCGATCAGCAGCGCCCACTGGGACGAGGTCGGTGCGATGGCGGACTGGCTCTGCGAGCACTGGGACCAGCCCGACGAGGGCATCTGGGAGACCCGCGCGGGCCGGCGGAACTTCGTGTACTCGCGGCTGATGTGCTGGGTGGCACTGGAGCGGGCGATACGCATGGCGAACCGCCGGGGCCTTCCGGCCGACCTGCCCCGCTGGCGGCAGTCCCGGGACGCGATCTACCGGCAGATCATGCGGCGCGGCTGGTCGGACCGGCGGGGCGCGTTCGTCCAGTCCCTGGACGACGGGGAGTTGGATGCCTCGCTGCTGATGATGCCGATGGCCAAGTTCATCTCGCCCACCGATCCCAAGTGGCTCTCCACCCTGGACGCCCTCACCGCAGACCTGGTCTCCGACTCCCTTGTCCACCGCTACGACCCGGCCACCAGCCCCGACGGCCTGCACGGCCAGGAGGGCACGTTCTCGATCTGCTCCTTCTGGTACGTCGAGGCACTGGCCCGCGCAGGCCGGCTGGAGGAGGCCCGGCTCGCTTTCGAGAAAATGCTCACCTACGCCAACCACCTCGGCCTGTACGCCGAGGAGATCGGCCCGACCGGCGAACAACTCGGCAACTTCCCCCAGGCCTTCACCCACCTCTCGCTGATCAGCGCCGCCTTCAACCTCGACCGCGCACTCGGCTGACACAGCACCGCCGCCCGGACGCGGTGCCCGACGCGCTACGGCGGGTCGACGGCAACGTCCGGTTCGGCCAGGACGGCTTCCAGCGCGTCGCGCACACCGCCTCCGCCCCGCTGTTCGCCTATCGCGTAGACGCTCCGTTCAACCCCTCCGCCAGCACCTCCGCCAGATGCCTCCCCCTCGTCCCCGCCAACTGCTCCAGCTGCGTGCGGCAGGAGAAGCCGTCCGCCAGGACCACCGTGTCGTCCGTGGCCGCCCGTACGGCCGGGAGCAGTTGTTCCTCGGCGCAGGCCGTCGAGACCTCGTAGTGGCCCTTCTCGAAGCCGAAGTTGCCGGCGAGGCCGCAGCAGCCGCTCGCGAGGGGGCCGGTGAGACCCGCTGCCTCGCGCAGGCGGCGGTCGGCGGCGTCGCCCAGGACCGCGTGCTGGTGGCAGTGGGTCTGACCGACGGCCGGGCGGTCCAGCCGGGGCGGGGTCCAGTGCGGGGCGTGCCGTTCCAGGGCTTCCGCGAACGTGGTCACCGTCGCCGCCAGACGCGCCGCTCGCGGGTCGTCGTGCAGCAGCTCGGGCAGGTCGGTGCGGAGGGCGGCGGCGCAGCTCGGTTCCAGGACGACGACCGGGGTGCCCATCTCCACGTAGGGCTCCATCAGGTCCAGCGTGCGGCGCATCACGGTGCGGGCGCGGTCGAGTTGGCCCGTCGAGACGTACGTCAGGCCGCAGCAGACGCGGTGGCGGCGACGCGGCAGGAACGCGCCGAAACCGATGGGTCCCTTCGTCACGCCGTCCCCGATCGGGCCACGTGACGTCCCGTCCCCGATCGGCCCGTTGGGCACCCTCGCCCCCACCCCCTCGCCCGCCGGCGTGAACCTCATCTCCTTCGTCGGCGGCAGCAGTACCGTCAGCCCCGCCGCCTCCAGGACGTGTACGGCGGCCCGGCCCACGGACGGTGAGAGGTGCTCGGTGAAGGTGTCCGGCCACAGGACGACGACCTCGCCGGAGGAGCCGAAGCCCGAGCCGGCTCCGGCCCCGGAACCAAACCCCGGAAACGGCCCCCGCACCCCCCGCTTCACATCCCGCACGAACCCCCGCACCCGCGCCCGGAACCTCCGCGCCCACCACCGGCTGAAGGTCTCCCGGGCCACCACCGGAAGCCCCCGTTCGGGCGCGATCCCGCCCACCTTCTTGGCCAGCGCCGCCAACGGCCGTACGGAAGCAAGGTAGTTGACGGCCCGCGCCGTACGGGTCCGGGCGACGAGCCCGAGCCAGAGCGGCAGCCACCCCATGGCGTAGTGGGCAGCGGGGCGCCGCCGCCCCTCGTAGTGGTGGTGGAGGAACTCCGCCTTGTACGTGGCCATGTCGACGCCGACCGGGCAGTCGGACCTGCATCCCTTGCAGGAGAGGCAGAGGTCCAGCGCGTCGCGGACCTCCGTCGAACGCCATCCGCCGGTCACGACCTCGCCCGCGAGCATCTCGTGCAGCAGCCGCGCCCGCCCCCGAGTGGAGTGCTCCTCCTCGCCGGTGGCCCGGAACGACGGACACATGACGTCCGCCGAAGACCCCACCGGAGTACGGCACTTGGCGACCCCCACACACCTGCGCACCGCCGCCGAGAAGTCCCCGCCGTCCGCCGGATACCCGAAGGCCACGTCCACCGGTTCCTTCGGCAGCACCGCGAACCGCAGGTTCTCGTCCAGCCGGTGCGGCCGCACCAGCATCCCGGGGTTGAGCAGGTCGTCCGGGTCCCAGACGCCCTTGACCCGCTCGAAGAGCCCGACCATCTCCTCGCCGTACATCTTGGGGAGCAGCTCCGCCCGCGCCTGCCCGTCCCCGTGCTCGCCGGACAGGGAGCCCCCGTGGGACACGACGACCTCCGCGAGCTCCTCCGAGAAGCGCCGGAAGCGGCCGATGCCGTCACCCGTCATCAGGTCGAAGTCGATGCGTACGTGGATGCAGCCGTCGCCGAAGTGCCCGTACGGTGTGCCGCGCAGCCCGTGGGCCGTCAACAGGGCCCGGAAGTCGCGGAGATACGGTCCGAGCCGGGCCGGCGGCACCGCGCAGTCCTCCCAGCCGGGCCAGGCCTCGCTGCCGTCCGGCATCCGGGTCGCCGTGCCGCTGGCGTCCTCGCGCAGCCGCCACAGGGCGCGCTGTCCGGCCGGGTCGGTGACCACGAGGGAGCCGGTCACGTCGG